>NZ_JBMHLZ010000001.1:0-4800000 GCF_049179195.1 Micromonospora sp. WMMA1923
TCCCCGGCGGTGGGCTTCGAGATCTGCCACCCCGGGATGGTCAGCGCCCGCCCGCCGCAGCAACGGATCCCCCTCGACGACCTGGTCGTGACGCCCGACGCGGCGACCCCGGGTCTGCGCCTGCGGCGGCGCAGCGACGACGGTGCGGTCCGCATCGCGTGCACCGGCATGATGGCCGGGGCCCGGCTGCCCCGACTCGCCCGTTTCCTGGTCCACCTCTTCGGCGACGTGCCCAACGCCGCCGCCCCGACCGCCCAGATCTTCACCGGGACCCCGGAACACCCGACCGGCACGGTACGGCGACGACCCCGGCTGTCGATCGGCCGGGTCACCGTGTCCCGGGCCTCCTGGCGGGTCCGCGCCGATCTCGTGCCGGGCCGTGCCAAGGGCGTCGACGACGCCGGCTACCTGCTGACCCTGGCCACCTGGTTCGCCGAACACCGGATCCCCCAGCGCTCGTACGTCACGGCGAGCCGACCGGCCCCGGTCAAGCCGGTCTACCTCGACCTGGCAAACGTGCCGCTCGTACGCCTCTTCGAACGCCTGCTGCGCGACCCGGGCGCGGTGCTCACCTTCCAGGAGGCCCTGCCGCAGCTCGCCGACGCCCCGAGCTACGGCACCGAGGGCCGGCACGTGACCGAGTACGTCGTCGAGATCGGCCCCTCGTGACCCCGCCGCCCTGGCTGTCGCTGCACGCCTTCCACCGCGGCGACCACGACCGGCTGCTCACCGGGGCGGTCGCCCCACTGGTCGCCTCGTTGCGGGCCACCGGCGTACTCGACCAGTTCTTCTTCATCAGGTACTGGGAGGGCGGGCCGCACCTCCGGCTCCGCCTGCTGCCGACCCGGCCCGACCTCGCCGCCGACGTCGCGGCCTGCACCCGGTCCACCCTGGAGGCGCACCTGGCCCGGTTCCCCTCCCCGCCCCCGGGGCCCGCCGAGCGGTACGCGGCCCTCGCCGAGCGGTACGCCCGCCTGGAGGGCCGGGCCGACCACGACCGACGGATCCGCCCGCCCGACGTGGTGGAGGTCCAGCCCTACCAGCCCGAGTACCCGATCTACGGTGGCCGGGCGGCGACCCGGGCCGTTGAAGGCCACTTCACCGACTCCAGTTGGCTGGCCCTGTCGACGTTGGCCCGCCCGGCGGCTGCGGATCACCGCTCGCGGCTGGCGGTGCTCGCGTTGGCCTCGGCGCTCGCCGCCTGGCAACCCGACCGGCACCGCCTGGCCCACCTGCTTACCCGGTCCCGGTCCCACTGGGATCCGGCCGACGGCCACCGGGCACGGTGGGAGAGCTACCTGCGGCAGCGCACCGCACTGCGGCGGCTGGTGTCCAGCTGCTGGACGGCGGCGCAGTCGACGCGACCAGGGGCTGATCCGGACCCCTTCGTCGCCGCCTGGTCCGCCTCCATCCACCGGCTCCGAGCCGAGCTGACCGACCTGCACCGGGTCGGGGACTTCCACCCCGACCTGCGGTCGGTGCCGACCCGCTTCACCGCCGACGCCGGCCCGTCCCGCTTCACCGAGGCCGGCCCGACCCGCCTCGCCGACGCCGGGCCGACCCGTGCGGAGCAGGCGTTGCTCGTCGTCCTGCTGCGCTGTGTGCACCTGCTCTGCAACCGGCTGGGTCTCGGTGTCGACCAGGAGACCCAGCTGCACTACCTGGTCTGCGCCGCCTGCGTCGACCTCGGAGAACCCGCGCGCGAACAGGAGGACTTCCGATGACGCCCACCCCGCCGCCGGAGGAACCCGGCTGGTACAGCATCCAGGTCCGGTACCACGCCCAGGAGAAGGACGACCTGATCCTGGACGGCGTACGCCCCCTGCTGACCGCGCTCGCCGACGTCGTCGACCAACCACATCTCATCCGCCACTGGCGCCGTGGCCCCCACCTGCGGATCAACCTGCGGACCACCCCGCAACTCTGGGCCGCGACGGTACGCCCCACCGCGCGGCGCAGCCTCTCCGACTACCTGCGCGACCACCCCTCGACGGCCGCCCTGCGCGAGGCCGACCACCTGGCGGCACACCGGCGGCTCGCCGTCCGCGAGGCAGACCCCGGCCCGCTCACCCCCTGGTACCCCGACAACACCGTCCAGTTCGAACCGTACGAGGACCGCCGGCACGTCCTGGGCAGCCCGCAACTGGCGAACCTGCTGGCCGGGGCGTACGCCCGCAGCACCGCCCTGACCTTCGACACCCTGGCCGCGATCCGCAGCGGTGCGGTGGACCGGATCGGACACGCCCTGGACCTGCTGTTCGCCTTCGGTCACCTCAGCGTCCCACCGATCTCCCGGGGCTACCTGTCGTTCCGGTCGCACGTCGAGTCCTTCCTGGCGTACACCGCCGACCCCGACGCCGTCCGCGCCACGTTCGACGAGCGGTACCGGCGGCACCGCCCGGCGCTGCGCGATCGGCTCCACGCCACCCTGGCCACGGTGCGGGGCGGTCGCCCGGATCCGCTGGTCGAGACCTGGCTGGGGATCGTCCGGGACCAGAAGGCGCGGGCCGAGCCGCTGTTCACCAGCGGCGAGATCGACCTCGACCACCTCGACCAGCAGGGCATGGAGCTACGACACCCGATCGCCTTCCACGACATCCTCAGCGAGACACCGGCCCACCGGAGCGAGGTGCTGTCGCAGGTCTGGTTCCGCTGTCACCGGCTGGCCATCAACCAGCTCTACTCCCACCTGGGCCGACTCGGCATCGTGCCGACCCAGCGCTACCTGCTCTGTCACCTGGTGGCCCGCACGGTCGAGGAGGAGTACGACATCTCACCGGCCGCCCTGGCCCGACAGTTCGTGGACGCCCTGCGGTGAACCGCCGGGCCGCAGGCCCGGTCAGGAGGCGTCGTGGGCGTCGCGGTGGGCGAGGACCTCACCCATGTGGTCCTGCGCCCAGTACCTGATCTCCCGGGTCATCCGGTGCAGCGACAGACCGAGGTCGGTCAGCTCGTAGCAGACGGTGACCGGGACGGTCGGCGTCACCGTCCGGGTGAGCAGACCGTCGCGTTCCAGTGAACGCAGGGTCTGGGTGAGCATCTTCTGACTGACCCCGGCCAGCAGCCGGGCCAGCTCGGAGTAGCGCAGCGCCCTCGGCGCGTCCGGTCGCGGGCCGGCGTCACCGCCCAACGCGCACAGCACCAGCACCACCCACTTGTCGGAGATCCGGTCGAGCAGCTGACGGCTGGGGCAGACCGCGAGGAACGCGTCGTAGTCCGCCTTGGCCCGGGCCCGCTGCTGCGCTGCTCTCGTTGTGGCCACCGGGCTCCCCTCTCCCTGCTGGGTGGTTACGCACTTTCAAGTGCCTACTTCCCGATGGAGAGTAAAGCTCCCATGCTGGAACGCGCCACCCTCTCCCGACAACGAAAGTGACCCGATGAGCACCTCTCCCACCGCCCTGCCCGGCGGCACCTGGACGCTCGGCGACCACACCGTCACCCGCTTCGGCTACGGCGCCATGCAACTCGCCGGACCGTGGGTGCTGGGGCCACCCGCCGACCGCGACGGCGCGCTGGCCGTTCTGCGCGAAGCGGTCGACCGGGGCATCACCCACATCGACACCAGCGACGCCTACGGGCCGCGGATCACCAACGAACTGATCCGCGAAGCGCTGCACCCGTACCCGGAATCGTTGTTGATCGCCACCAAGGTGGGGGCGAACCGCGACGCGCAGGGCGGTTGGCCGACCGCCCGCCGCCCCGCGGACCTGCGCCAGCAGGTCCACGACAACCTGCGGTCCCTCGGGGTCGACACCCTCGACCTGGTCAACATGCGGATGGGTGACGCCCAGGGGCCTCAGCCCGGCCCGATCACCGAGGCGTTCGAGACCCTCGTCGAACTCCACCGCGACGGCCTGATCCGCCACCTGGGGGTCAGCAACGTCACCGCCGAGCAGGTCGCCGAGGCCCGCACCGTCGCCCCCGTCGTGTGCGTGCAGAACATGTACAACCTCGCCCACCGCCACGACGACCAGCTCATCGAGCAACTGGCCGTCGACGGCGTCGCCTACGTGCCGTACTTTCCGCTCGGTGGTTTCTCACCGGTGCGCTCCGCGGCGCTCTCGGCCGTCGCCGCCCGGACGGGGGCGACGCCGAAGTCCGTCGCCCTCGCCTGGCTCCTGCGGCGCTCGCCGAACGTCCTGCTGATTCCCGGTACGTCGAAGGTGGCCCACCTGCGCGAGAACATCGTCGGCGCCGGCCTCGCCCTGTCCGACCAGGACCTCGCCGAGCTGGACCGCGAGGACCGGGCCCCGGTCGTCGCTAACGATCCGTCGGATCCACTGCGGCACTGAAGGCGTGGCGCAGGAACCTGCGCTGCCAGCGGACCTCGACGGCGCGCCTGTGGTAGTGCCGGCGCACCCAGTTGACGGCCTCGTCGGGGGCCATGCCCTCGAAGACGCACAAGGTCGCCAGGCCGGTGCCGGTACGCCCGATACCACCCCCGCAGGCGATCTCCACCCGGTCGGATTCGGCTCGATCGTAGGCCTGCCGGAGCGCTCGCAGCGCTTCGTCGGGGTCGGCCGGCAACCAGAAGTCCCGCCACCGCACCCAGACCCGTTCCCACTGGGGTTCCGCGGTCGGCTTGTCCGTCAGATGGACCGCGAACGTCGGCGTCGGGCCGTCCGGCGAGTCGTATCTGAGGCCCCGCCCCCGGAAGCGGCGCCCGGACGGCAGCTCGATCACACCCGGAGCATCGACACTCCACTGTTCCGTCATGGAGACTCCCAACTCGTCTTCGGTACGGAGATCGTGTTTCTCGACCATCGCTGCCACTCCTGTGGGAATCTGCGGGACGATCTGTTGGCGTGGAAAACGAGTGCGAGGGCAAGTCCCTCAACGGGGCCGAGCGTGCCGGTGGCGTCGCCTCGAAGATACCAACCTGGGCCGGTTCGGACTGACCTCGGCGAGCGCGGGTGGCCGAGGGCGAGACGGGTTCGAGCGGGGCGCGTCGGGTAGCCGGCGACGCAACCGGGGCCCGAGGTGGAGCGGTCGGGGGACGGAGAGTTTCAGCAGGCCAGGATGGCGTTCAGGTTGATCTTCGAGGTGCCCCCGGCAGGATTCGAACCTGCGACACACGGTTTAGGAAGGCGACAGCGGCATAGTGGCCACTGTGCTCGTGACCTGGGCGGGCTGGCCACTCAGCGGTTCCGCAAGCCAAAAGATCATTGCCCGTACTCTGCATGGGGCGCTGAGGCCGCCCGCAGGGCGGGCCGCGAGCCCGTGCCTCCCGTCTTGCAAGATCAAGACTATTGCCAGCTGTCATCGGTGGCCTGCTCGCCGTGTCGTCCACTCCAGCCCAGGACCGCACCCATCGGCCATCTTGACTGCGCATGCGGCTGTACAGTCATGCCGTTGGCGGGGATTCGAACCCTTACACCCACCGCGGGGACCGAACGTCATCAAATCAACCGGATTGACGCTCCAGCCAGGGCGGAACCTGCCGACGCTTGCCGCCCCTGGCCGCACTCAAGTGTCGTAAATCTGACCGAATGATCTTCGAGCCCGCCCTCGACGACGCATAGCGGCCACGGTGGTCAATTTATGCGCCTTTACAGTCCGGCCACCGACCTTGGACGCCACCACAAAGCCTTCCGTTGGCTGCAAGCCATTCATCGGCTACTGTGCGTGTATGGGCGTTCAGGAAGCCGCCGGGTGGGGGCTGGCCGGCGGCTTGGTCGCCAGCCTTCTTGGCCTGTCGGCCTCGGTCGTGGCGGCCGGCTACCGGTGGCCTTGGCGATACTCCCAAGACGGTATCTGGCCACATCTTTTTGTCGCCCTCGCTAGCCTTGCGGTCGGCGGCATGGTAGCGGCGGCGGCTCACGCTCAGATGACCGGAGCATGGCCAGCATTGATCATGGGAGCGTGCGCGCCTTCCGTAGTTCGTGGCGTCCTGAGTAGAGTTGAAATCACCGAGCAGAAGCCGAATTCAGCCAGTTTGCCACCTACAGATGCCTTGGAAGGCAGTGAGGTCGTGGCGGATGGTACGCGCTGATACCCTACTGGGCCGGATCGCTCGTGTATCTCGGCCTGACGAGCCCTGGTTGCGCATCACGACGTCGCCTTGGTGGGCCAGCGTCCTTGTCGCCGCCGGGGCGAGGCGGTCTTCCATGCCCGACAGGATGAGCGCCGTTCACAACCGCAGTGAAAGCGTTCAGGATCAAGCGCCAGCGGAGCGCAGCGCCGTATTCAGACGGTTGGAATCGGCATCGCCAGAAGTTCGTCTGGCACTTCGCAGCCATCCTGCGCTTATCGCAATGACGCTCCTTCTGAGTCTCGTTGACGATGTCAGGAAATGGCTGTCTATTCGCCGTATCATCATCGACATATTTGGCTCGCACGACGACATTCCTGGATTGACCAGTTCCCTTGAGGAGAATATTTCCACAGCCAGCAGAATTGCGAGGTTCATGGTTTACGCAAGTGATTCTGAATTTGAGCAGGCCCGTCCGGTTGCCACCACGCTCGCCCGCACTATCGGCGATATGCTGCGCTTTGGACCAAGCCTTGAATCTCGTTTGGCGCGCACCTTCGGCATCCCGGGCCGCAGCAGCCTCAGTCCGCTGCGAGACAGCGTTCGGGAGCTTGAGCAAGACTTGGTTCGAAACGCCGATCTCGCCCACAGTCTTGCCGTCAGCCTTCGAGGCGGAAGTGCTCTCGCGTTAGCTCGTACGGCTTCCCATGACCTCGACCTCGAGCCCGCGTTGGCCGCAGACCTTTACCTAGCCGTTGCCCTCGCCTTCGATATAGCGGTCGATGTCAAACAGGGCTTCGCGAATGCGCTGGCGCAAAGCTTTGACCAGCTTCGGTCGGATTTCGCCGGAGCCGACCTCCGCAATTTTTCCCTATTGAGTTCGGTGAACCTGGGGGGCGTGCGTTGGTCTTCCACAACTAAATGGCCGCCCGAATGGGCGGACTATCTTCGCCTCAACTCGGTACTCATTGGCCCTGATCTGTTCGAGGTGCAATCCGGCAATGCGGACATGGCCAGTGATGCTGGTCTAATTCGTCATTAGCCCTGAGGCTCGCCACAACAATCGAAACCTTTTGATCACTGCCATCTTTGCCTCCAGTCATCCCGGAGAGCCCGAGGGGCCCGCCGGAGGCACTGCTGCCCGTGCTCCAAAGCCCTGGACCTGCGGATGATCATGGCACTGCGACACGGGGTAGGCGCATGCCGGTCAGATGTACGCGGACGGCACGGCGGTCGATTCGGTGCTGAATGAGTTCATCGAGGCGGCGCAGTCGGGGACTCGGGGCCGCCGGTCGAAGACGGTCGCGGTGTCGCCTGAGGCTGGCCGACGGGCCGACCTACACGAGGCGGCTCGTGAAGCCGGCGTCGAGCAGGCGGGTGTAGGCGGCGCGTACCTGGTCGGGGATGTGTTGCGGGATGGCGTAGCCGAGTTCGGCGTACCTGTCGATGCGCTGGGTGTCGCCGACGAGCATGTCCATGACCTTCTTGGTGTCGCCGATGCTGGCCACGTAGCCGTCGAGTGAGAGCTGGTGGGACGCGCAGATCACGTCGACTTCGGGCCAGAGCTTCTTGCAGGTGGCGTACGCGCGGCGCTGTTGGTAGGGGCGGGACATGAGGATCACCGATCGGGCCGGGACCTGGTGCTCGGCAAGGAGTGCGCGGGCGTACTTGATGTTCTGGCCGGTGTTGGTGGCCTGGGTGTCGATGAGGATCGCGGCGGTTGGTACGCCATGGGTTATGGCGTACTCGCGGTAGTGGACGGCTTCGCCTCGCGGGAAGGCCTCGTTGGTGGTCGGGGCGTTGGCACCGGTGAAGACCAGGGTCGGGTACGTCCCTCGGTGGTAGAGGTCGGTGGCCACCTTGGCGACTCCGAGGTCATGGCTGCCGAGGCCGATGCCCACATCAACGGGCAGGATCTCGTGGTGCATGTGGTGGTAGTCCCACAGGCATTCGACGTCCGCGCGGTGTTCGGCGGGGATGGTCGGGGGAGTCGTCGTCATCGTGGGTGCCTCAGTCGGGAATCTTGAAGGTGTACGACCAGGTGAAGCGGGATGCGGCGTGCACTCCGCGCGCGAACTCGACGGGGCGGCCGTCTCGGGTGAGCGTCGTGCGGTGCAGAACCATGACCGGCTCGCCAGCGGGAAGCTGGAGAATCTGGGCTTCCTCGGGTGTGGGCATTCGGGCGCGGACGGCCTCGGTGATCGTGTCGGGTTCGAGTCCTTGGCTGGTGAGGATGCCGAAGCCGCCGCCTTGTCCGGCGGGGCCGGGGGTTGGGTCGACCAGGGAGGTTCCCTCGACGTCTTCAGGGCGGTAGTAGCTGGTCAGGGTGTGAGTGGGGATGTCGGCCTCTTTGACCAGGCGGGCGCGTTCGTAGACCGGTGCACCGGGATTCAGCCCGAGGGCTTCGGCGGTCTCGGCGTCCGCTTCGGTCAGGCGTACCTCGTTGGTCTGATCGCCGGGGGCCCAGGGACGGCCGGTTGCCTCGCGGTCGGCGGCGAAGGCGACGAGTCCTGACTTCCACTTGCTCTTGGCGTAGCGGTCGATGCCGAGTCGTCTCATGGCGACCCGTGGCCGGACGACGGTGCCGCGTCTGCGGACGGGCGTGACGAGTCCTTCGGCTTCGAGGACCCGGACGGCCTGGCGGACGGTGTTGATGTTGACGCCGTGTTCGGTGGCGATCTCGTCCTGCTTGGGCAGGGTGCTGCCCTCGGGGTAGTCGCCGCGTTGGATGGCCTCGCGCAGGAGCGCGGCGAGATCCCGGTACCCGATACCCATTGGCTCCTCCTGGCCGGTGCGCTGTGTCGAGGTATCTCTACCCAGCAAGTGTGCCCACCCGTTCAACATTAGAGCTAGTTCTATTGACAGCACCATGGTCGATCGGGTCACATAGAGCTAGTTCTAATGCCTGGCTGGTGGGAGAGCGTGATGCGTGGCCCTGCGGAAGTTCCGAACGTCTCCAGATCATCCTCGATCCCACCCGGGGGCACCGCCCAGGCCATCGTGCCCGGTGCGTGTTGAGGCTGGCCCGGGGTGGGTGCTGGCGTGGGATCTCGACCCGAACGACATCCCCGGAATGGCCCGCCCACCTCGGTGCCGCCCCGGCCGAAGCCGGTAACGGTGCTGCCGCCGATGCCCGGGGACCTGGTGTTCCTCGGCCGGCGGGCGTCGGTGCAGTTCGGCGGGGACCGGGGGTTGTGGCTGCGGGTGATGTCGGTGTGCGACAAGCCGACGTACCACGGCTGGGTGTGGTTGACGGGTTATGTGATCGACCGGGCCACCGGTGAGGCCACCGGGCGGCGGGAGGTCTTCGTTCAGCTCGCCGGCCTGCACGTCGAGCTGCTTGCCATGGGTAGCCGGACCCGGCGACCCGATGTCTCACGGGGGACGGTGAACCGGCGTGTTTGACGTGCGCGTACAGCTCGGAGCGGTGCTGCGGATCGCGGCGGACGACCGGTTCCGGCCGGCGGACGGGCCGGTGACGGTGTGGGTGACCGGGGTGCGGCTGGTGAGCAACCGGCCGGAGTGCGACGAGTGGGTCTGGGTCGAGGGCTTCAAGCTCGACGCCACCGGCCGCCGTGGGCCGCAGACCCAGATCCTGGTACGCGCCGCGCTGCTGCCGGCCGGGGTGGCGGAGCGGTGACCACGTACCTGTCGGCGACCGTCGCACAGCAGTTGCGCGCGGCACAGGCGCGGTTGGACCGGCACACGCCGTCGAGCGCCGACGGGCGCTGCTCCGGCTGCGCCGAGGTCGGCCCGTGCCCGCAGCGGCGGGCGGCGTTGCGGGTCTTCGGCCGGTACGGGCGGCTACCGCGCCGGTGGCCGGGGGCGACCCGGCCGGAACGGATCAACCGTGCGTCGTCCTGGTCGTGGCTGCGCCCGCAGTGAGCGCCGGACGGTCGTGCCTCTGCACAAGGGCCTGCTTGCCGGGTACGCCGTATCGTCGGTCGTAGCCGAGTGCCCGCCTCGTCACGGCGCCACGATGGGGTTCGAGCATATCCGCAGGTCAAGGAGTTCTTCGCTGATCTTCGAGGTGCCCCCGGCAGGATTCGAACCTGCGACACACGGTTTAGGAAACCGATGCTCTATCCCCTGAGCTACGGGGGCGCGAGTGGCCAGTCTAGCGACCTGCGGGTTTACCCCGGGTGGCAGGGAGTGACCCGCGTTGACCCGGGCTGTCCGGGCTGGTTCCGGCCGGTATTTGGCCAGGTCGGAGCGCCTCGGATCACATCAACCCCGGATTTCGACCCTGATCTTGGCCGGGGTTGACCCGGGCTGGCCGGGGTTGTCCGGGGGTGGCTTCCGCTGAAGAGCACACGTCGCACACATCAGCCAAGATCGAAGTGGCCGGTTTTGTCGGTCGGATGCCGCGCCAAGTCGGGCTCGCCGCCGCCGCTTCGGGTGTGGTTCACCGTCGCTGGTGGTGGCCGGGGTGCCAGTGCGGTAGGGGGATGTCTGCCGTGCGGTATTGGGCGAGGGCGGCGGTGGCGGTTGCTTCGAGGTGTCGGACGGTGGCGATGGTGGTGTGGAGGGCCATGGTGGTCTGGGGGACGGTGAGGCCTCGCCAGTGGCGGAGGTGAAGGCAGGTGCGGTGTCGGGTGTCGAGGTGTTGGTATGCGGTGAGGGCTTGTTGGAGTTCGTACTTGCGGATGACGGCTGATTCGGCGCTGGTGGTGTCCTGGGGTTCTGTGGCGTGGTAGTCGTCGGTAAGGCCGGCGGGGTGCTCCGGTCGGGTGCGGCGGGCTCTGGCGTGGTCGAGGACGAGGCGGTGGGCAATGGTGTGTAGCCAGGCGATGATCGGTCGGCGGGGTTGGGTGTACTGGTGAAGGTTTTTCCAGGCCCGTAGGAACGTCTCGGCGGTGATGTCTTCGGCCAGGTGTCGTTGGTGGCTGCCGACGCGGGTGGTGACGTGGCCGAGGACGTGGCTGTGGTGGTGTTGGTAGATCTGGCCGAAGGCGTCGCGGTCGCCGTGTTGGGCGCGGCGTACGAGGTCCCATTCCGGCGGACGGTCGTCGTGTTCCTCTTGGCGGGGGTTTCCGGGGGGTGTGGTCATGGGGTCGTCCGGTGGGCGTAGTTGGTCGCGAGGATGATGATCACGAGCAGGATGAGGGTGGTGAGGGGGCGTGCCAGGCGTAGGCGTAGCAGGATCCAGAGGGTGTTCGACAGGCTGCCTTTGGCCAGTGCGAGGGCCAGGATGAGTACGCCGATCAGGGCGAGTAGGTCCTTCATGGCGTGCTCCGGGCCGGGGTCTGTGGCTGGTCGGATGGGTGCCGCTGCGCGTCGTGGTGGTGGGCTGCGGCGGCTGACGCTTGCTGGTGGGCGGTTACTGCCTTTGTGCGGGGTGCGAGTAGGCGCAGGAGGGGGGTCTTGGTGGCGAGGAGGCCCACGATCGTGGCGTAGACGGCGACGGTGAGTCCTTGGGTGGCGGCGGTCTGCCAGCCGACGCCGGCGGCGTTGGCGGTCGGATCGGCCAGGCGCGGCATCGCGGCCGTCAGCAACAGAAGCGGAAAATTGACGGCCAGGTGAAACGCGATACCGGCTTCGATGCCGCCGGTGACGACGGCGAGCCAGCCGAGTGCGACGCCCATGGTCAGGACCAGCAGGACACCCCAGACGGTGCCGGGCCCGTGCAGGGCGGCGAAGACGACCGCCTGCCCGCCGATGGCCGGCCACGGAGAACGGAAGAACCGGCCGACGCTCTGGAGGATGACGCCGCGGCTGATGTACTCCTCGGCGGTGACCTGCCCGATCAGGAACACGGCCACGATCGTCACGGTGGTGAGGTACGGGCCGAACCCCGGCCACCCGGACGGCTGCGTCGGGGCGGGTTCGACGTCACTGGTGTGGGTCAGCACCTCGATCACGAAGCCGGAGATCATGCCGGTCAGGACTGTCGGCGCCGCGACGGCAAGGCAGACCGCCAGCCAGCGGCGGCGGATGCGGCCGGCGATGCTCAGGACGCTGCCGGCGGGCCGCCGTTCGATGGTCTTGACGGTGAGCATGGCGATCGGTAGTGCGACGGCCACTCCGGCGATGGTGTACGCCATGAGGGTGTAGTCGCCCAGCAGCGGCAGTCGGGGCTGGAAGTTCAGGGCGACGGCGGCGGTCATCAGGCTGGCCAGGACCCCGAGGAACACCACCAGCACGGCGGCCACCGTGCGCCACCATCGGGGCGTTAACTCCCGGGACATCCGGTGGAACGCCACCGGCTCGTCCGCCATGCCCGCGGCGGGCAGGCCGATCGGAGTCGGCAGACCGGACGGCCCGGCCGGGTCGGGCGCGGTGGTGGGTGGCGTCGGCAGGGGTGGGGGTTGGTTGTGCAACGGAGAGAACCCTTTTCTCGCAGGTGGATAGACCAGGTCGCGTCGTTCGCGGGCGACCCGGGTGGACGTGGGCAGGCGTGGTCAGGTCACGGGAGGGGGGTCGCGGTGTAGTGGCCAGAGTCGGGGGCCGCTGGGTAGGTGCAGGGGTGTGTGGGGGTGGTAGCCGTAGGCGGTGAGGGTGTCGCGGGCGCCGGTGGTGGTGACGACCGTGTCGACCGGCAGAGCGCGGTGGTCGGCGTGGTGGCGGTGGTCGAGGAGGTGCCGGCCGAGACCCCGGCTGCGGTGGCTGGGGCGGACCCACAGCCAGGACAGCCAGTCGTGTGCGGTCGTCGGCCGGTAGCTGTCCAGGGCTTGCAGGAGCTGCTGGAAACGGACGGCGGCGCGGCCGGCGGCAGCTCCGAGGTCGTGGCGGGTCGGCGCGGCCCACGGCCTGGTTTCCGGGTACGGGTGCCAGACGGCGATGGCGGTCATGTGGCCGAGGATGGTGACGTCGCCGCGTTCGACGGCGTGGTCGACCTGGACGGCGATCAGCCGTTGCAGCACGTTGCGGCGTTGCCGCAGGTCCGGTAGCAGCCACTCGGTGACCGGGTCGAACATGGCCACGGCGGCGAGGAGCATGGTGATGGTCGGGACGTCGTCCGGCCGTGCCGTCCACGCCTTCTGGTCCAGCTGTCCGGTCACTGCGCCGCACCTTCGGCCGGAACGGCACCCACCGCTGTCGGGGCCGTGTCGAAGAAGCCGGGCGGGAAGGTGGGGCCGGGTCGCCACATGCGCCAGATCGTCGGCCCGCTCGGGATGTGGATCGGTGTGCCGGCCCGGTAGCCGAGCCGGTGGTAGAGGGCCTGGTTGCGCAGGTTCGTGGCCTCCAGGTACGCGGGCAGCCCTTCGGCGTCGAGGCGGCGGTGGTGGCCGGTGAGCAGCGCGGCCCCGATCCCACTGTTCTGCCGGCCGGGTGCGACGGCGAGGTAGGCGAGGTGGTGGTGCGGTGCGGCGGGGTGGTGGGTTTCGAAGAGTGTGTCGAGGAGGGCGAACACGGGCGCGTAGCGGCCGGTGGCCTGCTCCAGGGCTGCGAGGTGCTCGGGGCTGGGTGAGGTCGGGGGGTGGAGGCGGGGGTACCAGATCGCCACCCCGGTCTGGTCGTCGGTGGTGTGCACGGTCCCGTGTTCCAGGCTGTGGCGCAGCATGGCCGCGAAGTAGGCGCGGTAGACGAGGCGTCGTTCGGCGGGGTCGGGGACGAGCCAGTCGGCTACCGGCCCGGTGAAGAACGCGTCGGCCAGGACCGGGATCAGGGTGGCGGTGTCGGCGGGTGTCGCCGGGCGGACCGTGACGGTGGGGATGGTAGGGATGGTCATCTCGGCAGGTCCTTACACGTGGTGGGGTGCGGTGGTGGGGGTGCGCCAGGCGACGGTCGCGGTGTGCGCGCCGAGTCCGATCGCCTGGTACACGTCCGGGTGGGCCCGTCGCAGGATGAGCGCCCACATGGCGCCGAGTAGAGCGGTGGCGGCGTAGGCGGTGGGGAACATCCATCGCAGCGGGGAGTTCGCTTCGACGCCGAGGAGGGTGTCGAACTCGACCAGGGTGGCAGCGAGAATGCCCGTGAGGGCGAGGGTGGCGAGCACGGGTGCGACCGTGCTGCGCCAGCGTCCTTCGCCGTGCGGGGTGTGGTGGAAGAAGCCGACCACGGCGGCGGAGGTGACGGTCATGAGGATGAGGACGCCGAGTCCGCCGGTGACGGTGATCCAGAAGAACAGGTGCACGATCGGATCCGCCCCCACCACCGCATACCCCACCAACACCGCCACGGCGACAGCGCTCTGCAGGAGCGAGCCGATCTTTGGGGCGCCGGTGCGGCGGCTGGTGCGTCCCAGCACGGCGGGTAGGACGTGTTCGCGGCCGAGGGCGAACAGGTACCGGGCCACGGTGTGGTGGAAGCTGAGGAGTGCGGCGAAGAGGCTGGTGACGAACAGGACCTGCGCGAGGGTGATCACGGTGGTCGGGAGATACGGGCCGGTCAGGTCGAAGATCAGCTCCGTGCCCGAGGCACGGGCGGCTTGCACGATGTGTTCGGGGCCGGTGGCCACCGACATCGCCCACGCCGACCCGGCGTAGAGCACGCCGGTCAACGCGACGGCGATGAAGGTGGCTCGGGCGATGGTGCGTCGGGGGTCGCGGGTCTCTTCGGCGAAGACGGTGGTGGCTTCGAAGCCGACGAATCCGGTGATCGCGGTGACCAACGCCGCCCCGATACCCGCACTCACCACCAGCCCGGGGTGCAGCGTGCCCAGGCCGATACCGCCGGAGGCGGGCCGGCTGAGCATGACCGCGTCGAAGACCACCACCACAGCGCACTCAGCCACCAGCATGACCGCGAGGATCCGCCCGTTGAGGTCGATGCGCAGCAGCCCGAGGACCGCCACCACCGCCCACGCCGCCAGGGCGCACAGCCACCAGGTGATGCTCCAGCCGTAGCGGGTGTGGAGGAAGTCGGCGAGTACGGCGCCGAAGCCGCCGTACAGGCCGATCTGCATCGCGTTGTACGCCACCACCGCCACGGCGGCTGCGGCGACGCCGGCTGGGCGGCCGAGACCGTGACGGACGTAGGTGTAGAACGCGCCGGCGTTCACGACGTGCCTGCTCATCGCCACGTAGCCGACGGCGAACAGGCCGAGGACGGCGGCGACCAGAAGGTACGCGATCGGGATACCGGTCACGCCCGTGACCGCGTAGCCGGTGGTCGCACCACCGGCGACGACGGTCAGCGGGGCGGCGGCGGCCATCACGAAGAACACCACATGCGCGACGCCGAGACGGCCACGCGCCAACGTCACCGACACCGCACCAGGCACAGAACGAGACATGCAGAATCACCTTTCGCGGAAGAAGAGCAGATAAGGAGCGGGGAGCGTGGGGTGGTTCAGGTGCGGTGGGACAGGACGGCGTTGCCGACAGCGGCGGCGAGGTCACCGAACAACTCACGCACCGGCGGCTGCACCCCATCGACGGCCTCCCGCAGATACAGACGGGCGGACAACGGCGCACCGTCGAGCAGGCTGGAGCCCAGTTGGGTGTGCAGGACCAGGCCGGCCAGGACCCGGTCGGAGTCACCGAGAGTCCGACGACCGCGGATCCGCTGTGACAGACGCGCCCCGGGCCACGCGGCGTCGTTGATGTCCACGGGCCGATAGACGGTGCGCTGCCGCCACAGACGGCCCACCTGCTGCGGGACCAGGAGGCCGGCGTGCCACATGCGCCGCGCCACCTGCGCGTAGGCGGTATCGGCGATGTAGGCCAGCCACGTCCGGGTCGGACACTCGGGCTCCGCTGCAAGCCGGTCCAGGATCAGGTGTTGGAGGGGGTCCGCCGGCGGATGGACGTCGCGGACCCGCACGCGGCCGTCGGCGAACGTGACCCGGCCATTCAGGTGCAACTCGGCCAGCAACGCGGCGGCCAGGCCGTAGCCGAGGGCGGAGCCGAACAACCGCTGATGCCCGTAGTCGTCGTGGGCGACGAAGAAGAACTCGTCCGCCAACATCGGCGGCCCCACAGCCGAGGCTGGGGTACGTCTCGACGATAGATAGCGGGGATCATGCCGCCCGACCTCAGGACGTGTCACCACGACCGACCTTCCTCACTCGAACACGGATGCGTACCGGAAAGCGGGATGCGCGCCTGGGCCAACAACGGCCGGCCGCCGGGATGCTGCGACAGTTCCTCGACCGCCCACCGCAGCTGCTCACAGCCTTCGGGCCGGCAGTGGAGGCAGCCGCCGGTATTCCTGTGCGCTTGTAGCGTCAGGCGGGCGGCGTCGAACCGATCCACCGGACCCGCCGCCTCATCCAGACGGGTCACCGGCCGACGACAGCGCCGACCTCACCGGAGGACGACAGAGCGGTGGGGTCGATGTCGACCACCACCGGCAGGTGATCAGACGCCGACCGGGTCACCTCGTCATCCACCACCCGGAAACCACCCACCGCCGGCAGCAGTGAGGCGGTGGCGTGGATCGTGTCGATCCGCCGCCGCACACCCCGCACCGCGAACGGCGACGACGGCCAATGCCCTGTTGTCGCCTTCCACGGACCGCCCGTCACCGCGGCGACGTCGCGTAGACCGCCGGCTTCCCACACCTCCGCCGGCCGCCGGTCCGCACGGTGACTCGTCCCCGGATGGGTGACCTCCCGACACTGGTGCACCAACTCCGGAAACCACGGCTGACCGGTGTACGGGTCACGGTCGTAGTAGTCCCCACCCACCCGGGCCGCTCCGATCGAGTTGAAGTCGGACCCCACCACGGCGGCGAGGCTCGGACCGGTGACGGCGGCCAGGGCCATCTCCGCCTGATCGATCCGCCGATGCCGACCGAACGCCGGCGCGTGATACGACGCGAACAGGATCGGACGACCCTGGACCTGGAACGCCAACCGGACCAGGGACCCGAACCCGACGCCCCGCCAGCCGTGACGGTGGTCGACGGCCGGACCGAACGTCCGGAACGTTTCCGGCAACGGCACGAGCCCCTCACGCCACAGCAGGGCCACGTGCACCGTGTTGTCACCCACGCCGACCGCCGGCACGTCCCGACCATCCACGCTGCCGACCGTGGCGGTCAGGCCGGTCCGCGCGGCCAGCTCCGCTACCACCACACCGACGTGCCCCGGCGAACCCTTCACCTCCTGCACCGCGATGACATCCGGATCGATCGCCCGGATCGTCTGGACCACCCGACGCTGCCGCTCAGCCTCCCGCCCACCCGCCGGATACGACGTCCAGTCGAGAAGGTTGTAAGTGGCAAAACGCATTGGCGTCTCCAGTAGGTGGTCGGGGTGCCGATGAGGCAGATGGCCCCACAGCTCGGTCACCAAACAATCACTCATAGGCCGGATCTTGGGGAATCCCGACCTGCGGTCCGACCTGCCTTGCCTGATCCGGGCGCGTTATTGGGATCTTGATCCGACCAAGGAATCGTTTAGGTCGGTGACTGTGCCACTTTGAACAGGTCGGACCGCAGGTCGGTATTCCGAACCTGACTTCCCTACGGTTAACTACCAGCGAATCGTGAACCGATGGAGGCGGCTGGTGACTGGCCCGAGCCCGCTTGTCCGACGCCGGTGGCTCGGCCAGGCGATCAAGGCCGCCGCCGGTGACGGCTCAGCTGCCGGGTGGTGGACCGACGACGCCGCTCGCATGGGACAGCGCCAGGCCCACTACGCCGACTCGAACGCGGCACCCGGTCGATCAGGGAGTACGCCCCGTCGCTCGTGCCGGGACTACTCCAGACCGCCGTTCGTCGTCTCTGTCCTAGCGAATCCACCGATCCCCGGGGGGTCCAGAATCTCGGTCATCAGGTCCAGCAGTTGGCAATACCACCGATTCGTGAAGCGACGTACACATCGCAGGACCCGAACTTGGAAGTGTGGAATGCCAATCAACGCCGATGTTTCGCCACGGGAGGCGACTGTGGCAGATGGTTTTGTTCGACAGCTCCTGATGTAGAATCCGTCGAAACTGAGCCCCACAGCATTATGAAATAATTGGAGGGTCGGTGGCCCGTCATCCTGAGACAGAGGCGAATCAGCAGCCCAACGAACTACTCATCAAGGCTCGCGCCCGCCTTGAGTCGCCCTATCACGCAGGGCGCCTGATGTCTCGCGCCGAGATGGCTGACGCCGTCAACGCTGAGCTCGACAAGTTGTACCCAGACCGCAACCTCGGTAGTTTCTACGTGGATTCGCGCTGGATCGGGAAACTGGAACGTGGGGAACACCGCTGGGCAAGTAGCGAGCGCCGAGCAGCTTTGCGGCGAGTCACTGGTGTGTCCAGCGATCATGATTTGGGCTTGCAGAAGCCCCGCCCATCGGAACGGGGCAAAGTAGCTCAGATTGTCAGGAAACAGTACTCGCTTCCTCGGGCTCCATCAACCAACCGCCCACCGGAGATGCCATCTCTAGAATCTCCCACCGGCGGGAACAAAGTCGCAACACTTGGCGACGGCGAGTGGAGCAGCTTCGCGCGTGTCACTGACATGTTGGCTCAACAGCGACAAGCGGTGGCACCTGACGTTCTTCTGAGCCTGGTGGAGGCTCACCGAGACAGCATCTCCACTTTGTTTAGAAAGGCTTTTTCGGATCCCTTGCGAGCTGATATAGGATCGATGCTTGGCGAAGCGTCAATTGTTGCCAGCCGGCTGTGGAGCGCACAAGGGAATCACAGTATGGCGCTTGCTCACTGCACCTACGCGAGGCAGTTGGCCGATCGACTAGGAGATGCCAGACTGAGTGCTACCGCCCGAATTTTCGAAAGCAACCTCCGCTCGGGTGCTGCCACGCTGGTCCAAGCGGACGGAGATGTCATGATTGGCCTCCGGCTGCTCCACGAGGCTGAGTCAGCATCCGATCACCTTAGTCCTGCAGCGCGAGCGAGGATCGCTGCGGAACAGGCTCAAGCCTACGCCTCTCTCCGCATGGCGAAGGAAACTCAACTAGCGCTGGAGCGCGCAGGTCGGGCAGCGGCTGAGATTACCGTGCTGGACCGCGCGGGACTGTACAGCGACTGGAACTCTTCTCGCTTGCGCGTGTACGAAGGAACCTGTCACATCCTGCTCGGTTCCCCGACTACGGCCGTCCATGTTCTTCAGGGCGCGTTGGTCGAGATGGCAAACGATCATGAAAACACGAACGTCATGCTCGCTGCACGGGTGGACCTGTCCAGGGCACATGCACTCGCGGGGCAGCTCGAAGAATCCTGCGCAGTGCTCGCTGATTCTTACGGGCAGTTGGTGGAGGTCGGCAACCTTCGTGGTATCTCTCGCGCACGACGAGCGAGGCAGGATCTGGTGCAATGGGATTCCGAGCGTCCGGTTCGAGAGCTAGACGCCAGCATGAGGTCGCATCACTCCGCTCGCTCATCTCTCCATCAAGGATTTGACAGCAGAAGTTAACAGCTCCGGCTGAAGTCCATCGAGAATCACGTCTGGATCATGTTTCGAAAGTTCCTCCCGGCTGGCGCGGTGCGTCACCACCGCAACCCAAAAGCCAGCATGCCTGGCACAAGCGATGTCGTTGGGAGCATCACCGATAACCACCGTTCTATGCGAGACGAGTGGCTGTCCATAGGCTTCCACAAAGCGTCGGGCCACCACACCGGGGAGCTTGAGTCGGTCACGATCATCGGAACCGAAACCACCGATTTCGAGATCCAATCTGGACGCCAGGCCGAGAGTTTCTAGCTTGATTTCCGCAGCGCGCCGAAGGTTGCCCGTCAATACAGTCTGCACGAAGCCCTGTCGCTGAAGATCGGCGATACTCTGGACCGCTCCTTCGTAGGGCGACTGCACCTGTCGGAGTTCGCCGCGCCCCTCGGTGAGAACCTCGACAAGGGCCTCGCCGAATTGCGGAACCCTACGTTCGGCTTCTGCAGCCGACACGCCCGAGGCAATCGCAGCGTCGACGGCTATCGACTCATCGGTGTAGCCGTGAACCTTCTTGTGAGGAAAGGACACTTCCGCCTCGTCGAGCCCGTAAGTCCTGGCGATCGCGCGACGCAACCAGCGGAGGTCGGCCGGGATCAGGGTGCCATCTACGTCCCAAATGACAAGGCCAGCTTCTGGAGATTCCACCACGCCATGGTGTCACACACGACTCGCGCCGATCATCGCCGCGAGTGATCGCGTCAGCGGATCCCCTGATCGCCACGGCGTGGAGACAAGCGAGGCAGGAGCAGAACCAGTTGGCGTGCACCTCGGGCTGACTTTCCGCAGCGCTTGGCCAACGTCGAAGGCTCCTGGTGGCAAGCATGCTCACCCTCGTCGTCTCGGTCCGGCGTTCCGACCGCCAGTGCCGAGACGGTACGCGAGGTCGGACCGCAGGTCGGGCTTCCCTCGATGACGGTCACGGGTGATCGTGGTGGTGCCACCTGGTGATGGTCACTTGCCGTCGTCTCCGAGCGTCTGCCGCGGGTGCCTGCTGGCAGGGCCAGGTGCCGCGTTCGATGCGGGGTGGTCGTTCGACGGGCAGGAAGGATGCTGTCCGATGCTCCAGGACACCCGGCTACCCGGACCCTGGGGCGACAGTGGGCCGTTCATTTTGGGAGACATGGGGGTGCGCGTAGTGACGACTCCGGATGTGACTGTCAGCAGCGACCGGGAGGCCGGTGGTCTTCGTGCCGCGTTGGTGGACAAGCTGGTCGCGGAGGGGATCATCCGCACCGGGTCGGTGGAGGCTGCTCTGCGCGTCGTGCCCCGGCACCTCTTTGCCCCCGAGGCCACGCTGGAGCAGGCGTACGCGGACGACACGGTGATCACGAAGTACGACGCGCAGGGGCTGGCCACCAGTTCGGTGTCCGCGCCGCAGATCATCGCGATGATGCTGGAGCTGCTCGACGTCCGCCCGGGTCATCGGGTGCTGGAGATCGGTTCCGGCGGCTACAACGCCGCGCTGCTCAGCGAGCTGGTCGGTGACTCGGGGCAGGTCACGACGATCGACATCGACTCCGACGTGGTGGCGCGAGCCGAGCGGTTCCTGCCCGACGCCGGTTATCCTGCGGTGCGTGTGCGCCGGGCCGACGGCGAGTACGGGGTGCCGGAGGGTGCACCGTACGACCGGATCATCGTGACCGTCGGCGCGCCGGACATCGCCCCGGCCTGGGTGGCGCAGCTGGCGGTCGACGGCCGGCTCGTCGTACCGCTGCGATTGCGTAACCTAACGCGTGCGGTGGCCTTCGACCGCGTCGACCAGCGGCTCGTCGGGGCAGGCTACGGGGTCTGTGGTTTCGTCTACCTGCAGGGTGCCGGTGAGAACCGCGAGCAGCTCGTCCTGCTCGCCGGCCGCGAGGTCGGCCTCCGGTTCGACGGCCCCACCCCCACCCCCACTCCTGTTGACGTCGACGGCTTGCGGGAGGCCCTGCGGCAGCCCGCAGTCCAGGTGTGGTCCGGGGTGACCGTCGGCGAACAGGAACCGTTCGACGACCTCGACCTGTACCAGATGACGGTGACGCCCGGCTTCTGCATGCTCGCCGCCGAACGGTCGGCATTCGACCATGGCCTGGTCAACGCATCGTGGCGGGTCCCCAGCCCTGCGGTCGTCGACGGCGACACCTTCGCCTACCGGATGCGACCCCGACCACTGGACGACAGCGGTACCCGCTACGAGTTGGGCGTCCGCGCCCACGGCCGCTACGCCGAACGCCTCGCCCACGAGTTCGCGGACCAGATCCGGGACTGGGACCGGGAACGCCGAGGCCAACACGCGCACATCGAGGTGTACCCGGCGGGCACACCGGATCAGCAGCTGCCCGGCGGGCTTGTCATCGACAAGGCCCGTACCCGGGTCATCGTCTCCTGGCCCTGACGATCGGGCCCGGTCAGGACCAGGCCATGAAGGCACCACCCATCCGAGAAGGGATTCCACGATGACACTCGACCAGCTCGCCCCTCCCGGTCTCGACGATGACGACCTCGACCTGGACGTCACCATCGTCGCCTCTGCCGCCGTCGTGCCGGGGTTGATGCGCTCCACCGACGACAACTGCGGCTCCACCTGCGCCAGCGCCTGCACCAGCTGCAAGTAGCCGTCACCGCCAGCCCCGACACCCGACACACCGCGCGGGTCGTCGGGGCTGGCGGCCCCTTCGCCCCTCCCGGTGAGCCGATGTACCAGCACCTTGACGCCGCCCTCCTACGAGCAGCCGTCCTCCCGACCGACTCGATCTGCCAGTGGCCCGACCTGGACGGGGGCAGTCCGGAGCAGTTGTGCGCGTGGCGGTTCTGGCTGGAAACCGTCTGGACTCCGCAGGTCGCGGCTGCCGTACACCTCGCCAGCCCTGTCCTTGCCGCCAGGATCACTGCCTTCCGCGACGGCGCCCCCACCGAGGTACGGCAGGCGCGGGGCGCGATGGAGTCCCTGGTTCGGTACCTGTTGCGCATGACGATGCGGGCGACCCCGTTCGGACTGTTCGCCGGCATCGCCCCCGTCGAGGTGGGCGGACCGGCGGTCAAGGTCTGCCGGCACGGGCGCACTGAGGCAGTCGCCCGCCCGGACGCGGGCTGGTTGGCAGCCGTGGTGGCGTGGCTCGAAGATGTCCCCACGGTGCAGGACCGCCTGACGGTCGTCACCAACAACCTGTGTTTCGTGCGCGGCGACCGGCTGGTGGTGCCCTGCCAGCCGCACCGGGACGACGCCCCGGCAGAGGTGTCGGTGCGGCACACCTCCGCCGTCGCGGCCACGGTCCAACTCGCCGCACAGGGATGCCGGTTCGTGGACCTTCTCGCCACGCTGACCGTGGACCGCCCCGACCGTGCCACCGCGCTACGCGCCATGGTCGTGGCGTTGCTGCGTCGTGGCGTGCTGACCAGTGACGTGCGGGTGCCGTTGACCGTGGCGGATCCGCTCGGGCACCTCCTGACGCTGCTGCGGCGCTTGGGCGCCGAGAGCATCCCCGAGGTGACACCCGTGGTCGGCGCCCTCCGCGAGCTGCATGCGGACCTTCACCGACACCGCAGGGCACCGGACGCGAGTAGCCGCAGCACCGTCGGCCAGGTCGCGGTCACCAGGATGGCCGCTCTCACTGATGTCGACGTCGCGCGGCTGGCGGTGGACCTGCGCCTGGACTGTTCGGTGACGGTGCCGGATATGGTCACGCGTCGAGCCGAGGCCGCTGCGGGGCTCCTCACCCGCCTTGACCCCATGCCGCTCGGCGAGCCCGCATGGCGCGATTTCCACGGCCGGTTCCTGGAACGGTACGGGCCCGGCGCGGTCATCGCCGTGCGTGAGCTGGTCAGCGATGCCGGCCTCGGTTACCCCGCCGGTTACCGGGGCACCCGCTACGAGCCTCCCCCGTCCACGCTGACTGACCGTGACCACCGACTGCTGGCGATGGCCCAGACCGCAGCGATGACCGGCGACGTCGAGGTCATTCTCGACGAGACGACGGTCACCGGCCTGGAGGTCTCTGACCCGGGCGCTGTTCGGATTGCGCCGCACACCGAGCTGGGCTTCCAGGTCCACGCCCGAAGCCGGGACGCGGTCGACACCGGCGACTTCGACCTGGTCGTCACTGCGGCGTTCCGCGCCGCTGGCGTGACCGCCGGACGATTCCTGCACCTGCTCAAACCGGCCGAACGTGACCGCTTCGTCGACGCCCTGCGAGGCCTGCCGACGCTCGACGACGACGGTGAGCTGGTGCAGCTGTCCTGCCCGCCCGTGCTGCCGCGCGCCCAGAACCTGGCCAGCGCGCCAGCGGTGCTGGCCCGGCAGATGGCGCTCGGGGAACCCCCCTCACCCCGCCCACACGACATCAGTGTCGAAGATCTGGCGGTGACCGCCGACACGACCCGCTTCCAGCTTCTCTCGCGGAGCACCGGACGGCCCGTAGAGGTCACCGTGTTGAACGCGGTGGAGTTCAACAACGCCACCCACCCGTTGGCCCGGCTGCTGTGCGAGATCAGCCGCAGCCGTGCGGCATCCTGCCGCCCCTTCTCCTGGGGTGCGGCGGCGAAGCTGCCATTCGTGCCCCGGCTCCGGTACGGCCGCATCGTGCTGTCTCTCGCCCGCTGGCACCTCACCCCCACCGACGTGCCCACCAGGAACATCCCGTGGTTCCGGTGGGACGACACCTTCGCCGTGTGGTCCCGGAAGGTGCGCCTACCGGCGGCGGTCTACGTCGGCGGCGACGACCAGCGGCTACACCTTGACCTGAGCGAGCCCACCCACCGACGGTTGCTCCGAGCTCACCTGGAGCGGCACGGCCATGCGACCCTTCGGGAGGCACCCGATCCGGCCGAGGCGTTCGGCTGGCTCAACGGCCACGCCCACGAGATCATCGTGCCGATGGCGTCCACCACCCCGCCGACCCCGGCCGTGTCGCGGGCTCGGACAGCGCAGACACAGGTCGTCGACCGGGACCACGGTGAACTGCCCGGCCACGCCACCTGGCTACACGCCAAGCTCTACGGACATCCCGACCGACAACCCGAGATCCTGACCCGTCACCTCGCCCCGCTGCTCGCCCGCTGGCCCGTCCCACCCGAGTGGTGGTACCTGCGCTACCGGGACCCCGAACCGCACCTGCGGTTACGGATCCGGCTACCCCACACCGACGCGTACGGGACAGCCGCCGCCCGAGTCGGCAGGTGGGCCACCACCCTGCGCCACGACGGACTGATCAGCCACCTCATCCTCGACAGCTACCAGCCCGAGACCGGCCGATACGGCAGCGGCCCCGCCCTGGCCGCCGCCGAGCGGACCTTCGCCGCCGACTCCACAGCCGCCGTGGCCGAGTTGGCCGCCCACCGGCACGTAACGATCGACGCCCTCAGCGCGGCCAGCCTGACCGACCTCGCGGCCGGCTGGACCGGCAGCATCGATGAGGGCATGCGCTGGCTCGTCGACAACGTCGCCGTACCCTCGCGCGTACCCCTGCCACGCGACACACGCCGGGAAACCGTCCGCCTCGCCGACCCCGCCGACGACTGGGCGGCGCTGCGGGGGGCGCCGGCCGGACCAGACATCTGGCACGCCTGGTCGACCCGGCGGGCAGCCCTCACGGCCTACCGCGCGCACCTGAGCACCAGCGCCGATGTCGACCCGGACCAGGTGCTGGCGTCCCTGCTGCACCTGCACCACATCCGGGTGTCCGGTATCGACCGCGACACCGAGCAGACCGTGCACCGCCTCGCTCGCGCCGCCGCCCTGGCCTGGACGGCCCGAACCAGAAGGACCCCGCGATGACCCCTGCCGCCCACCCACCGGTCACGTTGTCCACCCTGCTGACCGATCCGTTGTCCCACCCACCCGCCGTCGAGCCGGCGCCGGGTTGGAACCAGTCCCTGGCAAAGGGCGCCGTCGGTATCGCGCTTCTCCACAACGAGCGGGCCCACGCCGGCTTGGCCGACTGGGCCACCGCCCGGGCCTGGCTTAGCACGGCCGTCCGCAGCGGCCTGTCGGCCGGACCGGAAGCTGGTCTGTTCTTCGGTGCCCCGGCGGTCGCGTTCGCTCTCCACACGGCCACCGCCAGCGAACCCGGCCGCTACCAGCGGGCCCAGTCCACCGTCAACGACGCGGTCGCCGTGCTAGCCCGCGACCGACTCCACCGGGCACACGTCCGCATCGACCGCCGACAGCCGCCCGCCACCACCGAGTTCGACCTCATCTCCGGCCTGACCGGAATCGGTGCCCTCCTGCTGCAACAGGACCCGCACGGCGCACTGATCCGGAACATCCTGGAGTACCTCGTCCGACTCACCGAACCCCTTCCACCACAGGGCCTGCCCGGCTGGTGGACCCACCTCGACCCGAGCAACCAGGTCACCCCCGACTTCCCCGACGGCCACGGCAACCTCGGCATGGCCCACGGCATCACCGGTCCACTCGCTCTGCTCAGCCTGGCGAACCGCGCCGGGGCGCTCGTCGACGGACAGGCCACCGCCATCCGACGCATCTGCACGTTCCTCACCGCGTGGCGGCAACCGGCCGACGACGGACCCTGGTGGCCGCAATGGCTCACCCTCGACCACACCGGCCAGCCCCACACCACCCAACAGGGCCCCGGCCGCCCCTCATGGTGCTACGGCACACCCGGCATCGCCCGAGCCCTCCAACTGGCCGGCATCGCCCTCCATGACGCCAGCCTCCTCACCGGCGCCGAGGAAGCCATGGCCGCCTGCCTCACACCTCGCAGCCGACTCGCCCTCATCGACAACAGCATCTGCCACGGCAACGCCGGACTCCTCCAGGTCGCCAGCCGCTTCGCCCACGACGCCCCCGACTCCACCGTCGCCGACCACCTGCCGAAACTGGCCGAACCACTCCTCACCGACCACCTCGCTCCCGAGCCCACCGGTCTACTCGAAGGCAGCGCAGGCGGGGCGCTCGCCCTGCACACCGCCGCTGGCCAAACCGCCCCCGTTACCAACTGGGACGCCTGCCTGCTGATCGCATAAGAGGCGAAAGGAACCGGCCATGCACCTCGCCCCCGGCACCTGGCGGCAGCTCAACCTCCGGCTCAGCCAAGACCCCGCAGCGGAAGCGGTGGTAGCTGCCGAGTTGGGTCAGCAACTCCGCCAAGCCGAGACCGCCGGCACGACCGCCGCCTGGTTCTTCATCCGCAAGCAGGGCTGGTGGCGTCTGCGCTACCAACCCGGCCCCGGCGTATCCGACGACGAAGCGACCACCGCCATCACCGCGCCCTTGACGGACCTGAGAAACCGAGGCAGCGTACGGGAGTGGGTGCAGGCCATCTACGAACCCGAGGTACCCGCGTTCGGCGGAACCGACGGCATGCGGATTGCACACCAACTCTTCCACCACGACAGCCGATCCGCTCTCGCCTACCAGCAGGAAACCGCCGCCGGCCAGCCCGACCACCGGCGCGAACTCTCGCTGCTGCTGACCACCGCACTCCTGCGCGCCGCGGGTCAGGAGTGGACCGAACAGGGCGACGTGTGGGCCCGGGTCCTGGCCACCCGTCCCCTCCACGGGCCACCCACCACCCGACCGGCCGCGCTCCACACCGCCGTCGCCCGCCTCCTCGCCGTCGACACCTCCCCAGACACGCCGCTACTCACCTCCGGGCCACTGGCCCGCGTCGCTCACTGGATGGCAGGCTTCCGCACAGCCGGCACCGACCTCGGCGCACTCGCCCACACGGGTCGCCTGACTCGCGGACTACGCGCCGTCTTGGCCTACCACGTGCTCTTCGCGTGGAACCGCATCGGCCTTCGATACCAAGACCAGCACACCCTGGCGGCCACCGCCCGAGGCGTCATTCTCGACGACGAACTTGACCAACAGATTGCTGATACGCACGGCAACTGTATCAATACCCGTCTGGGCAGTGGCTATTCCGGCGGCGGCGCTGATTTCGATGATGATGAGCTTGTCGATGTGAGGTTCCCCCTCGCCGAGGGCCCCAGATGAGAGGACCAGCATGGGCCTGTCCAGCGCCATCACACCAACGTTGGTGATCATCCGGGGTAACTCGGGCAGCGGGAAGACCACCACCGCCCGCGAGGTACGCCGCCGCTATGGCCGGGGCGCCGCCCTCCTCGAACAGGACTACCTGCGCCGGATCATCCTGCGGGAACACGACAGCACCCACATCGACCCGGTCGCCCCCACCTTCATCACCACGACCGCCCGCACCGCCCTCGACCTCGGCTACCACGTCATCCTCGAAGGCATCCTGCACACCGAACGCTACGCACCCGCCCTCCACCACCCCATCGACCACCACCCGGGCCCCACCGCCGTCTACTACCTCGACGTCTCCTACGACGAAACCCTCCGCCGACACGCCACCCGCGACGAACCCATCCCCGTCACCCCCGACCAGATGCGCCACTGGTACACCCACCTCGACCTACTCGGCACCCCCGACGAGATCACCATCCCCGAACACCACACCCTCGACCAGACCGTCACCACGATCCTGCACACCAGCGGCCTCACCACCACCCCCGCCCACGCACCCTGCCCACGACGCTGCCCGCACTGCACCACCACCGACCATGCGGACAGCACCCCCACACCGTGAGACCAACTACCGGCCCCGTCCGTGCGGCCTGCACCCGGCCGGGCCTACGGGACGGGCACCACCCCGCTGCCCACTCACCGCCGGCACGCCCGAAATGCAGCCCACCGGCCACTCCAGGCCGCAAGACGCCGAGATCACCGCCGGCCTACTGGCCGCGCTCACCACCAGCCGCTTGGCGGCCGATGCCCACCCGCACGCCGAATTCGCCGCACGGGTCGGCAAGGCGGCCGGCGTCGATGTCGCCGTGCGCGCAGTGGCAGACCTCGCGCCGCTGATCGGCGCGACCGGGTTTCAGCGGGCGCACCCAGTCGCCAAGGCCCGCGCGGACCTAGCCGGGCTACCGTACGCCGATGGCATCCACGACAGCCTCTACCGCTCCGGTGGCGTCACCCTCCTGGCCGATCCGGTCGCCCGCGTCGCGCAAAGCCGACCGGGCATCGCGGCTGCCGACCGCCACGACCAGGCGGCCTGAAACAGTCAGGCGGCGCGCTCCCTCCACCCGCCGAAGAAGCGCGCCGCCAACTACACGTCAGTGCGTGTAGAAGCCGTCCTCCAAGTCGAACATCGTGCCCTCAGCCTTGGCCCGCAGCGCAGCGACGACCCGGCGTGCCAGAAGTTCCGACATCCGCTCTCGGATCTGCTCCTCGGAGCACCACGCCCACCTGCTCAGCTCGTCCGGCGGCAGATGGATGTCGGCCGTACCCACCTCATCGAGGACGCCGCCATCATAGACGAACATCATGCCCTCGGTGCGGCCCGACCGCGGCGGCACCCAGTCGGTAACCAGCAGTCGGTCGGGCACGATCGACTTGCCCAACTCCTCCTTCACCTCCCGGACCGCAGCCTGCCGAGGGGACTCGTCCGCCTCGACACATCCGCCAACGATCTCCCAGTAGTCCTTATAGACGGGCTCGACCAGCAGAGCCTTCCCAGCAGCGTCGGTGAACAGGACTGCCGAGCCCATACGCTTGCGTGGAAGCGTTGCCGTGTAGTCGCCGGATGGTGTGCTCACCTCCGCAGGTTACCCGCGACAGCGACCCCGGCATGGCACCTTGAGCGGTCTCGGACGGCTGACGATTCGCCGACAGCTGTCGCAGGAAGTCGCATGCTTTCCGTAACAGCCAGCCTTCGGTGGTGGAGCCGGCGCCCTCTTGTCTACACCCCGGCCTGGGCCGTCCTGATCAGTGAGTCGTAGGTGTCGGTGGTGCGTTCCAGGGACACGCCCAGCGTGGCGGCGAACCGGTCGAGTTCGGCCTGAACCCGCTCGCCGCGCTCGCCGTCGGCGACGATCTGCTCGATCTCCAGGAACGCTCCGAGGTCGTCCACCTCGTCGAGGCACAACGACATCGGTCCGGCCGCAGCGGTGCGGCGGGTCTTGCGGATGCGTACGGTCGGGTAGAAGCCCAGCTGCCGGAGCGCGGCGTCCATCTGCTGCCGGTCGGCCACCTCGGTCTCGTGTTCGACACACGACAGTTCGTTGGCCACCGGCGTCTTCACCGTCAGCAGGTGCCGTCCTCGCTCGGTACGCAGCCGGGCGAACGGCACTCCGATCTTCGACTGGCCGTACTCCCAGCCGAGGCGGGCGTATGCCTGATCGTCCTGCACGACTGGCGCCGACAGAACCACACCAGATGCCACGAGAGCCGCCTCCACCGCGGTGAGGTCACCGACCCGGTACTTGACCTCCACCTCGTGCGCGGCCGGACCGCTCGTGGCTGCCGTCGTGAGTGCGTCGATACCCGTCACGTCGTCGCACACTACGCCCTAGATCCACCAGCCGAGCGTCACCACGCCCACCACCGCGCACGACGTAGCCGTGCCCGCCCGCCAGCCCGCCCCGGACCCGCGGGAGACGCGCAATCTGACTGGATCGGTCCGGTGTTGGTCGGTGAGGATCGGGTGGTGTCTGTTCCCGTGCGTCAGATCCGTGCCCGCTACTCGGCCGACTCCATCACCGTCTACCAGGCGTACCCGCCGCAGATCGCGGTGCCGGCGGTGGCGGCAGGGCGGTTCGTGGCCCCGTTCAAGCGGGAGCGGATGACCTGGATCAAGCCGTCGTTCCTGTGGATGATGTACCGCTGCGGCTGGGCCACTAGGCCGTGTTTCGTAGTGCGCGGAGCCATTGGTTGATGGCGGCGATGGTGAGGGTGGCTTCGTAGCGCACGGCGAGTTTGTCGTATCTGGTGGCCATGGCGCGGTGGTGTTTGAGCTGGTTGATGCCGCACTCCACGGCGTGACGCAGGCGGTAGACCTCGGGGTCGAAGGCGGGTGGGCGTCCGCCTTTGGATCCTTTGGCCTTGCGGTGGGCGTCCTGGTCGGCCTTGCTCGGGATGCACGCTCGGATGCTCCGGGATCGTAGGTGGGCTCGGTTGGCTTTGGACGTGTACGCCTTGTCGGCCAGCACCATGTCGGGGCGGGTCCGGGGCCGGCCGCCACCGGCGCGGGGGACACGTAGTTTGGCCAGTACGGGGATGAACTGTGGGCTGTCGCCGTGTTGTCCGGCGGTCACCACCATGGCCATCAGTTTGCGGCCCTGCTCGCAGGCCAGATGGGTCTTGGTGGTCCAGCCGCCCCTTGACCGGCCGAGGCCGTGATCTGCCGGCTCGGTCTGTACACCACCGGGTGGCTCCTTCTGCGCCTGCCCGTCACGGCGGGCTCCGGCGGCGTGCTGGTGGGCGCGGCTGATGGTCGAGTCCACGCTCACCGTCCAGCCGATCAACCCCGCCGCGTCCGCCATGGCCTGCAACGAGGTGAGGATCTGCGCCCAGACGCCGTCGCGCTGCCAGCGCCGGAACCACCGGTACAAGGTCTGCCACGGCGGGTAGGACGCGGGCACGTCCCGCCATGGTGATCCGGTCCGGACCCGCCACCGGATCCCGTCGATGATCACTCTCATGGTCCATCTGCGCGGCCGAGCATGACCCGTTCCCGCAGGCAGCAACGGCTCGAGGACCGCCCACTGCACGTCGGTCAGGTCATGTCGCCTCGCTGCCGCTACGCTCGGCACGAGGTCTCCGGTGTGAAGTTCCAGCTTGGTCGCTGAACCAACTACCGGAGACCTCTCCCATTAGCGACCACCGCCACGCCCCAACAACGCCGCCCTACGAAACACGGCCTAAGCCCGGCCAGGAACACGTCCTGGCCGTGGAGATCACCCGGGAAGGCTTCGAGTGGGCACTGAACCACGCCTGCCTGAGCCACTACGACCCGCGCCTGCACGACGACCGGACAACCTGGTCCCGACAGCTGAAGACCAGCCCGGTACGGGTGCAGTGGGACCCGGAACGGTCCCTGCGCCTGGGCGCGTTGCCGTACCGGTCACTGCAGGTCGGCCTGGCCGGTGAGGCCGTCGCCCGGTACGTCGACGACTGGACCATCACCGTCACCGACATCACCCCCACCGTCCACCGGATCCGACACCTGCTGAACCACGGCGAAACCTCGGCAGCGGCGGCGCTCCTTCCCACCGAGGACGTCTACCCGCTCCCGACGCCGATCGCCGCCGGCATCGGCGCCACCCCGGACCCGGCCACGCCGACATCCTGCGCGAACAACACGGCGCGATCATCGGCCTGACCCGCGCCAGCACCAACATCCCCGACGGCTACGACTGGCCGGCATACGTCACCAAGCTGACGACGCTGGCCGACCAGTTCGGGAATCCACCAGCAGGCTGTAGGCCCGCGTGCCGATCGCTCGGGCAGGTGTCGTCGGTGGGGGACTGGTGACCTCGCCCCGGCCGCGGGGGCTGGGGCGAGGTCGTGTTGGTCAGGCGGTGGGTCGGCGGCGGTTTCTGATCATTGCGGCGACGGCGTCGGCGGCTTCGTGGCGCATGGCTTTGCTGACGCTCTGGTAGGTGTCGCGGGTGAGGGTGGTGGTGGAGTGGCCGAGTTGTTCGGAGAGGACCTTGATGTCGACGCCGGCGTGGAGGGCGAAGGTGGCGGCGCTGTGGCGTAGGTCGTGGAGGCGGATGGGTGGTAGTCCGGTCTTGTGGATGAGGCGGCGGAAGCGTTGGGTGACTCCGGTGGGGTGCCAGGGTCGTCCGTCGGGGCGGACGAAGAACAGTCCGGTGTCGGGCCAGGTGGGTCCGGCGGCGAGTCGCCATTGGGCGCGGCGGGCCTTGTAGGTGGCGAGGACTTTGACGGTGTCGTCGTCGAGGGCGATGTCGCGGGTGCCGGCTCTGCTTTTCGGTGGTTTCTGGACGAGGGTGTAGCCGTGGGTGGCGATCTGGTTGTTGATGGTGGTTTCCCGGCGGTCGAGGCGTACCTCGCTGTCGCGTAGGCCGCAGGCCTCGCCGCGGCGGGGGCCGCGGTAGGCCATGTAGTGCCACAGGGGGTGCAGGTCGGGGTCGAGGGTGGCGGCGTGGTCGAGGAAGTCGGCGACCTGGGTGTCGGTCCACACCATGATTGGTCCGGGGACCTCGCCGGTGGTGCGCCAGTGGCGGACGCGTTCGTCTTCCCAGACGATGGGTAGGGGTCGGGTGCCGGGGACCTTGACCAGGGCGGCGGGGTTGGAACCGACGATGAGTTCGTCGGCGAGGGCGTCGTTGATGGCCTTGCGGAGGCAGGCGCGGATGCGTTGGCGGGTGCTGGCGCCGGTGGTGCGGATGCCGCGTACGGCCCAGCGGGCGGTGGGGTCGGGGCTGGTGCGGGCGGCGAGGATTTCGGCGTTGCGGCGTTCGATGGCGGTGAACATCTGCCGGACGTGGCTGGTGCGGAGTTTGTCGAGGGGTACCTCACCCAGGTGGGGGATGAGGTGGACGCGGGTGATGGATTCGTAGCCGCGTCGGGTGTTGGTGTCGACCTTGAGGTGGGTGAGCCAGTCGGTGAGGTACTCGGCGACGGTGGCGGCCTCGGCGAGGGGGCCGTCGCCGCGTAGCCGTTGGCGGAGCCGGTCGACGTCGGGTAGGGGCCGTCTGGCGCGTACGACGTCCTGGAGGACGTCGGCGAGTTCGGTGCGGCGGCGTCGGTCGCCGCGGGTGAGGGCCAGCAGGGCGCGGGCGTGGTCGAGTTCGTCGGCGGCGGCCCGTCGGGTGGGCAGGCCGGCGCGGCGCAGGATACGGCGGTGGCCTTCGGCGGTGCGGGGGAGTTCGATCTGGTAGGCCCAGCCGCCGTGGTCGGAGCTCCAGGCGCCGTTGGTGCGGCGGAGTTTCGGGCAGTCGTTGCCGTAGGGCTTGTGGGTCAGCGGGTGGCGGCAGCCGCAGCGTTTGAAGATGCTTCCGTCGGGCATCGCGGGTGGTGCTCCTTCGTCGGGGTGGGGTGCGTCGGTTTCGTCGATCACATCCACGCGTGACGCGTGGATGTGATCAAGTCGCCGGTGGGTGACCGTCCGGGGCGGTGGTCGGGGGTGCGGGTTCGAGGAGGTGCAGGGCGGCCAGCAGTGGCGCGGTGGGGATGCGGTACTGGGCGCCGACGCGCAGGTGCGGCACGGGGAAGGCGTCGCGGCGGATCAGTTTGTACGCGGCGCTGCGGGAGATGCCGAGCATGGCCGCCGCGGTGGCCAGGTCGGTGCTGGTCCCCAGGGCGCGGACCTGCTCGGCGGTCCACGCCTGCGTGGCGTCGGGTTCGGTGGTCGCGGGTGTCGGTGTGCGGCGGGTACGTCCGGTGGATCGCATGGGTCGGTCTCCTCGACAAGGGTTGCGGGCGTCAGTGGCGGGGTGGGGGCCGGTGCCACGGGGTGGACGCCGGCCCCCACCAGTGGGATCGGAGGGGAAATTCAGTCGCGACCGGGCGTGGCCTGCCGGTGTGCGCAGAGCAGGAGCCGCAGGGCGGCCACCGCCTGGTGGGGCACGACACCGTTGCCGAGGACCCGCAGCGCGGCGGTGCGCGGCACCCCGAGCCTCGGGTCGGTGACGTGTCCCTGGCCGAGGCCCATCAGCCACTCCACGAACGGTGGCGCCAGGACCGGCCGGCCGTGCCGGCCCGGCTGGGTCGGCTCCGGTACGGGCCGGCCCAGCAGCACCTCCCACCGGGCGACGGCGCTGGCGTAGACACCCCACCGGTCGGTGTCGGGCCGACCCGACTCGACGACGGCCGTATGCGGGTTCGCCCCGCCGTCGCCGTGGCGGACGGCCCCGCGCGCGTCGGACGCCCGTGGAGTAGTGGGCAGGCCCGGTGTCCGCACCGCCGCGGAGGGCAGGGTGAGGTCACCGCGTGAGCCCCGTTGCCCGGGACTGCCCTTCGTGCCGTCGGTGGCCTTCGGGGTGGGTAGCAACACCTGTGACAGCGGCGGCCGGAACCCGGCACCGGCCCGCCGCCCCGCAGTGCCGGTGTCACTGGCCCTCGGGGTGGGCAGCAACCGGGTCGGCCCCGCCGCGAACCGCCCCTGAGCGTCGGCTTCTGCGGGCGCCCGGACATGGACTGAACCGCCGGGCTCGATCAGGTCGGGTAGACCGTGCTGGTGGCCGGGGCCTTTGCCGTCACGGGCACACGGTGTCGGAAGCGTCCGTACCTCCTTCCCCCGGGCGGTTGGGTGTGGCCAGCAGGAACAATCGGTCGCGTCGGTGGGCGGCACCGACGTCGGACGCGCGTAGGCATAGCCAGCTCGTGTCGTACCCGATCGTGGCCAGGTCGGCGTGGACGACGTCGAACCCCCGCCGCCGGAGCGCGGCGACGTTCTCCACGAACACGACCGGGGGTCGAAGGACCCGAACGGCGTCGGCGACACTTGTCCACAGGCCGCTGTGGACACCGTGGATACCGGCGCGTCTGCCGGCATCGGAGATGTCCTGGCAGGGGAAACCGGCCGTGAGGACGTCGACGGGCTCGACCCGGGTCCAGTCAACGGTGCGGATGTCACCGAGGTTCGCCACGCCTGGCCAGTGGCGGGCCAGGACGGCGCAGGCGTGCCGGTCGGTTTCGGCGTACCAGGCGAGCCGGCCGCCGAGCACCAGCTCGACGGCCATGTCGAGCCCGCCATAGCCGGTGCACAGCGACCCGACCCGGGGCGCGGCGGGCAGTCCAGTCACCCCACCCCCCGACCCGGACCCGACCCCTCGGGTTCGCCGGAACCCACGGGAATCGGGGGCTTGCCGAGGACCAGGACGTCCTCGTGGACGATCAGATGCATCGGCACACCGCTGGCCCTGGCCTTACGGACCTGCTGCAGCTGGAAGAACGACGGCCGGGCGACCAGCCGCCCGTCGCGCACGGCGGCGAGGGAGGCCACGCACCGTTCCAGGGGTACGAGGCCGGCGGCGGTGCCGGCGGCCAGGACCGCCGAGGGCAGATCGACCAGGTCACCGCGTTTACGCCACGGCCGGGCGGTCACCACGACCACCCCACCCGGACGCAGCAGGGTGTGACAGCCGCGCAGGATGTCGGTGAACCCGTCGACCAGGCCGTCCAGGGACGACCGGTAGGCAAGGTTGCCCTTGTCGTCGCCGTACCGGTTGTCGGACTTGGCCACCCCGTCGATGCCGGGGCGGGCGAGGCCGTGCACGGTCGGCCCGTACGGCGGTGAGGTCACCACCAGGGCCACCCGCTCGGCCAGAACCGCCGGCACCAGCGCGGCCAGACGGGTCGCGTCGCCCCGGATCACCGAGCCACGTCCGCTGGCACCCTGCCGGTGGGCGTGGGCGATGTTCAGGTCGGCGATGTCGGACCAGCGGGACTCGTACTCCACCCCGAGGCCGTCCCGGCCGGCGTGGATGGCCTCCACGACGGTGGTGCCGATCCCACACATCGGGTCGAACACCAGATCCCCGGGGCGGGTGTAGGCGTGCACCGCGTGGGCGGCGATCGCCGGGAGCATCCGAGCGGGGTGCCTCACGGACTGCGGCACGTACCGGCCACGCCGCTGCACCGGCCCGGTCGACTGGGCCGTCGCCCACACCGACAGACCCTGCGGCCACCCCGCCGGCGAGCCGGCGGGCTGATTCCTCCGAGCATCAGCCACGCTGCTCACCACCCCTGCGGGTGAACACGAGCAGGTCGGCATGGACCCTGAGATGGAGCAGGAACTCGTCCGCTCCGGTGGCCCTGGCCAGCGACAACAACTCCTCGTCGGTGGCGTGGTAGGTGAACCGGTCCCCGTCGGTCTCCGCAGCGACCGCGACGATGTGCTGCAGGTAACCGAGCCCCACACCGGCGGCGGCGTCGACCACCGGCGTGAAGTCCTCCGGCGTAGCGACCGCACCGGCCGGAACCCCAACCACCAGCACCAGACACCCACCCGGACGCAGCAACCGGGTGCACGCGGCCAGCAGGCGCCCCAGCCGGGCACGGTTGGCCGCCCCGTCGGCGTCGAGGGGCCAGGTCGCCACCACCAGACTGGTACGACCCTCCGGATCACCGCCGTCACCCGACCACACGGACGGGGCGTCGTCGGGGAGCGGATCGGGATCGGTCAGGTCGTCGCCGAACCAGTCCCGCACATCATGCGGACCATCGTCACCGCCGCCGTCGTGTCCGGCCGGCCGCTCGGGCGTGCGCCGGCCAATGACCAACGCCGAGGCCGTGGTGAACCACGCCGGATGATGACCACGCCCACCTCGCAGGCAGGCCGAGTCCAGGACATGGCCGTCGGTCAGGTCGACGACCGTGTCACCCGGCCGGCTGTACGCGGCCACCAGCCGGTACGCCAACCGACCGGACACGGCCGCATGCTGGTCACCGCCACTGCGGGCGGTACGCCAGACGGTGATCGGCACCGGCGGATCGCCGGGAACCAGATCCATCGAAGGAACAGGGGACGTGCCGCCCCGAGGGGCAGGCCGCGACGAGGAGTGCTCGCTCATGTGATGTCGGCTCCACGCCGCGCCGTGATGCGCTGACATCCCCCCAACCGGCGATTGTCAGACCAGGCGAACATCCGACGATCTGACAACGACACCGGCCCGTCTGACAGCCGACTCACGCGGTGATGTCACCGCCCGCCGCAGGTCTGTCAGCGGCGGATGTCCACCTGTCCGGACGTCGACCCGACGTCCGACATCCGTTGGACACGCTCCGGTGGCGGTGACCGGCGCCTGCGGACACGGCACGGCGACCAACCGACGATGTCGGCACGCTCCGGACAGCCGAGGCGACGGACACTCCCGCCGCGTCTCACCGCGTCAGGGGGAGAGGCCACGATGGACACGCTCGGCCTGACAGACGTACGGAGCGGATCTGTCAGTACCGTCCGGATCTGACAACAGCCGCCAGGCCATCGACCTCGACCACGATCGGAATCGTCGAGGTCACCAGGGTGGCAGATCGCGTCTGTCACCGGCTGACAGCGCAGCTCAACGACCGTTTGACAGAGGAACGACCGGACCACCGGGCGAGGCCACCGCCGGGCCCCGGGGCTCCGTTGTGAGAGGCGTGTCAGACCGACGTGTCCTACTGCCGGCGTACCCGAACCCGCTGGTCGCCCGGCGATCCGCGCCCCTTCACGTCATCTGGAGTCCTGACATGTCGATGTCCGACATCCCGACCTCGCCCACCTCGCACCTACTCGCCGCGGACGCGGCGTTCGTCGCCCTGACCACCGGGCCGGCACCGCTCTGCCTCGACTGCGACACCCTGCCCGACGACACCAACGCCGGCCCCGACCGGCCGTCCGGCCTCGTGGCCCTGCCGGTACTGCGCCACTGGCTGCTGACCCACCCCACCGCCTACACGACCCGGGACGCCGTATGGCGGGACGTCGTCCTCCGCGCCCGACTCCACGGCAAGGAATGGACCATCGCCGCGGTCGGCATGGCCATGCCCGCCCTGGTACGTCTCGCCAGACACCTGTCCACCGGCTACCGGGGCGACCCCGCCGACATCGACAACGAGATCCTCACCGGATTCCTCGAAGCCCTCCGCGACCACACCGACCTGACCCGCCCAGCCGTGTACGCCTCCCTCACCAAAGCCGCCTGGCGGGCGGGACGACAGCTACGACTGGCCGACGACCAGGCGGTACCGGTCGAGGAACTCGACCATGTCACGGCCGGACCACGCACGCCGAGAACGCCCTACGGACACCCCGACCTGCTGGTCCGCCGCGCCGGCTCACTGGGAATCATCGCCGACACCGATGTCGAACCATGGATCGACGTACGACTGGGCCGCCGCTCACCGGAACCCATCGCCGCCCGCCTCGGCATCACCGTCGACGCACTACGGATGCGCCTCACCCGCGCTGACGCCCTCCTCGCCGACGCAATCACCCACGGCCACCTCTCCTGGGCCGCCACCCCGGACATGCACAACACCAAAACGGCCAAGCGTCGCGCAGGCATCCGCGCGGCCAAGGCCGCCACCCGCGCCGCGAGCCCGCGCTACAGCGTCGCCACGGCTGCGTGATCAGCGGTGGTGGCGGCGAGTGAAGATCTGACTGGTCGTTGACGCGGCGGAGACCGGGAGACTCGATCGATTGACTCGGGGGCAGTTCCAAGGCTTCAGATCCTTCAGTGCCGCTCACCTGCTCACGATCTTGTAGTCGCCTTAAAATTTCTGCTTGCGTGCGACGGTGTAACGAACCCGGGCGTTCTCTCGGCGCTCCTCCAGGCATGATGTGTCGAGGTGCAAAGTGATGAGTTGGCAGGAGCTACAGAGATGGCGTTGCCTAAGCCATGGCGGCTGGATGGGACTCAGACCGAGGGCGGACAAGCCTACGTGCATAGGGTTGTCCGTCCGAATGATCCAGAAAAGTACGCTCTTAAGCGACTTAAGAACCCGGCGCGTGCGAATCGCTTTTCGCGCGAGGTTGAAGCCATGGAAGTTCTTTTCCGGGCTGGCGTTACCGTTCCTCCCGTGTTGTATTCGGACCTGAATTCAGATAAGCCTTGGTTTGTTATGCCATGGTATCGAAGAGGCTCCCTTGATAGTGTTTTGTCGCGGAGTCACCCATTGCCTATAGAGAGGGCTAGGACGCTCCTTGTTGGAGTAGCTGAAATTCTTTCATTAATTCACGGGAATGGTATGGCCCATCGTGACATCAAGCCGGGAAACGTCTTGATTGATGACGATGGACAGCCCGTAATAGCGGATTTTGGTTTGTGTCTCGCACTTGGTGACGAGCGCTGGACGGATCAGCATGAAGCGGTAGGCCCCAGAAACTACATCGCTCCGGAGAACGCCGACGGGATAAACGACGAGTACGACCAGCGGCCGGCGGATTGCTATGCCTTCGCGAAGCTGTGCTGGTCTTGCATCACAGGAAGAAATGCGCTTTCCCGCGAGAATCAGCTCTCTGAAAAGAATCGCCTCTCGCGCGTGATGGAAACCTCGGGCCTCGAACCACTTGATTTGCTATTTGAGGCGATGCTGAATCCTGACCCACGCGCTCGCTTCACCGACTGGAATTATATAATTCCTGCCCTTCGAGGAGACTCGATCGGCGTGGCAATGAACACGGTGGGGGCTGAAGTTGAGCCGGTCGAAGCTTCCGCTAGGCGAGAAAGAGTGCTTGCGGTGTCGCGGCAGCTTGGCGCTAGCGCACGCATTCCTGAGGCTAGAGCACGGGAGCAGGCTGCTGCTGGCCACGCGCTCCGCCGGAGTCGCGCCGGCGAGGAGTTGTCAACCGCTTTCTGTGGCGCGCTATCAGAGTTCTTAAACGATGTGAATGTCAGCCTAAACGGGTATGCCAGCCTTCGAGCTTCCTCGTTTTCGAAACACTTGGAAGACATGTTCGAGATCAATGAGGTGTTTGGTCGCCTGGGTTCTCCTGCGGTGAATCATGCCAGCTCGGGCTCAAATTATGGTGCTTTGCTGTCGATGCGTCCTGAAGTATCTGACACCTACAGGACACTTTATCTGATCGTTTTCCTCTTGGAGGAGGAGGGTAAATGTGTGCGTCTCTATAGGGTTCCCGTTCGAACTCCTGAAGAGGGTGGGCGGGGGCACTTCGACCTCCGGTATAAAGAAATTGCCTTAATGAGTGGTCCAATTAATTTGGCGATACCCGGCGCTCTCGAGTCAATCAACCGTTTTGCGCTAGAGGCGGCGCGTGTTGGGGAAGCGATGGTGCAGGACTTCCTGGAGGATTTGGCAGCAGGTCGATTCGGTCAAGAAGTGCGGCAGTAACCCATCCTCGCCGCAATTCATTTCCTGGCCCCCAACTCGGGTTGTCATCGTCGTGTACGGCTTCCCGCCTGAGCAGGCTGCCTGGAGCGCCGTGTCCGGAATCAGCTCCATGCCGACGACCGTCGAGGTTGTTCCGCTCATCACCTTCGATGTGGGTCGCACTGACCACCACCAATTGACCAACGACGGACGGGTCGCACCGGAGCATCCATTGCAGGTGGGTATAACGGTGTTTGGCTCCTCGTTGCAGCCCGACGCCAGGGACCCCATCGTACGGGAGGAGCAATGAGCCACGCGTTGCCTCGGGACAGGTACAGCCACCTGGTCGCTCGTTGTCAGAGCGCTGTCAGATCTTCGGGTGTTCGTCTGATCTGACAGGTGCCGTTTGGAGGGTGCGGGACCAGCAAGGACAACCCGGTCGGGCTAGCCCGGTGGTCCCGTCCGCCGTCGAGCGTGGGGTGACGTGGTCGTGTCGCCCCCGGGTGCCGCGCCTTCGTATGCGCTGACACCTCATCGATGACCGCAACCACCCAGTTAGGGAGGACGAGCTCCTCCCGGGGTCGGCTCGGCATGTTCACCTCGCGCCCGGCGGTGGCTCTCCCGGTCCGTCTCTGGTTCGCTCCGTCCTCCGTCTGGTGGGCGGGGCGGGAGGTGAACGCTGATGCTCTCCGTCCGTACCTTCGTTTCTGTCCGGTCGCCCGTGCTCCGCCGCGTTGTCCGCGTCGGCGTGGGTGCGGTCGTCGTCGTGTTGGTGTTGGCCGTGCCGGGTGTGGCCCAGGCCGACCCGGCTGGTGTCGTTGTCCTGGCGGCGAACAGTCTGCCGGTGGTCATCGCGAATCTCCGTAACCTGCTCATGGGGTTGTTGGCTGGGATCGCGACCCTGTTCCTCGTGCTCGCGGGCGTCTACTGGGCGACCGCCGGTGGTGATCCGAGTCAGGTCGAGCGGGCCAAGAGCGCGTTGCGTAACGCGCTGGTCGGCTACGGCCTGGCGGTGCTGGCCCCGGTCCTGCTGCAGCTGTTGCAGGGGGTCGTCGGCGGATGAACGGCGTGTTCGCGGTGCTGTTCCTCGACCGGGTGCTCGACTGGCTGATCGAGGCGGTCCTGGGGTGCCTCGACGCGGTCTTCGCGCTGATCACCGGGGTGCTGCTCACCTCGCCGCAGGTCACCGCCCTGCCGCAGGTGCAGGTGTTGACCGGCCGGTCGATCTGGATCGTCGACTCCGTGTTCGTGTTGGTGTTCGTGGCCGCCGGGGTGATGGTGATGGTCTCCGGCGGCGACGAGCGGTCCCGGTACACGGTCAAGGAACTCGTGCCGCGCATGGTGGTCGGGTTCGTCGCCGCGCACTTCTCGCAGCTGCTCTGCCGGGAGCTGATCAATGTGGCGAACGCGGTCACGGGCGCGGTCAGCGACGGCGGCTACGACGAGGACAACGCCCTGGCCGCGGTACGCCGGCACGTCGAGACCGGCCGTGATCCGATCGCTCCGCTGTTGTTCCTCGTGCTCGTGCTGGTCATCACGGTGCTGGTGGTGGTGACCGCGTTCCAGGTGGTGGGCCGGTTCGTCGCCCTGCTGGTCATGACCGCGCTCGCCCCGCTGCCGCTGGCCTGCCACGCCGTGCCCGCCCTGGAGGGCGTGGCCCGGATGTGGTGGCGGGCCTACCTCGGCTGCCTGGCCGTGCCGGTCGGGCAGGCGTTCACGTTGACGACCGGGCAGTGGCTGCTGCTGGACCCGACGAATCTGCTGCCCACCCTGGGCCTGTCCGGCGATCCGGGCGGCCTGCTGAACCTGCTCATCGTGATCGTGGTGCTGTGGACGACCGCGCGGATCCCCGGGCTGGTCGGCCGGTGGGCCGGACAGCGCAGCGGCGGCACCGTGCTCGGCGCGGTCGTGCGGGTGGCCGTGGTCGACCAGCTGGCCCGCGCCGTTCCCGGAATCCGTACCGCGAGGAAGGTGCTCCGATGATGCACAACGATGCCGATGACGTGGTGGAACGGACCCGGATACCCGCCGACGTCGACGCCCCCGACCGGGTCGCCTACGGGTTGACGTGGCGGCAGTTGGCGATCCTGGCCGTGGCCGGGCTGCTGCTCTACACCGCCTGGCACGGTCTGCGTGGCGTGGTGCCGCCGCAGGTCGTCGCGTTCGGCGCGGTGGTGGTCGGCGGCCTGGTGTTCGGGCTCGTGGTGGGACGCCGTGACGGGCTGCCGTTGGACGGTTGGCTGCTGCACGCGGTCCGCCACGCCCGCGCCCCGAAGGCCCTGTCCACCTCGGCGGCCCCGGCCGTCCCGGCACCGGACTGGGTCGTGCCGCCGGCCGGTCGGATGCCGCTGCCGGCGCCGTTGAGGCTGCCCGCCGACGCGATCGCCGACGACGGGGAGATCAGCCTCGACGGCGGCCGGGCGGCGGTCGTGGCGGCCACCACCGTCAACCTGACCCTGCGGACCGCCGCCGAGCAGACCGCCCTGGTCGAGGCGTATGGGCGGTGGTTGAACTCCCTGGCCACACCGACGCAGGTCGTGGTCTGCGCCCAGCCGGTCGACCTGGCCGGCCACGCCCGCCGGGTCGCCGAGGCCTGCCGCCGCCAACCCCACCCGGCGTTGGAGGCGGCCTGCGCCGACCACGCCGCGTTCCTCGCCGACCTGGCCGAGCGGCGGGATCCGCTGCGCCGGCAGGTCCTCGTGGTCACCCGCACCGGCCCCGACGACCACGGCGCGCACACCGCCCGGCGACGCGCCGACGACACCGCCCGCGTCCTCTCCGGCCTCGGGGTCACCGCCCGCGCCCTGGACGGCACCGCCGTCACCGCAGCGCTCGCCGCCGCAGCCGACCCCTACCGGACGGCCCGTCCCGGTGGCCTGGCCACCCCGGACACCGTCATCACCGCCACCCCCACCCGCGCGACGAGCTGAGGAGACCGCAGTGTTCACCCACCGCCGCACCACCGACCACCCCACGACCGGCCGGCCGCCGTCGGGCCTGGCCACCACCGTCGCGCCGGCCCCGGTGGAGGTGACCCCCCGCTGGCTGCGGGTCGGTGACGGCTACACCGCCACCCTCGCCGTCACCGGATACCCCGCCGAGGTCGGACCCGCCTGGCTGGAACCACTGCTGTCGCACCCCGGCCGGGTCGACGTCAGCCTGCACATCGACCCGCTGCCCACCCCGGTCGCCGCCGCCCACCTACGCAGGCAACGGGCCCGCCTGGAGTCCACCCGGCGGGTCGACGCGCAGCGCGGCAGGCTCACCGACCCCCACACCGACGCCGCCGCCGCGGACGCGACCGACCTGGCCGACCGGCTCGCCCGAGGCGCGGCGAAGCTGTTCCGCGTCGGCCTCTACGTCACCGTGCACGCCCGCTCCGAGGCCGACCTGCGGCAGGCCTGCGACCAGGTCAGGGCCGCCGCCGCGTCGAGCATGCTGGAGGTCCAGCCGGCCACCTGGCGTCACCTCGCCGGCTGGACCACCACCCTGCCCCTGGCCGCCGACGGGCTACGCATGCCCCGCACCATGGACACCCAGGCCCTCGCCGCCGCGTTCCCCCTCGCCTCACCCGACCTGCCGGCACCCCTGCCCGGCGAGCCGGCCGAGCACACCGGCGTGCTCTACGGCACCAACCCGGCCGGCACCGGCGTCGTCTGGTGGGACCGCTTCGCCCAGGACAACTACAACAGCGTCGTCCTGGCCCGCAGCGGAGCCGGCAAGTCGTACCTGGTCAAACTGGAAACCCTGCGTCACCTCTACCACGGCGTGCAGGTCGCCATCATCGACCCCGAGGACGAGTACCTGCGCCTGGCCGACGCCGTCGGCGGCACGATCATGCGCCTCGGCGCGGCAGGCGTACGGATCAACCCCCTCGACCTGCCCACCACCGACCCCCGCCCCGACACCCTCACCCGCCGCGGCCTGTTCCTGCACACCCTCGTCAGCGTCCTGGCCGGCGAACTGCCGCCCCCGGCCGAACGGGCCGCCCTGGACCGGGCCATCCTCGCCGTCTACCGCGCCGCCGGCATCACCGCCGACCCCCGCACCCACCGCCGGCCCGCCCCACTGCTCCGAGACCTTACCGCCACCCTCACCGCCGATGCCGACCCGGCCGCCGGCCACCTCGCCGCCCGCCTCGCCCCCTGGACGCACGGCTCGTTCAAGGACCTGTTCGACGGGCCCAGCACCACCCGCGGCGACGGCCACCTCGTCGTCTGGTCCCTGCGGCACCTGCCCGACGAACTACGCGGCGTCGGCACCCTGATCGCTCTCGACACCATCTGGCGGCAGGTCGACACCCCACCCACCGGCGGCCCGCCGCCACGGCGTCTCGTCGTGGTCGACGAGGCGTGGCTGCTCATGCGCGACCGCGAGGGCGCGAAGTTCCTGTACCGGCTGTCCAAGGCGGGCCGTAAACGCCACACCGGCCTGACCGTGGTCACCCAGGACGCCGCCGACATTCTGGGCACCGACCTCGGCCAGGCCGTCGTGGCCAACGCCGCCACCCAGATCCTGCTCCGACAGGCACCCCAGGCCATCGACGCCGTCGGTGACGCCTTCGGCCTGACCGCCGGCGAACGCCGACTCCTGCTCGCCGCCCACCGGGGCCACGGCCTGCTGATCAGCGGCACCCACCGCACCGCGTTCGAGGCGATCGCCAGCGACACCGAACACCACCTGGCCACCACAGGCTTCGAGTTGGAGGAATCTGATCGGTGATCCCGACCGAACTCTGGGGTCCTCTGCTCCGGTTCCGAAGGGGGGATCCCAGAGTTTAGGGAACATCGGATTACCTGGTCCTGCGTGTCGACACATTCGAGGTGCCTTGACCATCCTCGGTGCCTGGAGGTCTTTTGCCGAGGCCAGGGGTTTCGGTCTGCCGGCGGTTGGTCAGGTGGTCTGATTCGCGGGGGTGCAGCACCGGCCGGTGCAGGCCGAGGCTTCGCCGGCGGGTGCCGGGGCGCAGCAGGTTTCTCCGCGCCAGGCGTCTCGGCCTTCTTTGAGGGCGACGGCGGCAATGACCAGGGCAGCGATCGGGTCGGCCCAGCTCCAGCCCAAGACGCTGTTGAGACCGAGGCCGACGAGCAGGACGGCGGATAGGTAGGTGCACAGCAGTGTCTGTTTGGAGTCGGCGACGGCGGTGCGGGAGCCGAGCTCGCCGCCAGCCCGTCTTTGTGCGTAGGACAGGCCGGGCATGATCGCGAGGGAGAGTGCGGCGAGCATGAGGCCGATGGTGGAGTGCGCTGCCTCGCTGCCGCCGAGCAGCGCGCGGGCGGATTCGACGGAGACGTAGGCGGCGAGCGCGAAGAAGGAGAGCGCGATGATCCGCAGGGCGGTTTTCTCCCGGGCTTCGGGGTCGTGGCCGGCGAACTGCCAGGCGACCGCCGCAGCGGAAGAGACCTCAATGATCGAGTCCAGTCCGAACCCGATCAGCGCAGTAGAGTCCGCGGCGGCACCGGCGCTGATGGCGACGACGGCCTCGATCAGGTTGTAGCCGATGGTGGCGGCGACCAGCAGCCGAATTCGGCGGGCCAGGACGGTGCGACGCGCCGAGTTTGGCCTCGCGGGCGTGACGGGCAGCAGCGGAAGGCTCATCAGCAGCAGTCCTTGTCAGCGGCATCGGGGCAGACTGCGGGGTCGACTGCGAGGACGAGGCCGAGTAGGTCGTCGAGGGCGTGGCGGATGCGGGTATCGGCGAGTTCGTAGCGGGCGCGGCGACCTTCGGGGACGGCAACGACCAGGCCGCAGCCGCGCAGGCAAGCCAGATGATTGGACAGGTTCTGCCGGGTCACCCCAAGCAGATCGGCAAGGTCAGCCGGGTAGCCAGGCGCGTCGCGCAGGGCGAGTAGCAGTCGGGCCCGGGTCGCGTCCGACAGCGCGTGGCCGAAGCGTGCGAGGGCTTGGCCATGGGTTACGGTCTCCACTCCAGAAACAGTACATCAGGCAGTGTATTCAGCGGGAAGTGAACTGATAGTCGTGTGATCTGCGCCCCGTGCACCGCCGACACCTGCGGGGTTTCGTGTTCGGACGCGGGCGAGGCGAGGACTGATCGAGGCGTGTCAGATGTGGTAGGTGACCCTGCGGTCGGGGCTGTTGACGGTCTCGATGTAGCGCATGGCTCCGGCGGTGGACAGCCCGAACAGTTCGCAGAGCATGCGTAGGTCGCCGCTGGTGGCGTGGGCCTCGTCGAGGATGCGGTCTTGGCGGATGAGCTGACCGGACATGCCGAGCTGTTCGCGGATCCACCAGGGGGTGACGGGTCGGTCGTGCATCCAGCTGCGGCGGTGGATGAACAGGTAGTCTCGCGCGGCCGGCAGGAACTTGCGCGCCGACGGCAGCCACTGCCGCCACTGGGAGAACAGCAACTCGACGTCGTCCTCGCCCGGCGGCACTCGCGCCGCCCCATAGTCGGCGTTCACCGGCCGGTTGAACTCGTCAATGACCTGGTCGACGACGTAGCCGGTCAGCTCATGGATATCGCCCTGATGTCGGGCGGCCAGGTAAGTGAAGAACTCTCCGACGCTCCACGCCTTCTTCTGCACCGTCAAAGCCGTTCGACCCTCACGGCGCTGCGCAGCGAGGAAGCGGTCGGCGTCAGCCGGCTTCGCGGTCCACACCGGTCGCCCCAGGAAGCGGATGAACTCGAACAACGTCGACCGATCACCGGCGACGTGAGATCCAAGTACTGGCCACCAACCCAACCCGCCACCAGCAGCATCGATGTCGATCAACTATTGGTAGTTCCGGCAACCGACCCGGCCGACCTGGACGCCGCGCACACCGTGTGAACGCCACCCCACCGCACCCCGCCACCGCATCCCCGCGCAGCCCGGCACCACACAGCCCGGTCACCAGGAGTACGCCATGACCCCGATCCCACCCCCCACCCCGGCGGCCCCCACCGGACCCGAGCCGACGATCCCACCACCCCCGCTGACCGACACGGTCCTGCGGGCGGCGGACTGGGCCACCGACCGGCCATGGCTGCTCGCCGTCGCCGCCGCCCTCCTCGCCGCCGGGACCGCCGCCCGGAACCTCACCGCCCTACGCCGCCACCGACACCACGCCACCGACGCGCGGCTGGTCACCATCGCCCCACCACCCGAGGTCGACCCACACGGCGCCGCCGCCCTGTGGGCGAACCTCGCCGGCATCCTCACCCCCGCACCCCACCGGCGGCTGCGCCACGGCACCCCCCACGTCACCTGGCAGTACACCTGGACCGGCCGGCAACTCCTCATCTCCCTCTGGGTACCCGGCACCGTCCCCCACGGCGCCGTCGAGGCCGCCGTCCGCGCCGCCTGGCCCGGCACCGCCACCACCACCCACCAGCCCGCACCCGACCCGATCCCCACCACCACACCCGCCGCCGCCGGCGGACACCTGCTGCCCACCGCCGCCGAATGGCTGCCCTTCCACACCGACCACGACAACGACCCGCTACGCGCCCTGATGGCCGCCGGCTCCCAACTCCACGACGGCGAACACGCCTGCGTGCAGATCCTCGCCCGACCCGCCACACCCCACCGCACCCGCCGGGCCCGCCGCGCCGCCGGCCGACTACGCCACGGCACGACCGCCGTACCGTCGATCAACCCCGCCCGACCGGTCACCGCGCTGCTCGACATCCTCCTGCCCGGCCCCACCCACACCACCGCCACGACCGCTACCGGCCGCCGCGACCCGACCATCGAACGCGACGTCCGCGCCATCCTCGACAAGACCTCCCACCAGCTGTGGGAAACCGGCATCCGGTACGCGGTCGCCTCCCGCCCACTACGCGACGGCACCCTGCCCCACCGCCGGATACGCGGCATCGCCGATGCCATCGCCTCCGCGTTCGCCGTCCACGCCGGACGCAACCGCCTCGCCCACCGCACCCGGATGCCCCGGCCCGCCGCCGTCCTCGCCGCACGACGCCTCGGCCCCGGCTTTCTCACCAGTACCCCGGAACTCGCCGCCATGGCCGCCCTGCCCCGCGACCTCGCCGTACCCGGACTCGACCGGGCCCGCGCCAAGTCCATGCCCGTCCCCGTCGCCGTGACCGGCGGCGGACGCCACCGCAAAACCCTCGGCGACGCCGAGGTCGGCGGCCACACCGTCGCCCTGGCCGTCCCCGACGCCCGCTACCACACCCACATGGTCGGCCAGACCGGATCCGGCAAGACCACCCTGCTGGCCAACCTGATCGTCGCCGACATCAAGGCCGGCCGCGGCACCATCGTCATCGACCCCCACGGCGACCTCGTCCTCGACGTCCTCGACCGCATCCCCGCCACCGCCGCCCACCGCGTCGTCCTGTTCGACCCCGCCCAACCCAACCCGCCCGCCATGAACCCCCTCGAAGGCCACGACCACGACCTCGTCGTCGACAACCTCGTCAGCATCTTCGGGTCGATCTTCACCAAGGCCTGGGGACCACGGATGGACGACGTGATGCGGGTGTCCTGCCTGACCCTGCTGCGCCACGCCAACGTCACCCTCCAACACATCCCACCCCTGCTCAACAGCGCCCAGTTCCGCTCCGCCATGACCGTCGACCTCGACGACCCCGACGGCCTGCACGGCTTCTGGCAGTGGTACGACGATCTGTCCCCGGCCCTGCGCTCCCAGATCATCGGCCCCGTCCTCGCCCGCCTACGCGCCTTCCTCCTGCGTGACTTCGTCCGCCAGACCATGCGCTACCCCAGATCCAGCTTCGACATGAGCAAGGTCCTCGACGGCGGGATACTCCTGGTCCGCATCCCCAAGGGCGAACTCGGCGAGGACACCAGCCGACTACTCGGCTCCCTCATCCTCGCCCGCGTCTGGCAGGCCGCCACCGCCCGCGCCCGAACCCCCGCCGACCAGCGCAGAGACGCCTCCATCTACCTCGACGAGGCGCAGAACTTCCTCACCCTCGCCGCCAGCCTCGACACGATGCTCGCCGAAGCCCGCAAGTACCGCCTCGCGATGACCCTCGCCCACCAGGACCTCGCCCAGTTCCCCCGCGAACTCCTCGCCGCCGTCTCCGCCAACGCCCGCAACAAGATCTACTTCAGCGTCGCCCCCGAGGACGCCCGCATCCTCGCCCGCCACACCCTGCCCGAACTCGACGAACACGACCTCACCCACCTCGACGCCTACACCGCCGCCGCCCGCCTCGTCGTCAACGGCCGCCAGACCCCCGCCTTCACCCTGCGCACCCGCCCACCACAGCCGGTCGTCGGGGAGGCCACCGCCATCCGCCACACCGTCGCCCAAGCCACCCCGGCCCAGGACCCGTCCGCCATCGACGCCCTGGTCAAGCAGTACAGCCAGCGGCCAGAGACACGACGCCGCCGAGACGCCGATCCGCCATCCTGAACTGATGACGACGTAGACGCCCGAAGTCGGGACCGTACAGCGGGTCCCGACCCCATTCGGGCTACCTATGATCCGCATATGAAGAAGCAGGGGCCACCGGTGCGGAAATGGCAGATCGCCGCGATGGGAGCCGTGGGCGTTCTGGTCGCCATCATCGTGACCGTGGGTGCTATCAACGAGAACACATCGCCGGGCACACCGACTGCCGGCACTTCACCGAGCCCGCTTGCACCAGGGCCGGTAACAACGTCCGGAGCTGAACCCGAGACGGCGGACCCAAGGCCCGAGAAGGCTCTGACGGCCCAGAGCAACAAGGACCTCGCCGCGCTCCTCGCCGCTGTGGATGATCATGGACTGTACGAGAAGTTCGCGTCCAGCTACGAGGGTAGGACCATCAAATTCGATGGAATCATCGCCGCCATGAACCAGCATGGCGAGGCCACGACGCGATACGACATCCTCATTTTCGCTGGTGAAAGCACCGGGGCTGGGGTGACAGGGCCGAACTTCCAGTTCAGAGACGTCAACCTCACCAATGACCTGAACCTCACCGGCGCGAACATCCCCGACACCCTGGACGTCGGACAGAAGCTCCGCATAAGCGCCAAAGTGGAACGCTACATCGAAACCTCGGACCTCTTCCTGCTGGACCCCGTGGCAACGACGGTCAGACCATGATCTTCCACCCGGCCGATCGTCGGGCCTACCTGCGCACCTGCGAAAATGGCGAGCCTGGTGCGGAGGGTTGAGTTTGATCGGCTGGCTTGGGGATGCGTGGTCGCGGTCACGCGTCGTGCGGGTCGTCGAAGGCGGCGAAGACGCTGGCCCGCTGCCCGGACGTATGGTCCTGGCCGAGCTGCGGGGCTCCTCGATCGCCACGCTACGAAGCTTGACTACGAATGGGCGTTTCACCGGCGACGTCTGTCGGTGCCCCGGCGGGCCGACCATCCTGCTGCACGACGACCTCGGCGAGGTGGTCGCCGGTGCGAGCATTCACGGCTTTGGCCACGTCAGTTGGAACCGGCCACGGTTCCACAATGATCTGATCGTGGCGGATCCGGCCGGACTGGACCTGCTCTTGGCCGCCCACGGAGTGCCGGACCAGGTTCCACTTTTTCTGGGACCGCTGACCGACCTGCTGGGCCTGCACGAGGGACACCCTCAGTTCCGGCCCGCCGGGCCGGCCGGCCGACGAGACCTGGCCGAGCGGGGAGTCCCGGAGACGCTGCACCCGGTCCTGCTGTCCCATACCGGCCAGCAGTCCGCCGAGACCTCGGTTCAGCAGCTCGATGACCTGAACAGCAGACTCATGACAGTCACCCCGTCACCGGTCGACCGCGCAGTGATCCTCCTGTCCTGGCTCGGTCGGCTCCCCGTCCCCGCCGAGGCGTACTGGGGCGAAGGGGCACTGGTCCGGCGCCTGCTCGCGGGCATCACCCGGGCCGACATCGCCACAGCCGCCGGCAACACACGCACCGGGCACACCGCCATGGGTGTGATGAACCTGCTTCTGCACACCAGAGACGACCACACCCTCGTCACGGCGATCAGCCCCACGCTGCGGCTACTGTTCGCTCCCAACCCGACCACCGCAGACGCCGGGTGAACAGCAGACGACCTCTGGCGTTCCCCGTTCGGTACCGACTCCATCCGTCCGGATAGCCGAGGCTCTCCCGATCGAAGTTACAGCCCCGGATGCCGGCGGCGCCTGGTCGACTCCTGTCAAGTTCCAGGCTCTGCACTCGCCCTTCGGGAGCCGCCACCATGAGCTGTCGCAACGACGCCACCGGCTTCCATGACGCGATCCGTACAGGGATCCGCCGGCCCTTCCAGCCCCATCTCATGCGTTGGCTGACAGTCCGCCACGTGCTCCTGTTCGTGCCGCACTGCGGCGTGTCATCCGATGCCGTCGTCGGCCTCCACTCAGACACCCTCCGAACGGAGGGACCCCTCTTCCCCTGGGAGTACCTGCCGTGTCCGGTCGTCTTCCGCCCCGCCCGACCTCCGCCGACCCCTACCTGCAGACCCGTCGTCTGACCTCGCGTGACCGGTTGCTGTTGTCCTGGCTCGCCGAGCACTACCTGCTGTCCACCGCCCAGGTCACCCGGGCGCTGTTCCCGTCGGGTCGCAGTGCCCGCCTCCGGTTGACCCTGCTGCACCGCATCCACGCCGTGGACCGGTTCGTCGACACCACCGCCGCCGGTTCGACCCAGTACCTGTACGCCCTCGGCCCACTCGGCCTCCGGCTCAACCGCGACGCCTACCACGACCCGGACAATCCGACGGCGAGGCCGCCGCGTAGCAGTCGTGACCGGGCCGATCGGATCGTCGGCAGCCGTAAGTTGCGGCACCTGCTCGGTGTCAACGACTTTTTCACCGACCTGCTCGCCCACGCGCGCACGGATCCCGGGGTGCGGTTGGAGAGGTGGTGGTCCGAGCAGCACGCCACCGACGCCTATGGCGGTGCGGGGATCCAGCCCGACGGGCACGGCGTGTGGACCGTCGGTCAGGCCACGGTGGGGTTCTTCCTCGAACACGACAACGGCACCGAGCCGCTGGGCCGGGTCCTGGCGAAGCTGCGCGGCTACGAGCGGGTGACTTACTTCGGTCCCCGTTACCCGGTCCTGTTCCGGGTACCTGGCCCCGGCCGTGAGCGCAACCTGCTGGAGGCGCTCACCGGCGTGGCGTCCGTGCTGCCGGTGGCCACCGCCGTGCACGACGCCGACCCCGCCGGGCCGGTCTGGGCCCTGGCCGGCGACCCCACCCGGCGGCTACGGCTGCACGAGCTTCCCAGCGACCACGGCCCGTACGCGGCGACGAACCCGAACCGGTTCATCCACCGCGACCCCGAGACGCCGGACGCACGCGGCGACGCCGAGCCCGCCTGACGGCGGCTGCCGGCGGCCTGTCAGACGCCGCATTTCTGTCACGGGACGGCGACGAGTGCTCCCGGATCGGGGTTGTCGTCTGACAGTGCAGCTCAGAGCCGTTTTACCCGGTTCTTCGGGAGTTCCGGCGGTGACAGATCGGGCCGCTACGGTTCACGGCATCACCATCACCCTCATATATCTCCACCCCGGCGGTCCCGCCCTCGGACCGTTCGCCGTATCCGGCAGCTGACGCCCACCCGCCCTCACCGGCCAGGTCGGCCCCGCAGCCCACGACGAACCCCGACAGCCGCACCCGCCATCGGCACCAACCCCACCCCTACCGGCCGGAGCCCACGCACCCAGTGGACCGGTCATCTCCGCGTGCCCACGCACGCCCACCCCGGAAGGAAGAAACCTATGGCAAAGAAGCCAGCCCCGGTGGCCACCCCGGCCCCCGCGCCCAGCCCCGAGGCGGTCATCCGCACCATGATCGTCTGCGTCTCCGAGGACCTGTCGGCGGTGCTCGACAGCAGCCGGCACCTCGAACGCCACCTCGGCGTGGCCGGTGTCAGCTGCCCCCGGTACTGGGCCTCACCGGCCCTGCGCCTGTGGCAGCACCGTCAGCTCATCGGCCTGCGCAAGGCCACGGCCGGTCCCCGGTACTGCGCGGGCGGACCGATCCGGCTGCTCGACCTGGCCGGTATGCGCCACGGCGCGCACGTCGGCGCCAGCGTGCGCCACGCGAACTGGGCCGGTGTCGTCGCGGGCACGAGGTCGGCCACCGCCTGGTCGGTGTTCCGGCAGCGGCACCTGGCCGACCCGACCGGGTACCCGATGGACACCGCGGTCGCGGAGTTCCACCGGCAGCCACGGGTGCAGGCCATGCGGATCCACAACGCCGCACTCCACGGCCCGGGACGCCTCGACCTCGACGAACTGGAGATGTTCCAGGCGGGCTCGCACGCCTACGCCACCTACCACGCCCTGTGGGCCGTGTGCACCGACGCCTTCCTCACCACGAACGGCGACCGGATGCAACCGGCCAGCGGGTTCTTCACCGACCGCATCACCTACCTGGACCGGGCGGCCCGCTACCTGGACTCCCTGGACGACTCCCAACGGTTGTTCGCCGTCAACCTGCACCAGCCGTGACCGGATGACCGGCCGGGCCAGCCACGACACCCCTCGCACCCGGAGGGACACCCGTGCGCTGCCCGGCCGGCTCCATCCCCGGCCCTGTCCCACCCACCTCCGGAAGGACGACCGCACATGCCCGTACGACTCTGGTTCGACCTGGCGACGGTGCTGCACCTGGCAGAGACCGCCACCACCGCCCACCGGCGGGTCGACATCGACGGCACCGTCGTGACCCACGCGCCGCCCGCGCTGCACCTCATGCGCGACCACGGCGACGGCCTCGACGACCACCTCTACATCGACGGCAACGTCCACCCCAGCCTGTCCGCGGACAACATCAACACGGCACCGTTCCGCAGCACCCACCGGGGGCGCCGCTACGGCCACGGCATCACCTGGACCGAGTGGCTCGGCCATCCGCCCCGGCACCGCAATCCGGTCCAGGCCGTGATGCCCCTGGCAGACGGCAGGCTGCTCGACCTGATCCGCGCCGGCCACGCCGCCGGCTTCGACCTGTTCACCGTCGACATCGACGGCGACGGCGGGATGCGACCGTCCGTGGCCCGGCGCCGTGTCCGCCCGCCACGCGCCTGCCGAGTGCCCCAGGCCGGGGCATCCGGGCCCGCCGGACCCGCGTAAGGGCCGCCCTACACCTCTTCCAGACGACAATCGCCCGCTACCTCGCCGCCACGACCCGGCAGGTCGAGCGCCAGCGGCCCCGCCGCCCCAACCACGGACCACACCCGGATAGCGGCTGACAACAACCCGCCAACCTCCACCTTCCACTCGCACGACCTGGCCCTGCCCGGCCAATCCACGTATCCCGGGCACGGCCGTACGGCCGTGCCCGGGTTCCCACCCATCTCCAGAAAGAGGGAACCCATGGACCTCACCCCGGCCATCCGCCCGACACTGCCCGACACCCGGCCGCCGCGCGTCGCCGTGATCGGCGGCAGCCTGACCGGGCCCGTCGCGGCCCTGCTGTTGCTGCGGGCCGGCCTCGACGTCACTGTCCACGAGGCCGCTCCGGCGTCCGCCCCGCTCGGTGGCGGCCTCATCGGCCTGGAACACACGGCACTCGACGTACTCGACCGTCTCGGCATCGACCAGCGGGAGTTCATCGTCTCCGACTCCGAGACGATCCTGCAGGTCGAGGTCCGCGACCGCCGGCCGGCACGGACCGTACGGCGCACCTACCCCGGCCGCAACACCACCTGGACGCTGCTGCACCGGGCCCTCGCCGCCCGGATCCCGACCGGTGTCCTGCGACAGGGCAACCGGGTGACCGGACTGGAACAGCACGCCGGCCGACCGGTGCTGCGCCTCGCCGACGACACCGTCCAACCCGCCGACCTGGTCGTGTTCGCCGACGGCCGCTCCTCGACCGGCCGTCGTCTCCTGGACCCCGACCGCCGGCTGCGCTACGCCGGCTACGTCGCCCACCGCGGCACCGCCGCCCACACCCCGCGTCCCGGCCTGCGGGACTTCGTCCGCCTGGAGCCGTGCCCCGGTGCCCAGTTCACCGTCGCGCCGGTGCCGGGCGGCTGCGACTGGACGTTCTACCTCGACTGCACCGCCGACGAGTACCGGCAGCGCTTCGGCGCCCCGCCCACCCGACGGGTCTTCGCCCTGCCCCGGCACGTCAGCCCGGCCGCCCGCCAGCACGTCGACGAGCACGCCGACCAGCTGCTGCCGCCCGAGCACACCCGGGTGGTGCGGGACACCACCGTGCGGATGGCCGTGCCGGTGCTGGACATCGACCCACCCACCCGCATGGTGTGGCCCGTCGGCGGCGGCCACGCCGTCCTGCTCGGCGACGCCCTCGCCCCGGTCCGCCCGCACACCGCCCGGGGCGCCAACAACGGCATCGAACAGGCCGCCGGCCTGGCCGTCGCGCTGACCCAACACCGCCGGTACGGCGCCGACCTGACCGCCGCCCTGCACGGCTGGCAACGCCGGCACCTGCCCGCCGCCGTCGCCGCCGTACGGCAGGGGCCCGCCATCGGCGACCGCCTCGGCCTCGGCACCCGATAACCCCGCCGCCTGCCGTGGCCAGAGCCCCACCGCCTCGACCCCCGCGACCCGCGGACCAGCCCGTGAACCCTGCCCCCGTCGCTGCTCCGGCGTCCGGGGGCTCTTTCGGCATTTCCCCAGAACGGAAGGACACCACAGTGGCCACCAGGACAACGAGCGTCGTCATCGACGACCTCGACGGATCCACCGACGACGTCGGCACGTACCGGTTCGCCTTCAACGGGGTGCGGTACGAGATCGACCTGTCCCGTCCCAACTTCGACCGGATGGCGGCGGCCTTCCAGCCCTTCCTCGCCGCCGCCCGTCGCCTGCCCAAGCCGACGGCCGGGCCGACCGCAGCCGACCGTCAGGCCCTCAACGGGCGCATCCGCACGTGGTGGGCCGCGCACTGGCAGGAACAGAACCTGCCCGCGCCCCGGTCCCGGGGAACGATCCCGGCGGCCGTGCGCGACGCCTACGACGCCGCCCACTAGGCCGTGTTTCGTAGGGCGGCGTTGTTGGGGCGTGGCGGTGGTCGCTAATGGGAGAGGTCTCCGGTAGTTGGTTCAGCGACCAAGCTGGAACTTCACACCGGAGACCTCGTGCCGAGCGTAGCGGCAGCGAGGCGACATGACCTGACCGACGTGCAGTGGGCGGTCCTCGAGCCGTTGCTGCCTGCGGGAACGGGTCATGCTCGGCCGCGCAGATGGACCATGAGAGTGATCATCGACGGGATCCGGTGGCGGGTCCGGACCGGATCACCATGGCGGGACGTGCCCGCGTCCTACCCGCCGTGGCAGACCTTGTACCGGTGGTTCCGGCGCTGGCAGCGCGACGGCGTCTGGGCGCAGATCCTCACCTCGTTGCAGGCCATGGCGGACGCGGCGGGGTTGATCGGCTGGACGGTGAGCGTGGACTCGACCATCAGCCGTGCCCACCAGCACGCCGCTGGGGCCCGCCGTGACGGGCAGGCGCAGAAGGAGCCACCCGGTGGTGTGCAGACCGAGCCGGCAGATCACGGCCTCGGCCGGTCAAGGGGCGGCTGGACCACCAAGACCCATCTGGCCTGCGAGCAGGGCCGCAAACTGATGGCCATGGTGGTGACCGCCGGACAACACGGCGACAGCCCACAGTTCATCCCCGTACTGGCCAAACTACGTGTCCCCCGCGCCGGTGGCGGCCGGCCCCGGACCCGCCCCGACATGGTGCTGGCCGACAAGGCGTACACGTCCAAAGCCAACCGAGCCCACCTACGATCCCGGGGCATCCGAGCGTGCATCCCGAGCAAGGCCGACCAGGACGCGCACCGCAAGGCCAAAGGGTCCAAAGGCGGACGTCCACCCGCCTTCGACCCCGAGGTCTACCGCCTGCGTCACGCCGTGGAGTGCGGCATCAACCAGCTCAAACACCACCGCGCCATGGCCACCAGATACGACAAACTCGCCGTGCGCTACGAAGCCACCCTCACCATCGCCGCCATCAACCAATGGCTCCGCGCACTACGAAACACAGCCTAACCCTCGGGCCGGACTGACGGGCGGGCCGCGACACCCACACCGGTCAACCGACCGCAGTCGCGGCCCGCCGCCGGCGACGGATCGTGCCGCCAACGACTTGAACACCGCCCCAGTCGAAGCGTGCATGGAGTGCACGCCCGACGGCCTCCCCACGGGGAGAGAGGAACGATCACATGAACGACACCACCAGGGCGTCCTCGACGCTGCACCGGGTGCTGGCCGCACTCGCCGAGCGGGGACCCATCACCGCCGGACACCTCGCCGAGTCGCTCGGCATCGCCTACCCCACGGCCACGCCGAAGCTGCGGGAACTGGAGAGCGCCGGTTACGCCGAACGGATCCGCACCGACAGCCGCACGACCCTGTGGCAACCCACCGAGACCGGCCGCCACCAGCTCGGCTCGGCCACCGGCGACACCACCGGCTCGGACACCCCACCGAAGCCCGCCCCGAAGAAGGACCGCCCCGCCCCGACGAAGGCCGAGCAGAACCCCGGGCTCTCGCCCGAGGCCGAACCAGAGCCGGCGACGGACCAGCCGGAAGAACCGACCGACGTCGCACTGGCAGACGCGCCCGCCGCCGGGACGCCGCCGGAGCCGACGGCGGAGACCGGTGACACCGCCCCAGCTCCGACGGAACCCGGCACGGACGAACAGGACGCCGAGCCAGGCCCGGACCAGCTAGCCGATCCCGACCCGGAGCCCGCCCCACAGCCCGAACCCGCACTCGACCCGGAACCTGCCCCGCAGCCCGATCCCGAACTCGACCCGGAGCCGGAGCCCGCTCCGCAACTCAAGCCAGAGCCGGAGCCGGAACCGGAGCCAGAGCCGGAGTCCGGGCAGGGAGCCGAGCCGGGGTCCGAGTCCGAGCCTGTTGTCGAAGCCGGGCCGGAGCAGTCACACGAGGGACCGGCTGACGAGGCCGCCGCCGAGGACACCACGGACCCGGCAACCGGAGGGGACCCGACGGCAGCACCCTCCCGCGAGCAGGCCGAGACGCAGGAGAGCGACAGCCCCGGTACGCCGACCCCGCCACGACGCCGCAAGGGGCAGCTCCGCGAGGAGGTGCTGGCGCTGCTGCGGGGCAACCCGGCAACCGCGTACAAGGTCGGCGAGATCTGCAAGCTGATCAACCAGACCCACGAGGGCACCCCGGTCAACAAGGCCAGCGCGGGTGCCGTGGCGAACGCCCTGGACAAGCTGATCGTCGCCGGCTCCGTTACCCGACTCGACGCCAAGGTCGCGACCTACCAGGCCGCGTAGCAGCCCGCCCATTCCATCCCGGGGTAGCCCGGGGGCGGGTGTACGACGTTGGCGCGATCCACACCCGCCCCCGGTGCTCCTTCATGCACAAGGAGCGACACCAGTGTCCCAGACGACGAACTCTTTTCTCACCGCCGCGGGCGGGCTTCTCGCCGGGCTCACCGCCGCCGGCCTGTGGGCGCTACGCCTACGGGTCCTGCTGGCCCGGACCCGCCACCACCTACAGGCACACGACGTCCTTATCCGTGCCGCACACGCGCTCGTGGTGGACCTGCGGGCCGAGCGGGACACCTACCACCGGCAGGCGACCCGCGACGACACCACCGGCCTGCCCAACCGGCGCGCCGCGATCACCCAGCTGACCCGATCCATCGAGGAGCAGACAGAGGTCGGCGTCGTCGTGGTCGACCTCGTCCGGTTCAAGCTGGTCAACGACCGGCTCGGGCACCGGGCCGGCAACACCCTGCTCGCCCAGGTCGCCGAACGTCTCCGGCGGCTGAGCCGCCCCGACGTGTTCGCCGCCCGTCTCTCCGGCGACGAGTTCACCCTCATCGTGTCCGGTGACCCGGCCAGAACCCGGACCGTGGCCGAGCGGGTCCGGCTGCACATCAGCGAGGTGCCGTTCCTGCTCGACGGCAAGCAGGTCAACGTCCTGGCCAGCGTCGGCTACGCCACGACCGGCCAGGCCGGTGGCGACCCCGAGACACTGCTGCACCTGGCCGACATCGCCATGTACTGGTCCAAGACCCACGGCGGCGCGGTACGCGGCTACGCCGAGTCCATGGGCGACACCCCCGCCACCGGACGCCCCCGCGACTGGTCATCCCCGTCGGACCGCTGAACCCCGCCCCACCACCCTTCCCACCTGGAGCGATCCATGACATTCGACCAGGTCGTCGTGCGGACTCTCGCCCGCCTCGACCACGCCGAACCCGACCCCGACGAGTTCCCCATCGCCGTCGCCCGCGACACCGCCGACGTCGTCGACTTCGTCACCACCGGCTGCGCCCTCGTCGCGGCCAACCTTCAAGAGTCCCTGCTCACCGATGCCGCACACCTGCTCCGGCAGTTGCAAGGCGGCGACACCAACCACCAGGAGACCGACACCGTCGGCGAACGGCTGCGGGCGGTCCGCGCCGCACTTGCCGGGACACGGGCAGAGCGTGACCGGGCGAGGGCACGGTTCCGCCGAGCGTGCGCCGCGCTCCGCCGCACCGGGGCGCTCGTCGACGTCACCACGGCGTCGGGCCCCGGTACGTCGGCGGAGCCTGGGGACACCCGATGACGATCCGTCGTCTGGTGTCGATCACCATCGCCGTCGCCACCGCGTTCGTACTCTGCGCGGGCGGTCTCGGCGGGCTCCTCGGCGACGGCGGCCTGCCCGCAGCGTGCCGTCCCGGCACCGCCACGCCGGCTACCGGGACGGCCGCCGTCGCGTCGGGCACGCCCCGCACGTGGCCCGCGACCGACCGGTGGGACGGCGAACAGGTCAGCCACGCGGTCACGATCGTCACCACCGGCGCCGACCTCGGGATACCGGCGCGCGGGTGGGTCGTCGCGGTCGCCACCGCCATGCAGGAGAGCACCCTGCGCAACCTCACCGGAGGAGACCGGGACTCCGTCGGGCTGTTCCAACAACGTCCCAGCCAGGGCTGGGGCACCCCGGCGCAGCTACGGGACCCCGTCCACGCGGCGACCGCCTTCTACACCGCGCTGCTCACCGTCAACGGCTGGGAGACCATGCCACTGACCGACGCCGCACAGGCCGTGCAGATCAGCGCCCACCCCGACGCGTACGCCAGGTGGGAAGGCCCCGCCACGGCCCTGGTCACCACGATCGCCGAGAACGCCGGCCTGCCGGCGGCCGGCCTGGCCGGTTGTGGCGTGACCGGCCCGTGGACCCCACCGGTGCTCGCCCCGGTCGGATCGGCGTTCCGCAGCAGGGACCGCCCCGGCCACGACGGCGTCGACCTCAGCGTCCCGCGCGGCACGGTCATCCGCGCCGCGTCCACCGGCACCGTCCGCACGGTCCGCTGCGACGCCGTCCACGCCGGCACGGGAGCGCCCTGGGGATGCGACCGCGACGGCGACCCCGACCTCACCGCCGGCTGCGGCTGGTACGTCGACATCGACCACCCCGGCCAGGTGACGACCCGCTACTGCCACCTCGACCAGCCACCGATGGTGACCGTCGGGCAGCGGGTGACGGTCGGACAGCCCCTCGGCGTCGTCGGGTCCACCGGCCGCTCCAGCGGCCCGCACCTGCACTTCGAGGTGCACACCCACCACGTCGGACCGATCGACCCGGTGCCGTTCATGGCCGCCCGGGGCGCCCCACTCGGCCAACGCCACCACCGGTGACCCAGTCCCACTGCCCACAGACCAGCCCTCCGCCGCACCAGAAGCGCGGCCGGCCCCTGACCACGAAGGAGACCTTCCGTGTCCTCGACGTCCCGCAACACCCTGGCGTACTTCCTGCTCGACCTCGACGAGGAGATCGACGCCGCCGGTTGGGGAGAACCGGTGACGTTGCTGCTCATCCACACCCGACCCCGCGACACCGGGAACACGGCCCTGGCCTGTGTCGAATTCCCCCTGCACCCGCACGACCGGGGCACCAGCCCCGCCGGGCTGCCCCGGTTGCTGCGGCGGATCACCGCCGACCTCACCGACCCGACCGGAGCAACCGCCCACCAGATGACACTCGCCGCCATTCTTGACGGGCTTCTCGGTCACGATCCCGCCGCGATGATCCTGGCCTGGGCCGTAGTTCACCATGACCGGTACCAGATCAACGGACAACCTCGCACGGCCCGCCGGATCACCGCCGTCGACACGGGGGGACGGCTGTTCAGCCTCACCCAACCCGAGGGCAGCGGCCCATGGCTGCGCGTCAGTCCCGGCCTGCCGGAACCCACCGACGAGGACACCGTGTCCACGGGTCTGGCAGCCCTGGTCACCGCCGCCTCCCGCCACACCCGACAGCCCGCCGCACCGCCGGTGGGGGACGACGACCCCCGTGCGCCGATCTTCGTCCTCGGCCCCGACGACAGGTCGCTGGCGTGCCGGGTGTGCGGCGCACTGGAGGGAATCACCTGCGGCGAGACGCCCTCCATGGCCGGCTACGGCCGCGACACCCACACCCGGTGCGGGCGCTGCGGCTCCATCGAGACCACCGATCCCATCTTCGGAATCCACACCACCCGCGCCCCCTGGCCGGCCCCACCGGCGACCACCGACGGCGACGCCACCCCGTGAACCCCCACTCCGTGGTACGTCGCGCGCCCCCTCCTACCGCCGCGAGGTGTCCTCCGGCGTGTGGGCCGCCCCCAGCGCAGGTAGGCCCCACACCGGCCAGGCGGTCCACCACCGGACCGGACCTCCCGAACAACAGACACCGCCACACCCACGAGGAGCGGACCATGCCCGAAACCCACCTTGCCCTCAAGTACTGCGGCGTACGGATCGACGCCCGGACGCTCACCGACGCCGCCGGCACCGGCACCGACCGGCCGACGGTGGCTGCGGAACTGCGCGCCGTGCTCTACGCGCTCACCACCACCGAGGCACTCATCGCCGCACTCCTGCCCACCATCGACCAGGGCCTACGCGACGTGGAGCAGGTCCTCGTCGCTGTCGCCGACGACCCTGTCCCGCCCATCGACACCACCGGAGTCGTCCAGGCCCGCGGACCCCGCCTCGACGCCCTCCTCGGCCGACGGGCCGCACAGATCGAACACCTACGGTCCGTGACCCGACTCTGGACGGCACAACACCCCGAACCCGACCCGACCGTCCCGGCACACGACTGACCGCACCCCGCCACGGCGGCCACCCGTTCCGCGTCCCACGCGGCCGGGTGGCCGCCTTCGGTGTCGGCACGAGCACCTGCCCGACGCGAACGACTTGATCCGTGGACAGAGTCGAGCGTCGATCGGTGCGGTCACCGCCGCGCCGAGGCCGACAGCGCGCACGAACAGCCCGCACCAGGCCCTGCCGGTGGCGACCGCACCGAATCGCCCGCCGAGAGGACCTGACCCGATGCGACCCACCACATCCACCGAGGTACCCGACTCCGCCGAGGTGCCCGACGACGTCACCGACGTCCTGCTCTGGCGCATGGCCGTGCGCGTCACCGCCGACCACCGACCCGACCCACGCCATCCCGGACGGTGCGCCAACCTGCGCTGCGCCCACGAACAGGCGTACCCGTGTCCGCCGCTGCGTGACGCCCAGCGGGCGCGACGGGCCGCGACGCGCCCACTGCGGTTCACGCCCGGACGGGCCCGCGTACCCGCCGTCACCAGCCTTGCCCAACGGTTCGCCGGCTGGTTCCGCCCCACCCGCCCCGCGCCGCCGGCGCCGCTGCCCCGCCGCCAACCCATGGCCGCCCTGCGTCTCGCGGGCTGACCACCACACCCGCCCCCAACCGGAAGGACGGACATGCCGTCGCCCGACGAGATCCTCGACATCCAACGCAGACACATCACCGAGACCGGCTGGGCGGTGACGGCCGTGCTGCCGACCCCGGGAACCACCGACACCCCATTCGCGTACACCGTCGGTCTCACCGAACACCACCTGCCCGAACTGGTCATCGCCGGCCTGGATCCCCGTATCGCCCAGACACTGCTGAACGACCTGGCCGGTCGCGTCCACACCGGTGCCGCCCGACTCACCCACGGCCACCGGGTTGACGACCTGATCGTCGGCTACCCGGCGGTGATCGTCGAGGGCCCGGCGACCGAAGCACTGTGGCCCGGAACGGCCTACGCCCGCTACGGCAGGGACCAGGTACACCTGCAACAGATCGTGTGGCCCGACAGGCACGGCCGATTCCCCTGGCACGACGGGTACGAGTACCCCGGGCACGTACAGCCCCTCCTCGGGCACCCGTAACAGCCCATGGCCGGGATCACCGACGCGGTCGACGCCCTCGCCGCCCACCTCGGTCTCCGCGTCGACTGGACACGGTTGCACCACCACCTGAACACCGCACCGGTGGCGGCGCTCCTCAGCGCCGCCACCGGTGCCGAGTTCCACCGCCACGCCCTGGACCGCCACCAACGGGACATCAACGATCTGCTCGACCATCCGGGCGACGAGACGACCGCCGGCCACGAGAACAGACATCTCCTCGTCGCCGCGCTCGCGGACCTGACCTTCACCTCGTACGAGCAGCGGCAGGCGGCCATCGACCAGGCGCACGACCTCGTCGACGCGCTCACCGACCTCGGCGTCCTGACACCCACCGCCTGACCGCAGCCACTGGAAGGACTGTGATGACACACCAGAGGAAAGCACCACGGACCCCGCTGCCCACCCACTCCCGGGCGACGACCAGGGAGTACACGTCGCACACCCCCGACGGCGTGCCGCGCTGCGTGGACCTGTCCGGCTGCGACCGGGCACTGGTGATGGACCCGGGACACCCGCACGGTGACGACCGGGACCTGTCCCACCTCCACCCCGACCGGGTGCGCCTCGGCGGGCCCGGGGTGTTCGCGGGGGACTGGGCGTGGATCCCCGGTCCCGACGGGAGGATGCGGATCCCGACCGGGTACGTCGGCGTCCTGGTCGATGACTGGAACGGCTGGGCGGTGTTCACCTGCACCCGTCAGGTGGCGCGGGCCATCGTCGACGACCACGACCGGACCCGCGACGACCACCGCCGGCAGCTCACCGCACAGGGCGTCGGGGCGGCCCAGCGGGAGCGGCGGGTCGACGAGGCGCTGGCCCGGCTGTGGTTCGACGGCGAGGTCCTCGTCGCCGACCACCGCGCCGTCAGCGACGACCCCGACGCCATCGCACGCCACCGGCCCGACCCGGCCGGCCGGTACACACCGATGGGCCGGTCCTGGACCTGGATCCCCGTCGACCCCGACGACTGCGACCGCATCGTCGGCGACATCCCCCACCTGCACGACGGAGGACACCGCCCCCGAGGCGAGGTCACCTTCGACCCACCCCGCCCGTCCGACCTGGAGGACCAGTCATGACCCCGCACCTCATCACCCTGCTCCACAACACCGAGAGCCGGTTCTTCCCGTACGAGCCCGGCCACGCGCTCACCCAGGTGTTCTCCCACTGGCGGCACCTGACCGCCCCCACCACCGCCGAGCAGTGCGCCGACTGGGCCTACCACGTGTGCAACTCCGACCTCGACCGGCTGGAGACCGCCCGGACGACACCCGGGGGAGAGGTGGACTTCCTCGTCGCCTGCGCCTACCGGCTCCTGCGGCTGCGTTCGCTGTCCGTCGGCGACGTCGTGGCCGTCACGACCGACGGTCACACCACGTGGCTGGCCTGCGAGTTCACCGGCTGGCGGCACGTCGACGCCCCGACCGGGCGTACCGGACGGGCGCTGACGGCCGAGGCGGTCTACCGGCACCTGCGGGTAGGGCACGATGGGTGACCATCCGTGCCACCGGCACCGGCTTGGCCGCCACACCGAAACGTGTCTGAACGGAGCGTGTGGGTTCTGCGGCACCGATCTGTCGACCGTCGCCTCCGGTGAGTGCCGGTCCTGTCTGCGCCTGGTGTGCGAGGCCTGCGACGGCGGGTACGAGCCGGACCTCGGCCCGATCTGCGGCCCCTGCGCACCCGCCGGCAGCCCCGACGGCGCGGACCTCGTGAGCGCTGCGGGTCGGACGCTCGACCGGTTGTGCGTGTTCGAGTTGGCGCTGTCCTGCGGTCACCGCGTCACCATGGCCGTGACCGGCTGGTACCCGGTCTCGGTGGCCTGCTGCGACCGGCTCGGTGGCACCGTCCTGCGCGGCCGGTACGTGTCCTACTTCTCGCAGGTCGACTACGTGCGGCTGCGCTCGGAGCGCTACCGGTACCGGTCCAAGGGGGTTCCCCGCCGGTCTGGACGGCTCCTCGACCGGCAACCCCGCACCGACGAACCCCGCCCGTCACCGCGTCCGGGTGACTGGGCGAGCAGCGGGCGGTTCCCGGCCCGCGTCGGTGCGACCTGGAGCCTCGACGGATCCGCCCCGTCACCTCCACCTCGCTGACGCAGAACGTCACCCTCGGGTGACGCGCACAGTGAACCGGCCCGCCTCGAGCGGGCCGTCGTCGTACCAGGGGCGGGTTCGTGGTCTGCCTGCCCTGGACCCCGCGCGGCCCGCCGCTTGCGACGCGAACCGCACCGGCCGCCATGGCACGGCCACCGATGTCGACGACCTGCCCGCCCCGCACCAGCCGGCAGGCCCATGGCACCAACACCCCCTTTGGTCCGTCGGGAGGTGGCCACGCCGTCGGTGTGGCCACCTCCCGACCCCACCTGTCAGGAGGAGACGGATGCGCCCTCGTCACGCACCAGAGCCCACCACCCCGGACCACGACTTGAACACCAGCGCAGGCGGCGGTAGTCGTGTCCCCGCACCCTCGATCGGCGACATCAGGAGACCAGCGATGGCGACACCACCGGTGGGCCCGCCCACCACCGCTTCCGGCCCCGCCGGTGGCGTCAACGCGGTCAGCAGACTGCCGAAGCTCCGCGCCGGTGAACTCCAGGCGCAGGTCCTCGCCGTCCTCGCCACCGCCGGTGTCTCCCTGGACGTGGGGGACATCGCCGAGATCCTCGTCGGCCGGTCCTCCGGCGCGATCGGTCAGGCCTGCGACCGGCTCACCGGACGGGGCCACGCCGTGCTGCTGCCCGGCTCACCGAAGACGTACCGCATCACCCCGGCCGGCCGGGACGCCCACCAGGCCAACCCGACACCCGTACCGACCGCTTCCCCGCCCGCCGCCCGCGCGTCAACCGCCGGCCGCCCGGCGCCCTCGGCCCCACGCCCGGCCGCTACGCCCACCACCGGCGCTGCCGGCCGGCCGGCAGCCCCAGCCCCACGGCCGGTCACCACCACGCCACCCGAACCCCGCAAGCCCACCACATGGCCGGTACGGCGGCCGAACGGGCAGCTGTACTACCCGCGGCTGCTGGCCAAACGCCCCGACGTCGATGTCGTGCGGGACCTGCGCGCCGCCGACGTGCCCGTCCTGCTGTACGGGCCACCCGGCACCGGCAAGACCTCCCTGATCGAAGCCGCCTTCGGCACCGACCTGCACACCGTGCCCGGAGACGGCGACACCACCGTCGGGGACCTCGTCGGCGACTACGTGCCCACCGACGGCGGCGGCTACGAGTTCGTCCCCGGCCCCCTGCCCCGTGCGATGGAAGCCGGCGGGGTGCTGTTCATCGACGACGCCACCCTCATCCCACCGAAGGTCCTCGCCGTGGTCTACCCGGCCATGGACGGCCGCCGGCAGGTCATCCTCAAGGCCGCCGCCGGCCGGGTCGTCACCGCCGCGCCCGGCTTCTACGTCGTCGCCGGCCACAACCCCGGCGTCCACGGAGCCGTCCTCACCGAGGCCCTCGCGTCCCGGTTCGCCACCCACATCCGGGTCTCCTCCGACTACGACCTCGCCGTCGCGCTCGGCGTCGACTCCCGGATGGTCCGCGCCGCCCGCAACCTCGCCACCCGCTACGACAACGGCGAGATCGGCTGGGCACCCCAACTGCGGGAACTGCTCGCCTTCAAACGGATCACCGACGTCCTCGGCATCGATACCGCCATCGCCAACCTGATCGGGCTGGCCCCCGTCGAGGACCGCGAGGTCGTCCACAAGGCCGCCAGCCAGGCCTTCGGCCACGCCAGGATCCTCCCCCTCGCCCTCGGCAACCAGCTGTAACCCCGAAAGGAGGCACCACCCGTGGCCCTGTCCACACACCTGAACACCGACCCGGACGCCACTGCCACCGCCCTGCCCGACGACCACTGGTGGCGGACCATGTCCGCCGCCCTCAGCGCCCACGTCCCACCCATCGCCGGCCGCGAGGACCTGCTCGTCGTCATCGCACCCGGCGCCGGCGGCGGCGCACCCGCCTGCTTCGTCCGCGAACACGCCACCATCGAGATCGACGGCACCCACCTCGGCGTCGACCCCCGCACCGTCGACCCCCACGATCCCGACGCCCGCGAGGAGTACCCCGTGGCATGGGGCCTGCTCGTGCACGAGGCCGCCCACGCCCACCACACCCGCTGGGCCTTCGGCACCGGCCCCGCCCGGATCGCCGAAGCCGCCGCGCTGCTGGAGGAGTCCCGCATCGAGGCCGCCCACCTACGCCGCAGACCCGGCGACCGCCGCTGGATCCGCGCCGCCGTCATTCGGATCGTCCTCGGCGACATCCCCACCACCGACGACCGGTGGTCCGCCGCCGCCAGCGCCGCGCTCGTACTCGCCCGCGTCGACGCCGGGGTCCTCGACCCCGACGAGACCGACCCATTGCACCGGGTGGTCACCCGGATCCTGCGCCCCGCCCTGCTCGCCGACCTCACCGCCATCTGGCGCGACGCCCACCAGGTGGCCGACGACGACACCGACGCCATGCACGCCCTCGCCCGACGCTGGTGCCACACCCTGGGCGTCGACCCCGACACCCCACCACCCGCCCCCACCGGCGACCCCAACGGCACCCCCGGCACCACGGCGGACCCCGGCGGACAGGGGGCACTGCACCGCGCGGCCACCTCCACCATCGGCACCGTGGCCCGGCACGACGCCGAAGCCGCCAAGGCCGCCACCGAGGCGGCAGCCCGCGCCCGCAGCCAGGCCCGGCAACGCCAGGCCGAGGCCGACCAGCAACAACGATCACGGGACGCCGCCGACACGGTGTTCGGCGGCGCTGCGGGCAGCGGCGGCGGCGCGAGCACCCACGGCTCACCGCTGGTCCGCAGACGCCCGCCCCCGCACCAGACCCGGCAACCCACCGACGCCGAACGCACCGCAGCCCGGCAACTCGCCCGCACGCTGCGCCAGGCCGCCTACCGGGAACCGACCAGCACGATCACCACCTCGGTCACACCACCGGGCCGCCTGGTCACCCGCGCCGCCCTGGCCGCCGACGCCCAACGCGCCGCCGGCCAGATCCCCACCAGCGAACCCTGGCGACGCACCGAACGCCGCCGCGTACCCCACCCCCCGATCCACGTCGGCATCGTCGCCGACGTCTCCCCGTCCGTGTCATCCTTCGCCGGCCCGATCGCCTCCGCCGCCTGGATCACCGCCCAGGCCACCGCCTGGGCCAGCGGCACCAGCGCCACCATCACCTTCGGCCGCTACGTCACCCCCGTGACCCGCCCCCGACAGCCACCCGACCAGGTCCGCCTCTTCCCCCGGGAAGAGGACACCCAGGGTTTCCCCCTCGCCGTCGACGCCCTCGACGCCGCCCTCGACCTGGCCGACCCCCGCGGCGGCGCGCGACTGCTCGTCGTGGTCAGCGACGGCAAACTCACCCCCGCCGAGACCCGCGACGGACAGACCCGCCTCGACCGTCTCGCCCGCACCGGCTGCGCCCTGCTCTGGCTCGGCCCACCCAACTCCCGACCCCTGACCGGCGCACACACCACCGCCCTCGGCGGCCCTGACGACGCCGGACGCCTCATCGCCCACGCCGCCGCCACCGCCCTCCGCCGCACCTGAACCGGCACCGCCGGCGCCGCCCCGGGGCAGGATCACCGGGAGCCGACGGGCGCGGGTAGGTTGCAGGCGTCGGAATCCGTTCTCGGTCAGGGTGGCCCGCACGTGTCGAGCATCGAAGAGATCACCGGTGAACTACGCACCCTGAGCACGGGAGTCGAGCGGGCACAGAGCCTCACGGCCGCAGCCGACAACCAGGCCCAGGAGATCGCCGCCCGCGCCGCCGGCACCGGCTTCACGGCGGTCGCCGCCGGCATGGCCCGGGTCCGCGCCGCGATCTCCACCATCCAGGCAGGGCTGGGCGGCCTTGCGGGCACCGTCGGTGAGGCCACCACCGCCACCGCGAACGTCCCCCGGGAGGCCACCCCACAGGAGAGCATCGCCGCCCTGGCCCCGGTCGGGCAGGGCATCGTCGCCGCCCGCGAAGCCGCCACCGCGACGATCGGGCACGTCGACCAGGCCCGTCAGCTCGTCGGCGCGGTCCTGCAGGGCGGGCAACCCGGCCCGCTCCTGCAGGCCCTCGACAGCATCAAACAGGTCCTGGTGCTCCTGGTGCAACGCGGCACCGCCGCCCAGCAGGTTGTCGAAGCGGCGATCAGCCAGGCCCGACAGTTGGGGTCGGTGGGAAACTGAGCGGGGCTGACCGTCGGGTGGCGGTCAGCCCTTCACCCACCACCAGCGGCGAACCGTCTCGGCAGGTGTCGGGACAGGACGCTCAGCCGTTTCCACCCTGGGGCAGGACACCGACGGGGGTCGACAACGGCAGGCCGACCGGACCGCGCACCAGAATCGGACCCCTCAACGACGAGAGCACGAGGCGAGCCCTCGAGTTGGAGAACGAGTGCGCCGACACCGTGGCCGACAAGGGCTACCGGGTACACCAGAACCCCACGCCACAGGAAGTCGGCACCGCCAGGGAGCGCACCGGTGACAGCGGCAACCCGGACAAGGACCCCGACTATCTCATCGAAGGCCACGTCTTCGACTGCTACTCCCCGCAGGCCACCACATCGGTGCGCAACATCTGGACCAGGTCCAGGAGAAGATCGACGACGGGCAGACCCAACGCGTGACGCTGAACCTCACCGACTGGCGAGGCGACCCGGCGGCCCTGCGCCGCCAGTTCGACAACTGGCCCATCGACGGGCTGAAAGAACTGGTCGCCATGAAGCGCGACGGTACGATCCTCCAGATCATTCGGCGAGACCGAGAAGGGAAATCCTGATGGCCGTGGAGTTCCGCCTGGTCCTGGCCGGTGATCCTCCCATCAACGAGATAGCCGCGCTGACCGCCGCCGAACCGGCCGAGACGCCACAACCGGCGTTCAAGCCGGGCGTGTACACCGCCCGACTGTACGACCAACGCGGCTACGCCATCGCCGTCCGCGCCGGCAGCAACGGCTACTACGAAGCCGAGACCGACGGCGACGCCCGCTGGGAATGGGAACCGGATACCTACGTCAACGTCACCTTCTCCATGCGCGCCGACGACCTCGTCGACAAGGGAATCCCCAACATGGTGACGGCGGTAGCCAGGGTCCTGGCCGGAGGCGATGAGGACGCCGCCCTGATCCAGGACGGCAACTACCTCTACCTGACCCGTACCGACGGCGTCATCCGCAAACACCACCCCAACTGGTGGAACCACTACCACCTCGACCACCTCATCACCGGCTGACCGCACCCCGGCCACGGACGCGGCGAACCGGTGAGCCACACACCGAGGCGGCCACCGAACCGCCAGGATCGGGAGGCCACGACATGGGTATCGCCTACCAGCTGACCCTGGCCACCGACGTGCCCCTGCAGCAGGTGGCGGGACTCGTCGCATCGGATGGGTTCGAGGAGTCGACTGAGCCGGGTTACCCGGCCCTGCTCAGCGCTGACCTCACCACGCAGTGGGGATTCTGCGTCAGCATTCTCGGCGGCGTCGACGGCTACGTCGACGCCGAGGACGACGGCACCCAGTGGGAGTGGAAACCCGACAGGTACGTCACGGTCATCTTCGACATGGCCAGGAACGGCCCCTCGGAGACCGCGACCGCCGACATGGTGGCCGCCACAGGTCGTGTCCTGGCCGGCATGCCGCAGGACGCCGCACTGGTGCTCAACAACAACTGGCTCCTGCTTACCCGCGCCGCCGGAAGAGTACGTCAGCACCGACGTTCGTGGTGGCACGCCTACGGCCTCGTCGAGGCGCTCACCACATAACGGTCGATCCCGGCACTCCGCCGGTGCCGCCACGTCATCCGGTACCACTGCGGACGCACCGAACCGGCCGTTCGACGTTGAACAACCACAGGGCGTCAAGGCCGCGCAGGGACTCGGCCGCCGGCAGCCGGAACGTCCCCGGCCCGGCCGAGGACACCGGGGCCTCACCCCCGGCGATCACCCCGCCCGGCGCACCGCCTGACACCAGGGGCGGCTACCTATCCGCGTGCTCCGTCACCCGGTGGTGTCTCACGTGCCGGTTGCCCGAACGACTTGATCCAGTCGCGGTGGCACGCGTTGATCGTTAGCGACGGCCACCGGGCAACTGGTGCCCCGGCCGACAGTCCAGGCCCTTGATGAACGGAGCCCAATGACGCCCACCCGCACACGTCGTGGCGTACGACCCGCCGAGCGACGTCCTCCGTGAGGAAAACCGCATGAACACCACGAAACACGACATCGATCGAATCATCATGCCGCTGCGCCCCGCAGCCACCGACGACAAGTAACAACGGCCTGCGCGGGGTGGGGTCGGGCACCGGCCTGGTGCCCGGCCCCACGGCCACGGGGGATTCCCTGCGCCATCGCCCGCACCGTCCCGGACCCGTCCCTGGGCGACGCCACGCCATCAACCGTTCATTCTCACGTGGGGAGCACACCATGCCAACCATCGGAGTCGACCATGAAGTGTTCGCCTGGTTGGGGCAACGACGTGACCCGGACTGCACCTACAACGACGTCATCCGCGGCCAACTCGGACTGCCCCCGCTACCACCGCTGCCCCCGTCCCTACATGTGGTCCCGCCACGGCCCTGGAGCCCGCCCCTGCTTCCCCTGATCCAGGCCGGGCTCCTGCAGCCAGGACAAGTCCTCACCTGGCACCGACCACGACGTCGCAAGCTGTTCACCGTGACCGTCAGCGATCAGGGATCCCTCGTCACCGCTGACGGCCTGCATTGCAAAACACCGAATGTCGCCGCCCGAGTCGTCGCCGGCTACTCCGCCAAGGGCTGGCTGCTGTGGCAGACCGCCGACGGAACATCACTGGAGGAACTGCGTAACCGGCTACAAGGCATGACCCACCCCAACCCCGCGGCCGGCGAGTCCTCCACGCATGGTCCGACCAGCGTAGACACTCACCCTCCGCGCGAGCCACAGCCCGAAACCTCCCCGGCTGCCTCACTGTCGCCCGACCCGGACTCCGCGCGCGAAGCACCCCCGACCTGACCACCTTCAACCCTTCGGGTGGAACCCCGGCGACGTCACGACCGGGTGTGTACACCCGGCCGGCGGAAGCCGGCCGGGAGGTTCCGGCGCACGGTGCGCTCCGTGCGGCCGACTCGTCGTGCGATCTCCTGGTACGGCATGGTCGGGTCGACCGCGAGCCAATAGGCGACGGCGGCGGCGGTTCCGCCCGGGCCGGGCGCGGGATCACGAGGTTCCCAGGCAGGCGGTTCGCCGCCGTCGTGGTGGTCCGCGCGGACGGCCGGGCTGTCCTGTGCCACGGCTTCGGCCAGGCCAGCCCCGGAAGGCCTCTCACCTGGTCCGGGAGTTTGGTGGACGGCGGTCTCGTCCACGACGGATGCGACCGGCGGGTCGGCGGGGAAGGTGGGCCGGTGGGTGCCGGGGCTGCCCTGTGGGTCCTCGGCGGCCGGTGGTGGCCCGCTGGCCTCCGGAGGGTCCGTCGGTTCGTCGCCGGAAGGTCCGGTGGGTCCACCCGCGCCAGGCATCCGGGACCGCGTACGCCGCAGGCGCAGGCGTCGCCGTTGTCGTCGGCTGCCGGTGGCGATGCGGGTCGGGGTGAGGTCGGCGGCGATGAGGTTGGTGAGACCGTCGTAGTCGGCGGTGGCGGCCAGCCGGGCGGCGATCTCGTCGAGGTCGTAGACGTGTACGGCGATCGTGGCGGTCCTCGGGTCGACCGCTGTCCTGATCTTGCGGCGCAGCACCGTGGCGATCGCCCGGTCGCGGCGTTCCCGGCGCAGCTGGGTGCGAGCGGCGTCGATGGAGTCGTAGAGGCCGAGCTGTGGGTCGGCTCTGGCCAGGGACCGGGCGCGGCGGGTGATCCGGGGGTGGCGCAGCCAGTGGCCGAGGATCTCGTACGCGGGGGTGGTCGCGGGCAGTGCGCCGATAGTCCGGAGGCGGTCGCGTCGCAGGTTCTCCACGTGCGTCAGCCAGACCAGGTAGCCCAGGGCGGACATGCCGGCGAAGAAGCCGCCGACCAGGGGGTTGTCGTGGGACAGCCAGTTGAACGCCACCGCCGCGGCGGCGACGGCGGCGGACAGGATCCGGGAGGCGAGGGCGCGTTCGCCGAGACGTCGCCGGACGTCGGCGTTGGCCATCACCACGACGCCGCCGAGTTCCAGGGTCGCGACGGCGGGGATCGCGACGAGCAGATGGATGTCGAGTTTCTGGATCGCGCCGGTGACCTGCCCGGCCAGGGCCACCAACAGGACAACGACGTAGAACACGGCCCGCATGCGCGCGGTCCGGGTCACGGCCTGCCGTAGCAGGGTGTCGAGCCCACCTGCCGCCGACGGGACCGGGCTCCGGTCGGGGGCCGCCTCCGGCGTGGACGCTCCCGCCGGTGGGGGAGGGGCTCCGTCGGAGCCGGCGCGACTGCCGTCGCCGGCGTCGATGCCGTTCACCGGTTCGCCTTCCCGTTGCCGTCGTGGTCCGGTGGCGGCTGGTCGAGCAGGGAACTGGCCAGGGTCGTGGTGTCGTCGCTGATCTCGGTGTCGATCTCGGCGAGGGCCAGGCCGAGCCGGTCGCGCAGGTCCCGGATAGCCGTGGCGTCACCCCGGGCGGCGTGGGCGCGCATCGCGGCCTGGTACAACGGTTCGGCGTACGGGTGGTGGTCGATGGCCGTGGTGAGCACGGCGAGTGTCTCGTCGGGGTCGTCGAGGGCCTCGGCCAGGGCCAGGGCGGCGTCGAGGGCCTGGCGGCGGATCGCCTCCCGGTACGCCTCGATCCACTCGTAGTCCTTCCCGCCGGCCAGGGGTCCCTGGTAGGCGTCGAGGGCGCGGCGTAGGGCGGTGATCCGTTCGGTGGGGTCGGTGGCGTGTTCGGCCTGGTCGAGGGCGTCGGTCATCCGCCACAGGTCCACGTCCACCAGGTCGCGGTGCAGGACGTACTGCCGGCCGGGGTGGGACAGGTAGGTGCCCGGTCCGGCGGTGTGTTTCAGGACGCGACGCAGGTTGTAGACGTAGGTGTGCAGCCGGTGCGGTGCCTTGCGGGCCGTCGCCTCGGGCAGCAGGTCCTCCAGGATGGCGTCCTGGCTGGCGGTACCGCCACGCGCGGCGAGGTAGACCAGCAGTTCCAGGGACTTGCTCCGCAGCGGCTGGGTCGTGTCGACGTCGACGACGCGGGCGTCACCGAGTACCCGCACCACCACCCGGCCCTCGGCGGCCTCCCGTAGCGGTACGCCACCGTCCTCGCGGCCGTGTTCCGCGGCCGTCCCGATCTGCCGGGGGTCGTGGCTGTCTCCCGTCGGAGGTCGGTGGCGCGCCGGGTGCTGCGGCTGCTCGACGAAGGGGTCCTCGGCAGGCGCAGGGTCGGGTCGGTGGTCGGGCATGGCCGCTCCGCGCACGAGGAGGGCCTTTTTCTCGTGGGAGGGGCTGTCTCCTGGGTCCGGTGGTTCGTCGCCCCGGCGGGCGTCGGCGTGCGGGTCGGGGGAGGCGGCGGTGGTTGTCGGTGGCGGGCCGGTGTGGGCTTCGGCCAAGACGCGCAGTAGTTCGTCGGTGTCGGCCGGGTCGATGACGGTGAGCCGGCCGACGTCGACGGTGTGGCGACTGTGTCGTCGGGCCTCGTCGGCGGCGGGGCTGGTGGTGCCGTCGGCGGCGACGGCGACGCTGTCCCCGTCGGGCCAGGCGCCGAGCAGGACGCCGTGGATGTCGAGTCGCTGTCCCTGGGTGAGCAACGCGGCGACCCGGGCGCGTTCGTGCGCGGCGGTGGCGTCGGCGATGAGCACCATCGGGGGCAGGGGTTCGACCGTCGGGGCCGCGTCGCGTAGAGCGGCGACGGTGTCGACCTCGTGGTCGAAGCAGATCCGGGTACGGTGCAGGATCTGTTCCTCCAGAAACGCCAGGGCCTGGGTCAGTCCGTCGGCGACGGTCAGCCGGGGCGTGACGACGGTGGTGCCGGTCAGGGTGGTGAGGACGGCTGCGGGAATGACGACGTGGCCACGCCGGTGGGCGTGTTCCGGGCTGTCGGCGGCGAGGGTGGAAACCAGGATGCCGCGAGCGGCGGCCCGCGCTCCCGGTCCGGTCAGGCCCAGACCTGCCGGCGGCCAGAGGTCGATCGTCGGGCTGGCCAGCGCTGGCGTGACCAGGGAGCCGACCGGCTGCGGTACGGCGTCGACGGCGGGTTGGTCCGCGTTGTCGGCGACCACGGGTGCGGGTGCTGTCCGTGGGGGCAGGGCACGGCGGATGCGGGCCACGACCGGTGCCACGGCGGCCTGGTCCACGCCGGGGCGGTTCGGGGCCGGGGTGTGGGTGTGACGGCGGCGGGTCCAGGCGAGCGTCGCGGCGGTCAGCACCGCGGCGGCCAACGCCGCGTCCATCCAGCCCCGATCGTCCAGGGACACGCCGGGCCGGCCGCAGTCCGCCGACGCGTCACGCTCCGGCGCGACGGGTACTCCGGTGGTGGCGTCGGGCTCGGGAGACGGACCGGTGGCGTCGTCGTCCGGCGGCGGGGCCGGCGGGTCGACGTGGTGGCCGGGGTCGGGTCCGCCGGGTGCGGGCGGGGCCGGAGCGGGCGGAGGCGGGGGCATGTCCGCCGACACGGGTAGGCGCAGTCGCCAGCCGGGGCGGATGAGGTCGGGGTCGGTGAGCGCGCCGGTGGCGAAGCGGGTGCCCCGGTTGAGGGTGTAGATGTCGCGCCACCGGTCGGCGTCGTCGAGCCTCCGTTCGGCGATGCCGGAGAGGGTGTCGCCCCGCCGTACCGTCACGCTGCGACGTGTGGCGGCGCTGTCGTCCGGCCGTGTCGCCGTACCGGCGGTATCGGCCGGCCGGCCGGCCGGCGTCGGCGGGTGGTGGGGCGGGCTGGTCCGTGGTGTCGGTGGCCGTGGCGGCCAGCGCGGCGGGAGCGGTTCCTGCGGCGGCGGTGGTGACGGCGGTGGCCCCGAGCAGCGTGGCGGCCAGCCCCTGCAACGGCCCCGGTAGCCGCACCCGGGCGACGCCCCGTAGGCGGCGGGCGGCGCGGTCGTGCAGGCCGGTGAGCACGGTGGTGGCCAGCAGCGCCCACAGCGCCCACCCGGCGGTGACCGCCAGGACGGTGAGGAAACCGGGTGTCATCGGCTGCGCGATCCACGCCCTGACCTCGTCGCCGGTCGGCCACCGCGGGCCGGGGCGACCGAGCGCCCACAGCAGTACCGCGGGAGCGCCGACCACGGCCAGCGCGGTCACGGTCCTGCCGACGTGAGCTGTAGTCCGGATGCCCATGACGTCCCCTCCTGCCGACCGGGTGTGGTGTGCCGGGAACGCTAGGCCCGGACCGGCAGCGGGAGACGGCTTTGACAGTTCACAGAACCTCACAGCACCTCACACGACCTTACAAACGCAGGTCAGACCCTTGATGGGTTGCTCAGCCACCCTGCTTGCCCCACCGCGTCACGGACGGGCAGGGTGGCGGTACCGGCACCGGAGACGTCGATGTCCTGCCGGATCCGGCCGTGGGTGTGGGGCGCACGTCAGGGGCGGCACGACGTGGCAGGGTGAGTTCGCCGGCATCGGAGAGAGAGGACTTCCGTCGATGACGCTGTGGCTCTGCGACTACCACGGCCACCCCTACGCCCTGTCCGATCCGGAGGAAGCCGGTCGGCGGTTCGACGAGCAGGTTCGGGCGGTCATGCCCCACGGCGGTCGCGGGCAGACCCTCACAGTAGGTCCGGCCGTTCAGCCGGTCCTGCGTGTCGATGTCGACATCGACGCCGACAGAGCCGCCGTGCGGTGGCTGCCCGACAACTCCTACGCCACCACTCCGGAGCCGGACACCGGTATCACCGTCTACGAGTCGGCCGACGCCGGCCTCGTCGAGATTCCCACCGCCCTCGTCGGCCTGGACACGGCCACGGCGCGCGGACTGGTCATGGAGTACGTCGCCACCGCCCAGCGTCCGGCCGGCCTGTCCTGGATCCGGCAGGCGTGATCCGCTCCCGCTGCGCTTCCGAATGCTCGGTCAGCGTGCGCGGTAGTGGTAGACGCAGAGGACCTCGTCCGTGGCGCTATCGATGATCGCCGCCTGCCGGGTGTTCTCCGGCCTGTTCATGGTGGTGAACCTCACCCACTCGGGAGGCCGGTCGCAGCCCTCGGCGGAGTCCTGCGGGGTGGGGCGGGGCGGTTCGCCGGGTAGGACACCCAGGGCGGCCACGGTGAGAGCGAGCACCGCGGCGTACCGACGGGGTCGGCGCGGTGGCGGTCGTGACGGGTCGGCCGGTCGGGCGTCGAGGTCGATGACCGGGGTGTCCTGCGCGGGCATGCCCGGACCTACGTGACGATCGACGCCGATCCGTGCCCCTCGCCGGCGGACACGGTGCGTATTCATGGGTGACGTGAATGTGATCCTCATGTTTGACTGATCTCTATGTCAGGGCGGGTACGGCTGGCGATCGACTACGGCGGCACCGCCACGCAGGCGGTCGTGGCGTGGCCGGACGGCCGCTGGACACCGGTGACCGTGGACGGATCCGTGGTGCTGTCGAGCGCGGTCCTGGTGGCCGCCGACGCCAGCCTGTGGACAGGGGAGCAGGCGTGGCGGGCCGCGGTCGGGGAACCGGACCGGTTCGTGCCGGCACCGCGCCGGTCGGCGGAGCAGGACATCGAGGTGGACGGCCGGCGGGTCCCGGCGGCGGACCTGGTGGCGGCGACCCTGCGCCGGGTCGCCGGGCAGGCGCAGGCGTTGACGGGCGGACCGGTGGAGGACGTGCGGCTGGTCGTGCCGGCCGGTTGGGGGCCTCGCAGACGGACGTGGATGCGACACGCGGCGCACCGCGCCGGGTTGGGCCAGGCCCGCCTGGTGGAGGCCCCGGTCGCGGTCGCCGACCATCTCCTCGCCGGTGGCGCGCAGCTGCCGGTGGGCGCGTACCTGTTGGTGGTGGATGTCGGGGGTGGGGCGGAGGTGACGGTACTGCGCCGTGGCCCGGCCGGGTTCGAGGTCCTCGCGACCCTGGCCGACCCGGCCGCCGGCGGGGACGCCATCGACCACGCCCTGGCCGCGGCCCTGCCCGGCGAGGACGGCGGATGGGGGTGGGTGGCGAGTGTGCGGACGGCGAAGGAGAACCTGGCCTGGCACACGGCCATCACCGTGCCGCAGCCCGGTGGCACGGCGGTGGTCGCCACCGCCGTACTTCTGGAGGAGGCGGCGCGGCCGGTGCTGGAGCGGGTCGGACAGCTCACCGTGGATACGATCGTCGCCGCCGAACTGACGCCCGCAGACCTGGCGGGGGTGTGCCTGGTCGGCGGCACCACCCGGCTGCCGCTCGCCGCTGCGGTCGTCGCGCGACGCACCGGCCTCACCCCACACGTGGTCGACGATCCGGTGTTCGCCGCGGCCCGGGGCGCCGCCGACGCCACCGCCACCGCCGATGACGGGGGTGGGGCGGGGGAGGAGCCGGTGCTGCCGCCGGCCCGGCGGGCCTGGTCGGTGGCGGCGCCCGGGTTCCTGTCGTTGGCGATGATCGTGCAGATGCTGCTCACCGTCTACCGGGGTGGGATCTACCCGAACTCGTGGGCGGAGCCGTCCTGGGGGCAGCTGTCGATGGCCTCGGTGTTCGCGGTCATCGCCTGCCTGTCCGCCGGCACCCTCCTCGGATCCCTCGCCGCCACCCACGCCGCACCGGCCGGACATGCCGCACCGACCGGCCGGGCCCCGGCGGTCAGTCTCGGCATCCTGTCGGCGGTGTCCCTGGGCACCGCGATCGCCGCCCTGTACGCGGTGGTCGCCGCCCAGTACCTGCAGATGCAGATCGGACCGTTCCTGCGCTGGGCCCTGCTGCCCGTCACGCCGGTCGCATGCCTTGCCCTGGTCGCGGCGGTGGTCGCCGCCCGGCAGTGGCGTACCCCGCCCGGCGGCTGGTCGGCCCTGCTGACCTTCCCCACCGCATCGGTCATCGCCGCCGGTACCGGCATGGCCCTGGTCCAGTACTCCGCGACCGCCCTCCGGTGGCCCGACATGATCCTGTTCATCGACATCACCGGCCGCGTCGGTGGTCTCCTGGTCGGCGTCGGCACCATCACCGCACTGATCCGCCCCTGGATGCTGCGCCTGGTCATGGGCGCACCCCTCGCGGTGATCACCGCCGCGATCGCCTCCCCGAACACCATCGGCATCCTCGCCGGCATCTACGCCACCGCCGTCACCGCCTGGTGGCTCTACCGGCTCTGGACCCGCCTCGTCCGCACTCCCGCACCCCATGCCCCACAACCCTGACCCGCAACCCGCCGAGTGGGGGTGGCCGCGGTGAGATGGCCCCGACAGGTCGCCTCGGCGACGGGCGTCCTCGCCATCCTGACCGGCCCACCCGCCGTCCTGGCCTACGGCATCGGGTGGCCGTTGCCCGCCCGCCCCGACCGGCAGCAGTGGAAACAGTGGATCAGCCAACCGCTGACCGAGGACACCCTGATGGCCGGCCTGGTCCTCCTGGCCTGGGCCCTGTGGCTGCTCACCGCCACCATCGCCCTCCACACCACCGCCGTACGGGTCAAAGCTGCGGTCCGGCGGCTGCGGCGGATGCCGCTGCCCACCCCGATGCAGGCCACCGCCACCGGCATGGCCGGAGCCGCCGCCCTCTGGACCCCCACCACCACCGTCACCGTCGACGAACCCGCCGCATCCACCACCAGCACCGGCGACCACCACCACGCGAACCGGATGGTCCAGTCAGGCATCGACGTACCGGGCGGGTGGATCCCCACCCACACCGCTGACCAGATCGCCGCCGCCGGTGCCCTGGTCTGGCTCCGCCGCCGCCGCGCCTACCAACCCCCACCCGCACCCCGCGACGACCACGACCTGACGCCACTGCCACCCACCGTCACCGCCGTCCAAGCCACCCTCGCCACCAACCCCCCACCACCGGACCACGAACCGGCGCTGGAGTTCCCCCTCGGCGGGATCGGACTCGACGGACCCGGAGCCGCCGACGCCGCACGCGGCATCCTCATCACCACCCTGCTCCAGGCACTGCGCCCCACCGGACGCCCCACCACCGTGCTCGTCACCAGCCGACCCGACCTGACCACCCTCCTCGGCGACCAGCCCCTGACCCTGGACGGCCTGCCCGGACTACACATCACCGATACCCCCGACCAAGCCGTTACCGCCCTCGGTCGGCCGGACCAGTTGCCCGGACCGCTGACGCTGCTCACCCACACACCTACCGATCCCACCACCGCAGCCCGGCTTCACACCACTCTCACCGGGGCCAGCGCAGTCCTCATCGGAACGTGGGGGCACGGCACCGGCTGGCGGGTCGATCCCGACGGACACACCGAGCGCGGCCGACTCTGCGTGCTCACCACCACCGCCGCCCGGGATCTCCTCACCGTCCTCACCCCAACCCCCGCAGCGTCACCACCGGTGGCCGTGCCCCGGCAACGACCTCCTCAGGCGCCCCCGCCGCGACCACCGGCGGGGAGACCGCTCAGGCTGCGGGTCCTCGGCGACATCACCCTTCACGCCGACAACGAGCCGGTACCGATCCGCCGCAGCGCCGCCCTCCAGATCCTCGTCGCCCTCGCCGTCCACCCCGACGGCCTCACCGCACGCGACCTCGCCACCACCATCTGGCCCGGCCTACCCCCACACACCGTCACCCGCCGCCTCTACACCACCCTCAGCGACCTGCGCACCACCATCACCGCCACCGGACGACCCGACCCCATCGCCCACACCAACGACCGCTACCACCTGCACCACCAGCACACCGACGTCGACCTGTGGCACCTCAACGCGGCGATCACCCACGTCGCCACCGCACTCACCAACCAGGACCACGCCCACCAGGCCGTCATCGACCACTACACCGGCGACCTCGCCACCGGACACAACTGGCCCTGGCTCGACCCCACCCGCGAAACCCTCCGCCGCCACCTCATCGACGCCCACACCACCCTCGCCCAGCACGCGCCCGACCCCCAGGCCCGACTACGGCGACTCCAGGACGCCATCCGCCTCGACCCCTACAACGAACATCTCCACCACCTCGCCGCCAACACCCTCACCACCCTCGGCGACCACCACACCGCAACCGCGCTTCTCACCCGCTACCAGCAACGACTCGCCGACGCCGGCCTCGTGCCCAGCCGCCTCAGCATCTCACCGGGGCGGCCGGGCTGGGCAGCCGGCAACGGGTAGACGCCGGACCGGCCATCGGTCCCACGCACAGCGAAGTGTGCTGACCAATAGAGACACCGAGAATCCATGTCCGGAGCAGCCGACCGCTTCAGCAGGACCTTCAGGCCCGCCTACCAGCTCTTCATCCTCAACGACATCGACTGCCACCACCTCCACGAGGACCCAGCGTCCCGATCACCGCAGCGGTACCCCACATCGCCGCCACCAACGCATGCCGGGTCATCGTCAAGGCCATCCAGGACCTCGTACCCGTCACCGTCACCATCGAGACGTGGCACGACGATCCTGACCTGACAGCGACCGACGCTTTTCCGAGCCTCTCCGCGGACGTGACCCTGCTGATCAGGTGGCGCATCACCCGTGGCCGACGGTCGAGGCCCAAACGTCGACTGTGGAACCATCGTGACAACACCGGCCAGTCAGGCCGCGTGACTACACCTGTCACCTGCCGTCCAGCAGACCCGAGGTCGTTGTCGGCGAACTGGCTCAAATGCCGAGGGCCCGGTCGATGTGCTCGAAGCCGTGCAACTTGGCCAGAGCGACGGCTTCGGCCATCTTGCGGCGGCCCCCCCCGTGGATGTCGGCGGCCAAGCAGATCCGGACCGAGTTCCGTCTCGCAGCTGGGCCGCAGCGAGTGGTGATGCCGACCGAGGCCGCGGTCGTGGCCTGTTTGGACGCCACCCTGCGGCGGTTGGGTGGGTGGGCACACGTGCTGACATCTGCGGCCAGCTACCGCTCTACCAGGCGCAACGAGGCTGGCAGCCCTCGCACCGGGAGGCCGGGGCGAGCAGCATCCTGGTGCGACCACAGCGGTAAGGGGTTGTCCCCTGCTGCCGGCGTGCGGCAGAGATCGCGTCGCGCATACTTCTCGAATGTCTTGTTCGGAGTGTGACGTGACCGATTGGCCCGAGGCTGTCGCGAACCTGCATGGCAGTACCATTACCGGACGAGGGTGACGTGCGGCGGGCCTACGAGGCGATGACCAACGTGTGGTCGGCTTACGGCTACCAGGACGCGCCGACCGAGGTCCTGAGGATGCTTGTCGACGCCACCGAAGTTGGATACAGGGTCGCCCTGAACGACCTCTGCAGCGGTGGCATCGATGAAGGGATCACGATGTGGCGCCCGGGCCTAGCTGAGCAGTAAGCACAGACGAGCGGCCGTGCTGCCGACGGTAGGTCGTGGCAGTGATGGTCGGGATCATGGGCGGTGCATGACGCAGATGACCTTGCCGAGGATCGTCGCGTGATCGCCGGGCAGTACCGGGTAGTGAGAGTTGCGGGGGACGAGTTCGACGCGGCCGTCGCGGGTTCGGTACTGCTTGACGGTGGCTTCCCCGTCGAGCATGGCGGCGACGATGTCGCCGTTGTCGGCGACCGCCTGCTGACGAACCACGATGATGTCGCCGTCGCCGATGGCCGCTTCGATCATGGAGTCGCCTCGTACCTGCAGTGCGAACAGCGCGCCCCTGCCGACCAGTTCGGCGGGCAGGGACAGCACCTCCTCGACGTGCTCCTCGGCGAGGATCGGTGTTCCGGCGGCGATGGCTCCTAGCAGAGGCACAGCGGTTCCGCGCGGGGCTTCCGACGTCACGGGCGGGTCTTGGCCGAGCAGGGGGCGGGCGTCGACCGCTCGCGGCCCGCGAGGGGCCCGTCGGATCAGGCCGTGGTGGGTGAGGGCCTTCAGGTGATGCGCCACCGAGGAGGGGGAACCGAGCCCGACGGCCGCCCCGATCTCCCGCACCGTCGGCGGGTAGCCGTGCCGCTGAACCCAGCCACGGATCACGTCGAGGATCTGCCGCTGCCGGGCAGTCAACGACACCGGATCGGATGACACGTCAGGGGCGGTCACCCCAGGACGGTACCACCAACTTCGTACGAATGTGCTAAACAGGTGCGTTGGGTGCGGTCTGATAGGTACTTATCCTAAGAAGGCGGCTTCTGTGGGCCGATCCAGCTGCGCTCAGGATGGCGGACCGGCTCGCCCCCGCCTGTGTCAACCGGTGGCCGTAGGCTTGTGCCCGTGTTTCGAGGATGGGGGATCTCTTGATCGGCTTGTTCGAGGGTTTCGAGGGGTTTCGTGTTCTTGCCAGTACCGACATCGATCATGCGTTGAGGTCGGCGGTTGTCGCAGTTGACGCGAATGTTTTGCTCAATCTCTATCGTTACAACGCGAGGACTGCCCAGGACCTGTTGGCGGTCCTCGAGAGCTTCGGTGATCGCCTTGTCGTTCCCCACCAGGCGATCCGCGAGTTTCATCGGAACCGCCTGACGGCGGTGGGAAACCCCGAAGGGGTCGCGGCGGACGCCCGCAGCGCTCTGAGTAAGAACAGCAAGTCCACCGTTGATGCCCTGGAGCGTTGGGCGAAGCAGGTCGCGTTGGACGATGGCGAGCTTACCCGCTTGCGGACGGCGGTTGAGGTCCTCTTCAGCGACCTCGGCAAGGCGATCGCGGGCGCAGAGCCAGGTCGGATCCATGCGGAGACGCCGGCTGCGAACGACCAGATCCTGAGTCGGCTGTCTGTCAACGGCCAATCGGATTTCCCCGTAGGTGGCCAGTAGTTTTCCCCGCTGGCGGCCTTGGTTTCTCCCCAGCGGCGGCCAGATAGTTTCCCGCCGTGGGGTGGTGCTGGGGTCAGTGCAAGGTTTTGACGCCTTGTCCGGCGGTGGCTTGGTTGAACCGGTAGCTGTCACCCTGGGTCACGACGACGTGGGCGTGGTGCAGGAGTCGGTCGACGGTGGCGGTGGCGAGGGTTTTGGGCATGATCTCGTCGAAGCCGGAGGGGTGCAGGTTCGAGCTGACCGCGAGGCTGCGGCGTTCGTAGGCGGCGTCGACGAGGCGGTAGAACCCTTCGGCGGCGTCCGGGGAGACTGGTAGCAGGCCGATGTCGTCGATGATGATCAGGTCGGTGCGGATCAGTCGGGTCATGGCTCGGGTGACGGAGTCGTCGGGGCGGTGCCGGCGGACCATGACGCCGAGGTCTTCGATGGTGAACCAGGCGACGGTCATACCGGCTTCGACGGCGGCTTGGCCGAGGGCTTCGCAGAAGTGGCTCTTGCCGGTGCCCGACGGGCCACAGATGGACAGATTCTCCTTGCGGTGCACCCATTCCAGACTGCGCAGCGCGTCCTGGGTCGGCCGTGGGATCGACGAGGCTGTCTCGTCCCAGTCGCCGAAGGTCTTGCCGGCGGGGAACGCGGCGCGTTTGCGGCGGGTGCGCAGGTTGGCCTGGTCCCGGCCGGCGGCTTCCTCGGCGAGGAGTACTCGCACGACCTCGGCGGGGTCCCAGCGTTGGGCTTTCGCGGTGGGGATGAGGTCGGCCATGGCTCGGCGCAGGTGCGGCAGTTTCAGGCGGCGGGTGAGCTCGATCGCTTCGGTCAGCGGGTCACCGGCCGTGCCGGTGACCCGCAACGGGGTGATGGTCACTGTTCTCCAGTCGTGCCGAAGGTTGACCAGGCGGAGGTGCCTGGTTGCAGGCTGTGGGTTTCGCTGGCCCGGGTGGGTGGGGTGTCGTCGTCGCGTTGGTGGGCGAGGATGCGGATCAGGTCGTTGTCGGTGAACCGGCCCGCCAAAGCGGCGGTGCCGAGGGCCCGGTCGACGTGGTCGACGCCGTGCAGCTTGGCCAGGGCGACGGCTTCGGCCATCTTGCGTCGGACTCCGCGGATGCCGGCGGCTGCGGCTTCGACCAGCCACGCGGCGGCGCCGGGGCCGAGGGCGAGGAACGCGGCTTCGTCGGCGGTGCGGGCCCGCGGCACCCGCTGCGCGGTGTCGGACTGGCGTGATCGGGGCGGGTAGTGCTCATCTCGGATCGACGGGCGGCCGGGCTGGGCCCGCTGGTGGCGGGCGACCTCGGCCGGACCGTCCTCGCTGACGGCGGTGACGATCAGTTCGTCGCCGTGGAACCGGGCCCAGACCCGGGTGTCGACCAGGTGGTGTGGGACCGAGTAGCGGACTCCGTCGACGGAGATGGTGCAGTCCCAGTTCACTCGGCGGGTGGTGCCGAACGCGACGGTGAACGCCCTTGCCGGCAACGGGTGCAGCCGTGTCCGTTCCTCCAGCAGGGCTTCGGCCGGGCGGCGGCGGGTGTCGCGGTGTAGACGGGCGTTGACCTCGTCGGTGAAGTCGCGGCAGGCCGCTTCGAGCTCTGCGAATGTGCGGTACTGGCCGAGCAGGTTCGCGTTGGTCGGGACCAGGTCCGCCTTGGCGATCTTCACCGTGTTCTCGGCGCCGCCCTTGGACTGCGGGTCCGCCGGCACGCAGGTGCGGATCGTCATCCCGTAATGCCGGGCCACCTGCACGATCTCCGGATTCCTGACCGCGATGTCCGCGACGTGCTCCACCGTGATCGTCTTCTCGTTGTCGGTCAACACATAAGCCGGCACCCCACCCAGGCGCCGCAGGGTGGCGTCCAGGCAGGCCACAACCGTCGGCAGGGTCTTGTCCAGCACCGGGATCACGACCCGGAACCTCGACCAGGGCAGCCACGCGCACCACAACGTGGTCCGCCGGCCGCCGATGCGTGGGCCTTCGCCCCAGTCGAACTGCAGCCACAAACCGGGCTCGGGGATCCACGGGCGGAACACCCGTCGCTGCCCTACCTGCCAGGACTTCTTCACCGCCGCGACCGCCCGGCGGGTGGTGCGTTCCCCGCCGGCGAAGCCCATCGTGGTGATCCGCCGGTGCACCACATCGGCGCGGACCCGGCCACCCGAGCGGGCCACCAACTCCTCGATCTTGTCCATGAACTCGTCGATCGGCCGAGCCCGCTGGGTCCGCTCCTCGGGACTGCGCCCCTCGGCCCGCAACTTCACATACCGGGCCACCGTGTGGTGATCACACCCGGCCAACTCAGCCGCCGCACGGTAACTACCCGTGAGGTCGTACGCCTCCAAGATTTCCACGATCTCCCTGCCGCGTTTCACGCCGCCGACCCTCGCCGACCAGCGTCTCGTCATGATCAGCGGGGAGGTATCTGGCCGTCCACGGGGAGAACCCTGGCCATCAGCGGGGCGGTAAATGGCCGCCTATGGGGATCTTTCACTGGCCGCGCACAGCTGTCAGGGATGCTCGAGGGCAGAGTGATGCCCCGGCCGCCCGAGGACACCTGGAGCGCGTGGATCGTCGAAGGTCAGCGACGGGTGGACGAGCAGTTGCCACCCGGATATCTCGATGCCGACAAGACCGATCGACTGCCAGAGGGAGCGGCCGGCGACTTCCTCGTCTGGGTCCAAGCGTGTGAGGCAGCCCGGGAACGAGGCCTCGACCTGGTGATCGTGACCGGTGACGAGAAGGAGGACTGGTGGTGGAGGTACCGGAATGCAGTGCTCGGGCCGCGGCCGGAGCTGACGCAGGAGTTCTTTGACGTCAGCGAGGGCAGGCGCCTCTATCTCCTCCGGCCCCGCGACCTCCTACAGCGCTCCGAGGCACTGAACGTCGAAGTCAGTCCCGACTCGCTTGCCGACGCTGATCGAACACGCGAGGACCTGGATCCGGTGGCGCACTGGACCGTGGACGCCGTACGGGAGCTGCTTCGCCGTTTGGACCGGGAGGGCCAAGTCCAAGCGGAGGTGATCCGGGTGGCTGCGGAGGCCGGTGGCGTCATCGGCCGCGACGATGTGTACGAGCTGTGCGGTTATGACGACGAACGAATGCTCCGTGGGTTCACTCGACCGACCAATCGGATCACTACAGACCTACAGCGGGCGGGACTTCTGCCAGAGAACGTCGCTCCTATGCTCAAACCCCTATTTCCCACAGGCGTCCGTGCTTCGGCGTTTCGGATACCGTCGGAGGTCGTCGAGATTCTCGCGTCCACGGTGGATCCGCTTGCCACTCCTGATGACCGCTCCGAGTCCGGCCCGAAGGCGTGATGTGCCCGCCGTTCCGCTACGGTGAGGAGTAGTGCGCCGCCACGTCCCGGCGATCTACCAGCCAAGCCCTGTCGACGAATCTATCCCGTCGAGCGGCCGATCATGAGCAGGTCGGCAGGCGGCGACCAATCGACCCTGCGCACGCGGTTCCAGCAGTCCTCCTTCTTGCACCACTCCGTGACGTTGGCCGATCCTGGCGGGTTGATGATCACCTCGCGCACAACCTGGGTCACGTGTGGCACGACGGCGTCCAGCTGCTCCGGTACCTGTTGTAGCCGCCACACCAGGTCCAGGTTCAGGTCTCCGCCGAGCCGTTCCACGACGAGCGCCATCACATAGGCGGCCGTCTGGCCCGGGTAGCCGCCCAGTCGCAGTCTCAGTACACGCGTTCTGATGCCCTGGAAGAGGATGCCCTTAGCGACGAGGTGCCGGAAGTATGCAACGCTGGGGGAGTCCTTCTCCTCGAGTTTGCACTCGATGGTCCACTCCTGGAAGCACTTCTCGGCGCCGAGGCTCACCGTATGCGGGCGCATGAGGTAGGCCATCTCGTACTTGGCAGCGTCCGTTTTGCTGAACCGTTGCTGTGGTGGACACTCGGCCTCAAATCGTCTTCTACGTGCGGCGGTGGGTTGGCGACTCCGCTCGACCTGGTACTGCCCCCTCACGCGCTCGTAGTACCAGCGGGTTTCCCTTGAGGAGTTGCCCTGTGCCGGTGCCCACGCTGTCCGCGACACTTGCTCCAGGCCAATGTGGAACTGTCCGTTGGCCTCGAAGTCAGCCGGTCGGATGGCGTTCTGGGAATTGGCGTACCGAGAGATGCGCGGCACCAAGTCCTTGAGGGTGTCCTTCGGAACCACGGTGATCTTGGCCATAACGTAGACACCGTTCAGGCTGTGGTTTGTCGACGCGTGATGCAGGGACGCTGTGGTCTGACCGCCGTTGACGATCTGCAGGTCGTGCAGACGTTGCAGGATGACGGTGCCCTCGCGGGTGTACGTACCGACGTCCGTGGCGGTGGCGGAGATCCCGTTGTTGTAGGCAAGGAATCGGCCGGGGTGATCGCGGATCGTAGCGTGTATGTCCCTGTTGACCTTGCCGCGTGCCTGCAGGTAGGCCCTGACATTGCGCTGCAGGATGCGGCCGTGGTGTTGCTCGTAGAGGTCGGCGAGGAGTTGACCCGGGATGACGGCAAGGAGGCAGCGGTAGCCGTCCGACTGCTCGGGCGACTCGAGGACCGGGATCGAGTGACCCATGTCCTCCAGGTTGATGACGATCTCCTCCTGCGCCTGGCCGGAGGAGGCGAGACGGTGCAGGCGCGCAATGTCCCATACCTGGTAAGAGACAGGGAGTCCGACTACGGTGGAATCCTCGATGCGATCCCGTGTGGCGCGGCCGTCGGTCAGCAGGAAGACCCGGATCTTTCTCAGTTCCGTCCATTCGGCATGGATGCGCTGCGCCATGTCGTAGACCGGGGCGGATTCCTCCTTGAGCTTGTGGAGGCCTTCGTGGCAGGCTTCCGCGAAAGCGGTCGCTCGTCGGAAGAGTGCCGTCACCCTTGCCTTGCTGATGGTCCCCCCGGACTTCTCGGTTTCCCTGGTGACCAGGTCCAGGATCGTTCCATCCGAACTGATGTTGTATCCGGACACCTCGAGGGCTGGCCGTCCCTGCTGCCGCAGGTAGCAGACGTCGATGTCCTCAAGGGAGCCGTCGGCTATCAGTCGTTCCGCGACGACCCTGACGAACATGTCCCCGACCATCATCTCGGGTTCGGCCGAGAGACGCTGGTTGACCTCGACACGCAGGTCTTCGGCGAAAGCGGCGAGATCGACACTGGCGGTCACTGGAGTGCTCCAAGATTTGCCGTCATGGCTAGGCGCTGCACGACGTCAGTCTGCGGGACGAGGAAGGGGGCGCATTCGTCGAGGTCGACTGAGTAGGCCACGGCGTGCACTCCGTCCGGGATGTGCTGCCTGGTGATGCGGGGAAACCCGTCGATCACCCGGTAGCAGCGACGGGTGACGAGTGCGTACCGCTCGCGTTCGTACTGCTGCCGGTGCAGGTCGAGCCATCCGGCGTGCAGGAGCCGGTCCTCGAACGACGCGGGGTCCGCAGCAATCGTGGGTTCGGCGCGAACTGCGTCGATGATCTCGGGCAGACTCACTCCGGCCGTGGTGGTCGTCCGCACGGCTTGGTGGATCAGGGCGAGGTACTCGACGTTGTTCGTGTCGAGTTGCGCCTCGTTGCTGATCCTGCAGCGTTGTGCATCCCGGAGAGCCGCACACTTGACTTCCACGGCGACTCCCGCTCGTTGAAAGTCCTGGTCGGCCCCGGTTGGGCCGACCCATGCCGAAACCGTGGTGGGTCCCCAAACCGGCAGCACGAGCTCTCGCAGAACCAACAACTCGCCGTAGAGACCGAGCTGCGCCTGCGCCGACAGGCCGGTGCGCAGGCCCGCCGCCAGCATCCGTTGCCAGGACGTCAACCGCTGGACCAGAGCCCAGCCGGGGCGGTGTGGAGCCGTCGACAGATGGTGCACGAGGTCGGCGACCAGGGTGTGAAACATCTCCGCCTCTACGGCTGTGCCGGCGGCGACCCGAACGGTGTGGTCGTCGAAGCTGCACCGAAGCCCGGCGGTGTCGGGCAGCCGTGAGGCGTCCGGCACGTCGGGGGCACGGACGGCGAGAGCCAGAACACGGTCGGGGAACTCCACCTCGAGATACACCTGCGCGTGGGTGGCGTCAGTCCGTAGACGACGGCGCAGCGTTCCGGGTGTATGCGTCGACGTGCTCTGCATCTCCTTGAACAGCTCGGCGACCTGCTCAACCGTGTTTGTCACTCGGAGTCGTCCTCGGGCAGGCCGAGCTCCTGTGCGCGCAGGCTCTTGGCAAGGTTCTCGATGAACACGTTGTTCGCCTTGTACCGCAGCTTCTTGGCGTTGTCAGTCTGTGGGAACGAGATCGCGAAACCGATGACGAGCTCGTCGGCCTTCCCGCTGCCCGGATCCACCCGGTACAGCACCAGTAGTCCGTCCTGCGGTGATCGTTCCCGCCTCAGTGCCCGACCACTGGGTCGCCGGACCGCCTTGTCCTCGGCAGCGTCGGCACGGGTCCGGGCGGTGGCGTTGTCGAACCGGTCCTTGGTCAGGCCGATGGCCTCGTCGGCCGGGTTGACCAGAACACCGACCTCGTAGTCCTGGCCCGCCACGTAGGGCGTGCTGCTGGTGTTGCGGCGCGTCACCCTGCGTACCTGCACGCCAGCGATGGTGTCGGTGGTCTGTGCCTTGCCCGCCACGACGGCCACGGTCCAGCTGACCAGTTCACCCTTGGCCTGTTGCGCCTCGATGTACTCCACCAGGAAGCGAGGCGCTGCCTGGACGTTGCGAGGCGACGCCCTGAACGCGCCGAGGAATGTCTTTACCGGTTCGGGTGGGACGTTGGTGCGGACGAAGCCGTTTGCACTGGTGACACGATCCTCGGATAACTCGTCACAGTCCGCGACTGCCTCGACGAGGTTCTCGAGAAGCTCGAGGTTGTTCTTGGACGACACCGGGTCCGTCAGCATCACCAGCGTCTCGGGACGCTCACCGGAGAACGTGAAGGTAAGGGTCGTCGCGGCGCGCCGCTTGACGGCGGCGGTGACCTGTAGTTGTCCGATCCCGTCCTCGATCTTGAGACCGACATCGCGCGGTGTGGCGTTGTTCTCGGCTACCGTCGTCACCACGTCCATGAGTTCACGGTTGGCGCGGGTGATGTGGACGTAGTAGTCGGTGAGCTCCCTGGTCGTGTACAGACGTGTGACGTCGAGGTAGCCGGTGCGGAATCCGAACCAGCGGCCCATCTGCAGCAGCGTGTCGTACGCCCGGGAGGCGCGAAGGTAGTACGAGACAGTGAGGCCCTCGAGGGTCAGCCCCCGCGAGAGCTTGTCACCTCCGACGGCGACGACCGTGACGGGGGTGGAGCGGTAGTCCAGAACGTCCTGGGCGGTGCCGTTGATGGCCTTGACGTTGTCGGCGGCCTCGGCGAGGACCTCCGGAACGGCACCCAGCGCCTCGGACATGGTGACCGGGTCACCGGTGGCCTCGCCGAGGTCGTCACGGGCGGCGAGGTCGCGGTGGACCGGCACGAAGTCGTTACGCCACAGCTTGCTCAGGCGTCTGCGCAGGGCGTTGCCTGCCGCGCCGCGTTCGCCCCAGGTGTCGCGCATCGTGGTCAGGTGCTGGCGGACCTGGCTCACGACCGCCGACTGCGTCTCGGTGAACCGCGTGACGTGGATCAGCATCGAGTTGTGGCTGGCCCGCCCGCCCGGGCGGCCTGCCCGGACCTTGCGTACTGCGGTGGCCAGGACGAACGCGTCGATGGCCTCGACGAGTGAGGGCGGCATCGGTAGTGCTGGCCGATGGCCGTTCTTGTGCCCGTCGGGCATCCAGGCGGAGTGGTCGTCGATCTGCTTGATGATCGGCAGCGGCTGACGGACCTCGTCGGACGACAGGTCCTCGAATCCGAAGACCCGCTCCGGACCGCAGTAGTTGGACGGCGGTTTGAGGGCGAGGATGAAGCTGTTGGGAAACAGGTCCGGTCCCAGCTGTGGATGGTCCGTGGTGTGAGGAATGAAGATGTTACCGAACGGAGTGGCGGTGTAGGCGACGTAGGCACGACGGTCGAACATCGCGAGCAGTTGCCGGATGCTCTTGTTGATCGCGGTCGGGTCATGCTCCGGATCGCTGGGGGTCTTTTTGTCGGGCGCCTTTCTGGTGTCGATGGAGGCGTCGTCGGCCTCGTCGTCGATGAGCAGCAGCGGCAGGTCGGCCAAGGCGTGGTCTTTGGTGAAGTTCTCCAGCCATGCGGCCAGGTTCTCCAGGATGCTCTTGTACTTCTTGACCACGATGAGCACGCGGTTCTTGCGCAGGTCGACCGCCGTGGTGAGAGCGACGTTGCGCTTGAAGTCGGACTCCGTCGTAGTCAGGGGGAACACCTGTACCGGCGGGTGCAGGCCGAGCAGCCCCACGCCGATGTCACCGAGACCGGCACCGTCCGCGCGGTGACGGGTCACCCTGGTGTTGAAGCCGAGGAACTCAAGGTCCAGTCGTGCCTGCGTCTGGTTACGCAGGCTCTCGTTGCGTCCCGCCAGGACGATCACCACGTGGTAGCCGGCGTCGACGGCCTTGCAGATGACGCCGGTGTAGTTGGCGGTCTTACCCGACTGGACCTGGCCGTAGACGAGTCCATAGGTCGACCACGACCCGGGACGTTCCGGGTCCTCCAGTCTGTCCATGACAAGGTCGGTCGCCTCGTGTAGCGCCTCTACGGGCTGCGGCTTCCACCCTGCCCGGGTGGCGAGCCACTTACGGTACCGCTCCCAGTAGTCGAAGCCGATCTTGTCTCGGCGTGCCGCGTACCACGGCTCGTGCTCGTCCCCGGACAGGACGGCCACGGGTCGCGGTACCCACACGTCGAAGCGTTCCTCCAGGCGTGTGACAAGCTCGTCAACGTCGACAGGTCCGACGCTGTCGGCGACGCCTGCGGCGAAGGCCGCTACCTGCCGCACCTTGTCCGCCGTACGTTCGGTGCGTGGGGTGCTGAGCAGGGCGTTCTCGCTGATGCCCAGCGCCATGTCGAAAGCGTCGATCACTTGCCTTCCGCCCCTTCGCCGTCGAGTACCTCTGCGAGCACGTCCGGGAACCGGTTGAAGGGCTCCGACGACCTGAGCGCCTGCCGGAACGCCTCCCGGGACCCCGGGTCGTTGGGCAGCCTGGTCATGGCGGCTTGCAGCATCCGAACCACCTCGTCGCTGTCCTCGGCCTCCAGCGGCGCCTGCGGCGTCCGTTCCGGCGCACTGTTGCTCTCGGCCGCTATCAGACCGACGGGCACCGTCTCCTCCAGCAGACGTAGAAGCGGACCGACAGTGTCCGCGGCCCCCGACAGGGCGGCGGCCACCACCGGATGCAGTCGGTTGATCCGATAGCCGACCTTGCCGCGCCGGCTATGCTGCTGCCACACGAAGACGAGTTGACCCCTCCCGCCGCTGCGCTGGTCGCTGGACGATCCCCGGTGGCGGAAGACCTGCTCGGACCGGGTCCGGGCAAGGGCAGCGATGTCAGCGAGGCGGTCGCGTAGCTGTACCGGCGGGATGACTGTCGCCTTCCTGACATCGACCTGCCAGGACTGGTCGTCATCCGTGCTGACGTCGACGGAGATCCGGGCCAGTTGGGTCGGTTGGTTGGGACGCAGACCGGACAGCCCGAGCCAGCCGCCGAGGGTGAGGAGCCGGTCCCGGCGATAGACGTAGAAGCCTTGGTGCCGCATCCAGCCCGATGGCCCGGCGGCGTTTCTGCTCTCACCTTCGACGATCCTTGAAGGGTGCGGAAGAACGTAGGGCGTGACGGTGACGACCGTGCCGGCGTTGTGAATCGGCTCGGTTCCGAGGTCCTGGGTGGCCGGGTGCTGGCGTAGGAAGGGATCCCATGCCTTGACTGGCTGTCCGCCCACCCGAAGGTGCAGGGAACCGCGACCGATGTGCCGGCCGAAGACGGCCCCCAGATGGGTGCGCACCTTGGCCATCTGGTTGATCAGGACCTTCCCGGTCCCGCATCGGTCGAGCCCTCTCCAAAGCACGACGGTGCCGTGCCCACGAAAGCCCAGCTCACGAACGATGGACGCGGCCTCGTCGTCCAGAGTGTCGAGCAGGTACCAACCGTTACGTCGACGGACATGATCCATGTTCCACTCGCGGCTGGCGAGACGGCCGTCCTGCGTGCAGCTGACGACGGTGAGGCGACGGGCCTGCGAGAACGATGCTGTCTTGAGGCCGAGGCCGAACCGGCCGAGGTCGGCTGGATGGCGATGTATCCACGGACCGTCTGTGCCAAGGTGCATCGCTCGGTGCAGCCACTCCTCGCTCATACCCTTGCCGTCATCGACGACGGCGACCCAGCCGCCGGCCGGGTCGGCGTTGTACTCGATACTGGTTGTCACAGCCTCGGCCGTAACGCTGTTGTCAACGATGTCGGCCAGTGCGTCCGGAAGGTTGTAGCCCAAGGCTCGCAGTGACTCGATCAAGGCTGCAGCCTGTGGTGGCGCGTGCAGGTCGCTCGGCTCCCCGGTCATCGGCAACCTCTCACTCGTTTACGGTGAGACAGCATACGACCTCGATGAGGATCGAGCTGATCCGATGAACGGTGGGTCTAGGACCGCTCCGGGGAGGCCGGCCGGCCCGCCGAGCGGAGCCCGGTGTCCGTGACAAGATGCCGATAGGATGCCGATTGACTTGAACTTGTACACCCTGCGTGGTGACTATCAGTCCCGACAACCCGTACAGTACCGTTGTAATGATCCAGTAGAACAGGTGTACACGACCCGCCCGTGCGGTGGGTGTGTTCGCGAGGGGGGACGACGGCCGGGTGTCCACCTACGGCGTTAAGCTGCAGCGTAGCGATGATCTACGGCTCGCCCCACACCCTGAGGGCTGCACAACCGACACGTTCGTCGACTGGTGTGCCGGCGAAGTCAGCCGTGGACGTCCTCTCGCTGTCGACCTCTTCTCCGGTGCCGGTGGTTTGAGTCTCGGACTGACGAACGCCGGATGGACGGTCGCTGCTGCGGTCGACCACGACGCTAAGGCTCTCGCCACCCACCGGGCGAACTTCCCCGGGCTTGCCTTGGACGTCGACCTGGGAGACGCCGTCGCCCGGCGGGGACTCATCAAACTGCTCCGCAAGGTCAAGGTCGACTTGGTGGCCGGCGGCCCACCGTGCCAACCGTTCAGCCGGGCCGGCCGCAGCAAGATCCGCAGTCTGGTCCAAGCCGGGGTTCGCGAGGAACTTGACCACCGTAAGGATCTTTGGCGATCGTTCGTCGAGGTCGTCCTGCGTGTCCGACCCCGCGCGGTGCTGATGGAGAACGTCCCCGACATGGCGCTGGGCGACGAGCTGTTCGTCGTACGCACGATTGTGGACATGCTGGAGAAGCACGGGTACCGCACTCAGGTCAGGCTGGTAGAGGCGTGGCGGTTCGGCGTTCCGCAACACCGGCAACGCCTCATCCTGCTCGCGCGCCTCGACGGCGGAGCCTTCAACTGGCCGCAGGAGTGCGACACTCCCACGAAGCTGCGCGAGGCCATCTCCGACCTCCCGCAGCTGGGCCTGGGAACCGGCCACCGAGTCATGGACTACACGGGCCCGACGAGCGACTACGCGACCGCAATGCGAGCCGGCGCTCCCGTGGGGCTCGTACACGACCACATGACCCGCCCGGTGCGGGACGACGACCGTGTCGTGTTCGCGCTCATGAACTCCAAAACCCTCTACTCCCAGATCGATCCCGAGCTGCGGCGCTACAAGGCCGACACGTTCGACGACAAGTACAAGCGGCTCGGCTCGGAGGACCTCAGCCGGTCGATCACCGCGCACATCGCCAAGGACGGCTACTGGTACATCCACCCGGAGGAACACCGCACTCTGACAGTCCGTGAGGCTGCTCGTATCCAAACGTTCCCTGATCGGTTTCGCTTCGCCGGCACACGCAGCGACGCCTTCCGCCAGATCGGGAACGCCGTCCCGCCGATGCTGGGTGAAGCCGCCGCGACGGCGGTCAGGCCACGCGAGGACCTCCCGCTACCCAGCGCCGATCGAAACATGATTGTTATGCGTAAGCGGATCGCGCAGTGGGCAGCCCAACAACGCAAGGGCGAACACTGGTACCTGTTCCCGTCGGATCTCATGTCCCCAACCCTCGCCGCGCTCGTCGCAATGTGCCGCGGCCAGACGGGACTGGCATCCGCCCTCGAAACAGTGCGAGGACTGCCCAGCCTCAAGCCAAGCCACCTCGACGAACTCTCGCGTCATCGCCACGCCACGCCACGACTACGCAAGGCGGCCCAGAGGCTCATGGTCGTGACCAGCGAGCTGGACGACGGCGATGACCCGATGGAAATCGCCGAAAAGGCCAGCTTCCAGGCAGCGGAGATGGAACTCTTCCGTCTCCTTCTTGGCGAGGACAGACTGCTCCCGAACCAGACCACCGTTAGGGTGGCGGCACGCGTCCTGAGCACAGAATCTAGTGAGTCGAACCTGCGCACCGAGGGCCGTCTTGATCTCGCCCTGATGGTGGGTTCCGGTCCACACGCGCCAGGGCGGATGGCAGCCATCAGACTTGTCGGCGCTGCCTACTGCAAGCCTGATCAGTCCGCCTCGGACTGTGACAGGTGTCCCCTAAGTAAGTTGTGCGACGCGCGGGCAGTGCCACCGGAACCGCCGCGACAGAATCGCGCCACACGCTCGGCGGCGGTGCGGACGTCCTGACGTACCTCGCATTCCCAGACTCTGACCACCACCCACCCGTCGTCACGCAGCGCCTCGCCGTTGCGGCGATCACGGGCGACGTTGGCCTGTAGCTTGGCCCGCCAACGCTCGGCGTTTGGCCCCTTGAACATCCGGGGACCATGTTGAGGACAGTCGTGCCAGAAGCACCCGTCGACGAAAACTGCCACGCGGCTACCGGGTAGGACGAAGTCCGGCCGACATCCGGCGATGCGTCGCTTCAGACGGAACCTAAGGCCAAGAGCATGTACCGCCCGCCGAAGCGACATCTCGGGAGCGGTGTCCTGTGTCCTGCGCCCCCGCAGATGAGATCCCTTCTCGGTGGACACCCATCCCAGCCGGTCGTTCACGATTGTTGATTACTCGGTGGGAGGCAGCGCTCTAGCTCTGCTGTCCGCCTCATCGGGCCGCTTCGGTCTTCAGAGCGGACTTCAGTACTCGTCGGCATGGAAGTGCTCTCCCTCATCCCCAGCCCCGAGATCGACGGCTCGGGCCAGATCCGCAGGCCGCCGACCGCCGCCTCGGCCAGGATGCGCTCAGCGAGCCCCATGGTTCGCGAGATGGACGGGGCGACGATGCAGAGAAGCTCCGGACGTTCATCGTCCCACTCGAAACTGCTTCTGGCCGCCTCTACGAGTGGTTGCAGCCAGTCAGCATGCTCGCGGTCGGCGGCCGCCATGACGATGGGATAGACGGGCCAGGCAGTGGGAACGCGGTGGCCCCGACAACTCGCAGCGGGAACGGTCCCCACCTTCCCCAAAGCCATGACGAGCCCTGCCACACCAAGATCCAACCCTTCCAGGTTGCCTACCTCGCCGGAAAAGCACCCCCGAAGCTCGTTCTCGATGCTCCTTAACTCGGGTTCGACATCATCGGCGTCCGGATTAAAGAACTCGATCGCTGCCGCGACATGCTCGAAGTCGGCGGCACCAACTGCGAGCCGATCCGCCAACGCGACCAGTCGACGTCCGATCGGGAATGGTTTAACGGCCCTCGCTTCCACCACGCCAACCGAACGAGCGAGGTCAGGGGCAACGTTCACGATCGACCGTGTGCCGTGGAAGTGGGCTAGCGATTCGCCGACACGACTCGGTACCGAGAACGTAGTCGCGTCCGGCAGGCGCGGATCGACTCCGACCGATGCAACGAAGAGTATCAACTTCCTTGGTTCGCCTCTCGAGCGTGTTGGCGCAGACCATACTCGACCCGTTCCGCACGCCTCCTGACCCTACGGTCCCCGACTCGTCAGGCACTTAGAGAACTGTCGGATCACGTCCAGCCAGAATTTCCGCAGGTGCTGACACTGATGGGTCAGCCGTCCAACGGAGGTCGTTACGTTTTCTCCGTAACGACGGCCTTCAGGTGACGGACTCGATCGGTCATCGGTCTCATGGGTTCCGTAGCATGGCCGCCGGCTATGAGGTTGAGCGTTGGGCGGTCATTGACGGCACCGAGTAGCTGCCGGACGCGTTCCACCGGCCAGCGCAGTTCCTGTGCTAGCGCGGTGATGGTCAGCCCATGATCGGTGGCTAGTTCGAAGGCCTTTCTGAGGAGGGTCGGCTGTTCGCCGGGAAAGCCGTCGATGGGTTCCAGGGCTGGTTTGGACTGGTTGAGGCGTTGGTAGGCCCGTGTCGCAGTGGTGTCGGTGTAGAGGCCCACTTCTCGGCAGCGGTAGATGAGGCTCTGGATCGACGTACCCCATGTTCGCTGGAGTTCAGCGAACGCCGCGAAGTTCACTCTCGCGGGTAGGAGGGGGATGATGCTGTCGCGTGGGGTGAGGAACTCTGCAGCGAAGGTGTCGGCGTCTCGTTCGTGGCGGGTGTCGCCGGGAAGGGCGTCGGCGTGGAGTACGAGGTGGGCGAGTTCGTGTGCGGCGGTGAAGCGCTGCCGGTATACGTCCTGGGATCGATCGCGGCTGATGACGATGAACGGCCGCGGTAGCCGGGAGGTCGAGAAGGCGTCCACGGTACGGAAGTCGCCGTCGGCTGGCGCGTGGACGACGACGATGCCGTGGACCTCAAGGGTGCGCACGAGGTGTGGAATGGGCGCAGTGCCGAGATTCCAGTGCTGACGAAGAGCTCGGGCAGCTTGGACTGGATCGGTGGGAAGGCTCGCGCCGGGATGGATCTCGCCGCCGGCGAACCCGGGAAGGTCTACGTGGGGCAGGAAAACGCGCCGTTCGAGGGCGTAGATGAGTTCCCAGACCTGCTCGGTGAAGGAGACAGCCTTGGCGCGCTGGTAGGAACGTGTCTCACGGAGATGGCGGAAGTGCGCTGCGGAGGAGTCGAGGCGGGCGTAGGGACGCCCGACCTGGAAGAAGCCGACGGGGTAGCCGAGGTGATCGGCGAGGGCGATCAGAATCTCGGGGCGTGGCCGCGCCCCTGATTCGTACTGGCCGATGGCTGCGGCGCTGACCCCGACCCGGTCGGAGAGGTCCCTCTTGGTCAGCCCGGCGAGCTGGCGAGCTTGTGTCAGACGTGCCGAGTCGAACTGCCTGGCGACAGCACTGGCTGACCCCGAGGGCGACGCCACGGGGAGGCCGCCGGCAGAGAACAGGTCATCGGGCTCGTCAGTTCTGGGCATCGCTTCGCTGTTGGTGGTCGCTGTGTTCGGCTACTGGGCTGACGGTGGCCTGCTCGGCGGTGGTACGGGCGCGCAGCGTCGGGGTGGCGAGCTCCGCCTGGTCGAATCGCGGCGACGCGGTCGAGGCCGACGGCTGGGTTACCAGGCAAAGCCCGGGAATCGGGTCTGCGGATGGGACGAGCAGGGGTTGTGCGGCTACCCAGCTCGCTGTGTCGGTCTGGCTCACGCTGATCTGGCCCCATCCGATGTTGAGCAGCCCGTGCCGCTCGTGCGCGGCGTAGTAGATGATCACGATACCGTCTGGTTCCAGCCCGCGCAGGAGGTCGGTGGAGTGGGCGTCCGACTCGGACTCCATTCCTTCGAAGGCCGGCTGTTCATGATCGGGTTTGGGGCCGAAGAGCCGCGCCAGCTCCAGCGTCGTCTTGTTGATCTTCTTCAGGGCGCGAGGGCTGTCGTAGGCGGTCGCGAGGTCCTTCGCGTACTCCACCGGCAGCACGGCGACGTTGTTGATGACGACGATGCGGTAGCTCTTGCCCAGGGGGCGCACCGTTTGGGCGTCGGGGACCTCACTGAGGTGGTTGACCAGTTCCTCGTAACGCGCCGGCCAGCCTCCGCCGAAGGCGTGGCGCGATGTCAGGCGGACCGCGTGGTGGCCGTCCATCTGCCGTCCGACGGCGGCCTGGATGGCCGACGGGATGGCCTCGGTCAGCGTGGTTGCCACGTCGCGGCCGAACAGGGAAGCCGCCCACGCTGCCGGCCGGATCTTCTTCGACACGATTCTCTCCTCATGCTTTACCTGCGTGCAGAAGGTTAGCATCTGTGCTTTAGTTTTGAGCGCGACGACGCCACTTCGGCGACGCTGAGTGTGTTCCCGCAGATCACGCCGCCTTCGGTGTGGCGTGATCTGTTGTGCGCTGCGATCGCGGCGGACGTCGATCAGGCCACACACGGTGTCCGGCTGCAAAGTTGCGGGTCGCTCAGGATGAGCGGCCGGGGAGGAAGGTGCCGCATGACGGCGGATCTGACCAGGTTCGGCCGGGACACAGTCGTGACCACGGTGACGCAGGCCGCCAGTGTCTGGATGTCGCCGGGGACGCCTGGCGAGCGCTGGCGGCAGGTGGCTGAGCTGCATGGGCGGGTCGCGTTGGCGCACCTGGCGCACGGTGAGCCTCTGCTGCCACTGGTGGCCTTCACCGACCTTTTGACCGGCCCGCTGTCCGGGCTTCTGCCGGACGTGCTGAAGGAAGCGTGTGACGAGGTCTTGTTGGTGGAGGACGGGCATCTCAGTGCTGCTGCCGCTGACCTGCTGATGGAGAACCTCGCGCCGTCGATGACGGCCTCCGACGTCGTCGGTTGGTCGGTGCCGCGTCTGAGCGCGGAGAAGGTGCAGGGCTGGCTCTACGGACAGATGCTGGCGACGGGCACGGAGGAGGGGTACCGGCGGGCGCGACGGACCGTCATCGAACACGCGGCGGGTGAGATGTCGGAGGTGATCGACGCGATCAAGGCCGCAGGGCTGCCCCGCGAGGGCCTGGTCGAGGAGATCCCCGCCTGGGCGTGGGTGGCGCACGAGGGGGAGCGCTACTGGTTCGGGTGCCCCGTGTGCCGGTACCCGATGCGGTACCAACTCGGTCGGCTTGCCTGCGCCTACCCGCCGCACACGAAGGCCCTCGGCGGTTCGATCACGGTGAAGTTGGCCAAGGGCCGTGCACCGTTGGCTGGCGCCTGGAACGTCGAACGTGCCGCGCAGTTGGGCGGACCACAGGTCACCACTGCGGCTCCGGTCGCCGGACAGGTGTGCCTCACCCGACCGGCTTGGCGGTACTCGACTATCCCCGGTTGTGAGGAGGTCCGCCTGTACCGCGAACTCGAGATGATGCCAGGCGTCACCGCGAGACTGTGGCCGTACGTCGACCGGTACGACCTGCACGTGACAGCACCACGACGCCGACGCCCCTGGCGGGTCGACGTCAAGGACTACACCGACCCCGCGCGGCTGGCCAACGAGCTGCTGCGTCGGGGCAGCATCGGCGAAACTGACCTGTTGATCGTCGTCCCCGACTACCGGGCGGGCCATGTGGCGGTCCTCAACGAACGGCTGCGCCTTGCCACCGGATCAAGGCGCCGGTTCGCCACGACGTCTCACCGATTCCTCACCGAGGTGAAGAGGGCCGCAGCCGGATGAGCAACCGTTCGCGTTTCTACAGGACCGCCAACCGGTTCCTGATCGGGCCGTCGCTGCGTCTGGCGCTCGGCCTGGCCGAACAGCTCTTCCCCAACGAGACCTGGGAAGGCGCGCCAGCGGTGGACCCCCGCGACGCGCGGTTCCTCCTCTCCGGCCAGCTCGGGGTGTGGAGCCTCTGGCGCGGCGGCCTCACCGCCACGCAACGACATGCGATCGACCGCCTCATCCATCTGCGCCCTCGCCGTCTGGCCACAGAAGGTGGCCTGCGCGTCAGCCTCGGCGAGCACCTGCGCAACAACCGGTCGCCCCGCTACCTGGAGGCTGGAGACTTCCTGCAGGTGATCGACGGTGTGCCGGTCGGTGATCTGATCACCGCCGCGCTGCAGGAGCTGGAGGATGCCTCAACCCCGCTGCGCGTCCCCCCAGAGGCGCTGGCCGAGAGGCGCTACAGCTCGTCGGTCTTCCTCGCCGGCCCCAGCCGCGACGAGTTCCGACGCAACACCTACCTCATCCCCCGGGCGCCGATGCCCTACCCGCCTGTCCCGGTTCTGGACGCCCCCGCGCCAGCCGAGGTGGTGGCCGACCTCGCGGACATGCACGCCACCGCCGAACTGATCGACAAGAAGCGAGGTGACGATGCCTTCCGCCTGGCGGAGGTCCTTGACGGATTCTCACGGAAGCTGCGGACTCCACAGGGCCAACCCGTCGACCGGCTGAAGCTCGCGGCAGGGCCCCTCCAGCTCATGATCGCTCCCACTGGTTCCGGCAAGAGCGTCTGGATGCGCGTCGCCGCCACCCACCTCGCCAGCCACAGAGGAGGCCGCCGCACCGTCGTCCTGCTCACCCCTGATGTCGAGAGCACGCTGAATCTTGTCGCGGCCATCCGCAGTGACCTCGCGGCGCTGAGCCTCGACATCCCCGTCGTCGCACTCATGTCCCACCGACGGCTCATCGAGGTGGCCGTCCAGCGCACCAACGACGCACCGGAGGATCCGGCCGGTGCCAGGTGGACCTGGCAGGAGCTCGGCTACTCCTGCATGCTGAGCGACGAAGAAGGCGCCGCATGGCAGCCCGGCCAGGAACCCTGCACGGATCTGCACGAGCCTGGCGTCGAAGGCCGCCACCGATGCCCCCTGATCGGAGCCTGCGAGAAGTGGGCACCATGGCGGCAGGCCGCAGGCCCAGCCAAGATCATCGTCACCAACCACGCCTACTTCCAGCAGGGCTCGGTGCCGTTCCCTGTCATCACGAACGGCACACTCCACGGACGGATGAGCGCGCAGGAGCTGCTGCTGCGGCGCGCCGACATCCTCCTTGTCGACGAGGTCGACGCCTTCCAGGGACATGCGGTCACTCAGTCCGGCCGCACCCTCGTCCTGGCCCGTCGTGACACGCAGAAGCTGCTCTTGGAGAGGCTCGACGACCAGCGCAAGGAACAGGTCGAATCCGACAACGTGCCGGGCGAACTCGAACTCGCCTTCCAGCGGGCCATCCACCGGGTCGAGTTCCTCTCCGAGCGCTACCTGGCCGCCGTCGTCAACGGGTTCATCGACCCGCAGGACCCACTCGGCCCCAAACAGGCCAGGCTGCACCTGCCACGCCGATGGGACAACCTCATCGCCTGCCGCCTTTTCGGCCTCAACGAACTCGTAGACCGCCCCAGCGACGACCAACTCGACAGGTTCAAATCCCTGTTCACCCCAGAACGAACCCGACCCTGATGCGCTACCCGCCGGCTGGGCGGACCTACGCAAGGAACTGCGCCTCGTCGTCGCCGACGAACCGGAATCCGACCTGATTCACAAAAGAAGCCAAGGCATCGTCAGCGCGATCCAAACGATCACAGCGCCCACCACCACCGACGAGGGCGAACCGGACGCCGAGTTCGACCTGGACGCCGACGTCGAACCGGACGCCGACCTGGAGGCCGACGTCGACCTGGAGGAAACGGACTGCGGCCGTCAGACCGGGAAGGACGACGATCGAGCAGAACCCACCGCTTCGGCGTGGCAGCTCCAGACCGCCCACCTTCTCCTACGCAGGGCGTTCCTCGGCGAACTCCAGCAAGGGCTCGCCGAACTGGAAGCCCTACTACCGCTGATGCGCGACAGCGGAATGCGGCTCGCCGACGACGTCGAGGCCGCGTTGGACCGAGCTCCCTCCTGGCAGGCAACCCCCGAAGGACCGATCGGCCGAGCGGTCTTCGGATTCGCCGTCACCGGCGACCCGGAGAGCCGCTCCGACCGGCAGTTCACCGCAGAGATCCTCTCCGGCGACCCGCACGCCTACACCGCAGACCTCGGAATCACCACGGCTCCCGCGCTCACGGGCGCGCCCAGAGTCATCGTCGGACTCTCCGCGACCGCCTACCTACCCGGTTCCCCCACCAACCACGTCCATGCCGACGTCGCCTGCTACTACCCCGACAACGCCGGCACTGGCACTGGCAGGCTGACCGTCAGCAACGCGTCCGTCAACGACCACACGACCAACCGCGGGATCGTCATCTCCGGGGCAGCCCGCAACCGCAAGGCCCAACTACTCGAAGGCATCGGATCCGGCCTCTGGGACCAGATCCTCGAACAGAGACTGCGGGACCTGCACGACCACCGGGACGCCGAACGCCGTGCCCGTGCCCGGGTCCTGCTCGTCACGAACTCCTACGACCAGATGCTCGCCCTCTGCCGCGGCCTGATCGCCGGGGGAGCCCACCGCACCCGCATCGCCGTCGCCGTTCCCGCCGGTGACCGCCGCGGCCTGCAAATCCCCGACGACGTACTCGCCATCCCCGCCAGCCGGCTGCGGACCTTCCCGAGCACGGGCAGGGACGTGCTGATCTCACCTTTCGCACGGGTTGCCCGCGGGCTCAACATCGTCGTCGGCCACCGGTCCGCGCTCGACTCCATCTGGGTATGCGTCCGACCCATCAAGCTCATCGACGAACCATCCGCACTGGTTGCCCACACCGGTGCCCACGCCCGCCGCAACCGGCACCCCGGTGAGGACCCGCGCAGGGAACTCGACGAACGCCACCGCATCGCCGCCAAACATCTGGAGCTCATCAACAGGTCCAACCCCGCCTTCGGGCGCCTGCCCCCCGACGTGCGAACCGCGATCTTCGCCGACGTCCTGGCCGACCTGATCCAACTCGCCGGACGCGCGAGGCGTGGCGGCACCAACACCACTCTTCACCTGGTCGACAACGCCTTCCACCGAGGAGGCGCCGCACCGGGCAGCGACTTCGCCTCCCTTATCCGCAACCTCCACCGGCGATGGCGCGACGACAACCACCTGGACCAGGTCCGTTCTATCTACGGCACCACCATCGACGCGTTCTTCACGTTCGCCGGCATCAACGACAGGAACCCCTGATGCGCACCCTGGCCTTTCCCTATACCGAAGCGATGGCGGAGAAGATCCACGGCTACACCCTCGGCAGCGAGGTCAACGACACCTGGCAGGACCTGAACCGCCGATACACCCGTCACCCGAAGAACCTGCCGTACAGGGATCTGAGCCTCGGCCTGCGCTACGTGTCCAGCGACTACGCCACCATCTGCAAGGACCCCGACGGCCCCGGCACGCTACTCCTGATGCGCAAGAAGATCGACACCGCCATCATCAGCCGGCTCTTCGCCGCCTTCGAACGAGACCTCGCGGCCCGGCACGGCGCGCCCTTCGAAGACCTCCTCGGCCCACTGCTACGCCGAACCAAGCCACGCACGATTCACATCGCCAAGTACCTCCAAGCGGGCACGGTGGCGCACGCCGATATCCCGAACTGGGTCTTCGACGTCGCCACCTGGCGCACCATCGAACTCCTCCGAGGCGCGCTCAAGCTCCCCGACGGTACGGACCTGCTTCTCCGTCCCGACATCGACGGCAACCTCGTCGCCTTCGACCGCCCGCTTCCCGAGACGCACCCCAGGGCCGAACAAGGCATCCACTACATCAGTCTCGAACCCATCACTGTCCCCGGCTACCCCGGCATCCTGCTCAACCTCGACGCCCACATCAGCGCCACCACCGGCTTCCCCGGCAACGCCAAGAGCCTCTGGATCGCCACCGACGACACCGGCATGCTGCTCACCGCCAGACACCGCTACGACCGCCCCACCAACCGAAACGTGATCACCGGGCTCCTTCCCCAACTCGTCGACTCCTTCAGCATCCGCGGCGTGCCCGCCAACTTCACTGCAGATGACCTGCTCGCGACCCACCCCCGCATCCGCGCCCGGCACGCCACCACACCCGACAGGCACCCCATCGGCTCCGGACCGGGCCGCCGATTCCTCGACTGCCTGCTCGAGCACGCCACCGCCAGGCTCAACACGGAGTCGCTCGTCCTGGAAACCGCACCCATACGCAACATCGACGCCCCCGGCGACCCCGGCCGGCACGCGAAACTCGCCTCGGCCGTGAACGCGGCAGCACGGCCGATCCACATCAGCGTCGTCTACCAGGACGACCTGCAGCGCCACCGATCCGCGCAGGCGCTCACCGGAGTGCTCAACCTCCCCGAGAACAGCCTCACAACCGCGGAGAGCACCTTCCTCGACGGCGCGCTCACCATCACCTTTGACAGAGCCAAGACCGACATCCTGGTCGCTCCCGGGCCTACGCACCTCCGGGACACCCTCGCCGAGCAGATCGTCTCCACTAGGACCCAGGACGCCCTGCACCTCGTACTCGCCGAGAGCAACAAAGAACTCGCCGCAGCCAAGCCCGCCGAAGACCCCAAGCCACAGCTTCGCCGCGCCCTGGCCGCCCACGGCACCGTCAGCCAGTTCATCGATCCAGCGTCAACGCCCAAGCCCGACGCCGTCGACCACCCCGCCAATGCCGCCGTACAAGACCTCCTCCGGGCAGCGGGACTCACCGCCACCACACCAACCCGGGTGTTCTCGCGCCCCCTGCAGTCGCAGCCATGCGTCATCGTCGGTCTCTACACCCGCGAACAGAACCAACCCGCCACTCGCATGATCAGCCTCTCCGCCCTCATCAGCGACGGAACCGACACACCCTGGAGCATGCTCGGCTACCATCCCGACGCCCACGGCTGGAACAGCCTCCCCACCGCCATCGCCGCACATCACGCCACCGACCTAAGCCAGTTCAACGACCCGAACCCCGCCACCCGCACATCACTGGCGCGGGCCTACACAGAACGGGCCCTGCACCAGCTCCGCACCCGCTACGACGACATCCCGATGATCATCTACATCGATGGCTCCAACCGGTACCCACTTTGGTCCGGCACGACCAACAAGAACCTGGTTAGCAGGCAGCTCGACGTGCTGCCTCACCTCGGAATGATCAATCCGGCCGACATCTCACTGGTCAGGGTCAACACAGCATCAGACGGCAAGCTGCCACAACCTGCCAGGGCAACCGGAAAGCGGGCGAAGGCCGACGACGGTGCAGTCCCAGCCACCGAACGGCTCCACCACCTTCCCGGAGCGCACCAGGACACCTACTACCTGATCAACCGATCGCGCAGCGACAAGGCGTTCCAGTCCGGCGTCAGAGCCGGCCATCGTCAGACGCGATTCGACCTCGCGCAAGCAAGAGAGCTCCGGACGCCCTGGCACGCGATGACCTGCACGGAGTTTCTGCTCCTCAAACATGGCGTCTTCGAACGCCAACACCTCGCGGCGCTCAGCGCGCGGCTGTGCGGGCATTCTCTGGCTTGGGACGGGCGGACAGCCCGACCCGCGCCCGTACACCTTGCTCGACAGATCCTCGAGGATCATCCAGGGCGTAAGACGGCTGCACGTTGAGGTGTTCTGATGGCCGGGGCAGGAAGTCGTCCGTGGCAGCACGAGTGCCCCGATGAGACTGAACGTCTTGCCAAGAAAATCGGTAATTCGCTGCGTTCGGTTGATCGATACCTGCCACCGGATTACCCCCAGAGCCGAAGCAAAGTTAGTTGATCTTGGTTGTTTCTGACGAGCGTGGGGTCCCCGACATGCGGACGCGGCCTCCTCAGTGGACGACCGCCAACGGCGCCGGCCCAGTCAGCACCTACTCCCGCCGGGGCGGTGACCGATGACCGCCTACCGCGAATACCAGGCCCGAAAGCGGCTGACCGCCCGATACCGACAAGAGATCCGCAGCTACGGCACCCACGGCGACCCGAAAGAAGCCATGATCGAAGCCGAGCTAACCGTCTTCGACTGCTTCGGCGCCCCGGCCTGCCGCACCGCTACGCGGGCGTGTACTTCATCCCCAGCGGCTCGTCCATCGAGATCGGCGAGGCCGCCGACCCGTACGAGCGGATGCGCGACTTCCACACCGGCAACCGCCATGGCCTGGAGCTGCTGCACGTCATCGCCGAAGGCGGCAGATACGCCCGCCAACGGCTGGAGGGCCAGCTCCACCGGCGCTTCGACCACCTGCGCCTGCCCGACCATCGCGAATGGTTTCAGAACCATCCCGAGCTGACGGAGTTCATCGGCTTCATCCGCTCCGAGGAGTGCCACCCCTGACCGACGACCAACGGTGCCACCACGCTGCTGAACGGCCGGCTTCGACGGCGTACCGTGCTCGTCGCTGGTTCTCGGACACTGACTGGTGATCAGCCGCCGGGGTCTCCCGGGTGGCACCAACTGCCCCCCAGCGACGCCGGCGAGCGGGCCGGCGTCGTCGGTAAGCCGTCCGTGGAGCCTGTGGGATTTGAGCCGATGCTCGGCGTGTCGAGGCGCGTCTGCTAGCGGGTTGCGACTAGTGTTCGAGTGGGCCATCACGCTGGCCCGCTCTGAGCGATCGCCTGGCGCCCACGTTGCCTCTGGATCGCGACGAGGACAAGCCGTCTTCGACGCAGCGTGAGACCGCCGTGATCTCGCGGGGGACGTGGGGCTCCGCTGGAGAATTCACGATGGGCCATTCCAGTGACAACCGCCGAGCTCGCACCCGGGCTATCCGTGCCCGGATGGCAGCGACCAGCGAGCCGTACTCGGTCGCCGCGCGCCGCGTCGCGACCGAGCAGACCTCTCATCAGGCCGGGGAGGTTCCCCCGGCTGTCCCCACCTCACTGACAAGGATTGTCATGGACGACACCGTGGCGACGCGGGACGCGTTGCTCGACTGGGCCTATGACCAGGCTGGCGGCGACACCACGAACGCTGTTCCGGTCATGCCGTTCGCCGAGGAACGCGGTCTTGATCTCGACGCCGGCTTCACGCTGGTGGACATGTGCACGGCCAGCGGCCTGGCCCAGTCCGTGTCCACGTTCGGGAACCCAAGCATCCTGCTGACTCCGGACGGGCTGGCTCACGTGCAGGGACGCCGCCGGCGCCGGGATGACCCGGCGCTGCGCGCTGGCGCGGCCCGTAACGGATTGCTGCGGTGGATGTACCGCCAGCACATTGCCAGGGTGCACATGCCCCTCCCGGGCCAGTTCGCTTCGGCTCCCGAGGCGGCCTTCGAGGGCAGCGCGTTCACCGAGGTGGAGATCGCACTGGCTGCCGAGTACCTCGCGAAGCGGGAACTGATCAAAGGCCCCGGCGCGTTTGGTCACACCGGCCCGGTGCGGGCCGACATCACTCCGGACGGCATGGACTGCGTTGTCGATTGGAGCGCCAACGTGTCCGCCTACCTGCGCCGTCAGGAACTCACGGTCTCGACCTCAACGTCCACATACAACGGTCCCGTGTTCAACGGCGGCAGTGCCGACGGGGCGCAGTTGGCCTGGAACAACCAGTCGGTGACCCAGAACAACACCCGGGTCGAACAGATCGCCCCGGGATACGAGGCGCTCGCCAAGGCGTTGACCGAGATGCTGCGACAGGTCCCGGCCATGGGCCTGTCCGAGGAGGCCCGGGAAGACATCGATGCGGCCAGCAGCGAGATCCTCGCCGAGATTGTCCGGGACGGGCCGCGGCCCGGGCCGATCCGGCGGGCCGCGACGGTCCTTCGCACCTGGCTCACCCCGATCGCCGCCGCCGGCAGAGCCGGAGTCGGCCAGGGTGTAAGCGACGGCGCGCAGGCAGCAGCGCGCACCGCCATCGAGCTGATCTCACCCTTCTAGCCGCTCTTGCTGGGCTCCACGTACGGCGCGCCGTACGTGGAGCCCAGCAAAAGCCTCGTACGTTTCCGCCGAACTGGCGACCACCGTCGCATTGGGCCCACCCGCGGCGGACTATCGAGTTCACCGTCAACGAGATGTAAGCGCCCCGGCCGCGACGCCGCGAAGCTCATCGGCCTCGCTGGCCACCTTGTCGCGCACGGCCCGGTCCTGGAGATGCTCGCCGGCCCGCTGCCGGGCATCTACCACTCCACCGGTCTGGCCCGGATCCTGTTCGCGTTCTTCACCGCGCTTGCCGAGACCGAGCGCGACCTTTTCGCCGGCCTCGATCAGCCAGCAGGAGCCCTCGGACACGGAGGGAGATTTGATCTTCAACCAGCCGGTGGCCAGCGTTGTGAGCATGTCGGCAGCGACTTGGGTCGACTGCCGGGCCAACTCCTCAAGGAAGCCTCCACCCAGGTGCCCTGCGATCTGGCCAGGAGTGCACCATGGGATGGCCGGTGGGCAATCGGTCACTACCGTGGCCCCCATGTGACGACACCGGTGAGGTCATCGGTTCTGCGGTTGACCGAAAGCCATGACCCTCCTGGTGGCGCCTGCATCCGCCAGTCGCCGTCTCGCCAGAGCAGGGTCAGTGAGAGGACGTGGTACTGCGGGGCTCCAGCGGAAGGCGCGCGGAGGACAAGTCCGATCACGGCGGTGTCGGGTGAGTAGGACTGGTACATGAAACCGTCGATCTGGCTGAAAGCGCCTGGGTCGACTTGGTTGGCGTCCAACGTGCGTAGCTCGGCCAGCAGCCGATCCCGGTCGGCACTCGGCGCGAACTGCCGCTCGGTCGTGGGTTCCCAATACTCCTTGCCGAGCGAGTAGGTGGACCGCACCATGATCTGAGCGGCGGCGATCAACGCGCCCTCGGGGGTGTGCGCGAAACCGGCAGCCGTTGTCGCCGTGACCTGCGTCGGCCCGGATGAGGCGCTGACCGGGGTAGCCAGCGGGCCGACCAACTCCCATGTCACGTCATCCGGCGCGGTCGTCGGTACCTCGGTGGGCAGGGCCTCAGGGGGTGACCCGAGGTCCGGGTTTCCGCCGGTCCGGGTGGGCCCGGCTGGTTGCGGAGCGGTGCTGGGCTCCTGATCGTGGCCGCCTAGGACGGCGATGAGTAAACCCCCAGCGATGACGCAGGCCATGAGCGCGGCGGCGGCGATGAAGCCGGGCCGGGTCCATGGCGGACGGTTGGCGAACTCCGGGGAGGGCGGTGTCGTGGTCATGGTTGCCGCCTATGCGATGAGGACGCTGACACAGCAGCATCCTTCCAGCCCGCCACCAGGGCAAGCCATCTCAGATGTCACCTATCGGTGCAGCAGACCCGTCGTCCTGCGCAGCAACGACTTCTACGGACCGGAACGCCGGAGCCCTTCGAAAGCGGTTCCCGCCTGTTGTACGTGGTGCTAACCCGCGCCCGCCACAAGACCATCGTGCTGCTCTTCGGTGACGACCCGAAGCCGCTCGTGGCACCACTGGTCAAGCTGGCCCGCTGAGCCGCGTCCACGCAACCGATCGAGTGATGCCGGTCCGGCTGCCTTGCCGGACCATACTGTCCCGAAGAGTGGGCTGGCCTCACTCGTCTCCCGAGGTGCTCACCCGCCCAGGTATCGGACCCCTGTCCCGCTACAGCTGGCTCGCTTCTGTCGTCCATCTGACATCGCCGATGAACCGCTGGCTCACGTAGGCTTCTGCACCGTCGATTGCCGGCGGAAGCGCGGAGGACCACCTGTGACAACAGAAGAGTTGCGCGATATGGAGCGCATCCTTCGACGCCTGCTGAGAGCACACGACATGTCCTGGGTGTTGGAGAGTGTCGATCGGGCTCTCGTCGAGGGTGTGTTGCAGGAGCGGCCCGTGGAACGGGTCCGCCGAGCTCGGCCGGATCAAGCGCAAGAAGACCTGCACGTCGCGTGGGAGCCGGGAAGTGCGGTGGACCTGGAGGATGTTGTCGTAGCGGGAGGACGAAGGGCTTCCGTCTCGTATCCGAGCACGACAGGCAACACGGGTGTGACCGTACGGACCTACACCTCGTTTGAACGCGTACTCTTGATCATCGACTCGATGCAGCGCGTGTTAGTGGAACTGCCAGAGGCCGTCACCCAAACGTACGCGCGCTTGGCCGAGGCAGCAGCTGGAGAATCAGCGCCGATCGACCTGGAATTTGCGAGCGACATAGGGGAACCCCTAGCGGAGGAGGCCGTCTCGCCATCCGGCCAAAGGCGCAGGCCGTCCGGTAGGCACGAGTTAGAGCAGGACCGGGAACGGCGAGATCAGCTCGACTGGCTTCTAGATAGGCTGAAGCAGGAGGCGCAGTCATGACGTCGAAGGACGGTCTGATAGCTGCCATCCGTACAATACTGGCCACCAGCGGCACCCCCTATGCGAGCACTTTCGAGGCGCACGACGCCTACGAGGGTTACGTGTTCTCACTCGTCGTGTCGGTTGCACGTAAATGTGGCGCGACCGTCGACTATGTAGCCGTCACCGGCGAGTCCACGCGGAAGCTCCTCTTCCGCACTGCTCCTGGGATGCTCTACTCGACGACACATCCGTACACGCACGCAGAACTTCAGTTTCCTGGAGCCGGAGTTCCAGCACTCGAGGTGCATCTAGGGGTACGTGTCCAGGGTGGTTCACGTGTACTACACGAGTGTGACGTGTTGGTGCTTCCGAAAGACGAGGCCGATCGAAGTCGCATGGGCCAGGTCGCGCCACGTGGCAACAAAGCGGTGCTTGCGATCGAATGCAAGTTCTACGCTGCCCACCTGCAACTGAACGTGGCACGCGGATTCGAGGGACTGCACGCCGACCTCGGCTTGCGTCACACACTATTCGTCTCGAACCTTCCAGGTCCCCGTGTCGCCACCTACCTGAGCCACCGTAGGCGCTCTTGGGAGCAGCAGGTCCGGCCCGGGTCGCCACAGGTGAACCACCTGGAAACGTTAGTTCGCGAGGCCTTCAAAAATTACTGCGCCAAACACGGGTTCGTTTTGCCGTGACCCGGGTGAACAACCATCTCGTATCACGGGATCCCCCTCCTGTCCCCTCGCCTAACCGGCACGGCGAACTCGGCGGGTCCCAGGAATCAGCGAGGTTCGGACTGGGAAGTGGCCGGACGGCGACTGCGCCGGACCTAGGGCCCGCGGGCGCGAACTACTCCTAGGCTCTCGACCGCGTTCACCGGGGCGCTTCGATCCGGCTTCATGACCGCAGCCAGCGGGGGCGACGTGGATCCTGGACCGTGGGGTCTCGCCTGCCGACCTCCTTGTTCAGAGGAGAACGCGTGACAGCGTTGCCGCAAGGAGGGCCGGGCCACGAGACAGTCTAGGTCGACCACGGAGGATGACAGTGCACAGGCTCGGCGAAGCAAGCCGACGGATCTTTCCCGATCCGGGGGTCCTCGTGGTCACACATGGTTATCACCCGCTGGTGACGGATGCGACCGCCATGCTCGCGACCGGGCTTTTCACTGACGTGCTGACTCTCGGTGTCGATCTGCCCGACCCGGCTGGGGTGGTCGAGCGGGTGCGGCAGGTCGTCGATCCGCCGGTCAGTCTGCCTGAGGGGGTGTACTGGTTCGGGGGACTTGATCCGGCTCCGCTGCTCGTGGTCACCTCGGGCGCGGTGCCTTCTATGGGGATGCACGAGCCGGTTGACGACGTGGCCGAGGAGTCGCCCGTGGCCTCCGCGCTGGGCTGGTTCGACCACCTCTGGGACGGCGCGCGCGAGGTGCCGCTGCCCCGGTTCGCGGTCACCGATGAGGTGATCACCCGGGCCGGGCAGGACGGCATGGTGAAGTCCCGTAGGTTCGTGCAGGGTCGTTGGATCTACCAAATCTTCGCCGGCAGCCGCGTCCAGCGTGTCGACGAGGAGGCCCTGTCGCCCAGGCCGACGGTCGACTCCCCCGACGCGTGGGTGTGCACGGAGCCGGCCCCCGCTGAACGCCTCGCCGCCACGCTGACCAGGGCGAAGCTGGAGAAACAGTTCACCGACACGGTCTTCTCGTTCCGCGCGACGCGCACCATCTTCCGGCCTTACCAGTTCAAGCCAGTGATGAAGTTGCTGAGCACGGGGTCGCTCCGGTTGCTCATCGCGGACGAGGTCGGTCTCGGCAAGACCATCGAGGCGGGGCTGTTGTGGACCGAACTCGATGCCCGCAGGCACGCGAACCGGGTGCTCGTCGTGTGTCCCTCCGTACTGCTGGCCAAGTGGCAGCACGAGATGCGCGAGCGGTTCGGTTTCGAGTTGACCGAGCTCACCGGTGCGGGGTTGACCGACCTCAAGGACCGGCTCGAGTCGGATCGCCTGCCCAGGCGGATGGCCTGGATCTGCTCGGTCGAGCGGCTACGGGCGTGGAAGGGGCTGGCCGACGTCGAGGAGCTGGGTCTCCAACTGGACCTGGTGATCGTGGACGAGGCCCACATCTTCCGTAACTCGAACACGAAGAGCCACGCGTTGGGTGAGCTGCTGTCCCGCTGGGCGGATGCGTATGTCTTCCTCTCCGCGACCCCGGTGAACCTGCGCAACGATGATCTGTACAACCTCCTGGAACTGCTGGTGCCCGGCGAGTTCCAGGGCCTGGCGGACCTGCAGGAGCGGATCGAGCCCAACCGTGTCCTGAACCGGATCACGGGTTCGCTGCTCGACGCCTCGGTCAGCAACGCCACACGTAGGCGGTGGTTGTCGGGCCTGTCCGACAGCTCGTTCGGTCGGGTCATCACCATGCGGCCCGATTTCCTGCTGCTGTGCGGGCTCCTGGAACGGCCCCACCTGTCTCCGAGCGACGTGGTCCAGGTGAAGCGGATCTGCAGCGAGTTGGGCGGGCTCTCGGCCCAGGTCACGCGCACCCGCAAAATCGAGGTCCAGGAGGACAAGGCGGTGCGGGAGCCGCGCCCTGTACAGGTGCGCTGGACCCAGCGTGAGCAGGACTTCTATCAGGCTTACCTGCAGTGGTGCGTCGAGCGGGCGAAGGTCAGGGACACACCGCTGCACTTCGGCATGCAGATGCCTCTGCGCCTAGCGGGCAGCTGCCTGCCTGAGGCCGCGGCACTCGTGCTGGATACCGGACAGACTGCGGGCGTACAGGATGAGGTCAACGCCACGGCGACGGCGGCTGTGTCCGGTCCGGATGTGCCGCCGTCACCGCGGTTGCGGGAGCTGGCAGCCAGCATCGACGTGGACACGAAACTCGACCAACTGCTGGGCGTTGTCGACGATCTGGTCAGCCAGGGCAAGCAGGGACTCGTCTTCACGTTCTCCCGCAGGACGTTGGCCTACCTTGAGCGGCACCTGCGGAACCGGTGCAGGACCGCGGTACTGCACGGTGGTGTGGGCAGGGACGACCGGGCCAGGATCATGGCCGAGTTCCGGGCAGGCGGGTACGACATCGTCGTGGCCACCAAGGTCGCGAGTGAGGGTCTGGACTTCGAGTTCTGCTCCGTCCTGGTCAACTACGACCTGCCCTGGAACCCGATGGAGATCGAGCAGCGTATCGGTCGGATCGACCGGATCGGCCAGACCGAGAAGAAGATCATGATCATCAACTTCACGACCCCCGGGACGATCGAGACCGACATCCTCGAGCGGGTACTCACCCGGATCGGGATCTTCGAACACGCCATCGGCGCCCTGGAACCAATCATCGAGAGCATGTGGCCCGAAGTCGAGTCCTGCCTGCTCGATTTCGCCCTGACCCCCGCCCAGCGGGTGCAGCGCACCCAGGAGTTCCTGGCGGCGGTCGCGGAACAGCAAAGGGCCGCCCATGAGATCGAGGCAGCGGCACCCCACCTCATATCGAGCGACGGCGTCGACATCGAGGGCCTCGAACCCGATCTTCTCGCATCCGGCCGGTACGTCGGGCAACAGGAACTGGCCCTGCTGGTAGGCGACTGGGTGGGCAGCTACGGCGGACACTGCCGGATCCACGGCGACCACGTGACCGTGATCGGCAACAGCGAGCTCGCCGGTCACGTCCGTGACCTCACACGCCGCGGTGACAAGACGAGATCCGAGGTCGACCAGATCCTCAGCGACCTGACACACCAACTGCCGATCCAACTGTCGCTGGACCAGGAGGAGTCCCGAACCACCGGGGCGCCGCTCCTGACGGCCAACCACCCGTTGGTGAGGGCGGCGTTGGACGTACCGGGGCACCGGCAAACGAGGTTCTCCGCGGTCGCGATGTCGGCACGGGAGGCCAGGGTGGCCCCGGGCATCTACCTCGTGCATCTTTGCATCGCCACCTGGAACGGCCTGAGGCCGCTGCACGAGGTGTGGACCGTCACCGTTGACGCCCGGACCCTGGAGGTCGCCCCGGACCTGGGTGACCGGTTGATGGCCGCTGTGGCGGCCGGTGACCTGCGGCCCGCGTGGTTCGACGGCTCGGTTGACCTCCGGCCTGCGCTCGACGTGAGCACTGATCTGTTGGAGCAGAGACACCTTCGGAGCCAGGACACGTTAGCGGCCGAGAACGAGGCGTTCCTCGCCTCCCGACGGCTCAGCGTCGAACAGGTGCATCAACGGCGGACAGAGTCGCTGGAGTCGCGCATCGCGACCCTGCGCGCCCGAGGCCGGCACCGCATGGTGCCGCTCTTCGAGGCCCAACAGCAGCGGGAGGATAACCGCCACGCGGGCCTCCTGCAGGACATCACGGCACGATCGACGGCCATGCTCAGCACCGAGGACCTGGCCGTCTGCGTAGTGGAGGTGCAGTAGGTGGCCGGGATCAGCGACCAGGACCTCGCCTACGAGATCGCCACCAACCGGAGCTACCTGCAGGCGTTGGAGCGACGACTCGCCCGGAAGAACCCGGAGATCGCCGTCAGCGCGAACGAGCGCTACGTCGACAACGTTCCCCGAGGCGAACGGGCAACCATCGGTCCCCTCTGCGGCCGCGTCGGCCTCGCTGGCCCGGACCGGCACCTCGGGGTCGCCTTCTACATCGGCACGCGGTACCTCAACAGCACGGACTGGGACTATCCGGTCATCAACTGGGCCGCACGGGCCGCGAAGGTGTTCTTCGACCCGCACGCCATCCACGAGTTGGACCACGATGTGGTGGTGCGCCGCACCCTGACAGCGCGTGGTGCGGAGGTGGTACACGCCTCCGACGACTGGGTGGTCACAGTTCCCGTCGAGAAGTCGCCCCTCAAACCGGGGAAGCTCAACGTCCCCCCGGCACCGCCACGCCGCCAGACCACGCGCCGCGCCGGCTCGACACCATCGTCTGCCCGCACCACCACATCGACGGACCACCCGGCAGGGCAAACACCCGCAACCAGGCAGGAAGCTTCACCCGCTCCGCCGCCCAGGCCAAGGAAACCGGGGAAGAAGCCGACGCCGGCGGCTCCCACAGCGAGCGGCGCCACCTCGGCAAAAAAGGGAACCGCCGGTCGCCTGCCACTGCCGGCCAAGCCTGCGGACCTGGCAACATGGCATCCGAACGGACCGCTCGTCGTCGCCTTCTCGGGGGACTTCCGGGTAGACCCTGACGCTATCGCAGCCGTGCGCGCGGTCGACGTGCTGCGGCACCTGGGCCGCAAACGACGACGCGTGCTCGTCGTGTCAGCCTGGACCACCCCGATCCCGAAGATCGTCGGCAGGATCCACACCGCCGCAGCTCTCGTCGGACTGCCCGCCGCTGACGTCCCCAAAGTCATCACCGTCGTTCAGGAAACCGATTGGCTGGTCGGAATCGCCGGGTACCCCCGCTTCACGGACACCCGTAAGCCGGACAAGCTTGACGTGGGCCGGTACGTCCAAGACCTCGTGGAGCAGGCCGTACAGCTCTGCCACCGACGCCTGGGGTGGGCTCACCGCGCCGTGGACCTGTCGGTAAAGCTCAAGGTTGCCTACGAGGTGATCCGCATGGGCGGGGTGCCCACCGAACCACTGAGGCTCGGCAGGTACTCCGCAGAGTGGATCGAAACCCTCCCGCCGTTCCGTTCCGCCTGGGGACAACTCCGCTACCTCGCGCTCTTCGCCCAACTGGTCACCTCGCTCAAAGGACCCGACAGCCAGCAGCCCTACGGACACGTCATCGTCCACGGCGAGCACGACTTCTCCGGCCTGGCCTGCGCAGTCCTAAGCGCGAACAACCCCACCGCTCAGTGGACGGTCCTCACGGAACTCACCGGCCCAGGATCACCGACCACAGACAAGCGTCGCATGGTCAACTTGGTTGAACGCCTCGGCGTCGCGGACAACCGCAGAGAGATCGACGTGATCGCCGTACCCGGTGCCGGGCTGGTCAGACATACGATCGCCCTGCCCAGACCGAAATCCGTTCCCGCCCCGCCACCCGAATCCCCCGATCGAGGCCCTCAACCGACCGAGCACCGACAGCGGTCGTCGGCGGCCATCGACCTCGAGAACGGCATGCGTGCCGTTGACGCGGTGCGCTACGCCCTGCACGCGCCCCGGACCGAGGCGATGACCTCCGTGCTCGCCACTCTCCAACCCGACCAGTACCGCCTGGTGACCCAACCGCCGACGATGCCCCTGATCATCCAGGGGCACCCGGGCACCGGAAAGACGATCATCGCGGTGCACCGTGCGGGCTACCTGGTCAACGAGGAGACGACGAAGAAGAGCAGCATCCCACGGGTGCTACTACTCGGACCTACCGAACAGTACGTCCGCCACGTCTCACGCACGGTCAGGGAACTCGACCCCACCGGAGCCATAACGGTCAAGTCGCTTCCCGAATGGCTCGCTGAACTCGCCGGTCTGGGCACTACGGCACAGCCGGGCGAGGGCACAGCGGAGGACGTCGGCGGCTTCATCGTGGGCTTGGCGAAACACGCGGTCCTGGAGTGCCAGAAACAGCCGGAGTGGAAGGCGAGCCGTCTGCCCGACAAGATCAGAATCGCCTACGAGGCCATCCGCAGTAGCAGCGACCCGGACGGACGCCCGCCGACCAGCCAGACGGAGCAGCGGTGGATCGAGACCCTCCCACCGTTCCCGAAGGCCTGGGGAAAACGCCGCTACCTTCCCCTCTTCGCGCAACTGGGCCTGCTCCTCAGCGACAGGCAGTCCAGATACGGGCACATCGTCGTAGACGAGGCCCAAGACGTCTCGGAACTCGAGTGGGAGATCATCCAGGCCCACAACACCAGCGGACGATGGACGATCGTCGGAGACTTGAACCAACGCCGCCGGCTGGACATCAACCACCTCGACTGGCACCAACTGGCGAGACGGCTTCACATACTTCCCGACGCCGAGTTGTTCGAACCCGAGGTCGTGGAACGAGGATACCGGTCCACCCAGCCGATTCTCGACTTCGCGAACTGTCTCCTCCCATCCACCGAGAACCAGCCCTGCTCGCTGCAGACCGAGGGGCCGGAGCCGGCAGTCATCCGAGCCAGCACACCTGGCAAGCGCGACCTCCGAGCCGTCACCGAGGCGGGCAGGCTCCTGGACTCGTACCCCGGTGGGACGGCGGCGATCATCACCACCGATCCAGAGGCCATCGACAGGCTGCTTCTGAGTGACAGGTGGCGACGGGCGGACACGGCATCGGGTGCGGGCGACTGGACCAGGGAGGAACGCCGGCTTGCCGTCCGTACGCCCGACTCGGCGAGGGGTGTCGAGTTCGACGGGGTCGTGGTCGTGGAGCCGCGCTACTTCGTGCGACAGGAGGAGTTCACCGGAACCCTGTACACCAGCCTGACCCGGGCGAACCGCGAACTCGTCGTGGTGCACAGCAAGCCGCTACCTGATCCGCTCACACACCGCTGACACACCCGGAAAGTCGTAGACGGTTCTGAGAGGGCGGGATGTCACTGACCGGCACGGTACGTGCCGACCTGCAGGCGATGGCAGCGGGTGTGGCCCGCGCACAGCAGGTGGCCGCTGCGGTCGATCACGCTGTCGAGCAGATTGCCGCCCGCGCGGTGGCCTCCGGTTTCGCCGGCGTCGCGGCCGGTCTCGCCCGGGTGCGACAGGTACTCGGTCATGCTCGCTCCCGGCTGGTCGAGGCCGCGGATGTTCTGGGCTCGACCTACCGGTCCGTCGACGCGATGGCGCACCAGCCGTCGCCGCAGGAGATCATCGCCGCGCTCACGCCTGTGGCGGTGGCGGTGACCGCGGTACAGGGCCGGGTGACCGGTGCGGGGTCGGCAGTCGGCGAGGCGCGGCGGCTCGTCACGGCGGTGTTGCACGGAGGGCAGCCGGGCCCGACGCTGGCGGGCTTGGAGCAGATGCTGGAACTCCTGACAGCCGTTCTCAGGCGGGGCACCGAGGCCCGGGAGCACGTCGAGGAAGCGCTGGCACGGGCTCGTCAGGTCGGCGGTGCGGAGGGGGCGGTGACGGGAGGTGAAAGCGACATCAGCCGACTGTTCACCACACGCGGCGCGCCCACGACCACGACCGGTATACCGGCGTCCTCCGAGCCGCTACCCGAATGGGTGTCGGAGGCCGCGCGTGACCTGCCTCGACGGGAGGCGAAGGACCCCACCTCCGGTGTCGCCCTGATCGGCGGCCAACGGATACCGATGAGATCCGGCCGTGACCCTGCTGCCGCCGCTGACCTCAAACCGGCCTACCAGCTCATCGCCACCACGACGGATCACCTGGAGGCCAAGCTCGCCGCCCGGATGCGCCGCGACCACGTCACCGACGCGGCCGTCGTGACCAACAATGCGCCCTGCGACTACACCCCCTACGGCTGCGAGAAGATCCTCTCCCGGCTCCTCCCCGCCGGCGCACGACTGACCGTCTACGTACGCGACGATGACGGACAGGTACGCCACTGGCGCACCTACACCGGCAACGGAAAGGCGATCGCATGAGGGTGACCTGGACCTACGACCGAGGCGACCACCGCGACAACCACGAAGCCGACGTGACCGAACCCGCCGCCCTGGAGACCCTTCTGGCCGAGATCCACCAGGCCGGCGAGCCCGTCGTGGTCACCATCTTCTCCGACCCCGCCGACGATCCCGACGACCTGCCGCCCGGCCTCCAGGTCGGGCTCGGCCACCCCACCCACGCCTTCGCGGTCCACATCGCCGACGACGGCGGCTACCTTCACGACCGGTCCGTGGATGCCCCGGGTCGAGGGGTCAGCTTCGATTTCGGCGGGGTGCCCACCGAGTACCCCGCCGAGCACCTGCGTCTACGTCCGGAGACGGTCATACGGGTCGCGGGTACCTTCCTCGCCACCGGCGGCGACCCGCCTCACGTGCCCGCCGTCAGCGAGTAGTCACACGGCTGGCCGGGTGGCGTCGGCCGGCAGCGCAGGATCGGCCGTTCGGGTCCGACCGACAGCACCGCACGATCGACCAGTGGGTGTGCCGGAGTGCTGCCAGCATGGCGTACACGGAGTCCGTCCACTGCAATCTTGGGTCTGTAAATCTATCAATATGTTGGACACGTTGAACCAGGTCGCGAGCCCACCTACGGCACACCCCGCCAACTGCCCGTCGTGGTGCGTCATCGATCACGGCGGGGAGGAGTTGGGCGGTCCGGGTGACCGCGAACGGGGGCACTCCCGGCTGGTGATGGAAACAGGCAAGGGCGAGGGTCGTGGGATGTCGGTGGAGATCATCTCGCGGGAGCACCTGGACCAGTCCGAGGAGCGCACGACGACCGAGGTGGTTCTGTCTGCCCGGGGGCCGCTCAGCCTGGCGGACGCCGGGTACCTCGCGACATCGCTCAGGAAGGCGGTCACGATAGCCGGTCGGACGCATCGACCCTACTGGCTGAAGCGGCCGTGCCCGTCCTGGTGCGTCGTTTCGCATGCCGACGGCGACCACGTCGAGGATCGGCTCCACCTGCCGGATGACTGGACGCCTGTTCTGTTGTCGCTACACGATCCGGTGCGAACGGCTGGGAAGTCGTGCGCCCATCAGGCGTACCGGCCGCGGCAGTTGGAGATCGACCTGGAACAGCACGTGGACGCGGTCGAACCGGTGGTGAAGTTCGTGATCGAGGGCGCGACCGCGGTGCTGCGTCTGACCCTGGACGAGGCCGAACAGGTGCGGACGGCAATCGGTCAGGTCGCGACCACGGCACGTGACGGAGCCAGCCGACCAGCCGGTGGTGCCCGGTCACCGGCCAGCCCAGCGCCCGCGCCGGAACGGGATGGCCTCGGCTGGGTCGTGTTCGACCGGGTGTTCCAGGACGATGGCCTGGCCGCCGACCAGAAGATCAGCGTGCTGCGAGGGATGGTCGCCGAGCAACTCACTCGACAGGGCCTGAGTCTTCCCGAGCAGGCCGCACAGCTGAACTGCACCGAGGACCAAGTGGCGGACGCGGTGGTGGACTTCGCGATGTGGTCGCACGCCGGCTACCTGCTGCCACCGACGACGTCGACCGAGTCGCCGTGCCCGGCATGGTGCGATGGGACGTGTCTTTTCGAGGACGGCGTCCGCCTGCACAATCGACACGTCCTGACCGTGCACGGCCAGGACATCGATGCCGCCGACGACACCGAAGTCGTGACGGTCGACCTTGAGGCATTCAACACGCCCGACGGGGACGGCGACCAGCCGCCGTCGGTGACGCTGGCGATCAACAATCCGGAACAACGCACTGCCGACTACAGGAAGCTGGACGGGTTGGACCCCGCGATGGTCCGGGGCTTGGCCGCGTCGCTGCTGTCGGGCTGCTGGGAAGGCGCGGCGGTCCGGCTCATCCCCCAGAAAGCGGCGGAACTCGGCGCGTCACTGATCGCTGCGGCCCGCGCCACCTCCGAAGGCGCGACCGCCAGAACCTGACCTCGACGAGGCGGTGAATGGAGTGGCCCGGACCTCTGCACCATGAGGTCCGGGCGGCTCGTCCAGAGTGCGGCCATCGGTGGAGTTATTCGGCACGATCTGACCTTGGAAGCCCCAGCCGGCGAGGTGGAGCGGGCGAGTCAGCGACCGGATACTACTCAGTCGGCGGAGACTCGGCGGGCATTCAGCAGCCGATCACAGCAGCGGGATCCATCGACTGTCTTCACTCGAAGAGGCGCGTCGATCCGCAGGCCAACCGCGCATGCATAGACGTCCGACGATTCTTAGGAAACCGATGCTCTATCCCCTGAGCTACGGGGGCGCGAGTGGCCAGTCTAGCGACCTGCGGGTTCGCCCCGGGTGGCAGGGAGTGACCCGCGTTGACCCGGGGTGTCCGGGCCGGGTTCGGTCGAGGTTGGGCCAGGTGGGAGCACGTCCGGATCACACGTACTCCGGATTCGACCTGATCTTGGTCGGGGTTGGCCGGTAGTGACCCGGGTTGTCCGGGGGTGGCTTCCGCTGAAGAGCACACGCCCCACACATCACCCCGCATCCGCCCGCTGCGCCGGGCCGTGGACCTTCAGGTCGGCCCAGAAACGATCGTCGTGGAACGGGCACCTCATTTCCCTCCGGCCGGTCGCCTGTCCCGGCGGGTTCTGACGTCAGGTGCTGTTCCAGCGGCGTTTGTCCGAAGCGGAGTGTGCACTGGTGGTATCAGCGCGACCTCGGCAGAGTTCGATTCGTCATCCGCCGTGCCGATGCGACCGAGGCGCTGCGTTAGCCGCAGCCGCGTACCAGGGGCAGGAACACTTTGTCCACGATCTCGACGAGCACCTCGTCGGGGACCGAGGGGATACCGCGCATCGCGTACTCGGCGCGTAGCAGCATTATCGGTGTCGTCGCCACCCGGGGATGGGCGGCCGCTGCCGGTGCCTCGCCGCGGGCTGCGGCCCGTTCGAGCATTCCGAGCCAAGCGCGGTCCATGGTGTCTGCGCCGGACCGCTCGCGCATGAGGGTGAGTAGCTCGGGGTCGTCGGCTGCGGCGGCGAGCAGACCGCGCAGGACTGTTCCGTGTGGCGACGACCATGTCTGGTTGGCCTGTCGGAGCATCTCGAGTGCGTCGCCTCGCAGGGTGCCCGTGTCGGGGTTTGGCATGGCGGCGTCGGAGAGGTGGCGATACGCCGCGATGCCGAGGGCTGCCCGGTGCGGCCATCGGCGGTAGATGGCGTTCTTGTTGGTCCCGGCGCGGGCGGCGACCCGGTCCATCGTCATGCCCGGGTAGCCGGACTCGCGTAGTTCATCCGCCGCGGCGTGCAGGATCGCCCGCTCCAGTTCTTCGCCCCGGCGCCTCGTGCTCATGCCTTGTAGGGTACTGGACGGACCCTATAGGGTACGCTGCGTACCGTAAGAGGGAGAGGGGCTCTGGATGCGCGTCTTCGGCATGAACTACGACACCGGCTTCGTGAGCGCCGGATCCACCACTCATGAGCCGTTCGACCCCGACACCGTGCGGAACGACCTGCGTGTCATCCGCGACGAGTTGCACTGCGACGCGGTCCGTATCACCGGTGGTGTCCAAGACCGGCTGGAGCTGACCGCGCGACTCGCGGCCGAGATTGGGCTTGAGGTGTGGTACTCCCCGTTCACCAACGGCCTCGACCGCGACGGGCTCATGGCGTTCGTGCTCGACGGCGCCGAGCGGGCCGAACGGCTGCGGCGCGGCGGCGCCCCGGTCGTGTATCTCGCCGGTTCGGAGATCTCGATGTTCACCGACGGTTTCCTGCCCGGCCGGGACCTGGCGGAGCGGATGGTGCTGTTCACCGATCCGATGCGGATGAGGGAGGCGATCCCGGCCGCCCGGGCCGCCGTGCGCGAATTCTTCGCCGAGGCGGTGCCCGCGGTGCGCGAGCGGTTCGACGGCCTGGTCGGATACGCCTCGATCCCGCTCGAGGACGTCGACTGGGCCCAGTTCGACATCATCGCCAGCGACGCCGGCTACCGCGACGCGACCAACTCCTCGGTGTTCCCGCAGACCCTGGCGGCGGCGGTGGGGCAGGGTAAGCCGTACGCTGCGACCGAGTTCGGCTGCTGCACGTTCCGGGGTGCCCCCGACGTGGCGGGTGGGGCCGAGCCGGTGACCTTCGACGAGCATGGCCGTGCCGTGAAGCTGACTGCGGAGTTGGAGCGCGACGAGGAAGGCCAAGCGCGCTACATCGTCGATCTGCTGCGCGACTACGAGGATGGCGGAGTGGAAGCGGCGTTCGTGTACACCTTCGCGAATCGGCACCTACCGACCACCGGCGATCCTGAACACGACTACGACTTGGCTGCGCGTGGGATCGTGCGAGTGCTGCCGGACGGCTCCTGGACGCCCAAGGCCGCTTTTCGCGCCCTCGCCGAGTACGGTCGTTCCCGCACGCTGAGCCGGCCTGCCTCCTAGGCATCGGACTTCAGCATGTCGGTGACGCCTCAGTCCGGGAGCTGGTTCCTGCCAAGAAGGTGAGGTGACCAAGCGGCCTGACCTGGCGGCCGGTATGACCCCCTCGCCGGCACCGTCGCCTGCGGACAGGATGAACACCCGGTTGCCGTCGGGGCGTCTGGCCCCGCGTAGACATTTACCGTCCACCGCGATGGCGGCGCGGCTGGTCGCCCGCGGCGGCGTGGTGGGCGCGACGCTGTTCCCGCTCACCGACACCGTCCGGGGTCAGCGGGGCGGTCGCGGTGCGGGCCAACGCGGCTCCATGATCCACAGGCGTCGTGCTCGCCCCTCACTCGGGCACGGCCCCCAGCACAGCATCAGGCCAAACAGGACATTCGCGGACTACTCCGGGGCCCCGGGGTGGTACTTGAGTACCACCCGGTCATGCGCCGTGCGTGGTGGCGTCGACCGCGAGCGGCACGATGTCGGTGCGCAGCCACGTCTCGTAGTAGTCGTACGGAACAAGGGATTTGTCCCAGGTGGTGGAGCGGATCCGCAACAGCGGTGTGGTGGCCGGGATGTTGAGATGCTCCGCGATCACCGGGCCGGCCGCGACCGCGTGCATCACCCGTCGCGCCCCGGCCGCCTGGTAGCCGCCGGCCTGAAGCGCGGCGGTCAGCGACGAGGTCCCCTTCCGGACGCCGGTGGCGGCGGCGACCACCCCGGCGACGGTGGGCGGCGTCCAGTTCGTACTGAACAGGGCCGGTTGCCCGTCGACACTCCGCACCCGTTCCAGGACGAATCCCACCGATCTACGGGGGATCCGGAGGGCGGCGGTGATCTCGTCCGGGAGCGGCTGCTCCCCGGAGGACACTACCGTCGTCGTGATGTGCGGATCACCGTGCAGCAGACCGTTCTCCAGGAAGCCGCCGAGCCCCTCGATGTGCCATCCCTGCGGCGAGTTCGGCTCGGCCACGAAGTAGCCGCGGCGCGCCACCCGCTGCGCGTAGCCGTTCGACTCCAGCATGTCCAGAGCCTGGCGGACGGTCGGACGGGACAGCGCGAACGTACGATGCAACTCGCTCTCACCGGGCAGCTTCTCGCCTGCCGGCAACTCGCCCGACTGGATGCTGCTGAGGAGTACCTCGTACAGCTGCACGTAGTAGGGCACCGGGGAAGCGCGCTCGATGTTCTTCATCGCTCCTCCTAGGATTTTCCGCGAATCTTACGAATGCCTGCCGGACGAGGGAGCATCAGGCTGGTGTCAACGAAGCGTCGTAGGACATGGCGCTGCGTGCGGCTCGGTGCTGGTTCATGATCACGGCTTCGGTGGGGGTCGCCGGGACCTCGCGGACGGTCGGCTGCCAGTCCGGTATGGTGCCGGTCAGCGCCCCACCGGCCTGGGCCGCGGCGCCGATCGCCACGTATTCCCCCGGCTCGGGGATCAGCAGAGGGACGTCGATGATCTGGGCCAGCACGGTCTGTACGGCGGTGCTGCGGGCCGCGCCGCCGATGAGCAGGAGCTGGTTGACCGGCACGCCGCAGGCGCGGGTGGCGTCGATCATGACGACCTGGCTGGCCAGCATCCCCTCGACCACCGCGCGGGCGAAGTTCGGCCGGGTGAAGTTGGCCAGGGTCGCGCCGTGCAGGGACGCGGTGGCGTCCGGCAGGTCGGGGGTGCGCTCGCCCTCGAAGTAGGGCAGCATCGTCAGTCCTCCGGCGCCCGGTGGCGCCTGCAGGGCCAGGGCGGACAGCTCGCTGTAGTCGCAGCCGAGCAGGGCGATCCCGGCGTCCAGGTCGCGGGCCGCGTTCAGGGTCGCGGCCAGCGGCAGGTGGTCACCGGTGGCGTCGGCGTAGCTGCACACCACCCCGGAGTAGTCGTGGACCGGCCGGGTGCTGCGGCTGTAGACGACTCCGGAGGTGCCGAGCGACATCACCGCGTCGCCGACCTGCAGTCGTAGGGCGAGCGCGGCCGCGGCATTGTCACCACTGCCGGCGCCGATCGGCAGTCCGGCGGGGATGCCGGTGATGCCCGTGCCGGTGACGCCGGCCCGGTCCAGCGGGCCGAGCACGCGGGGCAGGATGACCTGCTTGCCGAAGGCGTGTTGCACCAGGTCGGTGCAGTAGTCGCCGGTCTCGCCGGACCAGTATCCGGTGCCGCTGGCCTCGGACCGGTCGGTGACCAGGCGGCTGAAGTCGGCCCGGCCGGGGCCGTGGCCCATCAGCAGCCAGGTGAGCCAGTCGTGGACGACGGCGACCGCGGCGGTACGGCGGGCGCTGTCCGGGTCGGTGTCGCGCAGCCAGCGCAGTTTCACGACGGTGTCGGAGAGGCTGATCGGCAGGCCGGTACGCCGGATCCACTCGCGGAAGCCGAGCTCGTCGTTGAGTGCGACGACCTGGGGGTGGGATCCGTTGTCGTTCCAGAGCGGCGAGTCACACACCACTGCCCCGTCGGCGTCGAGGAACACCGGCGTGTGCTGCTGGCCGCTGACCGACAGGGCCGACACGTCGTGCAGGCCACCCGCGCGGTCGACGGCGAGGAGCAGGGCCTTCCACCACTCGTACGGGTCAATGATCTTCTGGGGTGGGTGTGCCGCCCGGCCCGCACGCACGAGCCGGCCGGTCCGCAGATCGCGGACCTCGACCTTGCAGCTCTGCGTGGACGAGTCGATGCCGGCGACGAGAGTGCGGCTCACCATGAGAGTTGCCCGAGGTTGTGCACGACGGGGCGGACCGACTCGCGCCATTCCTGCAGGCGGGCGTGCCGGGCCGGGTCGGCCAGGACCGGTGCGGGGTCGCAGGACTCCCAGTTGCCGGATCGCCCGGAGGCCAGGGCCTGGGCGCCGCGGGACACGACTTCAGGGAACTCCGAAACGCTCAGGTCGGCGTCCAGGATGTCGGCTTTGAGGTGCAGCCAGAGCCGGTTCTGGCTGGCCGGGCCGATCACCTTGATGGTGGTGGCGTCGGTGCGGAACAGTTCGAGGACCTTGGCGAACTGGATGGCCAGGCCGAGGAAGCAGCCGAACACGATGTCCTCGGCCCGGACGTCGTTGCCGAGGTTGGCGATGATGCCGCGGGCCGACGCCGACTTGTCCGGCGGCGGGCTGCCCCGGAACTGCGGGATCACGACGGGTACGCCGGCCAGGTCGATCTGCCCGGACAGGTAGCGTTCGCTCAGCGCCGCCACGCAGGTCGCCAGCATCGACTCGGACATGCCGAGCATCCGCTGCAGGGTGGCGAAGGCCGAGCCGCCGGTGGGAATCGAGGCGAACAGGGTGTACGCCGATCCGTCGCAGGCCAGCCCGTTGGCGAGCATGGACCGGGCGGAGTACGCGTCCAGGCTCGGTCTGTCGTTGAGCAGGAGCACACCCTCGGTGGTGCCGGTGGAGTTGAGCACCTCGCCCTTGCGCAGGCCTGCGCCGACCGCGCCGACCATGTGGTCGTGCCCGGCGACGTGCACGGTGACCGTGGCCGGCAGGTTCGCCTCGCGGGCGAACCCGGGCGTGATCTCCTGGCCCTGATCGGCACGGCACAGCTCGGGCAGCAGCGCCGGGTCGAGGCCGGCCAGCGTGCACATCTCCGGCGACCACTCCCCGGCCCGCAGGTCGAGGGCCATGGTGCGGCTGGCCAGCGAGTACTCCGCCCAGCGCCGGCCGGTCATCCAGGCCGCCACGTACTCGGACACGTTCAGCCACCGCAGGTCGCCGGTGGCGTGGCCGGTGCGCGCGGCGGCCCAGGCGATCTTGGACAGCGAGTAGTTGGCGTTCGGCGGCAGGCCGGTGAGCTTGTAGATCCGGGTCCGCTGACTGCGGTCCAGGCCGTCGATCATGGCCGCGCCGCGCTGGTCGTGCCAGAGGATCATCGGGGACCGCAGCACCAGGTCCGGTCCGACCAGTCCGCCGGACTCCCCGACACCGGCGATGGCGATCCGCTCCACACTGTCGCGGTGACCGGGATCGAGATTACCTACGAACCGCACGATGATCGCCAGGAGGGCGTCCACGTCGTAGACGCTCCCCCACGAGTCGGCCATGCTGGGAGTGGGCTGTTTGTCCGACGCCAACTGGTCGCCGCCGGCGTCGAAGAACCCGAGCTTGACCCGGGTCGTACCGATGTCGATCGTGATCGTGGGTTTCATCGAACTGGTCCTCAGCCGAGCTTCGGGTTCAGCGTCCGGATCCGGCTCTCCACCACGTCGGTGATCGCCGTGACCGCCTTCTGCGACACCCGGATCAGGGCGTACTCGTTCGGGTTCGCGGCATAGGCCTCACCGAACGTCCTGATCATGGCGTTGCGCAGGTCGCTGGCGATGTTGACCTTGACGACCCCGTACTCGGCGAGTCGGCTCAGCTGCTCCCGGGGCAGTCCCGAGCCGCCGTGGACGACCAGCGGCACCGCACTGGCCCGCTGGACCCTCCGGAGCAGATCCATATCGATCCGAACGCCGGGGGCGTAGCCGTGTACGTTGCCCACGGAGACCGCGAGCATCTCGCATCCGGTGGCGGTGACGAAGCCGGCGACCTGGTCCGGGTCGGTGGTCGCCTCCCTCTCCGGGCCGAGGTCGTCCTCCTTGCCGCCGATGCTGCCCAGCTCGACCTCGAGCGCGTACTCCGTCGGGGTCAGGTCCCGGGCCTGCCGGGACAGGTCCACGTTCTTGTCGTACTCGTAGCCGGAGGCGTCCATCATGATCGAGGTGAAGCCGGCCGCCAGGGACTGCTTCACGTCGTCCAGGGTGCGGCCGTGGTCCAGGTGCAGGGCCACCGGTACGTCGACCTTCGCCAGCCGGCGGCTGACCATGTCGTGGATGTACTCGTACCCGGAGAGCACCGCGTTGGTCGGGGCGACCTGGATGAAGGTCGGCACCCGGGTGTTCTCGACGGCCTGGACGATGCCCATCGTCGTCTCGATGTTGGTGGTGTTGAAAGCCCCGGCCACCAGCCCCCGGGAAACACACTGCTCGATGACCTCAAGCCCACTGACCAGGCCCATGTTCCTACCTTTTTCTCTGGAAGGACCCGTCAGAGGGTCTTGGCGCCGGTCATGATCGCGACGCCTTCGGTCATGTCGTGGCTCGACGGGGTGATGACGCCGGCGCAGCTCCCCAGCCGCTGGATGTGGATCCGGTCGGCGATCTCCCACACGTGTGGCATGTTGTGGCTGATCAGGATCACCGGCAGCCCGCGGTCACGCAGGGCCCGGATCGCGTCCAGCACCAGACCCGACTCGCGGACGCCCAGGGCCGCCGTCGGCTCGTCGAGAAGCACCAGCTTGGAGCCGAAGGCGGCCGCCCGGGCCACCGCGATCGCCTGACGCTGGCCGCCGGAGAGCGTCTCCACCCGCTGGCCCGGGTTCTGGATGGTGCGGATCCCCAGTTGCTGCAACGCGGCCATCGACTTCTCCCGCATGGCCTTGCGGTCCAGCATCCGCAACACCGATCCGAGCGGGCCGGGCTTGCGGATCTCCCGGCCCAGGAACATGTTCGAGGCGATGTCCAGCGCCGGCGACATGGCCAGCGACTGGTAGACGGTCTCGATGCCCATGTCCTTGGCGTCCTGTGGGCGCTTGAACGAGACCGGCCTGCCGTCCAGTTCCAGGGTGCCGCTGTCCGGCACCAGGGCGCCGGTCAGGCACTGGATCAGCGTCGACTTGCCGGCGCCGTTGTCGCCGATGATCGCCAGCACCTCGCCCGGGAAGACGTCCAGGTCGACACCAGCGAGGCCGACGACCCGGCCGAAGGTCTTGCGGATGCCCCGGGCGGACAGCACCGCCGGCTTCTGCATGGTCTCGGTCATGTCCGGACCTTCCTGATCCACTGGTCGGCGGCGACCGCGGCGATCACCAGGGCACCGACGGCCAGGACGCGGTACTCGTCGTCGAGACCGGCCAGGGTCAGGCCGATGGCGAAGCTCTGCACGATCAGCGCGCCGAGCACCGTGCCGATGACGCCACCGCGGCCGCCGAAGAGGCTGGTGCCACCGATCACGACGGCGGTGATGCTGGCCAGGTTGGCATCCACGATGCCGTTCGGCGAGGCCGCCCCGGCCCGGCCGATCAGCACCCAGGCGGCGATGCCGTAGATGACACCGGCGACGATGTAGACGCTGAGCAGGACGCGGCCAACCGAGATACCGGCCAGGCGGGCGGCCTCGGGGGCGTCACCCACCGCGTAGACCCGGCGGCCCCAGGCGGTGAACCCGAGAGCCAAGCCGACGGCCAGGTAGACCAGGCCCACCACGATGATGCCGAGGTTCAGGTCCAGCCCGAGAAACGGGACCCGGGTGCCGGCGGCGGTCATCGCGTCCGGCATGTCCCGGCCCTGGACCGTGGATCCGCCGGTCAGCATCAGCGTGAGCGCGGTGAACACGCTGAGCGTGCCGAGCGTGACGATGAACGGCGGCAGTTTCAGCCGGGACACCAACGCCCCGTTGAGCAGGCCGCACAGCGCGCCGATCAGGATGCCGACGGTGATCGCGGCTGGCGCCGGCAGGCCGTGCTGTGACGCCAGCAGCGCCGAGGACATGCAGCCCAGGATCGCCGCCGCGCCGACTGACAGGTCGATGCCGCCGGTCAGGATGATCAGGGTCTGGCCGACCGCGAGAGCGGCGACCACAGCGGTCTGCTGCAACAGCAGCGAGATCGCGCGGGGCTGGGCGAACGCCGGGTTCAGCAGGGTGAACACCGCGATCGACAGCACCAGCAGCGCTAGTGGGCTGACCCAGGGGCGCTCGTGCAGGAAGTGCTGCGCCCGGAGGACCCGGGAGGCCCCGCGGCTCGTGGCCGCGGGCGCCTTCGGGGCGGTTTCGGGGGAAGTCATCGTCACCAGCAGGTCTTCGAGCCGTCGGCGGTGGTGGTCGCGGTGACACCGTCCTTGGCCTGGTCGGTGATCAACTCGGTGCCGGTGTTGTAGAAGTCCAGGCCGTCGGAGACCGCCGGGAGCGCCTTGCCGGCCACCTTGTCGGCGACCGCCTTCACACCCAGCTCGGCCATCTTCACCGGGAACTGCATGGAGGTGGCGGCGATGACGCCGTCCGCGACGTTCTTGACACCGTCACAGGAACCGTCGATCGAGACGATCGTGACCTTGTCCTGCACTCCGGCGGCCTGCAGCGCCTTGTACGCGCCGGACGCCGACGGCTCGTTGATCGTATAGACGAGGTTGATGTCCTTGTTCTTGGTCAGGCAGTTCTCCATGGCGGTACGGCCCCCGTCCTCGGCGCCGGTGGTCGGCTCCTGACAGGCGATCGTGTAGGTGCCGCCGTCGTAGTCGCCGGTCTTCGCCTCGTCACCCTTCTTCGTCCGGTCCGCCAGGTTGATGCCCATGCCCTCCAGGAAGCCCTGGTTCCGGTTCAGGTCGGTCTGGATGGTCCGGTCGCTGAACTGGTCGAGCAGGGCGATCACCACGGGCTTGCCGGCCAGGTGCGCCTTCGACCACTGGCCGATCAGCTTGCCGGCCTCGAAGTTGTCGGTCGCGAAGGTGATGTCCGCGGTGTCGATCGGGTCCGGCGGGGTGTCCAACGCGATCACCGTGACCCCCTGGGCGCGGGCATCGGTCATCGCCTTGTTGACCGCGGGGCCGCTGGGCAGGATCAGGATGCCGTCCTGGCCCTTGAGCACGGCGCTCTCGATCTCGTCGATCTGACCCTGCTCGTCGCCGTCCTTCTTGGCGGCCACCACGGTCAGCTCGACGTTGTTCTTGGCCGCCTCGGCCTTCGCGCCGTCGGCGAGCGCGGTGAAGAACGGGTTCTGCAGATCCTTGAGGATCAGGGTGACCTTGGCCTTGCCATCTGGGTCGGTGCCGGCGTCTGTGCCCGAGTCGCCACAGGCGGCGAGGCCGGGGATCAGGAGGGCGGAGACGGCAAGGGTGGTGAGGGCGCGGCGGTACCAGGAGGTACGAGTCATTGAGGTGTCTCCTTGAACGGAGGCTGCGGGGCCTCACGAGTTGACGATGTGACCTTAGGCCCGCCATCCCCTAGATGTCGATACTGTACGTACAAATATTACGAGCATGTTTTCCAGGCGGGCTCCAGGTGCCGCCCATATCGGGCGTTGCACCCGTAAAAGGGTCAGAGTCGGTGGTGGTGAAAGTGTCGGCGGGCCATCGGTTCGTCGGGCCGCACGGTTCGGGTTTCATGGTGGTCGGCGTCGCCGCCGCTCCACCCCCGGCGTAGGTGTTGCGTTGCGGCAGCGCCGGGGTGGCTCCCCGCGGTTCGAGCGCCCAACCGCCCGCATTTCGAACATGTCACCTGCCGCAGATCGAACGCATCTGGCCTCGCAGATCGAAACCCCCCGGCGATCGCCTCGCCGAGCGCCGTGATCTCGACCGGGCGCAGGACCGGGCGGCGGCGATCGCCGATCCGGTCGGGTTCGTGGACTCGCCCGAACTCCTGGTCATCGACGAGATCCAACGCGCTCCCGAGCTGCTGCTGGCCATCAAGGCAGCCGTCGACGAGGATCCCCGCCCGGGCCGTTATCTGCTCACCGGCTCGTCTCGCCTCTTCGGCATGGTCGCCGCCCCGGACGCGTTGCCCGGCCGGATGGAAACCGTCGAGCTCTGGCCGTTGTCCCAGGGTGAACTCGACGGCGAGCCGGACGGATTCGTCGACGCCCTGTTCGCGCTCGGTCCGGACCTGCGACACGAGTCGGACGTGACCCGCGCCGACTACGCGGCCAGAATCGTGCGCGGCGGCCTACCCGAGGCCACCACCCGCACCGACCCGCGCCGCCGCCAACGGTTCCTCGACGCGTACGTCCAGGCGCTCGTCGACCGCGATGTCCGTCAGCTGTCCGACATCCAGCACAAGAGCGAACTACGCAAGCTGGTACGCCTCCTCGCGGCCAGATCCGCGACCATCATCGCCGCCAACTCGCTGGAATCCGCCCTCGGACTGAGCCGGCCAACGATCGCCCGCTACCTCCAAGCTCTGGAAGAGATCTTCCTGATCAAGCGGATCCCCGGCTGGTCCCGTAACCTCGGCACCCGCGCCACCGCCGCCCCTAAGCTGATCTTCGTCGACTCCGGCATCGCCGCCAACGAAACCGCGACCGACGCCCGGGCGCTACTCCGGCCCGGCGCACCGTTCGGGCCACTACTCGAATCATTTGTCCTCTCTGAACTGTCTCGCCAGCTCACCTGGTCCGACCAGCTCGCCGACCTGTCCCACTACCGCGACCAGAGCAAGTACGAAGTCGACGCGGTGCTCGAGAGCCGATCCGGCCAGGTCGTCGGGATCGAGGTCAAAGCAGCCACCACCGTCGGGCCCGACGACTTCCGTGGGCTACGCCGACTCGCCGACCGCCTCGGCGACGACTTCATCGCCGGCCTCGTCCTCTACACCGGCACGTCGACGCTGCCGTTCGGCGACAAACTTCGCGCCCTTCCCGTCAGTGCCTTGTGGCAGGTTCCCGCCCCGCCAGCAGGCTGACCTCGCACCCTCCGCAGGTCGCTCCCAGCCAGCGATGATCCTGTTATTCGCAGGCGATGCCGTCGCCGTCGCGGTCCAGTTCCGGTCGGTACCCGGGCTCGCCCTCGAACAGTGGTGCCTGTCCGGCGGCCCGTACGGCGTCGCAGTTCTTGTAGTACGGCGCCGGTCGCCGGGTGGTCGGTTTCGGAGCCGGCTTGCGGGTGGCCGGCTTCGAGGCCGTCCACTCCCTTGCGTGCCTGCGGGCTCATCAGCCGGGAGGCGCGAATGCTTCTCAGGTCGTTTCCGGGGCCGGCACCGCCTGCTCGGCGGCGCGGCTTACCTGCTCCCAACCCGCCCAGGTCTCCATCCGCCGCCGGGAGATATCGAACGCCAGGTCGTACACCATGTTCCCGAGCAGCAGCCGCAGCGGTGGGTCGTCGCTGTCGACCAGTCGCAGCAGGGCCTCGGCGGCCAGGCGGGGCTCGCTGTCGACCGAGCCTTCCGCCCACTGTTGCTCCAGCTCGGCGCGGAGCGGCGCGTACGTGTCCATCGGGTCGGTGGCGCTGACGCTCGTGTAGAGGTCGGTCCAGTAGCCGCCCGGCTGGACGATGCTGAGCTTGACGTCGAAGGCCGCGGCCTCCATCGCCAGGGCCTCGCTCATGCCTTCCAGGGCGAACTTGCTCGCGCTGTACAGGCCGGTGCTCGGGAAGCCACCGAGGGCGGCGATGCTGGAGATCTGCACGAGGTGGCCGGACCGTTGGGCGCGCAGGTGCGGCAGCACGGCCTGGCTGACCCAGAGCGCGCCGAAGAGGTTGACCTCGAACTGGGCTCGCGCCTCGGCTTCGGTGAACTCCTCGATCATGCCCATGGACAGGGTGCCGGCGTTGTTGACGACGATGTCGAGCCGTCCGAAATGCTCGACCGCGGTGGTCACGGCGGCGACGACGGCCGCCCGGTCGGTCACGTCGAGGGTCAGGGTCAGCAGCCGGTCGCCGTGCCGCGCGTCGAAGTCGTCCCGGGTGACGGTCCGGGCCGCGGCGACCACCCGGTCACCACGGTCGAGCGCGGCTTCGGCGAACGCGCGGCCCAGTCCGCGGCTGGCCCCGGTGATGAACCAGGTACGGGGTGTGGCGTCGGATGAGGTCGGCATGTCGGCGTCTCCCTACCTAGAATGAGACGAGACGGTCCGTCTCGCAGCGAGATCGAGGCTAGCTCCCGATGAACCCCATCGTCAAGACGGTACGTCTCGTCTCGCCGTTGGTACGGTGCTCTCATGACGCCGCCGAACACGGGCCGCCGGAGCGAGGCCTCCCGCCGTGCCGTCCTCACCGCCGCCCTCGACCTGTTGCAGGAGGTCGAGTACGCGAAAATCAGCATCGAGGGCCTCGCCAGCCGCGCCGGCGTCGGCAAGCAGACCATCTACCGCTGGTGGCCGTCCAAGGGTGCGGTCATCTTCGACGCTTTCCTCATGCTCAGCGAGGGCGCCGAGGGTGGGCCGGTGCAGCTGCCGGACACCGGCGACCTGGCAGCCGACCTGACCGAGGTGCTCCGCGCCACGGTGACCGAGCTGAACGAGCCCCGGTACGAGCAACCGATGCGCGCGCTGGCCACCGAGATCGCGCACGACCCCGAGCTGGCAGCGATCTACGCCGAACGACTGGACGGGCCACTGCGGGAGGCCAAACGGCAGCGCCTCCGCCGCGCCCAGCGGGCCGGACAGCTCGCCGAGGACCTCGATCTCGACGTCGCGGTGGACCTGATCTGGGGTCCCCTGTTCCAACGATGGCTCCACCGCGGCGGACCGCTCACGACCGAGTACGCCGACCGCCTCGTCGCCACCGCCCTCGACGGGTTACGACCCCGACGGTGACGTGCATCGTCCGGGACCGCCATGTCCGGGCGCTGACGGGAGTCGATTTCCGGTAGTGTTTCTCCACCACACTGCCCGCGCGTACCGAAGGGTCTGCCATGAGCTCTGGTCGTCGGCGGCTGTCGCGAACCGTCACCGCCGCGCTGCTCCTCCTCGCCGGGATGGCTGTCCCCGCCGGTCCCGCCGAGGCGGCGAAGAAGGGGCCGGACCTCACGGTCGACGTGTCCGGAACGACGGTCTCGCGGGGGACCGAGCGGAAGGTCATCTATCTGAAGGTCAGCAACCTGGGGGACGAGACCCCGGGCGACGTCGTCGTCAGAGTCCACCAGCCGCCGGAGGGCCCTGGCCCCATGCCGGTCGGCCTGCTCTGGCATTCACGGGGTGGGGTGGGCGAGTGCGACGGCGACTTCGGTGGGTTCTACTGCCGACTGCTGCCGGAGTTGATTCCGGGACCGGGCGAAACCGTCGACGTTCCCATCGACGCAGTCGTCTACGGGGCTGCGGGGCCCTACCAGGGCAGGTTCGAAGTTTCGGTCACCATCAAGCCGGAAAAGGACGCGAATCCGGCCGACAACACCAGATGGTTCCCGCTGGCGCTGGTCGACCAGCCACGTGCCGACCTCTCGTTGGTGGCCCAAGACGTGAAGCAGTCGGTGCGGATCGACGCTGACGGCACACCCGAGCCCACCGGGACGCTGAACCCGGGTGAGCCGGGTGCGGTGTGGCACACCGTCGCCAACCAGGGCCGGAAGGCGGTCAGCGGAGTGCGGGTCACGCTGCGCCTGCCCGAGGGCGTGACCTTCACCGGGCAGCCGACCCAGTGTGCGCTTGCCGACGCCGGGCGGTCGGCGGTCTGCACCTACGAGAGCCTCACCCTCGTTCCGGCCGTCGAGGACACCGATCCGAACGACACCATCTACTCGGCGGTCAAGCTGTACAACCTGGTGACGACTGCGGCATCCGCCACCGCGCCGGCGGCGCTGCGGGGCGGAACCGTACAGGTGGAGGGCCTCGCCGAGCGGTCGACGAACGAGCGCGCCACGCCTGCGCGGACCGATCTGCCCGGGAACGCCGTCGCCGTACGGGTGGCCGACGGGGACCACAGCGACAATCAGGACGGCTTCGCCGTGCTGCTGGCCGCGAGGAGCGACGACGGCGACGGTGGCGGCGGTGACGGTGGCGGCGGTGACGGTGATGGTGGCGGTGGCGGCGGGTTGCCGGTCACCGGGCCGCCGGCCGGGCTGATCGGCGGAATCGGCCTGGCGGCGCTGGTGGCCGGAGGTGTGCTGCTCCTCGCTGCCCGGCGTCGCGGCATCTGAGGACGCCTACCTGCTCACCGACAAGCCGCCGACCAGGGACACTTCGCGGCTTCCGTCCACAGAAGATCGAGGTGTTAGGTTGCTGCCGTCGGCTGGAGCACCCAGGAACTCGCCGATCTCGCCGACACCACACCATCCGGCACTATCACCGGCTCGGACTGCGCGACGAGCCGGATCGCCGGCACAACGGGTACAAGATGTACGGCGTACCGCATCTGATCTGTCTGTTGCGGGTCCGGCGCCTCGTCGGGCTGGGGGTGCCGCTCTCCGAGGTCGGCGGGGCCCGGACGAACGGGGACGTGTCGAGCGAGGTGCTGGAGCGGGTTGACGCCCGGCTCGCGGCTGACCAGCGGCGAGCACACCACCAAGCAGACGTTCATGGCCGCCATCTACACCCCCGCGCAACTCGACGTGTTCACCCGGGCCAGTTTCCTCGCGCGCCGGCAGATGGGCCTTGATCCTCCGGCCGAGGACGACTCCGGGCGCGGATGAACGCCCGACGAACCGGCCCAGCCCCGATGTGCCGGGCCGGTTCGCACCGGGACACCGGTGGGCGTGCCGCCGCGGGTCACGGTCGGTTGCGACGCAGGACCAGGGTGACGAAGCCCAACACGTCGCGGTACCCGCGTAGCCACTGGTCCCGGTGTTCCCGGGCGGCGGCCAGCGCCTCGGCGGCGTCCGGATGCCCGGGATTGTCAAGCGCCCACCGGGTGAGCGAGCCGACCCACGACCACTCGTAGTCGTCCCACTCGGCGGCGTCGCTGACGTGGGCGTACACCGGCGTCCAGCCGGCCCGCTCGGCGACGTCGACCAGGCCGGGCAGGTCGGTGAACTCCGTGGACTCCACGTCCAGTGCGGCGAGCGCCTGCGGTGTCGGCGGGAGCTGCCAGAATGCCTCGCCGACCAGCAGGATGCCGTCGACGTTCACGTGCCGGCCGGCCGACTCCAGCGTCGGTCCGAATCCGCCGAACGCGTGGGTGGACCCGACGCACAGCACCAGGTCGTAGTCGCCGTCGGGCACATACGTCCGCGCGTCACGCCGGTGTGGCGTGAACCGGTCGGCGAGGCCGCGTTCGGTGGCGGCGCCGACGGCCTGTTCGAGCGCGTAGGGGCTGATGTCGACGCCGTCGGCGTGCCCGTCCGGGTAGTGGGCCAGGGCCTGTAGTGCCCAGGCTCCCGCCCCGCAGCCGAGGTCCAGGACCCGGGCCGTCGGCTGCCGGTCCGCTCGGCGCAGGAGTCGGTTGATGGTGACCCCGGAGACCGGGGCCGCGACCGGGTGGTGCGAGTGCGCGATGCTGCTGAGGCGTTGACGATCCACCGCACGAGTCAACACGAGCCGACCCGCTGCCGCACCCGGCTGGGTCGACGGTCGCCTCGACACGATGCCGGTGTGTCAGGATCCTGTGGTGGCAGTGATCGAGGTCGTCGTTGGTGACATCACCCGGGAGAACGTGGACGCGGTCGTCACGGCCGCGAACGAGTCGTTGCTCGGTGGTGGTGGTGTCGACGGGGCCGTGCACCGGGCGGCCGGGCCCCGGTTGGCACGGGCGGGGGCGGCGATCGCCCCCTGTGCGGCGGGAGACGCGGTGGCGACGCCGGCGTTCGACCTGGATCCTCCGGTGCGGCACGTCATCCACACCGTCGGACCGGTCTGGGCGGGCGGCGGCCAGGGGGAGGCCGACGTGCTGGCCTCCTGTTACCGCAGGGTGTTGCAGGTGGCCGACGGGATCGGCGCCCGTACCGTCGCCGTTCCGGCGATCGCCACCGGCGTGTACGGCTTTCCGCCCGAGCAGGCCGCCCGGATCGCCGTGGCCACCGTCAGGTCCACGCCGACCGCCGTCGAGGTGGTACGCCTCGTCGCCTTCGACGAGGAGACCCGGGGCTGGCTGCGGGCGGCGTTGACCACCAGCGACTGACCCGCCCACCAGGTCGGGCTAATATCCCTATCGACAAGATAGGGAATTCGCCGAAACGGCGATCTGCAGGCCTGAGGGTGGGCATGACCGGTAGTGGTAGGCAGGCGCGGGGCCGACCGTGACGTCCTTCGGCGAGGTGGTGCTCGCGATGCTCGCCGGGGCCGTGGTGGCGGCGATCGGCACGCCGGCCGGCGTGTCCGGGGCGGTCTTCCTGCTGCCGGTGCAGATCAGTGTTCTCGGGGTCACCGGGCCGGCGGTCAGCGCGACGAATCTGCTGTTCAACATCGTCTCCACCCCGTTGTCGCTGCGTCGGCTCAGCCGTCGGCCCGCCGTGGACTGGAGTCGCCTGGGCCCGCTGATCGCCGTCGGCGTACCGGCCGCCGTCGCGGGTGCCCTCGCCCGGGTGACCGTGCTGGCCGATCCCGGCCGGTTCCGGCTGCTCGTCGCCGCCGTGTTGCTCCCGCTGGGGTTGCGGCTGTTGTGGCGCTCCCGCCGGCCCCGGCCGGCCCCGGCCCCGATCGCGGCCGGAGCGCCGGCCCGACCCGGCCGGGTCACCCTGGCGGCGCTCGGCGCGGTGGCGGCGGCGGTCGGCGGAGTCCTCGGCATCGGCGGCGGGTCCCTGCTCGCGCCCGCGCTGGTGGCCATGTTCCGGCACCCCACCAGCCAGGCCGCGACGCTCGCGCTGACCATCACGCTGACCACCTCCGTAGCCGGCCTGGCCGCGTACACCTTCTTCGACGCCGCCGGCATCGGCACCGCCCCCGCCGCCCCCTACTGGGACGTCGGTCTTGCCCTGGGCCTCGGGGGTCTCGTCGGTGGACTCGTCGGCGCCGCCCTGCAGCACCGGATCGACGAACGGTTCCTGGTCGCGGTCCTCGGCACCCTCTCGATGGTCACGGCGGTCAGCTACCTCGCCCGGGGTTGACCTGCCCCCGCGCCGAGGTCACTGCTGGATCCACTGCCCGTCGTTGCCGCAGACGTAGCCGGCGACTATGCAGTTCTGCACCCGGAACCGCAGCGCCTCGACGTCCCAGGCGTTGATGAAGTCGCCGTGGAAGGTGTGGCCGGGGGCGTCGGTCACGTTGGCCCCGTTGCGGGTGCCGGCCAGGGTCAGTCCGCCGCCATGGACCGGATACGTGATGAGCAGTTCCAGCCGGGGCAGTGGCGTCGGGTGGCTGGTCGGGCAGGTGCCACCGATTCCGCCGAGGCCGAACGCCAGGTGGCCGCGGTGGTCGGCGCTGTCCAGGTTCCGTCCGTCCCAGCAGGTCGGGAAGTCGAGATAGGTCTCCAGCCTGGAGCCGGCCGGGCAGGTGGGGAAGTCGCGGCTGGACTGCGGGTAGCCCCGGCAGGACCACCGGGCCGCCGGGTTGGCCTCGGGCGAGGTGGCCAGGGGGTTGCCCACCAGCATCTTCAACCCCTGCGGGTACGGCTTGACGTTCAGCCGGTCGGTGATGCCCTGGTAGTAGACCGTGACGTGTTCCGGGGCGACCGGCACGCCGTACTGGTACAGCGTCGGCACCCAGTACGCGGACCGGTCGGCCTGCGGGTTGCAGTTGGTCCCGCCGTTGATCAGCGACGCCAGGTTGGTGTAGGCGTTGGTGGTCGTGTTGCCGAAGAACTCGTGCACGTGCGACGCACCCGGCTGGCCGGGTCGCACGATCGGGTCGTCCGGTCCGCGTCCCTTGCTCGCGCAGTCGGCCCGGAACTCGGAGCCCCGCACCGGCGCTGCCTGGGCCGCCGGACCGCCGACCGGGCCGGCCTGGCCCCCGGCGCCGTCCGCGGCGGCCTGGACCCCGGTGCCGTCCGCGGCGGCCTGGACCCCGGTGCCGTCCGGGGCGGCCTGGGCTCCGGTGCCGCGTAGGGCGCTCTGCAGGGCCAGCGCGGCGGCTTCCTGCTCGGGGCTGAGCAGGTGTCCGTGGTCGGCGTGGCTGCCGGCGGGGGTGTCGGTGCCGGCCTGGGCGTCGACCGGGCTGCGGCCGGTCAGCACGCCGGCGGCGACCACGGTCAGCAGGGTGACGCCGAGCGCGGCGAAGCGGCGCGGGCGGGCGCTGCCGCCCCGGTCGGTGAGCCGCATGGTTCCTCCTCGCCTCCGGTGGCGGGGATCGCCCGGCCGGCCGGGGCCTCGACGGAATGGATGGAGAGCGCTCTCGCCGACCATTGATAACCGTCCGTAGCGACACATGTCAATAAGAGTGAGATTTTTTCGGTCCCGGTGCCAGATGCCGGACCGGACGGGCTTGACCTCGTCCGTGGTTGACGAGATCTGATCGGGGCATGCGTGCGATTCGACTTCACGAGTTCGGTCCCCCCAGCAACCTCGTCCTCGACGACCTGCCCGACCTGACCGCCGGCCCGGGGCAGGTGCGGATCCGGGTCGAGGCCAGCGGCGTGCACCTGCTCGACACCGCCCTGCGCCGGGGCGAGCCCGGTGGGCCGATGCCGTTGCCGGCCCTGCCCACCGTCCCCGGGCGGGAGGTGGCCGGGACCGTCGACGCCGTCGGTGCCGGCGTCGCGGAGGCCTGGCGGGGCCGCCGGGTCGTCGCCCACCTCGGCATGGTGCCCGGCGGGTACGCCGAACAGGCCGTCACCTCGGTCGACACCCTTTTCGAGGTCCCGGAGCGGCTCAGCATGGCCGAGGCGGTGGCGGCGGTCGGCACCGGGCGTACCGCGTTGGGGATCGTCGAGACGGAGCCGCCGACCGCCACCGACGTCGTCTTCGTGCCCTCGGCGGCCGGTGGCCTGGGCTGGCTCCTCGCCCAGGCGGCCCGGCACGCCGGAGCCACGGTGGTGCTGGCCGCCCGTGGCGAGCGGCGGACCGCCCGGCTGGCCGAACTCGGCGCGGACCTGGTCGTCGACTACGGCCGCGCCGACTGGATCGACCGGGTCCGGTCGTGGACCGACGGGTTCACCCTGGTGTACGACGGTATCGGCGGTACGGTCGGCCGGGAGGCCCTGGAACTGCTCCGCCCCGGCGGCCGGTTCGTGATGTTCGGCTACTCCGCCGGGACGCCCACCCGGTTCGACGTCGACGACGTGGTGTCGCGCTCGCTGACGGTCGGTTGGCTGCTTGGCGAGCGGATCCGGAGCCGGCCCGGCGGCATCGCCGGGCTGGCCGGTCGGTCGGTGCGGCTGGCCGGTCGGGGCTGGTGGCGACCGCTGGTCAGCACCTATCCGCTGGCCGACGCGGCCACCGCCCACGCCGACCTGGAGGGCCGCCGGGCGCTGGGCAAGGTCGTCCTCACCCCGGCCCGGTGAGCGGCCCGGTGCCCCGCGGGCTCACCCCGGGTCGAGTTGCCCGGCGTGCGCGATCACCTGGTCGATCAGGCCGTACTCGCGGGCCTGCTCGGCGGTGAACCAGCGGTCCCGGTTCCAGTCCTGCTCGATCTCCTCGGCGGTGTGCCCACTGTGCTCGGCGATCAGCTCCCGCATGGTCCGCTTCACGTGCAGCATGTTCTCGGCCTGGATGTTGATGTCGGCCACCGTGCCACCGAACCCACCGGACGGCTGGTGCATCATGATCCGCGAGTGGGGCAGCGCGAAGCGCTTGCCGGCGGTACCCGCGCAGAGCAGGAACTGTCCCATCGATCCGGCCATGCCGAGCGCCAGTGTGACCACGTCGTTCCGGACGTACCGCATGGTGTCGTAGACGGCCATGCCGGCGCTCACCGAGCCGCCCGGCGAGTTGATGTAGAGGAAGATGTCCCGGTCGGCGTCCTCGGCGGCGAGCAGCAGCAGTTGGGCGCAGATGACGTTCGCGGACCGGTCGGTGACCTCGGTGCCGAGGAAGATGATCCGTTCCGGCAGCAGCCGGTGGAACACCTCGTCGCCGAAGGTGGGCCGCGCCTCGTCGAGCAGGCGGATGTCGTACCTGGTCATGGGGTTGTCCTTCAGTTGCCGGCGGGCGACGTCGGACGCCCAGGGGACCGGCTCCCAGCGTGCGACCGGCGGCGGTCGGGCTTCCAGCACTTCTGCCCGGGGCAGATCCGCCGACAGCGGATCGGCCGACAGCAGAATCGCTTGCGCCGTCCGCCGGATGTCGCCGGACCGCTTGCGCCGTCCGCCGGTGTCGCCGAACCGGCCGCGCCGGTCGCCGGCCGCCGGGCCGGCCTACGCCCGGGGAAGTCGCCGCCGGCCCGCTCCGGCTGACCGCCGGGCCAGCATCAGGGTGGTACGCGGGCCGGGGACCCGGCGCAGGGGCCGGAGGCGATGGGGCGGTTCGTCCGGTGCGCCGAGGCGGGCCAGCGGCTCCGGCCGACGCGGGCCGACCAGGGCGGCGGTGTCCCGTCGGCTGGCCGGCACCCGGGGCCGGACCCCGGGGTTGAGCGGCGCCGGGGGTCGCACCCCGGGGGTGGCCGGCACCGGGGGTTGGCCCCGACGCAGCTCGTCGCGGGCCTCCTCCAGCAGTTCGGCCAGGTCGATCCCGAGGGCCCGGCAGATCGCCGCCAGCACCTCGGAGGAGGCCTCCTTGCGCCCCCGCTCCACCTCGGACAGGTACGGCAGGGAGACCCCGGCGACGGAGGCCACCTCACGTATCGTGCGACCCTGCTGCCGCCTGATCCGGCGCAGCACGTCACCGATCACCCGTCGCAACAACGACATGGCACTCACCCCCGCGGTCGCCATCTCCGGACACCCCCATCATGCCCGTTGTCGGCCGTTTGGACCGGCCCGCCCGGCGGGGCGAGGGGAACCGGGCCGAGGAGGGGATGGAACCCGGCACCGCGCGTCGGGGCGCCGGACCACCGGCTATGTTGTGCTCGTGCAGGTGACGACAGCCGGTCAGGCCCGGTCGTGATCCATTTTCCGGCGCAGCGGCGTGGCCCGCTCAGCGCCCTGAGTCTGCGGCTGGCCGCCGCCGTCGGCCTGGTCTTCGCCGTGGTCGGGGTGGTCTACCTCGACCGGACCGGTTACCGGGACGTCAACGAGGACGGCATCACCCTGCTCGACGCCTTCTACTACGCGGTGGTGTCGCTCTCCACCACCGGGTACGGCGACATCACCCCGGCGAGCGAATCGGCCCGGCTGACCAACGTCCTGCTGGTCACCCCGGCCCGGGTGCTCTTCCTGATCATCCTGGTCGGCACCACCCTGGAAGTCCTGACCGAGCAGTACCGGACCGGCCGTCGCCTGTCGCGCTGGGGGAGAACCGTGAAGAACCACGTCATCATCTGCGGGTACGGCACCAAGGGGCGCAGCGCGGTCTCCGCCCTGCTGGAGAACGGTCTGGACAAGTCCCGGATCGTGGTGGTGGAGCGCAGCGGCGCGGCACTGCGACAGGCCACCTCGGCCGGGCTGGTCGCCATCGAGGGCTCGGCCACCCGGTCGGCGACCCTTACCGAGGCGCACGTGCACAGCGCCAAGGCAGTGATCATCGCCACCGACAGCGACGACGCCTCGGTGCTGGTGGCGCTGACCGTCCGGCAGTTGACCGCCGGCCAGGTACGGATCATCGCCGCCGCCCGGGAGGCGGAGAACGCCCCCCTGCTCAAGCAGAGCGGCGCCCACCACGTGATCGTCTCCTCGGCGACCGCCGGTCGGCTGCTCGGCCTCTCCACCTCCGCGCCTCCGTTGATCGACGTGGTCGAGGACCTGCTCACCCCCGGACAGGGCATGGCGTTGGCGATGCGTTCCGCCGAACGCGACGAGGTGGGTCGCTCCCCGCGTGAGCTGGAATGCCTGGTCATCGCCCTGGTCCGGCGGGGCAAGGTGGTCACCCTGGCCGACCGGGCCGGCGCGGTGATCGAGACCGGCGACATGCTGGTACACGTCCGCGACGACCGCCCGCAGCCGGCCACCACGCCCTGACCGCAGGGTGCGCGGGTGCCGTCTCCCCAGGGCAGGATCATCGCCCCGGGTCTATCCTTCACCGTTCGGTGCTTGCTAACGTGTGCCCACTTGGCATACCAACCGGAGCGCGACCTCGACGCGGTCGTCGTCGTTGCCGAAGTGGTCACCAGGCACGGGGGATCGGATCGGCGCGCGGGGAGCACACGGCCCCGGCGTCCGTCGCTGTCTGCCGTCCAGGGCCGACCATCGGTGTCTCAAGTGATTCGTCCACCGAGCGACGGGACAACAATCAGTGGCAGAAGTGGCACACTCCGCACGAGCCGGCCGACGTCGGATCGCCGGGATCGTGGCCGGGCTCGCCGTGCTCGGCGCGGCTGCGCTCAGCCCGGTCGGCAGCGCCCAGGCGGCACCACCGGCCAGCGGTGCGCCGAGCGCGTCGAGCGACGTCCGTACCCCGGCCAAGACCAAGCCCAACCTGCGTAAGGGCAAGCTGCAGCTGCCCACCCCGGGGGCCAAGGGGCCGCGGTTCCAGGCCCGCACCACCGAGAACGGCGCCTCACCGCGGGTCGTCAACGGGACCCTCGCCAACGCGAGTGAGTTCCCGTACATCGTCGGCATCGTCACCAGCTACCAGGACGGTTCCGACTTCTACTACTACTGGTGCACCGGCACGATCATCGCCCCGAACAAGGTCCTGACCGCCGCGCACTGCACCGCCGACGGTCCGGGCACCACCCGGGTCATCGCCGGCAACAACCAGCTCCTCGACTCCTCCGGCACGATCGTCGGCGGTAGCGGGTACGTCGCCGAGGTGGCCTCCACCTGGGCCCACCAGAGCTGGAACATCGCCGCCCAGTACGACGGGACCGCCACCACGATCCTCGACGACGTGGCCGTGCTGACCCTCAAGCAGAACCTGCCCACCGCGTATACGCCGGTGACGCTGAGCGGGCAGGGCGACCAGACGCCGTACGCGGCCGGCACCAGCGCGCAGATCGTCGGCTACGGGGTCACCTCCTCCAGCGACCCGGGTGACACCCGGCTGCGCAAGGCCACCGTCGCGATGCAGAGCGACGCCACCTGCGCCGCCCCCGGCGGGTACGACCGGAACCGGATGATCTGCGCCGGTGACGTGGCCAACGGGGTGGACACCTGCGGTGGCGACTCCGGTGGACCGCTGCTGGTCGCCGGTAAGCAGGTGGGCATCACCGACTGGGGCTTCGAGCCGTGCGGCTCGAAGCCGGGCTACTACGAGCGGCTCAGCTACTACGCCGACTCGATCCGGCAGGACCTGACCCGTCCGGCGCTGGTCAACTCCGACTGGACCGGTGACGGACACACCGACCTGATCGGCCGGGACTCCGCCGGCAAGCTGTACCTCCACACCGGCAGTGGCTTCGGCAACGACGGGTACGGCGGGTTCTGGAGCCGACGGCAGATCGGCACCGGGTTCGGCAGCGCGACCTACAAGCAGGTCTTCCGGGTCTACAACTGGAACGGCGACCGCAAGCCCTCGGTCATGATGGTCAAGACCAACGGTGAGCTGTTCATCTACGACAGCGACGGCGCGGGCAACTTCGTCGGCAGCGCCCGGCGGATCGGCACCGGCTGGGGTGGCTTCACCGCCCTGATGGTGACCAACAACTGGCTGGGCAACAACCGTCCGAGCCTGCTGGCCCGCAAGTCCAACGGGGAGCTGATCCGCTACACCAGCAACGGCACGGGTGGCTGGGACAACCCGGCGGGCACCCGGATCGGCACCGGCTGGAACATGTTCAACCTGTTCCTCACCCCCGGCGCCTGGAAGGGTGACGGCCTGGAGGTCATCATCGGCCGTAAGCCCACCGGCGAGCTGGTCCTGTACCAGAGCGACGGCAGCGGCGGCTGGACCAACCCGGCCGGCACCCAGATCGGCAGCGGCTGGGCGAACTACCGGGACATCCTCACCCCCGGCGACTGGAACGGCGACAACATGATGGACCTGCTCGGGGTGAACAGCAGCGGCAACGTGCGGCTCTACACCACCAACGGGTACGGCCAGTGGCTCGACGCCAGCGGTAAGCAGATCAACACCGGCTTCCAGGCGTACAGCCCGGTCTTCTGACCGGCGGACGACAGACAGCGGGGCCCGCGACCGATCCGGTCGCGGGCCCCGTGCACGTCCGGGGTTGTACGGGCCTAGACGATCGTCCAGGTGTCACCGGAGTTGAGCAGGCCGGCGAGCTGCTGGTCGGGCGACTCGGTGACGGTGGCCTTGGCGGCGGTCACCTGCTCCTGCACCACGCTGTCGTAGGTGGGACGCTCGACCGAGCGGAACACCCCGATCGGGGTGTTGCGCAGGTCCAGGCCGGGCAGCCGGGAGAGCGCGAACGCGTACGCCGGGTCGTTGACCGTGGCGTCGTGCACGACGATCTCCTCGGGGCGTACCGAGGCGGTCTCCCGGACCTCCAGGCCGAACCCGCCGGGCGGGTGGACCACGCAGAACTGACCGTCGCGGTCACCTACCTGGCTGTCGGGCAGCCCGGTGGCACCGAAGACGATCGGCTTGCCGTGCTCCAGCCGGATCAGGTAGTCGTCCCGGGTGCCCGGGTCCTTGAGCTGCTCGAACGCGCCGTCGTTGAAGATGTTGCAGTTCTGGTAGATCTCCACGAACGCCGAGCCCTGGTGCTCCGCGGCGGCCCGCAGCACCGACTGGAGGTGCTTGCGGTCGGAGTCGATGGTCCGCCCGACGAAGGTCGCCTCCGCGCCCAGCGCCAGCGACAGCGGGTTGAACGGGGCGTCCGCCGAACCGGTAGGCGTCGACTTGGTGATCTTGCCGACCTCGGAGGTCGGCGAGTACTGCCCCTTGGTCAGCCCGTAGATCCGGTTGTTGAAGAGCAGGATCTTCAGGTTGACGTTCCGGCGCAGCGCGTGGATCAGGTGGTTGCCGCCGATGGAGAGCGCGTCACCGTCGCCGGTGACCACCCAGACCGACAGGTCCGGCCGGGACACCGACAGGCCGGTGGCGATCGCCGGGGCACGGCCGTGGATCGAGTGCAGCCCGTAGGTGTTCATGTAGTACGGGAAGCGCGACGAGCAGCCGATGCCCGAGACGAAGACGATGTTCTCCCGGGGGATCTTCAGCTCCGGCATGAACTGCTGCACGGCGGCGAGGATGGCGTAGTCACCGCAGCCGGGGCACCAGCGCACCTCCTGGTCGGACTTGAAGTCCTTGGCGGTGAGCTTGAGGGCGACGGGCTCAGACATTCTTCAGGACCTCTTCCAGCATCGTCTCCAGCTCGGCGGCGGTGAAGGGCAGGCCGCGGACCTGGTTGTAGGCGATCGCGTCGACCAGGTAGCGGCCCCGGATGACCTGGGCGAGCTGCCCGAGGTTCATCTCCGGCACCACCACCCGGTCGTAGGAGCGCAGCACCTGCCCGAGGTTGGCCGGCATCGGTGCCAGGTGCCGCAGGTGCGCCTGGGCGACCGACAGGCCCCGCTGACGCAGGCCCCGGCAGGCCGCGCCGATCGGCCCGTACGTCGAGCCCCAACCGAGCACCAGCACCCGGGCGTCGCCGTCCGGGTCCTCCACCTCGATGTCCGGCACCGGGATGGTCTCGATCCGGGTGGCCCGGGTCCGCACCATGAAGTCGTGGTTGGCCGGGTCGTACGAGATGTCACCGGTCTTGTCGGCCTTCTCCAGGCCGCCGATGCGGTGCTCCAGACCCGGGGTGCCCGGCACGGCCCACGGCCGGGCCAGCGTCACCGGGTCACGCAGGTACGGCAGGAACGTGCGGCCGTCCTCGTCGTTCGGCGCGGTGGCGAACTCCACCCGCAGGTCGGGCAGGGAGTCCACGTCGGGTAGCAGCCACGGCTCGGAGCCGTTGGCCACGTAGTTGTCCGACAGCAGGAGCACCGGCGTGCGGTAGGTCAACGCGATCCGGGCCGCCTCCAGGGCGGCGTGGAAGCAGTCCGAGGGGGACTTCGGGGCGATCACCGCGACCGGGGCCTCGCCGTGCCGGCCGTACAGGGCCATGTTGAGGTCGGCCTGCTCGGTCTTGGTCGGCATGCCGGTGGACGGCCCGGCCCGCTGCACGTCCACGATGACCAGGGGCAGCTCCAGGGCCACCGCCAGGGAGATGGTCTCGCTCTTGAGCGCGACCCCGGGACCGCTGGTGGTGGTGATGCCCAACGCGCCGCCGTACGACGCGCCGAGCGCCGCCCCGACGGCCGCGATCTCGTCCTCGGCCTGCATGGTCACCACGCCGAGCTTCTTGTGCTTGCTCAGCTCGTGCAGGATGTCCGAGGCCGGGGTGATCGGGTACGCGCCGAGGAAGACCGGCAGCCCGGAGCGGACCCCGGCGGCGACCAGGCCGAGCGAGAGCGCGGCGTTGCCGGTGATGTTGCGGTACGTGCCGGGCTGCATCTTCGCCGGCTTGACCTCGTAGCGGACCGCGAAGTCCTCAGTGGTCTCGCCGAAGTTCCAGCCGGCCCGGAAGGCCGCGATGTTCGCCGCGACCAGCTCGGGGCGCTTGGCGAACTTGCGCTCCAGGAACCGGATGGTCGACTCGTAGGGCCGGGAGTACATCCAGGAGAGCAGGCCGAGGGCGAACATGTTCTTGGCCCGTTCGGCGTCCTTCTTGGCCACCGACAGCTCGGCCAGCGCGCCGACCGTCATCGAGGTCAACGCCACCGGGTGCACCGCGTACCCGGCGAGGGAGTCGTCGTCCAGCGGGTTGCTGGCGTAGCCCACCTTGGCCAGGTTGCGCTTGGTGAACTCGTCGGTGTTGACGATGATGTCCGCGCCCCGGGGCAGGTCGGCCAGGTTGGCCTTGAGCGCCGCCGGGTTCATTGCCACCAGCACGTTCGGCGAGTCGCCGGGGGTGAGGATGTCGTAGTCGGCGAAGTGCACCTGGAAACTCGACACGCCCGGCAGGGTGCCGGCGGGTGCCCGGATCTCCGCGGGGAAGTTGGGAAGTGTGGAGATGTCGTTGCCGAGCTGCGCCGTCTCCGAGGTGAACCGGTCGCCGGTCAGCTGCATGCCGTCGCCGGAGTCACCGGCGAACCGGATGACCACCCGGTCCAGTTGACGGATCTGCTTGGTCACGCCTGCACCTCGCTTCGCTGTGCGCGGTCCCCCGGGCGGCTGAACTTGATGGTGACCTCGCCTTGCCCGGCCACGTGACCTCCTCGACGCCCCGCTGTGCCGGCCCGCCCGTGGCTGACCGGCCCGCTGTGGTTTTCCTCCTCGGAGAGCGTACGTCCCGCGACGGGTCCGCAACCGGTGGAGGTCCGCCGACTGGGACTGGTAAACAGAAGTTTTACTGCTGTTTTGCCAGGTTTCGGGGCCCTCGGCGTAATTCAGATCACCACTCGCAGTTGGTCATTTCGGCCCGGCCCGGCCCGGCTCAGCCCAGGCGGGTCGGCCCAGGCGGGTCGGCTCGCCTCGGCCGGCGGTGGCTGGTCGGGACCGCCTGGCTCCGGGGAGGCGACGGCGACCCCGGTGCCTTGGGAAGCCGCCGTCGCCTCGTCCGGAGCCAACACCACGTCACCAGCGGCTCCGTGACCATGGGATGGAGCCTCATTATTCGAATAGTTCCCGCCGGGCGGTAGTCCCGTCGGAAACAAATGCGTAACGTGTTCGGGACGGCTGCACTCCGCGGCCGGTAGGCTGACCCACCGTGACCGGTCATCTCGGCTCGTACGCCACGTTGGGGTTGCTCCTGATCGCCAGCGTGGTCTTCTTCGTGGTGGCGTTCACGGCCAACCGGGTGCTCCGCCCCGCCCGCCCGGCCGACCCACCCGCCAAGCGGGCCAGCTACGAGTGCGGGCTCGATCCGGTCGGGGCGGACTGGGCACAGATGCAGATCCGCTACTTTGTCTACGCGTACCTGTACGTGCTGTTCGCGGTGGAGGCGGTGTTCCTCTTCCCCTGGGCGGTGGTCTTCGACCGGCCCGGCTTCGGCCTGGTCACCGTCGCCGAGATGGCCGTCTTCGTCGGCGTCCTGGCGCTCGGCATCCTCTACGCCTGGCGCAAGGACATCCTGCGCTGGACCTGAGGTGGCTCAGGCCAGCCCGCGCCGGGTGAGCGTCGGCGGCCGGTCGCCCCGGATCGAGGCCACCATGTCCAGCACCCGCCGGGTGGGCCGTACCTGGTGGGCCCGGAACACCCGGGCGCCCAGCCAGGCCGAGACGGCGGTCGCGGCGAGGGTGCCCTCCAGCCGTTCGGTCACCGGCAGGTCCAGCGTCTCGCCGACGAAGTCCTTGTTCGACAGGGCCACCAGCAGCGGCCAGCCGGTGCCGGCGAGCTCGCCCAGCCGACGGGTGATCTCCAGCGAGTGCCGGGTGTTCTTGCCGAAGTCGTGCGCCGGATCGATCAGGATCCCGTCGGGGCGTACCCCGAGGGCGACCGCGCGCTCGGCGAGCCCGGTCACCGTGGCCACCACGTCGGCCACCACGTCGTCGAAGGCGGCGCGGTGCGGCCGGGTACGGGGGGCGAGCCCGCCGGCGTGCGAGCAGACCAGCCCGGCGCCGGTCTCGGCGGCCACCCGGGCCAGCGCGGGGTCGGCGCCCGACCAGGTGTCGTTGAGCAGGTCGGCCCCGGCGGCCACGGCCTCCACCGCGACCTCGGCCCGCCAGGTGTCGATCGAGATGACCACCTCGGGGAAGGCGGCCCGCACCGTGGCGATGGTCCGTACCGTGCGCCGGATCTCCTCGGCCACGTCTACCTCGGCACCCGGGCCGGCCTTCACCCCGCCGATGTCGATGATCTCCGCGCCCTCGGCCACCGCCTGCTCCACCGCGCGCAGCGCGTTCTGCGCCGCGTACGTCGCGCCCCGGTCGAAGAACGAGTCCGGGGTGCGGTTGACGATCGCCATCACCACCAGCTCACCGGGGGCGAAGGTCCGCCCACCCAACCGGAGCGCCTCGGCCATGCCCGCCTCCTGATCTCGGTACCACCGGGCCGGAGGTGCCGCCGGCCGCCGCCGACGCTAGCCGGTGCGCCACCGCCGGTCGCGCGTCGGGCGGGACAAAGATCCGGATCCATCGGCAGGGAGGGCTCGCCCCCGGCGGGTCGGCATGCCACGATCTGTCCATGGGTCAGGTACTCCTGCTGTTGGTCGTGGCGTTGACCGTCGCGGTGGTGGTGTTCGGCGTGACGGTGCTGGTCTCCGGTCGGGACCCCGGCCTGGTGCCGGTCGAGCCGGACGGTCGGTCGGCGCCGTTGCCGGGATCCCGGCCGCTGCGCGAGTCCGATGTGGGTGCGGTCCGCTTCGACACCGCGTTGCGTGGGTACCGGATGACCCAGGTCGACGAGGCGCTGCGCCGGGCGGCCTACGACATCGGGTACAAGTCCGAACTGGTCGAGGTGCTGGAGGCGGAGATCACCGCATTACGAGAGGGACGGGTCGCCGACGCCGACGCGTTGCGCCTCACCCGGGACCGGGCGCTCATCGCCGCCACCCGTCCGGCCGGCTCCGACACCCCGACCTCCGAGGAGCCCGGCCCGGACGCCCCGACTTCCGCGCCCGGGCCCGCCGCGGCCCAAGCGCCCGAGACCGCCGGGGCTGCCGGCGGGGCCGAGCCGTCGGCTCCGACCGCCACCGAGCCACCGGCGGCCGGCCCGGTCCGCTCCGACCTGGCCGCCCGGCCGGAGTCGGCGTGACCGGGACCCCGTCCGGCGACGACGGGCAGTCCGGGGCCGCGGACGGGTTCCGCGAGGCGGCCCGGCCCGGTGCCGGTGAGGTGACCGCCACGGTGATCGTCGACGCGCCGGCCGCCCGGGTCTTCGCCGCGCTCACCGCCTGGGAACGGCAGTCGGAGTGGATCCCGTTCACCACGGTCCGGGTGGTCGAGGGCGACGGCGGCGAGGGGAGCCTGGTCGAGGCGGTCACCGCGATCGGCCCGGCCGTGGTCCGGGACGAGATGCGGGTGGTCCGGGTGGACGCGCCGTACGAGGTGGGCGTGGTGCACTGCGGCAAGCTGCTGCGGGGCCCCGGCGTGCTGCGGTGCACCCCGTTGGCCGAGGACCGTACCCAGGTGGTCTGGCACGAGTGGTTCCACCTGCCGGGTGGCACGGCCGGTCGGGTCGCCTGGCCGGTGCTCTGGCCCGGCTCGAAGGTCAGCCTGACCCAGGCGTTGCGGAAGTTCGGCCGGCTGGTGGAGCAGGGCCTGCTGCCCTGAGCCGTGGGCGGGTCGTGGTGCTGTCGGTGGGTTGGCCTAGCGTGTAACCGTGAGCGACCTGGTGATCGGTGCCGACGGGCTGGCCCGCTGCGGTTGGGGGGCGAGCACCCCGGACTACGCGGTCTACCACGACCAGGAGTGGGGCCGGCCGCTGCGCGGCGACGACGCGCTGTTCGAGCGGATGACCCTGGAGGCGTTCCAGTCCGGGCTCTCCTGGCTGACCATCCTGCGGAAGCGGCCGGCGTTCCGGCTCGCCTTCGACGACTTCCACCTCGCCACGGTCGCCGGTTACGACGAGTCCGACGTGACCCGGTTGCTGGGCGACGCCGGGATCGTCCGCAACCGCGCCAAGATCACTGCGGCGATCGGCAACGCCCGGGCCGCGCTGGAGGTGCCGGAGGGCCTGTCCGCGCTGCTCTGGTCCTTCGCTCCGCCGCCCCGACCGGCCCGACCCGGCACGTTCGCCGACGTTCCGGCCCTCACCGGGGAGTCCACCGCGTTGGCCAAGGCGCTCAAGAAGCGCGGCTTCCGGTTCGTCGGGCCGACCACCGCGTACGCCCTGATGCAGGCCACCGGCATGGTCGACGACCACCTCGCGGGCTGCCATGTCGCAGCCGGTGCCGACGACGTGATGGGATTGACGGCATGACGCAGACCGACCACCGTGGCAACGGCCGGCACCGGGCGGCCGAGGACATCGGCGGCGCCTGGGCGGTGCTGCTCCCCGCCGACCGGCTCGACGCGGAACGCCTGGTGCACCACGACACGCTGGAGCTGTCCGGCCCGGACGGCACCGCCCGACCCGGCCCCGGTGAACCGGTGGCGGTGCTTGTCGACTCCCCGCCCCGCCTGGTGGCGCTGGGCCGGGTCGCCACCCCCACCGACCAGCGCCGGGAGGATCCGGACGATCCCCAGTCGGAGCCGAGCCCGGCGTCGCTGGTGGTCCGGTACACCCGCCGGGCCTTCGACGAGCCGCTCCCGGTCGACGGGGTGACGATCGACGGGCCGGTCAGCGCACTGGCCACCGCCACCTGGCAGGAGTGGGCCGACCGGCTCGGCCCGCCACCGCAGCGGCGCACCTGGCTGGTCAGCCTGGATCTGCCGATCGAGGCCGGCTCACCGGCGGAGGCGGTCCGGCTCTTCTGGTCCTACGTGCAGGAGCTCGGCCCACGGGAGCTGCCCGCCTTCGTCTCGCCCTCCGGTGACGAGCTGGCCATGCAGGCATTCGTGCTGGGGGCGGAGGCCAACCAGGACCCGGAGGAGGAGGACTGACCTCCCCGGGTTTGCCTCGCCGGGATCCGGGCAGACCGCCTCGGCAAGGGGTCTGGCCGGGGTAGGGGAGGGCTGATGCGGTTCCAGGACAGGGTGGCCTTCATCACCGGTGGTGCCTCCGGTCTCGGCGCGGCCGCCGCGCGGCGCTTCGCCGCCGAGGGGGCCCGGGTGGTCATCGCCGACATCAACGCCGAGGGCGCCGAGCGGGTCGCCGACGAGCTGCCGGACGCGTTCGCGGTCACCGTCGACACCAGCGAGGCCGCCTCGGTGGAGCAGGGCATCGCGGACGCGATGCAGCGGTACGGCCGGATCGATGTGATCTTCAACAACGCCGGTATCGACGGCAAGCAGCAGCCGCTGCACGAGATGGACGTGGAGAACTGGGAACGCGTCCGCAAGATCAACGGCGACGGCGTCTTCTACGTGCTGAAGTACGGCATCGAGGCGATGCTGCGGGGCGGCGGCGGGTCGATCGTCAACACCTCGTCGACGACCGGCCTGGCCGCCCAGGAGAACATCTCCCCGTACACCTTCAGCAAGGCCGGCATCGTCGGCCTGACCCGTTCCGCCGCCATCGAGTACGCGGCGCGCAACATCCGGGTGAACGCGGTGGCCCCGACGGTGGTGTTGACCCCGCTGGTGGAGAACTTCATAGACACCGCGCCGGACCCGGCGCAGATGCGGCAGCGGATGGAGTCCTTCAACCCCAAGCCGGGGCTGCCCACCCCGGACGACGTCGCCGGCGTGGTGGCCTTCCTCGCCTCCGACGACGCCGCCTGGATCACCGGGCACACCATCCCCGTCGACGGCGGCTACGTGGCCCGCTGACGCCCTCAGCGGCCCTCGAAGACCGGCTTCTGCTTGTTGACGAAGGCGAAGGTGGCCGCCCGGTGGTCGGCGGTGGCCCCGCAGATCGCCTGTGCCTGCGCCTCGGCGGCCAGCGCGTCGGCGAGGGTGCCGGCGGCGGCCACGGAGAGCTGCCGCTTGATCGCCCCGTACGCCACCGTCGGGCCGGCGGCCAGTCGCGCGGCCAGCTCCTGCGCGGTGGGCAGCACCTGCTCGTCGTCGTCGAGCAGGGTGTTCAGCAGCCCCATCTGGTGGGCCCGGGTGGCCGACACCGGCTCGGCGAGCATCAGCAGCTCGACCGCCCTGGCGTGCCCGACCAGCCGGGACAGCGACCAGGACGCGCCGGTGTCGGCGGCCAGTCCGACCCCGGCGAAGGCCATCAGGAAGCGGGTCTTCGGCCCGCCGATGCGGAAGTCGGCAAGCAGGGCCACCGAGGCACCCGCCCCGGCGGCCATCCCGCGTACCGCGGCCACCACCGGCTTGGGCAGGTTGGCCAACCGGGCGGCGATGGGGTTGTAGTGCTGCTGGACCGTGTCCAGCGGGTCGGCGCTGCCCTCCAGCGTCTGCACGTGCTCGCGCAGGTCCTGGCCGGCGCTGAACGCGCCACCGGCACCGGCCAGCACCACCGCCCGGCACGAGCGGTCCTGCTCCAGCTCGGTCAGGGCGTCCCGGAGCGCCTCCTTCAGGGCCACGTCGAACGCGTTCATCGCGTCCGGGCGGTTCATCGTGAGGGTGACGACGGCATCGGTGCGGTCGACGAGCAGCGGCTCGGGCACTGGCTAACGCCCCTTCTGTCGGGTGAGACGGTTGCCGGCGTCGAGGCACTGCTCGACGTACCGGTCGGCGGCCGGCCGCAACCGGTTGGCGTGCCGGTCGAAGAACCTGGCCGCGCTGGTGCCCGGCCACCTGTCGGGCAGCAGCGCCGGTGGCAGCTGCGGGTCCCGGAAAAGGAAGGTACGCCACGCGTGCACCAGCCGGAACCGGGCGGCGTACGCCTGCTCGTCCGGGCTGCGCCCGGTCACCGCGCTGAGCAGGGGGCGTTGCTCGGCGACGAACTGTTCGTACGCCCGGCCGATCTCGACGAGGTCCCAGGCGCGGTGGACCAGGCCCATCGCACCCGACACGCCGTCGTGGTGGGTGGCGGTGAAGCGCTGGCAGGGCACTCCCGCCTCGGCCAGCAGCGCCTCCACCTCCTCGGCGGCCCGGGGGGCCACCCAGGTCTGCTCGTCGAGCGTGCCGTAGCCGAGGAAGGCCAGGTTGGCGGCGAGCCGTTGCCGTTCGCGGCGGCCGGCGGGCAGTTCCAGGATGAGCAGATCGAACCGTTCGTCCCAGCTGATTCGACCGGTCCGGTAGATCCGGGCGGCCGCTTTGTCCAGTCGCCGGGCGGCTTTCGGAGTGATCGAATACCCCGGCCCGGAGGCCAGTCTGGCCGGATCCAACCAGCCCTGGCGCACCATCCGGGACACGGCGGTACGCACCGCCGGGGGAGCTACGCCCAGCGGCGCGAGCAACTTGACCAGGGAAGCGACCGGTGCACAGCCACCCTTGTTCCGGAGATGGTCGCCGTACAGGTCGAAGAGAGCCGACCGTGCCTGCATGACCGCACATTGTGACAGGCCTTTTCAAGATATGCTAGACGCTGTTACATCGTTGCTGTTTCGGTTTGGGTCCGGCGGTGTTCATCAGGGAAAATCGTTGGTCGAAACCCCCGCGAAGGCTGCGGTGGTCATTGCGATAGAGGCTGTGGGGCAACCCACCGACCCTGGTGTAGGTCTGAGGGGAGACAACATGGCGGCGATGAAGCCGCGGACGGGCGACGGTCCGCTGGAAGTCACCAAGGAGGGCCGGGGCATCGTCATGCGGGTCCCGCTGGAGGGTGGTGGCCGGCTCGTCGTCGAGATGACTCCCGACGAGGCCAACGCGCTCGGTGACGCGCTCAAGGCAGCCGCGGGCTGACCGACGGGCGGTCCGGGCGGCGCGCGTCGTGCGGACGGTTCGCCAACCCCTGAGCCACCGGCGACGCCGGTGGCTCAGGGTCTTATCCACCCCTGCCCAGGGGGCGCGGTCCGTGCGTTCCCCGCTCTTTCCTGGAGGTACGGACCAGCGTGCTGGCCTTCCGACTGGTGGCCGAGCCGGAGCGGCTCGACACCCTCGTCCTGCCCGTCCGAGCCGAGTCCGGGTCCCCGACCGGGGCCGAGCAGGCCACCGGCTCGCTCCCGGGCACCGTGCCGGCCCTGACCGACCAGGTACGGGACGAGGTCGTCGCGCTCCTGCCGGCGGCGAAGTTCACCGGTCGGGCCGGCGAGACCCGCGACCACCTGCGCCCGTCGGGGACCCCCGCCCGGTTGCTGCTGCTCGGCACCGGTGCCGGCGACGAGGCGGCCTGGCGGACCGCCGGGGCGGCACTGGCCCGCGCCGCCGCCGCCCAGCCGCACCTCACCGTCGCCACCCCGGCCGACGTCACCCCGGCGGCGGTCCGGGGACTTGTCGAGGGGTTGCTGCTCGGCTCGTACCGGTTCCGCCTCACCGACGCCGGTGAGCGGCCCGCGCTCGCCGACGTCGACATCGTGCTGGCCGACCCGGACGCCTGCACCCGGGACGCCGACGTGGCGCAGATCACTGCCCGGTTCACCAGGTTCGCCCGGGACCTGACCAACACCCCCTCGTCGGTGAAGAACCCGCAGTGGTTCGCCGACCAGGTGGCGGCCGAGGCTGCCAATCGGCCCGACCTGCGACTGCGGGTCCGCGAGCCCGCCGAACTGGCCGCCGAGGGGTTCGGTGGCCTGCTCGCGGTGGGGAGCGGCTCGGCCAGCGGACCCCGGCTGGTCGAGCTGAGCTGGCAACCGGCGGACGCCCGTACCCACGTGGTGCTGGTCGGCAAGGGCATCACCTTCGACACCGGCGGCATCTCGATCAAGCCGGTGCCGGCGATGAAGCTGATGCGCAAGGACATGGCCGGCGGGGCCGCGGTGGTCGCCACCACGCTGGCCGCGGCGCAGCTGCGGCTGCCGGTCCGGATCACCACGCTGGTGCCGCTGGCGGAGAACATGGTCAGTGGCGCGGCGTTCCGCCCCGGCGACGTGGTCCGGCACTACGGCGGCCTGACCAGTGAGACTACCAACTCCGACGCCGAGGGGCGGCTGGTGCTCGCCGACGCCCTGGCGTACGCGGTCGCCGAGCTCGCCCCGGACCTGCTGGTCGACCTGGCCACCCTGACCGGTGCCAACGCGGTCGCGCTGGGCAACCGCACCGGTGCCCTGTACAGCGAGAACGACGAGCTGGCCGGGGCGCTGCTGACGGCGATCGACGCAGCCGGTGAGGCGGCCTGGCGGATGCCGTTGCCGGCGGACTACGTGGAGTACCTGGGCAGCGACCTGGCCGACCTGTACAGCGCACCGACCCAGGGTGGTGGCTCGATCACGGCCGCGCTCTTCCTGCGCGAGTTCACCGGCGACCTGCGGGACCGGTGGGTGCACGTGGACATGTCCGCCCCGTCCTGGGCCGGCGGGGACGACGCCGAGCTGACCAAGGGAGCCACCGGCTGGGGCGTCCGGGGGCTGCTGCGCTGGCTGGCCGCCCTCGACTGAGCCGGGCCGGTCAGCAGCGGACGGCGGCGAGCAGACCGTCTCCGACCGGGAGCAGCGCGGGGATCCAGTGCTCCGACTCCCGGATCGCCTTGATCGTCTCGCGGACGGTGACCGTCTCGGCGTCCCGCGCGGCCGGGTCGCCGAGCCGGCCGCCGGCCAGCGCGCCGTTGAGCACGAGCACGCCGCCCCGGCGCAGCAGCCGCAACGCGGCCTCCACGCAGGCGCTGAACCCGGTCGCCTCGGCGTCGACGAAGACCAGGTCGTAGGCGCCGTCGGCGAGCCGGGGGAGCACGTCCAGGGCCCGCCCGGTGATGATCCGGGTACGGCCGGACGGGAAACCCGCCTCGGTGAAGATCCGCCGGGCGATCCGCTGGTGCTCGATCTCCAGGTCGATCGTGGTCAGCACCCCCTCGGTACGCATGCCGCGCAGCAACCAGACGCCGCTGACCCCGGTGCCGGTGCCGATCTCCACCACCGCACGGGCGCTGCCCGCCGCGGCCAGCAGGCGCAGAGCCGCCCCGGCACCCGGGGTCACCGCGTCGACCCCCACCTCCTGGGCGAGGCGGCGGGCGGTCCGCAGCACGAGGTCCTCGGTGACGTACGACTCAGCGAGCTGGACGGCCTGGGTCGTCGTACTGCCGGGATTGGCGGCCATGGTGACGGGGCACCTCCGGGCGGCGGGAGTGGTTCGGGGGCGGGCTGGCGCTATGAGCCTAGAGGCGGGTGCCACACCGCGCAGCCGCGGCGGTCCCCGACGACAACCGCTGACCCCACCCGGCACATCCGTGCAATCCTGGAAGCGGTACCCCGCCGGCCGCGACCGGACCGGCCCGTGGCGGGACGCAGGGCGGGGGACCGGGGACGGACTGGGAGGCACCAACGTGACCGACGGCTGGGACTGGCGCCAGCCCGGGGGAACTCCGGCACCGGCGCGACAGCCGGACGCCCGGGTCTCGCCGGCAGGGCCGCCGATGGCACCGTCGCCGGGCGGTACGCCGTCGCCCTGGTGGTCCGACGCCCTCGCCGATCCGTGGCGGGATCCGGCCGCACCGACCGCCGTGGTGGTGCGGACCCCGGGCGACACCGGGGCCGAGCCGGAGCCGGTGACCGATCCGGACGCCCCGGGCCGCCCCACGCTGCGTCAGCTGCTGCTGATCCCGCTGATCACCGCGCTGCTCGCGGGCACCCTGGGCGGTGCCCTCGGGTACGCCTTCGCGGTCCGCGGCGGTGCCGGTGCCGGCACGGTGCTCGGTGCCGGTTCCGCCGAGCCGCCCGCGCTGGCCCAGCGCCGGCCGGAGTCGCTGGCCGGGGTCGCCGAACGGGTCCTGCCCAGCGTGGTCACCGTCCGGGTGAACGGCCTCGGCGGGACGAGCGAGGGCTCCGGTTTCATCGTCAGCGCCGACGGCCACGTGATCACCAACGACCACGTGGTGGCCGGCGGCACCGGCCGGGCCTCGGTGATCTTCCACGACGGCACGTCGGCCCAGGCCACCCTGGTCGGGCAGGACCCGGAGTCGGACATCGCGGTGATCAAGGTGTCGCGTACCGGCCTGCGGCCGGTGGAGTTCGGCGACTCCGACGCGCTCGCCGTCGGTGACCCGGTGCTCGCCATGGGCTCGCCGCTCTCCCTGGCCAACACGGTCACCGCCGGCATCATCAGCGCCCTGGACCGGACGATGCAGGCCGGTGAGCCGGGTGGCCCGGTGCGGTACTACGCGGCGATCCAGACCGACGCCGCGGTCAACCACGGCAACTCCGGCGGCCCGCTGGTCGACGGTGCGGGCCGGGTCATCGGGGTGAACTCGACGATCAAGTCCCTGGTCGCCGAGGGGCAGGAGGCGGGCAACATCGGTCTGGCCTTCGCCATCCCGATCAACCAGGCGAAGCGGGTCACCCAGGACATCATCGGCACCGGCAAGGCCCGCCGTACGGTGATCGGCGCCCAGGTCGGTGGCCCGGGACAGACCAACGACGAGGGCGTACGCCTGGCGGCGGTGGAGCCGTCCGGCCCGGCGGCCGGTGCGGGGCTGCGTTCGGGCGACGTGATCCTGAGGCTCGCCGGACGGCCGATGACCGAGCCGACGGATCTGATCGCCCTGGTCCGCAAGTTCGCCCCCGGCTCGGTGGTGACGGTGGAGTACCGGCGGGGCGCCAACCAGCAGAACGCCTCGGTCACCCTTGCGGCGGATGTGAAGTGAGCACCGTTCACCCCCTCCCCGACCAGCCTGTCACGTGCGTAGGCTGGTCCTGACGCCGAGGAGGAGGCCGAGCAGTGTTCGACAACCTGAACTGGTGGGAGATCGGTGCGCTGCTGCTGCTGGCGCTGCTGATCTTCGGTGACCGGCTGCCGGCGGTGATCAGTGACGGCCTGCGGATGGTGCGCAACCTGCGTGACATGGCCCGCAACGCCACCACCGACCTGAGCAAGGAGTTGGGCACCGACATCCAGCTGGAGGATCTGCACCCGAAGGCGTTCATCCGCAAGCACCTGCTCAGCGAGGAGGACGAGCAGGCGATCCGGAAGCCGTTGCAGGGCGTCTACGACAACCTGCGGGCGGACGTCACCGGCGTGCACAACGAGCTGAAGGAGGTGGCCGCCAGCGTCGACCCGCGCTCGGGTGGCAAGGCAGCCGCCGCCTCTGGTGCTGCCGCTGCCGCCTCTGGTGCCGCCGCTGCCTCGGGTGCCGCTGCCTCTGGTGCCGTCGCCGCGTCGACCACCACCGCGCCCGCCCCGGCCCCGGCACCTCGGACCCCCCGCTACGACGACGTCACCTGAGCACCCTGGACGCGACCGGCGCCCGGCGGTCCTCGCCGGGCGCCCGCGCCGGCGGGTAACCCAGCCAGGCAGGTAAGAAGGGGCTCCCTCTCGACCGGATGTGTCGAGAGGGAGCCCCTTCTCAGCGCTGGAGGCGGCGGGTGCGTCGTCGGTCAGCGGCCGGCCGGCTTGAGGCCGAGCGGCTTGCCGAGCAGCGACTCACGCCGGACGGCGAGCCGGTCGGCGACCTCGCCGAGGGCACGGGCCGCCGGGGACTCCGGCGCGGCCAGCACGATCGGGTTGCCCGCGTCGCCGGCTTCCCGGACCCGGGTGTCGAGCGGCACCTGGCCCAGCAGCGGCACCTGCGCCCCGATGGTCCGGCTCAACGACTCGGCCACGGTCTGGCCGCCACCGCTGCCGAAGATCTCCATCCGGGAGCCGTCCGGCAACTCCAGCCAGGACATGTTCTCGATCACACCGACCACCCGCTGGTGGGTCTGCAGGGCGATCGCACCGGCCCGTTCGGCCACCTCGGCGGCGGCCGTCTGCGGGGTGGTGACCAGCAGGATCTCCGAGTTCGGCAGGAGCTGCGCGAGCGAGATCGCCACGTCGCCGGTGCCCGGCGGCAGGTCGAGCAGGAGCACGTCCAGGTCGCCCCAGTAGACGTCGGCGAGGAACTGCTGCAACGCCCGGTGCAGCATCGGGCCGCGCCACACCACGGCGGCGTTGCCGGAGGTGAACATGCCGATCGAGATCACCTTCACGCCGTGCGACTGCGGCGGCATGATCATGTCTTCGACGCGGGTCGGGCGACCGTCCGCGCCGAGCATCCGGGGCACCGAGTGCCCGTAGATGTCGGCGTCGACCACGCCCACGGAGAGCCCCCGGGCGGCCAGGGCGGCGGCCAGGTTGACCGTCACGCTGGACTTGCCGACGCCGCCCTTGCCGCTGGCGACCGCGTACACCCGGGTCCGGGAGCCGGGCTGGGCGAACGGGATGACCGGCTCCTCGGTGGCGCCGCCGCCGCGCAGCTTCGCCTGCAGGCCCTGACGCTGCTCCGGGCTCATCACCCCGAACTCGATCTGGACCCCGGCCACGCCGGGCACCGCGGCCAGGGCCGCGGTGATGTCGTTGCGCAGTTTGTCCTTCAACGGGCAACCAGCCACGGTGAGCAGCAGTTCGACCCGGACCACACCGTCCTCGCCGAGCTCGGCGGAGCGGACCATGCCGAGGTCGGTGATGGGCCGGCGGATCTCCGGATCGTCGACGGTGGCCAGGGCGGCCTGGATGGCGTCCGCGACGGTGCTGACGGGTGCTGACATGCCGGCAATGCTACGTCGCCGGCGGTGGTCAGTCGGTGTCCAGGTCGTCCTGGGGCTCTGCGAGGGGATCCTGGGCCGGGCGGTGGGGGACCCGGGTCGGCTGCCGGCGCTCCAGTCGCTGGCGGCGCTGGTTGGCCTCGTCCAACTCCTCGGCCAGCCGGGCCAGCTCCGAACGGAGGAAGTCCCGGGTGGCCACCTCACCCAGGGCGATCCGCAGCGCGGCGACCTCCCGGGCGAGGTACTCGGTGTCGGCCTTCTGCATGGTCGCCCGCCGCCGGTCCTCCTCCAGCGCCACCCGGTCCCGGTCGGTCTGCCGGTTCTGCGCCAACAGGATCAACGGCGCGGCGTACGAGGCCTGCAGGGAGAGCACCAGGGTCAGGAAGGTGAACGTGTACGGGTCGAAGCGCAGGTCCGCAGGCGCCAGGGTGTTCCAGAGGAACCAGACGGCGATCACCACCGTCATGTAGACGATGAAGTTCGCCGTGCCCATGCCCCGGGCGATCCCCTCCGACCAGCGGCCGAAGGCCTCCGGGTCGAACCTGGGCAGCTTGACGCCCCGGGGCTCGCGCGGCTGGTCGAGCCGCCCCACCCGGCGTTGCTCAGCCATGGGTGCCGTCCAGCACCGGGCCGGTGGTGGCCGGGGCGTCCCGGTCCCGCCAGTCCCTGGGCAGCGAGTGGTCCAGTACGTCGTCGACGGTCACCGCACCCACCAGCCGGTTGTTCTGGTCGATCACCGGCATGGCCACCAGGTCGTAGGTGGCCATCCGGCGGATGATCTCCGGCAGGCCGGTGGCGGGACGCAGCGGATCGATGTCGTTGACCACCACCCCGCCCAGCAGGTCCGCCGGCGGCTCCCGCAGCAACGCCTGGAAGTGCACCATGCCCAGGTACCGCCCGGTCGGGGTGGCCAGTGGCGGGCGGGTCACGAAGACCTGCGCGGCCACGGCGGGGGAGAGCTGCGGCTCCCGGATCCGGGCCAGCGCCTCGGCCACCGTGGCGTCCGGGGGCAGCACCACCGGCTCCGAGGTCATCACGCTGCCGGCCGTACCGGGGGTGTACTTGAGCAGTTGCCGCACCGGGTCGGCCTCACCCGGGCGCATCAGGTCGAGCAGCACGTCCTGCTCCGGCGGGGGCAGCTCGTTGAGCAGGTCGGCGGCGTCGTCCGGGTCCATCTCCTCCAGCACGTCGGCGGCCCGTTCCCGGTCCAGGGCGGCGAGGATCTCCACCTGGTCACGCTCCGGCAGCTCGCTGAGCACGTCGGCGAGGCGTTCGTCGTCCAGCGCGGCGGCCACCTCGTTGCGGCGGCCGTCGGGGAGGTCCTGCAGGGCGTTGGCCAGGTCCGCCGGGCGCATGTCCGCCAGCACCGCGAGCAGGTTGGCCGTCCCCCGGGCGTCGGCGATGCCGGTCAGGCCCCGGACCTTCTCCCACTCGACCTGGTGCAGGTGCCCACGGCGACTGAGCCGGCCGGTCTGCTCGCGTACGGCGACCCGGGTCAGGAACCACTCGTCGCTGCGGTGGTGCTCCATCGCCACGTCGACCACGGTGCCGGCCTGCCCGCCGGGGTCGAGCTGCACCCGCCGGTCCAGCAGCTCCTGCAGGACGAGCAGCTCGTTCGGGCGTTTCTCGAAGCGGCGCAGGTTGAGGGTGCCGCTGCCGAGGACGACCGCGTCGACGTCGATCGAGGTGATCCGGTTGAGGGAGAGGAAGATCCGTCGCCGCATCGGCATCTCGGCGACCAGACCGACCACCTCCGGCGACGCCTCGGCGGGGCGCAGCCGGGCCACGGCGTCACGGACCCGGCCCACCTGGTCACCGTTGGGATCGAAAACGGCCACTCCGGCGAGCCGCGCCAGATAGACCCGGTTCGGCGTACTCACGGGCACCAGCCTAAGCGCCTAGTGTTTGACAGCATGTCGACCCTGGCCTACGAGATCGTGGACGTCTTCACCGACCGGCCCTTCGCCGGCAACCCCCTGGCCGTGGTGTTCGGTGCCGAAGGGCTCGGCACGGCACAGATGCAGGCCCTCGCGCTGGAGTTCAACCTCTCCGAGACGGTGTTCGTGCTGCCCGCCACCCAGGCGGGCGTCACCTACCGGGCGCGCATCTTCACGCCTACGGTGGAGCTGCCCTTCGCCGGACACCCGAGCGTCGGCGCGGCGGTCACCGCCAGCCGTCGGGGGCTCTTCGGGGCGGGGCAGGTCACCCAGGAGTGCGGCGCCGGGGTGTTGCCGATCGAGGTGACCGGGACCGCCGCCACCCTGACCGGGGGCACCCCCACGCTCGGTCCCGAGCTGGACGCGGAGCAGCTGCTGGAGATGGCCGGGCTCGACCCCGACGACCACGTCGGCCCGGCACCCCGGGTGGCCGGGTGCGGGCTGGAGTTCCCGTATCTCCCGGTCCACCCGGAGGCGGTGGCCCGGGCGCGGGTGAACGCGGCGGCGGCGCAACGGTACGGCGTGGAGCACGTCAGCGTCTTCTCCTGGAACGCCGACACGCAAACCGCGCACGCCCGGGTCTTCGTGCCGGGCATCGGCGTACCGGAGGACCCGGCGACCGGCTCGGCCGCCCTCGGCCTCGGCGTCTGGTTGGTGGCCAGCGGCCTGCTGCCCGGCGACGGCCGCTCGGAGTACACGATCCGGCAGGGCGTCGAGATGAGCCGGCCCTCCCTGCTGGCCTGTACGGTCACCGCCGCCGGCGGCACCGCCCTCGGGGCCACCGTCACCGGCCAGGTGGTCCCGATCGCCCGAGGCGAGATCACCATCCCCCCCTTCCTCGGCTGAGGTGTAAGGAAGGGCCCCCTGTTAACGCTTCCGGTAGAGCGGGGCACCCCTCTCACCGGTGCCAGGGGGTGTTGAGCGTGGGGTGCCGCCACACCAGCCCGGTGGGGCAGGATGGACGGGTGACTGACGAGGTGGACGGGCGCACCACGACCCCGCTTGTCGACGAGGCGATGAAGAAGGCCGCCATGGCCTGGGTCAGTGTGGCCGACGGGCCGGCCCGCGCGCTCTGGTGCGTACCCCTGGAAGCCGCGCTCTTCGTGGTCAGCGGCCCGGGGGAGCAGTCCGCCCCCGGGCTGGCCGAGGCGGAGCAGGCCCAGGTCACCCTCCGCGGTGACCACGGCGGACGGATCGTGACCTGGCCGGCCCGGGTGCAGCGGGTGCACCCGGACACCGAGGCCTGGGAGAATGCCGCCCCGCTGGTGGCCGCGAAGCGGTTGAACGCCCCCGGCGCCGCCGCCGACCTGGTCCGTCGGTGGGCGGACGAGGGATGCGCGCTGGTCCGGCTGGTACCGGCCGGCGAGCCGGTCAGCGGCGACGGGCTGCCGGCCGGATCGCTGGCCGAACCGCCCCGGCCCGCCCCGGTGCTGCGGGCCACCCGCCGGCCGTTCCGCCTACACCGGGTCCGCCGCCGCTGACCGTAGCGGCACCGCCGCGGGCTGCCAGGCAGCTGACCCGCCGGTACGGGGGAAGGCCGGTAGCTGGACGGTCACCGCCGGTGGCGTGTGAGGATTGCTCTCCGTGCCCCACCCTCAGCACCGCCCACCGCTGGATCCGGTCACCACCGGAGCCCTCGTCCTCGCCATCGTCGCGGTCTCCTCGTCGGGTGCGCTGGTCGCGTTCGCCGCCGCCTCGGCGCTGGCCGTGGCGTTCTGGCGGAACCTGCTCTCGCTGGCCGTGCTGGGCCCGTTCTCGTTGGCCCGGCGTCGCTCCGAGTTCCGTACGCTGGTCAGCCAGGCCGGCCGCCGGGAGGGCTGGTACTGCGTACTCTCCGGGGTGGCGCTGGCCGCCCACTTCGCCACCTGGATGCCGAGCGTGCAGCTCACCTCGGTGGCCACCGCCACCGCGATGGTCGCCACCCAGCCGGTGTGGCAGGGAGTGATCGCCCGGGCCCAGGGCCGGCGGCTGCCCGCGCTGGTCTGGGCCGGCATCGGGCTGGCCGTGGCCGGCGCGGTGCTCGTCTCCGGTGCCGACTTCGCCGTCTCCGGCCGGGCGTTCGCCGGTGACCTGCTGGCGGTGGCCGGTGGCCTGTTCGCGGCGGTCTACACCGCGCTCGGCGAACGGGCCCGGGTCAGCATCAGCACCGCCACCTACACCACCATCTGCTACGGCGTGTGTGCGGTGATCCTGCTGGTCGTCTGCCTGGTCGGTCGGGTGCCGCTGACCGGCTTCGACGCCGCTACCTGGGCCGCGATCCTCGCGCTGGTGGTCGGGGCCCAACTGCTCGGGCACTCGATGTTCAACTACGCGCTCCGGCGGGTCTCCGCGACCACGATCAGTGTGCTGATCCTGCTGGAGGTGCCGGGCGCGGCCCTGATCGCCTGGGTCTGGCTGGACCAGCTGCCCCAGCCGCTCGCCCTGCCCGGACTGGCGCTGCTGCTGGCCGGCGTCGCGGTGGTGGTGGTCGGTGGTGCGCGGGCCGGCCGGGGGGTCAAGCCGGTGCCGGTACCGGCCGACCCCGCCCCGCTCGGGGACTGAGGGCGAGACGGGCCGGCGCGGCCGGGTGATTCTGTCGGGGGCTGCGGTTACCTTCCGGAGATGGCATATGACTTCCAGGTGGTGCTGGACGCGGCGGAGCCGCATCCGCTCGCCGACTGGTGGGCCGAGACGCTCGGCTGGCAGGTGGAGCCCTCGGACGAGGCGTTCATCCGGCGGATGATCGACCAGGGTTGGGCCACGGAGGAAGACACCACCACCCACAATGGCGTGCTGGTCTGGCGGGTCGGCGCGGCGATCCGCCATCCGGAGTCCGGGCTCCGGGTGCTCTTCCAGCAGGTTCCCGAGCCCAAGTCGGTGAAGAACCGGATGCACCTCGACGTGCGGGTGGGCCCGGACGGGACGGAGGCCGAGGTGGCCCGGTTGACCGGGCGGGGCGCGACCTTCCTGCACCGGGGGCAGCAGGGTCCACACTCCTGGGTGACCCTCGCCGATCCGGAGGGCAACGAGTTCTGTGTGGTCTGAGGGTTCAGGCCACGGTCCCGGTCGTACGACAGCCGGCGGTGATCAGTCGCCAGGGGTGAGCCCGACGGCCCGGGCGCTGGCCGTCCAGAGCCGGGCAGCCAGTGCCGGGTCGGTCGCCTTGCCGAAGGCCCGGTGCCGGCGCCGGTTGTAGTGGTAGCCGCCGTTGGTCAACCGGGACGGATCCTGGGTGGCCAGCCAGATTAGGGTCTCCGCCCCCCGCTCCGGGCTGCGGAACGGCATGATCCGCATGCCGAGGGCGACCAGCGGGCTGTCCGACCCGAACCGGGTCCGCACCACCCCCGGATGAAAGGAGTACGCCGGCACGTCCGGCCACCGTCGGGCCGCCTCGGCGGCGAAGAGGATGTTCGCCTGCTTGCTGGTGCCGTACGCGCGCATCGGCCGGTACCGGCGCAGCGCGGCGTTGAGGTCGTCGGGGTCCAGGGTGCCGCTGCGGTGTGCCCCGGAGGCGGTGACCACCAGCCGTCCGATCCGGTCGGCCAGCAGGTTGCTGAGCAGGAACGGAGCCAGGTGGTTGGCCTGGATGGAAAGCTCGAAACCGTCGACGGTGCGCACCGGCTGCAGCACGATGGCCCCGGCGTTGTTGGCCAGCACGTCGATCCGTTGGTACGCCTCCCGCAGCCGCTGCGCGAGACCGCGTACGTCGTCGAGGACGGCGAAGTCGGCCCGGAACAGCTCCGGTCGAATCCCGGCTGCCTCCCGGACCTGCTCCCCGGCGGAGCGTAACCGGGCCGGGTCCCGCCCGACCATCGCCACCTGGTCACCTCGCCTGGCCAGGGCGACTGCGGCGGCCAGTCCGATGCCGGAGCTGGCCCCGGTCACCACCACGATTCGACGTCCAGTGAGATCTTCCACAGGTCCGTTCACCCCGGTCATGGCGCGAGGCTACCGGGTTGCGGGCCAGTGCTCCGCCCTTCGGGGCGGGGGTGAAGGTCCGTGTGGGAGGGCTGCCAGGCCCGAGCGTGTGTGTTGGGCCGGGTGGGGTCGCCGCCAAGGGCCGCGCCGCCGGGATGAGCCGCACCTCGTCCTTCACCCCGCCGGTTTGAACTGCCCGCCGGCCTGAACCGCCCGTTGGTTCGGGCCGCCCGTTGGTTCGGGCCGCCCGTTGGTTCGGGCCGCCCGCCGGGCCGGGGTGGGGCACCCGGCCCGGGCGGCGTGAACCGCTGTGCTCAGGGTGCGGTGCTGGTCGTCGAGATGACCGCGAAGGCGATGATCGCGATGTAGGCGATGACCCCCAGGATCACCAGCCCGGTGAGGATCCAGCCGACGATGATGGCGGCCTTCGCCATGCTCTCGCCGCCCTCACCGGTCTGCCGGATCTGACTCAGGCTGACGTGACCGAGGATCGCGCCGACCGGTGCGGTGATGCAGGTCATCACGCCGACCAGGGAGAGGATCATCGCCGCGAGCGCCATACCGTTGGTCCGGGGTGCCGGCGGGTAGCCGTAGCCAGGCCCGGCCGGGTACGGAGTCGGGTACGGCTGCGGGCCGCCGTACGGCATCGGCGCGTACGGGTCCTTGCCGATCGCCTGGTTCGGCGCGTAGGGGTCCGCGTTGACCGACTGGTCGATGAAGGGCTGGCCGCTGGCGGGCAGGGTCGGATCGACCGGTGGCGTGGACTGGGGTGCCGGCTCCGGTGGCGACCCGGTCGGGTCGGGCCAGTTGCCCGGGGGTGGGGGGTTCGTCATCAGCTCTCTCCGTCAGGTCCGGGGTGCGCCGTCAGGGTAGCCAGCGCCACCCAGAACCCGGAGTCCGCCACCACCGGGTGCCGCGTTGCCCGCGCCGCGCCGACCGGGCAGGATCGCGGCATGGCATTTGACGCGCGAGCTGCGGATCGTTCCGGCAGTCGACCGAGACGGGACGCGAGCCGCCCCGGGTTCGCCCGGCGCACCCGGGGCGGGACCCCGACCGGCACCCCGGGGCACGACGAACCGGTGGCGCTGCCGGAGCCGGTTACCCTACGGCTCGACGGGAAGGTCGCCCTGGTCACCGGGGCGGGCAGCCCGGACGGCATCGGGTACGCCACCGCCCGCCGCCTGGCCGACCTCGGCGCCCGGGTCGCCATCGTCTCCACCACCCGGCGGATCCACGAACGGGCCGGCGAACTCGGGGTGACCGGTTTCGTCGCCGACCTGACCGACGAGTCGGAGGTGGGTGCGCTCGCCGACGCGGTGACCGAACAGCTCGGCGACGTGGAGGTGCTGGTCAACAACGCCGGCCTGGCCAGTCGGGCCAGTCCGGAGGTGCTGCGTCCGGTCGCCCAGCTCAGTTACGACGAGTGGCGCGGCGAGATCGACCGGAACCTGAACACCGCGTTCCTCTGCAGCCGCGCGTTCATCAACGGGATGGCCGAGCGTGGTTGGGGGCGGATCGTCAACCTGGCGGCCACCGCCGGTCCGGTCAACGCGTTGCCCACCGAGTCGGCGTACGCGGCGGCCAAGGCGGGGGTGGTCGGGCTGACCCGGGCGCTGGCGATGGAGATGATCGCCGACGGAGTCACCGTCAACGCGGTCGCCCCGGGGACGATCCACACCGCCGCCTCCACCATGGCCGAGATCAAGCAGGGGCTCGGCACCCCGGTCGGCCGGCCGGGCATGCCGGACGAGGTGGCCGCGGCGATCACCTTCCTCTGTTCACCGGCGGCGTCGTACATCACCGGTCAGATGCTGGTGGTCGACGGCGGCAACAGCGTCCGCGAGGCGCAGTTCCGCTGAGACCGTCGTCGCCGGTCGGGCACCTCAGCGGTACGAGCCGGTGCCGCTGTCGGTGCCTGCCCAGATCACCAGGGCGATCCAGCCGACGCACCCGAGCACGTACAGCGCGGTGAAGACGTAGCTGAGGATCAGCTCCCAGCTGGCCAACTGCTCGCCGTCCTCACCGGTTCGCCGGATTTGTCGCTTAGCCACGTGACCGAGGACGATCCCGGCCGGAGCGAACACGAAGGCGAAGACCAACGACAGGATGGCGGGCACGTTCGTGCCCCTGTTCGCCCCCGCTCCCGGGGGCGGTCCGTACTGGCCGTACGGCGCCTGCGGCGGGTAGGCCGACTGCTGCTGCCCCCACTGCTGCGGCTCCGGCCCGCCCCACTGCGGCCCCGACCCGGCGCCAGCCCGGCCCGGCTCGGCCCACTGCGACGGCGGCTCGCCGCCGGGGCGACCAGGCTGCTCGTACGGCGATGGTGGCTGCTCGTACGACGACGCAGGCTGCTTGTACGGCGATGGTGGCTGGTCCGAGGCCGGGTGCCACGGGTCGGGCTGATCGGACGACGGTGGTTGGCTCACGCCTCTCGCCCTCCTCGACGCGTAGTGACCTCCCCCCGCGGACGTTACCGCCAGCCCGGTAAGGAAGGGCCCCTTCTTATCGCTTTCGGTGTAGGAAGGGCCCCTGCTTAACGCACCCCGCTCGTTGATCGACTCGGTTGGGCTGTAATGGCGGTGTCAAACGGCCCACGACACCGCCATTACAGCCCAACCGAGTCGATCATCAGTGACACCGCCATTACGGGCGGATCGGCGGTCAGCGGTCAGCGGTCAGCCGAGGCGGGTCAACCCGCCGGCGGCGCGTTCGACGATGAGGCAGCGGTCCTCGACGTAGTCGATGCCGGCCTCCTCGGCGATCTGCCGGGCCGGCGGCGACACGATCCCGAGTTGCAACCAGACCGCCGGGGCGCCGATCGCCACCGCCGCCCGGACCACCTCGACGGCGTCGGTGGCCGGTCGGAACACGTTGACCAGGTCGACCGGGTACGGGATGTCGGCCAGTGACGCGTACGCCTGCTCACCGAACAACTCGTCGACCGAGGGGTTGACCGGGATGATCCGCCAGCCGTACCGCTGCATTTCCGCCGGCACCCGGTGTGCGGCCTTGCCGGGATCCCGGGAGGCGCCCACCACGGCGATCACAGCGGCGTCGGCGAGGATCTGCTGAGCGGTACGCATCCCGCGACTGTACCGCCGGCCTACTCCGCCGTCCGCTTGCTCAACCCGCCGAGTGCCGGCATACCTCGACCCCGCCGGTCCCAGCCCATCCGCCGGGCTCAGCCCGCCGTTCGCTGGCTCGGCGGCAGCTCACCTCCGGCCGGCCCAACTCAGAGGAGGGTGAGCTGTTCGGCAGGTGGCGGGGCGGGGATCGGCGACCCACGCCGGTCGTCGACAGCGGAGGACCGGGGCAGGCCGTGCCGCCGGGCGGCGATGCGCACCCGGGCGGTCAGCTCCCGCTGGTACGCCTGCGGCGCGTAGGCCCCCGCCCGGTACAGCTCCCGGTAGTGGGGCACCAGGTGCGGGTGCTCCCGGGCCAGCCAGTGTGCGTACCACTCGCGGGCGCCGGGGCGCAGGTGCAGGGCCAGCGGCGTCACGCTGGCTGCCCCGGCGGCGGCGATGGCCGCGACAGTGGCCTCGATCGACTCTTCGTCGTCGCTCAATCCGGGCAGGATCGGTGCCATCAGCACCCCGACGGCGAACCCGGCGTCGGTGAGCGTCCGGACGGCGTCCAGCCGACGGCGGGGGCTGGGCGTGCCGGGCTCCACCGACCGCCACAGCGCCTCGTCGACGAATCCCACCGAGTACGACACGCCGATCCGGGTCACCTCGGCGGCCTGACGCAGCAACGGCAGGTCCCGCAGGAGCAACGTGCCCTTGGTGAGAATCGAGAACGGGTTGGCGAAGTCCCGGAGCGCCTCGATGATCGGCGGCATGAGCGCGTGCCGGCCCTCGGCCCGCTGGTAGCAGTCCACATTGGTGCCCATCGCGATGTGCGCACCCCGCCACTTCGGCGCGGCCAGCTCCCGCCGGACCAGCTCACCCGCGTTGACCTTGACGATCACCTTGCGGTCGAAGTCCGGGCCGGCGTCCAGGTCCAGGTAGGTGTGGGTGTTGCGGGCGAAGCAGTAGACACAGGCGTGACCACAGCCCCGGTACGGGTTGATGGTCTGTTCGAAGGGCACCCGGGAGGTGCCGGGCACCCGGTTGATGATCGACTTCGCGCGTACCTCGTAGAAGGTCATCCCGGCGAAGCCGGGGGTGTCGAAGGTGCGCACGACCGCGTCGGGCAGGGCCAGCGGCAGCGGCGATGCCGACGGCCGGGGCGGTGCCGACGGGGGAGCGCCCGTGGGCCGGGCGAGGCCTTCCTCGTCCGGTGCGGCGGAGAGGTTGTTCCAGCGCATGGCCACAATTCGAACACGTGTACGACAACGGCGCAAGTGGGTTCGCTCACCTGCCTGATGACGTCGCGCCGCCCGGGTGCAGGATGAAGCCATGGCCACGTCCACCTTCGTCTACGACGGCGACTGCGCGTTCTGCACCCGGTGCGCGCAGTTCGTCGAGCGACGGATTCCCACCGGTGCCCAGGTGGTGCCCTGGCAGTTCGCCGACCTGGCGGCGCTGCGGTTGACCGCCGACGAGTGCGCGGAGGCGGTGCAGTGGGCCGGTGCGGACGGCTCCCGTGCCGCCGGCCCGGACGCCATCGCCCGGCTGCTGGCCGGCAGTTCCGCACCCTGGCGGCTGGCCGGTGCCGTGCTGCGGCTCCCGCCGGTGCGCGCCGCCGCCTGGCCGCTCTACCGCTGGGTGGCCCGCAACCGGCACCGGATGCCCGGCGGCACCGCCGCCTGCGCGGTCCCCACCGCGCCCCGGGACTGACCCACCCGGCCCACCGGGACGCTGCGGGTCGGGCGTCAGTTCGACAGGCCGGCGCAGGCCACGCCGTCGATGGTGCAGGCGGTCGGCGCGGAACTTCCCCACGTCCCGCTGACCCGGAACGTCACCCGGACGGACTGGTTGCCCGGCACCTGCCCGTTGCTGTCGTCGGGGGCGAAGGTCCAGGTCGCCCCGGAGCGGGTGGCGCGGGCCCCGGTGACCGAGGTGACGTTGAGGGAGTCCCGCGGCAGGGTGACGACCAGGCTCCAGCCCGTCACCGCGGTCGACGCGGGGTTGTCGATCGTGACGGCGGCGCCGTAGCTGAACACGCCGGCACCGTCCAGGGCGAAGGTGGCGGCGAGCGGGATCACCGAGGGCTGCGGCACCGGTGCCGAGGTGGTCTTGGCCTTGGGCCTGGTGGACGGCGCGGTACTGGACGGGACGATGGACGCGGCCGGTACCGAGGGCGGGGTGTCGGGCCGGTTCGACGGGGTGGAGCTGGGCGAGGTCTTCCGTGGTGTCGGTGTCGGGCTGGACCGGGTCGACGGGTCCGGGTCGGCGGCGGTCACGCTCTGCCCGGCGGCGGTGCCGGCCTGCGACGGGGCGGCGATGCCGGGGCCCGGGGGCGGATCGACGGCCGAGGACCGGCCGGGGCCCCAGAGCGACACGACGACCGAGACCGCGGTCGCGGCGAGCACCCCGACCGCTGCGGTCAGGACGAGCCAGGTGGAGCGGGAACCGTCGCCCCGGCCGCCGGCCAGCCGCCGCAGCGCCGGCCGGGCGACCAGGAGGCGGCGAAGAAGGACGACGGGCGTGGTCCGTCGGGACTGGTGCGGTGGTGCCGGCACGGCTTCCCCCAGGGATCACGTCGAGTACTCCGGACGGTACCAACAGGACCTCCGGTCGCGCACCGGCCTCCGGTGCCGGTGGACCGGGCTGTGCGCGGTGGACCGGGCGGTGCCGGCGGACCGGGCTAGTCGTGGCGTGGCGGCGACGCCGGTTGGACCGCGCGTGCGTCGGCTCCGGCGGATGGGCCGTCGGCGACTCCGGACAGTTGCCGGCCGGCACCACCACCGCCGGCACCACCACCGCCGGCACCGGCACCACTACCACCGACGACGTCACCGCCACCGCCACCGACGCCGCGCGACCATGGTCGCTGACGCAGCCAGTGCAGCGGGCGGACCCGCTCCAACGGCAGGAAGCTCGCCATCGCCACCAGGTGCGGGGCGAACGAGATGGTGATCGTGGCCATGGTCACCGCGTGGAACGAGTAGAAGAAGCCGACCATGGCCAGCCGCCACCGTTCCCGGAGCACGAAGACCACCGGGCTGAGCAGTTCGAACGCGACGATGCCGAACTGGGCGACGATCAACAGGTGAGGCACCTGCGCGACCAGGTCGGCCAGTTCGGTTCCGCGCCGGATGATCGCCCGGGCCAGCACCGAGCCGGTCAGCCAGTCCAACCCGCCGAAGCGTAGTTTCGCCCAGGCGGCCAGGAAGTAGGTGCAGACCACGGCGATCTGGGTGACCCGCAGCGCCCAGCCGCCGGCCTCGGTGCGGGTCGGGTCGCCGTGCCGGGCGCGACCCACCGTGGGCAGCACGGCCAGTGCGACGAGCAGCCCGAACCGGTCGTGGTCGACCTTGCCGTAGCTCATCGCGACGATCATCCACTCCAGGTAGAGCAGGCAGACCGCCCAGCCGAGCAACCGGGGCAGGCGCCCGGTGGCGGCGAGCAGGGCCAATCCCAGCAGCGCCCAGAAGAGCACGGTCACCAGGGCCGCCGTCGGGGTGGGCAGCGGCAACAGCCGGCCGACGAACAGCGGCTGGTACAGGTCCCCCGGCACGCTGACCCGGGTGCGCACCCAGGGAGTGAAGAAGACCAGGTCCGCGGCGACGAAGAGATAGACCAGGGTACGGAAGGCAGCCACCCGGCCCTTCGGCACCGGCTCGGTCAACCAGCGGATCACTGGCTCGCCTGCCAACGGACGACCGTCTCGTCGGTGTGCCGGCCGGTCGGGCGACCCGCCTCGATGCCGTGCCAGCGGATCACGATCCGGACCTCGGCCAGCTCCGGCGCGTCGGGGTGCCGTTGCGCGTAGGCGTCGGCCACCTCGCGCAGGCGGGCGGGCTCGGCGACGTACCGGCTCTGCTGGCCCTCGATCTCGGCCCGGCGGATCCCGGTGGCGTCCTGGTCGAGGTCGACCAGGGCGCCGGTGCGGTCGACGCCCTCGACCCGGGTGTCCGGCGCCGGCCGGTCCGGCGGGTTGGACGTGGCGTACATCCGGAACGGGCCGAACGGGAAGTGGTCGTCGCTGCCCCAGATGGTGCCGGCCAACAGGATGCCGAGGCCGAGCGCGGTGGCGCCCAGTCGGATCGCGCGGCCCCGGCTGGTCAGTGTCTCCATCGGCGGAGACCATACGCGTTATGCACCCCGTCGGGTACGTCCGTTCGGTCGGTTCGTCCCACTCGACCAGCAGATGTGGTGCTTCGGGTGGCCACGGGGACGTGCGGCGGAGACGGCTCGGGCCGGACCCCGTCGTGGGGTCCGGCCCGAAGCGCAGCGGTTGGTCCGCTCAGTGCTTGTGCTCGGCGAGCTGCTTGCGTACGTCGTCCATGTCGAGCGCCTCGACCTGCTCGATCAGGTTCTCCAGGGCCGACTCGGGCAGGGCACCCGGCTGGGCGAAGACGATGACACCGTCCCGGATCGCCATGATCGTGGGGATCGAGCGGATGTCGAACTTCGCGCCGAGCTCCTGCTGGGCCTCGGTGTCCACCTTGCCGAAGACGATGTTCGGGTGCTTCTCCGAGGAGCGCTCGTAGACCGGCGCGAAGCGCTTGCACGGTCCACACCACTCGGCCCAGAAGTCGACAAGCACGACGCCGTCCTGGCCGGTCACCTCGTCGAAGTTCGCCGTGGTCAGCTCAACGGTTGCCATTGCACTCTCTCCGATCACCGCGGATTGCCTACGTGCCGTGGAACGACGGACAGGTCGGTAGGAATTCCCGGCCCGGCGGGGGCGAAACCCCGACGGGCTGCCCAACGACCGTAAGGCATCGATGCACATCGGTTAATGAGGCTTTGGCTGTTTGCAAGTGCAGGACGCATTTGCGTGACCGGCCGTGATGGGAGCGTTTCCATCACGACACCGCCCCCGACCTGCCGCGACGGGGCGACTCGCATGCTGACGAGCAACTATCTGGGCAGTGGAGATCGCCCGAGAGGTGGATCTTAGCTACTCAGAGTATTGTTACGAAATGATAAATGTGACCCGGGTCTCTGTTGGTTCGGTGGTCGGGTGGGGCAGAATCTTCCCCATCAGAGCGTGGGCGGCGGGTGCCGGGGAGGGCCCCGCCGCTCATTGCGTCCGCAGTAGGAACGCCGGCCTGACGTGACAATTCCTCGGCCGCTCCGCCTGGTCGGCCGCACCCCGGTCACCCCGACGCCTATGCTGGCCTCGGAGGTCATCATGAGCCACCCCGTCGCCGGAGAGCCGCCCGCCACGGGCAGCCGGGTCGCCCCGCCTCCCGGTGGCTACTCCCGCACCGAGTGGGGTCTGCTCACCACCCTGCCCGGGCAGGTCGTGGTGGCCGCCGCGAGCCCAGGGCCGGGCCGTGCCGGTCGGGGTGTCGCCGCGGGGCTGGCCGGCCTGGATGCGGTTGCCGCCGGCCGGGCCTTCGACAGTGACCTGGTACGGGCCGTGGTCGCCACCATCTACGCCCGGCCCGACGAGTCCCCGGCCCGCGTCGGGCACCCGACCGACCCGGCCGACCCGACCGACCCGACCGACCCGACCGACCTGGCCGACCAGGCCAACCCGGCCGACCAGGCCGACCTGCTGGCCGCCTGCCGGGCGGCGGTACGGGTGCTCGACCGGTGGGCTGATCCCGCCGACTCGGCCGCGTACCGGCAGTGGGTGCAGTCGGTCGCGGCCCGGGTCTGCCGGGTGCCGCCGGCCGGTGCCGGCGGGTCCGGGCCCGGCCCCCTTCCGCACCCTGCCGACCTGCGCCTGCTGGACCGGCTGGGCAGGGCTCTGCGACTGCGCTGAGCCAGGCTGCGTACGCTTCTGTGACCGTGACCGGTGAGCAGCTCGAAGTCGGCGTCGGCCCCTGGCCGGGCGACCCGCCGCAGGACCCCCGCTACGACCCCGAGCTGCTCGCCGAGGGCGACCGGCGCAACGTCGTCGACAGGTACCGGTACTGGCGGCGGGAGGCCGTGGTGGCCGACCTGGACGGGCGCCGGCACGACTTCCACGTGGCCATCGAGAACTGGCAGCACGACTTCAACATCGGCACGGTGGTCCGCAACGCCAACGCGTTCCTCGCCGCCGAGGTGCACATCGTCGGTCGACGTCGGTGGAACCGGCGGGGTGCCATGGTGACCGACCGGTACCAGCACGTCCGGCACCACGACACGATCGAGGGATTCGTCGGCTGGGCGGCCGGTCAGCGGCTGCCCGTGGTCGGTATCGATAACCTGCCCGGCTGTCGGCCACTGGAGAGCAGTGTGCTGCCCCGCCGGTGCGTCCTGCTCTTCGGTCAGGAGGGCCCGGGGCTCTCCGCGGCGGCCCGGGACGGCTGTGACGCGCTCTTCTCCATCGCCCAGTACGGCTCGACCCGCTCGATCAACGCGGGGGTGGCCAGCGGTATCGCGATGCACGCCTGGATCCGCGCGCACGCCGGTCCGCCGCCGGCCTGACGGCTGGTCGGTCGAACGGGATCGAGGCGATTCGCGCGCTTGACTTGACGTCGCGTCCCAACGGGACGACGGTGGAGATGTGAGTGTCGCGGTGAGTTGTCCCAGATGCGGCGGGTCGGTACGGCCGCCTGACCTGATGCACGCCGAGTCGCGTTGCGCCAGGTGCGGGCCGGTCCCCCCGTTGCACGTGCCGGAGCGCATCGGCGCCGAGATCGTGGCCAGCGTCGTCGACCGGCTGCGCGCCGACGTCGATCCGCCGCAGCGCCCCGGCGTGCCGCTCTGGTGCCCGTGGCCGTTGCCGCCCGGCTGGACGATCACCGGTGTCGCGTACGCCGGTGACGACCGGGCCGGGATCCGGGCCACCGCGGTGGCCTGCGCCGGACCCGCCCCGCTGACCGGTGGCCCGGCCGATCTGGTCTTCGTCGCCGAGGAGCCCGGCACCGGCCTGGGCACCGGGTTGGCCGGGGTGTCCGGCCCCGACCCGGGTCCGCAGGTGGTCGAGGCGCTGTCGGATCCCGGACCCCGCCATCCCGAGCACCACAGCACCGCGAAGATCAAAGTGGCCGGTCACCCGACTCCACTGTGGGTTGTGGAGTCCGCCACGGACCGAAGCGCGTACGCCGGTGAGGCTCGGGGAATGTGGCTTCATGCGATAGCCTGGCCGGCGAGCGCGGGTCATCTGCTCGCAGAGGACATCGCGCTCTGCGATCTCACCGAGTGGACTCCACCCGAGATCGTGTACGGCGCACCATCTCCCTATCTGCGGGGCGGGGCTTGACAAACCTCCCCCAGTGCCGGAGAAAGGACGCAGATTCACTGTACGACACCTCAATGATACTCTGGGTGCCGCTGCGGTAATGGACCCGGCGCCGCGCGAGAGGATGGCCCGCCATGGTCAAGAAGGTCCTCACCTGGGCCGGAATCGCGTTCCTGGTCTTCTTCGTTGCCTATCGGCCCAACTCGGCGGCAGACGTGTTCAAGTCGCTGGGTGGCGGGATCGTGGACATCGCTGAAGGCTTCGGCGACTTTTTCACCAGCATCGTGGCCTAGCCACCGATGGGTAGCCCCTCGGGTCCACCCTTCGACCCGGACGACCCCGATCGGGAACGCCGCGAGCGGGAGCGCGACACCGAGCCGATCCCTCGCTACCGGGACGACGGCCCGGCACGCGGGTCCGGCGACGGCCCGGTCTTCTCCGACGACATCGGCTACGGAGACGGGCCGCCGCACGCCGGTGAGGCCCGGTCCGGGCAGACCGGGGTCCGCGACCCCGAAGCCGAGTACCAGCGACCGACCATCTCCGAGGAGGAGTTGGCCGGGTTGCGGGTCGACGCCTCCGGCATGCCACTCGGCCCGCGCCGGGTGCTGCCGCTGGAGGATGAGCCCAGCTCGCTGGTGGCGCGTTACCTCTTCCCCACCGAGCGGTACCGGGGCGAGTGGAAGCGGCACTGGATCCACCTCACCACCCCCGTCCTGATCGGGGTGGGCGCCACCTTCATCCTCGGCTACCTCTCCGGGTTCCTCGCCGGGCAGGACGTCAGCGCACTCACCACGGTGGCCGTGCTGCTCTGGTTCGCGGTGATGGGCTGGGTCGCCTGGCGGGTCGCCGACTGGTGGTACGACCGGTTCATCCTGACCAACAAGCGGGTGATGGTGGTCAACGGCATCATCACCCGCAAGGTCGCGATGATGCCGCTGGCCCGGGTCACCGACATGAAGTACGAGCAGAGCCCGACCGGTCGGGCCTTCAACTACGGCACCTTCGTGCTGGAGTCCGCCGGCCAGGACCAGGCGCTCCGCGAGATCAAGAACCTGCCCAACCCGAACGAGCTGTATCTCCGCGTGGTCGAGGAGATGTACGAGCCGCAGGCGGTCGAGGCGCGGCTGGGCAAGGAAGCCGACGAGGCCAAGGCCGACGACGGCGCCTGACGAAACCGGTCCGAACATCCGAGCGGCGGCGGAACCTTCCGCCGTCGCCCGGACCGTCCTGACGTGACAGCCTCAGTGGAACGTGGGGGCGGGGGGAACCGGGTGGCGAGCAGGGACCCGCTGGAGGACGAGTTCCGCGATTTCGTCGCGGCCCGCTCCGGTGCGCTGCTACGCACCGCGTACCTGCTCGCCGGGGACTGGGCCACCGCCGAGGACCTGCTGCAGACCGCGTTGACCAAGACCTACCTGGCCTGGAAACGCCTCGGTGGGATCGACGCGATCGAGCCGTACGCGCGTCGGGTCCTGGTCAACACCTCCACGAGCTGGTGGCGGCGGCGCTGGCACGGTGAGCGCCCCACCGACGTGCTGCCGGAGGCCGCCGCGGTCGACGAGATGGAGCGCCAACTCGACCGGGACGTGCTCTGGCAGCACCTACGGGCGCTGCCCACCCGCCAACGTGCCGTGCTGGTGCTGCGCTACTACGAGGACATGTCGGAGTCGCAGACCGCCGCCATGCTCGGCATCTCCGTCGGCACGGTGAAGAGCCAGACCTCCCGGGCGCTGACCACGTTGCGCCGGCGGCTGGGTGACCAGGCCGTCCCCGACCCCGCCTCCGGGCGCCCGCGCGCGGCGCAACCCACCGGGCAGAGCACCGCCGGGCGCCCGCGCGCGGAGCAGCAGCCCACCGGGCAGACCACCGCCGGGCAACCCGCCACCGGGCAGCCCACCAGCGGGCAGAAACGCGCCGAGCAGCCCGGTGCCGCGCGGGCGGCCCGGGAGCGGTTGCGGGCGGCCACTCAGCCGGCGGTGGCCCGACCGCTGGCCGGGCGACCCGCGACCGTACCGGTGGAGAGCCGATGAGTGGCGTGCCGCAGCGTCCCGCCGTCCCGGCCGGCGAGCGGGAGCCCTCCGTACCGGTGGGCCAGGACGAGCTGGAACGGGCGCTGCGGGAGTCGTTCGCCCGGCAGGCCGACCTGCCCCGCCCGCTGTCCTTCGACCCGGCCGGGGTGGCCATCCGGCGGGCCAACCGGACGTTGCGCCGGCGCACCGTGGCCGGGGTGGCGTTGGCCGCGGTCGCCACGGCGGTGGTCAGCACCGGGGTGGCGCAGCTCGGCGGCACGGCCGGCCCGCCGGACACCCCCGTCGTGGTGCTCGGCGACCCGCCCGGTCCGTCCTCGGCCGCCTCCGCCGGGCCCGTCCGGCCGGCCCCACCGGCGGTCGGCGCGGTACGCGCCGAGACGGACCTGATCGTGGGCACCTCCCTGGGGACCTTCGACGGCGGCCAGATCGAGCTGACCGGTGTCGGCCCGATCGAGCGGGCGCAACGGATGGCCGACGGGGGCTGGTTGGTCGTCGGGGCGCCGACCGCCGCCGGCCGGGCCCTCTGGGCGGTGCAGCCCAGCGGCACCGCCCAGGTGCTGCTCGCCGGGGCCGAGGCGATCGTGGTCGGCGCCGACGGGCGGCGGGTCGCCTGGCGGGACGGCGCGGAGATCTTCACCGCCGGCGTCGTCGGTGGGCAGCTGGTCGCCACCGCCCGGACGGTGGCCGAGGGCGCTGCCACCCCGGTCCGGGTGGTCGGCGACGCCGTGCTGCTCCGCCGGGCCCCGGACCGGCCCGGCCACGCCCTGTGGCGACCGGGCAGCCAGCCGTCGGACGCCGACCGGGCCACCCGGCACATCTACGGGGTACGGCCGGACGGTCGCCTGGTCGGGCAGGTCACCGACGCCTCGACCGGCCGGGGTTGCCTGGCCCTGCTCGATCCCGCACGGGCGCTGGCCGCGCAACGGCTCAGCTGCGTACCCGGGCTCGGTGCCGACGGCCACGGCGCGGTGTCGGCCGACGGGCGTTGGCTGCTCGTCAACGGCGACTCCGACAGCGGTCCGGAGGCCAGGCTGGTGGACCTGGACACCCTCGGGGCGTCGCCCACCGTGCGGGTGGCCGGGCCGGCGCTGACCGGAGCGGTCGCCTGGGCCTCGCCCCAGCTCGCGCTCTACGCCGACGCCACCGGCGCGTTGGTGCGGGTCCGGGTCGACCGGGCGCTGGCCTACCAGCCGGCGACCTCGACCACGCTGGCCGGGACGAGCCCACAGCAACGCCCGGTGGTGGTCACCCCGAGCGTCCCCTGACCTGCCGGGCCCACCGCGCCGGGTAGCGTCGGGCGATGGCCCCACCCACCGCCCGGATCGACCTGCACACCCACTCGACGGCAAGTGACGGCACGCTGAGCCCGGCCGAGCTGGTCCGGTCCGCCGCCGGGGCCGGCCTCGACGTGGTGGCGATCACCGACCACGACACCACGGCCGGCTGGGCACCGGCGGTGGCGGCCCTACCGGCCGGGCTCAGCCTGGTCCGGGGAGCGGAACTCTCCTGCCGTTGGCACGGCGAGGTGCCGGCGGCCCCGCTGCACCTGCTCGCGTACCTCTTCGATCCGGCGGAGCCGGAGCTTTCGGCCGAGCTGGCCCGGGTGCGCGCCGCCCGGCTGACCCGGGCCGAGCGGACCGTGGAGCTGCTGCGGGCCGACGGCGTCGAGGTGAGCTGGGCGGAGGTGCTGGCCGGCGCGGCCGGCGGCACGGTGGGCCGGCCGCACCTCGCGCAGGCGTTGATCCGGGCCGGCCTGGTGGCCACCACCACCGAGGCGTTCGGGGCGCGTTGGCTCGGTGAGCGGTACCGGCTGCCCAAGGAGGACATCGACGTCTTTCGGGCCGTCGCGCTGGTCCGCGCGGCCGGCGGGGTTCCGGTGTTCGCCCACCCCCGGGCCACCCGGCGGGGGCGGACCGTGCCGGACACGCTCATCGCCGAGCTGGCCGCGGCGGGCCTGGCCGGGCTGGAGGCCGACCACGAGGACCACTCGCCGGCCGAGCGCGCGCACGTGCGGGGCCTCGCCGCCGAACTCGGCCTGCTGGTCACCGGCGCGTCCGACTTCCACGGCACCCACAAGACGGTCCGGCTCGGCGCGTTCACCACCGACCCGCAGGCGTACGAGCGGATAGTGGCCGACGGGGTGACGCCGGTCGCTTCCGGCTGACCCGGATCGGTGGCCCCACCGGCGGGACTACGGTGATCGCGTGGACGTCAAGCTCTTCGGTGAGGTCTTCGTGACCCTGCTGGTGATCACCGATCCGCCGGGCATGATGCCGATCTTCCTCGCGCTGACCGGCCCGCTGCCGGCCCGGGAACGCAACCGGGCCGCCTGGCAGGCGGTGGCGCTGGCCCTCGGCGTCATCGTGATCTTCGCGGTGGCCGGGCAGACCCTGCTGGCCTACCTGCACGTCGACCTGCCGGCGTTGCAGGCCGCCGGTGGCCTCCTGTTGGTGCTGGTCGCGCTGGAACTGCTCACCGGCAAGGCCGATGACCCGAGCCAACAGGTCACCTCCAACATCGCCCTGGTGCCGTTGGGCACCCCGTTGCTGGCCGGTCCGGGTGCCATCGTGGCGACCATGCTCTTCGTCCAGCAGGGCGACAACCTGGCCGACTACACGGCGATCGGCGCGGCGATCGTGGCCGTGATGGTGACCGTCTGGATCGTGTTGCGGTTCTCCGGTGGGATCGTGAAGATCCTGCGGCCGGGGGGCATCGAGGTGCTGACCCGGATCGCCGGCCTGCTGCTGGCGGCCATCGCCGTGCAGCTCATCGCGGACGCGGTGGCCGCCTTCGTGACCCAGTACCGCAACCTGGGCTGACCCCGGCGAGCGCGGCGGCGGCAGGACGGTCGTACCCGGATGGCAGGATCGACGAGGTGCGACCACCATCCCCCTCCTCCGGCTCCTCCGGTCCTGCCGGCTCCTCCGGCCGGACCCCCCGTCCCCGGGCCGGGCAGGCCAGGCAGTCCAAGCAGGCCGGGCAGGCCGAGCAGCTCGGCTTCGCGGGCATGCCGGAACGGCTCTTCGTCTGCACCCCCAGCAAGCTCGGCACGTACCTCGACTGTCCCCGGCGCTACCGGTACGCCTACCTCGACCGGCCGGCACCGCAGAAGGGGCCGCCCTGGGCGCACAACTCGCTCGGCGCGAGCGTGCACACCGCGCTGAAGAACTGGTACGCCCTGCCCGCCGACCGGCGTCGCCCCGAGGCGCTCGGCCGGCTGCTCAAGGGCACCTGGGTCCGCGAGGGCTACCGCGACGAGGAGCAGGAGCGGGCGGTGTTCACCCAGGCGCTGGGCTGGCTGGAGTCCTACGTCGGCACCCTGGAGGCGGGCGAGGAGCCGCTCGGGGTGGAACGGGTGGTGGCGGTCAAGACGGCGGTGCTGGCCTTCAACGGCCGGGCCGACCGGATCGACTCCCGACCCGGCCCGAACGGGCCGGAACTGGCCATCGTCGACTACAAGACCGGCCGCACCGGGCTGGACGCCGACGACGCCCGGGGCTCGGCGGCCCTCGCCCTCTACGCGTACGCCGCCGAACGGGTCTTCCGCCGGCCCTGCCGCCGGGTGGAGCTGCACCACCTGCCCACCGGTACGGTGGCCGCCCACGACCACACCCCCGAGTCGCTGGCTCGGCAGGTCACCCGGGCGGAGGAGACGGCCCGGGACATCGTCGCCGCCGAACGGGCGGTGGCCGACGGGTCCGACCCCGACGAGGCCTTCCCGACCACCGCCGGCCCGCGCTGCGGCTGGTGCGACTTCCGGCGGGTCTGCCCGACCGGTTCGCAGGTCGAGGGGCGGGAGCCGTGGGCGGCGGTCGACCGGCTGACCGAGGCCGACAGCTCCCGCTCCTGAGGCCCGGCTCAGCCGGGAGCTGAGGCCTGGTTCCCCCGGTCGCGGCGGCTAGCCGGTCGCGGCGGCGAGGCGGGCCAGCCGCTCCCGGGCGGCCTGGCGGTTCGGGCCCTCGCGCAGGTGGCGCGGTAACGCACCGAGCACTACCCGCAGGGTACGCACGCTGAGGTCAGCCGACCAGGCCGTGGTCGGCAGCCCCAACCCGCCGTACATCCGGCGGGCCCAGGCCGGCAGCAGGCTGATCGCGGTGCCGGCGATGCCGAAGTACGCCCACCGGGGCGGCCCGAGGCTGAGCCCGAGCCGGGCCGGCAGGCTGAGCCGCCACGGGATCGGTGGCGCGGTGAGGAACAGGGCCGTCTCGGCCGCCTCCCGGGTCATCCGAAGCTCACCACGAACCTGCCGGTAGTACTCGGCGATCTCGGCCGCGGTGCCGGGGACGGTTGCCGGATCCAGGCCGACCAGGGCCGCCGCCCGACGTTGCTCGGTGTAGTACCCGTCGACCTCGGCGTCGGTCAGGGCCAGCCCGGCCCGGCGGGCCGTGGTCACGAACGACTCGACCTCGGTCACGTGCACCCACCGCAGCAGGTCGGGCTGGTCGACCCGGAACTCCTCGCCGGTGGACAGGTCCCGGCCACGCAGCCGGGCGTGCCGGGCCCGGACCCGTCGCCCGGCCGCCTCCGCCTGCGCGGTGGTACCCCAGACGACCGTTTCCACGTACTCGGAGGTGCGCACCAGCCGCCCCCACGCGTCGCTGCGGTAGCTGCTGTTCTGCGCCACCCCGGCCATCGCCCGGGGGTGCAGGGTCTGGAGGTAGAGCGAGCGCAGGCCGGCGACGATCAGGATCGGCTCCTCGTGCACCTGCCACGTGACCGAACCCGGACCGAAGAGGCCGAAGTCATCGGAGTCCACCCGACCAAGAGTGCCACGACGCCGGAGGGTGAACCGGGTTGAACCGGACCGGCTCCGCCCGCGTGTACGGCAGTGTCAGGGGCAGCCGGCGGCACGACCACGTACGCTGGGCTGCCGTTACCGCATCCATTGCCGGAGGTGTCGGTGTTCAGGGAGTTTCTCGGTCTGCCGTTGCACGCGCTCGTCGTCCACGCCGCCGTGACGGCCATCCCCGCGTTGGCGCTCCTCGCCGCGGTGTACGTGCTGCGCCCCCGCTGGCGGTCCCGCATGGACTGGGCGGTGGCGCTGCTCGCGGTCGGGTCGCCGATCGTGGCGTTCGTGGCGACCCAGTCCGGTGAGGAGTTGAGCGACGCCCTGGCCGCCAAGGGCTACCCGCAGGACGCCCTCGACCAGATCTACTACCACTCCCAGCAGGGGGACTGGTTGTTCCGCTTCACCGTGGCGCTGGCCCTGGTGACGTTGGCGAAGCTGGTGCTGGACCGGGGCCACGACCGGGTGCGCAAGCTGCCCCCGTGGCTCGGCCGGGTGCTGTCGGTGCTGGTGTTGGTGCTGGCGGTGCCGGTGCTGATCTACACCGTCCGGGCCGGGCACACCGGTGCGGAGACGCTCTGGCAGAACACCTTCTGACCCGCTCCCCAGCGGGCGTCAGAGCAGCGGCGGGCGTCAGAGCAGCAGGCGGGAGCAGAACAGGCAGAGCAGCACCAGCAGCACCACCCCGGCCACCGCGCCCACCCCGTAGGTGACCCGCTGGGCCCGCTGCTCGGCGGTGTCCAGACCGGCCATGTCCTGCGGCGGCAGTCGGCGCGGTGCGGCCGGCTCCAGGCGTACCGGTGGCCGCCAGCCCGCCGGGGGCGCGACCGTGGGCGGCGGCCCGGCGTACCCGGCGGTGGTCGGGTCGGGCCGTCCCGGTGGGTGCTCCGGTCCGGGCGGCGGTGGGTGTCGCCAGTAGTCGTCCTCGGAGCTGGCACCGCTGGGCGTCGTCACGCCGGACGACGCTACCGGAGGTGGTTATGCTTGCGCGGTGAGCACGGTGGATCCGGGGGTACGCGGCGACGACGACCGGGTGGTCGACCTCAGTGAGGACTTCGTCGTGCTGCCCGAGCAGACGGCCGACGACACCGACCGGGGTTGGGGGGAGCGCTCCGGCGGCAACGACGACCGGCTGCTCGCCGACCGGCCGCCGCACTGGGACTGACCCGCCGCGCGCCCGGTTCCGGTCCGACCACGGTCCGACCGTCGTCCGGACGTCGCCCGGGACGCACCTGCCGACCGACACCTGCCGACCGCCCCGGCCGGCAGGGGAGTGCCGGCCGGGGGATCCGGTCAGGACTTGGTGCCGGAGCCGCTGGCCGCCGGGGACTTGCCGGAGCCGCCGCCGTTCGACGACCCACCCGACGAGGATCCGCCCGACGAGCCGCTGCCGGACGAGCCGCTGCCCGAGCCGCCGGTGGACCCGCTCGACGACGAGCCGCCCGTCGACGAGCCGGTGGACGAGTCCGACGAGCCGGACGAGCCGCCGGACGACTCGGACTTGCTCTTGCCGTTGCCGCCGGTCTTGCCCTCCGAGCCGGCGGCGCGGGAGTCCGTGCGGTAGAAACCGGACCCCTTGAACACCACCCCGACGGAGTTGAACACCTTGCGCAGGCGTCCCTCGCACGCCGGGCACTCGGTAAGCGGCTCGTCGGCGAAGGACTGCACCGCCTCGAGTTGGTGTCCGCACGCGGTGCAGGCGTACTGGTACGTGGGCACGATCTCCTCCGGATCTCCGACGGCCGATTGGCACTCGACGCATTCGAGTGCCAATGGTGCGTCATCGGACCCGGGTTCGTCCAGCGGAAGTGTGGGGTGTGACACCCGACGGGTCGGTCAGGGCGTGCCATCCGCCGCCGGGGGTGATCGCCGCCCGTACCGGTCGGTCGTGCGGCTCGGCCGGCAGAGCGTCCAGCAACTCGCCGTCGTGCAGCAGGGCGACGGTCGGCGTGGCCGCCGGCACCCGGGCCAGCGCCCGGTCGTACGAGCCGCCACCCCGACCCAGCCGACACCCGGCGAGGTCCACCGCCAGGGCGGGCACCACCACCAGGTCCGCCCCGGCGACGGCGGCCACCCCGAGCCGGGGGCCGGTGGGCTCGCGCATCCCCCGCCCGGCCACCGCCAGCGAACCGTCGTACGCCGCCCAGTCCAGGTCCAGGTCGGCCAGGAGCACCGGCAGCAGCAGCACGGAGGTGTCCGGCAGCGCGGCCCGCAGCACCTCCGGTAGGTCCGGCCCGCCCGGTTCGGAGCCCACCGGCACGTACCCGGTCATCAGGCGTGGGCGCAGGCGGCGTACCAGGGCGGTCAGCTCGGCCTGGACGCGACCGGCGGCGGCGGAGCGCTGCGCGGCGGTGAGCGACCGGCGGCGGGCGAGCAGGTCGCCTCGCCGGTGTCGCTTCGCCTCAGGCGTTTCTTCTGCTTCATCAGAAAAATCAGGCACGCAACACTCCTGACGCAACGTTGGTCTAACGGTGGCTCTGTGTCAGCATCGCAGCATCGGGCGCGGAACTTCCGGGGGGAAGCGTGACGCTACGCGGGCGATTGACCGCAGCCTTCCTCGCGGTGGTGCTCGGCCCGGTCCTGCTCGGTGCCGTCTTCGTCGCCACGACCCTGGGGGCGGTCGAGCGTAGCCGGTCGGTCGACCGGCTCGGGGTGGCCGCCGCCTCCGTGCGTACCTCGGTGGACGCGCTCTGCCAGCAGCTGCGGGCGGCGGCCGACGTGGTCGCCCTGGCCGCCGCGCCCGAGCGGGCCGGCACCGCCGGTCAGGTGGTCAGTCGGGGCCTGGCCGCCGCCGTCGAGGTCACCGATGCCACCGGCCGGGTCACCTACGCCACCCCGGGCGCACCGCAGGCGCCCTGGCGGGACTGCGCGCAGGACCGACCGGAGCCCGGGCCGACGGCCGCCCTGACCGCCCGGGTCGAGCTGCGCGACCCCGCCGGTGCCGCGCTCGGCAGCGTCGCCGCCGCCTGGAGGGTCGACCCGGAGTTCGTGGCCCGGCTGGCCGCGGTGACCGGCGTCGCGGTCACCCTGCTCGACGGTGCCGGGATCGCGCACACCACCGACGACACCGGGGTACGCGAGGTGACCCGCGCCGTCGGAGACCGGGTCGTGGCGACCTCGGACGGCCGGTACCTGCGCCGGGTGGGGCCGGCGCCGGGCCAGCCGCTGCCCCTGGTGATCTCGGTGTCCGGCGGGCAACCCGCCGGCCTGTACCCGCTGCTGGCCGCCGCCGTGCTGCTGGCGGCGCTGTTGGCGGTGTTGGTCGGCTGGCGGTTGGCCCGGGTGAGCACCCGACCCCTGGTCGAGTTGGCCGCCGCGGTGGACCGGTTCGCCCACGGCGACCTGACCGCGCGGGTGCCGGTGCGGTCCCGGGACGAGATCGGTCGGCTGGCCACCGCGTTCAACCGGATGACCCGGGAGGCCGAGGCCTACGTGCAGGCGTTGACCACCAGCCGGGACCAGTTGCGCAGCCACCTCGCGGTGCTCGGGGACACCCTGGCCAGCACCCACGACCTGCAACGCATCCTGCGGGTCATCCTGCACAGCGCGATCGTGGCCACCGGGGCCCGGGCCGGCGCGGTGCTGCTGCTGGACGGCACCGGCACCCTCGTCGGGCAGTGCACCGAGGGGCTGGACGGGCGCTGGTCCGCCGGCCGGTCCGGTCCGCCGGTGCTGCGCATCCCGATCGGACACGGGGTGATCGGGACGGTCGCGGCGACCGGTGAGCCACGTCGGGGCCGTACCGACCCGTCGGCGGAGGCGACCGGCGAGCCGTACTGCGAGACGTACCTCGCGGTGCCCTTCGCGGTGCCCGAGCCGGCCGGACCGCCCGCGGAGCCGACCTGGCCCGGTGACTGGCCGGCCCGGCCCGGCTGGTCGACCGGGAACGGTCACCACGGCCCGACCGAGCCGAACGGTCTCGGTGGGGCGACCGAGCCGCACGGTCTCGGCGACCCGACCGAGCCGCACGGGCACCCGGTGGCGGCGGGGCCCGGCTCGGGTGGTGCGGCGTTCGGCGTGCTGGCCCTCTACGACCGGCACGGCAGCGACGAGTTCGACGACGACGACCTGGCCACGCTGCGGACCCTCGCCGGGCACGTGGCGGTGGCGGTGGAGAACGTCCGGATGCACGAGGAGGCGCAGCGGCTCTCGCTCACCGATCCGCTCACCGGCCTGTGGAACTACCGCTACCTACGTGAGTCGATCCGGCGGGAGGTGGAACGGGCCAGCCGGTTCGGTCGGATGCTCAGCGTCCTCGCGCTCGACCTGGACCGGTTCAAGGCCGTCAACGACACCTACGGGCACCCGGCCGGGGACGCGGTGCTTGCCGAGTTCGCCCGTCGGCTGCGCGGCGAGATCCGCGAGGTCGACCTGGCCTTCCGCCAGGGTGGGGAGGAGTTCGTGGTGCTGCTGCCGGAGACCGACGCGCGGGGCGCGGCGATCGTCGCCGAGCGGCTCGCCACGGTGGTCCGGGACAGCCCGATCACGGTGGAGACGTACTCCGGGGTGACGGTGCCGGTGTCGGTGACCGTCTCCATCGGCATCGCCGTGTACCCGGACCACGCCACCACCGGGCAGCAGGTGCTCGACTCGGCCGACAACGCTCTCTACGCGGCCAAGGACGCCGGCCGGGACACCTACCGGGTGGCGCAACCACGCTCGCGACCTCCGATGGAGGAGATCGTCGTTCCGGTCCGGGCGCCCGGCGGAGAGGACGGGCCGCCCCGCGCCGCTACGCCCGGCGGCGCGTCTTCCGGGCCACACCCGCCGAGACAGGGCCATGGCCGATAGTCTCGCGACATGTCGGAGCACTCAGTCAACCCCTCATCGGTGACCTCCCCAACCGGCCGTTCCCGCGCGGTCAAGGCCGTCATCCCCGCCGCTGGCCTGGCCACACGCTTCCTGCCCGCCACCAAGGCGGTGCCGAAGGAACTGCTGCCGGTGATCGACCGCCCGGTTCTGCAGTACATCGTCGAGGAGGCCGCGCACGCCGGTATCGGCGACGTGTTGCTGATCACCGGCCGGGGCAAGACATCGATGGTCGACCACTTCGACCGCCGGCCCGACCTGGAGGCCCGCCTGGAGGCCAAGGGCGACACCGAGCGGCTGGCCGCCGTGCAGCGCCCCAGCGAGCTGGCCGAGATCTACACCTGCCGGCAGCCGGAGCAGCTCGGCCTCGGCCACGCCGTCGGGTACGCCGAGTCACACGTCGGCGACCAGGCCTTCGCGGTGCTGCTCGGCGACGAGTTCGTCAAGCTCGACGAGCCGCTGCTGCCGGCCATGCTGGAGCTGCAGGCCCGCACCGGCGGGGTGGTGCTGGCCTTCTTCGAGGTCGACCCGGCCGAGACCAAGCGGTACGGGATCGCCTCGGTGGAGCCGGCCGAGGCCGAGCTGACCGACATCGGTGAGGTCGTCAAGGTCACCGGCATGGTGGAGAAGCCCAGCCCGGACGAGGCCCCGAGCAACCTCGCGGTGCTCGGCCGGTACGTCCTGCCGGGCAGCATCTTCGAGGCGATCCGCCGCACCGAGCCCGGCAGCGGCGGCGAGATCCAGCTCACCGACGCGATGGAGCTGCTGCGCAGCGAGGGTACGCCGGTGCACGCGATCGTCTACCGGGGCACCCGCTACGACACCGGCATGCCGCTGGGCTACCTGCAGACGGTGGTGCAGATCGCCTGCGACCGCGACGACCTCGGCGCCGAGTTCCGCAAGTGGCTTGCCGAGTTCGTCAACTCCGACGCGTCGGGTGGGCCTAGTACATGACCGCTACGGCCGACGCCGAGGCGGCCGCGAACGAGTTGACGCCGCTCGCCGACTACCTGGGCAGTGTGCTGCGCAGGTTACGCGCGCTGCCGCCACTCGACCTCGACCTGACCCAGGCGTACGGCAACGTCCTCGCCGAGGACGTGGTCGCACCGCACTCCTTCCCCGCCTTCGACCAGGCGGCGGTGGACGGGTACGCGGCGCGCTGGGACGATCTGGCCGGTGCCGGCCGGGGCGGCGGGTACAGCCCCGGCAGCGCCCGGGGGCCGGGCCGGACGGTACGGCTCAATGTGGTCGGTGACCTGGGTGCGGCGAGCTGGCGACCGGTCCGGCTGACCCCGGGCGCCTGTTTCTCGGTGGCGGCCGGCGCGCCGCTGCCGATCGCCGCCGACGTGGTGGTGCCGGTGGAGTGGACCGACCAGGGCATGGCCGCCGTGGAGATCTTCCGGGTGCCCAAGCGCGGGTACGGGGTACGCCGGGCCGGGGAGGAGCTGCCCGCCGGCACGCTGCTCGCCCGGGCCGGCAGCTACGTGTCGCCGGCCCTGGTGGCGGTGCTCGCCGCGACCGGGATCGGGCACGTGGTGGTCCGGCCCAGCCCCCGGGTGGTCGTGGTGGCCACCGGTGACGAGCTGGTCGACGTGGGCCGGGGCAGCCAGCCCGGCCAGGTGGTGGACGCCAACTCGCACGCGTTGACCGCCGCCGCGGCGGAGGCCGGTGCGCTGGCGTACCGGGTGGGAATCTGCGACGACGACCCGGAGGGGCTGCGCGGCCTGCTGGAGGACCAGACCCTGCGGGCCGACCTGATCATCACCACCGGCGGCACCGGCACCGGGCCGGGGGACATGGTGCGCCGGATCCTGTCCCGTCGGGAGGGTGGCCGGGCCGGGCCGGTCACCTTCACCGACGTGGCGCTCTATCCCGGCACGGCGCTCGGCTTCGGCACCGTCGGCGCCGAGGAGGTGCCGGTGGTCTGCCTGCCCGGCGAGCCCGGTGCGGCGCTGATCGGCTTCGAGGTGCTCGCCCGCCCGGCGATCAACCTGCTCTCCGGCACCGAGCCGGTGTTCCGCCCCAGCGTGCGGGCCCATCTACTGGAGACGGTCTCCTCGCCGGGCCGGCTGCGCGAGTTCCGCCCGGCCCATGTCGCCGAGCGCCGCGGCGGTGGGTACACTGTGCAACCACTCAGCGGCGGGCCGTACACCCTCTCCGGGTTGGCCGAGGCCAACGGGCTGCTGGTGCTCGGGGAGCGGGTCACCACGGCGGCGGCCGGCTCCACCGTGGACGTCCTCCTCCTGGACCGCCGCCGATAGGGTGTTCGTCGCGAGGGGAGACTGCTGTGTTCAGGCGGGCGCCGGGCTGGCCGGCGGTGCTGACCGACGGGGCCGTGCTGCTGCGGCCGTACCGGCGCGCTGACGCCCTGGCCTGGTCACAGGTCCGTCGGGCGAACCAGGCGTGGCTGGCCCCCTGGGAGTCGGCCATGCCGGGCACCTGGGACGAGCTGAACTCCCCGGACGCGTTCCGCTGGGTGCACCGCGACCAGCGCCGCTCGGCGCGTACCGGTGAGGGGTTGCCCTTCGCGGTCTGCCTGCGCGAGCAGGGCCAGGAACGACTCGTCGGTCACCTGAACGTCGGCAGCATCGTGCGCCGGGCGTTCTGCTCCGGGTACGTCGGCTACTGGGTGGACTCCCGGGTGGCCGGTCGCGGGGTGATCCCGACCGCGTTGGCGCTCGCGGTCGACCACGCCTTCGGCGCGGCCGGACTGCACCGGGTCGAGGTGAACATCCGCCCGGAGAACAAGCCGTCCCGCCGGGTGGTGGAGAAACTGGGCTTCCGCGAGGAGTCGTACCACGTGCGGTACATGCACATCGACGGTGCCTGGCGTGACCACATCGGATACGCCATGACCAGCGAGGAAGTCGCTCTCGAAGGCGGCCTGCTGGCCCGTTGGCACCGGCTGCAGGCTGCCGACCAGTGACCCCCTCGGTCCCGTCGTTGGGTCTGTCCCGATCGGCGCGGCGCGCAATCTTCCTGGTCGGCGGCCCGTAACCTCAGGTAACTGCAAGCTGCGGCAGATGCTGTCCGGCCGCAGGATCTGCACCGCAGGGGGTTGGTTTCGGTGGAAGATCCGGCGGCGGGCCGGCGGTTGCTTCTTTTCTGGTGACGGGAGGGGTGAGGGTGCCGACCTCGGTGCTCCTCGCCGTCCTCGCCGCCGCCGGCCTGCTCGCCCTCGCCCCGGCGCTGGTCCGCCGGTACGACGCCACCGAGCGGCTGGTGGCGGAGCGGGCGCAGTCGACGGCGCGGGTGCTCCAGCGCCGCCGGCGACGTCGCACTGTCCCGGGCCGGCAACCGGTCAACACCACTCGCGCCCTTGTCGTCACACTCAGTGAAGACCCGGTAACGGGTGCCCTGACCGTCCCGGGCACCCGGCCCGACGGTGCCTCCCCGGTCCCGGACTCCGACCGGGGTGCGGTGGACCATGCCTCCGCCGGGACGCCCGGCTCCGACGCCAGCGGTGCCGGGGCCGGTGACCTGGCTTCCGGCGGGGCCGGGGCCGGCGGCGCGGCTTCCGATGGTGCTTCCGCCGGTCGGCGGCGGCCCGGCGGCGGTGCCACCGGGCGGCGCGGGGCGTCCCGGCGGGCCAAGCGGCTGCGGGTGGTGCCGCCGGCCGCCAAGCGGACCCGTCGCCGACCGCCGCGCCGGCACACCCCGGCCGTATACCGCCGCCGCCGGGTGCTGGCCGCCCTGCTGCTGCTCAACTTCGTCGAGCTGATCGGGGTGGTCGTGGTCGGCCCCGGCTTCTGGATCAGCTTCTCGGTCACCGGCACCCTGCTGCTGGCGTACATGGTGCACCTGCGCAGTCGGGCCCTGGCCGAGCGCCGCCGGCGGCGGCTCCAGGCCCGGGAGGCCGCCTGGTTGGCCGCCCGGCAGGCCGAGGTGCGCCGCGAGCAGGCCCGCCGGGCAGCCGCCCGCCGGGAGGCCCAGCGCCGCCTCGCCGCCCAACGCGAAGGGGTACGCCGGGCCGCGATGGGCCTCGACCGCCCAGCCGACCTGCCGGCAGTGGCCAACGGGGGCGGCTCCGTCTCCTACCGCCGTTCCGGCGGCCTGCGCGGCCGCCCGTACCAGTCCGGCCGCAACCCCCACTGAGGTGTAAGGAAGGGCCCCCTGTTAACGCTTCAGGTCTAGCGGGGCACCCTTCTCACCGCCGGCTGGGCGGGACGTGGCCCTCCCGTCGGGGTCAGCACCGCTGGGCTGGCGGCGAGCGCCCCCTGCCACGGGGTGGGCGTCGCGTGGCCTCCGGCCACCGGGGGACGCTGGCGTCGCGTGGCCTCCGGCCACGGGGTGGGCGTCGCGTGGCCTCCGGCCACCGGGGGACGCGGGCGTCGAGCGCCCCGGTGGCTGGTGGGCTTCGGGGGCGTGGGCTGCCGGGATCGTGGCGTACCGGGGGGTGATTCGCTCTTCGGGGGCCGGCCTGTTAGCCTTGTTGCCGGCCCGCCCGGTGTAAGCCGGGCGGTGCTGATGCCGGTCAGCCGGCGGAGGGGCTGTGGCGCAGACTGGTAGCGCACCTCGTTCGCATCGAGGGGGTCAGGGGTTCAAATCCCCTCAGCTCCACCCAGTTCAAGGCCGTTTCCGATAGTCGGAGACGGCCTTTTTCGATCTTCTGTAGCGGTCAAGTGGCAGCAGTCAACAGAGCTCGACCGGGTCACCGGAGCGGATGACGCCGAATTCCAGCGGGCGCGCGTACACCCCGGCGCACGGCAGGGAGCCGACGGCCGGCAGGCGGTTGTGCCGGCTCAGCACCTGCAGCAGCGCGACATCCGGTTCGCCGTCACCATGCCGCAGCGCCGGAATGACGCACCGGGGGGTCGCGATGACGACCTCGGCGACCACGTCGGTGCCGATTCGCAGTCGACGCCCTGGCCAGAGGTTCTCGACGAAACCGGCGCCGGGGTCGGGCACCTCGACGACGATGTTGGGCCGGAAACGTTGGCTGTGCACCGGCCGACCCAGGTGGTCCGTGAGGGCGGCCAGCGTCGCGGTCGTTATCAGGTGCAGGGGCGCGAAGTCGAAGAACGTGCCCGGTGGAGAGCCGGTAGCCAGTTCGGAGCTGACGGTCTCCGCGCTTCGCAGATCGTCATCCGTGCGTACCTGGTCCGGGTCCATCCGCTCGATGCTCGTGTGCGGCGCGGCCCGGTCGAGCAGGCGAACATCCCGGCCCAGCAGCATGGACAGCGCCGGATCGCGGTAGCCGGTCACCGTCACGGTCTCGGTCGTACCGTCGGCCAAGGTCAGCCGGACCGCCGGGGCGCCGGTGGAGTCGGGGGGTGTCAGCGTGGACCGTACCGTCAGCATCTCGCGCCACAGGCGCGGGTTCTTTGCGCTTGCCACCTTGCCGGTGAGGCAGTCGAGCACGGCGAAGGTCCGATCGCCGGCGATGCCGGCCTCGTCCACGTACGCCTGGTCCAGATCCTCGCCCAGCATCGACTTGACCGGGTAGCGCGACAGCTGCCCGACCCTGCCCACCTGGCGGTCACGGCTCATGCCGGTGACACCTCGCGGACCTGCGCCGGCCCGTCCGGCAGATACACGTAACGCTCGAACATCTCCAGATCCTCCAGAGGTTCGTCTGGGGCTTGGCCCGGGGGGCGTACGTCGACGGGGGCGACGTACCGGAAGCGGATCGGATCAGCGATCCGGGTCGAGCAGGGGGAACAGGCGGGCGACCGCCGCGACCGGCGCGGACCCCTGCGGACGGGTCTCGGGCCGGGTCTCGCGGTGGCGGTAGTCGGCCAGGAGATCGCGGATCTTCGCGCCGAGAGCGGTGAGCTCCCTCGGCGTGAGGTAGATGACCTCGCTGAATGCCTGGTCGTGGCGCCAGCGCGGCGGTGCCTGCTCGCGCAGGGCCAGCCAACCACTGTTTGTGGGTAGCCTCGGCCCGCTCTACCCGTCTGAGGTCCGGGCACAGCGGTCGGCGACATTTTTCTGCGCCTCCGAACCGCTTTTTTCAAAGGGCTCCCGGTGGTAGCTGCGTCCTCATTCCGGAATCGTCGCAGTGGCGGTGACCGACCAGTTCGTCGGCGAGCTGCCAGCCATGCCAAATGCGTGCCGGGGGTGGGTGGCCGTCCGGTCAGAGGCCGGCTGCGGCGTCGTACCGGCGGCGTAGGTCGGCCATCTCCGACTCGGTAAGGGCCTCCTTGAGCGCCAGTTGTTCGTACTTCTCCGGGAACATCTCCCGGAGCCGGTCGACGAAGCGGACCTCGCCGGTCCCCTCCACCACCTGGATGCCGGGCGGCTCGGTGGCCATGTCCATGATCAGCGGTCCGGTCAGCTTGACCGCGACGTCCCAGGGGCGATCCTGTTCGGCGACCCCGCAGAAGTGGTAGCCGTAGACCGTCCGCACGTCGGCCAGGACGGTGGCTGTGTCCGGCTCGTGGCCGTAGACGTGGACCCCGCAGATCACCGGGGTGCGGGCCGGTGCGTCGGCAACCTGCTGGGGCTGGTGTCCGGCGTGGTTGTGCTGCCCCGGGTCGGCCTGTTCGAGGATGGTGCGCATCCGGCTGGTGATCTGCGCCCGCAGATCCGGCGGCTCCGGTTCCGGCGCGGATTTCGCCAGTACGGCTGCGCCTGCCGAGACCGCCAGGAGAACCACGGCCGCCCACACGTAGCGGTTCCGGTGCCACCCCACGAAGAAGTTCCGAACGCTCATGATCACCTCGTTGCCGTTCCAGTGCGGCCGTTCCAGTGCGGCCGTTCCAGTGCGTCGACAGCCGTCAGGTGTCTCCGGCGCCCACCCCGGTCGCCGTGACGCGTGGCGTCGAAGTGCGCGATCGGCGCCGCGCCGGCTGCGGAGATCCCACCGCGTGCGCCCCGCCGAATGGCCGACCATCGCTGCCAATGGCGGTGCTCGGCGCCGTGCTCCCGGCCGGCCGTGCCCAGCGCGGTTGCCCAAGCGCCGCGGTGCTGCCCGTAGCCCGCGCGCCGCGGTGCTGCCCGTAGCCCGCGCGCCGCGGTGCTGCCCGTAGCCCCCGCGCTGCCGGCGACGGGAGTCATTCCAACACGTCTGAACCGGCTGTGCAACATAGGCGTCGATCAGTGTGCGGAACGCTGGGTGGTGCGGCTGTCCAGGTTCGCGCCGTGGCGTGCCGGGTGACCGTGCCGAGGTTATGGTTGCGCTCGACGCGGCTGTTTCGGCGACATCATGGGATTGGCGCGCCCAGCAAGATCGAAGGTGCTTTCGGGGATCTCCTATCTCTGTGATGGGTTTGCTCATAAATCCAGCTCAGAGCAGATATATATAGACGATCATTGAACTCTGGGTCGATTGGTGCAATGCTGGCACGGAAGCGCTCCCACACAAGCCCCAGAACGTCGGAGAACGGAGGATCCACCATGGGTTCAGCCAAGCCCGATCAGTCCGGCCGTCGGTCACGGTCGGCTGTCCGCCAGCCCGTTCGAGCGCTCGTCGTGGTGCTCGCCATGCTGGCCGGCACGTTGACCTTCATCGGCCCGGCCCAGGCCCACGGCACGATCGTCGGCCCGGCCACCCGCGCCTACCAGTGCTGGCAGACCTGGGGGAGCCGGCACATGGATCCGGCCATGCAACAGCAGGACCCCATGTGCTACCGCGCCTTCCAGGCCAACCCGGACACCATGTGGAACTGGATGAGCGCGCTGCGGGACGGTCTGGGCGGGCAGTTCCAGGCCCGTACCCCCGACGGGCAGCTGTGCAGCAACGGCCTTACCCGGAACGACAGCCTGAACCAGCCCGGAGCGTGGAAGACGTCCAACCTCGGCCGTAACTTCTCGATCCAGCTGTACGACCAGGCCAGTCACGGTGCCGACTACTTCCGGGTCTACGTGAGCAAGCAGGGGTTCAACCCCGCCACCCAACGTCTGGGTTGGGGGAACCTCGACTTCATCACGCAGACCGGGCGGTACGCACCGGCACAGAACATCTCGTTCAACGTCTCGACCTCCGGCTACACCGGACACCACATCGTCTTCGTCATCTGGCAGGCCTCGCACGCCGACCAGGCCTACATGTGGTGCAGTGACGTGAACTTCACCTGATCCACCCGACACCGGTCACCCTCTGGTGGTCACCGGCCTTCCGGCCCGGGACGTGGTCCCGGGCCGGAAGGCCGGGTCGAGTGCGTTGGTCCGCAGCCGGCCCGCGGTGGGGTGGAACGGCACGGCTCACGGCGGCCGGCCCACGGCCACGTCGCGGCCAGCCGAGCGGCGTAACCAGCGCCACCTTCCCGGCACGTGCAGTGCGGCAAGCGGGTCAACGGCCGGTCAGCTACCAGGTGGAGCCGGATCACCGACCCCGTACAGGTCCCTGCGTCGGGTTCAGGTTCCGGTAGGGGTTGTTCGAAGCGAGTTCCGGCCTCGTGGGGCGTACCTGCGGAGCGGCGGAGGGCGCCGAGGTCAGGCGGTAACTCGCTGCGGCGTGCCGAGAGCTCTCGTTGGTCGCGGGTGGTTGCCCGGGTGCCGCCGCGCTGGCGGTCTGCTGTGTGGCCCGTACCCGTTCCTGCTGCCACCGGTCGGCCCCACTGACCATCAGGTAGGTCTCCAGCGGTGGGGCGATGCTCCGCCGACCATCCTGAGCCGGGGGGTCGTACCTCGGGTCCGTAGGGGCGACGGCCAGCGTGGCGATCTCCGGCCGCTCCCTACCCCGGGAGTCCAGTACGGGCTCCGGCGTCCACCCCGCCCACTGACGGACCTCGGCCGCGTTGTTTCTCACCCTGCCCGTCGGATCGGGGTAGTAGTAGGCCGAGACGCCGCTGAGTCTGCCGTTCTCGTGGAGCCGGGCGAGGCTCTGGTCGAGGCCGATCCAGCTCTTCAACGTACGGGCGACCGCCAGCCTGACCGCGGCGTCCTGGTGTGCGGAGAACTCCGGGCCGCCGAGCGGAGACCGCATGGCCATCATCGCGTACGGACCGTTCGCGAATCCCGGGTGCGTCCACTGCTGGACGGAGTCCGCAGATCCGGGGAGCTGGCTGCCGTACGGGGGTGGATCGATGCCCGTCCACTCGTGCGGGGCGAAGGTCTTGCCCCGTAGGCGGTGCAGTACATCCCGGCCCCTGATCCGTAGGCCGCCGCGCTTGCGGGTCTCCTTGGGTGCGGTCTGCCGGTGCGCCTCGTCGACGAACCGCATCCCGTTTCTCAGGTCACGGTTGGTCTCGCTCCGGTGTTCCGGGTCCCAGCCCCTCGCAAGGTCCTGTCGCAGGATCCAGAGCGCCAGCCGTTCGACCTTGGTGTCGAAGCCAGGCTCGCCCACAAAGGCGAGCGGGTCGTTCTGATCGCCCATGCGCCTGTCCCTACCGAATCGGTACCTGGTCGGCGGTACTACGGTCGGTCGGGGTGGTCGGTTCACCTCGATCTATGGCGGCGGAGCCGGAGCCGTGGTGCGCCGGCCCCGGCCCGCCGCGTTACGGCCGCCAGGAGCCGGAGGTCCGGAACTTGTGCTGGTACTCCAGGGTGCCCTTGGTGTCGGCGACGTTGAAGACCACCGTTCCGCTGCGCTTGGTGCCCTCCGGCAGGTTGTTGCCGGAGGTGAGCGAGTCGCCGCAGCCGGAGATGATGCCGGCCAGGCCGTTGGTGGTGGTGCCGTCCGCGGCCACCCACTCGAAGTAGATCGGGTTGAGCGAGGACGAACCCTTGGTGACCTCGGCGCTCACGTCGGCGATCAGGTAGAGCCCCTTGCTCGGCTTCGGCGAGTAGCTCCGGCACGGCTCGTCGGTCGTCCGGAACTTCGAGACGGTGATCCGCAGTTCACCGTCGTTGTCGGTGAGGATGAGGGTGTCGCCGGCCTTCATGTTGTAGGTCTCGCCGGTGGGTCGGGGCGCGGCGGTGGTCGGCGCGGCGGTGGTCGGCTCCGGCGTCGGCGGTTGGGTCGGCTCGGTGCTCGGGGCGGCGGTGGTCGGTGCCGCGGTCGGACCGGTGCCGCTGGTCTGCTCGTCGTCACCGCCGGCTGCGATGTAGGCGAGGACGCTGCCGCCACAGCAGAGCAGCGCGATCACCGTGACGATCGCGATGATGATCAGCGCCGCCTTGCCGCCCGAGCCACCTGACGACTTCTGCGGCGGACCCAACGGGTACGCCCCGGGCGGGTACCCGGGCGGCGGGTAGCCGCCACCGGGCGGCAGCGGCCCGGCCGGCGGGTACGGCTGACCGGAGGTCGGGTACTGCGGCGCGCCGGAGACCGGCGGCGGGTACTGCGGGGCACCCGAACCCGGCGCGGGGTACGGCTGCCCCGGGTACTGCGGCGCGCCCGACACCGGCGGGTACGGCTGGCCGGGGTACTGCGGCGCGCCGGAGACCGGCGGGTACGACTGGCCCGGGTACTGCGGCGCGCCGGAGACCGGCGGCTGCGGGTAGGGCTGGCCCGAGGACGGGTACTGCTGCTCACCCGAGCCGGGGTACGGCGACTGCTCGCCCGAGGCGGCGTAGTGCGGCGCGCCCGAGGACGGGTACTGCGGGCCACCGGTGCCACCACCCGGCGGGTACTGCGGGCCAGCGGGGCCGCCACCCGGCGGGTACGGGGCCGTCGGCGGCGTCCAGGAATCGCCGCCGGGCGGCGTGGACCACGCGTCGTCGGGCTGCTGCGGGGAGCCGAAGAGGGACGGTGCGGGAGTGTCCGGTTGAGCCCACGGGTCGTTCGGAGGCGGTGGGGCGGCCGTCGGGTCGGCAGGATACGACGACGGCTGGTTGGGGTCCTGCGGCCCGAACGGGGGCTGGGGGTGGCTCACCATACTCCTCGGCGCCTGGGAACGTCTCGAACAGCCTGGACGCTACCGCGCGCAGGCAACCCCCGAATCCTGGTGGTCCACCCGGTGCCAGGTCGTCGGCTGATCGGTTCGAACAGTCGCCGGGTCAGCGGAGGCCGAGGACGGCGGCGGTGCGGACCAGGTCGGTCTCGACGGCGAACCGTCCGCTGATGGTCCGTGGCGGGTCCAGGTCAGCCGCCGCGTCGAGGCGGGCCGGCGCGATCCACGCGGTGAAGGTGCCCGCCTCCGGGTCCAGGTCGATCCGGGCGTCGTGGAAGTCGAGCCAGCTGCCGACGATCGGATGCCAGACCTTGTAGACGGTCTCCTTGGCGCTGAAGATCACCGCCGGCCAGGACACCCCGGCGGGTAGCCGGGCGCACCGCTGCTCCTCCTCGGGCAGGCAGATCAGTCGGCGTACCCCGGCTTCGAGGACCTTGTGCCGTTCGGCGTCCATGCCTACCGACCGGATCTCGGTGGTCCGGGCCGCCGCCGCCGCGCAGTACCCCCGGGTGTGGGTGATCGTGCCGACCACGCCGGCCGGCCAGACCGGGGCCCGGTCCGCCGCGGGCACCGGGGTCGGCGGCAGGCCGAGGGCGCCCATCGCCCGCCGGGCGCAGACCCGGCCGGCGGTGAAGTCCCGCCGCCGGTTCTCCACCGCCCGCTCGCCGAGGCAGGCCTGCTCGGCCGGCAGCAACGTCCCGGTCCAGTCCGCCGGCCCGGCCACCGCGACCGCCACGGTCGGCGGCAGCAGGTCACGCATCACCCACACCCCCGCCCGGGTACGACCACAGCCGGACCCGGTCGACGGCCTGGTCGGTGCGTGGCGCCGGAGTGGGTGGGCCCTGCCCCGCCCGGCTCGTCGCGTCCGTAGTGGAGGGTCGGTGCCGGGTGCTGCGAGCCATGCGGTGACGGTACTGCAGCCGACCGTGGCGGTGGGGGCGCGCGTCCCTGCCGTACGCGTGGGTGCTGCGCCCCGCGCCGAAGAGATGACTGTCCGTTAGGTGCCGGATGTAAACCATATGGCCGTCAACGCATCCGTCGGAAATCTGAAACAAGTTGACCCGTTGTGCCAGTGGTGCATGGTGGTTAAGCTTCCCTTGCGCGCCCCAATCGCCCGCTTCCCCCGTGGCAGGCGATCGGGGCGCGCGTCTTTGTTGGGGCGGAAGCTGCGTGGGACGGAAGCTGCGTGGGGCGGAAGCTGCGTGGGGCGGAAGCCGGTGGCTGTTCCCGGTGAGAAGGGCACCCCGCTCTACCTGAGGCGTTAAGCGGGGGCCCTTCCTTGCACCGGGGTCAGATCCAGCGGCCGTCGAGCCACATCCGGGCGGACCACTCGGCGTTGGTGAGGATCGTCCCGACGAAGATCGGATAGAAGTACGCGAAGCAGAGCGCGACCAGCAGCACGTACGCGCCCACGATGAACGCACCCACCAGCCGCCGGTCGGCCCGCGCCTGCTCGGCCTCGGCGTCCCGCGCCGTCGCGACCCCACCGGCTGCGCCGACCCCACCGGCGGGATCAGCCCCGCCGGTTGCGCCGGTCTTGCCGAGGGCGCCGGGTGGGTCGGCCGGGGTGACGATCGCGCCGAGCACGTACGTCACCGCCAGGACCAGGAACGGCAGGGCCGGGGCGGTGTAGAAGGAGAACATCGTCCGGCCGTCGAGGGCGTACCAGAACCAGGGCAGCAGGCCGAAGGCGACGCAGAGCAGGATCGCCCCGGCCCGCCAGTCGCGCCGGGCCAGGCCCAGCCACGCGGTACCGGCCAGCGCCGGCAGGAACGACCACCACAGCAGCGGGGTGCCGAGCAGCAGCACCTCGGAGGCGCAGCTCGCCGCCCCGCAGGGGCCGTCGCCGGAGTAGTGGAAGGCCACCGGCCGGCCGAGCAGCAGCCACTGCCACGGCCAGGACTGGTACTTGTGCGGCTCGGAGAGGCCGGCGTGGAAGCTGTACGCCGCCATGTGGTACTCGTAGAGGTTCTTCAGCGGGCCGAGGAACGGGGTGTCGCTGAGGCCGGGGGTGTTCGGGTACCGCTCGGCGAGCCGGTAGTAGCCGTGGTCGGTGAGGAACCAGCCGGACCAGGCGGCCAGGTAGGTCAGGCTCATCACCACCGCGGTCAGCAGCAGCCAGGGCAGCTCGGCGCGGAACGCGTCCCGCCACGGTCGGCGTACCCCGGCGGAGCGGCGGGCCCCGACCTCCCAGAGCAACACCAACAGCACGAACGCCGGTACGAAGTAGAGCGCGCTCCACTTCACCGCGATGCCCATCCCGAGCAGCACCCCGGCGGCCAGCCGCCACCAGGGCCAGCTGCGCCAGCCGCCGGCCGGGCGACCGGCCGCACCCGGGCGGGACGGGTCCAGCCCGGCGTCGAGGGCCTGCTGCCAGCGGCGGCGGCGGGCGTCCCGGTCGAGCACCAGCGCCCCGAAGGCGGCCAGTACGAACAGCAGCAGGAAGATGTCGAGCAGGGCGGTGCGGGAGAGCACCAGGTGGAAGCCGTCGAGGGCGAGCAGCAGCCCGGCGGTGCAGCCCAGCACGGTGGAGCGGAACATCCGCCGGCCGATGCGCACCAGCAGCAGCACCGACAGGATGCCGGCCAGCGCCGCCGAGATCCGCCAGCCGAACTCCGGTGCGGTGGTCATCAGCCGACCGGGGACGTTGAACCCCTGCTCGACGTCGACGTACCCGAAGGCCCACTCGCCGGCGCCGATCAGCCACTTGCCGAGCGGCGGGTGCACGACGTACGCCGGGACGTCGTCCTTGTAGTTCCACTCGACGCCCTTGTCGACGAGCTGCCAGCCCTCCCGGGCGTAGTAGACCTCGTCGAAGATCTTGCCCTTGGGGTACGTGATGCCGACCAGGCGCAGGATCGCGGCGATCGCCACCACCACGGCGGTGGCCAGCCAGGAGTGCAGGTCCAGCCGGGCCTCGACGGTGGCCAGGCGACGCCGGACGATGGTGGGGATGCCACCACCACCGCCACTGGCGGTCGGCGCCTCCGGCGGGTCGGGGACCCTGGTGCCGTTGCCCGGTTCTTCCGATTCGGCCTGGCCGGAGCCCGCGCTCTGCGCTGTCGACGCACTCGTCACCCGGCGATCGTAGGCTGCTGGGGTGCCCGGTGGCGCCGGTCGTCCCCGATATTTGGTACATCCGTCGATGAAGGAGCGCGTCCCGTGGGTGAAATGTCGGAAAGTGGACGCCTGGTGCTGCTCGGCGCGCCGCTGGGCAACCCGGCCGACGCCTCCACCCGGCTCCGCGAGGTCCTCGCCACCGTCGACGTGGTCGCCGCCGAGGACACCCGCCGGCTGACCCGGCTCGCCAAGGACCTCGACGTACGCATCGAGGGCCGGATCGTGTCGTACTTCGAGGGCAACGAGGAACGGCGTACCCCCGAACTGGTCGACGTGCTGCGCGCCGGGCACCACGTCGCCCTGGTCACCGACGGCGGCATGCCCAGCGTGTCGGACCCCGGCTACCGGCTGGTCACCGCCGCGCTGGCGGCGGGCGTGCCGGTCACCGCCGCGCCCGGCCCCAGCGCGGTGACCACCGCGTTGGCGCTGTCCGGGCTGCCCAGCGACCGGTTCTGCTTCGAGGGGTTCCTGCCCCGCGCCCCCGCCGCCCGCCGGGCCCGGCTGCGCTCGCTGGCCGCCGAGGAGCGGACCCTGGTGCTCTTCGAGGCCACCCACCGGATCGTCGGCGCGCTCGCCGACCTGGCCGCCGAGTTCGGCTCCGACCGGCCCGCCGCGCTCTGCCGGGAGCTGACCAAGACCTACGAGGAGGTGGTCCGCCGCCCGCTGGGCGAGTTGGCCCGGTGGGCCGCCGAGGCGACACCGCGCGGCGAGATCACCCTGGTGGTGGCCGGTGCCGTGCCGACCGCCGGGCAGCGGCCGGACGACGGCACGCTGCGCGCCGAGGTGGCCGGACGGGAGGCCGCCGGGCTGTCCCGGCGGGACGCGATCACCGAGGTCGCCGCCGAACACGGCCTGCGCCGCCGGGAGCTCTACACCATCGTGCACAGCCCACAGTGAGCTGACGTCGCTCCGGCGGTGACCTGACGTCGGGGGTCCGGCGGTGCCCTGACGCCGGGCTCCGGCGGTGGCCTGACGTCGGGTCACCAGGCGGCGGCGAGGAAGCCCAGGGTGGTCAGCAGCGGGCCGGCGCAGGTGGCGGCCACCGCCCAGCGCCGCAGCCGGGGGTCGGGCAGTCGGGTCGCGCCGCCGAACCGGACCATGCCGGCGGTGCAGCCGGCCACCGCGAGCAGGCCGAGCAGCCACCGCAGGTGCTGCCCGACGCCGGTGTCGGCGTACGCGGTGGTGCCCTCCGGGCCGGTCATCCGGGCCGGCAGCACCGTACCCGGGTCGGTCTGGTCGGCCGGTACGCCGCTGAGCCGTACCCCGTGGGCGACGAACCGCCCGTCGGCGGCGGCGAAGTTGCCCCGGCAACGCTGCGCCAACCCGCCGCCGGTGCACTCGCCCACCACCACGCTGCCCCGGGTCGCGTGCCCCGCCGCCAGCCACAGCGGCCCGACGCTGACCCAGGCGAAGAACGCGGCCAGCAGGCTGAACAGCACCAGGGCGGAGAGGCCGGGCAGCGGATCGGGCGGATGGTTGCTCCGGCCCTCCCGCCGGCGTCGGGTCGAGCCGCCCGGGGACGCGTCGGCGCGTTTCGCCTTCCGCTCGGCCCGGATCGGGGTGCCGTCCCAGTGCACCTCCTCGATCGGCAGCCAGAACGCCTCCTCGGAGTCCGTCGTACCGGGGTCGGCGGCCGGCGCCCGGCGGTGCTGCCGGACGGGCACCCGGCTCGGCACGGCGTCCATCGGCGCACCGGTCGTCGGCTCCGTCTCGACCACCGTCTCGATCACCTGGGTCACCGCGGTCGGGTCACCGCGGCGCTGGGGGGCGACCGCCGGACCGCGCGGCGCAGTCGGCCCGGTGGGCCCCTCGGGTGCCTCCGGCGGCTGGTCGTCGGACTCACGGGCGGTTCCTCTGCCAGTCACGATGTTCATTGGACACCGCCGGAGGGGAGCACCCGGGCAGCTCAGGCCGCGTGTCGGCGACAATTCGGACAGGGTTGGCCCCGGACGGGCCTATTGGTTCGCGGCCACCCGGGGGCGGTCACTAGGCTTGCTGGTCATGAGTCACGTTCTCGCGGCGGTGGCCTGGCCGTACGCCAACGGCCCACGCCACATCGGCCACGTCTCCGGTTTCGGCGTACCCTCCGACGTCTTCGCCCGGTACATGCGGATGGCCGGCCACGACGTGCTCATGGTCTCCGGCACCGACGAGCACGGCACCCCGATCCAGGTGCAGGCGGACAGCGAGGGCGTCAAGCCGCGCGAGCTGGCCGACCGGTACAACCGGGTGATCGTGGAGGACCTGCTCGGCCTCGGCCTCTCCTACGACCTGTTCACCCGGACCACCACCGGCAACCACTACGCCGTGGTGCAGCAGCTCTTCGAGGGGCTGCACCACAACGGGTACGTCGTCACCAAGACCACGATGGGGGCGATCTCCCCGTCCACCGGCCGGACCCTGCCCGACCGGTACATCGAGGGCACCTGCCCGATCTGCGGGTACGACAGCGCCCGGGGCGACCAGTGCGACAACTGCGGCAACCAGCTCGACCCGGTCGACCTGATCAACCCCCGCTCGAAGATCAACGGGGAGACGCCGCAGTTCGTCGAGACCGAGCACTTCTTCCTCGACCTGCCCGCCCTGGCCGACGTGCTGCGCGGCTGGCTGGACACCCGCGAGGGCTGGCGGCCCAACGTGCTGCGGTTCTCCCGGAACCTCCTCGACGACCTGCAGCCCCGGGCCATCACCCGGGACCTGGAGTGGGGGGTGCCGATCCCGCTCGAAGGCTGGCGGGAGCGCGGCGACAAGCGGATCTACGTCTGGTTCGACGCGGTCATCGGCTACCTGTCGGCCTCCATCGAGTGGGCCCGCCGTTCGGGTGACCCGGAGGCCTGGCGGAGGTGGTGGTCCACCGACGGCGCCGGCAAGGACGCCCGGGCCTACTACTTCATGGGCAAGGACAACATCGTCTTCCACTCGGTGATCTGGCCGGCCCTGCTGGCCGGGTACTCCGGCGAGGGGGCCAAGGACGGCGAGCCGGGCGAGCTGGGCCGGCTCAACCTGCCCACCGAGGTGGTGGCCAGCGAGTTCCTCACCATGGAGGGGCGCAAGTTCTCCTCCTCCCGCAAGGTCGTCATCTACGTCCGGGACTTCCTGGAACGCTACGACGCCGACGCGCTGCGCTACTTCATCTCGGTGGCCGGCCCGGAGAGCAACGACACCGACTTCACCTGGTCGGAGTTCCTCCGCCGCAACAACGACGAGCTGGTGGCCGGCTGGGGCAACCTGGTCAACCGGTCGATCTCGATGGCGGCGAAGAACTTCGGCGCGATCCCGCCGGTCGACCCGGCCGGGCTCACCGAGGCCGACGAGGCGCTGCTCGCGGTGGCCCGCGCCGGCTTCGACACGGTGGGCGACCTGATCGCCCGACACCGGCAGAAGCAGGCCATCGGCGAGGCGATGCGGGTGGTCGCCGAGGCCAACCGGTACCTGTCCGACCAGGCGCCGTGGAAGCTCAAGGCCGAGGCGGACAAGCCCCGGATGGGCACCATCCTGCACACCGTCCTGCAGGTGGTCAGCGACGCCAACACGCTGCTCACCCCGTTCCTGCCGCACTCCGCGCAGCAGGTCCACGAGCTGCTCGGTGGCACCGGCGTGCACGCGCCGATGCCCACCATCGTCGAGGTCGACGATCTCGACGCCGGGCCGGCGTACCCGGTGCTGACCGGTGACTACACGGTCGGGGCGCGGTGGGAGTCCGTACCCGTGGAGGCCGGCCGGGCGCTCGCGGCGCCGAAGCCGGTCTTCCGCAAGCTCGACCCGTCGATCGTCGAGGAGGAGCTGGCCCGCCTCGAAGGCTGAGCCGACGCGGCCCCGGGGGTGGTCCCCGGGGCCGCGCTTCGTGGTGCGGTCGGTCAGGCGCGGGCCATCGCCGGCTGTCCGATGAACTCCATGATCGCCCGGTTCACCTCGGACGCGTTGGTCCACGGGATGCCGTGCGGAGCGCCCTTGAGCGTGACCAGCTCGCTGTTGGGCAGCATCGGCTGCAACCGCTGACCGGTCTTGGCGTACGGCAGCACGTTGTCCTGGTCGCCCTGGACGATCAGCACCGGCACGTCGATCCGGGGCAGGTCACCCCGGAAGTCGGTGAGCCAGGCGTCCACCGAGTTCAGGGTGGCGATCGCCGAGGCCCGCGCGCCGATCTGCCAGTGCCCCTGGTACGCCTCCTCGCTGACCAGCTTGCCCTTGTTCTGCTGGTAGTTGAAGAAGGCGTCGCAGAAGGTGGTCAGGTAGGCGAACCGGTCGTCGACGATCGCCTTCTTGAACCCGTCGAAGAGGCTCTGCTCGACCCCCTCGGGGTTGTCGGCGGTCTTCAACAGGTACGGCGCCAACGGCGCGAGCAGCACCGCCCGGTCCACCCGGTCCGACCCGTACGCGCCCAGGTAGCGGGTCACCTCACCGGTGCCCATCGAGTGCCCGACCAGGATCACGTTGTTCAGGTTCAGCTCGGTCAGCAGCACGTCCAGGTCGGCGGCGAAGGTGTCGTAGTCGTACCCGGTGGCCGGCTGGGCGGAGCTGCCGTAACCACGCCGGTCGTAGGTGATCGTCCGGTATCCCGCCGCGAGCAGCGGCCCGACCTGTTTCTCCCAGGTCGCCCCGTTGAACGGGAACCCGTGGATCAACACGACCGGCTGGCCGGACCCGTGGTCCTCGTAGTACAGGTCGATGGGCGCGAGGTTCTCCGCGCCGACGGTGACGAAGGGCATGCGGATCTCCTGATCAACTGGCGTCTCGGACACCCACGCCTACCCGACCCGCCGCCCGTTATGCCGACCCCTCCGTTTGAACCGAACCCGACCGGTGTCCGTTGGAAGGGACTGGGCCGAGAGCACAGGGGTGAAAATGTCGGATACAGATGGGTTGCGCGAGGCGTGGCTGTTGGCGGAGGGAATGGGGGATTATTCAGCCGAGGAGTTGACTAGGTATTTTGGGGATTACCGGGGTGAGGAATATGACCCCGGTGAGCTGGACGGACTCCTTGAGGAGTCGAGGGACCTTCATCCGGAGGGGGCGGGCGAAGGCTACCCGGAAGGCGGGGATCAGCGAAGTGATCCTCTCTCGGTATCCGGGCGGCTAGCGGCCCCGACGGCTTGCGTCGACATTCCTGAGAAAGTGGCCGGGTCTCGCCGAGTTCGTGCCGATCTCGTCTGGGCCGAGCTTCTGAGAAGCCACGCGAAGGGTGACCTGGATCGGACGAAGAAAAAGGTGGTTGTCCAGCATCTGAGTGAGATCAAGGCGGACAGGGCTCGGCTGGGAAGGGCCCAGCTGAAGTTCTTCGACGATCACCCTAATTATGCGGACAAGTACCTTAAAGTTGGCTCGAAGAATCATTCGCTTCTGCAGGATTTCAGGAAGGGTGACTCGACAGCTCCCGTACCCGTACCCATGCCCGTACCTCATACCGGGCGCTCTCGTACTGATTCCGAGTGGGCTGATCTTCTCCTGCAGCGCGCAGCCGGTGCCCAGGTGGACGCCAGGACGAAGAAGACCGTCACCACGCATCTGGCTGATATCAAAAGAGACAAAATCCGGTTGGGGCCTGAGCAGTTGGCGTTCTTCGCTGCTCACCCCGACAGTGCCGAGAAGTACCTCGTCCCCGGCTCGGTCAACCATGCGGACCTTGAGACGTTCAGGAAAACCGGATTGGCGACCAGGGCGCCGAGAGAGATCAGACATCGCGCCGATGCCGAATGGGCCGGGCTCCTCGAAGCCCACGCCACGGACCAGGTGATGACCCCGAGCGACCTGAAGGCCGCCGACACCTACCTGAGTGACATCAAGAGGGGGAAGATTGTCCTCAAGAGGCAGGTGGCGGAGGTGTTCATCGATCATCCCCATTATGCGAATGCCTATCTGCCGTCCGATCACCGGAAGCGGGAGCCTTACGAGGAGTTGAAGAAGGCTCGCGAAACTGTCGCAGCAGAGGGGACGGTGGCGGTGTATCAGGCGGCGCGAGCGACGGTGCCGGGGGCGGTCGCCGGTGTGCCGCCGCTGCGTCTTCCCAGCCTGTCCGGGCCGCCCCTGCTCAGAGGCGATACGGCAGGTCGACGCCCCGGTCGTCGGTGACCTCGGCGGCCGGGCCCACCTCTCGTGGACACCCTGCCTCCCGAGTGGGGACGATCTCTGGGCGGGGAAGAGGCCGGGAGCCCCGGCCCCGGGGGTGGGTGTGTGATCCTCGCCAGGTGATGAATGAGCCGACTGAGTCCCGCAAGCAGCGCGCCGCCCGCCGGGCCGGCGAGTTCCCGCCCGCGCCCGAGCCGCTGCCGGTGGCCGTACCGGACAGCCACACCCACCTGGACATCACGGTCGCCGAGGCCGGCGTACCCCTGTTCGGGTCGGGCGCGCCCGACGAGGCGGCGGCGACGGTCGACACCGCCGCCACCTCGGCGGTGGCCGGGGCCGCCGTGAACGCGGTGGCCGCGACCGGCGCGCTGGCCGCGGTGGATCCGCTGGCCGCCGCCGACGCGGTCGCCGCCGCCGACTCCGGGCTGGTGACCGATCCGGTCGACGCCATCGTGCGGGTCGCCGCCGCCGCCGGGGTGGACCGGCTGGTCCAGGTAGGGGTGGACGTCGAGTCGTCGCGGTGGGGGGCGCGGCTCGCGGCCCGGCACCCGGCGGTGCTGGCCACCGTCGCGCTGCACCCGAACGAGGCCCCCCGGCTGGCCGACCTGGACGCCGCGCTGCGCGAGATCGAGGCCCTCGCCGCGCTGGACGAGGTACGCGGCATCGGCGAGACCGGGATGGACTTCTTCCGCACCGGCGAGGACGGTCGGGCGGTGCAGGAGGAGAGCTTCCGGGCACACATCGCCATCGCCAAGCGGTACGGCAAGACCCTGGTGATCCACGACCGGGACGCGCACGCCGACGTGCTGCGCATCCTGGACGACGAGGGCGCACCCGACACGGTGGTGCTGCACTGCTTCTCCGGTGACGCCGGGTTCGCCGCCGAGTGCGTCCGCCGGGGCTACCTGCTCAGCTTCGCCGGCACGGTCACCTTCGCCAGCGCCCACGCGCTGCGGGCAGCCGCCGCCGTCACCCCACCGGAGCAGCTGCTGGTGGAGACGGATGCGCCGTACCTGACGCCCACGCCGTACCGGGGGCGGCCGAACGCCTCGTACCTGATCCCGCTGACCGTGCGGTCCCTCGCCGCGACCACCGGTGTCGACCTGGCGACGCTCTGCGGCCACCTGTCGGCCAACGGCGAACGCGCCTTCGGCCCCTGGCTCTGACCTGGACGTTCTCTCGAAGCGGGCCTGAACCGAAGTCTGCGGACCACGTAGAGGATGGTGTCTCGTCGCCGCACCCGCCCGGAGTGGTCCATGGAGTCGTCCGCACAATCCGCTGACACCGCCCGACATTCGTTCGAATACACCGCCTACCGCTATCTCATGGCCGGCAGGCGCTGTTCTTTCGCGCCCAGCGACGAGCACGGCCCGGACTCCGGAATGTTCACTCTGCGCATCAATCTCTACCCCCACGAGCAGATCCACGTCGATACCCGGAGTTGGAGCGGGATCAACGCCCTGGAGGTCTACCGGATCGACTCCAGGACGAATTTCCCTGCTGCCTCGGAGATCCACCACATCGAATTCGCCTCGGCCCGGCGGAATCTCCTCACGGCGAAGCTGGTCCAGGATCTGATCGGTCGGCTCAGAACAGCTGGCCTCGATGTCGGGCAGGAAGCAAATCTCGCCGCGTCCGAGAGGCTGCTGGACGCTACGCGTGAGTACAACAGGGTCTATACCGGCCTTCGAGGTGCCGGTGGTGCTGGCCGGGCGACGGGTGTCGCGTCGGCTGCCGCTCTTCCCGTGCCCGGTGGCAGTTCACCTCCACCGAGGAGTGAGTACTCGTGGCCCTCCCCGTACAACCCGAGAGGTGGGGCCGGAGCCGGGCAGCTCCCGGGCGTCGGCAGGCCGTGAGCTAGCGCCTCGGCTCGTGGCGCTGCCTCGGCTTATGGCGCTGCCTCGGCTTATGGCGCTGCCTCGGCTTATGGCGCTGCCTCGGCTTATGGCGCTGCCTCGGTTCGCGGCGGCGCCTCGGTTCGTGGCGGCGTCCCGGTTCGTGGCGGCGTCCCGGTTCGTTGCGTTGTCTCGGTTCGTGGCGGCGTCCCGGCGGTGGTGAGAGGGGTGCCCTGCTATACCGAAAGCGTTAACAGGGGGCCCTTCCTTACCCCTTGAGGTGGGTGAGGAAGGTGTGCCAGGTGGCGGGGGAGAAGGTGAGGGCGGGCCCGGTCGGGTCCTTGGAGTCGCGTACCGCGACCAGGTCGGGCAGATTGTCGGCCACCTCGACGCAGTTGCCGCCGTTGCCGCTGCTGCGGGTGCTGGTGCGCCACCGTGCTCCGGTCAGGTCCATGTCTCGGCCACCTCGCTGATCAGGTCGACTGACTGCCAGTGGGAGAGCGCCTCGGCCCGCACGTTCTCCCAGACGTTCAGTATCGCCGCGATGTCGTCGGCGTCGCTGACCACAGTGCCCTGCAACTGGTTGTCCAGGTAACCGGCCATCTGGTGGTCGTCGGCGGTCGCCAGCACGAACGGCCCGTTCAGCCCGGCGTAGGCCCCGACCGTGGCGGGCACCACCTGGATCCGGACGTGCTCGGCCTGGGCGGCGGTGACCAGCGCGGTCAACTGCTCGCGCATGGTCGCCCGGCCGCCGACCGGGCGGCGTAGCACCGACTCGTCGACCACGGCGGCCAGCCGCGGCGGGTTCTCCGGCCGGGCGAGGATCGCCTGCCGGGCCAGCCGGTTGGCCACGTGCCGCTCGATGTCCTGGCGGGGCAGCAGACCACCGCCGGTGAGCACGGCGCGGGCGTAGGCCTCGGTCTGGAGCAACCCGGGCAACACCGTCGACTCGTACGACCGCAGCAGCACCGCCTCGCTCTCGATGTCCTGCCAGGGACGAAACCAGATGGGCTCCCGACGTCTGGTGGTGTCCGGCCAGATGTCCACGATGTCCCGGCCGAGCGCCTCGGCTGCCGCCGCCCGGTGCCGGGGATGCGGCACCCGGTCCTCCCGCAGCCACCGGGCGGGCGTCTTCGGGTCGACACCGACTCGCTCCGCGAGGGACTCCAAGGTGTGCCCGGTCTCGTGCAGAGCTGCTCGGAGCAGGTCGTTCATGGCTCTCCCCGGGGGTAGCAACGAATATCCACGCACCATATCGCTACGACCTGTAGTTGTCCGGTGACGTGCCGGAAGGTGGTGTCCAGGACGGCGTGGCCGGTGGAGGTCGATCCCCCTGACCCGGCGGTCACGTACGTCACCGGGAGCCGGCGCGGGCCCGCCCTGCCCACGCCGGCTCCCGTCCACCCCGGACGACCGCTGCAGTGAACGATGTCGCACCGGCCGCCGGGCCGGCCGCTGGGAGGAAACGATGCCGCACCCGTATTCGAACCAGCGTCGGTACCGCCTGGCGCACGAGCCGACCCGGCCGGCCTGGCGGTGTCAGGCGTGCGGGACCAGTTGGCCCTGCTCGGCGGCGAAGCTCCGCCTGCTGGGGCGGTTCCGGGCGGACCGGGCGGGGTTGGTGACCCACCTGACCGGCCTCCGGGAGCAGGCCGCGGCCCAACTCGCCGATCTCGGGCAGCCGATCCCGCCGGCGACCCTCGACGATCGTTTCGTCGACTGGGCCCGCCGCCGTGAGTAGCCCGCTCAGCGCGGGCCGCGCCCGGGGTTCGGCTGATTGGGGACGGGTCGGCGTTGGATGGGTGTGCCGGATGTGTTGGTGCCGAGTGGGGCGTCCGGGCGGACCTGGTTTCGTAGCCGTGCTTCGGCCATGCGGGCCACGTCGGGTGTGGCCGTCGTGGGGTTCGACTGACCGGGGACGGGTCGACGTTGGATGGGTGCGCCGGAGGCGTGGGTGCCGAGGGGTGCGTCCGGGTGGGTCTGGTGGCGTAGTCGCGCTTCGGCCATGCGGGCCACCCCGGCCACGTCTGGCCTGCGGGCCACGCCGGCCACGTCTGGCCTGCGGGCCACGCCGGCCACGTCTGGCCCGCGGGCCACGCCGGGCACCACCGTTGTGGGCAACGCCGGGCCGGGGACGGGTCGGCGCTCGATGGGTGTGCCGGAGGCGCGGGTGCCGAGTGGGGCGTCCGGGCGGACCTGGTTTCGTCGCGGCGCTTCGGCCAGCTGGGCCACGTCGGGCACCGCCGCCTGTCGCGGGCGGTACTCCGGCAGGTTGATCCGGTCGTACTCGGCCTCGGTGATTCGACGTTCCCCCGGGCTGGGGTGCGCCAGGTACGGGGGAGTGCTGGCTACGTGGAACGTGCTGGGCCGGCTCGGACCCGGCACGAACGTCGCCGGATCGCTGCGGTCCGCGGGGCGGATCTCGACACTGCTCAACCAGGCGTACCGCGCGTTCAGTTCGGCGAGGCGCTGATCGGTGTGCAGGTTCCTCGGCGCCCAGCCGGCCCGGTGCCAGGCGTTCAGCTCGTGGTCGTCGATGGCGAACCGGTGTGGTTCGGTCATGCGCCGGCCCACCGCGACGGAGACGTGTCCGCCCCGTTCGATCCGGTAGTTCCGTGGATTCCTCGCCCAGAGCCGACTGAACGTTCGGGGATGGATGATCATCGCCGGGACGCGGATGCGGTCGTTCTTCTGGGGTTGTCGTCCCTGGCTCCGGCATCTGTCCAGGTAGGCCCGGGCGGCGAGGGCGTAGACGTCGGAGCTGTACTCCAGTCTTCGCGTGCCTACCCGGACGAAGCGGGCGCTTCCCTCGGGCAGCAGGCCGTCCGATTCGAGTAGTCGGCGCACCCGGACGGGCATGGTCGTAGGGCCCAGCCACTGGGCGCTCTCCTGGTTGGTCCAGTCACCGAGGGCTCGCAGGGCCCAGTTGTCGGCGGTGGTCGTACGCCAGTCCCGGACGTTGTCGACGGTGAGCCCACTGCGGCGTGCGGTCAGGTAGTGGCCGGTGAAGGCGATCCAGTCGGCATCGTTCCAGGTGTTCACGAGGACCCTCCTGTTGGTGTCATCAGGTGCGCCCGGAACGGGCGGTGCCGGGGCGGGGCAGGGAGGCCGGAGAGGTTGGCCGGCTCGGGGCAGACGACGGTGCGACGGTGGCCGAGCCGGCTGCGCCGTGCTGGGGTGACTGGAGGTTCGCCGCCTGGTCGACCTGGAACGTCGACGTCGGAGTCGGGGCAGTCAGGGCGGGCGGCTGCCGTCGTGGGTAGTCCGGCGGCGTTCCCTGGGTCGACTCCGGATTCTGCTGTCCGGTGGGTGCGTTGAACGCGTACGCCGGCAGGGTCAGCGGTTGGTTGTCGGCGTCCCGGGGCTGCGGGAGCCGCGGGGTGGGCGGGCGGGTCTGCTGGTACGGCGGCGGAGCGTCCGGCGTGCCGAGCGTCACGTACGTGGTCGGTCGATGCGGGCTGGGGACGAACGTCTCCGGACGGTCGGGCTGTGCGGGCACCTGCATCGTGTTCTTCGCCCAGTCATAGCGCAGGGCGAAATCCGAGTCCGGTGGCACGTTCCTCGGTTGCCAGCCGGCGGCGATCCAGGTCCTCAGTTGGTGATCGTCGATGTCGTGGAGGTGGGGCCGCTCCAGCCGGTCGCGGATGTCGATGCTCATCGACTGCCGCTCGACCCGGCGGATCCCGTTCTCGCTGTTCCAGGCGTGGCTGACCGTCCGCGGGTAGACCACTGTGCCCTGGATGCTGATGTTCGTCGGTCCCCGGCTGTCCGGGCGGGAGCCCTGCCCACCCTGCCGGGAACTCTCGCCCGCGGGAACGGCACCCCGGCCCGCCTGGGCCGGACCGTCACCACCCTGGCGGGAACTCTCGCCCGCCTCGGCCGGGCCGTGGCCGTGCGGGGCGGGGGCCCGGGCGCTCTTGTCCCGAGGCCGGTCCGCCGGTGAGGGCTGTGCCGCCGTGGCCGTGGGTGGCGGCGGTGCCGAGTACCGTGCCAGGTGGGCCTTGCCGGCTGCGGCGTAGGCCGCGGAGCTGTACTCGTAACGGTGGGTGTAGTACCGGGCGAAGACGGCTGTTCCCGCCGGTAGGAGGCCGTTGTCTTCGAGACGTTGGCGGATGGCGGCGGGCATCCTCGCCGGGCCGAGCCAGTCCTTGCTCTTCGGGTCGACCCACCCGCGTAGGGCCCGCAGGGCCCACCGGTCCTGCGGGGTCATGAGCCAGTGCGCGCGGTCGCCCCGGAGGCGACCCTCAGCATGGGCAGCCAGGTAGTGCCGGGTGAACGCGATCCACTGCTCGTCGGTCCAGGCGTTCGCCGTCTCGGCGCGGGGGGTGGGATCGACGGGTATCCCGGTCGGTCGGGTGGGCTGGCGGGGTACTCCGGTCGGTGGGGTGGGCTCGACTGGCGTTCCGGTCGGTCGTGGGGGCATCGTGGCTGGTCCTTCCGGCTCTGCGCGCTTCTGCTGACTGACGGGCACGACGAGCGACCGTTCGGAAATGTGACCCGTGTCATACCTTCTCCTGGCCGCCCGCCGACGTCGTGTCGGGGCAGTTCGGGGCGGGCCGGATCCGCTCGGGTCGAGCCGCTCGGGCCGGTGAGAGGGGAACCCCGCTATACCGGATGCGTTAATAGGGGGCCCTTCCTTTCCAGAGGGTGAGCCGTAGGCTGTCGGGTCATGGCCGTAGACCTGCTCGGACCGGCGCAGATCCGGGAACTCGCCGCCCGGTTGGGCGTGGCACCGACGAAGAAGCTCGGCCAGAACTTCGTGCACGACCCGAACACGGTGCGCCGGATCGTCACCGCCGCCGGGCTCACCCCGGACGACGTGGCGCTGGAGGTCGGCCCGGGGCTCGGCTCGCTCACCCTGGCGCTGCTCCCGGTCGCCGCCGGGGTGCACGCCGTGGAGATCGACCCCACGCTGGCCGCCGCGCTGCCCGAGACCGCCGCCCGGCACGCCGGCCCGTACGCCGACCGGCTGACCGTGCACCGGGCCGACGCGCTCCGGGTCACCGCCGCCGACCTGGGCGAACCCGGCCCGACCGCGCTGGTGGCGAACCTGCCGTACAACGTCGCCGTGCCGGTGGTCCTGCACCTGCTGGCCGAGCTGCCCACCCTCCGGCACGGCCTGGTGATGGTGCAGAAGGAGGTGGCCGACCGGCTGGTCGCCGGTCCCGGTTCCAAGGTGTACGGCATCCCGTCGGTCAAACTCGCCTGGTACTCCCGGGCCCGTTCCGCCGGCCGGGTGCCGCCGAACGTGTTCTGGCCGGTGCCGAACGTCGACTCGGGGCTGGTCGCCTTCACCCGACGCGAACCGCCCCGACCCGACGTACCCCGGCAGCGGGTCTTCGCCGTGGTGGACGCGGCGTTCGCGCAGCGCCGTAAGACCCTGCGCGCCGCGTTGGCCGGATGGGCCGGCGGCGCGGACCGGGCCGCCGCCGCGCTCACCGCCGCCGGGGTCGACCCCAGCGCGAGGGGTGAGTCACTCACCGTCGAGCAGTTCGCCGCCATCGCCGCGTCGGCCCCGACCGGTACGCCGGCGGCCCACTAGGCTGTCGCGGTGCCGGTCTCGCACGAGCCCGGCGCGTGCAGCAGAATCCGCAGGACGAGTACGCGGGTCACCTGGTGACCCGCCCACCTGGTCGGCAGCCGGCTACCCGCCGACCGCCGACTCCGCCGAGGAGTTGACCGTGGAGAAGCCGTTCGACATCCGGCAGTGTTTCCGGGGTCTTCCCCGGTGACCGAGGCCTGGCGACCGGACGAGGACGAGCAGCGTCGACGTGGGGCCAGCGGCCCGGTCCGGGTACGCGTCCCCGCCAAGGTCAACCTGCACCTCGGGGTGGGGCCGCTGCGTCGGGACGGCTACCACGAGCTGAACACGGTCTACCACGCCATCTCGATCTTCGACGAGCTGACCGCGCGGCGGGGTGACACGCTCAGCCTCACCATGGAGGGCGAGGGCACCGGTGAGCTGGCCCTGGACGACTCCAACCTGATCATCCGGGCGGCCCACGCCCTCGCCGGGTACGCCGGGGTGCTGCCGCACGCCCGCCTGCACCTGCGCAAGCAGATCCCGCTCGCCGGTGGGCTGGCCGGTGGCAGCGCCGACGCCGCCGCCGCGCTGGTGGCCTGCGACACCCTCTGGGGCACCGGGCTGTCCCGGGAGGAGTTGGCCGAGATCGCCGCCGACCTCGGCTCGGACGTCCCGTTCCTGATCCACGGCGGTACCGCGCTGGGCACCGGCCGGGGCGAGGCGGTCAGCCCGGTGCTGGCCCGCCCCACCACCTGGCACTGGGTGGTCGCCATCGCCGACGGTGGCCTCTCCACCCCGCAGGCCTACCGGGAGCTCGACCGGCTGCGCGAGGCCGGCTCGGCCGGCCCGCCGTTGGGCAGCATCGACGGGCTGCTCGCCGCCCTGCGCCAACGTGACCCCCGGGTGCTGGCCGCCGCGCTCGGCAACGACCTGCAGGACGCCGCGCTGGTCATGCGGCCCGCGCTGGCCGCCACGCTGAAGGCGGGCGAGGCCGCCGGTGCGCTCGGTGGCATCGTCTCCGGCTCCGGCCCGACCTGCGTGTTCCTCGCCGCCGACGCCGCCGACGCCGAGCGGATCGCCGTCGAGCTGGAGAACGCCCAGGTCTGCCGGGAGGCCCGGGTCGCCCACGGCCCGGTGCTGGGCGCCCGCGTCACCTGATCCGGCCGCGTACCCTTGGGGCCCAGGCGTCCCGTGGTGCTGCCGGCACCGGGACGCCTTGATCATGGGAGGTACGTGGGGTGGCCAACATCGTCAACCTGGACCGGGTGTCGAAGGGATACGGCGCGGCCGGGCCGTTGCTCACCGACGTGTCCCTCGGGCTGGACGACGCCGACCGGATCGGGGTCGTCGGGCTCAACGGCGCCGGCAAGTCGACGCTGCTGCGGCTGCTGACCAAGCAGGAGGAGCCGGACGACGGCCGGGTCACCCACCGTCGTGACCTGCGGGTGCTCTGGCTGCCGCAGGCGCTGACCCTCGACCCCGGGGCCACCGTCCGGGACGTCGTGCTCGGCACCGCGTGGCTGGCCGAGTCGATGGGCGCAGAACACGAGTGGGCCGGTGACTCGGGGGTGCGGGCGATCCTCGACGGGCTCGGCATGCCGCACCTCGGCCTGGACCAGCCGGTCGGGCCGATGTCCGGGGGCGAGCGCCGTCGGGTGGCCCTGGCCGCGCTGCTGGTCCGCGACGCCGACCTGCTGATCCTCGACGAGCCGACCAACCATCTCGACGTCGGCGGGGTGGACTGGCTGGCCCGGCACCTGGTCGGGCGCAAGTCCGGCGCGCTGGTCGTGGTCACCCACGACCGGTGGTTCCTGGACGCGGTCTGCACCGACACCTGGGAGGTCGGCGACCAGACCGTCCGGGCGTACGAGGGCGGTTTCGCCGCCTGGACGCTGGCCCGCGCCGAGCGGGAACGGGTCGCCGCCGCCACCGAGGCCCGGCGGCAGAACCTGCTCCGCAAGGAGATCGCCTGGCTGCGCCGGGGCCCGCCGGCCCGTACCTCCAAGCCGCAGTTCCGCATCGACGCCGCCAACGCGCTGATCGCCGACGTGCCGCCGCCGCGCGACACCATGTCGCTGCAACGGTTGGCCACCAGCCGGCTCGGCAAGCAGGTGTACGACCTGGAGCACGTCCGGCTGCACGCCGGGCCGAAGGAGATCCTGCACGACACCACCTGGCAGGTCGGCCCCGGTGACCGGATCGCCATCCTCGGCGCGAACGGCGCCGGCAAGACCACCCTGCTGCGGATGCTGGCCGGCGTGACCCGCCCCGACGGGGGGCGCTTCGCCGTCGGCTCCACCGTGCGGCCGGCCTTCCTCAGCCAGGAGCTGGCCGAGCTGCCGACCCGGCTGCGGGTGCTGGAGGCCGTCGAGGAGGTCGCCCGCCGGGTGCAGCTCGGCGACCGGGAGATCTCCGCCGCCCAGCTCGCCGAGGTCTTCGGCTTCGACGACCGGCGGCTCTGGACCCCGGTCGGCGACCTCTCCGGTGGGGAACGCCGCCGGTTGCAGCTGCTGCGGTTGCTCGCCGCCGAGCCGAACGTGCTGCTCTTCGACGAGCCCACCAACGACCTGGACACCGACACCCTGGCCGCCCTGGAGGACCTGCTCGACTCCTGGCCCGGCACCCTCGTGGTGGCCAGCCACGACCGGTACCTGATCGAGCGGGTCACCGAGTCGACGTACGGGATGTTCGGCGACGGCCGGCTGGTGCACCTGCCCGGCGGGGTGGACGAGTACCTCGCCCGCGCCGTCGACCGGCGGCAGACGCCGGTCGCCACCGCGACCGGTGGGGCGGCGGCCGGCCCGACGGCGGCCGGCATGTCCGCCGCCGAGGCCCGTACCGCGAAGAAGGAACTGAGCCGCCTGGAGCGGCAGATCGGCAAGCTGGACCAGCGGGAGGCCGTACTGATGGACTCGCTCGCCGCGCACGCCACCGAGTACGCCAAGGTCGCCGAGCTGGACGGGGAGCTGAAGGAGGTCCGGGCGGAACGGGAACGCACCGAGGAGGCCTGGCTCGCCCTGGCCGAGCAGGTGCCCGGCAACTGACCCGGCCGGCCCCGGGTGGGGGTGTGCGGCGTCACAGCTCGACATGCGGGACAATCGTCGGCGACCCCGCACCCGAACGGCGTTGGAGACTCAGCCATGGCCCACACCCCCGTCAACCATCCCGCGCGGCCGATCTACCGGGCGCTGGGCGCGCTCACCGGTCTGTACTTCGTGGTCTTCGGCGGGCTCGGTCTGGTCGCCAGCGCCGGTGGCGAGCTCCTCGCCCGCGACGACACCAAGGTCCTCGGCCAGGGGACCAACCTCGGCTTCTCGCTGTTCAGCCTGGTGGTCGGGGTGGCCGTGCTGGCCGGCACCGCGCTCGGGCGCAACCGGGACGTGGCGATCCACGGCTGGCTGGCCTACCTCCTGATGGCGGTCGGCCTGGCCGGCCTGGCCTTCCTGCAGACCGAGGCGAACGTCTTCAACTGGACCATCACCACCGTCATCGTGGTGATGTCGCTGGCGCTGGTCCTGCTGATGGTCAGCATGTACGGCAAGGTCGGCACCGACGACGAGCACGAGGCCTGGCAGAAGGCTCGACTGGTGCTCTGAGGGCGCGCCGGGGCCGATCGGTCGGTTCGCCGGACGCCGCCGGACGCGACGGGTGACAATTCGCTCGAATCGTCACCCGTCGCGGAGGTCACGTCATGGCGCACTTCCCGGTGAACCACCCGGCCCGCCCGCTCTACCGGGTCTTCGCCGGCCTGGTCGGGCTCTACATCCTGGTCTTCGGCTGCTGGGGGGTCGTGGTGACCTGGGGGGAGCCGTTGTTCGACCGGGGCTCGATCTGGGTGCTCGGGTTGCGCACCAACCTCGCCTTCTCGCTGGTCTCGGTGCTCTTCGGTATCGTCCTGCTGGTCGGGGCCTCCCGCCGCGGCAACCTCGGGCACTACATGAACCTGACCGCCGGGGCGGTCTTCATGGTCACCGGACTGGCGATGATGTCGGTGCTGCAGACCGAGGCGAACATCCTCAACTTCTCGATGTCCACGGTCGTCGTCTCGCTGCTGTTCGGGCTGCTGCTGCTCGCCACCGGCCTGTACGACAAGATCGGCCCGGAGGAGCACGCCGAGGCCCTGCGGCACAGCCGCAACCACCCGGTCGCCGACACCGGCTCCCGCTGACCCACCCCGGGCCCGGTCCACGCCCACCCCGCGCCCGGTCGACGCCCGGCCCGCGTCAGGCCGGGGCTCAGTGGTCCCGGGGGGTGATCAGGCCGGGGGTGGCCTCCAGGTGCGACAGGCCGTTCCAGGCCAGGTTCACCAGGTGGGCGGCGACCGTCTCCTTGCCCGGCTGGCGCGCCTCCAGCCACCAGCGCCCGGTCAGCGCGACCATGCCGACCAGCGCCTGCGAGTAGAGCTCGGCCAGCTTCGGGTCGTACCCCCGGTGGGAGAACGCCGTACCCAGGATGTGTTCGACCTGGTGTGCGACGTCGTTCATCACGCTGCTGAAGTTGCCGGTCGCGGACATCAGCGGGGCGTCCCGGACGAGTACCCGGAAGCCGCTGGTCTCCTCCTCGATGTAGGCCAGCAACGCGAGGGCCGCCTGTTCCAGCAGCTCGCGGGGGTGCCCGGCGGTCAGCGCGGTGGTGATCCGGTCGAGCAGCGCCCGGACCTCCCGGTCCACGACCACCGCGTAGAGCCCCTCCTTGCCGCCGAAGTGCTCGTAGACCACCGGCTTGGAGACCTTGGCGCGGGCGGCGACCTCCTCTATCGAGGTCGCGTCGAAGCCGCGCTCGGCGAACAGTTGGCGACCGATCGAGATCAGTTGTTCCCGGCGTTGGGCGGCCGACATCCGTACCCGGGAGGTGCCCCCCACCGCAGCTCGTCGTCGTCGCGTGCCGCTCTCGTCGGGTTCCGGAATGCCCTTGGTGCCGTGCCCGTCTCGGTCTACCACCCGGCAATCCTGCCAGGTGCCGCCGGATCCGTCGGGACCGTCGTCGCCTTCCGGCCGGCTGTGCCGGGCCGGGAAACGTCGTACCGGCCGCCTAGCGTGTCGACCATGGTCGATGACGTCGCCGCCGAGGTCCGCCGGCTCCGCTCCGAGGAGCAGCTCTCCGTCCCGCAGATCCGCGCCCGGACCGGCCTCGGCCGCAACCGGGTGCACGAGCTGCTGCGCGGCGTCCCACCGCCGGACTGGACCCGCCGGCCCAACGCTCGGGACGACCTGCGCGCTGAGGCGGAGGCGCTGCGGGCCGAGGGGCGGACGGTCCCCGAGATCGCAACTCACCTGGGCGTCAGCAAGTCCACCGCCCACACCTGGGTGGCGCACATTCCGCTACCGCTTGACGGCCCTGCAGCCGAGCGACGTCGGGCCCACGCCCACCAGATGAACGAGGCCCGGTGGGCGCGGTACGAGAAGGACCGGGAAGCTGCCCGGGTCGACGTGCGGGAGCGGGCGGCCGAGGTGGTGGGTGTGCTCAGCGAACGAGACCTGTTGCTGCTGGGTGCCGCGATCTACTGGTGTGAGGGGACGAAGTCCAAGCCGTGGCGGCGCGACGACCGCCTCCAGTTCGTCAACACCGATCCAGGGCTACTGTCGATCTTCCTGGCGTTCCTGGCTGCCTGACGGCGTCGCGCGGACCACACCGGCATATCGGGGTGAGCATTCACGAGTCGGCGGACGCCGAGGTGGCAGCCAGGTGGTGGGCCGCTCGCCTCGACCTGCCCATCGGCAGGTTCCAGCGCCCCACCCTCAAGAAACACAACCCGAAGACGGTTCGTCGCAATGTCGGCGGGACCTATCACGGCTGTCTGGTGATCACCGTGCCGAACAGCAGTGAGCTCTACTGGCGGGTTGAGGGTATGATCGCCAGGCTGTTCCGGATTTCCGGTGGTGCATCTCGGTAGTTGCAGGGGAGTGCATGGCTTGACTTCCGATGGGATGTGGGGTAACGGCAACCCGCAGGCCTTTGGAGCCTTGAGCTCCTGGTTCGAATCCAGGCATCCCAGCTCATATCGGACAGTTGGTATAAGTCGACAGGTCGGCTGGCGGGGCTGTCGCCGGTGGTTAGAGTGGCGGCGAGACTGTCCGCCGTACCGACGGGAGCCCTGTCGTGCCCCAGCCCCTCCTCCGCACCGTCGTCGTGCTCGCCGCCGGTGAGGGCAAGCGGATGAAGTCGGCGCTGCCCAAGGTCCTGCACCCGCTGCTCGGCCGGACTCTGCTCGGGCACGTGCTGACCGCCGCCGAGCCGCTGGCCGCGGACCGTACCGTGGTCGTGGTGGGCCACGGCGCCGACCAGGTCCGGGCGCACCTGACGGAGGTGGCCCCCCAGGCCGACGCGGTGCTCCAGGCCGAGCAGCTCGGCACCGGCCACGCGGTCCGGATCGCCCTGGACGCGGTCGCGGACGCGGCCGGCACCGTGGTGGTCATCAACGGCGACGTACCCCTACTCCGTCCCGAGACGGTCGCCGCGCTGGTCGAGGCGCACGAGGGCGCGGGCGCGGCGGCGACCGTGCTCGCCGCCGAGGTGCCCGACCCGACCGGTCTGGGCCGGATCGTGCGGGACGCCGCCGGCCGGCTGGAACGCATCGTCGAGGAGCGTGACGCCACCGCCGAGCAGCGGGCGGTACGGGAGATCAACGCCGGCATCTACGCCTTCGACGCGCTCCGGCTGCGCGACGCGCTGGGCAAGCTCTCCACCGACAACGACCAGGGCGAGGAGTACCTGACCGACGTCTTCGCCCTGCTCGTCTCCACCGGTGAGCCGGTGGCCGTGCACGTGGCCGTCGACCACACCGAGACGCTCGGCTGCAACGACCGGGTCGAGCTGGCGGCGCTGCGCCGGCTGCTGCGCGACCGGGTCAACGAGGGCTGGATGCGTACCGGGGTCAGCATCCTGGACCCGGCGACCACCTGGATCGACGTGACCGTCGCGGTGGACCGGGACGCGGTCATCGACCAGAACACTCAGCTGCGCGGCGGCAGCGTGGTCGGTGCCGAGGCGGTGGTCGGCCCGGACGTGACGCTGATCGACACCGTCGTCGGCGCGGGGGCCAGCGTGTTGCGCAGCCACGCCGTGCAGGCCGAGGTGGGCCCGGGGGCCAGCGTCGGGCCGTACGCCTACCTGCGGCCGGCGGCGAGACTTGCCGAACGGTCCAAGGTCGGCACCTTCGTCGAGGTCAAGAACTCCGAGCTGGGCGTGGGCGCGAAGGTGCCGCACCTGTCGTACGTGGGGGACGCGACGATCGGGGCGAAGGCCAACATCGGCGCGGCGACGATCTTCGTGAACTACGACGGGGTGAACAAGCACCGGACCACGGTGGGGGAGGCGGCCTTCGTGGGCTGCGACACCAGCCTGATCGCCCCGGTCGAGGTGGGCGCCGGGGCGTACGTGGCGGCGGGGAGCGCGATCAGCCAGGACGTGCCGCCGGGGGCGCTGGGGGTGACCCGGGCACCGCAACGCAGCATCGAGGGCTGGGTGGCCCGGAAGCGGCCGGGCACCGCCTCGGCCGCTGCCGCCGAACGCGCTGCCGCTGCGGGCGGGGAGTCGATTTCCGTCGATGAAGGTCAAACGGTCGAGGATGCGCCGGGCGACGCCCGGTAGGCAAGCGAAGGTGAGCGAATCCACGGGGGCGGCCAGCCGGTGGGTCTGGCGGCCGACGGGGTAGATACTGCAACCGAAGAAGTCTCGGCCAACCCACCGCCGGGCACACCGACCAACGGGAGCAGACGGGCCATGGGCAGCATCGTCGCCGAAAACCGCAAGAGCCTGATGCTTTTCTCCGGACGTGGTTTCCCGGAGCTCGCCAGGGAGATCGGCGAGGTGCTCGGCGTCGCGCCGACCCCCGCCGACGCGTACGACTTCGCCAACGGCGAGATCTTCGTACGGTTCAAGGACTCGGTGCGTGGTTCGGACGCCTTCGTGGTGCAGTCCGTCACGCACGGGGTCAACACCTGGGTCATGGAGACCCTGATCATGGTCGACGCGCTGAAGCGTGGTTCGGCCAAGCGGATCACCGTCGTCCTGCCCTTCTACCCGTACTCCCGGCAGGACAAGAAGCACCGCGGCCGGGAGCCGATCTCGGCCCGGTTGATCGCGGACCTGCTCAAGACCGCGGGGGCGAACCGGATCCTCACCGTGGACCTGCACACCGCGCAGATCCAGGGCTTCTTCGACGGCCCGGTGGACCACCTCTTCGCCATGGACATCCTGGCCGAGTACGTGGAGCGTAAGTTCGCCGGCCGGCCGATGACCGTGGTGGCGCCGGACTCCGGGCGGGTCCGGGTGGCCGAGCGCTGGACCGACCGGCTCGGCGGCTGCCCGCTGGCCTTCATCCACAAGACCCGCGACCCGCTCAAGCCCAACCAGGTGGTGGCGAACCGGGTGGTCGGCGAGGTCGAGGGCCGGGTCTGCCTGATCGTCGACGACATGATCGACACTGGCGGCACGATCTGCAAGGCGGCGGACATCCTCAAGGACTCCGGTGCCGCCGACGTGATCGTGGCGTCCACCCACGCCCTGCTGTCGGACCCGGCGACCGAGCGGTTGGCCAAGAGCCCGATCAGCGAGGTGGTGGTGACGAACACCCTGCCGCTGCCGCCGGACGCGCAGCTCGACAAGCTCACCGTGCTGTCGATCGCGCCGCTGCTGGCCCGGGCGATCCGGGAGGTCTTCGACGACGGTTCGGTGACCACCCTCTTCGGCGGCCTCAGCTGAGGCGCGCCTACCGGGCCTGACGGGGGTGCCAGGTCCGCGCCGGAGGTGTCGGGCCTGCCGGGGGGTGCCAGGTCCGCGCCGGAGGTGTCGGGCCTGCCGGGGGTACTGCCGTCGGGCCTGGAAGGCGCTCGGGTAGACTAGTGCGGTTGCCACGGCGAGGGTGCCCGGCGGGCCGCTGATGAGAGCGCCGCACGGAGGCACCGTCATCGACGCGGTGCTCCGGGCAGTCGATCCATTGAGCCCCTGCGAGCCCCTCGCCCAGCACCGCCAGTCGACAAGCCGCCGCAGCGAAAGCATCAGGAGTTTCCCCGTGTCCGAGGTAAAGATCAGCGCCGAGCCCCGTACCGAGTTCGGCAAGGGTGGTGCCCGTCGTACCCGCCGGGCCGGCAAGGTGCCAGCCGTGCTGTACGGCCACGGCGAGAAGCCCAAGCACATTGCGCTGCCGGCGCTGGAGTTCGCCGCGGCGATCCGGCGCGGTGGCGCCAACCAGCTCTTCGCAATCGACGTCAGCGACGGCACGCAGGTGCTGGCGCTACCGAAGGCGATCCAGCGCGACCCGATCCGGGACACCTTCGAGCACGTCGACCTGCTGCTGGTCCGGCGGGGCGAGAAGGTCACCGTCGAGGTCCCGGTGCAGCTGACCGGCGAGGCGGCCAAGGAGACCCTGATCGTGCACGACCACGCCACCCTCTCGGTGATCGCCGACGCCACCAAGGTGCCCGACCACCTTGAGGTCTCGATCGCGGGCCTGGAGGCCGGCAGCCAGGTCACCGCCGGCGACGTCGAGCTGCCCTCCGGGGTCGAGCTGGCCGGCGACGCCGAGCAGACCGTCGCCACGGTCACCGCCGCGCCGACCGCCGAGCAGCTTGAGGCGACGCTGCCCGAGGCCGAGGTGGCCGCCGAGGAGACCGAGGCTACCGAGGCCGCCGAGGACGAGCAGGCCGAGGCGACCGAGGGCGAGCAGCCGGCCGAGGCGCGCGCCGAGGCCTGATCGGTCTCGCGCAACACCGGCCGACCGGCTGGATCTCATCGTGCGACAGGCGTCCCCGGCTCCGGGGGCGCCTGTCGGCGTATCGGAAGGGGCACGAGTGACCGACGAGGCGGGTCCGTGGCTGGTGGTCGGCCTGGGCAACCCGGGTCCCCAGTACGCGGCCAACCGGCACAACGTCGGGTTCATGGTGGCCGAGCTGCTGGCTGCCCGGGTGGGTGGCCGGTTCGGCCGGAACCGGCGGTCGATGGCCGAGGTCGCCGAGGGACGACTCGGGTACGGCGGCCCGAAGCTGGTGCTGCTGAAGCCGCTGACGTACATGAACCTCTCCGGCGGGCCGGTCGCCGCGCTTGCCCAGTTCTTCAAGGTGCCGCCGGCGCGGATCGTCGCGGTGCACGACGAACTGGACATCGCCTACGGCCAACTGCGGATCAAGTGCGGCGGCGGCGAGGGCGGGCACAACGGCCTGCGCTCGATGTCGAAGTCGCTGGGGACCAAGGACTACGTACGGGTGCGCTTCGGCATCGGCCGCCCGCCGGGCCGGCAGGACCCGGCGGACTACGTACTGTCGGACTTCTCCGCCGCCGAGCGCAAGGAGCTGGAGTTCCTGGTCGATCGGGCGGCCGACGTGGTCGAGTCGGTGGTCACCCGGGGCGTGGAGCCCACCCAGAACCTGTACCACGGCGGTTGAGCCGGACGGGCCGTCCTCGGCTTCCGGCTCGCTGGCCGGTAGTCTGCGGCCTTTGACGTTTCGTCGGCGCGACCGGGGTCGTGCCGGGTCGACGGGAGCGGGTTGTGGGCAGTCCTCCGATGATCGACGGTGCGTTCGCCCGGTGGCTGGCGGACCGCGCCGGCCAGGCCCTGATCGAGGTACGCGCCGAGCTGGGCTTCGCCGACGCGGGCGCGTTGAAGGCGGCCGGGGACAAGACCTCGCACGAGCTGATCCGCGCCGAGCTGGCGAAGTGGCGGCCGGCGGACGCGGTGCTCTCCGAGGAGGACGCGGACTCCCGGCAGGTGGGCGGGGTCGATCCGGCCGGCCGGTTGACCGCCGAGCGGGTGTGGATCATCGATCCGTTGGACGGTACCCGGGAGTTCTCCGAGGCGGGTCGGTCGGACTGGGCGGTGCACGTGGCGCTCTGGGCGCGCGACGCCCCGACCTCGCACGGTCTGGTCGCCGCCGCGGTGGGGCTGCCCGCGCAGCACCGGGTCCTGGCCACCGACCAACCGCCGCCGTACCCGCCGATGACGCTGGCGGCGGCGACCGGGGCCGGTGAACGGACCATCCGGTTGGCGGCGAGTCGGAGTCGGCCGCCGGCCTTCCTGACGGAGCTGGCGGCCGACGTGGGGGCGGAGTTGGTGCCGATGGGGTCGGCGGGGGCGAAGATCGCGGCGGTGGTGACCGGTGAGGTGGACGCGTACATCCATGCGGGTGGCCAGTACGAGTGGGACTCGGCCGCGCCGGTGGCTGTGGCGACGGCCACCGGGCTGCACGCTTCCCGGATCGACGGATCTGCGCTGAAATACAACGGGACGGATCCTCGCCTGCCTGACCTGCTGGTCTGCCGCAAGGATCTGGCCAACCGGTTGCTTGCAGCGTTGCAGAGGCATTCCGTAGCCTGAGTGTTCTTCACCTGTCCGACCGGAAAGGTCTGGAATCCATGAGCGGCACCCACCGAAACGAGGCCGGGTCATGACCTCACCCGCGGCCTACCAGGTCTCCCATCTCGATGCCCTGGAGGCGGAGAGCATCTTCGTGATGCGGGAGGTGGTGGCGGAGATGGCGCGGCCGGTGTTGTTGTTCTCCGGTGGTAAGGACTCGATCGTGATGTTGCGGTTGGCGCAGAAGGCGTTCGCGCCGGGGTCGGTGCCGTTTCCGGTGATGCACGTGGATACCGGGCACAACTTCGTCGAGGTGCTGGAGTACCGGGACGCGCGGGTGGCGGGGTTGGGGCTGCATCTGGTGGTGGCGTCGGTGCCGGAGGCCCTGGCCAGTGGTCTGGTGCGGGAGTCCGCGGATGGGATGCGGAACCGGTTGCAGACGCCTGTGTTGTTGGAGGCGGTGGAGAAGCACCGGTTCGACGCGTTGTTTGGTGGGGCGCGTCGGGATGAGGAGAAGGCGCGGGCGAAGGAGCGGGTGTTCTCGTTCCGGGATGAGTTCGGGCAGTGGGATCCGAAGAACCAGCGGCCGGAGTTGTGGTCGTTGTACAACGGTCGGCATCATCCGGGTGAGTCGATTCGGGTGTTTCCGTTGTCGAACTGGACCGAGTTGGATGTGTGGCACTACATCGGTCGGGAGGAGATCCCGTTGCCGTCGATCTACTTCGCGCATGATCGTGAGGTGGTCGAGCGGGATGGCATGTTGTACGCGGTGAACGAGTTCATCCGTCCGCGTGCCGGTGAGGTCCCGTTCGTGGAGCGGGTGCGGTACCGGACGGTGGGGGACGCCTCGTGTACGGCGGCGGTGCGCTCCGATGCCGCTGATGTGGCGGCGGTGGTCGCGGAGGTGGCGGCGACGCGGATCACGGAGCGGGGGGCGACCCGGGGTGATGACCGGGTGAGTGAGGCCGCGATGGAGGACCGTAAGCGGGAGGGCTACTTCTGATGAGCGTGCACGTGGAGTCTTCCGGGGCCGCAGCGCCCGAGGCGACGGTCGGGCCTGAGGCGACGGCTGCCGGGGTGGCCGGGCGGCCGATGGATCTGTTGCGGTTCGCCACCGCCGGCAGTGTCGACGACGGTAAGTCGACCCTGATCGGCCGGTTGTTGTACGACACGAAGTCGCTGTTCACCGACCAGTTGGAAGCCGTGGAGGCGGTGTCGGCGGCGCGGGGTGACGAGTACACGAACCTCGCGCTGCTGACCGACGGGTTGCGGGCGGAGCGGGAGCAGGGCATCACGATCGACGTGGCGTACCGGTATTTCGCGACGCCGCGGCGGAAGTTCATCATCGCCGACACCCCGGGGCACATCCAGTACACCCGCAACATGGTCACCGGCGCGTCCACCGCCGACCTCGCGTTGATCCTGGTGGACGCCCGCAAGGGCCTGGTCGAGCAGTCGCGGCGGCACGCGTTCCTGTGCTCCCTGCTGCGGGTGCCGCACCTGGTGTTGTGTGTGAACAAAATGGACCTGGTCGACTACGACCAGGCCGTGTTCGACACGATCGCCGACGAGTTCACCGCGTTCGCCGCGAAACTCGACATCACCGACCTGACCATCATCCCGGTTTCGGCGTTGAAGGGCGACAACATCGTCACCCGGTCGGCGGCGATGCCCTGGTACGAGGGCCCGGCCCTGCTGCACCACCTGGAACACGTGCACATCGCCTCGGACCGCAACCTCGTCGACGTCCGCTTCCCGGTGCAGTACGTGATCCGTCCGCAGTCGACCACCGTCACCGACTACCGGGGCTACGCCGGGCAGATCGCCTCCGGCGTGCTCAAGCCCGGTGATGAGGTGATGGTCCTCCCCTCCGGGTTCACCTCGAAGATCAGCTCGGTGGAGACCGCCGACGGGCCGGTCGAGGAGGCGTACCCCCCGATGTCGGTGACCGTCCGCCTGGCCGACGAGATCGACATCTCCCGGGGGGACATGATCTGCCGCCCCAACAACGCCCCGGCGGCCACCCAGGACATCGACGCGATGCTCTGCTGGATGGACGAGAGCCAGCCCCTGCGGGTGGGCGGGAAGTACGCCATCAAGCACACCACCCGCACCGCCCGCACCATCATCCGGGCGTTGAACTACCGCCTGGACATCAACACCCTGCACCGGGACGAGGCGGCCACCGAGCTGAAACTCAACGACATCGGCCGGGTCCGGCTGCGCACCACCGTCCCGCTGCTGGCCGACGAGTACCGCCGTAACCGCACCACCGGCGGGTTCATCATCATCGACGAGTCCACCAACCGCACCGTCGCCGCCGGCATGATCGTCTGACCCGAGGCCGGGCACAGCTGCCGCACTCCCCGTCAGGGGGAGTGCGGCAGTCTACTTGCGGTGGCCCTTGCCGGCCGGACGCTTGCCGTGCCGGTCGATGGGGGGCAGGGTCCGGGAGGAAGAGGGAACGGCCTCGGCTGAGGGTTCGCGGAGGGCTGCGGAGGTAGCCTGTGCGGTGTTCTGGGGCCGGTCCTGCGGGCTGTTGGGTGGGAGGTAGATGAGGGGATCTGTGGATTTTGCTGTCCAATCATGCTTCAGCCTCTCGGGGTCCAACCCTTCGGCCTGCGCATACAAGCTGACATCTTCCAACGTCGGGAGCCTGTGGGTTCCTCGGATGCGGTACATGAACCGAGCGACGGCGCCGTAGGTGTGCACGTTGGGATCGAACACACCCTCCGACTGGGGTGTGTAATCGATCGGCTTGGCCAGCTTGGCGGGCTGGGGGGCAGGTTCACCGCGAGGGGTTAGTATCAGTTTGGTAGTAGGCCCTCTTGCGCCTAGTGGGATGGACAGGGTCCCCTGGATCCCCTTCTCTTCGGCGAATCTTTTGAGATGACTGGCCCCCACGGTGTTGCGATAGAAGCTGCCCTTCCTCGTGCTTCTCACGAATTTCACCACCTCGTCGAGGTAGTAGTCCCGAGGGGCCTGGGTTGGATGGTTTCCCGCCTCCACGTGCGGGGAGTGGGTTCCGGAGGTGGCCCCTGCTGGCTGCTGCGGACTGAGTCGGGCGATCGCGGCCGTGGCGACCGACGCGGGGTCGCCGAGGTCGGGTAGGTGGCGGCGCTCCAATCGGGTGTTTCTTCTCTTCGGAGAATCGGGGAGCTGAAGCTCGTTGGGAGGAAGTCCTCTCGCTTTCTCGAACATTCTCAGATGCTCAAGTTTGATTTGGTTCACATCTATGACCATAATGCCTTTAGAGCGTAAGAAATCAACGACATCGCCGTAGGTGAAGTGTTCTGAGTCCTGAGAGGACTGCTCGCCTCCCGGCATGATCGGCTGATAAGTCGATCTGAGTGCCAGTTTCGCGTCGTACCTTCTGCGGGCAGGAAGTCTAAGTTGGCCGACAGGTAGGCCCTTGTGCTGCTCGAAGAGTCGAACGTGTTCGCTTTTGAGGTGCTCCGACCGGATGGATGGGGCACCTGTTTTCCGAATGAAATCGACGACCTCGCGGAGGGTGTACTCCTCGGAATTTCCGGGAGCCCGGTTCCCCGCCTCGCCCGGGATGGGCGCGCTGGCCGGTGTCCGGCGGGCAACTTCCCGGTGGCTCGGTCCCGCCCGCCCTGCCGGCACCGGCGACGTGAGTCGGGCGACCGCGGGCATGGTGGCAGGGAGTTGCGGGGAGGGAGATCGGGGCAGCGGCCGGGGTGGGCTGGTGGGGACCCCGAACCCCGGCGAGACCACCGACTCCGCCGGAAGGAACTGTGACGGGGAGTACCGGTTGATCTGGTAGGGCAGGGGGGTGCCCGACCGGAACGGGGGTTCGAGGTCGCCGAATGCGCCCTCGTGGCCCGGGTTGCCGAAGTTGTCCAGGTCGCCGCCGGTCGTCTCCATCCAGTCGGCCGGGGCGCCGATCTCCCCGTCCGGCTGGGTGTACTCGTACGACATGGGGTCGCCGAGGTCGGGCACGAGGTGGCCCTGGTCGGCGGTGGGAAAGGGTTCGTCGAACGAGAAGTCGGGGGTGGCAGGGTTCAGGGGTGGGGTCGCGTAGGAGAACTGATCCGCATCCCAGTCGTAGTAGTCGTAGTTCGGATCCGGGTAGGCCATAGGGCGGACACGCCTTCCGTCGTCGCGGGATGCGAGGGGGCTGCCTGATCACAGGAGGGGGGTGGCGCCGGCGGCGGGGAGGGCGGTGAACCAGGTGGGCGCGGGGAAGCCCCGTCGGGCGTAGGCAGCACGGACCGCCTCGGCCACCGCACCAGCCGAGTCGGACTCCACCAGGGCCAAGACGCAGCCCCCGAACCCGCCCCCCGTCATCCGGGCCCCCAGGGCCCCGGCGGCCAAGGCCGCCTCCACGGCGGTGTCCACCTCCGGCACGGTGATCTCGAAGTCGTCCCGCATCGAGTGGTGGGAGGCGGTCAGCAGGGGGCCGATCTCGCGGATCCGGCCCGCCCGCAGCAGGGCCACGGTGTCCAGCACCCGCTGGTTTTCGGTGACCACGTGCCGCAGCCGTCGCCGGTCCCGCGGGTCCGGTAGCCGGTCCAGGGCCCCGGGCAGGTCGGCGACCCCCACCTCGCGCAGGGCGGGTACCCCCAGCAGTCCGGCGGCCCGCTCACAGGAGGCCCGGCGGGCGGCGTACTCTCCGTCGGCGTGCCGGTGCGGGGCCCGGCTGTCCACCACCAGCAGGGCCAGGCCGGCGGCGGCCAGGTCGAACGGGATCTGCTCGACCTGCTCGGTACGGCAGTCCAGGAAGAGGGCGTGCCCGGCCCGGCAGCGGAGCACCGCCGACTGGTCCATGATCCCGGTGGGGGCACCCACGTAGGCGTTCTCCGCCCGCTGGGCCAGCCGGGGCTGCTCCTGCACCGGCAGGTCCAGCCCACCCAGGTCGACCAGGGCGGCCAGCACCGCCGCCTCCAGGGCGGCCGAGGAGGAGAGCCCGGCACCGAGCGGGACCTCCGAGGCGATCGTCAGGCGGGCACCGGGGACGGCATGCCCGGCCTCCCGGAGAGCCCAGACCACCCCGGCGACGTACGCCGCCCAGCCGGTGACCCGGCCCGGCCCGGCCACGTCGTCGGCGGTGAAGGTTACCGGCTCGTCGGCCAGCTCCGACCGGACCGTCCAGCGCTGCCCCTCCTGCGGCGCGGCGGCGACCACGGTACGCAGGGGCAGGGCGAAGGGCAGGACGTAACCGTCGTTGTAGTCGGTGTGCTCGCCGATCAGGTTGACCCGTCCGGGTGCCGCCCAGCGGCCGGCGGGCGGCTCGCCGTACCCGGACCGGAAGGCCGCCTCGGCCCGCTCCGCGACGTCCCCCGCGGACAGCTGCCCGGCGAACTCGGCGGCGGTCTGCCGCCCGACGGGCTGGACGGCGTTCCCGGTGGTCACTGCGGCCGACCGCTGCCCGGCGGTGTCCTCGGTGGTCACGACGGCTGGACCGGGTGGTGTGCCTGGTAGAAGGTCCAGGCGTCGGCGACCATGTCGTGCAGGGTCGGCTTCTGCGGCACCCAGCCCAACTCGGTGCGGGCCAGGGCCGACGAGGCGACCAGCTCGGCCGGGTCACCGTCGCGGCGGGGGGCCATCTCCACCGGCACCGGCCGGCCGGTGACCTCGCGGACCACCTCGACCACCTGCCGGTTGCTGAAGCCACTGCCGTTGCCCAGGTTGTAGATCCGGTGCCGGCCGGCGGTGGCCGCGTCGAGGGCGAGCAGGTGGGCGCGGGCCAGGTCGGCGACGTGGATGTAGTCGCGCACGCAGGTGCCGTCGACGGTCGGGTAGTCGTCGCCGAAGAGTTGGAGCTTCTCCCGTCGCCCGGCCGCGACCTCCAGGGCGATCGGGATCAGGTGCGTCTCCGGGTCGTGCCGCTCGCCGAGGGCCACGTCGCCGGTCAGGTGGGCGCCGACGACGTTGAAGTAGCGCAGCGAGACGGCGGCCAGCCCGTGCCCGACCGCCTCCGAGGTCAGCGCCATGTCGACGGCGAGCTTGGTGGCCCCGTACGTGTTGGTGGGGGCCTTGACGGCGGTCTCCGGGATCGGCAGCTCGACCGGGTTGCCGTAGACGGCGGCGGTGGAGGAGAAGACCAGTCGGGGGACCCGGGCGGCCCGGACCGCGTCGAGCAGGGCGAGCGAGCCGACGGTGTTGTTCTGCCAGTACAGCTCCGGCCGGACCATCGACTCGCCGGCGGCGATCAGCGCGGCGAAGTGCAGGACCCCGTCGAAGCCGGCGTCCGGGGTGAGCACCCGGGCGGCGTCGTGGATGGACGCCTCGACGTGGGTGGCCTCCGGGGCGAGCGCGGCCCGGTGCCCGGTACGCAGGTCGTCCAGGACGACCACCTGGTGACCGGCGTCGAGCAGCATCCGGGTCACCACGCTGCCGATGTAGCCGGCGCCGCCGGTGACGAGCAGTTTCACGTACTTCCTCCTGCCTTCGCCGCCGCTGCGGCGCGTTCGCGTCCTCCGGTGTCTACCACGTACCGCCCAGCGGGGCTCCCCGGCTTACCGCCGGCCCGTCATGACGTACCCCGGGGGTTGCTGACAGAATTACCGCCATGTCCGAAGCTGTCGCCCGTCCCCGCGTCTTCTCCGGTATCCAGCCGACCGCCGACTCCTTCCACCTCGGCAACTACCTGGGCGCGGTCTGGCACTGGGTGGCCCTGCAGGATACCCACGACGCGTTCTACTGCGTGGTCGACCAGCACGCGATCACCGCCGGACACGACCCGAAGGTGCTGCACCAGCGCACCCGCAAGGCCGCCGCCCAGCTGCTCGCCGTCGGGATCGACCCGGAGCGCAGCACCCTCTTCGTCCAGTCCCAGGTGCCCGAGCACGCGCAGCTGGCCTGGATCCTGGGCTGCATCACCGGGTTCGGCGAGGCCAGCCGGATGACCCAGTTCAAGGACAAGTCGCAGAAGCAGGGCAGCGACCGGGCCAGCGTCGGCCTCTTCACGTACCCGGTCCTGCAGGCCGCCGACATCCTGCTCTACCAGGCCGACGCGGTGCCGGTCGGCGAGGACCAGCGCCAGCACCTGGAGCTGAGCCGCGACCTGGCCCAGCGGTTCAACAACACCTTCGGCAAGACCTTCGTGGTCCCGGCGGCGCACATCGTCAAGGACACCGCGAAGATCACCGACCTGCAGGAGCCGCGGGCCAAGATGAGCAAGTCCGCCTCGGCACCCGGGGGCATCATCGACCTGCTGGAGGATCCGGCCCGTTCGGCCAAGAAGATCCGCTCGGCGGTCACCGACACCGGCCGGGAGATCATCTTCGACGCCGAGGCCAAGCCGGGCATCGCCAACCTGCTCACCATCTACTCCGCGCTCACCGGGCGCGGCATCGACGAGCTGGTCGGGGCGTACGCCGGCAAGGGCTACGGTGACCTGAAGAAGGACCTGGCCGAGGTGGTGACCGACTTCGTCAGGCCGATCCAGCAACGTACCAACGGGTACCTCGACGACCCCGCGCAGCTGGACAAGCTGCTCGCCGCCGGGGCGGAGAAGGCCCGCGCGGTCGCCGAGCCGACCAACCGTGCGGCCTACGAGCGGGTCGGCTTCTTCCCGCCGGTACGCAGCCGGTAGCGCCCCGGGACGCGGACGGTAGGCGGTTCGGTAGGTGGACGGTTCGGGGCACAAAGGGGTGGCGCGGGGCGTGGAGCACAGGAACGGCTCGGTCGAGGTGGGCGACACGATCCAGATCGGGGTCGCGGTGGACATCCCGGAGCCCTGGGGTGCCCTGCTCACCCGACGCCGGGCCGAAGCCGGCGACCCGCAGGCGGCCGACATCCCGGCCCACGTCACGCTGCTCGGCCCGACCGAGATACCGGTGACCGCGCTGCCGGCCGTCGAGTCGCACCTGTCCTCGGTCGCCGCCGCCCACCTGCCGTTCACCCTGCACCTGCGGGGCACCGGCACGTTCCGCCCGGTCACCCAGGTGGTCTTCGTCGCGGTGGCCGCCGGGATCAGCGAGTGCGAGCTGCTGGCCGCCGCGATCGGCTCGGCGAGCGAACTGCACCGCGAGGCCCGCTTTCCGTACCATCCGCACGTCACCGTCGCCCAGGACGTCGCGCCGGAGGCCCTGGACCAGGCGTACGAGGACCTGGCCGACTTCTCGGCGATGTTCGAGGTCGACTCGTTCACCCTCTTCTCGCACAGCGGCCAGGCGCGGTGGCAACCACGCCGGGACTTTCCGCTGGGCGGCTGACGGGCCGCCGATCGGCGGATCGCCGGCGTGGAGCGGCTGGGCCTGCCGGTCGGTGACCGCAGGAGGGCGGAGATCGGCAAGGATGACACCGTGGACGTGATGGGTCGGCTGACCGCCGGCATCGACCGCCGGCTGACCGCCGTACGCCGAAGGTCCTCGGCCTTCGACCACTTCTGGCGGGCCGGGGAGCTGTACGCCGAGATGCTCGGCGGACGGCTCGCGGCGGCCATCGCGTACTACGGTTTCTTCGCCGTGTTCGCGTTGGCGCTGGTCGCGTACTCGGTCTTCGGCGCGATCCTGGAGGACAACGACGACGTCAGCGAGGCGGCGGCGGATTTCCTCGGGGAGAACCTGCCGTTCCTCGACCCCGCGCAGATCGCCCAGAGCAGCGGTACCGTCGGCGTGATCGGCCTGGTCATCCTGGTCTTCACCGGCATCGGCTGGATCGAGGCGATCCGCTCCTCGCAACGCCTGCTGTACCGGCTCAACCAACAGCCCGGCAACCTGGTGATCCGCCGGCTGGTCGATCTCGTGGTGCTGATCGGCATCTTCCTGCTGCTCGGCGTCTCGGTGGCCGCCGTCGACGCGCTGGAGTCGCTGCTGCGGTTCCTGCTGCGCAGCACCGGCTCGCTCGGCCTGACCACGATCAGCGCGGTACTCAGCGTGGTGGTCAACGCCGTCCTGGCCACCGCGTTGCTGGTCGCCGTGCCCCGGCTGCGGATGAGCCGGAACCGGCTACGTCCGGTGGTGCTCTTCGTGGCAGTCGGGATCACCCTGCTCAACACCGTCGGCCGGTTCTACGTGGTACGCACCGAGCGGAACCCGGCGTACACGGTGGTCGCCGGTGCCGTCGGGCTGCTGCTCTACCTCTACCTGCTCAACCAGTTGGTGCTCTTCGGGGCCGCGCTGGCCGCCACCAGCCGACGCGGCCGGGTGGTGGACCTCGCCGAGGCCCCCGCCCCACCCCCACCCCCACCCCCACCCCCGCCGCCGTCCCCGGGTTCGGGCTCGGCCTCGGGCTCCGCGCTGTCCCCGGGCTCGGTCCCGGGTTCGGGCTCGGCCTCGGGCTCGGGCTCGGGCTCCGCGCTGTCCCCGGCCTCGGGCTCGGTCCCGGGCTCGGCCTCGGGTTCGGTCCCGGTTCCCGGTTCGGTCCCGGTCCCCGCTTCGGTCCCGGTCCCGTCCTCGGTTCCGGGCTGGGCCTGTGCCCAGGCTCCGCAGGACCGGGACCTCGACGGGGAGACCGATCCCGGCACCCCAGGTGGGGCAGGTTGACCTGCGGCCGGCCGGGCTCCCCCAGCAAGATCGACGCAGTTTCCTGGATGTAGGGGCTCTCGGGGCGTCCGAATACCCCGACATCCAGGAAACTGAGTGGATCATGGGGCGAATGATCACGCGACTTCCTGACAATTCGGGCAAATGCCGTACGGCCCCTCACGTTTCCGGCCCATCATGAGCCGGTGGGCGCACTCGTGACGTTGGACCTGCCGGAGGACTCGCCGATCCTCGGCCTACCGTGGATCATCACCTTCGGGCCGCTCAGCGACGCCGACGAGTGGGAGCCGGTGGTCTGCGGGCCGTACGAGCGACCGCACGCGTTGGCCCTGGCCGAGGCGGTGGTCGCCGAGGAGCAGCTGATGGCGGTGGTCGAGCCCCTGCTGCCGGCGGTCTCCGCCGACGAGATCCGTGACGAGATCGCCGCCGCGCAGGCCACCGCCGAGTCCGAGGCGGCCCAGCTCGAAGAGGTCGACCTGTACGGCGACTACGAGGAGACCGTCGACGAGGAGCAGGAGCGCACCGAGGCCGAACGCCACGCCGAGCCGCTCACCGCCCCCACCGAGGCCGAGCTACGTGCCGGCTTCACCCGCATCGCCACCATGCTCACCGGCAAGAGCTCCTGACACCCCCGCCGCCCGCCGCCGCTGCCCCGCCGAAGCGCCGCCAGCCCTGGCACCGGGGTGAGAGGGGTTCCCCTCTCTACCGAATGCGTTAACAGGGGGCCCTTCCTTACAGACGGAGCGGTGCCCGGGCCCCCCTTGGCCCGGGCACCGCTTCCACCACACCCCCCACCACAAGGGGTTCACGGCCGGTCGTCTCGCCCGAACGACCGGGATGCGGAGTCTGTTACCCCGCTGGGCGCCGGTCGAACCATGCCGCCGCGTCGATCGGCAGCAGGTGACCGGGGGACTGTTCGGTGAGGGGTGCGCTGGCGGCGATCGGCTGGCCGTAGCCGTCGACGGTCACCGGTGCCCCGCTGAGGTTGACCACGCAGGTCAGTTCGGTGTCGTCGGCGGCGCGGCGGAAGGCCAGCACGCCGGGGCCGGTCTCCAGCCAGGTCACCGCGCCGCCGTCGGCGGCCAGCGCCGGGTGTTCGCGTCGGATCCGCAGCGCGGTGCGGTACAGCTCCAGGGTGGAGCCGGGTACGCCGGTCTGGGCGGCCACCGACAGGGCCCGCCAGGTGGCCGGGGCCGGCAGCCAGCTCAGCTCGCTGCCGGCTGGACCGAAGCCGTACGGGGCCAGTTCGCCGCTGAACGGGATGGGTACCCGGCAGCCGTCGCGGCTCTCCCCGGTACGGCGGAAGGACGGGTCCTGGCGCAGTTCGTCGGGGAGGTCGAGCACCTCCGGCAGGCCCAGTTCCTCACCCTGGTAGAGGTAGGCGCAGCCGGGCAGGGCGAGCATCAGCAGGCTGGCCGCCCGTGCCCGACGCAGTCCGATCTCGCCGTCGCCGTACCGGGTGACGTGCCGTTGCTTGTCGTGGTTGGAGAGCACCCAGGTGGTCGGCGCGCCGACGATGGTCGCCTCGGCCAGCGCCGTGTCGATCACCTTGCGGAACGAGTCGGCCGACCAGGTGGCGTCCAGGAAGTCGAAACTGAAGGCCTGGTGCAGCTCGTCGGGGCCGATGTAGCGGGCCAGGCGTTGCGGGGTCTCGGCCCACGCCTCGGCCACCGCCATCCGGCCGCCCGGGTAGCTGTCCAGGATCGGCCGCCAGGCCCGGTAGATCTCGTGTACCTCGTCCTGGTCGAAGTAGGGCAGTCGGCCCTTGCCGAGGAGTTCGGACTGGCGGCGACCGGTGGTCATGGTGCTGAAGCCGACGTCCGGCAGCCCCTCGGCCTTGATCATGCCGTGGGCCACGTCGATCCGGAACCCGTCCACGCCCCGGTCGAGCCAGAACCGCAGGATGTCCTCGAACTCGGCGCGTACCTCGGGGTGCCGCCAGTTGAGGTCCGGCTGGGCCGGGTCGAACAGGTGCAGGTACCACTGGCCGTCGGCGACCCGGGTCCAGGCCGGCCCGCCGAAGATGCTCTCCCAGTCGTTCGGCGGCAGCTCACCGTGCTCGCCCCGGCCCTCGGCGAAGAGGTAGCGGGCGCGTTCGGCCGAACCGGGGGCGGCGGCGAGCGCGGCGGTGAACCACGGGTGCGCGCTGGAGGTGTGGTTCGGCACCAGGTCGACGATGATCCGCAGCCCCAGGGCGTGCGCCTCGGCGATCATGTGGTCGAAGTCGGCGAGGGTGCCGAAGCTCGGGTCGACGTCCCGGTAGTCGGCGACGTCGTACCCGCCGTCGATCATCGGCGAGGTGTAGAAGGGGGTCAGCCAGAGCGCGTCGACGCCCAGGTCGCGCAGGTACGGCAGGCGGTCGCGTAGGCCGGGCAGGTCGCCGATGCCGTCGCCGTCACTGTCGGCGAAGCTGCGGACGTACACCTGGTAGACGACGGCGGCGCGCCACCAGTCGTCGTCGGTCAGCGGCGCGCAGGAGCGGGCGGTCAGCGGCGCGGAGGGGCTGGCGGTCATCGGTGTCGGACCCCGTTTCGTGACGCGGGACGGCGGCACCCGCAGCGGCGCGGATGGTGGATGGTGCGGTGCTGGTGTCCAGCAGAATGCCGGCAGAGGACTGCAAGAGTCAAGCAGCTCTTGCGCAAGGAACGCGGTAGTTCGACGGTCAGGCGGTCGCGGCGAGCGCGGACGAGGGGGCAGCCGGCGGGGTGGGGCGCTGCCGCCGGCCGCCCCGGGCGACGACCGCGGTGGAGCCCCGGACCACCAGCTCCGGGCGGAACAGGTACTCCGAGTGCGGGGCGGCGTGGCCGTTGATCTCGTCGACCAGGGCCCGTACGGCGGCCACCGACATCCGGGTCACCGGCTGGCGCATGGTGGTCAGCGGTGGGTCGGTGAACGCCATCAGCGGTGAGTCGTCGTAGCCGACCACGGAGAGGTCGCCGGGGACGGTGAGCCCGCGCTGCCGGGCGGCCCGGATCGCGCCGAGGGCCATCAGGTCGGAGCCGCAGACGATGCCGGTGACCCCGCGCTCCAGCAGGCGGCCGGCGGCGGCCTCGCCGCCCTCCACCCCGAACAGCGACAGCTCGGCCAGCTCGTCCAGCTCGGTGCCGTCCACTCCGGTCAGCCGGGTCATCGCGGCCCGGTAGCCGGCCACCCGGCGGCGTACCGGCACGAACCGGTCCGGGCCGGTGACCAGGCCGATCCGCCGGTGCCCGAGGGCGACCAGGTGGGCCACGGCCAGCTCGGTGGCCTCCCGGTCGTCGCAGGAGACGAAGGGCGCGGCGATGTCCGGGACGTACCCGTTGATCATGACGACCGGCAACGGCCGGGCGATCAGCGTCCGGTAGCGGTCGTGGTCGGCGGAGGTGTCGGCGTGCCGACCGGAGACGAAGACGATGCCGGAGACCTGGCGGTCCAGCAGCATCTCGACGTACTCGTCCTCGGTGACCCCGCCCGGGGTCTGGGTGCAGAGCACCGGGGTGAACCCGCTCTGCGCCAGCGTCGACTCGATCACCTGGGCGAAGGCGGGGAAGATCGGGTTGTCCAGCTCCGGGACGACCAGTCCGACCAGGCCGGCGCTGCGTTTGCGCAGGCGGGCCGGGCGCTCGTAGCCGAGGACGTCGAGGGCGGTCAGGACGGCCTGTCGGGTCTCCGCGGCCACGCCGGGTCGGTCGTTGAGCACCCGCGACACCGTGGCCTCGCTGACGTCAGCCTGTTGGGCGATGTCGGACAGTCGAGCGCGCATGGCCGCACTGTAGCCCACCGACAACTTCTTGCGGACTGCTCTGCAAGACCTTCCATTCCATGCAACGTCTTGCTAACGTCCCGGCAACACGCGAGAGCAGCGGCGCAGGACATCGCGCGCCGGTTGGCAAGAAACTTCCAGCTTTCCACTGGCGAGTCGCCCGTCCCGGCGGCTCGCCATGACGACAGGAGTACCGATGCGCATCCGTACCGCGGGTGTGGTCGCCGCCCTCGGCCTGGCGCTCGCCGCGTCCGGCTGTGGCGGCGCCGACGGCAACGACGAGCCGGCCGCCACCGGGTCCACCCCGGCCACCAGCGGCAAGCTGGTGATCTGGGCCGACGACAAGCGGACCGCCGCCCTCAAGCCGTTCGCCGAGAAGTTCGGCCAGGAGAACGGGGTCACCGTCGAGGTGCAGGCCGTCTCCAAGGACCTGCAGACCAACTTCGTCACCGCCGCCCAGCAGGGCAGCGGCCCGGACGTGGTGGTCGGCGCGCACGACTGGATCGGCAACCTGGTGCAGAACGGCGCGATCGAGCCGGTGCAGCTCGCCGCCGACCAGCGCGGTGCCTTCAACGAGACCGCGATCAAGGCGGTCACCTTCAACGGCCAGCTCTACGGCGTGCCGTACGCGCAGGAGAACCTGGCGCTCATCCGCAACACCGAGCTGGCCCCGCAGGCGCCGAAGACCATCGAGGAACTGGTGGCCACCGGCAGGAAGCTGAAGGCGGAGAAGAAGGTGAGCGAGATCCTCTGCCTCCAGGTCGGGCAGAACGGCGACGCGTACCACATCTACCCGCTGTACACCTCCGGCGGCGGCTACCTCTTCGGCACCGCCGCCAACGGCGACTACGACCCGACCGACGTCGGGGTGGGCAAGCCGGGGTCGGTCGAGGCGTTCAAGAAGATCGCCGCGCTCGGCGAGAAGGGCGCGGGTGCGCTCAAGCGCTCCATCGCCGACACCAACTCGATCGCCACCTTCACCAGCAAGAAGTGCGCCTACCTGGCGTCCGGCCCGTGGGCCACGACCGACGTCAAGAAGGCCAACCTCGCGTACGACATCTCCGCCTTCCCCGGCTTCGCCGGCGGCAAGGAGGCGCAGCCGTTCGTCGGGGTCCAGGCGTTCTACGTCGCGGCCAAGGGCAAGAACAAGGCGCTGGCCCAGGAGTTCGTGGCCAACTACACCACCAAGCCGGAACTGGCCGTCGCCCTGTACGAGGCCGAGCCGCGCCCGCCGGCGCTGACCGCCGCCCTCGACCAGGTCAAGGGCGCCGACCCGGACCTGGCCAAGTTCACCGAGGCCGGCCGCAACGGCCAGGTGCTGCCGGCGATCCCGGCGATGGCGGCGATCTGGGATCCGTTCGGCAAGGCCGAGGCGGCGATCATCGGCGGGGCCGACCCGGAGAAGACGATCACCGCCGCCGGCAAGACGATCACCGGTTCGATCAAGTAATGCGCACGTCGCTGTCCGGCCCGGGGTCCACGTCGACGACCCCGGGCCGGGAGCCCGCCGGCTCCCGGCCCACCCCAGGGCGTCGTACCGCGCGTCACGACGCGCCGATCACCCCGGCCGGCCTCGCGGTCAAGGTGATCCTGCTCGGCCTCACCGCCGGGATCGCGGTCTGGGCGGCCTTCCCGCTGGTGGCCGCCGGGGCGTGGGTCGGGTTGGCACTGCTGGTGGCCACCACCGCCGGCCTGGGCTACCTCTACCTGGGACGCCGGCACGTACCGGCGAAGTACCTGGTCCCCGGGACGCTCTTCCTGATCGCCTTCCAGGTGCTCCCGGTGCTGTACACGGCCAGCACGTCCTTCACCAACTTCGGCGACGGCCACCGGGGCAGCAAGGACGAGGCGATCGTGGCCATCCAGACCGCCTCGGTGCGGCAGGTGCCCGGCTCCACCGAGTACGCCCTGACCATCGCCACCACCGGCGACCCGGCCGGCGGGCCCCTGGTCTTCCTGGTCACCGACCCGGCCACCGGTGCCGTCTCGGCCGGCGACGGCGACGGACTGCGGCCACTCGACCCGGCCGAGGTCACCGTCGCCGCGGGCGGGCGGGTCACCGAAGCGCGGGGCTACACGGTCCTCAACGTCGGGCAGGCAAGCCTCCGCAGCCAGGAGATCACCGACCTCGTGGTGCCGACCGCCGGGGGCGCGCTGCGCTCCTCCGGCCTGTCCCGCGCCTACCAGGGCACGGCGGTCCGGGCGTACGACGCCGACTGCGACTGCGTCCGCGACACCGAGACCGGGCGGGTCTACCCCGCCGACGCCGAACTCGGCTCCTTCGTCGCCGCCGACGGTGAACGGCTGGCCCAGGGCTGGCAGGTGGGCGTCGGGCTGCGCAACTTCACCCGGGTGCTCACCGACCCGGCCATCTCCGGCCCGTTCTTCGGCACGCTGGTCTGGAACTTCGCCTTCGCCGTCGGCTCGACGGGGGGCACCTTCCTGCTCGGCATGTTCATCGCGTTGGCGCTGCACTCGCCCCGGATGCGGGGCACCAACCTGTACCGGGTGCTGCTGATCCTGCCGTACGCCATGCCGTCGTTCGCGATGCTGCTGATCTGGCGGGACATGTTCAACACCGACTTCGGCCTGATCAACAACGTCTTCGGGCTGGGCGTGGACTGGTTCGGCGGCGAGTGGACCGCCCGGTTCGCGGTGATCCTGGTGCAGCTCTGGCTCGGCTACCCGTACATGTTCCTGGTGGCCACCGGCGCGTTGCAGGCGATCCCGCGCGAGCTGACCGAGGCGACCAGCGTGGACGGGGCCTCACCCTGGCAGTCGTTCCGGGCGGTCACCCTGCCGCTGCTGCTGGTCGCGCTCTCCCCGCTGCTGATCGCGTCGTTCGCGTTCAACTTCAACAACTTCAACGCGATCTACCTGACCACCGAGGGTGCGCCCTTCCCGGCGGACAACCCGACGAACGGCGCCACCGACCTGCTGATCACCTACACCTACCGGTTGGCGTTCGGCGCGCAGGGCGCGGAGTTCGGGTTCGCGGCGGCGATCTCGCTGTTCATCTTCACCATCGTGGCGGTGGTCGCCGCGGTGAGCTTCCGCCGCACCCGCAAGCAGGAAGAGGTGTACGCATGACCACGCGCTGGTTCACCCGGGTCGGCTGGCGGCACCTGGTAGGCGTACTCGCGGTGGGGTTCAGTCTCTTCCCGATCCTGTTCGTCTTCTCCGCCGCGCTCAACCCGCAGGGCACCCTCTCCTCCACCACGCTGGTACCCACCGACGGGCTCTCGCTGGCAAACGTCGGCGAGCTGTTCGAGCGCACCGCGTTCGGCAGGTGGTTCGTCAACTCGCTGCTGATCGCCGGGCTCGCCTCGTTCGCCTCGGTCTTCCTCTCCTCGCTGGCCGCGTACGCCTTCAGCCGGATGCGCTTCGCCGGGCGGCGGGTGGGGATGCTCGCGCTGCTGCTGATCCAGATGTTCCCGCAGTTCCTGGCGATCGTGGCGATCTTCCTGATCTTCGGCACGATCACCGACCTCTGGCCCGCCATCGGCTTCAACACCCCGTGGGGGCTGCTGCTGCTCTACCTCGGTGGCGCGCTCGGGGTGAACACCTGGCTGATGAAGGGCTTCTTCGACACCCTGCCGAGGGAACTGGACGAGTCGGCCACCATGGACGGGGCCACCCACGCCCAGGTCTTCTTCCGGATCATGCTGCCGTTGGTGGCCCCGATCCTGGCGGTCACCGGCCTGCTCGCCTTCATCAGCACGATCAACGAGTTCCTGATGGCGAACGTCTTCCTCACCAGCACCGACTCGAAGACCCTGGCCGTCGGCATGTACGGGATGTTGCAGGGCAACGAGCGCAACAACAACTTCGGCATCTTCGCGGTGGCCACCCTGCTCACCGCGATCCCCACCGTGCTGGTCTTCCAGTTCCTCCAGCGCTACATCGTCTCCGGGCTGACCTCCGGGGCGGTGAAGGGATGAGGCCGCACCACGACGGGTCCGCGCTGTACGTACCGGAGCAGGCCCCGGCCCTCGGTGACACCGTGAGCGTCTTCGTCCGGGTCCCCGCCGACGACGACGTGCGCACCGTGCACGTGCGGACGACCCCGGACGGGGAGCCGAAGTTCGCCGAGGCGGTCCTCGACCGGCGTACCGGCGACGAACTCTGGTACCGGGCGGAGGTACCGGTCCGCAACCCGGTCAGCAGGTACCGATTCCTGCTCAGCGGCCGGGGCACCCGCCGGTGGCTCGACGCCGCCGGGGTGCACGACCACGACGTGCCGGACGCCGGGGACTTCCGGCTGGTGGCGTACGACCCGCCGCCGGCCTGGGTGCGCGACGCCGTGGTGTACCAGATCTTCCCGGACCGGTTCGCCAGGTCCGCCGCCGCCGACACCCGGACCGTCCCGGACTGGGCGATCGGCTGCGACTGGGACACCCCGGTCGTCGGGTACGGCCCGCAGACGCCCCGCCAGTTCTACGGCGGTGACCTGGACGGGATCACCGAACGCCTGGACCACCTGGACCGGCTCGGGGTGAACACCGTCTACCTCACCCCGGTCTTCCCGGCCCGCTCCAACCACCGGTACGACGCGGCCAGCTTCGACCACGTCGACCCGCTGCTCGGCGGGGACGCGGCGCTGGCCCGGCTCGCCGCGGCGGTGCACGCCCGGGGTTGGCGGCTGATCGGCGACATCACCAGCAACCACACCGGGGACGCGCACGAGTGGTTCACCTCGGCACGCGACGGGTCCGCCGCCGAACGCGAGCTGTACTACTTCGACGCCGCCGGTGACTACGAGTCCTGGAACGGGGTCCGGTCGCTGCCCAAGCTGAACTGGGGCAGCGCCGAACTGCGCCGCCGGTTCGCCACCGCCGACGACTCGCTGCTGCGCCGCTGGCTGCGCCCGCCGTACGGGCTGGACGGGTGGCGGGTCGACGTGGCCAACATGACCGGCCGGCGGGGGCGGGACGCGTACACCCACGAGGTGGCCGCCCTGCTGCGCCGGACCGTCGCCGAGACCCGACCGGACGCGCTGGTGGTCGGCGAACACGGCCACGACCACACCGGTGACCTGGACGCCGACGGGTGGCAGGGCACCATGAACTACGTAGGCTTCACCGACCCGGTCTGGTCCTGGCTCAAGCACGGCGACGAGCCGGTGCCGAACTTCCTGGGCACCCCGGGCGGGGTCGTGCGGCGGTCCGCGCCGGAGATGCTGGCCACCATGGACGTCTTCCGGTCGCTGGTGTCGTGGCGGGCCTACACCCACTCCTGGCAGCTGCTCTCCTCGCACGACTCGGCCCGGATCCGGACCGTGGTCGGCGACGCCGCCCGCCACGAGGTCGCCGCCGGACTGCTGGCCACCATGCCCGGTACGCCGATGGTCTTCGCCGGGGACGAGTGGGGGTTGACCGGCGGCAACGGCGAGGGATCGCGTACCCCGATGCCCTGGCACCGGCCGCAGGACGTCGACCAGGGCACGTTCGCGGCGTACCGGTCGCTGTTGGCGTTGCGGCGCGACGAGCCGGCGCTGCGCCACGGTGGCCTGCGCCGGGTGTACGCCGACGCGGACACCCTGGTCTTCCTGCGGGAGTCGCCGGCCGGGTCGGTGCTGGTGCTGGCCCGTCGGGCGGCCGGGCGGCCGGTCCGGCTGGTCGGGCTGCCGGCCGCCACCAACCGGTACGGCGGCGCACCGGACCTGCGTCCGGACGCCACCGGCGCGCTCGTGCTGCCCGCCGACGGCCCCACGTTCCAGGTCTGGCGACTCGGCTGACACTGGTCTCCCCGGCCCGGCGACTCGTCGTCGCGGCCGGGGTGCACCGGCTCAGCCGGCCAGGGCTTCCTTCATACGCTGGATCTCCACCGCCTGCTCCAGGGCGACGCTGGTGGCCGACTCGTTGACGATCGGGTCCACCCCGAGGGTCTGGGCCTGTTCGGCCATGGTGATCGCGCCCTGGTGGTGGTTGGTCATCATGTCGACGAACCGCTTGTCGAAGTCGGCGCCCCGGGCGTTCTCCAATGCCTTCAGCGCCTCCGCCGACTGCATCCCGGCCATGTCGTGTCCGTGCTGGTCACCGGCGGTGTCACGGGTGAGTCCCTTGGCCGCCAGCCAGCTCTCCAGCGCCTTGATCTCCGGGCCCTGGGCGGCCAGGATCCGGTCGGCGATCAGGGCGATCTGCTGGTTGCCGGCGCGCTCGGGGGCGAGCCGGGCCATCACCAGGGCCTGCTCGTGGTGCGGGATCATCATGGTGACGAAGCGGACGTCGGCCGCGTTGTAGGTGGCGGCCGGCCGGGGTGTGTACTCGTTGGACGGCACCTGCCGGGCGGTCTCGCCGGGGCGACCCGGCACCAGCACCGGTGCGGTGGAGTCCGGCAGACCGGGCAGGTCGATGGGGTCCGGGCTGGCGGCGGCGCTCGCCGTCGGCTCGGGATCGTCGTCGCCGGCCAGCCCGACGGCCACCGCGACTCCGGCCACCAGCACGCCGACGACGGCCAGCTCCACCAGCGCGATTCCCCGCCACCGGCGGGAACGTCCCCGGATCCGTTCGCCTAGCACAACCCGTCTCCTGCCGCTGACCCATGGTTGGCCGGGATCGTAGCGTGGCCTGGCCTGGGCTGGAAGGCCACCGGAAGCGATTTGGACGGTTACTCCGACCTGCGGTTTTTGTTCAACCCTTCGGGTGAGGGGCGTTACTTGATCGTTACCTGGTCCGGTTCCCGGATGTGATGCAGATCACAATCTCCTGGTGGGGGGCGCGATATGGTCCCGCTACCTCTCCGACCCATCCCCCGCAGAAGGGTGTCACTAGATGTTCAGAAGAACCCCACAAGGGACGCGGAGGCTCGGGGCCATCAGCCTTGCCGCCAGCACCCTCCTGCTCCTCACCACTGTGGCCGGTGCCCCCGCCAGCGCCGCCGCGGTCGAGGAGGCCGCCGACCCGGGCTACGTGATCCCCGGGGTCGACGAGATCTCGATGAGCAGCAACTTCCGGACCATCGCGAACCTGCCCAAGTCCGGCGCCTTCGGGGCGGAGTCCGCCTACAACACCGACATCGCCTTCCAGGGCAACTACGCGTTCGTCGGCAACTACGACGGGTTCACCACCTACGACATCAGCAAGCCGCGGAACCCGAAGGTCGTCAGCCAGGTCGTCTGTCCCGGCGCGCAGAACGACATCACTATCTACGGCAACCTGCTGTTCCTGTCGGTCGACTCGTCGCGCAACGACGACTCGTGCAACAGCGTCGCCCAGTCCGCCTCGATCAAGAGTTCGTGGGAGGGCATCCGGATCTTCGACGTCAGCAACAAGGTCAGCCCGACCTACGTCAAGGCCATCGAGACCGACTGCGGCTCGCACACCCACACCCTGGTCCCCGCCAAGACCAAGGACAAGGTGTACGTCTACGTCCAGTCGTACAGCCCGAACGCGAACTTCCCGGACTGCCAGCCGCCGCACGACAAGCTGTCGATCATCGAGGTGCCGCTGAACGACCCGACCAACGCGTCGGTGGTGGCCACCCCGAACCTCTTCCCGGACACCCTCGGGGCGACCTCGACCAGCGGCTGCCACGACGTCACCGTCTACGCGGAGCTGGACCTGGCCGCCGGCGCCTGCATGGGTGACGGTGTGCTGATGGACATCTCCGACCGGACCAACCCGGTCGTGCTCAGCCGGGTGCGGGACACCAACTTCGCCTTCTGGCACTCCGCCACGTTCAACAACAACGGCAAGAAGGTCATCTTCACCGACGAGCTGGGCGGCGGTGGCGCGGCCACCTGCAACCCGACCATCGGCCCGAAGCGCGGCGCGAACGCCCTCTTCGACATCGAGGGTGCCGGTGCCGACCGCAAGCTGGTCTTCAAGAGCTACTTCAAGATCCCGCGCGAGAACAAGAGCACCGAGAACTGCGTGGCCCACAACGGCTCGCTGATCCCGGCCATGGGCCGCGACATCATGGTCCAGGCCTGGTACCAGGGTGGCATCTCGGTCTTCGACTTCACCGACTCCAGCAACCCGAAGGAGATCGGTTTCTGGGAGCGGGGCCCGCTGTCGGACGCCCGCCTGGTCCTCGGCGGCTCCTGGTCGGCGTACTACCACAACGGCTTCATCTACTCGTCCGACATCCAGAAGGGCTTCGACGTCCTGAAGATCGCGGACGGCCGGACGAACAACGCCGAGGCCGTGGTCGTGGCCAACGAGAGCAACGTGCAGAGCCAGGTCAGCTTCCCGGACTGTACCCAGGTGCTGACCACCCGGGTCAACAGCGGCCTGAACATCAAGTCCGGCACCACCTGCCTGGACCGCGCCACGGTCAACGGGACCATCAAGGTCCACCCCGGGGCCAGCCTGATCGTCTACAAGGGCGAGATCAACGGTGAGGTCAACGCCAACGGGGCCGAGCTGGTCTCGCTCTTCGAGAGCACCGTCAACGGCGGCGTGAAGGCCGTCGGTGCCAAGACCACGATCAAGAACACCACGGTCACCGGCAAGATCAAGCTCAGCTAGTACGCCCCGCGCCACCGCCTCGGCGGTGCGGTCCGCACGTCACGACGCCCGGCCGGGCCCCTTCCCGGCCGGGCGTTGCCGTACTGCGACGTGGGGTATGCGGGACGATGAGCCCGGTGCCGATCCCGCGCACCGCCCGAGAGATCGAGGACGATCTCGTCCGGCGCATCGCCGCAGGCGAGTTCCCGCGGGGTTCCCGCCTGCCCACGTACGACGCCCTGGCCGCCGAGTACGGCTCGGCCCGGCGCACGGTGGCGCGAGCCCTGGACGCACGCAGGTCGCGTGGCGTCGTGGTGGGCGTACCCGGCTCCGGCAGCTACCTCTCGGAGGCCTAGCTCCGCCCCGCGCGCCCCACCCGACAACGCTGGATCGGGGAAACAGTGGCATCCCGGCGGGCCGAGGCCACCATTTCCTGGATCGTGTGGCGCGGCGCGGCGCGGTGGCGCGGCGCGGTGGCGCGGTGGCGCGGCGTGGCGCGGCGTGGAGCGGCGGCGTGGAGCGGCGGCGCGGCGCGGTGGCGCGGCGCGGCGGTGGCGCGGCGCGGCGGTGGCGCGGCGTGGCGGTGGCGCGGCGTGGCGGGGCGGCGCGAGCGCGGTGAGCCCGTGGAGATCACGGAACGGGCTCGGTCGGCGGGCCGTCTACTACGCGGCGTCGTTGATGGGGCAGGATGGTCGCCATGGAAGCTCTTCGGCTGGTACTTCTCTATCTGCACCTGATCGGTTTCGCGCTGCTGCTCGGCGGTGCGATCGCCCAGTACGTCGGCGGTCGGCTGCGGATCAACGCGGCGATGCTCTGGGGCGCGGTGATCCAGTTGGTCACCGGCATCGGGCTCTCCGCGCCGCTGCGCGACGGGGACGAGCCGGCGCCGGCGAAGCTTGTTACCAAACTGGTGCTCGCGCTGCTGATCTTTGTCATGGTCTTCTTCTCCCGCAAGCGGGACTCGGTCGCCCGGGGCCACTTCCTCGCGATCATCGGGTTGACCCTGGTCAACGCGGCGGTGGCGGTCTTCTGGCGGTGACCCGCAGCCGGTGTGGACCGGCTGGTGAAGCGAGTGTCGACCGGCCGATGACGGACCCGGTAAGTGATTTGTCCCACCCAAGGGTTACGTAGCGGTAACAAGGGTTCAACAGTCGTGCACGATTGTCGGCCGGTGGGTGGACGCGGGCGTACGCTTCGCGTCCGTAACGTGGGAGACCGGCGGCAAGGCGCAGGTCCTCCCCAAGGGCAGCCACCGCTTCTGGCGCGGTGTGCAATGGGAAGGGAGACGTCTTGCGCTCTGTGCGTGGGATGCGGATCGCCTCCGTCGTGGCGACGGGTGGGCTCGTGTTGGGTGCCGCCGTGGCGTGCGGCGAGGCACCCGAGGAGAACAACAGCGCCGGCAGCGGTGAGACGAAGTACACGGCCTGCATGGTGACCGACGTCGGCGGCATCGACGACAAGTCCTTCAACGCCTCGGCGTGGAAGGGCCTGGAGGACGCCAAGGCCGAGAACGACAACATCGAGGTCAAGTACACCGCGTCGAAGGCCGAGGCGGACTACGAGGTCAACCTGACCGGGTACGTCAACCAGAAGTGCGACTTCATCCTGGCCGTCGGTGGCCTGATGGGTGACGCCACCTCCAAGATCGCCAAGGCGAACCCGAACCAGCAGTTCGGCATCGTCGACGCGAAGGTCCCCGAGACCAACGTCTACCCGATGCAGTTCGACACCGCCCAGGCCGGCTTCCTCGCCGGGTACCTGGCGGCCGGCATGAGCCAGTCGGGCACGGTGGGCACCTACGGCGGCCTGAAGATCCCGCCGGTGACCATCTTCATGGACGGGTACGCCGACGGCGTGGCCCACTACAACACCGCCAAGAGCAAGAGCGTCAAGGTCGTGGGCTGGAACAAGGAGACCCAGAACGGCTCCTTCACCAACGACTTCGTCAAGCAGGACGAGGGCAAGAAGGTGAGCGACGCGCTGGTCGCCCAGGGCGCGGACATCATCATGCCGGTCGCCGGCGGCGCGGGCCTCGGCACCACCGGTGCGGCCCAGGCCTCGGGCGGCAAGTACAACACCATCTGGGTGGACGTCGACGGCTGTGAGAGCACCCCGAACTGCCCGGCGATCATCACCACCGTGGTGAAGAACATCCCGGGCGCGGTCAAGGAGGCCGTCCTCAAGGCCGCCGGTGGCGAGCAGCTGGAGGTGAACCCGGGCTACCTGGGCACCCTGGCCAACGAGGGTGTCTCGATCGCCCCGTACCACGACTTCGACAGCAAGGTTCCGGCCGAGCTGAAGTCCGAGGTCGACAAGCTGAAGGCGGACATCTCCGCCGGCACCGTCAAGGTCACCTCGGCCGCGCAGCCGAAGTGACCCGGTCCGGCCGGCCACCGGTGATCGACTCACCGGTGGCCGGTCGGTTGGTACCCGGTTCCGGGCCGTCGGCCGGCTACGCTGCACCATCCCCCGCTCGCACGCCCCGGAGGTTGCGCTGAGACTCGAACTGCGCGGCATCACCAAGCGGTTCGGTGACCTGGTCGCCAACGACCACATCGACCTGACGGTGGAGCCAGGAGAGATCCACGCCCTGCTCGGCGAGAACGGCGCGGGCAAGTCCACCCTGATGAACGTGCTCTACGGGCTCTACCAGCCGGACGAGGGCGAGATCCTGGTCGACGGGAAGGCGCTGAGCCTCAAGGGTCCCGCCGACGCGATCGCGGCCGGCATCGGCATGGTGCACCAGCACTTCATGCTGGTACCGGTCTTCACCGTCACCGAGAACATCATGCTCGGTGCCGAGCAGGTCCGGGGCGGCGTCGCCGGGTTCCTCGACCGGCGGCGGGCCCGCCGCGAGGTCGCCGAGGTCTCCGAGCGGTACAACCTGCGGGTCGACCCGGACGCGGTGATCGAGGACCTGCCGGTCGGCATCCAGCAGCGGGTGGAGATCGTCAAGGCGCTCACCCGCGACGTCGACCTGCTTATCCTCGACGAGCCGACGGCGGTGCTCACCCCGCAGGAGACCGAGGAGCTGCTGACCGTGATGCGGTCGCTCAAGGCCGCCGGCAAGTCGATCGTCTTCATCACCCACAAGCTCGGCGAGGTCAAGGCGATCGCCGACCGGATCACCGTGATCCGGCGCGGCCGGACCGTCGGCACCGCCTCCCCCGAGGCGAGCCGGGACGAGTTGGCCGCGCTGATGGTCGGGCGCAGCGTCCGGCTCACCGTGGACAAGCAGCCGGCCGCCCCGGGCCGGCCGATGCTGGAGGTCTCCGGCCTGGTCGTCGACGACGACCGGCAGGTCCGCGCGGTGGACGGCGTCGACCTGACCGTACGCGCCGGTGAGGTGCTCGGCGTGGCGGGTGTGCAGGGCAACGGCCAGACCGAGCTGATCGAGGCGGTGATGGGCCTGCGGCCGGTGCTCGCCGGCACGATCAGCCTGGACGGGCAACCGGTCGCCGGCTGGTCGACCAAGAAGGTGCTCCGCGCCGGGGTCGGCTACGTGCCGGAGGACCGCAGCGTCGACGGGCTGGTCAAGGAGTTCACCGTCGCCGAGAACCTGGTGCTGGACATCTACGACCAGCCGCCGTTCGGCCGGGGGCTGGCGCTGCGGCCGGAGGCGATCGCCAGCTCGGCCAAGGAGCGGATCGACCAGTTCGACGTGCGTACCTCCTCGGCCGACGCGCCGGTGGGCACCCTCTCCGGCGGCAACCAACAGAAGGTGATCGTCGCCCGGGAGCTGTCCCGCCCGTTGAAGCTCTTCATCGCCGCCCAGCCGACCCGGGGCGTCGACGTCGGCTCGATCGAGTTCATCCACAGCCGGGTCATCCGGGAACGCGACGTCGGCACCGCCGTACTGGTGGTCTCCAGCGAGCTGGACGAGGTGATCGGGTTGGCCGACCGGATCGCGGTGATGTACCGCGGCCGGATCATCGGCGTGGTCGGCCCGGACACCCCCCGTGAGGAGATCGGCCTGCTGATGGCCGGCATCACCCCCGACACCACCGGGACCAGCGAGGACGAGGCATGACCAACCCAGTTCCCCCCTCGGGATCACCGGACAAGGAGCCGGCGACCGAGGAGCGGGCCACCCGGAGCGCCACCGCCGACACCGAGCGGGCCGAGGCGGCGACCACCGCACCGGCACCGCAGCGGGGGCCCTCGCTGGGGCAGGCGTTCCTGGCCAACCTCTGGGCGGCCAACACCTTCATGGTGACCCTGCTGTCGCTGGTCCTGGCGATGCTCGTCGGTGCGGTACTGATGATCATCTCCGACCCGGAGGTGCTGGCCACCTACAGCTACATCACCGCCCGCCCGAGCGACGCGCTCAACGCCAGCTGGACGCTGGTCAGCGAGGCGTACGCGAACCTGTTCAAGGGCGCGGTCCTCGACCCCGACGCGGTCGGCTTCCAGGCCGCGATGGGGCCGATCTCCGAGACGCTCACGTACACCGCGCCGCTGGTCTTCACCGGCCTGTCGGTGGCGCTGGCCTTCCGCGGCGGCATGTTCAACATCGGCGCCCAGGGGCAGGCCACCATGGGTGTCATCCTGGCCGCGCTGGCCGGCTTCCTGCTGCCGCTGCCGCCGGGGCTGCACCTGCTGGTCGCGGTGCTCGCCGGTGCCCTCGGCGGGGCGATCTGGGGCTTCGTGCCCGGCATCCTCAAGGCCCGCACCGGCGCCCACGAGGTGATCAACACGATCATGCTGAACTACGTCGCCACGTACTTCCTGGTCTGGTTGATCGTGCAGAACGGCATCCAGGACCCGAACCGGACCGACGCGATCAGCCGGCCCGTGGACGCCTCGGCCCAGCTGCCCCGGCTGCTCGGCGACAACCTGCGGGTCCACGCCGGCATCATCCTCGCCGTCCTGGCCACCTGGGCGGTGGCCTGGCTGCTCAACCGCTCCACGCTCGGCTTCGAGCTGCGCGCGGTGGGCGCGAACCCGGACGCCGCCCGCACCGCCGGGATCAGCGTCACCCGGACGTACGTCCTGATCATGGTCTTCGCCGGGATCCTGGCCGGCCTGGGCGGCTCGAACATGGTCCTCGGCTCGACCGCGACCGCGTTGACCCCGCTGGTAGTGGCCCAGATCGGCTTCGACGGCATCCTGGTGGCGCTGCTCGGCCGGGTCAAGCCGTGGGGGGTGGCGCTGGCCGCGCTGCTCTTCGGCGCGCTGCAGGCCGGCGGGAACCGGATGCAGTCGTACGCGGGGATCTCACTGGAGCTGGTCACCGTGCTCCAGGCGCTGATCGTCATCTTCATCGCCGCCCCCGCCCTGGTGAAGGCGATCTTCCAGCTCCGGGCGGCCCGCGCCGCGCGGCTGCAGACGAGCCTGGCGAAGGGCTGGTGACCAACATGTCCACCATGGCTGTCGAAGACGTCGCGGTCGCACCTGTCGACGCGGGGTTCTGGACGCGTACCCGCAAGGTCGGCCTGGTGCTGGTCGCGCTCGGCCTGCTCGGCGCGGTGCTGTTCGGGGCGCTCGCCACCGGCGAGCAGGCCCGGTTCACCCTCAGCGAGGACTCCGCCGGGGCCGCGCTCTCCATCCACGGTACGGTCGGCGCGGTCGCCTTCGGACTCGTCGCCCTGCTCGCCGGGGTGGCGATGCTGGCCGGCCTGCCGAAGCGCTGGTTCACCCTGGTGCTCGGGGTCGGGCTGGTCGCCTTCGTGCTCTCCTTCCTCTGCTGGCAGGTCTCGGACGCGCCGCCGGGGCAGAACTTCATGCCGCTCGTCAACATCCTGCGCGGCACCTTCGTCCTGGCCCTGCCGCTGATCTTCGGTGCGCTGGCCGGGGTGCTCTGCGAACGCTCCGGCGTGGTCAACGTGGCCATCGAGGGGCAGTTGCTGATGGGGGCGTTCAGCGGGGCGCTCTTCGGCAGCATCAGCGGCAGCGTCTGGGTGGGCCTGGTCGCGGCGGCGATCGGCGGCGCGACCATCTCGTTGCTGCTGGCCGTCTTCGCCATCCGCTACCTGGTCGACCAGGTGGTCATCGGCATCGTGCTGAACCTGCTGGCGGTCGGCGTCACCGGCTTCCTCTACGAGCGGCTGATGCAGACCGAGGCGGACCGCTACAACAGCGCTCCCCGGTTCGGCAACTGGGAGATCCCGCTGCTGTCCGACATCCCGCTGCTCGGTCCGGCGCTGTTCCAGGGCAACATCTTCCTCTACCTGGGTCTGCTGCTGGTGCTGGTGCTGCACGTCGGGCTCTTCCGGACCCGGTGGGGGCTGCGGACCCGGGCGGTCGGCGAGCACCCCACCGCCGCCGACACCCTCGGCGTCAAGGTGCTCCGGCTGCGCTACCTCAACGTGCTGCTGGCCGGGGTGGTCGCCGGCATCGGCGGGGCCTCGTACACCCTGGCGCTCTACTCGTTCACCAAGAACATGATCGGCGGTAAGGGCTTCATCGCCCTGGCCGCGCTGATCTTCGGCCGGTGGAGCCCGACCGGGGCGCTGCTCGCCGCGCTCTTCTTCGGCTTCGCCGACCAGCTCGGCACCTACCTCGGCGCGATCAACAGCATCATTCCCAGCCAGTTCCTGGCCATGCTGCCGTACCTGGCGACGATCCTGGCGGTGGCGGGCCTGGTCGGTCGGGTCCGGGCACCCGCGGCCGACGGCAAGCCGTACATCAAGGGCTGAGTGGGGGACCGGACGTGACGGAGATCGACTGGGGGCGGCTGCGCGCCGCCGCCACCGAGGTGATGCGGCACGCCTACGTGCCGTACTCGAAGTTCCCGGTCGGGGCGGCGGCCCTGGTCGACGACGGCCGGATCGTGGTGGGCTGCAACGTCGAGAACGCCGCGTACGGGGTGGTGCTCTGCGCCGAGTGCGGGGTGGTCTCCGCGCTGCACGCCACCGGGGGTGGCCGGCTGGTCGCGCTCTCCTGCGTCGACGCCACCGGTGAGCCGCTGATGCCCTGCGGCCGGTGCCGGCAGCTGCTCTGGGAGCAGGGCGGCCCGGAGTGCCTGATCGAGTCGGCAGGCGGGCCGCTGCGGATGGCCGAACTGCTGCCGCACGCCTTCGACGTGGCCGACCTGGAGGCGGTGACCGGGGAACATCCGGTGCCGGTGGTGCCGGACCGGCTGGCCGCCTGGCGGGGCCGGGGCACGGTCTTCGTCCACCCCGACCTCTCCGCCGGTCAGCAGGTCTGGACGGCCTACTGGGAACGCTCCGCCGGGGACACCGAGGGCGCCGAGACCGGGGTACTGGAGGAGGGGCCGAGCTGGGCGGCCTCGGACGAGGCGATCGAGTGGGGACTGGCGCGTACGCCCCGGGTGGTCGTGGTGGACGCGGCAGGGACGATCTTCTGGGCGGGCGAGGGTGAGCCGCCGATGGAGATCCCGGTTCGGTGGGGTGGCTGAGGTAGTGATGGGTACTTTTGCGGCGGTCGACGTCATCCGGGCCAAGCGCGACGGCGGGGTGCTCTCCGACGGGCAGATCGACTGGGTGGTGGACGCGTACACCCGGGGGGTGGTCGCCGACGAGCAGATGTCGGCGCTGGCGATGGCGATCCTGCTCAACGGCATGACCGGGCCGGAGATCGCCAGGTGGACCGCCGCGATGATCGCCAGTGGGGAGCGGTTGGACCTCTCCACGGTGCCGCGCCCCACCGTGGACAAGCACTCCACCGGCGGCGTCGGTGACAAGATCACGTTGCCGTTGACCCCGCTGGTGGCCGCCTGCGGGGCCGCCGTGCCGCAGCTCTCCGGACGCGGGCTCGGCCACACCGGCGGCACGCTCGACAAACTGGAGTCGATTCCGGGCTGGCGGGCCACCCTGGGCAACGACGAGTTCCTCGCCCAGCTGCGCGACCTCGGCGCGGTGATCTGCGCCGCCGGTGCGGGCCTCGCCCCCGCCGACCGCAAGCTGTACGCGTTGCGTGACGTCACCGGCACCGTCGAGGCGATCCCGCTGATCGCCAGCTCGATCATGAGCAAGAAGATCGCCGAGGGCACCGGCGCGCTGGTGCTGGACGTCAAGGTCGGCTCCGGGGCGTTCATGAAGTCCGTGGCCGACGCCCGTGAGCTGGCCCGGACCATGGTGGAGCTGGGTGGCGCGCACGGCGTCCGGACCGTCGCCCTGCTCACCGAGATGTCCACCCCGCTCGGCCGGGCCGTCGGCAACGCCGTCGAGGTCGCCGAGTCGGTCGAGGTGCTGGCCGGAGGCGGCCCGCCCGACGTGGTGGAGCTGACCCTGGCGCTGGCCCGGGAGATGCTCGACGCCGCCGGCCTGCCCGACGCCGACCCGGCCGCCGCGCTGGCCGACGGGCGGGCGATGGACAGCTGGCGGGCCATGGTCCGGGCCCAGGGCGGTGCCCCGGACGCCCCCCTGGCCAGCGCGAACGAGGTCGAGGTGGTACGCGCCGGAGCCGACGGGTACGTCGCCGCCGTCGACGCGTACGCCATCGGGGTGGCCGCGTGGCGGCTCGGTGCCGGCCGGGCCCGCAAGGAGGACCCGGTGGTCGCCGCCGCCGGGGTGGTGCTGCACAAGCGGCCGGGCGAGGCGGTGCGGGCCGGTGAACCGCTGTACGAGCTGCGCGCCGACGACGCCGGGCGGATACCCGCGGCGCTGGCCGAGGCGGCCGAGGCGGTCCGGATCTCGGCCACCGCGCCACCGGTCGCACCGTTGGTCATCGAGCGGATCGACTGAGCGGGGCGGCGTCGGTGCCGACCAGCTCAACGACTATTCTCCCTGGCCGGGGGGAACAGACCGGCGCCGGGACGACGTCAGACAGGGGTCTTCAGCCGTGACCGTACCTGCCCCCGACCCGCAGGCCGTCCGGGAGGCGAGCCTGGAGGAGCTGGAGCGGCTCCGGCTACCGCTGCCGCCCAGCCAGTTCCCGCTGGTGTGGGAGAGCGGCGACGAGATCGAGCTACGCCCCACCGGCGAGATCGAGGCCCGGATCGCGGTGCTGCACGTCATCCTGGCCCGCTGCTTCGGGATGCCGCCGCAGGCCGCGATGAGCTGGCTGCTCGGCTCGCACCTGGTCGACCTGGTCACCCCGCCGGAGTGGCAGTTCCTGATGGGCGGTCGGGGGGACCACCGCTCCTTCGTGCTGCACCACGACGCGCTCTTCTCGCTGGCCTGGGTGCTCGGCCTGACCAAGCAGCTCGACCCGACCCTGCCGGTCGACGAGCGGCTGGTGGAACGGCTGCCGCAGATCTCGGTGGGGGAGACCTTCGACCAGTGGCGGGGCCGGATCCTCGCCGCGCCGCAGCATCCGGCCGACGCCGCCGCCCTGCTCGACCTACACTACTGCCTGGACTGGGCGTACCTGGAGTTGGAGAAGGCCGGCCGGGCGCTGCCCGGTCTGGTCGACGCGAACGCCATCGGCCAGCGCCGGTGGGCGCTGGAGTGGGCGGTGGTGCTGCGCGGCCCGTACCACGACGAGCCGCCCGGCTGGGAAGAGGTCGACCTCTCCACCTGAGGGCTCCGGCCGGTGGGTGGCCCGGCCGGTCAGCGGGGGCGGTGCACGCCGAGTCGGACGGCCAGGGTCACCGTGACCGGCTCGGGCCGGGTGGCGATCCGCTCGGCCAGCGCGCCCGGGTCGGTGTGCCAGGCGCTCGGGCCCATGCCGACCAGGGTGCCGACCTCGGCGTGGGTAAGGCTCAGCCGGCCGCGCAGCACCGTCGCGGCGACCTCGGTGAAGTGCCCGGCCAGGCTCCCGGCGACCCGGTCGGCCTTGGCCGGATCGACCCGGAGCAGCCCGAGCGCGTCGACCAGCTCGGTGAGATGGTCCTCGGCCGGCGTCACCACCAGCAGCCTGCCGTCGGCAGCCAGCACCCGACGGAACTCCGCGCCGTTGCGCGGGGCGAAGACGTTGAGCAGCACCGCGACGCAACCGTCGGCCAGCGGCAGCCGCTGCCAGGTGTCGACAAGCGCCGCCGCCGCGCGCGGATGCGCCCGCGCCGCCCGGCGCAGCGCCGGCTTCGACACGTCCAGGGTCAACCCCACGGCCCCGGGCAGCGCCGCCAGCACCGCCGCGAGGTGCCAGCCGGTCCCGCCCCCGGCATCGACCACCAGCGGGTACGCCGCCCGCCCTGGCTCATCGGTGCGGTCCGGCGGTACGGCCTCGGTCCGTGCGGCCCCGGTCCGTACGGCCTCGGTCCGTGCGGCCTCGGTCCGTGCGGCCCCGGTCCGTACGGCCTCGGTCCGTGCGGCCCCGGTCCGCGTGCTGTCGGTCGGCTCGGTGGCGGCCAGCGTGGCGGTGCGGGCGGCGTCGGTCAGGGCGGTGGAGATCGCGGCGTAGTGGCCGGCGGCCAGGAAGTCGCTGCGGGCGGCCACCATCTCGGCGGTGTCCCCGACGTGTGGGGCCCGTCCGGCGAGCAGGTTGACGTAACCCTGCCGGGCCACGTCGAAGCTGTGCCGGCGTGGGCAGCGCAGCGTCCGGGCGGTGCCGGCGACGGCCTCGGCAAGTGGCTCGGCACAGACCGGGCAGCGCAGCCGGTCGACGACGTACGGGTTCATCCGGGCCATCCTCGCAGTCGGCGACGGACCCGGTGCTCTCGACCGGCGTGGCGGTGGTGGTCCCGGCAGCGGTCCGGGCGGAGGCTGACTAGGGTCTGCCCATGGCAGCGATCTCGTACCAGGACATCGTCAAGGCGCCGAAGGCGCTACTGCACGACCACCTCGACGGCGGGCTGCGACCGGCGACGGTCGTCGAGTTGGCCGCCGAGGTCGACCACGAGCTGCCCACCACCGACCCGGAGGCGCTGGGCCGCTGGTTCGTCGAGGCGGCCAACTCGGGCTCGCTGGAGCAGTACCTGGAGACGTTCGCGCACACGGTCGCGGTGATGCAGACCGAGTCGGCGCTGCGCCGGGTGGCGGCCGAGTGCGCGCTGGACCTGGCCGCCGACGGGGTGGTCTACGCCGAGGTGCGGTTCGCCCCCGAGCAGCACCTGGAGCGGGACCTGACCCTGGACGAGGTGGTGGCGGCGGTGCTGGCCGGCTTCGCCGAGGGCAGCGCGGCGGCCGCCGCGGCCGGTACGCCGATCCGGGTGGGCACCCTGCTCACCGCGATGCGGCACGCCGCCCGGTCACAGGAGATCGCCGAGCTGGCGGTCCGGCACCGGGACACCGGGGTGGTGGGCTTCGACATCGCCGGTGCCGAGGCCGGCTTCCCGCCCACCCGCCACCTGGACGCCTTCGAGTACCTCCAGCGGGAGAACTTCCACTTCACCATCCACGCCGGGGAGGCCTTCGGGCTGCCCTCGATCTGGCAGGCCATCCAGTGGTGTGGCGCCGACCGGCTCGGGCACGGGGTACGGATCGTCGACGACATCACCGTCGGCGCGGAGCCGCAGCTGGGTCGACTGGCCGCGTACGTGCGGGACAAGCGGATCCCGCTGGAGCTGTGCCCGTCGTCGAACGTGCAGACCGGTGCCGTGGCGTCGATCGCCGAGCATCCCATCGGGCTGCTGCGGGACCTGCGGTTCCGGGCCACCGTCAACACCGACAACCGGCTGATGAGCGGCACCTCGATGTCCCGGGAGATGGCGCTGCTGGTGGAGGCGTTCGGCTACGGCTGGAAGGAACTCCAGTGGTTCACCATCAACGCGATGAAGAGCGCGTTCATCCCGTTCGACGAACGGCTCCGGATCATCGACGAGGTGATCAAGCCGGCGTACGCGAAGCTGCTCGGCCAGCGGTGACCGACGGCTGCCCCAGGCCGGCCACCCGGCGCAGCACCTCGGCGGCCCGGGTCGGTTCCGCACCGAGCGCGGCCTGTCGGCGCAGCACCTGAGGCTCGGCGCGCAGCAGCGCGATCCCGCGTCGTACCAGCAGGCCCGGGGCCTTGCGCCGCTGCGCCAGGTCGCGGGCGAGCCGGCGCAGGAAGGTCGTGCCGCGCGGCCGGCGCAGCGCGTACGCCCCGGCGAGCAGCCCCTGCCGGCGACATTCCGCGACGATCTCGGCGGCGAAGATACCTTCGGCCATGAAAAGTGGCGATCCGGTGAGTTCGAGTGTCCTTGTGTCCACTCTGCGGTCCGCGCCGAGCGCGTAGACGGGTACTTCGGCCCGGCCCTGTTGGGCCAGAAGGGCAATGGCCGCCACCGCCGCGCCCGCGTCCCAGGCCTCGGGTGAATCCCAGTCCACCAGCCCGTTACGCCGGGGCAACGTAGGGTCGTCACCGTCCTTGTAGAAGTCATCCAAACAGAGGACGGGAAGACCCGTTCGATGCGCTATGTACGACTTTCCGGAGCCGGACGCGCCGGCGAGCAAAACAACGCGATGAAGGTGTGTCATTACCGTGGGTGACTCCGCCCAGGCAGATTGCCAGCAAATTGCATCAACATCTCATCACACCGTCCGTGACTGCCAGGCTGGGCTTTCTCTTTGCGTGACGGCGTGATGGAATCTCGGAGGTCCGACCCGCCGGGTCGGTCGCTGGGCGTTGCCCTGGCAACGCGCGAAGCTGTGATCGCAAGGGCGGTGACGTGAGCAAACGACCAAAGACGGCAGGCTCCTTCCGGTCGCGGCTGCGCCCCACCGGGCGGCTGCGCGACATGCCGATCTGGTCCAAGCTCGGTCTCATCATGATCGTGCCGACCATCGCCACGGTGGTCGTGGGTACCAGCGGTCTGGTCGACCACCTGGACACGCTCAACACCGCGAACCGCGCCGGCGACCTGGCCAACCTCACCGGCTACTCGGGTGACCTGGTCAACTCGCTGCAGGACGAGCGGACCTCCGCGGTGCTGTTGCTCGGTGCCGCCAACGGCCCGACCAAGGAGCGCTACCGCGAGGCGTACGGTCAGGTCAACCAGCGGGTGGACGACGCCAAGGGCCCGTACTCCCAGCAGCGTTCCGAGGTCGACGACCTGCCGAACAGCCTCGACGTGCTGCTCAACCGGATCGACGAGAACCTCACCGAGCTGCCCGGCACCCGCAGTCAGGTCTTCAACGGCCGACTCAAGCTGACCGACGCGGTCCGCACGTACGAGGTGCTGATCAAGGACCTGCTCGACATCCGCGACTCCGCCGCGCAGCTGGCCGGGGACAACGACCTCGGCGAGCGCATGCGCGCCGCCGCGGCGACCGCCCAGTCCAAGGAATGGCTGTCCAAGCGCCGGGTGGTGGTCCACCGCGCGCTCATCCAGCAGACCCTCAACCCGGCCCTGCGTGAGGACTACATCGCCACCGGCACCGGCCAGGACCAGTTCCTGGAGAGCTTCTTCACGGTCGCCAACGAGGCCGAGGAGCAGTTCTACACGGCCACCGTCGCCGGCCCCGACCTGCGCGAGGCGGACAACTACAACGGTTGGATCAAGAGCAACACCACCGAGAGCATGGCCGACGCGCCCTTCGGACCGGACCAGTGGGACGGCGCGATGACCGCCAACGCCAAGCTGATGCGGACCGTGGAGACCAAGCTCGACGGTGACGTGGTCCGACAGGCCGACGCGATCCGCTCCGACGTCCAGCGTCAGGTCTTCCTGGAGACCGGCCTGCTGCTGAGCATGCTGCTGCTGGCCATCCTCTTCGCGTACCTGGTCGCCCGCTCGATGGCCAGGTCGCTGCGGGAGCTGCGCCAGGGCGCGCTCAACATCGCCCAGTACGGCCTGCCGCACGCGGTGGCCCGGCTGCGGGATCCGCAGCTGACCGGCCAGCTCTCCCCGGTGCAGCTGGCCAACCAGATCGCCGAGCCGCTGCCGGTGCGCAGCAAGGACGAGTTCGGTCAGGTGACCGAGGCGTTCAACGCCGTCCACCTGGAGGCGGTCCGGACCGCCGCCGAGCAGGCCGCGCTGCGGGCCTCCGTCGCCACCATGTTCGTCAACCTGGCCCGTCGGTCGCAGATCCTGGTCGACCGCCTGATCGGTCACCTCGACCGGTTGGAGCGCGGCGAGGAGGACCCGGACCGGCTGGCCGAGCTCTTCCAGCTCGACCACCTGGCCACCCGGATGCGCCGTAACGACGAGAACCTCCTCGTCCTCGCCGGCGCGGACTCCACCCGGGTCCAGCGTGAGCCGGCCGCCCTGATCGACGTGCTGCGCGCCGCCCAGTCCGAGGTCGAGCACTACACCCGGATCGAGTTCGGCGTGATCGACCGGGACATCGAGGTCGCCGCGCACGCGGTCAACGACCTGGTGCACCTGGTCGCCGAGCTGTTCGACAACGCCACCGCCTTCTCACCGCCGGACTCCCAGGTCATGGTGGAGGCCCGGCGGGTCGGCGAGCGCGCCTCGCTGTACGTCGAGGACCGGGGCATCGGCATCAGCGTCGACCAGCTCGCCGACCTCAACGAGCGGCTCGCCACGCCACCCCAGGTCGACGTGGCGGTCTCCCGGATGATGGGCCTGGTCGTGGTCGCCCGGCTGGCCTCGCGCCACGGCGTCAAGGTGGAGCTGCGTCCCGGCACCGACCGGGGCACGGTCGCCGACGTCACCATGCCCACCTCGGTGCTGGTGCCGCGGGCCCTCTCCGGACGGCAGCAGATGCCGGCGCTGCCGGCCTCGGCGGGTGGCCTCCTGCCGGCCGGACCGCAGTCGTCCAGCCCGCAGTCGTCCGGTCCGCAGTCGTCCAGCCCGCAGTCGTCCGGTCCGGCGCCGGCCTTCGGTGGCTCGTCGACATCGAGCTTCGCGGGCTTCGGTGCCGCGCCGGCGCTGGGCAGCGCGCCGACCGGCCAGATCCCGGCGCAGCGGACGGGCGGCTCGGGCAACCAGATGACCCTCGGTGGCCGGTCCGTCGACCCGGCTCCGCGCAACGGCACCCCGGTGACCGCCGGTCCGGGCCGGGCCCTGCCGGCCTGGTCCGACCTGACCGGCGCCACCGGCACCAACGGTGACGACTCCTTCGGCGCGCCCCGGACCGCCAACGGGCAGCAGATCGACCCGCTGCCGCAGCGTCGCGCCGGCGGCGACGGCGACCCGATCGGCTCCGGACAGCAGCCGGCCATCCCGCGTCAACCCACCTCGTACGCCCCGCCGGTGTCGAGCCCGCCGGTCTCCGGCGCCCCCATCTCCGGCGTGCCGGTCTCGGGTCAGCCGATCTCCGGTGCCCCGGTCTCAGGTCAGCCGGTGTCCGGGTCCCCGGTCTCCGGTCAGCCGGCGTACCCGGGCACCGGGCAGTCGGACAGCGGCGGCTTCGCCGCGTTCGGCGGGACGGGTTCCGGGCTGCCGTCGCGACCCGCCCCGAACGCGCCGGCACCGCCGGTCTGGCCACCGGTTCCGGGTATGGAGCGCGAGGCGGCCACCCCGCCGGTGCCTGAGCGGCTGGCCGCAGCCCTGGACATGACCACCGAACTGCCCCGGGTGCCCCGTACCGACCCGGAGCAGCGGCCCGCGGCGCAGGACACCGCCCGGCAGCCCGCCCCGGCTCCGGCCCGCCCCACCCAGCAGAACCGGAAGCCGTACGCCGACGAGACGATGGAACTGCCCATCTTCCGCGAGCTGGAGTCGGCCTGGTTCCGGACCCGCCGACCGGGGTCGGACGAGACCACGGGAGCCGAGGCTCCGCAGCCGGTGCCGGTGAGCGCGGCGGCCACCCAGCAGATCCCGGTGGTCGACGCGAACGGCCGACCCGTGCAGCGGACCGCCACCGGGACAGGTGACACACCGATGGCAGACACCCCGAGATCCACCGGATCGCCGGGCGACGACGGGCCGGACCAGCGGGGCGGGGTCGCCGACGCCTTCGGCTCCCGTCGTGCCGGCCAGCCGCCGTACCAGGGTTGGCAGACCGCCGCCGACGACGGCTGGCGCGCGGCCACCGCGGCGAGCGAGGTGCCGGTCGCGGCCACCACCCAGACCGGTCTGCCGAAGCGGACCCCGATGGCGCAGCTCGTGCCCGGTGCGGTGGAGAAGCCGACCACGTCGGTCCAGCGGCGGACGCCGGAGGCCGTACGCGGTCTGCTCTCCGCCTACCATCGAGGGGTGCAACGCGGCCGGACCAATCCGTCCGACGGCAACCCGACCAACCCGGGGGAGACCCCGGGAGGGCAGCAATCCTCGCAGTCTGGCTCAGGCTCAGCGGCCGGGAGCGGGCAGAAGGAGCAACAAGGATGACTACTACGCAGGATCTCGGTTGGCTGTTGGCCAACTTCGCCGACCGGGTGCCCGGCGTCGCGCATGCGGTCGCCGTCTCCGCGGACGGCCTGCTCCTCGCGTCGTCACGAGACCTCCCCCGGGACCGGGCCGACCAGTTGGCCGCGATCGCGTCCGGGCTGGTCAGCTTGACCCAGGGCGCGGCCCGCTGCTTCGAGGGCGGCGCGGTGCTACAGACAGTGGTCGAGATGGACAATGGCTTCCTGTTCCTCATGTCCATCTCCGACGGCTCGTCGTTCGCCGTGCTCGCCGCCCGTAGCTGTGACGTCGGGCAGGTCGGCTACGAGATGGCGTTGCTGGTGGACCGGGTGGGCGACGCACTGACCCCGCAGACGCGGGCGGCTGCGGGCATGCTGGGCTGATCCACCCGCTGACCGGCAGGTCGGCAGTGCAACGAGAACAGGTACGACGAGTGCCACCGGTGAAGACCGGTGCCGGGTACGAAGGAGGTGAGCGGCGACATGGCCGATCGTGACGAACCGACCGGAGCGTTGGTCCGTCCATACGCCGTGACCCGCGGTCGTACCCGTCCCCGGTTGGACATCGCACTGGAGGCACTCGTCGAAACGACGGTGCGCGGCCGGGCCACCGCCAATGGCAACAGCGGTGGCCAGGGCCGGGAACACCAATATATTGCCGCGCTGTGTGACGGACGCGTGCAGTCGCTCGCGGAGATCGCGGCGCGGATGCAGCTTCCGCTTGGCGTGGCCCGGGTGCTCATCGCCGACATGGCGACGGATGGCCTGGTCGCGGTCCACGAGCCGACCATTCTGGACGACTCGGATGACGCGGTGGGCACTGAACTGCTGGAGAGGGTGCTGAGTGGACTTCGCAGGCTCTGACATGACGCGCCGCCCGCCGACCCCGAGCGGGCGGGTGACCTCGGCGAAGATCGTTATCGCCGGTGGTTTCGGTGTCGGTAAGACGACGCTCGTCGGCTCGGTCTCCGAGATCACGCCGCTGACCACCGAGGCCATCATGACCTCCGCCGGTGTGGGCGTCGACGACACCCGGCAGGTGCCGGGCAAGATGACCACCACCGTGGCGATGGACTTCGGCCGGATCTCGATCGACCGGGACCTGATCCTGTACCTCTTCGGTACCCCGGGTCAGACGCGTTTCTGGTTCATGTGGGACGAGCTGGTCCGGGGCGCGATCGGGGCGGTGGTGCTGGTCGACACCCGTCGGCTGGCCGACTGCTTCGCGGCGATCGACTTCTTCGAGCACCGACGGCTGCCGTACCTGGTGGCCATCAACTGCTTCGACGGGATGCAGTACCACGACCCGCAGGACGTCCGGGACGCCTTGGCGATCTCCCACGACGTGCCGGTGGTGGCCTGCGACGCCCGTAACCGGGAGTCGACCAAGCACGTACTGATCTCGCTTGTCGAGTACGTGCTCACCATGCGTCGCTCGCGCGCCGTCGCACCGGCCTGACCGGCCCGCTCAGCACCCGGTGACGGCACTGCCGACCCCGGGCGTACGTCGCTGACCCCCGCTCGGCGAGTAACCGCGTCCGCCGGGTCTGTGGCGTCTGCACCGCGTCCGTCGGTCCTGCACGTCCCCACCGCGTCCGTCGGATCTGTGGCGTCTGCACCGCGTCGTCGGGTCTGTGGCGTTTTCATCGCCGTCCGTCGGTCCTGCTGCGGACCGACCAGCCTGTCCCCACCGCGTCCGCCGGGCCAGCGTCGGGCCCGCGCTGCGTCTCGCCTTGGTCTGCGGGAGCCGCACCGGCTGGCTCCCGGGCGTCCAAGAAGGCCCATCGCCGGGTTACCGGTGACGTGGTTGCCGGGGTCCTGACGGGTGCCATGCGCTCGGGCATGGTGCCCTGTGGCCGCCGGTCTGGCCGTCCGCCGGTCTGGCCGTCCGCCGCTCGGCCGGGCGCCAGTCTGGCCGGTGACGGCCCCCTGAGCCCGCCCGGTGAGAGTGTCGCGCCCGTGCGGTGGTTCCCGCACCGTCGCCGTGGCTCATCACGAAGCGGCAGGCGTCATCCCGCCGACAGCCCTACCGGTGCCAGGAGCCGCCGCGCCCGGGTACTCCCCGATCAGCTCTGTGAGAGGGGTGCCCCGCTCTACCGAAAGCGTTAAGAAGGGGCCCTTCCTTACACCTTTAGTAGCCGGCGGAGCGGAACTCGTACTCTCGGTCGTCGTCGCGGTCACCGGTGTCCCGGCTGAAGTCCCAGCCCCCGGCGGCCTCCCGGCCCGGTCGGCCGCCGACGGCGAAGCCGCCGATCTCCTGACCACGACGCCAGCCGCGGAAGTATCCGGTGGTGTTCTCGGCGAGGCTGGCCGCGTCACGCACTATGCGCAGGGGACGCTCCTCGCGGAGCGGCGAGCCGGGCACCAGGTTGGCCTGGGGTACCCGCTTGGGCAGGCCGGCCGAGGTCGCCGCACCAACCGCAGGCTCGGCGGCCTGCTCGGCGGCCTGCCAACCGGTGTCGGCGGTGCTCGTCCACTCGATGTCGGTCTCGTCGCCGTGCCCGACGAACCAGGCGGACTTCGCCGCGGCGAAGATGAGCAGGTCCCCGTCGCCCTCGTCGGCGATCGGCGGCGGCCGGTGCTCCACCGGGGGCCGGTGCTCCAGCGGGGAACGCTGCCCCAGCGGCGAACGCTGCTCCAGCCCGGAGCGCTCACCCAGCGGTGAGCGGTGTTCCAGCGACGGGCGCTCCAAGGAGGCCCGCTGTTCCAACGAGGTCCGGTGCTCCAACGAGGACCGCTGGTCCGACGCGGAACGCTCCTCCAGTGGTGACCGGTGTTCGAGCGAGGCGCGCTGTTCCAGCGAGGGACGGCGCTCCAGGGACGACCGCTGCTCCAACGACGCCCGCTGCTCCAGGGAAGGCCGGTGCTCCAGCGACGAGCGCTGCTCCAACGATGGGCGCGGCTCCAGGGATGAGCGCTGGTCCAGGCCTCGGAGCTGGTCCACGGGGGAGCGTTCGCCCAGCGGAGGACGGTGGTCGAGCGGGGAACGGTGACCCGGCGGGGGCTGTTCGGCGCGGGCGGCGGCCCGGCCACCACGCGTGGCGTCCTCCCCGACCAGCCGCAGCGGCGGGTTCTCCAGCTGCGGCGGGTCGGCCGGCGCGGTGCCGCCGTCGCGGCGCGTCCGGTCGCCCAGCGGCGGCGGCTCGACGAGCCGCAGCATCGGCGGCTCCGGGGGCAGGTCGTCGGCCAACCAGGGCGGGGTGACCCGGCCGTCGGTCGTACCGGGGTCGGTGTTCGAGTCGATGCTCCGGCCGGCCGGCTCGCCGGGGTACGCCACCGCGTTGTCGGCGGAGCTGTCGGAGTGGTCGTCGGCGTTGGCGACCAGCGGCCAGTTCGCCCGTGATCCGGGCGGTGCGGTCGGCTCCGGACCGGGCCGAGGGGTGGGCACCGGCACATTCAGGTCGGTCACGCTGAAGCCGCCCGTCGGCGGGTCCCCGGCAGTGGTCTGCGGGCGGGGCGGGATCACCGTACGCTGCCGCTCCGCGCGGGCGCTGTTGATCGCCGCGGTGGTCAGTGTCGGACGGAAGGGCTCACCGGCCTCGGCGGGCGGCACCTTGTGGCGCTGCGCCGGGGTGATCGGGGTGATCCCGGGCGGCGGCGGTGGCGGCGCGGAGACCGGCCGGTTGGCCGGCGGGTCCACCCGGGTGGGCGCGTCGATCAGCGAGGGCCGGGGCTCGGTACGGCCGGGCGGCGTCGAGACCGGCGGTCCGGCCACCGCGGCCGGGGTAAGCGGGGACGGTGCCACCGGCGGCGGAGCGATCGGGGTCGGTGCCACCGGCGGGGGACCGAGGGGGCGGGGTGGCGGTGGTGGCGTGCCCTGCCCGACCGGCTCGGGGCGGCTGCGCCGCCCGCCACCGGGTGCCGGTGGCGTCTCGACCGGCCGGACGGACCGGAGCCCGGGGCCGCTGCCACCGGTCCCGGGCAGTTCGCCGACGGCTTCGCCCCGACGCGCGGCGGCCCGGCGGCCGGGGACCGGCGTGGGGGCGGTGACCCGGGCGCTGAGCGCGCTCACCAGCGCCTCGCAGCCGGCGTCGCAGGCCCGTACCGAGGCGACCGCCTGCCGGACGGTCTCCGCGACCGCAGAGGTGAGCGCGCGGTTGACGGTGGCCCGTCGGGGCGTCTCCGAGATAGCGACCCGCAGCGCGGTGACCGCCTCGTTGATCTCGTCGGCCTCCGCCACGCCGTCGGCGGCGAGGTGCGCCGCGACCGCGTCGGCGGCGACCGAGATCTCCCGGCCCCGGGCCATGGTGCCGGTCAGCATGCCGGGCTCCGGCAACGCGTCGAGCACGGCCAGCGCGACCGGCTCGGCCGGGTCCGGGTACGCCCGCAGCGCGGCCGGGTACAACTCGCGGAGCACCTCACGCAGCGCCGCCGCCGCCGCGTGCCGGCCGGTGGACAGGGCCGCGTGCGCGGCGAGCACCTGCTTGTAGTTGGCCAGGTCACGGGGAGCGGGCAGGGTGACCGCCGACAGCGCGCCGGCCTGCAACGCCCGGGCCAGGCCGACGGCCCGCCGCTCGGCCGGTGCGGAGTGCATCTCCTCCACCGAGTCGTCGTCGGCGAAACGCTCGGCGAAGTCGTCCACCGAGTCGTCGTCGGCGATCGCGAGTGGACGACCGGCGGCACTGAGCAGCGAGGTGATCGTGTGGTCGTCGCTGTCGGCGGCGATCGCCGCACCGCTCGGGCCGCCCGAGCGCTCGACGAGCAGCGCGACCAGCCGGGCGTAACCGGCTGGTTCGTCGCCGATCTCACAGAGATGCAGCAGACGGCCTGCGTCGTCGACCACGGCGGAGGTCAGCGCCGAGCCGGCCGCGGCCGATCCCTCGGTCGCATCCGCCGAGGCCAGACCGCAGTACACGCGCACGAGCGCCACGGCGTCGTCCTCCTCACGAACACAGGTCGTTCTCTGCCAGTGACTGATGCTCCCTGGTGCGGGTCAGTCGCGCCAGTCCACCACTGCAGAGATCTTCCCGACAATGGTGCGCCAACCCAAACTGGCGGTCTGCGCCCCGATCTTCTTCAGCCGTCGGCGACCGAGGAAACCACCGACCCCGCCGTTGACGGTGGCCCGCAGCGCCTCGTCCAGGTCGTCGAGGCTGGAGCCCGAGGAGAGCATGTCCAACACCGACGGCAGACGCAGCGAGTACGCCAGGTCACGGGCCACCTCGCCAGCCTGGATCAGGAGGTTGGGATCCCAGGTGTCGTGCCCGCCGCGCAGGTTCTCCACCACCAGATCGAGCTCGTAGGTGTCCTCGTCGAGCGGGACGACGTCGGCCGGTTCGAGCCGTTCGGACAGTTCGCGCCAACCATCCAGTTGGGACAGGTCGTTCGGCGCGCCGGACCGGACGAAGGTGACGAGCGACTCCGGGGTCTTGAAGAGCAGCAACCGCCCCTGGTGGGTCAGGAAGGCCGGCACCTCCTCGTCACCGGCGTCGTCGTCCGTCTCGTCCTCGTCCTCGTCGTCCTCGGCGGTGTCGCCGCCGGCCCGTTTGCCAGCGGCTTCCTTGTCGCTCTCGGCGAACTCCTCGGCGACCTCCTCGTCGAGGATCACCACCGTCTCGTCGTCCTCGTCCTCCGCCTCGGCGGCGGCCTGCCGGCGGGCGAGGAACGGGTCGTCCTGGTCCCGCTCGGTCACGTCCGTCGGGGTGACCTCGCGAGCCGGCCGGTACGCCCGCAGCGTGAAGCCGGTGCCGGCGGGCAGTGCGACCTCCACCGGATCGATCCGCGTCTCGGCCCAGAGCGCGCGGTCGGGTGCCGTGGTCGGCTCGGCGACAGCCTCGATGTCGACCTCGTCGGGCTCGGCCGACCCGGTGGTCTCGTCGGACTCGGCCGATCCCGTGGTGTCGTCGAGCTCGGGCTCGTCGGCGTCGGGCCGTTGGGGCGACTGACGGGCCACGCTGACCTCCGTATGCTTCGGGTTGCCCACTCGTCGGCCTTCCGACCGCCAAGTGACTCTGGGCACATACCCTAGTGGGCGACTCCGGTACCGCGCTGCGCGCACCCCGCCGGCACGTCGGATCAGGGCCGGAGGATCAGGGGGCCAGGGCGAGGTAACCCCGCTCGGCGGCCTCCTGCGCCAGCCACTGGTCCCGGTACCAGCCGGGCACCCGGACCAGCTCGGCGTGCGTGCCCTGCTGCACCACCCGGCCGGAGTCCAGCACCAGGATGTCGTCCAACGCGTCAAGTCCGCTGAGCCGATGGCTGATCAGCAGCACCGAGTGCCCGGCCGGGGTGGCGGCCAGCGCCGAGGCGAGGACGGCGTCGGCGGCGGCCGGATCGAGCCCCTCGGTCGGCTCGTCGAGCACCAGCACCCCCGGCGCGGCCAGCAGGGCGCGGGCCAGGGCGAGTCGTTGCCGCTGCCCACCGGAGAGCTGTTCGCCCTGCTCACCCACGATGGTGTCGTACTGCTCGGGTTGGGCGCGTACCCAGTCCAGCAGCCCGGCCGCGGCGGTCGCCGCGGTCAGTTCCCCCGGGTCGGCGTCGGGGCGGCCGAGCAGCAGGTTCTCCCGGACCGAGGCGTGGAAGACGTACGCCTCGGCGAGCAGGCCGCCCACCGTGCGGGGCAGCTGCTCCGCCGGTAGCTCGGCGAGGTCCACGCCGGACAGGGTGACCCGCCCGGAGCGGGGTCGGACGGCACCGGTGAGCACGGCGGCCAGGGTGCTCTTGCCGGCGCCGCTCGGCCCGACCACGGCGACCCGGCGGCCGGCCGGCAGGTCCAGGTCGAACCGGTCGAGGGCGGCCGGGCCGCCGTCCCGGTACCGCACGGTCACCCGGTCGAACCGGACGTCGCACGGCCCCTCGGCCCGGTCGAGTCGGGCTTCGGGCTGCTCCTCGGCCGGGTCCGAACGGGCCTCCGGTTGCTTCTCGGCCTGGCGCGCCGCGCTCGTCGGGGCGGGCGAGGTGGCCGGCGGGTCGAGCAGCGCGGCGACCCGGGCCAGCCCGGCGCGCAACTGGGTCCACTGTCGGGCGGTACCGACCAGGGCCAGGGCGATCTCGACGGCGGCGAGGGTGCCGACCGCGAGTACCCCGACGAGCACCCCGTCCACCCCGGCGCGGAGTGCGACCAGCACCACCGCGGCGGCGGTCAGTCCGGCCACCAGCACCCCGGCCGCGTCGACGGCGAACCCGACCGCGGCGAGGCGGCGCTCCAGCCGGCCCAGCCGGTCGGCCCGCTGCCGGGCGGCCCGCAACGCGTACCCGGTGGCGCCGAAGGCGGCCAGGTCGGCCGCGCCGTGGGTGAGGTCGACGGCGTCCGCGGCCAGTTCACCCCGCAGCGGGGCGACCTCGGCGGCCCCCCGGCGGGTGAGCGCGGTGGCCAGCACCGGCAGGGCCACCCCGGCCACCAGCAGTCCCAGCGCGAGCGCCCCGGCGGCGGCCGGGGAGACCAGCGCCGCCCCGCCGACGGCCAGCACCCCGACCAGCCCGGCGGCGGACGCCGGTACGAGCACCCGCAGCAGCAGGTCCTGCACCGTCTCGACGTCGGAGACGAGCCGGCTGAGCGCGTCGCCCGAGCGTTGCCCGACGCTGTCCCGGCTGGCCGCCAGGCTGGCGAAGACCCGGGCCCGTACGTCGGCGACCAGGCGCAGCACGGCGTCGTGGCCGGCGAGGCGCTCGGTGTAGCGGAACACCCCCCGGCCGATGGCGAGCGCCCGGACGGCGACGATCGCCACGGTGAGCCGGTCCAGCGGTGGCTGGCCGGCGGCGCTCATCAGCAGCCAGGTCGCGGTCGCCATCAGGGCCAGTCCGGCCAGCTCGGTGGCCGTGGCGAGCAGCCCCGCGCCGAGCAGTCGGCGCAGGTACGGCCGGGTGAGCCGCAGCACGGCCCGCTCGGCGGCGAACCGGCCCGACCGGCTCGACCGGCTCGGTTGGCCCGGCTGGCCCGGTTGGCTCGGCTGGCCCGACTGGCTCTGCCGGCCCGGCTGCCCGGTCCGGGCCCCCGACCCGGCGGGGACGCTGGTGGGCTCGTCGCTCATCGCAGGGCCTCGGCGGTGGGGGTGAGTTCGGTGACCCGGCCGTCGACGACCCGCAGGATCCGGTCGGCGTCGGCGAGCAGGGCGGGGCGGTGCGCCACCAGCAGGGCGGTCCGCCCGGCGACGAGGCGGCGGGTGGCGGCCAGCACGGCCGTCTCGCTGGCGGTGTCCAGCCGGGCGGTCGGCTCGTCGAGCAGCACGATCGGGGCGTCCCGCAGGAACGCCCGGGCCAGCGCCACCCGCTGCCGTTGCCCGCTGGACAGGCCGTGGCCGCGTTCACCGAGCCGGGTGGCGAGTCCGTCGGGCAGTACGGCGAGCACCTCGTCCAGCGCGGCGTCCCGGACCGCGCGGGCCAGCTCCTCGTCGGGGGTGTCCGGCGCGCCGAGCCGGATGTTGTCGGCAAGCGTGGTGGCGAAGAGGTGGGCCCGCTGCGGCACCCAGGCCAGCTGCCGACGCCAGGCGTCCCGGTCGACCCCGGCCAGGTCGATCCCGGCCACGGTGATCCGGCCCTCGGTCGGGGTGACGAAGCCGAGCAGGAGGCCGAGCAGGGTGCTCTTGCCCGCGCCGCTGGGACCGACGACCGCGATCCGCTCGCCGGGCCGGATGGTCAACGTCACGTCGCGCAACGCGGTGGTACGCGGGTAGACGACGCTCACCCCCACCAACCGGATCTCGCCCCGCCCGTCCGGAACCGGCCCGCTCCCGGCCGGGCTGCCTCCCGCCGGGCTGCCTCCCGCAGGGCAGGTCCTGGCCGGGCCGGCGGTGGCGGTCGTTGTCACGGCGAGGGCCGGGCCGGCGGTGGCGGTCGTGGCGGTGTCCCGGCCGGGGGTGTCGGTGGTCACCTCGAAGGCGTCGTTGAGCGCGGTCAGCCCCTCCATGCTGGCGTGGAACCGGGCCCCGGCGGTCCGCAGCGGAAGGTACGCCTCCGGGGTGAGCAGCAGCACCAGCAGGGCGGTGGCCAGCGTCAGCCCGCCGTCGAGCAGCCGGATGCCCACCGGCACGGCGACCAGCGCCACCGACAGGGTGGCTACCAGTTCCAGCACCAGCCCGGAGAGGAAGGCGATCCGCAGCGTCCGCATGGTGGCGACCCGGTGCCCGTCGGCCATCCGGTGCACCACGTCGACCTGGGCGCGGGCCCGGCCGAAGGCCCGCAGGGTGGGCAGGCCGGCGACCATGTCGAGGAAGTGCCCGCCGAGGCGGGACAGCCGTCGCCACTGCCGTTCGGTGGCGGCCTGGGCCTGCCAGCCGAGCAGCGCGCCGAAGATCGGGATCAGCGGCAGGGTGGCCGCGATGACCAGCGCCGAACTCCAGTCGGCGACCAGGACCCGCAGCAGGACGGCGGCCGGCACGGTGACGCTGAGCAGCAACTGGGGGAGGTACCCGGTGAAGTAGGCGTCGAGCGCGTCGAGCCCGCGTCCGGTGAGGGTGGCCAGTTGGCCGGCGCGCTGCCCGGCGACCCAGCCGGGGCCGTTGCGGCCGACCGCGCCGAGCAGCTCACCGCGCAGGGTGGCCTTGACGATCGCGGCCACCCGCGCGGCCACCGTGCCCTGCGCCCAGGTGAGCGCCGACCGGGCGGTCACCGCCACCAGGAAACCGGCAAGCGCGCCCCGGTCGAGCCGGCCGTCGAAGCCGGCCGCCAGCAGCGTGGCCAGCGCGGTGGCCTGCGCGACGATCAGCAGTGCCGCCAGCACCGCGAGGGCGGTGAGCAGCACGAGGTCGCCCCGGGCCGCGGGGACCCGGCGCAGCAGTCGCGGATCGAACGGACGGCGGTTCACCAGTACGTCGGTGTCCTGTCGTCGGGTCGTCCTCGGAACACCCACCAGCACATCGCCGGAGAGCCTAGTCGGGCCGGCAGGAGGGTTTCCCAGCGCATGGAGGCCACCTCGACGTGGGTCGGGGCCCGGGAACGGGCGGGCCGGGGATCAGGTGAGGAAGAGGGTGATGGGCAGCGCGGCCAGGGTGGTGGTGGCCGCCAGGACGATGGCGCCGATCAGGCGGGGCGGACGGTCGGCGACCAGCAGCCGCTGCACCCGGACGTCGAGGTCACGGTCGCCGAGGCCGAGGGTGCCGGCCGGGGTGATCCGGTTGCCGGCGGCGGCGAACCGGCGCAACGCCCCGGCCAGGGGGGCCTCGGCGTGCAGGTGCCGGGCCTTGTCGTCGGCGCGCATCTCGACCAGCAGGGCGACCCGGTCGTGCGCCCGGCGCACCCAGCGGAGCCAGGGCAGCGCCCGGCAGAGCGCGGTGAACGGCAGCAGCACCAGGTCGTGTCGCTCCTGGGCGTGGGCGCGTTCGTGGGTGAGCACCGCGGCCAACTCGGCCCGGTCCAGCAGGTCCAGCGTGCCGGCGCTGACCACCACCCGGGGCCGCATCCCGGGCAGGCAGTAGGCGGCGGCACCGGGATGGTCCAGCACCAGCGCGCCGGGGGCCGCCGGGTCGTCCCGGGCGACCAGGGTCAGCAGGTCCCGGTGGCGGCGCTGGGCGCGTACCGTGCCGTGGATGCTGCGCACGGTGGTGGCCAGCAGCACCGCGCCGATGCCGAACCCGACACCCACCAGCCCGAGGTGCACCGCGCCCACCCCGGCCGGCAGCCTGCCGTGCAGGAGGTCGTCGCCGAGGGCGACCAGCGCGCTGCCGGTCGGCCGGTCGTACGCGGCGACGCCGAGCGCCATCGGCAGACCCATCGCGGAGAGGCCGAGAGCCAGGCCGATCGCCTGCCAGCAGAGGATCGCCACCCCCGGGCCGCGCCAGGTCCAGGTCGACCGGGCCAGCACCTGGGCGAAGAGCCAGCAGGCCAGCACCGCGGCGGCGAAGTGCACGGCGTACGCCATGGTCGTCGCCCTACCGGGCCTGGGGCGGGGCGGGGCGTTCGGTGCCGGCGGCCTCGGCGGTGAGCGCCGCCCGGAGCACCTCGGCCTCGGTGCCGGTCACCGACCGGGCGAAGCGGACCAGCGCGGCGTCCCGGCTGCCACCGAGGTCGAGCGCGTCGAGCATGAGCTGGGCGATGTGCGCCTCCCGGGTGGCCGAGGCCCGGTACCGCCAGGCCCGCCCCTCCCGCTCGCGCTGCACCATGCCCTTGCCGGCCAGCCGGTCCAGGACGGTCATCACCGTCGTGTACGCCAGCTCGCGGCCGTCCAGCGCCTCGGCGACCTCCCGCACGGTCACCCCGCCTGACGTGCCGGGCACGCCGTCCCACAGCACGTCCATCACCGCACGTTCCAACTCACCCAGCCGAGTCACCCCCCAATCCTACCCCCCGTAGTAGATCCCCACCCCACCCCCGGGCCTGCCCCCGGGTGGGGGTCAGGGGGCTTTGGGGTGCCAGACGGTTTTGGTTTCCAGGAGGGTGGTCATTCGGGTCAGGGCGGGGGTGGTGGTCCAGTCGTGGTCGGGTGGGAGGGGGCGGAGGACCCGCTTGAGGTTCTCCGCCGCCTTGGCCTCCAGGTCGGTGGCGAGGGCGGGGTCAGCGATGCCGGCCAGGTCCAGGGCGTTGACGTCCAGGTGGGCGGCGAGGGTCGGGACGGTCTCGCCGATCGCGCCGGTGAGCAGGTTGACCACGCCGCCGGGCAGGTCGGAGGTGGCCAGCACCTCGGCCAGGGTCACCGCCGCCAGGGGGGCCGACTCGCTGGTGGCCACCACCACCGTGTTGCCGGTGACGATCGCCGGGGCGATCACGCTGACCAGGCCCAGCAACGCCGGGGACTCGGGGGCCACCGCGGCCACCACCCCGGTCGGTTCGGGTGCCGAGAGGTTGAAGTACGGGCCGGCTACCGGGTTCGCGCCGCCGTACACCTGGGGGAGCTTGTCGGACCAGCCGGCGTACCAGACCCAGCGGTCGACCGCCGCGTCCACCTCGGCGGCCGGTACGCCGAGGGCGACGAACTGCTCGCGGCGGCCCTCCAGCATCTCGGCGATCCGGTAGAGGATCTGGCCCCGGTTGTACGCGGTCGCGCCCGACCAGCCCTTGCCGGCGGCGCGGGCGGCGACCACGGCGTCCCGGGCGTCCTTACGGGAGGCCAGGGCGACGTTTGCGGACTGCACGAGATACGACCGTCCCGACTCGCTGCGCGGGAACTTCCCGCCGATGAAGAGTTTGTACGTCTTGCGTACCGCGACCCGCTCAGACATCGAGATACGCCTCCAGCCCGTGCCGGCCGCCCTCGCGGCCGTAACCCGACTCCTTGTACCCGCCGAACGGCGAGGTGGGGTCGAACTTGTTGAACGTGTTGGCCCAGACCACCCCGGCGCGCAGCCGGTCGGCCGTCCAGAGGATCCGCGAGCCCTTCTCCGACCAGATGCCGGCCGAGAGCCCGTACGGCGTGTTGTTGGCCTTCTCCACCGCCTCGGCCGGGGTGCGGAAGGTAAGCACGGACAGCACCGGGCCGAAGATCTCCTCCCGGGCGATCCGGTGCGCCTGGGTGACCCCGGTGAAGATCGTCGGGGCGAACCAAAACCCGCGTTCGGGCAGCTCGCACGGGGGTGACCAGCGTTGCGCGCCCTCGGCGGCGCCGGCGTCGGTCAGCTCCCGGATCCGGGCCAGCTGGGCGGCGGAGTTGATCGCGCCGACGTCGGTGTTCTTGTCCAGCGGGTCGCCGACCCGCAGCCGGGCCATCCGGCGCTTCAACGACTCCAGCACCTGCTCGGCGACGTTCTCCTGGACCAGCAACCGGGAACCGGCACAGCAGACGTGCCCCTGGTTGAAGAAGATGCCGTTGACGATCCCCTCGACCGCCTGGTCGACGGGGGCGTCGTCGTACACGATGTTGGCGGCCTTGCCGCCCAGCTCCAGGGTGACCTTCTTGGTGGTCCCGGCGGCCGAGCGGGCGATGGCCTTGCCGACCTCGGTGGAGCCGGTGAAGGCGACCTTGTCCACGCCGGGGTGCTCGACCAGGGCGCGGCCGGTCTCGCCGGCCCCGGTGACGATGTTGACCACGCCTGGCGGCAGGTCGGCCTGCTGGCAGATCTCGGCGAAGAGCAGCGCGGTCAGCGGGGTGGTCTCGGCCGGCTTGAGCACCACCGTGTTGCCGGCGGCCAGCGCCGGGGCGATCTTCCAGGCCAGCATGAGCAGCGGGAAGTTCCACGGGATGACCTGCGCGGCTACCCCGAGCGGCGGCGGCACCGACCCGCCGCGCCGGCCCGCCGACCCGGGGCCGAACCCGGCGTACTCCAGCTTGTCGGCCCAGCCGGCGTAGTAGAAGAAGTGCGCGGCGACCAGCGGCAGGTCGACGTCGCGGGCCTCCCGGATCGGCTTGCCGTTGTCGAGTGACTCCAGCACCGCCAGCTCGCGGGAGCGTTCCTGCAGGAGCCGGGCGATCCGGAACAGGTACTTGGCCCGGTCCCGGCCGGGCATCGGACCCCACACCTTCCGGTACGCCTTGCGGGCGGCCCGGACCGCGCGGTCCACGTCCGCCTCGCTGGCCCAGGTGACCTCGGCGAGCACCTCCTCGGTGGCCGGGTTGACCGACTTGTGGCGGTCCTCGCCGTCGACGAACCTGCCGTCGATGAACAGCCCGTAGGACGGCTTCAGGTCGACGATCGCGCGCGACTCGGGCGCGGGGGCGTATTCGAACATCACGGTCAGTCCAGGGTGAAGTAGTCGGGACCGGAGTAGACGCCGGTCGTCAGCTTGGTGCGCTGCATCAGCAGGTCGTTGAGGAGGCTGGACGCGCCGAACCGGAACCAGTCCGGGTCCAGCCAGTCCGCGCCGACGGTCTCGTTGACCAGCACCAGGTACTTGATCGCGTCCTTGGTGTTCTTGATGCCGCCGGCCGGCTTGACGCCCACCTGCCGCCCGGTGGCGGCCCGGAAGTCACGGACCGCCTCCAGCATCACCAGGGTCACCGGCAGGGTGGCCGCGACCGGGACCTTGCCGGTGGAGGTCTTGATGAAGTCGCCGCCGGCCAGCATCGCCAGCCAGGAGGCCCGGCGCACGTTGTCGTAGGTGGCCAGCTCGCCGGTCTCCAGGATCACCTTCAGGTGCGCTGCCGGCCGCCCCTGGCGACCGCCATCAGCAGAGCCGCAGGCCTCCTTCACCGCGACGATCTCGTCGTACACCTCGGCGTAGCGGCCGGCCAGGAAGGCACCCCGGTTGATCACCATGTCGATCTCGTCGGCGCCGGCGGCCACGGCCGCCCGGGTGTCGGCGAGCTTGATCTCCAGCGGGGCCTGGCCGGACGGGAAGGCGGTCGCCACGCTGGCCAGGTGTACGCCGGAACCGCGCAGCACCTCGGCCACGTGCCCGACCATCGCCGGGTAGACGCAGACCGCGCCGACGTGCGGGCAGGACGGGTCGGCCGGATCGGGGCGCAGCGCCTTGGCCGCGAGGGCGCGTACCTTGCCGGGGGTGTCCGCCCCCTCCAGGGTGGTCAGGTCGACCATCCGGATGGCCAGGTCGATGGCCTGGGCCTTGGCGGTGGTCTTGATGGAGCGGGTGCCGAGTTGGGCTGCCCGCTGCTCCGCGCCCACCTGATCCACGCCCGGTAGGCCGTGCAGGAAGGTCCGCAGAGCGGTCTCGGATCGTCCCAGCTCGGTGAGGTCCGACCGGGCCGACGTCGTTGTCGCCGTCATGCCGGGAAGTCTACGCAGCCCCGGATCGGTTGATCTTGAGCGAGCGGCGTGCGCACCCCGCCGGTGGTGAGCGAGGTCGCTGGTCTGCCCACGGGCACGGTGCCGACGGCGACCGGCGGGTAGGTTGAGCGATCGTGGACGTACACGTCATTGACCATCCGCTCGCCCAGTCGCGGCTGACCGCCATGCGGGACACGCGCACCGATTCCGCCACCTTCCGGGCAGCGCTGCACGAACTCACCACCATGCTGGTGTACGAGGCCGCCCGCTCCTTCCCCGTGGAGAAGTACCCGGTCCAGACCCCGGTCACCGGCGCCGAAGGCACCCGGCTGGCGAACCCGCCGCTGCTGGTCCCGGTGCTGCGGGCCGGGCTCGGGATGGCCGACGCCGCCCTCGGGCTGCTGCCGGAGTCGTCGATGGGCTTCGTCGGCCTGGCCCGCGACGAACAGACGTACGAGCCGCGCGCCTACATGGAGTCGCTGCCCCGCGACCTGACCGGCCTGCCGGTGCTGGTGCTCGACCCGATGCTGGCCACCGGCGGCTCCCTGGAGCACTGCTGCCGGCTGCTGGCCGACCGGGGCTGCACCGACATCACCGTGCTCTGCGTACTGGCCGCACCGGTCGGCATCGAACGCCTCGCCCAGTCGGGTCTCCCGCTGCGGCTGGTCACCGCCTCGATCGACGACGGCCTCAACGACAGCAAGTTCATCGTGCCCGGCCTCGGCGACGCCGGCGACCGCCAGTTCGGCGGCATGCCCCGCTTCTAGCTGTAAGGAAGGGCCCCCTGTTAACGCTTTCGGTATAGCGGGGTTCCCCTCTCACACCCGCAGGCCGGACACGCGGCGGCGGGGCGGGACACGCGGCGGCTGCGGGCGGGGCGGGGCGCGCGGCGGCGGGGCGGGGCGCGCGGCAGCGGTGGGTGGGGCGTGCGGCGACTGCCGGGGGAGGGCCGCTTCTCACCTCACGGGCGAGTCGATGCGCGGGGGTGCGGAGACCGGCTAGCGTCTGCGGCCATGACTGGTGTTGCGCTCGCCGAAGAGTTGCTCCTGCTCGCGTACGACGATGAAACCGGCAAGGCGACCATGCCCCGGATCAGCCTGGACCTGGGCATGGCCGCGGCGGTCCTGGTGGAGTTGGCGCTCGCCGGGCGGGTCGCGTACGACAGCGGGAACCTGACCGTGGTGGACCCCACGCCGACCGGTGAGCCGACCGTCGACGAGGTGCTCGCCCGGATGGCCGACGAGCAGCCCCACTCGCCCTCCTCCTGGGTGCAGCGGCTTCGCCACGGCCTGCGGGACCGGATCCTCGGCGACCTGGTCGAGCGGGGTGTGGTGCGTGACGTCGAGGAGACCGAACTCGACTTCATCGTGGTCCACCGGTACCCGACGGTCGATCCGGCGGTGGAGGAGGACACCCGGCGGCGGCTGACCGAGGCGCTCACCGGTGGCCCGGCACCCGACGAGCGGACCGCCGCCCTGGCCACCCTGGTCGCCGCGGTACGCATGGAGCCCGCGCTCGGGCTGACCGGCGAGGATGCCCGCGACGTGGGCAAGCGGCTGGAGGAGATCGCCGGGGGCGCCGGCTTCTCCGGTGAGATCAGCATGGAAGATTCGGTGGTACGCCCGTCGATCGCGCTGGTCGTGGCCGTGCTCGGGCAGGCGATCAACGCCGCCCTCGGCCCCCGCCGCTGAGGGGCCGGGACGCTGCGGGCCCAATGCCACTGAGAGCCCCGCCCGCCGTACCTCATTGGTTTTCGGGTGGGGTGCGGCGGCCGGGCGGGGCGGGGAGTCAGTGCCCGAAGCGGTGGGTCCGGACGGCGCGGACGAAGTCGGCCCAGCCGGCCGGGGCGAGGGTGAGCACCGGCCCGGCCGGGTCCTTGCTGTCCCGGACGGCGACGACGCCGGTGAGGTTGTCGGCGACCTCCACGCAGTCGCCGCCGTTGGTGCCACTGTGGGTGCTGGTGCGCCAGCGGGCTTCGGTCAGGTCATTCATAACACTCTCCCAGGATGGCGTCGATCAATTCCATCGATTGTCGCTCATCGAGGGCGAGGGATTCCAGCCCGGACCAGACCCGTTCGTACGCGATGATTTCCTCCGGCTGGTCGAGATAGAGCGCGCCGGTGAGCCCCTCGACGTAGACGGTCGGTGGCTCGCTCGGGTTGCCGACGGCGTTCGTCGGGAAGTCGAGCAGGACGAAGGTGCCGGCCTCGGCGGCCAGTGGCGGCCCGGCGGCCAGCGGCAGCACCCGGACGGTGATGTTGGACCGTTCGCCGACCGCGAGCAGGTGCCGGAGCTGCTCGGCCATCACCGGTCGGCCCGGCACCGGGCGGCGGAGCACCGCCTCGCTGAGGATCACTGTCAGGTCGGGGGCCGGCGGGAGCCGCCGGGCCAGTAGCCCCTGCCGCTGGATCCGCAGGTTCACCGCCTTTTTCCGCTCCTCCTCGCTCAACTCCGGCCGGTTGGACAGGAAGAGTGCGGTGGCGTATCCCGGGGTTTGGAGCAGCCCCGGCACCAGTTCGGCGTTGTAATGCCGCACCTGGCGGGCGACACTTTCCAGCCCCATGTAGAGCGAGAACCAGATCGGAATGGACCGGCCGTACGCGTGCCACCAGCCCTCGGCCTTGCTCAACTCGGTGAGCCCGAGCAGCACGGCAGCCTGCTCCTGGTTGGCCCGGTACAACTCGCAGAGCACCCGGACGTCGGGGCCGCGCGCCGCGGTCAGGCCCCGCTCGATCCGCCAGATCTTCTGCCGCGAGCAGTCCAGCTCGTCGGCGGCCGACTCGATGGTGACCTGCGCGTCCTCCCGGAGCTTGGTGAGCAGTCTGCCGAGTTGTCGGCGTGGTACCGAAGAACCGTTCGTTGCATGCATCGTGCAACACCTTTCCGTCCCGAAATGCAACAGCCGAAAGCCACAAATGAAACGTGTCGAAGAATGCAATCACCATGGCGTCGGTAAATGGCCGGACTTGACGCGGAGATACTAATTATCAAACGTTCTGCAGGCAAGCGATGACGGTGGGTGTCTGGGTGGGCGTCGGGTCGGTCAAGGTCAACTGCCGGCCGGGCGCGGCAGTCGCGAAGGGCCATCTCGGGTCTCGGGTACGCGCTCCGCCTCCGGCTGGGTCTACACGCAGTGTATAGCTCGTGTGTATAGTGTGCCTCATGTCTGTTGGCTTTGCACTGTTGGGCCTGCTGGAGCACGGACCCCGGCACGGCTACGAGTTGAAACGCTCCTACGACGACCAGTTCGGTCACGGCCGGTCGCTGCACTACGGGCAGGTCTACGCGACCCTGGCCCGGCTGCTGAAGAACGGCCTCGTGGAGGTGGAGTCCGAGCCCGGTGACGGCCCGGACCGCAAGCGGTACGCGATCACCTCGGCCGGTGTCACCGACGTGGAGCAGTGGCTGAGAAAACCGGAGCAGCCCGAGGCCTACCTGCAGAGCAGGCTCTACACCAAGGTCGTGCTGGCGCTGCTCACCGGCCGGGATGCGACCGACCTGCTGGACATCCAGCGCGCCGCCCATCTGGGGCAGATGCGGGAGCTGACCAACCGCAAGCTCACCGGTGACCTCGCCGACCAGCTCGTCTGCGACCACGCCCTGTTCCATCTCGAAGCCGACCTGCGTTGGCTGGAGCTGACCGCCGCCCGGCTGGACCAGCTCAGCGCCCAGGTGCGGAAGGGAAACCGATGACCGTCCCGACGACCGACGCGCCGCTGCTGGCGGCGGAGGACCTGACCAAGGTCTTCGGTGCCACCCAGGCCCTGAGCGGCGCATCCCTGCGGGTGTACGCCGGTGAGGTGCTGGCCCTGATGGGGCCCTCCGGGTCCGGCAAGTCCACCCTGCTGCACTGCCTCGCCGGGATCGTCGCTCCCGACGCCGGCCGGGTCAGCTACGCCGGCCGGGACCTGTTCGCCGGCTCCGACGCCGAGCGCAGCGCCCTGCGCCGTACCGACTTCGGGTTCGTCTTCCAGTTCGGTCAGCTGGTGCCCGAGCTGACCTGCCTGGAGAACGTGGCGCTGCCGCTGCGGCTGGCCGGCACGCGGCGCAAGGAGGCGGCCCGGCGGGCGGCGGCCCTGCTGGCCCGGCTGGAGGTCGCCGAGGTGGCGGACAAGCGCCCCGGCGAGGCCTCCGGTGGGCAGGGCCAACGGGTCGCGGTGGCGCGTGCGCTGGTCACCGGCCCCAAGGTGATCTTCGCGGACGAGCCGACCGGCGCACTCGACTCCCTCAACGGCGAACGGGTGATGCAGCTGTTCGTCACGGCCGCCCGGGAGACCGGCGCGGCGGTCGTGCTGGTGACCCACGAGGCGCGGGTGGCGGCGTACTCCGACCGGGAGGTCGTGGTCCGCGACGGCAAGGTCCGGGCCCCGGAGTACGCCCGATGAGCGCCCCCGGCCGGCGCGGCCCGACGGCGTGGCTCCACGACCTGTTACTCGGGGTACGGCTCAGCGTGGCCGGCGGTCCGACCGGCTGGGCCCGGCTGGCGATGACCGCGGTCGGGGTGGGGCTGGGCGTGGCGATGCTGCTGACCGCCACCGCGTTGCCCACCGTCGGGCTGGCCCGCTCCGACCGGAGCGAGGGACGGGACCCGGGCCCCGACGTGACGGCGGCCGGCCCGGACACCCTGCTCTACGCCGAGGCCGACACCGACTGGCGTGAGCTCCGCGTCGAGGGGCTGCTCGTGCAACCCGAGGGTGGTCAGGCGCCGGTCCCACCCGGGTTGAGCCGGCTGCCCGCCCCCGGCGAGATGGTCGTCTCGCCGGACCTCGCCGAGCTGCTGGCCTCCCCGGACGCCCGCCTGCTGGTCGAGCGGCTGGATGCCACGGTGGTCGGCACCATTGCCCCGGAGGGCCTCGCCGGCCCCCGCGACCTCTACTACTTCCGCGGTGTCGACTCGCTGGCAGCCGGCTCCTTCGGCGTGAGCCGGACGGACACCTTCGGTGGCGGTGGCGGCCCGGGAGACAGCGGCAGCCTGCCGGCGGTGCTGCTGGTGCTCTCCCTACTCGGGGTGGTCGTCCTGCTCCTACCCGTCATGATCTTCGTGACCACCGCCGTACGCTTCGGCAGCGAGGCCCGGGACCGGCAGCTGGCCGCGATCCGACTGGTCGGCGCGGACACCACCATGACCCGCCGGATCGCCGCCGGGGACACCCTGGTCGGCGCGTTGCTGGGGATGGTCGTCGGCGCGTTGCTCTTCTTCGGCGTCGGACGGCTGGTCGGTGACCTCCTCCCGGTCAGGTTCAGTTTCTTCCCCGCCGACCTGCGGCCGGTGCCCGCCCTGGTGGCCCTGGTCGTCCTGGCCGTGCCGACCGCCGCCGTGCTGGTCACCCTCTCCGCGTTGCGGCGGGTGATGATCGAACCGTTAGGTGTGGTGCGGCGGGGTCGGGAGCGCCGTCGCCAGCTCTGGTGGCGGCTGCTGCCCCCGGCGCTCGGCCTGCTGCTGCTCGCCCCGCTGACCGGCCGGATGTCCGAGGTCACCGGCGAGCTGGTCGAGGTACAGGTCGTCGCGGGGATCACCCTGCTGCTGCTCGGCCTGGTGCTGCTGCTGCCCTGGGTGGTCCAGTCGGTGGTCCGTCGGCTCGGGGGCGGGGGTGTGGCGTGGCAACTCGCCGTACGTCGACTCCAACTCGACAGCGACACGGCGGTCCGGGCGGTCTCCGGCATCGCCGTCTCGGTGGCCGGCATCATCGCCGTGCAGGGCGTGCTCGGGGCCGGGCAGCTCGCCGCGATCGGCCGGTACGGCGACACCAGCCAGTTCCAGGCCTCCGTGTCGACCTACCGCGAGCCGGCGGACCAACTGGCCGCACAGGTCGCCACGGCCCTCGCGGACGCCCCCGGCGTGGGTCCGGTCACTGCGGTCTCCCAACTGCGCACCAGTCCGGACACGCCGGCCTACGTGGAGATGTGGATCGCCGACTGCGACGGTCTGCGACACTACGCCGACCTGCCGAGCTGCGCCGACGGGGACAGCTTCGTCGCCAGCGGTCGGGAGCGCCCGGAGGTCGCCCCCGGGGCGACCGTCACCTTCGACACCGACGGCGACCAGACCAGGTGGACGGTGCCGGCCGACATGCGCGCGGTCGAGCAGTACGACAAGCTCGTCATGGCGGACCTGCTGGTCACCCCGGGCGCGCTGGGCGCGCCCGCGCCGGAGCCGGTCACGTACCTCGCCGGGTTGGACGGCACCGACCCGGACGCGATCGAGCAGCTGCGCACCGCCGTCTACCGGATCGACCCGCTCGCCTTCGTCACGGGCTTCGCGCAGCCCGGCAACGGCCTGCTCGGTGACTTCGAACAGGCGCTGCAGGTGGGGGCGATAGCGCTGTTGCTGATCATCGGGGCGAGCCTGCTGGTCAACGTCCTGGAACAGCTCCGCGAGCGCCGGCGGCTGCTGGCCGTGCTCACCGCCTTCGGCACCCGACGCCGGACCCTCTCCGGATCGGTGCTCTACCAGGTGGCGATCCCGGTGCTGCTCGGGCTGGCCCTGGCCGTCGTCACCGGCGGAGGGCTGGGCGCGCTGCTGCTCGCCATGGTGGACGAGCCGATCGTCTTCAACTGGGCGGCGATCGCCGGTGTCTCGGGCACGGCAGCGCTGGTGGTGCTGGCCGTCACCGCCGCCAGCCAGCCGCTGCTGTGGCGACTCACCCGGCCCGACGGGTTACGCAGTGAGTGACCCCGGCACCGGCCCACCCACGGGCCGACGGGCTGCGCCGCGAGTGACCCCGGCACCGGCTCACCACCCCAGGGCCGTGGCGACCTCGGCGCGCAGGGCGCGCAGCGCGGCGTCCGCGCGCTGGCGGGCCGCGCCGAGGTCGCCGCCGTCGACCGGTTCCACCACCTCCAGGTACGCCTTGAGCTTCGGCTCGGTGCCCGACGGTCGGACCACCACCCGGGCGGTTCCGGTGCGCAGGATCACCACGTCGGCGTCGGGCAGCAGGTCCTCCGCCGAGGTGACCGGTGCGCCGAGCAGACTCTGCGGGGTGTGCTGCCGGAGTCGGGCCATCGCGTCGGCGATCTGCGTCAGATCGGTCACCCGGACGGAGAGCTGGTCGGTCTGGTGCACGCCGAACTCGGCCGCCAGCTCGTCCAGCCGGTCGGTGAGCGTCCGCCCCTGCGCCTTCAGCCCGGCGGCCAACTCGGCGACGGTCAGCGCGGCGGTGATGCCGTCCTTGTCGCGTACGTGGTCCGGGGCGACGCAGTAGCCGAGCGCCTCCTCGTACCCGTAGGCCAGCGGGTCGGCGCCGTCACCAGCCCGGACGATCCACTTGAACCCGGTGAGCGTCTCGGCGTACGGCCGGTCCCGGGCCGCGCACATCGCCTTGAGCAGGGACGACGAGACGATGGTGGTGGCGAAGCAGCCCTGGACGCCCCGGCGCATCAGGTGGTCGGCGAGGAGCACCCCCACCTCGTCCCCGCGCAGCATCCGCCAGGCCGACCCCGCCCCGGCACTGTCTGCCGCCCCGGCACTGCCTGCCACGTCGGGGCCGTCCGCCGCCATGGCACCGCCTGCCACGTCGGGGCCGTTCGCCGCCCCGGCACCGCCTGCCGGCGCGGCAGTAGCTGCCGCCCCGACACCGGCGGGTTGGCGGACGACGACGGCGCAGCGGTCCGCGTCCGGGTCGTTGGCGATGGCCAGGTCCGCGCCGGTGGCCTCGGCGAGCGCCACGAGGCGGTCCACCGCGCCGGGCTCCTCCGGGTTGGGGAAGGCGACCGTCGGGAAGGCCGGGTCCGGCTCGGCCTGGTCCGGCACGATCCCGGGGATGCCGAAGCCGGCCCGGGCGAAGGCGGCGGTCAACACGGCGGCACCTACCCCGTGCAGCGGGGTGTACGCCACGGCCAGGTCACGCGGGCCGCCCGGGGCGACCACCGCAGCGGCCCACTCCACGTACCCGGTCGTCAGGTCGTCGCCGAGCAGCTCACCGGTCGGACCTAGCGGCACCTCGGTGAGCGGGCCGACGGCCCGGATGGCCGCCTCGATCCCGGTGTCGGCCGGCGGCACGATCTGCGCCCCGGCACCGGTGGCACCGCCCAGCTCGGCACCGAGGTAGACCTTGTAGCCGTTGTCCTGCGGCGGGTTGTGGCTGGCGGTGACCATCACACCGGCCGCCGCGCCGAAGTGACGGACCGCGTACGCGAGGACCGGGGTGGGCAGCGGTCGGGGCAGCACCAGCGCCGGGCGGCCCGCCCCGGTGGCGACCTGGGCGGTGCGGAGCGCGAACTCGTGCGAGCCGCGCCGGGCGTCGTACCCGATCACCAGCGGGCCGGTGGCACCCTGGGCGGCGAGCCAGCCGACCAGGCCGGCGGCGGCTCGGGTGACCACGGCCAGGTTCATGCCGTTGGGGCCGGCGCGCAGCGGGCCCCGCAGCCCGGCGGTGCCGAAGGTCAGCGGCCCGGCGAAGCGGTCGGCCAGCTCGGCGGCGCTGTCCGGCAGCCGGTCGAGCAGGGCCCGCAGCTCGTCCTGGCTGGCCGGGTCGGGGTCGTCGGCGAGCCAGCGTTGAGCCTGCCCGCGAAGGTCGTCGATGTCAGTGGTGTCCGCCGCCATCTGATGTTGATAGCACGACGGCGGACCGCCACGTGTCGCCCCCGGCAGCTCAGCCGGCGGAGGTGAGTTGGAAGGACTTCACCATCTCGTCGAAGATCGGTTTGCTCTCCTCGAACCGGTCGTGGCCGGAGGTGAGATAGAAGGAGTACGCCTTCCCCTCGTGCACCACCCCGCGCCACACCCCGTGCCGCCGCTTGTCACCCTCGCCGCAGGTGTACTCCAGCTCCGCCGCCGCCTTGCCGGCCAGCTCCTTCTCGTCCAACGCGAGTTGGTTGTACGGCTTGGCGCAGGTGTTTCGGGTCCGCAGCCCGTCCGCGGCGACCTCGGCCCAGCGGACCGAGGTGGTCCGGAAGTCCTCCACGATGATCCGCACCCGGCGGCCGGAGTCCTCCGGGTCGGTGTAGTCCACGAAGCTGCCGCCGGTGGCGCGCTTCCAGTCTTTGGGCACCATCACCCGTACCCCACGGGCGGAGTGTTCCCGCAGCTCCAGGTCACTGCCGACGGGAGCGGCCGAGGGGGTCGGGCCGGCCTGCGGCGCGACCGGCTCCTCGTCGCCGCCGCTGAACAGCACGATCGCGCCGATCAGCAGCACCACGGCCAGCCCGCCGGCCGCGGCGAGCTGCACCTTGCGGGGCAGCGCCCGCACGGTGGCGACCAGCCGGTCACCGGCCCCCCGGGCGCCGCCGGTGCCGCTGCTCGCGGCGGGGGTGGTCCACGGCTGGCCGGTGCCCGGCACCGACCACTGGTTGCCACCGTAGCCGCCGCCGGGCGGACCGGCGGCCGGAGCACCCCACGCCGGCACGGCCTGGGTGGCGTCGGCCCGCCCACCCGCGCCGGGCGGAGCACCCCACGCCGGTACGGCCTGGGTGGCGTCCGCACGGCCACCGCTGATCCGCTGGGTGGCCTCGGGGCCGCCGGCGTCGATCCGCTGGGTGGCCTCGGACTCACCGGCACCGGCACCGGCATCGGCACCGAAACCGGCGGACCGGTTGGTGCCGTAGGCGGTCTGGGGGCGCTTGCCGAAGGGGACCGCCTGGGTGGCGTCGGCCGCACCGGCCGCGGACCGGCCGGCCGCGTCGGCCCGGTCACCGGCACCCAGCCGCAGGGTCGCCTCCGCCTGGTCGTCGCCGCCGGGCTTGTCGGTCGACCCCGTCCGGCCCGGGGCCGGCATCGCCCCGGTCGGCGTGTGCAGCGGACCGGCCAATGCGTCCGCGCTGGTCTCGTCCAGTGCGGCGGCGCTGGCGGCGGGCTTCTTCGGCCGTCCGAGCCGGCGCAACTCGGCGAGCCGGTCGGTAAGCGACTCGCCGGGGCCGATCATCGCCCGGCCACCGATCTGACCGCTCGGCTTCGGCTCCGGCGTCGCCACCGCCGGTGCCGGCGGCGACACCGGGCGCTGCACGGGCACCACGGCGTACGGGTCGGTCACCGAGTGCACCGCGGTCGCGGTGCTGGTCAGCGGCCCGGCGAGCAGCTCACGCAGGGTGGCGCGGGCGGTGTGCACGTCGGTACGGCGGGCCGGGTCCTTCTCCAGCAGACCCATCAGCACCGGGGTCAACGGGCCGCTGCGGGACGGCGTGGCGGGCGGATCCTCGACCACGGCGTGCATGGTCTCGATCGGGTCGCCCTTGTCGAAGGGAGGCCGGCCCTCCACCGCCGTGTAGAGCGTCACGCCCAGCGAGAACAGGTCGCTCGGCGGCCCGAAGTCCTGCCCCATGGCCCGTTCCGGGGAGATGAAGTGCGGCGAGCCGAGCACCATGCCCGGGGTGGTGAGCTGCACGTCGGTGGGCATCCGGGCGACGCCGAAGTCGGTGAGCACACAGCGCCCGTCGGTGCAGATCAGCACGTTGGCCGGCTTGACGTCGCGGTGCAGCACCCCGATCGAGTGCGCCACCTCCAGCGCGCCAAGCAACGCGATGCCGATCTTGGCAACCGCCCGGGGGGCGACCGGACCGTCCTCGATCACCATGTCGGCCAGGCTGCGGGCGTCCAGCAGCTCCATCACGATCCAGGGGCGACCACCCTCGGTCACCACGTCGTACACCTGGACCACGGCGGGATGCTGGATGGCGGCGGCGGCGCGGGCCTCCCGCAGGGTGCGTTCGTACATCGAGTCACGGTCACTGGGGGCCAGACCCGGGGGAAGGATGACCTCCTTCACCGCGACGTCGCGGCGGAGCAGGGTGTCGTTGGCACGCCAGACCGTGCCCATACCGCCGTTGCCCACCGGCGAACGCAGTGAGTAACGGTCACCGATGGTGGTGCCGGGTGCCGCACGTCCGTTCGGGGGACTGACTTGTCCACCGCTCCACGTCGGAATCTGAGTCACAGAAAAGCCACCGGGGGAGTTCGAGGGGGGCTGGGACACAACCCCCCTATCTTGCTTGTTCCGACGCCCGATGCGAAACCCGGCGCGACGGACGTTTACTGAAACGATGGTCCCGACCCGGGGGTTCACCTCCGGTGTCGGCGGCGTGATGTGCGCAATCCCTCACCCGGCTGAGCAGCCGAGCGGCCTACCATCCGGTGATGAGCGAACGGCGGTCGAGCGAGTCCGGTTTTCCCATCAAGGACGTCTACACGGCGACGGACCTCCCTGCGGACCTCGACGAAAGCCTCGGTGACCCCGGCAGCTACCCGTACACCCGGGGGGTCTACCCCACCATGTACACGTCGCGGCCGTGGACCATGCGCCAGTATGCCGGGTTCGGCACCGCCACCGAGTCCAACGCGCGGTACCACCAGTTGTTGCGGGCCGGCACCACCGGCCTGTCGGTCGCGTTCGACCTGCCCACCCAGATGGGGTACGACTCGGACGACCCGATCGCGCACGGTGAGGTGGGCAAGGTCGGGGTGGCCATCGACTCCATCGAGGACATGCGGCTGCTCTTCGCCGAGATCCCGCTGGACAAGGTCTCCACCTCGATGACCATCAACGCCCCCGGCTCGGTGCTGTTGCTGCTCTACCAGCTCGTCGCCGAGGAGAACGGGGTGCCGGGCACGGCGCTCAACGGCACCATCCAGAACGACATCCTCAAGGAGTACATCGCCCGGGGCACCTACATCTTCCCGCCGAAGCCCTCGCTGCGGCTGGTCGCCGACACCTTCGCGTACTGCCGGGCGGAGGTGCCCCGGTGGAACACCATCTCCATCTCGGGCTACCACATGGCCGAGGCCGGCGCGAGCCCCGCGCAGGAGATCGCGTTCACCCTGGCCAACGGCGTGGAGTACGTCCGCGCCGCGATCGCCGCCGGGCTGGCCGTGGACGACTTCGCGCCCCGGCTGTCGTTCTTCTTCGTGGCCCGGACCACCCTGCTGGAGGAGGTGGCGAAGTTCCGTGCCGCCCGGCGGATCTGGGCCCGCCTCATGCGCGACGAGTTCGGGGCGAAGAACCCCAAGTCGATGATGCTGCGCTTCCACACCCAGACCGCCGGGGTGCAGCTCACCGCCCAGCAGCCCGAGGTGAACCTGGTCCGGGTGGCGGTGCAGGGCCTCGGTGCGGTGCTCGGCGGCACCCAGTCGCTGCACACCAACAGCTTCGACGAGGCGATCGCGCTGCCCACCGAGAAGGCGGCCAGGTTGGCTCTGCGCACCCAACAGGTGCTGGCGTACGAGACTGACCTGACCGCCACCGTCGACCCGTTCGCCGGCTCGTACGTGGTGGAGGCGATGACCGCGGAGCTGGAGACGGCGGCGGACGTGCTGATGCAGCGGGTGTTCGAACACGGGTCGGCGGTGGAGGCGATCGAGGTCGGCTTCCAGAAGCGGGAGATCGAGCAGTCGGCGTACCGGATCGCCCAGGAGATCGACTCGGGGGAGCGGGTGGTGGTCGGCCTCAACCGGTTCACCGTCGACACCGAGGAGCCGTACGAGCCGTTGCGGGTGGACCCGACGATCGAGAAGGCGCAGGCCGAGCGGTTGGCCACGCTCCGTGAGCAGCGGGACGCCGACGCGGTACGGCGGTGCCTGGCCGAGCTGCGCTCGGCCGCCTCGGGTACCGGCAACGTGCTCTACCCGATGCGCGAGGCGCTGCGGGCGCGGGCCACGGTGGGTGAGGTGTGTGGCACCTTGCGCGAGGTGTGGGGCACCTACCGCCCGAACGACCGGTTCTGACCCCGGTACGGGTCGCGCAGCGCGCCGGTCGAGGTGATGATCGGGAGCGCACGGGGTAATCCGATCGGGTGAAGCGGGACGCACAGCGTGTGCGGTCGAGCCGGGGTCCGGCGTGTGAGCGTCGGGGCTCCGCTGTTGCCGGGTGTCGTCGGGTAATTGTCGGAGGGTCACTCCCCTAGAGCGGCCAATGCGACAATTCGGCACGACGATCGTTGGTCCTCGGTACCGATTTGGTGATTGCCGGCCGGTTACGCGTTGTAGGAGGTGTGGGGCAGATGACCGCCTTGAACCCCGATCTACCTGCTGTCCCGCAGATTGTCGACCCCTCTCACCAGGGCGTACGTGACGCTTTGCGGTCTGATCACTACCGGAACGAGGTTGCGCAGCGTCACCGTCGGCGGTCTAGGCTGTCTGCTGTCCCACCCGAAGATCCATCCATTTCTAGTGATCGAGAATTCGACGTGACGAGTGCTTTGACGCTGCCCGGTGCCGGCCAACTCGGCTCGGATCCGCAGCTTCCAGCCGGGTCCCAGCCGCTGCCCTTCGAGCTCGACCACCTGCTCGCCCGCCGGGTGCCGGGGCTGATCGCCACCCGCCGTCACATCCACTCCCACCCGGAGCTCTCCGGCACGGAGTTCGAGACCGCGGCGCTGGTCGCCCGGGAGCTTTCCCTCGCCGGGCTGCACCCCCGGCTGCTGCCCAAGGGCAACGGCGTGATCTGCGACATCGACGGCCGCCCCGACGGTCCGGTGGTGGCCCTGCGGGCCGACATCGACGCGCTGCCGCTGACCGACGCCAAGGACGTGCCGTACCGCTCGACGGTCGACGGGGTCTGCCACGCCTGCGGGCACGACGTGCACACCACCGTGCTGCTCGGGGTCGGCATGCTGCTGGCCCAGCTCGCCGACGCCGGCCAGCTGGACGGTCGGGTCCGGCTGCTCTTCCAGCCGGCCGAGGAGATCCTGCCCTGCGGGTCGCTGGAGGTCATCGAGGCCGGCGGGCTGGAGGACGTGGTCCAGATCTTCGCCCTGCACTGCGACCCGAACCAGCCGGTGGGCAAGGTCGGCCTGCGGGTCGGCCCGATCACCGCCGCCGCCGACAACGTCACCGTCCGGCTCAGCGGACCGGGCGGGCACACCGCCCGCCCGCACCTCACCGTCGACCTGGTCGACGCCCTCGGCCGGCTGGTCACCGAGGTGCCGGCCCTGGTCAGTCGCCGGGTACCGGCGAACAGCGGCCTGCTGCTGGTCTTCGGCCACGCCGCCGCCGGCACCCGGAACAACGTCATCCCCTCCGAGGCCTCCGCCTCCGGCACCCTGCGGGTGATGGACCGCGACACCTGGGAGCTCGCCCCCAAGATCGTGTCCCAGGTGGTCCGGGACGTGATCGCCCCGACCGGGGCCACCGTCGACCTGGAGTACCTGCGCGGACGCCCCCCGGTCAGCAACGACGCCCGCGCCATCGACGTGCTCACCGCCGCCACCGCCGCCGCGCTCGGCCCCGAGGGGGTCGCCGAGACCCCGCAGAGCATGGGCGGCGAGGACTTCTCCTGGTACCTGGAGCACGTTCCCGGCGCGCTGGCCCGGCTCGGCGTCGGCCGGACCGGCCCCAACGTCGACCTGCACCGCCCCACCTTCGACGTCGACGAGCGGGCCATCCCGGCCGGCGTCCGGGTCCTGGTACAGACCGCCCTGCGGGCCCTGGCCGCGGCTCGCTGACCGTCGGGCCCGTGCTCGCTCCGCGCTCCACCAAACTCTAGATCTTGGACACTTACCGTCCAAATAGGACGGTAAGTGTCCAAGATTCACTTCGGGTCGTACCCTGAGGGTTGGGTGGGGGGTGCGGGGGGCGGGGTGGGTGCGCCTGTCGGGGTGGGTGTGGGGGGCGGGGTGGGGGTTTGGGTGGGCGGGGCCAGCCCGAAGCGGGTGGACGGCCCGCCCGGTGGGGGCGGCGTCGACCGCTTCCGGCGGCGCAGCCACACGACCAGTGCCCCCACCGGTACGCCGAGCACGATGAGCCACGGCAGCAGTGCGCCCAGCACGGTCAACAGGACCGTCACCGATATCCCGAAGACCCGCCAGCCGGCGCGCAGGCCGGCCAGGAAGCCCGTCTCGGACTCCTCCTCGGCGGTGCTCGCGTCCGCCCCGACCAGGGTCACCGTGATGGTGGAGAGCGCCGTCAGGTCCGCCAGCCGGCGCTTCTTCGCCTCCAGCGAGGCCAGGTCGGCCTCCCGCCGGGCCAGTTCGCTCTCCAGGGTGACCAGGTCGCTTATCGACTCCGCGCGGGCCAGCAGCCGTCGGGCGCTCTCCACCCGGGCCCGCTGGGTGGCGATCCGCGCATCGAGGTCGACCACCGCCTCGGTGACGTCCTCGGTGCTGATCCGCCGGGACTCCTGCCGGCCCAGGCCGGCGAGCTGGTCGAGGATCGAGGTGAACTTCTCCGCGGGTACCCGAAGTTGCAGTTCGGCGCGGGCGTTGCTGCCGGTGCTGTGCCGTTCGTCGGCGCCGACGAACCCGCCGGCCCCGGTGGCCGCGGCGGCGGCGTCCCGGGCGGCGGCCTCCACGTCGCCGTCCACCCGGACCCGCATCGTTCCGCTGTAGACGATCGACCGCTGCTCCACCCGCAGGTCGGTGGCCCCCCGCTCCGGCGGCGGGGCCTCGCCCTCGGCCGGGGCCCGCCCCGCCTCGGGGGCCTGCGGCAGGGCCGGCTGCGGGGCTGCCGCATCCGACCTGGCGGTGCCCGAATCCTCCGAGCCGCCCCGGCTGCACCCCCCGGCGGCCAGTACCGCTACCAGACCCAGCGCCGCCAGGGTCCGCACCCGTCGCCGTCTACTGCCTGTCGTCATTCCCCGCTCCCGTCCTCGACCCTCGGCGTGCGATACGTCGGACGCGGCGCGGTGCCGCGCCGGTTCCGGCAGACTGCGCTTCAGGACGTCACGATTGAGTAAATCGAGGAGGAGCGATGCAGCTCACCAAGTACGCCCACTCCTGCCTCCGGATCGAACACGAGGGTGCGGTGCTCGTGGTCGACCCGGGTGGGTTCTCCGAGCCGGCGGCGTTGACCGGGGCGGACGCGGTGCTGATCACCCACGAGCACCCGGACCACGCCGACGTCGGGGAGATCACCCGACAGCTCGACCGCAAACCGTTCGTCATCCACGGCCCGGCGTCGCTGTCCGGGGTGCTCGGCGACGCCGCCGAGGTGCTACGCCCGGTCGAGCCGGGCCAGACGTTCACCGCGGCGGGCGTGCCGGTCCGGGCGTACGGCGGCCGGCACGCCCTGATCCACCCCGACATCCCGGTGGTGGACAACCTCGGGTACCTCCTCGACGGGACCGTCTACCACCCGGGGGACTCACTGGTGGTCCCGGACGTACCGGTGGAGACGCTGTTCGCGCCGATCCACGCGCCGTGGTCGAAGTTCTCCGAGGTGCTCGACTTCATCCGGGCGGTCGCCCCACGCCGCGCCCTGGCCCTGCACGACGGTCTGCTCAACGACAACGGCCTGACCGTGCTCAACCGGCAGTTCACGGCCCTGTCCAACTGCGAGTACCAGCGGTTGGCACCGGGCACCCGGCTCGACGGCTGAGCCGGTGCCGGAGTCCTCCTCCGACGACGTCGTCCGGCGGCTGTACGGCACGCCACCGGCGCGGTTCGTCGCCGCCCGGGACGCCGCCGTCGCCGAGGCCCGCCGGGCCGGCGACCCGGCCACCGCCCGTCGGCTCGCCCGACTGCGCCGACCCACCGTCGCGGCCTGGCTGGTCAACCTGCTCGCCCTGCGCCGGCCGGACCTGGTCGCCGAACTGGCCGGGCTCGCCGAGGCGCTGCGGTCGGCCCAGCGCGAGCTGCGCGGCCCCCGGCTACGGGAACTTTCCGCCCAACGGCGTGCCGTCGTCGGTGCGCTGGTCGCCGAGGTCCGCCGGCTCGCCGCCGAGGAACCGGCGGCGCCACCGGCCGGGAAACTGCCGCTGGCCGAGGTGGAGGCCACCTTCAACGCCGCGCTCTCCGATGCCGGGGTGGCCGAGCAGGTCCGCTCCGGCCAGCTCCGACGGGCCGCCAGCTACGCCGGATTCGGCGAGGTGCCCCGACCACACCTGCGGCTGGTCACCGGCGGGGAGGAGGTGCCGGCCGTACCCGAACCGGCGCCGGCACCGTCGCGCGGCGGGCCGGACCGGGCGGCCCGGACCGAACGGGCCCGTCGGCGTCGGGCGTTGGAGCGGGAGCTGGCGGCGGCGCGTACCGGGGCGGACCGGGCGGCGGCGGAACTGGCCGGCGCGGCGGCGGCCGAGCGCGACGGCGTCGCCGCCCTGGCCGCTCTCGACGCCGAACTGGCCGAGCTGGAACGGCGTCGGGCCGGTGCCGAGCAGGAGGTGCAGCGGGCCCGGTCGGCCCGCCGGGCGGCGGAGCGGACCCACGCCGCCGCCCGGCGGCGCGCCGGCGAGGTGGAGGCCGCGATCGAGGCCCTCACCGAGCAGACCTCCGCAGCCCACCCCACCGAGGACGGTCCCGGCGACACCACCGGGCAGCCTCCGGACGCCGGGCCGGCATCGGGCGGTGGGCAGGCTTCGGCCGCCGGTGCCGCCGGTGCCGCCGGTGCCGCCGGTGCGCGGGGCAGCGGACCGGGCCGTCGCCGGGCACACTGACCAGGATGAATGGGTACGCTCAGTGAAGCCGGGCGGGGAGGCGGGAATGAGTACATGCGGTGGGCTGGGCCGCCCGGGACCTCGGACATGACGCCGGAGCAGATCGCCACCGCCAGCCGGGCCGTGGTGCTCGCCCTCGGCGATGCCTACAACCGGGATGCCGGCACCCTGCGCCGGGCCCGGTTGCTCGGCATCTCCGTGTGGGCGTTCCGGGTCACCGGCTGGGCGGGGCCGCTCGGTGACGTCTCCGCCGGTACGGTCACCGCCGCGCTCGGCCTGGTCGCCCCCGACGCGGTGGCCGAGGGGTGGGAGACGGCGACCCGGACGGTACGCCCGGTCGAGGTGGCCGCCGTGAGCCTCGCCGAATGCTGCCGGTGGGGTGACGAGCGGCTCACCGCGCTGCCCGGGGTGGACCGGCTGGCCGCGCTGCTGGTCCGGGTGGTCGCCGCGGCGGACGCCACCGGGATGCCACTCTTCGCCGCCTGGCGGGCCATGCCGGTGCCCCGCGACACCCCGGGCGCGCGGGCCGCCGTGGGGCTGCGCCTGCTGCGCGAGCACATCCTCGGCGGGTACCTGATCGCGTCGCGGGCCAGCGGGCTGAGCCCGCTTGAGGCGCTGCTCGCCGGAGGGCGGGGTGAGGCCGACGCGATCGCCTGCGGATGGCTGCCGCCGTACCCGCCGGTCGGCCCGCTGATCCGGCGGCAGCTGCGGGCGGAGATGGTGACCGACCGGCTGATCTCGACCGCGTTCCGGGCGCTCAGCTCGCGTGAGGGCATCGAGCTGGTGCGCCTGCTCAACGAAGCCCGGCGGCACCTGACGGAACCCGAGGTCCGGCGGCACCTGACGGGGCCCGGGGACCGGCGGCAGCCGGACTGACCGGCCGGGTCAACCATCCGTCACTCTGTGTGATTCACCGCCGGGGTGGCCCCCCGGCGGGCGCCCGGTGTGCCGACGGCGCAGACTGTGGGGGTGACAGTCGTGCTACGCCGAGGCGGTGCCGGTGGGGCGGGACCGCAGCTCCAGGACGTAGTCGTCCGGCGCGCCCGCCTTCTCGGCGGCGTTGGCGATCTCCGAGAGGTACCAGGACGTGGGCAGGCCGCCCTCGTACCCGGTGAAGACGTAGATCCAGGCGGTCACGTCCCCGTCCAGCGTCTCCACGCGTACGTGCAGCTTGCGGTAGGTGCCGGCGGTCACGCCCTCCAGCTCGTCGAGCTGGGCGGCGTCGTACGGGTGGATGTCGTAGAGGGCCACGAAGACCCGGTCGCCGGGCGACTCCACGACGGTGCTTACCGCACCCTCCCAGCCGATCACGTCCTCACCGGCGAAGGTGAGTCGCCACCCTTCGAGCCAGCCGACACCCACCATGGGCGAGTGCGGGCAGTAGGCGCGCATCCGGGCGGGGTCCAGGTTTGAGCCGTAGGCGGCGTAGTGACGCACGGCGATGACGATAGCCCGACGGACGGGTGAGGGAGAATACGACGGTGCGTGTCGGACGCGATGGGGAGAAGAAAGTCACTGTGGGCACGAGCGAGGGGCGGAACCGGTGAGCCAGATCGTGATCATCGGCGGTGGGCCGGCCGGTTACGAGGCCGCACTGGTGGCCGCGCAGTTGGACGCCGAGGTGACGGTGGTCGAGGCCGAGGGCGCCGGGGGCGCCTGCGTGCTCTCCGACTGCGTCCCGTCGAAGACCTTCATCGCCAGTTCCCAGGTGGTCACCGCGTACCGGGACAACGAGGCCTTCGGGGTGCTCTCCGCCGGGCTGGAGGCGGTCACCGTCGACGCCACCCTGGTCCACGAGCGGGTCAAGCGGCTCGCCCTGGCCCAGTCCGCCGACATCCAGGCCAAACTGGTCAAGGCCGGGGTGACCTTCGTGGCCGGCAGCGCCCGGCTCGGCGAGGACATGCTCGGGCACACCCACCGGGTCATCGTCACCCCCGCCGACGGCGGCCCGGAGTACTCGCTGGACGCCTCGACCGTGCTGGTCGCCACCGGCGCTACCCCCCGGCAGCTGCCCACCGCCGTGCCCGACGGGGAGCGCATCCTCACCTGGCGTCAGGTGTACGACCTGCCCGCCCTTCCGGAGCACCTCATCGTGGTCGGCTCCGGCGTCACCGGCGCCGAGTTCGCCAGCTCCTACCTCGCCATGGGTGTCGAGGTCACCCTGGTCTCCAGCCGGGACCGGGTGATGCCCCACGAGGACGCCGACGCCGCGATGGCCATCGAGCAGGTCTTCCGGACCCGCGGCATGAGCATCCTGAACAACTCCCGCGCCCAGGGCGTCCGCCGTACCGCCGACGGCGTCGAGGTCGAGCTGGCCGACGGTCGTACGGTCACCGGCTCGCACGCGCTGATCGCGGTCGGCTCGATCCCCAACACCGACGGGCTCGGCCTGACCGAGTACGGCGTGGAGCTGGCCAAGGGCGGTTACGTGACGGTGGACCGGGTCTCCCGGACCAACGTGCCCGGCATCTACGCCGCCGGTGACTGCACGGGGGTGCTGCCGTTGGCGAGCGTCGCCGCCATGCAGGGGCGGATCGCGATGTGGCACGCCCTGGGCGAGGCGGTCCGGCCGCTGCGGCTGCGTACCGTCGCCGCCAACGTCTTCACCGACCCGGAGCTGGCCACCGTCGGCGTCTCGCAGGACGAGGTGGACGCCGGCCGGATCCCGGCGCGTCCGGTGATGCTGCCGCTGTCCGGCAACGCCCGGGCCAAGATGGACGAACTCTCCGACGGCTTCGTGAAGCTGTTCTGCCGGCCGGCCAGCGGGCAGGTGATCGGTGGTGTGGTGGTGGCGCCCAAGGCCAGCGAGCTGATCCTGCCGATCACCATGGCCGTGGAGAACAACCTGACCGTCAACGAGCTCGCCCAGACCATCACCATCTACCCCAGCCTCTCCGGCTCCATCACCGAGGCCGCCCGCCAGCTCATGCTCCACGAGCTCGAATAACCCGCCCCGAGCGCCCGCCGGTCGCGGCAGCTCCGTGGCTGTGGTCTGCCGCGCAGGTGGGCGCCACCCCGCGGTCAGGTGGCCGGTGGCAGTGGGGGTGCGGGTGCGGGTGCGGGGTTGCGGGGGCCGAGCAGGGCCATCGCCCAGCCGGCCGCCGCGAAGCCCACCGCCGCCACCCCGGCCACCAGGGCGAGACGCCAGGCCGACCCGGTGAGGGCCACCCCGCCGAGATGCCCGACCAGTACCCCGTACGTGGCCCAGCCCAGCGCCGCCGCCGCGTCGTAGCAGAGGAACAACCGGTACGGGTACCGGCTGCGGCCGGCGGAGAAGCAGGCCGCCATCCGTCCGCCGGGCACGAAGCGGCAGAGCAGGATGACCAGCGGCCCCGGCTGGCGTAATCGGTGCAGGACCCGGGCGGCGGCCCGCCGGGCCCGGCCGGCGACGGTGGTGCGGGGTGGCCGGCGGTCCGGGGCGACCCGGCCGAGCAGGTAGCAGGCCAGGTCGCCGACGAAGACGCCGAGCGCGCCGACCCCGATCGCCAGCGGCAGGTTCAGCTCGCCGTAGACCGTGAGCGCACCCGTGGTGATCATGAGGAGCTGGGTGGGGATGATCGGCACGAAGGCATCCGCCACCAGCAGCCCCAGCAGGACGAGGTACGCCCAGAGGGGTGACGTGACATCAACGGGTGCTTCGAGCATGACCGCCATCTCGCCGGGTTCGGCCCATCGGACGTTGCCAGCCTGAGGGTACGTCCCTCGTCACCTGGGATGGGCCCGGCTGCTGGTGACGCCGACCACCGTAGCGATCAACCAGAAACAACGACACACCGTCACGACGGTGACGGGACAACCGTGATCTGACCGCAACGGGTGACCGCCAGTCGTCGGATCGGGGTCGACCGCGTACCGTTGTCTGCGCGCGGCCAAACGACGTCAGGTCCCCCGTTCCTGGCGGTCGGGGCCGCCGGGCCGCCGGCAGGTCCCGTGCCGGCGGCCCACCCTCAACCGCCCGGCCCCGCGCCCGCCAGTTGCCGTTACCGGGCGGGATCAGCCCGCGACGGGCTCGGGCACCGCCTCGCTGTCGGTGGCCACCACCGGCTGGGAGAACTGCGCCTGGTACAGCCGGTGGTACGGCCCGTGCGCGGCGAGCAACTCCTCGTGGGTGCCCTTCTCGACGATCCGGCCCCGCTCCATCATCAGGATCAGGTCGGCGTCGCGGATGGTGGAGAGCCGGTGGGCGATGACGAAGCTGGTCCGGTCCGAACGCAGGGCCGCCATCGCCCGTTGCAGCAACACCTCCGTGCGGGTGTCCACCGAGCTGGTCGCCTCGTCCAGGATCAGCAGGGACGGCTCGGCGAGGAAGGCGCGGGCGATGGTGATGAGCTGCTTCTCCCCGGCGCTGATGTTGCTGCCCTCGGAGTCGATGACGGTGTCGTACCCCTCGGGCAGGCTGTGCACGAACCGGTCCACGAAGGTGGCCCGGGCGGCGGCCAGGATCTCCTCCTCGGTCGCCTGCGGCCGGCCGTAGGCGATGTTCTCCCGGATGGTGCCGCCGAAGAGCCAGGCGTCCTGGAGCACCATGCCGACCCGGCCCCGCAGGTCGTCGCGGCGCATGGTGGTGACGTCCACCCCGTCGAGGGTGATCCGCCCGGCGTCCAACTCGTAGAAGCGCATGATCAGGTTGACCAGGGTGGTCTTGCCGGCACCCGTCGGCCCGACGATCGCCACCGTCTGACCCGGCTCGGCCACCAGGGACAACTCCTCGATCAACGGCTTGTCGGCCGCGTACCTGAAGCTGACCTGCTCGAAGGCGACCCGGCCGCGCGGCTCGGTGATCCGGGCCGGCTCGGTCGGGTCGGGGCTCTGCTCCTCGGCGTCGAGCACGGCGAAGACCCGCTCCGCCGAGGCCACCCCGGACTGCAGCAGGTTGGCCATCGAGGCCACCTGGGTCAGCGGCTGGGTGAACTGGCGGGAGTACTGGATGAACGCCTGCACGTCGCCGAGGCTCATGGTGCCGCTGGCCACCCGAAGCCCACCGATCACGGCGATCACCACGTAGCTCAGGTTCCCGATGAACATCATCGCCGGCATGATGATCCCGGAGACGAACTGGGCACCATAACTGGCCTTGAACAGCTCCTCGTTCTTGGCGTGGAAGGCCGCCTCCACCTCGTGCTGCCGGCCGAAGACCCTGACCAGCTCGTGGCCGGTGAAGGCCTCCTCGATCTGCGCGTTCAGCTGGCCGGTGTGGGTCCACTGGGCGATGAACTGCCGCTGCGAGCGCTTGGCGATCTGCTGGGTCACCACCACCGACAGCGGCACGGCGACCAGCGCCACCAGGGCCAGCAGCGGCGAGATCACGAACATCATCACCACCACCCCGACCACGGTGAGCAGCGAGGTGAGCAGCTGGCTCAACGTCTGCTGGAGGGTCTGCGAGATGTTGTCGATGTCGTTGGTGACCCGGCTGAGCAGCTCACCCCGGGGCTGCCGGTCGAAGTAGGGCAGCGGCAGCCGGTTGAGCTTGTCCTCCACGTCGGCGCGCAGCCGCAGCATGGTCCGCTGCACCACCCCGGTGAGCAGCCACCCCTGCCACCACAGCAGCAGACTCGCGGCGAGGAAGAGCACCAGCGCCAGCAGCAGCACCCGGCCCAGGGCGGCGAAGTCGATGCCCACCCCGGGCACCACGTCCATCCGGGCGAGCATGTCGGCGTAGCTGTCGTTGCCGGCCGCCCGGGCCGCCGCCACGGCCTGCTCGGCGGTGGTCCCCTCGGGCAGGGACCGGCCGATCACGCCGGTGAAGATCAGGTCGGTGGCGTGCCCGAGCAGCTTCGGCCCGATGACGGTCAGCGCGATGCTGACCACCGCCAGCGTGATGATCGCGACCAGCTGCACCCGGTGCGGCTGTAGCCGGCGCAACAACCGACGAACCGACGGACCGAAGTTCATCGACCGCTCGGCGGGCATCCCGGCGTTCATCCACCCGTGACCGCCACGAGGCCCGCCCGGCAGGCGCTTGGGCGTCACCTCACCCTCCGGCGTCGCCCCCTCCGCGGGCTCCGGTCCGTCGGTCGGTCCCGGTCGTTCGGTGTCGCCGGGTTTCTGCTCGGGTACGGCCACTGCCCGCTCCTCGCTCTGCTCGCTCATGCCGGCACCTGCGTGGTCTGTTGGGAGGCGACGATCTCGGCGTAGGTGGGGCAGCTCTCCAGCAACTCGGCGTGGCGTCCGATGCCGACGACGGCACCGTCCTCCAGCACGATGATCTGGTCGGCGTCGATGATGGTGGAGACCCGTTGCGCCACGATCACCACCGTGGCGTCCGCGGTGACCGGCCGGAGCGCGGCGCGCAGCCGGGCGTCGGTGCCGAGGTCGAGCGCGGAGAAAGAGTCGTCGAAGAGGTAGATCTCCGGTTTGCGGATCAGCGCCCGGGCGATCGCCAACCGTTGTCGCTGACCGCCGGAGACGTTCGTGCCGCCCTGCGCGATCGGTGCGTCCAGGCCCTCCGGCAGCTCCGCGACGAAGTCACGTGCCTGAGCCACCTCCAGCGCCGCCCAGAGGTCCGCGTCGGTGGCGTCCGGGTCGCCGTACCGCAGGTTGCTGGCGATGGTGCCGGTGAACAGGTACGGCCGTTGCGGGACCAGCCCGATCCGTTGCCACAGCTGCTCGCCGGCCAGCTCGCGGACGTCCACCCCGTCCACCAGCACCGCGCCGGAGGTGACGTCGACCAGCCGGGGGATGAGGGAGAGCAGGGTGGTCTTGCCGGCACCGGTGCTGCCGATGATCGCCGTGGTCTGGCCGGCCCGGGCCCGGAAAGAGACCCCGCGCAGCACCGGGGCTGCCGCCCCGGGGTACTGGAATCCGACGTCCCGTAGCTCCAACTCGCCGTGTGCGGTCACCGTGCCGGCGGGCCGGGTCGGGGGCAGCACCGAGGAGGGGGTGTCCAGCACCTCGACGATCCGCTCGGCGCAGACCGCCGCCCGGGGCACCATCATCAGCATGAAGGTGGCCATCATGACGGCCATCAGGATCTGCATCAGGTACTGCAGGAAGGCGGTGAGCGCGCCGACCTGGATGGCTCCGGCGTCCACCCGCTGCGCGCCGAACCAGAGGACGGCGACGCTGGAGACGTTCAGCACCATCATCACCACGGGGAAGATCAGCGCCATCAACCGACCGGTACGCAACGCGGTGGCGGTCAGCTCGGTGTTGGCGACGCCGAACCGCTCGGTCTCGTACGGCTCGCGGACGAAGGCCCGGACCACCCGGATGCCGGTGATCTGCTCGCGCAGCACCCGGTTGACCGCGTCGATGCGGGTCTGCATGAGCCGGAACCCCGGCACCATCCGACGGATGACCGCGCCGAGCGTGACCGTCAGCACCGGCACGCTCACCAGCATCAGCCAGGAGAGCCCGATGTCCTCCCGCAGCGCCATCACCACCCCGCCGACGCTCATGATCGGCGCGGCGACCAGCATGGTGCAGCTCATCAGGACGAGCATCTGCACCTGCTGCACGTCGTTGGTGTTGCGGGTGATCAGCGAGGGCGCGCCGAAGTGGGCCACCTCGCGGGCGGAGAACCGGTTGACGTGTCCGAAGATCTCCGCCCGGAGATCCCGGCCGAAGCCCATCGCGGTGCGCGCGCCGAGCCGGACCGCGGCGATCGCGCAGACGATCTGCAGGAGACTGACCAGCAGCATCCACCCGCCGGTGCGCACGATGTAGTCGGTGTCACCGCGGGCCACCCCCAGGTCGATGATGTCGGCGTTGAGGCTCGGCAGGTAGAGCGAGGCCATCGTGCCGACGAACTGGAACAGCACCACCGCCAACAGCGGCCGGTGGTAGGGCCGGAGATAGCCCCGCAGCAGCCGGATCAGCATCGATGACCTCCGTCGGTGGTGAGCTGTGGATCCTCGCCGTTGCCGATGACTTCGAGGAGGAACTCGCGGACCACCGCGGCCCGCGCGGGGTCGTTGTCGACCGAGGTGAGTGGCTGCTCGGCCCGGCTGGCGGCATTGACCGCGGTGACCTTCGCCCGCCCGGCGGCGGTGAGGGCCAGCCGCACGGTACGCCGATCGGTGGCGTCGCGCTGCCGAATTACCAACCCGTCGCGCTCCAGCGTGTCGATGATGCCGGTGAGGGTGGCCGGCCGGACGAAGCACCGCTCGGCGACGACGCCGTGCGGCTGCTCCCCGTGCTGACCGATGGCGGTCAGCGCGCCGAGCCCGGCCTGGGTCAAGCCGTGCTCGTCGGCGAGGTAACGGTTCCACCGTTGGCTCGCGACGTGCGCCGCGACCACCAGCAGTCGCCCGAGGGGCACGTCGCTGAGCGTTATCAGGTCCACACCCGGCAGCTTAGCCCCCTGACTGTCAGGGGCCAAACGATATGGTCAGGGCCGCGCCGACGAAGAGGATCTGCAGGACGGTGCGCGGCAGGACGGTGGTGACCGGCCGCCCGTCCAGGGTCAGTCGACGCCGCGCGGCCGACACGTTCGCCGGGAACATGGCGACCATCAGCACCGCCAGCGCGGCGGCCGTCGGTCGGGCGGTGGTCGGGAGGAGCAGGCCCACCGCGCCGGCCAGTTCCAGTACGCCGGTGAGGGTGACCAGGAGGTCGGGTCGGGGGAGTCGGGGCGGCACCATGGCGATCAGGTCCGCCCGGCGGCGGGGGGTGAAGTGCGCGATGCCGGTCAGGATGAAGAGGGTGGCCAGGCCGACCCGCAGGGCCGGCTGCCAGGCGTCGAGCGCGTCCACGCCGAGCAGGCCGGCCAGCCGGGCCAGGGCGGTGCCGACGATCAGTGCGAGCAGGGGTGCCACGGGACCTCCTCCGTCCGGAACTTGTCAATGACAAGATTCCCCCTGAACTGCCATCTTGTCAACGACAAGTTATTCTTCCCAGGTGACCGGACCACGTGCGTACCATCACGGCGACCTGCGCCGGGTCTTGCTCCGCGCCGCCGTGACGGCGCTCGACGAGGTCGGGCCGGCGGCGCTCAGCCTGCGCGACCTGGCTCGGCGGGCGGGTGTCTCGCACGCCGCGCCGGCCCACCACTTCGGCGACAAGGCCGGGCTGCTCACCGCCCTGGCCGTGGAGGGCTTCGACCTGCTGGCCGAGGCACTGCGAGCCGCCGGCGGCGACCTGCTCGACGCCGGCGTGGCGTACGTCCGGTTCGCGGTCGACCACCGCGCGCACTTCGAGGTGATGTTCCGGCCGGAGCTCTACCGGCCCGACGACGCCGCGGTGGTCGCCGCCCGGGCCAGGGCCGGTGCCGAGTTGCGCGCGGGGGTGGGCGGCCGGTCGACCGGCCCGGCCGAGGAGCGGGAGGCCGACGTCCTGGCTGCCTGGTCGATCGTGCACGGCTTCGCCACCCTCTGGCTGTCCGGCGCGTTCCCCGAGCGGGTCGGCGCGGACCCGGAGGCCGCCGCCCGGGTCGTCATCCGCCGGCTCTTCACCTCCCGCCCCGAGTCGGCCGACAGCTGACGGGCGCCGAGCGGCTGCGGGTCGCGCGGGTCCGGCCCCGGACCGGACTGGCCGCGCAGCCTCGGCGCCGGGGTCAGGCCGGGCGGCGGGGCGGGTCGGTGGGGCTGGCCGCGGCGTACCCGCGCATCACCTCGGCGACCTCGCGCAGGAACGCGGTGGTGGCGGCGGCCTGCTCCGGGGTGAGCCGGTCGACCGCCTGCTCGATCCCGGCCAGCATCGGGTCCAACGCCTCGACGACCTCGGTGAAAGCCTGCTCGGTGACCTGCAGGGCGACCCGGCGGCGGTCGCCCGGGTGCGGGGTCCGCTCGACGTGGCCGGCCTGTACCAGGCGGTCGACCAGGGTGGTCGCGGAGGCGGACCGGATGCCGAGCCGGTTGCCCAGCTCGACCGGGCCGAGCGGCTCCGGGCTGGAGACGAGGTGGTCGATCGCGGCGGCGTCGGTCGCGCCGATGCCCAGCCGTCTGGCGAGGGCACCCCGGGTGTCCCCGGCGGCCCGGATCACCGCGCGCAGGGCGCGGGCGGTCTCGCTGCGGCCCGGACTCTCCCGGGGTCCCTGGTGTGTCGACGTTGACCCGGTGCCCGCCATGGGTAGAAGCTAGCAGCACAGGTAGCTAGATAATCTAGCAATCAGGGAGGCGTCGTGCCGACTCAGGGACGTGGGCGCTGGTGGGGACTGCTGGCGATCAGCCTCGGCGTCGCGACGATCATCGTGGACGCCACCATCGTCAACGTCGCCGTACCGGCGATCATCGACGACCTCGGCATCACCTCCAGCGACGCGCAGTGGGTGCAGGAGGCGTACATCCTGGTCTTTGCGGCGTTGTTGCTGGTCGCGGGCCGGTTCGCGGACCGGGTCGGCCGGCGGCGGATCTTCGTGGTCGGCGTGGTGGTCTTCGTCGCGGCCAGTGTGCTCGCCGCGCTGGCCGGCTCGGGCGAGGCGCTGATCGGCGCCCGGGTGCTGCAGGGACTCGGCGGCGCGATGATGCTGCCCACCTCACTGTCCCTGCTCAACGCCACCTTCACCGGCCGGGAACGGGGCACCGCCTTCGCCATCTGGGGGGCCACCATCGGTGGGGCCGCCGCCCTCGGGCCGTTGCTGGGCGGCTGGCTCACCACCGAGTACTCGTGGCGCTGGGCGTTCGGGATCAACGTCCCGGTCGGCGTGGTCGTCGTCGCCGCCACGCTCGCCCTGGTCGCCGAGTCCCGCGACGAACGCGCCGAGCGCGGCGTCGACTGGCTCGGCGCGCTGCTGTCGGTGCTCGGCACCACCGGCGTGGTCTTCGCCCTCATCGAGGGACGCAGCTACGGATGGTGGCGGCGCGAACAACCGTTCCGCCTCTTCGGGCTGGACTGGACCAGCGACATCTCACCCGTCCCGGTCGCCGCCGGGCTGGGCCTGCTCGCCCTGACCGCCCTCGTCGCCCAGCAGTGGCACCGCAACCGGGCCGGGCGGCCCGCCCTGCTCGACCTGTCGCTGTTCGGCATCGGCTCGTTCCGCAACGGCGTCGTCGCGGCGGCCATCGTCAGCCTCGGCGAGTTCGGCCTGCTCTTCGCGTTGCCACTGTGGTACCAGAACGTCCTCGGCTACAGCGCCTTCGGCACCGGGCTGGCCCTGCTGCCACTGGCGGTGGGCAGTTTCCTCTCCAGCGGACTCGGCGCGCTCCTCACCCGACGCTTCGGCGCCGTGCGGGTGGTCCAGGTGGGCGTCGCCGCCGAGCTGGTCGGGGTGGCCGGGCTCGGGCTCGTCGTCGCACCCGACACCACCTGGTGGGCGCCGCTCGGCCTGCTCTTCGTCTACGGCGTCGGCGTCGGACTGGCCACCGCCCAGCTCACCGGGGTCTCGCTGCGCCAGGTGCCGGTCCGGCAGAGCGGACAGGGCTCCGGGGTGCAGAGCACCGCCCGGCAGGTGGGGTCCGCGTTCGGCGTCGCGGTCCTCGGCACGGTGCTCTTCGCCAGCCTCGGCGGCATCCTCGGCGACCGCCTCGCCGACCAGCCCGGCCTCGACCCGGGCCAGCGCGACCAGATCGTCACCGCCGTCCGGCAGAGCGGCGGCGCGGCCATCGGCGGCCTCGCCGCCGACCCCCGGACCGCGGCCGTCGCCGAGGAGGCCCGTACCGCCTTCTCCACCGCCACCCGGTACGCGGCCTTCGCCGCCGCCGGCTTCCTGCTGCTCGGCCTGGCCGCCTGCGCGCGGCTGCCCCGCGAAGCCCCCGCTTCCGAACCGGATGCGGGCGCCGGTCACCAACTGGTGGGCAGGGGCATCCCCTCGGTGTAACCGGCGGTGCTCTGCACGCCGACCACCGCCCGCTGGTGGAACTCGGCCAGGTTGCGCGCCCCGGCGTAGGTGAACGCGCTGCGTACCCCGGCGATGATCTCGTCGATCAGGTCCTCCACGCCCGGCCGCTGCGGGTCGAGGTACATCCGGGCCGAGGAGATGCCCTCCTCGAAGACCGCCTTGCGGGCCCGGTCGAAGGCGCTGTCCTCGGCGGTCCGCGCGCTCACCGCCCGCGACGAGGCCATCCCGAAGCTCTCCTTGTACCGGCGACCGTCCTCGTCGGTGTAGAGGTCGCCGGGGGACTCGTACGTGCCGGCGAACCAGGAACCGACCATCACGTTGGACGCCCCGGCGGCCAGGGCGAGCGCGACGTCCCGGGGGTGCCGTACCCCGCCGTCGGCCCAGACGTGCCGCCCCAGCTCACGGGCGGCGCTGGCGCAGTCGAGCACGGCGGAGAACTGCGGGCGGCCCACCCCGGTCATCATCCGGGTGGTGCACATCGCCCCCGGACCCACGCCGACCTTGACGATGTCCGCCCCCGCCGCCACCAGGTCACGCACCCCGTCGGCGGTCACCACGTTGCCGGCCGCCACCGGCACCGGCGGATCCAGCGCCCGGACCGCCCGCAACGCGGAGATCATCCGCTCCTGGTGGCCGTGCGCGGTGTCCACCACCAGGGTGTCCACCCCGGCCTCCAGCAACGCCCGGGCCTTGCCGGTCACGTCACCGTTGATGCCGACCGCCGCCGCGATCCGCAGCCGTCGCCGGTCGTCCACCGCCGGTCGGTAGAGGGTGGCCCGCAACGCGCCCTGCCGGGTCAACACCCCGATCAACCGGCCCGCGTCGTCCACCACCGGCGCCAGCCGGCGGCGGGCCGTCGAGAGCCGGTCGAAGCCGGTACGCGGGTCGGCGTCGGCCGGCACGGTGTGCAACTCGGTCGACATGACCTGCTGGACCTGCGCGAACCGGTCCACGCCCTCGGTGTCGGCCTCGGTGACCACCCCCAGCGGCCGGTCCTCGTCGTCCACCACGATCACCGCACCGTGCGAACGCTTCGGCAGCAGGTGGATGGCGTCGCCGACGGTGTCGGTCGGGCCGAGGGTGATCGCCGTGTCGTGCACCAGGTGCCGCTGCTTGACCCAGCCCACCACGGTCGCTACGACCTCGATCGGGATGTCCTGCGGGATCACCGCGATCCCACCCCGCCGGGCCACCGTCTCGGCCATCCGCCGACCGGCCACGGCGGTCATGTTCGCCACCACCAACGGGATCGTGGTGCCCGTACCGTCGGCGGTGGCCAGGTCCACGTCGAGCCGGGAGCCGAGGTCGGAGCGGGCGGGCGCCATGAAGACGTCGTTGTAGGTCAGGTCGTGCGCGGGAACGGTGTCATGAAGAAACCTCACCTGGTCATTCTTCCCGCGAACCGCCCGCCGCGCCCGTCGGTGCCGCCGCAACCACCGGTAACGGTGGTCACCCCAGCAGCAGCGTCGCGGCCACCACGACCATCACCACCGCGATCAGGCCGTCGAGCACCCGCCAGGCCCCGCCGCGCGCCAGCAGCGGCGCCAGCCGGTGCGCACCCGCGCCGAGCGCGGTGAACCAGACCACGCTCGCGGCCACCGCACCCAGCCCGAAGACCCAGCGGTACGCCTGCTGCTGGGCGATCCCACCGAGCAGCAGCACCGTGTCCAGATAGACGTGCGGATTGAGGTACGTGAAGGCGAGCGCGGCCAGCAGGGTGGCCCGCAACGTGGCCGGTGGCCGGTCCGCCGGGGAGAGCGTGTCGGGGCGCCACGCCCGACGCAGCGCCAACCCCGCGTAGCAGAGCAGGAAGGCGGCCCCGCCCCAGCGGATCGCGGTGAGCAGGGTGGGCTGGCCGGCGACCACCTGACCGACCCCCGCGATACCGGCGGTGATCAGCAGCGCGTCGGAGACGGCGCAGGTCACCACCACCGGTACCACGTGCTCCCGGCGCAGCCCCTGGCGCAGCACGAAGGCGTTCTGCGCGCCGATGGCGACGATCAGGGCGAGCGAGATGGAGAACCCGGCCAGCGCCGAGGTGACCAGTTCGGTATCGGTGGAGAGCACCAGGTGACGGTACGAGCGGGTGGTCACACCAGTCCAACTGAACTTTCTGCACTACCATAAGCTGAGCTGATGGAAAGGCTGGACGCCACGCAGCTGCGTACCCTCGCCGCCGTGGTGGCCGAGGGCAGCTTCGAGGCCGCCGCCCAGACGCTGCACGTCAGCCAGTCGGCGGTCAGCCAGCGGATCCAAGCCCTGGAGGCCACCGTCGGGCAGGTCCTGGTCCGGCGCAGCCGCCCCTGCCGGGCAACCACCGCGGGCCAACCGCTGCTAAGGCTCGCCGGGCAGCTGCTCCTGCTGGAGCGGGAGGCGTTGACCGAGGCCCGCGGCCCGCTGACCGGTACGCCGCACAGCCCCGGCGCACCCGTCCGTACCCGGGTGGCGGTGGTGGCCAACGCCGACTCACTGGCCACCTGGTTCGTCACCGCGCTGGCCCGGCTCCCGGCGGAACTGGCGGTCTCCTTCGACATCCGGCAGGACGACCAGGAGCACACCGCCGAGCTGCTCCGCGACGGCTCGGTGATGGCCGGGGTGACCGCCCAGCGGGTAGCGGTCCAAGGCTGCCGGGTACGCCCACTCGGCGCCATGCGCTACCTCGCGCTGGCCGCCCCCGCCGCGGCCGCCCACTGGTTCCCGGACGGCCTGACCGTCCCGGCCCCGCCTGCGGCGGCTTTGGCGCTTGCGGTGGCCCCGGTTGTCGTCTTCGATCGCCGGGACCGGGTGCAGCACCGGTTCATCCGGTCGCTGGTCGGGCGGGACCTCGACCCGCCGGTGCACTACGTGCCGTCGGTGCCCGCCTTCAGCGAGGCGATCCGCCGTGGCCTGGGCTGGGGCCTGGTGCCCGAGCAGATCGCCCACGCCGACCTCGCCAGCGGCGCCTGCGTGGACCTCACCCCCGGCCGGTACGTCGACGTGCCGCTGTACTGGCAACACTGGCGGCTCGACTCACCGGTCCTGGACACCCTCACCGACGCCGTCCGCTCCGCCGCCGCCGACGCCCTACGCTGAACCGCGCCGTAGCGCCTTCCGCCGTAGCAACCCCCGCCGTAGCGCCTTGCGCCATCACGCCTTCCGCCGGTAGCGCCTCGGGCCCGAGGTGTGAGCGGGGTGCCCCGCTCTACCGAAAGCGTTAACAGGGGGCCCTTCCTTACGAGATGGTGCAGATGGGGGTGCCGGCGGTGATCACCGCGCCGACCTCGGCGGCCAGGCCGTTGACCGTGCCCGCCCTGTGGGCGTGCAGCGGCTGCTCCATCTTCATCGCCTCCAGCACCACCACCAGATCGCCCTCGGTGACGATGTCGCCGTCGGCCACCGCGATCTTCACGATCGTGCCCTGCATCGGGGAGGTGAGCGCGTCCCCGCTCACCGCCGCGCCGGCCTTGGCCCCGCCGCCGCGTCGGGCCGGCTTGCGGGCACCGGGGACGGCGCTGGTCGTACCACCGCCGAAGCCGGCGGGGAGGCTGACCTCCAGCCGCTTGCCGCCCACCTCGACCACGACGGTTTCCCGCTCGGCGGCCGGCTCGGCGGGGCCGGCCACGGCGGCGAACGGTGGCACGGTGTTGTCGAACTCGGTCTCGATCCACCGGGTGTGCACGGTGAACGGCTCGGCGGTGAAGGCCTCGTCGCGCACCACGAGCCGGTGGAAGGGCAGTGCGGTGGCCATCCCCTCGACCACCATCTCGTCCAACGCCCGGCGAGCCCGTTCCAGGGCCTCGGTCCGGGTCTCACCGGTGACGATCACCTTGGCCAGCAACGAGTCGAAGTTGCCGCTGACCACGTCACCGGCGGCGACGCCGGTGTCCACCCGCACCCCCGGTCCGGTGGGCAGCCGCAGTGCGGTGACCGTGCCCGGGGCGGGCAGGAAGTCGCGGCCCGGGTCCTCCCCGTTGATCCGGAACTCGATGGCGTGCCCGCGTGGGGTCGGGTCGGTGGTGTGCCGTAGCTGCTCCCCTTCGGCGATCCGGAACTGCTCACGGACCAGGTCGATGCCGGCGGTCTCCTCGGTGACCGGGTGCTCCACCTGCAGCCGGGTGTTCACCTCCAGGAAGGAGATGGTGCCGTCCCCGCCGACCAGGTATTCCACCGTGCCCGCGCCGTGGTAGCCGGCCTCCCGGCAGATCGCCTTGGCGCTGTCGTGGATCTGGGCCCGCTGGGCGTCGGTGAGGAACGGCGCGGGTGCCTCCTCCACCAGCTTCTGGTGCCGGCGCTGCAACGAGCAGTCCCGGGTGCCGACCACGATCACGTTGCCGTGCTGGTCGGCCAGGACCTGCGCCTCGACGTGCCGGGGCTGGTCCAGGTACCGCTCGACGAAGCACTCGCCCCGACCGAATGCGGCGACCGCCTCCCGGGTGGCCGACTCGAACAGCTGCGGGATCTCCGTCATGCTGCGGGCGACCTTCAGGCCACGCCCGCCACCACCGAAGGCGGCCTTGATGGCGACCGGCAGCCCGTGCTCGGCGGCGAACGCCATCACCTCCTGCGGGTCGGCGACCGGGTCGGCGGTGCCGGGGACCAGGGGAGCGCCGGCCCGTTGGGCGATGTGCCGGGCGGTCACCTTGTCGCCGAGGTCGCGGATCGCCTGCGGGGTCGGCCCGATCCAGGTCAGCCCGGCGTCGATCACCGCCTGGGCGAAGTCGGCGTTCTCGGAGAGAAAGCCGTACCCGGGGTGGACGGCGTCCGCGCCGGAGCGGGCGGCCACGTCCAGCAGTTTGTCGATCCGCAGGTATGTCTCGGCCGCGCTGTCCCCACCGAGGGCGTACGCCTCGTCGGCCCCGGTGACGTGCAGCGCCTGCCGGTCGGAGTCGGCGTAGACGGCGACGCTGCCCAGCCCGGCGTCGCGGCAGGCCCGGATGACGCGGACGGCGATCTCGCCGCGGTTGGCGATGAGTACCTTGCGCACCTTGGTGGCTCCTCCCGGGAGGTCGTTGACCGGGAGTGTATCGGCCCCACTACGCTCACCTAACGATCGCTAAGTGTGGCATTCTGCACTCCACCCCAGCTCACCGCCACCCACCCCCAACTGCAAGGAAGGGCCCCCTGTTAACGCTTTCGGTATAGCGGGGAACCCCTCTCACACCTCGCGGACAGGCGTCAGCGGACCCGGGCCAGGGTGAGGCCGTCCGCCACCGGCAGCATGACCGCCTCGACCCGGACATCGGCGAGCACGTCGTCGTTGAAGGCGGCGATGGCCCGGTCGGCCTCGTCCCGGGGCGCCACCACCCGGCCGCCCCGCAGCACGTTGTCCACCAGGATCAGCCCACCCGGCCGCATCCGGGGCACCAGCTCCGCCCAGTAGACCGGATAGCCGGTCTTGTCGGCGTCGACGAACGCCAGGTCCAGGTACCGTTCCTGCGGCAACTCGCGCAGCGTCTCGGCGGCCGGCCCGATCCGCAGCTCGATCCGGTCGTCGACCCCGGCCCGCGCCCAGTAACGCCGGGCGATGCCGGTGTACTCCGTCGAGATGTCGAAGCAGGTCAACCGCCCGCCGTCGGCGAGGCCACGGGCGATCGCCAGCGACGACAGCCCGGTGAAGGTACCCACCTCCACCGCCTGCCGTACGCCGGCGATCCGGGTGAGCAGGGTCAGGAACGCGGCCTGCTCCGGCGCGATCTGCATGCCGGCCTCCGCCGGCAACGCCGCCAGGGTCTCCTCGGCCAGGTCACGCATGATCTGGTCCGGCGGCGATCCGTGCGCCACCAGGTACGCGTGCAGTTCGTCGGTAAGCGGCAGCGACTTCAAGGTCATGCCTGGACGTTAGACCAGTGGTTGCACCGATTGTCCGCCCGGCGCGACCTTCGTCCACAGATCGACGATCCGCAGCCCCAGGTCGGCGAGCAGCCGGCGCAGCAGCGGCAGTGACAAGCCGACGACCGTACTCGGGTCGCCCTCGATCCCGTCCAGGAACACCCCGCCGATCCCGTCGATCGTGAACGCACCGGCCACCGCCAACGGCTCACCGGTGGCGACGTACGCCGCGATCTCCTCGTCGTCGATCTCGGCGAAGTGCACCACGGTCGAGGCGACCGCCTCGGCCCGCCGCCCGTCACCGACCTCGATCAGGCAGTGTCCGGTGTGCAGCACCCCGCTACGCCCCCGCATCCGCTCCCACCGCCGGCTGGCGTCCGCCGCGTCGACCGGCTTGCCGAGAATCTCCCCGTCGAAGGCCAGCACCGAATCGCAGCCGATCACCAACGTTCGCTCGTCGGCACCGGTCCGTAGCCGACCGAGCACCGCCTCCGCCTTCAGTCGGGCCAGCTCCAGACACAGATCCTCGGCCCGCTCGCTGACCACCTGGGACTCGTCGACCCCACTGACCAGCACGTCGGGCTCGATCCCGGCGGCCTGCAGCAACTTACGACGGGCAGGGCTCGCCGAGGCGAGCACGAGACGTAACGGCATCGAGTCAGGCACGCCCCGAACCTACCGGCTGATCCTCGGCGGTGGATCGTCGCCACGACGCCGACGCCGGACCACGTACGCCCACGCTCCGCCGCCCACCACCAACACCCCGAGCGTGACCAGACCGCGCACCGTCGACCCGTCGCTGCCCGCCCCCCGACCATCCGCCACCGGCCCGGCCGCCGTCGAGGTCGGTCCCCGACCCGCCGACGCATCCGCCGTCGGCAGTGCCGACCAAGACGGGGGTACGTCTGCCGTCAGCGCCGCCACCAGATCGATCACCCCATACCCGTACTGGTCGTCCCGACCGGGCGGCCCCTTGTCGACAGCGGTGTAGGTGAGCCGGTGTACGACCTCACGTGCCGGCAGCGACGGGTACTTCGCCCGAATCAACGCCACCGCCCCCGCCACAATCGCAGTGGCCCCGCTGGTGCCGGTTCCCTTCGAGTACTTGCCCTGGTAGCTGGTGCTGTAGAGGTCGACAGCGGGCGCAACCACATCGATCTCCGGCCCGGTAACCGAAACAGTTGCGTGGTTGCCCTCCCGATCGATGCCTCCCACCGCAACGACGCCGGGTTCGCTGGCCGGGTACCCGACGAAAGAGTCGTCAGGTCGGTTGCCTGCGGCAGCTACAACGATGATATTCGATTGCTGGGCGGTTCTCAGGGAGGTTTCCAGTCGGGTGTTTGTCCCAGATACCGCGGACACGCTGATTACATCAGCACCGTTCGCTATCGCCCACTCGATGCTGTCGGCCAGGTATTCAATATCTCCCCCCTTGTTATCCATCTTGGCCCGTATAGGGAGTATGCTAGCTTTCGGCGCGATTCCTAGCGCTCCCAGGTTTGCTCCTCTGCCATGTGCTGCCACAAGGCCCGCCATTGAGGTGCCATGGCCTGACTTGTCCGCCCGGCCATCGTCAATACCTGAAATGATATCTGTGCCTCGGAGTAGATTTTCGCGCAGGTCAGGATGAGGATCAACGCCGGTATCCGGGATGGCTACGGTGACCCCTTCGCCCTGGGTGATTCGGTGAGCCTCGGTGGCCTTGAGATAATTAAGATGCCACTGGTCGGACCGGACACGTTCAGAGCCATCGGAGGCTGAAGAAGCGTGCCCGGCTGTCGTTAATAAACTGATTGCCAGGATCGGGATCAGTGCGGCGAGTAGCCAATTCGTGCAAAGTCTCACCGGTTGAGGCCGATAGCCGGACCAGGGTCTATTGGCCCATCCTCGTCCGGCGGGCGAACCACTGGTGCTACCCCTTGCTCGGTCTCCCACGGATGGTCCGGATCCCAGTGTCGCGACGTCGTTTCATCCTGCTCTCGACGCACTGACCGGACGGGAGTGCCACCAAGACCGGTGGGACCGCTGAAAGCCGGGGCACCACCGACCGGTGGCATGCCGCCGAACTGAGAGCTGCGCCCGACCCCAGGGCGCGACCCGGCTCCTCCGGTTGGTGAAGTGCCAGCACTTCCACCACCGATCAAGCCCCCGATGGGATTGACCCGGCGAGGCGGAATGCTGCCGGCGCCCGTCTGGCCAAGCCCCATCCCAGGGGGGCCACCAATCACCCCGCCTGGTGGCATTGGGCGCGGTGGAGTGGGCGCTGAGCTGTTAATGTGCCCAGCCACTGGGCGCCCGACTGGTCCAGGGTGACCGTTGATTGGAACGGATGTGCCGCCCCGGACAGGCGGAATTCCGGGTGGCCCTATTGGGGGGATACCGAGCCCTGATCCGGGCGGTATCGGTGACACTGATGGCGTGATGCCGAGAGGGCTGGGGGTTGATGGGGTCGGGGGCGTTACCGTCCCGCTGCCGACGCCGCCGAGCACAGGGCCGATACCGGGCGGAGTGGGCATAGGAGCGGTCACACCGAGTACGGGACTGGTTGAGTTTATTGCGGGCATCGCTACTGGTTGGGCTGCCGTCGAAGGTCTTCTGACTGGCTTACTGCCAGGTGGTGTCATCGGAACCGGCACGATCGGCGGGATGACCGGCGATGAAGAGTCGGGATACGGGTTTGCGCCGTCCACTTGCCTGCCGGGCCATGATTTTGGAAGGGGTGGTTTTTGGAGCATTACCTGGGCGTGTTGGAGTTCGCTGCCGAGCCCCGACATCATGCGGCGGGCCTGTGAGTTCAGTGCCTCCAGGTCGGCGTCGCTGACCGGTGGCCGTGCCGGTAGGCGGCTTCCCGCCACCGCCTTCGGATCGGCGACCATCGTCTCGTACGCCTGCTTGTCCTGGCTCTTCGCGACGTACTGGTCGTAGATCTTCTTCAGGTCGTTGCGGGTGGTGGTGATGGCCTGGGTCGCGGCGGAGAGCGCGGTGTAGTTCGCGGCGGCGGCGTCGTGGGTGCGCTGCACCCGGTCGATCAGATCGTCCAGCTCGCCGAGGTAGGCGCGGGCGGCGGCGTTGGTCTCGGGCGGCCAGGCCTGGGCCAGGCCGCGACGGTACTCGTGCAGTCGACCGAGGTGGGTGGTGGCCAGGTCACAGACCTTGCGCCAGCCGGCGACCTGCTGCCACTGGGTGGTGGTGTCCTGGTCCTGCAGGCAGGCCCACATGTTCGGCACGCTCATCAGGTGCCAGTCGGTGAGCCCGGCGGTGCGTCCGCCGCCCCGCTCGATCATGGGAGCACCACCGGGCCGGCATCGTCGGGGCCGGTGGGGTCGACCAGTCGGGGCGCGGGGACGGGCAGCGCGGGAGTGTGCGCGCCGGCAAGGGCCTGTTCGACGTCACCTACCCGGGCGGCCGAGAAGGCGTCGGTCTTCTCGTACTCCCGGGCGACCGTGCCGGCGGCCTGGGCGAGCCGGCCGGTCATCCCGCCCACGGCGTAGACCGTGTCGGTGGTGGCCTGCTGGGTCTCGTGATGGGCCCGGAGGAAGTGGACCAGCTCGATGAACGCGTCGCAGGGATTCGGCAGCTTCGCCTGCATGTCGTGGGCGATGTACGCCAGGTGCGGTGCGTAGTTCTTCTGCACCTCGGCTTCGAGCTTCACCGCGAACTCGCGCAGCTGGCGGATGTCGGCCTCGATGCTGCCGTAGCCGCTCAACCAGGAAGCTGGGCGGTCCTCCTCCGGGATCATCGACCCTCCCCATGCGTCACGGCATCGTCTCCCTGAGTGAGATTAGCCGCTCCCAGGTGGCCCGTCAGCCCCGCATCCCGGTGTCTCAGCGGGGCAGGCCGGAGGCGCGCCACCCGCCGGTGCCGCGGGTCGCACCGGCCGGGTGGGCGCTGCGGGCCCAGGCGGACGCGGTGGGCCGGACGGGCGGGGCGCTCGGACGGGACCGGGCCGCGAGCACGCCCACCAGGGCGACCAGTTCCTCGTCGCTCGGCACGCCCCGGACCACGCGGAACAGCGGCTCTTCGGATGACATGGCATCAGGGTACGCGTCGTCCTGCCGACCTTTGTGGCACAGTGGCGTGCCGCCGGTGTGAGCGTCGCACCCGCCGGGTACCGTCTCTGGCGATGTCTGACGCGCTGCCCCAACTTGTCGCCAACCGGTACCGGCTCATGTCGCCGCTCGGTCAGGGCGGCATGGGACGGGTGTGGAAGGCCCGCGACGAGGTGCTGCACCGGGACGTCGCGATCAAGGAGTTGGTCCCGCCGCCCAGTCTCACCGACGAGGAGCGTCGGGAGATGCGGGAGCGTTCGCTCCGGGAGGCGCGGGCCATCGCCCGCCTCAACAACATCAACGTGGTACGCATCTTCGACGTGCTGCGCACCGACGGCGACCCGTGGATCGTCATGGAGTACGTCGCCTCGAAGTCGTTGCAGGACACCCTCGCCGAGGACGGTCCGGTGACACCGGCGCGGGCGGTCGAGATCGGGCTGGGCGTGCTCGGCGCGCTGAAGGCGGCGCACAAGGCCGGCGTGATGCACCGGGACGTCAAGCCCGGCAACGTGCTGCTCGGCACCGACGGTCGGGTGGTGCTCACCGACTTCGGGCTGGCGACGATTCCCGGCGACCCCAACGTGACCCGGACCGGCATGGTGCTCGGCTCACCGGCGTACATCGCTCCGGAGCGGGCCCGCGACGGCACGGCCGGGCCGGAGGCCGACCTCTGGTCGCTGGGCGCGACGCTCTACGCCGCGGTCGAGGGCAAGTCGCCGTACGCGCGGCCGTCGGCGATCGCCACGTTGGCGGCGCTGGCCACCGAGCCGATGCCGCCGGCGAAGAACGCCGGTCCGCTCAAGGCGGTGCTGAACGGTCTGCTCCGCAAGGACCCGGCGCAACGCATCGACGCCGAGGTCGCCGAGCGCCTGCTGCGCCGCGCCCGGGGCAAGCGGACCCGGACGATCGCGCTGCTCGACGGGGTACGTCGGCCGGGGCCGAACGGTCCGCGGGAGCCGCGTCCCCTGGTGGTGCCGGCCCCGCGCCCGGAGCCGCCATCCGCGAGCACGCCGCCGACGAAGCAACCGCCCGCAACCACGCAACCGCCCGTGGCCAGGCCGACGTCACCGGCCCCCCGGTCCACGACGGGTGCCGTCGCCGGCGCGGCAGCCGGAGACGCCACCGCCAGGGTTCCCGCTCCGACCGGGCCGACGGACGCGGTCGACGCCACCGCGAAGATGCCGCCCGGTGGCGCGGCCGACGCCACCGCGAAGATGCCGCCCGGCGGCGCGGGCGACGCCACCGCGAAGATGCCGCCCGGCGGCGCGGCCGACGACAAGACGACGGCTCTGACCAACGGGGATACCGACCGCACGACCGCAGCGGCCCCGACCACCGGCGACGACTCCGCCGCCGCGGCCAGCGGGAGGAAGACGACCGGCGCCGCCGGTACGGCCGGTGGCAAGGCTGCCGGTGGTGCGGTGGCCGGTGCCGGTACGGCTGGCGGATCGGACGCGGCCGGCGGTTCGGAGGCGGTCGGAGACACGACGGCCGGTGCCGAGGCTGGCGCCGTCGATCCGGCCGGCGGTGCGGCCACGACCAAGCTGCCCTCGCCGGATGCCGCCGGAAAGACCGGTGCGACCAACTCGATCGGCGCCGCCGGCGCGGCGGGTGCCGCCGCCGACGTCGCGGCGACCGCCAAGGTGGACCTGCCGACGACCGGCGGGGCGTCGACCGACGGCACCGGCAGCGGATCGCCGGGCGGGTCGGCCGGGCCGTCGGCGAAGCGGGCTCCGGTCGGCTCCGCTCAGACCAACCCGACCTCGGTGCTGCCCCCGGCCACCTCGTCGTCCGGGCGGGCCCCGGTGCGGCCCGGCGTGGCGGCCGAGCCGACCGACAAGCGGCGCAATCTGCTGATCGGCGTGGTGGCGGTGGTGCTGCTGATCGCGGTCGCGGTGGCGGTGCCGCTGTTGAACTCCGGCGACACCGAGAGCCCGCCGAACGAGCAGGCGGCCGGCACCAATGCCGTGCCGACCGCCGCGTCCGAGCCGGCCGCTCCCGCACCCACCAGCGCCGCACCGAGCCCGTCCGCCAGTCCGAGTGTCTCGCCCAGCCCGTCCGCGCCCAGTCCGACGCCGAGCGCCCCGGCGCAGCCGGGTCTGCCGGCCGGCTGGAAACTGCACCGGGACCCGGCCGGCTTCAGCGTGCCGCTGCCCGACGGTTGGCGGCGCAGCAGCCCGGGCCGCAACACCGTCGTCTTCACCGAGCCCGGCGGGGTGGGTGAGCTGCTCATCCAGTGGACCAGCAGCCCGCAGGAGGACGCGGTCGCGGACTGGCGGGCACAGGAGCCGAACCGGAAGAACTTCGTCCGCAACTACCAGTACATCGACATCAAGCGCTGCGACTACTACATCACCTGTGCCGACTGGGACTGGCGGGAGACCCGCGACGACACCCGGATCCGGGTCCGCAACCGGGGCTTCGCCACCGCCAGTAACCGTGGGTACGCCATCCGCTTCGAGGTCGCCGACCGGGACTGGTCGGCTCAGCTGGCCAACTTCGATCTGATCACCAAGGGCTTCGTGCCGGATCGCAAGGACTGACGCCGGGAATCGCACCGAGCGTGACATTCACGCATGGGTCGTACCCCAGCTGGGTATCTCATCTCCTGAGGACGGAAGGAGGTGCGACCGATGAGTTACCGAAACCGGGCCAGCAAACCCTGCGTGGCCCTCTGGATGCTCATGGCGCTGCTGCTGGTCGCCGCCGGGATACCCACAATGATCGCCCTGCTCGGTGCCATCACCGCGACGCTCGTCGTGTTGTCCGGCTGGCTGCTGGTACGCCGCGGCGGCCTGGCCCGGACCGAGACGTCCGCAGCCCCGCTGCCCGCCCGCCGTCGGGCCTGACCCCCCGCACGTAACGCCTGTCGAGTCAGGTGTTGTTGGCCAGGGCGATCAGGCGGGTGCGGTCGCCGTTCCAGTTGTTGCGGTCGACGCCACCGCTGATGCCGGAGACGCTGCCCGAGTCGGTGTACTGCCAGAAGCTCCAGACCGACGCACCGGCCGGCAGCGCACCCGGGGTGCTGGACCAGCGGGCCAGCCAGAGTGGATGGTTGGCCCACGGTCCGGTCCAGCTGCCGGTGCACTGGTTCCACCAGCTCGTGGTGGTGTAGATGACCGCGTACCGGCCGGTGCGCGAGCGGTAGGTGGTCAGGAAGTCCTGGATCCAGCTGCGCATCGCGGTGGTGCTCAGGCCGTAACAGGTGCCGCCCGCGTACGGGTTGGCCTCGACGTCGAGGGCCGCCGGCAGGGTCCGGCTGTCTGCCGACCAGGCACCGCCGCTGCCGGCCAGGAAGTTCGCCTGGGTCGCCCCGGAGGAGACGTTCGGCCGGGCGAAGTGGTACGCCCCCCGGATCACCCCGGCGTTGTACGAGTTGACGTAGTTCGTGTTGAAGTTCGGGTCCCGGTAGGTCGTACCCTCGGTTGCCTTGATGAAGGCGAACTGGACGCCGGAGTTACGGACGCTCGTCCAGTTGATCGCTCCCTGGTAGTGGGAGATGTCGATGCCGGGTGTGGTGGCCGCCGCCGCCGGGCCGCCGGTGACGACGAGCGCTGCGGCGCTGGTGGCGAGCGCGGCGAGGCCGGCAGCGAACAGTCGGCCCAGCGATGATCCGGTACGGAGCATGGTCCCTCCCCAGGAACGCCTGTCATAGACGTCCATCTTTGGAGGAGGGTTGCCTGTCACGCAATAGATGACGACAGATTTTACGGCGCGGACACGAGGGTCAGCGCAGCGTGGCCGGGTCGATCCGCCAGCGGAACGGCTCGGTGACGCAGAGCTCCTCGCCCGCCTTGGCCACCTGGTCCTCGACGTAGTGGTCGCCGGTCAGCCGGAACAGGCGCAGCGAGTGACTGTCGCCGTCCTGCTCGGCCAGCAGGTACCAGGGAATCCGGGCGATCGCGTAGAGCTGCATCTTGAGCACCCGGTCGGCGGCGGCATCGCCGGGCGAGACGATCTCACCGAGTCACCGGCCGCCACCTCCGACTCCGCTCACCACCCGGTCAGTCTCCCGTACCCGGATCCGGTGGGTTGGCAGTGACACCCGACCAGGCGGGTAGGCTCGCGGGCCATGCCCCTGATCGACGGCCTGACCTCCCTCTGGGACCGGTTGCTCAGCGCCCAGCCCGACCCGCCGCAGTGGCTGGTGCTGCTCACCGCCGCCGTGGCCCTGGTGGTGGTCGCCACCCGGTTGCCGTGGCGGATCGCCCGCAACACCATCACCATCGCCCACGAGGGCGGACACGCCCTGGTCGCCCTGCTCACCGGCCGGAAGCTGCGCGGCATCCGGCTGCACTCGGACACCTCGGGGTTGACCCTCTCGGCCGGCCGCCCGTCCGGGCCGGGGATGGTGCTCACCCTGCTGGCCGGGTACGTCGCGCCGTCGCTTGTCGGGTTGGCCGGTGCCTGGCTGCTCGGCGGCAACCGGATCACGCTGCTGCTCTGGGTCGCGGTCGCCTTGCTGCTGGCCATGCTGCTGCTGATCCGCAACGTCTTCGGCGTGGTGTCCCTGCTGGTCACCGGCGGGGTGGTGCTCGCCGTCAGTTGGTACGCCTCCCCGCAGGTGCAGGCCGCGTTCGCCTGGACCGGAGTGTGGTTCCTGCTGTTCGGCGGCGTACGACCGGTGGCCGAGCTGCAGCGGATGCGTACCTGGGGTCGGATGCCGGAGTCCGACGCGGACCAGCTGGCCCGGCTGACCCCGTTCCCGGCGCTGTTCTGGGTGGCCCTTTTCGCCCTGGTCAACCTGCTGGCCCTGGCCGTCGGCGCGGCTCTGCTGGCCGGCCCGGTGCTGAACGCCGCCGGCCTCACCGGCTGACCGCCGGTCCGCACAGATCTCTTCGACAGCCGGTCGGTGCGTGCCGAAGGTCGACGCGGATCGAACTGCCGGCAACCATCCCGCTACGTCACGCGTGTCACCTGTGAGGCGACACGGGGAGGTAGCAGGTGGCTGACGTCGAAGGGTTCGACGAGTTCTATCGCGGCAGCAGACAACGGCTCCTCGGCTTCGTGTACGCGCTCACCGGGAACCTCGCCGAGGCGCAGGACGCCGTGCAGGAGGCGTACATCCGGGCCTGGCAGCGTTGGTCGACGGTGAGCGGGTACGAGGATCCGGAGGCCTGGACCCGGGTGGTCGCCTCCCGGGTCGCGGTGAGCCGCTGGCGCAGCCTGCGCAGCCGGGCCCGCGCCTACCTGCGGCACGGGGCCGTCGAATCCGTCGCCGCCCCGAGCACCGACACCGTCGCGGTGGTCGCCGCCCTGCGCCGGCTGCCCGAGGAACAGCGCGTCGCCCTCGCCCTGTACTACCTGATCGGCATGCCGGTCGCCGAGGTGGCCCGGGAGACCGAGGCCCCCGTCGGCACGGTGAAGGCCCGGCTGCACCGCGGCCGGGCGGCATTGGCTGACCTGCTCGCTGTTTCCGACCTGGAGGAGGTCACCGATGCGTGAGAACCTGTCGCTCGTCGCCCAGATGCAACGCGACCTGCGCGACGTGCGGTGGCCGGAACCAGCGGAGATCCGGGATCGGGCCCGCCGGCGCAGCCGTCGGAGGGCGGCGGTGGTGGCCGCCATCGTCGTGGCGGTCGCCGTGGGCTCCGCCAAGGCGGTGGTGGGCGGGCCCGGCCGGGACGTGGTCGTGCCAACGGGGGTCGACCGGCCACCCTCCACCGCTGCGGCGGCCCCGGCGAGGCGGGTCGAATTCTCCCCGGCGGCGCTGCTGACGTCGAGCGACGTACGGGTGCCGACCAACCTGCGGCTCGGGGAGTCGGGGATGGGTAAACCGGTCCGGTTGGACGGGCTGTTGGAAAGCTGCCTGGACGAGCGGGGACTGCCGCCCCGACCGGAGTCCCGCTACTCCCGCTCGCAGACCCTGCTGCAGACCGACCCCGGTGCCGGCCCCGGGGCGACCGGTACGGTGGTGGTCAGCCAGGACCTCTACCGGCTCGCCCCGGCGGAGGCCAACGGCTTCTTTGTCGAGCTGGAGCAGGGCGTGGCCGCCTGCGGCGGCTGGGCGTCGGAGGGCGGTGAGTTCTCCGACAACGGCACCCTCCACCTCGTGCGGTCGACGCACTCCTGGCAGGTCGCCGCCCGCGGCTTCGCCGGGACGGAGGCGGTGCTGCTGCGGTACAGCGGGTCCCGCTCACCGAAGGTGGGCCGGGACACTCCCGCCAACTTTGAGTCCCCGACCGATGTCACGGTCATCGTCCGGGTCGGCGATCTGGTCAGCGTCATCGTGCCGGCACCCGACCTCGGCGTGGACCGCCCGGAGGCGGGCAAACTGGTCAGCCGGGAACGGCTGCTCGCCCTGGGCCGGGCGGCCGCCGACCGGATGTGCCTGGCCGCCAACCCGGAGTGCCGCTGACCCCACGCAGCCCCCGCGCGGCCCCCGCCAGCCCCCACGCGGCCCCCGCGCGGCCCATGCCGGCCCCCCCGCGCGCTGATCGGCGCGGCGGCGGGTCGCCCCGGACCGAGTGTTTGGAGGGGCCCCTTCCTATACAGAAAGCGTTAACAGGGGGCCCTTCCTTACACCTAGAGGGGGATGTTGCCGTGTTTTTTGGGGGGGAGGGTCTCGCGCTTGGTGCGCAGGATCCGTAGTGCCCGGACGATCTGGGTACGCGTCTCGTGCGGCGGGATCACCGAGTCGACATAGCCCCGCTCGGCGGCCACGTACGGGTTGGCCAGGGTGTCCTCGTACTCGGCGATCTTCTCGGCCCGGACGGCGGCCGGGTCCTCGGCGTTGGCCAGCTCCTGCCGGTAGAGGATGTTCACCGCGCCCTGGGCCCCCATCACCGCGATCTGGGCGGTGGGCCAGGCGAAGTTCAGGTCCGCGCCGAGGTGCTTGGAGCCCATCACGTCGTACGCCCCGCCGTAGGCCTTACGGGTGATCACGGTGACCTTCGGCACGGTGGCCTCGGCGTACGCGTAGATCAGCTTCGCGCCCCGGCGGATGATGCCGTCCCACTCCTGTCCGGTGCCGGGCAGGAAGCCGGGGACGTCCACGAAGGTCAGCACCGGGATGTTGAAGGCGTCGCAGGTGCGCACGAAGCGGGCGGCCTTCTCCGAGGCGGCGATGTCCAGGGTGCCGGCGAAGTGCATCGGCTGGTTGGCCACCACCCCGACCGGGCGGCCCTCGACCCGGCCGTAGCCGATCACGATGTTCTGCGCGTAGAGCGGCTGCACCTCCAGGAACTCGCCGTCGTCGAGGACGTGCTCGATCACCTGGAGTATGTCGTACGGCTGGTTGGCCGAGTCCGGGATCAGCGTGTCCAACTCCCGGTCGGTGTCGGTCACCGCCAGGGTGGCGGGGGCGTCGAGCACCACCGGCTCGTCGAGGTTGTTCGACGGCAGGTACGACAGCAGCGCCTTGACGTACTCGACCGCGTCGGACTCGTCGCTGGCCAGGTAGTGGGCGTTGCCGCTGCGGGTGTTGTGGGTACGCGCCCCGCCGAGCTCCTCCATCGCCACGTCCTCGCCGGTGACCGTCTTGATCACGTCGGGGCCGGTGATGAACATGTGCGAGGTCTGGTCGACCATCACGGTGAAGTCGGTGACCGCCGGGGAGTAGACCGCACCGCCCGCGCACGGCCCCATCACCAGGGAGATCTGCGGGATCACCCCGGAGGCGCGCACGTTGCGGAAGAAGATCTCCCCGTACAGGCCGAGGCTGACCACGCCCTCCTGGATCCGGGCGCCGCCGGAGTCGTTGATGCCGACCACCGGGCAGCCGATCTTCATGGCCAGCTCCATCACCTTGACGATCTTCTGCCCGAAGACCTCGCCGAGGGAGCCACCGAAGACCGTGAAGTCCTGGGCGAAGACGCAGACCTGCCGGCCGTCGACGGTGCCGTACCCGGTGATGACGCCGTCACCGTAGGGGCGGGTCCGGTCCAGGCCGAAGTTGGTGGACCGGTGCCGGGCGAGCTCGTCCAGCTCGACGAAGGAGTCCGGGTCGAGCAGCAGCTCGATCCGCTCCCGGGCGGTCTTCTTGCCTCGGGCGTGTTGCTTCTCCACCGCCCGCGCCGAGCCGGCGTGCACCGCCTCGTCGACCCGTCGCTCCAGGTCCGCCAGCTTGCCCTCTGTGCTGTGGATGTCGATCCCGGTCTCGGTAGTCACCCTGGGAATATAACGATGGTTCAGCCGGTCGGGGCTGTGCAGTTCGCCTCAGCACCCCACGGGCGTGGATGCCCGGGCGATCGCCGTGAAGCCCGGCCGTAGGCTGACCGGATGCCCGGCTCGCCGTACACCGACCTGGACCGACCGCCGTTGTCCGCGGCCCGGCTGCGGCGGGCGCTGATCGCCCCGCACGGGCCGTGGCGTCGGCTGGAGCTGCGGGTCCAGACCCCGTCCACCAACGCCGAGGTCGCCGACGCGGCCCGGGCCGGTGAACCGGAGGGGCTCGTGGTGACCGCCGAGCAGCAGACCGCCGGCCGTGGTCGCCGCGGTCGGACCTGGCAGTCGCCGCCGCGGGCCGGGATCGCGGCCAGCGTCCTGCTCCGGCCCGGCGTGGCCGTCACCGAACGCAACTGGCCGCCGGCACCACCGGCCGGGTACGGCTGGCTGCCGCTGCTCGCCGGGGTGGCGCTGGTGGAGGCGGTGGCCCGGCTGGCCGAGCTGGACGCCGGCCTGAAGTGGCCGAACGACCTGCTGGTCAACGGGGCCAAGTGCGCCGGGGTGCTGGCCGAGGCGGTGCCGGCCACCGCGCCGACCGCGCCACCGGCCGTGGTGGTCGGCATGGGCCTCAACGTCACGCTGCGCGCCGACGAGCTGCCGGTGAACCCGACCGGACTGCCGGCCACCTCGTTGCAGCTCGCCGGGGCGACGGCCACCGACCGGGACCCGCTGCTGCGGGCGCTGCTGCGGAGCTTCGCCGAGTGGTACGACCGCTGGCGGCGCGCCGGTGGGGACGCCGTGGCCAGCGGCCTTCGGGAGGCCTACCTCGACGCCTGTCACACCGTCGGCCGTCCGGTACGGGTCCTGCTGCCCGGCGGCGAGGAGCTGACCGGCGAGGCCACCGGCGTGGACGCCGACGGCCAGCTGCTGGTGGCCACCGCCACCGGCGAGCGCCGACTCGCCGCCGGTGACGTCCTGCACCTGCGCTGATCCCACCACCTCCGGTAGCGGGTCGAGCCGGTCCTCGTGGCAAGAACCTGGAAACAGTGCCGTTGCCGGGCGCGGTGGCCACTCGTTCCGGAAAACTGCCCGGCGGGGATCGGCCGCGTGGGTGAGGCGGTTGCTGGCGGTGGGCGGTTACTGTCAGCGCGTCCCGTTCTGCGAGGAGGTCGTACGTGGCGTTTCCCGATGACGTGCTCATCGAGGATGAGCAGGTCGTGCTGCACCTGCATCCGCACTGGCGGGCGTTGATCCGCCCGGTCGCGGTCGTGGTGGCCGCCGTGGCGGTGGTGGTGGCCGGCGGGATCCTGCTGCCGGCCGACGGTGGCCGGATCGTCTGGTACGTGCTGATCGGCCTGGCCCTGCTGGCGGTGCTCAGGCTGGCCGGCTGGCCGTTCCTGGTCTGGCAGACCACCCACTATCTCTTCACCGACCAGCGGGTGCTGCTGCAGCACGGGGTCTTCTCCCGGGACCGGCGGGACATCCCGCTGGCCCGGATCAACGACCACTCGATGAGCCAACGGCTGGTCGAGCGGATGTTCGGGTGCGGCACCCTGACCATCGAGTCGGCCGGGGAGCGGGGCCAGTCGGTGCTTGTCGACGTGCCCCGGGTCGGGCAGGTGCAGACCCGGCTCTACGAGCTGATCGAGGCCGACCACGACCGCCGGACCCTGGACGACGGTGAGCTGCGGGAGATCCTCGCCGAGAACGGCGAACGCGAGTCCTCGGGTGGCCCACGCCCCAGCCGACGCCCCCCGGGCGAGCCCGTTCCGGCGGACGGACCCTAGGTGCTGCCGCGGATCACCGACGGGGCGAGCGGCGGTTGCCGGCGGGCAGTCCGGCGGTGAGTTCGGCCTCGATCTCCCGGCTCAGGGCCTCCGGTAGGTGTGGATCGAGCGGCAGCGGTCGGCCCTGGACCGGCGTGGCGTACGCCACGCCGGTTGGGGCCGGGGGAGGAGCCTGCCGGACCGGGGCGACCTGCTCCGCCTCGGCCTGCTCGGTGACCGACTCGGCCAGCTCGGCGACCGGGTCCATGCCGGCCATGGTGTCCCACTCGTCGCGCGGGATGACCGGTGGCCTCGCCCCGGGGTCGGCCGGGGCGGCCTGGAAGACGAAGGTCCGGTAGGACCAGAACCGGAACAGGGTGGCCAGCACCACGCCGACGGTCTTGGCGACGTTCAGCGCGAGCAGGCCGTGAACGCCCAGGCCGTACTTGGCGGCAGCCAGGACGCCCAGCTCGATGAACAGGCCGGTGGCGTTGAACAGGAAGAAAAGGGCGTATTCCCGACGCATCGCCGATTTCGGGCGATCCCGGTACGTCCAGTGCCGATTCATCAGGTACGACGTGATCGTCGCCACGATGGTCGCCACCACGGTCGCCTTCAGCTGGCCGCCGACGAAGACCGTCAGTGCGAGCGCGTTGAACACCGCGTAATTGATGACGGTGTTGACGCCGCCGACGATGCCGAATTTGAGCGCCTCAGGGACGAACTTCTGCCAACGCTCAGGCAGCAATCGGACAAGACGCATGCGAAACACCTTAGGCGAGTGGGGTGGGCCCGCAGCGGGCCGGCCGGACGAGGTGGGCGGACTCTCACGCCCCGGACTCTCGGTCACGCTTCGTATCCGTGACCTGTGGTGTTCCCGCTTCGACGAAGACGAACCGCCGGTACGACCAGAAGCGGAAGAGGGTGCCGAGGCCGGTGCCGACGACGAAGCTGGCGATGTTGTCGGCCAGCGGGGTCTGGAACACGCTCGGCCAGACGCTGCCCAACCCGTACCGGCTGATCGCCAGGCAGGCCACCGCGATGCCGAGGCCCACGGTGTTGAAGAAGAAGAAGAGCGCGTACTCCCGGGCCGGGTTGGAGCGCTGGCGGTGCCGCCAGGTCCAGAACCGGTTGCCGAGGAAGGCGATCGTCGCCGCGGTCACGGTGGAGATCGTCTTCGCGGTGACCTGCTCGACCCCGCGCACCGTGGTGAGGTAGTTGAAGAGCGCGAAGTCGATGAGGAACGCGATCCCACCCACGGTGGCGAACTTGCTCAGCTCCCGGACGAGGTGCCCGAACCGGTCGATGAGGGCGCCGACCAGCCCAGGGCGGGTCGGTGGGGCGTCGGACTGCCCGCCGGTCATCGTCGCGGCCACGCGCTGAGCCTACCGGTTGCATGCGACTCCGACGGGTAAGCACGTGCCGACCGGTACGGGGGCGTCGGAGGGTGGCTCGGCGTGGGATCGCCGTCCGGCAACGTCGACGAACGGAGCGTGACCGAATGTGAGCTGATCAACTGGTTGCCCGCGAAACGCAAAGGTGTCCGGTCCCACATCAGACGGGAGGTGGACCGAAGGATTTGCGTGAAACTGCGCGTGAAAGCGGGTATCAGATCGAGATACCGCAACCTGGCCGCACCTTGTGCAGTTCTTCACAAGCGGTATCACTGACTCGCGGCGCAGTCCGGTTTAGTCTGAGCCCAATCCCAGGTTTCACGATGGCGACGCGGCTCGCGTCAGCCTGGACTCGTGCACCCACAGATCGGTCAGCGTCGACCACAAGGAGATGTGTCATGGTTGCTCCGGCTACTGTTCGCGGCATCGATCAGGCTCCGACCTCCCACCGCCCGCTGCTCGACTGGGTCAGACAGGTCGCCGAGCTGACCACTCCGGACCGGGTGGTGTGGGTCGACGGCTCCGACGAGGAGTGGCGTCGGCTCACCGACGAACTCGTCGAGGCGGGCACCCTGATCCGGCTGAACCCGGAGAAGAAGCCCAACTCCTTCTACGCCCGTACCGACCCGTCGGACGTCGCCCGGGTCGAGGAGCGGACGTACATCTGCTCGGTGGACGAGGCGGACGCCGGCCCCACCAACAACTGGATGGCGCCGGCCGAGATGAAGCGGACGATGACCGACCTGTACCGCGGCAGCATGCGCGGGCGCACCATGTACGTCATCCCGTTCTGCATGGGCCCGGTCGAGGCCGAGAACCCCATGTTCGGCGTCGAGATCACCGACAGCCCGTACGTGGTGGCCTCGATGCGGATCATGACCCGGATGGGCGCGACGGTCCTGCAGGCGATGGGTGACGACGCGGACTTCGTCCGCGCGCTGCACTCCATCGGTGCGCCGCTCGCCCCGGGCCAGCAGGACGTGGCCTGGCCGTGCAACGAGACGAAGTACATCTCGCACTTCCCGGAGAGCCGCGAGATCTGGTCCTACGGCTCCGGCTACGGCGGCAACTCGCTGCTGGGCAAGAAGTGCTACTCGCTGCGGATCGCCAGCGTGATGGGGCGCGACGAGGGCTGGCTCGCCGAGCACATGCTGATCCTCAAGATCACCTCACCGGAGGGGAAGGTCTACCACGTCGCCGGGGCGTTCCCGTCGGCCTGCGGCAAGACCAACCTGGCCATGCTGGAGCCGACCGTCCCGGGCTGGAAGGTCGAGACCATCGGTGACGACATCGCCTGGATGCGGTTCGGCCCGGACGGCCGCCTCTACGCGGTCAACCCGGAGTACGGCCTCTTCGGCGTCGCGCCCGGTACCGACTGGAAGACCAACGCCAACGCGATGCGGACGCTGGACCGCGGCAACTCGGTCTTCACCAACGTGGCGCTCACCGACGACGGTGACATCTGGTGGGAGGGCATGGGGGAGCCCCCGGCCCACCTGATCGACTGGAAGGGCAACGACTGGACGCCGGAGAGCGAGGGCCTCTCCTCGCACGCGAACAGCCGGTTCTGCACCCCGATCACCCAGTGCCCGATCCTGGCCGACGACTACTTCGACCCCAACGGGGTGCCGATCGACGCGATCCTCTTCGGTGGCCGTCGGCGGGACACCATCCCGCTGGTCACCGAGGCCCGGGACTGGGTGCACGGCGTGTACCTGGGCGCGACGCTCTCCTCGGAGACCACCGCCGCCGCCTCCGGCGCGGTCGGCGTGGTCCGCCGCGACCCGATGGCCATGCTGCCGTTCATCGGCTACCACGCCGGCGACTACTTCAACCACTGGATCGAGATGGGCAAGGGTGCCGACGGCGACGCCGCCAAGCTGCCCAAGGTCTACTACGTCAACTGGTTCCGCAAGGACCCCGAGGGTGCCTTCCTCTGGCCCGGCTTCGGCGAGAACTCGCGGGTGCTCAAGTGGATCATCGAGCGGATCGAGGGGCGGGCCGACGCGGTCGAGACCCCGATCGGCATGGTCCCGGCGCCCGACGCGCTGGACGTCGAGGGCCTGGACATGACCCCGGAGGACATCCGGATCGCGCTGAAGGTCGACCCGGAGGAGTGGCGCGCGGAGCTGCCGCTGATCACCGAGTGGTTCGAGAAGTTCGGTGACAAGCTGCCCGGCGTGCTCTGGGCCGAGCTGGACGCGCTGCGGGCCCGGCTGGACGCGTCACCGGCCCCCCGGTAGGTGTGACCGAGGCCCGATGCGGGCACCAAGCACGACCATGAGCATGAGGACGGCCGCCGTGACCCAGGTCCGGCGGCCGTCCGCCGTCCGGGCGTTGACCATCCTGCTCGGCGTGACCGCGGCGGCCACCGTCGTGGTCGAGCTGCTCAACTGGTGGTACGCCCCGGAGCAGGGCTTCGGTCTCGCCGTCCGGACCGGCTGGGCGATGCTGCGTACCCTCGGGTTCCTGGTGTTGATCTCCCATGTCCGGCGCGGTCGGGCGGCGGCCCGGCCGCTGGGGTTGATCCTCGCCGTCACCACGGTCTTCGCGGTGGGTCGCCTGATCGTCCCCCGGCAGGGGATGCCGCCGCTGCCCGGGGTGCTCGGCTTCGCGCTGCTCGGCACGCTCTGCCTGAGCGTGGTCTGGCTGCTGTACCGGTCGCCTGCCGTCGCCGCGCACCTCACCCGGCACCGCCGGGGCCTGGTCCTCACCGAGGGCCGGATCACCTGGCGGGAGGTCGCCCCGAAGCGCCCCGAGGCCACCGGGTGGCTGCTGACCAGCCGGGTCGCCGCGCTCACCTACAGTCCGCTGATGCTGGTGCCGGCCCTGATCGCCGGCGGAGCCGTGCTGGACGGCCGGTTGGTGGCGGTACCGGCGGTGTTGTTCTGGTTTGTCGCCGGGATCGCGGTCAGCCACCTGGTGCTGTTCTGTGTCGCGTTCCTGATGCGGGGCAAGCGCTGGGCCGGCACGCTGCTGGTGGCGATCACCCTGGGTGTGCTCGCCGTCCACCTGCCGCTCTGCTGGTGGCTGCTCGGCGTGGACGGTCTGATCCGCGACGGCGCCCCCCTGGTGGCCGCCGCCGGCCTCGCCCTCTACTCCCTGCGCCGGGCCGCGACCAGTTGACGGCGGCGGGTCGCGGCTCCCCGCCCCTGACCTTGCGCCCGGGTCGCTACTCTGCAAGGTGATGAATCTGCGGGACCTCATGTACTCGGTGTACGAGCGTCGGCTGACGGCGAAGCTCGCTGGTAAGACGGTGCCCCGACACGTCGGCGTGATGTGCGACGGCAACCGCAGATGGGCCCGGGAGATGGGCTACGTCGACCCGAACGACGGCCACCGGGTCGGTGCCGCCAAGATCAAGGACCTGCTCGGCTGGTGCGATCAGGCCGGGATCGGGCACGTCACGCTCTACCTGCTGGCCACCGACAACCTGCGCCGGCCGGCCCGCGAGCTGGACCCCCTGCTGAAGATCATCGAGGATCTGGTGGTGGAGTTGGCCGAGGAGGGCAACCCCTGGCGGCTACGCATGGTCGGCGCGCTCGATCTGCTGCCGGCGACGACCGCCACCGCACTGAAGGCCGCCGAGGAACGCACCCGGGACCGCAGCGGCGGTGCCGAGGTCAACATCGCCGTCGGGTACGGGGGCCGCCGGGAGATCGCCGACGCGGTGCGCTCCCTGCTGGTCGAGCACGCGGCGGCCGGCGGCACCATCGAGGAGCTGGCCGAGACCCTCGACGTCGAGCACATCGCCGAGCACCTCTACACCCGTGGTCAACCCGACCCGGACCTGGTCATCCGGACCAGTGGCGAGCAACGGCTCTCCGGTTTCATGCTCTGGCAGTCGGCCCACTCGGAGTTCTACTTCTGCGAGCTGAACTGGCCCGAGTTCCGCCACATCGACTTCCTGCGCGCGCTGCGCTCGTACGCCAACCGGCAGCGCCGCTTCGGGGTCTGACGACCGGCCCCGCCGCGACGGGGCCCGGACGTCGGCCCGCTGTCGGGGCGGTCAGCCCAACTGGTGGGCGGCGGCAGTGAGGAAGTCACCAAGCGCGGCGGGGGAGTCGATGGTCAGGTCGGCGGCCTCGGCGACCTCCTGCCCGGTCTCCGGGTTCGCCACCGCGACGCAGACGCCGACGAAGTCCGGGTCGGCGGCGGCCCGGGCGCGCAGCGCGGCGAACGCCTTGATGTCCGAGACGTCGTCGCCGAAGTACCAGGCGCCCGCGGCGGTCCGCACCACCTCGCCGATGACCATGCCCTTGTCCCGGTCGACCGGCGGTTTGATCTCCAGCACCATCCGGCCGGCCTGCACCCGCAGCCCGAGCCGTTCGGCCTGCTCCCGCCCCCACCGCTCGACCGCCGGGCCGAGTTCCGGTGCGGTGCGCCAGTGCAACGCGACCGAGAGCCGCTTGAACTCGACCAGGGCACCCGCCGGCAGTTCGGCGCGGGCCAGGTCGGCCAGCTCGGCCATGGTCGGCACCCAGGGCAGGGCGGCCGGCTCGGTGACCGTCTCGCCGCCGGAGTGGCTGTGCTCCAGGCCGTACAGGCCGTAGAGGTCGACCCCGTCGAGCCCGTCGAAGTGGTCCCGGAGGAAGTCCACCGGTCGGGCGGAGACGATCGCCACCCGCTGCATGGCCGGGGCCAGCACCTCGATGGCGGCCAGCACCTTCGGTGCCGGTTGCACCGCGGTGGGGTCGTCGTCGACCGGCGCCAGGGTGCCGTCGAAGTCGAAGAAGAGCACGGTGTCGGCCGCCCGGTCGGCGGTCGCCCGCCAGGCCTGGTCGGCGCTCAACGGGGTCAGTGGCTGGTGGTTGCCCACATTCAACGGCGGCACGCGCGACAGCGTACCCCGGGAATCACGGCTCATTCGTGGTCGCTGTCACACCCGAAAGGCTTGCGTGAGCGTCGATGCGTGGGTTGTGGCCGGCCCGCCGCGGGCGCATCACCGTTCGGCGGCGTCGCGGCCCGGCCGGAAGAGCGGCACCACGGGTGCCTCCCGGCCGTGGTTGAGCAGGTAACCCTCGACGAAGCCGGCGTTGCGGTCACCGGTCTGTGTCTCGATCTCGTCGAGTCGGGACACCAGGAACTCGGTGAGCGCGGTGAGTCGGTCGTTGAGCCGGTCGTTGAGCTCGGCGATGACGGCCAGGACCACCGCCGTGCCGGCGACGGTGAGCGCGAAGAGGTTGACCACCAGCGGAAGCTGCCCCGCATCGGCCACCCCGAGCACCACGTTGCCGGTCAGCCACAGGGTCAGGGAGACCGCGGCGACCACGACTGCCAACCACTTGAGGGCCATGCCCCTCCTTCATGTCCCGCGGGGCCGGGCCGACAGGTGTCATCCCCATCGATCCCATCCCCCACCGATGACGAGCCCACGCAGTACGTCCAGGACGCTAGCGCGCATGGTCGACCGGCGGAGCGGAACCTTTCGGACGCCACCGGCGTTCTTTCGCCATCTGAACTACCCGGCCTTCCTGCCGCGTCGCCGCCCGTCCATCGGAAGAGTCGGGCGATACGCGAGGTATCGGATGGTTTCCCGGATGTGGAACTTTTCCGCGTCCGAGACGTTCGGATCGACCAGCCGGCGCAGCAGCGCCTCCACGTCGGGATCCATCGGCGGCGGGGTGGGCGCGCTGCGCGGCGGGGTGTTGCGGTCCCAGCCGAGCGCACCGAAGGCGGCCACCGCGTTGAGCCCCAGCCCCTCGCAGAACGCCACCACCCGTTCCGCCTCCGGGTCGCTGGCCCAGTCACCGCGTACCCAACGGTTAATGGTCTGGCGGGAGACGCCGGTGCGTCGGGACACCTCGGTGCCGCTCCAGGCGCGAGTCGCGCGGGCGTCGTCGAGGGCCCGACGGATGAAGGTGGCGAAGGCGATTTTCCGTGCGTGAGCGTTCCCGGTCACCAGGTGACGGTACGGCGTAATGCCCGCCGGGGCACGGGCAAGCGCATTCCTGTCACGTGAACGTGACGCCGAAGTCGGGTTCACAGAATCCCCCCAGACGCCGGCAAAGCCGGGTGTTGTCGGCGCAAAATAGCGGCCTCCGAGTGCGGACGTAATCGGACGAAAAGCTGATACTGTCACGCTCATGGGACAACCTACGGTGTGTCACGTGCATGAGACCGCTAGTGCTCGCATGCGCCACGCACCCCGACCGAGGGGGGCGTGGTGACCGAACTCGTCACCCGTGCCCAGGCCTTCGGCCTGATCGCCGAGGGGGTGGCCGCCGGGCTCAGCGCGCCCTGGCGACTGCACCTGGCCCGAGGTGGCCCGTACCTGTCGCTGGATGTGGCGGACCGGGCCGAGTGGAACGCCTGGCGGGCCCATCTCGACTGTGCGGAGCTGAGCGTCCGGGTCTACGACGCCGGCGGGGAGATCCGCCGGGTCTCGGTCGCCGCGGCCAACCGGGCCGGTTACCGGATCAGCGTCGAGCTGGTCGAGGAGGTCAGCACCGACGACCTGGAACAGCTGCTGACGGCCGACTCCCTGGCCGGGGCGGCGCATCGGGGCGGAGCTGTCGGATGAGTCCCTTCCTCGCGGTCTTCCTGGTCCTGCTGCTCGGCTCGACCAGCTACGCGGCGGGGCGGCTGCACGGCCAGCTCAGCTACCGGATCGGCTACCGGTTCGGTTACCGGCAGGGCTACTTCGACGGCGACCGGGGCGCCTGGAACCGGCGTCGCCGGACCGCCCAGGCCGCGATCGCCTCGGCACTGGCCGTCCCCGCCCGGCAGGTCGGCCCCGCCCGCCAGGTCGGCCCCGCGACCCAGGACAGCGGCACCGACGTGCGTCCCGCCGGATCGGCCGGCATCGCGACGGTGGGCACCGGGACGGCGGGTGCCCCGACGGTGGTCAGCGGAGCGGCGGGTGCCCCGACGGTGGTCAGCGGAGCGGCCGGTGCCCCGACGGTGGTCGTCGGGGTGGTCGGTGCCACCGCCCGTCCGGTGACCCGGGAGGGCACCACGTACACCGGTTCCTCCTTCACCGCGTCGGCCGGCCCCACCGGCGTCCGGCATCCCACCGGTGCCGGCACGCTCGTCCAGCGACCGGGCTGAGCCCGCCACCCGCTCGGTGCGTCGTCGTCCACGACGGATGCGCACCGTCGGGACCGCGCCGCAGACCGTGACGTGGTCCCGGCCGGCCGGGATGCGCGCAGGGGGCAAGGCATCCCGGCCGGCTCCGCCCTGTTCACGAGCTGCTTTCGCCAGATCCACGATCACCCTCTAGCCCCCACGCCTCCGCGCGGCTAGCGTCTAGGCATGGCGCGGGGTTCTCCCGGGCCAGCCGGCCAGCCCGGATCTGCGACCTCGCGCACGGGGCCCGCATCCGACCCCGTGTCCCCGGGCACCGGAGGAGGCGGAACGCGGGTGGCGGGTGCCCATCCGTCGGAGCAGGCCTGTGACGACTCGCCGTACCGATGCCGGGGCCGACCAGACCCCGACCGCGACAGCCACGACCCGCCGGGCCACCCGGAGCCGCCGTACGGCGGCCGCCGCGCCGGCCGATCCCAAGGAGCCCCGACCAGCTGGCGCCGCGGAGCCTGGCGCTGCCGGTGCCGCCTTCGTCCTGGACACCTCGGTGCTGCTCTCCGACCCGGCGGCCTTCCACCGGTTCGCCGAGCACGAGGTGGTGATACCGCTGGTGGTGATCTCCGAACTGGAGGGCAAACGCCACCATCCGGAGCTGGGGTGGTTCGCCCGCCAGGCGCTCAGGATGCTCGACGAGCTGCGGATCACGCACGGCCGGCTGGACCAGCCGGTGCCGGCCAACGACGCCGGCGGCACGCTGCGGGTGGAGCTCAACCACACCGACGACGGGATGCTGCCACCGGGTTTCCGTAACGAGTCGAATGACGCCCGGATCCTCTCCGTCGCGCTCAACCTCGCCGGCGAGGGGCGGCAGGTGACCCTGGTCAGCAAGGACATGCCGCTACGGGTCAAGGCCGCCTCGGTGGGCCTGCGCGCCGACGAGTACCGGCACGGCCAGGCCAGCGACCCCACCTGGACGGGCATGGCGGAGCTGGGGCTGACCGAGGAGCAGATCGGCGCGCTCTACGCCGGTGACGCCCTCGACCTCGACGCGGCGGCCGGGCTGCCCTGCCACACCGGGTTGGTGCTGCAGTCCGGGCACGGTTCGGCGCTCGGCCGGGTGCTGCCGGACAAGACGGTACGGCTGGTCCGCGGCGACCGTGAGGCGTTCGGCGTGCACGGGCGCTCCGCCGAGCAGCGGGTGGCGCTGGACCTCCTGCTGGACGAGTCGATCGGCATCGTCTCGCTGGGTGGCCGGGCCGGGACCGGCAAGTCCGCGTTGGCGCTCTGCGCCGGTCTGGAGGCGGTGATGGAGCGTCGCCGGCACAAGAAGGTGGTCGTCTTCCGCCCGCTCTACGCCGTAGGTGGGCAGGAGTTGGGCTACCTGCCGGGCTCGGAGTCGGAGAAGATGTCGCCCTGGGCACAGGCGGTCTTCGACACCCTCGGGGCGGTGGTCCACGAGAACGTGCTGGAGGAGGTCACCTCCCGGGGCATCCTGGAGGTGCTGCCGCTTACCCACATCCGGGGCCGGAGCCTGCACGACGCCTTCGTGATCGTGGACGAGGCCCAGTCTCTCGAGCGTGGGGTGCTGCTCACCGTGCTGTCCCGGATCGGCCAGGGGTCCCGGGTGGTGCTCACCCACGACGTGGCGCAGCGGGACAACCTGCGGGTGGGGCGGCATGACGGGGTCACCGCGGTGATCGAGGCGCTCAAGGGTCATCCGCTCTTCGCGCACGTCACGTTGAGTCGTTCGGAGCGTTCGCCGATCGCGGCGATGGTCACCGACCTGTTGGAGGACGTGCCGCTCTGACTCCTACCTTCGGATGCATTTGTCCGGACATATAGGTTATTTTTGTGTGGCGCAGGTCACAAAAGACGTCATTGGTTTCCCATCCGTCCCACGGTGCGCGATGGTGTCCCACGAGCGCCCGCGCACCAGGGACATCACCGGTGATCGTTCGCCCCGGGGGCGAGCCGGCACCGGGATGGGAGCCAGTGCGTCGGCTGCGACCGGCGACCAGGGTCGGGGCGCTCACGGTGGCGAGCGCGGCCCGAGGAGGGCCTGACCCGCCACCGTGTCCATGCCCCCGACGAAGGGATCACTTCGTGAGTCGGCTGTGGAGCCGGTTCGGCGCCCGTACGGCTGCTGTCGCACTGCTCTCCGTGGGCGTTGCCGGCGGCATCTACCTGGGCGACCACCAGGAGACCCAGCAACAGGGTCGGACCGCGCAGGTCTCGTTGCAGGTCGACGAGGCCGAGCATGACTACCAGCGGGAGCGGCAGGCGGCGCACCACGTCCAGTCCGCCAAGCAGCGCAGCGCCGAGTACCAGGCGAAGCTGCGGGCCGCGAAGGCCGCCAAGGAGGCCGCCCAGCGGGCCAAGGAGGCCGAGGCCGCCGCCGCGTCACGGAAGAAGGCGCGCGAGGAGGCCGAGGCCAAGAAGAAGGCCGAGGAGGCCGCCGAAAAGGCGAGCAAGCCGTACGACGGCCCGGTGCCGGACTCCTGCACCGAGTTCAGCGGCAACCGCCGCACCGGCTGCTCGATGATGGTGCAGGCCGGCTTCGGGATGGACCAGTTCCCCTGCCTGAACAAGCTCTGGAACAAGGAGAGCGGCTGGAACCACAAGGCCCGCAATCCCTCCTCCGGTGCGTACGGCATCCCCCAGTCCTACCCCGGTAACAAGATGGCCTCGGCGGGCTCCGACTGGCAGACCAACCCGGTGACCCAGATCAAGTGGGGTCTCGGCTACATCGAGGGCCGCTACGGCAGCCCCTGCAAGGCCTGGCAGCAGTCCCAGAACACCGGTTCGTACTGACCGACGCGGATCGACGGCACCGGGGCGGGGGGTGATTCCCCCGCCCCGGTGCCGGTTCCGGCGGGTACGCCGTGGCCGCCGAGGTGGCGGGTCGCGGTTTTTGCTGATACCCCTTGGGGGGTGACCCTGGGCCCAGGCGGCAATGATCCCAACCGGTTCGGCACCGAGGCGTTCTACGCCTCGCTCGGCCGGGCCTTCGTCGCCATGTGCGCCGTCGTACCGATCCTCTTCCTCATCGAGGCGCTGGACGTCTGGCTCGGCGCCGGCTTCGACATGGCCGCCGGGATCATCCCGCGCCGGATCGACGGCCTCGACGGGGTCTTCTTCTCCCCGTTCCTGCACCACGGCTTCGACCACCTCTACAGCAACAGCATCCCGCTGATCCTGCTCGGCACCTTCGTGCTCGCCGCCGGGGTGCGCCGGTTCCTCTGGTCGACCCTGGTCATCATCCTGGTCAGCGGCCTGGGAGTGTGGTTCACCGGCTCACCGAACTCCATCGTGGTCGGTGCCAGCGGGGTGATCTTCGGATACCTCGGCATCCTGTTCATGCGGGGCATCGTCGAGCGCAGCTGGTGGAACTTCGCGGTGGTGCTCCTGGTCGGCCTGCTCTACGGCTGGCAACTGCTCGGCATCCTCCCCACCGACGAGCGCATCTCCTGGCAGGGGCACCTGTTCGGGCTGCTCGGCGGGCTGGTGGCCGCGGTGATCTTCCGCCGCCGTCGGTCGGAGACCGAGCCGTACTCCGACTCCTCGTTGCTCTGAGCTGGCACCGGCCGCGGTCAGCCGCGTCGAGCCGATCCGAGCCGGCCGCGGTCAGCCGCGTCGACGCCGACCGGAGCCGAGGGCGGCGATCAGCACCGCGACCAGGGTCAGGGCCGCCCCCACCAGGGTGATCGGCCCGGGTCGCGAGGCCGCCGTGGGCAGCACCAGATCCAGCAGTACGGCACCGAGGATCTGCCCGGCGATGGTCGCCAGGCCGAGCAGCAGCACGCCGGTGAGCCCGACCAGCGCGGCGGCGACGGCAATGAAAGCGACCCCGATCGGGCCGCCCAGATAGAGCCACGGCTCGGTCGGCAGGCTGCCGGTCGGCCAGCCCCGTACCGCGACGTCCACGGCGAACGCGAGCAGCAGGGCCGCCAGACCGACGACGAAGTTGACGAGCGTGGCGGTCGGCGTGCTGCCGGCGGCGGCCCGGACCCGGCCGTTGACCGCCTGCTGCCAGGCCACCCCCACCCCGGCCAGCAGCGGCAGCACGGCCAGCGCCAGGGCACCCGGGTCTCCCAACCGGTCGCCGACGGCGAGCAGCACCGCCAGCACGGTGAGCACCGCCCCGGCGAGCCGGGTGACGGTGACCGGCTGCCGGCCGGCCGGGCCGATCCCCGCCCGGTCGACCAGCAGGCTGCTGCCGGACTGCCCGGCGACCACCGCCACGGTGAAGATCGCCACGCCGAGGGTGCCGATGGTCAGCCCCTGGGCGGCGACCAGGAAGGCCCCGCACACCCCGCCCAGAAGGTGCCAGGGGCGCAGCGAGCCGTCGCTGAGCGCCGTCCGCAGGGCGACCAGCCCGCCCCGCCCGGCCGCGGTGGCCAGGACCAGCACCAGCAAGATCAGCAGCCCCAGGCCGAACGAGATGACGGCGGCGGCGAACCCGTCGGCCAGCCGTACGCCCAGCTCGCCGTTGATCCGGGACTGCACCGCGACGGTGAAGCCGGCCGCGGTCGCCAGCGCCACCCCGGCGACCCGACGGGAGGTGGGCAGAGTTGCGTGTTCCGTGGCCTACTCCTGCTCAGCGAGGGGGCGGCCGTCGAAGTCGATGGCCGAGTAGAGCGCCAACTTCTCCAGCCGGTGGTACGAGTCGATCACCCGGATCGTGCCGCTCTTGGACCGCATCACGATCGACTGCGTGTACGCCCCACCGGCCCGGTAGCTGACCCCGCGCAGCAGGTCGCCGGAGGTGACCCCGGTCGCGACGAAGAAACAGTTGTCCCCGGTGACCAGGTCGTCGGTGGTGAGTACCCGGTCCAGGTCGTGCCCGGCGTTCAGCGCCCGGTCCCGCTCGGCGGCGTCCTGCGGCCAGAGCTTGGCCTGCATCACCCCGCCGATGCACTTGAGGGCGCAGGCCGCGGTGATCCCCTCGGGGGTGCCCCCGATGCCCATCAGCACGTCGATCTCGGACTCGTTGCGGGCCGCGGCGATGGCCCCGGCGATGTCGCCGTCGGAGATGAACCGGATGCCCGCGCCGGTCCGGCGGATCGTCTCGACAAGTTCGTCGTGGCGGGGGCGGTCGAGGACGCAGACCGTGACCTCGGACACGTCGGTGCCCTTGGCCCGCGCGATCCGGCGGATGTTCTCCACGGCGCCGGCTTCGATGTCCACCACGTCGGCGTAGGCCGGGCCGACGGCGAGCTTCTCCATGTAGAACACGGCGCTGGGATCGAACATCGCGCCCCGCTCGGCGACCGCCAGCACGGCGAGGGCGTTCGGCATCCCCTTGCTCATCAGGGTGGTGCCGTCGATCGGATCGACCGCCACGTCCACCTCGGGGCCGGTGCCGTCACCCACCTGCTCGCCGTTGTAGAGCATCGGCGCGTTGTCCTTCTCGCCCTCGCCGATCACCACGACGCCGCGCATCTGGATCGAGTTGATCAGCTTGCGCATCGCGTCGACGGCGGCCCCGTCGCCGCCCTCCTTGTCCCCCCGGCCGACCCACCGACCGGCGGCCATCGCTGCCGCCTCGGTGACCCGGACCAGGTCGAGGGCGAGGTTACGGTCGAGATCCTGGGGGATCCGCGTCCTGGTGTTCGTCATGGCTCTCCTCGCGACGCTGCGGGGTGGACCGGCGCACGGCCCGCTGCCGGCTCTGCCGCGCGGCTGCGCTGCCGGCTTCGCCGCTGATCCTCACACGCTGGTCAATCTAGCGCCGGGGCGGGTCGGTGGTGGCCCGGTTCCCGGGACCAGGGGGGCTGTCAAGATGGGGAGGTGGAACCCGTCCAGCCAGCCAACCGCGTACCCGCCGACCCGACGCCGCCGGACGGCCAGCCGCCGGTGACCCCGGCGACCCCGGCCCCCGACGAGCCGGTCGAGCCGACCGCTGACGCCCCGCCGTCGGTGCGGCCGTCCGAGCACGGCCGGCGACCCCGGGACATGGCGATCTCGCTGCTGGTCCTGCTGATCCCGATCGCCCTGCTGTTCGTCTTCTACCGGGGGTTCCTCGGTGGGGACCAGCCGATCTCGATGGACCCGGCACCGGCGGTGGAGCAGGCGCGGGACGCCGGCCTCTTCCCGGTAAGCGAGCCGACCGGGCTCGGCCCGGACTGGCACCCGGTGCGGGCCAGCTACCAGACCGTCGAGGGCGGGGCGAACCTGCGGATCGGCTACGTCACGCCCGAGGGCCGTGGTGCCCAGCTGGTGCAGAGCAACGTGCCGGCGGAGCGGCTGCTCCCCGCCGAGCTGACCGCCGAGGGGCAGCCGCAGGGCTCGGTGGACCTGGCCGGGCGCAGTTGGCAGCGGTACACCGCCCGGGGCAACGAACAGGCGTACGTCCTGCTGGAGCCGAACCGTACCGTCCTGGTCGTCGGCGACGCCCGGGACAACGAACTCCGTCAGTTGGTCACCGCCCTGGGGTGACGGTGCGGTGGGATTGGTCACCGCCCTGCGGTGACGAAGCGGTGGGATTAGCGAAGCCGACGTTCGGGAACAGAAGGTACGGATCCCGTCGGTCGCAGGTCGGACCGGGCGGGACCGGTGCCCGGGGTGGGCGTACGCCTCGGCACCCCACCTCCTGCGGCCCCACCCGGGCCGGACGACCGGTTGGAGATGCTCACGTGACGATTCGGCGCTTCGGCGCGGCGGTCTTCGCCGCGACGCTTCTCGCCCCCACGCTGTCCGCCTGCACCGGGACCGCCGAGACCGGGGCCGGGGCAACTCCCACGGTCTCCGGCAGCGCCTCGCCCGCCCCGTCGGGAACCGTCTCGCCCGGCCCGTCCGGCGCGGTCAGCGGCGACGCCAAGCAGGCCCTGCTGAACTCGACCAACGAGATCAAGAACGGCAACTTCCGGTTCACCATGTCCGGTGCCGGATCGACGGCACAGGGCCAGGTGCACCAGCCGAGCCAGAGCGCCCAGCTGAAGATCAGCCTCGGCGAGGCGGGATCCGACCTGATGCTGGCCCTGGACCTCATCCACGCCAAGCCGGACAGCTGGGTCAAGCTGGACCTCGGTGGTCAGGTGGCCCCGAGCCTGCCGCCGGCGCTGCGCGAGCTCAACCTCGACAAGTACCAGCACCTCGACCAGACCAAGATCCAGGGCAACCGGAGCCTCGGCTTCGACTTCGACAAGCTCGACCCGGCCGGCAGCGCGGTGCTCACCCAGGGGATCACCGAGGTCCGGCAGACCGGCGAGGGCGCGTACGCCGGCACCGTCGACGTGTCGAAGGCGGCCGAGGCCGGGTCGTTGGACACCAGCCTGATCACCGCGCTGGGCGCCCAGGCCCAGTCGCTGCCGTTCACCGCCCGGCTCGACCCGCAGGGGCGGCTCAACGAGCTGATCATCAAGATCCCAGCCACCGGCCAGACCGAGGCGCAGGACGTGAAGATCACGTACTCGGATTACGGCAACGCCACCGAGGCGCCGAAGCCGCCGGCCGACCAGACCGTCGAGGCCCCGGCGGAGCTGTACAACCTGCTCAAGTGACCCGCCGCCCGGCCGGGCAGTGACCCGCCGCCCGGCCGTGGCCGGGCAGTGACGCGGGCCCGGCGCTCGCCGGGCGGATGATGCGGGTGCCCGACCGTGACCGGGCGGGTGGACCCGGCGGCCTGCCGCCGGCCGGCTTCCTCGACCTCCGGGTCAGGAGTCGGTCGGCTGTCGGGCCGCGTCGATGCGGGTGCGCGCCCCGTCCAACCAGCGTTGACAGATCACCGCCAGCGCCTCGCCGCGTTCCCACAGCGCCAGCGACTCCTCCAGCGAGGTCCCGCCGGTCTCCAGGCGCTCCACCACCGAGGCCAGTTCGGCGCGGGCCTGCTCGTAACTGAGCCGTTCGTCCGGCCCGGCCTTCTTCTCGTCAGTCATCGCCACCATCTCAACACACCGGGTCCCGGCCACCCTCAGGCCAGGTAGCCGCTCGGATCCCGTGTCGCGCCAGCTCCGTGCCACCAGTCCCGGGCCGGGCCCAGCTTCGGGCCGGGCCCAGCTTCGGGCCGGCTCAGCTTGGGGTCGGGCTCAATACCGGGTCGCGTCCAGCTTGGGGTCGGGCTCAATACCGGGTCGCGTCCAGCTTCGGGCCGGGCTCAGCTTCGGGCCGGGCTCAGTATCGGGCCGGGCTCAGTATCGGGCCGGGCTCAGCTTCGGGTCGCGGTCACGGTGGCCGCGATCTCGCCCTCGGCCAGCCGGACCCGCAGCGGATCACCCCCGGCCACCTCGGTCGCGGCGCGTACCACGTGGCCGTCGGCGCGTTGCACGATCGCGTACCCCCGGTCGAGGGTGGCGGCGGGGGAGAGCGCCCGCAGTCGGGCCAGGGTGTGCCGCAGGTCCTCGCCGGCGGCGGTGAGCCGATGGTCCAGGCTGCGTCCGGCGCGCTGCCGCAGGGCGGTCAGCTCGCTCGCCCGCTGGTCGAGCATCACCTGCGGCCGGGCCAGCACCGGCCGGGACCGCAGTCCGTCGAGGCGGTGCTGTTCCCGGTCGACCAGGTTGCGTACCGAACGTTCCAGCCGGTGCCGGGCCTGCCGGATGAGGCGTACCTCCTCGGTGAGGTCGGGCACCACCCGCTTGGCCGCGTCGGTCGGGGTGGAGGCGCGCACGTCGGCGACGTAGTCGACCAACGGTGCGTCGGTCTCGTGGCCGATCGCGCTGACCACCGGGGTACGGCAGGCGAAGACCGCCCGACACAGCGCCTCGTCGGAGAAGGGAAGCAGATCCTCGATGCCGCCACCACCGCGGGCCAGGACGATCACCTCGATGCTCGGATCGGCGTCGAGCACCTTCAACGCGTCGATGATCTGCGGTACCGCGCCCGCCCCCTGCACCGCCACGTTGACCGTGCGGAACTCCACCGCCGGCCACCGACGACGGGCGTTGGTCAGCACGTCCCGCTCGGCCGCCGAGGCCCGGCCGGTGACCAGACCGATCCGGCCGGGCAGGAACGGCAGCCGACGCTTGCGGGCCCGGTCGAAGAGCCCCTCGGCGGCGAGTAGCTTCTTCAACTTCTCCAACCGGGCAAGCAGCTCACCGAGGCCCACCTGGCGGATCTCGTCGGCCCGCAGGCTCAGCGTGCCCCGGGCGGCGTAGAACTCCGGCTTGGCGTGCAGCACCACCCGGGCACCCTCCCGGAGCTCCGGCGCACCGGCGTCGAGCACGTCCCGGTTGGTGGTGACGGTCAGGCTGAGATCCGCCGATGGGTCACGCAGAGTGATGAAGACCGTGCTCGCTCCCGGCCGTCGGCTGATCTGCGCCACCTGCCCGTCGACCCAGACCCAGCCGAGTCGGGCGATCCACGCCCCCACCTTCTGGCTGACCACGCGTACCGGCCACGGCTGTTCGGAGCTGCTCCTACCATCCTCACCCACCCGCCCACCCTACGGACGCCCGCCACCCCCCACGACCCCACCACCTGTAAGGAAGGGCCCCTTCCTATCGCTTTCTGTTGTACAGGGGGCCCTTCCTTACCCCCGGTCGCGGTGGATGTCGGGGGTGGAGAGAGGCACGTACGATGGGTGGGTGACTGAGGCTGACCCGACTCCCCGGACCGGCAAGCGCGTGCTCCTGGCCAACCCCCGCGGCTACTGCGCGGGCGTGGACCGCGCGGTGCAGACCGTCGAGGAGGCGCTCAAGCTCTACGGCGCCCCGATCTACGTCCGCAAGCAGATCGTGCACAACAAGCACGTGGTGCAGACCCTGGAGGCCCAGGGTGCGATCTTCGTGGAGGAGAACGAGGAGGTGCCGGAGGGTGCCACCGTGGTCTTCTCCGCGCACGGCGTGGCACCCGAGGTCCACGAGCAGGCCAAGGCCCGCTCGCTCAAGGCGATCGACGCGACGTGCCCGTTGGTGACCAAGGTCCACCACGAGGCCCGCCGGTTCGCCGCCGAGGACTACGACATCCTGCTGATCGGTCACGAGGGGCACGAGGAGGTTATCGGTACCGCCGGTGAGGCTCCGGCCCACATCCAGCTGGTCGACGGTCCGGACGACGTACAGAACGTCACCGTCCGTGATCCGAACAAGGTCGTCTGGCTCTCCCAGACCACCCTCTCGGTCGACGAGACGCTGGAGACGGTCGCCCGGCTCAAGAAGCGGCTGCCGCTGTTGCAGTCGCCGCCCAGCGACGACATCTGCTACGCCACCTCCAACCGGCAGCACGTGGTCAAGGAGATCGCGGCCGAGTGCGACGTGGTGATCGTGGTCGGCTCGCGCAACTCCTCCAACTCGGTACGCCTGGTCGAGGTGGCCCTGGACGCCGGAGCCCGCGCCGGGCACCTGGTCGACTTCGCCACCGAGATCGACGACGCCTGGCTGACCGGGGCCGGCACCGTCGGTGTCACCTCCGGCGCCAGCGTGCCGGACGAGCTGGTGCAGCAGGTGCTGGCCCACCTGGCCGAGCGGGGTTTCACCGACGTCGAGGAGATCACCACCGCCGACGAGCGACTCGTCTTCTCCCTGCCGCAGGAGCTGAAGCGGGACATGAAGGCCGCCGCTGCCGCCGCCCGGGACTGAGCCCGCTGAGCACCGCCGGGGCTGAGCACCGTCCGGGAGTGAGCACCGCCCGGACGGGTGGTTCCGGCCGTGGACCGACGGCGCGTGCGGGTGGCGTGACCGGGCCGTCGGCCCCGCTCCGACCCGGGTCCGCGCCAGCGGGTGGGAACGGAACTTCTCCCGGGTACGTCAGAGCTGGTATGAGGACTACTCGGATCGCCCTTCCCGCCCTCGTCGCCTGCCTGGTGCTGAGCGCCTGCGGTGGCCAGGGCCCCGGTGACGTGACCGGCGAACCCGGCAGCACAGGAGGACCGTCGATGGCCACCCCCACCGATCCGACCGACCCCACGGGCCTGCCCGATCCCACCGCCTCGGCCGATCCGACCGCTGCGGTGTCCCCGTCGCCCCCGACCCGGCTGCCGAAGCTCAGCCCGCCCGCCACCCGGCCGGCCGAGCCGCCGGTGCCAAACCCCGGTGGCTCCGGCGGACCGGCCGCCACCACCCTGACGGGGACGGTCGAGGCCGGGGTGGAGCCGGGCTGCCTGTTGCTGGACGGCCACCAGTTGGTCGGTGGCCCCCGTGACGTGCTGCGGGCCGGCGCCCGGGTGACCGTCACCGGGCAGGTCCAGCAGGACCTGATGACCACCTGCCAGCAGGGCATCCCGTTCCTGGTGGCAAGCGCCCGCGCGGCCTGAGCCGCGCTCACCCGGCCTGGGCCGGAGCTCGGACGTGCCGGAGCTCGGACGCGCCGGGGGCTCGATGTGCCGGGGGCCCGATGTGCCGGAGCCCGGCCCCGAGGATCGGGGGCCGGGCTCCGGTGTCGAGCGGGTGCCGGTGGGTCAGTTCACCGCGTCGATGGCCACCGCACCGCGGCCGACGACCGCGCCCTCGGTGGTCACCACGGCCAGCTCACCCTGCAGTTCCCGGCCGGCGGCCGGGGTGGACAGGGCGGTCACCGTACCGGTGAGGGTGGCGGTGGCGCCGTACGGCAGGGTGAGCGGGGTGCTCGGGGCGGCGAGCGTGCCCAGCGACGGGGCCGAGAACGAGTCCCGGTAGTCGTAGGCGGTGCTGGTGCCCGGCCCGTCGACGGAGTAGCCGTCCACCACGATCCGGTAGGTGCCCGGTGCCGGGTTGGTGATGGTCACCGCCTCCTCGGAGTCACCGTCGGCCTGCTGGCCCACCAGGGTGGTGCCCCGGTAGACGAAGAGATCGAGGTCGGCACCGGGGTTGGCGGTGTTGCCGATCCGGGCGGAGAGGGTGGTCGCCCCGGCCGGAACCTCCACCGTGAACTCCTGCTGCGCGCCGTCGGCGATGGTCGGCCGTTCGGTGTGCACGCTGGAGAGCGGGCCACCCCGTCCGGTCACCGAGACCGGACCGAAGGTGTTGGTCAGGTCCCAGGTCACCGGGGTCGGCGTACCGGCGGTGACCGCCGGCAGTTCGACCACGGCCGGCGAGAGTGCCACGCCCTGGATCCGGGCCCGCAGGTGGAACGGGTTGTTCAGCGCCGGCGAGGTACGCCGTGACTCCACCTCGATCTCCCAGACCCCGGGAATCGGGTTCTGGTAGTCGCGTTCCTGCGGCTTGCACGCGTTGGCGTCGGAGAAGTTGGTGAAGCAGGCGGTGCTGGCGGTGCTCTCCACCGGCACGCCGTACGGGTTGATCGCGATGAACCGGGTCTGCGAGCCGGTGGCGATGCCGGAGAGGTTCACCTGCAGCGCGCCGGCACCCGGCGGCACCGTCACGAAGAACGAGGTGAAGCTGTTGCGGTCGACCGTACCCTCGCCGGAGAAGGAGAAGCTCGGCCTGGTCGGCTCGTGCGGGACGACCACCGTGACCGGGATCTCGAAGTCCACCGTGGAGGTGTTCGGGTCGTCGATCGTCATCAGCACGGCGTGCAGCCCACGGGCGGTCGGCCGGGCGGTGACCGGGATGGTGACCGGCCGGTTCAGCGCCAGCGACACCTGCTGACGGGCCCGGAAGGTCCCGTCGTTGCCGCGCAGCGTGATCTGGTGCGGGATCCCCTTGGCCGGGCCGCTGGTCCGGGTGATGGTCACCTCGTACGCCCGGGACTGGTTGATCCGGTGGCCACCGTCGGCGGTCGCGCACCGGTTGTACACGCCGCTGCCCCGGTGCGGGTTCGGCACGAAGGTGCCGAGGTCCCGGTCGTACCGGGTCAGGTTGGCCGACAGCGGGGTGCAGACCGGCGCGTCCGACAGGTACGAGCGGGCCTCCACGCCACCGGCGAGCAGCTCCCAGCTGGCCGGTACGTCGAACATGCCGTACCCCTGGGCGTAGGTCGGCACGTCGGCGATCGGCTTGCCGGCGGTGTAGATGGCCCGGCGCAGCGCGGCCGGGCTGACCCCGCGGTCGGTCGCCTTGGCGGCCGAGAGCAGCAGCGCGGCGGCACCGGCGGCCTGCGGTGAGGCCATCGACGTGCCGTTGAGCATCTGATAGCCCGGGGGCAGCGGGTAGCCGGCCTCCGGTACCGGGTTGCCCGGCTGCCAGAGCGGCGCGGTGGAGATCGCCGAGCCGGGGGCGGCGATGTTGGGCTTGAAGCCGCCGTCCTCCCGCGGACCCCGGGAGGAGAAGTTGAACAGCGCGTTCTCCTTGCGCACCACCGAGCCGTAGTTGGCCAGCCAGGTGTCCTTGCTGATGCTCGCCGCGACGCTCACCACGTTGCTGGCCACCGACGGGTCGCCCACGGTGTTCGCGCCCGGGCCGGAGTTGCCGGCCGAGATGAACATCTGCACGCCGTAGATGTCGATCAGGTCGTTGTAGAGCTGCGCGCGGGCGTTGGACCCGTCGTTCAGGGTGGGCAGGCCACCGATCGACATGTTGACCACGTCGACCTTGCGGTTGACCACCAGGTCGACCATGCCGGTGGTGAGCGCCGCGGCGGTGCAGCCGCCGCCCCACGAGCAGGCCCGGGAGGAGACCAGCTTGGCACCGGGTGCGGCACCGTCGAAGGCGGCGTTGCCGAGCATGTCGTTGGCGGCGGTGATGCCGGCGACGTGCGTGCCGTGGGTGCTCTCCACGATGCCGATGTTGACGTAGTCGACCAGGCCGGGGCCGCCGGCCGGGGTGGTGTCGACGTTCTTGCGGTACTCCACCACGAACGGGATCTGCTCCCGGACCGGGGTGGCCGGGTTGTCGGTGCCGAAGTGGCCGACCTGGAAGCTCTCCCGGTACGGCCGGATCAGCTCGTCGGCGGAGAAGTTGCGGTCCTGGTTGGCGTCGACCCAGATGTTGTTGGTCTGCGGGTCGAACAGGATGCCCCAGGTATCGGTGGTGTCACCGTCGCGGTTGACGTCACCGCGGGCGTCGCTGTTGGCGGTGATCGACTCGCTGAACCGGTTGAACCGGTAGGTGCCGGCCGGCGCGGTCCAGGTGAGGCCGGCGGCGGTGAAGGTGGGGCCGGCGACCTCGGTGATCATCGCACGCCAGCTGGCGTCCTCCAGCGGGTCGGTGGCGGTCACCCAGTCGACGATCTTGCGCTCGCCGGTGGTGGTCTGCTGCAGGGCCGGGTGGTCCAGGTCCACCCCGGAGTCCATGATGCCGATCGTCACGCCCCGGCCGTCCCACTGCGGGTTGTCGGCCTTGAAGGCCTCCGCGCCCGTCTCGTTCGTGGGCATGTACGGGTTGACGCCGGGCGTCTGCGCGTCCGGGCCGGCCAGGGTGCTGCCCTGGGCGGTGGCCGTCGCGCCGTTCGGGGCCCGCTCCGGAGCCGGGTCGGGCAGCGGGATCGTCTCGTCGAGGTCGACCGCGGCGACCCCGGGCAGGGTGGCGGCCTTGAGGACCTGGCCGGTCGGCACCTTGGCCAGCACGTAGCCGACCCGGTCGAATTGCTGGCTGACCGTACCGCCGAGCTTGCGGACGCCGTCGGCGACCTGCTTGGTCTCGCCCTTGTCGGCGGCGACGATCAGGGTCACCGTGGCGGCCTTCTTCGCCTGGGCCTGGGCCAGCAGCTTGGCGTCGTGCGCGCCGAGGGCCTCGGCGGCGGTGGCCGGTGCGTCGGACGTGCCGGGGGCGGCGCTGGCGGTGCTGGCACCACCGGCCACGGAGATGGCTCCGGCCGCCATGACCGAGGCGATGAAGGCGGCGGAGGTACGCCGACTCCGATTGCGGGGTTTGCTCACGTTCGGTATCCCCCAGGATGATGAGGGCCCCGAGAGATCGCGGGGCGTGGTGTGAGCGCATCCTTTGTCGTCCCGCCCGTCGATGTCACTACTCGGCAGTACGTTGTGACCAGGTCGTGACGTGTGGCCGTACACAGTGTCATGTTTAAGGTGATGAAACTCGGACACACCTCAGCGGTCGGTCGATGTGGACGCCGCCCCGTCGGCCAACTCGGGCGCCTGCGGTTGGCGCGGCGCCACCTCAAGCTGACCCGGGGTGGCCAACTCCTGATCCGAAACGCCCAACTCGGCGAGCTTGCGGGCACTTACCAGCACCCGCGCCTCCAGCGACCCCACCGCCCGGTTGTACGCGGTCACCGCCCCGCCCAACGAGGTGCCCAGCTTGCCGACGTGCTCACCGAGGGTGGAGAGCCGCCCGTACAGCTCCCGGGCCAGCGAGTGGACCGCCACCGCGTTACGGGCCAACGACTCCTGCCGCCACGAGTACGCCACCGTACGCAGCAACGCGACCAGGGTGGCCGGCGTGGCCAGCACGACGTTGCGGGCGAAGGCGTGCTCCAGCAACGTCGGATCGCGCTGCAACGCCACGTCGAGAAAGGTGTCGGCCGGCACGAACAGCACCACGAACTCCGGCGTGCTGTCGAACGCCGCCCAGTACGACTTGGCCGCCAACGCCTCGACGTGCATCCGCAGGTGCCGGGCGTGCAGGGTCAACTGGGCCTCGCGGCCCCGCTCGTCCCGGGCCTCCATCGCGGTCAGGTACGCGTCGAAGGGCGCCTTGGCGTCCACCACCACGCTCCGGCCGCCGTGCAACCGGACCACCAGGTCGGGGCGTACCGTCTGGTGGTCGGCGGCGGCGGTGACCTGCTCGTCGAAGTCACAGTGCTCCAGCAGGCCGGCGGCCTCGACGATCCGCCGCAACTGGTGCTCGCCCCAGCGGCCCCGGACCTGCGGCGCACGCAGCGCCGACACCAACTGCTTGGTCTCGGTACGCAGCTCGCCCGAGACCGCGCCCATCGCCCGCACCTGCTCCCGCAGCTCGGCGTACGCGTCGACCCGGTCCCGTTCCAACTCGGCCACCCGGGACTCGTAGCGCAGCAGCGTGTCGTGCAGCGGTGCCACCGCCCGCGCCACCGCCTCCTGGGACTGGGCGGTCGCCTCGAAGCTCAACGCCCGCATCGACTGCTCCAGCCGTCCCTCGCCGGCCTGCGCGGCGGCCAGGGTCGCCTCCAACCGGGCCACCTCGGCGGCCGTCCGGGACCGGGCGGCGAGCCAGCCGAGCGCACCACCGGCGGCGAGGCAGACGACCACCACGGCCAGCGTCGAGAACTCCATCCCCGAAGCTTGCCAAACCCCACCCCCACCGCTGTGTAAGGAAGGGCCCCTTGTTAACGCTTTTCGTATAGCGGGGCACCCCTCTCACACCCCCGAAGTTGATCAACGGCGGTCGCCCGGAGGGCGGGTGTGGGCCGGCCCGGGTACCGTCGAGTCATGGATTTTCTGCTGGTGGTCGTACTCGTGGCGCTTGTGGCGGGCGGTTTCCTGTGGTGGCGGCGGGAGAGCGCCGCGCGGCAGGCCCGGGAGTTGGCCGACGTCCGGGCCGACGCGCAGCGCTGGTACGAACGGCTCGGCGGCCAGGTGATGAACCTGCACGGCGACGAGCCTGCGGTCCGGCAGGCTCTCGTCGACGCCGGCGAGCGGTACAACGCCGCCGGCAGTCAGCTGGAGCAGGCCCGCACGGCGCAACAGTTCCGGCTGGCCCGGGAGACCGCCCTGGAGGGACTCGCCTACGTCCGGGCGGCCCGTACGGCGCTCGGCATCGACCCGGGGCCGGAGCTGCCGCCGCTGGCCGCCGCCCAGGGCGTGGGGCAGATCACCAAGGAGCGGCAGGTCGATGTGCAGGGGCAGACCTTCAAGGCCGGCCCGCAGCCGGGGCGGGACACGCCGTACTACTACCCGGGTGGGCGGATGCAGGGCCGACCGGTGCCCGCCGGGTGGTACTCGACGCCCTGGTGGAAGACGGCGCTCGGAGCCGGTGCCGGTGTCCTCGGTGGCATGCTGATCGCCGACGCCCTGCTCTCGCCCAGCTTCGGCGACCCGGGCTACGCCGAGGGTTACCAGGACGGCATGGGTGACGCCGGTGACATGGGTGACATGGGCGGCGACATGGCCGGCGGGGACATGGGCGGCGACTTCGGCGGTGGTGACTTCGGAGGCGGTGACTTCGGCGGCGACTTCTGAGCCGACGCCGACGCACCTCGGTGGCCGACCCGCTCCGGGTCGGCCACCGCTTTTTTCGATCTCGCCGCTGCGGGCCGGTCTCACCGCCGCGCCGCTGCGGGCCGTAGCCGGTGAGAAGGGGCCCCTGCTATACCGAAAGCGTTAACAGGGGGCCCTTCCTTACACCTCAGCCGGTGTTGCGCATGCCGGCGGCGATGCCGTTGACCGTGGTGAGCAGGGCGCGCTCCAGGGCGGTGCCGTCACTGGGGGCGCGGCGGCCACCGGGGGCGGTGACGACCGCCCGGCCGGCGGCACCGGAGTCGCGGTACTGGCGCAGCAACGCCACCTGCAGGTGGTGCAGCGGCTCCAGGTAGGTGTCCCGCACGGCCAGGGTGCGTTGCAGCACCGGCGAGTTGTCCAGCAGGTCGGGTGAGGCGGTCACCGCCAGCACCTCGCGCCGGGTCAGCTCGTACTGCTCCTCGATGGTGTCGAAGATCGGGTGCAACGGCTCCGGCACCAGGGTCTCGACGTACCGGCGGGCGATGCTCAGGTCGGTCTTGGTGAGCATCATCTCCACGTTCGACAGGAACGTCCGGAAGAAGTGCCAGTTGCGGTACATCTCGGCGAGCACGTCGGCGTGGCCGGCCTCCCGGGCGGCGGCCAGCCCGGCGCCCACGCCGAACCAGCCGGGCACGATCTGCCGGGTCTGGGTCCAGCCGAAGACCCACGGGATCGCCCGCAGGCCGGACAGGCCCGCGCCGGTGTTGGGCCGCTTCGCCGGCCGGGAGCCGATGTTCAGCGCGCCGAGCAGCTCGGTCGGGGTGGAGGCCCAGAAGTACGCCGGCAGGTCCGGGTTCTCCACCAGCGAGCGGTACGACCGGAAGGCCGCCTCGGAGACCACGTCCATCGTCGCGTCCCAGCGTTCCAGCATCTCGGCCGGCTGCCGGGGCGCGGTGTGCAGCAGCGTCGCCTGCAGCACCGCCGCCAGGGTCAGCTCCAGGTTCTCCCGGGCCAGCGAGGGCAGGGTGTACTTGTCGGAGATGACCTCACCCTGCTCGGTGACCTTGATCGCGCCGTCCAGGGTGCCGTACGGCTGGGCCAGGATCGCCTCGTGGGTCGGGCCGCCACCGCGCCCGACGGTGCCGCCGCGACCGTGGAACAGCCGCAGGTGTACGCCGTGCCGGGCGGCCACGTCCCGCAGCGCCCGCTGGGCCCGGTGGATGGACCACTGGCTGGTGGTGATGCCGGCCTCCTTGTTGGAGTCGGAGTAGCCGAGCATCACCTCCTGCACGTCACCCCGGGCCGCCACCAGCGCCCGGTACGCCGGCAGGGAGAGCAGTTCGTCGAGGAGTTCGCCGCCGGCGTTCAGCTCGGCCGGGGTCTCCAGCAGCGGCACGAGGCCGATCCGGGCCCGGCCGCTGTGCACGTCCACCAGACCGGCCTCGCGGGCCAGCACCACGGCGGCGAGCACGTCGTCCACCCCGAGGGTCATCGAGATGATGTACGACTCGATGATCTCGGAGCCGAACCGGTCCTGCGCCTCGCGGATGGTGGTGAAGACGTCGAAGGTCTTGCGGGCCGACTCGGTGAGTGGGGTGTCGGCGGCGGAGAGCGGTCGACGACCGGCCAGCTCGTCGGCGAGGAGCTTGGTGCGTTCCAGCCGGCTCAGCGCCGGGTAGTCGTCGACCTCACCCACCGAGCGGTAGAGCTGACCGAGCACCTCGTGGTGCTTCTCGGCGTGCTCGCGTACGTCCAGGGTCGCCAGGTGCAGCCCGAACGCGGAGACCGTACGGATGGTGGAGGCGAGCCGGCCGACGGCGGTGAGCTGGCCGGCGTTGCGGGCCAGCGAGGCGCGCAGCAGCTCCAGGTCGGCGATCAGCTCGGCCGAGCCCCGGTAGTCCCGCCCGGGTACGTGCGGGGTGGCCTGGCGCAGCCGCTGGCGGGTGTTGGCCAGCTTGGCCTTCACACAGCGGGCCTTGAGCCGGTACGGCTCCTCGGCGTTGACCCGACGGAACCGGGGGGCCACCTCGGGCAACGCGTCCAGGTCGGCGGCGAGGCTGGCGGAGAGGTCCAGCGACACCCCGCGCAGCCGGCGGGAGACGCTCACCTCGTCGATCAGCGCCTCCATCGCCGCCTCGGTGGCAGCGATGCCGTGCTCGTGCTGGATGGTCAGCACCTCGCGGGTGACCAGCGGGGTGACGAACGGGTTGCCGTCCCGGTCGCCGCCGATCCAGCTGCCGAAGGTCAGCGGCCGGGCGGTGGGGGAGGTCTCCACCCCGAGGGTACGCAGCGTCTCGGCGAGGTCGTCGAGGACCTGCGGGGCGGCCTCGGCGTACAGGTCACGCAGGTAGTAGATGGCGTTGCGCGCCTCGTCGGTCGGGTCGGGCCGGTCCAGCCGCAGCTCGTCGGTCTGCCACATCAGGTCGAGCAGCTCGGCCAGTCGCCGGTTGGCCGGTCCCTCGTCGCTGGCGCCGTAGAGGATGGCGTTGGCGGTCTCGGTGTCCAGCTCGTCGGCGACGGCCCGCAGCTTGGACAGGATCGAGCGCCGGGCCGCCTCGGTCGGGTGGGCGGTGAAGACCGGCCGGACCGCCAGCCGGCGGGCTGCCGCGGCGATCTCCTCCGCCGGCACCCCCCGCTCGGCGATCATCCGGGCCGCCTGGTCCAGCCAGCCGCCCTGGACTGCCCGGCGGCGGCGCAGGTCCCGGGCCCGGTGCACCTGCTCGGTGATGTTGGCCAGGTGGAAGTAGGTGGAGAAGGCGCGGGCCAGCTTGGTGCCGGTGGTCACGTCCAGCCCGCCGAGCCGCTGGGCGGCGGCCGGGGCGTCGGTGCGCACCTGGGCGCGGATCTCCTCGACCAGGTCCAGCAGGGGACGGCCCTCCTGCCGGGCCAGGGTCTGGCCGAGCAGGGTGCCGAGCCGGCGGATGTCCGCCCGCAGGGCGGCGTCGGGGCCGTCGTGGTCGTGGTGGTCGGTCACGATGCGCTCCTTACGCGAGTACGAAGGACAGCGCTGTCCGACTCCCCCCGATCGTATCCGCGCCCACCCGCCCGCAAGGAAGGGCCCCTTGTTAACGCTTTTTGTATAGGAAGGGTCCCTTCCTTACCGCTGGGGGTGGTAGGGGGAGGGGGTGCGGGCACGGCGGTGCCGGGTACGGGGGCTGTCCCCGTACCCGGCATCTGGTGGAACGTCAGAGCGCGCGGACCCGGATGTCCCGGAAGTCCATCACGTCACTGTTGCCGTGGTTCTGTAGACCGACGAACCCGCTGGTGAACTGACGCAGGTCGGTCGGGGGGTCCCCGGCCCGGGAGGACTGCTTGCCCGGGACGTTGTCGAAGACGTTCAGGGTGACCCCGTTACGGATGATCGTGTAGCGCTGCCCGACCACCCGGATCTCGTAGTCGTTCCACTCACCCTTCGGGGTGGCCCCCGACTGGTCCAGGGTCAGCGGCTGGAAGTTGTACACCGAACCGGTCTTCTGGGGCTCACCGGTCGCCCCGTCGTACAGCTGAATCTCGTGACCGCACATGATCGCCACCCAGGCCTGGGAGGTGCGGGCCGAACCCAGCGTGGAGCAACTGCCCTCGGGCCGCTCCTCCAGCGGCGTCCGCGGGTCCGGGAACCGGACGAAGACACCGCTGTTGGCTCGGGTCGTGCCCGGCGAGGAGTCCCGGAACTTGAGCTTGATCGAGTAGTCGGCCAGTTCCTGGCCGGCGTACCAGAGCATGCCCATGCCGCCGATACTGCGGATGGACCCGTCGGGGTTGAGCGCGAACGACCCGCCGGGTGCCTGCCGCCAGTCCGCCAACGAGTACGCCGACCCGTCGAAGATGGGCTGGTAGCCGGGGGTACGGCCGATCGGGGACGCCTCACCGGCGGTCCGCAGCGCGGCCTTCTCCTCGTTGTTGATCACCCGGGTCTTGCTGAGGTGGTCGAGCACGGAGTCCAGGTGGGCCAGGAACGAGCCCTGGTTGGGCCAGCTCCGCTCGTCGTCGATCAGGTCGTTGATCGTGCACCCGCCGTTGGCCTTCCGGTTGGGCAGGCCGGTGTCGGTGTCGAGCAGCCAGACCGTGTCGCGCCGGTCCGGCGCGACGCAGCCGGTGCTGACGTCGATGGTGCTGGTGGCGGTCTTGCCGTCGGCGTACTTCACCTTCAGCGTGACCTGGTAGGAGCCGTGCGTGCGGTAGGTGTGTGTCGGGTGCGGCTGGGTGGAGCCCTTGGTGCCGTCGCCGAAGTCCCACTCCCAGGAGACGCCACCGACCTTGGCGCTGGAGAAGGAGACCGTCCGGTAGTTGCTGGCGGCCTCGATCTGCGCGCTGGCGTGGCTCGGGCCCGGGGTGGGCTCGCCGCCGGTGTAGACGATCCGGATCAGCTTCTGGTTGCCGTGCAGGCTGAAGAAGCCACCGGCGTAGTCCAGCATGTAGAGCGCGCCGTCCGGGCCGAACTTGGCGTCCATCCAGGACTGGAGCTGGTTGGCCCCGTTGCCGCCCGGGATGATCGCCCGCAGGTCCTCGGCGAAGGACGGTGCGCCCTGCTCGGGCACGGCGGCCGGGTCGACGGTGACCGCCACCCGGTTGCCCGAGTTGGACTGGTCGCCGATGAACCACTTGTTGTCCCAGTGGGCCGGCCAGGCCACCCCGCTGTCGGTGTCGACCTTCGAGCGCTGGTAGGTCGGGCCGTCCATCACGGCCTGGCCACCACCGCGCAGGTACGGGCGGGTGAAGGTCTCCTCACCGAGGACGTACGAGGGCAGCCCGCTGCCGTCGGTGCGGGTCGGGTAGACCGGCCCACCACCCTGCGGCGAGTACCAGATCATGCTGGGCCGGGACGGCGGAATGTCCACCAGACCGGTGTTGCGCGGCGAGGTGTTCTTCAGGTTGTCGCAGTCGTACCAGCCGGTCAGCTGGGTCGCGTCGGTGTTGCTCCGGTCCCGGTACGGCTGGTTGTTGCCCATGCAGTACGGCCAGCCCTGGTTACCGGCGGAGGTGATGATGGTGGCGTGCTCGTACTTGGCCGGGCCCAGCTCCGGGCTCGGCGTGGCGGCGTCCGGGCCGACCCAGGCCGCGGTCAGCCAGTTGTTCACCGGATCCCAGTTGAGCCGGGAGATGTTGCGGACACCCATCACGTAGATCTCGGGGAGGGTCTTGCCGCCACCCTCCTCCTGCCCGGTGAAGAGGTTGCCCTCGGGAACGGTGTACGTGCCGTCGTCCTCCGGGTGGATCCGCAGGATCTTGCCGTTGTAGCTGTTGGTGTTGCCGGAGGTACGGCGGGCGTCCTGGAACGAGATGCCGGCGTACTCCTGGGTCCAGTTGTTGCCGGAGTAGCCGTTGGAGCCGCCGGAGGAGTTGGCGTCCCCGCTGCCGATGTAGAGGTTGCCCTCGTTGTCGAAGGCCATCCCGCCACCGGCGTGGCAGCAGCTGTGGATCTGGGTGTCCCAGCTCAGCAGGTCCTTGCGGGTGTCCTGGTCGATCGAGTCGGCCTGCTTGTCGTAGGTGAACCGGGAGACGGTCCGCTTGCCGACCCGCTTCTCCCGGTCGATGGACTCGTGCGGCATCCAGAACGCGTAGACCCAGCCGTTCTCGGCGAACTTCGGGTCGAGGGTGATGCCGATCAGGCCCTCTTCGTTCTTGACCAGCTCGCTGCCGCTGCCCCGGTTGCCCATCACCGGCAGGGTGGTGAGCAGCTTGACCTGCTTGCTCTCCGGGTCCCAGCGGTGGATGGTGCCGCAGCCCAGGCCGACGTTGGGGTTGTTCCAGTCGGCGATCGGGCCGGACGGGCAGGCCGCCTTGCCGATGTAGAAGACCGAGCCGTCCTCGGCGATGGTCAGCCCGTGCGGCTCGCCGATCTGGTCGAGCTGCCCGGACTGGTTGGCCACGGTGAGCCGCTCGACCCGGTAGTTGGCCGAGATGGTCGCCTTGCAGTCACCCTGGACCGTGCCGGCGGTCCACTGCAGCGCGCCGAGCAGGTGGCTGCGGAACTGGGTGTCGGAGGTCCAGGTGTCCTCGGTACGCCCCATCCCGGTGTAGAAGGACCGGCCGCCGTCGTAGTCACGGCACCAGGAGACCGGGTGGAATGGACCGTTGCCGGCGAGTCCGGCGTCGTAGCTGGTCTCGTCGACCTGGGCGATGGTGTGCACCCGGCCGACCGGGCTCGGGTCCCAGTTGATCCACTGGTCGGAGCGGGTCCAGTTCAGCGGCAGGCCCTTGTTGGCCGGGTGCTGGCGGTCGGTCACCTGGACCACCGCCTCCTGCACCTTGGTCTCCGGGGCCGCCGGCGCGTCGTTGCCGATCAGCCACAGCTCGGCGAGCTGGATGAGCGGCTCACCGCTGTTGGCGGTGATGTTGAGCCGGTAGTGCTGGTAGGCCTGGGTGTTGGTGAACGAGTACTGCTTGGTCTGGAAGCGCTGCGGGAAGCTCTCGCCGGTGCGCTTGTCCAGGTCGGTCCAGGTCTGCCCGTCGGCGGAGCCCTGCAGCGTCCAGTCCCGTGGGTCCCGGCCGGGCGAGTCGTTGGCCGAGGAGAGGGCGTACCGGTTGACCACGGTCGGCTCGGCGAGCTTGCCGGCCAGCCAGCCGGTGTTGGTCCGGGTCAGCCACTTGGTGCTGGTGGTGCCGTCGAAGGCGTGGGCGGCGGTCTCGTTCGGCGGGTTGTTGCCGCTGGCGGTCGCCTCCACCACCTTCTCGGCGGCGGGCAGGCTGGGCGCCGGCCGGGTGCCGATCAGACCGGTGAACCACTCCGAGCCGGGTTGGGCGTACGCGGCGTCGTGGATGCCGACGAAGCCGCCGCCACCCTTGACGTACGACTGGAACGCCGCCTCCTGGTCGTCGCTGAGGGTCACCCCGTTGGCGGAAAGGAAGACGACGCTGCGGTACTTGGCCAGGTTGTCGGCGGTGAAGACGCCCGGGTCGGCGGAGGTGTGCACGTAGAACCCGTGCTCGCTGCCGAGCTGGCGGATGATGTTGGCGGCCCGGTTCACCGGGTCGGCCTGGTCGGCGGCGGGTCCGTGGAAGACCAGCACGTTGACCACCCGGGATCCCCAGGTGGGCGGGGCCGCGCTGGCCGGCTCGGAGGCGGCCGGGACCACGGCGAGCAGGCCGGCGGTGAGGACGGCGGCCGAGGTCACGGCGAGCGCGCGGCGGGTGGTGGTGGTCAGTCGGGTTAGTCGGAAATGGCGTTTAAGGGCCATTTCTGCTCCTTCGGTGGACGGGTGGGGGTGGTGGGCAGGTCAGGAACCGGCGGGTTGGTGCCCGGCGTGTGCCGCACTTCCGGCCGTGGTGGGGTTGCCGGCCGGCCCGTTGACCTGGGCCGGGCCGTGGTGCCCGTGGTGCGGCGGCATCTGGCCGTTCTTGTCGAGGATGTGCAGCGACGTCGCCATGCCGAGGTCGGAGTGGAACTGCATGTGGCAGTGCAGCATCCAGTGCCCCGGTCCGACCGCGTCACCGGCGACGATCGTCACCCCGAAGGAGTCACCCGGCCCGAGTGTCTTGTTGTCGATCACCGGAATCGAGTCGACCAACGCCTTGTTGTCCCCGGCGACCACCCCGGTGCGGGTGTCCGCCCAGGCATGCCCGTGCAGGTGGAAGGTGTGCATGTCGTTGCCGATCCCGACCACGATGAACTCCACCCGCTCGCCCTGCTTGGCGACCAGGCAGGTCGGTCCGGGCTGTGGGTTCTCCGCGTCACAGGTGTCCACCTCGGCACCCCGGCGCAGGTTGATGGTCTGCCGGTCACCGAAGAAGCTCACGTAGGTGCGGTCCGGCCGGAGGTCGCCCTGCCGCCGTACCACCAGGCCGCCGAAGAGGCCGGCGTTGAGACCCTGGGTACCGTGGGTGCCGCCGACGACGTGGTCGTGGTACCACCAGTAGCCGGCGGTGCCCGGCGAGCCGGTCTTGGCGTTGCGCGGCTTGGCGTACCAGGTGTAGGTACGCGACTCGCCCGAGGCCACGTACGAGCCGCTGTGCACCGTGCCGTCGGAGTCCTGGGTGTACTTGACCCCGTGCACGTGCAACGAGACCCCGAGCGGATGCTCCGGGTCGGTGCGCAGCTGCGCCAGGGTCGCCTCCGGCACCTGGTTGTGCAGGGTGATCGCCAGGCACTCGCCCTCGATCATCTCCATCGTCGGCCCCGGGTACGAGGCGGTCTGCGGGGTCAGCCCGTACCCGAGCCGGACCTGGTTGGTCGACGGGTCCTTGGGCAGCTCCACCGCGTACAGCTGCAGGGTGCGGTCCGGTGCGACGCAGCCGTCGGGCTTCTCGGCGAAGAAGCCGGACTGGACCGCGAAGGCCGTTCCCGCGCTGCCCAGCGTGACCGCGGCCACCGCCAGCGCGAGCAGGGTACGCAGGCCGCTTGTTCGGCGTCGTCGCGGAGGTTCGGGTTGGTTGTCGAGCACGTCGTTCTGATCCACGGTGGTTCCAATCGGGTCGGTCAGCCGTGGCCGGCAGCCCTGCCGGCCACGGCTGACGAGAAGTGGAGGCGGGGTGGGGTCAGGGGGTCAGCGGCGCGACGCGGACGTTGCGGAAGCTGACGATGTCGTTCGCCCCGTGCACCTGGAGGCCGATGTACCCGTGGGTGTTCTGCCGGCCGGCGCCACCCGGGTCGTCCGCCCGCGGCGGGCTGAAGGCCGCACCGGGGTCGTTGACGTACTCGTTGATCAGCACGCCGTTGCGGAAGATCGAGTAGTGCTGCCCGACCACCCGGATCTCGTAGTCGTTCCAGGTGCCCTTCTCGGTGACCCCGGCCCCGGCCAGGTTCACCTGGTCGAATCCGTAGACCGACCCGGTCTTGTACTGGTCACCGTCGGTGCGGTCGAGGATCTGGATCTCGTGGCCGTACTTGATCGCCACCCACTCGGGCCGGGACTCCTGCGGGTGCTGGTGCACACCCGGGAAGCGGACGAAGACCCCGCTGTTGGCCCGGCCGTCGCCCGGGGCGTCGTCGCGCCACTGCAGCTTCAGCGAGAAGTCACCGTAGCTGCGGACCGGGTACCAGAGCATGCCCAGGCCGGCGACCGGCTTGCTGGTGATCGAGCCGTCGGAGCTGCGGGTGAACCCACCCGGGCCGACGTGCTCCCACTCCTTGAACGAGGCGCCCGAGCGGCTCAGCAGTGACCGGTAGCCGGTCTGCTCGTCGGACTTGCCGACGTTCGACTCGCGGGCCGAGTCGACCAGGAGCTGCCGCTCGTCCCGGTTGATCACCCCGAGGTGCATCAGGTGCTGGGTGGTCGCCCGGACGTGGGTCATGAACTCGGCGTGGTTGAGCCAGTTCCGCTCGCTGGCCATCAGGTTGTTGATCGTGCAGCCGGTGCCCACCGTCCGGTTCGGCAACCCGCTGTTGACCGTGCCGAACCAGACAGTCGTCCGGGTGTCCAGCACCGGGCAGTCCGGGTCGGTACCACCCATCACCACCGAGAAGCTGACCGTCTCGGCCGTCGAGGTGTTGCCGGCGTTGTCGGTGGCCCGGTAGCTCACGCTGTGCTGACCCGGCCGGTTGACCGCGAACGGACCGGTGTACGTGGTGAACGGCTGGCTGTCCAGGGAGTACTCGATCCGGGCCACGCCGGAGTCGGCGTCGCTGGCGGTCAGGGTCACCGTGGCCGCACCGACGTACGCGCCGTCGGCGTCCCGCTCGCCGCTGACCGCCACCGTGACCGTCGGCGCGGTGGTGTCCGGGTCCGGCGGAGCGACCACCGTGAAGTCCACCGACCGGACCGCCGAGGTGTTGCCGGCGACATCGGTGGCCCGGTAGTCGACCTTGTGCGCACCGGGCTCGTTGACTGTCAACGGCGCGGTGTACGTGGTGTAGGGCGCACCGTCCAGGGAGTACTCGACGCTCTCCACACCGGACCCGGCGTCCTCGGCGGTCAGGGTGACGGTGGCCGCCCCGACGTACGCGCCGCTGTTGTCCTGTTGTCCGGCGAGCGAGGCGCTCACCGTCGGTGCGGTGGTGTCCTCCTCCTCGTCTCCGCCGGTGACGACCAGTAGGCCGGTCATCGAGCCGTGCCCGGGGATCGCGCAGAAGAAGCGGTACGTGCCGGGGGTGAGCACCACGTCCACCGTCCACCGGCCACCGTTGGCGTCGAACGGGTCGGCCAGGATGTTGACGTTGACGTCCTGGTTGTACCGCGGGTCACCGGTGTCGAAGGTCAGGGTGTGCTGCATGCCGCTGGTGTTGCCGGTCGCCGCGCTGTTCTCGAAGACCAGCGTGGTCGGCCCGGCCACGGCGGTGGTGGGTGCGGTCTTGTACCTGGTGACGTCGTTGTCCGCCGTCCAGGTGAGGGTCTGCTCCAGTTGCTGGGCGCTGCTCTCCTGGGCACCCACCGGCACGGCGTTCAGCGCGGAGGTGACCACCAGGGTGAGCGCCAGGGTGAGGGCGGCCAGCGGCCGGCGGAACCGGCCGGAGGGTGTTATGGGAGGACGGGGACCGCTCGGTGTGCCGTCTCTGAGGGAGCGCAATAGCATCTCCGGCATACCTTTCATCAACGTCTTTTTCAGACTTTGTCGGGTATCCCGGGGGTGAGGTCCGCCGGGACGTCGGGGTGGTGGCCGTTGTCGGGCGCGCGGCAGCCGCACCTGCCCGGTGTCGCTGGTGGGCAGGCTTGCCTGGGGTACGACGTGATGTGCGGTGCGACCTGACGCGCGGTGCAGCGGTGGCGTGCGGTGCAGCGGTGGCGTGCTGTGCAGCGGTGGCGTGCTGTGCAAGGTGGCGTGCGTGGGGTCCACGTGCGGTGAGGCTCAGCGTGAGGCGGGCTCAGGCAGGCGACGGCCCAGCGTGCGGCGATCGTGGTGAGGCGGTGGTGGATCGTCCGGGCTGGTCTCGCTGCGCGGGGGAGGGCGGGCGGAGTCGGAGGGGCCAGGGACAGGACGCGCGCCGACGCGTCGGAACTGGAGCTGTTCCGCTGGGGTGCGACCCCGACGGAACGACCGTGGCCGTGGGCGCGTGAGGCTCGCCCCGTTGCCAGGTCCCGCGAGGTAGCCGCGCCGCCGGATACCTCGTCGAAACAAGTTCGTGGCCTGACCCTAACGGACTTGCAGTCAGGGTGTCCACAGCTTTCATCGATCTGGCAACTACTTTTATCGAAGTGAACGAAAGTGATGGCTAAGGTCCACTTCGACCGATCGGCGAGGTTGCGCCCTTCCCCCGTTAGCCCAGCTCAGACGGTCAGCAGACGCTGCTCAGACGGGGAGCAGACGCTGCTCAGGCGGGCAGGGGACGCTGCTCCGGTCAGGACGGGGCGCTGCTCAGCCGGGCAAGGTCGCGAAAGCTCGGACCGGGAAGGTGCCCATGCCGGCGACCATCGGAGGGGCGGCGGTGAACCGGAAACCCTGCGGAGGCAACGCCGCCAGCCCGGTCAGATGCTCCACGATGGGCACCCCGGCAGCCAGCAACGTGCTGTGCGCGGGACGGGTGCCGACCTCGGCCGGCCGCATGTCGTCGATGTTCACCGAGTCGATCCCGACCAGCACGGCCCCCGCCTCGACCAGCCACCGGGCGCCCGCCCCGGTCAGGTACGGCGCCTCCGGGCCGGAGTACCGTCCGGTGCCGAAGTGGACATCCCAGCCGGTGTGCAGCAGCACCGCCCGCCCCGCCACCTCGTACGTCGCCAGCAACGGCCGGTCGACCGCCCGGGAGCCGGCGGGCACCCGGACCACGACCCCGGGCAGGTCGGCGAGGCGGTCCAGGGGCACACCGGTCAGGTCCGCCCCGTCGGCGTACCGGTGCGACGGAGTGTCCAGATAGGTGCCGGTGTTGGCGATCATGTCGATCCGCCCGACGTGGAACTCGGTGCCGGGGGCGTACCGGTCGCGGGACGCCTGCCGGGAAAGCCAGTCGCTGATCCGGGGTCCCGGCCAGTCCGGCAGGGTCGTCATGCCGTCCGAGATCACATGGCTCAGCTCCACGTGCCGGCGGGCACCCGGGAGCTCACGTACGGGATCGGTAGGCATCACCGCATCGTGCCCGGCCGCCGGTGGGCCCGTCCACCCCGCCCGGGAAACCGCTCGATCGCCACGGCTCAGGCTGGACCAGTCGTGGGCCTCGACCGGGAAGAAGCCCGACAAAAGTGACCTACCGAACCCCGAACCGCCTGCTGGTCGGCCACCGAGTGCCGCGCCGCTTCGCGTCGCCGGACGTCAGGGGCAACGAAAGGTGTGGGGAGATCTGTTGTCGCCAGGGCGACAACAGATCTCCCCAGACCCGCGGCTACTGGTGGTTCGCCCGTAGTCAGGTGGGTGGGGGGTGGGGGGCGTGCTTGGGCTACTTGTCTCGGGTGGGCCTGTCCGCGCCGCTTTTTGTTCAGCGGAGGGGGCAACGGCCGGCGCTGTAGTACTGGACGGCGGCCAGGATCTCCGCCTCCGACCTGTCGGCGAAGTTGAGCGTGGCGACCAGCCCGGAGCCGTAGAAGGCCTTCAGGAGTCCGCTGTCGAAGGCGGTGTACGCGCCCAGGTTCTGCAGCGTCCGGGGGTCGTGGGGCTGAACGACCAGCATCTTCTCCAGACTCCAGCGGCGACGGGAGATCTGCGCGACGGCCTCCCAGGGCAGCCAGACCGCCTGACCCCGGGTCGGTCGGGACCGGATCCACAACCCGTCGGGGCCGAGCGCCAGCACCGGCCCACCGGACGCGAGCAGCCAGATCTGGAGTCCCAGCGGCAGCACGAGCCCGAGCAGGCTGATCACGGCGATGACCACGGTGATGCCGACGGCGCTTCCAGCACTGCCGGCCTGGGCGATGGCGAAACCGACACAGCAGAGGATGGGCAGGAGGACCGCACCCACGACCGCGCTGATCAGCCCGACTCGCTTGGCGATGTTGGGCCGGGCCACGAAGGGCTGGTCCTCGGGGATCCGCTTGGTCGTCGGTGCCGGTGGAGGCACCGGCGGGTAGGACTGCGGGTAGCCGGGCTGCGACTGCCCCGGCTGCGGCCATCCCTGCGGGTACGCCGAGGGTGGCCCGGACTGCGGTTGTTGGTCGGGCGACGACCAGGACGGCGGGGTGGACACCGGAGGCACTCCAGAGATCGACGGGTGAGGCGGAGTCGTCCCACGAGCGCGGTCTCGTCCCCGGCGCTCGATCAACTCCGCCCACCGTAGTCCGGGCGTGCACTTCCCGCCCGGCACGGCAACCCTGGCGTACCCGGGGCGGGGGCCGCGGGCCTCCCCGAACAGGTCCGCGCACCCCCGGGCCGCCAGCACGGCGATCTCCCCGGGCCCCGTGGACCATCTTCGGCCGGCTACCGGGCCCGGGTCTTGAACATCGTTGCTCACTTCACCGACACAGCCACCCCACCCCACCCCCCAGGCCGCCGCCCCACCCCCGGGCCACCCGCACCGGCACTCCGCCAACCTGGTGTCGCCTCCGCCCGGCGGAGAAGATCTTGGAAGTTATCGGCCCCCGGAGGGGCACTTTTCTTCCAAGATCTTGTGCGCCGCTCCGTGTGCGCCGCTCCGTGTGCGCCGCTCCGTGTGCGCCGCTCCGTGTGCGCCGCTCCGTGTGCGCCGCTCCGTGTGCGCCGCACCGGGTTCACCGCCCGCCCAGGGGGTGCCAGACACCGCCGTCCCTCGGGACACCGGACGCCCAGTCATCGGGCTGGGCAGAAAGGGTCAGGTGAGCAGCCGGCGTAGCTGGGCCGGCGGCTGGCCGAGTTGGTCCCGGACCACCCGGGTGAGGTGGGCCTGGTCGGCGAAGCCGTGGTCGGCGGCGACCGCGCGCAGCGGCCGGCCGTCGGACTCGGCGAGGGTGTCGAGCACCGCGCGGACCCGCAACCGGTTCCGGTACGCGGTCAGGCTCTCCCCGGTGACCCGCTGGAACACCCGGCTCAGATGGTGCGGTGAGCTGCCCACCTCACGGGCCACCTCGTCGAGGGTACGGGTGAAGCCGTGGCCGGCCAGCACCTCGCGGGCCCGGTCGGCCAGTCGCCGGTGCGCGACCAGGGTGGCCGGCCGGCGGCGGACGGCCCGGTCCACCTCGGCACCGGGTGGGTCGGCGGCGCGGGTGGTGTGCTGCAACAGCCGGCCGAGGAACAGGTGCAGCCGTTCGGCAAGCTCGAAGGCGTCCAGGCCCCGACTCGCCTCGGCGACCAGCAGCCGGTGTGCCAGGTCCAGCCGGGCGTCGGAGCTGCCCGCCCAGCCACCCCGGTCGAGCCAGTGCGCGGCGTCGGGTCGCTCGGCCAGCACCTCGGCGTCGACCTCCAGACAGGTGTACGAGTCTCCGCAGCCCAGCGGGTGGGAGACCGACAACTCGTCACCGGGGCGGGTGAGCACCACCGAGGTGGCGTCGGAGAACTCGATCCGGTCGTTGAGCCGCCGCCGGTACACCCCGGAGCGGCCGAGCAGCACCCGGTGCCGGGCCTCCGGTGCGGGCTCGGTCCAGCCGTGCTGCTCGACGAGGCATCGCGCCTGGAAGATCAGCATGCCGTCGGGGTGCCCGAGCACCCGCCACCGGGCGGCGGTCGTGGCCCGGCGGGGATCACTGCCGACCCCCTCAGACACCGAACCACCCCAGGTCGGACCCGCACAGCTCGGACCGCGCTGAACTGGATCTTCGTGGGCCGGACCGTACCGGGCCGTGGCTACCGGCTGGCCGAACGGATGTCACCACAGAGAGATAGTGTCGACTGGTGTAACCCCCCGTCCAGCCCGGACGCGGGGTGATCGTCGTGTCCTCCCGCTGGAAGTGATCACATGCTCGCCGGACTTTTCTCCGCCGCCCTGGCCGACCCGGGGCTGGCTCGGGCGCGTGACCTCGCGCGGTCCGGTGCCGCGCAGGTCGACGGGCTCGATCTGACCGCCCCACCGGCGTTGCGCCCGTTCGCGGTGGCGGCGGTCGCCGCCGACCCCGACGGCCACCCCGACACCGAGAACGACACCCGGCGACCGGGCGGCGGAGCAGCGGCACCGGGCACCGGCACCGGGCACCCGGGCGGAGGCGCCGGGCACCCGGGCACCGGCACCGGGCGGCCAGGCACCGGTACCGGGCACCCGGGCGGAGGCGCCGGGCGGCCGGGCACCGGCGGCGGGGCCGGGCGGCCGGTGCTGGCGGTGACCGCGACCAGCCGGGAGGCCGACGACCTGGCCGCCGCGCTGGGTGGTCTGCTGCCGGCGGAGCAGGTGGCCGTCTTCCCGTCCTGGGAGACGCTGCCGCACGAGCGCCTCTCGCCCCGCTCCGACACGGTCGGCCGCCGGTTGGCCGTGCTGCGCCGGCTGGCCCACCCGGACGCCGCCGACGCCCACGGTCGTACCGGGGCGTTGCGGGTGGTCGTCGCTCCGGTCCGTTCGCTGCTGCAACCGCAGCTCAAGGGGCTCGGCGACCTGGAACCGGTGCGGTTGACCGGCGGGGCCGAGGCCGATCTGGAGCAGGTCGCCCGCCGGCTGACGGACCTGGCGTACGCCCGGGTCGACCTGGTCACCAAGCGCGGCGAGTTCGCGGTGCGCGGCGGGATCCTGGACGTCTTCCCGCCCACCGACGAGCATCCGTCCCGGGTCGAGTTCTGGGGCGACGAGGTGGAGGAGATCCGTACCTTCGCCGTCGCCGACCAGCGGACCATCGAGGCGGTGCCGGGGCTGTGGGCACCGGCCTGCCGGGAGCTGCTGCTCACCCCGGACGTGCGGGAGCGGGCCGCCGCGCTGGCCAAGGAGCATCCCGAGCTGGCCGAGATCCTCGACAAGCTGGCCGAGGGCATCCCGGTGGAGGGGATGGAGTCGCTGGTCCCGGCGCTGCTCGGCGACGACAGCCTGGAGCTGCTGCTGGAGACCATGCCGGCCGGCACCCACGTACTGCTCTGCGATCCGGAGCGGATCCGCACCCGGGCGCACGACCTGGTCCGTACCTCGGAGGAGTTTCTGCAGGCCAGCTGGGCCGCGGCCGCTGTCGGAGGCCAGGCCCCGGTGGACCTCGGCGCCGCCGCCTTCAAGACCCTGGCCGAGGTACGCGCCACCGCCGCGACGCGGCGTCAGCCCTGGTGGACGCTGTCGCCGTTCGGGCTGGCCCAGGCCGACGCGGCACCGGCCCGGCAGCCCTGGGAGGACGCGCCCGGGGAGGTGGACGTCACCCCCGACGACGCGATCGCCGTCACGCTGGCCGCCCAACCCGCCCCGCTGTACCACGGCGAGACGCCGCGCCTGGTTGACGACCTCACCCGCTGGTCCGGCGAGGGCTGGTCGATCGCGCTGGTCTTCGAGGGGCACGGTCCCGCCCAGCGGGCCGTCGAGGTGCTGCGCGACGCCGGCCTCGGTGCCCGCCTGGTCGACCAGGTGCCGACCGCCCCGGCCCCGGGTGAGCTGCTGGTCGCCTGCGGTCCGCTGCGCCACGGCTTCGTCGACGAGGCGTCCCGGTTCGTCCTGCTCACCGGCGACGACATCACCGGCGGCCGGGGCAGCTCGACCCGGGACATGCGCAAGATGCCGAGCCGGCGGCGCAACACCATCGACCCGCTGGAGCTGAAGGCCGGCGACCACGTGGTGCACGAGCAGCACGGCATCGGCCGGTACGTGGAGCTGGTGCAGCGCACCGTGAACGGGGCCTCCCGGGAGTACCTGGTCATCGAATACGCCCCCAGCAAGCGCAACCAGCCGGGCGACCGGCTCTTCGTCCCCACCGACCAGCTCGACCAGCTCAGCCGGTACGTCGGCGGCGAGCAGCCCACCCTGCACAAGATGGGCGGCTCGGACTGGCAGAAGTCCAAGGCCCGGGCCCGTAAGGCGGTCCGGGAGATCGCCGCCCAGCTCATCCAGCTCTACGCCGCCCGCAAGGCGTCCAAGGGGCACAACTTCGGTCCGGACACCCCGTGGCAGCGGGAGCTGGAGGACGCCTTCCCCTGGCAGGAGACCCCCGACCAGCTGGCCGCCATCGAGGAGGTCAAACGGGACATGGAGCAGACCGTCCCGATGGACCGGCTGATCTGCGGCGACGTCGGGTACGGCAAGACCGAGATCGCGGTCCGGGCGGCGTTCAAGGCGGTCCAGGACGGCAAGCAGGTGGCGGTGCTGGTGCCCACCACGCTCCTGGCCCAGCAGCACTACAACACCTTCGCCGAGCGGATGGGGCAGTTCCCGGTGGTCATCCGGCAGCTGTCGAGGTTCCAGACGCCGAAGGAGACCGAGCGGACCCTGGAGATGGTCGCCGACGGCAGCGTCGACATCGTCATCGGCACCCACCGGCTGCTGCAGACCGCCACCCGGTTCAAGCAACTCGGCCTGGTGATCGTGGACGAGGAGCAGCGCTTCGGCGTCGAACACAAGGAGCACCTGAAGACCCTGCGCGCCTCGGTCGACGTGCTCAGCATGTCGGCCACCCCGATCCCGCGGACCCTGGAGATGGCGATCACCGGGATCCGGGAGATGTCCACCATCGCCACCCCGCCGGAGGAGCGGCACCCGGTGCTGACCGCCGTCGGGGCGTACGACGACCGGCAGGTGGCCGCCTCCATCCACCGTGAACTGCTCCGCGACGGGCAGGTGTTCTACCTGCACAACCGGGTCGAGTCGATCGACCGGACGGCCCGGAAGCTGCGCGAGCTGGTGCCCGAGGCCCGGGTCGCGGTGGCGCACGGGCAGATGGGCGAGGAGGCCCTGGAGAAGGTGATGGTCGGCTTCTGGGAGAAGGAGTTTGACGTGCTGGTCTGCACCACGATCGTGGAGTCCGGCATCGACATCCCGAACGCCAACACGCTGATCGTGGAGCGGGCCGACCTGCTCGGCTTGGCCCAGCTGCACCAGATCCGGGGCCGGGTCGGCCGGGGCCGGGAGCGGGCGTACGCGTACTTCCTCTACCCGCCGGAGAAGCCGCTGACCGAGCACGCCCACGAGCGGCTGGCCACCATCGCCCAGCACACCGAGCTGGGCGCCGGCATGTACGTGGCGATGAAGGACCTGGAGATCCGGGGCGCGGGCAACCTGCTCGGCGGCGAGCAGTCCGGCCACATCGAGGGCGTCGGCTTCGACCTGTACGTCCGGATGGTCGGTGAGGCGGTCTCGGCGTTCAAGGGTGAGCAGGCCGAGGAGGAGACCGACGTCAAGATCGATCTGCCGGTCGACGCGCACCTGCCGCACGACTACGTCGGGGTGGAGCGGCTGCGCCTGGAGATGTACCGCAAGCTCGCCGAGGCCCGCGACGACGACCGGCTGCGCGAGGTGGCCGCCGAGATGACCGACCGGTACGGCGAACCGCCCGCCCCGGTGCAGAACCTGATCGCGGTGGCCCGGTTCCGGCTGCTGGCCCGCCGCTACGGCCTGACCGACGTCAGCATGCAGGGCAAGCACCTGCGCTTCGGCCCGCTGCCGCTGCCCGACTCCAAGCAGCTGCGACTCAAGCGGTACCACCCGGACTCGGTCTACAAGCAGGCCACCGACCAGGTGAGCGTGCCCCGGCCGAGCACCCGCCGGGTGGGCGGCGAGCCGCTGCGCGACCAGGCCCTGCTGCAGTGGTGCGAGCAGTTGCTCACCGACGTCCTCGGCGCGCCCGTCGGGGCCGGGAAGTGACGCCCCGGGCCGGTCGGGGCCGCCCGGAGGGTGTGAGAGAGTGATCCGTATGCGTGTTCGTCGTCTCATCGCCGCTGCCAGCGTCGCGGCTCTCGGTCTTGTCTCCGTCGCCGGCTGCGGCAACAGCTCACCGGACGTCGCCGCGTACGTCGGTGACGCGAGGTACTCGCTGGAGCGGGTGGACGAGGTCTACGACGACGCCCAGGCCCGCTACGGCGCGGCCGTACGCGAGCAGGCCACCCAGGCCGACGCCACCCTGTCGCCCGAGCAGCTGCGCTCGAAGGTGACCCGCCAGGACGTGGTCAACCTGCTGGTCAGCCTGGAGCTGGGCCGGCGGGTGGCCGCCGACAAGGGTGTCCAGGTGCCCGACGAGATCCGGCCCGAGCAGCTGGCGGAGCAGCTCCAGATGCCCGCCACCGCCGAGTACACCAAGCTCTGGAGCGAGTGGCTGGACGTCTCCACCGCGCTCGGCGGCGCGCTGCCGCCGGCCCAGCTCAGCGACGACGCGGTGCTGGCGGTCTACCGGGCGATCGAGAAGACCGGGGCGATCCAGCCCGGCCTCTCCGTGGCCGAGGTGCGGCAGGCCTTCGGCGAGGGCGCCTTCGTCCGGCAGGCCTCCGCGCTCAGCGCCGCCCTCACCTCCGAGGCCGAGCGGGTCGGCACGACGATCAACCCGAGGTTCCGGCCGATCGGGGTGCCGTCGGTGGTCAGCACCGGCCAGTCGCTGGTCTTCTACTCGCTGCCCTACATCGACGAGGCCGGCCCCGTGACCGACATCTCGACCCCGCGCGCCCCGGCCGGCGGCCCGAGCGCCGCCCCGGCCGCCGGTTGAGCATGACCCGGCGGATCGTACTGCTGGTCACCTCACCGCGGCTGCCGGCCGGCCTGCTGACCGCTGCCGCCTGGGACGTGCTGCGTACCCGTCCGGTGTTGGCCGGGGAGCGCAGCGCGCTGACCGCGGCGCTGGACGCGACGGGCGTCGAGGTCACCGTGGTCGACGGCCCACCGGCGCAGGCGTTGCTGGACGCCGCCGCCGAACACGGCACGGTGGTCTGGTTGGCCGGCCCGGCCGGCGACGAGTCGCTGGCCCGGCAGGTGGGGCTGCGGCTGGCCCGCGAGCCCGGCCTGGCCGAGCTGGAACTGATGTACGGCTCGTGGGACCCGCCGGGGGCCCGGCTGCTCGACGCGGTCGAGGTGATGGACCGGCTGGCCTCGCCCGGCGGCGACCCGTGGAAGCGGGCGCAGACCCACCGCAGCCTCGCCCACTTCCTGCTGGAGGAGTGCTACGAGGCGTACGACGCGATCAGCGCCGACGACACCGAGGCGCTCCGCGAGGAGCTGGGTGACGTGCTGCTCCAGGTGCTGCTGCACGCCCGGCTGGCGGAGAACCTGCCCGACGACGAACGGTGGAGCGTCGACGACGTGGCCGGCGCGCTGGTGGACAAGCTGGTGCGGCGCAACCCGCACGTCTTCGCCGACGGCGAGGCCGGCTCGTTGGCTGACATCGAGGCGAGCTGGGAGCGGATCAAACAGGCCGAGAAGGCCCGGGACTCGGTGCTGGACGGCATCGCGCTGAGCCAACCCGCCCTTGCCCTGGCGGCCAAGATCCTGGACCGGGCCGGCCGGGTCGGGCTGGCCGTCCCGCCGCCGCTGGCCGACTCCCAGGTCGACCCGGAGGCCCGGCTCGGCGCGAGCCTGCTCGCCACCGTCGCCGCCGCCCGCACCGCCGGCCTGGACCCGGAGGCGGCCCTGCGCCGCGCCGCCCTGGCCTACGCCACCGCCGTCCGCGCCGCCGAACGGGAGCCGGTCGTGGACCCGGCCGCCGAACGGCAGCCCGTCGTGGACCCGGCCGCCGAAGGGCAGCCCGTCGCGGATTCCGCCGCCGAGCACGCCGCCGCCGAGCACGCCGCCGCCGAGCACGCCGCCGCCGAGCACGCCGCCGCCGAGCACACCGTCGGCGAGCGCACCGACTGAGGACGGTCCGGCTAGGGTCGTCGCATGTCGTCCTTCGCACCCCGGGCCGAACGGATCGTGGACGCCCTGCTGGCCAGCCGTCCCGGCTTCGCCACCTCGCTCGGCGACCACCGGTACGACGACCGGCTGCCCGACCTCTCCGCCGAGGCGACCGCCGTCGACCGGGCGATGCTCACCGAGGCCTCGCACGCGCTGGCCGAGCTGGACCCGGACGCCCTCGACCCCGACGAGCAGGTCGACCACGAGCTGCTCAGTGCCCTGGTCGACCGGGAGCTGTTCGAGTCGACCGAGATCCGTACCCACGAGTGGGACCCGCTGCGGCACAACCCCGGCCCCCTGCTGCACGCCCTGCTCGCCCGCCCGTACGCGCCGGCCGAGGTCCGGTTGACCGCCCTGACCGGGCGGCTGGCCGCCGTACCGGATGCGTTGGCGACCGCGCGGGCGACGCTGGCGCAGATGCCCCGGATCCATGCCGAGACGGCGGTCGGGCAGTTCACCGGCGCGGCGGCGCTGGTCCGCGACGAGGTCCCGGCGTTGCTCGCCCAGGCCCCCGCCCTGCGGAGCCAGGTCGAGCCGGCCGCCACCGCCGCGATCGCCGCGCTGGAGGAGTTCGTGGCCTGGCTGCGGGCCGGGCTGGCCGCCGACGCCGGGCCGGGACCGGACCCCCGGCTGGGACGGCGACGCTTCGAGGCGCGGCTCTGGCACACCCTCGACACCGAGCTGAGCGCCGCCGAGATCCAACGTCGGGCCTGGGCCGCCCTGGACGAGATCACCGAGGAGATCCGGGCAGCGGCCGTCGAGCTGGTAGGTGGCCCGGCCGACGACGAGACGGTACGCCGGGCGCTGGACCTGCTCGCCGCCGAGCACCCCGACGACCACACCATCGTCGACCTCGCCTCGACCACCCTGGACGAGGCCACCGACTTCGTCCGCGACCACGACCTGGTCACCCTGGTCGACGATTCCTGCGTGATCCAGGAGATGCCCGGCTTCGCCCGGGGCGTCGCGGTCGCCTACTGCGACGCGCCCGGCCCGCTGGAGACGGCGAACCTGCCCACCTTCTACTGCATCGCGCCGACCCCCGAGAACTGGCCGGCGCAGCGGGTCGAGACGTTCTACCGCGAGTACAACGATCACCTGATCCGTGGGCTGACCGTGCACGAGGCGATGCCCGGCCACTTCCTCCAGCTCGCCCACGCCCGCCGGTACGCCGGCTCCACCCGGGTCCGGCCGATCACCCGGTCCGGGGTCTTCATCGAGGGCTGGGCGGTCTACGCCGAGCAGCTGATGGTCGAAGGGGGCTTCGGTGGCCTGCCGGTCCGGCTCCAGCAGCTCAAGATGCAGCTCCGGATGGTCATCAACGCCCTGCTCGACCAGCTCGTGCACGGCGAACAACTCGCCGAGGCCGACGCGTTGGCGCTGATGACCGGCCGGGGCTTCCAGGAGGAGGGCGAGGCGGTCGGCAAGTGGCACCGGTCGCTGCTCACCTCCACCCAACTCTCCACCTACTTCGTCGGCTACACCGAGATGGCCGAGATCGCCCGGTCCCGACCGGCCGAGGTGCCGCTGCGCGACTGGCACGACGCGATGCTCGCGCACGGCTGCCCCCCACCCCGCCACCTCCGCACCCTCCTCCACCTGTAAGGAAGGGCCCCCTGTTAACGCTTTCGGTATAGAAGGGCCCCCTTCTCACACCGCCAACGGCAGCGGCGCGGAGGATGGCCGGGACCGCCCGAGAGGGGCGGTGGCGCGGAGGATGACCGGGACCGCCCGAGAGGGGCGGTGGCGCGGGTGGCCGAGGGGACAGTCCGCGTGGCGTCAGCCGGTGGCGCGGGTGGCGGCGGCGTCGATCAGCCAACGCGAGATCGAGTACGCCGGCGGTAGCGCCTCGGGGAGCGCGTCCAGCGGGAACCAGCGGGCCTGGACCAGCTCCCGACCGTCCACGACCGGCTCGGCGGCCGGGTCGGTGACCGTGGCCGTGAAACCGGCGAGCAGCACGCCCGGCCCCGACATCGCCCACGGTTGACTGCCGAAGTAGACCGGCGGACCAAGATCGAGTCCGACCTCCTCGGCCACCTCCCGGTGGACGGCCGCCTCCAGCGACTCGCCGGCCTCCACGAACCCGGCCACCAGGGCCCACAGCTCGGTCGGCCCGTACGAGTGCCGGACCAGGAGCAGTTCGTCGACCGGGCCGGGGCGGGTGATCGCCACCAGCACGGCGGGGGAGAGCTGCATCGGCACGTACAGCCGGCAGTCGGGGCAGCGCCGGGCCGGTTCGCCCGGCACGTCGGCCAGTTCGGCCCGGCAGGCACCGCAGTACCGGTGCCCGCGCCGCCAGGTGACGACCTGCAGGGCCCGGCCGGCCAGGGCGGCCAGCGGCTCGGGGACCTGCGCGGCGAGCGCCCGCCAACTACGCCACCGACCGGGTACGTCGCCGGTCGCCGTCACAGCCGCACCCCAGGCCGGTACGCCGTCGAGGGTGCCCAGCGGCAGCCAGCCGGTGTCGGCGGGCAGGTCGGCGACCCGAGGAAACCCACCGTTCGGGCTGGTCAACAGCTTGCGCCCGGCCACCACCACGGCCGTATCGTCCGGTCCCGGCGGCCCCGGATGCCCAGCCCCCGGCACGAACCGCGCCCCGAACTCGGCCCGAGCCGTCCACCCCGGCCCCGCGACCTGTTCGGCTCGCGCCTCCGATCCGGCCCGCGTACCCGATTCGGTTCGCGCGCCCGGCTCGGTTCGTGCCCCTGGTTCGGTCCGGTCCTCTGCCTCGGCTCGCGCGCCCGGTTCGGTCCGCGCGCTCGGTTCGGTCCGCGCGCCCGGTTCGGTCCGCGCGCCCGGTTCGGTCCGCGCGGCTGGGGTGTGTGTTTCCGGTACGGGCGGTGCGGCTGGCTCAGCCCCGGTGGGGGCGTCGGTCACGAGTCGGTGGGTCGCTGGTCGACCACGCCCGCGCCGGACGGTACCTCGAACGCGGCCTGGTCGACGGTGTTGGCGTAGCGGGTCAGGGCCAGCTCGACCCGCTTGCCCTCGACGTCGCCGGTGAAGCTGCCGAGCACGCCCTCGGTGGTGACGCAGGCGCTGAACGGGTCGGGCACCTGGGAGACCTGCACACAGGTGGCGTGGTACCCGGCGAGGGTGGTGTCGCTCTGCTCGATGACCGCGGCCGGTTCCAGGGCGGCGGCCGTCAACAGCCCCACCACCACCGGCGGGGTGACCAGACCGCGCCGCTTGGCCTCGGCGAAGACGGCCACCGAGGGCGGGCCGCTGGCCGGCGGCTCGACCACGGTGCAGACCGGCCGCTCGCTGGCGGTCTCACACTCTGTGGTCGCTTCCCTGGTGACGGTGAGCTTCCCACCCGGGTACGTGTACGCGGTGCGGGCCGGCTTCTGCTCCTGGGCGATCGAGGCGCTCTCCCCGCCGGCGAGCTGGTACTCGGCCAGGTAGGTCGACTCCATCGCCTGGTCCATCCGGGCGGCGACGTCGTTGACGAGGTCGGATCGCCCGAGTACCCGGCCGGCGTCGTCGAGTGTCTGGCAGCCGGAGACGGTGAACAGGGCGATGACCGAGAAGACGAGCACACGGAGAGTGGTCGTGGCGGCGGGCATGGCGCCCAGCCTTGTCGATCGGGTCCGCCCGGCGCAAACCCGTTGCCCGGTTGAGCCACGAGAATTCGGGAATGTCCGTCCTTGACGGTGGCCCAGAGTGAGCGGCGGTGTCGGCCCTCGGGCGACTCCCGGCCCGGTGGGCGAGCGTCGGCCGAAGACGAGGCAATTACCCTTGGTAGCCGGAGTGCCGCGTTCCGGTGCGGGTGGGCTGCCGGGTGACGCCGGGTCGGTGAGCGTCGCCCGATACGCTGCGTGGTAACACCTTCCTCAGCCGCACCGTCGCGGCCCATACCGCACCGGAAACAGACAAACGAGGAGCGACTTAGTGGCAACCATCGAGGGAATCGTCGCCCGGGAGATTCTCGACTCGCGGGGCAACCCGACGGTCGAGGTCGAGGTCGGGCTGGACGACGGCACGATCGCCCGCGCCGCGGTGCCGTCCGGCGCCTCCACCGGGGCCTTCGAGGCGGTCGAGCTGCGCGACGGTGACGCCGACCGCTACCTGGGCAAGGGTGTCGAGAAGGCGGTCTCGAACATCGAGGACCGGATCGTCGACCAGCTGGTCGGGTACGAGGCCAGCGAGCAGCGGCTGATCGACCAGAAGATGCTGGACATCGACGGCAGCGACAACAAGGGCGAGTTGGGCGCGAACGCCATCCTCGGGGTCTCCCTGGCGGTGGCGAAGGCGGCGGCCGGCAGCGCCGAGCTGAGCCTCTTCCGCTACCTGGGTGGCCCGAACGCGCACCTGCTGCCGGTGCCGATGATGAACATCCTCAACGGTGGGGCGCACGCCGACTCCAACGTCGACGTCCAGGAGTTCATGATCGCCCCGATCGGCGCGCCGAGCTTCCGGGAGGCGCTGCGCTCCGGCGCGGAGGTCTACCACGCGCTGAAGTCCGTACTCAAGAAGAAGGGCCTCTCCACCGGCCTCGGCGACGAGGGCGGCTTCGCGCCCAACCTGCCGACCAACGCCGCCGCCCTGGACCTGATCGCCGAGGCGGTCGAGAAGGCCGGCTACCGGCTGGGCACCGACATCGTCTTCGCGCTCGACGTGGCCGCCACCGAGTTCTTCGCCGACGGCACCTACACCTTCGAGGGCACCGGCAAGTCCGCGGAGGAGATGAGCAACTACTACATGAAGCTCGCCGACGACTACCCGATCGTGTCGATCGAGGACCCGCTGGCCGAGGACGACTGGAGTGGCTGGCAGACGCTCACCGCGTCGGTCGGTGAGCGGATCCAGATCGTCGGCGACGACCTGTTCGTCACCAACCCGCTGCGGATCGCCCGGGGCATCGCGGAGAGCGCGGCGAACGCCGTACTGGTGAAGGTGAACCAGATCGGCTCGCTCACCGAGACCCTGGACGCGGTCGACCTGGCCCACCGGGCCGGCTTCCGCTGCATGATGAGCCACCGTTCCGGCGAGACCGAGGACACCACCATCGCCGACCTGGCGGTGGCCACCGGCTGCGGCCAGATCAAGACCGGCGCCCCGGCCCGCTCGGACCGGGTCGCCAAGTACAACCAGCTGCTGCGCATCGAGGAGGAGCTGGGCGACGCGGCGCGCTACGCCGGGGCCGGCGCGTTCCCGCGTTACCGTTCCGCCTGACCAGACCGCGACGCTTCGGGGGAGGGGTGTGATGCAGCAGCGGCGCACACCGGGCGGCCCACGTCCGGCCCGTCGGCCCACCGGCCGGCCGGGCGGGGCCCGTGGTGTCCGCGCCGAGCCGCGTGGACGCGCGTCGGGCACGGCCCGCGCCGGTGACGGGGTACGCTCCGCGAACCGGCCGGCCGCAGCCCGGCGTACGGTCGCCGGCGGCGGCGTCAAGCGGCTCTCCGCACCCCACCCCCGACGCATCACCGGGCGGGCCACCGTGCTCTTCGCGGTGCTGATCGCGCTCGCCCTGGCCTACACCTATCCGGTGCGGGTCTACCTCGACCAGCAGGCCGACATCGAGCGGATGGAGTCGGCCCAGAACGCCCAGCGTGCGGTGATCGAGCAGCTCTCGGTCGAGGCGGCCAAGTGGCGCGACCCGGCGTTCATCGAGAGCGAGGCCCGGCGTCGCTTCTACATGGTGTACCCGGGCGAGGTGCCGGTGATCGTCCTCAACGACCCGGCCGGCGCCGCCCGGGAGGCCGGCGCGGCCGGGCAGCCGACCCGACCCGAGACCCCCGATCCCTGGTACGACACCCTGTGGTCGAGCATCCGAGCCGCCGACGCCGAGCCCACCGGCCGGTGAGCCCGCACCGACGAGAGATGGACAACGTGACTGTCGTACCCCCGCCGGAGCCGGCGGCGGACTCCGTACCCCTGCCGGAACGGCAACCGGCCACCCGGGCCGACCTGGCCGCGGTGGGCGCGCAGCTCGGACGCCAGCCCCGGGGCACCCGGGCGGTGGCCCACCGCTGCCCCTGCGGCCTGCCCGACGTGGTGGAGACGACGCCCCGGCTGGCCGACGGCACCCCGTTCCCGACGTTGTTCTACCTGACCTGCCCCCGGGCCACCGCCGCCTGCAGCCGGCTGGAGTCGGCCGGGCTGATGAAGGAGATGGCCGAGCGGCTGGCGACCGACCCGGACCTGGCCGCCCGGTACCGGGCGGCGCACGAGGACTACCTGGCCCGCCGGGAGGCGATCGGCGAGGTACCGGAGATCGCCGGGATCTCCGCCGGTGGGATGCCCGGCCGGGTCAAGTGCCTGCACGTGCACCTCGGGCACGCCCTGGCCGCCGGCCCGGGGGTCAACCCGTTCGGCGACGAGACACTCGCCCTGGTGGAACGCTGGTGGGCCGCCGGCCCCTGCGTCGAGCCGCCCGAGCCGGCTGAGCCCGAGCCGGCTGAGCCCGAGCGGGCTGAGCCCGAGCCGGCTGAGCCCGAGCGGGCCGAGCGGGCCGAGTCCGAGCCCGACGGGGCGGACGGAGCGGCCGGGGCGTGAGCGACGGCCCGGGGCAGACCGGTCAGGACGTCGTCGTGCGGCGGGCCCGCACCCGGGACGTCCGGGGCATCCGGTCGCTCGTCGACACGTACACCAACGACCGGCGGCTGCTCAGCAAGGCCACCGTCACCCTGTACGAGCAGGTGCAGGAGTTCCGGGTCGCGGTCCGCCACACCGACGAGGCGGTGGTGGGCTGCGGCGCGCTGCACGTGATGTGGGAGGACCTGGCCGAGATCCGTACCGTCGCGGTGGACCCGTCCTGCCGGGGCCAGCGGATCGGCCAGCGGATCGTCGACGAGCTGATCGACGCGGCCCGCGAGCTGGGCGTACGCCGGATCTTCGTGCTCACCTTCGAGACCGACTTCTTCGGCTCGTTCGGCTTCCGGCCGATCGACGGCGCCCCGGTACCGCAACCGGTCTACGAGCAGCTGCTCCGCTCGTACGACGAGGGGGTGGCCGAGTTCCTCGACCTGGAACGGGTCAAGCCCAACACCCTGGGCAACACCCGCATGCTCCTCCGCCTGTAAGGAAGGGCCCCCTGCTAACGCCTACGGTCGAGAGGGGTACCCCGCTAACCACGCCGGGTCCGCGTTGAGCGCGCCGGGTCCGCGTTGAGCACGCCGGGTCCGCGTTGAGCGCGCCGGGTCCGCGATGAGCACGCCGGGCCACGTTGAGGGGGCGCGCGAGTGGGTGGGGCAGCGCGCGGGCTTGACGCGTACCCGCACTGTGGCGGGGTGAGGAAGCGGACGGTCGGCGCGTTGCTGGTGGGGGTGCTCGCCCTGGGCGGCGTGTTACGGCTGGTCGCCCCGGCGACGGCCGGCGCCGACGGCGAGCCGCCCGGGGTGGGTCGGCAGCTCACCTTCGTGCGGGCGGCGCTGGACGACGGGGCGGGTGGGGATGCCCAGCGGCTCTTTCCCGAGGGCTACTTCTTCGCCCACGCCCTGTACGGGTTGGCCCGGGTCGAGTCGGGACTGCGCCGGCCGGTGGGGGATCCGCAGCGGGCGGTGGCGCTGCGGGAAGCCCGCTGGGCCTTGCAGCGGTTGGATTCCCCGGCCGGCCGGGCCCCGTTCAGCCCCGAGCTGCTCCCCGCATACGGCGTCTTCTACGTGGGTTGGACGAACTGGTTGCGCGGCGGGATGCTCGCCCTGCAACCGCCCGAGCGGCGCAACCCGACCGAGGTACGCCGGTTCGCCGACGACTCGGCCGCGCTCGGGGCCGCCTTCGCCTCCGCCGGCACGCCGTACCTGTCCGCGTACCCGGGGCAGGCCTGGCCGGTCGACTCGACGGTGGCCGTGGCCTCGCTGCGGCTGCACGACTCGCTGCTGACGCCCCGGTACGGGCCGACCGTCGACAGGTGGCTGGCCGGGGTACGACAGCGGCTGGATCCGGCCACCGGGCTGATGCCGCACCGGGTGGACCCGGTCAGCGGTGGCCCGGTCGAGGTGGCCCGGGGCACCTCGCAGAGCATGATCCACCGTTTCCTGGTCGACGTCGACCAGGAGTTCGCCCGCGAGCAGTACCTGCGCTTCCGGGACCGGTTCGTGACCACGCCGCTGCGGCTGGGCCCCGCCGTGCGGGAGTATCCCGAGGGGACCACCGGGGCCGGCGATGTCGACTCCGGCCCGCTGCTGCTCGGGGTGAGCCTGTCGGCGACCGTGGTGACCCTCGGCGCGGCCCAGGCCCACGGCGACGACCGGCTCGCCGGTGCGCTTGCCAACTTCGGTGAGTTCGCCGGTCTGCCGCTGCACACCCCGTGGACCAAGCGGTACGCCCTCGGCGCGCTGCCGATCGGGGACGCCTTCCTGGCCTGGTCGAAGACCGCCCGCCCGTGGGTGGCGGACCCGCCCGCGCCGCCACCGGCGAACGTGTCCGGCTGGTGGCGGCTGCCGCTGCTGACGGCCCTGCTCGGGCTGGCCCTGCTGCCCTGGACCCCGTTGCTGGCCGCCCGGCGACGCGCCGCCGGCCGGCCAGCTGGCTGACGGCCGCGCCGCGCCGGCAATCTCGCCGGCCGACCCGCTGGCCGGCGGCCGCCGCGCGCCGGCTCGCGGTCAGATCGGCCGCGCGCCGGCTCAGGGTCAGGGTCAGATCGGCCGCGCGCCGGCTCAGGGTCAGATCGGGGGTCCCGGGCCGATTCGCCCTCCGGTGACGCCCCGCCGGGCCGTCGACTGTCGCGGGAGGGCGGTGGACCGTAGGCTTCCCGGGGTGACGACGCGTGTGGCGGCCATCGACTGCGGAACCAACTCGATCCGGCTCCTGGTGGCCGACCTGCCCGATCCCTCGGCCGGCCCGCAGGCACCGCTGGTGGACGTCAGCCGGCGGATGGAGATCGTCCGGCTGGGGCAGGGCGTGGACCGTACCGGCCGGCTCGATCCGGCGGCGATCGAACGGACCCGGGTGGCGTTGGCCGACTACGCCACCGAGATCGAGAAGCTGGGCGCGGAGCGGGTCCGGATGTGCGCCACCTCGGCGTCCCGGGACGCCGCCAACGCCGACGACTTCACCACGATGGTCCGCCGCACCCTCGGCGTCGACCCCGAGGTGGTCACCGGGGACGCCGAGGCCCGGCTGTCGTTCACCGGCGCGGTGCGGGGACTGCCCGACCACACCGAGGAGCCGTACCTGGTGGTCGACATCGGGGGCGGTTCCACCGAGTTCGTGGTCGGTACCCGTACCGGCGGGGTCGAGGCGGCGGTGTCGACGGACATCGGCTGCGTCCGGATGACCGAGCGGCACCTGGCCGGCGACCCGCCCACCCTGTCCCAGGCCGCCGCCGCCCGCGCGGACATCGCCGCCGCCGTGGACCAGGCCCTGACCGCCGTGCCGGGCCGCGAGGCCGCCACCCTGGTCGGGCTGGCCGGTTCGGTCACCACCGTGGTCGCCATCGCCCAGGGCCTGACCGGGTACGACCCGGAGCGCATCCACCACGCCCAGGTGACGTACGAGCAGGTCGTCGAGGTCACCACCGACCTGCTGGCGAAGACCCGCGAACAGCGGCTGGCCATGCCGGTGATGCACCCGGGCCGGGCCGACGTGATCGGCGCGGGTGCCCTCATCCTGGAGATCATCATGAAACGGGCCGGCCTGCCCACGGTGATCGCCAGCGAACACGACATCCTCGACGGCATCGCCTGGAGCCTCCAGGAGTCCGACGGCGGGGCAGCCCCCAGATTGCGGAACATCGCTCACGAAGTGGCCGAGCGTGACGCGGAGTTGCTGCGTCGACTGGGCGAGTGACCGAGGTCGCCCCGGTCACCGTGGCCGAGGCCGAGCGGGTGCAGGAGGCGTTGCGCCGCCGGGTCGACCTGACCACACCCCTGCCCGGCCCTCCGGCGACGGTGGTCGGCCTCGACGTGTCGTACGAGGTGGGTAGTGACCGGGTGGTCGCCGCCGCCGTGCTGCTCGACGTGGCGACCGCGCGGGTACGCCGGGCGGAGTTCGCCGTCGGCGAGGTGAACTTCCCGTACGTGCCGGGGTTGCTGGCGTTCCGGGAGGTGCCGTTCCTGCTGGCGGCGCTGGAGAAACTGACGGTACGCCCCGACGTGCTGGTCTGCGACGGCTACGGGGTCGCCCACCCGAGGCGGTTCGGCCTCGCCTGTCACCTGGGGGTGCTCACCGGACTGCCGAGTCTCGGCGTGGCCAAGACCCCGTTCACCGCCCGCTTCGACCCGCCCGAACAGGCCCGGGGTGCCTGGTCGCCGCTTGTCGACGGGGACGAGACGGTGGGCCGGGCGGTGCGTACCCAGACCGGGGTGAAGCCGGTCTTCGTCTCGGTGGGGCACCGGATCGGCCTGGCCGAGGCGACCGGGTTGACGCTGGCGCTCGCGCCCCGGTACCGCATCCCGGAGCCGACCCGCCAGGCCGACCTGCTCTCCCGTACCGTCCTGCGCGAGCTGCCACCTGCGGGTTAGCGGGGTAGTCGGGGCGTGCAGGGGGTCTGGTGGTCGGCGCGCAGCACGCACCGCCGACCACGGTCGAGCCGCCGATCGCAGAACACCCGGTGGCGTACCCCCTGCTCGTCCTCGGCCGACACGGTGGTCTCGCCGGGATCGACCTGGGTGAGGAAGGCCAGCGCGCGGACCGCCGTGCGGGCCAGGATCCGGGCCCGGACCAGGTCCGTCGCCACCACCGGCAGGTGGATCACGTACCTGCCGACGCGGCTCACACCGGCCCCGCCACGCCCGGCACCTGCTGGGACTGCCACCGGCGCAGCGCGTCCCGGACCCGGGCGGCCTCCTGCCGGCTCGCGGCGAGCGCGACCTGCGCGGCGGCCAGCTCGCCGGCCACCCGGTCGAGGTACGCGGCCACCTCCACCGGGTCCGCCCCGCGCCGCCGGATCGTGAAGGTCCGGCTGCGCACCTGCCACGGCCGCAACGCCGGGTACGCCCCGGACGGCTGAACGTCGGGCAGCCAGGTCGGACTGTCGGTGCGACGATGCGCCGGCCGCGCTCGCCTTCGCCAGGTCAGGGATCTCAGCAGGTCACGCACGATGTCCTCAGCCTTTCGTGGAGTTGGTCCGGTGCCGCGTGGAGGCGGCCCGGCCGGGCCCGGAACCCGGCCCGGACCGCCCGCCCTGTCGCCGCAGCCCTGCTGGCGGTACGTCGACAGAGCCGTGCGCGTGATCGGGGCGGACCACCGGGGCTCACCCGCCCCGATCACCAGCGGGACCCTGAGGTTGGAGACCGATGAGCAGCCCGCTGGGGACAACTTAAGCGAACTACTTCGCTTAGGTCAAGGAACTAGTTCGCTGTACCGGCAACTTGCCGGCGGAAGTTCGTGCGTGCTCTGATGATCGGTGGAGACCGAGGAGTGCCCATGCCTGCCACCAAGTGGGAAAAGCTCGCTGAACACATTCGGACGCAGATCAAGGCCGGAGAACTGAAGCCGGGCGACAAGTTGCCGTCAACCGCCCAGCTCAAGGCGGAACACGGCGTGTCCGATTCCGTCATCCGCTATGCCATGCATGCCCTGCGCACGGAAGGTCTCGTCACGAGCGCCCACGGGGTCGGCGTCTTCGTGGCGGAGCGGGCCTGAAATAGATCTTGGAAGATTTCGGCCCCTCCGGGGGGCACATTTCTTCCAAGATCTTCCGTAGGTCGGCCGCCCGGCCCGGCTGCAGAGGCCGCGCAGGCGCACAAGCGGGACAAATCGCCGCAAAGAGTTTCGGCTTCCCGATCCGCCCCACCGACCCACCCGCCTCCGTCGCTGCCGAAGCGGGCAGCGAGGTAGATCTTGGACACTTACCGTTCTATTTGGACGGTAAGTGTCCAAGATCTACGCGTCCATCGCGCCAGCCGTGCCGACCACACTCACCGCGCAACCGCGCCGAGACGCGTACTGCGCAACCGCGCCGAGACGCGCACTGCGCAACCGTGCCGACCGCGCCATCAGTGCTGGACCGAGGAGCAGCCCGACCGCCAGGTGCCGGCGTATCCGTACTGCCCGGACCTCGCACCCTTCCGGGCCGCACCCGGAGCACCCGCAGTGCCATCAACGCCCGGAGGATCCGGAGCACCCGCAGAGCCCGGCGTGCCCGCAGTGCCGGGAGCACCCGGAGCGCCCGCGCCGGAGTTGCCCTCGGTCCCGCCCACCTCGACCACCGCACCGGCTGCCGGTCCGTCGCCGAGCCAGGCCGCCCCGACGACGGTCGGGCCGCTGCCCACCGGGCCGACCGATGCCGGCACGCCCGACCTGCCGCCGACGAGCGACCCCCCGCCCGCAGGCCCGGGACCGGTACCCGCTCCGACCGCCTGACCTGCCGCGGACGAGCAATGCCCGGCCCGGGGCCGGTACCCGCTTCGACCGCCTGACCTGCCGCGAGACGTGAGCGGCGGGGGTTGGGGACGAAACGAACAGGAGGCGAATGCCACTGGTCCGGCGTCTTTCCCCGGCCGGTCACCGCGTGGCAGGCTACCGGCACGTATCACCACTGTGCGACCAGCCAATGTTGACTGACCGCTAGGAGGACGGGCCGATGGGCGAGATGGTGACCTACCGCGACAACGGGGGCACGAGTCAGGGGTATCTGGCGGTACCCGCCACCGGGACGACCAGCCCGGCCGTCATCGTCATCCAGGAGTGGTGGGGCCTGGTGCCGCACATCACCTCGGTGGTGGACCGGTACGCCGAGGCCGGCTTCGTGGCCCTCGCCCCGGATCTCTACCGTGGCGAGTCCGCCGACGAGCCGGACGAGGCGCGCCGGCTGATGATGGCGCTGCGGATGGACGACGCCGCCAAGGACATCGCCGGGGCCGCCGACTACCTGGCCGGTCGGCCCGAGGTCGCCGGCAAGGTCGGCGCGGTGGGCTTCTGCGCCGGGGGGAGCCTGGCCCTCTGGTCGGCGACCCTCTCCGAGCGGATCGTGGCCACGGCCGGCTTCTACCCGGTGCTGCCGTGGGAGAAGATGAGCCCGGACTGGGCCGACTACGCCGGCAAGAGCGCCATCATCCACTGCGCCGAGGCCGACGGCACGTCCAGCGCGGACGGGGTGCAGACCGCCCGCGCGGCCATCGAGGCGGCCGGCGGCACCTGCCAGACCTACGACTACCCGGGTACCGCGCACGCCTTCTTCAACGACGACCGGCCCGAGTCGTTCGACCAGCCGGCCGCCGCCAGCGCCTGGGCCCGTACCCTCGAACTGTTCCGGGCCAAACTTGGCTGACCGACCCATCCCACCCGCCGCCGCCGACCCGGGCGGCGTGGTGTCGCGTACCCCGGTGGAGGTGGTCGGGCGCGCGGCGCGGGCGGCCGACCTGGCCGACCTCGACGGCGCGGTGGTCGACTGTTTCGCCTGCCCACGGCTGGTGGCCTGGCGCGAGGAGGTGGCCCGCACGAAGCGGGCGGCCTTCCGGGAGCAGGAGTACCACGGTCGGCCGGTGCCCGGATTCGGTGCACCGGACGCCCGGATCGCGATTCTCGGGCTCGCCCCGGCCGCGCACGGTGGCAACCGGACCGGTCGGGTCTTCACCGGGGACCGCTCCGGTGACGTGCTCTTCGCCGCGCTGCACCGGGCCGGCCTGGCCAACCAGCCGACCAGCGTCGCCGCCGACGACGGACTGGCGTTGACCGGCACCCGGATCTTCGCCGCCGTACGCTGCGCGCCGCCGGACAACAAGCCCACCCCGGCCGAGCGGGACACCTGCGCGCCATGGTTGCACCGGGAGGTCGCGCTGATCCGGCCGAGCCTGCGCGTCGTGGTCGCCCTCGGGGCCTTCGCCTGGGCCACGTGGTGGCCGGTGCTGCGTGACGTGTACGGGGTCCGCCCGCCCAGCCCGCGACCGGCGTTCGGCCATGGGGCACACTGGTCCGGCACGGCCGCACCGGAGTTGCTCGGCTGCTACCACGTCAGTCAGCAGAACACTTTCACGGGGCGGCTGACGCCGGGGATGCTGGACGACGTGTTCGTCCGGGCGAAACAGGTGGCCGGGTTGGACTGAGATCGCGTGGGGCGGTGGCGATGACGGACGTACGGCGTACGCCCCGGCCGAAGCTGACGCTGGCCCGGAGGTAACCGCCGGTGGAGTTCAGCGTGCTGCGCAGGTGGTGGCCGATCGCGGTGGTTGCCGCCCTGCTCGGGCTGGCCGCGTTCGCGGCGGGACACTCGTCGATCGGGGCGCAGCGGATCCCGCCCGCCGCCGAGAACCTCCCCCTGGTGCCGGAGTACCCGGAAGGGGTGGCCGAGACCGCGATCCCGATCGAGCCCCGGCAGGACGCCGAGGCCACCCAGTTGGAGATCCCGGCGTGGCTGGCCACCGGTGCGCTCGCCGTGCTCGGCGTCGCCCTGCTGGCTGCCGCCGGCTACCTGGTCTGGACGCTGCTGCGGGGCGTGCTGCGTCGGCGTACCCGGGCCCTGCCGCAGCAACGGGCCCGCACCGCTGCCGGTACCGCCGCGGAGGTGGTCGCCGCCCTCGACGCCGGCCTGGTCGAGTTGGACGACACCGACACCGATCCACGTACGGCGGTGATCGCCTGCTGGGTACGCCTGGAGGAGGCCGCCGCCACGGTCGGGGTGCCGCGCCGGGCCGGCGATACCCCCACCGACCTGGTCACCCGGCTGCTCCGGGGCGACCCGACCGCCGGGGTGCCGGCGATCGTCAGCGCCGACGTGCTGGCCGGCTTCGCCGAGGTCTACCGGGAGGCCCGGTACGCTCCCCGCGCCGTCGACGAACGGACCCGGGACCAGGCCCGGGTGGCGTTGCGTCGGTTGCGTGGCGAGCTGACCGCCACCGCCGGGAGCGACTCGTCGACCGGGGACGAGGTGCCGGCGTGACCGGGCGGCGTACCGGGGACGGGATGTCCAGGTGAGCAGCACCAGCATCGACGACCTGCTCGGCTCCGACGAGGAACGACCGGCCACCGTGGAGCCTCGCCGCTCCGGTGGGCGGATCCGGGCGGTGCTGAAGTTTCTCGCGGTCACCGCGGCGGCCAGCGCGGTGGTGGTCGCGGTGCTGCGTGCGGTCGGTCTCACCGTCTCGCTGGAGGTGGTGGTGGCCGGGGTGGTCGCCGTGCTCACCGTGCACCGGGTGAGCAGGGCGCTCGCGCCGCCGCCGACCCGGCGGGTGGGCACCCGGCTCAACTCCGGCGAGGAGCCGGGCACCTGGAACTTCGGGGCGCGTGACGCCCTGCGTACCGCGATCAACGGTTGGGGGGCGCCGCTGGAGTGGTCGGCGGGCAAGCCGGAGCGGTTCACCAGCGTGCTGCTGCCCCGCCTCGGTGAGCTGGCCGACGAGCGGATGCGCCAGCGGCACGGCCTGACCCGCGACTCCGACCCGGTCCGGGCCCGCGCCCTGCTCGGCGAGAAGCTCTGGACCTTCCTGGAAACCCCGCCCCGACGCACCCCGTCGCCGCGCGATCTCGCGGCGATCGTCGCCGATCTGGAGAAGATATGAACGACGTGGACCGCACCATTTCCCCCGCCGAGGTCGGCCGGCTGGCCCGGGCGGTGCTGGACGCGGTCGGCACGGTCGTGGTCGGCAAGCGGGACACCCTGGAGCTGGTGCTCGCCGGCATCCTGGCCGGCGGCCACGTCCTGCTGGAGGACCTGCCCGGTCTGGGTAAGACGCTGACGGCACGCTCCTTCGCCCAGGCGCTGGGGCTGGACTTCCGCCGCCTGCAGTTCACCCCCGATCTGCTGCCCGCCGACGTCACCGGCTCCTTCCTGTACGACCAGAGCAGCGGGGACTTCTCGTTCCGCGCCGGGCCGGTCTTCACCAACCTGCTGCTGGCCGACGAGATCAACCGGACCCCGCCGAAGACCCAGTCCGCCCTGCTGGAGGCGATGCAGGAGAAGCAGGTCTCGGTGGAGGGCGTCACCTACCGGTTGGACGAGCCGTTCCACGTCCTGGCCACCGCCAACCCCATCGAGTACGAGGGCACGTACCCGCTGCCGGAGGCGCAGCTGGACCGGTTCCTGCTGCGGGTCTCGTTCGGCTACCCGGAGCCCGAGCAGGAGTGGGAGGTGCTGCGTCGGCGGATGACCCGCCGCCGCGAGGAGGCCGAGATCTCCCCGGTGGTCGACGCCAAGACGCTGCGGGCCATGCAGGCGGCGCTGGAGAACGTGGTGGTGGAGGACTCCATCGGCCGGTACATCGTGGCGTTGACCTCGGCCACCCGGGAACACCCGTCGGTGCTGGTCGGTGCCTCGCCCCGCGGGTCGCTGGCGCTGCTGCTGCTGTCCCGGGTCCGGGCGGTCTTCGCCGGCCGGGACTACGTGGTGCCCGAGGACGTCAAGGAGGTGGCGGTGCCCGCCCTGGCGCACCGGATCACGCTGCGTCCGGAGATGTGGCTGCGCCGGGTCGATCCGTCCTTCGTGGTGGGTGAGGTGCTCGACGCCACCCCCGCGCCGGCCAGCGGCGCGCTGCCCAGTCACGGCCGGCCCGGGTACTGATGGCCGCTGACACCACACCGGAGCAGGAACCGACGTCCGGCTGGACACCCACCGCGGCGCTGGGGCGGGCGGTGCTGCTCACCGGGCTGCTGTTGATCGCCGCGGTGCTGCTCGGCCGGGCCGACCTGGTCGTGCTTGCCGCGCCGTTCGCGCTCGGCACCGCGTACTCGTTGCGTCGCCGGCCGACGGCCGCCCCGCAGCTCTGGGTGGCCACCGGCGACGCGCACCTGGTCGAGGGGGGCGAGCTGAGCGCGGCGATCACCGTCGGCAACCCGGACCGGGTGGCCTACGACCTGACGGTGGTTCGCACCCGGGTCTCACCCTGGCTGCGGATCACCCGCGCCGGCTTCGGTGGCGCCCAGGTGGACGTGACCCCCGGCACCGCGGACCGGCCCTTCGTCACCTCGGTACCCGTCGGCGCGGCGGTCGACCTGGAGCTGACCGGTACCGCCCGGCGGTGGGGCCGGCACCCGCTCGGCCCGGCCGGCGCGCGGGCCGCCGCCGCCGACGGCCTGCTGGTGTCCCGGGCGACGGTGGTCGAGCCGGAGCGGGTCCGGGTCTATCCGAAGACCGAACCGTTCGAGGCGGTGGAGGCGATGCCCCGGGCCGCCGGCCTGGTCGGCGCGCACCGGTCCCGCCGCCCCGGCGAGGGCGGTGAGCTGGCCGGGGTACGCGTCTTCGCCCCCGGCGACCGGCTGCGCCGCATCGACTGGCGGGTCTCGTTGCGGGCCCGGCAACTGCACGTCGCGGCGACCCTGTCGGACCGGGACGCCGAGGTGGTGCTCCTGCTCGACGTGCTGGCCGAGGCGGGCCGCTCCGGTGGCGTCGACGGGGCCGCCTCGGTGCTGGACACCACGGTCCGCTCCGCCGCCGCGATCGCCGAGCACTACCTGCACCGGGGCGACCGGGTCTCGATGCTGGAGTACGGCCCGACCGCCCGGCGGCTGCGCCCCTCCACCGGCCGGCGGCAGTACCTGACGGTGCTGGAGTGGCTGCTGGACACCCACGCCGAGTCCTCCCCGCACGAGCCGTACGACCAGGTCTTCGGCCCGCACCTGCTCTCCTCGGACGCGCTGGTGGTGGTGCTCACCCCGCTGTTGGACGAGCGGTCGGCGCAGATGCTGGCCCGGCTGGCCCGCTCGGGCCGGTTCGTGGTGGCCGTGGACACCCTGCCGACCGAGCTGTCCCCACCGGGCGACGCGGGCTGGGCGAAGGTCGCCTACCGGCTGTGGCGGCTGGACCGGGACACGATGATCGGCCAGCTCCGTGAGCACGGCGTGCCGGTGGTCCGCTGGGCCGGGGCGGGCAGCCTGGACGAGGTGCTGCGGGACGTGGCCCGACTGGCCACCGCGCCCCGGGGGGGTGCCCGGTGACGGCGCTCACCGCCCGGCTGCGCGCGCTGCGGCACGGCGTCACCCGGATCACCCTCGCCCCGCTGCTGGTCCGCTTCGGCATCTTCCTGACCACCCTGGCCGGCCTGGTCCTGGCGTACCCGACGGAGCTGCTGGTCGGCCGGACGCTCGGCGTACTGGCGGTCGTCGCGTTGTTGCCGGCGGTGTCACCGGGCCGGTTCTGGCCGACCTTCGCGGCCCTGGTCACGGTGGGTGGCTGGTGGCTGGCCACCGCCGGGTACGGCCGCCCGGTGGCGCTGTGGCGGTTGCTGGCCGTGGCGGCGGCGCTCTACCTGGCGCACACCCTCTGCGCGCTGGCGGCGCTGCTGCCCTACGACGCGGTGCTCGACCCGGACGTGGTGACCCGCTGGTTGACCCGGACGGCGGTGGTGCTGCTGGCCACCTCGGTGCTGGGGGTGTTGCTGGTCGCCGTGGGGGCGGTCGGGCCCGGTGCCGGATTCCGCGCGGTCACGGTGGCGGGGCTGCTGGTGGCGGTGGGCCTGAGCGGGCTGCTGGGCTGGTTGTTGCGACGCAGGTGAATGGCACGTCATGCAGGTCACAGGGTTGTGCTCCGTCACAGAACAGGGGCGTGGACGGGATTAGGCGGGCCGGCCGGGGAAAGATGTAAGCGTGAATCCGAAGCGGATCCTTGTCGTTGGTGCCGGACATGTCGGGCTGTACGCGGCCCTGCGGCTGTCGAAGAAGCTCAGCTCCCGTGAGGCTGAGGTGATCGTGGTCGACCCGCAGCCGCACATGACCTACCAACCGTTCCTGCCCGAGGCGGCGGCCGGCAACATCTCGCCCCGCCACTCCGTGGTGCCGCTGCGCCGGGAGCTGCGCAAGTGCACGGTGGTGGCCGGCGCGGTCACCTCGATCGCGCACGACCGCAAGGTCGCCACCGTCCAGCCGATCATCGGCCCGCCCCGGGAGATCGCCTACGACCACGTCGTGGTGGCCCCCGGCTCGGTGTCCCGCACCCTGCCGATCCCCGGCCTGCACGAGCACGGCATCGGCTTCAAGACCATCGGCGAGGCCATCTACCTGCGCAACCACGTGCTGGACCGGCTCGACGTGGCCGCCGCCACGACCGACCCGGACGTCCGCCGTTCCGCGCTTACCTTCACCTTCGTCGGCGGCGGGTACGCCGGCATCGAGGCGCTGGCCGAGATGGAGGACATGGCCCGGGACGCGCTGCGGTACTACCCGGAGCTGAAGCCCGCCGACATGCGCTGGGTGCTGGTCGAGGCGACCCAGCGGGTGCTGCCCGAGGTCGACCGGGACATGGGTGCCTACACGGTGCAGCAGCTGCTCAAGCGGGACATGGACATCCGGCTGGACACCCGGCTGGAGTCCTGCGTCGACGGGCTGGTCAAACTCTCCGACGGCGACAGCTTCCGCTCCGACACCATCGTCTGGACCGCCGGGGTGAAGCCCTCGCCACTGCTGGACGCCACCGGCTTCCCGCGCGACGAGCGGCGGCGGGTCACCTGCCTGCCCACCCTCCAGGTGGTCGACGGCGAACAGGTGATCGAGGGGGCGTGGAGCGCCGGTGACTGCGCGGCCGTGCCGGACCTGACCGGCCCGCCCGGGGCGTACTGCTCGCCGAGCGCCCAGCACGCGGTGCGCCAGGCCGCCGTGATGGCCGACAACATCCGCGCGGTGATCCGGGGCCAGGAGCCGGTGGAGTACAAGCACAAGCACGCCGGCAGCGTGGCCAGCCTGGGCCTGCACAAGGGCGTCGCCCAGGTGTACGGGATCAAGATGACCGGCTGGCCGGCGTGGTTCATGCACCGGACGTACCACATGAGCCGGATCCCCTCGTTCAACCGCAAGGTCCGGGTCGTGGTCGACTGGACGCTTGCCTTCTTCCTCAAGCGGGAGGTGGTCGCGCTCGGCCAGCTGCACGACCCGCGTGAGGAGTTCGAGGTCGCCTCGCAGCCGGTCGACGCGAAGCGGTCCTGAGGCCCCGGCCGGTTGCGGCCTGCCTGGCGGGTCCCGGAGGGTGGCGGTTTGTCTGCCGGGTCAGACCCGCCAGATCCAGGCGTCGGCTATCCGGCGGGGCGGGCCGTAGAGCTGCTGCAACGTGGCGAGCAGGTTGCCCACGTGCGGGGCGTCCTCGGTGAGCACCACGCAGGACGCCCCCCAGAAGGCCGCGTCCCGCGCCGCCTGCCGGCGTTGCGCGTCGCCGATCGCCGGCGAGCCGCCCTCCCTGGCGACCCGGGCGAGCATGGCGGAGGTGGGCTGCTTGAAGGTGCCCATCGCCGCCGTGCCGCCCTTGCCGTACGGGCCGATGAAGAAGCCCTCCGGCAGGCGGAACTCGGCGTCGGCGGCGGTCGCCCAGCGCATCGGCCAGGGTTCCTTCGGGGTGGGAGCGGGCACCGGGACGAGCACCCCGCCCGGTGACACGCACTCGCGCCAGTGCCCGCCGGTGATGAACTCGGGCAGCGCCGGGCGTTCGGCGGTGGGCAACGGCGTCGGCAGCGTCGGCAGCAGGGCCGCCGCCACGGCAACGGGCACGATCCACCGGGTCGGGCCGCCACCGCGCAGCGCCCGGTCCACGACCAGCGCCAGCACCACCCCGAGCAGCGGCAGCACGGCGAGGGCGAACCGCATCGGCAGCGCGCCGTCGACCACGGGCAGACCCATCAACAGCCGGTACGGCCCCGGCACGGTGCTCCGGTCGCCGGCCACCACCACGTCGGGGCCGAGCGACAGCCCGCCCATCACCAGGGCGGAGACCAGACAGGCCAGCACCAGCGGCCGGTACCCGCAACGGCCGGAGCCGCGCTGCGCATCGGGCCGCTCGGCGGTCGTGGCCTGCGCGTGGGGTTGGTCGGCTTCCTCGGCGGGCGCGGGGGTGCGGCGGGTGCCGGTCAGGAGCCAGCCGGTGCCGGCCAGGGCGACCACCAGCAGCGGCCAGCCGAGGAACGTGTTGTACTCGGCCGGACCGGTGGTCAGCCCGGCCGCCTCGGCGCTGCCGGCCACCGAGAGCGGGGAGAACGTCCACCAGCTGCTCAGATCCGCCGAGAAGTAGTACGGGCTGAACATTCCGTCGGCGACCCCCTGCGGGCCGGCGAACTGGAACCACAGCGGGTATCCCACCACCATCAGGGAGAGGCCGGCGGCGAGCAGCAGCCCGCCGGCGAACCCCGGCAGCACCCGGCGGACCAGGGCCCGGTCGGCGACCGCGTAGGTGAGCGTCATCACGATCAACGTGACGGCGGCGAGGAAGAGCACCTCCTCGCCGATGAAGATCTGCGCGCTGACGGCGGCGGCCAACCCGAGCGACGAGGTGATCATCCGCCGCCGGTCCACCCCGCCGTCACGGGAGCCGTCGGCGGCCGGGTCGGCGGCCCGGACCAGCCGGACCACCAGCCAGACGATCACCGGAACCAGCCACTGGGCCGTCATGTGCAGGTGGCTGTTGCTCTGGGACAGGATGCCCGGCCCGAACCCGGCCAGCCCGGCACCGAGCGCGGCGGCCAGCCGCCGGACCCCGGTCGTCCGGGTGAACAGCAGGTACCAGGCGACCGCGGTACCGGCCAGGTTCGCCCCGGCCAGCAGCGCGAAGGTGACCGGGGCACCGAAGACCAGGGTGACCGGCGCGAGGAGCACGCCGAGCGCGATGACCGTGGTGTTGGTCATCAGGTTCACCCCGTCCGGGGCGTTCAACTTCTCGGTGAGCAGCGAGAAGTCACCCAACAGCGCCCGCGCGTCCACCGCCAGGAACCACTCGTACAGCGCCTGGTCCTCCGGGTTGAGCGCGAGCACCCGGCGGGCCGGATCCGGCCAGAGACCGTGGGTCAGCCACCCGGCCAGCAGGACGAAGATCCCGATGACGACCAGATCGGCCCGGTGCCGCCGGACGCCGGCGACCAGCGCGGCGGGGCTTTTCCTGGCGGCGGCGACCAGCCGGACGGGGCTTTCCCTGGCGGCGGTGACCAGCCGGACGGGGCTTTGCCGGACGCCGGCGACCAGCGCGGCGCGGTACTGCCGGACGCCGGCGACCAGCGCGGCGCGGTACCGTGCGGTGGCGGGCAGCGGCCGGTCGGCGCGCTCGTCGCGGGTCGCCTGGTCACCCGGTGGGACCGGCTGGTCCGAGCCGGCCTCGGCTGCCGTGGGGGCTGTGCTGGTCACGGCCTCGACCCTAGTGTTCCGGACCCACCCGGGTACGCCGGGACGTGCCGGCGAGGTCCGGGCAGGGTACGCCAGCCCGGTCGGGACCGGTTACCGTGACACTGCACCGCCGCGCGTCGACCACGCCGGTGGGGGTCGCCCGGGTGGTGGAAAGGCAGACACGGCCGCCTTAAAAGCGGCTGCCGCAAGGCGTGCGGGTTCGATCCCCGCCCCGGGCACCGACACTCTCAGCTTCCATCCAGCTTGCCGATCTGCGCTGGGCTGCCCCGGGCGTTTACTCTTGGGGTGCACGTTCACGTGCGACGACCCCCTGAGGGAGGCCTGAAAGTGAAGACTTCGAACCCGGTGCTCGCCCGTCTCGGCCAGGCGGCCGAGCGGGAGCGTTCCGCCGGGTACGCCCCGACCGGGCCGTACGGACAGCCCGGCCATCCGCAGCAGTACCCGGGCGCGCCCGGGTACCCGGCCGCACCGCCGACCGTCTCGCCCATGTCGATCGACGACGTGGTGGTCAAGACCGTCATGCTGCTGGCCATCGTCGGCGCTTCCGCCGCAGCAGCCTGGGTGCTGGTGCCGGACGCGCTGCTCGGCGCCGCGTGGATCGGCGCGGCCGTGGTCGGCCTCGTACTCGGCATGATCATCTCGTTCTCCCGGATGGCCAACCCGGCGTTGGTGATCGCGTACGCCGTCGTCGAGGGCGTCTTCGTCGGCATGATCAGCAAGTTCTTCGAGTCGCTGTACGACGGCATCGTGCTGCAGGCGGTGACCGCCACCTTCGGTGTCTTCTTCCTGATGGCGATGCTCTACAAGGCGCGCGTCATCCGGGCCACGCCGAAGTTCGTCCGCGGCATGATCGCGGTGATGGTCGGCCTCTTCGCGGTGATGCTGATCAACCTGGTGCTGGCGCTGTTCGGCATCAACACCGGTCTGCGCGACGGCAGCCCACTTGCCATCGGCTTCAGCCTGGTCTGCATCGTGGTCGCCTCGTTGAGCTTCGTGCTCAGCTTCCACGAGGTGGAGGAGGGCGTCCGGATGGGCCTGCCTCAGCGCTACTCCTGGACGGCCGCCTTCGGCATCCTGGTCAGCCTGATCTGGCTCTACATCGAGATCCTGCGTCTGCTGAGCTACTTCCAGGGTGACGACTGACGTTCGTCATCGACCGGCGCCCGCCCCCGCGATCCCGCGGCGGCGGGCGCCGGTCGTTTCACCGGGCTGTTCGGCCCGGAAGTCGCCCGAGGGCTTGCCCCCGCCCATTCCACGAGCGCACCACAGCCTGCCGTCCCGCCGTCCCGCCGTCCTGCCGTTCCGCCGTCCCGGCGAGGCAGCAGCAGCGCCGCCGTGGTTCGAGTGCCGCAGAAGATCTTGGAAGAAAAGTGCCCCTCGTTCAGGGGCCGAAATCTTCCAAGATCTTTAAAGCCCACCAGCCGCCAGCCGCCAGCCACCAGCCACCAGCCGCCAGCCGCCAGCCGCCAGCCGCCAGCTGCGGGGGCGCTCGGGGCGCTGAGGGCCGTAGACTCTCTCGGATGGGCGCAGGGGTGGACCTTCAGCGGGCGGTGGAGTTGCTGACCCGGCAGGTGGGGCACTGGCAGCAGCCTCGCTGGGCGGCCATCGCCACCGGTGGCAACGTCTCCCGGGCCGACCTGGTGCACCGGCTGGTCCAGGAGATCGCCAACCTCGCCGCCGACGCGGAGGGTCAGCCGCGACGTTCCGTACCCCGGCTGGCCAACGACCTGGCCCTGCCCGACCAGCTCCGGGTGGTCAGCGCCGATCTGGTCGCGGCCGACCCGCCCGCCGAGCTGCTGGCGCGGGCCGACGCGGAACTGACCGCCACCCGGCGCGCTCTCTGACACCGGCTCCCGCCGACCCGCCCAACGGTCGCCCAGCCCAGCCCAGCCCAGCCCAGCCCGTCCCGGCCCCAGCGAGAGCCCAGCCCGGTCCCGGATAGCCCGGCCAAGCGCCCGCACCGGCCCGGCCAAGCGCCCGCACCAGTCCGACCGATGCCCGTGCCGGCCCACCTCCGGCCGGTGGTACGGCCCACCTCCGGCCGGTGGTACGGGTCAGCTCAGGCGTTCGAGGACCATGGCCATGCCCTGGCCGCCGCCGACGCACATGGTCTCCAGGCCGATGCTCTTGTCGTGCCAGTCCAGAGCGTTGAGCAGGGTGCCGGTGATCCGGGCCCCGGTCATCCCGAACGGGTGGCCGACGGCGATGGCGCCACCCGCGACGTTCAGTTTCTCCAGCGGAATGCCGAGCTGCCGGTAGGAGGGGATGACCTGCGCGGCGAACGCCTCATTGATCTCGACCAGGTCGACGTCGTCGATGGTCATGCCGGCCCGCCGCAGGGCCTGCCGGGAAGCCTCGACCGGACCCAGGCCCATGATCTCCGGGGAGAGGGCGGTGACGCCGGTGGAGACGATCCGGGCCAGCGGCGTGATGCCCAGGTCCCGGGCCCGCTGGGCGCTCATCACGATCACGGCCGCCGCGCCGTCGTTGAGCGGGCAGCAGTTGCCGGCGGTGATGCGGCCGTCCGGGCGGAACACCGGCTTCAGGCCGGACACCCCGGCCAGGGTCACTCCGGCGCGCGGGCCGTCGTCGGTGCTGACCACGGTGCCGTCCGGCGTGGTGACCGGGGTGATCTCGCGGGCCCAGAAGCCGTCGGCGATCGCCTTCTCGGCCAGGTTCTGGCTGCGGACGCCGAACTCGTCCATCTCGGCCCGGGTGACGTCGTACACCTGGGCGAGGTTCTCGGCGGTCTGCCCCATGGCCAGGTAGACGTCCGGTAGTTCGCCGGCCTCGCGCGGGTCGGTCCAGACCTCCGCGTCGCCCTGCGCCCGGCGTTCGGACCGCTTGCCGGCCTCGGCGAAACGCGGGTTCTCCCATCCGCCGCCGACCAGCGCCTGCGCCGCCGACGGCAGGCCGTCGGAGTTGCCTCGGGCGTACCGGGAGACGGTTTCGACCCCGGCGGAGACGAACACGTCGCCCTCGCCGGCCCGGATCGCGTGCATCGCCATTCGGGTGGTCTGCAGCGAAGACGCGCAGTACCGGGTCACGGTCGTACCGGGAAGGGTGTCGTGCCCGAGCAGGGTGGCCACCACCCGGCCCAGGTTGAAGCCCTGCTCACCGCCGGGCAGTCCGCAGCCCAGGTGGAGGTCGTCGATCTCGGTGGGGTCGAGCTGGGGAACCTTGTCCAGGGCGGCCTGGACGATGGTGGCGGCGAGATCGTCCGGACGGACGTCGCGCAGGGAACCCTTGTGCGCCCGGCCGATGGGGGAGCGGGCGGTGGCGACGATGACGGCGTCGCGGGACGACTCGGTCGGCATGAACCAACGTTAACCTGCAGGTAACTTTCCGTGGAAGGCGTCGTCCCGGCGGGAAATGTCACCCCGGCGGGCCGCCGTGGGACCGGAGGCGACGGTTACGGCGGCGTCAGTGCGGGGAGGTGACCGCCGCGGCGGCGGCGACCGCGGGCAGCAGCGCGTGCGCCCAGATCCGGTACCCGTCGGCCGACGGGTGGAAGCCGTCGTGACAGAGCGTTCCGGCGTCGGCCCGGAAGACCGGACCCGTCTCGGTGGCCAGGTCAACCACGGTGCCGCCGGCCTCCAGCACCGCGATGGTCTGGGCGTACGCGATGCGCCGGCCGGACCACCCGACCACCTGTCGCAGCGGCGGCGCGATCGCCCGGACGGCACCCAGATCGGGGCAGGTCCCCACCACCACCTCGGCGCCGGCCTCCCGCAGCCGGTGCACCGCCGAGGCGAGGTAGGCGGCGGAGTCGGCCGGCCGGCGCAGGGTGGTCGCGTCGTTGGCGCCGATCAGGATCAACGCCACGTCGGGTGGCTCACCCAGCAGCGACCTGGCCACCTGGGTGGCCAGGTCGGTCGAGCGCGAGCCGGAAACGCCGACGCTGGACAGGTGCACCAGGCGGCCGGTCGGACCCTCGGCGAGCAGGCCGGCCAGCAGGCCACCGACGGTGTCCTCCAGGTGCGTCACGCCGACCCCGAGCGCCGCGGAGTCGCCGAGCAGCACCAGCCGCAGGGCGGGCGCGCCGGGCCGTCCGATGGTGGCGCGCAGGCCCAACCCGAACTCCGGCTGGGCGTACCGACGGTGGCGGGCGGCGAGCACCTCGCCAGCGAGCAGTGCCGCGCCACCCACGGTCCCGGCGACCACGGAGAGAGCCGCCGCCCGACCGAGGCGGGCGGTGAGACCGCTGATGATCTGACCGCTCATGACAGTCCTTCCACTGTGGGTGACTCGGCGGTGGTGCCGGGGCGCGGCATTGTGGCGGCGCTGGCCGGGTGCCGGCGGCGCAACTGGGCCCACCGCCCCGCCGGCCCACGCTCACGGCCGCTGACCTCGGTGCCGCTGACCTCCGTACCGGCCTGGTGGGCCGCCTCCTGAGCCGCCTGGGGCAGCGACCGCACGCCTTCGCCGTGGGTCAGCGGTAGCCGTTCCTGGCCGGTGCCGAGCGCGGCGAGCACGGTCGGCAGCAGCGCGGCGGCGACCGCCGCATACCCCTGGGCCGAGGGATGGAACCGGTCCCAGGCGAACATCCGGACGGGATCGGCGGTGAACCGGGGGCCGATCAGGTCGCCGAGCGAGACCGTCCAACCGCCGGCCTCCACCACCGCCACCGTCTGCGCCGCCGCCAACTGCCGGCTCCACCGCCGGGCCACCCAGCGCAGCGGCGGCTGGATCGGCCGGATCGCACCCAGGTCGGGGCAGGTGCCCACGACCACCTCACAACCCGCGGCGCGCAGCGTGCGCACCGCGTCGACCAGGTGGCGCACGGCCGCCCCGGGGGCCGACCGGTTGGTCACGTCGTTGCCACCGACCATGATCACCGCAACGTCCGGTGCGGTCTCCAACGCTGACTCGACCTGCGGCTTCAACCCTGCGGAGAGCGCACCGACCACGGCGAAGCGGTGCACCCGCACCGGTCGGCGCAACCGGCGGGACAACCCGGTGCCGAGCAACCCACCGGGGGTCTCCCGGCGACGGTGCACGCCGTAGCCGGCGGCCGAGGAGTCACCCAGGATCACCAGGGTCAACGGTCGGCCGGGGAACCGTGGGCCGTAGACGCCGTCGCAGCGGGGCGGGGGTGCCTGGGCCATCGGGATGGTGCGCCGGGCCTGCCGGGCCTGACCGAGCAGCACCCCGGTGGCCGCGGCGAAGGCCGCCGCGGTGGCACCCGTGCCGATCGCCGCGAACCGGGCGACCTGCCGGGTGCGCTGCCAACGCGGACCAGTCGGTACGACGGAACCAGCGACCCCCATACCGCGACATTATCTCGCCGCTACGACAGACCGCCGTCGTCGAACGGCCGGGAGGTGGCTGGAAGACGACGGTTCTGGGTACCAGATCCGACAGTCGGACGTCGATGACCGTACCGTCGTGCCGAAGCGGCGGGCAGTGGACGGCGCGGCGAGCCGGCGGCGGGCCGGTCGGCGCGGCGGGTCGGCGCGGCGCGGCGGGCGGGCCGGCGGCGGGCGGGGTGGCTGCCGGTTGCGGCGATCCCGCACGATGGGCGAGGACAGAAGGAGGCGACGGGATGGGCAGGACGCTGAAGCGGACCGCGGCGTTCACCGCGTTGGCGAGGGCGCTGGCCGCCGGGTCCCGGGGTGGGCCGGCGCTGGGCACCCGGGTGGCGGCGGTACCCCGGATGATCCGGGCCAGCATGCGGGGCGAGTACGACGGCGGTCTGCGACTGGCCCTGATGACCGCCGCGGTGGCGTACGTGGCCTCCCCGGTGGATCTGGTGCCCGAGTTGATGCTGAGCGTGTTCGGCCTGGTGGACGACGCCGTGGTGGTCACCTGGCTGGCCGGTACGGTGCTCGCCGAGACCGAGCGCTTCCTGCAGTGGGAGAAGACCCGCAGCCCGGTGGTCCCCGGACACGTCGTGCCCTGACGGGACGTACGCTGGGCGTTGAGTCAGCAGCGCCCGGCACCGCCGCCGGGGCCGGAGTGAGGGGCACAACGAGGTGCGGTACTACGACAACGTCGTCGACATGATCGGCGACACCCCGCTGGTGCGGCTGCGCAACGTCACCGAGGGCATCCGGGCGACCGTGCTGGCCAAGGTCGAGTACCTCAACCCCGGCGGTTCGGTGAAGGACCGCATCGCGCTGCGGATGGTCGAGGACGCCGAGGCCGCCGGGATCCTCAAGCCCGGCGGCACCATCGTCGAGCCGACCAGCGGCAACACCGGCGTCGGACTGGCCCTGGTGGCTCAGCTCAAGGGCTACCACTGCGTCTTCGTCTGCCCGGACAAGGTCAGCCAGGACAAGCAGGACGTGCTGCGGGCGTACGGCGCCGAGGTGGTGGTCTGCCCCACCGCGGTCGCCCCGGAGGACCCGCGCTCCTACTACAACGTCTCCGACCGGCTGGCCCGGGAGATCCCCGGCGCCTGGAAGCCCGACCAGTACAGCAACCCGGCCAACCCGCGCTCGCACTACGAGACCACCGGTCCCGAGCTGTGGCAGCAGACCGAGGGCCGGATCACCCACTTCGTCACCGGGGTGGGCACCGGCGGCACCATCTCCGGCATCGGCCGGTACCTCAAGGAGGTCTCCGACGGGCGGGTCCGGGTGGTCGGTGCCGACCCGGAGGGCTCGGTCTACTCGGGCGGGACCGGCCGGCCGTACCTGGTCGAGGGGGTCGGTGAGGACTTCTGGCCGGAGACCTACGACCGCTCCGTCGCCGACGAGATCGTCGAGGTGTCGGACAAGGCCTCGTTCGAGATGACCCGGCGGCTGGCCCGCGAGGAGGGGCTGCTGGTCGGCGGCTCCTGCGGGATGGCCGTCGTCGCCGCGCTGGAGATCGCCCGGAAGGCCGGCCCGGACGACGTGGTCGTGGTCCTGCTGCCGGACAGCGGCAAGGGCTACCTGTCCAAGATCTTCAACGACGCCTGGATGGCCCGGTACGGCTTCCTGACCGCCTCCGGCACCGAGCCGACCGTCGCGGACGCCCTGTCCAGCAAGCCGGGTGGCCTGCCCGAGCTGGTCCACGTGCACCCGACCGAGACGGTCCGCGACGCCATCGACTACATGCGCGAGTACGGCGTCTCCCAGCTTCCGGTGCTCAAGGCCGAGCCGCCGGTGGTCACCGGCGAGGTGGCCGGCTCGATCGCCGAGAAGGACCTGCTCGACGCCCTCTTCACCGGTCAGGCGCACCTGCACGACACGATCGAGCGGCACATGGCCGACCCACTGCCGATGATCGGTGGCGGGCAGCCGGTGAGCGAGGCGGTGGGCCTGCTGGAGAAGTCCGACGCCGCGCTGGTCCTGGTCGACGGCAAGCCCAAGGGTGTACTCACCCGACAGGACCTGCTGGCCCACCTCGGCGCCCACTGACCCGCGTGTAAGGAAGGGCCCCCTGTTAACGCCTGCGGTATAGAAGGGCTCCCTTCTTACCGTACGCGGGTGGGGACCCGAGGCTGGCCGGATCCACAGCGCCAGCACACCCGCCGCACAGCGCCCGCGTAACCGGTCTCCCTAACGTCCGTGGTGGATCACCTGATCCACCACGGACCTGGGAGGACCGCATGGAACACGCCCACGACCACCACGAGGGGCAACGGGTCAGCCGGCGTCGGCTGATCGCCGGGATCGGCTCGGTCGGCCTGGCCGGCCTGCTGACCGCCTGCGGCCGGGACGGGGGCACCGTCACCACGTCGACCGGCGAGACCGTCACCCCGCAGGCCAGCACCACGAGCGACCTGACCGGCTTGTTCGCCGATGCGAACACCTGCACGCTCACCGCGAGCACCACCCAGGGCCCGTACTACTTCGACGCCGACAAGATCCGTAGCGACATCCGGGAGGACCGGGCCGGTACCCGGTTGCGGTTGGCCATCCGGGTGCAGGACAGCGAGGCGTGCGGGCCCCTGCCGAACGCGGTGGTGGAGATCTGGCACTGCGACGCCGCCGGGCTCTACTCGGGCGCTGAGGCGCAGTCCTCGGGCGCGGACGACGGGCCCGGCGGCGCTGCCGGTGGTCCGGGTGATGCTGGTACGCCGCCGAGCGGCGGTCCAGGCGACGCTGGTACGCCGCCGAGCGGTGGTCCGGGTGACGCTGGTGCGCCGCCCAGCGGTGCCGCGGGCGGTGCCCCGGGCAGTGGCGGACCCAGGGGCGACGGGGGCGGGGCCGCAGACCTCACCCCGACCGACGATCAGCGGTACCTGCGCGGGGCGCAGGTCACCAACGCCGATGGGATCGTCGAGTTCACCACCATCTGGCCCGGTTGGTACCGGGGACGCACCGTCCACGTGCACGCCATGGTGCACGTGGACAACAGTCGGGTGCTCACCACCCAGGTCATGTTCGACGAGGCGCTCAACACGAAGGTCTTCGCCGCCCAGCCGTACGCCGCGCACAGCGGCCGGGACACCTTCAACGACAACGACAGCATCTACGCCGACAGCATGCTGTTGACGCTGAGCGAGGAGGGAGACGGCTTCCTCGGAGTGATCAACTTCTCGGTCGACTCCGACCAGGACGGCTCCTGACCCGCATCCGGATGGTGAGCGGGGTGCCCCTCTCTACCTAAAGCGTTAACAGGGGGCCCTTCCTTACACGGGGCGGTGGTAGCGGAGTTGGGTGGTGGGGATGGTGCCGATCCGGTCCGTACGGCGCTCACCGGTGGGCCGCCAGTCGCCCCGTTCGTAGAACCGGCGGGCCAGGGTGTTGCGTTCCAGCACCCAGAGGGTGGCCCGCCGCCAGGCCCGGTCCCGCATCACCGCCAGCGCGTCGACCATCAACAACCGGCCGGTGCCCCGCCCCCGCTCGGCGGGGTCGAGGTGCAGGGCGTTGAGCAGGCCGGTGGCCGGGTCGCCACCGTCGTCCGGGCCCAGGTAGCTGAAGCCCACCAGCTGGCCGTCGCGCTCGGCGACGGTCATCAGGTGGTCGTCGCGCTCCCAGACCCAGCGTTCGGCCCAGTACGCCCCCATCGCCTGCGCGGACGGCTCGGCCAGCGCCTCCACCGGCAGGAACGCCGAGTAGGTGGCGACCCGGGAGCGGTGGTGCAGGGCACCGACCGGGTGCAGATCGTCGAGGGTGGCGTGGCGGAGGGTGAGCGTCACCGTCCGAGGCTACCGCCGGGGTGGCACCGGTACGACGCTCAGGTCCTCGGCGATCACCAGCTCCCCGGCGAAGTGCTCCCGCGCCTCGGCGGCGAAGCGTTCCGGGTCGGCGTACCGCTGGGAGAAGTGGGTGAGCACGAGTCGGCGTACCCCGGACTCGGTGGCCACCCGGGCGGCCTGCGCCGCGGTCAGGTGGCCGACCTCGGCGGCGAGGGCGGCCTCCGAGTTGAGGAAGGTCGACTCGATGACCAGCAGGTCGGCCCGCTCGGCGAGGGCGTACACCCCGTCGCAGAGGCCGGTGTCCATCACGAAGGCGAACCGCTGCCCGGGTCGGGGCCGGCTCACCTCGGCCAGGGTGACGCGACGCCCGCCGACCTCCAGGTAACCGGCGCGCTGCAGCTCGCCGACCGCCGGCCCGACGATGCCGTACGCGGACAGCCGCTCGGGCAGCATCCGGACGCCGTCCGGTTCGACCACCCGGTACCCGTAGGTCTCGATCGGGTGTCGCAGTCGGCGGGCCTGGAGCGTCGCTCCGGTCAGGGCGAACCGCGCGCCGTCGGTGTCGACCGGCTCGGGGCGCAGTTCGGCGGTCTCGTGGAAGGAGCTGGCGTGCCGTAGCCGGGCGAAGTAGTCGACGCCGCCGGCGGGGAAGTGCACCGGCACCGGGTGCGGGACCCGGTCCAGGCTGAGCCGTTGGATCAGGCCGGGCAGGCCGAGGCAGTGGTCGCCGTGGAAGTGGGTGACGCAGATCCGGGTCAGTTGGGTGGCGGTGACGCCGGTGTGCAGCAGTTGCCGCTGGCTGCCCTCGCCCGGGTCGAAGAGGATCACCTCGTCGTCCCAGCGCAGCACGTACCCGTTGTGGTTGCGCTGCCGGGTCGGCGTCTGGCTGGCCGTCCCGAGCACCACCAGTTCCCGCGTGGACAAGGGCCCTCCCGGACATGAAGCGACCCCCGGGGCTTCCGCGCTCGCGCGCGGGCCGGCTGGACTTGGGCCGGCACCCCGGGGGTCGGGTGGCTGTCGTGGTTTCGCCGCACCGCTGCCACACGGTCTCGACGATCTTGCGTGTCCGCCTCGCGACGGACGAGTTTTCACTGTCGAGGACAGCGGCTAGCGGACAGCCACCTCACGAGTCCGATTGCTATACAAGTCTGGACCACCTCCTTTCCCGTGTACCGCCACGCTACCCAGTCGTCGGCCGGGTCCGGTACTCCTTTTTCGGAGTTCTTCTCTCCTGGTGCGGCGGATCACGGCGTCGGGAGGTGTCCGGCGCCTCGTGCGGTGGCGGGAAACCGGTCACCGACCACGGACCGCTGCGCAAGCGGGACATCGGCGACTGCGCCGCACCGCCCCGCTGCGCGAGGCCCGCACCGCCCCGCTGCGCGAGGCCGAGCGGCTCGACGGCCAGATGGTTGGTGAGAAGGGGCACCCTCTCGACGTTATGCGTTAAGCGGGGGCCCTTCCTTACACCTCAGTCGAGGCCGATGGGGCCCTCGCGGGGGCCCTCCTCGCTGGCCGGCTGCACCGACAGGGACGGGAAGTCGGCCAGCTCCCCCTCGGGCTCGGCGTCCCACTCCGGGAAGACCAGGTCGCTCTGCAGGTAGAGGCAGAGCAGTTGGGTCAGGTGGCGCAGCCCCTCCAGGTGGGTGCGCTCGTGCCCGTGGGTGGCGTCCACGCCGAAACCGAGCAACGCCACCCGGGCGTGCGCCCCCGCCTCGACGGCCGCCGCCACGTCCGAGCGGTAGTAGTCGAAGACGTCCCGGACCAGGTCGACCCCGTGCTCGGCGGCGATGCCGGCGAGTTTGCGGGTCAGGTGGTAGTCGAACGGTCCCACCCCGTCGCCCATGGCCAGGGTGGCTGAGGTCTCCCGGGACTGCTGTCCGGGAGCTACCACGGCCGCGTCCACCGAGATGATCTCGGCCACGTCCGGGTCGAGGCCGTGACTGGCCCCGTGCCCGATCTCCTCGGTGACCGTGACCAGCAGGTGGGCGGTGACCGCCGGCGTGATCCCGGCGTCGACGATCGCCTTGAACGCGGTCAGCACCGCGGCCACCCCGGCCTTGTCGTCCAGGTGCCGGGACTTGACGTACCCGCTGGGGGTGATCGTGGCCGTCGGGATGATGGCCACGAAGTCCCCGGCGTCGATGCCGAGCGCCCGCAGGCCGGCGATGCCCTCGACCGGCTCGTCCACCCGGACCTCGACGTGCTCCCAACCGACGCCCTGCAGGTCCACGTCGTCGTTGTAGCGGTGCCCGCTGGCCTTCAACGGCAGCACCTGACCGGTGATGACCTGGTCCAGTTCGTCGGTGAAGATCCGGACGTGGGCGCCCTCAGCGAACCGCGCGCTGTGGGTGCCGATCGGCTTGAGTTCCAGCCGGCCGTTCTCCTTCAGCCGCTTCACCATCCCGCCGATGGTGTCGGTGTGCACCACGATCGCCCGGTCGGCCCCGGTCTGCCGAGGGCCGGCCAGGCACGCGCTGAGCGCGCCCCGGCGGGTCAGCGTGGACGAGATGCCGAGTGCCGAGAGGCGCTCACCCACGTACTGCTGCACGTGGTCGGTACGCCCCGACGGACTCGGGATGTCCAACAGTTCCAACATCACCTGCTGGAGGTAGTCAAGATCGAGTTTGAGCGGAGCGATGGTGCGTGCGGTCATGTCCCAGATGGTGCCGCACCCGCCGGAGTCCACAGCCGTTGCGGTGCCCGTGTTCCGGGGAACAGCAGGTCGACGAAGCGTTCGGCGGTCGGTTGGGGCTCGTGGTTGGCCAGGCCGGGCCGCTCGTTGGCCTCGATGAACACGTGTTCGGGCCGGTCGGGGGCGGGCACCAGCAGGTCCAGCCCGGTGACCGGGATGTCCAACGCCCGGCTGGCGGCCACACACGCCTCGGCGATCTTCGGGTGCAGCTCACCTGTGACGTCGTGCATCGTGCCGCCGGTGTGCAGGTTGGCGGTCCGACGGACGGCGAGCACCTCCCCCTCGGGCAGCACGTCGTCCATCGCGTACCCGGCCTCGGCCACCACCTCCCGGGTCAGGTCGTCGATCGGGATCCGGGACTCACCGCCGGTGGCGGCGGCCCGGCGACGGCTCTGCCGCTCGATCAGTTTGCCGACGGGGTGCACCCCGTCACCGGTGATCGACGCGGGCCGGCGCACCGCGGCGGCCACCACCTCGTGGTTGATCACGATCACCCGCAGGTCCTCGCCGGCGCGCAGCTCCTCGATCAACACGTCCGGGCAGAACTGGGAGGCCAACGCGACGGCGGTGACCAGCGCCTCCGGGGTGCGTACCCCGACGGTGATGCCGTTGCCCTGCTCACCGCGGGCCGGCTTGACCACCACCTCACCCAGCTCGGCGAGGAAGGCCGCATCGGCCTCGTCCCGGGTCGCGGTGCGGCCCCGGGGGACCGAGAGGCCGGCCGCGGTGAGGATCCGGCGGGTGACCCGCTTGTCGTCGCAGCGGCTCATCGCCACCGCCGTGGTCAACTCCGACAGCGACTCCCGGGTGAGCACCGTCCGTCCGCCGTTGCTCAGCCGCAGCTCACCCCAGTGCGGGTCGGTGACCTCCACCCGGATGCCGCGGCGCATCGCCTCGTCGGCGACGATCCTGGCGTACGGATTCAACTCGTCGTAGCCCACCGGCACGCCGGGCAGGAAGAGCCGCTCGTTGATCGGGTTCTTCCGCTTCACGCAGAGCGTCGCGATGCGGTAGAAGCCGAGCCGCTCGTAGAGCCGGATCGCCCCCTCGTTCTCGGCGAGCACCGACAGGTCGACGAAGGCCCGCCCCCGGTCGGTCAGCCGGGCCGCCAGCTCCAGCAGCAGCGCCTGGCCGGTGCCCGGAGGGGCCTGGTTGAAGTCCACGGTCAGACACCAGAGGCTGGCACCGTTCTCGGGGTCGTCGAAGACCGCCGTGTGGTCCACGCCGGTGATGGTGCCGACGATCTCGCCGGTGACCGCCTCGGCGACCAGGTGCAGGAACTTGTCCGTGCCGGCGTTGGCCACCAGCACGTCGACCGGGGCGGTGACCATGCTGTTGCGGGCGTAGATCCGGTTCACCGCGTCCGCGTCGGCGGCGTCCCGCAGCTGACGGATCCGCAGTCCCGGGACGTCACCGTGCTCGACTGTCGCCCCGGTACCGGCAGCGGCCCGCGGGGTGTCGCCGATGCCGTCGTCGGTGGTCGGCCCGGCCGTCCCGGTGAAGCGGCCGGGACCGAGCGGCAGCCGGTACGTCAGGGACGGGTCGATGAAGATCTCGTCCGGCAGTCGGGACACCAGCACGTGCGGGTCGCGCAGGTAGACGCAGATGTCCCGGGCACCGGCGGCCTCCGAACGCAGCACGTCGGCCACGGCGGCCTGCTCACTGAAGGTCTGCCCGAAGACCAACCGGCCCCAGCCGCAGTCGAGGACCACACCGGTGTCGTCGCCCGACCGGCGGACGGCGTCGTCCGCGGCGGTGGGGGCCATCGGGTCGCCGCCCGGCCCGACCCGCTCGTAGCGGCTACCGCGCCCACGGGACCGGTCGGTACGCGCCACTCCGGTGGCCAGGGTGTCGGTCACGGTCAGTCGATTCCGTGGCTCTGCAGCCACATCTCGAGGAGTCCGAGCTGCCACAGCTTGTTTCCCATCAACGGGGTGAGTTCGGCGTTCGGGGCGTCGAGCAGGGTGTTGACGTAGTCGGGACGGAACAGGTTGCGGCGGCGGGCCTCCGGGGCACCCAGCGCGTCACGTACCCGGTCGAGCAGCTTGCCCTCCAGGTGGGTGATGCCGGGCACCGGGAAGTAGCCCTTGGGTCGGTCGATCACCTCGTGCGGCAGGACCCGCCGCCCGATCTCCTTGAGCACGCCCTTGCCGCCCTGGGCCAGCTTCAGCTCGGGCGGGCAGGTAGCGGCCAGCTCGACGAACTCGTGGTCGAGGAAGGGCACCCGGGCCTCCAGCCCGTGCGCCATCGTCATGTTGTCCACCCGCTTGACCGGGTCGTCGGTGAGCATGACCTGGGTGTCCAGGCGCAGACCGGCGTCGACCGCGGTCTCGGCACCGGCGCGGGCCAGGTGCGCCGCGACGAATTCGCGCGCCGGATCGCCGTCGGCCAGCCAGGCCGGGTCGAGCACCCGGGCCAGCCCGGCCGCGTCCCGGTCGAAGAAGGCCTTCGCGTACGTCTCGACCGCCTGCTCCCGGCCGACCGAGGCCAGCGGCGGGTACCAGTGGTAGCCGCCGAGGATCTCGTCCGCGCCCTGACCGGACTGGACCACCTTGACGTGCCGGGCGACCTCCTGGCTGAGCAGGTAGAACGCCACACAGTCGTGGCTGACCATCGGCTCGGCCATCGCCGCGACCGCCGCCTCCAGCGGGGGCAGGAGGTCCTGGGCGGCGACCCGGATCTGGTGGTGGTCGGTGTCGAAGGTCTTGGCGACCACGTCGGAGTAGCGGAACTCGTCGCCCTCCCGACCGCCCACCGAGTCGAAGCCGATCGAGAAGGTGGCCAGGCCGCGCTGGCCCTCACCGGCCAGCAGCGCCACCACCAGGCTGGAGTCCAGGCCACCGGAGAGCAGCACGCCGACCGGCACGTCGGCGACCATCCGGCGGCGTACCGCGGTGGTCAGCGACTCGTGCAGGGCGTCCTCCCAGTCCCGGGCCGACCAGTCGGCCCGGTCGGCCCGGCGGGTGAAGGACGGGTCCCAGTAGACCCGCTCGTCGACCCGCCCGTCGGGCTCGTAGACCCGGACGGTGGCCGGCGGGAGCTTGCGTACGCCGCGCAGGATGGTCCGCGGCGGCGGGACGACGCTGTGGAAGCTGAGGTAGTGGGCGAGCGCCACCGGGTCGAGGTCGGTGTCGACGTCGCCGCCGGCGAGCAGGGCGGGGACCGTGCTGGCGAAGCGCACCACGCCCGGCGTCTCGGCGACGTAGAGCGGCTTGATGCCGAGCCGGTCGCGGGCCAGCACCAGCCGGCCGGTGGCCCGTTCGGTGATCGCCACGGCGAACATGCCGATCAGGTGGTCGACGAAGTCCAGACCCCACTCGGCGTACGCCTTGAGCACCACCTCGCTGTCCCCGGTGGAAAAGAAGCGGTGGCCCTTGGCCTGCAGCTCCTCGCGCAGCTCGCGGTAGTTGTAGACGCAGCCGTTGAAGACGCCGGTGAGTCCGGCGGCGGAGTCGACGATGGGTTGACCACTGGCGGCGGAGAGGTCGATGATCTTCAGTCGTCGGTGACCGAACGCCACCGGCCCCTGCGCCCACAGCCCGCCGTCGTCCGGCCCCCGGTCACTCATCGTCGCCGCCATGCGGGCCACCGCCGACACGTCGGCGGCGCGACCGTCCCGCCGGAGCTCCCCTGCCAGTCCGCACATGCGGTCAATGGTGCCAGGAATGCCGGAGAATTGCCCGTTCGGCTAGTGGGCGATGGTGCAACAGGCTGATACGGTTGCGGGCTTTGGGTAGGGTGCATACTGCGGAAAAGTCCGAAAAGCGCGGGGACGTTCATCCTGTTTTGCCGCATCAGCGGTGTGGTGTTGACCACAAAACTGCCGACCCTGCCGCGCGGGCGATTCGCCCGCGCGGCAGGGTCGGCAGTCGCTTTCCGCCACGTTTCACCTGCGGTGAGTGTCGACGTCCCGGTCGCGATCGGTGGGCTGCGCGATCCGGCGGGCTCCGCGATCGGTGGGCTCCGCGATCCGGCGGGCTCCGTGATCGGTGGGCTCCGCGATCCGGTGGGCTCCGGCGGGCTCCGCGATCCGCGCCAGCGCCCTGCCGGGGTCAGGCCGTCCTGGCCACGCCCACCGGGCAGGTCATCCCGTTCGGGCCGTGGTTGCAGTAACCTCCCGGATTCTTCGTCGGGGCCAGGTACTGCTGGTGGTACGTCTCGGCGAAGAAGTAGTCGCCCAGCGGAGCGATCTCCGTGGTGATCTCACCCTTGCCGGCGCTGGCCACGATCGGCGCGAACGCGTCCCGGGAGGCCTGGGCGGTGGCGAGCTGCTCGTCGGTGCTCGCATAGATCGCCGACCGGTACTGGGTGCCCACGTCGTTGCCCTGACGCATGCCCTGGGTCGGGTCGTGGTTCTCCCAGAAGACCTTGAGCAGGTCCTGGTAGCTGATCGTCGACGGGTCGTACACCACCTGGACCGCCTCGGTGTGCCCGGTCATCCCGGAACAGACCTCCTCGTACGTCGGGTTCGGGGTGCTGCCCCCGGCGTAACCGACGGACGTGGTGTACACCCCCGGCAGGGTCCAGAACAACCGCTCGGCGCCCCAGAAACAACCCATCCCGAAGACGGCGACCTCGGTGCCCGCCGGGAACGGGCCCTTCAGCGGGGTCCCGAGAACCTCGTGCCGGTCGGCGACGGGCATCGGCAACGGGCGACCCGGCAGGGTCTGGTCGGCGGTGGGTAGCTCGGCCTTCATGCGGCGAAGGAACACGGTGGAACTCCTCTCGTACCTCTCGCAGCCTGCAACGCCAACGGGCCCGGCATCCTTACCCGCCTGTTGCCGGATCAGGCGACTGCCGGCGTCGGCTTGCCATGAAGTATGAAAAAGTTCAGAATTGAGGCATGCCGACGACCAGGGAAGTCCAGTGGAGTGAGCTGCAGCGCGATCCCAAGAGCGTGGCTGCGCTGGCTGACTCTGGGGACGTCAGAGTCCGCCGCCGGGACGGGGCCGCGCTCCTCTTGACCCGGGAGGACCGGATGATGGCAGCCGGTGAGGGTGCGGTGGCCGCTGCCCGGGCCCTTCGTAACGCCCTGGCGCACCTTCCCCGGGAGGTCGCTGCCGAGGTCCTGATGGACGAGTTTCCGTGGCTCGGGCTGCTTCCGGAGGAGAGTCTCGCGCAGTTCGTGACGGATTTCGTCACGGCAACCCGGATCTCGGCCGACCTGGGAGAGTGGTCGGTGCTGGCGCAGACCGTCCGAGAATGGCGGGCTACCGCAGCTGTCTACACCGACCCCCGTCTGGTGCGGGAGCTCAGCGAGCCGCTGTCGGAGGACCATGGCCCCGTTCCCGGTCCCACGGAGGCATGATCCGTGGGAGCCAAACGTGGTGACCGGGTCGCACCGCCGGGACGACCGGGCGGATGGGAGGCCCGGTTCGCGACCTCAGAGGCGGCCAAGGGTTGGGAACAGCTCTGCCAATCCGCCCGTTCCAACACCTGGGAAGCGTGGGTCGTGCTCACCGAGCGGCCCACGGAGCCGGAGAATCCGGCGCGGCAACACCGGCTGAGAGGCCCTCTCGCCACCCGGGAGGTGGGCGGCCGAGCCTTGTCGCAGTGGCAGTACGAGGTGACTGCCGGTGGTCGAATCTGGTACTGCCCGGATACGGAACGTCGTATCGTCTGGATCGTGTCGGCCGGGCCGTCCCACCCGAAGCTCACCGAGTGAATGCCCCGGATCAGGCGAGTGCGGCGGTGATCCGGGCGGCGTGGTCGGTCGCCTCGGCGTCGTCGGCGTAGCGCCTGCGGGGCCAGAAGAACCCGCGCAGGCCGTCTCCCCGGGTCCTCGGCACCACGTGGGTGTGCAGGTGTGGCACGGACTGGGACACCTTGTTGTTCATCGCGACGAACGTGCCGCCGGCACCGAGCCCGCTCTCCACCGCGAGTGCCACCCGCTGGACCAGCGCGAAGTAACCGGGCAACGCCGCCGCCGGCAGGTCACCGAGGGTCACCAGGTGCGGGCGCGGCACCACCAGCACGTGCCCGGGGAAGACCGGTCGGGTGTCCAGGAACGCCACGCCGTCCGGCTCGTCGGTGACCCGGAACGCCGGTACGTCGCCGGCGACGATCCCACAGAACACGCAGTCCGCCATCCGCCGAGGCTAGCCCCGCGGACCCTCGAACGGTCAACGGCGGTGAGAAGGGTGCCCCTCTTTACCGTAGGCGTTAATGGGGGGCCCTTCCTTACAGCTAGCCTCACGGGAATGAACCACGGCTTCGAGACGCTCGCCATCCACGCCGGTCAGGACCCCGAGGCCCGCACCGGCGCGGTGATCCCACCGATCTACCAGACCAGCACGTACGCCCAGGACGCCGTCGGCGCGCCCCGGCTCGGGTACGAGTACAGCCGCTCCGGCAACCCGACCCGCGACGCCCTCCAGGAGTGCCTGGCGGCCCTGGAGGGCGGTCGGGTCGGGCTCGCCTTCGCCAGCGGTCTGGCCGCCGAGGACGCCCTGCTGCGGGCGGTCTGCCAGCCGGGTGACCACGTGGTGATCCCGGACGACGCGTACGGCGGCACGTACCGGCTCTTCGCCCGGGTGGCGCAGCGGTGGGGGCTGGACTTCACCCCGGCGCGGGTCTCCGACCCGGACGCGGTACGGGCCGCGATCCGCCCCGGCAGCACGAAGATCGTCTGGGTGGAGACGCCGACGAACCCGCTGCTCGGCATCGCCGACATCGCCACCCTGGCCGCCGTGGCGCACGACGCCGGGGCGCTGCTGGTGGTGGACAACACCTTCGCCTCGCCGTACCTGCAACAGCCGATCGCCCTCGGTGCGGACGTGGTGGTGCACTCCACCACCAAGTACGTCGGCGGTCACTCCGACGTGGTCGGCGGCGCGCTGGTGGTCGCCGACGCCGGCCTCGGCGACGAGCTGCGCTACCACCAGAACGCGATGGGCGCGGTGAACGGCCCGTTCGACGCCTGGCTGACCCTGCGCGGCGTCAAGACCCTCGGGGTACGGATGGACCGGCACTGCGACAACGCCGAGCGGATCGTCGCCTACCTGGACGGGCACGCCAAGGTGGCCGAGGTGCTCTACCCGGGCCTGCCGTCGCACCGGGGACACGAGGTGGCCGCCAAGCAGATGCGCCGCTTCGGCGGGATGATCTCCTTCCGGGCCACCGGTGGCGAGGCGCACGCCGTGGAGATCTGCAACCGGGCGAAGCTCTTCGTTCTCGCCGAGTCGCTCGGCGGGGTGGAATCCCTGATCGAGCACCCGGGGAAGATGACACACGCAAGTGCTGCCGGCTCGCCGCTTGAAGTTCCCGCCGATCTCGTGCGACTGTCTGTCGGCATCGAGACGGTCGAGGACCTGCTCGCCGATCTGGAGCAGGCGCTGGGCTGACCGCTGGCTGGGGAGGGTGGCCGTGCAGGACATCATGCCGACCTGGGTGGGGGCAACCGCCAAACAGATCGCCCGGGGCGTACGCCGGGGTGATGTCTCGGCGACCCAGGTGGTGGCCGACCATCTCGACCACATCGACCGGGCCGACGCCGGACTCGCCGCGTTCCGCACGGTACGCGGCGGGGCGGCGATCACCGAGGCGGAGAAGGTCGACGAGCAGGAGGACCTGGCCAACCTCCCGCTGGCCGGGGTGCCGGTCGGGGTCAAGGAGAACACCCCGGTGGCCGGGCTGCCCACCTGGAACGGCTCCGCCGCGGTGCGGACCGCGGTCGCCGAGGCCGACCACGAGGTGGTCCGCCGGCTGCGCGGGGCCGGCGCGGTGATCCTCGGGGTGACCCGGATGCCGGAGCTGGGGCTCTGGGGGCTCACCGACGACGAGACCGCCGTCACCCGCAACCCGTGGGACACCGGGCGTACCCCCGGCGGCTCCTCGGGCGGGGCCGCCGCCGCGGTGGCCGCCGGGCTGGTGCCGATCGCGCACGGCAACGACGGGCTCGGCTCGATCCGCATCCCGGCCGCCTGCTGCGGCCTGCTCGGTCTCAAGCCCGGCCGGGGCGTGGTCCCCTGCCAGCTCGGCGCGGACGACTGGTTCGGCCTCGCCGAGCACGGCGTGCTGACCGGTACGGTCGCCGACGCCGCCGTGGGCTTCGCCGTCCTGGCCGGTCGACGGCCGGAGAAGCTGGTGCCGCCGCAGCGGCTGCGGGTCGGCGTCTCGCTGCGCTCGCCGGTCCGGGGCGTCCACCCCGACCAGCCGAACCGGGACGCGGTCACCGCCGCCGGCCGGCTGCTCGCCGCCGCCGGACACGACGCCGTACCCGCCGACCCGGTCTACCCGACCGCGCTGGGCCTGCAGGGGATGGCTACCTGGTTCGCCGCCGCGGCCGCCGACGTCCGGGCCGCCGGCGTCGACCGGCGCAGCCTGCAACGGCGCAGCCGCCGGCACGTCGCGCTGGGCGAGTGGGCCCAACGACGCGGGTACGTCCGCGAGGCCGACCGCGCCGCCTGGCGGGACCGGTCCATCGGGTTCTTCGGCGACCACTCGGTCGACCTGCTGCTCACCCCCGCGCTGGCCAGCGCCCCGCCGCCGGCGCACGCCTGGTCGGGCCGGTCCTGGCGGTCCAACCTGCTGACCAACATCCGGTACGCCCCGTACGCCGCCCCGTGGAACGTCGCCGGCCTGCCGGCCCTGGTGGTGCCGGTGGGCCGCCGCCCGGACGGGCTGCCGGTGGGGGTGCAGCTGATCGGGCCACCCGGCTCGGAGCTGCTGCTGCTGGCCGTCGCCGGGCAGTTCGAGCTGCAGGCCCCCTGGCCCCGGCACGCCCCCGGCTACCCCCGGGTCGGCACACCGGTCGTCGCCTGAGCGTCCCGCTCCCGGTGACGGGGTCGTTGCCGCAGGTAGTGGCCGGTGTGCCCGCCGATGTCGCCGTCGGCGGCGGGCCGGGCGGGTGGCACGATCGGGGCATGACGGAACTGGTAGGCCTCGCCGACGTGCAGGCGGCCCGGGACGTGCTCGCCGGGGTCACCCGGGTCACCCCGCTGGAGCCCTCCCGGCCGTTGAGCGCGGCGCTCGCCGGTCCGGTCTGGCTCAAGTGCGAGAACGTGCAGCGCGCCGGGTCGTACAAGGTGCGCGGGGCGTACCTGCGGATCTCCCGGCTGTCGGCGGCGGAGAAGGCCCGGGGGGTGGTGGCGGCCAGCGCCGGCAACCACGCCCAGGGGGTCGCGCTCGCCGCCGGGCTGCTCGGCACCCACGCCACGGTCTTCATGCCGGTCAACGCCCCGCTGCCCAAGGTCGCCGCCACCAAGGGGTACGGCGCGCAGATCGAGCTGACCGGCGCGAACGTCGACGAGGCGCTGGTCGCCGCGCAGGCGTACGCCGAACGGACCGGTGCGGTGCTGATCCACCCCTTCGACCACCGGGACGTGATCGCCGGCCAGGGCACCGTGGCGCTGGAGATCCTGGAGCAGTGCCCCGACGTCAGGACCATCGTCACCGGCGTCGGCGGCGGTGGGCTGATCTCCGGGATCGCGGTGGCCGCGAAGGCGCTGCGCCCCGACGTCCGGGTGATCGGCGTGCAGGCGGCGAGCGCCGCGGCGTACCCGCCCTCGCTGGCCGCCGGTGAGCCGGTGCCGCTGACGGCCTTCTCCACCATCGCCGACGGCATCGCGGTCGGCCGACCGGGGGTGATCACCTTCGAGCACGTGCGCAAGCTCGTCGACGAGATCGTCACGGTCACCGAGGAGGACATCTCCCGCGCCCTGCTGATGCTCCTGGAACGGGGCAAGCAGGTGGTCGAGCCGGCCGGGGCGGCCGGCGTGGCCGCGCTGCTGGCCGGCGCGGTGCAGGTCGAGCCACCGGTGGTGGCGGTGCTCTCCGGCGGCAACATCGATCCGCTGCTGATGCTCCGGGTGATCGAGCACGGGCTGGCCGCCGCCGGCCGGTACCTGCGGGTCACCGTCCGCTGCTCGGACCGGCCGGGTCAGCTCGCCTCACTGCTGGCCGAGATCGCCGAGCACCGGGCGAACGTGGTCGACGTGGAACACCAGCGGGCCAACCCGCACCTGCACCTGGGCGAGGTGGAGGTGGCCCTGTCGGTGGAGACCCGGGGGGAGGAGCACTCCGAGGAGCTGATCGGCGCGCTGCGCGCCAGCGGCTACCAGGTCGGCTTCCCCGGCCTGGCCTGAGCCGTACGGCGGTGCCGCGCCCGTCGGCGGGCGCGGCACCGGTGCGCGGTGGGTCAGCCGGAGAACGGCTCGTAGTTGACCACGGTGACCTTGATGTCGGCCCCGCTCGGCGCGGTGTAGGTGACGGTCTGGCCGGACCGGCTGCCGAGGATCGCCTGACCGAGCGCCGACTCCGGGCTGTAGACGGTCAGGTCGGTGGTGGAGGCGATCTCCCGCGAGCCGAGCAGGAACGTCTCGGTGTCGGCCTGGTCGTCGTCGAAGTAGATCGTCACGACCATGCCGGGGGCGACCGCGTCGGCACTCGGCGCCTCGCCGACCTTCGCCGTGCGCAACAGCTCCTGCAGGTAGCGGATGCGCCCCTCCTGCTTGCCCTGCTCCTCGCGGGCGGCGTGGTAGCCGCCGTTCTCCTTCAGGTCGCCCTCCTCGCGCCGGGCGTTGATCTCGGCGGCGATGACCGGACGGCCCGCGATCAGCTCGTCGAGCTCGGCCTTGAGGCGGTCGTGCGCGTCCTGGGACAGCCAGGTGGCGGGCGCCTCGTTGTCAGTGGTGGACACAGGCGGTCTCCTCGATTCTGCGGTTCTGGCTGACAGGTGAATGTCCAAGTTACCAGTGCCGCGCACCACAGCGGTGTCGTCGATCACCGGCCGTACCGACGGCCCTGCCCGTCGTGCCGGCGCTCGGGTGGGCTCAGTCGGGGGCCCGGCAGCGCAGTACCTCGCCGATGAACGGCCGGCCGGTGGTGGTCAACCGGTGCCGGGAGGTGAGGTGCCGTTCGTCGGGACCGGCGGTCACCGTCACCTCCTCGCGGGCCACCTCCGCACCGGCCTGGTCGCGGGCCCGCAGGACACAGAGCGCCGAACCGCCGGCCGGCACGGTGACCCGGAAGTCGACCACGATCTGCGTGTCGGTGATCCCGGTGTAGGTGATCACCTCGGCGTCGTAGTTCGGGTCACCGTAGAGCTGGTACTGCCGGACCGCGACCAGGCTCAGCACCGCCGCCATCGCGACCGCCACGAGCACGACGAGCACGGTCCGCCGACGGCCGGGCGCGCGGCGACGGCCGTAGCGCCCGGGTGGGAACACCGGTGCCCCGGCGGGAATTGTGGCGTGCGTCTCGGTCACCGGCGGGTATCTCCTGGCGTTGTTGTCGGTGGCATCGGCAAGAATGGTCAGAGTCCATCTTTCCAGCCCGGCGCTGAGTCAACGATGGCAGGTCGGCACGGCTTGTGGTCACGATCTTGCAGGCACGATCTTGCGGGCACGATGTCGGGGTCACGATCTTGCGGTCACGATCTTGCGGTCATGGTCCGCTACGGTTCGGGCCGACCCGGGTGGGTCTGCCGCCGGGCACAGACGAGGAGCGCCGAAGTTGGCAGAGCAACTGCGTCTCATGGCCGTTCACGCACACCCCGACGACGAGTCGAGCAAGGGTGCCGCGATGATGGCCAAGTACGTCGCCGAGGGGGTGGACGTGCTGGTCGTGACCTGCACCGGCGGCGAACGCGGCAGCGTGCTCAACCCGAAACTCGACAGGCCCGAGGTGTGGGCCGACATCGCCGACATCCGCCGCCGTGAGATGGACGCCGCCCGGGCCGTCCTCGGCGTCGACCAGGCCTGGCTGGGCTTCGTCGACTCCGGGCTGCCCGAGGGCGATCCCCTGCCCCCGTTGCCGGAGGGCTGCTTCGCGCTGCAGGACGTCGAGCAGGCGGCGGGGCCACTGGTGCGGCTGATGCGACAGTTCCGGCCGCACGTCGTCACCACGTACGACGAAGAGGGCGGTTACCCGCACCCCGACCACATCATGTGTCACAAGGTCACCGTGGCGGCCTTCGACGCCGCCGCCGACGCCTCGCGCTATCCGGAGCTCGGCGCGCCCTGGCAGCCGCTGAAGCTCTACTACGACATCGGCTTCTCCCGGGGCAAGATCATGGCGCTGCACGAGGGGATGCTCGCCGCCGGCCTGGAGTCGCCGTACCAGGACTGGATCAAGCGGTGGGAGGACCGGGTCGACAAGGGCCCGCGGATCACCACTCGGGTGGAGTGCGCCGAGTACTTCCCGGTCCGCGACGACGCCCTGCGGGCCCACGCCACCCAGGTCGACCCGGACGGCTTCTGGTTCCACGTGCCGATGGAGATGCAGCAGCGGGCCTGGCCGACGGAGGACTTCGAGCTGGTCCGATCGCTGGTGGACAGCCCGCTGCCGGAGTCCGACCTGTTCGCCGGGGTGCGGGAGACCGTTGATGCCCGCTGACCACCGCCGGGGCTACCCTGGTGGGCAGTCATCCACCGGAGGTCCCTCATGCTGACCGCAGCCCAGGTGCTCGCTGCGAACAATTTCGGCAACACCCGTACGGGTGGCCTGGCCGGTCCGATGGGCCTCTTCCTCATCCTGGTGCTGGCCATCGTCACCGTGCTGCTCATCCGGAACATGAACTCCCGGCTGCGCCGGCTGCCCGACCGGTTCCCGGAGTCGCCGGGCGAGGCGTCCCGGGCCGAGGCGACCGCCGCCGAACCGGCCGACGTGAGCGTCGCGCAGGAATCCTTACCGAATGCCGGCAAGGGGCGCCAGCAGCGCCGCAACGGGTAGTTCATTCGTGATTCACGCCGAACCGGATGGTCGCCCCCTGTTGCGACCATCCGGTTTGGCTTAGCCTTCCGCCGGGGGACCAGACGTTCCCCGAGCCGTGCGCGGAAGGGGGCGCCGATGAAGGTCACCGCACCGGTCGCCCGTGGTGCCCGCCACCGGCCGACCGACGGAGGCGTCCGGTGATCCCCGGCCGGGCCGGCGAGGATCCGATCGACCGGCTCGGGTGGCGCGGCACACCGACGCGCGTACTGCTGCTCACCGGCGCGGTCCTGCTGACCGCGCTGGCAGCCGCCGTGGTCGGATTGACCCTGCCCGCCCGCCTGCCTGCCGACGACCCGCTACCGGGTCCCGCCCGCTTCGGCCTCGCGGTGGCCGCCTTCGCGGTGGCCCAGCTGGCCCGGCTGCGCTTCCGCACCACAGCGGGCATGGTGAGCATCACCTGGGGCGAGGCCGCCCTGATCGTCTGCCTCTACCTGGTACCGGCCGGCTGGCTGCCCGCCGCCGCGCTGCTCGGCACCGGACTCGCCTGGTGGGCGATGTCCATCGCCGGGGACCGTCAACCGACGCTGGAGATCGTCCGCATCGCGGCCTCGTTGGCCGCGGCGACCGCGCTGGCCGCCTCGGTCGCCACCACCCTGGGTCGGCCCCTGCTCGCCGCCCCCACGCCCGGGCTGGCGCTCGCCCTGGTCGCCGGGTCGGTGACGTACCTGCTGGTGACGGCCTGGCTCGGCGGGGTGATGCTGGGGCTGCGACACAGCGTGCCGATCGGCACCCCGCTGCTGGCCGCGCTCCGCGGCAAGCTGTTGATGTTCGTCGGCAACATCGCCGTCGGCCTGGTCGTGGTCGCCCTGATGGAGATCGACCCGCGCTGGCTGCTGCTGCTCCCGCCACCACTGTGGCTGCTCCAGCAGACCTACCGGCACCGGCTGCGCTCCGATCAGGAACGTCGTACCTGGCGGGCCTTTGCCGAGGCCACCGCCGCACTCAACCAGCTGGAGGAGCGGGGGGTGGCCACCGCCGCGGTCACCGGCGCGCTCAACCTGTTCGGCGCGGAGACGGTCGAGGTGGACGTGGCCCGCCCGGACGGCCACTGGCGACGTTACCGGTGCGACGTGGGTGGCCAGGTGACCGAGCTGGACGCCGACCCGCCGACCGGTCACGAGCCCGGTGAACACGAGCTGCTCCGCCGGCTCGGCGTCGGCTCGACCGAGGTCGGCGAGCTACGGCTGCGTTTTCCCCGCTCGGCACCGCCGGAGGCCCGGGAACGGGACGCCCTCGCCGCCTTCGGTGACGCGCTGGCCGCGGCCCTGCACGACGCGGCGACCCACCGGGAGCTGCGGCGGGTCACCGAACGCTCGTCGTACGAGGCGGTGCACGATCCGCTCACCGGACGGCTGAACCGGACGGCCATGCTCAGCCGGGGCGACCAGGCGCTGCGCCAGTTGGCCCACGAGCACCCGGTGGCGCTGCTGCTGCTCGACATCAACCAGTTCAAAGAGGTCAACGACACCCTCGGGCACGCCGCCGGTGACCAGCTGCTGCGGCTGACCGCCGACCGGCTGGAGGCCCTGGTCCGCCCCGGTGACCTGCTCGGGCGGCTCGGCGGCGACGAGTTCGCGCTGCTGGTGACCTCTGTCCCGGTGGTCGGCGACCGGGCCGCCCCGAGCGCGTACGCGCTGCGCCGGGCCCGGGAGATCGCCGAACGACTCGCCGCCCCGACCGAGGTGGCCGGGGTGCGGATGTCCGTCGAGGTCTCGGTGGGGGTGGTGGTGACCGCCGCCGGCACCGCCGACCTGACCGAACTGCTGCGCCGGGCCGACATCGCGATGTACCAGGCCAAGGGCAGCGGCGGCAGCATCGTCGCGTACGACAGCGCCCGGGACGCCGCCAGCACCGACCAGCTCGCCCTCCTCGCCGAGCTACGGGAGGCCCTCGCCGCCGACGACCAGCTGGTGCTGGCCCTGCAACCGGCCGTCGACCTGACCACCGGGGCACCGACCGGGGTGGAGGCGCTGATCCGCTGGCACCACCCGCGCCGGGGCTGGCTCAACCCGGTGGAGTTCATCCGCCCGGTGGAGCTCAGCGAGCAGCTCGGCACCTTCACCCGGTACGTCCTCGACAAGGCGCTGGCGGTGGCGGCCGGCTGGGCCCGGGAGGGGGTGGACGTACCCATCTCGGTCAACCTGTCGGCGCGTAGCCTGCTGGACCCCCGGCTGCCGGCCGACATCGCCGACCTGCTGCGTCGCCACCAGGTGCCGGCGCACCGGCTGGTGCTGGAGATCACCGAGACGGTGGTGATGAGCGAGCTGGAGATCATCGACGAGGTGCTGGCCACGCTGCGGGCGATGGGTGTGCAGCTCGCCGTGGACGACTTCGGCACCGGCTTCTCGTCGTTGACCTTCCTGACCCGGATCACCGTGGACGAGCTGAAGGTGGACCGCTCGTTCGTGCTCCGGATGGCCGACTCGCCCGAGGCGGCGGCCATCGTACGGACCACCGTCGGGCTCGCCCACGAGCTGGGGCTGCGGGTGGTGGCCGAGGGCGTGGAGACCGCCGAGCAGCGCCTCGCCCTGACCGAGCTGGGCTGCACGGCGGCCCAGGGCTACCACTTCTTCAAGCCGATGCCGGCCGACAAGATCAGCGCGGTACTCGGCTCGATGATCGACACGAGCCGCCCCACCGTCGTCCCGCTCCGCGCCGACGGCGCCTCCTGACCGCTGCGCGCCCGGCGGGGCCTCCCAGGCGCTGTGCCGATGGGGCCTCCCAGGCGCTGCGCCGATGGGGCCTTCTGGGCGCTGCGCGCCGGGCGTGGGGTTTCATGGGCGCTGCGCGCCGGGCGCGGGGCTGGGTAGGGTCGTCGGGTGAACCGACTCGTCGACGCCACCAGCCCGTACCTGCTCCAGCACGCCGACAACCCGGTGGACTGGTGGCCCTGGTGTGACGAGGCGTTCGCCGAGGCCAGGCGCCGGGACGTGCCGGTGCTGATCTCGGTGGGCTACGCGGCCTGCCACTGGTGTCAGTGAACCGGCAACCCAGTAGTGCGGCAGTCGGCACGACAGCGAAGCGCGTTGCATCAAGGCCGCCACTCGCCCGTCGCTACCCGTTAGCCATCCGTTACGGCAGGTCAGTCATCGTAGGTTGCCGGGCAACGGTGGCCGAGCCGTGAGAACGGTGGTGACCCGGCTGCCCTGCTCGACCCAACGTCGACTCGTGGGACAAATCCAGTCAGCGACTTGCAGTGAAGTTCGGTACAGGCTCACCAGTGGCCGATTGAACATCGGTTCGTGGTGAGCCATCCGGTTTCGTGCCTCGTGTAGCAAGCCGACCGCATCGGAGACCGCTGCACGCCGCTGACGAGGGAAAGCTTCGTGAAGGCAGGGATGCCACAGGCCGCGGTCGTACCGACGAGCGAGAAGGAACCGCCAGAAACCAAGGTTCAGTTCTGCGACGACGCGCCCTGGCGTCTCGGGCCGCCCGTTGCGTACGGCACGAGCCCTCGCCTTAGTGATGTCTTCGACAGCCTCGGGGAACAGGAAACCTCTCGGTAGCGCCGAAGATCGGGGATTGAGGTACCAGCATGGCTCGCCGAAGGTTCGGGCAGACCAGGCTTCGAGTTGGCAGTGCAGGGCGTTGCGCAACAGCACTTCGATGTGACCCAATGTAACCGAAAGCGCTGCGGTGACCTCGGTGTTCCACCGGTACAGCGCTAGTGCTGCCCGTAGATCGCCGCCGCATGCCAGCTTGTACGGACCGAGGCGCTCAGGTGAGAGGCGCTCTTCGAGCACCGTCAGCTCTTCCGCCTGCATGCCCGTCTCCCGCTCCTGGTCAAAGCACGCTATGATTCAGCACGAAGACCCCGGTCCGCCTCTGCCCGTGAGGGCATGCCGCCGGGGTTTTGTCTGTGCTGAGTCTCGATCACATGGCCCCATGGCCGTCCCGGTGAGTGGCGACCGAGCCAGCGCTCCTAATCGTAGAGAATGACGATTGGCAGCGCAAGTCTAGCTGTGCTCGACTTGGCTGCGGAGCGCATGAAGCGGCTTGCCGCTCGGTACGTGGACATAGACCCAGCCGTTGATCGTTGTGCCGGTCTGTTCCGCAAGCGCTCGTGACGGAGTTGCGAACGATGTTCCGTTCGCAAGCTTGAGCCAGCCTCGCGTCGTGACCGTTGCCTCGTGAACCATGCGCCGTCTCGGCTGCTCGTGCCGTAGAACGTCCCCGGGGGCGAGGACGCCAGCCTTGATCAACGGCAGCAGGGCTCCTGGCCGCGGGGGTAGGCGCCTTATGGTTGGTGCGGGCTTCTCGTGTGGTTCCTCCGAGTCTCCGCTGAGAAGCAGGCGGCGCAACACATCGTTCGGTGTGTCGACCAGTGGCTCGCAGTGCTCCTGTAGGAAGGTGAACACTTCGTCATCGACCTCGATGGTGCGTCTGGTCATTACGGTCCCCAGCCTCCCGATCGCCGCAGCTCTGCTAGCCTAGCTGACGATTGAGAGATTAGGCTGTGCTCACCGACTGCAGAGGTCGAGGAGGAGCCATGTCAGCAGCGTGAAGCCTTGGCGTGAGAGGGTGGGAGTCGTGAACCGGCTCTCTGACAGCACTTCCCCCTACCTTCTCCAGCACGCCGCCAACCCGGTGGACTGGTGGCCGTGGGGAGAAGACGCCTTTGCAGAAGCCAGACGACGAGACGTACCAGTGCTGATCAGCATTGGGTATTCGAGTTGTCATTGGTGTCATGTGATGGCCCACGAATCGTTCGAGGACGAGGCGGTCGGTGCCCTGCTCAACGAGGGCTTCGTGGCGATCAAGGTGGACCGGGAGGAACGCCCCGACGTCGACGCCGTCTACATGACCGCCACCCAGGCGATGACCGGGCAGGGCGGCTGGCCGATGACCGTCTTCGCCACGCCGGACGGTACCCCGTTCTTCTGCGGCACCTACTTCCCGAAGGCCAACTTCGTCCGGCTGCTGGAGTCGGTGGGCACGGCCTGGCGGGAGCAGCGGGACGCCGTACTCCAGCAGGGGGCCGCGGTGGTCGAGGCGATCGGCGGCGCGCAGGCCGTCGGAGGTCCCACCGCGCCGCTCACCGCCGACCTGCTCGACGCCGCCGCCGGTCAGCTTGCCAAGGAGTACGACCGCCAGCACGGCGGTTTCGGCGGGGCGCCCAAGTTCCCGCCGCACCTGAACCTGCTCTTCCTGCTCCGGCACCACCAGCGCACCGGGTCCGCCGAGAGCCTGGAGATCGTCCGGCACACCTGCGAGGCGATGGCCCGGGGCGGCCTGCACGACCAGCTCGCCGGCGGTTTCGCCAGGTACTCGGTGGACGCGCACTGGACGGTGCCGCACTTCGAGAAGATGCTCTACGACAACGCCCTGCTGCTGCGGGTCTACACCCAGCTCTGGCGGCTCACCGGTGACCCGCTGGCCAAGCGGGTGGCCCGGGACACCGCCCGGTTCCTCGCCGACGAGCTGCACCGCCCCGGTGAGGGCTTCGCCTCCGCGCTGGACGCCGACACCGACGGCGTGGAGGGGCTCACCTACGCCTGGACGCCCGCCCAACTCGTCGAGGTGCTGGGCGAGGAGGACGGCCGGTGGGCCGCCGACCTCTTCGCGGTCACCGAAGCCGGCAGCTTCGAACACGGCACCAGCGTGCTGCGGCTGGCCCGGGACGTCGACGACGCCGACCCGACGGTACGGGGGCGCTGGCAGCGGGTGGTCCGGCAGCTGCTGGCCGCCCGGGACACCCGCCCGCAGCCGGCCCGCGACGACAAGGTGGTGGCCGCCTGGAACGGCCTGGCGATCACCGCGCTCGCCGAGTTCGTCCGCCTCGTCGAGGCCGAGGTAACCACCGGCCCGCCTGGTGGTCCGGCGTCGCCCGGTGAGCGGGCCGGGGCTGACGATGGCACCGATGCCGCCGACCGTGCTGCTGACGCGGCCGGTGCCGCCGACCGTGCTGCTGACGCGGCCGGTGCCGCCGGGGTCGCGGGGGCCGGTGACGACAACCTGCTGGCGGGGGTGACCATCGTCGCCGACGGGGCGATGCGCGACGCCGCCGAACACCTGGCCCGGGTGCACGTCGTCGACGGCCGGCTGCGCCGGGTCTCCCGCGACGGCGTGGTCGGCGAGCCGGCCGGGGTGCTGGAGGACTACGGCTGCGTCGCCGAGGCGTTCTGCGCGATGCACCAGCTCACCGGTGAGGGGCGCTGGCTGGAGCTGGCCGGGCAGCTGCTGGACACCGCCCTGGCCCGCTTCGCCGCCCCCGGTGGCGGCTTCTACGACACCGCCGACGACGCCGAGCAACTCGTCGCCCGGCCGGCCGACCCGACCGACAACGCCACCCCGTCCGGTCGGTCGGCGATCGCGGCGGCGCTGGTGACGTACTCGGCGCTGACCGGCGAGACCCGCTACCGGGAGGCCGCCGAGGCCGCCCTGGCCACCATCGCCCCGATCGCCGCCCGGCACGCCCGCTTCACCGGGTACGCGACCACGGTGGGAGAGGCACTGCTCTCCGGGCCGTACGAGATCGCGGTGGCCACCACCGACCCGGCCGCCGACCCGCTGGTCGCCGCCGCGTTCCGGCACGCCCCACCCGGGGCGGTACTGGTCGCCGGCCTCCCGGACCAGCCCGGGGTGCCGCTGCTGGCCGACCGCCCGACACGCGACGGCCAGCCCACCGCGTACGTCTGCCGGGGTTTCGTCTGCCAACGTCCCGTCACCACCGTCCCCGACCTCCTCACCCAGCTGTAAGGAAGGGCCCCCTGTTAACGCCTGCGGTAGAGAAGGGTCCCCTTCTTACCGCCCGACCGACCGCCCGTCCGGCGCGGCCCCGTCCGGCGCGGCCCGTCCGGCGCGGCCCGTCCGGCGCGGCGCGGTCTGGCGTGATGCGGACTGCGGGGGGCGGGGGGCGAGAGGGGGGTACCGGAGCGCGCGGTTAGGCTGGCGGCCGAGATGGATACCCGAACCGGTCTGCCTGTTGTCGGCATGGTGGGGGGCGGCCAGCTGGCCCGGATGACCCACCAGGCCGCGATCGCCCTCGGTCAGTCGCTGCGCGTGCTCGCGCAGTCGCCCGACGATGGTGCCGCCCTGGTCGCCGCCGACGTGCAGTACGGCGACCACACCGACCTCGCCGCGCTGCGTACCTTCGCCAAGAGCTGCGACGTGGTCACCTTCGACCACGAGCACGTGCCGACGGAGCACATCCGGCTGCTCGCCGCCGAGGGGGTGAAGCTCTTTCCGCCGGCTGACGCCCTGCTGCACGCGCAGGACAAGCGGATCATGCGGGAACGCCTCGGCGCGCTGGGCGCGCCGAACCCGGTGTGGCAGCCGGTCACCGAGCCGGCCGACCTCGTCGCCTTCGGCACCGAGCAGGGCTGGCCGGTGGTGCTCAAGGCCGCCCGGGGCGGGTATGACGGCCGGGGCGTCTGGCTGGTCGACGACGCCGCACAGGCAACCGAGCTGGCCGGCACCCTGCTGGCCGGCGGGACCCGGCTGATCGTCGAGGAGCGGGTACGGCTGCGCCGCGAGCTGGCCGTGCAGGTGGCCCGCTCGCCGTTCGGCCAGGTGGCGGCGTACCCGGTGGTGGAGACCGTGCAGGTCGACGGCGTCTGCGTCGAGGTGCTGGCCCCGGCCCCCGGGTTGGCCGAGGAGGTGGCGGTCGCCGCCCAGCAGCTCGCCATCGACCTGGCCACCGCGCTCGGGGTGGTCGGCCTGCTCGCGGTGGAGCTCTTCGAGACCCCGGCCGGCCTGGTCGTCAACGAGCTGGCGATGCGACCGCACAACTCGGGGCACTGGACCATCGAGGGGGCCCGGACCTCGCAGTTCGAGCAGCACCTGCGGGCGGTCCTGGACTACCCGATGGGGGACACCGCGCTGACCGCCCCGGTGGTGGTGATGGCGAACGTGCTCGGTGGTGAGCCGGGTGGGATCTCCGTCGACGAGCGGTTGCACCACCTCTTCGCCGCCGAGCCGGGGGCCAAGGTCCACCTGTACGGCAAGCAGGTGCGTCCCGGTCGCAAGATCGGGCACGTGACGGTGCTCGGTGACGAGCTCGACGACGTACGGGCGCGGGCCGCGCGGGCCGCCCGCTGGCTGCGAGAGGGAACCAGTGAGTGAGCTTGCCAACGTCGGGGTCGCCGACGAGGGACTGCCGACCGCCAGTACGGTCGGACTGATCATGGGCAGCGACTCGGACTGGCCGACGATGCGGGCCGCCGCCGAGGCGCTTGACGAGTTCGGGGTCGCCTACGAGGTGCACGTGATCTCGGCGCACCGGACCCCGGTCAAGATGATCGAGTACGGCCGGGCCGCCGCTGACCGGGGGATCAAGGTGATCATCGCCGGGGCGGGTGGCGCGGCGGCCCTGCCCGGCATGGTCGCCTCGGTGACCCCGCTGCCGGTGATCGGCGTACCGGTGCCGTTGAAGCATCTCGACGGGATGGACTCGCTGCTGTCGATCGTGCAGATGCCCGCCGGGGTGCCGGTGGCCACCGTCTCCATCGGCAACGCCCGCAACGCCGGCCTGCTCGCGGTACGCATCCTGGCCGCCGCCGACCGGGCCCTGCTGGACCGGATGGCGACCTACCAGGCAGACCTGGAGCAGTTGGTCGCCGAGAAGGACGCCACCCTGCGCGCCTCCCTGGCCTGACCCCACCCGCCCCACCCTGCCTTCCGCACGGCCCTGCCTTCCGCACGGCCTCGGCTTCGCGTCGGGCTGGCCTCCGGCTGGTGAGAGGGGTACCCCGCTATACCGAAAGCGTTAACAGGGGGCCCTTCCTTACACCCTCATCAGCGCATGCCGCGTAGGGCGGTCTGGAGGCGTTCCTGGGCGCGGCGGCGGCGTTCGTTGCTCGCGCCCAGGACCAGTAGCACCAGTCCGACCGGGATCAGCACCAGCCACGGGCCGAGGCTGAACAACGCGTGCAGTGCGGCGATCGCGGTCACCACCGCCCCGATGATCACCGGTGCCTGCTGCTGACTGGTCGAGCCGAAGACCAGCACGGCCACCGCGCCGAGCAGCAGCAGCACCTGGCGCATCAGGCTGGTGTCGGTGGCCAGCACGATCGCCAGGGTGGGTACGAAGGCGGCGACCAGCGCCGGACCGTACGCCACCCAGCTGCTCAGGTCCGCCCGCTGCCGCAGCTCCAGGAGCCCGACCAGGAGGGCGAGCAGGGCGAACGGCAGGGTGTACGCCTCCGGCAGGGCCACGTCGGCGACCCGCATCAGGATCCACCAGGCGGTGATCTCGCAGAGCACCACCGCCCAGAACAGGATGCGCCGTTCGGTCGGCCGGCGGCCGGGCCTGGTGGCCGCCACTCCGAGGACCGCGCCCCAGGCGGCGAGCAGGCCGGCGATGTGTCGGGGCGAGTCGAAGGCCAGGGCCAGCGCGATGAGTGCCGCGGCGAACCCGCTCCACTCGACGGTGGCCGCCTCGCGCTGCGCCTCGGGGCGACGCAACCGGGGCAGCGTCACCGCGAGCACCTGCAGGGCCGCCCCCACCGCCAGCACCCCGAACGCGGACCAGACCGCCGGGAAGCCGGCGGCCAGCCCGAGGGTGAGCACGAAGAGTTGGGCCTTGAGCGAGGCGAAGAGCCAGCCCAGGATCCGGGCCCGTCCGGTGGTGCCGAAGATGGCCGCGACCAGGCCCACCGCCGCGCCGCCGCCGAGGACGAACAACGTCAGCTCCTGGGTGGCCAGTCCGGCCGCCAGTCCGGCGCCGCCGGCGGCCAGCCCGAGGCCGAACACCAGCACCCGGGCCCACCGCAGCGAGCGGGCCCGCTCGGCGGGCGGCGGCGGTGGGGTCAGCGCCAGGCCGAGCATCGAGATGGTGAAGACCGCGAGTCCGGCCAACGCGCTGGCCGGCCAGGGCTGTCCGAGGGCGATCGGCGCGATCAGCAGCGTGACGCCGATCCCGGGCAGGATCACCGGTACGGCCCGGGACCGGCGTCCGTCGCTGAAGCCGACGGCGGCCAGCGCGGCGGTGACGGTGAGCAGCAGCGTGGTCAGCACGTGGGTCGGGTCGGCGGCGGCCGGCGGCACGCTGAGCAGCTCCGGTGGTGGCCCCTGCCAGGTCGCCGACAGCGTCCGGTACGGCTGCACCAACGCCATCACCAGGGCCGGCCCGATCGAGTAGAGCGCCAGCAGGATCGGCACCGTGGCGGCGGCGAGCGCCCCGGCGGCGGGGCTGACCCGCCAGCGCAGCACCGGATCGTCCGGGTCCCGGCGCAGCGCCCCGTCGAACCGGACCGACCAGCGGCGGACCGGCCGGGCCGACTCGGCAGGTGGTGCGGTGGCCGCGCGGAGCAGTTCGGCGAGTACCCCGAGCAGCGCCGCGGCGGCGGCGTACACGCCGACGGGCAGGCCGACGGGGATCGCCGCCAGCGCGGTGATCGTCGCACCACCGGCGACCGCGCCGCTGCCGTACGGCAGGTACTGCGGCACCCGGTCGCGGACCGTGCCCAACGCGACCAGCCCGAGGCTGGTCGCGGCCAGCGCCGAGGTGAGGATGACCTGGGGCGAGCGACCGAACTCGGCGGCCAGCGCGGCGACCGCGCCAGGGGTGGCCAGCAGGGCGGCACCGGCGGCGGCACCGCCGATCTGGACCAGGTGCGGCGGCATGCCCTCGGTCGTCAGGTCGTTCACCTGCCAACTGGCCTGGACCCGGGCCACCACGGCGACCGCCACACCGAGCAGCACGATGCTGCCCAGGGCGAGGGCGGTGGTCCACGGCCGGACCAGCCCGGCGCCGGCCGCGTACAGGCAGAGCAGGCCGGCCAGCAGCGCCCGGGAGAGCCCGGCCCGGGGGTCCACGGTGGCCACCGCGGCCATCGCGAAACCGGTGGCGACCATAATGCCGACCAGGACCGGCGACCACCACGGCAACCCGAAGGCAGCCGGTACGGCGATCGTGGCGAGCACGGCCGCGCCGCCCGACACGTCGTACCGCCAGGGCGGTGGTAGCAGCACCGCGGCGGCGACCGCCAGCAGCGCCAGCGCGACCGGCGCCTGCCAGGTCGAACCGCCGGTCGGCGCGGCCGGCCAGTTGGTCAGGTCACCGGACCAGATCGGGCCCGGCGTGGCCAGCACCCCGAACCCGCCGCGCACCGCCGACCAGCCGGCGAGCACGCCGATCAGGACGCCGCCGACGGCCACCCCGAGGATGGGGCCCCGTCGCCACTCCACCGGCATCGCCCGGGCGGCGACCGCGATCACCAGGACCAGCACGGCGGCGACCACGAGCTGACCACCCGGGGTGAGCACCGCCGCGATCCGGACCATGGTGGCGACCAGCGTCGTGGTCACCGCGGCGAGGGCGAGGTCGGCACCGTCCACCGAGGCGTCGGAACGGCGACTCGCGTCGATCGACGGGGCGAGGACCACCAGGGCCGTGGTGGCCAGCACCAGTACGCCCACCCACAGGTCGGCCGCGGTTCGCCCGGGTGCCACCACCGCGGTGGCGCCGACGACCAGGGCGCCCAGTCCGGCGCCGGCGGCCAGGGGTGTGGGGATGTGCCGCTGGGACACCTGGACCACCGCGGCGTAGCCGAGGGTGACACAGACCGCCAGGAAGCTGGCGGCCAGCACCGGCACGGTCATCTCCCGCACGCTCGCCGGGGTCGGCGTGGGATCGACGACGATGTTGGCGGCGACGAACGCGGCGACCGACCCGGGCAGGGCGAACGCCGCACCGCCGGCGGCCCACGCGGCGACCGTTCCGGTGCCGGCCGGGGTCATCCGGTAGCGCGGGGCCAACGCCACCGCGATGCCGGCCAGGCAGAGCGCCAGCAACACCGCGCTGGTCAGCCCCGGTCGGGCCAGCGACGCCCCGGCGCCCGCCGCGCCCACGACGGCCGCGGTGACCACGTGTGCCAGCGCGGACCGCTCCGTCGTGGTGCTCAGCCCGAGCGCCCCGATGCCGACCGCCGCCAGCACCATCGGCCAGGGCGCGGCCGACCAACCCAGACCGAAGGCCGCCGGTACGGCCAGCGCAGTCAACGCCGCCCCCACCACGGCGAACTCCCGGCGGATCGGCACCGGCAGGGCCAGTACGGCGGCCACCGTCAGCAGCAGCGCGGCGGCCGGCAGCTGCCAGGCGGCCGGGCCGACGGCGGCGGCCAGCTCACCGGGGTACCGGTCCAGGTCGGCCGCCCAGGCCGGCAGGGCGGCGCGGACCGGTGCGAGGCCGGCGCGTACCGCGTCGACGGCGACCAGGACGCCGCAGACCGTCAGCGCCGCGGCCGAGGCGAGCTGCGGGCCGCGCCGGGCCGCCTCGGGTACCGCCCGCACGGCGAGCCCGGTCAGCGCGATCACCGCCGCGATCAGCAGGACCGCCCGGCCGGGCAGGGCCACCGCGGCCACCCGGCTGAACGCGGCGATCACCGCGAGCGTGACGATGCCCGCGCCGAGGTCCGGCAGCGGCGGCTGGCGCAGGGTCAGGGTGCCGGCCAGGCAGACCACCGCGGCCAGCAGCAGCGCCATCCCGGCCCCGGCGGCGGCCGGCACCGTGTCGGCGCGCAACAGGCCGGTGACCGCGTACGCCAGCGCCACCGCGATCGCGACGCCGTGCAGCGTGAAGGTCAACTCCCGCAGCCCCGGTACCGGTCGGGCCGGGCCGGTGGTCATCCGGGGGCGGGTGGGCCCGGCCCCGAGGACCTCGCCGGTCTCCTCCTGCGCCGTCTCGGGGCGGCCCTCGGTCGGCATCGTCAGCGGTGGGTACCGGTCGGCGAGGTCCTGGCGTACGGGTCGTTCGACGGTCAGCGGGGACCGGGCCAGCCAGAGGTCCACCGCGGCGACCACGGTCAGCACCAGCGCCCAGCCCACCGGCCCGCTGATCCAGTCGTACGCCAGCAGTGGCACCACCGGTTGCGCGGCCAGCACGGTGGTGAAACGCGGCACCCGCAGCCCGGTCCACCGCGCGTACGCCAGGCTGCACCCGGCGGTGCCGCCGAGGACCAGGGCGGCGAAGAGCGCGCCGGAGACGGCGCCGGAGCCGATCCGGTCCACGGCCCAGAGGGCGTACCCGGCCAGCGGCAGCAGGAGCAGCCCGACCGCCGCGATGGTCTCGGCGGTGGAGGTGAGGCCCCGGCGGGCCAGTACCGGCGGCGCGAGCAGCATCAGCACCGTGGCGACCAGCAGCACCCCGAGCCGGCCCAGCGCCCCCATCGAGCTGGTCCCCAGCACCGCGAAGACCACCGCGGCCACCCCGAGCACCAACGCGCTCAACCCGAGGGGGATGTTCTGTACCTCCCGGGAGGAGGCCTCCGGCGGGTGCTCCGGGTCGTCGGCGTCCAGCCAGGTGGCCCGGGACAGCGGCGGGTCCTCCGGTGGGGGCGCGACCGTGGGGCCCTGCCGGGGCACCCGTGGGGGCGTACCCGGGCTTCTGGTGCCGGTGGTCTCCGTCGTCGCGCCGGCGGTCGGTGCCCCGGCCTGCTGGGGCACCCGCCCCGCCCCGCCGGTGGGTGTATCGGTCCTGCCGGGGGACGTGTTGCGCCCGCCGGGCGACGTCCCACCGGTCCGGGGTGGCGTGCCGACCGGCCCGGCGGCGGCACCGCTCGTGCCGGCCTTACCGCTCGTGCCGGCTCTGTGGGCCCTGCCGGTGGTGCCGCCCGCCCGGCCGCGCCGGACCCGCCGCGGCCGGACGCCCTGCTTGCCCGGTTGTTCACCGGCGTGCGCGAGGATGTCCCGCTGGAAGAGCGCGGCCTGCATCTTCTGGGCGATCTGCCGCTGCTCGGCGGCGATGGCGGCCTCCCGGGCCTTCATCTCCGCGATCGACCGCTCCACCTCCGCCAGGTGCCCGGCCCACTGTGGCTGGTCGGCCCCGCAGTGCGGGCAGTGGGCGGCGGCTTTGATCTCCCTGCCGCACGAGGAGCACTGAAAGGTCTGCACGACACCCCTCCACCCGGCTGGCCCGCACTGTGGACTTCCACTGTCGCAGCATGCCAAACCCGGCGCTGATCTCGACACCCGTCGCCGCGTGGTCGATCGGAATCCTTCGTCCCCGGCCACGCCCCCTCTCCCGGGAGAGGGCACGCCCCTCCCGGGAGAGGCGAAGCCTCCCTCTCGGGGAAGGCACGCCAGAAAGCAGGAAATAGTGGCCTCACCAGGGGGTGAGACCACTACTTCCAGGAAACAGCCGCCCAGACCCTGGGGAGCGGGGCGGGGCAGGTCTCAGGGGCGGCCGAGGCCCCGGTACTCCCAGCCGGCCTGGGTCCAGAGGGCGGAGTCGAGGCAGTTGCGACCGTCGACGACCCGCCGTCCGTTCACCAACTCGCCGAGGACGATCGGGTCGGCGTTGCGGAAGTCGGCCCACTCGGTGAGCACACAGACCAGGTCGGCACCGGTGACGGCGTCGGTCATGCTGTGCTCGTAGCTCAGCTCCGGCACCGCCCGGCGGGCGTTCTCGATCCCCTGCGGGTCGAAGACGTGCACGTCCGCGCCGGCCTTCTGCAGCAGCGCGGCGACCGACAGGGCGGGGGCGTCCCGGACGTCGTCGGTGTTGGGCTTGAAGGTGGCCCCGAGCACCGCGATCCGGGTCCCGGAGAGGTCCGGGCCCGCCGGGCCGGCGCGGCGACCGAGCAGGTCGGCGGCGAGATGCAGGACCCGGGTACGCCGACGCAGGTTGATCAGGTCGACCTCGTGCAGGAACCGCAGCGCCTCCCCGGCGCCCAGCTCCTGGGCCCGCGCCTGGAAGGCCCGGATGTCCTTGGGCAGGCAGGCCCCGCCGAAGCCGAGCCCGGCCTGGAGGAAGCGGTTGCCGATCCGGGGGTCGTACCCGATGGCCCGGGCCAGCTGGGTGACGTCGCCGCCGGAGGCCTCGCAGACCTCGGCCATCGCGTTGATGAAGGAGATCTTGGTGGCCAGGAAGGCGTTCGCGGCGACCTTTACCAGCTCGGCGGTGGCGAAGTCGGTGACCACCAGGGGCACCTCGCGGTCCTCGGTGGCGGCCAGGTCGAAGACCCCCTTGTGGGCGGCGTAGAGCATGCCGTTGGCCCACTCGCTCTTGACCCCGACCACGATCCGGTTGGGGCGCAGCACGTCGTCGACGGCGAAGCCCTCCTGGAGGAACTCCGGGCTCCACGCCACCTCGACGCCGAGGTCATCCGGGGTGTGCTTGCCGACCAGCTGCTCGACCCACTCGGCGGTGCCCACCGGCACCGTCGACTTGCCGACGATCAGGGCCTTGCGGGTCAGGTGCTGGGCCAGGCCGGTCACCGACGCCTCGACGTACGACAGGTCGGCGCCCATGCCGTCGGCGCGCTGCGGGGTGCCCACGCAGATGAAGTGCACGTCACCGAAGTCGGCGGTCTCGGCGATGTCGGTGCTGAACCGCAGCCGGCCGGCGGCCAGGTTGCGCTTGAGCAGCTCGTCCAGGCCGGGCTCGTGGATCGGCACGTCACCGGCGTTGAGCTTGGCGATCTTGTCGGCGTCGACGTCGAAACCGAGCACCTCGTAGCCGAGTTCGGCGTAGCAGATGGCGTAGGTCGCGCCCAGGTACCCGGTGCCGAGGAAGGTCACCCGGGGCCGGGACGCGCCGGACGGCGGTGTCACCGCGGCGATCGCCGGCATCGGCTGGGTGTTCGGGTACGGGATCGTCACGCCTGTCTTCTCCGCTCGCACTGGCGGCGCTTGGTTTGCGTCGCGTTCGGCTGGGCGCCTGTCCGGGGCACCAAGAAAGTTGTGGATCGTGGTGGGGGTCGGCGGCGCGCGCCGACGGCATCAGGACGAGCCTACGCGGCGGTAAGGATCACCTGAAGCATGGTCGCTATCCTTCATTCTGCGCGGTCGACGGGGCCGGCCACGGCGCCGACTGCGCATGATAGCGGTGAAGGGGAGGGGGCCGACATGGCCGCAGAGGAACCGTTCGACGTCTACCGGCTGCCCGAGGAGCACGAGGCGATCCGGGCTGCGGTCCGTGAGGTCTGTGCGGCGAAGGTGGCCCCCGGTGCTGCTGCGGCCGACGAGACTGGTGAGTTCCCGCAGGCCTCCTACGAGGCGTTGCGGGCCGCCGACTTCCACGCCCCGCACGTGCCCGTCGAGTACGGCGGCGCGGGTGCCGACGCCCTGGCCACCGCGATCGTCATCGAGGAGGTGGCCCGCGCCTGCGCGTCGTCCTCGTTGATCCCCGCGGTCAACAAGCTGGGCACGATGCCGCTGCTGCTGGCCGGCTCGGAGGAGCTGAAGCGGCGGTACCTGACCCCGGTGGCGGCGGGCGAGGCGATGTTCTCGTACTGCCTGTCCGAGCCGGAGGCCGGCAGTGACGCCGCGTCGATGACCACCCGGGCCGTCCGCGACGGCGACCACTGGGTGCTCAACGGGGTCAAGCGGTGGATCACCAACGCCGGTGTCTCGGAGTACTACACGGTCTTCGCCGTCACCGACCCGGCCGCCAGGTCCCGGGGCATCTCGGCCTTCGTGGTCGAGAAGTCCGATCCGGGGGTCAGCTTCGGCGCACCGGAGAAGAAACTCGGCATCAAGGGCTCACCCACCCGCGAGGTCTACCTCGACAACGTCCGGATCCCCGCCGACCGCATCATCGGCGAACCCGGCACCGGTTTCGGCACCGCCATGCGGACCCTGGACCACACCCGGGTCACCATCGCCGCCCAGGCCGTCGGCATCGCCCAGGGCGCCCTCGACTACGCCAAGGCGTACGCCGCCGAACGCCAGCAGTTCGGCAAGGCCATCGCCGAGTTCCAGGGCATCCAGTTCATGCTCGCCGACATGGGCATGAAACTGGAGGCGGCCCGACAGTTGACGTACGCCGCCGCCGGGAAGTCCGAACGCGGCGACGCCGACCTGACCTACTTCGGCGCGGCGGCCAAGTGCTTCGCCTCCGACGCCGCCATGGCGATCACCACCGACGCCGTACAGATCCTCGGCGGCTACGGCTACACCCGCGACTACCCCGTCGAACGCATGATGCGCGACGCCAAGATCACCCAAATCTACGAGGGCACCAACCAGGTCCAACGCATCGTCATGGCCAGGCAACTCCTCAAGGACTGACCCGGGTCGGTGGCGGGCCGCCCCATCGGCCCGCCACGGCTCAGATGTCGTCCAGGGTGTCGTCGGATCGGCGCGGTGCGCGTGGCGGCGCCGACCAGGGTGAGTTGCCGGTGCGCCGGGGCAGCGGCTCGGTAGGTGTGTCGTCGGGGTACCCGAGGGTCGGCGGGTTGGTGTCCCGGTCGTACGAGGGGCTCGCCGGCCAGTCGTACTCCTGGGTCTGGGTTGTCGTCGGCTCCGGCTCGGCCGTCGCCGGCACGGGCGCGGGCGCGGGCAGCACCGTCGGCCTGGGCCAGCGCCGCCACCGTTGCCCGCTGAAGGTGGCCATCAGCAGCATCAGGCCCAGCAGGAACAGGGTGCCGTTCTGCACCGGCAGTTCCAGGGGCAGCGGATCGCCCAGGATCCGCCAGCCGTCCGGGATCCGCTCTCGGACCTCGAACGGGACCACGAACATGCCGACGTACGGGGTGACGAGCAGCAGCCCGGCCACCAGCGGGCCGAGCGGTGAGACGCGCAGTGTGCCGAGCAGACCGAGCAGGATCCCGGCGACGCCCAGGTAGACGGCGGGCTCGATCAGGTTGGCGGTGTTGAAGGTACCTACCTGCACCCAGCGGTCGACGGTCCGGGCGGACCCGTCCTGCCCGAGGGTGACCAGGACCCAGGTGACCGGTGCCACCACCAGCCCACCGAGAAGGCTCCACAGATGTCGCATCCGCGCACCGTACCGTTTCCGCCATGACGGAGCACTTCTCTGCCGCGCCGGGTAAACCGACGTCGTACTCCCGGGTGACGCTGAGCCGCATCATGACGGCGGTCGATGTCAACCTGTACGGGACGGTACACGGTGGGGTACTGATGAAGTTCGTCGATGACGTCGCCGGAGCCGCCGCGGCCCGGCACAGCGGAGGCACCGCCGTCACCGCCGCGATCGACGAGATCGTCTTCTCCGAGGCGGTCCGGGTCGGCGACCTGGTGCACGCGCACGCCCAGGTCAACTGGACCGGGCAGACCTCGATGGAGGTCGGGGTCCGGGTGGTGGCCGAGCGGTGGGACTCGGCCGAGGACGAGGCGGTCCGAGTCGCCACGGCGTACCTGGTCTTCGTCGGGGTCGACGCGGGCGGCGCGCCCCGGGCGGTCCGGCCGGTCCTGCCGGAGACCCCGCAGGACGAGCGGCGGTACCGGGAGGCCGAGATCCGCCGCGCCCACCGGCTGGCCCGCCGCCGCGCCATCCAGGCCCACCGCGCCACCTGACCTCTCGCGCCGCCGCCCCGGCCCCCGCGCCGCGGTCTCGGCCCCCGCGCCGCGGTCTCGGCCCCCGCGCCGCGGTCTCGGCCCCCGCGCCGTCGTCCCGGCCCCCGTGCCGCCGTCCCGGCCGGCTCCGCGCGGGTCGCCGGGGTGAGAGGGGAACCCCGCTATACAAAAGGCGTTAACAGGGGGCCCTTCCTTGCAGTTGGGGAGGGAGGGGTGGGGTGGGGCAGGATGGCGGCATGGACGTGTTGTGGACGCCGCCGGCGGACGTACGCGAGCGGTCCCGGATCGGGGCGTACCTGCGCTGGCTGGCCGAGCACCGGGGGCTGGAGTTCGCCGACTACCACGCGTTGTGGCAGTGGTCGGTCGACGACCTGGACGCCTTCTGGCGTTCGATCTGGGACCACTTCGAGGTGGTCGCGCACACCCCGCCGACGGCCACACTCACCGATCCGGCGATGCCTGGTGCCCGCTGGTTCCCCGGGGCCCGGCTGAACTACGCCGAGAACGTGCTGCGGATGCCCGGTCGGGCCGACGACGACCCGGTGGTGGTGGCGCACGGCCAGACCCGCCCGGCGGTCACCCTGACCGCCGCCGGCCTGCGCGAGCAGGTTCGCCGGGTGGCGGCCGGGCTGCGCCGGCTCGGTGTCGGCCCCGGCGACCGGGTGGCCGCCTACGCCCCCAACATCGGTGAGACGTACGTGCTGCTGCTGGCCACCGCCAGTCTGGGTGCGGTCTTCTCGTCCTGCGCGCCCGAGTTCGGCACCCGCAGCGTCGTCGACCGCTGGCAGCAGATCGAGCCGGCGGTCCTGGTCGCCGTGGACGGCTACCGGTACGGCGAGAAGCCGGTGGACCGGCGCGCCGAGGTGGCCGCGATCCGGGCCGCGCTGCCGTCGCTGCGGCACACCGTCTGGGTCCCGTACCTGGACCCGGCCGGCCCGCCGCCGGCGGAGACGCTTACCTGGGCCGAGTTGGCGGCGGCGACCGACGAGCCGTTGGCCTTAACCCCGGTGCCGTTCGACCATCCGCTCTACGTGCTCTACTCCTCCGGCACCACCGGGCTGCCCAAGCCGATCGTGCACGGGCACGGGGGGATCCTGCTGGAGCATCTCAAGATGCTGGCGCTGCACCACGATCTGGGTCCGGCGGACCGGTTCTTCTGGTTCACCACCACCGGCTGGATGATGTGGAACTTCCTGGCCTCCGGCCCGGCGGTGGGCGCGACGATCGTGCTCTTCGACGGCAACCCGGGCCACCCCGACCTGGGCGGGCTCTGGCGGCTGGCCGAGGAGACCGGCACCACCTACTTCGGCACCTCCGCGCCGTACCTGCTGGCCTGCCGCAAGGCCGGGTTGGTGCCGCGCGAGACCGCCGACCTCAGCAGGTTGCGCGGGGTCGGCTCGACCGGCGCGCCGCTGCCCGCCGAGGGCTTCGCCTGGGTGTACGAGGCGGTCGGCGACGACCTGCAACTGCAGTCGCTGTCCGGCGGCACCGACGTCTGCACCGGGTTCGTCGGCGGGGTCCCGCTGCTGCCGGTGTACGCCGGGGAGATCACCTGCCGGGCGCTCGGCGCGAGGGTGGAGGCCCGGTCGGCCGACGGCACGCCGGTCCTCGGTGAGCTGGGCGAGCTGGTGATCACCGCGCCGATGCCGAGCATGCCTGTCGGCTTCTGGAACGACCCGGACGGCGTCCGCTACCGGGAGGCGTACTTCGACCACTATCCCGGGGTGTGGCGGCACGGCGACTGGATCACCATCAACGACCGGGGCGGCTGTGTGATCACCGGTCGTTCCGACGCCACCCTCAACCGGGGCGGCGTCCGGCTCGGCACCGCCGAGTTCTACTCGGTGGTCGAGGGCCTGCCCGAGGTGGTCGACTCGGTGGTGGTGCACCTGGAGGACGACCAGGGCGGCGCCGGTGAGCTGCTGCTCTTCGTGGTCCTCGGCGAGGGGCTGACCCTGGACGACGAGCTGCGTCGGAAGATCAGCCGCGAGCTGCGTACCGCGTTGTCGCCCCGGCACGTGCCCGACGAGATCCACCAGGTCCGGGCGGTGCCCCGCACCCTGTCGGCGAAGAAGCTGGAGGTCCCGGTCAAGAAGATCCTCACCGGGGTGCCGGTCGACCGGGCCGCCGCCACCGGCGCCCTGGTCAACCCGGAGTCGCTGACCGCCTTCGCCGCCCTCGCCCAGCGCCGGGCGGTCACCGGCTGAACCGCCGCCCCGGGTCCGGTTGAACCCGCCCGGGTCCGGCCCGGGTCGCGCCGCGATCCGGGCCGCCGCCGGGGTCAGGTCAGGGTGTGGGTGGTCTTCTCGGTCTCGGCGCGGGCGGCCAGCCGGGCCGGGTCGAGGTTGCCGCAGAGCACCACGCTGGCGGCCACCGTGAGCGGGGCCAGCAGCCAGTCCACCGGGTCCGGGTGGGCCGCCGCGTCGACCAGCACCCGGTCGCCGGGGCCGAGCCCGAGCTGATCGGCCCGATCGGCCGCGCGGGCCAGCAGCGCCGCGTCGTCCGGACCACCATCCGGGTACGGGGTGAAGTGGTCGCCGTGCACCCGTACCTCGCTCACGTAGTCGGCGAAGCCGGGCGGCACCTGCCGCAGCGGCCGGGCGAACGGGTCCAGCGCGAGGGCGTACCGTTCGCCGGCCGGCCAGGCGTCCGCCTCGGTGACCCGGTCGACGGCGGCGAAGAGCACCTCGACCGGACCTGGTCGGGGCAGCACGCTCAGCCGGGCCGACCAGCAGCCGAGCAGCACCGCCGCGGTCTGCCAGTGCGGGGGGAGCAGGACGGCGACCAGATCACCCTCGGTTACCGCCACCTCGTCGACGAGCAGGTTGGCCGTCTTGGCCACCCAGTTCGCCGCGGTGGCGCCGGAGATCTCGGTGCGCTCGCCGGTGGCGTCGTCGTACCAGGTCAGCAGGGGGCGGGCGGGGTCGGCTGCGATCGCGTCGGCGAACACCCGGGCAATGTTGTCGGCCATCGTCGCGAACGATACGCCGCCGCCGGCCGTACTCGTTGACAACGACAAGTCGGCGTACGGTCGGGTCGCAGTCAGCACCCGTACCGCGCGGCGGCGTAGGCTTGCCCGGAGTGTTGTTCCACACATCAGCGAAGTTCTAGGAGTCGCCCCGTGACCCCCGGCCGTCCGCCCCGCGTACTGATCGACGCCACGAGTGTCCCGGCCGACCGTGGTGGCGTCGGTCGATACGTCGATGGCCTGCTCGGTGCCCTCGGCAAGGTCTGCGGTTCGGGGGTGGACCTGGCCGTGGTCAGCCTCCGCACCGACCTGGAGCGTTACACCCGGATGCTGCCCGGCGCGGAGATCGTCCCCGCCCCCGCCGCGGTGGCCCACCGGCCCGCCCGGCTGGCCTGGGAGCAGACCGGGCTGCCGCTGCTGGCCCAGCAGGTGGGTGCCCAGGTGCTGCACTCGCCCTTCTACACCTGTCCGCTGCGGGCCGGCTGTCCGGTGACGGTCACCGTGCACGACGCCACCTTCTTCACCGAGCCGGAGCACTACGACAAGTCCCGGCGGACCTTCTTCCGCAGCGCGATCAAGACCTCGTTGCGTCGGGCCGAGCGGGTGATCGTGCCGAGCAAGGCCACCCGCGACGAGCTGATCCGGCTGCTGGACGCCGACCCGACCCGGATCGACGTCGCCTACCACGGGGTGGACCACACCGCCTTCCACGCCCCCAGCGAGGAGGAGAAGGCCCGGGTCCGGGCCCGACTGGGGCTGGGCGGCAGCAGCTACGTCGCCTTCCTCGGGGCCAAGGAGCCGCGCAAGAACGTACCCAATCTGATCCGGGGTTGGGCCCGCGCGGTGGGTGACCGGCCGGATCCGCCGGCGCTGGTGCTCGCCGGCGGGCAGGGCCACGACGACGACATCGACCGGGCGGTCGCCGAGGTCCCGTCGCACCTGCGGCTGTTGCGGCCGGGCTACCTGCGCTACGCCGACCTGCCCGGCTTCCTCGGCGGCGCGCTGGTGGCGGCCTACCCGTCCTACGGGGAGGGTTTCGGGCTGCCCATCCTGGAGGCGATGGCCTGCGCCACCCCGGTGCTCACCACGCCCCGGCTCTCCCTGCCGGAGGTCGGTGGCGACGCGGTCGCCTACACCAGCGAGGCGCCGGACCAGATCGCCACCGACCTGGCCGCGCTCCTCGACGACGAGCAGCGCCGGCTCACCCTGGCCAAGGCCGGGTTCGACCGGGCCAAGGAGTTCACCTGGGCGTCCAGCGCCGAGGTGCACATCGCGGCGTGGAGCCGGGCCCGTTCCTGAGACTTCACTGGCGGTGCCCGCGAGGCTTCGTCCCTAGCGTGGCGGTTCGGGCATGATGTGCTGATGCTCTACGCCGTCATTCCGGCGGGTGGCAGCGGCACGAGGTTGTGGCCGTTGTCCCGCGCCGGCCACCCCAAGTTCCTCCACCCGCTCACCGGCTCGTCGGCCTCCCTGCTGCAGGAGACGGTGCGCCGGTTGGCTCCACTGAGCACGCCCGAGCGCACGTTGGTGGTGACCGGGGTGGCGCACGCCACGGCGGTCGCCCGGCAGCTGACCCAGCTGCCGGAGGAGAACATCCTGGTGGAGCCCTCGCCCCGGGACTCCTGCGCGGCCATCGCGCTGGCCGCCGCGGTGATCGCGACCCGGGACCCGGAGGCGGTGATGGGGTCCTTCGCCGCCGACCACGTGATCGGCGATCCGCAGCGCTGGGCGCAGACCGTGCGGGAGGCGGTCCACGGCGCCGAGCAGGGGCTGCTGATGACCGTGGGCATCACCCCGACCCGGCCCGAGACCGGCTACGGCTACCTGCAGACCGGTGACCCGGTGGGCGACGGTCCACTGCGTCCGGTGGCCGAGTTCAAGGAGAAGCCCGCCGTCGAGGTCGCCGAGGCGTACCTGCGCTCCGGGCACCACCTCTGGAACGCCAGCATGTTCGTCTGGCGGGTCGACGTGTTCCTGGCCGAGCTGGCCCGCCAGCAGCCCGACCTGTACGCGGGCGTCACCGCGATCGCCGCCGCCTGGGGCACCCCGGCGCAGGACGAGGAGCTGGGCCGGGTCTGGCCGACCCTGCCGAAGATCTCCGTGGACTACGCGGTGATGGAGGGTGCGGCGGCGGCCGGCCGGGTGGCCACGGTGCCCGGTGACTTCGGCTGGAACGACGTGGGTGACTTCCACACCCTCGGTGACGTGCTGCCCACCGACCCGGCCGGCAACGTGGTGCTCGGCACCGACGCCAAGGCGGACGTGCTGCTGCGCGACAGCAGCGGTCTGGTGGTGGTCTCCCAGTCCGGCCGGCTGGTGAGCGTGCTGGGCATGCGGGACACGATCGTGGTGGACACCGCCGACGCGGTGCTGGTCTGCCCACGCGAGCGCGCCCAGGACGTCAAGGCGCTCGTCGACGAGCTGAAGCAGCGCGGCGAGGAAGCCCTGATCTGAGGTTGCCCGGTCGGCCCCGGTCGGGCCGGCCCGGGACCCGCAGGCTCAGCGCGGCCGGTGGAAGGTGGCCCGGGTCAGGGTGGCCAGGGCCGGGGCGACCAGCTGGGCGGTCGCGTTGGCCAGCGGCCGGGGCAGCCGGTCCGGGGGGAACCAGCCCAACGCCTCGGACTCGGCACTCACCCGCTCCACCGCCCCGGGCGGCGCGAGGACCGCGAAACGCACGTCGTAGTGCGCCGATTCGCCACCACAGCGCACCGGGTGGATGTCCACGTCGATGGGGACGGGGTCGACGCGCAGGCCGTCGATCCCGGACTCCTCGGTGGCCTCCCGCAACGCCGCGCCGGCCAGCGTACGGTCGCCGGGTTCGCAGTGTCCGCCGAGCTGCACCCACCGACGCAGCTTGCCGTGCAGGCAGAGCAGCACCCGGGAGCCGGTCGGGTCCAGCACCAGCGCGCTGGCGGTGACGTGGCCGACCCGGTGGGCCCGACCCAGCGCCGACGGACCGGCGGTGAGCAGGCCGAGGGTACGGTCGCGGCCCACGGCGGCGCTCGGGCTGGTCGGCTCCCAGCCGGTCAGCAGCGCCACGGCGTCGGCGTGCAGGTCGAGGTACGCCGACCCGGCCGGCTCCACCGGCAGTGCCCCGCTCACAGGGCGAGGGCGGCGCTGGCGGTGCTGCCCGCGGGCGGGGGCAGCAGCACGGACGACACCTGCTCGGCCGCCAGCGCGGTCCGTAGCCGCTGCAGGTCGGCACCGAACCGGATCAGGTCGGCCGGTTCCACCGGGGTGGCCGGCGAGCCCAGCACCAGGGTGGCCGCCCCGGCCGGCCAGCCAGGCACGGCGGCGACCAGCTCGGCGCGTACCTGGTCGTCGGTGACCAGGGTGAAGGTCGTGCCGGGGGCGACCGAGTCGGCGACCACGGCGATCGCGCGTCGGACCGCGGCCGGGTCGACAGGTGCCGCCTCGTGGCGGTCGGGCAGGGTGGCCGCCTGGCGCAGGCCGGCCGCCTTCGCCTCGGCGGTGCCCAGCGAGAACAGGTCGAGCGCGGCGTCGCGGATCAGCGTTGACGCACCGGCGTCGGGGTCGGCGTCGGTACGGGTCGCGTTGAGGTAACCCCGGACCACCGCGACCGGCACCTGGTCGCACTTGCCCTTGACCAGTTCGGCCGCGCCGGCCAACTCGTCCACCACCGCCATCTGGGTCAGGCTCAGCTCGTTGCCGTACGGGTCGACCTCCCCCCGGTGGTCGCGCAGCGCCGCCATCCCGGCCACCCCGAGCGCCACGTCGGTCAGCCCGTTGCGCCACGGTCGGCCCATCGTGTCGCTGACGATCACCGCGACGTCGAGGTCGTACCGCTGGCGCAGGGCGGCGCGCAACGCCCGAGCCGAGGCGTCCGGGTCCACCGGCAGCAGCACCAGCCGGGTCTTGGCCACGTTCGAGGCGTCGATCCCGGCGGCGGCCAGCACGAAACCGTGATGGGTCTGCACGATCCGGGTCGCCCCCCGGGTCGCCACCACCCGGGCGGTCTCGGCGGCCAGCACCTCGTCGCGGGCGGCGATCCGCTCCGGGCCGTCGGCCGGCACGTCGACCAACCGCCCCTCCGCCTTCGACACGATCTTGCTGGTCACCACCAGCACGTCGCCGTCGCGTAGCCAGGGCGCGGCGTTGCCGATCATCGTCGCCAGGTCGTCGCCCTCGGTCACGTCGCCGATGCCCAGCACCGGCAGGATCTCCAGTCTCACGCCAACTCCAATGCGGCCCGTACCATCTGCGCGGTCGCCTCCTCGTCGGTCATCCGCAGCGGGGCGGCCCGGACCGTCACCCCCGGCACCACCGTGCCGGCGTCCTCCTCGGCGACCAGCCAGCCGTCCAGCAGACCACCGGAGCCCCGCCCGCCGTAGAGCCGGCCCACCCCGGCGGCGCTGCACTCGACCCCGAGCACCGCCAGGCACCGGTCGGCCATGCCGCGTACCGGCGCGCCACCGATGATCGGTGAGACGCCGACGACCGGGGCCGGCCCGTCGGCGACCGCCTCGCGCAGCCCCGGCACGGCCAGCACCGGGGCGATGCTCACCACCGGGTTGCTCGGCGCGATCAGCACCGCGTCGGCGGAACCGAGCGCCTCCAGCACGCCGGGTGCCGGCTTCGCGGTGTCGGCACCGACGAAGACGAAACGGTGCGTGTCGATCATGGCGCGGTGCCGCACCCACCACTCCTGGAAGTGGATGGCCCGCTGGCCCGTCCCGCTCCCGTCGGTGCCGTCGCCGCTGACCACCGCGTGGGTCTCCAGCCGGTCGTCGGTCGCCGGCAGCAGCCGTACGCCCGGCTGCCAGCGACCGGCCAGCGCCTCGGTCACCGCGTGCAGGGGGTACCCGGCGTTGAGCATCGTGGTGCGGACCAGGTGGGTGGCGACATCCCGGTCACCGAGGCCGAACCAGGTCGGTTGGGCACCATAGGCGGCCAGCTCGGCCGAGACCGTCCAGGTCTCGTCGACCCGGCCCCAGCCCCGCTCCGGATCGGCGCCCCCACCGAGGGTGTACAGGACGCTGTCCAGGTCGGGACAGATCTTCAACCCGTGCAGGAACAGGTCGTCGCCGACGTTGACCACGGCGGTCACCTCGGCACCGACCTCCCGGGCGTACGCCCGGACGCCGAGCAGGAAGCGGGCCCCACCGATGCCACCCGCCAGAACCACGATGTGCATGAGGTCCATCCTCGCGCACCGACGTCCCCGGCCCGCGCTCGCGTGGGGAGACTAGGCTCACGTCCGCAACCATTCGTCCATCCACGCCCTTCTAGGGGGAGCCCGTGACCAGCCCCGCCGGGTCCGCGTCGCCCGACGCGCCACAGGCCAGCCAGCTGACCAAGCCGTTACGCGAACTCGGCGCGTTCGTGCTCCTCGGCGCGAACGCGGTTCTGCTCTTCGTCGGACTGATCCGCCTGCTGGCCCCGACCGGATACGGCGACTTCACCGCTCGGGCCGGCCAGAACTACTTCACCTTCGTGGGCCTTGAGGCCGCCGTGCTGCCGGTGCTCGCGGTGCTGCTGGCCACCCACGTCCAGCCGGTCCTGCCGAAGGCGAAGTTGATCGTCCAGGTGGCCCTGGCCCAGTACGGGTTCAGCGTGCTGCTCGGCGGACTGACCTTCCTGATCTGGACCGTCGGCCGGCTGGCCGCCGCCGAGGTCCTGGACGCCCTGCTCGGCATGCTCACCCGGACGGCCTGGCTGGCGCTGCTCGCGTTCGGCGCGTTCGTGGTCTACCGGGTCTGGCGCAACCTCTACCACGTGCCGAAGCCGCAGGCCGAGCCCGGCGTCTACGGTCAGCCCCAGCCCGGGTGGGGGCAGTACCCGGGCGCGCCCGGTCAGCCCGGCACCGGCCAGCCGGGTGGTTACCCGCCCGCCGGCCAGTACGGCTACCCGCCCAATCCCGCCTCGGCCCCGCCGTTCGGCGCACCGTCCGCTCCCTCCTTCGGCGGGCAGCCGGCCCAGCCGCAGTCCGCACCGCCGTTCGGCGGGCAGCCCGGTGCTCCGCAGTCCGCACCGCCGTTCGGTGGCCAGCCGCAGTCCGCACCGCCGTTCGGTGGACAGCCGGGTCAGCCGCAGTCCGCACCGTCGTTCGGTGGGCAGCCGTCGGCTGGTTGGCCGACCACGTCGTCCGCGCCCGCGCCGCCGGTGCCGGCCCCGCCCTTCGGGCAGCCGCCCTCGGCGGACCCGACCCAGGCCATCCCCCGGCAGCCGCACCACCCGACCGAGACCGGCGGGCAGCCGCCGGCGGAGGCCACCGAGCAGTTCCGGGCCGCGCCCGCCGAGGCCACCGAGCAGTTCCGTACCGGTTCGGCGGACGCGACCGAGCGGATCGCTCAGGAGAAGACGGCGGCGACCGAGGCGATCGGCACCGGTTCGGCGGATGCGACCGATCGGTTGGGTACCGGTTCGACGGATGCCACCGAGCGGATCGCTCAGGAGAAGACGGCGGCGACCGAGGCGATCGGCACCGGTTCGGCGGATGCGACCGATCGGTTGGGTACCGGCTCGGCGGATGCCACCGAGCGGATCGGGCAGGAGTCGGCGGAGCCGACCGAGGCGATCGGCCGGACCGACAGCGACAGCGACCGTACCCAGCCCTTCACCGCTCGGCCCGACTCCCGCTGACCGTCCGACCGGCCCCGGCCGGGACATCCACCGCAGGCCCAGCGGGCCGACGCCGGATGTCCCCGGCCGGGGCCGGCGTCCCGGTGGGCACGGATCGGGGGGTGGGCGGGGCCGACAGGACCGGTCGGGCTGGGCATAGGCTGGGCCGATGGTTGATCGCACCGAGCCCGGTCCGACGGTGCAGAGCATTCGTCGGGCCCTGCACCGGGCCGCGACCGGGCGGACGCTCGACGTGGCCGAGGCGACCGCACTGCTGGCCGCCCGGGACACCGAGCTGACCGAGCTGCTCCGGCTCGCCGCCGGGATCCGGGACGCCGGGCTGCGCGAGGCGGGGCGACCCGGCGTGGTCACGTACTCGAAGAAGGTCTTCATCCCGCTGACCCGGCTCTGCCGGGACCGCTGCCACTACTGCACCTTCGCCACCGTGCCGCACCGGTTGCCGGCGCCCTTCCTGGACCGCGACGAGGTGCTGGCCATTGCCCGCGCCGGGGCCGACCAGGGCTGCAAGGAGGCGCTGTTCACCCTCGGTGACCGGCCGGAGGAGCGTTGGCCGGCGGCCCGGAGCTGGCTGGACGAGCGCGGCTACGACTCCACCCTCGACTACCTGCGGGCCTGCGCGGTGGCGGTGCTGGAGGAGACCGGGCTGTTGCCGCACCTCAATCCCGGCGTGCTCTCCTGGTCCGAGCTGCAACGGCTCAAGCCGGTGGCGCCGAGCATGGGGATGATGTTGGAGACCACCGCCACCCGGCTGTGGTCCACCCCGGGTGGCCCGCACTTCGGCTCGCCGGACAAGGAGCCGGCGGTCCGGCTGCGGGTCCTCGACGACGCCGGCCGGGTCAACGTGCCGTTCACCACCGGCATCCTGATCGGCATCGGCGAGACGGCCGCCGAGCGGGTCGACGCGATCTTCGCGATCCGCCGGGCGCAGCGCGGGTACGGCCACCTCCAGGAGGTGATCGTGCAGAACTTCCGGGCCAAGCCGGACACCGCGATGCGGGGCATGCCCGACGCCGAACTGCACGACCTGGCCGCCACCGTGGCGGTGGCCCGGGTGCTGCTCGGCCCGAAGGCCCGCATCCAGGCCCCGCCGAACCTCATCGCCGGCGAGTACGACCTGCTGCTCAATGCCGGGATCGACGACTGGGGCGGGGTGTCCCCGCTGACCCCGGACCACGTCAACCCGGAGCGGCCCTGGCCGCAGCTCGACGAGCTGGCCCGGCACACCGCCCGGGCCGGCTTCACCCTGCGCGAGCGGCTGACCATCTACCCGGAGTACGTCCGCGCCGGTGACCCGTGGCTCGATCCACGGCTGCTGCCGCACGTGCGTGCGTTGGCCGATCCGGAGACCGGGCTGGCCGTCGAGGCGGCGCGGCCGGTGGGCCGGCCGTGGCAGGAGCCGGACGAGACCTACGGCGGGCGGACCGACCTGCATGCCACCATCGACACCACCGGCCGCAGCGAGGACCGGCGCGGCGACTTCGACCACGTCTACGGCGACTGGTCCGAGGTCGCCGAGCGGGTCACCCCGGCCGGCCCGGTGGTCCCGGCGGCCCGGGAGCAGGGGGGTGGGGTGGGGGATCCGGCGTTGCGTACCGGGCTGCGGCTGGCCGCCGACGACCCGGCGGCGCTGCTGGAACCCCGGCACACCGACGCGGCGCTGGCGCTCTTCGCCGCCGACGGGCCGGCGTTGGACGAGCTCTGCCGGCTCGCCGACGACGCCCGGCGGGACGCCGTCGGCGACGACGTCACCTACGTGGTCAACCGCAATATCAACTTCAGCAACGTCTGTTACGTCGGTTGCCGGTTCTGCGCCTTCGCCCAGCGGGAGCGCGACGCCGACGCGTACCGGCTCTCCGTCGACCAGGTCGCCGACCGGGCCGAGCAGGCGCGGGCGGCCGGTGCGACCGAGGTCTGCCTGCAGGGCGGGATCGATCCGAAGCTGCCGGTGACCATCTACGCCGACCTGGTCCGGGCGATCAAGGCGCGGGTGCCCGACATGCACGTGCACGCGTTCTCCCCGATGGAGATCGTCACCGCGGCGGCCAAGGCCGGCGTGCCGATCCGGCAGTGGCTGACCCAGTTGCGCGAGGCCGGGTTGGACACCATCCCCGGCACCGCCGCCGAGATCCTCGACGACGAGGTCCGCTGGGTGCTGACCAAGGGCAAACTGCCCGCCGCCGCCTGGGTCGACGTGGTCGCCACGGCCCACGAGCTGGGCATCCGGTCCAGCTCCACGATGATGTACGGGCACGTCGACCATCCCAATCAGTGGTTGGCGCACTTCCGGGTCCTGGCCGGGGTGCAGGACCGTACCGGCGGTTTCACCGAGTTCGTGGCCTTGCCGTTCGTGCACACCAACGCGCCGATCTACCTCGCCGGCATCGCCCGGCCGGGGCCGACCTGGCGGGAGAACCGGGTGGTGCACGCGATGGCCCGGCTGCTGCTGCACGGCCGGATCGACAACATCCAGTGTTCCTGGGTCAAGTTGGGCGACGCCGGGACGGCGGCGCTGCTGCGGGGCGGCTGCAACGATCTGGGCGGCACCCTGATGGAGGAGACGATCTCCCGGATGGCCGGTTCCGGCAACGGTTCGGCGCGTACCGAGCAGGAGTTGGTCGCCATCGCGCAGGCCGCCGGACGGCCGGCGCGCAGGCGTACGACCGCGTACCGTCACGCGCGCTAGGAACATCGAACCTTTTCCCGCCGCCGGCCGTACGACTGGATGCCGGCGGCGGTCGAGGCGAGGACCGCCGCCGGGTGTCCACGAAGGACCCGCCGCACCCGCGGCATTGGGATCCCTTCGCCCGTTGGCGCGGGTGTCGCGTGTCGCCCGCCGGAAAGGGTGCTCATGAGAAGTGACCAGTCGAAGTGGCGTCTGCCCAGACTGACCCGCCGTCAGACGTTGACCGCAGCGGCGAGCGCGACCCTCGGGGCGGCGGCGCTGGCGGTGCCCGGCCTGTCGGCCGCCACCCAGAACGACGCCGTCGAGGCGTCGGGTGAGCCGATCATCGTGCATCTGCGCGACGCCGAGAAGGGCACGATGGACATCTTCGTCGGCACGTCCAAGGTCGAGGTGCGGGACCGGGGCCTGGCCGACCGGCTGCGCCGCGCCGCCGCCCGTCGCTGACCCTCAGGTACGGCCACCGCTGGTGGCCCCCCGCCGCTTCCGATCCGTTCGACGCCCAGTGAGGTTGGTCCACCCATGTCTTCCCACCGCGAGGCTCCGGAGATCGCCAAGGATCCGGTCGCTGACAGCGCCGACCTGTACGCCTTCGTCAGCCCCGACAAACCCGACACGGTCACGCTGATCGCCAACTACGTGCCGTTGCAGCTGCCCTCCGGTGGCCCGAACTTCTTCGAGTTCGGCGACGACGTGCGGTACGAGATCCACATCGACAACGACGGCGACGGCCGTCCCGACGTGACCTACCGGTTCGAGTTCACCACCGAGATCACGAACCCGAACAGCTTCCTCTACAACACCGGTCCGATCGACGCGCTCGACAGCGAGACCTGGAACCGGCGGCAGTTCTACAGTCTGACCCGGATCGCCGACGGCCGGGAGCAGCGGCTGGCCAAGAAGCTGCCCTGCCCGCCCTGCAACGTCGGGCCACTGTCCACGCCGAACTACGCGAAGCTGGCCCGGCAGGCCACCTTCGCGCTCTCCACCGGGGAGAAGGTCTTCGCCGGGCAGCGGGCGGACGGCTTCTTCGTCGACCTCGGCGCGATCTTCGACCTGGGCACCCTCCGGCCGTTCCAGCAGCTGCACGTCGCCGGCAAGAAGCTGTTCCGGGACGAGGGCACGCCGGTCAACGCCACCGACCGGATGAACGTGCACAGCATCGCGCTGCAGGTGCCGCTGGGCAGGGTCCGGCGCAAGGCCAACCGGTACTCGGTGGCCGACCCGGCGTCGACGATCGGCGTCTGGACCTCGGCCTCCCGCCAGCAGGTACGGGTGCTGGACCCGGGTCCCGACCTCGCCGCCGGACCCTTCGTCCAGGTGTCCCGGCTGGGCAACCCACTGTTCAACGAGGTCATCGTGCCGATGGCACAGAAGGACAAGTGGAACTCGCTGCCGCCGTCGGAGGACAAGCGGTTCGTCGGGTTCGTGGAGAAGCCGGAGTTGGCCGGCCTGCTCCCGGCGCTCTACCCGGGGGTGTTTCCCAACCTGGACCGGCTCAACAAGGCCGGCAAGCCCCGCGCGGACCTGGTCGCGATCCTGCTGACCGGGGTGCCGGCCGGGTTGATCGACGGGTTCACCAACACCACGGGTGACGTCCAGGCGGACATGCTGCGGCTCAACACCGCCATCCCGCCGAGCCGTCGACCGAACCGGTTCGGCGTGCTGGGCGGGGACCTCGCCGGGTTCCCGAACGGCCGTCGGGTCGACGACGACGTGGTCAGCATCGAGCTGCGGGCGATCGCCGGGCTCACCGTACCGCTCGTCGACAAGACCTTCCGGCCGGACGAGGCGGCGGCCGCGCTGACCCCCGGGCTCAGCGCGGCGGACGTCACCGCTCCGCTGCTCGGGCACTTCCCGTACCTGGGTACGCCGTACGACGGGTTCAACAACCCGCCGGCGTCGTCCTGACGATCGGAACCGGCCAGGAGAGGAGCAGATCGTGCACGAGCACCGGTACGGACCCTCGGAGACCGGCAGTGTCGTGCTCGACATCGGTGGCGATGCGGGCGCGTTGATCATCTATACCGGACAGCAGTGGCACGGGCACGAGATCGAGGTGAGCCGGGTCGACCAGCCCGACGAGCCCCGGACCCACTCGGCGGTGCGGGAACGGCGGGTCCGCGACGGTACGTTCCACAGTGCGGTCTATCCGGACCTGCCGGCGGGCCGCTATACCGTCTGGTGGGACGACGACACGCCGGCCGGCGCGATCTCGGTCACCGGGGGTGTCGTCGCCGAGTTCGTCTGGCCCGCCAGCGCGCCGCCCGGGGCGCACTGAGCTGCCCGACCGGTTTCCGAACCACAGCGCCCCGTCCACGATGTGGACGGGGCGCTGTGCTGTGTGGCGGATTCCGGTGCGCGGATGTCGGCGGCTCGCGTTACTCTTGCCCACCAAGATCACTGATCTTGGTGGGTTGCTTGTCGGTGCCCCGCGTCGACGGCTCCGGCCGGGGGTGCCGGTGGCCGCCGTGACCGGTCCGTCCCTGGTGTCGGCGGGCCGACGCGCGGTCGGCCACGGGAGAAAAGTCGAGCGACTCGCCGGGAGGGCGTTACTCGTCCGGGGTCTGAATCGGTAGGGCAGGTTGCGAGGTCGGACGGCCTGGACGGCCGTCGGGCGCAGTGTCAGGAGGACGACTCCATTATCAAGTTCGGCTTGACGGCGCACGCATTACACGCGTGTAATTTGAATGGGGTTGTCCGCACGGAACACAGCAAATCGGGACCGGACGGACACGCACGCCTTTCGCGTGGGGGGTTGCAGCGGCGGAGTCGTCGGTGCGCGACAAGGAGGCAACTGAATGGACGGCCAGCTTGAGGTGGCCGACCTGCTCGGGAACGCGCCGGAGTGGCAGGAGCGGGCGCTCTGCTCGCAGACCGACCCGGAGGCGTTCTTTCCCGAGAAGGGCGGTTCGACCCGCGAGGCGAAGCGGATCTGCTCGCGTTGCGAGGTCAAGACGGAATGCCTGGAGTACGCGCTCGGCCAGGACGAGCGGTTCGGAATCTGGGGTGGGCTCTCGGAGCGGGAGCGGCGCAAGCTCAAGCGACGGGTCGCCTGAGCCAGCCGGGCCGGGGCGGTGGGGGCCGCCCGGCTCAGGCCAACTCGTCCGGGTCCACGCCCAGCAGGTTGGCGACCTGCTCGATGATCACGTCGTGGACGAGATCCGCCAGATCCTCCCGGTCCATGGCCCGGAACTCCAGCGGCCGCCGGTAGAGCACGATGCGGGGCGGCATCTCCTGCCGGCCGGGGCGCCCCGGCAGCAACCGGGCCAACGGCACCTCGCCGTCCTCCAGCACGTCGGAGTCGTAGACGTTCAGATCCGGTGGGACGTCCTCCACCGCGAACTCGACCCCCGCCAACTCCTTGGCGAACCGCCGTTCCAGCGCCTCCACGGTGTCCAGGACCAGATCGTCGAAGACCTCGGCCTTGGTACGCGCCAACGGGACGGTCGCCGGCACCAGCCGTCCACGCAGCCCACGCCCGTGCCGATCCCGATGGGTACGGCGACCGGAGCCGGGGCGGCGGTGTTCCGGGCTCGTCATGCGGCCAGCGTAGCCCCCACCACGGCCTGGCCCGCGACTGCGGCCACGACCTGGCGTGCCGGGGTTGATCCGGGCCGGGCGGCTCCGAATTGTGATCACGGAGACGGGCGTGTCGCAACGCGAACCGGTGCGCCGGACCCGGTAATGGAGATACCCTGCCGCCGTGAGGTCACCTCGGCGCTGCTCCCGTAACGCCTGCCCCCGGCAAGCGGTCGCCACATTGACCTATGTCTACCACGAGTCGACAGCGGTCGTCGGGCCGCTGGCGGCGTTCGCCGAGCCGCACACCTACGACCTCTGTGAGCCGCACGCCCGCAGCCTCACCGCCCCCCGGGGCTGGGACGTGGTCCGACACGAGGGCGAGTTCGAGCCCCCGCCGCCCACCACCGACGACCTGGTGGCGCTGGCCGAGGCGGTCCGGGAGGCCGCCCGCCCCGCGCCCCGCCCGCCCGCCGAGGACGAGCGCGCCCCCACCAACCCGCAGACCGGCCGCCGGGGCCACCTGCGGGTGATCCCTCCCCACCACTGACCCCCGGCGGGGGCTCAGCCGTACGGCTGGCTATCGGCGTACCCCTTGCGGGCGGCCCGCCCCACGACCCACGATGTGCAGATGACGCCCCCGACCGTCGACGCGGCAATCGGGCGGATCCAGCTGGTCGATCTCTCCGTCGAGCCGGACGCCACGCTGCTGCGGCGGGCCTACACCGAGATCCTCGCGCCCAGCTTTCCGCCGGACCAACTGGACTCCTTCGAGGTCGTCACCGAGTCCGACACCGTCCTCGTCGGCGTCGCCACCCACGACAGGTCGCCGGTCGGCGCCGTGGTGGCCGACCCCTTCGACCGGGTGTTGCTGCTGAGCTACCTGGCCGTCCGGCCGGGTATCCGGGGCGGCGGCGTCGGTGGCGCGTTACTGGCGCACCTGCTGCCGGCCTGGCGGGAGCGCTGCGGCTCCGACGTGGTCCTCGCCGAGGTGGAGGACCCCCGGCTGCACCCGGCCGGCGAGTTCGGCGACCCCACCGCCCGCCTACGCTTCTACCAGCGGGCCGGCTTCGGCCTGCTGCCCGTACCCTTCACCCAACCCCGGGTACGCCCCGACGCCCGGCGCGAACCCGGCCTGCTGCTGGCCGGGTGGCCGATGGCCGGCCCGGTGCCGGCGGCGATGGTGCGGTCGTTCGTCACCGACTACTACCGGTCGGCCGAGGGGACCGGGCCCGGCCAGGACCCCGAGCTCGACGCGCTGCTGACCGCCGTCGAAGGCCAGGGGCCCGAACTGGCCCCGCTCACCCTCGACCGGTACGAGCAGGTGCCCCTGTTGGACGTGCCTACCCGCCGGCCGGGGGAGCAGGGGTAGCCCCCGGCTGGTTCCGGCCGCCGGTCGGGCCGCGTCCCCGTGCTGTCAACCGGTCGAGCCGTCGCCGGACAGCTCGTCGGCGAGCTGGTCGATCCGGTCCAGTTCGGCCCGGGGATCCAGGTCCAGCCGGTCCACGACCTCGCCCCAGTGATCGGTGAACGGCCCCGAGCGCCGGTACAACTCCGCCGGCTCCGGTCCCCGGGGGAAGAGCTGAGCCGCCACCCGGTCGGTCGGGGTGTCCGGACCGGGTCCCACGTCGAGGACCTCCGGCGGGGTACCGGCGGTCGCCTCGACCAGGGCCGCCAGGATCTCCGCCCGGCGGGGCAGCTGATCCCAGCCGACCGCCCGGGCCGCCGCCCGCAAGGTGATCTCGGTGTAGAACTGGCTGGTGTAGTCGTCCGGCGGGCTCACCGAACCGTCCAGCACGTTGTCCATCCGGTGGAATACGAAGGCGTGCTTGACGGCCTGGCCGTACTGCTCGGCGGCGGCGACCGGGTCCGACTCGTGCAGCAGGTCACCCAGCAGCCGGTGCACGTTGGCCAGCAACTCCGACTCGATCTCCTCGTCGGCGACGAGCTGGCGGAGCCAGTGGCTCGACCGCCGGCACCGGGTCGCGGCCGCCCGCCGGTCGCCGGCGTCCCACCCGACCTGGGCCCACTCGTAGTAGAGCCAGGCGAGCATCCACTCGTCGGCCAGGTCGAGGAACTCCGGCTCCAGCTGTCCGTACGTCGCCTCGGCCGCGGCGAACCGGCGGTCGTACCAGTAGGTGTGGGCGGTGAACAACCGCAGGTACAGCCAGGCCTGCCGGCGGAGCTCCTGGACCTCGGCGGAAGAGCCCGGATCCCGCCAGCCGTGGTGCACCCCGCACAGCTCGCCGATCGCCCGTAGCGCGTGGCGGGCCTGTGTCCAGTGCGCGCCGGTCGGTTTGTCCGGCCCGGTGGGATAGTGCTGGTGGAAGCGGCGTACCTCGTCGAGCAGGTCCCGGTCCAGCCCGGTCCGGGCCGCCCGCTGCCAGCTGTCGAGCAGCTGGTGGCAGAAGGAGAACGTGATGTAGAGGCCCCACCACCAGAACGCCTTGAGGAACAACACGACGAACTGGATCCGGGTGACCTGCCGCTCGTCGGGCAGCTGGGCGGAGTGGGACAGCCACTCGGCCTCGTACATCTGCCAGACCGCGTTCTCGTACTTGAACCAGGAGCCGTACACCGTGGTGGTCTTCTCCTCCACGGCGGCCACCTGCCGGTAGTAGTAGGCCGCCGCCCGGCGGTGCAGCTGCGTCCACCGGGTCGGCTGGAACCTCCGCACGGCCGAGGCGACCGCCGGCCGGACGAAGTCGTGCAGGCGGAACCGTCCCGCCACCGGCAACGGGTCGAGCAGGCCGAGCCGCTCGATCCGGCCCACCGCCCGGCCCACCCGCTCGGCGTCGGTGGCCAGTTCCTCGCCGTCGAGCAGCTCCACCAGCATCGGTACGTCGAAGCTGTTCAACAGGGACGCCACCTGGGCCACCCGCCACACGTCCGGACTGCGCTCCGGCCGGATCACCGCCCGGACCAGCTCGTTGACCCGCGGGTCGCCGTCGTCGGACAGCTGGGACAGCAGCTCCCGCAGGCGGTCCGGGTCCAACGCCTCGTCGACGTGGGCGTGGATGAACTGCACGACGAGCTTGAGCCCGTACGGGTGACCGCCGGTGAAGCCCACCACCAGCTCCGCCAGGCGCCGACCGGCCCGATCCCCGAAGTGGTACGCCAGGTGGGCCTGGGTCTCGGCGACGGTGAACCGGGGCAGGTTCTCGACGAGATCGGGGTCCAGCACCCGCCGGCCGTGCTCGGCGTACTCGCGCGGCACCAGCGACAACACCACGACGGTGTCCGGCAGGCGCGCGGCGAACGCCACGAACCACTGCCCCACCGCGTCGTCGATCAGGGTCTCGAACCCGTCGAGGATCAGCACGGCCCGCCGGCCGGCCAGGAAGGTACGCCAGTCGGCGAGGAACGCCTCGTCGATCCGGCGCTGCGCCCGGCGCAACCGCTCGACCGGGCTCTCGTCCCTGACGTTCACGTCGATCCGCGCGTCGGAGACGGACCCCCACGACCTCGCGGCGAACGTGTTCTGCACGGTCACCGAGTTCGCCGTCCCCCGGATGCCCTCCGTCGCCAGGACGAACCCGCCGAACTGCGGCACCAGGTCCTGCACCAGGTCACCGAGGAGCTGGGCCGATTTCTCCAGCACCAACGCGGAGATGCCGGTGGTGGTCGCCGACCCGTACTGCCCCCGGTACAGCTCACTCAACCCGTACGGCTCCGCCGTCATGTCCGCCCGGGTGGGCATCAGCACCACGTCCGGCAGGTCCCGCCGGACGGCCACGCGCAGCAGGCTCAGGAACGAGGTCTTGCCCATGCCCTGACCGCCGAGGACGGCGAAGGTCCCGTGGCCTCCCCGGATACCGGCCATGACCTTGGCCAGCTGTTCGTCCCGCCCGACCAGCCCGTCGACCACCCGGACCCGCTGGATCGCCACCTGCGGTGGGCGTACCTCGTGCGGTGCTGGTGCTGGTGCTGGCCCGGCGACCCGGACATCCTCGATGGTGGCGCCGAGCCCGGCGGTGAAGGTGTGCCCGGCACCGGAGTCGGCGAGCAGGATCCGGCGGATCCGCGCGCCGATCCCGGCCCGAAAACTGTGCCCCGGCCGTCCACCCTCGCCACCGGTGCCATTGGCGACGAACGCGACGGCTGCCACGAAGCTGCCGATGCCGGCCAGCCAGCCGAGCACCTCCACCCCTCGCAGGCCCCAGAACGCCGCGGCGACGCCGAGCGTGACCGCGCAACCGCCGATCAGGAGGGCCCGTCGAGTGCGCCAAGCCGGGGAGACCATAGGGCCAGTGTGGACAGTGCGGAGATGTCGCTCAATCAGATATCTGCATCATTCGGCCTGCTCGTTCGGTGTGCCGGTCCGCCGATCGTGGCGGGTCGCTGCCGTTCCGTTGCCGCCGGGTGTCACCAGGTGCCGTCGTCGCGTACCCGGGTGGGCGCGTGGCCGAGCAGCAGGGTGTTGAGGGCCGAGTCGATGTCCTGGCCGAGAAACCACTCACCGCCCTGGTCGAGGGCGAAGATGCGGCCGTGTTCGTCGACGGCGAGGATGCTGTGCTGCTGTTCGGAGCCGATCGGGAAGAGCCGGGCCCCGAGCACCGCGGCGAAGTCGGCAAGCGTGTCCGCACTGTGCGCGCCACGAAGTGGGTTGGTGGTGAACCGGCTGATCCACACATCTCGTCCCGGGCCGCGACGGCGGGTCGTGACGGCAGGGAAGGCGGTCAGCGTGCGCTCGGCGGCCGGAGAGATGCGGTGCCGGTGTGTCTGCCCCACGATCTCCTCGGTCTCGGCGATCGCACCCGAGGCGAGCGCCTCGTTGAAGGGACCGTCCTCCCAGCCGGCATCCATGAGCGCGTCGCCGACGGCCGGGGAGAACCGCTCGGGATGAATTACCGACTGTGGATCGGGATGCCACTCCCGGGTGAAGGCGAGATCGGACCAGGGCAACAGGTTGAAGTGGACCAGGAAGTTGACGCATGAATCGCAGGGGCGCTCGGCGGGACCACCGGCCGGGTCGTGCGGTTCGCGGATGCGGTACGTCTCGAACCGGGCGGCCTCGAACAGGGCGCGGACCGCGTCGAAGGTCAGCGGCGGCTGCCCGTTGGTGGTGCGCTCGTGGTCGTACTGGTGCAGGACGTCGGAGACGACGATCAGCTCGGCGTGCCGGTCGCCACCTCGTACCAGGTGGCCGGTGGGTAGCTCGGCCAGGTAGGCCTGGACCAGCGGGTGGTGGTGGAGTGCGACGTCGCCCTTGGCGCCGCCGGCGGTGTGCAGGTGGCCGTCCAGGGTCAGGTGGGCGGCACCGCCCGGGGTGGGCAGCCGGCGGACCTCGCGCAGCAGTTGGCTGGCCGGGTCCACGGTGGTCGGCGGGGTCGGACCGGCTGGTCGGCTGCGCCGGTACATGTCCTCGACGACGTGGGTGGGGACGCGCGGCCAGGTGGAGACCTTGCCGCTCTCCTTGTCCAGGACGATCGTCGGCAGGTCACCCGGGACGGTGGACGCCTCGGTGGAGACCGTGGTGAGGATGACGTAACCCAGGTCGAACTCGCTGACCAGCGGAGTGCACTCGTACCCGAGGCGTTGCGAGTCCCGGCGCGCCCACGCCTCGGCGAGCTGTTCGGCCTGTCGACGGTCGATCACCGTGCTGAAGTTACCGGACCCACAGGATTCGTGGCACCCGGTATGGTCTGGCCTACTGATCGTGACGGGAGGTGGCGGTGGTCGAGAGCGTGGACCGGGATGCCAACCGGGCGCTGCGGGCCCGGTTCGACGACGTCTACGGGCAGTACCGACAGCTCCGGTCCGGTCTGGACGACCTCCAGGTCAGGCTGGCGGAGCTGCGGGTCACCCGACGCTCCGACGACGGTCAGGTGACCGCGACCGTGGGCGCGCGGGGAGAGGTTCTCGGCATCGAGCTCGACCAGACCGTGTACCGGGACCGGGACGCCGCCGCGCTCAGCCGGAAGATCACCGCGACGGTGCGCCAGGCGACCGCCGACGCGGCAGCCGCCACCCAGGACCTGGTCGCCGGCTACCTGCCGGCCAGCTCCGGGACGATGGACTTCCTCCGTTCCGGTGATTTCGGTGCGCTGCTGCGCCGGGCCGACGCCGCCGTCGAGCGCGGAGAGCGGGGCCAGCATGGCTGAGGGGCACCTGTGGCTCGATCCGTCCCGGGCCCGCCGCGGTGCGACGGACCTGTCGTCGGCCGGCGCGGCGATCAGCGCGAGGCGGCGACAGACCGGTGGTCGGATCGCGGCGGCGAGCGCGAAACGCCCCTGGGGGAACGACGACATCGGCGCCGCCTTCGAAGAGCGCTACCGCGGCATCGAGGAGCTCGTGCTGCGGGCCTGGGAGGGCGTCGGACGCCGGGTCGAAGGACTGGGTGGCGACGCCGTCCGGTCGGTGGAGGCCAACGTCGGCACGGACGTCGGTAACGCCGCACGGTTCGATCGGATCCCGGACCAGCGCCACCTCGACCGTTGACCGTCGGAGGCCACCCTCGTGACGCTGTTGCCGAGTCCGATCCCGCATCCGCTGGAGTTCTCGCCGTGGGAGCTGCCGGGCTGGGTGTACGAGGCCCTGGACTGGGTGGTCGGTGTCCAGTGGCCCGACGGCAACGAACGCGCCGTCTGGGACCTTGCTGACCAGTGGTACGGGGTGGCGGCGGCGTTGGCCGGTCCGCGTGCCGACGCGTTCGCCGCCGCAGCCGAGGTGCGGTCCGGGTACGGCGGCCTCGGGGCGGTGGCCGAGGCGTTCGACACCGCCTGGCGGCGGGTGTCCGAGGGCGACGACGCTCCGCTGCCGGTGCTGTTGGCGGTCACTCAGGATCTCGGCCGGCTGGTCGAGGAGTGTGGTTGTGACATCGAGGGCGCCAAGATCGAGGTCTGGATCGAGCTTGGCATCCTCGTGACCGAGCTGGCCATCCTGGCCGCGGTGACGGTGCTGACCGCCGGGGCGGCATCACCGGCCGCCGCCCCGCTGATCGCCGCGACGCGGGTGGTCGTCCAGCAGATCTTCCGGCGGCTCATCGCCCAACTGGCCCGCAAGGGGCTCAAGCACGGGCTCAGGGAGGCCGGCGAGCGGGCGGCCAAGGAGACGATCCGCAGCGGTGCGCGAGGGCTGGCCCGGCGAGCGGCCGTCGGTGGTGCCTTCGAGGCGGCCGAGGAGAGCGGCATCACCCTGGCCACCCAGGCGTACCAGAACTCCACCGGTCGTCGGCACGGCCTGGACGTGGCGGACGTCGGTGCCTCGGCGGTGGGTGGGTTCGCCGGGGGTGCCGCCGCGCCGGCGGCCTTCCTGGGCCGGCACTTCAGCGGGCGGGCGGCCCGGATCGGCGAGCATGTCGGCAGGTCGATGGCCGGAGAGGTGATCGCGGAGAACGCGGCCAGCCTCGCCACCGGGCAGGGGCTCACGTCCGGGCAGGACGCCGCCCGCGCCGCAGCCTCCGGGGTCCGGGGATCGGCCACCGGCCAGGCCGACGCCGCCCTGCACGCCCGCCTCGACGGACGCCTCAGCGCCCTGGCCGGCAACTCCGCCGCCCCGCCGAACCTCGGTGCACCGCCTCCGGCGTACCCCGAGGGGGTGACCGTTCCCGCGACGGACGGCGACCCGGCGACCACCGGCATCCCTTTCCCACGCGCGGGCTCCGCTCCGGACGCCGCCCTGTCGCAGGCCGCGTCGGCCCCGGTCGTCGAAGGCCGGGCCGCCCTCGTCTCCGGACCACCCGACAGCCGTCCTACCTCGACGGCGGACCCCGCGCCACACTCGACGGCCGGTGCCCCCAACCTGGTCGCTGGCGTCACCGCCGACCTGCCGGCCGACCCGTCCTCGGGTACCCCGACCATCGCGTCCGGTCCGGTGGTTCCCGCCCCGCCCGACGGTTCACCGTCGTCGAGGCTGGAGGCGACACCAGTCGGGGTTATTCAGGGTGACGTCAACGCATCTCCCGCCTCGGATGTGCCGAGCAATCCCCATCTCGCCGCCACCGGCGCACCGGTGACCAGCCCTACCCTGTCGTCGGTGCTCGTGGAGCCGATGGCTGCGCCACCCTCTCCACCGGCGTCGTCGGTGTCTCCGGTCGGGTCCGTCGCCGGGTCGGCCGAGCCCGGTGTCACGACGAACAACAACACCCCACCCGCCGGTCCGGCGACCAGCGCCGTCGCCCCGGTGTCTGCCACTTCCACGGCAGCCCCGCCCTCGACCTCTGTGATCCCACAATCCACCGTGGTCCCGCCGGATGGGGTGGCGCGACCGGTGAGCACCGGCCCGGCAACGGGGGTGTCGCCTGTTCCCGGCACGGTCTATCGGTCCAGGCACAGCTCGGTCACCCAGCCCCTCAACCCCGGCCCACCGACGGCCCCGCCGGATCCGGCACCACACCCCGACCGGCAGGACCTGGCCCACCTGCAACCACGCACCCCGCAGTGGTACGCCGCCAAGTGGGCCGTCGAACGAGAAGGCCTCGACCGCCGCCGCTACCAGGGCTACTTCGAAGCGCAACGCGCCTGGTACGAGGAGAACCGGCGTCGCGACCTGGCCGCCGATCTTCGCGAACAGGCAGACCAACGCTACGACGAGGCACGCTGGCTCACCAGACGCGCCTACGAACTCAGCGCCGCTGGCGACCAGATCGCCACCCGAAGCCACATCGAGGAGGCGGGCCGACGAGAGAAGCTCTGCCACCGCCAGCGTGATCTCGCTGAGGCGGTGTTGGCGGGGACGGTCAAGCCGCACTCCGTCCGCATCGACGACGAGTCGGCTTTCCAGCGGATCAACGACGACGTGGCCGACCTGGCGACCGGCGCGGTCGAGACCGACGACCGGTCGGCGCTCACCGGTGACGGTCGTCCGCCGACGATCGACCGCTCCCGCCCGTACGGTGTCCGGGGTGGACTCCGTCCGCCGTTGGCGCTGCACCAGACCGACCTGGAACGGCAGATGCCGCGCGACGACCAGGGCCGGGTGCTGCGTACCGCCGATCCTCGCCGGGGTGGATGGTTCGCGCTGGCCAACGACGGCGGGCCACAGGCCGACCCGACCCGGGGCATCAACTGCCTCGACTGCACCCTGTCGCTCTACGAGACCTGGATGCACGGTCGTCCCAGGGTGTCGGCGCCGCGTACCTTCGACGCCTACGCCGAGGGTGACATCAGGTCGCCGCTGGGCGGTGAGGCGGACGGCCCCGGGCGCGCCGAAACCGCGACCGGCGGCCGCTTCCAGCGCCTCTGCACCCCGCCGAACACCCAGCCCATGACCGTGGCGTACGCGGTGGACCAGTCCTACCGCAACCTGCACGACCAGCTTCGCCTCGGTGGACACGGCAGTTTCGCCTTCGTCATCACCGACTGGGAGGGCGGTGGCTCACACATCTGGGCTGCCCTCAACCAGAACGGCACGGTGCTCTACCTCGACCCGCAGACCAACCTGGTAAGCGACCGCCCGTTGTACGGCCACAACGGTGCCACGAACCCGCACAACGTCGTCGGCATCGACGTCATGGTGCTCGCCCCGGACGGCCGGCCCATGCCCCTCGGTGGCCTGCAACGCGGTTGGCACAGCCAGCAGCCCGACCTGCCGCACCATCCACCCGCACCACAGAATCAGGGGTACGGCGAGCCGTACCTCAACCGCCTCCACCTGCTCAACGGCCGGCCGTCAGCGGCACCAGCCGGCCCGGCCGGTGAAGAACGGGTGCTACCCGCCGGGTTGGCAGGCCACCCCACGGCCCAGGAGCCGGGTCGAGAAGGTTCGCCTGCTGCCGATCCTGGTGTCCGGTCCGTGTCCGCCCGGGATGTGGTGGCTGGCGGCGCCGACCTCGACGAACTCCTTGCTGCCGGGGTAGGCCCGGCTGCGCTCGCGGCCGAATTGGACCCGGCGACACTGCAACGTCTGGTGCCGCACCTCGGTCAGCAGGATGCGCAGGACGTGTCGCGGTTGTTCGCCGACGCCCGAATCCAACGGATGTTCGACGAGGTGTCGAGCACCTTGTCGGAGAGCCATCCGAAGTTGGCCGAGACGCTGTTGACCCAGCTGGCACGTCAGCCGGACTTGGTCCGCATCATTCTCGACTCACCCGAACTTGCGGCATCCCTGACTGCCAGACCGGTGACCCTGCACAACCTGGGAAAGCACCCGCAGGCGATCCAAGCTCTTCGTGAGGTAACCAAAGGTGTTGCTGCGGAGGGCGGGGCTTCGCCGGTAGCGCACGACCACACGTTGCCGCCGGTTCCGTTGACACCGATGCAACGAGCCCTCAGTGCGAACATCAGTCCCGGCGCCCGAGAAGGCCGCCAGCCCGGCTTCGACCGGAGGCGGAGTGATGATCCTGCTTACCGAGAAGCCTATCTGCACGAGCTGTACTCAGCTGCAGCCGTGGCCCAAAAGGATCTGAACAGGTTGGCCGTGGAGCTTGCAGCGGTGGACGGGAAGCAGGTCGGCGTTCCTGGCTGGCGGCAGGAGCCGAAGTTGAAAGCCAGGGCCCGAGACAAAATTGTCTTGTACAAAAACGATGTCTCGAAGTTGTGTGATCTGGCGGCGGCCAAGGTTGTGTTCACCTCTCTGGACGAGCTATACCTGGCACTGAGGCGCATCAGTGACCACCCCTCGGTGGAGATCGTCCACTTCAGCGATCGTTTCATCAATCCGAAGGCGAGCGGCTATCGTGATGTTCAGATGAGGTTGAGGCTTCCCAATGGCCACGTCGGAGAGTTCCGACTACACTTGGCGCAACTGGACGAGGTGGCGGTTTGGGAGCATTCATTGTTTGAGGTCACGCGGGACCTCGAAGCTTTGGCGCGGCGTGAAGGTCGGCCGTTTAGCCGTCGAGAGATGCAGATTGTCCATGGTGTCTCAGCGTATCAACGTGCACGCTTCTGGGACGCCTTGCGGTCTGCCTGTGGAATGGGTTCGTGATGTCGCAGTCGCTATCAGATTTAGTTCCCTCCTATTACCTCTATTACGATTCGCCAGTGAAGATCGTAGGTACTGCGGAGGGCGGTGCGCGACTGTGGAGGTTGTCAAGCGCTGACGGATCATGGCAGGAAGAAAACGATCTGATCCTCAAAGTTGTCTTCGCCATGGGGGGCGAGGTCGACCTGATCTCGGTTGATCGTTTCGTGCAGGAGGTCGAGGCGTTTCGGGGTGAGTACCTGTCGGGTGACGGCCCAATCTTCGCGCTGTATGAAACCGTCGCGAGTATCGCTTCGGCGGAAACGCGGGAGCGCCGGAGACTGAGCCCGAGTGAGCGGGAGTTGATCCGGGCCATTCGGCGGAAGACCTTCGTCCTGTTCGAGGAGCAGTTGCAGCGGGACGGTAAGCCCGGAGCTGACCCCGGTCTGGCCCAGTCGCCGTCATGAGCGCCGAGGTGCCCAGGGGACGTCAGTCGTTGGTCGAGGGCCCTGGTCCAGGTGTCGCGTACCGGGCGGCGATGGTGCGGACCGCCTCGTCGACCACCTGGGCGGCGAGTTCCACGTCCTCGACCCGTACCGTTCCCGCCTCGTGCTCAGCCAGGAGATAGCTGCGTACGGACTCGAAGTAGGGCATCTCGCCCTGCGAGAACTGCGCATGGGCCAGCTCAGGGAAGCGCGGCAGCTCGGCGATGACGATCCTGAACAGGTCGGTCATCTGGGCGCGGCCCAGTAGCTCGGCGTAACGGCGACCGATGATGCCGAGCCCGTCGACGACGTTGCCTACCGGCGGCGGATCCACCTCGTCGGCGGTCGACCAGGACTCGGCCACGATGGCGTCGAACAGGGCGGCCTTGCTCGGAAACTGCTTGAACAGGGTGGCCCGCGAAACGCCCGAGCGCTCGGCGATCCGCGCCAGCGACGTCCGGTCGTAGCCCAACTCGAGAAACAGTGCGGTCTCGGCCGTCACGATCAGCGCGCGCTTCTCGTGGGCGACGCGCTGGTGGTACGTCGGCACGACCCTGCTCATGGGCCGAGCATGCGAGGTGAGTGGCTCGACTCACCATTGCCGTCGACCTACTGTCTTCAGGCCGAGACCGTCGAGCGCTCGATGCCGTCTCATCCCTGACCTGGGGGGAGCGGGTCTGCCGGCAGGGTTGGACTTCGTCCGGTCGGGGCATCATCGACGGCATGGCGGGACCGGAGGAGTCGAAGTGGCGATCCAACCTGTGGGCCTGGCCGGCAGGGCTCGCGATCGGCCTGGCGATCGGCCTGGGCGCCTTCGACGGGGTTCTCGGCGTCGCGCTCGGGATGAGCTTCGGCCTGACCTTCGCGATCGCGTTCGGTGCCCTGTCCGGAGGTGAGACCAAGAAGCCGGCGGACGACGATGCGGCGGAGCGCGGGGCCGGGGCGGGTCGGGGTGGGTCACCGAAGTAACCCTGCCCACAGGCGCGGGGCTGGGAGAACAGCGCGTCTGGTGCCTCGGTAGTAGCCTGACCGGCGGCCCAACTCGGGGCCGGACACGGTGAGGTGATCATGTCGGTACGTCGGCACGTGGTACGCCTGGTGACGACCAGTGCGGTGCTCGGCGGTCTGGTGGCCGTCGGCGCGGCCCCGGCCTTCGCCGACGACGACTCGGTCCGGGTCCGTTCCTCGGACGGGTTCAGCGCCGGTGGTTCGCCGGGTGCGGTGACCGTGGAGGTCCGCAAGCGCAGCGAGGGCTGTGCGCAGGTGCGTACCGTGCTGGGGTTGCGGCTCGACGGACTGCGGGCCGACCAGGTCCGGGTGCAGGCCGACGCGGGCGGACGGTGGGGCCCGGTGGGGGTTTCCGGCGGCGACGGGGCCGTCGGCACCGCTACCGTCGTGCCCGCCCGGCCCGTGGTCTGCGAGGGCCGGAGTGCCCGGGTGCGGTACCGGATCTCGTTCACCGCCGGGGCGCCCGCCGGCCGGTTGACGGTGGTCGCCCAGGTGGTGACCGCGCAGGGCCGGTCGATCGGCCAGGACGCCACCACGTCCCGGGTCGGTGGTCGGCTCGCCGCCGTCGCCACGCCGTCGCCCACCCCGTCGAAGTCGAAGAAACCGAGTCCGACGCCGAGTCCGAGCGCGGTCGCCACCACCGAGGCGGCGGCACCGCCGGCGGCACCCGCCGCCGCGCCGGCGCTGGCCACGGTCGCCGCCGGGTCGGGGTCCCTCGCGGCGGCGCCCTCCAGTGGGATGTCACCGGTGTTGCTCTTCGGGGTGGCCATGGTGGTGCTCGGGCTCGGGCTGATCATCCTGCTGGTCCGCCGGTCGCGGGCGGACCGTAGGTCGACCGAGCCGGCGGAGGAGACCTCGGTCGGGCCGGCGTTCCCGCTGCCGGGCAAGCCGGGCGGCACCACCTACGGTGCCGGTGCGCCGGTGCCGCCGGGTGGCTCGCCGCCGGCGGCCGGCGGCGTGTACGGGCGGCAGCAACCGAGCCAGCCGACGCCGTCGGGTGGCACCGTGTACGGCGCGCCGACGCCCCGGCCGGCCGGCAACGTCTACGGGGCCCCACCGGCCCCGGCCACCGGCCCGGCACCGTCGACCCCGCCGAGCGCCGCAACCCCGTCGAGCGCCGCAACCCCGCCGAGCGCGTCGGGCGCGCCGCCGCCGTACCAGGCGGGTCTGCCGAAGGCCGGGCTCTACCCGCCGGTCGTGCCGCGTCAGCCGACCGGCGAGGCCGGATCCACCGGTACGCCACCGGCGGGCCCGGCAGCGGGCGGCGACTCGACCACGATCATGCCGCGCCTGCCCGACTGAGCCGGGTGGAGCCGGACCACTCCGATACGCTCAGCTTCGTTGACGACCTGCTGCGAAGGAGTGGAACCGGTGGCTGATTTGTCCCAGATTGTGAAGGCGTATGACGTCCGTGGGACGGTGCCGGACCAATGGGACGAGCGGGTCGCCGAGGCTCTCGGCGTCGCCTTCGCCCAACTGCTGAACGGCCTCGGTGAGCCGGGTGACGCGGTGCTGGTGGCGCACGACATGCGGGCCACCGGCCCCGGTCTCGCCGCCGCCTTCGCCCGGGGCGTGCAGGCGCAGGGGCGCTCGGTGATCGACATCGGGCTGGCCTCCACCGACATGCTCTACTACGCCTCCGGGTCGCTCGACCTGCCCGGGGCGATGTTCACCGCCAGTCACAACCCGGCCCAGTACAACGGCATCAAGATGTGCCGCTCCGGTGCCCGCCCGATCGGCCAGGACAGCGGGCTGGCCGAGATCCGTCAGCGGGCCCAGGCGCTGCTGGACGCCGGCGAGGTCGGCGCGGCCGGGCAGCCGACCCGGTCGGTCGAGCAGCGCAACCTGCTCCCCGAGTACGCCGCCCACCTGCGCAAGCTGGTCGACCTGAGCGGTATCCGGCCGCTGAAGGTGGTCGTCGACGCCGGCAACGGCATGGGTGGCTACACGGTGCCGAGCGTGCTCGGTGACGCCGCCCTGCCGGCCCTGCCGCTGGAGATCGTCCCGCTCTACTTCGAGCTGGACGGCACCTTCCCCAACCACGAGGCGAACCCGCTGGACCCGGCGAACCTGGTCGACCTGCAGCGGGCTGTCCGCGAGCACGGCGCGGACCTCGGGCTGGCCTTCGACGGCGACGCCGACCGGTGCTTCGTGATCGACGAGCGCGGCGAGCCGGTCTCCCCGTCGGCGATCACCGGTCTGGTCGCGGTCCGGGAGCTGGCCCGGCACCCCGGTTCGGTGGTGATCCACAACCTGATCTGCTCCAGCGCCGTCCCGGACATCGTCCGGGAGCACGGCGGCGAGCCGCTGGTGGCCCGGGTCGGGCACTCTTTCATCAAGGCCGAGATGGCCCGGACCAACGCCGTCTTCGGCGGGGAGCACTCGGCGCACTACTACTTCCGGGACTTCTGGTTCGCCGACACCGGCATGCTGGCCGCCATGCACACCCTCGCCGCCCTCGGCGGGCAGGATCTGCCCCTGTCCGAGCTGGCCCGGGAGTACGAGCGGTACGTCGCCTCCGGTGAGATCAACTCGACGGTGACCGACCAGGCCGGGAAGGTCGCCGAGGTCCGGGCCGCCTACCCGGAGGCCGAGGCCGACGAGCTGGACGGGTTGACCCTGCGCTTCCCGGACGGGGCCTGGTTCAACCTGCGCGCGTCGAACACCGAGCCGTTGTTGCGGCTCAACGTCGAGGCACCGGCCCGGGAGCGGATGATCTCGCTCCGCGACGAGGTGCTCGACCGGGTACGTCGATAAGATCCCTGCGCCGGTCGGCACCGCCGACCGGTGAGACCGCACACGTGGAAGGAGCCGCGCCGTGGCCCTGGACCCGCAGTTGCTAGAGATCCTCGCCTGTCCGGACACACACCACTCGCCGTTGGACTACGACGCCGGGGCGCAGACGTTGACCTGCACCGAGTGCGGGCGGATCTTCGAGGTCCGCGACGACGTACCGGTGCTGTTGTTGGACGAGGCGCGCGGCGGCCCGGAGCAGCGGTCGTGATCGACGGTACGGCGGGGGTCAGCGGACGCCGGGACCCCGACGAGGCCCTGCTCGACAACCCGGACGCGCTGGCCGAGCGCGACCCGGGCGGCATGCTGCGGCACACCGCCAGCGCCGGTGCGCAGGTCCGGGAGGCGGCGGCGCTGACCGCCGAGGCCAACCTGTCGGTGCTCGCCGACGAGGGACGGCCCCGCGCGGTGATCATCGCCGGCATCGGCACCGCCGGCCGTACCGGGGACGTGCTGGCCACCGTCGCCGGGCCGCGCTGCCCGGCCCCGGTCATCGCGCACCGCAGCGCCGGGGTGCCCGGCTGGGTAGGCGCGGCGGACGTGGTGATCGCGGTCAGCGCCTCCGGGCGCAGCCCCGAGGCGCTCGGTGCCGCCGAGGCCGCGCACCGCCGGGGTGCCCGGCTGGTCGCGGTCGGCGCCCCCGACTCGCAGCTCCAGTCGGTCGCCGAGCGGGCGCGGGCGCCGTTCGTGCCGGTGCCCCGCCGGGCCCCGGCCCGGGCCAGCCTCTGGGCGCTCACGGTGCCGGTGCTGCTCGCCGCCCGGGCGCTCGGCCTGGTGAAGGTCAACGAGGCGGACCTGGCGGAGACGGCCGCGCGGCTGGACGCCGAGGCGGACCGGAGCCGGCCTACCGCCGAGTCCTTCGTCAACCCGGCGAAGTCGCTGGCCCTGGGCCTGGCCGGCTCGGTACCGATCGTCTGGGGTTCGTCCCCGCTGGCCACCGTGGCGGCCCGTCGCTTCGGCGACACCCTGTCGGCGAACGCCCGGTACCCGGTGGTCACCGGGGCGCTCGGTGAGGCCGGCCGGGGTCGGGTGGGACTGCTCGACGGCGTCTTCGGTGGGCTGGTCGAGGGGGAGCGGGACATCTTCGCCGACCCCGACGAGTCCGCCGACGGTGGCACCCGACTGCGGCTGGTGCTGCTGCGCGACGGTGGCCTGAACGCCGAGGACGACACCGACGAGCCGTTGGCGGTCGAGGAGCGTCGGGCCGACGCGGTGCAGGTCCTCGCCGAGCGGCGGGGGGTGCGCTGCGACGTGGTCACCGCCGAGGGTGGCTCCGCGCTGGAGCGGCTCGCCTCGCTGGTGGCGGTGCCGGACTTCGCCTCGATCTACCTCGCGCTGGCGCACGGTCTGGACCCGATGGCGGTACCCGCCGTCACCGAGATGAAGGAGCTGGCCAACCAGTGAGCACTGGTGACACCGGGGCGGGGGCGGCGTGAGCGCCTCCGGCGGGACGAAGGCGATCATCGCCGCCCTGTTGGCGAACGTCGGCATCGCGGTCACCAAGTTCGTCGCGTTCCTGCTGACCGGCTCCTCGTCGATGCTTGCCGAGTCGATCCACTCGGTGGCCGACTCCGGCAACCAGGGTCTGCTGCTGCTCGGTGGCCGCCGGGCCCGGCGGGCGGCCACCCCGCAACACCCCTTCGGGTACGGGCGGGAGCGCTACATCTACGCGTTCATCGTGTCGATCGTGCTGTTCACCGTCGGTGGCCTCTTCGCGCTCTACGAGGCGTACCACAAGTGGTCGCATCCGGAGGCGATCACCGCCTGGCACTGGGTGCCGGTGGCCGTGCTGCTGGCGGCGATCGTCATGGAGTCCTTCTCCTTCCGCACCGCGATCCGGGAGTCCAACCTGGTCCGGGGCGGTCAGTCCTGGGTGCGGTTCATCCGGCGGGCCAAGGCGCCGGAGCTGCCGGTGGTGCTCCTTGAGGACTTCGGTGCCCTGATCGGCCTGGTCTTCGCACTCTTCGGGGTGGGGCTGACCCTGGCCACCGACGACGGTCGTTGGGACGCGGCCGGTACGGCGATGATCGGCGTGCTGCTGGTGGCCATCGCGGTGGTGCTGGCGATCGAGACCAAGAGCCTGCTGCTCGGTGAGGGGGCCGAGGAGTCCGACGTCACGGCGATCTCCCGGGCGGTCACCGACGGGCCGGAGGTCGAGCGGATCATCCACATGAAGACCCTCTACCTGGGCCCGGAGGAGCTGATGGTGGCCGCGAAGATCGCCGTCGAGCCGTGCGAGAGCGCCGAGGAGCTGGCCCGGGGGATCAACGCCGTGGAGGCGCGGATCAGGGCCGCGGTGCCGGTCGCCCGGGTGATCTACCTGGAACCGGACATCTACTCCGCGGCGGCGGCCCGGTCCGCCACGGGCGGCGGCGAGCAGGGCCCGGCAGCCGATCCGCCGGGCGTCGCGGAGCACTGAGCGTGGAGGTGCTGCACGGGCCGATCCGGGACTACGCGTGGGGGTCCCGGTCGGCGCTCGCCCGCCTGCAGGGGCGTCCGGTGCCCAGTGCCGGTCCTGAGGCGGAGCTGTGGTTGGGCGCCCATCCCGGTGCGCCGGCCGAGGTGGAGCGGGACGGCGTCCGGGTCAGCCTGGGCGAGCTGCTGGTGGCCGAGCCGACGTACTGGCTGGACAGCGAGGGGGTACGGCGGTTCGGCACCCGGCTGCCGTTCCTGCTCAAGGTGCTGGCCGCGGCGGCGCCGTTGAGCCTGCAGGCGCACCCGGACGCGGCACAGGCCCGGGCCGGGTACGCCGCCGAGGCCGGGCGGGCCGACGGGCCGCGCAACTACGTCGACCCGTACCACAAGCCGGAGCTGCTGGTCGCGCTCTCGCCCTTCGAGGCGCTCTGCGGGTTCCGTGATCCGCGGGTCTCCGCCGAGGTGCTCGCCGCTTTCGGCGTACCGGCGTTGGCTCCGGTCGTCGCCGCCCTGCGGGACGGGCCGGACGGGCTGCGTACGGCCGTACGCACGTTGTTGACCTGGCCGGACCGGCAGCGGGCGGCCCTGGTGGCGGCGGTGCTCGCGGCGCCGGTGGCCGGCCCGGACGCCGAGCTGGCCCGGGACCTGGCGGCCGACTACCCGGCCGACCCGGGGGTGCTGGTGGCGCTGCTGCTCAACCATGTCCGGCTGGCGCCGGGGGAGGCGATCTGGATGCCCGCCGGCAACCTGCACGCCTACCTGCGCGGCTGCGGGGTGGAGATCATGGCGGCCAGTGACAACGTGTTGCGGGGTGGGCTGACCCCGAAGCGGGTGGACGTCGACGAGCTGGTCCGGGTGCTCCGGTTCGAGGTGCTCGACGAGCCGGTGCTGGCGCCCCGGCCGGTCTCGCCGGGGGTGTCGACGTGGCCGGTGCCGGTGGACGACTTCGCGTTGCACCGGGTCGAGGTCGCAGCCGCGGTGCCGACGGTCCGCCTGCCGGTGCCGGGGCCACGGGTGGTGCTCTGCGTCGCGGGGGAGTTGCGGGTGGACGACGGGGCCGGGTCGGTCGGGCTGCGTACCGGTCAGGCCGCGGTGGGGCCGGCGGTGGCCAGACCGCTGGTGGTGCACGGCACCGGTGAGGCGTTCGTCGCAACCGCCGGTTGACCGCGGCACGGGGTGCCGGGCGGGGGTCGGCGGAGATCACCCGACACGCATATCCGAAATTTCCGGAATGAGTTGACTCGGCGGGCACCGGGTGCGAACCTATGGGTGCGCAGCGTTATCGCGACGATGGTCCGAGAGCGCGCGGGGAACCAAACCGGGGGGATGCACGGGGCGGCCGGCTTCTGGACGGGAGATCCGTTCGACGCCGACCGCCCCGTGCGCTGTCCGCCGTCCGCGTATGGTGGAGGGTCGGTCAGCACATCGTTCGACAGGAGACTTCATGACCAGCACCCTCCCGGCCGCCACCACCGGCGGTCAGACCGAGGTTCGGCCGAGCACCCTCGCCGACGGCGACTACCGGGTGGCGGATCTGTCGCTCGCCGAGTTCGGGCGCAAGGAGATCCGGCTCGCCGAGCACGAGATGCCGGGCCTGATGGCCATCCGGCGGGAGTTCGCCGACGCGCAGCCCCTGGCCGGGGCGCGGATCACCGGTTCGCTGCACATGACCATCCAGACCGCCGTGCTGATCGAGACCCTGGTCGCGCTCGGTGCGCAGGTGCGCTGGGCCTCGTGCAACATCTTCTCCACCCAGGACCACGCCGCCGCCGCGGTCGTGGTCGGCCCGACCGGCACCCCCGAGGCCCCCGCCGGCGTGCCGGTGTACGCCTGGAAGGGCGAGAGCCTCCAGGAGTACTGGTGGTGCACCGAGCAGGTTCTCGACTGGCCCGGTGGGGCCGGCCCGAACATGATCCTCGACGACGGCGGTGACGCCACCCTGCTGGTGCACAAGGGCGCGGAGTTCGAGTCCGCCGGGGCCGTTCCGCCGGTGGAGTCCGCCGACTCCGAGGAGTTCGCGGTCATCCTGGAGGTGCTGCACCGCAGCCTCGCCCAGGACAACCAGCGGTGGACCCGGATCGCGGCCGGCATCAAGGGCGTGACCGAGGAGACCACCACCGGTGTGCACCGGCTCTACGAGATGCACCGGGCCGGCACCCTGCTCTTCCCGGCGATCAACGTCAACGACTCGGTGACCAAGAGCAAGTTCGACAACAAGTACGGCTGCCGGCACTCGCTTATCGACGGCATCAACCGCGCCACCGACGTGCTGATCGGCGGCAAGATGGCCGTCGTCATGGGCTACGGCGACGTGGGCAAGGGCTGCGCCGAGTCGCTGCGTGGCCAGGGCGCCCGGGTCGTGGTGACCGAGGTCGACCCGATCTGCGCTCTCCAGGCGGCGATGGACGGCTACCAGGTCGCCACCCTGGAGGACGTGGTCGAGACCGCAGACATCTTCATCACCGCGACCGGCTGCTACGACGTCATCACCAACGAGCACATGGCCCGGATGAAGCACCAGGCCATCGTGGGCAACATCGGCCACTTCGACAACGAGATCGACATGGCCGGCCTGGCCAAGCGCTCCGACGTGACCCGGGAGAACATCAAGCCGCAGGTCGACGTCTGGCGCTTCGCCGACGGGCACGCCATCATCGTGCTCTCCGAGGGCCGCCTGCTGAACCTGGGCAACGCCACCGGGCACCCGAGCTTCGTCATGTCGAACTCGTTCGCCAACCAGACGATCGCCCAGATCGAGCTGTTCACCAAGACCGACGAGTACCCGACCGGCGTCTACGTGCTGCCCAAGCACCTCGACGAGAAGGTCGCCCGGCTGCACCTGGACGCCCTCGGCGCGAAGCTGACCACCCTCAGCAAGGAGCAGGCCTCCTACCTGGGTGTCTCGCCCGACGGCCCGTTCAAGCCGGAGCACTACCGCTACTGAACCGCGGGTTCCGCTCCACCGACGCACGGGCCGGCCGACCACTGCCGGCCCGTGCGTCGCGTCCATAGGCGGCCCGGGCGTCGGTCAGCGGCCCGTGCGTGCGTAGGTCAGGGGCGCCCGTGCGTAGGTCAGGGGCCCCGGCGGCGGGCGGGGCGTACCCAGGTCCAGACGCACCAGGCGAGCCAGGTCAGCGAGACGACCATGGCCAGCGGACGCAGCCGCAGCGCACTGAGTAGCAGTACCACGGCGAGTACGGCCAGCCAGGGGAGGAATGCCTTCACGCCGGCCATTGTCCGCTGTCGCCGGGCCACCCGCCAGGGGCGGACCCGCCGGGCCGGCGTACGGTGTCGGCTCGTCGACTCACCCGGCGTGATGATCGCGGGTCGGGTGTCGGATGACGGCTTCGCGCAGTACCGTGCCGGGTGACGTAAACACATCGACCTGAACAGGGATGGGACCATAACCCCCATGAGAGCCCGGGTACTGGTGGTTGACGACGACCCCGCGCTCGCCGAGATGCTCGGCATCGTGCTGCGCAGCGAGGGTTTCCAGCCCTCCTTCGTCGCCGACGGAGAACGGGCACTGGCGGCGTTCCGTGAGAACCGTCCCGACATCGTGCTGTTGGACCTGATGCTGCCCGGAATGAGCGGTATCGACGTGGCACGGGCCATCCGGGGTGAATCGGGCGTACCGATCGTGATGCTGACCGCGAAGAGCGACACCGTCGACGTGGTGCTCGGGCTGGAGTCCGGCGCGGACGACTACGTGGTGAAGCCGTTCAAGCCCAAGGAGCTGGTCGCCCGGATGCGGGCCCGGTTGCGCCGGGGCGAGGACGCGGCCCCGGAGCTGCTCACCATCGGGCCGCCCGGCAACCAGATCACCATCGACGTGCCGGCGCACACCGTCAGCCGCAACGGTGAGGAGGTGAAGCTGACGCCGCTGGAGTTCGACCTGCTGGTCGCGCTGGCCCGCAAGCCGCGTCAGGTCTTCACCCGGGAGGTGCTGCTGGAGCAGGTCTGGGGCTACCGGCACGCCGCCGACACCCGCCTGGTCAACGTGCACGTGCAGCGGCTCCGGGCCAAGATCGAGCCGGATCCGGAGCGGCCGGAAATCATCCTGACCGTGCGGGGCGTGGGCTACAAGGCGGGCACCGGATAACCTGGTCGGACTGTGACCACCTCCCCGAACGTCACCGGTTCCGCTCCGCCTCCCCGCCGGCGCACCGCCGCGCGGGAGCTGTGGCACGGCCTGGCCGGGTGGTCCGTCCGGTTCGTGGGCGGTCTGCGCCAGACCTGGCGGCGGTCGCTGCAGGTCCGGGTGGTCAGCATCACGTTGGTCGTCTCCAGCCTGCTGGTCGGCGGGTTCGCCTACCTCATCGCCGACAAGATCACCAACATCCTGGTGGAGAACGCCAAGGCCGACGTGCTGATGCGGCTGCAGAGCGGCAGCGACTACGCGGCCAAGCAGCTCAGCTTCTACAGCACGCCGCAGGAGGCGCAGCTCCAGGAGACGATCGAGGGCACGGTCAACTACCTGGCCGGTGGCGACCCGCAGCAGACCAACGGGGTGCTGGTCGCGCTCACCGCCGACCGGTACACCGGCATCATCGAGCCGCGCAGCTCCTCCGACGTCAACTACCGTCCGTTGATCAGCCCGGAGCTGGGCGCGGCCGTGGCCGACGGCAACGTCGCCCACCAGATCCGCAGCGGCCGGCTCACCGACCAGCGCAGCAAGTACCTGGTCTACGGCTCGCCGGTGCCCACCAAGTTCGGGCAGTTGGAGCTCTACTACCTCGTCCCGCTGGACCGGCAGGACGCCACCGCCGCCGACGCCCGGGCCACCGTGGCGGCCACCGGCGTCGCCCTGGTGCTCCTGCTCGGCCTGCTGGCCGCCCTGGTCACCCGGTTGGTGGTACGCCCGGTCCGGGTGGCCGCGCGCACCGCCCAGCGGCTCTCCGCGGGCCTGCTCGACCAGCGGATGGTGGTCAACGGGGAGGACGACCTGGCGTTGCTGGCCGCCTCGTTCAACCAGATGGCGACCAACCTCCAGCGGCAGATCCTGCGGCTGGAGGAGATGTCCCGGTTGCAGCGCCGGTTCACCTCGGACGTCTCCCACGAGCTGCGTACCCCGTTGACCACGGTCCGGATGGCCGCCGACCTGATCTTCGCCGAGCGCGACGAGTTCGACCCGGCGGTGGCCCGTAGCGCCGAGCTGCTCCAGGCCGAGCTGGACCGGTTCGAGGAGTTGCTCACCGACCTGCTGGAGATCAGCCGGTTCGACGCCGGTTTCGCGATGCTGGACGCCGAGCCGACCGACCTGGTGCCGATGGTGCACCGGGTCGCCGACCGGCTGGCCGGGCTCGGCGAGCGGGTGGGCGTGACGATCGAGCTGGACCTGCCGGCCACGCCGGTGATCGCCGAGGTCGATCCACGCCGGGTCGAGCGGGTGCTGCGCAACCTGGTGGGCAACGCCGTGGAGCACGGTGAGGGTCGACCGGTGCTGATCACGCTGGGCATCGATCAGACCACGGTGGCGGTCACCGTCCGCGACCACGGGGTGGGCCTCAAGCCGGGCGAGGAGAAGCTGGTCTTCAACCGGTTCTGGCGGGCGGACCCGTCCCGGGCCCGGCAGACCGGTGGCACCGGGCTCGGCCTGTCGATCAGTCTGGAGGACGCCCGGCTGCACGGCGGCTGGCTGGAGGCCTGGGGAGCGCCCGGTCAGGGGGCCCAGTTCCGGCTGACCCTGCCGGCGCGGGCCGGTGACCGGTTGACCACCTCCCCGCTGCGGTTGGTGCCCGCCGACGCCGCGCTGCCCTTCGGCGGTCCGGTGGAGAGCGGGGCGCTGGCCATCGGCCCGGGACCGGGTGGCACGCTGGCCATCGGCCCCGCGCCCGCCGGCACGGGCGACCGGGCGGAGGTGGGGTCGTGACCGGACGGGTGGCGCGGGCGGGGGCTGGCGCGGCGCGCGGCCCCGTCGCGCGGGTGCTGACCGCCGGGCTGGTCGTGCTGCTGGCGGCCGTCGCAGCGACGGGCTGCGGGATTCCGCACGAGTCCGACGTCCAGGTGGACCAGCGGGGGCCGTCGGTGGTGTCCGGCTCGTCCAGCCTGCGTCGGGACGAGCCACCGAACCGCACCGCCGCCGGCACCGACCCGGACGCCTTCGTCCGTAACTTCCTCGCCGCGGCGGCCGGTGAGCCGGACCGGGCGTACCAGCGGGTCAAGCAGTTCATCGACCCGGCTGAGCGGGACCGGCTCCAGGAGAAGCAGGGCAGCGAGATCGGGCTGACCGTGGTCCGGCTGAAGGACGAGCCGGTGATCACCACGGACGTGGAGAGCACCAAGATCAGAATCGCGGTGCAGCAGATCGGCCTGCTGCGTGCCAACGGCACCCTGGTGCCCCCGGTGGCCACCGAGACCGAGTACCGGTTCGAGGTCGACACCGGCGAGCGCGAGGAGAGTTCCGGCCTGTACGTCCGGGATCCACCGAACGTGCTGCTGCTCAGCGACACCGCGTTGCGCGAGTTCTACCAGGCCGAGACGATCTACTTCTGGAACTCCGACCGCACCCGGTTGGTGCCCGACCAGCGTTACCTGCCGCTCTCGGCGCCCGACGAGCGGCGGGTCACCGACGTGGTGCGGTGGCTGACCGCCGGCCCGTCGGACTGGCTCGGGTCCGGCGTCAGCCGCCTGCCCGACGGCACCAGCCTGATCAACAACGCCACCGAGTCGGACGGCCGGTGGGAGGTCAACCTGAACATGACCGGCGAGGACGACAACCGGCTGGACCAGTTCGCCACCCAGCTCGCCTGGTCGTTGCCGGAGTTGCAGGGTTCGCTGGAGCTGAAGATCCGCAACCAGTCGCGCCGGATCATCGACAGCCTCCGCGAGCACCGGATCGCCAACCCGGCCTACCGGATCAGCAACAGCCCGCAACGGTTCTGCGTCTACGACGGCGCTATCCAGCCCCTGGCGTTCGCCGGTGAGCCGGTCGGCACGGTGCCGGTCAGCGCCGGTGACAACCAGCGGGTGGTCTCGGCGGCGGTGACCCGGGCCGGGGAGAAGATCCTCGCCGCGCTGGTCGTCACCGCGACCGAGCGGCGGCAGCAGTTGGCCGTCGGCACCGGCCCCGACCCGGTGAAGGTCTCCGCCACCAGCGACGCGTACGCCTCGATCGGCCGGCCGGTCTGGTTGCGTTCGGCCGACCCGGTCCGGCCGCAGGGGCTGACGGTGGCCGACGGCGAGCTGTACCGGTTCGGCGCGGACGCCCGGCTGGTACGGGTGCCGCTGCTCAACGTGGCCGGCCCGGTGACCGCGGTGGCCGCCGCCCTGGACGGTCACCGGATCGCGGTGATCGCCGGTGGTGCGCTCCACGTGGCCGCGGTGAACCTCGACGGCGGTCAGCTCAACCCGGGCCCGGCCCGTCGGGTGGTCACCTCGTTGACCAACCTGACCGCAGTGGACTGGGGCGGCGAGAACACCCTGATCGTGGCCGGTTCCGGCGGCCGGCCGGCGATCCACGACATCAGCGTCGACGGTGCCCTGGAGACGCCGCGCAACACCGACGTCGGCGCCCAGGTGACCCACCTGGCGGCGTACCCGGCCAACTCGGTCGTCTCGCTCTCCACCGGAACGCTCATGTACGAGGCCAACGGGGTGGCGTACCGCAGCAACCCGTTCGAGCGGATCCGGCAGGACCAGGTGCTGTTCACCCCGCCGCCGGGGCAGGACCGGGCGGGCAACCCGACCGCACCCTTCTTCTTCTACTGACCGCCGTGCCCGATCCCGGTGGACTGTGGGCGGACCTCACCGATCTGGTGCTGCCCACCGAGTGCGCCGGTTGCCGGCAGCGGGTGGCGGGGCTGCGTCACGGCCTCTGCGCCGGTTGTGTGGCCGTCCTGCGCGCCCTGCGACCCCGTCCGGCGCTGCCCACTCCGGCGCCGGCCGGGCTGCCGCCCTGTGTGGCGCTCGGGGCGTACTCGGGGGTGTTGCGGCAGACGCTGCTGGCGTACAAGGAACGGGGTAGACACGGGCTGGCCCGGCCGCTGGGCGCGCTGCTGGCCGAGGTGGTCGTGGCGGCGGTGGGTCCGGTCCGGCCGGTACTGCTGATCGGGGTGCCGGACACCGCGGCGGCGGCTCGGTCCCGCTACGGCGACCACCTGGACCGGTTGACCCGGCACGCCGCACGCCGGCTGCGGGCGGGCGGCTGGCCGGTACGGGTGCTGCGACCGGTGCGGGCGCTGCCCCGACCGGACTCGGTGGCGCTGGACAGCGCCGGTCGGGCGCGGGCGGCCGAGGCGGCGTTCCGGCTGCGTGCCGGACGGTTCCCCGCCGCCCCGCCCACCCAGGCGGTGGTGCTGCTCGACGACATCGTCACCACCGGGGTCACCCTGGCCGGGCTGGCCCGGGTGCTGACCGTCACCGGCCTGTCGCCGTCGGTGGCGGTGGTACTCGCCGCGACCCGGAAAAGACGCACCCCGTAACCCTCCGTGTTTCCGTTTCACCCGAAGGTGTCCGAGGTGTGAAAAGTTTTTGGCCGCGGTGACAACAGGGGGTGACGGCCGGGCAAGGAAGAGTTAGCGTTTCGGTGTCCGGGGTAGGGATGTCCGCATACCCGCCCCGGCGGTGAAAGGAGGCGTAGCCGTACTGACCGGTCGACGCCGAACGGGATCTCCCCGGCTGACGGCTCGACCGGAACTTCGGATCGAACGACCATCCGTACGAGGAGGTCAGATGGACATCGTTGTCAAGGGCCGTAACGTCGAGGTGCCGGACCACTACCGGGTCCACGTCGCCGAGAAACTCGCCAAGATCGAGCGCTACGACCACAAACTCATCCGGGTCGACGTCGAGCTGTTCCACGAGCGCAATCCCCGCCAGGCCGACCACTGCCAGCGGGTCGAGATCACCTGTGTCTCCCGAGGACCGGTGGTACGCGCCGAGGCCTGCACGAACGACTTCTACAGCGCGCTCGACGCGGCCATCGCCAAGCTGGACACCCGGTTCCGCCGGGCCGCCGACCGGCGGCGGGTCCACCGGGGACGGCACGCGCCGATCTCCGTCGCCGCCGCCACCGCGGGACTGCCCGTGGCGGAGCGGGGCGACACCCCGTTGACCGCCGCCGTCGCCGCCCGTAACGGCTCCTCGACCGCCCTCGCCGAACGCGAGGACGAGTCGGAGGACGAGTACGACGACCAGCCCTGGCACATCGCGCGGGAGAAGATCCACCCCGCCGAGCCGATGACCGTCGACGACGCCCTCTTCCAGATGGAACTGGTCGGCCACGACTTCTACCTGTTCCAGGACAAGGAGTCCGGCCGGCCGAGTGTCGTCTACCGGCGACACGCCTACGACTACGGCATCATCTCCCTCGACACGTAGGATCATCCCCGCCACGCGAGTGACCGGGCGGTGCGGTGGACGACCTGCCACCGTGCCGCCCGGGCCGGCTCAGGTCAGCTCCCCCGGCAGCAGCGCGAACGTCAGGTCGTCGAGCCGGCCACCGGCCAGCCCCGGCAGCCGGGCCCGCAGCAGCGCCTCCCGGTGGAAGCCCACCCGCTGCAACACCCGGTGCGAGGCGGTGTTGTCGGGCACCGTACCGGCCCCGATCCGGGCCACTCCGACCGTGTCGAACGCCCAGCGGGCGAGCAGCCGGACCGCCCGGGTGGCGAGGCCGCGGCCCCGGAAGGCGGGGGAGAGCGCGTACCCGATGGTGGCGTGACCGGTGCCGGGCTCGGGGTAGCCGAGCCCGCAGCTGCCGGCGAAGGCCCCCGAGGCGGCGTCGACGATGGCCAACCGGGCGGTCTCGCCTACCAGCCAGGCGCTCTCGGCCAGCCGGCACCGGGTTTCGATGGCCGAGGGCTCGGGTGGCACCGGTGGCGCCTGGTTCGCCACCACCTCCGGGCGGCTGTGCAGGGCGTACATCTCGTCCACGTCGTCCGGGGCGATCCGGCGCAGGAGCACCACGCCGTCGGTGAGCCGGTCGTCGGGCAGGTCGGGCAGGAGCCGGGGGGTCGGTTCGTCGGGGTCGTCGGCCAGGCGTACCCAGGCCAGCAGGTCGCGCCGCCCACCACCGGGTAGCGGCGCGGCGGCCGGGCGTACCCCCTCGGGTCGGAAGCCGGCGGCCAGCGCTACCCGCTGGCTGGCCGTGTTCTCGGCGTCGGTGAGCAGCTCCAGCCGGGCGGTCCCGGCTCCGAAGGCCTGCCGGGCCAGCAGCCGGGTGGCGGCGGTCGCCACGCCGCGCCGGCGGGCCCAGGGCGCCACCCAGTAGCCGATCTCGCCCTGCTGGCGCGCGGGCACCGGGTTGTTCACCCCGACCGCACCGAGCAGCCGGTCGGTCCCGGCGTCCGCGATGGCGTACCCGACCCCGCCGCCGGCCCGGGCCGCCGGAGCGCCCTCGGTGATCCACCAGCGGGCGTCGGCCTCGGTGTACGGCGCGGGCAGGCCGGGCAGCCACCGCCGGATCGACGCATCGGCGCAGGCGGTGGCCAGGTCATCGGTGTCGTCGACCCGGAACTCCCGCAGCCGGACCGGGTCGCCCTCGACGGTGCCCGGGTACCCGCTCACTGCAGGTCCTCGGGGAGCAGCGCGGCGACCAGGCAGTCCACCCGTTGCCCCCGGTGGTTCAACCCGGCCCGGGTGACGCCCTCGACGGTGAACCCGGCCTTCTCGGCGGCCCGCCGGGAGGAGGTGTTGCCGACCAGCGCCCGCCACTCGACGCGGGCCAGGCCCAACGTGGTGAAACCCCAGGCGGCCAGGGCGGTCAGCGCGGCCGGCTGGTACCCCCGTCCCCGGGCGTGCGGCGCGGTCATGAAGCCCACGTCGGCCAGGAGCGGGTCGGCGGCGGACAACCGCAGGCTGACCGAGCCGGCGTACCGGTCGGCCGGGTCGGCGATCACGAAGAGGGCGCTGGTCCCGTCCGCCCAGGCCTGCTGACCGAACCGTCGGTGCGACTCGGCGTCCTCACGGCGGTACGGATCGGGCACCGTGGTCCAGCGGATGGTCTCCGGGTCCCGACAGGTGACCACGACGGCGTGGATGTCGCGCTCCTCCATCGCCCGTAGCCGCAGCTCGCTGCCGTCGACGGTGGCGAAGAGGACCGGCTGGGCCCGGCCGAACACGGCGGCCCGCCGCGCCGGCAGGGTGCCGGGGCCGGCCGGTCCGGTCTCGCCGGGGGCCGGCACCTCGCCGGGCAGCAGCGAGCCGATCCAGCCGTCGCCGGTGCCCCCCGGAGTCGGATCGGCCAGCCGCAGCTGCCCGGAGACCCGGACCCCGGCGCGCAGCGCGACCAGCCGGGAGGCGTGGTTGCCCAGCTCCGCCTGCCAGATCAACCGCCGCAGCCGCAGCTGCGTGAACGCCCAGCGGGCCACCGCCCGCAGGGCCCGGACCGCGACCCCCCGGCCCCGGGCCCAGGGCGCGGTCCAGTACCCCACCTCGGCGGAGCGCAGCCGGTCGTCGATGGCCACCAGCCCACAGGAGCCGAGCAGCTCACCACTTGCCGCGTCGCAGACCGCGAAGGGCGCGCCGGTGCCGCCCTCCCACGCCGCGGGGGCCAGCTCGGTGACGAAGGAGAGCGCGTCGACCAGCCGGTAGGGGCGGGCCACCCCGGACCAGCGCGCAAGGTCCGGGTCCTGGCAGGCGCGGTGCACCGCGTCGGCGTCCCCGGCCCGCCACGGGCGCAGCAGCAGGCCGTCCTCGGCGATCCGCACGGGCTCCATGCGGGCAATCGTGCCGGATCGTTCGCGCTGGGCGTAACCGGATTTCCGGTCGCCGGGCGGCAGGTGCGGGAAATATGTCGGCTTCGGCGCGTTCCAGGGCCGCCACCAGTGACCAACACCCCGACGGAGCGCCTACGATGGGTCGAGACTGTCTAGGGGAGCGTTGATCCGTGTCGATTCTGGAAAAGGTCCTCCGCGCCGGTGAGGGCCGTATGGTGCGCCGGCTCAAGGCCATCGCCGCCGCTGTCAACTCGATCGAGGACGACTACGTCGACCTCACCGACGAGGAGCTGCGCGGCATGACCGACCAGTTCCGGGAGCGGATCGCCGACGGTGAGAGCCTCGACGACCTGCTGCCGGAGGCCTTCGCGGTGGCCCGGGAGGCGGCCGCCCGGGTGCTCGGTCAACGACCGTACGACGTCCAGGTGATGGGCGGCGCGGCGCTGCACTTCGGCAACATCGCCGAGATGAAGACCGGTGAGGGCAAGACCCTGACCTCGGTCATGGCGGTGTACCTCAACGCGCTGTCCGGCAAGGGCGTGCACGTGATCACGGTCAACGACTACCTCGCCCAGCGGGACGCGGCGTGGATGGGTCGGGTGCACGAGTTCCTCGGGCTCACCGTGGGCGTGGTCCTGCCGAACCGCCCCTCCAGCGAGCACCGCGCGGCGTACGAGTGCGACATCACCTACGGCACCAACAACGAGTTCGGCTTCGACTACCTGCGCGACAACATGGCGTGGTCGAAGGAGGAGCTGGTCCAGCGCGGCCACAACTTCGCCGTGGTCGACGAGGTGGACTCGATCCTGATCGACGAGGCCCGGACCCCGCTGATCATCTCCGGTCCGGCCGAGCACTCCGCCCGCTGGTACGGCGAGTTCGCCGGCGTGGTGGCCCGCCTCCAGTCCGGCAAGGACGGCGCGGGGGACTACGAGGTCGACTACGCCAAGCGGACCATCGCGGTCACCGAGCGGGGCGTGGCCAAGGTGGAGGACCGGCTCGGCATCGACAACCTGTACGAGTCGGTGAACACCCCGCTGGTCGGCTACCTCAACAACGCCATCAAGGCCAAGGAGCTGTACAAGCGGGACAAGGACTACATCGTCAGCGACGGCGAGGTCCTGATCGTCGACGAGTTCACCGGCCGGATCCTGCACGGCCGCCGGTACAACGAGGGCATGCACCAGGCGATCGAGGCCAAGGAGGGGGTGGAGATCAAGCAGGAGAACCAGACCCTGGCCACCATCACCCTGCAGAACTACTTCCGCCTCTACTCGAAGCTCTCCGGCATGACCGGTACCGCCCAGACCGAGGCCGGTGAGTTCAACAAGGTCTACAAGGTGGGCGTGGTGACCATCCCCACGCACCGGCCGATGGTCCGCGAGGACCGCGCCGACGTGATCTACAAGACCGAGAAGGCCAAGTTCAACGCGGTCATCGAGGACATCGCCGAGCGACACGTGCAGGGCCAGCCGGTGCTGGTCGGCACGGTCTCGGTGGAGAACTCCGAGATCCTCTCCCAGCTGCTGCGCAAGCGGGGCATCCCGCACTCGGTGCTGAACGCGAAGTTCCACGCCCGGGAGGCGGAGATCGTCGCCCAGGCCGGCCGCAAGGGCGCGGTCACCGTCGCCACCAACATGGCCGGCCGGGGCACCGACATCCTGCTCGGCGGCAACGCCGAGTACCTCGCCGCCAGCGAGCTGCGCCAGCGTGGCCTCGACCCGGAGGAGCAGCCCGAGGAGTACGCCAAGGCGATGGAGGAGGTCCTGCCCACCTGGAAGCAGGCCTGTGACGCCGAGGCGGACGAGGTGGCCGCCGTCGGTGGCCTCTACGTGCTGGGCACCGAGCGGCACGAGTCCCGCCGGATCGACAACCAGCTGCGCGGTCGTTCCGGCCGGCAGGGCGACCCGGGGGAGTCCCGCTTCTACCTGTCGCTGCAGGACGAGCTGATGAAGCGCTTCCGAGCCGGCGCGGTCGAGGCGGTGATGGAGCGCTTCAACATCCCCGAGGACGTGCCCATCGAGTCGAAGATGGTCACCCGCCAGATCAAGAGCGCGCAGGCCCAGATCGAGGGCCAGAACGCCGAGATCCGCAAGAACGTCCTCAAGTACGACGAGGTGATGAACAAGCAGCGCCAGGTGATCTACGCCGAGCGGCTGCGGGTGCTCAACGGCGAGGACCTCTCCGACCAGGTCCGCAACATGATCAACGACACCATCGAGGCGTACGTGCGGGGGGCCACCGCCGACGGGTACGCCGAGGACTGGGACCTGGAGCAGCTCTGGACCAGCCTGAAGCAGCTCTACCCGGTGGGCGTGACCATCGAGGACCTGGAGGAGGAGGCCGGCGGCTCCCGGGCCGGGCTCGACGGCGACTTCCTGGTCGCCCGGCTCAAGGAGGACGCCAACGCCGCGTACGACCGGCGGGAGGCCGACCTCGGCGAGGAGGGTGCCCGCCAGTTGGAGCGGATGGTGCTGCTCCAGGTCATCGACCGCAAGTGGCGTGAGCACCTCTACGAGATGGACTACCTCCAGGAGGGCATCAGCCTGCGTGCCTACGCCCAGCGCGACCCGGTCGTGGAGTACCAGCGCGAGGGCTTCGACATGTTCGCCACCATGATGGAGGGCATCAAGGAGGAGACGGTCGGCTTCCTCTACAACCTGGAGGTCCAGGTCACCGAGCCCGAGCCGGCGGCCGAGGAGGTCAAGCTCCTGGAGAAGCCGGTCGAGATCAAGGCCAAGGGCCTGGGTCGGGCACCCCAGCAGCAGGGCCTGCAGTACTCCGCACCCACCATCGACGGTGAGGCCGGTGCCGGTGCGGTGGTCGTCGAGCGGCCCGAGGAGGAGGCCCCGGCGCTGGGCATCGGCCGGTCCAGCTCGTCCGGTGGCGCGCAGTCCGGGTCGCCCCGTCCCGGCGCGCAGTCGGGCCCGGGATCACCGCGTCCCGCCGCCCAGGACAACGGCCAGCAGCGCCCGCCCGCCGCCCTGCGTGGCCCGGCGGTGGCGTCGAACGTGGCCCGGCGGAACGCGCCGGGCCAGGCGGAGGCCGCCGGCGGACCGTCCCGTAACGCGCCCTGCCCGTGCGGGTCGGGTCGCAAGTACAAGCGCTGCCACGGATCGCCCAACGGCGGCGCCTGAGCCGCCAGCACGCTCCTGACCGGCGACCCCGGCATCCCCACGCTCGTGGTGGATGCCGGGGTCTCGGCTTGTCGGGGCGTCGTGGCTCAGCCCCCGGCTAGAGCACCTGGATGGTGGTGCAGAGCCAGCTGCCCCGCCGGTGCTCCAGGCGCAGCGCCATCGCCCAGGAGCGGCCGGTGGGGGTGCCGAGGACGGCGGCCACCTCCACCGCCCCGGCCCTCGGCTCGCAGACCCGTAGCCGACGCAGCCGTACCGTCGGCCGGGTCGACCGGCGGCGTACCGGGCCGGACCGGGCGGCCCCCCGGGCCAACTGCTCGGTCACCTCGGCGACGGCGTCCGGAGCGGCCAGCGGTCGGATCTGCCCCGGCGGACGGTAGCCGTTGAGGATCTCCAGGCAGGTGGTCACGAACCGGTGGGCGGCCCGACCGGCCTCCGGGCTGGTGCCGCCGCCGGGCAGCCGGGGCCCGGTAGTGGGTGGCCGCTGCTCGGGACGGGTCGGCGTGGGCCGGGGATCCCGCTGTCGGGTGTTCGGCCGGCCAGGGTGGGCCCGGGCCGGGTCGAAGAGGTCGAGCGCGAGCTGAAGGCTGGGCGGCCGGGGCCAGAGATCGGCCGGGTCGTCGGTGAAGGGCGGGTCGAGCGGCGGGACCGGGCGTAGCCGGAACGGTGGACGCGCCGACGTGGGACGGCGAGTGTCGACCATCGCGAACCCTTCGTTTGGTTTCGTTTGCCTCCGATTGCCTTCAGTCTCCGGCACGACAGTGTCCATCGTCAATGGTGGGACGACTACTCGGGGTCACGTTCGGCGAGTGGGTTCTCCCGTACCCACTCGGCGGTCTCGGTGTACTTGAGCTGGATGTACTCCTCCAGCCGGGCCCGCTCCACCCGCCACTGTCCCCGGCCGCCGATCTTGATTGCGGGCAGTTCGCCGCTGCGCACCATGTGGTAGACCTGCGAGTCCGACACGTTCAGCTCGGCGGCCACGTCGGAGAGCAGCAGGAACCTGGGCTCCACCGGCACCCCCAAGGCTCGACTACGTTTGCCTAAGCTTGCCACCGATCGCCTCGTCGCCCCGCCCGCCCCGCACGGCGGTCGCGGGTAGCCACGTTCGTGGCCCGACGGCCCGACGGCTCGGCGAGGTCGCGACGTCCTCGTTCCCGCCTGGCGCTCGGGGTGGCATGATCGGCGCTCGGGGTCGGCTTGGTCCGACGCGACAGTACGGGTCGGCTTAGGCCGACACGCGACAGTGTGAGGTCGGCTTAGGCCGACACGCGACAGTGTGGGGTCGGCGTGGCCGGCTTGCGACAGTGCGGGGTCGGCAGGGGCCGGCTCGGGTGACGACGGGGGTGGCCGGTGCGCGACGAGCTGATCCGGGTGTACGTGCCGGCGACCGTGCCGATGCTCGCGCGGTTGCGGTCCGAGGGGCTCACCGTGGCCGGGACGGTGCATGCGGTGACCCCCGCCCTGCGGGAGTGGTACGCCGAGGGCGACGAGGAGGAGCTGGAGTACGTCGCCTTCACCCGGGCTGCCCAGGATGCGCTGCCGCTGCTGGGGTCGGACCCGTCCGCGCCACGCCGTCGGGTGGTGGTCTCGGTCGACCTGCCGGCCGCGCAGGTCGGACGGGGTGACCTTGAGCTGGGGTCCAGCATCGTGGCGCTGAACGGCCCCCTGCCGGTGACCGCGGTCGCCGCCCTGCACGTCGACGGTGCCGAGGCGGTCGCCGACGTGACGGCTGCCGTCGAGGCGGTCGACGCGGCACTGGCCGGCGACCCGGACGCCCAGTTCACCGTCGACGGCGTCGAGGACCACGAGCTGGAGTGGTACGCCGTCAGCGAGCTGGACCTGCTGCTGCACGCCGTGGCCTGACCGCCCGCCCCCTGCCCCGCCCTCCGCCTGCCCCGCCCTCCGCCTGACCAGCCCGCCCCCTGCCCCGCCCTCCGCCGGGCTGCCGCAGGGGTGAGAAGGGCTCCCCGCTATACCGAAAGCGTTAACAGGGGGCCCTTCCTTACTCGTTGTCGGTGGGGGGTGGGGTCAGGGTGCGGCCGAAGGCGATGAGCGAGACCAGGGCGCCGACGAAGAGCACCCAGATCCCGTTGTCGATCCGCGAGGTGCCGAGCGAGGTCTGCGCCACCGCGTCCGCGTCGCTCAACGCGCTGGCCAGGTCGAGCAGGGAACGACCACCGATCCGGAGGATCACCTCGGCGGTGAGCAGGAGCAGCCCGGGTCCCGCCCCGGCCAGCAGGTACGCCGGCCAGCGCAGGTCGGCCGCGTCCGGATCACGGCGGGCAGCGTGCCGGCGGGCCCAGCGCAGGTACCCGAAGGCGAGCAGGCCGGCGAGCAGGCTGGCGAGCAGCGACTCGGTGCGCGACACCCAGTTCGCCGCGCTCACCAGGGCCTCCTGGCTGCCGCCGTCCCCGCCGTACAGGTCGAACAGGGGGCTCCGGGCGCGGCTGAACGCCACCACGAAGAGCAGGACGCCCAGCCCCGACAGCACGGCGGCACCGACCACCGGGGCGGTCCGGGCGGCGGCCACCGCGCCGCCGATGATCGCCGCCGCCGCGGCGGTGCCGGCGATGACGTTTGTCGTCGCGGTGTCGAGGTAGGCCAGGTTGATCGCCGTCGCGGTGGCCACCCCGACCAGCAGGCCGGTGCCGACCGCGACGAGGAAGCGCAGGGTGGCCCGGTCGGCCGTCCGCCGGGCGAGCAGGTTCGTCGCCGCGAGGGCGACCGCGGCCCCGGCGACCAGCGCCGCCGAGATCACCCCGGGCAGCGCGAAGGCGGAGAGACTGATCGCGGTCGACCCGGCCTCGGCCGAGCCGATCGCGGCCCGGGTCGACCAGAGCATCGCCGCCAGCCACGCGATGCCCAGCACCTCCAGCAGCGCGGCACCCGGGGCGGGTAGCCGCCGGGACGGGGCGTCCGCCGCGGGCTCCTGACCGGCGGTCGGCTGGTCCTCGGCGGTGGTGCGGCCGGGATCGTTGCTCATCGTCTTCCCTTTCGACGGCCGTCCGGCCGGGCCTGAGCGGGTCACCAGCCGTCCAGCGTACGCGTGCCGCCCCCCGGACCTGCGGCCCGCGCTCCCGGCCGGTGGCGCGCAGGTCGGGTCGGCTGCCGGGCGTGGAACAATCGCCGGAGGTCCCGCCGCCGCGACCGGCGTACCCCCGTGCGCGGAATCCGGCATCCGGTCATCCGACCGGCCCGCCGGCGGGGCCGATGGCCACCGCCGCCGCGAGCACCCAGGAGCTGTGATGGACGCCGTGTTCCACGTACCCGCGCCGCACAACGAGCCGGTACGCACCTACGAGCCGGGGAGCCCGGAGCGGGAGCGGCTGCGACAACGGCTGACCGAGCTGGCCGCCGAGCAGATCGAGCTGCCGATGACCGTCGCCGGTGAGCAGCGGATGGCCGGCGGCGAGCGGATCGACGTGGTGCAGCCGCACCGGCACGCGCACGTGCTCGGGGTGACCGCGCACGCCACCCACGACGACGCCCGGACGGCGGTCCGGGCGGCCAAGGAGGCCGCACCGATGTGGCGGGCGCTGCCCTTCGAGGAGCGGGCCGCGATCTTCCTGCGCGCCGCCGAGCTGCTCGCCGGCCCCTGGCGGGACACGCTCAACGCGGCGACGATGCTCGGTCAGTCCAAGACGGTGGTCCAGGCCGAGATCGACGCGGCCTGCGAGTTGATCGACTTCCTCCGGTTCAACGTGGGCTTCGGCCGGGAGTTGCTGGAACAGCAGCCGAACTCCTCGGCCGGGGTGTGGAACCGGTTCGACCACCGTCCGCTGGAGGGTTTCGTCTACGCGGTAACCCCGTTCAACTTCACCGCGATCGCCGGCAACCTGCCGTCGGCTCCGGCCCTGATGGGCAACACCGTGGTCTGGAAGCCGTCGCCGACCCAGCAGTTCGCGGCCCATTTCACCATGCGGTTGTTCGAGGCGGCCGGCCTGCCGCCGGGCGTGCTCAACATGGTCACCGGTCGGGGCGAGGAGGTCTCGGACGTGGTGCTGGCCGACCCGGACCTGGCCGGCATCCACTTCACCGGCTCCACGAAGGTCTTCCAGCAGCTCTGGCGCGGTGTCGGGGAGAACATCGCCGGCTACCGGGGGTACCCCCGGTTGGTGGGTGAGACCGGCGGCAAGGACTTCGTGGTCGCCCACCCCAGCGCCGACGTGGACGCGCTGCACACCGCGCTGATCCGGGGGGCCTACGAGTACCAGGGGCAGAAGTGCTCCGCGGCGTCCCGGGCGTACGTGCCGCGTTCGCTCTGGGACGGTGGCCTGGCCGACCGGCTGGCGGCCACCGCGGACTCGTTGACATACGGCGACGTGACCGATTTCGGCAACTTCGGTGGCGCGGTGATCGACGCCAGGGCGTTCGCCCGACACACCGCCGCCCTGGAGTTGATCTCCAGCGACGACAGTTGCCGGGTCCTCGCCGGTGGGACCGCCGACGACTCGGTGGGCTACTTCGTCCGGCCGACGCTCTTCGAGTGCTCCGACGCCGCGCACGAGACCTTCACCACCGAGTACTTCGGTCCGATCCTCGGCGTGCACGTCTTCGACGACGCCCGCTTCGACGAGGTGGTCGACCAGGCCGAGTCGGTCGCGCCGTACGCGCTCACCGGGTCGATCTTCGCGACCGACCGTCGGGTGGTCGACTCCGTGGCCGAGCGGATGCGGTACGCGGCCGGCAACTTCTACGTCAACGACAAGCCGACCGGTGCGGTGGTCGGGCAGCAGCCCTTCGGTGGCGCGAGGGCCAGCGGCACCAACGACAAGGCCGGCTCCTGGCACAACCTGGTCCGCTGGACGTCCCCACGGACGATCAAGGAGACCTTCGTGCCGCCCACCGACCACACCTATCCGCACATGCGCTGACGGGCCGGCTCCGGCCCCCGGGTGTCCCCTGCGGAGGGGCTCCGGGGGTCGGGCGGAGCACCCCGCGGCGCTTTCCGGTGTCCCCTACGGAGAGGTTCCGGACCCGGATCGGACGATCCGGCCGCACCCGCAGTCAGGGTGACAGACTGTGATCTCGCGCACCGGAACCCGAACTGTCGCGCGCCGACAGTGCACATAGGAAGTCCTAGCGGGTGGCGAAATGGTGAAATCCTGGACGCCGGGACCGCAAAGTGGCAGCGTAATGGGCATGGCGGAATCCGGAGTCAACCCCACGGCGGCAGCTCTGCTCGGGCTGCTCCACGCGGGACCAATGACAGGCGGCCAACTGATGGCCGCCGCTGAGCGCCGACTGGCGCCGTACTGGTCGATGACGCGTAGTCAGGTCTACCGCGAGTTGCCGGTGCTGGCCGAGCGGGGTTTCGTACGTCTGGGCAAGCCCGGTCCACGGATGAGCCAGCCGTACGCGATCACTGCGGCCGGAAAACGGACATTTTCTCGCTGGTTGGCGGAAAATCCCGGGAAGGACACTGTCCGTAACCCCGTGGCACTGCGGATCGCCTTCGGCGACCTGCACTCGGCGAGCCAGCTGCGCAACCTCTACGCCTCGGCCAACGAGTACCACACCGAGGCGCTGGCGGCGGTCCGGGAGCAGGTGAAGAACGCCAAGAAGGAGGGCGAGACGTACGACGCCAGCGCGCTGGAGTTCGCCGTCGCCTACCACAAGGCCGCGCTGTCCTGGCTCAAAAGCGCCCCGGTCGGCTGACCGGGCCGCAGGCAGTACGCTTAGCTGTCGTGACCGCTGCCGATTACGCCGAACAGCTCAAGGAACTCGACGCGACCCTGCGCAACATCGAGGCCGTGCTCAACCTCGACCGGTTGCAGGAGGACAAGGCCCGGCTGGAGCAGGAGGCCTCCGCGCCGGACCTCTGGGACGACCAGGCCAAGGCGCAGCAGGTGACCACCCAGTTGTCGTACGTCAACGGGGAGATCAGCAAGCTGGGCAGCCTGCGCTCCCGGCTCGACGACGCGCGCGTCCTGCTGGAGCTGGCCGAGGCGGAGGACGACTCCGGGGTGCTCACCGAGGTCGAGGGTGAGATCACCGGCCTGACCAAGGCCATCCAGGAGATGGAGGTCCGCACCCTGCTCTCCGGTGAGTACGACTCCCGGGAGGCGCTGGTGGCCATCCGGGCCGGCGCCGGCGGGGTGGACGCGGCGGACTTCGCCGAGATGCTGCTGCGGATGTACCTGCGCTGGGCCGAGCGGCACGGCTACCCGACCGAGGTCTACGAGACCTCGTACGCCGAGGAGGCGGGGTTGAAGTCGGCCACCTTCGCGGTCAAGGTGCCGTACGCGTTCGGCACCCTCAGTGTCGAGTCGGGCACCCACCGGCTGGTCCGGATCAGCCCCTTCGACAACCAGGGGCGCCGGCAGACCAGCTTCGCCGGGGTGGAGGTGCTGCCGGTCACCGAGCAGACCGACCACATCGACATCCCCGAGAACGAGATGCGGGTGGACGTGTACCGCTCGTCCGGGCCGGGTGGCCAGTCGGTCAACACCACCGACTCGGCGGTACGGCTCACCCACATCCCGACCGGCATCGTGGTGACCTGCCAGAACGAGAAGTCCCAGCTGCAGAACAAGGCCTCCGCGCTGCGGGTGCTGCAGGCCCGGCTGCTGGAGCGCAAGCGGCAGGAGGAGCAGGCCAAGCTGGAGGGTCTGAAGACCGACGCCGCCGGCTCCTGGGGCGACCAGATGCGCTCGTACGTCCTGCACCCGTATCAGATGGTGAAGGATCTGCGTACCGAGCAGGAGACCGGCAATCCGAGCGCGGTCTTCGACGGTGAGCTGGACAGCTTCATCGAGGCCGGCATCCGGTGGCGCAAGCAGCGGCAGCTCGCCGGCGACAGCGCGTGACGGGTCGCGGGCGCTGCGCTTCTTCGATCTCCCGCTGACCGGGTATTTGGATGACTCGGCTCGCATCACCGGGGCGTAGCGCTTGGCGTTCCGATTACAGGGCGTAGACTCACCACCCGTGATTCAGCTTGAGCAAGTGACGAAGACGTACCCGAAGGCGTCCCGGCCTTCGCTCGACAACGTGTCCGTCTCGATCGAGAAGGGCGAGTTCGTCTTCTTCATCGGTCCCTCCGGCTCCGGCAAGTCGACCATCATCAAGTTGTTGCTGCACGAGGTCGCCCCGAACAAGGGGCGGGTCGTGGTCAACAGCAAGGACGTCACGTCGCTGCGGTCCTGGAAGCGTCCCCACTTCCGGCGGTCCATCGGCTGTGTCTTCCAGGACTTCCGGCTGCTGCCGAACCGCACCGCGTACGAGAACGTGGCCTTCGCCCTGGAGGTCATCGGCAAGACCAAGGCGGTCGCCCGCCGGGTCGTGCCGGAGGTGCTGGAGCTGGTCGGGCTGGGCGGCAAGGAGCACCGGTACCCGCACGAGCTCTCCGGTGGTGAGCAGCAGCGGGTGGCGGTGGCCCGGGCGTTCGTGAACCGACCGCTGATCCTGCTGGCCGACGAGCCGACCGGGAACCTCGACCCGGACACGTCCATCGAGATCATGCGCCTGCTGGACCGGATCAACCGCACCGGTACGACCGTCGTGATGGTGACGCACGACTCCAACATCGTGAACCAGATGCGCCGTCGGGTGATCGAGATCGAGAGCGGCCAGATCGTGCGCGACCAGGCCCGCGGCGTCTACGGGTGAACCGGCGCCCCACCCCTGCGAAGTCTGACGACGAACACCTCATGCCGGAGACCCGGAGGATCCCCCGATGCGCGTGAAATACGTCCTGTCCGAGGTACTGGTCGGGCTGTGGCGCAACGTGACCATGACCATCGCGATGATCATCACGATGGCGGTGTCGTTGACCATGCTCGGCGTCAGCGGCCTGGTCTACACCAAGGTCGCCGACATGAAGGACCTCTACTTCGAGAACGTCGAGGTCTCGATCTTCCTGACGCCCGAGGTCACCGAGGAACAGCGGGCCACGCTGGACACCCAGCTCAAGAGCGACCCACTGGTCCGGGAAGCCATCTACGTCGACAAGAACGAGGCGTACGAGCGCTTCAAGGACATGTACCGGGACGCTCCCGACCTGGTCTCCGCGGTGAAGCCGGACCAGCTGCCCGAGTCGTACCGGCTGCGGTTGGTCGACCCGGAGCAGTACAAGCAGATCGCCGACCAGTACACGTCCACCGAGGGGGTCGACCAGATCGTCGACCAGAGCCGGGTGCTCGACAAGATCTTCAACCTCTTCACCGCCGGGCAGAACGTCGCCCTGGTCGCCGCGATCGCGATGGCGATCGCCGCGCTCCTGCTGGTCGCGAACACCATCCAGGTGGCGGCGTACAGCAAGCGCCGGGAGGTGGCGGTGATGAAGCTGGTAGGTGCGTCGAACTGGTTCATCCAGGCCCCCTTCGTGCTGGAGGCGGTCGTCGCCGGCCTGATCGGCTCGGTGCTCGGCCTCGGCGCGCTGGTCGCGCTGAAGCGCTTCCTCTTCGACGGGGCGCTGAGCAGCCTGCAGGGCCTCTTCTCGCCGGTCAGCTGGGGTGAGATCTTCCTGACCTTCCCGCTGATGGCGGCGGTCGGCGGGCTGGTCAGCGCGATCACCGCCTGGGTCACCCTCCGCTTCTACCTGCGGGTCTAGTTACGGTACGGCGTCCGCACGCGGCTTGACGAGCCCTCCCGCACCGGAACAAAACGGTGCGGGAGGGCCGTTGTCGTTCGGGTAGCATGATCCCCGCCCGGCGGCCGGTCCGTCGGGTCGGAAGCTCGGGGTCGGAAGCTCGGAAGGGGGTGGCCCGATGCCACGGGAGAAGGGGCGCAAGGTCGTCGCCTCCAACCGGAAGGCGCGGCACGACTACTCGATCCTCGACACGTACGAGGCGGGGATGGCCCTGACCGGCACCGAGGTCAAGTCGCTTCGTGCCGGTCGCGCCTCGCTGGTGGACGCGTTCGCCCAGGAGCGCAGCGGGGAGCTGTACCTGCACGGGATGCACATCCCGGAGTACACCCAGGGCACCTGGACCAACCACGAGCCGCGTCGGACCCGCAAGCTGCTGCTCAAGCGGTTGGAGATCGACCGGCTGATCGGCAAGACCCGCGAGGGCGGGTTGACCATGGTGCCGTTGCAGGTCTACTTCTCCGACGGTTGGGCCAAGGTGGAGATCGCCCTGGCCAAGGGCAAGAAGTCGTACGACAAGCGGCAGGACCTGGCCAAGCGGGACGCGGACCGGGAGATCGCCCGGGTCGCCGGCCGGCGTGGCAAGGGAATGTCTGAGTAGTTTGCCCGGTTTGTCCCAGCGGGCCACTCCGGGCCGGGGCTCGGGGATGAAAGCTGTTGCCCGAGGCGTTAGTCTTGGGTGGTGCTGCCGATCCGGCAGCCCGTCGAGGGGGTGACTGGTTTCGACTTCGTGCGTTGCGGCAGGGGAAGCGAGCCGAGGAAGCCGACGTCGTCTCGATAATCGGTCGTCGGAAAACAATAAGCGCCAAGCAAAATCGCGCTGACTTCGCTCTCGCCGCCTGAGGCGAGTAGCAAGTCTGTCGGCCTGGGATCGCCTTCGACCCAGTTAGCCGGCATCAGCTAGGAGGCTGGCCAAGCGGACCCGGTCGCGGGGTCCGTGCGGCGAGATCAATCAGCGACTGGGCCCGTCACACCGACTCGCTCGCGTGATCGGAGGGGCCGAGTAGAGGCATAGCGAGCTGCGCTCGGAGAAGCCCTGACAAGGCGGCGAAGGACCCGGGTTCGATTCCCGGCACCTCCACCACCACCCGAGGCGCCCCGGTCCACCAGGACCGGGGCGCCTCGTCGTGTCGCCCCGCCGCCCCGCCGCCCCGCCGCCCCGCCGCCCCGCCGCCCCGCCGCCCCGCCGCCTCCGCCGCCCCGCCGCCTCCGCCGCCCCGCCGCCTCCGCGGCAGGAGCAGGCTTCGCGGTCACAGCAGGGTCGGGATGTCGGTGCTGATCGGGACCGGGAGAATCGTGGGGCGGTCGGCGAGCAGGCCGGTGGCCAGGGCGTCACCGAGCTGGTCGGGGTCGTCGACCACGGTGGCGGCGCACCCGTAGCCCCGGGCCAGCGCGGTGAGGTCCAGGCCGGGCAGGTCCAGCCCGGGCACCCCAGGGGTCTCCTTCAACGCGGCGAAGGCCTTCAGGATGGCGTACTGCTGGTTGACCGGGACCACCACGACCAGGGGCAGCCGGAGTCGGGCGGCGGTCCACAGGGACTGGACCGAGTAGTGGAAGGAGCCGTCGCCGATCACCGCGACCACCGGGCGGCGCCGGCCCGTGTCGCGTTCGGCCAGGGCGATGCCGACCGCCGCCGGCAGGCCGAAGCCGAGGCCGCCGCTGGCCATCGTGAAGTACGACCCGGGCCGCCGGATCCAGAGCTGGCGGCGCAGCGCGGCCAGGTTGGAGGGTGACTCCTGCACCAGAACCCCGTCGGCGGGCCAGTGCCGGGCCAGCGCGGCGAAGAGCGCGTCGGCGGAGAGCGGGACGCCGGCCGGCGGTGTCTCCGGCGCGGGTCGGGGTGGCGGGTCGGGCCGGTCGGCGGAGGGCAGCAACTCCACCAGCGCGTCGAGGGTCAGTCCGGCGTCGCCGAGCAGGCTGTCGCCGACCGGAGCGCGGGCCGCCTCGGCGGGGTCGTCGGTGACGTGCAGCAGCCGGGTGCCGTCGGGCAGGTGGTCGCCGGGCACGTGGGGGTAGTACCGGAACACCGGCGCGCCGACGACCAGCACGGTGTCGTGGCCCCGTAGGGCCTCGGCGAGCGGCGCGATCGCGTACGGCAGGACGCCCCGGAAGTACGGGTGGTCCTCCGGGAAGCTGGCCCGCTCCGCGGCCGGTGCCGACCAGACCGGTACCCGCAGTTTCTCCGCCAACGCCACCGCCGCCGGCCACGCCAGGGCCCGGTCCACCGCCGCCCCGAGCACCAGCACGGGCGTGCGGCTGGCCGCCAGGATCTCGGCGAAGTCCCGCAGCCGTCGGGGGTCGGGGGCGTACCGGGTGGCGACGGCACGTACCGGTGGTGGCGGGTCGGCCGGCTGGTGCCAGTCGTCCAGTGGCAGGGAGAGGAAGACCGGGCCGGCCGGGGGTTGCACCGCGGTGGCGTACGCCCGCATCACCGCCGCCGGGATGTCCTGGGCGCGTACCGGTTCGTGGCTCCACTTCACGTACGGCTGGACCAGCTCGGTGGCGCGGGGGCTGGCCAGCCGGGGCTCCAACAGCAGCATCTCCCGACTCTGCTGGCCGGCGGTGACCAGCAGCGGGGTGCGGTTGTGCCAGGCGGTGACCAGGTTGCCCATCCCGTTACCGGTGCCCGGGGCGGTGTGCAGGTTGACGTGCGCGGGTCCCTGGGTGGCCTGGGCGTAGCCGTCGGCCATCGCCACCGCCGAGGCCTCCTGGAGGGCCAGCACGTAGTGGAAGTCGGCGGGGAAGTCCTGCAGGAAGGGTTCCTCGGTGGAGCCGGGGTTGCCGAAGACGGTGGTCAGGCCGAGTTCCCGCAGCAGGTCGTAGGTCGTGTCGCGGACCGTGGCCATCGTCACCCGCCTCCTGTCTGCGCCGCCACCTCAGCCGAATCTATCCGGATAAGTCTCGCAAAAGGCGCTTTTGGCTCGTGTCCCGTACTCCTTGATCTTGTTGATCACCGCCGGCCGGACCTTAGCCAGCGCGGGAAGGGCAAGCTATGGTGCCAGGCATGGCGTTGACAGCGCGGAGGACCCGGGTGGACGGTGCGCCCCCGGCACGGCGATCGCCGTCCGGAATCGGGGCGGCCGGAGGTGGCCCGCGACGCCGGGGTGGCCAGGTGGCAGCGCGGTTGACCGATGGTTGACATGCAGGGAGAGGGGCAGGCGATCGGCGGTCGTGCGATGGAGTCGATGGCCGGCCGGCTGCTGGTGGCGACCCCTGCGCTCAAGGATCCGAACTTCGACCGGACCGTGGTGATGCTGGTGGCGCACGAGCCGGGCGGGGCGCTCGGCGTGGTGCTCAACCGGGCCACCGAGGTGCCGGTCGCGGACGTGCTCGGCGCCTGGAGCGACCTGGCCCGGCATCCGGCGGTGCTCTTCGAGGGCGGCCCGGTCCAGCCCGACTCGGCGATCTGCCTGGCCCGCCTGCGTAACCCGGTACGCCGGCTGCGCGGCTTCCACCAGGTCGCCGGGGCGATCGGCACGATCGACCTGTCGGTCGACCCCGACCGGCTCCGGGAGAACGTCGCCGGGATCCGGGTCTTCGCCGGTTACTCCGGCTGGGGCGCGGGCCAGCTGGAGCAGGAGATCGAGGAGGGCTCCTGGTTCGTGCTGGACGCCCTGCCCGGGGACGCCTTCGTCGACCGGCCGGACGACCTCTGGCCGATGGTGCTACGCCGGCAGGGCGGGATGATGGCCGCCGTCGCCCACTTCCCGCCGGACGTGGCGTTGAACTGATCCGGGGGGCACCCCCGCGTTTCGACCGCGGCGGTCGGGATGTGTATAGTTTCGCCAGTGCCCGGGCGACCGGGACAGCAGCAGGGGGCCGTGGCGCAGCTGGTAGCGCACCACACTGGCAGTGTGGGGGTCAGGGGTTCGAGTCCCCTCGGCTCCACCCCGAGCAGCAACTCAGCGGCCTGGTCGAGCAATTCCGACCAGGCCGCTGATTCGTTTCCGTCCCGGCGTGGTACTCCGTTCACCCGGGGTGTCACCGTCAGTTGTCGCAGCCCGGGTGGCCTCCGAAACGCGTGATAGGTTTCGCCGATGGGTCAGCCATCCTCCGGCAGCAGCGTGGTAACCGGGCACGTCGATCGGGTCGCCGACTACTACGACGCCAACACCCGGCGCTTTCTGCGCTTCGGCGAGTCGACCGAGGCGATCCATCGCGGAGTGTGGCTGCCGGGAGTGGCGAATGCGGCCGAGGCCGGGGACACGGTCAACCGGCTGGTGGTCGAACGCCTGAGTGACCACGTGCCGGTGCCCGAGGGGCGGGTGCTCGATCTGGGTTGTGGTGTCGGCGCGACGGTGGTGCGTATCGCCCGGACGATCGACGCCCGGGTGGCCGGTGTGACGATCAGCCGGGTGCAGGCCGAGATCGCCGAGCGGCGGTTGGCGGCCGAAGGCCTGACCGAGCGGTGCCACATTGTCCGTGGTGACTTCGCCGAGCTTCCCCCTGAGCCGCGTTACCACGCCATGGTCGCCATCGAGTCCATGGTGCATTCACCGTCGTTGGCCGAGCTGATCCCGACGTTGGCCGAGCGCCTGGAGCCGGGCGGCCGGTTGGTCCTGTGCGACGACTGGATGACCGACAAGGATCGCGGACTGCCGGCCCGTGAACGGTGCCTGGACCAGTTCCGTGCCGGCTGGCGGGTCGGCAGCCTGCACAGCGTCTCCGAGTTGACCGAGATGGGCCAGCGCGCCGGGTTGCGCCTGTTGGAGAACGTGGATCTCACCGCACACCTGCGCCTGGGCCGGCCCCGGGACCGGGTGATCGACGTGGTCGTGGGGGCCACCGGTGCCCTGCCCCGGGTGCGTGACCGCCTGGTCGAGACGCCGTTCTGGGCCAACATGATCGGCGGCTCGGCGTTGCAGGCCGGACTGTCCCGGCGCTGGATCGAGTACCGCCTGTTGGTCCTCGAACGCACAGTCAAGTGAGTGTTCTGCGTCACACATTGAACTGTTGGGAATCCAGAGTCCTTTTAGCCCGTTCTCGGGTCGGATTCCCGTTGCGATGAACCGATCCGGGCGCCGGGTGCCCTTCGTCGCCGCTCGCCTGGTGCTACGTATCGGGTGGGGATCTGTACGCAGAGTGCTGGTTGTGGGCCCCGGGGTGGGCTGCGGACGCCCGTCCGGCTTTCGTCATCCGGCCGAATTTTGCGCCGCTCACTACCCTGTTCGATGATCCCGAGCGTGGGCACCAGTCGAGAGCGATAAGGGCAGCAGATGAGTGACAGTTACCCTCCGTACGGAGGGCAGCCGGACCCGAACGCCACCCCGTGGAGCGGGCCCCCGGCCCAGCAGAGCGGCTACCCCGCCTACGGACATCCAGGTCAAGGTCAGCCCGCTCACCTGGGCGCTCCGTTCCCGCCGCCACCGCAGAAGTCGAACAAGGGCCTGATCATCGGGCTCTCGATCGGTGCCGCGGTCATCCTGCTCCTCGCGCTCTGTGGTGCCGGCATCGCGTTCGCCCTGGCCGGCGGCGACGACGAGCCGGATCCGATCGCCTCGCAGAGCACCCCCGCCGAGGGCGGGGGCGAGAGCCCGCAGCCGGGTGGCGAGAACACCCCCGGCCCGCAGGAGTCCACCCCGCAGGAGGCGCCGCCGAACAACAACGCGGTGACCGCCCGCTACTCCAGTGACTTCTCCTCGGTCTGCGACGGCAGCCCGATCCTGAACGCCGCCACCTACACCAGCGGCGGCTCCGGGGCCAAGGCGTACACCTTCTCGAACAACCCCGAGCGGCTGACCACCTGGTCGACCCGGTCGGTCAGCTCCAGCAAGAGCTACTACGCCCGGTCGACCGAGTTCGAGTCGGTCTCCGTGGTCGGCTGCCTGAAGTTCGTCGAGGGCAGCGAGGGTGAGCCCAGGAAGTGCGACTACAAGGACAGCGACGACAAGCCGGTCTCGGTCTCCTACATCTCGTCGCGGTACACGCTCACCTTCCACGCGGCCAAGACCGCCGAGAAGATCGGCGACGGCGGCACGGTGAACGCCCCGGCCAACCGTTGCCCGAGCTTCATCTCGTACAACCGGACCACCATGAAGGCGTACGCGGCGCCGGACGCCGGCAGCATCGAGGCCGCCCTGGACAAGTTCCTGTCCTGAGGCAGCGCACCACCGGCAGGCTGAGCAGACACCAGCAGGCTGAGCAGGCACCAGCAGGACGAGCGGTACCGGCCGGGCCGGGGCGGGGAGACCGCCCCGGCCCGGCCGCGTTCGTCGTGCCGGTCCCTCGATAGGCTCGGGCCGACCAGCGGGCCCCGACCGGGTGGGTCGCGTGACGAGGAGGCTGGCCGGCACCGTGGCGCGGACGTTGAGGATCACCACCCGGAACGCCACCTTCCAGCAGTGGCAGGCGCTGCTGACCAACCGCACCAAGCGGCAGCGGGCCGGTGAGTTCCTGGTCCAGGGGGTACGGCCGATCTCGCTGGCGGTCCGGCACGGTTGGCCGGTGCGTACCCTGCTCTGCCCGGACCGGGTGGCACTGTCCCGGTGGGCCGGTGACCTGTTGGACACCGTCGACGCCACCCGGGCGGTGCTGGCTCCGGAGCTGCTGCGTGAGCTGGGCGGCAAGGACGAGGACGCACCGGAGCTGCTCGCGGTGGTCGAGCTGCCCGCCGACCGGCTGGACCGGATCCCGACCGGCCCGGACCCGCTGGTGCTGGCCTTCGACCGGCCCACCACGCCGGGCAACATCGGCACCATGGTCCGCTCGGCCGACGCGTTCGGCGCGGCCGGGGTGATCGTCACCGGGCACGCCGCCGACCCGTACGACCCGAAGGCGGTCCGGGCCAGCACCGGCTCGCTCTTCGCCGTACCGGTGGTCCGGGTGCCGAGCCACCGGGAGGCGCTGGAGTGGGTGGCCTCGGCGCGTACCGCCGGGGTCGAGGTGACCGTGGTCGGCACCGACGAGTCCGGCGACGTCGACATCGCCGGAGCGGACCTGACCGGCCCCACGCTCGTCGCCGTCGGCAACGAGACGCACGGCCTCAGCGCGGCCTGGCGACAGTCCTGCGACCGGATGGTACGGATCCCGATCAGCGGCTCGGCGAGCTCGCTGAACGCGGCGACCGCGGCGACGGTGGCCCTGTACGAGGCGACCCGGCAACGCGCCGCACGCCGCTGAGTCGCACCTCTTGAAGGAAACGTCCGTCCACTGACAAACCCCCCGACCGTGACGGCGGAAGGCGCTGGCTAACGCCTCTGCGGCGATCTGGACCGCCTCTGTTGCCCGACCGGCATGGGGGTGGTTCGTCGTTGGATGACCAACCCCGCCGACTGCACGAAGATCGACCGTCGAGCCACCGCGTCGCCCGTGGCGTCAAGCTGGTAGCCGTCGAGCCAACACCACCCGTTGTAGGTGGTCCGGGTCCAGTCCTCGATCACGCGGATGACTCGGAACATGATCGGGTTGACGAACTGCACGCTGGCGGCTCTGGTCACCTGCACCAGGTCACCCGCCATCGGTAGGAGCGCGCTCACCGCAGGTTCCTCACCGTCCGCCAGGCCAGAAGCTGAGCACGAGAGACGGTGACCCGAGGAAACCAGCCGTCCGGGCGGCACCGTTGACAGCGCCCGAAGGTGTGGTCATCGAGAACCAACCAGGCCACCTGGACCCGGAACGGCACCTCGGGCTCAGTCATCGGTCCTCACCCGGCCAATGCCCCCGGTTGATCGGGATGCGGTGTCTGACCCGGCACGGCAGTTCTGAGCCGCACCGGCAGACCCACCGCCACTTGACCCAGGACCACACCGGCCGATGTCGGCGGGCCAGCGTGAGGGCTACCGCCGTCAGGTACTCCGCGTATGTGACCCGTCGAGACATGTCCACCTCCGGCTACTGCGGCACCCCGGCCCGCCGAGCCCCGCTCCACCGAACCGGGGGCACCGCGTGACCGATCCCACACCCACAGCTGCCCGGTGTCAACTAGGGCACGCCCTACAGGGCAGGTCTTTAGGGTTGCGCCCTACAGGGCGGGGTGCGTAAGGCAGGCCCTAAGGGGTAGGACTCACTGTGCCTACCTTGTGGGACATGGGCGAGGAGGAAGTCCCAGGCCCGCTTGTAGGAGCGGCTGAGATTCAGGACATGCTGGGCGTGAGCCGGTCGCGGTTCCGGCAGATCATCCTGCTGCCCAGATTCCCGAAGCCGTTCCAGAAGCTGATCGGCGGCTCGGTGTGGCTGCGGTCCGACGTTGAGGCATACATCCGGGACTACCGCCGCCCCAAGCCGGCGGACGACGACGACTAGCATCAAGCCCGGGCAGCCGACGTCCGTTTTGTGACAGCGACGGCGTCGGATCCGCAGGTTGTGGCAGCCCGGGTCGAACCTTTGCCGTCCCGGCCGCGTACCAGTGGCGGGAGGTCGAAGCCGTGACCGTACGCCGAACGCTCGCCGCCGTCGGGGTCGCCGCCGCCGCGGTGCTGTTCACCGGGGCGGCCGTGGTGCTGCCGCCCACCGGGCCGGCCTCGGCGCACGGTGCTCCCGTCGACCCGGTGAGCCGGTCGGCCGGCTGCGCGCCGGGCAGCCCGGCGGCCGACACCCCCGCCTGCCGGGCGGCAGTGGCGGCCGGGGCGGCGCTGCGCGAGTGGGACAACATCCGGGTGTACGGGGTGGCCGGCCGGGACCGGGAGGTGATCCCGGACGGTGAGCTGTGCAGCGGCGGCCTGTCGGCGTACCGGGGACTGGACCTGCCCCGGGTGGACTGGCCGACCACCGAGCTGACCGGCGGCAGCGCCTTCACCTTCCGCTATCGGAACACCGTCGAGCAGCGGGGCACCTTCCGGCTCTACCTCACCGTCGACGGCTATGACCCGAACGCGCCGTTGACCTGGGCGGACCTGGACCGGCTGCCGTTTCTGCGGGTGACCGACCCGCCGGTGCGGGGTGGGGAGTACCGGGTGTCGGGGATCCTGCCGGCGGGGCGGACCGGGCGACACCTGATCTACACCGTCTGGCAGAACTCCGACACCCCGGACACCTACTACTCCTGCTCGGACGTGCTCCTCCGGTCCGCCGGTGACGACCCTGCTGCCCCGTCGTCGGGTGACGACCGTGCTGCTCCGTCGTCGGTCAGTGCCGTCGACGCGGCGGTGGAGACACCGTCGGGTACGGCGTCGGCGGCACAGACCGATCCGGGGGTGCCGGTGGCGTCGGTGACCGCGACCGCCCAGCTGCCCGGGGGCCGGCCGTTGCTGGTCGGTGCCGCGGTGGTGGTGGTTCCGCTGCTGGTCGGCATGGCCGCCGTGCGATTGCGGCGACCCCGGCCGGTGGCTCCCGGTCGACCGTGTCAGGTGCGTAACCACCGGGTCGGTAAACGCCGGATCTGGTGATCGGGTCACCGAAACAAGAATGGCGCTCACAGATGGAATTTGCGACCGGGAAAGCGCTTGTCGTCGTTCACTATTAGAATAATATTCTCGTTATTTCGGGACTCTGAGCTGCCTCTTTAGCTGCACAATGCGAACTTGTCGAGGTCTCTTTCGGTCGACCATGCGACCGGAAGGGGCGTGGACCACTGCGCTTAACCCGCTCTACTCTCTGCGTATTCTCGCTATTCACCGATGATGTGGCGTACGTGAAAATCAATTCACGTCACGGTTCCCGGCGAGCATTCAGGAATGGCCCACCGTCCTTTGCGGCGGTGAGTGCTGCTGTCCACGCGGAGCCCGGAGGGTTCAATGACAACTGCCGCGACCGGTCACCCGGCGGTTCGCCGGCCAGACGACGACGCGCCACGGACCCTGCACGAGCCGCCGGTGGGCGGCCGGATCCGGCTCACCGTCCTGGTGCCCACCCGTAACGAGGCGGGCAACGTGGCGGAGCTGTTGAACCGGCTCGTCCCGGCGGTGGCCACCATCGGCGCGGAGATCCTCGTCGTCGACGACAGCGACGACGACACCCCGGCGGTGCTGGCCCGGCACGCCGCCGGCGCGACGGTGCCGGTCCGCCTGCTGCACCGGCCGGCCCAGCGCCGAAGCGGTGGACTGGGCGGCGCGGTGCTCGCCGGCGCGCACCACGCCCGGGGGGAGTGGGTGCTGGTGATGGACGGCGACCTGCAACACCCACCGGAGGCCGCCGCCGCGCTGGCGGCCGTCGCGTTGCGGCACGACGTCGACGTGGTGATCGGCACCCGGCCACGGCTCCTGGGGTGGGCTCGGCGGCCTGCTGCGCGAGCTCACCTTGGTCGGTGCGACCCGGCTGGCCAAGAGTCTCTTCCCGCTCCGGCTGGCCACGGTCAGCGACCCGATGAGTGGCCTGTTCGTCTTCCGCCGCTCGGCGGTCCGGCTGGACCGGATGCATCCGCTCGGCTTCAAGGTCCTGCTGGAGCTGTTGGTCCGGCACCCCGGTGCCCGGGTCGCCGAGGTGTCCTACGAGATGGAGAAGCGCCACGCCGGCCACTCCAAGGCCTCGCTGTCCGAGGGCGTCGCCTTCCTGCGGCACCTCAGCCGGTTGCGCGGGCAACGCCTGGTGGGGCAGATCCGGCAGCGTCCACGAACCATCCGTGAGCGCTTCCACGAGCTGTTCCGGATGGTCGCCTTCGGTCTGGTCGGGCTCTCCGGGATGGTGGTGAACACCGCGGCGCTCTGGTTCTTCTACGAGCCCGCCCAGCTGCACCACCTAGTGGGCGCGACGCTGGCCACCCAGCTCTCCACCTCGTGGAACTTCCTGCTGGTGGACAACCTGATCTACCGCGGCCAACGGCGTGGCTCGCTACCTGCCCGGGCGTTCCGGTTCTTCCTGCTCAACAACGTGTTGCTGCTGGTCCGGCTGCCGGTGCTGCAGGCCCTGGTCTGGGCCGGGGTGGGTGTGCTGGCCGCCAACGCGGTCACCCTGGTCGCGCTCTTCCTGGTCCGGTTCCTGATCAACGACCGGGTCATCTACAGCGCCGACGACCGGGGACGCCGGGACCCGGTGTGCCTGCTGGTCGCCTTCGGCGCGGCCGAGCGCGTCACCCCGCCCTCCCGGCGGCGGTACCAGTACCTGCCGTACCGCTACGACGTGGCCGGCGTGGTCACCATCGGTTCCCAGATCATGTTGCCGGAGCTGGAGTTCTTCCGGGCCCAGTGGGTGGCCGACGCCGACCTGGACATCAAGGTCCGGGTCGACGACGTCGGGGGCCGAGGCCCGCAGCGCCGCGCCGCGATGACCCAGTACGCCCAGCAGGACGTGCTGCGGTACACCGAACAACTGGGCCGGCTGGGGGCGAACTTCCGGATCCAGCTCGGCCCACCGATCGACATCCGGGTGGGCCCGCTGCTGGCCCGCTCGCCGCACGTGGTCTACACCAACATCCTGGAGGCGCTGCTGCGCTTCGTGATGGTCTCGCGCGGCCACATGCTCCTGCACTCGGCCTGCGTCACCCTCGACGGCGTCGGTGTGATGCTCTCCGCGCTCACCGACACCGGCAAGACCGCCACCGTGCTGCGGCTGCTGCGCGACCACGGCGGGCTGTTCCTCTCCGACGACATGACCATCGTCCGGCCGGACGGGGTGGCGCACTGCTTCCCCAAGCCGCTGACCATCAGCTCCCACACGCTGCGCGCGGTGCAGGCGCAGGACCTCACCCCGGGAGAGTGGCGGCGGTTGCAGCTGCAGAGCCGGCTGCACTCCAAGGGCGGCCGGTCGCTGGCGCTGACCCTGAGCCGGTTCAACCTGCCGATCATGGGCATCAACGCGGTCACCCAACTGCTGGTCCCACCGCCGAAGTACAGCGTGGACCGGTTGGTGCCCTGCCGCATCGGGACCACCACCCGGGTCGAGGAGCTCTTCGTCATCGAACGCGGTACGCCCGCGATCAGCGACCTGACCCCCGCCGAGACGGTGCAGCGGATGATCCAGAACACCGACGACGCGTACGGCTTCCCGCCGTTCCGGTACCTCGCCCCCTCGTTGACCATCGGCGGGCTCAGCTACCCGCAGCTGCGCGAGCGGGAGCTGGAGATCCTCACCGGCTTCCTGACCCGGGTCCGCAGCCGGGTGATCGCCTCGGACCGGTTCGGCTGGGCCGACGACATTCCCGACCTGCTGCGCCAGGAGCGCCCGGAGGCGGCCGTCGGGGTCGTACCGGCGCAGGGTTGGCCCCGCTGGAGTGCGGACCTGGCCACCGCCGGGGGCGGCGCATGAGGGTGCTCAAGGCGCCGAGCTGGGTGGTACCCGGGCAGCGGCGGCGGACCGCGGACCAGCCGGCGGCGGCGGTCCGGCGGGTGCGGTGGCCGGTGGTCGGCGCGCTGCTGGCGATCGCGACCCTGGCGGTGCTGGTGCGGACCTGGCAGCTGGACAGCTTCGGCTTCAACAGCGACGAGGCGGTGTACGCCGGGCAGGCGGCCTCGCTGGCCGGCAACCCCCGCTACACCCCGCACTTCCCGGTCTTCCGGGCCCACCCGATGCTGGTCCAGGCGGTGCTGTCGCCGTTCTTCCGCACCGGTGAGGCCGACCTGGTCGGGCGGCTGGTGGTGGCCGCGTTCGGGGTGGGCACCGTGCTGGCGGTCTACCCCCTGGGCACCCGGCTGTACGGCCGCCGGGTCGGTCTGGTGGCGGCGCTGCTGCTCGCGGTCATGCCGTACCACGCCACCGTGACCCGGCAGGTGCTGCTGGACGGGCCGATGCTCTTCTTCAGCACGCTCACCCTCTACTGCCTGGTGCGCTACGTGCAACGCCAGCAACTGCTCTGGTACGTGGCGACGGCGGCGATGCTCGGCCTCACCATGCTCGCCAAGGAGACCAGCGTGGTGTTGGCCAGCAGCGTCTACGCGTTCCTGGCGTTGACCCCGGCGGTGCGCCGGCCGATCCGGGCCACCTTCTTCGCCCTGCCGGTGCTGGCGGTCGTCTTCGCGGTGCACCCGCTCTCCCAGGCGCTGGCCGGCCGGAGCAGCACCGGTCGCAACTACCTGGTCTGGCAGCTGTTCCGCCGCCCCAACCACCCGCCGGAGTTCTATCTCAGGACCGTGCCGGTGGCGATGGGGCTGCTGCTGGTGGCCGCCGCGGTGGTCGCGCTGGTGTGGAGCGCCCGCCGGTGGACCTGGCGGGAGACCCTGCTGCTGTCCTGGATCGCGGTGCCGGTGCTGTTCTTCCAGCTCTGGCCGGTCAAGGGCTTCCAGTACCTGCTGCCGGTGGCGATCCCGATGGTGCTGCTGGCCGGCCGGGCGCTGGTGGCCGTACCCGCGCCGACCCGGCTGCGTCGACCAGGATGGCTGAGCTGGCCGGGATGGCTGCGCCGGTCCGTCGGCGGTGGGCCGGTGCGGGGTGTCCGGGTCGCCCTCGTCGCCGTGGTGGTGCTGAGTCTGGCCGTACCGTGCTGGAAGGTGGTCAGCCCGCCGGGCGGGACGACCTTCCTGGCCGGCTCCGGTGGCGTGCCCGGCGGCCGGGAGGTCGGCCGGTGGTTGATGGCCAACACCCCCGAAGGGGCGGTCATCCTGACCCTCGGCCCCTCGATGGCCAACATCGTGCGCTACTACGGGCACCGGGAGAGCTACGGGCTCTCGGTCAGCCCGAACCCGTTGCACCGCAACCCGTCCTACGTCCCGTTGAACAACCCGGACAACCGCCTGCGCAGCAACGACCTGCACTACGTGGTCTGGGACTCCTTCTCGGCCGGCCGGTCGGAGTTCTTCGCCCAGCGGCTGATGATCCTGGTCCGTCGCTACCACGGGCGGGTGGTGCACACCGAGTACGTCGACCAGCCCGACTCCTCGGGCCGGCCGGTGCCGGTACCCGTGATCGTCGTCTACGAGGTGCGGCCGTGACCGCCCTCCCGCCCCGACGCCGGGGCATGCCTGGAAGGAAACCGATGACTGACCCCGGTACCCGTACCGGTCGCCGCCGGCTGACCTCGGCCGCCGCGCTGCTGCTCGCCCTCCTGCTGGCCAACCTGGCCCCGGCCGGTGCGGCGCTGGCGGCCCCCGCCGCCGGGCCGGCCACCACGACGCCGATCGACCACTTCATCTTCCTGATGCAGGAGAACCACACCTTCGACAACTACTTCGGTACCCGGGAAGGGGTCGACGGCATCCCGAAGGACGTCTGCATGCCGGTCAAGGCCGGCCAGCCGGAACCCTGCGTCACCCCGTTCCACATCGGCGACCTGGGTGCGATCGACCTGGACCACTCCGCCGAGGCGTTCCGGCAGCAGTACAACGGCGGCCGGATGGACGGCTTCGTCGAGGGGGTGAGCAGCCAGGGCAAGGACGGCAAGATGGCGATGGCCTACTACGACGACCGGGACCTGCCGTTCTACTGGAACGTCGCCGACGAGTACGTGCTCTTCGACCGCTTCTTCAGCTCGTCGAACTCCGGCAGCATCCGCAACCACATGTACCGGGTGACCGGCGGACCCGGCGCGGCCGGCAAGGCGGAGACCATCCCGGCGCAGGGCTGGGGCGACATCCCGACCATCTTCGACCGGCTGGAGGCCGCCGGCATCAGCTGGAAGTTCTACGTGCAGAACTACGACCCGACGATCACCTTCCGGTCCCGGGTCGAGGAGGAGAACATCGACCGCGGGGCGCAGGTCATCTGGGTGCCGCTGCTGGCCTACGCGCGGTACGTCGACGACCCCAGGCTCTCCAGCAAGATCGTGGACCTGGACGAGTACTACACCGACGCGGCCACCGGCAACCTGCCCGCGGTCTCGTTCGTCGCGCCGTCGGGCAACAGCGAACACCCGCCGGGCAACATCGCCTCCGGGCAGAACCTGGTCCGCTCGTTGATCACCCAGCTGATGCGTTCACCGGCCTGGCCCTCGTCGGCGTTCCTCTGGTCCTACGACGACTGGGGCGGCTGGTACGACCACGTCAAGCCACCGCAGGTCGACCGCTACGGGTACGGCTTCCGGGTGCCCACCCTGCTGGTCAGTCCGTACGCTCGGCGCGGGTACGTCGACTCGACCACCCTCGACTTCACCTCGGCGCTGAAGTTCATCCAGGTCAACTGGGGGGTCGAACCGTTGGCCGAGCGGGACGCCAAGGCGGAGACCTTCCTCGGCGCGTTCGACTTCCGGTCACCACCACGCCCCGCCGTGCTGCTCGGCACCGAACGGGAACCGGCCGCCGTGCACCGACCCGATCCGGTGCCCGTCTACGCCTCGTACGCCACCGCCCTGGGGCTGGTCGGCGCGCTGCTCGGGGTGGCCCTGGTCCGTGGGCGGCGAGCCCGGTGACCGCGCGTCGATGGCTCTGGCGGTGCCTGGTACCGACCGGTCCGGTGGTGCTGGCGGTGCTCCTGCTGCCCGGCACCGCGCCGGCCGCGCCCGCCTCGGCGCTGCCCGGCACGCTGCGCCTGCAACTGGTCCCGCCGATCGCCGGGGTGACCGCGAAGGTCGACGGCGACACCGCCCGGTCCGACCGGCTGGGCCGGATGAAGCTGCGGGTGCGTAACTTCACCGGCCTGGACGACCGGCTCTCGGTGCTGCCCACGACCGTCGCCGAGGGCCGTCGGGTGGTCTTCGACCGGACCCGGGGCAGCGTCGACCACGGGGTCCGGGGACGGATCGTCGAGGTGGGACTGCGCACCATCCGGCAGGTGCACTGGAACTTCCTGAACCGCTTCGACGAGGCGGTGCCGATCGACCGGGTCAGCACCATGCGGTTGCGCAGCAACACCGGCGAGATCTTCAACCTCGCGGGCAGGCAGCTGCGCGAGCCACTCTGGGTGGCCGAGAGCCGTACCCAGCAGGGTCCGCGCGGGCTCGCCTCGAAACGGCTGTACTACGTGGTGGACGACGTGGTCGTGGACGGCGCCTCGGTGGTGAACCGGGCCGGGCAGAAGTTCGTGCCGTGGGACCTGCAGAGCTGGACCGTACGGTTGCTGTTCTACCGGGTGTCCTTCACCGCCACCGACATGTTCTTCGGCTGGTCCGCCGGTGACGGCATCGCGCTCACCAGGGCCGACGGCCGCGTCGAGCGGCTCCGGTTCGCCGCCGACCGCACGGCCGTCGTGCCCGACCTGCCCCGGGGTACGTACACCGTCACGGTCGCCGGTGGCGGGGTGTCCTTCGCCCGGCCGGTCAGCATCAGCCGGGACCAGCAGGTGGTCCTCACCGTGATCACCCCGTTCGACCTGGGGTTGGTCGTCGCCGGGCTGCTCACCCTCGCCATCGGTTTGGTCCTGATCGGTCGCCCGCACCTGCGGCGACGGCTGCGCTGGCGGCGCGGATCCGGCACCGGCCCGCCGTGGCGGCCCCGGCAACGCCGGGAACGCCCACCGACCCGGCCGGACCGGCACGCGGTGACCACCGGCGCCGCCGCCGCGGCAGCTGTGCTGCTCGCCGGCCTGCTCTGCCCGGTGCCGGCCCGGCCGGCGATGGCTGCGGTGCCGGCCCGGCCGGCGATGGCCGCGGTGCCGGCCCGGTCCGGGTCGGCCGGTGCGTCGACGGTGCGCCCGACCCCGGTGCTGGCGCACTACTACATCTGGTTCAACGCGACCTCCTGGAACCGGGCGAAGGTCGACTACCCGGCGCTGGGCCGGTACTCCAGTGACGACACCGAGATCATGCGCCGGCACGTCCGGATGGCCAAGGCGGCCGGCATCGACGGCTTCCTGGTCTCCTGGAAGCGCACCCCGCTGCTGGACGACCGGCTCGCCAAGCTGGTCGAGGTGGCCGCCGCGGAGGACTTCCGGCTGGGCATCGTCTACCAGGGCATCGACTTCTCCCGGAACCCGTTGCCGCTGGCCACGGTCCGCGCCGACCTGCGGTACTTCACCCAGCGGTACGCGGCCGAGCCGGTGTTCGACATCTTCGACCGACCGGTGGTGATCTGGAACGGCAGCGACCGGTTCGACCCCGACGAGATCGCCGAGACCACCCGCGAGGCCCGCCGGGACCTGCTGGTCCTCGGCACGGCGAAGAACGTCGAGGCGGTCGAGTCGAGCCGGTCGGCGCTGGACGGCCAGGCGTACTACTGGTCGTCGGCGGATCCGGAGAGCGACCGGGTGACCGACCGGCTCGACGCGATGGCCCGCGCCGTACGGCAGGGCGGTGGCCTGTGGATCGCGCCGGTGACCCCGGGCTTCGACGCCCGGTTGATCGGCGGTCGACGGCAGGTGGGTCGCCGGGACGGCGAGACGCTGCGGGCCTCCTTCGCCGCCGCCCGGCACTCCGCGCCCGACGCGATCGGGGTGATCAGCTGGAACGAGTTCAGCGAGAACACCCACATCGAGCCCAGCGAACGCTTCGGCGCGACGTACCTGCGGGTGCTGGCCGACCTGCTGGAGGTCTCCCTCGACCCGGACGTGTCCCCGGAGAGCAGCCAGGCCGACGGCGAGTACCGGGCGCTGCCGCCCTGGGTGGCGCTGCTGGCCGGGGCCGGCGTGCTGGCCCTGGGGCCGGCGGGCCTGCTGATCCGGCGACGCCGCACCCGGGTTGCCGCCACCGCGACCGCCGCCAGCGGTCCCACCACCGCGACCGCCGCCAGCGGTCCCACCACCGCGACCGCCGCCAGCGGTCCCACCGCCGCGTCCGCCGATGGCGGGCCGGCCACCGATGCTCACGGCTCGACGGGGAGCCGGGGGAAGGATGTCTGACGTGATCAACCGCTGATCGGGGCGGCTCGCCACCGGTGCCGTCGCCGCCCCGGCACTGGCACGTGGGGAGTTGCCATGTCACGAGCGAGCCGCACCGTCCGTCGAGCGCTACCGGTGCTCGTCCTGCTGCTACCGACCCTGCCCCTGCCCGCCGCGGTGGGCACCACACCGATCCACCGGGCCGGCGCGACGGCCCACGGCACCGCTTCGCCGGCCCGGCACCGCTTCGCCGGGCCGGCGTCGTCGGCGGCCCCCACCGTCCACCATCCGGTCGCCGACAGCTGGGTGGACAGCATCAACCCGGCCCGCAACTACGGCACCGGCAGGTACCTGAAGGTCGACGGTTCGCCCCGGGAGGTGACGTACCTGCGCTTCGAGGTGACCACGGCCGGATCGACCCCCTCGGCGGTGCTGCGGGTGTACGCCGAGACGGCGAGCAGCACCGGTTTCGCCGTACACCCGGTGGAAGACGGTGCCTGGGGCGAGACGACCATCACCTACCTGACCGCGCCGGCGGTCGGTGCGGTGGCCAACAGCACCGGACCGGTGTCGGCCGGCCGGTGGGTGTCGGTGGACGTGTCGTCGCTGGTGACCGGGAACGGGCCGGTCACCATCGCCCTGACCACCAGCAACGACACCGGCATGAAGCTGACCAGCCGGGAGGGGACCAACCGGCCCGAGCTGGTCGTCCCCGGGCCGGCGAACCCCTCGCCGTACACGGTCAGTCGCAGCGGTGACACGTACCGGGCGGTGTCGGCGGCGGCCGGCCCGACCTTCACCGGCAGCCTCAAGTCGGTGGTGGAGAGCGCGGTGGCCGAGCTGAACCCGCTCGGCGGCGGCACCGTCACCTTCGGGGCCGGCACCTTCGACTTCGGCTCGCAGTACCTGAAGCTGGAGAGCATCCGCAACATCATCTTCGCCGGGGCGGGCATGACCGCCACCGTGCTGCGTAACAGCAGCTCCGCCGCCGCGGACACCGAACCGTTCAACACCAAGGGACTCAACGGGGTGGTGATCCGGGACCTGACCGTCCACGCTGGTGGCCCGGCCCGCACGACAAGCGACGCCCTCGACTTCGACGACGGCAACAACGTGTTGGTGGAACGGGTCCGGGTGACCGCCTCCCGGGGACGCGGTGTCGTCTTCGACGGCAAGAACCAGACCTGGTCGTCGATGGGCAACACGGTACGCGACTGCGAGATCACCGGCGCCGCGAGCGACGGGATCGAGCTGCTGGCCAGCAGCGGTAACACCGTCTCCGGCTGCTCGATCAGTGCCGTCGGCGGCCACGGCATCCAGATCAACCGGGCCTCGTCCGGCGCCGACCAGCCCAACAAGACGGCCGACCACAACATCGTCAGCGACAACACGATCGACCAGGCAGGTCAGGACGGGATCAACGTCGACAGCGGCAACGACAACCGGATCGCCGACAACCACATCACCGACAGCGCCAACGTCACACCCAACCACGACGGCATCCGGATCGCCACGATCAGCGGGGTGAGCTGCACCGACAACATCGTCACCGGCAACGTGGCCACCGACAACCAGGCGGTGAAGACCCAGCGGTACGGGCTGCACATCACCTCCGCCGGCTGCGTGCGGACGGTGGTCGGCACCGGCAACGACTTCACCGGGAACAAGCTCAACGCGATCCGCGACATGGGCACCGACACCCTCTACCGCTGACGCCCGCGGTGGCCGTCCGACCGGTTCCGACCGGCCGGGCGGCCACCCCGGGTAGCGTCGGGGCATGCGCTACGTCGAGCTCGACACCCCCAAGCCCATGTCCAGGATCGGCCTCGGGACCTGGCAGTTCGGTTCCCGGGAGTGGGGCTACGGCTCCGACTACGAGCAACGGGCGGCGCAGATCGTCCGCCGTGCCCTCGACCTCGGGGTCACCCTCTTCGACACCGCCGAGATGTACGGCTTCGGCCGCAGCGAGCGGATCCTCGGCGCGGCCCTCGGCGAGGACCGGAGCAAGGTGGTGGTGGCCAGCAAGATCTTCCCGCTGCTGCCGGTCGCCCCGGTGGTGCAGCAGCGGGCGGTCGCCTCGGCGACCCGGCTCGGCGTCGGCCACATCGACCTGTACCAGGTGCACCTGGCCAACCCGGTCATCGCCGACACCACCACCATGCGCGGCATGCGCACGTTGCAGGACGTCGGCCTGGTCGGCGAGGTCGGGGTGAGCAACTACAGCCTGCGCCGCTGGCAGTTCGCCGAGGCGGCGCTGGGCCGGCGGGTGCTCACCAACCAGGTCCGGTACAGCATGCTCGACCGGGGGCCCGAGGACGACCTGCTGCCGTACGCCGCCCAGGCCGGTCGGATCGTGATGGCGTACAGCCCGCTGGCCCAGGGCTTCCTCTCCGGCCGGTACGACGCCGGCAACCCGCCGAGCGGGTCGGTACGCCGGGCCAACCCGTACTTCCTGCCGGAGAACCTGGCCCGCGGCACCCAGTTGATCGAGACGTTGCGCGCGGTGGCCGACGCGCACGACGCCACCCCGAGCCAGATCGCCCTGGCGTACCTGCTGCGCCACCCGAACGTGGTGGCCATCCCCGGCGCGTCGAGCGTCGAGCAGATGGAACGCAACGCCGCCGCCGCCGAGATCGACCTCACCGACGACGAGTACGCTGCCCTGGTCACCGCCGCGAGGCAGTTCCGGCCGGTCACCGGCCTGGCCGCGGTACCCAAGCTGATCCGCGCCCGCGTCGGCCGGTGACCCGCGCCCGCGTCGGCCGGTGACCCGCGGTGGCCGGTGGTCCAGCGGTGGCCGGTGGTCCGTCGGCGGCCGGCGGTCCGACGGCGGGACCGGAAAGTAGCTCGGATGTGACGTTGCGTGGCCGCCCGTTCGGTGTCCGGGCGAGCTAGCGTGGGCGAGTGACTGCGTCTGATGCGTCTACCGCGGTACCGCCGGTGCCGCCCACCGACCTGCCCGGCACCCTCGGCGAGCTGCGTGCGGCCGGGCACCGGTACCGCACCGTCAAACAGGAGCTGCGCGACAACCTGCTCGCCGCGATGCGTGCGGGCGGGGACCGCTTCCCGGGCATCGTCGGGTACGACGACACCGTGCTGCCCGAGGTCGAGCGGGCCCTGCTGGCCGGCCACGACCTGGTGCTGCTCGGTGAGCGGGGGCAGGGCAAGACCCGGCTGATCCGGGCGCTGGTCGGGCTGCTGGACGAGTGGACACCGGTGATCGTCGGCTCGGTGCTCAACGAGCATCCGCTGCACCCGGTCACCCCGGCCTCCCGAGCGCTGGTCGCCGAGGCCGGCGACGACCTGCCGGTCGGCTGGCTGCACCGTTCGCTGCGGTACGGCGAGAAGCTGGCCACCCCGGACACCAGCGTCGGCGACCTGATCGGTGACGTGGACCCGATCCGGATCGCCCAGGGGCGCACCCTCGGCGATCCGGAGACCATCCACTTCGGCCTGGTGCCCCGGACCAACCGGGGCATCTTCGCCGTCAACGAGCTGCCCGACCTGGCCGAACGGATCCAGGTGGCGCTGCTCAACGTGCTGGAGGAGCGCGACATCCAGGTCCGCGGCTACCAGTTGCGGCTGCCGTTGGACCTGCTCCTGGTGGCCAGCGCCAACCCGGAGGACTACACCAACCGGGGCCGGATCATCACCCCGCTCAAGGACCGGTTCGGCGCCGAGGTGCGTACCCACTACCCGCTCGACCTGGAGCTGGAGCTGGCACTGATCCGGCAGGAGGCCGACCTGGTCGCCGAGGTGCCCGAGCACGTGCTCGAGGTGCTGGCCCGTTTCGCCCGCGCGGTGCGCGAGTCGCCCTCGGTCGACGTACGCTCCGGCGTCTCGGCCCGGTTCGCCATCGCCGCAGCCGAGACGGTGGCCGCCGCCGCCCTACGTCGCGCCGCCCTCCTCGCCACGCCCACCACCACCCCCACCGCGCCTGCCACCACCACCCCCGCCACCACGCCCGCCGCGCCTGCCATCGGGTCCGCCGCCGCCCAGGTGTTTGGAAGGGACCCCTATACATCAGAAAGCGTTAACAGGGGGCCCTTCCTTACCGAGGGGGCGGTGGCTCGGGTGGGGGATGCGGTGTCGGTGACCAGCACCCTGCGCGGGAAGGTCGAGTTCGAGAGCGGCGAGGAGGGCCGGGAGACCGAGATCCTCGGCCACCTGCTGCGTACCGCCACCGCCGAGACGTTCCGGGCCCGGCTGGCCGGGTTGGACCTGTCCGGGTTCACCGGTCTGGTCGCCGACGGGGCGGTGATCGAGACCGGTGAGCTGGTGCCGGACGCCGACCTGCTGGGCCAGGTCGGCACCATCGGCGGGCTGGCCAAGGTGCTGGACCGGCTCGGCCTGGGTGACGCGCCCACCCCGGGGCAGGCCGCCGCCGGCATCGAGTTCGTCCTGGAGGGGCTGCACCTGACCCGCCGCCTCGGCAAGGACGTCACCGAGGACGGCCGGGCCCGCTACGGCAGCCGGGGCTGACCGTGGCCGGCAACCGGTTCCGGTACGGGCAGTGGCGCGGCGGCCCCGACCCGCTGGCACCCCCGTACGACGTGCGGGAGGCGGTCGATTCCGTCGGCGCGCAGGTGCTGGCCGGCGAGAGCCTCCGGGATGCCCTGCGGGACCTGCTGCGTCAGGGTCCGAACGGGCGGGGTGGCCTGGACGACCTGGCGGCGCGGGCCCGGCGGTTGCGTCGGGAGGCGCTGCGCCGGGGCAATCTGGACGGTGCGGTGACCCGGGCCCGGGCCCTGCTCGACCAGGCGCTCGCCGCGGAACGCGACGAGCTGCGGGGCCGTGCCGACGAGGCGGCCCGGTTCGCCGAGGCGGTGCTGGACAACCTGCCCCGCTCCACCGCCCGCGCCGTGCAGGAGCTGGACGGGTACTCCTGGGCCAGCGACGAGGCCCGGCAGACGTACCAGCGGATTCTCGACGGCCTGCGCGGCGAGGTGCTGGAGCAGCGCTTCGTCGGGCTGCGGGAGGCGGCCCGCTCCGCCGCCGACCCGGCGGCGCAGGCGCGGCTGGCCGAGCTGATGCGCGACCTGAACGACCTGCTGGCCCGGCACGCCCGGGCCGAGGACACCAGCGACGCGTTCGCCGAGTTCATGCGCCGGCACGGTGAGTTCTTCCCGGAACGCCCCCGGGACGTCGACGAGCTGGTCGACGTGCTGGCCCGGCGGTCCGCGGCCGCGCAGCGGCTACTGGGGTCGTTGACCGACCGGCAGCGCCAGGAACTGGCCGGCCTGATGCGCCAGTCGCTCGGTGACCGCCTCGACGACCAGTTGGCCACCCTGGACGCCAACCTGCGGGCGCTCCGGCCCGACCTGGGCTGGGGCCGGAGCGAGCGGGTCCGGGGCAACGAACCCCTCGGCTACTCCGAGGCCGCCGGCGCGCTCGGTGACCTGGCCGAGTTGGACGAGCTGCTGGACCAGCTCGACCAGGAGCATCCCGGGGCGACCCTGGACGACGTCGACGTCGAGGCGGTCGCCCGGACGTTGGGGCGCGACGCCGCCGACGACGTACGCCGGTTGCGGGAGCTGGAACGGGAGCTGCGCCGGCAGGGCTGGGTGGACCGGGACGCCGACGGGCTGACGTTGAGCCCGAAGGCGCTGCGCCGGTTGGCCGGTACCGCGTTGCGCCGGGTCTTCGCCGACCTCTCCGCGGGGCCGCGCGGTCAGCACGACCTGCGTTCGGCCGGGGCCGCCGGCGAGGTCAGCGGCGCGTCCCGACGCTGGGAGTACGGCGACGAGCAGCCCCTGGACGTGGTGCGCACGATCACCCGGGCGGTCCACCGGGCCGGCCCGAGCGTTCCGGTGCGGCTCACCGTCGAGGACTTCGAGGTGGTCGAGACCGAGCGGCGGGCGTCGGCGGCGGTGGCGCTCTGCGTCGACCTGTCGTACTCGATGATCTCGCAGGGCCGGTGGGGGCCGATGAAGCAGACCGCGTTGGCGCTGTCGCACCTGATGGCGACCCGGTTCCCGCAGGACGCGCTGCAGATCGTCGGCTTCGGTCGGCAGGCGGTGCCGATGACCCAGCAGGAGCTGGCCGCGGCCGAACCGGACATGGTGCAGGGCACCAACCTGCAGCACGCGTTGCGGCTGGCCGGCCGGCACCTGCGGCGGCACCCGGACGCCGAACCGGTGGTGCTGGTGGTCACCGACGGTGAGCCGACCGCGCACCTGGACCCGGTCGACGGTGAGCCGCGCTTCCACTGGCCGCCCCTGCCGGAGACCATCGAGGCCACGATCCTGGAGGTCGACCGGCTCACCCGCTACCGCGCCACGCTGAACCTGTTCATGCTCGGTGACGACCCGGGCCTGCGCCGGTTCGTGGCGGCGGTGGCCCGCCGCAGCCGGGGCCGGGTGTTCACCCCCGACCCCGACGACCTGGGCGAGTACGTCGTCTCCGACTACCTGCGCGCCCGCCACGGCCGCCGCTGACCTCCGCCCCACCCGGCTGCCCGATCCACGAAACCGTGCCCTCGACCGGGCGCTGTGGCCACTCGATCCAGGTTGTGATGGTCGGCCGGGCGCTGACGCCGCTCGATCCGGGTTGTGGTGGTCGGGCCGGGCGCTGTGGCCGCTCGATCCGGGATGCGGTGGTCGCGGCGGGTGCTGACCCCACCAGATCCAGGATGTGGTGGTGGGGTGGGCGCTGTCGCCGCTCGATCCACGATGTGGTGGTCGGTTTGGGCGCTGTGGCTGCTCGATCCTGGTTGTGGTGGTCGCGGCGGCCCTGTCGCCACTCGATCCGGGATGTGGTGGCCTCAACCGGTGCTGTCGCCGCTCGATCCACGAAAACGTGGTCCCGACGGGCGTTGACGCCGCTCGATTGGCGAGAACGTGGTCTCGGCGGACCGGGGGATCACTCGATCCACGATCGACCCCGTGAGCCGCCCGGGAGGTGGTCAGGGTGGGGTGCGTAGGGCCCGGAGTTGTTCCAGGTGGGCCGGGAGGTGGACGCGCAGGTGCAGGTCGAGGGTGCGTTCCCAGGGCAGCACCTCGTCGACGACCAGGGAGAAGCCCTCCCGTAGGTGGGTCTCGACCGGGGTCTGCGCCGCCGGGCCGAGCCGCTCGGCCAGGGTGCAGAGCTTCGAGCTGGTCGTCCGGAGCAGCCCGGCCAGCCCGGCCATCCCGCCGCACTCCGCGACCAATTCGTCCAACTGTGGGCGGTGGATGCTCGCCAGGTCGTAGTAGGCGAAGTGCGAGCCGGCCAGCACCGCCTCCATCGCCTCGTTCATCAACTCGTCGTTGGCGGCGAGGTGCGCCACGATCTGCTCGGCGGTGAGGTCCCCCTCGGCCGGCGGTCCGAACCCGCCGGCGTCGATCTCCGCGAACACCTCCTCGTACGCCTCGCGCAGCCGGCCGCTCTCCATGCCCCCAGTCAACCCCGACCGCCCGTCGGCCGGGCCGGTGACGCCCGTCGGATTCACCCGGACGGGCCACCCGGGGCGGGCGGGGCGGGTGGAACCGTCAGTTGATGGCCCACTGTTGTTCGGGGCTGCCGGTGCAGCCCACCTGGATGATCTCGGCACCGACCCCGGTGCCGGCGTCGCGGACCTGCGCGCACCGGCCGGAGGCCACGCTCACCAACAGCACCGGGCCGGAGCCGACAGCGCTCAGCCGCCACTGCTGGTTCGGCTCGCCGTGGCAGGGGAACTGCTGGATCTTCGCCCCGTCGTCGCCGCTGGCACCCTCGACGTCCAGGCACTGGCCGTACGCGGCGTTGGTCAGGGTGATCACGTCCGGTGCCACCTGGTTGGCCACCCACTGCTGCTCGGGGGCACCGGTGCAGTCGGCGAGCAGAGCGCGGGCCGTCTGGTGACCGCCCTCGGCGGCGACGCAGCGTCCGGAGCCGACGCCCTGGAACACCGTCGGTCCGGACCGACCCGCCGGGGCGGCGGCGGTGCTGGCCGAGGGGGTCGGCGTCGGTTCCGCGGTGGGGGTCGCCTCGACCGTCGAGGGGGTGGGCTCCGGCTCCGGCTCCGGTGCCGCGCTCGGCGCTGCCACGGCTGCGGCCTTCGTCGGTACCGCCGGCTGGTCACCGCCGCCGAGCACGCCGGTGGCGAAGAACACCCCCAGCAGTACGCCCACCAGCCCGACCGCCGAAGCGGCCCGCAACAGCGGATCCCGGGTCAGCCCGCCGCGGCCGACCCGTGGCGCGTCCCGCCGACGGCCGGCCCGCCCGGGATGGCCCTCCTGTCCGGTGCCGTAACCGCGGCCGCCGTACCCGCTGGCGTCCTGTCCGGTGCCGTAACCGCGGCCGCCGTACCCGCTGGCGTCCTGTCCGGTGCCGTAACCGCGGCCGCCGTACCCGCTGGCGTCCTGTCCGGTGCCGTAACCGCGGCCGCCGTACCCGCTGGCGTCCTGTCCGGTGCCGTAACCGCGGCCGCCGTACCCGCTGGCGTCCTGTCCGGTGCCGAAGCCGCGGCCGCCGTACCCGGTGTTGTCCTGCCCGGTGCCGTGTCCGCGGCGGGCGGGTGGCCCGCCGTAGACGGTGCCGGAGGTGTCACGGGACGACGGGTCGCTGACGGCCATGCTGGCATCCTCACCCGACCGGGGCCCCGATGGCCAGCCGACCCCCGCCGCCGGGTGGTCAGTCGACGACGGTCACGTCCTTCCAGAAGGCCACCCGGTCGCGGATCATTTCGGCCTCCGCCTTCGGTTCGGGGTAGTACCAGACCGCGTCGGTGCTGGCCCGGCCGTCGGACTCCAGGCTGTAGTAGGACGCGGTGCCCTTCCACGGGCAGACGGTCCGCGTCGGGGACTCCCGCAGCACGTCGTCACGCAGCGCCGCTCGGGGGAAGTAGTGGTTGCCCTCGACCACCACCGTGTCGTCGCTCTCGGCGATCACCAGGTCGTTCCAGACGGCTTTCGGCATGTCGCCAGCCTAGGTGCTGCGGGCCACGCCGCAACCCTGCCCGACATTCCGCAGTCGAACGCCTACAGTGATCGCATGTGTGCGGTGCGTGCCGAGCGGGCGGCGGGTCAAGGGGAGACCGGCCACGGGAAGACCGGTCGTCCGGAGGCGGTGGCCCGGGACCGGGCGGTCGACCACGAGGCGGCGGTGCGGCGGCTACGGCGGTCGTACGCGGCGGTGCCCGCCGGGGAGACCGTACGGCTGGCCAAACGCACCTCCAACCTGTTCCGTCCCCGGGTCCAGCCCCGGGTACCGGGGCTGGACGTCAGTGGCCTGGCCGGGGTGCTCGCCGTCGACCCGGTCACCCGTACCGCCGACGTGCAGGGCATGTGCACCTACGCGGACCTCGTCGACGCCACCCTGGCGCACGGCCTGATGCCGCTGGTGGTGCCGCAGTTGCGCACCATCACCCTGGGCGGGGCGGTGACCGGGCTGGGCATCGAGTCGACCTCGTTCCGGCACGGCCTGCCGCACGAGTCGGTGCGCGAGATGGACGTGCTGACCGGCAGCGGTGAGCTGCTCACCTGCGCCCCGCAGGGCGAGCACGCCGACCTGTTCGCCGCCTTCCCCAACTCGCTGGGCAGTCTCGGGTACGCCACCCGGCTGCGCATCGAGCTGCAACCGGTACGCCGGTACGTGGCCCTGCGCAACGTCCGGTTCACCGGCCTGGCCGAGCTGACCGACGCGATCGGCGAGATCACCGAGACCCGTTCCTGGGCCGGCGAGCCGGTCGACGCGCTGGACGGGGTGCTCTTCGCCCCGGATGAGGCGTACCTGGTGCTCGGGACCTTCACCGACGACGCGGCCGGGGTCAGCGACTACACCGGCCAGGCGATCTACTACCGCTCGCTGCGCGAGCGGAGGCGGGACACGCTGCGGACCCACGACTACCTCTGGCGGTGGGACACCGACTGGTTCTGGTGTTCGGCGGCCTTCGGGGTGCAGCACCCGGTGGTACGCCGGATCTGGCCGGCGCGGTGGCGGCGCAGCGACGTCTACCACCGGCTGGTCCGCTGGGAACACCGGCACCAGGTGGCCGCCCGGATCGACAGGTGGCGCGGCCGGCCGCCCCGGGAACGGGTGGTGCAGGACGTGGAGATCCCGCTGGACCGCACGGCGGAGTTCCTGCGCTGGTTCGCCGACACGGTGCGGATGGCCCCGGTCTGGCTATGCCCGCTGCGACTGCGCGAGCCGGCCGGGCCGGGCAGCGCCACCGCCTGGCCGTTGTATCCGCTGCGACCGGGGCAGACCTACGTCAACATCGGGTTCTGGGGGAGCGTGCCGATCCCGGCCGGGGCCGCCGACGGCGACCTCAACCGGTCGATCGAGCGCGCGGTGGCCACCGCCGGGGGGCACAAGTCGCTCTACTCCGACGCGTACTACGACCGGGTGTCCTTCGAGCGGCTCTACGGCGGCCCGACCTGGCGGGCGGTGCGGGAACGGTACGACCCGGACCACCGGCTCACCGGACTCTACGAGAAGGCGGTGACCCGGCGATGAGCCTGACCGAGAAGCACCGGACCCCGGCCGACCGGGCAGATCCCGCCGGCCGGCCGCCGGGCCGCCGGACGCGCACCACCGTGGCCGACGTCGTCCGCGCGTCGACCGTCGGGGACCTGCCGGTGCGGATCACCGGGTACGACGGCAGCGCGCTCGGCCCCGCCGACAGCGGCTACACCCTGGCCATCCGTTCCGAGCGTGGCCTGTCGTACCTGCTCACCGCCCCGGGTGACCTGGGGCTGGCGCGGGCGTACGTCAGCGGTGACCTGGCCCTGCTCGGGGTGCACCCGGGCGATCCGTACCCGGCGTTGCGGCTGCTCGCCGACGAGCTGCGGCTGCGCACCCCGGGCCTGGTCGAGGCGTTGGCGCTGGTGCGGGGGCTGGGCTGGGAACGGCTGCTGCCGCCGGTGCCCCCGCCGCAGGAGGCCCCGCCCCGCTGGCGTCGGGTGCTGGGCGGGCTGCGGCACTCCCGGAGCCGGGACAGCTCGGTGATCTCGCACCACTACGACGTGTCGAACGCGTTCTACGAGCGGGTGCTCGGGCCGTCGATGACGTACACCTGTGCCGTCTTCGGCTCGCCGGACGACACCCTGGAGCAGGCCCAGTGGGCCAAGTACGAGCTGGTCGCCGGCAAGCTGGCGCTGCGGCCGGGGATGCGGCTGCTCGACGTCGGCTGCGGGTGGGGCGGCATGGTCCGGCACGCGGCCCGTGAGCACGGGGTACGCGCCCTCGGGGTGACCCTCTCCCGGGAGCAGGCCCGGTGGGCGCAGGCCGCCATCGAGAAGGAGGGGCTGACCGGGCTGGCCGAGGTACGGCACCTGGACTACCGGGACGCCCCACCGGGGCGGTTCGACGCGATCTCCTCGATCGGGCTGACCGAGCACATCGGAGTCCGCAACTACCCGGCGTACTTCGCCGCGCTGCGGGACCGGCTGAGTCCGCACGGCCGGCTGCTCAACCACTGCATCACCCGACCGGACAACCGGGCCGCGCACCGCTCCGGGGCGTTCATCGACAGGTACGTCTTCCCCGACGGCGAGCTGGCCGGGCCGGGTCGGCTGATCGGCGAGCTGCACGACGTGGGCCTGGAGGTGCAGCACGCCGAGAACCTGCGCCGGCACTACGCGCTGACCCTGGCCCGCTGGTGCGCCAACCTGGCGGCGAACTGGGACGCCTGCGTGGCCGAGGTGGGTACGGGCACCGCCCGGGTGTGGGGCCTCTACATGGCCGGGGCCCGTTTCTCCTTCGAACGCAACGGCGTCCAGCTGCACCAGGTGCTGGCCACCCCGGTCGACCCCACCGGTGAGCGGCCCTTCCCGCTGCGCCCCGACTGGACCCCCTGACCGACGCCGCGCCCCGACTGGACCGGCCAAACGACGAGTAGGTTCCGCCGGGGCGGGGTAAAGGCGAGCGATGTTCTTCATCTTCGGACTGCGCACCAAGGTGCACCGCTCGGGGGTGGTCACCGCGGTCTGCCGGTACTGCGGCAAACAGGCCGCGCAGGTGGTCACCCGCCACTCGACCAGGTTCACCCTCTTCTTCGTGCCGCTGATCCCGATCCGGACCCGGTTCGTGCGGCAGTGCACCTTCTGCGGGGCGGAGGACGTGATCAGCCGCGACGAGGCGAGCCGGGCCACGGCGCCGGTCGCTCGATGACCCGCTTCCTCTGCTGGCTGATCGGCCGACCGGCAGCCCCGGCACCGGTCCACTCGGTGCCCCGCCCGCCCTGCACCCCACGCCGCCGGCACCGCCGCCGGACCCGTCGCCCCCAGGCCGGCCACCGGCTGCCGCGCTCGCCCTGGAACCGCTCACCGGAGCACTGACCGCCGGTCCCGCCTGGCTGCCGCCTCCGTCGGCGTGGCCACACCTCGCCGGTCCGGGCCGGCGTCGGACCCACCCCGCCGGTCCGGCGTCCAGGCGACGGTGGCGGCTATCGTGGCGGATCATGCGGAGCACCGAGCAGCGACTGGCCGAGATCCGGGGTGGGGTGCCACCTCGGCGGCACAACGCCCGTACGATCGCCGCGCTCACCGGCAACCCGGGCTGTACCCGCCGGGCGGTGCTGGACAGCGCCGGGGTGGACAAGACCGGCCTGGCGCAGCAGGTCGGGTTCCCGGCCCGGTTCGGCCAGTCCCGCTTCGCCATCACCCGGGGCAACGCCTTCGAGGCCCAGCTCAAGGCCGACGGCGGTACGGAGCTGCTGCGGCTGGTCGCCGAGCGGCTGGGCGTACCGGTGCCGGCCGAGACCAGCTGGACCGACCTGGGTGACGGCAGCGACGGCCAGCCCGACCGGCACCGGCGTTCCCGGGCCCGCCTGCTCGCCGCCGTGGGCCCGTCCACCGTGGGCCCGTCCGCCGTGGGCCCGTCCGCCGCGGGCCCGTCCGCCGTGGGCCTGTCCGCTTCGGCCCGCGACGACGAGACCGTCGGTCCCGGCCCGGCGGCGGATGCCGCGCTCTTCGACCATCCGCTGTTGGCGTTGGAGGTGGCCGGGCAGCGGGTGCACCTGGAACCCGACCTGGTCGCCGCGCGGCTCGCCGGCCGCTGGCACGTCGTCGAGATCAAGTCGTTCCCGGTGATCGACGGGCAGGCCGATCCGGCCAAGGTGGCCGCCGCCGCGATCCAGTCGGCCGTCTACGTGCTGGCCCTGCGTGACCTGCTCACCGCCGCCGGGCACCCGGCCGAGCTGGTCAGCACCGACGTGGTGCTGATCTGCCCGCGTGACTTCGGCAACCAGCCGGTGGCGAGCCTGGTCGACGTGCGCAAGCAACTGCTGGTGCTGCGCCGCCAACTGGACCGGATGGAACGGATCGACACGCTGCTGGCCGGGGTGCCGGCGGACTTCACCGCCGACCCGGCGGCGGATCCGGCGACGGTGACCGCCGCGCTGCGCCGGGTGGACGCCCGGTACGCCCCGGAGTGCCTGGCCAGCTGCGAGCTGGCGTACTTCTGCCGGCACGAGACGCGCGGGCAGACCGGTTCGCTGGGGCGTCCGGTCCGGGAGGCGCTCGGCGGGGTGGCCACCGTCGAGGAGGTGCTCGCACTGGCCGCCGGGGAGCGGACCGCCGAGCCGGACCAGGCCGAGGCCGCCGCCCTGCTGCGCGCCGCTGCCCGCCTGAGAGCCGACGCCCTGTCTGTCCCGTCGCCCGGCGACACCCTCCCGGCCCCGTCGCCCGGCGACACCCTCCCGGCCCCGTCGCCCGGCGACACCCTCCCGGCCCCGTCGCCCGGCGACACCGTCGCACCCCAGTCGCCCCGCGCCGCCGCGCCCGTGCCGCCGGGTGACGCCGCCGCGCCCGTGCCGCCGGGTGACGCCGTCGCACCCCACCCCGCATGAGTACGCTGCGCGCGCTCGCCCGCGCCCAGGCGCTCGCCGCCGGGCGGGCCCAGCCGGTGGCGACGGTACGACACCTGCACCTGGCCGAGCGCCCGTTGGTGCTGGTGCCGCTGGTGCTGGCGGGTGAGGCGAACGCCCCGCTGGCCGCCCTGGTCGGTGCGGCACCACAGGAGGCGAAGCTGCTGGTCGTGCCGCAGCCGCGCAACCGTGACCAGCGGTTCGCCTTCGCCGCCGAGCTGGCCTCGGTCGTGCTGCCCTGGATCGACGAGCACCGCGGCCCGACCGAGGCGGTACCTGTCGACCGGGGCCGGGACGTGCGGCACCGGTACACCGACGCCCCGCAGGTGGTGGTCCCCAACCCGGCCGGGGTGACGTTCCTGCGGCTGTTCGGCCGGGCCACCCGGTTCCGCCGTACCGACGGGGACTATCCGGTGCACCCGTCGGTGCCGCTGCTCGGGCAGTGGCTGACCTTCTTCGCCGAGCGGGCCGAGCATCCGGGTTCGGCGGCGACCGTGGCGCTGACCGAGGCGTTGACCCTGCACTGGGCGACCGGGCAGTCGACGGTGGAGGACCTGCACCTGCCGGCGCTGCTCGGCTGGCTCGACCCACCGGCCGGCTCGGACGGCCCCACGGCGGCGGCCCGGGCCGAGGATCCGGCGCGCTGCCCGCCGGCCGGACCGGCCACCGATCCGGAGTTCGACAACCGGGTGCTCGCCCCGGCGATGAGCGCGTACGCCGACGCCGAGGACGACCCGGACGCGCGGCGGGCGGCGTACGAACGGCTGGTCGGGGTGCTGCGTGAGCAGCTCGCGCCGACCTGGGAGCTGGCCTGGCGTGGCCTGGGGTTGTTGCGGTCGTTGTCGCCCGGCGCGCGGGTGGCGGGGCGTTTCGCCGGTGACCGGGACGCGTTCACCGCCTTCTGCGAGCACCTCGACGACTCGGGTGGCCCGCAGCCGCGCCGGGACTCGGCGGTGGCCGCCGCCGCCCGACTGCACCGGCTGGAACGGGCGGCGACCTCGTACGCGGTGCAGCGGGCCTACGACGATCCGCTGGTGATGGCCGAGTACCGGCTGACCGGCGAGGCGTTCGCCGGTGAGGTACGGCTGGCCGATCCGAAGCGGGTGGACGACAGCGGAAAACGGCCGGTGCTGCGTCCCCGGATCCAGCTGGTCACCGACGAGCCGGTGCTGGTGCCGGTCGGCGCGACCCTGACCTGCCCGGACCGGCCCGGCCAGAAGGCCCGGGTGGTCTTCGTGACCCCGGTCGACGGCACCCGGACCGAGGTGGTGCTGGAACTCTCCGGTGGCATGGGCCGAGGGTTGACCGCGCCGGCCGGCAGCGTGCCGGTGGTGGGGGAGCGGCTCTGCTACACCACGCTGTCCGAGGCGTTCCTGCCCGCCCCGGTGTTTCCCGCGCCGGAGGAGACCCCCTGGACACACGGGGGTCCGCCCGCCGCACCGGCGCCGGTGTAGTTTCCGACAGTCCGCCTCGGTCCGATGTGGATCGCGGGATGGCGGCACCTCCGGTAGCTGGCTAGGCTGACCGCGTTCGCTGTCCGTGACCGGTCCCCGCCGTGTGCAGGAGGGAGAGCCGGACCGCTGTGCTGCCCCTGGACGTGAGGTCGGGATCCGTGCCGGTGCCGTCACCGAACCGCCCGGGTCTCCCGGTGCCGTCACCGAACCGCCCGGCTCGCCTGGGCCTGTGGTTGGCCGGGGTGGTCCTGCTCGTCGAGGCGGGCTGGCTGGTGGCCGGGTTGCCGCAGGCGGCCCTGGCCAGTGACCTGGGCGCGGTGGTCGTCGCCGGCTGGGCCGCGGTGGCCTGCCTCGGTGCGGCCCGCCGGCATCCGCCGTCGCTGCGCCGGTTCTGGTGGTTGCTGGCCGCCACCATGGTGCTGTCAGGTGTCGGCCGGTCGATCTGGACGGTGCAGCGGCTGATCGGTGACACCCTGCCGCACACCCCGCTGATCGGCGCCATCTTCACCGCCGGCATCGTCACCGGCACCGCCGCGCTTTTCCTTCCGCGGTCGGCTCCCCGCACCGGGCTCGGCCGGGCCCGGACGTTGCTGGACGGGGTGATCGTCGGGCTCGCCCTGATCCCGATCGGTTGGATAGTGGTGTACGGGGACATCGCCGAGGCGGACCTCGCCTATCCACTGCGTATCCTCGGCCTGGCCTATCCGGTGCTCGACCTGATGCAGTTGACCATCCTGGTCGCGGTCGCCGGGCCGGGACGTCCGATGTGGCGGCCGTTGCCGTGGATCGGGGTGAGCCTGGCCGTGCGGGGAATGGCCGACGCGCTCTACGTCTGGCTCGTCACCCAGGGCAGCTACGCGCCGGGGCACCCGATCGATCTCTGCTGGCCGTTGAGTTACCTGCTGATCGGCGCGGCCACCCGCCATCCGCCACCGCCCGACGACGACGGTGCCGACGAGGCGACCGAGCCCCCGTTGTCGGCCAGGTGGCGGGTGGCCCTGCCGTACCTGCCGGTGGGCGGGGCGATCGTCGCGGTGGTGCTGTCCCGCCGGAGCACCGGGCAGACCCCCGAGGTGATCTTCTACGGCATGATGGCGCTGCTCGGCGCGCTGGCGTTGCGCCAGGGGTTGGCCGCCAACGAGATCCTGCGGTTGGTCGGTCGCCTGCGCCGGTTGGCCTACCGGGACCAGCTCACCGGCCTGCCCAACCGGCTGCTGTTCAACAAGCGGCTGCGGCAGGCCCTGCGTCGGGAGTCCCCGGTCGCCGTCCTGCTGCTGGACCTGGACGGCTTCAAACAGGTGAACGACCGGTTCGGCCATGCCGCCGGTGACACCCTGCTCACCAACATCGCGGCCCGGATGCGGGCCGCCGTGGACGCCGACGCCACGGTGGCCCGGCTCGGCGGCGACGAGTTCGCGGTGCTGCTCGACGGCGACCGGTCGACCCCGCCGGAGCTGCTGGCCGAGCGGCTGCTGGTGGCCCTGCGTCCCTCGGTCGGCGAGGAGGAGGCCGGCGTGCACCCCTCGGCGAGCATCGGCATCGCCGAGTACGGCCCGCAGCACGCCTCGCACACCGACCTGCTGCGCGACGCTGACATCGCCATGTACGCGGCCAAGGCGGCCGGTAAGTCCGCGTACCGGACCTGCACGTCGACGTTGCGGGAGTCGGCGGTGAGCCGGGCGGAGCTGATCGCCGAGCTGCGCCGGGCGGTCGACGAGAACCAGCTGTGCCTGGAGTTCCAGCCCATCGTGGACCTGGCCACCGGCACGGTCGGCAGCGCCGAGGCGCTGGTCCGCTGGCGGCACCCCCGGCTGGGGATGCTGCCCCCGGCGAGGTTCCTGCCGTTGGCCGAGGAGACCGGGCTGATCCTGCCGATCGACAGGTGGGTCATCCACGAGGCGTGCCGGGCCGCCGCGGCCTGGCGGGGCCGTGCCCCGCAGGCCACCGTGGCGGTGAACATCGCCGCCGCCCACCTGCACCGCTCCGACCTGATCGCCACGGTCACCGACGCCACCGCCCGCGCCGGCCTGGCCCCGGGCGCGCTCACCCTGGAGCTGACCGAGTCGGCGTTGATCGAGGGCAGCGAGGTGGTGCTGGACCGGCTGCGTCAGCTACGTGAGCTGGGTATCCGGATCGCCATCGACGACTTCGGCACCGGTTACTCGTCGCTGAGCTACCTGCACCGGATCCCGGCCACCGAGCTGAAGATCGACAGGTCCTTCGTGACCCGGCTCGGCGAGGACGACCGGGCCTACGCGACGGTGGAGATGGTCACCCGGCTGGCCGGCGCGTTCGACCTGGCGGTGGTCGCCGAGGGGGTGGAGACCGAACGGCAGCACACGGCGGTCGCCGCGATCGGCTGCGCACACGGCCAGGGCTACCGGTACGGCCGCCCCGGCGAACTGCCCGACCTGCGCGGCCGTACCGGCGTCGGCTCGCCCGCCTGACCGGGTGGCGACTACTGCGGGGGCTCCGACGGTGGGGGTTCCGGTGGCAGGTTGGGGGAGAGCCGCCGCAACGCGCCGAAGGTCGGCAGCAACGCCTCGTACAGCTCCTCGTGCAGCGGCAGCAGCGCCGCGTAGGTGGCGGCGGCGGCCGGGTCGGGGGTGACCGTCTGGTCGATGCGGACCAGGTCGGCCGCCACGTCGACCGAGGGGATCAGGCCCAGCGCCTGCATCCCCAGCAGCGCCGCGCCGAAGCTGGACCCCTCGTGCCCAGCCGGGAAGCGCACCGGCAGACCGAGCGCGTCGGCGAGCATCTGCCGCCACAGTGGGCTGCGGGCGAAACCGCCGCTGGCCCGCACCTCGCGTACCTCGTTGCCGGCGGCCTGCACCGACCGCAGCACCAGGGCCAGCTGCTGGCAGACCCCCTCCAGCGCGGCCCGGATCAGGTGTTCCCGGCGGTGGCCGTGGGTCAGCCCGACGTACGCCCCGCGCGGCAGCGCGCTCCAGTGCGGGGCCCGCTCACTGAGCAGGTACGGCAGCATGATCAGCCCGCCGGAGCCGACCGGGGCGCGGGCGGCCAGCGCCAGCAGCTCCTCCTCGGGCTGCTCGCCCAGGTCGGGGGCGAGCGCGTCGCCGGTCCAGCCGAGCACGATGCCGCCGTTGTTGATCGCGCCGCCGACCACCCAGCGTCGTTCGGTGAGCGCGTAGCAGAACACCCCGCCGAGCGGGTCGACGGCGGGCTGCTCCACCATCACCCGCAACGCGCCGCTGGTGCCGATGGAGCAGGCCAACACGCCGGGGCGGACCGCGCCGAGACCCAGGTTGGCCAGCGGGCCGTCACCGGCGCCGACCACCACCGGGGTGCCGGCCGGCAGTCCGGTGGCGCGGGCCGCCGCCGGGGTGAGGCCGGGCAGCACACCGGTGGTGGGGACCAGCCGGGGCAGCTGTGCCTCGGTGATGCCGGCGATGCCCAGCGCCTCCGGGTCCCAGGCCAGCCGGTGGATGTCGAACAGCCCGGTGCCGGAGGCCAGCGAGTGGTCGGTGACCAGCTCACCGCAGAGCCGCCGCAGGACCAGGTCCTTGCTGCCCACCCAGTGCGCGACCTGCTCGAAGAGCCGGATCTTCTGCTCGGCGTACCAGACCAGTTTGGGCAGTGGGGCCATCGGGTGCACGGGGGTGCCGGTCCGGCGGTGCAGGGCCAGCGCGTTGGCCCCGGCGCGCAGCCGTTCGGCCTGCCCGCTGGCGCGCGAGTCGGCCCAGGTGAGCACGGGGGTCAGCGGTTCGCCGTGTACGTCGAGGCCGATCAGGCTGTGCATCGCCGAGCTGAACGACAACCCGGCGACCGGCCGGGCCAGCCCGGCGACGACCACCCGGACGGTCTCCAGCACGGCGGCGTGGATCAGCTCGAAGTCCTGTTCGGCGTGACCGGGCCGGGGCGCGTCGAGCGGGTAACCGACCGCGTGGCTGCCGAGCTGCCGCCCGTCGGTGTCGTAGGCCACCGCCTTGGTGCTGGTGGTGCCGATGTCGACGCCGATCACCACCGGTCGGTCGGCTGCGGAGCCTCCCACGCGCGCACCCCCTGACTCCCGCGCCGAGTCCGGCGCGAATTTATCATTCGATCGGATGATTTACCCCCTGCGGGTTGACAACTCTCCGTCTGCCACTCGTTGACCAGGGCGACACCCCAGATTGGTGGCCTGCACGGCGGAGGAGTCGGCATGGCGAGGACTGATTCGACGGGTACCTGGCGGTACCGCTGGGCGCACCGGGAGAACGACCGGTTGCGGCAGGCGTACCGTGATGCCGAGCTGACCTGGCGACGGCGCGACGAGGAGCTGCGGCGCATGCGCGCGGCGGCGCTCGGGTTCCGGGCCGCCGCCACGGCCGCACCCGGCCTGCCGCTGGAACTCGACAGCGACGAGCGGGTGCACTGGGTGGCGCCGGCCGCGCAGCTGGTCGAGAGCCGGCACTCGGCGGTGCTGCCGGCCCCGGAGTTGTCCGTCCCGGTCTCCGGCGCCCGGCCGCGCCCGCGCCGCCCCGACGGCCTGCGGGTGCTCGACACCGGCCTGGCCGTGATCACCAACCACCGGCTGGTGCTGCTCGGCGGCCGGGGCCGCCGCGACTGGGCGTACGGCCGGATCAGCGGCCTGGCGCACGACCCGGCGGCACCGGTGACCCTGATCCAGGTGCTGGACCGGCGGCCGGCCTCCGGGCTGCTGCTGCCGCCGGCCACCGTCGCCGAGTTCCGGCTCACCCTGACCCTGGCCTTCGCCGACGTGATCGAGCAGGGTCCGGCCGTCGTCGCGCAGCTCGACGAGCTGATCGCCGAACACGACCAGGTACGCCCGTTCCGTCCCGAGATCGTCACCCCGGCGCAGGCCCAGTTCACCGCGCGGGTACCCGGCGGCCGGCGGACCGTGGCGGCGGCAGCGGCCGGACTGCTGCTGATACCCGCCGTGCTTGTCGACTCCGACCCACCCGGCCCGACCGGCACCCAGGCTGCCGTCGCCGCCACCGGCGAGGTCGCCGCGCCGGTGGCGGCGACGGCGCGGCCCGCCACCTCGCCGACCCGGACCCGGTCACCGAAGCCCCGCCGGGCCACCGGCGGCGGCACCGCGACCCCGTCGCCCCGGGACCGGTTCTGCGGCGCACCCCGCAACCCCTTCGGGTACGACTTCTGCGACGGCCAGCAGATCTGGACGCCCGCCACCGAGTTCTGCGACTGGTTCTCCTGTGGCCAGGACTTCCAGGACGGCCGGGGCTACCTGGTGCAGTGCCGTGACGGCTCGTTCAGCCGCTCCGGCGGCCAACCGGACGCCTGCGACCTGCACCGGGGCGTCCGCCGTACCCTGCACTCCTGAGCCGGTAGCCGAGGTCCCGAGCCCGCTCAAGGGCAGCTGAGCCGGGGTGGCGCGGCTGTTCCATGATGTCTGGCGTGATCCAACGCAACCGCAAGCGGGACTACTGCGACTGTGCCGGCCCGAGCTGCGACAGCCCGAACTGCGACGGCCCGGGTTGCTGCGACTTCGGACTCTTCTCCTTCCTGCTCACCCTCGGCGCGGCCACCGCCCAGGTCACCCGGGCGCCCCTGGTCGACCGGGCCGGCCGGGCCGCGATCGGCGGCTACCGGCGCTGGCTGTCGCACCGCTGGCCCGGCCGGTGCCGCTTCACCCCGACCTGCAGCGGGTACGGCCTCACCGCCGTCGAGCGGTACGGCCTGGCGGTGGGCGGCCGGATGGCGGCCGACCGGCTGCGCCGTTGCCGTCCACCGGTGCCACTCGGCACCCATGATCCGGTGCCGCCGGGTACCCACGATCCGGTGGCTCCCTCGCCTTGACCGGCCTGGAGGATCTTGGAAGAAATCGGCCCTCGGAGGGGCACTTTCCTGCCAGTATCTTGTCCGCGTCCGAAGGGTGACCTGCGCTCGGCGTCGACCACACAGCCCTTGGCCCGCTCGGCTACCGAACTGCTCATCTGGGTCTCCCGCCAGTGGGAGGCGGCCGGTAGGGTTCGAGGATCATCGGTGGGAGGATCAAGAGGCGCAATGGTCGGTTAGCTGATCCCCACGTTGCATCGTCGCAGCCAGCCAAAGGTGTCCCATGCTCTCCCGCTCCACCGTGGTCTCCGCCACCGAGTCGCCGTCGCTGATCCTCGACCGGGTCACCTCCCTGGTCGACTATCTGATGGCCGTCCGCGCCCAGCAGGAGAAGCCGGCCCGGACGGTGCCGACGGCCGATGCGTACTGGCAGCACGGCCTGCCCGGGCACGTCGACTGCGAGGTCGGGGCGGACCCCGACGGGGTGAGCTGGCTACGGGTCGGCCTGCCCGCCGCCCCCGCCCACCCGGCCGGCGAAGCCGACCAGGACACCCCCGTCGACCCGGACGAGCAGGCCCAGCGCATCGACCAGGTGCGGGAGCTGCACCGTAGCCTCTTCGACCTGAAGCACCGGGTCGACATGAGCGCCGGCAGTCACGAGCTGGTCTGGGGCCACGGGATCCTGCGCACCGAGGTCGCCGGCCACCAGGTGCGGTACCCGCTGGTGGTGACCCCGGTGGCCATCGAGTACGACGCCGACCGGTCGATGGTCCGGGTGGTGCCGCAGGGGGCCGCCCGCCTGCAGACCGACCCGTTGACCGGCCTCGACCAGCGGTACCTCGGTCAGCTGCTGGCCCTGGCCGGTGCCGGTGGGCAGCTCGACCTCGACGTCTGGAACGACCTCGACCGGCGGGAGTTCTTCGAGCGGGCGTTGCGTCGGCTCGGCCACGATCCGGTGGTGCGCGACATCGACGCGCCGGCCCCGACCGGGCCGCACGTGCACGACACCGGGGTGCTCTTCGTGCGGCCCCGGCAGCGGATGCTGCGCCGGTTCCTGGAGGAGCTGCGGTCCCGGCTGCTGGCCGGCGACACCACAAGCATCGGGGCGCTGGCCGCGATCCTGGCCCACGAGCCGAGCCGGCTGCGGATGCCGCAGGACCAGCCGGAGCGCTGGCAGCCGCTGGGGGAGCGGCTGCTGATGCCGCTGCCCACCAACGAGGCCCAGGAGTCCATCGCCCGTCGCCTCGCCGAGCACCGTAACGTCGCCGTGCAGGGCCCGCCGGGCACCGGCAAGACGCACACCATCCGCAACCTGATCTGCCACCTGATGGCCCACGGCAAGCGGGTGCTGGTGGTGGCGCAGAAGGAGGACCCGTTGCGGGTCCTGCGCGACGGTCTGCCGCCGGAGATCCAGTCGCTCTGCCTGGCCGTGCTCGGCCGCTCCACCGACCAGCTCGTGCAGCTGCAGCTGGCCGCCCGGGAGTTGTCCGACCGGGGGGCCACCCTGGACCGGCGCGCCGAGCAGCAGCGGGTCGACCGGCTGCGGCGACAGTTGGCGGAGGCCGAACGGGACCTCGGGCAGGCGCTCGCCGGTCTGCGCACCATGGCGGAGAACGAGTCCGCCCAGTACGAGATCGACGGCATCCGGCTCTCCCCCAGCGACGTCGGCACCTGGCTGCGCGAGCGTGCCGACCGCTACGGCGACCTGCCCGACGCGGTCCCGGCCGACCTCGACGCCCCGCTGACCGTCGAGGAGTTCACCGACCTGCTCGACCTCGCCCGGCGTACCCGGCGGGCCGACCGGACCCAGGCGGTGCGGCACCTGCCGACGGTGGCCGAGCTGCCGGACGCGGCGACGGTGCTGGCCGACCGCGAGGAGCTGGCCGAGGTCCGCGCCGAGCTGGACCACCTCGCCGCCGCGGGGGTGGTCCTGCCGGAGGTCCGGGAGTTCGGCCGGGCCGGCCTGGCGGAGCTGGGCGGGCAGCTGCGGGAGGCGATGGCCCTGCTCGCCGACCGGGAGGGCGCCTGGACCGACCGGCTGGCCACCCTCCTGCAGGCCGACCCCAACTGGCGGGCCCGGTGGGAGGACCACGTCGACGCCTGCGAGCGGGTGCTGGCCGAGCTGGCCGAGGCCGCCCGGGTCATCGCCGGGCACCAGGTGACCGTCTTCGAGGCCCACCTGACCGAGCCGCGCCGGCTCCTGGCGCAACTCGGCGAGCTGCGTCAACGCTTCGCCGCCGGCAAGGGCGTGCACAAGGTCTTCCAGGCCACCCTGGCCCGGGTCGCCGGCGAGTGCCGGATCGACGGCGAGGTCCTGCGCGGCGTCGACGACGTGGACATGGTCGTCGCCTACGTGACCAGCCGCCGGCTGCAACGGGAGCTGACCACCCGCTGGGACGAGTGGCGGCAGACCCTCGACCTGGCCGACCTGGACGACCAGCCGGAGCGCTGGAGCGGGCAGCTGCTCACCGCCGCGGCCACCGCCCTGGACTGGGACCGCCGCCGCTGGCCCACCCTGCTGGCCGAGCTGCGCCGGCTGCTGCCCCGGGTGGAGCGCACCGTCGACGTACATCGGTTGGCGGCCCTGGAGGACGTGGTCGACAGGTGCGCGGACGTCTTCGTCCACGACCGGCTGGTCGCCGAGGAACGGCAGCTCGACGCGTTGTTGCAGGCCGGCATGGTGCACCCCGAGGCCAGCGAGCTGTGGCGGCTGCTCGACCAGAGCCGCCAGCGGGCCGACCTGGCCGGCTGGGACACCCTGGTCGACGAGGTACGCCGGCTCGCCGCGCTGCGCCCGGCGGCGCTGCGCTTCGCCCAGCTCACCGACCGGCTGCGCCCGGTCGCTCCGGGGTGGACCGCACAGCTCGACGACGGCTCCGCGATCCCGCCCGGCACCGGCGCGGACTGCCTGCGCCGCTGGCAGTGGCGGCAGGCGCAGAGCTGGTTCGACAGCGTGGTGGGCAGCGTGGATCCGGTCGCCGTGGGCCGTCGGGTCGACCGCAGCCGGGAGCGGATCCGGCAGCTCACCCGGGAACTCGTGGTCGCCTCGGCCTGGTTGGAGGTGTCGCTGGCCCTGGACGACCGGCGGCGGGCCGCGCTGGCCGACTGGACCACCGCGCTACGCAAGATCGGCAAGGGCACCGGCCGCAACGCCGCCCAGTGGCAGGCACACGCGCAGAAGGCGATGACGGCCGCCGTGGACGCCGTACCGGTCTGGGTGATGTCGATCGACCGGGCGATCGAGCAGTTCGCCGGCGGGGCCCGCTTCGACGTGGTGATCGTCGACGAGGCGTCCCAGGCCGACCTCTTCGCGCTGCCCGTGCTCAGCCTCGCCGAGCGGGCCGTGGTGGTCGGCGACGACCAGCAGATCGGTCCGCAGCTCTCCTTCGTCGGTACGGTCACCAACCTGATCGACGCGCACCTGACCGACGTGCCCTCGGCGGAGCACTTCGACCCGGAGAGCAGTCTCTACGACCACGCGGTGCGCCGCTCGCCGGAGCGGATCCTGCTCACCGAGCACTTCCGCTCGGTGCCGGCGATCATCGGTTTCTCCAGCGACACCTACTACGGCGGTGAGATCGAGCCGCTGCGTACCGACCGGCCGGCCGGCATCGGCGACCCGGTCACCGCCGTGTACGTCCCCGAGGGCATCCGCCAGGACCTGCCGACGTACGGCAACGTCAACGTCGCCGAGGCCGAGGCGCTGGTCACCCGGGTGGCCGCGATCGTCGCCGACCCGGCGTACGCCGGCCGGAGCATCGGCGTGGTGAGCCTGCTCAGCACCAGCGGACAGGCGCTGTACCTGCTGTCCCGGATCCGGGAGACCGTCGGCGAGGAGGAGATGGAGCGGCGTCGGCTGCGCGTCGGTGACCCGTACACCTTCCAGGGCGACGAACGCGACGTCGTGCTGGTGTCGACGGTGGTCTCGGCGCACAACGGCCCGGTCGCCGCCTTCACCAAACGCGACCACCACCGGCGGGTCAACGTGGCCGCCTCCCGGGCGCGCGACCAGCTCTGGGTCTTCCACTCGGTGCAGCCCGCCGACCTGCGCGCCGACGACGCCCGGGGTCTGCTGCTTACCTACTGCCAGCAGGCCACCGGGGCGGAGGAGAGCTACGGGCAGCTCGAACAGCGCTGCGACAGCGACTTCGAACGCGAGGTGCTGCGCCGCCTGCTGCGCCGGGGCCACCGTCCGTTGCCGCAGTTCCGCATCGGCGGGTACCGGATCGACTTCGTGCTGCCCGCCCCGGACGGCCGCCGGCTGGCTGTCGAGTGTGACGGCGACGCGTACCACGGCCCGGACCAGTGGGAGAGCGACATGCGCCGGCAGGCGGTGCTGGAGCGGGTCGGCAACTGCGTCTTCGTCCGGATCCGGGGCAGCGTCTTCAGCCGGGACCCGGATGCGGCCCTGGAGCCACTGTGGCAGCGCATCGAGGAACTCGGCATCACGGCGGTGGGCTCCGCGGCGTCGACTGTGGTCGACGCCGCCGCACACCCGGGGTGAATGTCCGACAACGCAAAGTTGTTCCATTTTGGTGGCAGCAGCCACGGTGGTCCACCGCGTTGAGGGGGAGGAGTTGTCCCCACACGCGCTAGGAGCACCATTCGATGGGATTCAACCGCAGGCGGACCAGGGCCGGGCTGGCGGTGACGGCCGCCGTCACCATCGCCCTCGGTGTCGGCATCGGCGCCGCTGGCGCGAGTGGCCGACAGGACTGGTGGGGGCGCGGCCAGCAGCAGCCGGCACCCACCTCCAGCACGCCGACCGAGGCGGCCGGCAGCACCGCCGCACCGGCCCCGGGGGCGACGCAGAGCACGACCCCGACCGACTCGCCGGCCTCGGCCGCGCCGGCACCGGCGACGACCGCGACGCCCACCGCCACGACCCCGGCCACCACGGTCGCGCCCTCGTCGGCCGCGCCGAAACCGGCCGCCCCGGCCACCGCCCCGCCGCGGACCTCCGCCCCGGTCCGTAAGGGAGCGGGTACGACCGCCGCCTGGGCGCCGCCGCCGGCCAACGCCAACTTCGACTACCAGATCGGCGGGGCGTACGCGCCGCCGAGCGGGGTCACTGTGGTCAGCCGGGACAGCGAGGCCAGCCCGGCCGCCGGGATCTACAACATCTGCTACGTCAACGCCTTCCAGGCCCAGCCCGGCGCCGAGTCGTGGTGGAAGACCAACCACCCGAACCTGTTGCTGCGCGACGCCAACGGCAACCTGGTGGTCGACGAGGACTGGGACGAGCTGATGCTGGACTTCTCCACCGAGGCCAAGCGCACCGCGCTCACCCGGATCGTCGGCGGTTGGATCGACACGTGCGCCAGCAAGGGGTTCAAGGCCATCGAGCCGGACAACCTCGACTCGTACACCCGCTCCAAGGGTCTGCTGACCCGGGCGCAGGCCGTGTCGTACGCGGCGTCGCTGAGCGCGTACGCCCACAGCAAGGGCCTCGCCGTGGCCCAGAAGAACCTCGCCGAGCTGAGCACCGCCGACGCCCGTAAGGCCGGCTTCGACTTCGCCGTCGCCGAGGAGTGCGCCACCTGGAACGAGTGCGACGCCTACACCGCCACGTACGGCAACCACGTGATCGTCATCGAGTACACCGAGAGCGGCTACACCAAGGCGTGCCGCTCACACGGCAGTACGCTCTCGGTCGTGCTGCGCGATCTCGACGTCACCACCCCGGGCTCGCGGTCGTACGTCCGGAAGGCCTGCTGAGCCCCTGTCCCTGTTCCGCGACGCCGCCGAGATCTCCGGTGCCCGCCCCGGGCCCGGAGATCTCCGGCGTGCCGCCACCCGCGAGGTCGGCGCTGTCCACACCGGTCAGCCGGCGGACTTCGACGAGTTCGTGCAGGGGCGCGGACGGGCGCTGCTGCGCTTCGCCTACGTCCTCTGCGGAGACGCGCACCTGGCCGAGGACATCGTCCAGGAGGTGCTGGCCCGGATGCACCGGCGCTGGGACAAGGTCACCGCGATGCACCACCCCGAGGCGTACGTGCGTGCGGCGATCGTGCGGCAGTTCCTGTCCTGGCGTCGGCGGCGGGCCTCCCGGGAGGCCGTCCTCGCCGAGGTGCCCGAGCCGGTCGGCCCCGACGAGCCCCAGCACCGGGTGCTGGCCCGCGCCCACATGTGGCAGCTGCTGGCCGGGTTGCCCCGCTCGCAGCGGGCCGTGCTCGTCCTACGCTTCTACTGCGACCTGCCCGACGACGAGATCGCCACGCTGCTGGGCTGCGGCGAGTCGACGGTCCGGTCCCAGGCGTCCCGCGCGCTCGCCCGGATGCGCACCATACTCGGCGAGGCGGGGGTGAGCGGCGATGGATGAGCTGGACCGCCTGCTCGCCGAGACGCTGCGCGGGGCCGACGACCGCGCGCCCACCGACGCCGGCCTGCTGGACACGGTGCACCGACGCTCCCGCCGGTACCACCGCCGCCGGATCGCCACCCGGCTGACCGCCGCCGCGGCCGTGCTGGCCGTCGGCCTCCCGGCGCTGTCGGTGCTCACCACCGGCCCCGACCCGGTCGGACCGCCGCTGGACGTCGTACCACCGGTCACCGCCCCACCGGTCACCCCCACCCCGACCCCGCCGCCGGCCACGACCAGCGCGCGACCGGAGCGCACCACACCCGCGCCGTCGGCCACCGGCTCGACCCCACCGCGCGGCACCGTCCCGGCCACCCGCGCGGTCACCCTCACCGACGGCTGGTCCGCCCCGAGGTTCCCGTACACGCTACCCGCCGCCGCGCACCGGCAGACCCCGGTGGCCTCGATGTCCGACGGCGACCTGGTCGGCTTCTTCGAGACCACCGACTGGCACGAGGCCGACGTCACGGTCACCGTCTCGGCCCGCCGACCGACCTTCCCCGCCGGCTCAGCCGCCTCCGAGCAGGAGATCCGGGTACGCGGCCAGGCCGGCACCCTGCGCACCGTCGACGTACGCCCCGCCAAGCAGCTCACCCTCTACTGGCGGGAGTCGTCGAACCGGTGGATCCAGCTGGCCACCGACGACACGTACACCCCGGCCGAGGTGGTGGCGCTCGCCGAGTCGCTGTCGGCCGCGTCGATCGCCGTACTGCCGCCGTTCGAGCTGGCCCGCAGCCCCGCCGACCTGGTCACCGACACCGTGACCAGGTCCCGGATGACCTTCCGCGCCCCGGGCTCGGCACCGGGCACCGACGGGTTGAGCACCGTGCTGCGGGAGCGACGGCAGCTCACCGGCGTCAACCAGCGGGTGAACGGCGACGACGCGGTGCTCACCCGCCGGGACGGCCGGGTCACCCTCGCGGTCGACGTCACCAACTGGCAGGCCACCCTGGAGATCACCGTCGGCAACGGCCTCACCATCAGCGACGCCGACCTGCTGCGCTACGCCACCGGGGTACGCATCCTGGACCGCTCCGACCCGGAGTGAGCCATGGCCAGGCGACCCGGCCCTACGCGGCGATGGCGCGGGCGGCAGCGTACGTCTCGGCCGGCAACGGGTACGCCAGCTCCCAGAGGATGCGCATCGGCCGGTCCCCGGTGTGCCCCCGGTACGTCATCGGACCCGCGTACAGGTACGCCGGTGCGCCGAGGTCCCGGTCCGGTACCCGGGACTCCCGGACGAACAGGTGCACACTCGACCCACGCTCAGCATGGTGGACGTACCGTTGCCCGGTGCTCGACGCCGCCGAGGTGGTGCTCTGTGACTCCCACTGGAACAGCGTCTCGGTGATCGCCCGGTCGGCGTACATGGTGGTGGGGGAGTAGTGCTGTGCCGCCTTGACCAGGGTGACGAAGAAGAGGTCGGCGCGGACGTCGGGCAGCCACTTCACCCCCTCGCGCAGCGACCCCGGGTTGGTCATCCCGAACGCCGCGCACGCCTCGTTGCGGCTGTACCGGGCGTGCACCCGCAACAGCCCCGACGGCACGCTGACCCGGTGGATCCGGTCCCGCAGCACCTCGGCGACCTGGCGCAACTCGACGCAACGGGCCGGCTCCGCCCACAACCGGGCCAGCCGCTCGTCCCGCGAGGTCAACGGCGCGTTCGGCCCCCACAGGTCGAAGTGCAGCAGGTCCCAGAGCCGGTCGTCGGCCGGTGGGCGCTGCCCGGCGGCGACCCGGGCCAGCAGGTCGAGCCGGTCGACGTCGTCCAGGTGCAGCATCCGCCCGATCGCCCGTCCGAGCGTGGTGTCGTCCGGCCCGGCCGCCGGCACGGGCAGGCCGGCGGCCCGCCGCAGCCCGGTCCACCCACCCAGCGCGGCTGACCGGTACACGTCCTCGACCTCCCACCCGGTCTCGGCGAGAAACTCGGCGAGCGTGGCGTCCTTGAGCTGCCGCAGCTCGGCGACCAGGTTCCGGCGGAAGGTCGGCAGTGCCGTCTTCAGGTTGGCCAGGACCACCTCCTTGGCGACCCGGTCCAGCTGGATGTGGCAGCCGCTGGGCAGCGACGGGAAGTCCTGCTCGACGGCCTCCCGGACGGCCCGCCGACTCACCCCGGTCAACGCCCGCCAGCGCAGGTCGAACCGGAAGTTGGCGTGCTGGCCGCCGATGAAGTCCAGCACCGTCAGGCAGGCCTTGTCGTCGTCCAGCCGCAGCCCCCGACCGAGCTGCTGGAGAAAGATCGTCGCGCTCTCGGTGGGCCGCAACATCAGGATCGTGTCCACCATCGGCAGGTCGACGCCCTCGTTGAACAGGTCGACAGTGAAGAGCACCCGCAGCTTCCCGGCCTTGAAGTCCCGCAACAACCCCTGCCGGGCGGCCGGCTCCACCCGCGAGGTCACCGCCGCCGACGGTACGCCGTGCCGGCTGAACCAGTCCGCCATGAACTCGGCGTGCCCGATGCTGACGCAGAAGCCGAGCGCCCGCATCCGGGTCACGTCCACGGTGTCGCGAACCGAGGTCAGGATGATCCGCGCCCGCGCGTGGTCGGCGGTGTAGAGGCTGTCCAGCTCGGCGCGGTCGTACCCGTGCCCGCGTTTCCACCGCAGGTGCGACAGGTCGGTGTCGTCGTGCAGCCCGAAATACTGGAACGGGGCGAGCAGCTGCCGCTCCAGGGCATCCCACAGGTGCAGCTCCGCCGCCGACCGCCCGCCGAACCACCGCCGCACGTCACCGCCGTCGGTCCGGTCCGGCGTCGCGGTCAACCCCAGCAGTACGCGCGGCGTCAGCCGCTCCAACAATCCGGCGTACGTCGGGGCCTCCGCGTGGTGGAACTCGTCCACGATCACCATGTCGTACGCCCCGGGGTCGAACTCCCGCCGGTGCAGCGACTGGATCGAGGCGAAGACGTGCCGCGCCTGCTCGGGTCGTTTCCCGCCGATCAGCAGCTCGCCGAAGCTGCCGTCGGCCATCACCTGCCGGAACGTCGACCGGCTCTGCCGCAGGATCTGCTCCTGGTGCGCCACGAAGAGCAGCGAGTCCACCGTCCCGGCCCGGCGCAGTCGCCGGTAGTCCAACGCGGCCACGATCGTCTTGCCGGTACCGGTCGCCATCACCACCAGGTTGCGGTGCCGGCCGTGCACCTGCCGCTCCGCGTCCAGGTCGGCCAGGATCTCCGCCTGGTACGGGTACGCCCGCACATCCAGGTTGGCGATCTCGGTAGGTGCCTCGTCGGCCCGCTCCCCGCGCAGCGCCACCCGGAGCCGCTCGGCGTCCCGACCGGCGTCGTAGGTCTCGAACGCCGGATCGTGCCAGTAGTCCTCGAAGGTGGCGGTGAAGGTGTCGATGACGTGCCGCTGCTCCACGTTGGAGATCCGGACGTTCCACTCCAGCCCGTCCAGCAGCGCCGTCCGAGACAAGTTGCTCGATCCGACGTACGCCGTGGTCAGGCCGTTGCCCCGGCGGAACAGCCAGGCCTTGGCGTGCAGCCGGGTGGTCCTGGTCTCGTACGACACCTTGATCTCGGCCCCGAGGTCGGCCAGCCGGTCCAGCGCCCGCTGGTCGGTCGCGCCGAGGTAGGTCGTGGTGATGACCCTGATCCGGCCACCCCGCTCCCGCAGCTCGCGCAACGCCGGCTCGACGGTGCGTACGCCGGCCCACTTGATGAACGCGCAGAGCAGGTCGACACTCTCGGCGGAGGCCAGCTCGTGGTTGATCTCGTGGCCGATCCGGGGCTGGTGCCGGCCGTTGACCAGCAGCGCACCGGTGGAGAGCGGGGTGGCCGGGCGCGGCGGGAAGCGCGGCCCGGCGGGCGGGACCGGCGGGGCGGCGATCGCGTGCAGCAGGTTCCGGGCGTCGACAATCTCGTCGTGCGCGTCGTCGTCGGCGGCCGGGTCGAGGGCGACGATGTGCTCGGCGATCCGGTTGGCCACCTCGACCTGCCGCAGCAACCGGTCGTCACCGGCGGGCACAGCGTTTATGGCGCGACGAGCGAGGCCGGCGAGGTGCCGAGCGAGCAGGTCGGGCGCGTCGGCGGGGTCGAGCTGGGCCCGTTGGATGAGGTCGGGGTCGATCCGTTGGAGCCGGGTGGCGAGCTGCCGGGTGATCAGGTGTTCGTGAATGCCCGGCCCAAGATCCGTCACCGCAGCAGGTTACCCAGCGAGCACCGTTCCGCGTTGCCCTCGGCGCGCCGGATAGCATCGCTGCGATGAGCACTGAGTTGCGTGGTCAACGGAGGGCAGCGCCGGCAGTTGTCGGGACGGACGACGCCACCCGGGTCGCCGTCGAACTCGGTGACGAGGTACGGCAGTTGCGGCTGCGGCGCGGCTGGAGTCAGACCCAGCTCGCCCACGCCGCCGGCATGACCCAGTCCACTGTCGCCCGGTTCGAGGTCGGCGGCACGGTGCCGACCCTGCCCGTCCTCCTCCGCCTGGCGGGTGCACTGGGCAGAAGACTGGACATCCGCTTCGTACGCTGAGTCCGGCGGAATTGCGAGCGCCCCGGTCGGGAGGCGACAGCTTCCTCGTTGCAGTGGTCTCGGGCGGGTGCGTGGGACAACAATTTGGTTGTTGTGGAACATATGTGACAGCAGCTCCCCGGGGCGCTACCCAGTCGTCACAACCGACGACTTTGCGGGCAAATCGGGATCGGGCCAGTTTGCATTGGCAACAACCGAATCGATCAATGTCAACACCTTAGACGCCTGCGGTTGCCAAGAGGCCCGTCTTCCGGAGTTGGTCATGCGCAAGCCTGATGTGGGACGGAGTGAAGAGCCGTGCTTTGCGGCCACTCCATACCTGAACCCGCTTGACTAGCGCATCAAGGTCCATGGTTGGAGGTGGCAACTCTGCGGCAAAGTGCACGGTGGCGAGCAGTTCGAGGCTGTAGGGCGTCTCGAAACCATTAACGATCCCAGCCAGTCGATCCAGTACTTCATCGGGCGAGGAGTGCTCGTTGAACCAGGATGAAAGATTCTCTGCCGTGCCATCGACTAATTGGATTGGCCGAAGTTCTTCGACGCGGGCGGATCTATCGCCGAAACCGGTTAAGTAATGGCCTTCAAGGCGGTCGAGGACATGGTTGAGATTCTCCGCGTATGGGCCGTACCGCCCTCTTCCGAAGGTCAAGCGAAGTGGTTGCCCAAGAACCTGCAGGAAGTAGGCGATCTTCTGGATCTCCAGAATGGTCACGCCGTCGCGAGGCTCAAGAACTTGAGCGCGTTCTAGGTAACGCTCGATGGCTCGTAGCAACACGGCGCGGCCGGGGGTCAACGGTGGTTTCTCGGTGGCGACCGGCATATCGGCAGGGTCGGGTGCGCCTTCCGGGGGGAACAGCAGCACCCTCACGTGGGGTAGTTCGGCGAAGGCATGTTCGATCATCGGCCGGACCTGGTGCCAGTCGAGCCCGCCGTTGCCGCAACCGAGTGCCGGTACCGCTACGGAGGTGATTTGGCGCTCGCGGACCACGCGGACCAAGTCGGCGAGCCCTTCCTGGATGTCGGCAGCCCGTGCGTTGGCTCGCCAGTGCCCCTTGGTGGGAAAGTTGATCACATATCGACGGAGGCCCAGCCGGGTGGAGTCGAAGACGAACATTTCGCCTAGTTTGACCTGATTAATGGCGCACGCTGCCCGGTAGGCCGCATAGTTCGCCGGGTGGGCGCGCTTGAACTGAAGGGCGATGCCCTTGCCCATCACACCCACGGTGTTGACGGTGTTGACCAAGGCTTCCGCGTCGGCGGTCAGCAGGTTGCCATGGCTGATGACGATCATCAGAGCACCTCCTCCCGTGAGTAGCCGTAGTACCAGTCGGGTCTGACATCAACGTACGCGCTGATGATGCCAGCAGCACGAAGGAGTTGCCGAAGCTGCCTCGCCCGCGTGGCCGTCCGCACGACGTAGCCGGCGACGAGTTCGAGCGGGAAGTCCTTGTGAACGAGAAGTTCGGCCATCCGTCGCCGGACTCGATCCGGGTCTTCCGGCACGTTGTTCCAGTACCTCGCGGCCATGAGAGGCCAGTCGACGAGGTCGGCAAGCTCCACCAAGCTCCGGGAGAACGTCGTGAGTCCGGCAGCGCAGTTGCCGTCGCTCACGACCCACGACAAGCCGGCAGTGCGCACCCGATCGATGGAACTCACCAGATAGACCAGCGGATCGTCGCCGCCTGGGTAGCAGCCCGCTCGCCCATCACGGTGCTCACAAGCGATGCGGTACATCATCGGAGACCGCGGCGCGAAGTAGAACGGAACGTAGTCAGCTACCACTCCGCCCGGTGGGCAGGTGACCGGACGCACCCGGCGAGTCAATTTGATGTTGACAGCTCCCACATCAGTAGTCAGTTGGCTGCCGACGATGTTGTCAGCAAGCAGACGTCCACCTGCGAAGATGCTGGTCAGGTTGTCGATGTGTGTGAAGTGCATGATCGGTGCCTGCTCGGGCTCAAAGGCCGAGGAGTCCATTGGTCAGACTGCTTCGCCGGGATCGATCCGCGCCTTCACCTCCGCATGTTCAGCAAGAAGGTAGAGTAGGTTGGATCCGTCGATTAGTTCGAGGGGCTTGCCGGAGGCAAAATCGTACGAAGCGGGACCGTAGCCGCTCGTGGTCACCAGGATGCCCTTGGATGCGCCCTCGTTCTGAAGCGTTCCGAAGAGGTCTCGGACAGCGGACACGTCGACGGTGTTGCGGTATCGCTTGGCTTGAATGACGACTTTCCCGCCGAAAATCGGTCGGGGGTCGAAGGCCACACAGTCGACGCCACCGTCTCGGGAGGCTCTGGTTTGCTTGGTGTCCAGGCCCATCTTGGCAAAGAGGTTTTGGATCAGGCTCTCGAACTCGGTCGGAGTGAGCTTGAGCAGGTTGGGTCGCTGGTCGAGATCGGCCAGCACGTCGACCTCATCTACAAACCTCTTATCAACCATGTCGAACTCCAAGACCGGACGTACCGGAGCAAGTTCGGCGGGCCTCTTCGACACCGAGGCATTGAGGTGCTGTAAGCAGGCGAGGGGTTCCACCAGACGCAGATTCAAATCCGTGAAGACTTCGCGGGTGGGTCCGCAGTGTCACCAGGCAAGGTTGGACAGAGGTGCCTGTTCGGGGATCAGTAGTATCGACAATGCCGTTGAACACAATCGTCCCCACGATTCCCGTACGATCTGCTTCGAACAACTCGTGCACGGTCCGTAGCGTGACCTGAGCGACCAGCTTCGCGTATCGCTCCTTGACTTCTTTTGCGGAACGAACTGTAGTGGTGATCTCGTCACGTGCCTTCACGTAGCGGTATTCTCTTGCAGCCGGGATCACGTCAAGTGTAGGTAGGTGGTACTCCACCACCAGTTGCCGGGATTCCGGCACGAACGCTAGGCGGTAATGCTGCGGAAAGTCATCGGGGTAGACTGAATTTCCGAGGACCATGCCGAAGTACTCGACCACCGCCGCCGGTTCTGCAGCGGCGAGAAGCGCAGCGAAACGGTCGAGCTCCGCGTTGTGGGCCGCAGCCTCGGCATCGGCCTTGGCACAGCGTTGCAGGTACCGCTGGTGCGCGGCCGAAAGTCGCTGCTGGCGGTTGGCCTCGGCAACGGCGTACTGCTGTTGTGCCTGCCCGAACGCGTGCTGCGCCACCGCGAGCTGCTGCTGATACCTGGCTTGGCCGCCGAACATCTTGCTGAGGCTGGAAGGAGCGGGTGGTTCGAAGCGGCGCCAATCGGGCTGAGGTAGTGGGTTGCCGAGGCTTCCTGGCGCGAACGGCGGGTGTTCAACCGCCTTCCTTAGCCGCCCAAGGTCGATATAGTCATCGACTTCGAGCGTCGCGGTAAGGAGGTTATCCAGCTCTTCGAGACGTGATTGTAGTCCCGAGTTGTCAGCGGAAACTTCGGCTAGCCGTGCCTCGGCATGCAGTCGTTTACGCTCTCTCTGGTCGGCGGCACTCGCGCGCTGGGCCGCCTTCATGGCGTGTTCGGCTTCGCGGCGTAGTTGCTGATGCTGCCGATACGCGGCGGTCTTGGCCTGCTTCTGGGCGCGCACCTGCCGTGCGTGCGCTCGCTGCATCTCCTTGAGGATGCCCACGTCATTCCTAAGCGTCAGGAGGATTGCGGAGTCGAAACCATAGCCAGTTGTCGGCCGACGTGAAAGTCGGCGATCGAAATTGCAGCTCTGATCTTTCCCGGATTGTCGGGTATTGCGCAGGTTGGCATCATCGCTGATGTCGGATTCTGGACATTCGCTTGCCTGTTTCAAGCGGTCGCTTGCGGTGCTCGCGTAACCAGCGCCTCCATGCGTCGTCACTAATTTCCACAAGAGAGCCGAGCGACAGGCAAGATCCGTGACCTGAGTTTGCCGTGTCGTTCCAGCCCGGCCGGAGCCGGGTCCGCCCTGCCAGCCCCAGGACCGGTACACGGTCTGTACCCGGGGCATGGTCTCCGCGTCGACCAGAAGCGTGCCTCGGTCCTCCGTAGGGCGGAAAGCAGTTCGCCATACAGGATCAACGGCGTACGAACTGGTCGTACGCCTCGACGAACTCGCGCGTCGCGGCGGTCGAGTGCGCCGGCAGCCCCAGGTCGGAGCGCACCTGGGCGAACATCCGGGTGGCCCGCATCGACTGCATCTGACGCAGCTCAGGTAACGCACCCAGCGCGGTCCGAGCCGCCTCGTTGACATCACCCTGGCGGTAGGTCGCGTTGGCGAATTCCAAGGTGTAGAGCAGATGGTTGCGGCGCAACGTCGGCGAAGGTGTCGTGGCGATCAAGCGGAAGAGTTCGGCGGCGCGGTCGGGTCGTTCCAGTGCGAGGTAGGCGAGCCCCTGCAGGCCGTCAACCTCCTGCTCGGTCACGAAGTGGATGAACGATAGATCGTCCTCGTGCGATCCACGGTCGAACTCTCGGCGGGCCTTGGTGATCTCGCGGTTGAACCCGCTCGCATCTCTCAGGGTGGCGTAGGCGTTGGCCCGCCGCAGATGCAGCAGCGTGAGCAACCGGGGTGTCGCCCAACCCGATGACGCTCGAAGAGCCGCCTCGGCGCAGTGCAGTGACTCGCCCGGCCGGTCCTCGCGGTGCAACAGGGACAGCATGGCCAGTCCCTGCACCTCTACCCGTGGGTCATCCGCCATGCGGGAGCGGCTGATCGCCTCGTACAGGAAGGGTTGTGTTTCTGGTCGGCGCTCGGCGTCGATGGTGAGCCAGGCGGCCTGGTTCGCGAGATCGGCCAGGGCAGCGTGCAGGGCTTCGCCGACCTCCCGGCTGTAGGTGGCCTTCGCGGCCCAGTTGGACAGGTGGGCGTGGACCCGGATGGCGACGTCGCAGAGGTCGTTGGCGCCGACGGCGGCGTCTGCCCGGCGGAACTCGTCGACCAGGGAGCTTGCGTACCGTACCTGCTCAAGGCCGATGGTGCGGGGTGCGTCGGTGGGTGCGGCGAGCAGGTCGAGCGAGCCGGTCGCGGCGATGCCGGCGAGCGCGGCCAGGGCGTGGAACTGTCGGCGGTCCGTGGTGCCACCTCCTTCATCGGATGCCGTGGTGACGGCATCGGCCGGTGCCGGCGGGGTCGCCGGCCCGGCTTGCGTGACGGGTACGTCGGCGGGCGGGTGTGCGGCGGGCGGGTTGTCGGCGGGTAGCGGCTGGTCGGGCAGGCTGAACCAGAGGTAGCGGGGCGGGATCCGCAGAAGTTGCGCCCAGTGGATGAGTCGGTCCAGGTGCACGATGGGCGGGCTGTTCTCGATCCGGCTGAGCTGGGCCTGGGTGATGCCGAGCCAGCCGGCCACGGCGCTCTGCGGCAGGGCGTTGCGGCCGTGGTACGGGTGGTTGCGGAAGGCGCGGATCACCCGGCCGAGGTTGCGTTCGGTGAGGGCCTGGCGCAGGGCCCCGTGCTGCCAGAAGCTGGCCGGCACCACGGGTGGTCGGCTCAGCCGGTCGCGCTCGGCGGTGTCGCAGGGGGCGCACCGTCCACTGTCGTTGTCGCGGGCCAGTCGGCCACCGCAGCGGGGACAACTCGGGTGGGCCTTCGGGGACCTCGCCATCTGCCGCCGACTCCATTCAGGTCGCCTCATCAAGGGTAACCATTCAACCCCGCTTGGTGAGGAATCGGTATGCGTGGCGCGCATATCGGGGTATCCGCCGGAGCGGACTCACGGTGATCGCTTCGATGCCTACCGTCACTGTCGCCGACCTGATCACGGTCATGGCCTGCCCCTGCCCGGCCGGCACGCTGTGTCACATGGCCCGGGGCGGGTGCCGGCCCACGCGGTAGGTCCCCCGCCGCCGCTCTGCCCGCCCGCCCCGGTGCCACGTCACGTGCGTGTGTTTGCAGGGGGCCCTTCCTATACAGAAAGCGTTAATAGGGGGCCCTTCCTTTCAGAGAGGGGTGGGTATGACGGCGGAGGAGACGGCGCGACGGTGGTTGCGGTTGGTGGTGGCGGACGCGGAGTTGTCGCCTCACCTGGTCGGGGTCGACCTGCGGCGGTTGGGGGCGCATCTGGCGGCGAGTCTGGCGGCGGCCACCGACGGGGTGGACGTGGCCGACCCGTGGGCCGGGCTGGGACTGTCGGAGGAGCAGCACCGGCGGGTGCTGGACTACCTGGTCGGGGTGCTCTGGGCGGGTGACGTCCCGGCGGAGCGGATCAGCCGGCTGCGGACCGGGGTCGGCGGGTGAGCTGGGTACCGGCCGAGGTGGTCGACCACTACCGGCCCGGTCGCGGGATCGCGATCCTCACGGTGCGTCCGGTCTGGCCGCTCGCACACCGTCCGGGTCAGGCGGTGCCGGTGCGCACCCCGCGCCACCCGGACCGGTGGCGCTGGTACTGCCCGGCGAACGCCCCGCGCCCCGACGACACCATCGAGCTGCACGTCCGCGCGGTACCCGCCGGCACCGTCTCCGGCACCCTCGTTCATCGGGTACGCCCCGGCGAGCTGCTGCACCTCGGCCCACCGGCCGACACCGGGCTGCGGCTGGTCGACGGGCGGGACCTGTTGCTGATCGCTGGCGGCACCGGGCTGGCCCCGCTGCGGGCCCTGGTCGAGCAGGTCGCCGCCGCTCCGGCCGGTCGGCGGGTGACCCTGGTCGTCGGCTCCCGCACCTTCGTCGAGCTGTACGACTCGATCAGCCTGGACGATCTCCAGAGCGCCCACGACTGGCTGCGTCTGGTGCCGGCGTTCTCGCACGACCCGCAGGCCGAGCCGGGGGAGGTGGGCGACGCCCTCACCGTCGCCCTCGACCACCGCCACGGCGACCAGCGGGTGTACGTCTGCGGGCCGCCGGCGATGCTGGCCGGCTCCCGACTCCGGCTCCTCGCCGCCGGCGTCCCCGCCGACCGGATCCACCTGCCCGGCCAACCGTCGGTTCCTACCGGACGAGTTTCGGTCAGCGCCCGGACCTGGCGCGAGTGGGACGACCTCGCCGGTGTCTTCGACCGACCCACCGACCCGGAGTGGGACGGTTGATCGTGGCATCGAACTGCTCGTTCGTGCGCCGGGCCAGCGAGTTCGTGCTATATAAGTATTATCCGAAGAGGATAGGTAATGCTTATATCGTCGTCAGTCTGGCAGCGGCTCAACGAGATCGGGGTGACCCTCGTTCCGGTCGGTCCTGACCGTGTCGAGTTGGGCTGTGCGGGCGTCCGGGACGTGTTCACCGTCGTGGCAACGACGGCACCTCTGCATCCCGGTGACATCGCTGTACTGACCGGTCGTCATCCGGAGGCATGCCTGGTGATCGTGCCGACGGCGACATCGGCGGTCCGCGGGGCGGTGGAGCGGGCGAACTGGTCCCTGCTCGTCGGGGCTGAGCAGCAGGTCGAAGGCTTCCTGAACATCGGTGGCCGAAGAATCGCGGTCAATGGAAGGGGTGCCGGTGACAGGAGGCGCGGCGTCCGCCCCGGACGGGTGCCCTGGGGGACGTACACCCTGCTTCGTCGCCTTGTCGATCGCCCCATGGCCACCCAGCAGGAGTTGGCCAGGCTCGTCGGCATCTCGCAGCCCCGGGTCTCGCAGGCACTGCGCGCGCTTGGCGAGCACGGCCTGGTGTGTCGCGCCTCAACCGGTTGGCAGGTCCCTGACGTGGAGCAGGCGCTGCGGTGGTGGTTGCGGAACTACCCGGGGCCGGGCGGCATCACCACGTTCTGGTACAGCCTCGACCCGCCCAGGGAGCAGGCCTATGCGATCGCTGCCCTGAACGAACACGGACCTGCTGGGTTGGCTGTCTCCGGGGATATCGCCGCCGATCTTCTCGCGCCCTGGCGCAGCCCGCAGCGGGCCGTCCTGTACACCCGAGGTGGTCTGGACCTGACCGAGACCGGCTTCACCCCGGCAGGTGAAGAGGAGGCGACACTCGAACTCACCGTGCCCAGAGACCCAGGAGTCTGGGCCGGGCTGGACCTGCCAGGCCCAGGAGCGGGGGAGCTTCCGCTAGCGGACCCGATGCAGATTCTCTGGGACCTGAACCGAGCGCCCGGCACGGATGTCGAGGAGGCCGTGGAGCGCCTCTGGAACGTGATGCTGCGCCAGCAACGGGGACGGGCGGCGTGACAACATCACGCAAGGTGATCATGTGGAGTCATGGGAAGGTTTGTTAACTAGTAATTGACGTCAGCTGTTGACAATCTGCATCGATGGACGTGAAGCTGGGAGAGCGCTCTCCCGTCGATGTCGGGGCGACTGCCAGCTGATCCAGGGGAGGGGTCGCCTGTCTCCCCGAGTCGAGGTTGACCCCCGAGGGTCGATGTGGAGCCCAGCCCCCATCCCGAAGGAGTCACTGTGCGTAACCCGCTCGGTAGGAGAAGCAGAGCCGTCCTGGGTGGACTGGTCGCCGTGGTGTTGGCGCTGCCGGTCAGCCTCGCCGTCAGCGGTCCAGCCCAGGCCGTCGGCCCCGACCTGCTGCCCGTCACCGTCACCAACAACTCCGGTCGCGCCGAGGCGACGTACCTCTATGTTCTCGGCACTGACATCAGGCCCGGCGGCGGCCTCGGCTACGTCAACGCCGCCGGCCGGTTCACCCGCTGGCCGGCCGGCGGGCTGCCGCCGACACCCGCGCCCGACGTGGCGATCGCCGGCCCGGCCCGGGGCGGCAGCGTCACGGTGCGGATCCCTCGGTTCATCTCCGGCCGGATGTACTTCTCCTTCGGCCGCAAGCTCGACTTCCGTCTCACCCCCGACGGCTTGGTGCAGCCCGCGCCGTGGGCCGGCGCCGACCCCAACCGGGACACCCTCTTCGACTGGTCGGAGTTCACCTACAACGATGCCGGCATCTGGCTGAACAGTACCCAGGTGGACCACTTCGCCGTGCCGCACGCGGTCTCGGTCACCGACGCCCGGGGGGCCACCTCGAAGACCGGCCAACTGGTCACCGGCGGCCGGGCCAACGTGATCAACGGGCTGAAGGCCCAGCCGGCGTTCGCCCGCTCGGTGGTCACCCGCTCCGACGGTACGGTGCTGCGGGTGCTCGCCCCGGGCAAGGCCATGGAGGCGGGGCTGATGGACCCGCGCTACCTCGACGCGTACATCGACTCGGCGTGGCAGACCTACACGAGCCGGACGCTCACCGTGGTGCCCCGCAGCGCCGAGCCGAACCGGCGCTTCACCGGTCGTACCGTGGGGTCGAACATGGTCTTCACCGACTCGACAGGTGCCACCGTGGCCACCGTCGGCAAGCCCACCACCAGCAACGTCTGGGGCTGCGACGGCGTCTTCAACGCCCCGAACGTGCCACCCTTCATCGAGCCCGAGATCAAACGCACCCTCTGTACGGCGTTGGTCCGCGGCACCCTCGGCCGGTACGACGTCGAGCCGAACCTGACCGCCGCCAACTTCTACCGCAACAGCGCCCCGAACCACTACTCGCGGCTCATCCACGCCAACATGGTCGACGGCCGGGCGTACGGCTTCCCCTACGACGACGTCGGCGGCTTCGAGTCGCTGGTGCACAGCGGCGACCCCCGCTCGGCCGCCATCACCCTGACCCCGTTCAACTGAGTCAATCCCAAAGCCGGCTGACCTGCTACTTTCCGGTCATTGCCCCATCGAGGAGCAAAAAGCGCATAACCCCGCAACCACCCGGGTACGTGATCAGGGGCGGGCCGGTCGCACCGGCCGTACCGCGAGGATCTGACCGCGAGAGGTGGGAGCAGGGCATGACGTTACGCAGGTGGGCCGCCGGAGCAGGCATCCTGGTGTTGACCGGGGCGATCGGTGCCTGCGGCAACGCCGACCCGGACACCGACGCCGCGTCCGCCTCGACGCCGGCCTCCGGTGTGGAGAGCCCCACGACGAGCCCACCCGGGGCCACGCCCAGCGCGACCCCGGGTGGCTCGGAGGCCACCGACGACAAACTGCTCTCCGGTACGCGCCGGATCACCATCGTCCGGACCGAGGGCTTCGAGTCGGGTCTGTCGCTGCTCGACGGCGGCAACCTGGCCGAGGTCGACGACGACAGCGGCCGACAGGTGTTCGTGCCGACGCCGCTCGACGGCGGCACCTTCCAGATCAAGGCGTACCAGAGCGGCGGCACCGGCAGCCCGGTCTGCTGGCAGGTGACCGACGCGCAGCCCGCGAAGATCGAAGGCGCCACCTGCGCCGCCGACGAGCAGAAGCAGCAACTCAACATCAACAAGGCGGAGGGTGCCGAGGGGCTGTACTACATCGGCCACGGCTCGGCCACCCTGCAGCACTCGTCCACCGAAGGCCTGGTCGTGGTCGACTCGGGCGACGCCGCGGTGCGGCACACGTTCCGCTTCAACGACACCGGAGCCGCCCCGGAACAGGGCTGACCCAGCTGTAAGGAAGGGCCCCTTGTTAACGCTTTCTGTTGCACAAGGGGCCCTTCCTAACGGCCCGGGTGAACCGATCACTCTGGGAGATCATTGTCGCGGGCGGGAACGCTTTGATTTCCGCTGGTCGGAAGCCCGACGGGCCGGCGCACCTGACCCCTGGCCGACGGCTGGTCCGGAGCCCGATTGCAGGTTTGCCGCCTTGACGAGATTCCGGCTTTCCTTCACGATCCTTCGGGACGCGCTCCTGACCGCTGTGACCAGTTTTTCCTGTGCCTTCTGGAGTTCTTTTCGAGAATTCTCAAGTGAAGTGTCAGAGGTGCCCCGTTTTTCGCGCACCGCGTTACTGTATTCCTTTAACTCGAGGTGGGGTCGGAGTGCCTTCACGGCAGTGAGCTGCTCCGCTCGCTCCTTCCCTGGGACCTCACCCGCGCTCGTGAAGTAGTGTATGTCTCTGGTCACGGTGGTCGGCTCGCCGTTCAGTCTCCGTCCCTGCAGGCTCTGGGTCAGGATGAGGTGCCCGGTGTTGACGTAGGGCGAGGAAACGAATTCTCCCTTCTTGTCCTGGTAGCCTTCTTGTCGGTAGTGACGCCGGTCTGGGCTGGCGGAAACCGCAGATATGATCTCCTCTTGCAGCCGTACCTCGTCGAATTTTTGGGACGTCTTCTTGATGTTTTCCTTCACTGTGGGGTCATGAGCCAGTTCCCGCTGCTGCTCCGGCCGGAGGGCGTCGGCGAACTTCGCTGTGACCTCCGGTGGGCAGAGCCTCCGGATCTGGAAGACGGGGTCGAACTGGGAAGATCCGTGCGGCCCGCTGTTCAGCACGTCCATGACGGCTCCAACTCCAACAATTGTGGCCGGCAGGGCTCCCACCGGCGCGTACAGACCGATCCGCTCTACGACCGGAGGCCCTTGGCGGTTCAGTGCCGCGTCGTTTCTGCCCCGTGCCCGGTGCCCGGTGCCCCGTGCACGTCCCTGCAGGCCGTCACGACGGCGAGGTGGGTCAACACGGTGCCCGGCCCCGATGCCGGTAGGGTGCGAGAACCGCGGGTGGGGAGGTGGCACGGTGCGAGGGCTGCAGGTTCCGCCCGCTGTCGAGGCGGAGCAGGTCGTCACGGCCGTGCTGGCCGACCTGCGCTCCGGGGAACACCGGGGTGTGGTGGTCGACTCCCCGCCGGGGGCCGGCAAGTCGACCCTCGTCGTGCGGGCCGCCGTCGAGCTGGCCGCCGCCGGTGAGCCGCTGATCATCATCGCGCAGACCAACGAGCAGGTCGACGATCTGATCGACCGGCTCGCCCGCAAGGCCCCCGAGCTGCGTATCGGTCGGCTGTCGGCCAACGACTACCGGGCCCCGGACCGGGTCACCGCCCACGAGCAGGTCCGGGTCGCCTCGAAGGTCGCCGACCTGAACAGCCCGGCCGTCATCATCGGTACCTCCGCCAAGTGGGCCCTGGTCACCGAGGGCTCCTGGCCGTGGGCGATCGTGGACGAGGCGTACCAGATGCGCTCCGACGCCCTGTTGCGGGTGGCCGGCAGGTTCGAGCGGGCGTTGTTCGTGGGGGACCCGGGGCAGCTCGACCCGTTCTCCACCGTGGAGACTGCCCGCTGGACCGGGCTGACCTGGGATCCGATGCAGTCGGCGGTGGCGGTGCTGCTGCGGCACAACCCGCAGCTGCCGGTGCACCGGCTGCCGGTCTCCTGGCGGCTGCCGGTCTCGGCGGCCCCGGTGGTCGCGGCGGCGTTCTACCCGTTCACCGGGTTCCGGGCCGGCACCGGGGCGGGTGACCGGGTACTCGTGCTCACCGAGGCCGGGACGGGTGACGCCGTGGACTCGGCGGTGGAGCTGGCGGCGGCCTCCGGCTGGGCGCTCTACGAACTGCCGGCCCGGCACACCCCGCGTACCGACCGTCAGGCCGCCGCGGCCTGCGCGGAGCTGGCGTTGCGGATGCTGCACCGGGGCGCGGTCGCCGTCAGCGAACACGCCCCGGCCGGCGCGCCGGTCACCGCCGACCGGATCGCCGTCGGTGCCGCCCACCGCGACCAGGTCGCGGTCATCCGCGCCCACCTCGGCCAGGCCGGGGCGGGCATCACCGTGGACACCGCCAACCGGCTCCAGGGCCGCGAGTACGACGTGACGATCGTGCTGCACCCGTTGTCGGGTCGACGCGACGCCACCGCGTTCCACCTGGAGTCGGGGCGGCTCTGCGTGCTCGCCTCCCGGCACCGGCACGCCTGCGTGGTGGTGGCCCGCGCCGGCATCGGTGAGCTGCTCGACGCCCACCCGTCGACCGAACCGGTGCACCTGGACGTGCCGGTCAGGTTCCCCGACGGCTGGGAGGCCCACCAGCACATCCTGCACGCCATTCCCCGGCAGGCCGCCGGCTGAGCCGGCGCCTCGTCGAGACGGGCTGTCCCGTCGGGGCCGTCGAGCTGAGTCGGCTACGACATCAGCTCGACAGCGTCCGGGGGTGCCTTCCCGCTCAGCTACCGGGGCGGGGGCGGGGCAGTGGCCAGCGGGTGGGCGGGCCGGTGATTTCGGTGCGGAAGATGTCGTACCGGTTGTTGGTGTCGCCCGGCACCAGCGAGGTGCCCGCCGAGACGTACGCGACGTAGCGGCCGTCGGCGGAGATGTCGGGGTGCTCGCCACCACCGTCGGTGCCGTGGGCGGGCACGGCGACCAGGACGTTGGTCCGGCTGACCCGGTCGAACCGGAAGACCTGGTTCTGCCACGGGACGGGCTGGCCGGTCAGGTTCTTCGCGTTGGACCAGAAGGTGACGTACCGGCCGTCGGCGCTGAGCCGGGGCGACAGGGCGGTGCCGTTGCCGGGGACACCGGCCGGGGTCGCCGAGGCGGCGACGAGCGTGCCGGTGGCCCGCTCCCAGAGGAAGACGTCGGTGGTGTCGTTGGTGTCACCGGGTACGAGGTTGGTCGCGTCCGAGGTGAAGGTGACGTACCGGCCGTCGCTGCTGATCTCCGAGCTGGTGGCGTGGGCGGCCGGTGCCGGTGGGCCGCTCGGCGGGGCCGAGACGAGCTGGGTGGTGCCGCGTTGCCGGTCGAAGAGGTAGACGTTGTTGCCGTCGGAGACCGGCTGCTCGACGAGGTCGGTGGCCCGTGACTGGTAGCTGATGTACCGGCCGTCGTCGCTGATCGACGGGTTGGTCGAGGCGCCGAGGAAGGGCGCGGTGCCGTCCGGGGTGCGCGAGACCAGCGTCGTCGTGCCGGTGTCGCGGTCGTGGACGTACACGTCGGTGTCGAAGTTGGTGTCCTGCGGCACCAGGTTGGCCACCGCCGAGAAGGTGACGTACCGGCCGTCGCCGCTGATGTCCAGCGAGTCCCAGCTGTGGCTGGCCTGGGAGATCCGGGTGAGCTGCTTCGTCTCCCGCTCCCAGACGAAGACGTGCCCGCTGAAGATGGTGCCCGGATCGCCGGCCAGCTGAGCGGAGGAGTTGAACGCCACGAAACGGCCGTCCCGGCTGATCCGGGGCAGCTCCGACGAGCCGTACACCGGCACTCCGGCCGGACCGACGCTCACCAGCTCGGTGGAGCCGGTCACCGTGTCGTGCAGGAAGACGTCCCGTGAGTAGTTGGTGTCACCGGGCACCAGGTTCTGCGCCGCCGAACTGAACGCGACGTACCTGCCGTCACCGCTTATCGACGGTCGGTACGAGTCGCTGTCGGCCTGGGTGCCGTCGGTGGCGACGGAGACCCGGACGGTGGTGGTATCGGCAGCGGCCTGGGCGGCGGTGACCGGGACCAGCGCGGTCAGCACCCCGACCGCGGTGGCACCCGCCAGGCGGGCGCGCGACATCAGGTGCAACACATTCCTCCCCGTGTGGTTCCCCGGCCGCACATCGACGGTCGCCGGGGACTGCGTACAGCGGCACGCTAGCAGTGCGGCGTCCGTCGATGTGACCACAGGGATCGACGGCTGTGATTCTAGGTCGCGTGGTGGTCAGCACCGGCCGTGGTGGTGGCCTGGTCCAGCCAGTGGCGGTACCAACCGGCGAAGCCCAGCGGGGTGCCGTCGGCGTCCAGCAGCGGCTCGAATCCGCTCTCCTCGGCGGTGCCGTCCGACCACATGGTGCCCCGGGCCGGGCCGCTGACCACCAGGGCGTCCCGCAGGGCGCAGCCCCGGTGGCAGAGGTAGATCAGCCCCACCGAGAGGGCCGGGTCGTACATGACCGCGTCGTGCCGCTCCCACCAGGCCTGCTCGGCAGCCTCGTACTCCTCGGTCGAGTCGAAGTCGTCCGCGTCTGGCATCTCGGGCACCCCGTCGGCCTGGTTGAACGCCTCGGTGAACGGGAACGGCTGGTCCAGGGTCGCCAGGGCGGTCAGGTCGGAGCCGTCGCCGTCCCACGTCCACCGGCCGTCGACGCGGCGCAGCCCGAACAGCCCGTACGCCGGGCCGGCCCCGCCGCGTCCCACCTGGAGCAGGAACGACCGGTACTCACCGGGTAGCTCGACCCGGAGTTGGCTCTCCACCTCGGCCAGCTCCGCCGGGGTCAGCGGCGGCTCGACCACCCACTCGTGCGCGCCCGCCCCGAACACCTCGCCGGCGGCCGGCGCGGCGGCCAACCGGGCGAGTCCTTCCCGTACGTCAGACCAGTCGTGTTCCGTCACGGCCGGCACCATACCGACACCCACCGACGGCTACGGCCGACGGCGCGGTGCTCAGCCCGCGCCGGCGAGCACGTTGGCGGTCTGCACCCGGACCGGGTCGGGGTCGGCCCAGCTCCAGTTCGGGTGGGCCCGGTTGGTCAGCAGCACGTACACCAGCGCGCGGGTCGGGTCGACCAGCAGGGACGTGCCGGTGAAACCGGTGTGGCCGAAGGTCTTCGGGTTGGCCAGCCGACCCATGAACCAGGGCTGGTTCAGCACCACGCCGAGGCCGTGGTCGGAGGTGCGGTTGGGACGCTCCGGGTCGACGGCGGGCAGCCCGGCGTTGGCGTTGGTGAGCATCCGGCGCACCGTGGCCTCGGTGAGGATCCGTTGGCCGGCCCAGCTGCCGCCGTGCAGCAGCAGCTGGCCGATCACGGCGACCTCCTCGGCGGTGCTGAAGACGCCGGCGTGCCCGGCGATGCCGCCGAGGTGGTTGGCCACGTCGTCGTGGACGACGCCGCGCAGCAGCCCCCGGGAGGAGCGGGCGTCGGTGGCGACCAGCCGGTTGGCCTTGTCGGCGGCGCTCAGCCAGGTGTTCGGCGTGAAGCCGGTCCAGCGCAGGCCCAGCGGGTCGGTCAGGTGGGTCTTGAGTGCCTGGTCCAGTCGCAACCCGGTGACCTTCTCCACCAGCTTGCCGGCGACCATCAGGCCGACGCTGGAGTAGCGGAACACCCGGCCGGGGACCGCGCCGCTGACCAGCGGGGTGGCCAGCACCGCCCGCCAGCGTTCGGCGACGGTGTCGTAGCCGGTGACCTTCGCCCCGACCGGCAGGCCGCTGGTGTGCGCCAGCAACTGCGCCACGGTGACCGTGCTCTTGCCGGTACCGGTGAACTCCGGCAGGTAGCGGACCACCGGGGCGGCCAGGTCGAGCTTGCCCTTCTCCACCTGCTGCAGGGTCAGGATCGCGGTGTACACCTTGGTGATCGAGGCCAGGTCGAAGATGGAGTCGGCGCGCATCTTCACCCGCTGGGCGGCCGGCAGCAGCTTCGGCCCGGCCCCGTACCGCAGCGCCTCGCCGACCACCGCCTGGGTGGTCGGCCGGGGGCGGCCGGCGGTGAAGGCCATCGCGACCGCACCGGCGTACGTCGGGTGGTCCGGATTCTCCGGGGTCGGGCTCAACGACCGGGTGAGCACGGTGGTCAACTGTCCGCTGGGCGGTGCCGGCCGGGGCGCGGCGGCCCGCGGTGCCGGCGCCGCGGCACCCTGACCGCCACTGGCCGCGACCGGGGTACGCCAGGCGGCCGGCGCCGACTCGGCGCGGCAGCCGGTCAGGGTGGCGGTGGTGGCGGCGATCCCGAGCCCGAGCAGCGCCCGGCGACTGGTCGACATCGCTGCATCATGCCACCCACCGGTTGGATCCGTGGCCCCGCCAGGGGCCGCTTGCCCGGTTGGATCCGTGGCCCCGCCAGGGGCCGCTTGCCCGGTTGGATCCGTGGCCCCGCCAGGGGCCGCTTGCCCGGTTGGATCCGTGGCCCCGCCAGGGGCGGCCGACGGGTCACCCGGAACGGCTCCACTCGCCTAGGGTGAGGATGCCATCACAGGGGCGTCCCGGCGGGGGCGGCAACCCCACGTCGGGGCAGCCGGCCCGGCGACGGCGCGGATGCGGGATCCGCAACGCGCCGGGCCGGCCCTGCCGGTTCTGTCGGTCCGGTCGGCCGGTGGGCCTGCTGGTCAGGAGGGCAGGTAGTCGAAGGTGTCGGGGTGCTCACCCTGCCGCCCGGCCTCACCCCGGTCCAGGCTGCTGATCCGCTCCATGGTGGCCTCGTCCAACTCGAAGTCGAAGAGCCGGAAGTTCTCCTCGATCCGGGCCGGCGTGTTGGACTTCGGGAAGACGATGTCGCCGCGCTGCAGGTGCCAGCGCAGCACCACCTGGGCCGGCGTCCGGCCCAGCTGTTCGGCGACGTCGACGATGGTCGGGTCGTCGAGGACCAGTCCCTGGGCGATCGGCGACCACGCCTGGGTGAGGATCCCGTGCGCCCGGCCGTACGCGCGGACCTCCTCGTTGCCGAAGTACGGGTGCACCTCGATCTGGTTGACCGACGGCACGATCTCCGTCTCGGCGGTGAGCCGCTCCAGGTGCGGCACCTGGAAGTTCGACACCCCGATCGAGCGGGCCCGACCGTCGCGGCTGAACTCCTCCAGCACCTGCCAGGTGGAGACGAAGTCGCCGTCGTAGCGGGTCGGCAGCGGCCAGTGGATCAGGAACAGGTCGAGGTAGTCGAAGCCCAGCGCGTCCAGCGTCGCCTCGAACGCCTTGCGGGCGTCGTCCGGCCGGTGTGCGGCATTGGTCAGCTTGCTGGTCACGAAGACCTCGTCGCGGGTCAGCCCGGAGGTGCGGACCGCCTGGCCGACCTCGGCCTCGTTGCCGTACATCTCGGCGGTGTCGATGTGCCGGTAGCCGACCTCCAGGGCGGTGCGGACGGCCTGGGTGGTGTCCCGGGGCTTGATCTGGAAGACCCCGAAGCCGAGCTGGGGGATGGTGGTGCCGTCGTTGAGCGGGATGTCGGGGACCGGGTTGCTGGCCATGGTGACTCCTGTTCGGTGATCGAGCGTGACCGGACGACTCCTGATTGTCATACCCGGGATGGCGGTTACCTACCGACGACACCGGACGAATCCCGACGCGTCGGGCGCCGGGTTCACCCGGGTCGGTCCGTCGGCCCTTGTGGAGGCGCGATCAGTGGATCTCCGTCTGCCCGAACGGGCCCCTTCCGCTCCGTGCTGACCTGCATCAGGATTGGTCGATGGTCGGCCTCCGGGAGTCGGAGAGCCGGACGGGGACGACAAGAAGGGGCGTGGCACGCGTGCTGTCATTTCCAGCCAGGAGGGTGTTGGCCGCGATCGCGGTCGGAACACTCGTGAGCACGGTGGCGTTGGCGAACCCGGCGACGGCCGCGCCCAACGACACCGCCAACAAACTGACCCGGGCGGTGACGCTCAAGGGCGTACTCGACCACCTGAACTCCTTCCAGCACATCGCCAACCGCAACGGCGGCACCCGCGCCTCCGGCACGCCCGGCTACGACGCCAGCGCCAACTACGTGGCCCGCAAGCTGCGGGCCGCCGGGTACCGGGTGACCCGCCAGAAGTTCGACTTCCCGTACTTCGAGGCGTTCGGCTCGTCGTTCGCCCAGGTGGCGCCGGGGCAGGTCAGCTACGTCGAGGGCACCGACTACACGCTGCTGGAGTACTCCGGCGACGGGGTGGCGCAGGGCACTGTCGTACCGGTGGATCTGAACCTGACGCCGCCACGCGCCTCCACCTCCGGCTGTGAGGCCAGCGACTTCACCGGGGTCGACGTGGTCGGCAAGATCGCGCTGATGCAGCGCGGCACCTGCGGCTTCGGCGACAAGGTCGCCAACGCCGAGGCCGCCGGCGCGATCGGGGCGATCATCATGAACCAGGGCAACGGCACCCCGCAGGAGAACCCGGACCGCTTCGAGCTGTTCAACGGCACCCTCAGCGGGCCGGTCGCCACCATCCCCGGGGTCGCCGTCTCCTACGACACCGGTGCCGCCTTCTCCACCACCGCCGGCCTGGCCGTACGCATCACCGCCGACACCATCAGCGAGGTACGCAGCACCGAGAACGTGGTGGCCCAGACCCGCGAGGGGCGCACCGACAACGTGGTGATGGCCGGGGCGCACCTGGACAGCGTGCCGGAGGGGCCGGGCATCAACGACAACGGCTCCGGCAGCGCCGCCCTGCTGGAGGTGGCCCTGCAGATGGCCGAGGTCAAGCCGGCCAACGCGGTCCGGTTCGCCTGGTGGGGCGCGGAGGAGGCGAACCTGCTCGGCTCCCAGTACTACGTGGACCAGCTGACCGAGCGGCAGGTCGACAACATCGCGCTCTACCTGAACTTCGACATGATCGGCTCGCCGAACTACGTCTTCGGTGTCTACGACGGTGACGACTCCGCGCAGCAGGGCGCCGGGCCGGGGCCGGAGGGCTCCGCCGAGATCGAGGCCCTCTTCGAGCGCTTCTTCGCCGCCCGTGACCTGCCCACCGTGCCCTCGGACTTCACCGGCCGCTCGGACTACGGCCCGTTCATCGCCGCCGGTATCGACATCCCCTCCGGCGGTCTCTTCACCGGTGCCGAGGGGCTGAAGACGGAGGCGGAGGCCGCGCTCTTCGGCGGCGTGGCCGGTGCGGCGTACGACCCGTGCTACCACCAGCGGTGCGACAGCAAGAAGCCGGTGGTCCACGGTGCCGACGCCGACCTGTACCGCGAGCTGCGCGGCTCGCACCGGCTCTGGGGCAACGTGAGCACCTTCGCCCTGGACGTCAACTCCGACGCCGTCGCCATCGCGGTGATCACCTACGCCTTCGACACCTCTGCGGTCAACGGGGTCTCGAAGAGCACCGACCGGGCTGCCGCCAAGACCCGCAGCGCCCCGGTCGCCGAGGTCGCCGCCGACGCCCACGGACACGGGCATCCGTGGAAGTGAGCTGACGCCTGCGCCGACGCGGGCCGGGCCCTACCGTGGGGCCCGGCCCGTGCCGTGTCACCGGTCGGCCCGTGCCGTGTCACCGGTCGGCCCGTGCCGCGTCACCGGTCGGTCGGTCGCCAGTACTGGCGTTTCCGCTCGTCGCGGACCACCACACCGAGCCGGCCCAGCTCGGTATGCAGGTCGCGGAGGTCGTCGCCGTCGCCCCGTTCCAGGGCGCGTTGCCGGGCCCGCAGCAGCGCGTCCGCTCCCGCCGGCAGACCGGGTAGCTCCGGTACCCAGCGCCGGTAGGCGTTCCGGTACGGATCCTGCTCCGTCCAGGGCCAGCCGTGCTCCCGCAACGCCGCCGCCAGCCGGTCGCCGGGCAGCTCGCCGGACTCCCGGACCAGCTCCTGCCCGGCGGCACCGAGCACCATCAGGTCGTTGCCGTCACGGAACACCGCCTGCGCGTCCCGGCGCGACACCTCCGACCGGGTACGGTCGCGGCGCAACCGGATCCGTTCCCGCTCGACGGTGACGGTGAGCCGTTCCGCCGTGCCGATCAGCGCGACGACCAGCCCGGCCAGCGCTCCGAGCAGCGGCGCGCCGATCGTCACGTACGGCTCGGGGGCCCCGGCGACCAGCTTGAGGACGTCCTGGAACGGGACCCAGGACCGGCCGGTCAACCAGTCCGCACCGGCCGCGAGGGCCCCGACCGCTCCCGCGCCGAGCAGCGGGAAGCCCAGCCACATCACGACCAGCTCCCCGGCACCGGCGTGCACGACGGTGGAGGTGCCGGAACTGTCGGCCCGCACGGTCAGGACACCTCCCTGCGCAGCGTGCGCACCGTCCCGGCGGCCAGCGGCAGCACCAGCCAGACCAGCAGGGAGACGCCCAGCCGGGCCCACTGCTCCCCGGTCACCGTCGAGCCGTAGAACGGCTCCATGGTCAGCGCGGTGTCCAGCCAACCGGCCGGCCCGCGCAGCGCCGGGATCGTCGCCCCGAGGGTGGACCAGAGGATCGGCAGTAGCAGGTAGCTCACGATGGCCAGCGGGGTGTTCAGCAGCAGCAGCCCGAAGCCCGCCCCCATCAGCACGGCGGCCACCTGGAGCACCACCGCGTGCCAGAGCAGCTCGGGCGCGAACCGCCACGGCCCGTCCGCGCCGGTGGCCCCGGCGACCAGCGCGCCGAGCGCGGCCACCGCCAGGCTGACCAGCACCGAGGCGAGCGCGGCGAGGACCACGGCGGCGAGCTTCGCGACGATCACCCGCTCCCGCCTCGGTACCAGCGCGAAGGTGGCCAGCGCGGTGCGCTGCGACCACTCGCTGGTGATCGACAGGATGCCGAGCACCGGCAGCAGCACCCCGATCGGCAGCAGGGTGAAGGTGAAGAAGAGGGCGAAGGTCTGCTCCTGGCGGGGTGCCCAGATCAGCATCGCGGCGACCAGCGCGGCGGCCAGCAGGCCGATGCCTACCAGCAGCCAGAGCCCGGCCCGGGTGTCGAACAGCTTGCGGGTCTCCACGGCGACCAGCCGGGGCAGCGACGGACGGCGTACCCGGGCGGGCCGGCGGGGTTCGACGGCGGGTGCGGTGATGGTCAACGGACTGCCTCCTTGACGGACGTGCCGGCGGTGAGGGTGAGGAAGATCTGTTCCAGGCCGCCGCTGCCGGCGGGGCGCAGCTCGGTCAGGGCGACGCCCGCGTCGGCGGCGGCCTGCCCGACCACGCCGGCCTCGGCCGGCACCAGCAGCCCCCCGTCGGTGCCGCTGGTGACGGCGAGCCCGGCGCTGGTCAGCGCGGCGCGCAGGGCCTGCGGATCGCGGGCCCGGACCACGGTGCCGGCGGCGCTGAGCAGCTCGTCCTTGTCGCCCTGGGCGACGATCCGGCCGCCGCCGATCACCACCAGCCGGTCGGCGACCGCCTCCACCTCACGCAGCAGGTGGGAGGAGAGCAGCACGGTGCCGCCCCGGTCGGCGAAGTCGCGCAGCAGGCCGCGCATCCAGAAGATCCCCTCCGGGTCGAGGCCGTTGGCCGGCTCGTCGAGGATCAACACCCGGGGGTCACCGAGCAGCGCGTGTGCCAGGCCGAGTCGCTGCCGCATGCCCAACGAGTACGCCCGCACCCGCCGTCGGGCCGCCACCGCGTTCAACCCGACCAGGTCGAGGGTGGCGGCCACCCGATCCGGGCCGACACCCATGGTGTGGGCGGCGACGGTGAGCACCTCCCGGCCGGTCCGCCCGACGTGCTGCGCGGCGGCGTCGAGCAGCACGCCGACCTCCCGGCCCGGATTGTCCAGCTCCCGGTAGGGCCGTCCGGCGACGGTGGCCCGCCCGGCGGTCGGCCGGGCCAACCCGCAGATCATCCGCATGGTGGTGGACTTGCCGGCACCGTTGGGCCCGAGGAAACCGGTCACGGTGCCCGGTAGGCAGCGAAACGTGACGTCGTCGACGGCGGTGTGCCGGCCGTACCGTCTGGTGAGCTGTTCGACCTCGATCATGTGCACAGCGTGCCGGCGGTGGGCGGCGGTGCGCTGCGGCCGACGGTCCATCCCCGGTAGCCGTCGGTCGACGTCGAGGTCTCGACTTTGGTAGCTGGTCGGAGGGTCCGTCGGCTGCCTAGCATCGGAGGGTGACCAGCGCCGTCGTACCGGATCATCCCTGGCTGCTACCCGGTGCCCTGACCACCGGCGGGCAGCCGGCGCGGCGACCCCGGCGCACCACCCGCGACTGGCTGGTCGACGGCACCTTCTTCCTGCTCGCCCTCGCCTTCCTGGTCGCGGCGCACTACGACGCCCGGCAGGCGCAGCCCGAGTTCGCGCTCAACGCCGGCCCGTCCTGGCTGGTCGGGGTGGACACCCTGGCCGGCCTGCTCGCCGTGGCCGCCCTCTGGGTACGCCGCCGCTGGCCGGTCGCCCTCGCCCTGGTCCTGTTGCCGGTCGGGCTCTTCTCGGTCACCGCCGGGGTGGCCCTGCTGGTCGTGCTCTTCACCGTGGTGGTGCACCGGGCGTTTCCGGTGGCGGCGGCGGTGGTCGGCCTGCACCTGCTGGCGGTCCCGGTCTCGCTGCGGCTGCGTCCGGACCCGGTGCTGTCGGACCTGGCGGCGGTGATCCTGGTCGGCTCGCTCATCGCGGCGACGGTGGCCTGGGGGATGTTCGTCCGGGCCCGGCGGCAGCTGATCCTCTCCTTGCGGGACCGCGCCGAGCGTGCCGAAGCCGAGCAGCAGCTCCGGGTCACCCAGGCCCGCCAGGTCGAACGCACCCGGATCGCCCGGGAGATGCACGACGTGCTGGCGCACCGGATCTCCCTGCTCAGCCTGCACGCCGGAGCGTTGGAGTTCCGTCCCGACGCGCCCCCGCCGGAGATCGCCCGCGCCGCCGGGGTGATCCGGGCCAGCGCCCACACCGCCCTGGAGGACCTGCGGGCGGTGATCGGCGTGCTCCGCGCCGACACCGCCGCCTCGGACGCCCCGGAGCCACCGCAGCCGACCCTGGCCGACGTCCCGGCCCTGGTCGGCGAGGCACGGGCCGCCGGGATGCGGGTCGAACTGACCGACGGGGTACGCGAGCCGACCGCGGTGCCGGCGGCGCTGGGGCGCACCGGGTACCGGATCGTGCAGGAGGGGCTGACCAACGCCCGCAAACACGCGCCCGGCGTGGTGGCCACCGTGGCCCTGACCGGCGGCCCGGCCGACGGACTGACCATCGAGATCCGCAACCGGTGGCCGGTCGGCGGCCCCGTCGCCCCGGAGATCCCCGGCACCGGCACCGGCCTGGTGGGCATCGCCGAACGGGTAAGCCTGGCCGGCGGGCGCCTGACCCACGGGCGCGACGACACCGGCGACTTCCACCTGACCGCCTGGCTCCCATGGCCGACCTGACCTCATCCGCCGAGCCGGCCGGCGGTCCGGGTGTTGCCGGTTCGGCCGGCGGTCCGGGCGCTGCCGGCGGTTCGGGTTCGGCCGGTGCCGCCGGCTCTGCGGGCGCTGCCGGTGGCGCGGCGGACCCGGGCGTGGTCCGGGTGCTGATCGTGGACGACGACGCGCTGGTCCGGGCCGGCCTGTCGATGATCCTCGGCGGGGTGCCGGACGTCCGGGTGGTCGGCGAGGCCACCGACGGCGACGAGGTGCCCGCCGCCGTCGTCGCGTACGCCCCGGACGTCGTGCTGATGGACATCCGGATGCCCCGGGTCGACGGACTGGCCGCGACCGAGGCGCTGCGGGCGCTGCCCGACCCGCCCGAGGTGCTGGTGCTGACCACCTTCGACGCCGACGAGCAGGTGCTGCGGGCGTTGCGGGCCGGCGCGGGCGGATTCCTGCTCAAGGACACCCCGCCAGCGGAGATCGTCCAGGCGATCCGCCGGGTGGCCAGCGGGGAGGCGACCCTCTCCCCGAGGGTCACCCGCACGCTGATCCGGCACGTGACCGCCACCGGGCAGGCCCACGCCGGCCCGGCGGTCGGTGGCTCGGCGATCTCCGGCGCGGCGGTTGGTGGCTCGGCGGCCGACGGTGGGTCGGCTGCCCGGCGGGAGCGGGCGCTGCGGCTGCTCGACGGGCTCAGCGCCCGGGAGCGGGAGGTGGCCGTGGCGCTCGGTCGGGGGCAGAGCAACGCCGAGATCTCGGCGGAGCTGTACATGAGCGTGGCGACCGTGAAGGCGTACGTCTCGCGGCTGTTGACCAAGCTCGACCTGAACAACCGGGTGCAGGTGGCGCTGCTCGTCCACGACGCCGACCTCACCTGACCCGCCCGGCCGGCTGGCCTCGGTCGATCGTCTACCGCCGGCTGCATGCACCGAGAAGACTACCAAATTTGGTTGTATCATTTTTGGTGCTTTCATGGATGGTTGCTTCAGTGGTTGGGGGATGGCCGGATGGACGGGTTCGTAGGTCGAATCAGGGAGCTGGCTGTCCTGGACGGCATGCTGGGACGGGTCAGCCGTGGGGGGCGTGGTGGACGGCCCGGACGTGCGCTACTGATGCGAGGCAGACGCCGGGTCGGCAAGTCACGCCTGGTGGAGGAGTTCGTCGAACGGGCGGAGACGCCACACCTGTTCTTCACCGCCTCGGCTCAGCCGACCGCTGCGGCCGACATCGCCCTGTTCGTGGCGGCGGCCGCCGCCTCGTCACTGCCCGGGGCGGCGCTGTTCGACGCGCAACGCCCCAGCACCTGGGACGCCGCGTTGACACTGCTCGCCAGTGCGCTGCCGGTGGACCGTCCGAGCGTGATCGTGCTGGACGAGATGCCGTACCTGATCGGGACGGACCCGGGGTTCGAGGGAACGCTGCAGAAGATCTTCGATCGGGAGTTCTCCCGTAGGCCGGTGTTGTTGATCTGTGTCGGCTCGGACCTGGCGATGATGGAGGCCCTCAACGACTACGGCCGACCATTCCACCAGCGGGCCACAGAGATGGTGGTGCCACCGATGAACCCGGCGGAGATCGGGGAGATGCTGGCTCTGCCCGCCGCCGAGTCCTTCGACGCGTGCCTCGTCACCGGTGGACTGCCCCTGATCCTCGACGAATGGCCTGCCGGAGCGTCGTTGACCGACTACCTGGCCACCGCCGTCACCGATCCGACCTCGGCGCTGATGGTCAGTGGGGAGCGGGCCCTGGCCGCCGAGTTCCCCCCACAGAGCCAGGCCGGCCTGTTGCTACGGGCCATCGGCACGGGAGAACGGAGCTTCACGTCGATCTCCCGTGCCGCTGGCGGGCTGCCCCAGGCATCGCTGGTCCGGTCCCTCAAGGTGCTCACCGAGAAGCGGATCGTCTCGGCGACCCTGCCGCTGTCCACCAGACCGTCCCGGGAGACGAGGTACATCGTCGCCGACCCGTACCTGCGGTTCTGGTTGTCGTTCCTTGGCCCGCACCTGGCGGAGATCGAACGGGGCAGGGGTGACCTGACGCTGGCCCGGATCACCTCGTCGTGGACGTCCTGGCGAGGACGGGCGATCGAGCCGGTGGTCCGCGAGGCGTTACGTCGGTTGCCACCTGGGCTGCTGCCCGGTGACCCCGAGGTGATCGGCGGTTACTGGACCCGCACGAATGATCCGGAGATCGACCTCGTCGGTGCCGACCGGGAGCCGGTCGCCCGGCGGGTGAGTTTCGTCGGGTCGGTCAAGTGGTTGGAGAACCGCCCCTTCGACGCGCACGACCTGGGGCGCCTGCTGCTGCACCGGTCCCTGCTGCCCGGTGCCGACGAGGACACCGAGCCGGTTGCGGTCTCCCGGAGCGGGATCACGGTCGATGGCGTACGGGGTGTCTCCCCGGAGGAGCTGCTGGCCGGATATCGGGATTGAACCGACGGCACCCCGGCGACGTACCAGTGCACGAGGATGCGGCGCGTCAGCCGCACCGCTGCGGAGCTGCGGGAGGCCTACCGTGCGAGTTGGTGAGCAGTCGACGGATCCTATCGACCAGGTGCTGGGTGAGGTGCCGCTGCCGGCATCGCTGACCCCCGAGGATGTCCGGCTCGCGGTCCGGGCGGTGGTGGTGCACACCGCCGAGGAGTGGCCGACCGGACCGCTGTGCCGCAACGACGGCGCGTCGTACCCGTGCCGGTTGCACCGCTGGGGACGGCGGGTGCTGGAGACGCACGGGCTCAACGAACGTCAGATCGACGCGTTGATCCGGCACGGCAACCCGTTCGTGCACGTACCGTTCCCGTTCCTGGTGAACGGCCCGTCGACGGCGCGTACCTCGACGGTCCCGGCCCGCCCCGGCATGGCCCCGCCGCCGCGTCCCGGCTCCGCGCCGCCACGTCCCGGCTCCGCGCCGCCACGCCTCGGCTCCGCGCCGCCGCGTCCCGGGGCGATGACCGCGCGCACGGGCTCCATGCCCCCGCGTTCCGGCTCCATGCCCCCGCGTGGCGGGTCCGTGCCGGCACGCAGCGCGTCCGCAGCCCCGCGTGGTGGTGTCGTGCCGCCGCGTGGCGGGTCTGTTCCGCCTCGGCCCGGTACCGCCCTGGGCCGGGACGGCCGGCCGGCGCCAACCTCGTACCAGACGCGTGGCCAGGTCGGGTCGCGAGCCGCCACGACCCCAGCGCGGCCCGTGACCCGGTCCGGCGTCCCCGGCCGGCCGGTGGCACCCCCCGCCACCGCGCCGCGCTGGCCCCGGGCGAGCTGAGCGGTGCGGCTCCGCGCCCTGGGGAGGTGACCGACGCCGGTCGGAGGCGGGACCCCCAACCCGCCCCCGGCCGGCGTCGGCGTACCCGGTGGTGACCGTGCCGGCGGCCCCCGCGCTGCCGCTGTCCGCTGGCGGCGGCCCCCGCGCCGCCGCTGTCTGCCGGTGGACGTCGTGCGCTGGCCGGCGTCGTGAGCTGGCCGAAAACCGCCAACGGGCGCACTCTGGCTGATGTCGCCACCGATGTCCGGCCCGGTAACCTCAGCGCCGGGCCGGCGAACGGGGGAGGTGGGCCGTGGCGCGCGGAGGGGTGTTCTGCGTCGAGGGACAGTGGCACCGCGACCTGAACGAACGGGGCTCGGTCCTGCCCACCCTGGAGCTGCTCGAACGACTCGGCAAGATCCGGTTCATCCACAAGGACGCGGCCACCCGCGACGAGCTGTTCTACTTCCTGGACCGGTGGCTGCTCAAGCAGTACGCGGACTACCGGGTCGGGTTCTTCGCCATGCACGGTGAGCCGAGCCGGCTCTGCCTGACCGACTGGGACTCCGTCGAGCTGGCCGACGTGGCCGAGCGGATGGCCGGCCGGTGTGACGGGCGGCGGCTGTACTTCGGCAGTTGTTCGGTGCTGCGCGCCTCGGACGCCACGCTGCGGGACTTCCTGGCGGTGACCGGAGCGGCGCTGATCTGCGGCTTCACCCGCGAGGTCGACTGGGTCGAGTCGGCCGCCTTCGAGACGGTGCTGCTCGACGTGCTGGCCAACGGTCAACGGCACAACGCCGCCGAGTTGCGGATGGGATCGGCGCACTGGGCGCCGCTGGCGTCGTACCTCGGCTTTCGGGTGATCTATGCCAACGGCCGGGCCTGGCGGCCGACCGCCCGGCCCCGGGTGCCCGCCCAACCGGCACCCGCGCCCGCCGCGGCCCGCGCGCCCCGGCCCCGCCGGGCCTGACGCCCGCGTCGCCGCTTCGGCGGTGGTGCGTGGCGGGCTGATCAGCGCTGGTAGGAATGTGGGATGGCACGCCGCATCGCAACCAACGTCCGAGCGGACCGGGAAACGCTTGTCGAGTTCGTCCGTACCCGGCACCGGGTGGTGCTGATGACCACCCGCGCCGACGGACGGCCGCAGTCCTCACCGGTGTCGGCCGGGGTCGACGCCGAGGGGCGGCTGGTGATCTCCACCTACCCGGAGCGGGCCAAGGTCCGCAACGTCCGTCGCGACCCGCGGGTCTCGGTCTGCGTGCTCTCCGACGACTGGGACGGCCCGTGGGTGCAGCTCGACGGTACCGCCGAGGTGCTCGACCTGCCGGAGGCCCTCGAACCGCTGGTGGAGTACTTCCGGTCGATCTCCGGCGAGCACCCGGACTGGGACGAGTACCGGCGGGCCATGGTCCGGCAGGGCAAGTCGCTGATCCGGGTGAGCATCGACGGGTGGGGGCCGATCGCCACCGGCGGTTTCCCGGCCCGGCTCGCCGACTGAGTCCGCGGCGCGAGCGGCACCCCCGCGCGGTCGCGGCGCTTTCCGATCGCGGCGCGGCGGTCCCCGCGGTCCGGGGTGTTTGGAGGGGCCCCCTGCTATACAGAAAGCGTTAACAGGGGGCCCTTCCTTACACCGGTCAGGCGGGTTTGGCGGTGGCGAAGGTGGCGGCGCCGATCAGCTCCAGGGAGACCTGCAGGCGCTCCAGGCTGATGTTCTTCTCGATGGTGTCCTCCGGGCTGTGGTACGGCGGCTCCAGCAGCGCCGGCGACTCCTCACCCCGCCAGGAGAAGTTGGCGCTGGCGATGCCGACCTCCTGGAAGGACTGGTGGTCGCTGGAGCCCCGCTGGGTGACCGGCGAGATCTGCGGCACGTAGCCGAGCCGGTTCGCCGCCGCGGTGACCTCGCTGGTGGCCCGGTTGTCCTGCCCGTCGAAGGAGAGCAGCCAGTACCGGGTGGCCGGGTCCCAGCTGGTGGCGACCATGTCGTTGTTGTAGACCGCCAGGAAGCGGTCCCGCTCGGTCTGCGGCAGCTGCCGGACGTAGTACCGGGAGCCGATCAGGCCCTGCTCCTCGGAGCCCCAGAGGGCGAACCGGATGGTCGCCTCCAGCGGCACGTTCTTGAGCACCCGGGCCAGCTCCAGCGCCAGGACCGTGCCGGAGCCGTCGTCGTTGGCACCGGGCGCGCCGATGACCGTGTCGTAGTGGGCGCAGACCATCACCACCGGACCGTTCGCGCCGGAGGAGCCGACCCGCTCGCCGATCACGTTGTTCGAGATCAGGTTCCGGTGCGCGGTGGTGTTGATCACCAGGACCAGCCGCTGGGCGGCGACCAGCTCGCGGAGCCGGTGCTTCTGCGCCTGGGCGACGCCGACCACCGGAATCGGCACCGGCGTGCTGGCCGAGCCGGGCAGGGTGGGGGAGAAGGCCGAGGCCCGGCGAGGGGCGACCGCGTCGGCGGGCAGGAAGACCACGGCTGCGGCTCCCTTGGCGACGGCGGTGGCCACCAGCTGCTCCCGCTGGGCGGCGACGTAGTCGACGAGGACGATCCGCCCGGCGGCGTCGGCCGGGTAGTTCTCCGGTGCGCCCGCGCCGACGTCGATGACCTGGCCCCGGGCCTTGGTGTCCAGGGCCGCCTGCGGGGAGGCCCCGGCCTGCCAGCAGAGGTCCCAGGGCAGGCGGGTGGGGGAGCTCAGCTCGGCAAGGAACTTGTCCGCCACCGGGAACGGCTGGAGGGTCGTGTCGTAGCCCATCCGGTCGAGGGTGCGGGCGATGAAGTCGGCGGCCCTCCGCTCCGAGGCGGTCCCACCGATCCGGGGACCGATCTTCTCGCTGAGCGTGAAGAGGTCGTTGACCGCCCGATTCGCCGAGGCCTGCCGGACGATCCGACGGTCCTCCGGGGTCAGGGTGGGCAGGTTCACCGCACCGGGGCGCTGGTCGTCGGTGGCCCAGGCGGGCAGCGGCAGCGCGACGGTGGCGGCGGCGCCACCGAGGGCGACGGCCAGTACGCGGCGGCGGTTGAGGGGGGCGGGGGAAGAGGTGCTGAGCTGACCGTCCGGTGTGGTCAAGGGTCCTCCTGGTTCGGGGGCTGGACCCGGCACCGTCATGCGGTGGCCCGGGTCACATGCGACCGAACCTATCTCGCCTATGCTCCCTTCTCAAGATCGGTTGTGAGTCAGTTTCGCAGGTCAGCTCAGTACGCGGCGGTGAAACGCCGGTTGGTGAAGGCGGGTTTCTCGATCTCGTCGAGGATCGCCACCGCCAGATCCTCGTAGCTGAGCACCGAGCGACCCGCGGCGTCGACCACCGGCTGGTCGGTGCCGGTCCGGTAACGACCGGTGCGCGCGCCGGGGTGGAACTCCAACGGCGGCGGCGAGACGTAGGTCCAGCTCACCCCGTCGGCACCGGCCCGGTAGAAGTCCAGCGCGTCGGCCTGACCCCGCGCCGACTCGCGGTACTCGTCGGGAAACTCCGGATCGTCGAGGAACCGCCGCCCGTCCGGGTCGAGCAGGGTCGACCCGCCTCCGACATGGATGATCCGCGGCGGATCCGGCAGCTCACGGAGCACCTCGACAAGCGTCCGGGCGGCGTCCAACCACAACCCTCGTTCCCCGCCGCCGACCGCCACCACCAGCACGTCGGCCTCCGGCGCAAGTTCGCGTACGCTGCGCGCGCTGGTGGCGTCACCGGTGACCACCCGTACCCCGGCCGGCAGGTAGGAGACGGCCTCCGGGCGGCGTACCGCGGCGGTGACCCGGTGCCCCCGGCGGACCGCCTCGGCGGTGATCCTCGACCCGGCGGTGCCACCGGCACCGAACACCACGATGTCGCTCATGCCCTCAGGCTAGGGAGCCACCACGCCGGTCGTCGCCGGAACGCCGCCGGCTCAGTCGATCAGGCCGGAAGGTCACCGGCTCAGTCGACCGGGCCGGAACAGCACCGGCTCAGTCGATCAGGGCGGAGTAGATCAGTTGCCGCAGTTGGGCGCGGAGCGGCCAGGTGCTGGAGGGCATCAGCTGGGTGAAGAGCAGCGCGGTGAGCTCCTCGGCCGGGTCGACGAGGAACGCCGTGCTGGCCACCCCGCCCCAGTGGTACTCGCCGGCACTGCTGGGCAGCAGGCTGCGTACCGGGTCCTCCAGGACGGCGAATCCGAGCCCGAAGCCGACCCCCTCGAAGTTGCTCTCGGCGAAACCGCCGACGGAGAGCGCGGCCAGGTCCCGCCCGCCCGGCAGGTGGTTGCGGGTCATGAAGCGGACCGTGCGCGGCCCGAGCAGGCGTACCCCGTCCAGCTCGCCGCCGCGCAGCAGCAGCTGGGTGAAGCGGTGGTAGTCGGCGGCGGTGCTGACCAGGCCGGCACCGCCGGAGAGCAGCACCGGCTGCTGCCGGACCGCCGCGCCGAACCGCTCGTGGCGCACCGCCCGACCGGTGGCCGGATCCGGTACGTAGAGCGCGGCCAGCCGTTCGGCGTCGGACTCCTGGACCCACCAGTGGGTGTCGGTCATGCCCAGCGGGCCGAAGATCCGGTCGGTGAAGAACGCGTCGAGGCTCTGCCCGGAGACCACCTCGACCAGCCGGCCGAGCACGTCGGTGGCGACCGAGTAGCCCCAGGCCGTACCGGGCTGGAAGAGCAGCGGGAACTCGCCGAACACGGCGCAGGCCCCGGCCAGGTCGACCCCGGGCGGCGGCAGCAGGTCGTAGCCGGCCGCCCGGTACAGGCCGTCGACCACCGAGGTCTGCATGAAGCCGTACGTCAGCCCGGCGGTGTGGGTGAGCAGGTGCCAGACCCGGATCGGCTCGGTCGCCGGCACCGTGTACGGCTTGAGCACCGACCCCTTGGAGTAGACCCGCATGTCGGCGAACTCGGGCAGCCAGCGGCTGATCTCGTCGGTCAGCTCGAACCGGCCGGACTCCCAGAGCATCATCGCCGCCACCGAGGTGATCGGCTTGGTCATCGAGTAGATCCGCCAGAGGGTGTCCGCGCCCACCGGCGCACCCGCCTCGACGTCGCGCATCCCGTACGTCGAGCTGTGCGCGATCTCGCCGCGCCGGGTGACCACGATCTGCCAGCCGGGGAGCCGCCCGTCGTCGACGTACCTGCCGAAGTGCTCGTCGATCCGCGCCAGCCGGGCGGGGTCGAAGCCGATCAGGTCCGGGTCGGTCGTCCGTGTCACGCTCACCTGTCGAACCTACTAGCCGGTACGTCCGACCCGGAAGTGTCCTGCGCGCCACCGGTGTCGGTGGGCCTGGCTAGGCTCGGCGGATGCCGCAACCATCCGGGGAGGGCCCGACCGAGGGGGTCACCTTCCGGCACGACGACTGGTACGCCGAGGAGCTGGTGGACCGGCACTTCACCCGCTGCGAGTTCCACTCGGTCGACCTGACCGAGGCGGTCACCCGGGGCGCGACCTTCACCGAGTGCGTCTTCGGGGCGGTACGGTTCAACGCCTCCCGGCACACCGACTCGGCCTTCACCCGCTGCGCCTTCGTCCGGTGCAACCTGTTCGAGGCCGAGTTCACCGGCTGCAAACTGGTCGGCAGCACCTTCGAGCAGTGCGACCTGCGGCCGTTGCGGGTCGACGGCGGGGACTGGTCCTTCGTCGCCCTGCCCCGGGCGGACCTGCGCGGGGTGACCCTCACCGGGGTACGGATGCGCGAGGTCGACCTGACCGGCGCGGACCTGACCGGCGCCACCGTCACCCGGGTCGACCTCTCCGCCGCCCAGCTGCAGGGCAGCCAGCTCACCGGGGCGGACCTGCGCGGCAGCGACCTGACCGGCCTCGACCCGACGACGGTACGCCGGGCCGGCGCGCTCATCGACGTGAACCAGGCGGTGCTGTTGGCCCAGGCCCTCGGCTTCGAGCTCCGCTGAGCAGCCGCCCCGAACGGGTACGGGTTCAGGGTTCGGTCTGCTCCTCCTCCGGCACGATGCTTTCGATCGCCAGGTCGGTGCCGTCCAGGATCTCGATCACCTGCTGCCACAACTGGGCGCGTTCCATGCAGAGCGCGGCGAAGTACTTCGGCTCGAAGCGTCGGTCCTCGACGTCCGCGGTGCGGGTCAACTTGTCACTGGCGTCAGACACCCGGATCGCCGACTCGGCCAGCAGGGAACCCAGCACCTTCAGCCGGTAGTCGATCTGTTCGACCCATTCCCGGACCAGTCGGTCGACCTTCCGGGTGGGATCCGGCTCGTCGTCGGGGATCCGTTCCACCCTGGGCAGCACCAGGTCCTCGTAGGGCGGCACCGGGGGCGGGAAATGGTGGTCGGCGGTGCGGATCAGCTCGACCGCCTCGGTGACCGCGCGGGAAAACCGGGCCCGGTGTTCCCAGAACCGGGCCCGGTCCTGCACCAGCTCCGCCACCACCGTCCAGGTCTCGGCATCCACCCGGATCCAGCCCAGCACCTCGTGCAGGAACGTCGGCGGGCCGTCGAAGCGTCGTTGGTGCCACTTGCGTTCCAGCAGGCGGGCCCCTTCACAGAGCAGTTTCTTCGTGTACGCGACGATCCGTACCTCGGTGACGTCCTCCGGGAGCAGAGTGATCGGCTTCATCGGCTGGTAGACGTCCTGTTGGAAGAAGCGGAACTGCGGCTCGTTGCGCAGCCGCTCCAGGTCCGGGTCGCTGCTGGCGATCCAGGTGCGTAGCCGGGAGGCGACCCCGGACTCGGTGTCGGACTGCACGGCCAGCCGCCCGGCCGTCCCGCTCTGCGTGCCGATCAGGCTGGCCCGCAGGTTCTGCACCGCCAGGAAGGTCAACGCCTCGGCCTCCGCACCCGGCTGGGTTTCCGGTAGGCAGATACCGCGTTCCTGATCCGACCGTCGGTAGGTCCACTTGGGGTGGCCGCAGAGAGCGTGGGCGTAACACACCGCCGCCCCGTAGTAGTCGAGATAGCGGAGCCGGACCAGCGGATTCCACCGCCGCTGGGCGCGGCGTACCGCCTGCTCCAGCAGGTCGGGGTCGGTCGGCCAGCCGACCGCCAGGCCCTGCCGGGCGCGTAGCCGTCGCCATCCGATCCACCAGGTGCTGAGGCAACCGACGGCGTCCAGTTGGTCCCGGGCGATGGCCTGCACCGCCGCCGCGCCGCGATCGTTCCTCAGCGACTCCGCCACTCTCAGCGGGATCCAGACGTCGCGCATCAGCCGGACCTGTCGCCGGGTTGCGTCCCGACCGGCGCCGGGTACCAACAGGGCAACCGGCAGGTCCTCGTAGAGCCGTTGGAACTCCTGCCAGGCGGCGAGCCGCAGCAGCAGCCGGGCACCCTCGGGGGTGCTGAGTCGTTGCCGGACCTCGCTCTTGGCCTGGTCGTGGTCGGGCGGGTTGGCGCAGGAGAGCACCGCCGGCCAGTACCGCTCGGCCAGCGCGGCACAGAGCCGTTGCCGGGCCTGGTCCCGGACGAGCCACCGCCGGGTACCGATCGGCTCGGTCGAGAAGAGTTCGGTCACCACCCGTTCGGAGAAGCCGAGGGCCCGGGCGTACTGGAAGCGCAGCTTCAACCACTCGGGATGCCGGCGCACCAGGCGCACGGTCGACCAGGTGTAGCGCATCCAGTGCCGCCAGCGGTCCCGCTTGCGGCTCCACAGCGCACCGGTGTACCTGCCGTCCAGCTCGACGACGGCCAGCGCGCCCTGGTAGGTCTGCAGGGCGTCGAGGAAGAGGCCCATGTCCTCCTGCACGCTGGCCACCATCAGCCGGATGTCGATGTTGAACGGGTCGAGCCGCAGCGCCTCCCGGTAGAAGAAGAGTGCCTCGTCCAGCTTCCGGTCGTCGTGCCGCTTCTTGGCCTCGCTGTAGGTCTCGAAGAGCTCCGCCGGCATGTCCCGCCCACGCCAGCTACGCCACGGAGCGGTGTCGGCCAACCGGGTCGCCGGCAGAATCTTCGCCATCGCCCAGTACGCGGCCCGGCAGGTGGCGTCCTCCCAGCTCCTGCCCCACTCGGTGGTGGTCGCGCTGGCGTTGCCGCCGGGCCCGGCGAACGAGGTGACCGTGACCGACAGGCCGTAACGGGGCTCCTGCCGGCGGACCTGCAGGGTCCCCTTGACCTGGAAGCCCCGGGTCGGCCAGAGGCGGGCGAGGCTGGTGGTGACGAAGATCGGCAGGTTGGACTGGTTCTGGTTGTCGGCGAGCACGTCGAAGAAGCCCTGCGGTGGCGGGTTGGCCGGTCCGGCGTACGGCGGGTACACCCCGGTCTCGGCGAGCTGCCGGCAGAACCGGCTCCGCAGGTAGGTCCCCCGTCCCCTGAGGGCCTCACAGCTACCGTCCACCGCCGCGTCACCACCGTCGGCCGCAGCGCCGCCCACCGCGTCGCGGGTGCGGCCGGCCCGGTCGGGCTCCTCGCCGGGCAGGAAGCCGATCTCGAACTCCCGTACGTCGATCGGGCCGGGCCGGTACACCATCATGTTCCGGGCGTACCGCCGCCAGGCGAGGAAGCAGAACAGGGCGAGCAGGGCCAACCCGAGCCGCTGCCAGGACGGGGTGCCGCCACCGAAGAGCGTGCCCGCCGCGCCGCGCAGCAGACTCTCCGCGACCACGCCGCCCGGCTGCCACCACCGGGTCTGATCCGGAACCGGCAGCATCCGCGTGCGGCCGAGGGTGGTGAGGCCAACAAACAGGGCCAGCGAGAGGAGCACGGCGAGGGTGCCTGACTCCGCGACCTGGGGCAACGGCAGTTGAGCCGGCACGGTAGCCCCTTGCACGGGCCGCTGGGGAGAGCGCTCGTCCCAGGAAGCCGGCCGGTCCAGCGCGCAGACCGATCGTCGGTACGGGTTCGACATGCCCCCTCCCGGCTCGCTGTAAAAACGCTTCTGAGCTGCGGTTTCAAGCTATCGGCAGCCGGCCTGGCGGGACGTGAAAGTGGCCGACGCGCTTCCTGGTTTCGCGGCCCCCGACGACGAACCGATGACCGATCAGTGACAAAATCGTTCGGTTTCCTCTGGCGTCTGGGTCGATCCGATGAAAACGTGGGAGCGCACACACTCCGGGCAGGCTGTTCCAGATTGGCCGGGACGCAACTGGCGGTGAGTGGAGGTCGGGTTGGCGGAGACGGACCAGGGCCGGACCAGGTCGACCGGGGGTGCCGGACGGCGGGCGGTTCAACCGACCGGGGGTGCCGGACGGCGGGCGGCTCCATCGACAGGTGGTGCCCGCCGGTCCACGTCCCGGTCGACCCGGAGCGCCGAGCGGCGGACGGCTCGGAGTCGGCAGCGTCGGCTGTGGGCGGTCGAGGGGCTGACCGTGGTGGTGTGCCTGGTCGGGCTGGTCGCGTACCTCGGTCGGGAGGCGGGCCCGGAGCCGGAGACCCGGCCGGCGGGCCCCGAGGACGCGCTCGGGGTGGAACGCCCGGCCTCCGCCGGCCGACCCGCCGCCGTCGAGCCCGCCGTGGTCTCACCCGGCCTGAACCCCCGGGCCCGGCCCGCCCCGGACCCGACGCCCAGCGCCACCCCCAGCGCTCCCGCGAGCGCCGCCGTCGCGCCCGCGGCGCAGAAACCGGTGTTGGCGATCTCCCGGGTGGAGGTGCCGGCCATCGTCGACCTGACCGACGCCGGGGCGCGGGACTGGATCCACTGGGGGGCGCGCGGCGCGGAGTCCACGGTACGCAAGCGGGCGGTGCCGCCGTCCCTGGTCGACGCCGGTGGTCGGGGTGACCGCGCGGGGCACGACACCAACCCGGAGCGGTTCGTCTGGCGGGACGGGGCCGAGATGGCCGACCAGAGCGGCACGTCCAACGGGGTGCACACCTGCGGGGCCGGTAACGGGTTCACCCTCGCCGTGGCGGGCGACGGCGAGGTCCGTACCGTGCGGCTCTTCGTCGGGGTGTGGATGGCGCGGGGTCAGCTGGCGGCCCGGCTGGCCGACGGCACCACCGCCACCGTCGCCTTCGAGGATCCGCACACCGAGCACACCGCCGCGTTCGACGTCCGGTTCCGGGCGCCGGCCGGGCAGCGGCTGACGCTCTCCTGGGTCGCCGAACGCGCGTTCAACCCCGAGTGCGGCAGCGTCAGCCTCCAGGCGGCAGCCCTGCGCTGAGCTGCCGCCGGGCACCCCCGCCGGGGTGCCGGGCCGGACTGGTCGGGACAGTTTGTCCGTCACTGCGGGTACGCATAGGCGTACTTTCGGTTGGTCCGATTCGACCATCCTCTGTGGAGGAACCCCTGATGAGTCGCAGTGCCGTCCGTTCCGCCCAGCCCGCCGGTGATGTCCTGCGGGAGATCCCGTTACCGCCGTACGTCACGGGTGAGGACGCGCAGTTCGCCGTCCGGGCGGTGGTGGTGCACGCGCCGCGGCGCTGGTCGGGCGGGACGGTCTGCCGCAACGACGCCAATCCCTTTCCGTGCCGGTTGCACCGGTGGGGGCGGCGGGTGCTGGCGCTGCGCGGACTGCCCCCGGCGGCGATCGACGCCCTGATCGAGCGGGGTGACCCGGCCGCGCCGGTGCCGCCCGCCCTGCCGCCCGGCGCCTGAGGCGGCGGGCGGGCCGACGGTGGGTCAGGACCGAGCCGGCTTCTCCGGTCCGCCCCAGTGGTGCGGGTTGCGGTGGATGACAAGCGGCGCCACCAGGGCGGCCAGCGCCCCGCCGAGCAGCGGGAAGACGATGAACAGCCAGAGCTGCCGCAGCGCCGTGCCACCTTCGAAGACCGCTGGCCCGAAGGACCGGGCCGGGTTCACCGACGCGCCGTCCAGGGTGATGCCTACCAGGTTGACCGCGGCGAGGGCCAGGCCGATCGCCAGGCCGGCGAAGCCGGCGTGCTCCGCCCTGCTGGTCACCACCAGGACGACCAGCACGAACAGGAAGGTCAGGACGACCTCCAGCAGCATCGCGCCGCCCCGGTTGATGCTCGCGCCGTACCCGGTGGTGCCGAGTGCCCCGGTCTGGTCCACCACCCCGCCCCACCGGGTCAACCCCCAGAGGAAGAACGCGGCCACCGTGGCCCCGGCGAACTGGGCGATCCAGTAGGCCACCGCCCCGATCGCGGAGATCTTGCCGGAGAGCAGCACTCCGAGGGTGACCGCCGGGTTGACGTGACTGCCGGAGAGCGGCCCGATCGTGTAGACCAGCGCGAGAATGATGAACCCGAAGGCGAGGGCGACCACCACCACGCCGCCCTGTACCCGGGCCGCTATCGCGCTGCCGACCCCGAAGAAGACCAGCAGCAGGGTGCCGATGAACTCGGCGACGTACCGTCGGGCATCGTCCATGCCCTCAGCTTATGAACATATCGCGGCTAAATGTGGCAAATGGCCGTTAGATGCGGTGGCCCTGGTCTGCTTTGCATGGATAAGGCCGACTCGCCGGGGTAAGACCCGTGCGCGGGCCGCTGTACCGGCCTGGGTACGTGACCGACCCGAGAAGCCATGAGGAGTCTCCACATGCTGACCATGACCGACAACGCCGTGCTCGTGATCCGTGACCTCGCCGCCCAGCAGGACGTCAGTGCGGACGGTGGACTGCGGATCGCCGCCGACGCCGAGGCCGGGTCGCTCACCATCGAGCTGGTGCCGGAGCCGGTGCGGGGTGACCAGGTGGTGGACAGCTCCGGTGCCCGGATCTTCCTCGACTCCGACGCCGCCGAGCTGCTCAACGACACCTCGGTCGACGCCGTCGTGGACGACGACGGCGTGGTGCAGTTCGGCTTCGCCGAGCGCGGCTGACCGCCTCTTTCCGCAACGCTCGCCCGGGTCGGGTGGGCCGGCCGGACCGGACCTGACCGGCCGGGTCGGCCCACCCGGCCCTGAGCCAGGCGAGGCTGGGTCACCCACCGCGCCGGGCCGAAATCGCTGTGCTGTCGCCACCCGCTCGCCGTAGCATCGCCGGATGTCTGCCGCGCCCTTCCGCTACCGCTCGCCGGACGAGGACAGCGCCCGATGGCTCGACTTCCCGTTCCGGGACGGCGACATCGTGATCAGCACCCGTTCCAAGAGCGGGACGACCTGGCTGCAGATGATCTGCGCGCTGCTGGTGCTGCGTACCCCGGAGTTGCCGGCACCGTTGTCGCGGCTCTCGCCCTGGCTGGACTGGCTGGTCGAGCCGACCGGGGAGGTCTTCGCCCGGCTGGCCGCGCAGCGGCACCGGCGGTTCGTCAAGACCCACACCCCACTGGACGGGTTGCCGCTCGATCCCCGGGTGACCTACGTGGTGGTCGGCCGGCACCCGCTCGACCTGGCGGTCTCGCTGTACCACCAGACGGGCAACCTGAACCGGCAGCGGCTGCGCGAGCTGACGGGGGAACCGGCACCGGCCGGGCCGCCGCGCGCCGCCACACCGGTCGGCGACTGGTTGGCGGAGTGGATCGACCGACAGCCAGATCCCCGTACCGAGTTGGACTCGCTGCCCGGGGTGCTGTGGCATCTCGGCGACGCCTGGCAACGGCGCGGCCAGCCCAACGTGGTCCTGGTGCACTACGCCGACCTGCTGGCCGACCTGCCCGGGCAGATGCGCCGGCTGGCCGACCGGCTGGGCCTCGTCGTACCCGACGAGCAGTGGCCCGCGCTGGTCGAGGCGGCGACCTTCACCCGGATGCGCGAGCGGGCCGACCGGCTCGCCCCGGACCCGGTCGGGGTACTCAGGAGCCGGGACGCCTTCTTCCGGCACGGTGGGTCCGGCCAGGGGCAGGCCCTGCTCGACGACGCCGCCCTCGCCCGCTACCGGGCCCGGGTCGCGGGCCTCGCACCGCCGGACCTGACTGCCTGGCTGCACCGCTGAACCGCCACGGCGGCGCGGACGGTTGACCGACGGAGGGCCCCACCGCGGTCGCGGTGGGGCCCTCCGGCAGGGGAAGACTGATCAGTCGTCGTCCCGGTCGTCGTCGTCATCGTCGTCCCGATCGTCGTCCCGGTCGTGGTCCCGGTCGTCGTCGACCGGCTCCTTCTCGGCCTTGACCACCGAGCCGTTCTCCCGGTCCACGTCGATCTCGTGCTCGGTGTCGCCGTTGACGATCTCCACGCTCCAGACCGGGCGGCCGTTCTCCCGCTCGGACTCGGTCTCGGTGATCCGGCCCCCGCCGGCGGCGGCCAGGGCGATCTCGCCGGCCCGCTCGCGGCTGATCTCGGCGGCCCCGGCGGGCGCGCCGGTCGAGCCGGTACCCGTGGGTGCCGGGGTGGTGGCGGTCGGGTCGGCGCTGCCGCCGGTCGGCGGGACGGCCGGGGCCGACGTGGGGTCGGCCGGGACGGTCGTGGGGTCGGCCGGGGCGGCCGGGGCGGTCGTCGCGTCGTCCGGGGTGGGGGCGGCGACCAGGGTGGTGCCGGTGGTCCGCTGCGTCTCACCGGCGGCGATCCCGCCGAGGGCCACGCCGGTGACCGTCAGCACGGCCGTTCCGCCGACCGCGGCCAGTACCAGAGCCATGCGCTTCATCGTGTCGATCCTTTCCTCGGTTGCTGGAGAAAGGATCCGTCCCGGGCGGATAGCGGCGCGCTGTCCGACTGCTAAGGCCGGGTTAAGACCGGCCGGGGTCGCCCGTCGGGGGTGCGTCGGCGGCGTCGCGAGGCGGGCCGAGTCGCAGCACCACCCGGGCCCCACCGTCGGGCCGGGCGTTGCCCACCTCCAGCGATCCACCGCTGGCCTGGGCTGCCTGCCGGACGATGTCCAGGCCGAGACCGGTCGAGCCGCCGTGGCTGGCCCCCCGGCGCACGGTGCCGGCCGGCATCCCCGGCCCCTCGTCGGCGACGGTCAGCAGCACCTGGCCCGGCGTGGAGCTGAGCCGCACCGTGAACGGGGTGCCGTCCGGGGTGTGCGCGAAGACGTTGCCGAGCAGCGCGTCCACCGCCGCCGCCAGCTCGTCGGCGGGCACTCCCACCGGCAGTGGCCCCTCGGCCAGGTCCAGGGTGACCGCGCGGCCGGTGTCCTCGGCCAGCACCGACCAGAAGGCCACCCGGTCGGCCACCACCGCCGCCGCGTCGCAGGCCGCCACCTCGGCGGTCGGGGTACGCCAGCGGGCCTGCCGGATCAGGCCGGTGACCGCCCGTTCCAGGCCGTCGACGGCGGCGGTGACCCGGGCGGTGTCCTGCGGGTCACGCAGCGACTCGGCCTCCAGGCGCAACGCGGTGAGCGGGGTACGCAACCGGTGCGACAGGTCGGCGACCTGCTCGCGTTCCTCGCGCAGCAGCACCTGGATCCGGCCGGCCAGATGGTTGAGCGCCCCGGCCACCTCGCGCAGCTCGGCCGGCCCGGCCGGGGCCACCCGGGCGTCGAGTTCGGCGTTGGCCAGCCGGTGCGACACCGTGGACAGGTCGGTGATCGAGCGCACCAGGGTACGGGCCAGCCGGTCGGCGACGGCCAGCGCGACCAGCACCAGCACCGACCCCAGCAGGGCGAGCACCAGCCAGGACCGGGTCACGCCGGCGGTCAGCTCACCGGCGGGCACAACGGTCCGGATGACGCCGGTGCCGTCCGGCCGGCCCTGCACCGCGATGACCACCTCGCGACCACCGTCGAACTCCGCGGTGAGGCTCTGCCCCCGAGCGGCCAGGGCCACCGCCGGGGTACGCGGCGCGGGCGCACCGAGGACCGTACCGTCGGGCAGGAAGACGCTTACCGCCCGGCCGGACTCGGCGACGAGCTGCTCCACGGTCAACCGGATGGTGTCGGTGTCGGCCGTACCGACCACCGTCACCAGCCCCTGCGCGTCGGCGGTGGCCCGGACCGTCGCCCGGTCGGCGGTGACGTCGCGCACCAGCAGGGCCAGCGGCACCAGGAAGGCAGCCAGCACCAGGACGCTCACCGCCGCCGCCAGCAGGGCCAGCCGGCCCCTCACCGGTCCGCCTCCGGGTCGGCCAGCCGCACCCCGACGCCCCGGACGGTGTGCAGGTAGCGCGGCTGCTGGGCGTTCTCGCCGAGTTTGCGCCGCAACCAGGACAGGTGGACGTCGACGGTCTTGTCCGCGCCGCCGTACGGGATCTGCCAGACCTCGGTCAGCAGCTCCCGCTTGGTGACCACCTGACCGGGTCGGCCGGCCAGGTGGTGCAGGAGGTCGAACTCGCGCGGGGTCAGCTCGACGACGGCGCCGTCCAGGGTCACCTGCCGGGAGCGGGGGTCGATGCGCAGCCCGCCGAGCGCGATGGTCGGGTCCTCGGTGTCGGCGGCGGCCGGGCCCCGGCGCAGCACCGCCCGTACCCGGGCGTCGAGCTGGGCGGCGGTGAACGGCTTCACCAGGTAGTCGTCGGCGCCCGCGTCGAGCACCCGGACGATCTCCGTCTCGTCGTCCCGGGCAGTGGCCACGATCACCGGTACCGCGCTGACCGCCCGCAGCATCCGTAGCAGCTCCCGGCCGTCCAGGTCGGGCAGGCCGAGGTCGAGCACGACCAGGTCGGGCCGGTCGTCGAGGGCCGAGCGCAGCCCGTCCATGGCGGTGGAGGTGGCGGCCACCGCGTGGCCGCGTTCCCGTAACGCGCGGACCAGCGGGGTACGGATGGTCAGGTCGTCCTCGACGAGCAGCAGGCGGGCCACAGGTGGCAGGCTAGCCGGCCGAGCGGCCCGGACCGCCGTCCTTAACCCTCTCTTATCCCCGGGCCAGCCCGGCGGCAACCTCGCGTCGGGGATAGTCGGTGCATGCGCCGTCGCACTCTCCTCGCCGTACTCGGGTGGCTGGCGACCGCCGTCGTGGCCACCGGCATCGGGCTGGGCGCGATCCGGCTGGTAGGTGAGGGCATCACCGGTACCCCGGGCGGGGTGCTCAGCCAGGAGCAGATCGAGCGGTCACTGGCCTCCCCGCCGCCGTCCGCCCCGGCCGTTCCGCCGGGCACCACCGCACCGGGCACCACCGCAGGACCGGGCACCACCGCAGCACCGGGCACCGCAGGGCCGGGCACCGCAGGGCCGGGCGAACCGGCCACGGCCACCCCCGCACCGTCGGTGACCCCCGCCGGCATTCGTCGGGTCTTTTCGGTGACCGGCGGCTCGGCGGTCGCCGAGTGCCGCGCCGGCGAGGTACGGCTGGTCTCCTGGGCCCCGGCCCAGGGCTACCGGGTAAGCGACGTCGAGCAGGGGCCGGACGACGACGTCGAGGTGACCTTCAGCGGCCCCGACGGAGAACACGAACTGACCCTGCGCTGCGCCGGCAGCGAGCCGGTGGTCGCCCCCGACGACGACTGACCGCCGATGTCGGTCCACTGTGGCACTCTCCTGCGATGCGTTCCCGTCACTGGTTGACAGTCCTTCTTCTCGTCGCCGGCGTGCTGTCGGCCGTCCACCTGGTCGGCGTGCTCACCACGTCGCCGCTGCTGCCCTCGGCCGAGGTGCTCGCCTGGGTCGCCCTGGCCGGGGTGGCGCTGGTGGCGGGTGCTTCGGCGAGCTGGCCGGTGCGGCTGGCGCTGCTGGCCGTGCCGCTGGGCCTGGCCGTCCCGGCGGCCGTCGCCTACCTGCGTCACTTCGTGGCCGAGTGGAACGGCGAGGCCGGTGGGTACGGCTTCGTCGGGTACACGCCGCTCGGCCCGTTGCAGCCGGCCTGGGCCGAGCGGTGGTGGTTCCTGGTGCCCGGTGTGGTCGGCTGCGTCGCCGTGGCGGTCCTGGTCCGCGCGCTGTCCGGGGCTCACGATGGTTCGCCGAACCGGGTGGACCGGATTCTCGCGGCGGTGCTCGCCGGGGGGTTCGTGGCCGGTTGCTACTACGACCTGACCTACCGGTGGTCCGCGTGGGAGAACTGGACGGTGGGTGGTTTCCTCGGCACGGCCCTGCCGCCGGTGCTGCTGGCCGGGGTGCTCCTGGGGCTGGGCCTGACCATCCTGGTGCGGGTCGGGGCGCGCACCCTGGCGGTGGGCACGGCGCTGCTCGCCCTCACCCTGCTGGGCGGTGCGTGGCAGGTGGGCCGACGTGGCCGCAGCGGCGGTGGGGACGGGCCGGAGGAGGTGTTCCTGATGCCCGAGCACGGCTCGCTGTTGTCCCTGATGCCCGAGTTCACCTCGCTTGCTGTGCCTCCGGCGGTGCTGTCGTTCGCTCAGCTGGTCGCGGCGGCGGCGCTCCTGGTCGGTTGCCGGCGGGTCGTCCTGGCCCGGAAACGGGCGCACGGCGGCGTTAGACCTGGCTCGTGACCCGGGTCGTAACGTCGCCGCGCTCCGGCCGTCTCCCACCTGCGCAGCCCAACGGCGGTACGTCGGCGGGGACCTGGCTCGACCGGCACCGTGATGCCGGTCGGCAGTCTCGATCCCCGCTCCGTGCGGATTCAAACCCCGAATCCACGCGACCTTCCACCATCTGCGATTCCCGGCGTGGACCGGTTCTGAAGCGGGTATGAGCGCGGCATGGAACATTTCACTATCGCGACCGTCGCCGAGAAGAGCCCGGACTTCCGGCGGGTGCTCTGGACCGGGGAGAAGACCCAGCTGGTGATCATGACGATCCCCCCGGGTGGGGAGATCGGCGAGGAGGTCCACGAGGGCATCGACCAGATCCTGACCTTCGTCAGCGGCACCGGCGAGGCCAGGGTGGGCCGGGCGAAGAAGGAGGTCGCCCAGGGCGACCTGGTGGTGGTGCCGGCCGGCACCAAGCACAACTTCGTCAACACCGGGCCGAACCCGCTGGTCCTCTACACCGTGTACGGCCCGCCGGAGCACGCCGACCAGGCGGTGCACCGGACCAAGGAGGAGGCCGACAAGGCCGAGGAGGCCGGCGAGGACGAGCCGCCCACCTCCTGAAGCGGGTGAACCCGCCCCGGGGCTGGGTACCCGGGGCGGGTGCAGCAGCCGCCGATCGCCGACTACGGGTTCCTCTCCGACTGCCGGTCGGGGGCCCTGGTCAGCCGGGACGGCTCGGTCGACTGGTGGTGCCCCGGCCGGTTCGACGGGCCTGCGGTCCTCAGCCGGCTCCTGGACGCCGACGCCGGGCACTGGCGGCTCGCGCCGACGGTCGCCAGCCGGGTCGAGCGGGCGTACCGCCCCGGCACGCTGGTGCTGCGTACCGTCCACCACACCACGCAGGGCCGGGTGGCGGTCACCGACGCGTTGGCCGCCGAGCCGGGTGCCCGGGGGCACGAGTTGGGCCGCAACTCCCCGGCGGTGCTGCTGCGGGTCGTCGAGGGACTGGCCGGTCGGGTCCCGATGCGGCTGGATCTCGCGCCCCGACCGGAGTACGGGCTGCTCACCCCGTACCTGCACGAGCAGCCGGACGGATCGGTGCTGGCCGCCGCCGGTCCGGTCACCCTGGCGCTGCGCGGCGGTGCCGGCCCGCTGCGGGTGACCGGCGACCGGATCCGGCAGGACTTCACCGTCGCGGCGGGCGAGGTGGTCGCCTTCGACCTGGCGTACGCCCCGACCTACGGCCCGCCCCCGACCAGGCTCGATCCGGTGGCGGCGCTGGCCGACACCACGGCCGCCTGGGAGGCCTTCCGGGAGACCCACCGGTACGACGGCCACTACGCCGACCTGGTCCGGCACAGCGCCACGGTGCTGACCGGCCTGACGTACGCCCCCAGCGGCGCGGTCGCCGCGGCGTCGACCACCTCGCTGCCGGAGCGGATCGGCGGGGACCTCAACTACGACTACCGCTACTGCTGGCTGCGTGACTTCGCGGGCACGATGCGGGCGTTCTGGGTGGCGGCCTGTCCCGAGGAGGCGGACCGCCTCTTCGCCTGGGCGGCCCGTTCCATCGGCCGGGTCGGTGCCGGCCCGGTGCCGGTGCTCTTCGGGCTGGAGGGCGAGCGTGACCTCACCGAGTACGACTGCGGGCACCTGCGCGGGTACGCCGACAGCCGACCGGTGCGCATCGGCAACGCCGCCTGGCGGCAGCGGCAGTTGGACGTGCCCGGTGAGGTCGTCCTGGCGGTGTGGCGGTTCCACGACTACCTTGGCGAGACCTTCGACACCGAGCTGCGGGAGATGGTCGTCGGGCTGGCCGAGCAGGTGGCCGCGACCTGGCGGCTGCCGGACCAGGGGATGTGGGAGACCCGGGGTGCGCCGCGGCACCACCTGTCGTCGAAGGTCTTCTGCTGGGTGGCGTTGGACCGGGCGGTGCGGCTGGCACCCCGGTTGGGCGGGCGGGCCGACCCGGTGCGCTGGGCGGCGATCCGCGACGAGATCCGGGCGACCGTGCTGCGGGAGGGTTTCCACGACCGGGTCGGCGCGTACACCGGGTGGTTCGGCTCGATGGACCTGGACGCCTCGGCCCTGCTGTTGCCGTTGGTGGGTTTCCTGCCCGCCGACGATCCGCGGATGCGGGCCACGATCGCGGCGGTGGAGCGGGAGCTGGGTGCCGGCGACGGGCTGGTCCGGCGCTGGCCCACCGATCCGGCCGGGTTCCTGGTCTGCTCCTTCTGGCTGGTCGAGTGCCTGGTGCTGGCCGGGGAGCCGGAGCGGGGGCGGGCGTTGTTCGAGCGGGCGGTCACCCACGTCAACGACGTCGGTCTGCTCAGTGAGCAGGTCGACCCGGTCACCGGCGCGCAGCTCGGCAACACCCCGCAGGCGCTGTCCCACATCGGTCTGATCAGCGCGGCGTGGCGGCTGACCGAGCCGGGGACGGCCTGAGGACCGTCGGTGGCGCACCGGGTGGGGATGGACCTGGCGATCGAGGGTAGAAGTCCGGCATGACCTCTCTCGACCAGCCCACCGTCGCCCTCGCCGGCGACGTACGGATGCCCCTGCTCGGCTTCGGCACCTGGCAGGCCACCGGCCAGGCCGGCTACGACGCGGTGCGGGCCGCCCTCGACGCCGGCTACCGGCACGTCGACACCGCCACCATGTACGGCAACGAGCAGGAGGTGGGCCGGGCGGTCCGGGACAGCGGGCTGGCGCGGGAGGACGTCTTCGTCACCACCAAGCTGCCGCCGGAGCGGGTCGGCCGGGAACGGGAGACCATCGAGGCGAGCCTGCGCGCCCTCGGCCTGTCCCACGTCGACCTCTGGCTGATCCACTGGCCACCGTCGGGAGCCGACGGCAGCGTGCCGGTCTGGCGGGAGCTGCTGGCCGCCCGCGACGACGGTCTGACCCGGGCGGTCGGGGTGAGCAACTACGACACCGCCGGGCTCGACGAGCTGACCGAGGCCACCGGCCAGACCCCGGCGGTCAACCAGATCCGCTGGAGCCCGTCGTTGTACGACGCGCGGCGGCACGCCGAGCACCGGGAGCGGGGCGTCGTGCTGGAGGGGTACAGCCCGTTCAAGTCCACCGACCTGGCCGATCCGGTGCTGGTGCGGATCGCCGCCGCGCACGACGTGTCGCCGGCCCAGGTGGTGCTCCGCTGGCACCTCGACCACGAGATCGTGGTCATTCCGAAGTCGGTGACCCCGGAGCGGATCCGCGCCAACGCCGACATCTTCTCGTTCTCGCTGACCGCGCAGGAGATGGGCGAGATCGACGCGCTGGGCGGCTGACCGAGCACGGTGCGGCGGGCGTGGCCGGAAGGCCACGCCCGCCTGTCGTGCCGCCGCGGGTCAGGACCGCGAGCAGGCCGTGCCGTTGAGCGAGAAACTGGTCGGGGACGAGTACGCCCCGCTCAGCGTCCCCTGGTAGCCGAAGCTGGCGGTGCCGCCCGGCGCGATCGTGCCGTTGTGGCTGATGTTGCGGGCGGTCACCGTGGACCCGCTCTGGCTCACCGTGGCGTTCCAGGCGTTGCTCACCTGCTGTCCCGAGGGCAGCGGGTAGGTCAGGGTCCAACCGTTGATGGTGCTGGTGCCGTTGTTGGTGATCTGCACGTCGGCGGTGAAGCCGTTGTTCCACGAGCTGGCGGTGTACTTCACCGCGCAGCCCGCCGAGCCGCCCGGCGGGTTGGTGGGTCCGGTGGTCGGGTTGGGGTTGTTGCCGCCGCCGTTGACGCTTGCCGAGAAGTCGTTGACGGCCAGACCGGCGCCGCCCTGCCACGGCTCGAAACCGGCCTGGATGCTGGTCAGGTACCAACTGTTGGTGATCGCACCCCGGTTGCGGGTGTCGTTGATGAAGGCCAGCAGGTTGAGGTTGGCGCTGCTGATCGCCGACGGGGCGACGTACGAGATGACGTTGTTGCCGCCGTTGTTGCCCCGCCAGACCTCCCAGTTGCGCCCGTCGATGGTGGCGTTGCCGACCGGGGAGCCGATCGGCTGGATCGAGCCCTGCCGGTTGAGCCAGATCATGATCTCCATCTGGTTCACCCCGTCCCGCTTGGGGCTGGGGTCGAGCCAGATGTCGTACGAGGCGTTGTAGGTGGCCCCGCTGACGTACCGGTAGTTGATGCTGCTGTTGGCGCTGCTGATCTGGCTTACCTGCATCGGCAGGTTGGTGCCGGGGGAGCAGTTGGTGTAGTGGCAGCCCAGGAAGACCGACGGGTACGCGGTGGGCGCCCCGTTGGTCGGGCTGCTGCCGTTCTGGGTGGTGATCGAGAAGCCGCGGTCGGTGACGTTGATGCACTGCTGGGCGGTGGTGCCCCAGCGGTTGTTCTGCACCACGTACCGGTTCTGGATCACGGTGGAGCCGAACTGCTCACAGATCTGGGTGTCGGCCGACGCGCTGCCGCCGAGGGCGACGGCGACGATCGTGCCGGCGGCGGTCAGGCCGATGGCGGCAAGTGCCCGCAGGGTCCGTCTCATGGTGCTCCTTGGTCCTTCGTGGTGGGGATGCCGGCCCGGGGTACGCGCGGGAGCGCTCCCAAATTCATCGTCACATTTACATGTCTGAAACTACTGCGCAACCGGTCGGCAGGGGAAAGCGCATGCCTCGGCCGCCCCGGCCGGTCGTCAGGTGGGATCGGGCGGAATCGACGCATTCACTCCTCGGCGACTCGCCGGGAAACCGGCCCTGGTGTGCGTCGATCGCACCGAGTAGTGTCTTGCCTCCGACGCGTCCCACCCCCCGGAGGCGTACCCCACGATGGGTGGTTTCCCCCTGCGCATCCTCATCGTCGGCGCGGGCATCGCCGGCCTTGCCGTGGCCCGGGCGCTGCGGATGGTGGGCCTACGACCCGACGTCACCGAGAAGCTGCCGCCTGCCGGGTACGCCGACAGCGGCCTCTACCTGCCGGGCAACGCGGCCCGCGCGCTGCGTCGCCTCGGCCTGGACGGTCCGGTACGTCCGCTCGGGCAGCTCATCCACCGGCAACGGTTCCTCGACGTCGCCGGCGACCCGCTCTGTGAGGTGCACCTCGGTGCCCTCTGGGCCGGGGTGGGCGAGTGCCGCGCCCTGCCCCGCGCCGAGCTGCACCGGGTGCTGCTCACCGGTGCCGGCGGTGAGGTCCGGTACGGCGTCGAGGTCGGCGGGATCGAACTGCTGCCCGACGGGGTCGGGGTCACCTTCACCGACGGCGGCACCGCCGAGTACGACCTGCTGATCGGCGCGGACGGGTCGGGCTCGTCGATCCGGTCCATCGCCGCCCTGGGCGGTCCGGCCCGGCCGGCCGGTCAGGTGGTCTACCGGGGTGTGGTCCGGGGTGGCCCCCGGATCACCGAGTGGACCGCCCTGCTCGGCCAGCGGGCCAGCTTCCTGGTGATGCCGATCGGGGGCGGGCGGCTGTACTGCTACGCCGACGAGGCCGGCACCGAACTGCCGGCCGACCCCGGGGCCCGGCTGCGGGAGCTCTTCGAGCCCTACGGCTCGCCGGTGCCGAAGTTGCTCGACGCCCTCGACGAGGTGTGCGCGGAGCGTACCGACGAGGTGGACCTGGGCCGCTGGTCACACGGCCGGGTGGTGCTGGTCGGCGACGCCGCGCACGCCACCGCGCCGACCCTGTCCCAGGGCGCGGCGATGGCCCTGGAGGACGCCGTGGTGCTCGCCGAGTCGCTCTCCGGCACCGCGTCGGCCACCGCCGGTGGCGTCGAGGCGGCCCTGGCCCGGTACGAGAGCCGACGTCGGCCGCGTACCCGGTGGGTGCGGGACCGGACCCGGGACCGTAACCGGACCCGCGACGTCTCGCCGGCGCTGCGGGATCCGCTGCTCCGCGGTCGCGGCGGGCGGATCTTCGGCGAGCACTACCGACTGCTGGTGGACCCGCTGTGACCGGTGCCGGCGCGCGCCGTGTCGTGGCCCGCCCCCCGACCGGCTGTTCCGACCTGCTGGGGACTATCCTCCATGCGGATGACGGCTCGCAGATCACCAGCGCGTAGCCGAGCGGGACAACCGAGAACCGGAGGCCATTCGTGACCACCGTTGCACCCAAGCCGGTCGTGACCCGGCCCTGGCCGGTCCGAGAGCCGGTCAAGGGGTCGGCCCTCGCGCGGCTGCTGCGGTCCACGGACGCGAAGCAGATCGGGATCATGTACATGATCACGGCGTTCGTGTTCTTCATGATCGGCGGCGTGATGGCCCTGGTCATGCGGGCCGAGCTGGCCGTACCCGGCATGCAGATCGTGTCGCCGGAGCAGTACAACCAGCTCTTCACCATGCACGGCACGATCATGTTGCTCTTCTTCGCGACGCCTATCGTGTTCGCCTTCGCGAACTACATCGTGCCGATCCAGGTCGGCGCGCCGGACGTCTCCTTCCCCCGGCTGAACAGCTTCGCCTACTGGCTGTACCTGTTCGGCGGCACGATCGCGATGGGTGGCTTCCTCACCCCCGGTGGCGCCGCCGACTTCGGCTGGTTCGCGTACGCGCCGTTGAGCAGCGTCGAGCACTCGCCGGGCGTGGGCGCCAACATGTGGATCGTCGGCCTGGCCATCTCCGGTCTGGGCACCATCCTCGGCGCGGTGAACATGATCACCACGATCCTGACCCTGCGCGCCCCCGGCATGACCATGTTCCGGATGCCGATCTTCACCTGGAACATCCTGGTCACCAGCCTGCTGGTGATCCTGGTCTTCCCGCTGCTGGCCGCCGCGCTCTTCGCGCTCGCCGCGGACCGCATCCTCGGCGCCCACGTGTACTCCCCGGAGACCGGCGGGCCTATGCTCTGGCAGCACCTGTTCTGGTTCTTCGGCCACCCCGAGGTGTACATCGTCGCGCTGCCGTTCTTCGGCATCATCAGCGAGGTCATCCCGGTCTTCTCCCGCAAGCCGATCTTCGGCTACAAGGGTCTGGTCGCCGCGACCATCGCCATCGCCGCCCTGTCGATGAGCGTCTGGGCGCACCACATGTTCGCCACCGGTCAGGTACTGCTGCCGTTCTTCAGCTTCCTGAGCTTCCTGATCGCGGTGCCCACCGGGATGAAGTTCTTCAACTGGATCGGCACCATGTGGCGCGGCCAGATCAGCTTCGAGACGCCCATGCTCTGGGCGATCGGCTTCCTGGTGACGTTCCTCTTCGGTGGCCTGACCGGCGTGCTGCTGGCCAGCCCGCCGCTGGACTTCCACGTCTCGGACTCGTACTTCGTCGTCGCGCACTTCCACTACGTGCTCTTCGGCACCATCGTCTTCGCCGTCTTCTCCGGCATCTACTTCTGGTTCCCGAAGATGTTCGGCCGGATGCTCGACGAGCGCCTCGGCAAGGTGCACTTCTGGCTGACCATGGTCGGCTTCCACACCACCTTCCTGGTGCAGCACTGGCTCGGCAACGAGGGCATGCCCCGGCGGTACGCCGACTACCTGCCCGGTGACGGCTTCACCACGCTGAACATCATCTCCACCATCGGCGCGTTCATCACCGGTATCTCCACGCTGCCGTTCATCTACAACTGCTGGAAGTCGTACAAGGCCGGCCCGGTGGTCGAGGTCGAGGACCCGTGGGGCCACGGCAACTCGCTGGAGTGGGCGACCAGCTCGCCGCCGCCGCTGCGCAACTTCGACAAGATGCCCCGGATCCGTTCCGAGCGGCCGGCGTTCGACTACAAGTTCCCCGAGCTGGCCGCCGGTGGCCAGTCGCTGGCCGGCCCGCCCGAGGGCGGTGCCAAGCCGCTGACCAGTGAGGTCAACGGTGGTGCCAGCTACCAGGAGGACACCTCGGCGGACCTCGACCAGCGCTGACCGACCGCCGTACGACGGGCGCCGCACCCATCCGGGTACGGCGCCCGTCGCCGTCTGCGTCGGGCTCAGCCGGACCGGCCCAGGCTGACCAGTACCGCGTTGCGGTACAGCAGCAGCGGCTCGCCGGTGCCGTCCAGCCGGACCAGCATGATCTGGCTGCCGAGGGCGCGCGCCCGGGTGCCCCCGCCCGGCTGCAGCGACACCAGCAGGTGTCCGCCGTCCGGGGTGGGCAGCAGGTGCGACACCACCTGGTCGGGGCCCGCCCCGGTCGACAACTCGGTCTCCCGGCCGTCCGCGCCGCGGGCCATCAGCCGGTCGTTGCGGAGGCCACCGGCACCGTCGTCGAGCCGGTGGAGCAGCCGGCCGTCCGGTAAGGCCGGGCCGGGCCGGGCACCGGCGCGGGCGGCCACGACCCGACCCCGCGCGTCCAGGCTCAGCACCTGCCCACCCGGCGCGAGGGTGATCGCGCCGTCGGCTACCCGGGCGGCGTCGGCCTCGAACCGTTGCACCTGGCCGCCGTCCCCGACAGCCGAGGCCCCCGTCAGCCGGGCCGCCGCCAGGTCGACGCTCCACAACCGGACCGGCCGGACCTGCCGCGGCTGCGGGCCGACCAGCTCGGCCAGTAGGGCGTGGTCGCCGGTCACCAGCGCCGTCAGATATCCGGCGGGACGGCCCGCCCCCGTCACCTGGCGTACGTCGCCGCTGGCGAGGTCCAGGATCACGATGCGGTACCCCTCGGCCGGCTGGACGACCAGGGCGCGGGTGCCGTCCGGGGTGAAGGCGACGTGGCCGACCGGGGCGAGCAGGTCCCGCACGGTCCCCTCCAGGCCGATCAGGCTCAACCGGCGCTGCCCGTCGACGATCCGCAGGTGGGCGAAACCGGCCGGGCCGACCGCGCCGTCCGGCTCACCCCGGGCCAGCTCGACCCCGGTCGACCTGGTTGCACCGGTACGGGTGTCGACCACGCTCACCCGCCGGGTGCCGGTCTCGGTGACGAACAGGTGCCGGCCGTCGGCGGTGGCGCCGAACGGCGTACCGGCGACGGTGACCGGTGGGCTCGGTACCCCGGTGCTCAGGTCGACCGCGCCCCACTGCCCGGTGTGGCTGACCGACCAGAGCAGGCCACCGGTCGACCCGGCGTGGCAGCGGGCCTCCACGGCGGGCTGCCGGACCTGCCCGTCGGCGCGTACCACCAGGCACCGGTTGCCGGTGACGGCCAGCCCGGCACCGACCGGGGTGACCGTGCGTACCGAGCTGTGGTCGGGCAGTTCGGTGTCGCGTACCCGGCCGTCGGCGACGAAGGCGTCCCGGGGGTCCTCGGCCAGCCCCCGGGCCACGGTCAGGCCCAGCGGATCGCCGAGTGCCACCTCGACGTGCCGGCGCGTCGGCGCCACCCCGGTCAGCTCGGCGCCGAACCGCTCGACCTGGTACAACCCGTGCAGGTCGGACCGCCGGTCGTCGGCCACCGAACCGAGCAGGACGGCCGGACCCAGGCCGGTGACCTCGGCGGGCAGCTCGCCCACCCGGACCGGGCCGCGGTCCTCCGCCGGCCCGGAGCAAGCCACCACCCCACCCACCCCGACCGCCAGGAACACCGCCACCACACCTCTGCCACGCATGACGGACATGGTGCTGGTTGCCGGCAACCCCGTCCACCGGAGCAGCGAACCGGCGGGCCCGTTGACCCCCATGGGCGGGCCGGTGGGTCGCGTTGGGTGGGCCGGTGGGTCGCGTGGGGCGGGCCGGGCGGGTCGCGCTGGGTGGGGCAGACGGCTCAGCGGGTCGCGGTGGGTGGGGCAGACGGCTCAGTGGGTCGCGGCGAGGGCGTCGGTCTTCTCATCCGCCACCGGCGGACCGGTCCGGCGGCGGCGCAGCTCCACCGGCAGGACGACGAGCGCGACGAGCAGGCCGATCCCGCCGGTCACCACGAAGCCCCACGGCGGCGAGGTGCGGTCGATGACCAGCCCGGCCAGGGGCGCGCCGACGGCGATGCCGACCGTCACCGCCGAACCCTGCAGCCCCATCGCCTCACCCCGCACCTCCGCCGGGGCGAGCCGGCTGACCAGGTCGGAGGTGGCGGCCAGGGTGGGCGCGCAGAGCAGCCCGGCCGGGATCAACGCCAGGCAGAGCAACCACCAGTACCCCCCGCCGAGCCCCACCGGAATGGTGCAGAGGCTCAGCGCGGCCAGCAACGCCAGCGGCGAGAAGGACCGGCTGACCGCGCCGTAGGCGAAGCCGCCGACCAGCGAGGCGACCGCCCAGACCGCCAGGACCAGACCGGTCCAGCCGACCGCACCACTCTCGCGCAGCACGGCGACCACCGCGACGTCGGTACCCCCGAGGACCAGGGTGGCGGCGGCGCTGACGGCGAAGACGGCGAGCAGGCGGGGGGTCAGCCACTGCCGGCGGGGCACCCGGCGGGCCGGCGCGGCCGTCTCGCCGGCGCTGCGGATCGGCGGGTTGAGCAGCCAGAGCAGGATGCCGGAGGCGACCAGCCCGGCACCGACGAACCAGAGCGTGCTCCGGGCCGAGATCGTGGTGGCCGCCGCGACGGCCAGCGCCGGGCCGATCATGAACGACAGCTCGGTGGACATCGAGTCCAGCGCGTACGCCGGGCGGCGGCCCTCGGGCGGCACGAGCGCGGCGATCGACTGGCGGATCACCGAGAAGATCGGCAGGGCCAGCAGCCCGGCGACGAACGCCGTCACGAGCAGCACCGGGTAGGGCAGGGCCGGTGCGGTGGACCAGAACAACGCCTCGGCGACCGTGGTGAGGGCCAGCACCGGGCGCAGACCGTGCCTGTCGATCAACCGGCCCAGCAGTGGGTTGCCGACCGCCGCCCCGACCGTGATCGCCGCACCCACCAGCCCGGCCGCGCCGTAGCCGCGGCCGAGGTCCAGCACCACGTAGAAGGTGAGGGTCACGCCGGTGGCGGTGATCGGCACCCGGGCGAGCACCGACACCGCCAGCAGCGACCGGAGACCGGGCAGGGCGAGTGCCTCCCGGTAAGGCTTTATGTTCATCGTGGTCCGTACCTCCGGGCGACATCTTCGACCCCGGGTGCGACAGACACCACTCAATTGTCGGTTAAGCGCTGCGGATCACAGGCGCCCCGCGCATGGTCACCCCGGCGCCCTCCATCGCCCGCAGGGCCACGTCGGTGGTGGCCGGTGCCACGGCGGCGGTCAGGTCGAGCAGCACGGTGGTGGCGAACCCCTCCCGGGCCGCGTCCAGGGCGGTGGCCCGGACGCAGTGGTCGGTGGCGATCCCCACCACGTCGACCCGGTCCACGTCGCGTCGCCGCAGCCAGTCCGCCAGGCCCTCGCCGTCGGCCGCGTGCCCCTCGAAACCGGAGTACGCCGCGGCGTACTCGCCCTTGTGGAAGACCGCCTCCACCCGCCCGGTGTGCAGCTCCGGATGGAACTCGGAGCCGGCGGTGCCGACCACGCAGTGCCGGGGCCAGGAGTCGATGAAGTCCGGATCGTCGCTGAAGTGGGAGCCGGGGTCGACGTGGTAGTCCTTGGTCGCCACCACGTGGTCCCAACGGTCCGGCTCGGCGGCGAGCAGCCGGGAGATCCCGGCCGCCACCCCGGCCCCGCCGGTCACCGCGAGGGAACCGCCCTCGCAGAAGTCGTTCTGCACGTCCACGATGATCAACGCACTACCCATCGGATGTTCCTTCCACGTTCGCGGGGGTCAGCTCACGGGTATGTCAGCTCGTGGGTACGACCGTCACCGGGACCGCCGGATCACCGGCGGAGAGCTTCAGCCCCTCCCAGGGGATGGAGATCAGGCACTGCCGCAGGTGCTCGCGGGACTCGTCAAGCGACACCGGCTCGGCGGGCTCGCCACCGGCGACGTACGTGCGCTGCAGCAGCCGGTCGTTGGGCTGCCGGTCCGGCACGCCCTGCGGCACGACGACCTCCTCGGTGGCGGTGCCGGTCGGCTTGTGCCGCCGGACGGCCACCTTACGTCCGCCGATCGTCGACTTGTGCTCGGACCGCTTCACCACCGGCCGTCCCTCGACCTCGACCAGCTTGTAGACCAGGCTGGCGGTGGGCGCGCCGGAGCCGGTGACCACCGAGGTGCCGGCGCCGTACATGTCCACCGGCTCGGCGGCGAGCGCGGCGATGGCGTACTCGTCGAGGTCACCCGAGACGATGATCTTGGTCTCGGTGGCACCCAGCGAGTCCAGCAGCTCGCGGGACTGGTGGGCGATGACCGCCAGGTCACCGGAGTCGATCCGGACCGCCCGCAGCTGCGGCCCGGCCACCTCGATCGCGTTGCGGATGCCCTGGCTGATGTCGTACGTGTCGACCAGCAGCGTGGTGTCCCGGCCCAGCGAGGCGACCTGCGAGGCGAACGCGGTCTTCTCGTCGGTGTGCAGCAGGGTGAAGGCGTGCGCGGCGGTGCCCGCGGTGGGGATGCCGTAGCGCCGGCCGGCGGCGAGGTTGGAGGTGAACCGGAACCCGGCCAGGTAGGCGGAGCGGGCGGCGGCCACCGCGGCCTCCTCGTGTGCCCGGCGGGAGCCCATCTCGATAAGTGCCCGGCCCCGGGCGGCGGTGACCATGCGGGCCGCCGCGGCGGCCACCGCGCAGTCGTGGTTGAGCACCGACAGCACCAGCGTCTCCAGCACCACGCACTCGGCGAACCCGCCGGAGACGGTGAGGATCGGGGAGCCGGGGAAGAACAGCTCCCCCTCGGCGTACCCCTCGATGTCGCCGGTGAAGCGGTAACCGGCCAGCCAGGCGGCAGCAGCCTCGTCGACCACCCCGGTGCGGCGCAGGAAGTCGATCTCGTCGGCGTCGAAGCGGAAGTCCCGGATCAGCTCGATCAGGCGGGCCGTGCCGGCGACCACGCCGTAGCGCCGGCCGGTGGGCAGGCGGCGGCTGAACACCTCGAAGACGCAGGGCCGGTCGGCGGTGCCGTCCCGCAACGCGGCGCTGACCATGGTCAGCTCGTAGTGGTCGGTCAGCAGCGCGGGGCGAAAGGTGCTCACGTACCCCAGCCTAGAGTTCCTCCGGTCGTCGTGCCGACCGGGCTGCGTACGGGTGGTCGTGCTGGTCAGGGCCCTGCCAGCGGCGTCGGGCGGGGAGCACCGGGCGGTCGCGCACGGTGCTGGTCCGCTCCCGCCCGGCGTTCCGGTTCATCGGTTCGTCACTTCCGGTGGCACGATGGGGGGCATGGCGGCTCCACAGGTTGCACCGGTCGAGACGACGGACACCGAAGAGGTGCCCGCTTCCGGCCGGCCATGGGTGACGATCGTCTGGGATGACCCGGTCAACCTGATGACGTACGTCACCTGGGTTTTCCAGAAGCTCTTCGGATACAGCCGGGAGAGGGCCGAGCAACTGATGTTGGACGTGCACCACAAGGGGCGGGCGGTGGTCTCCAGCGGGGCCCGGGAACGGATGGAGCACGACGCGGCGCAACTGCACGCGTACGGCCTGTGGGCGACGGTGGAGCGCGCGTGAGCATGTTCCGTCGCCGGGAGGACCGCTACGTGGCGACCTTCGCCGTGGACGAGGTGCGGGTGCTGCGCAAGGTGGCCTCGGAGGTGGTCGGCCTGCTCACCGACGGCTTCGACCACACCGACCCGGTCGTCGGCCGGCTCTTCCCCGAGGCGTACCCGGACGACCCGTCCGGCGCGGAGGAGTTCCGCCGGTACACCGAGGGGGACCTCAAGACGGCCAAGATCGACCAGGCCGGGGCGATCCTCGCCGCGCTGCCCGACGAGGCCGGTGGGGAGGTACGCCTGGACGCCGAGGCCGCCGAGGCGTGGCTGCGGGCGCTGAACGACGCCCGGCTGGCGATGGGCGTCCGGCTGGAGATCAAGGACGGCACCGACCTGGGCGAGGAACTGGACGAGGCGGTCGCCACCGACCCCAGCTCCTCCCGGGTGTTCCAGCTCTCCGTCTACGCCTACCTCGGCTACCTCCAGGAATCCCTCCTCCTGGCCCTCATCGACTAGCTGTGTGTGTAAGGAAGGGCCCCCTGTTAACGCTATCGGTAGAGAAGGGCACCCTTCTCACCAGCGGGCGTTAACAAGGGGCCCTTCCTTCGCGCGGGGTGGGGGGTCGCGTGGGGTGGGCGTCAGGTGGGGGAGACGGCGTTGAGGGCGGCCAGTTCCTGCTCGTCGAGGGTCAGGTCAGCGGCGGCGGCGGAGTCCCTGATCGTTTCGGGGCGGCTCGCGCCGGGGATCGGCACCACCACCGGTGCCAGGGACAGTTGCCAGGCCAGGCAGACCTGCTGCGGGCTGACCCCGCGCGCCTCGGCGATCTCGGCGAACGGACGGAACCGCCCGCCCAGGTCCCCGGCGCGGCCGATGCCGCCCAGCGGCGACCAGGGCAGGAACGCCAGCCCCAGCTCCGCGCAGAGGCGCAACTCCTTCTCGCTGCTGCGGAACTCCGGGGAGAACTGGTTCTGTACGGCGGTCAGCCGGTCGCCGAGGATCTCGTGGGCCTGCCGGATCTGGTCCGGGTCGGCGTTGGAGATGCCGGCCTGCCGGATCTTGCCGGCGTCGGCCAGTTCCCGCAGCGCGCCGATCGACTCGGCCCACGGCACCCGGGGGTCCGGCCGGTGGTACTGGTACAGCCCGATGGCCTCGACGCCCAGGCGGGCCAGGGAGGCGTCGCAGGCGGCCCGCAGGTAGTCGGGGGAGCCGTTCTGGGCCCACTCCGAGCCGCCGGGGCGGGTGTGGCCGCCCTTCGTGGCGACCAGCACCGCCGAGGTGTCCCCGCCGTAGCTGGCCAGCGCGCGGGCGATCAGCGACTCGTTGTGCCCGAAGTCGTCGGAGCCCAGCGAGTACGCGTCGGCGGTGTCGATGAGCGTGACGCCGGCGTCCAGCGCGGCGTGGATGGTCCGGATCGAACGCTCGGTGTCCGGCCGGCCGGTGACCGACATCGGCATCCCGCCGAGTCCGATCGCGCCTACCTGCACCGAACCGAGGCGACGTTGCTGCATGGGGAACTCCTTCGCTTTTGCCGCTGTCTCCGGCATTCGTACCCCTTCGTGGGCGGTGGAAAAATCAACCCGCGCCGAAATTCCGTCCGCCCGGTGGGAAGGTGACGGCGCCCACGTCGGGCTGCGGCCCGACAGGCGTTAGGCTGGTTCACGTGCTGAGCATCGACCGGTCGATCGTCGAGGCGATCGTCGCCCACGCCCGTCGGGACCATCCCGACGAGGCCTGTGGTGTGGTCGCCGGACCCGCCGGCAGTGACACCCCGACCCGGCACATCCCGATGGACAACGCCGCCCGGTCGATGACGTTCTACGAGTTCGACTCGATGGAGCAGCTGCGGGTCTGGCGGGAGATGGACGACCGGGACGAGGAACCCCTCGTGATCTATCACTCGCACACCGCCACCGAGGCCTACCCGTCCCGGACGGACGTCTCGTTCGCCGGTGAGCCGGGAGCGCACTACCTGCTGGTCTCCACCCGGGAGCCCGACGCCGAGGAGATCCGCTCGTTCCGGATCGTCGACGGCGTGGTCACCGAGGAGCCGGTCCGGATCGTGGACGCCCCGGTGGACCCGCACGCCGTCCAGTCCTACATGTTCGGGCAGAGCCCGGCGACGGTCGACTACGAGTGTTCCGACCGCTGATCACCCAGCGCCGGCCCACCTGTTCCCGTCATCCAGGCACACCCGATCGAGGAGTTTCCACATCATGGCCATCGAGGTTCGCATCCCCACCATCCTGCGCAGCCACACCGGCGGCGCGAAGGTCGTCGAGGGCACCGGGGACACCCTGGGCGACCTGCTCACCGACCTGGACTCCCGGCACGCCGGGCTGCGGGGCCGGCTGGTCACCGAGGCCGGCGCGCTGCACCGGTTCGTCAACGTCTACGTCAACGACGAGGACGTCCGGTTCCTCGGCGCGCTGGACACCAAGCTCTCCGACGGTGACAGCGTCACCATCCTGCCCGCGGTGGCCGGCGGCGCGTTCGGGTTCGCCGCGGCGGCCGCGATCGCCTCGCACAGCGCGGCGGCACTCGCCGCCCGGCACGGCGTCGACAGCCGGCGCGTCACCGTCACCCGCTGACGGGCGGTCGCCATGGCCAGGTACGACAGCCTGCTCGACGCCTGCGGCGGTACGCCCCTGATCGGGCTGCCCCGGCTCTCGCCGACGGTGCCCGAGGGGGCGCCGCCGGTGCGGCTCTGGGCCAAGCTGGAGGACCGCAACCCGACCGGCAGCATCAAGGACCGGGCGGCGTTGTTCATGGTCCGCGCCGCCGAGGAGGCCGGCCGGCTCCGTCCGGGTGACACGATCCTGGAGCCGACCAGCGGCAACACCGGCATCTCGCTGGCCATGGTGGCGAAGCTGCGCGGCTACCGGTTGGTCTGCGTCATGCCGGAGAACGTCTCCACCGAGCGGGTGCAACTACTCCGGATGTACGGCGCTGAGATCATCTTCTCGCCGGCGGCCGGTGGCTCCAACCAGGCCGTGGCCACCGCCAAGCAGATCTCGGTGGAACACCCCGACTGGGTGATGCTCTTCCAGTACGGCAATGAGGCCAACGCGCGGGCCCACTACGAGACCACCGGCCCGGAGCTGCTGCGGGACCTGCCCTCGATCACCCACTTCGTGGCCGGTCTGGGCACCACCGGGACCCTGATGGGCACCGGGCGGTACCTGCGGGAGAAGGTCGAGGCGATCCAGATCGTCGCGGCCGAGCCCCGGTACGGCGAGTTGGTCTACGGCCTGCGCAACATCGACGAGGGGTACGTCCCGGAGCTGTACGACGCCACCGTGCTGTCCCGGCGGTTCTCCGTCGGCACCCGGGACGCGGTGCTGCGTACCCGGCAGTTGGTGGAGGTGGAGGGAATCTTCGCCGGCTTCTCCACCGGGGCGATCCTGCACGCGGCGTTGGCCGTGGCGCACGAGGCGGTCCGCGACGGCCGCCGGGCCGACGTGGCCTTCGTGGTCTGCGACGGTGGCTGGAAGTACCTCTCCACCGGGGCCTACGGCGGCACGTTGGCCGACGCCGAGGAGGCCCTGGAGGGTCAGCTCTGGGCGTGAGTGTCCGCAGCCCCGGCCCGGCGTTCAACCGGGCCGGGGCTGTTCACTCTTCGTGTTGATGATCTCGTTTCAGCGTGACGCCAAGGGGCGTTCGGCCCGGCTGGGTGTCACGTTGGCGACAACTTGCACGAGATGATTCGTGCCCCGCTCACGTCGGCGTAGGCTGCCCAGCGTGGCGTACGCGTCGGTAAAGATCATCGGTGGGTGCAGGGCCGGTGCGGTGACTACGGCGCGTGGCAGTGGGACAACCGGATGCGCCTGACCGTCCTGGGTTGCGCGGGTAGTTTTCCCGGCCCCGACTCCCCCTGTTCGGCGTATCTGGTCGAGGCCGACGGCTTCCGGTTACTTGTCGACTTCGGCTCCGGGGCGCTGTCCACCCTCCAGCGGTACGTGGGGCTGCACGCGGTGGACGCCATCCTCCTCACCCACCTGCACTGCGACCACATCCTCGACGCCGCGTCGTACATCGTGGTCCGCCGGTACGCGCCGGACGGACCGTACCCCGCCCTGCCGGTGTACGCCCCCTCGGGCGCGCCGGACCGGCTTTCCGCCGCGTACGGGCAGACGGACACCACCATCGACGACGTGTACCAGTTCTACGGCCTCCAGCCCGGCACCTTCCCGATCGGGCCGTTCAGCGTCACCGTCGACCGGGTCAACCACCCGATCGAAACGTACGGGGTACGGCTGGAGCACGAGGGGCGGGTGCTCTGCTACTCCTCCGACACCGCGCCCTGTGAGGCGCTGCTGCGGCTGGCGCAGGACGCCGACGTGTTCCTCTGCGAGGCCAGCTACCTCGACGGCGTCGACAACCCACCCGATCTGCACCTGACCGGGCGGGAGGCCGGCGAGGCGGCGACCAAGGCCGGGGTCGGCCGGTTGCTCCTGACCCACCTGGTGGTGGCCTGGGGCAGCGAGGCGCACACGCTGGACTCGGCCACCGCCGCGTTCCCCGGCCCCCTTGAGGTGGTCCGCCCCGGCGCCAGCTACGACATCTGACCCGGCCCCGGGCACCGGGCGGTGCCGCCACCGCAATAGGGTGCAGGGATGGCGCGACCTGACGGGCGACTGCCCGACCAACTCCGACCGGTGACCCTGACCAGAGGATGGAGCTCCCATCCGGAGGGTTCGGTGCTCGTGGAGTTCGGCGGGACCCGGGTGCTCTGCACGGCCAGCGTCACCGAGGGGGTGCCCCGCTGGCGGCGCGGCTCCGGGCTGGGCTGGGTGACCGCCGAGTACGCGATGCTGCCCCGGGCCACCAACACCCGCTCGGACCGGGAGAGCGTCAAGGGCCGCATCGGTGGCCGTACCCACGAGATCTCCCGCCTGATCGGTCGCAGCCTGCGGGCCAGCATCGACCTGAAGGCGCTCGGCGAGAACTCGATCGTGCTCGACTGCGACGTGCTCCAGGCCGACGGCGGCACCCGGACCGCGGCGATCACCGGCGCCTACGTGGCGCTGCACGACGCGGTCGGTTGGCTGGCCGCGCGCAAGGCGCTGGCCGGCAAGCCGGAGAAGGTGATGCACCGGTCGGTCGCCGCGGTCAGCGTGGGCGTGGTCGCCGGCGAGGCCCGGCTGGACCTCAACTACACCGAGGACGTGGCCGCCGAGGTCGACATGAACGTGGTCTGCACCGACGGTGGGGACTTCGTCGAGGTGCAGGGGACCGGCGAGGCGGGGGTCTTCGCCCGGGACCAGCTCGACGCGCTGCTCGACCTGGGCACCGCAGGTTGCCTGGAACTCGCCGAGGCCCAGCGGAAGGCTCTCACGTCATGAACAAGGTGCTGCTCGCCACCCGTAACCAGAAGAAGCTGATCGAGCTGCAGCGGATCCTCGACGGCGCCCTCGGCGCGCACCGGGTCGCCCTGCTCGGCCTGAACGACGTGGACGACTACCCGGAGCTGCCGGAGAGCGGCCTCACCTTCGGCGAGAACGCGCTGATCAAGGCGCGGGAGGGGTGCCGGCGGACCGGTCTGCCCACCATCGCCGACGACTCGGGGCTCGCGGTGGACGCCCTCAGCGGGATGCCGGGGGTGTTCAGCGCCCGGTGGGCCGGTCGGCACGGCGACGACCAGGCCAACCTGCAACTGGTCCTGGACCAGATCGCCGACCTGCCGGACGAACACCGGGGCGCCTCCTTCGTCTGCACCGTCGCGCTGGTGCTGCCCGGTGGCAAGGAGCACCTGGTTGACGGCCGCCAGGCCGGCCGGTTGCTGCGCGCGCCGCGCGGTGACGGTGGCTTCGGGTACGACCCGATCTTCCTCGGCGACGGGCAGAAGCACACCAATGCCGAGCTGACCCCGGCGGAGAAGGACGCCATCAGCCACCGGGGCAAGGCGCTGCGGGAGCTGGCGAAGTTGGTGGCGAAGGTGCTACCCCCGGTGAGCTGAGGCGCGGATCCGACCGGAGAACCGAACCACCTGGTACCGGCTTGCCCTGCTTGCGGGCCGTGGGGCATCTGTAGGGCAGGCCGGGGGCGCTTGGAAAGGAAGCCCCGAGGGCCTCTTTTTCCCATCACCCGGCCTGTTGCCGACGCCTCCACTCGGCCTGTTGCCGACGCCTTCACCCGGCCTGTTGCCGACGCCTCCACTCGGCCTGTTGCCGTCGCCACGCCGGCCCGGCGGAACGGGCGGGGGCAAGGTGGTTCGGTTTCCCGGTCACCACAACCAACTCTGACCCGTCACGCCCCCGCTCACCGCCCCCTCCTGCGCGGCCGAGGCACCTCGCCCTCTCCGTACCCGAGCGGGGTGTAGATCTTGGACACTTACCGTCCAAATAGAACGGTAAGTGTCCAAGATTCACTTCCGGGGGTCGCTTCGGCGGGGCGGGGGGTGGTGGGGGTTGGTGGGGGGATGGGCCGCTTTGTGCCGTTATTGCGGTTGCGAGGTGTCTGCGCCAGAAGGGGCGACTTGGGGCCCCGGAGGTGTGTGTTCTTCCAGGATCGTTCATCGGAGATCGACTCGAAAGGTCAGGCGGCCCACTGCCCCCCACGTAGTGCGTTCACGCGGTAGCCTGCTGTCACTGCGGCAAACCAGGACGTCCACAGTGGTCTTTGCTGACGCGTCCGAGGTGTGCCTGCTCGTCCGATGATCCGGCGGTGGGTGTCCCGCCTGAGCTTTCGAGGTGCAGCAGAGATGGTTGACCCGGCCTCCGCCGACCGTCCACATCAGAGCCGCGACTCCGACGGGACAGCCGCCCCGATGGGGAACCAGCCCGCCCCGACGACCGGCCATCCCGCCGCTCCGGCGGCGGACCAACCGACCGGCCATCCCGCCGCCCCGACGGCGGACCAACCGATCGGCCAGCCCACCGCTCCGACGGCGGACCAGTCCGTGCCGCCGACCGGCCATTCCAGCGCTCCGCCGACCGGCCAGTCCAGCGGCCCGGCGGCCGGCCAGTCCAGCGGCCCGGCGGCCGGCCAGTCCAGCGGCCCGGCGGCCGGCCGGCCCGGCGACGCGGCGGCCGATCAGGTCACCACTCCGGTGGCCGGCCGGGCCGGTCGGTCGTTGGCGCTGCGGGCCGGCCGGTCCCTGACGGTGTCGAAGAGCGACGGGGCGTCGCAGGTGCCGGCCGAAGGGACCCCCGTGACCAGGGCCGACCGGCTGGCCCGCTGGGCGGTGCCGCTGGTCCCCGCCGTGGTGGCCCTGCTCGTCGTGCTCTACGACATCGACCGTCGCCAACTCTGGCGGGACGAGGTCTCCACCTGGTTGGCGTCCACCATGTCCGTCGCCGACCTGCAGCGGATGATCGAGAAGAGCGACGTCGTCATCGCGCCCTACTACCTGCTGATGCACGGCTGGCTCGCGGTGTTCGGCGACTCGCCGGTGGCCCTGCGGCTGCCCTCGGTGCTGGGGATGGCGGCCACCGCCGCGCTGACCGCGATGATCGGCCGGAAGCTGTTCGACGTACCGGTGGGGCTCTGCGCGGGGTTGATCGTCGCGGTCCTGCCGACCGTCTCCCGTTTCGGCCAGGAGGCGCGGCCCTACGCGCTGGCCACCGCCGCCGCCGTGTTGGCGACCCTGCTGTTCCTCCGGGCGGTCGAGCGGCCGTCGTGGTTGCGCTGGCTCGGGTACGCCCTGACGGTGGTCCTGATCGGTCTGTTGCACCTGGTCGCGCTCCTGGTGCTGCTGCCCCATCTCGCCTACCTGCTGGGTCGGCGCCAGGGCGGGGCCGGCCTCGGCCCGTGGGCGCTGGCAGCCTCGCTCGGTCTGCTGCCGGTGCTGCCGCTGGTCTGGCTCGGCTCCAGTCAGGCCGGGCAGGTCTCCTGGATCCAGCCGGCCACCTGGGAGAGCACCATCGACGAGATCGCCGAGGTCACCGGCAGCGTTCCGGTCGGCGCGCTGCTGATCGGGCTGGCCCTGCTCGGCTGCGCGCTGCTGGGCCGGGCGGGTCTGCTGCTCGGCACCTGGGCCGTGGGCCCCTTCCTCGTGCTGCTGCTCATCTCCCCGCTGACGGCCCTGCTCCTGCACCGGTACGTGCTGTTCACGCTGCCGGCCTGGGCCCTGCTGGCGGTCGCGGCGGTCGCCCGTTCCGTCGCCGCGGCCCGGTCGGTCGAGTCGCCCTGGTCGGCCAGGCCGGGCCGGTCGGCCGAGCCACCCTGGTCGGCCACCTCGGCCTCGTCGGCCACGTCGGCCACGTCGGCCACCTCGGCCACGTCGGCCGCCTCGGTCACGTCGGCCACGTCGGCCGAGTCGCCCTGGTCGGCCGAGTCGCCCTGGTCGGCTGAGCCGGACTGGCCGGACCAGCCGGCCCGGTCGGCGCAGCCGTCCCGTCGTCTCCGGTACCTCGCCCCGGCGGCGCTGGTCGTGCTCTGTGTGGCCTTCGGCCTACCCGCCCACGGTCAGGAGCGGCAGATCGTGGTGGAGGGGGAGCCGGACCTTCGGGGAGCGGTCCGGGTGATCGCCGCCGAGATCGCCGCCGGTGACCGGTTGGCGATCAACTCCCGGTTTCCCAACCGGATGCAGGAGGGGTTGGACTACCACTTCCACCGGGTCGGGCGGAAGAGCCCACCCACCGTCTTCACCGCCAACCCGGGGGCCAGACCCACCTACCCCCGACAGTGTCGCAACGCCAACAACTGCCTGTCGTCGGTGCAGCGGCTCTGGCTGATCAGCACGTCACGGACGGAGGACCCACGGGACGCCATGCATCCGTCACTGGCTGGGCCGATGCGCGAGGAGTTCGCCCCGATCCGGATCGTCGAGCTGACCAACGTGACGGTCTCCCTCTGGCAGGCCCGTTGACCGGCCCGGCGTCCCTACGAGGGCCCGCCCCGTCGGTGCTGGCGGGACGCCCCACCGTCGTCCCGGTGCGAGCGGCGGTGATGGTGCGCTGGCTCGGTGCTGCCTCGACGTCCGCAGTTGGCCTTCGGGCCGACGCCGCCGAAGGAAAGACTCAATCCAGCGTCCCGACTTCCCGCTCGATGGCGGCCCGCAGGTCGGGACCGCGTACCACCTGCCGGGCCGCCTCCAGTAGCGGGGCGAGGAAGACGTCCGGGCCCGGCTCGCCCAGCACCCCGCCGAGCGCGGCCAGCGCCGCCCGCCCGGCCGGCGACGGGGCCAGCGGGGCGCGCAGTTGCAGACCGCGTACGGCGGCCAGCAGCTCGACCGCGAGCAGGCTGGTCAGGTTGTCCAGCACGGTCCGCAGCTTCTTGGTCGCCGCCCAGCCCATCGAGACGTGGTCCTCCTGCATGCCGCTGGTGGGCAGCGAGTCGACCGAGGCGGGAGCGGCCAGCCGCCGGTTCTCCGCGACGATGCCGGCGGCGGTGTACTGGGCGATCATCAGCCCGGAGTTCACCCCGGCGTCGGGGGAGAGGAACGCCGGCAGGTCCCGGTTGCGGGTCACGTCCAGCAGCCGGTCCACCCGCCGCTCGGCGATCGCCCCCACCTCGGCGGCGGCGATGGCCAGGTAGTCGGCGGCGAAGCCGAGCGGCGCACCGTGGAAGTTCCCGGTCGACTCGACCCGGCCCTCCGGCAGCACCACCGGGTTGTCCACCACGGAGCGCAGCTCCCGGTCGGCCACCGTACGGACGAAGTCCAGGGTGTCCCGGGCCGCCCCGGCCACCTGCGGCGCACACCGCATCGAGTACGCGTCCTGCACGGCGTGCGCCAGGTCGTCGCGGTGCGAGTCCATCACCCGGGAGTCCTGCAGCAGCCGGTGGATGTTCGCCGCCGAGACCGCCTGCCCGGGATGCGGTCGGATGGCGTGCAGCTCCGGCAGGAAAGGCCGCTCCGAACCGAGCATCGCCTCGACGGCCAGGGCGGCGGTGACGTCGGCCATGGTGAACAGGTGCGCCGCGTCGTGGCCGGCCAGCAGCAGCATGCCGAGCATCCCGTCGGTGCCGTTGATCAGCGCCAGCCCCTCCTTGGCGGCCAGCTCGACCGGGGCGAGCCCGGCGGCGCGCAGCGCATCGGCGGCGTCGATCCGTTCACCTGCCGGACCGAGCACCCAGCCCTCGCCGAGCAGCGCCAGCGCGCAGTGCGCCAACGGGGCCAGGTCGCCGGAGGCCCCGAGCGAGCCGTGCTCCGGCACCCACGGGGTGATCCCGTGGTTGAGCAGGTCGACCAGGGCCTCGGCGACCAGCGGTCGGACCCCGGAGCGGCCCAGCGCCAGCGACCGTACCCGCAGCAGCATCATCGCCCGGACCACCTCGCGCGGCATCGGCGCGCCCACCCCGGCGGCATGTGAGCGGATCAGCGCGTGCTGCAGCTCGGCCCGGCGTTGCGGGGCGACGAAGGTGTTCGCCAGCGCGCCGAAGCCGGTGGAGACCCCGTACACCGGGCGGCCGGCGGCCTCGATGCCGTCCACGATGGCCCGGCTGGTCGCCATCGCGGCGGTCGTGGCCGGATCGAGGACCACCGTGGCGTCGCCGCGGGCCACGGCGAGCACGTCGGCGGCCGAGACTCCGGTGGGGTGGATGGTGACGTGCGTGTTCATCGTGGGACTCCGTCGTGCAGGACCTGGCGGACCAACGGGACACCGGGCCGGTAGGCCAGGTGCAGGTGCGAGGGGGCGTCGAGGATCATCAGGTCGGCCCGGGCGCCGGGGCGCAGCACCCCGACGTCGGTGCGGCGCAGCGCCCGCGCGCCACCGGCGGTCGCCGCCCACACCGCCTCCGCCGGGGTCATGCCCATCTCGCGTACGGCCAGCGCCATGCAGAACGGCATCGACGAGGTGTACGACGAGCCGGGGTTGCAGTCGGTGGCCAACGCGACGGTGATCCCCGCGTCGAGCAGCCGCCGGGCGTCCGGGTAGGGCGACCGGGTGGAGAACTCGGCCCCCGGCAGCAGGGTCGCCACGGTGGTGGTGCCGGTGCGGTCCGGCCCGGCGGTCGAGGCGAGCGCGTCGACGTCGGCGTCGGTCAGGTGGGTGCAGTGGTCGACGCTGGCCGCGCCCAGCTCCACCCCGAGCCGTACCCCGGGTCCGGGGCCGAGCTGGTTGGCGTGCAGCCGGACGCCCAGCCCGGCGGCCTGCCCGCAGGTGAGGATCGCCCGGGCGTGGTCGGCGTCGAAGGCGCCCCGCTCGCAGAACACGTCGATCCAGCGGGCGTACGGCGCGGCGGCGCGCAGCATCGGCCCGCACACCAGCCCGACGTAGTCGTCCGGGCGGTCGGCGTACTCGGTGGGGACCACGTGTGCGCCGAGGAAGGTGGTCTCCCCGGTCACCTCGCCGGCGATGCGCAGCGACCGGACCTCGTCGGCGACCGTGAGGCCGTACCCACTCTTGATCTCGATGGTGGTGGTGCCCTGGCGCAGCGCCTCCGCGCGCAGCCGGCGCACGGTGGCCCGGAGTTCGTCGTCGCCGGCCGCCCGGGTCGCGCCCACGGTGGTCCGGATGCCGCCGCCGGTGTACGGGCGGCCGGCCATCCGGGCGGCGAACTCGACGGCCCGGTCCCCGGCGAAGACCAGGTGCGCGTGGCTGTCCACGAAGCCGGGCAGCACGGCGGCCCCCTCGGCGTCGATCCGGTGGTCGGCGGCGGGCGCGTCCCGGGCCGGCCCGATCCAGACCACCCGGCCCGCCTCGACCAGCAGCGCCGCGTTCCGGCGGATGCCGAGTGGGCCACCGGTACCGCTGTCGGCCACGTTGGTGACCAGCTCACCGATCCGGTCGACCAGCAGGCTGCTCATCGCCCGCCCCCCTCGCCCGTCGCCCGGCCCGGGCCGACGGGCCCGGTCGCTCTGCGGGCCGGCCCGGGCCCGGTCGCTCTGCGGGCCGGCCTGGTCCCGGTCGCTCTGCGGGCCGGCCTGGTCCCGGTCGCTCTGCGGGCCGGCCCGGTCCCGGTCGCTCTGCGGGCCGGCCCGGTCCCGGTGGCCGGCGGGGCCGGCCTGTTCGCGGCCGGCCGGGCCGGCGTACCCGCGGTCATCCGGTCACCTCGGCGATGGCGGCGGAGAGCTCGCGCGGCACGTCGACGTGCAGGTGGCGGCCGTCGGCGACCACCGGCCGGCCGTCGACAAGCACGTGGGTGACGTCCGCCGCGCCCGCGGCGAAGAACACCCCGACCGGGGGTACGCCGGCGGTACGGACGCTGTCCAAACTGACCGTGACCAGGTCGGCGCGCCTGCCCACGGCGATCTGCCCGGCGTCGGTCCAGCCCAGCGCGGCGTGCCCGGCGGCGCTGGCCGCCCGCAGCAGCGCGGCGGCCGGGAAGTGGCCCCGACGGCGGGTCCGCAGCCGCTCGTCCAGCTCCATCGCCCGGGCCTCCTCGAACGGGTCGACGACCGCGTGGCTGTCACTGCCCAGGCTCAGCGTGATGCCGGCGTCGACCATCCGGCTGACCGGTCCGATCCCGTCGGCCAGGTCCCGTTCGGTGGTGGGGCAGAGGCAGACGCCGGTGCCGGACTCGCCGAGCAGGGTCAGGTCACCGCTGGTCAGGTGGGTGGCGTGGACGGCGGTCACGGTGGGTCCGAGCACCCCGTGCCGGGCCAGCAACCCGGTCGGGGTCAGCCCGTGCACCGCCCGGCAGGCGTCGTTCTCGGCCGGCTGCTCGGAGAGGTGCACGTGCAGCGGCGCGCCCCGTTCGCGGGCCCAGGTCGCGACCGTGCCGAGCTGTGCGGCCGGCACCGCCCGTACCGAGTGCACCGCCGCCCCCAGCCGGGCGTGCCCGGCTGACCCGGCCGGACCGGGTCCGTCACCGGCGGCTGACCCGGCCGGACCGGGTCCGTCACCGGCAGCGGCCCCGGCCGGACCGGCGGCGTCGGGGGGCGCGGTGGTGCGGGTGGCCAGCGGGTGGGTCGAGAGACGGGCGGCCCAGCGGTCGGCGTCGCCGTCGCCGAACCGGCGCTGCACCCCGGCCAGCGGTGCCCCGTCGACGTCGGCGGTCAGGTAGCAGGCGTCCAGCAGGGTGATCCGGATGCCGGCCTGCGCGGCGGCCTCGACAAGCGCCGTGCCCATCGCGTTCGGATCGGCGTACGGGGTGCCGTCCGGGCCGTGGTGCAGGTAGTGGAACTCGCCCACGCAGGTGATCCCGGCCAGCGCCAGCTCGGCGTAGACCGCCCGGGCCAGCGCCAGGTAGCGCTCCGGGTCGAGGCGGGCGGCCACCGCGTACATCTGGTCGCGCCAGGTCCAGAAGTCACCCCGGCCACCGTGGGTACGCCCGCGCAGCGCCCGGTGGAAGGCGTGCGAGTGGGTGTCGGCCAGCCCCGGCAGGGTGAGCCCGGGCAGTCGGACCGCGTCGGCGTACACCTCGACCCCGGTGGTCAGGCCGCCGTCGCCGGTCAGCCGGGTGACCCCGGTGATCCGGCCGTCGGCGGTCTCGATCAGCACGTCGGGGGTGGGTTCGGCCCGGTCGGGCAGCCAGGCGTACTCGGCGAGCCAGCGGGTCACGGTCATCGGGTCAGCTCCGTCAGGACCCGGGCCAGGGCGGTGACCCCGGCGGCGCAGTCGGCGTCGGTGGCGGTCTCGGCCGGGGAGTGGGACACCCCGGTCGGGTTGCGGACGAAGAGCATCGCCGTGGGCAGGTGCCCGGCGAGCACCCCGGCGTCGTGGCCGGCCGCGGTGGGCAGCACCGGGGCGGCCAGCAGCCGGGCCAGTCGGGTACCCAGGCGGTCGTCGAAGGTGACCAGCGGGGTGGCCGACTCCTCGGTCACCCGTACCTCGGTGCCGTCGCGGCGGGCCCGCTCGGCGGCCTTGGCGGCGACCGCCTCGACCAGCGCGTCCAGGGTCTCCTGGTCGGCGGCGCGGGCGTCCAACCAGCCGGTCACCGTCGACGGGACGGCGTTGGTGGCGTTCGGCTCGACCCGGACCCGGCCGACGGTGGCGTGCGCGCCGCGCAGCCGGGCCTCCTTGTTCGCCGCGAGCACGGTGAACGCGTAGGTGAGCATCGGGTCGCGGCGGTCGGCCATCCGGGTCGTACCGGCGTGGTTGGCCTCGCCGTGGACGTCGAAGCGCCACCGGCCGTGCGGCCAGATCGCCTCGGCGACCGCGACCGGCGCGTCCCGCTCGACGAGCGCCCGGCCCTGCTCCACGTGCAGCTCCACGAAGGACGAGAAGCCGGCCAGCAGGTCGGGTCGGGCCCCGACCGGCGTTTGGCCCAGCGCCTCGGCGAAGCTCACCCCGGCCGCGTCGCGCAGCCCGGCCGCGCGGTCGACCTCGATCGCCCCGGTGAGCAGCCTCGACCCCAGACACGGTACGCCGAACCGGGCCCCCTCCTCCTCGACGAAGGCGGCCACCACCACCGGCCGGGTGGGGGTGACCCCGGCGGCGCGCAGCTCGTCGACGGCGAGGAACGCGCTGACGATGCCGAGCGGACCGTCGTACCCGCCGCCGTGCGGCACCGAGTCGAAGTGGCTGCCAACGAGCACCGCGTCGGCGGCGTCCGGGTCACCCCAGCGGGCGAGCAGGTTGCCGTTGCCGTCCTCGGTGACCGCCAGCCCCCGCCGCCGGGCCTGCTCTCGGAACCAGTCCCGCAACGCCAGCTCGGCCGCGCCGAGGGCGTACCGCAGGTACCCGCCGCTGCCCGGGTCCCGCCCGATCGCCGCGATCTCGTCCCACAACACACGGAACCTGTAAGGAAGGGACCCTTCCACAACAGAATGCGATAACAAGGGGCCCTTCCTTACTCCGCCATGGGGATGCGGACGTCGGGGTGGGGGGCCGGGTAGCCGGCGTCGACGTGGCGGATCACGCCCATCGCCGGGTCGTTGGTGAGTACCCGTTCGATCTTCTGGCCGGCCAGCGCGGTGCCGTCGGCGACGCAGACCTGCCCGGCGTGCAGGGACCGGCCGATGCCTACCCCGCCGCCGTGGTGCAGGGAGACCCAGGACGCCCCGCTTGCGGTGTTGACCAGGGCGTTGAGCAGCGGCCAGTCGGCGATCGCGTCGGAGCCGTCGGCCATCGCCTCGGTCTCCCGGTACGGGCTGGCCACGCTGCCGCAGTCCAGGTGGTCGCGGCCGATGACCACCGGCGCGGAGAGTTCACCCGAGGCGACCATCTCGTTGAAGCGCACCCCCGCCCGGTCCCGTTCGCCGTAGCCCAGCCAGCAGATCCGGGCGGGCAGCCCCTGGAACGCGACCCGCTCTCCGGCCAGCCGGATCCACCGGGCCAGGGACTCGTTCTCCGGAAACAACTCCAGCACCGCCCGGTCGGTGGCGGCGATGTCGGCCGGATCCCCGGAGAGCGCCGCCCACCGGAACGGCCCCTTGCCCTCGCAGAACAACGGCCGGATGTACGCTGGCACGAAGCCGGGAAAGTCGAAGGCCCGCTGGTACCCGCCGAGCTGCGCCTCGCCCCGGATCGAGTTGCCGTAGTCGAAGACCTCGGCGCCGGCGTCGAGGAAGCCGACCATCGCCTCGACGTGTTTCGCCATCGAGGCCCGCGCCCGGTCGGTGTACCCGGTCGGGTCGGCCGCGGCGAGGTCCCGGGCGTCGGCAAGCTCCACTCCCTCCGGCAGGTACGACAGCGGGTCGTGGGCGCTGGTCTGGTCGGTGACGATGTCGATCTCCACGCCTCGGCGCAGCAGCTCGGGGAAGACGGTGGCCGCGTTGCCGACCACGCCGACGCTGAGCGCCCGGCGGTCCCGTCTCGCGGCCGACGCCCGCGCCACCGCGTCGTCGAGGGAGTCGGCGACCTCGTCGAGGTACCGGTCGCGTACCCGGCGGTCCAGCCGGCTCCGGTCGACGTCGACGATCAGGCAGACGCCACCGTTCATGGTGACCGCGAGGGGCTGGGCCCCGCCCATCCCGCCGCAGCCGGCGGTCAGCGTCAGCGTGCCGGCCAGCGAGCCGGCCGGCCCGTCTCCGGTCAGCTTCGCGGCTACCGCGGCGAACGTCTCGTAGGTGCCCTGCAGGATGCCCTGGGTGCCGATGTAGATCCACGATCCGGCGGTCATCTGCCCGTACATGGTCAACCCGAGCGACTCCAGCCGGCGGAACTCCGGCCAGGTGGCCCAGTCACCGACCAGGTTGGAGTTGGCCAGCAGCACCCGGGGCGCCCACTCGTGGGTGCGCAGCACGCCCACCGGCCGGCCGGACTGGACCAGCATCGTCTCGTCGTCGCGCAGCCCGGTCAGCGTCCGCACCAGGGCGTGGTAGGACGGCCAGTCCCGGGCCGCCCGCCCGGTGCCGCCGTACACGACCAGGTCGTCGGGGCGTTCGGCCACCTCGGGGTCGAGGTTGTTCATCAGCATCCGCAGCGCGGCCTCCTGCGGCCACCCCCGGGCGGTACGCGTGCTGCCACGCGCGGCGCGGACGGGCTCGGGCATGTCGGGCTCCTCTCAGCTGACGAACAACTGGCGGCGGGCGGCGGAGACCTCGAACGCCTCCAGCCGGCGTTGGGTCTCGGCCGGTGCGGCGTCGCAGAGCGCCTGGAGCAGCACCATGGCCAGGGTCATCGGGGCGGTGTGCAGGTCGAAGACGAGTCCGGTGCCGACCCCGGCGGGCAGCACCAGGTCGGCGTGGTCGGTGGCGGGGCTGACCGGGGAGTCGGTGACCGCCACGATGGTCAGGCCGGCCGACCGGGCCTCGCGAAGCGCCTCGAAGGTCTCCCTGGGGTATCGCGGCAGGACCAGCGCCAGCAGGGCGCTCGCCCCGGCGTCGGCGGCCCGTTCCAGCCGGTCGGTGAGCAGGCTGCCGCCGGTGTCGAGCACCCGCACGTCCGGGTGCACCTTGGCGGCGAAGTAGGCGAAGTACGCCGCCAGCGGCGCGGCGGCCCGCAGGCCCAGCACCGGCAGGGGCCGGCTGGCGGCGAGCAGCCGACCGGCCTCGGCGATCCGGTCGGGGTCGGCGAGTTGGCCGGCGAGCCGGTCCAGGTTGCCGATCTCGGCGCGTACCGCCTGTTGCAGTTGGTTGCCGGTCCCACCGGGCCGGCCGGTCGGGCCTGCGGTCAGCTCGCGCAGCCGGCGACGCAGCGCCGGGTACCCGTCGTGGCCGAGGGCGGTGGCGAACCGGGTCACCGAGGGCTGGCTGACCCCGGCCAGCTCGGCGACCTCGGCGGCCGACAGGTAGCCGACCGACGGGGCGTGCTGGACCAGGCAGTGCGCGATGCGCCGCTGGGTGGGGGTGAGCCGGACCCCCTCGAACAGGCCGAGGACCCGCTCGGTGGTCGCGCTGACGGCTCCGTCATTCATGCCGAGACTCTATGCATGAAAACTTTCACCCGGCAAGTGGTCGGGCCGTCCTGGCATCAACTGGGGGGTGGGTGCGTCAGGTGGACGCGTGCGTGCGGCTCGGGTGTGCCGTCCGTTGTGGCGGCTGGCCAACCGGGGGTCCCGATCAGCTCTCCACCGCGGAGCCCCACTGATGTCTCGTCGCCCCACGCCTGCCGACCCGTCGATCGGTGATCGCATTCGGGCCCGTCGCAAGCTTTGGGGAGGTCTGTGGTCGCCATGGCGACCACAGACCTCCCCAAAGCGGTATGCGGATCGTGCGCGGCCATGGTGAGGCCATCTGTCTGCTGCTTGACCTTCGAGAGGGGGTGCCGGCTGGCCCGGGCGGCAGCGGTACGCCGTGACATCGTCCAGTCGCTTTCCGGGCGGCGGTGACGGGCGATGAGCAAGGCGGTGACCGAACTGGTGTCCCTGGTCGGTGCGTAGTCGCACGCGACGTACCACTTTCCCGTACGACCGCTTTGGGTGGTCTGTCGTGTACCTGTCCTATGGCGGTTGATCGCCTCAACCTGTAGTTGCTGGCGCGATTGTTTGATGGCTTTTGGTGTTCGTCGGCAGTGGCGCCCGCACCGGACCCCGACGATCCACCGCAGCCCGGCTGACCGCCGACGGCCTCCGGGCCGACCGCCACGCCGCCGGCCTGCGGCCCGAAGTCATCGACGGTGGGTCTGCGCTCTGTACTATCCGCACGGCGGGGGCGAGCAGGAGGAGTGGGCATGCAGCCGGACGTTCCGTACAGGTTCACCGAGGCGGTGGGGGAGTGTCCGGTCGGCCGGGCCTGGTCCGCAGTGGACCAGCAGGGGCAACCGGTGACCGTGGTGGTGCTGGAGGGTCCGGCGGCGGCCGACCAGGGCTGGCGGGAGGCGTTCGCGAACGCGGCGACCACCCTCGGCCACACGGCCGGCGGCCACCAGTACGTTCGGGCCGACTTCTACGCGGCCCAACCCTGGGTGGCGTACCCGGCAGCGGCCGGCGCCGCGCCGCAGCGGCTCTTCCACAGCCTCGGCATGGACTACCAGCCGGCCACCCGGCCCGGCTCGACCGTCGGACCCGGTTCGACCGTCGGACCCGGTTCGACCGTAGGGCCCGGTTCGACCGCCGTGCCGGCCCAGCCGGTCGGCAGCCCGGCCGAGCCGGTCTCCGGCGGGCCCACCCCGGTCGCCGCGCAAACCCAGCGGGTCTCCGGCGCTGCGGTCGCCCAGCAGGTCTCCGGATCACCCCAGCCCGTCTCCGGTGCCGTGCACGCCCAGCCGGTCTCCGCTGCACCGACCCCCGTCTCCGGATCACCCCAGCCGGTCTCCGGCTCACCCGGGCCCGTGTACGGGGCAGGTCAGCCGGTCTCCGGGGCACCACAGCCGCCGTGGGCGACGTCGCCCCAGCCGGTCTCAGGTCAGCCGGTCTCGCCGGCCGAGGCCACCGGGATCAGCTCCGCGCCGCCGGACTCGTTCAGCGCGCCGGGGCGGCGGATCGCACCGGTCCCCCCGGCCCCGCCCAGCCGTACCGGTCGGTGGATCGCCGTCGTGGCGCTGGCGGCGGTGCTCGCCGCCGCGGGCGGGGTCCTGGTCGGACGCAGCCTCGACGGTGCCGGCTCCGAGGCCCGGCCGGCCCCGTCGGCGACCGCCCCGGACGCCTTCGCGGCGAACCAGCTCGCCATCAACCGGACCAAGTTCGACGGTGACCTCGCGCCGCTGGCCGAGCCGTGGCTGGCCCGGATGGGCGGCTGCGCGGTGGACACCGAGGTCGGCGGCCCCAAGCTGCCGGCGGACGAGCAACGCCACGTCTTCTGCCGGTACGGCGGGCTCTCGCTGCACTTCGGACTCTTCGAGTCGGTCGAGGCCCGGAACGCGGCGCGGGCCTACCGCCAGCAGCTGAACCTGGCCGGTGGCTCGCTGGCCCCGGGCCTGCGCGAGGCCACCCGGACCACCGGCGGGGTCACCGGCGCCGGCGGCAGCTACATCGAGTACGCCTTCAAGGGCGAGGACGAGCGGACCATTTGTGGCCTGTGGTGGGACCGTGACGAGGGGCTCGGCGCGCTCTACCTGGAGACGCTCTGCGAGGCCGGGCTCGGGGGCAACTGGGACGCCCTGCGGGACCTGTGGCGGCGGACCAGCTGAGCCACGATGACGTCGACCGACCGCGCCACCCCCGCGTCGTCCGCCGAGCCTGCCGGTGCTTCCGCTTCCGCCGAGCGTGCCGGCGGGTCGCCGGCCAACAGCGGCACCCCGCTGCTGGCCGGGCGGCCGGTGGCCCTGGTGCACGAGTGGTTCAGCGCCGCCGGGGGCTCGGAGAACGTCTTCCTCGCCCTCGGTGACCTGCTGCCGCACGCCGACCGGTACGTGCTCTGGGCCGAGCCGGACGTGCCCCGGGACCGGCTGCGGCTGCGCGAGTCGTGGTTGGCCCGTACGCCGCTGCGGCGCAGCAAGGCGCTGGCGTTGCCGTTCCTGCCGTTCGCCTGGCATCTCGGCCGGCCCGGCGGCTACGAGGTGGTGCTCTCGTCCAGTCACGCCTTCGGGCACACGGCCCGCTTCGGCCCGCCCGAGCAGACCCGGCACCTCAGCTACGTCCACTCGCCCGCCCGGTACCTGTGGAGCCCCGACTTCGACGGACGGGGCGCGGGCCGGCTGCTCGGCGGGCCCCGGCGGGTGCTGCGGGCGGCGGATGTCCGGTTCAGCCGGCACGTGCACGCCTACGCGGCGAACTCGGTGGAGGTGCGTGACCGGATCCGCCGGTACTGGCGGCGGGACGCGGTGGTCGTCCACCCGCCGGTCGACGTGGACTTCTTCGCCGCCGCGCCGCCGGCGCAGCGCGACCAGCCCCGGGATCACCTGCTCGGGGTGGGTCGGTGGATCCCGTACAAGAACTTCGACCTGATGATCGCGATCGCCGCCGATGCGGGCCTGCCGCTGGTGCTCGCCGGGGGCGGCCCGGAGGAGGCCCGGTTGCGTCGGCTGGCGGCCACGGTGGACGTACCGGTGACGTTCGAGTCGCGGCCGGACCGGGCGCGGCTGCGGGAGCTGTACTGGGGTGCCCGCGCGTTGCTCTTCCCCGCCCACGAGGATTTCGGCATCATCCCGGTCGAGGCGCAGGCCTGCGGCACGCCGGTGGTCGGGCTGCGCGCCGGGGGCCTGCTGGAGACCGTGGTCGACGGCGAGACGGGCTTCCTGGTGGACTCCCGGGAGCCGGCCCGGCACGCCGCTGCGGTGCGCCGCGTCGGTGACCTCTCCGCCGACCGGGTACGCCGGCACGCCACCGCCTTCGGTGCGGACCGGTTCGCGACCCGGATGGCCGGCTGGGTGGCCGATGCCTGCCGTTGACACCACCGTCGTCGAGTGCAGCGGCGTCGGCGACGGCGGGATCACCCGGGTCCTCACCGAGATCGTCCGGCACTGGCCCGGCCCGCACCGGCTGCGGGTGGTGGCCGCGCCGCCGGGCTGGTCGGCCCCGGCGACCGGGCCGGGCGTCACGGTGGAGGTGCTCAGCCACCAGGGCGGCGGCCGGGCCCGGACGATCGCGGCGGCCACGGCCGGCCTGCGCGCGGCCACCGGCCGGGCCGACGGGACGACCCGGGTGCTGTCGTTGAGCCCGTCGCTGGCGGTCCGGGGCAGCCGGCTGCCGGTCACCACCGTCCTGCACGACCTGGCGTTCCGGCTCTGGCCGCACGGCCTCTCCGCCCCGGTCCGGCAGTACCGGCGGGTCAGCTACGCCACCGCGATCGGCCGCTCCGCCCGCCTGCTCTGCGTCAGCGCCCGTACCCGGCACGACCTCTTCGGACTGTACGGCGTGCCGGCCGACCGGACGGCCCTCTGGCAGCCCGGCAGCAGCCTCGACCCGCCCACCGGCGGGTTGCCCGCCCCGCTGGCCGCCGCCGACCGGCCGTACCTGGTGGTGGCCGGGCACGCCGCGCACAAGGGCGTGGAGATCGCCGTCGAGGCCCTGCCCGAGCTGCCCGGGTACCTGCTCGCGGTGCTCACCGGCGGGCAGCGGTTCCCGCACCACACCGCCGCCGTCGCCCGGTCCGCCGCCGCCGACCGGGTGGTGCTGCTGGACCGGCTCACCGACGACGGGTACGCCGCCACCCTCGCCGGGGCCGCCGCGCTGCTCATGCCGAGCCACTTTGAGGGGTACGGCCTGCCGGCGGTCGAGGCGCTGCGGCTCGGTACCCCGGTGGTCGTCTCCCCGGACCCGGCGCTGCACGAGGCGACCGGCGGCCGGGCGGCCCGGATGCTCACCTGGACGCCGCAGGCGCTGGTGGCGGCGGTGGCCGAGGCGACCAGCCGGCCCGTGCCCACGGTGGTGGCCGGGAGGACCGGCCCGCTCGCGCCAGCGGTGGCCGAGCCCACCGGCCGGCCCGCGGCGGTGGTCGAGCCCACCGGCCGGCCCGCGCCGGTGGTCGGACCGGTCGGGCGGAGCTGGGCCGAGGCCACCGCGCACCTGGTCGAGCTGCTCGCCGACGCCGCACCGGCGACCCCGGACGGGAGGTGACAGCGGGTGCGGATCGCCCAGGTGCATGCCGGCTTCGCCGTCGCCGGTGGCGCGGAACGGTACGTCCGTGACCTGTCCCGGACGCTCACCGAGCGGGGCCACCAGGTACGGGTGTTCAGCCGGACCCCCGACCCCCGGTGCCCGCAGGACCACCCGGTCGGCGAACGCCGCTCCGCCCGGCTGGCCCGGCGGCTGCCCCGGCTGGCCAAGCTCTGCACCCACTTGGGCGACCTGGTCGACCCGACCGGCCTCGACCCGGCCGACCTGGGTGACTTCGACCCCGACGTGGTGCACCTGCACAACTGGCAGGGGCTGGGGATCCGGCCGGTGGCCCGGCTGTCGCGAGCCTGGCCGACCTGCCACTCGGTGCACGACCACGCGGTCCTCGACCCCAACAACGCCCTCGGCAACCTCGGCCGCTCCGCCGCCCTGGACGCCCTGCTACGGCTACGGTCCCGCTGGGTGCTGTACCAGCTTCGGCACAGCACCCTGCTGTTCCCCTCGGAACGGACCCGCCGCCGGGTACTGGGCAGCGCGCCCGTAGCCCGACCGGCCAACCGGCTGCTGCCGCTGGCCGTGCCGACGCCGGCCGGCCCCCGCGACTGGCCGCCGGGCCGCCGCGACACCTTCCTGTACCTCGGGGCGCTGGACCGGCACAAGGGGGTGGACCTGCTGCTGGACGCCTGGGCGGAGGTCGACGCCGAGGTGGGCGGCACACTCCTGGTCGGCGGGGACGGCCCGCTGCGTGCCGAGGTGCGCCACGCCGCCGACCGGTCGTCCTCGGTGCGGTACCTCGGCTACCTGGACGACGCGGGCAAGCGCGCCGCGTTCCTGGCCGCCGGCTGGCTGGTCTTCCCCAGTCAGGGTGCGGAGACCTTCGGCCTGGTCTGCGCGGAGGCGCTGCGGGCCGGACGGCCGGTGCTCGCCAGCGAGGTGGCCCGCCCGCCGATGGCCGGCGACGGCTCGCTGCGGGTCTTCCGGACCCGCGCCGAGCTGGCGGCGCTGCTGCGCCGGGCCGCCCGGATGCCCGACGACGAGTACGCGACGATGGCCGCCTCGGCCGCCGCCGACGGCCGCCACCTCGACTGGGACCGGCACGTCGACGCGGTCCTGGCCGCCTACCGGTCGGCCGGCCCCCTCCCGAGACCGACGAGCCACCCGAGGTGACCCGGCGCATGTCCCCCGATCCCGCCACCCCCGCCAGCGGGCCACCCGCCGCCGAGGCCGCCACCTCCGACCCCGCTGCCGGCGGGCCGCCCGCCGCCCGGCCCGCCGACGGGCCTCCTGCCGTCCCGGCGCAGGTCGGTGCGGCTGCGGTGCGGGCCGGCACGTCCGCGCGGGACCGCAGGGGCCGCGCCACGCTTGTCGCCCTCGGGTACGTGCTGGTCGTGCTCAACGCCCCGCTGGGCCTCTGGATGATCGGCCTGGAAGGGCTGGTCGGTGCCGCCTTCGGTGGCCGGGAGTACGTGCTCAGCGTCTCCGCCACCGCCGTGGTCTGCGTGCTGTTCGCGCTCGCCTGCTGGCACGGCCGGTGGAGCCGCGCCCAGCTCCGGGCGGCCGGGGCGGTGCTGCTGGTGCTGACCGTCTGGAGCCTGATCGGTGTCGCACACCACGGGCTGGCCCAGACCCTGGTCGGGGTCCGGCTCACCCTGGTCCCGTTGCTGCTGCTGGTGGTGCTGACCGCGCTGCGGCGCGACCAGCTGGAGACCGTGCTGACCATGCTGTCCTGGCTGCTGGTGGCGAACGCGGTGGCGGCGGTCGGTGAACTGCTGGTCGGGCCGGCCCGGCTGGTGCGCTGGGGTTTTGAGGAGGACCGGGCGGTCCGCTACATCGGAGACACCTTCCGGGTACCGGGGCTCACCGAGTTCAACGGTGAGCTGGGCATCCTGGCCGGCGCGTTCCTGCTCGGCTACGTGGCCCTGTGGTTGACCCGCGACGCCCGCCCGACCCGCCGGACCTGGCACGCCGGTGGGGTGGCCGCCGTGCTCTGCCTGGCGTTGAGCACCAGTCGTTCCGGGGCGCTGCTGGTGGTCGCCGGGGTGCTCGGCGCGGTACTGCTGGACCGCTCCGGTGGGGCCGCCGGGCGGCGGCGGGCCCGGCTGGTGGGCCTGGGCGTGGTCGGCTGCGTGGCGGTGGGTTTCGTGGCCGTCGGGGCCACCGGGGCCCGGAGCCTCTTCGAACGCTTCGACGTCTGGGCCGGGCTGCTCGGTGGCGGCGTGCCGCCCTGGGGGCTGGGCGTCGGCGGGGTCGGTGCGGCCACCACGTCCCGGGTGACCAGCAGCGCACAGGTCTTCGTGGACAACCAGTTCGTCAGCGTCGGCCTGCAGTACGGGCTCTGGGCGATGGTCGTGCTGCTCGCCGGGGTCGGCTACGGCCTGCTGCGGCTGCGGCGGCGCTCCGCCACCCGTACCGGAACGGTGGTGCACCTGGCGGTGCTGGCCGGGTTGGCCGCCGCGGCGATGGTGATCGAGGCGTGGGAGTACCCGGGCGCGATGCTGTGCCTGGCCGCGTTCGTGGCGTACGGGCTGCGCCTGGACGGCCCGGTGCCCGGCGGACCGGTCCGGCCGAGCCTGACCCGCTGGCCGGGGCTGGACCGGCCGGTGGCCCCCGGCGAGCGACGGGACTGACCGGTGCGCCCGCTGGTCGCCGTCGCGGCGCGGTTGCAGGGCTCGCAGGTGTCGGTGCAGGCGCTCACCCGACTGGGCAGCGTCTACGTCTTCCTGCTGGCGTCCTGGGCGGACAGCGGCCGGCTGGCGGTGGTGGCCCTGCAGGGCGCGCTGCTGGCCATCCCGTACACGCTGATGGAGGCCCTGCTGGGCCGCCCCCTGTCGGCCGGCCTGGTGCCTGGCGGCTGGCAGCTGCGCAGCTGGGCGTGGCGGGTAACCGCCGCGGTGGTCGCGCCGGTGGCCGTGGTGGGTTACCTCTGCGCCACGGTGGCACTCCCGCAGACCGGCCCGGTCGACCGGCTGGTGCTGCTCGTCCCGGTGCTGCTGCAGCTGCCGTTGGAGGCGCTGTTCTGGGTCACCACCCGGACCGGAGGCGTCCGGTGGGCCAACCTGATTCCACAGGCCACCGCCGTCGGCACCCTGCTCGCCGGGGTCGTCTTCGTCGTGCTCGACCTGCGGCTCGACGTGGTCGCGGTGCCGGCCCAGCTCGCCGTGCTGGGCTGGGTGTTGCTGCGCCGGCCGGCGGTCGTACCCGGGCAGGTGCGGCCGCCGGTGGCGCGGGCGCTGCGGCTCGGTGCGGTCTACTGCGTGGCGGCGGCGGTCGACCTGGCCTACACGGTGAGCCTGCCGGCGGTGGCCGGCGCGGTGGTCGGGCCCGCCGCCCTGGTCGTGCTGCGCGGCCTGGACCTGCTCTTCGGGCCGTTCCACGTGGCGCTCTCGGCCAGCGTCCGTCAGGACGTGGTGGCCGGCCGGGCCGCCCGCTGGCGGACCGGGGCCCGGGCGTTGACCATGGTGAGCCTGGCCGGCGTCGGCGTGGTGGTGCTCGCCAGCGGCTCCCTGCGGGCGGTGGTCGCCGACGAGTTGGCCACCGTCGCGGTCGGCGTACTCGCCCTGTACTGCGCCTACAAGGCGCTGCTGGCCGGGGCGACCTGGCTCTCCACCCGGCACATGATCTGGGCGCCGCCACGGCGGTACCTGGTCTCGGCCGTCGGCTCCCGGGTGATCGCCTTCGGGGGTCTGGCCTGCTCCGTCGCCTGGGTCGACGGCCTCGCCGGCCTGGTCGGTCAACTGCTGGTGGCCGAGGCGCTGGTGGTCTGCTGGTTCCTGGCCCGGATCAGGGCTCGGCCGCCAGCACCTGCACCGCGCCGTTGGGGAAGACCGCGCAGAGCTGCGTCCGACCGTCGACCTGCCGGGCCACCACCCGCACCGCGCCCGGCTGCGGGAGACCGGGTTCGGCCTGCGCCCGCAGGTCGAACGCCGGGCGGACCACCAGGTTCTTCTCCGGGTGACCCAGGCCCTGGGTGATCTCGACGAGCGTGGTCGCCGCCGGCTCGCCGATCCAACCCCGGCCGGTGCCGGGCACCCGCCCGCCCTCGGCGTCCAGGGCACCGGGCTGGGAGAGGCTGACCCGGACACTGGACAGTCCCCGGTCCGCACCGAAGTCGACGGCCGCCGTGCCGCAGTTGACCACCTTGCTGTCGATCAGGCAGCCCGAGGGCTCCTGCGGGTCCACCCCGGGCACGAACTGGAAGCCGATCTCCGGGTGCGGGTCGTGGTGGTTGTAGCCGAGCACCAGCCCGCCGATCCAGCGCACGTCGTTGCGGGAGATCCGGACGCCGACCCCGCCGTTGAGGTCGGCGTAGCAGTTGGAGCAGCTGATGCCGGCGGCGGCCAGGTCGAACGAGACGTTCTGCCGGATGCCCCAGGCGTGACAGTTGACCATCGAGGTGCCCTGCGCGTCACCGGCCAGGCGGAACCCGCTCGCGCCGTTGTCGAAGGTCAGGCAGTTGATGAACATCGAGTCGTGCGGGCCCAGGAAGTTGATCCCGTGGCCGTCGTTGCCGTGGGTGCGTACCGCCGAGAACCGGGACTCCATCTGGTGCGAGGGGGCCGGCAGTGCGCCGGCCGGCCCCCACTCGCTGACGATCCCGTCGGTACGGCAGTTGAAGACGATCACCTCGGACAGCTCGTAGCCGTACCCGTAGACCCGCAGCCCGTACCCGGCGGTGGGATTCTGCGCCTTGTTGCCGTCCAGGGCCAGGTCCCGGAGGCTGAACAGGGTGGTCCCGGCGTCGCTGCGGGTGCCGGTGAGCCGGTCGTAGCCGGCGGACTCGATGATCGCGGTGTTCGCGCCGGGGCGCAGCCGCAGCGTCGTGGCGTCCCCACCCGAGCCGCGCAGGTGCACCCGGGACGGCAACACGACCCGCCCGGTCAGGTACGTCCCCGGCGGGAGGAACACGATGCCGCCGGTCCGGCCGGCGGCGTCGACGGCCCGCTGCAGCGCGGCGGTGTCGTCCTCGCGCCCGTCGCCGACGGCACCGTGCGCCCGGACGTCCACCACGCCGCCGGAGTCCCCGGTGGACCAGGCACCGGCCACCCCGGTGCCCAGCCCGGCCGCTACCGTGCCGCCGCGTAGCAACGCGCTGCGCCGGCTGAGGCCCGGCGTCGGCGCGGGATCACCCGGGCTGCCCTGGGCCATCGCCGCGCTCCCGTCGTCCGGTTCCGGCCGGCGACTCAGTGTCGGCCACCACGGAACACCTGTGCCACCGTACGCAGAACCACCTTCGCGTCCAGCCACAGTGACCAGTTCTCGATGTAGTAGTTGTCGAAGCGGGCCCGGTCGGAGATCGGGGTGTCCCCGCGCAGGCCGCTGACCTGGGCCAGCCCGGTGAGCCCGACCGGGACCCGGTGCCGCATCGCGTACTGCGGGTACTCGGCGGAGAACTTCGCCACGAAGTACGGCCGCTCGGGCCGCGGCCCGACCACGCTCATCTCGCCCCGCAGGATGTTCCAGAGCTGGGGCAACTCGTCCAGGGAGGTCCGGCGCAGGAACCGCCCGACCGGGCCGATCCGCCGGTCGTGTGCGATCGACCAGTTGGTCCGCGACTCGTGTTCGTCGACCGGTCGCATGGTGCGGAACTTGACCACCCGGAACAGCCGACCGTGCCGGCCCACCCGCTCCTGCCGGAAGAAGACCCCGCTCCGGTCCTCCAGCAGGGTGGCCACCGCGCAGAACAGCAGCACCGGGCTCAGCACCACCAGCGCCACTAGGGCGAGCACCACGTCCGAGGCCCGCTTGACCGCCCACTTGGGCCCGGTGAAGGTGGTACCCCTGATCTTGACGATCGGGATCGCGCCGATGTGGTCCGGGTTGCCGTCGTGGGTCCGTGACCCCCAGAGCCGGGGCACCGCCCACAGGTCGCAGCCGGCGCTGGCCGGGCGGCGCAGCAGCTCCATCAGCACCGGCTCCGGGCAGGCCGGGTCGGCGATGATCAGCACCTCGCACTCGACCGCGCCGATCAGCTGCTCCAGCTCCTCCAGGCTACCGATCACCGCCGTCCGCCCCGTCCCGGCGGTTGCGGTCGTTGTGGCTGTGGTCATCCCGGCGGCTGTGGTCACGCCGCCGGCCGTGGTCGTCCCGGCGGCTGCGGTCGTTGCGCCGGCGGTCGGGGGTGCGTCCACGCAGCCGACGAAGCGCAGGCCGTACTGGGGGTAGCGGCGCAACAGCCGGGCCAGCTCGCTGCCGACCGGACCCCCGCCGATGACCAGGGCGTTGTGCTCGACCCAGCGCCTCCGCCGGGCCTGCACGATGAGGCTGCGGGTGCCGGCCCGCACGACCACGAGCAGACCGGCGGCGAGCGCCAGCGCGGGCAGGAAGGCGGTGGGGTGGCCGGCCGGCGCGGGCCGCGCCGCGACCAGGGCGGCCACCAGCGCGCCGCAGGCCGACAGCCGCCCCACCAGACCGGGCAGCTCGTCCAGGATGCTCACGTGCCGTCGGTGCCGGTAGAACCCGCCGACGGCGAGGACGGCCATCGTCAGCGCGGCCATCAGCAGCGTGGCGGTCCAGAACCGGGTGGTCAGCAGCAGCGGCGCGAGCAACGCGGCGAGATCCCCGGTCACCGTGACCATCCAGGCCCGCAACCCGCGGGTACGCCGGGACGCCCGCGATCCGACGTACGGCAGAACGGCAGTGGTGTCCAGCCCGGCGCGCGGCACGGGCACCGGGCCACGGGACCCGGCGTCGGCCGGTGGACCGTTCCGACTCATCGTCGGCTGGCTGGACATTGTGCGCGTGACCTCCCCGTCACGGCCGTGGCTGCCACCTTACGGCCGATCGCAGGATACGACTGGTCACGCACCGTCGCCAGGGCCGAACGGATGGAAATTGCCCTATGTGCCGGAGTCCACGATGTCCGGCACCGAGTCCCGGCGTACCGCGTCGAACAACGACCGGGCCGCCGGGGTGTCGGCGAAGACGACGCTCTCGTTGCCTACCTGGCCGGTGCCCTTGACCGGGCAGGTGTAGAAGCCCAGGTTGCCGCCGCGCAGGTGCCGGTTCTCCATGGCCAGGTCCACCAGGGACAGCGACCGGTCGACCGCGACGGCGTTCGTGGTCGCCTTGACGAAGGCGTTCAACGTGGCCGGGTTGGTCAACACCCCACCGGAGACGGCCTTGTCCAGGATGGCCTTGATGACCTGCTGCTGGTGCCGGATGCGGGCGAAGTCACCGTCGGGGAAGGCGTACCGCTCCCGCGCGTAGTCCAGCGCCGCCGCGCCGTCGAGGGTCTGCCGGCCCTGCCGGAAGGTGCGGCGGCTGTCCGGATTGAGGGAGTGGGTCGAGGTGAACCCCCGCTCGATGTCGATCTCGATGCCGTCCAGCGCGTCGACGATCTCCTTGAAGCCGGCGAAGTCGACCATGACCACGTGGTCCATCCGTACCCCGGTGAACTTCTCCACGGTGCGCACCATCAGCGGCAGGCCGCCCCAGGCGTACGCGGCATTGATCTTGGCATGCCGACCGCCGTGCCGCCCGTCGGCGGACCTCGGCACCGCGACCCAGGTGTCCCGGGGTATCGAGATCAACTGGGCGCTGGAGCGGTCCTTCGGCAGGTGGGCCAGGATGATGGTGTCCGCCCGGGAACCCGAGGTCTGCTCCGGATCCCGGGTGTCGCTGCCGAGGATCATCAGGTTCATCGCGTCCTTGACCACCACCTCGGGACGCTCCTGCTCGGGCACCCCGGTGAACGCGTCGACCCGCTCGATGTCCGACTCGACCGACCGGTAGTAGAGCCCGCCGGCCAGCGCGCCACCGCCGCCGACCAGCACGAGCACCAGCAGGCAGACGAGCAGGACACCCCGCCACCGACGCCGTCGGGGCGGGGGTGGGGCCGGTGCCACCGGTTCGACCGCCGGCGGCTGCTGGGGAGCGGACACGCGGGCATGTTACCGACTCACATTCCTGCCCGGGTGCCCGTCGCGGACGCCTGGTGTTCATCGGCCGGCCTCCCCGAGGCCTGTTGTTCATCGATCGGCCTCCCCGAGGCCTGGTGTTCATCGGCCGGCCGCCCGGACGGCGGTGAATCCTGGTACAACCCTCGGGTGGATGTCACGAAGCTCCGCCGGGCCGTCGCCCGGACCCGGCTCGCGCCGGTCGCCGCCTTTCCGAAACGGCTGGCCCGGGTCGCCCGGCACGACGCGAAACTGCTGCGGACCTCGGCACGCTGGCTGGTCACCTCGCGGGAGCACCACAACTACACCTACGAGCTGACCAGGTTGAGCCGCCAGCATCTCGCCTGGTTCGTCAGCGTGGTCTGCGACGTACCGGTCAAGCAGGTCCGCGCCTGGTTCCAGGAGATCGAGTCCGACGACGCGCTGCGGCGGCACATCGAGCAGGCCACCGCGGGCGCGCAGCGGCGCGGGCTGGCCGACCGGGAGGTCCGATACGCCCGCCGGATCGGCTGGTACGCCATCGTCCGCGCCACCCGCCCCGCGCTGGTCGTCGAGACCGGCGTCGACAAGGGGCTGGGTAGTTGCGTGCTCGCCGCCGCGCTGCTGCGCAACGCCGCCGAGGGCCACCCGGGCCGGCTCGCCTCACTGGACATCAACCCGGAGGCCGGCTACCTGGCCCGTACCGCGCCCTGGTCGGAGGTGGTGGATCTGGTGGTCGGAGACTCCATCGCCTCGATCGAGGCCCTCGACCGTCCGGTCGACCTCTTCCTGCACGACAGCGACCACAGCCGGGCGCACGAGAAGCGGGAGTTCGACACCGTCGAGGCCAGGATGGCCCCGGGTGGCCTGCTGCTCACCGACAACGTCACGCACACCAACGTCCTGGCCGACCACGCCGAACGCACCGGCCGCCGGTTCCTGGCCTACCGGGAGACCCCGGCCCGGCACTGGTACCCGGGCGACGGCATCGGCGTGGCCTGGTGAGATGTGCTCCGGGGCGTCCCTTAACTGTGCCTTAGCTGACTTGGCCGCAACCGGCCGTTACGGCAACATCGGGCGGTGTGACCGATCCCAGTGCGCACACCCAGCCTGACCAGCCCACCGGCCCCGGCCGGCGGCGTGCCCGGCGACCGGGACCGGGCCGGTGGCTGCTGGCGGTCCCGGTCGTCGGCGTGGCCACGGTGCTGGGACTGACCCTGCTGCTGCGCGCCGGCACCACGCCCGCCTGCGCCGCCGTGGTTCCCGCCCGGGCCGGCGCGGTGGCTTTGGCGCCGGGCGCGGCACCGGCGGCGGTGGCGCTCGCACCGGGGCTGGCCGCGCCGCCGGTCGGTGGGGCGGTCCGGCAGGGCAAGGCGACGTTCTACGACGTCAAGGGCGGCGGCGGGAACTGCTCCTTCGTCGCCCCGCCGACGAACAAGCGGTACGTCGCCCTCGGCCCGAGCGAGTACGCCGACGCCGCCGCCTGCGGCGGCTACCTGGACGTGACCGGCCCGAAGGGCTCGGTCCGGGTGGTCGTCATGGACCAGTGCCCGGAGTGCGCGGCCGGGCACATCGACCTCTCCGCCGAGGCGTTCGCCGAGATCGCCGACCCGGTCCAGGGCATCGTGCCGGTCAGCTACCGCGCGGTGGTGAACCCGCCGCTGCCCGGCCCGCTGACCTTCCGGCTGAAGGAGGGCTCGTCGCAGTACTGGTTCGCCGTCACCGTCGGCTCGCACGGCAACCCGCTGCGTTCGGTCGAGGTCCGGCAGGGCAGCTCGGGAGCCTGGCGGCCGGCGGCCCGGCAGAACTACAACTACTGGCTGATCGACTCCGGTGCCGGCCCCGGCCCGTACTCGATCCGGGTCACCGACGTCTACGACAACCGGGCGATCGCCACCGGCATCCGGATGCTGCCGGAACAGGTCCAACGCAGCGACGTACGGATGTACGGCGGGTCCGCCGCCGCGCCGCGTACCGCCCGGTCGGCCACCCCGTCGGCCACCCCGTCCCGGTCGGCTCCGCCCAGCCCGTCGGCCACTCCGACCCCCAGCCCGTCGGTCAGTCCCCCGGGCAGCCCGACGGCGTCGCCCAGCCCGACGGCCACCGAGGCGGGGGAGACCGACGCCGGTGGCGCGGCTGCCGGCACCGGCGAGTCAGGACCGGCCGGCTGCCGGGACTGACCAGCACGCGGCTGGCATTCACTTACCGGCGTGCGGGCCTTCTTCGCTGGCCCAGCCGGCGGCCTGCGTTCGCTGGCCCAGCCGGCGGCCTGCGTTCGCTGGCCGGGCGGCGGCCTGCGTGAGTCCGGTCGCGGCGGTGTGAGCGGGGAACCCTTCTCTACCAAATGCGTTAACAGGGGGCCCTTCCTTACTGCAGGGGGAGCCACATGAGGAGTTCGTCGCGGTCGTCGCCGGGGGCGAGGCGTAGCGCGCCGGGTAGGCGGCCCACCTCGCGGTAGCCGAGGCGACGGTAGAACGCGTCCAGGCCCTGGCCGTCGCGGACCGTCACGTGCAACGCCGACCAGCCCAGCTGCCGGGCGAGTCGTTCGGCCTCGCGCATCAGCGCGAGGCCGTACCCCCGGCCCTGGGCGTCCGGGTGGACCATGACCCGCTTGAGCACGCACCAGTGGGTCTTCAGGTGGAACCGGTTGTCGCTGAAGATCAGCGCGGCGACCGGTCGCCCGTCGGCGTCGTAGCCGATCAGCAGCCGGTCGGGGCCCTCGGCGACGGCCGCGAGGGCCGGGTCGGCCAGGGTGCGGACCTCGGCGGCGGTGACCGGGGGGACGAAGCCCACCGCGCCGCCGGCGTTGCTCACCTCCACCCACAGGGTGACGAGCTGGTCGCGCAGTTGCGGGGTGAGGTCCGGGTCGAGGGTGAAGCGTAGGGTCACCCCGCCATCCTGGCCGGCCCGGCCGGTGGCCCGCCCGGCATCGTGACGCGGACGACAGCCGCCGACCGGTCGCCCGCGGTCGCGCAACCACCCACGGACGGAATTGTCGCCGATTGTTTGTGCCCGAGCTGCGAGCACACGCCTCTCGGTACCTATGGTTTCGTTTGTGCCGAACGGGACAGCTGATCATGTCGGTCTTCCGACATTCAGGTGAATTGCCGGGAGCGTCGTGGGCGGGACCGCTGCGGGGCGGTCGAAAACCCAGGTCAAAAGGCTTCTCCGGGCATTGGTGATCCGCTTTTCGGGCATTGTGATCAAAGGGAGTGCGTCAATATGCTGGGCGAACCCGAAAGGAAAACCGGAGAATCGGAGGACCGATTGAAATCCAATCTGCGCTGGGCGGTCACCGCTGGATTGTCGGTGGCCATGTTCGTCAGTGCCACGCCGGCTGCCAACGCGAATCCCGCGACCGCCGCCGGAAAGGGAAACGTCTCGTCCGTCGCCCGCACCGGTGACGGTCGCGCGATCACCAACGACCGGATCGCCAAGGAGGTCGCCGACTACTGGACGCCGGAGCGGATGGCGTCGGCCGTCGACGTGACCTACGCGAAGTCCGCGGCGGCCGCCGACGCGCCGAGCCGTGCCTCGAAGCCCACCGGGCCGGCCGGCGCGATCGCGCCGATGGCACCGCGCGTCGCCGTCACCGACGACTTCCGGACCATGCTCAACGAGTCGCTGGCGGTCGGCAAGGTCTTCTTCACCACGCCCACCGGCGGCTCGGCCTCCTGCTCGGCCAGCACGGTGGCCAGCGGCAAGCGGCGACTGGTGATGACCGCCGGGCACTGCGTGCACCAGGGCGCCGGCGGCCAGTGGTACAGCAACTGGCAGTTCGTCCCCCGCTACCGCACCGGCGCGCGACCGTTCGGCACCTTCGTCGCGCAGAGCCTCAACACCCGGACCGCGTGGATCAACAGCAGCAGTTACGCCGAGGACATGGGCATCGCCATCATGTACAACGGCGGCTCCTACGGACTCAAGGTCGGTGAGACGGTCGGTGGTCACGGCCTGCGCTGGAACTGGGGCTACAGCGTCTCGGTGACCGCGCTCGGATACCCGTCCAACCTCGGCGGTGGCGAGAGCCAGTACTACTGCCAGAGCACCACCTGGAATGCCGGCGGTCAGCAGATCCGGATGTACTGCAACATGACGTACGGATCCAGCGGTGGACCCTGGTTGCAGGAATACAACGACGCCACCGGATACGGATACATCAACAGCGTGGTGAGTCACGGCGACAACCCGGGTAACGGGCAATTCGACGGCCCCTATTTCGACAACGACATCAAGAGCCTGTACGACTTCGCCGAGGGTCTTTCCCCGGCGTAGTGCCCCACGGTCGGAAGAGGTCAGACGCCGGCTGCCCCGACGGGTGGCCGGCGCCTGATCCGTTGGTCGTGCTCAGCCTCCCCGGATCCGTCAGGTCTGGTTCAACGGGCGGTCGACGCCGCCACCGACTCGAACCCGGTCTCGGCCGGCGGCAGCAGGGTCACCGTGTACGTGTCGGTCTGGTTGGCGTACGGCAGGACCACGCTGGTGGTGCCGTTCGACAGGTCGACCACCCGGTTCGAGACGGTGACCGGCCCCTGCACCGCGCCGCCGCCGTGGTCCGGGATGCGTTGGGTCAGCACCCGTACCTGGTTGTTCTGCACGAGGCCGCTGGTGGCGTCCAGGCGTTGCAGGTCGACGGTCAGGTTCCCGGTGGTGCGCCCACCGCCGACCAGGATCCGTGCCTCGCCGGTGGTCTTCGTCGCGTGGGCGTCGTACGACCCGCTGGGGGTCACCGCGACGATCTGACCGGTCTGGCCGGCGTAGTAGCGGTACACCCACCACTCCCCCCGGGGCTGGTGCCGGCCGGCGGAGGTGCGGATCAGCAGGTTGGCGTTGTCGTCGTGCAGGTCGGCCCCGCCGGCCCAGTTCGCCCGCAGCCCGTCGGCACGGGCCCGCTCCAGGCGCGCGATGTACCAGGCCCCGGCGGCCGGGTTCTGTTCGTCGGGCGCGCCGTACTCGTTGATCTGGTACGGCCGCGGGTGGGCGATGCCGCGCGGGTCGAGGGTGGCGTTGGCGGCGGCGACGTCGGCGACCGGGTCGCCCGGCAGCGAGTGCCAACTGACGATGTCCGGCACGGTGTCGGTCGAGCGGACGAAGTCCAGGTACTGGTTCCAGAAGGCGTGCTCAATCGACGGTACGAAGGCACAGCTCGGCCCGACGATGAGTTGGCCGGGCAGTTCGGCGCGCAGGCGTCGGTGGGTGCGCCCCCACAGTTCGAGGTACTGGGCGATCGGGCGGTTCCAGAAGACGGTGATGTTGGGTTCGTTCCAGATGTCCCACTGCACGGTCAGCCCGGCAGACCGGACGTCGTCGACGATGCGGGTCAGGAAGGCGTCGTAGTCGGTCCAGTCGCCGTCGTCGCCGGGGAAGCGGGAGATGCCGGCGCCGTCGGCGCCCCACAGGTCGTGCGCCAGCAGGATGAACCGACCGCCCAGGGCGGCGGTTCGGCGGGCCTGGGCCAGGGTGGAGGCCCAGCGGCGGTCGTAGTGTCCGCCGACCCAGCCGTTGCCGGGCAGTTGCGCTCCGCCGGCGCGCAGGTACCGGAAGTTGACCTCCCGGTAGAAGTGCTCGGCGGGGCCGCTGGCGTTCTCGGTCATGCCGTAGATCCAGCCGGACGCCCGGTAGGTAGGCGTGCCGGTGGTGGTGGCGAAGTTGACGGTGATCGACTCGTCGGCGGCCTGGATGGGGGGCGGGGTTCGCACCGGGCAGCTCCTTGGTGGGGCGTACGGGCCACGCGCTCCGGAGGCTGCGCCAGCGGATCGATCTGCGGTGGGGCCGGCGGGACTCGAACCCGCACTGGTACGGACCTAAACCGTATGCCTCCTGCCAGTTGGGCTACGGCCCCTCACTCCGCGTCGCGCGCTCCCGCCCCGGCATCGGGTCACCGGGCGTCCGGCGCGACCGCCCCAGTAGACCACACCGGCGGTGCGCCCGGCTGGCCGGCAAGCACCCGCCGGGCGTGGCGGCCGTCGATGCGTGGGATCAGTCCAGGCCGAGGTCGCGGCGGAGCTTGGCCACGTGGCCGGTGGCCTTGACGTTGTAGAAGGCGTGCTCGATCTTCCCGTCCGGGTCGATAACGAAGGTGGAGCGGATCACGCCGGTGACCGTACGCCCGTAGGACTGCTTCTCGCCGTACGCGCCGTACGCGGTCAGCACCGCCTTGTCGGCGTCGCCGACCAGCGGGAACGTGATCGCGTCCCGCTCGCGGAACTGGGCCAGCTTGGCGGGCTTGTCGGGGGAGATGCCGACCACCTCGTAGCCGGCGGCCCGCAGCGAGGCGAGTGAGTCGCGGAAGTCGCAGGCCTGCTTGGTGCAGCCGGGGGTCATCGCGGCCGGGTAGGCGTACAGCACCACCCGGCGGCCCCGCAGGTCGCTCAGGGTCAGCGTCTCACCGGTGTCGGTGGGGAGGCTGAACTCGGGTGCGGGGTCACCGGGGGAGAGGCGGTCGGGCGCGGTCATGGCTCGACCCTACCGCCGCCCGGCCGAGGGTGACCGACGCCACCGGCGGTTCCCGATCCCGGGTTGTTGCCAACTATTGGCAACAACGAAGCGGGGAAATACGCTGATGTCGGTGCGGGGGCCGGCCTGTCGACAGCTGGGAGGTCGAGTGGAGACACTCGCGATGCACATTTCCAACGGCATCATCAACGGCCCCGTGGCGGCGGCCTTCGCCGTGCTGGCCCTGGCCGCGTTGACCCTCTGCGTGCTGCGCGGGCGGCGGGACCTGGACGACCGGCTCGCCCCGATGGCCGGGCTGGTGGCGGCCTTCATCTTCGCCGTACAAATGATCAATTTTCCGATCCTCACCGCCGGGGTCAGTGGTCACCTGATGGGCGGGGCGCTCGCCGCCATGCTGGTCGGGCCCTGGGTGGGTGCCCTCTGCGTGGCGGTGGTGCTCGTCGTCCAGGCCCTCGTCTTCGGCGACGGCGGGGTGGCCATGCTCGGGCTCAACATCACCAACATCGCGCTGATCGGCACCGCGGCGGCGTACCTGCTGATCGCGCCACTGCTGCGGCTGCTGCCGCGCAATCCGACCGGCCTGGGCATCACCGCCTTCGTCTCCGCCCTGGTCAGCGTGGTCGTCGCGGCCCTGGGCTTCGTCGGGCAGTACTGGCTGGGCGGCACCACCGACCTCGGCGGCAACCTCACCGGCCTGGCCGGCACGATGGTCGGGGTGCACCTGCTGATCGGCATCGGCGAGGGCCTGATCACCGCGACCACGGTGGTCACCGTCGCGAAGGTCCGACCCGACATGGTGTACGCGCTGCGCCGGCTGCGGCCGCACGCGACCGCCGCCCCGAGCGTCACCGGAGGCGTACGGTGAACCGCCGCCTCTGGGCCTTCGTCGGCGGCGGCCTGCTGGTCGCGCTCCTGCTGGCCGGCGTGGTGAGCAACCTCGCCTCGGCACACCCGGACGGGCTGGACTCGTCGCTGCGCGAGGGCTGCACCTTCGACGCCGACGACACCGTCACCGGCGGCAGCTGCCCGGCCCAGCAGGAGAAGGAACACGAGGTCGGCGGGCCACTTGCCGACTACGGCATCGCCGGGATCGACAACGACCTGCTCTCCACCGGCCTGTCCGGGGTGCTCGGGGTGCTGCTCACCTTCGCCGTCGGCGGCGGCGCGTTCTGGCTGCTGCGCCGCCGCGATCCGGCGGGACCGGATGCCGGCCGCCGCGATCCGGCGGTACCGGATGCCAGCCGCCGCGATCCGGTCGGACCGGACGGGAGCTGAGCGGTGGGGGCCGGGCACGCGCACGTGTTGTACCGCGACGTCGACTCGCCCGTGCACCGGCTCCCGCCCGAGGTCAAGATCGCCGCGATGCTGGTCTGCACGCTCGCCGTGGTGGCCACCCCCCGGGAGGCGTTCTGGGCCTTCGGCGGGTACGCCCTGCTGGTCGCGGTGGTGGTGGCGCTGGCCCGGACCGGTCCCGGCTGGCTGCTCAGCCGGGCGCTGATCGAGGTGCCGTTCGTGCTGTTCGCCTTCGCGCTGCCGTTCCTCGGCGCCGGCGAACGGGTCCACGTGCTGGGGGTGGGCCTGTCCACCGAGGGCCTGTACGGCGCGTGGAACATCCTCGCCAAGGGCACCCTCGGCGTACTGCTGTCGTTGCTGTTGGCGGCGACCACGACGACCCGGGACCTGATCGTCGGCCTGGACCGGCTGCGCTGCCCGCAGATCCTCACCCAGATCGCCACCTTCATGCTGCGCTACCTGGACGTGCTGGTCGGCGAGGCCCGGCGGATGCGGGTGGCCCGGCTGTCCCGGGGCGACGACCCACGGTTCCTCTGGCAGCTGCGCGGCCTCGCCGCCGGGATCGGCACGTTGTTCCTGCGCGCCTTCGAACGCGGCGAGCGGGTCTACCTGGCGATGCTCTCGCGCGGCTACACCGGCCGGATGCCGGCGGTGTGGGGTGCGGGCGGCGCGACCGCCGGGCAGTGGCTGGTCGGGGCCACCGTCCCGGCCGTGGCGACCACCCTGGCCACCGTCGCCGTCGTGCTCACCTGACTGCTGGCATGATCGGGGCCGTGCAGCCCGACGTGCTCTCCCTCGACGTGCGTGGACTCCGGTACGCGTACCCGGACGGGCACGTCGCCCTGCACGGGGTGGACCTGACGGTGCCGCGCGGCGCCCGGGTGGCGCTGCTGGGCCCCAACGGTGCCGGCAAGACGACCCTGGTGCTGCACCTCAACGGCATCCTCACCCCCACCGGCGGCACGGTCACCGTCGGCGGGCTGACCGTCGGACCGGACCGGGCCACCCTCGCCGAGATCCGCCGCCGGGTGGGCATCGTCTTCCAGGACCCCGACGACCAGCTCTTCCTGCCCACCGTGGCCGAGGACGTGGCGTTCGGGCCGGCCAACCTGGGGCTGCGCGGCGCGGAGCTGGCCGCCCGGGTCGACGAGGCGCTGGCCGCGGTGGGCATGACCGGGCACCGGGACCGCGCCCCGCACCACCTGTCGTTCGGGCAGCGCCGCCGGGTGGCGGTGGCCACCGTGCTCGCCATGCGCCCGGAGATCCTCGTCCTCGACGAGCCCTCGTCGAACCTCGACCCGGCCGCCCGCCGGGAGCTGGCGGCGATCCTGCGCGACCTGCCGGTGACCGTCCTGATGGTCACCCACGACCTGCCCTACGCCTGGGAGCTGTGCGAACGCGCCGTGGTCCTGGACGCCGGCCGGATCGTCGCCGACGCCGACACCGCGGAACTGCTCGCCGACGCGGAGCTGCTGGCCCGGCACCGGCTGGAACTGCCCTTCGGCTTCGGCCCGCTGGGCGTCACCCGCCGGCCCTGACCGCCGCCGGCTCACCCCCGACGGTCCCGGCGTCACCGACGGTCCCGGCCCCGGCGGCGGTGTCGGCCCCGGCGGCGGTGCCGGCCTCGCCTCCGGCCCTGCCTCCGGCGGTGTCGGCCGCGCCCTCGGCGGCCCGGCCGGACCCGGCTTCGGCCGCCGCCGCAGCGGCCGCGGCGGCGGTGCGCAGGCGGAGGATGCCGGCGGCGGCGGCCCCGGCGCCGGCGACGAGCAGCAGCGCGGTCAGGATCCGGGCGGACTGGGCGGGCCACGGCACCGGCACCACCGAGCGGGTGAAGACCGCCGCGTTGCCGATCCCGGCGAAGAGCGCCAGGCAGGTGCCGGCCAGGGCCAGGGTGAAGTCGGCAGCCGGCCGGCGGGCCAGCGCGTACCCGCCGGCGACGAGCGCGCCCAGCCCGGTCAGCAACGGCCAGATCTGACCGCTGAGCAACCCGACCAGCACCCCGCCGACGCCCTCGGCGCCGGCGTCGACCTCCCGGCCGATGATGAGCACGCCGGCGGCCAGCCCACCGGCGGCGAGCAGGCCGCCGATCCCGGCCAGCGCCCGCGCGCCGGCCCGGGTACCGGCCGGCACCAGGCCCAGCGCGCCCACCGCGAGCAGGCCCACCGTCACCCCCACCCACCACGGGTACGGATCCGGCGGCGGGACCCAGTCCAGGGTGCCCCGCAGCTCGGCCGGCTCGGTGCCGTCGCGCAGCGGGATCACCCAGTCGCGTACCCGGTGCACCCGGTCGGGGGCGGCGCGCACCTGCGCCGGTGGCTCCGCCTCCCGCCACAGCGCGCGCCGGTCGTGCCAGCGTACGGTCGGCTCCTCGGCGATCCGCCGCCACTGCGGGGCGGCCTGCGGGTCCGCCTCCGCCGGCAGCACCGTGCCACCGGCGATGGTCCGGTTCAGGTACGTCGCCGGGGAGTGCACGTTCTCGAAGGCCCCGTCCGGCCCCACCCGCAGGTACGGCTCACCGGAGTAGCCGATCACCTCGACCGGCCGGTCGCTGCGGTTGGTCAGCTCCAGCCGGGCCCCCGCCTCGATCGCCCGTACGCTCACCCCGTCGCGGGCCGGGGCGACGCCGGTGATCCCGGTGCGGTAGTCGGTGCCGGCCGGGGCGTCCGCGCCGTGCGCGACGGCCGGCGCGGCGGTGCCGAGAACCGTGCCGAGCACCCCGGCGACCACCAACGCGGTACGCGCCAGCCGCCGGTACCGGACCGCGGGCCCGGTGCGGCTCATCGGCTGGCCGCCTCGACGGCCGCCTTGATCCCGTTCGGGGTGCGGTCGGTGACCGTCTCGCCGTCGACCACCACGGTCGGCGTACCGGTGATGCCGGCCCGGCTGGCCTCCTCGGTGACGTGCTCGGTCCACCTGGTGAAGGTGCCCTCCCGCTGGCAGGAGGCGAAGCCGTCCCGGTCCAGCCCCGCCTGCACGGCGAGGTCGGTCAGCTGGTCGTCGCTCAGCCCGGCCCCGCCCTCGGGGGGCTGCTGGTCGAAGAGCTGCTTGGCGTACTCCCGGTACCGGCCGCCCTCGGCGGCGCAGCCGGCGGCGGCCGACGAGCGGGTGGAGTACTCGGTGGTGGAGTACCGGTTGAGGTAGGCCACCGGGTGGTACACCACCCGGGCCAGGCCCTGGCTGACCAGCTCCTCCAGGGTCGGGCCGGTGGCCTGCTCGAACTGCTTGCAGACCGGGCAGAGGAAGTCCTCGTACACGTCGATGGTGACCGGGCCGGTGCCCGAGACGATGCCGGTGCCGGCCTCGTTCGAGCCGGTGGGGGCGGTGACCTGGCCGGCGCGCTGGCTGGACCAGACGCTCCAACCGATCAGTCCGGCGACGACCAGCACCGACACCGCGGCCACCGAGGTCCACAGGGTCCGTTTGCGGCGCCGTTCCCGGGCCAGTTGCTCCCGGACCACCCGGGCCGCGTCCCGGCGGCCCTTGCGACTACTCATCGTCGTCCTCCACGGTGGGTGCGCCGCCCAGCGCGGCGTCGACGGAGAGCGGGGTACGCGGCCGCCACAGCAGGAACCCGGCCAGCGCCAGGAAACCCAGGTCGCGCAGGATCTCCGGTAGGTAGCTGGGGGTCTGCCCGGCGGCCAGCTCCCCGCCGGTGCCGAAGCAGCCGCAGTCGATGGCCAGGCCCCGGCTCCAGGCCGAGGCGATCCCGGCGACGAAGACCACCAGCAGCGCCGCGGAGACCCCGGCGGCCAGTCGGGTGGCCAACCCCACCAGCAGCAGTACGCCCAACGCCAACTCGACGAAGGGCAGCGCCGCACCGATCGCCGCCGCCACCTCGTACGGCATGAGCTGGTATGCGTTGACCGCCCGGCCGGAGGCGGCCAGGTCACCGACCTTGCTGGCCCCGGCGTACAGCCAGACGGCGGCCAGGCCGAGCCGGACGGCGACGCCGAGCCACGGGCCCACGGCGTGCCACCGGCCCCTGGTGCTGGTCGCTGCGGTCACAGTCATCGGTCGTCCTGTCCCTGCCGGAAGTTCCCCGGCTCAGCCGGCGAGCGCGTCACCGACGGCCTCGACCAGCTCGTTGCGGGCGCGGGCCACCCGGGAGCGGATCGTGCCCACCGGCACCCCCTCCACCGTGGCCGCCTCGGCGTACGACAGGCCGAGCACCTGGGTGAGCACGAACGCCCCGCGCCGCTGCGCCGGCAACCGGTTCAGCAGGTCGGCCGCGCCGAGCAGCCCGGCCGGGTCGGGATGCGGGTCGTCGGTGTGCGCGTGCGCGAGGAGCCGGTCGTCGAGCCGCCGCCGCCGGACCACGGTGCGCAGGTGGTCGGCGCAGGTACGGCGGGCGATCCCGAGCAGCCAGGTCCGCGCGCTGGACCGCCCGGCGAACGACGGCAGCGCCCGCAGCGCCCGCAGGTAGGTCTCCTGGGTCAGGTCGTCGGCGCTGTCCGGGTGCACCAGGGCGGCGGTGAACCGCCACACCTCGGCCTGGGTGAGCCGGATGAAGGTGGCCTGGGCGGTGGGGTCACCGTCGCGGGCGGCCAGCGCCCACCGGGTGGCCGCCTCCCGGTCGTCAGGCGAGGCCGGAGCGCCGAGGTCGTCGGCTGCTCCGGCGGCGGGTTCACGCGGCGCGGGGATCACGAAGAACCAGCGTACGCGGCACGACGGGGCCGGACAGGGTCCTTCGGCCCGCGAATTTCCGAACCGGCCGGAACTTTTCCGCCGCGCCGCCCGACTAACTCCCTATGAGGTGCGACGACCGGTGCCCGGCGGGCCGATGGCGAGCCGGGCTCGCCATTTGCGGCCCTGGTCGGCGAGCATGGCTGGCATGACTGCTGTCGATCGTCGCCGGCTGCCGGCCCCCACCCGTCGCCACCGGGCCCCCCGGCTGACCGCCGCCCGCCGCTGGGCCGCCCGGTTCTCCGCCGGGCTGGGCCTGCTGGTCGTCCTCGTCGCGCTGCTGGTCGCCCCGGCCGGCCCGGCCAGCGCCCACGCGGTGCTGGTCAGCAGCAGCCCGGCGGCCTCCGCCGTGGTCCCGACCGCTCCCGTCGAGGTGGTGCTCACCTTCAGCGAGCCGGTCCGCAAGGTCACCGACAAGATCAGGGTGATCGCGCCGGACGGCTCCCGGGCCGACCGGGGCGAGCCCCGCTTCGAGGGCGGCGTGGTGACCGTTCCGGTTGCCCAGGACGCCGGGCAGGGCACCTACCTGCTCAGCTACCGGGTGATCTCGGCCGACAGCCACCCGGTCTCCGGAGCGTTCACCTACTCCGTCGGGGCACCGTCCACGCCACCGTCCGACGCCGGGGCGGACAGCCGGGCCGACCCGGTGGTGGACACCGCCGTGAAGGTCTCCCGCTACCTCGGGTACACCGGCCTGCTGCTGCTGGTGGGTGCCGCCCTGGTGCTCGCCGCGCTCTGGCCGGCCCGGCTGTCGCGAGTCGGTCCCGCCCGGCTGGCCTGGACCGGGTTGGGGCTGCTGGCCTTCGCCACGGTGGGTGCGATCCTGCTGCAGGTGCCGTACACCGCTGGCGGCGGCCTGTTCGACGTCTCCGGTGAGGGGCTGAGCAGCGTCCTGGCCAGCCCGTTCGGCACCACCCACCTGGTCCGGCTCGGGCTGCTCGCGGCGGCGGCGTTCCTGCTCCGGCCGCTGCTGGCCGGTCAGGCCGGCCGCACCGACGTGATCATCGTGGCGGTGCTGGGCGCGGCCACGCTGTTCACCTGGCCGCTCTCCGGCCACTCGGCGGCCTCGCCCGCGCCGGCCGTCTCGGTCACCGTCGACGCGGTGCACCTGGGCAGCATGGCGGTCTGGCTGGGCGGCCTGGTGATGCTCGCCGTCTTCCTGCTGCGCCGCGCCGACGAGCGGGAACTCGGCGCGATCCTGCCCATCTGGTCCCGGTGGGCGGCGCTGGCGGTGGCGGCCCTGCTGCTCGCCGGCACGGTGCAGGCGCTGATCGAGGTGGGCACCGTCGAGGCCCTGCTGACCACCACCTACGGGCAACTGGTGATCGCCAAGGTGGTGCTCTTCACACTGGTGATCGCGGTGGCCGCGTACTCCCGGCAGTTGGTCCGGCGGCAGATCGCCGCCCAGCAGCCGACCCGGGTGCGCCGGGCGATCGTCGCCGAACTGGTGGTGACCGCCGTGGTGCTGGGCGTCACCGCGGTGCTGGTGCAGACCCCGCCGGCGCGCACGGCGGCGACCGACGGCGTCGGCGCCGAGCAGGGCTACTTCAACACCACGCTGACCAGCTCGATCTACTCGTTGCAGGTCGAGCTCTTCCCGGCCCGGCGGGGCAGCAACACCGTGCACCTGTACGCCTACACCCCGGACAACCAGCCGCTGCCGGTCGAGGAGTGGCGGTTGACCGCCGCGCTGCCGTCGGCCGGGATCGAGCCGATCCAGTTCCCGTTGCTGCCGTTGACCGACAACCACGCCACCAGTGAGGTCAACCTCCCCGCCGCCGGGGACTGGCAGTTCAGCTTCACCCTGCGTACCACCGAGATCGACCAGGCCACGGTGACCGCCGCCGTGACAGTCAAGTAGGGCCCCGGCCCGCCCGACAGAGGAAGGTTCCACCCATCATGATCCGTTTTCGGCGCACCGCCACCGGCGCCGGGCTCACGCTCGGTGCCGCCGTCGCCGTACTGTTCGGCTTCACCGGACCGGCCGCGGCGCACGTCACGGTCAACCCGCAGGAGGCCACCCAGGGCGGGTACGGCCGGTTCGCGTTCCGGGTACCGAACGAGAGCGACTCCGCCTCCACCAGCAAGGTGGAGGTGACCATGCCGGAGAACGCGCCGGTCGGCTCGGTGGTGACGATGCCGGTGCCGGGCTGGACGGTGGCGGTCGAGCGCCGCACGGTCGACCCGCCGGTCCAGGTGCACGGCAGCGAGCTCACCGAGGTGGTGTCCAAGCTGACCTGGACGGCCGCTGCCGGTGGTGGGGTCAAGCCGGGCGAGTTCCAGGAGTTCCCGGTCACGATGGGGCCGCTGCCCGAGGTCGACACGATGGTCTTCAAGTCGCTGCAGACCTACTCCAACGGTGACGTCTCACGCTGGATCGAGGAGCCGGTCCCCGGCGGCGAGGAGCCGCAGGACCCGGCGCCGGTGCTGACCCTGACCGCCGCGAACGCCGCCCCGTCGGCCGCCCCCGCCGCTCAGAACAGCGACGACGACGATGACGACGACGACCGCGCCGAGGGCGTGGGGCTGGCGACCGGGCTGGGCGGCGTCGGGCTCCTCGCCGGGCTGGGCGGACTGGTGCTCGGCGGGCTGGCGTTCGCGCGTACCCGCCGGGAGACCAGCCCCGCGACGGCGACCGTTCCGGCGGCCGGTGCCGCGCCTGCCGGGGGCACCCCCGCGCCTTCGGCGGAGACCCCGAAGGACTGACCCCGCACCCCCCGGTGGCCCTCGGGTGGCTCTTTGGTGGCCTTTGGTGGCTGCCCTCCGGTGGCCCTCCGGTTACGACGGTGGCCCTCCGTGCTGCCGACACGGAGGGCCACCGGCACCGGGGGATCGGTGCGTCTCACTTGTGGTAGTAAACGCCATCTAGAAGGCGAAGAGGGTCAGTTGGCACTTCTGTCCATTTGGTGCGATTTTTCGACTGTCCGGGTGGGTAGCGCCACCAGTAGCAGGAGACAGAGCAGCACGTAGGTGTTGCGGACCACGAAGTCGACCGGATCGTCGGTCCGTACCGGCGACACCCCCCAGTCCTGGAACGTCACCACCCCGTAGACGATCACCAGCGACACCCCGCCGGCCAGCGCGAACCACAGCCGCCGGCGGCCCGTGCCCGGCCCGGCGCGCAACGCCGCGTCCACCAGCACCACCACCGCCGGCACGAACCAGTAGATGTGGTGGGTCCAGGTGATCGGGCTGATCAGGGCGGCGACCAGCCCGGTCAGGGTCAGCCCGGCCAGGTGGTCGCCCGCGCCGGCCGCCCGCGCCGCCCGCCACAGCCCGTACCCGGCGACCAGGGCGACCAGCAGCAGCCAGCCGAGCTGACTCGGACGCTCCGGCGCGGTCAGCCGGCTCAACAACCCGAACAGCGACTGGTTACCTGTGTAGTCGGTGCGCCCGACCCGCTCGGTAGACCACAGCTCGTGCGTCCAGAACCGCCACGAGTCACCCGGCGCGACCGCCGCCGCCAGCAGGGTCGCCCCGGCGGCCGTCGCACTGGCCACCGCCGCCGCCCGCCACCGCCGGGTGGCCAGCAGGTACACGATGAAGATGCCCGGGAAGAGCTTGAGCGCCGTCGCCAGCCCGACGCCGACCCCGGCCCACCGCGACCCCCGGGGTACGGCGAAGAGCAGGTCGGCCAGGATCAGCACGACCAGCAGCATGTTGATCTGACCGAAGGTGATCGTCTCGCGGGTGCTCTCCACGGCCAGCACCAGCAGCACCGCCACCACCACGGTGAACACCCGGGGCAGCCCGTGCCGGTCGACCAACGGCAGCACCAGCCACCGGGTCGTCACCACCACCCCGACCACGGTCAGCACCGTGAAGACCAGCTCCGTCGCCCCCAGCGGGATCAGCGTGAACGGACGCAGCAGCAGGGCGGCGAAGGGCGGGTACGTGAAGTACAACTCACCCTGCACCCGGTCCGGCTGGACGTAGTCGTACAACGGTTGGCCGGAGGCCCACCACCGCATCGCCCGCAGGTAGATCTTCAGGTCGAAGAAGTCGTGCACCCGGCCCGGCAGGTACAGCGCGGGCACCACGGCGGCCAGGGCGAGCACCGCGACGATCCGACGGACCCGACGACTGCGGGCGTCCTCCTCGTCGGCGGCGGACGGCGCGGCGGGTTCGGCTGGCACGCAGAAACCCTAGCGGTCTGAGCTGGCCACGGTGAGCAGGCACGAGCGGGATGTGACGAGGTGGCCCGACGTCCCGACGGCCGTCCCGCCGTCCCGGCGGTTGGGTGTCCGGCCTTGCCGGCGTCCGGCGCCTGGGTCCGCTCTGCGGTTGTCCGGGCGGTTCTCGGTCCGGGCCCGCCGGCGGTTGGGTGTCCGGCCTTCGGCGTGCCGGCGGTTGGGTGTCCGGCCTTCTGGCGTCCGAGCGCGCTGCATCCGGCGTGGGCGGCATCTCGGCGATCTGCGTCCGCCCGCGCGTCGGTCCGCCGGGCGTGCCGAGGTGACCGGGCGGGTCGAGGTGACCGGGCGGGTCGAGGTGACCGGGCGGACGGTGGTGGGCTGCGCGTAGTCTGTTGCCCGTGGCTGACCTCCTCGTCTGGATCGACTGTGAGATGACCGGGCTCGACCTCGGCAGGGACAAGCTGATCGAGGTCGCCGCACTGGTCACGGACCCCGACCTGAACGTGCTCGGTGACGGCGTCGACGTGGTGGTGCACGCCGACGAGGAGGCCCTGGCCGGCATGCCGGAGGTCGTCCGGACGATGCACGCCAAGTCCGGGCTCACCGAGGAGGTCCGGCGCTCGACGGTCAGCCTCGCCGAGGCCGAGGAGATGGTCCTCGACTACGTCTCCCGGCACGTCAAGCACCCGCGTACCGCGCCGCTCTGCGGCAACTCGATCGCCACCGACCGGGGCTTCATCACCCGGGACATGCCCCGCCTCGACGCGCACCTGCACTACCGCATGATCGACGTCTCCTCGATCAAGGAACTGTGCCGGCGCTGGTACCCCCGGGTGTACTTCGGCCAGCCGCAGAAGGGCCTCGCCCACCGGGCGCTCGCCGACATCCGGGAGAGCATCCGCGAGCTGGAGTACTACCGCCGGACGATCTTCGTCCCGCTGCCCGGACCGGACATCGACACCGCCAAGTCGATCGCCGCCTCGTTGTAGCCCCGGCCCCTGGCCGGGTTCGTCGGGTCCGGGTTCGCCGGGTCCGTGGTCGCCGGGTCCGGGTTCGCCGGGTCCGTGGTCGTCGGGTTCGTGGTCGTCGGGTTCGTGGTCGTCGTGGGTGAGGGCGCGGAAGTGGGCCGAACCCGGTGGACGCCGGCGGTGGGGGTGTGGCTATTATTAGTGCGCTCCGCCCCGGTGGGCGGGTGAACGTGGTGGCTGTAGCTCAGTTGGCAGAGCACCGGGTTGTGGTCCCGGTTGTCGTGGGTTCAATTCCCATCAGTCACCCTTGAGTAATGCCAGTTCAGGGCCGGTCTTCACCGGCCCTGACGGCGTTTCTGGGGGCGTCCTGGGGGCACTCCACCCGCCCCGCTTTTCGCTCGGGCCACGCAGCACCCCACCCCACCCCACGTCGCCTAGCCGCGGAGCGGCGGGCAGGCGACCACTTCCTGGATGTGGTGGTCTCGGAGTGGGTTCGAGGGGACAACATCCTGGATCCTGTGGAACATCCGTGACGGCGGTTCCCGTTGCCGGTGCGCAGGTGTCACACGCGGTGCCTCGCCGGGGGAGCGCGAACGGGTAGCGGTCCGCCGGGCCGTGCCGGGCCGCACGGCGCAACGCAGGCGCGGGCGGGCGCGACCGGTACAAGTGTCCCGGTACACCCGGCCGTCGCCCGCCTCCGCTCGCCGGTGAGAGGGGTGCCCCGCTCGACCGAAAGCGTTAACAGGGGGCCCTTCCTTACTCCTGGGGGAGGGCGCTGCCCTTGACGTACTCGTCCCAGCTCAGGTTCCAGTCGGTCCAGCCGTTGCCGTTCTGCAGCTTGCGCTCGGTGCCCTTGACCGTGATCGGGTCACCGACCTTGGTGTTCTTGAACAGCCAGGCCCCGTTGGCCATCGACACGTTCACGCAGCCGTGCGAGACGTTGACGCTGCCCTGCTGCCCCTCCGACCAGGGGGCGGCGTGGATGAACTCGCCACCCCAGGTCAACCGCTGGGCATAGTCGATCTTCGTGCGGTACCCGTCCTCGGGGCCCAGCTCGTCGAAGGTGTCGAAGACCGTCTTGCGCAGCTTCTCCATCACCACCATCGTGCCGCTGGACGACGGGGTGCTCTTCTTGCCCAGGCTGACCGGGATGGTTTTGATCACCTCGCCGTCGCGGGTCACCGTCATCTTCTTGGCCTTGTTGTCCACGGTCATCAGCAACTTCGGGCCGACCTTGATGTCCACGGTGAGGTCCGCCCGGCCGTACCAGCCGTCGCCCATCGGCAGGCCGCCGGCCTGCACCCGGTACGACACCGTGCTGCCCGGCTGCCAGAACTCCTTCGGGCGGTACCGCACCTCGGTCGGGCTCACCCAGTGCCAGACGCCCTCCTGCGCCGGCTCGGAGCGGACCGTCATCCGCCGCTGCACGTCGTCGCGGTAGTCCTCGGGAATGTCCCGGCCGAACTTCACGATCAGCGGCATGCCCACACCGACCACCTGGTCGTCACCGAGGAAACTCGTCACCCGGACCTGCTTGTCCGGCTTGGCCATGGTGGTGAAGGTGCTGGTCGCCGTCGCCGGCCGACCGTCGTCACCGGTAGCGGTCACCGTCGCGGTGTACGTCTCGCCGTACTCCAGCGCACCGGCCGGCAGCCAGGTCGTACCCTCGGCGTCGAGCGTGCCCTCGACGGCCTTGCCGGCGGCGTCGGTCAGCTCGACGGTGGTCTCGGTGGCCTGCTCGGTGCTGAAGCTGATCGCGGTCGCCGCCGGCACGTCCTTCGCGTCGGCCTTCGGCTCGCTGATCGTGGCCGACGCCTTCGGCGGGTTCTCGCTGGCCTCCGGCGCACCGGCGTTGCCGCTGCCGCCGCCGTTGTCGGTGCCGCCGCCGCTGGTGCAGGCCCCGGTCAGCGCGAGCACCGCGGCGAGCGCGCCCGCCGCGAACACGCGGCGTCGCCCACCGCGTCGGGTGCCGGCGTACCGGATCGACTGGTCCTGGCTGAGTCGCATGCTTCCCTCACTGTCCTAGGCCCCCACGGCCATCGTCTCTCACCGACGCGGCGGAGCCGACATCCGTTCCCGAGGGTGAAGAGGAACACCTCAGCGCCATTATGCCCGGTTGCGGAGTGGAACTCCCGTTCCTGAATCGCGCTCGGCTCGACCCGGTCCGACCTTCGTCGGCCGGGGCCGGGGCCGACCGTCCACAACGGCAGTGACCTCCGCCGGACGCCGGGTGGGGCGCGCGACGGAGGTCACCGATGCGGTACGTCACACCGCCGGACCGGCACCCTCCTCCGGTACCGGCAGCGCGCTGCCCTTCTTGAACTCCGCCCAGTCCAGGTTCCAGGCGGTCCAGCCGTTGCCGGCGGCCAGCTTGCGCTCGGTGCCGGTGATGGTGATCGGGTCACCGACCCGGGTCCGCTCGAAGAGCCACTTGGCGTTCTCGGTGGAGACGTTCACGCAGCCGTGCGAGACGTTGCGCTGCCCCTGGTGCTGCACCGACCAGGGGGCGGCGTGGATGTACTCGCCACCCCAGGTGATCCGCTGGGCGAACTCGATGTCGGTGACGTACCGGTTCTCCGGGTTCGGGTCGTCGGTGGTGTCGAAGACCGTGGCCGCCTGCTTCTCCATCACCACCATCGTGCCGCTGGACGAGGGGGTGCTCTTCTTCCCCAGGCTCACCGGCATCGTCTTGACCACCTGACCGTTCTCGTACACGGTCATCTTCTTGCTGGCGTTGTCCACCTTCATCTCGAAGGACCGCCCGATCTTCGCGGTGGCCTTCCGGTCGACGTTGCCGTACCGGCCGTTGCTCAGCGGGATGCCGGCCAGCGCGATCCTGACCTCGATCGTGGTCTCCGGCTTCCAGTACTCCGGCGCCCGGTAGTACGCCTGGGTGCCGTTGGAGACCCAGTGCCAGGCTCCCGGCTGCGGCGGATCGGTCTTGACGAACATCCGCTTCTGCACCGCCGCCCGGTCCTTCTTCGGGATCCCCGGGTGGAACTCGGCGACCACCGGCATCGCCACCCCGTACGACTTGTCGTCGAAGAGGTACAACCCGCTGGTGATCATCGACGAGGGCTTGGCCATCGTGGTGAAGCTGCTGGTCCCCTCGTGCCGCTCACCACCCGGCCCGGTCCCGACGACCGTGGCGGTGTACTTGGCGCCGTACTTCAGCGGCGCGGCCGGCACCCACGACGAACCGTCGGTACGCAGTGAACCCTTCACCTGGTCGCCGCCGGCGGTGGTCAGGCTGACCTCGGTCAGCTTCCCGCCCTCCGGCAGCTTGCCGCTGATCTCGGTGCTGACCGGCCGGTCCTTCGCCTTGTCGGCGGGGCTGACCGTCAGGTCCACCACGCTTGCCGAGTCGACCGGACCGCCGGAGACCCCACCCACCGAGCTGCTGGGTGCCGGCGTCGGCCCCTGGACGAACTCCGCCTGCTTTCCACCGTCGCTGCCGCACCCGGCCAGTGCCACCGACGCCGTCAACACGAGGACGCCCACCCTCGCCCCGGTCCGCGCGAACATGCCCATTCCCACCTCTGTTCTCACGTCCTGGCGGATGTACTCACGTTTCGCGGACATCGTGCCGCATCGGGGCGACAAGCTCGCCCCTGGTCCCAGCGAAGTGAGGGGTTTGGCGTGTAATGTCCGGTAAGCTCGGCCGAAGGGGGGAGGCGGGGATCGGATTGGAACCCGCCTCACGGGCCGTGCTAAGGTTCTCCCCGTTGCCGACGAGCGCCGCTAGCTCAACTGGCAGAGCAGCGGACTCTTAATCCGCGGGTTCGGGGTTCGAGTCCCTGGCGGCGCACCAACGGGCAAGGCCCTGACCTGGCATTTCTCTGCCGGTCGGGGCCTTTTTCGGGTCCGCTGGTGGCTGTGTGTGGCTCGGTGGGTGCTCGGGAGCCGATGGACCGGTCCGGCTGTTGGTGGACGGGTGGTCACCCGATGGATGTCGTCGGTGGCTGCCACGGTTGCGGGATAGCGGTGGAGAACGGCTGGCGGCAGCGGGTGTCGGAGGTGGGCTGCGGTCGTGTGTCTGATATTGATGCTTGCCATCGGGTCCTACGATGCGCGCGTGTCGATAGACAGGGAGCAGTTCGCTGCCGGTGTCCGGTGGTGGCAGACGAAGACAAACTGGCCGAACGACTTCCACAACAGCGACTATGAGGTGCTGGCTGCACAGAATCCGGATGGTGACTTCACGGACAGTTGGTGGGCGGGCTTCCTGCCTCGGTTGACCACGTGGAAGGCATTGCGGCCGCTCTCCCAAGCCGATGTCACCGGTCTGTTCGACGAACACCGGGGCGACCTTGCCCGAACCTGGCATCAGGCGTGCGCGCCGGTGAAGCACCTGGACATCACCGGCGTGGCCTGGGACCAGGTGCGGACGTTCCCGGGGGTGGCCGCGCGGCTCAAGCCAACGAAGTCGGCGTCCGCGGTCTTCCCGTCGAAGTTCTGCCACTTCCTGCTTCCCCGAATCTTCCCAGTCTTCGACAACGCGGCGGTCGGGGGATCTTGTACCTACGAGACGTACTTCAACTTGATCAAGAGCACCTGGGAGGCCACGCCCGCTGCCCTTCGAGCCGAGTTTCAGATGGAGCTAGCCCAACTCATCGAAGGCCATGGTGGGAGCTCTCTCTACGAGGGGTTCCCGCTGGCGACCAAGATTGTCGAGCTCGCCTTCATCGGACGTCGCCATCCGTGAAGTCATCCGCAGGGCGGGGTTGCCAGTGCTCGTCGTGTGCTGCAACGGACAGGGCGGGGCCTGGTCGAGTGGTGGCGTCTGACCAGTTGACAATGGTCGGTGCGGAGGCAGGATCGACGACGGTTCGCGGTAGTGTCATCACATGGGTTCGATGGCGCGAAAGGTCTCGCTGACCGGTATCAAGCCGACCGGTGAGCCGCACTTGGGCAACTACATCGGCGCGATCCTGCCCGCGTTGCAGTTGGCGGACAACTACGAGTCCCTGTACTTCATCGCGGACTACCACGCGCTGACGACGATCCGCGACCGGGACCTGTTGCGGCACTACACGCGCTCGGTGGCAGCTACCTGGTTGGCGGCCGGGCTCGATCCGGATCGGACCACGTTCTACCGTCAGTCGGACCTGCCGGAAGTCTTCGAGCTGAGCTGGGTGCTGAGTTGTCTGACCGGCAAGGGCCTGATGAACCGGGCGCACGCCTACAAGGCGGCTCGAGACCGTAATCGTGAGGCCGGTAAGACAGACCTCGACGCTGGTGTGAACGTGGGCCTGTTCAACTACCCGGTGTTGATGGCGGTCGACATCCTCATCATGGAGGCAGACGTCGTACCCGTCGGTCGTGACCAGGTCCAGCACGTCGAGTACGCCGCCGACATCGCGGGTGCCTTCAACGCGGTGTACGGCGACCGCTTCAGGTTCAAGGTTCCCACGGCTGTCATCCCTGACGAGGGCTCAGCGCACACGCTGCCCGGTGTCGACGGGCGGAAGATGAGCAAGTCGTACGGCAACACGATCCCGCTGTTCGTGCCCGATGCCAACCTGCGCAAGCTGATCCGACGTATTCCGACCGACAGTGTGCCGGTGGAGGAACCGAAGGATCCTGACTCGGCTGCTGTGTTCACGCTGCTGGAGCGGTTCGGTACGCCGGAGTCGGTCGCGGAGACGCGGCAGCGGCTGCTGGCGGGTGGGATGGGTTGGGGCGAGGTGAAGGCACAGCTCACCGACGCGCTGATCGCCCAGTTCGCGCCGCTGCGGGAACGTTACGAGACGCTGATGGCGCAGGGCAGCGAACTGGACGACCTACTCGCCCATGGTGCCGACAAGGCCCGGAAGCAGACCAGGCTGGTGTTGGAACGGGTGCGAGACGCCATCGGCATCGGGTAGCTCCGACCTCGGGCGTCAACCGAGCGCGCCGACCACCTGGTCGGCGCAGTGCCAGGCCGTGGTCCATTTCCCGGGCAGCGCGACGATCAGGTTCCCGGTCGGAGTCCACCCAGCCGGTGGCCGCCGGAGGTCGACGACCAGGCTGGACGGGTCGGCGTGCGGGCCGGATGGCTCGCACGCAGTGCCCCAGATCAGTCTGAGGTCGCGGCCGGACGGATGCACGCCGCGTCGGCCGAGCGCTGTTCGTAGTCGGGCATGTTCTGCCTCCGTGGTCGTGTAGTGGCCATCGGCGCCGGGCAATCCCACCCGGTTGCCCCCGAGGTCCGGGCTGATCGCGAGCAGGTCACCGTCCAGCCAATAGGTCAGGCTCCGTACCGAAGCGCCGTTTTGGTGGGCCCAGGCGATGCGGCGGGTGTGCAGGGTGTGCTGAATCCCAGCACCGGACAGCGCCCTGGGCGTGTCGGCACCGGTCGCCAGCACCACCATCCGTGACCTCGGCGCCGGCGGCGCGACGGAGACGAGCGTGCTCTCCGGGTCACGACGAAGGACGGCGTCGTGCCGCTGCACGGGCGGCACTCCGGTGGTGCGGGCCAGCTCGATGAGGCCGGCGTGAAGAGCCGGCAGGTTGACGCCGTAGTCCGGGATGCGGAAGGCTGCGGCCGGCGACGGGTGGGCGTCGAGGGCTCGGGGATCCACCTCCGAGGTGTCGATGCCGATCCGGTCCCAAGCATCTCGATAGCGTTGGACGGCGTCGGCCGTGTGGAACAGTGCCAGCCCAGTCGCGGCCCCGAACTGTGCGGCCCTGGCCAGGTGGTGCCAACGATCCCGATGCTGCCAGCATGCCTCGCTGAGCAGGGGGAGCACAGGCGCATAGACAGCACCCGAGTGCAGTTGCCCGAAGTTGGCCAGCGAGGCACCGGGCCGTCCGTCGCCGAGGCAGCGCACCCGCAGACCCCGTCGCGCCGCGGTGACGGCGATGGCAAGGCCGCACAGCCCCGAGCCGATGACCAGGACGTCGACGTCGTGATCAGCCATGTGCTCGCCTCCGTGCTGGGACGACCGTGGTCCGTTCGTCGATGACCGCGAGGTGGTATCGCCGGCCGAATCGGTGCACCAACCGCGTGGGCGCGGCGTGATGGTCGACGCGGAGTCGGAGTGGCTCCGGCAGCAGTCCCAGCCGACTGCCGGCCGCCGCCCGATGGGCGTGCATCGAGTCGCGGTCCAGCACAAGGCTGTGGAGGTGAGCCAGCAAGGTGTTGTCAGAGGCTGCTACCGGGGCGGCCCCGGCACCGGTGTCAATGGCCGGCACGCGGACGGTGAAATCGTCCGGCTGTGCTACCGCTGCGGCGACGAGCACCCGCGCGGCCTGCGCGAAGGACCAGACCGGTCGAAGCGCTACTTCGGTACCCGGCTGCTGCGCGAGTTGGGGGAGGAGCAGCGCCGAGCCCGTGAGGCCGGAACGTGCGTACCTGACGACCTGACAGCGCTTCGCGAGCCCGTACGGTGTCTGGTAGAGACCGGGGGCGAGCACCGCAGTCGTACTCGCGCTGACGAGGGCCACGTCCCTTCCGTCGGCGCGGAGCTCGTCCCGCAGGTGCAACACGGTTTCGGTCACGCCTTTGACGCTGCGCCGCATCGCGGCCACCCCGCTGCGGTCGAGTACGACGTCCATGACGCAGATCCGTTGGGGCGGGGAAGACATGGTTGCCGCGAGCGCGGCGACTCGGGCGCGGTCCGCGACCAACGTCAGGTCTGCGACGAGATGGCGGGATGCGGTTGACGCAGGAACAGCCGGTGCGGTCCGCGAGACGAGGACGACCTCGAATCCGGCGGCGACGGCCAGCGGTCGTACGACGCGGCCGAGGCGACCAGACGCACCGAGGAGGACGAGGACCTGGCTCACCGGGCGCATCGATGCCACACTCCGGCGAACTCGGCGAAGGAGTGACAGAATTCTCGACGGACCTGGTACCAGTCGTTCGGCCGCAGGAGGCGGTCGGCGAACGCGTCCCGTGCGCGGTCCACATCCACCGCGGTCCAGCCGCTTCCCAGCTCGATCGCGGACAGAAGTGCGGCCTGGGACTTCTCGTCGTCGGTCAGCACCCGTTCGGCAATCTCGGCAGGCCTCATGTTGAGGTGGATACTCGACGCCGGGATGCTCTTGGACATCTTCGGGTAGCCGGCGAGTCCTTCCAGGACCCGAAAGTAAAGAGCTCCGATACGGCCGCCCCAACCGAGACTCAGCTCACCGGCATCCGCCTGCCTCTGTAACGCCAGGCGGGCCAGGTCGGTGAAGTAGGCCTCCTCCACTCCCGAGACCATGAGCACTTGGCCGGCACCGTGGTCGAAGGGGCCGAGTACGTCGGCGACTGTGTACAGCGAGTCGACCACTACGCCGATTTCACTACCGAGTAGCCCATGATCGGCGTAGAGCTCCAAGAGGCTCTCCCGGTGCTCCTGAAAGTCGGCCCGCGAGAGATAGCGCGCGATCCGACCGGCGCGCACAAGGTTGCCGTGATGAAGGTGGGACCGTATCTCGGTCTGGTCTGGATCCAGACCGAGTTCCAGTAGAAACGCGTACATCTGGTCGCGGACCCGTTCCAACGCCGGCCACGGAACGTTGCGGGAGTTCCACGCCCCGAGATCGGAGATGACGACCGTCATCGGCACGCCGAGGTGTCGCTGCAGCTCGACCGCACCGAGCATGACCGACAGGGTGCCGGCGGTCGGTGCGTTGGTCGGACCGAAGCCCGTCACGATGGCCGTAGACTCTCGCTGGCCGGGGTGCAAGACCGACAGCGCGTCGTCGGCGTGGTCGAACCGGACAGCGGTTGGCCCGAGCCGGTCGGTCAGAACAGCTGCTGAAGTGACGTCGATGGGTGCGGCGGGCATGACGACTCCTTGGATCAGGTGAGTGAATTCAGCAGGCGCATGGCGTGCCCCGACCGACGGGCGTGGCGAACCCGGTCGACGGCTTCGTCGATGTCGGTCCCGCCTGCTCCGACGACGAGGGCGGCGTTCAGCTCGACCATCGCGGTGACGGGTGTGTCGTCTCCGGGCTTGAGCGCCGAGGCCACGAGTGCGGCGTTACCGCGGTGGGTAGGCCGGTGTGCAACCGCCTGGCGCCAGGATCGTGCCGGCTCAACTCCGCGGTTGATTCCGTAGGTGACGATGCCGTCGGCGACACGCGCCAGTCTTCTGGTGCCAGCGGCGCAGCTCTCATCGATCATCTCGCCGGGGGACAGCTCGCTGGACGCGACGACACCGGTGGTGAGATCCGGCCTGATCATCCGAAGTGCCTCTGCGGACAGCGCGACCCTTCGATGTGCCAATCCCAGCACGTACCCACTGGCGCGCACACAGATCGTCGCGACGGGCATGAAGAAGCTCGCCGGATTCAACGCGTCGAACACGCCGTCGTAGCGAGCCGCGTAGCGTGGGCAGAAGAGGTGGTAGGAGACGAAGGCGATCCCGAAACGATCCAGCATCTCGGGTATGGCTTCCGTTCGCTCGACGGCACGGATGCCGAGCACGTCGAGCACGTCGGCGGCTCCGGAGACGGCTGACACCGATCGCGAGATCCCTTTCACCACGGGTGTCCCGGCGGCAGCGGCGAGAATTCCAGCGGCGGTACTGACATTGAAAGTCTTGAAGTTCTCCTTGCCGCTGCCCGCCACGACGACGGAGCCCGGACGAACGTCCAGCGGCTGCTCGGTGTAGTCACCCAGCACCTCGTCGAACTCGGTGACCACCGTCCACCATGCGGAGAGCTCCGCCGCGCCCAGACGATCGGCGAGGAGCAGATCCGAACACCAGAGCCGCCACCGCTCATTCGCCGAGGGTGAAGCGTCCCGTAGGAGGGCGTGCAGGAGGTCTGGAGACCACGGGTCGGTCGAGGCGGTAACCGGTGCGGCCGTCACGCCGACCGCCAGCGGTCCGACGTGCGGTTCTGGCGTACACCGAACAACTCGAGCCGGGACGCGCCGGGCGTGCGTCGTGGCAACGGTGCTGATGGCTGCGCCATGAGCCCACGATGCTCTGGGGCGACGACGCCGTTGCCCAGCGGTGTGTCGACCAGGCGCAGGCCTGTGGACCCGATGCCGATGACAGGAAGCTTCATCGCTGTCCTTCCTTCCGAATGGTCTGCTCGAAATGCCGCTGCCAAACGTGATTGCACAGAGGGGGATCGATGCGGGGGGCGTGGAGCAGTTCGGCCGTTGCCCAGGAATCGGCGCGGACCGCTCTCGTGGAGTGGCTGGCGGTTGTAGCGGTGGCATGGCGAGAGATGTAGAGGGTCACCGCTGTCGGTCTCTTGCCCGTGCTGTTGCGGCCTTGCTGGCCGTACGCCTTTCTGGATTCGAGATCCCGGTACCGAAGCCGCCTGCCGTCGTGGTGATCGGGCCCGGTAGGGGCGACGCGTGGTCGGGGCTGGGTGATGTATCCACCATGAACCTCATGCCGTTGACGGGAGTATTACGATCATCGACGCCTGGATCAGGCAGCCTCGATGTCTGGCACTAGCGAACCGTCCGAAGCGGCTGACCGGTACCGTCCGCTGCCCGTCCAATCGCAACCAGGTGGTGACGACCCGTAGCCGGACTGGCTAGCGTGATCGATGTCAGCAGATGATGTGCGGAGGTGCGCGATGGTGGGACGGCGCTACCCCTCGAACCGGCGGCTAGCGTGGGAGAGACTCCAACGCGGTTGGTCCTACGAGGAGGTCACGGATCGCGTCCGCACCGAGATGAGCCGCGCCGGTGAAAGAGACACCGGGCTCAACGCCAACACCGTCCGGCGTTGGGAGATCGGCGAGCGCTGGCCCGACCCGCGGTACCGCAAGCATCTGGTCTCGATCTTCGGCATGCCGGCCAGCGACCTCGGTCTACTCACCGCCGACGAACTGGCCGTCCGCCCGGAGGCGGAGACCCTGCACGAGTTCAGGAGGTTGTGGAACATGATGACTGGAGAGGACAGCGGCAACGGTTGGGACCGCGCGTCCGTGCTGCGCGCACTCGTCGGGGCCAGCATGCTGCCCTTGGTCGCGCCCTTGCTGTCCCTTGATCCCGAAGCCGCACACGCCGACGGCAAGGCCGTCGACCCCGACTCGTACCGGCAGATCGTGCGCTGCCAGCGTGAGCTGTACTGGACCAGCCCGGCCCGGCCGCTGTACGAGGCCGCCTACGCGCACACCCAGCTCGGCGTCGGGCTCCTGCGGGCTGCCACCGGTACCAGCCGGACCATTCTGGCCTCCGCCCTCGCGGAGTCCGCGCTGCTCACCGCCCGGCTCGCCTTCTTCGACCTCAGCCGTCCCGCCATCGCCGAACGCTGCTACGACGTCGCCCTCGCTGCCACTCGCGAGGCCGGTGATCACGCCTTGGCTGCTGCTGTTCTCGGCCACATGGCCTTCGTCCCCGCCTTCGGCCACCAGCCGGCGAACGCCCGACCGCTGATCGACGCGGCCCTGCAGCACACCTGGCACGGCGTCAGCCCCATGGTCCGGTCATGGTTGCACTGCGTCGCCTCCGAGGTGGAGGCCCGGGCCGGAGCCCCAGCTGCCAGCCGTCGCCACGTCGACCTCGCCGCAGGTGCTCTCCACGGTGACGGCACCCCGCCCGAATGGCTCGACTTCTACGACTCCGGCCGTCTGCACTCGTTCGGTGGGTACGCCGCCCTCGTCAGTGGTGACCACAGCGCAGCGGCCGGCCATCTCACCCAGGCGCTCGCCGCGCTTACCCCCACTGGCGGGAAGCAGCGCAGCGTCGTACTCGCCGACCTCGCCACCGCCCACGCTCGCGACGGCGACCAGGCAGCCGACTACCTCAACCAGGCCGTGGACGCCCTGCACACCGACTGGTACGGCGTCGGCCTCGACCGGGTACGGGACGTCCGTCCCGTGCTCGGCGACAGTCGCCACGGTGTCGTGCTGGACGAGCGTCTCGCTGCTCTGACCGCCAGTCGGGCGGCGCTGCCCGGTGGTTAGCGTGCCGACTCGTTGTGTGCGCGGATGAGGTGAGGCAGGTCGGTCAGTGAGTCGAGGTGGAAGAGGCAGCGGTCGCTGGCCGTCTTGTCGGCTAGGATGTGGCCCCAGGGTCCGCGGCGGATCAGGGCGGTCGGGATTCCGGCCGCCTGGGCGGGTCGGATGTCGTTGTCCAACCGGTCCCCGACGTAGAGCACCTGATCGGCCGGGCATCCCGCTTCGGTGACCATCCGGTCGAAGAACGCGGTGATGGGTTTCTCCACTCCCCAGCCGTCGGAGGTGCCGATCACGTCGACCGGCAGGTCGAGGGCACGCAGGATGGTTTCCGCCCGTGCGGTCTGGTTGCCGGCCAGGCCGACGCGTAGCCCTGAGTCGCGCAGCGCGGCCAGGCATGGCCGGGCGTCCGGGTAGAGGTCCTCCTCGGTGAAGGACTCCGGCTGCCCCGCTGCGGTCCGGCGCTCGCGTTCCTCGGTCAGGTCGAAGCCGGGCCGGAAGACCTGGAACGTCTCCCGGTAGTCGAGGCCCCGAGCGATGACCGCCCCGAAGACCGCGGAGAAGGTGTGGCGTGGTACCCCGAGCCAGTCCGCCCAGGTGCCGTACTCCCGGGACTCGTCGACGATCGTCTCGCCCACATCGAAGAACACGCTCGCGATCATCCGGCGATTGTGCCTGCCGTTCTCCACTGGATCAACACGCGCCCCGAGGCGGGCCCGACGCGAGAGGTGGTCCGCAGTGCTGCCGACTGAACCTCGCTGTCACCCACCTCGGCATCACCGTCCGGCCGAAGTGACGTCGAAGGACGTCAGCAGCGCGGCTGGTACGTGGCTCCTTCACTGATCAGAAACGGATTCGAGATCGTGGTCTATCGGCGTAGGCCGAACAACCTGTTGCGTGCGGCGCGGTTGGCGCGTGTGTCCCCGTCGGGTTCTGGGCGGCCGATGTCTCGGCAGGAGTTGGCGGATGCGGTCAACGCGTATGCGTTCGCGCATGCGGGGTGTCGTGTCGCGGTGGGTGCCCGGTACGTCGGGAAGTTGGAGCGTGGTGATCATCGGTGGCCGGTGGAGCCCTATCGCACGGCGTTGCGGCAGGTGTTGGGTAAGGCCAGTAACGCCGACCTCGGCTTCTTCATCATCCGCAGACATCGGGGAGACCTCGAGTCGCACTCGGTGCCACCGGCCGAGGTTGCTCCTGCTCACGCTGACGCTCGTGGTGCAGTAGCGGGGCGGATCGAGCAGGACGGTCCGGTGGTCGTTTCTGGTGGTGTGGTGACGGTGCGGGTGATTCTGACCGTCGAGGCGGCACAGGTCAGGGTGGTGCGTGACGACGGTCCGGACGGACGTGTGGCGGTTGTGGCGGGGCCGGTCGAAGTGCTTATCGAACCGACGGCGGTGGTCGATGCGGTCCCCGCAGTGGCTGGCGGTGAGCGGCTCAGGCCCACCCGTCTCGTGTCGCGTGTGGTGCCCGCCGTCTAACGGTTTGGGACTGGGGTGCCGTCTTCGAGGTAGACGCCGCCGTGTCCGATGGCGGCGAGGGCGGCGGTGACGCGGCGGGCCATGCGGGGGATCAGCATCTGGTCGAGGTGGGCTGGGCCGACGAACTCGAAGTGGTCGAGTTCGTTCGGGTCCAGTCGGATCGTCGTGATCTGCTGCGCGGTAAGTGTTCCGCCGTCGAACAGGAACATGAGTCCACCGTCCCAGGGTGGGTTGGCCGGTACCCAGTCGACGCAGAGCAGCGCTCCGGTAGGTACGGACAGGTCGAGTTCTTCGCTGATCTCGCGGTTGCACGCGCCGGCCGGGAACTCGTCGGGTTCCACTGTGCCGCCGGGGAGTTCCCAGACTACTCGCCACCTATGTGGCGACCCCGATCCGGCACGTCTTCGCCGACTCAGGGTTCGCCGGCCGCCTCGTCGACTGGGCCCGCGACATCCTACGCACCACCCTGGAGATCGTCCGGAAACCCGCCTACCATCAGGGCGCACTCCTCGGCGGCGATCACCGTGCCGAGGAGTGCGATGACGAGCAAGATGCCCGACAACAGCTGGTAGACCCCTCAGGTGCCTTCATCAAGGGGCACCAGGACTGTTTCAGCTATGACTCGAAGCGACATGCGGGCGGCGTGAGCCGGACCCCTGCTCAACCTGTCCGGCCGGATCTCTGTCCGGGCGGTTGTTGACCAGTGAACGTGATGCGACAGCATGTAACGGTGCTTGAGGACCCGACTAAATGGCGCGAGCTTGTTGCCGAGTACGCCGCACTCCGCCAACTGAGCTCCGGGCAGACGCAGCAGGCGCGCGGCCAGCGGTTCAACGGGATGATCGCCGAGCTCCTGTCCGCCTTTGGCCTGCGGGCAAAGTCGGATCAACGGAGTCTCGGCGAGTTGGATGTTGTCTTTGCCTACGGCGGCCGGCGCTTCATCCTGGAGGCCAAGTGGGAGCGGGGGAGAACAGGCACGGGCCCGATCGCGAAGCTCCAGCGGCGGGTCGAGCAGCGTATGGCGGGCGTGACCGGCGTATTTCTGGCGATGAAGGGCTTCACCGACGAGGCGATAGCCGAGATCGATAGAGGTCGACGCCTTGACGTGCTGTTGCTTGACCAGTCCCACTGGGAGGCGATGCTCAGCGGGTTCGTGTCACCGCAGGAGCTCTTCGACCTGGCCACCGACGCGGCATCGTTCCAAGCCCGCGCCTATACACCGATCGCTGAACTGCTCAAGCACCCGACGGCGACGCCCAGGGTGGCGACCGAACCTGCGGGGCGACCGATCGACGACCGGGTCACCACCATCGGTCCCATCACGCAGTACGACCTTCGTTACGTCGGTCTCGGAGTCCAGGGGAGTCGCACACCGCTGCTCACGCTCGGGCAGGGCATCCTCGCCGTGGATCTGGCAGGCATGCGCGCCAACTGGGCCGTGCCCATCTCGGGCTGCAGTAACGGCTCACTGTCTGCAGCCGATGGCAGCGTCTTCATGGCCAGAGGAAACGGCATCGGGCGTTGGAAGGCCGGACAGCTGACCACGGTGTCCAGCGGGTCAGCGAAGCCAAACGACAGCCATCTCCTGATGAGACCTGACGGATCGATCTGGTGCCTCGATCGAGGATCACCCGAGGCTGCACCGGCTCACCTGATCAAAGTCGGGCCGCAGGTAGGCGACGAGAAGCGGTACCAACTGCCCATCTCGGCGATAGCGGCAACCTGGCTGACCAGCACGAGGCTGGTGGTCGCGAATGGCGGAGATCTCCTCGTACTCTCGTCCCGGTTCACCGTGGAGCGGCGCCTGTCCGGGCTGGCCGGGACCATACGTGCGTTGACAGCCGTCGACGGACGCACGGTAGTCATGCTCATGGACGACCTGACAGTGGCACTGGTCGACACGGACGATCCAGAGCCGCAATTCCTGGGGCGGATCGATCGGATCGGACTACCCGGCGTGGTCGTTCGTCGCACCGAAGACTCCATCCTTGTTCTCGGCCATCACCTCACCCAGGAAGGCCATCTCGGCGTCGCCGAGGTCGACATCCTCGGCCGCCGCCCAGCCCACGAGCATCCCTCGCTGAGGGTCGCAGCGCGGCGGGCAGAGCCAGGCAGAAGCAGAGCTCAAGTCCCTCCCGTTGTGGTCACTCCACCTGCGGCGCCCAGGGCGGCAGTGGCGGCGAGAGCGATCGTCGTGCCGACAACGCGGCTACCCGCCGAGCCTCCCCCGGCGACGATCACCCGTGTCCGCGCCGACGGAGGGCTATCGACCGAAGAGCGGCTCGATGACCAGCGCCGCGGCTACGCCGACGGCCTGACTGCAGCTAAGGAACTTCCCCTGTACGCGCTGGAAGGTCTCTTGGCGTGCAACTTCGAGGTCGCAAGTTGGTTGAGACCGTGGCGCGACCAATGGGACCGCATTGCCTCCGGACGCGCCGGTGCCGGGGAGGTCCTCGCCGACTGGCTACCACCCCTCGCTCTCCACCTCGGGGTGTATGCCGCACCGCCCGGGGTGGCGCATGGGCAGATCGCACCCTCCGCCTTCTACCTCATTGGATTCGCAGACGGCGCCAAGGCTACCTGGCTGGATGCCGTACGCAGTCGAATCGTGCCCGCAGACGCGGTGACGCTCAGGCAGTGGATCCAGGCCCCGCCACCACGACCAGGTCTGCCTACCGGCCTACAGACCATCGCCGGCCTTAGGTCGGCTGCGAAGAGGTCTCGCAGACTGACGATCTGGAAGTGGACGGGGCGCGGTGTCCTGTGGCTGATGACGAGCATGTTCTGCCTTGGTGAGGTCGCCGCGATCGGTGTCACCGCCACCGGGGGATGGGAGCCGAACACCGTCAGCAGCGCGGTGATCGGCAACGTGTGTTTCGGTGTCCCCTTCCTCGGACTCCTCTGGTTCGCCGTCTGGGACCTTCGACGTGTCGCCAACGACGGGCGACCGCATGTTCACCACCATGCGCAACCGCCGTCCCCTCCAGCGGAACAGCCCGCACCCAGTACCGACACGATGAAGCCGCAGGCGGAGCCAACACCCGGACCGATCCCCGAACGAACCGACTGGTTGGTGTCGCGCCCCGACCGGGCAAACCCGCCGGCCGAATACGCCACCTTCGCCACGCACAGTGGCCTCTACTGGATGGTCGTTGCCCTCAACTCACTCCTGATCATCATCCTGGCTATCGTGATCGCCGCTACGGGTATCCCTGCCCTCGTCAAATTCCTCCTAGGCTTGACCGACGCCTTCCTCATATTTGTGACCATCGCGTTCGGTAAGCTGGCGAGCAATCCCACCCGGCTGGAGATCGGCAAAGCCGGAATCCAAATCTACAGCCGCAGCGGAACCTCCTGGTTCCCCTGGCAAGCCCTCGACCGAGTCGAGATCACGCGGCTGGAGGCTGGCCGCTACCACCTCGTCGCATGGTGTTCGAACCCTGAACTATTCCCAGAGTCCGACAACCTCGGCTGGGGACCCCGCTTCCTGCCCAAACTAAACGCCGTCGGCATCTGTCCGCTCAACATCCTTCATACCCGTCGGCATCTCGTCGCTCGCGCGCTGCGGATGTACGGAGGTAACCGCTATGGCCGGCTCTGATGCAATGCCGTTCAGTTAGGGTAACTGCGTAGATTTTCGTGTTTGACCTGGGTGTGGTCCGTTGGACAGGACGTCGATCCTGTCCAGGAAGGACCACGTCATGGCAGACAAGAAGAATCCGGTTCAGCTTCCGGGGCCGTCGGCGGCGGAGCGGGAGTTCGCCCAGCAGTTGGTCGAGCGGGCCAAGGCCGACGGAGTCTCGTTGGTCGGATCGGGTGGGCTCCTCGCCGGGATTACCCGCACCGTCCTGGAATCAGCGCTCGACGCCGAGTTGGACGCCCACCTCGACGACGTCGGTGTTGACGAGGAGACCGGTCGGCGGGTCAACATCCGTAACGGTCACGGGGTGAAGACGGTGCAGACCGAGGTCGGGCCGGTGCGGATCCAGGTCCCTCGGGACCGGGCCGGGTCGTTCACCCCGCGGATCGTGCCGAAGCACGCCCGCCGCCTTGACGGCTTCAACGAGGCGATCGGCGTCGCTGTATGCGAAAGGGTTGACGACCGGGGAGATCTCCGCGCATCTCGCCGATGTGTATGACGCCGAGGTGTCCCGGGAGTTGATCAGCCGGGTCACCGACAGTGTCCTGGCCGACATGGAAGCGTGGCGGCAACGCCCCCTGGACCGGATCTATCCGGTGGTGTTCATCGACGCCCTGGTGATGAAGATCCGCCAGGGGCAGGTCGCGAACCGGCCCGTCTACGTCGTGGTCGGCATCAGCCTCGACGGGGAACGCGACGTGCTCGGCATGTGGGCCGGCACCGGCGGTGAGGGCGCCAAGCAGTGGGCCGCCTACCTCACCGAACTACGTAACCGGGGCGTCGAGGACGTGTTCATGGTCTGCTCCGACGGACTCAAGGGCATGACCGACGCGATCGAACAGGTGTGGCCGCTCGCGGTGCATCAGCAGTGCGTCGTCCACCTCGTCAGAGCCAGCCTGCGGTACACGAATCGTAAGGACTGGCAGAAGATCACCCCCGCGTTGCGGGAGATCTACACCGCGCCCACGGTGGCCGCCGCCGAGACCCGGTTCGAGGCGTTCGCCGCCGAGTTCGGCGACCGCTACCCGGCCGTCATCAAGCTGTGGCGCCAGTCCTGGCCCCAGTTCGTGCCGTTCCTGGACTACAACCACGAGGTCCGCAAAGTCCTCTACACCACCAACATCATCGAGTCCCTGAACGCCCGGTTCCGGCAAGCCGCCCGCCGACGCGGGCACTTCCCCACCGAGCAGGCCGCGATGAAGGTCCTCTACCTCGTCGTCCAGCAGAAACGCCGGGGCGGCGGAAGCATCACCGGCCGGGTCTACGGTTGGGCCAAGGCCCTCAACGCCCTGATCCTGGCCTACAGCGACCGGATCACCATCTAACAACCTCGATCACACCACAGGCCCAAACACGGAAATCGCCACACTCCCCAGGATCTCTTGTCGGTGTCTCGTCGAACCGTGCTGCGGAGATTGCCAAGGGCGTCCGGCGTCACTGCCTACGAGGTGTTGGAACGGATCGCGGCCGGCCTGGACATTCTTCGTCCGGCCATGGGACTCGGTCGCGACGATGATGCTGTCGTGCCTCGCGACCCCGGCCATGTGGCAGGGGAGGGTGGAGTGGACCGGGCGAGCTGGACCGGCCTGCGACTATCGGTTGCTGTCGAGGTGGTGGCGATGAGGTGTGTCGAGGTTTCCGGGTCGAGGGCGCGTGTGGTGAGTTTTGTCCATACGTGTTCGTAGGCGGTGTTTTCGTCGGGGCGGTCGAGGTAGAGGGCGCCGGTGAGGAGTTCGCGGTGGATGATCGGGGGGTCTGGTGTGGTGCGGTTGCCGGGGGCGAAGTCGAGGATCGTGAAGGGTCCGGCGAGGGTGGCGGCGGTTGCCCCGGCGGTCAGGGGTAGGACCTGGAGGGTGACGGTGGGCAGTTCGGCCAGGGTGAGTAGGTGGGCCAGCTGTGCGGCCATGATGTCCGGTCCGCCGGCGGGGCGTAGCAGGACCGTTTCGGAGAGCACCGTGTGCAGTCGTGGTGGTGGGGGTAGCCGTCGGGTCAGCAGTGCGGCGGGTTGGCGGCGTACGTCGGGGTCGTCGGGCCGGTGGGGGTGGGCGGCCCGGGTGTAGGCCGCGGTCTGGAGGAGCCCGGGGATGAGGGATTCGTGGTAGGTGCGGATTCGGGCGGCGGTGGCTTCCAGGCTGGGGTACGGGGTGAAGGTGGCGGGGACGGGGTTGTCGTAGGCGTGCCACCAGCCGCGGGCTGTGGTTTCGGTGGCGAGGGTGGTCAGGTTGGTGGTCAGGTCGGGGTTGGCGGTGTAGAGGGTGGTGAGGGTGCGGACGTCGAGGGGGCGGACGGGGCGGAGGCCGGCTTCGAGTTGCCAGATCTTCTGCCGGCTGCAGCCGATCGCCTGGCTGGCGCCGTCGAGGGTCATTCGGGCTTCGGTGCGTAGCTCTCGCAGGATGTGTCCGAGGTGTCGTCGGGGCACGCTGGAGCCCAGGTCGGTGGTCACGTCGCGGTCTGTTCCTCTCGGGGTGGGGTGTCCGGCGTTCGCTGGGAGCGCGGGTTCATCGGGTGAGTCCGATGAGGGTGGCGAGGCGGGTCACGGCGGCTGTTGGTGGGCCGTTGCGGGTGATTTCGGTGATGAGGGTGCGGGCGTGGGGTCGGAGGCGGATCTCGGCGGGGGCGATGGTGTCGGCGTCGGTGAGGGTTTGTGCGGCGGTGGTGTGGTCGCCGGTGTGGTGGTAGGCGTGGGCGGCGTCGAGGAGGTGGGCGGCGCGGTGTTCGGCGGGGAGCCGGGGCCAGTCGTCGTGGCGTAGGGCTTGCTGGTGCAGGTGTACGGCGTGGGTGTGCTGGCCGAGGTGGTGGGCGGCGAGGGACCGGGCCAGTCGTACGGCGATGGGGTTGACGGTGGTGTGCTGCGGATCCTGCTCGGTGGGGTGCTGGTTGGCGAGGTGGGTGGCGTGGTCGAGTAGGTCGTGGGTGGTGTGGTTGTCGCCGGTGCGGGCGGCGGCGAGGGCGGCCTGGAGTAGGAGGGCTGCGCGTACCGGCGGGTTGGTGGTGGTGTCGGCGGCGGTGAGGGCGGCGGTGAGGGCGAGGCGGTCGCGGCCGAGGGCGCGTAGGGCCTGGACGACGGTGACGGTGGCGGTGCCGGTGAGGGTGGGGTCGGTCGCGGTGGCGGCGGCCCGGTCGGCGGCGAGCCAGGCGAGGTCGGCCTCGCCGAGTTTGATCAGCAGGTGGGCGGTGATCCGGTAGGTGGGTACGAGCAGGTTCGGGGTGCCGTGGGCGGCGTCGAGCAGGTCGGGCAGGGCGCGCAGGAGTGGGGCGTAGTGGGCGTGCTGGTAGGTCAGCCAGGCGTGCCCGATGTGCCGGCGTACCTGCTCCGGTGGGACGGTGCTGTGGGGTTGGTGGTGGTGGCGGACCAGGGCGGCGCGGACCCCGTCGACCCCGTCGGGGCCCGGTGCGGTCGTCGGTGGCGGCCGTCGGTTGCCGAGGAGGACCGCCGGGTCGAGGTGGAGGACCTCGGCGATCTCCTGGATGACGGAGTACCGGTCGAGGGCGCGGACACCACGTTCGACCTTGTCGACCCAGCTCTTGGACTTGCCGAGACGATCGGCCAGCATCTGCTGGGTCAGCCCGCGACGCACCCGCCAGCGGGCCAGCTGCCGCCCGATCGGCAGGTCACAGGCGTCGGACAGGCCCGGCCGGGTCACCGGCCCCGCTCCCCGGGTGCGGGCATGGCCTGGGTGGACTCCCCGCAGCGGGGGCACCAGCGTGCCTTCACCCGGAACGCGAGCAGCCCGAGCAGGAACCCCGGCACTAACCCGCCGAACACAACGGACACGACCACGGACACCATGAGCACCCTTCTCTGGAACGAGGGGAGGATCGGTTCATGGGCGGGGCTTCGCCCGCAGGTACTTCGTCACCCGGGTAGCTGCCTTCTCGGCCTGCTCGACGAGCGTGAGCAGCGGTGAGTGGGTGGGTTGGCGCAGCTCACGCGCGTCTTCCGCCCGAGCGAGTGCGGCCAGGTGAACGCGGCTCGACTCAAGAGCGCGGTTGACCACCTCGATGTCCCGGGTTAGCTCGCCCGCTTCGTCGTCCATGCCACGTCCTTGGATGTAGTTGAGGTGAAGCACTCTGTAACGTTGGATTTATACCAACCATTTCAGTTGGTCGGGACGTAGTCAAGGACCCTCGATAGATTGGTTGGTACGACATCGGGAAGGGTGGCGACGTGGCTCAGCCGAGGTACCGGCAGATCGCAAGCGAGCTTCGAGATCAGATCGTGTCCGGGGCATTGCGGGAAGGCGACCGGCTGCCGACCGAACCGCAACTCCAGGAGCAGTACCGCGCCTCCCGGAACACGGTCCGCGACGCGACCGCTCTGCTGGTGAACGAGGGCTTGGTGCACCGGGTACCGGGGCGCAGTGGTGGCATGATCGTCCGAGGAAAGGTCACCCTGACGTTCCACGCTCATCGCGCCGAGATGCCTGCCCAGCCGATGGCCGAGACGGACGCGTGGCGATCGGAAGTCGCCGCACAGGGCTACGACGCGTCACAGAAGTTCTCCCTGACGATCCAGTCGCTCCTGCCCGACCTCGCCGAGCGCCTGCACGTCGAGCCCGACTCGGTCGCAGTGCTGAGGCGATGCGTCCGGTACGTCAACGGCCAAGCGTCCTCGCTGCAGGACACCTACTACCCGATGGACCTCGCGGAGGAGGTCCGGGAGTTGCTCTCGCCGAAGGACATCCCCCAAGGAACGACCAAGCTCCTGGCCGAGCGAGGCCACGAGCAGACGGCCTACTACGACGAGTACGTCTCCCGGATGCCGACGCCCGACGAGATTGACCTGCTCGGGCTGCAGGCGGGTACGACGGTCCTGCTGCACGTCCGCACCGGCTACACCGAGCGACGACCGGTCCGGGTGTCCCTCAACGTTTTCGCTGGTGACCGCAACCAGATCGTCACCACCCACGGAGACGTCCGGGTCATCGCCAAATTCCGCCCGGAGGAAGCTCCCGAATGATCATCACTCCGGCCAGGTTGGGGGATGTCGACGTCATCATGAGGTGGCGACGCGAGCGCGTGGCCTGGCTCGCCGATCGGGGCGAGGAACAGTGGTCCATTCCGCTGCCCAGGGCCGCCGTGGCGGCGACCGTCTCTGCCGGGCAGACCTGGCTGGTGTGGGAGGGCAACGACCCGATCGCCACCATCACCCTGACCGCGTACGTCGACGTGGACAGCCTCTGGAAACCCGACCGCGATCCCGAGGCGTTGTGGTACCCGGAGGACGACCCCGCGGACGCGCTGTACGTGGCGAAGATGATGATCCCGCTCGCCCACGCCGGTGAGAACCTTGGCGGTGAGCTGCTGAACTGGGCAGGCGGCCGGGCGTACGACGCCGGGCTGACGTGGCTGCGGCTGGACGCCTGGACCACCAATCGCGGGCTACACGACTACTACCGCCGCCAAGGCTTCCGCCACGTCCGCACCGTCGAGTCACGAGTCTCGGGCGCGTGTTTCCAACGACCGTCCCAGCCCTACCTTGATGGACTACTCAAGACTGAGATGACGTGACACCTTGCACCCGGCGGCTACTCGGCGAAGTCAAGCAAGCCGCAGCCTGTTGGCCAAGGTGGCAGCTTCCCCAAGGAGGGCATCCAGATCCTCGTCGGTCACCGCGCCGCCGCCGAGGGTGTGCAGGATGGTCAGACCCTGGATTCGGCCGGCCGACATCGGCTCGATGTCGGTGTCGAGGCTCGGATTGAGGGCTGCGCTGACCAACTTCTCTGCGCTGGCTGCGTCGGTCTCGGGCCCACCGATCGAGGTGCTCCGCATCTCACCGACGAAGCGGATCACCTCGTCGCGGCTGGCCCCGGTAGGGAAGCGACGGTTCACCGCGAAGTAGAAGACCGCGCCGAGGAATGTGCCGAAGCCGTCCCAGCCTTCGCTGTCGAGACGGGCCTCGATCTCGTCGTTGGCCGCGTGCTCACCCTTCACCATCGTCCGGATGTAGGCAACCATGTCAGGGCTGACCGCCATGACGCCTCCTCTCACGAGTCCTCTTGGTGACGTTCCACAGGCCCCTCAGCCCCACCACGACTGCTCCGGCGGCCATGATGACGGAGGCGACCGGATGATCCAACTGTGGTCGATCAGCCGGCGTGGCGGGGTGGGGCTGCGTGGTGGACGTCGCGGTACTGCCGGGGCCACCTTTGACCTGCTGCGCAAGGTCTCGTAACCCTGCGGTCACGGCCTTTTCGGCGTCCTGCAGGTTCCCTTCGGTGCTCTCAGCCTTCTTCACGTGTCGCCGTAGGAAGGCTTCGGCCTTGCTGCCCCGGCTCTCCGACTCTGACACGACGTCTTCCCCCGAGGGGATCGTGTACTCGCCCGGCTCGCCGATCGACCCCGGCGCTATCACATTCGCATACCGAGCGAGGTGACCTGCCGCCGAGCTGGCCAGCCGACCGACCGTGCCGGCCTGGTCAGCAGCGGTGCGGCTCTGGCCCAGCGCCGCACGGAGTGCCGGGTGTCCGCTACCTGAGCCGACTTGGGCAATCCGGTCCTGCCCCTGCGTGATGTCGCCTGCGGCGTGAGCCGCCCGGACGGCCAGCGCGTCCAGCTGATCGACGGCGGTCCTGAGCTGCGCCACAACCTGGGCGAGCAAACCGCTCATCCCAGCTCCTTGGCATACGCGGAGATGTTCTCAGTCGCAGCGTTGACGGTGCGGAGCGTCGACTCCACCTCGCGGACGGCTTCTGCGAGGGCCTGCCGAGCGCTCTCTGCCTCGGCCCTTCGGCTGTCGTGCAGAGTGGCGAGCGCGAGCCCGGCGGTTTCTTCCAGTGCTGCGCCGATTCCCTCGATCGTGATCTTTCCTTGGTCGAGCATCCGATGTGCTTCCGCAAGGGCGGCCTTGACCTCGCCGATGCTCACGGTCAGCCGAGGACGCTGATGTACTGCCGGGCGGCCTCGCCGCTGCCGTGGAGGATGGTGGCCGCCTCGATCAGTTGCTGCTTGCTCTGCTCGGCCCGGCCGATCGCCTCCGAGATGGCGGGATGGCCGGTGCCGGCGGCGACTGCCCGCAGGCGGGAGAGCACCTGCTCGGTGCCCTCGATGGCGGCTCGGATCTGGTTGGTCGTCGCGTTGCTCTGTTCGGCTGCCTGGGCCAGCTCGGCCTTGACCTGCTCGATGCTTGCCATGCCGCCCCTCCGCTTCGACTGCACGGCGGGTGCTGGGGGCCTGCCGCGCTGTAGCGAGGCAGACACTACCCAACATGAATGCCTCTCCGCATCCTATCCAGCGTCCGGGGATGCGGATGCGTAGTCCCAGCGGCATGTTCAGTGCGGCGGTCGCGGAGCGGCACGCGCGCACGCCGAGCCTGCTCGCCCGGCTCGACCGGGCCGGGCTCGGCTGATTCCAGGGAGCGACGACTTACCTGCGGGCCCACAACGTATCGACCGAGCGGTAGCATCGCGCGTCGGAGCGTACTGATGCGGTGACATAGGGAGCCACGAGCCGTCATGTCCTTCGTGCCCCCACTGCCGAAGAGTCGGCGCTGGACCTTCACCGCCGTCACCGCCGTGGTGGTCCCACCGGCGTTGGTGTGGGGCGTCGACCGGTCGTACCGTGCCACGGATCGGTGTCTGCGGGCCAACGGAACATCGATCAACGATCCAGACGCCGAGCAGCGTCCGAGCGCGCTGGCTCGGCTTCAGCGTCGTGACCTTGTACGGGCAGTTCTTGTCGGTCAGCAGGGCGTATGCGTCGATGGCTCGGGCGGCGGCGTCTTGAGCCTGGTCGGCAGGTTTCACGTCGCGGCCACGGTTGCGGAACAGGGCACCGTAGAAGGCGGAGCTGAACACGCCGCTCTCGTGCCAGCCGATGAGGGATGACGTACCTACGTAGGTGACCTCGCCTTGGAGGCAGTCTCGGACCGCCTTCTGCCACGCACCGGTGCCGGTCTTGCAGCCGTCCGCGATGATGGCGCCGGTCGAGATGCCTTTGCCCAGTCCTGCCGCGACTTCTCCGAGCTGCTCGAAGGACACGGTGACCGTGCCGTCCGTGCTGGTGAACGACGGTGTGACGCTGTGGCCGCCGTGAGCCATGACGTGCAGGACGTCGCATGACGAGGTGAATAATGGCTTCGGTCAGGCCCGCTTGCGGCTAGCGATTACATCAGAGAGCTGCTGCACACGGGCCGGGTCCGCGTCCCGGGCAAGGGCGACGTAGTGGTCCATGACGGCGGGCCGGTAGCGCACGGGCAACCTCTGTCCTGGGGCGAGTCGGGTGAGCTCGGTGATCGTGAGGTCTTCGTCTGCGATACCGCGGAACGAGATGCCGTCGGCGGTCTCCACGTCGAACATCAGGACCACGCGAGGGTTGCTGTTCACCTCCCGCCAGTCGACGAGAACACCGAGCGCAAGCGCCCCCGTACGCAGTTCCGCATTGCGCTTCCGTGCGTCACCGCTCAGGAGCGGGTTCGGGGCGACGCCCGGAAAGTCGGGCCCGACGCCGAGCGACTCCCGACTCAGGTCGGGCCTGAGCTGCGCCATCATATCGTTGATCTTCTTCTTCGAACCGAACACCCTGTCCCCTCCCTCACACCGGTGCCGGAGTCTCGGCCTGGCGTTTCGCCCTCACCGCGACTGTACGTCGCCGGCCATTCCCTTCCGGCTCGGCGTCCGGGCCGGGCCGACGTGGCCAGCGTCAGCTCGATGCCGGGTCCGCCCGTTCTTGTGCCTCGAAGAGCTCGTCACCGTACCGGTTGATCCATTCCGCGAGGGCGCGCATCGGCCCGTCAGTGAAGGTACGGCCGAGGAGCGTCAGCGCGTAGTCGACCCGAGGGGGCCACTCGGCGTACGACCTCCGTTCGATCAGGCCGTTGTCGTGCAGCCGGTGGAGCGCCTCGGTGAGAGCCTTGTCGCTGATGCCACCGATGGTCGCCCGAAGCACGCGGCGACGGTGGGGGCCGGTGACGAGAGCGGCCAGCACCACGGGATCCCACCCATGGATGAACAGGTCCGTGGCCATTCGCAGCCGGCAGTCCGCCACGAACTCCACGCCCGCGTCGTCGGCATCTCGGGACATCCGGCCATCGTGGCACGGCCGACGTGCACCGGGTGGTGCGCGACGTACCGACCGGTGCGAAACAGCACCTCTAGGGTCGGACGCCATGCGAATCGCCATCCTCGGCACCGGAGCCCTCGCCACGTCGCTCGCCACCGCCTGGACCCGAGCCGGACATGACACCCACATCGGCGGCCGCTCGCCCGAGCGCGCACACCTGGCGGCGAAGGCCTCCGGTGCCCGTGCCCGCCGGCTGTCCGAGGTCGCCGTGGACGCCGACGCCGTCCTGCTCTGCGTGCACTGGACGGGCGTCGCCGACATCCTCACGGCCGTCGGCGCACCCGATGGGTCGCTTGCCGGAAAGCCGCTGATCGATCCGACGAACGCGGTCGACCACGGCATCGGCGTCCTGCGTACGGGCACCGGACGTGCGATCGCGCAGCACGTCACCGACCTCGCCCCCGGCGCCCATGTGGTCAAGGCATTCCACCTGCTCCCCTCGACGCACTGGACGACGCCCGTGCCGCCGACGGCGACCGTCGTGATGTGTGGGGACGATCCGGGCACACTGGAGACCGTCGGCTCACTCGTACGCGATATCGGAGGCGTTCCTGCCGTGGTCGGCGGACTGGACCGGGCACGCCAGTTGGAGGAGGTCGCCGGGTTCGTCATCGCGTTGGCCTTCGCCGCCGTCGACCCACGCTCGGCGATCCCCGGTGTCGCCGTCCACGGCGACCAGGTCGTGTCCTCAGCGGCTGACCGAGTGCGCTGGGCAGGGGCAGCCGGTTAGCGCGGTGGCATCCGGCCCCCCGCCACCTGACTCGTCGGCCCCGGAGAGCCGTCGGAAGGCCAGCCGGAAGAGCACCGGGATGCCCGAGCGGAGCTTGAAGAGGCTGTTGTGCCGTAGCTCGCCGGTGAGCAGCGTCGGCATGATCCGCACCAGCGTCCAGGCGGCGCGTACGTAGTGTCGGCGCTTGAACCTGATCGTGAACAGGAAGCCCAGGCAGAGCAGTTCGCCCCGGCGGAACCGGATCGTCCGGCAGTGCCGCAGCGACGCGAGCCCCTGGCGTTCGGCCTCGGCGAGACCACCCTGCTTGGCCGTCAGGGTGGCGTGGCCGAGTTCGACCTGGACGGCCGCCGAGCCCCGGTTCGCGCCCGTCGTCGCCAGCTTCTCGGCCCGACGCAGGTGGTCGTACGCCAGCTCGAACAGGTGGGCGTTGGCAAGCGGTTCGGAGAGCCGCAGTTGGAGGAACGCGTTGGCCTCGATCTCCTCCGGGCAGAGCTGCTGGTACTCCTGGCCGCGCAGGTAGTGGTGCAGGCAGTCGACGTCCCGGCCGCGCGCCTCGGCGATCCGGCCGAGGTAGTGGAAGGCGGTCGCGAGCCACCGGGCGACCCGTACGTCGGTGTCGGCGGCCGGTGCGAAGGTCACGGCGCGCCGCAGGAGCCGTTCGGCCTCCGCGAGGTCCTGGAAGGAGGTGAACAGGGCCGTTCCCTCGTGGGTGAGCGCACCGCACTCGAAGCGGGGGTCGACCGCGCCGCGCTCCACCCATTCGCGCAGCTGGCGGGAGGTGCGGACCGCGGCGGCGTACCGGCTGATGTTCACCTCGTACGCGCATTTCGCGATCATCGCCCTGCCCCACTCGTCGGTGCCCGGCACGGCGTGGCTGACGGCGGCGGCGATGGCGTCGCCCCGGGCGCGGCTCTGGCGTAACCCCACAGCCGCTTCACGCGTCCATCATGCCCGTCGATGACAAGTCCATTGTCGCCGCTCGCGGAGGGCGGTTCGTTCTGCGATCATGGCTCGATGCGGGGAGTGGCATGAGCATCACGTCCGTGATCAACTACAAGGGCGGCGTCGGCAAGACCACGATCACCGCGAACCTCGGCGCCGAACTCGCCGCCCGTGGCCGCCGGGTGCTGCTGATCGACCTTGACCCGCAGGCCAGCCTCACCTTCTCGTTCTATCCGGCCGCCCAGTGGGAGGCCGAACTCGCGTACGAGAGGACCGTCCTGCAGTGGTTCGGCTCGGTACTGGCCGACGAGCCCACCGCCGCGCTGCACCCGTACGTGCTCACCCCGGAACCGGCCAACGCGCTGCTGCCCGGCGCTGGCCGGCTCGACCTGATCGCCTCCCACCTGCAGCTCGTCGACGTCGACCTGGACCTCGCCGCGGCGCTCGGCGGGTCCCGGTTCCAGCACGGCAGCCCGCACTTCCTGCCGCTGCACCGGGCGCTCGCCGACGCGCTCGCCACCGAGGCGTTCGCCGGGTACGACGACATCCTGATCGACTGCGCGCCCAACTTCACCATGGTCACCCGGACTGCCATCGTGGCCAGCGAGTACATCCTGACCCCGGCGAAGCCGGACTACCTCTCCACGCTCGGCATCGACTACCTGCGCAGCAAGGTCTCCGAGCTGGTCAGCGACTTCAACCGGGTGGCCACCCCCGGTCCGACCATCGACCCGCAGTACCTGGGCGTGGTGTTCACTATGATCCAGTACGCCGGCAGCGCGCCGATCTCCGCGTCCCGCAACTACCTGCGGCTCACCGACAACCTGGAGGTCCCGGTGTTCCGGCAGACCATCCGGGAGAACAAGACCCTGTTCGGTACGGCCGGCGAACGGCACCTGCCCGCCGTGCTCGTGCCGAACGCCAACGACAAGGTGCAGTACGAACTCCAGCAACTGGCAAGCGAGTTCCTGGCCCGTACCCGCGCCTGAGAAGGAGAGCCACCGGTGTCCGACCCCGCCGACCTCGCCCACGCCGTACTCCTGCGGGTGGCGGAGTTCGTCCGCGCGCTCCCCGCCGACCAGCTCGCCGCACTGGCCGACGGCACGGCGAAACTGGCCGTCATCGACAAGGCCCGGCCCGCCGCCCGCCCGGCCGCGGCGGCGTCGCCCGGCGTGGACACCGACCGGGTACGCGCCGACCTCGCGGCGATCGGCGACCGGGCGGCCGGCGCACGCTACCTCGCGGACCTGAAACTCACCGTGGCGAAGCTGCGGGCCCTGGCCAGGGAGCTGGGCATCACGGTGCCCAGCAAGGCCAAGAAGGCCGAGATCGAGCAGGACATCCTGCAGTGGACGGTGGGCCGCCGGCTCGACTCCGCCGCCATCAGCCGTCCGCCGGCCGCCCGGAGCTGACCCCGTCCGTCGGCCGGCCGGAGCTGGCCGGGTCGGTCGGCGGTCCGGGGCTGGCCGGGTCCGTCGGCCGGAGGGTGGACCGTACCTGGGTCAGGATGTCGTCCCAGAACGCCGGCGGTGCGGCGCCGCGCAGCTGACCGGCCAGGTGTTCGGCCAGCCGGTGCGCCTCCCGCCGGGTGAACGCCGCGTCCGGCTCGTCGTCCACCGGCGGCCGGGGCCGGGCCGGCGCGTCCAACGGCACCGGGTCGCCGGTGCAGACGATGTCGAGGTACCCGGTGGTGCGGGTAAGCGCGACGTAGAGCAGCCGGTGGCCGCGTTCGTCACTGGCCACGATCTCCTCCGGCTCGACCACCACCACCGCGTCGAACTCCAGACCCTTGGCCTCCTGTGGACTGATCAGGTTGACCGCGCCGCCCAGCTCGCCCCGGTCGGCGCTGCTCCAGGTCATCCCGTTGGCGGCCAGCGCCGCCTCGACCGGTCGCCGCTGCCGGGGCGGGCAGACGACGCCGACGAACCGGCCGGCCTCGGCGTGCTCCCGCGCCACCGTGACCGCCCGGCCGGCCAGCTCGGCCAGGCCGACCCGGTGCACGCCGGTCTCCGCCGGCCCGTCCCGGACCACCTCCACCGGCGCCGTACCCGGCGCGGCCACCGACAACAGCGGCACCGCCGTCGCGTACGCCTGCCGGGGTACGCGGTAGCCGTACCGCAGCGGGGTGATCCGGGCCGGGTGCCCGGTCGGCAGGTGGGCGAGCACCTCGTCCCACGAGTCGCGGGCCCAGCTGCCGGTGGACTGGGCGAGGTCGCCGACCACGGTCAGGGAGCCGGTGGCGCTGCGCCGGGCCACCGCGCGCAACTGCATCGGGGAGAGGTCCTGCGCCTCGTCCACCACCAGGTGGGCGTACCGCCGGCCCGGCCCGTCGATCAGGTACGCCAACTCGTCCAGCAGTGGCAGATCCGCCGCCGACCAGGTCTCCCGGGACAGCCGGTCCGCGCCCCGCCGGTGCAGCGCCGCCACCTCCGCCGCGGTGAACTCGTCAGCGGCGGCGGCACGCAGCCGGGCGGTGGAACCCAGCAGGTCACGCAGGAAACCGGTCGGGTTCTGCTGGGGCCAGAGCCGCTCGACGAGGTTACCGACCGCGTCGGCGCCGGCCGGATCGACGCCGGTCCGGGCGGCCACCAGGGCGGCGAGCCGGTCCCGCAGCAGCTGCCGCCGACCCGTGTACGGCAGGGCGGCGGCCCGCGCCGCGGCGAGCGCCTCGGCCACCTCGACGCCGGGCAGGGTGACGAACCGGCCGCCGACCAGCAACCGCTCCGCCGGGTCCGGCGCGCCGATCCGGGCGTCCAACGCGCGGGCCAGCAGCCCGGCCATCCGGGCCGCACCCTTGATCCGGGCGACCGCATCCCGCTCGGTACGCCCACGCGGCACGTCCGGGGCGAGCCGGCCCACGTCGCGCAGCTCCACCCCCTCGTCGCCGAGGGCCGGCAGCACCTGGCCGATGTAACGTACGAAGGTCGGGTGCGGCCCGACCACCAGCACATCGGCGGCCGACATGTCCGCCCGGTGCTGGAACAACAGCCACGACACCCGGTGCAGCGCCACCGCGCTCTTGCCGGTGCCGGGGCCGCCCTCGATCACCAGCACCTGGTCCCGCGGGGCACGGATCAACGCGAACTGCGCGGCCTGGATGGTGGCCACGATGTCCCGCATACTGCCGGTACGACCACGGGTCAGCTCGGCCAGCAGCTGCGCGTCCACCGCCTCGGCGATCTCGGCCATGATGGTGTCGGTGATGTCCTCGATGGTGTTGCCGGTGCAGGTGAAGGCCCGCTTGCGGCGTACTCCGGCGGGGTTGTCGGGCGTGGCCTCGAACCAGCCGGCGGCGGCCGGCGCGTGCCAGTTGACCACCAGCACCCCGCCGTCGGCGTCCCGGATCAGGTGCCGCCCGACGTACCGGGTCTCGCCCGTCTCGGCGTCGACCCGGCCGAACGCCACCGCCTCGCCCGCCGAACCCAACGCCCGCCGGGCGGTCTCGGCGTAGCGGCGCAGGTGGGCGGCGGCACCGGTGTGGGCGGCGGCGGACGGCAGCTGCCGCAGGTCGTCGCGCCGCCGGTCCCGGTGCTTCGCCGCCGCGTCGAAGTACGCCTGCTCGCTGGCGATGTCGGCTTCCCTGGACACGCAACGCCCCCCTCGTGCCGGTCCGACCGACGGGACTCGGCCGGCCCACCGTACCGGCCGGATCCGACCGCGGACGAGTCGCCGACCGGGCCGGTGAGCGGGCCTCTGCGGCAGATGTCAGGCCCCGACACGGTCCTTCCTTGGCGAACCGCGCCGCGAGGTCGGGGAGGTGCAGGGCGGTGGCCGCCGCAGTGGCGGTGAGCAAGGCGTCGATCGCGAGTTGCGTCATCGGCATGCCCAGGCTCAGGACCTTCGGATTCACGCCGCCCTGGATCTCGTCGACGAACGGTCGAAGCCCGGTGTCGTAGTTGGCCAGCGCGGCCGGCAGATTGTCGGGGTGACGGTTGACCTGACCAGCCAGCACGTAGGCGCCGACGAGTCCACCGGAGACGCCCATGTCGATGTAGGGGGAGGCACAGTGGGCGGCGTCGCCGATGACAACGACCCCCAGGTGTCGATGCGGACCTGGTGACCTCCGTCCCGGATACGACCGTCGGAGGCGATCCGGGGCACGAACCAGTACGCCATGTGGATCCCGGTGCGCCAGTACGGATCCTGACCGCACGGAAGCAGGGCGCGGCGGATGCGGGAGCCCTGCTAGCTCCGCTTGCCGAGTACGGCATCCGCATCTGCCGTTTCCGTCCGTGGCTCGGCGGGTGCTCGCTGGTGCCAGGGTGGTTGGCCGCTGTTCTTCACCTGCCTCAGATTCCACCGACCCCACCCGCACCGCTTCCCGCGCTGCCATCGCTCGGGTTCCGGTGCTCGTCGAGTCGTCTGCGGGCTTCGGTGGAGGCCTGCAAGTTACGAATCTGGCCCTCGTCGAGGGCTGCCTTGCGCTGCGAACGACGCCACAGCGAGACCGCTGCAACGACCACGACCCCGATGATCAGAACTACGAGCCAACGCATGTCGACCTCCGCCGGGTGAGCGACCGTAAGCCCGATTGACCGTCCGTGTGCCAATCGCTGCTTTCAGTATGCGCGGCTCCGGTCAAGTGGACGGCATGCCGGCCCGGTGAGCGGGGTTGGACAGGGCGGGGATCTGGTCGAGCTGGTCGGGGCGGAGGTGGGGCGCGACGATCCCGGAGAGGGCTTTGCGTCGTGGCGGGAAGCTCAGGACCTCGTGTGGGGTGACGGCGAGGTCGACCGGAAAGTCGTGGCCTGCGTGGGGTAGCGCCTCGTCGAGGAGTTGCCCCTGGTGGATGGTGGTGGCGATGACGGTGTCGGCAGTGGCGAGGCCCGCGTCGGCGAGCAGGGCGGCTTCCAGGTCCGCGTAACCTGCCCCTTTGCCGATCCGGACACCGTCGCGTCGGCTGATGGCGACGCTACCGCAGACGATCAGGTCGATGGGCTGCATCTCGTCCGGGCCCACGGTGGGAGCGACCTCCGGTGCTCCGGCGCTGGTCGCGGCGATGTCGAACGGCGCGTCCAAGGTGGCGGGGTCGAGAAGGTAGAAGGGCTTGGGCGCGGCGAGGCGTGGTACCGCCAGGTAGAGCAGTTTGCCGTCCTGGAGCGCCCGCACTCGGACGGGAAGTTGGGCGCGGTCGGGGTTGCACTTGATCACCCGTGCCGCCTTCCAGGCATCCAGGGCGGCGAGCCGGTCGGCTGCGGCGTCCTTGCCGACGAAGTCGGGGATGTGTCCGTGTACCCCGGCGGGGGCGGCGTTCTCACGTTCGAGGAGGTCCCAGACATGCTGTCGGACGGCCTGCTTGGCATGGTCGATCTCGGCGAGGCTGCTCACGCGGTGGCTCCTACGGGGTGATCAGGGTGAGGAGTCGGTCGTTGACGTCCTGGACGGCGGGTTGGTCCCGCCAGGAATGTAGTTGGCGTGCCGCGCCGCAGGCGAGATCGATGCCCCCTCCGGCCCGGATTCCTTCGATCGCCGATCGTCGATCATCGGCGGAGGCAGGCTGCGGCTTCGACCTGGCGTGGCGCGATGGTGAACCTTGCCCAGGACGACGGCGATGAGTCGTCAGGCGTCCTCCAGCACAGCGTTCACCCCATCGGCCCTGCTCAGAAACCGCCAGCGATCCGTTGAAGTGACCCGGGCAGGTGTAGATCTTGGACACTTACCGTCCAAATAGAACGGTAAGTGTCCAAGATTCACTTCAAGGCACGGTGCCGGCGGTGGTGTGGGGCCGGTTGATCGGCCTCAAGGGTGGTGGGTCGGCGGGTGCTCAAGGCCGTTGTTCGGTCCCCGGGAGACGCCCAGGCGATCCGGAAGCTCGGCGCTTCCGTGGAACCTCCGCCGTCGGCCGGCCCTCGCCTGGTGCAGCGCTATGCGCTTTCGTCGCGAGTGTCGGTGACGAAGACGCCCACACCCTGCCGGCCCTCCAGGACGCCTGCCTCAAGCAGGATGTCGATGGCCTTGCGGACCGTGACGCCCGAGGTGTCGTACTGCTCGGCGAGTTCCCGGGTGGTCGGGAGCTTGTCGCCGGGCTTAAGGACGCCTGCGGCGATCTTGGCTTGGATCTCCCGTCGGATCCTTCGCCACAGCGGCTCGTAGGGCACCATGGCCGGAGTTCACCACAGCTCTCGTCCGGTCTTGCCGCCTATGCCTTTCTTAGCTTGAAAGACTTGTTTGGTTGTAAACTGCCATCGAGCAGCGAAACGACGAGGGGAGGTGACCGTGGAGCTGACCGGGGATGGGGCGTCGAGCGTGCCCCGTCGGGCGTTGGGGCGGGCGCTGCGGGAGTTGCGGACCGAGGCGCGGATGACCCTGGAGGGAGCGGCCGGGGCGTTGGGGTGGAGTCGGCACAAGGTGTGGCGGGCCGAGAGCGGCGTCGGCCCGGCCCGTGGGGTGGACGTCCGGGTCATGTGCGAGCTGTACGAGGCGCGTACCAGGTTGACCTCGGCTTTGGTCGCACTGGCGGGGGAGACCGGGGCGAAGGGCTGGTGGCTCGCCTACGGTGGCGCGATCCCCGACTGGTTCGACCTCTACGCCGGCCTGGAGGCCGCCGCCGGCCGACTCCGCGAGTACCAGGACGTCCTGGTCCCCGCCCTGCTCCAGACCCGCGAGTACGCGACGGTTGCCTGCCGGCATCGGCCCGACGGTGAGCGGGAAGGGGTGGTCGGGGCGCGGCTGGCGCGACAGTCCCTGCTGCGGCGGCGGTCGCCCGCGCCGCCTCGGTTGGCGGTGGTGTTGTCGGAGGCGGTGCTGATGCGGGTCGTGGGTGACCCGGCGACCATGGCGGGCCAGTTGCGGCAGCTGCTGGCGGTGGGTCGGCTGCCGCACGTTTCGGTTCGGGTGTTGCCGTTGGCCGCCGGGCCACATCGGGGTGCGGTCGCGGGGGCGTTCGTGCTGCTCGACTTCCCACCGGGCAACCGGGGCGAGCCCGAGGCTCCGGTGGTCTACCAGGAGTCGTTGAGCGGTGCGCTCTATCTCGACCGCCCGAAGGAGTTGGCCGCGTACGAACGGGTCTGGGCCAGCCTCGACACCCTCGCCCTCGACCGGGACCAGTCGGCCCAACTCATCGGCAAGGCCCTTGACGAACTGGACCTTGATGAATGTTGATCGGGCGCCGCCTGACCGACGGTCTTCGATCGGCAAGCCGACAGTCGAGACTCCGACGCGTCCTTCTTCCATAGGTTGGTCAACACCGCTCTGACAGGAGGTTGGATGTCCCACGTCCGCATTCGGATCGACTTCACTTCGCTTGTCGACGACGACGAGTTCGTGCTCGGTGAGCTGACCGACGAACTGGCGGACGACCTCCGCGACATCGGCGAGGTGGAACGCGTCGAGCTCGCCACCGGCCCGGATGCCAAGGGCGTCGCCGAGTTGGCGCTCGGTGTCGTCACCGTGCTGGCGGGCGCTGATCCCGGCTACCTGCAAGCGCTGGTCGACGTGGTCCTGGCCTTCCTGCGACGGCATTCCGGCCGTCGGGTTCACCTGCGGGTCGGTGACATCGAGTTGACCATCGACCGGCCCACCCCTGGCCAGACCGATGAACTGGTCAGCACGGTGCGGGCCGCGATCGAACGGACCCGCCCCTGATGGGACGGCACGCCCTGCTGATCGGCACGGCCACCTGCCAGGTCGACCGCGAACTTGCGCCCCTTCCATCGGTACGACAGGACGTGGCGCAACTCAAGGCGCTGCTCGACGGTGCCGGTGAGTTCGACACGGTACGCGCCGAACTGGACCTGCCAGCGGCGCGGCTGCGTCAGGTCGTCGAGGAGTTCTACGGCGCGCGGCGTACGGGTGACCTGGCCCTGCTCTACTACTCCGGCCATGGGGTGCTGCACGGTGACGGTCAGTCGTTGTTCCTGGCCGCGACCGACACGGTAAGCGGGCAGTTGCACGCGACGGCGTTCGACGCCGACGGCATGCTGCGTCATCTGCTCAACGACACCAAGGCCAGCCAGAAGGTGGTTCTCCTCGACTGTTGCTTCTCCGGCGCGTTCACCGCCCGGCACCGGTTCCGGGGCGGAGTGCGGGAAGAACCGCGCCGGCTGAAGCGTCAGCGCGGCACCTTCGTGTTGACCTCGAGTACGCACCTGAAGGCGTCGAAGGCACAGGGGCCGGACCACCCGTCGGTCTTCACCGAGGTGCTGCTCAACGGTCTGCGGGGTGAGGCCGCGGGCCCGGCCGACGACGGTTGGATCACCACCAACGACCTCTCCCGGTACGCCCCGACGGAGATGGCCCGGCGTCGCCAGCACACTCCGGTCGAGTCGAGTGAGGGCGTCACCGAGCCGATCCGACTGGTGACGGTGCCCGGTTCCGCCGCTGCGGCGAAACGGGTCACGGCCGTCACCTCGAGCCCGGCGGACGAGGCACCCTTCGACGCGGACCAGTGGCGTCGGCTGGTGACCTACTACATCAACTGCATGCGACGGTCGAGCGTGCTGCAGTCCCTCGTCGATCCGCGGGCCGCCGGGACGTTCGTCGCGGCACCGCCGGGATCCGAGGCGGTCTTCACCTCCGTCACGCCCGTCAAGCTGGGCGGTTCGGCGGCCGGGCTCGCCGCCCGGGCCCGCGCCGACGGCCGGGAGTTGCAGTACGGCTACCCGGTCGCCGTCGTCCGGCCGACCCGTCACAAGCCGCTCCGGTTCGCTCCGCTGCTGGTCTGTGACGTCACCGTCGGCGCGGACGACGTGCTGCACGCCTCCTTCCCGCCCCGCCCCAGCGCCGCACTCGTCGACCTGTTCCAGCTCTCCGAGGTGGAGGGCGACGAGCTGCTGCAGCGGGTCGAGCAGGCCTTCACACCGGGTGATCCCGCCGCCCTCGCCGCCACCGTCGACGTGCTCGTGCAGACGTTCGGGTTGAGCCCGGTGACGGAGCTGGACCCGGCCGCGCTCGTCGGCACCATCCGACCGGGACAGGTGAACGGGGTGCAGAACGCCGCGATCCTGTACACCGTCGACGCCGCCGAGTCGCCCCAGCGGCAGCTCGTCGAGGATCTCCGGGGGATGGTCAGGAACCCCGGGCTCATCGAGCGCACGGCGCTGGGCGCGCTGGCTCTGCGACCGGACGAGGTAGCCCCGACGCCGGTTGTGACGGTGGCGATGAGTGCGGCGAACGAGGCGCAGGAAGAGATCATCCAGGCGGCGATGGCACAGCCGTTGACGGTGGCCCAGGGGCCGCCGGGCACCGGTAAGAGTCAACTCGTCACGGCCCTGTTGGCCACCGCCACCGCCGCCGGTCAGAGTGTGCTGATCGGCTCCACCAGCAACCAGGCCGTCGACTCGGTGCTCGACCGGGTGACCGACCTGATCGGCCCGGGCCTGTTGGTGCGCACCGGCAACAAGGACCACCGGATGCAGGAACCGAAGCACCTCGCCGACATCCTGGCGGCGTATCCACCGGCGGAGTTGCCCGGCACACCGGAGGACCGGACACCCCTGCACGAGCTGCGGCTCCTGGCGGAGGAGGCGGCCGACCTCCGGGCGACGCTTGACGAGCGGCGGTTGCTCGAACGGGACCTGGCCGACCTGGCCGTCGAGCGTGGCGGCGAGCCAGCCACCGGTGCGGCTGCGCTGCCCGCCGACGACCCGGCGCTGGCGCGTCTCGTCCGGCTGACCGACCGGGCGCTGGCCAGCAGGTGGTTCGGCTGGTGGTACCGGTGGCGGCTGCGTTCGTACCAGGTCGTCGACCGGCACGCCGTCGAGGTACTCGCCGAACGGGCGGTTCTCGAGCTGCGCTGGCGGGAACTCCGACGGCTCCTCGCGGAGCTGCCTGACGCGGAGACCTCCTGGCGGCGGTTGGTCGACATCACCGGCACCGAGCGGCCCGCCCTCAGCATCGACCTGCTGCGGGACCGGATCGCCCGACGGGTGGCTGCCGGAGCACGGCTGCTCCAGGATCGCTCCGACGAGATGTCCAAGCCGCAGTCGGACAGCTGGGCGTACTTTCCGGAGCTGCTACGGGTGCTGCCGGGCTGGGCGGTGACTGCCCTGTCCGCTCGGCGGCTGAGGAGCAGCCCCGCGATGTTCGACCTCGTGATCATCGACGAGGCGGCACAGTGCACGGTTCCCGCGATCCTGCCCATGCTCTTTCGGGCCAAGCGGGCACTGCTCATCGGCGATCCCCGTCAGCTCGCACCCGTGGTGGACCTGCCGGAGACCGAAGACGTCACCGAACGTGCCCGAGCGGCACTCAGTACCGGGTGGCTGACCGCCCGGCGGTTGACCTACACGGCCCATTCCGCGTACGACGCGTTCGCCTCCGCTGCGGGCTCCACGCATCTCCTCGACGAGCACTACCGGTGCCACCCCGACATCGTGGAAGTGCCGAATCGGGAGGTCTACCAGGGGCGGCTCACCGTGCTGACGGACCCGGCCCGGCTGGTCGCCCCGACCGATCCGGCGGTGCGCTGGCGCGACGTGCCCGGACGGTTCAGCCTCGGGCCGTCCGGATCAGGGTTCAACCAGATCGAGATCGAGGCTGTCGTCGCCGAGGTCGCCGGCCTGCGAAGTGCGCATCCGAGCGCCTCGATCGGGGTGGTAACGCCGCTCGCCGCGCATCAACGGCAGCTGGCCGCGGCCCTCCGCGACGCCGGTCTCACCGACAACCTGCTCTGCGCGACGATCCACCGGTTCCAGGGCAGCGAACGGGACGTCATGGTCGTCTCGCCGGTCGGAGCGCACGGCGTTCCGGACCGTACCCGGGGCTGGCTGGTGCACCAGACCAACTTGTGGAACGTCGCCATCACCCGGGCGCGATCCCAGCTCGTCGTGGTCGGCGACCGGTCGTGGTGGTCGGGTCAACGTGGCCTGCTGACCGCCCTGGCCCTGTTCCGTGAGGTCGCCGACGCCCGACCCGCCGCTGCGACCGGGCCGGCGGACCGACTGCACCTTGTCCTCCGGAACGCGAATGTGCGCGTGCGACGCGACGTCTCCGTGGCCGGGTGGGCAGCCGATCTCGTGGTGAGTCAAGGGGATGCCGAGCTGGGTGTCGTCGTCGACGATCCGTTGGGCGACCCGGATGGTCGGGGGCTACGCCGGGTGTTCGCCCGGCTCGACCTCAACAGTGGTGCCACGCCTGTCCGTCGGGTGCCCGCCTGGCGCTGCCTGGCCGAACCGGAGCAGGTGGCGGCAGAGTTGACCGGCGATCTGCGTCGGTCCAGGCGGCACGAAGGGTGAGGTGACCAGCGCCCACGAGCTCGCCCCGCTCACCTCACCGGGGCGGGGCCGGTGGATCCCCGCAGCAGGCCGGCCCTGCCGTTCCCGGTCGACGCTGACGGTCGACAGGGCCGGACGCGTGCAGCGGCCGATCTCGTCGTCGTCCCAGCCGAAGACGCTGATCTGTCCCGGCACGTCGATGCTCAGGCTCCCGTCTTCCTCCGAGCTCGCCTTGCTCTCTCCGTGCCCGACCGGCGTGTAGATCTTGGACACTTACCGTTCTATTTGGACGGTAGGTGTCCAAGATTCGCTGCGGGGCCCGCTTCGGGCGTGCTGGTCAGCAGGGGCGGGTGTCCGGGTCGGCGGCGTCGGCTACCTGCCGGGTGACGTGGTAGGCGACCTCACGCAGTACCTCGATCTGGTGCGGGGTGAGGCCGTCGATGACGTAGCGGCGGACGGCGGTGACGTGGCCGGGGGCGGCGGTGACCACCAGGTCCCAGCCGGCGTCGGTGAGCGCGGCGGTGGTGTAGCGGGGGTTCTCCGGGTCGGGCTGGCGGCGCAGCAGCCCGCGTAGTTCGAGGCGTTTGACGACGTTCGACAGGCGGGACAGCGAGCTGCTGACCTCGGCGGCCAGCTCGCTCAGGCGGCGGGTCCGCCCGGGTGACATGGACAGGATGCTGAGCACGAAGTAGTCGAAGAGGGTGAGGTTGTTGTCCCGCAGGAGCTGGGCATCCAGCGCGCTGGGCAGCTTGAACACCAGCTTGGCCAGGGCGATCCAGGCCTCGGTCTCCTGCTCGGTCAGCCAAGCGGGTTCGTCCGGCATGCGGCCAGTCTACGGCCGCGCTTCAATCGTGAAGTGAGCCGCGTCTCAGTGGGTTCAAGCTTGAACGTCGGGGGTCTAGGCTCTGGTTCAAGGTTGAACTTCGACGTCTGGGAGTGGCAGTGACCTTGTTCCGGTTGGACGCCAGCATCCGTACACACGGCTCGGCGAGCCGCGAGATCGCCGACATCGTGGAGCAGGAGTGGCGGGACAGCCACCCTGGTGACACCGTCGAGCGGCGGCACATCGGCGTGGACACCCTGCCGGCGGAGGCCTGGGCGGCGGCGGTCACCGCCGGCGCGACGCCGGCCGAGGAACGGACCGAAGAGCAGCGCGACGCCGTCGCCCTCGCCGCGACGCTGGTGGACGAACTCGTCGCCGCCGACGCCATCCTGTTCGCCGTGCCGCTCTACAACTACGGCGTGTCCCAGCACTTCAAGACGTACGTCGACCTGATTCTCGCCGACCCGCGGGCGAACGGGGTCCCGTTCCTCGCCGGCAAGCCGGCCGTGCTCGCCATGGTGCGCGGTGGCGCGTACGGCGCGGGCACGCCCCGGGAGGGCTGGGACCACGCCACGCCCTACCTGCGCCGCATCGTCGCCGACTGCTGGGGCGCCGACCTGACCGTCATCGAACGCGAGTTCACCCTGGTCGGGGTGAACCCCGCCCTCGACGCCTTCACCGACCAGGCCGCCGACCTGCACGCCGAAGCCGTACGGGCCGCCCGGGAGGCCGGTCGCGCCCTCGGCGCGCTGCCCGTCACCGCCTGAGCCACCGGGCGGGCCGGGCGGGGCTCCGGCGCGAGGTCAGCGGGCGGGGCTCGGTCAGTGGGTGGCCGGCGGCCCGGGTCAGCGGGTGAGGTCGCGGGCCAGGTGCGCGGGGCGCAACGTCATGGTCGCCCATCGGGCGCGGTCAGTGCCGCCCGCGCCCCTATCCGACGCGCCGGCGGGACAACCACCGGATGGTGCCGGGAGGGGTCAGCGGGGCGGCGAGACGTAGAGGCCGGTGCCGCAGCCGGTCTCGCCCGGCTCCAACCAGATCCGGTCGTAACCGGGGGAGACGATGTCGCCGTCGGGCTTCCGGACCATCAGCAGGCACTCCCGCTCGACGGGCACGCCGACCGCGGCGACGAGAGCCCCCTGGTGGACGACCGTGTCGACGGTGATGTGTTCGGCGGGAAACGCCTTGCGTACCCGCTCGGCGAGGGTGTCGGGGGTGGCCCCGCGCAATGCCGCGGTGAGCCGCTTCCGGCCGTCCTCGGGCAGGCGCGGCACCGGCGCGGCGCTGGGCACCGGCGGATCGGCGACCGCCGGACAGTCGATCTCGTCGTACGTCGCGTACGCGTTGAGCCGGAGCAGGTAGCGGTAGCAGCGGGTGGCCTGGCCGGCGGAGTTGCCCCGGTCGCTGTAGACGCTCCCCGACTCGGCCACCTCGACGACGATCCGGACGTCGATGGTGGCCTGCTCGCTGCCGGACGTGCGACCGGACCAGCTCAACGGCTGCCGGCGGGTGACGATGGTGCCGGCCGGCACCTCCTCGGCGATCTCGGTCGCGGCGATGTACTCCGCGTCGCGGATCCGGTTGCGGTAACCAAGATCGTCACCGAGCTGCTCCGCCTCGCTCGCCGCCGCCTCCCGGGCCACCGCGTCACCGTCGCGGCGGGACATCGCGCACCCGCTCACCGCCAGGCCGACCACGATCGCCACGGCGGCCAGGGCGGATCGGCGTACCCGGGTCGGTCCCGGCGGCTTCCGCGTCGGGACCGACGACTCAGACATCGACATGCGTACCCCCGTCCACCGACCCACGGTAGCGCCTGGTTAGCCACTGTGGAGCCCCGGTCAGTCCTCTCACCCGTGGCGTTGAGCGCGCCAGAGCCGGGTGGCCGGGCCGAGGGCCCGGGGCCAGTTCTCGCCCCGACGGGTCAACGAGCGCTCGTTGATCTCGAAGTCACCGACCAGCCGGCCCAGCTCGTCCAGCACGTCGGCCTCCCGGAACGGCTTGCAGGAGAAGATGTTGACGAAGACCTGGCGCAGCCCGGGGTAGGTGTGGATCGCCGCGTGCGACTCGGCGAGGATCACCACCGCCGACTTGCCGGCCTGCTGTGGTGGCCCCTCCTCGGTGGCGACCAGCGGGCCGGCGATCACCGTCATGCCGATCCGGGCCACCAGATCGAGCATGAAGGTGTGCAGAGCGTCGCCGTCGTCCAACGCGCGGGTGTCGGTCACCTCCGACAGCCGGAGGGTCAACTCGTCGCCGTAGTGGTCGTCGTGACGCAGCGCGGTGCGGTGGGCGAGGTAACGCTGACGCATCGGGATCTCCTCCTCGTGGGTGCCGGTCTCAGCGGGCCAGGACGGCCAGCCGGCTCGGGGTGGCGGTCAGTTCCTGCATGATCTCGACGACCCGCGCCGCACCGCGCGTCGCCGACCCACCCGCCGTCAGACCGGCGGCCGTCGTCAGGCCGGCACCGGCCAGGCCGGCGCCGGTCGGGGTGACAGGGGCCGGGGTGGTGCGGGCCGCGCGGGCGGCGGCGGCCTGCCGGACCAGGTGCCGCAGCCGCTCCGGCCGCCAGTCGTCGGCGGCGCAGTTGGCGGCCAGCCCCTGCCGGGCCAGCATGTCGGCGAAGTACTCGCGCTCCGGGTCACCACCGGCGAAGACGATCAGCGGTACGCCGGCACGCACCCCGCTGGCCAGGGTGCCCCGGCCGCCGTGGCAGATCAGCGCGCCGGCCCGGCCGAGCAGGTCACGCAGCGGCAGCAACGGCCAGAGCTGCACGTTGGCGGCCGGCGACACCCTCGGCCCGGCCCCGTCGGAGCGGCCGGCGGCGATCAGCACGTCCACCGTCGTGCCCTCGAAGGCCGCCAGGCAGTGCCGGCGGTACCAGTCGGCGTCCATCGGTGGTCCGCTGGAGTAGGCAAGCACCCCGGTGTGTCCCGGCCGGGGCCAGTCCGGCGGGCCGGCGGCGAGGCCCCGGTCCAGGGTGGTCGCGGTCAGCGGACCGAGGTACTCGCCGGTGCTGTGCAGGCCGACCAGCGGGTCCATCCGTGGGGTGAGCGGATAGACCAACCGGGTGCTCCAGTCGAAGAGGACCTCCGACAGCGACATCGCCTCCGGGTGTCGGGTGCGGCGCAGCGCGGGGCGGAACGCCGCCAGCGCCCGGGTGTCCATCGGCTGCCAGCCGTCGCTGCCGCGACCGAAGGAGAGGTGGTCGGGCCAGGTCACCGGGGAGACCACCGGGATCCCGGCCAGCGCCCCGGCCACCACGGTGGTCAGGTCGTAGTCGTGGAAGAGCACCTGGACGTCGTACTCGCGGAACTGTCGCAGTTGGGCGGCGAGCACCGTCTCCACCAGGTCGCGGTCGGCGTAGGCGGACCGGGACAGCAGGTCGTCCAGGCGCAGCACCGGGTCGTCCGGGTACGCCGCCCGCGTCGGCCCGGGGATCGGCACCGCCGGCACGCCCAACCGGTCGAGGATCGGCTGGAAGTGTGGCGCGGCGAACAGCACCGGGGTGTGACCCGCGTGGCGGACCGCCTCGTGCACGGCGAGCACCGTGGAGACCGAACCCAGTCCGTACGACCACACCCCGGGTACGAGACCGACCCGCATGACGGCCTCCCTTCGTCCGAAACGGCTTCCGACTTGATGGCGAACGACTCGGTGTTGCCTGGCGAACGTATGGCCGGCCGGACGAGCCGGACAAGGTGGCGGGTCGTAGCCGTCGGCGGGAATGCACCCCAGGTCCCATTCCGCATCAGCACAAGGTCGTAGATATTCGTCCGGGGCCCGTTTTCCACAGTCGTCGTCCCTATTCTGTGGCCGACGGATCCGCCCATCCTTGGAGGACTGATGAGGCAACGTGAGCTTTCCGGTGGCCCGGGAATCCAGATCAGCCAGCTCTGCCTCGGCGCCATGTCGTTCGGCACCGAGATCGACGAGGAGACCTCGTTCGCGATCCTGGACCGGTTCGTCGAGGCCGGCGGCACCACGATCGACACCGCGAACTGCTACGCGTTCTGGGTGCCCGGTGGCTCCGGTGGGGAGAGCGAGACGGTGCTCGGCCGCTGGCTGGCCAGCCGGGGCGGCCGGGACGACCTGGTGCTGGCGTCGAAGGTCGGCTCCGGCCTGGCGGCCGACGGCGGGGCCGAGGGGCTCGGCGCGTCGGTCATCCGCGAGCAGCTCGCCGGGTCGCTGCGCCGGCTCGGCGTCGACCACCTGGACCTGTACTACGCGCACCGCGAGGACCGGCAGACCCCGGACGAGGAGACCCTGGCCACCTTCCACGAGGCGGTGACCGAGGGCAAGGTACGGGTGCTCGGGGCCAGCAACCACGCCGCCTGGCGGCTGGCCGAGACCCGGGCGTTGGCCTCGGCCCGGGGCTGGACCCCGTACACCGCCGTGCAGCAGCGCTACTCGTACCTGCTGCCCCGGCCGGCGACCGCGCTGCCCGAGGGTGGGCACGTGCACGCCAGCGACGAACTGCTGGACCTGGTACGCAGCCGCGACCTGACCATGTTCGCGTACAGCACCCTGCTCTGGGGCACCTACACCCGGGCGGACAAGCCGCTGCCGGAGCACTACGAGCACCCGGGCACCGAGCGGCGGCTGCGGGTGCTGGGCGAGGTGGCCGCCGAGCTGGCCGCCACCCCGAACCAGGTGGTGCTGAGCTGGCTGATGGGCGGTGACCCGTCGATCGTGCCGGTCGTCGGGGTCAGCTCGGTGGCGCAGCTGGACGAGTGCCTCGCGGCGACCGACCTGAAGCTGCCGACCGAGCTGCGCCAGCGCCTCGACGAGGCGGTCTGAGCGGAGACCCGGACCGCTACGGGCAGGGGACGCGATCGCGTCCCCTGCCCGTCGTCGTGGCCGACCGACCGCACCCCGGGACCCCGCTCCGGCGAGGAGCAGGGCCGACCGACCGCACCCCCGGGACCCGCTGGCCGGCCGACCGCATGCCGGTACCCCGCTCCGGGGCGGAGCGGGGCGACCGGTCGTACCCGGGGTCAGCCGTCCTGCCCGACCGAGACGGTCAGCAGCTGGCCGCGGTGGTCGGACATGCCGTCGGCCGGGACCATCCGGTAGTCGTGGGTGCGGGTCGGGCCGTCGGTGAAGGCCCAGTCCAGCCGCCACTTCGGGGCGTCGCCGTCCGGCCAGGAGACCGGGTACGGCGTGTCGCTGGCCCGCGCCGCGTCGGTGACCTGGGCGGCCAGCTCGCGTAGCTCGCCCATCGCGCTGGTGGCGTTGAAGTCACCGGCGATCAGCCGGCCGTGCGGGTTGGCCGCCAGGTCGGCCCGCAGCGCACGGTAGTGGGCCTGCCGGCGGTCCTGCTGGGCCCGCATGAACTCGGTGAACTCGGCCGAGGTCGGGTCCATCGAGATGTCCAGCTGCACCGGCACGTGCACGTTGTAGACCGAGAGCACCCGACCGTCGACGGTCAGGTCGGTGCGGAGCACCTTGTGCCGGTAGTAGTCGTCGAAGTCGGAGTTGGCCGGTACGCCGTGGCGTGCCGGGTCGGTCAGGTACGGCCAGCCATCGAGGAGCCGGGTCGACCGGATCGGCATCCGGGACATGGTGAGCAGCTCGCCGGTGGCCACCACCTGGTAGTCGGGGAACCGTCGGCGCAGCTCGGCGAGGTGGTCGACGCGGACCGGGCGGTGTCCGGCCAGGTCCCAGCCGACGTACTCGCTGAGCAGGTAGACGTCGGCCCGCTGGGCGGCCAGGTAGTCGTAGAACCGTTGCGGGTCGTCCCCGTCGGACCAGTACTCGGTGTTCCAGGCGAAGACCCGTACCGCCCCCGGTGGGGCCGGGGTGGCACCGCCCACCCCGGGCAGTGCGGCCGGGTTCAGCCCGGCCAGGTCCAGGCCGACGACCACCAGGCAGACCGCGACGGCGGCCAGCCGGCCGCGGACCGGGCGGGCCAGCGGGGCGAGCAGCAGCAGCAACGCCGGCACGGCGGCGAAGACCAGCGGTGGGGCCAGTTCGACCGGCCGCCACCACCAGTAGCCGCCGGTCAGCAGCAGGAAGGCGGCCAGGAACCCGGCCCAGGCGGCGGCCAGGCCGACCAGCAGCCGGGTCCGCCGCGGCCACCGACCACCCCGCCCCCCGCCGACGGTGCGTCGGCCCGGTCGCCGAGCCCGGCCGGTCGAGCGGGTCGGGCCGGTCGGGTGGTCGGTGGGGACCCCGGGGGTCCCCGGCGCGGTGGTGACCGCGCCGGGGACGGGGTCGAGCAGGAGACTCATGCCGCCGCTCCGACCATGGTGGTGGCCGGCGAGCCCTCGCCCGACCAGTCGGCGTCGTACAGGTTCCGGAAGTCACGCGACAGCAGCCACTGGGCGGCGCCCACCGCGATGCCGGCGGCGATCGCCACGTTGGTCAGGAACACCACGCCGGTGAAGACGGTCAGGAACGGCACGCCCCGGTTGCGCCACACGTGCCGGTACATGTCGGTGTCGGCCGAGAGCGACACCCCGAACAGCACGGCGGTCAGCAGCAGCCACGCCGGGTGCAGCACGGCCAGCGGCAGACTGGCCAGCGCCCCGAGGGCGGCCACCGTGCCGAAGGAGCGGGCCGGGCTCTCGAAACCCTTGGCGAACCTGCGCCGGCGGGCGAAGAGCGGCACCCGCAGCCGGGCCCGGCGGTACAGCTTGCGCAGCAGCGGCAGCAGTTCGTGGTCGTCGTCGTGCCAGCCGCGTACCTGGTCGGTGACCATGATCTGGTAGCGGGCGGACATCCGCTCGCCGTAGTCGACCTCCTCGGTCTGGCGCAGCCGGGGGTTGAACGGGCCGACCTCGTCGAAGACCCGGCGGGGGATCGCGGTCAGCGAGGAGAACAGGAAGCTCACCTCGCCCAGCGAGGTCATCCGCCAGCAGTACGCCTGCTGCACCCGGCACTCCTCGACGATGCTGTCCCGGATCAGCGGCTCCTCCTCGTAGATGCCGCAGACCGCGCCGTACTCGGGGTGGGCGGCCAACTCGGCGACGGCCTTGGCGACCGCGTCGGGGCGCAGCGCCACGTCCGAGTCGACGAAGAAGAGGATCTCGCCGTTGGCGGCGGCCGCCCCGGTGTTGCGGGCCACCGCGACCCCGCTGTTGCGGGGTGTCTGGAGCACGGTCACGTCGCGCCGGCGGGCGCGGGCCAGCGAGTCGTCGGTGCTGTGGTCGTCGACCACGATCACCTCCAACGGCTGGTACGTCTGGGCGAGGGCGGCGTCGACGCACCTGCCGATCGAGTTGGCGTAGTTGTAGTTCGGAATGATCACCGAGACCAGCGGGTTGGTGGTCGGGGTCGTCATCGCGGAGCTCTCCTCATCAACGAGCGGGGGAAGGGACCGGGGTGGGGGACCGGGCCGCCGGCGGGGCGACCCGGTCCGGGCCACCGGTCAGGGAACGAGATCGAGTACGGCCGGGTACTGGCTGACCAGCAGGGTGCCGCCGAGCAGTACGCCCCAGAGCAGCGAGTTGACGAGCATGGCCCGGTCCCGCAGCAGCACCCGGGTCGGTTCGCCGCCGTCGCCGTCGACCACGACGACCTGGAGGTAGCGGGCCATCGCGAACATCGCGAACGGCATCGAGCCGACCAGCGCCAACGCCTGGTACGGGGTGGGAACGGTGGCCTGCACGTGGCCGAGGAACCCGCTGACGGTCACCGCGGCGCAGAGCACGATCAGCAGATCGAGGTACTGCACCGAGTAGCCGGCCAGCGCGGGCCGGTGGGAGCTGCCACCGACGGCCATCTCGTGTCGCCGCTTGCCCAGGATGAGCAGCAGGCAGAGGGCGAACACGGAGATCAGCAGCCAGCTGGAGACGGCCACCTGAGCGGCCAGGTACCCCTGCGTGATGCGCAGCAGGAACCCGCCGGCGACCACCAGCACGTCCAGCAGGGGCACGTGCTTCAGGCCCCGGCTGTAGGCCACGTTGAGCGCCAGGTACACCGCCAACGGCCACCACGGGAACGCCGGCCCGAAGGACACCGCCGCGACCAGCGCGACGCCGATCAGACCACCGAAGGTGTACGCCGCCGGCACGCTCACCCGGCCGGAGGCGACCGGCCGGTGCCGTTTGGTGGGGTGGGCCCGGTCGCGGTGCCGGTCGTAGACGTCGTTCCAGACGTACACCAGGGCGCTGACCATGATGAACAGCAGCACCGCCCAGGCCACCCGGCCGAGCAGGTCGAGGCCGAGCCGGGGGCTGTCGATCAGCACCAGCGGCACCACCAGCAGGTTCTTCGCCCACTGGTGCGGCCGGATCAGGGTGACCAGGTCGCGCAGCGGCGTCCGGTCGGTGGTCGCGCCGGTGACCGCGGTGCGGGCGGCGGTGGCTCCGGTGACGCCGACGGCACCGGTACGGCTGACGGGGTTGGTCAGGGTGGACCCGCCGAGGGTGGGCGGGTCGACGAGGACAGTCACGGTCTACCTCCGGGTGCCGGGTCAGAAGACGGCCTTGGCCAGTCCGAGAGCGCCCTGCTTCCAGGGGTCCCGGCTGGTCCGGCCGGCCGAGGTCGGTGCGGCGGTGCGGTGGCTGCTCTGCCACCAGCGGTAGGTGCGCAGGATGGCGTCCTGATTGGACAATCGAGGCGTCCAGCCGAGCACGTCGCGGGCCTTCTCCACGCTCACGTACGAGTCGGCCAGCAGCTTGTGGATCAGCCGCCCGTACACCGGCGAGAGCTTCAGCCGTTGCAGCAGCTCCAGGGCGGCGACGGCGGGCCGGGCCGGTACGGAGACCACCCGTTTGCCGTGGCCGGCGGCGTCCAGCACCGCCTGGAAGTCCTCCCGGATGGTGCCGAACCGGTCTGCGGCGATGTTGAACGTGTCGTTGGCGACGGTGTCCGGCGCGCGCAGCACGGTGCGTACCGCGTCCACCAGGTCGTCGATGGCCAGCATCTGGATCCGGACGTCGCCCCGGCCCAGCACCGGGAAGTTGCGGCCCTCCTCGGCCCACTCGAACAGCATCGAGAAGAGCCCCATCCGGCCGGGACCGAGGAACGTCTTCGGCCGCAGCATCGGCACCAGCAGCCCACGCTCGCGGAACCGCTCGGCCACCTCCTCCGCGCTCGCCTTGGCCCGGCTGTACGGGTCGACCGGCTCGCGCGGGTACCGCTCGGTGGTCGGGACCACCTTCGGCAGCCCGTACACCGCGGTCGAGGAGACGTGCACGACCCGTTCTGCGCTGGCGCGTTCGGCGGCGGCCAGCACCGTCTCGGTGCCGCCGACGATGATCGAGCGGATCTCGTCCTCGGGGTAGCTGGGCAGGGCCGCGGCGGTGTGCACCACCGCGTCCGCGCCGGCCACGGCGGCGCCCACCCCGGCGGTGTCCCGCACGTCGGCGACCAGGTAGTCGACGCCGGGTACCGGCTCGATCGGCTGCCGCACGTCCAGGCTGCGCACCCGCCAGCCGTCGTCGGCCAGAGCCTGGACCAGGTGCCCGCCCAGCATTCCGCTGCCGCCGGTCACCACCACCGTCTTGGCACTCACGTTGTTCACCACAGCGACGACACCTTCTCCTTGACGAAACGGGAGACCAGCCGGGGCAGGCCCTGGGCGAGGGTCTGGTCGAGCCGGTCGACGAAGCGCTCCACGTCGACCGGGTCGACGACCAGTGGGGGACCCACCACCAGCGGATTCTTTCCGTTGAGCGTGTAGTACGTGTATATGTCGTGGTCCCGGTAGAGGGCGTTGACGACCGCGCAGGTGACCAGCTTCGTCCCGAACTGGGGGTCGCGGGCCAGGCCGGCCGGGGCGAGCTTGGCGACGGCGTCCAGGGCGCGCGGGGCGTTGAGGAAGACCCCCCACAGCGCACCCGCGCCGCGTACCTCGGAGACCGCGTCGGGGTGCTCCTTGGCGATCCGGGCCAGCCCCGGGGCGAGGATCCGTTCGATGTCGCGCGCCCGGGCCGGGAAGTCCTCCTCCACCGCCACGTTGATCGCCTCGATCGCGGTGGCGGTCTCCTCGCCGAAGCCGTAGTAGGTGGTGCTGGTGCTCTGCAACAGGGCGTCGTTGAAGCTCTCGTACGCCTTGTGGAAGATCGGCCGACGGGCCACGTACGCCGAGATCGAGGACTTGCCGCCGCCGAAGGACTTCGAGGTGGTCACCACGTCCGGGATCAGCCCCGGGTAGCGCATGAAGTAGAACATCGAGCCGGTCTTGCCCCACCCGGTGTAGATCTCGTCGAAGATCAGGACGATGTCCTCCCGGGTGCACAGCTCCCGCACCCCGCGCAGGAACTCCTCCGAGCACCACCGCATCGTCGAGGCGCTGAACGGCTCGATCAGCAGGGCGTACGCGTCGCTTCGGCCCCGCCGGTCCCGGCTGGCGTCCACCGCCGCCCGGACCGAGGCCAGGTCGTCGTAGCCGAAGCTGACCACGCCCGGGATGCCGGGGAAGGCGAAGTGGTTCTGGGCGCTGCCGGTCAGGCTGCCCGAGCCGAGCAGCTTGCCGTGGAAGCTGATGTCGCTGCGCAGGATCGTGTTGCGCCGGCCGCCGTGGTACTTGTAGGCCAGCTTGACCGCGCCCTCGACCGCCTCCGCGCCGGAGTTCGGCAGGAACGACATGTCCAGGTCGCCGGGGAGCACCTCGGCCAGGTTGTGTGAGAGCGCGGCCAGGTACGGCGAGAAGTAGGTCTTGTGGACCTCCATCCGCTGCCGGGCCTGGAAGCGCTGGCGGGCGGCGAGGATGCGCGGGTGGTTGTGGCCGTGGCTGAGCACCCCGACCCCGCCGGTGAAGTCCAGGATGGCCCGCCCGTCGCGGGTGTGGATGTAGGCGCCCTGGGCGTGGTCGGCCAGCTCCCGGCCGAAGCCGAACGAGGTCATCAGGCTGACCTGGCTCTTGTTCACGTACTTGCGGTACAGGTTCTGCACCTGGTCGATCGAGAGCTGCTCGGCCGCGTCGACCGTGTAGAGCTTCGCCATGGTGGGTCCCTTCAGGATGGGTGAGGAGGGGGATTCAGCTGGTGGTGGGGGTGGGGGTGAGTCGGGCGGTCGCGGGCCGCGTCGCCCGCTCCCGCAGGGCGACGGCGGCCAGCGCCGTGCCGGCGGTGAGGATCTCGGCGAGGGTGGTGAGCACCCGGCTGGCGATCGCCGCGGTGACCGCCGCCGGCAGCGGCAGCACCGTGGCCAGGGCGGCGACCACGATCACCTCGCGGACCCCGGCGCCGTCCGGCACGAACAGGGCGAGCGTGCCGGCGGTGGTGGCCAGGGCGAACGCGCCGACGGCCACCGGCAGGGCGGTCCCGGCCTCCGCGCCGAGCAGGACCGCGAGGACCCACAGGTGCACGCCGGAGAGCACCCAGGACAGGCTCTGGTACCCGATCGAGCGCCGGACGTCGGCCGGTCGGGTCAGGGTGGCCGGGGGCGGCCGGCGGGTCACCCGGGCGGCCAGCGCGACCAGGGTGTCGATCACCCCGGGCCGGACGACCAGCACCGCCAGCAGCGCGACCGGGACGAGCAGCCAGGCCAGCCCGGTGCCGAGCACGGCCGGCGCGACCAGCAACCCCACCGCCCCGCCGGTCAGCATCACCACGACCAGGTTCACCAGGTACGTGCCGGCCATCCGGACCCGGCTGACGCCGGCCTGCTCGCCGAGGCGCAGCTGGGCCAGCAGCCCCCAGAGCCGGCCGGGCACGAACTTGCCGAGGAAGCCGACGAAGAACATCCGGATCCCGGCCCCGGTCGGCACCGGAGCGCCGAGGGCCGCCAGGGTCAGCGTCCAGGCACGGGTGCCGCAGAGCAGCCCCACCGCCGTGACCACCAGCGCGGCGAACAACCAGCCGGCGGTCTCCGGGCGCAGCAGCCGGCCCAGGGCCGACCACTGCTGTCCGCGCAGGGCCACCGTGACCCCGCCGACCACCGCCGCCACGAAGGCCACCGTCAGCACCGGCCGCAGCACCCGCCGCCAGCGGTGCCGGCCGCCCGGTCCGCCCGGCGCGTTCGTCGCCTCCGCCGTCGGGCCGGCGTCGCGTCCGCCCGCGTTCGTCGCCGGGGCCGTGCCGGGCCCGCCCGGCGCGTTCATCGGCGGGCCTCGGCCAGGCTCAGCGGCTGCGGCGTGGCCGTGCCGCGCAACCGGGTGAGCAGACCGACCGCCGCGCCGGCCACGATGGCCAGCTGGGCGACCAGGTGCACGCCGACGAAGTACGCCAGGAAGGCCGACCCGCGCTCGCGACGGACGAAGGGCAGCAGCCCCGGGTCGGCCAGCAGGAACAGCCCGAAGCAGACCACCGGTACCGCCCAGAGCGCCGGGTGCACCAGCCCCAACGGCAGGCTGAGCAGCACCAACGGGGCGACCAGCACACCCAGGGCGGGATTGACCGCGACACTGCCGGCGCGCATCCGGTGCGACCCGGCGAACGCCGCCAGCGGCAGCGACCGGCGGTACTGCTCCCGCAGCATCGCGCGGAACCCGGCGCAGTCGTCGTGCCGGCCGACCACCGTGTCGGTGAGCCGGATCCCGGCCACCCGCACCAGCCGGTCGCTGTACTCGACGTCCTCGGCGTCGCGCAGTCCCTCGTGGAACCGGCCGGCCGCGGCGAACACCGAGCGGCGCACCGCGGCCAGCGCGAAGACGGCGGTGCTGACCCGGCCGACGCTGCGCCGCCGCCACCAGTGCGCGTGCAGGACCTTGTAGTGCTCGATCGGCCCGTCGTCGTACAGCGGCCGGGTGTCGTAGGTGCCGTGCACGCAGCCGCACTCCGGGTCGGCCGCCAGCACCGCCAGCGCGTTGGCGATCGCGTCGGGGCGCAACGCCACGTCGGAGTCGACGAAGAAGAGGATCTCGCCGGTCGCCTCCCGGGCGCCGATGTTGCGGGCCGCCGACACGCCCTTGTTGCCGCCGCCGGCGACGATCCGGCACGGGTAGCGCGCCGCGATCTCCCTCGACCGGTCGGTGGAGCCGTCGTCGACGACGATCACCTCGTACGGCCGGTGCGTCTGGGCGAACACGGCGTCCAGGCACGCGCCGAGCGTTTTCTCGTAGTTGTAGTTCGGCACGATCACCGACACCGTCTGCTCATCAGCGGCCATTCGGCCTCTCCCTTTCACGACCGACGTCGGTTGTGACGTCCAGGAACTCCGATGTCGATGACGTTAGGCAGCCGTCGATCCCCGGCCAAGGTGGCGAATCCTTTTCCGGTGCCGATCTCCTCGAAGGTGGCAAGGGCGACTACGACCAAAAGCGCATTCCTGCGGCGTACCCGGAATGGTGCGCGTGGAGCGCGCACAGAAAGGCACCCGGTACGCCAGTCGGCGTACCGGGTGCCTTCGTTCGGTGGGTTGCTCTCAGTTGCGTTGGGTGAGGCGCAGCAGCATCGGCGGGCAGTCGTCGGCGGTGCTCAGCAGGAACCGCCGGGCCCGCCGCAGGCCCGCGCGCCACCGGGTGGGCAGCGACCGGGGTGGGGTCGGTGACGTGGCCGGCTCCGGCGGGGCGAGCCCGGTCCCCGACGCCGCCACCGAAGGCCGGGCGTCGACGGGCCGGACCGGCCCGGGTGCGGTGGTAACCGCGGGTCGCAGTTGGGTAGTGGTCACGGTTGCTCCTTCCAGTTGCGTTGTCGGCATCCGGTGGCGGTCACACCTCCGCCAGCCGGCCCCGGGCAAGGTCGTCCCAGCGCAGCGCCTGCGAGGTGAGACCGAGCCGGTGGTGGCAGTCGGTAAGCACGGCGAAGGCCACCGGGTCGTAGGGGTCGACGTCGATCGCCCGACGGTTCCAGTGGATCGCCGTCCACCAGTCGCCGGTGGTCAGGGCCAGGTCGCTGAGGTACCGCAGCGCCTGCAGGGCCCGGGTCCGGCACCACTCCCGTTCCGTCACCACCCACTGGGCGTCCTGCGTGGGCAGCAGGGGGCCCTGGTAGACCGCCACCGCGCGATGGAAGTGCTCGGCGGCCGCGGCGTGGTTGCCGGCGGCGACGGCGGCCTCGGCGTTGGCGATCCACCTGCCGAACGTGGTGACGTCGATCCGCAGCTCGTCGGCGCGCAGCAGGTAGCCACCGTCGACCGAGCAGATCTGCACCGGCGTCGGTCGGCCGGCCGGGCCGCCGAGCGCCCGCCGCGCGCCGTGCACCGCGGCCTTCACCGAGGTGGTACCCGCCGACGGCGGCAGGTGCGGCCAGAGTGCCTCACGCAGCGTGTCCCGGCTGACCGGCCGCCCGACGTGCAGCAGCAGGTACTGCACCAGTGCCCGGGACCGACCGGCCCGCCAGTTCGTCACGGGATTGCCATGAATGGTGATCTGGAAGCCGCCGAACAGTTCGGCGGTCGACGATTCTGCGTGGTACGACATGAGGACTCCGCTGTGCTCCGTGGTTGGCTGGGTGGGAGCGACAGGTCGACCATAAATTGCGTGCGTCGCGGCGGGCAGGTAGCGGGTGTTGTCCGGGGTGGGGAAGTAGCGTTTGGTAGTGCCACCCCTGCGACCTAGGTCGTAGTCCGGGTTGGTGGCTCGGATGAACCGGAAAAGGTGTGGCGGCCTCACGATGTTTCACATGACCTACTCGGTGAATGGGCTCGACCGGTACTTCCGGGTCGACGGCCCGGTCCGGCCGGCGGTGCCGGCGTTGGCAGCCATCGCCCAGGGCGGTGGCCAGGTGGTGGCGAGTTGGCGGGAGGCCCGCCCGGTCGTCCAGGTCATCTTCCAGTTGCGGTTCTTCGCCGGTGCCGCGGTGGCCGCTCCGCACGCCGTGGTGACCCGCCCCGGGGCGCTGCTGCTGGGCTCGCTCGCCTGGCTCTGCGCGACCTGGTTCGTCTATCTGCTCAACGGGCTGAACGACCAGGTCGAGGACCGGCGCAACGGTTCGCACCGGCCGTTGGCCACCGGGGCGCTGCCGACCGCCGCCGCCCGTCGGATCGCGGTCGGGCTGGCCGCCGCCGCGCTGCTGCTGGGCGCGGCGGTGTCGCTGCGGCTGGCCGGCCTGGTCGCGGTGATGCTGCTGCTCGGTTGGCTGTACTCGGCCGGTCCGCGCCCGCAGAAGGGCAACATGCTCGGCTTCGTCCTGGTCGTCGCCGCCGGTGGGGTGGTCACCTACCTGGCCGGCAGCGCGGCGGCGGGCGGCCTGTTCGAGCCGGAGCTGGTGGTGCTGATGCTGGCCATGTCGATGTGGATGGCGCTGGCCGGCACCACCAAGGACCTCTCCGACGTCGCCGGTGACCGGGCGGCCGGCCGGCGTACCCTGCCGGTGCTGCTCGGCGACCACGGGGCCCGCCGGCTGATGGCCGCGCTGGTCGCACTGGCCGGCGGGGTGCTGCTGATCGGCGCGCTGCTGGTGACCCCGACGCTGGCCGCGCCGGCGGCCGTGCTCACCGTCGGCGCGACGGCGGTGGTCGGCTGCCTGCTGGCCGGCACCGGGGCGACCGATCGGCGGCGGCAGCGCCGCCCGTACCGGATCTTCATGGTCAGCCAGTACGCCGTTCACCTGACGGTGCTGAGCCAGTTCGTCAACTGACAGCCGACTATTCGTCACACTTCCGTGCCGCCTTGGAAACACGCGTATCGTCGACTGTGGCCGCTGGACCTTGTGGTGCCAGCGGCCATGATCTAATCTGCGCGGCCCACGCGCTACCTGTGGTAATCTCGGGCGTGACAGGGGGGATCCATGGGGAAACCACATGAAATGGGACCTGTGGGTGAGGTCGAGTTGTCCTCAACGGCACGGGAAATTGTCGCCGCTTTCCAGGATTCGCTCCGTCGGCAGGGCAACGAGCTGGTCACCGGCCCCGAGGTCGTGGCGCAGCTCGCGATCCAGGTCCAGTCGGTGCTCGACGACATCGAGGCCCGCCTCTCCGGTGCCGACGCGACCTCGGTGGAGCTGGTAGGTGAGTCCCGACTCTTCAACGTCGACATCGGCGCCGACCGGGCCCGCCGGGGCATCCACCCGGTGCAGTCGCTGCGCGCGGCGACCACCCTCTTCGAGGTCATGCTGCGGATCCTCACCCGCGACCTGCCTCCCACCGACAGCGCCGCCGCGCTCCGGCTCAGCCGGGCGCTGCACGAGGCCATCATGGCCCGGGTCGCGTTGGCCTCACTGTCCTATGTGGGGTTTCTGATGGAGAAGCTCCAGGCCTCCCGGCAGGAGGAACGGACCCGGATCGCCCGGGAGCTGCACGACCGGGTGCTGCACGAGATGGGCCTGACCCTGCACCGGCTGGACCTGCACCGGCACTACGCCGACCGCGATCCGGCGCAGGCCCGGGCGAAGGTCGACGCGGCCATCGAGTCGCTGGACGAGGCGCTGCGCACGGTGCGGACCCTCTCCGCCGAGCTGCGCCGCTCGGTCGGCGAGTACGGCCTGGAGCGCACCCTGCGTGCCTACCTGGAGGCCAACGCGCCGACATCGGTGCAGTTCTCGGTGACCACCACCGGCGACGTCAAGGCGCTCCCGCCCGACGTGTCGGAGGAGCTCTATCTGATCATGCGGGAGGCGGCCCGTAACGCGTTGCGGCACGCCGACCCCGGCCGGCTGGAGCTCTCCATCGACGTGGGTGACGACGCGGTCGCCGCCGCGGTGGTCGACGACGGGGCCGGGTTCGACACCGGTGACCCCGACCGGGCCCGGGGCGGCCTGCCCTCGATGTACGAACGGGCGCTGTTGTTGCACGGCGTCCTGACCCTGACCAGTGCGCCCGGCAGCGGTACCCGCGTCGAGGTGCGAATCCCGTTCTCCGAGGCAGGGCTGTGAGCATTCCCGTACGGTCGCAGATCAGGGTGTGCCTGGCCGACGACCACAACCTGTTGCGTGACGGCATCCGCGAGATGCTCTCCACCGAGCCGGAGTTCGCGGTGGTGGGCGAGGCGTCGTCCGGCCCCGAGGCGCTGGCCATGGTGGCCCGGCTGCGCCCCGAGGTGCTGCTGCTCGACGTGGAGATGCCCGGTCCGGGTGCACGGGCCGTCATCCGCCAGGCCCGGCAGGTGGCGCCGGAGACCCGGGTGATCGTGCTGACGATGCACGACGACCCGGACATGGTGCACGAGTTGCTGGAGGCCGGCGCGGTCGCGTACCTGCTCAAGACGATCCTGCGGGACGACCTGATCGCCGCGGTCCGGTCGGTGGTCCGCCGCCCCAGCCAGAGCGTCCTGCTGGCGGTCTCTCGGGAGACCGTGGAACGGCTGGACCGGCAGAAGCCGCGCACCACGGGCACCCCGCTGACCGCCCGGGAGCTGGAGGTGCTCCGGCTCATCGCGGAGGCGATGAGCAACGCGCAGATCGCCAGCCGGTTGTTCATCACCGAGGCGACCGTCAAGCGGCACCTGACCAACATCTACGCCAAGCTGCACGCCGTGTCCCGGGTGGACGCCATCCGTAAGGCCACGGCCGCCCGGCTGATCAAGCCGATGGACGACCATCCCACCGTCTTCTGAGGGCGGCCCGGCGGGTATGACCGGGGTGTGACCGGAGCTGGCTAGCTTCGGTGGGGTCGGATGTCGACGAGGTGTCGCGGGTGTTGCCGGATCCTCGCCGACCGCCGTCGTCCATGCCGTTGTCCGGGTCCGCACTTCTGGGAGCAGCACATGTTCGGGCGAGAGGAGCTCCGCTACGTCCAACTCGTGGCCACCGAGGCCAGGGAGTTCGCGGTCTGGCCGATCGGTCGACGACCTCCCCGGGGCTGGCGGGTCGTCCCCTTCGCGGGCACCCTCGCCGCCTGTGGTCGCCACGTGGCGGAGCTGCACCACGCGGCGGCGACGCGCAGCGGTGGTGGGCAGGCACCGCAGTCGGCCGGCCACGAGCTGGTCGGGCTGTTGGCCAAGGCCGCCGGGGAGCAGCCGGATGCCGTCGCGCTCTCCGCAGGAGCACTGCGGATGACCTACCGCCAGCTCTGGGAGCACGTCGAGGAGCTGGCCGCACGCCTCGGCGAGGCCGGCGTCGGCCCGGGTGGACGGGTAGCCGTCGTCGGGCGACCGCCCGCGGACCTGGTCGTCGTCGTGGTCGCGGTACTGGTCGCCGGGGCCACCTGTGTGCTGGCCGAAGGCGGGTCGCCGGAGGCCACCGGCGAGGCGGTGCGGGCCGTCCGGCCCGACCTGGTGCTGGCCCCGGCCGGTACGCCCTGCGTGCCGCCCTGGTGGCCGGAGGCCCGCTGCCACTGGTCGGGCCCGACCGGGAGCACCTGGCACGCCTGGGGCACCACGGAGCAGGCCGCCGGGACCGGTGGGAGGGTGGCCACCCCGGCGAGCGCACCGGTGACCGGCGGGGCCCCGGCGGAGGCGGCCCTGGTCGTGTCGGCCTCGCCGGACGGCACCGGGGTGGTGTGGCGCGGCCAGCAACTCGCCTGGCTCGCCGGCGGCTGCGGGCTGCCCCGGCTGGGTTGCGGCGACCGGCTCCTGCCGTTGGCGCCGCTGGATGCGACGACGACCCTGGTGGTGGCGTTGCGCGCGTTGCTCACCGGGGCGGAGCTGGCGTTGCCCGCCGACGGCGACCGGTCGTCGGCCACCGGGCCGGTCCCGGCCCGGTGGCGGTTGCGCGTCGAACGGGCCGACGGATCGGTCGACGAGATCCAGGTGTTCGGCTTCGCCGAGACCACGATGCTGGCTGCGACCGTGGACCCGGCGACCGGTGAGCTGACGCCGTTGCCGCAGACCCGGGGGTGCGTGCTGGACGGGCACCTCGCGTCGGTCCCCCGGGGACAGGTCGGTGAGCTGTACCTCGCGGGCACCCCGCTGGCCGCCGGCTACCTGGACCGGCCCGAGCTGACCATGGGCCGGTTCCTGCCCGACCCGTCCGGCGCGGCGCCGGGCAGCCTCATGTTCCGCACCGGGTTGCTGGCCCGGCAGGTGGCGGAGCAGCGGTTCAGCCTGGTCGGACCGGCCAGCACCGGGAGCTGACCGGACGGCCCATCCGACCAGCGGCGTGTCGCGGCAACAACATCATGATCGCCGGGCGCCGGCCGGTGGGGTGGGTGTCTGTTGTGTCCGGTGGGTGGATGGTGGATGCGTCCGGGATGGATTGTTTCGTTCGTCGGTGAAGTGTATTTCCGGCCAGGTTGGGGTGGCGGGTTCCACTCGCATCTGGCCGTTGGCCTGCGCTTACGTCCGACTCGGTCGCGGCTGTCCCAGGATGCGGTACCTGGCTTTTTGGCTACTTGTGCTGCGTACCGACGACGGTCATTATGAGTTCGTTCCGGGATGCGGCATTGCACATTCATCCGACGTGGTGGTGTTTTTGCAGGTCAACTGCAGTGTCGTGGCCCGGAACGGATCGACCAGCCAATCAGTCGGAGCTATTTTACGAACGTGTTTCCGGCGCATGGCCTCGATGCGTCGGGGCTGGTCGGTGCCATGGTGGTACGGCCGCAGGCGCGGTGCCGCCATTTTTGAAGACTTCTCTGGGGCCGATTCTTGACTCGGCAGTGCCGCCGGGCGAATGTCCGACGACCGCGCGGGTACGGGAGATCAACGCATGAGTGGAATTGCCGGCTGGATCGACTTCCGCCGAGATATCGGTACGCGGTCGAGCATTCTGCGGGCCATGACCGGGACGATGCGTGATCGCGGTCCGGACAGTGCCGGTGTCTGGATGTCGGCCCACGCCGGCCTCGGCTACCGGGGGTTGGACACCGGGGCGCCCGGTGGCTCCGGGAACCTGGCCCGGGTGGAGTTCGGCGACGCGGCGGTGACGCTGGTGCACGCCGGGCCGATCTACAACCTCCGTGAGCTGCGCCGGGCGGTCGAGGCGGCCGGCACCCGACGTCGGGCCGAGTCCACTCCGGAGATCCTGCTGGAGACGTACCTGCGACACGGGGAGCGCTTCGTCGAGCAGCTCGACGGCATGTTCACCGTCGCCGTCTGGGACGGCCGGCACCGCCGGCTCCTGCTGGCCCGGGACCGGCTCGGACTCAAACCCCTCTACTACCACCGGTACGCCGACGGTGTCGTGTTCGCCTCCGAGCCCACGGCGGTCCTGACCCACCCGTTGGTCACCGCGCGACTGGAGCTGGCCGCGCTGCCCATCGTGCTCCAGCCACGGCTGACCCGGGCGGGGGAGACCCCGCTGGTGGGGCTGCGTGAGCTGGCCCCGGCCGAGCTGCTCGGCTGCACCGCCGAGGGCACCACCAGTCGGCGGTACTGGGAGCTGACCAGCGCACCGCACCACGACTCGTTCGACAAGACCGCCGCGCACGTCCGGGAACTGCTGGAGGAGAGCGTCGGCCGGCAACTGGCCACCGGGGTGCCGGGCGGCGCGATGCTCTCCGGCGGGGTCGACTCGACCTCCGTCGCGGCACTGGCGGCGCAGCTGCTCGGCGGTGGTGGGCAGCGGCTCGACACGTACTGCGTCGAGTTCGCCAGCGACCCGTCGCACTTCACCCCGACCGAGCTGCGCCCGGACGTGGACGCGCCGTACGCGGCGGCGGCGGCCGAGTTCCTCGGCACCCGCCACCACACCCTGACCGCCAGCGTCGAGGACCTGCTGGCCGCGATCCCGGCTACCCGTCGGGCCCGGGGTCTGCCCGGCTGGGGCCAGTTCGACGCCTCGATGTACCTGATCTTCCAGCAGATGCGCGAGCGCAGCGTGGTGGCGCTGACCGGGGAGGCGGCCGACGAGTTCCTCGGCGGGTACCCGTACTTCTTCAAGGCCGACCGGCTGGAGCGCGACACCTTCCCCTGGATCGGCGACGGACCCCGGCTGGTCGACTACCTCGCCCCCGAGCTGCGCGACGTGGTGCGGCCGGCGGCCGACGAGCGGGACCGGTACCACGACCTGCTCGGCCAGGTGCCGAGGCTGCCCGGGGAGGACCCGGCGGACGCCCGGATGCGGGAGGTCTTCTACCTCGGCATGGCCGGGCCGCTCGCGGTGATCCTGGACCGCAAGGAACGCATGAGCATGGCCCACGGCCTGGAGGTACGGGTGCCGTTCTGCGACCACCGGCTGGTGGAGTACCTGTGGAACGTGCCGTGGTCGATGAAGTCGGCCGGCGGGGTGAAGGGGCTGCTCAAGGCGGCCATGGCCGACCTGCTCCCGCCGGGCACCGTCAACCGGCGCAAGAGCGCCTACCCGCACGTGCAGAGCCCGCGCTACGACGAGGCGCTGATCCGGGAGGCGACCTGGATCGTCAACGACCCGGCCTCGTCGCTGCGCGCGATGTTCGACACCGCCCGGCTCAACGGCCTGATCCGGCAGATCACCGCCGGCCGGATGGACTCCGAACTGCCGGGCGGGGCGAGCCCGGCGCACCTGCTCATCCAGCTCGTGGAGCTGCGGGCCTGGATCGAGGAGAACAAGGTGGCGCTGCCGTGACGACCCCGGCCACCGGGCCGGAGGGCCACCCCGACGGTGGCCACCAAGCCGGACGGCACCCACGCCCCTGACGCACCGCCAGACGAAAGGCAGGCAGTCTGATGCTCGAACTGGTCCCCCTCGCCGAGGGCGTCGGCACCGAGGTCCGTGGCATCGATGTCACCGGCGACATCTCCGACCGCGACTTCGCCCGCATCCACCAGGCCTGGATGGACACCGCCGTCCTGCTCTTCCGTGACCAGAAGCTGACCCCGGAGCAGCACATCGCCTTCACCCGGCGCTTCGGTGAGGTCTTCGCGTACACCCGTTCGCAGTTCAACGACGTCGAGCACCCCGAGATCCTGCTGCTGTCCAACCTGACCCGCGACGGCAAGCCGATCGGCTCGGCGTACAGCGGGCGGGTCTGGCACACCGACGGCCACTACCTGACCAACCCGCCGGTCGGCTCGATGCTCTACGCCATCGAGGTGCCGCCGGTCGGCGGCGACACCTGGTACGCCAACATGTACGCCGCCTACGAGGCGCTGCCCGAGCGGGTCAAGGAACGCATCGAGGACCTGCGGGTGGTGATCAGCCGGGTCCAGTCCCGGCCGTACAACTACCCGGACCGGCCGGCACCGACCGAGCAGGAACGGGCCGAGTGGGTGGACGTGTCGCACCCGATCGTGCGTCGGCACGAGGTGAGCGGCCGCAAGGCGCTCTACGCCGGCGGCAACGTGCCGTGGCGCATCGAGGGGCTGCCGGTGCACGAGAGCGCCCCGCTGGTCACCTTCATCCAGGAGTTCGCCGTGCAGCCCCGGTTCACCTACCGCCACCAGTGGCGGCCGGGCGACATCGTGCTCTGGGACAACCGGGGCGCCATGCACCGGGCCACCTACTACAACGACGTGGCGCACCGCCGGCTGCTGCACCGGACCACCATCGCCACCGACCGCCCGATCCCGGCCTGATCATGGCGACGTACGACTATGTGGTCGTCGGTGCCGGCGCGGCGGGCTGCGTGCTGGCCGGCCGGCTCACCGAGGACCCGACGGTGAGCGTGCTGCTGCTGGAGTCCGGCCGACAGCGACGCAGTCCGCTGCTGTCCATCCCGGCCGCCGAGACGATCCTGATGGGCAACCCACGCTACGACTGGTGCTTCGACACCGAGGCGGACCCGACCATCGGCGGGCGGAGCCTGCGCATCCCGCGGGGCCGGCTGCTCGGCGGATCGAACGCCATCAACGGCATGATCTTCGTACGCGGCCAGCGCCAGGACTACGACGACTGGGCGGCGCTGGGCAATCCCGGGTGGTCGTGGGAGGGGGTGCTGCCGTACTTCCGGAGCATGGAACGGGTGGCCGGGATCGGCGGGGACAGCCGGGGCCGGTCCGGGCCGATCGCGGTGGGGTTGCCCCGCGAACGCGACGAGCTCTGCGACGCGTTCCTGACCGCCGCCGGCAAGGCCGGTTACCCGGAGAACCCGGACTACAACTCCGGCGACCAGGAGGGGTTCGGCTACTACCAGGTCAACCACGACGGTGGGCGGCGGTCGTCGGCGCTGGGCGGGTACCTGCGGCCGGCCCGGCAGCGGCCCAACCTCACCGTGCTGACCGGCGCGCACGTCGGCCGGCTCCGCTTCGACGGCACCCGCTGCGTGGGGGTGACCTACCGGCACGGCGGCGCGGAGCACACCGCCGACTGCGGCCGGGAGGTGATCGTCAGCGCCGGCACGGTGCAGTCCCCGCAACTGCTGGAACTCTCCGGCGTCGGCCCGGCGGAGGTGCTGCGCAACGCCGGGGTGCCGGTGGTGCACCACCTGCCCGGGGTGGGGGAGAACTTCCGGGACCACTTCGCGGCCCGGCTGCGGTGGCGGGTCCGGCAGCCGATCACCTTCAACGAACGCTCCCGGGGCGTACGCCTGGCCGGCGAGGTGCTGCGCTACCTGGGCACCCGCCGCGGCCTGCTCAGCCTCCCGATCGCCCTCGGGCACGGCTTCGTGCGCACCAGCGACACGCTGGACCGGCCGGACGTGCAGTTCCACTTCGCCCCGGCCAGCTACGGCGCGGGCTCCACCCGGCGGCTGGACACCCGGCCCGGGATGACCGTCGGGGTGTACCCGCTGCGCCCGGAGTCGAAGGGCTCCATCCACATCCGCAGCGCCGATCCGGAGCAGCCGCCGGCGATCCGGCCCCGGTTCCTCGACACCGAGGTGGACCGGGCCACCCTGCTGGCCGGCATGCGGATCGCCCGGCGGATCGTCGAGGGCGCGCCGCTGGACGCCTACCGGGAGTTCGAGACCCAGCCCGGTCCGGACGTCCGCACCGACGACGAACTGCTGGCGTACGCCCGGGAGCGGGGGGACACCTCGTACCATCCGGTGGGCACCTGCCGGATGGGCGACGACCCCGGCGCGGTGGTCGACGAGCGGCTGCGGGTGCGGGGGCTGGCCGGGTTGCGGGTGATCGACGCCTCGGTGATGCCGACCATGATCTCCGGCAACACCAACGCGGCCAGCATGATGATCGGCGAGAAGGGCGCGGCGCTGGTCCGGCAGGACCACCGGGCGGGGGCCGCCCGGTGACCGGCGCCCCGGTCACCGTCGGGCCGGGTGACCCGGAAAGCGCCGGGGTCACCGTCGGGCCGGGTGACCCGGACGACGCCGAGGTCGCCGCCCTGCTGCGGCGCTCCGAGGAGTACGCCCACTCGCTGTACCCGCCGGAGAGCGTGCACCTGCTGCCGGTGGCCGAGCTGCGCGCCCCCTCGGTGGCCTTCCTGGTCGCCCGCGACGCGGCAACCGGTGCGCTGCTGGGTTGCGGCGCGGTGGTGCTGCCCGAGCCCGCCGCCGGCACCCTCGCCGACGGTGCGGATCGTGCCGAGCGGGCCGGTGCCGGGGCGTACGCCGAGGTGAAGCGGATGTTCGTCGAGCCCGGCGTGCGTCGCCGGGGGGTCGGTGCCCGGATCCTCGCCGCGCTGGAGCAGCGGGTCCGGGCCGCCGGGGTGGGCACCGTCCGGCTGGAGACCGGGCCGGACCAACCCGAGGCGATCGCGTTGTACCGGCGACTCGGCTACGTCGAGCGGGGACGCTTCGGCGACTACTCCGACGACCCGCTCAGCATCTTCATGGAGAAGGCCCTCGATCCGCCGGGGGCCGGACAGGAACAGGGGTCAGGGATGGACACGACACCGCGCCCGGTGCTGGTGGTGGTCGACGGCTACTCCTCCGGGGCACAGCTGCCGGGGTTGCTGCGCGAACGCGGCTGGGACTGCGTACACGTGCAGAGCAGCCCCGACCTGCCGCCGTACTTCCTGGCCAGCTTCGACTCCACCGCCTGGATCGACAGGTACGGCTACCTCGGTGACCTCGGCGCGCTGACCGACGTGCTGGCCCGGTACCGACCGGCGGCGGTGCTGCCCGGCTCGGAGAGCGGCGTCGCCCTGGCCGACCTGCTCGCCGAGGCGCTCGGCCTGCCCGGCAACTCCCCACAGAGCAGCGCCGCCCGACGCCACAAGTACGAGATGCACAACCGGTTGAAGGCGGCCGGCCTGCGCAGCATGGACCACTACCTGGCACACGACCTGGCCGGGCTGCTCGACTGGGCCGGCGGCGGCTCGTGGCCGGTGGTGCTCAAGCCGCCGGCCAGCGCCGGCACCGACTCGGTGACGTTCTGCGCCGACGCCGGGGAGCTGACCGGGGCCTTCCAGCGCCTGCACGGCGCGGTCGACCAGCTCGGCAACCGCAACGACACCCTGGTCGCCCAACGCTTCCTGACCGGGCAGGAGTACTTCGTCAACGGGATCAGCGGCGACGGCCGGCACGTGGTCACCGAGATCTGGCGCACCGACAAGATCCGGGTGCCCGGCGGCGGCTGGATCTACGACCGTAGTGTCCTGTTCGACCCCACCCAGCCCGAGCAGAAGGAACTCGTCGACTACGTGCACGGGGTGCTCGACGCGCTCGGGGTCAGCTACGGCGCCCACCACACCGAGCTGATGGTCGGCCCGGACGGCCCGACCCTGGTGGAGTGCGCCTCCCGGATCTCCGGCGGGCTGAACCGGCCGGCCGCCGCGCACGCCGTCGGCGCGAGCATGCTCGACCTGGTCACCGAGATCGTCGTCGAGGGGCCCGGCTTCGTGCCCCGGTACGCCGACAGCCGGCCCGGCCACGCCGCCCCGCTCTGGCAGGTGCAGTTCATCTCCACCGTCGACGGCGTGGTGGTCGAGTCGCACTACGCCGAGCTGCTGGCCAGCCTGCGCAGCCGTACCTGGTTGCAGCGGGCCCCCCGACCGGGCGACCGGGTCTACCGCACCAACGACCTCTTCTCCAGCCCCGGCATCGTCTTCATGACCCACCCGGACGTCGACGTCCTGGCCGCCGACCACGCCCTCGTGCGGCAGTGGGAGCAGGAGAACCGGCTCTTCACCGTCGCCTGAGACACCGCACCAGCGGGCCGTTCCGCGCCTTGAGAAGGGACACCAGCGTGCCTGACACCGACCGCTTCGACTACGCCGACAACCTCACCCGCGCCGGCCGGTACCGCGACCACCGGGGCGCCTTCTGGCCGCCGACGGCAAGCTACCGACCGATCGGGCTGGACCTCGCCCCGGCCACCCCGCAGCTGGACGCCGACTTCCCCACCGCGCTGGCCGGGCTGCGTACCGCGATCGAGGCCGAGTGGGCCGGGGCCAAGGAGCACGGCATCGCCGTACCCCGGCGGTTGGCCGACCCGGCGGTCACCGCGGCGGCGCTGCGCCGGGTCGCCGGGCTGCTGCCGGCCGAGGCCGACCGGCGGGCCGCGTCGCTGCGCGCCGACGCGGTCGAGCACGGCTACACCGACGAGATCCTCAAGGAGCTGACCGGCCTGGTCGAGGAGGTCACCCTGGTCGCCGGGCAGGTTTCCACCTGGTACGGCAAGGACATCCGGGGTCTGCCGACGGCGTTCGCCTGCCGTCGTGACGACCAGCGGCAGGCCGACGTGGACCGGGCGCTGGAGTTCCTGCCGGACGTCCCGCCGTACCTCGGGCGGCTCCACGCCGACCTGCGCCTGGGTGACCTGCCGGCGTTCGGCGCGGCGCAGCTGTTCTTCATGGCCGGCGAGGGTGACCTGCACCCCAAGCACATCGCGTACTTCCTGCCGGAGGACGAGGGCGTCAAGTACTCGCCGTTCAAGAAGACCTACTACTTCGCCAACGTGCACCGGGCGCTGGTGCGGGGGGTCTCCGGGCCGCTCGCCGCCGACCTGCTCACCCTGGACACCCCGGTCGACCTCGACGACGAGCGGTTCGCCACCATCGGCACGCTCGGCGTGCTCAGCCACGAGTTCGGGCACTTCGTGCAGCGACCGGCGACCTCCTTCAAGGAGCTCAACGCCGCCGACCGGTGGGCCTCGGTGGTGCTCCAGGAGGTCGCCGCCGACGTCTTCGGCATCCTGATCCTCGCCGAGGTCTGGGCCGAACGTCTCGCCCTGACCCCGGCCGACGTGATCGCCTACTACCTGGCCGAGTGCCTGCGCTACGTCAGCCGGGGGCTGGGCCACTTCCCGGACAGCGACGGCATGTACCTGCAGCTGTCGTACCTGGTGCAGGTCGGTGCGCTGGAGACCGACGGGGCCCGGCTGGTCGGCGGGCACAGCCAGGTGGTGGCCGGGCTGCGGTCGCTGGCCCGGGTGCTTGCCGACTTCCTGCTCTCCGGGGACGCCGAGCTGGCCGGTCGGCTGCACCACGACTACGGGCCGGCCAACCCGGCACCGCTGCGGGCCCTCGTCGACGCGCTGCGCCGGCGACCGGCCGGCTCGGTCGAGTACGGACAGTCGCACACCACGATCGCCACGGCCGACGGGGAGAACCAGCAGTGATCAAGGTCGAGCAGCACCTGGAGCAGGTCCGCGAGTACTACCGCACGCACCGTTCGGTCGACGGGCAGGCCGAGGGCACCATCTACGCCATCTGGGAGCGGGGCCGGGCGTTCAACGACTCGGTCACCCCCTCCACCTACGTGCCGGAGTACCGGTCGCACATGACCCTCAAGCTGCTGTCGTTGACCGCACCGGGCGCGGCCGTCTTCTCCCTCGGCTGCGGCAACGGCTTCGTCGAGGGCGACCTGGTGGCCCTGGACCGGACGGTACGGGCGATCGACTTCAACGACGAGGCGGTCGCGCTCACCCGGGGCCGGGGGGTGGACGCCTTCGTGGCCGACTACTTCGACCTGACCCCGGCCGACCTGGCCGGCACCGACCTGCTCTACGCCGACGGGTTCCTCGGCCACGTCTTCACCGCCGAGGAGACGGTCACCCCGGCGCTGGCGCAGCTGACCGGGCTGGGGTTGCGCTCCGGGGCGTACGTGGTGCTCTCCAACGACGCACCGTACGACCCGGCGGCCGACTACGCCCCGCACGAGCGGGTGGCCGGGTTCTGGTTCGTCTCCCGGGAGTACCTGGGCCAGGAGCTGGCCCGGGCCGGCCTGGTGCCGGTGGAGAGCTACTACTTCCCGTACCTGCGGCCGATCAGCGGGCTGCGCAACCGGACCATCTGCGTCGCCCGGGTGCCCTGACATGCCGATCTCGCAGGAGTTCGCCGCCCGGCTGCTGCCGGTGCTGCCGGCGGTGGTCGAGACCTACCCGACCCCCTTCCACATCTACGACGAGCGGGGCATCGTCGACACCCACCGGGAGCTGGTGGCGGCCTTCGACGGTGCGCCGTACCGGCAGTACTTCGCGGTCAAGGCGCTGCCCAACCCGACCGTGCTGCGCACCCTGCTCGCCGAGGGCAGTGGTCTGGACTGCGCCTCCCCGGTCGAGCTGGAGCTGGCCGAACGGCTCGGGGCCCGCGCCGACGACGTGGTCTTCACCTCCAACAACACCACGGTCGCCGAGTACGAGTCGGCGCTCAAGGCCGGCGCGTTGATCACCTTCGACGACCGGTCCCTGCTGGACAAGGTGGACCGGCTGCCGGAGCTGGTCGCCTTCCGGGTCGCGCCGCACGGCACCGCCGCCGGCTCGGCCCTGATGGGCAGCGCCACCCACTCCAAGTTCGGGGTGCCGCTGGCCGAGCTGGCCGACGCCTACCGGGCCGCCCACCGCCGGGGGGTACGCCGGTTCGGCATCCACGGGATGATCTGCGCCAACGAGCTCAACCTGGAGCGGGCGGTCCGGGCCGCCGTCGAGGTGGTCGAGCTGGGTGCGCGGATCGCCGCCGAGACCGGCATCGAACTGGAGTACGTCAACATCGGCGGCGGCCTCGGCATCCCGTACCGGCCGACCGAGCGGCCGATCGACATCCGGGCGTACGCCTCGGCGATCCTGGCCGCCCGGCGGGGGGCCTTCACCACCCACCGGCCCCGGATCGTCACCGAGATCGGGCGGTACCTGACCGGGCCGCACGGCGTACTGGTCAGCCAGGTGGTCAACCGGTGCCGCAAGGGGCAGGACATCGTCGGGCTGGACGCCTCGATGTCGGCGCTGATGCGGCCCGGCTACTACGGCGCGTACCACCACATCAGCCTGCCGTACGCCGCCGGCCGACCCGAGACGCTCGTCGACGTGGTCGGCTCGCTCTGCGAGAACAACGACAAGTTCGGCGTCGACCGGCTGCTGCCGGCCCCGGCCGAGGGGGACATCGCGCTGATCCACGACACCGGCGCGCACGGGCACGCGATGGGGTTCACCTACAACGGACGGCTGCGGCCGGCCGAACTGCTGCTGACGGCGGCCGGCGAGGTGGTCGAGATCCGTCGGGCGGAGACCTTCGACGACTACCTCGCCACGGCGCGCTGGACACCCACGAAGATCATGGAGAGCACCAGGTGACTGACGAACAGAGCCGGACGTACGTCGAGCAGGCCTTCGCCCGGCGGGACCGGCTCACCCCGGACGAGGTGGCCGAACTGCGGCCGTACGTCGAGGCGGGGCTGGCCGGGCTGGACCGGGGGGAGCTGCGCGCGGCCTGGCCGGAGGGCGACACGTGGATCGTCGACGCCTATGCCAAGCAGGTGATCCTGCTGTCCTTCCTGACCCATCCCAACCTCATGGCGCAGTCCGGCCCGGGTCGGCCGAGGACGTACGACAAGGTGCCGTTGAAGTTCGAGACCTGGACGGCCGACGACTTCGAGAAGTCCCGGCTGCGGGTGGTCCCGGGCGCGGTCGTCCGGTACGGCAGCCACATCGCCCCCGGCGCGGTGCTGATGCCGTCCTTCGTCAACGTCGGCGCGTACGTCGGTGCGGGCACGATGGTGGACACCTGGGCCACCATCGGCTCCTGCGCCCAGATCGGCCAGCGCTGCCACATCTCCGGCGGCGCGGGCATCGGCGGCGTGCTGGAACCCCTCGGTGAGCAGCCGGTCGTCATCGAGGACGACGTCTTCGTCGGCGCCCGCTGCGAGATCGCCGAGGGGGTCCGGGTACGCGCCGGCGCGGTCCTCGGGATGGGCGTCTACCTGGGCCGTTCCACCCCGATCGTGGACCGGGCCAGCGGTGCGGTGAGCTACGGCGAGGTGCCGCCGAACGCCGTCGTGGTGCCCGGCAGCCGGGCCGTCGCCCAGCAGCCGGGGCTGTCGTTGGCCGCCGCCGTCATCGTCAAGTACGCCGACGAGCGGACCCGGGGCAAGACCGCCCTGAACGACCTGGTGCGGGACTGATCCGGGTGACGCGGAGCCCGTTCGCCCGACTGCGGGACCTCCTGCGCGACGTGCCCGCCCCGGCGGGGGTGGACCCGATCCCGCTGCACCTGGGGGAGGCCCGGCTGGTCGAACCGCCGCTGGACGTCGCCGCGTTGGACGCCGTGGACGGCTGGACCCGCTATCCGGAGCTGGGTGGTTCGGCGGAGCTGCGGACGGCGTACCTCGGTTGGTTGGCGCGGCGGTTCGGCGGGTCCTTCGGTGAACCGGCGGACGCGGGGCTGATGACGGACGCGGAGCTGGCGGCGGACGCCGGGTTGGCGGTGGAGCCGACGCCGGGCAGCAAGCAGGCGCTGGCGGTGGTGATCGCCCAGGCCGTCCGGCGGGCCCGGGCACGCGGGGTGACCGACCCGGTGGTGGTGCTACCGAACCCCGGCTACCCGACCTACCTGGCCGGCACCGAGGCCGCCGGCGCCCGACCGCTCTGCTACCCCGGCCCGGTGGACGACGGGCCGGCGGACGACGGGTCGGGGCTGGCCGATCCGGTGGACGCGCTGGCCGCGGCGGTCGCCGCCGGGGCGGGACGGGTGGCGGCGGTGGTGGTCTGCCATCCCGGCAACCCGGACGGCGAGACGTTGACCGCCGGGCAGCTCGCCCGCGCCGCCGAGGTGGCCCGGCGGGCCGACGCGGTGCTGGTGGTCGACGAGTGCTACGTCGACCTGTGGCTCGGCACCGCATCGGCCGGGTTCCTCTCCGACCCGGCGGCGCTCGCCGACCCGGGGCTGTCCTTCGTGGTGCTGCACACCCTCGCCAAACGCTCCGGAGCGCCCGGCCTGCGCAGCGGCTTCGTCGTGGGCGACCGGCACACCGTGGCGGCCTACGCCGAGTACAACCGCACCTGCGGGGTGTCGCTGCCCCGCCCGGTCTGTGCCGTCTCCGCCGCGCTCTGGTCCGACGACACCCACGTCGCCCGGGCCCGCGCCGCCCTGGCCCGCAACTGGGACACCGCCGACGAGCTGCTCAAGGACCTGCCCGGCTACCGGCGACCGGGTGCCGGCTTCTTCCTCTGGCTGCCGGTACCCGACGACCCCGGGACCACCCGCCGGCTCTGGCGGGACCAGGCGCTGACCGTCATGCCCGGCCGCTACCTCGCCGTCGACACCGCCGCCGGGAGCAATCCGGCTGCCGCCGGGAAAGACCCGGGCGTCGACACCGCTGCCGGGAGCAATCCGGGCGCCGGTCACCTGCGGGTGGCGCTCGTGCACGACGAGGCCCGGACCGAGGTGGCATTGACCCGGCTACGGGCGGGCCTGACGTGACCCGCATCGAGGAGGACGACCGATGATCGTCGGTGAACAGGTGCCCGAGGCCGTCGACACCGGTGTCGATCCGGTGGCCATCGCCCAACGGCTGGTCCGCTTCGACACCACCAACCCGCCCGGCGCGGAGGCCGCCTGCGTCACCTGGATCCGTGACCTGCTCGCCGGGGCCGGCCTGGAGACCCGGCTGGTCGGCGTCGACCCGCAGCGGCCGAACCTGGTGGCGCGGCTGCCCGGCCGGGGCCTGGAGCCACCGCTGCTGCTGCACGCCCACGTCGACGTGGTGCCGGTGGCCGGCCAGCCGTGGACCCGGCCGCCCTTCGCCGGTGAGATCGTCGACGGTGAACTCTGGGGCCGGGGCGCGGTCGACATGAAGGGCCAACTGGCGATGATGCTGGCCGCGCTGCTGCGGATGCGGGCGCACGGTCAGTCACCGCCGGGTGACATCATTCTCGCCGTGGTGTCCGACGAGGAGACCGGCAGCGACGTCGGCGCGCGGCTGCTGGTCCGGGAGTACGCCCACCTCTTCGCCGGGGTGCGGTCCGCCGTCGGCGAGGACGGCGGCGCGGAGCTGGGGCTCGGCGGCCACGCCCGACTGCACCCGGTGGTGGTCGCCGAGAAGCGGACCTGCTGGGTGCGGGTGACCTTCCGGGGGCCGGGCGGGCACGCCTCCCGGGTCGCCGCCACGGGCTCGGCCGTCGGGCAGCTCACCCGGTTCCTGGCGGCGGTCTCCAGCGGCGGGCTCGACGTCGAGCTGACCCCGGTGACGCACCGGATGCTCGACGAGCTGGCCCGCGCCCTGCCGGCAGCCATGGGCGACCGGATCGCCGCCTTCCACGCCGCCCCGACCGACCCGGGCACCCTGGACGGGCTGCCCGAGGAGACCGCCCGCTACCTGCGGTCGGTGGTACGGCACACGGTCGCCGTCACCGGGGTCGAGGGCGGCACCGGCCCCAACGTGCACCCCGCCGAGCTGACCGTCACCGTCGACGGGCGGGTGCTGCCCGGGGCGTACCCCACTCAGTCCTTCATGGACCAGCTGCGGGCCCGGACCGGCCCCGACGCGCGGCTGGACCTCTTCGTCGAGGGTGAGATCTCGCCCGCGCCCCGGCTGGACGGCTGCTACGACCGGCTGGTGGCCGCGCTGCGGGCGCACGACCCGGCCGGGGTGCCGCTGCCGGTGCTGACCACGGCCTCCACCGACGCCCGGCTCTTCAGCCAGCTCGGCATCGCCTGCTACGGATGGCTGCCGCTGCCGGCCGGGGCCGGCTACCGCGACCGCCTGCACCAGGCCGACGAACGGATCTCACTGGCCGCCCTGGATTTCGGGGCCGACTGCTACCACAGCTTCCTGTCCGGACGGAGCCACCCGCATGCCCGCTGACCCGTACCCCCGGCTGACCGAGGTGTCGACGATCGCCGACCTCCCACCGCAGGAGTGGGCGGCGCTCTCGGCCGGGGCCTCGCTCTACCAGACCCACGGCTGGCTGCACTGGGCCGAGGAGTACTTCGACCTGCCCACCCGCTACGTGCTGGCGTACGACGCCGACGGCACGCTGGTCGGCGCGGTGGTGACCAACCTGATGACCGAGGTGCCGACCCGCTTCACCACCTGGTACGACCCGGTCAACATGTTCCTCGCCCCGCACGTCGACCCGGCCGGCGCGGCCGAACGCTGGTTCCCGGTGCTGCTGGTGGGCGGCTGCAGCGGCTACCACGGCGAACTGCTGCTCGACGCCCGGCTCGACGCCGACGCGCAGGCCGAGGTACGCCGGGCGATCCTGGACCGCTGCCGGGAACTGGCCGCCAGGTGGGGGGCCCGCAGCACGGTCTTCATGTACCTGCCGAAGGAGGCCGCCGAGGAGGTCTGCCGGAGCTGGGGCGGCACCGCACCCGTCGTGGCCACCTCGGCGGAGGCGGTGATCCCGCTCGACGGCGGGGAGACCGACTTCGCCGACTACCTGGCCCGCTTCCCCAGCGCCCGCCGCAGCAAGCTGCGCAAGGAGGTCGACGGCTTCACCGCCGCCGGATCGCGCATCGGCCAGCACCTGCTCGCCGACGTGCTCACCGAGGTGGCCCCGCTGCTCGGCGCGCACCAGCGCAAGTTCGGCGCGACGATCACCGACGAGGAGACCGGGCAGTACTTCGCCCTCCAGGACAAGTACCTCGGTGCCGGCAGCGTGGTCTTCACCGACGAACGCGACGGCCGGATCAACGGCTTCACCCTCTGCTACGCCCACGGCGACACCCTCTACTCTCGGGCCGCCGGCTTCGGCCCGGACGCGGCCCCCTTCGCGTACTTCAACCTCGCCGTCTACGCCCCGATCCGGCACGCCCTGGCCACCGGCCGGCGGGCGGTGGCCCTCGGCGCCGGCAGCTACCAGGGCAAGGTGCTACGCGGCGCCCAGGTGCACGGCCTCTGGTCCACGGTGCTGCCCCCGCACCCCCTGGAGCCGTCCTGGCGCGACGCCCTCACCCGCCCCTTCCCCCAAGCCGTAGAAGCCGGCATCTGTAAGGAAGGGCCCCCTGTTAACGCTTTCTGATGTAGAAGGGCCCCTTCCAAACCGCCCACGACCGCCGGCTCAGTCGACGGTGATCAGCTCGCGGGGGCGGCCGTGCTGGGCGTCCAGCGAGGGGTCGGCCAGCGGCAGGTCACCCGCGCGGGCGCGGGCGACAGCCGCCGGGTCCAGCGGTACGACGGCCAGCCCCGGATCGTCGAGCCCGGCGTCGGCCAGCAGGCCCCCGTCCGGGCCCCAAGCACCGCTGCCCCCGCAACCGTCGTACGGGCCGCTGCGGGCACAGTGGTTGGCCACCACCACGTACCCGGCGTTGTCGAAGGCGCGGGCCGGCCCGAGCACCGCCCGCTTGCGCACCCCGGCACCCCGGTCGAACATCGCCGAGACCAGGTACGCCTGGCAGCCGTCCAGCGCGGCGGACAGCGCGTGCCCGGGGAAGCTGGCGTCCCAGCAGATGCCGAGCCCGAGTCGCCAGCCGTCGAGGGCCAGCGTGCACCCCGCCGCCCCGGGGGTGAAGCCGGCCGCCCGTTCCGCCGCGTCCAGGTGCTGCTTGTCGTACCGGCCCAGCCGGGCACCGTCGCGGCCCAGCACGACCACCGAGATGTGCAGGGTTCCCCGCTCGGGGTCGCGAACCGGCGCGCCGACCACGACAGCGGTACGCGCCCGCGCGCAGGCGGCGGCGAGCACGTCGAGCCGGGGGTCGTCCGGACCCAACGGGTACCGCCGCGGCTCCCCGACGATCGCCGGCAGGTCGTACCCGGTCAGGAACAGTTCCGGCAGGACGAGCAGCGCAGCCCCGGCGTCCCCCGCCCGAGCCACCAGCCGCGCGGCGGTGGCCACGTTCGCCGGTACGTCCAGCGGGGCCAGGCCGGCCTGCCCGGCGGCCACCCGGACCGGAGCCACCGGCACCGCGCGCAGGCTTGCCGGGTCGGTCTGCGCCACCAGGGTCGTCGGGGTGGAATGGGCGTCGATCCGGGCCGCCGCAGGGGTACTCACACCCGGACGTTACCCAGGATGCTCCGAGGAGACCCCCGGCTTCAGCCGGTCGGGGCGACCGTCACCGGCCGTCTCAGGTGGTGGCCGGGGCCTTCACCACGGTCGGGGCGACGGCGGTGAAGCGGTTCTGCACGCCGTACCAGAGGGCGCCGAAGGCGATCACCCCGAGCACGGCGCAGACCGCCCAGGCGGCCCGCCCGAAGAACTGGAACAGGGTGGTACCGATCAGCGGACCGAAGGCGTACCCGGCGGACTGCACCGCCGAGAGCGCCCCGATGTACCGGCCGCGTAGCTGCACCGGTGCGGCCATCGCCGGGTACGCGTTCAGCGAGGGCGCGTTGACGATCTCCCCGAAGGTCCAGATGAGCGCGCCCACGACGAAGACCCAGATGCCCCCGGCGAACCCGAACACGGCCAGGCCCAGCCCGATGCAGAGCGAGCCGACGGCGATGGCGGTGCGGATCGGCAGCCGCTGCACGGTCCGGGTGAGCGGCAGTTCCAGGGCGATGATGATGGCCCCGTTCAGGGCGATGATGGTGCCGTAGAGCGACACCGGGTGCCCCTGCTCGCCCAGGTGCAACGGCAGGATGACCTGGTACTGGATCTCGGCGAGGGCGGTGGCGAACATCGCCACCAGCACCGCGAGGTACCGACGGTCGTGCAGCATCCCCCGCCCGCCGGCTTCCGGTGCGGCGTCCGAGGTGGCCGGTCGCGCCGGGTCGCCGGCGTGCGCGGCGGCCCGGACGTCGGGCAGCAGGAAGATCGTCACCAGGCCGAAGGTGAGCGCGGTGCCCGCGTTCACCAGAAACACCGCGGTGTACGAGTGGGTCGCCAGCCAGGCCCCGATCAGCGGCCCCAGGGTCGCGCCCACGTTGAGCCCGAGCCGGCTGGCGGCGGTGGTGGTGACGAGCCGGTGCAGCGGGGTCAGCTCGGCCAGCATCGCGGCGGCGGCCGGCCGGTACGCGGCGGTCAGCACCCCGGCGGCCAGACTGGTCACCATCAGCCAGGTGTAGCGCGTCTCGAAGGCGATGGCGGCCACGGCCACACTGGACAACAGTGTGGAGCCGATGATCACCTGCCGGGGGCCGATCCGGTCGGAGAGCAGGCCACCGGCGAAGACCCCCCCGATCGAGCCCACCCCGTAGAGGGTGAGCACCACGCCCGCCGCGGCGGGGCTGAAACCGAGGCTGGTCAGGTACAGGATCAGGAAGATGGCGAGGAACGCGCCCATCCGGTTGACCGCGATCCCGACGAGCAGCACGACCACCGGGCGGGGGAGCGTACGCAGGGTCCGCAGGGTCCCGGGCGAGCCTGCGGGGTCCGATTCGGCCATGGCGCGCGTCCTTCCGTCCACGGTGCGCCGCCCGATCCGTGAGACCGGCCCCACCGTCACCGAGCGTATCGACCAGCGTGCATTGTAGGGTTTTCCGAGGTCTCCCGGAGCCCGTCGGATCGCCGCCACCGGGCGCGGCGTCCACGCCTGTGCCGGCACCCCTGCTCCGACCTGCTGCCTTCGCGCCGGCGGCCTGCGCAACGGTCGGATGTGTGACAACAGGGGTGAGTCCTGAATCACACCCGCCGCGCATTCCGCCAGCTCACGGCCTGTTTCAGAAGTGTTTCGAGTTTGCTGGAGCGGACCACCTCTGGGGGCCTCAGGGCAGTCGTACTCGTCGCGTTCTCTGCGGGTCCTGCGCCATGCCTCCGGCGTGACGGGCACGTCGGCGCGCCTCACCTCCCGAAGACGCCCATCGCGTTGACGATCCCCATCCGTCAGGACTGCCTCCACCCCGCCATCGGGGGCAACTTCCTTGTTGTAGTGGTCTCGGGGGTGCTCGTGGGGACTGTTTCCCGGTTGTTGTGGGGCATCCGTGACGGCAGATTCCCCTGGCTGCTACTTGGCGTCACACCCGTGACGTGTCGGATCCGGAAGCTGCGCTCGTTCCCGGCCGGCCGCGCGGCAGTACGAGGTGAGCCGGCGCAGTCGTCCCTGCGGCCCGCTCCTTCCCAAGGACGAGGGACCGATTGAGGATCGTCAGGGCGAAGCGTGTGTGCCGTCGGCTACTCGTCCCCAGTAATGTGGTGAGTTCGCGGCCGGCCTTCCGGTCTTCTGCAGCCTGTCACCACGGTTGACCTAGGAGGCGATCTTGGGCAGCAAAGTGAATGAAAACGAGGAACTTGATCTTTAGCGCCCCAGGTCAGGAAGCCTCTTCCCCGCCCACGCGGGGGTGATCCGTTCAACTCGGCCTCGGGTCTGGTGGCGAACCACTCTTCCCCGCCCACGCGGGGGTGATCCGGCCTCGGACTGGATCCGATGGCGCTCATCCTCCTCTTCCCCGCCCACGCGGGGGTGATCCCTCCACCTGGTCGAAGCCGACCGACGTCTCCGGCTCTTCCCCGCCCACGCGGGGGTGATCCCGGTCAGCGAGGCGCGGAGTCGCCGGACCCAGTCTCTTCCCCGCCCACGCGGGGGTGATCCGGCGATTACGCGCGGGTCCTTGCTGGCACTGGCCTCTTCCCCGCCCGCGCTACCTCTTCCCCGCCCCACGCGGGGGTGATCCCGGACATAGGGGGGATACCCCGCCCCCGGGCCGCTCTTCCCCGCCCACGCGGGGGTGATCCCCCGGTGGACGTCAGCTACCGGCTCTCGCCCGCCTCTTCCCCGCCCACGCGGGGATGATCCCGCCTCTGCAGGGCCGGTCGTTATGGGGTCAGGCCGATCAGCATCGCCAGGCGGGTCACGCCGGCCACCGCCGGGCCGTCCCGGGCGATCCGGGCCAGCAGGGTACGGCCCACCGGTCGGCACCGGACCTCGGTCGGCGCGGTCCGGTCCGCCTCGACCAGCATCCGCCCTGCTCCGGCGAGGTCACCCAGATCCAGGTACGCCCGTGCCATATCGAGCAGGTACGCGGCCCGGTGCTCGGGCGGCAGCCGCTGCCAGTGAGGCTCCCTGGTTACCTGCTCGTGGCCGCGTACCGCCTCGGCGGGCTCGCCCAGCTCGACGGCCGCCGCCACTCGGGCCAGCGCCACCACGGTCGGTCCGAACGCGAGCTGATGGTGGTCGTCGCCGTCGCCGAGGCGTACCGCGATCTCGGTGGCCTGCCCGACCAGCTCCGCGACGCCGCGCGGGTCACTGCGACCGGCGGCGGCGAGGGCGGCCTGGAGCAGCAGCGACCCACCGACCGCCAGGGCTTCCGGCGGTCCCTGGCCGGGCACGGCCGGCGCGATCCGGTGCGCTGCGGCGAGCGTCGTCGCCACCGCCAGCCGACCCCGCCCCGCCGCCCGCAGCACCTCACCGAGCGACACCACCGCCGTGGCCGCCAGCACCGGATCGTCGCCCGCCATCGCCACCGCCCGGTCGGCGGCCAGCCAGGCACCCTCCACGTCACCGAGCTTGACCAACGATGACGCGGCAATCCGGTACGCCTGCACCCGCAACGCCGAACGCCGCGCCGGATCGTCGGCGGGCAGCCGCCGGGTGACGTCCAGCAGGCGCGGCAGCAGCCGCAACACCTGCGGGTAGCCGGCATGTTGGTACGTCAGCCAGGCGTGCCTCACCTGCCGCCCCACCTCCGCCACCGGAGGTGCGGGCCGGTCGACTCCGTCCGGAGCGAAGACCGCGTACCGGGTGAGAGCCGCCCGCGCGTCGTCCACGTCGGCGACCAGCGGGACGGCGGCCGACCGCGCCCGGGTGTCCCCGCCGAGCAGCACCGCCGAGTCGATGCGGAGCACCCCGGCGACCTCGTGGATCACCGACATCCGGTCCAGCGCCCGGACACCCCGCTCGACCTTGTCGACCCAACTCTTCGATTTCCCGAGCCGGTCCGCGAACACCTGCTGCGACATCCGCCGCCGTACCCGCCATCGCGCCACCCGCCGCCCGATCGGCAACTCGCCCTGCGGGTTCCCATCCGACGAAAATCGCTCGTGTCCGGTCATGGTTGCCTACCCGCAATACGTTCATAGTGGTCACGCTGTCGCAGTCCCCGTTGCCGCTCATCGCAGGGATGCGGCCGACCGCAGGTGCACAGGTCCAAACCCGTCGTACGGTGATTGGTGAGGATCGAGTCGGCGTCCTCGATCTGTTGGCGGGCGTATGCGTACATCTCTTCCCGGTTGCTGATCGCACCCATGATCATGTAGTTCCGCACTCGCGGCCTGACCACATCGGCACTCCCTCTGGACTGGATATTCAACGGCCGCCTACGTGCTCGTGGGCTCCTGCTGTCAGCGAAGCCGGCGGTTGATCGCCCGACCAGATGGCGTGCCTTGCGCACCGATGCTTCGATCCGCCTCGGGTTGCGTGGCATTGCGCGGGGTCCATCCGGAACCGAAGCAGCCCGTACGCTGATCACCGTTGGTAGTCACCCGACTTCTGGGGGTGCGGGGTATGGCGCGGCCGGTCACGAACTCGGGTCTTGAGGCACTACTGCGCGAAGCCGATTACCAGAACGCTCACGCCACCTTCGCCCGTCAGGTCAACCACGCAGGTCGCGCCTACGGCTCATGGCGGTACGACGCCGCCAGCGTCTACTGGTGGTTGCGGGGGAGACGCCCCGCCAAGGACGTGCAAGCTGTCATGGTCGAGGTACTGGCTCGCAGAATCGGCCGTCCGGTGGACCGTGATCAGTTGGGTTTCACCGAAGCCGGCCCCTGCGCTGACGCCGCCTATCCGGCATCTGTCACACAGGCGATCGAAGCGGCTCAGCGGCTCTGGGCGATGCTCGCCAAGCAGCCGGGCGGCCGCGCCGGGAAGGCTTTCCAGGCCGGTGCCGCGTTGCAGTCCGCTCTTTCGTGGCGTTACGACACTCCTGACCGGACAGTGAATCGCAGCGGTCGGGATGCCGTCACCAGGGCCGACGTGCAAGCCCTGTACGTGCTGGCAGACCGCTTCACCGACCTGGACCGACGCCACGGCGGCGGTTCCCGGAGTGCTCGGACGCTCCTGGCCGACCTCCTCGTCCGGCAGGTCACCCCGATGCTGCACGGCACGTACTGTGACGCCGTCGGCCGTGATCTCATGCGCGCTGCCGCCGTGCTCGCCGGTCAGTTGGCCTTCATGTCCTACGACGCAGGCGACCAGGGCTTTGCTCAACACCAGATCACCCTCGCCCTTCGGCTGGCCAAGGCAGCCGACGACCGGTTGTTCGGTGCTCACCTTTTGGCCAACCTGGCGACTCAGGCCATCTATCTCGGGCACGCTGACGACGCCGTACGGATGGCCCAGGCGGCGATCGACGGGGCTGGTCGCGCACCCGCCGCAGTGAAAGTCCGGCTCTACGCCACCGTCGCCAGCGCCTACGGTCGGTCCGGCGAGAAGCGCTCCTGTCGGGCGGCACTCGCCAAAGCCGAACGGGCCGTCGATCAGGCGCCAGCCGAGGATGTTCCGTCATGGGCCGGGTACTTCAGCCCGGCCCACCTCGCCGGGGCCACCGTCAGATGTCTCAGTGACCTGGGTCTGCACCGGGAGGCGCTCCGCGATGCCCCCGGTGCGCTGGCCCTCGCCACCGCCAACATCCGAACGCGAGTGCTGCACACCGCCCTCGTCGCCACCACGCACGCCCACGCCGGGGACCTTGATACTGCCTGCGAATGGGGCAACAGGCTGGTCGATCTCGCACCGAGCGTCCACTCGGTCCGGGTGACCAGCCGCATTCGTGAACTCGCCAGCAAACTCGCTGATCACCAGAACAACAATCGGGTTCACGAGCTTCTTCAGAATCTACCCACGCAGTCCCCGAGCGCGTAACGGCATCCGCCAGATCAGGACGTGTCCGCTACCGTCACCACGTGACCTGGACGGACCCCGCCATCTGGTACGCCAACCTGCCGGCCTTCCATGCCGCCGCAGCCGCCTGGATCACCGACCCCGCCGACAAGCTGCTACTCGTCAAGCCCACCTACCGCGATCACTGGGCCTTCCCGGGGGGATACGTCGAAGAGGGCGAGTATCCGCACCGTGCCTGCGCTCGTGAGATCCACGAGGAGCTAGGTCTGGTCATCGCCGTGGGTGCCCTGCTCATCGTGGACTGGGCGTCTCCTGCCGGTGACCGGCCACGTGCTCTCGTCAGCTTTACCTTCGATTGCGGAGTGATAAAGGATCTGGACGGCGTCAACCTACCCGGCCAAGAGCTGTCGGACGCCGGCTTCTTCACGCCACAGGCTGCCGAGGAACGCCTTCCTCGGAGTGTCGCTCCGCGAGTGCGCGCGGGCATCCAGGCAAGAGATCGCCTTTCCCCGGTGTACCTCGCTGACGGCATTCCTGACGGAGCAGAGGGCTCCTCCGGTGGGGCGGCCTGAGGCTCCTCCCCGCGCACACCGGGGTGATCCGGTGCTGGTGTTCCACCCCGCCGTAGACCCGGTGATCCGGTTGATCGTCAAGTTGTTCAGGATCATGTTGCTGATCATCAGTTCCCCCGGTGCGCTGGCCATCGCTATCGCCAACATTCGAACGGGCGTACTACACACCGCCCTCATCGCCACCACGCACGCCCACGCCATCTTTCGCAAGACGGGAACACGACGTCCCGCCAGGAGAGATTGACCGGCCCGACTCGGCTCAGCCCAGCGTGTCCATCAGGGCGGTGACATATTCATCTAGCCGCTCCTTCACGGCTCGCGTCGTCAGGTCTGTCCTGCCTGCTTCCCGCCATGGCTGCGCCACCACCTGCACTTCTTCTGAGCACGCCAGCGCGTCCCGCACCTGCCAGTACAACCGCTCGCTCGCGGCGGCGGCCAGCACCCCGCCGGCCTCCTCATACGCCTGAGCGAACCGCGGACCCCACGCTGGGCCGTGCAGCAGCGCGAGATTGGTGCAGCAGTGCGCCACATCGAGATCCGCCGGGCCCCAGGAGGCGCTGCTGCGATGTAGGTCGGGTATCCGCTGCGGGTGAACGTGGTGTTGCCGGCTGCGGGTAGGTCGGTCCGGTGATTCACGGCATCACCGGAAGGAACCGTCGGGGGCAAGGTCGCCTTGCCCCCGACGAGGCGGGGCGGGGCCGCTCTTACCTGTGTACCCGGCAGGCCCCGGTCAGCAGCGGTTGATCGTCGAGTTGTTCAGGGTGATGTTGCTGATGGTCAGGTTGGTGGTGCAGGGGCTCTCCCGGATCCGGCTGTTGACCAGGGTGAAGTTGCGCAGGACGATGTCCCGGTTGCCGGGGAACTCGGTTCGCGCCGCGAGCCGGACCTCGCCGCCGCCGCTGATCGTGCCGCCGTTCGCGGCGATGTTCACCCCGTAGCAGTTCTCGATCAGGATGGCGTTGTTGCCGGTGTTGGCGATGTCGACCCGGTCGATGCTGGCGCCACCGGACTCGGAGACGCAGAAGATGCCCCGGCCGCCGCCGCGTGCCTTGACCGTGCCGACCCGGATGTTTGTCGGGTAGTTGGAGCCGATCCGGCCGTTGCGGTTGGCCATCCGGAAGGCGGCGTACCCGGTGCCGGTGCCGGCGTTCTCCGCGTCGACGGTGTTGACCGTGGCGTTGATCGTCTGGTTCAGCAGCAGGCCGGACTCGCCGACGTTGCGGGCGGTCACCGTGCCGACGGTCAGCCCGTCGACGCCGTACGTCTCGACGGCGTGCGAGCTGGCGCCGGAGACGTACACGTTGTCGATCCGGATGTTGCGGGACCACTGGCTGGTGTCGCCCCGGTTGTCGATGCGGACGCCGAGGCCGCCGGAGAGCCGCATGTCGATCTGGCCGAGGACGACGTCGGTGACGTTGCGCAGGAAGATCCCGTACAGCGGCGCGCCGGTGACGGCGAGGTTCTGCACCTCGACCTGGGTGGTGCCGCGGGAGTAGATCGGCGCTTGGTCGCCGGAGCCGGAGCCGGTGACGTTGATGGTGCCGCAGACGTCGATCGTGGTGTAGCTGGGCAGTGAGATCCGGGAGTTGGCGCTGATCGTGCCGGAGCCCCGGACGACTACCCGCTGCTTGCTGGTCCGGCCGGCGCTGAGGCTGCCGATCGCGGCCTGCACGGCGGCCCGCATGTCGCCGCCGGTGTAGACGGTGCTGCTGCCGTTGCGGGCGGTCCAGGTGCCGCCGTTGAGCACGGCCTCGGCGTTGAACGAGCCGCTGCCGCAGGCGTTGGCGACGGGGTTGGTGTTGGGGTCGACAGTCGCGGCCGCGGCGGTGCGGTTGGGGTTGACCGTCGCGGCCGTGGCGGGGGTCGGTGCGACGAGGGTGCCGACCCCGACGAGGGTCAGCGCGGTCGCGACCGCCAGGGTGAGTCGTCGGCGGTGGGCGGGTCTGCTGCGGGTCGAGAGCGCCATGGATGCTCCTCCGGGTGCTTCGCGGCAGGGTGGGAGCGCTGGCGGTGGTGGTGGCAAGCGCATTCCCCGGACGCCCGAAATGTATCGAAGCTCATCGAAGTAATCAAACGTTTCCCGCGTACGGCGACCGCCCGCCGCGCCGGGGTGCGGCACGACGGGCGGTCGGGGCTGACGGGTTGACGCGGGGTGACGCGGGTGGGGTCAGGCCGGGGTGGGGAAGCCGTACCGGCTGGCGTGCTCCGGGTCGGTCGGGTCGACCTGCCGCAGACCGGCGTCGGCGAGGCGCTTGTTGACCTCGTCGAGCTGGTCGCGGACGATCCGGGCCTCCTCCTCGGTGACCCGGCCCCGGTGCGGCTTGCCGGCGTGCTCGACGGTGCCGTAGTCGATCTTCTCGGCGCCCTTGCGGGCCCGGGGCGGCTTGACCCGCTCGGCGGTACGCAGCAACTGGGCCATCGGCGTGTCGGTAGCCATCGCGTCGAACTCACTGGCGGTGAGCACCACCCGACGCGGCTCGTCGCCGCCGTGCCGGTCGTGGACCTCGACCACCGCGACGTCCAGCGCGGCGTCGTCGATGCTCTCGATCTCGGCCGGGGTGGCGTCCAGCTGCACAGGGCCGGCGACCAGGTCAGGGTGCTCCAGGACGACGACGCGGACCACCTCGTCGTCGGCTTGCAGGACCGTGCCAGTGAAGTCGGAGACGTGGATCGTCTTCTTGCCCATGCGCGGAGCTTCTCCTGTCGTACACCGTTTCTCGGACCAGGAGAAGTTACCCGACAGGTGTGCGAAGACCGTGGGGTGCGCCGCCCGGGAGTGTCGCCGGTTCCACTTCGGCCGGATCAGCTGGCCCGGGGCAGGCCGCCCGGGGCGGACCTGCCGGCCGGCAGCTTGTTCAGCTCGTGCCAGGAGAGCGCGGCGTTCGGGCCACGCGAGGTGCGGACGCGATGGTACGGCGGCTGCGCCGGGAGCCGCCCGGTCGACTCCGGCTCCCGCCAGAGGTGCCCGGTGTCCTGCTGGTACCGCTCGTTCGGCTGATTCGGCATGCCCTTTACCGTCCCAGAGAAAGTTGTCCATGTATGAAAATGAATATGACGCTCGGTCGATGTTTCTGGTTCCCCGAAGTCGCCTTTGTCACCAACCCGCAACGTCGACGAAGCACGGTACGGCTGCACCGTTGGTGCGCGCCGGCAATCGCCTGGACCTGCCCGATCGGCCGACCTCCCCCGCCGTCACGCCGATCCGGGGGATGATCCGGGGCACGGGTCCAGTACGCCGGCCGGCGGGCCGACATGTTTCGGTGAGGTGACTGCGGGTGTTCGATCGGCGGTTGTTCCTGCACCTGGTGACCTGGCTGGGGCAGTGGCCGGCCGGTCCCGGACGGCACGTGGTCGGCTCGCCCCGGCGGGCCCGACCGGCCTGGGACGGCCGGGCCCGGCCGGCGCTCGCCGTCGCCGCCGAGGGCGTCACGGTGCTTTCCGTGCCGCCGGACCGGGTAGTCGCGGTCCGGGCGCTGGTCGGGGTGCCGGCGCGGCGGTTCCTGCCGGGGTTGCCCGAGGCGGTCGGCTACCCGGCCTGGACGGTCCACGACGGTGCCTTCCGGTGGACCCGGTCCCCGGCGCGGCTGCCCGACGCCGGCCGGTGGACCCCGCCGACGGCTCCCGGGCTGCCCCACTGGCTGCGGCTGTTCGACCGGGACGTGCTGGTGGTGCGGGATGTCGACGGCCGGTACCTGGCCGGGGTGGGCATCAAACGGCACGACGCGTACGGGCACGAGCTGGCGGTGGGCACGGTGCCCGACGCCCGGGGCCGGGGGCTGGCCCGACGGCTGGTCGCCCAGGCCGCCCGGCGGGTGCTCGACGAGGGAGCGGTGCCTACCTACCTGCACGACGTCGGCAACCTGGCCTCGGCGCGGGTGGCCGAGGCGGCGGGTTTCCCGGACCGGGGCTGGCGGGCCTACGGCGTGTACCCGGACTGAGCCGGATCAGCGCCCCCGGTCGGTGGCCAGGCCGAGCACCTCCGCCGCCGCCCGAGCGTTGGCGTGGCTGGCCCCGTACGTGGTGACGAACGCCCGGACGCCGCTCGGCCGCCAACCGCCCGGCCAGCCCAGCTCGACAACCGTCACCGGTCCGGTGGCGGCCAACGCCTCGACCAGCGCCGACCCGCCGGGAACCCGGTGCAGGTGCCGGCCGACCAGCACGATCGGCCGGTCCCCGGCGAGCTGCCGCAGCGCGGCCGGGTCGGCGTCGGCGGCGACCACCCGGACCTGCTCGGCGTCGGCCAGGTGCGGCCCCAGCCCCCAGGGGACCCGTCCCTCGGCGACGGTCGAGGCGGCGTGCACCTGCACCACCAGCGGGTCCGCCAGCCCGGCGACGGTCCCCTCCACCCGCACCGCGCGGCGTGCCGCGGCGTACCCCAGATCGGGCTCGGGTGCTGCGGCGGTGGCCGGGACGGGCGCGGCGAGGGCGGCGGTGCGGGCGGCGGCCTGCTCGACGCGGGCCCGGTCCAACCGACCGTCGGTGAGCGCGTCGACGACCTCCCCGACCACCCGTTCGACGAGCGCGGCGTCGACCCGCGCGCCGAGGCAGAGCAGGTCCGCCCCGGCGGCCAGCGCCCGGACGGCGCCCGGCCCGATCCCACCGGCGGCCAGCGCCGCGCCCCGCATCTCCAGCGCGTCGGTGACCAGCGTGCCGGTGAAGCCGTACTCGCCGCGCAGCAGGTCGACCAGGGCCGCCCGGCTGAAGGTGGCCGGGTCGTCGCCGGTGAGCCGGGGCACCCGGATGTGCGCGGTCATCACGGCCCGGCTGCCGGCCGCCACCACCGCGGCGAACGGCGGCAGGTCGCGCTCGCGCAGCACCGCCGGCGAGACGTCCACGGTGGGCAGTTCGTGGTGCGAGTCGACGACTGTCGCGCCGTGGCCGGGGAAGTGCTTGGCGCAGGCGGCCACCCCGGCGGCCTGCAGCCCGAGCACCGCCGCGGCCGAGTGCGCGGCCACCCGGGCCGGATCGGCCCCGAACGACCGGGTACCGATCACCGGGTTGTCGTCGGCGGTGTTGACGTCGACAGTCGGGGCCAGGTTCACGCCGATGCCGAGCCGGGCCAGCTCGGACCCGATCGCCTCGTGCACCCGGCGGGTGAGCGTCGGGTCGTCGACCACGCCGAGGGCGGCGTTGCCCGGGTACGGGCTGCCGGTGGCGTGCGCCAGCCGGGTGACGTCCCCACCCTCCTCGTCGATCGCGACCAGGACGTCGGCGCGGGCGGCCCGCAGCACGGCGGTGCTCGCCGCGACCTGCTCCGGGGTGTGCACGTTGCGGCCGAACAGGACGTGCCCGGCCAGCCCGTCGGCGACCAGCCCGACCGCCCAGTCCGGCGGTACCGGCCCGGGGTACGCGGCGAGCAGCGTGCCGAGCACCAACCGGCGCAGTCCTCGATCCACCCGTACCCCCTCTCCGGTCCACCTGGCGGCCCGGCCGGCCACCGGGCGGCCGTTACGCTTTGGGCACCGCCCGCCCGGCGGCGCGCGGTCATCGGATTTTACGAAAACCAGAGGACACAGCATGAGTACGACCCGGCTGCCCGGTACGCCCCGCCTGCTGCGGGCACTCAACGACCGCGCGGCGCTGGAGTTGCTACTCGAACGCGGCCCCCTCACCCGGGCCCGGATCGGCGAGCTGACCGGGCTGTCCAAGGTGACCGCCTCGCAGCTGGTCGAGCGGCTGGAGGAGCGGGGGCTGGTCGCCCGGGTCGGCGAGCAGGCCGGTGGACGCGGGCCGAACGCCCAGCTCTACGCCGTCCGCCCGGGCAGCGCGTACGTGGTCGGGGTGGACGTCGGCCCGGACCGGGTGGTGGCCGCCTGCGCCGACATCACCGGCGCGGTGGTCGGCCATGTCGAGCAGTCCACCCGGGACACCGACGACCCGGTGGGCGTGGTGCACAACGCGGTGGTCCAGGCGGTCGCCAGCGCCGGGGCGGAACTGGCCGGCGTCCGGCGGATCGTGCTGGGCACCCCCGGCCTGGTCGACCCCGGCACCGGCGACATCACCTTCGCCTTCAACCTGCCGCGCTGGCACCGGGGCCTGCTCGCCGCGCTCCGGGACGACCTGCACACCCCGGTGGTCTTCGAGAACGACGTCAACCTCGCGGCGGTCGCCGAGGCGCAGTCCGGTGCGGCGCGCGGGGTCGGCGACTTCGCCCTGATCTGGGCCGGCGCCGGTGTCGGCCTGGCGATCATGCTCGGTGGCCGGCTGCACCACGGCAGCCACGGCGCAGCCGGCGAGATCGGGTACCTTCCGGTGCCCGGGGTGCCGATCCCCCGGGACGTGTCCCGCCGGGCCAAGCCGGCGTTCCAGCAGCTCGCCGCCGCCGACACGGTCCGGGCGGTGGCCCGCGAACACGGCCTCGACGCGCCCAGCGCCGCCGACGCGGTACGCGCCGCCACCACCGCCGGTGCGCCCGGGGAGGCGTTCCTCGACGAGTTGGCCCGCCGGCTGGCCCTCGGCGTGGCGAGCACCTGTGTGGTGCTCGACCCGCCGTTGGTGGTTCTGGCCGGTGAGATCGGCCAGGCCGGCGGAGCGGCGCTGGCCGACCGGGTGCAGCACGAGGTGGCCGCGATCACGCTGGTGACGCCCCGGGTGGTGGCCACCGGGCTGACCGAGGAGCCGATCCTGCAGGGTGCGCTGCGGACCGCGTTGGACGCGGTCCGCGACGAGGTGTTCGGCTCCACGGTCGGCTGACCCGCCGCCCGGCTCAGGTCCCTGCTTCCGCCGTTCAGATCAGGGCCCGGCTTCCGCCGTTCAGATCAGGTCCCGGCGGCGGAAGGCGGCGAACGCGGCCAGGCAGAGCCCACCGGTCAGCCCGAGCAGCACCACCAGCGCCGTGCGGGCCGTCAGCACGAACTCGCCGGTGCAGCCGTCCGGGCCGCAGACCATCTCGCCCCAGAACGCGTACCGGCCGGTCAACCAGGCGATGAGGTGGCTGGAGAGCATCCACCTGTCGACCTGACGGACGTCCACCAGCTCCATCACCAGCCGGGCGCCCAGCTCCCACACCACCGCGTACGCCGCCACCGTGCCCAGCGCCGCCGCGGTGTGCCGCCCCAGGGTGGCCAGCGCGAAGCCCAGGACGGTGGCCAGCAGCACCAGCACCAGCCCCCGGCCGTGCCGGGTGGCCAGCGACTGCCAGAACTCCCCGTCGAGGTTGCCCGGCAGCCCGGCGGACTGACCGATCAACCAGAACGTGCCGAGATAACCGGCCGAGGCGACCAGCGACAGCAGCAGGACCGCGCCGAGCAGGGTGCCGAGCTTGGCGGTGAGCACCGTCAACCGGCGGGGCCGCCACAGCAGCAGGTTGACCACCCCACCGGAGTTCAGGTCGGCCCCGATGTACGAGGCGCCGACCAGGAAACCGAACAGCACCAGGAAGGCGACGAGGAAGTACAGCAGTCCCCGGGCCTCGTCGGCGAAGGTGAACACACCGCTGAGATGGTCCGCGGCGACCGGCAACCGGTCCCGCTGGCCCGGGTCGAGCACCGAACACTCGGCGGGGTAGTCCTCCGGCTCCTCGCCGGGCAGGGTCGCGCCGCGTCGTACCGCGACGCAGCGCTCGTACTCCAGCTCCATGGCCCGGATCTCCTGCGCGGCCTGCGTGCGGGCCTCCTGCACCTCGGCGTCGCTCGGGCGGTGCGAGCTGATCACGGTGGTCGTCGCGGTCACCCCGAAGGCGAGCACCAGCAGCACGATCATGAGCTGGACGAAGCGGCGGGAGGCCAGCCGCTCCAGCTCGGCACGGACGAGGTTCACGCGTCGACCTCCGTGGCCGGGTGGGTGGGCGTACCGAGGTCGATCACGGGTTCACCGGGGTGCTGCCGGGGCAGCAGCGGATCCGTCGGGGCCCCGGTCAGCTCCAGGAAGGCGCTCTCCAGGTCGGGGCGGAGCGGGGTCAGCTCACGTACCCAGACGCCCTGCTCGCCGAGGGTCCGGGCGATCAGTTCCGGGTCCGCCACCGCGCCGACGACCAGGTGGTCCGGGTGCGTCTCGACGGCCAGGCCGGCGCCGCGCAGCAGCTCGGCGGCCCGGTCCGGCTCGGCCACCCCGACCCGGATCTCGTGCCGGTCGAAGCCGGCCAGCACGTCGTCCACCCGCCCGGCCGCCACCTGACGGCCGTCGGAGATGATCGTGACGTGGTCGCAGATCAGTTGGATCTCGGCGAGGATGTGGCTGGAGATCAGCACGGTCACCCCGGTCGCGGCCAGGGACCGGGTCAGGTCCCGCATCTCCCGGATGCCCGCCGGGTCCAGCCCGTTGGCCGGCTCGTCGAGGATCAGCAGCTCCGGATCCTTGAGCAGGGCCGACGCCACGGCGAGTCGCTGCCGCATGCCGAGCGAGTAGCCCCGGACCCGTTCGTGGCCGCGTTCACGCAGGCCCACCAGGTCCAGCGCCTCGTCCACCCGGCTGGTCGGCACCCCGCCGGCCAGAGCGAGCAGCCGCAGCGTGCGGTGCGCGGTGAAGTTGCCGAAGAACTGTGGGCTCTCCACGATCGCACCGACCCGACCGGCCACCCGGGGCAGGTCGTACGGGGCCCGCGCGCCGAGCACGGACATCTGCCCGCCGTCGGCGCGGACCAGGCCGAGCAACGCCCGTAACGTGGTGGTCTTGCCGGACCCGTTCGGCCCGAGGAACCCGTGGATCTGCCCCGGCTCGACCCGCAGGTCGAAGCCGTCGACCGCGATCCGCCGACCGTGCCGCAGACTGCGGAACGTCTTGCGCAGGCCGGAGATCTCGATGACCGGGCTCATCCGGGCAGCCCGCTGCTCCGTGACGACATGGACCGTCCTCCGGTTGTGGTGATCAATGACACGGCGCTCCAGACTAGGGCCGCCGCCTTGCCCGTGGGGGGCGACCCGGCGGGCGTGATTGGATGGGCGGGTGCACACTGACCTGATCTCCGGCGCCGGTGGTGCCGCATCCGCATCGTCGTCCGTGGACGCCGACCTGGTGGTCAGCCTCGATGGTGTCGGGGTACGCCGCTCCGGCACCGCGCTGCTGCACGACGTGGACTGGCGGGTCGAGCTGGACGAGCGCTGGGTGGTGCTCGGGCCCAACGGCGCGGGCAAGACCACCCTGCTCAACCTGGCCGGCGGCCGGCTGTACCCGACCACCGGCACCGCCCACGTGCTCGGTGAGCGGATCGGCCGCACCGACCTCAACGAGCTGCGGACCCGGATCGGGCTGAGCACCGCCGCGCTGGCCGAGCGGGTGCCGGCCGAGGAGCGGGTGAGCGACGTGGTGGTCACCGCCGCCTGGTCGGTGGTCGGCCGCTGGCGGGAGGAGTACGACACCGGCGACGAGCGTCGGGCCCGGGCCCTGCTGGAGCAGCTCGGCGTGGGCTCGCTTGCCGACCGGGCGTACGGCACCCTCTCCGAGGGTGAGCGCAAGCGGGTGCAGATCGCCCGGGCGTTGATGACCGACCCGGAGCTGCTGCTGCTCGACGAGCCGGCCGCCGGGCTGGACCTGGGTGGTCGCGAGGACCTGGTGGCCCGCCTCGCCGAGCTGGCCCAGGACCCGGACGCGCCCGCGCTGGTGCTGGTCACCCACCACGTGGAGGAGATCCCGCCGGGCTTCACCCACGCGCTGCTGCTGCGCGACGGCCAGGTGGTCGCCCAGGGTCTGCTCGACCAGACGCTCACCGCTGACAACCTGTCGAAGACCTTCGGCCTGCCGCTGACCGTGGACCGGCACGGCGCCCGCTTCGCCGCCCGCGCCGCCTGATCGTGGAGCAGCCCAGGGTTGCCGTCGTGGGCAGCGCCAACATGGACCTGGTGGCCACCGCGCCCAGCCTGCCCCGGCCCGGCGAGACGGTGCTCGGCGACGACTTCGTGATGGTGCCCGGCGGCAAGGGCGCCAACCAGGCGGTGGCCGCGGTACGCGCCGGCGCGTCCTGTGCCTTCCTCGGCGCGATCGGCTCCGACGCCTTCGGGGTGACCCTGCGCGCCCGGATCGCCGCCGCCGGGGTGGACACCAGCCACCTGCGGGTGGTGTACGGGGCCTCCGGCGTAGCCCTGATCATGGTCGGCGCCGACGGGGAGAACGCGATCCTGGTCACCCCCGGCGCCAACGGCGCGTTCACCGGGCTCACCGAGGGGGAGCTGACCTGCGTACGCCAGGCCGATGTCCTGGTCGCGCAGCTGGAGATCCCGGTGGCGACGGTGACCGAGGCGGCGCTGGCCGCCCGGGAGGCCGGCACCCGGGTGGTGCTGAACGCGGCGCCGGCCCGGTCGGTGCCGCCGGAGCTGCTCGACGCGGTCGACCTGCTGGTGGTCAACGAGACCGAGGCGCAGTTGCTGACCGGCCGCGCAGGCGACCCGTACGCCCTGCTGGAGCTGGTGCCCCGCGCGGTGCTCACGCTCAGCGGCCGGGGCGCCTGGTACGGCGACCGGGACGGGCTGGCCGTGCACGTCCCGGCGGTACGCGTCGACGTGGTCGACTCCACCGCGGCCGGGGACGCCTTCACCGGTGCGCTGGCGGTGGCCTGGGGTGAGGGGCGGGAGATCGTCGACGCGGTCCGCTGGGCGGCGGCGGCCGGTGCGGCCTGCGTACGCCGGCTCGGCGCGTCGGTGGCGCTGCCCCGGCGGGCCGAGATCGACGAGCTGTACGCCTCGTCCGGTTGATCCCACCGGGCACCATTGGGGCATGCGTTTCCTGCTGAACGTCCTCTGGTTGATCTTCGGCGGCGGCCTGGTGCTGGCGATCGGATACGGTGTCGCCGCCCTGGTGTGCTTCCTCCTGGTGGTGACGATCCCGTTCGGGGTGGCCTCGCTCCGGCTGGCCGTGTACTCGCTCTGGCCCTTCGGCCGGACCCTGGTCCCGAAGCCGGGCGTCGGGCTCGGCTCGGGGCTGGGCAACGTGCTCTGGGTGGTGCTGGCCGGCTGGTGGCTGGCGCTGAGCCACGTGGTGGCCGGGGTGACGCTCTGCCTGACCATCATCGGCATCCCGTTCGGGGTGGCCAACTTCAAGCTGGTGCCGGCCGCCTTCTGGCCGCTCGGCCGGGAGGTGGTCGAGGTCGACGACCTGCGCCGCCCCGGCGTCGCCCCGGCCTGACCGCCCCGCCCCGGTGTGACCGCGCCTGACCGCCCGCCCCGGGCCGGCGGTCGGCCGGCTCAGCGGGCGTTGTCGTCGGTGAGCCGTTCGCCCCGCCGCCGCAGCATCCCCAGGCCGGGGACGCCGGCCACGGCGAGCTTGAGGTCGCGGGTCACGTCGAGCAGCTCGTGCAGGTCCGGACCGACCCGGTCGAGGGTGGCCAGGATGGGCAGGATGTCCGCCGTGAGGTGCTCCTTGAGCTTGGGCAACTCGTCGACCAGGCGGATCGCGGCGGTCACCTCCTCGTGGCTGAGCTGCTCGACGAAGCGGCCCGCCATCGGGGCGGCCCGCCGCAGCGTCGCCTCGTAGGCGGCGAGGAGTTCGGCGGCGGTCGACGCGGCGTCCCGGGCGGTGGCGACCGTGCCGGCCGCCGACCCGGCCACCGTCTGCGCCTCGGCCACCACCGTGCCGGCGGCCGAGGCCACCCCGTCGGCGCGACTCACCACGCCACCGGCGGCCGAGGCCACCCCGTCGGCCCGACTCACCACGCCACCGGCGGCCGAGGCCACCTCGTCGGCGCGGTCCACCATGGTCCGGGCCCGGGTGGACACCTGCTCGGCCTGCGCCACCACCACGGCCGCGGCGGCCGAGACCCGCTCCGCCTCGCCGACCACCACCGCCGCCGCGGTGGCGACCGTGGTGGCGTTCTGGATCGCGGTGGTCGCCGCGGCGCTGATCACCGCCACCTCGCGCACCGCCGTTTCGGCGTCGTCGAGCACCCGGTCGGTGCGTTCCAGGGTCTGCTCGATCCGGTCCACCACCCCGTTGATCCGGGTCAGCAGCGCGTCCACGCCGTCGAGCACCGCGAAGGCGCGGGTCGGCACGGCGGCGAGGGACGCGGCCGAACCGAGCGCCTGGTCGACGGCGGAGCGGGTGAGGCCGACCATCGCGGCCGGCCGGGGAAGGGGGATCGCCATGACACCCAGTGTGCGCCGGGCCGGCCGGTCCGGCCCACCCGGCGGGTCACCGTTCTCCCCGCTGCTCGATGGCGCGCTGCACGGCCCGGTAGATCTGCCCGAACCGCAGCGCGTCGGGGGTGCGCAACAGCATCACCTCCCGGCCCAGGTGCTGCACCCACAGCTCCTGCACCTGGTTGCCGCGCTCGTAGGAGCGGTCGAGCCAGCTCAGCGGCAGCTCCAGGAAGGGGGTCAGGGCCAGGGCACCGACCGCGAAGGTGGCCAGGATGATCAACACCGTGGTCCAGTTGCCCCGGTCCTGTGCCGACCAGAGCAGGGAGACCACGCAGACCAGCGCGACCAGTGGTGGTAACGACAGGAGCAGGACCAGCACGCCCCGGCCGAGCACCCGGCCCCGGACGGCGAGGGTCTTGCGCCCCCGCGCGTGCCAGACGTACGTCACCTCGTCGATCGGGACGGCCAGGCCACCGGACCGGATCGACTCGGAGGTCACCTGCACCGCGTCGTCCCGGTAATAGAGGGTCATCACTAAGCCTAACCACTGCCGGGCGAATCCGCCGCCCGGCGAGCGGTCCGACCGTCGACACCTCAGGGGCGCGGGGCCGGCTGCTGCTCCACCGCCCGTTGCACGGCCCGGTAGATCTGCCCGAAGCGCAACGCGTCCGGGGTGGTCAGCAGCCGTACCGGGGTGCCCCGCCAGCGGACCCACAGCTCGCGCTCCCGGCTGCCGCGCGCGTAGGAGCGGTCCAGGTACTCGAAGAGGAAGTCGGCGAGCGGGCCGACGCCGAGGCCGACCAGGGTGGCCGCACCGACGATGGCGACGGTGACGGTCGGGGAGCGGTCCAGCCAGAGCGCCAACGCGATGCCGAGCAGCGCGGCGACCAGCGGAGCGGCCAGCGCCGCGCCGAGCGCGCCCCGGCCGGCCAGCACCCGCCAGGACCGACTGCCCTGCCGGTGCCACACCGCGCTGATCTCGGCCAACGGGAAGGTCCGCTCGTGCACCCGGATCGCGGTGGTGGTGACCCGGACGCCCCGGTCGTCGTAGTACGTGGTCATCGCATCTCCGCAGGCTGGGGCTGACACCACACTACGTCTGCAACGATCCGGGCCGTAAGGTTGGCACGACTTCGACGAGGAAGCGAGAGGTGCGGCGTGGGCGAGTTCGTGCGGCTGGAGACCAGGGACGGCATCGGCACCATCCGGTTGGACCGGCCGCCGATGAACGCTCTGAACACCCAGGTCCAGGAGGAGTTGCGGGCCGCCGCCACGGCGGCCACCGCCGATCCCGGGGTCCGCGCCGTCATCGTGTACGGCGGGGAGAAGGTCTTCGCCGCCGGCGCGGACATCAAGGAGATGGCCGATATGTCCTACGTGGACATGGCCGGTCGGGCGGCCGACCTCTCCAGCGCCCTCGGCGCGATCGCCCGGATCCCCAAGCCGGTGGTCGCGGCGATCACCGGGTACGCCCTCGGTGGCGGCTGTGAGCTGGCCCTGGCCTGCGACTGGCGGGTGGTGGCCGCCGACGCCAAGCTCGGCCAGCCGGAGATCAGGCTCGGTGTCATCCCCGGTGCCGGCGGCACCCAGCGGCTGGCCCGCCTGGTCGGCCCGGCCCGGGCCAAGGATCTGATCATGTCGGGTCGGATGGTCGACGCCGAGGAGGCGCTGCGGATCGGTCTGGCCGACCGGGTCGCCCCGGCGGCCGAGGTGTACGCGACCGCCGTCGAGCTGGTCACGCCGTACCTGAGCGGTCCGGTGCAGGCCCTGCGGGCGGCGAAGCTGGCGGTCGACGGCGGCCTGGACATGGACCTCACCTCCGGCCTGGCCTGGGAGAGCCAGCTCTTCGCCGCGTTGTTCGCCACCGACGACCGGCGGGAGGGCATGGCGGCCTTCGTCGAGAAACGCCGGCCGGACTTCACCGGCCGCTGACCCGGGCGGTTCACATTCCGCTTACCGGCCAGTAACGTGGGACTCCGGTCGGGGCTGACGGAGGGGGAGCGGCGATGGCGGAGCGGATCGAGGGGCACGGCGGGGAGTTGGCGCTCGCGGCGCTGCGCGCGTACGGCGTACGCGAGATGTTCACCCTCTCCGGCGGGCACGTCTTCCCGCTCTACGACGCCGCGCACGGGTCCGACTTCCCCATCTACGACGTCCGCCACGAGCAGACCGCGGTCTTCGCCGCCGAGGCGGTGGCCAAGCTGCAGCGCCGCCCCGGCCTGGCCGTGCTCACCGCCGGCCCGGGCGTCACCAACGGCATCTCCGGGCTGACCAGCGCCTACTTCAACGCCTCTCCGGTGCTGGTGCTCGGGGGCAGGGCACCGGCATTCCGCTGGGGCTCGGGCAGCCTGCAGGAGATGGACCACCTGCCGCTGGTCGCCCCGGTCACCAAGCACGCCGAGACGGTGTTCAGCACCGACGACATCCCCCGGGCGGTCTCCGCCGCGCTGACCGCCGCGCTCACCCCGCACCGGGGCCCGGTCTTCCTGGACTTCCCGCTGGAGACGATCTTCTCGGTGGCCGACGCCGACGCCCCGCAGGCCGCCCCGATCGTCCCGGTCGAGGCCGACCCGGCGGAGGTCACCCGGGCGGTCGAGCTGCTCGCCGGTGCCAGCCGTCCGGTCATCGTCGCCGGCTCCGACGTCTGGGGCGGCGACGCGGTCGAGGCGCTGCGCGCCGCCGCCGAGGCGTTGCGGGTGCCCGTCTTCACCAACGGCATGGGCCGGGGGGCGCTGCCGCCCGGCCACCCGCTCGCCTTCGCCAAGGCCCGCCGGGTCGCCCTCGGCGGCGCCGACGTGGTGGCCGTGGTCGGCACCCCGCTGGACTTCCGGCTCGGCTTCGGCGACTTCGGCGACGCGCAGGTGGTGCACGTGGTCGACGCCCCCAGCCAGCGGGCCACCCACCTGCAGCCGGCCGCCAGCCCCGCCGGGGACCTGCGGCTGATCCTCACCGCCTTCGCCGACCACCGGGGCGACCGGGTCGACCACACCGACTGGATCGCCACCCTGCGCGACGCCGAGGAGGCGGCCCGGGCCCGCGACGCCGAGGCGATGGCCGCCGAGACCGACCCGATCCGGCCGGCCCGGATCTACGGGGAGCTGCGTCGGGTCCTCGACCCCGACGCGATCACCATCGGCGACGGCGGCGACTTCGTCTCGTACGCCGGCAAGTACCTGGAGCCGGCACAGCCCGGCAGCTGGCTCGACCCCGGCCCGTACGGCTGCCTCGGCACCGGCCTGGGATATGCGATGGGGGCCCGGGTCAGCCACCCCGACCGGCAGATCTGCGTGTTGATGGGCGACGGCGCGGCCGGCTTCTCGTTGATGGACGTCGAGTCGTTGGCCCGCCAACGGCTCCCGGTGGTGATCGTGGTCGGCAACAACGGCATCTGGGGTCTGGAGAAGCACCCCATGCGGGCCATGTACGGCTACGACGTCGCCGCCGACCTGCAACCCGAGCTGCGCTACGACCGGGTGGTCGAGGCGCTCGGCGGGGCCGGGGAGACGGTGGCCAAGGCGGCCGACCTGGCACCGGCCCTGGACCGGGCCTTCGCCGCCGGGGTGCCGTACCTGGTGAACGTGCTCACCGATCCGGCGGACGCGTACCCCCGCTCGTCGAACCTGGCCTGAGCCGTCCCGGTCCGGCCGCACATCGGCCGCTACCTGCGAAAATCAGCGGAATTCGCGCGTCTCCTGTCGTATTGTCGGCCGCGCGTCGTTGGTCTGTCGTACCCGTGGTGCAGGGTGTGACGACCATACGAAGGACAGGAGCTGCGATGGAGTACGCAATCCGGGCAGAGGGGCTGGTACGCCGCTTCGGCGCCACCACCGCCCTCGCCGGGGTCGATCTGGCGGTCCCCACCGGGACCGTCTTCGGGCTGCTCGGCCCGAACGGGGCGGGCAAGACCACCGCCGTACGGGTGCTCACCACCCTGCTGCGCGCCGACGAGGGCCACGCCACCGTGGGCGGCTTCGACGTGCGGCGCGACGCCCACCAGGTGCGGCAGATCATCGGCTTGACCGGGCAGTACGCCTCGGTCGACGAGACCCTCACCGGCAGCGAGAACCTGCTGCTCATCGGCCGGCTGCTCGGGATGGGCCGGGCGGATGCCAAGGCCCGCGCGCGGCAGTTGCTGGCCGACTTCCACCTCTCCGACGCCGGGGAACGGCCCGCCAAGACCTACTCCGGTGGCATGCGTCGCCGCCTCGACCTGGCCGCGAGCCTGGTCGGGCGCCCGCAGGTGCTCTTCCTCGACGAGCCGACCACCGGGCTCGACCCACGCAGCCGCACCGAGCTGTGGGACATCGTGCGTGACCTGGTCGGCTCCGGCGTCACGGTGCTGCTCACCACGCAGTACCTCGAGGAGGCTGACCAGCTGGCCAGCGAGATCGCCGTGGTCGACCACGGGCGGGTCATCGCCCAGGGCACCCCGGAGCAGCTCAAATCCAAGACCGGCGGGCAGACGCTGGCCATCCGGCCGGTCGACCCGGCGGACGTGCCGAGGGTGGTGGCCGTCGCGGGGGCGGCCGCCGGCAGCACCGCGGAGGTCGTGCAGCAGACCGTCAGCGTGCCGGTCAACGACCCCGGGGTGCTGCCCACCGTCGTGCGTCAGCTCGACGAGGCCGGGGTCCCGGTCGCCGAGCTCTCGCTGCGCGGCGCCAGCCTGGACGAGGTCTTCCTCTCCCTGACCGGCCACCCGGCCGAGCAGGCCACCCCGACCGACCTGGAAGGAGCGCCGGCATGACCGCCGTCAGTGTCCCCGCGCCGGTGGCACCCCCGCGCCGGTCGAGCCCGTTCGCCGGGGTGGGTCACACCATGACCCTGGCCTGGCGCAGCCTGGTGCAGATCAAGCACAACCCGATGGAGCTGCTCGACCTGAGCATCCAACCGGTGATGTTCGTGCTGCTCTTCACCTACGTCTTCGGCGGGGCGATCTCCGGCTCGCCGGGCGACTACCTGATGTTCGCGCTGCCCGGCATCGTCGTGCAGAACGCCCTCTTCGCCACCATGACCACCGGGTTCGGGCTCAACCACGACCTGACCAAAGGGGTCTTCGACCGGCTGCGGGCGCTGCCGATCGCCCGCTGGGCGCCGCTGGCCGGGCGGATCCTGGCCGACACCGTGAAGCAGGCCTGGGCGTTGACGCTGCTGCTGGGCGTCGGCATGGTCCTCGGGTTCCGACTGGGCAACGGGCTGCTCGGGCTGCTCGGCGCGTTCGCCCTGCTGCTGACCTTCTCGCTGGCCGCGGCGTGGATCTCGGTACTGGTCGGGGTGCTGGTCAGCGAGCCGGAGAAGGTGCAGATCTTCGGCTTCACGGTGATCTTCCCGCTCACCTTCACCAGCAACGCGTTCGTGCCGACCGAGACCATGCCGGGCTGGTTGCAGGCCTGGGTGCAGGTCAACCCGGTGACCATCCTCGCCGACGCGCTGCGCGGGCTCCTGGTCGGCGGTCCGGTCGCCGGCCCGGTCTTCCAGTCGTTGATCTGGGCCGCGGTCCTGGCCGCCGTCTTCGCCCCGCTGGCCGTACGGGCGCTGCGCCGCCGGGTGTGACCCCGGCCGTAGCCCCGACCCCGCGTCGCCGGGTTACCCCGACCCCGCGCCGCCGGGGATGAGCCCGGCCGCCGCCTCGGCCCCAGCACTGGAGCCGAGGCGGCGGTCCCGGTCACCTGGGCTCCGGGCGGTCCTCCTCGCCCTCGCGGCTGTGCAGGCCGCCCTCGGGCAGGTCGTCGTCGCGGCGCTGGCGATCCTCCGGTTCGTCGGTGGCTCCGGCCGCCGGTCGGTGGCGTTCGCCGGTCGGCCCCGCGGCGGGTCGGGACCGACCCGGCTCCGTCGCCGGCCCGGCCTGGTCGCGCAGGTCCTCCTCCAGCCGACGGAAGAGGTCGTGGTCCTGCTTGGCCGCCCGTTCGGCGATGGCGCGCAGGAACTCCGGGTCGTCGTCGGGCGCGGCCGGTCCCCGGGCCGGCCGGGTGCCGATCGGGGTGACCGGCCTCGGGCGCCCGGCGAGGAACCAGGCGATCCACCCCAACAGGGGCACGAGCAGGATGACGGCCACCCAGGCGGGTCGGGGCATCGCCCGCACCGTGCCCTTCTCCGCCGACAGGCAGCTGATCAACGCGAGGGCGGCGCAGACGACCTGGACGAAGAAGAGGAGGATGAACAGCCGGACCATGGCCCCATCATGACTCACCCTCGCCGTGACTCACCACAGCTCCCGCAGCACCAGCAGGATGCCGGCCAGGGCGATACCGACCACGCTGAGTGCGGCAAGCGGCAACGAGCGTCCGCCGGTGGCCGTCGTGCCGGTGCCGGTGCCGCGCCGCCAGCAGATCCGCAGGGCCACCGCCCAGCCGAGCAGCACGGCACCACCGAGCAGCGCGCCGGTCACGTCTCCGGTCAGGGCCAGCCGGACCGCCAGCACCGTCACCACGGTCACGGTGAGCGCGGTCCGCCGCCAGGCCAGCCGGGTCCGTTCGGGCTGCAGCCCCGGGTCCCGGTGCGGTCGGTGGTCGGTCACCGCTACCCGAGCGCCCCGGCCAGCACCGCCAGCACCAGCAGCACCGCGCCGAGCCCGACCACCAGCGCGAGGATCGCCGGGAACCGGGAGGCGGGCAGCTCCTCGCCCAACCGGATGGCCCGTTCGGTACGCGCCCAGTGGTCCACCGCCCGTACCGCCACCGCCGCGCCGATCAGCAACAGCACGATGGCGATCGTCTCGCGCAGGTGCCGCAGCGGCAGGGGCGGCAGGAACTGGGCCACGGCGAGCCCGCCGCCGACCAGCGCCAGCCCGGTCCGCAGCCAGGCCAGGAAGGTCCGTTCGTTGGCCAACGAGAAGCGGTAGTCGGGGGTGCTGCCCACCGCCCGCATGTCCTGCGGGTCGAACCACTGCCTGATCGTCTGCCACACGAGCAGTGATTATCCGCTTTGTCCGCGACATAGATTGGGTGGGTGACCGATCTTGACGCAACGACGCTGCGGACCGCGTACGACAACCAGATCCGACCGGAGATCCCCGACCCGGCGCCGGCCGGGGTGACGGTGGAGCGGGACGGTCCGCTGGTGCGGGTGCTCGGGCTGGACCAGCGGGGTTTCCTCACCTACCGGGACCTCGGTGGTCTGGCCGGCACGGAGCTGGACGAGCTGATCGCGCGGCAGGTGGAGATCTTCCGCCGGCGGGGTGAGGCGGTCGAGTGGAAGCTCAACGCGCACGACGAGCCGGCCGACCTGGCCGACCGGCTGCGGGCCGCCGGCTTCGTCCCCGAGGACGAGGAGACCGTCGTGATCAGCCCGGTCGCCCCGCTGGCGGGCGCCATGCCGGTCCTACCCGAGGGGGTACGCCTGCGCGAGGTGACCGGCCGGGACGACCTGGAGCGGATCGCGGCGATGGAGCGGGTGGTCTGGCAGGCCGACCGGGACCAGCTGGTGACCGGCCTGGCGAAGGAGATCGCCGCCGACCCGCAGTCGATCACGGTAGTGGTGGCCGAGGCGGCCGACGAGGTGGTCAGCGCGGGTTGGGTGCGGTACCCGACCGGCACCGGGTTCGCCACCCTGTGGGGCGGCTCGACCCTGCCGAAGTGGCGTCGCCGGGGCATCTACCGGGCGCTGGTGGTGCACCGGGCCCGGCTGGCCGGGCAACGGGACCGGACGTTGTTGCAGGTGGACGCCTCCCCGCAGAGCCGGCCGATCCTGGAGCGGCTCGGCTTCGTCCCGGTCACCACCACCACGCCGTACGTCTACACTCCGTGATCATGGAGCGGTTGACGGAGGACGAGCAGCTCACCCTCAGGACCGGCGCGTTCGGCGCGGTGTTCCTGGTGTCCAACGCCGACCCTGGCGTGTTCGCCATGGTCCGGGAGAGTTTCGCCGCCTCGGGGGTGATGTCGGGGGCCAGTGGCCTGGTCAAGGAGGTGTTGGCCAACGGTCCGCTGCCCCGGTTGCCCCGGGACTCGACCCTGGAGGTCGAGTCGGTGGTGCTGCCGGCGCTGGGCCGGGCGATGGCGATCCTGCGGGACAAGGCCCCCGGCGAGGCGCAGAACTACCGGTCCGTGGTGCTGACCGCCGCCGACGAGGTGGCGCGGGCGCACAAGGGGGTGTCCCCGGCCGAGGCCGAGGCGATCGACCGGATCAGGCAGGCGCTGGCCGCCCCGGCCTGACCGCCGGCTGGGTGAGCTGTGTCACTCCGCCTCGCCCCGACCCGTGATGCTACTGGCAGGTAACCTTGCGGCGTGGGTAATCGCACTGCATCGGGCGGTTGACCGGCCGGCAACAAACGCGCGAGGCTGCGCCCGTGACCAGGCGAGCAACGCCTGACCGGGCGAGGAATCGCACCACCTACAGGAGGGTCGTCGAAGCGCGATGAACATCGTCGTACTCGTCAAGCAGGTGCCCGACTCGGGCGCGGACCGCAACCTGCGCAGTGACGACAACACCCTAGACCGCGGTTCGGCGAACAACGTCATCAACGAGATGGACGAGTACGCCATCGAGGAAGCGCTGAAGATCAAGGAAGCGCACGGTGGTGAGGTCACCATCCTGACCATGGGCCCGGACCGGGCGACCGAGTCGATCCGCAAGGCGCTCTCGATGGGCCCGGACGCCGCCGTGCACGTCGTCGACGACGCCCTGCACGGCTCCTGCGCCGTGGCCACCTCCAAGGTGCTCGCCGCGGCCCTGGGGCAGCTCAACGCCGACCTGGTGCTCTGCGGTGCAGAGTCGACCGACGGCCGGGTGCAGGTCCTGCCGCACATGCTCGCCGAGCGCCTCGGGATCGCCGCGCTGACCGGCGCGCGCAAGCTCACCGTCGACGGCGCCACGCTTACCGTCGAGCGGCAGACCGAGGAGGGCTACGAGGTGGTCACCGCCGCGACCCCGGCCGTGGTCTCCGTCTGGGACACCATCAACGAGCCGCGCTACCCGTCCTTCAAGGGCATCATGGCCGCCAAGAAGAAGCCGGTACGGACGCTCTCCCTGGGTGATCTCGGGGTGGCTCCGGACGAGGTGGGCCTGGCCGGGGCGACCAGCGCCGTTCTGGAGCACACCAGGCGTCCGGCGCGGTCCGGCGGTGCCAAGATCACCGACGAGGGCGAGGGCGGCGTCAAGCTGGTCGAGTTCCTCGCCACCGAGAAGTTCGTGTGAGGGGTCAGGACATGTCTGAGGTTCTCGTCGTCGTCGAAGCCACCCGTGAGTTCGGCGTCAAGAAGGTCACCCTGGAGATGCTCACCCTCGCCCGCGAGCTGGGCACGCCCAGCGCGGTGGTGCTCGGTGGACCCGGTGCGGCCGAGGCGCTCAGCGCCACCCTCGGCGAGTACGGCGCGGAGAAGATCTACGCCGCCGAGAGCGCGGAGATCGACGGCTACCTGGTCGCGCCGAAGGCCACCGTGCTTGCCGAACTGGTCCAGCGGGTGCAGCCGGCCGCCGTGCTGCTCGCCTCCGCCCAGGAGGGCAAGGAGATCGCCGCCCGACTGGCGGTCAAGCTGGACAACGGCATCCTGACCGACGTGGTCGGGCTGGCCGCCGACGGCACCGCCACCCAGGTCGTCTTCGCCGGTGCCACCATCGTCAAGGCCAAGGTCACCAAGGGCCTGCCGCTGGTGACCGTCCGACCGAACTCGGTGAACCCGGCTCCGGCGCCGGCCACCCCCACCGTCGAGCAGCTCACCGTCGCCGTCACCGACACCGACAAGCTGGCCCGGGTGGTCGACCGGGTCGCCGAGCAGAAGGGTTCGCGGCCGGAGCTGACCGAGGCCTCGGTGGTCGTCTCCGGTGGTCGGGGCGTCGGCAACGCCGACAACTTCAAGTTGGTCGAGGAGTTGGCCGACCTGCTGGGTGGGGCCGTCGGCGCCTCCCGGGCGGCGGTCGACTCCGGTTTCTACCCGCACCAGTTCCAGGTGGGTCAGACCGGCAAGACGGTCTCGCCGCAGCTCTACGTGGCGCTGGGCATCTCCGGTGCGATCCAGCACCGGGCCGGCATGCAGACCTCGAAGACCATCGTCGCGGTCAACAAGGACGGCGAGGCGCCGATCTTCGAGTTGGCCGACTTCGGGGTGGTCGGTGACCTGTTCAAGATCCTCCCGCAGGCCGCCGAGGAGATCCGCAAGCGCAAGTGACCTGCCCGTGCCGCGTGCCGGCGGGGATCTCCATCTCCCCGCCGGCACGCCGCACGTCGCTCTCACCGGCAAACCCCGCGGTGGACACCCGCCGTTCTGTTCGAACGGCGAGTGTCCACGTTCCACACCCCTCTCCGAGTACGCAGCGAGGGGCGTCACGGTGTCGGTCCCGCCGGTAGGGGAGGGAACGGGGCCGGGTCGGACGGGGAGCTGATCGACGGGCCGGGGAGCTGATCCGGCCCGCCGATCAGCCCGTCAGGGTGCCCCGCAACAGGCTGTCGCCGGAGTGGGCGGGGTCGTTGTCGAACTGCTCGGCCGAGACGTCGACGACGTTGTACGCCCGCAGGTCGACCTTTGCCGGCAACGGTAGCAGTACGTCCGAGCCGGCACCGAGAACGCCGACCGAGAACATCTCGCCGTTGACAGGGTTGATCAGCCAGACCTCGTAGTACCCCGGAACCTCGGGAAGATTCGCCACGTGCAGGTGGAGTCGACCGTCGTCGAGCACCCGCGCCTCGCCCCGGGCCTCCGGCGGCGTCGGGCCGTACGCGCTCAACGGCGCACTGGCCAGGACGACCTGCTCCTGCGCGGGCTCGGTGGAGCGCACCACGGCGAGGGTGCCGACCACGCCCAGCACGGCGGCGGCCGTGGCGGTCGCCGCGGTCAGCGCCCACCGGGTGAGTCGCCTACGGCGCCGGTCGACCTGGTGCCGTCGTGACGTCGGTGCCGTCTGCTGGCCGCCTCGGACCGCGGTCAGCGACGGCAGCTCCCGGGCCTCTGCCCGCGACGGCAGCTCCCGCGCCTCCGTCGGCGACGACAGTTCCTGTGCGGCCTCGATCTCGGCGCGGATGCCCTGCCAGAGGTGCTCCGGCGGGGCGGGCAGGTCCCGCAGCGGCTGCGTGGCGGTGGCCAGCCCGGCGACGTGCCGCAGGGTCTCCAGCTCACCGCGACAGTGCGCGCAGGTGTCGAGATGGGTGGCTTCACCCTGGTCCGACCCGCTCTCACCGAGCGCCAGGAAGACCAGCCGGTCGTGCTCCAGGTGCGGCACCGTCCACCTCCCATCTGCGTTTCAAGCTCGCCATGCCCCGTCGGATGTGACTCTTCACCGTGCCCAGTGGCACCCCGGTCACCGTCGCTATCTGCTGGTGGGTCAGATCGTCGAAGAAGGCCAGTTCGAGCATCCGACGCTGGTCCTCCGGGAGCCGGGCCAGCTCGTCGGCGACCACCAGCCGGTCGACCACGGTCTCCGGGTCCGGCCTGGTCGGGGCCGGATCGGGCAGCTGCCGGACGGTCTCCACCACCCGGTTCTCCCGCGCGGCGACCCGCAGCCGGTCCACCACCTTGCGCCGGCCGATGCCGAGCAGCCAGCCGATCAGCGACCCGCGCGCCGGGTCGAAGGTGTCCCGGGCCAGCCAGGCCGCGACGAAGGTCGCCTGGGTCACGTCCTCGGCGTCCGCGCGATTGGCCAGGGTGCTGGTGGCCAGATGGAACACGGCGCGGCCGTACCGGTCGTACGCCTGCCGCAGGGCGTTCTCGTCACCGGCGCGGAACCGGACCGCGAGGTCGTCCTCGGGCGGGTCGGATGCCTGCCGTACCACTGTCACCGGGCGGTTCGCCTTCCATGGGGCATGCCCGACTGTAGCGCCCACAGTCTTCGCCCCATTCTCCGACTCGGGTCCTGTCCTGCCTGCTCTTTCGTGCTGGAGGGCCGGTACGGATGCACCGGCGGAAAAGAAAAGAATTCGGATTCCATCCGCATCCGTCGCCACGGCAGCCGGCGTAACCCGTTCTGCAACCCGGGGGAGACGAACCCCCACGAAGCACTAGGAGGCAGACATGTCGTATTCGTCCGTCCGGCGGATCGCCGCGGGGAGCGCCGCCGCCGCACTGACCTTCGCCGGGATCGCCGCGTTCACCGCCACCCCCGCCTACGCGGCCTCGGCCAAGGTCTCCGTGGTCCACGGCATCCCGGACACCCCGGTCGACGTCTACGTCAACGGCGAGAAGACGCTGGAGAACTTCAAGCCGGGCGACGTGGCCGGGCCGCTGGACCTGGCCGAGGGGGCGTACGACATCGCCCTGACCAAGCCGGGCGAGCCGATCGGCAGCGCGATCCTCAGCGTCGACGACGCCGAGGTGCCGGGCGGGGCGAACATCAGCATCGCGGCCCACCTCGACGCCGAGGGCGAGCCGAAGATCACCCCGTTCGTCAACGACACCGGCCGGGTCGACGCGGGCAAGGCGCGGCTGGTCGTCCGGCACACCGCTGCCGCCCCGGCGGTCGACGTACGGGCGGGTGGCCAGCCGGTCTTCGAGAACCTGACCAACCCGAACGAGGCCAAGGGTGACGTCGACGCCGGGACCGTCAACGCCGACGTGGTCCTCGCCGGCACCGACACCGTCGCGATCGGCCCGGCGGACCTCAACCTGGCCGAGGGCACCGCGACGATCGTCTACGCGATCGGCTCCGCCGAGGGCGAGAACCTGAGCATCGTGTCGCAGACCATCACCGGCCTGCACTCCGCCCCGTCCGGCGTGCCCAGCGGCACCGGTGGCCAGGCCGCCACCGGTCTCGGCACGGCCTGGTACGTGCTGGCCGGCGCGGGCACGCTGCTGCTGATCGGTGGGGGAGCGCGGCTGGCCACCGCCCGGCCGGCCCGGCGGTGACGGTCCGCGACCGCGGCGCGCTGGCGGCCCTCGCCGCCGGCGCTGCCGCGCTCACCGCCGCCACGGTGGTGGCCTGCGGCTCCGGTCCGACCGAGCCGGTCGGCGCGGACGAGGCCGCCCGGCTGGCCACCGCCACCCCGAGCGCCGAGACCAGCGGCAGCGGCGCCCCGTCGGTCCCGGTCACCCGGGGCGACCTGCCCACCACCGACCGGGCCGTCCCACCGGTACGGCTGCGGATCCCGGCGATCGAGGTCACCGCGACCGTCGACGCGGTCGGCATCAACCCCCGGACGAACGAGTTCGAGGTGCCGCCGAGCGTCGACGAGATCGGCTGGTACCGCTTCGGCCCGGGGCTGGAGGCCGACCAGGGCTCGATCGTGGTCGCCGGCCACGTCGACAGCGCCGACCAGGGCCGGGGTGCCTTCTTCCGGCTGCGGGAGCTGGACCGGGACGACACCGTCACCGTCACCGGCGACGACGGGCGGGAACGCCGGTACCGGGTGGTGGCCCGGGAGGAGTACGCCAAGACGAAGATCCCGCTGGACCGGTACTTCGCCCGCGACGGAGCACCCCGGCTGACCCTGATCACCTGTGGTGGCCCGTTCGACGCCGAGACCCGCCGGTACCGGGACAACATCGTGGTCACCGCCGTACCGGCCTGACCCCGGTCCGGCCCGCCGGTTCCCCCGGTCCGCCGGTTCCCCCGGCCCGCCGCAGCCCCGGCGGGCCGGGGGAACCGGACGCGCGGGGCAGCCGGCCCACTCCGCTGGTTAGGCTGAACCCTGATGGCATACCTGGATCACGCGGCGACCACTCCGATGCTCGACGAGGCACTGGAGGCGTACGTCGCCACCGCCCGCGAGGTCGGCAACGCGTCGTCGCTGCACGCGGCGGGCCGCCATGCCCGTCGGCGGGTGGAGGAGTCGCGGGAACGGGTGGCCGCCGTACTGGGTGCCCGACCCTCTGAGGTGATCTTCACCGGCGGCGGTACCGAGAGCGACAACCTCGCGGTGAAGGGCATCTTCTGGGCCCGCCGGGCGGCCGCCCCGGGCCGGCACCGGGTGGTCTGCAGCGCGATCGAGCACCACGCGGTCCTCGACGCGGTCGACTGGTTGGTCGAGCACGAGGGCGCCGAGGTCAGTTGGCTGCCGGTCGACGGCGGCGGGCGGCTCGACCCGGAGCGGCTACGGGCCGAACTGGCCGGCCACGGCGAGCGGGTGGCCCTGGTGACCGCGATGTGGGCCAACAACGAGGTAGGCACGGTCCAGCGGGTGACCGAGCTGGCCGCGATCGCCGCCGAACACGCGGTGCCGGTGCACACCGACGCCGTCCAGGCGATCGGTCAGGTGCCTGTCGACTTCGCCGCCAGCGGGGTCGCCGCGTTGACCGTCACCGGGCACAAGCTCGGCGGGCCGATCGGCGTCGGTGCCCTGCTGCTGGGCCGGGACGTCGCGGCCACCCCGCTGCTGCACGGCGGCGGCCAGGAACGCGACGTACGCTCCGGCACCCTGGACACCCCCGGCATCGTGGCCTTCGCGGTGGCCGTGGAGACCGCGGTCAAGACCCAACAGGAGTACGCCGCCCGGCTCGCCGCCCTCCGCGACGACCTGGTCGCCCGGGTCCGTCAGGCGGTGCCGGACGTGATCTTCAACGGCGCGGCCACCGACCGGCTGCCCGGCAACGCGCACTTCTCCTTCCCCGGCTGCGAGGGCGACGCCCTGTTGCTGCTGCTCGATGCCCAGGGCATCGGCTGCTCGACCGGCTCGGCCTGCTCCGCCGGGGTGGCCCAGCCCTCGCACGTGCTGCTCGCAATGGGCGCCGACGACGACCGGGCCCGTTCCTCGCTGCGGTTCAGCCTCGGCCACACCTCCACCGCCGCCGACGTCGACGCCCTGGTCACCGCGCTGCCGGCGGCCGTGGAACGGGCCCGGCGGGCGGCCGCGCTGGGCTCCGCCCCGCGCTGAGCGTCGGGCGGTGTGGTGGGCCGACCCGCCCGCTGACCGCCGTCCGGCGGTGCGGTTGGTCCACCCGCACCCCGCTGACCACCGTGACGGTGCGGTTGTCCCCCCGCCGGATGCCGTCCGGGCGGGGCGGTGGCTAGGGTTGGTGGGGAAGGGAGCGTGGGCTGGTGAGGGTTCTGGCGGCGATGTCGGGCGGGGTGGACTCCGCCGTGGCGGCGGCGCGGGCGGTCGAGGCCGGGCACGACGTGACCGGGGTGCACCTGGCGCTGGCCCGTAACCCGCAGACCTACCGCACCGGGGCGCGTGGTTGCTGCACCCTGGAGGACTCCCGGGACGCCCGCCGGGCGGCAGACGTGATCGGCATCCCGTTCTACGTGTGGGACATGGCCGACCGCTTCCACGCCGACGTGGTGGACGACTTCGTCGCCGAGTACGCGGCGGGGCGTACCCCGAATCCCTGCCTGCGCTGCAACGAGAAGATCAAGTTCGCCGCGGTGCTGGACCGGGCGGTGGCCCTGGGCTTCGACGCGGTGGTCACCGGCCACCACGCCCGGCTCGGCGCCGACGGCCTCCTGCGCCGCAGCGTCGACCTGGCCAAGGACCAGTCGTACGTGCTGGCGGTGCTCACCCGGGCGCAGCTGGACCGGTCGGTCTTCCCGCTCGGCGACTCGACCAAGGCGCAGGTCCGGGCGGAGGCGACCGACCGCGGCCTGGCGGTCGCCGACAAGCCGGACTCGCACGACATCTGCTTCATCGCCGACGGCGACACCAGGGGCTTCCTGGCCGACCGGCTGGGCGAGGCCCCCGGCGACGTGGTCGACGCGCTGACCGGTGCGGTCGTCGGCAGCCACCAGGGTGCCTACGCGTACACCGTCGGCCAGCGCCGGGGCCTGCACCTGGACCGGCCCGCCGTGGACGGCCGGCCCCGCTACGTGCTCTCCATCACCCCCACGACCAACACGGTGACCGTCGGCCCCGCCGAGGCGCTGGAGGTGGCCACGGTGCACGCCACCCGCGCCGTGTGGACGGGCACCGGGACACCGACCGGGCCGGTCGAGTGCGAGGTGCAGCTGCGGGCGCACGGCGACGTGGTCCCGGCCACGGTCGTGCCGAGCGGCGACGGCCTCCGGGCCGACCTGCGTCGGCCGCTGCGCGGGGTCGCCGCCGGCCAGGCGATCGTGGCGTACCGCCCGGACCCGGCCGGCGACGTGGTGCTCGGCTCGGCCACCATCTCCGGCTGACCTGTCGGGCCGGTTCGCCGGCGGACCTGTTCCGTAGGTTCGGCGGCGGCCCCGGTCGGGCCGGTTCGGCGGCGGCCCGCCGGTGCGGGCGGCCCGCCCTGTTCCGTAGATTCGGGCGGCGGACTCGGTTCGGGCGGCGGGCCTGCTCCGTCGGTGCAGCGGCAGCGCCGGCCGGGTGGCCGGGGTGAGCGGTTACCCTTCGGCGGTGACTGACCAGACCTGGCCCTGGCCGACCGGCGCGGCGACCGGGATCGGCTCACTTCCCGGCACCGACATCGCCGAGGCGCAGCGGATCGTCCTCGGCGAGCTGCCCGTCCTGCCGCACCTGCCCGAGCTGCCCGCCCGTGGTCCGGGCGCGGACCTGGTCGGGCGCACCGGCGGCCTGCTGGTCGAGCTGCCGGTGGAGCTGTACGCGGCCCGCTGGCGGATCGCCCCGCGCCCCGGGCGGGACCTGCGCCGCGCCCGGGACCTGATGGAACGCGACCTCGACCAGCTCGCCGAGCAGGCCGACGGCTACACCGGGCCGGTCAAGGTGCAGGTAGGTGGCCCGTTCACCATGGCGGCGGCGCTGGAGCTGCCGATCGGCGGGCGGCTGCTGCGCGACCCGGGCGCGGTACGCGACCTCACCGACTCCCTCGCCGAGGGGCTGCGCGGACACGTCGCGGCGCTCACCCGTCGGCTGCCCGGTGCCGCGGTCCTGCTGCAACTCGACGAGCCGTCGCTGCCGACGGTGCTCGCCGGCCGGGTGCCCACCGAGAGCGGGCTGGGTGCGTACCGGCCGGTGCCGGGGCCGGACGCGGCCGCTGCCCTGCGGACGGTGATCGAGGCGGCCGGGGTGCCGACCGTGGTGCACTGCTGCGCCCCCGACGTACCGCTGGAGGTGATCCGCTCGGCCGGCGCGGTAGGCGTAGCGCTCGACCTCGGCCTGCTCACCGAGCTGGACCCGCTCGGCGAGGCGATCGACGCCGGGCTCGGCCTGCTGGCCGGCGCGATCGCCACGAGCCCACCGTCGGCCGGCCCCGCACCGACCTCCGCCCAGGTCGCCGACCGGGTACGCCAGGTCTGGGACCGGCTGGGCTTCCCCCGCAGCCGGTTGGCCCGCCAGGTGGTGGTCACCCCGGCCTGCGGCCTGGCCGGCGCTACCGACGGCTACGTCCGGGCGGCCCTGGCCGCCTGCCGCGACGCCGCCCGCCGCCTAGCCGACGAGGTGTAAGGAAGGGCCCCCTGTTAACGCATACGGTCGAGAAGGGTCCCCTTCTTGCATCTAGAAGCGTGGCGGCAGCGCGCGGGGCGGGGCTGCGCGCGGGCGGGGCTGCGCGCGGGGCGGGGTGGCCGCGGGGCGGGTTTGGTGTCGTACCGGTGGGGCAGGATGAGGCGCATGGTGGGACAACTACGTACCGTCGTGATCGATTGTCCGGACCCTCGCGACCTGGCGGGTTTCTACGCCGAGTTGCTGGGCCTGCCGCTGAACGAGGAGCAGTCCGACGGCAACGACTGGGTGGTGCTCGGAGGACCGCCCGGCCAGCAGCCCCGGCTCGCCTTCCAACGGGCACCCGATCTGCGTCCGCCGGCCTGGCCCGACCCGGAGCGGCCCCAGCAGTTCCATCTCGACGTGACCGTCGAGGACATCGAGACCGCCGAGCAGGCGGCCCTGAAGCTCGGTGCCCGGCGGCTGCCCGGTGAGGGGGAGGGCTTCCGGGTCTACGCCGATCCGGCGGGCCACCCGTTCTGTCTCTGCTGGGACTGACCACCCGGGCCGGACCAGGCAGGCCGGCCGGACTGGCCCAGGCCGGTCTGGTCCAGCCCGGTCGGACCGGGTTGGGCTGGTCGGACCGGGTCGGGCTGGTCGGCCTGGGTTGGGCTGGTCGGGCTGGGCTGGGCCGGCGGGGTTGCGACGGCCCGGCATCATGGCGCTGTGATCGACTCCTCGCTCCGGCGGGCCAGCGGCTCGCTGTACGGTCTGGCCTACGGTGACGCCCTGGGGCGGCCGACCGAGTTCCTGACCGTCGCCGAGATCCACCGCCGGTACGGTCCGACCGGCCCCCGCGAGCTGGTCGGCGAGCCGGCCCTGGTCACCGACGACACCCAGATGGCGTTGGCGGTGGCCCAGGCCGTGCGCGAGGCGTCCGTGCCGACGCCCGAGGTCGTCGAGCCGTTGCTGCGGCGTCGGTTCCTGGCCTGGGCGGTCAGCCCGGAGAACAACCGTGCCCCGGGCATGACCTGCCTGCGCGCCTGCGCCGAGCTGGCCCGGGGGACCCGCTGGCAGGAGGCGACCCAGGCTGGCTCGAAGGGCTGCGGCGCGAACATGCGGGTGACCCCGATCGGTCTGCTCGACGTCGACCTGACCACCCTCGCCGGTCTGGCCCAGTTGCAGGCGGGGCTGACCCACGGCCATCCGACCGGCCTGGCGGCCAGCGAGCTGACCGCGTACGCGGTGCGGTTGGCACGCGAGGGCGCGGCCCTGGCCGACCTGCCGGAGCTGTTGCTGGAGCGGGCCGACCGGCAGCGGCACACCTACCACGGCGACTGGCTCGGTGACCTGTGGCAGCGCCCCGGAGTGGACTCCGCGCGGGAGTTCATCGCCCGGGGCTGGGACGAGTGCCGGCGGGCGTTGCAGCGGCTGGTGACCGCCCTGGGTCGGCCGGACGACGGTGGTGACCCCTGTCGGCACACCGGTGAGGGTTGGGTGGCCGAGGAGGCGTTGGCGACCGCGTTGTACTGCGCGATCCGGCATGCCGACGATCCGGTCGCCGCGCTGGCCCGGGGGGCCACCACCGCCGGTGACTCGGACTCGATCGCCGCGCTGGCCGGGGCATTCCTGGGGGCCGCCGTGGGGATGGCCGCCTGGCCCGCCGGCTGGGCCGGGCGGATCGAGTACGCCGACCAGCTGCGCACCCTCGGCGCGGCCTGGGACTGACCGCCGGCCGACCCACGGCGACCAGCGGGTCCGACCGGGCCGGGCGCCGGCCCGCTCCGGGCCAGTTCAGCGCAGGTGGGGCAGGGTACGGATCCGGCGCCACAGCTGCTGGTCGCAGGTGCCCGCCCGGTTCTCGAAGGCCACCAGGTCGACCTGGATCGGGTCGCCGAGGTCCAGGAAGCTGTCCCGCTCGGCATCGGGGTCCCAGTCGCCGGTGGGGATCGGTACGTGGTCGTCCCGGTGGCTCTTGTCCTGACTGGTGATCTTGAGCACCTCGGCGTGCCGGCGCTCCACCCGCAGCACCAGGCAGGGGCGGACCTTCGAGCCGTCCCCGTCGGCGTACGGCACGTCGGCCCACCAGATCTCCCCGCTGCGGGGCGTACCGGCCGGGGCCCGGTCACCGGTGCGGGGGCGGGGCGGGCTGCCGGGGCGGGTGCGTGGACGTTTCGGTGCGCCGGTCCGCCGGTCGGCGCCGTCCGGCCGGGTGCGGGGCCGTCCGCCCGGCCGGTTGCGCCAGCTGTCCCAGGCCCAGCCGGCCACGACGGCGAGCAGGATCAGCGCCGCCCACGGCAACCACTCGGGCATCCGTACCTCGATTCTCGCTGTCGTCGACTCCGCCGGCGCTGCCCGACGGTGGTCGGGACGGCCGTCGGTGCAGGTGACGGATATTGTCCCACCGTCCCGATACGGTGCGGGGGTAGCGGAGCACGGGAGGTCCCGTGGTGTCGAGGGGGTCGGCGGTGGCGGACGACGAAGCGGTGGCGGACGACGAAACGGTGTGGGACGACGGAACGGTGTCGGAGGGGAGCGGGGTGTCCGAGGAGGCCGGTGCCGCACAGGTGAGCGCGGAACAGGAGGCGGCGGCCGGCGCCGAGCCGCCCCCGCAGGCCCGGGAGCGGCACGCCACGTTGAGCCAGGACCTGACCGAGCACCAGTACCGCTACTACGTGCTCGACGCGCCGACCATCACCGACGCCGAGTTCGACCGTCAGTTGCGCGAGCTGGAGGCGCTGGAGGGGCAGTATCCGGCGCTGCGTACCCCGGACTCACCTACCCAGCGGGTCGGCGGCACCTTCTCCACCGACTTCACCCCGGTCACCCACGCCGAGCGGATGATGTCGCTGGACAACGCCTTCGCCGACGAGGAGTTGGCCGCGTGGGCCGAGCGGGTCGAGCGGGATGCCGGCGGGGCGGTGCCCTACCTCTGCGAGCCGAAGGTCGACGGCCTGGCGATCAACCTCACCTACCGGCGGGGTCGGCTGGTCCGGGCGGCGACCCGGGGCGACGGGCGCACCGGCGAGGACGTCACCGCCAACGTGCGCAGCATCCGGGACGTGCCGGGCCGGCTCACCCCCTCCGACGAGTACGGCCCGCCGCCGGAGCTGATCGAGGTGCGCGGCGAGATCTACTTCCCGGTCGAGGCCTTCGCCGGCCTCAACGCGTCCCTGGTCGAGCAGGGCAAGGCGCCGTTCGCCAATCCGCGTAACGCCGCCGCCGGCAGCCTGCGGCAGAAGGACCCCCGGATCACCGCCTCGCGGCCGTTGCGGCTGGTCGTGCACGGCATCGGCGCCCGCGAGGGGTTCCGGCCCACTGCGCAGTCCGAGTCGTACGCGGCCCTGCGGGCCTGGGGGCTGCCGACCAGCGACCGGTGGCGGGTGGTGCCTGACCTGGCCGGGGTGGCGGAGTACATCGCCTACTACGCCGCGCACCGGCACGACGTCGAGCACGAGATCGACGGGGTGGTGGTCAAGGTCGATCCGGTCTCCATCCAGGGTCGGCTCGGCTCGACCAGCCGGGCGCCGCGCTGGGCGATCGCCTTCAAGTATCCGCCGGAGGAGGTCAACACCACGCTGCTCGACATCGACGTCGAGGTGGGGCGCACCGGGCGGGTCACCCCACGGGCCGTGCTCGCGCCGGTCAAGGTGGCCGGCTCGACGGTCGCGTACGCCACCCTGCACAACGCCCGGGAGGTCGAGCGCAAGGGGGTGCTGATCGGCGACACCGTGGTGCTGCGCAAGGCCGGCGACGTCATCCCCGAGGTGCTCGGTCCGGTGGTCGACCTACGCCCGGCAGACGCCCGGCCGTTCGTCATGCCGACCCACTGCCCGGCCTGCGGCACCCCGCTGGCCCCGGCGAAGTCCGGCGACGTCGACATCCGCTGCCCGAACAGCCGGTCCTGCCCGGCGCAGCTGCGGGAGCGGGTCTTCCACCTGGCCGGCCGGGGTGGCTTCGACATCGAGGTGCTCGGCTACAAGGGAGCGGCGGCGCTGCTCGACGCGCGGATCATCACCGACGAGGGTGACCTGTTCGGCCTGGACGCCGAGCAGTTGGCCCGGTCGGAGTTCTTCGTCAACAAGGACGGCACCCTCGGCACCAACGCGGCCAAGTTGCTGGACAACCTGGCCGAGGCGCGCCAGCGCCCGCTGTGGCGGGTGCTGGTGGCGCTCTCCATCCGGCACGTCGGTCCGACCGCCGCGCAGGCGTTGGCCCGGCACTTCCGGTCGGTCGAGGCGATCGCGGCGGCGAGCGAGGAGGAGCTCTCCTCGGTCGACGGGGTGGGCCCGACGATCGCGGTCAGCATCCGGGAGTGGTTCGCCGTGGACTGGCACCGCGAGGTGGTCCGTAAGTGGGCCGAGGCCGGGGTACGGATGGCGGAGGAGACCGTCGACGAGGGGCCGCGACCACTGGAGGGGCTGACCGTGGTGGTGACCGGCACGCTCACCGGCTTCTCCCGTGACCAGGCTGCCGAGGCCATCCAGACCCGGGGCGGCAAGATGAGCGGCTCGGTGTCCAAGAAGACCGGTTTCGTGGTGGTGGGGGACAACCCGGGGTCGAAGGCCGACAAGGCGGCCAGCCTCAAGGTGCCGGTTCTCGACGAGGCGGGTTTCCAGGTGCTGCTCGACGCTGGTCCGGAGGCGGCCCGCGAGGTGGCCCGGATCGAGGAGTGAGTGCGGCAAACGTGAATCTTTGCGCAGCTGGTGACATATCCGCCGAGGTAGGCGCAGGGCGAAGAATACCAACTTAATTACGACTACGACCGATTCGTGGCTGTCCTACCGGCAAATGCCGCACCGGGGGCGTTTCATGGGAGCGGCGGGTGCACGGCCCGCCGGGTGAACCCGCTCCCGGGAGGTGCGATGGAGGCCGTCGATCCGCGAAACTCCGTGCCTCCGGGCCGGGTGACGCCGTTCTTCGGCTTCGTGGCCGCGACCGTTGGGGCGGCTCTGCTGGTCAGCGTGGCTCCGCTGGTCACTCTCGTGGACCGGTGGGCGGTGCCGCCGGCGGCGTGTTGGGTGATGGCCGGCCTGGCGGTGCTCTGCGACGCCCGTCTCTTCGTACCGCAGGGGCGCCGGCAGACCGCGGCGGTCTTCCCGTCCACCTGCTTCACCTTCGCGATCCTGCTCGGTTGGGGGTTGGGGCCGGCGGTGGTGGTGCAGGTGGCGGCGGTGGTGGTCTCCGGCTGGCGGATGCGGCACGCGGCCTGGCGGACCGCCTTCAACGCCGCGCAGTACGTCTGCGCCCTCGCCGTCGCCTACGGCGTGCTCCGGCTCGCCGCCGGTCTGGGTGTGCTCCGATCCGGGGCGGACGGGCCGGTCGACGCCCGGTTGGGCTGGGTCGACGTGCTGGTGGTGGGGGTGGCCGCCGCGGGTTGGTTCGTGGTCAACCACGTCCTGGTCGGCACGGCGGTACGGCTGCGCTTCGGCGACCGGTGGTGGCCCGGCCTGCGGCAGGGGATCGGCTTCGAGGTGTTCACCACCGGCTCGTTGCTGCTGCTCGCACCGGTCCTGACCGCTGCCGCCCGGGTCAGCGCCGCCCTGGTCCCGCTGGTGCTGGTGCCTCTCTTCGCCGTGTACCGGATGGCCCGGCTCTCCGCCGAGCAGGAACAGCTCGGCTCCCTCGACCCGCTCACCGGGCTGCCCAACCGCAAGGCCCTGCGGGCCGAGGTCGCCGAGCAGGTGCACCTGCACGCCGAACGCGCCGCCCGGGGGGTACCCGACGCGTACCTGGCCCTGCTCCTGATCGACCTGGACCGGTTCAAGAACGTCAACGACGCGCTCGGCCATGCCGTCGGTGACCGGCTGCTGGTCGAGGTGAGCGCCCGGCTGGCCGGCGCGGTCGGCGCCGGCGAGCTGGTGGCCCGGCTCGGTGGCGACGAGTTCGCCATCGTCGCGCCCCGCTTGACCGGCGTCGACGAGGCCCGGGAACTGGCCGCCGCCCTGGTGGCCACGCTCGCCGAGCCGGTGTCGCTTGACGGTCTGCCGTTGGACGTGGGGGGTTCCATCGGGATCGCGCTCTACCCCGACCACGGCGAGGACTTCGCCACCCTGATGCGGCACGCGGACGTCGCCATGTACGACGCCAAGCACCGCAACGACACCGTCGCCGTCTACACCGCCGAGTCCGACCACAACTCGGCCGAGCGCCTGAGCCTCCTGGCCGACCTGCGCCGGGTCCTGGAAACCACACCGGCCCCCACGGGCCCGCCGCCCGCCGGGTCGCTGCCGGCTGGCGAAACACCAGTGGTCGACCTGGGCGGGGTCACCGCCGCGCGGCCCGCCGACGACCAGCCGGCCGAGGTACGCGGTGGCGACGGCGCTGCCCTGCCCGCCGGCACCACCGCCCTGCCCGTACTCGGGCGGGGCGGGGACGAGGAGCCGACCGGGCCGGCACCCGGCGACACACCGACCACCGCTCCGGTGCCCGACCCTCGACCGGCGTCGTCGTCGGGGTCGACGGGGTCTGCGGCAGGACCGGCCCCGGGTGCCCCGGGTGGCGCGGGCTCGGACGGTGCGGGCTCGGACGGCGCGGCCTCGGACGGTGCGGGCTCGGACGGCGCGGGCTCGGACGGTGCGGGCTCGGACGGCGCGGCCTCGGACGGTGCGGGCTCGGACGGCGCGGGCTCGGACGGTGCGGCGCGGTGGTCGGGTCACCGGCTTCGTCGCTGGTGGCGTCGCGGTCGGCCGGCCCAGCCGGTGACCGGCGTCCCCGACGAGCTGATCGCCCGGATCATCACCAACGCCGACCCGACCCGCCGCCGCGCCGGTGCCGCCACCGTCCCCCGGCCAGCCACCGGCGACCTGCCCACCGCCGATCGGCGGTCGACCGCCGATCCGCAACCGGCCGCCGACAACCCCCCGACTGCCGCGAGTCCGTCGACTGCCGCGAGTCAGCCGAGGGCCGCGAGTCAGCCGAGGGCCGGGAGTCAGCCGACGGCCGCGAGCCGGGGTGGTGACGACAGCCGGGCGGGTGGCCGGCGTACCGGGGCGGCCGAGCTGGGTGACCCGGGCGAGATCACCATGTACTACCAACCGCAGATCGCCATCGCCACCGGCGAGGTGGTCGGGGTGGAGGCGTTGCTGCGGTGGCGGCATCCCCGGCGCGGGATGGTGGACCCGGAGGAGCTGATCCGGGTGGCCGAGCAGACCGCGGTGATGCGGCTGCTCACCCGCCGGGTGGTGGACGACGTGCTCGGCCAACTCGCCGCCTGGTCGGCCGCCGGGGTCCAGCTGCGGGCGGCGCTCAACGTCAGCGTCCGGGACCTGCACAGCGGTGAGATCGCCGACCAGATCGCCGACCGGTTGACCAGGTACGGCATCCGCCCCGACCGGCTCCAGGTGGAGATCACCGAGGGCGCGCTGATGGCCGACCCCCGACGGGTGTTGGCCACCATCACCCGGCTGCACCAGATCGGGGTGGCCATCAGCCTGGACGACTTCGGCACCGGGTACTCCTCGATGCAGCACCTGCGTCGGCTGCCGCTGGCCGAGGTGAAGGTGGACCGGTCGTTCGTACTCGGCATGGCCGAGGACCCCGACGACGCGGCCATCGTCCGCTCGATGATCGACCTGGCCGGCGCGCTCGGTCTGCGGGTGGTGGCCGAGGGGGTGGAGGACGAGCGGACCTGGCGGCTGCTGCACGCGGCCGGCTGCGACGTGGCCCAGGGCTGGTTCCACGCCCGGCCGATGCCCGCCGAGGAGCTGGCCGCCTGGCTGGCCCGGTACCGGCCGTTGCGGCCGAGCGCCGGCGGCGACACCGAGATCCCGCGCCGGCACGCCCGTTGAGCGGGCCCGCCGGAGTGCCGGCCGGCGCACCCGTGGAGCCGGCGCTCCGTGCCGCCGTGACCCGTACCGGGTGGGCCGGTGGGAGCCGCCGGCAGGCCGAAAGCGCCGGACAATAGACTCGCTTGACGCAGCAGGACAGCCACGAAGGGGGCACCGATGGCCGCCATCTCCCGCGAGGAGGTCGCGCACCTGGCGCGACTGTCGCGGCTCGCCGTGACGGAGGAGGAGCTGGACACCTTCGCCGGTCAGCTCGACGTGATCCTCCAGGCGGTCGCACAGGTCGGCGAGGTCGCCGCGGCGGACATCCCGCCGACCTCCCACTCGGTGCCGCTGACCAACGTGTTGCGCGACGACGTGGTGGTGCCCGGCCTGACCCCGGCCGAGGCGCTGTCGGGCGCGCCCGACGCCGAGCAGCAGCGGTTCCGGGTGCCCCGGATCCTGGACGAGGATGTGGCATCGTGAGCGACCTGACCAGAATGACCGCGACCGAGCTGGCCGGGCTGGTCGCCGACGGGCAGACCTCCGCCGTCGAGGTCACCCAGGCCCACCTGGACCGCATCGCCGCGGTCGACGACCGGGTATGCGCCTTCCTGCACGTCGACACCGAGGGCGCGTTGTCGGCCGCGCGGGCGGTCGACGAGCGCCGGGCGGCCGGTGAGCCGCTGGGGCCGCTCGCGGGCGTACCGGTGGCGGTCAAGGACGTACTCACCACCAAGGGCGTGCCGACCACCGTCGGGTCGAAGATCCTGGAGGGCTGGCGTCCGCCGTACGACGCCACGATCGTGCAGCGGCTGCGCGAGGCCGGCACGGTGATGCTCGGCAAGACCAACATGGACGAGTTCGCGATGGGCTCCTCCACCGAGTACTCCGCCTACGGCGCGACCCGCAACCCGTGGGACACCGACCGGATCCCCGGCGGTTCCGGTGGGGGCAGCGCGGCGGCGCTGGCCGCGTACGAGGCTCCGCTGGCGATCGGCTCGGACACCGGCGGCTCGATCCGCCAGCCCGGCGCGGTCACCGGCACCGTCGGCGCGAAACCCACCTACGGCGGCACCTCCCGGTACGGCCTGGTGGCCTTCTCGTCCTCGCTGGACACCCCCGGCCCGTGTGCCCGTACGGTGCTGGACGCCGCGCTGCTGCACCAGGTGATCGGCGGCCACGACCCGCGCGACTCCACGAGCATTCCGCAGCCGGTGCCGGACGTGGTGGCGGCGGCGAAGCTCGGCGCGACCGGCGACCTGACCGGGGTGAAGCTGGGCGTGGTGACCGAGTTCTCCGGTGACGGTGCCGAGCCGGGCGTGCTGGCCGCGTTCCGGGAGTCGGTGGACGCGCTGGCCAAGCTGGGCGCGGAGATCGTCGAGGTGTCCTGCCCGCACTTCAGCTACGCGCTGCCGGCGTACTACCTGATCGCGCCGAGTGAGTGTTCCTCCAACCTGGCCCGGTTCGACGGCGTCCGGTTCGGCCTGCGGGTCGGCGACGACGGCAACCGGTCGCTGGAGGAGGTCATGCAGCTCACCCGGGAGGCCGGCTTCGGCCCCGAGGTCAAGCGGCGGATCATGCTCGGCACGTACGCGCTCTCCTCGGGCTACTACGACGCCTACTACGGGCAGGCGCAGAAGGTCCGTACGCTGATCACCCGGGACTTCACCGCGGCCTTCGAGCGGGTCGACGCGCTGATCTCGCCGACCACCCCGTCGGTGGCGTTCCCGCTCGGCGCGCGCACCGCCGACCCGTACCAGATGTACCTGGCCGACCTCTACACCATCCCGACCAACCTGTACGGCGGGCCGGGCATCTCGGTGCCGTGCGGGCTCTCCGACGGGCTCCCGGTCGGCTTCCAGATCATGGCCCCGACCCTGGCCGACGACCGGATGTACCGGGTCGCCGCCGCCCTGGAGTCGGTGGTCGGCACCCTCACCCCGCCGGCGCTGTAGAGACAGGGGGGCGGGATGTTGACGCGCATCGAGATCGACGGTTTCAAGTCGTTCCGAGACTTCGAGCTGAACGTCCCGCCCTTCCTCGTCGTGATCGGCCGTAACGCCGCAGGTAAGTCGAACCTCTTCGATGCGATCCAGTTCCTGAGCCGGCTGGCGAGTGATCCGGTCCTGGAGGCCGCCCAGCACATGCGGGGTGACGTCGTGGACCTGTTCCACCGGCCGACGGAGGGACCTCCGTTCACCACGATGGCCTTCGCGGCGGAGGTGTTGCTGGACAGATCGGTGACCGATGCGTTCGGCGACACCGCCGAGGTCCACCACTCCCGACTTCGGTACGAGCTGGAGATCGAGCTTCGATCCATCTCCCCGAGCGGTTCCCAGCGGCCGTACGTGGTCCGGGAGGTGGTCCGCCGTATCCGACGGGCGGACGACAAGTGGATGGAGCACCGGAACGCCGAGCAGCGGAAACGGTTGGGAGCCTACCGTCCGGGCGCAGACCCGTTGGAGACCGAGACAGACGACCCCGGCAGGCCGGTCTTCAGTATCAGACAGCAGGGAAACCAGGGGCGTAAGCGGAGACTTCCGGCGTCGGCCGCCACCGCGACCGTGCTGTCGAGCCTGACCACCGCGACCGATTTCCCGCTGCTCTACGCGCTCAAGCGGGAGATGCAGTCGTGGCGACTGTTGCACCTGGACCCGAGCGCGCTCCGTGCCCCGGACTCCTACGACGATCCGGACAACCTCGCCGCCAACGGTGGTCACCTCGCCAACACCCTTCGTAGGCTGGCGGACGAGACCGGGACCGACGACAGACCCGACGGAGTCCTCAACGATCTCTCCGCCGATCTGGCGGCCGTCATACCCGGCGTCACCCGGGTGCGGTTGAGTGAGGACGACGCCCGTCGGCAGCGGCAGGTCATGGTGGTGACCCGGGACGAAGCGCCGTTCTCCGCACGGGTCGCCTCGGATGGCACCCTCCGTGCCATTGCCCTGCTGGCGGCGCTCTACGATCCCCGAGGAGCAGGTCTGATCTGTTTCGAGGAGCCGGAGAACGGGATCTTCCCGCAGCGACTGGCCCAGTTCGTGCGCTACCTCCGGAATCTGGTCGACCGGGCGCTCAACAGCCCGACTGACGGTGCTGCGCTCACCCAGCTGATTCTAAGTAGTCACTCCCCGGCGATTCTTCGCGCGTTGCAACCATTGGACGATCGCGAAGTCGCTGCCGTTTTCATGGACGTGGTCAGCCGGGTGCAACGAGGACATCGGCCCAGCCGAATCTCCCGTTGGCGTGCCATCGCAGGCGCCCGGCAGCTCACCTTCGATGACGCGCTCAGGAGCGCCGTGGTAAGCCCGAGTGAGATCGCCGAGTTCGAGGTGCAGGCGGAGTTGGGCACCTGATGCGGTATCTCACCTCCGCACTGGTCTCCGAGGGGCGCACCGACGACCAGTTTCTACCGAGGTTGCTGGGACGAGCGCTCACGCAACTCTGCTACACCGCTTTTGAGGACGCCGTCGAGGTCGCCGACGTGCAGGTGCTGAGGGACCGGAAGGGCCCCTCTTCGGTCCAAGACGTGGTCAATCTCGTCGACGAGAACCGGGCCGCCTTCTCGCTGATCTTCTTTCACCGGGACCAGGGGGCGGATGCCGACCGGGTGAGACGGGAGTGGGTAACACCGCTGCGGACTCTGTGGGGTGATCGGGTCGAGCAGATGGTCGCGGTGGTGCCGGTCCGTGAAACCGAGGCGTGGCTACTGGCTGACGGTGATGCCCTTCGCGACGCGCTCGGCGTGCGGGGCTGGACGGACGAGACGATGGGCCTACCCGCGAATCCCGCACACGTCGAGCGGTTGGGCGACCCGAAGCGGGTGCTGAATGACCTGATGCAGCGCGTGAGCCGGTCCAGAGAAGACCACTACGTGCAGTTGGGTGAACTCGTGGCGCTGGACCGTCTACAACAGGTTCCGGCCTATCAGCGGTGGTGGACCGACACGCGGCAGGCGCTGACGACCCTGGGCTACCGTCCCGCTTGAGGCGGTTGCTGGTCCCGTCACCACCTCAAAGCCCGGTCAGGTAGCGGTCGGCCCGGCCGACCGCGCGTCGCCAGACCAGCAGCAACCCCAGCCAGACCACGGCAGCCACCCCGCCGACGATCCGGTTGGTCAGGCCGTCGGCGAACACCGCCAGACTGAGCTGCACCAGCACGAAGGCGCTCATCAGCCACGGCCACCAGCGGTTCATCCGCCGCAGCCGGTGTGCCTCGGCCCGGGCCAGCCGGTCGATCCGCGGATCGTCGCAGCGGCCCTCGCGCAGCGCCCGCTTCACCTGCGGCAGCGACCGGCCGTTGTCCGGCAGCCGGTGCAGCAGCTTCGGCGCGAGCAGCAGGGCGACGAGCCCGCCGACCGCGGGTGGGAGTGCCGACAGCAGCGCGATCGTCAGCAACCCCTCCGTGTCGCCGGCACCGCCGACCAGCGCCGTGGTGAGCATCGAGAACACCACGGCCACCGCGACGATCAGCCCGATCACGCCGTACGGTCGGCCCCGTCCCGCCGAGGCCGGTCCCGCCTGTTGGTCATGCCCCGTTTTCGTCATGCGTCGATGCGTACCCCGTCGGTGCCGTGGTGATGCCACTGCGGCGGGGTGGCGGTGAAACCCGGCGGTGGGGTGGGGTGGCAACCCCGATAGGCTGGACCGGTTCTGTCCGGATCGCGCCTGGAGCGTCGCAATGACCACGACACTGCCCGCGTACGACGAGGTCGTCGCCCGCTTCGAGCCGGTGATCGGCCTGGAGACCCACGTCGAGCTGGGCACGAACACCAAGATGTTCTGCGGCTGCCCGACCGACTTCGGCGGCGAGCCGAACACCCGGGTCTGCCCGGTCTGCCTCGGCCTGCCCGGCAGTCTGCCGGTGGCGAACAAGGCCGCGATCGAGGCGACCATCCGGATCGGCCTGGCGTTGAACTGCTCGATCGCCCAGTGGTGCCGGTTCGCCCGGAAGAACTACTTCTACCCGGACATGCCGAAGAACTTCCAGATCAGCCAGTACGACGAGCCGCTCTGCGTCGACGGTTACCTCGACGTCGAGGTGAACGGCGAGATCGTGCGGATCGGCATCGAGCGGGTGCACCTGGAGGAGGACACCGGCAAGACCCTGCACGTCGGCGGGGCCACCGGTCGGATCCACGGTGCCACCGAGTCGCTGGTGGACTACAACCGGGCCGGCATCCCGCTTGTCGAGATCGTCACCAAGCCGGTCCCTGGCACCGGTGCGCTCGCCCCCGAGGTGGCCAAGGCGTACGTCACCGAGCTGCGTGACGTGCTGCGCTCGCTGGGCGTCTCCGACGTACGGATGGAGGAAGGCTCGCTGCGCTGCGACGTGAACACCTCCCTCAACCTGCCCGGCCAGGAGTGGGGCACCCGGACCGAGACCAAGAACGTCAACTCGCTGCGGTCGGTGGAGCGGGCGGTCCGCTCGGAGATGCTGCGTCAGGCCTCGGTGCTCGACGCGGGCGGCCGGATCACCCAGGAGACCCGGCACTTCCACGAGGACACCGGGGACACCACGCCCGGCCGCTCCAAGGAGACCGCCACCGACTACCGGTACTTCCCGGAGCCGGACCTGGTCCCGCTCGCCCCGGACGCCGCCTGGGTGGCCGAGCTGAAGGCCGCCCTGCCGGAGCTGCCCCGGCTGCACCGCCGCCGGCTCCAGGAGCAGTGGGGGCTCTCCGACTCCGACATGCAGTCGGTGCTCAACGCCGGTGCCGTCGAGCTGATCGAGGCCACCGTCGCCGCCGGGGCCACCCCGGCCGCGGCCCGCAAGTGGTGGCTGGGCGAGCTGTCCCGCCGGGCCAACGAGACCGGTACCGAGCTTGCCGACATCGGGGCCACCCCGGCGCAGGTCGCCGAGCTGCAGGGGCTGGTCGACGCGGGCAAGCTCAACGACAAGCTGGCCCGTACCGTCCTGGAGGGCGTGGTGGCCGGCGAGGGTTCGCCGACGGAGATCATGACCAACCGGGGTCTGGAGGTGGTCTCCGACACCGGCGCGCTCACCGCCGCCGTGGACGAGGCGATCGCCGCCAACCCGGCCATCGCCGACAAGATCCGCAGCGGCAAGGTCGCCGCCGCGGGCGCGCTGGTCGGCGCGGTCATGAAGACCACCCGTGGTCAGGCCGACGCCAAGACCGTCCGCGAGCTGGTGCTGGCCCGGCTGGGCGTGAGCTGACCCCGCCGAACAGCCGTACGCACGTCGGGCCTCCCTCTCGGTAGAGGGAGGCCCGTTGCGTGGCCGGTGGCCGGTGGTCAGCCGGTCGGGCTGATGACCGGCGCGCCGGGAGCCGGAGTGCCGGGGCCGGGCGTGCCGGGGCTGCCCGGGGTGGGGGTCGGGGTCACCGGGGGAGAGGGGCTCGGGTTGGCGCCCTGCACCACCCGCCGTTCCAGGTTGACCTGCGACTGGCCGGTGCCGCCGACGGTGATGTCGTCGTAGGCCTGCAACCGCTTCTCGGTGTCGAAGTAGAGCACGCTCATGGTCAGCGGGGTGGGCTTCTCGCCCTCCAGCCCACGCAGCCCGGCACCGCCGGTGGAGCCCTGCACCATCAGCTCGGTGGGCTGCTGACCGGGCTCCTGCGGCAGCGTCGACACCTGCCGGTCGTGGGTGTGCCCGGAGAGCACCAGCGGGCAGGTGCCCGACAGCGGACCGGCCGCCGACGGGTCGTGCACCAGCGCGATATTCACCGGCCGGGGCGAGTTGCGCACCGTCGTGGCCAGCGTCTCGCCGTTGCCGATCAGCTCGTTGGCGGTGGGCGCGTTGAGCCCACCGGCGGCCGGGGCGGTGCTCTTGTCCGGGGTGAACCGGGGGTCGCCGATGCCGGCGATGGTCAGCCCGGCCACCGTGGTGGTCGAGTTGTCAAGCACGACCGCGTTGGGCTGCCGGGCCACCGCCGCCGCGGTCCGGCCCGAGTCGTGGTTGCCCCGGATGTAGACGTACGGCTTCTGCAGCAGCGCGATCGAGCCGACGTAGGAGGCCTCCGGCTCGCTGCCCCAGTCGGTGATGTCGCCGGTGTCGATCACCACGTCGATGTTGAACTGCTCGACCACGGTCCGGATCAGCTGCCAGCCGGTCGGGTTGAGGTGCATGTCGGAGACGTGCAGCACCCGGGTGGTGCCGGGCTCCGGCTCGTACACCGGCAGCGCGGAGACGGTGGTGTAGAGCTGGCTGACGTTGCCGACGATCCGCCGCAGCTGCTCGGCGTACTTGGTGTAGTCGTTGGCGATCTTGCGGGCGTCGCCGACGATCGCCGGTGCGTTCACCAGCAGGCCCTCGTAGCGCGGTTCCTCGATCGACTGCGGTCGGACGGTGCCGGCCGCGGTGCCCAGGCTGGCCGCCACGACCAGCAGCGCGAGCCCGCCGGACCAGGCCGTCCGCCGGGTGTCGCGGAACACCAGCGCGGCCAGCACCAGGGTCACCAGCACCACCACCGCCACGGTACGCAGACCGAGGCGGATCACGCCGTGCCGGACGTCCTCGACGGCGGACTGGCTGGCCCGGCTGATGCTCGCCGGATCGTCGATCAGCGCCTCGGTGCGGCGCTGGTCCAACGCGCCGAGCTGCACGTTGAGGTGCGTCGGTCCGCGGTGGCTGTCCAGCAGCAGCGAGCCGAGCGGGGGGATGTCGACGGTGGTGCCGCCGTCCAGCGCCGGAGCCAGGCTCAACTCGGCCCGGAACGGCCCGATGTCGGTGCTGACGTGCCCGCCGCCCAGCACCCCGAGCACCACTCCGGTCAGGGTGACGGCCAGCACCGCCAGGCCGACGCCCAGCCGCCGTAGCCCGCTGGGCCGGCCCGGTGTGCCCCGGCCGGTCCGGCGCCGCAGCCGTGGCGCCCACCGGCGTCCACCGTCGGTCGCCCCGGTGTCCCGGGTGCTGCCCTGGTCGTTCCCCTGGTCGTCCATAACGAGATTCTGACCTGCCCAATGAAAGATCTTGGCAAACCGGAGTTTTCCGGAGTCAGCTCCGCCCGGCGCCACCGTCGGCGAAGACCAGGCGCAGGATGCGGTCGTCCTCCGGCACCGGGTCACCCCGACCGTCGTGGTTCGAGGTGGTCACCCAGATCGAGCCGTCCGGTGCCACGGCAGCCGCCCGCAGTCGACCGTACCGACCGGTGAGCAGCTCCCGGGGCTGACCCAGGACGGTACCCGTGCTGGTCAGCTCCACCAACCAGAGCCGCTCCCCGCGCAGGCAGGCGGTGGCCAGCACCCGCTCGGCGACCGCCAGGCCGGCGCAGGAGGCCTGCCCGGGGGGCCACTGGACGAGCGGATCGGTGTACCTGTCGTCCCCGGCCCGGCCCTCGACCCTCGGCCAGCCGTAGTTGCCGCCCTTGGTGATCCGGTTGAGCTCGTCCCAGGTGCCCTGGCCGAACTCCACCGCGTACATCCGGTCCTCGGGGTCCCAGCCGAAACCCTGCACGTTGCGGTGCCCCTGCGACCAGACCGGGGAGTCGGGCTCGGGATTGCCGGGGGCCGGTTTACCGTCCCGGGTGATCCGCAGGATCTTGCCGCCGAGCTTCTTCGGGTCCTGGGCCTGGGCCCGGTCACCGGCGTCGCCGGTGGTCGCGTAGAGCTGACCGTCGGGGCCGAAGCCCAGCCCGCCGCCGTTGTGGACGCCGGCCTTCGGGATGCCGGTCAGGATCGGGGTGGGCCGGCCGCCCAGCTCCAGCCGGGCGATCCGGTTGTCCCGGGCGGTGGTGTAGTAGACGAAGACCGTCCGGTCCTGGGCGAACTCGGGGGAGACGGCGATGCCGAGCAGCCCGCCCTCGCCGCCGGCGGCCACGTCGGCGATGGTCTGCACCACGGAGACGGCCAGCCCGTCCGGCCCGGAGTCCGGGCCGACCTGCAGGATCCGGCCGCTGTCCCGCTCGGTGACCAGCGCCGCGCCGTCGGGCAGGAAGCCGACCGCCCAGGGCACCCGCAGGCCCTCGGCCAGTACGGTCGCGACCACCTGCTGCTCGGCCTCGCTCCGACCGGGCGAGGCCGACGGGGTGGGGAAGGTGGGCGGCTCGCCCGCCGGATCCGGCTCAGGCTCGCCGAAGCTGCACCCGGCCAGCACCAGCGCCGCACAGGCGACCACCGCCGCCGCCCGGACCCGGCCGGTACGCCCCGGCGGTGTCGCGTCGACCCGGCCGGCCCGCCTTGCCGGTGTCGGGTCGATCGGGCCGGTCTGCCTTGCCGGTGTCGGGTCGATCGGGCCGGCCTGTTCCGGCCGCACGTCGAGCGGGCCGGCCTGCGTCGGTGTCGCGTCGGACCGGCCGGTGCGCGTCGGGTGGGGCCGGCCGGTGCGGTGGTACGGGCTACGGACGCTCACCCGGACCAGCCTAGCCGCCCCACCTCGGCAGGACCGGGGCGCAAGGGATCACCGGGACCGGAGAATAGACCTTGGAAGATTCGCGCCCCTCCAGGGGCCGGAATCTTCCAAGATCTTTGCCTGGAGACACCCGTGGTTGTCCCTGTTCGGCGGGCTCCTGCCGGGCGGGGCGGTGGGTGGGCGCACTATCGTCGCGGTGATGAAGGCCTGGATCCCGCACCCCGCCGGTCGTACCCTCCTCGGCGAGCTGCCGCCGACCGTCACCGTCGAGGTGTGCGACGACCCGCAACGACCGCCGTCGGAGCTGGCCGGCGTCCGGTTCTGGGTGCCGCCGTTCCTCAGCGGGGACGCCGCGGCGTTGCTGGACCGCCTGCCCGACCTGCGGGCCGTGCAGCTGCTCTCCGCTGGCGCCGACGCCTGGGTGGGACGGGTGCCCGACGGGGTGACCCTCTGCGACGCCCGGGGGGTGCACGACTCGGCCACCGCCGAGTGGGTGGTCACGGCGATCCTGTCCCAGCTGCGCGGGTTCCCCACCATGGCGCGGGCCCAGGGGCGCGGCGAGTGGAGCTACGACCAGGTGGCGCCCACCGACGAGCTGGCCGGCAAGCGGGTGCTGATCGTCGGCGCCGGTTCCATCGGTACGGCGGTACGCGACCGGCTGGCCCCGTTCGAGGTCACCTTCACCCTGGTCGCCCGGACCGCCCGCCCCGACGAGGGGGTGTACGGCGTCGACGACCTGCCCGACCTGCTGCCGGCGGCGGACGTCGTGGTGCTCCTGGTGCCGCTGACGCCACAGACCCGGGGCCTGGTCGACGAGCGGTTCCTCGCCGCCCTACCCGACGGCGCGCTCCTGGTCAACGCGGCCCGGGGCCCGGTCACCCGGACTCCGGCGCTGGTCGCGGAGCTGTCCACCGGCCGGATCTCGGCGGCGCTGGACGTCACCGACCCCGAGCCGCTGCCGGCCGGTCATCCGCTCTGGGAGCTGCCGAACGTGCTGCTGACCCCGCACGTCGCCGGCTCGGTACGCGGCCTGCTGCCCCGGGCGTACCGGCTGGTCGGCGCGCAGTTGCGCCGCTTCGCCGCCGGTGAGCCGCTGATCAACCAGGTCACCCACGGCTACTGATCCTGGCCCCCGGCGCCGGTCACCCCGGTCGAGGGCTGGCTCCCGGGGCGACCCTTCCCGGTCGGCGGCTGGCTCCCGGCGTGACCCTTCCCGGTCGGCGGCTGGCTCCGGCGTGGGTTGCCCCGCCGGCTACTGATCCTGGCCCCCGGTCGGCGGCTGGCCCCGGCGTAGGCCCGTCCAAGTAGGTAGGCCGGTCTGGCGGACGGGTCAGGGCTGGTCGTCGGTGACGGACTGGCCGGTGACGGCCACCAGGCGGGGCAGGTCGCTGCCGCGCACGGCGGGCAGGGCGAACTCGGTGCCGTCGGCGAGCCGGACGACGGCCCGGCCGCGTCGGTCGACCAGCAGCTCGGCGACCCGGTCCCAGGGGATCCGGCGTTGGCCGACCAACCCGCGCAGGCGGAGCTCCCGGGCGTCGGCGTGGGTGCCGGCCCGCCAGCCCCAGACCGCCACGGCCAGGGGGACCAGGAGCAGCGGCAGGAAATACCACCGGGCGGTGGCCAGTGGTAGGGCGCCGATGGTGGCGATGACCGCCGCGACCATGAGCGCCTGGTTGTGCCGGAAATGGACGGTTGCGGCGCGACTCACCCACCGATCGTCCCACCTGCCGGACGACTGACCGCAGGCGGCCCGCCCCGGAGCCTGATCGACTCGGTTGGGCTGAACTGGCTGGGTCGGAAGGGCTCCGACACCGCAACATCGGCCCAACCGAGTCGATCTTGAACAGCGGCGTGCCACTCGGCCCATCGCCGCCGGTGGATCGGCCCGAGTGGCCGTCGGGTGGCGGGCGTCCGAGGCGTTTGAGTGATGCGGATCACTTCGTTCGCCTCTTCAAGGCCGTAACCCTCCTTCGGCAGGGTCTGTTGAGAACGACACGCACCGAGCCCCGTGCCCCCTCACGAAGGCGACTGCCGTGCCCGTCCCGTACCCCTTTCGTGGTCTGCTCCGCCGTCCGACGGGTGGCCTCGCCCTGCTGACGGTGACCGCCCTGCTCGTCGCGGCGGGTGCGGTCGGCCTGGTCCCGACGTTGGCCGTGGTGGAACTCGCCGGTGCCGTCGGCGCGGTCCCGGCGGCGCTCCGGCTGTCCCGGTTGGCCTGCGCCTGCCGCCCGCCCGCTACACCCCGGGCGACTGGTACACCCCGCCCGGCCAGTACGCCCCGCCCGCCCGGTACGCCCCAGGCGGCCGGTAGGCCCCGGGCAGCCGGCGTCCGGTGGCTGGCCGGCCTCGCCCGGTCCGCTGGCACCTCCTGGCCGACCGGGGTGACTCCGCAGGTCCGAGCCCTGCGGGTGGTGGTGTTGCTGAACGCGGCGGTGGTGACCGCGGGGCTGACCACCGCCGTGCCCGCGTTGGTCGGTCCCCCGTGGCGGGCGGCCGGTGTGGCGGTCGGTCTGCTGCTGGTCGCGGGGTGCGCTGGCACCGCACTGGTCCTGTTGCCGGGTCGGTCCCGGCTGGCTTCCCGGGACCGGCTGCGGCAACTCGTTGATCCGGCCGTACCGGCGGTGGGGTTGGCCCTGGCCACGTCGTTGCTGTTGCCGGACGCGCCGGTGCAGGTCCAGACGGGTGCGGCGATCCTCGCCGGGGTGCTCGGCGCGGTCGCGTTGACCGCGCTGACCGGCCGGCACCGGCGACCCGCGGCGGCGGTCTGTCGGGGTGCGTCGGCGCTACTCCTGCTCGGCCTGCTCCTGCTGACCGCGACCCTCAGCGCACCCCTGACCCAGCCGGCCACCGCCCTGACCGGCCCGGCCACTGAGCTGGCCGGGCCGGCCGTCGACCGGATGGTGCTGCTGGGCGTGCCGCCGCTGGTACTCGGGATGTGGCTGGCGGTGGCCGGGGCCCGGCGGGTGGTCGGTCCGGAGCCCGGCCCGGCTGCCGGTCGGGCCTGGACGTGGCTGCGGGCGGTGGTGCCGGCGACGGTGGTCCTGCTGGTCGGTGGCCACCAGTTTCGGGCCGTCGGGGGGTTCGACGCCACCGCCCTGCTGTTCTGCCTCGCCGTGGTCCCGCCCCTGGTGGCCCGGGAACTGCTGCGCGGCGCCGACCAGCGCCGGTACGCGGCCCGCCGGAGCGCCCGGCAGGCCCGGCTGCGTGCCCTGGTGACCGGGGCCCGGGACCTGATCCTGCTCCTCGACGACGAGTTGCGGGTGGCGTGGCAGTCACCCGCCGGCCCGCGCCTGTTCGGCCTCGCCGACGAGGTCGTGGTGGGACGTCCCTTCCGCGACCTGGTGCATCCCGACGACGCGGAACGGGTGGCCGCCCGGCTCGCGGCGGTCCGGCACGACGTCGAGGCCGGCCTGCTGGTGGCCCGGTTGACCGACGGTCAGGGTGGTTGGCGGGAGACCGAGTCCACGGTCAGTGACCAGCGTGGGGTGCCCGAGCTGGACGCCGTGGTGCTGCATGTGCGCGATGTCGGCGAGTGCCGGCGGTTGGAACGAACGGTGCACCACCTGGCGGCCACCGACCAGCTCACCGGGCTGGCCAACCGCGCCGAGCTGTACCGGGCGCTGGCGACGCGCTGTGCCGGCCGACCCGGGGGATCGGGTGCGGTGCTCGTCGTCGAGCTGCACGGGCTGGGTGCGGTCAACGACGGGCCGGGTTGGGCTGCCGGGGACGAGGTGCTGATCGAGGTGGCCCGGCGGCTGCGCGCCGCCGCCGGAGCACGCGACCTGCTCGCCCGGCTCACCGGAGACGAGTTCGCCGTGCTCAGTCCGGCCGGGGCGGTGCCGGCGTACGAGCTGGCCACCAGGCTGTTGGCCGCGCTGACCGTGCCGTACGGGGTGGCCGGTGCGGTGGTGCGGATGCGGACCAGCATCGGGTTGACGGAGATCGCCGGCAGCGGCCCCGACGACGTACTGCGGCAGGCCGACCTCGCCCGGCGGCGGGCCGTGCAGCTCGGCCGGGACCGCGTCGAGTGGTACGACGCCCAGCTGGAACAGCAGTTGCTGCGGCGGTTGGATCTGGAGCGGGAACTGCCGGGCGCGGCGGCCCGGGGCGAGCTGGACCTGGTCTACCAACCGGTGCTCGCGATGGCCGACCGGCTCCCGGTCGGCGCGGAGGCGCTGCTGCGGTGGCGCAGCCCGGTGCTGGGCACCGTGCACCCCGCCGAGCTGCTGCCGGTCGCCGAGAGCCTCGGCCTGGTCGACGAGGTGGGTCGCTGGGTGCTCGGGCGGGCGTGCCGGCAGCTCGCCGACTGGTCGGCGGGGGACGCACGCCTGTTCATGGCGGTCAACGTGACGCCCCGGGAGCTGGTCGCGACGGATTTCGTCAGGCACACCGCCGCCGTCCTCGCCGAGCACGGTCTGGCCGGGGACCGGCTGGTGGTCGAGGTCGCCGAGCCCCGGTTGGCAGCCGGGGAGACCGCGCTCGCCGCCCGCCTCGGCGAACTGCGCTCGCTCGGGGTGCGTACCGCGCTTGACGGTTTCCGGACCGAGCACGCCTCGCTGAGTCAGCTCCGTCGGCTGCCGCTCGACCTGCTGAAGATCCGCCCGGATCCGCTCGGGTCGGCGCGACCGATGGTCGACGCGGTGGTGGGGCTCGCCGCCCGGCTGGGGCTGGAGCTGGTGGCCGAGCGGCTGGAGTCCCCGGCCCAGGTGGACCGGGCGTACCGGGCCGGCTGCAGGTACGGGCAGGGCTACGCGCTGGCTCGGCCGGCCACCGCCGAGCGGGTCGAGGCGTACCTGGCGGAGGTGCCGGGGGCCGCCGGCTGAATTCGCTTAACCGGTTCAGGGCACTCCGGGGCTACGCGGCGGAGCGGTGCTGCCGCGCGGGGTGAGCCGGGCCGTCTCGTCCTGCACCCCGGTGCCGGGCCGCCCGGCGATGACGGCGAGCAACTGCCGGGCCGCGTACGCGCCGAGGGCGGGGATGTCCCGGCCGAGGGCGGTCAACGGCGGATGCACCAACTTGCACAGCGGGGAGTCGTCCCAGGCCACGATGGACACGTCGGCGGGGACCGCTAGCCCCATCTCCTGGGCCACCGACAGCCCGGCGATCGCCATCACGTCGTTGTCGTAGATCACCGCCGTCGGCCGGGTGGCCGAGCTGAGCAGCCGTCGGGTGGCCCGCGCACCCTCCTCGCCTGTGTAGTCCGACGAGACCGTCGCCGCGTCGGTCAACCCGAGTCGCCGGCACACCTGCTCGAAGGCCTCGGTCCGGGTCCGGGTGTGCAGCAGTGACGGCAGTCCGCCGACCCGGGCGATCCGCCGGTGTCCGAGCGCGACCAGGTACTCGACCGTCTCCACCAGGGCCGCCGCGTCGTCGGACCAGACGTGCGCCAACCCGCCGGTGTACCCGGGCCCGCCGATCACCACCGCCGGCAGCTGCAACTTCCTCAGGGCGGGCACCCGGCGGTCGTCGGTGCGCAGGTCGCAGACGAGCACCCCGTCCACCCGGCGTTCGGCCCACCACCGCCGGTACACCGCGATCTCCGCGTCCGGGTCGGCCACCACCTGCAGGGTCAGCGCGTACGACCGGGCGGAGAGTTCAGCCTCCACGCCACTGATCAGCTCCATGAAGAACGGCTCGATGCCCAGCGTCCGGGCCGGCCGGCACAGCGCCATCCCGACCGCCTCGGCGGTGGCGCCGGAGAGCGCCCGGGCGGCGCTGCTGGGGCTGAACCCGATCTCCGTGGCGATGGCCAGGATGCGTTGCCGGGTGGCCTCGGAGACACCGGGCTGGCCGTTGAGGGCGTACGAGACCGCACCCTTGGACACCCCGGCACGCCGGGCGACGTCGGCGATGGTCGGCCGCTTCACCGGCGGGTCCCTTCCCTCGGCCCCCCGTGGGGCTCCTCGATGCGCGCCGTCGGGCGGCGGACCTCCACGCTACCGCGCCCGCCGGTCGGCATGATCCACCAACCCGGACCCGCCAACGTGCCCGGCGAGACGGCGTTCCATCGACCGTTGACACTCCCGGGGGTGGCCCGTACGGTGGCTTCACTTATCCGGTTCAGTCGACGTCTCTCGATGCGGGAGGCGTCCTCACGAGCGCGCGGAGGAACCCGATGACACCGTCCTGGACTCGATGGGCCCGCGCGGTCGCGGTCGGCGCGATCAGCCTGACCATGGTCGCCGCGTGCAGCGGCAGCAGCACCACCGGCGGCTCCGGTGCCGGCGACAAGGTCACCCTGCGGATCAACTTCTGGGGCGACTTCGGCCTGGACCAGCTCAAGACGAAGTACGAGGCCGCCAACACCAACGTCCGCATCGTGCTCAACTCCGGCGAGTACAACGCCCAGCACGAGGACCTGCAGAAGAAGCTGGTCGCCGGCTCGGGCGCGCCCGACATCGCGGCGATCGACGAGGGCTTCATGGTCCAGTTCCGCAGCCAGGCCGACCAGTTCGTCAACCTGCTGGACAAGGGCGCCGCCTCGTACGAGAGCAAGTATCTGCCCTGGAAGTGGAAGCAGTCGCTGTCGGCCGACGGCAAGACCCAGATCGCGCTCGGCACCGACGTCGGCGGCCTGGCCATGTGTTACCGCTCCGACCTGTTCGCCGCGGCCGGACTGCCCACCGAGCGGGACCAGGTCTCCGCCCTCTGGCCCACCTGGGACCGGTTCATCGAGGTCGGCCGGGACTACACCGCCAGGAGCGGCAAGAAGTTCATCGACTCCGGGACGAACCTGTTCAACCCGATCCTCGGTCAGCAGCCGGTCGGCTTCTACGACGAGCAGGACCAGCTCCGGATGGAGGGCGGGCCCAAGGTCGCCTTCGACTACACGATGCGGGCCCAGCAGGCGGGAATCTCGGCCAACCTGACCAGCTTCCAGACCGACTGGAACCGGGGCTTCACCACCGGCGCCTTCGCCGTACTGGCCTGCCCGGCCTGGATGCTCGGGCACATCAAGGAGACCGCGCCGACCACCGACGGCAAGTGGGACATCGCGGCGGTGCCCGGCGGCGGCGGCAACTGGGGCGGCTCCTTCCTGACCATCCCCAAGCAGAGCAAGAACCCCGACGAGGCGTACCGGCTGCTGGAGTGGCTGGTCCAGCCGGAGCAGCAGATCGAGATCTTCAAGCAGGTAGGCAACCTGCCCTCCCAGCCGGGCCTCTACACCGACCCGGCGATCACCGAGTTCACCAACCCGTTCTTCGGTGGCGCTCCGGTGGGGCAGATCTTCCCGAAGATGGCGCAGGGCCTCACCCCGCAGTACCTGGGACGGCGCAACGGCCCCACCCGGGTCGCGGTGGAGCAGGTGATCGGGCGGGTGCAGAACAACAGCCTCAAGGCCGATGCCGCCTGGGCTGAGGCGGTCAAGGCAGCCGAGAAGGCCGCCACCTCCTGATGAGCTGGCGCGACCGGCTGTACCGTCTCGACACGCGGTACACGCCGTACCTGCTGATCGCCCCGTTCTTCGTACTCTTCCTGGTCTTCGGGCTCTTTCCGTTGCTCTACAACGGGGTGGTGTCGCTGCGCCACTACCGGCTCGACGACCCCGACCGCACCGGGTGGGCCGGCCTGGAGAACTTCACCCGGCTGGCCTCCGACGGGGACTTCTGGAACGCGCTCTACAACACCATGGGCATCTTCCTGCTCTCGACGGTGCCGCAGCTGCTGCTGGCGCTGGTCGTGGCCTCGCTGCTGAACCGGAAACTGCGCGCCCGCACCTGGTGGCGGGTCGGCTTCCTGGTGCCGTACGTGACCCCGATCGTCGCCTCCACCCTGGTCTTCGGGGTCTTCTTTTCCCGCGACTACGGCCTGGCCAACTGGGCGTTGCAGGCGCTCGGCCTCGGCGACCCGGCCGCCCCGATCGACTGGCGGGCCAGCAAGCCGGCCGCCTGGACGGCCATCGCCACCATGGTCAACTGGAAGTGGATCGGCTACAACGCGCTGCTCTACCTGGCCGCCATGCAGTCCATCCCGCGCGACGTCTACGAGGCCTCCGCGTTGGACGGGGCCGGGGTCTGGCGGCAGCTCTGGCGGATCACCGTGCCGATGATCCAGCCGGTGGTGATCTTCACCGTGGTGCTCTCCACCATCGGCGGGTTCCAGCTCTTCACCGAGCCGATGCTCTTCGAGCTGAACTCCCAGCAGGCCACCGGCGGCGCGAACGGCGAGTGGCAGACCATCGCCCAACTCATCTACCGGGTCGGTTGGAAGGACCTCAACCTCGGCTACGCGGCGGCGATGTCCTGGGCGTTGTTCCTGATCATCCTGGTCGTGGCCGGCGTCAACTCCTGGCTGACCAACCGACTCTCCGGAGGCCGACAGTGAGCGGTGACGGCCCGGCTCCGCGCGGGCCGGCAGTGAGCGGTGACGGCCCGGCTCCGCGCGGGCCGGCAGTGAGCGGCGACCGATCGACAGCACGCCGACCGGTGGCGGGCGCGCCGCCGCCCGTCGCGGCCACCGGCCGGACCCGCCGGGCCAGGGCGGCGGCGGTCGGCCGGGCGCCACAGGACACCCCGGCCGGCCTCGGCACGTACCTGTTGCTGGCCACCTCGATGCTCTTCGCCGCGTTCCCGCTGTACTGGATGTTCGTCATCGCCACCAGCACCGACGAGGCGTTGGCGCAGATCCCGCCGACCGTGGTGCCGGGCAGTCAGTTCGTCACCAACATCCGGGAGGTCTTCGCCAACCAGGACGTGTTCTTCCTCGCCGGCCTCATCAACAGCGTGATCGTCTCGACAGTGGTGACCGCCTCGGTGCTCTTCTTCTGCTCGCTGGCCGGGTTCGCCTTCGCCAAACTGCGGTTCCGGGGCAGCCGGGTGCTGCTGCTCTTCGTGATCGTCACGCTTACCGTGCCGAACCAGCTAGGCGTGGTCGCCCTCTACATCGTGATGGGCCGGCTGGGCTGGAACGGCACCCTGCTCGCGGTGATCGTGCCCGGCCTGGTCACCGCCTTCGGGGTCTTCTACATGCGGCAGTTCATCGTCAACACCGTCCCCGACGAGCTGATCGAGTCCGCCCGGGTGGACGGGGCCAGCACCATCCGCCTGTACTGGAACATCGCCCTGCCGGCGCTGCGCCCGGCCCTGGCGGTGCTCGGCCTGCTCACCTTCGTGGCAACCTGGAACGACTACCAGTGGCCACTGATCACGTTGAGCGGCACCGACTTCCCGACCTCCATGGTGGCCGTCTCCGACCTGGCCGCCGGCAACTACGTCGTGTACCGCCGGGTGCTCGCCGGTGCGTTCGTGGCGACCGTGCCGCTGTTGGTCATGCTGGTCATCGGCGGGCGGCAGATCGTCCGAGGAATCATGGAAGGCGCGGTGAAGTCGTGACCCAGCGAACCCTGCACGACGGCTGGACCCTGCACGCCGTGCCCGACACCGGCCCGGTCCCGCCAGAGAACACCGGACGGAAGATCCCGCCGGAGAACACCGGACGGAAGATCCCGCCGGAGAACACCGGACGGAAGATCCCGACTGAGCTGCTGGGCCGGGACATCCCGGCGAGTGTCCCCGGTTGCGTGCACACCGATCTGCTCGCCGCCGGGCTGATCGACGACCCGTACCTCGACGACAACGAACTGCGGCTGGCCTGGATCGGGCGCACCGACTGGACGTACCGGACGGTCTTCGACTGGCAGCCCGGCGACGACGAGCGGGTCGACCTGGTCTGCGCCGGGCTGGACACCGTCGCCACCCTTACCCTCAACGGCACCGAGGTCGGCCGGACCGAGAACATGCACCGCGGCCACCGGTTCGCCGTCCGGTCACTGCTGCGACCGGGCCGCAACACCCTGGAGGTACGCCTCGACTCCGCCTACCGGTACGCCGAGGCGCACCGCGACGGCCTCGGCGACCGGCCGAACGCGTACCCGGAGCCGTTCAACTTCATCCGGAAGACGGCCTGCAACTTCGGCTGGGACTGGGGGCCGAACGTGGTCACCGCCGGCATCTGGCAGCCGATCGGCCTGCACGGCTGGTCGGTCGCCCGGCTGGCCACCGTCCGCCCGGTGGTGACGGTGACCGGCGACGCCGGCGGCGGTGCGGTGGGACGGGTGGAGGTGCACGCCGCCATCGAGCGGACCGCCGGGGTGCCGCTCACCGTCCGGGCCACCGTCGCCGGGGTCACCGCCGAGGTCACCGTCGCCGCCGGGCAGGACAGCGCCGTCGTGGCGCTCACCGTCACCGACGTCCGGCGCTGGTGGCCCCGGGGGTACGGCGACGCACACCGGTACCCGCTGACCGTGACCCTGCACGACGCGGCCGGCGCGGTCCTGGACGACTGGTCCCGGCGGATCGGCTTCCGCAGCGTCGCGCTGGACACCACGCCCGACGCGCACGGCACCCCGTTCACCCTGGTCGTCAACGACCAGCCGATCTTCGTCCGGGGAGTGAACTGGATCCCCGACGACGCCTTCGCCGACCGGGTCACCCGCGAGCGGCTGGCCCACCGCTTCGACCAGGCGATCGGGGCGAACGTCAACCTGCTGCGGGTCTGGGGCGGCGGCCGGTACGAGTCCGACGACTTCTACGACCTGGCCGACTCCCTCGGGCTGCTGGTGCAGCAGGACTTCCTCTTCGCCTGCGCGGCGTACCCGGAGGAGGAGCCGTTCCGTTCCGAGATCGCCGCCGAAGCCGCCGAGCAGGTGACCCGGCTGGCGGTGCACCCGTCGCTGGTGCTCTGGACCGGCAACAACGAGAACATCTGGGGCTGGCACGACTGGGGCTGGCAGGAGAAGTTGGGCGAGTCCACCTGGGGGCGCGGCTACTACCTGGAGCTGCTGCCCCGGATCGTCGCCGAGCTGGACCCGACCCGCCCGTACTGGCCGGGCAGCCCCTGGTCGGGGCGCGAGGACGTGCACCCCAACGATCCGGCGCACGGCACCACGCACATCTGGGACGTCTGGAACACCCACGACTACACCAGGTACCGCGAGTACGTTCCCCGCTTCCTGGCCGAGTTCGGCTACCAGGCACCCCCGGCGTACGCCACCCTGCGTCGGGCGATCTCCGACGAGCCGCTCGCCCCGGACTCACCAGGCATGGCCCACCACCAGAAGGCGGCCGACGGTGACCGCAAACTCCAACGGGGCCTCGACGCGCACCTGCCCCCGGCCACCGACTTCGACCGGTGGCACTACCTGACCCAGCTCAACCAGGCCCGCGCGATCCAGCTCGGGGTGGAACACTTCCGCTCCCACCGGGGCATCTGCATGGGCACCATCGTCTGGCAGCTCAACGACTGCTGGCCGGTCACCTCCTGGTCGGCCGTCGACGGCGACGGCCGCCGCAAACCCCTCTGGTACGCGTTGCGCCGCGCCTACGCCGACCGGCTGCTCACCGTCCAGCCCCGCGACGGCGGACTGGCCCTGGTCGCGGTCAACGACACCGGGCAACCCTGGTCGGCCCAGGTGACGGTCACCCGCCTCACCCTGGCCGGCGAGCCCCGGGCGAAGACGACGGCGGAGGTGGCGGTGCCGGCGTACTCGGTGTCCACGGTGCCGCTGCCGGCGGAGCTGACCTCTCCGGACTCACCGCGCGCCGAGCTGCTGGTCGCCGAGGCGGGCGACACCGCCGACCGGGCCCTGTGGTTCTTCGCCGAGGACCGGGACATCAACTGGCCGACGGCGGAGTACGCCGCGACGGTCGAACCGGTCGACGGTGGCGTCCTGGTCCGGATCACCGCGTGCAGCATCCTGCGGGACCTGACCCTGCAACCGGATCGCCTGCACCCGGACGCCACCGTCGACGACGCCCTGCTCACCCTCCTGCCCGGCGAGACCGCCACCCTCACCGTCCACACCCCCGTCCCCCTGGACCCCATCCCCACCCTCCACACCATCAACTGAGGTGTAAGGAAGGGCCCCCTATTAACGGATTTGGTAGAGAAGGGTTCCCCGCTCACCAACGGCTGTTAATAAGGGGCCCTTCCTTACCTGCGGGTGGGGCGGGACAATCGATTGATGTCCACTGTGTTCGGTCGTCGGCAGTTGTTGCGGCTCGGCGGGGCCACCCTGGTCATCGCCGGTACCGCCGGGTTCCACCAGCCGACCCAGGCAAGCACCGGCCGGCCGGCCGGGTTGGCGGAGTTGGCCGCCGGCACCGTCACCGCCGACCTGGTCGTCTACGGGGCCACCTCGGCCGGCATCATGGCCGCCGTGCAGATGCGCCGGATGGGGCGTACCGCGTTGATCGTCGATCCGGGCGGGCACGTCGGCGGGCTGACCACCGGCGGGCTCGGCTACACCGACAGTGGGACCAGCGCCGCCATCGGCGGCCTCGCCGCCGAGTTCTACCGCCGGGTGCACGCCCACTACGCCGGCACCCCGGTCACCCCCACCGCACCGATGCGGCTGGTCTTCGAGCCGCACGTCGCCGCCGAGGTCTTCGCCGACCTGCTCACCGAGTACGCCGTGCCGGTCTACCTGAACGCCCGGCTGACCACGGTGCAGCGCACCGGCGACCGGATCACCGGGATCGGCACCGACAACGGGCAGCTCTTCACCGGGCCGATGTTCGTCGACGCCAGTTACGAGGGTGACCTGATGGCGGCGGCCGGCGTCACGTACACGGTCGGCCGGGAGGCCAACTCGGTGTACGGCGAGACCATCAACGGGGTGCAGCTGCGCACCGGGCACCAGTTCACGTTGCCGGTCGACCCGTACGTGGTGGCCGGCAGCCCGGCCAGCGGTCTGCTGCCCGGCATCTCCGCCGCCCCGGTCGCGCGCAACGGCAGCGGCGACGAGCTGATCCAGGCGTACAACTTCCGGATGTGCCTGACCCGCTCGGCCGACCGGATCCCGTTCCCCCGACCGGACGGCTACGACCCGGCCGACTACGAGCTGCTGCTGCGCTACGTGCAGGCCGGCTACCCCGGGCCGTTCTACACCACGCACAGCGTCGGCGGGGGCAAGACCGACTCCAACAACAACGGGGCTTTCTCCACCGACTTCATCGGCGCCAACCACGCGTACCCCACCGCGACCTGGGCCCAGCGGGAGAGCATCGTCGCCGCGCACCGGACGTACCAGCAGGGTCTGATGTGGTTCCTGGCCAACGATCCCCGGCTGCCGACGACGGTCCGGAGCGCGACGGCCGCCTGGGGCCTGGCCGCCGACGAGTTCGGCGCCACCGGCGGTTGGCCACCCCAGCTGTACGTCCGCGAGGCCCGCCGGATGATCTCCGGGTACGTGTTGACCGAGCGCGACTGCCGGGGCTCCGGCCAGGTGACCGACTCGGTGGGGCTGGCCAGCTACACCATGGACTCGCACAACTGTCAGCGGGTCGTCGTCGACGGGCAGGTCCGCAACGAGGGTGACGTGCAGGTCGGGGTGCCCGGCCCGTACCCGATCTCCTATCGCTCGATCGTGCCGACCGCCGGGCAGTGCGCCAACCTGCTGGTGCCGGTCTGCCTCTCGGCCAGCCACATCGCGTACGGCTCGATCCGGATGGAACCGGTCTTCATGATCCTCGGCCAGTCCGCCGCGACGGCCGCGTCCCTGGCCCTGGCCGCCGGTACGTCCGTGCAGCAGGTGGACGTGCCCGCCCTGCAGGCCCGGCTGCGCGCCGACGGACAGCTGCTGAGCTGGCCGCCCGGCGGTGAGGGCGCGATCGTCGTGGACAACGCCGCCCTCGGCGTCACCCGGGCCGGCACCTGGCTGGCCAGCTCGGCGATCGGCGGGTACCACGGCATCGACTACGAGCACGACGACAACACCGGCAAGGGCGTCAACCGGTTCCGCTTCACCCCGACCCTGCCGACCGCCGGGGCCTGGACGGTCCAGCTGCGCTGGACGGCGAACGCCAACCGGGCCAGCAACGTCCCGGTCGACATCACGCACGACGGCGGTACGACCACCACCGTCGTCGACCAGCGCGGCTCGGGTGGGCAGTGGGTGGCGCTGGGGACGTACGCCTTCCCGGCCGGCACCGCCGGCAGCGTTCTGATCCGCACCGACGCCACCGACGGGTACGTCGTCGCCGACGCGGCCCGTTTCGTCCCCGCCTGACCGGCGCTGGCGGGAACCGAACCCGCGTCCGGTTGAAGCAACGCCGCCCCGGCACGGGCAGCCTGGATGTTTGTACTCTGGTTGAGCTGTGTGAAGCTTGCCTTCCTGGTACTTTGGTACCTGGGTACCTTGTGCCCCAGTCACCGCAGGAGGGAGCGTCGTGGCAGCCGCCGTCACGCCGATCAAGGTTGACTCAGCGACCGACCAGTTGATCTCGCATGCCGCGCACTTCCTTGGTCGTTCGAAAAAGAGCATCGTCGACGATGCCATCCGTGAGTACATCGAGAATCACCGCGTGGAGATCCAGGAAGCAGTCGGTAGTGCGCTTCGTCAACTAGATGGATCTACCGCGAGTTCCGTCGCGCTGTTGACCGGAATGTCACGCGACGAGCTGGACGAAATTGGTGGATTTGTCGAGTAGTTGGATAACTATGGGCCCAGCTATCCGCTGCCATGGTGCGGATAGCTGGGCTTTTCCTGTGTCCAAGGGTCGGACTGCTGTGGCGGTACTCTAAGCTCGCTCCGGTGAGCGAGTCGAGTCGATCCTTTGTCAGACCAACCAAGCGATGCCTTGACGATCTTGAGCTTCGCTTCCCTCCTCTTGAGCAACCCCTGCACGATCTCAAGGACCCGGTGGTGGCAAAGTCGCAACAGGTGCCTCAGGAGGTCGCGGCGGGTGGAGCGGAACGGATCCGCGCCATCGAGGATCGAATCTGGTTCAAGGTGAAAGTCGGGCCCTGTCGCGGCGCGGTGACCGAGTTGGCTGGTTCAGAGGCTCAGCCCGCCGAGATCACTGAGGCATCAGCATGGTGGTGGCTCGGTGCCGCTGGCCGACGGCAGGAGGGTAGCGGCACCGATTTCTACCGTGCGCTGGCCGACGAAGTGAGCCGTGCTGGTAGGGGATCGGGCAGAACCTAATCCGGTCATCTTCTCCCCGCCGCAGTGGACATCAAACGGTTGAGGGCCGAGCTTGCCGTGCAGTTGACCATGGGTATCAAGCGGGTCGTCCGACAGCTTGTAGCGGGATCGATCAGAACGGGACGAACCTCGACTGTGACCCTCAGTAGACACCGGATCTCTGCTCTCGTCCGAGCGCAGGACGAGGAGGCGTACCTCGCCATCACGGCGGAGGGGTTCATCGACCCCCGATTGCTGGCGGTGATTCTGGCATCGGTGCCTCACCTGACCGAGCAGGACTGGATTCCAGAACCCAAAGGAGTTTTCGGCATTCACCCGGAGATGGGACAGATTGTCTACTCGGCGTTGATTCCACCAGTAGTGCAGGCTGAGATTCTCGACGAACTTGTCGATGATCAGTGAGTCCACGCCGACATCCTCAACCAGGAGTGACAGGCTCGGCACCCTCGCGAAGTCGTAGGTAGGTGATTGGTCCCGGTGTTGGAAGAGTGGGCAGAATGGTCGGGTGAGCAGGGCGGTCGAGCAGACGAACCGGGCGATGCTGCGGGCCCGGGACGCGATGGACCGGGCGTACGCCGACCCGCTCGACATCCCCGGCCTGGCGAGGATCGCGTACGTCTCCGAGGCCCATTTCATCCGGACCTTCCGGAAGATCGTCGGGGAGTCACCCACCGGGTACCGCAGCCGGCGGACGGCACCTTCCGCGCCTGTGCCGAGTTGCTTCACCAAGGCCTGGACGCGCCCGAGCAGTTTTGGATAAGCAGCAGGTCACAGCCCTGACCTAGCGTGTGGGGCATGACGATGAACATGATCAGCCGCTCCCAGATCTTCGTCCTCGACCAGGACGAGGCGCTCGACTTCTACGTCGGCAAGCTCGGCCTGGAGGTGACCCTGGACCTGGATCTCGGCTTCATGCGCTGGCTGACGGTCAACCTGCCCGGCGACACGCGCGAGATCCTGCTGGAGAAGCCCGGCCCGCCCAACCTCGACCCGGCCACCGCCGAGCAGGTCCGGGAACTGCTCACCAAGGGCGCCGCCGGTGGGTTCCTCTTCATGACCACCGACGACGCCCACAAGACGTACGAGGAACTGGTGGCCAAGGGCGTCGAGGTCACCGACGGGCCGACGGAACAGTCGTACGGCATCGACTTCGGCATCCGGGACCCGTTCGGCAACAAGATCCGCATCGGCCAAATGTCCACCTGAAAGGAAGGGCCCCTTGTTAACGCTTTCTGTATAGGAAGGGGCCCCTCCAAACGAGAGGAAGGGTGGGGCGACCCGGCGGGATCCGGGCGGGGGAGGAGGGAGGGGGCGGCAGCGTGCTGCCTCACGCCGGCCGGAACACCTCGTCCAGGTGCCACTCCAGGAACTCGCGGTGTGGCCGGTCCCGGCGAGCCTCGGGTACGGCGATCGTGGTGCCGGCCCGGGAGTAGAACTGCTCACCGTTGCCGAACTCTGCCCGCAGGCGCGGACTGACCATGAGTCGATGTTTCGGGTCGACGCCCAGGTATCCATGGTCGAACAAAGTGTGCACATCGGAGCGGAGCAGCAGTCCGTTATCCAACCGGTGCTCGCCGCCGGCTGGTAACGGCCTGATGTGCGCGGCCTGGAGCACTGGCTGGATCCGGTCGCCGGTGATCGCGCACCGCCGTCCGTAGGCATTCAGCACCACCGCCTTGAACGACTGCTGGCCCAGCCGGTTCGGGACCAACCGAGGATCGCCGTACACCGGTCCCGGTCGGTGCCACGACCCGTCGAGGTCGACCTCGACGGTGGCGCCGAGCAGGCGTCCGATCAACACCTCGAAGTAGCCCGAAGCTGCCTGGCTCGCGACGTCATAACCTTTGCCCTGTACGACATTCGGTGCGAACTCCGGCGGTGGTGCCGCTGGCTCGTCGGGCGGAAAGAAGACGGTGTCGCGGATGAGAACGCACCCGATCAGCGGATCCTCGTCGAGCGCGAGAGGCGCCCGACGGTACCGACCGACGAGCCGACGCATGTCGGCCAGGTTCGTCACCCCGTTGCCTTCCCCGAACAGGTCCCATGCCTCGGAGATTCGTAGCTGGGCGAAGCCACTGAAGAAGCCACCGCCCACCACGCTGTTGTGCGGGTGGTGGGTCTTGAAGAAGAAGGGTTCTGCCGGGGAGAGCGCCCGGAACGCCCGAGAGCCTGCGGGACGCCAGAAGTTCACCTCGGTGAGGTGCGGTCGGGACGCCAGGAACCGGAACCAGTCGCCGTCGGTCACCCCGACATAGGCCTTCACGCCGGCATTCTGCCCGATGGAAGTGTGCCGCGTCAGCCCTCGTCGCCCAGCTCGGCTTCTCCCCGGCGCAGCCGAGTCAGCAGCCCTTGCCCTGGCAGGGCACCGTCCTTGGCTTCGGATACCCGCCGGCTCCCTCTGCGACCACGCCCCCGGCGACGGCTCCCCGCGAGCAGCACCAGCAAAGGCTCAGCCACACCTGACCCGGTCCATCAGTCCGGCACGCGCCGCCGCCGGGTACGCCCGAAGCACCCGGCACACGCCGGAGTCGCACCGGCTCTAGCATCGTTGACATGGCGACCCGGCTGGTGCAGATCAACATGAAGGCTCGGGACGAGGCCGCGCTGGGCGGGTTCTGGGCGGCGGCGCTCGGCGACTGGGAGGCCTCTATTGAGGAGCCCGGCGTGATCAACCTCGAACCCAGGGGCTTCACCTATCCCGACCCGTCCGCCGTCTGCGTCGACATCGTCGTCTCCACCGAACCCAAGACGGTGAAGAACCGGGTACACGTCGACCTGGCCACCGGCTCGGCACAGCAGCAGCGGGAGTTGGTCGCCCGGCTCACCGGGCTCGGCGCGCGGCCGGTGGACGTGGGCCAGGGCGACGTGCCGTGGACGGTCATGGCCGACCCGGAGGGCAACGAGTTCTGTGTCCTGGAGCCCCGATCGGCCCACCGGGACACCGGGCCGATCGCCTCGGTGGTGGTCGACTGTGCGGATCCGCGCGCGATGGCCCGCTTCTGGGGTACGGCGACGGACTGGACCGTGCACGAGGTGACCGACGACGGGGCGATGCTGCGTTCGGCTGCGGGCGTCGGCCCGTGCCTCTGGTTTGTTCGCAGCCCCGACGCCAAGAGCGGGTGGAACCGGGTCCATCTCGACGTCCGCCCGTACCCGGGTGACGAACTGGCGGCCGAGGTGGCCCGGCTCCGGTCGCTCGGGGCCACCGTCGTCGACCTGGGCCGCAGCGACATCCCGTGGCAGGTCATGGCCGACCCGGAGAGCAACGAGTTCTGCGTGCTCACCCCGCGCTGACCCGCGCGATCGTCTTCGATCGGGGGAGGGTCAGGCGCTATCGCTTGGTGTGACGGGTGAAAGTCGCCCAGGCGGTGGGGGTGAAGGTGAGTGCCGGTCCTGCCGGGTCTTTGCTGTCGCGTACGGCGACGATGCCGGGCAGGTTGTCCGCTACCTCCACACACTCGCCGCCGTTGCCAGCGCTCCGGCTGCTCTTGCGCCACTGGGCGCCGGTCAGGTCAGCCATGATGAACCTCCCAGTCGTCGGGTCGTGCCAGTGGGGATGTCGTTCACTTCGATCGGCCGGTTGATCGACTCGGTTGGGCTGAAATGGCGGTATCCAGCGCCTCCGGATACCGCCACATCGCTACAACCGTGTTGATCGAGGGTGCGGTCAGGCGCTATCGCCTGGTGTGACGGGTGAAAGTCGCCCAGGCGGCGGGGGTGAAGGTGAGTGCCGGTCCCGCCGGGTCTTTGCTGTCGCGTACGGCGACGACGCCGGGCAGGTTGTCCGCCACCTCCACACACTCGCCGCCGTTGTCGCCACTCCGGGTGCTCTTGCGCCACTGGGCGCCGGTCAAGTCAGCCATGGTGCACCTCCCCAATCAATTTGTTGATCAACTCCCTTGATTGTTCTCGATCCAAGGCTAGCCTGTTGAGGCTCTTCCAGACCCTCTCGTACGAGGCGAACTCGTCGGGGCGGTCGAGATACAGAGCGCCGGTGAGGGACTCGCTGTAGACGACCGATGGCTCTGGCGTGGAGCGGTTTCCTGGCGGGAAGTCCAGCATGACGAAGGCCCCGGCAACCGCGCCGGAGTGCAGACCGGCTGCGAGCGGAAGCACTCGGATGGAAACCCGGCTGCGTTCGCTTACCTCGTGCAGATGCCGGAGCTGCTCGACCATGGTCGGGCTGTCACCGACGGTCTTGATCAGCACTGCCTCGGAAAGCGTCACCTCAAGGACGGGTGGCGGCGGCAGACGACGGGCCAGCAACTTCTGCCGTTGAAGACGGGCCTCGACCTGGTTCTCCCGCTCCTCCTCGGTCATCTCCAGCTGATGCTGGTAGACGGCCCGTGCATAGCTCCTGGTCTGGAGAAGGCCCGGAATCATGCTGTCGTAGAAGAAGCGAAGTCGGCTGGCGGACTGTTCCAGGCCCACGTACAGCTCGAACCAGTCGGGGATGGCGTCGCCGTAGGCGTGCCACCAGCCCTTCGCCTTCGTCTCGCTCGCCAGGGCGACGAGTGCGCCGGTCAACTCCTGGCTGGCATCGTAGAGCTGGCACATCGCGCGGACGTCCACCCCGCGCACCGATCCGAGTCCACTCTCGATCCGCCAGACCTTCTGCCGGCTGCACTCCAGCGCGTCGGCCGCCCCGTCCAGGGTCACCCCGGCCTCGGTGCGCAACTGCCGCAGCGCCCGGCCGAGCTGCCGTCGCGGCACCGTCGAGCCCATATCCTCCACCAACGATCACGCCTCCTTCCAAATTTTTAACATCCGGAACAGCTCCTCCGGAATGCCTAACCGTTATCCAGAAATAAGTCAAGAATCGGCACCAAAAATCGTTGCGCCAATGGTGGTCGGGCCGCAGGATGGCTCTAGCGCGGCAGTCTGGGACCTCCCCGGTCCCGGCCGTCGCACCCTTCTCTCGTCGTCCTGACCAGCGGTTCAGGCATCTCCTTACTGATCCTGAAAGGGGTTGGTGGCCTCGTGCGCCCATTTCTTAGGCGGGCAGTGGAAGTTGGCTTCGGTGCAATTTCTGCTCTCTGGGAATCCCACGAGAAATGCGTCCGGCACCGCCACGTAAGGTCAGGTCAGGAAAGACCGTGCGGCACGCCGTACCGGAGTGTTGCGGGTGGGCGGTTGCGGCCCTGGCAGGTGCGCGACCGGCTGTTCACCCCGCGTGGCCGGCACGGGGTGGACGCCGCCGAGGTACGCGCCTTCCTCGACCGGGTGGCCGACGACCTGGCCGCCTGCTACGCCGAGGTGGCCGCCACCCACGAGCGGGCCGACCGGATCCGCGACGCGCTGCGCGAGTGGCAGAGCGAGCAGGCCCGCCGCGCGTTGGCGAGCATCCGGTGAGCGAACGGTTCGTGGCGCACCTGCCGTTCACCGCCGCCGACCTGCCGGCCGCGCGGCAGTTCGCCGGGAGCCTGGCCCGGTCGGTGAACTTCTGGTCCGAGGTGGACGCGGGGGAGACCACGGTCTCCCTGGAGGACGAGCAGTGCGTACATCATCGGGTCTTCTGTGACCTGCCGCTCGGCGGTGGCCGGCGGTGCGCGCGGCGCGTCCAGCACGGCGGGCCCTGCTCGGCGCGGCCGTCGTGGTGAGCGACCGGGCCACCGTCGTGGTCTGCGCGGAGTGCGACGGCAGCGCCGTCCGCGTCGATCCCTGCCGCTGCACCCGCTACGGCGACCGCTTCCTCGCCGCCGACGAGCCGCCGCGAGCCGCCGACGACCCGCCGCGAGCCGCCGACGAGCCGCCTCGAAACACCGACGAGCCGTCGCGAGCCGCCGATGAGCCGGCCCGCGCCAGCGCTCAAGCCGCGTACCGGGATTGTGTGGTGTGTCGGGGGATCGGGCAGGTCGCCGGGGCGTGCCAGCACTGCCGGCGGACCGGGCGGCGGCGGGCCGAGCTGGTGCTGACCGTGGCCAACCTGGACACCGGCGCGGTCGCCTCGCACCGGCTGCGGCCCGGCGGGCTGGCACCCCGACCGGACCGCGCGGCCGGGTGGGTGGTCGACCTGCCCGCCCGGGTACGCGAGCTGGCCGCCACCGTCGGGGTCGCGGTCACCGGCGACGGGCCCGCGCCGGTGGTGCTGCCCCAGCAGTGGCGGCCCGACCTGCCGGCCGAGCAGCGGTACGTCCTGGAGGCGCAGGCCCTCGTCGCCCGCGACCGGGTGCCGTGGTGGGTGCTGACCGGCCGGTCGGACGCCCCGCCCCCGGTCGACCCGGCGGCCCGGCTCGCCGAGCTGTGCGCCGTCGCCAACCTGCTCCTGCTCGACCTGGTGATCGAGGTACGCCGGCAGGCTGGCTGGTCCACCTGGGACATCCGGTACGAGGTGCCCGGCTCACCGGTCGGTACCGGGCTGACCGGGCGCAGCGCCGACGGGCTGCCGGACGCCCTGGCCCGCACCGACGTGCGCCGGGCCCTGGACGGGCTCGCCGCCCGGGGGCGCACCGCGCCGGCGTACCTGCTCCGACCCGAACTGCCCGCCCAGCGTGGCCCGCTGCGCCCGGTCCCCGTCGACCTCGACGAACTGGAACGGCGCCTGCGGGACCCGGCCATCGGCGGCCCGGCCGCGGGCGGCTCGGCCCTTGGCGGCTCGGCCATCGGCGGCTCGGCTGCCGGTGGCGAGCTGCCTGGCGCGCAGGCGATCTGGCGGGACCACCGCTGGTGGCACACGAGTCTGTGCCCGGACGCGCCGGTCGAGGAGCTGACCGAGGACCCGACCGGGCAGGTGATCCGGCGTACCCGGGTGCCGCTACGCCGGGACACGCCGCCGCCCCCACCGGCCTGGCAGGGCGAACCGGTGCCGTGGCGGCCCTGCCCGGACTGCGTACCCGGCACCCGGCTCTGCGCCTGCCTCTGCACCCTCGGCGGACGCCCCGCCGCCCCGGACTGCGCCGCCTGCGCCGGAGCCGGCCGGGCCCCGTCGGTGCTGAGCTGCCACACCTGCGGCGGCACCCACCGGCTGTATCGGACCCTGACCGTCACCCTCACCGACCTGCGGCACCGGGTCATCCACCTGGCCTGGCACGCCGGCACCCCGGAGCCGGCCCCGCTGGTCGCCACCCAACCCGGCGGCCGGCCGGTGGTCCAGCTTCCCGAGCGGTACCGGCTCGCCGCCTGGGCCAGCATCCTCGGCGTACGCCCGGACGACCTGACCGAGGCCGACGGCGGCTTCGAACTCACCCAGGACCTGCGCGACGGGTACGTCACCCTGCCCTCGTCGGTCGCCGACCCGGTCACCGAACACCTCGACGCGGCCGGCCCGGGGCTGCCCGCCGGACGGCTGATCGTGGCCGCCGTCCACCCCACCGTCCCGCCGGTCGCCGAGCTGATCCGGCACGCCGTCGGCCTCGACCTGGCGTGCGTGATCCAGGTCTGGGACCTGCGCGCCAACGCCGGTGACCCGCTGCGGATCCGCGGGCGGCGCTGGTCGGTGGAGCTGCTGCCGACCCCGGTCCGGCCGACCGTCGACGACGTGCCGTACCACCCGAGCGTCGAGGCGGCCGTCGCCTACTGCCTGGAGTACCTCGACACCGCCTACGACCGGGCCGTACCCGTCGACCCGGAACAGCCGCTGCCGGCCCCGGCCTCGGCGGCCCGCCCGCTGCCCGCCGACCCGGTGCCCGCCCTGGAACGCCTCGCCGCCGGCCACCCCGGGCAGGTGCTCACGGTCGCCTTCACCCGCGCCGGCTGCGTCGTGCACCACCACGACGACGACCAGGTACGCCCCCTCGCCCACGCCCCCGACCTGCCCACCCTCCTCACCACCCTCCGGCTGCCCTGAGCTGGGTACGATCAGGGCCATGAACCGGGCAACGGCGGAACGGGCGGCGCTGGTCGCGCTACTGCGACAGTCCGATCTGAGCTGGTCCGACGCCGCCCACGACGTTCAGGAGGCCGGCAGCGCGCTCGGCGTGCTCGGCCGGGTCGTGGGCCGGGCGGACACGCTCTTCCCCGACACCCGGTCCGTCGACGCGCTGGTCGAAGCGGCCGCCGGTGACCTTGCGGCCTGGGAGGCCGGAGGGATCACCGTGCGGGCCTTCTTCGACGACGACCATCCCACCCAGCTTCGCGACGTCCGGGAGATGCCGCCGCTGCTCTTTACCCGAGGAGACCTGCGGCCCGATCTTCGCGCCATCGCCGTGGTCGGCAGCCGCGAGGCCAGCGACCGGGGCCTGGAGATCGCCGGATCGGTGGCGACCTCGCTGGCCCGCCGGGACGTGACGGTGGTCAGCGGCCTGGCCAAGGGCATCGACACAGCCGCCCACGAGGCCGCACTCGCCGCTGGTGGACGTACCGTCGCGGTGATCGGCACCGGTATCCGTCGGCACTACCCGGCCACCAACCGCGCCCTCCAGGAACACATCGCCGAGGTGGGACTGGTGATCAGCCAGTTCTGGCCGGACGCGGCCCCGACCCGGCAGAGCTTCCCGATGCGCAACGCTGTGATGAGCGGTTACGCAGCCGCCACCGTAGTCATCGAGGCCGGTGAACGCAGTGGAGCCCGGGTCCAGGCCCGGTTGGCCCTTCAACACGGCCGTCCGGTGGTGCTGACCGGCCAGGTGATGAGGCACGACTGGGCACGCTCCTTCGCCGACCGGCCCGGGGTCCACGTCGCACGAGGCACGGCGGAGCTGGTGGAAGCGGTCGATGCGATCCTCGACCGGGTCCCGGCCGCCGCCGAACTGGAGGGCTTCCCTGAGTTCGCCAGCCTCTGACCCGTGGTCCAGGATCCAGGCTTACGTCGAGACCCAACGAAACTTCCTGCGCAATCCGATGCCCGCTGAGCAGTGGATCTGCCCGGTCTGTCGGGGTGTGCGTACCTCCGGTTTCGACCTCTGCTATCCCTGTCAGGAGCAGCACACGGACGCCGGGGGCCTGCTGGCCGATGTAGTCCTGCCGATCTCGTACTCACCGCGGTTCGGCCAGCATCACCACCACCTGCGTTCGTACAAGTCCTCCCCGGCGCCTGCTCAGGCGAAGTGGAATCTCCTGGCGTTGCTGTTGCTCTTCCTGCGAGAACACCTCGACAGTGTGGCCGGGAGGCTCGGCGGCATTGCCCACGCACCTCGTCGCTGTGCCCAGCACGCGGGGGAGGCCCGGCCTGCATCCGCTCCAGGAACTGGTCGGAGGGCGTCTTCGACTGCCCTGGCTCGTCGCCGTGCCCAATCGCTACGGGCCCGACGCTCGGCACTTCCAGCGCGACTGGTTCACCGTGCGGCTTCCCGATCGCAGCGGGAAGGTCCGGCCGCTGGTGCTCGATGACACGTGGACCACCGGATCCCGAGCACAGTCGCTCGCACACTCGCTGAAAAGAGCTGGAGCCAGCTCGGTGGAGGTCGTTGTGCTCGGACGGCATGTCAATCCTGATCACGCGGCATCCCGGCCATTGCTGAAGGCGATCGAGGAACCGGTGTTCGACTTTTCGATCTGCGCTGTCGAGCGGTAGGAGCGGACCTGCATGAACGGTGTGCCCCATGGATTCCCGGACGGCGGGAATCCGCTCGGTCAGCTCTCCCTGGACCAGCTCCGGCCACGGACCAGCTTCAAGTGGCGGGAGTACCCCGAGGACGTACTGCCGCTCTTCGTGGCGGAGATGGACGTACCACTGGCCGAGCCGGTCGCGCGGGCGAGGCGACCTACCTCGCCTGGCTGGACTGCCGTGAGCTGGGCCTCGGCGACGACCCGGCCGCCGCCTTCCTCGACCGTGGCCGGGTGGCGCTCAACCCCGGCCCGACCTTCGGCACCGGCGGTGCCGGCCATGTGCGGCTGAACCTCGCCACCGCCCCCGAGATCCTCACCGAGGCGGTACGCCGGATGGCCGCCGCCGTCGGCTGAGCGTCGGCTCAGTCCTCGCCGGTGACGTACGGCCGGGTGGTGGGGGTGGTGGTGGCCGGGATCTCGATGATCGGCACCCACTTGCCCACCGGGTCGGCCAGCCGGTCGGCGGTGAAGCTGAGCGTGCCGCCGGCGCCCGGCACCTCACTGCCGTTGTTGAGGTTGAGCAGTTGACCGCGGACGTTGCCGGCCCGCGGCACCTCGTCCGGGGGTATCTGCCGGGCCACCAGGCGGATCGCCTTGACCGCGGTGGCCATCGCGTCGTGGTGGGTGAGCAGGTACCCGTCGGTCAGCGCGCCCGGTTCGCCGAACTGCTCGCTGCGGAAGGCGGTCAGGAACGGCGGCAGGCCGTCCGGCACCGGGCCGGGTGGCTGACCGACCGAGGTGAACCAGGACGGGTGGACGGAGGCGGAGTTGACGATGGTGATCCGAGCCTCGGTCAGGGTCGGTGCCAGGCCCGCCAGGTCGGCCAGGCCGGTCGCGCCCACCATGATCGAGATGGGGTCCCGGCAGCGGCGACCGGCCAGGGACCGGACGAAGTCGTCCAGGTCCAGCGCGCGGCCGGCGTACAGGATGAGGTTGGGTCGGGGGGTGATGCAGACGCTGTCCCGGATGGTGGCGAAGAGCTGGGTGCGGTTCCTGGTGTCGGCCGCGCCGAAGAACGACTTGGCGTCGACGGTCAGATAGTCGTCGAGCTGCGTCTCGTAGGCCCGGCGCAGGTCCTGGACGTAGAGGTCCGGCTCGGAGTCGTCGTAGACCAGCATGCCGGCCCGCAGGTCCGGGTGTTCGTCGAGGTAGCGGCTCAGGGCGCGTACGTAGTCGGTGTCGCTCGGTGAGGCGCGGACGAAACCCTTGATGTCGCGGAACTCGTCGGTGGTGGCGATCCCGGCGACCATCGGCAGGTCGCTGTCGGAGTCGGAGAGGTGCCGGGCGGCGTCCCGGGTGGCGACGATGCTGGTGCCCATGCCGACGACGGCGACCAGCGGGGTCTCGTCGTCGGCCATCGCCTCCAGCTTCCGGACCACCGGCAGCCACTGCGCCTGCCGGCTGCCCGGGTTGGCCAGCACGAGCTGGATCAGCGGGGACCGGTCGTCGAGGTCCGGCGAGTGGTTGGCCCGCCGCTGCGCCAGGTAGGCGCCCTGGACCGCGTGCCGGACCTGGGCGGCCGTCATGAAGCTCTCCGTCGTGGCGGTCATCGGGGAGAGCAGGGCAACCCGGACGTACCGGTGCTCGTCCGGGTCGGCCCGCCACTGCTCGTGGACCCAGTCGTTCTCCCGGTCGATGGCCTGCTGGACCGAGCGTAGATCGGCGCTGAAGGTCCAGGCGGCGGCGTCGGTGAGCACCCCGACGCACTCACCGTCCACCCTGCTCAGACCGGACCGCAGGTCGCCGCAGGCGGTGACGACCCGGTGCGTCACCAGCACCCCGGCGGCGACCACCGCGACCACCGTCGCCAGCACGGCGGCCGTGCGTAGCACCGTGCATGTCCGGGGCACCCGGGGAGCAAGATAGTTCACCGGTACGTCGGCCACCGGGCTGACGCCGGATCGGCTGTTCACCGCCATAGGTCCGCCAACGCCTTGTGTCGGGTCGCCTCGGCGACCAGCAGGGATCGGTCGTCGGGGAACTGCAGGGCCACCGCCCGGAAGTCCCGCTTGATGTCGTCGTGCAGGTCGGCCCGGTGCCGGCCGGTGAACGGGTCGGCGGCCAACCACAAACCGGCCAGCAGCCGGGTCACCCGACCGAGCCGGCTGTCCGGCTCCGCCCCGGTCGCCCGCGCCAGCCGGTACGCCTCGTCGGCCGGCGGCACCGAGTGCGGCAGGTTCGTCGGGGCCTGCGCCACCGCCCGGAGCGTGGCCAACCAGTCCGCCGCCGGCTCGGTGCTGGTCCGCTCGGCGAGCTGCGCCGCCACCTGGCCGAGCCTGCCCAGGGCCAGCGCATGGTACAGCTCACCCACCCGGTCACCCTGCTCGGCGCACTGGGTCCTGAGCCGGCCGTGTACCTTCGCCCAACCGTGCTGGGCCTGCGGACGCCGGGCGGCCAGCCGGCGCAGCAGCAGCCGGCGCAGCGGCGGTGGGCCGATGTCGGCGTACCGGGTGTCGGCGGGGTGTACGTCGGCGTGCCGGCTGTCGGCGTGCCGGGCGTTGCCGGACCGGCCGTCGGCGTGCCGGGCGTCGGCGTGCCGGACGTTGCCGGGTCGGGCGTTGGTGGGCCGAACATTGGCGTCGCCGTCGGCGTCGTCCGGCCAGAGCTGGGCGAGCAGGGCGCTCAGCTTCCCGGTGTACCCGTCGGGGGTCAGCAGGCCACTACCAACCGCCAGCGTCATGGCCTGTTCGACGGTGCGTGCGGCGGCACAGGTGGTGAGGGTCTCCACGTCGTCGTCGGGGAACGGGTCGCCGTCGTCGAGCCCGAGCAGGTGCCGGCTGATCCGTTCCTCGATGGTGCACTGCACCCGGTCGGTGTCGTCAGGTGGCGGTGGCTCCCGGCGGGCCAGCACCACCCCCAGCTCGTTGCCGCCGGCCGGCCAGGAGGACACCTCGGCGGCACTCGCCAGCAGCAGGCTGACCGCCGCCGGATTGCCCTGGGCGAACTGCTGGACCTGCAACGGCAGCCGACGGTCCAGGCTCGGGTGCGCCGTGCTGACCTGCTGCACCACGTCGGTGTCGGTGAGCCGGGGCAGTGCGTACCGCGCCCACCGGGGCCACTGCCGGGTGCCCGGTCCCGGGCGGCGCAGCAGCAGCGGCTCGTCGGACTCCAGGATGCGCTGCTCGGCGGTGCCGAAATGCTCGCCGAAGGGTTCCCGGGCGGTGGCCACCACGGCCAGCGGGTCACTCTCCCCGGCGGCACGCAGCCGGACCAGCTCGGTCAGGAAGTGCCGGCCGAGACGGGTGTCGGCGTTGTCGAGCAGCACCACGCAGCGCGGCAACCAGGTCCGGCGCCGACGGCGACCGAGACCGGCGACCAGATCGGCGCGGAACGCCGCCCAGAGCAGCTCGTCGCGCTGGCGGGCATTGTTGCCCAGGTTGGGGCGGCGGTGCCACTGGTTCAGCTCGATCAACGTCTCGACCGCCGGGCGACGGTGACTGCCCTGCGTGCCGTACCACTTCTGGGCCCGACCCAACACGAACGGGCTGCTCCACCGCCACGAGGCGAGTCGACTGACTAGGGTGGCGAGGATCCGGGGGACCAGGCTCAGCGGGGCCTGGACGCTGGCGGGCAACCCGGCCGGCAGGTTGCCGGCGCCGTCGCGCAGCGTGGTCACCAGGTTGTCGATGCCCCGGTGGGTACGCAGCAGGGCATTGATCTGCCGGCGGGCCCGCTCTCGGTCGTGCAGGTCCAGGCTGGCGTTCTCCATCACCAGCTTGCCGACGGCCAGCCGGGGGAAGCGCAGGGTGCCGTAGAGCGGGCAGGGTCGGCCGAGGTGGAAGGCGAGCGCATACAACACCTCGGGGGTGCCGGTGCGGCCCGTGGCGGCCAGGTCGACATGCGCGTAGGGCACCCGTCCGTCGAGCAGCCCGGTCAGCGCGGTGAGCAGCGCCGACTTGCCGCCACCCCGGTCGGCCTCGAAGACCAGCACCGGCGGTGCCGGACCGTCGGCCGGACAGGACATCACCTCGCGTACCAGTCCGACGGCGTGCCGCCGGCCGAATATGGTCACGACCCCTCCCCCCGAAGGCCGCCATGGTTGGTGCCACCATGCTCGGTCCACCCGGGGCGGACGTGCAGTCACCTGACGGACACCCGAGCTGACCGTTATCGGACCCGGCCCGGCCCGGGGGCAGCCCTCTGGATCTCGGAAGGAAAGTGCCCCACCGGAGGCCGTTTCCCTCCAAGTCACCCTCTCTGTTGCAGACGCCTCGCAGGCGTCAAGCTCGGTTCCCCCACCACCCCACCCCACCACCCGCCCCCGCCGAAGCGGACCCCGATGTGAATCTTGGACACTTACCGTTCTATTTGGACGGTAAGTGTCCAAGATCTACACCCCGGTCGGGTACGGAGAGAGCAAGGCGCCTCAGCCGCGGAGGAGGGCCGTACAAGGTGTGAGAAGGGGCCCCTTCTCGACGCCAGGCGTTAAGAGGGGGCCCTTCCTTACACCTATTCGGGGACGTGGCGGTAGGCGCCGTCGCTGGCGGAGGTGGCCATCGAGGCGTACGCGCGCAGTGCCGCCGAGACCGGGCGGACCCGGTCGACCGGGGTGTACGGGCGGTCGCGCTTCTCCTGGGCGATGCGGCGGGCCTCCAGCACGTCGGCGGGGACGTTCAGCTCGATCGAGCGGGCCGGGATGTCGATGACGATCTCGTCGCCCGGCTCGACCAGGGCGATCAGTCCACCGGAGGCGGCCTCGGGGGAGGCGTGTCCGATGGAGAGTCCGGAGGTGCCGCCGGAGAACCGGCCGTCGGTGAGCAGCGCGCAGGAGCGGCCCAGACCCCGTCCCTTGAGGAACGAGGTGGGGTAGAGCATCTCCTGCATGCCGGGGCCGCCCTTGGGGCCCTCGTACCGGATCACCACGACGTCGCCGGCGACGATCTCCTTGGCCAGGATGGCGGTGACCGCGTCGTCCTGCGACTCGTACACCTTGGCCGGGCCGCGGAAGGTCAGGCACTCCTCGGGCACGCCGGCGGTCTTGACCACGCAGCCCTGCGGGGCGAGGTTGCCGTGCAGGATGGCCAGCCCGCCGTCGGCGCTGTACGCGTGCTCGCGGTCCCGGATGCAGCCCTCGGCGGCGTCAGTGTCCAGGGTCGACCAGCGGTTGGTGGTGGAGAACGGCTCGGTGGTGCGGACCCCGCCGGGGGCGGCGTGGAACAGCTCGACGGCGGTCTCGGTGGCCGATCCGCCGCGCACGTCCCAGTCGGCGAGCCATCCGTCGAGGGTGGGCGAGTGCACCGCGTGCACGTCCCGGTGCAGCAGGCCGGCCCGGTCCAGCTCACCGAGGATGGCCGGGATGCCGCCGGCCCGGTGCACGTCCTCCATGTGGTACTGCGGGGAGTTCGGGGCGACCTTGGCCAGGCAGGGCACCCGGCGGGAGATCTCGTCGATGTCGGCGACGGAGAAGTCCATCTCCGCCTCCCGGGCGGCGGCGAGCAGGTGCAGGATCGTGTTGGTGGAGCCGCCCATCGCCACGTCCAGGGCGACCGCGTTCTCGAACGCTGCCCGGGAGGCGACCATCCGGGGCAGCACCGAGGCGTCGTCGGAGTCGTACCACCGCTTGGCGATCTCCACGGCGGTCCGGCCGGCCTCGACGAAGAGCGCCCTGCGGGCGGCGTGGGTGGCCAGGGTCGAGCCGTTGCCCGGCAGGGCGAGGCCGATCGCCTCGGTGAGGCAGTTCATCGAGTTGGCGGTGAACATGCCGGAGCAGGAGCCGCAGGTGGGGCAGGCGGAGCGCTCGATCTCGCCGAGCTGGTCGTCGGTGACTGCCTCGTTCGAGGAGGCGATCATGGCATCGATCAGGTCGATCTTGCTGTGCACCACGCCCTCGACGGCCACCGTCTTGCCGGCCTCCATCGGGCCGCCGGAGACGAAGACGGTGGGGATGTTGAGCCGCAGCGCGGCCAGCAGCATGCCCGGGGTGATCTTGTCGCAGTTGGAGATGCAGACCAGGGCGTCGGCGCAGTGCGCGTTGACCATGTACTCCACCGCGTCGGCGATCAGCTCCCGGCTGGGCAGCGAGTAGAGCATGCCGCCGTGGCCCATCGCGATGCCGTCGTCGACGGCGATGGTGTTGAACTCCCGGCCGACCCCGCCCGCCTCGGCCACCGCGTCGGCGACCAGGCCACCCATGTCCTTGAGGTGTACGTGACCGGGGACGAACTGGGTGAAACTGTTGGCGATGGCGACGATCGGCTTGCCGAAGTCGTCGTCGGTCATCCCGGTGGCCCGCCAGAGGGCGCGGGCGCCCGCCATCGTCCGACCGTGCGTGGAGGTCCTCGACCGCAGCTCAGGCATGGCTCCAGTCTGGCACTCCCGACCGGGTACGACCCGGGCGTGTGCCCCGTGTCCCAACAGTTGCGCACCCGGGCCCCCACGAAGGCCGGACATCGGGCACAGTTGTGGTCGTGCCTTTCCCCTCCGACGCCGTCGTGGCGGCGTTGAGCGGGCTCGTCGCCGCCGCCGCGACCGTCCTGCTGACCGTCACCGCCCGACGCCGGACCGGGCGGTGCCGCGCCACCCACCGACTGCTCGCCGGGGCGGGGGCGCTCGCCCTGGTCAGCCTCCTGATCGGGCTGGCCGCCCAGCTCGGTGTGCTGGGTCACCAGAGGGCCGGGTCGGGCGGGCACTTCGGCTGGGCGACGTTGGTCTCGGTCGGCACCACGCTGAGCGGGCTGGCGGTCTGTGTCTGGCTGCTGCGGCTTCCGGGTGCCGCCAGCACCGTGGCGACCACCGTCCGGCTGGCCCTCGACGGGCTGGTGATGGCCAGCGCGCTCTGGTTCGTCGGCTGGGTGCTCTTCTCCGAGCCGACCCGGCTGCTCGGCTCCGCCACGCCGGTCGCCTGCGCGCCGATCCTGCTCGCCACGGTCAGTACGGCCTCGACCGCCGGGCTCGCCCTGATCGTCACGCTGCGGGCCACCCCCCGCCGCCGGCTGGCGGTCTTCGGCCTCGGGACTACCGCGGTGAACCTGGGCGGGCTCGGCGTCGCCGCCGGGCTCTGCCAGGGCGGCACGACGTTGGTTCTGGCCTCCGCCGCGCTGCTCGCGGTGGGGTTGCTGGTCGCCGCCCTGGTCATGTCCGGGCAGGCGCCGCCGGGGCAGGTCGAGATCGACCTGATCCAGCGCGACGGCGAGTACGCCATCGCGCCGATGCTGGCCATGGCCACCTCGGCCATGTACCACCTCAGTCAGGACGGCCGCTTCGACGCGTGGGGCATCGTCGCCGGCAGCGTGGAGGGCTTCGCGCTGGTGGCCCGCCAGCATCTCACCCTGCGTGACCTGCGCGGGTACGCCGGCCGGCTGGCCGAGCGGGAGGCGCACTTCCGTGAGCTGGCGCACACCGACCCGCTGACCGGGCTGGCCAACCGACGGGGGCTGCTGGGGCAGCTGCACGGCTGGGCGGGTCAGGGCCGCCCGCACGTGCTGCTCGGCCTCGACCTGGACGGCTTCAAGATCGTTAACGACATGCGCGGCCACGACGTGGGCGACGCCGTGCTGGCCGAGGTGGGCCGGCGGCTGCGCGACAACCTGCGGCCCGGTGACGTCGCGGCCCGCCTCGGCGGGGACGAGTTCGCCGTGTTGATCGACGGTGGCGCGGTGGAGGCCGACCGGGTGGCCCAGCGCCTGCTGGAGGTGCTCGGGCAGCCCTACGACCAGCCCGACGGGCCGGTCTTCCTCTCGGTCAGCATCGGGGTGGCCGAACCCAGCGGTCAGCCCGACGTGCAACTGTTGCTGCGCCACGCCGACCTCGCGCTGCGCTACGCCAAGCAGCGGGGCAAGAACCGCATCGAGCAGTACGACAGCGCCTACGACCAGCTGCTGCGCCGGCGTACCACGGTCGAGCACGAGCTGCGCGGCGCGATCGAGCGCGACGAGCTGCGGCTGGCCTTCCAGCCGGTCGCCTCGCTGCCCTCGGTGCGTCCGGTCGGCGCCGAGGCGCTGCTGCGCTGGCACCACCCGGAGCTGGGCAACGTACGCCCGGACGAGTTCATCCCGCTGGCCGAGGAGTGCGGGATGATCGCCAAGCTCGGTGCCTGGGTGCTGCACCAGGCCTGCCACCAGCTGTCCCGCTGGCTGGCCGACGGCCACGACGTGTGGGTGTCGGTGAACGTCTCCCCGCGCGAGCTGCACGCCCCGGAGTACGTCGTGCAGGTCGCCGAGGCGCTGCGGGCCCACCGGGTGCCGCCGCAGCGGCTGGTGCTGGAGGTCACCGAGCACGCGGTCGCCACCGACCTCGACGAGCTGATCCGCCGGCTGACCGCGCTGCGCCGCACCGGGGTGCGGATCGCGCTCGACGACTTCGGCGCGGGTTACTCCTCGCTGGGCCAGCTGCGCCGGTTGCCGATCGACATCCTCAAGATCGACCACAGCCTGGTCGCCGAGCACGAGCCGGTACGTCCCGCCGACCGGGAGGGCCCACCCTTCGCCCCCATGGTCGACATCGTGATGCGGCTGGGCCACCAGCTCGGTCTGGAGGTCATCGCCGAAGGCGTGACCAACCCCACGGAATTGGCCGCGGTGGTCGCCGCCGGCTGCCGGTTCGGCCAGGGAGCGCTCTTCGGCTGGGGTGTGCCGGCCGAACACCTGGAGGCGATGTTGGAGGCGGCCACCTCGCCGGGGATGCGCCGCGCGCCCGCCCAGCGCGCCGTCGACACCCGTCCTGAGCAGGAAGAACACGCCGGCGGCGGCGCGCCGGAGCAAGCCACGCCGGAGTCCGTTAACCAACATGTGGGAGCAGTTGACTCAGCGCGTGAGATGCGTCAGGCTTAGCCCCATGTCGTCGAACCGGTCGCTGCGAGTACTTACCTGAGCGCACTCTCCCCCGTCGAGAGTGCGCTGGCCCCGTGCATCTGCACGAGGGCCGTTTTTATTGCCGTCGGAACCCACCCGCGGGCCCGCCCGTGTTGCACTCAAGCAGAGCCTGACCATTCCAGCCGAAGGCCAGAACCGTCATGACGAGACCCACGCCCGAGACCCTCGCCCACTCCGCCAGGCGGGCCCGCGCGGCCGCCGAGCCGGCGAGCGACGCCGACCACACTCCCACCACCCGCGCCACGGTCACCCCGGCCGCTCCCGCGGTACGGGCACCCGAGCCGGCCCAGATCTCCGGTGCCGGTTCGCTGGTGCGGTCCCTGGAGGCCCTCGGGGTCGACGTCGTCTTCGGTATCCCCGGTGGGGCGATCCTGCCGGCCTACGACCCGCTCTACGACTCCACCGTCCGGCACATCCTGGTCCGCCACGAGCAGGGCGCCGGCCACGCCGCCACCGGGTACGCCCAGGCGACCGGCCGGGTCGGCGTCTGCATCGCCACCTCCGGCCCCGGCGCGACCAACCTGGTCACCCCGATCGCCGACGCGTACATGGACTCGGTGCCGATGGTCGCGATCACCGGCCAGGTCGCCCGCCCGATGATCGGCACGGACGCCTTCCAGGAGGCGGACATCCAGGGCATCACCCTGCCGATCACCAAGCACAACTTCCTGGTGCAGACCGCCGAGGAGATCCCGCGCATCCTGGCCGAGGCGTTCCACCTGGCCTCCACCGGTCGGCCTGGCCCGGTGCTCGTCGACATCCCCAAGGACGTCCTGCAGGCCGCGACCACCTTCAGCTGGCCGCCCACCCTGGAGCTGCCCGGCTACCGGCCCACCCTGCACCCGCACGGCAAGCAGATCCGCGAGGCCGCCCGGCTGATGAGCAACGCCCGCCGCCCGGTGCTCTACGTCGGCGGCGGCGTGCTCAAGGCCGGCGCCACCGACGGGCTGCGCAAGCTCGCCGAGCTGACCGGCATCCCGGTGGTCACCACGCTGATGGCGCTTGGCGCGTTCCCCGACTCGCACCCGCAGCACCTGGGCATGCCGGGCATGCACGGCACGGTGGCCGCCGTGTACGGCCTGCAGAAGGCCGACCTGATCGTGGCCCTCGGCGCCCGCTTCGACGACCGGGTCACCGGCAAGCTCGACTCGTTCGCCCCGGACGCCACGGTGGTGCACGCCGACATCGATCCGGCGGAGATCGGCAAGAACCGGCACGCCGACGTGCCGATCGTGGGTGACGCGCGGCACGTGATCGACGAGTTGATCGCGGCGGTCACCGTGGAGCGCGCGGCCGGCCGCGAGGGTGCGCACGCCGACTGGTGGACCCAGCTCGACGACCTGCGTAACCGCTACCCGCTGGGCTACGACGAGCCGTCCGACGGCACCCTCTCCCCGCAGTACGTGATCAAGCGGCTGGGCGAGATCGCCGGCCCGGACACGATCTACGTCGCGGGGGTCGGCCAGCATCAGATGTGGGCCAGCCAGTTCATCTCCTACGAGAAGCCGCAGACCTGGCTCAACTCCGGTGGTCTCGGCACGATGGGGTACGCGGTGCCGGCCGCCATGGGCGCGAAGGTCGGCCGGCCCGACACCGTGGTCTGGGCGGTCGACGGCGACGGGTGCTTCCAGATGACCAACCAGGAGTTGGCCACCTGTGCCCTGGAGGGCATCCCGGTCAAGATCGCCGTGATCAACAACGGTAACCTCGGCATGGTCCGGCAGTGGCAGACGCTGTTCTACGGCGAGCGCTACTCCAACACCGAGCTGGGCACCCACAAGCACCGCATCCCCGACTTCGTCAAGCTCGCCGAGGCGCTCGGCTGTGTCGGTCTGCGCTGTGAGAACGCCGCCGACGTGGACAAGGTGATCGAGGCGGCGATGGCGATCGACGACGCGCCGGTGGTGGTCGACTTCGTGGTCGGCAAGGACGCCATGGTGTGGCCGATGGTCGCGGCCGGCACCAGCAACGACGAGATCATGTTCGCCCGGGGCGTCCGCCCCACCTTCGACGAGGACGATGTCTAGTCATGAACGAACGCACCGAGCGAAGCGAGGGCCGTGAGGGCATGACGAGAGAGGCACAGCCATGACGGTGCACACGCTTTCCGTGTTGGTGGAGAACAAGCCGGGGGTGCTGGCCCGGGTCTCCGGCCTGTTCTCCCGGCGCGGGTTCAACATCGACAGCCTCGCCGTCGGGGAGACCGAGAATCCGGACGTGTCCCGGATCACCATCGTGGTCAACGCCGACCGGTCCCCGCTGGAGCAGGTCACCAAGCAGCTCAACAAGCTGGTCAACGTACTCAAGATCGTCGAACTGGATTCGCAGGTCTCGGTCGCCCGGGAGCTGCTGCTGGTCAAGGTGCGCGCCGACCGTTCGGCGCGGGCCCAGGTGCTGGAGACGGTGAACCTGTTCCGCGCCCGGGTGGTCGACGTCGCCCCGGACACCCTCACCGTCGAGGCGACCGGTACCCCGGACAAGCTGGACGCGCTCCTGCGCGACCTCGAACCCTTCGGCATCAAGGAAATGGTCCAGTCGGGCCTGGTGGCGATCGGGCGCGGCTCGCGTTCGATCACCGCCGGCCCGACGCTGCGGGCCGCCTGACCCCGCTCCAAACCGCACACCGTCCACGACGGGCCGCCCGGGCCGTCGTATCGAAAGGGAAGTCATGAGCGTTGAGGTGTTCTACGACGACGACGCCGACCTCGGCCTGATCCAGGCCAAGAAGGTCGCCGTGATCGGGTACGGCAGCCAGGGCCACGCCCACGCGCTGTCGCTGCGCGACTCCGGTGTCGACGTGGTCATCGGCCTGCCGGCGGGTTCGAAGAGCCGGCCCAAGGCCGAGGAGCAGGGGCTGCGGGTGCTCACGCCGGCCGAGGCGGCGGCCGAGGCCGACGTGATCATGATCCTGGCGCCGGACACCGCGCAGCGGTCGCTCTACACCGACGCGATCGCCCCCAACCTCGCCCCCGGCAAGGCGCTCTTCTTCGGCCACGGCTTCAACATCAGGTACGACCTGATCAAGCCGCCGGCCGACGTGGACGTGGCGATGGTCGCCCCGAAGGGCCCCGGTCACCTGGTCCGCCGGCAGTACGTCGACGGCAAGGGCGTGCCGTGTCTGGTCGCCGTCGAGCAGGACCCGAGCGGCACCGCATTCCAGTTGGCGCTCTCCTACGCCAAGGGGATCGGCGGCACCCGGGCCGGTGCGATCAAGACCACCTTCACCGAGGAGACCGAGACCGACCTCTTCGGTGAGCAGGCGGTGCTCTGCGGTGGCGCGGCGGCGCTGGTGCAGACCGGGTTCGAGGTGCTCACCGAGGCCGGGTACGCCCCGGAGGTGGCGTACTTCGAGTGCCTGCACGAGCTGAAGCTGATCGTCGACCTGATGTACGAGGGCGGCATCGCCCGGATGCGCTACAGCGTCTCGGACACCGCCGAGTACGGCGACCTGTCCCGTGGCCCGCGGGTCATCGACGGCCGGGTCAAGGAGGAGATGCGCAAGATCCTCGGTGAGATCCAGTCCGGCGAGTTCGCCCGCGAGTGGGTTGCCGAGGACGAGGCCGGTCGGCCGAACTTCGCCAAGTGGCGGGCCGAGGGCGCGGTGCACCCGATCGAGGAGACCGGACAGAAGCTGCGCAACATGATGAGCTGGGTGGATCGGCCGATCACCGAGACCGCCTGAGCGACCGGCACGCCCCGACGGCCCGCCCCCGGGTTCTCCCCGACCCGGTGGCGGGCCGTCGCGCGGGAAAAGCACCTCCCCGATCGACGGTAGTAGATCGAATCGGCGTGACTGATCGTGCGTTAGGTCGGGTTTGTGAGGGCACTCACGCCGCTCACTGGGGCATCGCGGCCGGCCTGACCCCTACGATCGGCCCTAGGTGCGTACGCGGCACCACGGCCATGGCCCGGTCGGCGCAGGGCGCATCGCGGCGTCGGCGCAAGCCACTTCACCATGTTTTCGACATCTACGAGGACCGATGAATCCTGTCGTACTGATCGCCGAGGAACTCGCCCCCGCCGCCATCGAGGTGCTCGCCCACGACTTCGACGTCCGTCACGTCGACGGCACCGACCGTCCCGCCCTGCTCTCCGCGCTCGCCGAGGCCGACGCGGTGATCGTGCGCAGCGCCACCCAGATCGACGCCGAGGCGGTCGCCGCCGCGCCGCGCCTGAAGGTCGTCGCCCGCGCCGGCGTCGGCCTGGACAACGTCGAGGTGCCGGCCGCCACCGCCCGGGGCGTGATGGTCGTCAACGCCCCCACCTCGAACATCGTCTCCGCCGCCGAGCAGGCCGTCGCGCTGCTGCTGGCCGTGGCCCGCAACACCGCCAGCGCCAGCGCCGCGCTGAAGGCGGGGGAGTGGAAGCGGTCCAAGTACACCGGCGTCGAGCTGCAGGGCAAGACCGTCGGCGTGGTCGGCCTCGGCCGCATCGGGGTGCTCTTCGCCCAGCGGATCGCCGCCTTCGGCACCCGGCTGATCGCGTACGACCCGTACATCCAGCCGGCCCGCGCCGCCCAGCTCGGCGTGCGCCTGGTCGGCCTGGAGGAGCTGCTGCGGGAGAGCGACTTCATCTCGATCCACCTGCCGAAGACCCCGGAGACCGTCGGGCTCATCGGTGAGAAGGAACTGGCCATCGTCAAGCCCGGCGTGCGCATCGTCAACGCCGCCCGGGGTGGCCTCGTCGACGAGCAGGCGCTCGCCGACGCGATCGCCGAGGGCCGCGTCGGTGGCGCCGGCATCGACGTGTACGCCAAGGAGCCCTGCACCTCCTCGCCGCTGTTCGCCTTCGACAACGTGGTGGCCACCCCGCACCTGGGTGCCTCCACCGCCGAGGCGCAGGACAAGGCCGGTCTGGCCGTGGCCCGCAGCGTCAAGCTCGCGCTGCAGGGCGAGTTCGTGCCGGACGCGGTGAACGTGCAGGCCGGCGGGGTCGTCGCCGAGGACGTACGCCCGCTGCTGCCGCTGGCGGAGAAGCTGGGCCGGGCGTTCACCGCGGTGGCCGGCGGGGTGGCCGCCAGCGTCACCGTCGAGGTGCGTGGCGAGATCGTCAACCACGACGTCGCGGTGCTCAAGCTCGCCGCCACCAAGGGGCTGTTCAGCTCGGTGGTCGAGGAGCAGGTGACCTACGTCAACGCGCCGCACCTGGCCGCCGAGCGTGGCGTCGAGGTGACGCTGACCACCCAGGCCGAGACCACCGACCACCCGAACCTGGTCACCGTCCGGGGCGCCCTGCCCGACGGCCGTACGGTGAGCGTCTCCGGCACGGTGGCCCACACCGGCACCCGGGACCTGCTCAAGCTGACCGAGGTCGACGGCTTCGACGTGGAGATCGCCGCCGAGGGCATCCTGCTCTTCCTGCGGTACGCCGACCGGCCGGGCGTGGTCGGCACCGTCGGCACCCTGCTCGGTGAGGCCGGCATCAACATCGCCGCGATGCAGGTCGCCCGCCGGGAGGCCGGTGGCGAGACGCTGATGACCCTCACCGTCGACCAGGCGCTCGGGGCGGAGCTGCTCACCTCGGCCGCCGACTCGATCGGTGCGACCGCGGCCAGCGCCGCGGACCTGCGCGACGAGTAGGACCTGCGCGACGGGTAACACCCGTCACGGAGAAGGGGCCCCGCCGGACAAGGCGGGGCCCCTTCTCGTGGTGCCGGCGTCAACCGCTGACGTGGCTGGGTGGCGGGTAGACCGAACCGTCCTGGACGTCGAAGAGCATCAGCGCGTGCTCTCCGGCCAGCCGCTCGATGTCCAGGAGCACCTGGTCGGGACAGTTCGGGAAGAGCTTCATCTCGATGTGGTCGTTGGCGGCATGCAGCGGCACCACCTCCCACGGTGTCCCCGGGACCGGCGGGCGGTCCGGATACCTGGCGGTGATCGCCCGGTAGAACCCCACCACCCGGGGGTCGGGGTAGCGCTCGACATGTTGCCCCTGTCGGCACCGTTGCACGGCTCCCCGCACGTCCGCGGGGGTGGCCCCGTCCCACAGGGCCCACACGCTCAGATCGAAACTCACGGCGGACAGCGTGCCATCCGTCGGTCACCGCAGCGCAACGACCCCGTGTACCGGCGGAACGAGTTCCTGTGTCGACGGTCCGCTGTGGAGACCCTTGCGTAGAGTTGCGTCGATTCGCTAGCGTGGCGGTGCGGCTACCGGCCGAGCTCGTGGCGTCGACCCGTCTTCGGGTGACGCGGCCCGACGTCCCGACCGACCGGTCCGCATCCCTCGATTGCGCGAGCCACGCGCACTCGTCGCTGACCGGCCCTCATGGTCGTTGCCGAGACCATGGGGGCCGATCGCGTGCCCGGGGCGGTCAGCGTCGGCGGTGGGTGAAGAGCGCCCGGTACGGCGAGTCGCCGCGGAACCAGGCCAGCCCGGCCGGTCCGGCCGCGTACAGGGCGGTGGCGTAGGCGTCGGCGACGGCGAGGTCCGGGCCGACCACAGTGGCCGCGACGAGCTGGTCGGCCGGCTCGCCGGTGTGCGGGTCCACCACGTGTCCCTGCCGTCCGGTCACCCCGGAGGTGCCGACCGCGCCCGCCGTCATCTCCAGCACCACCGGCGCCCGGCGGTTGTCGGTCGGGTGGTGCACCGCGACCCGCCATGGGCCGCCGTGCGGCGCGTTGCCGCGTACCACCAGGTCCGCGCCGGTGAGCACCGCGTAGTCGGTGATGCCGGCGGCGCGCAACCGGGCGGCGGCCCGTTCCACCGCCCAGCCACCGAGCAGGCCGCCAGGATCGAAACCGCCGGGTACGGCCCAGGCGTCGAACCAGCCGTCGGTGGCCGCGCGCATCGCCGCGCAACGGTCCACCAGGTCGGCAAGCGGCGGGTACGACTCGGGGCTGATCTCTCCCCGGCGCAGCCGGGAGACCAGGCTGTGCTTACGGGCCGGGCCGAAGGTGAGGTCGATCGCCCGCAGCTCGGCCACCGCGTCCCGCAGCGCCTCGCCGACCGCCCGGCGGCCCAGCCGGTGCGGGGCGTTGATCCGCAGGGTGTACTCGGCGGTGGTGGTCCGCACGGTGTGGTTGGCGCAGAGCAGGCCGGCGACGGTGCCGCCCGTGGCGTCCGGACGCGGGTCGCGGGGACCGAGCCGCAGGTCGGGATGGCCCCGGTAGGTCGGCTGGTCCGGCCAGGTGGGGCGCGGTTGGTCGTCGGTCCGCATCACGGTGCTCCCTCGCAGGCGGTGCCTCTGACTCTAGGCAGCGAAGATGACCGCACCATGAATGTGGCCTGGAAAGCTGCTGAGCGTCGAGCTGTCCCACATTACGGAAGACGTGTACCGGGAGGCGGGATGGCGTCGTACCGTGGCCCTGAGTCGACGACGCAGAGGAGCACAGGGTGGCGCGGATCGCGGTGGTGGCCGGAGACGGGATCGGACCCGAGGTGGTCACGGAGGCCCGCAAGGTCATCGACGCCGTGCTTCCCGGGGTCGAGGCCACCGAGTACGACCTCGGCGCGGCCCGGTGGCACCGGACCGGCGAGGTGCTGCCCGACTCGGTGCTGGCCGAGCTGGCCGGGCACGACGCCATCCTGCTCGGCGCGGTCGGCGACCCGACCGTGCCGCCGGGGGTGCTGGAGCGGGGCCTGCTGCTCAAGCTCCGGTTCGACTTCGACCAGTACGTCAACCTCCGCCCGTCGCGGCTCTGGCCCGGCACCACCGGTCCACTGGCCAACGTCAAGCCCGGTGAGGTCGACCTGGTAGTGGTCCGCGAGGGCACCGAGGGGCTCTACGCCGGCGCCGGCGGCACCCTGCACCGGGGCACCCCGGCCGAGGTGGCCACCGAGGAGAGCCTGAACACCCGGCACGGCGTCGAGCGGGTGATCCGCGACGCGTTCACCCGGGCCACCCGGCGGGAGCGGCGCAAGGTCACCCTGGTGCACAAGACCAACGTGCTTACCCACGCCGGTTCGCTCTGGGCCCGCGCCTTCGAGGCGGTCGCCGCCGAGCACCCCGACGTCACCACCGAGTACCAGCACGTCGACGCGGCGGCGATGTTCCTGGTCACCCAGCCCCAGCGGTACGACGTGGTGGTCACCGACAATCTCTTCGGCGACATCCTCACCGACATCGCCGCCGCCGTCACCGGCGGAATCGGCCTGGCCGCCAGCGGCAGCATCAACCCCGACGGGGCGTACCCGTCGATGTTCGAGCCGGTACACGGCTCGGCGCCGGACATCGCCGGCAAGGGCGTGGCCGACCCGGTGGCCGCGGTGCTCTCCGCCGCGCTCCTGCTCGACCAGCTCGGCCACCCCGACGCCGCCGCCCGGGTCACCGCCGCGGTCGCCACCGAGCTGGCCGGCCGGACCCCGGGGGTGCCGCTGCGCACCGCCGAGGTGGGCGACCGCCTCGCCGGGTACGCCGTAGCCTGAGCCGGCCGGCGGTCCGTCAGGGACCGCCGGGGCCGGCCTTGACCGGCGTCGACCGCGACGCCCCGCCGGGCTGGTCGCCGAGTAGACCGCGGGCCGCGACAGCCGCCCCGGTTTCCGGCCGATCGGCGCAGACCACTTCTCCCCGATCGGCGCTTTCCGCTGCCCGACCGTGCGGGGTACGTTTCACATCACACAGCGTCGGCGTGCCCCTCGGCATGCCGTTCACACCAGGGAGGTCAGCGCGATGAGCGGTGGTGACCAGCTCGACTTCGAGATCCGTCCGAACCCCGCGCCGGTATCCGCCGCCGACCGGGCCGCCCTGCTGGCCAACCCCGGATTCGGCCGGGTCTTCACCGACCACATGGTCACCGTCCGCTACGCCGACGGCAAGGGCTGGTACGACGCCCGGGTCGAGGCGCGGGCGCCGATCCCGATGGACCCGGCCAGCGCGGTGCTGCACTACGCGCAGGAGATCTTCGAGGGGATGAAGGCGTACCGGGCGGTCGACGGTGGGGTGACCCTGTTCCGGCCGGAGGCCAACGCGGCCCGGCTGGCCGCCTCCGCCCGCCGGATGGCCATGCCGGAGCTGCCGGCGCAGGCGTTCCTCGACTCGCTGCACCGGCTCGTCGAGATCGACCGGGAGTGGATTCCCGACGGCGAGGACGGCAGCCTCTACCTGCGGCCGTTCATGTTCGCCAGCGAGGTCTTCCTCGGGGTCCGGCCGGCCAACGAGTACCTCTACTGCGTGATCGCCTCCCCGGTGGGGGCGTACTTCTCCGGTGGGGTGAAGCCGGTGACGGTCTGGGTCTCCCCGGACTACACCCGGGCCGCCCCGGGCGGCACCGGCGCGGCCAAGTGCGGCGGCAACTACGCGGCGTCCCTGGTCGCCCAGGCCGAGGCGATCGAGGCCGGCTGCGACCAGGTGGTCTTCCTGGACGCGGTGGAGCGCCGGTTCGTCGACGAGCTGGGCGGGATGAACGTCTTCTTCGTCTACTCCGACAACACCGTGGTCACCCCGCCGCTGAACGGCTCGATCCTGCCCGGCATCACCCGGGAGTCGGTGCTGACGCTGGCCGCCGAGGCCGGGCACCGGGTCGAGGAGCGGCCGGTCAGCTTCGCCGACTGGCAGGCCGACGCGGCCAGCGGCCGGCTGCGGGAGGTCTTCGCCTGCGGCACCGCCGCGGTGATCACCCCGATCGGGGAGGTCCGCTTCCCCGACGGCCAGTTCGCCATCGGCGGCGGGGGAGCCGGCGAGGTGACCATGGCACTGCGGCAGCAGCTGGTCGACCTGCAACGCGGCAAGGTCGCCGACCCGCACGGCTGGGTGCACCGCCTCCTCTGACCGGGTGTAAGGAAGGGCCCCCGCTTAACGCCTACAGTAGAGCGGGGCGCCCTTCTCACCGGGCCGGCACCGTTGGCCGGCATCGTGGGCCGGCATCGTGGGCGGGCGCGTGGCGGCCTACTCCAGCAGGTGCTCGCGTAGGGCGGCGAGCTGGTCGTCGGTGACGCCGGCGGAGCGCAGGTAGCCCTCTGCCGAGCCGTAACCGGCGCGCAGCTCGTCCAGGAAGAGTCGCATCGTCTCGGCCGGCGAGGCCAACCAGGCCGGCGGCAGCTCGCCCCGCTCCGGCATCGTCGCGGCCGCCCAGGCGGCGAACTTCCGGGCCGCCTCGGCGGTCAGGGCGTAGTCCTCGGCGATGTCCTCGTCGCTGACCCCGAGCACCGAGAGGGTAAGCGCGCAGACGATCCCGGTGCGGTCCTTGCCGGCGACGCAGTGCACCACCACCGGGGCCTCGGCGTTCTCGGCGATCAGCCCGACCGCCGAGGCGAGGCCGACGGTGCCGGTCTGGGCCAGGTCGGCGTACCGGTCGGCGAGGTAACGGGCCAGGTCGGTGCCGGGCTGGTACGGCCGCTGGTCCCACTCCGCGTGCTCGGGGTGGACGTGCCGCCAGGTCAGGCCGGTGAAGTCCGGTACCCGGCCGTCCCGAGTGACCTCGTACGGCCGGCGCAGGTCGATGACGGTCCGTACGCCGAGGGCGGCGAACGCCTCCCGGTCGGTGTCGTCGATGCGGTGCAGGGAGTCGGAGCGGTAGAGCCGCCCCCACCGTACGGCGCGCCCGTCGTGGCCGCGGTAGCCACCGACGTCGCGGAAGTTGAACATGGCGGAGAAGGGCAGTCGACGGTTGGCGTTGGTGTCCACTCCGAAGACGGTAACGGCCGGTGGAGCACTGCTCCACCGGCCGTCGGGGTTACCGCCCGACCGTCAGCCCGGTCGGGTCACGTCGTCAGGCCCGACCCGCGCCGTTCGGCGGCAGGGCGGAGAGCCGCTCACCGTAGTAGCCACCGAGCTGGTCCCGGTACGACGGGTCGGAGTGGCTGTTCTCGTCGTACTCGGGGGCGGCCTTGATCTGGTCCTTCTCCCGGTCGACCCAGACCTTCTTGTCGTCGTGGTCGACCCGCTCGACGGTGCCGGCCGGCAGCATCACCTTCTTGCCGAAGATCCACGGACCGGTGTCGACCACCAGGTAGCTGTCGTCGACGGTGTTGCTCGCCTTGTCGACCTTGCCGATGCTGCCGTCGGTGGCCTCGATCTTGTAGCCGGTGAGGTCGGCGTCGGCCACCCCGGAGTCGTCCCGGTAGCGCCACGGGTCGAAGGTGCCGCCGGGCGCGCCGCCGGCCACCGTGCCCTGGGCGGTGTCGCCGGCCAGGGTGCCCTCGGTCGTGCCGCCGGCCACGGTGCCGGGCGTGGTGTCGCCGGCCAGGGTGCTCGGTGCCGGGGTGCCGGCCGGGTCACTCAGGCCCGGCGCGCCGGCCGAGGTGCCCGGGGTGCCGGCTGAGGTGCCCGGGGTGCTGCCGGGAAGGGTGCTCTGGGTGGTGTCGAGCGCCGGGTCCGGCGTGGCGCTGGTGCTCTGCGGGTCGAGCCTGTCCATGGGGAACTCCTGCCCCGGCCGTGGTGGGCCGTCTCGGAGGGAACGATTCGCTGTCCCGGAAACTCCTACCCGGGACAATCGGTGTTCACACCGCCGAAACCTGAGGAAAACACCAGGTAGGGCACGACTGGCGGCGTGACCTGCACGTCGGCGTCCCGGCATGTGGATTCTGCCTCCCAAACTCGCCCGGGAGTGGCAGAGTACCGATCGTGACCAGGTACGTCCTGATTATTCGTAGCTAGCGCGCCGGCCTTCTCCCGCCAGCGCGCAGACCTCCCGCATCCGCGGGGGGTCTTTTTGTTGGTCGACGAAAGGACCCCCCGATGACCTTCCAGGTGTACGACACGACGTTGCGCGACGGTGCCCAGCGCGAGGGCCTGACGTACTCGGTGGTCGACAAGCTCGCTGTGGCGCGCCTGCTCGACGAGTTCGGCGTGGGCTTCATCGAGGGCGGGTGGCCGGGCGCGGTGCCCAAGGACACCGAGTTCTTCCGCCGGGCGCGTACCGAACTCGACCTGCGGCACGCGGTGCTGGTCGCCTTCGGGGCCACCCGCAAGGCGGGCGTCGCGGTCGGCGACGACCCGCAGGTGCGCGGTCTACTCGACGCCGAGACCCCGGCCGTCGCGCTGGTCGCCAAGGCCGACATCCGGCACGTCGAGCGGGCGCTGCGTACCACCGGCGCGGAGAACCTGGCGATGGTCCAGGACACCGTGCGGCACCTGGTCGCCCAGGGGCGGCGGGTCTTCGTCGACGGCGAGCACTTCTTCGACGGGTACCGGCACGACCCGGCGTACACCGCCTCGGTGGTCGAGGCGGCGCTGGCCGCCGGCGCCGAACGGTTCGTGCTCTGCGACACCAACGGCGGGATGCTGCCCTCCCAGGTCACCGCGGCCATCGCCGACCTGACCGCGCGGACCGGCGTCGCCCCCGACCTGCTCGGCATGCACGCGCAGAACGACACCGCCTGCGCGGTGGCCAACACCGTCGCCGCCGTCGAGGCCGGGGTCCAGCACGTGCAGGGCACCGCCAACGGGTACGGCGAGCGACCCGGCAACGCCGACATCTTCGCCGTCGTGGCCAACCTCCAACTCAAGCTCGGGCTGCCCGTCCTACCGGAGGGCTGCCTGGAACAGATGGTGCGCGTCTCGCACGCCATCGCCGAGATCGCCAACATCGCCCCCGACACCCACCAGGCGTACGCCGGGGCCGCCGCCTTCGCCCACAAGGCGGGGCTGCACGCGAGTGCGATCAAAGTGGATCCGCTGCTCTACAACCACGTGGACCCGGCGGTCGTCGGGAACGACATGCGGATCCTGGTCACCGAGATGGCCGGCCGGGCCAGCATCGAGCTCAAGAGTCGTGAACTCGGTCTGGACCTGGCCGGCCATCCGGAGGCGTTGTCCCGGGTGACCAAGCGGGTCAAGGAGCTGGAGGCCGGCGGGTGGTCGTTCGAGGCCGCCGACGCCTCCTTCGAACTGCTGGTCCGCTCGGAGCTGCCGGACGCCGCGCCGCCCCGACCGTTCGCCCTGGAGTCGTACCGGGTGCTGGTCGAGCACCGCGAGGACGGCGCGGTGGTCTCCGAGGCCACCGTCAAGATCCGGGTACGCGGCGAGCGGCTGATCGCCACCGCCGAGGGCAACGGCCCGGTCAACGCCCTGGACGAGGCGCTGCGGGTCGGGTTGGCCCGCCACTACCCGGAGCTGCGCACGTTCGAGCTGGCCGACTACAAGGTGCGGATCCTGGAGGGCAGCAGCGGAACCGGCGCGGTGACCCGGGTACTGGTGGAGACCGCCGACGGGGCGGGCCGGGACTGGACCACCGTCGGCGTGCACCCCAACGTCGTCGAGGCGAGCTGGCACGCCCTGGTCGACGCCCTCACCTTCGGCCTCGCCCGGGTAAAGGTGTAAGGAAGGGCCCCTTTCTAACGCATTCGGTAGAGCAGGGTTCCCCTCTCACCACCCCGACGCGCGACGCAAGTGCGGCAAACGTGTGCGGCCGGTCTCAGCCGGCGGGGAGGCGGAGCTCGGCCAGGACGGCCCGGTGGTCGCTGCCGCCGACCGCGTGCACCTCGACGGAGCGGACCGCGATCCGCCGGTCGACCAGTACGTGGTCGATGACCACCGGGGGGATCAGGTCGCCGTCGTACGGGCCCCAGGTGCCGACCAGCCCCGCGCCCACGGCGTCGGCGGCGTCGGCGTACCCGGTGTCGAGCAGCGCCCGTAGCGGTGCGTGGTCGAGCGTGGCGTTGAAGTCCCCGGCCAGGATCTGCAGCATCCCGTCCGGGGTGGCCGGTGGCTGGGCCGCCAGGTCGGCGCGCCACGGGCCGACCTGGTCGATCGCGTACGGGGCGGACGGGTGTGCGGACTCGACGCGTACCGGGGGAGCACCGGGCAGGGTGACCGTGCCGTAGGCCTGGCTGAAGCCCCAGCCGCCCCGGTTGTGCCGGATGCCGCCGTCGGTGACGGGCAGGCGGGCGTAGAGCGCCGAGCCGACCGTGCCCACCTGGGGGTTGCTCTGCCGGTGCGGCAGCAGCCCGGCCAGTCCCCGCCGGTCGAGCTCGGCCGCCAGGTCCGGGGTGAACTCCTGCATGACGAGGATGTCGACCTCGTCGGCGCGGACCAGGTCGACCAGTCGTTGCGCGTCGCCCGCGCCGGCCAGCACGTTGGCGGTGAGGATCCGCAGTGTCGGCCCGGTGGTGGCCGGCTGCGCCGTGCCGACCGCCCGGGGCGCGACCAGCGCGGTCACCGCCAGCGCGGTCACCGCCGCGACGACCGCCGGCCCGCGCCGCCGTAGCGCGAGGGCGAGCAGCAACGGCACCACCGACCAGAGGACCAGGTACGGCGTGAAGGCGACCAGTTGTACCAGCGGCCCGCGTTCGGCCCCGAGCAGCCGTACCACTGTCCAGCCGACCCCGGGCGCGACGATCGCCCAGCAGGCCGCCGTGGCCGCGGTGAACACCACGACTGATCGACGCCGTGGCGTGCCGGCGGGGACGGCGCCGGGGGCTGTGGGGACGGCGCCGGGTTCGGATTCGGTACGGCTGGGCACGCGGCCACGTTACCGGATCTCGATCGGCTTTTGGTGAATGGTGAAGCGTTCGTGTTTCGCAATTTAGGCCAGCCCTGACAATGATGCGACATGCGGTGATCGACTATTGACTGTCCGGTTTTCGTGGTGCTAGTTTCCACCTGGTTGAGGCGCCAAAACTTCACGTCATATCCCCTGGTCAGCCTGGTTATTGATCTAGGAAATCCAGTCTGTCGTGCTCGGTTGGCCATGCTGTGGGCGGCGGTAGACGCTCGCCCTCGACGCAATTTACTGCAATTATCCGACCCGCCTAAGGTGGATCGGTCGTATCACCATCGGTCAATCAAGGGAGAAATCTGTCATGGCCAAGCTCTTCTCACGTAGGTCGGTGGCGGTGGCGGTCGGCGTCCTCGCGCTGACCCTCGCCGGTGGTGGCATCGCCGCCGCCGCCCAGCCGACCACGGCGACCAAGACCGCGATCGACTCCGCGCAACCCGGCCTGCGGGCGGCCGCCAACGGCGGTCAGCCCCAGGTGACACCCGAGGAGGTACGCCAGGCGAAGGCGGCGCTGAAGAAGTCGGTAGGCACCAACTACGTCAACGGCTCGACCTCGTTCGCCGTGGTCGGTGCCGCCGGCAACCTCATCCGGGGCAACGACGCGGTCTCGGCCACCAAGTACGGCCCGGGGCAGTACCAGGTCCTGTTCAACCGGAACCTGACCCGGGGCGCGTACGTGGCCACCATCGGCACCGACACCGACTGCTGCATCCCGCCGGCCGGGGAGATCTCGGTCGCACCGCGCCTGATCACGCCGAACGCCGTGTTCGTGCAGACCTACGACTCGTCCGGCGTGCCGTCGGACCGGCCGTTCCACCTGGCGGTCTTCACCCGCTGACCGGACCGGTTCGCGGGTTCCCGCCCATCGGTTCCACCGCAGCGGTCTCCGTCCGCTGAGATCCACCGCTCGACCCCTGCCGGCCACCCGCGAGATGGGTGGCCGGCACCGGGGCGTCGGGGGTACGTGTCCGGCTTGTCCAGGTGCGAGGGTGAGCGTGCCGGTCAGGGCCGGTAACCGACCTGTCGGCGCGGGAATCCGACGTTTGCCGGGGCTCCGCCACGGGAAGCAAGCACCGTGACGGACATCTCGGACACCCTGGTCAGCGTGCCCACCCCGGTCGATCCGCACGCGAGCGGTACCGACCTGGAACAGACCCTCTTCGAGGTCAAGCGAGTGATCGTCGGGCAGGACCGGCTCGTCGACCGGCTGCTCACCGCGCTCGTCGCCGACGGCCACTGCCTGCTGGAGGGCGTGCCCGGCGTGGCCAAGACGCTCGCCGTGCAGACCCTGGCCACCGCGGTCGGCGGCACGTTCTCCCGGATCCAGTTCACACCCGACCTGGTCCCCTCGGACATCGTCGGCACCCGCATCTACCGGTCGTCGTCGGAGACCTTCGACGTGGAACTCGGCCCGGTGATGGCCAACCTGGTACTCGCCGACGAGATCAACCGCGCCCCGGCGAAGGTGCAGTCGGCACTGCTGGAGGCGATGGCCGAACACCAGGTGTCGATCGGCGGCCGGACCTTCGAGGTGCCCGAGCCGTTCCTGGTGCTGGCCACCCAGAACCCGATCGAGTCGGAGGGCGTCTACCAGTTGCCGGAGGCGCAACGCGACCGGTTCCTGATGAAGATCGTCGTGGACTACCCCAGCGCCGCCGACGAACTGGCCATCCTCTACCGGATGAGCACCCACCGGCCGAAGGCCCGGCAGGTGCTCGACCCGTACCGGCTGCGCGAGTGGCAACGCCGGGCCGGCCAGGTCTTCGTCCACCACGCCCTGGCCGAGTACGTCGTCCGGCTCATCCTGGCCACCCGCGACCCGGCCCGGTTCGGGGCGCCCGAGGTCGCGCCGCTGCTGGCCTACGGCGCCAGCCCCCGCGCCACCCTGGGGCTGGTCTCCGCCGCCCGGGCCCAGGCGCTGCTGCGCGGACGGGAGTACGTGCTGCCCGAGGACGTCCGCGAACTGGCGGTGGACGTGCTGGCCCACCGGTTGGTCCTCACCTTCGACGCGGTGGCCGACGGGATCTCCGCCGAGAGCGTGGTCCGTCGCCTGCTGTCCGCGGTACCCCCACCCCGCATCGCTCCCGGCCGCCACGAACAACCCACCGGGTACGTCGCCGACTCCCCGGCCAGCGGCTCCGGCGACCTGGCCAGCACCACATGAGCGAGCGCACCGAGCGGAGCGAGGGCCGCGAGGGCATGCCCGGCCTGCACCACATGAGCGAGCGCGGTACGCGTACCCGCTGGTCGGTCCCGGCCGATCCCGGGTTGGCCGAACTCAGCGCCGAGCAGCGGCTGCGTCGACTGGAACTGGTGGTGACCCGTCGGCTGAACGGCCTGCTGCACGGCCAGTACCGGGGACTGCTCCCCGGTCCGGGCAGCGAGCCCACCGGCAGCCGCGAGTACCGGCCAGGGGAGGACGAGGTACGCCGGATGGACTGGGCGGTGACCGCCCGGACCGGCCTCCCGCACGTACGCGAGGTCGACGCCGACCGGGAGCTGACCACCTGGGTGGTGGTGGATGCCAGCCCCAGCATGGAGTTCGGCACCGCCGAACTGGACAAGCGGGAGCTGACGGTGGCCGCCGTCGCGGCGGTCGGGTTCCTCACCGCCGGCACCGGCAACCGGTTGGGCGCCCAGGTGCTCGGTCCGTCGACGGTGCGCCACGTGCCGGCCCGCTCCGGTCGTACCCATCTGCTCGGTCTGTTGCGCATGCTGCTGACCGCCCCGCGCGCCACGACGGCAGGTGTGAGAAGGGTTCCCCGCTATACCGAATCCGTTAAGCAGGGGCCCTTCCTTACCGGAGGGGTGGTGGGGGGTGGGGCGACGCTGGTTGAGGCGTTGGGTGCCGCCCACCGGGTCGCCCACCGGCGTGGCCTGCTGGTCGTGGTCTCGGACTTCCTCGACGGCCTGCCCGACGATCCTGGACAGCCGTCGCCCTGGGAGGTGGTGCTGCGCCGGCTCGCCGTCCGGCACCAGGTGCTCGCCGTGGAGGTGACCGACCCACGGGAGTTGGAACTGCCCGACGTCGGTGTGGTCACCCTGGTCGACCCGGAGACCGGCCGTCGCCGCGAGGTCTGCACCAGCGACCGCCGGTTGCGCGAACGGTACGCGGTGGCCGCCGCGAACCAACGCGACCAGGTACGCCAGGCGCTGCGCCGGTGCGGGGCGGCACACCTGTCGTTGCGCACCGACCGGGACTGGACGGCCGACATCGTGCGGCACGTGCACGCCCAACGTCAGTTGGCGACCGCACCCGCCGCCGCCCGGGGAGGTGTGGCGTGAGCTGGCAGTCACCCGTCCGACTCTGGTTGCTGCTCGGCGTGCTGGCGCTGGCCGTCGGCTACCTGCTCGTGCAGCGCCGGCACAGCCGGTACGCCGTCCGTTTCACCAACCTGCGGTTGCTGGACCGGGTCGCACCGGAGCGGCCCGCCTGGCGTCGACACGTACCGGCGGGGTTGTTCCTGGTGATGTTGGGGTTGCTGGTGATGGGCTTCGCCCGACCCGCGGCCGAGGTGCGGGTGCCCCGGGAACGCGCCACGGTCGTGGTGGCGGTGGACGTCTCCACCTCCATGCTGGCCACCGACGTCGGACCGGACCGGCTCAGCGCGGCCAAGTCGGCGGCCCGGGAATTCGTCGACGGCCTGCCCGACGAGTTCAACGTGGGCCTGGTCGCCTTCGCCGGCAGCGCCGCCGTGATGGTGCCGCCGGACACCGACCGGGAGGCCCTGCACGGCGGCATCGACCGGCTGGCCGAGGGGAGCACCGGGGTCCAGGGCACCGCGATCGGCGAGGCGATCAGCACCTCGCTCGGCGCGATCCGGGCGCTGGACAGTGAGGCGGCGACGAAGCCCCCACCGGCGCGGATCATCCTGCTCTCCGACGGGGCGAACACCTCCGGGATGGACCCGATGGAGGCGGCGGCCGAGGCCGTCGCGGTCGAGGTGCCGGTGCACGCCATCTCCTTCGGCACCCCGGCCGGCTTCGTCGACCGGGGCGGCCGACCGATCCAGGTCCCGGTGGACGGGCAGACCCTGCGGGCGGTGGCCCAGGAGACCGGGGGCGGCTTCCACGAGGCCGCCAGCAGCGCGGAGCTACGGGCGGTCTACGAGGACATCGGCACGTCCGTCGGGTACCGCCTGCAACAACAGGACATCTCGGCCCGGTTCATCGGGTTCGGGCTGGTGTTCGCGATGGCCGCGGCGGCCGGATCGATGCGCTGGTTCTCCCGCCTGCCCTGACCCGGCCCGACCCCCTGAGCGCCCCGGCACTCTGAGCCCCGGCAGTGAGGAGCGACAAAATGGCAGCACAGACCGGACTCGGTGAGCCCCGGGGACCGTGGTTCGTCTCGCCGGACCTGCATCCGGACCCGGCCGGTGGCTGGGCCGTGCCCGGTACGGGGTCGGCCTACCGGCGGCACCGCCGACCCGGCCGGCTGCTGGCCGGGCTGACGGTGGTGGCGCTCTCCACCCTCTCCGGCGCGCTGGCCGGTGGCTGGGTGGCCAGCCAGGACGGCGCGCCCCAACCGGCGGCCTCGGCGGCGGCGGTGCCGGCGGAGTTGGTGAGCGCCGCCGAGAAGACCGTGCCCGGGGTGGTGTCCGTGCTGGTCGGTGGTGCGGGCGGGCGGTCCGCCACCGGCAGCGGCTTCGCCATCGACGACCAGCAGCACATCATCACCAACGACCACATCCTGGCCAAGGGCGACGGCCGGCAGGTGACCGTCGAGGCCCCCAACGGCCGGCGGTTCCCGGCCGAGGTGGTCGGCCGGGAACCCGGCAGCGACCTGGCGGTCCTGCGGGTCCCCCCGGCCGCCGGTCTGGCCCCGCTGCCGCTGGCCAAACCGGGCGGTACCCGGGTGGGCGAGCCGGTGTTGGCGGTCGGCTCACCGCTCGGCCTCTCCGGCACGGTCACCGCCGGCATCGTCAGCGCGCTGGACCGGCAGGTCCGGCTGGGTACCTCCCGGCACTCGGCGGTGCAGACCGACGCCTCCATCAACCCCGGCAACTCCGGCGGCCCCCTGGTCAACGCCCGGGGCGAGGTGGTCGGGGTGAACACCGCGATCGCCACCATCGACGGCAACGGTTCGATCGGGATCGGCTTCGCCATCCCGATCGAACAGGTGCAGCAGACCGCCGACACGATCATCGGCAAGGGCGGCTGAGCGTGGGACCTGCGGGACGTCTCCGCGCACCTGTCGGTCGGGGATCCACGGGACGGCGGTCCGACGGCGGTCCCGTCCCGGATATCGAGTCGATCAAGAGCGGCCGGGGGCCTAACCTCAGGGGGTGGACGACGGACTGCGGGTGACCGACCGGCTGAGCGTTCCCGAGGCCGAGCTCCGGGAACGCTTCTCCCGCTCGTCCGGGCCGGGCGGGCAGGGCGTGAACACCACCGACTCGCGGGTCGAGCTCAGCTTCGACCTGGCCGGCTCGCCGAGCGTGCCGGAGTTCCTGCGTACCCGGGCCCTGGAGCGACTCGCCGGCAAGCTGGTCGACGGGGTGCTCACGGTGACCGCCAGCGAACACCGGGCGCAACTGGCCAACCGCGAGGCCGCCCGGGAGCGGATGGCCGCGTTGCTACGCGCGGCCGTCGCCCCACCGCCACCGCCGCGCCGCCCGACCCGCCCCTCGCGCGGCGCGAAGGAACGCCGACTGGCCGACAAGAAGCGCCAGTCCCAGCGCAAACGCGACCGCCGCGCCGACGACGACTGAGTAAGGAAGGGCCCCTGCTTAACGGATCCGGTATAGCGGGGAACCCCTCTCACCGCTGCCGCAGGTGGTGACGCCGGCGGCGCCGAGCTAACGGTCGGGGTCGAGCACGGTGTCGCAGACCTCGATCAACCGGCTACGTAGGCGGCCCGCGCGCGCGGCGAACTGGCGTTGCCGGGCGACGTACTCGGCCTTGCCCTCCGGTGTCTCGATGGCCACCGCCGGTTGGCCGTACGACGAGAAGTCGTACGGGGACGCCCGCATGTCGAGCAGCCGGATGTCGCGGGCCAACTCGAAGCAGTCCAGCGCCAGCTCCCCGGCAACCGTGGGGCCCAGCTTGGTCGCCCACTTGTGGCAGTCCATCGAGGCGTGCAGGCAGCCCGGCTGGTCCAGCTCCACCTGGCTCTCCCGGGTGGGTTGGAGCAGGTTGCGGCCGACCGCGTCGGGGGTGAAGAACCGGAATGCGTCAAAGTGCGTGCAGCGGATCTGGTGGGACTCGACCACCGTGTCGGTGCCCTCCTGCCCGAGTCGCAGCGGGAGCGGATGCCGATGTTCACGTTGGCGGTACACCATCGCCCACTCGTGCAGACCGAAGCAGCCGGTGAAGGCCGGTCGGGACGAGATGGCGGACAACAGTCGACGGATGAAGCGCACCGAATCGGCCCGGTCGGCGAGGAACGCCGCGACGTCGAGGCGCACGGTCCCGTGCGGGTCCGTGGCGTACCACCGCCACTGCCGGTGCGGGGCGGCGCCGTGCGGTCCCGGTTCCAGACCGACGCCCACGCCGGGATGCCAGCGGCGCAGCACGGCGGGCCGGGTGCCGTAGTAGTCGTACAGAAAGTCGTCGATCGCGTGGCGTTCCCCGGTGGCCCGGCGGGCCCGGTGTCCGGCGGTCAGGGCGTCGGCGCGCTCCTCGTGCGCCCGGGAGAGGGCGGCCCAGGCGGTGGGAGCGAGGGCGGCGGTCACGGTGACCAGCCTACGACCGCCGCCGGCGCCGGTGGTTCAGGGCACGTCGACCCGCACCCCGGTGGTTCAGGGCACGTCGACCCGCACCCCGGCGGAGAAGACGCCGCTGCGCAGCTCCAGGTGGGTGGGTGGCTCCCGGCCGGCGACGCTGAACACCAGCGGCAGCACCACCCGGCTGCCGGCGGCGACCGGCGCGGCGAAGACGTCCCGTCCCTGGTTGGCAGCCTGGGTCGCCAGCAGGTCGGCGCTGGCCCAGGTCCCGCCGGGCAGGTACGCCCGCTGTAGTTGCCCGTGCCAGACCTGCTGCTCCGGCGTGAGGTTGCGCACACCGACGGTGGCCTGGCAGCGCCGGCCGGCGGCGGTGGCCGTGGCACAACTGATCCGGTACACGGTGAACTCGAAGGCCACCTCCCGCAACGGCACGCCGAGGGTGCCGGCGGCGCTCTTGCCCACCCAGGCCCCACTGGTGGGCTGCTGGTCGGTGTCGATCGAGGCGGCCTGTCGGGTGCCGGTCCACCCGGCCACGCCCACCACCCCGGCCAGGACCACCGCGGCCAGCCCCACGGTCAACCAGACCGGCGGGGTACGGCGCCGGACCGCCGCGCGGGGCTCCCCGGGCAACGGGTACACGGTCCCGCCACCGACCGGTGCCGGACGGAGCCTCGATGCGCCGTGCGGGCCCGATGCGCCATATGGGGCGGCTGTGTCATCCGGGCCCGGTGTGCCATGCGGGGCGGGTGTGCCCGTCGGGTCCGGTCCACGGGCGGCGGGCGGTGGTGTCGAGGCGGCGGCGTAGGCCCGGAGCCGGCGGCGGCGTTGCCACCACCACAGGCCGACCCCGGCTCCGGCGAGGGCCAGCACCGCGGCCAGCGCGCCGAGCAGGACCGGGACCCGCCGCCACGGCGGCACCGCCTCGGACCCGGTGGCCCCGGCCGCGGCGCCGTTCCAGGTCGCCGTCGCGCAGTCGTACGGTTGGTTGCCGTTGAGGGCGTAGGCGCAGGTCGGCGCGGTCAGCGGCCGGTCCGGTCCGGTGGTGCGCAGCGCGGTGTGCAGGGTGGTAGTGCCGCGCGGTGGCAGGGTGAGCCGCCAGGTGACCTCGGCGGGCCGGCCGTCGGCGGGGACGGCCTGGCCGCCGCCGGTGACCGTGGTGGCCGTGGATCCCGAGGGAAGCTCCTGGCGCACCATGGTCGTCACCGGCGTGCTGCCGCCGTTGCGTACCTGGATCCGGTAGGCCGGGGCGGGGGTGCCCGCCGGGGCCATCGCCACGGTCACCGCCGTGGCCGGCGTCCGCAGCGGTGCGCGGGTCGGTGTCGGTACCGCCGGCGGCGCCGACGGCATCGCCGGAGCGGCTGTCGGTGCTGCCGCCAAGGCTGCCGGAGCGGCTGGTCCTGCCGCCAGGGCCGCCGGAGCGGCTGGTGGTGCCGCTACCGGTGCTGCCGCAGCGGCTGCTGGTGTCGCCGGGGGCGCCGTTGCCGGCGGCGGTGCCGCCAGCGGTAGTGCCGGTACGGCGGCGAGGATGCCGAGGCAGTGCGCGAGCACCGCGATGGCGCTGTGGTGTCGTCTCGAAGCAGGCATACCTTCGAACCTCCGACGCCGACGCTAGGGGCGCGTCGGCGTCGTGCGGGTACGAAATGGTGAACCCGACCCCGGTGACCAGCGGCTGGCGTACAGTGCGCCGCCGGTGCGGGAGGCTAGATTGGCCGGGTGCGTATCGCTCGTTTTGCTCATGCCAAGGGAATGTCGTTCGGTGCCGTCGAGGGCGAGCCGGAGGCCGGCCCGGAGGGCCTGACCGTCGCCGAGATCGAGGGCCACCCGTTCGGGAAGCTGACGTTCAGCGGGGCGCGTTGGGCCCTGTCGGACGTCCGGCTGCTCTCGCCGATCCTGCCCAGCAAGGTGGTGTGTGTCGGTCGCAACTACGCCGAACACGCCGCCGAGCTGGGCAACGAGGTGCCGAAGGAACCGTTGCTGTTCCTCAAGCCGTCCACGTCGGTGATCGGTCCCCGGGACGCCATCCGACTGCCGGTCTTCACCAGGCAGGTCGAACACGAGGCGGAGTTGGCGGTGGTGATCGGCGCGCCGGGGGCCCGCCGGGCCGACCGGGCCGCCGCCGAGCGGGCCATCTTCGGCTACACCTGCGCCAATGACGTGACCGCGCGGGATCTGCAGCGCTCCGACGGCCAGTGGACCCGGGCCAAGGGCTTCGACTCGTTCTGCCCGATCGGGCCGTGGATCAGCACCGGACTGGACGTGCGGGACCTCGAGGTCCGCTGCGAGGTGGGTCGTGATCCGGAGGAGATGGAGGTACGCCAGCTCGGTCGTACCCGGGACATGGTCTTCGACGTGCCGGCCCTGGTGTCATACATCTCCCACGTGATGACCCTGCTGCCGGGGGACGTGGTGCTGACCGGCACGCCGGCGGGGGTTAGTCCGCTCACGGACGGGGATACGGTCACCGTGCGCATCGAGGGCATCGGGGAGCTGACCAACCCGGTGGTCCCGGTGTGACACCGCTCGGGTTGGCCGAAATCGCAGTTCAGAGGCGGTTTGGGTAACCCGATTTGGCCGGTGGGGCGCCAGGGGGTAAAGTTTCCCCCCGGTGCCGCAAGGTGCCGATGGGGTATGGGGTAATTGGCAGCCCGACTGATTCTGGTTCAGTTAGTCTAGGTTCGAGTCCTGGTACCCCAGCAACCGACGTCCCCAGTGGGCGTCGGTCGCTGGCTTGTGGTGGAGGTCCGCTCCAGTCCCCCGCGAGGGGGGCGAGAAAAGATCTCTGATAGAGTACAGCGGCACCGCCCGGAAGGGCGGTGAACGGAAGGTTCTGGCCCCGTCGTCTAGCGGCCCAGGACGCCGCCCTCTCAAGGCGGTAGCGCCGGTTCGAATCCGGTCGGGGCTACAGCACCAGCGGCCCGTCTCACCCCGGTGAGGCGGGCCGCTTCCGTTTCTCTCCGTGGCGACAGCGGGGCCGTACCCCCGGGGGAGCGCGTCCGTTTCTCCGCGCCCTGTCCTGGTCACCCGTTGCTCGGTGCCCGTCGTCCGCTGCGCCGCCCCGCAGGCACGGCCCCGGGGCCGGGTGCCCCGGGGCCGTGTCCCTTTCCGGGTACGTGTGTGTCTTGAGCGCGGGCGGGAGCGTCAGAGCCCGGAGAGGCGTTGGCCGGCCCGGACCACGGCCATGGCGTGGCGTTCACCGGGGCGGCGGCCGAGGCGTTCGATCGGGCCGGAGATGCTGACCGAGGCGATCACCCGGCCGGTGCGGTCCCGGATCGGGGCTGAGACGCTCGCCACCCCGGGCTCGCGTTCGGCGATGCTCTGGGCCCAGCCCCGGCGGCGTACCTCGGCCAGGGTGCGGCCGGTGAACTTCGACCGGGGCAGCAGCGGCATCACCGCCTCGGGCGGTTCCCAGGCGAGCAGGATCTGCGCCGCCGAGCCGGCGGTCATCGGCAGCACCGAGCCGACCGGGACGGTGTCGCGCAGCCCGCTGGCCCGCTCCGCGGCGGCCACACAGATCCGTTCGTCGGCCCGGCGTAGGTAGAGTTGGGCGCTCTCGCCCGTGGCGTCCCGCAGCGCGGCCAGCAGTGGCTCCGCCGCGGTGAGCAGGACGTCGGGGGCGGCGTTGGCCAGTTCGCCGAGTCGGGGGCCGGGGCGCCACCGCCCCTGGGTGTCCCGGACGAGCATCCGGTGGATCTCCAGCGCCTGTGCCAACCGGTGCGCGGTGGCCCGGGGCAGCTTGGTGCGTTCAACGAGTTCGGCCAGGCTGGCGCCGTCGACACAGGCGGCCAGGATGACCACCGCCTTGTCGAGAACGCCGACACCGCTCATACTGTGTCCCACAAGCCGAAATTTACCTCCCAGAATTTAGGATGTCCAGATGGTGGGAGACACTCGACCGAGGACCCTGGCCGAGAAGGTCTGGGATGCACACGTCGTCCGGTCCGCCGAGGGCGAGCCGGACCTGCTCTACATCGACCTGCACCTGCTCCACGAGGTGACCAGCCCGCAGGCCTTCGACGGGCTGCGGATGGCCGGCCGCCGGGTCCGCCGGACCGACCTCACCCTCGCCACCGAGGACCACAACACCCCGACCGGGTACGACGACCCGGCGTTCCGGTCCCGTCGCGGCGACCTGCTCACGATCGCGGACCCCACCTCCCGCACCCAGATCGAGACGCTGCGCCGCAACTGTGCCGAGTTCGGTGTGAAGATCCACCCGCTGGGCGACGAGAACCAGGGCATCGTGCACGTCATCGGCCCGCAGCTGGGCCTCACCCAGCCGGGCATGACGATCGTCTGTGGCGACTCGCACACCGCCACCCACGGCGCGTTCGGCGCGCTGGCCTTCGGCATCGGCACCAGCGAGGTGGAGCACGTGCTGGCCACCCAGACCCTGCCGCAGGCCCGGCCGAAGACGATGGCGGTCAACGTCGTCGGGCAGCTCGGCCCCGGCGTCACCGCCAAGGACCTGGTGCTGGCGCTGATCACGCAGGTGGGCACCGGCGGCGGTCGCGGCCACATCGTGGAGTACCGGGGTGAGGCGATCCGGGCGCTCTCCATGGAGGGCCGGATGACCATCGCCAACATGTCCATCGAGTGGGGCGCCAAGGCCGGCATGATCGCGCCGGACGAGACCACCTTCCGGTACCTGGAGGGGCGGCCGAACGCGCCGCAGGGGGCCGACTGGGACGCGGCGCTGGCGTACTGGCGGACCCTGCCCACCGACGACGGCGCGGCCTTCGACGCGGAGGTGACCCTGGACGCGGGCCGGATCACCCCGTTCGTCACCTGGGGCACCAACCCGGGGCAGGGCGCGCCGCTGGGCAGCACCGTGCCGGCACCCGAGGCGTTCGACAACGCCGCCGAGCAGGCCGCCGCCCGCCGCGCGTTGGAGTACATGGACCTCACCCCCGGCACCCCGCTGCGGGACCTCGCCGTGGACGTCGTCTTCGTCGGCTCCTGCACCAACGGCCGGCTGGAGGACCTGCGCGCCGCCGCCGACGTGCTGCGCGGCCACCGGGTCGCCGACGGGGTACGCATGCTCGTCGTACCCGGTTCCGCCGTGGTCCGCCTGGCGGCCGAGGCGGAGGGGCTGGACAAGGTCTTCACCGACGCCGGTGCCGAGTGGCGCTTCGCCGGCTGTTCGATGTGCCTGGGGATGAACCCCGACACGCTGAAGCCGGGCGAGCGTTCCGCCTCGACCTCCAACCGAAACTTCGAGGGCCGCCAGGGCCGGGGCGGTCGTACCCACCTGGTGTCGCCGCCGGTGGCCGCCGCCACCGCCGTGGTGGGCCGGCTGGCCGCCCCCGCCGACCTGTAGAAGGGCAGTCAGCAGATGGAGAGGTTCACCACCCACACCGGCACCGCCGTGCCGCTGCGGCGCTCCAACGTGGATACCGATCAGATCATCCCCGCCGTGTACCTCAAGCGGGTGACCCGAACGGGCTTCGCGGACGGTCTGTTCAACGCGTGGCGGGAGGACCCGGCATTCGTGCTGAACGATTCGGCGTATTCCGGTGCGTCGATTCTGGTCACCGGTCCCGAGTTCGGCACCGGATCCTCTCGCGAACACGCCGTGTGGGCGTTGCGCGACTGGGGGTTCCGGGCGGTCGTCTCACCCCGCTTCGGCGACATCTTCCGGGGCAACGCCCTCAAGGAGGGACTGCTCCCGGTCGAGCTGGAATTGACCGCGATCGAGCAGATCTGGGCCCTGGTCGAGGCCGACCCGACCGCCGAGCTGACCGTCGACCTGGCCGCCCGTGAGGTCCGGGTCGCCGACGCCAGCTGGTCGTTCCCGCTTGACGACTTCAGCCGTTGGCGGCTGATGGAGGGCTTGGATGACATTGGACTCACCCTCCGCCACGAGGCGGCGATCGGTGAGTTCGAGGGCACTCGGCCGGCGTTCCTGCCCGCCGTGGCATAGCCGGACGCCCGACCGTACGGCACTTTCCGCCCCCCGCCGGGTTGCCCGGCGGGGGGAATCCGTTGCGACACAAGGGCTTTTTTCCCCCGAATGTTTGTGTCCTGCCTGCACAGGGCATACCGTGCGCGCAGAATGGCTCGCGTCGAGTCAGTTGCACAATCGGGAGGAAGTCGTGAACAAGGCCGAGCTCATCGAGGCGCTCGCCGCTCGTCTGGGGGACCGGAAAACGGCGACGGCGGCGCTCGACGCGGTCCTCGCTGAGGTCCAGGCGGCGGTCACCAAGGGCGAGAAGGTGGCGATCACCGGATTCGGAGCGTTCGAGAAGCGTGTCCGGGGGCCGCGAACAGCGCGCAACCCGCGTACCGGCGAGGCGGTGAAGGTCAAGAAGACATCCGTCCCGACCTTCCGGCCGGGTGCCGGTTTCAAGGAGATGGTGGCCAGCGGCAAGGCGCCGAAGGCCACGGCGGCGGCGAAGAAGACCACGACCGCCGCCAAGGCCACCGCCACCAAGGCCACCACGGCCAAGGCGACCGGCACCAAGGCGACCGGCACCAAGGCCACCGGCACCAAGGCCACCACGGCCAAGGCGACCGGTGCCAAGGCGACGGCGGCCGGGGCTCGCAAGACCGCCACCGCGGCGGCCAAGAAGACGACCGCGGCGAAGGCGGCCAAGAGCACCGCCACCAAGAAGGCGACCGCCACGAAGAAGGCGACGCCGGCGAAGAAGAGCGCCACGGCCAAGTCCACCGCGGCGAAGAAGACCACGGCGGCGGCCAGCAGGAGCGCGGCGGCGAAGAAGGCGCCCGCGAAGAAGTCTCCGGCGAAGAAGGCAGCGACCAAGCGCTGACCCGCTCGTCCCCGAAGGGCGTCCACCCGTCAGGTGGACGCCCTTCGGCGTCCCGGGTGGGGTGTCAGAGGCGGTCGGTGGCAACGAGGCCGCCGGCGGTGAAGGCGAGCAGCCAGCCACCGGCCTTCGGGGTGGTGAATTCGCCGGTCGAGCCGGCCGAGCCGGTCAGTTGGGCCAGGGCACCCGGGATGACCTTGCCCTGACTGCAGACCGCCACCGGTTGGCCGCCGGTGGCGAACTCGGCCAGCCGGGCGGCGGCGGCCAGGGCGCGCTCCTCCGGCTGCTGACCGCCGACGGGCTCGTCGAAGTCACCGGCCACCTCGATCGGCAGATCGAGCAGGGCGGCCGCCGGGTCCAGGGTCTGCACGCAGCGGCGGACCGAGGCGGAGAGCAACCGTACCGGGCCGGTAAGGGCCACCAGGGGGGCCAGCGCGCGGGCCTGCGCCCGGCCGGTGGCGTCCAGCGGTCGGGCGGTGTCCGGCCCCGACCAGGTGGCCCGCTTGCCGGCCCGGGCATGCCGGAGCAGCAGCACCGTGCCGGTCACCGCCGGCAGCGCCGCGAAGGCACCGAGCACCTCGGCGTCGTGCGGGTAGCTGACCAGGCGTACCGCCTCGTCCACGTCGAGCCAGCGGACGTCGTCGACCTCGGTGTCCGGCTGGAAACCACCGGTGCCGACGGCCCGCATCGACCAGTAGTCGACCACCTTCGGGCGGCCCTCGCTGACATAGCGCACCGCCGGCAGGCGTACCTGCGGCACCGCCCGGACGTCGCTCTCCTCGGCCACCTCGCGGACCGCGGCCCGCAACGGGTGCTCACCCGGCTCCAGCTTGCCCTTGGGCAGGGTCCAGTCGCCGTAGCGGGGACGGTGCACCAGACAGACCTCGGTGCCGCCGTCGGTCGGCCGCCACACCACGCCGCCGGCGGCGCGTACCTCGTTCAGCGCAGCCATCGGGTCCACCGGTCCCGCTCGGCCCGCTGCCAGAGCTGCGGGAAGTCGGCGCGTACCCGGCGGACCACTACGCGTTCGCGCTCCGCCAGCCGGCCGGCGGTGAGTGCGAGATGCGGGTCGTCCGGCCGGTCCGCCACCACGGCCGTCCAGGTGTCCGCGGCCACCGCGGCGTCCTGGTGTTCACCGAGCAGCCGTTGCGCGTCGGCCAGCGCACCGGCCAGTTTGCCGGCCTTCCCGCCGACGGCCGGGGCGACTGCCTGTACCGCGTACCGGGCTCGTTTGGCCTGTTTGCGGACGGTGTGCCACTGCTCGTCGGTGCCGAGCGGGTCGAGCCCGGAGACGCCCGCGCCGCCCTTGCGGCCGGTCAGCTTCCGCCAGGGCCGCCGGACCAGACGGGGCAGCACCCGCGCGGCCGGCTCGGCGGCCCGGGGGGTCAGCCGGGGGGCGCGGGCGGCCAGCACCAGCGCGTCGGTAAGCGCCACGTAGCGGGGTGAGCGCAGCGCGGCGTCCACCGCCGCCAGGGCCGCCTCCTGCCGGTCGGCCAGGACGGCGTCGAGCCGGTCCACCGTCGCCGGGTCCAGCGGGCTCAACGGGTCGGCGGCGGCGGTACGGCGCAGCCGCCCCCGCAGCACCTCGGCGTCGCGGGCCGCGCCGAGCACCCCGGCCAACCAGCTCAGCTCCGCGCGCAGCGGATCCGCCCAATCCGGCACCAGCAGCGGGGCGAAGGTCCGCAGGTCGCTGCGCAGCCGTCGGCAGCCGACCCGCATCTGCTGCAGGGCGGTGCGGTGGCCGGGCACCGGTGCGCGCAGCCGGACCAGCGGGTCGTGTCGCAGGAGCCGGTCGACACCGCGCCGGACCGCCTCGGTGACGACGTCACCGGCGGTCGGATCGGCCGGCAGGCCGGTCGGTGCGACCAGGTCCGGCTCGCCGCCGACCGTTCCGACGTGCGTCGGCACCACCAGGTCGAGCGCCCGCCGGTGCTTCGGCACGAAATCCCCGCCGTCGGCGCCGGCCCCGGTCAGCAGCGCCCCGATCCGGTCCAGCAGTTCGCTGTCGCCGGCGGCACGTTCCACCTCCAACTCCCGGAAGGCGCCGGCCGGCTGGTCGGCCGGGTCGAGCACCGTGACCCGGTCGTCGGCGATCTCGGCCAGCAGCGTGCCGGCGGCGTCGTGGACCGCCGACCGGCGCCGCCGGGTGCGCAGCACCGCCACCGGAGCGAGGTCGGCGCCCCGGGTGAAGGCGGTGACCAGTTCGGCCAGCTCACGGGGGACGCCCGAGCCCCGCCGGCCCGGCCGGGAGACCTCGTGCCGCACGCCGGTGGCACCGGTCGGCAGCTTGACGGTCCACGGCTCGCGTTCGCCCCGGCGGTGCCGCAGCGACACTCCGGCCCGGGTCAGCCGCAGATCGGCGGTGTCGAAGTAGGTCGCGACCAACCGGACCGGTCGCTGCGCGGTGATCCGACCGTCGGCCGGCACGGCCGGGGACAGGTCCGGCACGACGAAGTCGTCAGGCACCTGGTACTTGCGTTCTTCTTCCAGCATGGTGATCTCCACCCTAAGCCCGGACCCCGGTCACCCGGGGGTCCCGCCCACCCGCCGCAGCAGCAACTCCTGCAGGTGCCGCAGTGGCGTCTCCGGTGAGCCGGTACGCCGGCTCCAGCTCGCGTCGGCGGCCAACTCGAACGCCTCCACCTCCGGGCCCATCGCGCAGGTCAGCACGTGGTCCAGCTCGGCGCGGGCCACCGGGTCGCTCACCTGCACCAGCGCCTCCACCCGGCGGTCCAGGTTGCGGTGCATCAGGTCGGCCGAGCCCAACCAGAACTCGGCGTCACCGTTGTTGCCGAACCGGAAGATCCGGGAGTGCTCAAGGAACCGGCCGAGGATCGAGCGGACCCGGATGTTCTCCGACAGCCCCGGCACTCCCGGGCGCAGCGTGCACATGCCCCGGATCAGCAGGTCGACGTGCACCCCGGCCTGGGAGGCCCGGTAGAGCGCGTCCACGATCTCCTCGTCGACAAGCGAGTTCACCTTGAACTGCACAAGCCCCGGCATGCCGAGCCGGACGTGCCCGATCTCCCGCTCGATCCGCTCGACCAGCCCGCGCCGGATGCCCTGCGGGGCCACCAGCAACCGCCGGAACGCGGTCTGCCGGCTGTACCCGGTCAACACGTTGAACAGGTCGGTCAGGTCCGCCCCGATCTCCGGGTCGGCGGTGAGCAGCCCGAAGTCCTCGTACAGTCGGGCGGTCTTGGGGTGGTAGTTGCCGGTGCCGATGTGGCAGTACCGGCGGATCTGGTTGCCCTCCTGGCGGACCACCAGCGCGGTCTTGCAGTGCGTCTTCAGCCCGACCAGGCCGTAGACCACGTGGCAGCCGGCCCGTTCCAGGGTGCGGGCCCAGCCGATGTTGGCCACCTCGTCGAAGCGCGCCTTCAGCTCCACCAGCACCACCACCTGCTTGCCGGCGGCGGCGGCGTCGACAAGCGCGTCGACGATCGGGGAGTCCCCGCTGGTGCGGTAGAGGGTCTGCTTGATGGCCAGCACGTTCGGGTCGGCGGCGGCCTGCTCGACGAAGCGCTGCACGCTGGTGGCGAAGGAGTGGTACGGGTGGTGCACCAGGATGTCGCCGTCGCGCAGGGTGGCGAAGACGCTGCGCGGCACCTCACCCTCGACGAGCCGGGGATGGGTGGCCGGCACGAACGGCGGGTCCTTCAGGTCGGGGCGGTCGGCCTCGCCGTAGACCTGCCAGAGCGCGGAGAGGTCCAGCAGACCCCGGACCCGCAGCACATCCTGCGCGTCCATGTCCAGCTCCCGGACCAGCAGCTCCAGCATGTGGTCGGAGATGGAGGCGGCCACCTCCAGGCGTACCGGTGGGCCGAAGCGGCGGCGGGCCAGTTCCCGCTCCAGGGCCTGCAGCAGATCCTCGTCGCGGTCCTCGTCCACCTCCACCTCGGCGTTGCGGGTCACCCGGAACAGGTGGCACTCCACCACCTGCATGCCGGAGAAGAGCTGCCCGAGGTGGACCGAGATGACGTCCTCGACCGGCACGAACCGGACCCCGGGCCGGTCCCGGTCGACCCGGACGAACCGGGGTACGTTGTTCGGCACCTTGACCCGGGCGAACAGCTCCGAGCCGCCGTCGGGGTCGCGGACCGCCACCGCCAGGTTCAGCGACCGCCCCGAGATGTACGGGAAGGGGTGTGCCGGGTCGACGGCGAGTGGGGTGAGCACCGGGAAGATGTGCTCCCGGAACCAGGTCCGCAGCCGTTCCCGCTCGGCGTCGTCGAGGTCACCCCAGCGCAGCACCCGGATGTCCTCGGCGGCCAGCTTCGGCAGTACGTCGTCGACGAGGCAGCTGGCCTGCCGGGCCGCCAGGGCGGCGGTCTTCTCGGCGATCAGCTCCAGTTGGGTGCGCAACGGCAGCCGGTCGCCGCCACGCACCGGCAGGCCGGCGGAGAGGCGGCGCTTGAGGCCGGCGATGCGCACCATGAAGAACTCGTCCAGGTTGCTGGCGAAGATGGCCAGGAACTTCGCCCGTTCCAGCAGGGGGGTGCGCTGGTCCTCGGCGAGCGCCAGCACCCGGGCGTTGAAGTCGAGCCAGGACAGCTCCCGGTTGAGGAACCGCTCCTCGGGCAGCCGCTGGCCGGTCGGCGCCGGACCGGTCGGCGGTGGCTGCTCGCCGTAGGGCCCCTCGTCCAGCACCTCGGCCAGGCCGGCCGAGGCGGCGGCGGCGTCCAGCCCGACCCGGGCCGGCCGGTCCCGGGTGGCCACCGGTCGCGCCGGATCCGCGGGTGCCGGATCTACGGGCGCCGGATCCGCCGGTGCCGGCGACGGGGACGGTGGGTCGGCGTCGCCGGAGGGCGACGGTGGGCCGGCGGCGGCGGGTGACCGGGCCGGGTCCGCCGACGGCAAGGCGGGGCGGAACCGGCCGTCGGCCCCTCGGGTGCGCCTGCCGGCACGGGCGGGGGTGGACCCACGGGGACCGGCCGGGCCGGTGGGGTCCTCGGGGTCGGTGGGGGCTTCGGGGCGGCTCAGCGGCCGGGCGGGGTGCTCGCGAGGGGTGCTCACCTGCCCATAATCACCTGATCCGGGTTAACGGAAAATGAACTCGGGCGGATCACGCCATGGTCGGCAGGGTCACCCGGACCACCTCGCCGGTGGGGTCGGTCTCCACCCGCAGCCGCTGGCCCAGCCGCAGCAGCCGCAGGCCGGAGGCGTCGAAGGCGCGGGCCGGGAAGGGCAACTCGGTGCCGTCGTCCAGCAGCAGCACACCGCTGCGCGTCGTCGCGTCGAAGGTGGCCACCGTGCCCTGCATGGCGTCACCGTACACGCCCCGGACGATCGCCGCCGTGCTCGCGCCGAGCCCCAGCGCCACCGCGGCGGCCAGGTCGGTCGGGGTGTCCACGTCGCGGCGCAGGGTCGGCCAGTCGCCGGTGAGCGGCACCGCGCCGCTGACCGCGTGTGCGGCGGCCGAACCGCCGCCGAAGCGGGGGTCCAGGGGCACCCCGGCCGGCGCGGTGAGCAGCACGGTGCCGTCGCCGGGGGCGTCGGCGACGAACCGGCGTACGCCCGGGGGGTCGTCGTGCGCGGCGGTCAGCGCCGCCGCCAGTTCGGCCGGGCGCAGCGCCGGCAGGTCCGCGGTGATCCCGGCCACCGGCCCGACGGCGGTGGCCGCACCGTGCCGCAGGGCCGCGTTGAGCCCGGCGTCCGGACTGTCCGGTACGACCCGCACCCGGGCCGGCCGCCGGCCACCGGCTGGGCCCTCCTGGCGGGTCAGGGCCGCCGTCACCCGGGCGTCGTCGGTCACCACGACCACCTCGGTCACCGCGACGCAGGCGGCCACCGCGCGTACCGTGTCGGTCGCCAGTGCCAACGCCAGGGTGGCGTGGGGTACGGCCGGCACGGCACCCCGCAGGCGGCTCTTGGCCACGGCGAGGCGCTTCACCGGCACCACCACGGTCCAGGTCTGAGGCACGGTCCAATCCTGCCAGCCGGGCGGCGGTACCCTCACTGGCCGTACCGGGGGCGAGCAGGCATGATTTCCGCGGCGGGTGTCACCACCGGTAGCGGGCTTGGTGGCGGGTGACGAGGAGGCAGGGTGGGGCGGCGGAGGCTGGGGTTCTGGCAATGGTTCGCCGTGGGGTTGGTCAAGCCGGTCATGACGGTCTGGACCCGCCGTACCTGGCGGGGCATGGAGCACCTCCGGCACGACGGCGGGGTGATCATCGTGCCGAACCACATCTCACACGCCGACCCGTTGGTCTCGGCGCACTTCATCTACGACGCCGGACGGTGGCCCCGGTTCCTCGGCAAGGCCAGCGTCTTCCGGGTGCCGGTGATCGGCTGGTTGCTGCACCGGTGCCGACAGATCCCGGTGGAGCGGGGCACCGCCCACGCGGGCAGGTCGCTGGAGGCGCTGGTCGCCGCCCTCGACGAGGGTGGCGCGGTGGTGATCTACCCGGAGGGCACCACCACCCGGCATCCCGACCTGTGGCCGATGCGCGGCAAGACCGGTGCCGCCCGCCTGGCGCTGGCCACCGGGGCCCCGGTGGTCCCGATGGCGATGTGGGGCCCGCAGCGGCTCTTCGACCCGCGTACCAAGCGGTTCGACCCGCGTCCCCGGATCCCGGTCACCGTGTTGGCCGGCCCCCCGGTCGACCTGGGCCGGTGGCAGGGTGCCAGCCCCGACCACCGCACCCTGGAGGAGATGACCGACGAGATCATGCTGCGCCTGCGGGACCTGCTCGCCGAGATCCGGGGCGGCACCGCACCACCGCTGTTCCCACGGCCGGCGGGTGGCCCCGCGGGCGAGTCGGGGGCGGCGGCGTGAGCGGGCACGTGGCGGTGCTGGGGGCGGGATCCTGGGGCACCGCCTTCGCCAAGATCCTGGCCGACGCCGGTCGGGAGGTGACCATCTGGGCCCGCCGGCGACCGGTCGCCGAGACGATCCGGTTGCACCGGCACAACCCGGACTACCTGCCCGCCGTACGGCTGCCCGACCGGGTGACGGCGACCGGTGAGGCCGCCGAGGCGATCTCCGGTGCCGAGCTGGTGGTGCTGGCGGTGCCCTCGCAGACCCTGCGCGGCAACCTCGCCGAGTGGTCCTCGCACCTGCATCCGGACGCCACCCTGGTCTCCCTGATGAAGGGGATCGAGCTGGGCACCACCAAGCGGATGAGCGAGGTGATCGTGGAGACCACCGGGGTCCTGCCGCACCGGGTGGTGGTGGTCTCCGGCCCCAACGTCGCGCCGGAGATCGCCGCCGAGCAGCCGGCCGCCACCGTCGTCGCCGGCACCGACAGCGCCCGGGCGGCGCTGGTGCAGTCGTCGATCCGGACGGCGTACTTCCGCCCGTACACCAATGACGACGTGATCGGCTGCGAGCTGGGCGGCGCGGTGAAGAACGTGATCGCCCTGTCGTACGGCATCGCCGTGGCGATGGGCTTCGGGGACAACACCCGGGCGATGTTGATGACCCGGGGACTGGCCGAGACCGCCCGCCTCGGCGTGGCGCTGGGCGCCGACCCGATCACCTTCGCCGGCCTGGCCGGGATGGGGGACCTGGTCGCCAGCTGCTCGTCGCCGCTGGCCCGGAACCGGACCTTCGGCGAGCACCTCGGCCGGGGTGCCACCCTGGAGGAGGCCCGGGTGGCCACCCGGCAGACCGCCGAGGGGGTCAAGAGCGCCCTGGCGGTACGGGACCTGGCCCGGGCGCACGGCGTGGAGATGCCGATCACCGAGCAGGTCGAGCGGATCTGCCACGAGGGGCTGGACCCGCGGATCGCGGTCAAGCTGCTGATGAGCCGGACCGCCAAACCCGAGTCGTACGAGTGAGGCACCGTGACTGAGCAGGAGTTCCAGGACGGCACCCGGTGCGTACGCGCCGGCCTGCCCGAGCCGGCGCCGGGCGATCCGTTCCTGCCCGGTCCGGTCCTCGCCGCGCCGTACCACCTCGACCCGTGGCAGGGCCCGGCCGGCAGCCCCAACGGGTACGGCCGGCCGGACAACCCGACCCGGCGGCTGCTGGAGGCGGCCATCGGTGAGCTGGAGGGCGGTGACTGCCGGGTCTTCGCCAGTGGTCAGGCGGCCATCACCGGGGTGCTGCTGGCCCTGCTGCGGCCCGGGGACACGGTCCTGCTCCCCGCCGACGGGTACTTCCCGGTCCGGGCGTTCGCCGCCGACACCCTGCAGACCCTCGGGGTACGGGTCCGGTACGCGCCGACCGCCGGGCCGTACCCGTCGTTCGAGGGGGTCCGGCTGGTGCTGCTGGAGTCGCCGGCGAACCCCGGCCTGGACGTGGCCGACGTGCCGGCGCTGGCCGAGCGGGCGCACGCCGCCGGTGCCCTGCTGGCGGTGGACAACACCACCGCGACCCCGCTCGGGCAGCGGCCGTTGGACCTCGGCGCGGATCTGGTGGTGGCCTCCGGCACCAAGGCCCTCACCGGCCACTCGGACCTGCTGCTGGGCTACGCGGCCAGCCGCCAGGAGCGGCTGCTCGACCCGGTCACCGCCTGGCGGACCACCAGCGGGGCCGTGCCGGGGGCCTTCGACGCCTGGCTGGCCCACCGGTCGCTGGCCACCCTGGACCTGCGCCTGGCCCGGCAGTCGGCCAACGCCGAGGCCCTGGCGGGGGCCCTGGCCGACCGGGCCGACGTGGCCGGGCTGCGTTGGCCGGGGTTGCCCACCGACCCGGCGTACCCGGTGGCCGCGCGGCTGTTGCACCGGATGCCGGGGGTGCTCTCGTTCGACCTCGGCGACGCCGACCGGGTGGCCCGGTTCATTGAGGCCGCGCGGTTGGTCGCGGCGGCCACCTCCTTCGGCGGCCTGCACACCACCGCCGACCGCCGGGCGCAGTGGGGCGACGACACGGCACCGGGCTTCGTCCGGCTCTCCTGCGGGGTCGAGGACACCGTCGACCTGGTGGCCGACGTGACAGCCGCCCTGGACCGGGTGGCCGACGTGACGGCCGCCCGGGACGCCACTTGTTGAGCGGGTCCCGCGCCGACCTGGTGCGCCGGCTGCGCGCCGCCGGCTGTGTCTACGCCGAGGACGAGGCCGACCTGCTGCTCGCCGCGGCCGACTCGCCGGCGGCGTTGGCCGTGCTGGCCGGGCGCCGGATCGCCGGGGAGCCGCTGGAACAGGTGCTCGGCTGGGCGGAGTTCGCCGGCCTGCGGGTGGCGGTGACGGCGGGGGTCTTCGTGCCCCGGGCCCGTACCGCCCTGGTGGTCGAGGCGGCCGTGGCGGCGACCGGGCCGGCACCGGCGGTGGTGGACCTCTGTTGTGGCTCCGGCGCGGCCGCCCTGGTGCTGGCGCACCGGTTGACCCCCCGGTGGCTGGCCGCCGCCGACCTGGATCCGAACGCCGTGGAGTGTGCCCGACGCAACCTGGCGCACCTGGGCGTGCCGGTCTTCCAGGGTGACCTGTTCGGGCCGTTGCCGACGCGGTGGCGGGGCCGGTTGGACCTGGTGGTGGCCAACGCCCCGTACGTGCCGACCGCGGCGGTGGCCACCATGCCCGCCGAGGCCCGCCTGCACGAGGCCCGGTTGGCGCTCGACGGTGGCCGGGACGGGCTGTCGGTGCTGCGCCGGGTCGCGGCGGAGTCGGCGCGGTGGCTGGCTCCCGGTGGCCACCTGGCGGTCGAGGTCGCCGCCGACCAGGCCGGCACGCTGGCCGCCGCGATGCGCGGGTACGGGCTGCGGCCTCGGGTGGTGCACGACGACGACCTGGACGCCACCGCGATCGTGGCCCGCCGCACCGACTGACCCGGCCGGGTGACCGCCGCCAGGTCCGGGGCGTCGTTGCCGCGACGGCCCCGGACCGGGCCACGCTCAGGGGCGGCTGGTGGGCACGGCGGTGGTGAAGGCGGTCCAGGTGGCCGGGGTGAAGTGCAGCTGCGGGCCACCCGGGTCCTTCGAGTCGCGCACCGCGACCACCCCGGGGATGCTCGCGAACTCCACACAGGCGCCCTCGTCGCCGCTGTGGCTGCTCTTGCGCCAACCGGCGCGGGCCAGCGCCGCGTTGATCGTCGGGGTCATGTCAGGTATCCCTTCAGGATCTTGCCGAGCTCGTCCCGGCTCTCTGCCGGACTCAGCGCGACGGTCCGCAGATGTTCCATGATCTTGGTGCAGGTGCGCAGGTCACCGGGGCGGTCGAGGACCATCTGACCGGCGACGGTCTCCACCGAGGCGATGATCGGGTCCGCCGGGTCGGCGAACTCCAGGATGTGCAGGGAACCCCGGGTGCCCCGGTGGTAACCCGCCTTGAGTGGGATCACCTGCACGGTGATGTTCGGTAGCTCGGCGAGCTTGATCAGGCGTTGGAGCTGCGCCTCCATCACCGTGGGTCCGCCGACCGGGCGCAGCAGGGCGCCCTCGTCGATGATGGCGTCCATGATCGGCGGGTCGGTGCCGGTGAGCCGCTCCTGCCGCTCCATCCGCAGGTGCACCCGGCGTTCGACGTCGTCGTCGCTGAGGGTGTGCGGGCCGCCGCGCATCACCGCGCGGACGTAGTCGGCGGTCTGCAACAGGCCCGGTACGACCGACGGTTCGAAGTTGGCGATCGCGGTCGCCTCGGCCTCCAGCGCGATGAAGTCGATGGTGCGTTGGTCCAGCAGGTGGGAGTAGGACACCCACCAGCCGGGCTTGCGGGCGTCCTTGGCCAGTGCGACGGCGGCGCTGACCTCGTCGGCCGCCACCCCGTAGAGCGTGAGCAGCGCACGCACGGTCGCCGGGGTGACCAGGGTCTGGGCGTTCTCGTACCGGGACAGGGTGCTGCGGGTGCTGTTGATCTCGTCCGCGGCGGCCTCCAGCGTCAGGCCGGCAGCTTCCCGGTGTTGCCGCAGGGCGATGCCCAGTCGCCGTGCTCGGGCGGTCTTCGGAGCCATGCATCGATGGTCGCACACGGGTCCGGGAAAGTGTGCATGAGAGAATAGCGATGAGAGTTGCATTCATCCCTGTAGAGATGTCAACCTGTGGTGGCGTCCTCACCGCCGGTTGTCGTGGCGACGGTGGTGGTGAGTGACCGGAGGGGATGGGGCGCGTGGCGATCGGGTTTTCTCCCCCGTACCCGATCGCCGCGTGCCGCCCGTAACGGCCACCGGAAGGAGTCCGATGACGGCAGCCGGCTGTTGGCCCCGCGTCTCGCGGTGCCGCTGGTGCGCCCGCCCGGTGCTGCGCGACAACGGCGGCGCCTGGATCCACGCCGATCTCGCCTACCTCTGCCGCGACGCCGCAGGTGGTCTCAGCTACGTCTGCCGGGACTCCGGTGGGGGGATCGCGGCGACCACCGCCGAGCCGGAGGGGATCCCTCATGGCTCCTGATCGGAGGCGGTCGTCCGGAGGTGGGCGGCGATGACCCGGTTCCTCGTGGTGCTCACCGACGTGCGTCCGTTGGACGGTGCCGTGCGCAACGAGCGGCTCGCCCCGGAACGCCGCCGCCAGGTGGTGGGGGCCAGCAACCGGGAGGCGGCCGACCGGATCGCCGGGGCCTTCATGGCCCTGGGCATGGTGCGGGCCGGCAGGCAGCGGGTCAAGGTGCTCGCCGTCGGTCGGCGCTTCGCCGGTGAGGTCACCCGGGTGCTGCGGGAGGCGCCGGCCGGCCGGGCCGGCTGACCACGACCACCATGCGGTGATTACGCTCGGTATAGGCACCGTTGACCGATTGCTCAGTCGTGCCGCGTGTCCCCGGGTATCGGCATCGGCCGTTCACCACGCACAGTAAGGTCAACCGGGTGAGCGCCGTCGGCGTCACAGCGAGTTTCGCAGTCGGGACCGAAGAGGTGACCCCAGTGACCACCCCAGGCAAGACCCGCGTGGCGATCGTCTTCGGCGGCCGTAGCCCGGAGCACGGCATTTCCTGCGTCAGCGCCGGCAGTGTGCTCGCCGCCCTGGACCCGGACGAGTTCGACGTGGTGCCGGTCGGCATCACCCGGGCCGGGCAGTGGGTGCTGACCGACGGCGACGCCGCCGCGCTGGCGATCCGGGCCCGTCAGCTGCCGGAGATCACCGCCGCCTCCGGCGCCGACCTGGTGCTGCGCGCCGACCCCACCGGCAACGGGCTGCTGGTCTTCGAGCCGGACCAGGGCCCCCGCGCCCTGGCCGACGTGGACGTGGTCTTCCCCGTGCTGCACGGCGCGTACGGCGAGGACGGCACGATCCAGGGCATGCTGGAGATGGCCGGCATCCCGTACGTGGGGGCGAACGTCTTCGCCTCCGCCGCCGCCATGGACAAGGAGTTCACCAAGAAGCTCTGCGCGGTCGAGGGCATCCCGGTCGGGCCGTACGTGGTGCTGCGCAACGGGATGGAGATCACCGAGGAGGACAAGCAACGCCTCGGGCTGCCGGTCTTCGTCAAGCCGTCCCGGGCCGGTTCCTCCTTCGGCATCAGCAAGGTCGACGACTGGGCGAAGCTGGACGAGGCCGTGGCCGCCGCCCGGCAGATCGACCCGAAGGTGCTGGTCGAGGCGGCCATCGTCGGCCGGGAGATCGAGTGCGGGGTGCTGGAGGGTGAGGCCGGCGGCGCCCCCGAGGCGTCGGTCCTGGCCGAGGTGCGGGTCGTCGGCGGGCACGACTTCTACGACTTCGAGGCCAAGTACATCGACGCCGACGAGGCCTGCGAGTACGACATCCCGGCCGGCCTGCCCGACCCGGTCACCCGCCGGGTACGGGAGTACGCCACCCGGGCCTTCACCGCGCTGGACTGCGCCGGCCTGGCCCGCGCCGACTTCTTCGTCACCCCGGACGGCGACATCTACCTCAACGAGGTCAACACGATGCCCGGGTTCACCCCGTCGTCGATGTTCCCGCGGATGTGGGCGGCCTCCGGTCTGGAGTACCCGAAGCTGGTCGACCGGCTGATCCGGACCGCCCTGCGGCGCGGCACCGGCCTGCACTGAGCCGCCCGGCGGGGCGGCACCGGCCTGCACCGAGCCGCCCGGCGGGGGTGACGTCGGCCTGCACCGAGCCGCCCGGCGGGGGTGACGTCGGCCTGCACCGAGCCTTGACCGCTGCCGCCGCCCACCGGCGGCGGCAGCGGGTCAGCGGTCGCAGCCGGCGGGCGGGGTGCCGCCGGAGGGCACCGAGGCGACGATCGTGTTGGCGATCGGGGCGACCCGCTGCAACGCCGGACCGTACGCCTCCGGCACGGTCACCCGGACCGGCACCTCCCGGTCGACGGTGGTCAGCACCGTCGCGCCGGTCCCCTCGGTCGGGTGCCAGCAGACGTTGTTGACCTTCCACACCTCGTCGGTGGGCTGGTAGTCGGCGACCGGGCCGCCGCAGACCACGGTCAGTGGCGGATCGCCGTACGCGGCGTTCTGCTCCGGGCCGGCGGTGACCGGCCGCTGGGGGAGGTCACCCACGGCCGCCGGGAGCTGGGAGAGCAGGGCCCGGCACACCGTGGCCGGGCGTTCGGCCAGCGGCGGGGCGGCCAGCTCGACCGGGGCCGTCGACTGCGGCTGGGCGGCGGTGGTCGAGGCGGTGGGGGAGTCGGGGGTGTCGCCGGGGGCGAGCCGGGCGACGGCCAGCCCCGCCACCACCAGGGTGACCGGGAGCGCGACGGCGGTGGCCAGCAGGGCGGCGTTACGGGTGGTCCGGTCCACTTACAGCCGTACCACCGAGCAGGTCAGCGTGCGGGTGATGCCGGGCACCAGCTGCACGTTGCTGACGATCAGTTTGCCCAGCTCGTCGACGGTGTTGGCCTCGGTCAGCACCACCACGTCGTACGGCCCGGTGACGGCGTCGACCCGGACCACCCCGGGAAGGTCCGCGATGAGACCGGCCACGTCCCGTGCCCGGCCGACCTCTGTCTGGATGAGGATGTACGCCTGAACCACGACTCGACCTCCGTCCTCGCCGCGCGGGGCGGCCCGAAGGGTGAAACTACCCTACGGACCAGGGGAGATCCCTATCGGTGGTCGAGGAGAAGCATTGAGCGAGCGGAGCGGGACGGCGTGAGTGTCGCGGATGTCGGCGAGTTCGGGTTGATCGACCGGGTCACCGCCCGGCTGGGACAGGGCTCGGCCTGCCTGCTCGGGCCGGGTGACGACGCGGCGGTGGTGAGCGCCCCGGACGCCCGGGTGGTGGCCTCGACCGACGTGCTGGTCGAGGGGCGGCACTTCCGGCGGGACTGGTCCAGCGCACTGGACGTCGGGCACCGGGCGGCGGCGGCGAACCTGGCCGACGTGGCGGCGATGGGTGCCGTGCCCACCGCCCTGCTGGTCGCCCTCTGTCTGCCCGCCCAGGTGTCGCCCGACTGGGCGGAGCAGCTCGCCGACGGGCTCGGCGCGGAGGCCGCCAAGGTCGGCGCGAGCGTGGTAGGTGGGGACATGTCGGCCAGTCCGACGTTGACCGTGGCGGTCACCGCCCTCGGTGACCTCGGTGGCCGGGCCCCGGTGGTGCGCTCCGGTGCCCGCCCCGGTGACGTGGTCGCCCTGGCCGGCCGGACCGGGTACGCGGCGGCCGGCTACACCGTGCTGTCCCGGGGCTTCCGGACACCGAAGCTGCTGGTCGAGGCGTACCGGCGACCCGAGGTGCCGTACTCGGCCGGTCCGCACGCCGCCCGGCTCGGGGCCACCGCCATGATCGACGTCTCGGACGGGTTGCTGGCCGATCTGGGCCACGTGGCCAAGGCCAGCGGGGTCCGCGTCGACGTGCACCGGGCCGCCTTCGAGGTGCCCCGCCAGATGCGGGACGCCGCCCAGGCGCTCGGCGTCGACTCGTACACCTGGTTGTTGGCCGGGGGAGACGACCACGCCCTGGCGGCCACCTTCCCGCCGGCGGTGGTATTGCCCGCACCCTGGCGCCCGATCGGCCGGGTCTCGGCGGGCGCCGGGGTGACCGTCGACGGCGCCCGGTACGAGGGGCCGGCCGGCTGGGACCACTTCCGGTGATGGTCGTACCCTTCAACCGTGAGTGAGATCGAACTCCGTGCGCTGCCCTTCGACGCGCCGGTCTCCCGGGCGTTGATCCGGGACGCGCTGGCCGACCTGGGGCAACGCTACGGCGGCAGCGGCGACGAGACCCCGGTGGACGCGGCCGAGTTCGTCCCGCCGCACGGGGCGTTCCTGGTCGCCTACCTCGGCGGGGAGGCGGTCGGCTGTGGCGGCTGGCGCAGTCATGGCACCGCCGGTGACACCGCCGAGCTGAAGCGGATGTACACCGCGGCGGCGGCCCGGGGGCGCGGGGTGGCCCGCGCGGTGCTCGCCGCGGTGGAGCGCTCCGCGCGTGAGCACGGCCGCAAGCGGCTCATCCTGGAGTGCGGCGACCGGCAGCCCGAGGCGATCGCCATGTACTCGTCGGCCGGGTACGAGCGGATCCCGAACTTCGGCTTCTACCGGGACGAGCCGGGCTGCGTCTCCTTCGGCCGCACCCTCTGAGCAACCCGGCGGGCCCAAGCAGGCGGGCCCAAGCAGGCGGGCCGGTCGGGGCCCGCCCAGACGGCTCGGCGGGCCCGCGCGGAGCGGGCCGGGAGGACACCCGCGAACCTGGACCCGACAGAACCGGGACATGACAGAGCCGGCGGACCGTCCACGGTCCGCCGGCAATGGCAGGGTCGGTGCCCGGGGGCTACCGGGTCAGGCGCGGGTGACCTTGCCGGCCTTGATGCAGGAGGTGCAGACCTTGAGCTTCTTGGTCGTGCCGCCACCGGCCGGGGTGCGCACCGACTGGATGTTCGGGTTCCAGCGGCGGTTGGTCCGCCGGTGCGAGTGGGACACGTTGTGGCCGAAGCCCGGTCCCTTGCCACAGACGTCGCACACGCTAGCCACGGGATACTCCTGAGATTGATACGTTCATGAGGTCGTGCTTGATGCTGGTCGTGCCGGATCCAGGTCGTCCCGGATCCAGATCGTGCCGGATCCAGGCCGTACCTGAGGCGGTTCGCCGGCAGGCGTCGCCCGGACAACCTGGCCAGGTTACCCGATCTGCGCCCCGGCCGGCCAACCACCCCTGCCAGCGCGGACACGCCCGGGGCGAATCGGCCGACCCCGGCGGCTGTCGGGGTACCCCAGTAGGCTTCTCGCCGTGCTGGAGACCCTCGACGCCGCCGCGGTGCGACGCTGGTGTGCGGGCGGGTTGGCCGCGCTCCGCCGCCACCAGGGCGAGATCGACGAGCTGAACGTCTACCCGGTCCCGGACGGCGACACCGGCACCAACCTGGTCCTCACCCTCACCTCGGCCCAGCAGGCCCTGGCGATGGACCTGGAGACCCTGCCCGCCGACGCGTCGACCCCGCACGGGCACGCGCTGCGGCTGATGGCGCGGGGCGCGTTGCTCGGGGCCCGGGGCAACTCCGGGGTGATCCTCTCGCAGCTGCTGCGCGGTCTCGCCGACGCGGTCGCCACCGTGCCCGTGGTGCGCGGCCGGGAACTGGCCACGGCGTTGCGTGACGCCAGCGCCGCGGCCCACGCCGCGGTGACCCGCCCGGTGGAGGGCACCCTGCTCAGCGTGGCGGCCGCGGCGGCCGGCGCGGCGCAGGCGGCCGACAGCGACGACCTGCCCACGGTCTGCCGGGCGGCGGCCGGCGCGGCGGTGCGGGCGCTGGCGCGTACCCCGCAGCAGTTGCCGGCCCTGGCCCGCGCCGGCGTGGTCGACGCCGGCGGCCGGGGCCTGTGCCTGCTGCTGGACGCCCTGGTCGAGGTGGTCACCGGGGAACGGCCGGACCGGCCGGCGTCCGCGCCCGGACCGGTCCGCCCGCCGGCCGAACCCGACCGGCCGACCGACTCGACGGAGTACGCCTACGAGGTGCAGTTCCTGCTCGACGCCGAGCCGGCGGCGGTCGCCGGGATGCGGGACACCCTGGCCGCCCTGGGTGACTCCCTCGTGGTGGTCGGCGGTGACCCGACCTGGCACGTCCACGTGCACGTCGACGACGTCGGCGCGGCGGTCGAGGCGGGGGTGGCCGCCGGCCGACCGTACCAGATCTCGGTGACCCGCTTCGCCGACCAGCCGGCGACCGCGGTCGGTCCCGTCGCCGAGCACCGGGCCGCGGTGGTGGTGGCCGCCGGCGCGGGGCTGGCCGAGCTGTTCGCCGCCGAGGGTGTGACGGTGCTGGCGGGCGACCCGTCCACCGGCGAGGTGCTGGCGGCGATCCACCGCACCGGGGCGGCCCGGGTGGTGGTCCTGCCCAACGACCCGGCTGCCCGGGCGGTGGCGGGCGTGGCGGCCCGCGCGGCGCACCGGGCCGGCGTCGAGGTGAGCGTGGTGCCCACCCGGTCCCCGGTGCAGGCGCTGGCCGCGCTGGCCGTGCGTGACCCGGGGCGGCGCTTCGCCGACGACGTGATCGCGATGGCCGAGGCGGCCGGGGCCTGCCGGTACGCCGAAGTCCGCCGGGCCGACCGGGAGGCGTTGACGGTGGCCGGGCCGTGCCGCCCGGGTGACGTCCTGGCGCTGGTCGAGGGGGAGGTGCACCTGATCGGCACCGACCTGGTCGACACCTGCGCGGCCCTGGTCGACCGGATGTTGGGCGGTGGTGGCGAGCTGGTCACCCTGCTCTGGGGCGCGGACGCCCCGACCGGTCTCGCCGACGCGGTGAGCGCGCACGTCGCGCAGCGGTGGCCGTTTGTCGAGGTGCAGGCGTATCCGGGCGGGCAACCGCACTGTCCGCTCATGGTGGGGGTCGAATGACGTCGGAGGCGGCCACGGTGGACACGCCGCTGTCGAAGCTGGTCGGGGCGAAGACCGCGAAGGCCCTCGCCGGCCACCTCGACCTGCACACCGCCGGTGACCTGGTCTACCACTTCCCCCGTCGGTACGACGAGCGGGGCGAGCACACCGACATCCGGGCCCTGGACGTCGGTGAGCAGGTCACCGTGCTGGCCCAGGTGCAGCGCACCGCGGTCCGGCCGATGCGCCAGCGCCGGGGCAACCTGCTGGAGGTGACCGTCGGCGACTCGACCGGCGGCACCCTGACGCTCACCTTCTTCGGCAACCAGGCCTGGCGGGAGCGGGAGCTGCGTCCCGGCCGGTGGGGTCTGTTCGCCGGCAAGGTCACCGAGTTCCGCGGCCGACGCCAGCTCAACGGCCCGGAGTACGTGCTGCTCGGCGAGGCGACCGACGGCGAGGCGGCGGCCAACGAGGAGATCGAGGAGTTCGCCGGGGCGCTGATCCCGGTCTACCCGGCTGCGGCGGCGGTGCCGACCTGGGTGATCGCCCGCTGTGTCCGGGTGGTGCTGGACACCTTCACCCCGCCGGACGACCCGCTGCCGGCGACCGTACGGGCCAGCCGCAGCCTGGTGGGTATCGGCCCCGCGCTGCGCGAGATCCACCGTCCGTCCAGCAAGGAGGAGCTGTACCGGGCCCGCCGCAGGCTCAAGTGGGACGAGGCGTTCGCCGTACAGCTGACCCTGGTGCAGCGCAAGCACCGGGCCGCCGCCTGGCCGGCGCGGGCCCGGCCGCCGCGCGCCGGTGGCCTGCTGGACGCCTTCGACGCCCGGTTGCCGTACGAGCTGACCAGCGGGCAGCGCGACGTCGGCCGGGAGATCGGCGCGGACCTGGCCACCGCCCACCCGATGCACCGGCTGTTGCAGGGTGAGGTGGGTTCCGGCAAGACGGTGGTGGCGTTGCGGGCGATGCTGCAGGTGGTAGACGCCGGCGGTCAGGCCGCCCTGCTCGCCCCCACCGAGGTGCTCGCCGCCCAGCACCACCGGGGCATGCGCGACCTGCTCGGCCCGCTCGGTCGCGCCGGTGAGCTGGACGCCGCCGAGCAGGCCACCCGGGTCGAGCTGGTCACCGGCTCGTTGCCGGCGGCGGCCCGGCGCGCGGCGCTGGCCGAGGTGGCCAGCGGCCGGGCCGGCCTGGTGCTGGGCACCCACGCCCTGCTCTACGAGGGGGTCGACTTCGCCGACCTGGGGCTGGTGGTCGTCGACGAGCAGCACCGGTTCGGGGTGGAGCAGCGCGACGCGTTGCGGGCCAAGGCCGACCAGCCGCCGCACGTGCTGGTGATGACCGCGACGCCGATCCCGCGCACGGTCGCCATGACCGTCTACGGCGACCTGGAGACCTCCACCCTCTCCCAGTTGCCGCGCGGTCGGTCGCCGATCGCCTCGCACGTGGTGCCGGCCGCCGAGAAGCCGGCCTTCCTGGACCGGGCCTGGCGCCGGGTCCGCGAGGAGGTCGCCGCCGGCCACCAGGCGTACGTGGTCTGCCCCCGGATCGGGGACACCCCCGCCGGGTCGTCGACGGGCCCGGCGGCCGAGGAACCGCCGGCCGAGGACGACACCGGGCGCCGGGCCCCGCTGGCGGTGACCGAGGTGGCTCCGCTGCTCGCCGAGGGGCCGCTGCACGGGCTGCGGATCGGGGTGCTGCACGGCCGGCTGCCGGCCGACGAGAAGGACGCGGTGATGCGGTCCTTCGCCGCCGGTGACCTGGACGTGCTGGTGGCCACCACGGTCATCGAGGTCGGCGTGGACGTGCCCAACGCCACCGTGATGATCGTGCTGGACGCCGACCGCTTCGGGGTGTCCCAACTGCACCAGCTCCGGGGCCGGGTCGGACGGGGTTCGGCGGCCGGGCTCTGCCTGCTGGTGACCGAGGCGGCCGAGGGTTCGTCGGCCCGCGAGCGGCTGGACGCGGTCGCGTCCACCACGGACGGTTTCAAGCTCGCCGAGCTGGATCTGGAACAGCGTCGGGAGGGCGACGTGCTGGGCGCGACCCAGTCCGGCCACCGTTCCCACCTGCGCCTGCTCTCGCTGCGCCGGGACGCCGAGCTGATCCGGGACGCCCGGGCCGAGGCCATCGTGCTGGTCGAGGAGGACCCGGAACTGGCCCGGCACCCGGCGTTGGCCGCCTCGGTGGCCGCTCTGGTCGACGCCGAACGCGCCGAGTACCTGGAAAAGGGCTGACCGCGGACGGTCCGGCCGCGTCGGGTCCCCGGTGGAGCCGACGCGGCGAGGGCGCGCCGGGTTAGTGGTGGCGGGCCGACCGCACGCGGCGAGGGCGCGCCGACCGGGTGGTCGACGCGCCCTCGGTGCGTGTCAGCGCCGGTCAGCCGGCGGGTGGCACGCGGGTGTCCGCAGTGGTTCAGGCGGTGAAGCGGAGCTTGCGACGACGGGCCATCACGAACAGGCCCGCACCGGCGCCGAGCAGCAGGACGGCGCCCGTGGCGATGCCACCGGCGGCGGCACCGGTCAGCGGCAGGCCACCACCGGAGCCACCCTCCTCCTCGCAGTCCTTCGGCTGCTCCCAGACCACGACCTCGTCCTTGACGTCGCCGATGCTCGGGGTGACCTTCAGGCCCTCGTAGGCGTCGAACGACACCGAGGTCTTCTTGCCGGGCACCGCGTCGAGCGTCTTGACCTCACCCTTCTCGCTGGTGAGCGTGACGGTGAACTCGACGCCGTCGGCCGGGTTGTCGATGCCGAAGGTGAGCTGGTCGCAGGTCTGCTCCAGCTCGAACGTCGGCTCACCCGGCTCGGGCAGGACCGGCGGCTGGCTGGGGGTGGGGCTGGCCGGCGGGGTGCTCTCGCTCGGCTCGTCGGTAGGCGTGGTCTCCGACGGCGTCGGGGTCGGCTCCTCGGTGGGGGTGGTCTCCGAGGGCGTCGGCGTCGGGGTCGTCGGCTCCTCGGTAGGCGTGGTCTCCGACGGCGTGGGGGTCGGCTCCTCGGTGGGGGTCGAGGTGGGGGTCGGCTCCGGCGTCTGGCACTTGCCGGTCACCCGGACCACGCCCGTGCGGGTGCTGTAGACCTTGGACCGGCCCTTGTCCCACTCCAGCCGGACGCTGAGCTCCAGCTTCTTGTTGCGGGGGACGGTCTGCTGGCCGACCAGTTCGCCCTGACCGGACTTCGGCACGACGGCGCCGGGGACGATGCCGGTCAGCTCGGTGGCCGCCGGGCTCCACGCGCCCACCACCGTGGCGTCCCACTGTCGCTCGCTGTTGCGGACGGTCCAGGTCACCTGGACGCTGCCGTCCTTCAGCTTGCAGCCGGTGCCGTCGATGATCGGGTGGTGGGCACTGGCCGGGGCGGCGGCGATGGCGGCGGCCCCGGCGACACCGAGCAGCGCGCCGGCGGTGACCGCCACGACGCGCCGCAGCGGGGACTTGAGACGGATCAACGTCTGCTCCTGACGAGGGGTGTGATCGAGGTGCGACGGGATGGACGGGAGCCGGCACGACCGGTACGGCATGGGCTCACCTGGCGTCCCCCGACGCCGATGCGTCCGGTGAGGTCGGACGCAGGACGTGACTGTACCGATCGACGGAGAACGCGCCAGATCTTCAGGGTCCGCTAAGGATCATGTGATCAAGTCGAGATCATCCGTCAGCCGAAGGTCACGCCATGATCACCATAAGCCGATCGTGGCCCGTCTGGCCGGTGGTGGGAGGAAGTTCATCGGCGCTGGTCAACGGGTGTGGTCGGGGTCTAATCCTGACTGGACGGTCAGCGCAGTCAGCTCGGTTGGTCGGCGCGGCACGGTTCGGTCGGCTGGTGGTGCGGGGTGGCCCGCGACGCCGAAGGGCGCGTCGACCGGTTGGTCGACGCGCCCTTCGGGTCAGCTGCCGGGCTCGGCAGCCGTCAGGCCGTTCGGTTCCGCCTGGTCGGTGCCGACCCGGGTGGGCCGGCACCGATCAGGCGTTCATTGCCGGATCAGGCGGTGAAGTGCACCCGACGACGCCGCGCGACGACGAAGAGCACCGCGCCCAGGGCGAGCAGGGCCGCCGCGCCGGCGGCGATGCCACCGGCCGCCGCACCGGTCACCGGGAGGCCCTCCTCCTCGGTGTCGCCGCCGCCGGAGCCACCCTCGTCGTCCTTGTCCTTGCACTCCTTCGGCTCGGTCCACTTCAGCGGACCGCCGGAGTCCAGGTCGCCGGTGACGGTGACGGTGAAGCCCTTGCTGGCCGGGAAGGTGACCTTCTCGGTCTTGCCCGGCTCGACCGCGACGGTCTTCGCCTTGCCCTTGCTCGGGGTGAAGGTCGAGTTGACGGTGATCCCGTTCTCCGGGTTCTTGATCTCGAAGATCATCTCGTCGCAGGTGGAGGTGTAGGTGCCGTCCGGGACGCCGACCTCGGGCTGCTTGCAGTCCTCGGGCTTCTCGTAGCCGCCCTTCCAGGTCTCCATGCCCTTGGCCGAGACCTCGATCTCCTTGGCCTGCTCGGCGGTGAGCTCGTGGCTCTTGCGCTCGCCGGCCGCCACGGTGACCTGCTCGGTGTACTCGCCGCTGCCGGTGACCTGGAAGGTCGCCTTGATGTTGCCCCGGTTGACCAGGGTCAGCGTGACCTTGCCGTCGCAGTCGCTGGTGGCCTCCACGGCCGGGGCGGCGACGCAGGTGTCCTTGCCGCCGTTGTACCAGCCCTGCGGGCCCTTGGAGCGCGAACCGATGCCGGAGGGGCTACCGATCTTGCGGTCGCCGTACCGGGCGCTCTTCTCGTCCAGCGGGTCGATGATCTCGCTGCCGAAGACGAAGTCGGTCTGCGTGAAGCAGGCCGGGACCTCGACCTTGAAGTCCAGCTTGGCCTGCTGGAGCTCACCCTCGGCGGCACCGGTGAACTTCTTCACCGACTTGTCGAAGACGTACTGCGGGGTGGCGAAGCGCGCCGACGGCGCGAGGTACGACACCAGGGCCACGTCCTGCTCCTGGCCGGCGCAGAGCGGGCCGTTGACCAGGGTGATCGAAGCCTCACCCTTGGGGCCGTCGAACGTGTGGGTGTACCGGGCGTCCTCGGCGCTGACGCAGACCGGGGCGGGGGGCTGGGCCGGCTCGGTCGACGCGCTGGCCGAAGGCGTCGGCGACGGGGCGGAGGCGCTCGCCGGCGACGAGACCGCGAACGCCGTGAGGCCGAGCAACGAGGCGGCAGCCAGGGCGAGCGGTCGCCGCAGCGACAGCGGGGGACGGATCACACGTACTCCCGGGGTGAAGAGCGTTCAGGGGTACGGCACGGGGCGGCGGTGAGCGGTCGCTGCCGTCGGCTCGGGCGCGTCCCGCAGGGCCAGTGCCTCCCCGACACCGTGGGTCGGCGAACCACCGCCGACACCCGGCAGACCCTAGCGACAACGCCGGATGCGGCACAGCCCTCAGCGGACCCTAATAGTCATGTTATGAATTTGAGATCATTGATATACCTACGGTGACGCCGTCCACTACTGATCGACACCTACCGTGTCCGCGACGGCGCCAGCGTGGTCGCGTAGCGTCGGGGTGGTGAAGACGTCGGACGCGGTGCCCAGGAGGCGTCGGTGACCCGGATCGTGGCCGGCACGCTCGGCGGGCGGCGGATCGCCGCCCCACCCGGCGCCGGGACCCGTCCCACCTCGGACCGGGTCCGCGAGGCGCTGTTCAGTGCGGTGGAGGCCGCGCTCGACCTGACCGGCGCCCGTGTCGCCGACCTGTACGCCGGTTCCGGCGCGGTCGGGCTGGAGGCGCTCTCCCGGGGTGCCGGACACGTCCTGCTTGTCGAGTCCGACCCCCGGGCCGCCCGGGTGATCCGGGAGAACATCGCCGCGCTGCGCGCCGGCCCCGCCGTCCGCCTGGTCACCGCCCGCGTAGCCACCGCGCTGGCCGCCGGCTGCGACGGCGAGCCCTACGACGTGGTCTTCGCCGATCCGCCGTACGCGGTGCCGGCCGAGGAGGTGACCGCGATGCTCACCGCGTTGGTCGAGGGTGGCTGGCTGGCCGACGACGCCCTGGTCGTGATCGAGCGGGCCAGTCGCAGGGGCGAGTTCACCTGGGTGGAAGGCGTCACGTGTCACCGCAGTCGGCGGTACGGCGAGACCACCCTTTGGTACGGTCGCCGATCATGAGACGTGCGGTCTGCCCCGGCTCGTTCGATCCGGTCACCAACGGACACCTCGACATCGTCGGTCGGGCCAGTCGGCTCTTCGACGAGGTGATCGTGGTGGTGCTGATCAACCAGTCGAAGACGTCGCTGTTCACCGTCGAGGAACGCATCGACATGCTCCAGAAGGTGACCAGTTCGTACCCGAACATCCGGGTCGAGTCGTTCCGTGGGCTCCTTGTCGACTTCTGCCGGGCCCAGCAGGCGACGGTCCTGGTCAAGGGCCTGCGGGCGGTCAGCGACTTCGACTACGAGTTGCAGATGGCCCACATGAACATCGGCCTGGCCGGGGTGGAGACGCTCTTCATGCCCACCAACCCGCTCTACTCGTTCCTCTCCTCCAGCCTGGTCAAGGATGTGGCCAAGTGGGGCGGCGACGTCTCCCCGCACGTGCCCGACCTGGTGCGCGAGGCTCTGGCCGCCCGCCTGGACCCCTCCCTCCGCGACTGAGGTGCAAGGAAGGGCCCCTTGTTAACGCCTCCGGTAGAGAAGGGCACCCTTCTCACCGCGACCGCGACCGCGACCGCGACCGCAACCGCAACCGACACCGCGACCGCGACCGCGACCGCAACCGCGACCGCAACCGACACCGCGACCGCAACCGACACCGCGACCGCAACCGACACCGCCGGCGCGACCGCCAGCGCCAGCGCGGGGCCGGCGACCGTCAGCGCGGGGCCGGGGCCGGGGTCCGGGCGTCGGAGTGGGGTCGGCGCGACGCGCCGGGACGGGGTGGCCGGGTGCGGGTGGCCGGTGCGCGACATCATGTGGGGCGGGAACCCGGCCGCAGCCCGCATCATGGAGGTCGGCCGACGAACGACAGGAGTGAGGTACCGGTGGACCCGCTCGATCGCATCGACGAACTGATCGCCATGGTGGAGACGGCACGATCCGTGCCGATGTCCCGCAACAACTGCATGCTCGACCGGGGTGAGGTGATCGCCGCCCTGGACGAGTTGCGCGCCGAACTCCCCGCCGACCTGCGTCGTGCCGCGGCGCTCCTGGAGGAGCGGGACAAGATCATGGATGCCGGTAGGCGGGAGGCCGACCGGATCATCAGCGAGGGTGAGGCGGAACACGCCCGCCTGGTCTCGGTGAACGAGATCACGGTCTCGGCCGAGCACGAGGGGGCCCGGATCGTCGCCGAGTCGCGGGCCGAGGCCCAGCGGCTGCGGGCGGAGGTGGACGACTACGTCGACACGGCGCTTGCCAACTTCGAGCAGTTCCTCACCCGGGCGCTCGCCTCGATCGAACGTGGCCGGGACAAGATGCACGCGCTACGCGAGATCGGCACCTTCGCGGGTGACGAGACCGAGCGCCCGTTAACCTTCTGAGCGGTATCGCCGAACCTTCCGAGCGGTATCGCCGCAGCCGACGACGCTGCTGGGCGTCGCCCCCGGTTCGACGGGGGGTCGCTGTCCCAGGTAACCTCGTGTGTCGGCCTCTCACCGGCCGGAGTCTGACTATGCCCAAACACTCGCCATCGCCACTCAACCCCAGGTCGCCGCTGGTCCTCGACGCGAGGGAACTGCCGCGCCGACCTGGCGCGTTGCGTACGGTCAAGCGGGTCGTGCCGGCACCGGCGGACCTCGGCGTGGAGATGGTCGGCGTGCCGGAGGGCGCGGACCTCGACCTCGATCTGAGGTTGGAGTCGGTGTCCGAGGGGGTGCTCGTCTCCGGGACCGTCAGCGGTCCCGTCCGGGGCGAGTGCGGTCGCTGCCTGCGCGAGATCCACGACTCGGTGGCCGTGACGGTCCAGGAGCTGTACGCGTACGAGAACAGCACCACGGACGCCACGACCGAAGACGACGAGGTGGGTCGGATGCAGGGAGACCTGATCGACCTGGAGCCGGCGGTGCGGGACGCGGTGGTGCTCACCCTGCCGACCAATCCGCTCTGCCGCCAGGACTGCCCAGGGCTGTGCCCCGAGTGTGGGGTGCACTGGGACGAACTGCCGGCCGACCACAGCCACCAGCAGGTCGACCCGCGTTGGGCGGGCCTGTCGCAACTGACCCGTACAGAGGAGTAAGAACCGTGGCCGTCCCCAAGCGCAAGATGTCGCGCAGCAACACCCGGTCCCGCCGGGCGAACTGGAAGGCCGCGGCGGTCGCGACCGTGGCCTGCCCGCAGTGCAAGTCGGCCAAGCTGCCGCACGCTGCCTGCTCCGTCTGCGGCACGTACAACGGCCGCCAGGTTCTCGAGGTCTGACCTGGACGCCGCGTGACGCCCCCGACCCCGGGTCGGGTGGCACGTCCCACCTGGCGATCGCCCGGTGACCCGGACTCCGCCGACGCCGACCGGCCCGCTCCGGCCGGCGTAGCGGTGGAGCCGGGCACCGCGCGGATCGCCGTTGACCTCCTCGGCGGGGACGACGCTCCCGCCGTCGTGGTTGACGGCGCTCTGCGGGCCGTCCGTGCCGACCCCGACCTGCACCTGCTTCTCGTCGGCCCGGCGGAGACCGCCGCCGAGGTGGTCGACGCTCTCGACCTTGCCCAACGGGCCCGGATCGCCGTTCGGCCGGTGCGCGACGTCGTCGCCATGTCCGAGCAGTACCCCACCCGGGCCGCCCGCAGCCACAGCACCGTCCGGGCGGCGGTCGCCGCCGTCCGGACCGGCGCGGCCGACGCCCTGGTCTCCGCCGGTTCCACCGGCGCGACGGTGACCGCCGCCGTGCTCGGCCTCGGCCGTTGGCCCGGGGTACGCCAACCGGCGCTGGTCGCCACCCTGCCGGCGATCGACGGACCGGTCGTCCTGCTCGACGTCGGCGGCTCCCTGGAGGCGCACCCGGCCACCCTCTCCCGGCACGCCGTGCTCGGTGCTGCCTACGCCGCGGTGGCGCACGCCGTCGCCGCGCCCCGGGTCGGCCTGCTCTCGGTGGGTACCGAGGCCGGCAAGGGCGACCGGGCCCGCCGGGCCGCCGATCCGTTGCTCGCCGTCGGGCCGCTGCCCTGCGACGGCCGTTACATCGGCCTGGTCGAGGGGTACGACGTGGCCCTCGGTGCCCGTGCCGACGTCGTCGTCACCGACGGTTTCACCGGTAACGTGCTGCTCAAGGCGATCGAGGGCGCGTACGCGATGGCCGGTGGCGCGCCGGCCAGTGGAGGCGCCCCCCGGGCGGCCGCCCTGCTCGGCGTCTCCGGCACCGTGGTGGTCTGCCACGGCTCCGCGCGGGCCGACGACATCGCCTCCGGCATCACCCTCGCCGCCCGGTTGTGGCGTCGGGCCGCCACCGCCACGGTCGCCGCGCTGATCGCCGGCGAGCCAGTCGACCGAACCGACCGCACCACCGACACCGAGGTAACCGCATAATGACCAACGACAAGCGGCGGCGTGCTCCCGTCGGCCATCTGGAGGCCGCGTTCGGCGTCACGCTCGATCCGGAGCTGCTGGAACGCGCGCTGACCCACCGCTCGTACGCCTACGAGAACGGTGGCCTGCCCACCAACGAGCGGTTGGAGTTCCTGGGCGACTCGGTGCTCGGCGTGGTGATCACCACCGCGCTCTTCCACAACCACCCGGACCTGCCCGAGGGGCAGTTGGCCAAGCTGCGGGCCAGCGTGGTCAACATGCGTGCGTTGGCCGAGGTGGCCCGGGGCCTGGGCCCGGACGGGCTCGGCGCCTACCTGCTGCTCGGCAAGGGGGAGGAGAGCACCGGCGGCCGGGACAAGGCGAGCATCCTCGCCGACACCCTGGAGGCCCTACTCGGGGCGATCTACCTGCAGTACGGGCTGGACACCGCGGCGATCGTGATCCACCGGCTCTTCGACCCGCTGATGGCCGAGTCGGCCGGCCGGGGCGCGGCGCTGGACTGGAAGACCAGCCTGCAGGAATTGACCGCGGCGCTCGGGCTGGGCGTGCCGGAGTACCGGATCGAGGGCACCGGCCCGGACCACCTGAAGACCTTCACCGCCTGGGTGGTGGTGGCCGGCAACCGCTACGGCGGGGCCGAGGGGCGCAGCAAGAAGGAGGCCGAGCAGCGGGCCGCCGAGTCCGCCTGGCGGATCCTGGAGGAGCAGGCCCAGGCGGCCCGGCAGGCCGAGGCGGCGGCCGCTGCCGTGACGGCCGGTCCCGCCGGTGACGGGCACCACGGCGACGGCGGGCACCACGATGTGGGTGGGCACCACGATGTGGGTGGGCACCACGATGTCGGCGGGCACGACGCCGGCCGGCGCGTCGACGCTGGGCCTGCCGACGCTGGGCCTGCCGACGTCGGCAGGCCGCCCGGTGGCCCCGACGCCGACCGGGCCGGGGTGGACGTCGGCGTGGCCGGCGAGCGCCGTGCCTGAGCTACCCGAGGTCGAGACGGTCCGGCAGGGACTGGCCCGCTGGGTCGTCGGCCGCCGGATCTCCACGGTCGAGGTACGCCACCCCCGTGCCGTCCGCCGCCACCTGCCCGGTGACCGGCACTTCGCGGACGTGCTGGCCGGTCGGACGGTGCTGGACGTACGGCGTCGGGGCAAGTACCTCTGGCTGCCCCTGGACAGCACCGACGCGATCGTCGGGCATCTCGGCATGTCCGGTCAGCTGCTGCTGCAACCCCGGGGCGCCGCCGACGAGCTGCACCTGCGGGTCCGGTTCGGCTTCGCCGACGACGGTCCCGAGCTGCGTTTCGTCGACCAACGGACGTTCGGCGGGCTGGCCGTCTCGGCCGGTGGGGCGCAGCTGCCGGCGGAGATCGCGCACATCGCCCGGGACCCGCTGGACCCGGACTTCTCCGCCACCGACTTCGTCGCGGCGCTGCGCCGACGGCGGACCGAGGTGAAGCGGGCACTGCTCGACCAGACCCTGGTCTCCGGCGTGGGCAACATCTACGCCGACGAGGCGCTCTGGCGGGCGAAGCTGCACGGCAGCCGACCGACGGACGTGCTGACCCGCCCGGCCGGGACACGGCTGCTCGACCAGGTCCGGGACGTGCTCACCGAGGCCATCAGGGCCGGCGGCACCAGCTTCGACGCCCTCTACGTCAACGTCAACGGCGAGAGCGGGTACTTCGACCGGTCGCTGAACGTCTACGGCCGCGAGGGTCAGCCCTGTCCACGCTGCGCGGCGCCGATCCGTCGGGAGGCGTTCATGAACCGCTCCTCGTACAGCTGCCCTCGCTGCCAGCCCCGGCCACGTCGCTGACCGCGGGCGACCCCGCCTGGCAAGCGGCGCCGCCTGCAAGCGACCCCGCCTGGCAAGCGGCGCCGCCTGGCCGCCTACCGCGGGGCGGCGAAGTTCTGCGTCCAGTACGGTCCGTTGCTCGTCGCGATCCCCACGCCGATCTCGGTGAAGGCGCAGTTGAGGATGTTGGCCCGGTGCCCGGGGCTGTTCATCCAGGCGTCCATGACGGCAGCCGGCGACTGCTGGTTCCAGGCGACGTTCTCGCCGTAGGTCCGCCACGTGTAGCCGACCCGGTCCAGCCGGGTGCCGACGTCGCTGCCGTCGCTGCCGGTGTGCGACATGTTGCGGGTGTCGGCCTGGTCCTGGCTGTGTCGCTGGGCCGCGGTCATCAACTTGTCGTCGATCTGGACCGCCCCGCAGCCGGCCTTGCTCCGCTCGGCGTTGACCAGGTCGACGACCTGCTGTGCCTGGCCGCTGACGGCACCACTGTCGGCGGCGGCGGTGGTGGCCCTGGTGGTGGCGCCGCTGCCGGTGCCGCCACGCTCGACGTTGCGGCGCGACGGCGCGCTGGTGGTCCGGTCCGGCGTCGGCGCGGCCTTGCTGGTCCTGGCCGGTGACGGCGTCGGGCTGGCGGTCGAGGGCGAGGGGCTGGCCGACGCGCTCGGCGTCGGCGAAGCGGTGACCGGAGGGCTGGTCGGCGTGCCGGCCAGGGTGTCGGGCTGGGCCGGCAGTGCCGGGGCGCTCTGCTCGGCCAGGCCGGTGAAGTCGGGCAGTTCCTCGTCGCCCGGCAGCAGCAGGGCACCCACTCCCAGGCTCACCACGAGGGTGGCCGCGGCGGCGGCACCACCGATCACGACCGGCCGCGTGAACCGGCGGGGCGGGCGGTGCCGTCCCTGGCTCCGGACGGGCGCGCCGGCGTCGGGCTCGGCGGTCTCGTTGCTCGCGACGACGGTCACCGGCAGTAACGCGGTGACCGGCTCCCGGACCGCCTCCGGGCCGGCGTACCGGGCCGGCGGGGCGGGCCGGTCCGTCGGGACGCCGCGCGGGTCCGTCGGGTCACCTGGCCGGTCTGCCGCGACGCCTGGCCGGTCTGCCGCGACGCCGCGCGGGTCCGTCGGGGCACCGGACGGCTCGGGTGACTGGTCGGGTTCGTCCCCGAACAGGTAGCTCGACCGGGGCTCGGGACGGTCGGTCAACCAGGCCGGCTCGTCGGGGTGCGACTCGGTGCGCCGCTGGGTGCGGTCCTGCTCCGTCGGGTCGGTCCAGCCGTACACGCCGTCTGCCTCCAGGGTCCGGTGATGGGCTGTGGTGACGCTACGTGGGGGGTCGAACAGCAGCAACGTGGCTAAGAAAGAGTTAAGACGAAGCCCGCTCGGGCCATGGCCCGAACCTGCGATCCGGGCGTAGAGTGAGGGCGTCCGGACAGAGTGTGTCCGCGCCTGAGGGTGGCCCCGGCAAGTTGACAGGTCGACGTGGAGATGATCTACGGCCTGCGAGAACTTGACGAACGAGGGTGTCTCGGCTCAATATGTAGGTGTCGCCAGTCGCGCCCGGTCGTGCCCGCATATCGCGGGTGATGGCAGTCGCGTACATATTGGGCGCGCGTTGGCCGGCCTTTCCGGCAGCGCATATCAAGGAGTCAGCATGGCGAAGGCCCTCTACGGCCACGTAGGTGCAGCGCCCGACCGGCGTCTGCTCGACGAGGTCACCCGTTTGCGTGCCAGGGTTCAGGCAATGGAGTTCGAGATCACGCGCCTGCGTGCCGAGAACGATCGGCTCGCGGCGGCTGTGTCGGAGGCGGACGACCTCCTCCGGCTGGCCGAGCCGGCGCTGACCTGATCTTCATGGGTTCGCACAACTGAATCGCACCACGCAAAACGCGCGCCGGACACATTCGTGCCGGCGCGCAGCCATGTCCGGGGACCCCCGGTCGACCTTCCGGGGCGGGTCGCGTACCCGAGGGCCCGCAGGGCCGGGTTAGTCTGCGGGTCAACCAGGTCCGCGCAGCCCGCGACGCCTGCGGCGGCCACCGGACGAGGATCGAGAAGGTGCATCTCAAGAGCCTGACGGTGAAGGGGTTCAAGTCCTTCGCCTCCGCCACGACGTTCAAGCTGGAGCCGGGGATCACCTGCGTGGTGGGCCCGAACGGCTCCGGCAAGTCCAACGTCGTCGACGCCATCGCCTGGGTCCTCGGTGAACAGGGCGCCAAGGCCCTGCGGGGCGGCAAGATGGAGGACGTCATCTTCGCCGGCACCGCCGGCCGGGCACCGCTGGGCCGCGCCGAGGTCACCCTCACCATCGACAACACCGACGGCGCGTTGCCGATCGAGTACACCGAGGTCTCCATCACCCGCCGGATGTTCCGCTCCGGTGAGAGCGAGTACGAGATCAACGGCGACTCCTGCCGGTTGCTGGACATCCAGGAGCTGCTCAGTGACTCCGGCATCGGTCGGGAGATGCACATCATCGTCGGCCAGGGGCGGCTCGACGGCATGCTGCACGCCAAGCCGGAGGACCGGCGTTCCTTCATCGAGGAGGCGGCCGGGGTCCTCAAGCACCGCAAGCGCAAGGAGAAGGCGCTGCGCAAGCTCGACGCGATGCAGGTCAACCTCAACCGGTTGACCGACCTCACCGCCGAGTTGCGCCGCCAGCTCAAGCCGCTGGGCCGCCAGGCCGAGGTGGCCCGTCGGGCCGCCGCCATCCAGGCCAACCTGCGCGACGCCCGGCTGCGGCTGCTCGCCGACGACCTGGCCACGCTGCGGGCCACCCTGGACAAGGAGATCGCCGACGAGACCGCGCTGCGGCACCGGCGCGAGCAGGTCGAGGCGGAGCACACCGAGGTGCAGGCCCGCCTCGGTGAGCTGGAGGAGGCGCTCGCCGCCGACGCGCCGCTGCTCGCCGCCGCCCAGGACACCTGGTACAAGCTCTCCGCTCTCGCCGAGCGGTTCCGCTCCATCGAGCAGCTCGCCCGGGAGCGGCTGCGGCACCTCAGCGCCACCGGCGACGACGAACGGCCGGGCCGCGACCCCGACCAGTTGGAGGCCGAGGCCGAGCGGGTCCAGGAGCAGGAGGAGGAGCTGCGTGCGGCGCTCACCGACGACCAGATCCGGCTGGCCGAGGCCGTCGAGTACCGGCAGGAGCTGGAACGGCAGCTCGCCGCGGCCGAACGGGAGCTGGTCGCGGCGGCCAAGGCCATCGCCGACCGGCGGGAGGGGCTGGCCAGACTGACCGGTCAGGTCAACTCGGCCCGGGCCCGGACCACCAGCGCCGGGGAGGAGATCGAGCGGCTCGCCGCCGCCCACGCCGACGCGCTGGCCCGGGCCGAGCAGGCCCAGGCCGAGGTGGACGCGGTCGCCGAGCAGAGCACCGAGGCCGACCGGGACAACGCCGACCTCGACACCCGGCACGCCGAGGCGGTCGCCGCGCAGGAACGGGCCCAGGTGACCGTCCGGTCGTTGACCGACGCCGAACGCGCCGCCGAGAAGGACGCGGCGACCTGGAAGGCCCGCGAGGAGGCCCTCGCCCTCGGCCTGCGACGCAAGGACGGCGCGGGCGCCCTGCTGGCCCGCGCCGACGAGGTTCCCGGTCTGCTCGGCAGCCTCGCCGAGCTGCTCACCGTCGCCCCCGGGCACTCCGCGGCCCTGGCCGCCGCGCTGGGTGGCCTGGCCGACGCGGTCGCGGTCAGCGGCGTGGACGAGGCCGTCGAGGCGATGCGGCTGCTCAAGATCGCCGACGCCGGGCGGGCCGGTCTGCTGGTCGGCAGCCCCGCCGGGCCGGGCATGACCGGCTCCGCCGACGCGCTGCGCCCCCGGCTGCCCGAGCACGCCCGGTGGGCGCCGGACCTCGTCGAGTGCACCGCCGAACTGCGCCCCGCGGTGCACCGGGCGCTGCGCGACGTGGTGCTGGTCGACGACCTGACCGCCGCGTCCGAGCTGGTCGCCGACAATCCGGAGCTGCGGGCGGTCACCGCCGACGGCGACGTCGTCGGGGCGTACGCGGCGGCCGGTGGGTCGGCCAAGGCGCCCAGCTTCATCGAGGTCACCGCCGCCGTCGAGGAGGCCCGGGCCAACCGGCTCGCCGCCGAGCACGGCGCCGCCGAACTCCGGGACCAGCTCGTCGAGGCCCGCGCCGAGCTGGCCGGGGCCAAGGAGGCGGTGCAGCACGCCGCCGCCGCCAAGCGGGAGGCCGAGAGCCACCGCAACGCCGCTGCCCGCCGGCTCGCCGAGCTGGGCGCGGCGGCCCGGTCGGCCAGGGCCGAGACGGACCGGCTGGGCGAGTCCCGGTCCCGCGCCGAGGCGGCCCGGGAACGCGACCTGATCACCCTGGCCGAGCTGGCCGAACGGCTCCGGTTGGCCGAGGAGACCCCGGCCGACGCCGAGCCGTCGACCGAGGACCGTGACCAGCTCGCCGCTACCGTGCCGCAGGCGCGGCAGAACGAGCTGGAGGTCCGGCTCGCGGTGCGTACCGCCGAGGAGCGGGTCTCCTCGATCGCCGGCCGCGCCGACTCGCTGCGCCGGCAGGCCACCGCGGAACGGGCCGCCCGGGAACGCGCGGCGGCCCGGCGGGCGGCGCGTACCCGGGGGGCGGGGATCGCCCGCGCCGTGGCCGGCGGCGCGCGGACGGCGCTGGCCCACCTGACCACCTCGATCGCGCGGGCCGAGGAGCATCGCGACGCCGTGGCGCGCGAACGGGCCACCCGCGAGGCGGAGCTCTCCGAGGTACGCGGTGCGGCGAAACGGCTCGGCGCGGAACTGGAGCGGCTGACCGGTCAGGTGCACCGCGACGAGGTGGCCCGGGCCGAGCAGCGGCTGCGCATCGAGCAGCTGGAGGCCAAGGCGGCCGAGGACTTCGGCCTGGACGTGGCCACCCTGATCGGCGAGTACGGCCCGAGCCAGCCGGTGCCACCGACCCAGGTCGACGTGGCGACCGCCGAGCGGGACGGGCTGCCGGTGCCCGAGCCGGTCGACTACGAGCGTCCGGTGCAGGAGAAGCGGGCCGCCAAGGCCGAACGTGAGCTGGCCCTGCTCGGCAAGGTCAACCCGTTGGCGCTGGAGGAGTTCGCCGCGTTGGAGGAACGCTACAAGTTCCTCTCCGAGCAGTTGGAGGACCTCAAGGCCACCCGCCGCGACCTGCTCACCGTGGTCTCCGACGTGGACGCCCGGATCCTGGAGGTCTTCGCCAGCGCCTTCGCCGACACCGCCCGCGAGTTCGAGCAGGTCTTCACCGTGCTCTTCCCCGGCGGCGAGGGGCGGCTGATGCTCACCGAACCCGACGACCTGCTGACCACCGGGGTCGAGGTGGAGGCCCGGCCGCCGGGCAAGAAGATCAAGCGGCTCTCGCTGCTCTCCGGCGGGGAGCGGTCGCTGACCGCGGTGGCGATGCTGGTGGCGATCTTCCGGGCCCGGCCCAGCCCGTTCTACATCATGGACGAGGTGGAGGCGGCGCTCGACGACGTCAACCTTGGTCGGTTGATCACGTTGCTGGCACAGTTGCGGGAGAAGAGCCAGTTGATCGTGATCACCCACCAGAAGCGGACGATGGAGGTCGCCGACGCGCTCTACGGGGTCACCATGCGCAGCGGGGTGACCCAGGTGATCAGTCAACGGATCAACCGGACCGAGGGGGAGGACTAATCTAGTGGCTCGGGAACGCGCGACAGCGCTCCTGGTGGACCTCGACGGGGTGCTGCGTCGGTTCGACCCGGCCGTGGCGGCCGGGGTGGAGCGGGAGTACGGGCTCTCCGACGGGGTGCTGGGTGAGATCGCCACCCAGTGGGGGCGGCTGCAGCCGGTGCTCACCGGCCGGGTCAGCCACGCCGAGTGGATGAGCAGCGTCGCCGACGCGCTCGCCGACTCGGTGGGTGACCCCGAGCGGGCCCGGACGGCGGTCGCCCAGTGGCAGCGCTACCGGGGCGAGGCGGACCCGGAGGTGCTCGCCTTCCTCCGCGAGGTGCGGGCCACCGGGATCCGGGTCGGGCTGGGCACCAACGCCACCGACGTGCTCGACGCCGACCTGACCGCGCTGGGGCTGGCCGACGAGTTCGACGTGGTGGTCAACTCCTCGGTGGTCGGGTTCAACAAGCCGGCGAAGGAGTACTTCCAGGCAGCCTGCGCCGCGTTGGCGACCGCACCGGCCCGGGTGCTCTTCGTCGACGACGAGGACTGGGCGATCCGGGGCGCGCGGGTGGCCGGGCTGTCGGCGTACCGGTGGAGTGGTCCGGCGGGCCTGCGTTACCTGCGGGCCGCGCTGACGCCGGCCGGCTGAGCCACCGGCTGGCGGTTCGGGCCCGGCAGTGGCCTGTCGGCGCCGACCAGGATCGGGCTGCCGGCGGCCGGTGCCGACGGCTGCCGCGCGACCTCGTCGGCGGGCGGGTCGTCGTGGTGCCGGCGCAGCGGCACCTCCCTGATCAGGCTCACCGCGACCAGGGCGATCAACCCGAACGGGGCGGCGGCCAGGAAGATGTCCCCGGCGCCGTCGCCGTACGCGCTCTCCACCACCGCGCGTACCGGCGCGGGCAGCGCGTTGACGTCGGGCAGGGTGCCGCCGGCGTCGATGGCCGGCACACCGAGCCGGGCCAGGCCGTCGCTGAGGTAGCCGGTGACCCGGGTCGACAGCAACGCGCCGAGGGCCGAGACGCCGACCGCGCCACCGAGGGTACGGAAGAAGGCGACAAGTGAGCTGGCCGCGCCGAGCTCGTGCGGGCCCACGCTGTTCTGCACCACCAGCACCAGGTTCTGCATGGTCAGGCCCAGTCCCACGCCGACCAGGACCAGGTATCCGCTGAGCAGCACCAGGTTGGTGTCGGCGCGCAGCGTGCCCAGCAGCGTGAAGCCGACGGTGAGCAGCGCGGAGCCGGCGACCAGGTACCGCTTCCACCGGCCGGTGCGGCTGATCACCTGGCCGACCACGGTGGAGGCGACCAGCAGGCCGAGGATCATCGGCAGCGTCATCAGACCTGCCACGGTCGGGCTCTGCCCCCGGCTGACCTGGAAGTACTGGCCGAGGAAGACCGAGACGCCGAACATGCCGACGCCGACCGCGACGCTGGCGACGGTGGCCAGGGTGATGGTCCGCGAGCGGAACAGGTGCGGGGGGATGACCGGTTCGGCGGCCCGGGTCTCCACCAGCACCGCGAGCGCGCCGAGGAGTACCGCGCCGGACACCATGGCCAGACTCGGCCAGGAACCCCAGGCGAACCGGTCACCGGCGAGGGTGACCCAGATCAGCAGCGTCGAGACGGCGGCGGTGATCAGCGTGGCACCCGTCCAGTCGATCTTCGCCTTCCGGCGGACCACCGGCAGGTGCAGGGTCCGCTGCAACACCACCAGGGCGGCCAGGGCGAACGGCACCCCGACGTAGAAGCACCAGCGCCAGCCGAGCCACGGGGTGTCGACGATGACGCCACCGATCAGCGGGCCGCCGATGGTCGCCACCGCCATCACCGCCCCGAGGTAGCCGCTGTAGCGGCCCCGCTCCCGGGGCGTGATCATCGTCGCCATGATCACCTGGGCCAGCGCGGTGAGGCCGCCCGCGCCGATGCCCTGCAACACCCGGCAGGCGATCAACTGGCCGGTGCTCTGGGAGAGCCCGGCCAGCACCGACCCGATCAGGTAGATCACCAGGGAGAGCTGGACCAGTGTCTTCTTGTTGGTCAGGTCGGCGAGTTTGCCCCAGATCGGGGTGGTCGCGGTGGTTGCCAGCAGGGCCGAGGTGATCACCCAGGTGTACGCCGACTGGCCGCCGTGCAGTTCGGTGATGATCCGTGGCAGCCCGTTCGTGACGACCGTGGAGGAGAGGATCGCGACGAACATCCCCAGCAACAGCCCGGAGAGTGCCTCCAGGATCTGCCGGTGGCTCATCTGGACCGGGGTCGTACGGATGGTTGCCGCCTGGGTCATCGTGCCGTGCCTCCGCCGGGTGTCGAACTGGGTGCCTGAGGCAACCGTATGACTTTGTTGCCTCAAGCAACAACTTGGGACGTCGCGGATCTGTTCCCGCCACCGGTGGTGTCGGCCCTCGTGGTGACCGCTGTCGGGGGCCTCAGCCCTGGCTGTGGCTGCCCCAGGCGTCGTTGAAGCGGCTCAACAGCCGGGCGAAGTCCGCCACGTCCTGTTCCGGCCAGCCGTGCACGGTGCGCCAGATCTGGCCCAGCCGGGAGTCGCGGGCGGCGTCGAACCGGTGCTGCCCCTGCTCGGTGAGGCTGAGCTGGGCGGCCCGTCGGTCGGTGGGATCCGGATCCCGCCGGACCAGCCCGAGCGCCTCCAGCCCCTGGATCTGCCGGCTCAGCGTGCCCTTGCCGATGCCCAACCGCTCGGCCAGCTCGGTCAGCCGGATCGAGCCGCACCGGCGCAGCCAGAGCAGCAGCCCGTACGCGTTGGGTTCGAGGTTGGGGTGCACCTCCCGGGCGATCTCCCAGGAGATGGCCCGACCCCGGCGCAGCAGGGCGGTCAGCTCGTGCTCCACCGCCCGCAGCGGCTCCGGCAGGTCCTCGTCCACACCGAGAAAGAGTACGGTGGCGGCCCGCCCGGCGGTTCCCCGTCCACTCCCCGTCCGCCGGCGGCAGATGTTTGCAAGGGGCCCCTGCACCACCGAAAGCGATAGGAAGGGGCCCTTCCTTACACCTCAGGTGAGGTGGTGGTGGGCTACCGGGCGTAGCTCGCCGTCGCCGGTGGTGCCCTCGATGGTCACCGCCGCCGACCGGCCCTCGTGCCGCAGGGTGCTCACCGCGTTGCCGAAGTACGGCCCGGCCAGCTTGCGCCACCGCACGGTCGGGCGACGGACCCCGGCGGCGCGGGCCAGGGCGCGGGCGGCCGACGCCGGCCCGGCCGCCCAGCCCAGCTTCATCACCGGGCGCATCCCGGCCGGCACCTGGTTGTGGATCGGCGAGCAGGTGAGCTGGTGCACCGGGGTGCGCATCTCCGGCTCGGCGAACTGCGCCCGGGCCACGTACGAGTGGTGGACGTCGCCGCCGAGCACGCTGATCGACGCCGGTGGGGCGTATGCCGGACCGGCGCCTACCCGGTCGCCGGAGGTGCCCGGCTGCCCGCTGCCGATCCGCACGAAGAGCGCGCCCAGCGCGTCGAAGGAGCGACGGAACGCCGCCCAGTGTTCCAGGTCCAGCGCGCGGCGCAGGCTCTCTCCGAACTTGGCCACCCAGGCCCGGTCGGACTCGGCCAGCCGCTCGTTCCACGACTCCACGTGGTGGATGCCCGGCGGCAGCAGCCAGGGCAGCGAGGAGCCCACCACCAGGTGGTCGTAGACGCCGTGGGCCCGGTCGACGAACCAGGACCACTCGCCGGCGGGCAGCATCGCCCGGTGACCGGGCTCCAGCACCCGGCTGCACCGGTTGTCCAGCATCACCAGCCGGGTGCGGCCCAGGTCCAGCGAGTAGCTCCACTGGTACTGCACGGCCCGCCAGCGGTCGTTGTCGTGGGCCACGTCCGACTCGGTGTCCACCCGGGCGCCGAACTCGCGCAGCACCTCGGTGGCGTCCTCGGCGGCGGTGATCTTGGCGTACAGCGGGTCGGCGGCGATCTCGTCCGGCGACAGGTTGCCCAGGTGCTGGTACACCCAGTACGAGGCCAGTCCGCTGGCGATCCGCTCGGCCCACCACGGCTGCTCCCGCATGTCCGCGCGCCAGGCCGCGGAGGTGTTCCAGTCGTCGATGACCTCGTGGTCGTCGAAGATCATCACGCTCGGCACGGTGGAGAGCAGCCAGCGGATCTCCGGGTCCCGCCACGACTCCAGGTACAGCTTGGTGTACTCGTCGAAGCTGACCACCTGGTCTGCCGGGGCGTCCTTGGGCCGCCGCCGGCGGCGCTTGAGCAGCCGCTGCATCGTCGGTGAGGTCTCGTCTGCGTACACCTGGTCGCCGAGGAGCACCAGCAGGTCGGGCCGGCCGGCCTCACCGGCCGCGGTCATCATCCGCCGGGCGTACGCGTCGAGGGCGTCCGGGGGCAGCTTGCGGGTGGTGGCGTGCTGGGTGGTCTCCCGGCACGAGCCGAAGATCATCCGTACCGGCTGGTCGCGGTCGTCGGCGGCCCGGGTGCGGATGACGCTCGGCGGGAACTCGCTCTCCGGCAGCGGCCAGGCCACCTCGTCGCCGATCGACACCTGGTAGGTCGTGGCGCTGTCCGGGGTGAGCCCCTCCACCACCACCAACGCGTAGTGGTGGTCGTACGCGGAGAAGGTGGGGGCGCTGCCGGTGGCGCCGTCGGCGGTGCGGACGGTGACCACGGCGGGCCCGCTCGTCTCCACCCAGATCGTCGCCCTGGTGTCGACGACCCGTCGCAGCAACGGGCCGATCAGCAGGCGGGACTCAGGCATGCGGGAACTCCTCGGGGTGAGACGATCTCTTATTTGTACCCGCTCGGCCGGCCCGCCACCCCCTGCCAGCGGCAGCGTACCCGCTGGTCGAGCGGTTGCCGGGTGCGGTGCCTGGGACGCCGTCGCCGCCATCTGACAGGATTTCGGCATGGATTACCTCCTCATCGTCCTCGCGCTGCTCGGTGTGCTGATCCTGGGCGGCATCGGACTGGTGGTGCCGCGGCTGCGCCGCCGGCAGGAGCCACCGCCGGCACCGGTCGAGCCGGAGCGGACGGCGCCGGAGGTCCAGGCGCCGGAGGCCGACCTCTCCACCGGGGTCGTGGTGGAGGCTCCACCGGTGGTCGAGGCGCCCGCGCCGACCCTGGAGGTCCCCGAGCCGACCGCCGGCCGGCTGATCCGGCTGCGGTCGCGGCTCTCCCGCTCGCAGAACGCCTTCGGCAAGGGGCTGCTCGGCCTGCTCAGCCGGGACCACCTGGACGAGGACGCCTGGGAGGAGATCGAGGACAGCCTGATCACCGCGGACGTCGGCATCGACGCCACCCGGGAGATCGTCGACCGGCTGCGTGAGCGTACCCGGGTCCTCGGCACCCGCTCGGCCGTCGAACTGCGGGCGCTGCTCGCCGCCGAGCTGGTGAACGCCCTCGACCCGGAGCTGGACCGGTCGCTGAACACCACAGGTAAGCCGGACGCCCCGGCGGTGCTGCTGGTGGTCGGGGTCAACGGGGCCGGCAAGACCACCACCTGCGGCAAGATCGCCCGGGTGCTGGTCGCCGACGGCCGTACCGTGCTGCTCGGCGCCGCCGACACGTTCCGGGCCGCCGCCGCCGACCAGTTGCAGACCTGGGGTGGCCGGGTGGGTGCCGAGACGGTACGCGGGCCGGAGGGTGCCGACCCGGCAAGCGTCGCCTTCGACGCGGTCCGGCGGGGCATCGACACCGGCGTGGACACCGTGCTGATCGACACCGCCGGGCGGCTGCAGAACAAGATCGGCCTGATGGACGAGCTGGGCAAGGTCAAGCGGGTGGTGACCAAGCACGGCCCGATCGACGAGACGCTGCTCATCCTGGACGCCACCACCGGGCAGAACGGTCTGGAGCAGGCCCGGGTCTTCACCGAGGTGGTCAACGTCACCGGGGTGGTGCTGACCAAGCTCGACGGCACCGCCAAGGGCGGCATCGTGATCGCCGTGCAACGCAAGCTCGGCATCCCGGTGAAGCTGGTCGGCCTGGGTGAGGGGCCGGACGATCTGGCGCCCTTCGAGCCGACCCAGTTCGTCGACGCGCTGCTCGGCACCGAGCCGCTCGCCCGGGACGCGTAACCTCGGGTGACCATCGACGATCGCACCTTCACCGGGTGGCGTGATCCGCGCCAGTCGGGGCCGCGCCTCGGGAGACCGTACGTGACTTCGCAGGAGATCCCGCTGCACGGCGGGAACGTCAGCACCGTGGTCCGGGTGGGCGACACCGTCCGGCGTAACGCCGGCCCGTGGACACCGGCCGTGCACGCCCTGTTGCGCCACCTGGAGTACGTCGGCTTCAGCGGTGCGCCCCGCGCGCTGGGCATGGACGAGCGCAACCGGGAGGTGCTGTCGTACCTGGAGGGGGAGTGCGGGGAGTACCCGCTCGCCGGGCACTGGGTGACCGACGAGGCGCTGGTGACGGTCGCCACCATGCTGCGGATGTTCCACGACGCCCAGTACGGTTTCGTGCCCCCGCCCGGGGCGGTCTGGCGCTCGTTCGGCCCGCCGCCGCCGGACACCGAGGTGATCTGCCATCACGACGCCGCCCCGCACAACGTGATCTGGCGACCGGACGGCACCCTCGGGCTGATCGACTTCGACCTCGCCTCGCCCGGCGCGCGGATCTACGACGTCGCCTACGCCGCCTGGACCTGGGTGCCGATCTTCTCCGACCGGGACTCGATAACCCTGGGCTGGAAGCGCCCGGACCGGCCGCGCCGGCTGCGGCTCTTCGCCGACGCGTACGGGCTGATCCCCCGGGACCGGCACCGGCTGATCCGGACCATCCGCAAGCGGATCGTCGACCACGTCGAGGGGATCCGGCGGATGGCCGCCGCCGGCGAGCCGGCTTTCGTCCGGATCGTGCACAAGGGTCACCTTCGTCGCCCCATGCGTGACCTGCGCCTGCTCGACTACGAGCGGCACGCCCTGGAGCACGCGCTGCGCTGACCGGGTCGGGGAGACCCCCTCCACCGACCGGTCCGCCGACCTCGGCCGTTGTGCCGATGGTGCGGTTTTCTTCACACGTTGGAAACAAGCCGTCACGCCTTGGAAATCGACGGGGCACGTTCCGTGAAACAGCCGCCGGAGAGAGTTCCGCGCAACCGGCGTACGGGCGACGCTGCCCCGGAAGCCGCGAAGGAGGGAACCCCACTTTTAGGAGGCCAGCGTGCCTGAAGCACCGACGATCGATACCGGCAACACCGCGTGGTTGCTGATATCGAGCGCGATCGTGTTGCTCATGACGCCGGGTCTGGCGCTGTTCTACGGCGGCCTGAACCGGTCCAAGGGCGTGCTCAACATGATGATGATGAGTTTCTCCGCGATGGGGCTCATCAGTATTCTCTGGCTCTTTTACGGCTTCAGCATCGCCTTCGGCGATGACCAGGGCGGAGTGATCGGCAACGTCGGTCAGTACCTCGGCACCAAGACCTTCATGGCCGAGACCGACCTCTGGGGCGAGACCGGCATCCCGCTCTACGTCTTCATGGCCTTCCAGATGATGTTCGCCGTCATCACCGTCGCGCTGATCAGCGGCGCGATCGCCGACCGGGCCAAGTTCTCCGGCTGGCTGCTCTTCGCCTTCGGCTGGGCCACCCTGGTCTACTTCCCGGTGGCGCACTGGGTGTGGGGCGGTGGCTTCATCGGCGCCGGCCTCGGCGCCCTGGACTTCGCCGGTGGCACCGCGGTGCACATCAACTCCGGTGCCGCGGCCCTGGCCCTGGCGCTGGTGCTCGGCAAGCGGCTCGGCTGGCCCCGCGAGGCCATGAAGCCGCACAACGTGCCGATGGTCGCCCTCGGCGCCGGTCTGCTCTGGTTCGGCTGGTTCGGCTTCAACGCCGGCTCCGAGCTGACCGCCGATTCGACCACCGCGATCGCCTTCCTGAACACCCAGATCTGCGCCGGCGCCGCCGTGCTCGGCTGGCTGATCGTGGAGAAGGTGCGTGACGGCAAGCCGACCCTGGTCGGTGCCTCCTCCGGCGCCGTCGCCGGTCTGGTCGCGATCACCCCGGCCTGTGCCTTCGTCGCCCCCTGGGCGGCGGTCCTGCTCGGCCTGGTCGCCGGTGCGGTCTGCGCCCTGGCGGTCAGCCTGAAGTACAAGCTCGGCTACGACGACGCCCTCGACGTGGTGGGCGTGCACTTCGTCGGTGGCTGGATCGGCTGCCTCTGGATCGGCCTCTTCGGCACCAGCTCGGTCAGTTCGCTGGTGGAGAACGAGGGCCTGTTCTACGGCGGCGGGGTCAGCCTGCTCGGCGTCCAGGCGCTGAGCGCCCTGATCGTCACGGCGTACTCCTTCGTGGTGGCCTTCGCGCTCGGCTTCGTCATCAACAAGACCATCGGGTTCCGGGTCTCCGCCGAGGACGAGGTCAACGGCATCGACCTCAGCGAGCACGCGGAGAGCGGCTACGACCTGAGCCCGGCCGGTGGCAGCTCGGGTGGGGCGTTCGCGATGGCCGGCATCGGCACCCCCGCTGCCGCGTCGAGCACCACGCCGGAGGCGGAGCCCGCCGTTCCGGCCAACGAGAAGGTCGCCGGTTAACGTTCCTGCTATGGAGGGGTTGGACATGAAGCTGGTGACCGCGGTCATCAAGCCGTACCAGCTGGACGCGGTGAAGGAGGCGCTGCACGCCCTCGGCGTGGCCGGCCTGACCGTCAGCGAGGTCCAGGGGTACGGCCGGCAGAAGGGGCACACCGAGGTCTACCGGGGTGCCGAGTACACGGTCGAGTTCCTGCCCAAGATCCGGGTGGAGGTGCTCACTGACGAGATCGACGTCGAGAAGATCGTCGACGCGATCGTGGGCGCCGCCCGGACCGGCAAGATCGGTGACGGCAAGGTGTGGGTGACCGGAGTCGAGGAGGTCGTCCGGGTCCGTACCGGTGAACGCGGCCTCGACGCACTCTGAGTCGGAGCTGCCACCATGGCCTCGTCGATCAGGAAGAACGTGTCTGCATCCGCCCCGGGCGGTGACGCGCGACGCCTGGTCGACGAGGCCGTCGGCGTGCCCGGCGGGGTGGGGGCGTCGGCCCGGGCGGCCCGGGCCGACGCGTACGACCGTTGGTTGGGTTCGCTGCTGCCGGCCCGGCCCGGGGTGGCCCTGGTCGCCGTCGGCGGGCTCGGCCGGCGCCAGTGCGCCCCCTACGGCGATCTCGACCTGGTGCTGTTGCACGCCGGCGTGCCCGGCGTCGACGAGCTGGCCGCGTCGCTGTGGTACCCGATCTGGGACGCCGGGGTCCGGCTGGACCACTCGGTGCGCACCGTCGCCGAGGCGCTGTCGGTGGCCCAGGACGACGTCAAGGTCGCCCTCGGCCTGCTCGACGCCCGGTACGTCGCCGGCGACCGCGAGCTGGCCGACTCGCTGATCCGCACCGCCGCCGACCACTGGCGGCGCACCGCCGTCCGTCAGCTCCCCGGGCTGCGGGAGATCACCCTGGCCCGCTGGCAGGCCCACGGTGAGCTGGCCTTCCTGCTCGAAGGTGACCTCAAGGAGGCCGCCGGAGGGCTGCGCGACGTGGGCATCCTGCGGGCGATCGCCACCGCCGGGGTCACCGACGCGCTCCGCCCGGCGGTGCACGCCGCGCACCGCCGGCTGCTGGACACCCGCGACGCCCTGCACCAGCAGGTCGGCCGCCGGGTGGACCGACTGCTCGCCCAGGAACGCGACGGCGTCGCCGCCCTGCTCGGCCTGCGCGCCCCCGACGTCGCCCCCGATCCGGGCCCCGGCCGGGCCGGCCCCGGTGGGCCGGACGTGGCGGTGCCCGGCGGCGGTGGCCCGGACGCCGGCCTGACCGGCGGCGGTGGGCTGGACGCCGGCCTGACCGGCGGCGGTGGGCTGGACGCCGGCCTGACCGGCGGCGGTGCGCTGACCGGCGACGGTGGTCCGGGTCTGGTCCGCGACGGTGACCTGGTGCTGCGGCGGGTCGCCGGGGACGCCCGGACGGTCGGGCACGCCCTGGACGACGCCTGGCGGGCCGCCGACCGGATGCGCTCCGGGCGACGCCGCGGGATCCCCGGGCCGCCGGTGCGTCGACCCGTGGCCCGGGACGTGGTCGAGCACGACGGCGAGCTGGTGCTGGCCCGTACCGCCATCGGCGCCCGCCCCGACCCCAGCCTGTCGCTGCGGGTGGCCGCGGCGGCGGCCACCACCCGGCTGCCCATCGCCCGGGCCACCTGCGAGTGGCTGGCGGCGTACTGCCCGGCGCTGCCCGCCCCCTGGCCGCCGGAGGCCCGCGCCGCGCTGCTCACCCTGCTCGGCGCGGGGGCCGGCCTGGTGCCGGCCTGGGAGGCCTGCGACCGGTACGGCCTGGTCGACCGCTGGCTGCCGGAGTGGACCCGGCTGCGCAGCCTGCCCCAGCACAACCCGGTGCACCGGTTCACCCTCGACCGGCACCTGGTGCAGACCGCGTACGAGGCGAGCCGGCACACCCGTGACGTCGACCGTCCCGACCTGCTGCTGCTCGGCGCGTTCCTGCACGACATCGGCAAGGGCCTCGGCGGCGACCACAGCCTGGTCGGCGCACCGATCGCCGAGGCGATGGCCGCCCGGACGGGACTGCCGGCGACGGAGGCGGCGCTGATCGGCACCCTGGTCCGGCTGCACCTGCTCCTGCCGGACGTGGCCACCCGCCGGGACCTCTCCGACCCCAAGACCATCGCCGGGGTGGCCGAACGGGTAGGCGACACCACCACCCTGGACCTGCTGCACGCGCTGGTACGCGCCGACGCCGCCGCCACCGGCCCGGCCGCCTGGTCGGACTGGAAGGGACGGCTGGTCGCCGAACTCGTCTCCCGGGTGCGTACCGCCCTGGACACCGGGGTGGTGCCGGCGCCACCGGACCCGGATCCGGCGCTGGTGGCCGGGCCACTGCCGGTCGTACACCTGGCTGCCGACCGGGTGTCGGTGGCCGCGGCGGACCGACGCGGCCTGCTCGCGACGGTGGCCGGTTGCCTGGCCCTGCACCGGCTGGAGGTGCTCGCCGCGGATGCCGCCACGGTCGACGGCCGGGCCCTGGTCCAGTTCCGGGTGCAGCCCCGGTACGGGCTCGCACCCGACCCGATCGCGCTCACCGCCGACCTGCGCCGGGCCGTCAACGGCGACGTCTCGGTCACCCAACGGCTGCGCGGCCGGGCGCTGGCCGCCCGGGGCGAGGGAGCCGCCCCGCGGGTGGTCTGGCACCGGGAGGCGGCCACCGACGCGGTCCTGCTGGAACTGCGCGCGGCCGACGCCGCCGGCCTGCTCTACCGGGTCGCCTGCGCGCTGGACGAGGCCGGCGCCCAGGTCCGGGCGGCCCGGATCGCCACCCTCGGCGCCGACGTGGTGGACACCTTCTACCTGGTCGGCGGCGCCCCCACCGACCCCGAACGGGCCCGCCTGGAGGCCGCCGTCCTCACCGCGGTGTAAGGAAGGGCCCCCTGTTAACGCATTCGGTAGAGAAGGGTTCCCCTCTCACCGTCCACGCCCGGCGGGCCGGCCGACCGTGGGCCGGCGCTCAGCGGGGGATACGCGTGGCGGGATACCCTAACGGTGACCGGACCTGCCCGGTCGCGTTGTGCCCGCCGGAACGACTGACAAACGGGATGTTCGCGTGTTTGACACCTTGAGTGACCGCCTGTCCGGGATCTTCACGAAGCTTCGCGGCAAGGGCCGGCTCACCGACGCCGACATCGACGCCACCGCGCGCGAGATCCGGATGGCGTTGCTGGAGGCCGACGTCGCGCTGCCGGTGGTCAAGGGCTTCATCGCGAACGTCAAGGAGCGGGCCCGCAGCGCGGAGGTCTCCCAGGCGCTCAACCCGGCCCAGCAGATCATCAAGATCGTCAACGAGGAGCTGGTGAACGTCCTCGGCGGCGAGGGCCGGCGGTTGCAGTTCGCCAAGCAGCCACCGACGGTGATCATGCTCGCCGGCCTGCAGGGCTCCGGTAAGACCACCCTCGCCGGCAAGCTGGCCCGCTGGCTCAAGGGCCAGGGCCACCAGCCGCTGCTGGTCGCCGCCGACCTGCAGCGCCCCAACGCCGTCGGGCAGCTCCAGGTGCTCGGTGGCCGGGCCGGGGTCGAGGTGTACGCCCCGGAGCCCGGCAACGGCACCGGTGACCCGGTGCAGGTGGCGCGGGCCTCGATCGAGCACGCCCGGCGGGCCGCCCGGGACATCGTCATCGTCGACACCGCCGGCCGGCTCGGTATCGACGCCGACATGATGCGGCAGGCCGCCGACATCCGGGACGCGGTACAGCCGGACGAGGTCATCTTCGTCATCGACGCGATGGTCGGTCAGGACGCCGTGCGTACCGCCGAGGCGTTCCGCGACGGTGTCGGCATCACCGGTGTGGTGCTCTCCAAGCTCGACGGCGACGCCCGGGGTGGCGCGGCCCTGTCGGTGCGGGAGGTCACCGGGCAGCCGATCCTCTTCGCCTCCACCGGCGAGAAGCTGGAGGACTTCGACGTCTTCCACCCCGACCGGATGGCCAGCCGGATCCTCGGCATGGGCGACGTCCTCACTCTGATCGAGCAGGCCGAGCAGGCCTTCGACACCGATCAGAAGGAGAAGATGACCGCCAAGCTGATGGGCGGTGAGCAGTTCACCCTGGAGGACTTCCTCGACCAGCTGATCGCGGTCCGGCGGATGGGCCCGATCGCCAACGTGCTGGCCATGATGCCCGGCATGGGGCAGATGAAGGACCAGCTCGGTGAGCTGGACGACAAGCACTTCGACCGGGTCACCGCGATCATCCGGTCGATGACCCCGGCCGAGCGGAGCACCCCGAAGATCATCAACGGCTCCCGGCGGGCCCGGATCGCCGCCGGCTCCGGGGTCACCGTGATGGACGTCAACCAGCTGCTCAACCGCTTCGCCGACGCGCAGAAGATGATGAAGCAGATGGGCGGCATGATGGGCCTGCCCGGCGGCGGTCGACGCAAGGCGACCAAGTCGCCGAAGAACAAGCGCAAGGGCACCAAGGGCGGCAACCGGCCGCGCGCCGGGGCGCAGGGTGGGCTGCCTCCGGGCTTCCCGGGCGGCATGCCGCAGCTGCCACCGGGGATGAACCCGGACGACCTGGCCGGCCAGGGGCTGCCGCCGGGCTTCAAGCTTCCGAAGATCGACTTCAACAAGCTCGGCAAGGGGGACAAGGGCCCCCGCTGACGCGTGTCGGTGACGGCGGGCGATCTCGTGGACGCTTAGGGTGAGGTCGCCCCTGGAAGGAGGAGTCATGACCGTGGCACCCATCCTGCCCGAACGCTCGGAGTGGACGGTCGACGACCTCGGCGACCTGCCGAAGGACCTTCCGTACGAACTGATCAACGGAAGGTTGATCGTGCCGTCCCCCACCGCGCTCCATCAGGACCTCTGCGTCCGCCTGCTGCTGGCGCTCGAAGTCAACTGCCCGCCCGACCTCATGGTCAGCATCGACCTGTCCATGCAGGTCGACCGGCGCAACGAACCCCGTCCGGACGTGGTCGCCATCCGGCGGGAGCACGCCGACCGCAGCCCGGTGCCGATCGCCGACGCGCTGCTGGTGGTCGAGGTGATCTCCCCGTCCTCGGTCTTCCGGGACATGTACGACAAGGCCCGGGTCTACGCCCGCGCCGGGGTGCGGACCTACTGGGTGGTCGACCCGTTGCGCGAGCGGATGACGCTCACCGAGTTCGTGCTCGGCCCGAGGGGCGAGTACGAGGCGGCCACCCACACCGAGGACCTCTTCGTCACCGAGCGGCCCTGGAAGGTCTCGGTCGACCTGCCGGCGTTGACCGCCCGCCGGGCCGGTCTGCTGACCCGCGACGGGCAGTGATCCGGTAGGACTGTGCACATGGCTCTGCATGTGCGCGGTGTGCTCCTGCCCGACGACGAGGTCCGGGACATCTGGCTGGTCGGTGACCGGGTCACCTTCGAACCACAGCCCGGCGCGGAGACGATCGTCGACCGGGGGTTCATCCTGCCCGGTCTGGTCGACGCGCACTGCCACCTCGGCATCGCCCGGGGCGGCACCCCGATCACCTCGCTCGACCAGGCCCGCGCGCTGGCCCGGACCGACCGGGACGCCGGGGTGCTGGCGATCCGGGACGCCGGTTCGCCGTACCCGTACCCGGAACTCGACGACGACCCGGAGCTGCCGCGCCTGGTCCGCGCGGGCCGGCACATCGCCCCGCCCCGGCGCTACCTGCGCGACATCGGCATCGAGGTGGACGCGGCGCAGGTCGCCGCGACCGTGGCCGAGCAGGCCCGGGCCGGCAACGGCTGGGTCAAGCTGGTCGGCGACTGGATCGACCGGGGCGTCGGTGACCTCGCTCCGGCCTGGGACGCCGCCACGATGACCGCGGCCGTGGCGGCCGCGCACGCCGCCGGGGTACGCGCCGCGGTGCACACCTTCTCCGAGTCGGCCGTCGAGATCATGGTGCGGGCCGGGGTCGACTCGGTCGAGCACGGCACCGGGCTGAGCCTGGACGTGATCGACGAGATGGCCCGCCGGGGTACCGCGCTGATCCCCACCATGATCAACATCCGGACCTTCGGCGGGATCGCCGACACCGCCCGCCCCAAGTTCCCCGGGTACGCCGACCACATGATCGCCCTGCGGGACCGCTTCCCCGAGGTCGTCCGGGCCGCCCACGAGGCCGGGGTGCCGATCTACGTCGGCACCGACGCCGGCGGTGGCATCGACCACGGGCTGGCCGCCGAGGAGATGCTCCTGCTGCACGAGCAGGCCGGGATGCCGGTACCCGAGGTGTTGGCCGCCGCCTCCTGGCGGGCCCGGCAGTGGCTCGGCCTGCCCGGCCTGGTCGAGGGTGGCCTGGCCGACCTGGTCGTCTACCCGGACGACCCCCGACGGGACCTGCGGGTCGTCCGCGCCCCCTCCCACCTCGTCCTGCGGGGTCGCCCCCGGCGGCCCTGACCGGTCGCCGCGCCGGGTCGCCGCTGACCGGTCGCCCCTGACCGGTCGCCCCTGGCCGGTCGTGGCGGCGGTTTCCCGGAGGTGGCGGGGTCGTGGCGACGGAAGGCCACGACAGCCAGGAAACCGTCGCATCGGGCTCCCGGGCGCGGGTCCGGGGTGGGTCCCGCATAGGATGTGCGGTCATGGCTCGCGTGCTCACTCCCCGTGCGGAGGACTTTCCCCGCTGGTACCAGGATCTGATCGCCAAGGCGAAGCTGGCCGACAACGGCCCGGTGCGCGGAACGATGGTGATCCGACCGGCCGGCTACGCCATCTGGGAGCGGATGCAGGCCGAGATGGACGCCCGGATCAAGGCGGCCGGCGCGGAGAACGCGTACTTCCCGCTGTTCATTCCGGAGAGCTACCTCAAGCGGGAGGCCCAGCACGTCGAGGGCTTCTCGCCGGAGCTGGCCGTGGTCACCCACGGTGGCGGCAAGCAGCTGGCTGAGCCGGTCGTGGTCCGCCCCACCAGCGAGACGGTGATCGGCGAGTTCATGGCCAAGTGGGTCGACTCGTACCGGGATCTGCCGTTGCTGCTCAACCAGTGGGCGAACGTGGTCCGCTGGGAGCTGCGGCCCCGGATCTTCCTGCGTACCAGCGAGTTCCTCTGGCAGGAGGGGCACACCGCGCACGCCACCGAGGCCGACGCCCGCGCCTACGCGCGCAAGATCCTGCATGAGGCGTACGAGGACCTGATGGCGACCGTGCTGGGCATCCCGGTGCTGGTCGGCCTCAAGACCGCCCGGGAGCGGTTCGCCGGTGCCACCGCCACGTACACCTGCGAAGGCATGATGGGCGACGGCAAGGCGTTGCAGCTCGGCACCAGCCACGAGCTGGGGCAGAACTTCGCCAAGGCCTTCGACATCAGCTACTCCTCGGCCGAGGGCGGCCGGGAGCACGCCTGGACCACCTCCTGGGGCACCTCGACCCGGATGCTCGGCGGTCTGATCATGTGCCACGGCGACGACAACGGGCTCCGGGTGCCGCCGAGGCTGGCCCCGATCCAGGCGTACGTGATGGTGGTCAAGGACGGCGAGGGGGTCGGCGAGGCCGCGACCGGGCTGCGCGACGCGCTACGTGACGCGGGGGTCCGGGTCGCGCTCGACGACCGGACCGACACCGCCTTCGGCCGCCGGGCCGTCGACGCCGAACTGCGCGGCTACCCGGTACGCGTCGAGGTCGGCCCCCGCGACCTGGCCGCCGGCAACGCGGTCGTGGTGCGCCGTACCGACGGGTCGAAGTCCCCGACCGCGGTGGCCGACGTGGTCGGCGCGGTGCGCGCGGCGCTGGAAGCCGACCAGCAGGCGCTCTACGACCAGGCGCTGGCCCACCGGGAGTCGCGCACCGTCGAGGTGGCCACCCTCGCCGAGGCGATCGAGGCGGCGGCCACCGGGTGGGCCCGGGTGCCCTGGTCGGCGGTGGGCGTGGCGGGGGAGACCGAGGCCAACGCCCAGGGCGTCACGGTCCGCTGCCTGCTGCGCGCCGACGGCTCCGTCCCCGACTCCGAGGACGAGCCGGACCTGCAGGCCATCCTCGCCCGCGCCTACTAGAGGTGTAAGGAAGGGCCCCCTGTTAACGCTTTCTGTATAGGAAGGGCCCCCTCCTAACGCTCCAGCGCCGGTCCGGCGTGGCCGGCGTGACGACGGGGAGATCCACGCGACACCGGGAGGACCAACGTGCGCTTCGAGCCGGGGCGGCTGATCGTGCACCGGAACGTACGGCAGGGCCGGATCGGCTGGGTGCGGACGGCCCGGGTGGTCAGCGACGACGACCGGGGGCTGCTGATCTTCGTACCCCGGAACGCCCCGGTGGCCAGCGAGGTGACCGCCGACGGACGGGGCATGCGGACGATGCCCTTCGCCGAGTGGATCACGTCGTCCTACCGGCTCAAGCGGGGTCGCTGGCAGGGGCCACCCCTGCTGAAGTTCCTGCCGGTCGGGGCGGCCCACTCGGTGTGGTGGTTCCAGGACGACCAGGGCCAGTTCGCCAACTGGTACGTGAACCTGGAGGAATCGGGCGTCCGGTGGGACGACGGGACCCTGGCCGGCGTGGACATCGTCGACCAGGACCTGGACGTGGTGGTGCATCCCGACCGCAGCTGGCAGTGGAAGGACGAGGAGGAGTTCGCCGAGCGGCTCGCCCTCGCCGAGCACTACTGGGTCCCCGACGAGCAGGCGGTACGCGCCGAGGGGCGACGGGTGGCCGCGATGGCGGAGGCGGGCGAGTTCCCGTTCGACGGCACCTGGTGCGACCTCACCCCACCGACCGACCGGAGTATGCCGGACGAGCTGCCGCCCGGTTGGGACCGCCCTCCGGCACGCTGAGCGTGTTCCTCGTCACCGCCGTCGCCCGGCGAGGGTGGGTCGGGGTGGGTCCGGTGCGCGGGATCGGCGTCGGGTCTGGCAGAATGGGACGCTGGTATCCGACGGGTGTTCGGCGCCCTCTACCCCGGGCACCTGGTCAGTCCACCGAGCAGTCTCCGGCCCAACCCCACTGTGCCGGTCGGCTCTCACCCGTGCACCGCCCGTTCGGGCCGGTGAGAATCGCAACAGGAGCGAAACAACTGTGGCCGTAAAGATCCGGCTCCTGCGGATGGGCAAGATCCGCAACCCGCAGTACCGCATCGTGATCGCCGACTCGCGCACCAAGCGCGACGGCCGGGCGATCGAGTTCGTCGGGATCTACCAGCCGAAGGAAGACCCTTCGGTGATCGAGGTCAAGTCGGACCGGGTCCAGTACTGGCTCTCCGTCGGCGCGCAGCCGAGCGAGGCCGTCCAGCGTCTGCTGGAGCTGACCGGTGACTGGCAGCAGTTCAAGGGCCTGCCGGCTCCGCCGCCGCTGAAGGTCGCCGCCGAGCGCGCCGACCGCAAGGCGGCCTACGAGGCCGAGGCGAAGGCCGCGGCCGGGATCGCCGACACCCCGACCAAGCCGGCGAAGAAGGCCAAGGCCGAGACGCCCAAGGCCGAGACCCCGAAGGCCGAGACCCCGGCCGAGGCGCCGAAGGCCGAGGAGCAGTCCGGTACGACCTCCGGCGAGCAGGGCTGACGTGGCTCTGCGTCCGGCGCTTGAGCACCTGGTCAAGGGCATCGTCGACCATCCCGACGACGTACGGGTCCGGATGGTCGACTCCCGTCGGGGTAAGCGGCTCGAAGTCCGCGTACACCCGGAGGACCTGGGCACGGTGATCGGCCGCTCCGGCCGTACCGCCAAGGCGCTGCGCCAGGTGATCGGTTCCATCGGCGGGCGCGGGGTACGCGTCGACATCGTCGACTCGTACTGATGCAGCTCATCGTCGGCAGGATCGGCAAGCCGCACGGCATTCGCGGTGAGGTCACCGTGGAGGTGCGCACCGACGAACCCGAGGCACGCTTCGCTCCCGGATCGGTGCTGGTCACCGAGCCGGGAGCGGCGCCGCGGTCGGATTCCGCCGCCACGCCGTCGGGTTCCGCCGGGGCGGAGGTCGACTCGGTGCCGCCGGCCGGGCCCGAGCCGTACCGGGTACCCGAGCGGTTGACCGTCACCGCGGCCCGCTGGCACCAGAGCCGACTGCTGGTCTGCTTCGCCGACGTGGCCGACCGCAACGTCGCCGAGGCGCTGCGCGGCACGCTGCTCGCCGTGGACAGCGCCGAGGTCGCCGCGCCGGCGGACCCGGAGGAGTTCCACGACCACCAACTCGTCGGGCTCGCCGTGGTCAGTACGACCGGTGAAAGCATCGGCGAGGTGACCCGGATCGACCACGCGCCCGCCTCCGACCTGCTGGTGGTGCGGCGACCCGAGGGGCGTACCGCGTTGGTCCCCTTCGTCCGCGCGATCGTGCCGGAGGTCGACCTCGCCGGTGGACGCGTCGTGGTCGACCCGCCGGCCGGCCTGCTCGACCTCTGACGGAGCGGGAGCCACCCCCCATGCGTGTCGACATCGTGTCGATCTTTCCGGAGTACTTCACCCCGCTGGACCTCTCGCTGATCGGCAAGGCCCAGGCCAACGGCACGCTACGGCTGGCCGTACACGACCTGCGGACCTGGACCCACGACGTGCACCGCACGGTCGACGACACACCGTACGGCGGCGGCCCCGGCATGGTGATGCGACCGGAGCCGTGGGGTGCGGCGTTCGACTCGCTGGCCCCGGACGAGCTGACGCCGGACGGGGTCACGTTGCCCCGGCTGCTGGTTCCCGCGCCGACGGGTGTCCCGTTCGACCAGGCGCTGGCCCAGGAGCTGGCCGGTGAGTCGCACCTGCTCTTCGCCTGCGGCCGGTACGAGGGCATCGACCAGCGGGTGCTCGACCACGCGGCCACCCGGATGCGGGTCACCGAGGTCTCCCTCGGCGACTACGTGCTCTTCGGCGGCGAGGTGGCGGTGCTGGTGATCCTGGAGGCGGTCACCCGGCTGCTGCCCGGGGTGCTCGGCAACGCCGGTTCCCTGGACGAGGAGTCGCACGCCCACGGCCTGCTGGAGGGCCCGGTCTACACCAAGCCGCCGAGCTGGCGGGGCCTCGACGTGCCGGAGGTGCTCCGCTCGGGCGACCACGGCCGGATCGCCCGCTGGCGGCGGGACGAGGCGCTGCTGCGTACCGCCGGCCGTCGCCCCGACCTGCTGGCCGCCCTGGCGCCGGAGAGCCTGGACCGCCTCGACCGCGCGGCCCTGCGCCGGGGTGGGTTCCCGTCGCCGGACGCGGATGTGGCAGAGTAGAAGGGTTGCCGCAGTCGACCGCGCCGCGGACGGCTGCGAGGATCACCGACCGGGGTCAGCTCCACCGGCCGCGACCCGGGGATCAGAATCACCCATTCGCGCATCGATTGACGATGCGCCGTGAGCCTCACGAGGTTGTGCGATGAACATCCTGGACGCCCTTGACGCCCAGTCGAAGCGGACCGACCTGCCCGAGTTCCGTGCCGGTGACACCGTGAAGGTGCACGCGCGGGTGGTCGAGGGCAACCGGTCCCGGGTCCAGATCTTCCAGGGCGTGGTCATCCGTCGTCAGGGTGACGGCCTGCGCGAGACCTTCTCGGTCCGCAAGGTCAGCTTCGGCGTCGGCGTCGAGCGGACCTACCCGATCAACAGCCCGGCGATCGACCGGATCGAGATCGTCACCCGGGGCGCGGTCCGCCGGGCCAAGCTCTACTACCTGCGCGAGCTGCGCGGCAAGAAGGCCAAGATCAAGGAGCGTCGCGAGAAGCTGCCGAGCTGACCACTACCGGCCGCCACGCCGCCTGAGCTGCGCGTGTGTCGCATCGACCGGAGCGCACTACCCTGGTCGGTACGGGCGCAGGCGGGCAGCGACGTCGCGACGAACGATGTCCACCACCGCCCGTGGGGCCTTGTGAGAGGCTCCCGGGCGGTGGTGACGTTTATGCGGACCGGGGAGTGGCGTGGTGCGGACGCTTGACGAGGGCGACACAGTCGATCCGTGGCGGCGCAGGTCCCGGCGTACCCGGCGGCAGATGCCGCTCTGGCAGGAGCTGCCGCTGCTGCTGATCGTGGCCTTCTGCCTGGCCGTGCTGATCCGGACGTTCCTGCTGCAGGCGTTCTTCATCCCCTCCGGGTCGATGGAGGACACCCTGCTCGTCAACGACCGGGTGCTGGTCAACAAGGTCGTCTACGACACCCGCGACCCGCAGCGCGGCGAGGTGGTGGTGTTCCGGGGCACCGACCGGTGGGTTCCGCAGGTGGAGTCGGGGCCCGCGCCGGGGCTGGCCGAAAGGTTCGGCCGTACCGTCGGCGACCTGATCGGGTACGGCCGCCCCGGTGAGAAGGACTTCATCAAGCGGGTCATCGGCCTTCCCGGTGACCGGGTGCAGTGCTGCGACGAACAGGGTCGGGTCACCGTCAACGGGGTGCCGCTGGACGAGTCGTACGTGCTGCGCGACTCCCCGCTGGACCTCCCGCCGAACCCGCAGGAGTGCCGCTCCCGCCGCTTCGACGAGGTGGTGGTCCCACCGGGGCAGATCTTCGTGCTCGGTGACCACCGGCTGGTCTCGCAGGACGCCCGCTGCCAGGGGCCGGTGCCGATCGACAACGTGGTGGGGCGGGCTTTCATGGTTGTCTGGCCGTCCGACCGGTGGGCCTCGTTGTCGATCCCGGACACCTTCGTCGGGATCTCCAGCCCGGCGGCGGTCTCCGGTGACGTGCCCGCCCCGATCCGAACCACTACCGGTGGAGGTGTCGTGCTGCTCGTCCCGATCGCGACCGTGGCATCCGTTCTTGCGCGTTCCAGAAGGTCGTTGCACGCCCGGCGACGTAGGCTCCTCCCGTGATTGACGAGCAGACCGACAAGCCCCGTAGTTCGTTCTGGAAGGAACTGCCCATCCTGCTGGGGGTGGCGGTTCTGGTCGCGGTGCTGGTACGCGCCTTCGTGCTGCAGACCTTCTTCATCCCCTCTCCGTCGATGGAGAACACTCTCAAGATCGACGACCGGGTGTTGGTGAACAAGCTGGTCTACCACTTCCGCTCGCCGCACCGGGGTGAGGTGATCGTGTTCAAGGCACCCACCGAGTGGAGCGGCAATCCCGACGGCGAGGACTTCATCAAGCGGGTGATCGCCGTCGGCGGTGACCGGTTGGTCTGCTGCGATCCGCAGGAGCGTCTGATCATCAACGGCATGGCGATCGACGAGCCGTACATCTACTCCGCCGACGGCCGGCGGGACCGCCCGGCCGACCAGGAGTTCGACATCACCGTGCCGGCCGGCCGGCTCTGGGTGATGGGTGACCACCGGGAGGCCTCCGGTGACTCGTTGGAGCACTGGCAGCAGTCGGGCCAGGACATCAACGCCGCCACGATCAGCGAGAGCGAGGTGGTGGGTCGGGCGTTCACCGTCTTCTGGCCGGTGGACCGGGCCACCCTGCTGACCGTGCCGGAGCCGTTCGAGGGCGTCCCCAACCCGTGATCCCCCTCGGCTGACCGCCGGGCGGCATGGGCCTCGTCGGTCCCGTCTGGCAGTCTGGGACGGTGACCGTCTTCCCGCTTGTCGACGAGGGCTCACCGGCGCCGGGCGGTGCCCGGTGCTGACCCCGCCCCGCACGGTGGTGCGCCGCGAGGGTGGCCTCTACGCGCTGGAATGGGCCCTGCAACGGCGCGGCTTCCGGCACGTCGCCGGTGCCGACGAGGCCGGTCGCGGTGCCTGCGCCGGTCCGCTGGTCGCCGCCGCCGCGATCCTGCCCGAGGGGCGGCGGGGCGAGATCGACGGGCTGGCCGACTCCAAGCTGCTCACCCCGGCCAGCCGGGAACGCGTCTACCGGCAGGTGGTGGACCGGGCCCTGGCGTACGCGGTGGTGGTGATCCCGGCCGAGGAGGTCGACGCGTTGGGGCTGCACGTGTGCAACCTGGCCGCCATGCGCCGGGCGCTCGCCTCGCTGACCGTCCGCCCCGAGTACGTGCTGAGCGACGGCTTCGGCGTCGACGGACTGGACGTACCCGGGTTGGCGGTCTGGAAGGGTGACCGGGTGGCCGCCTGCGTGGCCGCGGCCAGCGTGCTCGCCAAGGTCACCCGGGACCGGATCATGGTGGAGCTCGATGCCACGTTCCCCGGTTACGGCTTCGCCGAGCACAAGGGCTACAGCACGGCCGAGCACACGGCGGCGCTGCGGGAGCTGGGCCCCTGCCGGGAGCACCGGTTCTCGTACGTCAATGTCGCCGCCGTCTCCGGTCGGGCCACCCGGCCGCCGCGAGCCAGGCGACCGGCAGGGAAAAGCCCGCACGAGCCGATGGAGCGTCCGGAGGCCTCAGGGGGTACCGTCGGCGTGGCGTTGGGCGAGCAGCCTCGACCTCCCGCGCCGGTGGGGGAAGATGTCGTCATGGAAGGCGGAGTGCGATGAGCGCGGAAGATCTCGAGAAGTACGAGACCGAGATGGAGCTGCAGCTCTACCGGGAGTACCGCGACATTGTCCGCCAGTTCTCCTACGTGGTGGAGACCGAACGCCGGTTCTACCTGGCCAACCAGGTCGACCTGCACGTGCGCAACTCCGACGGCGAGGTCTACTTCGAGGTCGAGATGCACGACGCCTGGGTCTGGGACATGTACCGTCCCGCCCGGTTCGTCAAGAACGTACGGGTGATGACGTTCAAGGACGTCAACGTCGAGGAGCTGGAGAAGCCCGACATCTCGCTGCCCGCCGACTCCGGCTTCGGCAGCTGACCCCACGCTGACCACGCCGGCTGATCCTCCGCCCGCCGGCTGGTCCTGCGCCGCCGGCTGATTCGGCGTGCCACCGGCTGGTCCTCCGTCCGCCGGTTGATTCGGCGTGTCGACGTCGGCGGCTGATCCCCGCCCCGCCGAACGGATCGACCGCCGGCAGCGGCCGCGCCCCTGAACCAGGTCGTTGGCAGAGCCACCCTGGTCCACGCTGTCGCGTGGGGTCCTGACCGTCGGTGCGCCACCCCGACCGCCATAGCAGATCGACGGGGATCGCGGGCGGTTGTCCACAGCAGCGGCGTTGTCCACAACCGACGGCCGGCGGGGCTGCGTCGGAGCCGCGAAACCGGCAGGCTGCCCGACATGTCGGCACTCCGTACTGCCGTGTTCGGCCTGGTCGTCCTGCTCACCACGCCGGTACCGGTCCGCCCGTCCGCCGTCGAGCCGGCGGCCCACGACCGGTTCCCGGTGATCCGCTACCGCCACGACGTCGCCCTGCGATCCGATCCGGTCCACGCCGTCGGGACGCCGTCCGGTCCGGCCTCTGCTGTCGGGACGCCGTCCGGTCCGGCCCCCGCTGTCCCTTCGTCGTCGGGTGCGGCGCCGGAGGGCGGCACCGCGGCCGTGTTCCGGTGGCCGCTTCCCGGTCCGCCCCGGCCGGGGCGCGGATTCGAGCCCCCGCCGCGGCGTTGGCTGCCCGGTCACCGCGGTGTCGACCTGGCCGCCGAGCCGGGCACGATCGTGCGGTCAGCCGGTGCCGGTGTGGTGCACTTCGCCGGCACGGTCGCCGGCCGGCCACTGGTAAGCGTCGCGCATCCCGACGGGTTGCGCACCACCTACGAGCCGGTCCGGCCCAGCGTCCGGGCCGGCGACCGGGTCGAGGTCGGCGGCGGGCTCGGTGACCTGCTGGCCGGTCACCCCGGATGTCCGGTCGCCGCCTGCCTGCACTGGGGACTGCGGCGGGACCGGGAGTACCTCGACCCGCTGTCGCTGCTCGGCCTCGGCCCGCTGCGGCTGCTCCCGGTCGCCGGCACGACCCGGCGTCGTACCGCGCGGCTCAGCGCTGGTCGAGCAGCGCCGGCAGGCTGACCGCGAGCCGCTGGTACTCCTCGGCGTGGTTGTAGACCTGACCGCACAACCGCAGCCAGCCCCGGCCGTTCCAGGCCGTCACCGCCACCTCGGTGGCGAGCCGTTCGGCGATCCGCAGGCGCAACGCCCGAGCCGCGTCGAAGGTGCCGGCGACACCGGTGGGTAGCGGCACCACCCGCATGGCCACCGCCGGCCCGCGGTGGTCCGGCAGCGCGGTCGGTGGCACCCCGAGCGCCTCCCCGACCACCCGCTGTCCGTACGCGGCGAGCGCCGCGTTGTGCGCGCGTACCCGGTCGACGCCGAGGCTGCGCAGCGTGAACAGGCCGGCCGGAGCAGCCAGCCAGGGGGTGTAGTCCAGCGTGGCCTGCCACTCCACCCGGGCGGGAAACCCGGACTCCTGCTCCCAGGAGACCACCAGTGGCTCGATCCGTTCCCGCCACCGCTCGGCCACCACCAGCACGGCCGTCCCGCGCGGGGCGTACCCCCACTTGTGCAGGTTGCCCACCCAGAAGTCCGCGCCGACGTCGGCGACCGCGACCGGCAGCATGCCCGGTACGTGGGCCCCGTCCACCAGCACCGGCACACCCTGCCGGTGGGCCGCCTCGACGATGGCCGCAACCGGAAACAGCCGGGCGGTGGCCGACGTGAGGTGGTCGACGACCAGCAGCCGGGTCCGACCAGGACGCAGGCCCGCCCGGACGGTCTCGACGACCTCGGTGTCGGTGGCGGCCAACGGCACCGGAAGCACCCGGGAGTCCGCACCGGTACGGCGGCACTGCCGGGCGATGGACATGGCCACCGCGCCGTACCCGTGGTCGGTGCTGACCACCTCGTCACCGGGGCGCAGCCCCAGCGACGCAAGGACCACCGCCACGCCGGTGGTCGTGTTGCCGACCAGGGCGGTGCCGTCCGGATCGGCACCGAGGAACGTCGCCAGATGCCGGCGGGCGTGCGCGACGCGTTCGGTCAGCCCCTGGCTGAGGAAGCGCAGCGGGTTGGCCTCCATCTCGTCGCGTAGCCGCTGCTGGACCCGCTGCACCCCGATCGGCACCGCGCCGAACGAACCATGGTTGAGGTGACTGACCGCCGGGTCCAGGGAGAAGAGCAACCGGGCACCGGGAATCGGGTCGGGAGGCACGACGGCGGTCACCCGACGAGCGTAACCGCCCGGTCGAGTCCCGCCGCCTGGATCACCGCCACCGGCGGCCCCGGCCGGTCAGGCCCGGGGATGGGCCTGCCGGTACGCCGAGCGCAGTCGTTCCACCGAGACGTGCGTGTAGATCTGGGTGCTGGCCAGCGAGGAGTGCCCGAGCAGTTCCTGGACCGCGCGCAGGTCGGCACCGCCCTCCAACAGGTGGGTGGCGGCCGAGTGCCGCAGCCCGTGCGGGGTGGTCCGGGGCAGACCAGCGGCGTCGGCCCGCCCGCCCACGATCCGCCGGGCCATCGTCGGATGCAGGCGACCACCCCGGCTGCCGAGCAGCAGGGCGTCCCCCGAGCCCGACCGGGCCAGCGTGGGCCGGCCGAGGCGCAGCCACCGGTCGAGGGCCCGCTGCGCCGGCAGTCCATAGGGCACCGACCGTTCCCGGGCACCCTTGCCGAACACCCGGACCACCCGTCGTGCCTGGTCGACGTCGGCGACGTCGAGCCCACACACCTCGCTGATCCGCGCCCCGGTGGCGTAGAGCAGTTCGAGCAGTAACCGGTCGCGCAGCGGCACCGGCCCGTCCGCCGGAGCGGCTCCGTCACCGGTGGGCGGATCCGGCTCGTCGGGCCGGTGCCCTGCCGCGCCGTCGCGTACCCCGTCGAGCAGTGCGGCCGCCTGCTCGGCGCGGAGCACCGTGGGCAGTTCGCGGTGGGCCTTGGGGCTGGCCAGCGCCGCGGCCACGTCGGTGGGGAGCAGGCCCGACCGGTGGGCCCACACGCTGAAGGTGCGCGCTGCCGCGGCCCGCCGGGCCAACGACGTACGGGCCAGGCCCATCGTGCGTTGCTTGGCCAGCCAGCTGCGCAACACGGCCAGGTCGAGCTCGGCGGGGGACCGGCAACCCAGCCGGGTCGCGTGGTCGAGCAGCGCCACCAGATCGGCGACGTAGCCCCGGACGGTGTGCTCGGAGCGGCTGCGCACCTGGGCCAGGTGCACCGCGAACTCGTCCACCGCGTCCCGCATGGCCGCCGGCAACGCCTGGTGCCGGACCCGGGTGCTGCTGCTGTCCCGGCTCATCGCCGACGCGGATCCGTCGGGTGGTGCCGCCCCGGCTGAGCCCGGCCCGGCTGAGCCCGGCCCGGCTGAGCCCGCCGCGGCGTCTGGCAGACCCACTGCGGCTGGTGACTGGCCCTTCCGACGTCCACACCCGGCACGGACCCAGCTTACGGCCGAGGCGCACGACCGGCCCGTCCCGACCGGCTCGGCCGCCCCTGCCGGGTGGCTCATGTGGTGGGTGCGGGGGGCTGACGCTGCGGGGTGAGGGCGTAGCCGCCGTCGCGGTGGACCACCAGGCCGAGCTGCTCCAACAGGGCCAGTTTGCGAAGTGCGGTGCGGACCGCGACGCCGGCCCGGGCCGCGATCGAGTCGAGCCCGGTGACACCGCGCCGGGGCAGTGCCTCCAGCACCATCGTGGCGTCGTCGTCGAGGTGGTCGGTGGGACGCACCGGACCACGGGCCGGCGGTGCCAGGTCACTGCCGATCCGCCCCACCTCCTCCAGTACGTGGGCCAGCCCGGTCACCAGTCGGGCATCCGGGTACTCCCGGAGCAGCTCGTGCGCGCCGACCGACATCGCGGAGGTCACCGGACCGGGTACCACCATCGCCGGCCGTTTGATGGCCAGCGCCCGGCGCATGGTCTGGGTGGCGCCGCTGCGTGCCGACGCCTCCACCAGAACGCTTCCCCGAGTGGCCGCGGCGATGACCCGGTTGCGGATCAGGAAGCGGGGGCGGAAGGGTTCCGAGCCGGGAATCCACTCGCTCACCAGCAGACCCGTCTCGGCGATCCGGTCGAACAGCGCGGTGTTGCCGACCGGGTAGGGCCGGTCGACACCGCAGGCCAGCACGGCGACGGTCACCGCGCCGGCGGTCAACGCACCCCGGTGCGCGGCGGCGTCGATGCCGAACGCCCCGCCCGAGACCACGGTCCAGCCCCGCTCGCCGAGGCCGTACCCCAGCTCGGTGGCCACGTGCAGCCCGTACCCGGTGGCGGCGCGGGCACCGACCACCGCGACCGAGCGGTCCAGAACCTCCGCCAGCGGCCAGCTGCCCCGAACCCACAGGCAGAGCGGCGGAGCGGTGTCCCGGTCCACCTTGCGGTCGGCTCCGTCCAGACTCAGCTGTCGCAGGTGAGCCACCTTGCCCGGCCACTCCGCGTCGTGCGGGGTGACGAGCCGCGCGCCGAGCCGGTCGGCCCGTTCCACCGCCTCGGCGGCAACCGCCCGGGGATCGCCGGCGTTGAGCCGTGCCGCCACGGCGCGGCGCAGCGCGTCACTCGGCGCGCCCCCGTCCAGCAGCGCCGCCAGCGTGACGACCGGGCCGACCCGGTCGACCATCCGGTGCACCGTCCAGGTGCCCGGCTCGGTCAGCCAGGTCAACGCGATCCGGGCCAGCCGGTCCTCCGTGAGGTTCACGAGTCTTCTCCGGTACGTAGTCCGATGGCCTCCAGGACGTCGTCCCGCCCTGGTCGGGCCCGACCGTCCAGATCGGCGATGGTCCAGGCGAGCCGGATCACCCGGTCGAAGCCCCGCGCGGACAGCGATCCGCTGTCCAGCCGGCCACGTAGCTGCGTGGTGTCCGCCGGTGGGAGCCGCCAGGGCGGCTGGCGCAGCAGGTGGCCGGGCATCTCGGCGTTGAGGCGTCGCCCCAGCCCGGCCCACCGTTCGGCGGCTGCGGCCCGGGCCGCGGCGACCCGGGCGGCCACCACGGCTGACGACTCGTTGCCCTCGCCGGTCGCCAGCAACTGTGCCGCCCGGACCGGCAACACCGTGACCTGGACGTCGATCCGGTCCAGCAGCGGACCGGAGAGCCGTCCGAGGTAGCGTCGCCGGGCCAGCGGACTGCACTCGCAGTAGGCGTCCCCGGCGGCGCGCGCGCAGGGACACGGGTTGGCCGCCAGCACCAGCTGCACCTGGGCGGGATACTCCGTGCCGCCCCGGGCCCGCACCAGCCGGACCCGACCGCTCTCCAGCGGCTGCCGTAGCGCCTCCAGGGCACCCCTGCCGAACTCGGCGGCCTCGTCCAGGAAGAGCACGCCCCGGTGGGCCAGGGAGAGCGCACCCGGCCGGGCCAGCCCCGTTCCGCCGCCGACCAGGGCGGCGACCGTGGCGGTGTGGTGCGGGGCCTGGAACGGTGGTCGACGCAGCAGTCGACCGTCCGGTGGCAGCAGCCCGGCTACCGAGTGCAGGGCGGTGACCTCCAGGGCCGCCTCGTCGGTGAGCTCCGGCAGGACCGAGGGGAGTCGTTCGGCGAGCATGGTCTTGCCGGCCCCCGGTGGCCCGAACAGCGCCAGGTGGTGGCCGCCGGCCGCGGCGACCTCCAGGCCCCGTCGGCCCAGCCCCTGACCTGCCACGTCGGCCAGGTCCGGGCCGTCGGGCCCCGGCGGCGGCCCGGCCACCGGAGGATCGAGTAGCGGTGTGCCGTCCCGGACGAAGCTGACCAGCCGGTACAGCGTGTCGACGGCCCGCACCCGGACGCCGGGGATCATCGCCGCCTCGGCGGCGTTCTCGGTCGGGACGATGACGCGGTCCAGGCCGGCGCGGGCGGCGGCGGTGACCATCGGCAGCACCCCGCGCACCGGCCGGACCGTCCCGTCGAGCCCCAGCTCGCCGAGGAGCACCACCCGCTCCAGCGCCGTCAGGGGCAGCTCACCGGCACCGCCGAGCAGCGCCGCCGCGATCGCCAGGTCGAACGCCGAGCCGTACTTGGGCAGGTCGGCGGGGAGCAGGTTGATGGTGATCCGCCGGTTGGGCCAGCGTTGGCCGGAGTTGACCACGGCGGCGCGTACCCGGTCACGGGCCTCGTGCAGGGCGGTGTCGGGCAGCCCGGAGACCACCACCGCGGGCAACCCCGGTGCGAGATCCGCCTCCACCTGCACCACGTGCCCCGTCACCCCGACCAACCCGACGCAGTGCACCCGGGCGTAGCTCATCGGTGCGTACCCATCTCAGAACGCGCCCTTGAGGTGCTCGACCCGGGCGGGGCCGGCGGTGGCCAAATGGACCGAGAGCACGTCGAAGCGCAGCTCGTCCGCGGTGGTGCCGGTGGTGGTCAGCCAGCGCACGGCCAGACCCCGCAGGCGGCGGGCCTTGGCCGGCACGATCGCCTCGGCCGGAGTGCCGAAGTCCGTGCCGCTGCGGGTCTTCACCTCACAGAAGGCGAGCACCTCACCGTCCCAGGCCACGATGTCGATCTCACCGGCGGCGCACCGCCAGTTCCGGTCGATCGGGCGCAGCCCGGTCAGGAGAAGGTGCCGCAGGGCGCAGCGTTCGCCGTACGCGCCGACGGCCCGGTTCCGCTTCGTCATGCCCTGCACGGTGCCGGAATCCGCCGTCGGAGTCGGCGGCCCTGTGGACGACGGGGGCACCTGTGGACAACCGGACGATCATGCCCTCGGTGTGGTACGGCACGGCAGTTCCGTCCGTACGGGGGAGGGGTGTGCCCACCGACCGGCGTCGTCGCTCGGTGGGCCGGTCCGTCGACGCCAGCCGCTCGGTCCGATCACCGGTAGCTACCCAGCGTGAACGACAGGCCGTTACGTCCACCGAATGGCGCGCCGCACCTGGCGTCACATACGGTGCCGGACGTGGACGGACGACGGAGCTTTCCCGAAGATCAGGAGCCGCACTGGTATCCCGCGGAGCGCGGATACGGTGAGCCGGAGTGGCAGGCGACGGAGGAGAGCCGCTACCAGACGGACGGCTTCGTCCTGCCGGACCAGCGGACCGAGCCGGGGCAGCGGCGCTATGACGAGCGGGACGAGCCGACCGTCCGGCGCCCCGGTGACACCGGGCGGTACGGCGCCGACGACCCCCTCGGCGGGGAGGGCGCGGACACGGACAGCTACCTGCCCACCCGGAGCCGGCGGGGCGAGCCGTCGGGCGAGGTGACCGCCGGTGGCCGGGCTGCCGATTCCCAGCGGCGTCGGGCGGCCCACACGTCGATGGAGATCGCCCTGCCGGTGCCCCGCCGACCGGTCGCCGTGCCGGTCTCGACGGACCCGTACGCCCCGCCGGCTTCGGCGGACCCTTACGCCGTGCCGGTCTCGGCGGACCCCTACGCCCCGCCGGTCTCGGCGGACCCCTACGCCCCGCCGGTCTCGGCGGACCCGTACGCCGCCGAGCGGCAGCCGGTCGATCCGGTGCGGTCGTCGCCGCTGGCCGGGTACCCGATCGTCGGGCCGAGCCGGGGAGCGGAACCGGGCCGGACGAATCCGCCCACCGATCCGGCCCGCGGCACGGACCCGGTCGAGCCGCTTGCCGGCCCGGAGCCGGAGCACGCCACCGACCTGGGGCGGGCCATCGACCCGAGCCGGGGTGCTGACCTGGACCGGGGTGCCGATCCGGGGCGGAACACCGGGCCGGCCCGCTTCGTCGACACCGGCGCAGGGGGGCTGAACCGCCCGGCCGACCTGGGCCGGGACGCAGCCCAGGGCGTGGCGACCGACCAGGGTACCGAGTCCGGTCGGAGCACGGAGCACGGTCGGGGCGTGGAGCACGGCCCGGGCGCCGTCCCGGGCCAGGGCGCGCAGGCGGCGTTGGGCACCGGGGGCGGACGGCCGGCCGAGCCGCCGCATCCGCTGGAGCTGCCGACCGGGCCGATGCCGCCGATCGCGCCGCGTCCGGACCTGGCCGGGCCGGGTGCCGACCCCGGCGCGTACGGGCCCGACGGGGGGCGGCTGCCCGGTGCCCCGGTGGGGGACGGGGTGTACCGCACCCGCCGTCCCGCGCTCGCCGTACTGCTCGCGCTTTTGGTCGTCTTCTTCGAGGTGCCGGCGCTGCGGGTGTTCTACAACGGCCTGGTCGGTGACCCGTTGTCGACCGCCAACGTGGTGGTCGGCACCTTCCTGGTCGCCGGGTTGCCGATCTTCGCGATCGGGCTCTACGGGCTGCGTACCGGGGGATTGGCGATCTCCGACGGTCGGGGCTGGCTCCGGCCGCCGACGGCCTACCTGACGGTCGGTCTGGTCCTCTTCCTCGCCGCCGCGCTGGCCGCCGGCTCGTAGCGCGCCGCGCTGGCCGCCGGCTCGTAGGGCGCCGCGCGCCGCCGGCTCGTAGGGCGCCGCGCTGGCCGCCGGCTCGTAGGGCGCCGCGCGCCGCCGGCCCGTTCGGCAGGGCGGACGGCTGCCGCCGGAGTGGGGGCGTACACTGGGCGACTGGCGACCGCCTTGCGCGGTCGACCTCGCGCGCCTTCTCCACATCTCGTCGTGGGGCGGCGGCCTCCCTGGTCCCGATCTTGATCGGGCCCACCATGGCCGACGACCGGGCGCCAGGCGTCCGGCCGCCGGCCGGACGGGACAACCAGGGACAATAGGAGTACCCCACCATGGCCGTCGTGACCATGCGTCAGCTGCTGGAAAGCGGTGTCCACTTCGGGCACCAGACCCGGCGCTGGAACCCGAAGATGAAGCGGTTCATCTTCACCGAGCGCAACGGTATCTACATCATCGACCTGCGCCAGACGCTCGACTACATCGAGAAGGCGTTCGAGTTCGTGCGGGGCACGGTCGCCGAGGGCGGCAGCATCCTCTTCGTCGGCACCAAGAAGCAGGCCCAGGAGGCCATCGCCGAGCAGGCGACCCGGGTCGGCCAGCCGTACGTCAACCACCGCTGGCTCGGTGGCATGCTCACCAACTTCCAGACGGTGTACAAGCGGCTGCAGCGGATGAAGGAGCTGGAGGCCCTCGGTGACCTGAGCGGCACCACCGCCGGCTACACCAAGAAGGAGACCCTGCAGCTCTCCCGCGAGAAGATCAAGCTCACCCGTACCCTGGGTGGTCTGCGGGACATGCAGAAGCTGCCGGCCGCGATCTGGGTGGTCGACACCAAGAAGGAGCACATCGCCGTCGACGAGGCCCGCAAGCTGGGCATCCCGGTGATCGCGGTGCTCGACACCAACTGCGACCCGGACGAGGTCGACTTCCCGATCCCGGGCAACGACGACGCGATCCGCTCGGCCGAGCTGCTGACCCGGGTCGTGGCCGCCGCCGTCGCCGACGGCCTGATCGCCCGTTCGGGCCGCCGTCGCGGTAGCGACGAGAAGCCCGAGCCGGGCCAGGTCGGTGCCGACGAGCCGCTGGCCGAGTGGGAGCGCGAGCTGCTCGAGGAGCCCAAGAAGGCCGACGAGCCCAAGGCCGACGAGCCGAAGGCCGCCGACGAGCCGAAGGCCGACGAGCCGTCGGAGCCGAAGGTCGAGCAGCCGGCGGCCGCCGCCGCGGAGTGACCGCACCGCCGCTGTCCGCCGTCGGTTCCTGACGGCGGACAGCGGCCGGTACGCCGGGCACATCCGCTCCGGTTCCGGGTAAGCACCCCAGACCAACCCACCGCAGTCCCAGATACCGAAGAGAGAGTCATGTCCAACTTCACCGCCGCAGACGTCAAGCGGCTCCGCGACCTGACCGGCGCCGGCATGATGGACTCCAAGAAGGCGCTTACCGACGCCGAGGGCGACTTCGACAAGGCCATCGAGATCCTGCGCGTCAAGGGTGCCAAGGACGTGGGCAAGCGGGCCGGTCGGACCGCCGCCAACGGCCTGATCGCCCACTCCGGCAAGGCCCTGCTGGAGCTCAACTGCGAGACCGACTTCGTCGCCAAGACCGACGCCTTCATCGCCCTGGCCCAGCAGCTGGTCGAGCACGGTGAGCGTAGCGGCGCCCAGAACGCCGAGGAGCTGCTCGCCTCGACGCTGGACGGCAAGACCGTCGCCGACGTGGTGCAGGAGCAGTCGGCCAAGATCGGTGAGAAGCTGGTGCTGAACCGCTTCGCCAAGGTCGACGGCACCTTCGCCGTCTACCTGCACCGCAAGAGCCAGGACCTGCCCCCGGCCGTCGGGGTGCTGGTGGAGTACACCGGCAAGGCCGACGAGGCCGGGGACTCCGACGCCCGGGCCGTGGCCATGCAGATCGCCGCGATGCGGCCGAAGTACCTCACCCGGGACGAGGTGCCCGCCGACCTGGTCGACGCCGAGCGCCGCATCGCCGAGCAGACCGCCCGCGAGGAGAACAAGCCCGAGGCGGCGCTGCCCAAGATTGTCGAGGGTCGGGTGAACGCCTTCTTCAAGGACTACGTCCTGATCGAGCAGGCGTCGGTGGCCGACAACAAGAAGACCGTCAAGCAGGTGCTGGCCGAGGCCGGCATCGAGGTGACCCGCTTCGTCCGGTTCGAGGTCGGCCAGGCCTGAGCCGTACCACGGACACCCGGGGTGTCCGTGGGTGGGAACGTCGACGAGGAGGCCGCCGGTGTACGTGACAGGCACCGCGGCCTCCTCGTCACATAGGGTCGTCAGCGGCAGGTTCGCAGTACGCAAGCGCACCGGGGACGTGCGTGAGGAAGGGCGGGGCGGATGACGCAGGTTGTGAGAGACCGGAGCCTTGCGGCGGAGGATCCGACCGCGCCACCACCGGGCCGGGCCCGTCGGGTGGTGCTGAAACTCTCCGGCGAGGTCTTCGGTGGCGGGGCGATCGGGGTCGATCCGGACGTCGTACAGGCGATCGCCCGGCAGATCGCGACGGTGTCCCGACGCGGCGTGCAGGTCTCGGTGGTGGTCGGCGGAGGCAACTTCTTCCGCGGCGCCGAGCTGCAGAAGCGCGGCATGGACCGGGCCCGGGCCGACTACATGGGCATGCTCGGCACCGTGATGAACTGCCTGGCGTTGCAGGACTTCCTGGAGAAGGAGGGCATCGAGACCCGCGTGCAGAGCGCGATCACGATGGCCCAGGTCGCGGAGCCCTACATCCCGCTGCGCGCCATCCGGCACCTGGAGAAGGGACGGGTGGTCATCTTCGGCGCGGGTGCCGGCATGCCGTACTTCTCCACCGACACCGTCGCCGCCCAGCGGGCGCTGGAGATCCACGCCGACGTGGTGCTGATGAGCAAGAACGGGGTGGACGGCGTCTACAGCGCCGACCCCCGCATCGATCCCACCGCCAGCAAGTTCGACTCGATCACCTTCTCCGAGGTGTTGCGGCGCAACCTGCGGGTTGCCGACGCCGCGGCGTTCAGCCTCTGTATGGAGAACGGCCTGCCCATGCTGGTCTTCGGCGCACAGGGCGACGAAACGATCATCCGAGCCGTGGGTGGCGAGAAGATCGGCACCCTGATCACCGCCTGAGTGACGGCAGCGGTCCTCCGGTACGACAAGCCACGACGAGCACAAGTAAGGAGGCGAGGAGACCGGTGATCGACGACACCCTCCTCGAGGCCGAGGAGAAGATGGAGCGTGCGGTCGAGCACGCCAAGGAGGAGTTCGGCGCCATCCGTACCGGTCGCGCCAACGCCGCCATGTTCTCCAAGGTCATCATCGACTACTACGGCAGTCCGACCCCGCTGCCCCAGATGGCGTCCATCGGGATTCCCGAGCCGCGCATGGTCATCATCAAGCCGTACGACAACTCGCAGATCAATGCCATGGAGAAGGCGATCCGCGACTCCGACCTCGGTGCCAACCCCAACAACGAGGGCAACCAACTGCGCCTGCTGCTCCCGCAGATGACCGAGGAGCGCCGCCGCGAGATGATCAAGGTCGCCCGGCACAAGGGCGAGGAGGCCAAGGTGGCCATCCGCAACATCCGCCGCAAGGGCAAGGAAGAGCTGGACCGCCTGGTCAAGGACGGTGAGGTCGGCGAGGACGAGGGCCGCCGCGCCGAGAAGGACCTGGACGACCTGACCCAGCGGTACGTGGCCACCGTCGACGAGTTGGTCAAGCACAAGGAAACCGAGCTGCTCGAGGTCTGAGCGCCGTACGCCGACCCGGTCGGCTCTGAACGTCCTCGCCGACCCGGTCGGCGGTCGTGGCACCGGAACGCCCGCGCCAACAGCCGGGCGTACCCCGGTGCCACGGTCGTTCGGCACCTGGTCTGGGCCCCGCGCCGAGCGCTGGACGCGGTGATCTGGGCCCCGCGTCGAGCGGCGGGTGCGGTAGCCTCGTCCACCCGGTCCGGCAGGCGGGTGCAGTAGGCTCGGCACGGTTCCCGGCAGACACGGGCGAACCAACGGGGGTCCTCCGTCCGTCGGGACGGACAACATCAACGGAACAGTCGCGCGCCGGTAGGGGATGATTGTGCTCTTGCGTCCTGTGGTGGTACCTGTACCGCGTCCCTTCGGTACGTGATGTCCCACCTCGACCCCTACAGCAGTGCCGAGCCGCGTGGTCGGGAACGACCCGAGGGCCGGTCCACGCTGCCCTGGCCGGACCGGGACATCGAGCCGGCTCCGCTGAACTCCCGGCCGCCGGCGGTCGACCGGTACACCGGGCCACCGGACCGGCTTCGTCTGTCGGCCGGTGCGGAGCCGCCACCGGAGCGGCTCCCCCTGCCGGCTGGTGCGGATCCGCCACCTCGGCCCGACGACCGACCGACCGCCCAGTTCGCCCCGATCCGGGTCGAGCCCGGTCCCGAGGTGGAGTCCGGCCCGCCGGAGCTGCCGAACCGGCCACCGGGACGGCGTGAGCCGGGCCGTCGCCGGGCCAGCGCCGAGCGTCCCGCCACCCAGCAGCTCCCACCGAGCCGGGCCGGACGTAACCTGCCGGCGGCGATCGGTGTCGGGCTGGGGCTCGGCGCGGCCGTCCTCGTCCCGCTCTTCCTCTGGATCCCCGGCTTCATCGCCGTGTTGGCCACCGCGGTGGGCATCGGCATCTGGGAGATGACCCGGGCGGTGGGCCGCACCGACGCCCGCCCGCCACTGGTGCCCCTGCTCGCCGGCGGGGTGCTGACGGTGGGGATGGCCTGGTGGGCCGGGCCGGACGCGCTCGTGCTCGGGCTGCTGGTGACCATGCTGGGCACGACGATCTGGCGGCTCGGCGACGGCCTCGCCAATCTGCGTCGGGATCTCGTGCCGGCCCTGCTGATCGCGGTCTACGTGCCCTTCCTGGCGGGTTTCGCGGCGTTGCTGGCCGGGGCCGAGGGCGACGGGAACTGGCGGGTGCTGGTGACCGTGGTCGCGGTGGTCCTCTCCGACACCGGTGGGTACGCGGCCGGGGTCTCGTTCGGTAGGCGTCCGATGGCCCCGTCGATCAGCCCGAAGAAGTCCTGGGAGGGCTTCGCTGGTTCGGTGGCTGCCGCCGCTGCCGGCAGCGCCCTGCTGATCTGGCTGCTCTTCGACGTGGCACCGTGGTGGGGAGCGCTCTTCGGGGTGGCCGTCTCCGGTGCCGCGGTCCTCGGTGACCTGGCCGAATCCATGATCAAGAGGGATCTCGGGATCAAGGACATGAGCAACCTGCTGCCCGGCCACGGTGGCCTGATGGACCGGCTGGACTCGATTCTCTTCGCGGTGCCGACCGCGTACGTCATCCTGGCGGTCCTCGTGCCGGTGGTGGGCTGAGGGATGAATCACGTTGCCCTGCCGCCGCCGACCGGGCGACCGGGGTGGGTTCGGCACCTCCGGACAGGTGCGTCCGGTCCACGACGTGGGAGACTGGACCTGCTATGACGAGTCTGCCCTTGATCCCCGTCGCCTCCGACGCGCCCGCCCGCCGGGCGGCCATGCCGCCCCGTCACCTCGCCGACCTCGATCTGACCGGCCGGCAGGCCGTCGTCACCGAGTTGGGTGAGCCGGCGTTCCGGGCCCGGCAGGTCTCCACCCACTATTTCGGCCGACTGGTCCGGGACCCGGAGCAGATGACCGACCTGCCGGCGGCCACCCGGGAGCGCCTCGCCGAGCGGCTGCTGCCGCCGCTGCTGCACCCGGTGCGGGAGTTGGCCTGCGACGACGGCGCCACCCGCAAGGCGCTCTGGCGGCTGCACGACGGTTCGCTGGTGGAGAGCGTGCTGATGGGCTACCCCGACCGGGTGACGGTGTGCATCTCCAGCCAGGCCGGTTGCGGGATGGCCTGTCCGTTCTGTGCCACCGGCCAGGCCGGCCTGACCCGCAACCTCTCCACCGCCGAGATCGTCGACCAGGCGGTGTACCTCGCCGGGGTGGCCGCCTCCGGAGCCGTCGCCGGCTCCCCACCACGCCTGTCGCACGTGGTCTTCATGGGCATGGGTGAGCCGTTGGCCAACTACTCCCGGGTGCTGACGGCGATCCGTCGGCTGGTCGCGCCGGCACCGGAGGGGCTCGGGTTGTCGCAGCGGCACATCACCGTCTCCACGGTGGGGCTGGTCCCGGCCATGCGTCGGCTCGCCGACGAAGACCTCTCGGTCACCCTTGCGTTGTCCCTGCACGCCCCCGATGATGAGCTGCGCGACGAACTCGTGCCGGTCAACCAGCGGTGGAAGGTGGCCGAGGTGCTGGACGCCGCGTGGGCCTACGCGGGCCGCACCGGCCGCCGGGTCTCCATCGAGTACGCGATGATCAAAAACGTGAACGACCAGCCGTGGCGGGCCGACCTGCTCGGGCGGCTGCTGGCCGGCAGGTTGGCCCACGTCAACCTCATTCCGCTGAACCCGACGCCGGGCAGCCGGTGGGATGCGAGCCCGAAGCCGGTCGAGCGGGAGTTCGTCCGCCGGCTGCGCGCGGCCGGGGTGTCGACCACCGTGCGTGACACCAGGGGACGTGAGATCGACGGAGCATGTGGGCAGCTCGCCGCCACCGAGGACAGGGACGCCGGGCCGTCGGGGGAGGCAACGGCGTGACCGGTCGTAGCGAACAGGACCAGGAGACATAGTGGCGAGTCAGGGTCAGCGGTTCCGGCGCAAGGCGCTGCGCCGCGGGTACAAGGTCGACGAGGTCGACGCCTTCCTGGACCGGGTCGAAGCGACCCTCGACGGCCGGTCCGTCGGTGCCCCGGTGGCTTCCCAGGAGGTCCACGACGTCGTCTTCCGGGTTCGCTTCAACGGCTACGACGAGTGGCAGGTCGACCTCCATCTGGATCGGGTCGAGCGACAGTTGGCCGAGCTGGAGGAGCGCGGTGGCGCCGCCACCGGCCGCGGTGAGGCGCGGACTCCCGACCGACTCGGCCCGCCGCCGGAGCGGACGGCTCCGGACCGGATGAACCCGGACCGCATGGGACCGCCGGACCGGGGCGGCGAGGACCGGATGGGTTCCCCGGACCGGATGGCCCTCGACCGGATCGGACCCCCCGACCGGATGGCCCTCGACCGGATGGGCCCGCCCGACCGCATGGGTCTGCCGGATCGGATGGGACCCCCTGACCGGATGGGTCCTCCTGATCGGATGGGTCCGCCTGACCGGATGGGACCCCCTGACCGGATGGGTCCGCCGGATCGGATGGGACCCCCTGATCGGATGGGACCCCCTGATCGGATGGGTCCGCCTGACCGGATGGGACCCCCTGATCGGATGGGTCCGCCGGATCGGATGGGACCCCCTGATCGGATGGGTCCGCCGATGCGGGATGACCGGGGCATGCCGCCCGGGCCGCAGCCGATGCCGCCCCGCGCCATGCCGGGGCAGGGCGGGCCGCCGCCGGACCGTTACGGTCGGTACGAGGAGAACACCGGCGGGTTCGCCGCCGGCTACGACGCGCCGCAACGCGGCGGGTACGACGCACCGCGTACGCCGACCGGTCCGGGGCCCGGGATGGGCGGCCCGGGCGCTCCGATGGGGCCGGGTGGTCACGGCGGCCCCGCGCCGCGCGGTCTGCCGGCCGGGCCCAGCGGGTACGGCCCGGAGGAGCCCCGCTTCGACGGCTTCGAGGCCGGTCGACACGGGCGGGCCGACATGACCGCCGAGATCAGGATGCCCGAACACGAGCTGCGTGAGCTGCGCGGGGGCCGGGGTCCGGCTGGTCCGCCACCGGTGCCGTCGCAGGCGCCAGGTGGCCCACCCATGGCCCCGCCACCGCCGATGGGCGGTCCGCCGCCCGCCGGTCCGCCGATGATCGGTCCGCCGATGGCCGGTCCCCCCGGCAGCGACCTGCACCAGGTCGACCAGATCCGCCGCAGTTTCCAGGTACGCCGGTTCGGTAGCGGCTACGACCCGGACCAGGTGGACCACTTCTTCGAGAGTCTGCTCGGCGCGATGGCGGGGCGGGGCCCCATGCCGGTCAACCCGAAGGACCTGGACACTCTCCGCTTCGGCCTGGTGCCCGGCGGGTACTTCGAGGCGGAGGTCGACTCGGCCCTCAAGGACGTCCAGGACATCCTCTTCGGCCGCTGAGCCGGCGACCGGGAGCCATGACACGCACGAGAAGGTAGGGGCCGCACCGATCGGTGCGGCCCCTACCTTCGACAGGTCGTCCGGATCACCGCCCGAGCGGCGGGCGTCGGGTCAGGAACGCAGACCGTTGCGGCGCAGCACCACGTCGCCGATCACAATGCCCAGCAGCAGTACGGCGATGCCGACCAGCCAGAGATCCTCGACCCTGCCCTCGTGGTTGCCGCAGATCATCGCCAGCATCGCCAGCGCGGTGACCACCGCGCCGATCCGGCCGGCCTTCCGGTGTCCAGGCTTGTGCTGATCGGGCGACGTTACCGGCTCACTGCCTGCCACTGTCGGTCCTTCCCTCGCTCTGCGGATCTCCGATCAGTCTGGCACGTCCGGCCGTCGCGGCTGCGCAGGGTCCACCACGGGACCGGTGCCACCCGCCGGCAGGGGCCGTTCGGCACGGGGCGAAGGGCACTACCGGCGTCGCGGGTTGTCGACCACACTGCCTCCGGTAGCGTTCTGACGTACGCCTTGATTGCCTTGTTGAGGGAGACTGCGGTGCGAGTGACCGGTACGGGCCATGCCAGCATGCGGATCGACACGGCCGCGGGCAGCATCCTGTGCGACCCGTGGGTCAATCCGGCCTACTTCGCCTCCTGGTTCCCCTTCCCCGACAACTCCCTGCTGGACTGGGAGACCCTCGGACAGGTCGACTACCTGTACGTCTCCCACCTGCACCGGGACCACTTCGACGCGAAGCACCTGCGGGACTTCGTCAGCAAGGACGCCACCGTCCTGCTCCCCGAGTTCCCCACCTCCGAGATGGAGGACGAGTTTCGCGCGCTGGGCTTCACCAAATTTCTCAAGGCCCCGAACGAGCAGGTCGTCGAGCTCGACGGCGGCCTGAAGATCATGATCCAGGCGTTGACCAGCCCCACCGACGGTCCGATCGGTGACTCCTCGCTCTGGGTGGAGTACGACGGGGTCCGGCTGCTCAACCAGAACGACGCCCGCCCGACCGACCTGGGCCTCTTCACCGAGTTGGGGCACGTGCACGCCCACCTGCTCCAGTTCTCCGGGGCCATCTGGTACCCGATGGTCTACGAACTGCCGCAGTCGGCCAAGACCGCGTTCGGCAAGCAGAAGCGGGACCGTCAGTTCGACCGGACCTGGCGCTACATCGACGACCTGAAGGCCTCGCACGTCTTCCCGATCGCCGGCCCGCCGTGCTTCCTCGACGACGCGTTGTGGCAGTTCAACGACATCCACGGCGACGAGGGGAACATCTTCCCCGACCAGTCGGTCTTCCTGGCCGAGTACGCCAAGGTCGGCGGGACCAACGGCATCGTGCTGCTGCCCGGCAGCGTCGCCGAGGTCACCACCTCCGGCGCGACGACCACCCATCCGCAGCCGGTCGAGGAGTTCTTCGCCAACAAGGTCGCCCACCTGGAAGAGATGCGCGAGCGCAAGCGGCCGGTCATCGAGGCGGAGAAGGCGTCCTGGCGGCACCCGGAGATCGACGTCCTGAAGGAGATGAAGCGGCGGATCGAGCCGCTGCTCGACGAGTCGATCTACCTGGCCAAGGGGGTGGGTGGCCCGGTCCGCTTCGACCTCGTCAGCCCGGACGGCTCGGGTGGGGAGAGCGTCGAGTCGATCGTGGTGGACTTCCCGGGCAAGGAGGTCCGTCCGTACGCCGACGAGAAGGTGCGGTACCGGTTCCGTACCGAGCGGGCACTGATCGAGTACCTGTTGCACATCGGCGAGGTGGACTGGGTCAACTCGCTCTTCCTCTCCTGCCGGTTCTCGGCGGCCCGGATCGGCCAGTACAACGAGTTCGTGTACGCCTTCTTCAAGTGCCTCTCCACCGAGCGCCTCCAGTACGCCGAGGGCTGGTACGACGAGCACGAGCGGGCGGTCGACGCCGAGGACATCACCCTCGGTGATTGGGTCGTGCAGCGTCGCTGCCCGCACCTGAAGGCCGACCTGAGCCGGTTCGGCATCGTCGAGGGCGACCAGCTCACCTGTCAGCTGCACGGCTGGAAGTTCGACCTGCCCAGCGGTCGCTGCCTGACCAGCGTGGGGCACAAGGTCCGGGCGCACCGGGTAGGCGAGGAGGAGGCGACCCCGCAGTCGGCTCCGTAGCTGCTCCGTAGCGGCCCCGGCCATCGAGTTGATCCACTGGCTACGATGCTGGCCATGCAGCAGCCCTCCGTAAGCATCGCGCCCGGATCCGCGCTCGGCACGGCGATCTCCGCCTACCGCACCTGTGAGCTGGCAACGCTTGCCAAGGACGGTACGCCGGTCGCCTGGCCGACCTCCGGGCTGCTCCGGCAGGACGGCACGATCATGATCACCACCTCCCTGGGGTACCCGCAGAAGGCGTTCAACGTACGCCGCGATCCCCGGGTGGCGGTGCTCTTCTCCGACCCCACGGCCAGCGGGCTGACCCAGCCGGAGCAGATCCTGGTACGCGGCACGGCGGACTGCCCCGACGAGGTGCACACCGAGCCGACCGGGGACCTGGGCGCCTTCTGGGCGCAGATGTTCCAGCGCCAGCCGGTCAGCCGTACCTACCTCAACTGGCCGGCGACCATGTTCACCGACTTCTACTTCATGCGGCTGTTGATCACCGTCACCCCGACCGAGGTGACCACCCGTCCGCTGCCGACCACCACCGCCACGGCGGCCGGGGGTGCGGCGTCGACGTCGACCGAGGGCGGCTCACCGGTCGAGGGCCTGGTCGGTGCGCAGGTGCTGGCGGCGTACCCGAGTGTGGTGTTGGCGGCCCTGGACGGAAGCGGGGCGCCGCTGTTAATGCGCACCACCGTGACTGTCGGCGCGGACGGCTACCGGGTGGTGGTGCCGGACGGGGTGGAACCCGTCGAGGGCCCGGCCAGCCTGCTGGTCCACCAGCACGACGCGCAGTTGTGGAACCTGCACAACGCCAACGTGCGCGGTGAGCTGGTCCGCGGTACGGACGGCTGGATGCTGCGCCCGCGGCGACTGATCGAGCCGGCCGCCCGGCACCGGCCCCGCCGGACGGACTCGCTGCGCACGGTGCGTACCACCCGGGCCGCCACCCGCCGCTACCTGGAACGGCGTGGCTGGAAGCGCCCCACGATCCCGTGGGCGGCCTACCGCGCCCTGCGCCCCGACGGCAGCAGTCGGTAGCCGAGCCCTTCCTGTCACCGATGGTGAGAAGGGTTCCCCGCTAGACCGGAAGCGTTAACAGGGGGCCCTTCCTTACCCCTCAGTGGTCGAGGTCGGCGAGGATGCGTCGGGCGGCGTTGTGGCCGGCGGCACCGATCACGCTGCCGGCCGGGTGACAGCCGGCGCTGCCCGCGTACACCCCGTCGACCCCGGTCGCGTACGGCATCCGGTCGGCGAACGAGACGGTGTTGTCGACGTGGTGGATGTGCCCGCCGGTGATGCCGAAGTGCGCCTCGATGCCGGGTGGGGGCAGCGGCACCGCGTCGGCGATCAGGTCGCCGGTGCCGGGCGCGTACCGTTCGCAGATCTGCACCAGCCGCTCGACGTAGCCGGGCAGCGCCGCGTCCCACGTGGTGTCGGCAAGCTCGTACGGCACCGACTGGACGAAGAGCGCCGACGAGTGGTGCCCGGCCGGGTCGGCCAGCGACGGGTCGACGGTGGTGTGCAGGTACCACTCGATGGTGGGCTCGGCGGGCAGCCGGCCGGCCCGTACGTCGTCCCACATGGCGCGCAGCGCGGCCATCGGCGGCGCACCCCCACCACCGGTCAGCGACGCCGACCCGGGCAGCAGGTGGATGGTGGAGCCGAACGGGCTCGGCGCGTCCTGCGGCAGGCAGGAGAACCGGGGCAGGCCGCGCAGGGCCAGGTTGAGCTTGAGCGTGGTGCCGGTACGCCGCACCGCCGCCATCCGCGCGCTGAGCGGTTCCGGTAGCGCACCGTCGGGCAACAACCCCATCAACCGGTACGGGTCGCACGCGCCGAGCACCACCTCGGCGCGGACCGCCCGCCCGTCGGCGAGCACCACCCCGCTGGCCGCCCCACCGTCGAGGGCGACCGCCGTGACGGGTGCGCCGGTGACGATCCGGGCTCCGGCGGCGCGGGCGGCGTCGGCGAAGGTGCCCGACACGGTGCCCATCCCACCTTCGGCGATCATCCAGGTGCCGCCGGAGCCGGGCAGCCGGCACATGTTGTGCACCAGGAAGTTGTGCCCCGTCCCGGGGTCGTCCGGCCCGGCGTTCAGCCCGGACAGCCCGTCGGTGACCGCGTACATGCTGACCAGCAGCTCGGAGCGGAACTCGAAGCGGGCCAGGTAGTCGGCGACCGAGCCGCCGACCAGGTCGGTGAAGACCTGCCGCAGCGCCGGCCGGACGTAGCGCTGCGCGGTCTCGGCGACCGGCAGCGGCTCGGCGAGCCAGGCCGGCGCGAGGTCGTCGCGCAGCGCGGCCAGCTCGGCCTGCATGGCCTCGTCGGCGGCCACGTCGGCGGGGGAGAAGAACTCCGCGAGCTGCGCCCGGGTCGCCGCCTGGTCACTGCCCATCAACAGGTACGGCGAGCCAGGGCCGCCCGGGGTGGGCAGGAAGTAGTGCGGGTCGCGACGCAGCACCGGGATCCGCACGTCGAGGGTGGCCAGCAACTCCGGCGGCATCAAACCCAGCAGGTACGACCCGGTGGAGTGACGTAACCCGGGGACCTTCGGAAACGGCCGTTCGGTGCGGGTGGCGCCCCCGATCACCCCGGCGGCCTCCAGCACCAGCACGTCGAGCCCGGCGCGGGCCAGCAGGATCGCGGAGACCAGCCCGTTGTGCCCGGCCCCGACGATCACCACATCGGCCCGCGCCGGCAGCTGACCCTCCACACCCACGATCCTAGTGCCCACCGCCCGCCCCACCGCGCCCGTCGCCGGTGCGGCCTTGCATGCGTGGTTTCGGACTCGCGTGGGGTGCGGGCCTTGCGTGCGGTACGGCCTCCGTGCGTGATGCGGCCCTTGCGTGTGGTGTGGCCTCCATGCGTGATGCGGCCTACGTGCGTGATGCGGCCTTGCGTGTGGTGTGGCCTTGCGTGTGGTGGGCCTCCCTGCGTGGGCGGGGTGCCGCGCAGGGCGGCTCTCCGCGCGGGCAGGCCTCCGTGCGCGGGCGGCCCTCCGCGCGGGCGGCCCTCCGCGCGGGCGGCTCTCCGCGCGGGCGGCCCTCCGCGCGGGGGAGGGCTCCGCGCGGGGGAGGGCTCCGCGCGTAAGAAGGGGACCCTTCTCTACCGTATGCGTTAAGAAGGGGCCCTTCCTTTCCTGGAGGCGATGGATGTTCGGGTGGTGGGGACGGACGGTGGTGCGCGCCCGCTGGGGTGTGCTGGCCGCCGCGGTGGCGTTGGTGGTGCTCGGCGCGACCTGGGGTACGGGCGTGTTCGGGCAGCTCTCCGGGGGTGGGTTCGACGATCCGGCGAGCGAGTCCAGTCGGGCGGCGGAGCGGATCACCGCCGAGTTGGGGCCGCAGGGCGCCGACCTGATCGTGCTCTGGTCGGCGCGGGACCACAGCGTCGACGACCCGGCCTTCCGGGAGCCGGTCGCGGCCACCGTCGCCGGGATCCGCGAGCATCCCGCCGTCGCCAACGTCACCACCTGGTACGACACCCAGGCCCCGGCGTTGGTCTCCACCGACCGGCGGGCCACCTACGCGCTTGTGCAGTTGGCCGCCGGTGACGAGGACGGCAAGCTCGCCGGGTACGAGCAGGTGCGTCCGCAGCTCGACGCGTCCGGTCTGCGTACCGAGGTCGGTGGGGCGGTGGCGTTCCTGGAGACGGTCAACACGCAGACCACCCGGGACATCTTCCGCGCCGAGTTGATCTCCATGCCGGTGCTGCTGGTGCTGCTCGTGTTGATCTTCGGCGGGTTGGTCGCCGCCGCGATGCCGCTGCTGATCGGCGGGGTGGCCATCCTCGGCGCGTTCGTCGCGGTCCGGGTGGTCAACCTCTTCACCGATGTGTCGATCTTCGCGATCAACGTGATCACGCTGATCGGGCTGGGGATGGCCGTCGACTACTCGCTCTTCGTGGTCAGCCGGTTCCGGGAGGAGGTCGCCAACGGTCGGGGCACGGCCGACGCGATCGCCCGCACCATGGTCACCGCCGGCCGGACCGTACTGGTCTCCGGGTTGACCATCGCCCTGGCCATGGCCAGCCTGCTGATCTTCCCGCAGGCGTTCCTGCGGTCCATCGCCCTGGGCGGGATGGCCGCGGTGCTGGTCGCCATGCTCGGCGCGCTGACCGTGCTGCCGGCCCTGCTGGTGGTGCTCGGGCGGCGGATCGACGCGCTGCGGGTGCCGTTGCCGTGGCGGCGTCGGGGTGCCGGCCGGCCGGCCGAGCCGGGCACCGGCGCGTGGGCCCGGATCGCGCACAGCGTGATGCGCCGGCCGGTGCCGTACCTGCTCGGGGTGACGGTCCTGCTGCTGGCCCTGGCCACCCCGTTCCTGCGGGTCGAGTTCGGTGGGGTCGACGAGCGGGTCCTGCCGGCCGACGCCGCCCCGAGGCAGGTGGCCGAGCGGATCGCTGGCGACTTCCCCGGTGGCAGCATCGCCCCGATCGACGTGCTGGTCTCCGGCGCGTCGGCGCAGACCGTGCAGGCCTTCTCCGACCGGATCGCCGCGCTGCCGGGGGTGACCGGGGTGACCCCTACGGCGAACCGGGGCGACTCGACCCTGCTGGCGGTCAGTTACCCGGGCGAGCCGACCGGCGAGGAGGCCCACGACACGGTCCGGGCGCTGCGGGCCCTGCCCGCGCCGGACGACGCCGAGGTGCTGGTCGGTGGGCGTCCCGCCGCCGACCGGGACCTGCTGGACAGCCTGGTCGACCGGCTGCCCTGGATGGCGGTGCTGATGGCGGTGGCCATCCTGGTCCTGCTCTTCCTGGCCTTCGGCTCGGTGCTGCTGCCGATCAAGGCGGTGTTGATGAACCTGGTGTCGATCGGGGCGTCCTTCGGTGTGGTGGTCTGGATCTTCCAGGACGGGCACCTCTCCGAGCTGCTCGGCTTCACCCCGACCGGCTTCATCGAGCCGACCAACCCGATCCTGATGCTCGCCGTGCTCTTCGGCCTGGCCACCGACTACGAGGTGTTCCTGCTCTCCCGGGTCCGTGAGGAGTGGGACCGTACCGGGGACAACACCGCCGCGGTCGCCGCCGGACTGCAGTACACCGGGCGGATCATCACCGCCGCCGCGTTGCTGCTGATCGTCGTGGTCGCCGGCTTCGCCACCGGCGGCATGACGTACCTGAAGCTGATCGGCATCGGGATGATCGTGGCGATCGTGGTCGACGCCACCCTGGTCCGGATCCTGCTGGTGCCGGCGACCATGCGGCTGATGGGTCGGTGGAACTGGTGGGCACCGGGCCCGTTGGGCCGGGTCTACCGCCGGTGGGGGATCCGGGAGGCCACCGACGAGGAGCTGGCGGCCGACGCCACGTCGACAGCGGAGGGTCACTCGACGTTCACCCGGTAGTGGGGGTGGTCGATGCCCGGCGGCCCTAGGGTCACCTCCGGGCATCGACTCACCGGGAGGCCGGAATGGATCGTCGTACCGTGTTGCGCGCCACCGTCCTGGGCGCGGGGACCGCCACCTTCGCCGGGGCCCTCTGGCAGCAGGCGTTCGCCGCCGTCGCCCAGCCCGGCCCCAGCCCGTACGGGGCGCTGCTGGCCGCCGACGCCAACGGCATCCAGTTGCCGGCCGGTTTCACCAGTCGGGTGGTCGCCCGCTCCGGGCAGCGGGTCGGCGGCACCTCGTACGTCTGGCACCGGGCCCCCGACGGCGGGGCCTGCTTCGCCGCCGGCACCGGCTGGATCTACGTCTCCAACTCGGAGATCCCGCTGACCGGCGGCGCGTCGGCGATCCGGTTCGCCGCCGACGCCTCGATCGTCTCGGCGTACCGGATCCTCGGTGGCACCAACGTCAACTGCGCCGGTGGCGCGACCCCGTGGGGTACCTGGCTCTCCTGCGAGGAGGTGCCGCTCGGGCGGGTCTTCGAGACCTGGCCGGACGGCAGCCGGACGGCCGAGGAGCGGACCCGGATGGGCCGGTTCACCCACGAGGCCGCCGCCTGCGACCCGCACCGTCAGGTGGTGTACCTGACCGAGGACGAGCCCGACGGCTGCTTCTACCGGTTCGTCCCGGACACCTGGGGCGACCTGCGGACCGGTCGGGTGCAGGTGCTCTGCGCGCCGGCCGACCAGGTCGCCGGGCCGGTCACCTGGCGTGACGTGCCGGACCGCGACGGCGTCCCGATCCCCACCCGGCTCCAGGTAGGCGCGGCGAAGCACTTCAACGGCGGTGAGGGCTGCTGGTACGACCGGGGCACCTGCTGGTTCACCACCAAGGGCGACAACCGGGTCTGGGCGTACGACGCGGTCAACCAGCGCATCGACCTGGCGTACGACGACGACCTCGTGCCGGCCGGCACCGCGCCGCTGACCGGGGTGGACAACATCACCGGCACCGGCGGCGGGGACCTCTACGTGGCCGAGGACGGCGGCAACCTGGAGATCAACGTCATCACTCCCGCCGGGGTGGTCGCCCCGATGCTACGGATCGTCGGGCAGGACGGCTCCGAGATCACCGGCCCGGCGTTCTCCCCGGACGGCCGGCGGCTCTACTTCTCGTCCCAGCGCGGCATCTCGGGGGCCAGCAGCGGCAGCGGCGGCATCACCTACGAGGTGACCGGCCCCTTCCGTTCCTGACCTGCGGTTCCGCCGGCCGACGGGCGGGGCGGTTCGGCGGTGGCCTCGTCGCCGGTCGGCCGGCGGGGCGGTTCGCCGGCCGGGGCGACCCGGGCGCGACCGGCCCGCCAGGCCGACAGGGCCAGGGTGGCGGAGTAGCCGGCGAGCACGATCACGTGGAACAGGTACAGCCAGAGCAGCACCGCCACCCCCGCGCCGATCTCGAAGAACCCGCCGAACGGCACGCCCAGGTCCAACGGCAGCGAGCAGAAGAGCACGAAGCCGTGCAGGAAGCCGGAGAGGTTCGCCGCGGTGAACGAGCCGACGCCGAGCGAGGAGAGCCAGTCCGGCGAGGCCGGCCCGACCACCCGGAACACCCAGAGCAGCACCGGGGTCAGCACCAGCCACACCCCCAGGAACGACAGCACGATGCCGCCGAAGGCGACCCAGCCGCCCTGCTCGACCAGCCGGGTGGTGGTGGGCAGGGCGATCAGGATGCTGAGCAGCAGGGCCGGGGCGGGGGCGAGCAGGGGCAGCAGCAACAACCGGCCCCGCCAGCCGACCAGCGACTCGTCGTGGTGCGGCCGGGCCACCGAGACGAACGCCCGGCGCAGCCCCTCGCCGTACAGCGAGGCGGGCAGCAGCGAGGCCAGCGCCAGCAGCGGGGTCAACTCCACCCCGGCATTGACCAGCGCGTCCACCGCCCGGGGCGCGCCGATCGCGTCCGGCAGGGTCTGCACCGCGTACGAGGTGAGCCGGCGGACCCGGTCCGCCCCGGCGACCAGCCCGGTCAACCAGATCGCCAGCAGTGCCACCGGCACCACCGCGATCGCCCCGTAGAAGGTGATCGCCGCCGCGTGCAGCGACAGATCCCGACCCCGTACCGGCCGGAACGCGGCACTGGTGATCCGCTTCGTCCGCTGCCATGCGCTGCCCATCGCGCGGTAATTCCCCCTCGGCTGCCACGCCACTCATTAAGATCGCCCGCCATGAGCGTTGTCACCACCGAGCGACTCGTCGTGCGGGACTGGACCGACTCCCCGACGGACCTGGACCGGATCTACGACATCTACTCCCGGGCCGAGGTCAACCGGTGGCTGGAGGCACCGGGCCTGCCGTTGACCGACCCGGCCCAGGCCCTCGACCGGCTGCACAGGTGGCGGACCCGGCACCTGCCGCACGCCGGACGGTACGGCACCTGGGCGGTCGAGGTACGCGACACGGCGGTGGTGGTCGGCACGGTGCTGGTCAAGCCGCTGCCCGACCGCGACGAGTCCCGGCTGACCGACGACATCGAGGTGGGCTGGCACCTGCACCCCGACTCCTGGGGCCACGGCTTCGCCACCGAGGCCGCGCGGGCGGTGGTCGACCGCGAGTTCGCCTATGGCACCGCGCTGATCCACGCGGTGGTGGCACCGGGCAACGGGGCCTCGATGGCGGTGGCCCGTCGGCTCGGCATGACCCACGTCGGCCGGCGCACCGACTGGTACGGCGGCGCGGAGCTGGAGACCTTCGTTCGGCAGAACCCGGACGGGGCGTAGCCGGTCCGTCGACCGGAACCCGGCGCCGGTCTCGGTCACCGGGTTCCGTGCCGACGGTGGTGCTCAGCCGGCCCGGTCGATCACCGTGTCGTACCCGGTCATCTGGCCCGGTGCAGGACGTTGCGGTCGTGGTCCTGCTGCTGCTCGTGGTGTTCGTGGTGGTCCTGGTGGTCGAACGGCCGGCTGGGCTCGCTCCTGGGGATGTCGTGGCGTTCCCGCCACTCCTGCCACTCCCGCTCCTCCTGGTGGCGGTAGCTGGCGATCGCCGACAGGCGCAGCGCCGCGACCTGCCCGGCCGTCAACGGCCGCAGGGTACGCGCCAACGCCAGGGCCCGGCACGCCTCCCGGTACAGCGGCGAGGACTGCAGCCCGTGGTCGGTGAGGATGCCGACGACCTGGTTGATGGCCTGGATCTCGCGGACACGATCCAGTCCGGCGGGCGTCGTCCGGTCGGTGAGGTCCGGCCGGGTCGGCGCATCCAGGAGCGCGTTCGCGCCGGTGCGTTCTCGGTGCTGCATGCTGTGGTACACGGTCATGTCGGGGCCCCTCCCGGACGTTGGTCGACGTTGCTCCCCACCTACGTTCCGCGTTCAACGCCGGTTCGACGGAAACCCGTACGAAATCTGTGGCCCACCTCATCGCCACGAAACGCCGGTGACGGTGGACAAATGTTCGCGCGGTCTTTATCAGTGCTGTCGGTACGGGTGTCTTGGGTCACTCCGTCGCGCGGGTCGAATGGGCATCATGGCCCCTGTCGAGCTGAGTCGGTTACCACATCAGGCCGTTGTCGTCGGTGCCCGAGAATATAAGCACCACTTATGTTCGTCGCGAAGCCGCAGCTCAGGCGGCATCTACCGGGTCGACAATGGTGGCTCTGCCGCCACCTTCTACCCCCTTCCGCGGCACCCCGGCCACGGAGTTCAGCGGGCCGCCTGCCGGGCGCGACCCGGGCGGGTGCCCTCCTATGGTTGATCGGTGGAAGGGCGGCCCGTCGAACCGAGTGAGAGAGTTTCGTGTCCCGGCTCACTGTATCGACCGGGATGCGTAGCATTCTCGCGTTCCCACGTGGTTCAGGGCTCGCTTTTCCGCCCGGTTACCGAAACGCCTGACCAGGCCGAGGAATCAACGGCAAGGGGGCATGTGAGCAGATGACCGCTCCGGTCAGCGGCGCGCGGTTGGCCGAGATCCGCCGGCACCTCGGCATCACCCAGACCCAACTGGCCGGGGCCGCCGGGCTCTCCCAGGCCCGGATCAGCCAGATCGAAAGCGGCGCGGTGACGAACCTGGCCACACTGCTCGCCTACGTCACCGGCCTCGGCGGCCACCTCGACGTGGTGGTCCGGATCGGCGACCTTCATCTCGACGTCGCCGGAGAACGGGCGCGCGGGTGCCCAGTGGCAGACCCGGGGCAGGCAACCGCACCGGGTCCGGCTCTGCCGCCGCCAACATCCTGAGTCGTCCCCGGCATCCTGGGTCGTCCCCCGACATCCTGGGTCATCCCCGACATGAGCTCGACAGCGCCGGCCGGTGCCGCGCCGGAGCACGTTCCGGCGGGCAGGCAGTCGGTGGCGAGCAACGGCTGGTCTACCCGGTCTGCTGGTCGCTCAGTTGGGCGGACCTCGTCGGCCTTGAATCGCGGGCAGGAAGCTGACCCAGGCGTCGCCCGGGGGCCGCTCCGGTCCTTGTTCGTCCGGTACGCCCGACCGGGCCGCCGCCGAAGCGCGCCTCACCGCAGTTGGCGTTGTCGGGGCTGCGGTTCGGTATGGACCAGCCACGGTCGGCGGGGTGGACGGCTGCGGCGGTGGCGACGTCACGTCCGGTGCAAGCCCCCAGAGCCGCCGGCAGGTCGTCTGTTGTGACGCCTTGTAGCGCTGCGGGGAGCGCCTGCCCGCACGCACGCGCCCGCGCGACGACCAAGGCGGCCGGGCGGTCACTGGACCAGCACCATATGGAGCGCTCCGCCGATGCTCCACAACTCCTGACCTCCATCGACATCATCGACCAGTCGGTACGGGTCACCGACTACGTGGTCACCTTCGCCGAGACCCGGGAACTGGCGCTAGGCTCAGGCGAATCGATCGACCTGATCCGCCGGATCGCCAAGGAGATGACGTGACCCTGCCGTCCACCCCCCTCGACCAGGGCTGGTTCAAGTCGACCCGCAGCTCCAGCAACGCCAACTGCGTCGAGGTGCGCTTCACCGGTGACACGGTCGGCGTCCGGGACTCCAAGGACCGCAACGGCCCCACCCTCGCCTTCGACGACACCACCTGGACCACCTTCGTCCATACCCTCAAGACCAACTGGACGCCGCCCGCCTGAACCGGTTTCGTTCGTCGTCAGGCGGCCACATCACCAAGCGACAGAAGGCCACCGGTCAGGTGAGCAGCCACGTGTGGCACCGCTGCCGTACCCGCGACAGCAATCGTCCGTTGCCCCCACTCGGCGTTTGACCGGAATCGCTCAGTGATTATCCACGAGCAATGATTCGACCAATCTCGGCGCCTACTGCACCCATGACCATAGAATCGTCGTCCCGAAACGCAGCCCAGGCCACTGCGCCCATAATCTCGACCGGTTCGGTTAGATCACAAAGGACCCGTTGGATCAGATGCGGATCGAGTTCGTTCAGCATGCGGCGGGCAAGCTTCCCGTCACCGGAAATCGCCTCGGCTGGCCAGGTTGCACTTCCAAGCCAAGCCAGCAACTGCCGAACGCGTTCATCCTCCCCACCTCCCGCGAGCAGCAGCCTTGAGTTCATTCTCCGGATGAGATCCTGATCCAGCTCGGCCGCCTCTTCGCCAGAACAGCCCTCCAGCATCTCAAAAAGCACTATAGGGACTTTCCGCGCCGACATTGCCGCCGTGTCACCAGCCGGACGAAACTGAACCTCACCTTCACGCAAGTTCAACAACGAGATCAGTTGTTCCAGCACGGCCCTCGATGCGCCAACGAGACCGAATTGGGAAAACATTAGACGCGCATACACAAGGCCAGGCGCAACCAGGTCACTGTGGAACCGACCCCGCTCCCAAGAGATCCGGTTACCTGGGTGCAGACTTGCCGCACCGATTACGACACCCGCATCATCAAGGAGTGCAATAGTCAGATCCCCCGGGCAGCGGCATGCGTCGCCGGTAAAATCGCCCTGGGTCGCCCAACACCGAATCTTGCTTATTGAATCTTTATCTTCAATGAGAACAAGTTGCTCCCTCTCGGCGACCGGAGTCAAGCCCTCGCCGCCCGACAGAATCGCCAATCGCTGAACACCGCCCCACACCCCACTTAGCCATTCCTGGAGCACGCTCGTCCCGCCCATCAACAGCTCACTATTCCGCCTCAGTCATATGCTCCAATGCGCCACGAAAGCTTGAGTGTTCCACAACCACGTCGCTCCATGCTCCACTCTCGGCAACGATTTCTTTTGCCTCCGACATCGAGAGGCCTTGTCGACGTGCATAGACAATAGTTGACTGAACTATCGAGAGCCCTCGACCCTTTAGAAACCCCAGGATGTCATTAGTCCCAGCATCGCCAGGAATCGCCTCACTCAACAGGTCAAGATACTTATCAGAATCGAAGCTCGCCGCCATTATTTAGCCCTTTGGGCAGGCCCAGCTCGGCGGCGGACCAGTTCAGCGCGGCGGTGATCCCGAGGCCGCGGGCGCAGCTGGTGTCGTGCGGGTGCCCGGGCATCGCCGTCGAGGTCCAGATCGGCAATCCGTCCGGGCGCATGACGGCTTGGATGTTCGCGCCGAAGTCCCGGTGCTTTCCGGAGTACCAGGCGTCGATGACCTCGCCCTTGACCGACAGGGTCGTCTCGGTGAGCCGGTCACAGTCGAACAGCTTGCCGTCGAGGATCACATGCGACCAGCCGTCGGCGACGGCCCGACGCAGCGCGGTGTGCAGATCGGTGGCCTGCCCGGCGAGCACCGTGACGCCCTCGTCGCGGTAGCGGTAGGCGGTCGCCCTCGAGATGCCGAACCCGGCGGCCAGGAGGGTCATGTCCTCACCCTTACGGAACCAGACCAGCACCATCAACGCCTGGTAGAAGCAGGTCAACGCCCGCGTGCCCCGACGGGTACCGCAGGCCCGGCGCTGGGCGTACAGCAGCCGGGCAAGGTGCTGCACGAGTTCCCTCGGGACGTCGACCATGGCACGATAGGCAATCACGTGGAGCCCTCTCGAAGACGTGGATCTGCAAGGACATGTCTATCGATGGCTCCACGCCTGTTTCCACCACTGCCCAAATCGCCGGCTTCGCCCGTGTCACACCAATCAACCCTTATGCGTTGCTGAGATCACCTCAATAGACCTGGTAGCCCTGATGCATTGCGAATACGGCAGACTCGTTTTGAATAAGATCTCCAACACTGTTCTCCGCCAGAAGATCTGACCACGCAAACAACTGCCGGAGATCATCCGCAAAGAGATGGGAAAAGGTCTCGATCCTCCCAGTCTTCACTAAGGGATTCGTCGATCAACTCCAGCGCCCTGGCACCTCTCAGATCACTGCTTCGCGCTTCAATCAGCAAAGTGGCCACTGCCCGTCGCAGTGAGGGCCAGGCGAAAACGTGAGCAACATACTGAATAATTTCTACTGGCACCGTCAATCCTTGGACACTCTCCACCTGCCTTAGGATCTCGCCTTCCAGCAAGGCTTCACACTTCGACGACCGAACCACATCGCTAAAACTCTTTAGGGCTTCATCAATTTTTAATGTAGAGTTTGTTTCGGTCAAACGCTCTCCTATTCGAATGAGTTCGCGAGAGATCTCTGCCGCATTTAGCACTATGCTCCCACCTCGAACAATATTACTACCATCGCTCCTTATAGGATTTCGGCCCTACGTCGAATCCAGCACTTCGAAACGCCATTTCCGCAGCTTGCCGCGGCTCCAGACCGCTGGGCTTATAGTGCCCAGACCGGTTGTCCATCTCTTTCAGGCGACCACTGTACAGCTTAAACTCACCCGCTGCCACGACGTCCGCCCCTCGCGCAAGGTCGATGTGGCCATGCCGCTCCGAGAGGCGTGTTGTCCTCAGCTCACCATCGGGCATAACCACATAGATGAACCTCCCGGTGGCATCTTCTAGACCATCTGCCGGAATCGGATTAACTGGGCGGATCTCGTCCCCCGGTTCAAGGTTTCGCCACGTCCTACAAGACGGCGTCGTGTTATGAGTCAGAAGGGGTATTGCGCCTGCTACAGCATAGTAAGTGTGAACATTGCCTACGGTAAGATTGTGGACGGCAGCCCATTGAGTCGACCAACGGGTGATAGCAGCAATCTGGACTCGAGTGCCCACACTTGTCTGAAGCCATTGCCCAACGTGGAGATCCGAAGCATTGACCCATTCGTCAAGCTCGGGCACCCAGAACGGGTGACCGTCAGTAGCGATAATCTCGGCGCCTTGCTCTTCGTGACCATTTTCAACATCGACGGCGACCTTAACCAGATGTTTTGAACCTTCCCCACGAATCGCAGCTGTTACAGTTTCCGTGGTGGTCTCATGAGTCTCAGGATCGGTGGCGATCACCTTCTCGCCAGGCCTGATTTTCTCGATCGCCTTAGCGGAGCCATCCGCCATCAGCACAAGCGTTCCAGGCACAAAGCTGTTGCAGTCTCCGTTGGCTTTGCCGTTTCCTCCGTTGCCGCTGGTGCCGCCGTTGGAGCGGCTGCCTCCGCCGGAGGTTCCGCCTGGCTTGGAGGTTTCCTTGCCGCCTGCGCCGTTGGAGCTCTTCCCGCCGCCTCCGGATTTCGCGCCGCCGTTGGAGGTGGCGGATGAGGATTTGGGGTTGGATGTGGCTTGGGCTTGTTTCTGGACGGGGTTGCCGGTCTTCTTTGACTGGTTGACGGCGCGGTTGCTGGTGGTGTTGAGCTTCTCGGCGGCTTTCTTCTTCGCGGCCTGGGCGGCTTTCTTGGCGCGTTCGATGGCTGCTTTTTTGGCGGCGAGGGCGGCTGCTTCGGCGGCCTTCGCGGCGCGGAGGATGTTTTCGGCGCGGCGTTTGGCCTCGTGGAGGGCCTGGACGGCGTTGTAGGTGCGACGAACTGCGGCAATGATCTTGCCGAGGTGAATCAGCCTTTTCGGCGGGATGAGGTTGGTGACCAGGTCGACGCAGGACCAGACGCTGCCGCCGAAGCAGCCGAGGGCGGCGTTGATGCCGAGGAAGTCCTTCAGGACGTCCCATGCCACGGAGAGGATGATGGAGGTGACGCTTTTGCCCATGGTGGCCTGTTCTTGGGCGACCTGGGCTGCGGAGAGGCCTATGCCGGCGAGGGCGGCGGCGGTTTCCGATGGGGTGAGGGAGACGGACAGGCCCGTCGGGTCGGAGTGGGTGACGGGGTTGTTGTGGGCGTAGGTGTAGCCGTTGGACTGTAGGGGGTCGGCGAGGTCGAGGATGGGGTCGGCGGAGAGGAATCGGCCGACCACCGGGTCGTAGAGGCGGGCGCCGAGTGGGGTGTAGCCGGAGGCGTCGTCGCGGACGGCGCCGAGGAACCCGGTGTTGGTTTCGGTGTTGGTGGCCAGGTAGGCGGTGCCGCGGGGGTTACCGAAGGGATCCTGTTTCCGAATCCTCGGGGTCATGCCTCCGTTGAGGACGACTTCGGCGTAGGGGCTGCCCTGGTGGTCGCCGGCGATGGCGGCCAGGGCGGAGGGGTTGGTGCCGTGGGCGTAGCGCAGGACGCTGCCGCCGGGGGCCGAGTAGGAGCGCTGGGCGGCCGACCCGCCCACGCAGGCCGTCAGGACGGTCGGGGTGCCGTCGGCGGTGGCCGTGCCCTGCACCGCCAGGCACAAGCCGGACGCCACGTGCGTCAGTTGGCCGGTGGAGGAACGTTCCCACCGCTGCCCGGCTCCGCCGGCACACTTCTGCAGTTGCACCGCGGATCCGGCGGTACCACCAGCGGGTTACCCGTCCGCCGTGGGAGCAGTATGCGGTATGCATACCGATCCATTCCCCACGGAGGTTGAATGGTTACCCTCGATGAGGCGACCTGAGCGGAGTCGGCGGTAGATGGCGAGGTTCCCCGTGACCCACCCGAACTGTCCCCGCTGCGGCAGCCTGTCAGCAGGGCAACCTCGACGAGGCTGCACACACCGCGAATGAGCCTGCTGCCCGACCTCGACCAGGTCAGCTCAGGGCGAGTGAGTCGGCACCTTGCGTAACTCCGGTCCACGCTGGCCCAGCCGCGGCGCTCGGCGGCCCCGACCAGGGACTTCATCGAGGCCTACGATCAGACGATGGGCGGCTGAACGCCCAACCGGATGTCCCGTGTCCGGGAACCCGGACGCACACCCCGACGCGACGGGCCCGAGCAGGAATCTGCTCGGGCCCGTTCGTTCGCCGATGGGTACGGTCAGCCGAAGGACTTCATGCCGCTCCAGTCCGAGCCCAGCACGACCTTCACCGCGGCACCCGTGCTGGTACGGGAGGGGTAGTAGAGCCGGATCTGGCCGTCGGTACCGGAGCGGGTCCAGAAGTCGGGCACTCCGTCCCCGCTGACGTCCGGGATGGTGATCAGTGCGCTGATGTTCGCCTCCGACCATCCGGTGCCGTAGGAGACGTCGCCGTCGCGGGAGGCGGCGGCCTGCTTGAGGGAGTTGAGGTCAACGCTGCCGGGGACCGGGCCCGGCCGGCCGTGGCGGACGTACATGTTGCCGTTGTCCAGGTTGCGCCAGAGGAGGTCCGGGGTGCCGTCCTGGTCGATGTCGGCGACGTTTGCGGCGTCCCGGCGGGCCCAGGCGGTGCCCTCCATCAGGGTGGCCTCCTGGAAGCTGGCGCCGGTGTAGCCGGAGAGGGCCCACAGGGCGGTGCCGGCCCGGACGAACAGGTCCGGCAGGGTGTCGCCGGTGACGTCACCGACTGCCTTGAGCTGGGTCCAGGTCGCCGGGTCCGGTGCGTTGGCAGGCAGCAGGACCCGTAGCCGGCGGTTGACGTCGAAGCTGCCGTAGCCGTCGCCGGGGTAGAGCCAGAACCGGCCGTCGGGGGTACGGGCGAACAGGTCGGTGGCGCCGTCGCCCGGGTACGCGTCGTCGTACTTGGTGATCAGGGCGGCCTTGCCGCTGGCCGGGTCGAACCAGTGGCCGGACGGGTTCAGGGTGTTGCCCTTGGTGTACGAGGCGGCGAGCCAGGAGTAGATTTCGCCGCCCTCGTCGCCGACGTAGTTTCGCAGGTTTCCGTCGGTGTCCACGAGGAGCAGGTCGGGAAGCTGGTCGCCGGTGGTGTCGCCGGGTTTGTCGGCGGTGTCCCTCGGCGGTACGTAGAAGGTGTAGTCGGTGCGCACACTGCGGTTGCCGGCGGCGTCGTAGGCGTACACGTGCAGGGTGTTGGGGCCGGTGTGGCGGGGGCGGAGGCCGGTGACGGTGGCCTCGCCGCCCGCGGCGGGGACCGGTTCACTGCCGATGCTCTCGAAGGAGTACGTGAAGCTGGTCGCGCCGGTGGCGGTGAAACGGACCGTGCCGGTTCCGCCGAACTTCACCGTCGACCAGGTGGCCCCGTCGGGGGTTGCTTCCAGGAACTGCTCGCTGAAGACGTCCGGGGCCGGGGGTGCGGAGGCGTCGATGGTGAACCGGCAGGGTTCGGTGCCGGGTGGGTAGTACGACGAGTTGGCGTTCGAGTGGTCCTCGGCGCGGACGTCCCAGGAGTAGGTGGCCTGGTCCACCAGGGAACTGGCCTGGATCGTCAGGGACGCCTTGCCGGTGCTGCTCGTGGTGACGAGGGTGCCGGCGGGCACCGTGGTGCCGGTGCGCCAAAACCGGAACCGCAGTCCCTTGAGGTTGCCGTCCTTGTCGGAGGCGGTCGCCGACAGGGTGATGGCGGTGCGGGCGATGGTGGCTCCGGCACCGGGGCCGGGTACGCAGGCACCACCGGGCGAGGTCCGGCCGTCCTTCGGCTCGGTCGGCGGGGTGTTGTAGACGACCTCCAGCTCGGCGCTGTTGGCCCGGAACTTGCGCCAGGTGAGGGTGTCGGACTCGCTGGTGGCACGCATGCCCAGGGTGATGCTGCCCCACCCCTTGCTGGCGGCGGCCCTGGCAGCGTCGAGGACGGTGAAGCTGGCGTAGTCCTTGTCGCAGTTCGAGGCGTAGCCGTGGGCGAAGGACCTGCGCTGTTGGAGGGTCTGCCACTCGGGTTGTTTGTTCCAGGTGGTGCTGGAGGAGATGGCCCCGGTCAGCCAGAGCTGCATCTCCCGGGCGGTGCAGGACCAGGAGTGGGTGTTCTCGACCCGGAAGGTGGCCTCGCTGACCGTGGCACCCTTGATTCGGCTGTCGAAGTTCATCCGCCAGAAGGAACGAGTCAACAGCGGGGTGTCGCTCTCGTAGCCGACCCGGGCGACCGAGGTGCCGGAGTTGAAGTTGGTGCTGTAGAAGGTGTTCGTGTTGGGGTGCTGTTTCAGGATGGTGGCCCAGGACTGCAGCCCGCTCTTGAGGGTCGGGTCCAGGAAGACGGGGAAGGTCGTCTCGGCGTCGGTGAGCAGTCCGGTGGCGGCGGCGTCGAGGTGCAGGCGGGCCTCGCCGGTGCCGTCGCCGTCGAGGCGGGTGGTCATCGGTGCCTGGCGGGCACCGGGCTCGGCCCCGGTGAGCCCGGAGAGCTGTAGCACGTCGGCGGGGGTGGCCACGGAGGTTCGCGGCGGCACCTCGGGGGAGGAGGGTTCCCGGCCGGCGGAGTCCCAGGCGTAGGGGCTGGGGATCGAGCTGATCTCCTTGCCGCTGTCCGGGTCGAGGACCATGACCCCGTGGGTGGCCTGGTCACGCTGGAACACCGCGCTGGTGGAGCGCAGTCCGTAGGTCAGCGAGGCGACCGCGCCGGTGGTGGCGGGAGTGTTGTTCTTGACGATCAGCAGTTGTCCGAAGCCGCCCTCCTCGCGGGCGACGACGAGCAGGTCCACCCCGGGGTGTACCTCGGGGTAGAGGGCCCGGGGGCCGTCGAGCACCGGCGCCGGCAGGGGACCGGGCCACAGGTAGCTGACGGTGTGCTCGCCGATCTGCACCTCGGCCAGGACCGTGTCGGCGGGCTCGGCGGCGGCCTCGGGCTCGGCTTCGGTGTGGGCGACCGGGAGCAGCCGCAGGGACTGGGTGGTGCCGCCGGGCTTTTTCCGGTTCCCGCCCGGTGCGGGGGTGCCGCCGGAGAAGCGGACCGGGGTGGGCGCGTTGACCGGGCGGATGTCGAGGCCGTCGGCGGTCTGCCCGGAGCGGGTCAGGGTGGTGTCGACCGCTGCCCACCCGCCGGTGTCGGTCTTCAGCCGCCGGGGCAACGCGGAGATGGTGGTCCGCAGCTGTCCACTGGGCAGCGCCCAGGTCTGGGAGGTCTCCGTGGTCTCGGTCTCCACCACCACCTCCTGCCCGGTACGGCGGGCCTCGGCCATCGCGCTCGCATGGTCACGTTCGGCGACAGCCGGAGCTGCCGCGGTGGCCCGGTCCCGCCCGACCCGGGGGTCCTCGGGTCGCAGCCAGAACGGCAGCGCGGCGGCGAGCAGGGCGGCCAGCAGGAAGCCCATGGTGCACAGCAGCCGGGTGCGCGTACGCACGAAGGGTTCGATCAGGCGTGGCGCGGTCACGGCGGTCTACTCCCGTGGGGGCCGGCGGACAGGGATGGCAACGACGGACAGCCCATCCGGCGGGGGCCGTGGGGGCAGGACGCGGGGCACACGATCGCACGCCACCGATCGATCGCGTTAGCGTCGCCAGGTTTACCTTTTCGTGATCATCACGCAGTGGTGATCGACGGTTACGCCCGCGAGATCGAGCTTTTGCGCCATTTGTCGCAGGTCAGCTAAGGGAAGAATCTCCACAAGTCCACTGTGGGAGAAAGTTCCGGCACGCGAGGTTGAGCCGTGATTTGCCGGTGACAGAGGTCACTGCCGCGAGGTCGACATCACTGAAGGTGACCTTGAGTTGCTGCCCGTGTTGGTCGACAGTGCTCAGACGCATGCCGTGCCCGGCGTGTGCTCTCGCGGCCCTGCCGCGGGTCTCCTTTCGTCTGCACGCCTGGGTGGGAGTCGACGTATGCCTGGAACCGGTTTGCTGCTCCGACGGCGGCCCGGCCGACCCGACCCGGCGACCACGAGCCGGCTGCCCTGGTCCCGCACCCGCACGGCCATCGCCCTGGCGCTCTCGACCACCCTGCTGGTCACGCTGGTGCCGGCCGAGGCGTGGGCGGTGCCCGGCCCCGGGATGAGCCGCACCGGGATGCCTGTCGAGTTGCCGGAGATCCCGACCATGGTGCACGTCGACCGGGACGAGGAGGCCGACAGCGGGTTGGCCACCGCGGCCGAGGTGCCGGTGGTGCCGTACGAGCCGGAGGCCGTCGAACCCTGGCAGGCCGACAGCGGCGCGGTCGACCTGACCGGGGCCGCTCCCGGCGTACCCCTGCCGGTGGAGGACCTGCCGGTCGCCCTGGGGGTGCCGGCGGGCGGTGACCCGGCCGACCTCGTCGGCACCTGGACGGTCGACCTGGCCGCACCGGAGGCCTCCCAGGCCGCCGGGGTGTCCGGTCTGATCATGAAGCTGACCCCGCCGGCCACCGCCGACCCGGCCGCCGAGGTGGCGCTCACCGTCGACTACACGCCCTTCGCCGACCTGTACGGCCCGCAGGCCGCCGACCGGTTCGGCCTGATGCTGCTGCCCGACTGCGTCTTCGACGACCCCGACGGCGGTGACTGCGCCGCCGACCCGGGTGGGGCGGCCCCGCTGCGGGTGTCTCCCTTCCAGGTACCCGGCCAGGACACCGAGCCGGCCATCTCCAGCGAGGTGGAGCTGGTCCCCGCCGACGAGGCACCCACCACCGCCGGGGACGACGAGCCGACCCGGCGGATCGTCAACGGCCGCGTCTCGGTCGCCTCCCTGCTCACCGGTGCGGGTGGCCCCGCCGCCCGCGCCGCCAACCCCACCGGTTCGGGAGTGGTCGGGGTGCTGGACACCGGGGCCTCGGCCGCCGGTGACTTCACCGCCACCCCGATGCTCTCCTCCGGCTCCTGGGCCGCCGGTGCCTCCTCCGGCGCCTTCACCTACGGGTACCAGGTGCAGGTGCCCGAGGCGGCCGGCGGTCTCCAGCCGAAGATCAACCTGGGGTACTCCTCCCAGTCGGTCGACGGGCGTACCTCGGCCACCAACAACCAGGCCTCCTGGATCGGCGACGGTTGGGACTACAGCGCGGGGGCGATCACCCGCAGCTACGCCAACTGCACCCAGGACTCCAAGAAGGCCGGGGCGAACAACGCCACCCACCGCACCGGCGACTTCTGCTGGGGCTCGAACAACGCCACCCTCTCCCTCGGCGGTGCCACCACCGAGCTGGTCTGGGACGCCGACGAGGAGACCTGGCTCACCGCCAACGGTGACGGCTCCAAGGTGGAGCTGGTCAAGGACACCGGCAAGGCCAACGGGGACGCCGACGGCGAGTACTGGGTGGTCACCACCCGCGACGGCACGCGGCACCACTTCGGCCTGCACCGGCTGCCCGGCTGGACCTCCGGTGACCCGGTCACCGACTCGGTGCTCACCGTCCCGGTGTACGGCAACCACGCCGGTGAGCCCTGCTACCAGGCGGGCAACTGGAAGGACTCCGGCTGCACCCAGGCCTGGCGGTGGTCGCTGGACTACGTCGAGGACATCCACGGCAACGCCATGAGCCTGTGGTGGACCAAGGAGACCAACCACTACGCCCGCAACTTCAACTTCAAGGACCCCGTCCGGTACGACCGCGGCGGCTACCTCAACCGCATCGACTACGGCCAGCGGCGCAGCACCCTCTTCTCCGCCGCACCGCTGTCCCAGGTCACCTTCTCCGTCGACGAGCGCTGCTACGCCGAAGGGTCCCTCACCTGCACCGAGGCCAACTTCACCAGCACCCAACCCGCCAAGTACCGCATCTGGTACGACACCCCGGCCGACCTGCGCTGCGCCGCCGGCCAGAAGTGCTGGAACGCCTCGCCGTCCTTCTTCACCCGCAAGCGCCTCGACCGGATCACCACCTGGACGCAGCGGCAGCCCGGCAACACCGCCCGACAGGTCGTCGACGAGTACCAGCTCAAGCAGGCCTTCCCGATCCTGCGCACCGGCCCCAACACCGCCCTCTGGCTGGAGTCGATCACCCGTACCGGCTACGGACGCGACGGCGGCACCGACAGGATCAGCCTCAACCCGGTTCGGTTCGAGTCCAACACCGAGGACATGCCGAACCGGGTCAGGAAGGACAACCGGCCCGGCTTCTCCCGGCTGCGCATCGCCCGCGTCATCAACGAGTACGGCGGCGAGACCGTCGTCACCTATCGGCAGCCCACCGGCGGCTGCGCCACCGGCACCGGTCTGCCCGGCAAGTCCGACACGGCCGCCCTCAAGTCCAACAACCGGCTCTGCTACCCGGCATTCTGGCACCCCGACCCCTCCGCCGAAGAGATCGACTGGTTCCACAAGTACGTCGTGGAGAGCGTCGAGGAACTGCCCGTGATCGAAGGCCCGGCGGCCAACACCATCACCCGGTACGCCTACGACGACCCGGGGTGGAAACTCGCCGAACAGGAGTTCACCAAGAAGTCCACCCGCACCTACTCCCAGTTCGCCGGCTTCGCCCAGGTCACCGTCCTGACCGGGGAGGACGACGAGCGTGACGGCAGCCGGCGGACCAAGGCGGTGGCCCGCTACTTCCGGGGCATGGGCGACACCGTCTCCGTGCCGGACGTGACCGGCGCCGAGATCGCCAAGGACCGCGAGGCCTTCGCCGGCCGGATCGCCGAGGAGCTGACCTACCGCGAGGCCACCGACGCCGACACCGACTGGCTCACCCGCAGCGTCACCTACCCGGAGGCGCGGGAACTCGGCAGCCGCAACCGCGACGACGGGCTCAGCCCGCTGCGGGCCTGGCGGGTCACCGAACCCCGTACCCGGTCGTTCACCAGGTCCTCCGGTACCGGCGACGACACCCGCACGCTGCGGACCGTCGAGTCGAAGACGACCTACGAGACCACCTACGGCCTGCCCACCCTGATCGAGTCCCTGGGTGACACCGGCCGCACCGGTGACGAGTCCTGCACGTCGGTGCAGTACCTGCACCGCACCGACAAGCACCTGATCGGGCTGACCCAGCAACTGCGTACCAGCCCCACCACCTGCGCCGCCGCCGACTTCGACACCCTGAGCACCCTCGCCTCGGCCAGCCGGACCGGCTACGACGGCGCCGCGTACGGGACCGCCCTGGCCGCGAACACCCGGGGACTGGTCACCCAGACCTGGTCACTCAAGGGCGACGGGACCGGCTACCAGTCCGACGGCACCGTCGCCTTCGACGCCCTCGCCCGGGTCACCGGACGTACCGACCCCGACGGCAGGACCTCCACCACCACGTACACCCCCGCCACCGGGCAGGCCTTCCAGGTCGAGGAACGCAACTCCCTCAACCACCGCCAGCTCCAGGAGATCGACCCGGGACGGGAGGTGGTGCTGCGCAGCACCGACCTCAACGACCTGGTGAGCGAGGCCCGCTTCGACGCCCTCGGCCGCCTCGTCAAGGCCTGGGGACCCGGCCGGAGCACCACCGCCACCCCGGACTTCGAAGCCGGGTACGTCGTCGAGACCGGCAAGCCCTCGTACGTCGTCACCAAGAGCCGGGGACACGAGAACCGGATCGACACCTCGGTCACCATCTACGACGGACTCGGCCGGGAACGACAGACCCAGGAGGCAGCCATCGGCGGCGGCCGGCTGATCACCGACACCTGGCACAACAGCTCGGGCGAGGTGTGGCGTACCCGCAACGCCTTCTACGCCGACGGCGCACCGAGCGGCACCCTGTTCACCCCGGCCGCCGACACGGCAGTGCCCAACGCCACCCAGTACGCCTACGACGGCCTCGGCCGGGTCGTCGAGGAGATGCCGATCCACAACGGCGACGAGGTGCCGCTGCGGGCCACCCGGTACAGCTACGGCGCCGACCACTCCACGGTGATCAACCCGTCCGGGGCGGCCTCGTACCGGCTGTTCACCGACGCCCTGGGCCGCACCACCCGGGTGGACACCTTCACCAACTCCGCCCGTACCGAGTTCACCTCGATGCGCTACGAACACGACTCCCGGGGCCAGTTGGCCAAGGCCACCCACTCGGCCGACCCCACCCGCCCCTGGACCTGGAGCTACGACCACCGAGGCCGGCTGGCCAGCGCCACCGACCCGGACAGCGGCACCACCACCGTCGGCTACGACCACCGGGACCGGCAGACCACCTCCACCAACGCCCGGGGCGTCACCGTCTGGAACGGCTACGACGAACTGTCCCGCCCCACCCAGCAGCGCCTCGGCGGCAGCACCGGCACCCTGCTCGGCCAGTACACCTACGACACCGCCAGCCGCGGCAAGGGCCTACCGGCCACGGCGACCCGGTACACCGACGGCCTGCCGTACACCCAGTCCGTCGGCGGCTACACCGAGGACTACCAGCCGACCTCGACCACCCTGACCCTGCCCGCGTCGATCGCCTCCACCTGGGGCCTGGCCACCTCCTACCGGTACGACCACACCTACACCGACACCGGGCAGCCCGAATCGGTCACCCTTCCGCCGGTCGGGGCCCTGCCCAGCGAGAAGATCCTGGTCCGCTACACCGCCGACGGGTTGCCGCTGTCGGTCTCCGGCAAGGACTGGTACGGCGCGGAGACCGTCTACTCCCCGTACGGGCAGGTGCTGCGCTCCACCCTCGGCGCCCAGCCGCACCGGGTCTGGACGATGGCCTCGTACGACGACGCCAGCGGCGCGCTCACCGACCAGCAGGTCTACCGGGAGAAGACGGGCGACACCAGCCGGGTCGCCGGGAACCTCGTCTCGCACCGCTCCTACGGGTACGACAACGCCGGGAACGTCACCGCGATCCGGGAACGGGCCACCGGAATCCACGAGCGGCAGTGCTTCACCTACGACGCGCTCGGCCAGGTGAAGAAGGCGTGGACCTCGGCCGACCAGGTCTCCTGCGCCGCCGGCCCGGCCGGCTCGGGTGGTACCCCCAACGTGGCCGCCGGCCCGGACGGCGCCGGTTACTGGCACGAGTACTCCTACGACCTGCTCGGCAACCGGACCACGCTGGTGGAGAAGGACCTCACCGGCGACACCACCAAGGACGCCACCTCCACCTACGCGTACGGTCGTACCGACGGCAGCCAGCCACGCACCCTGACCCGGGTCACCAAGGAGTACGTGACCCCGGCCGGTGCGGAGATCACCGCCGCCGCGCAGCGCCTGTACGAGCTGACCGGCGAGACGAAGTCGGTCACCTCGGTCGACAACGGCGACGAGCAGACCCTGACCTGGACGCATGACGGGCAGGTCGAGCGGATCACCGGCCAGGGCAGCAAGGGCAGGTCCCCGTACGTGGGTGTCGCCGGGAAGTGCCTGGACCTGACCGGCGGGCAGGCGGTCGCCGGGCAGCCGGTCCAGCTGTGGTCCTGCAACAACACCGCCGCGCAGAAGTGGACCTTCACTCCCGCCCCCGGTCAGCCGGACTCCGACGTCGGGGCCCTGACCATCTACGACGACTGGTGCCTGCAACCCGCCGGCAGCACCGCCGGATCGGTGGTGCAGTTGCAGAAGTGTGTCGGCGGAGTCGGGCAGCGGTGGGAACGTTCCTCCACCGGCCAACTGACGCACGTGGCGTCCGGCTTGTGCCTGGCGGTGCAGGGCACGGCCACCGCCGACGGCACCCCGACCGTCCTGACGGCCTGCGTGGGCGGGTCGGCCGCCCAGCGCTGGGAGGCGCAGCTCGACACCCGGCACATCTACGGCCCCGACGGCAGTCGGCTACTGACCATCAAGGGCCGGCAGGCCACCCTCGACCTCGGCGAAGCCCAGGTCACCACCCAGACCGGCGGGACGCTGGTCACCACCCACCGCTCCTACTCGGCCCCCGGCGGCAGCGTCCTGCGCTACGCCCACGGCACCAACCCCTCCGCCCTGGCCGCCATCGCCGGCGACCACCAGGGCAGCCCCTACGCCGAAGTCGTCCTCAACGGAGGCATGACCCCGAGGATTCGGAAACAGGATCCCTTCGGTAACCCCCGCGGCACCGCCTACCTGGCCACCAACACCGAAACCAACACCGGGTTCCTCGGCGCCGTCCGCGACGACGCCTCCGGCTACACCCCACTCGGCGCCCGCCTCTACGACCCGGTGGTCGGCCGATTCCTCTCCGCCGACCCCATCCTCGACCTCGCCGACCCCCTACAGTCCAACGGCTACACCTACGCCCACAACAACCCCGTCACCCACTCCGACCCGACGGGCCTGTCCGTCTCCCTCACCCCATCGGAAACCGCCGCCGCCCTCGCCGGCATAGGCCTCTCCGCAGCCCAGGTCGCCCAAGAACAGGCCACCATGGGCAAAAGCGTCACCTCCATCATCCTCTCCGTGGCATGGGACGTCCTGAAGGACTTCCTCGGCATCAACGCCGCCCTCGGCTGCTTCGGCGGCAGCGCCTTGTCCTGCGTCGACCTCATCTCCAGTTTCAACCTGGGGTGGAAAGCCGCCAGAAGTGGGATGAAGATCCTCTTGGCGGTACGACGCACCTACAACGCCATCCAAGCCCTACACGAAGCCAAACGCCGCGCCGAGAATATCCTCCGCATCGCAAAATCCGCTGAAGCGGCAGCACTCGCCGCCAAGAAAGCAGCCATCGAACGCGCCAAGAAAGCAGCCCAGGCAGCAAAGAAGAAAGCCGCCGAAAAACTCAACACCACCAGCAACCGCGCCGTCAACCAAGCCAAAAAAACCGGCAACCCCGTACACAAACGAGCCCAAGCAAACTCCAACCCCAAAGCCTCGTCGGCCGCCTCAAACAACGGTGGCGGGACAACCGGAGGTGGCGGGAAAAGCGCCGGCGGCGCAGGTGGCAAAGCAACCTCCAAGCCAGGAGGGACCTCCGGCGGAGGCAGCCGCTCCAACGGCGGCACCAGCGGCGGCGGTGGGAACGGCAAAGCCACCGGAGGATCCTGCAAGGACCCCAGCAACAGCTTCACCCCCGGCACTCAGGTCCTCATGGCCGACGGCACCACCAAGGCCATCGAAGATGTTCAACCAGGTGACCAAGTAGCCGCCACCGACCCCGACACCGGCAACATCGAGACCGAAACCGTCACCGCCGCCATCACCGGCGAAGGAACAAAGAACCTCGTCGCCATCACCGTCGACACCGACACCGACCACGGCTCGGTCACCGCTGACATCACCGCCACCGGCGGCCATCCCTTCTGGGTGCCGGAACTTAGCCGGTGGATCGACGCCACCGACCTCACAGCCGGACAGTGGCTCCAGACCAGCGCCGGCACCCACGTCCAGATCACCGCCATCGCCCGCTACGCCACCACCTGGGCCACCGTCCACAACCTCACCACCACTAACACCCACACGTACCATGTACTCGCCGGCACCACGCCGGTCCTCGTACACAACTGCGGGGGCCGGGAAAGCCTTAGCGACAACAGCTACGAATGGGACCATGACGAGACTGGTAGTCTTCTTTATGGTGATGTTGATGCCGACGGTGGATTAACTCTACTGGCCGACATGAAGAACAGCCCGGTGAGAGGGCAAGTGATCTTTAGGCGGATGATGGATTCGCTAGGCAGCAAGGTGCAAACAATCAACGGAAACCTTGTGGATGAGAACAAGGCGTCGTTCGCCGCAGCACTTGCGGGCGGAAACACGCCGGAGCAGGCTGCATGGATGACCTGGACCGGAAAAATGGCTCAAAGGCATGGCTTCACGAAGCTGTTGCATGTAGACCAAGGAGTCTCTGGAGGGTCCCCTGTTCGGCTGAAGTTCGGTAGGCCGTGATGCCTGGCGCGGGAGAGTGGCGTCATATGTTTCGTGCGTCGATTGATTCTGGTGGTGGACTAGTTGATATTGCTCGGATGATCAGGATTCATGGACGGTCTGGTCAATATATTCAGGCAGCAGCGGCATTGCGGCAAGAATTTGGGTTCAAGATTGTTGAAGCCTTGACTGTTGTGGGTTGGGCTGAAGGGAGTGACGACAGCGAAGCATCTCTGTTGGAAATGTGCCGCAAGATACAAACGGAAGTTAAATAGTGCTTCATCTCGGGGCTGTTCAATCGTGCGATCCGTTGATTCCGAGGATTTGTCGGGCAGGGCAAGGGCGTGGCGCTACTAGCTGAGGGTGCGGACGCGCTTGACGTGCAAGGTTGTGAGATATTTGAGGTTGTCAAAATATGTGGCGATGATGGTTTACTTGAAGCTGTCCAGCTGGTTTTTCTCGATGACCGGTCCTTACCGCTTACGGTTTGGACCGACTGGAGTCTCGCAGTGGAACTCAGGTCTGACGTCGTTGTGCCGCAATATCTCTGGCCGCCCGAAGAGGGGGTTAGGGTTGTGATTCCCGGACTTTCTGACCTGAGCTTTGAAGTTGGTGAGGTGGTCCCCCGATTTAATGACGCTGCGGAGCTTTTTGAAGTCCAGTTCGTGCTGGGTGGCCGGCAATTGCTAGTTGGTTCTACTGGTGGGAATTTGATCATAGAGATCGAGTGATTCGATACAGTGAGCGCTCAACCATGATCGCGAGCCACCGATCATTGAGAGTGGGCGATGGGTTTCGGGGTGCGCAGCGGTCCGATCGGTTGCCGTCACGCCTCATCTGTAGTCGACGATCGTCGATGACTTGCCGGTGGGGTGCGACAGCTTCAGGCGTCAGGCGATAGGTCATCGCGTGGGGAATGACGGTGGCGGCGTTGGTGCGGAGCCGCTCGTGCAACACGGTTGGTGAAAGGTCTCCTCGGCCTCGACCGGATCATCCTCTGCACTGCTGGGCAGTGGGCTGCGGCGATCCTGGCACGCGCGGGGCCGTAGGCCGTAGCGCGTGCGCGCGGCCCGGCTTCGTCCCGAACAGTGGACCGCTGGATCTGACTGGGCGCATCGTCCGCTCTGGGAGGAATCAGGAATGAGGTACGTCAAGGTTCTGTGGGAGCATGAATTCCCCGATGATCCTGTGCTCTACCTCAGCGAACTCGGCGAGGATGGCTACGAGGTTCGTAAGGTTAAGCTCTATCGCGACGGAAGGTCCGAGTGGGCCGACGGGCATCATGAGACGGCGACGGCTGGCCTCTCGGAGATTCCCTTTCCGTCGGTTGAGGAAATTTCGAGCCAGTCCGCCTGTCGAGCTGAGCTGATAACCTCAGAGGAGTTCGAGCGTGCTTGGAGTGACGCGCGAGCCAAGGCCTAGCCTCTAGGTTTAGCATGACCGAGGAGGCCAATTATTAACGCGCGCTGGATTTTAGGCCAGCTTGCTCAGTTTTCGTTACGGCGTAAGTGTGAAGCGGGCATCGGAAAATACCGGTGCCCGCTTTGTTCTGCCCCTGCCTGTGGCTTGGCCTGCCATTTCTGCCCGGTGATTCGATTGTCAGAAACGTAATCAAGGTGCTTTGGAGTGCGCCTGGGGGCGTGGCTGTCCGGCTTGGTTGCGACGCTCCGCGCAGCGGTACGGCGTCGATCCCCGGAACCGCCCGCCTGGTTCGCTACGTGAGGGGATCGTTTCGGCTCCGGCTGGCGTTTGGGCTGTTGGTCGGTCAGCTCGGTGTTGCCGGCGTACGCGCGGGGCCGAAGGCTGTAGCGCGTGCGCGCGGCCCGGCTGCGGCCGGGCCGCTCTTGATCTTGTAGTGCAGTTTTGAGTCAGTCCGATCTTGGTCGAGGGCCTTGGTCCGGCTGGCTAACTACTGCTTCGGCGCGCGGTCACGGCTGCTGCGGGACGCTTGGCGGGCGGCGAGGGCTGGTCGCCTTGGTCTGTATTTTGAGCGTGAAGTATGTCCTAGCTGCTCATCGGTGCTTGATCAGTTCCGAGGGGGGTTCCCTGGGATTCAAGTAAATGTGAGTTGGGGGTAGCGATGGGGTCGATTGCGGAAGACCTGGGCGTGGCCCTTGACGGCTGCCTTGGGCTGTCTGACGACGATATTCAGCGTGTAGCAGAGGACCAATCTGTCGGCCGACTGCCTGGTCGATATGTCGAATTCCTGCAAGTGATGGGCCGAAAGGCAGGAAGGCTGCTGGCGGGAACCGACGCGTTCTATCTGGATATCCTTGGCCTGAAGCAAGAAGCGTCAGATGTTCTGGCGGAGAACAGTGTTGGGGATCTTATTCAAGACGGGTCTGTTGTATTCGCAATGCATCAGGGCTGCCAGGTCTATTGGCTTCCTGGTTCCGCACTCGATGACCCTCCGGTTTTCATGTACCAAGAAGGCGACCGGGGTGTTTCTAAAGTGTGGGGTTCCTTCACGGAGTTCTTGCGCTATGAGCGTGCGCGGCTTTCGTGAAAGGGTGTACTCGATTCGTCGGTCCGAATTGGGCGCGGGTCAGTGAAGTGATCTCAGCGTGGCCGCCCCGTCGGTCAGGGGCGTGGGGCTTCGGTCTTGAGGGTGTGGACGAAGGTGGTCCAGGTGGTGTCGTCGAAGGCGAGGGTGGGGCCGTTGCGGTCCTTGGAGTCCCGGACGCCGACCGTGTCACCGGTGAAGCGCACCTCGACGCAGTTGGCGTTGTCGGAGCTGCGGGTCGACTTGAACCAGCCCTGGTCGAGGGGGGTGGGCGGCAGGGTCACGTCATCTCCTTGGCGATCCGGCGGATCAGGTCGATCGATTCGCCTGAGCCTAGCGCCAGTTCCCGGGTCTCGGCGAAGGTGACCACGTAGTCGGTGACCCGTACCGACTGGTCGATGATGTCGATGGAGGTCAGGATCTCCTGCCAGACCAGGTCGGGCAGCCGGGGCGACGGAAACGACAGCACCTGGAACGGGCCGCCGAAGGCGGGATGGGCGCCGACGCTGAACGGCAGCACCCGGATCTCGAACTGCTCGGGGCGTTCCGTGGCGAGCTGGGCCAGGTGGTCGAGCTGGGCGCGCATCACCGCCGGGCCGCCGACCTGCTGGCGGAGGGCACCCTCGCTGAGGATGGCGTTGACCCGCAGGGGATGTTCACCGTCGAGGCGGGTCTGTCGGGCCATCCGGACGGCGACCCGCCGGTCCACTTCGGTGAGCCGGATGGTGGTGGTGCCGCCCCGGATCACCGCGCGGGCGTACTCCTCGGTTTGTAGGAGGCCGTGGATGGCCTCGGGGTGGAAGCTGCGGATCTGGTCGGCACCGGCCTCGTAGCCCAGGAAGCGCAGGAACTCGGCGGGGAAGAGCTGCGCGTACTCGTGCCACCAGCCCCGTCGGGCGGCACCGGCGCGTAGCTGCTCCAGCTCGGCGGCCTCCTCCGGCTCCACCTCGTACGCCTCGACGATCTGGGCCAGTCGGCGGGCCGGGAGTTTGACGCGGCCGGCTTCCACGCCGGAGACGTACGCCTGGATGATGCCGATCTCGCGACCGGCCGCCGCCGCGGTGAAGCCGACCTCCTCGCGGCGCTGGCGCAGCCGTAGGCCCAGCTCCCAGGCCTGCACGACGGGGGACGACTCCAGGTGGGACAGCGCGTGGCGGGGGCTGGTCATGGTTCCTCCGGGGTTCGACATCATGCGACGACGTCGAGTATTCAGCCCGACACGCTTGATATCAAGCAGGCGAGGATGCATTCTCAGGAAATCAATAAGCGTGTCGAGGAGGTAGTGATGGAGACCGTGGGCCGGTGGGTGTACCAGCAGGAGGAGGTTGCGCACGCGTTCTCGCTGTGCCGGGTGCGCGACGCCGGCACCTTCGAGGAGTCGTTCGACCTGCTCGGCGTCGTCCAGGTCACCGTGGACCGGCGGTACCCGGAGAGGTTGCCCGCCGCCCTGCGGCCGTGGGCGTTGGCCACCCTCGCCGGCGGCGGGTACGGCTTCGGCCGCTTCTACGCCTCGTACGGCACCCTCGACTCCGACGGCGAGCCGGACCGGTCCTTCGCCGACGAGTACATCGACTGGTCCGGCACCCAGGTCCTCAGCGCCACGCCGAAGTACGAACGACCCGTGGCGGTGCTGGTCGGCATCGACGAGTGGGAGGAGATCGAAGCGTTTCGGGATCGCCGGGACGCCGCCGTCATTGCCCGGTCCCGTGCCCAGGGCCAGTTCGTGCCACTCTCGGCGGCCCTGGAGTCGCTTGGAGTCGATCCTCGCGAGGCCGGAGCGCTACAGAGCGACCGGGCCCAGACCGGTTAAGCGGGAATCCGGCACTGGGAGACACCGGTCGACGCCCGCGAAACGCCGACCGGTGCCGCTCGGTGGGTCACCTGCGCCGACGTCGGCGCAGTTCCTCCTCCTCCTGGTAGTTGACCGCCGGAGGCTGGGGGCTGCTCGCCGCCGGTGCCCGGGTGTAGTCCGGGCCGTCGGGCTGGCGGATCTCGTCGTAGGTCCGGGCGCGCAGGTGGGCGGCGTTGGGCGGGGTGAGGGTGCCGGGGACCTGTCGGTACCGGAGCGCCTCGGCGTACTCCGGCGAGTCGGTGTCCCCGTGCTCCTCCAGCATCCGCTGGATCGACACCGCTGTGTGCTCGGCGGCGATCTCGGCGGCGATCTCCTCCCGCTCCCGGGCCTCTTCGATCTCCTGCTCGACCCGCTCCTCCTCCAGCCGGACCCGCTCGTCCTCCAGCCGGATTCTCTCCGCCTCCTGCGCCGGGTCGGGGTGTGCTTCCGGATAGGTCACTGTCGCGCTCCCTGGTGCTCGTCGTGGTGCTGGTGCCCGCACTACGGCGCATGACCCGGATCGGTTCGACGCGTCGGGGGACAACCGTCGGACCGGGTGTGCGACGACGTACGTCGGAGGGCTGCGGTGGCTAGGGTGGGTCGAGCAGGATGTCTTGCTGAGGGGGTGAGGGTGGATGGCCCAGGCGGCGTATGCGCCCGAGCCGGTGCCGCACGGTGCCGACGCCCGGCCCGGCAGCCTGTCCTTCGACGCGCTCCGGTGGCACGACGAGCCGTGGACGGCCCGGCTCGCCCTCGACCTGTTGCCCGAGACCAACGGCCCCAAGGTCGAGGTCCTCAGCCCAAGCGTGATCGTGACACCCCACGCCGGATACGACCACCAGGATGCCGAGCTTGACCTCGCGTACCTGTTGAAGCAGGCGGCCCGTCGGGCCAGGCTGTGGCTCTACGCGGAGGCCAACGTGGTTTCCGGCGATGATCTCTTCATTCCGGACATCGTCGTGCTCCGGGTCCCCGGTGGTGGCCGGACGGCCATGGACATCAGGCATGCCGTCCTGCTCGGCGAGGTGGTCTCGCCCGGCAACCGGCGGAAGGACATCATCGACCGACCCCGTGAGTACGCCGCAGCCGGCGTGCCCTTCTTCCTCCGGGTGGACCTGCGCAACCGGGCCCCGACCATCGTCCTGTTCGAGCTGGTCGACGGGGAGTACCGGCCGCAGTCCGCGGCGGCTGCCGGGATGAGTTTCGTGATGCGGGAGCCCTTCGAGTTCACGATCGATCCCGGTGCGCTGCTCGGCGAGGAGGCACCAGTGGGCGACGAGGACTGACGAAGGGCTCCCGACGGGGCAGCGGTGGCGGTGGGACAGAATGGGGCGGTGACCTCCCCCCGCGATCTCGTTCTGCTCGGCTCCACCGGATCGATCGGTACCCAGGCCATCGACATCGTGCGGCGCAACCCGGACCGGTTCCGGGTGGTCGGGCTCGGTGCCGGTGGCGGCAACGTCGGGCTGCTCGCCGCGCAGGCGCTGGAGCTGGGCGTGGACGTGGTCGGGGTGGCGAAGGCGTCGGCCGCGCAGGATCTCCAGCTCGCGTTCTACGCCGAGGCGAGCCGCCGGGGCTGGGCCACCGGTGACTTCCGGCTGCCCCGGATCGTGGCCGGGCCGGACGCGATGACCGAGTTGGCCGGGTGGCCGGCTGACGTCGTACTCAACGGGATGGTCGGGTCGTTGGGGCTCGCGCCGACGTTGGCGGCGCTGCGTGCCGGGCGTACCGTCGCGCTCGCCAACAAGGAGTCGCTGGTGGCCGGGGGCCCGCTGGTGAGGGCCGCGGTGACGCGGCCGGGGCAGATCGTGCCGGTGGACTCCGAGCACTCGGCGCTGGCCCAGTGTCTGCGGTCGGGCACCCGCCCGGAGGTACGGCGGCTGATCGTGACCGCCAGCGGCGGGCCGTTCCGGGGGCGGCGGCGCGACGAGCTGACCGGGGTGACCCCGGAGCAGGCGCTGGCCCACCCGACCTGGACCATGGGTCCGGTCGTCACGATCAACTCCGCGACCATGGTCAACAAGGCGCTGGAGGTGATCGAGGCGCACGAGCTGTTCGACGTGCCGTACGCCGACATCACCGTGACGGTGCACCCCCAGTCGGTGATCCACTCGATGGTCGAGTTCGTCGACGGCTCGACGATCGCCCAGGCCAGCCCGCCGGACATGCGGCTGCCCATCGCGCTCGGCCTGGGCTGGCCGGACCGGGTGCCCGAGGCGGCCGGCGCGGTCGACTGGAGCACCGCGCACACCTGGGAGTTCACCCCGCTTGACGACGCGGCGTTCCCGGCCGTGGCGCTGGCCAAGGCGGCCGGGGAGGCGGGGCGCTGCCGGCCGGCGATCTACAACGCGGCCAACGAGGAGTGCGTGGCCGCCTTCGTCGCCGGACGGCTACCGTTTCTCGGCATCGTCGACACCCTCCAACGGGTGCTGGACGAGGCCCCCGATTTCGCCGAACCGGGTACCGTCGAGGACGTGCTCGACGCGGAGTCGTGGGCCCGTGCGCACGCGCAGGAGATCATCGTGGCATCTGTGGAAGGAGCTTGATGGCGTACCTGCTCGGGGTGGTGCTCTTCGCCCTGGCCATTCTCGTCTCGGTCAGCCTGCACGAGGCGGGCCACATGGTCACCGCCAAGGCCTTCGGGATGAAGGTGACCCGCTACTTCGTAGGGTTCGGCCCCACCATCTGGTCCTTCCGCCGGGGTGAGACCGAGTACGGCCTCAAGGGTGTCCCGCTCGGCGGCTTCTGCAAGATCGTCGGCATGACACCGCAGGACGACGACGTCGAGCCCGGTGACGAGAAACGGGTGATGTGGCGCTACCCGGTCTGGAAGCGGACGATCGTGATGTCCGCCGGCTCGGCCACCCACTTCGCGCTCGCCCTGGTCGGCATCTGGATCATGGCGATCTCCGCCGGCCTGCCCAACCCGCAGTTCCCCAGCACCGAGGAGCAGATCCGGGCCGAGCCCGCCGTGGTGGCGCTCGCCGACTGCGTGGTGCCGGAGTTCGCCAACCGGGCCTGCGTCGCCGGTGACCCGGCCAGCCCGGCCGCCGCCGCCCAGCTGCGCGACGGCGACCGGATCACCTCCCTCAACGGTGCCCCGGTAAACGACTACGGCGACCTGCTCGCCGCGATCCGCACCGTCGCCCCGGGCAGCACCGCGCAGATCGGGTACGTCCGCGACGGGCAGGACGCCACCACCAGCACCGTGCTCGCGCAGACCCAGCGCCCGCCGCTGGACGACCCGGACGGCACCGTCGGCCCGGTCGCCGCGCTCGGCGTCGGCCTGATCCCCAGCACCCCGGCCCGGGTCGAGTACGGCCCGGTCGGTGCCTTCGGCGCCACCGCGAACTTCACAGGTGACCTGGCCGTCGGCACGTACGAGGCGATGAAGCGGCTGCCGGAGAAGGTCCCGGCGCTCTGGACGGCGATCACCGGCGGCGAACGCGACATCGACACCCCGGTCAGCGTGGTCGGCGCCAGCCGGCTCGGCGGCGAGGCGGTGGCGAACAACGCCTGGATCGTCTTCTTCATGCTCTTCATCTCGCTGAACTTCTTCATCGGGGTGTTCAACCTGCTGCCGCTGCTGCCCCTGGACGGCGGGCACATCGCCATCGCCTGGTTCGAGCGGGCCCGGTCCTGGGTCTACGCCCGGCTGGGCAGGCCCGACCCGGGTCGGGTGGACTACCTCAAACTGATGCCCCTGACGTACGGGGTGATCCTGATCGGTGGCGCGTTCACGCTGCTGACCATCACCGCCGACGTCGTCAACCCGATCACGCTCTTCTCAAGGTGAGTGCCTGAAGTGACCGCAGTCAGTCTCGGTATGCCCGCCGTACCGCCCCCGCCGCTCGCCCCCCGCCGGGTCAGCCGCCAGATCATGGTCGGCAACGTCCCGGTGGGTGGCGGCGCGCCGGTCTCGGTGCAGTCGATGACCACCACCCTCACCTCCGACGTCAACGCCACCCTCCAGCAGATCGCCGAGCTGACCGCCTCCGGCTGCCAGATCGTCCGGGTCGCGGTGCCGTCGCAGGACGACGTGGAGGCGCTGCCGGCGATCGCCCGCAAGTCGCAGATCCCGGTGATCGCCGACATCCACTTCCAGCCGCGCTACGTCTTCGCCGCGATCGACGCCGGCTGCGCGGCGGTCCGGGTCAACCCGGGCAACATCCGCCAGTTCGACGACAAGGTCAAGGAGATCGCCGCGGCGGCCTCGGCAGCCGGTACGCCGATCCGGATCGGCGTCAACGCCGGCTCACTGGACAAGCGGCTGCTTGCCAAGTACGGCAAGGCCACCGCCGAGGCGCTTGTCGAGTCGGCGCTCTGGGAGTGCTCGCTCTTCGAGGAGCACGGCTTCCGGGACATCAAGATCTCGGTCAAGCACAACGACCCGGTGGTGATGATCCGGGCGTACCGGCAGCTCGCCGAGCAGTGCGACTACCCGCTGCACCTGGGCGTCACCGAGGCCGGTCCGGCGTTCCAGGGCACCATCAAGTCGGCGGTCGCCTTCGGCGCGCTGCTGGCCGAGGGGATCGGCGACACCATCCGGGTCTCGCTGTCCGCCCCGCCGGTCGAGGAGATCAAGGTCGGCGCGGCGATCCTGGAGTCCCTCGGGCTGCGTGAGCGCGGCCTGGAGATCGTCTCCTGCCCGTCCTGCGGGCGGGCCCAGGTCGACGTCTACAAGCTCGCCGAGGAGGTCACCGCCGGTCTGGAGGGGCTGCCGGTGCCGCTGCGGGTGGCCGTGATGGGCTGCGTCGTCAACGGCCCGGGTGAGGCCCGCGAGGCCGACCTCGGGGTGGCCTCCGGCAACGGCAAGGGCCAGATCTTCGTCAAGGGCAAGGTGGTCAAGACCGTTCCCGAGGCGCAGATCGTGGAGACGCTGATCGCCGAGGCGCTGCGGATCGCCGACGAGATGGGCGCCGAGCTTCCCGAGGAGCTGCGCGAGCTGGTCCCCGGCCCGACGGTCACCGTGCACTGACCCCCGGGTGAGGTCCGCCGAGCCGGTCGGCTGCGGGCCGCCGCCTGCGTCGGGGCCGAGCCGGCTCGGCACTCGGCCGGCGCGGCCCCGGGTCCATCTGGCACGCTGATAAGCGTGCTGACGATGCCGGTGCGACAACTCGGGGAGTCGGAGCGTCGTGCCGTCGAACGGCTGCTCGACCTCGACCCGTTCGCCGGGGCACAGGTGGCCGAGCGGGTCGCCGCCCGCGGGCTCGCCTGGTGGCGGGCCGAGGGGCGGATCCTGGGGTACGGTGCCCGCCGCAACCTGGAGGCGATCTGCTGGCTCGGCGGCAACCTCACCCCCGTGCTCGCCTCGGGTCCGGCCGTCGCCGCCTTCGCCGACCTGCTCGCCGGTGAGGAGCGGATCTGTTCGTCGATCGTCGGGCGGGCCGACGCCGTACTCGGGCTCTGGGAGCGCCTCGACGGTGCGTGGGGGCCGGCCCGGGCGGTACGCGCCAACCAGCCGTTGCTGGTCACCGACGGCCTACCCCCGGTGCCGCCCGACCCACAGGTACGGCGGGTCGGCAGCGGCGAGGTCGACCGGCTCTTCCCGGCGGCGGTGGCGATGTACACCGAGGAGGTCGGGGTGTCACCGCTTGCCGACGACGGTGGCCGCAGCTACCGGCGGCGGGTCAACGAGCTGGTCCGCGCCGGCCGGGCGTACGCCCGGTTCGTCAACGACCGGGTGATTTTCAAGGCCGAGCTGGCGGTGGTGACCCGGCGGACCGCCCAGGTCCAGGGGGTGTGGGTGGCCCCGGAGTGGCGCGGACGGGGGATCGCCGCCGCCGCCATGGCGGCCGTGGTGCGCGACGCGCTGCTGCGGGTGGCCCCGACGGTCAGCCTCTACGTCAACGACTTCAACGTGCCGGCCCGCCGGGTGTACGAACGCTGCGGCTTCCGCCCGGTCGGCACCCTCGCCACCGTGCTCTTCTGACCCGCGCCCTGCACCAGTCGGCCGGGAATGCCCCGGGTGGGCGAAAAATACGTTGAGCGACCTCCTCGCGACAGGAAGGCTGAAGTCTCCGCCACCTGCTGTCCGGAGGAACGTCGATGCGCCTGCTCCGTGATCTGTGGGTCACCTCGCCCCGCCGGATGATCGTCGTCGCCGTCCTGCTGATCCTCGGCGCCGGCGGCCAGGCCGCCGCCGCGGCCCTGGCCGGCCCGGTGCTGGTGCACCGCTCGGGCACCTTCTTCGCCCTGCTGGTGGTGGCGCTGGCCGCCGCGGTCCTCACCGACCTGGTGGTGGCGCTGATCATGGCGGGGCTGACCGCCGACTGGTCCGCCGACGTGCGGCGGCGACTGTGCCGGGTGGCCCTGGGGCAGGACCTGCCGACGCTGGAGAACACCCCGGTCGGCGAGCTGCTCGACCGGATCGACGGCGACGTCTACCAGGTCGCCGGCGAGGTACGCAACGTAGGCGTCCGGCTGACCCAGGCGCTGGCCACCGGCGTGCTGTCCGCCCTGGTGGCGTTCGCTGTCTGGTGGCCGGCCGGGGTCGGCATGCTGGTGCTCACCGCGCTGCTCGTGGTGCTGATCCGCCGACCGACCGCACGGATCGCCCCGGCCCGGATGGCCGAGGAGGAGGCCTGGTCGGACCTGGCCGCCGTGCTGGAGGAGGCGGTGCACGGCCAGGACGACGTCCGCACCAGCCTGGCCCGCCCGTACGTGCTGCGGCTGTACGCCCGCCGGGCCGCCCGGGTGCTGGACCGGGGCATCCGGGTGTTCCGGCTGACCGGCGTGGTCACCACCATCGCCGGGGCGGTGACCCGGGGCGGTATCGCCGTGGTGGTACTCGCCGGTGGCTGGGCGCTGGTCACCGACCGGATCGACGCGGCCCGGCTGACCGCCGTCTGGCTGCTGGTGCTCGGCTACGGTGCGGTCGTCGAGCATGCCAGTCGGATGGTGCCCCAGCTGCAACAGGCCCTCGGCGCGTGGGCCCGGGTGCAGTTGCTCGCCGACGCCCGGCAGGAACCGGTCGGCGGGGCCGCCCCGGGCCAGGGCGACCTGGTCATCCAGGACCTGACCTTCCGGTACCCGGGCACCGGGGCCGGCCGGGACCCGGTCCTGCGCCAGGTGTGCCTCACCTTCCGGCGCGGCCGCTCGTACGCGCTCGTCGGGCGGACCGGTTCCGGCAAGTCGACCCTGACCAAGGTGCTCTCCCGCGCCGTCGACGTGCCCGCCGGCACGGTCTTCCTGGCCGGCGTGGACCTGCTCGACCTCGACCTCGAACACCTGCGCCGGTACGTCGCCGTGGTGCCCCAGCGCACCGAGATCCTCGCCGGCACGCTCGCCGAGAACGTCGCGCTCTTCGACCCCGACCTGCTCGACGACGCCACCCGGGCCCTGCACGAGCTGGGCCTGGCCGGTTGGATCGCCGAACTGCCCGACGGCGTCCGGACCCGCCTCGGCGAGGGCGGGTACGTGCTGTCGGCCGGGCAGGAGCAGCTGGTGGCGTTCGCCCGGATCCTGGTCCGCGACCCGCACGTGGTGATCCTCGACGAGGCGACGGCACGACTCGACCCGGTCACCGAGGCCCGGGTGCAGCGGGCCACCGAACGTTTGCTCGCCGACCGGATCGGCATCGTCATCGCACACCGGCTCTCCTCGGTCCGCACCTGCGACGAGGTGGTGCTGATGGCCGACGGGGTGGTCGTCGAGGCCGGGCCGCTGCACTCCGCACGCCGCTTCGCCGACCTGCTGGCCACCAGCACCGCCGCGTACGCGCACTCCGGCGTCGTACCCGGCGGGGTGGACCTGCTGACCGGCCCACCCACCGCCGGGCCTCCGGGTGGCACCGCCTCGGCCCGGTCCTCGGGTGGTGCCGCCTCGGGTGGTGCTGCCTCGGGTCGGTCCTCGGGTGCTGCCGTGGGCGGTGCTGCCTCGGGCCGGTCCTCGGAGGGTGGCGGGCCGGGCCGGTCCGCCGGGGGCGAGGCCGGGGCGGTGCGGGAGGCCGGGGCGGTGCGGGAGGCCGGTGGCCAGGTGGCGTCCGCCGGTGGCGGGAGCGGGCCGGCGGACGGCACCCGGCCGCCCGCCCTGGGTCCGCGGCCCCCGGCGCCGCCCGCCCCGCCCACCCGGACCCTGCGGGAGATCTTCCGGCTCAGCCGCAACGATCCCCGGTACGGCCTGGCCTCGATCGGCGTCTTCGCCGTGCTCAGCCTGCTCGGGCTGGACGGCGTGCTGGTGCCCTGGCTCTGGGCGGAGCTGGTCGACGACACCGGTGACCCCTGGCTGCCGGCGGCGGGGATCATCGCCGCGCTGCTGGTCACCATCCCGCTGCCGTACTGGACGAACCTGTGGTTCCCGCAGTGGTGGGTACGGCAGGTGCTGCGGATCAACGCGCGGCTGGTGCACGGGCAGACCGGGCCGCGCCGGGTCAGCAGCCACACCCCGGCCGAGGTGGTGGCCCAGGGCGGTGACACCGACCGGGTGGTGCAGCTGACCGACAACGTGCTCGACCAGTACGTCGCCCTGGTGCTGATGGCGGGCATGACCCTGGTCTCCGGCAGCGTCGTACCGGCGTTGTTCTTCCTCGGCACGATGCTGGCCTCGGCGGCGGCGGCGACGGTCTTCGGACCGATGCTGGAGCGCTCCGCCCAGGCCACCGTCGCCGCGCGGGCCGCCTTCGCCACCGCGCTGGTCTCCGCGCTCTCCGCCGCCCGGACGGTGAAGCTCGCCGGGGCCACCCGGCCGGTGCTGCGCCACCTCGCCGACCTGGACGCCCTCCGTAGCCAGCGGCAACGTCGGGAGATCTCCATCCAGGTGTGGTCCCGGTCGACCCCGGCGTTGATCAGCGGGCTGCTGCCGATCGGCGCCTGGGCGCTCTACCTGGCCGGTGGGCTGTCCGCCGGGGCGACCCTGGTCGCGGTCGCCACCCTCGGCGCGGCCCGGTGGTTCGCCTGGACGACCGCGTCCCTGGTGGCGCACTTCCCGTCGGCACGGGTCTGGACCCGGCGGACGGTGGCGATGACCGGCACCGACGCGTACTCGGCGCAGCTGCCCGGGGTGGACCTGGCCGCCGGGACCGCACCGGCACCGGTCGCACCACCCCGGCACCCGTTGCGCCAGCTACGGTTGACCGGCTTCGGGGCGGTGCACACCGACGGACTGCACGCCGTACGCGACGTGGACCTGACCGTGTCCCGGGGGCAACTGGTCCTGGTCGTCGGCCCGGTCGGGGCGGGCAAGTCCTCGCTGCTGCGGGCCCTGGCCGGGATCGTGCACCACACCGGCACGCTCAGCTGGAACGGGGAACCGGTGACCGAACCGGAGCTGTTCCTGCGCCCCAACCAGGTCGGCTACGTCGGGCAACTGCCCCGGGTGCTCTCCGGCACCGTCGCCGAGAACATCGCGCTCGGCCACGAGGTCGACGCCACCGGCGCGGTCACCACCGCCCAACTGGACCACGACCTGGCCGCGGCCGGCGGCGGGCTCGGCCTGGTCATCGGGCACAAGGGCACCCGGCTCTCCGGTGGCCAGCTCCAGCGGCTGGCGCTGGCCCGGGCGTTGGCCCCCCGTACCGAACTGCTGGTCGCCGACGACGTCTCCTCGGCCCTGGACGTCACCACCGAACTGGACCTCTGGGACGCCCTACGGCGCCACGGGGTGACGGTGATCGGATCGACGTCCAAACGGGCGGCGCTGGTCCGCGCCGACCACGTGGTGGTGCTCCAGGAAGGGCGGGCCGTGGCCCAGGGCACCTGGTCCGAGCTGGAGGGCGACTGGGGTCACCTGGCCGGCTGACCCCACCGAACCGTCGGCGTGGCCGCGGCTCCTTGCCCTCTCCGTACCCGAGCGGGGTGTAGCTCTTGGACACTTACCGTTCTATTTGGACGGTAGGTGTCCAAGATTCACCTCGGGCTCCGCTTCGGCGGTGAGAGGGGTGGGTGGGTCGGGTCAGGCCGGGACCGGGGCGGGGTCGAGGTCGGTACGGCCGGTGCCGGGCTCGACCGGTTCGAGGAGGTCGCGCCGTCCGGCGGCCTCGTAGGCGGCCCGGTCCAGGGTGCCCTCGCGGGCGGCGACCACGGTCGGCACCAGCGCCTGACCGGCCACGTTGGTGGCGGTCCGGATCATGTCGATGATCGGGTCGATGGCGAGCAGCAGACCGGCCCCGGCCAGCGGCAGACCGAGCGTGCTGAGGGTCAGCGTGAGCATCACGATGGCCCCGGTCAGTCCGGCGGTGGCTGCCGAGCCGACCACCGAGACGAAGGCGATGAGCAGGTAGTCCAGCGGACCGAGGGTCACCCCGAAGACCTGGGCCACGAAGATCGCCGCCAGCGCCGGGTAGACCGCCGCGCAGCCGTCCATCTTGGTGGTGGCACCGAACGGTACGGCGAACGAGGCGTACTCGCGGGGCACTCCGAGCCGCTCGACCGAGCGCTGGGTCACCGGCATGGTGCCCACCGAGGAGCGGGAGACGAAGCCGAGCTGGATGGCCGGCCAGGCGCCGGCGAAGAAGCGCAGCGGGTTGAGCCGGCCGGCGGCCAGCAGCACCAGCGGGTAGACCACGAAGAGCACGATCGCGCAGCCCACGTAGACGGCGGTGGTGAAGGTGGCCAGCGGGGCCAGCAGGTCCCAGCCGTACGCGGCGACGGCGTGGCCGATCAACCCGAGGGTGCCGATCGGGGCGAGCCGGATCACCCACCACAGCGCCTTCTGGACGATCTCCAGCAGCGCCCGGTTGAGGGCGACGAACGGCTCGGCGGCCTCGCCTACCAGCAGTGCGGCGATACCGACGACCACGGCGAGGAAGACGATCTGCAGGACGTTGCCGTCGACGAACGCCCCGACCGGGTTGGTCGGCACGATGCCGGTGAGGAAGTCGGTCCACGACCCGCTGGTCTGCGGCGCGGTCGCTCCGGCGGTGTCCAGGGTCACCCCGCGGCCGGGGTTGGTGAGCAGGCCGAGGCCGATACCGACGCTCACCGCGATGAGCGCGGTCACCCCGAACCAGAGCAGCGTCTTCACCGCCAGCCGGGCGGCGTTGGCCACCCCGCGCAGGCTGACCACGCTGACCACGATGGCGGTGAAGACCAGCGGTGGGACGGCCAGCTTGAGCAGCTGGACGAAGAGCCCGCCGACGGTGTCGAGGGTGCTGGCCAGCCAGCTCAGGTCGTTGGCCCGGGCCAGGAAGCCCAACGCCACGCCGAGGACGAGGGCGAGCAGGATCTGCAGGGAAAAGGGAAATCTGCGCAGGGTGGTAGCCATCAGGTGATTCCAGGTGTCTGGTCGGGACCGGGGCGTTGTCGGGCGGGCGGCGTCAGAGGAGCGGCCGCGCCGGACAGATGCCGCTGGCCTGCCGTCGGAGATCGACGTACAGGCGCACGGTCAGGTGCCAGACATTGTTCATCGCCAGCCGACGATACGCCCGTCGCCGCGAACCCGGCAAGGACCGGTCCGGTGAGCTGGCTTACCAGAAGCTCGGCCGGTGCTACGCGCCCAGGCGGGAGGTCGGGCGGCGTAGCGCGACGGCGGTGGCGGTGGCCAGTGCCCAGCCGGCGGCCACGCCGAGCAGCACCCGCTCCAGGACGCCGACCACGGCACCCCGGCCGAGGGTGATCATCGCCAGGCCGACCGCGCCGGCCAGCGGCAGCGCCAGCACGACCGCCGCGGTGGCCAGCCGGCGCAGCGTGACCTCGGCCCGGGCGAACCAGACGACGGCTGCCATCGCGAACACCACGCAGGCGGTGGCCACCACGGCCGCCACACCGTGCACCAGGTCGGCCACGGTGGCCCGTTCGAACGGCGGCAGCGGGCAGCCCTCGCTGCAGGTCACCGCCCCGGAGAGCAGCGTGCACACGCTGCCGGCGACGAGCAGCCCGGCCGCCGGCCGCAGCCGCCGGGGCAGTGCCACCGCGAGCAGCAGCAGCGCGGCGGCCAGGGCGAAGATCCCGATCCGGAACGTCGGGGCGTACCCGCTGCCGGCGATGCCGGCCTCGCTGACGTACCCGGTGAGTCCCGGACCGGGGCCGGCGACCACGGCGACGGTCACCGCGACCACGCCGGCCACGGTGCAGCCGGCGGCGGCCGAGGCGGCGACCCGGGCCGTCAGGTCCTGCGCCGGCCGGGCCCGTGGGGCGGTCGACACCATGGCTGCCAACCTAGCCTGGCTATCCTGTCGCTCGGGCGGTGACCGGGAACCGGTCGGCCACCCACCACCCCTTCCCACCCCCGAAGGACTCGCGATGACCGTGGCATACCTGGTGGCCGGTGTCCGCACCCCGATCGGCCGGTACGCCGGCGCCCTGTCCGGGGTCCGCCCCGACGACCTGGCCGCGCACGTCATCCGGGAACTGGTCGCCCGGCACCCGACGGTGGACTGGGCCCGGGTCGACGACGTGGTCCTGGGCTGCGCCAACCAGGCCGGCGAGGACAACCGCAACGTGGCCCGGATGGCGGCCCTGCTGGCCGGGCTCTCCGGTGAGGTGCCCGGCAGCACCGTCAACCGGCTCTGCGGCTCCGGCCTGGACGCGCTGGCCGGCGCGGCCCGGCAGATCGTCGCCGGTGAGGCGGAGCTGGTGGTGGCCGGTGGGGTGGAGAGCATGAGCCGGGCCCCGTTCGTGCTGCCCAAGGCCACCTCGGCGTTCGCCAGGTCGGCCGAGATGTACGACACCACGATCGGCTGGCGGCTGGTCAACCCGCTGATGGAACGCGGCTGGGGGGTCGACTCGATGCCGGAGACCGCGGAGAACGTCGCCGCCGAGTACGGCGTGGGCCGGGCCGAGCAGGACGCCTTCGCGTACCGGTCGCAGCAGCGGGCCGCCCGGGCGCAGGCCGACGGGCGGTTCGCCGAGGAGATCGTGCCGGTGACCGTGCCGGCGGGGCGGCGGGAGACCCGGCTGGTTGACGTCGACGAGCACCCCCGCCAGACCTCGCCGGAGAAGCTCGCCGCGCTGCCCACCCCGTTCCGCGACGGCGGGACGGTGACCGCCGGCAACTCCTCCGGGGTCAACGACGGCGCGGTGGCCCTGCTGGTGGCGGGCGAGGCGGCGGTGGCCCGGTACGGCCTGACCCCGCTGGCCCGGATCAGCGGCGCCGCGGCGGCCGGGGTGCCGCCCCGGATCATGGGGGTCGGCCCGGTGCCGGCCACCCGCAAGCTGCTGGACCGGCTCGGCCTCGGCCTGGCCGACCTCGACGTGGTCGAGCTGAACGAGGCCTTCGCCGCCCAGGCGGTGGCGGTGCTGCGGGAGCTCGGCCTGCCCGAGGACGCCGAGCACGTCAACCCCAACGGCGGGGCGATCGCGCTCGGGCATCCGTTGGGTGCCAGTGGGGCCCGGTTGGCCCTGACCGCCGCGCTGGAGCTGCGCCGCCGGGACGCCCGGCGGGCGTTGGCCACCATGTGTGTCGGCGTCGGCCAGGGCATCTCGCTGGTCCTGGAGTCCGCCGGCTGAACCGGCCGACCGCAGCGGCCCCGACGCCCGACGGAACCGGCCGGGCGGGTCCGGGGCGTCTCGCTAAGCCGCCGATCAGCAGCTTAGAGTGGTCCCCACCACACCGGCCGCGAGCCGCCGGTGGCCGTTTGGCGTGCCACCGTGGCGGCGGCGGGTGGCACAGAACTGGGGGGCTGAGCATGCGGGTTCCGGATGGACTGCCGACCGAGATCGACCTGGCCAGGCCGAGCGCCGCGCGGGTCTACGACTACTTCCTCGGTGGGGCGCACAACTTCGAGATCGACCGGCAGCTCGCCGAACAGATCGCCGCGATGACCCCGAACCTCGCCGCCACCATGCGGGCCGGTCGGGAGTTCCTGCGCCGGGCGGTTCGGGTGCTGCTCGACGCCGGGATCGACCAGTTCCTCGACATCGGCTCGGGAATTCCCACCGTGGGCAACGTCCACGAGGTGGCCCAGCGGGTGAACCCGCAGGCCCGGATCGTCTACGCCGACATCGACCCGGTCGCCGTGTCGCACAGCCGGGAGCTGCTGGCCGGCAACGACCTGACCGCGGTGCTCCACGCCGACCTGCGCGACGCCGAGCGGATCATCGCCGAGGCGCGGGCCACCGGCCTGATCGACTTCGACCGGCCGGTGGGCATCCTGCTCGCCGGGGTGGTGCACTTCGTCCCGGCCGCCGACCGGCCCGGTGAACTGCTGGGCACCCTGCGGGCCGCCGCCGCCCCGGGCAGCTTCCTGGTGATCTCCCACTCCACCTTCGAGGACCAGCCGCAGGAGATGCTCGACGCGCAGCGGCTCTCCGCCCGTACCGACACCGAGATCACCCTGCGGTCGCGGGCCGAGATCACCGGTTTCTTCGGTGACTGGACGCTGCTGGCGCCCGGTGTGGTGCACATGCCGCGGTGGCGGCCGGACGCCCCCGGTGACGTCGACGACCACCCGGAGCGGTTCGGCGCGTTCGGCGGGGTCGCCACACACGCCCGGTCCGCCGGCTGACCCCGGTGGCCGCCGTGCCGGCCACCGGCGGGGACGAGATCGACCCGGCCGGAGCCCAGGAGTACGCCGCCGGCTGGGCGCGGGCGGTACGTCGGCTCGGTTTCGTGCCGCTGAGCGCGGTGGAGACCGAGCGGCTGCTGCTGGAGCACACGGTACGACTGGCCCGGGCGCTGCTGGCCGAGCAGTTCTCCGCCGAGCCCGGCCAGGAGGTGGCCCGGGCGCTGGTGGAGGCGCACCTGACCGAGCCGGGGATGCTCGACTGGTCGGTCCGGGCACTCGTCGAGCGGCTGCCCGCCCAGGTGCTGCCGCGCCGGGCCGACCAGCCCGAGACGGCGCGGCGGGCGGTGGAACTGCAGGGCGCGTTCGCCGCCGGCTTCGCCCGTGCCCTGCGCGACCGTACCTTCACCCAGCAGGAACGCATCGCCCGCTCCGCCTGGCAGGCCCGCGACCAGGTGGAGCAGGCGTTACGCGACAGCGAGGCCCGGTTCCGGGCGGTCTTCACCGGGGCGGCCATCGGCATCGGCATCGCCGGTGTCGACGGCGAGATCATCGACGTCAACCAGTCCTTCGCGGAGATGCTCGGTTACACCATCGCCGAACTGCGGCAGATCAACGTGGCCACGCTGGCCCACCCCGACGACGCCGCCGGGATGTGGGAGCTGTACCAGGACCTGATCGACGGCAAGCAGGACGCCGCCCGGGTGGAGAAGCGGTACTACCGCAAGGACGGCAGCGTGGTCTGGACCGACCTGGCCGTGTCGTTGATCCGGCACGACGACGGTCGGCCCCGCTTCACCGTGGCGATGATCGAGGACATCACCGAACGGTACGAGCTGCAGCAGCGACTGCGGTTCCAGGCCCTGCACGATCCGCTCACCGGGCTGCCCAACCGGACGTTGTTCTTCGAACGGCTGGGTGCCCTCTTCGACCGGGCCGCCCCCGACGAGCGGATCGGGATCTGCTTCCTGGACCTCGACGGGTTCAAGGCGGTCAACGACAGCCTCGGCCACGACCACGGCGACCGGCTGCTGATCGTGATCGCCCGTCGGCTCGCCGACTGTGTCGCCGGGCTGGGTCACCTGGTGGCCCGGATGGGCGGCGACGAGTTCGTCATCCTGGTCGACGGCGGCGCCGGCATCGACGACGTGGTGGCGGTCGCCGAGAAGGCCCTGGCCGCGGTGGCCGTCCCGGCCGACGTCGGCGACCAGCAGCTCGCCGTCACGGCCAGCATCGGCATCGTGGACTGCCCGGCGGGGGAGACCAGCGTCTCGGAGCTGATGAAGGCCGCCGACACCACCCTCTACTGGGCCAAGGGGGAGGGGCGCGGCCGGTGGGCGGTGTACGACCCGGAGCGCAGCGCCCGCGACCACGCCCGGTCGGCGTTGACCGCCGGGTTGCCGGCGGCCCTGGACCGGGGCGAGTTCGTCGTGCACTACCAGCCGATCGTGTCGCTTGTCGACGGCGGCATGCTGGCCGTCGAGGCGCTGGTCCGCTGGGCGCACCCCGAGCAGGGGCTGATCGGCCCGGACCACTTCATCGGCTTGGCCGAGGAGACCGGCCTGATCGTCCGGCTCGGCGAGTGGGTCCTGCGCCGGGCCTGCCGGGACGCCGAGGCGTGGCGGCGGCAGTTCCCCGACGCCGAGCTGGTGGTCAGCGTCAACCTGGCCGCCCGGCAGGCCGACGACCCGGCGATCGTGGACACCGTCGCCGCCGTGCTCGGCCGGACCGGCCTGCCCCCCGAGCTGTTGCAGCTGGAGCTGACCGAGAGCGCGGTGATGGGCACCGCCGGCGAGCCGTTGCGGTCGTTGCACCGGCTGGCCGCGCTCGGCGTACGGCTGGCCATCGACGACTTCGGTACCGGGTACTCGAACCTGGCGTACCTGCGGCGGTTGCCGATCCACTCGCTCAAGCTGGCCGGGCCGTTCGTGGAGGGGATAAGGTCCGACGGCTCGGCGGCCGGGCACCGCGACGAGCGGATCGTGGACGCGCTGGTCCGGCTGGCGCACGCCCTGGAACTCTCGGTCACCGCCGAGGCGGTGGAGACCGGGGACCAGGCGGAACGGCTCCGGGCACTGCGCTGCGACACCGGGCAGGGACGCTGGTTCGGCCCGCCGGTACCGGCCGAGGAGATCACCGCCCGACTACGCGACGAGGAGACCCGATGAGTCTGACCGACACCGAGACGGTGGTCGTGCTGGTGACGGCCCTGGCCATCGTCGCCGGCCTGGCCGGTGTGGTGGTGCCGGGCCTGCCCGCGCTGCCGTTGTGCTGGGGTGGGGTGCTGTTCTGGGCGATCTTCGGCGGCGCCGGGCCGGGGCGCTGGGCGGTGCTGGCCGCGGCCACCGTGATCGCGCTGGTCGGTACCGTGGTGAAGTTCGCCTGGCCGGGCCGCAACCTGCAACGCACCGGCGTACCCACCTCGACCCTGCTGGCCGGCGCGGTGCTCGGCATCGTCGGTTTCTTCGTCATCCCGGTGATCGGGCTGGTCATCGGCTTCGTCGGCGGGGTCTTCGCGGCGGAGCGGCTGCGGCTTGGTGACTCCCGACTGGCCTGGCCGGCGACGAAGCACGCGGTGGCCGCGACCGGGTTGGCGATCATGATCGAGTTCACCGCCGGGGTGCTGATCGGCGTCGTCTGGGTCTTCGGCCTGCTCACCCTCTGAACCGGAGGCCGGCCTGTGCGGTGCGGTCGGGGTGCGGGGCGGCCCGTCGGGGTGCGGTGTGCGGCGGGCGTCCCTAGAGTTTGACGTGATCCGGTCTGGTCCGGGTCGACCGTCGCTGATGGAGGCCTGCGGATGAGCACCGTGCCGTTGACGCTGGAGGAGCTACGGGTCGCTGTCGCCAGCGGCGAGATCGACACGGTGGTGCTGGCCCTGGTCGACATGCAGGGGCGGTTGCAGGGCAAGCGGTTCCACGCCCCGTTCTTCCTCGACCAGGTGGTCGCCAACGGCAGCGAGGGCTGCAACTACCTGCTGGCCGTGGACGTCGACATGAACACCGTCGACGGGTACGCCATGTCGAGCTGGGAGCGCGGGTACGGCGACTTCGCGATGGTGCCCGACCTGACCACGTTGCGCCGTACCCCCTGGCAGCCGGGCAGCGCCCTGCTCCTGGCCGACCTGCGGTGGCTGGACGACACCGGTCCGGTGGTCGCCTCGCCCCGCCAGATCCTGCGCCGGCAGCTCGACCGGCTGGCCGGGCACGGGCTCACCGCGTACGCCGGCACCGAGCTGGAGTTCGTGCTCTTCCGTGACTCGTACGAGGACGCCTGGCGGCGGGGTTACCGGGAGCTGACCCCGGCCAACCAGTACAACGTGGACTACTCGCTGCTCGGCACCGCCCGGGTGGAGCCGTTGCTGCGCCGCATCCGTACCGAGATGGCCGCCGCCGGCCTGACCCCGGAGAGCGCCAAGGGCGAGTGCAACCTCGGCCAGCACGAGATCGCCTTCCGGTACGACGAGGCGGTGCGCTGCGCCGACCACCACGTGATCTACAAGAACGGGGCCAAGGAGATCGCCGCCCAGGAGGGCATGTCGATCACCTTCATGGCCAAGCCGAACGCCCGCGAGGGCAACTCCTGCCACATCCACTTCTCGCTGCGCGACTCCGACGGGCGGTCGGCGATGCTCGGTGACGGGCCGGCGCACCTGAGTGTGACCGGCCAACGGGTGCTCGCCGGCCTGCTCGACACGATGCGCGAGCTGAGCCTCTTCTTCGCCCCGAACATCAACTCGTACAAGCGGTACCAGCCGGACTCGTTCGCGCCGACCGCGCTGCGCTGGGGCACCGACAACCGCACCTGCGCGCTGCGGCTGGTCGGGCACGGCCAGGGCATGCGGGTGGAGAACCGGGTGCCGGGCGCGGACGTCAACCCGTACCTGGCCATCGCGGCCCTGGTCGCCGGGGCGCTGCACGGCATCGAGCGGGAGCTGGAGCTGCCGGCGGAGTGCACCGGCAACGCGTACGACGATCCGGACGCCGAACGGGTGCCCGGCACGCTGCGCGACGCGTTGGGCCTCTGGAAGTCCTCCGAGGTGGCCCGGGCGGCCTTCGGCGACGAGGTGGTCGCCCACTACGCCAACCAGGCCGCCGTCGAGCTGGCCGCCTTCGACGCCGCCGTGACCGACTGGGAGCTGATCCGTGGCTTCGAACGACTCTGAGTCCACCTGCACCGAGGTGGTGAATCCGGCGACCGGGGTGGTCGTGGCGGAGGTGGCGGCGGCGTCGGTCGAGGAGGTCGACGCGGCGATCGGGCGGGCGCAGGCGGCGTACCCGTCGTGGCGGGCGGTCAGCCCGGCCGACCGGGCCCGGCTGCTGCGCCGGTTCGCCGCGCTTGTCGACACCCACCTGGCGGAGCTGGCCGAGTTGGAGGTACGCAACAGCGGGCACACCGTCGGCAACGCCCGGGGGGAGGCGGCCAACGTCCGGGACGTGCTCGACTACTACGCGGGCGCGCCGGAGCGGCTGACCGGCCGGCAGATCCCGGTCGCCGGCGGGCTGGACGTCACCTTCCACGAGCCGCTCGGCGTGGTCGGGGTGATCGTGCCGTGGAACTTCCCGATGCCGATCGCCGCCTGGGGGTTCGCCCCGGCGCTGGCCGCCGGGAACACGGTGGTGCTGAAGCCGGCCGAGTTGACCCCGCTGACCGCCCTGCGCCTGGCCGAGCTGGGCCGGGAGGCGGGCCTGCCGGACGGCGTGTTCACCGTGGTCACCGGGCGGGGTGACGTGGTCGGGCAGCGGTTCGTCAGCCACCCGGCGGTGCGCAAGGTCTGCTTCACCGGCTCCACCGAGGTCGGCACCCGGATCATGGCCGGCTGCGCCGAGCAGGTGAAACGGGTCACCCTGGAGCTGGGTGGCAAGAGCGCCAACCTGATCTTCGCCGACGCCGACCTGGCGCGGGCGGCGGCCACCGCGCCGTACGCGGTCTTCGACAACGCCGGTCAGGACTGCTGCGCGCGGTCCCGGATCCTGGTCCAGCGCTCGGTGTACGACCGCTTCCTGGAGCTGCTCGAACCGGCGGTGCGCGCGGTGCGGGTGGCGGATCCGGCGCTGGAGAGCGCCGAGATGGGTCCGCTGATCTCCGCCGGGCACCGGGCCCGGGTCGCCGGGTACGTCGCCGACGCGCGGGTGGCGTTCACCGGCTCCTGCCCCGAGGGCCCCGGCTTCTGGTACGCCCCGACGGTGCTGCTCGCCGACTCGCCGGCCGACCGGCACTGGCGGGAGGAGATCTTCGGTCCGGTGGTCTCGGTGCTGGCCTTCGACGACGAGGCCGACGCGGTCCGGTTGGCCAACGACACCGAGTACGGGCTCTCCGGCTCGATCTGGACCCGGGACGTGGGCCGGGCGATCCGGGTGGCACGCGGGGTCGAGGCGGGCAACCTCAGCGTCAACTCACACTCGTCGGTGCGGTACGCGACCCCGTTCGGCGGCATGAAGCGTTCCGGGTTGGGGCGGGAACTGGGCCCGGACGCGTTGCACGCCTTCACCGACGTGAAGAACGTCTTCATCGCAAGCGACGGGTGAGAGATCCGGGAGGACGAGTGCGGGATCGGTTGCGGGACCGGGTGACCGTGGTCACCGGGGCGGGTAGCGGCATCGGGCTGGCCACCGTGCGGCGGTTCGCCGCCGAGGGGGCCCGGGTGGTCTGCGTGGACATCGACGCCGAGGCGGGCCGGCGGGCCGCGGCGGAGGTCGACGGGGACTTCGTGGCGGCCGATGTCGCCGACGACACGGCGGTGCGGGAGCTCTTCGACACCGTCGTCGAGCGGCACGGCCGGGTGGACGTGTCGTTCCACAACGCGGGCATCTCCCCGCCGGAGGACGACTCGATCCTGACCACCGGGCTGGACGCCTGGGAACGGGTGCTGCGGGTCAACACCACGAGCGTCTACCTCTGCTGCAAGCACGTCATACCGCACATGCGCCGGCAGGGGCGGGGTTCGATCATCAACACCGCCTCGTTCGTCGCCCTGATGGGGGCGGCGACCTCGCAGATCGCGTACACCGCGAGCAAGGGCGGGGTGCTGGCGATGACCAGGGAACTGGGCGTGCAGTTCGCCCGGGAGGGGATCCGGGTCAACGCGCTCTGCCCCGGCCCGGTCGCCACCCCGCTGCTCACCGAACTCTTCGCCGCCGACCCCGAGCGGGCCGCCCGCCGGCTGGTGCACGTGCCGATGGGCCGGTTCGGCGAGCCGGCCGAGATCGCCGCCGCGGTGGCCTTCCTGGCCAGCGACGACTCCTCGTTCATGACCGCCGCCCAGTTCGTGGTCGACGGTGGGATCACCGGGGCGTACGTCACGCCAGTGTGAGTCGGCCGGGGGTCGGGCCGCCCGGTCGGTCGACGGGTGGTCAGCGTCCGACCGACCGAATGCGTTACGTTGCTGATCCGACGGGGTACAAGGCCCGGCACGGCCGATGGAACAGGTCGCGTCGTCGTGGGTGATCGGCCGGAGCGGGGAGGGTGCATGGGCTCGGCCCTGGAGGGCGCGGACAGTCTGCCCGGTACCCCCGGGCAGGTGTCGCCGCTGCTCGCCGCCGCCTTCACCGGCGGGGGCGAGATGGGTCGCCGGCTGGGCGGGTACGACTGGACCACCAGCGGGGTCGGTGCCCCCGGCCAGTGGCCGTCGGCGCTGCGCCACACGATCGGCATGCTGCTCTCCTCGGGCGCCCAGATAGTGCTGTTCTGGGGGCCGGAGCATCTCGCCTTCTACAACGACGCCTACCTGCCCACCATCGGTGACAAGCACCCCGGGGCGATCGGGCAGCCGGCCCGCGTCTGGTGGACGGAGACCTGGGAGGTGCTCGGGTCGTTGCTCGACGGGGTCCGTCGCAGCGGCCGGTCCTACCAGGCCCGGGACCATCCCTTCCTGCTGGACCGGTACGGCTTCCTGGAGGACGTCTACTTCGACGTCTCGTACGACCCGATCCTCAGCGACGACGGCACTGTCGACGGGGTGCTCTGTCTGGTCAACGAGACCACCGGTCGGGTGCTGGGGGAGCGTCGACTGCGGGCGCTTGCCGAGTTGGGCGCCGCGCTGGCCGAGGGCGGTAGCGGCGCGGAGCTGGGCCGGGCCACCGCCGACGTGCTCGACCGGCACCGGGCGGACGTACCCTTCGGATTTGTCTGTCTGCGTGCCGAGTACGGCGCGGTGACCCTGGACGGGGTCAGTGGCCTGGACGCGGCCCACCCGGTCCGCTTCGACCCGGCCGACCTGGTGCGCCGGGTCGAATCCGGTGGTGCCACCACCGTCGCGGTGGCCGACCTGCTCGACGTGGTCCCCGCCGACGCCGCCGAGCAGGCCATGGTGCTGCCGATCACGGCCACCAACGAGCTGGTCGGCGTGCTGGTGGTGGGGGTGGCCCGCCGGTTGCCGCTCGGCGACGACTACCGGAACTTCTTCGACCTGGTGGCCGCGCAGGTCTCCGGGGCCGCCGGCCGGCAGCGGGTGTACGAGCAGGAGCGGGCCCGGGCCGCCGAGCTGGCCGCGCTGGACCGTGCCAAGACCAACTTCTTCGCCAACGTCAGCCACGAGTTCCGCACCCCGCTGACCCTGGTGCTGGGGCCGCTGGAGGAGCTGCTCGCCGACACCCACCTCGACGCGGCGCACACCGAGCGGCTCACCATGATGCACCGCAACGCGCTGCGGCTGCTCAAGCTGGTCAACACGGTGCTCGACTTCTCCCGCCTGGAGTCCGGCCGGTTGACCGCCCGCTACCAGCCCACCGACCTGGCCGACTACACCGCCCGACTGGCCAGCACGTTCCGTTCGGCGACCGACCGGGCCGGCCTGCGGCTGGTGGTGGACTGCCCACCGCTGCCCGCGCCGGTCTTCGTCGACCGGGACATGTGGGAGAAGGTCGTCCTCAACCTGGTCTCCAACGCGGTGAAGTTCACCTTCGACGGCGAGATCCGGGTCCGGATGCGGGCGGTGGACGGCACCGCCCGGCTGGAGGTCGTCGACACCGGCGTGGGGATCGCCGAGAGCGAGCTGCCGCAGGTCTTCGAGCGTTTCCACCGGGTGCCGGGGGTCCGGTCCCGGACCCACGAGGGCACCGGCATCGGGCTCGCCCTGGTGCGGGAGCTGGTCGAGATGCACGGTGGTGAGGTCGCCGTGCACAGCCGGGTCGAGCAGGGCAGCACCTTCACCGTCAGCCTTCCGTTCGGCGCCGGTCACCTGCCCGCCGAGCAGGTGGCGGCGACGACCGCGCTGCCCACCGGCGAGCCGGAGCAGGCCCGGCTCTGGGCCGCCGAGACCCTGCTCTGGACCAGCGCGGACCGGTCGGCGTCGGCGACCTCCGCCAGCGGCCCGACCGGGATGGCCGACGGATCGACCGGAGCCGGTGCCGGCGCGCCGGCCGGCCGGATCCTGGTCGTCGACGACAACGTGGACCTGCGCGAGCACGTCACCCGGCTGCTGCGACCGGACTGGGAGGTGGTGGCCGCGGCCGACGGCGTCGAGGCGCTCGCCCAGGCCACCCGTATCCCGTTCGACCTGGTGCTCACCGACGTGATGATGCCCCGCCTGGACGGCTTCGGGCTGGTCACCGCGCTGCGGGCCGATCCGCGTACCCGGCACGTGCCGATCGTGCTGCTCTCCGCCCGGGCCGGGTCGGCCGAGGCGGTCGCCGGCCTCTCCGTCGGTGCCGACGACTACCTGACCAAGCCCTTCTCCGGGCAGGAGCTGATCGCCCGGGTCCGGGCCAACGTCGAGCTGGGGCAGCTGCGTGGGCAGATCATCCGGCGGCTGCGCGCGCTGGCCGACGCGGCGGTCGCGGTCAACACCGCCCGGTCCACCGCGGACGTGCTGCGGATCGCCGCCCGGCACGCGCTCGGTTTCGCCGAGGCGGCCCGGGTCGTCGTCGCCACCCCCGAGGCCCGGTTCGAGGCCGACGGCGGTGGCCGGGCGGCCGAGCCGCCCACCGTGCTGCCGCTGACCGGCACCACCGACGAGCAGCTCGGCGAGCTGCGGGTCTGGCACCGCGACAGCGCCGGCACCGACACCGACCAGGCGGCCCTGGCCGAGCTGGCCCGGCTGGTCGGGGTACGCCTGGAGAACGCCCAGCTCTACGAGGCCGAGCACCGGATCGCCACCACGTTGCAGCACAGCCTGCTGCCCCGGTCGCTGCCGCAACTGCCCGGCGCGGTGATCGCCAGCCGCTACCTGCCCGGCACCGCCGACGTCGAGGTCGGCGGCGACTGGTACGACGTGATCGGGATGGCCGACGACGAACTCGTCCTGGCCATCGGCGACGTGGTCGGCAAGGGCGTGCGCGCCGCCGCCGCCATGGGCCAGCTGCGCAACGCGCTGCGGGCGTACGTCATGGAGGGCTTCGACCCCGGTGTGGCGTTGACCCGGCTGAACCGGCTGGTCGGTTCCACCGAGAGCCGCTCGTTCGCCACCGTGTTCTGTCTCTGGTTCTCCCCACGCACCGGTCGGCTGCGGTACGCCAGCGCCGGGCACCCGTCCCCGCTGCTGATCCGAGGAGACGACGTGGCGTTCCTGCATGACCGGGCGCTCGGTCCGCCCGTCGGCGCGATACCGGGCACCGTCTACCGCACCGTCGAGGGGGAGTTGGCCACGGGCAGCCGGCTGCTGCTCTACACCGACGGTCTGATCGAGGACCGGCAGATCGGCATCGACGCCGCGCTGGACCAGCTCCGGGTCGACGCGAGCAGCCGGAGCGAGCACGTCGCCGACCTGGTCGACACGGTGGTGGAACGGGTCGGCACCCGGCGACGCCGCGACGACGTGGCGGTGCTGGCGCTGCAGGCCACCGAGTTGAACCGGTTCACCCTGCGCCTGCCGGCCGAGCCGACCCGGTTGAGCGTGCTGCGCAAGCGGCTGGAGGACTTCCTGGTCGCCCACGACGTGGGCGAGACCGACCTGTTCGACCTGACCGTGGCGGTCTCCGAGGCCGCCGCGAACGCGATCGAGCACCCGGTCGCCCCGAACGACCCGACGATCAGCGTGGAGGTGACCATCGTCGACCGCACGGTGGTGGCCACGGTGCGCGACAGCGGGCAGTGGCGGGAGTCCACCGGCGCCGGTTTCCGGGGCCGGGGCCTGTCGCTGATCAGGGCGCTCGGTGAGCTGTCGGTCCGGCGTACTCCGACCGGCACGGAGCTGACCCTGCGCCGGCAGCTCCAACCCTGACCGGCCGCCGCCGGTGGGACGGCCCGCGACCGGCGGAGCGCGGCCCGCGGCCGGCGATCAGCCCCCGCTCAGGCCGGTGGTGCGGCCAGCCAGGCCTGCCCGGAGAGGCCGGAGATCTCCAGGATCCGGCTGACCTGACGCGAGGGCAGCACGGTGAGGGTGGTGGGGAAGCGCTGGGCGAGCTGGACCACGGCGTGGATCGCCGCCGAGTCGAAGAAGGTCACCGCCCGCAGGTCCAGGGTGACCCGCTCGGCGGGCTCGCGCAGGGCGGTGTGCAGCATGTCGTCGGCGGTCATCATGTCGACCTCGCCGCTGACCACGACGCTCAGGTGGTCGCCGTCGAGCTCGGCGCTGGCCGTGAAGACGGGAGATGGCCCCGCTTGATCCACGGTCCCACCTTGGCACAGCGGGCAGCACGGGGCAACAACCCGACCCCGGCCGCCGGTGACGGTCGTCACCACGGTGGCCGGCGATAGGCTTACCGCATGACCGTCCGTGCGCCGCTCACCCCTGGCACGCTCTCCCCGTGGCGGGCGGTTCCCGCCCACATCGTCCGCCCCGAGTACGTGGGCCGCAAGAGTCCGAGCCAGTGGCGCGGCTCGCACGTGCAGACACCCGAGACGATCGAGCGGATGCGGGTCGCCGGTCGGCTCGCCGCCCAGGCCACCCAGCTCGCCGGCGAGCACTGCAAACCCGGGGTGACCACCGACGAGATCGACCGGGTGGTGCACGAGTTCCTCTGCGACCACGGCGCGTACCCGTCGACGCTGGGCTACAAGGGCTTTCCGAAGTCCTGCTGCACCAGCCTCAACGAGGTGATCTGCCACGGCATCCCGGACTCCACCGTGCTGCACGACGGCGACATCATCAACGTCGACGTGACCGCGTACCTCGACGGGGTGCACGGCGACACCGACGCCACCTTCTGCGTCGGCGAGGTCAGCGAGGAGGCCCGGCTGCTGGTGGAGCGCACCCACGAGGCGATGATGCGGGGCATCCGGGCGGTGGCCCCGGGCCGGCAGATCAACGTCATCGGCCGGGTCATCGAGTCGTACGCCAAGCGGTTCGGCTACGGCGTGGTCCGGGACTTCACCGGCCACGGCATCGGCGAGGCCTTCCACAGCGGGCTCTACGTGCCGCACTACGACAGCCCGCGCCCCACCGACATCATGGAGCCGGGGATGACCTTCACCATCGAGCCGATGATCACCCTGGGCACCTACCAGTACGACACCTGGGACGACGGCTGGACGGTGGTGACCAAGGACCGCAGGTGGACCGCGCAGTTCGAGCACACGATCGTGGTGACCGACAGCGGCCACGAGATCCTCACCCTGCCGTGACCGACACCCCCGCCGCGCTGCGTGAGGCGCACCACGCGGACGTCTCCGGCGGCTGGCTGCGGCCGGCGGTGTTCGGGGCGATGGACGGCCTGGTCACCAACATCGCCCTGATCGCGGGCGTGGGCGGTGGCGGGGTCTCGCCGCGCAGCATCGTGCTCACCGGCACCGCCGGCCTGGTCGCCGGGGCGATCTCGATGGGGCTGGGGGAGTACACCAGCGTCCGCTCGGCCAACGAGCAGGTGGCCGCCGAGGTCGCCAAGGAACGCCGCGAGCTGGAACGGCACCCCGAGACGGAGGCCCGGGAGCTGGCCGACATCTGGGTCGCCCGGGGACTGCCCCGGGAGCTGGCGACCCAGGTCGCCGACACGCTCGCGCGCAACCCCGACGAGGCGCTGCGGGTGCACGTCCGGGAGGAGTTGGGCGTCGACCCGGACGACCAGCCCAGCCCCTGGGCGGCGGCGATCTCGTCGTTCCTGTTCTTCTCGATCGGGGCGCTCGTGCCGCTGCTGAGCTACCTGCTCGGTTTCACCAGCCTCTGGTTGGCGCTCGGCATCGGTGGGGTGGGGCTCTTCGCCGCCGGGGCGATCGTGGCCCGGTTCACCAACCGACCCTGGTGGACCAGCGGCCTGCGGCAGCTCCTGCTCGGCGCGGCGGCAGCCGCCGCCACCTACCTGGTAGGCGCCCTCATCGGCATCCAAGGCCTGTAAGGAAGGGCCCCCTGTTAACGCATTCGGTAGAGAAGGGTTCCCCTCTCACCGGCCCCGCGAGCCGGGGGCGGCAGGTGGCGGCGCGGTGAGGCAGGGGCGGCAGGTGTCAGCGGCCCCGTGGCCCGGGGACGTCAGGGGGTGGTGAGTAGTTCGTCCACGGTGCCGTCGACGGGACGGCCCCGGGCGGCCAGCTCCTCGGCCTGCCGGGCCAGCACCGCGCCCACCTCGATCATGTCCGCGCCGGCCAGACCGGTACGCCGGACCGCGTCCCCGGGATCGCGGAAGTAGGTCCGGGTCAGCAGCCCGGTCACCGTCGCCGCCACCAGCCGGGCCTCGGCGAGCATCAACAGCGCCTGGTCGGTCTCGTACCACTCGGCCAACCGGGCGGCTCGGGCGTGCGCGGCACAGCCCCGGTACCACGCCTGCCGGGCGGCGGTGCTGAACTCGACGGGTCGGGCCCGGGCCAGCTGGGCGAGGTGCTCGTCGCGCAGGCGGGGCAGCCAGCCCGACGGGTCGTACAGTTCCCGGGTGGTGACGTACCGGTCGGCGGTCAACGGCCAGAGCGGGGTCAGCAGCCGGGCCTGGCGCAGGTACTCGTCGGCGCCGACGACGGTCAGGTCGACCAGGATGCCGTCCACCCGGCTGACCGCCGGCAGTGGACCGGTACCCGGGCGGTAGGTGACCACCAGCAGACCCGCCTCGGCGTCGCCACCGCCGTCGTCGTCGGTGTGCGCCAACGGCCCGTGTACGGCGACCGCGAGCACCTCGGCCGGAAACCGCCGCCGGACCTCCTCGGCGACCTGCCCGGCGACCCGCCACCGGGCATCCGTCGGGCGGCTGTCACCGGTCCGGTGGTCCGGATCTGCCTCGCCCGCCGGCAGCCGGTCGGCTCCGGTCGGGGTGGCCGTCTCCTGCCCCGTCTCCATGCCGTACCGCCCTCAGCTCGTCGCTCCGCCACACGCTAAACGACCGGAGTGGCGGGGCGAGGCGGTCAGGCGGACCCGGGTGGAATCGGGGTCAGGCGGAAGATGCGGATCTCCCGGCCGCCGGCCCGCCGCACGTACGTCTGGTACGCCGGCCACTCGGCGATCAGCAGCCGCCACAGCCGGTCACGTTCGGCGCCGGTGGCCAGGGTCGCGTGCACCGGGAACCGACGGCCCCCGACGGCCACCTCGGCGGCCGGCTGGGCGAGCAGGTTCAACGACCAGGCGGGCTGGTGCGGCTGCCCCCAGTTCGACCCGATCACCACGTACGCGTCGCCGTCGGACACGTACAGCAGGGGGTTGCTGCGGGGCTGCCCGGAGCGGCGGCCGGTGGTGGTGATGATCAGGGACGGCAGCAGACCGAGCGCCACCACCCGACCACTGGTGAGTCGACCCATCAGGCGGTCGGCCGGGACGAGCAGGCGGACGGCGGCACCGAACCAACGGTGGTGCCCCAACCGGCGGGTGAGCGTTGCCATCATGGACACCCGCCCAGTCTGCCGGCTCGCCGCCGGTCGGGACAACGCGGCGGTTCGGGTTCGCCCGCGCTCCGCGACCGCCGGGCCGGCACCGCGGTGTAACGATCACAGGCGGTTGGTGAGAGGGGGTCCCCTCTCTACCGTAAGCGTTAACAGGGGGCCCTTCCTTACCCTGCGGGGGGCGGGTGATCAGTCCAGCCGCCGTTCCACGGGCAGCCGGGAACGGGTGAACAGGGCCGCGCCGAGCATCGCCACCAGCGGCACCACGAGCAGGACACCGAGGGCCTTGCCGGGTACGACCAGCGGATAGTCGGGTTCGATCGGCCAGGTGGTGGCGTACCGCCGGTTGGTCGAGACGAGAATGATCACGGCTGCGACGAGGCCGGCGAGAATGCCGAGGGCGGTGCCGATTCCGGAGATCACCCCGGCCTGGCAGAGGGCGAGCAGCCGGCGTACCCCCGGACTGGCCCCGACCGCCGCGAGGGTGGAGAGGTCCGCGCGACCCTCTGCGGCGGCCAGCCCGGTGGCGACGCCGGCGGCCCCCACGGTGACCACCGCGGCGGCCGCCGCGAGCAGCAGCAGGATCGGCTCGCCGGCGTCGACGGGCGGGGGCCGTTCCAGTACGACCCGGGTCTGGCCGGCCCGGGTCAGGTCGGCCCTGAACCGCTGCTGCTGCGTCGCGCTCGGCGGGTTCTCCGGCACGACGACCCAGCCGACGCGGACGGCGACCACACCCAGCTTCCGGGCCGCCGCCGGGGAGAGCAGCAGCCGGCTCGCGGTGTCACCACCCACCACCGCGTACCCGGCAACGGTCACGGTCCTGGTCGGCTGCGCGCCGGTGGGGCCGGCGCCGGTCGGCTGCGCGCCGGTGGGGCCGGCGCCGGTCTGCTCCGTGCCGGTGGGGCCGGCGCCGGTCGGCTCCGTGCCGGTGGGTCCGGTGGGCCGACCGGCGGTGGGTCCGGTCTGCTCGGGGGGGTAGGCCCGGATGGTCAGGTGGCCGTCGTGCAGGTACCGGGGGTCGGTGACCACCGCACCGCCGGCCCGCAGCACCGCCCGGGCGGCCGCCACCTCGGCCGGGTCACCGCCGGTGAGCACCGGCACCGACGTACCGTCGTCGAGCAGCGTCGCCGGTGGGGAGCCGTAGTGCAGCCAGGACGGCCCGAGGCAACGCGGGTCGGCGCGGGCCCGGCGCTGGTCGGCCGCGCCGAGGTTGTCCCCGGCCTGGTAGGGGCAGGCCCGTCCGGCCGGCAGCACCACCTCGACCGAGCAGAACCGCACCGGCCCGCCGGCCGGGCCGCAGTCCGGCTGGTCGAGCGGGGCCACCGTGTCGGTGTGCAGGTGGGTGCGGGCCGGACCGAGGACCTGATCGCGGGTCAACCAGCCGTCGGGGCGGGCGCCGGTGGCCGGGTCGGGCCGGTGGACGAGGACCTGGCCCGGCGGGCCGGTCGGTTGCAACAGGGCCAGGTCGCGGGCGTTGCTGCTGGCCAGGTAGCTGCCGAGGGTGACACTGCCGGCCACCGCCGCCATCACCGCGGAGATGGCCGGGGCGGCGGAGGAGCGGTTCCGGCTGGCGTCGCGCAGCGCGATCCGGGGGGCCAGCGGCAGCACCCGGCCGGCGCGGGCCAGGACACCCAGCAGGGTCGGGGTACAACAGACCAGGCCCAGCTCGCCGAGAACCAGGCCGGTGAGGATCAGGGTGGTCCGGGTCGTCACGGCCCCGGCGGCGGCCGTACCGGCCCCACCCACGGTGAGTACCACGCCGATCAGCAGCCACCGTCGGCGGTGCGGCGGTGCGGTGCGCCGTCCCGCCAGGCCGGCGACCACGTCCTGGCGGGCGGCGGTCCAGGCCGGGGTCAGCGCCGCCAGCACCCCGGCCAGCACCGCCACGGCGGCGGTCAGCGCCAGCGCCGCGGGCCAGCAGCGGTACCCGCCGAACCGGGACTGGAAGAGGTACTGCTCGGTCAGGGGTCGGGCGGCGAACGCGACGGCGACGCCCAGGACGACCCCGGCCAGCGCGCCGGCGCAGCCCAGCACCACCCCGTCGGCAAGCACGATCCGACGCAGGTGCCGGGGGTCACCACCGGCGACCGCGACCAGCGCGAGGTCGCGCCGTCGGCGGCGTACCCCGACCGCGAACGCCGGCCCGACGAGCAGCACCACCTCCAGCAGACCCAACCCACCGACGAGTACGGCGTCACCGACGTCGGTGGGGCTGACCGCCGTCGGCGGTTCCTGGTGGGGCCAGCGGGTACCGGGCAACGGCTGCCGGGCGGAGACCAGGAAACCGTGCTGGTTGAGCCGGGCCACCAGGTCGGCGTCGGGTGGTACGGGCAGGTCCACCAGCCAGAGCCGCTCCTGCTCGACCAGCTCCCCCGGTGCCGCGCCGGGGTGCAGGGCGAACAGCGGACCCAGGTCGTCGGCGAACTCGACCGTCGCGACCACGGTGAACGTCTGACCGTTGCCGGTGATCCGGTCGCCGAGGTCCACGCCCAGGGCACGTCGGGCGGCCGCACTGGCCCCGATCTCGGCGGCTCCGGTCGGGGCCCGCCCGGCGAGCAGCCGGGCCGGTCCCCGGGCGAGCGGATCGGCGAGGTCGACCGCGCGGGCCTGGAACTCGTCGATCCGCCCGTCGAACTCGACGGTGAGGTTCAGCCACCGACCCACCTGGCTGGCCCGGCTGCCCGCCGGAAGCAGGTCGGTAACCTGCGCCGTGGACGGTGGCCGGTGCGGGTCGTCGACCTCGTGGGTTTGCTGCCAGTCGTACCCCCACTCGTCCTGCTCCAGCGGGCCGCCGGTGTACCAGCGCAGTTCCAGGTCCGCGCTGCCCAGGCGGCGACCGTTGGCCTCGGCCGGGGTCAGCTCCGCCATGTCCACGCTGGCCGCGACGAAGCTCAGCACCAGGACCGGCAGTGTGATCATCGCGAACACCAGCGCGGTACGGCCCCGCGCGCGCACCGCCTCCCGGCGGGCGATCCGCAGCGCCGCCCGCCAGGAACCGACCGTCCCGGACCACCGCCGTCCACCGACGGGACTCCCACCCGGCTGCCGGTCCTCGGCCGCGGACCCACCCGGCTGCCGGTCGCCCGCCGGGATCACCTACCGCTGCCGGTCAGCAACTGCTCGACGCCGGGCAGCGGAGCCGTCGAGTCCACCATGACCCCGTCGCGGAGGAAGACCACCCGGTCGGCCCAGCCGGCGTGCCGGGCCTCGTGGGTGACCAGCACGCCGGCGGCACCGGCGTCCACCCGACGACGCAGCAGTCGCAGCACCGCCTCCCCGGTCTGCGAGTCCAGCGCCCCGGTCGGCTCGTCGGCCAGCACCAGCCGGCGTTCGCCGACCAGCGCCCGGGCGATCGCCACCCGCTGCTGCTGACCGCCGGAGAGCTGGTCCGGGAACCGGTCACCCAGCTCCGCCAGGCCCACCTCGGTCAACGCCTCGGCGGCCAGTCGGCGGGCCTGCCGGACCCGGCTGCCGTCCAGCTCCAGCGGCAGCGCCACGTTCTCCACCGCGGTCAGGCTGCCGAGCAGGTTCAGGTGCTGGAAGATGTAGCCGATCCGGCGACGGCGTACCTGGGCCAACCGCCGGCGGTCCAGCAGGTGCAGTTGGTGTCCCTCGACGCGTACCTCGCCGGCGGTGGGGCTGTCCAGGCCGCCGGCCAGCGCCAACAGGCTGGACTTGCCGGAGCCGGAGGGGCCCATCACGGCGACCAGCTCACCCGGACGCACAGCCAGGCTGACCCCGCGTAGCGCCCGGACGGCCGCCGCGCCGGCACCGTGGGTCCGGTGGACGTCCCGCAGGTCGAGTACCGGGTCGGCCGGTCCACTCACCGGAGCCGGCTCCCCGCTCGCCGCCACGCCCGCCTCACGGCCGCGCCTCCTGTCCGATCCGGTGCGGCACCTCGCCGTCGGCGTCCCGGCCGGTCCGGTCCTGTTCCGCCGTCGGGCGGCCGGTCCAATCCTGGCCCGTCGGGCGGCTGATCTGGTCGTGTTCGGCCGCTGACGGTGGCCGGTCCACCGTCGGGCCCCGGTCGACCGGCCGGTACCGCAGCAGGCTGGTCTCGCAGTGGTCCAGCCAGCGGATCTCCGCCTCGGCCTGGAACACCATCGAGTCCAGCACCAGCCGCCACGGCAGGTCCTCCGGTCGGTCGCTGGCGTACTTCAACCGGGTCAGCTCCTGCAGGGTGCGCATGGTCGCGCCGCGCTGGTTCTGCACCACCGAGCGGACGTCCACCCCCGGGGTGGTCAGCGCCAGGGCCAGCTTGATCGCCAACTCGTCACGGGGCCGGTCGGTACGGCTGATCGGGGTGGCGAACCACAGCGCCAGGTCCGCCCGTCCGGCGTCGGTGATCTCGTACGGCCGCTGGCCGGCGTCGCTCTCCGGCAGCGGTCGGACCAACCCGTCCCGTTCCAGCCGGGCCAGCGTGGTGTAGACCTGCCCGATGTTGAGCGGCCAGGTCGAGCCGGTCGACTCCTCGAACGCGGCACGCAGCTGGTAGCCGTACATCTGGCCGCGTTCGAGCAGGGCGAGCAGCCCGTGACGGATGGACATGGCAACGGAGTATGCATACCTGGTATGCCGTCCGCAACAGTGGCGCCGGCCTGCTCAGGTCGGTCGCCCGGGAAACGGCACGGTGAGCGGGGTGACCCCGGCGGTGCGCCGCCACCGGGTGGCCCGCAACGCGCAGTCGGTGAGCGCCGTCAACGCCGTGGCCCGGTCGTCGCCGGTGGTCACCGGCAGGGCGGCCCGCCAGAAGGCGCCGGTCCGTTCCTCGACCTCGATCGCCAGGCGGAGCGCGCTGCCCGCGTCGGTCACCGGGAACGGCAGGGCGTACCCGGCCTGGTCGGCGGGGATCGGACCACCGGCGGAACTGAGCCGCATGACCAGGGCGTCGCGCCGGGCGCGGTGGGCCGCCTCGGCGTTACGGGCCGCGCGACGGGCGGCCTCGGGTAGGCGTACCCCGATCGGGCCGTAGGCGTAGACGGCCGCGTACTCGGCGGTGAGCGCCGCGACCAGCGCGTCGCCGGAAGCGGCGGGAGTCGGCTGCCGGATCACTTGAGCGCCTCCACGTGGGTCGCGCGGGCGGCGGCGATCGACCCGAGCAACGCCGCCCGTTCGGCCGGGGCGTCGACGCAGGCCTGCCGCGCGGCCTCCCGGCCCTGCTGCTCGGCGTCGCGCAGCGCGGCGAGCACCGCGCTGCGGTCACCGTCGCGCCCGGGGTCCGGGGAGGCGGTGGCCGGCGGCGTGACCGGTGTGGCCGGCGCACTCCGGCCGGTCAGCCGGGTCAGCTCGGCCGCGTGTGCCTGGTGGGCCTCGGCGATCGGGGTGAGCCGGGCCGCCAGCTCCGGATCGGCGGTGGCGGCGGCCCGGTGCCGGGCGGCCAGGTCGAGCGCCGTGGCGACCAGCGGCTCCAGCGGGTCGGGCGTCGGATCCGCGTCGTCGCCGCGCCCGAACAACCCGCAACCCGCTGTCGGTACGACCGCCGCGCCGAGGATCAGCAGCCCTCCGGCCTGCAACATCTGCCGCCGGGAACGCCCGGTCGGCGCGCCCCGCCGTGTCGTTTCGCCCCGCCGTGTCGTTTCGCCCGTCGCCACCGGACAAGTCAACACCATCGGCGTCGACGGGTGGGTGACCGGCGTCGGTGCGCCGCTCGGTCCGTCGCACCGCGAGCGCGTTACGCTCTGCGCAGCCACCGGCGCGGATCGCCCGGTGGCGTGCCGGCATGGCGGCCGACCGGGGCCGTCGACCTTGAAGGGGTAGGCCAGATGACGCAGCGTGGCCGGGCCACCAGAGCCTCGGGCAGGCCCAGAGGCGGCGAGGCCGCCCGGGGCGGCGGTGCCCGGGGTGAAGGTGCCGTCCGGGCGGGAAGTGCCCGCGGTGGCGACGTGGGTGCCCGTCGGGACCGCCTGCGGACCGTGATCGAGCCGGTGGTCAGCGCGGCCGGATACGACCTGGAGGACCTCTCCGTCTCCCGGGCCGGCCGCCGGCACGTGGTCCGGGTGATCGTGGACGGCGACGGCGGGGTCAACCTGGACGCCGTGGCGGAGGTCTCCCGGGCGGTCTCCGCCGCGCTGGACGACGCCGAGAACGCCGGTGGCGACATCGTCGCCGGCGAGTACCAGCTGGAGGTCTCCTCCCCGGGTGTCGACCGGCCGCTCACCCTGCCGAGGCACTGGCGGCGCAACGCCGGCCGGCTGGTCAAGGTGAGCGCCCGGGCCGGGGCGACGGCTGCCGGCCAGCCCGCCGGCGACCGGCAGGTCACCGGTCGGGTGATCGAGGCCGACGACGAGCGGGTGGTGCTGGAGACCGACGCCGGCCGGGTCGAGCTGGGCTACCCCGAGCTGGGGCCGGGCCGGGTACAGGTCGAGTTCAGCCGCCTCGACGAGATCGACGAGCCAGACGAGATCGACGAACCAGACGATGACGATATCGACGACGAAGACGATGTGGAGGACGAGGAGAGGTGAACATCGACCTCGCGGCGCTGCGCGCACTCGAGCGCGAGCGGGAGATCCCGTTCGACACCATCCTGGCGGCGATCGAGACCGCGTTGCTGACCGCCTACCGGCACACCGAAGGCGCCGAGGCGCACGCCCGGGTGGAGATCGACCGTAAGAACGGCGCGGCCCTGGTCTACGCCCAGGAGTTGGACGCCGACGGCACGGTCACCCGGGAGTGGGACGACACCCCGCACGACTTCGGGCGGATCGCCGCGATGACCGCCAAGCAGGTGATCCTCCAGCGGTTGCGGGAGGCCACCGACGAGGTGCACTTCGGTGAGTACGTGGGCCGCGACGGTGACCTGGTCACCGGGGTGGTGCAGGCGCACGAGGCGCGTACCGAGAAGGGCATCGTCAGCGTCGACCTGGGCAAGTTGGAGGGCGTGCTGCCGCAGTCCGAGCAGGTGCCCGGCGAGCGGTACGTGCACGGTGAGCGGATCCGGTGCGTGGTCGTCCACGTGGCCAAGGGCATGCGCGGACCCCAGATCACCCTCTCCCGGTCCCATCCGGCGCTGGTCAAGAAGCTCTTCGCGCTGGAGGTGCCGGAGATCGCCGACGGCACGGTGGAGATCGGCGCGATCGCACGTGAGGCAGGTCACCGTACGAAGATCGCGGTGCGCTCCACGGTGCCGGGGGTCAACCCGAAGGGCGCCTGCATCGGCCCGATGGGGCAGCGGGTCCGGGCGGTGATGAGTGAGCTGCACGGCGAGAAGATCGACATCATCGATTGGTCGGACGATCCGGCCACCTTCGTCGGCAACGCGTTGTCGCCGGCCAAGGCGTTGCGGGTCGAGGTGGTCGACCTGGCCACCCGGGCCGCCCGGGTCACCGTGCCGGACTTCCAGCTCTCGCTGGCGATCGGGCGGGAGGGGCAGAATGCCCGACTTGCTGCCCGGTTGACCGGTTGGCGGATCGACATCAAGTCGGATGCCGAACAGTCCGGCGGCCCTGCCCGCAGCGCGGCTGATCACGTCCGGGAACCGGGCGGAGCGATCTCGGGCGCCTAGGGGTAGACTTCTGCCAGTGGTGGGACGCGCGCTGCCGGAGCGCACCTGTGTGGGCTGCCGGTCTCGTGCGCCGACCAGCGAACTGCTGCGGATCGTCGCGGTTGCCGACGAGGCTGGTCACAGCCTCCGGCCCGACCGGCTCCGCAGGTTGCCGGGTCGGGGAGCGAACATGCACCCGGATCCGGCCTGTTTCGCGCTGGCGTTGCGGCGTCGCGTCTTCGGGCGTGCGCTGCGCATCACCGGGGTCATCGACCACGGTGCGTTGGCCGAGCACGTCGACGCGTCAGCCACTACACCCGGTCAACCCGACCGGGTGAGGGTCGCAAGCAAGGTAGGACGACCGACATGAGCACACGATGAAGTCGCAGAAATGACCAGGCTTCAAGTGCACGAGTGAGGTTGCTGCGGGTGCTGCCCGCACGACCTCGGAGTGAGGAGTGCAGTGGCAGGCAAGGCCCGCGTACACGAGCTGGCAAAAGAGCTCGGGGTCGAAAGTAAGACCGTTCTCGCCAAGCTGAAGGAAATGGGCGAGTTCGTGAAGTCCGCGTCCAGCACCGTCGAGGCGCCCGTCGCCCGTCGGCTGCGCAACGCGTTCGTCGCCTCGTCCGGTTCGCCGGCTCCGGCGGCTTCACCGGCGGCCAGCCAGGCCCCGACCCCGACGCCCACCCCGACCCCCGGTCTGCCCCGGGTCTCGGCCAAGCCGATGCCGCCCCGGCGGCCGGCCGCGCCGACCCCTGGTCCCAAGCCGAAGGGGCCGGTTCCCGGCCCGCCGCAGCCGGCGACTCCGGTCGCCAAGCCGGCGAGTGCCCACGACATCGAGGTGGCGGCCGCGGAGGCCCGCGCCGCCGCGCTGAAGGCTGAGCAGGAGGCCGCGGTCAAGGCCGCGCAGGCCGCCCGTCAGCAGCAGCGGGAGAACGTCCGCCGGGAGCCTCCGGCCGAGGGTGGTCCGCGCCCCGGTCCGCGCCCCGGTCCGGGCAACATGCCGCCCCGTCCGGGTTCCCCGGCGGCCGGTCGTCCCGGTGGCCCGCCCCAGGCTCCCGGTGGTCGGCCGGGTGGTCGGCCGCCGGCGCGTGGCGCCGGTAACAACCCCTTCGGCATCCAGGGCGGCCAGCAGCAGCGGCCGCCGGCTGCCGGTGGTCCCCGGCCCAGTCCGGCCGGTATGCCGCCGCGGCCCAGCCCGGCGTCCATGCCGCCGCGGCCGAGCCCGGCGTCCATGCCGAGCCAGCGTCCGGGTCGTCCCGGCGGTCCCGGTGCCGGTCGTCCCGGCGGCGGTGGCGGCGCGGGTCGTCCCGGCGGCGGTGGCGGTGGCGGCGGTTACCGCGGCGGTCCCGGTGGGGGCGCCGGCGGTGGCGGTGGCTACCGCGGTGGTCCCGGTGGCGGCGGTGGCGGTGGCTACCGTGGCGGTCCCGGTGGCGGCGGCGGTGCTCCGGGCGGCGGTTTCCGTCCGGGTGGTCCGGCCGGCGGCGGTGGTCGTCCCGGTGGCGGCGGTCGTGGCCGTGGCGGCGGTGCCGCGGGTGCCTTCGGGCGTCCGGGTGGCCGGCCGACCCGTGGCCGCAAGTCCAAGAAGCAGCGCAGACAGGAGTTCGACAACCTTTCGGCCCCGACCATGAGCTCGGGTGCTCCCCGGGGTCAGGGTCAGGTCGTCCGGCTCTCCCGTGGCGCCTCGCTGTCGGACTTCGCCGACAAGATCAACGCCAACCCGGGTTCGCTGGTCCAGGAGATGTTCAACCTGGGCGAGATGGTCACCGCGACCCAGTCCTGCTCTGACGAGACCCTGCTGTTGCTGGGTGAGCACCTCGGCTTCGACGTGCAGATCGTCAGCCCGGAGGACGAGGACCGCGAGCTGCTCGCGCAGTTCAACATCGACCTCGACGCCGAGGTGGACAGCGAGCGGCTGGTCAGCCGGGCGCCGGTGGTGACCGTCATGGGTCACGTCGACCACGGTAAGACCAAGCTGCTCGACGCGATCCGTAAGGCGAACGTGGTGGCCGGCGAGGCCGGCGGCATCACCCAGCACATCGGTGCGTACCAGGTCCACGTCCCGCACGAGGGCGAGGACCGGGCGGTGACCTTCATCGACACCCCGGGTCACGAGGCGTTCACCGCCATGCGTGCCCGTGGTGCGCAGGTCACCGACATCGTGGTGCTGGTGGTGGCGGCCGACGACGGCGTCATGCCGCAGACCATCGAGGCGTTGAACCACGCCAAGGCGGCCGACGTGCCGATCGTGGTCGCGGTCAACAAGGTCGACAAGCCGGACGCCAACCCGGACAAGGTCCGCCAGCAGCTGACCGAGTACGGGCTGGTCGCCGAGGAGTACGGCGGCGACACCATGTTCGTCAACGTGGCGGCCAAGCCGGGTATCGGCATCGAGGAGCTGCTCGAGGCGGTCCTGCTGACCGCGGACGCGTCGCTGGAGCTGACCGCTCCGATCGACGGCCCGGCGCAGGGTGTGGCGATCGAGGCGCACCTCGACAAGGGGCGCGGCGCGGTGGCCACGGTGCTGGTGCAGAAGGGCACCCTGCGGGCGGGCGACTCGATCGTCGCCGGTGGGGCGCACGGCCGGGTCCGGGCGATGCTCGACGAGAACGGCAACCAGGTCGCCGAGGCGGGTCCGGCCCGTCCGGTCCTGGTGCTCGGTCTGACCGCGCCGCCCGGCGCGGGTGACACGTTCCTCGCCGCGGCGGACGACCGTACGGTGCGCCAGATCGCCGAGCAGCGGCAGGCACGGAGGCGGGCGGCGTCCTTCGCCAACTCCCGCGGTCGGGCCACTCTCGAGACGCTCATGGAGCAGCTCAAGGAGGGCGAGAAGACCTCGCTCAACCTGGTGCTCAAGGGCGACGTCTCCGGTTCGGTGGAGGCCCTCGAGGACGCGCTGTTCAACCTGGACATCCCCGAGGAGGTCCAGCTCCGGATCATCCACCGGGGCGTCGGTGCGATCACCGAGAGCGACGTCATGCTCGCGAGCGCCTCGTCCGAGGCGGTCACGATCATCGGCTTCAACGTCCGGGCCGCGAACAAGGTCCGGGAGATCGCCGACCGCGAAGGCGTGGAGATCCGGTACTACACGGTTATCTACCAGGCCATCGAGGAGATCGAGGCGGCGCTCAAGGGGCTGCTCAAGCCGGAGTACGAGGAGGCCGAGCTGGGCAGCGCGGAGATCCGCGACGTCTTCCGCTCGTCCAAGGTCGGCAACATCTCCGGTTGCATCGTCCGGTCCGGCATCATCCGCCGCAACGCCAAGGCGCGGCTGCTGCGGGACGGGGCGGTCGTGGCGGACAACCTCACGATCAGCTCCCTGAAGCGGTTCAAGGACGACGCCACCGAGGTGCGCGAGGGCTTCGAGTGTGGTCTGACCCTGGGCGGTTACAACAACGTCCAGGTCGGCGACATCATCGAGACCTTCGAGATGCGGGAGAAGGTTCGCGCCTGATCCGGCGGTGACACAGTGATCAAGGGGTTTACGCCGATCGGCGTAAACCCCTTGATCATGTGGGCCGGTGCGGCGGTATCGTCGGACGCGATGTTCACCGGAACCGCGGTCTTCGACCTGCTGCTGCCGAGCGACTCCCGGTCGCTCAAGGCCAAGAGATCATATGTCCGCCCGATCGTCGCGGCGCTGCGCCGGTTCGAGGTGTCGGCCGCCGAGGTCGGCTCGCTCGACCTGCACGGCCGGGCCGAGATCGGGGTGGCCGTGGTGGCCGCGGAGGCGGGTCACGTGCGCGACGTGCTCGACTCCTGCGAACGCCTGGTCGCCGGCCGTCCCGAGGCCGAGCTGCTGTCGGTCCACCGACGGCTGCACGGCCCCGACGACTGACGCACCGAGGCTCCGACCACCAACGCACCGAGGCCCCGGTGGCGCGGCCGTTCGGTGCGGCGCGGGGTGGTGGGTGCCACTGTCGGCGGTGGGCGATGGCCCGGGCGACAACGGTACTGTTCGAGTGGTGGGCGCTCCGGCGCGGACGACGCCTCGCGTCGCCGGCCGGACCGGAACGGGACAGCGTGGAGGTGGCGGAGATGACGGATCCGGCCAAGGTACGGCGGCACGCGGAGCGGGTACGCGAACTCGTCGCGTCGGTGGTGCGTAGCCAGATCAAGGATCCCCGGCTCGGCATGATCACCATCACCGACGCCCGGATCACGGCCGACCTGCGGGACGCGACGGTCTTCTACACGGTGCTCGGTGACGCGGCCGCCCAGGCCGGCACCGCCGCGGCCCTGGACAGCGCCAACGGGATGCTGCGCAGCACCGTCGGCAAGGCGCTGGGTCTGCGCCACTCGCCGACCCTGACCTTCGTCCTGGACGACGTGCAGGATCAGGTCAAGCACATCGACGACCTGCTCGCGGCGGCCCGCAACGCCGACGCGGAGGTGCAGCGGCTGGCGGCCCAGGCGAAGTACGCCGGTGACGCCCAGCCGTACCGCGTGGAGTCCGACGAGACCGAGACCGAGACCGACGAGTCCGAGTCCGGCGAGTCCGAGCCCGACGTGACCGGATCCGACGCGCCCGGGGCCGGCCGTGTCACCCCCGACGAGGGCACCGCCGGGGCGCCGGACGGGGAACGGCGGTGACCGATCCGGCCGGCGCGGTCCTGACCGGTCCGTCGTCGGTCGGCTCCGGCCCCACCGAAGCCGACTGGGCCGCGGCGGTGGCCGCGGTGCGTCAGCTGCCCGCCGACGGCCGGGTGCTGCTGATCTGTCACGTCAACCCCGACGGCGACGCGCTGGGCAGCATGCTCGGTTTCGGGTTGGGCCTGCGTCGGCTCGGCGTGCGCCGGCTCCAGGCGACCTTCCCCGGCCCGCCGGAGCTGCCCGAGCCCTTCCACGGGCTGCCCGGCCTCGACCTGCTGGTACCCGAGGCCCAGGCGTACCCCGATCCTGATCTGGTGATCTGCTTCGACGCGGCGAGCGCGTCGCGGCTCGGTGCGTTGGCCGACCGGTTGGCCACCGCCGGGACCGCCCTGGTGCTGGACCACCACGCCTCGAACACCCGGTTCGGCGGCATCCACCTGGTCGAGCCGACGGCGGCGGCGACCTCGGTGGTCGCCGAGGAACTGCTCGACCGGTTGGGTGTCCCGTTGGACGCGGGGATCGCCGAGTGCCTGTACGTCGCGTTGAGCACCGACACCGGTTCGTTCCGGTTCGAGGCGACCACGCCGGCGGTGCACCAGATGGCCGCCCGCCTGCTGGCCACCGGCCTGCGACCGGGGGAGATCTCCCGCCGGATCTTCGACCACCGACCGTTCGGCGCGGTCCGGCTCTTCGGCGAGGTGCTCGGCCGGGCCCGGCTGGAGCCCGCCGCCGCGGCCGGGCTGGGCCTGGTCTGGACCTACGCCACCCTGGACGACCTGGACCGGCACGAGCAGCGGCCGTACGTCCTGGAGGCCCTGATCGACTCCGTCCGGTGCACCGCGGAGGCGGACGTGGCCTGCGTGGTCAAGCAGGTCACCGCCGGGCAGTGGGCGGTGTCGATGCGGAGCAAGGGTGCGGTGGACGTCAGCCGGGTGGCGGTGGCCCTCGGTGGCGGTGGGCACCGGTTCGCCGCCGGTTTCACCGGCCTGGGCAGCGCCGAGGAGGTGGTCGGGCGGATCCGGGAGCTGCTCGACGACGCCCTGATCGTCGAGGCGGGCCAGGAGCGACCCCGAGGGGTGTCGGGCTTTTGACGCTGGGTGGCGGCGGGGAGAATCATCGGATGGAGCAGTCTCCCGAACTCGCCGTCGACGCCCCCCGGGTCTGGGACCGTCCGATCGTCACGGTGCCGGTGCTGGCCTGTCTCTCCCTGGTGGGTGGGCAGTTGCCGTCGTTCTCGACCCAGGCGAACCTGTACGTCCTGGGCGCCGGGGGCGCGCTGATCTGGGTCGGCCTGAGCAACCGGATGCCGCGTCGTCCCTCGCCTCGTCGGCTGCCCCCGGGGGTGGTCTGGTGGGTGTTGCCGGCGGCGCTGTTCGGGGTGCTCGAGGCGGCGACTTTCGCGATGGCGGCGAAGGACGACTTCCCCACCTTCTCCCGGTTGGCCGATCCGCTGCTGGAGGACGAGTTGTTCCGGTCGGCGGCCTGGATGGCCTGGCTGGCCGCGTTCTGGGGGTTGGTGCGGCGATGATGCGGATGATCGCCATCTACGGTTTTCTGCTCTCGCTGGTGCTCTTCGTGGCCGTCGAGTGGGCGGCGCGTCGACCGGGTTCCCGGATCCCCTGCCTGAGTGACGTCTGTGGCTACCTGATGCGGTACGAGGTCGGCCCGGTGCCGGTGGGCCGGATCGGACTGTTCGGGTTCTGGTGGTGGATCGGCTGGCACTTCCTGGCCCGGTGACCGCGCCGACCCGATTCGGCAGCCCTGTCCAGATGGCGGGAACGCTGGGCAGCATGTGGACCTGAACGATAGCTTGGGATTTGACATTGCGGCGCCCGTCGCAGGTCGTGGGCGGTGGTGCCGCACCAGGGGCCGCCTCCCTCCAGGGTCGTAACCGACCCGGGCTCACGCTGCCCAGGCCAGCCGCTCCGGTGATCCCGGACCGCTTCCCGGGGCGCTCCCGCAGCACCGCCCGCACGGCCGCCGGTCAGTGGCTGGCCGCACCCTGGAAGGGGCCTCCTCATGCCTACCAACCCGAAGCCCGAGAAGACCAGCACCGCCAACGACGAGGCCCGTGAGCAGGCCCGCCGGGCGCTGCAGATCTCCATGGACACCCGTCAGTGAGCTGTCCCGTCCGGCGGTGACGGCGGACGAGGTGTAAGGAACACCGGCCCTTGCCGGGCTTACCGGCGCTGTGGCAGCATCAGCGCCGATGAGCACTGTCGTCGCGTCCCCACGTCGGATCGCCACCCTGGCGCTGCCGGCCCTGGTCGTCCTCGCCGCCGAGCCGGTCTACATCCTGGTCGACACGGCGGTCGTCGGGCACCTCGGTCAGGTTCCGCTCGCGGCGATCGCCGTCGGCGGCACGGTGCTGACCCTGATCGCCTGGATCGGCACCGTCGTGGCGTACGGCACCACCGGGCGGTCGGCCCGCCGGTTCGGCGCGGGTGACCGGGCCGCCGCGGTGGCCGAGGGCGTGCAGGCCTCCTGGCTGGCGCTCGCGGTGGGGCTGCTGGTGGTGGTGGCGATGCAGATCGGCGGGGCGGCGCTGGCGCGTACCCTCGCCGGAGGCCCGGGTGAGGTGGCCGACGCGGCCGCCCTGTGGCTGCGGATCGCCGCGCTCGGCGCGCCGGGTCTGCTGCTCGCCGCCGCCGGCAACGGTTGGATGCGCGGCGTCCAGGACACCCGTCGGCCGATCTGGTTCGTGCTCGGCCCCAATCTGCTCTCCGCCGCGCTCTGCCCGCTGCTGGTCTACCCGGTCGGGCTCGGCCTGGTCGGTTCGGCGGTGGCCAACGTGGTGGCCCAGAGCATCTGCGGCGGGCTCTTCGTCGCGGCCCTGATCGCCGAGCGGGTGACCCTGCGCCCGGAGCCCCGGCTGATCCGGCAGCAGCTCGTGCTCAGCCGTGACCTGCTGATCCGGGGCGTCGCCTTCCAGGCCAGCTTCCTGTCCGCGATCGCGGTGGCCTCCCGGTTCGGCCCGGCCACCGCCGGGGCGCACCAGATCACCCTGCAACTGTGGTTTCTCACCGCGCTGCTGCTCGACGCGCTGGCCATCGCCGCCCAGTCCCTGGTCGGCGCGGCCCTCGGCGCCGGGGACGCGGCGGTGGCCCGGGCGCTGGCCCGCCGGCTCGCCCTGGTCGGCGGGGCCTGCGGGTTGGCCTTCGCGGCCCTGGTCGCCGCCGGCGCCGGCGTGGTGCCCACCTGGTTCAGCAACGACCCGCAGGTGCACCAGCAGGCCCTGCTCGCCTGGCCGTGGTTCGCCACGATGTTGCCGCTGGCCGGGGTGGTCTTCGCCCTCGACGGGGTGCTGATCGGTGCCGGGGACGTGCGGTACCTGCGTAACCTGACCGTGCTGGCGGCGCTTGGCGGTTTCCTGCCGGCGATCTGGTCGGCGTACGTGTTCGGGTGGGGGCTGGGCGGGATCTGGGCCGGCCTGGCGTTCTTCGTGGTGCTCCGCCTGGTCGCCGTGCTGCTGAGGTTGCGCTCCGGGGCCTGGGCGGTGGTCGGCGCGGTCCGGTGAACCGGGGGCCCGGGGCTTCTGGCAGGCTTGGCGGTCGTGAGCACAGACGGTCTGATCGTGGTCGACAAGCCCGCCGGTATGACCTCGCACGACGTGGTGGCGCGGATCCGCCGGTTCGCCCGGACCCGCCGGGTCGGCCACGGCGGCACCCTGGACCCGATGGCGACCGGGGTGCTGGTGATCGGGGTGGGACGGGCCACCCGGCTGCTGACCTACGTGATCGGCGCCGGCAAGAGCTACACCGCCACCATCCGACTCGGTCAGGCCACCGTCACCGACGACGCCGAGGGTGAGGTCACCGACACCGCGCCGGCCGGGGCGGTGACCGACGAGGCGGTCCGCGCGGCGTTGACCGCGCTCACCGGCGAGATCGACCAGGTGCCGAGCGCGGTCAGCGCCATCAAGATCAACGGCCAGCGGTCGTACCACCGGGTACGCCAGGGCGAGAGCGTCGAGCTGCCCGCCCGGCGGGTCACCGTCTCCCGACTCGACCTGCTCGCGGTCCGCCGGGACACCCCGGACGTGGTGGACGTCGACGTGGCGGTCACCTGCTCCTCCGGCACGTACATCCGGGCCATCGCGCGGGACGCGGGCCGGGCGCTGGGCGTCGGTGGCCATCTCACCGCGCTGCGGCGTACCGCGGTGGGGGGTTTCACCCTCGCCGAGGCCGCCGGTCTCGACCAGCTGGAGCAGCGCGCGCCCGAGGTGGTCGACCTGCCGCTGGCCGCGGCGGCCGAACGGTTCTTCACCCGCCGCGACGCCAGCGCCGAACAGGCGCGGGTGCTCTCCCACGGCGGGCCGCTGGACCCGGCGGGCATCGTCGGGCCGTACGCGGTCTTCGATCCGGCCGGGGGGCTGATCGCTATCGTCAGCGAGCGGGACGGGCGGGCCCGCGCCGAGATCGTGCTCGCGCCGGCCTGACCGCCGGTACGCAGGACAGGGGAGGGGCGGCATGCAACGGTGGCGGGGGTACGACGCGACGCCGGGCGGGTGGGGACGCTCGGTGGTCACCATCGGCGTCTTCGACGGCGTGCACCGGGGACACCAGGCGACCATCGGCCACGCGGTGAGGAGGGCCCGCGAGCTCGGGGTGACCTCGGTGGTGGTGACCTTCGACCCGCACCCGGCCGAGGTGGTCCGGCCCGGCTCCCACCCGGCGGTGCTGACCGAGCCGGCCCGCAAGGCGGAGCTGATCGAGTCCCTCGGGGTCGACGCGCTCTGTGTGGTGCCGTTCACCCCGGAGTTCTCCCGGCTGTCGGCCGAGGCGTTCGTGCACGACATCCTGGTCGAGCAGCTGCACGCCGCGCTGGTGGTGGTCGGCGACAACTTCCGCTTCGGGCACCGGGCCGCCGGCGACGTGCCGCTGCTGGACCGGCTGGGCCGGACCTTCGGCTTCGCCGTCGAGGGCGGTCCGCTGGTCACCGAGGACGGCACCGTCTTCTCCTCCACCTACATCCGGTCCTGCATCGACGCGGGGGACGTGACCGCCGCGGCGGCGGCGCTTGGCCGCCCGCACCGGGTGGAGGGGATCGTGGTCCGCGGCGACCAGCGCGGCCGGGAGCTGGGCTTCCCGACCGCCAACCTGGCCTGCCACCGGTACGCGGCGGTGCCGGCCGACGGGGTCTACGCGGCCCGGCTGGTCCGGCAGGTGGGTCCGCGTCGCCGGGGCGGGGGACAACCGGGGCAGGTGGAGGAGTTGGCCGCCGCGGTCTCGGTCGGCACCAACCCGACCTTCTCCGGCCGGGAGCGCCGGGTCGAGGCGTACGTGCTGGACTTCGCCGGTGATCTCTACGGTGAGCAGGTCGCGCTGGACTTCCGGGCGCGACTGCGCGGGCAGGTGCGGTACGACTCGATCGAGCCGTTGCTGGCCCAGATGACCGAGGACGTGGCTCAGGTCCGGGCGATGCTGACCTGAGCCGCCCCGGGCGCCACGGCGACTCGACCGGGGCCTTCACCGGGCGGTTCCCCGATGAGCTGGTACTGTGGCGTGGACGTCGGCTGACCGACGAGGGGCCTCGCGTGCCTGCACGACGCCGCGGGTGCGAGGTTCAGTCCGTCTGGCGATCCCCGCCGGGTCGGGACGACGGACTCAGGTAGCAACCCACAGAACAGGGAGAAAATGGCGCTCGACCAGGAAGCCAAGGCCACGATCCGCGCGGAGTACGCGACCGCCGAAGGGGACACCGGTTCCCCCGAGGTGCAGGTCGCGGTCCTCACCAAGCGGATCGCCGAGCTGACCGAGCACCTGAAGGTGCACAAGCACGACCACCACAGCCGCCGTGGGCTGCTGCTGCTGGTCGGCCGGCGCCGTCGGCTGCTCAACTACGTGCAGAAGAAGGACATCAACCGCTACCGGTCGCTCATCGAGCGGCTCGGCCTGCGCCGCTGACGTGCCGGGGGAGTGGCCAGCCGGCCGCTCCCCCGCAGTACGTCGGCACCAGAAAAGAACCGGGCCGCGCGACCACCCGACAGGGGAGCCGGTCAGCGTACCGGTCTCCGGTAGTGGCCTCCGGACACGCCGGCACCTCGCCGGCCCACCCGGGCGCTTCGATCGAAGACCGGCCGTCTGAGCAGCTCCGCAAGCGTCGCGTAGCCCCCGATGCGAAGGAGCAAGACCGAAACATGACCGAGACCAAACTCGGCACCGAACAGCGCACCGCCGTGATCGACAACGGGTCCTTCGGCACCCGGGAGATCACCTTCTCCACCGGTCGGCTGGCCCGTCAGGCCGCCGGCTCCGTCATCGCCCAGCTCGGCGAGACGGTCGTGCTGAGCGCCACCACCGCCGGCAAGCAGCCGAAGGAGCACTTCGACTTCTTCCCGCTGACCGTGGACGTGGAGGAGCGGATGTACGCCGCGGGCCGGATCCCCGGCTCGTTCTTCCGCCGCGAGGGCCGGCCCAGCGAGGACGCCATCCTCACCTGCCGGCTGATCGACCGCCCGCTGCGCCCCTCGTTCGTCAAGGGCCTGCGCAACGAGGTCCAGGTCGTCGAGACCATCCTCGCGCTCGACCCGCAGCACCCGTACGACGTGGTGGCGATCAACGCCGCCTCGATGTCGACCAAGCTCTCCGGGCTGCCGTTCTCCGGCCCGATCGGGGCGACCCGGGTCGCCCACATCGACGGCCAGTGGGTCGCCTTCCCGACCCTGGAGGAGCTGGGCCGGGCCACCTTCGACATGGTGGTCGCCGGCCGGGCGCTCGCCGACGGCGACGTCGCGATCATGATGGTCGAGGCCGAGGCGACGCCGAACGCGGTGACCCTGATCGCCGGTGGCGCGACCGCCCCGACCGAGGAGATCGTGGCCAGCGGCCTGGAGGCCGCCAAGCCGGCGATCCGTGAGCTGTGCCGCGCGCAGAGCGAGCTGGCCGAGGTCGCCGCCAAGCCGGTCACCGAGTTCCCGGTCTTCCTGGACTACTCCGACGACGTCTACGGCGCGGTCGCCGACACCGCCCGCACCGAGGTCGCCGAGGCGCTGCAGATCGCCGGCAAGGCCGACCGCGAGGAGGCCCTGGACCGGGTCAAGGCCCGCGTCCAGGAGGAGCTGAACCCGCGCTTCGAGGGCCGCGAGAAGGAGGTCAGCGCCGCGTTCCGGTCGCTTACCAAGTCCGAGGTCCGCAACCGGGTGCTGCGCGAGCAGGTCCGCATCGACGGGCGTGGCCCCCGCGACATCCGCCCGCTGACCGCCGAGGTCGGCGTGCTGCCCCGGGTGCACGGCTCGGCGCTGTTCGAGCGGGGCGAGACCCAGATCCTGGGCGTCACCACGCTGAACATGCTGCGCATGGAGCAGTCGCTGGACACCCTCGCGCCGGAGAAGTCCAAGCGCTACATGCACAACTACAACTTCCCGCCGTACTCCACCGGGGAGACCGGCCGGGTCGGCTCGCCGAAGCGGCGGGAGATCGGCCACGGCGCGCTCGCCGAGCGGGCGTTGATCCCGGTGCTGCCGGCGCGCGAGGAGTTCCCGTACGCCATCCGGCAGGTCTCCGAGGCGCTCGGCTCGAACGGCTCCACCTCGATGGGCTCGGTCTGCGCGTCCACCCTGGCGCTGCTGCACGCCGGTGTGCCGCTGAAGGCCCCGGTGGCCGGTATCGCGATGGGCCTGATCTCCGACGAGGTCGACGGCAAGACCGAGTACGTGACGCTCACCGACATCCTCGGTGCCGAGGACGCGTTCGGTGACATGGACTTCAAGGTCGCCGGTACGCCGGAGTTCGTCACCGCCCTGCAGCTGGACACCAAGCTCAACGGCATCCCGTCGGACGTGCTGGCCGCCGCGTTGCAGCAGGCCAACGAGGCCCGGCAGGCCATCCTCGGGGTGATGCAGGCCGCCATCGAGGCTCCGGCCGACATGTCGGACCACGCTCCCCGGGTCACCACCGTCAAGATCCCGGTCGACAAGATCGGCATGGTGATCGGCCCGAAGGGGCAGACCATCAACGCGATCCAGGACGAGACCGGCGCCGAGATCTCCATCGAGGACGACGGCACGATCTACGTCGGCGCCACCAACGGCCCGTCCGCCCAGGCGGCGGTGGACCGGATCAACGGCATCGCCAACCCGACCCTGCCCAAGGCGGGGGAGCGGTTCCTCGGCACGGTGGTCAAGACCGCCGCGTTCGGCGCGTTCATCTCGCTGCTGCCGGGCCGCGACGGCCTGCTGCACATCTCCAAGGTGGGCGACGGCAAGCGGGTCGAGCGGGTCGAGGACTTCCTCAACGTCGGCGACAAGGTCGAGGTGGAGATCGCGGACATCGACGCCCGCGGCAAGATCTACCTGGACAAGGTCCGGCCGGAGGGTGCCGAGGCACCGGCCGCCGGTGCGGAGGCCGGTGGCGAGCGTCCGGCCGGTCGCGGCGGCGACCGGGGTCCGCGCGACCGCGGTGACCGGGGCGGTCGTGGCCCGGAGCGGGGCGACCGTGGCCAGGGTGGCGGCGGCGAGGGTGGCGGCGAGGGCGGCGAGCGCCCGCGTCGTCGGACCCGGCACAGCTGAGCACCTGATTCGTACCACCTCCACCCCTCGTCGATTCAGGAGCAGCCGTGAGTCGGGCCGATCGCGTGCCGTTCCCACCGGGTCGACGGGGGGTGGCCCGTACCGGTGCCGCCCCTCGGGCGGTCACCCGCACACTCAGTGACGACCCGGTGGGTGGCACGGTCCGGCGGACCGTGCTGCCCAGCGGGCTGCGGGTGCTCACCGAGGCGATCCCGGCCACCCGCAGCGTGTCGTTCGGCGTGTGGGTGGGGGTGGGCTCCCGGGACGAGACCGGCCCGCAGGCCGGCGCCGCGCACTTCCTGGAGCACCTGCTCTTCAAGGGCACCCACAAGCGGACCGCCCTGGACATCTCGGCGCAGATCGAGGCGGTGGGCGGCGAGACCAACGCCTTCACCACCAAGGAATACACCTGCTACTACGCCCGGGTGCTCGACGACGACCTGCCGCTGGCCGTCGACGTCATGTGCGACCTGGTGGCCGACTCGCTCATCGAGCCGGCCGACGTGGAGACCGAGCGGGGCGTCATCCTCGAAGAGATCGCCATGCACGACGACGAGCCCGGCGACGAGGTGCACGACCTCTTCGCCCGGATCGTCTACGGCAACCACCCGCTGGGCCGGCTGATCTCCGGTACCGAGCAGACGGTCACCCCGATGACCCGGCGGCAGATCCAGGCCTTCTACCGGCGGCGCTACGTCGCCCCGCAGATCGTCGTCGCCGCCGCCGGCAACCTCGACCACGCCACCGTGGTCCGGCTGGTCCGCCAGGCGCTGCGCGGCACCCCGATGGACACCGACGCGGCCACGCCCGCGCCGTGCCGCCCGCACACCCCGGGGGTACGCACGCGCCGGCCGGCCACCCTGGTCGAGCCGAAGGAGACCGAACAGGCGCACGTCCTGCTGGGCTGCCCCGGCATCGACCGGCGCGACGAGCGGCGCTTCGCCCTCGGGGTGCTCAACAACGTGCTCGGTGGCGGCATGTCCAGCCGGTTGTTCCAGGAGATCCGGGAACGCCGGGGGCTTGCCTACTCGGTCTACTCCTACGCCAGCCAGTACGCCGACACCGGGCTCTTCGCCGTCTACGCCGGCTGCGCGCCGGGCAAGCTCGGCGAGGTGCTGAAGCTGACCCGCGCCGAGCTGGCCCGGGTCGCCACCGACGGGATGACCGAGGCCGAGGTGGCCCGGGGCAAGGGCATGAGCAAGGGTTCGTTCGTGCTCGGCCTGGAGGACACCGGTTCCCGGATGAGCCGGTTGGGCAAGGGTGAGCTGCTCTACGGCGACGTGGTGCCGGTCGACCAGCTGCTGGCCCGGGTCGACGCGGTCACCGTCGAGGACGTCAACGCCCTCGCCGCCGAGCTGCTGGCCCGCCCGATGTCGCTGGCCGTGGTGGGCCCGTTCGACGCCGACGCCGTCACCTTCTGACCCGGCCGGTGGGCGGTGCCCGTCCGACGGTGAGCGATGGTCCGGGTTGGGATAGGTTGTGCCCCGTGACTGACGAGCAGGAGAAGAGCCCGGACGCGATCCGGGTCGGCGTGCTGGGCGCCCGGGGCCGGATGGGCATCGAGGTGTGCAAGGCGGTCGACGCGACCGGTGACCTCGAACTCGTGGCGATGATCGACCAGGGTGACGGCCTCTTCGCCGCCTCCGACGCCGGTGCCGAGGTGGTGGTCGACTTCACCACCCCGGACGTGGTCATGGACAACCTGCACTGGTGCATCGACCAGGGGATCAGCGTGGTGGTCGGCACCAGCGGCTTCACCGAGCAGCGGCTGGAGCGGGTCCGTGGCTGGCTGTCCCGGATGCCCGGGGTGGGCGTGGTGATCGCCCCCAACTTCGGCATCGGCGCGGTGCTGATGATGCAGTTCGCCGAGAAGGCCGCCCGGCACTTCGAGTCCGTCGAGATCATCGAGCAGCACCACCCGCGCAAGCTCGACGCGCCCAGCGGCACCGCGACCCACACCGCCCGGTTGATCGGTCAGGCCCGCGCCGCGGCGGGGCTCGCCGCCGCCCCGGACGCCACCACCGACGAGGTGCCCGGCGCGCGGGGCGCCGACGTCGACGGGGTACGGGTGCACGCGGTGCGCGCCCTCGGGCTCGTCGCCCACCAGGAGGTGCTCTTCGGCACCGCCGGGGAGACGCTCACCATCCGGCACGACTCGTACGACCGAGCCTCGTTCATGCCCGGCGTGCTGCTGGCCGTGCGGGCGGTCCGTAACCGCCCCGGCCTCACCATCGGCCTGGACGCCCTGCTCGACTGACGGTACGGCCGGCCTGGTCGGTCCGTGTCCCCGCCCTGCGGGGCGCGGTCCGACCACGGAGCCGCCGGTGGGGTCCCGACCACGCCCGCCGGTGGTGTTGGTGGCCGGCTCGGGCCCGCCGCGTCCCGCCAGGCCGAGCGGGCGCTCAGCTCTCGCTGGGCTCGGTGTCCTCGCTGGGCTTGGTGTCCTCGGCGGGGATCGCGACGTGCCGGCGGAGCTGGGGTACGAGCAGGTCGTCGACGTCCAGCGCGCGAGCCGCCCCGTCGGGCTCCCAGCCGGTGCTGGTGAGGAACTTCGCGCTCGCCTCGTCGGCCTCGAACGACCAGGCCACTGCCCGCTCGAACCCGTCGGCACGCCAGAGGTCGACCAGGGCGGAGAGCAGCCGGCTGCCGTGCCCCCGCCGCCCCCAACGCGGCTCCACCAGCAGGTCGGTGACGGCCACGACACCGGAACCGAGCGCCTCGGCCGGCTCACCCGGGGCGAGCGCCTCGGAGTCGGCCGGGCCGGAAGCGGCGAACCCCACCAGATAGGATTGCTCGGCCTGTTCGACGGCGACCAGCACGCGGTGGGCGTCGGACGGCGGCTGGAGCACCGCGGCGCTCCAGCGCCGGGCGAGGTACCCCTCGTCCAGGTTCTCCAGCACGTGCCGGGGCAGGATCCGCCGGTAGGCGACCCGCCAGGTCGCGAGCTGGATGCGTGCGATCTCGCCGGCGTCGTCACCACGCGCCGGGCGGACGTACCCGAGAGCCATGAACGTGAGCCTACGCAGGGCGAGGGGGACGACGGTGGCGCAGGGTCCCGGACGGACCGTCCGGCAGGTGCTGGTCGTGCTGGTGCTCGCCGTCGCGGTGGCCGCGTTCCTCTCCGTGGCGGCCGTCCGGCACGGCTTCTTCGACCTCAACGTCTACTACGGCGCGCTGCGTTTCTGGGTCCACGACGGTGGCGAGATCTACGACTTCCTCAAGTCCGGCACCCAGTACGGCTTCACCTATCCGCCGTTCGCCGCCCTGGTCATGCTGCCGATGGCGTACCTGCCGTGGAACCTGGCGATCCTGGTGAGCGTGACCGCCAGCGTGGTGGTCAGCGCGGTGGTGATCTGGTGGCTGGTCGACCCGGTGGCCCGCCGCTCCGGCTGGACCCGCTGGTTCACCCTGGCCGTGGCGCTCTGCCTGGCGGCGGCCTTCGAGCCGATGCGCGAGACGGTCAACTTCGGCCAGGTAAACATGCTGCTGCTCTTCCTGGTCGCGGTGGACCTGCTGCGCCTGCTGCCGGCCGGCAGCAGGTTCGCCGGGGTGGGCATCGGGCTGGCCACCGCGATCAAGCTGACCCCCGGCATCTTCATCGTGCAGTTGCTGGTCACCCGGCAGTGGCGGGCCGCGTTCACCGCGATCGGCTCCGCCGCCGGGGCCACCGTGCTGGCCGCCGCGCTCTTTCCCGACGCGTCCCGCGAGTTCTGGACCACCGCCCTGTGGAACACCGGCCGGGTCGGCGAGCTGGCCTTCGTCTCCAACCAGTCGCTGCGCGGGGTGGTGGCCCGGCTCGACCCGGACCAGCCGAGCACGCTTGCCTGGCTGGCCCTGGTGCTGGCGACCCTCGCGGTCTGGGCCTGGCGCTGCCGGGTGGCCGCCGCGGCCGGCGACCACGCCGCCGGGCTGGCCCTGACCGGCGCGGTGATGTGCCTGGTCAGCCCGGTCACCTGGGTACACCACCTGGTCTGGCTGCTGCCCGGGTTGATCCTGCTGGTCGACCACGGCATGGCGGCGCCCGCGCGCAGCCGCCGACGCCGCGCGCTGCTGGCCGCCGCGACCGTCGGGTACGCCCTGCTGATCAGCCGGATCGTCTGGTCCTGGGAGCGGGACTTCACCGGGGTGGACGGTTTCCTGGGCAGCAACACCTACGTCTGGATCAGCCTGGCGCTGCTGCTGTTCCTGCCGATCCGGTCGGCGGCCACCGGAGCCGTGCCGGCCAGCGGGACACCCACCGGCGGACCGGCCGGCGACGGGCCTGCCGATCCTCGGCCGGTCGGCGACGGGCCCGCCGGTTCTCGGCCGGTCGGCGACGCGTCCGCCGGTTCTCGGCCGGTCGGCGACGCGTCCGACGGCCGGCGGGCGGTGGTGGGCGGGCCCGCCGACCCTCGGCCGGCCGGCGCGCGTTCGACGTCCGGCGCGGGCGGGTCTGCCGATTCGCCGACGGCTGGCGACGAGTCCGCTGGTGGGCGGGCCGGTGGGCCGGGTCAGCCGTCGAGGCGGCCGGTGTAGCGCAGCTCGACCAGCCCGACCGGTTCGCTCCCGGCGGTCAGCGGCACCGGATAGGTGGACCGCTCGCCGTCGGGTGACAGCCCGGCCCGCTCGTAGAAACGGCGGGCCCGGACGTTGTCGGCCAGCACCCAGAGCCGGTACTCGTGCCAGCCGCGCCCGGCCAGCCCGTCCCGGGCCGCCGCCAGCAGCGCCGGGGCCGTCCCGTCCCCCCAGTGGTCCGGCTCGACGAAGAGCGCGAGCAGTTCGCCGTACGCCGGGTCCAGGTCGGCCCGGTTCTGGTCGACCCGGTACGGGCCGTACGAGGTGAAGCCGACGACCTGCCCGTCGGCCTCGGCGAGCAGGGTGGTGAACGGATGCTCCGGCTCGGCCGTGCCGACGTCACGCCGGCGCTGGGCCCAGGCGGCGACGTTCAGCCGGGCCAGCACCTGCGCCGGCATGATCCCGGAGTAGGCGTGCTGCCAGCAGCGCACGTGTACCCGGGCGACCGCCTCGGCGTCGGCCGGCCCCTCCCGGCGGATGGTCAGCATGGCACCGTTTGTATGCCCCGGTACGCCCCGAGTCCAGCGTCGCCGCGCGGTCGAACGGTCCGTCGTACCCGTGCGCGGGTCGTGTGCGCGGGTGTCGTGTCGCGCGGGTGGGTTGTGGTGCGCGGGTGTCTGCGGGTGGGTTGTGGTGCGCGGGTGTCGTGTCGCGCGGGTGGGTTGTGGTGCGCGGGTGTCGTGTCGCGTGGGTGGGTTGTAGTGCGCGGGTGTCGTGTCGCGCGGGTGGGTTGCGGTTTGCGGGTGTCGTGTCGCGTCGGTGGGTCGTGGTGCGCGCGTGGGTGTCGTACCCGTGATTTAGGGTGCCTGCGATGGTCGCACCGGTCGCACTCTCCCTCGCCCAGGCCCGGCGGGTGGCGTTGGCCGCCCAGGGCTTCGCCGACCCGGCGCCCACCGGCGTGCCCACCCGCCGGCACCTACGGCGGGTGCTCGACCGGGTCGGGCTGATCCAGATGGACTCGGTGAACGTCCTGCAACGGGCGCACTACCTGCCGCTGTACAGCCGTCTCGGGCCCTACCCGACAAGCCTGCTCGACACGGCGGCCTACCGGGCCCCCCGGGAGCTCTTCGAGTACTGGGGGCACGAGGCGTCGCTGGTGCCGGTGGGGCTGCACCCGGTGCTGCGGTGGCGGATGGCCCAGGCGGCGGAGAAGGCCTGGGGCGGGATGCGGCGGATCAGGGCCGAGCAGCCCCAACTGGTCGCCTGGGTTCGCGAGGAGGTGGCCGCCCGGGGCCCCCTGACCGCCGCCGAGATCGAGCACGACGCGCCCCGGGAGACCGGCAACTGGGGCTGGAACTGGTCGGCGGTCAAGCAGGCCCTGGAGTTTCTCTTCTGGGCCGGCGAGGTCACCGCAGCCGACCGCAGCACCTCCTTCGCCCGCCGGTACGACCTGCCCGAACGGGTGCTGCCGGCGGCCGTGCTGGCCGCGCCCACCCCGACCGACGCGGACGCCTGGCGGGCCCTGGTGGCGATCGCCGCCCGCAGCCTCGGGGTGGCCGCCGAGCCGGAGCTGCGCGACTACTTCCGGCTGCCGGTGGCCGGCGCCCGGCAGGCCGTCGCCGAACTGGTCGAGGCGGGCGAGCTGCTGCCGGCCCAGGTCCCCGGTTGGCGGCAGCCGGCCTACCTGCACGCCCAGGCCCGGCTGCCCCGTTGGATCCGGCGGAACACCCTGGTCAGCCCCTTCGACCCGCTGATCTGGGAGCGGGCGCGCACCGAGCGCCTGTTCGGGTTCACCTACCGGATCGAGATCTACGTGCCGGCGGCCCAGCGCGTGCACGGCTACTACGTGCTGCCGTTCCTGCAGGGTGAGCGGTTCACCGCCCGGGTCGACCTCAAGGCCGACCGCCGCGCCGGCGTACTGCTGGTGCCCGCCGCCTGGCTGGAGCCCGGTGCCGACCCGGGCGAGACCGCCCTGGCCCTGGCGGCGGAGCTGCACCGGCTCGCCGGCTGGCTCGGCCTCGACACGGTCGCCCCGCCCGTCGCCGGTGACCTGGCCGGCCCGCTGACCGCCGCCCTGACGAGCCGCTCAGGTGTACCGTGAGCGACGTGACGAGCGTTGACGGAGCGACCGCCCAACCCGGCCCCACGAGCACCGACCCCGGGCCCGCCGGCCCGCCCGCCGGCCCGTCCGCCGACCCCGTAGCAGCCCCCTCGTCGGCCGGCCCTTCTTCGGTTGCCCCGTGGTCGCCCGCCTCGTCGCCGGTCGCCCCGTCGTCGCCCGCCTCGTCGCCGGTCGCCCCTTTGTCGGTTGCCCCGTCGTCGCCCGCCCCGTCGTCGGTCGCCCCTTTGTCGGCTGCCCCTTCGTCGGTCGCCCCTTTGCCGACCGAGGGTGGCCCGGTGCCGGGGTACCTGGTGGCCGAGCCGGACCGGCTGACCCGGTTCGTGGGGCGGCTCTACGAGCGCTCACCGCGCTGGATGGTGCCGCTGGCGGCGGTGGGTTGTGTGGCGGCCGGCATCGGCTACACCCTGCTGAGCGACCCGACCCGCTCCGCGCCCGACGCGCTGCCGTCCTGCCTGCTCAAGCTGACCACCGGGCTGGACTGTCCAGGTTGCGGCGGCACCCGCGCCCTCTGGTACGTGCTGCACGCCGACCTGCCCGCCGCTGCCCGGCACCACTTTCTCTTCGTCTTCGCGTTGCCCTTCCTGGCGTACCTCTTCGTCGCCTGGGCGGGTCGGCAGGCGTTCGGCTGGCGCCTACCCGAGCTGCGGATCAGCCCGAAGATGATCGGTGGGTTCCTGGGCCTCTGGCTGGCCTTCTCCGTGGCCCGTAATCTGCCCTGGGCCCCTTTCACCTCGCTCTACGTCTGACCTCGACGACACCCGGTCCGGCTCGGGCTGATCGGCTCGGCGCGACCCCGGCCCGGCTCGGGCTGACCGATGCGGGCTGACCCCGATTCAAAAGATCTAGGAAGATTTCGGCCCCTATGATGGGGGCACATTTCTTCCAAGATCTTCCGTCGCGTCGCGTCGCGTCGGGGCGGGCGATCCGGGCGACCGGCCGTTCGTCCGTCGACGGCGTGGGACCGGACAGCGGTATGGCGGGTCTCCGCCTCGTCGACGCGGCTTCGGCTCCACCGATCTGCTCCGGCTCTGCTGGCCGGTGAGAGGGGTACCCCGCTCTACCGAATGCGTTAACAAGGGGCCCTTCCTTGCACCTGGGGGTGGGGGGCTACAGTCGCAGGAATGCCGGACATGGTGCAGCCGCAGGTCAAGCTCATCGCGTGGACTCAGTTCGAGGCCCCGGACGACGTTCCGTGGTCGACCGACGCCGACGGGGGCCAGGCGTTGGCCGAGTTCGCTGGCCGGGCCTGCTACCAGAGTTGGAAGAAGCCGAATCCGGCGACCGCCACCAACGCCGGTTACCTGGCGCACATCCTGGAGGTCGGGCACCTGAGCGTGCTGGAGCACGGCTCGGTGACGTTCTACTTCACCGGGGTGTCCCGCTCCTTCACCCACGAGCTGATCCGGCACCGGCACTTCTCGTACTCCCAGCTCTCCCAGCGGTACGTGCCGGAGCGGGACGCGGCGATGGTCGAGCCGGCGGTGATCGCCGACGACCCGGAGCTGCACAAGAAGTTCGTCGAGGCGGCCGAGGCGAGCGTGCGGGCGTACACCGAGCTGCTGGAGGGCCTGGAAGCGCGGTTCGTCGACGAGCCCAACCCGACGCTGCGGCGCAAGCAGGCCCGGCAGGCCGCCCGCGCGGTGCTGCCCAACGCCACCGAGACCCGGATCGTGGTCACCGGCAACTACCGGGCCTGGCGGCACTTCATCGGCATGCGGGCCACCGAGCACGCCGACGTGGAGATCCGTGAGCTGGCCGTGGAGTGCCTGCGTCAGCTGCGGCGGGTGGCACCGAACGTCTTCGCGGACTTCGTCGTCTCGACGCTGCCCGACGGTACCGAGGTGGCCACCAGCCCGCACGCCGGGTGAGTGATGGCCCCTTCCCGAGCAGGCCTCGGGTGGCCGTCCGCTAGGTTGGTGACATGACGCACGACCACCCTGCCGCCCCCGCCCGGGGGGCGTCGCGCCCGTTCGGGCGACTGCTCACGGCCATGGTGACTCCGTTCACCCCCGACGGCTCGCTGGACCTCGACGGCGCGGCGCGGTTGGCGACGTACCTCGTCGACGAGCAGGGCGCCGACGCGCTGGTGGTGAACGGCACCACCGGCGAGTCGCCCACCACCACCAACGAGGAGAAGGAACGCCTGGTCCGGGCGGTGGTGGAGGCGGTCGGCGACTCCGCCCGGGTGCTCGCCGGGGTGGGCACCAACGACACCCGGCACACCATCGAGTTGGCCACCGCCGCGGAGAAGGCCGGCGCGCACGGCCTGCTGGTGGTGACGCCGTACTACAACAAGCCGCCGCAGGCCGGTCTGCTGCGGCACTTCACCGCGGTCGCCGACGCCACCGGGTTGCCGGTGATGGTCTACGACATCCCGCACCGTTCCGGGGTGCCGATCGAGACCGAGACCCTGGTACGCCTCGCCGAGCACGGCCGGATCGTGGCGGTCAAGGACGCCAAGGGTGACCTGACCGCCACCTCCTGGGTGACCAGCCGGACCGAGTTGGCCTACTACAGCGGCGAGGACGCGCTCACCCTGCCGGCGTTGGCGGTGGGCTGTGTCGGGCTGGTCGGCACCTCGACCCACTTCACCGGCGCGCTGACCAGGCAGTTGATCGAGGCGTACGACGATGGGGACACGGCGACCGCGCTGGCCCTGCACCGTCAGCTCCTGCCGTTGTACACCGGGATCTTCCGGACCCAGGGCACGATCCTGGTGAAGGCCGGGCTGGCGGCCCGGGGCCTGCCCGCCGGGCCGGTGCGTTCCCCGCTGGTGGACGCCACCGACGACGAGATCGACCAGCTCCGGGCCGACTGCGCCGCAGCCGGCCTGCCCCTTCCCTGATGACCCGACGAGACGGGCGCCGGTCGACGGCGCTGCAGAATGAGGTGGACGCGTGACCGAGGCGCACATCGAGACGGAACTGCCCCCGCCGCTACCCGAGGGCGGCCTGCGGATCACGCCGCTCGGCGGGCTCGGCGCCATCGGTCGCAACATGACCGTCTTCGAGTACGACGGCAAGTTGCTGATCGTCGACTGCGGGGTGCTCTTTCCTGACGTCGAGCAGCCGGGCGTGGACCTGATCCTGCCCGACTTCGGGCCGATCCTGGACCGGCTCGGCGACGTGCAGGCGATCGTGCTCACCCACGGGCACGAGGACCACATCGGCGCGGTGCCGTACCTGCTCGCCCACAAGCCGGACATCCCACTGGTCGGCTCCCAGTTCACCCTGGCCCTGGTCGAGGCGAAGCTGGCCGAGCGGCGGATCCAGCCGTACACGCTGACCGTCCGGGAGGGCGGCCGGGAGCGGCTCGGTCCCTTCGAGTGCGAGTTCTTCGCGGTGAACCACTCGATCCCGGACGCGCTCGCGGTGGCCATCCGCACCGGGGCGGGCCTGGTGCTGCACACCGGTGACTTCAAGATGGACCAGCTGCCGCTGGACGGCCGGATCACCGACCTGGCCGGGTTCGCCCGGCTCGGCGCGGAGGGGGTCGACCTGCTGCTGTCGGACTCCACCAACGCGGAGATCCCCGGCTTCGTCACACCGGAGCGGGAGATCGGGCCGGTGCTCGACTCGATCTTCGCCAAGGCCAAGGGGCGGATCATCGTCGCCTCGTTCGCCTCGCACGTGCACCGGGTGCAGCAGGTCTTCGACTCGGCCGCCGAGCACGGCCGCAAGGTGGCGTTGATCGGCCGGTCGATGGTCCGCAACATGGGCATCGCCCGCGACCTCGGCCTGCTCAACATCCCGGCCGGCCTGGTGATCGGCATCGAGGAGGCGACCACCCTCCCGCCCGAGCAGATCGTGCTGATGTCCACCGGCAGCCAGGGCGAGCCGATGAGCGCGCTGGGCCGGATGGCCAGCGGGGACCACCGGCACATCACCATCGCCCCCGGCGACACCGTGGTGCTGGCCTCGTCGCTGGTGCCGGGCAACGAGACCTCGGTCTACCGGGTGATCAACCGGCTGGCCCGTGCCGGCGCGGTGGTGGTGCACAAGGACGTCGCCAAGGTGCACGTCTCCGGCCACGCCCCCGCCGGTGAGCTGCTCTACCTGCTCAACGTGACCCGCCCGAGCAACCTGATGCCGGTGCACGGCGAGTGGCGGCACCTGCGCGCCCACGCCCGGCTGGGCATCGAGAGCGGGGTCGCCCCGGACCGGGTGGTGCTCTGCGAGGACGGCGACGTGGTGGACCTGGTCGAGGGCCGGGCCAGCCTGGTCGGCCACGTCAAGAGCCGGTACGTCTACGTCGACGGGTTGGCCGTCGGCGACGTCAGCGAGTCGCTGCTGACCGAGCGCCGGATCCTCGGCGACGGCGGTTTCATCGCCACCACCGTGGTGGTCGACTCGGTCACCGGCAAGGTGGTCGGTGGCCCCACCCTGTCGGCGAAGGGCTTCTCCGAGGACCCGGCCGCCTTCGACCCGGTGATCCCGCTGGTCACCGAGGCGCTCAACCGGGCCGCCGCGGACGGCATCACCGACCCGCACCAGCTCCAGCAGATCGTCCGGCGCACCGTGGGCCGCTGGGTGAACGACGCGTACCGTCGGCGCCCGATGATCGTCCCCAACGTCGTCGAGGTCTGACCACCGGCTCGACCGCACCGGGTCCACCGCCGCCCGTTCCACGGGTACGGACGGCGGTGGACAATGGTTCAATCGACCGCTTCGCAATAGTTTGTCGTCGATTGTTTCAACCGTTCGGCGCCGTGTTCCGTACTCCGTGCCGGCAGACGTACCCGCGTCGGCCGGGAGGAGCGTGGCGGATGGACCGCAGACGGATGACAGCCATCGGCGTGGTGGTCGTGGCGCTGGGAGCGGCGACGGCGGTGACCCTGCCCTCGTTCGCCGGGGAGGGGCCGACCCCGACGGGTGGCCCGGGTGCGACCTCGGCGCAGCCCGCGCCGGAGGTGGTCGACGCGCTGCGGCGGGACCTGTCGCTGAGCCGGGAGCAGGCGCTGAGCCGGCTCGACCGGGAGCGGTGGGCGGCCGGCGTGACCACCCGGCTCGGCGCCGAACTCGGCGCCGCGTACGGCGGAGCCTGGCTCGCCACCGACGGCACCACCCTGAACGTGGCGGTCGCCGACCGGGCCGAGGCCGAGCGGGTACGCGCCGCCGGTGCGGTGCCGAAGGTGGTCACCCGGAGCCTGACCCAGCTCGACCGGCTCAAGAACACCCTGGACCGGTCCGGCCCGGCCGCCTCCGACGCCATCTCCGGCTGGTACGTCGACGTCGCCAGCAACTCGGTGGTGGTGCTCGCCGAGCCCGGCGCCACCAACGCCGGCTGGCGGTTCGTGGACCGCAGCGGGGTGCCCCGGGAGGCCGTCCGGGTCAACGCCACGGTGCAGGCCCCCCGACTGCTCTTCGACGTGCGCGGCGGCGACGCGTACCTCAACGGCAGCGGCCGCTGCTCGGTAGGCTTCTCGGTGGTCGGCGGCTTCGTCACCGCCGGGCACTGCGGCCAGGTCGGCGACCGTACCCTCGGGGCCAACCAGTTGGAGCAGGGCGTCTTCCGCGCCTCGTCCTTCCCCGAGGACGACTGGGCCGTGGTCGCGGTCAACCGGGACTGGATCCCGCAGCCGGTGGTCAACGACTTCAACGGCGGTACCGTCCCGGTCGCCGGGTCGCTGGAGGTCCCGGTCGGCTCGTCGATCTGCCGCTCCGGCTCCACCACCGGCGCCCGCTGCGGAGTGGTCCAGGCCCGCAACACCACGGTCAACTACCCGGAGGGTACGGTCACCGGCCTGACCCAGACCAACGTCTGCGCCGAACCGGGCGACTCCGGTGGCTCGTGGATCTCCGGCGACCAGGCGCAGGGCGTCACCTCCGGTGGCTCCGGTGACTGCACGGTCGGCGGCATCACCTTCTTCCAGCCGGTCAACGAGATCCTGCAGACCAACGGACTGACCCTGGTCACCACCGAGCTGACCGGCTCCGGCGGGGCAGCCCAACCGGCCCGTCGTGGCCTGCTCGGACGCATCTTCTCCTGACGCTCCACCCCGCTGCCCCCGCCCCGTTCAACCGGGCGGGGGCAGCGCCGTACGCCCATCTCGCGCACGTATCCACACTGCCCCCGTCCCCGCGTCCGCGCTGCGCCCGCCCCTGTCGCCCGCCCCTCCCCGCGTCCGCGCTGCGCCCGCTCGGTCGGGACTGCGTAGATTTCCGTGTTTGACCTGGGTGTGGTCCGTTGGACAGGACGTCGATCCTGTCCAGGAAGGACCACGTCATGGCAGACAAGAAGAATCCGGTTCAGCTTCCGGGGCCGTCGGTGGCGGAGCGGGAGTTCGCCCAGCAGTTGGTCGAGCGGGCCAAGGCCGACGGAGTCTCGTTGGTCGGATCGGGTGGGCTCCTCGCCGGGATTACCCGCACCGTCCTGGAATCAGCGCTCGACGCCGAGTTGGACGCCCACCTCGACGACGCCGGTGTTGACGAGGAGACCGGTCGGCGGGTCAACATCCGTAACGGTCACGGGGTGAAGACGGTGCAGACCGAGGTCGGGCCGGTGCGGATCCAGGTCCCTCGGGACCGGGCCGGGTCGTTCACCCCGCGGATCGTGCCGAAACACGCCCGCCGCCTTGACGGCTTCAACGAGGCGATCGGCGTCGCTGTACGCGAAAGGGTTGACGACCGGGGAGATCTCCGCGCATCTCGCCGATGTGTATGACGCCGAGGTGTCCCGGGAGTTGATCAGCCGGGTCACCGACAGTGTCCTGGCCGACATGGAAGCGTGGCGGCAACGCCCCCTGGACCGGATCTATCCGGTGGTGTTCATCGACGCCCTGGTGATGAAGATCCGCCAGGGGCAGGTCGCGAACCGACCCGTCTACGTCGTCGTGGGGATCAGCCTCGACGGGGAACGCGACGTGCTCGGCATGTGGGCCGGCACCGGCGGTGAGGGCGCCAAGCAGTGGGCCGCCTACCTCACCGAACTGCGTAACCGGGGCGTCGAGGACGTGTTCATGGTCTGCTCCGACGGACTCAAGGGCATGACCGACGCGATCGAACAGGTGTGGCCGCTCGCGGTGCATCAGCAGTGCGTCGTCCACCTCGTCAGAGCCAGCCTGCGCTACACCAACCGCAAGGACTGGCAGAAGATCACCCCCGCGTTGCGGGAGATCTACACCGCGCCCACGGTGGCCGCCGCCGAGACCCGGTTCGAGGCGTTCGCCGCCGAGTTCGGCGACCGCTACCCGGCCGTCATCAAGCTGTGGCGCCAGTCCTGGCCCCAGTTCGTGCCGTTCCTGGACTACAACCACGAGGTCCGCAAAGTCCTCTACACCACCAACATCATCGAGTCCCTGAACGCCCGGTTCCGGCAGGCCGCCCGCCGCCGCGGGCATTTCCCGACCGAGCAGGCCGCGATGAAGGTCCTCTACCTCGTCGTCCAGCAGAAACGCCGGGGCGGCGGGAGTATCACCGGCCGGGTCTACGGTTGGGCCAAGGCCCTCAACGCCCTGATCCTGGCCTACAGCGACCGGATCACCATCTAACAACCTCGATCACACCACAGGCCCAAACACGGAAATCGCCACACTCCCGCTCGGTCGTGGAAATAGTGGTCACTGGTGGTGAGAGAGCTACTCGTTCCTGGATGTTGTGCCAAGGAATCCGGGTGTTGTGCACTCGTTCCTGGGAGTTGTGTGGTGGGGGGAGCTGCGGGTGGGGGAGCCTTTGGGGGTGGCGGTCGGTCGGGCGATCTCGCAGTCGAAGATGCCGGCCCAGAAGGTCGTCAACGAGGCGACGCCGGAGCAGTGGGTCACCGAGCGGTGGAGGTCGCGGACGACCTGGCCGGGGTTGGCGGGGCCGGTCTGGCTGGCGGGGGCGTGGTCGGGGTGCGGGACTCGAAGGACCGGGCGGGGGCGGTCCTGGCCTTCGCCCCGACGCGCTGGCGAGCCTTCGTCGACGCCCTCAAGTCCGGCCACCTGACCTGACCGCTCAGCCTCGCAGCCTTTGGGGAGATCTGTTGTCGCTATAGCGACAACAGATCTCCCCAAAGGCACCCCGAATATGGCGGAGAGGCAGCGCGGCGAGGTCGTCAACCACCGACCGAGAGTAAGGAAGGGCCCCTTGTTAACGCATCTGGTATAGAGGGTTACCCCTCTCACCGCCGGCTGGGGGCGGCAACCACGGAGCCGCCGGCCGGGGGCGGCAGCCACCGAACCGTCAGCCGAGGGCAGCGACCGCCGAGCAGGTCAGCCGAGGGCGGCCACCGCGTCGGCGTACGCGGTCGCGGTGGTCACGGCGGCGTCGACCAGGACGGCCAGCTGCACCGGGGCCACCCCGTACGCCAGGTCGGTGTTGACGTCGCCGGCGAGCACCAGCTCACCGTTGCCCAGGTCGTGCACGTACGCCCGGGGCTGCAGCCGATCGTGGTTCCAGGCGTTGCAGAACCGGTACGCCTCGGCCCGGCGGGTCGCCGGCAGGCGGCGGACGGCGGCCACCCGCGCCTGCAGGATGTCCCCGCGTTCGCCGATCCGCTGGAACTGGATCACCGCCGATCCCCACCGACCGAGCACGGTGCCGGTGGCGTCGACCGCGTAACCGTCCCCGCGACTGTCCAACGTGGCGGTGATCATGGACAGGCTCAGCGGCATCGGCTCCACGTCGCTGGTCCCGCCAAGCACGTCCTGGCCGTAGTCGTCCCCGGGAGCGCGGTCACCGGGCACGTCCTGGGTCGCGCCGTGCGGTTTGCCGCCGGCTGGTCTGCCGCCGTGCGGGCCGTCACCGTCCGGTCCACCGATATCGGACCCGTCGCTGTCCGGCCCGTCGGCGGGCAGGGGGACCGCCGGGCCGGTCGGGCGTTCGGCCAGCCAGCCCGCGATCCGGCCGGACTGGTGGCCGGTGCCGTTGCGGGCGTCGAAGCTGCCGGCCAGTGCGGTGGCGACGGCGAGCAGGTCGGCACCGAGCGTCCCGACGTCGAGATCGGCTGCCGGCCGGGTGCCGTACGCGGGGCGGTGGATCCGCTGTGCGGCCAGCCCGGCCTCGGCCGCCACGGCGCAGACCAGCGCCCCGGCGGCGGCGAACTCCATCGCCCGCCGGTCGTCGGGGGCCCGGTCCAGTCGGGGCAACTGCTCGGCCAGGACCGCCAACCCCCGGGCCGGGTTGCCGCTGAGCGCGCAGAAGCGCAGGTGCGCCGCGAGGTACCCGAACGCCGACCACTCCCGCCGGTGTCGCCGGTAGGCCCGCACGTGTCCCGCCGCCGCCCGGTGCGGCTCGCCGGAGCGCAGCCACGGCAGCAGCGCCACGGCCAGGGCCGCCGCCGGCTGGTCGGTGCAGTCGACCGTACCCGCCAGGACCGGGCCGAGTTCGGCCAGCGCGCCCCGGTGGTCGCCCCAGCCGGCGAGCAGTTCGGCCCGCCGTACCGGTAGACAGCCCACGCAGCCCGAGGCCGGATCGGGCTCGGCGGTGCGCCACCGCTCGTACCAGCGTCGGGCCGCTGGTTCGTCGCCAACGTGGTCGGCGATCCGGCAGCGCAACCCGGCGACCACCTGGCCGCCGACCTCGTCCAATCCGGGTACCGGGCCAGCGTCGGTGGCCTTGTCCAGCCACGTTGCCGGGCCAGCGTTGGCGGCGGTATCCAGTCCCGGCACCGGGCCAGGGGCGCTGGCGGTGTACGGCCCGGATACCAGGCCAGCGTCGGCGGCAGTGTCCAGTCCGGGTACCGGATCGGGTTCGCCGGAAGTGTCCGGTCCGGGTAGCGGGCCAGGGGCGTTGGCCGTGTGTGGCCCGGGTGCCGGGCCAGCATCGGCGGCGGCGTCCAACTCGGCCACCGGGCCGGTCTCGGCGGCTGCCGCCGGCACCGTCCCGGCGTCCGGTCCGTCCACCGGGACCGGTGCCCGGTCACCGGCCGGCGACGACCGGCGGACCAGGTCGTCCAGCATGGCCCAGCCCTGGGCCAGGCCCACCCGGGGCGTGCCGAGCATCGCCTCGACGGCGTACCGCTGGTACCGGCGCATCGTCGCCACCAGGTCATCCGGGGACGGCGGTTCGTCGACCCGCGCCCGGTCGAGGGTGTCGAGGCAGTGGCGTACCGGATCGAACAGCCGCCACTGCTCGTCCTGCCGCAGGTACGTCTCGATCAGCTCGACGCGGGCCTGGAGCGACCGCGCGGTGTCGCCGAGCGCGTCGGCGTGGCGGGCGACCCGCTCCAGGTCGGCGGCGCGGTCCGGGCCGTCCGGCTGGTCCCGGGCGTCCGCCAGGGCCTCGACCAGCGACTGGCCCTCCCGCCCGGCGGTGCGGTCGCGCCCTACGACCCCGTCCCGGCCGGTGAGTCCGTCCCACCCGGTCACCGCGGCAACCCGTCGCGGTGGCGGCCGACGGCGGCGGCGAGATGGCGGCCGGCCGAGATGCCGGTGTCGAGGAGCCGGTCGAGTTGGTGCGTGGTCACCCCACGCTCCAGGTCGGTGACCGCCTCGCCGTGGATCCGGGCCTGGCCGGCGTCGTCGACGTGGACGAAGGCCTTCGGCCAGAGCTGCCCGTGGTTCCAGTCGTTGCAGAAGGCGTGCAGTGCCGGCACCCGCTCGATGCTGAAGGTCGGCGCGGTCACCGTGCGGACCTGCAGCACCTCTCCGGCGGCACCGAGCCGCAGGAACCAGAACACGGTGTCGCCCTGGCGGCTGTAGTGGCTGCCGTCCGGAGCGGTGTGCACGGACCGACCCCGCTGGACCAGCACGGCGGCGACGAGGTCGCCGGTGAGCGGGCGCAGCGTCGACGGGTGCCCGACGAGAGGATCGTCGGAGAAAGCCGGCGACACCATCCGAGATCCCTTCCTGGAGAGGCGAATATCACGATTGGCGGCAAAGGCCGTGTTGCGACGCGCGGACACGACCCGCAAAAGCGGCGGTCCACCGGCCTACGCCGTTACGGTGACCCTATGGCGGGCCGTACCTCTCAGGCGAGCCGGCGGCGCGGCGCGTCGCCGCGCGGAACCACGAACAACCGTGCCCGGCAACCGGCGAAGAAGGCCAAGGCGCCCGTCCGGCGCAAGGCCGCGGCCCGTCCCGGCCCCGCGAACCTGATCGGCCGGGCCATCGGTACGACCTGGATGGGCGTGGCCCACGGGGTCGGCTGGGCGGTACGCGCCGCCGGCCGGCAGGCCGCCTCCGCCCGGGACCTCGACCCGGAGCACCGTCGCGACGGTGCAGGCCTGCTGCTGTTCGGCATCGCCCTGCTCAGCGCGGTGGCGATCTGGTTCTCCGGTGCCGGCCCGGTGGGGCAACGGCTCGCCGACACCGTCCGGCTCTTCCTCGGCGCGATCTCCATCGTGGTGCCGGTGCTGCTCTCCATCGGGGCGTGGCGGGTGATGCGGGAGCCGGGCGACCCGGAGCACCGGGGGCGTGGGCTGGTCGGCTGGGGTTCCATGTTGGTCGCCTTCGCCGCCCTGCTGCACATCGGACAGAATCCGGTCGACCAGACCCAGCGTGACTACGCCGGGGGGCTGATCGGTGCCGGCGTCGGTGACCTGCTCCAGCGGGCGGTGACCGGCTGGGTGGCGGTGCCGCTGCTGATCCTGCTGCTGGTCTTCGGCCTGCTGGTGGTCACCGCCACGCCGATCAACAAGATCCCCGAACGGCTCGGTCTGCTCGCCGGCACGGTGGTCGCGCCGCCGGACGACGACGAGGAGGCCGAGGCGCCGCCGGCGAAACCGGCCCGCCGCCGGCCGGCCAAGCGCGCCGCGCCCCCGCCGTCCGACCCGGACGACCTCGACGACGAGGAGTACGAGGGCGTCGACCTGCAGCAGACGATGGTGCTGCCGCGCAAGCCACCGTCGAAGGTCCCGGCCAGCCGCAAGCCGGCCGAGCCACCGGAGCACTCGCCGGCGCCCACCCGGGCCGAGCAGCTCGCGCTGACCGGGCTGGCCGGCGACTACACCCTGCCGCCGGCGAACATGCTCTCCGGCGGGGCCGCCCCGAAGACCCGCAGCAAGGCCAACGACGAGGTGATCGCCGCGCTGCGCGGGGTCTTCGAGCAGTTCGGGGTGGACGCCGACGTCACCGGCTTCACCCGCGGCCCGACGGTCACCCGGTACGAGGTCGAGCTGGGCCACGGGGTGAAGGTCGAGCGGATCACCCAGCTGTCCCGCAACATCGCGTACGCGGTGAAGTCGCCCGACGTCCGGATCCTCAGCCCGATTCCGGGCAAGAGCGCGGTCGGGGTGGAGATCCCGAACACCGACCCGGAGAACGTGGCCCTCGGTGACGTGCTGCGCTCCCGGGCCGCCACCAGCGACCACCACCCGATGGTGGTCGCCCTCGGCAAGGACATCGAGGGCGGCTACGTGGTGGCCAACCTCGCGAAGATGCCGCACATCCTGGTGGCCGGGGCCACCGGGGCGGGCAAGTCGAGCTGCCTGAACACCCTGCTGGTGTCGATCCTGACCCGGGCCACCCCGGACGAGGTACGGCTGCTGCTGATCGACCCGAAGCGGGTCGAGATGACCAGCTACGAGGGCATTCCGCACCTGGTCACCCCGATCGTGACCAACGCCAAGAAGGCGGCCGACTCACTGGAGTGGGTCGTCCGCGAGATGGACATGCGCTACGACGACCTCGCCGCCAACGGGGTCCGGCACATCGACGACTTCAACCGCAAGGTCCGCAACGGGGAGATCACCGCCCCGCCGGGCAGTGAGCGGGAGATGCGCCCGTACCCGTACCTGCTGGTGATCGTGGACGAGCTGGCCGACCTGATGATGGTCGCCCCCCGCGACGTCGAGGACTCGGTGGTCCGGATCACCCAGCTGGCCCGCGCGGCCGGCATCCACCTGGTGCTGGCCACCCAACGACCGAGCGTGGACGTGGTCACCGGCCTGATCAAGGCCAACGTGCCGTCCCGGCTGGCCTTCGCGACCTCGTCGCTGGCGGACTCCCGGGTGATCCTGGACCAGCCCGGCGCGGAGAAGCTGCTCGGCCGGGGCGACGGCCTGTTCCTGCCGATGGGCGCGTCGAAGCCGGTCCGGATCCAGGGCGCCTGGGTGACCGAGCGCGAGATCGCCGACGTGGTGAAGTTCTGCAAGGACCAGCGGGAGCCGGAGTTCCGGTCGGACGTGCTGACCCCCGTCCAGGATCCGAAGAAGAAGATCGACGAGGAGATCGGCGACGACCTGGACCTGCTCGTGCAGGCGGTGGAGCTGGTGGTGACCTCGCAGTTCGGCTCGACCTCGATGCTGCAACGCAAGCTGCGGGTCGGCTTCGCCAAGGCCGGCCGGCTGATGGACCTGATGGAGACCCGCGGGGTGGTCGGCCCGTCCGAGGGCTCCAAGGCCCGCGACGTGCTGGTCAAGCCGGACGAGCTGGAAGAGGTCCTGGCCGGCCTGCGCGGCGACGACTAGGCCCGCGGCGACGACTGGGCCCGCGGCGACGACTGGGCCCGCGGCGACGACTGGGCCGACACCGGGAGACCCGGACGCGGACGGGCCCGCCGGGATCTTCCCGGCGGGCCCGTCGCGCGCGGTGGTGCTGGTGCGGCGGCTATGTCAGGAACTCATGATCAGGGCGCCGAGGATCATGTTGAGCAGGATCGCGCCGACCCCGGCCGCGGCGGCGTACCAGCCGAGCGGCTTGTCGCCCTGCAGCGCGCCGGCGACCCCGAGACCCACCGCGATCAGGCCGAAGAGCAGCGGGAACACGAAGATGCCGATGGCGGCGAAGACGAAACCGGCGATCGTCAGGATCCGCGCGGTGCTGGTGTTGGAACGGCCCCGGGTGCCGGTGTGGATGTTCGCCATGATGTCCTCCTGGTCGACTGATCTTCGGCGTCGGTCAGGCAGTACCCACGGTGGTGCACCGTCCAAACAGCACCGGGCGAAGCACTCAGTGGAAGACCTTCAGGCCGATCACGCCGGCCACCACCAGCAGCAGGCAGAGGATCCGGGGCAGGTTGACCGACTCGCCCAGGGCCACCATGCCGACGACGGCGGTGCCGACCGCGCCGATACCCACCCAGACCGCGTAGCCGGTGCCGACCGGGATGTCGCGCAGCGCGTACGCCAGGCCGAGCATGCTGAGAACCAGGGTGACCAGGAAGACGAGTGAGGGCGCCAGCCGGGTGAACCCGGCGCTCCGGTCCAGGGCGATCGCCCACGCGGTCTCCAGCAGTCCGGAGATCACCAATACGATCCAGGCCATGAGATCCACCTCGGCGGGCCGGCCCGGCCTCCGGGACCGGGACGAGTCTCCTCGCGCGCAGTGTCCTGCCGCGCGAGCTTCCACGCGGGGCGTCTTGGCCTGACCGGGTACGCCCACGACTCGTCCGGGGTGGCCACGGCGTACCGGGCCACCGTCGCGACCATAGCACCGCCGGTGTGCGGCCGGCGGTGCCGCGCCCGGTACCCTCGGATCGTGTCTGCCACCTCCCCCGCCACCCCTGACGACCACGCCACCCCCGACGGCCGCCGGGTCGCGTTGCTGACCCTGGGCTGTGCCCGTAACGAGGTCGACTCGGAGGAGCTGGCCGCCCGCCTGCACGCCGACGGTTGGCAGGTCACCACCGACGGCGAGGGCGCCGACGTGGTGGTCGTCAACACCTGCGGCTTCGTGGAGAAGGCCAAGCAGGACTCGATCCAGACCCTGCTGGCCGCCGCCGACACCGGTGCCAAGGTGGTCGCCGCCGGTTGCATGGCCGAGCGGTACGGCCGGGAGCTGGCCGCGAGTCTGCCCGAGGCGCAGGCGGTGCTCAGCTTCGACGACTATCCGCAGATCGGTGCCCGGCTCGACGCGGTGGTCGCCGGCACGGCCATCGACGCGCACACCCCGCGGGACCGGCGGGAGCTGCTGCCGCTCACCCCGGTCTCCCGCCGGGACAGCGCGGTGTCACTGCCCGGCCACGGCACCCCGACCCGCGCGACGATGGAGACCGACGAGCACACCCCGGCGCACCTGCGGCAGGTGCTGCGCCGCCGGTTGGACACCGGGCCGGTCGCCTCGCTGAAGCTGGCCAGCGGTTGTGACCGCCGCTGCACCTTCTGCGCCATTCCCGCCTTCCGGGGCGCTTTCGTCTCGCGTACCCCGGACGAGCTGCTCGCCGAGGCGGAGTGGCTGGCCAAGACCGGCGTTCGCGAGCTGGTCCTGGTCAGCGAGAACTCCACCTCCTACGGCAAGGACCTGGGCGACCCCCGGGCGCTGGAGAAGTTGTTGCCGCAGTTGGCCGCGGTCGACGGCATCGTCCGGGTCCGGGCCAGCTACCTGCAGCCGGCCGAGACCCGCCCGGGGCTGGTCGAGGCGATCGCCACCACGGCGGGGGTGGCCCCCTACTTCGACCTGTCCTTCCAGCACTCCAGTGAGCCGGTGCTGCGCCGGATGCGTCGATTCGGCTCCACCGACCGGTTCCTGGAGCTGCTGGCCGGGGCCCGGACGCTGGCCCCGCAGGCCGGCGCGCGGAGCAACTTCATCGTCGGTTTCCCGGGGGAGACCCGGGCCGACGTGGCCGAGCTGGTCCGGTTCCTGACCGAGGCGCGGCTCGACGCGATCGGCGTCTTCGACTACAGCGACGAGGACGGCACCGAGGCCGCCGGACTGCCGGGCAAGGTCTCCGCCGCCACGATCAAGCGCCGGTACGACCGGCTCGCCGCCCTGGCCGACGAGCTCTGCTCACAGCGTGCCGAGGAACGGCTCGGCACCAGCGTCGAGGTGCTCGTCGACAGCGTCACCGACGGGGTGGTGGAGGGCCGGGCGGCCCACCAGGCTCCCGAGGTGGACGGCTCCACCACCCTGGTCGCCCCGGTCGACGGCGGCGTCGACCTCGTCGCGTTGCGCCCCGGTGACCTGGTCCGCGCCACCGTGACCGGCACCGAAGGGGTCGACCTGGTGGCCGTACCGGACGAGATGATCTCGGCGGCGCCCGGCGCGGTCCGGTGACGGCGTCGCCGAGCCCAGCGGGGGACGCGGTACCGGGGACGCCTGACCGGGTCGCCGCGGTGGCCGGGGGAGCGGTGGCCGCTCCGGTGTCGGTGTGGAACGCCGCCAACGCCCTGACCGCGTTGCGGCTGGCCCTGGTACCGGTCTTCGTGGTGCTGGTGGTCGTTTCCGGGACGACCCGGCCGGGTTGGCAGATGCTGGCCTGTCTGATCTTCGGGTTCGCCTCGCTCACCGACTTCGTGGACGGCTGGATCGCCCGTCGTTTCGGGCTGGTCACCTCCGTCGGCAAGGTCGCCGACCCGATCGCCGACAAGGCGTTGACCGGCGCGGCGTTGCTGCTGCTCTCCGTCTACGACCGGCTGCCCTGGTGGGTGACCGTGGTGATCCTGGTACGCGAGTGGGGCATCACCGCGCTGCGCTTCTGGGTGATCCGGCACGGGGTGATCGCGGCCAGCCGGGGCGGCAAGCTCAAGACGGCGTTGCAGACCCTGGCCATCGCCTGGTACCTCTGGCCGATGCCGGCCGCCCTCACCGTCGTGGGCGACTGGATCATGGGGGCGGCGGTCCTGGTCACCGTGGTCACCGGCTTCGACTACCTGGCCCGGGCGCTGCGCCTGCGCCGCCCCACGGCGGCCCGGTGAGGCGAGCCGGACGCGATGATTGGGGCGGTGCGGTGGGGGAACGGGTGAGCAATGGAGAGCGATGCGAACGGGCAACTGCCGGTCGGTAGTCCGGCGGCGGGGGTGGTGCACCGGCTGGCGCAGCGGCACGAGACGTTGGCGACTGTCGAGTCGCTCACCGGCGGGCTGTTGGCCGCCTCGGTCGTGGAGATCGCCGGGGTCAGCGGCGTCTACCGGGGCGGCCTGGTGGTGTACGCCACCGAGATGAAGGCCGAGCTGGCCGGTGTGCCGGCGGACCTGCTGGCCGCGCGGGGACCGGTCGATCCGGATGTGGCGGTCGCCCTGGCCGAGGGCGGCCGACGGCGGTGCGGCGCGGACTGGGCGGTGGCCGCCACCGGGGTGGCCGGACCGGAGCCGCAGGACGGCAAGCCGGTCGGCCTGGTCTACCTGGCGGTGGCCGGTCCGGACGGGAGCACGGTCCGGCAACTCGATCTCGACGGTGGGCGGGGGCACATCCGCGCGGCGGCGGTGATCGAGGCCCTCCGGCTGCTCACCGAGCAGATCGACACCCTGGAGGTGGTCCGCCGGTGAGGCCGTCGACCGGACCGGGCCGGTGATCAGCGGGCGGGGTGGGATGTCAGGCGGCGCGCCAACGGGTACGGTTGCGGGAAGGCCCGGTGGTCGGCCCGTGTCGGCGTGGTGACGCCCCGTCCGGCGTGTGTCCACCGGGTGAGTGTCCCTCAGGGGGAGGTGCCATGGTCCTGCTACGCCGGGTGATCGGTGACGCGCTGCGGGCGCGCCGTCAGGGGCAGCACCGCACCCTGCGCGAGGTCTCCTCCGCCGCCAACGTCAGTCTCGGCTACCTCTCCGAGATCGAGCGCGGCCAGAAGGAGCCCTCCAGCGAGCTGCTGGCCGCCATCTGCGACGCCCTCGGTGCCCGCCTCTCCGAGCTGCTGCGCGAGGTCAGTGACACCGTGGCGCTCGCCGAGCAGATGCCCGGCGTGCTGGTGCCGGTCCAGGAGGGCACACCCGCCCCGGCGGAGCCGGCCCCGGTGGGTCCCACCGCCGTGCGCAAGGCCACCGGCCGGGGCGTCCGCCAGGTCACCGCCGACGGCACCGTGTCGGTCTCGGTCCGGCACGATTCGCCGTTGAAGGCGACCCTGCGCAGCAAGCGCGTGCGGTCCACCGACCGGGACGTGGTCTGCGCCGCCTGAGCGTCCCGCACCCCTGACCGGGGCGTCCCACCCGTGGCCGGGGTGGTTTCCGCCGCGTAGGGTTGCCTGCAAAGCGTTGGCCTGGCCGGCGTCCGTTGGCGTACCCGATGCCGGGTTGGCGTGCGCCTGGGACGATGGATCCAGTGCCGCGCGTCGCCGGTCCGGCTCCGTCCGGTACGGCGTAGGCGGAGCGATGCGACTGAGGGGACACGGCGAAGATGGCTAACCCGTTCGTCAAGGGTTGGAAGTACCTGATGGCGCTCTTCGGTGCCAAGATCGACGAGCATGCCGATCCGAAGGTGCAGATCCAGCAGGCCATCGAGGAGGCGCAGCGCCAGCACCAGGGGCTCGTCCAGCAGGCCGCCGCGGTGATCGGCAACCAGCGTCAGCTGGAGATGAAGCTGTCCCGCCAGATGACCGAGGTGGAGCGGCTGCAGGCCAACGCGCGACAGGCGCTGGTGCTGGCCGACCGGGCCCGGGCCGGCGGTGACGAGACCGAGGCCGGCCGCTACGAGCAGTCCGCGCAGACCCTGGCCAGCCAGCTGGTCTCGGCCGAGCAGGCCACCGAGGACCTGAAGACCCTGCACGACCAGGCGCTGGCGGCGGCGGCCCAGGCCCGTCGGGCGGTGGAGAACAACTCGATGATCCTCCAGCAGAAGCTGGCCGAGCGCACCAAGCTGCTCAGCCAGCTGGAGCAGGCCAAGATGCAGGAGACGGTGGCCGCCTCGCTGGAGTCGATGTCGTCGTTGACCGCCCCGGCCAACACCCCCGCCCTGGACGAGGTCCGTGACCGCATCGAGCAGCGGTACGCCACCGCGATGGGCCGGGCCGAGTTGGCCGGCAACTCCGTCGAGGGCCGGATGATGGAGATCCAGAAGTCGACTGTCGACATGGCCGGCTCGGCCCGGCTGGAGCAGATCCGGTCGAGCATGGCCGGCGAGCAGCTCGGCGCCCGGCCGGCCGCGTCGGAGGCCCAGCCGGCCGCGCCGGCGGGCGACCCGGCCGCCGCCGCCCGCCTCGACGAGCTGCGGGCCAGCATGTCGAAGGACCGGGGCACCGGGGACGCCACTCCCGCCGGCTGACCAGGCCGACGGGGTCGCTCCGGTGGGCACCGCAGGGGTGCGCGGGATGAGGAGGTACGGGTGACGGACGAGCGGGAACGGTACTTCCGCCGACTGCGCCGGCTGCGCCGGTCGGCCCGACGGTGGAGCGTCACCGCCGGTGGACTCGGCGGCACCGCGGCCGTGCTCATCCCGTACGCGGGGGTGGGTCTGCCGGACGCGGCCTGGGCCGGGGCTGCCGGCACCGCCGTCGCGATGGCCGTCTGGCGCTGGATCGACCTGCGGGCGCTTGCCGCCCAGCCGGCGCCCGCCCCGGTCGACCCGGCCGAGGCCGCGGCCCGTTCCCGGGCCCGCCTGGTCGCCGCCGTCGAACGGCTGCCCGCCGGGGCGGGAGTGCTGGCCGAGGTGCGTCGGGTCCGGTCCCGGGTGGCGCTGCGGGGCACCTCGGTCGCCCCGCTCTGGGCCCGGCTGGACCAGGCCGCGTTGGCTCTCGGCGGGATGTCCGGCCGGTTGACCGGGCTGGCCGCTCCCGTGCTCGGGCAGGCCGCCGAGGCCGACCGGTCGCTGCGGGAGCTGGCCGGCCGGGTGGTGAGCGTGGAACGGGCGCTGCGGCTGGCGCCGGCCGAGCCCCGCTCGCCGCTGGCCGACGCCCACCGGGAGCTGGTAGAGCAGTTGACCAGTGGGGTCACCGCGTACGAGCAGCTGGTGGTCGCCGCCGCCGGTTACCTCGCCGAGGATTCCCGCCCCACCGGCACGGAGCACGTCGCCGCATCCCGGTTGACCGAGGCCACCGACCTGCTGCACGGCGTCTCCTCGGCCCTGGCCGAGCTGCGCGCCACCGGCCCGGCCCGGCTGCGCACCCCCACCACCTGAGCCGCCTGCTGCTGACCGGGCCCGCCCGCTGCCGATTCGCGGAAACCGGTGGCATCCCCGTCACGGGCCGGGTGCCCGGCCGGATCGGTTGCTGCGGTGCCAGGACGCGGGTTGAGCCGGTGGGGCGGAGTTGGCGCTGGCCGAGCTACCAGCGGCGGGAGTGGCCGGAGGCGACAGGTTGACGGCCGCCATGGCGGCCGTCAGCTCCGGCGGCGGCCCGGGGTAGGGCGGCGGTGGCGGGTACGCGGGCGGGCCTGGCGTCCCGTCGTAGGCCGGCACCTCCCTCGGCCGGTAGGTGAGCGGGCGGGCCGGGCCCGGGAGGTAGGTCTCCGGATTCCGCCGATTCGGCAGTGCCGGCTCGTAGCTCTGCAGCCACGCCAGCCGCCTGTGCGCCGCTGATCCGGGTCTGAGCAGCGCGGACCAGCCGTGTTCGGCGAGCGTGGTGAGGACGGTGTCGCTGACGTGGGCCTGCCGGTCGAGATCGCGCAGTCGCCGGCCGATGTCGAACGGCTGTTCTTCGGCCTTGAGCCGGGTCCACCCGGGGAGTCGGCGGGCCGTGAACACGGTGACCTCGACCGTGTCGGTCCGCGCGGGGAGTCGACCGCCCTGCTCGTGGCACCGCTGGGCGAGTTGCGCCATCGCGTTGCGGTAGCCGAGGGGGGTGAGTTCGCCCGCCATGGCCACTCTGTCCAGCCACTCCGGCAGGACACCGTCCCGGACGAGCTGCGCCCTGATCCGCTCCGGCATCGCCATCGGCCCGCCGTACTCCCGGCGGGTGATGTTCGTCCACCGGCGCAGGTTGTCGCGGACGTCCGGATGAGCGGCCCGGTCCATCACCACCTTCTCGTCGCGGACCCGGATCCTGCCGGCGCGGTGATCAGCCAGGTAGTGGCGGACGAAGTCCAACCACTCCTGGTCGGTGCTCGGGGCCATCGACCGTCCTTTCCGGAGACTGTGCGGGAACTACGGAAGGCGGAGCCCACGGTTCAGTCCGTGGCACAACTCGCCACCGAAACCCGGACCATCGGCAGTGGCGGTCAGGGCCGGTCCGGTGGGGCGGTGGTGACCGGGATCGGGCCGGTGAACGGGGAGGTGCCGACGACGTTGAACGACCGGACCCGGTAGAAGTAGGTGGTTCCCCGGGTGAGTCCGCTGTTGGTGAAGCCGCGTCCGGTGACGGTGAAGGTGACCAGCTCCCGGCTGAACCGCGGGTCGGCGGCCCGCTGCACGACGAACCCGGAGCCGGCCCCGGTGGGCGTGGCGCACGCCCAGGTGAGGATCACCGTCGCGGTCTCCGGCGCCGGTGCGCTGGCCGTCGCCGCCACCGTGTGCGGCACGCTCGGCACCGGGGGCGTGGTGGCCGTCGCCAGCGTCGACCAGGCGGAGACGGCCCCCAGGTAGGTGGTGCGTACCCGGTAGTAGTACGTGGTCTCCGGGGCGAGGACCGGGTCCAGGTGGTGTTCGGCCACCCCGATCGCGGTGGTGGTCGGACCGCTGGTGAAGGTCGGGTTGGTGGCCCGCTGCACGTCGACGCCGGTGGCGAAGGAACGGTTGCGCCAGGTCAGGGTGACCCGCAGCGGGGCGGTGGCGGGGATCGCCGTGACCAGCCCGGTCGGCGGGTTCAGCTCGACCGAGGCGGGGACGCTGTTCGACCACGCCGAGCAGCTCGCCGCGTTCTCCGCCCGGATCCGGTAGTGGTAGGTCACCCCCGGGGTGACCGTGGCGTCCACGTAGCGGGTCGCGGTGGCGGCCACGGTCAGCCCGGTGACCCCCGCGGTGAACCCCGGGTCGGTGGCGCGTTGCAGGTGGTGGCTGCTGGCCGCCGGCCGGCCACCGTTGCCGGTCCAGGCCAGCGCGATCGCCGGCAGCGCCGTCGCGGTGCCCGTGACGGCGGTCGCGGTCAGGCCCGACGGCGCCCGGGGCGAGACCCGCAGCACCAGGGGCCGGCTCATCCCCAGGTCCCGGTGGCCGGCCAGCTGGCTGTGCCAGCGGTACTCCCAGCCCAGGTTGACCTGGTGGTTGACCACCCGGGCCGGCCGTCCGTCGAGGGGGCTGACGTCGGCCTCGCCGACGGGTGCGCCGGCCGGGCGCAGCGGGTCGAGCAGCCGGACGCTGTCGCCGAGCTTGAACGGCAGCAGCGGTGCGAACGGGCGTACCGCGACGATCACGTCCTCGCGGGGGTGGACCCGGACGATCTGCTTCCACCCCCGCTCGTTGTCGTCCGGTGGCCGGATCGCGCCGTCCCAGCCGACCCGGTTGACCAGCTGCACGTCGCAGCCGTCGAGGTGCAGCGGCTGGGTCACCCGGTCGGCGCCGACGATCCGCCAGAGCTGCGTGCCGTCGCCGACCGCGCCGACCGGGATGGCCGGGTCGCCGACGTCGAGCACCTCGGTGGCCGGGTCGTTCGGGCCCAGCGGCAGGACGGCCGGGTTCCCCGGGCCGCCGACCGGATGCCCGACACCGAGCCGGCCGGTGCGGCGTCCGTGGTCGCGGTCGAAGATCGGCCGTACCCCCTTGACGGCCAGGGGCAGGGTGACCGGCCCGGCGGCACCGACCGGGGTGATCTCGACCGTATCGGCGTGCGCCGACACCACGGTCTGGAGGGCGGTGCGGGTGCCGAAGGCCCGGTCGTACACCGGCTGCGGCACGATCGGCGGGCGCTGGCTGGCCGCGTACGCGCCGGGCAGCCGCTCGGCCAGCCGGTCCCGGTCGTACGGTGGGTCCGCCGCGCCGTGCACCCGGATCTGCAGCAGGGTACGGGTGTTCGGCCCGTACCCGGGGCGGGTCCGGGGTGGCCCGCCGACGTCGGTGCGGTCGGGTGCGGCGCTGTGCTGGTCGTAGCGGGGATCGAAGCAGGGCAGCGGCGCCGGGCAGTCGTTGTAGAGGATCAGGACGCTGCCCGGGGCGACGGTGGAGAAGTCGACCACCACGTCGGCCCGTTCGCCGGGGGAGAGCAGCAGGGCGTGGCCGGCCACGTTGAGCACGGTCGGGTCCTGCCGGTCGTAGCGGTAGCCGACCGGTCGGGCGGCGAGCACCGCCGGGGCGGGCAGCAGCCCGCACTCGTTGCCGATCTGGATCAGGTCCGGGCCGGCGGCCTGCGGGTCGGGTACCCCGCCGTCGCGTCCGTCGACCGGCCAGTGCGGCGGCCGCCCCGGGGCCCGGACCGCCTCCACCATCGGCACCTCGCCGGCGTCGGCGTCGGCGAGGCTGCCGTCGGGACGCCACATCGGCTGGTCCGAGGCGGCCCGGTACAGCCCCAGGTTGAGGCTGCGGTCCGCGCACGCGTTCAGGATCCGGAACCGGTACGCCTTCGGCCGGACCACCAGGTACGGGTACGCGCAGCCGTTGATCACCGGGGTGTCGCCGTACGCCTCGGGCACCGCGCTCGGGTGCGGCACCCCCGGGGTCAGCGGCGGCTCGTCAGGTGCGGTGACCGGGTCGTGGTGCGGGTTGGACACCGGCGCCGGTGCGTCCGGTCGCTGACCGCCGGACACGTCGCGGCCGCTGGACGGGTCGTGGCCGCCGGACGGGTCGCGGGGCGGGCCCGGGCGGTCCTCGGGTCGGGACCAGGGGCCGTAGTCCCAGCGGCCGGTCCGGTTGCCTCCCGACGGGTGGTACGGGTTCTGCCGGGGCTGGTAGACGTGCGGATGCCAGAGGTCACCCCGGGCCCCCCAGCGGTCCCGGTCCCAGGTCGGATCCTCCGCGGCCAGCTGCGCGTCGTCGGGTACGAAGGTCTTGTCCTGAATGATCAACGGAAGCTGTTCGGTGGGCAGCACCCCGTCGGCGACCAGCTGATCCTCGGCCGGATCGGTAAGCAGGTACGGCGCGAGCTGCCCGCTGTAGACGGTGAGCCGGGCCAGCCCCAGCGTGTTGTCGTGCAGCCACATCAGCCGGCCACTCTGGTCGTTCGGGTAGTACAACGTGGTGGCGCCGGCACCCGGCGGCGGCATGTCGGGCACGTGGGTCAACCCCACCCCGGTCGGGTACGGGGTGATCTCGCCGGCCGGGGTCACCCAGTGCAGCGGGTTGCCGGCGCTGGTCCAGCCGGTGAGCGCGCCCTGCAGGCGCGGCACCGCCCGGTTCTGCGGGTACGGCGCGGGTCCGCCCAGCGGGCCGGTCCCGGCCCCGGCCACCGACGGGTCGACCGGCAGGAACAGGTCGCCGGCCCGGCCGGTGGGCAGCTGGTTGATGAACTTGACCCGCACCGGCCGGCCGCGTCGCGCGGCGATCAGCGGACCGTGCAGGTACGGCCGGTCCGGTGGGGTGAGCGTGTTGTGCCCGGTCGGGTCGGTGCCCAGGTTGAGCTGGCGGTAGCCGCGCAGCCGGGTGGTGGGCAGGTCCCGGTGCAGGCGTTGGCGGTACTCCTGCAACCCGATCTCGTAGTAGTCGCAGCCCGGGTAGGTGATGGTGTCGGGCATCGCCACCGGCAGGTGTCCGCCGAGGGCGTTGCGGCCGTGCGGGCCGGGCAGCGGCAGCGCGTCGACGAACTTGCGCAGGCCGGTGCCGCGGACCACCTGGCCGGCGGCGGTCGGCACCGGCCGTCCGCTGGTGGCGAAGTTCGGCACCGGCCCGAAACAGCGGGGTACGGCGGCCGGGTCGAGGCTGGTCGGGGTGGTCGCCGCCGGTGCGGCCGACTCGCCGGTACGGGCCGCCGGCACCCTCGTGGTGCCCCGGGTGAGCCGGTCGAGCCAGGTGTGCCGGAGTCTGCGGAACATGGCCATGACGCTCCCGGGTCGCGGCACGGGCGGGCCGGCCCGCCGGTCGGCGGCCCGCCCCCACGTGGTGGTCTGCTGACGAGAGGTGGTCGTTCGACAACAGAATGCGACCGCCGGAGGGCTGCGAGGAATTACCCAATCGTCCGAAAATCGGCGTCGGTCCGGCCCGGTGTCAGGGTTGTTCCGGTTGGCAGCGCGGGCACCAGTAGGTGACCCGGTCGGCCTGCTCCCGTTTGTCGATCGCGGTGCCGCAACGGCGACAGGGCTGGGCCCGCCGGCCGTAGACGTAGCTGGTCGCGCCCCGGTGCAGCGACCCGGTGGTGCTCTGGGTCCACCGGCCCCGGTTGGCCGCGAGCAGCCGCTGCGCCAGCGTCACCAGGCCGGCCAGGTCTGGCACCGACCCGACCGGGGTCCACGGCCAGATGCCGCGCAGGAACAACACCTCGCACTTGTAGAGGTTGCCCACCCCGGCCAGGTTGCGCTGGTCCAACAGCGCCTCGGCGACGGTGACCTCGGGCCGGGCGGCCAACCGCCGGACCGCCTCCTGCGGATCCCAGTCCGGCCCGAGCAGGTCCGGCCCGAGCCGGCCGACCAGGGTCGCCTCCTCGGTGGTCGGCACCAGGGCCAGCTCGTGCAGGTGGTAGCCGACCGCCACCGCACCCGGGCTACGCAGCACCACCCGGATCAGGTGCGCCGGTCGGGCCGTCCACCGTTCCCCCGGCGCGTACGCCCGCCACGCGCCGTCCATCCGCAGGTGCGAGTGCAGGGTACGACGCTCGGCGCCGGCCGGGTCGGCCAGTCGCAACAGCAGGTGCTTGCCCCGGCTGGCCGACTCGAGCACGGTCCAGCCGGCCAGCTCGACCCCGGCCAGCTGCGGCACCCGGAAGTCGGTGCCGGTCAGCCGGCTACCCGCCAGCGCCCGGTGCAGGACGCGAGCGGTGTTCCAGACGGTGTCACCCTCGGGCACCTGACCATCCTGCCTGGTCGGCGTGGGTCAGGACGCTCCTGGCGGCGTTTCCCGGGCGCGTTGCCGGCCGGCCGGTCAGGGCCGGCCGGCCGGTCAGGGCCGTTCGTCCGGGCGGCCGGTCAGGGCCGTTCGCCCGGCTGGCCGGTCATGGCCGCTGTTTTGGGGCGGGCCGGTCAGGGCCGCTCCTCCGGGCGGGGCGGCCGGACCATGTCCTGGTAGCGGGGGTGGCTGGCGCCGTACACGGCGTAGTTGAGTCGGGCGTGCGAGAGGCTCAGGTCACCGTTGGGGCCGCCCCGTACCACCTCGGCGTCGGCGTCACCCTGACCGTCGTCGGTCCAGAAGCAGACCGGACAGGTCCCCCCGCCGGTCCGACAGGCGCAACAGGGACAGGCGGCCGGAACCCATTGATCACCCACCGGGGAAGCATTCCACACCGCCGGAGCGGACTGGAGCACGGGAGCGTACCGATTGTTGCGCTCACCGCGATCGGGCGCTCACGGTCAGCAGATCGCCGGGCGTCACCGCCAGCAGGTCCACCGCCCGTCCACCGTTCACCGCGATCGCCACCCGATCGGCCGAGTCGCCGTACACCACCAACTCGCCGTGGCCCGCGTCGGCGAAGGTCTCCCCGCGTACCGCCGGTTGACCGGCCCGTGCGGGTGCTGCCGGTTGACCGGCCCGTGCGGGTGCCGCCGGTTGACCGGCGCGTGCGGGTGCCGCCGGAAACCCGGCGCGTGCGGGTGCTGCCGGGTGGCCGGTGACCGTGAGGGTCGGTGGTAGGGCGTCGAGCAGGGCCGCCGGGGCGGCCAACTGGACGTTGCCGAAGTGGTCCACGGTGGACACCTCGGCGGTCAGCCCGTCGGTGTCGGCCCGTACCGTCGGTGTGGGCAGCCGGACCAGGGTGTCCGGGTCGACCGCCGGGCCGGCGGCGGCCAGCGGGTCGCCGCCGGCCAGTCGGGCCGCCACCGGCGCGAAGACGTCCCGGCCGTGGAAGGTCCGCGACACCCGCGACGCCAGCCAGCGCGGGTCGGTCAACTCCACCGCCGCCCCGATCCCGCCGAGGGCGAGCGCGGCGTCGACCAGCAGACCGTTGTCCGGCCCGACCAGGAACCCGCCCGGGGTGGCCAGGCCGACGCCGCGCCGGTCCGTGCCGACCCCCGGGTCGACCACCGCCACGTGCACCCCCCACGGCAGGTACGGCACGGTCTGGGCGAGCACCGCCGCGCCGCGCCGTACGTCGGCCGCCGGGATCAGGTGGGTCACGTCGATGATCCGTGCCTGCGGGGCGAGTCGGGCGAGCACCCCGTGGCAGGCGGCCACGAAACCGTCGGTCAGGCCGTAGTCGGTGGTCAACGAGATCCAGCTCTGCGCCATCGTCGAAGGCTAACCAGCCCCGCCGGGCAGCGACAGCTTCCCTGTCGTGGCGGTCACCCCCGGGCGGCCGGTGCCGGTACGTCGTCGAGGTACGCCACCCCGGTCGCGGCCGTGGAGACCTGCCAGAGGCGCTCGGCGAGGACGGGATCGTCGGCGGGCGCGACGATCCGGCGGGCGTGTACCCGGCTGTCCCACTTGCGCAGCGACGGGCCGTGCAGGACGCCGGTCTCGGCGGTGGGGCTGGTCGCGGCGTAGAGCAGCGAGATGGTGGCGCGCAGCGGACTGCGGGCCGTCAGGAGGCCGATGCCGTTGGTCACCACCCGTTCCAGCGCGCCGTCGGGCCGGGTGTTGAGCGGGGTCCGGGACATGCCGGGGTGGGCCAGGAAGCTGCGCACCGGGCTGCCGGCCCGGCGTAGCCGGCGGTCGAGTTCGGCGCCGAACAGGACGTTTGCCTGCTTCGAGCGGACGTAGCGCACGCCCGGCGAGACGGCCGGGTCGCCGGCCAGGTTGTCCAGGTCGGGGCCGCTGCGCAGCAGCCGGTACATGCCGGAGGTCACCGTGACCACCCGGGGGAGCCGGTCCGGGGCGAAGAGGTCCAGCAGCAGGCCGGTCAGGGCGAAGTGGCCCAGGTGATTGGTGGCGAAGACCGGCTCGTACCCCTGGGCGGTCGCCCCGGAGCCGCCGGCGTTGGTCCCGGCGTTGTTGAGCAGCAGGTCGAGGTGGCGGCCCTCGGCGCGCAGTCCGGCGGCGAACGCGCGTACCGAGTCGAGGTCGGCCAGGTCCAGCCGCCGTACCGTCAGGTCGCCGGTGAGCCCGGAGCGGACCCGTTCGCCCTTGGCCGGGTCCCGGACCGCCATGATCACGCGGGCGCCGCGGGCGGCGAGCCGTTCGGCGGCGATCAGGCCGAGGCCGCTGCTGGCGCCGGTGACCACCGCCGTGCGGCCGGTCTGGTCGGGCATCTCGTCGAGGGTCCAGGAAACGGGCACGCCGCACCTCCGGTGGCAGTGGAGCGGATGAGTTATCCGCTCAGCTGGGTCGACGGTAGCACGGCAGCGGATGACTAATCCGATCTCATCGGATGGATTATCCGCGTACTCTGGTCCGGGTGTCGACGACCAACGCCGAGTCCCTGCGGGCCGACTCCGCCCGGGTACGCGCCCGGATGCTGCAGGCCGCCCGCGACCGGATCGCCGCCGGTGAGCTGGAGCTGCCGCTGAACGCCGTGGCCAAGGCGGCCGGGGTCGGCGTGGGCACCGTCTACCGACACTTCCCCAGCCGCCAGGTGCTGCTGGAGGCGCTGGCAGCCGAAGGGCTCGCCCAGGTGGTCGCCGCCGCCGAGCGGGCCGCCGCCGAACCCGACGTGGCCAACGGTCTCGCCGGGTTGCTCCGGGTCGTGCTGGAGGGCCAGCGCACCGACCCGGCGCTCGCCGCCGTCCTGGCCACCCCGGAACCGGCCGGCCCGCAGACCCGGGACCTGGTAGGCGCGTTGACGGTCGCCGTGGACCGGCTGCTGCGGCGGGCCCGCGCCGACGGGGTGATCCGTTCCGACGTCACCGCCGGGGACCTCCAGGCACTGCTCTGTGGCCTGCAGCACGCCGTCCAGGTAAGTGGTGCCCCCACCGGCGAGCGCTACCTCGACGTCCTGCTGCGTGGCCTGCGCGCCCACCCCTGACGGCGGCGGGTGACTCCGGTCGGGGCGTACTGACGGCTGTGCGACACCCGCCCTGACCGACCGGACGGTGCCACCCGGGACGCGAGGACGGCACACTTCCTGACGTGAACAGTCGCATCTGGAGGGTCCCCGCCGTCGCCCTGCTCGTGGCGCTCGCCGCCGCGAGCACCGCCTGCGGCACCGAACGGACCCGCCCCGAGGCTGCCCCGTCCACCGGCGCCGCGCCGCTGAGCGCGGCACCGACCGCCACCGTCCCCGGCGCGCCCACCGTCCCGCCGGCGTCGACCGCCCCCGGGGCCTCGGCCGCCGGTACGCCCTCCGACGGCCCGTCCGCCACCGCCCCGGCACCCGGCCCGACCGCCGGCAGGACCGACACCCCGTCGGCGCGCCGCAACAGCCCGCCACCGGTCGTGCTGCCGAAAAGGCCCGCCGGCGCGCCCAGTGCGCGCACGGTAGTCGACGCGTTCCGGGCCGCCAAGCTGCCGGTGCCCAACCCCCGGGACCGCTCGGTCGACTGTGGACCGGACGGGCAGGGGCTGGGCTGCTCGGAGCTGATCGCCACCGACGCCGTCACGGTCTACGTCTTCCCCGACGAGACGGCCGCCAGCGACATCGCCGACACCTGGAGCGGGATGTCGTACCGGCACGGCACCGTGGTGTTGAACTACCTGGAGGCGAGGACCCCCTCGGCCGACCGGCCGCGCTACGAACGCGTCCTGGCCGGGCTCGGCTGAGGCGTGCCGGGTCAGCCGCGCAGTCGGAGCCCGCGTGGGGTGGCCCGGAAACCGGCGGCGGTCAGCGCGGCGTGCAGCGGTGACGAGTGCACGGACGCGCCGTCGGCCCGCTCGACCGACATCGCCCCCAACGCCCCGGAGTGCACCGCCTCGGCGAGCGCCCGGCCCGCCCCGGTCACCACCTCGGTGTCGGAGCTGAACGAGAGCAGGGTGCGTCCGCCCCGCTCCACGTAGAGCACCAGCTCACCGCCGACCAGCACCACCACCGCGCCCGCCTTGCGGCCGGCCCGGTGCCCGGTGGGCGCGCCGGCGGCGTCGCCCGCGTCCACCGCCCGGTCGGGCCACGGCAGCGCCGCGCCGTACGGGTTCGCCGGGTCGGTCGCCGCCAACACCAGCGCCGCCCCGGAGCGGTCCCGCCCGGACTCGGCGGTCTCGGCCACCGCGCGGATCCGGTCCACCGCCCCCGGCACGGCGAACTGGGCCGCCCCGAGCCCTTCCACGAAGTACCCGCGCCGGGCCGCGCCGCGCTCCTCCAACGCGGACAGCACCGGGTAGACCGCCGCGAATCCGCCCACCACCTGCTCGGCCAGGACCGCGCCCCGGGTGACGATGCCGTGCCGCTCCAGCAGCACGTCGGCCAGGGCGGTGGCCCGTCGGGTCGGGTCGGTGTCCCGGTCGGGCAGCCGGGACCAACGTCCGGCCACCGTCGGCGGCCCGCCCCGGCTGGGCAGCGCGACCCGCCCGGGACGGCGGTACCGGGTGCGCCCCGCACCCGGGCGGGCCCGGTGCGCCCCGCCGCCGCCGAGCACCGCCCGCAGCGGCGCGAGGGTGTCGTTGGTGAGGTACCCGGCCCAGACCAGGTCCCAGACGGCGGCGACCAGGGCGGCGTCGTCGCCGGAGCCGACCCGGTCCGACAGCGACCGGAAGAAGAGCGCCTGCCCGTCGGCGAGCGCCGCCAGCACCGCCTCGTGCAGCGGGCTACGGGCCAGCGCCTCGTCCGGCGGGGGCAGCAGCAACGGCGCGGTGTCCGGGTAGGCCAGGGTGAGCCAGCCGTCGCCGCCGGCGATCGCCCCGGAACCGGCCCAGAGCACCTCACCGCTGGCGCAGAGCTCGTCGAGCTGCGCGGGGGAGTAGTCGGCGACCCGGTTGGGCAGGACCAGCCGTTCCCAGGCGGAGGCGGGCACCGCGACGCCCTGCAACTGGTCGACGGCGGCGAGGACCGCCTCCACCCCCCGGGCCGCCGAGCCGACCTGTTGCCAGCGGGGCAGGAACGTGGCCAGCGCCGCCGGCGGCACCGGCTCGATCTCCCGGCGCAGCGCGGCCAGCGACTGCCGGCGTAACAACCGCAGCACCTCCGCGTCGCACCACTGGGTGCCCACGCTGTCCGGGGTGAACTCGCCGGAGAGCACCCGGCCGGTGGCGGCCAGCCGGCGCAACGTCTGCTCCACCACGAAGACCCCGAGCCCGAAGCGGGCCGCGCAGGTCGCCGCGGCGAACGGGCCGTGGGTGCGGGCGTACCGGGCGACCAGGTCGCCGAGCGGGTCGGCCACCGGTTCGAGGTACGCCCCGGCGACCCCCACCGGCAGCGCGACCCCGAGCGCGTCGCGCAGCCGGGCGGCGTCCTCCACCCCCACCCAGCGCTCCTCGCCGGCGATCCGGACCCGCAGCACCCGCCGGGCCGCCGCCAGCTCGGTGAGCCACTCCGGCGGGACCTCCCGGGCGGCCAGCTCGGTCTCGGAGAGGTCGCCGAGCACCCGGAGCAGCTCCACCACGTCCTCGCCGTCGCGGGGCCGGCGTTGCGCGGTCAGCCAGCGCAGCTGCCGCTCGGTCTCGGCCAGCACCGCCGGGTCGAGCAGCTCCCGCAGGTCCACCCGGCCGAGCAGCTCACCCAGCAGCGCCGAGTCCAGCGTCAGCGCGGCGGCCCGACGCTCGGCCAGTGGGGCGTCGCCCTCGTAGAGGAAGGCCCCGACGTAGCCGAAGAGCAGCGAGCGGGCGAACGGTGAGGGACGGTCGGTGGCCACCTCGACCAGGCGGATCCGGCGGGCGGTCAGGTCCCGCATCAGCTGGGCCAGGGCCGGCTGGTCGAAGACGTCCTGCAGGCACTCCCGGGCGGCCTCCAGGGTGACCGGGAAGTCGGCGTACTCCCGGGCCACGTCGAGCAGTTGGGCGGCCCGCTGCCGCTGCTGCCACAGCGGTTGCCGGCGGCGGGGGTCGCGCCGGGGCAGCAGCAACGCCCGGGCGGCGCACTCGCGGAACCGGGACGCGAAGAGGGCCGACGTGCCTACCGACTCCTCGACCAGCTGGGCGATCTCGTCGGGGTCGAAGACGACCACGTCCGCGCCGGGTGGCTCGTCGGCGGTGTCCGGCAGGCGTACCACGATGCCGTCGTCGGCGGGCATCACCTGGGCGTCCACGCCGTACCGCTCGGCCAGCCGGCGGCCGATGGCCAGCGCCCAGGCCGCGTTGACCCGGGCACCGAGCAGACAGTGCACGGCCAGTCGCCAGTCGCCCAACTCGTCGCGGAACCGCTCCACCAGGACCGTCCGGTCGTCCGGCAGGGACCGGGTGGCGGCCTGTTGCTCCCGCAGGTACGCCAGCAGGTTGCCGGCGGCCCAGTCGTCGAGCCCACCGGCCCGCAGCCCGGCCACGGCCGTCTCGTCGTCCTGCTGGAGCAGGGCCCGCACCCGGGCCCCGATCGCCCGGCCCAGCTCCACCGGACGGCCCGGCTGGTCGCCCTTCCAGAACGGCATCCGGGCGGCCTGGCCGGGGGCGGGTGAGACCAGCACCCGGTCGGGGGTGATCTCCTCGATCCGCCAGGAGGAGGAGCCGAGCAGGAAGACGTCGCCCACCCGGGACTCGTAGACCATCTCCTCGTCCAGCTCGCCGACCCGGGCCGCGGTGGCCGCGCCGGCCAGGAAGACCCCGAACAATCCCCGGTCGGGGATGGTGCCGCCGCTGGTCACCGCGAGCCGTTGCGCGCCGGGACGGCCGGTCAGGGTGTCGGTGCCCCGGTCCCAGAGCAGTCGCGGGCGCAGCTCGGCGAAGGCGGTCGAGGGGTACCGCCCGGCGAGCATGTCCAGGACGGCACGCAGGGCCGAGTCGGGCAGGTCGGCGAAGGGCGCCGCCCGGCGGACCAGCCCGGCGAGGTCGGCGACGGCCCAGGGCTCCAGCGCCACCATGGCGACGATCTGCTGGGCCAGCACGTCGAGCGGGTTGCGCGGGGGGTGCAGCTCCTCGATGGCCCCGTCGGCCATCCGTTCGGCCACCACCGTGCAGGAGAGCAGGTCCCCCCGGTGCTTGGGAAAGACCACCCCCCGGGAGACCGCACCTACCTGGTGTCCGGCCCGGCCGACCCGTTGCAGCCCGGCGGCCACGCTGGGCGGGGCCTCGATCTGCACCACCAGGTCCACCGCGCCCATGTCGATGCCGAGCTCCAGACTGGAGGTGGCCACCACGGCGGGCAACTGGCCGGCCTTGAGCGCCTCCTCGATCTGGCGGCGCTCCTCGCGGGACACACTGCCGTGGTGGGCGCGGGCGATCACCGGCTCCGCCCCGACCGCCGCCCCGGACTGCGCCATCACCTCGGCCGGCGCCCGCCCGGTCCCCCCGGACCCGGCAACGGCCCGGCCCCCGTGGTACGCCGGCCCGGTGTCGGGGCTGCCGGCTTCGCCGGCGCCGGGCTGCTGCTCGGCGTTGGTCTGCTCGGCGGCCAGCTCGTTGAGGCGGGCGCAGAGCCGCTCGGCACCACGCCGGGAGTTGGTGAAGACGATCGTCGACCGGTGGGCGCGGATCAGTGCGAGGACGCGCTCCTCCACCGCCGGCCAGATCGAGGCCCGGCGCGGCCCGGGCCCGCCGAGGGCGTCCTCGGCGGGCGCGTCCTGCTCGTCGAGGCGGGTCATGTCCTCGACCGGCACCTGGACGTTCACCTCGATGGTCTTGGGCGTGGCGGGCTGCACCACGTCCACCGGTCGGGGGCCGCCGAGGAAACGGGCGCAGCCGTCGACCGGGCGGACGGTCGCGGAGAGACCGATCCGTTGGGCGGGGCGGGGCAGCAGCTCGTCCAGACGCTCCAGGGACAGGGCGAGGTGCGCGCCGCGTTTGGTGCCGGCGACCGCGTGCACCTCGTCGACGATGACCGTGTCGACGCCGCGCAGGGACTCCCGGGCGGCCGAGGTGAGCAGCAGGAACAGCGACTCCGGCGTGGTGATGAGCACATCCGGCGGGGTGCGGGCGAAGGCCCTCCGCTCGTCGGCCGGGGTGTCGCCGGTGCGCATGCCGACCGTGATGTCCGGTGCGGTCAGGCCGAGCCGGGTCGCGGCCTGACGGATGCCGGCCAGCGGGGCGCGCAGGTTGCGGTCGACGTCGACCGCGAGGGCCTTGAGCGGGCTGACGTAGAGCACCCGGCACCGGTGGCGTGGATCGGGTGGCGCGGGGTCACGGGCGAGGCGGTCCAGCGACCAGAGGAACGCGGCGAGCGTCTTGCCGGAGCCGGTCGGGGCGACCACCAGCGCGTTGCGCCCCGCGGTCACCGACCGCCATGCCCCGTCCTGCGCGGCGGTCGGCGCGGCGAAGGCGGCGGCGAACCACTCCCGGGTGGCCGCGCCGAAGCCGGCCAGCACCGTCGTGGCGTCCTGCCCCGCGTCGCCTACCTCCGTCACGCCCCCATCGTGCCCGCACCCGCCGACATTTCCGCGGCCTGCACCGCCGTTGCGCCCGGTAGCAGGCCCAGAACGTCATATTGGCGATTGGTCCTTAAAGTCTTACTTAACTGCTTGCATGTGAGAGACAACATAACGTAGCTTCTCTCGCAACGTAGCGTCGAGGTGGAGGCGATCGATGGCCGTCGAGGAGCGTGGCTTCGAGCCCGGCACCGACGTGCTCATCCGCAAGGTCGACAGCCATCTTGCCGTCGTCCGGGCCGGTCTGCACGGGCCCGAGCTGGAGCTGGCCGAGCGGCTCGCCGGCTGTCTGCGGGAGCTGGTCGCCTCCACCGCGCAGGCCAGCGCCGCCGACCGGGGTCAGGTGCGGGCGGCGGTGCACTTCTTCGTGCTGCGCCGGGAGAGTCGGGGCCGGTTGCTGGCGGTGCGCTCGCTGGCCGCCGCCCAGCGGGTGGTCAACCGGGTGGTGCTCCACCTCGGCCGCCCCGACCTGCTGGTCTGATCACACCATTTGCCGGAAATGCCCCCATTGTCGGGTGAACTGGCGTCTGATCGCTGCTAAGGCCTGTCGAGCCGTGCCGTCGACCTGGAGCACCCGTGCTGTTACTGCTGATCCTCCACCTGGTGGCGGCGCTCGTCGCGCCGCTGCTGGTGCGCTGGTGGGGTCCGCGGGCCTTCCTGGCACTGGCGCTGGCACCGGCGGCCGCCGCCGGCTGGGCGGTGGCCCACACCCCGGCGGTACGCGCCGGCGGCACGGTGGTCGAGGCGTACCCGTGGATCGGTCAGCTCGGGCTCGACCTGGCGTTCCGGCTCACCACCCTGTCCTGGCTGATGACCCTGCTGGTCGGCGGGGTCGGAGCGCTGGTGCTGGTCTACTGCTCCCGGTACTTCCGCGTCGGCTCGGTCGGGCTGGCCCGCTTCGCCGCGGTCCTGGTCGCCTTCGCCGGAGCCATGCTCGGCCTGGTCCTCGCCGACGACCTGCTCCTGCTCTACGTCTGCTGGGAACTCACCACCGTCTTCTCGTACCTGCTCATCGGGCACAGCACCGAACGGCGGTCCAGCCGGTGGGCGGCGGCCCAGGCGCTCACCGTGACCACCCTCGGCGGGCTGGCCATGCTCGTCGGCGTGCTGATCCTCGGCCACCACGCCGGCAGCTACCGCTGGTCGGAGATCACCGACGGTCCGTTGCCCGGCGGGGCCGCGCTCACCGTCGCGGTGGTGCTGATCCTGGTCGGGGCGCTGTCGAAGTCGGCGATCCTGCCGTTCAGCTCCTGGCTGCCGGCGGCGATGGCGGCACCCACCCCGGTCAGCGCGTACCTGCACGCCGCGGCGATGGTCAAGGCGGGCGTCTACCTGATCGCCCTGCTCGCCCCGGTGCTCGCCACGGCCGTGCCGTGGCGTCCGGTGGTGGTCACCGCCGGCCTGGCCACCATGCTCGTCGGCGGTTGGGCGGCGCTGCGGCAGACCGACCTGAAGCTGCTGCTGGCCTACGGCACGGTCAGCCAGCTGGGCCTGCTGGTGGTGGTGACCGGGGCGGGCACCCCGGACGCCGCGCTGGCCGGCACCGCGATGCTGCTCGCGCACGCCCTGTTCAAGGCCGCCCTCTTTCTCGTCGTCGGCGTGGTGGACCACACCACCGGCACCCGTGAGCTGGGTGAACTCTCCGGACTGGGACGCCGGGCACCGGTGCTGTTCGGCGTCGCGCTGCTCGCCGCCGCCTCCATGGCCGGCCTGCCGCCGCTGATCGGGTTCGTCGCCAAGGAGGCGGTCTTCGCCGCCTTCACCGATCGGCCGCTGGTCCTCGCCCTGCTGGTGCTCGGCACCGTGCTCACCGTCGCCTACAGCGCCCGGTTCCTCTGGGGCGCCTTCGCGGTCAAGGACGGCGTGGCGCCCACGGGCACCGGGCCGGCCGGCGCAGCCATGCTCCTGCCCCCCGCCGTACTGGCCGGCGCCGGACTGGTCACCGGGGTGCTCGCCGGGCCGGTGGGTGGGCTGCTCGGGCCGTACGCGCAGCTGTTCGGGACGCCCGGCGAGCAGCTGGCGCTCTGGCACGGCCTCACCCCCGCGCTGGGTCTGTCGGTCCTCGCCCTGGGCGGCGGCGGGCTGCTGTTCGCGCTGCGCGGGCCGCTGGTCCCGGTGCTCGCGCGACTGCGCTTCCCGGTGAGCGGCTCCGAGGGGTACGAGTGGGTCTCCCGCCGCTTCGACCTGCTCGCCATCGAGGTCACCGGCGCCACCCAACGCGGCTCCCTGCCGCAGTTCCTGGGCACCATCCTGATCGTGCTGGTGGCGGTGCCCGGCGTGGCGTTGCTGGTGACCCGGCCCTGGCTCACCCGGATCGCCCTCTGGGACACCCCGTTGCAGGTGGTGGTGGTCCTGGTGGTCGCGGTCGCGGCGGTGCTCGCCGTCGGTGCCCGCCGCCGGCTGACCGCGATGCTGCTGGTCGGGGTGACCGGCTACGGCAGCGCGATGCTCTTCGTGCTCTACGGCGCACCGGACCTGGCGCTCACCCAGTTCCTGGTCGAGACGGCGACCATCGCGGTCTTCGTGCTGGTCCTGCGCCGCCTGCCGGAACGCTTCTCGGCCCGGCCGCTGCGGAGCAGCCGTTGGGTACGCCGGCTGGTCGGCCTGGCGGCCGGGGTGGTGTTCGTGGGCCTCACCCTGACCGCCGCCGGAGCCCGGCAGGCGCCCCCGGACTCGCTGGCCTTCCCGCAACTCGCCGTCGAGCAGGGTCACGGCCGCAACGTGGTGAACGTGACCCTGGTCGACATCCGCGCCTGGGACACCATGGGGGAACTGGCCGTCCTCGTGGTGGCCGCCACCGGGGTGGCGAGCCTGGTCTTCCAGCGTTCCCGCACCGGCCCCCGACCGCGCCGCCCCCGACCCCGACAGCCCGGCGGCCCCCGGCGTACCGACCGGGCGGTCTGGCTGCGGGGCGGATCGACCCTGCACGAGCGGCAACGCTCGATCGTCTTCGAGGTGGTCACCCGGCTGCTCTTCCACACCGTGGTGCTCTTCTCGCTCTTCCTGCTCTTCTCCGGGCACAACGCCCCAGGCGGTGGGTTCGCCGGCGGCCTGGTCGCCAGCCTGGCGCTGGTGGTCCGCTACCTGGCCGGCGGCCGGTACGAGCTGGCCGAGGCGGTACCGGTCGGGGCGGGCACCGTGCTCGGCGCCGGCCTGGCCGTCGCCGTCGGCTCCGGGGTGGTCTCCCTGCTGGCCGGCGGCGCGGTGCTGGAGAGCGCGAAGATCGACTTCTCGGTACCCGGCCTCGGCGCCTCCTACCTGGTCACCTCGCTCTTCTTCGACGTCGGCGTCTACCTGGTGGTGGTCGGGATGGCCCTGGACATCCTGCGCAGCCTCGGCGCGGAGGTCGACCGGCACATCGAGGCGGCCGGCGGCCACAGCCGAGGGCTGCTCGTCGACCCCGACGGGGAACGCGCGTGACCGCGGGCGGGGGCGGGCCGACCCTGGTCCTGGTGGTCGCCGTCGGCATCTTCGTCACCACCGGGGTCACCCTGCTGCTGGAGCGCAGCCTGACCCGCATCCTGCTCGGCGTCATCCTCTTCGGCAACGGGGTGAACCTGCTGGTGCTGGTGGGCGGCCGGGCCGGCGGGGCGCCGCTGGTAGGTGCCGGCCCCACCGACCGGATGAGCGACCCGCTGCCCCAGGCGATGGTGCTCACCGCCATCGTGATCACCTTCGGGTTCACCGCGTTCCTGCTGGCCGTGGCCTACCGCAGCTGGTACCTGACCGGCAACGACGAGGTCCAGGACGACCTGGAGGACCAGCAGGTGGTCCGGCTGGCCGCCCGCAACGAGCAGCCCGCCGCCGACCTCGGCGGGGAGGGCCCGGACGGCGACCCCGAGCAGGTCGACCCCCCGCCGGAGCGTCGACCCCCACGCGGTGGTGGGCAACGATGACGACCCCGTCGGCCCTCGTGCCGCTGCCGGTGGTGCTGCCGCTGCTGGGCGCCGCGCTGACCCTGGTCCTGGCCAACCGTCCCCGCCTGCAGCGGGCCATCAGCGTGGCGGTGCTCGCCGTCACCCTGGCGGTCGCCGTGGTCCTGCTGGTCGAGGCGTACCGGCACGGGCCGGTGGTGGCCCGGATCGGCAACTGGCCCCCGCCGGTGGGCATCGTGCTGGTCGCCGACCAGTTGGCCGCGCTGCTGCTGGTGGTCTCGGCGGCGGTGACGCTCTGCGTGCTGCTCTACTCCATCGGCCAGGGCCAGAGCGACGTGGGGGAGAGCGCCCCGGTCACCATCTTCCACCCCACCTACCTGGTGCTGACCGCCGGTGTCACCAACGCCTTCCTCGCGGGTGACCTGTTCAACCTCTACGTCGGCTTCGAGGTGCTGTTGGCCGCCAGCTTCGTCCTGATCACCCTGGGCGGCACCGAGACCCGGATCCGCACCGGCTCGACGTACGTGGTGGTCAGTGTCCTGTCGTCGATGATCTTTCTGGCGTCGGTCGGGCTGGTGTATGCCGCGACCGGCACCCTGAACCTGGCCCAGATCGCCGACCGGCTGGAGGCCCTGCCGGCCGGCGTACGGCTCAGTCTGCAACTGATGCTGCTGCTGGCCTTCGGGGTCAAGGCGGCGGTCTTCCCGCTGTCGGCCTGGCTGCCGGACAGCTACCCGACGGCCCCGGCCCCGGTCACCGCCGTCTTCGCCGGCCTGCTCACCAAGGTCGGCGTGTACGCGATCATCCGGACCGAGACGCTGCTCTTCCCGGACAGCGTGGCCGACACGCTGCTGCTGGTGGTGGCGGGGCTGACCATGCTGGTCGGCATCCTCGGCGCGGTCGCCCAGTCGGACCTCAAGCGGATCTTCTCGTTCACCCTGGTCAGCCACATCGGCTACATGATCTTCGGCATCGGGTTGAGCACCGTCGCCGGGCTCTCCGGCGCGATCTTCTACGTGGTCCACCACATCACCATCCAGACCACCCTGTTCCTGGTCGCCGGCCTGGTGGAGGTCCGGGCCGGCAGCACCGACCTGCGTCGCCTCGGCGGGCTGGCCCGGGTCGCGCCCCTGCTCGGCGTGCTCTTCTTCGTCCCCGCCATGAACCTCGCCGGCATCCCGCCGTTCTCCGGCTTCCTCGGCAAGCTGGGCCTGCTCCAGGCCGGGATCAGCGACGGCACCCCGCTGGCCTGGGTGCTGGTCGCCGCCGGCACGGTGACCAGCCTGCTCACCCTCTACGCGGCGTCGCGGGTGTGGAACATCGCCTTCTGGCGGGCCCCGCGACTGGCCGTCGACGTACCACCGGTCCGGCTGCCCCACCTGATGGTCGGCGCGACGGCCGCCCTGGTCGTGCTCGGACTCCTGCTGACCGTGGTGGCCGGCCCGCTCTTCGACGTCACCGCCGACGCGGCGACCGATCTGCAGGACCGCACCCCGTACCTGCGGGCCGTGCTGCCGGAGGTGACGTCGTGACCCAGGCCCTACGGGACCGGGCCGGGCGCTGGCGGGACCAGGCGATCGCGCTCGGCTGGCTGGTGCTGATCTGGATCCTGCTCTGGGGTCAGATCTCCTGGGCGAACCTGCTCGGCGGGCTGGTGGCCGGCGGCGCGGTGCTGGTGTTCTTCCCGCTGCCGCCGGTGACCTTCGCCGGTCGGCTGCGGCTGCGGGCGTTGACGGTGCTGGCCTTCCGATTCGCCGTCGACCTGGTCGGGGCCAGCGTGCACGTCGCCGTCCTGGCCGTCCGGCCCGGCCCGGCGCCGCGCAGCGCGATCATGGGCGTGCCGCTGCGGGTCCGTACCGACCTGAACCTGGCCCTCACCGCCGAGGTGATCTCGCTGGTCCCGGGCACCCTCGTGCTCGACGTGGACCGCGACGAGGCCGTCATCTACGTGCACGTGCTCGACCTGCCCGGCACCGGCGGCCGCACCGCCAACCGGGACCGGGTGCTGACCGTGGAACGGCGCATCGTGCGGGCCGTCGGCTCCCGCGCGGAGATCCGTACCGTCTCGTCCGACCCGGAGGCCCCGTCGTGAACACCGTGCTCGCCGTCTGCGTCACCCTCCTGCTCTCGGTCACTGCCCTGCTCTCGTTGACCCGCATGTACCGGGGGCCGTCCCTGCTGGACCGGGTGATCGCCGCGGACATGCTGCTCGCCACGACGGTCGGCGCAGTCGGCGCGGAGGCGGCGCTCAACCGGCACACCGACACGCTGGCGGTGCTGGTGGTGCTCTCCCTGCTCGGCTTCATCGGCTCGGTGGCGCTGGTCCGCTTCGCCGTACGGGAGGAGGGCTGATGCTCGCCACCGTCGCCGACTGGGCCGGCGGACTCTGCCTGGTCGCCGGCGGGCTGCTTGCCCTCGCCGCCGGGATCGGTCTGCTGCGCTTCCCCGACGTGCTGGACCGGATGCACGCGGCCACCAAGCCCCAGGTGCTCGGGGTGCTGCTGGTCCTGCTCGGCCTGGCCCTGCGCCTGCGCACCCCGGAGGACCTGGGCATGATCGCCCTGGTCGGGCTCTTCCAGCTGGCCACCGCACCGGTGTCGGCGCAGATGATCGGCCGGGCCGCCTACCGGTCCCGACGCCACGATCCGGCGCTGCTGGAATCCGACGACCTCGCCGGCCGTCGACCCCCACCACCGGCGTCGGCCGGCCGAACCTGACTCGCCGGTACTCCTTCCCGCGCACCGCCAGCGAAGGCACAGCTGACGCCGATAAAATGGTGGGCATGATCGACTCTTCTGCCCAGGAGGGCAGCAGTAGCCAGCCGGGTCCTGCCCGGCGTTCCCCCGTCCCGACCGTACGTCCGGGAGCCGTGAGACTCCCGTGTTGATCGTCGTCGGACTCGCCCTGATCACCGTCCTCACCGTCGCCACCGGTTACTTCGTGGCCCAGGAGTTCGGCTACGTGGCCGTCGACCGGGGCAAGCTCAAGCAGCTCGCCGAGGGCGGCGACCAGGCCGCCGCCCGAGCCCTGGAGGTCACCGCCCGGCTCTCGTTCATGCTCTCCGGCGCCCAGCTCGGCATCACCGTCACCGCCCTACTGGTCGGTTACGTCGCCGAGCCGTACCTGGGCGCCGGGCTGGCCGAGCTGCTCGGCGGCGTCGGGATCTCCCCGGCGCTGACCCTGCCCCTGTCCATCGCGCTCGCCCTGGTCATCGCCACCGCGGTGCAGATGGTCCTCGGCGAGCTGGCCCCGAAGAACCTCGCCATCGCCCGCCCCGAGCCGCTGGCCCGGGCCCTGAGCCGTTCCACCCTGCTCTACCTCAAGGTGGCCGGTCCGCTGATCACCCTCTTCGACCGGGCCGCCGTCCGCCTGCTGCGCCGGGTGGGCATCGAGCCCATCGAGGAGCTGCCCAGCGGCGCCACCCCGAAGGACCTGGAGCAGATCATCGCGGAGTCCCGCGAGGAGGGGCACCTCGACGCCGAGATGTCCGACCTGCTCGACCGGGGGCTCGACTTCCGGGAACTGACCGCCGGAGAGGCCATGGTGCCCCGGGTCGACGTGCACACCGTACTGGCCCAGGAACCGGTCAGCCGGGTGGTCGAGCTGCTCGACACCGGCCACTCCCGGTTCCCGGTACGCGGCGCCGACGGCGTCGACGACCTGGTAGGCGTGGTCGGCATCGCCGACGTGCTCGGCGTACCCCCGGCGGAGCGCGCCACCACCCCGGTCAGCGCGGTGGCCGGGCCGCCGCTGCTGGTGCCGGAGACCCTCCCGCTGCCAACGGTGCTGGACCGGCTGCGGGTCGGACACCGCCAACTCGCCTGCGTGGTCGACGAGTACGGCGGGTTCGCCGGCGTGATCACGCTGGAGGACCTCGCCGAGGAGCTGGTCGGCCCGATCCTCGACGAGGACGACCCACCGGAGCGCGCACCGGCCCGGCAGGAGGACGGCTCCTGGGTGGTGCCGGCCCGGTGGCGTATCGACGAGATCGCCGACAGCACCGGCATCGCCCTGCCCGAGGCCCCCGAGTACGACACCATCTCCGGTCTGGTCATGCGGGAGCTGGGCCGGGTGCCCGAGGTCGGCGACCGGCTGGAGATCAGCCTGCCGCCCGACCCCGACACCCCCGAGAGCGCCCCCACCGCGTTGGTCGAGGTCCTCGCGGTCGACCGGCACGTGGCCGACTCGGTCCGCATCCAACTCGCCGCCCCCGGTGAACGTAGCGAGGTGGCCGCATGAGCGAGCGGAGTGAGCGAATCATCGTCGTCGGGTGGCATGCGGTCGGCGAGCGTAGCGAGGTGCCGGCATGAGCGAGCGGAGTGAGCGAATCATCGTCGTCGGGTGGCATGCGGTCGGCGAGCGTAGCGAGGTGACCGCATGAGCCCCGGGATCGCGCTGATCGTGTCGGTGGTGCTGCTGGCCCTCAACGGGTTCTTCGTCGCCGCCGAGTTCGCCCTGGTGGCCAGCAAGCGGTACCGGCTGGAACAGGTAGCCGTCGGCGGCGGCCGGGCCGCCCGGGCGGCCCTGGACGGGGTACGTGAGCTGTCGCTGATGCTGGCCGGCGCGCAGCTCGGCATCACCCTCTGCACGCTGGGGCTGGGTGCGCTGGCCGAGCCGGCGATCGAGCGGCTGCTGAGCCCGTTGCTGCACGCGGCGGGGCTGCCGACCGCGGCGAGTCACATCGTCGCGTTGGTCTTCGCCCTGAGCCTGGTCACCTTTCTGCACCTGGTGGTGGGGGAGATGGCACCGAAGTCGTGGGCGATCACCGATGCGGAGCGGTCCGCGCTGCTGCTGGCGCTGCCGTTCCGGGCGTTCGCCCGGGTGGCCCGGCCGGTGCTGTCGCTGCTGAACGCCTGGGCCAACGCGATGCTGCGACTGGTCAAGGTGACCCCGCAGGACCAGTTGGCGCAGGTGCACGGGCCGAGCGAGCTGCGCATGCTGCTGGAGCAGTCCCGCGAGCACGGGCTGCTCGGCGCGGAGCAGCACCAGATGCTGACCAGCATGCTGGAGTTGCAGCGGACCACGGTCGCCGACGTGATGGAGCCGTTCGACCGGATCGTGACGGTCCGCCGGGACGAGTCGGCGGACCGCATCGAGCAGGTCAGCCGGGAAAGCGGCAGGTCCCGGCTGGCGGTGGTCGACGGCGGCGGAGACGTCGTCGGCCTGGTCCACGTCCGGGAGGCGGTACGCGCCGTGACGACCGGCCGGGCCGCCACCGCCGGCGAGTTGATGAGCAACGCCTTCACCCTGCCCGCGGTGGCCACGGTCACCGAGGCGGTGGCGGCGATGCGGGCCCGGCAGTCCCAGCTCGCCCTGGTCCGCAACGGTGGCGGCCCCACCCGGCCGATCGGTTTCGTCGCGCTGGAGGACCTGCTGGAGGAGGTCATCGGCGAGTTCGACGACGAGACCGACCCGGTGCCCCGCGGGCGGCGGATGAGGTAGGGGAGACGGCGGTGCGGTTGACGGGGGTGTCACCGGAGTCCGGCTGGACCGGACTGGCCGTGCACACCACCGTGACCAGCCCGAGCACCCGGCCCGGTCTGCGGTTGCCGGGCCGGGTCACGCTCACCGCCGGCCCCGAAGACGTACCGGTGCGGCACATCCGGCTCGGCCTGGTCGCCCAGGCCGAGCCGGACGACCCGGGTCAGCCCCACCGCCTCGTGCAGTTCCACCAGGTTTCGATCGCCGGCTCGTTCGTGGTCCCGGCCGGTCGCCGACGGGCCGTCGACTTCGCCGTGCCGCTGCCCTGGGAGACCCCGGTGACCATCTTCGGCGGGGTGCCGCTGATGTCGCTGCGCACCGGGTTGCGTACCGAGGTCACCGTCGGCGTCGACGCGACGCAGGCCGCGATGGTGCCGGTCTTCGTACACCCGCTCCCCACCCAGCAGCACGTCCTGGCCGCCCTGGACACCCTGGGTTTCGTCATGCGTCAGGCGGGCCTGCAACAGGGCAGGCTGCCGGGGGTGGCCCAGACGCTCCCGCTGCACCAGCGGCTCGGATACTGGGTGGCACCGCTGTACGCCGGCCCGATCACCGAGCTGGAACTGATCTTCGTGACCAACTCGGCGGGGCTGGAGGTGATCCTCTGGCCCGACCGCCGGCTGGCCCTGGCCGGGGCCACCCACCAGAGCATCAGCCGGTTCCGGGTCTGGCACACCGGCGCCGAGCAGCAGGACTGGATCGCACTGGTGGACGGCTGGCTGCGGGCGACCATCAACCGGCACGCCGAGATGGCCGCGCACGCCGACTGGTCCGCCCAGCTCACCGAGTCCGCCCACGTCAGCCGCCCGCCGGACGAGCCGGTCCCGCCCGGCTACGGCCTCGGCGGCACGGGCGGCGGCACCGGTATCGGCGGCGGCGACGGCACCTGACCGGCCTCGGCTGTCGGTCTCGCCCGGCGCGGTCCCGGCCCCCGGTGCCGGGACCACGCCGGCACGTGGCGGGGCGGGGAGCGCGGCGGGGTTCAGACGGTGGCGGTGGCGAGTTTGACGCTGAATCCGATGAAGAGCGCCGCGACGCCGGTGGTGGCCCCGGCCGCCAGCCGGCGTCGCTGGCGGAACTGCGCCGCCAGGAACGTGCCAGCGAAGATCAACACGGTCAGGTAGAGCACGCTGGTCACCTGCGCGATCAGCCCGAGCACCAGGAACGACAGCGCCGGCCAGGCGTAACCCGGGTCGACGAACTGGATGAAGAACGAGACGAAGAAGAGGATCGCCTTCGGATTGAGCAGGCTGATCACCAACGCCTTGCGGAACGGGCTGCGCAACTGCGCCGGCTCGGCGGCGTCGATCAGTCGCGGCGTATCCGGGTCGTGCCGGGTCCGCCAGCGCCGCCAGGCCCCGCGCAGCATGCCCACCCCGACATACCCGAGGTACGCCGCGCCGGCGTACTTCACCACCAGAAAGATCGGCGGGTACGCCTTGAGCAGCGACGCCACCCCGGCCGCGGAGAGCACCATCAGCACCCCGTCGCCGAGGAACACCCCACTGGCCGCCCGGTAACCGGTACCCACCCCGCGTTGGGCGGCGGTGGAGAGCACGAAGAGCGAGTTGGGGCCCGGCAGCAGGATGATCGCCACGGTGCCCAGCACGTACGTCCAGAGATCGGTGATACCCAGCACGAGGACATCATGGGGTGAGCGGCATGCTGGGGCGTACCCCTTTCCGGTCGGTTGACCTGTGCCGTCGGCCACTGCCCCTCGCGTCGGCGGACCCTGCGTTTCTCGCGCCGTCGGTCTCTGTGTCTCGCCTTATCGGTTCCGGTGTCCCGCGCGTCATCGGTTCCGGTGTTCCGCGCGTCATCGGTTCCGGTGTTCCGCGCGTGATGGGTTCCGGTGTCCCGCCTCGTCCCTTCCGGCGGATCCTGCTGCGCGTAGCGGGCGGGAACGGGTAGAACAGTCGGCATGTCCGAGATCGACACCGCTCCCGGTGCCCAGCAGTTCATCCCGCCCCGCGCCGACACCCTCGACGCCCTGCGCGCCGCCGCCCGCGGCTGTCAGGGCTGTGAGCTGCACCGGGACGCCACCCAGACCGTCTTCGGCCGGGGCGACGCCAGCGCCCGGGTGGTCTTCGTCGGCGAGCAGCCCGGCGACCTGGAGGACCAGAAGGGCCTGCCGTTCGTCGGACCCGCCGGCCGGTTGCTGCGCCAGGCGGTCGACGACGCCACCCTGGACCCCGGCCAGATCTATCTCACCAACGCGGTCAAGCACTTCCGCTTCGAGTTGCGCGGCAAGCGGCGCATCCACCAGACGCCGGACCGGGTACACGTCACCGCCTGCCGACCCTGGCTGGTCGCCGAGTTCGCCCGGCTGCGCCCGGAGATCATCGTGGTGCTCGGCGCGACCGCCGCCAAGGCGCTGCTCGGCCCCACGTTCCGGGTCACCCGCCAACGGGGCGAACTGCTGCCCTGGCCGGCATCGGCCCAGCACCCGGCAGACTTCACCCGGGTACCGGTGGACTCGGCCGGGCAGGTCGCCGACGCCCCGCCGGCCCGCCTGCTGGCCACCATCCACCCGTCGGCGGTACTGCGCGCCGACGACCGGGACCAGGCGTACCAGGGACTCGTCGCCGATCTCACCGTCGCCGCCCGCGCCCTGTCCGGCGGCGGGTGACGCCCGACGTCGCCAGGGAACGTCCGTTGACCTGTCGGTGTCGGTGTCGGTGTCGGTGTCGGTGTCGGTGTCGGTGTCGGTGTCGGTGCCGGTCGCCGGCTCCCGGACCGGGCAAGCCTCGACTACCGGATCGACCTGTCCTGAGCCCGGCCGGGGACAATGCTCGATCCTTCGGAAGAAGCCCCAGTCACATATCCGTTGATGACGGCCTGGTGGCGTGCGCCTAGTGTCGGTGGCATGACGAGGAGGCTGCGCCTGGTCGGTTCGGCGGAGATCCGGGCGATGCTCGGTGGGGTGTACCGTCAGCGCGTCTACCAGATCACGAGTCACCGCAGCTTTCCCGAACCCGTCGCGCACCTTCAAATGGGCAACGTGTGGCTGACCGAGGACGTCGAGGCGTGGCTCGCTGAGCACCGCCCCGGCCTGGACGAAAGCTGACCTGTGCCGACCGGCGCAGGAGCGGGCCGCTTTCCTTCTCATCACCCGGGCTGCTGTCGACGCCTCGCGAACCCCACGGGACAGGTGGACGCAAGGTGGTCCGGCATCCAGTCACCACACCAACCCCCAACCTGCCCCGGCTCCCGACCGGTGGGTAGATCTTGGACACTTACCGTTCTATTTGGACGGTAAGTGTCCAAGATCTACCTCCGGGGACCGCCTCGGCGGTGACGGGGGGCGTGAGGTGGTGGGGGTGGATGGGAAGCAGCGGGGCATTGCGGTGACTTGTCCTGTTTTCGTACCTGCGAGGCACCTGCAACAGCCGGGGTGAACTTGGAAGGAAAACTCCCCTCCGGAGGGGCCGATTCTTTCCAAGATCTTTCGGGCCGGCCGACTCCGGCCAGGGACACGGTGACCGGGGCGAGCGATCGTCTGGCACCGGGACGGGGCGGGCAGGACGCCGCGCCGGTGGTGAGAGGGGTTCCCCGCTCTACCGTAGGCGTTAACAGGGGGCCCTTCCTTGCGGGCAAGGGGGGCGGGTGAGGATGGGATGGTGCCAGTGCTGACCACCACGGGCTTGCCCCCGCGCGTACGGCCCGACGTCGCCGGCATTCAGTGGCGTACCCTGCGGTTGCTCTTCGTCACCCAGATCATCGGCGGGATCGGCGTGACCATCGGCGTCGCCGTCGGGGCGCTGCTCGCCGCCGACCTGGCCGGTACGGCGGTGGCCGGGGTCGCCCAGAGCGCCGCGGTGGTGGGGGCCGCCCTGCTCGCCGTGCCGATCACCCGGCTCATGGTCAGCCACGGTCGCCGACCCGGCCTGGCCGTGGCCTACCTGGTAGGGGCGGCCGGCGGGGTGTTGACGGTGCTCGCGGCGGTCACCCGGTGGGTACCGTTGCTCTTCGTCGGCATGCTGCTCTTCGGCGGCGGGAGCGCGGCTAACCTTCAGGCCCGCTACGCCGCGGTGGACCTGGCCGAGCCTGCCCGGCGGGGACGGCAGCTCTCCCTGATCGTCTGGGCCACCACCATCGGCGCGGTGGCGGCACCGAACTTCGCCGCACTGACCGACGAGGCCACCGCCGGCTGGGGGCTGCCCCGGCTCTCCGGCCCGTTCGCGTTCAGCGCTGTCGCCTTCGTGCTCACCGCCGGCGTACTCCTGCTGTTCCTGCGCCCCGACCCGCTGCTCACCGCCCGCCGCCTCACCACCGCGCCCACCGATCCCGCCGCGTCCACCGGGCCTACCGCGTCCACCGATCCCCCCGCGTCCACCGGGCCTACCGATCCCTCCGTGTCCGCCGATCCCCCCGCGCCCACCGGGTCCGCGCCCGCTGATCCACCCGCGTCCGCCGATCCCGCCGATTCCACCGGGCCTGCCGATCCCGTCGCGCCCGCTGATCTTGCCGCGTCCGTCGATCCCGGCACGTCCGTCGGCGGTGGGTCCGTCGCGTCCGCCGATCCGGTCGCGCCGGCGGGCGGGCCCGTGGTGGCGAAGGTCGGGGCGGTCGTCAGCCCGGCCGCGCGGACCCGGCGCGGCGCGGGGGTGCGCACGGCCTGGTCGGTGGTACGTCACCGACCCGCCGCCCGGCTCGGCATCGCCGCGGTGGCCGTCGGTCACCTGGTGATGGTGGCGGTGATGGTGATGACCCCGGTACGCCTGCACGAGTCGCACACCGACGCCGAGGTCCTGCCGGTGGTGGGCCTGGTGCTGAGCCTGCACATCGCCGGCATGTACGCCCTCGCCCCGGTGGTCGGCTGGCTCACCGACCGGCTGGGCCGGCGCGCGGTGATCCTCGGTGGGGCCGCCACGCTGCTGGCCGCCTGCGTGGTCGCCGGCACCGCCGGACACGACACCGTCCGGCTCACCCTCGGCCTGGTCCTGCTCGGGCTGGGCTGGTCGGCGACGATGGTGGCCGGCTCCACGCTGCTGTCGGAGTCGGTGCCGACAGAGGTCCGGCCGACCGTCCAGGGGCTGTCCGACCTGACCATGGGGCTGGCCGGGGCGGGGGCCGGCGCGGCCAGCGGATTCGTCATGCAGGTGGCCGGGTACCCCACCCTGGCCCTGCTCGCGGCGGTCGCGCTCGGGCCGCTGGTGGCGCTAGCGTTGCGGCCGGCACCGCCGGCCGAGCCGGCACCGAACCGGGTGCCGGACGAGGAGGAGTGATCCGTGCGGCTGACCGACTTCTGGGACCGGCTGGAGGAGGCCTTCGGCCCGGGGTACGCGCCCAGCATCGCCGCCGACCAGGTGCTGTCGCAGCTCGGTGGGCGCACCGTCGAACAGGCCCTCGCCGCGGGTGAGCAGACCCACGTCGTGTGGCGCGCGGTCTGCGCCGCGTACCCGGACCGGGTGCCTGCCCGACTACGCTGAGCAGCGCTTTTCCTCGCTCCGCGTGTCGCTTGCCGAGTCGTACACCTGTTCGGCTATTGTCCACAGCTGGGTGCTCGTCCACAGCTCGCGGCCCGTCGGCTGGTTTTCTGTCGGACCCAGCGCCTAGCGTGTCCGCGTGACGCGAAGCTCAGGAAAGACGCCGGCGAAGGCAGGGGTGGCAACCATGGCAGCAGGGCCTGACCGGGAGAAGGCACTCGACCTTGCTCTCGCTCAGATCGACAAACAGTTCGGCAAGGGCTCGGTGATGCGGCTGGGGGAGCGGCCGGTCGTCCAGACCGCGGTCATCCCGACCGGGTCCATCGCCCTTGACGTGGCGCTCGGCGTGGGCGGTCTGCCCCGGGGCCGGGTCGTCGAGGTCTACGGCCCGGAGTCCAGCGGTAAGACCACGGTGGCGCTGCACGCGGTGGCCAACGCCCAGCGGGCCGGCGGCATCGCCGCCTTCATCGACGCCGAGCACGCGCTCGACCCGGAGTACGCCAGGGCCCTCGGCGTCGACACCGACGCGATGCTGGTCTCCCAGCCGGACACCGGCGAGCAGGCGCTGGAGATCGCGGACATGCTGATCCGCTCCGGCGCGCTCGACATCATCGTGATCGACTCGGTGGCGGCCCTGGTGCCGCGCGCCGAGATCGAGGGCGAGATGGGCGACAGCCACGTCGGCCTCCAGGCCCGGCTGATGAGCCAGGCGCTGCGGAAGATCACCGGCGTGCTCAGCAACACCGGCACCACCGCGATCTTCATCAACCAGCTCCGCGAAAAGATCGGGGTCATGTTCGGCAGCCCGGAGACCACCACCGGTGGGCGGGCGTTGAAGTTCTACGCCTCGGTCCGGCTCGACGTGCGCCGGATCGAGAGCCTCAAGGACGGCACCGACGTGGTCGGCAACCGGACCCGGGTCAAGGTCGTGAAGAACAAGGTCGCCGCGCCGTTCAAGCAGGCCGAGTTCGACATCATGTACGGCAAGGGCATCTCCCGTGAGGGCTCGCTGATCGACGTCGGCGTGGAGCAGGCGATCATCCGCAAGTCCGGTGCCTGGTACACCTACGACGGCGACCAGCTCGGGCAGGGCAAGGAGAAGGCCCGGGAGTTCATGAAGGAGAACCCGGACGTGGCCGCCGAGATCGAGAAGAAGATCCTGGAGAAGCTCGGCGTCGGCGTCGGCGCGGGTGACGCCGCCGGTGGCCCGGAGCTGCCGCCGGTCGACTTCTGATCGGCGGGTGGCGGGACGACGCGCCCGTACGGGGCGGGGCTGGGATGCCAGCCCGCCCCGTACGGGTGAGGCCACCGATGAGGCCGTCGACCCTCAGCTGAGCGGGGCGGCCGGTCCCCGGCAGCGTCGGGCTCGACGGGGCCGCGCCGAGGCGGGCAGCAGCCCCGAGGCAGGCAACGGTCAGCCGGGCGATGACCGGCGCAGCGGCGGTGGGTCGGGGCCGCCCCGGCCCGAGTCGGAGGTGGCCCGGGAGATCTGCCTGCGTCAGCTCGCGGTTCGGCCGCGTACCCGGGCGGAGCTGGCCGGGGCGTTGGCCCGGCGGGGGATCTCCGAGGAGGTCGCCGCCGAGGTGCTCGACCGGTACGACGAGGTGGGCATCATCGACGACGCCGCCTTCGCCCGCGCCTGGGTGTCGAGCCGGCACACCGGCCGGGGGCTGGCTCGCCGGGCGCTCGCCAACGAGCTGCGCCAGCGTGGCGTAGACGGCGACACCGCGAGCGAGGCGCTGGAGGAGCTGGACGAGGAGACCGAGGCCGAGACGGCCCGCGCGCTGGTCGACCGGAAGCTGCGGACCGCCCGGGGCGAGCCGGACGCGGTCTTCCGTCGGCTGGTCGGCATGCTGGCCCGCAAGGGCTATCCCGCCGGCGTGGCGATCCGTGCGGTGAAGGATGCCCTCGCCGAGCAGAGCGCGGAGGCGGCCGAGTTCGCCGACCGGATAGACGCCGATGCCCTGGCCGACGCCGAGGGCGAGCCGGATCGCTGAGCCGACGCCGAGGGCGAGCCGGATCGCTGAGCCGACGCCGAGGGCAGGCCGGATCGCGGAGCCGACGCGCTGGCCGCTGTGGAGGGCGAGCCGGAGCACTGTCCGGCGAGTCGGGTCAGGTGCCGCGGGTGACGGCGATGACTACGCTCGGAGCCGATCGGGCCGATGTGACCGGTGGGTAGGGTTAGTTATGTCTGCCCATGTCCGGATCGTCGATCAGCGGAGAGTCACTTTTCAACTTCTCTCCGTTCGGGGGGTTTGATCATGACTCCTTGACCGGAAGGCCCTCGGAGACCTAGCCTCGCCATACAGGCTCACATTGCCCGACCATGCAGGCTACGTGCACAACATAGAACGCATAACAGAACAGCATCATTTGGGTCAGCTCTCTCGGTGCTGGACGGCGTAGCCGACCAGGCCGGATCGGTGCTGACGTGACAACCGCATCCCGCCGTCGGCGCTGTCCCCGGACACCGTCGACCACGAGAAGCTACCCAAGGCCAGCCGCTCCGGTCGGGCGTCCAGGAGGCCGCAGGGGGCGTGCCCACCCGGCACGCCACCGGTGGCGTAGACGTGTTCAGGGGAGGCGGCGGCCATGGTGGTGCGGCACAGGCCCGCGGGGGCGGCATGAGCGCCTTCGACGTGGTGATCCTCGCGTCGGTGGTGCTCCTGACGCTGGTCGTGGTCGGCGCAGTGATCTTCGGGGCCCGGCTGTTGCGGGGCTTCACGGCGGCACCGGCTCCGGAGGATCCGGCGTTCATCGCCGAGAAGGACCGCCAGGAGCAGTCCCTGGCGGCGCTGCGCAGCGCCGCCGACGAGGCCAACAGCACCATCGACGTGGCGAAGTCGGCGGCTGCCGCGTCCCGGGCCGAGGCGGCAGCGGCCAAGGCGGAGGCGAAGGCGGCCCGGGCCGAGGCGCGGCGGGTGCTCGACGCCGCCCGGGTGGAGGCCGACACCGTCCTGGAACGGGCCCACAAGCAGGCCGAGGCCGACGCCGAGCAGTTGCGCTCGACCGCCCGGCGCAGCGGGGAGCGGGAGGTGGCGGTCCTGGCCTCCACCACCCGCGAGCAGGCCGCCGAGGTGGAGCGGCGGGCCGCCAGGATGGACGAGCGGGAGCGGATGCACACCGAGGAGGTGGAGCGGCTCGCCGAGCGGGAGCGGCAGCTCACCGCGGCCAGTGCGGCGTTGGCGGCGCGCGAGTCGGCGCTGGCGCAGCGGGAGGAGGCGCTGGCCGAGGCCGAGGAGCAGCGCCGCCGGGAGTTGGAGCGGATCGCCGGCCTCACCGCCGAGGCGGCCCGTACCGAACTGGTCGAGGTGATCGAGACCCAGGCCAAGCGGGAGGCGGCGATCCTGGTCCGGGAGATCGAGTCCGAGGCCCGGGGCACCGCCGAACACCGGGCCCGGCATATCGTGGTCGACGCGATCCAGCGGGTGGCCAGCGAGCAGACCGCGGAGAGCGTGGTCAGTGTGCTGCACCTGCCCGGTGACGAGATGAAGGGGCGGATCATCGGCCGGGAGGGGCGCAACATCCGCGCCTTCGAGTCGGTCACCGGGGTCAACCTGATCATCGACGACACTCCCGAGGCGGTGCTGCTCTCCTGCTTCGACCCGGTCCGTCGCGAGGTCGGCCGCCTCACCCTGGAGAAGCTGGTGCTGGACGGTCGGATCCATCCGCACCGGATCGAGGAGGTCCACGACCTGGCCCGGCACGAGGTGGACCAGCTCTGCCAACGGGCCGCCGAGGACGCCCTGGTCGAGGTGGGCATCACCGAGATCCATCCCGAGCTGGTCGCCCTGCTCGGTCGGCTGCGCTACCGGACGTCGTACGGGCAGAACGTGCTCAAGCATCTGGTGGAGACCGCGCACATCGCCGGGATCATGGCCGCCGAGCTGCGGTTGGACATACCGACGATCAAGCGGTGCGCGTTCCTGCACGACATCGGCAAGGCGCTCACCCACGAGGTGGAGGGCAGCCACGCCATCATCGGCGCCGATCTGGCCCGAAAGTACGGCGAGACCGAGGACGTCGTGCACGCTATCGAAGCGCATCACAACGAGGTGCAGCCGCAGACCATCGAGGCGGTGCTCACCCAGGCCTCGGACGCCTGCTCGGGTGGCCGGCCCGGAGCGCGGCGGGAGAGTCTGGAGGCGTACGTCAACCGGTTGGAGCGGATCGAGGAGATCGCGGCCGGCAAGCTCGGGGTGGAGAAGGTCTTCGCCATGCAGGCGGGCCGGGAGATCCGGGTGATGGTCAAGCCGGACGACGTCGACGACATCGGTGCGGCGGTGCTGGCCCGCGACGTGGCCAAGCAGATCGAGGAGGAGCTGACCTACCCGGGTCAGATCCGGGTGACGGTGGTCCGCGAGTCCCGGGTCACCGAGATCGCCCGCTGAGCCGCAACCCGAGCCCGAGCCGGAGCCCGAGCGGGAGGGGGAGCCCGAGTAGGAGCAACGCGACGGGCTGGTGAGACGACGAAGGGCTGTCCCCCTGACGGGGCAGCCCTTCCTGCCGTCCAGCTGACCGACGAACCGGCGCGGGGCGGGTACGGGTCAGCCGACCCGTTCGACCACGGCCCGCCGGATGACGAACTTGCCCGCCTCCCGGACCTGCTCGTACGCCGCGTCGTTGAGCAGCACGCAGCTGCCCGACGGGCTGGTCACGGTCACCGTGATGCTCTTGCCGTTGTCCAGGTTGGTCACCTTGAGCCGGGTGCCGACCGGGAAGGTGCCGCTGGACGCGGCCGGCCCGGCCGCCTCGTTGAACAGGGTGACGGTGGAGCCCGCGCAGACCACCTCGCCGGCCCCGGTCCCGTCGCCGGCGTCCCCGCCGCCGGTCTCGGCCGGGGGCTGCTGACCGGGGGCGGCCGCTGGCGGAGCTGCCGCGGGCGGGGTCGCCGCCGGTGGGGCCGTCGGGGCGTCCACCCGGACCTCGGCGGTGCAGCCGGCGGTGGCGCGGCGCTGTTGGAGCAGGTCCACCACTGCCTGCCGGTTGGCGATCCGGTCGGCGGAGAGGGCGTCCGGGTTGGCCCGCTGGTCGGCGATGAAGGTCAGGTTGTTGCGCAGCGCGGTGTCCAGGCCGGCGCAGTTCTCGCCGGCGTTGCCCAGCCCCGTGCCGGCGACCAACGCGCCGCCGAGCAGGGTGGCCGCCGCCGCACCCAGCAGGACCTTTCGCGTCCGACCGGTCGTTCCGCCTCGCCCGTGCATGCCTCGCTCCTCTGTTCGGATACCCGACGATGGGTACGGCGGAGAGCGCGGCACGGATCGGCTCGGGACCCCACATTCTTCCGTTGAGGTCGCGCAAGGTGGTCGGTGGAGCGCTGGCGGAGGTAGCCAACAGGTACCGGCAGCCCACCCACCCACCGTGACCCACCCACCCACCCACCGTGACTCACCTGTCGGACGTGCGGCCGATGGCTTTGGGGAGATCTGTGGTCTCCAGGGCGACCACAGATCTCCCCAAAGCCGCGGGGCCACTTGTCAGCGGCGCTGGCGTCACCAGCCGCTGAAGGCGACGAGGAAGGCGAGCCCGAGGCCACCGAGGACGACGAGGTAGCCGGCGCCGATGAAGATGGCCCGGCGGTGCCGGAGCGGGAACGGCAGGAAGCCGACCAGCGCCAGCAGCACCCCGAGCACGGCTCCGCCGAAGGGGGCGCCGAGCATCACGAGGTGGCCGAACGCGTTGCAGACCAGCAGCCCCTCGGTGCCCGACGCGCCGCAGCCGGCGGCAGCCATCGGGAGGAACATCGCCACCAGGGCCACGACGAGGGCGACCACCACCAGCAGCACCGTGGCCAGGATGGCGCCGACCGTGGCCGCCGTACCGCCCCGGCGGGGCTGCGCCGCCCGATTCGCGACGCCCTGCGGGCCGCCCGCGATCACCATGCTGTGCCTCCTGTCGTCGCCCCGGCTCCACCGGTCACCGCAGGCTCGACAGGTGACACACCACGGTCGGGGCGACGGACGTGACGCGGGCACCACGGCTCGCCGCCGCCCGCACCGCCCGGGGTGCGGGCCTGAGACTAACCGCCGTGGGGCTGCGGCGGGTCGGCCGAGGAGGTCGACAGTGTCCGCCGCTCGGCCGGCCGGCGACAACCGTCGACGCCGGGAGCTGGACGGCCGTACCGAGCAACAGATCAGGGGCCGTGCCCGCCGACTACTCGGCAGGCACGGCCCCTGTTGACGTTGAGTCCGACGCCGGCGTCGGGCCGTACACCGTCCTAGGTCTTGGAGTCCTGGCCGAGGGCGGCGGCGGCGAGGGCGGGCGGCGGTGCCGCGTCCGGGGTGTCGGCGGTCCGACGGCCCCGGGCGAGTCGGTGTTGGACGTACTGGGCCAGCTTGGACAGCGAGTAGTTGACCACGATGAACAGCACGCCGATGACGACGTAGACCTGGATCGGGTTGTCCAGCACACCGATGATCTGCTTGCCGATGTTCAGGGTCTCCTCGAAGCTGATGATGAAGCCCAGCGAGGTGTCCTTGAGCACCACCACGAGCTGGCTGATCAGCGCCGGCAGCATGATCCGGAACGCCTGCGGCAGCAGGATCAGCCGGGTGGTCTGCAGCGGCGACAGGCCGACCGCCGCGGCGGCCTCGCGCTGGCCGCCGGGCAGACCCTCCATGCCGGAGCGCAGGATCTCGGCGATGACCACCGAGTTGTAGATGGTCAGGCCGATGACCAGGTACGTCAGGGTGCTCAGCGAGATGCCGAACTCGGGGAAGCCGCGGGCGACGAAGAAGATGGTGAGCACCACCGGCAGGCCCCGGAACACCTCCACACAGATCCGGGTGATCGCCGACAGCAGCAGGCTCAGCCCGCGCAGCAGGTAGGAGACGGGCTGGGCGAAGCCGGTGAACCGTCGGGCGGCCAGGCTCTTGAGTTGGATCCGCAGGACCGCCAGGGCGGTGCCGACGACCAGGGAGGCGACGATGGCCAGTGCCGCGGCGGTCAGGGTGTTCTTGAAGCCGACCCCGATCCGGTCCCAGACCTGGGAGAAGTTCTCGTTGGAGGGGTCGATCAGCGGCCCCCACAGCTCCATCGAGAACTGGCCCTTGTCGTCCAGCGGGCGGTAGATCAGGAGGTACGCGACGGCCAGCAGCAGCACGGTGGCCACGACGCTGCCGATCAGGGTGAGCCGGCGCTGGCGGGGGCCGGGTACGTCGTACAGGACGCTCTGCTGACTCATCGGGCCACCGCCTGTCGCTTCTCGATCCGGTCGAGCAGGGCGCCGAGCGGCACGGTCATGATCAGGTATCCGATCGAGATGCCGATGGCCACCGGGATGAAGGCCTGGCCCTCGGCGGAGGTGAGCTGGTCGGCCGACTGGGACAGGTCACCGACGACGCCGAAGAAGCCGGCCAGCGCCGAGTTCTTGATCATGGCGATGATGACCGAGCCGAGCGGCACGATCGAGGCCTTCCAGGACTGCGGCAGGACGACGTACCGCAGGTTCTGGCCGAAGGTGAGGCCGAGCGACCGGGCGGCCTCGGCCTGCCCGGCGGGCACGGCGTTGACGCCCGAGCGCAGCGCCTCACAGACGAACGCGGCGGTGTAGAGCACCAGCGCGACCAGCGCGAACCGGAAGTACGGCAGGTCCGTGCCGAGTCGGCTGAACAGCGAGTCCAGCAGCGGGATGCGGAGGAAGTCCGCGTTGGAACCGAGTGCCGGCAGGCCGAAGGCGGCGAAGAACCACACGACGGTCAGGGGCAGGTTCCGGAAGATGTTGACGTAGGCGGTGCCGACCGCCCGCAGTGGTGGCACCGGGGAGATCCGCAGGATCGCCAGGACGGCACCCAGAACCAGGGCACCGACCGCGGCGAGTACGCAGATCTGGAGGGTGAGCCAGAAACCACCCGCGAAGACGTCGAACCTGTCGATGAGCACATTCACGGGCCGGACTTCCTCCCCACCCTCCAGACCAACGGATCAGATCAGTAGCGGTTCACGGCCGGGGCTTCGCCCAGCTCGGCGCCGAACTTGCCGGCGGTGTCGTCCCAGGCCTTCTTCCAGCTGCCGTCGCCGTACGCCTTCTCCAGCGTGTCGTTGATGAAGGCACGGAAGTCGGTGTCCTCCTTCTTCACCCCGATGCCGTACGGCTCCTTGGTGAAGTTTTCGCCGGCGAGCTGGAAGGCGTTCTCGTCCTTGGCGATGTAGCCGAGCAGGATGACGTTGTCGGTGGTGACGGCGTCGACCTGGCCGCCGGTGAGGGCGTCGCGGCACTTGTCGTAGGTGTCGAAGAGCACCAGCTGCGAGCCGACGTCCTTGACGTACTTCTTGATCTCCTCGGCCGGCGTGGAGCCGGTGACCGAGCAGACCTTCTTGGCGCCGTCCTTGAAGGAGTCCGGGCCGGTGATCGAGGTGTCGCCCTTCTTGACCATGATGTTCTGGCCGGCCTCGTAGTACGGCCCAGCGAAGGCGATGCGCTCCTTGCGGGTGTCGTTGATCGTGTACGTCGCCGCGACCAGGTCGACGGTGCCGTTGACGATCACGTCCTCGCGGACCTTGGAGGGGGCCTCGACCCACTCGATCTTGTCCTCGGGGATGCCGAGTTCCTTGACGATGATCTTCGCAACCTCGACGTCGAAGCCCTCCGGGTCACCGGAGAGGCCCTTCTGACCGAAGCCGGGCTGGTCGAACTTGGTGCCGATCTTGATGGCCTGGGCCTTGTTCAGCCGCTCCATCGTGCTACCGGCGGCGAACGACTTGCTGCCCGCGCCGGTACCCTCCTCGGCATCGTCGCCGCCACATGCGGCCATTCCCAGCGCCAGGGTGGCTGCCGCCGCGAGCGCCGCAACGCGCTTGATACGCATACACTTCTCCTTCTCGACAGAGCCCACCGGGGGCGGCGCGCTCCACAACAGACACAACTAGTGCGTCAGGATCTTCGACAGGAAGTCCTTGGCCCGCTCGCTGCGGGGGTTGGCGAAGAACTCGTTCGGCTCGGCGTCCTCTACGAGCCGGCCGTCGGCCATGAAGATGACCCGGTTCGCCGCGTGCCGGGCGAAGCCCATCTCGTGGGTGACCACGACCATGGTCATGCCCTCCCGGGCCAGCGAGGTCATCACGTCCAGCACCTCGCCGACCATCTCCGGGTCCAGCGCGCTGGTCGGCTCGTCGAAGAGCATCGCCTTGGGCTGCATGGCCAACGCCCGGGCGATCGCCGCCCGCTGCTGCTGGCCACCGGAGAGCTGGGCGGGGAACTTGTCGGCCTGGTTGGCGATGCCTACCCGGTCGAGAAGGGCCAGACCCCGCTCGCGGGCGGCGGCCGGCTTCTCCTTGCGGACCTTGATCGGACCGAGGGTGACGTTCTCCAGGATGGTCTTGTGCGCGAAGAGGTTGAACGACTGGAAGACCATGCCGACCTCGCTGCGCAGTTTCGCCAGCGCCTTGCCCTCGGCGGGCAGCGGCTGCCCGTCGAAGGTGATGGTGCCCGAGTCGATCGGCTCCAGCCGGTTGATCGCCCGGCACAGGGTCGACTTGCCGGAGCCGGAGGGGCCGATCACGACCACCACCTCGCCCCGGCCGACCGAGAGCGCGACGTCCTGCAGCACGTGCAGCGGCCCGAAGTGCTTGTTGACCCCGTCCAGCACGATGAGCGGTTCGCCCGTCGTCACGTCGTTCACCGTCCTGTCGTCACGCCGATCCGGGGTCGGATGAACCCCCGGTGCGGCAACTGTAGGCGGGGTGACGTGGCGCAACGCAACTCAGATGGTCACGAGGGTGTAACACCGGTCCGTAACCGTGTCGGGAATCCGAATTACCGTCGCCGAAGGGCCGGTTCCGGGCCGCCGTAAGGCCTTTCGGTGGCGAGGGACACCCGGCCGGGGAGATCATGGCCGGATGACCGAACCGGTACGACTGACCCGGTACGCCCGCGGCGGCGGCTGCGCCTGCAAGATCCCTCCCGGAGAGCTGGAGGCGATGGTGGCCGGTCTCGGCCCGCCCAGCGGCACCGCCGAACTGCTGGTCGGCCTGGACCACGGCGACGACGCGGCGGTGGTCCGCCTCGACGCACGCACCGGCCTGGTCAGCACCGCCGACTTCTTCACCCCGGTGGTGGACGATCCGTACGACTGGGGACGGATCGCCGCGGCGAACGCGCTGTCGGACGTCTACGCGATGGGCGGCACCCCGCTGCTCGCGCTCAACCTGCTCTGCTGGCCGCGTGAGCTGCTGCCGGTGGAGCTGGCCGCCGAGGTGCTGCGCGGCGGGCAGGACGTGGCCCGGCTGGCCGGTTGCCACCTGGCCGGCGGGCACAGCGTCGACGACGACGGACCCAAGTACGGCCTGGCGGTGACCGGGACGGTCCGCCCCGAGGAGCTGATCACCCTGGACGCCGGGCGGGCGGGGGTGCCGCTGTCGTTGACCAAGCCGCTCGGGGTGGGGGTGCTCAACACCCGGCACAAGGCCACCGGTGAGGTCTTCCCGGAGGCGGTCGCCACGATGAGCACCCTGAACCGGGACGCGGCGCGGGCGGCGGTGGACGCCGGGATCCGCTGCGGCACCGACGTGACCGGTTTCGGGCTGTTGGGGCACGCCGCGAAGCTGGCCCGGGCCAGCCGGCTGACGGTCGCCATCGACGTGGCCCGGGTGCCGTACCTGTCCGGGGCGGCCGAGGCGCTGCGTGACGGGTACGTCAGCGGCGGCACCCGGCGCAACCTGGAGTGGGTGACCCCCTGGACCGACGTGGGGCCGACCGACGAGGCCCAGCGGCTGCTGCTGGCCGACGCCCAGACCTCGGGCGGGCTGCTGGTCGCCGGGGAACTGCCCGGCGCACCCGTGGTGGGCGAGCTGCTGCCCCGCGGCGAACACCTGCTGGTGCTGCGCTGAGCCGCACGCCACCGGAGCCGATAAACTGTCATCTTCCGGTCACTCACTGGAAGGGCTCCGATGGAAATTTTGCCCATAATGGTCACAGACCGGTAACTTGCCCCCGGTTCGGGTGAAATGCCGCGCACCATCGTCAGTAAGGCCCGATCCGGAGGCCGGTGGGGACGAGCACAGCGAGGAGGTGGCATGACCGAGCTGTGGAACTGGAGAATCGAGCGGGTCCGCCCGGTGGAGGTCTATCCGGCGTTGGCCGAGGCGCTCGGCCGGGTGGTGATGCCGTTGGCGGTGGCGGATCCGGCCCGGCTGCCCACGTACGCGGTGATCTGCGACGTCTGGGAGGCGCCGGGTGAGTTCGGCACCATCGTGGACTGCTACGGGGTGCCCGAGCAGCTCTCCGAGCAGACCTGCATCGCCGCCCTGGCCCGGCTGCTGGGCCGCAACTGCCTGCTGCGCGACGACACCCTGGACGCCGGGCGGCACCTGCTCGTCGCGCCGGACGGCACGATCCGCCCGGTGCACTTCGAGCTGACCGAGACCGACGACGGCGAGGTGCTGCGCGGCCAGCGCCTCTGCACCGAGGCCGACCCGGGCTGCCGGGGCTGGTCCCGGTGCCACCGCTCACGCTGGACCCCCGACTCGGTGCGCCCCGCTCCCGCCGCCGCCTGACCCCCGCCGGCAGGTGCCCCCCGGCCGCCTTGGTCAGGGGGCGCCGCCCCTACCGGCGGACCACCAGGTCGGCCAGGAGGGTGCGGGTGGCGGCGGCGACCGCGGCGACCGCCGCGTCGAAGGCGGCGGCGTTGTGGGCGGCGGGGGCCCGGAAACCGGAGATCTTGCGGACGTACTGCAGGGCGGCGGCGTCGACGTCCGCCGGGGTCACCTCCGGCGTGTACGGCTCACGCAGGGTCTTGATGCTGCGGCACACGGTCTCCTCCTCGCCTCGTGCCGAACCCGGCCGACACCTGCGGTGGCGCGACCCGGCACCGACAGTGAGGGTAGTCGACGCCCACCTGCGCACCCGGTGCGCCGCCGGGCGCGGGCGGCGGCCGGGCGGGCCGCTACCCTGGTAGCCCGAGGGAAAGGGGCGCTACCGAGGTGGCGAAGACCTACAACGTCGTGACGTACGGCTGCCAGATGAACGTGCACGACTCCGAACGCATCTCCGGCCTGCTGGAGCAGGCCGGCTACGTGCGGATGGGCACCGGGGACGAGCACCCGGACGTGCTGGTCTTCAACACCTGCGCGGTGCGCGAGAACGCCGACAACCGGCTCTACGGCAACCTCGGCCACCTGCGCCCGGTCAAGACCCGCAAGCCCGGGATGCAGATCGCCGTGGGTGGCTGCCTGGCCCAGAAGGACCGCGGCGAGATCGTCCGCAAGGCACCCTGGGTGGACGTGGTCTTCGGCACGCACAACATCGGGTCGCTGCCGGTGCTGCTGGAGCGGGCCCGGCACAACGCCGCCGCCGAGGTGGAGATCCTGGAGTCGCTTGACGTCTTCCCGTCGACCCTGCCGACCCGGCGCGAGTCGACCTACGCCGGCTGGGTGTCGATCTCGGTGGGCTGCAACAACACCTGCACCTTCTGCATCGTGCCGGCGCTGCGCGGCAAGGAGAAGGACCGCCGCCCCGGCGACATCCTGGCCGAGGTGCGCGCCCTGGTCGACACCGGTGTGCTGGAGGTGACCCTGCTCGGCCAGAACGTCAACTCCTACGGCGTGGAGTTCGGCGACCGGTACGCCTTCGGCAAGCTGCTGCGGGCGACCGGTGAGATCGACGGGCTGGAGCGGGTCCGGTTCACCAGCCCGCACCCGAAGGACTTCACCGACGACGTGATCGCCGCGATGGCCGCGACCCCGAACGTCTGCCACTCGTTGCACATGCCGTTGCAGTCCGGCTCCGACGCCGTGCTGCGGGCGATGCGCCGGTCGTACCGGTCGGAGCGGTACCTGGGCATCATCGACCGGGTCCGGGCGGCGATGCCGGACGCGGCGATCACCACCGACATCATCGTCGGGTTCCCCGGCGAGACCGAGGCCGACTTCCAGGCCACCCTCGACGTGGTCCGGGCGGCCCGGTTCTCCTCGGCGTTCACCTTCCAGTACTCCAAGCGCCCCGGCACCCCGGCCGCGACCATGGACGGTCAGCTGCCCAAGCAGGTCGTGCAGGAACGCTACGAGCGGCTGATCGCCTGCGTCGAGGAGATCACCTGGGCGGAGAACCGGAAGCTGGTCGGCCAGACCGTCGAGGTGCTGGTCGCCGTCGGCGAGGGCCGCAAGGACGAGCGGACCGGACGGATGTCCGGCCGGGCCCGGGACGGCCGCCTGGTCCACTTCGACGTGGGTTCGCTGGCCGGGCAGGTCCGGCCCGGCGACATCGTGCACACCACCGTCACCTACGCCGCCCCGCACCACCTCAACGCCGACGGCGAGCCGGTGTCGCACCGGCGTACCCGGGCCGGCGACGCCGCCGAGGCGGGGCGGGTACCGCGTACCCCCGGGGTGTTGCTGGGCCTGCCGGCGGTGGGCCCGCCGGCCGAGCTGCCGGCACCGACCGCCGGCTGCGCCGCGCACTGACGGGCCGAGCCCTGACGGGCCGGGACCACCGCGCCCACCGAAGGAGCCCTCGTCCCAGCCCGGGACGAGGGCTCCTCTGCTCAGCTGGCCTGCTCGGCGAACTGGAGGAACTGGCGCTTCGAGGCCAGCGCCTGCTCGGCCTCCTTGACCCGGCGGGCGTCCCCGGCGGCCTGCGCCCGGGTCAGGCGCTCCTCGGCCTCGGCGACCTGCGCCCGCATCTGGGCCAGCAGCGGGTTGTCCGACGGCGTGGTACGCCGCCACGCCGAGTCCATCACCTCGCGGACCTTGTCGTCGATGGCCCGCATCCGCCGTTCCAGGCCGGCGGCGGCCTCCCGGGGCACCCGACCCGCCTCGTGCCACTGGGCCTGGATGTCGCGCAGCCGGGCCTGGGCGCCCTTGGGGTCACCGTCGATGTCCAGGGCCTCGGCCTCGGCGATCAGGGCCTGCTTGCGTTCGAGGTTGGCCCGCTGCTCGTTGTCGCGCGCCGAGAAGACCTCGCTGCGGCGGGTGAAGAACTCGTCCTGGGCGGCCCGGAACCGTTCCCAGAGCTTCTGCTCGGCCTCCTTGGAGGCGCGCGGCGCGGCCTTCCACTGTGCCATCAGCTCCTTGAGCTGGTTGGCGGTGGCCGCCCAGTCGGTGGACTCCTTGAGCTTCTCGGCCTCGCCGACCAGCTCCTCCTTGACCGACTGCGCCTGCTTGCGCTGGGAGTCCAGGGTGGCGAAGTGGGCGCCCCGGCGCCGGGTGAAGCCGTCCCGGGCGGTGGCGAACCGCTTCCACAGCTCGCCGTCGGTCTTTTTGTCGACGCCCCGGATCGACTTCCACTCGTCGAGGATCTCCTTGAGACGGTCGCCGGCAGACTTCCACCCGGTCGCCTCGGCGGCCAGCTGCTCGGCCTCCTCCACCAGGGCGGTCTTGCGGGCGAGTGCCTCGACCCGGGCGGCGTCGCGGGCGGCCCGGGCCTCGCCGGCCTTCTCCTCGGCGACCGTGGCGAGCTTGTCCAGGCGGGCGGCGAGTGCGTCGATGTCGCCCACGACGTGCGCCTCGGCGAGCGATCCGCGGATCCGGCGGATCGTGGTCAGCGAGTGCCCGGCGTCGGCGGCGCCCGAGTTGAGCCGGGCCTCGGTCAGGTCGACCTCGGTCACCAGGTCGGCGAAGCGGCGGGCGAAGTGGGCGAGACCCTCCTCGGGTGCCCCCGCCTGCCAGGATCCGACCACTCGTTCACCGTCGGCCGTCTTGACGTAAACGGTGCCGTCCGCGTCCACCCGTCCGAAGGCAGTCCAGTCGCTCATGTGCCCATCCTCGTTCTCCCGGCGTCGTCGGGTCGGGACCCGCGATCGCCGCCACGGCGCAGCAAGTTACTTCCGGCATTGTCACAGGTCTGCCCGGGTCCGCGTCGAGCGCCTATCGCCGACCGTGACCATACGGTGTCCTACCGAACGGTGGGGTTCGGGGCGATCCGGGCGGTCGTCCGTCGCGTCGTCGTTACCGTACAATGTACGACAGCGCCGCGTCGGTGGCGCCCGAAGGAGGACCCAGATGACCCAGAGCCAGCCCCGGACCAGCACCCCACCGGCCGATGCCGGGTTCGTGCCCGGCCCCGAGGACCTCGCCGCCATCGACGAATGGTTCCGCCGGTACGACGCCCTCGCCGCCGCCGGTGACGTGGCGGGCACCGCGGACCTGGCCCTGTTCCCGTTGAACACGGTCACCGACGACGCCGCCGGCCAGGCCTCCGCCCAGCAGCTCGACCGGGCGGCCTACCTGGAGATGATGGGCGGTGTGCTCGGCGGCCCGGCCGACCTGCAGATGGAGTCCACCCGCACCCCGCACTTCCTCACCGGCAGCCTGGTGGTGGTGCTCACCGACGCCCAGTTCACCATCGACGGCCAGCGGCAGCGGGTGCGCTACGCCGACGTGCTGGTGAAGGTGGACGGCCAGTGGCGCTTCCAGACCATGGTGCAGGGCGGCTGGGGCGACCACGCCGGCTGAACCGTCGACCACCGGGCCCGGCACGCGCACCGCCGCCGGGCCGCTACGGTGGCCTCGTGCCCCTGGTCGCCGCCGCCGTCTGTCCCCACCCGCCGCTGCTCGTACCCGAGCTCGCCGGTGCCGCCGCCCCGGAGCTGGCCGACCTGCGGGCCGCCTGCGACGCGGCCGTCACCGGCCTGCTCGACCACGCGCCGGAGCAGGTCCTGCTGGTCGGTGGCGGACCGGAGACCACCCGGTTCTCCACCGCCGACTACGGGTCACTGCGCGGGTACGGCCTCGACCGGTACGTCCAGCTCTGGAAGGTCAACTGTGCCGGTGGGGGGCGGCTGCCGCTGAGCCTGACCATCGGGGCCTGGCTGCTGCACCGGGCCCGCACCGGGCTGCCCCGCTTCGCCGAGGCGGTCGCCGTCGACGCCGCCCCCGACCGGTGTGCCGCGCTCGGCGCGGAACTGGCCGCCCGGGCCGAGCCCCGCACCGCGCTGCTGGTGCTGGGCGACGGCACCGCCTGCCGGGGCACCGGCGCGCCCGGCTACGACGATCCGGGAGCCCAGCCGTACGACGAAGGGGTCGCCGCGGCCCTGGCCGGCGCGGACAGCGACGCCCTGCTCGACCTGGACCCGGCGCTGTCGACGCGGCTGAAGGCCGCCGGCCGGGCCCCCTGGCAGGTGCTCGCCGGGGCGGTCCGGGCCACCGGCGTGCCCTGGCGTGGCGAGCTGCGCCACCACACGGCGCCCTACGGCGTCGGCTACCTCGTGGCCAGCTGGGAGCCGGCGTGACCGGCGGCCAGGTGGGAGCCGGCGTGACCGGCGGCCAGGTGGTGGCGGTGGTGGGGCCCACCTGCGCCGGCAAGTCCGCGTTGAGTCTCGCCCTGGCCCACACCCTCGGCGGCGAGGTGGTCAACGCCGACTCGATGCAGCTCTACCGGGGCCTGGACATCGGCACCGCGAAGCTGACCCCGGCCGAACGGGACGGGGTGCCGCACCACCTGCTGGACATCTGGGAGGTCACCGAGCCGGCCAGCGTGGCCGAGTACCAACGGCTGGCCCGCGCGGCGATCGACGACATCCTGGCCCGGGGGAGGGTGCCGCTGCTGGTCGGCGGCTCCGGCCTGTACGTGCGCGCGGTGCTGGAGCGCTTCGAGTTCCCCGGCACCGACGCGGCGCTGCGCCAGCGGCTGGAGGCGGAGCTGGCCGCCGTCGGCCCGGCGCCGCTGTACGAGCGGCTGCGGGCGAGCGATCCGGCGGCCGCCGCCAGCATCCTGCCCGGCAACGGCCGGCGGATCGTGCGGGCCCTGGAGGTGATCGAGCTGACCGGCGCGCCCTTCACCGCCGCGCTGCCCGAGCCCACGCCCTACTACCCGGCGGTGCAGCTCGGGGTGGACCTGGACACCACGGCCCTGGACGAGCGGCTCGCGGTACGCCTCGACCGGATGTGGGCCGACGGCCTGGTCGCCGAGACCCGGGACCTGGTCGGCCGGGGCCTGCCCGAGGGACGTACCGCCAGCCGGGCGCTCGGCTACCAGCAGGTGCTGCGCTTCCTGGCCGGCGGCTCCACCGAGACCGAGGCGTACGACGACACGCTGCGCGCGACCCGCCGCTTCGTGCGCCGGCAGCGCTCCTGGTTCCGTCGGGACCCCCGGATCACCTGGCTGGACGCGGCGTCGCCGAGCCTGGTCGCCGATGCGCTGCGGGTCGTGGCCGACCATGGGCGATGATGGGGCCGTGGAGTTCACCAAGGGGCACGGCACCGGCAACGACTTCGTCATCCTGCCCGACCCGGACGGCCGGCTGGAACTGACCGCCGACCTGGTCGCCGCGCTCTGCGACCGGCGACGCGGGCTCGGCGCGGACGGCGTGCTGCGGGTGGTCCGGGCGGCGAAACACCCCGAGGGGGCCGGTCAGGCCGGCGAGGCCGAGTGGTTCATGGACTACTGGAACGCCGACGGTTCCTTCGCCGAGATGTGCGGCAACGGGGCCCGGGTCTTCGTCCGCTACCTGACCGAGACCGGGCTGGCCGCCCCGACCGGCCGGATCCTGCCGGTGGCCACCCGGGCCGGCGTCGTGCGCGCCCGGGTCGGGCCGGAGACCATCGCGGTCGAGATGCGCCGCCCCACCCTCACCGGCAGCTCCACCGCCGTCCTCGACGGGCTACGGCTGACCGGTACGGCCGTGGACGTGGGCAACCCGCACCTGGTCTGCGCGTTGCCCGCCGGCGTCGACCTCGCCGCGCTGGACCTCACCCGGGCGCCGGAGTACGACGCCACGGTCTTCCCGAGCGGGGTGAACGTCGAGTTCAGCACGCCGGCGGAGCCGGTCGGAGACGCCGACGGGCACGTCCTGATGCGGGTCTACGAGCGCGGCTCGGCCGAGACGCTCTCCTGCGGCACCGGGGCCTGCGCGGTCGGCGCGGTGGCGTTGCGCGACGCCGGCCGGGACACCGGCACGGTCGTCGTCGACGTCCCCGGCGGCCGGCTCACCGTCACCGTCGCCGAGGACTCCTGCTGGCTCGCCGGCCCGGCCGTGCTGGTCGCCACCGGCACCCTCACCGCGCACCGCCCCTGACCGCACACCGCCCGACCTGTCGAAAGGGGTCGGGCGGGTGTCCGTGCGGAGCGGGGCGGTCAGGGGGTGGCGGAGGCGCTGGCGGCGACCTCCGGCAGGTCGGCGGGGCCGGAGTCGGCGGCGGGGGTGGCGGTCGGCGCCGAGGCCGGGTTCTGCGCGGCGGCGCGCACCGCCGCCGCGACCGCCGGGGCGACCCGGGCGTCGAAGACGCTGGGCACGATGACCGTCGGGTTGATCTTCTCGGCGCCCACCACGTCGGCGATGGCCCGAGCGGCGGCGATCGCCATCTCCTCGGTGAACTCCTCGGCGTGCGCGTCCAGCATGCCGCGGAACACGCCCGGGAAGGCGAGCACGTTGTTGATCTGGTTCGGCTGGTCGGACCGGCCGGTGGCGACCACCGCGGCGTGCTTGCGCGCCTCCCGGGGGTCCACCTCCGGGTCGGGGTTGGCCAGCGCGAAGACGATCGCGTCGTCGGCCATCGTGGCGATGTCGTCGCCGGTGAGCAGGTTCGGCGCGCTCACCCCGATGAAGACGTCCGCGCCGCGTACCGCCCCGGCCAGGTCGCCGTCGTAGTTGCCGGCGTTGGTGTTGTCGGCCAGCCACTGCCAGGCCGAGTTGAGCCCGGTCAGCCCACGGTGCAGGGCACCCTGCCGGTCGTACGCGATGATGTCGCCCACACCCTGACGCAGCAGCAGCTTCATGATCGCGGTGCCGGCCGCGCCGGCGCCCGAGACCACCACCCGGACGTCGCTGAGCTTCTTGCCCACCACCCGCAGCGCGTTGGTCAACGCGGCCAGCACGCAGATCGCCGTGCCGTGCTGGTCGTCGTGGAAGACCGGGATGTCCAGCGCCTCCCGCAGCCGGGCCTCGATCTCGAAGCACCGCGGCGCGGCGATGTCCTCCAGGTTGATCCCGCCGTACGCGGGCGCGATCGCCTTGACGATCGAGACGATCTCGTCGGTGTCCTGGGTGTCCAGCACCACCGGCCAGGCGTCCACCCCACCGAAGCGCTTGAAGAGCGCGGCCTTGCCCTCCATCACCGGCAGCGACGCGGCCGGCCCCAGGTTGCCCAGGCCGAGCACGGCCGAACCGTCGCTGACCACGGCGACCGTGTTGCGCTTGATGGTCAGCCGCCGGGCGTCCGACGGGTTCTCCGCGATCGCCATGCAGACCCGGGCCACCCCCGGCGTGTACGCCCGGGACAGCTCGTCCCGGTTGCGCAGCGCGACCTTCGGGCTCACCTCGATCTTGCCGCCCAGGTGCAGCAGGAACGTCCGGTCGGAGACCTTGCGGACGTCCACCCCGTCCAACGCGGTCAGCGCGCCGACCACCTGGTCGGCGTGGGTGGCGTCGGCGGTGTCACAGGTCAGGTCGACGATCACGTTGGTCGGGTCGGAGTCGACCACGTCGAGCGCGGTGACGATCGCCCCCGCCTCACCGACGCAGGTGGTCAACCGGCCGATCGCAGAGGCGTCCGCGGTCACCGCGATCCGGATGGTGATCGAGAACCCGGCACTCGGAAGTCGGGTGATGGCCACGGGATTTGCCTCCGTCAACGCTGATCGGCCGGTCATATGTTCGCAGGCATTTCTACTCGCCCACCGAGGTCGGTCGGCATTCGCCCCCGGATTTTCGGCCCGCGAACCCCGGCTCGGCGGGTCCGGATCGCCCGTCCGGCGGCCCCGTGCCGACGGTGCGACCGCCCCGCGTCCCCGCCGGGCCGGGCATATTGCGGGTGCGGGTGACGTTGACCCGTGTCAGGATTACTCGGTAAGGAACAGAACGGACAGGAGAACGGCTTGCCAGACCAGGACACCTTCGCTCCCAACTCCGACGAGGAGTTCGACGCCACCACCGGTGAGCTGGAGTTGTCGGAGCGGCAGGCGCTCCGGCGCGTCCCCGGCCTCTCCACCGAGCTCACCGACATCACCGAGGTCGAGTACCGCCAGCTGCGGCTGGAGCGGGTGGTCCTGGTGGGCGTCTGGACCGAAGGCTCGCTCACCGACGCCGAGAACTCGCTCACCGAGCTCGCCGCGCTGGCCGAGACCGCCGGATCGCAGGTCCTGGAGGGGCTGATCCAGCGGCGCAACCGGCCCGACCCGGCCACCTACATCGGCCGGGGCAAGGTCGACGACCTCGGGGCCGTGGTGCTCTCCAGCGGCGCCGACACGGTGATCTGCGACGGTGAGCTCTCCCCGTCCCAGCTGCGCAACCTGGAACAGCGGATCAAGGTCAAGGTGGTCGACCGGACGGCGCTGATCCTTGACATCTTCGCCCAGCACGCCAAGAGCAAGGAGGGCAAGGCGCAGGTCGAGCTGGCCCAGCTGGAATACCTGCTGCCCCGGCTGCGCGGCTGGGGTGAGGCGCTGTCCCGGCAGACCGGTGGTTCCGGTCGCGGCGGCGGTGCCGGCGGCGGCGTGGGTCTGCGTGGCCCCGGTGAGACCAAGCTGGAGACCGACCGGCGGCGGATCCGCCACCGCATCGCCCGGCTGCGCCGCGAGATCAAGGGCATGAAGACGGTACGCCAGACCAAGCGCGCCCGCCGGGCCCGCAACGCCGTGCCGGCCGTGGCCATCGCCGGCTACACCAACGCGGGCAAGTCCAGCCTGCTCAACCGGCTCACCGGTGCCGGGGTGCTGGTGGAGGACGCGCTCTTCGCCACCCTGGACCCGACCACCCGACGGGCCACCGCCAGCGACGGCCGGCTCTACACCCTCTCCGACACGGTCGGCTTCGTCCGGCACCTGCCGCACCAGATCGTCGAGGCGTTCCGCTCGACGCTGGAGGAGGTCGCCGACGCCGACCTGGTGGTGCACGTGGTCGACGGTGCCCACCCCGATCCGGAGGAGCAGGTCCGGGCGGTCCGGGAGGTGCTCGCCGAGGTGGGCGCGGACCGCCTGCCCGAGCTGCTGGTGGTCAACAAGGTCGACACCGCCGACGAGGAGACGCTGCTGCGGCTCAAGCGCCGCTGGCCGGACGCCGTCTTCGTCTCCGCCCACAGCGGGCGGGGGATCGAGGGGCTGCGGCAGACCATCGAGAGCCGGCTGCCCAGCCCGGCCGTGGAGGTCCGCGCGGTGCTGCCGTACGACCGGGGTGACCTGGTGGCGCGGGTGCACCGCACCGGCGAGGTGCTGAGCACCGCCCACCTGCCCGAGGGCACCCTGCTGCACGTACGGGTGGCCGAGGATCTCGCCGCCGAGTTGGCGCCGTACCGCACCGAACCGCAGCAGGCGGTTACCCAGAGTCGCTGACCCCGGCGTAACCCACATGGTGAATGAGGCATGCGACACTGACGTCATGCACCGCGCTGTCTCCTCGGTCACGGTTGCCCTCGGCCTGTTCGGGCTGACCGTGGCGTTCTCCGGCACGGCCACGGCCGCGCCCGCCCCGCAGCCCAAACCGGAGCCGGGCAAGAAGCGGTGCGCCATCACCGACCCACGGCTACGTGAGGTCTCCGGCCTGGTGGCCACCAAGAGCGGCTACATCGTGGTCAACGACGGCACCGAGGTCGAGGAGCGCAAGCGCGTCTTCTACCTCGACACCAAGTGCCAGGTGACCAAGGCGGTCGCCTACACCCAGCAGGGGCCGTTCGACACCGAGGACCTCGCGCTCTCGCCCGACGGCAAGACGCTCTGGATCGCCGACACCGGTGACAACATCACCAGCCGGGAGCGCCGGGAGCGGGTGGCGGTGTGGACCATGCCGGTCGACGGCTCCAAACGACCGGTGCTGCACCGCCTCTCCTACCCCGAGCGCAAGCCGCACGACGCCGAGGCGTTGCTGATCGGCCCGGACAACCTGCCGTTGGTCATCACCAAGGAGCTCAACGGCAAGTCGCAGATCTTCACCCCCACCGGGCCGCTGCGGTCCGGGGACACCGAGCCGGTGCCGATGAAGAAGGTCGGCGAGGTCACCGTCCCGAAGACCACCACGGAGAACCCGCTCAACAGCATCGGCCGGCAGACGGTCACCGGGGCCGCCCGCGCGCCCGACGGCAGCCGGGTGGTGCTGCGCACGTACGCCGACGCCTTCGAGTTCGACGTCGCCGACGGCGACGTCCTCGCCGCGCTGACCACCGGCAAGCCGAGGGTGACCCCGCTGACCGACCCGTTCGGGGAGGCCATCTCCTACACCCCCGACGGCAAGACCTTCGTCACCGTCTCCGACGGGGGCGAACTGGCCGACGACGAGGAGCTGGAGATCCTCGCCTACACCCCGGCGACCACGGGCGCCGAGGCGCTCGCCGCCGAGGGTGGCCCTCCAGAGCCCAAGAAGCAGTCCTGGACCGCCGACCTGTCCCTGGACGACATCACCTACCTGATCGCGGCCACCGGGATCCTCGGTGCGCTGCTGGTGGGTGCCGGCATCGTCGGTATCGTGCGCGCCCGCCGACGGCCCGACGCCTCGTCGGTCGGTCCGAAGTCCGACGGCGGGCCACTGCCGGGCGACGATGAGCGCGCGGCACCGGTGTCCGCCGGGGAGCGTCCGCGCGGCGGCGTCTACGGCGGTGCGGCCTCCGGCGGCCATCCGGCACCGGTCGCCGCCCGTCCTGCGGGGCGCACCGGAGACCCGGCCCCGGCCGGGGTCTACGGCGGCAAGGCGGCCCGCGGTGGTGCCGTCTACGGCGGTGGCCGTCCCGCCGGCGACGGCGACGGTGGTCGTCCCGGCGGTGGTGCTGGTGGTGGTCGTGCCGGTGGTGGTCGGCCCGGTGGCGGCGTGTACGGCGCGGCCGCCCCACCCGGGCCGGGCCCGGCGGCTGGTGGTCGCGGTGGCCGACCCGGCGGCGGCCGACCGACCGGCGGTGGCGGCCAGCCCGGCGGGGGTGGTGGCGGTCAGTCCGGTGGCAACCGGGGCGATCAACCGGGTGCTCCGCGGGGTGCCCAGCCCGGTGCCGGTCAACCGGCGGCCCGGGGCGGCCCGGCCGGTGGTGCGGGGCGCGGTGGCCAGCCCGGTCGGGCAGCTCAGCCGCCTCGCGGTGGGCAGCCGGATCGCGGCGGCCAGTCCGCCCGCGGTGGGCAGCCGCCTCGCGGTGGCCAGCAGGGTCGCGGTGGTCACCCGCCGGCGGGTGACGGGGGCCGGGGCGGGGTCTACGGCGGCGGTCGGGCCGAGCCGCCGCGTCGCGGCGGCCGGGAGCCCGACCCCCGGGCGGGTCGGCGGCGCGACGCCGAGCACGACGACGGCAACCAGAGCCAACCGCCCTACGGCGGCCGCGGCGACTACCGCGGTGAGCGTTACTGACCGCGCCGCCCGATGGGCCGACCCCACGGCCTGCTGCACCGGGGACGTGGGGTCCGTGGTCAGGCCACCGGCCCGGTCAGATCCGGCGCAGCACCGCCACGACCCGGCCCATGATGGTGGCGTCGTCGCCAGCGATCGGGTCGAAGGCCGGGTTCTGCGGCATCAGCCAGACGTGCCCGTCGCGTCGCCGGTAGGTCTTGACGGTCGCCTCCCCGTCCAGCATCGCGGCCACGATCTCGCCGGAGTCCGCGGTGGGCTGTTGGCGGACCACCACCCAGTCGCCGTCGCAGATCGCCGCGTCGAGCATCGAGTCGCCCTTGACCTGGAGCATGAAGACCTCGCCCTCACCCACCAGCTCGCGGGGCAGCGGGAAGACGTCCTCCACCGACTGCTCGGCGAGGATCGGCCCACCGGCGGCGATCCGGCCCAGCATCGGCACGTACGCCGGGGCGGGCCGCTGCGCCCGGGTCACCTCGTCGTCGAGGTCACCGGGGGAGCGCACGTCCACCGCGCGGGGCCGGTTGGGGTCGCGGCGCAGGAAGCCCTTCTTCTCCAGCTCCTTGAGCTGGTAGGCGACGCTGGACGGGGAGACCAGCCCGACCGCCTCACCGATCTCCCGGACGCTCGGCGGGTAACCGTGCCGCTCGACCCAGGTGCGGATGAACTCCAGGATCCGGCGCTGTCGGGCGGTCAGGTCCACGGCGGCCGGGTCGCTGAACGCGCTGACCTGGGCGACCGGCCGTACGGCGGGCTGCCCGGCCCGGCTGCGGGCCGCGCCCCGGCGCCGTGTGGCCGGCGGACCCGCCTCGGTGATCTGCTGCGGGTGCTTCTGCCGGCTGGCCCGGTCCTCGGTCACGTCCGTCCTCCCTGGTCGGCGCCGGCGCTCCGGCTGTTCCTGACCGTATAGGTGAGATCCGCCATTTTCAAACATCTGTTCGACCTGTTCCCGCGTGTCGAGGGGATATTCGAGCTCATTCGAACGCGTGTTCTGGTAGAGATGCTACGTCGGGGGGCGCCGTGACCGGGTGGGGTGCCGGTGCGTTGGGGTTCTCGGCGGGTCGCCGACGGGGGGTGCCCGTGACGCGCCGGACACGCCTACCAACTTGACCTCGGTTCGCCGGCAACATAGGTTCGACCCCTAGATGTAGTAGTCACATGGGTGTAAGTCGCCTACAGGTTGGGTTCGACTACCGACCGCACTCCCCGCACCAGCAGCACGGCGGCAGCCATCGGCGATGGTTCGCGCCGGGCTTCCAGGTGCCCGGCGGCGCGTTCCGCGAGCGATGAAGGAGGCCGAGTGATGCGCTGCCCGTACTGCCGGCACGCCGACTCTCGGGTGGTCGACTCGCGGGAGGCCGACGACGGCCAGCTGATCCGGCGGCGCCGCTCCTGCCCGGAGTGCGGCAAGCGGTTCACCACCGTCGAGGAGGCGGTGCTCGCGGTGGTCAAGCGCAGCGGGGTCACCGAGCCGTTCAGCCGTACGAAGATCATCGGTGGGGTGCGCAAGGCCTGCCAGGGGCGACCGGTCGACGAGGACTCGATCGCCCTGCTCGCCCAGAAGGTCGAGGAGACCGTCCGGGCCAAGGGCGCCGCCGAGATCCCCAGCCACGACGTGGGGCTGGCCATCCTGGGCCCGTTGCGGGACCTGGACGAGGTGGCCTACCTGCGCTTCGCCAGCGTCTACCGGGCCTTCGACTCGCTTGCCGACTTCGAGCGGGAGATCGAGACGCTGCGCGCCGCCGCGCTCGCCCGGCAGGACGCCGCCGGACAGCCGGAGGCCCAGGGCCGGGCGGCGGCTCAGGGCGGCCCGGCCGCCCAGGGGGGCGCGGCGCCACGAGCCGCCGCCCGCCCCAGCTGACGTACTTCTTTCACAGTTTCTGACAGTAACCACGCGTGGCCGGTGGCCGCGCAGACGAGGGGGCGATGAGATGGCGGGGGATGGCGTGACAACCAGCCGGTCACGGACGAAGGCCGGCGCGGGGCTCAAGGTCGAGCGGGTCTGGACCACCGAGGGCGTCCACCCGTACGACGAGGTCGCCTGGGAGCGGCGCGACATCGTCATGACGAACTGGCGGGACGGCTCGATCAACTTCGAGCAGCGCGGGGTGGAGTTCCCCGAGTCCTGGAGCGTCAACGCGGCCAACATCGTCACCACCAAGTACTTCCGGGGCGCGGTGGGCACCCCGGAGCGGGAGTGGTCGCTCAAGCAGCTCATCGACCGGGTGGTGCACACCTACCGGGCCGCCGGTGAGCAGCACGGCTACTTCACCACCCCCGCCGACGCCGAGCTCTTCGAGCACGAGCTGACCTGGATGCTGCTGCACCAGGTGTTCAGCTTCAACTCCCCGGTCTGGTTCAACGTCGGCACGCCGTCGCCACAGCAGGTCAGCGCGTGTTTTATCCTCGCCGTGGACGACTCGATGGACTCGATTCTCGACTGGTACAAGGAAGAGGGATTGATCTTCAAGGGTGGTTCCGGCTCCGGGGTCAACCTCTCCCGGATCCGCTCCTCCCGGGAGCTGCTCTCCTCCGGCGGCACCGCCTCCGGCCCGGTCAGCTTCATGCGTGGCGCGGACGCCAGCGCCGGCACCATAAAGTCCGGTGGGGCGACCCGGCGGGCGGCCAAGATGGTCATCCTCGACGTGGACCACCCGGACATCGAGGAGTTCGTGGTCACCAAGGCGCGCGAGGAGGACAAGATCCGCGCGCTGCGCGACGCCGGGTTCGACATGGACCTCGGCGGCTCGGACATCGTCAGCGTGCAGTACCAGAACGCCAACAACTCGGTCCGGGTCTCCGACGAGTTCATGCGGGCCGTCGACGGCGGCACCGGCTTCGACCTGCGCGGCCGGCTCGACGGCGCGGTGATCGACACCGTCGACGCCAAGGGGCTGTTCCGCTCCATCGCCCAGGCCGCCTGGGAGTGCGCCGACCCCGGCCTGCAGTACGACGACACCATCAACGACTGGCACACCTGCCCGGAAACCGGACGAATCACCGCAAGTAATCCTTGCAGTGAGTACCTGCACCTGGACAACTCGTCCTGCAACCTGGCCTCGCTGAACCTGATGAAGTTCCTGCGGGCCGACGGTGGCTTCGAGGTGGAGAAGTTCGTCCGCTCCGTCGAGTTCGTCATCACCGCGATGGACATCTCGATCTGCTTCGCCGACTTCCCGACCGAGAAGATCGGCGAGACCACCCGGGCCTACCGGCAGCTCGGCATCGGGTACGCCAACCTCGGCGCGCTGCTGATGGCCTCCGGCCTGCCGTACGACTCCGAGCAGGGGCGTTCGGTGGCCGCCGCGATCACCTCGCTGATGACCGGCACCGCGTACCGCCGCTCGGCGGAGCTGGCCGGCATCGTCGGCGCGTACGAGGGGTACGCCCGCAACGCCGAGCCGCACAAGCGGGTGATGCGCAAGCACGCCGCCGCCAACGACGAGATCAAGCCCGCCGGTACGGTGGCCACCGCGATCGCCCGGGAGGCCACGAAGCAGTGGACCCAGGGCAACAAGCTCGGCGACAAGTTCGGCTGGCGCAACTCCCAGGCCGCGGTACTGGCGCCGACCGGCTGCCTGACCGCCGACACCATGGTGACCACCGATCGCGGGTTGGTCCGCCTCGGTGAGCTCGGTGACGTCTACGGCGACCGCTGGCAGGACCTGGACCTGCAGGTCTCCACGGACGAGGGGGCCCGTACGGCGACGAAGTTCTTCGTCAACGGTGAGGAGCCGACCCGGCGGATCGTGACCGACGGCGGTTACCGGATCCAGGGCACCCTGGCCCACCGGATCAAGGTCGTCGAGCCGGAGTCCGGCGCGTGGGTGTGGAAGCGGATGGCCGAGGTCGCCGAGGGTGACCTGGTGCCGATCCAGCTCGGCACGCTGGTGGGCGAGCCCCGCCGGGTGCCGCTGCCCGTGCTCGACCAGGCGTACTACACCGACGACCGTCGGCTCTACGTCCCGGACGCCGTCGACACCGAGCTTGCCGAACTCGTCGGCTACTTCATGGGCGACGGCAGTCTGCACGCCAAGGGCCTCCGGTTCTGCGTGGCCGACACGGACCTCGACGTGGTCGAGCGGCTCCGGGTGCTCGGCAAGGGTCTGTTCGGTCTGGAGCCGGTGGTCGCCGCGCAGGCCGGCTACCAGGAGGTCAGCTTCCACTCGGTTCGGCTGGCCCGGTGGTGGCAGACGGCCGGGTTCGCCAAGACACTGCCCGGCGCAGACCACTCCGGCAAGGGCTGGACTCCCCAGGTGCCGTCGGCGCTGCTGGAGACCAACGACGCCGGCGTCTACGGGGCGTTCCTGCGGGGCCTCTTCGAGGCCGACGGTACGGTGCTCGGCGGCGTACCGTCGATGTCCACCTCCACCGAGAGCTTCGCGGCCGAGGTCCGTACCCTGCTGTTGACGCTCGGGATGGCCACGACCACCCGGCGGACGATCAGCGGCCTGGGCTCCGAGGTCTGGCAGGTGCGGCTGCGCAACACCGCGCACGCGATCGCCTTCGACGAGGTCGTCGGCTTCGTCGGTGCCCGCAAGGGCGACCTGGTCACGTCCGACATGGCACAGAGCGCCAACCGGGACCGGATCCACCTGCCGGCTGCGGTGTGGGATCTGCTGGTGCCGGCCGGTCACGAGCTGCGCCCGGCGGTCGTCCAGTCGCTGCGCAAGACCGGCGGCGTGCCCCGGGCGGTGGCGCTGCGGGTGTTCGCCGAGACCGGCGACGACCGGCTCGGTCACGCCTTGGACTACCTCTTCGAGCAGGTCGCGGTGAACGAGGACGGCGGGGTCCAGCCGACCTACGACCTCTCCGTACCGGCGAACGTCACCTACGTCGCGGGTGGTTTCGTCAGCCACAACACCATCGGCCTGATGATGGACTGCGACACCACCGGCGTCGAGCCCGATCTGGCGCTTGTCAAGTTCAAGAAGCTGGTCGGCGGCGGCTCGATGCAGATCGTCAACCAGACCGTGCCGCGTGCCCTGCGCAGCATCGGCTACCCCGAGGAGCAGGTCGAGGCGATCGTCGAGCACATCGCCGACCACGGTCACGTGGTGGACGCCCCCGGCCTCAAGCCGGAGCACTACCCGGTCTTCGACTGTGCGATGGGCGAGCGGTCCATCGCCCCGATGGGCCACGTGCGGATGATGGCGGCGGTGCAGCCGTTCATCTCGGGGGCCATCTCGAAGTGCGTCGTCGGGGAGACCCTGGTGGCCTCCGGGGACGGGCTCGTCCGGATGGGCAGTCTCTACCAGGGCGAGGCGGAGGACACCTTCCGGTCGGAGTTCCTGAAGATCTCCTCCCTGGACGGTGACCGTAAGACCGACGCGTTCTACTACGGCGGCGTGCGTCCGGTGCGGACTGCCACGCTCCGTTCCGGGCACTCGGTGACCGGCACGTACCCGCACCGACTGCTCACCGCCGGTGATGGCGGACTGGTCTGGAAGACCCTGGGCGAGCTTCAGCCGGGTGACCAGGTAGCCACCCAGTACGGCGCCGACCTGTGGTCGACCGTCCCGGCGAGCCTGCGTGACGTGGTGACCTCCCGGTCCTATGGGAACCAGAGGTCGGTCACGCTGCCGGGGGAGATGACGGAGGAGTTGGCGCTGCTGCTCGGTGCCTACGCCGCCGAGGGGCACACCAGCCGCAGCAACTGGACGATCACCATCACCAATTCCGTCGACTCGGTGCTGGAGCGGATCCAGGCAGCCTGGCAGTCGGTGTTCGGGCTGACCGCCCGGATCGACCGCCAACCCGGCAAGTGCCCGGGGGTCGTCGTGTCGTCCAAGACGGTCGTGGAGTTCCTGACGGAAGTCGGTTGTGGCTCGCGGGCATCCGAGAAGCGGATCCCGGACGCGGTGCTGCGTTCGCCCCGCGCCATGGTGCTGGCCTTCCTGCGCGGGCTGGCGCTCGACGCGTACGTGACGACGGCGACCGCGCCGAAGTGGGCGATCTGTCTGGACAGCCCGGCGCTGCTGGACGACCTGCAGGCCGTGTTGACCAATCTCGGTGTCGTGCACGGCCGGGTGAGCAAGTTCAACCCGGCGTACGGCAAGTCGTACGACGAGGTCTACGCCGCCGGTTACCAGGGGCAGCTCCTGGTGAGCATGGTGCCGTTCCTGGAGCCGGAGAAGGCGGTCGCCGCCGCGCGTTACCTCGCACAGTCCTACGGCACGGGGACGGCGGATGTCGTGCCCGGCATCAGCGGGCGGGACCTGTACGACCTGATTCCGGCCGGAAAGCCGGGCCGGGGCGGCATCCGTGGCGACCGTTCGAGCTTCGCGTTCCTGCTCGACAAGCGCACCCAGCACGTCACCCGTCGTACCGTGGAACGGGTGGCCTCCCTCGACGGTGTGGTACTGCCGGGATGGCTGCGCCAGGTGTTGGACGGCAATCTGCACTTCTCGCCCGTCGACTCCGTGGTGGATGCCGGTGAGCGGGAGGTGTACGACCTCTCGGTGCCGGAGACCCACGCCTTCGTGGCGAACGGCATCATGAACCACAACACGGTCAATATGCCGGAGCAGGCGACCGTCGAGGACGTCGAGAAGATCTACTTCGAGGGCTGGAAGCTCGGCCTGAAGGCGCTGGCGATCTACCGGGACAACTGCAAGGTCGGCCAGCCGCTGTCGGTGGCCAAGCCGAACAAGGCGGTGGTCGCGGCGGCGGTGGAGGCCGCCGTCGAGGCCGCGGTGGCGGAGAAGGCCGTCGAGAAGGTCGTCGAGTACCGTCCGGTGCGCAAGCGGCTGCCGAAGAAGCGCCCGTCGCAGACGGTCAGCTTCTCCGTCGGCGGTGCCGAGGGGTACCTCACCGCGTCGTCGTACCCCGACGACGGCCTCGGCGAGGTCTTCCTCAAGATGTCGAAGCAGGGCTCGACGCTGGCCGGGGTGATGGACGCCTTCTCGGTGGCCATCTCCATCGGCCTGCAGTACGGCGTCCCGCTGGAGACGTACGTCAGCAAGTTCACCAACATGCGGTTCGAGCCGGCGGGCATGACCGACGACCCGGACGTGCGGATGGCCGCCTCGGTGATGGACTACATCTTCCGCCGGCTGGCCCTGGACTTCCTGCCGTACGACCGCCGTGCCGAACTGGGCATCTTCACCGCCAAGGAGCGGGCCGCCCAGCTGCGGGCCGAGGCGGAGGCGGAGGCCGGTGGCGCCGACCTCACCGCCATGGCCGCCTCGGCTCCGGTCGAGGCGCCCGAGACCAAGGCCGACGTGGCCGGGCCGGTTGGCCCGATCGCCCAGCCGGCCCTGGAGACCGCCGACGTCGCCGCCGCCAAGCCGGCGCCGGCGGTCGGCTCCAGCACCGAGCTGCTGGAGGCCGTGATCGGCAAGGCCGCCGACGCACCGCTCTGCTTCACCTGCGGTACGAAGATGCGCCCGGCCGGTAGCTGCTACGTCTGTGAGGGCTGCGGCTCCACCAGCGGCTGCAGCTGAGCCACGACCGGCGACCGCCCGACTCCCACCAGGGGTCGGGCGGTCGCCGGTGGTGTCACCATCGAATGATGCCGATCGCAGACAGCTTCGTCACGTTCGCCGTCCGGGAGGCGCGCGGGGTGTCGCCGACGTACGAACGACTCTGTCTGGCGGTGGCCCGGGACGACGAGTTGCTCGCCCGTCTCGAGCAGCTGCCGGCTGCCAGTCGGCAACCGAACCTGCTGCTGGGGGTCACCCGGCTGCTCGGCGGCCCGGTCGACGACCCGGTCGCGTTCCACGACTGGGTGTTGTCGCACTGGCAAATGGTCGAGGCGCAGCTGCGTACCCGGACGACCCAGACCAACGAAGCCGGTCGGTGCGCCGCCCTGCTACCGGTGCTCGCCGCGTTGCCGCAGCCCCTGGCGTTGGTGGAGGTCGGTGCCTCCGCCGGCCTCTGCCTCTATCCCGACCGGTACGCCTACCGGTACGGCGAGCACCTGGTAGGCGTCGGCGAACCGCTGCTGGAGTGCGCCGCGGTCGGCCTGTCACCGCCGGCACGGCGGCCCGAGGTGGTGTGGCGGGCCGGGCTGGACCTGACCCCGCTCGACGTCACCGACCCCGCCGACGTCGCCTGGCTCGACGCGCTGATCTGGCCGGAGCACACCCACCGCCGAGCCCGGTTGCGGGCCGCGGCGGCCGTCGCCGCGACGGATCCGCCGCTGCTGCTCCGGGGCGACCTGGTGGACGACCTACCCGCCCTGGCCGCCCAGGCGCCGGCCGACGCGACGCTGGTGGTCTTCCACACCTCGGTGCTCTACCAGGTGCCGGCTCGGCGCCGGGCGGCCTTCATCGAGACGGTACGCGGGCTGCCGGGACACTGGATCGCGAACGAGGCCCCGGAGACGCTGCCGTACGACGGGTTGCCACGACCACCGGACGGTGCCCTGCACCACGTGCTCGCGTTGGACGGCACGCCGTTGGCCTGGACCCGTTCACACGGTCAGTCGGTCACCTGGTTCGCCTGAGGCGACTCAGGCTCTCGACCGTTCCGCGCCTCGCGCCGGCTACGCCGGCCGGTCCGTGCGTTGCGCCGGCTGCCTCGGCCGGTCGGTGCGTTGCGCCGGCTGCGCCGGCCGGTCCGTGTGTTGCGCCGGCTGCGCCGGCCGGGCAGCATGGGGCACCGTGACCGAGCCGACCCACCTGGGGATCACCCGGGCCGCGTACGACACGGTGGCGGTCGACTACGCCGACCTGCTCCGCGACGAGCTGGCGTCACGACCGCTGGACCGGGCCCTGCTCACCGTCTTCGCCGAGACGGTCCGGGCCGGTACCGATGGCCGGGGCGGCTTAGATGGTCGGTCTGGGGCTGATGGTCAGGTGGGCGCCGATGGTCGGTCTGGGGCTGATGGTCAGGTGGGCGCCGATGGTCGGTCTGGGGCTGATGGTCAGGTGGGCGCCGATGGTCGGTCTGGGGCTGATGGTCAGGTGGGCGCCGACGGTCGGTCCGGGTCTGCTGGTCGGGCGGCCTCTGACGGTCGGGGCGGGGCCGATGGCCGCGCAGGTGACGGTGCTGGTCCGGCCGGTGGCGGCCCTCGGGTCGCCGACATCGGCTGCGGTCCCGGGCGGGTCACCGGCTTCCTGCGCGACGCCGGCCTGGACGTCTTCGGCGTGGACCTGTCCCCGCAGATGGTGGCGGTGGCCCGCCGGGAGCACCCGGACCTGCGCTTCGAGGTGGGCACGATGACCGACCTGACGCTGCCCGACGGCTCTCTCGCCGGCATCGTCGCCTGGTACTCGATCATCCACCTGCCGCCGGAGCTGCTGCCCGGCGTCTTCGCCGGGTTCCACCGGGTGCTCGCGCCGGGCGGTCACCTGCTGCTCGCCTTCAAGGCCGGTGACGAGCGGGTCCGGCTGGAGCAGGCGTACGGCCACCGGGTCAGCTACGACGTGCACCGGTTGCCGCCGGAGCGGATCGCCGGGCAGCTGCGTGACGCCGGGTTCACCGTCACCACCCGGGTGCTGCGCGAACCGCAGGCCTACGAACGCACCCGCCAGGCCTTCCTCCTGGCCGAACGCGACGGGTGAGCGCCGACCACCGGTCGAGCTCTGGCCACACCGGTTGGGCCTGACCACCGGTCGAGCCCTGGGCACCGGTCGAGCCCGGTCGCCGGTCGAGCCGAGCTGCCAGTTGAGCGCGAGCCACCGGTTCAGCCCAGCCACCGGTTCAGCCCAGCCACCGGTCGAGCCCAGCCACCAGGGTGTGAGCGGGGTACCCCTCTCGACGATATGCGTTAAGAGGGGGCCCTTCCTTACACTTTGGGGGTGGGGGGAGAGCGGCGGGCGTTGGCGGATCGGGCGTTGACCGAGCCGCATCCGTCCCGGCTGTCGCCGCAGCACCCGGACCGGGAGCGGATCCTGGCCGCGCATGCCGCCGCGCTGGCCGCCGGGGAGGCGGGCTACCTCGACCCGGGCAGCGGACTGTTCGTGCTCAGCGCCGGCTTCCTCGCCCGCCGGGGCACCTGCTGTGGGCGTGGCTGTCGCCACTGCCCCTACGTGACCGACTGACCCGCCGGGCGGCCACTTCCGGTACGTGTTCGACCGATCCGCCGGGCGACTTTCCTCCGGCGGGTGGATTCCGTACGGTGTCGCACGGACAGTCGGCAGGCGGCCGTCGTCGGGAGGTGTGCGAGTGCGCGGGCGGGTCTGGATCGCCGGGGCAGCGGTGCTGCTGGTCTCGGGATGTGCTGCCAAGGACGACGCCGAGCCGGTGGCGGTGCCGCCGGTGGGGCAGGTGACGATCCCGGTGGAGGCGGCCGCCGCGGGTGGTGCCTGCCGGCTGCTGGACTTCGCGGTGATCGAGGAGCACACCGGGATCCGGTTCGAGGTGGCCGCCGCGAGCGAACGTACCGACACCCAGACGTGTGTGGTCCGCACCGGGCAGGAGAGTCTGCCCGAGTTGACGCTCAGTGTCAGCGAGACGGCGGTGGACAAGGAGACGTTCACCGCCGACGTGGTGCCGAGCCGGGCGGAGAAGGTCACCGACCTGGGCGAGCAGGCGTACCGGCGTACGCTCGCGGCCTCCGGTGACGACGGTGCGGCGGCCGAGGTGGGCTGGTTGGCCGGGAAGGGCCGACTGGCCGTGCTGCGCTGCACCCTGCCGCCGGAGACCGACCGCGCCGCCGACGAGCTGGCCACCGGGCTCGCCGACCTGGCCAGGACCGTCGACCTCGCCCCCACCAACTGAGGCGCAAGGAAGGGCCCCTTGTTAACGCATCCGGTCGAGAGGGGTACCCGTCTCACACCCCGGGCACGCGGCGGTGAAGATCCAGTGGCCAGTCGGTGTGCGGCGAGGAGCTAGCGGTCAGCCGGCGGCGACGAAGACCCGGGAGGCGACCTCGCGGGGCAGCCGGACCCGATCGCCGGAGCGGTCGATGGAGACCCCGTCGCGTTCCTGGGCCACGGTGACGGTGGCACCCGGGTCGACGCCGGCGGCGTGCAACTGCCGCAGCACGTCGGAGTCGGTCTGCACGCTCTCACAGATCCGCCGGACCACCACCTGGCCGGCGAGCCCGGGGAAGGCGAGGTTGCGCTCGGTCTCCGCCACGTCGGCGGCGGGCTGCTCCGGTCGGCCCAACTCCTCCAGGCCGGGGATCGGATTGCCGTACGGCGACCGGGTGGGCCGGTTGAGCAGGTCGTACACCCGCTTCTCGACCGCGTCGCTCATCACGTGCTCCCACCGGCAGGCCTCTTCGTGGGCCTCCTCGTAGGGCATGCCGATCACGTTTACCAGCAGCAGCTCGGCGAGGCGGTGCTTGCGCATGACGGCGACCGCCATGCCGCGGCCGAGCGCGGTGAGGGTCAGGTGCCGGTCGCCCTCCACGGTGAGTAGCCCGTCACGTTCCATCCGGGCCACCGTCTGGCTCACCGTGGGGCCGCTCTGCCGGAGCCGTTCGGCGATCCGGGCGCGTAGCGGTGGCACACCTTCCTCTTCGAGCTCGAGGATGGTGCGCAGGTACATCTCGGTCGTGTCGACCAGGTCATGCTTCACGTCAGCGGCCTCCCGGAGGCCGATGCTACCTTGAGTAACGCCGATCGACCGCCGACGAGCCGCGAGACACCGACGAGCTGCGGGATCGGTACCCCCATGGTGTTGACTGGTCGGCGTGTCCGATTCGCAGAGCCCACTCGTCGAGGCCGACCGGCTCGCCACCGAGCTCGCCGGTCCGCATCCGCCCACGCTGCTGGACGTGCGCTGGCGGCTGACCGGCCCGTCCGGGCGGGCCGACCACGCCGCCGGCCACCTGCCCGGTGCCGTCTTCGTCGACCTGGACGCCGAGCTGTGCGGCCCGCCGGGCCCCGCCGGCCGGCACCCGCTGCCCGAGGTGGCCGGCCTGCAGGCCGCGCTGCGGGCGGCCGGGGTCCGCACCGGTGGTCAGGTGGTGGTGTACGACGGCGGCGACGGGTTGGCCGCCGCGCGGGCCTGGTGGACGCTGCGGTGGGCCGGCCACCTGCCGGTCCGGGTGCTGCACGGTGGCTGGGCGGCCTGGCTGGCGGCGGGGCTGCCCACCTCGACCGAGCCGGCGACGCCGGCACCCGGTGACATCGTGGTCGCCCCGGGGGCCCTGCCGGTGATCGACGCCGACGGGGCGGCCCGCCTGGCGGGCGAGGCCGCCGGGGTGCTGCTCGACGTGCGGGCCGCGCCCCGCTACCGGGGGGAGCACGAGCCGGTCGATCCGGTGGCCGGGCACGTCCCGGGTGCGGTGAACCTGCCCGCGACGCGGCTCGTCGACGCCGCCGGTCGGTACCCGGCGGCGGAGGTGCTCCGGGACCGGTTGGCCGCGGCGGGGGTGGTCGACGGGCGGACGGTCGGGGCGTACTGCGGGTCGGGGGTGACCGCCGCGCAGGCGGTGCTCGCCCTGCACCTGGCCGGGCGGCACGACGCCGCCCTGTACGTGGGGTCGTGGAGCAACTGGGTGGCCGATCCGGCGCGGCCGGTGGCCACCGGGGAGACACCCGCCGGTTGAGCGGGGCCGGTGACCGGGCCCGCAGCCGCCGTCGTGCGACCATGGGCCCATGGCCGACGACACGGTGGTGGTGTGGGACGAGGCCCTGCTCGCCTACGACCTGGGTGACCATCCGCTCGACCCGGTCCGGGTCGAGCTGACCATCGCGCTCGCCCGCGAGTTCGGCGTCCTGGACCGGCCCGGGGTACGGCTGGTCAAGCCGGAGCCGGCGGACGACGCCCTGCTCACCCTGGTGCACGAGCCGGACTACCTGGACGCGGTACGCGTCGCGCCGCGGGACCCGCTCTTCGCCGGTTTCGGGCTGGGCACCTCGGACAACCCGGTCTTCGCCGGGATGCACGAGTCCAGCGCGTTGATCGCCGGGGCCACGGTGGCCGCCGCCGAGGCGGTCTGGCGGGGCGAGGCCCGGCGCGCGGTCAACGTGGCCGGTGGGCTGCACCACGCCATGTCGGCGCGGGCCGCCGGGTTCTGCGTCTACAACGACCCGGCGGTGGCCATCGCCCGGCTGCTCGACCTCGGCGCGCAGCGGATCGCCTACGTCGACGTCGACGTGCACCACGGCGACGGCGTCCAGCAGATCTTCTGGGACGACCCCCGGGTGCTCACTGTCAGCCTGCACGAGACCCCGTTGGCGTTGTTCCCGGGCACCGGGTTCCCCGACGAGACCGGCGGGCCGGGGGCGGCCGGTACGGCGGTCAACCTGCCGCTGCCACCGGGGGTCGACGACGCCGGCTGGCAGCGGGCGTTCCACGCGGTCGTGCCCTCGGTGCTGCGGGCGTTCCGGCCGCAGTTGCTGGTCACCCAGTGCGGCGCGGACGCCCACCGGCTAGACCCGCTGGCCGACCTGCACCTGTCGGTGGACGGCCAACGTGCCACCTACCGGGCGTTGCGGGCGCTTGCCGACGAGCTCTGCGACGGTCGGTGGGTGGCCACCGGCGGTGGCGGGTACGCCCTCGTCGAGGTGGTGCCCCGGGCCTGGACGCATCTGCTCGCGGTGGCCACCGGTGAGCCGTTGGACCCGGCGGCGCTGACCCCGCTGGGCTGGCGGGAGCTGGCCGCCGCCCGCCGGCCGGGTCGGGAGGTGCCGTTGCGGATGACCGACGACGTCGACCCGGAGTACGTGCCGTGGCAGCCGACCGGGGAGCCGAGCGCGGTGGACCGGGCGGTCGCGGCCACCCGTCGGGCGGTGTTCCCGCTGCTGGGGCTCGATCCACACGATCCGCGCGACTGACCGGGCCTGGGGAGGACCGGTGGTGAGCGTGTCGGTGCAACCGGTGGATGTCCTGCTCAGCGACGGCACCACCGTCCAGTTGCGGCAGATCGAGCCGCAGGACGCGGCGGGGATCGTGGCGATGCACTCGCGGTTCTCCGAGCGCACCCGCTACCTGCGCTACTTCTCGCCGTACCCGAGGATCCCGGAGCGGGACCTGCGGCGGTTCGTGACTGTCGACCACCACGACCGGGAGGCGTTCGTGGTGGTGGCCGGGGAGCGGATCGTGGCGGTCGGCCGGTACGAGCGGCTCGGCCCGCAGGCCCCGCAGGCCGAGGTGGCGTTCGTGGTGGAGGACGCCTTCCAGGGGCGGGGGATCGGCTCGGTGCTGCTGGAGCATCTCGCCGACGCGGCCCGCCGGGTCGGCGTGACCAGTTTCGTCGCCGAGGTGCTGCCCGCCAACGGCACCATGTTGCGGGTCTTCGCCGACTTCGGTTACCAGGTCCGACGGCAGTTCGCCGACGGGGTGGTGCACCTCAGTTTTCCGATCGCCCCGACCGAGCAGACCCTGGAGGTCCAGCGTGGTCGGGAGCAGCGTACCGAGTCCCGTTCCGTGGCCCGGCTGCTCGCACCGCGTGGGGTGGCCGTCTACGGTGCCAGCGCCACCGGGCAGGGGGTGGGCGCGGCGGTGCTGGGGCACCTGCGCGACGGCGGGTTTCCGGGCGCGATCGTGCCGGTGCATCCGGCGGCGTCCACCGTGGCGGGGCTGCCGGCGTACCCGTCGGCGGTCGACGCCGGGGTGCCGGTCGACCTGGCGGTGGTGGCGGTGCCACCGGAGGCGGCGCGGGCGGTGGTCGCCGACGCGGCCGCCGCCGGGGCGCACGCCCTGGTGGTGATCTCCGCCGGGTTCGCCGAGGCCGGGCCGGCCGGCGCGGCGGCGCAGCGGGGCCTGGTCCGGGCGGCGCACGCGGCGGGCATGCGGGTGGTCGGCCCGAACTGCCTGGGCGTGGCCAACACCGACCCGACGGTACGCCTCAACGCCACGCTCGCGCCTGTCCTGCCCGCCGCCGGCCCGGTGGGGATCTTCAGCCAGTCCGGCGCGTTCGGGGTGGCGTTGCTGGCCGAGGCCTCCCGGCGCGGGCTCGGCCTGTCCAGTTTCGTCTCGGCCGGCAACCGGGCCGACGTCTCCGGCAACGACCTGCTGCAGTACTGGCAGGACGATCCCCGTACCGACGTGATCATGCTGTATCTGGAGACGTTCGGTAACCCGCGCAAGTTCGCCCGGCTGGCTCGGCGGATCGGCCGGAGCAAGCCGGTGGTGGCCCTGGCCTCACCGGCCCGGCCACCCGGGGTGGACGAGTCACCAGGGCTGGACACCGAGGCGGTCAGCGCGCTCTTCGCCCAGTCCGGGGTGATCCGGGTCGACACCGTCGCCGAGTTGCTCGACGTCGGGGTCCTCCTGGCCGACCAGCCGTTGCCGGCCGGGGCACGGGTCGCCGTGGTGGGCAACTCGTCGGCGTTGACCGGGCTGGCGGCCACCGCCTGCGTCGCGCAGGGGCTGACCGTCGCCGCCGGTTACCCGTGCGACGTCGGACCGGCGGCCGGGGCGGCGGAGTTCGCCGTCGCGCTTGCCGATGCGGCCGCCGACGAGCGGGTCGACGCCCTGGTGGCGGTCTTCGCCCCGCCGTTGCCGGGGCAGCACACCGAGGTGGACAGCGACGTCGTCGCCGCCCTGCCGGTCGCCTCGGCCGCCGGCAAACCGACCGTCGCGACGTTTCTGGCCGGTCGACCGCCGGCCGGGGTGCCGGCGTACGGCAGCGTCGAGGAGGCGGTACGGGCGCTGGCCCGGGTCACCCGGTACGCGCGGTGGCTGCGCCGGGACCCGGGTGTACCGCCGGAGCTGTCCGGGGTGGACAGTGCCGCGGGGGAGGCGGCGATCCGGGCCGACGGGGCGGATCCGACCGGTGCACTGCTCGCCGCGTACGGCATCGAGCTGGTCGCCTCGGTGCCGGCGCGCTCGGCCGAGGAGGCCGCCGAGGCCGCCGACCGGGTCGGCTACCCGGTGACGATCAAGGCCGCCGCCGCCGGACTGCGGCACCGGTTGGATCTCGGCGCGGTCCGGCTCGACCTGGCCGACGCGGCGGCGCTGCGCCGGGCGTACGCGGAGATGTCGGCGGTCTTCGGCGCGGAGGTCCTGGTCCAGGCGATGGTGGCGCCCGGGGTGCCCTGCGTGGTGGAGCTGGTGGAGGATCCGGCGTTCGGGCCGGTGGTCGGCTTCGGGCTGGGCGGGGTGGCCACCGAACTGCTCGGCGACCGGGCCTGGCGGGCGCTGCCGCTGACCGGCTCCGACGCCGCCGAACTGGTCGACGAACCCCGGGCGGCCCCGTTGTTGCGGGGGCACCGGGGTGCCGCGCCGGTGGACCGGGCGGCCCTGGCCGACCTGCTGCTGCGGGTCGGTCGGCTCGCCGACGACCAGCCCCGGATCCGGTCGCTGACGCTCAATCCGGTGCTGGCCCGCCCGGACGGCCTCTCGGTCCTGCACGCCACGGTCCGGATCGGCTCGGCCGCCGCCCGCCCCGACACCGGCCCCCGCCGCCTCTGACGGTAAGGAAGGGCCCCTTCCTATCGCTTTCGCGATAGGAAGGGGCCCCTGCAAACACCGCGCTCAGCTCAGCCCCGGCTGGAGATCTGCTGCACCGCCCAGGAGTTGCCGTCGGGATCGGCGAAGAAGACGAAACCGACGTTGTCCAGCGGGTTCGGCACCGGGTGTGGGTTCTCGCCGAGGATCTGGACCTCGCTGACCTCGACACCCCGCTCGACCAGCTCGGCGCGGGCCCGGTGCAGATCGGCCACGACCAGCTGCAGGCCCTTGAACGAGCCGGGTGGCATCTCCGGCACGGCGCCGTGGCCGATGACGATCGAGCAACCGGAGCCGGGTGGGGTGAGCTGGATGAGGCGTACCTGGTCGTTGATCCGGGTGTCGTGGTCGACGTGGAAACCGAGCCGGTCGGCGTAGAACGCCTTGGACCGGTCGAGGTCGGAGACCGGTACCACCACCACTTCCAGGGTCCAGTTCATGATGTCCTTCCGAGTCGGTGACCCCGTAGCGTAACGACGAAACGGGACCCCGGTGAACCACCGGAGCCCCGTCGTGTCGGGTCGTTCAGCAGGCGTACGCCTCCAGGCGCTGGGCCCGCTCGGGGGCCCGCAGCTTGAGCAGGGTGACCTTCTCGATCTGCCGGATCCGCTCCCGGGAGAGGCCGAACTCCCGGCCCACCTCGTCCAGGGTGCGCTGCCGGCCGTCGTCCAGGCCGAAGCGCAGCCGGATCACCGCCTGCTCGCGCTGGCTGAGGGTGGCCAGCACCACGCTGACCTCGGCGCGCAGCTCGCCGCCGGTGGCGCTCTCACCCGGCTCGTCGCGGGGGGCGGCGGCGACGAAGTCACCGAGCGCGCTCTCGCCGTCCTCGCCGACGGCCTGGTCCAGGCTGACCGGCTCCCGGTCGTACGAGATCAGCTCGATCACCTGGAACTCGGGCACGCCCATCGCGACGGCCACCTCGCTGACGGTGGGCTCCCGGCCCAGCGAGACCGACAGCTCCCGCCGGGCCCGGACCATCCGGTTGACCTGCTCGACCATGTGGACGGGGATGCGGATGGTGCGGGCCTGGTCGGCCATGGCGCGGGTGATGGCCTGGCGGATCCACCAGGTGGCGTAGGTGGAGAACTTGTAGCCCTTGGTGTAGTCGAACTTCTCGACGGCGCGGATGAGGCCGAGGTTGCCTTCCTGGATGAGGTCGAGGAAGGCCATCCCACGACCCGTGTACCGCTTGGCGATGCTCACCACCAGGCGGAGGTTGGCCTCCAACAGGTGATCCTTGGCGGCCCGGCCCTCGGCGGCGACCAGCGCCAGGTCGGCCTGCAGCTCCACCGAGACCGGCGTGCAGGTGGTCAGCTTCTCCTCGGCGAACAGCCCCGCCTCGATCTGCCGGGCCAGGTCGACCTCCTGCGCCGCGGTGAGCAGCTTCTTGCGGCCGATGCCGTTGAGGTACGCCCGGACCAGGTCGGTGGAGACGCCCCGCTCGTCGGTGGCGTCCAGGTCGGTGAGGGTGTCGGCGGTCGGGCCGTGCTGCTGCTCGATCATCTGCTGGACCATCTCTGTCGTCTCCCCGCGTCGACTCTGTGCCGCGTGCCGGACCACGAAGTGGCGCCGGTGACACCCAGCTTGGCGGGCGGGACGTGAAACGGGAGTGAGGCGATCGGGGAACCGACAGAATCGGCTCGACGAAGCCGGTCACACCGTCACCGTACGTGCCGGTAAGGTCGACCGGCCATCCACCGGGGTCCGTACGTTGTTGCTGGTCGAAGGGTTGTGTGTGTCGGTTACCGTGCCAGCGGCGGTCATCGAGGGTCGCCATCGGCAGACGGTGCACAGGCAACGGAGGGCGTCATGGTCTTCAAGCGGCTCATGCAGGCGATGGGGGTGGGCGGTCCGTCGGTGGAGACCGTTCTGGCCAACCCGAACTGCCGTCCCGGCGGGGAGCTTCAGGGCCGGATCCAGGTCGTCGGCGGCGACCACCAGGTCGACGTGGAGTACGTCGCCCTCGGCCTGCTCACCCGGGTCGAGGTGGAGAGCGGCGACAACGAGTACCAGACCAACCAGGAGTTCCAGCGCCAGCAGGTGACCGGCCCGTTCCAGCTGGCGGCGGGGCAGCGCTACGACATCCCGTTCCGCTTCGCGGTGCCCTGGGAGACCCCGCTGACCACGTTGTACGGGCAGTACCTGCACGGCATGACGATGGGGTTGCGTACCGAACTGGAGGTGGCGCGGGCGGTCGACTCCGGTGACCTGGACCCGGTGTCGGTGCATCCGCTGCCGGCGCAGGAGCGGCTGCTGGAGGCGCTGCTGCGGCTGGGCTTCCGGTTCGCCCGCGCCGACGTGGAACGTGGTCACATCTACGGGGTACGCCAGAGTCTGCCCTTCTACCAGGAGATCGAGTTCTACCCGGCGCCGCAGTACGCCGCGGCGATCAACCAGCTGGAGGTGACCTTCATCGCCGACCCGGGCCAGACCCAGGTGGTGCTGGAGATCGACAAGCGGGGTGGGCTCTTCACCGAGGGGCGCGACGCGTTCGGCCGGTTCACCGTGGACCACGCCACGCTGGACCGGGTCGACTGGGCGGCGCAGCTCGACGGCTGGCTGCGGCAGTCCATCCAACGCCGCGGCCTGTTCTCCTGACCCGGCCCGGGTCCGCCGTCGTCGGGTGTCCCGGGCTCGGGTCCGCCGCCGGCGAGGCACCGGCAGCCGGGATCAGAGGTCGAGCAGGAGGGTACGCGGGCCGACGTTGACGCTCTCCACCAGCATGTGCGCGCGGAACCGGCCGGTCCGCACCGGTGCGCCCCGGCCACGCAGCGCCTCGACGAACTCGGTGACCAGTGGTTCGGCCCGCTCGGCGGGGGCCGCCGCCGTCCAACTCGGTCGGCGGCCCTTGCGGGCGTCACCGTAGAGAGTGAACTGGCTGACCACCAGGATCGGCGCACCGGTGTCGGCGGCACTGCGTTCGTCGTCCAGGATCCGCAGCTCGTGGACCTTGCGGGCCATCGTCTGGGCCAGCTGCGCGGTGTCGGTGTGGGTCACCCCGAGCAGTACCAGCAGGCCGTCGGTGACCTCGCCGACGACCTCGCCGTCGACCGTGACGCTGGCCCGGCCGACCGTCTGCACCAGCGCCCGCATCAGGCCGGCACCGGCTCGATGAGGCCCCGCTCCACCAGGTGCGCCACGATCGGGCCGGCCGCCTCGGCGAGTTCGGACTCGGCGACGTCGTGCGCGGCGGCGAGCAGGGCGAGCTGGTCGCGCAACGGCAGCCGCCCGTCGGCGCCACCGACCAGCGCCAGCACCAGCGGATCGATCTCCTCGCTCCAACGCAACCCGTGCGGCTGCACCAGGACCTGCCGGTCCACCTCCCAGCCGTCGGCACCCATGGTCGCCTCCTGCCGCAGCTGGAGCCCCTCGGCCGCCCGGTAGCGCTCGGCGAGCAGCGCCTCGGTGTCGCGTACCCGGAGGAAGTCCTGCCGGTCGAACCAGGCGGCCACCTGGTCGCCCAGCGGCGGCTGCACCCGCTGGCGCAGGTCCTCGACCCGGACCACCGGATCGTCGTGACCACCTCTCCGCAGCGACACGAGGCCGAACCCGATCGCCTCCACCTGGTGGGCGTCGAACCAGTCCAGCCAGGCGGCGGCCCGCTGCGGGTCGGCGGTCTCGCCGACGTCGGCCAGCCACAGGTTGACGTACGCCATCGGGTCGGCCACCTCCCGCTGGATGACCCAGGCGTCCAGTCCGGTGCCGGTGAACCAGTCGGCCACCCGTTCGCCCCAGTCCTGGCCGCTGACGTGCACCCAGTTGGCCAGGTACTGCATGGTGCCGCCCGGGTTGAGCAGGCCGGGTGCGGCGGCGGCCAGCTCCGCGCCGACGGCGTCGCCGACCCGGCCGGAGTCCCGGTACACGTGGGTGGTGGTGCCGGGGCCGACCACGAACGGCGGGTTGCTCACCACCAGGTCGAAGCGTCGGCCGGCGACCGGGGCGACCAGGTCACCCCGGAGCAGCTCCCAGTCCTGGCCGTTGAGCGCGGCGGTGGTCGCGGCGAACCGCAGCGCCCGCGCCGACACGTCGGTCGCGGTGACCCGGCGGGCGTGCCCGGCCAGGTGCAGCGCCTGCGCCCCGGAGCCGGTGCCCAGGTCCAGCGCGGTCTCCACCGGCCGCCGCAGGGTCGCGCCGGTAAGCGTCTGGGTAGCCCCGCCGACGCCCAGCACGTGCTCGGCGGGCAGCGGCTGACCGGGCCGGGCGCTGGCCGGCACGTCGGAGAGCAACCACCAGTCGTCGGCGTACGGTTCCAGGTCCAGGCCCATCCGCAGGCCGTCGCCGTGCCGTTCGACCAGGCCGGCGGCGAGCGCCTCGGCCAGCGGGAGCGGGGCGAGGGCGGCGGTGACGGCCGGTTCCGGTTCGGTCTGCTCGCAGACGAACAGCCGGATCAGGGTGGCCAGCGGGTCGCGGTCCTCGGTGGCCCGCAGCGCGGCCCGGAAGTCGTTGCGGGCCACGCCGGCGGTGGCCGCCGTGCCGAGCCGGTCGGCGATCCCGGCGACGGTGTAGCCGGCCCCGGTCAGCGCGGCCCGGAGCGCCTCGACGCCGGCCGGGGAGAGCAGCATGTCATCTTCGTCCACCTGGACATCCTGCCCTCCCCGCGCCGGGCACCCGGCACCGCCCACGCCGGCGGATCAGCGGTGCCCGGTGCCGACCGGCTATCCCTCGGTACTACCTCGGTCGACCGCCCGGACCGGTCTGACCCGGCTGCGGTTGGTGCGGTGGACGTTGGCCCTCGGCAGGGAACCCGGGCTCAGGCGGGCCAGGCGCGGGCGGTGCCGTCGACCCGTACCGCCACGTCGGTGCCGACCGGTGCGGTGCTCGCGTCGTCGAGGATCCGGGCGGTGACCCGGGTGCCGTCGGCCAGCCGGAGCCCCACCAGCGCGTCGTGGCCGTGGAAGTCGTGCCGCAGCACCGTCGCCGGGACGGTGTCCGTGCGCGGGGCCGGCAGGATGCGTACCTGTTCCGGGCGGACCAGGACGGTGACCGCCCCGGACGGTGCCGCCCCGGCGATCGGGATCGGGCCGAGCGCGGTCCGGGCCCGACCTCCGTCGGCGACCGCGGACAGCAGCACCGCGTCGCCGACGAAGCCGGCCACCCACGGGTCGGCGGGTTCCCGGTAGATGGTGGTCGGGGTGTCGGCCTGCACCACCCGGCCGGCGCGCAGCACCACCACCCGGTCGGCCACCGACAGCGCCTCGCCCTGGTCGTGGGTGACCAGCACCGCGGTCGCCCCGTCGGCGCGCAGCGCCGCCCGGATGTCGTGGCGCAGCCCGGCGCGCAGCCCGGCGTCGAGGGCGCTGAACGGTTCGTCGAGCAGCACCAGCGACGGCCGGGGGGCCAGTGCCCGGGCCACCGCCACCCGCTGCTGCTGTCCGCCGGAGAGCTGGTGCGGCATCCGGTCGCCGTAGCCGGCCAGCCCGACCAGGGTCAGCACCTCGTCCACCCGGTCACCGCGCCGGGCGGCCCGGTCCAGGCCGTAGCCGATGTTCGCGGCCACGCTCAGGTGCGGGAAGAGGGCACCCTCCTGCGGCACCACGGCGATCCGGCGGCGGTGCGTCGGCAGGTGCCGGCCGCCACCGGCCACCGGCCGGCCGTCGAGCCGGATCTCGCCGTCGTCGAGGCGTTCGAAGCCGGCCAGGCAGCGCAGCAACGTGGTCTTGCCGCACCCGGACGGGCCCAGCACGGCGGTCAGCTCGCCGGCGGGCACCCTCAGGTCCACCCCGTCGAGCGCGGTGACCGGGCCGTACCGTTTGACGACGCCGGTCAGCACGACCTCGCTCATCGCCGATCCTCCTTGTCGAGCAGGCCGCTGCGGGCCACCAGCAGCCAGGTGGGTAGCGCCGAGATGACCACCAGCAGTGCGGCGTACGGGGCGGCGGCGGCGTACGCGCCGACGGCCGTACTGGTCCACAGCTCGGTGGCCAGCGTGTCGACCCCGGTGGGCCGCAGCAGCAGGGTGGCGGGAAGTTCCTTCATACCGGTGAGGAAGACCAGTGCGGCACCGGCGCCGATGCCGGGCAGGGTGAGCGGCAGGGTGACCGTGCGCAGCACGTCCCAGGGGCTGCGGCCCAGCGAACGGGCCACCTCCTCCAGGCCGGGCGGGGCCTGGGCGGCGGCACCGGCGACCGCACCCACCGCCAGCGGCAGGAACAGCGTGGCGTACGCGAGCGCCAGCAGCCACGTCGTCTGGTACAGCGGGTAGGCGACGTTGATCCCGAAGAAGATCAGCGACAGCCCGACCACCACCCCGGGCAGGGCGTGCGACAGGTACGCCGTCCGGTCCAGCAGCGTGGTCAGCGGCCCGGGGGCGCGGGCGGTGAGCAGCCCCAGCGGCAGCGCCAGCAGCATGGTCAACCCCGCGCCGGCCAGCGACAACCAGAGCGAGTTCCCGGCCGCGACCGCCACCTCGGCCAGCGCGCCGGGCCGGGACACCCCGGCGAACAGCCGCCGGGCCAGGCTGACCGCCGGCACCCCGAAGGCCAGCGCCGCCACGGCCAGCAGGACGGCCATCGCCGGCCACCGGGCCGCGCCGAGGCGCGACCGGACCACCGGCCGGCGGGCGCCACCGAGCCGGGCGTACCGGGCGCCGCGCCGTCGGGTGACCGTCTCCCCGGTCAGCAGCAGCAGGGTCAGCAGCACCAGCACGCTGGAGAGCACCAGCGCGCCGGTCGGGTCGAAGCCGAGGTCGAAGGCGACGAAGACGGCCCGGGTGAAGGTGTCGGTCCGCAGGATGGAGACCGCGCCGAAGTCGGAGAGCACGTAGAGGGCGACCAGCAGCGCGCCGGCGGCGGTGGCCGGCCGGATCTGGCGCAGGGTCACCTCGGTGAAGGTCCGCCAGCCGCCCCGCCCCAGCGACCGGGAGACCTCCTCCTGGGCCGGGTCCGCGCCGCGCAGCGCCGCCGCGACCGGCAGGAAGACATGGGGTACGAGCAGAGGGTGAGCACCAGCGCCGCCGGCCAGAATCCGGCCAGCCCGTCGACGGTGGAGACCCAGGCGAACGCGGCGATGTAGGTGGGCACCGCCAGCGGCAGCGCGGCCAGCACCGCGAAGACCCGCCGACCGGGCAGGTCGGTCCGGGTGACCAGGTACGCCGAGCCGACGCCGAGCAGCACGCAGGCCACGGTGACCACGGCGGCCAGGCCCAGGCTGCGCAGGGACAGCCAGCCGACCCGGCTGGTCCAGACCTCCGCGACGATCCGCTCCCAGCCGGCCTCGGCGGTGCGTACCGCGAGATAGGTGAGCGGGACGGCGGCCACGGCCACCGCGGCGGTCGAGGCCGCGAGCAGCGCCGGCCGCGGCGCCCACCGCCGCCACCTCCCCGGTACGCCGGACAGGGCCGGGCCGCCTCGGCGGTCCGGCCCTGCGGGGGCGACGGTCGGGGTGGTCAGGGTACGAGCCCCGAATCCTTGATCAGCGTGATCGTGGACTCCAACCCGTCGAGGTCGTTCAGGTCGATCTGCGGCACCTGCAGCTCGGCCAGCGCGGGCACCCCGGCCGGGCCGGTGACGCCGTCGACCACCGGGTACTCGAAGGTCTGCTCGGCGAAGTACGCCTGCGCCTCCGGGCCGAGCAGGTAGTCCACGAAGGCCTGCGCGTCCGGGTTGTCGGCGGCCCGCTTCAGCACACCCACCCCAGCGACGTTGACCAGCCCACCGGTGTCCCCACCGGCGAAGAAGTGCAGCTTGGCCTTGAGCGAGTCGACCGTGGCCCCCTGCTCCTTGGCGACCTCGCCGAGGTAGTAGTGGTTGATCAGACCCACCGGGACGGTGCCGGCGATGACGTCTTCGAGGATCTTGCCGTTGCCGTCGCGGATTTGCGGGTCGTTGGCCTTCAGCCCGGCCAGGAACTCCTTGGCCCGGGCCTCGCCGTGCTGCACCGTGATCGCGGTGACGAACGCCTGGAACGAGGCGTTGGTCGCGGCCACCCCGACCTTGCCCTTCCACTTCGGGTCGGTCAGCTCGAACACCGACGCGGGCAGCTCCGCCTCGGTGACCTTGTCGGCGTTGTAGGCCAGTACCCGGGCCCGGGCGCTCACGCCGACCCAGTGGCTGTTGCCGGCCCGGTAGGTGGCCGGCACCTTGTCCACCGTCGCGGCGGGCAGCGCGGTGAACATCTCCTGCTTGGAGACCGCGCCGAGCGCGCCGGCGTCCTGGGCCAGGAAGACGTCGGCGGGGGAGCGGTCACCCTCCTCGACCAGCTGGGCGGCGAGCTGGGCGGTGCTGGCGTAGCGGGCCTGCACGGCGATCCCGGTCTGCGCGGTGAACTTCTCCAGCAGCGGCTTGACCAGCTGCTCGTTGCGCCCGCTGTAGACGGTGATCTGCTTGTCGCCGGCGGCACCCGTCTCGGTGCCTGCCTCGTCCTCGGCGCCGCAGGCGACCAGACCGACGGAGAGTAACCCGGCGGCGATCATGGTCGCGGTGGCCCTGCGGAGGGGGATGGGCACGACGAGACGCTCCTTCGTCGCGGCTCCCGGACGACATCCGCCCAGGTGACGGGAATGAAGTTAGCACTGCCTAACCTCACTGCCGCCCGCTGTGGTCTGAGGTCCGGGTCACTCCGTCGCGCCGGTCCGGTTCCGCCGATCAGCCTGGCGACGGCGCTGCGGGCCCCGGACGGGTCCCCTGCCGGCCGTTGCCCGGACCGGTGGATCCGGCGGGCCGGGTGGCTGATGACCGGCCCGACCCGATGGTGTTGTCGGCGGCCGGCAGTGTGGCCCGCGCGTACGGTGCCGTAACCGCCGTCGCCGAGGGCGGGTGTTGCGCACCGGCCAGCCGGTCGATCTCCGCCCTTACCAGGGAACTCAGCTGGTCCATCGTCTGCTGGTGGAGAGCGTTCCCGGCTGACCACCGCAGCTGGGCGGCGGCGGACGCCGGCTGCCGTTCGAGCGTCGCCCACCAGGCCTGGATCTTGTGCTCGTTGCGGGCGAGGAAGGAGAGCCCCTCCCGTACGGCGGGATGATCGGCGATCCGGAGCTGATCGGCCTGCGGGAGGTCGTTGAGCGCGTCGGCGGTGTCGAGTTCCAGGTGCGGCAGCAGCGCGGCAAGCTGGTCCCGCCGCTGTTTGGCCGCCGCCAGGGGGTCCAGGGGTGCGGAAGCCGGCGGTGTGTCCTCGGGCGCGGCTGGGGAGCCGGAGCCTGTACCGGGTGTCGGTGGCATCTGTTTCTCGCTGCTTGTCGGGGAGTCGGACAGCGGCTCTACGCAGGGCGGACCCGCATTGTTCATCCGGGGTGTGGCGGGTCCGCCGATCGGCGGGGTGGCAGCATGGTCGACATGGCGCTCTCCCTGCCGATCGACCCGGCCGCGAACGACCTGCTCAACCGGGACCCGTTGGCCCTGCTGGTCGGCATGACCCTGGACCAGCAGATCCCGCTGGAGAAGGCGTTCACCTCGCCGTACGTGCTCGCCGAGCGGCTCGGGCACGCCCCGGACGCCCGGGAACTGGCCGGATACGACCCGGAGGCGCTGGTCGCGGTCTTCGCCCGGCCACCCGCGCTGCACCGGTTCCCGAAGGCGATGGCCGCCCGGGTGCAGGAGGTCTGCCGGGTACTGGTCGACCGGTACGACGGCGACCCGACCCGGCTCTGGGCGCAGGTGGCCGACGGGCGGGAACTGCTGGCCCGGATCGCCGACCTGCCCGGCTTCGGCCGGCAGAAGGCGCAGATCTTTCTCGCCCTGCTCGGCAAGCGGTACGACGTCCAGCCCGCCGGCTGGCGGGAGGCCGCCGGTGACTACGGCGACGCCGACGCGTACCGGTCGGTGGCCGACATCACCGACGGCGCGTCACTGACCCGGGTACGCGAGCACAAGAAGCAGCTCAAGGCGGCGGCGAAGGCCGCAAAGGGCTGACCTGCCGATCGGCCCGGTGCCGTCAGCGGCCACCGTTGTCCCGCAGCACCCAGTTCCGTGCCGTCGGCACCCGTCCTGCGCCGGCAGCGACTCCTTCCGTGCCGTGGGCACCCGGCCTGCGCCGTCGGCACCCGGCCTGCGCCGGCGGCACCCAGTTCCGTGCCGTCGGCACCCAGTTCCGTGCCGGCGGCACCCAGTTCCGTGCCGGCGGCACCCAGTTCCGTGCCGGCGGTGCCGGTTCCGTTCCGGCGGCGACTGCGGCGCCGATCAGATCTTTCACGTCACCGTGCCTGGTGCAGATGCCTCGAAGCCTAAAATAGCCCAAATATCCGCAAACAACCTATTCCCCACCCACCCACCCACCCCCACCGCCCCCCTCCCCACCGCCCCCTCCCCTCGTTCGCCACCGAAGCGGGCCCCAAAGTGAATCTTGGACACTTACCGTTCTATTTGGACGGTAAGTGTCCAAGATCTACATTCCAGGCGAGTGCGGAGAGGGCAACGCGCATCAGGGCGGGAGTTGGGGCGTTCGGCGGGCCAGTCAGGTTTGGAGTCGCTCTGCTGCTACCAGCTGTCAGCCCACCACCTTCGGGAAGACCCGGCAAGTCGCACAGTCAGCGTTGGTTGTGGTGACCGGGGCGGGCCAGATCTTCCGCTCGGGGCGAGCGCCGCTGAAGTGCGGCGGCGGTGGAGTCAGGCGGCGGTGGAGTCAGGCCGCGGTGGGATCAGGCTGCGGTGAGGTCCGGGCGGTGGGTTCCGGCGGCCTGGGTCAGGGTTGCGGTGGGGTCCGGCGGCGGTGGGGTCCGGCGGTGAGGTCCGGCGGCCTGGGTCAGGCGGCCTGGGTCAGGCGGCGGTGGGGTGGGCGAGCGTGGCCAGGGCGCGGCGCACGTCGGCCAGCGAGACCGTCGCGGAGTCGTCCAGGTCGGCCAGGCCAGCCTCGATCCACTGGCGCATCAGCGTGGTCACGCCGATGCCCCGGTCGTCGGCGGCGACCCGGACCCGCTCGTAGGTCTCCAGGGGTAGCCGGACCGAACGGCTGACCATCGGCACGTCGGTGTCGGGGGCGGGCAGTTCGCTCGACGCCTGGTCGTCGATCAGCTCGGCGAGCCGGTCGTCGCCGCTGTGGAACTGCTTCAACGCGTCGTCACGGTGCATGGCCACTGCCTCCTCGTCGGCGTGTTCTCCGGACCGCCTCGTCGTAGCGTTTCGCCTCGACGTCGCTCAGCTCGCGGGCGGAGAGGATGTCCCAGTCGTTGTCGGTGCCGTCGGCCTCGGCCAGCAGCACGGCCAGTCGTCGTCCCGGACGGGTCGCGGCGTAGACCACCATCACGTCGTCGCCCAGGTGTCGGATGACCCGTCTGCCGCTGTGCAGCGCCGCCCAGACCTCGCCCGGCGTGACGTCGTAGACCCGCAGGTTGGCCAACGCCTCGGCGGTGAAGCTGAACCGGTCGCCCACAGGGCGGAGCGTACCACGTACGTAACACGCGGCTCTGGGCGAAATGGCGGGAGACGGTGACGGCCGCCTCGATGTTCGCGCAGGGGTGGACAGCGGTGACAGAATGAAACCGATTCCGTCGAGGAGGACCGTGTGAAGCGTCCGGCGTACCAGCCGATCCTGATCACCGATGCCTCACGCAGCCAGGGCGACCAGCTCACCAGTCGCCAGCGGCGCTACGTGGTGATGATGATCTTCCGGGTGGCCTGTGTGGTCGCCGGGGCCGTCCTGGTCGGGGTGGAGGCCCCGCTGCTCTGGCTCTGGCTGCCGCTCTGCGGCGTCGGGATGGTCCTCGTCCCGTGGCTGGCGGTGCTGCTGGCCAACGATCGCCCACCCAAGGAGCAGCACCGGCTGGCCAACCGGTTCCAGCGTCGGGCCCGCGAGGAGGCCGCGCCGCGGACTCTCACCGCCGAGGAACACCCGCACAAGATCATCGAAGTCGAGCCCTGACCGACCGGCCGGAACGGCGGCCGGGTGGACCGGGCGCGGTGGGCCCGGTCGGGTGGTCGGCCTCAGCCGGGCGGCCGGGCGCCGGGGGTGCCGACCGCCGCCGCGCCGAGCGCTCCGGCCCGCTCCAGCGCCGCCGGCACCGGCTCCCCGGTCAGCCAGGCGGCCAGCAGGCCGGCGGCGAACGCGTCGCCGGCACCGGTGACGTCGACCACCGGCACCCGGGGTGCCGCCGGCCCGTCGACCGTCACGTCCCGATCGGCCCAGAGCGCCCCGGCCGCACCCCGCTTCACCACCACCCGCCGGACCCACCCGGACAGCGTCCGGGCCTGCGCCGCCGGCTCCGTACCACCGGCCAGCGCCGTCGCCTCGTCGGCGTTTACCAGCAGCAGGTCCACGTCGCGTACCCAGGTCAGGAAGGCCTCCGCCCCGACCTGCCGCAGCGGGGCCGCGGAGGCCGCGTCGACGCTGGTGGTCAGACCGCACTCGCGCGCCACGGCCAGCGCGCGCAGCCCGGCCGGCCGGGAGGCGGCGTCCAACAGCGGGTACCCGGACAGGTGCAGGTGCCGGGCGTCCGGCGCCGCAGCGACCGCCCGCTCGACGTGCCCCGGGCTCAGCAGCAGGTTTGCCCCCCGCTCGGTGACCATGGTCCGCTCGTCCGCGCCGGCCAGCACGATCACCGTGCCGGTGGCCGCGTCGCGGTGCGACTCGACCGCACAGACCACGCCGCCCCGGGTCAGCTCGCCCGTCCGGTCCCGGCCCGCGTCGTCGGCGCCCACGGCGGCGACCAGCGTCACCGGTACGCCCTGGGCGGCCAGCCAGGCGGCGGTGTTCGCGGCCTGGCCGCCGCCGGTCATCCGGATCGCCGCGGGCGTGTCCGAGCCGGGGGCGACCGGGCCGGCCAGCATTGCGACCACGTCGGTCACCACGTCACCGACGACCAGGACGCGCCCCGGGCCGGTCACGCTCCCTGGCCATCGTGCCGGGCGTCGTCGGCGGTAAGGCCATCGCGCCGGGCGTCGTCGGCGGTAAGGCCATCGTGCCGGGCGTCGTCGGCGGCGGGGCCGGTCTGCCGGGCGGCGGCGACCGCGATCCGGGCGGCGAGGTCGGCGTTGCGCAGGATGATCCGGACGTTGACCGCCAGGCTCGCCCCGGCGGTGGCGGAGTGGAAGTGGGCCAGCAGGAACGGCGTCACCGCCTTGCCGGTGATCCCGTCGCGGGCCAGCGTCGCCAACCCGTCGGCAAGCGTGCGGTCGTGCAGGGCCGGGTCGAGTTGCTCGTCAGCGGGGAGCGGGTTGGCCACGATCAGCCCACCGTGGTGCACTCCGTGCTCGGCGCGGGCGGCGATGATGTCGGCCACCTGCTCCGGTGAGTCCGCCGCCCAGTCCAGGTCGAAGCCCCCGTCGGTGACGAAGAAGCCCGGGAACCGGTGGGTGCGGTAGCCGACCACACCCACCCCGAGGGTCTCCAGCCGCTCCAGGGTCGCCCCGACGTCGAGGATCGACTTGACCCCGGCGCAGACCACCGCGATCGGGGTACGGGCCAGGGTGACCAGGTCGGCGGACTCGTCGAAGGTCTGGGCCGCGTCCCGGTGCACCCCGCCGAGGCCGCCGGTGGCGAAGACCCCGATGCCGGCGGCGGTGGCCACCGCACTGGTCGCGGCGACGGTGGTGGCACCGTCCGCGCGGATCGCCGCCGCCACCGCCAGATCGCGTACGGAGAGTTTCGTCACCCCGTCGGCGGTGGCGAGCCGGGTCAACTGGGTGTCGTCGAGTCCCACCACGAGTTCCCCGGCGACCATGCCGATGGTCGCCGGCACCGCCCCGGCGTCCCGGACGGCCTGTTCGATCTCCCTGGCCACGCGCAGGTTGTCCGGGCGGGGGAGGCCGTGCGAGACGATGGTGCTCTCCAGGGCTACGACCGGCCGCCGGGAGCGCAGGGCGTCGGCCACCTCGGCACCGAAACGAAGCTGAAAGTCGGTCATTTCAGGTACGTTACGGCGTGCCGTCGGGTCCACCTGTGGTGGACCCGACCGGGGTGACCTGCCAGACTGGAAAGGTTGGAGGTGTACACGTGAGCACAGAGGTTCTCGAACGTCCAGAGCTGAAGGACGCCGACACCGGTCCGGAGATGTTCCACTACGTCCGGAAGGAGAAGATCGCCGAGAGTGCCGTCATGGGCACCTTCGTCATCGCTCTCTGCGGAGAGACGTTTCCGGTGACAAAGGCCGCCAAACCCGGCTCGCCGGTCTGCCCCAAGTGCAAGGAGATCTACGACTCCTGGGGTGAGTGACGCGGGGCGGCCCACCAGGCCGCCCGCGTAATCTTCGGCGCTGTGAGCACCTCCACGGCCCTGCTTCTGGCCGACCTGACCGGGGTGGCCGTCTTCGCCGCCTCCGGTGCCTCCGCCGCGGTGGCCAAACGGCTCGACCTGTTCGGGGTGGTCTTCGTCGGCTTCGTCGCCGCCCTCGGCGGTGGGATCTTCCGCGATCTGGCCATCGGTGAGGTTCCGCCGTTGGCCTTCGCCGACTGGCGGTACGCCGCCACCGCCGCGCTGACCGCCGTCGCCGTGTTCTGGCTGCACCCGCAGCTCGCCCGGCTCCGCACCACCGTGCTGGTGCTGGACGCCGCCGGCCTGGGTCTGTTCACCGTCACCGGTACGGTCAAGGCCCTGGAGGCCCAGGTGCCGGCGGTCGGCGCCTGCGTGATCGGCATGCTCACCGCGATCGGTGGCGGACTCGGCCGGGATCTGCTCACCGGCGAGATCCCGGTGGTGCTGCGCCGGGAGATCTACGCGGTGGCCGCGCTGGCCGGCGCGGTCGCCGTGGTCGTGCTGGATCTGCTCGACCGGGCCGGAGCGGTCCCGCTCACCGTGGCGACGCTGCTGGTCTTCGGCCTCCGCCTGATCGCGTTGCGCCGTCGCTGGTCCGCCCCGGTGGCAATGCTCCGTCCACCGAGCACCGGCCCCACCTGACCGGCGACCCGACCCGCGGACCGGCACGGCCACCGTGGGCGCCGGTGTGCTCGGGTGGGCGGTCGAGCGCGGCGCGTGGCGTCGCGTGGGCGGGTCGACGGTCGCTGGTTATGCTGAGTGTCGGCCTTCGCGGCACCGACGCGCGGAGGTCCTTTTCATGGGCGGCGGTACGTGGCCCTGAGCCGGGGGCCGCCGCCGTGCGGCAGGGAAGGAGCACCTCGCGTGGCTGCCCGGTTGCCGACGATCGAGACCTTTCCGGCGCTGCGCGCCTGGCAGCGCCGGGCGTTGGTGGAGTACCTGCGGCGGCGTACCGAGGACTTCACCGCCGTGGCCACCCCCGGCGCGGGCAAGACCACCTTCGCCCTGCGGATCGCCGCGGAGCTGCTCGCCGACCGCACCGTCGAGGCGGTCACCGTGGTCGCCCCCACCGAGCACCTGAAGACCCAGTGGGCCAGCGCCGCCGCCCGGATCGGCATCCAGCTCGACGCCGCCTTCCGCAACGCCGACCTGCACTCGGCCGCCGACTTCCACGGCGCGGTGGTGACGTACGCGCAGGTCGGAATGGCGCCGCAGGTGCACCGTCGGCGCACCATGACCCGCCGTACGCTGGTCATCCTCGACGAGATCCACCACGCCGGCGACTCGCGGTCCTGGGGCGACGGGGTGAAGGCGGCCTTCGAGCCCGCCGTACGCCGCCTGATGCTCACCGGTACGCCGTTCCGCTCCGACGACAACCCGATCCCCTTCGTCGAGTACGAACGCGGCGGCGACGGCCTGCTCCGGTCCCGTGCCGACGCGGTGTACGGCTACGCCGACGCCCTGCGCGACGGGGTGGTCCGGCCGGTGCTGTTCCTGGCCTACTCCGGGGAGACCCGCTGGCGGACCAACGCCGGTGAGGAGCTGTCGGCGCGGCTGGGCGAGCCGATGACGCAGGACCTGATCGCCCAGGCCTGGCGCACCGCGCTGGACCCGGCGGGGGACTGGATGCCGCAGGTGCTGCGGGCCGCCGACGCCCGACTGACCGTGCTACGGGCCGCCGGGATGAGCGACGCCGCCGGCCTGGTCATCGCCAGCGACCAGCAGACCGCCCGCTCGTACGCGAAGCTGCTGGAGCAGGTGACCGGCGAGCGGGCCGCCGTGGTGCTCTCCGACGACGTCGGCGCGTCGGCCCGGATCGCCTCGTTCGCCGCCTCGGAGCAGCGGTGGATGGTCGCGGTGCGGATGGTGTCCGAGGGGGTGGACATCCCCCGGCTGGCCGTCGGGGTCTACGCGACCAGCGCCAGCACCCCGCTCTACTTCGCCCAGGCGATCGGCCGGTTCGTCCGGGCCCGTCGCCCCGGGGAGAGCGCGTCGGTCTTCCTGCCCAGCGTGCCGCACCTGCTCGGGCTGGCCAGCGAGATGGAGGCCGAGCGGGACCACGTGCTCGGCAAACCGAAGGACCGGGACGGCTTCGACGACGAGCTGCTGGAGCGGGCCCAGCGCGACGACCAGGCAAGTGGCGAGTTGGAGAAGCGGTTCGCCGCGCTCTCGGCGACCGCCGAGCTGGACCAGGTGATCTTCGACGGCGCGTCGTTCGGCACCGCGGCGCAGGCCGGTACGCCGGAGGAGGAGGAGTATCTCGGCCTGCCCGGTCTGCTGACCGCGGACCAGGTCACCGTGCTGCTCAACAAGCGGCAGGCGGAGCAGCTCGCGGCCCAGCGTCGCCGACGCGACGAACAGCCCGCTGAGCGGGCCGCTGCGGGCCCGCAGGCTCCTCCGGTGCCGCTGAGTGCCGCCCAGCGTCGGGTGGCCCTGAGGCGTCAGCTCAACGCTCTGGTGGCCGCCCGGCACCACCGGACCGGGCTGCCCCACGGCAAGATCCACGCAGAGCTTCGTCGCCGCTGCGGTGGCCCGCCCAGCGCCCAGGCCACGATCGAGCAGCTGGAAGAACGCATCGCCACCGTCCAGTCGCTGTAGGCCCGGACCGGCCACCGGGGCCGCGCCGGACATTCCGCGCGGCCCGGCCGACTCGCCGCGGGCTGTGGAACAGGCACGAAAAAGCCGGTCGGTGGCATCCACGGGATGCCACCGACCGGCCAGGTCGTTATCTGGTCAGTTCGCCATCAGATCGGCGCCACGCCAGCTGAACTCCGGGTCGGACGCGTACTTCACGGTGATCTTCACGAGATCCTCCGCGTACTTGTTCGCATGGTGCCCACAGAACACCAACTCGCTTCCACCCGCCAGAGTGATCCGGAGCTTGCCGGCAGCATTGCAGCGGTCGCACCGTTCATCGGCGGCTGGGGGAGCCACCGTCTCGGGCGGCGGCGTGAGGGTCGGGGTCATCGCCTTCCTCCTCTGGTCGTCACCGATGAACAAACTCTTCGGTCGTTGCTCACCTATCCTGCAACACCCTCGGCGGATGTTGCCTTCCCTGTGTGCCCGCGGGGGACCGAGGTCACACCTGGCAGCAACAGTGTGCCGTGCACCCAGGGTGCCACGTCAACGATCACAAACGAGCAACCACCCGATCATCATCAGGTCTTGTACGCCTGGTGATCAAAACGACACGCGCAGTTGACGTACTCGCTCAGTCGAGGTAGTCACGAAGCACCTGGGAGCGCGACGGGTGGCGCAGCTTCGACATCGTCTTGGACTCGATCTGCCGGATCCGCTCCCGGGTCACCCCGTAGACCTGGCCGATCTCGTCAAGCGTACGCGGCTGGCCGTCGGTCAACCCGAACCGCAGTCGGACCACCCCGGCCTCCCGCTCGGAGAGCGTCTGCAGCACCTGCTGGAGCTGGTCCTGCAGGAGCGAGAAGGAGACCGCGTCGACCGCGACCACGGCCTCCGAGTCCTCGATGAAGTCGCCCAGCTGGCTGTCGCCCTCGTCGCCGATGGTCTGGTCGAGCGAGATGGGCTCCCGGGCGTACTGCTGGATCTCCAGCACCTTCTCCGGTGTGATGTCCATCTCCTTGGCCAGCTCTTCCGGCGTGGGCTCGCGGCCCAGGTCCTGGAGAAGCTCGCGCTGGATCCGGCCGAGCTTGTTGATCACCTCGACCATGTGCACCGGAATGCGGATGGTGCGGGCCTGGTCGGCCATGGCGCGGGTGATGGCCTGGCGGATCCACCAGGTGGCGTAGGTGGAGAACTTGTAGCCCTTGGTGTAGTCGAACTTCTCGACGGCGCGGATGAGGCCGAGGTTGCCTTCCTGGATGAGGTCGAGGAAGGCCATGCCACGACCGGTGTACCGCTTGGCCAGCGAGACCACCAGCCGGAGGTTGGCCTCCAGCAGGTGGTTCTTGGCCCGCTCACCGTCGCGGGAGATCCAACCCAGGTCACGGACCATGTCCCGGGTCATCTTCTCTTCGCCCTCGTCGGCCGCGCGCAGCCGCTCGGCGGCGTAGAGGCCGGCCTCGATCCGCTTGGCCAGCTCCACCTCCTGCTCGGCGTTGAGCAGCGGGACCTTGCCGATCTGCTTCAGGTACGCCCGGACGGAGTCGGCGGACGCGGTCAGCTCGGCGTCCCGGCGGGCCTGCTTGAGGGCCTCGGACTCCTCGTCGTCCCACTCGAAGTCGTTGTCGGTCGCCGCTCCCGCGGCGTCCGCCGCGGCGGCCCGGGCCAGCTCCGCCGGCTCCTCGACCACCACGTCCTCGATGGCGGCGGCGAGCTCCTCGGGGTCGATGTCGCCCTCGGCACCCTCACCCTTGGCCTTGCCGGCGGCCTTGGTGGGCTTGCCCGCGGCGGCGGCCACCGTCGCCTTGGTGGCGCGGGTGGACTTCGCCGCCTTGGCCGGCACGACCTTGGCGGCCACCTCGCCGGTGGCGCCGGCGGCCTTGCGTGCGGTCGCCTTACGCGCCGGTGGTGGAGTCTCCTCCGCGGCGGCTGCCTGCTTGGGCGCCGGCGCGGCGGCCTTCCTGGTGGTCTTGGCGGTGGTGGCCCGGGAGGCCGGGGTGGCCGACCGGGCGGCGGCGACCCGGCGTCGGGTGCTCGCCGAGCCGTCCACGACCACGGTCACTCCCGCTTCGGAGAGCGCCCGCAGAATCTTCTTGGCCTGGGCCGGAGTCACCTCAGCGGACTCCACCGTGCGCGCGAGCTGGGCCGACGTCAACTGGCCGCCGGCGGTCTGCGCGTGCGCGATCAGCGTGTCGGTGAGCGAGCGTACGTCGGCGCCGGTGTGGCGGGGTTCTGTCACGAATGACCTTCCGGAGGCGATGAACGGGCACGGCCGGGGTGTCCGACACAGCGCGGCGCACCGTGCCAGGCATGTGGTTGAGGGACCCCCGTGTCCCGGGCCGGCCGGTCGTTGGCGGTCCGTGGCGCGTGGGCAGGGTGAATTGTAACGCCGTCTGCGGCGATCATCCTGCGCCGCACGGCGTGATCGACGGTGGAGACCGCCGAATAGGCGCAGATGTGGACTTTGTAAGGATGATACCCACGCGCGACAGCCGGAACGTCCCAGTCGTGCGGGAAGGGGACGAACCATGCATTGTTCGACGCCCGCGCCGCAGGATCTGCTGGCCCTGGCGGTCGAGGTGGCCCGTACGGCCGCCACGACCGCGCACCGGATGCGTGCCGAGGGCGTGTCGACGGTCGCCACCAAGAGCACCGTGACCGACGTGGTCACCGCCGCCGACCGGGCGGTGGAGCGGCAGGTCGTCGAGGCGTTGCGCCGGGCGCGTCCGGCCGACGCCGTGCTCGGCGAGGAGTACGGCCAGCGGGAGAGCGGCCCGGCCGGCGCCTCCGGCGTGCGGTGGATCATCGATCCGATCGACGGCACCGTCAACTACCTGTACGGGCTGCCGTACTGCGCGGTCTCGCTGGCCGCCGAGGTCGACGGCCAGGTGGTCGCGGGTGTGGTGCGCAACGTGGTGACCGGCGAGGAGTGGACGGCCACGGCCGGCGGCGGCGCCCACCGGGCCGGGCGGCGGCTGCGCTGCTCGACCGAGACGGACCTGGGGCAGGCGCTGGTGGCCACCGGCTTCGGGTACGACCCGGCACGGCGGTCACACCAGGCCCGGGTGGTCGCCGAGTTGATCGGGCAGGTGCGGGACATCCGCCGGATGGGGGCGGCGGCACTGGATCTGTGCCTGGTCGCCGAGGGCCGGCTGGACGCCTACTTCGAGAAGGGGCTGGCCGCCTGGGACCTGGCCGCCGGCGGGCTGGTCGCGGCCGAGGCCGGTGTGCGGGTCACCGGGCTCAACGGTGCGCCACCCGGGCCCGACCTGGTCGTCGCCGCCCCACCGGCGCTCTTCGGGGCGCTGCACGACCGCCTGGCCGAGCTGGACGCCGCGGGCGGCCCGTGACCGCCGGCCGGTCGGCGCGGGCGTGCGGGGGGCGGCCGGCCGGTCGCTCGTGTCTTACGGCGCGCCCGAGGTCGGCTCGGGCGTGCGGGGCCGCTGGTGCCCTGGTCGACGGTGGGCAGCCGGCGCGGGCCGGGTGACCCGGCCCGCGCCGGGCCGTCACTTGTCGACGGGCATCGGGCAGGAGCCGACGGGTGCGACCGGCGAGCCCAGGTCACCGAGGGACTGGTTGACCTCGGTGGTGGTGGCCAGCTGGGCGAACCCGTTGCCGAGGACCACGTCGACGGTGTCGTCCTTGCGCTTGGGGTCGTAGGCCTGGTCCGCGTTGTTCAGGAAGTACGCCCGCAGCAGGTGGGCGGAGCCGACTCCCTTGGGGCCGAACCGCAGCACCGCGACGCCGTCGACGCCCTTCTTCTCGTCGCCGACCTTCTGGACCTGGAACTTCCGGTTGCGGAAGTCGTCGGCGGTGCTGCCGGCCTGACCGACCTCGTCGGTGGCGTTGAGCACGTTGATCTTGACGTCCTTGGGTTCACGCAGGGCCACGTCGGCCATCGGCCAACCCTCCGGGCAGCCGCCGGCGACACCGGCGTCACCCTGGCTGTCCTTGACGATGGCGGCGACCACGAAGACCAGGGCGAAGACCGCCAGCACTCCGACGACAACGAGTGCTCGCACTCGCGCAAAACTCATCTGGGAGCTCCCCGGACATGGTTGGGTGGCGGCGACCGCCGGCGTTCGGAGCGCCCGGCCGGCCGTCGAGTACGCCGCTGAGGTTAGCGGTTGTCCGACCGTCGCGTGGAAACAGCCGGACATGCCGGCGCGCCAACCGGGAACCGGGTAGTACTACCCCTATCTTCGTGTCGCCTGAGTCACATTGGGAACAACTTCGCGGGCTGGGGCGTACATCTCTGCCACGAGGGCGGTATACATGCCTCGCCCACGAGGGGGGTAAGGTACCGCGCTCGCTGGGGGAGGTTTCCCTGCCGACCTGGCCGACCATCGGTCGAGTCGGGTGACCGACACGTGACAGTGACCGGCCAGCGGGAACCGAAACAGCGTCGTCCGGCGTTACCACCGGAAGCGACAACATCGATATGGGAGAGTGAAACCGATGGCCACCGACTACGACGCCCCGCGTCGCGACGAGGTCGACCTCGGCGAGGACAGCCTGGAAGAGCTCAAGGCCCGGCGGGTCGACTCACAGTCGGGCGCCGTGGACGTCGACGAGGCCGAGGTGGCCGAGAGCTTCGAGCTGCCCGGTGCCGATCTGGCCGATGAGGAGCTCACCGTCAAGGTGCTGCCAATGCAGCAGGACGAGTTCCGCTGTGCCCGCTGCTTCCTCGTCCACCACCGCAGCCAGTTGGCGGTGGAGCGAAACGGCGAGCTGATCTGCCGCGAGTGCGTCTGACCATCCGGCGGGCACGACCGTGTGCCCGCGAACCGGCGGCGGCCTCCCTGACGGGGCCGCCGCTACCGCAGCCATGCCCGCCGTGCGCCGTGCGCCGGTAGCTGCTTGACTCTGTCTGGCAGCTGCCACCGCAGGCGGATCCACTCGGGAGGTTCGGACGTGAGTGATCGAATCGGCGGTGCCGAGCCGTCGCCGTCGAGCGGTGCCGAGCCGTCGAGCGGTGCGGAGCCGCCCCGTGGTGCCGAGCCGTCCCGTGCTGCCGAGTCGTCGTCGACGGACGGTGCTGCTGCCGAGCCGGCCCGGCCCGGCGGTGACGCGCAGCTGAGCGTGCCGGGCGACGGCACCGGCGACGACCTGGGCGCGACCGTCGCCGCGCTGACCGCCGACGACCTGGAGCCGGCCCGCCGCCGGCAGCTGTTGGCCCGGATGGTCGGGCAGGCGCGGGCCCGGGGACTGGCCGACCTGTTCAAGCCGAAGGCCGCCCTGCGCTGGATGACCGACGCGGTGTCCGAGGTCGCCCCGCACGTGCCGATCCGTGACCTGGCCACCCTGCGTCAGCACTTCGACGGCCTCGACGGTGACCTGCTCGCCGACCGGCTGGTCCGCAACGCCTCCCGGGCCACCGCCGGCGTCGGTGCCGCCGGTGGGGGAGTCGCCGCCGTGGAGTGGGCGGTCACCCCCACGCTGCTCTCCGCGCCGGTGCTGCTGGCCGCCGAGACCGTCGCGGTGGTGGCGATCGAGCTGAAGCTGATCGGCGAGCTGCACGAGGTCTACGGCGTGCCGGTGCCGCCCGGTGGCACCCAGCGGACGGTGGCGTTGGTCCAGGCCTGGGCCAACCAGCGGGGGATCAACCCGATGTTGCCCGGGGTCGGGGTCGGCGCGGTGCTCGGCACCGCCGCCCGCAAGGAGCTGCGGGACACCCTGCTGAAGCGGTTCGGCCGGAACCTGACCACCTTGGGTCCGTTCCTGACCGGGGCGGCCGTGGCGAGCTACCTGAACCGCCGGGCCACCCGCAGCCTCGGCGACAACCTCCGCACGGATCTGCGCCGACAGCGCCGGGAACTGCCCGCTCCACCGCCCAGCTGGACGTGAGGGCCCACCCTGCCGGGGCTACCCAGCCTGTCGGGACGGCCCGGCCCGGGGTCGCTCAGGACCGGGCGTCGCGGGCGGCCAGCAGCGCCTCGGCCAGCTCGACCGGCCGGCGGGAGCTGACCACCCAGAACGGCGTCGGGTCGGCCGGATCGTCGAGCACCACCTGGACGGCCCCGCCGACCCAGGGACGCTGCACCACGAAGGCGAGCGGGTCGCCGCCGACGCCCAGCACCTCCCGGCGGCCGGCCACGTCCAGCGGGATCGCGTCGGCGACGAACCCCACCGGCAGCCGGGCGTCATCCACCCGCAGGTGCCCGTCGCGTACCTCGATCCGGATCCGGCCGCACCACCACAGCCCGGCCGCCGTCACCGGCAGCAGCAGCACGAACGGCAGCCAGGCCCGCACCCCGGGCGCGCCCATCCAGACCTCGGCGGCGAGCAGCCCGGCGGCGGCCAGCCCGGCCAACCACAGCCACCAGGGCAGGGTGAGTCGTTCCGTGTACCCGGGGGGTGCCGTGGGGGACCGGAACTCGGACGGCGAGGATGGCGACACGCTCACACCTGCGAGGGTACGGCGAACGCCGGCCGCCGTACCGGGCAGGATGGCAGGGGAACCCGGTGAACCGGACGGAAAGGGAGAATCGTGACCGACGTCGTAGGCGTGGCGGTGCGCCAGCTCGATCCGGAGCTGCCGCTGCCGGCGTACGCCCATCCCGGTGACGCCGGGGCGGACCTGGTGGCGGCCACCGACGTGGAACTGCCCCCCGGCGGCCGGGCGTTGGTCCCGACCGGGGTGGCGATCGCGTTGCCGCCGGGGTACGTGGGCCTGGTCCATCCCCGGTCCGGTCTGGCGGCCAGGCTCGGCGTGACGGTGCTCAACGCGCCCGGTACGGTCGACGCCGGCTACCGGGGTGAGATCCTGGTGAACCTGATCAACCATGACCGGGTCACCCCGGCGAGGATCTCCCGGGGGGACCGGATCGCGCAGCTCGTGGTGCAACGGGTGGCGCGGGCCGAGTTCCGCCCGGTGGCGGAGCTGCCCGCCTCCCGGCGTGGCGTCGGTGGGCACGGATCGACCGGCGGGCACGCCGGGCTCGGCGCGTCCCCGACGGCGGGACAGCGGGCGGGCGTACGGACGGAAGAGGTGGCAGGGTGAGCGCGAACAGTGGAGGGTGGGCGCAGTGATCTTCTCCCGAAAGCGGGCCGGACGGCACTCCCGTGACGAGCGGGCCACCGAGGTCCTCGACTCCGCCGACACCGGCGAGGCGACCGCACCGGAGCTGGCCCGTGGCCCCTACGACATCGCCGAGGCCCCGGCCGGGGTGCAGCGGCTCGACCTGGGCAGCCTGCACATCCCGGCGGTGCCCGAGGTCGAGGTCCGGGTGCAGGCCGACCCGCAGGGCGTGGTCCAGCAGGTCGTGCTGGTGCACGGCGAGAACGCGTTGCAGCTGGGCGCCTTCGCCGCACCCCGCTCCGACGGCATCTGGGACGAGGTGCGTGAGGAGATCCGCCGGTCGTTGTTCAACGACGGCGCCGCCGCCGAGGAGGTCCAGGGGGAGTACGGCACCGAGCTGCACGCCCGGGTGCGTACCCAGGACGGGGTGACCGCCCTGCGGTTCGTCGGCGTCGACGGCCCGCGTTGGATGGTCCGGGGGGTCTACCAGGGCGCCGCGGCCACCGACCCGGCCGCCGCCGGCCCGCTGGCCGAGTGCCTCGACGGGCTCGTCGTCGACCGGGGCATGGAGGCCAAGCCGGTCCGGGAGCCGCTGCCGCTGCGGCTGCCCCGGGAGGTCGCCGAGCAGGCCGGGCAGGCCGACACCGACGGCGACGCCGCGTCGCCCGCCGGTGGGCGGTCCGCTCCCGAGCCCCGCTAGGCCCGGTCGCCGCCGGCCACGAGGTGGTCGGCGGGTGGGCGGTCCGGCGTACGCTGGCGGGGTCGCCCCCGGGGTTCGCCCGGGTGCGGGACCACCGGCGTGGGCCGGCCACTGGGAAGGGTGACGCGGAGGTCATGACGACCGACGACAGCCGGGTGTCGCTGCGCCGCATGCTGCGCCGGCTCACCGCGAGCGAGGCCGAGATCGAGGCGCAGGAGCTGCTCCGGGTGAGCGCCGAGTCGGGTGGGATGCCGGCCGGCCAGTGCCGGGGGGGCCAGCTCGTCTCGGTCGCCGGCCGGCTGCGTACCGTGGTCTACACGCCGCGGACCAACCTGCCCACCCTGGAGGCCGACCTCTACGACGGCAGCGACGTGGTGACCCTGGTCTGGCTGGGGCGACGCCACATCGCCGGCATCGAACCCGGACGGCACCTGACGGCCCGGGGCCGGGTGGCCCTGCGGGACGACCGCAAGGTCATCTACAACCCGTACTACGAACTGGAGCCGAGCAGGTGACAGCGGGACGCGGCGAGCTGGACGACGTACCCACGGCCGGGCCACAGCGCACGGCGCAGGGCTGGGCCGACCCGCCACCGGCGAACCGGCCGCAGGAGGCCGACGACCCGTTGGCCGACGAGCCGCTGCCCAGCCTCGCCGAGCAGATGGCCGACCAGCTGGGCGGTTGGCGCGGGCTGGCCGAGTCCAGCGTTCCGGTGGTCGTGTTCGTGCTGGCCAACATCGTCGGCGAGCTGCGTCCCGCGGTGATCGCCTCGGTGTCGGTGGCGCTGCTCATCGCCGGCCTGCGGCTGGCCCAGCGCCGGCCGGTCCGGCACGCCCTCAACGGTCTCTTCGGCATCGCGATCGGCGCGGCTATCGCCTGGCGCACCGGTGACGAGCGGGACTTCTACCTCCCGGGGATCCTCTACGGCATCGGCTACGGCATCGCCCTGCTGATCTCGGCGGCTATCCGGCAGCCGCTGGTCGGCTGGATCTGGTCGGTGCTGGTGGCCGGCGGCCGGTCGGAGTGGCGGCAGGACCCGAAGCTGGTGCGCACCTTCACCGGGCTGACCGTGCTCTGGGGGGTGGTCTGGCTGGCCAAGGTGGGGGTGCAGGCCGGCCTGTACCTCGCCCACCAGGACACCGCCCTGGGCGTGGCCCGGCTGGTGCTGGGCTACCCGCCGTACGTGCTGTTGCTGCTCTTCACGGTCTGGACGGTGCGCCGGGTGACCCAGGAGCCCGAAGCGGTGCCCAGCACCTGAGCAGCGGGGCTCACCCGCTGTTGCGGGTCCGCTCGACGCTGTCCGGTCCGAGGACCACGGCACGTACCGCGTCCTCGGTCTCGGCGGTGCAGACGAAGATCAGCTCGTCGCCGGCCTCGATCGGGTCGTCCGGGCTCGGCACCAGCACCCGCCTGCCCCGCAGGATGGCCACCAGCGCGGCGTCACGGGGCAACGGCACCGCGTGCAGCGGCTGACCCACGTACGGGGCGGTCGGTGGCAGGGTGATCTCGACCAGGTTCGCCTCGCCCTGGCGGAACGTCATCAGCCGTACCAGGTCGCCCACGGTCACCGCCTCCTCCACCAGGGCGGCCATCACCCGCGGCTTGCTCACCGCGACGTCGACACCCCACTGCTCGGTGAAGAGCCACTCGTTCTCGGCCCGGTTGACCCGGGCCACCACCCGGGGCACCGCGAACTCGGTCTTGGCCAGCAGGGACACCACCAGGTTGACCTTGTCGTCACCGGTGGCCGCGACCACCACCCCGCAGTCGGCCAGGTTGGCCTCCTCCAGGCTGGCCAGCTCGCAGGCGTCGGCGAGGACCCACTCGGCGCTGGGCACCCGGTCCGGCCGGAGCATCCGGGGCTGCCGTTCGATAAGCAGCACCTGGTGGCCGTTGTCGATCAGCTCCTGGGCGATGGACCGGCCGACGTTGCCGGCGCCGGCGATGGCGATCCGCATGACTCAGTGCCCTCCTTCGGGCGCCGCCGCCACCGCGGTGACCGTGGCGACGATGTCGTCGGTGACCAGCATGAAGGTCTGGTCGCCCTCCTGCACGACGGTGGAGGCGGTGGGCAGCATGCCGATGCCGAACCGGATCAGGTACGCCACCCGGGTCCCGCAGGCGGCCTCCAGGTCCCGGACCGGCCGGCCGATCCAGTCCCGGTGCGTCGGCACCTCCACGATCGACACCGTGCTCGTCGGGTCGCGGAAGATCTCCACGTTGCCCTCCGGAACCAGGTGCCGCAGCATCCGGTCGGCGGTCCACCGGACGGTGGCCACGGTGGGGATGCCGAGCCGTTCGAAGACCTGGGCCCGGCGCTGGTCGTAGATGCGGGCCGCCACCCGGGACACGCCGAACGTCTCGCGGGCCAGCCGGGCCGAGATGATGTTGGAGTTGTCCCCGCTGGAGACGGCGGCGAAGGCGTCCGCCCGCTCGATGCCGGCCTGGCGCAGCACGTCACCGTCGAAACCGACGCCGGTGACGGTGATCCCGGCGAACTCCGGGCCGAGCCGGCGGAACGCGTTGGCGTCGTGGTCGATGACGGCCACCGAGTGCCCCCGGGACTCCAGGTTGTCGGCGAGGATCGAGCCGACCCGACCGCAACCCATGATCACGACATGCACGCTGGTCCTCCACAGGGCACCACCCGACAGGGCTGTCGTCTGCGAGCCTGCCACGTCCTGCCCGCCGGCGCGGACCCGACGGTACTCCCCGTTGTGATGGGGATCGACCACCCCCCGTCGCCGCCGAATCGGCCGTCGTACGCTGTGCCCTTGTGGCCCGTTCCACCTCGCTGCTGAAGCGGCTCCTGCTCGGTCGGCCGTTCCGGTCCGACCGCCTCCAACACACCCTGCTACCCAAGCGGGTCGCGCTGCCGGTGTTCGCCTCCGACGCGCTCTCCAGCGTCGCGTACGCACCGGACGAGATCCTGCTGACGCTCTCCATCGCCGGCGCCTCGGCGTACCTGTTCTCGCCGTGGGTGGCCCTGGCCGTCGTCGTGGTGATGCTGACCGTGGTGGCCAGCTACCGGCAGAACGTGCACGCCTATCCGTCCGGCGGTGGCGACTACGAGGTGGCCACGGTCAACCTCGGCCCCCGGTTCGGCATCGGGGTGGCCAGCGCGCTGCTTGTCGACTACGTGCTCACCGTCGCGGTGTCGGTCTCCTCCGGGGTGGCCAACCTCGGCTCGGTGGTCCCGTTCGTGGCCGAGCACAAGGTGCTCATCGCGGTCTCCGCCGTGGTCCTGCTCACCGCGCTGAACCTGCGCGGGCTGCGGGAGTCGGGCAACCTCTTCGCGATCCCCACCTACGGCTTCATGATCGTGATCGTCGGGATGATCGTCACCGGTCTGGTCCGGGTCTTCGTCCTCGGTCACGACCTGCGGGCGCCCAGCGCCGACCTGGTGATCCAGGCCGAGCACAGCGTCACCGGGTTCGCCCTGGTCTTCCTGCTGCTGCGGACTTTCTCCTCGGGCTGCGCCGCACTGACCGGGGTGGAGGCGATCTCCAACGGCGTACCGGCGTTCAAGGCACCGAAGAGCCGCAACGCCGCGACCACCCTGCTGCTGCTCGGCACGGTGGCGGTGACCATGCTGGTCGGCATCATCTGGCTGGCCCGGCTGACCGGCCTGCAGTTCGTCGAGGACCCGGCGTTGCAGATCGTCAGCGGCCCCGACGGGTACGTGCAGAAGACCGTCACCACCCAGCTCGGTGAGACCGTCTTCGGCTCCGGTTCGGTGCTGCTGTACGTGGTGGCCGGGGTTACCGCGCTGATCCTCTTCCTGGCCGCCAACACGGCGTTCAACGGCTTCCCGGTGCTCGGCTCGATCCTGGCCCAGGACCGCTACCTGCCCCGACAGCTGCACACCCGGGGCGACCGGCTGGCCTTCTCCAACGGCATCGTCTTCCTGGCCGTCGCCGCGATCGTGCTGATCGTCGGTTTCCAGGCCGAGGTGACCAAGCTCATCCAGCTCTACATCGTCGGGGTGTTCGTCTCGTTCACGCTCTCCCAGGCCGGCATGATCCGGCACTGGAACCGGCACCTGCGCACCGAGCGGGACCCGGTGGCCCGCCGCCGGATGGTCCGCTCCCGGGCGATCAACGGCTTCGGCATGGGCATGACCGGCGCGGTGCTGGTCATCGTGCTGATCACCAAGTTCCTGCTCGGGGCCTGGATCGCGATCGTGGCGATGGCCCTGATGTACGGGTTGATGGTGGCCATCCGGAGGCACTACGACCGGGTGGCGGTGGAGCTGACCCCGGACGACGGGCGCCCGGTGCTGCCCGCCCGCAACCACGCCATCGTGCTGGTCAGCAAGCTGCACCAGCCGACCATGCGGGCCATCGCGTACGCCCGGGCCACCCGTCCCGACACGCTGACCGCGGTCACCGTGAACGTGGACGAGGCCGACACCCGCGAGCTGCAGCAGGAGTGGGAGCGGCGGGAGCTGCCGGTACCGTTGACCGTGGTCGACTCGCCGTACCGGGAGATCACCCGCCCGATCCTGAACTTCGTGGCCAGCACCCGCCGCCAGTCACCGCGCGACGTGGTCACCGTCTTCATCCCCGAGTACGTCGTCGGCCACTGGTGGGAGAACCTGTTGCACAACCAGAGCGCGCTACGGCTCAAGGGGCGGCTGCTCTTCGAGCCCGGGGTGATGGTCACCAGCGTGCCCTGGCAGCTGGCGTCCACCGCGAACAAGAACCTGGACCGGCTGGACAAGGCGCTCAGCCAGGGGCCTCCGCGTGGACCCCGGGTGGTGCCCCGCAGCACCCTGCCGCCGACGGTCGCCCCGATCGGCTCCGACCAGCCCGGCGAGAGCTCCGGAGGTGACCGTGACTGAGACCGCGACACCACGGGTCGGGCTGACCGAGGGCGAACGGGTCGAGGTGACCATCGACACGGTCGCCCCCGGCGGGCACTGCGTGGCCCGCTCCGACGGCCAGGTGGTCTTCGTCCGGCACGCGTTGCCCGGCGAGCGGGTCGAGGTCGAGGTCACCGAGGTGCACCGGGGCTTCGTCCGGGCCGACGCGGTACGGGTGCTGGCCGCCTCGCCGGACCGGGTCGAACCGCCCTGCCGGTACGCGAAGCCGGGCGGCTGCGGTGGCTGTGACCTGCAACATGTCTCCCCGGCCGGGCAACTGGCCTGGAAGAGTGCGGTGGTCCGGGAACAGCTCGCCCGGTTGGGTGGCCTGACCGGGGCCGAGATCGACCTGCTCGACGTCCGGGTCGCGGCGTTGCCCGGCGGGACCCTGGGCTGGCGCTCCCGGGTCCGGTACACCGTCGACGCCGGCGACCGGGCCGGGCTGCGCCGGCACCGCTCGCACGAGGTGGTGCCGATCGACCGCTGCCTGATCGCCCACCCGGCGATCCAGGAGCTGCCGGTGCTCGGCGCGGCCCGCTGGCCGACGGCGGAGGCGGTGGAGACGGTGGCCAGCACCGGTGGGCAGGTGAGCGTGACCAGCGTCACCGGGGACGAGGCGACGCCGGTGAGCGGCCCGCTGACCGTCCACGAGCTGGCCGCCGGCCGCGAGTGGGCGCTGCCGGTCGCCGCCTTCTGGCAGGTCCACCCGGCAGCGGCGGACACCCTCGTCGGAGCCGTGCTGGAGCTGCTGGACCCCCGGCCGGGGGAGTCGGCCTGGGACCTCTACGGCGGGGCGGGGCTCTTCGCCGCCGCGCTCGCCGGCCGGGTCGGCCCGGACACCCGGGTCACCCTGGTCGAGTCCGGCCCGCCGGCCGTCGCGGCGGCCCGGGAGAACCTGCGCGACCTGCCCGGGGTGGAGGTGGTCGCGGCCCGGGTGGAGACCGCGCTGGCCCGGCGGCGGATCACCGGCCCGGTCGACCTGGTCGTCCTCGATCCGCCCCGCAGCGGTGCCGGTGCCGCGGTGGTCCGGGCGGTGGCCGCGGCCGGCCCGCGGGCGGTGGCGTACGTGGCCTGCGACCCGGCCGCCTTCGCCCGCGACGTACGGACCTTCGCCGAGGCGGGGTGGCGGCTGACCGCGCTGCGTGGCTTCGACCTCTTCCCGATGACCCAGCACGTCGAGTGCGTGGGTCTGCTGCACAAAGTATGATTCAATCTACGTAAGTTTGGGTCTACGTAAGATTGAATCTACCTTTGTTCGGGCGAGGTGAGTGGTGATCTTTCAGGGGCGAACCCGAGATCTCGACCTGCTCTCCGGGCAGTACCGTGCCGTGGTCGAGGGCTCGGGCGCCACCCGGGGCCGCGCAGTGATCATGACCGGTCGTCGACGGGTGGGTAAGTCTCGGCTGGCCCAGGAGTTCTGCGAACGCTCGAACTCGCCCTACCTTGTCTTCCAGGCGACCAGAGGTCGAAATCCCCAAGCGGAACGGGCCGACTTCGTCACGACCCTGGCGGAGTCGCCACTGCCCGGCGCCGAGTTGGTGGCCGGGCTGCAGGTGCAGGACTGGAACCAGGCCCTGCGTTCCCTCGCGCTCGCGGTTCCGCAGGACCGACCCAGTGTCGTGGTCATCGATGAGGTCCCCTGGTTGGTCGAGCAGGACACGGAGTTCGAGGGGGCACTCCAGACGGTCTGGGACCGTCAGCTGTCCGCCAAGCCGGTCCTGCTGCTACTGGTGGGGAGCGACCTGTCGGTGATGCAGGCCCTGCAGTCGTACGGTCGGCCCTTCTTCGGCCGGGCAGCGAAGATGGTCGTCGATCCGCTCAATCTGGCCGACGTCCGCACCGTGACCTCGCTGGACGCCGCGACGGCCGTGGACGCCTACCTGATCACCGGTGGTTTTCCGGAGATCGTGCAGTCCTGGCGGCCCGGTACGAGCCGGACCGAATTCCTCCAGGCGTCGCTGGCGAATCCGCTGTCCCCCCTGCTGGTCGCCGGGGAGCTTGTCCTGTCGGGTGAGTTTCCGGCAGCCGGTCATTCGCGGGCGGTGCTGGAATCGATCGGTAGTGGCGAGCGGACATTCAGCGCCATCGCCGCCCAGGCCGGCGGTGCCAACGCACTACCGTCCGGGACGCTCTCCCCACTGCTCACCACCCTGCAGGAGAAACGCATTCTGGCGGTGGACGTGCCGCTGTCCACCAAGCCGGACAGCAAGAACAAGCGGTACCGGATCACCGATCCGTACCTGCGGTTCTGGCTGGCGTTCCTGCGCCGTGGCGTTCCCTTCGCGGAGCGGGGGCGGGCGGATCTGGCGCTGCAGCTGATCGAGCGTTCCTGGACGGCCTGGCGTGGCCGGGCGGTCGAGCCGTTGGTGCGCGAATCCCTGTTGCGGCTCCTGCCTGATTCCGGGTGGTCGGAGGCCGAGGTGGTGGGTGGGTGGTGGAACCGACAGAACAATCCGGAGATCGACCTGGTCGGCGCGGACCGTGCCCCGGTGGCCGCGAAGGTGCACTTCGTGGGCTCGGTCAAGTGGTTGGCGAACCGGCCCTTCGACCGCCACGACTACGACGCCCTGGTCCGCGATGTGCTCGCCGTCACGGGGGCGACGCCGGACACACCGCTGGTGGCGGTGTCCCGAGCGGGAGTGACCCCGGGGCTGCCGCTGGCCGCCCACTGGGGCCCGGACGACCTGGTGGATGCCTGGCAGCGCCGGTAGCGGGTGAACGAGGTGGTGACCGGGGTGCCCCGCTCTACCGGAGACGTTAGGAAGGGGCCCTTCCTTACCGGTGGGGAAATGTGCCGGGCTGCGCGGTGTCGGACGGCCGATAGACTCTGCGGTCATGAGCGTTGATGAGGACACGGCCAACCACGGCCGGCTGCTGGCCACGGTGCGCGGTCCGCAGGACGTCAAGCGGATGTCCACCGAGCAACTGGCCCTGCTCGGCGCGGAGATCCGGGACTTCCTGATCGCCAAGGTCTCCCGGACCGGCGGGCACGTCGGCCCCAACCTGGGCGTGGTGGAGCTGACCATCGCCATGCACCGGGTCTTCGACTCGCCCCGGGACCGGCTGCTGTTCGACACCGGCCACCAGGCGTACGTCCACAAGATCATCACTGGCCGGCAGGCCGGCTTCGACCAGCTGCGCCAGCGCGGCGGCCTCTCCGGGTATCCGAGCCAGGCCGAGAGCGAGCACGACCTGATCGAGAACTCGCACGCCTCCACCGCCCTGTCCTACGCCGACGGCCTGGCCAAGGCGTACGCGCTGCGGGGCGAGCAGCGCAGCGTGGTCGCGGTCGTCGGCGACGGCGCGCTGACCGGCGGGATGTGCTGGGAGGCGCTGAACAACATCGCCACCGCCGGCAACCCCCTGGTGATCGTGGTCAACGACAACGGCCGGTCGTACGCGCCGACCATCGGTGGCCTCGCCGACCACCTCTCCTCGCTGCGGCTCAACCCCGGCTACGAGAAGGTGCTGGACACCGTCAAGGACGCCCTCGGCTCCACCCCGCTGGTCGGCAAGCCGATGTACGAGGTGCTGCACGCGGTCAAGAAGGGCATCAAGGACGCGGTCGCCCCGCAGGCCATGTTCGAGGACCTGGGCATCAAGTACGTCGGCCCGGTCGACGGGCACGACCTGGAGGCCGTCGAGTCCGCCCTGCGGTCGGCCAAGAGTTTCGGCGGCCCGGTGATCGTGCACGCGGTGACCCGCAAGGGTTACGGCTACCGCCCCGCCGAGGAGGACGAGGCGGACTGCCTGCACGGCCCCGGCGGCGCGTTCGACGTGGAGACCGGCCAGCTGCTCGCCGCCTCGGCGGTCAAGTGGACCCACGTCTTCGCCGACGAGCTGGTAGCGATCGCCGACACCCGGCCCGACGTGGTGGGGATCACCGCCGCGATGGCCGAGCCGACCGGCATCGCCAAGCTGGCCCGCAAGCACCCCGACCGGGTGTACGACGTCGGCATCGCCGAGCAGCACGCGGCCACCTCGGCCGCCGGGCTGGCGCTCGGTGGGATGCACCCGGTGGTGGCGGTCTACGCGACCTTCCTCAACCGGGCCTTCGACCAGGTCCTGCTGGACGTGGCGATGCACAAGCTGCCGGTGACCTTCGTGCTGGACCGGGCCGGGATCACCGGCCCCGACGGCCCCAGCCACTACGGCATCTGGGACATGTCGGTCTTCGGGGCGGTGCCGGGTCTGCGGATCGCCGCCCCCCGCGACGCCGCCACGCTCCGTGAGGAGCTGCGCGAGGCGGTCGCCGTCGACGACGGCCCGACCATCGTGCGTTTCCCGACCGGGGCGGTCGCCGCCGACCTGCCGGCCGTGCGTCGGGTCGGTCCGGTGGACGTGCTGGCCGAGTCGGCCCGCACCGACGTGTTGCTGGTGGCGGTCGGTGCCTTCGGCCAACTGGGCATGGAGGTGGCCGGCCGGGTCGCCGAGCAGGGCTACGGGGTCACCGTGGTCGACCCGCGCTGGGTCCGTCCCGTCCCGGCCGAGCTGGTCGAGCTGGCCGCCGGCCACCGGCTGGTGGTGACCGTCGAGGACGGCGTACGCGTCAACGGGGTCGGCAGCGCCCTGGCCCAGGCGATGCGCGACGCCGACGTCCGGGTGCCGCTGCGGGACCTGGGCGTGCCGGCCGACTGGCATCCGCACGGCACCCGGGCGCAGATCCTGGCCGACCTCGGGCTGACCGCCCAGGACGTGGCCCGGGACGTCACCGGCTGGATCTCCGGCCTGGACTCCCGGCCGGTCGACCCGGTGCGGCTCTCCGCCCCCGACGCCGGGGCGCAGACCTGACCTGACCTCGCGGAGTCGGGCCGGCCGTGCTGCGGCCGGCCCGATCTCTGTCGGGGAGCTACCGGCCGCCGGCCCGACTCCTCGTCGCCAGCTACCGGCCGCCTACCGAGCGGTAGTAGGTCTTCTCCGGCTCGGCCAGGCTGAAGGTCTCCTTGCCCTCGGGCTCGGGCACCACCACCAGTCCGGACCGGTCCACCAGCCGGGGGGTGCCCGGCGGCACCGACAGGGTGCTGTTGCGGTCGGCCTGCCAGCTCAGCACCACCAGCGGTTGGCCCGGCACCGGCAGCACGTACGTCTGCAGGGGGTTGGCGCGGTCGGCGCGGGAGAAGACCACCGGGCCGTTCCCGGCCGGCCGGTAGATGACCGCGGTCATCGCGCCGGCGTCGGTCTCCCAGCTCAGCTTCTCCAGCTTGCCCCGGTCACCGCCGCCGAGGGCGACCTCGCCCAGGGCCGAGGTGGACACCTTCTCCATCGGCCAGGACAGCGGCACCGCACGCGGTGCGTCCCGGTCGCCGATCCGGCGCGGGATGCTGCCGAACGGGCCCTCCCGCTCGGCGAGCAGGCAGGTGTCCAGCCCCTGCAGGGCCTTCCGGCCGGCCCCGCCCTCGTCGCGGACCAGCGGGTACCGCGGATCGGTGGTGGCCGTGCCGAGGTCGAGCAGTCGGTCGGCGGCCCGACCCCGGGGCAGCGACTCGGTGGCCCGCAGCGTGACAGTAAGCGGGGTGGCGGCACAGGCCGGCACGTCGGCCGGGTCGGTGAGGCCGTCGTTCTTCGCCAGCGCCTTGCCCTTCGGCCCCAGTAGCCGTTCCACCCGGCCGGAGGTGAGGTACCGGCGTCCGTCCGCGGTGTGCACCGGCAGCACGTCGGCGTAGACCAGGTAGCCGGGGTCGGTGTAGTCGGTGGCCCGGTCGACGACGTACCGGTCCCCCTGGGCGCTCAGCTGCAGCAGCCAGGACGCGCTCTCGCCGGGCACGTCGGCGGCGACCAGGGCCAGCCGGGTCCCGTCGACCTCACCGGAGTAGAGGATGCCGGAGGTGGGCAGGTGGGCCCGGTCGTCGATCGGGGAGCGCCAGGCCCGGACCGCCTCGGTGACCGCGCCGGTCGCCGCCGCGTCACCGGCCAGCGAGCCCCGGGGCGGCCAGACCGCCAGGTCGCCGTCCATGCTGTCGTAGCCCACCCGCAGGTCCGCCCGGTGACGCTGGGTGTCGGGACCGCACGCCGTGGTGGCCAGCAGCAGGGTCAACAGCGCGGTGGCCATCGTGCCGGAACGGCCAACTGCAGCCACCTGGTACGCCCCCGATCGTCTCGCCGGTCGTTCGCGGAATGCCACATGGTACGAGACGTCGCGGCGACGCCCTCGGCCGGTCTCACGAACCAGCACAATGGACGAACCCGGGGCAATCGGGCCGTTCGCCTGCTCGGGTAGACTCCGCCGACTGTGACGCCTGCCGAGACCCGTGGTGCAGCCTCGCTGGACTCCGACACCCTGACCGTCGTGAAACCCGTGACCAGCCGTGACTCGGCGGTCTCCGATGGTGAGGTCGAGTCGACGGCGGTCCCGGAATCCCCGGCCGAGGAGGTGCCCGCGACCAAGGCCGCGTCCCCGGCCGGGGAGGTGCCCGGGTCCGATGCCGCGTCCCCGGCCGGGGAGGTGCCCGGGTCCGATGCCGCGCCGACCCGGGCCGGTCGCCGGCCCTGGTGGTTCAGCCGCCGTCGCCGTGACCTCGCCGCGTACGCGCTGTTCCTGGTGGCCGCGCTCTGGGTGACCAGTCAGATCTGGCTGGACCCGGCCGGCCGGGTGGCGTCGCTGTACGTCAGCGACCCCGCCCAGGTGCAGTACTTCCTGGCCCACTCGGTCCGGGTGGTGCTGCACGGGGACTTCCCGTTCTACACCGACCAGCTCAACTACCCCGACGGGGTCAACCTGATGGCCAACACGGCCATCCTGGCGCTCGGCATCCCGATGGTGCCGGTCACCCTGATCTTCGGGCCGGCCGTCTCCTTCGTGGTGCTGATCACCCTCGCCCTCTCCGGCACCGCCTTCGCCTGGTACCACGTGCTCTCCCGGCACGTGGTGCGCAGCCCGCTGGCGGCGGCCGTCGGCGGCTGGTTCTGCGGCTTCTCCCCGGCGATGCTGTCGCACGCCAGCTGGCACCCGAACATCATCAGCCAGTGGCTGCTGCCGTTCATCGTCTGGCGGGTCATGGTGATCACCCGGTCGACCCGGCCGTGGCGGGACGGGGCGATCCTCGGCCTGCTGGTGGTCTGGCAGGCGTTCATCAACGAGGAGATCCTGCTCTTCACCGCGATGGCCTGCGGCATCTTCCTGATCGCCGTGGTGGCGCAGCAGCCGGCGCGGTGGCGCGCGGCGTGGCGGCCCCTGGGCAAGGCGGTGCTGACCTGCACCGTGGTGGCCGGGTCGCTGCTGGCGTACCCGCTCTACATCCAGTTCGCCGGGCCGATGGCCTACCACGGCCTCAGCGCCGCCGTGCAGGACTACGGCAACGACATCGCCGCCCTCTTCGCGCAGGGCTCGCCCACCCTCGGCGGCGACCGGCGGGCCAACGTGAACCTGGCCCCTAACTACTCCGAGGAGAACGCCTTCTTCGGCTGGAGCCTGGCGCTGATCACCATCGGGATCGCCATCTGGCTGCGCCGCGAGCTGATCGTCCGGGCGCTCGCCGCGACCGGGTTCTTCTTCGTCGTGCTCTCCCTCGGCGAGCGGATCACCTGGTGGGACCGGGAGCTGTTCCCCGGCCCCTGGGAGCTGCTGGTGCATCTGCCGCTGCTCGACGCGGTGGTGCCCACCCGGTTCGGCATGATCACCACGGTGGTGATCGGCATCCTGCTGGCCATCGCCGCCGACCGGTTCCGGGCGCTGCGGGTGGCCGACGCGAAGACCCGCCGCACCCTCGCGGTCGCCGCCGCTGTCCTGGCGCTGCTGCCGGTCGCGCCGATGCCGCTGAAGATGACCTCGCGTCCGCCGGTGCCGGAGTTCATCACCGCCGACCGCTGGCGGGAGTACGTCGGGCCGGAGCAGACCCTGGTCCCGATCCCGGTGCCGAGCATGGGCAACACCCACGGGATGCGCTGGGCCGCCGCCACCAACAACGACTTCCGGATCCCGGGCGGGTACTTCCTCGCCCCGCGCAACGCCAACACCGGCGACCCGGGGCGCTTCGGTGGCCGCCCCAACGGCATGGGCAGCCTGCTGGAGGAGGTCTCCAGCACCGGCCGTACCACCAAACTCGACGACCGGCAGCGCCGGCGTTCCCTCGACGAGCTGCGGTACTGGCGGGCGGCGGTGCTGGTGCTGCCGGTGAGCCAGCACAACGCCGAGCCGCTGCGGCAGACCGTCGAGCAGGTGGTCGGTCCGGCCCGGCGGGAGCTGGACGTCTGGGTGTGGGACGTCCGCCCGCTCACCGAACCGAAGGACTGATCCGGTAGCTGCCGGGCCGGCCCCGGGCCGCCGCGGTGCGCGGCGGCCCGCGGCGGGTCAGTCCCGTACCTCCCAGAGCCAGACGTCGTCGACCCGCTGCGCCGGGGTCTCCAGCAGGCCGGTGATCAGGTCCCGCAGCACGGCCTGGCGGGGATGGTCACCGAGCACCACCACCGAGGCCTTCCAGTGGCGCAGGTCCGCCGCGGCCTGTTGCCGGTTCTCCTCGGTCAGCTCCGGCACCTCGCCACTGTCGATCGTGGAGTAGATCAGGGTGCTGGTCGGGCGGTTCGGCGTGCCGAACATGCCCTCGCCGGCCGGACCCGGGCCGATGAAGTAACCGGCGGGAATCGGGAACCCGTGCTGGGTAAGTGCGCTCCAGCGCAGCGTGGACAGGCCGTGCACGTTGCTCGGAATCGGTACCGGCACCAGGGTGCGGCCGTCGGGGACGTACTCCTGCCAGGCACCGGACATGATGAACCGGGGCGGCAGGTCGACGTGCTCGGCCGGCAGCGGGCGGGGGAACAGCGGCAGCACGGCGAGGGCGACGGCCGCGTACCCGACGGGTCGCCACCACCGTGGACGCGTGCGGTCGGCGCGCGAGACCGCCTCCCAGGCCAGCGCGAGCAGCACCCCGAGCGCACCGGTGACCACCAGGCTGAGCCGGGTGGGCATCATCATCTCGACAAGCGGCAGATCCTCCGGGATGAAGTGCCACGGGCCGGGGGTCTCGGTCTCGGTGCCGCCCAGCCGGATCCGTGGGCCCAGCGAGGCCACCGTGAAGAGTACGATCAGCACGCCGAGGATCCGGGCGACCAGTGACCGACGCCAGAGCAGCACCAGGGCGACCACCGCGAGCAGCACCACCGGCCAGCCGAACCAGCTGTTCTGCTCGGTCATGCCGATGGTCTGCTCCACGGCCGGGTCACCGGCGATGGTGTCCCGGGGGAAGGTCACGAAGGCGGCCAGGTCCTCGCCCCAACTGTGGAACACCCCGCCCTGCAGGCCGCGGTAGGACTGCGGGCCGTTGAACTGGAACCAGATCGGGTACGCCGTCAGCAGCAGCGCCAGCGCGCCACCGGTGCCGAGCCCGGCCAGGAAGGTGCCGGCGCGGGCCCGGGTGTCGGCCGGCCGCTGCACCGCGTACGCCACCACGATGACCAGACAGGCCAGCGCGGTGAGCAGGAGCATCTCCTCGTTGATGAAGATCTGGTACGCGACCAGCAGCCCGAGCGCCAGACCGTTGCGCTTCCACCGCCCCGGCTCGGCGAGCCGGAACACCCGTACCACGATCAGCGGCAGCAGGAAGTTGGAGACGAAGTTCGGCTGCCCGTTGGCGTGGTGCACGATGCCGGGGGCGAAACCCAGGAACGCGCCACCGACGAACGCGGCGGTCCGCGACCGCACCAGGTGACGGGAGAGCATCCAGTACGAGGTGGCGGCGGTCGCCGCCAACGCCCCACCCAGGTACAGCGCGTAGGTCACCTGCGGGCCGAACAGCCAGGTGACCGGGGCCAGCGGCAGGGTCACCCCGAGCAGCGAGGTGTTCGCCATCATGTTCACCCCGTCCGGGGCGTTCTGCCGGACGCTGAACAGCGGGTTCTCCAGGTGCCACACGGAGTACGCGCCGTGCGAGAAGAGCCACTCGAACCAGCTGTGGTCACTGGGCAGGTGGGAGGAGACCCGCTGGTCGACGTCCACCCAGTAGTTCAGGCAGACGAAGACGCCCAACAGCACGTACGCTCCGATGGCCAGTGTGTCGGCGCGGTTGGGGCGGCGGAGGATCCGCCGGCGTCCTTCGGTGCCGCCTCCGGCGGTCGCGTCGGGTCCGCTTCCGGCGGTCTTGTCGGATCCGCCTTCGGCATCGGTTGTCTTCGATCCGCCTTCGGCGGGTCTGGTCGGAGAGTTCGTCGAGGGGTCTACCACCGGCACAGCCACGACGGGCCATCGTACAGGCGGACCCGTCCGGAACCGGTCGGGCCGGTGGGCGGGAGGGACGTCCGTTGTCCGTCATCGATCTGGGCGAGATACGGCCCGACGACGCCCCGCCGCCGGTCGCCGACCGGACCCGACCACCCCGACGCGCGCTGCGGTGCCTGCTGGTGTTGGTGTTGACGCTGGGTACGCTGGCCGCCGCCGTCCCACGACCGCAGCGGGTGTCCAGCATCCTGCCCGCCTCGGTCGGGGCCACCGCGGCGCTCGTCGACGACCGGCTCTTCGTGCTCGAACGACAGAGCGCGGAGACCGGTGGCGACCCCCGGTTGACCGCCTGGGCACTGCCCGCGGTGGACCGTCCCGCCGACCGGCCGCGAATGCTGTGGCAGACGCAGGTGCCGGACCTGCTCCGGCTCTTCGACGTCGTGGTACGCGACGGGCTGGTCATCGCCGCCGGGTTCGGCGAACGCAGCGGCACCACGGTGGTCCTCGACGCCGTGACCGGAGCGCGGCGCTGGCGGCAGCCGGGCAGCGGCAGCCTGACCACCGGCGGCAACCTGCTGCTCACCGGGGGCCGCGGCGCCGACGGCCAGATCCGGGTGGTGGAGGTGGCCACCGGGCGGCCGATCTGGGTGCTGCCGGTCGGCCTGGACGGGGCCGCCCTCACCTTCCGGGCCGACCGGATCGAGCGGGTGGTGCTGACCACCGACGACGGGCGGATCGAGGTCCGCTCCGCCGACACCGGGGCCGTTCTGGTAAGCAGGCCCGTCGTCGCCGATCCCGCGCCGCCGTCCGTCTCGGTGATCGACGACGTGGTGCTGGCCAGCCAGGGCAGCACCGGCTCGGTCACCGCGTACGGGCTGGACCGGCTCGACGTGCGCTGGACCGGCTCCTTCCCCCGGGTGGAGTACTTCGTCTCCTGTGGTCCGGCGATGTTCTGCGCCTTCCAGCGCAACCGCCCGATATCGGTGCTGGAACGCGACACCGGCCGCATCCGGTGGCAGAGCGAGGACTGGTGGGTCTGGCAGGAGCTGGGGAACCGGCTCTTCGTGATGGCCGTCGCCGGCTCCCGCGTCGCCGACCCGAACAGCTACGGGGTACTGGACGCCGCCACCGGCCGGGTGCTGGGCAGGGTCGGGCCGTGGCAGCCGGCGGCTGGCCGGTCCAACACGCCGTACGCCCCGCTGCTGGTCCGCCCCGCCGGTGAGCGGGGGCTGCTGGTGGCCGAGCTGGACGTCGCCGCCGCCGAGGTCCGGTTGCTCGACATCCTGCCCGGGGCGGACCGGGACTGCCAGGCCGAGGCGGACCGGCTGCTCTGCCGTACCCAGGACGGTTTCGGGGTGTGGGCCCTGCGTCGGGCGGTGGCGACCCGGCACTAGGTTGGGGCCGGGTCGCAGGTGGAGGAGGCCGGGATGCGGGTGCTGGTGGTGGAGGACGAGCGGAACCTCGCCGACGCGATCGCGCGGGGGTTGCGCAAGCGTGGCATGGCGGTGGACGTCGCCTACGACGGCGACAGCGGCCACGAGGCGGCCTTCGTCACCCGGTACGACGTGATCGTCCTCGACCGGGACCTGCCCGGCGTGCACGGCGACCAGATCTGCGCCGAGCTGGCCGCCTCCGGCGCGTTGACCCGGGTGCTGATGCTGACCGCCAGCGGCACGGTCGCCGACCGGGTCGAGGGGCTGCAGCTCGGCGCGGACGACTACCTGCCGAAGCCGTTCGCCTTCGACGAACTGGTGGCCCGGGTGCAGGCGCTGGGGCGGCGGGCCACCCCGGCGGCACCGCCGGTCTTCGAGCTGGCCGACCTGATGCTCGACCCGGCCCGCCGGGTGGTCACCCGGGCCGGTGCGCCGCTGGAGCTGACCAACAAGGAGTTCGGCGTGCTCTTCGAGCTGCTCAAGGCGCGCGGCGCGGTGGTCTCCAGCGAGGAGCTGCTGGAACGGGTCTGGGACGCCAACACCGACCCGTTCACCACCATCGTCCGGGTGACCGTGATGACGCTGCGCCGCAAGCTGGGCGACCCGCCGCTGATCGAGACGGTCGTCGGTGCCGGTTACCGCACCGCCGGGGGCGGGGCGTGACCGCCCGGCCCCGGTTGCGGCCCACCCTGCGACTGCGGTTGACCCTGCTCAACGGGGTGCTGCTGGTCGGCGCCGGCACGATCCTGGTGCTGCTGGCCTGGCTGCTGGTCCGCGACGGGGTACGCCCGATCGACGAGCTGGCCCCGGGCAGCACGGTGGTGCTGGCCGACGGCCGGGTGCTCGACGCCGCCCAGTGGCAGCTCCAGCTGGCCGACGCGGCCTCCCGGGAGCTGCTGGTCAAGGGGCTCGTGGCGCTGGTGGTGATCAGCGTGGTCGGGGTCGCCGGGGCGTACGCGGTGGCCGGGCGGGCGTTACGTCCACTGCAACAGGTGACCTCGACCGCGCAGCTGCTCGGCGAGGCCACCCTGGACCAGCGGATCGGCTACTCGGGCGCGGACGACGAGGTGGCGGAGCTGGCCAAGACGTTCGACGCGATGCTGGACCGGTTGGCCGAGTCGTTCGAGGCGCAGAAGCGGTTCGTCGCCAACGCCTCGCACGAACTGCGGACACCGCTGGCGGTGATGCGTACCGAGATCGACGTGACACTCAGCGACGACGAGGCGGACATCGCCGAGTACCGCCGGATGGCGACCGTGGTCCGGGACGCCTCCGAACGGGCCAACGGCCTGGTCGACGCGCTGCTGGTGCTGGCCCGCAGCGAGGCACAGGCCGCCCGGCCGCTCGGCCGCCGCACCGAGTGCGACCTGGCCGACGGCACGGCCAACGCGCTGTCCGCGGTACGCCGGGAGGTGGACCGGATCGGGCTGCGGGTCACCACCACGCTGGAGCCGGCCCCGGTGGTCGGCGATCCCGGCCTGCTGGACCGGCTGGCCGGCAACCTGATCGAGAACGCGGTCCGCTACAACCACCTGCACGGGCGGGTCTGGGTGCGGACCGGCTCCGACGGCCACCGCTCCTGGTTGGTGGTGGGCAACACCGGCTTCGAGGTCGACCAGGCCGACGTGCCGGGACTGTTCGAGCCGTTCCGGCGCGGCGGTCGGGAGCGTACCGGGGCCCGCGGCTCCGGCCTGGGGCTCTCCATCGTCCGGGCGGTCTGCGACGCCCACCACGGCACCGTCCGGGTGTTCGCCCAGCCCGGCGGCGGCCTCGAGGTAACCGTCAACCTCCCCGCCCCCTCCGAGTAAGGAAGGGCCCCTTCCTAACGCATTCGGTAGAGAAGGGTGCCCCGCTCACATCTCCACCTACCCATAGGCTGCTGCCGTGCTCGCCGCCTTCGTGCCGATCTGGTTGTTGACCGGCTTCGGCTGGCTGGCCGGCCGGTACCGGTTGCTGGGCAGCGATGCCGACCGGGTGCTCGGCGCCTTCGTCTTCCACCTGGCCATGCCGGCCGCGCTCTTCACCGCCCTGTCCCGTAGCCCGCTCACCTTCGACGCCCGTGCGCTCGGCGCGTTCGCCGCCAGCACGGTGCTGACCATGGCCCTCGGGTTCGGGTTGAGCGGCCCCGTCCTACGCCGTTTCGGCGGTGTGGGGCGGGGCCGCTGGTTCGGCCGGGCAGGGTGGGTCCGCCGACGGCGCGGAGGTGCGGAGTCCGGCGGGGACGGGCAGCAGGCCACGGCCGGCCCCGGCGGGGACGGGCAGCAGGCTGCGGCGGGTCCCGGCGGGGAGGGGCAGCAGGCTGCGGCCGGCCCCGGCGGTGTGGGGCAGCAGGCTGCGGCGGGTCCCGGCGGGGAGGGGCAGTGGGCCGCGGCGGGGTCGGGCGTGGGGGAGCGGACCATCGCGGCGATGGCCGCCGGCTACGTCAACGCCGCCAACCTGGGCATCCCCGTGGTGTTGCAGGTGCTGGGCAGCGCGGCGTTCCTGACCGAGGTGCTGCTGTTCCAGGTGCTGGTGGTCACCCCGGTGATCCTCGTCCTGCTCGACCGGGGGACGGGGCGGCGGCTGCGCCCGGGGCGACTGGTCAGCCTGCCGTTGCGTAACCCGGTCCTGGCCGGGCTGACCCTCGGCGCGCTCTGCTCCGGACTGGACTGGCGGGTACCCGCACTGGTGGCCGAACCGGTGGCGCTGCTGGGCGCGGCGGCGGTGCCGGCAGCGCTGGTAACCCTGGGGTTGTCCCTGACCACCCGGGGTGCCGGTCGCGCCGGGGAGGGTGCCCAGGTCGCGCTCTGCGGTGGGCTCAAGTTGCTGGTCCAGCCGGCGCTGGCCTGGGCGATCGGCACCCTGGCCGGGCTGGACGGCACGCGGCTGCTCGCCCTCGTGGTCTGCGCCGCACTGCCGGCGGCCCAGAACACCTACATCTACGCCCGGGAGTACGGCCAGGGTGCCTCGCTGGCCCGACGCGCCGTCATCACCAGTACGGCCCTGTCGATGGCCACGCTGGCCGCGATCGCCTGGTGGCTCGGCTGACCGGGAGCCGGCCCGGGTGGTGGGGGTGGTCCCGACCGACGGCCGGGACCACCCCCACCGAGGATCAGCCGGGCAGGCTCGCCGCGCCGGGCGGCAGGAACCGCCGGCCGGTGACCCGCTCGCTGGTGCCGGTCCGGTCCAGGTACGGCGTGATGCCGCCCAGGTGGAACGGCCAGCCGGCCCCGAGGATCAGGCACAGGTCGATGTCCTGCGCCTCGGCGACGACCCCCTCGTCGAGCATCAGCCGGATCTCCTCGGCCAGTGCGTCGAGGGCGTTCTGGCGTACCTGCTCGGCGGTCAACGGCTGGTCACCGACGACCAGCAGCTTCGCCACCTCCGCGTTGATCTCGTCGTCGACCACGATCGGCTGACCGCTGTCGGCGATGCGCTTGAGGTTCCCGCTGACGGTGAACCGGTCCGGGAACGCCTCGTGCAGGGTGCCGGCCACGTGGTGGGCCACCGCCGGGCCGACGAGCTGGAGCAGCGCCAGGGGGCGCATCGGCAGGCCCAACGGGTCCAGCGCGTTGTTGGCCACCTCCAGCGGCGTACCGGCGTCGACGGCGGCGAAGACCGTACCGAGGAACCGGGTGAGCAGGCGGTTGACCACGAACGCCGGGGCGTCGGAGACCAGCACCGAGGACTTCTTGAGCTGCCTGCCGACCGCGAACGCGGTGGCCAGGGTGGCGTCGTCGGTGCGTTCGCCCCGGACGATCTCCAGCAGCGGCAGCACGGCTACCGGGTTGAAGAAGTGGAACCCGACCAGCCGCTGCGGATGCTCCAGGTCGGCGGCCATCGCGGTGACCGACAGCGACGAGGTGTTCGTCGCCAGCACCGCCTCCGGGGAGACGATCTTCTCCAGCTCGGCCCAGACCTGCTTCTTGACCGACAGGTCCTCGAAGACGGCCTCGATGACGAAGTCACAGTCAGCGAACGAAGTGCGCTGACCCGGAGTCGAGGCAGCGAAGGCCTCTGCCGTTGTCGCGCCGCTGACCAGGCCGTACATCTTGGCGGCGGTGCCCTTGTCCAAGCGGCCCCGGGTTACCTGCTTCTCGATCTGGCTGTGTACGTAGGCCACGCCGGCCTCGACCCGGGCCTGGTCCAGGTCGGTCAGCACGACCGGTACCTGGAGGCGGCGGGCGAACAGCAGCGCGAGCTGGCCGGCCATCAGACCGGCGCCGACGATGCCGACCTTGGTCACCGGCCGGGCCAGCCCCTTGTCCGGCGCGCCGGCCGGGCGCTTGGCCCGCCGCTGGACCAGGTCGAAGGCGTACAGGCCGCTGCGCAGCTCCTCGGAGAAGATCAGGTCGGCAAGCGCCTCGTCCTCGGCGGCGGTGCCGGTGGCGAAGTCCGCGTCCTTCGCCGTCTCCAACAGGTCCAACGCCCGGTACGCCGCCGGCACCGCGCCGTGCAGCCGCTGGTCGAGGGTCTGCCGGGCGAAGTACAGCACGCCGGCCCACATGTCCCTGTCGACCTCGGGGCGGGTCACGGTGACCCGGCCGGAGACGACGTCGGCCGCCCACAGCAGGGAACGCTCCAGGAAGTCCGCCGGCTCCAGCAGCACGTCCGCGAGGCCCATCTCGGCGGCCTGCTTCGGCTTGAGCATCTTGTTCTGGGTCAGCGGGTTCTGCAGGATCACCTGGGTGGCGGCCGGGATGCCGACCAGGTTCGGCAGGAGTTGGGTGCCGCCCCAGCCGGGGACCAGACCGAGGAAGACCTCCGGCAGGGCCAGCGCCGTCGCGCCGCCGGAGAGCGTGCGGTAGTGGCAGTGCAGGGCCAGCTCCAGGCCGCCGCCCATCGCCGCGCCGTTGACGAAGGCGAAGGTGGGCACCGGGCTGTCCCGGAGCCGGGCGAAGATCCGGTGCCCGAGCCGACCGATCTCCAGCGCCTGGTCCCGGTCCGCCAGCGCCGGCAGGCCGACGAGGTCGGCCCCGACCGAGAAGATGTACGGCTTGCCGGTGATCGCGACGAACGCCGGGTCCGCCGCGAGGGCGGCGCTGATCGCCTCGTCCAGGCTGGCCAGCCCGGCCGGCCCGAAGGTGTTGGGCTTGGTGTGGTCGTGGCCGTTGTCCAGGGTGATCAGGGCGGCCCGACGGTCCAGCCCCGGCACGTCGACGTGCCGCAGCAACGCCCTGGTGACGACCTCGTTCGGTGCGACGAGTGCGCTCACTTGTGGTCTCCACCCTCCCGCTGCGCGGATGCGTCGGACGCCGTCCGTTGTGCGGATCCGTCTGATCCCGTCCAGTGCGGGTTCTCCCAGATCACCGTGCCGCCCATGCCGATGCCGATGCACATCGCGGTGAGCCCGTAGCGGACCTCGGGATGCTCGGCGAACTGCCGGGCCAGCTGGGTCATCAGTCGTACCCCGGAGGAGGCCAGCGGGTGGCCGATGGCGATCGCGCCGCCCCACTGGTTGACCCGGGGGTCGTCGTCGGCGATGCCGAAGTGGTCGAGGAAGGCGAGCACCTGCACGGCGAACGCCTCGTTCAGCTCGAACAGGCCGATGTCGTCGATGGTCAGGCCGGCGATGCGCAGCGCCTTCTCGGTCGACGGGATCGGGCCGACCCCCATCACCTCGGGCTCCACGCCGACGAAGCCGTACGACACCAGCCGCATGGCGATCGGCAGGCCCAGCTCGCGGGCGGTGGCCTCGGCGGCGATCAGGCTGGCGGTGGCCCCGTCGTTGAGACCGGCCGCGTTGCCCGCGGTGACCTTGCCGTGCGGGCGGAACGGGGTCTTGAGGCCGGCGAGCTTCTCCAGCGAGGTGTCCCGGGGCGCCTCGTCGACGGTGGCCAGGCCCCAGCCCTGCTCCTGGTCGCGGATCGCGACCGGCACCAGGTCGTCCTGCAGCTTGCCGTTGGCGTACGCCTTGGCGGTCTTCTGCTGCGAGGCCAGCGCGAACGCGTCGGTGCGGGCCTTGGTGATGTGCGGGACCCGGTCGTGCAGGTTCTCCGCGGTGGCCCCCATGACCAGGGCGGACGGGTCGACGAGTTTCTCGGCGACGATCCGCGGGTTGGGGTCGACCCCCTCGCCCATCGGGTGCCGGCCCATGTGTTCGACGCCCCCGGCGATCGCCACGTCGTACGCGCCCATGGCGATGCCCCCGGCGACGGTGGTCACCGCGGTCATCGCGCCCGCGCACATCCGGTCGATGGCGAAGCCGGGCACCGTCCTGGGCAGGCCGGACAGCAGGGCGGCGGTGCGGCCGATGGTCAGGCCCTGGTCGCCGATCTGGGTGGTGGCGGCGATGGCCACCTCCTCCACCCGGTCCGGGGGCAGCTGCGGGTTGCGGCGCAGCAGCTCGCGGATGCAGCGGATCACCAGGTCGTCGGCGCGGGTGTCGGCGTACATGCCGCCCGCCTTGCCGAACGGGGTGCGGACGCCGTCGACGAAGACGACATCGCGGACTTCACGGGGCACTTGGAGCCTCCTTGCCGGGGCGTTTCCTCGGATGCTACTCGTCGGTAACCATCGGCGTCACCCCTGAGCCGGGGTTTCCAGTGCGGGTGTGAGGACCGGCACGAGAAGATCCAGTTGCCACTCCCGGGCACCGACGCCCCGCAGGAACTCCGTCACGGCGGCCTCGGTGATCTCCACGGGCGGCTGCCAGGCCAGCCGGCGTACCGAGTCCGGGGTGATCAGGTTCTCCGGCGGGAGGCGGTGCTCACCGGCGATCCGGACGACCACCTCGCGGCACCGGGCCAACCGGGCCGCCGCCACCGGGTCCCGCTCCGCCCAGCGGTGCGGCGGCGGGGGCCCCTCCACCGCCGGACTCACCGGCAGCTGCGTGTCGGGCAGCTGCCGGGCCTCGTCCAGCGCGGCGAGCCAGGTCCGGGCCAACCGGCGTACCGACCGCCCGCCGAAACCGGGCAGGGTCAGCAGCGTCTTCTCGTCCCTGGGGTCCAGCTCGGCGGCGGCGACGATCGCCGAGTCCGGCAACACCCGCCCCGGCGCCGCGTCCCGGCGCGCCGCGATCTGGTCCCGGGCGTACCACAGCGAGCGGACCCGGGCCTGCGCCCGGGCGCCGCGCACCCGGTGGATGCCGGAGGTACGCCGCCACGGCTCCGCCCGGACCCGGGGCGGCCGGGTGCCGGCAAGGACCAGCGCGGCGAACTCCTCGGCGGCCCACGCCGACTTGCCCTGCCGCCGCAGCTCCGCGTCGAGGGCGTCACGCAGGTCGGTGAGCATCTCCACGTCCAGCGCGGCGTAGGTCAACCACGACTCCGGCAACGGTCGGCTCGACCAGTCCGCCGCCGAGTGGTGCTTCTCCAGGGTGTAGCCGAGCAGCTGTTCGGTCAGCGCGGCCAGGCCGACCCGCTCGAACCCAGCCAGCCGGGCGGCCAGTTCCGTGTCGAAGAGCCGGCGTGGGCGCAACCCCAGCTCCGCCAGGCAGGGCAGATCCTGGTTGGCGGCGTGCAGCACCCACTCGGCCTCGCCGATCACCGCGTCCAGGCTGCTCAGGTCGCCCAGCGGTAACGGGTCGATCAGGGCCGTGCCGGCACCGGCGCGGCGCAACTGCACGAGGTACGCCCGCTGGCTGTAGCGGTATCCGGAGGCACGCTCGGCGTCCAGCGCGATCGGCCCGCTGCCGGCGGCGAAACGGGCCACCACCTCGGCGAGCTCCTCCGGGGTGGCCACCGGCTCCGGGGTGCCGTCACGCGGGGCGGTCAGGGGCACGGGACCGCCGGAGTCCGGGACGCCGTCCCCGTCGACCGCCGGGGCGGACGGCTGGGGCGGTTCGTTTTCCGGACGACTTTCGGCGGCCCGACGGTGCAGGGGTGGTTCGTCGGTCACCTGACAACCCTAGTGCGCGACGTGAAGCACCGTGCGCAGCCGGCCCGGCGTGTGTCGACGGCCCGGCGTGTGTGGGCGGCCCGGCGTGTGTGGGCGGCCCGCGTGCGCAGCTGGCCCGGTGTGTGTGGGCGGCCCGGCCTGCGCAGCTGGGCCGGCCTGTGTCGGTGGCCCGGCCTGTGTCGGTGGCTCAGCGTCGGGAGGTGGGATGCCCCGGGGTGCCGCTGGGTACTTGACCCCGGATGACAGGCTCGGAGGGCGGAGAGACAAACACCGACCGCGCGGGTACGGTCCATCGGGCCGCCTCCCCGGCGCGGATTTCCGGGGCGGCGCACTTCGCGTCGATGGGGAGGGCGTGGCGATGACGGCTGGTTACCCGGCTGATGACGGGCCGGGACACGGCGAGGAGTCGGGCTCTCCGGAGCGCTCGACCCGGCCCGGGCCGTTACCACCCCGCTTCGAACCGCCCCGTGGCTACCCGCCGCGCCCGCCGGCTGCGCCGGGCGTCGGCTGGCCGTCCGCTTCGGGTACCGCCGCCGCTCCCGCTCCGGCCACCCCCGCCAGCTGGTCGTCTGCCCCGGGTCAGGCCGCCGTGCCAGGCCCCGGACGGCCGCCTTCGGCCCCTGGTCAGGGCTATCCGGCGCCCGCCGTACCCAGTCGGCCACCGGCCGGGTCGGCCCAGGGGCACCCGTCGCCGGGCCATTCGCCGGTGCCGGCCCCCCGGTCCGGTTGGGCCGCGCCGCCGGCTGCCGGGTCGTGGCCCGGTGCGGCACCCACCAGCGGTACGCCGACGCCCGGCTCGGGCGGGCCGGTCGGACCCGGCGGCCCGGGTGGGCCGGTCGGCTCGGGTGGACCGTTCGGACCCGGTGGGCCGGTCGGCTCGGCTGGGCCGGTCCAGCCCTGGCCGGGTGGAGCGCCCGCGCCCCCACGGCCCCGGGGCGGCAAGCTGGCCGTCGTCGCGCTGGCGCTGGTCGTCGTGCTGGTCGCGCTGACCGGGTGGCAGGCGTACCAGATTCACGGGCTCACCGGCCGGCTCGGTGAGCTGGACCGCAGCCAGGCCGAGGGACGGGGCAGTGCCGACACCCGGCTCGACAGTCTGGAGGCGCGGGCGGAGGACCTGGAGCGGCAGACCTTCAACCCGGAGACCATCGCGACCGCCGTGCTGCCCAGCGTCTTCCGGGTCCGGGCCGGCCCGGCCACCGGTACGGCCTTCGCCGTCGGCAAGCCGGCCGCCGGTGGCGGAGCGAACCTGTTCACCAACTTCCACGTGGTCGAGGCGCTCTGGGAGAGCGGCGGTCGGCAGGTCTTCCTGGAACGCACCGACCAGCGGTTCCCGGCCACCATCGTCGACGTGGACCGGACCAACGACGTGGCCCACCTGCGTACCACCGGCACGTTCGCCGGGCTGGTGGCGGCGACCGAGCCGGTCCGGTCCGGTCAGCAGATCGTCGTCGTCGGCGCACCGCTCGGGCTGGAGGACAGCGTGACCACGGGCGTGGTCAGCGCCTTCCGCGAGGCCGACGGCAGATCCGGGCCGGTCGTACAGTTCGACGCCCCGATCAACCCGGGCAACTCCGGCGGCCCGGTGATCAACGGGGCGAAGGAGGTCGTCGGCATCGCCACGGCCAAGGCGCGCGATGCCGAGGGCATCGGCCTCGCCGTACCGATCAAGACGGCCTGTGACGCCTTCGACATCTGCTGAGCGGTCGGCCGTCGTACCCGCGGTACCGGACGGGGCGCCACCGCGTGGCGTCCCGCGACCGGGCTCTGGCAGCGGGTGGGCCCGGTCCGGGCCGGCCGCCGCCAGGCTTTTCCGGACCGCCGTGACCCCGTAGGGACCCACCCTCTGGAGGAAGAGTTGACCCAACCACCGCTCGGGCCGCAGGGGCACCCCCAGGAACCGCCTCCCGGTCCGCAGCCGCCCCGAGGCGCCGTCTACGGCAGAGCACCCGATGCCGGCCCGCCGTCCGAGCCGCCCCCCGTTTCCGACCAGCCCGCCGCGCCGTACCACCCACCGCAGTCCGGAGCACCGCAGTCCGGAGCACCGATGTCCGGAGCGCCGATGTCCGGCCCACCGCAGTCCGGTCCGCCTGGCTACGGAGCGGCGAGCTACGGTCCGCCGCAGCCGGGCTCGCCGCAGTCCGGCCCGCCTGGCTACGGAACGCCGCAGTCCGGCCCGCCTGGCTACGGCCCGCCGCAGTCCGGTCCGCCTGGCTACGGCCCGCCGCAGTCCGGCCCGCCGCAGTCCGGGGCGCCGATGTCCGGTCCGCCGCAGTCCGGTCCGCCTGGCTACGGGGCGGCGCAGCCCGGGGTGCCGGGCTATGGGCCACCGATGTCCGGCCCACCGATGTCCGGCCCACCGATGTCCGGGCCACCGCCGTACGGGTCACCGATGTCCGCTCCGCCGGGGCCGTACGGGGTGCCGGCCGCACCGGCCCGGCGTGGTCGGGCCGTGCCGGTGTTGGCCGTCGTGGCCGGCCTGCTCTTCGTCTTCGGCGGGGTGATGACCGGGCTCTTCGTCGTCAAGGGCAACGAACTTGACCGTACCGAGCAGCGGCTCACCGCGACCTCCACGGACCTTGACCAGCGTAAGAAGGACATGGAGAAGCTCAACGGCGAGCTGAAGACCGCGCGGGACAAGCTGGCCGACACCGAGCAGGACCTCACCGGCACCCGCAACGACCGGGACGAACAGGCCCGGCAGAAGCGGGTCATCGCCAACTGTCTGGACAAGCTCACCACCGCCCTCAACGCGGCGGCCCGCAACGACCAGTCCGGGTTCAGCCGGGCAACCCAGGGCATGGACCAGATCTGTGACGAGGCGGAACGGTACCTCTGACACCGGTCACCGGCACCGCCCACCGGTGCTGATCGACTCGGTTGGGCTGAGGTGGCGGCATCGACCGGCCCCGGACACCGCCATTCCGCCACAACCGAGTCGATCAAGACGGCGCGGACGGACGCCCCCCTTCCGGGCGGCGCACACCGGCCCGACACCCGCCCGGCCGGCGGCGCACGCCGCGGGCATCCCGCCCGGCCGGGGGCGTGGCCGGTCAGGCGGTGCCGGCCGCGCGGCGCTGCGGTAGTGCGGTCACCCCGGGCGGCGGCAGGCCGGCGGTCGAGGCGAGCAGGGTGCACCAGGCCATCAGGTGCGGCAGGAGGTCCTCCCCGAGCGGGGTCCAGGAGGCCCGGATCTCGATGTCGCCGCCGGCGGGCGGCCCGGCCAGCTCACCGAACCGGGTCGACATGGTCTGGGTGACGGTCCCGCCGAGGGCGCGGTGCCGGGCGTCCTGCGCGTCCAGCGCGTCGGTAAGCCAGGTCCAGCCCACCCCGGGCAACAGCGGGTCGGCGGCCAGTTCGGCCTCCAGGTCGGCGGTCACGTAGGTGACCAGGCGGAGGCTGCCCTGCCAGGCCTCGTGTCCGGCCGGGTCGTGGAGCAGGATCAGCCGGCCGGTGCCCACCTCGTCGCCGTCGCGGAACACGGTGGCCGAGAGCGCGAAGGCGTACGGGGCCAGGCGCTGGGGTGCCCCCACCTCCTCGAGCACGATCTCGGCCCGGGGGGTGGCCGACCGCAGTCCGGCGACCGCGCGGGCGAAGGTCTCCGGGTACGCGAGCGGGGGGGCCATGCCGGCAGCCTATGTCGCCCGCCGTCCGGCCGCCCGGATGGCACGCCGGGTCAAGCCCACCGTGACCTGTCCCGGCCCCGCCCCTCCCGGCGGCCCCGCCCCGCTTCGGGCTCGTCGTCGGCGAGGGGGTGAGAAGGGGACCCCGCTATACCGTAAGCGTTAACAAGGGGCCCTTCCTTGCACTGGGGGTGGGGGTGGGACGATGGGGGGGATGACCACCACCGCCACGGGCGCCGACGCCCGAGACCGAGAACCCCGCCCGGCTACGACCGATTCGCCGTTCGTCCGGGCCTGCCGCCGCCAGCCGGTCCCGCACACGCCTGTCTGGTTCATGCGTCAGGCCGGACGTTCCCTGCCGGAGTACCGGGCGATCCGGGCGAACGTGGCGATGCTGGAGTCCTGCCGCCGGCCCGACCTGGTCACCGAGATCACCCTTCAGCCGGTACGCCGGCACGGGGTGGACGCGGCGATCCTGTTCAGCGACATCGTGGTGCCGGTCGCCGCGGCCGGCGTCGAGCTGGACATCGTGCCGGGCACCGGTCCGGTGGTGGCCGAGCCGGTGCGGACGGCCGCCGACGTCGAGCGGATCCGGCCGATCACGGTGGCCGACGTGTCGTACGTGGACGAGGCGGTCCGGTTGCTCGTCGCCGAGCTGGGCGACACGCCGTTGATCGGCTTCGCCGGCGCGCCCTTCACCCTGGCCAGCTACCTGGTCGAGGGCGGGCCGTCGCGGACCCACGCCAAGACCAAGGCGCTGATGTACGGCGACCCGGACCTCTGGCACGCGCTCTGCGGCCGGCTGGCCGAGGTCACCCTGGAGTTCCTGCGGGTGCAGGCCGCCGCCGGGGTCTCCGCGGTGCAGCTGTTCGACTCGTGGGCCGGCGCGTTGTCGGAGGCCGACTACCGTCGGTTCGTGCTGCCGCACTCGTCGAAGGTCCTGGCCGGGCTGGCCGACACCGGGCTGCCCCGGATCCACTTCGGGGTGGGCACCGCCGAGCTGCTCGGGGCGATGGGCGAGGCCGGCGCGGACGTGGTGGGCGTGGACTGGCGTACCCCGCTGGACATCGCCACCGGCCGGATCGGCGCCGAGCGGGCGGTGCAGGGCAACCTGGATCCGACCGTGCTGTTCGCCCCCTGGCCGGTGGTGGAGGCCGAGGTGCGGCGGATCCTGGAGCAGGGCCGGGCGGCTCCCGGGCACGTGTTCAACCTGGGCCACGGGGTGCTGCCGGAGACGGATCCCGACGTGCTGACCCGGGTGGTCGCGCTGGTGCACGAGGTCAGCGCGGGCCGGGTCGACCAGGGCCGCTGACGATGCGGCGGCCCTGGCGGGTGGCGGTGGTCGGCGGCGGGATCGCCGGGCTGGCCGCCGCGCTCCGGTTGCGCGACCGCGCCCCGGCCGGCACCGAGATCACCGTGTACGAGCGGTCCGGCGCGTTCGGCGGGAAGCTGCGCACCGGTGAACTGGCCGGTCAGCCGGTGGAGTTCGGTGCCGAGTCGTTCCTGATGCGGGACCCGGCCGGTGGCGAGTCGGCGGCGGTGGCGCTGCTGCGCCGGCTCGACCTGGCCGGGGAGATCGTGCACCCGACGGTCGGGCAGGCCGCGCTGGCCGTCGACGGTGGGTTGCGTCCGGTCCCCGGCGGCACGCTGGTGGGCGTACCCGGGGATCTGGCGGCGGTGGCGACGGTGGCCCGGCCGGACGCGGCGGCCGACCGCGACGAGGGCCACCCGCTGCTGGCCGAGGGGGCGGACGTCGCGGTCGGGGCGCTGGTGCGCCGCCGGCTCGGCGACGAGGTGGTGGACCGGCTGGTCGACCCGATGCTCGGTGGGGTGTACGCCGGTCGGGCCGACGACCTGTCCCTGGTGACCACGATGCCGGCGCTGGCCCGGGCCGCCCGCCGGGAACACACGCTCACCGGCGCGGTCCGGGCCGCCCAGGCGGCGGCGCCCCGCGCCCCCGGTGCGCCGGTCTTCGGCACCCTGGCCGGTGGGCTGAGCCGGCTGGTCGAGGCGGCGGCGACCGCCAGCGGGGCGAGGTTGCGTCGTGACGCGACGGTACGGGAGCTGATCCCGACCGCCACCGGTTGGCGGCTGACCGTGGGCCCGACCCGCGATCCGGAGTGGGTGGCGGCCGACGCGGTGGTGCTGGCGGTGCCGGCCCGGCCGGCGGCCCGGCTGCTCGCCGGGGTGGCCCCGCAGGTGGCCGGGACCGTCGGCGGGCTGGACTACGCAAGCGTCGCGCTGGTCACCCTGGCGCTGCCCGAACCGACGCTGCCCACGCTCTCCGGTTTCCTGGTGCCCGGCACCGAGGGGCTGCTGGTCAAGGCGGCGACGTTCTTCACCACCAAGTGGGGGCACCTGCGCCGGCCGGACGGGCTCGCCCTGGTCCGCGCCTCGGTGGGCCGGTACGGGCAGGAGGCCGACCTGCAGCGCCCCGACGAGGATCTGGCGGCGACCGTGCACCGGGAGTTGTCCGCCGTGCTCGACACCGCGCTGCCGGCCCCGGTCGCCGGTCACGTGCAACGCTGGGGTGGGGCGCTGCCGCAGTACACCCCGGGACACGCGGCCCGGCTGGCCGGTGCCCGTACGGCGCTGCGCGCGGCACATCCGACGCTGGCCCTGGCCGGGGCCGGCTACGACGGGGTCGGCATCCCGGTCTGCGTCCGCTCCGGCGAGACGGCGGCCGAGGAGATCATCACCGCACTGGGAGGAACGGGGTCACCATGACCGAGCAGACCAACGCGGCGCGGCTGCGGGAGCTGAACGCGCGTATCCGCTACACCATGTGGTCGGTGTACCGGGCCAGCAGCCCGCTGCCGTCACTGCGGGAGAACGTCGTCGGCGAGGTCGAGTCGCTCTTCGCGGAGCTGGCCGGCAAGGACGTCACGATCCGGGGCACCTACGACGTCTCCGGGCTGCGCGCCGACGCCGACCTGATGATCTGGTGGCACTCCGCCTCCAGCGACGACCTGCAGGACGCCTACCAGCGGTTCCGGCGGACCACCCTGGGGCGGGCGATGACCCCGGTCTGGTCGCAGCTGGCGCTGCACCGGCCGGCGGAGTTCAACCGCAGTCACATCCCGGCGTTCCTCGCCGACGAGCAGCCCCGTGACTACCTCTGCGTCTACCCGTTCGTCCGCTCCTACGAGTGGTACCTGCTGCCGGAGGCCGAGCGCCGGGAACTGCTCGCCGAGCACGGCAGGATGGCCCGGGACTACCCGGACGTACGGGCCAACACGGTCGCCTCGTTCGCCCTCGGCGACTACGAGTGGATGCTCGCCTTCGAGGCCGACGAACTGCACCGCATCGTCGACCTGATGCGGGAACTGCGTGCCTCGCGGGCCCGCCGGCACGTCCGGGAGGAGATCCCCTTCTACACCGGCCGCCGCCGTCCGGTCGCCGAGATCGTGGCCAGCCTGGTCTGAGCCCCCTGCCGCCGGCTAGCCCCGGCGCTTGTCCGCACCGCCGGCTAGCCCCGGCGCTTGCCCTCAGGTGGCGTCCACGCCGACAGCAACGCACCGGGGTCGGATCCGATCGACTCGGGTCCGACCCCGGTGCGGTTACCGGATCAGGCGGTGGCGGTACAGGTGGGGGTGGGTGCGGCGGGGGTGCCGGTGGTCGAGCCGGTGAAGCCGAAGCTGGTGGTGCCGCCGGCGGCCAGGGCGCCGTTGTAGCCGGCGTTGCGGGCGGTCACGGTGGATCCGCTGCTGGTCACCGTGGCGTTCCAGGAACTGGTGATCTGCTGGCCGCTGGGGAACGTCCAGGTCACCGTCCAGCCCTTGATCGCCGTGCTGCCGGCGGTGACCTGGACCTCACCCTGGAAGCCGCCCGACCACTGACCGGTGCTCCGGTAGGTGGCGGTGCAGCCGGCCGAGCCACCCGGCGGGGTGGTCGGTGGGGTGGTCGGCGGCGTCGTGGGTGGGGTGGTGGGCGGCGTGGTCGGCGGCGTCGTGGGCGGGGTGGTCGGGTTGCTGCCGCCGAAGTTCACGTCGCTGCACAGGTAGTAGGACTGGTCGGTGTGGCTGGCCTGCCAGATGGTGTAGACGATGTGCCGGCCGGTGCGCCCCGGGGCGTTCGTCGGGATGTCGATCTGCACGCCGCCGGTGGTCGGCGTCCACTGCGAGGCCGGGGTGTTGCCGATCTGGCCGGCCAACTCCAGGTCCTCCCAACGCAGCGGCGAACTCAACGCGTTGAAGCCCTGCTTGGTGACGTACACCCGGATGTAGTCGGCGCCGTGGCTGGCCTGGTCGAAGAAGCGGACCCGGAAGTTGTTGGCGACGTTCGTCGTCCGCCAGGCGCCCGGCGTGTCCAGGGAGCGGTACCGGCCGTTCTCGGTCCGGCCGCCGCTGCACAGCTGCCCGTTGGGGATCGCACCCTGGTGGTTGCCGGCGACGCCCTCGCGGAACAGGCCGTTCCAGTTCCACATGGCGTTCGGGTTGTCCTGCCAGGCCTGCCAGCACATCGGGTCCTGGGTGGCCATGTTCGGGTTCTGGAAGTCGCTGCCCCACCGCTGCCAGCAGCCGTAGTTGCGCGAGGCCGGGTCGACCACGGAACCGTGGGCGGACGCGGGGACAGCCAGCACGGTGGTCAGCAGCAACACGGCCGCCGCGCCGGTGGCGAGCAGCCCGCCCACCAGCGGGATGCGTCGTGATCGGGAGATGATGGACATGGGTTGAGCCCCCAGGAGAGAGATCGGTCGTCGTTACGTCCGGACGGCCGGGAGTTGCCCTCGTCCCGTGCCACGTCGTACGGCTCCCACACCGCTACTGCCTCGCAGAGTGGCATATGTATTGGCGAGAGTCAATCTGAGGGGGGTGGTCGGAGCTGCTCGGTCAGCCCGGGCGGCGCATCGGCACGTGCGGGATGCCGTCCTCGACGTACTCCGGACCGGCGACGGTGAACCCGTACCGGCGGTACCAGCCGGTCAGGTGCGACTGCGCGTGCAACTCGCTCGGCCGGTCACCGACCACCCGCAGCGCCTCGGTCACCAACCGGTCGGCCAACCCACGGCCACGCTCGTCGGGGGCCACCACCACCCGTCCGATCCGGGCCGTGCCGTCGGACTCGGCCAGGATCCGCAGGTACGCCAGCACCCCACCGGCCCGGCCCAGCCACAGGTGGCGGGTGCCCGGCTCGACGTCCCGGCCGTCCAGTTCCGGGTACGGGCAGGCCTGCTCCACCACGAACACGTCGATCCGCAGCCTCAGCAGGTCGTGGAACGTACGCGGATCCAACTCGGCGAACGACGCCACCCGAACCTCGATACCCCCCGACCCCACCCGCCCACACTACCCAGTAAGGAAGGGCCCCCTGTTATCGCTTTCTGTTGTACAGGGGTCCCTTCCTAACGCGTGCCCGACGGTGGCCTGGCGCGTGGCCGACGGTGGCCTGGCGCGTGGCCGACGGCGGCCTGAGGGGTGCCCGACGGTGGGGGCCGGCGCCGGGGGCGGCGTTGGTGGGGACGGATCAGGCGGGCCGGGCCCCGACCGCGTCGCGGATCTCGGCGCCCCGGGCGCCCTCCTCGCTGCGGGCACAGTGACCGCAGCAGAAGAACCGCCCGGACACCTCCACCCCGTGCCCGACGATCCGGATCTGGCAGTGCTCGCAGATCGGCGCCAGCCGGTGTACGGCGCATTCGAAGCTGTCGAAGGTGTGCACGTCGCCGCTGACCGTCCGGACCTCGAAGGCCATCCAGTAGTCGTTGCCGCAGACCTCACAGGTCGCCATCGGAACCCCCGTCGCAGTCGTTTCGTCCAGCCTGCGCCCGGTCCGGGGCCGATGGGGAACAAACGCCCCAAGTGCCCTCCGGAGGGCGGCGCGTCGCCGTCGGTGGGTCGGGCGTTAGGCCGGGTGACGGCGTACCCCGCGGAGGATCACATGATCAAGCGCAGCAAGCTGTTCGGCAACCAGACCCGGGTGACCTTCTGCCTGCCCCGGGAGACGCCGGCCGGCACGGTAAGCGTGGTCGGCAGCTTCAACGACTGGGCACCGGGCCGACACGAACTGGTCCCGCGCCGTGACGGCACCCGTACCGTCACGGTGAAGCTCGGCCCGGGAGAGCACCGGTTCCGTTACCTGGCCACCGGCGGCGTCTGGCTCGACGACGAGTATGCCGACGAACTGGACGACCAGGGCGGCCGGCTCCGCCTCTGACGGTGCCGACCCACCCGGTCAGCCCTGGCTCGGCTCCAACCGGATGGAGACCGAGTTCACGCAGTGCCGGGTGTCCTTCGGGGTGAAGCCCTCACCCCGGAAGACGTGGCCCAGGTGGCTGTCACAGCGGGCACAGCGGATCTCGGTACGGGTCATCCCGAGGCTGTGGTCGTCGATCTCCTTGACCGCACCGGGCAGGGCGTCGTCGAAACTCGGCCAGCCGCAGTGCGAGTCGAACTTGGTGTCGCTGGGAAAGAGCTGCGCTCCGCAGGCCCGGCAGTGGTAGACACCCGGGGTCTTGGTGTCGACGTACTCGCCGGTCCACGGGCGTTCGGTGCCGGCCTCGCGCAGGACCCGGAACTCCTCCGGGCTCAGCCGGACCCGCCACTCGTCCTCGGTACGGGGCAGTTCGCTCTCGTCAAGACTCACCCGTCAACGGTACGCCGACTGTCGGTGGCATGGCATATGGTCGCGCCATGGGGGCTACCAGGGCCACAGGCACCGGCAGATCCACGGACAGCGGCAGTGCCAGGGCGGGCGGGCGGAAGGCGGCGGCGGAGCTGCTCGAGGTGGCCGGGCACGAGGTCCGGCTGAGCAGCCCGGACCGGGTGATCTTTCCGCAGCGCGGTTTCACCAAGGCTGACGTCTTCCACTACTACCTCGCCGTCGGCGAGGGCATCATGCGTGCCCTGCGCGACCGGCCCACCACCCTGCAACGCTTCCCCGACGGCATCGAGGGGGAGGCGTTCTTCCAGAAACGGGTGCCGGCCCGGGGCGTGCCGCCCTGGCTGGCCACCACCACGATCAGCTTTCCGAGCGGTCGCAGTGCCGACGAGCTCTGCCCGGTCGACCTGGCCCATGTGGCCTGGGCAGCGCAGATGGGCACCGTCGTGTTCCACCCCTGGCCGGTGCGCTCGGCCGACGTCGACCGTCCCGACGAGTTGCGCATCGACCTCGACCCGCAGCCCGGCACCGACTTCGCCGACGCGGTCACCGCCGCCGGGGAGGTCCGGGCGATCCTCGACGAGCTGGGCGCGACCGGCTGGCCGAAGACCTCCGGTGGTCGGGGCGTCCACGTCTACCTGCGTATCGCACCCCGCTGGACGTTCACCGAGGTGCGTCGGGCGACCATCGCGCTGGCCCGGGAGGTCGAGCGCCGCCGACCGGACCTGGTCACCACCGCCTGGTGGAAGGAGGAGCGGGGCGAGCGGGTCTTCGTCGACTACAACCAGATGGCGCGGGACCGCACGATCGCCTGCGCGTACTCGCTGCGGGCCACCGCCCGCGCCACCGTCTCCACCCCGGTCGACTGGGCCGAGTTGCCCGACGTGGACCCGGACGACTTCGACCTGCGCACTGTCCCGGCCCGGCTGGCCGAACGGGGCGACCCGCACTCGGGCATCGACGACGCCCCGTGGGACATCACCGAGCTGCTGGAGTGGGCCGACCGGGACGACACCGACGGTCGGGGCGACCTGCCTTATCCGCCGGACCACCCGAAGATGCCCGGCGAGCCCAAGCGCGTCCAACCCAGCCGCGCCAGGCCATCCACCAGCTGAAAACCATGAGCCCCGGGTCAGCTGCGGGGCATCAGCGCCTCGACGGCCTCCTTGGCGGTACGCAGGTCGGCGCCGGTGGCCTCCCGGTAGGCCTTGATCGCCTTGATCTTCTCGCCCCGGTCCAGGTGCTCGCGGACGCCCGGCACGATCGGCCGGTTGTCGACCACACCCAGGTGGTCCATCACCAACTGGAGCTTCCGCTCGATCTCGCTCAGCCGGTACGCCTGGCGGGGGCTGGGCTTCGATCCCCGGCTGGCGAGCAGCAGGACGAGGCCGAGGACGAGGGCGGTCGACGACAGGATGAGTTCCATCCCCGGGATTCAACCAGGTCCCGGCCAGCGGCTTCCCGACTGCGCTGCCCGACCGGAACCGATCAGCCGGTAACGATCACGTAACGGGCGCGAACCTTTTCCCCGGCGTACCCGGTCTTCCTGGTCATCGATCCAGCGGTGACCGGGGGAGGCGTCGGGATGACGTTGGTGTTCAGGCGGGCGGGCCAGGCCCGGGGCCTGCTGGCCGCCGCCGCGCTGGCGGCGCTGGTCGCCGTGGCGTCGGTCGCCGGGCTCGCCGAGTACAACCGGCGGGCGATCGACGCCGGTCAGCGCAGCCTGCTCGCCGCCGCGCCCGCCGCGGAGCGCACCCTGCTGATCAGTGGTGCCGGTGGCACCGGGTACGCGCAACGGGACGCCACGGTACGGGCCGGGTTCGCCGACGGGCTGGCCGGGTTGCCGGTCACCGTCGCCGCGGCGCGCTACGGCACCGGACGGGAGTTGACCGGGGACCTCGGCCCGGCCCGGGTCGGCGACGATCCGGTCTTCGCCAGCCTGACCAGTCTGGACGACCTGGCCGGGCACGCCGAGCTGACCGCCGGTGGCTGGCCCGCTCCCGGGTCCGACCCGGTGCAGGTGACGCTGCCGGAGCGGGTGGCGGCCAGCCTCCAGGTGGGTGTCGGGGACCGGATACCGGCCCGGGACCGCAGCAGCGGCACCGCCAGCGACCTGCTCGTCTCCGGCACCTGGCGACCGGTCGACGGCACCGACCCGTACTGGCGGTTGGCCCCGGGCGGGACCGCCGCCGACGCCGGTTCGGTCACCTCGTACGGGCCGTTCGCGATGGACCCGGCGGACTTCGCGGCGGCCTTTCCCCGGTCCTTCTCGGCGGCCTGGCTTATCGAGCCGGACCTGGCCGCCGTCAGGCCCGGCCGGCTGGCCCCGGTGAAACAGGCGATCGCCGAGGCCGCCGTCGAGGTGCCCGAGGCCGCCGGGCTCGGCTCGTCGGCGACCACCGCCACCAGCATGGACGAGCTCATCGACCGGCTCGGCCGGGCCGACCTGGTGGGGCGCTCCGCGCTGCTGACCCCGTTGCTGTTGATCGTGGTCCTCGGCGGGTACGCGCTGGTGCTGGTCGCCGCCCTGCTCCACGACGACCGCCAGGCCCAGACGGCGTTGCTGCGCGCCCGGGGCGCCGGACGGGGCCAGTTGGCCGGGCTCGCGGTCCGGGAGGCGACCCTGGTGGTGTTGCCCGCCGTGCTGCTCGCGCCCCCGCTGGCCGGGCTGGCGGTGCGCGGCTTCGACGATCCGAGCGCCCGGCCCGGTCTCGGTGGCACCGGTTGGGCGGTGGCGCTCGCGACCGCCGTGGGTTGCCTGGTCGCTATGGTCCTGCCGGCCCTGCGGCGGGCCGGTACCTACGTCGCCGACCTGGCGGTCCGGTCGCGGCCCGGCCGTCAGGTGGCCGCGCAGCGGGCCAGCGTGGATCTCGCCCTGGTCGGGTTGGCGCTGCTCGCCTGGTGGCAGTTGCGCCGGTACGCCGGACCGCTCACCGGTTCCGGCGGCCGGCTGGGCATCGATCCGCTGCTGGCCACCGCCCCGATCCTCGGGGTGCTGGCCGGCGCGGTGATCGCGCTGCGGCTGCTGCCACCGGGTACCCGGTTCGCCGAACGGTTCGTCGACCGGCGACCGTGGACGGCCACCGTGTTCGGCATGTGGCAGGCGGGTCGCCGACCGCACGCCGGGCCGGTGCTGCTGCTCGCCCTGGCCGTCGGCGGCAGCACGCTGGCCTGGTCGCTCCTGGCGACCTGGGAGAGGTCCCAGTCCGACCAGGCCGGGCACGCCGTCGGCGCGGACCTGCGGGTGGTCGAACGGGACGCCGCCGCGCCGGTGGGGCGGGCCGGCGAGTTGGCCGACCTGCCCGGCGTGCGGCGCGTCGTACCGGCCTGGCGGGACGAGGTACGCCTCGGTCGCGCCGACCTGCCGGTGACCGTGCTCGCCCTGGACGCCGCCGCCGGCCCGGCCAGCACCGCCGCCGGCCCGGCCAGCACCGCCGCCGGCCCGTCCAGCACCGCCGCCACCGAGCCGGCCAGCCCGGCTGGCCCGGCCAGCACCGACCGGGCCGGCTACGGGGTCGTCCAGCTGGACGAGCGGCTCACCGACGGGTCGGCGGTGGAGCTGTTCCAGCGGCTCGTGCGGGCCCGGGGCACCCCGCTGGGCACCGGGCTGCCCGCCGGCACCCGACAGCTCACCGGCACCGTCGCCACCCTGGGACAGCAGGCCGTCCGCCCGCACCCGGTGACCGTGTCGGTGCTGGTGACCACGGCCGACGGTCAGGCGTACCGGCTGCCGGTGGCGCAGTCGGACAGCGCCGGCCGGTCGACCCGGTTCACCGTCGACCTGCCCGCCACCGGAGGCTCGCCGTTCCGGCTCGCCGGGTTCACCGTCGAGGCCCCGCCGCTGGCCCCCCGGTACCGGGTGGAGATCGCCGACCTCGGGGCGGTCGGCCCGGACGGGGCCGCCGCGCCCGTGCGGCTGGCCGGCGGGTGGGTGGCCATCGACAACGAGGAGCCGCCCCGGCCGGTCGTCACCGGAGCCACCACCCTCACCGCGGAGCTGGCGCTGCCGCCGGCCGGCGGTGTCGAGGGCTGGTACGTCACCCGACCGTCGCTGCGCTACGCGTTGGTGCCGCAGGCCTCCGCCGCACCGGTGCCGGCCCTGCTCACCCCGGGTACGCGGGCGGCGTTGAGCCTGCGGATCGGTGACACGGTGACCGTCGCCCTGTCCGGTGTCTCGGTGCCGATCCGGGTGCTGGGTGAACTGGCGGCGGTGCCGGCGACCGGGGGCGACGCGATCCTGCTCGACCTGCCGGCGGCGGTGGACTGGCTGGTCCAGGCCCGTGGCGCGATCCGCCCGGTACCCGAGTGGTGGGTGCGGGTCGACGACGGCGACCACGCCACCGCCGCCCGGCAGGCCGCCGACCTGGCCGGCGTCACGGTGGCCGACCGGCATCAGCTCGCCGCGACGGCGGCCGGTGATCCGTACTGGCGGGCCGCCCGGACCGGGCTGCTCGCCGCCGCGTCGGGCTCGGTCCTGCTCGCCCTGGTCGGGTTGGCCGTCGACCTCTGGGCCACCGGCCGGCAGCGGTCGACCGAGTTCGCGGTGCTGCACACCCTGGGCGCCACCCCCCGGTTGCTGGCCCGGACCCTCCTGACCGAACAGGCCTTCCTGGCCGGGGCCGGCGTCGGGGTGGGGTTGCTGGTAGGTGCCCTGGTCGGCGCGACGACAGCGCCGCTGGTGATCGTCACACCCACCGCCGGCCGTCCGGTGCCCGAGCCGGCCTTCGAGCTGCCCTGGCTGCCGGTCGGGGCGACCGCCCTCGGTCTGCTGCTGGCGGCGTTGGTCGGTAGCGCGCTGGTCGCCGCCGGCATCCGGCACCGGGTGGCCGTGGCTCGGCTGCGGATCGGGGGCGACCGATGACCGGCGTCGTCCGGCGGATCCGGGCCCACCGTGGGTCGTTCCTGCTCCTGGCCGTGTTGACCCTGGTCGTCACCGCCGGGGTCAGTGGGGTGCCGCGGTTCACCGCCCGGCTCTCCGATGAGGGGTTGCGCCAGCACCTGGCGGCCCAGCCGGCCACCCAGCGGGACCTGAGTTACACCACCGTCGCGGCCGCCCGGCCCGACGCGGCGTACCGGAGCAGGCAGACGGAGTTGGCGGCCCGACTGGACCGGATGCCGCCGGAGGTACGCCACGCGGTGGCGCACGGGTGGTACCTGGCGGAGACCGACCCCGGTCGGCTGGCCGGCCCCGATCTGGCGGCCCGGAACCTGCTGGTCGACCTGAGGCTGCGCGCCATGCCCGAGGTGGGGCGCGCGGCTGCCCTGGTCGACGGGGCCTGGCCGCCCGAGACGCCACCCGCGATGCCGCCCGAGACGCCACCCGCGATGCCGCCCGAGACGCCACCCGCCCGGCGGCAGCCCACCCCGCTCGCCCTGGCCGTTGACGTGGCCGAGCGGCTCAACCTGCGGGTCGGCAGCCGGCTCACGCTGGCGGCGTCGTCGGCGGAGCGTCCGCTGGCCGGCGTCGAGCTGGTGGTGGTCGGGTTGTTCCGTCCGGTCGATCCCGCCGACGGCACCTGGGACACGTTGCCGCCGGTGCTGCGGGTCGTCCAACCCGAAGGGGAGGGCAAGCCGTTCAACGTGGTGGGTCTGGTCGGCGCCGGTGGGTTCGACGACCGGGCGGCGGCCGGCTGGCCGGTACGGTTCAGCTGGCGCTACCGGGTGGCTCCGGACCGCATCGACGTGGGTGACCTGGACCGGACCATCGACGCGCTGGCGGTGCTGGGCCGCGACGCCGGCACCGAGGCACCCCTGACCCAGGGCCTGGACCTCGTGCTGCGGGAGTTCGCGGCGGCGGCTGCTTCGGCCCGCAGCCTGCTCGCCGTGGTCTCCGCCGGGATGCTGGCCACCCTGGCCGGCCTGGTGGTGCTCACCGTCGGCCTGGCCGGGCGGAACCGGAGAGCGGAGTTCGCGCTGATCCGGGCGCGCGGCGGCACCCGGTTCGCCCCGGCCCGCCGCTGCCTGGCCGAGTCGGCGCTGGTGGTCGTGCCCACCGCGGTGCTCGGCGGGCTGCTCGGCAGCCTCGTCCCGACCGCCCCGTCCGGCCATCACGGGGGTGGCTCGGCCGGGGTCGCGCTGCTCCTGGTCGCCGTCGCGGTCACCCTGGCCCTGCCGCTGGCCGCGCTCGCCGTACCGGCCGGCACCGGTGGGCGGCGTGACCTGATCCGGCTCAGCCCCTCGGCCCGCCGGCTCACCGGGGAGGTGCTGCTGCTGGCGCTCGCGCTGCTCGGTGTGCTGCTGCTGCGCCGCCGGGGCCTGGCCGTCGGCGGGGTCGACCCGCTGCTGGTGTCGGTGCCGGTACTTGTCGCGGTGGCTGCGGCGGTGTGGGCGCTGCGCGCGTACCCGTGGCCGTTGCGCCTGGTCAGCCGGTTGTCGGCGGGTACCCGGGGCAGTGTGTTCTTCCTCGGCACCGCGCGGGCCGGGCGGGCGGGGGTGGCCACCCCGCTGGTCGTGGTGGTGGTGGCGGTGGCGACCGCGGCGTTCTGCGCGGTGGTCACCGCCGGGATCGAGGCGGGCCGGGACCGGTCGACCACCCGCGCGGTGCCGGCGGACGCGTTGGTCCACGGCTACCGGCTGGCTCCGGAGACCGCCGACGAACTGGGCCGGCTGGCCGGGGTACGGGCGGTGACCCCGGTGCTGGCCGAGTCGGGCCGTACGCTGGCCCGCGACGCGGTCGGGACCACGGCGGGCGTCGGCGAGACCGCGGTGCTGGTGGTCGACGGTCCGGGGTTGGTCGACGCCGCCGCCCGCGCCGGACGGGCCGTGCCGGTGCCCGACGCGCTCCGGACCAGCGGCACGGCGACCGGTGCGGTGCCGGCGGTGGTCTCCCCGGCGGTCGCCGCCGACCTGGCCGGGGCCGGCCTGGACCGGTCCGCCTTCGTCGAGGTCCAGGGCGAGCGGTACGAGTTCCGGGTCGCCGACACGGTGGCGGACTTCCCGTTGCTGCGGCCGGGCACCGAGCGGTTCGTCGTGCTGCCCTGGCAGACGTTGCCGCCCCGGCGGTACCCACCGGCGCCCACCGGATTCCTGCTGGCCGCCGAGGACCCGGACGTCGGCGCGTTACGGCGCGTCGGCGACGCCGGCCAGCGTCGGTTCCAGACCTCCGGCACGGTCACCGCGACCACCGTGCCGCTGCCGGTGACCGTCTCCACCTGGGCCGACCTGCGCGCCGAGCGGGCCGCCAGCGGGGCGAACGGGCTGCTGGCCTTCGGCTTCCTCGGTGGAGCCGTCGGCGGCACCGGTCTCGGTCTGCTGGCGATCGTCTTCACCGTGCTGGCCGGCGCCCGGGACCGGGGGCGGCTACGGTCCCGGCTGCGCACCCTCGGCCTGTCCCGCCGGCAGTGGCGGGGGCTGCTGCTGGTGGAGCTGGTGCCGCTGGTCGGCGTCGCGATGCTCACCGGTGCGCTGGTGGGCGCGCTGCTGCCGGTGCTGCTGACCCCGGTGCTGGGGCTGTCCGCGTTCACCGACGGAGGAGAGTTGAGTTGACCACCACCGCATCCGGGAGCACCGGAACCGACGGCACCAGGCCCGACGCGACCGGGCCGCCGGACCTGGCCGACCTGCACCGGCGGGCCGCCCGGCGGGCGGCCGAGCGGGCCGGCGGGCAGGACCGGCTGCGCGGGCACATCGTCTGCGACGGTCTGGTCCGGATCTACCGCAGCGACGGCGTCGAGGTGGTCGCCCTGCAGGGGCTGGACCTGGTCATCGACCGGGGGGAACTGGTGGCGATCGTCGGCGCGTCCGGATCGGGCAAGTCCACCCTGCTGAACATCCTCTCCGGGTTGGACACCCCGACCGCCGGCATCGCCCGGGTCGCCGACTACGACCTGCTCGCCCTCTCCGCCCGAAGGCGGCTGAGCTACCGGCGGCAGGTGGCCGGCTTCGTCTGGCAGCAGACCAGCCGCAACCTGCTGCCGTACCTCACCGCCGTGGAGAACGTGGAGCTGCCGATGCGGCTGGCCGGCCGCCGTGGCCGCCGGGCCCGGCGCGAGCGGGCCCGGGAGTTGCTGGAGCTGGTCGGCCTCGGCCCCGGCGCCCACCGCCGGCCGGAGCAGCTCAGCGGTGGCGAGCAGCAACGGTGCGCGGTCGCGGTGGCGGTGGCCAACGATCCGGAGGTGCTCTTCGCCGACGAGCCCACCGGTGAACTCGACGAGGCCACCGGGGCGGAGGTCTTCGCCGCCCTCCGGATGATCAACGCCGAGCTGGGGGTCACCGTCGTGGTGGTCACCCACGACCACGCCGTGGCCGACCAGGTCCGCCGGACCGTCGCCATCCGCGACGGCCGGACCGCCTCCGAGGTACGCCGTACCGCGCGGGTCGGCGCCGACGGCGCCACCGAGCTGGTCAGCGAGGAGTACGCGGTGCTGGACCGGACCGGGCGGATGCAACTGCCGGCGGCCTTCGTCGACGCGCTCGCGCTGCGCGACCGGGTCCGGCTCGACCTGGCACCCGACCACGTCGAGGTCCGGCCGGCCAACGGCGGGCCGGCGGCCAACAGCGGGCCGGCCAACGGCGGGCCGGCGGCCGACGGCGGGCCGGTCAACGGCGACCGGGTGACCGACGGTGGTGGGCCGGCCGACGGTGGCACGGTCGACGACGACCCGCCGGAGGTCGGTCAACCGGGCGGGAGCTGGCGGGACGGTGACCGGCGGGGTGACGTCGCCGGGCGGGACGGGGCAGGGGCATGAGTGAGCAGGCCGTGGTGGGCGCGCACGGGCAGCCGGTGACCGGGCCGGTGGTCCTGGTCGAGGGGTTGCACCGCAGGTTCGGCCGGGGCGAACGCGCCGTGCACGCGGTGCGCGACGTCTCCCTCTCGGCCGGGCGGGGCGAGCTGGTGGCGATCCGAGGCCGTTCCGGAGCCGGCAAGACCACCCTGCTCAACCTGGTAGGCGGCCTGGACCGCCCGGACGCCGGCCGGGTCGTCGTCGCGGGCCGGGAGGTGACCACCGCCAGCGAACGGGAGCTGCTCGACCTGCGGCGGGACCGGATCGGGTTCGTCTTCCAGTCCTTCGGGCTGCTCCCGATCCTCTCCGCCGCCGAGAACGTCGGCGTGCCGCTGCGGCTGGCCCGGGTGCCGGCGGCGCAACGGGAGAAGCGGGTGGCGGTGCTGCTGGAGTTGGTCGGGCTGGGGGACCAGGCGGCGCAGCGCCCGTACGAGCTCTCCGGGGGTCAGCAGCAGCGGGTGGCGGTCGCCCGGGCGTTGGCCAACGACCCGGAGGTGCTGATCGCCGACGAGCCCACCGGACAGCTCGACTCGGAGACCGGCCGCGCCATCATGGACCTGTTGCGGGCGGTGGTGCACGCCCGGGGGATGACCGCGCTGGTGGCCACCCACGACCCGGCCCTGATCGAGGTGGCCGACCGGACGCTGACCCTGCGCGACGGCCACCTGGTCACCGACTGAGGGGTCGGGTCGTGGCCGGGCGGCCCGGGTCGGGCCGGTGGGTGGCCGGTGGGCGGGCCGGTGGGTGGCCGGTGGACGGGCCGGGTGGCCGGCACCGGGATCGTGCCGGCCACCCGGGGCGGGTCGCCCTACGCCGGTTGCTGGTCCGCGCTGCCCGGTACCCCCTGCACCGGCGGCGCGTCCGGGTTCACCCGGGGGCGTCCCCCGCCGGCATCAGGCCCGGGACCACCGCTGGTTGGTGCCACCGTGGCAGGTCCACGCCAGCACCGTGGTGCCGTTGGTGGTGCCGCCGTTGTTGACGTCCAGGCAGAGGCCGGGATGCCGGACGTTGCTGATCGTGCCGTTGCTGTTGAGGTTCCACTGCTGGTTGGTACCGCCGGTGCAGTCCCAGAGCTGCGCCGGGCTGCCGGCGGTCGCGGTGGTCGGGATGTCCAGGCACTTGCCGAGCACCCGCAGGGTCTGGCCGGTCTGGGTGAACTGCTGGTTGGCGTTGCTGTGGCAGTCCCAGATCAGCATCGTGGTGCCGTTGGCGGTGCCACTGTTGTTGACGTCCAGGCAGCGGTTGGCGGCCTCGCTGCGCAGCCGGAAGGTCGGCGTGGGCTCCGGGTTGCCGGTGCCGCCGCCACTGACCCGGTAGACCACCGTGCCGTGCGCCGGGACGCTTGCCGAGATCGCGCCGGTGCTGGTCGAGGTGGCGTTGGTCCAGGCGTCGCGCAGGGTGAACGAACTTCCGGTCTTGCCGACGGCCGCCGCCGTGGTGGAGACCGTGGTGGTGGCGTTGCCCTGGTTGAACAGGGCCACCGCGACATCGCCGTTGGCCAGCCGCTTGGCCAGCACCCGTCGGGTGCCGTCGTTGGAGACCTGGACCGCCTGCAACGCCAGCGGGTCCTGGTTGATCGCGATCAGGTTCTGGTTGCGCAGGATGTTCAGGGTGGCGGCGTTGGCGTTGCGGATGTCGTTGCCGGCGATCAGCGGGGACGCCATGATCGACCAGAGGGCGAAGTGGCTGCGCATCTCGGTGTCGGTCATCCCGCCGTTGCCGACCTCCATCATGTCCATGTCGTTGAACGATCCGGGTCCGGCGTACCCGGCCAGCGGCACGGTGACGTTGACGATGTTCTGGACGCCCATCGGGTAGCCGTTGGTCTGGCCGGTGTTCCACGCGTTGGTGATGTCCTCGGTGGTCCGCCACATGTTGGCCACGTCGCCCCAGTTGCGCTGGGGGCCGGTCTTCTCGTGGATGCTGTTCGGGTTGATGCTGTAGAGGATCGGCCGGCCGGTGGCGGCGAGGGCGTCGCGCATCCGGGCGAAGCCGGTCACCTGGTCGTTGATGGTGCCCCACGGCGAACACCAGTCGTACTTGAGGAAGTCCACGCCCCAGTTGGCGAACTGCTGGGCGTCCTGGTACTCGTGACCGAGGCTGCCGGTGGCACCGGGCCACGCTCCGAAGTACTGGGCGCAGGTCTTCTCCCGGGGCACCTGGTAGAGGCCGAAGAGCAGGCCACGGGCGTGCAGGTAGTCACCGAGGGCCTTCATGCCGCTGGGGAAGCGGCCCGGATCGGCCTGGAGGTTGCCCTGGGCGTCCCGGTTCGGGTTGAACCAGCAGTCGTCGACGACGACGTACTTGTAGCCCAGGTCGCGCATCCCGTTGTTGACGATGGCGTCGGCCATCTGGCGGATCAGCGCCTCGTTGATGTTGCAGCCGAAGGTGTTCCAGCTGTTCCAGCCCATCGGTGGGGTGCGGGCCACCCCGTTGTTGAGCGCCTGCGCCGGTCGCGGTGCGGAGAACCCACCGACGGCCGTCGCGGCGAGGGTCACCAGCAGCACACCCATTGCGGCCCACAGGCCTCTTCGTACCCGCATGCAGTCCTCCCGAGCGAAACGGGTGCCGCGACGGCACCCCGACGGTGGCCGGCCGACCCGGGCCACCTCGCCGACCGTGGTGGCGGGGGTACGGATTGCGCGGCCGTTGCCGAAGCATTACGCGCCAGCTACCGCGATGTTATCGATAACATCCATGGCTGTATATAGATGGGGGGAGTGCGTCGGCGGAGCCGCGGCTCAGCGGGCCGGGCAGCGTAGGCCCTCGCGGGGCACGGTCAGGTCGATCAGGTACGCGTCCACGGCGTTGGTGACGCAGGCGGTCTGCGGGTACGCGGTGTGCCCCTCGCCCTCCCAGGTCAGCACCCGCCCCACCCCGAGCATCGAGGCCAGGGCCGGGGTCTGCTCGTACGGCGTGGCCGGGTCGCCGGTGGTGCCGACGACCAGGATCGGCGGCGCTCCGTCGGCCGTACCGGTGGGGTAGGGATCGCGCTGGCCCGGCCACTCGACGCAGGTCAGCATGCCGACCGCCAACGCCGGCCCGAAGAGCGGGTACTGCTGGCGCCACTGCGACTGCAGCTGACGGATCTGCGCCACGCTCGGCTTCTGCTCCTCGTCGGCGCAGTTCACCGCGAGGTTGGCGTCGAAGAGGTTGGAGTACCGGCCGTCGTCCTCCCGGCCGGCGTACGCGTCGGCGAGGCGGAACACCTCGCTCGGGTCGCCGCCGGCCAACCGGTCGATCGCCCGGGCCAGCTCCTGCCAGCCCGCCTCGGTGTAGAGCGAGGAGACGATCGCGTAGAAGATCCAACCGGCGGTCGCCTCCCGCCCCTGCGGATCGCGGACCGGTGCCGTGCGGGCCTTCTCGATCGCCGAGGTCACCGCCGCGCGGGCGTCCGGGGCGATCGGACACCGCTGGGCGTTTGCCGCGCACCAGCGGGTGAAGTTGTCGAACGCCCGCTCGAAGCCCTTGGCCTGCCCCTCCGAGCCGGCCACCAGGTCCTGCCGCGGGTCGACCGCCCCGTCGAGCACGAACGCCCGCACCCGCTGCGGGTAGAGCTGGGCGTACGTGGCACCGAGCAGGGTGCCGTAGGAGTAGCCCAGGTAGGTCAGCTTGTCGTCGCCGACCGCCGAGCGGATCGCGTCCATGTCCCGGGCGGCCTGCTCGGTGGCGTACAGCGGCAGCTGGTCGCCGTAGCGGTCACCGCAGGCCCGACCGATCCGCTGGCTCAGCGTGACGAGGCCGTCGAAGGACTGCTGGCTGGTCGGATCGGGGTCGTAGCCGAAGCTGGCGTCCAGGTCGGCGTCGGAGATGCACTTGACCGGGCTGGAGCGGGCCACCCCGCGCGGGTCGAAGCCGACGATGTCGAACCGTTCGGTGACCGAGTCCGGCAGGCCACCGAAGGCCGAGCCGAAGGAGAGGTAGACGGCGGTGTCCACCCCGGACCCGCCCGGACCGCCGGGGTTGATCACCAGGGAGCCGATCCGGTCGCGCTGCGTGGTGGACCGGGCGCGCAGCAGCGCGATCTCGAAGGTCTCCCCGCTGCCCGGCCCGGCGGTGGCGCCGCTGCCGTCACCCCAGTTGCGCGGCACCGCGATCCGCGCGCAGTCGTAGCGCATCTCCGGTGCGCCGCGACCTACCAACTCGGTGGCCACCTCGGGACAGGGCCGCCAGTCGGCGGCGCCCCCCGGTGGGGTGACCTGCCGGTCGGGGCCGCGCTCGCTCTCGGCGTCGGTGCGTGGGGCGAACGCCGGCAGGGTGCAGCCGGCGGCGACCAGAGCCGCCGCGACGAGCCCGGCGAGAGTGCTGCGGACCCGACGGATCCGGTGCGGCGTACGGGTCACGGGCTGCCCCTCCTGGTCGTGTCGGTGGCCCACGCTACGCCGGCTCCGCCGTGGTCGTGGTCGCCGGCTCCGCCGTGGTCGTGGTCGCCGGCTCCGCCGCCGTCGCTGTCGGCTTGACTGTCGGCTCCGCTGCCGGCGCGGCCGGGTCACCCCGAAGCACCTCGTCCACGTCGAAGCGGACCGGGCGGTCGAGCTGGTCGTATCCGCAGGAACGCGGGTCGCGGTCGGGCCGCCAGCGGACGAACCGGGCGGTGTGCCGGAACCGGTCGCCCTCCATGGCGTCGTAGCCGACCTCGGCGACCAGTGCCGGGCGCAGCGGCTCCCAGGACAGGTCCTTGCCGCCGGTCCAGCGGCTGACCCCGCCGGGAATGCGCTGGCCACGCTCGTGGTCGCCGTGCGCCCACGGGTGCTCAGGCCCGGCGTCGCGGTACGGCTGCAACTCGTCCACCAGCTCGGCCCGGCGGGCCGCGGTGAACGAGGCGCTCACCCCGACGTGGTGCAGCACGCCCGCCTCGTCGTAGAGGCCGAGCAGCAGTGACCCGACCACCGGCCCGGACTTGTGCCAGCGGAAACCGGCCACCACCACGTCGGCGGTGCGGGCGTGCTTGACCTTGAACATGAGTCGCTTGCCCGGCGCGTACGGCAGGTCGGCCGGCTTGACGATCAGCCCGTCCAGACCGGCGCCCTCGAAGATGTCGAACCAGCGACGCGCGGTGGCCGGATCGGTGGTGACCTGGGTGACGTGCACCGGCGGGCGGACCTGCGCCAGGGCCGTCTCCAGCCGGGCCCGGCGCTGCGGGTACGGCTGGTCGACGAGCGACTCGTCGCCCAGGGCGAGCAGGTCGAAGGCGACGAAGTCGGCCGGGGTCGTCTCGGCCAGCAGCCGCACCCGGGAGGCGGCCGGATGGATCCGCTGGGCCAGCAGCTCGAAGTCGAGCCGGGGCTGCCCGTCCGGGCTGTCGCGCCGAATCACGATCAGCTCGCCGTCGACCGCGCAGCGCCGGGGCAACTGCCGGCGGGCCTGCTCGACGACCTCGGGAAAATAGCGGGTGACGCCCTTACCGCCCCGACTGGCCAGCTCCACCTCGTCGCCGTCACGGAAGATGATGCAGCGGAAACCGTCCCACTTCGGCTCGTAGGTCGCCCCGGCGGCGGTGGGCAGCCGGGCGACGCTCCTGGCCAGCATCGGCTCGACCGGTGGGTTGATCGGCAGGTCCACGGCGACAGTCAACCAGAGACCACCGACAGTCCGGTGGCGGAACACCGGTCGTAGGCTGGTCCGGTTGGTTCCTCCCGCGTGAAAGGGGCGTGCCGTGACGGCCCTGACCTACCCGCACGTCGGTGCCACCCGTACCGGTGCGCTGCCGGCCGGGTGGCGGCACGTCCGGCACCGCGTCCGGCTGCCGGCGGGGAGCTTCGCCACCGCCGGTGCCGCGGTGCTCAGCTGGCGGCTGCACCGGGCCGCCGGGATCCGCATCGACGCCGACGGGCCCCGGGCCGCGCCCGGCGTGCGGGTGACCTCCGGACTCGGGGTCGGTCCGCTGCGGCTGCGCGCCCCCTGCGAGGTGGTCTGGAGCGCCGACGACGCGCACCGGGCCGGCTTCGGCTACGGCACCCTGCCCGGTCACCCGGCGACGGGGGAGGAGGCCTTCGTGGTCAGCCGGGACGACACCGGCCGGGTGTGGTTCGAGGTGATCGCATTCAGCCGGCCGCAGAGCCGGCTGATGCGGGCGGCCGGCCCGGCCGGGCGGGCCTTCCAGACCGGGTACGCCTGGTGGCTCGGCCGCACCCTGCGCCGCCTCTGCGCGCGGGGCTGAGCCGACCGTCCCGCGCCGACTCCGCGCGGGGCTGAGCCGACCGTCCCGCGCGGAGCTGGGTCAGAAGCGGGCGAAGGAGCGCAGCGGCATCCGGGGGCCGAACCGGGGCGCCTGGATGCCGGCGGCGGCCAGCAACAGGCAGACCCGCCCCCGGTGCCCGGCGAACGGCGCGAGCAGCTCCAGCATCCGGGTGTCGTCGCCGCGCGCCTCACCGGCCAGCGCCCAGGCGACGGTGTTCGGGACGTGGTAGTCGCCGACGCTCACCGCGTCGGGGTCGCCGTAGGCGATCCGGACCACCTCGGCGGCGGTCCACGCCCCGATCCCGGCCACGGCGGTCAGCCGCCGGGTCGCCTCGGCGGAGTCGGCACAGCGTTCCAGCCGGTCGGCCACGGCGGCGGCCCGCCGGAGCGTGTCGGCCCGCCGCTGCTCCACCCCGAACGGATGGAAGACCCAGTACGCGGTGGCGGCGACGGCCGCCGGATCGGGAGGCAGCAGCAGCGGCTGCGCCGGGCCGGGGGCCGGCGTGCCGAAGTGCCGGACCGTCGCCGCGTAGGCCCGGTAGGCCTCGGTGCCGGTGACCTTCTGCTCGAAGACCGCCCGCAGCACCCGGGGGAAGAGCTGACCGGTGGCGGGCATCCGCAGTCCCCGGTGCCGGGCGGCCAGCCGGGCCACCACCGGGTGCGCCCCGGCCAGCTCGGCGAAGCCGGTCAGGTCGTCGCGTAACCCCGCGATCGCGTCGGCCCGATCCACCACCCGGTCGGCGCCGGGGCCGTAGCCCTCGGCCAGGAGCTGTCCGCCGACCGGTCGCAGGGCGAGGGTGGCCGGCCCGTCCGGGGTACGGGTGGCCCACCAGAAGGTGCCGTCGGCGATCCGCGCGCACGGGTCGTACCGGCTGAAGGTGAGCGCGCGCACCGACTCCACCAGCCGGTAGTCCGCCGGCGGGCACAGCACCCGGCTGGCCGCCGGTCCGGTCTGGCTCACCCGGCCACTCTGCCATGCCGGACGCCCCCGGCCGCAGGACGGCCTGCTCCCGACCGTCGAGGTGTCGGCCCCAGGGGGCCGGAGGCCCGACCGTCGAGGTGCGGGGGCCCGGGCGCAGAATGACACGCGGCGCCGGCCCGGGTGGGCCGGCGCCGCGGCCGGGACGCCGTTCGCTGCCGGTGCGCCGACGTCCAGGTCGGCACCGCGCGGTGGCCGGTCACGCCCCCGGTGGGGGGCGACCGGCCACCGGCTGCGGTGGATCAGTACGAGTAACCCGAGTCGCCGCTGTTGTCAGCCGGCGGCTCGACCGCCTTCGGGGTGCCGGTGGGCAGGCACTCCAGGTTCTTCTTGCCGTTGGGCTGGATGGCGAACCAGGTGCCGCCGACGCCCTGGCCCTTCCACTGACCGGCCTTCTTGTCCCCGATGTAGCGGTACAGCGGCCAGCCGTCCAGGGTGATCTGGCGGGTGCCGTCCTGCCGGGTCACGGTGCCGACCTTGTCGTCGGAGACGCCGGTGAGCTGCGGGTTGCCGTCGGTCAGCGCGGGCGGCCAGACCTGGGCGCACTTGTCGACGCAGTTCGAGGCGGCCGGGTCGTTGGTGTCCTTGTCGAAGCGGTAGAGCAGGAAGCCCTTCTCGTCGGTGACCACGTTGCCCATCTTGGGCACCGCCTTGCCCTTGAGGGCCGTGGTCAACTTGACGTTGGCAGGCGGTGGCGCGGCCTCGGGGGCGTCGGTCGCCTCGGGGTCCACGGTCTCCTCGGGAACGGGGGTCTCGCTGGACTCCGGTACGACCGTCGCGGTGGGTTCGGCGGCGGCGACCGCGACCGGCTCGGCCGCACCCGGGTTGGCCGGGTCGTAACCTGCGGGAGCGCAGGCCGTAAGTGCCACCAGCGCACCCGCGACGATGACGGTTCGCTTCAGCTTTGCCACGTGCCCTCCTCATACTTGGCAGTTCACCGAGTAGTACGGGGAGAGTGCTGTCAAGGTTGAACGACCAGGGGTGCTCAATTTCACTCCGGTGCCATTGAACCGCTCGGCCGATTCGTGCGTGGGAGTCCACACCCGAGGCGCTCGTGGCGGAAACGACGGATCGGCGCCGGCCACCCGTACGGGTGACCGACGCCGATCAGCGCCCGTTGGCTAGAGCTTCGCCGCCACCAGCGGGGTCGCCACCCCGTTGACGTCGACGGACTGCACCTGGAGCCGGGCGATGTCGTCCCGGGTGGCGAAGGTGGAGGCGCCCAGCACCAGCTTCTCCGAGTTGCTGTTCGTGCCGTACCCGCCGGGCGGCACCGACCAGGAGGAGATGACCTCGGTCTTGCCGTCGCGGCGGACCACCACCAGCCGGCAGGTACGCGGACCGGGCAGCTTGTCCATCACGAAGTTGACCTGCGTGCCGTACTTCTTGTCGGCGATGTAGAAGGTCGCCGCGACCCCGGTGGTCGGATCCGTGGCGGCGAACGGCTCACCCTCGATCGGGTTCGGGCCACCCAGCCCCGGACCACTGACCGTCGGGTTGGGCGGCGGGTCCACCGACGCGTTGGTCGTCGGCTCGGCGATCACCTGCTGCCCACCGCCGTCGCTGACGCTGGCGATGCCGACCCCGGTCAGTCCGCCGAAGACCACCACCGCGGCGGCGGCGGTCAGGACCTGCCGGAACCGCTGGCGCCGCCGGTGGGCCCGCACCGCGACCAGGGTTCGGTCCAACAGGCGGGGATCGGTAGCGGTCTGTTCCATCGCGGTCATGGTCTCGCCGTCGATGTCGGAGAGCAGCCCCACCACCGGGACCATGGTCTCCAACTCGGCCGCGCAGGCCCAACAGGTGGCGAGGTGTTCCTCGAACCGTTCGGTGTCCTGCTCGTCCAGCACGCCGAGCGCGTACGCCGCGACGTCCATGTGCTCGGTCCGACTCATTCCGTCACCCCCCTCTCCTGTAGAGCCGTGCGCAGCGCCCGCAGCGCGTAGTAGACCCGCGACTTCGCGGTGCCCAGCGGCAGCCCCAGCTCCTCGGCCGCCTCGGGCACCGTGCGTCCCCGGAAGTACGTCGCCACCAGGATCTCCCGGTGCGACTGACTCAGCGTACGCAGGGCGTCCGCCACAGTCATCGTCCGCAACACCCGGTCGGTGCTGTCGGACTCCGCGAAGGCGGTCAGGTCCCGGTCGTACGTCTCCGCCGGCCGGGCCTGCTCACTGCGGTGTTCGTCGATGGCGATCCGGCGGGCCACCGTGACCAGCCACGGCCGTACCGAACCCTGCCCCTGCGCGCCGAGGCGGTGCGCGTTGCGCCAGGCCCGCAGCAGCGTCTCCTGCACGATGTCCTCGGCCCGCTGCCGGTCGCCGCCGGTCAACCGCATCACGAACATCAGCAACGGGCCGGCGTGCTCGGCGTAGAGCAGCCGGATCAACCGGTCGGCGTGACCGGTCTCCTCCGGCGCCTGGTGCCGCCCAGGGGTCGGGCGCGGCGTCACCGGCTCGTTCTGGCGATCGACCGGACGGGTGTCGACCCCTCGCGTCGATCGGGGCACCCGGGACTGGGAACGGGCGGACATCCAGTCCGGCCGGACCCGGTCGCCGTGCCAGCCGGCCGCCACCGCATGCATGCAGACCTCCGGAACGTCCTATGAGCACAGCAACCCTTGGCAGGTGCCGCCCGATGATACGGAGGCGCGCTCCCAGCGGATCAACGCCGGGAAGAAAAAAATCCGGGTGGGGGCGGCTCGGAGCCGGTGGCGTCGGTGTCCCGCACCACCGGGGCCCCGCCGGCGAACCGGTCGAGGTCCGCACCGGCGACCACCCGGCCGGGAAACCAGTCGCCGGCGGCCCGCCGGGTCAGCTCCGGCACCGGCGGCTCGACCCGCCCGGCGACCAGCACCAGGTTGCCGTACCGCCGGCCGCGCAGCACCGCCGCGTCACCGATCAGGCAGGCCCGGGGCAGCACCGAACGGACCGTGGCCACCTGCCCCCGGGCGTGGCGCAACGGCGGGCCGTCGGCCAGGTTCGCCAGGTACCAGCCGTCGGGGCGCAACACCCGGGCCACCTCGTCGACGTACTCCACCGAGGTCAGGTGGGCCGGGGTCCGCGCGCCGGCGAAGACGTCGGCGACCACCACGTCGTAGCTCGCGTCCCGGGTGGAGGTGAGCGTCGCCCGGGCGTCGGCCACCCGGACCCGCAGTCGCGGGTCGGCCGGCCAGGGAAGTGCCCGCCGGACCAGCTCCACCAGCGCGCCGTCCACCTCCGACACCCGCTGGGTGGAGCCGGGCCGGGTGGCCGCGACGTACCGGGGCAGCGTCAACGCCCCGCCGCCGAGGTGCAGCACCCGCAGGGCCGTACCGGCCGGGGCGACCAGGTCGATCGCGGCGGCGAACCGCCGGACGTACTCGAACTCCAGGTGCGTGGGGTCGGTCAGGTCGACGTGCGACTGGGGCGCGCCGTCCAACAGCAGCGTCCACGATCCCGGCCGGTCGGGATCGGGCACCAGCTCCGCCTGCCCGGTGTCGACCGTCTCGACCAGCCGGTCCGCCCCTCGCCGCCGACCCATCAGCCACCGGTCCGGGCGGCTGCGCCGGCCCTCACGGGCCCGTCCGGGCGGCTTGTCCCGGCCCTCATGGGCCGGTCCGGGCGGCTTGTCCCGGCCCTCACGGGCCGGTCCGGGCGGCGCTGCTCAGGGCCCGGTGCAGCAGTCGGGCGTCGCCGAGCATCGCGCGCAGCCGGCGTTCCAGCCCGGCGATCGGGACCAGGTTCTGTGGTGCCCGGGGATCCTTGTACGGGGTGGAGGCGAACCGGGGCAGGGTCACCAGCGACAGGTCGGCCAGCCGGACCGCCTCGGTCTCGGGCAGCTCCGGGGAACACTCCAGCCGGACGATGCCGGCCCACGGCGCCCCGGCCGCCACCGGCAGGCGGAGGTACCAGGAGTAGCCACCCCAGGCGGTGCCGAGCCGGAACACCGGTGAGCGTTGGCCGGAGCGCAGCCCGGTCACCACCGCGGTCAACCGGGCGTCGAGGTACTGGCTGTGCTGGGTCTTGATGTAGCCCAGGGTGCGCGGCAGCTGCCGCCGGCTGCGCAGCGGACCGTCCACCACCAGCAGGTCGTCGTCGGTACGGGCCGCGCCGGAGACCTCCACCTCCAGCGCGGTCAGCGGCCCCTGCACCGCCGCGGGCAGCTTGTTCAGCTCACCGCTGCCGCCCACCCGGTGCACCGGGTACCGGATCCGCCCGGCCACCACCTCGCGCGCCGACGGGCTGGCCGTGAAGAGTCCCCGCGCCACCCGCGCCCCGGCCAGCTCGGCCGCGCCCCGCTCCAGGTCGCACCGGACCACCCCGGCCGCGTAGGAGGCGGCGAGCCCGGGGTACGACACACCGTCGGCCTCCGCCGTCCAGACGCTCGCGTCGATCCGGCGTACCCCGTCGACAAGCAGCACCACGTCCGGGGCGCGCACGTCCGCGCGCACGTCGATGGCCCGCCAGTCCACCACCGGCAGCTCCACCGTGGGGTCGACCTGGGCGCTGCTCGGTGCCGCCGGCCCGCCGGCCGCCGCCTCGAAGGAGGCGCCGTAGGCCGGATCCCAGCTGTCCACGAAGAACCGTCCGGCGCTCACCGGCCCGGCCCCCCGACCACTGTCGACCTCACCGGCCGGTCCGTTCCACCCGGGCGCTGCGGGCGTCCTTGCGCACCTCGAAGCGCACCGGTATCCGCTCGGCCAGGGCGGGCACGTGGGTGACCACCCCCACCATCCGGTCCCCCCGGGCGGCCAGCGTCTCCAGGGTGGCGGCCACCGTGTCCAGGGTGGCCGCGTCCAGGGTGCCGAAGCCCTCGTCCAGCACGATCGACTCCAGGCTCGCCGCCGTGGTGGACATCCCGGCCAGCTGCTCGGACAGGGCCAGCGCCAGGGCCAGCGACGCCTGGAACGTCTCCCCACCGGACAGGGTCCGCACCCCGCGCCGCAGCCCCGCGTCGTGGTGGTCGACGACGAAGAACTCACCCTTGTCGTGCACCAGGTCGTACTGGCCGCCGGAGAGTTCCCGCAGGATCGACGACGCCCCGTCGACCAGCAGGTCCAGCGCCTCGGCCAGCAGCCACCGCTCGAAGTTGTTGGCCCGCAGGTGCCCGGCCAGCGCCCGGGCCACCCGGGCCCGCTGCTCGTGCCCGGCCCGCTGGGCGCGCAGCTCGGCGGCCTGCTCGCGGCGTTCCACCAGCCGGCGGTGGGCCGCCTCGGCACGCTCCAGGGCGAGGGTGGCCGCGCGTACCGGATCGTCGTCGACCGGCAGACCGGCGGCGGTGAACAGCGCGGCGATCCGCTCCCGCACGGCCCTCTGCTCGGCGTTCGCCGCGTCGAGGGCGGCGCTGCGCGTCACCCGCTCGGCCCGCCGCCGGTCGGCCTGGTCACCCGCCCAACCGGTGAGCGTGGCCCAGGCGGCGGCGACGTCGTCCCGGTCGGCCGTCGGCGGACCGAGGCGGGCCAGCCCGTCGCGGGTCAGGTCGAACTCCCGCCACGCGGCACGCAGCCGCTGCTCGGCGGCGTCCCAGGTGCCGCGGGCCCGCCGGGCGGCGTCCCGGCCGGCCCGGACCGCGCCGGCCGCCTCCTCCAGCGCCCGGCGCAACCGGGCCTGCTCGGCCAGGTCGTGGCGGAGCGCCTCCGGCGCGGCCACCCCGGCGAGCTGGTCGTCCAACTCGGCCAACCGGCCCCGCAGCTGGTCGAGCTCGGTCCGGGCGCGCAGCAGGACCCGGTCCAGGTCGCGGGCGGCGGCGTCACGCTCCTGCAGGACCCGCTTGGCCGCCTCGCTCGCCGTCCGGGCCGCCTTGCCGGCGGCGGTGGCGCGGGCCACCGCCGAGCCGGCCGGCACCGTAGGCACCCGCGACACCTGCTGCTCGCAGACCGGGCAGGCCGTCCCCGCCACCAGGTGCGCCCGCAACGCGACCGCCTGGTCGGTGGCCTTGGCCTCCTCGTGGGCCAGGAACGCCGCCGCCAGCTCGGCCTCGGCCCGCTCGGCCGCCGTCCGGGCCTGCGCCAGCGCGGCCACCGCCGCGTCGTGTTCGGTCTGCGCCGCCGTCACCGCCGCGGCCACCGTCTCGACCTGGCCGGTGAGCCGGTCCCGGTCGGTGTGCGCCTTGAGCAGCAGCCGCAGGGCGCTCTCGTCGCCCGCGCCGGTCAGCTCCCCGCGCAGTTTCTCCTCCCGCTCCTCGGCCAGCGCCACCGCCGCCGTCGCCTCGTCGGCGCCGGCCCGGGCGTCAGCCACCGCGCGGGCCACCTCGGCCACCCCGTCCGGCGCGGCCACCGCACCCAGCACGGACAGCTCGGCGTCGAGGGCGGCCAGCGCCGCGTGTGCCTCGCGCACCGCCGCGTCGGCCCGCTCCCGCTCCGGTACGGCCGCCGCGACCGCCCCGGTCAGCTCCCGCAGCCGTTCGACCTGCCCCTCGGCCTCGGCCAGCGTCGCGTCGTCGACGCCGGTCAGCGCGTCGAGCAGCCGGGTCACCTCGTCCAGCCGCGCCTCGGCCTGCCCGGCCCGTTCGGTGGCCCGGCGCTGCACCTCCTCGTAGACGCCGAGGCCGAGCAGGTTGACCAGGATCTGCTGCCGGGTGGCCGGCCGGGCGTGCAGGAAGTCGGCGAACTGCCCCTGCGGCAGCACCACACAGCTGGTGAACTGCTCGTACGGCAGCCCCACCGCCGCCAGCACCGCCTCCTCCATCTCCGCCGGCGTACCGGCGACCACCTCGCCCAGGTCCTCCGGGCTGAGCCCGGTGTCCAGCTTGGTCACGTCGAACCCGGCCGGCATCAGCTGCAGGCCCGCGCCGGCGGTCTTCACGTTGCCCCGGGAGTCCCGGCGGACCACCCGGGTCGCCACGTAGCGTTCCCCGGCCGACTCGAAGACCAACCGGACCCGGGCCTCGGTGGCCGACGGAGCGAGCGCGTTGGCCAGTCCCCGGGTCCCGCCCCAGCGGGGCACAGTGCCGTAGAGGGCGAAGCAGATCGCGTCCAGCACCGTCGACTTGCCCGAACCGGTCGGGCCGACCAGGGCGAAGAAGTCGGCGTCGGTGAAGTCGATGGTGGTGTCGTCCCGGAAGACGGTGAAGCCCGCCAGGTCCAGCCGCATCGGTCGCACTACCGGTCGACCTCCTCGAACAGCTCGTCGAAGAGCGCACGGACCTCGTCGTCGGCGTGACCCCGGCTGCCCAGGTAGTCGGCGAAGAGGTCCCGGGGCGACCGACCGGACCGCTGGGCGGTCCGGGTGGCGCTGCCGGGCGCCGGCAGCAGCTGCGGGTCGATCCGGATCTCCAGGGCGTGCGGGAGCAGCTCCTGCACCTCCTCACGCAGCCCGGCGCGGGGCTGCTCGCTGACGAAGACCCGCAGCAGCCCCTCCGGCGGCGGCGCCTCGGCGAGCTGGGCCAGCGTGCCGCGTACGGTGCGCAGCGGAACCGCCGCGGCGATCGGCACCTCGCGGACCCGCGCCGCGGTGGTGGCGGTCACCTCCACCACGGTCACCGACGGCACGTTCTCCTGCTCGCCGAAGTCCACCGCCAGCGGGCTGCCGCTGTAGCGGACCGGGCAGGGGCCGACGACCCGCTGCGACCGGTGCAGGTGACCCAACGCGACGTAGTGGGCGGTGCCCGGGAAGACCGAGGCCGGCACGGCGTAGCCGAGCACGGTGTGCGCGTCCCGCTCGCCGCCGCCGGTGCTCGCCCCCACCACGGTGAGGTGGGCGGTGACCAGGTGCACCCGGTCCGGCTCGTCGAAGCCCTCGGTGAGCCGGTCCAGCACCCGTCCCAGGTGGTCGGCGTAGGTCTGGGTCGCCTCGGCGGCGGTCAGCTCGTACATCTCCACCGCGCGGACCGCGTACCGCTGGGACAGGAACGGCAGGGCGGCCAGCCGCCAGCGTTCGCCACCGGCGGTGACCCCGTCGACGACGTGCTCGTCCGGATCGGCGAGCACGCTGCCGCGCAGGGTGATGCCGGCGGCCTCGGCCCACGGCCGCAGCGCGTCCAGGGCCGGCCCGTTGTCGTGGTTGCCGCCGATGGCCACCACGTCCGCCCCGGTCCGCCGCAGCGCGGTCAACGCCCGGGTGACCAACCGGGTCGCCTCCGAGGTGGGCGCGGCGGTGTCGTACAGGTCGCCGGCGACGATGACCAGGTCGGGCCGTTCGACGCGGGCGACCTCGATGACCGCGGCGAGGACCTGCTTGTGCTCCTCGGCCCGGGACTGGCCCTTGAGGACCTTGCCGACGTGCCAGTCGGAGGTGTGCAGGATCTTCATGGGGAGGGCACCTGACTGCTAGAACGGGATGTCGTCGTCGCTGCCGCCGCCGGAGCCGACCACCACGAACGGGTCCGCCGCCCCGGTGATCGAGCGCAGCGTCTCCGACGGGGCCCGGCCGGCCTCGGAGACCCGGGTCGCCCAGGCCGGGAAGGGGAACTCCAGGCAGAGCGGGACCGGGATGTCCGGCTGGTTGACGAACATCGTGCCCGGCTTGGCCAGCAGCGCCCGTTGCCGCTGGGCGGGCGGGAGGAAACCGTACTCCGGGCGGGACGCCTCGGCCGGGTCGAGCCGGCCCACCACCCGGATCGCCGAGTTGGTGACGATCCGGCGCTCCACCTCGCTGGCGGTCTGCTGCGCACCGACCAGGATCACCCCGAGTGAACGGCCCCGCTCGGCGATGTCCAGCAGCACCTCCTTGATGGGGGAGGAGCCCTCCCGGGGGGCGTACTTGTTCAGCTCGTCGAGGACGACGAAGAGCAACGGCTTGGCGGTGCCGGACTTCTCCTTGCGCTCGAACTCGCTCTTGAGCGTCACACCGACCACGAAACGCTGCGCGCGGTCCGGCAGGTTGTGCAGGTCGACCACGGTGACCTGGGCGCTCTCGGCGGTGTTGATGCTGTGCGGGCGGCGGGTGGCCAGGTCACCGCGGATCAACCGGCCCAGGTCCTTCTTGCTGCCGATCAGCCGCCGGGCGAACGCGTTGACGGTGCCCAGCCCGACCGCGCTGCCGGCCCAGTCGCCCCGGGTCTCGTCGTCGTTGAGCTGCTCGACGACGTGGTCGACCAGGTCGGCGTAGCTGCCCAGGCGCACCCCGTCGATGCTCACCCCGCCGTCGGCGGGCTGGGCGTACCGGGCCAGGTGGGCGGCGACCGAGTGGACCACCATCGTGTACTGCTGGCGCTCGTCGTCGGCGTCGGCGAAGACGTACGGCAGCAGCCGGTCGGCGCAGAACTCGCTGAGCGTCCAGTAGAAACTGTCCACCCCGGTCAACCGGCTACTCACGTCCGGGGTGCCGGAGGCGTCACCGACCCGGGGCGGAGCGTAGACCCGGACGTCCGGGAAGGCCCCGGCGGTCAGGCCCAGCTTCGCGTACCCGGCCCGGGTGGCGTCGTCGAGGCGGGTGTTGGGATGGTCGAGGAAGAGCAGGTCCTCACCCTTGACGTTGAAGATCAGCGCCTTGGCGTTGACCGCGTCGCCACCGAGCACCCCGGAGCGGAACACCGAGTAGAGCAGGAAGGTGGCGAAGCTGGTCTTGGTGGCCACCCCGGAGATGCCGGAGATCGAGACGTGCGCGCCCCGGCTGCCGTCGAGGAAGTCGGCGTTGAGGTAGACCGGCACGCCGTCGCGACCCATGCCCATCGGGATGCGCCGCTCCATCCGGTCGAAGTGCAGCGCCCGGGCCCGGGCGTCACCCTCGGCCCGGAACACCACCGCGCCGGGCTGCGGCGGCACGTACAGCTCCGGGTCGACCCGGGTGGTGGTGATCTCGGCCGCCTCCTGCACCATCGCCGGCAGGGTGCCGTCGGCGATGGCGAAGACGTCCGACTCGAACTGGGCGCCCTCGTGCCGGGCCCGGACCTGGGTGACCACCCCGGCGATCGTCACCGGCTCCCGGTCGGGCAGCTCGCGGCGGGTCACCACCACGTCGTCGAGCTGCAGGTAACTGCCGGGGGCCACCGCCGTCCAGAACTGCAACGGGGTGGCGTCGGCGGTGCCGAGCACCCGCCCGACACCCTCACCCGGGCCGTCGATCTGGTCGTCGGTCATCGCCGGGCTCCGGTCAGCCGGGGGTCTCGGTCAGCGCACACGTCCTGCATCCTGCCCGAGGAGTGTGACAGGTTGCCACGCGACGTGCCGCCCACGACGCGCAGCGACCGTCGTCGTACCGATGGTCACCCGCGCCGGGTGGCCGCAGGCGGCGGCGGTCCGGGCTCAGTCGCGGCCGTAGCGCAGCAGCAGGGTGCCGTCGTCGGCGTGCAGCACGTGCCGCAGTGGCAGCCGGCGCGGCGGGCTGGCCGCCGGCCCGGCGGTGATCCGGCCCGGCCCGGCCCCGGCCAGCAGCGGGGCGACGGTGAGACAGACCTCGTCGACCAGGTCGGCCGCGGTGAGCGCGCCGAACAGCACCGGGCCACCCTCGCAGAGGATCTGGTCGAGCCCGCGTCGGCGCAGCTCGGCCAGGCCGGCGGCCAGATCCACCCGGTCGGTGCCGCAACGGACCAGGTCGGCGACGTCGGTGAGGCCGGCCGGCGGATCGGCCGCGGCGTGGGTGAGCACGATCGGTCGCACCGGCGCGTCGGCGAAGGCGGCCTGCGCCGGATCCACCCGCAGCGACCCGGAGACCACCACCAACGTCGGGTACGCGGACAGCCCGTGTGCCGTCCGCCAGGCCCGCCGGGCCTCGCTCAGGCGCAGCGCGTCGTACCCCTCGTGGCGCAGCGTGCCGGCGCCCACCAGCAGGGCGTCGCAGAGCATCCGCAACCGGCCGAAGACCCGTTTGTCCGGCGCGCCGGACAGCCCGGCGGAGTAGCCGTCGAGGCTGACCGCGCCGTCGACGCTGGTCACGAAGTTCATCCGCAGGTGGGGCCGGTCGGCGCGACCGTAGAGCGCGGTCAGCTCCGCGTCGTCGAGCCCGGCGCCGGGCGGTGTCGACGCCTCGCCGCCCGGTGTCGGCTGCTCGCGGTGCGGTGTCGGCTGCTCGCGGTGCGGTGCCGACGGCTCGTGGTGCGGTGCCGGCCAGAGCCGGCGGATCTCGGCGCGCCCGCTCATTCGCCGGCCGGACCGGTGACCGGAGGAGGCGGCTCGGGGGTACGGTGCTGGCAGTCACACCAGTTCCGGCCGGGGCAGTCGCCGTGTCGTCCGGCCCGGCACGCTCGGCAGATCATGCCGGCAGCCTATGCCGAGGGAGGACGGGGCCGCATGGCGCGTCAGATCTTCCAACTCAGAGTCTCCCTGGTCGGGGTCCGGCCCACCGTCTGGCGGCGGGTGCTGGTGCCCGGCGGGTACACCCTGGACCGGCTGCACCGGGTGCTGCAGTACGCCCTCGGCTGGCGGGACTGCCACCTGCACTCGTTCGACGTCGACGGGGTGGTGTACGGCGTACCGGACCCGGTGGGTGAGCTGGCCGTGCTCGACGAGTTGGACGTGCGGTTGGACGCGGTGGTCGGCAAGGGCAGCCGGTGGCGGTACACCTACGACTTCGGTGACTGGTGGGAGCACGACCTGCTGGTGGAGGACGTGTTCGTGGCCGACCCGGACGAGCGGTACCCGATCTGTGTCGACGGTGAGCGGGCCGGGCCGCCCGAGTCCGCCGGCGGTCCGAGCGCTTACCAGGTGCTGTTGGCCGCCCACGCCGACCCGGGTCATCCCGAGCACCTCGTGTTACGGGACTGGGCCGGGGAGCGGTTCGATCCGGCGGCCTTCGACGCGGGGCGGGTGACCACCCTGCTGCGTCGGCTCTGCTGACCCCGACGGCGTGAACTGGTCGTGGGTGGCGGTTCCGGGCGCGGGAGCCGGCGGTGCGTACCCGGACGATCACCCGTCGAATCCGGCCGGTGGTAACGATCGGGGAACGCTCCCGATCGACTATTGACACTCCTGTAACCCGACGGCAGTCTCATGGGAGCGCTCCCGGAGTCCCACGGAAACAACGGGCCGGAGTACTCGCCACCGCCCCGACCACCGTCTGGACCGGCGGCGTCAGCAGCACACCCCACCACGGAACCCACTGCCTCACCACCGAAAGAGGGTCAGGATGAGCGTCACCACGCGGCGTAACCGCCTTGCGGTCGCCGCCCTTGCCGCGATCACCGCACTCGGCGGTCTCACGGCCTGCGGCAACGACGAGGGCTCGGGCCAGGCGGACGGCAAGCCCGCCAAGCTGGTCGTCGACACCTTCGGCGAGATGGGCTACGACGAGCTCGTCAAGCAGTACGAGAAGGACACCGGCATCAAGATCGAGCTGCGCAAGACCGCGCAGCTCAGCGACTACCGTCCAAAGCTGGTCCGCTACCTGGCCACCGGCAAGGGCGCGGGCGACGTGGTCGCGCTGGAGGAGGGCATCCTCAACGAGTTCAAGGCGAACCCGGCGAACTGGGTGGACCTCGCCCCGCTGGTCGCCGACCACTCCAAGGAGTACCTGCCCTGGAAGTGGGAGCTGGGCAAGGCCCAGGACGGCCGGCTGCTCGGCCTGCCGACCGACGTCGGCAGCCTCGCGGTCTGCTACCGCAAGGACCTGTTCGAGGCGGCCAAGCTGCCGACCGAGCGGGACCAGGTCTCGGCGCTCTGGCCGGACTGGAACGCCTTCCTGGAGACGGGTCGCAAGTACAAGGCGGGCAGCGGCGGCAAGGCGATGATCGACTCGATCACCGCGGTCAGCAACGCCGTGCTGTTCCAGCAGAACGGTGACCTGTTCTACGACAAGGAAAACAACATCATCGCGGATAAGAGCCCGGCGGTGCAGGCCGCCTGGGAGACCGCGACCTCGATGTCCGACATCTCCGCCAAGGCCGCCACCTGGTCGCCGGCGTGGTCGGGTGGCTTCAAGCAGGGCACCTTCGCCGCGACCTTCTGCCCGTCCTGGATGCTCGGCATCGTGGCGGAGAACTCCGGCGAGGCCAACAAGGGCAAGTGGGACGTCGCGGCGGTGCCGGGCGGCGGCGGCAACTGGGGCGGCTCCTGGCTCTCCGTGCCGGCGCAGAGCCAGCACCAGAAGGAGGCCGCGAAGCTCGCGGAGTTCCTGACCAACGCCAACAGCCAGGTGGAGGCCTTCAAGGCCACCGGCCCGCTGCCCACCAACCTGGAGGCGCTGAAGAACGAGGCGTTCCTCAGCTACACCAACGAGTACTTCAGCGGCGCGCCGACCGGCAAGATCTTCGGTGAGAGCGTCGCCAAGATCCAGCCCGTCCACCTCGGCCCGAAGCACCAGGCCGTCAAGGAGAACGCGCTGGAGCCGGCACTGCGGTCGTTCGAGAACGGGCAGTCCGACAAGGCCAAGGCCTGGGAGCAGTTCCAGAAGGACGCGGCGATCCAGGGCCGCTTCTGAGCCAGTCCCACCCGGTGGCGTTCGGGGATGACCCGGACGCCACCGGTCGGTCCCGTTCCGCGTACCACCCTGCGCGAGATCCCCCTCCTTCTCGCCGGGAAAGGAAACCGCAATGAGCCTGTCGGCCACGACGGCACCGCCGTCACCAGCAGCACCACCACCCCGTGAGCCATCCTCCCGGCGGCCCAAGGGACACACCCTCTCGCGTCTGGATCTCAAGTACTCCCCGTACCTCTACATCGCGCCGTTCTTCCTGATCTTCGGCGCCTTCGGGTTGTACCCGATGCTGCGTACCGCCTGGATGTCGCTGCACGACTGGGACATGATCGGCGAGCACACCTTCATCGGGCTCGACAACTACACCCAGCTGATCCGGGACGACTACTTCTGGAACGCCCTGGTCAACACCTTCGGCATCTTCGCCCTGTCGACCATCCCGCAGCTGCTGCTGGCGCTCTTCCTGGCGAACCTGCTCAACCGGACCTTCCTGCGCGCCAAGACCTTCTTCCGGATGGCCATCTTCATCCCCAACGTGGTCTCGGTGGCCGCCGTCGCGATCGTCTTCGGCATGCTCTTCCAGCGCGACTTCGGCCTCTTCAACTGGATGCTCGGCTTCGTCGGGGTCGACCCGATCTCCTGGGACTCGCAGCGGTGGAGCTCGTGGACCGCGATCGCCTCGATGGTCAACTGGCGCTGGACCGGCTACAACACGCTGATCCTGCTCGCCGGCATGCAGGCCATCCCGCGCGACCTCTACGAGGCCGCCGCGCTCGACGGCGCCAGCCAGTGGCGGCAGTTCTGGCAGATCACCCTGCCCATGCTCAAGCCCACCTTCGTCTTCGTGGTGATCCTCTCCACGATCGGTGGCATGCAGCTCTTCACCGAGCCGCTGCTCTTCGCCAACGGCAGCATCACCGGTGGCAACCTGCGGGAGTTCCAGACCCTGGCGATGTACATGTACGAGATGGGCATCACGAACCTCAACTCCGCCGGTTACGGCGCAGCGGTCGCGTGGGCGATGTTCCTGATCATCGTGCTGGTCTCGATGATCAATTTCCTGCTCGTCCGCCGCTCGGCCAAGTGAGGAGAGAGTCGTGACCTCGGCTTCCCAGCGCCTCTGGCGCACCAGTCCACTTACCTACGTCGCGCTCGTCCTCGCCGCGCTGCTGTCGATCTACCCGTTCTACTACATGGTGGTCATCGGCACCCGCAGCCTCGACTCGATCAACGACGTGCCGCCGCCGTTGACCCCCGGCAGCGCGTTCGGCGACAACTTCGGCCGGGTCCTGGACAACAGCGCGGCCAACTTCCTCACCGGCATGATGAACTCGATCATCGTCTCGTCGGTGGTGACGCTGTCGGTGGTGATCACCGGCTCGCTGGCCGGGTTCGCCTTCGCCAAGCTGCGCTTCCGGGGCCAGAACGTGCTGCTGCTGGCCATTGTGGTGACCATGATGATCCCGACCCAGCTCGGCCTGATCCCGCTCTGGGGCATGATCCAGTCCCTCAACTGGTACGACACCCTCTACGCGGTCACGGTGCCGTTCCTGGTGAGCGCCTTCGGCGTGTTCATGATGCGGCAGTACGCCAGCCAGGCGATCTCCGACGAGCTGATCGAGGCCGGTCGGGTCGACGGCGCCAGCACCTTCCGGATCTACTGGAACATCGTGCTGCCGGCGCTGCGCCCGGCGGCCGGGGTGCTCGGTCTGCTCACCTTCATGGAGACCTGGAACTCGTTCCTCTGGCCGTACGCGGTGCTCAGCCCGGAGAACCCGACCCTGCAGGTGTCGCTGGCGTTCCTGTCGTACGCCTACTACACCGACTACTCGCAGGTCTTCGCCGCCACCGCCATCGGCACGATCCCGCTGGTGCTGGTGTTCCTCGTGTTCGGCCGCCAGATCATCGGCGGCATCATGGAAGGTGCCGTCAAGTCGTGAGCAACCCCGCAGGACCGCCCGCTGTGGGCGTGCTCGACCAGGCTCGGCAGCTGACCTTCCCACCCGGGTTCCTCTGGGGCGCCGCCACGGCGGCATACCAGATCGAGGGCGCGGCCACCGAGGGCGGTCGGGGGCCGTCGATCTGGGACACCTTCAGCCACACCCCCGGGCGGGTGGTCGGCGGGCACACCGGTGACGTGGCGTGCGACCACTACCACCGGGTCGCCTCCGACGTCCGGCTGATGGCCGGCCTCGGCCTGCAGTCGTACCGGTTCTCGGTCGCCTGGCCCCGGGTGCAGCCCACCGGCTCCGGTGCGGCCAACCAGCAGGGCCTGGACTTCTACCGGCGGCTGGTCGACGAGTTGCTGGCCCACGACATCGAGCCGTGGCTCACCCTCTACCACTGGGATCTGCCCCAGCCGTTGGAGGACGCCGGTGGCTGGCCGGCCCGGGACACCGCCGCCCGGTTCGCCGACTACACCCGGCTGGTCGTCGACGCGCTCGGCGACCGGGTCCGGTACTGGACGACCCTCAACGAGCCCTGGTGCTCGGCGTTCCTCGGGTACGGCTCCGGGGTGCACGCCCCGGGGCGGACGGCCGGGGCGGACGCGGTCCGCGCCGGACACCACCTGATGCTCGGACACGGGCTCGCGGTGCAGGCGCTGCGGGCGGCCCGCCCGCAGGCCGAGGTCGGCGTCACGGTCAACCTGTACCCGGTCACCCCGGCCACCGACTCGCCCGCGGACGTGGACGCCGCCCGCCGCATCGACGGGCTGATGAACCGCTTCTTCCTCGACCCGCTGCTGCGTGGTTCGTACCCGGTCGACCTGCGGGAGGACCTCCGCCAGGTGTCCGACTTCGGGCACGTGCGCGACGGTGACCTGGCCACCATCTCCACCGACCTGGACATGGTGGGGGTCAACTACTACAGCCGGCACGTGGTCGCCGCGCCGGTCGAGGCCCGGCCGCGGCCCGAGACGCCGGCGCCCTCCAGTTGGCCGGGCAGCGAGGACGTGCGCTTCGTCACGCGCGGCGTCCCGGTGACCGACATGCAGTGGGAGATCGACGCCCCGGGGCTGGTCGAGACGTTGCGCCGGGTGCACGACGACTACACCGACCTGCCGCTGTACGTCACCGAGAACGGCTCGGCCTTCGTCGACACGGTGACCGACGGCGAGGTCGACGACGTCGACCGGCTGGCCTACTTCGACGCCCACCTGCGCGCCGCGCACGCCGCGATCAACTCCGGAGTGCCCCTGAAGGGGTACTTCGCCTGGTCACTGATGGATAATTTCGAGTGGGCCTGGGGTTACACCAAGCGGTTCGGCATGATCCACGTCGACTACGACAGCCAGCACCGCATTCCCAAGTCCAGCGCCAGGTGGTACGCCGAGGTGATCCGACGCAACGGTCTGGCCGCACAATAGGCGAGGGCCAGCCAGTCACGAGCGGCTTCGGTGCCGTCCCCGCCGGGGACGGCACCGGGCCCGCCGGACGTCGGAGGAGCACACCATGACAACGCAGCGCACCCGCTCGCTCGGGCGCCCGACCCTCGACGCGGTCGCCGCGCGTGCCGGTGTCGGCCGGGGCACGGTCTCCCGGGTGGTCAACGGCTCGCCCCAGGTCAGCCCGGAGGCCCGGGCCGCGGTCCAGCAGGCCATCGCCGAGCTGGGCTACGTGCCGAACCGGGCCGCCCGGGCCCTGGTGACCCAACGGACCGACTCGGTGGCCCTGGTGGTCTCCGAGTCCGGCGACCGGGTCTTCACCGAGCCCTTCTTCGCGGCCATCGTCCGGGGGATCAGTTCCGGACTGCTGGAGACCCCGATGCAGCTCTGGCTGGCGATGGCCCAGTCGCCGGTCGAGCGGGAACGGGTCGAGCACCACCTGACCAACCAGCACGTCGACGGCGTCCTGCTGCTCTCGCTGCACGACGCCGACCCGCTGCCCACCCTGCTGGAGGAGCGCGGCCTGCCGACCGTGCTGGGCGGCCGGCCGGCCCGGATGCTGCACCCGTCCGCCGCCCCCGGCTGGTTCGTGGACGTGGACAACGTCGGTGGCGCCCGGCACGCCGTGGAGTACCTCTTCGACCAGGGGCGACGCCGGATCGCCACGATCGCCGGCCCGCAGGACATGGGCGCCGGCCTGGCCCGGTTGACCGGCTACCGGGAGGCGGTCCGGCAGACCGGGGCCGGCATCAACCCCGACCTGATCGCGTACGGCGACTTCAGCGAGGGCAGTGGCACCGCGGGCATGCGCCGCCTGCTGCAGCTCTGCCCGGATCTCGACGCGGTCTTCGTCGCCTCCGACCTGATGGCCTTCGGCGCGCTGCGGGCGCTGCGCGAGGCGGGCCGGCGGGTGCCCGAGGACGTGGCGGTGATCGGCTTCGACGACGCGCCGGTGGCCCGGCAGGCCGACCCGCCGCTGACCACCGTCTTCCAGCCGATCGAGGAGATGGGCCGACAGATGGCCCTGCTGCTGGTGGCCCGCATCCGTGGCGCGGAGGTGCCCTCCCCGCACGTGCTGCTGGACACCCACGTGGTCCGCCGCACGTCGGCCTGAGCGCAGCTCGACTCCGCTGTCAAGGGCAGATTTTCACCCCAGGTCATCCAGCCGCAACAGGGGCGAAATGGTCATCCGGCAGGCTGTCGCCTAGCCAGCCACCGTGCCGGCCCGCCGAGTGGAGGGACAGACATGTTGCTGAGAGTTCGGGTGACCCTGCCGGACCGACCCGGAACACTCGGCCAGGTGGCCCGCACCCTCGGGGTCTCCGGGGCGGACATCGTCCAGGTCGTCGTGCTGGAGCGGCTCGGCGGGCGGGCGGTCGACGACTTCACGGTGGTCTGGCCGGGCGCGGGCCGGGTGGAGCGGCTGCTGGCCGGTCTGGCGGCCATCCCGGGCGTCCGGGTGGACGGGGTGTGGCGGGCGATCGGCGCGCCCACCACCACCGGCCAGGACGCCGAGCTGCTGGCCCAGGTCGCGGCCAACCCGACCGACGGGTTGGCGACCCTGGTCGACGCGGTGCCGGGGCTGTTGGCCGCCGACTGGGCGGTGGCCGCGGTCGTACCGCTGGACTGGGCCTCGCGCGACGGCGGTGGCCGGCCGACCGTCGGGCACGCGAGCTGGAAGGCCCCCGTACCGCTGCGGTTGCCCGAGGTGACCCCGCTGCGGCCCCGGGCGGTCACCACGGCCGGCGGTGGGCACTTCGCGCTCGCCCCGTTCGGCCGGGCCGGGCTGGTGCTGGTGGTGGCGCGGGAGCAGAGCGAGCCGCTCAACCCGGCCGCCTTCCACAGCACCGAGGTCGACCGGCTCGCCCAGTTGGTCCGGGCCAGCGCCGTCATCCTCGGCGACCGGCTCGACCTGGTCGGATCGACCCCGCCGGTGGCCACCACCGGCTCCTGACCGCCGGGCCCGACGCCCGGTACGCGACGACGGCTCTGCCCCGGTTCGGGGTCCGGAGCTGCGGCCCTGGTCCCTCGCGGGACCTGTCGGCCGCGAGCCGACCCCGGTTCGGGGTCGGCTCGATCGCTGTCCGGACCGGGTTGTGATGCCGGCCTCAGTCGTCGCCCGTCACCACCGGGCAACGCCCCGGCAACAGGCGGCGGCGATGGTCGTACCTGGTGAAAGGAGTGAACATGGCGCTGTGGCGGATCCGGGCGACCGTGGACGACCGGCCGGGCTACCTGTCGGTGCTCACCGCGAGCCTCGCTCTTCGTGAAGTCAACATCCTCACCGTCCAGGTGCACACCACCGAGGCCGGCGCGGTCGACGACTTCCTCGTCGACGCCCCGGAGGAGCTCGACGAGGCCGAGTTGCTGGCCGCCGTGGCCCGGGGGCGGGGCCGCAACTGCTGGGTGGCGCGCAGCGAGGCGCGCGGCCTGGCCGACCAGCCGACCCGGGTGCTCGGCCTGGCCACCCGGCTGGTCCGCGACCCGGAGGCGGCGGGTGAGGCGTTGCGGGTGCTGCTCGGTGCCGACGAGGTGAGCTGGCGTCCGGCACCGGCCGCCGACCGGCCCGGCATCGGCGACACCACCATGCGGCTGGCCGACCCGACCGGCGGCACCTACCTGCTGCGCCGGGCCGCGCCGAGCTTCACCCCGGCCGAGTTCGCCCGGGCACAGGCCCTGGTCGAGCTGGCGGCGGCGGCGGTGCGCCGCAGCGCCGAGCAGGTCACCCTGGTCCTCTCCGACGGCGCGGAGCTGGCCGTACGGGTGGCCACCGCCGACGACGTACCCGCGGTGGGTGCCCTGCACGAGAGCTGCTCGGCGCAGAGCCGGCAGCGGCGTTACCTCGGTGGGGCCGGGCTGCCCACGCCCGCGCGGTTGCGCCGGCTGGTCGAACCGGACCGGGGACTGACCCTGCTCGCCACGGACGTCGACGCACCCGGCGAGCCGGTGGTGGCCATGGCGAACCTGATCGCCGAGGGCGACGAGGCCGAGGCGGCCCTGCTGGTCCGGGACGACTGGCAGCGCCGGGGGCTGGGTACCGCCCTGCTGCGCCGGCTGGTCCGCCACGCCGAGCAGGCCGGGTACGTCGCCCTGGTGCTGCACACCCAGGCCGACAACGGGCCCATGCTGCGGGCCCTGCGCCGGCTCGGCCGGCCCGCTCCGGTCGACCGGGACGGCCCGGTGCTGACCGTCACCGTCCCGCTCGCCGTCACCGCTCCCAGCCCGAGCTGACGACCGGCCCCGGGTCGGGGTGGCGGCCCGACCCCGGGGCGGGCGGTGCGGGGGCCGCCGCTGTCGGGGTGGTCAGCCGAAGAAGAAGCCGGCGCGCCGGTTGCCCGATACGCAGAACCGGTTGCCCTCCGGGTCGGCGAGGACCACGTACGGCTGCACGCCCGGCTCGGGTTCGGCCGGATAGTGTGCCCAGTCGACGCGGCTGGCCCCCAGCCCGAGCAGCCGCTCCACCTCCTCGTCCAGGTCCACCTCGCCGGCGTTCAGGTCGAGGTGCAGGCGGGGGTAGGCCGGCACCGGGCTCTCGCTGAGGTCCATCGCGAGGGCCGTACCCGGGGTGCCCGGCGGGGGCTCCAGCACGATCCAGTCGTCTCCGGGGTAGCGGGGCGGACGGCGGACGTATCCGAGGGCGGCGCCCCAGAAGGCGGCGGCCCGCGCGCAGTCGGCCACGCCCACCGAGATCTGGTCGATCAGCGACATCGATCGACCATAGCGGTCGGTCTTCCCAAGTTGCCAGGTGACTGGATACATTGTCAGATATCCATGGGAGCGCTCCCGAAAGCCTCTCCTGGCACCCCCGAAGCCCCACCCCCACCACCGCCACCGGCAGCTCCGAGCGCGCCCGATGCCGTCCCCGCATCGCCTCGGAGCTGCCGGGGCACCCTTTCCGACAGGAGCCACCGGTATGCGCCACCCTTCCCGGCCCCGGGGCCCGCGCCCCTGGCTGCGCCGCCTGCTCGCCTCCGGCATCGCGTTGACCAGCGGTCTCGCGCTCGCCGTCGGCACGCCCTCGGCCGGCACCGCCGCACCGGCCGCCGACGGAGCGGCCGCGAGGACCACCGTCGGCGCTGCCGGGTCGACGACCGTCGACGCTGCCGCGCCGACCTTCAACTACGCCGAGGCCCTGCAGAAGTCGCTGCTGTTCTACGAGGCACAGCAGTCCGGTGAGCTGCCGGAGTGGAACCGGGTCTCCTGGCGGGGCGACTCGGCGCTCACCGACGGCGCCGACGTCGGCCTCGACCTCACCGGCGGCTGGTACGACGCCGGGGACCACGTCAAGTTCGGCTTCCCGATGGCGTTCAGCACCACCATGCTGGCCTGGGGCGCGGTCGAGTACCGCGCCGGGTACGCCCAGTCGGGGCAGCTCACCCACCTGCTGAACAACCTGCGCTTCGTCAACGACTACTTCGTCAGGGCGCACCCGTCCCCGAACGTCCTCTACGGACAGGTCGGCAAGGGCGACGACGACCACAAGTGGTGGGGTCCGGCCGAGGTGATGCCGATGGCGCGGCCGGCGTACAAGATCGATGCCAGCTGTGGCGGCGCGGACCTGGCGGGGGAGACGGCGGCGGCGATGGCCGCGTCGTCCATGGTGTTCCGACCCACCGACGCCGCGTACGCCGACAAGCTGGTCACCCACGCCAGGCAGCTGTACACGTTCGCCGACACGGTGCGCAAGAGCTACCACGAGTGCATCACCGACGCGACCAGCTTCTACCGGTCCTGGAGCGGCTACCAGGACGAACTGGTCTGGGCGGCGATCTGGCTGCACCGGGCCACCGGTGACGCCGCCTACCTGGCCAAGGCCGAGAGCGAGTACGACAAGCTCGGCACCGAGAACCAGTCCACCCTGCGCTCGTACAAGTGGACGGTCGCCTGGGACAACAAGCAGTTCGGCGCGTACGTGCTGCTGGCCAACCTGACCGGCAAGCAGAAGTACGTCGACGACGCCAACCGGTGGCTGGACTTCTGGACCGTCGGGGTCAACGGGGAGAAGGTCCGGTACTCCCCGGGCGGGATGGCGGTGCTCGACTCCTGGGGTGCGCTGCGGTACGCGGCCAACACCGCCTTCGCGGCCCTGGTCTACAGCGACCGGACCACCGACGCCACCCGCAAGGCCCGGTACAAGGACTTCGCCGTCCGGCAGATCAACTACGCCCTCGGCGACAACCCCCGCAACGCCAGCTACGTGGTCGGTTTCGGACAGAACCCGCCGAAGAACCCGCACCACCGCACCGCCCACGGCTCCTGGTGGGACAGCAGCAAGGTGCCGACCGAGACCCGCCACGTCCTCTACGGCGCGCTGGTCGGCGGCCCGTCGTCGCCCAACGACGCCTACACCGACAACCGCGACGACTACGTGATGAACGAGGTCGCCACCGACTACAACGCCGGGTTCACCTCCGCGCTGGCCCGGCTCACCCAGGAGTACGGCGGCACCCCGCTGGCCGGTTTCCCGGTCGCCGAGCGGCCCGACCTCGACGAGCTGACCGTGGAGACCACGGTGATGCAGGCCGAACCCCGGGCCACCGGGCTGAAGGCGATCGTCTACAACAAGTCGGCGTTCCCGGCGCGGGCGCTGACCAACGGGAAGTTCCGCTACTACTTCCGCCCCGACGGCACCGGCCCGGTGCAGGTCACCCCCGGTTACACCCAGGGCTGCCCGGCGCCCACGACCGCGAGGCAGTTCGCCGGCGACATCTGGTACGTCGAGGTCGACTGCACCGGGCACACCATCGCCCCGGCCGGCCAGTCGGCCCACCGGATGGAGGTCCAGTTCAAGATCGGCGTACCGGAGGGCGGCACCTGGGACCCGACCAACGACCCGTCGTACCAGGCGACCGCCGGGCCGAACCGGAAGGTCACCCTCTATGCGGGCAGCACCCGGGTCTGGGGCGACGAGCCGGGCACCCCGACCGCCGACACCACCCCACCCACCGTGCCGGGCACCCCGGTTGCCTCCGCGATCACCGCCAACTCCGTCACCCTCACCTGGCCCGCCTCCACCGACACCGGTGGCAGCGGACTGGCCGGCTACGTCGTCCGTCAGCGGCTGGTCGGTGGCGACGTGGTGACGACCTACAGCACCAGCACCAACAGCCTGACCATCGACACCCTCGCCCCGGCCCGGACGTACTCCTTCTGGGTCAACGCCCGCGACGGGGCCGGCAACCAGTCGACCAGCTCGCCCGAGCTGCGGGTCACCACCCCGGCCGGCACCGGCGGCGACACCACCCCGCCCACCTCGCCCGGCACCCCGGTCGCCTCGGCGGTCGGCCCGACCGGGCTCACCCTGAGCTGGGCCGCGGCCACCGACAACGTCGGGGTGACCGGCTACCGGATCTACCGACGGTCCACGCCGAGCGACCTGCCGGTCACCACCGTCACCGGCACCAGCCACGCCCTGACCGGGCTGACCCCGGCCACCGCGTACACCTTCTACGTGGTGGCCCTGGACGCCGCCGGCAACCCGTCGGCCCCCTCACCGAGCGTCACCGTGACCACCGGCTCGACACCCACCTCGTCGTGCCGGATCGGGTACGCCACCAACGACTGGAGCAACGGCTTCACCGCCACCGTCACCGTCACCAACACCGGCACCACCGCCCTGACCAGCTGGAACCTCGCCTTCACCTTCCCCAGCACCGGGCAGAAGGTGCAGCAGGCCTGGTCGGCGACGGTCAACCAGAGCGGTACGACGGTGACCGCGACGAGCCTGTCCTACAACGGCGCCCTCGCGCCGGGGGCCTCGACCAGCTTCGGCTTCAACGGCACCCACACCGGCACCAACCCCCGCCCCACCTCCTTCACCCTCAACGGCACCCCCTGCACCACCACCTGACCGCCCAAGCACAGGGCCGCAGGCCCGTGCGACCCTGCGCGTAGGCCGCGTAGGCCGCGCGGGTCGCACGGCCCGTGCAGCCCGTACGGGCCGCACGGGCCGCGCGGGCTGATCAGTGAATCTTGGACACTTACCGTCGTATTTGGACGGTAAGTGTCCAAGATCTACGCGGTACGGAACCGGAGGCGCGGACAGGTGGGGCGGTGCGGGGTGGGGTAGGTGCGGGTTGTGGTCGGTGGCTGAGGTGTAGCTCCGCTACCCCGGCCGGCCGCGTCACTGCGGCATCGCGGTTCGTGCCGTGCGCTGCTGACGCTGCCTCGCCCTCGTGCTGCCTCGCCCTCGTGCTGCCTCGCCCTCGTGCTGCCTCGCCCTCGTGCTGCCTCGCCCTCGTGCTGCCTCGCCCTCGTGCTGCCTCGCCCTCGTGCTGCCTCGCCCTCGTGCTGCCTCGCCCTCGTCCCGCCAGCCTCGCCTCGCCCTGTCCGGTTGCGTCTCGCCCTCGTGCTGCCTCGCCTCGTCCCCTCCCGTCCGTCCCGTTCCCTCCCGTCCGCCCCGTCGCGTGCCGGCCGGACCGGCCGGGCGTGGGTGGTGTGCGGGGGGTACGCGGGGATCCGGCGCGTGGGGTGGCTCAGGTGGGACGCCAGCCGGCGGCGACCAGGGCGCGGCGGAGGGTCTCGGCGACCTCGTCCGGGCGGACCCGGACCAGCCAGGCGGGGAAGCGGAGTATCCGGTCACCGGTGGCCCAGTTGTCGTTCTGTCGCTGCATGTCCTCAGCCCAGTGCCGGACGTCCATGTGGTGCGACCCGTCGACCTCCACGTGCAGCCGCCACCGGGACCAGTAGGCGTCCAGCCACCGGGTCCGCCCGCCGGCGTCGGCCCGTCGGTGTTGCAACTCCGGCCGGGGAAGCCCGTACCGCCGGCACAACCCGACGAAGTCGATCTCCGAGAGCGCCTGTGCTCCGCCCGCTATGTCCGCCACCGTGCGCTGGATAAGCTCTCGCCGAGGCGCACGAGGTAGGTCGTCCAGCACGGCCCGGAGCTCCTCGGGGGTCACCCGGCGCTGCTGGCAGCCGGCGGCCAGTACCGTCATCGCCTCGGCCGGGTCCCGCGCCCAACCAGCCGCGTCCACCAAGGAGCGTGCGGTAGTGGTCCGGCCGGGTCTGGCCACCTGCCGATGAGCGTCCGGCAGCACCGTGGTCCGGTGCACCGTCACCGCCGGCATGTCCAGCGGCATTCCGCGCAGTACGCCCCGGCCGGCCCGACGGCTGGCCGGTACCAGGACGTGCAGCGGCTCGCGTCGCAGTCCCCGTACGCCCGCCTCGGTCGCTGCGGTGACCCCGGCGAGCAGGGCGCCCGGTCCGCAGGCGAGCACCGCCGCCCACAGTTGCTGGTCCCGGGTGAGCTGGCCGTTGCCGGTGAGCAGTACGCCCCGACAGATCGAGCGCCACCGTCCGGACCGGACCAGGCTGCGTACCCGTCCCTCGGTGAGCAGGTCGGTGGCCTGGCCGGTGGTGAGCATGCCCGACTGCTCGAACGTCACCCACGCCAGCGCGTCATCGTCCCCCACCCCCGGCACCGACCACACCCACCCACCCTCCCACCCCTCACTCGCGCCCACTGCCCCGTACCCGGATAGATTTTGGACACTTACCGTCCAAATAGAACGATAAGTGTCCAGGATCCACGCAGGGCGCCCCGCGGGCGGCGGGTGGGGGGATGGGGATGGTGCGGCCGGGGCACCGGATCCGGTGCCCCGGCCGCACCCGGGGGAGAGAGGAACGATCGGTCAGCTGTCGGAGATGAGGGCGAAGCCCCGGTTCCAGTTCTTGGCGTCCGTGTCGGGCCGGTAGTTCTTCTCGATGTTGCCGGCCGCGTCCACCGAGAACCAGAAGATCTTGGTGCCGTACGGCACGGTCAGGGTCTCGGCTCCCTCCCGGAGACCCGCCGCGGCGTAGAGGGTGGACTCGTACGTCGGCTTGCTGCCGTCCAGGGTGTAGAAGACCGCCGCCGGTTCGCTGGTCTCGAAGGTCACGTCCACCATGCCCTCGGTGGCGCTGGGCTTGGTGACCAGGGTGCTGGTCGGGCGCTTCTTGTCCTTGTCGTAGTCGCGGGCGACCCGCATCAGCTCCACCAGACCGTTGGAGTACTCCAGGGTCTGCTGGTGCGCCTCGTCCCAGGTCGGCTGGAAGGAGGTGCCGACCTCGAAGTTCCAGGCGTAGATGCCGTACTTGTACCAGAGCATGTCACCGGAGTTGCCGGCCGCCGAGTAGAGCACGTCGGAGATCGGGCCGGTGCGGGCCGGGGTGACCGCCAGGTTCCGGTGCCGCTTGATGGCGGTCAGGATCCGCGACGACGCGCCCCAGAAGAACGACTCCTCGGCCAGGGTCGGGCGCGGCGCGGAGATCCGGCCCGGGGTGGCGTAGGCGCCCGGCGACCACATGAAGTAGTTGCCGGAGGAGTGCAGGTTCATCGAGAACTTGATGTTGGCCCGCTGGGCCAGCCAGTCCAGGTTCTTGTTCTCCGGCTCGGAGAGCTCGCTCGGGCCGGCGAAGGTGTCGCTGGTGCAGCTGGTCGACGCGCCCGAGAACCCGTCGAAGAGGCTGAACTCGGTGTAGTTGCGGTTGTTGTCCACGCCCCACGAGTTGCGGGCCAGCGCGTCGGTCGAACCACCCTCGGCGCAGTGGTTGGTCATGTTCCGGCGCTGCGAGTTGAAGTCGTAGAACGAGTAGTGCCCGCCGTCCGGGTTGATCGACGGGGCGATCCAGATGTCCAGGGTACGCAGGAGCTGCTTGGTGTTCTCGTCGGTGGCGGCGTTGCGCAGCAGGCGCTCGGCGGTCTCGATGGTCACCAGCGGCGGCACCCACTCCCGGGCGTGTTCCTGGGCGTAGGCGAGCACGCCGGTCTTGCTGCCGTCGCGGAACTTGCCGATCCGGATGGCGTACACCGGGTGCGGGTCGCGGGAGACCGAGGCCGGGGCCTTCAGGTTGTCGGTGAGCGCGGTCCGCGCGACCGGCGCGACCACGCCGTCGCCGACGCTACCCCGATAGGTGTACGCCTTGACGAGGCTGCCCGCCGAGGCGTTGATGGCCGCGGCGACCTGGGCGGCGGTGCTGGTGGGCGTACCGTTGCCGTCGGTGGCCAGGCTGACCCGGATGGCCTTGTCGGTCAGGCTGACCGAGAGGGCCTGGTCGGCGGCGCCGGGGTTGACCAGCTCGACGGAGATGTCGTTGCCTCCCTCGTGGCCCCAGGCGAGCGAGTCGACGGCCACCCGGTTGGCGTTGGCGCTGCCGAGCACCACCTGGGCCTTGCGCCGGTACCCGTTGGTCTTGTACGGCAGTTCGACGATCTCGGCCAGCTGCGGGTACTGGTCGGCGAGGCGCTTGATCCGGTCGTACAGCTCGGTCGGGGTGAGGTAGCTGCTGACGAAGTCCTTCTGGTAGCCCGGTCCCTCGGGTGCGTCGCCGGAGATCGGCAGCCACTCCTTGACCTGGACCTCCGCCACGTCACCGGTGGGGCTGGTGATCCGGATCTTGTCGGGGCGGGCGGTGACGGTGGCCGCGCCCCGGTGGTACAGGTACACGCCGGCGTCGACGAAGCGGGTGATGTTCTGGGTGCCGCCGGAGCCCATCGCGGTGCCCGGTCCACTGTCGCGGGTCACGGTCAGGGCGCTGGTGGAGGTCTGGCCCTGGGCCCACTTCGCCTCGACGCTGAGCACCTGGTTGGTGCCGGAGGTGTAGTAGTCGGCGCGGGTGATCTTGACGTCGGAGACGGCCGCGCTGCGGGCCAGGCTCGCCGTGAAGGCCTGGTTCTCGGCCTTGTGCTCGGCGATGGTCGCCTCGCGCTCGGCGACCCGGTCCTCGGAGTCCTCCGAGTCGAACAGGACCTTGCCCACCTGGTAACCCTGGGCCTTGAGGCCCTGGATCTCGGTCGGGGTCACCACCGCGTGTACGACGATGCCGGACTCCGTCTGGGAGACGTGGTGGTCCAGGTCGACGCCGGTGGCGACCAGCTCGTCGAGTTCGGTGCGGTCGGCGACGGTGACCTCGACGACGCTGGCGTCCTCGTCGGCGAAGCGTTCGAGGTGCTCGGCGTGGACTTCGTGGTTGTCGTCCGGGGCGGCGGCGGTCACGGCGGTGGCCGGACCGGCCAGGAGGAGAAGGGCGGTCGCCGCGGCGGTGGCCACGGGGAATCGCCTTCGCCACCGAGGCAGGGAGGAGGGGGACATGTCGCTACCTTTCACTGACGGTGCCGCTGGTCTTCCAGGGGTACGGCGGACCGGGTGATCCGCCGTTGGTCCACAGTGGACGTACGGCGTGGGGGTGTCACCCGGTCAGGTCGTGACGGCTGCCCGGACATCGACGTACCCCGAGGGGCAGCCGGTGTCGGGCGGGGGGAGTGGCGGGAGGATGTGCAGGTGGGGGCCGGTGGGGTTGGCCAATCCTGGACGGCCCCGACTTGATCTGTCAATCACCCCTGCGGACCGCTCACCGGCTGTAACACGCCCTGGGAGCGCTGCCCGGCAGGCCCGCGGGGTCATCGGCGTCGGTCAGCGGGATCCGATGGGGATGGTGCGGGTCCGCACGGGTATCGCCCGGCCGGCTCCAACGTCACCGCGCCCGGCCGGCCGCAGGCCGCCGATCGGCGGATCCAGATCCATCGCATAACCGGACAAGCGCCTCGGACGTCCGGTCGTACCGACGTACCGCTGCGAGGCTGCGGCAGGACGGGTGCCCCCGGCCGGATCGGCGCGGTCCGGCACCACCCGCACCGCGTCGGACCAGCGGACAATCACCGGTTCCGCCAGGGTGGACTCACCCTGGCGGCGGAGCCGCACCACCGGTCGTGCCGGTTCGAAACGGCCCCGTCGGGGCGTGGGCGACAGGGCATCCGCCCGGCGGGGTCCGACCCGGACGGCCCGGGTCTCGCCGGGTCGGGCGGCATCCTTTCGGACGATGCGGGGCCGGGCGGCCACGTGGTCGGTCCGGACGGGTCAGCCGCGCAGTTCGCCGTGCTCGACGCAGACCGCGGACCAGCCGGCCGGCAGGATCTGCACCTTCATCCGTCGCCGGCAGTGGGCGCAGAACCGGGGTGGCTCCAGCGCCCGCGCCGACGCGCACGCCGGGTGCGCCCCGGCGTCCGCCGGCTCACCGCACCGGTCACACCAGCGCTGGGCCAACGGCGCGCTCACAGGGTGGCCGAGAGCGCCTTGACCGGCATCTTCAGGTCGTCGAGCAGCTTCAGGTCGTCGGTGGCCGGCCGGCCCAGGGTGGTCAGGTAGTTGCCGACGATCACCGCGTTGATCCCGCCGAGCAGACCCTCCCGGGTGCCCAGGTCGCCGAGGGTGAGCTCGCGACCGCCGGCGTACCGCAGGATGGTGCGCGGCATGGCCAGCCGGAAGGCGGCGATGGCCCGCAGCGCGTCCTTGCCCTCCACCACCGGGCGGTCGCCGAGCGGGGTGCCCGGCCGGGGGTTGAGGAAGTTCAGTGGGACCTCGTGCGGGTCCAGCGCGGCCAGCTGCGCGGCGAACTCGGCCCGCTGCTCCACCGTCTCGCCCAGGCCCAGGATGCCGCCGCAGCAGACCTCCATGCCCGACTCCCGCACCATCCGCAGGGTCTCCCAGCGCTCCTCCCAGCTGTGCGTGGTGACCACGTTGGGGAAGTAGGAGCGGCAGGTCTCCAGGTTGTGGTTGTAGCGGTGCACGCCCATCTCGACCAGCTCGTCGACCTGCTCCTGGCTGAGCATGCCCAACGACGCGGCGACCTGGATGTCGACCGCCGCCTTGATGGCGGCCACGCCCTCGCGCATCTGCTTCATCAGCCGGGCGTCCGGGCCACGGACGGCGGCCACGATGCAGAACTCCGTCGCCCCGGTGGCCGCGGTCTGCTTCGCCGCCTCGACCAGCGACGGGATGTCCAGGAACACCGACCGCACCGGGGAGGTGAACAGCCCCGACTGGGAACAGAAGTGGCAGTCCTCCGGGCAGCCGCCGGTCTTCAGCGAGACGATCCCCTCGACCTCCACCTCCGGACCACACCAGCGCATCCGCACCTCGTGGGCGAGCTGCAGCGCGGCGGACAGGTGCTCGTCGGGCAGGTTCAGCACCGCGAGGACGCCGGCTTCGTCGAGGCCGACGCCGTTCTCCAGCACCTGGGTCCGGGCCTGGTCGAGGATCTCTGGCATGGCTCGTACCCTACAAGGCCGCGTACCGCGCGGGAACGCCGCCGCCGGTGCGGCAGGCCGGCCGGACCGCGACCCACGCTCCGGCACGCCGGGCGGCTCGGGACCCACCACCGTCCGGCACGCCCGGCGAGGGCGGGCAGGCCCGCCGCCACGCCGGTACGGGCGGCAAAGATGGTAATTTCGCCCCGGTCGGCGGCGGATCGACGCCGGGCGGCGGACCCGGGGCGGGGCCCGGCCGTACCGGGCGGTGGTGTCTGCCGCCGCAGACCACGGCGGGGCCGGTGGGGGTCGGTCCCGGCGGCGGACGAAGATCCCGGCGGACGAAGGGGGACACGGTGGCGGACTGGCTGGCGGCGCTGGACCGCCGCGCCGAGCTGCGGGCCCGCGCGGGGCTCACCCGGCGGCTGCGCCCGCGCGCCGCCGGCGACGCCGTGACCGACCTGGCCGGCAACGACTACCTCGGCCTGGCCCGGCACCCCGAGGTCACCGCCGCCGCGGCCAAGGCCCTGACCGAGTACGGCCTGGGCGCCACCGGCTCCCGTCTGGTGCGCGGCTCCACCGAGGCCCACCAGGAGCTGGAGAGCGCCCTGGCCGACTGGCTCGGCACCGAGCGGAGTCTGGTCTTCTCCTCCGGCTACCTGGCCAACCTCGGCGCGATCCGGGGCCTGGTCCGCCCGCGTACCCTGCTGGTCTCCGACGCCCACAACCACGCCTCGCTCATCGACGGCTGCCGGCTCTCCGGCGCGGAGACGGTCGTCACGCCGCACGCCGACCCCGACGCCGTGGCCGAGGTGCTCGCCACCGCCGAGGGGCGACCGGCGGTGGTGGTCACCGAGAGCGTCTTCTCCGTCGACGGCGACCTCGCCCCGCTGGCCCGGCTGCACGCCGTCACCCGCCGGCACGGCGCGTTGCTGCTGGTCGACGAGGCGCACGCGGTCGGGGTCGTCGGGCCGGGCGGGGCCGGCGGGGTCGCCGCCGCCGGGCTGGCCGGCGCGCCGGACGTGGTGCTGACCGCCACCCTGTCCAAGGCGCTGGGCGGCGCGGGCGGGGTGGTGGCCGCCCCGGCCGGGTTCGTCAGGCACCTGATCGAGACCGGTCGGACGTTCATCTTCGACACCGCGCTGCCGCCGGCGATCGTGGCCGGCGTGCACGCCGCCGTCGAGCTGGCCCGCACCGGCGACGACCTGCGGGCCGAGCTGACCGACCGGGTCGCCACCGCGGTCCACCGGCTACGCGCCGCCGGCCTGACCGTCTCCGCACCGGACGCGGCGGTGGTGTCGGTGACCGCGCCGGACCCGGCGGCGGCGGTCAGCTGGGCGGCCGACTGCGCCGACCGGGCCGTCGCGGTGGGCTGCTTCCGGCCACCGTCCACCCCCGACAACCGCTCCCGGCTGCGCCTGACCGTCAACGCCGGCGTACCCCGGCCCGACTTCGACCGCGCCCTGACCACGATCGTCACCTGCGCCCCACAGGAAGTGCTATGAGCGACGCGTGGCACGGTCCGGTCCTGGTCACCGGCACGGACACCGAGGTCGGCAAGACGGTGGTGACCGCCGCGATCACCGCTGCGGCGCAGACCGCCGGGCTGCGGGTCGCGGTGATCAAACCCGGTCAGACGGGTACGGCCGACGGCGGGCCCGGTGATCTCGACACGGTGACCCGGCTGGCGGCCCCGGCGACCGGCCGGACCCTGGCCAGCTTCCCCGATCCGCTGGCCCCCCTCGCGGCGGCCCGGGTGGCCCAGTTGGAGCCGCTGGAGCTGTACCACGCCGTCGACGCCATCCGCGAGGAGATCGACAAGCACGACCTGGTGCTGATCGAGGGGGCCGGCGGGCTGCTCGTACCGATGGGGGTGCGTCCCTCCGGTGAGCCGTGGACGGTGGCCGACCTGGCGGTGTCGCTGGACGCGCCGGCCGTGGTGGTCGCCCGCGCCGGCCTCGGCACGCTCAACCACACCGCGCTGACCCTGGAGGCCCTGCAGCGACGGGCGGTACCGGCCGGGGTGGTCATCGGCGCCTGGCCGGCCGAGCCGGAGTTGGTGCACTGGGCCAACCTGAGCGACCTGGTGCCCAACCTGCTCGGCGCGCTACCCGCCGGGGCGGGCTCGATGGACCCGGGCGTGTTCCGCCGTTCCGCCCCCGGCTGGCTGACCCCGGTGCTGTACGGGGTGCTCGACGACTGGCGTTCCTGGGCCGAGGACGCCGGCTGACGTACCAGCCATCTTTTTCGTCCCCACCACCTGAATGCCCGCCCCGCCGACCTGCGGCGGGGCGGGACGACTGCGGTCACCGACCGGGCAGAACCCCGCCGGGGGTGAAGAGAACCTCGGGGAAGCGGGGGGAGGGGCCGTCGAGCAGTGGGACCGGCCGGTCGCGCAGGTGCCGGTCGACGAAGGCGGTCAGGTACGTCCGGGTGATCAGCAGTTGCCGCTCGCCCGACAGCGGCCCGGGGTCCTGTCCGAGTTGAGCGCCGAGGACCGGCCGGTCGGTGAAGGACATGTGCCCGGTGCCGGTGACGGTCAGCCACCGTTTCCACCCGGCCAGGCCGGGCCAGTCCCGCACCCAGCTGTGGTCCGGCACCCGCTCCGCGCCGACCAGCAGCACCGGCCGGTCCACCGTGCCGGGCGGGACGGGGACGAAGAGCGTGCCGTCCAGGACCGCGGCGGCGTCCACCCGCCGGTCGGTGCGGAGCGTGTGCACGGCGCTGGCGCCCCCGATGGAGTGGCCCGCCACGGCGATCCTGCGGTGGTCGACGAACCGGGCCCCCGGCCAGGCCGGCCGGACCCCCGTCAGCTGGTCGAGTAGGAACGCCAGGTCGGCGGCCCGGCCCTCGACGACCCGGGCGGGGGTGCCGGTGCCCCACTCGTCGCACACCTGGCACCCGATGACCCGACCGTCGGGGAACTCGATCCCGTACGCCTCGTACGGGTGGTCCACGCCGGCGACCACGTACCCCCGGCTGGCCAGCTCCTCGGCGAGCCCGGTGAGCGACTCCCGACTGAGCGTGAAGCCGGGGGAGAGGAGCACCAACGGCCAGTGGCCCGGCCGTACCGGGGCATCCCGACGGGAATTGGTGCGGACCGTGGTGAGCAGGTCCGGCGGCACCGGCAGACCGGTGGCGGCGAGGACCCGGGCGGAGACCTCCGCCGTGGTGTACGGCGCGGGCGGCTCGGCGGTGCGTAGGGCCGGGTACCAGATGGTGACCATCAGTTCCCGGGGCAGCTCGGGCCGCCACTGGTCCGGTCGTTCCCGGTCGGTCAGGTGCAACCAGGTCGTACCGACCGGGTGCCGGCCGGTCGGCGGGGGCAGGTGCAGACCGGACGTCGTCGCTGGCGGGGCCGCGACCGCACCGGCAGGCAGGAGTACCACCAGCGTCAGCAGGAGTACGGCAAGCGCCCGGACGCTGCGCGGGCGTCGTTTCGGTGCCGGTGCTGCCGTCATCACGGTGGGCTTCGACATGGCACCCATGGTGGCCGATATCGCAGTCTGTCGCTGCCCCCCTACCCACTTCTGCCGGTTCGCGGTCAGCCGTGCCGGTGAGCGGGGAACCCTTCTCTACCGAATGCGTTAACAGGGGGCCCTTCCTTACACACGAGGAGGGTGTCGGGGATGCGGAAGGTGAGGTTGTCGGGGTACCAGGGTGGACGGAGCACGGTCAGGCCGGGCAGCAGCGGGGCCAGCTCGTCGACCACCACGGTCGCCTCCAGCCGGGCCAGTTGTGCGCCGACGCAACGGTGCGCGCCCGCCCCGAAGGCCAGGTGCCGGCGGGACCCGCGCTGACCGGGTACGAACTCGTCGGGCCGGTCGACCACGGTGGCGTCCCGGCCGGCGCGGGCCAGCCAGAGCACGATGCTGGTGCCCGCCGGCACCGCCGTGGCACCCAGCGTGGTGTCGACGGCCGCGACCCGTCGCCAGGTGACGATCGGCGGCTCCAGGCGCAGCCCCTCCTCGACCACGTCGGCGACGTCGACGGTGCCCCGGCGCAGCCCGGCCAGGATCGCCGGCTCGCCGGTCAACCGGTGCAGCAGCAGGGTGAGGAACTGCGAGGTGGTCTCCTGCCCGGCGACCAGCAGGAAGAACAGCGCCCCGACCACGACGTCCGGGCCGTGCCCGGCCGCCCGCAGCCGCGCCGCCAGCCCCGGTCCGGTGGCGGCGAAGTCACGCAGCACCCGGTGGAAGCGGCCCACCTCGGTGGCGAGCACCTGCTGCCGGTCGGCGTCCAGCGGCGCCCAGAACAACTCCAGGGCGGCGCGGGCGAAGTCCTTCACCGCGCCCAGCGGCGCGTCGGGCAGCTCGACCAGCCGGGCCAGGGCCAGCAGCGGCAGGTCGGCGGCGAGTTCGGCGTGCAGGTCGACAGGTACGCCGGCGCGCAGCGCGGCACCGATCCGGGCGACCCGGCGGCGGACCAGCCCGGTCAGCCAGCCGCGCTGGGCCTCGACCCGGCTCGGGTGCAGCGCCTCGGCGACGATGGCCCGGATCTGCGGGTGGCTGGCGCCGGCGTTGTTGGCAAGTGTCGGCGGCAACCGGAACCGGTGCCCGGCGAGCACCCGCAACGCGGCCACCGGCACCGGGGTCACCGCGTCGAGGGCGTTGTCGGGCCGGTAGGTCTGCGGGTCGGCGAGCACCTGACGGACCAGGGCGTGCCGGGTGACCACCAGATGTCGTACGCCGACGTGGTCGACGACGCTCGCCACGTCCGGCCACCCGGGCCGCGCGCCAGCCGCGTCCGGGCCGCCGGACGCCATGGCGTCCACGTCCGGTCCCGCGGTGTCGGCGACCGCCGTCCAGCTCCGGAACAGCACCTCGACACGCTAGCCGTCGGCGCGCGGTCGGGCGGGGTTCAGCTCCCACACCGTGGTGCGCTTCACCCGGACGCTCTCCAGCGCCGGCGGCACCGGCACCTGGTAGCTGGCCAGCTCCCGGAACCGGTCCCGGGGCAGGAAGGCCCGCCCCGGGTCGCCGACCAGCACCCGGGCCCCGCCGCGGGCCGCGCGCAGCAGGAACCGCAGCATCCGGTTGGCCATCGCCTCGCTGTAGAAGACGTCCCCGGCGAGCACCACCTCGGCGTCGGCGGCGTCGGTGTCCAGCACGTCGCCGAGTTCGGCGTCGACGCGTACCTCGTTGGCGCCGGCGTTGAGGGCGACCGCGGCCACCGCACGCTCGTCGACCTCGACGGCGCGGACGCTGGTCGCGCCGCAGCGCGCGGCGGCGATGCCCACCAGCCCACTGCCGGCGGCCAGGTCGAGCACCCGCCGGTCGGCGACCACCGTCGGATGGTCGATGACGTACCGGGCCAGGGCCTGCCCGCCGGCCCAGGCGAAGGCCCAGAACGGGGGCGGTTGGGCGCTGCGGAACTCGCCCTCGGTCAGCTCCCACAACCCGATCGGCTCGTCGGCCTGGTGCAGGCGTACCTCGGGCACGAAGGCGACCGGGGCGAGCCGGGCGTGCAGCCGGACGAAGGTGGCGTGGAGGTCGGACATGGCGGTGATTGTCCCTCCCGACGGTTACTCGGCGTGTCGCGGGTCGGCCGTGAAGGGTTCATCACTGTCGGTGAAAAGCCGCCCCATAGTTGACGGTTCGCGCGAAGACGCCCCTCTACCGGCTGTCCGTTTCTGCTCCTAGCGTTGATCACTGGATGCAACCGACGGGAGGCGTGGGGCGGTGATGACGGTGTGGCGGTACGCGTTACGGGTCGGGGTGGTGCTGGCCTGTCTGTCCGGGGTGCAGGCGGCTCTGGCCGCTCCGGCGCACGCGGCGTTCAGCACCGAGCTGAGCGGCCTACCGGCCGAGTTCACCGCCGGTGGCCGGGCGGAGACGGTGTCGGCTGTGGTGTCCCGCAGCGACAACGGTGGGTGCCAGAAGGTGCGCTGGTCGATGCTGGTCCAGGTGCGGGGTCTCGGGCTGGACCAGGTGCGGATCGACCGGGTGGAGGAGACCGGTTCCTTCCCGGTGCAGGTGAGCACCGAGGGGGGTGCCACGGCCCGGCTGACCGACCGGCAGCTCGACCCGGGCACGCTCTGCCGGGACCGGACGGTCACCGCGCAGTACCGGGTGGCCTTCGTCGGTGACGTGGGCGAGGGGCGGGTCACCCTGGCCGCCGAGGCGTACGACGTGAACAACCGGCTGCTGGCCCGGCAGACCGCTACCCGGTCGGTGGTGGGTGAGCGGGCGGCCCCGCCGGCGCCACCGGCGCCGGAGCCGACCGCCGAGTCGACGCCCGAGTCGACGCCTGAGCCGAGCTTGGAGCCCACGGTCGAGGCGGAGATTCCGGTGGAGGAGCCGGTCGAGTCGACCGAGCCGGCGGTGGCCGAGGCCGGGGCGAACCGGCCGGTGGCCCAGTCCGGCGGGTTCGGCATGGTGCACGCCGCCTTCCTGCTCGGCGGGCTGCTGCTCTTCCTCGGGGTCAGCCTCCTGCTGCGGCTGCGGCACCTGATCCGCCCGGCGGCGGCGACCGACGCCGCGGCCGAGGAGCTGTCGCCGCACGAGCGGTGGGAACGACCGGTCAGCGCCCGGCGCTGGCGACCGGCCCGACGCTGACCACCGCCGACCGCCGGGCGGCTGTGGTCCGGCGGACGACCAATGCCTGACGGGTGACCGGCCCCGTCGGGGAGGAGCCTCCTCCCCGACGGGGCCGGACCGGTGTTACCGGGTGAACGCCTGGAACTCGGCGATCCGTACCTGGTCACGCGCCGGGCTGGCGGTGGCGCAGTCGGTGGTGGTGGCCGGGTCGTCGTCGCGCTCACCGGCGTAGTCCGGGCCGCCGGTGCACTGGCTGGTCAGCACCTCCAGCCGCAGGTGGGTGGCGACCGTGGTGGGCAGGGTGAACGACCGCAGGTTGATCTCCGGCACGTACGGGCGGTACGCGCCGCCCGGGAAGGCGTCGGGCCTGCTGGTGAAGACCCGCCTGAACCGGGTCGGGTCGGCGCAGTCGGTGGTCCTGGCGTTGCACGCCCAGACCGCGAAGGAGCGCAGCGAGGTGAGCGCGTTCTGCGCCCCGGCGTCCGCGTCCCCGGTGATCGTGGGACGCAGCATCGCGCTGACGTTGATCCGCTTCACCGCCTGCGGCCGGTCCCCGGCCAGGTCCACGGTGACCTGCCGACCGGCCACCCCGTCCCGGGACGCCCAGTTGGTCGCCTCGCTGTCGTCGGCGATCCGGTCCAGGTTGACCCCGTCACCGGAGACCGTGGCGCCGGCGGCCACCGAGGCCACGTTGGGCGGCAACCGCAGGTTGACGGTGCTGGTCCGACCCGCCCGGACGGTCACCGTCGACCGCTGGTGGCCGAAGCCGGGGGCCACCGCCAACAGGTCGTACGTCCCCGGCACCAGCTCGACGGTGTCCGGCAGGTCGGTGCCCGGGTCGGTGTCGGCGACCGGGGTGGCCCGCGCCTCGTACGCCCCGACGTACACCCGGATCGGCGCGTCGGCGCTCTCGCCCTTCGGGGCGAGGGTGAGCGTGGCGTTGCCGCCGTCGGGGTGGGCGAAGCTCGGCGTCGGGTCGGTGTCCGCCGAGCCCTGGGTGGCCGCGTCGCGACCCATGCCGGAGCGGGCGAACTCGGTCCAGAGCAGGTCCTGGTTGGCCCCGTCGAAGCGGAGCAGGTCGGCGGTGAGCAGGTTGTCCCGCATGTCCAGCATGCTGACCTGGCTGGCCGCCTGCAGCAGGAACGAGTCGAAGACCAGCTGCGCCCAGCGCCGGTTGCCGGGGCAGGCGTCGGCGGGCCGGGCCCCCCGCGCGCACTCCAGCTGCCGGGTGGCGTTGCCGGCGCCGTACCGCTTCATCATGGCCGCGCGGATCCGGAAGTTGGTGGCGCTCCAGATCTCCCCGTCGGCGTGCACCGCCGGCCCGCCGGTGTTGTAGCCGACGTCGGAGTAGTTCAGCGGGCTGCGGCTGAAGTCGTGGTTGCGGATGCCGCTCACCAGGTTGCCGGTGACGTACCCGCCGGTGACGAAGGGGGTACGACCGGGCGCGCGCAGCCCGTGCTGGAAGAGGTACTCGGCGGCGAGCAGGTCGCTCCACGACTCACCCATCGAGCCGCCCTGGTGGCCGCTGATGCCCGAGTCCGGGCCGGCGATCATCCGGTTGGTGATGGCGTGGGTGTACTCGTGCCCGATCACCGTCATGTCGTAGTCGCCGTCCACACAGGGCGGGTACGGGCCACCGGCCTGCGGCTGCCACAGGTACATGTTGGTGGTCGGGGCCAGGCCGTCGCGCGGGGTGGACTGGTTGGCGTTGTTGCGGTTGCCGGAGAGCGCGCCCTGCTGGGCGCGGCCCTGCTCGGCGTCGCCGCCGAGGCCCTGCCCGCTCAGGTTGACCGCCTGCAGGTTCCAGGTGGCCTCGGTGAAGCCCAGGTGCCAGGCCCAGTCGTGCATCCGGTTGTGCATGGCGAACAGGTTCGACACCGCCGCGTCGGCGTCGTTGCGCTGCGTCGAGGCGTACACCTCGGGGTTGCAGCGGGCCTGCCGCCACTGGTCGGTGAAGGGGTACTCGTAGCCGCGCTGCGGGCTCGGCGTGGCCGGCACCGCCGGGGTGCCGCCGCCCCAGGAGAGCACCGTGTTCGCCGAGTTGCCCCGGCTGGTGCCGGTCGGCTCGCCGGTGGCCACGTCGACGTCCCAGGCCCCTCCGGTGGCCGGGTCGCGGAAGGCCGCCTGGCAGTCCGGTGCGGGGTCGCCGCACCAGCGGAGGCGGGGGTCGGTGCCGGCGGGCAGGTCGGTCGGCGGGGCGGCCGGGAAGACCGCCCAGCTCGGGTTCTCCGAGTCGAAGTCGACCAGGTCCTGCCGGAGGAGCACCGCGCCGGTGATCCCGTCGACGTAGGTGGTGTACGCGGCGGGGTGGTCGGTGTCCGCGCCGAGCAGGGTCACCTCGTAGGCGGCCCGGGGCCCGTCCAGCGGGGTGGGCACCGCCACCTCGCGGACCCGGTGGCTGCTCACCTGGGCGGCGGTCAGTCCGGCGTCGGCGAGCGCCGCCGCGTACGCCTGCTGCCGGTCGAGGGTGGCCGCCGCCGGCGCGGAGGTGTCCCGCGACAGCGACGAGCTGACCGCCAGCACCTTCCCGCCGGTGACGGCCAGGGTGACCAGCCCGTCGTGTCCGGCGGGCAGGTCACCGAAGCGCTGCCGCAGGGTGACCACCGCGCCGCTGCCGATCGGGCGGACCAGCAGCCGGTCCATGCCGGCCACCGCGTCGGCGGTCAGCCCGAACAGGTCGGTCTGTTCGGTCAGGTACCGCCGGGCCGCCGCCTCCGGGTCGGTGGGCAGGCCGGTGGCCAGGGGAGTCGCGCCGGGGCCCAGCGCGTGCGGGGTGCCGAGGCGGTTCCACCGGACGTCCGGGTCGGCCCGCCGGGCCAGTCCGCGTTGCCGGGCGTCGGGTGCGGCCGTACCCGGGCGGTTGTCGACGTCGTCGTGCCGGTGGCCCTCGCCGGCGTCGGCGAACGGGCCGGAGGTACGCGCGGCGGCTGGGGCCGGCGCGGGGGTCTCGGGGGCGGCGGAGGTGGGAACGGCGGGCAGCAGGGCGGTGACCACCGCGGCGGCCGCCAGAACGGGAACGAGCCGGCGACGTCGCCGGCTCGTCCGAGGTGTCCACTCCGGTCGTGGCACAGATCCTCCTGGTGGGAGCGGGGGTGGGCCGACGATCGGCCGGCCCGGCGCAGGCGAGGTAATGCATGCGCATCTGTGAATATCAGTCGGATCCGTCCAGGGCAAGGTCCACCGACCGACCGTTCGGGTCGGCGGCACCAGGCGCCCGGCCGGCGGTAGCGGGTGCGGGCGGGCCGCGTCAGTCGAGCTGGGCGGGGTCCAGGCCCAGCTCGCGGGCGGTGACCAGGCGGGTCCACTCGGCGTACTGCCGGCGGGAGATCACCCGGTCGTGCACGGCGAACTGCACGGCGAGGCCGTCCATCACCGCGTTGATCCGCCAGGCGGCGCCGGCCGGGTCGGTGCACTGGAAGGTGCCGTCGGCCACCCCGGCGGAGATGACCGCGGCCAGGTCCGTGCGCCAGCGCAGGTCCAACCGGCGGGAGACCTTCTCCAACTCCGGGGTACGCAGTGACTCCGACCAGCCGTCGATCCACATCGCCCAGGGGATGGACCGGCCGGACGGCGGGGCGAGTCGCAGGATCCGCCTGAGCTTGACCAGGGGGGTGGCGGTGGAGCGCAGCACCGCGTCGAGCCGGGCCAGATCCTGCTCGACGGCGTACTCGAAGGCCCGCGCGAGCAGGCGTTCCTTGCTGGTGAAGTGGTAGAAGACCAGCGCCTGGCTGACCCCGGCGGCCTGGGCCACGTCGGCCGTGCGGGTGTTGGCCAGGCCGCGTTCGGCGATCACGTCGCAGGCGGTGCGCAGCAGGGAATCCAGGCGGATCTCGACCGCACGTCTCGTCACGGCGCTACCGTAGCCCATCCGTTCGTGCACAAACAGTTACCGCTCCGGGTGATGTGGCCGGGGACAGTCGGAAGCCGGACAGCGGTGCGGGCTTGCCCTGTGCCATGGACAGGCGTTGTCGCTGGCAGACGGCCCGAAGAGGTAAGTCAGGTTCCTAGGAAGCTATACGCGGGGTGACCCGAACCGCGGGCGCCGCGCCGAGCGGGGCCCCGAGTTGGCAACTCTTCCGGGGGTCGGCTAAAGTTCTCATCCGTCACCCGGGAACGCCGGGTGACACGCGGACGTAGCGCAGCTGGTAGCGCATCACCTTGCCAAGGTGAGGGTCGCGGGTTCGAATCCCGTCGTCCGCTCGGAGACATGCCGCCACCAATTGGGGCAAGCTCGGTGGAGTGGCCGAGAGGCGAGGCAACGGCCTGCAAAGCCGTGTACACGGGTTCAAATCCCGTCTCCACCTCGGCACCGACGAGGGCGATTGGCGCAGTGGGAGCGCGCTTCCTTGACACGGAAGAGGTCACTGGTTCAAACCCAGTATCGCCCACCAGATTGACACAGGCAAAAGCCTGCCACCGTACTCGGTGGCAGGCTTTTCTGCTTCTCGGGCCCGTCGGCACGCGTCGGGCATGGTCCTTCCCGGCTCTGGGTTGCCTGCTTGTTACGCCTTGACTAACAGCATGTTATCGCTCACAGTCGATGGACGGCGCGGGCCGCACGTCCTCGGGCGGGTACCTGTGTTAACGATCCCAGCGCTGTGCCGTGGGCCGGCGTGCCTGGTGCCGGGCGGCGGCTCAGCCGAGTGAATCCGCTCCGGTCTAAGGAGGATCATGGTCACCATCGGTGGGCCCACCCGGGTCGTACCACGGCGTCGCGGGCGGTTGTTCCGGCTCGCTGCCGTCGCGGTCGCGACGCTGGTGGGCGGTGCGCTCGTGGGGGTGGCCCCGACGCCGGCCCTGGCCGCGACGGTCGACACCAACGCCTGGTACGTCCTGGTCAACCGCAACAGCGGCAAAGCTCTGGACGTCTACAACTCCGCCACCAACGACGGCGCGCGGATCACCCAGTGGACCCGCAACAACGGCAACCAACAACAGTGGCAGTTCGTCGACTCCGGCGGCGGCTACTACCGGCTCAAGTCCCGACTGTCCAACAAGGTCCTCGACGTCTACAACTTCTCCACCGCCAACGGCGCCAGCATCGTCCAGTGGACCGACGGCAACGGCACCAACCAGCAGTTCCGCCTCGCCGACTCCGACGGCGGCCACGTCCGCCTGATCAACCGCAACAGCAACAAGGCCATCGAGGTACAGAACGCCTCCACCGCCGACGGCGGCAACATCGTCCAGTACGACGACTGGGGCGGCACCAACCAACAGTGGCAACTCGTCCGCGTCGACGGCGGAGGCGACCCGGGTAACCCGGGCAACCCGTCGGGGAGTTTCACGAATCCGGTGGTGTGGCAGGACTTCGCGGATGTGGACATCATCCGGGTCGGGGACGTGTACTACATGTCGGCCTCCACCATGCACTACTCCCCGGGTGCGCCCGTCCTGCGTTCCTACGATCTGGTGAACTGGGAGTTCGCCGGGCACTCGGTGCCCCGGCTGGACTTCGGCACCAAATACGACCTACCCGGCAACGCGCATGCCTACGTCGACGGGATCTGGGCCTCGACCCTGAACTACCGGCCGTCGAATCGGACGTTCTACTGGGCCGGGTGTATCGACTTCGCCCAGACCCACATCTACACCGCCACCGCCGTGGACGGCACCTGGAACAAACACACCACCATCCCGAACTGCTACTACGACGCCGGGATGCTCATCGACGACGACGACACCATGTACGTCGCCTACGGCAACGGCCGCATCAGCGTCGCCCAACTCTCCGCCGACGGCCGCACCCAGGTCCGCAACCAGCAGGTCTACCAAACCCCCACGAACATCGGCACCCTGGAAGGCGCCCGCTTCTACAAACGAAACGGCGCCTACTACATCTGGCTCACCCGACCCGCCAACGGCCAGTACGTCCTCAAATCCACCAACGGACCCTTCGGCCCCTACGAACAACGCCAGGTCCTACTCGACCTACCCGGCCCCATCACCGGCGGCGGCGTCCCCCACCAAGGCGGCCTCGTCCAAACCCAGACCGGCGCCTGGTACTACATGGCCTTCACCGACGCCTACCCCGGCGGACGCATGCCCACCCTCGCCCCCATCACCTGGACCACAGACGGCTGGCCCCAAGTCCAAACCGTCAACGGACGCTGGGCCACCACCTACCCCAACCCCCTACCACTACGCCCCGTCAAACCCCTCACCGGCACCGACACCTTCACCGGCACCACCCTCGGCCCCCAATACGAATGGAACCACAACCCCGACAACACCCGCTGGAGGGTCAACAACGGCCTCCACCTCACCACCGCCACCGTCACCAGCGACCTCTACAAAGCCCGCAACACCCTCACCCACCGCATCCAAGGCCCCACCTCCACCGCCACCATCGAACTCGACCACACCGGCATGCGCGACGGCGACCGCACCGGCCTCGCCGTCCTACGCGACACCTCCGCCCACATCGGCCTCAAACGCGACAACGGCACCACCAGAATCGTCATGACCAACGGCCTGACCATGAACACCAACTGGGACACCACCAACACCGGCACCGAACAAGCCAGCGCCCCCATCACCGGCACCCGCATCTGGCTACGCGCCACCGCCGACATCCGACCCGGCACCGGCCGACAAGCCCGCTTCTCCTACAGCACCAACGGCACCACCTACACCCCCCTCGGCAACGCCCTCACCCTCAACAACAACTGGCAATTCTTCATGGGCTACCGCTACGCCATCTACCACCACACCACCGGCCAACTCGGCGGCCAAGTCACCATCCGACAATTCACCCAAACCACCCCCTGACCGAACGACGCACGGCCCCCGGGATTCCCATCCCGGGGGCCACCCCACGCCCACCCCACCCCGCGCCCACCTCTGGGAGATTCGGGGGCGCAGTTTCCTGGTTACGGTGGCCTCGGCGCGGATTCAAGGCGCAATTTCCCTGTTCTTGCCGAACATTTGTGACGGCAATTCCCCGCGCGGCCACGGAGGCGTCACACCAGGGGCGCCGGGTGGCATCGCGCCGGCGGGGGTGAGTGGTATCTGGTGGTGTGGTCGGCCGGGGGTGAGTCAGCGGCGGCGGCCCTTGAGATGCTGGCCGAAGGCACGGGCGATCTCCCGGTTGGCGTCCCGTTCGGCCAGCGCCTGCCGCTTGTCGTAGGAGCGCCGTCCCTGGGCCAGGGCCAGCTCCACCTTTGCCCAGCCGTTGGCGAAGTACATCGACAGGGGCACCAGGGTCAGCCCGCCGTCGCGTAGCCGCTCCAGGATCCGGTCGATCTCCACCCGGCGCAGCAGCAACTTCCGGGTACGGCGGGGCTGGTGGTTGGTCCAGCTGCCGTAGCCGTACTCGGCGATGTGCAGGCCGTGCAGCAGCAGCTCGCCGTCGCGTTCCTGGGCGAAGGCGTCGACAAGCGACACCCGTCCCGCGCGCAGCGACTTGACCTCGGTGCCGGCGAGCACGAGGCCCGCCTCGTACGTCTTCAGGATGGTGTAGTCGTGTCGCGCCCTGCGGTTGGTCGCGACAAGCTGCTGACCGGTCTGCCTGGCCGCGACGACCTCCTACGGTGCGTGCCGACGAGCGGCGCCTGCCGGTGCGTGCCGGCGACCGGTGTGTGCCGGTGGTTCGGTGCCCGTCGACGGTGCGGTGCATGCCGACGGTGCGAGGTGCAGGATACCGCCGACGACCGGCGCTGTGCGTTGGTCGTCGGCGGGTCCGGCGGGTCCGGCGGGTCCGGCGGGTCCGGCGGGTCCGGCGGGTCCGGCGGGCGGCGAAGGCGACCGGCGGTACGGGCCGCCGCCCTCGGGGACGAACCCGGTCAGCGCGGCGGGACGATGTCCCGACGCTCCTCGACCCGGTACTCCACCGGCTCGGCGGCGGGAGCGGTGGCGACCGTCTGGCGGCGGCGGCCCCAGACCGCCGCGGTCATGATCAGGCCGAGTACGCCGGCGGCCATCAGGATCCAGCCGACGATGTCCAGGTCGACACCGCCGACGCTGGCGTTGACGGCGAAGGTGAGGATCGCGCCGACCGCGAGAAGGAAAATGCTCGTTCCGATGCCCACGACAGCCTCCTTCGAGGGGGTGATGTGCTGTCGGGGAGTTCAACTACCCCGCCGGTGAGCTGGGCAACCATCCGGGTGCGGGGGTGGCCGTCGGCTGATCTTGTCGTCGGGTAGAGTTCGCAACGTCGCTGGCGCTGGCCGGTGACGTGCGGACGTAGCGCAGCTGGTAGCGCATCACCTTGCCAAGGTGAGGGTCGCGGGTTCGAATCCCGTCGTCCGCTCGTGGTCTGCCCCTGACCGGGGTGACCGTTGCCGAGCGCGGCCGTCGTCGCCGGGTCGGTGCCCACGGGCGATTGGCGCAGTGGGAGCGCGCTTCCTTGACACGGAAGAGGTCACTGGTTCAAACCCAGTATCGCCCACCGGTAAGTGAATGCCGTGTCGGCGGATCCGAACATTTCTTCTCTTTCTCGTTCTGTCAGTGTGCTCCGCGTGTCGCGCGGGCTCGGTGTGGTGAAACGCCCAACGGGACGCCCGGATCAATTACGATTCGCCTAGTCCGTTTTATGCGTATGGGGGTTTTCGTGAATGTTTCTCCGGATTCGACGAATGACAGCGCGCCTGTCGCCGACTACCAGCGGCCGCATCTGCGTCGCCTCGGCACCCTGGCCGAGCTGACCCAGGGCGGTTTCCCCGGGGTGACCGACGCGGACGGCCAGTCCGGCGTCCTGGGCTCGATCTGAGCCGACGACCCCACCAGCGGCGGTCTGCTGTGGGTGTCGACCTGTCGGTGCACCGATGAGCAGCGACCTCCGCGCGGCACCGGCACACCCGCCGCCGGAACCGTCACCGGCCGGCCCGCTCGCCGTCGGGCCGGCCGGTACGGCATCGCGGTGGGCCGGTACGGCATCGCGGTCGGCTGGTGTGGGATCGCGGTGGGCCGGTGCGGCGTCGGCGTGGGCCGGTGGCCGTACGGTGCTGACGTTGCTGCGTCGGGACCTGTCCGAGCACCGCGGTCTCGGGCCACCGTTCCTGCTCGACCTGGCCTTCGGGTTGGTCAACCTGCTGGTGTTCCGCTTCGTCTCGCAGGTGGTCACGCTGGGCCCCGACGCCGACTTCACCCGCTCGACGAGCTACTTCGACTTCGTCGCGGTGGGCATCGTCTTCCTGCTGGTGCTCCAGGCCGGCACCGTCCAGGTGGTGACCCGGCTGGCCGGCGAGCAGCGGGCCGGCACCCTGGAGTTGCTGACCGCGCAGCCGGTGCCACGGTGGGCGCTGGGCCTGGGCCTGGCCGGGTACCCGTTCGTCTTCGCCCTGCTGCGGGCCGGGCTCTACCTCGCGGTGCTCGGGACCTTCTTCGGCCTGCACATCGGGCGGGCCGACTGGGGAGGGGTGGTCGTGGTCGCAGCCCTGGGCGCGCTCTGCACCCTGCCGTTCGGGCTCGCGTTGGCCGGCCTCGCGGTGGCCTTCGGCGCCGGGGAGCCGGTGGCCCGCCTGCTGGTGGTGGCGCTGTCCTTCCTCTCCGGCACGTATTTTCCGGTCTCGGCGCTGCCGGTGGCGGTACGGGCGTTCGCCGAACCACTGCCCACCCGGATCGCCCTGGACGGGCTGCGGCACGCGTTGACCGGCGGTGGTTGGTCGACGGCGGCGCTGGCCCTGACCGGGGCTGCCGCCGTACTGCTGCCGTTGTCGGCCTGGATCTTCGACCGCGCGCTGTGGCTCGCCCGGCGCAGGGGGGTGCTCACCCGTGACTGACCTTTCTCTTGCCCGGCCCACCGCGCAGGACGTGGCCTGCGGCATCGTGCTGGGCCAGGACCCGGCGGCCGGCCCGCTCACGGCCCGGCTGTCGGCTGCCGGCCCGCCCGCTGCCGGCCCGCCCGTGGTGCGGCCCGGCCCGGTGCCGGCCCCGCTGGTCGCCCTGGAACAGGCGGTGCTGCCGGCGTTGTGCCGGCCGCCCTGCCTGGTGAGCTTCTCCGGTGGGGTGGACTCCGCACTGGTGCTGGCCATCGCCGCCCGGGTCGCCCGGCGCGAGGGGCTGCCCGATCCGGTGCCGGTGACCTGGCGGTTCACCGACGCGCCCCGGGCACAGGAGTCGGACTGGCAGGACCGGGTGATCGCCGAGCTGGGGCTGGGCCGACACTGGCGGATCCTGTCCGCCGGTGAGGACCTGGACCTGGTCGGTCCGGTCGCCGCCCGGCTGCTCGACCGGTACGGGCAGCTGCATCCGCCGAACCGGCACCTGCACCTGCCGATCATCGAGCTGGCCCGGGGCGGGGCGCTGTTGACCGGGGTGGGCGGTGACCAGATCCTGGCCGGCTGGCGGCGTCGTCCCGGCTCGCTGCGCGCCCGGTTGAGCCGGCTGCGCCACAGCGTCGGGCGGCGGGCCGCCCGGGAGCCGGACCCGTTCCCCTGGTTGCGTCCCCGGGTGGCCCGGGAGCTGCGCCGACGGTTCCGGGCCGAGCAGCGGGCCGAGCCGCACCGGTTGGCCGGGCGGGTCGCCTGGCACCTGGGCCGGCGTGACCTGACCATGACCCGGGCCAGCCTGACCGCGGTCGCCGCCGACCACGACGTGCTCGCGGTGACCCCGCTGCTGGACGAGGGGTTCGCCGTCGCCCTGGCCACCCACCGGGGCCGGTGGCGGTCCCCGTCGCGGCGGGAGCTGCTGGCCGACCTGGCCGACGCCGACCTGCCGCCGTTGGTCGTCGCGCCCCGCCGCAAGGCCACCTTCGACGAGGTGTTCTTCCGCGCCGGGACCCGGGAGTTCGTACACGGCTGGGACGGCACCGGCGTGGACGAGACGTTGGTGGACCCAGCCGCGCTGCGTCGGGAGTGGACCGCCTGGCCGGTCTGCCCCCGCACGGCGGCCCTGGTGCACCAGGTCTGGCTGGCCTCCCGGCCGGCCGGTACGGGCCCGGCACAACCGATCATGGAGGTACCGAGGTGAACACCGAGACCACGACCGTGTACCAGGTCGACGCCGAGCGGGTGGCCTGGCGGACCGTCGGGGACGAGGCGGTGCTGCTGGACGTCCGTAACTCCGTCTACTTCGCCCTGGACAGCTGGGCGGTGTTGCTCTGGCCGCACCTGGTGACCGGGGCGACCGCCGCCGACCTGACCGCCGTGCTGGCCGCGCACGCCCCGGTCGACCCGGAGCGGGCCGCCGCCGACGTGCGCTCCTTCCTGGCCGAGCTGGACACCGCCGACCTGCTAAACCGCCACTGACCGTTCGACCGCCACTGGCTGTTCGACCGCCACTGGCTGTTCGACCGCCACTGGCTGTTCGACCGCCACTGGCTGTTCGACCGCCACTGACCACGGCCGTGCCGCTCAGCCCTCGGGGTGGCGTCGGGCCGCGCGCAGCTCCCGCAGCGCCCGGGGCAGCGCGCGGGCGTGCCGGCGGTACCGGCGCAGGTGGGCCAGGAACAGCGTGCCCGCGCCGTGCCCGGCGAGCGGGTCGGCCAGCCGGAGGCGGTCGGGGGTGGGCAGGGCGAGCGTGGCGAGTCGGCGCAGCCGCCGCCACCGGGAAAGCTCGTCGAGGTCGGCGAGGTTGATCGCGAGCGGGCTGGCCCGCTGCGCGGCGAGCTGGTACGACCGTCCGCCGGTCGCGGGCAGCCCGAGGCCGGCTGCCACCGCCGCGCCCACCGGCAGCAGCCGGAGCCCGACGGTGAAGGCGGACAGCGCCGCGCACCGCTCGGCCAGGGCGGCCGCCGCCGGCCAGACCCGCAGCGGCAGCACGTCGAGGGCACGGGCCAGGTCGGCGAGGGGCCTGGCGGAGCCGCCGGGGCTGGCCGCGTGCAGGGCGACCAGTAGGGCGCAGCCCGCCTCGTCGGGCACCAGTACGGTGCCGCCGGCCAGGGTGACCGGTTCGGCCCCGGAGTACAGCACGGTCCACAGTTCGTCGGCGTCGCCTACCCGCGCGAAACCACGGTGCAGGTCCAGCACGAACGGCACCGGGCCGGGGACCGACCAGGTCTGCTCGTGCCAGAGCCCCCACCGTCGGTGCAGGGCGGTGTCCTCCCGGGGTCGGTAGCCGGCGGCGGCGAGCGCGGTCTGCGCGGCGGCGAAGCTGGCCGGCGCGACCAACAGGTCCACGTCGCCGTAGAGGCGCTCGACGCCGAGCCGGTGGGCCAGGCCGGCGCCCTTGAGCAGCACGCTCGGCACTCCCGCCTGGCGCAGCAGGTCGCTGGTGGCCAGCGCGGCGCTGTCCAGGGCGAGGCAGCGCAGCGCCAGACCGGCGGAGGCCGCGCCGCCGCTCGCCGCGCCGCCGCTCGCCGCGCTGCCGCTCGCCGCGTTGGCGGTCACCGGGCCATCGGCCGGCGGGAGGGGCCCGCCGGTGCCGGCGGTCACCGGGCCGCCCCGACCGGGGTGAGGGTGGCTGTCAGCAGCCGGTGGGTGGCGTCCAGGGCGGTCCAGTCGCGGGGGCGGGTGAGTTCGTACGCGGGGACGCCGGCCAGGCCGAGCAGCCGGGTCGCGTCGGAGGGCAGCTCCGGCAGGGAACGCAGGGCGGCGAGCCGGGCCAGCAGCTCGGTCGGGCCCAGCGGCGTCAACGCCGGCCCGTCGCCCCAGCGCAGGAAGAGCCAGCCGCCCAGGGGCAGCCGGTGCGGCCCGGCGGGCAGGGCGATCCGCAGCCGGCTGCCGTCGCGCACGCCGCGGGTGGGCAGCGCCACGCCGGGCACCGGCTCCCGCAGGTCCACGCAGCGCGGCCCGGCGAGCACCTGGTCACCGTCGAGGACGGCGATGTCGTCGGTGAGCACCGGTACGCCCCGGGCGGCCAGCGCCGCGAGCAGGCTGCTCTTGCCGGCGGTACGCCCACCGGGCACCACCCAGGCCCGGCCGTCGAGCCCGAACGCCCCGGCGTGGAAGGTCTCCCGCCCCGCCCAGCGGTTGCAGATCACCGCCACCGGGGCGAGGTAGGGGTGGGCCAGCACCGCCGGGTCCAGCGGCGGGCCGTAGAAGGTCGCGGTGCGCAGCCGCCGGTCCAGCTCCAGGGTGCGCCCGTCGGTGAGCGGGCGGACCACCCGGTCGGCGTCCAGCGGCACCGGCTCCGGTGCCTCGGTGTCGCGTTGCCGCACGGTCACCGGTCGGCTTCCGGCCGGCGGGTACGCGGTGGCGGTCAGCTCGGTGACCCCGTCCAGGCCCCGGATGTGCAGCCCGTAGGCGGATCTGACTGGCATGCTCGTTCCTCACCTGGCTCTCGGTGGACAGCACCGGGTGGGGGCACGTCGGCCCCCACCCGGTGGTCAGCTGGTCGGACGGGTCAGCGGGTGCTGCCCCGTACGTTGGTCAGCTGTTGGCTCTTCGCCCGCTGCGCGGCGGCCTTCTTGGCCGCCTTCTGCGTCTTCGGGGTCACCGCAGCCGTGGCGGCGAGACCCGGCGGGGTGACGGGGCCACCACCGATGGCCTCGACGTCCCAGCCGACCCAGAAGGTGCCACCCTTGTCCACCTCGAAGACGAGGGCGATGTAGACGGTCCCACCGGGCGGCAGGCCGCCCAGCGGCAGTTGCGCGGTCAGCGTGCTGGAGAGCCCGCCGCCCGGCGGATCCACCGACGGCGGGTCCAGGTCGAGGTTCTGCACGGTCACCGTCCGTCCACCGACGGTGAACGTCTCGGTGGGCGTGGTCGGGTTGACCGCCCGCAACTCCGCCGGGTTGGGCGGGGTGGGGGTGCCCGGGATGGGCGCGCCGTTGACCTGGCTGAGCGTGGAGATGCGCAGCCGGACCAGGGTCGCCGGGGTGACGCCCCGGTTGGTGATCGCGCGTCGGATGATCAGCCGTTTGGGGCTGGTCGGGGTGGCGTCGATGATCTGCTGGTTCGGGGCCGCGTTGGAGGCCTTGGTCGGGTCGAGCAGGGTGGTCTGCAGGATGTTGCTCTGCTCGAACGGCCCGAACTGGCGCAGCGGCGACGGCGAGCCGAGCGTGGACGGCACCCCGTTGACCGGTCCGATCACGTTGGCGACCAGCCGGAAGTCGGTCCGGTTGTCGCGGGTGTCCTGCGGCGTGCCGGAGACCCGCAGTCGTACCCAGGCGTTCTGGACCGTCGGCGGGCTGGTGAACGCCGGCAGCGGCGTGCCGGTGGACCAGCCGGGTGTGCTGCCGGCCGCGTCGGTGATGGTGCCGGCGGCGTCGGGCACCCGCAGCCGCAGGCCGGTGCCGCCGGTGTTAGGCACCGGCCCGAGGGTCGGCACCAGCAGGTCCGCCGGGATGGTCGGGAAGGCGACGTTGTACCGCGCCGTGCCGATCAGGTAACCGACCCGGGGGCCGATGGTGGTCGCGGTGTTCGGGATCTCGATCACCACGCCGCCGGGGGCCTCCACCTTGATCCCGGGCAGCTGCATCGGGATCGAGGTGTTGTTGTAGAGCACCACGTACTGGTCGAACTGGCTGGGCGTGTTGGCGATGCCGGACTGCCGGAACTGGTCGATGAGCAACTGCCCCGGCACCCCGTTGACCTGCACCGACACCGTGTTGGAGATGGCCACGGCGTTGGTGTTTGTGGAGTCGTACTGGACGAAGATCTGGTTGAGGCCGAAGGCGGGCAGCTTCAGGGTGAAGCTGGCCCGGCTGAACGCCACGGTCTGGGTGCCCAGGTTGACGGTGACCCCGGTGCGCTGCCGGTCGAAGATGGTCACCGTGCCCTCGACCTCACCCGGGCCGAGGTTGGCGGTGAGGGTGACCGGGCTGTCGAAGTTCACCGAGCTGGCGCTGGCGGTCAGGGTGACCACCGTCGGCGGCTGGATCACGATCCGGACCTGCTGCACGTCGCTGAGCCCGGCGGCGTCGGTCACCCGCAGGTCGACGCCGAAGGTGCCGGCGGTGGTGGGCCGGCCGCTGAGCTCGCCGGTGTTCGGGTCGAGGGTCAGCCCGGGTGGGACCACCCCGGCGGCGATCGACCAGGTGTACGGGGCCACCCCGCCGACCACGGTGGGTCGCAGCGAGTAGGGCGCGTTGACCTCACCCAGCGGGACGGCGGGAATGACGATGTTCGGCGCTGGGGTGACCGAGATGGTGATCAGCCGGCTGCCGATCCCGCCGGCGCTGCCGACCACCCGGACCACGAAGGCGAAGCTGCCCGCCGTGGTGGGGATGCCGGCGATGACGCCGGTGTTCGGGTTGAGCGTCAACCCGGGTGGCAGGGCGCCGTAGGTGATGGAGAACGTCCACGGTGCCTGTCCCCGGGAGACGCCGACGTTCTGGCTGTAGGCCACGCCGACCTCGGCGTTGTTGCCGTTCCAGAAGACCCACGGCGACTCGTTCGGGACGACCGGGTGCGACGGCGCGGACTCCGGGCCGAGGCCCTGGGAGGTCAGCGCGGCGATGGTGAAGGTGTAGGTGATCCCGGCGGTCAGACCGCCCACGGTGGCGGTCAGCGGCGAGGCCGGCACCGTCTGCGACGCCTGCTTCACCCCACCGATGTACGGGAAGATGAGGTAGTTGGTGATCGGGGAGCCGCCGTCGGAGGCCGGAGGGCTCCAGCTGATCACCGCGGTGGTGACGTCGGCGGTCACCGCCCGGATGGTCGGCGCGCTGGGCAGGGCGAGTAGCTTCGGTGGGGCGGAGCGCTTGCTGGCCGGGCCGACGCCGGCCGTGTTCTTCGCCGCCACGGTGAACGTCCAGGCACCCTTGGCCGACGGCAGGGTCAGCTTCCGGCTGGTCTGCTTGGCGTCGAAGGCCTTCGTCGCCGCCTTCCGGCCGTCGCGGTACGAGGTGACGACGTACTCGGTGATCTTGTTGCCGTTGTCCTTCGGGGCCTTCCAGGTCACCACGGCGGTGGTGCCCTTCTTGGCGGCCTTCGGCCTCGCCGGGGCGGCCGGCTTGACCGGCTTGGCCTTCTCCACCAGCGGGGCCGGCGCTGCCGCGGCCTGTGGTGGGGCCGCCTGCGGTGGGGCGGCCTGTGGTGGGGCCGCCTGCTGCGCGGCCACCGGGGACGTGCGGCCGGGTGACCGGGCTGCGGCGTTGGTCGGGGTGGTGATCGCCGAGGCGACGAGCGAACCGGCGATCACCCCCGCTACCAGCATGCGTAAACGGGACGTTCGGGGCATCCAGTGCCTACCTCTCGGGAGCTGGGGGTGGTGGCGGTGCAGAGTCGTCGGCGGGCGGCGGCGTCGGCGCACGCCGAACTGCTCGGCCGGTGGCCGAGTCGATGTGGGGAGAAAGCGAATGATATTCGCCCAGATCGATCTAAACCTGACTCTGTTCCCAGCTCAATGGGGGTATGGCGGGTGCCGGATTTTCATCCGACGCCGACTCCGCCCGGGACGGCCCGCCGGCCCTGACTACCGCCGGCGCACCGGCAGGTCGAGAAACTCCTCGACGTCACGGCGACCGACCGGCCACCCCGGCTGGCCGTACCCGACCCGCAGCACCATCTGCGGGGTGCCGAACCGCCCCAGCGACAACCGGAGCGCCTCCCGCGCCGCCGGCACCTCGATCGGCTGGGAGAGCAGCGACACGGCCAGCCCGGCGTCGGTGGCGGTGAGCAGCACCCGCTGCAACGCCTGCCCGGCGACCACCTGGTCGGTGGCGGTGTTCCCGGCGGCACCGAGCACCGCCACCAGCGGCTCCGGCTCGAAGTCCCGGCCGGGCGCGCGTTCCCGGACCCCGAAGGCCCGGCTGGGCAGCAGATCCTGCGGCTGCGCCACCGGCCCACCGGCGGCAGCCGGCACCCCGTCGGGGGCGGGACCGCCGCGTACCCAACCGGCCAGCTCGTCCCGGTAGGCCCGGTCCCGGTCCAGCACCCGGTGGGCGCTCTGCGCCAGCGCGGCGAAGGCGTTCACCGCGCTCACCCCGATCACCAGCTCCAGCCAACCCTGCTCGGCCCGCGCCGCCTCCACCAACCGCCAACGCGCCTCGGCCGGCACCGGATTCGGCCAGAACGGCGCCCGGTGACTGAACCGGCGGGCCACGGCCGCGTGCAGACTCCGCTGCGCAGGAGTGGGCGCCCGGGGCACGTCCGGCACCAGCCGGGCCAGCACGTCCGGCTCACCCGGGTACGGCCGCAACCGCACCCGGGCCGGGGTACCGGCCACCGCCAACGACAACCGCAGGTTGAACAGCGCCGCCCCACCGGCGATCCGCGCCGCCCAGCCCGAGGGGTCGGCCGCCGGCAACCGCCGGTCCGGATCGACCGCCACCTCGATCCCGCCCTCGCGCAGCCGGAACCGCCACGGCTGACTGTTGTGCATCGACGGCGCGCGGACCGCATCCCGGGCGGCGGCCCGCAACTGCCCGACCCCGAACCCACTCTCCATGACCCCGCCCCCTCCCGACCTACCACCCACCCTCCCCCCACCCCCCGCCCCCCGTCAGGGCCCAACGACCTGAAAGGAAGGGCCCCCTGTTAACGCTTTCGGTATAGAAGGGCCCCCTTCTCACCACCCCGATGGAGCGGGGCCGGCCCCACGCCGGGGGAGCGGGCCGGCCTCACCCCGGGGGGAGTGGGGCCCATCCCGGGAGAGCGGGGCCCATCCCGGGAGAGTGGGGCCCGCCCCGGGGGAGCGGGGCACGACCACGGTCGGTGGGTGACGGGACCTTCGGCCCTGCGGCGATCCGGGGCGAGGGGGTAGAAACGAGGGATGATCCGGGTGTTCCTTCTCGACGACCACGAGGTCGTCCGCCGTGGCCTTGCCGACCTGCTCACCTCCGGTGGCGACATCGAGGTGGTGGGGGAGTCCGGGTCGGCGACGGAGGCCACCCGCCGCATCCCCGCGCTCCGGCCGGACGTGGCGATCCTCGACGCCCGGCTGCCCGACGGCAACGGCATCGACGTGTGCCGGGACGTCCGGGCCGTCGACTCGTCGATCCGGGGCCTGATCCTCACCTCCTACGAGGACGACGAGGCGCTCTTCGCCGCGATCATGGCCGGTGCCGCCGGGTACGTGCTCAAGCAGATCCGGGGCACCGACCTGGTCGACGCGGTCCGCCGGGTCGCCGCCGGGCAGTCGCTGCTCGACCCGGCGATCACCACCCGGGTGCTGGACCGCATCCGCAGCGGCGTCGAGCAGCCCCGGGAGCTGCAGTCACTGACCGAGCAGGAACGCCGGATCCTGGAGTACGTCGCCGAGGGGCTCACCAACCGGGAGATCGCCGGCCGGATGTTCCTGGCCGAGAAGACCGTGAAGAACTACGTCTCCAGCGTGCTGGCCAAGCTCGGCCTGGAACGGCGTACCCAGGCCGCCGTCCTCGCCACCCGCCTGCTCGGCAAACGTCCCTGAGCTGCCCGGTCACCGCCTGACCGGCGGCAGACGCCCACTGAGCTGCCCGGTCAGGCCGACAGCGGGACGCTCCAGCGCAGGCTGGTGCCGTGCGGGGTGACCGGGTCGATGGTGAACTCGCCGCCGTGGCGGTGCGCCCGTTGCCGCAGGTTGACCAGGCCACTGCGGGCGGCGGCGGGATCCATGCCGGTGCCGTCGTCGCTGACCGTGACCGTCAACCGGCCGGCGGCCACCGACACCGCCACCGTCAGCCGGGTGCACCGCGCGTGGCGTACCGCGTTGGTGAGGGCCTCGCGCAGCACGGCGGTGAGGTCGGGTCGGACCTCGTCCGGCACGGCGCTGTCGATCGGTCCGGTCAGCTCCACGACCGGGCGGTGGCCCAGCAGCGCGGCGGCCTCCGCCACCGCCTCCCGGATCTCGGTACGCAGCGCCGCGCTCATCGGGGTACGCAGCTCGAAGATGGTCCGGCGGATGTCCCGGATGGTGGCGTCCAGGTCGTCGACGGCGGCGTTGATCCGGGTGGCCACCTCGGGGCGGGTGCTGATCGGCACGGCGCTCTGCAGGTGCAGGCCGGTGGCGAAGAGCCGCTGGATCACCACGTCGTGCAGGTCCCGGGCGATGCGTTCGCGGTCCTCCAGGACCACCAGCAGCTCCCGTTCCTCCTGGCCCCGGGCACGTTCCATGGCCAGCGCCGCCTGACCGGCGAAGCTGCCCAGCAGGGCCACGTCGTCGTCGGTGGCGCCACCGTGGTCGGGGGCGTGGGCGATCAGCAGCACCCCGTGCAGGGTGTCGGCGGCGGCCAGCGGGGAGAGCACGGCCGGGCCGGCGGCGACCGGCACCGGCCAGGGTGCCGCCTCGGCCAGGTTGGCCAGCTGCGCGTGGCGGCGTTCGGTGACCGGGCCGGCGAAGGTGGTCTCGGCGGCCGGCAGCACCGCCCCGACCAGCGCGCGGGCCTGCTCGTCGGCGCCGTCGACCACCTCCACGGTGAACTGCTGGGCGTCCTCGTCGTAGAGCAGCACCACCGCCAGTTCGGCCTCGGCGACCTCCCGGGCCCGCCGGGCGACCAGGGTCAACGCGTCGGTACGCCGGACCTCGCCGAGCAGCACCGAGGTGATCTCGGCGGTGGCGGCCAGCCAGCGTTCCCGGCGGTGGGCCAGCGCGTACAGCCGGGCGTTCTCGATGGCCACCCCGGCGGCGGCGGCCAACGCCACCACGATCTCCTCGTCGTCCTCGGTGAACTCCGCCGCACCCTGCTTCTCGGCCAGGTACAGGTTGCCGAAGACCTGGTCACGGATGCGGACCGGCACGCCGAGGAAGCTGTGCATCGGCGGGTGGTGCGCCGGGAACCCGTACGACCCGGGGTGTCGGGTGATGTCCGGCATCCGCAGCGGGCGGGGCTCGTCGATGAGCAGCCCCAGCACGCCCCGGCCGTGCGGCAGGTCGCCGATCCGGGCGTGCAGCTCGGGGTCGATGCCGTGGGTGATGAAGTCGTGCAGTGACCGGTCACCGCCGATCACCCCGAGTGCGCCGTAGCGGGCCCCGACCAGCTCACAGGCCGATCCGACGATCCGTTGCAGGGTGCTGCGCAGGTCCAGGTCGGTGCCGATGCCGACCACCGCGTCCAGCAGGGCCCGCAGCCGCTCCCGGCTGGTCACCACCTCGCCTACCCGGTCCAGCATCTCCTGGAGCAGCTCGTCGAGGCGTACCCGCGACAGCGGACTCAGCCCGAGCGAGGGGATCGTCTGGTCGTTGCCGGAACGGGGTGCGCTGGCGGCCACCCGCCGAATGCTACCGCCCACCGCCGGCCCGTCGCGGCCCGCCCGAGCGACGGCGTCGCCGGTCCGGGCCGCATGGCGGGGCGTCGCCGGTCCGGGCCGCGTGACGGGCGACGCCGGTCCGGTTCAACGCTGCGCGTCGCGTACCGCCGAGGTGTCGACGGTCTGTTCCACGGCGAGCCGGGGGGTGTGCGGCGGCCCGGCGTGCGCCGGGTCCGCCAGACCCAACCGCAGCACCAGGTACGGGTAGCCGAGGCCGGCCAGGAGCTGACGCAGGATCTGCCGGGTGCCCGGCACCTCCACCACGCCCGACAGCGGCACCACCGACACCCCGAGCCGGGTCGCGGCCAGCCAGGCGGCCGAGAGCGCCTCACCGGCCCGCAGCCAGCTCTCCGGCTCGTCCTCATCCCCGAAGAGCAGCGCGTACGCGGCCGCCCGGTCGTGCCCCGGCCCGACCGGCAGGGTGCCGGGGCGGCCGAAGTCGCGGCCCGGCACGGTGGTCTGCGGCGCCTGGTCGGGCAGCACCTCCGGCGGCAGCCCGGCACCGGAGGTACGGCTGGTCCAGTAGGCCAGCTCCTCCCGCAGCTGCGGATCGTCGGCCTCGACCGTGCCGGCGTGCGAGGCGGTCGCCGCCAACTCCAGGACCTGGTCCCGGTCCAGCAGCTGCAACCGGGCGCCCTCCCCGGAGGCGGCCTGGACGATCTCGGTGAGCTGGTCGGCCGGCACCGGATCCGCGCTGACCGGCCGCCGGTCGGTGTGCCGGACCTGCATGCACTGCACCAGGCGCATGGCCGGCGGGTCGGCCGCGCCGCGTCGCAGGTCGGTCAGCCGGGCCAGCAGCTCCGGATCGGCCGGATCGGGGTTGCGCTGCACCACCGACGTCCAGCCCTCGGCGCGCAACGCCACCCGGGCGTGGTGCAGGGCCGCTCCGCAGCTCAACGCCAGCAGCCGCCCCTCCGGGTCGGTGGCGGCCAGTCGCCGTTGCGAGGCGGTACGCAGCTCCAGGGCGTCCGGCAGCACCCGCCACCGCCACGGCTGGGTGTTGTGCACCGACGGGGCGTGCCCGGCCATCGCGGCGGCCTCGGCGAGCGCGATGGTCAACGGGCGCTGGGTGGCCGGCGTCTGAGGGCTCATCAGTCTGTGACCTCTCCGTTTCTCTCATCGTGCCCCAGCCGGGACCTGCCGGGGGCGGGGTTGCCCATCCATGGTCGGTCGGCGGGGCCGCCGACCGACACGGGCACAGGTCCGCCCCACCCGGGCCCTTCGGCCCCCGCCCGGTGTGCCGGTCCGTCGCCCGGTGTGCCGGGACGCCGTGCTGGCCTGCCCGGTGTGCCGGTTTACCGCACGCGAGGCCCGGGGCGCTGGGACGATCCGCAGGTGGGGGCCGGACCTACCGAGTGCGTGCCGCAGCGGCCGGCACGGCGCGACGACACGCCCCGGCGACGGTGGTCACGCTGGCGGCAGTGGGTGCCGCTGGCCGGGTTGACCGTGGCGGTGCTGGTCGGCGCGGCGCTGGTGCTGACCGGCCGGCGCGGGGCAGGTGACCTGCTCTGGGCCGGGGTGACGCTGGCCGCGCTGCTGCCCGCCGCCTGGGCGATGCTGCGCCAGCTCTGGCACCGGCGGTTCGGGGTGGACGTGATCGCCGTGCTGGCCCTGGCCGGCGCGCTCGTGGTCGGTGAGTACCTGGCCGGGGCGGTGATCGCGGTGATGGTGGCCACCGGACGCGCCCTGGAGGCGTACGCCCAGCGTCGGGCCACCCGCGACCTGCGGGCGCTGCTGGAACACGCCCCCCGGACCGCCCGGCGACGTACCGCCGCCGGTGGCATCGAGCAGGTGGCCCTGGACCGGGTCGTGGTGGGTGACCGGTTGCTGGTCGGCCCGGGTGACGTGGTGCCGGTGGACGGCACGGCCGAGCAGCCGGCCACCCTGGACGAGTCGGTGGTCACCGGCGAGTCGCAGCTGGTCTCGCGGGCCGCGGGACAGCAGGTGGCCAGCGGGGTGGTCAACGCCGGTGCCGGTTTCGGGCTGCGGGCCACCAGCGACGCGGCGCGCAGCACGTACGCCGGCATCGTGCGGCTGGCCGAGGAGGCCACCGCCCGCAAGGCCCCGATGGTCCGCCTCGCCGACCGGTACGCCGCCGTGTTCGTGCCGTTCACGCTGCTGCTGGCCGGGCTGGGCTGGCTGCTCTCCGGCGATGTGGTGCGGGCGGTGGCGGTGCTGGTGGTGGCCACCCCGTGCCCGCTGCTGCTGGCCACCCCGATCGCGATCGTCTCCGGGCTGTCCCGGGTCGCCCGGCGGGGGGTGCTGGTGCGTGACGGCGGTTCGCTGGAGCTGCTGGGCCGGGCCCGTACCCTGCTGTTGGACAAGACCGGGACGCTCACCGCCGGCCGGCCCCGGGCCGCCGAGACGGTCGTGGCCCCCGGCGGTGACCGCGACGAGGTGCTGCGGCTGGCCGCCTCGGTCGAGCAGCTCTCCCCGCACGTGTTGGCGGCGGCGCTGGTCGGGCAGGCCCACGAGCGGGGGTTGGCGCTCACCGAGCCGACCGGGGTGACCGAGGAGCCGGGGCGGGGCGTCAGCGGACGGGTCGGGGGGCGGCTGGTCCGGGTCGGCCAGCTCGACGGTGAGCTGCCGGAGTGGGCCGCGCGGGTCCGCGACCGCGCCGAGTCCGCCGGCAACTCGACGGTCTGGGTGAGCGACGACACCGGACCGATCGGCGCGGTCCTGCTGGAGGATCCGGTACGCCCCGACGCCGCCCAGACCCTGGACCGGCTGCGGCAGGCCGGGCTGACCCGGCTGGTGATGCTCACCGGTGACCGCCCCGGCACCGCCGACCGGGTGGCCCGCGCCGTCGGCGTCGACGAGGCGCTGGCCCGCTGCACCCCGGCGGAGAAGGTACAGCGGGTCCAGGCCGAGGCGCGACGGGCGACCACCGTGATGGTCGGCGACGGGGTCAACGACGCCCCGGCGCTGGCCGAGGCGCACGTCGGGGTGGCGATGGGCGCCACCGGGGCGACCGCCTCGGCCGACGTCGCCGACGCGGTGCTCACCGTCGACCGGCTGGACCGGCTGGCCGACGCGGTGGAGATCGCCAGGTACGCCCGTCGGATCGCGGTGCAGAGCGCCACCGTCGGCATGGGGTTGGCCGTGCTGGCGATGCTGGTCGCCGCCGCCGGCCGGCTGCCCCCGGTGGCCGGTGCGTTCCTGCAGGAAGGCATCGACGTGGTGGTGATCCTCAACGCGCTCCGCGCGCTGCGCGGTGGCCTGCGCCACCAGGAGTGAGCCCGCCCCGCCCGACCCGGGGGCCGGCCGGGGCGCGGTTCAGCGTTGCCGGATCACCGCCACCGGGCTGGCGGCGTGCTGGATGAGCTGCTGGCTGACCGAGCCGAGCAGCATCCCCCGCAGCCCGCCGCGGCCCCGGGTGCCGACCACCACCAGTTGGGCGTCCCGGCTGGCCGCCAGCAGCAGTGACTGGGGGCTCTGAGTGGCCACCTCGACGTCGACCGGTACCGCCGGGAAGGTCTCCCGCCACGGGGCCAGCGCGTCGGCGACCGCCGTCTGCTCGGTGGCCGCCGCCTCGTCGGCGTCGAAGCCCTGGGACCGGTACTGCGCGGGCGACCGGGCCCGGACGACCCGCAGTGGTACCCCCCGTTGCGCCGCCCGCTCCACGGCCCAGCCCAGGGCCAGCAGCGACGAGTCGGAGCCGTCCACCCCGACGACCACCGGCCCGGACCGCCGACCCGGCACCACCGCGTCCCCGGCTCCCGCACCACCGCCGCCAGTGTCGGTGCGGACGATGACCACCGGGCAGTGGGCGTGGGCGCTCACCGAGACCGCCGTCGAGCCGACCAACAGGCCGGCGAAGCCACCGTGACCCCGGCTGCCCAGCACCAGCAGACCGGCCTGCGCGGAGCGTTCCTGCAACACCAACGAGGGTGGGCCGTCGAAGACCTCCCCGTGCACGGTCAGCCCGGGGTGCCGGGCGGCGGCGTCCCCGGCCGCCTGCTGGACCAGCTCCTCGACCTGCCGGCGGGCGGTGTCGTCCGGCCACATGCCGGGGGCGACGCCGGGGCCGATCCAACCGGCCACGGTCAGCCACTCGAAGACGTACGCCAGGCGGACCGGCCGGCCGCTGTGGGTCGCCTCGTCCAGGGCCCAGGCCAGCGCCACGTCGGCGTCGGCCGAGCCGTCGTAGCCGACCAGGATCTCCTCGTCACTCATCGTCGTCAGCTGTTCGTCGGGTCGGTTTCACGGATCCAGCGCCACTCGGCGACGCGGGGGTCGTCCTCGCCGTACCGGCGGGTGTGGTCCCGGCAGGCCTGCCGGGCGTCGACCATCTCCTGCCGCAGGTGCGCGGCCCGACCGGCCAGTCCGGGCACCCGGTCGATCACGTCGATGACCAGGTGGAAGCGGTCCAGGTCGTTGAGCATCACCATGTCGAACGGTGTGGTGGTGGTGCCCTCCTCCTTGTACCCGCGCACGTGGAGGTTGCCGTGGTTGGTCCGGCGGTAGGTGAGCCGGTGGATCAACCACGGGTAGCCGTGGTAGGCGAAGATGACCGGCCGGTCGCGGGTGAAGATGGTGTCGAACTCGTTGTCCGGCAGGCCGTGCGGGTGCTCCGAGGGGGGTTGCAGCCGCATCAGGTCGACCACGTTGACCACCCGTACCCGCAGCTGCGGCAGCCGCTGGCGGAGCAGGTCGGCGGCGGCCAGGGTCTCCAGGGTGGGTACGTCCCCGGCGCAGGCCAGCACCACGTCCGGCTCGTCACCGTCGTCGGTGCTGGCCCAGTCCCAGATGCCGAGGCCGCGCCGGCAGTGCTGGATCGCCTCGTCGATGGTCAACCAGTTCGGGGCGGCCTGCTTGCCGGCCACCACCACGTTGACGTACTGCCGGCTGCGCAGACAGTGGTCCATCGTGGAGAGCAGGGTGTTGGCGTCCGGCGGCAGGTACACCCGGACCACCTCGGCCTTCTTGTTGACCACGTGGTCGATGAAGCCGGGATCCTGGTGGGAGAAACCGTTGTGGTCCTGCCGCCACACGTGGCTGGAGAGCAGGTAGTTCAGCGAGGCCACCGGCTGCCGCCAGCCGATGCCCCGGGTGGTCTTCAGCCACTTGGCATGCTGGTTGACCATCGAGTCGACGATGTGGATGAACGCCTCGTAGCTGGTGAAGATGCCGTGCCGGCCGGTCAGCAGGTAACCCTCCAGCCAGCCCTGGCACAGGTGCTCGGAGAGCACCTCCATCACCCGGCCGTCGGCCGACAGGTGGTCGTCGTCGGCGGTGGTCGTACCGACGAACGCCCGGTCGGTGACCTCGAAGGCCGCCCCGAGCCGGTTGGAGGCGACCTCGTCGGGGCCGAACAGCCGGAAGGTCTGCGGGTTGGCGGTGATCACGTCGCGGACCCAGGGGCCGAGCACCCCGGTCGCGCCGGTCACCGGCTCGCCGGGGCGGGGCACGTCCACCGCGTACGCCCGGAAGTCCGGCAGCTCCAGGTCGCGCAGCACGCTGCCGCCGTTGGCCACCGGGTTGGCGCTCATCCGGCGCGCTCCGCGCGGTGGCAGGGCGGCCAGCTCGGCCACCGGCGCGCCGGTGGCGTCGAAGAGCTCCTCCGGACGGTAGCCGCGCAGCCAGCGTTCCAGCTCGGCCAGGTGCTCCGGGTTGTCGCGGACCTCGGAGATCGGCACCTGGTGGGCGCGGTAGGTCCCCTCGACCTGCTTGCCGTCGACCCGCTGCGGGCCGGTCCACCCCTTCGGGGTACGCAGGATGATCATCGGCCAGCGGGGCCGCTCGACCGGGCCGCCGGAGCGGGCCCGTCGCTGGATGGCGGCGATCTCGTCGACCGCCCGGTCCAGGGTCGCGGCGAGCAGCTGGTGCACGGTGGCCGGGTCGTCCCCCTCGACCAGGTACGGCTGGTAGCCGAAGCCGCGCATCATGTCGCGCAGGTCGGCGGGGGGAATCCGGTCCAGCACCGTCGGGTTGGCGATCTTGTAGCCGTTGAGGTGCAGGATGGGCAGCACCGCGCCGTCGCGGGCCGGGTTCAGGAAGACGTTGGACAGCCAGCTGCCGGCCAGCGGCCCGGTCTCCGCCTCACCGTCGCCGATCACGCAGGCGACCAGCAGGTCCGGGTTGTCGAACGCGGCGCCGTAGGCGTGGCTGAGGGCGTACCCCAGCTCGCCGCCCTCGTGGATCGAACCCGGCACCTCCGGTGCGACGTGGCTCGGGATGCCGCCGGGGAAGGAGAACTGCCGGAACAGCCGGGCCATGCCGGCCTCGTCCCGGCCGATCGAGTGGTACAGCTCGCTGTAGGTGCCCTCCAGCCAGGTGTTCGCCACCAGCGCCGGGCCGCCGTGCCCCGGCCCGGTGACGAAGATGGCGCTCAGGTCGCGGGCCACGATCACCCGGTTGAGGTGGGCGTAGAGCAGGTTCAGCCCCGGGCTGGTGCCCCAGTGGCCGAGCAGCCGCGGCTTGACGTGCTCCGGGCGCAGCGGCTCCCGCAGCAGCGGGTTGTCCAGCAGGTAGATCTGCCCGACGGTCAGGTAGTTGGCCGCCCGCCAGTACGCGTCCAGCCGGCGCAACTCGTCGTCGGTCAGCGGAGCATCCAGGTCCACAGCGGTGTCCATATGGTCTCAGCCTCTCGCGGGTGGGGGAGTTCTGCATCCGGAAGGGACGTGCGGTCCGGCGCTTTCGAGGGTGCCGGGCGGCCCGGGGCGGCGGGCAGGGCCATTGGTCCCGGTCGAACCGGACGGCAAGACCCGCCACCGTGCCGGCGTCCCGGCATCACGCCGTGGGCGTCTCGGCCAGGCCCCGCACCACCAGCACCGGCGCCGGCGAGTGGTACAGCAGGGACTGGCTGACCGCGCCGAGCAGTCCCCGCCACGGCTCGTCCCCGCGCGCCGCGACCACGGCCAGCTGCGCCGAGCGGGACTGGTCCAGCAGGACGGTGCCGGGATCGCCGTGGATGGTGTGGCACTCCGCGCCCACCGACGGGTACCGCCGACCGCAGTCGGCCACCGCCTCGGTGAGGTGGGCGGTGGCGTCCGCGTCGGGGCGGTCCGGCTCGATCACCCGGACCGCCAGCACCCGCGCGGACCGACGGGCCGCGCAGTCGAAGGCGAAGTCCAACGCGGTACGGGAGCTGGCCGAGCCGTCCAACCCGACCAGGACCGGCCCCGGCGGGGGCGGCTCCCGGCGGACCACCAGCACCGGGGACTCGGCCCGGGCGGCCACCTGGACCGCCGGCGCGTCGGCGGGTACGCAGTCCGGGCAGTGGGCCATCCCACCGTCGCCGAGGACGGTCAGGAAGGCCGACGCCGACCGGCGGATCAGCGCGTCGACGGCACCGCCCTCGACCAGGTCGCCGCTGACCGGGACCACCGGGGCCACCTCGTGGGCGATCCCGGTGGCCTCCTCGATGAGCAGCTCGGCCTCGGCGCGGGGGCCGATCGGGGAGGGCGACTCCAGGGCCGCCGCCCAGTTGAAGGCGTGCAGCAGGCGCAGGGGTCGGCCGTGCGCGGCGGCCTCCCGGGCGGCCAGCTGGACCACTGTCGGGTTCGCCGTCGCCGAGCCGAGCCCGGCCACCACCGCCGACGGCTGCGGTGCGGTCATCCGGCACCACCTTTCGGCGTCGCTGCCTTGCTGACGAGGGTAGTCGCGGCACCCACCCGACGGGGCCGGTTCGCCCGCCCCGGCACCTACCGGGTTGAAACCTCCCTGTGGTCATCTTTACCCCGGTCGGCGTCGGGTCGCCGAACCGATGCGGGTGCTGCACACTGACGCCGTGACAGGTGCAGAGCACAGCCGCCCAGCGGTGGCCGGGAGCGGGCCGCGCTCGGCCGTGGTGGTCAACCCGGTGAAGGTCGACGATCTCGACGAGCTGCGGCAGACGGTCGACGCCGCGCTCACCACCGCCGGCTGGCCGGCCCCGAGGTGGTTCGAGACCACCCCGGAGGACCCCGGCCGGGGCCAGACCGAGCAGGCGGTACGCGACGGCGCCGAGGTCGTCTTCGCCTGCGGCGGCGACGGTACGGTGATGGCCTGCGTCAGTGGCCTGGTCGGCACCGACGCGGCGCTGGCCGTGCTGCCCCAGGGCACCGGCAACCTGCTCGCCGCCAACCTGGGCCTCTCCGTCGACGTCGCCGCCGCGCTGCAGGTGGCCGTCGAGCGGGGCCGCCGCCAGCTCGACGTCGGCGCGGTCGAGGACCACTACTTCGCGGTGATGGCCGGGATGGGTTTCGACGCCCAGATGCTCGCCGACACCTCCGAGACGACCAAGGCCCGCATCGGCTGGCCGGCGTACGTGATGGGGGCCGCCCGGCACCTGCGGGACCGGCCGATGCGGGTGACCGTACGCATCGACGACCGGCCGCCGATGCGCCGCCGGGCCCGCTCGGTGCTGATCGCCAACGTGGGCCGGCTCCAGGGCGGGGTACGTCTGCTCGCCGAGGCGGAGCCCGACGACGGCTGCCTAGACGTGGCCGTGCTCACCCCCCGCAACCTGCGGCACTGGGTCGCCCTGGGCTGGGCCGTGCTCCGCAGGCGGGACCGGATCCCCCGGCTGGAGGTGCACCGGGGCCGGCGCATCGAGGTCACCAGCAACCGGGAGCAGCCCCGGGAACTCGACGGCGACCTGATCACGCCCGGCCGGACGCTGCTGGCCGAGGTCCGGCCCGGCGCGCTCTGGCTCTGCGTGCCGCAGCCGGAGGAGGCACCCGACCTGACCGTGGACGCCGAGGGCGCCAGTGAGCGGGGTGAGGAACTGATCGAGGAGGCCCGCCGTGAGTAGCACCCGGCTGGTGCCGGAGACCCGGCTGATGGCCGACGAGCAGCTGTCGGCCGACGACGCCTGGCACGCGTTGCGCCGCCACGGCGGCTGGCGGCTGCTGCACGACGCCTTCGTCCGGTTCCGCTACGGCGACGGGTTCAGCCACGCCCGGGCCTTCGCCTTCCAGCTCTGCCTGGCCGTGGTGCCGTTCCTGATCGCGCTGACCGGGCTGATCACCGAACTCGGCGTACGGGAGGGCGGTGAGGTCGTCGCCGACACGGTGCTGGCGCTGACCCCCGGTGCCAGCGAGACGATGGTCAAGGAGCTGCTCGGCGAGGGTGAGCGCACCGAACGGGTCGGCGAGTGGGCGCTGAGCCTGGGACTGTTGACCGGGCTGTTCGCGCTGACCAGCACGATGGCCCAGATCGAGCGGGGCGCCAACCGGATCTACGGGGTCGAGCGGGACCGCCCCGCGTTGTGGAAGTACCTGCGGGCCGCCGTGCTGGCCGTCGCCGCCGGTCTGCCGGCGCTCTTCGGCTTCCTGATCCTGGTCGCCGGCGGGCCGATGGGGGACTCGGTGCAGCGGCACTACCGCTGGGGTGCCGGCGTCGACGCCGGCTGGGACGTGGTCCGCTGGCCGGTCAGCCTCGGCCTGACCGTCGTGGCCGTCGCGGTGCTGTTCCGGCACGCTCCCCGACGCAAACAGCCCGGACTGTCCTGGCTGTTCTTCGGCGCCGGCATCGCCACCGTGCTCTGGTGGGTGGCCAGCCTGCTGCTGGCGGCGTACGTGGCGTTCGCCGAGGGTTTCGGGCAGACCTACGGCGCACTGACCGGGATGATGGCGTTGCTGCTCTGGGCCAACCTGACCGGCATCGCGCTCTTCGGCGGGCTGGCCTTCGCCGCCCAACTGGAGGCGCAGCGGATCGGGGTGCGGGACCCGGCCCAGCCGGACCTGTGGGAGCCCGAGGCGCGTCGGTCCAGTCTCGACGACACCGGGGAAATGACCTCGTTGTGACCTCCGAGTGCCCGGTTGCGTGTACCGCGACCGGGGATCGGGTAGAAGCGGCACGCCAGAGCGAGAGGGAGGCTGCCGTGACCGGGGTCAAAGAGGTACTGCGACGACCACTGGGTCATTTCACCCAACGGAGCCTCGCCGGACTGGCGCTGCTGCTCGCCGCCGGGGTCGCGTTCGCGCTGCTGCTGGTGCTGGTCCGGGTGGAGTGGACCCCGCTGTACGACGTCGACCACGGCATCGCGGCCTGGCTCAACGACCAGATCGCACCGATCGGCCCGCTGGTCACGGTGCTCACCGCGATCACCGACCTCGGTGGCCGACCGGTGATCATGTGGCTGGTCAGCGTGGCCGTGGTGGGCCTGCTGATCCGCAAGCAGGGCCGGCTGGCGGTCTACGTGATCGTCACCGGGCTCGGCGCGCTGATCCTCGACCCCTCGCTGAAGACGCTCGTCGACCGGCTGCGCCCGGAGGTGGACGTGCCGATCGGCACGTACGCCGGGCAGAGCTTCCCCAGTGGGCACGCGCTGGGCTCGATGGTGGCCTACGGCGCGATCCTGCTGGTCTTCCTGCCCGCCATCGCACCCCGCTGGCGCAAGCTGGCGATCGCGCTGGTGGGTGTGGTGGTGTTCCTGATCGGCTTCACCCGGGTCGCCCTCGGCGTGCACTTCGTCTCCGACGTGCTCGGTGCCTGGCTGCTCGGCGCGGCCTGGCTGGGCATCACCGCGTACGCCTTCCGGTTGTGGCGGTTGGAGCGGGGCCGACCGGTGGCGGCGCTGACCGAGGGGTTGGAGCCGGAGGCCGCACACGAGGTGGCTCCCGCCCCGGACGAGGGCAAGCTGCTGCCGCACGCCCGCGCCGGCATCGCCGAACTGGTCGTCGGCTGGGTGCTGATCTTCGGCGTGCTCTACGGTTTCGGCACCTACGTCAGCTACCACGCCGACGGGACCTTCTTCGCCACCCTCGACACCGCCGTGCCGAACTGGTTCGACGAGCACCGCACCCCGTGGCGTGACGACTTCAGCTACTGGTGGAGCAAGGTCGGCGACACCCACGCGATCCTGCTGATCGGGGTGGTCTCCTGCCCGCTGGTGCTGGCCGTCTGGCGGCGCTGGCGACCGGTGCTCTTCGTGGCGCTGACCATGTTCGGCGAGCTGAGCCTCTTCCTCGCCTCGGCCGCCGCGGTGGACCGGCCCCGTCCGCCGATCGAGAACCTGGACGGGCCGATGCCCACCTCGTCCTTCCCGTCCGGCCACATCGCCGCGACCCTCTGCATCTGGGTGGCCGTCGCGGTCGTGATCTTCCCGCGTACCGACCGGTGGTGGCGGTGGGTGTTCGTGGCGCTGGCCGTGGTCATGCCGGTCGGGGTGGCGGTCTCCCGGATGTACCGGGGCATGCACCACCCGACCGACTTCATGGGCGCGATCATGCTCACCGCGCTCTGGATCGGGCTGCTCTACTGGGTGGTCCGCCCCAACGCCGACGTGTACGAGGGCAACCAGCCGAGCATCGAGTCCGAGGACGTGGACACCCTCGACGACGAGTTGGCCAAGGCGTCCCGGGCGGAGTGATCCCCGGTGCTGCGGGTGATGACCTGGAACATCCGGACCGGCGGGCGGGACGCCGATGGTGGCGACCGGCTGGCCCTGGTGCGCCGGGTCGTCACCACGCAGCGACCGGACCTGCTCGCGTTGCAGGAGCTGCGCGGCTTCGACCGGCCCGGTGTGCTGGCCCGGTTCGCCGCCGGGGTCGGGATGCGGCCGTACCTGGCCCGGAGCCGGTGGGGTCAGCCGGTGGCGGTGCTGGTCCGTCCGCCGCTGCGCATCCTGGCCGCCGCCGGGGTGCGCCGTCCGTTCCACCACGGCGCGCAGCGGGTCACCGTGGCCACCTCGGCCGGCCCGTTGGCGCTGACCGGCACCCACCTCTGCCCGTTCTCGGGCACCCGCCGGCTGATCGAGGCGGGCTGGCTGGCCGCCGCCGTCCGCCGCGCCAGCGGCAGCGTGGTCGGTGCCGGGGGCGGGGCTGACGACGGGCCGTTGGTACTGGTGGCGGGGGACCTGAACACTCTGGAGCCGGGGGTCGACCACCGGGACCGGATCGCGCGGCTGCCGGCGGCGTACCGGCGGCGGCACCTGCGGCGCGACGGTCGGGTGGACACCCGGGCGGTCGGTCGGCTGCTCGCCGCCGGCTTGGTCGACCTCCAGCTCACGGCGGGCCGGCCGGGCGACGACGGGGCGACCGCGCCCACCCGGTACGGCGGCGGGGTCGAGTTCTCCGGCATGCGCCTGGACTACCTGCTCGCCACCACCGGGCTCGCCGCCGTGGCGCGGGACTGCCGGGTGGTGCGCGACGACGACACCGACCGGGCCTCGGACCACTACCCGGTCCTGGTCGACCTGGCGATCGGGGCCACCTGAGCCCGGCCCGCCCGAGCGCGGGCCCCGCCTGAGCGGAGCCCGTCTTCGGGATCGGTGTCAGAGCCGGCGCAGCCGGGGGAGCAGTTCCTCCCGGGCCCAGTCCAGGAACATCGGCTGGGTCTCCCCGCCGACCTGGACGATCGCCACGTGGGTGAAACCGGCGTCGACGAACTGCCGGAACGCCTCGACGTGCCGCTCCACGTCCGGCCCGCAGGGGATGCCCTCGGCGACGTCGTCCTCCCGGACGAACTGGGTGGCGGCGGCGAACGAGTCGGGGCCGGGCAGGTCCGCGTTGACCTTCCAGCCCATGCCGAACCAGCGGAACTGGTCGTGCACGATCTTGCGGCACTCCGCCTCGTCGGGGCCGTAGCAGATGGCGACCTGGCCGAACCTCGGCTGGCCACTGCCACCGGCGTTGTCGTACAGCTCGATGATGTGCGGGTCGGGCTCGGTGGCGACGATGCCGTCGGCGTACTCGGCGGCCAGCGCGGCCGACGACGGCCCGGAGGCGGCGACGGCCATCGGCACCGGCGTGGCCGGCCGGTCGTAGAGGTAGGCGTCCGGCACGTCGAAGTGGTTGCCGGAGAAGGTGAGCGTCTCGCCGTTGAGTAGCGGCCGGATGATCTGCAGCGCCTCCTCGAACATCTCGTGCCGCTGCTGCACGTGCGGCCAGCCGCCGACCACGTGCTCGTTGAGGTTCTCCCCGGCGCCGAGCCCGAGGGTGAACCGGCCGTCGGAGAGCGCCCCGATGGTGCTGGCCTTCTGCGCCACCACCGCCGGGTGGTACCGCCGGATCGGGCAGGTGACGAAGGACATCAGCTCGGCCCGGTTGGTCGCGTGGGCGACCGCGCCCAGCACCGACCAGGCGTACGGGGAGTGGCCCTGCGAGTCCAGCCACGGGTAGTAGTGGTCGGAGATCACCAGCTGGTCGAAGCCGGCCGCCTCCGCCCGTACCGCATAGTCGACCAGTTGTTTCGGGCCGGCCTGCTCGGACATCAGGGTGTAGCCGACGGTGACCATCGCGGATCTCTCCTTGCGCCGTTTCGCAGATGGGGAACGTCGATCGGATACCCCGCCGTGGGCCGGTCAATCCCACCGGCACCGTTCGTCCCGTCCGCCCCCGGCGCTTGACGTGACGGTCATCGATGGTTACTGTCGCAGCTTAACCGGTTCAGCCGGGTTGAGCGGGCATCCTGTGGTGGGGATGACGCACCTGTGGTGGCCCACGGCAACGTGGGCCACCACAGGTCTCGCCGGCTGCCAGGTGGGTGGAGCTGAACCGGTTGCCGCGCCACGACATCGCCGCACACCGATGCCGTGTCGCCGGGAGCCGAACGGCGGTTGTCGGGCTGCGACCGCCACCCCTGTCACCGCCGCACCCCCACCTGGGCACGGGGGCATCTCGATGCTGAGGAATGCCATGAAGAAACGACTCTCCACCGCCGGGGCGGCCCTGCTCGCGCTGGTGGTCGCCCTGCTCGCCTTCGGGCAGCCGGTCCACGCCGCCACCGGCTTCTACGTCGCCGACGGCAAGCTGTACGACGCCAACGGCACCGAGTTCATCGCCCGGGGCGTCAACCACGCCCACACCTGGTACCCGCAGCAGACCAGCTCGTTCGCCAACATCAAGGCGCTCGGGGCGAACAGCGTCCGGGTGGTGCTCTCCAGCGGTGACCGGTGGACCAAGAACGACACCGCCGACGTCACCAACGTCATCAACCTGTGCAAGGCCAACCGGCTGATCTGCATGCTGGAGGTGCACGACACCACCGGCTACGGCGAGCAGAGCGGCGCGATCACCCTGGACCGGGCGGTCGACTACTGGCTGAGCATCAAGAGCGCGCTGGTCGGCCAGGAGCGCTACGTCCTGGTCAACATCGGCAACGAGCCGTACGGCAACCAGGGTTACGCCACCTGGGCCACCGACAGCGGCAACGCCATCAAGCGGCTGCGCGCCGGCGGACTGACCCACACCATCGTGGTGGACGCGCCGAACTGGGGCCAGGACTGGTCGTTCACCATGCGCGACAACGCCGCCTCGGTCTTCGCCGCCGACCCGCAGAAGAACACCGTCTTCTCCGTGCACATGTACGGCGTCTTCGACACCGCCGCCGAGATCAGCGACTACCTGGGCCGGTTCCGCACCGTCAAGCTGCCGATCATGGTGGGCGAGTTCGGCCACAACCACTCCGACGGCAACCCCGACGAGGACACCATCCTGTCGTACACCCGGGCCAACGGGATCGGCTGGCTGGGCTGGTCGTGGAGCGGCAACAGCGGTGGCGTCGAGTACCTCGACCTGGCCGTCAACTTCAACCCGAACAACCTCAGCAGCTGGGGTCAGCGGCTCTTCAACGGCGCGAACGGCATCAAGCAGACCGCCCGCGAGGCGACGGTCTTCACCGGCACCCCGCCCACCACGCCGCCGACGACCCCGCCCACCACGCCGCCCACCACCCCGCCGACGACTCCACCGACCAGCCCGCCGGTGGGCATCGGGTGCAGCGCGACGTACTCGGTGACCAACCAGTGGCAGGGCGGCTTCCAGGCCGACGTCAAGGTCACCGCCGGGGTGTCGGCGATCAGCGCCTGGACGGTCCGCTGGACCTACGCCGGCGGACAGACCGTCAGCCAGGCGTGGAACGCCGCCGTGACCAGCAGCGGTTCCACCGTGACCGCCACCAACGTGTCGTACAACGGCCGGCTGGCCGCCGGGGCGAGCACCAGCTTCGGATTCATCGGCACCGGCGGCACCGCCGTACCCACGCTCAGCTGCACCGCCAGCTGACCGCACGCCTGGCGTAGGGCCGGGGGCCCGGGTCGACACGCACCCGGGCCACCGGCGTGGCCGCGATTGACGGCGGTCGGTGACGGTGCCAGGCTCTGCGCACATGGGAACGTGGCAGGGCGAGATCCACGGGACGTGGCAGGGTGACCGGGGCCACGGGACGTGGCAGGGTGACCGGGGCCACGGGACGTGGCAGGGCGACCGGATCGCCTTCGGGGCGGACTACAACCCGGAGCAGTGGCCCGAGCAGACCTGGGCCACCGACGTGGAGCTGATGCGCCGGGCTGGGGTCAACCTGGTCTCCGTCGGCATCTTCAGCTGGGCGCTGCTGGAGCCCACCCCCGGCCGGTACGAGTTCGGCTGGCTGGACCGGGTGCTGGCGCTGCTGCACGACGGCGGCATCGACGTGGACCTGGCCACCGCCACCGCCAGCCCGCCACCGTGGCTGGCCCACAGGCACCCCGGGACCCTGCCCCGCCGCGCCGACCAGACGGTCCTCTGGCCGGGTGCCCGGCAGGCGTACTGTCCCAGCTCACCGGTCTTCCGGCAGCACTCGCTGGCGCTGGTGGAGGCGGTCGCGACCCGCTACACCGACCATCCGGCGGTGGTGATGTGGCACGTCGGCAACGAGTTGGGTTGTCACAACGCGCACTGCTACTGCGACGTCAGCGCCGAGGCGTTCCGGGGCTGGCTGCTGGCCCGCTACGGCGACCTGGACTCGCTCAACGACGCCTGGGGCACCGCCTTCTGGAGCCAGCGGTACCACGACTGGGCCGAGATCAACCCGCCGCGTACCGCCCCGACCTTCGTCAACCCCACCCAGCAGCTGGACTTCGCCCGGTTCAGCTCCGACGAGCACCGGGCCCAGCTGCGCGCCGAACGCTCCGTGCTGGACCGCCTGGTCCGCCAGCCGGTCACCACCAACTTCATGATCGGTACCGGCAGCAAGTACCTCGACTACCACTCCTGGGCCGACGACGTGGACCTGGTCGCCAACGACCACTACCTGACCGCCGCCGACCCGGAGTCACACGTCGGGCTGGCGCTCGCCGCCGACCAGACCCGCGGCGTCGCCCGGGGCGCGCCGTGGCTGCTGATGGAACACTCCACGAGCGCGGTCAACTGGCAGCCGCGCAACCTGGCCAAGGCCCCCGGCCAGCTCCGCCGCAACAGCCTGGCGCACCTCGCCCGGGGCGCCGACGGGATCCTGTTCTTCCAGTGGCGGGCCTCGCTGGCCGGTGCGGAGAAGTTCCACTCGGCGATGCTGCCGCACGCCGGACCGGAGACCAAGGTCTTCCGCGAGGTCTGCCGGCTCGGTGCCGACCTGCGCGCGCTGGCCGAGGTACGCGGCAGCCGGGTCGACGCCGAGGTGGCGATCCTGTTCGACTGGGAGGCCTGGTGGGGTGCCGAACTCGACGCCCACCCGAGCGTCGACGTCGACTACGGCGACCGGCTGCGGGCCTGCTATGACGCGCTGTGGCGGGCCGGGGTCACCGCCGACGTGGTGCACCCGTCGACCGATCTCGCCGGCTACCGGCTTGTCCTGGTACCCACCCTCTACCTGGTCCGCGACGCCGACGCCGAAGCCCTGCACCGGTACGTCGAGCGGGGCGGCACCACGCTGGTGACGTACTTCAGTGGGATCGTCGACGAGCACGACCACGTCCGACCCGGCGGCTACCCGGGGGCCTTCCGGGACCTGCTCGGGGTCCGCACCGAGGAGTTCTTCCCGCTGGCCGTCGGCGAACGGGTGAACCTCGACGACGGCGGCACGGCCGACGTCTGGACCGAACTGCTGCACCCGCTCGGCGCGGAGGTGCTCGCCGGCTACGCTGACGGACCGCTGCCCGGCGTACCGGCGATCACCCGCCACCAGCTAGGCGACGGTGCCGCCTGGTACGTCGGCACCCGCCTGGACCGCGCCGCCACCACCCGGCTGCTGACCCGCCTGCTCACCGACGCCGGGGTCCGCCCCGCCGCCGACGCCCCGCCCGGCGTGGAGGTGGTCCGCCGTCGCCGCGACGAACAGAGCTGGCTCTTCGTCGTCAACCACACCGACGAGGCGGCCACCCTCGCCGGCACCGGCACCGAACTGCTCACCGGGCACCCCTGCACCGGCGAGCTGACCGTCGCCCCGGGTGAAGTGGCGGTCCTGCGCGAACACCCCTGATGCGGCTCAGGCTCACGCCGTCGACGTTGATCGACTCGGTTGGGCTGATATGGCTGGGTCGAACGGCCGTGGACCCCGCCATTTCAGCCCAACCGAGTCGATCACGCCTCGCCCCATCGATGGGGTCAGGTGGGGCGAGGGTCGGCGGCGCACGGGTCGAGGTGGTCTACCCGCAGCAGGCAGCGCCGCCGACCGGAGAGCGGCCGGTCGCAGTACACCCAGTGCTGCACGCTCTGGTCGTCCTCGGCGGAGACCGTGGCACCGGCCGCGTCTACACCCGGTGCTGCGGGCTCTGGTCGTCCTCGGCGGAGACCGTGGCACCGGCCGCGTCTACACCCGGTGCTGCGGGCTCTGGTCGTCCTCGGCGGAGACCGTGGCACCGGCCGCGTCTACACCCGGTGCTGCACGCTCTGGTCGTCCTCGGCGGAGACCGTGGCACCGGCCGCGTCTACACCCGGCACGGACCCCAACGACCGGGTCACCGTGTACGCCAGGCCGAGCGCCTCGGTCAGGTCCGCCACCGCCACCGGCAGGTGGATGACGTGGCGCACCGGCTGCGGGCGTGTGCTGGCGTTGATCGACTCGGTTGGGTTGTTATGGCTGGGTCGAATGGCATTGGACCCCACCATTTCAGCCCAACCGAGTCGATCAAGCCCCGCCCGGCCCGGTCCTGCGGCTGCCCCCCGGCCACCGCTAGCTGGTACCCGGGTGGGGTTCGGGATGTCGAGGTGCGGGTCGTCGGTCAAGGCGGTGATGGCGGCCCGGCCGGCGTCGCTGACGCCACCTGACCTCCCGCCCGGGGAGGTGCTCGCGTTGATCGACTCGGTTGGGCTGAAATAGCGGGGTCCGGGGCCCTCCGACACAGCCATTTCAGCCCAACCGAGTCGATCATGCCGCCCCGCCCCGCCCACCGCCCCGCCCCGCCCACCGCCCCGCCGCGCCCACCGCCCCGCCGCGCCCACCGCCCCGTGCCGGGCCGCGCCGGGCCGCCCCGTGCCGCGCCGGGCCGCCCCGTGCCGCGCCGGGCCGCCCCGTGCCGCGCCGGGCCGCCCCGTGCCGCGCCGTGCCGGGTCGTGCCGCGCCGGGTCGTGTCGCGCCGGGTCGTGTCGCGCCGTGCCGTGCCGGGCCGCGCCCACCGCCCCGCACCGCCGCGCCGGCCAGGTCGACCCGGGCCAGGTCGGTCAGCGGTACCAGGGTTGGGGTTGGGTGGGGTCGGCGGGGACGACGTCCAGGTGCGGGTCGTCGGTCAGGGCGGTGATGGCGGCCCGGTCGGCGCCGATGCCGGCCCAGTGCGGGTCGACGTCGCTGACGAAACACCAGCGGCGGTCGGTGGGCCAGACCAGGGCCGGTGGGGCGATCGTCCCGCCGTCGCCGAGGTCGTCCGCCCAGGTGTCGATCGCGGACAGCGGGCCGCGCAGCAACGCGTACCGGCGGTGGGGCAGCTCCACGAGCGGGCCGCGCCGTACCGTCGGTGGTAGCGCAATGTCGGAGTAGCCGTCCCAGACGCAGAAGAAGCACTCTTGCGGCGTGGCGGTGAACCGGGCGAGCAGGTGCAGCGCCCGGCGGGCCTGGTCGAGGTCGAAGGGGTGGTCGTCGGGCAGGTCGGCGTCGGCCTCGTCCTGCCCGGGTGCGGTGGGGTCGGGGATGAACCGGAGCCGCCCGTACGCCTCGAAGCCCGCCGGGCCGAAGGTGATCAACCGCATCGGGGACGCCGCGGAGCGGAGCAGCCAGTCAGCCGCCGTCAGGTCGGTGCAGTAGGTCGACCTCATCGGCACCTCCGTCGCTCGTCGGGCCGACGCTACCTGACGGGTGGGAGGCGACACATCGCTGTCCGTGAACCGGAGGCGGCGGCGTTCGTAATACCGCCACGGTAGGCCGTGGACCGGCTGCGGCCTCGCCCGACGGGAGACGTGATGACCCACTCGAAGAGCGGCAGCCAGCAGACCTACGACGGACCGAGCCACAACTACGGCAACTACGTTCAGCAGGAGGGCGAGGCCGCACCCCTCGGAGGCGACCCGTCCCAGACCCAACTGCCCTCGTACACGGCCAGCCAGCAGGACCTGCAGATGAGCACGCTCTACCAGCAGGCCTTCACCCGGCCGGCTCCGCAGACCCGGACCTCCGAGACCCGGGTACCGAACTACGACCACGTCGAGTTCGAGAAGAAGGAGATGGAGCGCCGTACCACCGGAAACCTGCACTGGACGGACCCCCGCCGGCAGATCACCGTCGACGTGCCGAGCCGCACCCTGACGGACAGCCCGGCGCCGATGAGCGCGAGCAGTGATCAGAACCCGTACGCCAGCTACGCCGGCATGCGGGTGCCCACCGGCAGCGGCACCCCCACCACCGGTTCGTACGCCTCCGCCCGCAGCAGCGCCAACAGTTTCCACACGGCGTACTCCCACTACTCGGAGGCCTCCCTGCCGTCCCAGTCCTCCCGGGCCGCGCAGCCTCCGCAGAACCCGCAGGGCGGCAACCAGCAACGGCCGGCCGGCCGTCGGTAGCCGTCCGCCCCGCGCCGGAATCCGAGGCACACACTCGTTTCCGGCGCGCCGGGCGTGCTCACAGGCACTTCACAGGGGTTCCGGTTAGGGTGCTGCGGGTCAGCGACCAGCTCCACGATGGAGCCTGGCGTCCGTTCCACAGGAGTTTCGATGGTCTTCAAGAAGATGCTCAGCGCGTTCGGGGTGGGCGGTCCGAGTGTGGACACCGTCCTGACCAACCCGAACACCCGACCCGGGCTCAGCCTCGACGGCCACGTCAACCTGATCGGCGGGGACGCCGCCGCCGACATCGAGCACATCTCCCTCGGCCTGGTCACCCGGGTCGAGGTGGAGAGCGGCGACAGCGAGTACGCCGGCACCATGGAGTTCCACCGGATGCAGGTGAGCGGGCCGCTGCAGCTCGCCCCGAAGCAGCAGCTCAGCATCCCGTTCCGGATGCCGGTGCCGTGGGAGACCCCGATCACCGACGTGTACGGCCAGCGCCTGCACGGCATGACCATGGGGCTGCGTACCGAGCTGGCGATCGCCCGGGCCGTGGACAAGGGCGACCTCGACCAGGTCGCGGTGCATCCGATGCCGGTGCACGAGGGGATCCTCGGTGCCTTCCAGCAGCTCGGCTTCCGGTTCAAGAACGCCGACCTGGAGCGCGGTCACATCCGTGGGGTGAACCAGACGCTGCCGTTCTACCAGGAGATCGAGTTCTTCGCCGCACCGCAGTACGCGCAGAGCATCACCGAGGTCGAGCTGACCTTCGTGACCAACCCGCACGGCGTCGACGTGATCCTGGAGTGCGACAAGCGGGGCGGTTTCCTCAGCTCCGGGCACGACGTTTTCGGCCGGTACTCCGTCGGCCACGCCGACGCCGAGCGGACCAACTGGGTACAGCTGGTCGACGGCTGGCTGCGCGAGACCACCTCGCAGTACGGCAACCTGCGCGCCCAGGGCTTCGGCGCGCCCGGCGGTTACGGCGCACCCGGCTACGGCGCCCCGCAGGGGTACGGCGCCCCCCAGGGGTACGGCGCCCCGCAGGGGTACGGTGCCCCGCAGGGTTACGGCGCGCCGGGCTACGGTGCCCCGTCGCACGGGTACCCGATGCAGCCGTCGCGGGGCCGGGGCGGCGTCGGGATGGGTGGCGTGGTGGCCGGCGCGGCGCTCGGCGCGGTAGGTGGCATGGTCGCCGGCGAGATGATCAGCGACGCCTTCGAGGGCGACGACGACGGCGGCGACGAGGACTTCGGCGGCGACGAGGAGTAGCAACCGGTCGACGGTGACCGCCTCGACGGCGGTCCCGACGGCCCTCGGCACGACGGCGACCCCCCGGGCACGGTCCCCGGCGGTCGCGTGAACGACGGCGGTGGCCCCCGGGGAAGACTCCCCGGGGGCCACCGCTGCTCGGTGCCGACCTGGTGTGGTCAGTGCCGGGCCTTGCGCTCCCGACCGCTGCGGAAGTTGCTGCCGGCCTTGGCCAGACCCCGGCTACCCAGGTAACCGATGGTCAGCAGCGTGATGAAGAACCAGGCCTGCGGGGCGCGGAAGATGTCCACGCCGGCCGCGTTCTGGCCGACCAGCTGCGAGGCGACCAGTACGCCGACCACCGCCGCGACGTAGACCCAGAACTCCGTGGTCGCGAAGGCCTGCTTGGTCTCCGTACCCGGAGAGACCATCGGCTGGCGGTGACCATCGTGCATCGCCGGCATCTGATGGGTCTGGGTCTCCTGCATGGCACGGTTCTGCTGCCCCGTGTCCATCCGGTTCGGCGCGGTCTGCATGGACCGGTTCGACGGCCTCGTGGATGCAGCCTGTGTGCTCATCTTGTCCTCCTCAGGATGCGATGAGTCCTGCGATCCCTCGCCCCGCTGCCGCGTCCCTGCCACGGCACGGTTGACCTGCTCTGGCCAGGGCACCCGGCGTCTACCCGGTGCCCTGGCCGAGGTAACCCCGCAGCCGGGGCGAAAATCTGGCCGCGCCTCCGCTGACCTTCGTGCCGCCCGCTCATTGGACATTCGAAACGAAGGGGTCGTTACGGACGGTGCGGTCCCGACGTCACTGGAACTGGGTGAAGAAGTTCCACGCCAGGGCGGGGACCCAGGTCCGGGGCCCGCTGTCGCCGGGGGCGCCGTCCTGCGGAGCCGCGATGTGGCCCCCGTCGAAGGCGGCCCACGCCACCGGGAAGCCGGAGCGGCAGCCCGAGTAGGTGGTGACGACGTGGGTCAGGCTGCCGGCTGCCGGTTCGCGCGGGCTCTGCGCGGTGCAGCCGTTGTTCCGGACGAACCGGTCGCGCATCGCGCGTCCGTTGGCGATCCCGTCGCTGATGCCGTGCACCCCCAGGTACGCCACGGCCTGGGTGCCGCCGCTGCATCCGCTGAGTTCACGCGGGGCGGACTGGACGACGACCGCCCGGAAGACGTCCGGCCGGGCGCAGGCGAGGGCGTAGCTCATCGCGCCGCCGTAGCTGAACCCGATGGAGAAGCGCTGGCGCGGGTTGACACAGAGGGCGGACTGGACCCGGTTGAGTACGTCGTCGATGAAGGTGACGTCCTCACCCCCGGTGTTGGCCCAACCGTTGCCGAGGCCCTGGGGCGCGACGAAGATCGTCGTGTTGTTGGCCAACCGCTGGAGCCCGTAGTAGGACCAGGTGTTGCGGTCCACGGTCTGCCCGGTGTCCACGTCCACCGCGGTGCCACCCAACCAGTGCAGACCGAAGACCAGCCGGTACGGGTTGTTCTGCTGGTAGTTGGCGGGGATCCGCAGGATGAAGTTCCGGCTCTTGCCGTTGCTGGTGATGGTGTGCGTACCACTGGCGATGCCGGGGGCCTTGCCGCACCCCGAGGTGCCGCTGCCCGGCGGCGGCGTGGTCGGCGGGGTTCCGCCGTCGACGCGGACGAGTTGCCACTGTTGGTTGGTGCCGCCCCAGTCGTCGTACTGGACGATGTTGCCGCCGTCGGCGGTGGAGGCGTTCTGTACCTCGATGGCCTTGTTGCTGTTGCGGTTGATCAGGCGGACGTGGCCGCCGTCGGAGTCGGCGAGGCGGAACTGCTGGTTGGTGCCGTTGCCGTCGCTCCACTGGACGATGCTGGCGCCGTTGGCGGTGGAGAAGTTGTAGACGTCGAGGACCTTGTTGGACAGTCGGGACTTGAGTCGGTAGTAGCCGCCGCCGGAGTCGACGAACTGCCACTGTTGTTGGTTGCCGTTGTTGCGGGTCCACTGGGTGATCCGCGCGCCGTCGTTGGTGGCGGAGTTGTAGACGTCCAGGGCCTTGCCGCTGTTGCGGTTGACCAGGACGTACCAGGCGCTGGTGTCGACCGTCGCGGCCGCGGCGGGCGAGGCCTGCACGACGGCGAGCCCGGTGGCCGCCAGCACCGCCGCGACCACCGCGGCCAGCGCCGGCCACCGGCGTCGTCGTGCCACGGAGGCGGGACGGGCCTCCTGCTTGGCTGTCATGGATCCACTCCTTCTGGTGGTACGGGGTGGTGGAGGTGCCGGCTCAGGCCTCAGGCCCGGGACCACTGCATGCTGGTCGCGGAGCCGCAGGTCCGCTGCTCCAGGGCAGCGCCCGCGGTGGTCGAGCCGCCGACCACGTTCAGGCACTTGTTGCTGTTGACGTTGACCAGGTTGTAGTAGTCACCGCCAGCCGACCGCCAGGTGAACACCTGGTTGAGACCGTTGTGGCAGGTGTACTGCACGACCTGCGCCCCGTCGGCGGTGGAACTGTTGAGGATGTCGACGCACTTGCTGCTGTTGACGCTCTGCAGCCGGACGTTGCCGTTGCCGGCGTCGAGGAAGCGCCACTGCTGCCAGGTCGCGCCGTTGCTGCTCCACTGCCCGATCACGGCCAGGTCCTGCAGGTTGGGCTGCTGGACGTCGATGACCTGGCCGCTGTTGCGGTTGGTGATCCGGTACGCCGTCGGGGTGGTGCCGCCGCCGGTGAACTGCCACCAGTCGACGTTGAACAGGAAACCCGACCCGCCGGTGAAGCGCAGGTACAGGTCCCGGGTTCCGGTTGCCCCGCTGACCGCGCAGGTGGTGTTGGTCCAGCTCTGCCAGCCGCCCGTACCGGCCACCCGGCAGGTGCCGACCAGCGGTCCGGTCGCGCTGTCCAGGCGCAGCTCCAGGTTGCCGCCGGAGGCGGCCGAGGCGACCCGGGCGGTGAAGGAACTCGCGCCGGTACCAAACGCGACCCCCCTGACCTTGATCCAGTCCCCGTTCTCCAGTGCCGAGACGTTGACGCCGCCGCCGGTGGTGGCCTCGGTCTCGATGCCCGAGCCCCAGGCGATGGTCTCGGCCTCCTGCCGGACGTACGGGTTCAGGGTGCCGACCTGCGGCACACCGGCGGTGGTCATGTTCATCGAGGGGATCGTGCCGTCGCTGCGGTAGGTGAACTTCTCCACCGCCACCGAGCGGGTGAAGCCGCCGCCGCCGGGCAGCGCCCCGTTGTGGTAGAAGAAGTACGACCCGCCGTTGAAGTCGACGATGCCTGGGTGGTTGGTGAAGCTTGAGCCCTGCCGGGGCATGACCGTGCCGCGGTAGGTCCACGGGCCGGTGGGGCCGGGGGCGGTGGAGTAGGCGATGAACTCCCCGCAGCACTCGGCGGCGAAGATCATGTAGTAGGTGCCGTTACGTTTGTAGACCCACGGCCCCTCCTCGTACAGGGTGGGTCGGCTGGGGTTGCCGGTGCGGGTGCCGAAACCGGCGGTGGTCAGCGGGATCTGCGTCGCGGCACCGGAGAAGGAGATCATGTCCGCGTTCAGGCGCACGTACCAGAGGTTGGGGTTGCCCCAGTACAGGTAGGCCTGTCCGGTGTCGTCGATGAAGGCGTGCGGGTCGATCTCGCCGTTCTCCAGCAGCGGGCGCCCGATGGCGTCCCGGAACGGGCCGGTGGGGCTGCTCGACACGCCGACGCCGATGGCCATCCGGCCGGTGGCCCGGTTCTTCACCGGCACGTACCAGTAGAACTGGTTGTTGCGGGCCACGACGTGACCGGCCCAGGCGTCCGCGCTGGCCCAGCTGAAGGTGGCCACGTTCATCGGTACGCCGTGGTCGGTCCAGTTCACCATGTCCGCCGAGGAGAAGACCCGCCACTCCTTCATGGTGAAGTAGGTCGAGCCGTCCTCGTCCCGCCCGGTGTAGAGGTACACCCGACCGTTGTGCACAAGCGGGGCCGGGTCAGCGGTGTAGATGTGTTGCACGACCGGGTTGTCGGCCTTGGCGACGGTGGCCGGCACCACCGCCACGATCGCGCAGATGCCCATCAGCAGGGTGAGCAGCCCGCCGCCGATTCGGCGGCCACTCAGGGTTCGGTTCATGGATGTCGTTTCTCCCTCGTCCGTACCAGGGGGTGGGTGTCCGGGTGGTGCCGGCGGGGTGACCGAACCCCGCCGGCGACGACGGCTACGAGGTGAGACGGAAGGTCGCGTCCTGCCGGTCGTTGGCGCTGGACGACGAGCTGAGCGGGTCGATGCGCAGGACCTGGCCGGCGTGCCGCAGATACCGGTCCGGGAAGTTGTACGACCGCAGCGAGGTCCACGCGGAGTCGGCCAGCCCGGCGGTACGGTAGAACGTCGCGTCGGCGCGGAAGGTCGCGCTCCCGTCGTTCACACCGAGCTGCGCGACGTAACCGCTGTGCCGGATGAAGTAGCCGGGGCGGTTGACCGACTCGAAGGACACCGCCGCCGAGTCGGCGAGACCCGGCACCATCCGCCACAGCTGGTCCTGGTGCGGATCGAACGGGTAGGGGTCGATGCGCACCGCGTTGTTGGAGTGCCGCACGTAGTAGTCGGGCAGGTTGGACGACTTCAGCCGGACCCAGTTCGGCAGACCCCACCGGTTGACCGCGGCGTTGTACTCGGCTTCGGTGATGCCGACCACCGAACCGTGCTTGGAGTTGATCGGCGGGGTGTAGTCGCGCTGGTTCAGCACCGACCACGAGTTGGCACCCACATTGTTGGTGGTCCACATGTACATGTCGTTGTTGATCGGGCCGAACGAGTCGCCCCAGAGCCACCACCCGCCACCGTCGTTGCGCGGGACCAGGTGCGACCCCTCGATCGCGGTGCCCTGCCGCAGCCCGCTGGTGTAGGTGGTGAAGCTGTTCGGGGCGCCGGTGTTGGAGCGGGCACCGTAGATGTTGCCGTTCGCCAGGTTCTTGTAGTACATGTACGTCACCCCGCCACTGACCCGGATGTCGGCGTCGAGGATGGGAAAGCCGGGGCTGAAGTAGGTCTGCGGTGGACCCACGGTGCGGAAGTCGGACGTGTAGTTCACCAGGAACAGGTCCGTGGTGGTGTTGGCGGAGTAGACGATCCCGTACTGACCGCGGCTGGCGTCCCAGAAGACCGTCGGCGCCCAGGTGTGCACGCTGCTGCCGTACGTGTGCATCTGGATCCGCCGGTAACCGGTGAAGCTGGACAGGTCCACCGAGTCCCACACGTGCAGGTACTGGCTGGTCAGCCCGAAGTTGAGACCCTTGAGGTCGGTGGCGACGACCACGAAGGTGCCGTCCTGCTTGCGGTAGATGTACGGATCGCGCAGCCCCAACTGGCCGGCGGTCGGGGTGACGACCGGGTTGTTCTGGTTGAGCGGGCTCCAGTTCAGACCGTCCCGACTCACCGCGAGATGCAGACCGTAGTTGGCCGCCGACTGGTTCGGTGATTCGGTGAAGTAGGTCATCAGGTACGCCGTGTTCGTCGCGGCCAGGGCCGGGCCCTGGCTGAGCCCGAGGCCGGTCATGGTGAACGCGGTGGTGGCGAGCGTACTCAGGGTGAACTGCCGACGGGTCAGTCCCATGGTCGTGACCTTTCTGGCCGCAGGGCTGCGGCCGAGTTCGGGGACGGGTTGGGCGGGAGACTCTTTTCGGATCGGGGTCGGTAGAGTTTCATGCCGGTAAATGTGAACGCTAACATAGTCCACGGTCTACAGCCTCGGCAAGAGGTAAAAGCCGGCCAAGAACGAACCCCGCTGGCGGCGGTTGGCCGGTTCCTCGTCAGCGCGGGGACTCGGCCGGACGTACGGGCGCTCCGGACCGCCGCTCCGTGTGCTCGGGGCGTCCGCTCCGTGTGCTCGGGGCGTCCGCTCCGCGTGCGCCAGACCGCCGTTGGACCGCCGTCCTCGTGCCCCAGGCCGCCGTCGTCGTGGTCCGCGTCGTGCTTTGGACCGCCGTCCGCGTGCGCAGGCTGCCGTCCGCGTGCCCAGGCCGTCGTCCGGTGCCTCAAGCCGCCGTCCGCGTGCCCGGATCGCCGGCCGGGCAGACCGCGAACGTGCATGCCTTGATCGCCGACGGTCCCGCCTGGGGCGAGGGATACTCGTTTCGCAGTCAGCGCGCCTGACCCTGGGTTACGGTGACGATCACCCGACCGACACGTCAGCGAGGTGATCGCGATGCGCGAGAACGACGCGGACCAGCCCCGGACCCGCCAGGCCGCGGAACGGCTGATCGGGGACGAGTACGGCGACGGGGCGCTCGACGAGGTCACCGAGCCGCCGACCGACGTACAGCGGGTGATTCAGGACGACGACCCCGACGACCCCGCCGACGTACCGGTCGACCCGCAGGTGTTGCGCGACGGCGGCCCGACCCGGGGCCAGGGCGCGGTCACCACCACCGGCGGCACCGCCGGCCCGGCGAGCGCCCGGCGGGTGGCCCGCCAGCCGGAACGGCATCCCGGCAAGGTCGCGCCGACCACCACCGGTGACGCCACCACCGGCGGCATGAGTACGCCCGCCGGCGGCTCGACCAGCGACCAGTCCTCGTCGGCCAGCCAGATCGGCGGCTTCACCGACGACTGATCCACCGGTCCCCGCGCTCGTCGCGTCCCGGCGTGCCTCGCCGCCTCCTACGCGCGCCGCCGTCGTCTCCTGCGTGCGGCCGTCGCCCCTGTGCGCCGTCGTCGTCCCTGCGCGCGTCGCCGTGCCCTGCGTCGCCGCCGTCGTCTCCTGTGCGCCGCCGTCGTCCCTGCGCGCCTTGCCGTCCCTGCGCGCGCCATCACCCCGTGCGTGCCGCGCCTCCCGTGCGGTGGTGTGAGAGGGGTACCCCGCTATACCGAATGCGTTAACAGGGGGCCCTTCCTTACACCTGGAGGGTGGTTAGGCGTTGGGTGGCTCGGGTGAGGGCGACGTAGAGGTCGCTGCGTCCCCGGGGTGACTCGGCGACGATGCCGTCGGGATCGACCACCAGCACCGAGTCGAACTCCAGCCCCTTGGCCTGGGCGACGGTCAGCACCACGACCCGGCTCTCCAACTCCGGGCGGTCGCCGACGGCGGCCTCGGGCAGCTCCGCGACGAGCGCGGCACCCAGTTCGGTGAGCCGGCCGGCGGGCAGGATGATGCCGAGTCGTCCCTCGTCGAGGTCGGCCGCCGCCCGGGTGGCCGTGGCGACCAGTTCCGCGGCCAACCGGTCGGCGGAGACCCGACGGTCGACCGGTGGGTGGCCGCTCTGCCGAACCGAGCGGGGCGGGCTCAGGTCGGGGTCGATGTCGGCCAGCACCTCGGCCGCCTTCGCCATGATCTCGGCCGGGGTGCGGTAGCTGACGGTCAGCTCCTCCAGCCGCCACCGTTGCGCCACGTACGGCTCCAGCGCGTCGCCCCAGCTCGGCGTACCGGCCAGTGCCCCGGTCTGGGCCACGTCCCCGACGATGGTCATCGACCTGCTCGGGCAGCGGCGCATGAGTAGCCGCCAGGCCATCGGGGACAGCTCCTGGGCCTCGTCGACGATGACGTGCCCGAAGGCCCACTTCCGGTCGGCGGCGGCGCGTTGGGCGGTGGTGAGCCGGTCCTCCTCGGCCTGCCGGTCCAGCAGCCGGTCCGCGTCGATCAGGTCGGTGACGCCGAGGATCTCACCGCCGTCGTCCTCGTCCTCGACGTCGATCGAGCGGGAGCCCTGCCAGATCTCCAGCACCCCTTCGGCGTACTCGCGTTGCAGCACGCGCAGCCGTTCCACCCGGGCGGCGGCGGCCCGTTCGTCCTCGCCGAGCAGTTCGGCCGCCTCGTCGAGCAGCGGTACGTCGGCCGGGGTCCACCCACCGGGCTGCCGGTGCAGCAGGGCGCGTTCGTCCGCGGTGAGCTGGGGCGCGGCGGCGGCGATCCGGTCGGTGTCGGCGTACAGGTCGGCCAGCAGCCGCTGCGGGGTGAGCACCGGCCAGAGCCGATCCAGCGCCGCCTGTACCTCGGGCTCCTCCCGCAGCTCCCGACGGATCTCGGCGACGTCGGCCTCGGCGAGCAGGTTCTCCCCGCCCAGCGGGTCCGCGCCGATCCGTTCGGCCACCTGGGCGGCGAGCGCGTGGACGATCTCCAGGTCGAACAGCGGCCGGGCCAGGTTGTGCGGCCGGCCGGAGCGCCGCGCCCGGTCCCGGGCCTGCCGGCAGGTCTCCGGGTCGAGCCGGATCACCTCCCGCTCCACCTCGATCTCCAGCGGCTCGTCGGGCACCCACTGCCGGTCACGGACGGCGGCGGCGAGCACCTCGGTCATCACCGAGCGGCCCTTGACCGCCGCGGCCCGCGCGGACTCCGCCCGCCGCGCGCTGACTCCGGGAAAAAGGTCCCCCGGGGTACGCAGCAGCACGCCGGTCTCGGCCAGCGCCGGCAGGACCTGCGAGATGTAGCGCAGGAAGGTGGCGTTCGGGCCGACCAGCAACACGCCCCGGGTGGCCAGCTCCCGGCGGTGGGTGTAGAGCAGGTACGCCGCCCGGTGCAGTGCCACGGCGGTCTTGCCGGTGCCCGGCCCGCCCTGCACCACCAGCACTCCGGGCAGGTCGGCGCGGATGACCCGGTCCTGTTCGGCCTGGATGGTCTCCACGATGTCGCGCATCCGGCCGGTCCGTCCGGCGTTCAACGCGGCCAGCAGGGAGGCCTCGCCGGTCAGCTCCTCGTGCCCGCCCGGCGTGGCGGTGGCGAGGTCGAGCACCTCGTCGTCGATCCCGGTGACCTTGCGCTGCCGGGTGCGCAGGTGTCGTCGACGCCGTACGCCCTGCGGGTTGGCGGCGGTGGCCAGGTAGAACGGGCGGGCGGCGGGGGCCCGCCAGTCCATCAGCAGCGGGTCGTAGTCGTCGCTGGTATCGAAGATCCCGATCCGGCCGATGTAGTGGCGGGCCGCGTCGTCGGTGTCCAACCGGCCGAACGCGAGGCCGTTCTCCACCGCGGAGAAGCGTTCGACCTGGTCGGCGTACATCCGGACCGAGCTGTCCCGCTGGGAGCGGTCCTGCTGGGTGCCGCCGGTGCTGCGCAGCGCCTCGGTGAGCCGCTCGGCGGCCTGCTCCCGCATCCGGTCCAGCCGGTCGTAGAGCATCGAGACGTACTCCTGCTCGGGGCCGATCTCGTCGGGCAGTTGCGGTTCACCGGGACCACCGGAGTGCCTTGACAAGCTGTCTCCTCGAAAGATAGAATCCCAGCAGGAGCGGCCACTGGTGCCGTTCCTTTTCGTGTTTCAGAGCTGATGCGTGTCTCTGAACTGAGAAACATACCGCGCCCCGCCGCACCGGACCAAGCTTTCCCACCCACCGCACCGACGGGCCAACTTTCCCGCTCGCCGCGCCCAGTCTCGTGGCCCCGGACACTCCGCAGGGCCGCTTCCACCGCGTCCCCGGACGCACCGCGCCCCGGTCTCCGGACGCACCGCCCCCCGTCTCCGGACGCACCGCCCCCCGTCTCCGGACGCACCGCCCCCCGTCCCCGGACACACCGCGGCCCCGGACACGACGCAGCCCCGGACACACCGCGGGGCCGGACCAGCTCACGCCGGCCCGGCCCCCTGCTGCGATCTGGCTGCGATCGGCCCGCCACGACCTCGCACGACGAGGTCGGTCAGCCCTTGGCGACCTCGTCGTGCGAGGTCGGTCTAGCCCTTTGCCGCTTGGAAGAGGCGTTCCGGGGTCACCGCGCCGGCCAACATCCGGCCGTCGTCGGTGAACAGCACGTTCACCAGGTTCGTGCTGAACAGGCGGCCCTTGCCCCAGTCCCCGCTGACCTCGGGCAGCACACCGTCCAGGTTCGGCCCGGCCGTCGTACCCGGCTTCGCCTCGGCGTCACCGGCGGCCTTGTCCTTCTCGGTGCCGGTCTGGGTGATCACGACGGTGGTCCAGCCCTCGCCGACCGTACGCGTCTTGTCGTGCTCGGGCCGTTCGCCCGGAGCGACCGCGGCCTTCTCGGCATCCAGGTTCTCGGTGACCGTACCCGGCGGGGGGTTGAAGGTGAACTGGTCGGCGTCGGGCCGCTGGTAGTCGATCTGCGTGAAGGCCATCTCGAAGGCCGGGCGGTCGGCGGCGTCGGCGAACACCTCGAACCGTAGCGGCACGTACTCCTTGGCGTCGATGGCCACCCGTACCTGGTCGATCAGGGACGCCTCGTCCCGCGGACGCAGCACCAGCTCGTACGCGTCGCGCCCGGCGACGGTGGCCGAACGGCCGACGCTCACCTCGGTGCTCGGCTCGACGGCCTGCAACGCCAGCTTCGCCGCCTCCTGCGGGGTCGCCGGCAGGTCGGGCGCGCCCGCCGGCCTGCCCTCCGCCGAACCGCCGGCCGGCAGGGTGCGGTGGGTGGCGGTGTTGGTCCGGCTGTCCCAGGCCCACACGTCCCGACCGTTGCGGATCAGGTTCCGTTCGCCGAGGGTGTCGACCAGGGCGATCCGCTGCTTGTCCGGTCCGGAGTGCCAGACCCGCAGGGTGTGCGTACCGGTGAGCAGGGCGGTCAGGTCGTCGCCCCCGCCGAGCAGGCCGGCAGCCGGCGGCAGCCCCAGGTCGGAGCGCTGGACGACGGTGCCGGACAGCCCGTCCAGCCGGGCGGTCTGCAGATCGACCAGGAGCTGGGCGGCGCTGCGCGGCGGCAGGCTCGGCTCGGCGTCGGCGGCGAACGTGCCGACGGCGGCACCACCGCCGACCACGGTCACTGCGGCGGCCACCGGGACCAGCCAGCGAAGGACGGGACGGCTCTTCAACACGGACATGCGTGACACCTCCTGCGCCCATGGTGCGCCACGGTGGCTGTGAGCAGGCTGAGGATGACCATCTGTCCGCCCCGGCAGGTGGCACCCTTGAGGCTGTGCGGTTGCTGGTGGTGGAGGACGAGGCGCGGTTGGCCGCCGCCCTGCAGCGGGGCCTGCAGGCCGAGGGGTTCGCCGTCGACGTGGCGGCCACCGGGCCGGCCGGCCTCGACGCGGCCCGCCACGGTGGCTACGACGCGATGGTGCTGGACGTGATGCTGCCCGGCCTCTCCGGGTACGAGCTGGTCCGCCGGCTGCGCGCCGAGCAGGTCTGGCTGCCGGTGCTGATGCTCTCGGCCAAGGACGGCGAGTACGACCAGGCCGACGGGCTGGACTGCGGGGCCGACGACTACCTCACCAAACCCTTCTCGTACGTGGTGCTGCTGGCCAGGCTGCGAGCCCTGCTGCGCCGCGGCGCACCCGAACGCCCGACCGTGCTCAGCCTGGGTGACCTGCGCCTGGACCCGGCCCGCCGCCGGGTCACCAGGGCCGACGCCGAGGTGGCGCTGACCGCCCGCGAGTACGCCCTGCTGGACTATTTGATCCGCCGCCCCGGTCAGGTCGTCTCCAAGACCGAGCTGCTCGACCACGTCTGGGACGCCAGCCTGGAGACCGCCCCGAACGCGGTGGAGGTGTACGTCGGCTACCTGCGCCGCAAGATCGGCCGGGAACGCCTGGAGACCGTCCGCGGCGCCGGCTACCGCCTAACCACCCCATGACCCTGCAAGGAAGGGCCCCCTTTTATCGCTTCCGGTATAGGAAGGGTCCCTTCCTAACGCTCGGGCTGCGCGCCCGGCTGATGATCATCGGTGTGCTCGGGCTCACCGCGGGGTTGGCCGCCGGCGGGCTGATCCTCTTCGGCGCGCTCGGGTACACCCTGCAACGCTCCATCGACACGGAGGCGCTGCGTACCGCGGACACCATCGTCCGCCTCGCCGAGCAGGACGCCCTGCCCGACCCGCTGCCGGTCGCCGGGGGCCAGTCCCGGGTCCAGGTGATCGACGACCAGGGCCGGGTGCTCGCCGCCTCGATCGACGCCGACCGCCTCGTCCCGATGCTTCCGCGCGACCAGCTCAACCAGCGCGACCGGGGCGATGACCGGGGCGATGATCAGGGCGACCAGCGCGACCGGGGCGGGCAGCAGCGCACCTTCGTACCGGGGCAGCGGCTCGGCCTCGACGGACCGGTCCGGGTGGTGGCCGTACCGGCCGGCACGCCTACCGAGCCGCTCACCGTGCTGGTAGGCAAGTCGATGGCGGACGTGAGTCACAGCATGCGGGTGGTCCAGACCATGCTGCTGATCGCCTTTCCGCTGCTGGTCGCCGGGATCGCCGTGGTGGCCTGGCGGGTGCTCGGGGCCACCCTGCGTCCGGTGGAACAGCTGCGGCGCGGCGCGGCCGAGATCACCGGGGGCGCCAGCAGCGGCCGGCTGCCGGTACCGGCGTCGCGGGACGAGATCCACCGGCTGGCGGTCACCCTCAACGACATGCTCGACCGCCTCGCCGACGCCCGGGACCGGCAACGGGCCTTCGTCGCCGACGCCGCGCACGAGCTCCGTAGCCCGCTGACCAACATGCGTACCGAGTTGGAGGTGGCGCAACGCCTGGCGGACCGGACCGACTGGCCGGCGGTGGCCGGCAACCTGCTGACCGACACCGAACGGCTCAGCCGGCTCGTCGACGACCTGCTGCTGCTGGCCCGCCTCGACGAGACCGGCCCGGCCGGCGGCCCCTTCCCGGCGGCCGGGAGTGCCGGCCCGGTCGGTGGTTCCTTTCCGGCGGCCGGGAGTGCCGGCCCGGTCGGTGGTTCCTTTCCGGCGGGCGGGAGTGCCGGCCCGGTCGGTGCCAGCGCCGGCTGGGGACGCGGTGTGGCCGGACCGGTCGAGCTGGGCGCGCTGCTGACGGCCGTCGCCCGTCGCTACCCCACCCCACCGGTACGGGTCGCGCCGGTGCCCGAGCCGCTGTGGACCCTCGGCGACCCCGACGACCTGACCCGGATCCTGGCGAACCTGATCGACAACGCGGTCCGGCACGCGCACCGCGAGGTGGTGCTGGCCGCCGTACCCGCGGACAGCGTCGACGCCAACACCGGTCGGGCGGCCACCGTCGGGTCGGGGGCGTACCACCTGGTGACGGTGACCGACGACGGGCCGGGCATCCCGGAGGCGGACCGGGGACGGGTCTTCGACCGCTTCACCAGGCGTGACGACGCGCGGGCGCGGGATGCGGGTGGCGCCGGGCTGGGGCTGGCCATCGTCCGTGAACTGGTCCGCCGCAGCGGCGGCACGATCGAACTCACCACCGCCGGTCCCACCCGTGCGCCCGCCCCGGACGCCGCCGCCCCGGACGCCGCCGCCCCGGACGCCGCCGCCCCGGACGCCGCCGCCCCGGACGCCGCCGGTCCGGACGACCCCGGTCCAGACGCCGCCGGTCCGGGGGTGGATGGTCCGGGGGCTGATGGTCCGGGCGGCGTGGGACCGGGGCTGCAGGTCCGACTGTTCGTGCCGGTGCTGCCCGATCCAGACCTCGATGGTTAGACCACCCGCCCACCCGAACACCCCGAGCCAGACCCCCCGTCGCCGCCAAAGCGCTCCCCGAGGTGAATCTTGGACACTTACCGTTCTATTTGGACGGTAAGTGTCCAAGATCTACACCGCATTCGGGTACGGAGAGAGTGAGGTGCCTCGGCTGCGGAGGAGGGTGGGAGCGGGGGGCGTGCAGACGTGAGGAGCGGTGCACGGTGGTTCGGGTTTGCGGTCAGGGCCCTGGGGCGGTCAACCGGGTCGGTGTCCGAGCGGTTGTCGGAGGGCTCCGATCCACACCAGGCGGAGCGGCCCACCCGAGCAGCCCCGTCCAGAAGATCTTGGAGGATTTCGGCCCCTCCGGGGGCTGTTCAGCCCCTCCGGGGGCACAATTCTTCCAAGATCTTTCAGTAGCTGCTCGGGTTGGTCCAGGTGCACCGACGGCGGGGCGGTCGTTGCGGGTCCGGCAGGGGTCAGCCGCGTTCGGTGCAGACCGGGCGGGACCGGCCGATCTTCTCGGTCGACCAGACGACGGCGACGGTGAAGCAGAAGTCGACGTCCCGGTCCAGACCGTAGACCGTGTACGTCTCCGTCCCCGCCGGTAGCTCGGTGAAGGCACGCGGATCCTGCCCGGTCGGGCCACCGGCGACCACCACCGGCCCCTCCGCGCCCGCCGGATAGCGCCACCGCAGCAGTACGTCGTTACGGTTGTCGCGCAGGACCACCGATCCGGGCGGGGTACCGGGGGTCGCCGCCGGTGCCGGGGGAGCGCTGGCGCTGGGGGAGGGGCCGGCGGGCACCGGCTGGTCGTCGCGGGAGTCGTCGACGCGGGACACCCCGGCGATCACCGCCGCCGCGCCGAGCAGCACGACGAGCACCCCCGCCACCACCACCGGTACCAGCCGGTTGGGTCGAGGCGGCGGCGGCCGGTGCACCACGACGGGGAGCAGCCGCGACGGTGGCTCCGGCTCCGGCTCGGGCGGCTGCCGCACCCGGCGTACCCCGGGGCTTTCCTCGCCGCTGCGGGCGAGCGCCATCACCGCCGGCGGCACCGGGCTCTCGGCCGGCGTGCCCCACTCGGACGGGGACGCCGGCCCGAACGGGGTGGCGCGCTGCCCGGCCGCGTCGATGGGCGCTGTCGCGTCGGCCGGCTGGGTCCGGTCGGCCGGCGGCCGGTCGAAGGGGTACGCCGCATCGGCGTGGTGGTCACCCTCCTCCGGGGGCCACCAGTCGGCGTCGGGGTCGTCGGCCGGGAGCCGGGGCGCGGGCACCGCCGACGGAGCCGAGGCCGTCGCGGCGGTGGCCGCGCTGTCCGGGTACGGTGCCGGCGTCCGTTCGGCCGCCGTCGGACCACCCGGCTCCGCCCGCCCCTCGTCGACGGATGGTTCCCGGGCCGCCGGCACGCTGACCCCGCCCGACACCGCTGGACCGCCCGACGTCGCTGGCCCACCCGACCATGCTGGCCCGCCCGACACCGCTGGACCGCCCGACGTCGCTGGCCCACCCGACCAGGCTGGACTGCCCGACGTCGCAGCTCCATGCGCCAGCGCTGGCCCGTCCGATGTCGCTGGCCCGTCCGACAACTCGGGTTCGCCTGACGTTGCCGGTCCGGTTACGGGCTCGGCTGAACTCATCGGCCCGGCTGAGCTCGTGGGCTCGGCTGAAGTCGTGGGCTCGGTTGGGGTCGTCGGTTCGGCTGAGGTCGCGGGCTCGGCCGGGGTCGTGGGTTCGGCGTCGGGGCAGACGTGTTGCGGGTTGGCCACCGCCCTGGCCAGCTTTGCCACCTGCGCGGCGAGCGGATCGCCCGGGGGGAGGTGCTGACGGCAGAGCTCGTCGGCGTACGTCAGGTTCTCCTGCGCGTCGGTGAAGCGTCCACAGTCGCGCTGCATCGAACCGAGCCGGGCGAGCATCTTGATGCCGCTGGGATGGCCGTCGCCGTAGACCTCCCGGTGCAGCTCCCAGGCGTCCTGCAGGCGGTCCCGGGCCACCGTGCACTGGCCCCGGGCGTACTCCACGGTGGCCAGATCGGCGTGGGCGGCGAGCACCCGCAGCGACTCGGGGCCGTCGGTGGCGGTCAGTTCGATGATGACGTCGGCGTAGAGCCGGGCGGCCCGCGCATCGCTGCCCACCCGGTGCAGCACCGCGGCGAGGGTGGCCGCCGCGGAGATGGTCTGCGGATCGGAGCGTCCGTACAGGCGGGTGGCCACCGCGTACGCGAAGGCGGCCCAGCCCCGCGCGGAGTGCGGCTCACCGAGCGCGACCAGGACCCGCGCCTGCAGCCCGGCGGCCTCGGCCAGCTCGGGGGAGGCGTACGCCGGGCGGGGGTCGGCATCGGCCAACGCGTCGGCGAGCAGCCGTCGCGCACCGTGCAGGTCACCATCGGACACCATCTGGTGTGCGTGGACAGTCAGTTCAGCCAGCCCCGAAGACACGCCCCATCGTGCTCGCCCCGCGACAATATGTACAACCCCTGGCGCGGGTGTTTGGTCAGGAAACGCCCAGGTGATCCCGTAACGTCTCGCTGATCCGGCGCAACTGTTCCACCTGCTCGGGGCTGAGCGCGTCGAACAGATGGCGACGTACCCCCGCCACGTGGCCGGGGGCGGCGGCCTGGAGGGTCGCGAAACCGGAGTCGGTGAGCACCGCGAGCTGACCCCGACGGTCGGTCGGGCAGTCCTCGCGGCGGATCCAGCCGGCGGCCTCCAACCGCGCCGCCGCATGGGACAACCGGCTGCGCGACGAGGTGGTCAGGGTGGCCAGCTCGCTCATCCGCATCCGCCGCTGCGGGGCCTCGGAGAGCCGGACCAGGATCTCGTAGTACGCGTGCGGCATGCCGGCGTCGCGTTGCAGGTCCCGGTCGAGGGTCTCCATCAAGGCCCGGGAGGCGGCCACGTACGCCCGCCAGGTGCGTTGCTCCTCCGGATCCAGCCAACGGGTCATGGGTCACAGCATACCCAGGTCGTTGAACGCTCAACTAAATCGCGCTACGGTCGGGGTATGGGAATCCACCGCCTGAACCACGCCGTGCTCTACGTGAGCGATCTCCACCGCAGTGTCGCCTTCTACGCCGACGTGCTCGGCTTCCGGCCGGTCCCGATGACCCCGGACGGGTTCCGGGGCGCCGCCTTCCTCCAGGCCCCGGACAGCACCAACGACCACGACCTGGGACTGTTCGAGCTGGGCGCGGGTGCCGGCCGGTCGGCCGCCGGTCGCAGCACCGTCGGCCTGTACCACCTGGCCTGGGAGGTCGACACCCTCGACGAGCTGGCCGCGACCGCCGAGCGGCTCGCCGCCGCCGACGCCCTGGTCGGCACCTCCGACCACGGCACCACCAAGAGTCTGTACGGCCGGGACCCGGACGGGCTGGAGTTCGAGGTGGTCTGGCTGGTCCCCGCCGACCGGCTCGACGACACCGCGCTCGCCGCCCGCAAGCGGATCGGCAGGTTGGACCTGACCCGCGAACGCCAGCGGTACGGCGGGCAGACCCGGGGCGGGGTGGGCATCTCGGTCCCCGCCTGACCGGCCCACTGACCCGGCCCACTGACCCGGTCCGCCGGTCCAGCCCGCTGGTCCGGCCCGCTGGATTATGGTCCGGTGGGTCCGGTGGGTCCGGTGGGTCCGGTGGGTCCGGGTCTGGTGGTGCGGTGGGGGCGTCTGATCGCCGGTGCGGTAGAACGGCAGCATGCCGACCGACACCGTTCTCTCCGGGCTGCTCAGCCGACAACTCGATGCCTGGTTGCCGGCCGCGCTGCAGCGGTCCCGGCGGGCCACCCTCGCGTTGGCCTGCGGCGCGGGTGACGCCGGGACGCTGACCGGCGCGCTGAGCGTGATCAGCCGGTACGCCGACCGGTTGCGCGGTGCCCGACTGACCGTGCTGGTGCTCGCCGACGCCGACACCGACGCCGATTCTGGCACCGGTTCTGGCACCGGCTCGGGCACCGGCACCGGTTCCGGGACTGGCAACGATGCTGGGGCCGGCACCGGTTCGGGCACCGGCACCGGGACCGATCTGGCGGCCCGGCTCGGTGCGGTCGAGGCCAGCCTGCCGGCTGAGGTCGCCGTACACCTGGTTCCCGGGGACGCGACCCGGCTGCCGGTGGCGCTGAAGGCGGCCGGCGCGGCCGGTGCGCCGGTGTTCACCCTGGTCGTACCGCCCGGTCCCGCCGGCACCCCGGCATCGGCGGTGGTGGCCGCGGCAGCGACCGGACGCCCGGCCGAGTTGCTGCTTGTCGCGGACGCCTCGGTCCGCGTCGGGCTGGCGCAGCGGTTCCCGCTGGTCACCGAGGTGGAGTTGACGTCCGCCGAGGCGGGGCTGTCGTCGGCAGCGGCGGGGGTGAGTCGGGTGGTGGCCTTCGCCACCAGCTCCGACCGGGCCCTGGAGGCGTTCAAGACCGCGCTCTGGGCGGTCGGCGCGGAGCAGCCGCTACGCCTGCGTACCCTGCCGGCCCCGGCGGACCCGCGCGATCCGGTGCCGCTGACGGTCTCGACCGAGCCGGAGGTCGGGCCGCTGGGTCGGGAACTCCTGGCCGAGTTGGGTCGCTCCGGCCCGCGTACGGTCACCGAGCTGCGCCGGCACGCTCTCACCGCGACCGTCTACCGGGCCGCCGACGCGGTCCGGGCGTTGACCGAGCTGCTCGCCACCGGGGCGGTACGCCGTGACCCCGAGGCGGGCCGGCTCGGCGGTGACGTGGTCATCCACGCCGTCGGCGACGCGGCGGCCGGATCAACTGCTTGACCACCAGCGATATCCCGGTGGCGATGACCCCGATGCTGAAGACCATCTGCAGGCAGACCGCCACCCGGGCGAACTGGCCGTTGGCGTGCACGTCGCCGTAGCCGATCGTGGTCAGGGTGGCGAGCGCGAAGTAGAGCGCGTCGATCCGGGTCCGCAGGTTGACGAACTGGCCCGGCGCGCTGAGCGCGATGACGTAGTCGGCCAGCGCGAAGGCCAACAGGCCGGCGACCAGGGCCACCGCCAGGTGGATCAACGAGGAGAGCTGCTCCTCGTCGGCCTGCTGCCCGTCGGCGGGTTGACCGTCGTCTTGAGGGCCGTCGGTCCGGTCGGCGGCGAGTTGCTTGGCGGCGGCGGTGCGGTCGGCGGCGAGTTGCCGGGCGGCGGTCTGGTCGGCGGCGAGCTGTCGGCGGACCTGGCCGGTCACCAGCAGCACGACGATCACCACCATCAGTACGGTGGCCACGATCCGGAACGCGAGCCTGGCCCCGTTCGGGTCGGGCTGCACCGGCACCACGAAGTACGCCACCAGGAGCAGGAGACAGGAGAGGACCGCCTGCCGCTGCTGCCGCTCCCGGCCCATGCGGCAATTGTCGGCCCTGCCGTGCCTTGCTGTCCCTGAAACACCGGGCCGGGCCCGAGCAACGTCGGGCCCGAGCAACGCCGGGCCCGAGCAACGCCGGGCCCGAGCAACGCGGGGCCCGAGCAACGCGGGGCCCGAGCAAGGCGGGCCCGAGCGACGCCGTTACCGGGGCCGGGCGTGGAAACGGGGTGCCGGTGGGTACCGGCACCCCGTTCACCCGTCCGAGGTCAGGCCCGGGAGCGGGACTTGTCCTGCTTCCAGGACAGCGGCCCGGGAAGGTCGACGCGGTGCGCCTTGGCCCGCGAGTTCCAGGACCAGCGGCCGATCCTGATGCTCCACGAGGAGAAACCGTTCTCGGTGAAGTTCAGCACGAGCGGTCCGTACTTCTTGCGCTTTCGGAACATCAGGCCCATTGTGGGGCTCCCTTCGTGACCTTCCTGCCCTGCCGGCACGAAGAATGCCCGAAGCTCCGATTCGCGAAACCCGATGATTCGCGAAACCCGATGCGGAGGGTGGATCAGCGGGGCTCCCACGCGTCGGGGATCGCGGTCAGCTTCTTCACGTGGGCGGGGAGCCGGCCACTGAGCAGCTCGGCGAGGCTCACCTCGTCGACCACCCGGCGCACCGCGGCCCGGACCGCCACCCAGAAGCGGGGCAGGTTCTCCGCCGGACCCTCGTACCGGGTCTCCTCGGGACGCAGCCCGCGTACCCCGGCCAGGGGACCGTCCACGGCCCGCAGGATCGCCCCGACGGTGACCTCGGCGGGTGGTCGTACCAGGAGGTAGCCGCCCTCGACGCCGCGTTGGGCGCGGACGATCCCGGCCCGTCGCAGGTCGGCCAGGACCGCCTCCAGGAACTTGCGGGGCAGGTCCTGTTCGGCGGCGATCACCTGGGCGGAGAGCAGGTTGGGGTGGGCGGCGGCGAGGCTGAGCGCCGCTCGTACCGCGTAGTCACCGCGCGCGGAGATGTGCACCCCGCCATCATGCCCGGTCGGGCTCGCCGGTGCGTTCGGCGGGCGGTCGGGGCCGGACGATCCGGGCCGGTCCGCCCTCGGTGGCCGCCGAGCGGGCACCGGTGGCCGGTCGGAGCTGCTCGGCACCGGGCGTACGGCGCTCGCCGCCGGGCGCGCAGCGGTCCCGGACCGGTGTCCACCGCTCGTCCCGGGTGCCCGGCCGGCCCTCGACGCGTGCCCGTCGGTCTCCGTCGGCTGTCCCTCGACCCCCGTCGCCTGCCCCGCCGTCGCCTCCCCGGTCCCGGCTGCTTGCCCCTCGGTCTCGGCCGTCGGTCGCGAGGTCCCGGCTGCCGGCCGCGCGGTCCCGGTTACCTGGCCCGCGGTCCCGGCTGGTGGCGCCCCGGTCGCCGGCGGACGTCCACTGCTCCCGGGCGGCCCGGAACGCCCCCGGGCTGTGCCCGACCTCGCGGGTGAAGAAGCGGCCGAAGTTGGTCGGCTCGGGAAAACCCAGGTGCCGGCCGATCTCGGCGATCGGTTCGTCGGTGGCGGCGAGCAACCGGCTGGCCTGCAGGGCCACCCGCTCGTCGATCACCTGTTTCGCGCTGCGGCCGGTCACCGCCAGACAGGCCCGGGTCAGGGTACGCACCGAGCAGCCCAGCCGGGTCGCGTAGTCCTCGACCCGCCGGCTGTGGCGGTAGCCGCGTTCCAGCTCCCGGCACAACCGCTCGAAGGTGCCCTGTTCCCCGCCGGTGCTCGGCGGCTCGGGGGCGAGTAGGGCCAGCCGCAGCAGCAGCACCGCGAGCTGGTGCCGGAGCAACTCCTCGGCGGGCGAGCCACCGTCACGGCGCGGGCCGCCGACGCGTGAATGGGGGCCACCGACGCGTGAATTCGGGCCACCGTCGCGTGACTGCGGGCCACCGGCGGGGTCGACGCGTCGCTGCCGGTCGGCCGGCGGGCGGCCGTACCGGCGCAGGTCGGCGGCGAGCCGGCGGACGCCCTCCCGGATCGCCGCGCCGTCGTCGCCGTCGAGCGGCCAGTACGCCGGGGTACGCCCGGCCGGTGCCGGCTGTCCGGCCGGGGCGCCGTCGCGCCACCGCACCACAAGCGTCTCGAAGGACGGCCCGGTGACGCAGCGCAACGCCTGCCCGGGGCCGACCCGCAGCAGGGTGCCGGGTCGACAGGTGACCGGACGGAAGTCCAGCTCCACGCTGCCGTGCCCGTCGGTGACCAGGACCAGCAGGTCGGCGTCGACCAGGGTGGGGCGACGCCAGTCCGGATGGGTGGCCAGGTCGTCGAGGGTGGGCGTGTCGATGCCCGCGGCGGTGGGCGCATCCTCCGGAGCCAGATCGGGCTGGCCCGGGGCGATGTCCGTAGCCGGAGAGGGCTGACCGGAGGTGACCATCAACTGCGACGGTAACCGGCCCTTGGGCAGGGCGCATCCCGACAGCGGGCCCGGTCCGGGCGGGGCTTGTCGGCGGATCGGCGGCCGGGTTACGTTGCGCAACGACAGGGCCGGGGCGGCAGGGCCCGGCCCGGCGGCGGCGGCCCCACCGGCGACCGTCGCCGACTGGCGAGGGGACGAGCATGACGGAGCTGTTCTCGGTCGACGGCAAGACGGTCCTGGTGACCGGGGGTTCCCGGGGGATCGGCCTGATGATCGCCCAGGGGCTGGTCCGGGCCGGTGCGACCGTGCTGATCTCCTCGCGTAAGGCCGAGGTCTGCCAGCGGGTGGCCGAGGAGCTGTCCCGCGAGGGCAACTGCGTGGCGATCCCCGCCGACCTCAGCCGCGACGCCGGGGTCACGCAGCTCGCCGCCGCCGTACGGGAGCACACCGACCGGCTCGACGTACTTGTCAACAACGCCGGTGCGACCTGGGGCGCGGCCCTGGAGGAGTACCCGGAGAGCGCCTTCGACAAGCTCTGGGCGGTGAACGTCAAGGCCGTCTTCCGGCTCACCACCGCCCTGCTGCCCGTGCTGCGGGCCGCCGCCGCGGCCGACGCCCCGGCCCGGGTGATCAACATCGGCTCGGTGGACGGCCTGCGGGTGCCCGAGATGGAGGTGTACGCCTACTCGGCGACAAAGGCCGCGGTGCACATGCTCACCCGCAGCCTGGCGCACCGGCTGGCCGGCGAGCAGATCACCGTCAACGCGATCGCGCCGGGGCCGTTCGAGTCGAAGATGATGGCCTTCGCCCTGGACGACCCGGGCAGCCGGGCCGCCATCGAGCAGCAGATCCCGTTGGGGCGCATCGGCCGCCCCGAGGACATGGTGGGCGCGACGATCTTTCTGGCCTCGCGCGCCGGGGCGTACCTGACGGGTGCGGTCATCCCGGTCGACGGCGGCCTGACCACGCACGGATGACCGGCGACGTACCGCTGACGACGAGCCGGAGCCGCGCGGACTCGGCAGATCCGCGCGGCACCGAAGGCGTCGGTCAGCGCCCGGCGAGCAGCCGGGTCACCGCCGTGTCGACATCGAGGTGGTCGGCCTCGCGCCCGCGCGGGACCACCACGTACGTGCGGCGCAGGAAGCGCACCAGCACGCTGCGCGGCACCTCGAAGAGGGCGTTGCCGTCCGGTGACGACAGCGCCAACGCGACGAAGTCGCCGCGTGGGGTGGCCCACGGCCAGACCCGGACGTCGCCGATCCCGGCCGGATCGTCGAGGCCGGTGACCAGCAGTTCGCGGGCGAAGGACCAGCTCACCGCCTCGCCCCCGGCCGATTCGGCATGGAACAGGACATGGACCGCATACGGGTCAGCAGGGTCGTACCGCAGACTGGCGCGCACCGGCAGTGCCGTGGCGTCAGGTGCGACGAGCCTTAGTGACGTCTCGACCTCTACGGTCGTCGGTCGGATGACACTCATGAACGTTCTCCCCCCGGCACCGCTGCGGAACGTCCGTGTCCCGCTTTTCCCATACTCAGGTGCTATTCCTGGCTACGCTCCGCCATGCGCTGACTTCACCCAGTGGTGGGAAGTGGGTCGGAAACGCCGTTAGAATGTGAAAATTCTTGTACGATATCCGGTTCTGCCCAGAACGTGATCCCGCCCGGTGTCGGGGTTGGTTCAGACAACGACTTACTCCGGTAACGTCCAGGCGTCGGTTCCAGTGACGGGCCGGGGCACACTAGGGGGTGAAATGACCGCAAATCGATCCTCAGTGGATCCGCCGACACCGGCGAAATCGTCGCAGGCAGCGGCCGGTGCGGGGCGAAAACGAGGGGACGTCGTGCCGACCGATCAGCAGGGTTCCACCGGCGGCACGCGCCCCTCGGGCCGCCCCGCCGACGGCTCCCGTGGCCCCGGCCGCAAGCCCGCCGCCTCCTCCGCTGCGGCCTCCTCCCCGGCCGCGCCTTCGGGATCTGGTGGGGCGGCCTCGGTCGCGCCTTCGGGGCCTGGTGGGGCGGCCTCGGCGCGGGACGCCCGGCGCGCCAACGGGTCCGCGCCGGACACGGTCCAGGCCACGCCGCCGACCGGTCGCCTGCGCCACCTCCGCCGACGGGTACGCACCACGCTCGACCTGATCCGCGCCAACCCCACCGGCCGGATCACGCTCAAGATCACCATCGCGATCGTCGGCGCCCTCGTCGTCACCCTCGGCATCATCATGATCCCGCTTCCCGGGCCGGGCTGGCTGGTGGTCATCGCCGGGCTGGGTATCTGGGCGGTGGAGTTCCACTGGGCCAAACGGCTACTCGGTTTCACCCGTCGGCACGTCCAGGGCTGGACCCGATGGGCGACCACCCGCCCGCTGCCCCTGCGCCTCGCCCTCGGCTCGATCGGCCTGCTCTTCGTCGCCACCGTCGCCTGGCTCTCGCTCAAGTACAGCCTCGGCATCGACGTGGTGGCCAGAGCCCTGCACTACCTCGCGACGCACTGACCCCTGATTCGCGGCCGGGCCGGCCGATCGGGTACAGTCATGCGCGCTGAGGGCGATTAGCTCAGTGGGAGAGCGCTTCGTTCACACCGAAGAGGTCGCTGGTTCGATACCAGCATCGCCCACCCTCAGTTCCGCAGGTCAGAGGCCACTTCCCGAGTACGGGAGGTGGCCTTTCTGCTGCTCGTACCGCAGCGGCGTTCACTCCCTCCGGAAGGCGGTGCACATGGCGGAGACGCTCAGGGTCGAGGAACTTCGTCAGGTGTGCGTGCTGTTGCTGGACGCCGTGCAGGAGCGGTTCGGCTCGGAGATCGATCTATCGATTCTCGATGTCGACCACTACTGGAACGTGGACCTACGTTCCGCCTTCAGCATCCAGGAAGATCCGGCGTCTGGAATCGACGTCGGGCAGAGCAGTGACGACGTGGCGGAGCTTCGTGCGTTGTTGCGTCGTCGGCCGGAGGACGAGCCGCTGCTCTGGCACGACCTGCAACATCTGGCCGGGATGCTGCGGTTGCTGGCCTATCTCGACCTACCGGCCGCCGAGGATCAAGAGTAGCCAGGGTTCTGGCGCGGCCGAGTTTCTCCTGGTGATGGTCGCTTCCGGGGCAGTGTGGGTGCCAATGATGCGGCCCGTGGTGAGTCGGGTGGAGCAGTGGCTGGTGGCTTGGTGGTCTACTTGGCCAGGCAGACCGCCAAGGCGTCAGTCACGTCCCCTTCGCAGGCGCCGATTCGGCGTACGTCGACTTGTTCGCCTCCGACGATCGACCAGCTGGGGCCGGCCGGGATGCGGCGGGGTAGCGAATATGAGCTGCCGGGCACCGATGTACGGCGGCGTCGAGGTCAGCGACGGGAATCCCGGTCGGGCGGCCGACCAGGTTGTACCGGTCGTCGGGGTCGACACCGTCGAGGCGGAGCAGGACATGGAAGTACACAGCGCACCTCGGCGCTGGATCTCGACCGGCGGTTGGCGCGGAGAGCGTGAAGCCGGGACCGCCGGAAACGGTAGTGCCGAGAGTGGTTGAGCTTCGTTGGCCGGCAGTTCGCCGAGGCGCGGCGGCGTCGCTCCGGCGCACCGTTGGTGACGCATCCCCCGGCTTCGACGCGTCGGACTGCCCTGTCCTGGGACCCGTCAAGGCCGGCTTGACAGCGGAGACGGCAACTGTGATCCGCTATCAGAGCGGCCGGGGGAGGGGGCCGGGATGGTTCCACGCGCATCGTTGACTGCCTGCCGCTCATATCGTTCTAGATAGCCGCAGTCAACTATTCGCACCCTCTTTGGGTGCTTCTTTATTCGGGTAAAGCTGGCAACTCGGCTCTCAGTGCTTGCCTCGTGCTCTAACCGGACCAATGCCGGCTTTGGTAAGTTGTTATCTAGTGCTCCCAAGTAGAAGTGGCTCAGGGTCAGCAGCGCGCTCTGTGAGGGGTGTACGACGTGGGTACCTCGCGCAATCCAACCGACCGCCGCCCAGTTCATGCCCCCCAGCGTTGCTGCCCAGTAACTCTGCTCATAGAGGGCGACGATCGTGGTGTCCACGATCGGAAACTTCGAGTCGTTCACGATGTGAACCTCGGTAAGTCCGTCGTCGTCTGTTACCCAAACTCGAACTGCATCCCGGTCAGCACGTCGACGGCGTGAGACCTCGGCTAGGTATACCTGCAGGGCCACCAGAGCGGTCGCGAGGGTGCCGAGCGACGACAAAACGCCCCAGCCGGGCCAGGACCAAAACGATGCGGATAGCACGCGCACAACATAGTGGACGATGCCACTCGACCCGCTTCCAGGTCGAGGACCGACGTCTTTTGTTCAAGATTCGGCTGGGAGTGTGCTTCGTTGATCTTCAAGTGTCCGGTTAGCGACAGAAGCGAAGATCACTCGCGCCTCAGCGGCAGGTGGTGCATAGTGTCCCCGAACGCCGGAAATTTTGATCACCCTTAGTGGAGGACGTATGTCTGGATCGACGCCCAAATACCTTCGCCTGACCCTTGATGTTCAGTTGGGCGAGCGCAACCAGCACGCTAATCGAATCAACCAGGCAGCGGACGCCGCCATTGCGGCCGCGACCGAGGCTCTTGAAGAGAACCTCCTCGAAGGCAGCATCGTGAACGTCGAGCAAGGTGTCGAGTTCTCTTACCGTTGGATTGCGCGGACCTCATGGCTAGGTGGCACTGCGGCGAGCGAGGAAGATGAGCTGTAGCGATCGCCTGAGTGACTAGACGAGTGACCCTCGACGAAGGTTAGTGGGCGGGCGTGGGTGCCTTCCCGCCATAACCGCGTCGGTCAGCGGACCCCTCAATTTCGATCACAGGCCGGCGTCTGGCCCTGCCGGACGGATTAAGAGCGACCGGCAGTAGGTGCTGCGGCTGGGTGTACGGGGCCCCGTGCCTGCTCGGACCGGACGATCCGCCGCCGGCTGCGGTCGTGGGCCGGGGCCGGTCTCGGCGAGCGACTCCACGAACTTGCCCCCAGGTCGGCGATGTTCTCCGAGAGCGCTCAGTATTACCAGCGCCCTTCCAGGGTTCGGGGGATTCGTCAGCGGGTGAGGATTATGAGGTGTCGGGCTGGTCGGTAGCGTTGGCTGCGACGGCGGTCGATGCGGTGGTGCGTCCCGCGCTACGCGAGGAGGTTCCGGTGGATTCCTTGCCGGAGTTGACGTTCGGGCAGCGGTTGAAGGTCTACCGGGAGCGGTCCGGGAAGTCCCGTACGGTGCTGGGTGGGTTGGTGGGCCGCAGCGCCGAGTGGGTCAAGGCGGTGGAGACCGATCGGATCCTGCCGCCGCGCATTCACATGCTGGACCGGATCGCCCGTGCGCTGAAGATTGACGTGTCCGCCCTGGCGGCGGAGTTGGGGGAGCGGTCCGCTGTGGTCAACGGGCCGGAGCATCCGGCGCTGGTGTCGGTCCGGGCGGCCCTGAACCATGTCGCGCTTCCCGGTGATGCCCCGCCGGAGTCGTTGTCGGGTCTGCGGGAGCGGCTCGCGGTGGCGTGGGCGGCGCGTCATCAGGCGGCGGATCACCGTACGGTGCTGGGTGGTTTGTTGCCGGGGTTGTTGCGGGACGGGCAGCGGGCCGTGTTGGCGTACGAGGGTGACCAGCGGCGACGGGCGGAGGCGTTGTGGGCGGAGACGCTCGGGTTGGCGCAGATGTTTCTCGCCTATCAGCCTGCCGCCGAGTTGCTGTGGCGGGTGACGGACCGGGCGATGGTGGCGGCGCAGGAGTCCGGTGATCCGGAGGCGATCGTCCGTGCGGGATGGTTCCTGTGCCAGGTGCATCGGGAGTCCGGCGACTGGGACACCGCGATGAGGGTGACGCTGGAGGTGCTGTCGGCGTTGGAGCCGTGCACGGCCGACGGGAGCACGAATCTGCTGGCGTTGTGGGGTGCACTGAACTTCGAGGCCGCGTACACCGCTGCTCGCGCTGGTGAGGAAGGTCGTGCCTGGCGGTACTGGGACCGCGCCGACCAGGTGGCGCAGCGCCTGCCGGCGGACTTCTACCAGCCGCAGACGTCGTTCTCCCGGGTCATCATGGGAGCCCATGCGGTGACCGTGGCGGTGGAGTTGCAGAAGTCGGGCGAGGCGGTACGGCAGGCCCGGCGCCATGATGCGGCGGCGATACCGTCGAGGCCGCGCCGGGCCCGCCATCTCATCGAGGTCGCGCGGGCGCACTACGGCAGGGACGACAAGGAGACTGCCGTGGCGGTGCTGCGGAAGGCGTACGAGTCGGCTCCGGAGACGATCCGCTTCAACGGCTACGCCCGGCAGATCACCGTGGACCTGCTCGACGGTCCACGTTCCACCCGGGATGACGCGCGTGACCTGGCGATGAGGGTCGGACTCGTCTCCTGAACCGGGGGTAGGAACCTGCCCCCTTCCGACTCGCCGTCGAACCTGGCCTCAAGTAGTGCGAGCTACACGCCTGCTCGGGAGAAGCGACGTGCCGAGAGTGGTACGAAGATCACCAACAGCAGCCCGATCCACAGCAGGGTCGCGGTCACCGGGTGGGTCAGCGGCCACGCGGCGTCCGGCCCCGGAGCACCGGGATTGCCGAACAGGGACCGGATCGCCGTCGCCAGCGCGCTGAGCGGGTTCCACTCGCAGATCGCTCGTAGCCAGACCGGCATCCCGTCGGTGGGCACGAACGCGTTGGACACCATGGTGAGCGGCAGCGTCAAGGGTGCCAGGTTGGCCGCGGTGGACGCTGAGCGGATCGCCAGTCCGAGGTAGGTGCCGACCCAGGCCAGCGTGTATCGGAACAGCAGGAGCAGGCCGATGGCGGCCAGCGTCTGCGTGACGCCGTGGTGCGGCCTCCAGCCGACGATCAGCCCGTAGGCCATCAGGACCACCAGTCCGTACGCACCGATGAGTCCCTCCGCGCCGCTCTGGCCGAGGGGTACGGCCACCCGACTGGTCGGTAGTGAGCGGAGCCGGTTCATCACGCCACGCGACTGGTCCATCGCGATGTCCACCATCGCTGAGGAGAGCGCGGTCCCGGTGCCCAGCACGAACATGCCCGGCATCATGTATTCGCGGTAGTTCGAGGAGCCCGGTATACCGATGGCACTACCGAACACGAAGCCGAACAGCACGACGAACACGGTCGGCATCAGCATGATGGTGAGCAGGGTTCCGGGTTCGTGGCGCAACCGCAGGATGTTCCGCTGGGTCAGGACCCAGCCGTCGACCAGGACGCTCATGCTCCCACCACCTCCGCCGCGACCGGTTCGGGCGTGATGGACGTGCCGGTCAGCGAGAGAAAGACGTCATCGAGACTCGGCTCGCGGATCCCGACGTCGCGGATCACGGCACCGGAGGCGTCGAGTTCACGCACGATCTGTGGCAGGGTCGGCACCGGATCCGTCGCGGCGACGGCGATGTGCGTTCCGTCGGCCTTCGGGCGGTGGCCGGTGAGCCTTTCCAGCAACGCCATCACCGTCAGGAGTTGGTCCGTCGATTCCACCACGACGTCGATGTGGCTGCCGATCCGCGACTTGAGCTGAGCCGGGCTGCCTTCGGCGATGAGGCGGCCGTGGTCGATCACGCCGACGGCGGTGGCGAGCTGGTCCACCTCCTCCAGGTACTGACTGGTGAGCAGCACCGTGGTGCCGTCGGCGACCAGGTCGCGGACGGTGTCCCAGATTTCCATGCGACTCCGGACGTCGAGCCCTGTGGTCGGCTCGTCGAGGAAGAGCACGGCGGGTGCGCGCAGCAGGCTGGCGATCAGGTCCAGCCGGCGGCGCATACCGCCGGAATAGGTGCCGACCAGCCGATCGCCGGCGTGGGCGAGGCCGAACCGTTCCAGCAGTTCATCCGCCCGCTGCCGGGCTCCACGCTTCCCCAGCCGCGACAGGCGGCCGAAGATCCGCAGGTTCTCCCGGGCCGTCAGCTTGTCGTCGAGCGTGGCGTCCTGACCGGTCAGCCCGATGATCTTGCGAACCTCCTCCGGTTCCCGGGCCACGTCGAATCCGCCGACCGAGGCCTGCCCGCCGCTGGGGCGGGTCAGCGTGCTCAGGATGCGCACCGTGGTGCTCTTCCCCGCGCCGTTCGGGCCGAGCAGGCCATAGACCAGGTTCGGCGGGACGGCCAGGTCCAGGCCGGTCAGCGCTGCGACGTCCCCGTACTGCTTTCGTAGATTCCGGGTGTACATGATCGCTTCATTCATGATCAAACCCCCAACTGGGTACGGTGTACGCTAATGCAAGGTAGTCACTGGGTACGGTGTACGCAAGTGCTTCCCAGGTTCGAGTACTGGCTCGCGTACCCTGGTCGTCGTGTCGGAGCCCAAGCCCGTCGTCTGGATGCGCCCGGAGAAACCGCCGCGCGGTCCGACGCCGGCACACACCCGCGAAGAGATCGCTGCGGTGGCAATCACGATCGCGGACGCCGAAGGCCTCGAAGCCGCCTCGGCGCGAAACATCGCCCGGAACCTCGGCGCGGGGGCGATGACTCTCTACCGTTACCTGCCCACCAAGGAAGACCTCTGGGCGGTGATGATCGACGAGGCGAGCGTCTTCGAGCCTCAGGAGCCGACCGGTGATCTCCGCGCCGACCTGGCCGTCATCGCCCGCCGCAGGCGACAGAACTTCCTGCGACACCCCTGGCTGGCTCCGCTCCTCGCCACCCGCCCGATCCTCGGTCCCAACTACCTACGCGGCATGGAACGCGATCTCGCCGTGCTCGGTGGCGATGGTCTGAGTATCGACGACGCGATCGACGTGTTGCACCTGATCTACTCCTGGGTGAGCGGAGCCGTGCAGGCCGAGCTGACCGAAAAGGCGAACGTCGACCGGTCCGGCGTGGATCGGCACAGCTGGCGGATGCGCATGAAGCCCTATCTGGTGTCCCTGCTCGCGACCGGTGAGTTCCCCTATCTGAGCAGGATGACCGAGGCGGCCGAAATCGCTGACGCCGACGAACAGTTCGAGACCGGGCTGTCGATCATCCTTGAAGGAATCGACAGCCGATACTCCACTTCCTGACGCGGGTCACTCTGGCAGCCGTCAGTCACCGACAAGATTCTTGTCGGTGATCCGAATCATCCGGCGTTCAGCCCTGCCAGCGCTGCTGTTGTTGTTGCTCTGCGATGGCCAGGACCCGGGCGTGGAGAGGCGTGGTGGTGCTGATCTTCCACATCTGGAGGTAGACGAGTAGCTGGTTGATCACGGTGTCGAACTCGACCAGGACGCCGCTGTTCGCGATCAGGGCGTCGACGCCGACCAGGCGGTCGCGGGTGGCGGCGTCGATTTTGCCGAAGGAGTAATACCGTTCGGCGTAGACACCGACCGTTGCCTGTTCCTGGACGTACTGCAACTTGCTGGCAAAGAGCGAGCGCTGTGCGGCGGTGAGCTGCTTGTCGGCGGTGAGCAGGGCTCGTAGGTCCGCGATGGCGGCGACCCGGCAGGCGGCGAGCTCCTTGAGCTTGGGGCCGTTGCCGAGTAGCCCCGGGCTGCACAGCAGGAGCAGCGCGGTGTTGCCGTACGCCTCGCCGGCGTCGACGTGGGTCAGCTCGTGGACGAACGCGCCGAGTCGTTCCTGCTTGCCCATCGGCGGGAAGAGCGCGTTCTTCAGCGTGTACTTACGGGCTGCGGGTGGGGGCGTCAGTGTGGTGCCTGGGGTGAACACGTCGAAGATCGTGATGTCGGCGCGGTTCACCAGTTGTTCCAGGATGATGCGGGTGGTCACGTGGGTTCCCGGCTCGCTGGCGATGACGCTCAGCGCTAGCACGTCGGCGCGCACGGCCTCGTCCTTCTGCGCGCCGGTCATCCGGCCGACCAGCTGGTTCCCCTCGGCCGTGATCGCGGTCTTGATGCGGGCGGCGTCGTTGTCGTCCTCGTCGCGCATCCCCATCTGCGCGGCCTTGTCGTGGGCCTCCACCAGGTCGCCGATGGCGGCAACCTCCGCACCGGCTGCACGTCCGGCTGCTGCCACAGCGCCGGTGTATGCGTTGCGGGCCAGGACGACGTCGATCCTCAGGTCGTTGACGGCAGCCTGGTGAGTCGTGGAACCGGCGAGATAGGTGTCGATTTTGGTAAGGAGCGAATTCGTCACGGCGAGGCGGGCGGCGAACTGGGCGGCATCGACGGCGTAGTAGGCGCGCAGCGCGTTCTCGACCGCGACGATCTCGTCGCTACGGCTAAGTCCTTTGGTACGGGCGGCGAATGCTTCGGTGGTCATCATGTGACATCCCCTGTCTGCTCCGGCCTCCCAGGAAATCGCCTGCCGTCGCGGCGTGTGCGATTGCGACGGATGGCCGACAGGGGGTCCGCCCGTTCAGCCCGCCGTCCGCACAATGATCGGCCACCACCGTCACACCTTTATGGACGGTCACCCGACCGGTTCACGGGTCGGTGGGCCTGAGCGCCTTATGGCGCGTACCGTGGGGTACACGATGTACCCAACCCCGGGCGAGGTGCCGTCATGACCGCCGAGCAACCCACCACACCAGGCCAGCGCGTCGAGCGACTCCGCCGAGCAGCCGGGCTCTCCCGCGAGCGCCTCGCCGGACTGAGTTCGCTCAGCCCGACCACCGTGAAGTTCATCGAGAACGGCCGGAGGGGCTTGACCCTCCGTGCGGCGCAGCAGTTGGCCCCGCACCTCGGCGTCCGGGACCTCGGTGAGCTGTTCGGTCCCACCGTCGCGCTGTCGCTCGACGTCCGGCCCAGCCACCCCGCCGTTGACGATGTGCGTCGGGCCCTGACCGCCTGGCACATCAAAATCGACGGTGACCCGGAGAGCCCCGCCTACCTGGGCGGTGCCATCGACGCCGCCTGGCAGACGTGGCACACCTCCCGGCACCAGCGCACCGAGGCCGGCCTGGTCCTGCCCGGCCTGCTCGACTCCACCCAGCGCGCCGCGCGGCTGCACGAGGGCGACGACCGGCGGACCAGCCTCGCCCTGCTTGCCCAGGCGTACCACCTTGCCCAGGCGTACCTGGCCTGGCACGGCGACCGCGAAATGGTGTGGCTCACTGTGGACCGGGGCCTGTCCGCCGCGCTGGACTCCGACGACCCGCTGGCCATCGCCCAGTCCATCTGGTACGCCGCGCACCTGCTGCGCTCCGTCGGGCGCGCCGACGAGGCAGTGGAACGGCTGCGGGAAGCACGCGGCCTCGTCGAGCCGCGAGTCGCCGACGGCGGGCCCGAGTGGGCGGAGATGCTCGCCGACCTGCATCTGTGCTCGGCGCTGACCCGTGCCCGGTCTGGTGACCAGGGTGCCTGGTCGGATTGGGATGCCGCGCGACGAGTCGTCGAGCGGGCGCTGCCAGAGGGCTACGTCGGACGGCGTACCCGCGTCTCCCGGCCGCTCGTCGACGTCTACGCGGTGATGTGCGCCGTCGACCTCGGCGACCCCGACGAAGCCCAACGCCGGGCTCACGCCTTGGACCCGGCGTCGATTCCGTCGACGGAGCGGCGTGGCCGTCACTTCGTGGAACTGGCGCGGTCGGCGGATCTGGAGGGTGCCCGGGAGGCGACACTGCATCTGCTCGCGCGGGCTGAGGCGACATCGCCGGAGACGGTCCGGTACTCGCCGCCGGCACGGGACATCGCGGCGCGGCTGGCACGGGAGGCGCCAGCGGCGATCCGGGCTGAGGCAGTCGAGCTGTCTCGGCGAATCGGTGCTTCCGAGCTGTAGGTACGCCCTGTTACCGGGTACGTGGTGTACCCCCATCGCCCGGTACTGCTGCTTAGCGTGATCGCACGGTAGCGGCAGGGAGTCGCCGACGTGCGGCGAGTTGCTCTCCCTGCCCACCAGGCGGCGGCGGAGGTCCTTCCAGCCCCGATCCTCCGTGCGGGGCACGAACTCCGCCGCCGCCTCCCACCGAGCGAGGGAGACGGCCGTGACGGTCCGGTCCGAGTTGTGCACCGAGGTACGCGCGTTCATCCGCTGGGTGCTGCGGCGGCCCGAGCCGCCCCCACCGCCGGGCACCGGCCAGGCCATCCAGGCCGCCGAGCAGGCCGCCGCCCGGGGGCGGATCCTGGCTCAGGCCGAGGCCGAGCGGACGCCGCTCGACGACACCACCCAGGTCGGCCCGGTGCCCCGGGGCGGTGAATCCCGGTGAGCGTCGACGAGCCGACCGATCCGCTCTCGATAGCCGTGGTCGCCCGTCGGGTCCTGGCCGAGCACGAGGCTGGTCACCCCTGTTGGCGGTGCACCGTCGACACGGTCGCCACCTGCCGCGAGGTGGATTGGTGGCGGGCGCAGCTGGCCGGGGTGGCGTCGTGAGTAACGATCTGCCGGTCGGTCGGCGGGTGGCGTACTGGCGGGGGCGGCGCAACATGTCGCAGCAGGTGTTCGCCGATCGGCTCGGTAAGTCGAAGTCGTGGGTGGACAAGGTCGAGCGTGGGGTACGTCGCCTCGACAAGTGGTCGGTCCTCCAGGAGGTCGCCGACACCCTCGGCGTGACGGCGGACGTCCTCGTCGACGACACCAACCCACCCGCACCCACCCCACCCACCAGCCGCAGCCCGGACGTCGAGGTCGACACCGTCCGGGCCGCACTCACCCGCCACCCGGGGATCCTGCGGCCACCCGCCGATCACGTGCCGGTTGACCCGTACAAGTATCGGGCGCGGATCGTGCACGCCGACGCCATGTACCAGCACGCCCAGTACCCGGCACTGCTCCGACTGCTGCCTGGTCTGCTCGATGACGGCCATGATCTGGCCGCTCCCGCACGGCCAGGGTTGCAGGTGCGCACGTACCGGCTCACCGCTTCGGTGCTGGTCAAGCTGGGCGCCCACGAGTTGGCCTGGCTGGCCGCCGACCGGGGCCTGTCCGTAGCCACCACCACCGACGAACCACTCCTGGAAGCAGCAGCGGCCCTGCCCCTCGGCACCGCCCTACGGGTCGCCGGCCGGCACCGGGCCGCGTTCGAAACGACGATCACCGCCGCCCACCAGATCGCCCCGTTAACCCCTGATGCGGGTACGCCATCCGAACGGTCAGCCTGCGCGGCGCTGCTCGTCCAGGCCGCTCTTGCCGCCGCCGAACACGACGACCCACCGACAGTGATCGAGCTACTCGACGGGGCGGCGACGCTGACCGAGCCGGACACTCCGGAGCGGGCCGCAGTGGACGCCGCCCGGATCACCGCGACCACCGCGCTCGGCGATCACCGTACCGCCGTCGAGCTGCACGAGGCGCTGACCGTACGGGACCGATGGCGGAGCCTGCCCGTCGAGCACCGGGCGGCGTACCTGATCGACATGGCACCGGCACACCTGGCCACCGACGATCCGGCAGCGGCCGGGCGGGCACTGCTGGACGCCGACCGACTCGCACCCGCCGAGGTACGGGTACGCCCGACCGGGCGGGCGGTCCTGGCCGAGGTCCTGATCGGCTCACCCCGGCCGAGCCCGCACCTGCTGGCCGTGGCGGAGGCCGCCGGCATGCGGGGTGCGTGGTGAGGGTGCCGGCCGGTACGCGACTGTCGCTCGCCGCCGGTGACTGGGCGTCGCACCTGGGGCTGCCGGGGTCGGTGCCGTTGGAGGTCCGGACGGTCGAGATCGCGGTGGCGTCCGCCGGCGACGCACCGGTGGGAACGATGTGGGTACGCGGCCACCTACCGGAATGCGCCGGCCCGTCGGCGTGCGCCCGATCATGGTGCCTGCGCGTCGCCGTCCGCGTCGAGCGGCTGTACGACGCGGTGGCCGACCGTACGTGATCAGGGGTTTCGTGGGTTGGTGGGGGCTGGCCTGATGTCGTAGTCGGCGAGCCAGGAGAGCAGGTCGTCGCGGTGGGCGTGGACGAGTGAGCCGCCGGTGAAGCGGATGTCGTCGGTGACCTCTGCGACGACCTGCGGGGGTGGGAGGAAGGTGCGCGCCGCCTCGTCGGTGGTGAACTCGGCCTCAGCCAGGATCAGACCGTGCAACGGCGGGTCGAAGACGTCGATGCCCAGCGGTGGGACGCTCAGGCGGGTCTTGGACAGCGTTGCGGCGGGCAGGCCGGCGAGCAGGTCGTACTCGGCGGGGGACAGGTAGATGTTCGTGATCAGTCCCTGGAGGTGGCCTGTCCGCTGGGCGGGCACCTTCTGGGTGAGCTTGAACTCGCAGGCTCCGCCGGGGAGGCTTTCCGCGCGTCTCAGGCGCAGCCGCGTGCCCGCCAGGTACCGGTCGGTGATGCGGCGGCTGACGGTAACCGCAGCCGGCAGCGGCGGTCTGGCCAGCAGGAACCGCCTCTCCCGCTCGACCCGCGCGTACTTCCCATCGCGGACGGGCTCGTCCGGCATCGAGTTCTTCTGCGGCGTCATGCCGCTGCCACCGTGGGCCGCTCAACCATACGGAGATCTCATCACTGTCGAGGATGGCGTGCAGAGATCGGACGCTGTCGAGGAGGTGACCTGTACGGCGGAGACGGTGCGCGACACGATGTCGGGATGAAATTTCGGCAACGGCCTCGGTGGTACGGCGACTGCCCCGAGTGCGGGCACGACTGGCGAGAGCACGAGCCGCCGGAGCCGTGCAGCGAGTGCCGGTACGAGATCGACCACGGAGAGTCGGGCGCTCGCGCCATGGCCTGCACCGCCGTGGCCCCGCCGCTAGCGGGCACCTCGGTAGTAACCGGTTCTGCTCCACCCAGGTGCCGGTGACCACGGCACCGTCCACGATCAGGTCCAGGGACAGCGACGATGCCGCCGAGCCGTGATCGTTAGACCGGGTACGGCCGTCCGCAGACTTCAACCTGTCAGAGGTGGACCGCCTCAGTTGTGGCTGAACCGCTGCCGATGCCGCTCGCGGGGAGCCGCCGGTGGCAGGGTCGCAGAGGAAGCCGGCTGGTATCCGAGGCCAGCGACGCCACCCTGCCAGGGCAAGGGTTGCTGACCCGACGGTGCCGGTGGGACGCCGAGTTGAGCGATGGCGGCCACCGACTGATTCGGTGTCGCACCGACTGCGGAGGACTGGGCGACATCGACCGGCGGCACCTCGGCGATCGCCGCCGTCGCACCCGAACTGGTTCTCACGATCCGATGGGAGCCTGGCCTGAGATTGTTCCACCCCTCAAATTCTCGCAGGTCCTTCGCGGTGACTTGGCTGGGTTTGTGATATTTCTTCCCTGAACTGTGCAGCCAGTCGCTGACCACGTGCTGGGTGACGGGAGTGCCGGGAACACTGTAACCGCCTTGAACAATCCGCAAATTCTGCATGAAGGCTGAATATTCATCCCCCAACAGTGGCAATTGAGTGATCCCCGCGACGCCCCCTCCGGACCTGACGAACTCGTAGATCGGGAGCAGCCGATGACTCGACACGAAAGCCGCCAGGTGTTCGTTGCGCAGCCGGCGCGGCTTGCACGCCGGCTGCCCGGATTCATCGAGCCACTGGCTGACGATTTCCGGGGTGGGTGCGATCTCGGGGACCGCGTGTCCGCCACCTTGCTCCGGACTACTCAGCCCTCGCAGAAACTGATAGTATTCCGCCCGAGGATCCGGCGTCTCCTCGACGCCCACCGTATCACCGCGCCCATTTCGTAAAAACCGATACTTCCCTTCCCGCACCCCAACGGATTCTTCGTACTCTCGGAGTTTCTTGTTGGTGAGCCGATAGGGCAGATGTCGTTTCCCATCGATCAGGGACAAATGCTGACTGATCGACTGGAGCGTAGGCAGGGGATCCCGCGCCGGAGCACCGGCGGCAGGGGTCAGGTCAGCTGGTGTGCCAGCCCTGGAGAATCCCAAATCGGGAAACCAACTTGACGCCGGCGTACTCAGGTCCAGCGCGTCCAGATCGTCATACGAGAAGTCGGGTGAATTCAGGTAACCCTGATCAGCCATCCTGATGCACTCCTGTGGGGGCCGCTGACGCCGGACCACCTCTCAACGGAGCATCTCCCCTGGCCGTTCAAAGCTACCGAGAGGTAATGTCGTTCCGTCGCAGTTGCCGTGCTCAGGGACCCTCGCAGCTACTCGGCGGCTAACCTCGGCCCTTCGTCAAGGGCTGTCCCAAAGAAGGTTTAGTTCGCCGGGCTCGGTGAAGGTGTGAGCCAGGCGAGGGGTCGCAGCAAGAACAACTCTGGTCCATGGATCGACCAGCCCCACCGTTGCTCGGCGCGGCAACCCGAGCGCGGAGACCTAGACCGGCAGCCGGACCGGAGTACGCAGACGCGCTCCCCTACGCTTGGTGCTGATAGCGTCGCTGAGGTGACGTCCACCCTCGACACGCTGCCGAACATCGGCGCACCGGCGACCCGGGCCCTGCACGCCGCCGGCTACCGTACGCTGCGTGATCTCGCCGGGGTGCCGCGCGCCGAGCTGGCCGCGCTGCACGGCATGGGTCCGAAGGCGCTCGGCATCATCCAAACTGCCCTGGAGCAGCACGACCTGAGCCTGGGCTAGGCACCGGACTGCCGGCGACCGGCACCGGCCTCGGCCGGCCGAGGCCGGAGCGGTCCGGACTCAGGCGGGCTGGTCCGAATCAGGCAGCGGGATGACGTACGAGTCGACCCGGGCGATGAGCCCCTCGCGGAACGTGAACAGGTCGTTGAAGGCGAAGCGGAACGGGCCGTGGTCGACAGTGGCACCACGTCCCTCGCCGGTGGTGACGACGACCGGTCCGTACGAGGTCTCGTTGGGTGGTGTCGGCCATGTCGTGCTCCGTTCGGTCCGGTAGGTCAGCGTCGTAGGTAGGTGGCGAGGGCGTCGAGGATCGACGCCAGTCCGTTGGCGGCCTGGTCGGTCCGCAGCTCGGAAGGCAGCCGCCGTTGGTGGACGGTGAGGTCCGTGCCGGTGCCGGCTGCCCGGATGGTGACGGTCGTACGCAGCCCGGTGACCGGCTCGTCGAAGGACGCGGTCCACACCCGCTCCACGTCGGCCGGCAGGTGTCGGGCGGCGATCAACTCGTCGCCGTGCAGGTGCGCGCGGGCCAACGCCCGTCTCCCTCGTGCCGCGGGTCGGCTCCTGTCCCGGTCAGGGTTCACCGGTCAGCACGGCCCCGTTGCGGTACGCCCAGACCACGATGTTGACTCGGTCGCGTACCCCGAGTTTGGCCAGCACCCGCCCGACGTGCGTCTTCACCGTCACCTCGGCCAGGTGCAGCCGCTGGGCGATCTCGGTGTTGCTCGCCCCGGCCACGATCAGGTCGAACACGGCGCGTTCCCGGGCGGTGAGGGTCGCCAGCGTCGGTGCCGCCGGCGTCGGTTCGGTACGGGCGGTGCCGGTCTGGGCCACTAGGCGGCGGGTGGTCGACGGGGCGAGCACCGACCCGCCCTGGTGGACGGTGCGGATCGCGGCGGTGAGGCCCTCGGCGGTGGCGTCCTTCAGCAGGTACCCGTGTGCCCCGGCGTTGAGGATGCGGGTGGCGTAGTCATCGCTGTCGTACGTGGTCAGGGCGACGATCTTCGGCGGGTGCGCGGTGGCGAGAATGGCCCGGGTGGCGGTGATGCCGTCGGTGCGCGGCATCCGGATGTCCATCAGGACGACGTCCGGCCGGTGCCGGGCGGTGAGCGCGACCGTCTCCGCCCCGTCGGCGGCGGTGGCGACCACCCGCATGTCGTCGGCGGCGTCGACGACCATGGCGAAACCGGTACGGACGAGGTCCTGGTCGTCGGCGATGAGCACGGTGATCGGTGCCTGCGTCATGGTGCTCCCTGTGGCGGCAGTGGCCAGGTGGTCGTGACGGTGAGCGAGGAACCGGTGCTGACCGCGCAGTCGCCGTGGAACAGCGAGCAGCGTTGCCGGATGCCGGACAACCCGCGCCCCTCCACCATCGGGTGATGGTCCGCCGGGTCCAGCGGGCTGGTGACACTGACGGTGAGCAGCGCGGGGGCCCAGCCCAGCCGTAGTCGCGCCTGCGGACGTGGGCTGTGTTTGAGCACGTTGGTGAGGCACTCCTGGATCACCCGGTACACGGCCAGGTCCATGCCCGGTCCCAGTGACTGCGGCGGGCCCTCGGTCGACAGTTGCACGTCGAGGCCGGCGTCGGCGACGTTGGCCAGCAGCTCGGGCAACTCGCGCAGGCCCTTGGCGGGCCGGTCGTGGTCGTCGGAGTCGACGACCGTGAGCAGCCGCTTGACGTCGGTGAGGGTTTCCCGGCCGATGCCCGCGATCCGGTCGGACAACGGCCCGGCGACCTGTGCGTCGGCCCGGGCGGCCACCCGCCCGCCCTCGGCCTGGGCGATGATCGAGGCGAGCGAGTGGGCGATGATGTCGTGCATCTCCTGGCTGATCCGGGTGCGCTCCTCGTGGACGGCCAGCTGGGCGCGCATCGCGCTGTCCTGCTCGGCCAGCCGTCGCCGACGGTGGGCCGCGACGTTGTACACCGCGACGAGGCTGACCAGGTCGCCCGGGAACATGAAACTGTGCGAGGCCAGCACGTGCACCCCGGAGACGAGACCCACCAGGCCGAGCATCACCACCGGCGCGGTGCGACGGATCGCGAGCAGCGTGGCTATCGCCGCCGACCAGTACCACTCCTGCAGGCCGGCGAGTCCGAGCAGGAGACAGCCGGCGACAACGACAAGCGCGGTGAGGGAATCGGCTGTCAGTATTCGTCGCGTCTCCACCGGCACGGTTCCAGGATAGGCAGCGTCACCCGATCGGGGAACGCGATGTCGACACCCCTGGCCCGGTCGTACCCGAGGCGATACCACGGTATCGGCCGAATGCGTCGAGTCGATGCCCTGGACGGATGTGGCCTGCGGTTCCTTTGCATATTTTGGATGCGGTGAGGATGCAGACGAAACACGCCGAGATGGTCAGTTGCCGGGCCGTCCGGAAGACCTACGGCGGTGGCGAGGCCACGGTGGTCGCGGTCGACGGGGTCTCCGCCGACTTCGCCGCCGGCGAGTTCACCGCGATCATGGGGCCCTCCGCCTCGGGCAAGACGACCCTGATGCACCTGCTGGCGGGCCTGGACACGCCGACGGAGGGCACCGTCAGCATCGCCGGGACACCCCTGGCTGGCCTGGACGACCGCGCGCTGACCGACCTGCGCCGGGACCGGGTGGGCTTCATCTTCCAGGCGTTCAACCTGCTGCCCGCGCTGACCGCGGAGCAGAACATCGTGCTGCCGCTGCGGCTGGCAGGGCGGCGCGTCGACCGGGCGCGGCTGGCGGCGCTCACCGAGCAGTTGCAGATCGCCGACCGGCTCCGGCACCGTCCCGCCGAGCTCTCCGGTGGTCAGCAACAGCGGGTGGCGGTGGCCCGGGCGCTGCTGGCCGAGCCCGCCGTCGTCTTCGCCGACGAACCGACCGGGGCCCTGGACATCGCGACCGGGCGTAGCCTGCTGACGGGTCTGCGGGACGCGGCCCGGCAGGCCGGGCAGACCGTCGTCATGGTCACCCACGATCCGGGTGCGGCGACGTACGCCGACCGGGTCCTGGTGATGGCCGACGGCAGGATCCGGGACGAGCTGTCCGCGCCCTCCCGCGAGGCGATCGTGGCGTCGATGGCGTCAGTGTCTTCGGCGGCTCCCGGCGCGGCTCGGCGAACGTGCAGAGCGTCGCCACCACCCCGGAGGTCCGCTGGTTCCAACTCGACCGGGGGAGCTGGCCGACCAGGGCCGACCAGGTCGTGGCGGACCGCCGCACGCTCGACGACCTCGGGGTCGACGTGGGCGACAATCTCGCTTTCCGGCACGACGACGCCGAGCCGGTCCCGGTCACGGTCACCGGCTCCGCGGATCTCGGGTTCCGGCCGCTGACCGGCTCGTCGTTCCGGTTCTACGCCGCACCCTCCTTCTTCGCCGGTGACGTCCCGCCCGCGGCGTTGCTGACCGTCGACGACCGCAGCCGCCTCGCCGCCACCGTCGCCACCGTCGACCGGGCCGTCGCGCCCGGGATCTCGGTCATGGACGCGTCCGCCGCCGCCGACGAGGCGGCCTCCCGGTTCGCCGGCGGCAACACCCAACTGGTCATCCTGATGGTGGCCTTCGCGGTGGTGGCGTTGCTGGCGTCGGTGCTGGTCATCGCGAACACCTTCCACGTGGTGATCGCCCAGCGGATCCGGCAGATCGCGTTGTTGCGCCTGGTAGGCGGGCACCGGTCCCAGGTCAGCCGGGCGGTGCTCGGTGAGGCCGCGATCGTGGGCACGGTCGGGGCCGTCGTGGGCGTGCTGGCCGGGGTGGCGGTCGGCTACCTCGGTGCCGGCCTGCTCGACATCGGTGGGGGTGGGCTGCGGGTCAGCCCGGTCATGCTGGTCCTGTCTGTCCTCACCGGCGTGCTGGCCACGGTGGTCGCCGCCTGGTTGCCGGCCCGGCGGGCCACCCGGGTGCCGCCGGTGGTGGCGTTGCGCGAGACGGCCGAGCCGGCCACCGCCGCGGTCCGCGGTGGTCGTCGTCTCGTCGTGGGCCTCGTGGTCACGGCCGTCGGCGCGGTGCTGCTGGGCCTGGGCGGTGTCGGCGCCGCACTGCCGCTGGCGCTGCTCGGCGGGTTGGTGCTGGCCGTGGGTCTGCTGGTCGCGCTGCCCCGGGTGATAGCCCTGCTGCTGACGCCGGCGGCCCGGCTGCTGGAGCGCCTGGGCGTGGCCGCCGGCCTGGCCGGCGGCAGCCTGAGTCAGCATGCCCGCCGGACGGCGGCGGCGGCCATGTCGGTGGTCGTCGGTGCCGCCCTGATCACCGCGTTGGCCGTGGCCGCCACCACCGGGCAGGCCACCGTGGACGCCGATCTGGAGGACCGTTATCCGGTCGCGGTGAGTGCCCGGACCGACGGCACGCCGATCGACCAACGGACCGTCGCCGCACTGGCCGCCGTGCCACAGCTGTCGGACACGACCACCGTCGACACGGTGGCGGCCCGCTTCCCCGACGGCGGCAAGGCGACCCCCGGGACGCTCGCGGCGTTGCCCGCGGGAGCCGCTGCCGAGCTGGCACCCGAACTCGCCGCCCCCGCAGCCGCGCCGGTCCTGCTGGCACCCGGGACCTACCTGGCCGAGCGTGGTCTGGTCGACGGCGACCCGCTCGACGTCGCCGCCGCCGGCACGACCGTCCGCTTCATCGTCCGGGCCTCCCGGCTGGCCGACACGACCGGGCAGCTGCTCGGCGTCACCTCCGCCGAGGCGCTCGCCACCCGGGGGGTCCCGACCGTGCCGACCACCGTCTGGGGTGTCGCGCCCGCAGGGTTCGACCGGGCCGTGCTGGCCGACCGGGTGAACGCCGTCGCCGCCGGTGACCCGGAGATCGAGATCGGCGGTGGTGTCACCGAGGGCAGCGACATCGCCCAGGTGCTGGCCATCCTGCTCGGCCTGTCGCTCGGGATGCTGGCGGTCACCGTGCTCATCGCCATGCTCGGCGTCGCCAACCTGCTCGGCCTGTCGGTCCTCGAACGGACCCGGGAGATCGCGTTGCTGCGGGCCCTGGGCACCCGTCGGGGCCGGTTGTGGGCGATGCTCGGGGTGGAGGCGGTGACCATCACCGTCGTCGGTGTCGCGGCCGGCATCGCCGTCGGGGTCCCGGTCGGGCTGGCCGGTGTGACGGCGGCGGTGGGCCAGACGGCCGAGCCGGTGGTCCGGCTGCCCTGGGGGCAACTCGTGCTCCTGCCGGTTGCCGCGGTCGTCGTCGGCCTGCTGGCCAGCCTGGGGCCGGCCCGGCGGGCGACGCGAATCCCACCGGCGCAGGGGCTGACCCGCTGACCCGTACCGGGCGACGTGGGCGAGTTAACTTGATTAACTCCAGAAGAGCGGGCTAGGGTCGGTCCATGACGGCCGAGCTGGAGGCGCAGCTACGGGCGGTCTCGCTGCGGGTGACCCGGCCCCGGCTGGCCGTCCTCGCCGCGCTGCGTGACCATCCGCACGTCGACACCGACCGGGTGATCGCGCTGGTGCGGGCCGACCATCCCACGGTCTCCCACCAGGCGGTCTACGACGTGCTCCGGGCCCTCACCGAGGTCGGCCTAGTCCGGCGCATCCAGCCGGCCCGGGCCACCGCCCGGTACGAGGTGCGGGTGGGCGACAACCACCACCACGTGGTCTGCCGCTCCTGCGGTGCGATCGCCGACGTCGACTGCGCGGTCGGCCACGCTCCCTGTCTCACCGCCGCCGACGACCACGGTTTCGTGGTCGACGAGGCGGAGGTCGTCTACTGGGGCACCTGCCCCGACTGCGCGACCGACGGTACCTCCCCAAGATCCGCCAGTCCGGAAGGAAACGAATGAGCGACACCCAGGACAACGCCCCCGCCAGCGCCCAGGGCGTGGACCAGAAGGCCGCCGCCGGCTGCCCGGTCGCGCACGACTCGGTGACCGCGCAGGGCAGCGAGAGCGAGAACCCGGCGATCGACTCGCCCACGCCGAAGACCGGTGGACGGCCGCGCACCAACCGGGACTGGTGGCCCAACCAGCTCGACCTGTCGGTGTTGCACGCGCACTCGGCCAAGGGCAACCCGCTGGGCGCCGAGTTCAGCTACGCCCGGGAGTTCGCCAAGCTCGACGTCGAGGCCCTCAAGCGGGACATCACCACGGTCCTCACCACCAGCCAGGACTGGTGGCCGGCCGACTTCGGCCACTACGGCGGCCTGATGATCCGGATGAGCTGGCACGCCGCCGGCACGTACCGGATCGAGGACGGCCGGGGCGGGGCCGGCGACGGCGGTCAGCGGTTCGCGCCGCTGAACAGCTGGCCGGACAACGCCAACCTGGACAAGGCCCGCCGGCTGCTCTGGCCGGTCAAGCAGAAGTACGGCCAGCAGATCTCCTGGGCCGACCTGCTGGTGCTCGCCGGCAACGTGGCCCTGGAGTCGATGGGCTTCAAGACCTTCGGCTTCGGCTTCGGCCGGCAGGACGTCTGGGAGCCCGAGGAGATCTTCTGGGGCCCGGAGGACACCTGGCTCGGCGACGAGCGCTACGCCTCCGAGTCGGAGATGGCTGCCGGCGTCGGTGCCACCGAGATGGGGCTCATCTACGTCAACCCGGAGGGGCCGCGCGGCAACGCCGACCCGCTCGCGGCGGCGCACTTCATCCGGGAGACCTTCCGCCGGATGGCGATGAACGACGAGGAGACCGTCGCCCTGATCGCCGGCGGCCACACCTTCGGCAAGACCCACGGCGCCGGTGTCGCCGACAACCACGTAGGCCCCGAGCCCGAGGGCGCGCCGCTGGAGGCGCAGGGCCTGGGCTGGCTGAGCACCCACGGCAGCGGCAAGGGTGCCGACACGATCACCAGCGGTCTCGAGGTCACCTGGACCGACCGGCCGACCGAGTGGAGCAACCGCTTCTTCGAGATCCTCTTCGGCTACGAGTGGGAGCTGACCACCAGCCCCGGCGGCGCGAAGCAGTGGGTCGCCAAGGACGCCGAGGCGATCATCCCGGACGCCCACGACCCGGCGAAGAAGCACAAGCCGACGATGCTCACCACCGACCTGTCGCTGCGGGTCGACCCGGCGTACGAGAAGATCTCGCGCCGCTTCCTGGAGAACCCGGACGAGTTCGCCCTGGCCTTCGCCAAGGCCTGGTACAAGCTGCTGCACCGGGACATGGGCCCGGTCAGCCGCTTCCTGGGTCCGTGGGTCGCCGAACCCCAGCTGTGGCAGGACCCGCTGCCGGCCGTCGACCACGAGCTGGTCTCCGACGCCGACATCGCCGCGCTCAAGGCCAAGGTCCTGGACGCCGGCCTCAGCACCGCCCAGCTGGTCTCCACCGCCTGGGCCTCGGCCGCCAGCTTCCGGCACACCGACAAGCGCGGTGGCGCCAACGGTGCCCGGATCCGGCTGGAGCCGCAGCGTAGCTGGGAGGTCAACCAGCCCGAGCAGCTCGCCACGGTGCTGACCGCCCTGGAGGGCATCCAGCAGGAGTTCAACTCCGCCGGCGGCGCGCGGATCTCGCTCGCCGACCTGATCGTGCTGGCCGGCTCGGCCGCGGTGGAGAAGGCGGCCCGGGACGCCGGGGTCGAGGTCACCGTGCCGTTCCGGCCGGGGCGTACCGACGCCACGGCGGAGCAGACCGACGTCGAGTCCTTCAAGGTCATGGAGCCGCGTGCCGACGGGTTCCGCAACTACCTGCGGCCGGGCGAGAAGACCCAGCCGGAGGTGCTGCTCGTCGACCGGGCGTACATGCTCAACCTGACCGCGCCGGAGATGACCGTCCTGGTCGGCGGCCTGCGCTCGCTCGGGGCCAACGTCGGTGGCTCGCGCCACGGCGTGCTCACCGACCGGCCCGGTGTGCTCCACAACGACTTCTTCGCCAACCTGCTCTCCCCGGGCACCCGGTGGAAGGCGTCGGAGTCCGAGGAGCACGTCTACGAGATCCGGGACGTGGCCACCGACGAGGTGAAGTGGACCGCCACCGCGGTCGACCTGGTCTTCGGCTCGAACTCGCAGCTGCGGGCCCTGGCCGAGGTCTACGCCAGCCAGGACGCGCGGGACAAGTTCGTCACCGACTTCGTCGCGGCCTGGACCAAGGTCATGGAGCTGGACCGCTTCGACCTCTCCTGATCCCGCCGCACCCGGCGAGCCCCGGTCGATCCACCGTGATCGGCCGGGGCTCGCCGGTTTCCGCTGCCCCTCCGGCCGGATCCACGTGGGCGGTAGGGGCACGGTTGCGCGCCGCAGGGGCAGCCGACGTACCGTTTCGGCCGTCCGCCGGCGGCCCGTTGTCGGGCATGGTGGTCGGATGCGGCAGCACGGGCACCAGCGCGGTACGGCCGACCGGTCAGCGGAGACCCACCCGCGACGCGACACGGCGGTACCCACCTCCGCCGGTGGCCGACCGGTAGCGCGGGAGCCCGCCCTCGACCGGGGCCGTCCCGCCGAGCCGGGCCGCGCCCTCGACGGGCACCGGGTCGACGATGCCGCGCAGGTGTTGGCGCTGCAACGCGCGGTGGGCAACCGTGGCGTCGGCGCTTTTCTTGCCGTGCAGCGGATGATGCCGGCGCCGGCCCAGGGCCAGGCCGCCGGGCAGGCACCGGCGGCGGTGGTCAACCCCGTCGAGATCCAACAGCTGCAGGCCTACCACGCCACCGTCAGGAACGCGCAGGTCCGGAGTCTGCTCGACGAGTTGATCCCGCATCTGCAGCGGGTCACTACCTGGAACCAGACCCCGGGTCGCGGTGGCGGGAACACCCGCAACCTCGGCCCGCCCCCGACGGGTGGGCCCAACCAGTACCAGATCAACTACGCGGCTGGCGGTACGGACTCGGAACGGATCGCCATTCTGGTACACGAGTTGACCCACGTCGCCGTCAACGAGGCGTACCACTCGGACATGCTCAACTATCCGGTGGCACCGCTGCCGGCGACCTCGACCGCGACCACCGAAGGGCAGCGGCAGACCGAGCGCATCGGCGCCACCAACCGCAACGACCTCGACAGCTTCCGGGCGCAGGTCGTCGGCAACGCCGCCACCCTCCTGGAACTGCTGCCGCAGGCGGGATTCACCCAGGCCAGGATGCAGGAGGCGGCCGACAAGCTCAGCGCCCACACCGCGCAGAACCCACTGCACGAGTACGACGCGGTCCTCAGCCACCTGCTGGTCTGGGCCGACCACGACGGGGTCTCCCGAACGACGCCGTTCTACGAGAAGCTGACCGAGATGGTGACCGAGGCCGCCGGGTGGCGCGAGGCCGGCATCATCACCCCGACCGCCGACGCCGGCAGCCTCCCCGCCGAGCAGGCCCGGGCCCTGACGGCGCGACGCGCGATGACCGTCCCGACCCCGGCACCCGCGGCGGGTCCGTCGAACCACCGCACGATCCGCGGCCGGGCGATGAACATCCTCAACCGGCTGGCCGAGCGGCTCTCCAGGGACGACCGGAGCTGACACCCGACCGGGCGGGACCTGTCCGATCTCGACAGGTCCCGCCCGGTGCCGGGTCGTGGGACTGGTTCGCGGCCGGCGCCGCGAACTCCCTCGCTAGCCGGCGTACGTCTCGAACTCGGCGATCCGCGGCGTGCCGTTCGCGCCGGTGATGTCGAAGGTGACCTTCTTCAGCGAGGTCGCCGGGAAGGTGATCACCCCGGCCGAGGTGCCGGAGGCCAGCACGGCGCCGTTGTCGGCGTTGAGCACCCGCCAGGCACGGACGGTACCGGCCGAGCCGGCGGCCTCCCGGATGTTGATCGAGCCGATCCGGGTGGCGGTGCCCCACTTGACGGAGATCTGACCGGTCGATCCGCTCGGCGACCAGACGGTGCTCAGGTTGCCGTCGATCACGTTGCCGTAGCTGGTGCCGCTGGCCTTGCTGGAGCCGTCGGCACCGGCACCGAGGCTCAGGTTGGTGCCGCCCGGGTTGGTGGGCGGGGGGGTGGTCGGCCCCGGGGTGGGATTGGTCGGGCCGGGCGTGGGGTTGGTCGGGCCCGGGGTGGGGTTGGTGGGCGAGCAGCCGCCGTTGGACTCCAGCAGACCCTTGTTGGCGCCGGCGGTCTGGCGGACGATGTCCGGCACGCAGCTGGCCCCGTCGAGACGGTAGGAGTACGGAATGCTGACGGTGGTGTTGGACTGCGGGTTGGGGCCGGCGGGGTTGTTGTCACCGCTGCGGGCCGACCAGGTCACGTTGTCGAAGATGTTGCCGCTGACCTGCCAGTAGCCGGCCTCGCTGGTGTAGAAGGTGCCCAGCACGTCCTTGGAGTTGCGGAAGTGGTTGTTGTCCACCTTGGCGCGCGCCCCGGCCCGGGAGTTGATGCCGGACTCGTAGAGGTTGACGTAGGAGTTGTTGTACATGTGCGCGATGCCGCCGCGCAGCAGCGGCGTACGGGAGTCGATGTTCTCGTACAGGTTGTGGTGGTACGTGATGAAGCCGTTGGAGCGGTCGCTCTCGCTGGAGCCGACCAGGCCGCCCCGGCCGGAGTTGCGCAGCACGCTGTAGGAGAGCGTCACGTACTGGACGTTGTCCTTGAGGTCGAAGAGACCGTCGTAGCCCTCCGACTCGCCGCCGGAGGCCTCCAGGGTGACGTGGTCGACCCAGACGTTGCGGACGGTGCTCTCCATGCCGATGGCGTCCCCACCGTTGGAGGTGGGCGAGCCCGACTTCTTGACGTTGCGCACCGTCACGTTGCGGATGATGATGTTGCTGGAGTCGCGGATGTGGATGCCCAGCTGGTCGAAGACCGCGCCGGAGCCGACCCCGATGATCGTCACGTTGCTGATCTGCTTCAGCTCGATCACCCCGTCGGCGGTGTTGCAACTGTTGCCGGAGACCTTGCTGGTGTTGCCGTGGTTGATGGTCCCCTGCACCTCGATGGTGATCGGGGTGCTGCTGCTGGCCCGGGTGCACAGGGCGGTGTGGATCGCGGTGCCGGTGGTGGCCCGTACCGTCTGGCCGCCGGCGCCGCCGGTGGTCCCACCGTTCTGGGTGGCGTAGCCGGAGGCGCTGCCGGGCGCCGCCGAGGCCTGGGAGGTCGGCAGGGCCACGCAGATCGCGGCGCCGACGGCCGCGGTGGCCAGCGTCGCCTGAAGTCGTCGTGCGACTGGTCGTCTCATTGCACGTCTCACCTTCGTCTGGGGAGAACTGGGTAGTGGTGGGCTGTCTGAGGTGCCGACCGGTGCGCGGCAGCCTGTGAAGCGCGCCGAACCCACCGGGGCCGCGCGGGAGGTGCGAGATCCGGGTCCATGGCGACGCGGTGCGGGGAGCCGCCACGCCGCCCGTCACCGCCGGTGGCCTCGCCCGTCAGGCCACTACCCGAACTCAGGATGAAACATCGATGAAACAGAGTGTAGGAAAGCGTTTTCCGTGAATGCAAGGGCTGCCGCTTGCAGGTTTGTTGCAGTGCCCGATGGCCCGGGGGCGGTCACCAGGCGCAGGGGGCGTAGTCCTTGAGGAAGCAGCCGTACAGGTCCTCGCCCTGCTCACCCCGGACGATCGGGTCGTAGACCCGGGCCGCGCCGTCGACCAGGTCCAGCGGGGCGTGGAAGCCGGCGTCGGCCAGCCGCATCTTCGTCGGGTGGGGCCGCTCGTCGGTGATCCAACCGGTGTCGACGCTGGTCATCAGGATGCCGTCGGTGAGCATCTCCTGGGCGCTGGTGCGGGTCAGCATGTTCAGCGCGGCCTTGGCCATGTTGGTGTGCGGATGCCCCGGCCCCTTGTAGCCCCGGCCGAACTGGCCCTCCATCGCCGACACGTTCACCACGTACTTGCGCCGGGCCGGCGCCGCCGCCATCGCCGGACGAAGCCGACTGACCAGCACGAACGGCGCGGTCACGTTGCACAGCTGCACTTCGAGCAGCTCCACCGGATCCACCTCCTGGACCCGCTGCACCCAGCTGTTGACCGGGTCGAGGTCCGGCACCAGGCCACCGGCGTCGATGGCGGTCGCCGCCGCGATCCGCTCCGGTGAGGCGGAGCCGCTGGTCAGCGCCAGCGCGGTGAGCGCCTGCGGGGTGATCGCGGCCGGGGACGCCGCGGCGGTCAGGCCGGCCACCGGCTCACCGGCGCCGGCCGGCTTGCCGAAGGTGACCAGCTCCGGCAGCGGACCGTCCGGCAGGGCCGCGGCCTCCGCGGCGACCAGCTGCGCGTACGCGCCGGGGCTGCGCCGCACGGTCTGCGCCGCGTTGTTGATCAGAATGTCCAGCGGTCCCTGCCCGGCCACCGAGTCGGCCAGGGCGATCACCTGGGCGGGGTCGCGCAGGTCGATCCCGACCACGCGCAGCCGGTGCAGCCAGTCCCCGCTGTCCGGCATCGCGGCGAACCGGCGGACCGCGTCGTGCGGGAACCGCGTGGTGATCGTGGTGTGCGCGCCGTCCCGAAGCAGCCGCAGCGCGATGTACATGCCGATCTTCGCCCGGCCGCCGGTGAGCAGCGCACGCCGCCCGGTCAGGTCGCAACGGGCGTCCCGGCGCTCCCGGTTCAGGCTGGCGCAGGACGGACAGAGCTGGTGGTAGAAGGCGTCCACCTGGTGGTAGCGCTGCTTGCAGACGTAGCAGCCGCGCGGGTTGTGCAGGAAGCCGGCGGTGGCGCCGGTGGTGGGGGAGGCCAGCGGGATGCCCTGGGTCTCGTCGTCGATCCGGCCCGGGGCGCCGGTGGCGGTGGCCGCCGTCACGGCCCGGTCGGCCGCCGCGACGGTCTCCCGCCGCTGCTCCCGCCGCCGTTGCTTGATCATCTTGTAGAGCCGCGCGGTGGCCCGCTGCACCCGCACCACGTCCGGGTGGTCAGGCGGCAGCTCCTCCAGCGCCGCGAAGACGCTGAGACAGGTTTCGAGCTGGCCGTGGTCGATCCCACCCGGACCGGTTCGCGTGCTGTCGTCCGCCGTCATCCCGTTGCCGTCTCGTCCCGTTCCTGCACCAAGCCGGCCCGCGCCGGAGCCGTAGCCCGGCCCCGCCCCGTCCGGCGGCCCGTCCGGGCCGGCAGCCAGCGTACCCGGGCTGCCGGCCCGGCCGAGGTGGTGCCGTGGGTCGACCGCTCAGGGGGCCATGACCTGCCACGGGCTCTGCCCGTCCATCCATGCCCCAGCCAGGATCTCTGCCGACTTGCGACCCGGACACGGGTAGATCTTCGACCGGCCGGTGCCGCCACCGGCTCGGGCCTCGACCTCCCATGACTCTCCGTCAGTTCGAATGAACACATCGCGACGACCTCGCACGGTGCGGTCGCCGTTCCACCAGTGACGTTCGATTCTCACCTACCGACCGTATAGCGACAGGTCGGCATACGGAAAGTTGGCGACCCTGATTTGTTCGTCCGACCGGCCCGGGTAAGCCCTCGCGGGTCAGCTGGAGGCCGTGTTGGACGAGGTCAGCAGCGGCGGACAGAATGGGGGCATGGGGACGGGTGCGAGCGGTGTGGCGACGGCGGGCGGACCGGCCCCGCGGGCGCTGCCCGCCCAGATCTTCGACCCGCTGCGGCTGGCCGCGGTGCACCGTACCGGGCTGCTGGACACCGGCGCGGAGGAGCCGTTCGACCGGCTGGCCCAGCTCGCCGCGACGCTGCTGGGCACCCCGTTCGCCTTCGTCACCGTGGTCGACGACCGGCGTTCGTTCTGGAAGAGCTGCATCGGGGTCGACACCACCGACCCGCAGGACCGGCAGAACCCGGTGCAGGAGTCGTTATGCCAGTACGTCATCGGCACCGACGCGGAGCTGATCGTCGCCGACGCCCGGGTCGACTGGCGGAGTGCAGGCGCTGGTGGTTGTACCAGTCGACCCACTCGGCGGTGGCCAGTTCGACCTGGGCGAGGCTTCGCCACGGACCTCGGGGCTTGATCAGTTCGGTCTTGTAGAGGCCGATGGTGGATTCCATCAGCGCGTTGTCCAGGGCGTCGCCGACGCTGCCGATCGAGGCGTCGATACCGACGTCGAGCAGGTGGGTGGTGAACCGGAACGACGTGTACTGGCTGCCCGCGTCGCTGTGGTGCACCAGACCCGACCCGACCGGCTGGCCGGCGCGGTCACGGCGCCACAGTCCCATGTCCAGGGCGGCCAGGACCAGCGGGGTCCGCTTGTTCGTCGCCGCGGACCACCCCACGATCGTCCTGGAGTAGACGTCCACGACGAACGCGACGTAGACAACGCCGGACCAGGCGGCGACGTGGGTGAAGTCAGCAACCCAGCACCGATTCGGTCGGGCGGCGGTGAAGTCCCGTTTGAGCAGGTCGGCGGCCCGTTCATGCCCCGGATCGGCGGTGGTGGTGCGGATCTTCCTGCCGCGTACGACACCGGTCAGGCCGGCGTCACGCATCAACCGCTCGACCGTGCACCGGGCCGCCGGATGCCCTTGGCGGCGCAGCTCGTGCCAGATCTTGCGGGCTCCGTAGACCCTGTAGTTCACCGCGTGGATATCCCGGATGAGTTCTGTCAGCCGCGCATCATGCACCTGCCGCTTCGACGGCGGACGCTTCTTCGCCGCCCAGAAGCCGCTCGGGGTGATCTGCAGCCCGTGCTGACGCAGCACGCGACAGATCGGCTCGACTCCACCGAAGCGGTCCCGATGCTCGTCGACGAAACTCACGAGCGTGTCGTAGGCCGGTCGAGCTCGGCCGCGAAGAAAGCCGACGCGGCCTTCAAGATCTCATTCGCCCGCCGCAACTCGGCGTTCTCCCGCCGCAGCCGCCTCAGCTCCGCCGACTCCTCCGACGTCACCCCCGACCGCCGGCCGTCATCGACCTGCGCCTGACGGACCCACTTACGCACCGTCTCGGCCGTGCCGATCCCCAGCCGGGCCGCCACCGACGTGATCGCCGCCCAGTCCGACTCGTAGTTCGGCCGCACCTCCGCGACCATCCGCACCGCCCGCTCCCGCAGCTCCTGCGGATACGGCTTCGTTCCTGCCATCTCTCGATCCTTCCCAAGCGGGGAAGTCTCTACAAGATCCGGGGCGGTTCAAAAAGGTCTGGTCAAGCCTCGATGGACTGGCCCTTGATGAGGAACAATCAGGGCAGCTGATCGACAAGATCATATCGGAGGTCCATTATGGTTGATCTGGCCAACGCCAAGTGGCGTAAGAGCACGCGGAGCGGCGACAACGGCGGAGCCTGTGTCGAAGTCGCCGACAACCTGTCCGGTGTGGTGGCGGTGCGAGACAGCAAGGACCCGGCCGGTCCGGCGCTGACCTTCGCGCCGGATGCCTGGAGTGCCTTCATCCGAGGGGCCAAGCCGGGGGCGTGACCCCTTCGGCGGCCAACCAGGGCGAACCCGTCGAAGCCTGCGGGTGCGCTCTGGTTGCCTCGGCCCGTCGGAAGGTGAACGGGAAGTATTCGTAGACCCGGTAGGCCGGCTGGTCTGGGCGTCCCCAGGCCGGCCCGGCCCAGGCCATGAACTGGCTAGACCGGGACGAAGGTGGCGGCCAGCACCCGCCAGTTGCCGTCCTCACGTAACCAGAGTCGGGTGTAGCGCAGCCGCGCGGACACCGCGGCACCGCCCTGAATGGCATCCACCGCGGCGACCGTGCGGGTCACCCCGGTCTGACCGTCTTCCTGGACGTCGAGCGACTCCTCCACCAGGCTGGTGATGCGCAGTGCACCGGAGCGGTAGCTCGCCAGGTCGTCGTCCTTCGTGAAGACGGTGCCGTCCGGCCCGGCAGCCACGACCTGCGGGTGCAGTAGGGCGTCGAGGGACTCGACATCGGCGGCACGCTGGGCGGCTTGGAGGTGCCGTTCCGCGGTGAACAGATCCATCCGCTGATCCTGCGCACCGCGCCGGAACAAGACAAGCGGGTTCGCTCGCGGCAGAGCGGCGACGTCATTCCGGTAGGGCGTTCACGGCGCAACCAAACCTCGGCAACTTCTGCAGGTTCGCTCTGGTTGCTTCGGTCCGCCCGGAAGGTGAGCCCCGCCTACGCCGGTGGCTCGTCCGCGACGTACACGCCGCTGCCGGCGCGGCCGACGGTCAGGCCACGTTCCCGAGTCAGTTCCAAGGCGCGCTGGATGGTCGACACGCTTACCGAGTAGAGATCGGCCAGCTCCCGCAGCGACGGCAGCTTGGTGCCGGGCTCGTACTCCCGAGCGGTGATCCGGGCGGTGAGGTCGTCCGCAATCTGCCGCGACGACATCGGTATGGGCATGCTGTCTCTCCCTGGCTGGCCTGGCGATTAGATCACGACTCGCCGGACACCTCCTCTCGGTGATTTACCTAGGTCATACAGTGACCTAGATTGACCAATGTCCTTCCACCCTGGCTGGCGTCTGGTGCGGGGACATGCACAGCAACTCCACGCGAAGCTGCGGTTCCCACCCGGGCGCTGCCGCCTACGGCGTAGAACGGAGGCACATGGACGCGAGTGGACCGGGTGACGATGAGACGGGCGGTGACCAACTAGGCGATGACGCAGCCGGTGGAAGTGGCATGGTCTACCGGTCGAAGCGGAACCTCCTGACCCCCGTGGAGGTGCGGTGGCAACGGTTTCCGTTGACCGGGCTCGGTCGGCGAGGGCTGTCGCCCGAGGCGGTGGCGCGGTTCCTGCGGCGGGTCGAGGCCGACCTGGGGGTGCTCTACGGCGAGGTCGTCGACGCCCGGGACCAGGTTCGACGGTACGAGCGTGCGCTCAAGGAGTGGCAGTCCGGGCAGTGGCGGTCCAACCAGCGCCGCTACCGGGACGGGTGACCGATGCCAACCTGTCCGTCCCGGCACGGGCCGGCGCGACCGGAGTGGGCAGGCGCGGTGCGTCGGCAGCCGACCGGCCCGCCCGCCGACGGACCCGACCCCGACCGTACGCCGTCGTGAGCGACCTTCCCTCGCCCGGTGACGTGGTCCGGGTGACCCGCAGGGCGTCCGTGCAGTTCCACGAGCCCATCACCTTCCGGGTGATCAAGGTGCTGACCGAGTATCAGACCTACTTCGGCTGGGTGTGGCTGCGGGGCTACCAGCTCGACGACGAGGGTGCCGCCGTGGCCACCCGGGAGATCTTCGTCCGGCCGGCCGAACTGGTACCCGTGCAACGCCGGTCACCACCGCCCACGACCAGGGCCCAACGACACCGGAACATGCCGAGGCCGAGGCCGCGCCCCAAGCCCTGACCCGTTCCGTCCCTCAGCTGGGTGGAAGCGGACATTCGAGGACCGCGATCGAGTTGCCGGTGAACAGCCCCAGGTGCGGATGCCCGGAGAAGATCTGCACCGCCTCGTCGTGCGAGTCCGCCTCCACGATGGTGTAGCCGGTCAGGGCATCGGTGAAGTCCTCGACTCCCTGCGTCGTGACCAGCTTCTTCGCGTTCAGCGGAGCGCCGGGGTCGACAAGAGCCTTCTCGTTGGCCTGCGCCCACGCCGCCCAGGCGTGGATGAACTCGGTCTGCTGCTGTTCGGAGAGTTCGGCCTTGTCGGCCTCGTCGGCCGCACCGTTGAAGAGCGCAAGGAATCTACCCATCCGCGCATGGTAATGGCATCAACACGGGCCGCCACCCCGTGAACACGGTCCCCGACCTGGTCGGTCACCGTCACCCGCCATCGGGGTACGCGTTGAGGATTGTGGAGGAGGCCTGACGATGCGTTCACGTACCCTGTTCGCGCTCCTGCTCGTGCCGATCGCCGCCGCCGGATCGGCGGTGGCCGGCCCGCGCCACGAAGCGACCGCCGCGCCGCCGGCCGAGGTGGTGTTCTCGGACGAGTTCTGGCTCCAGCAGGACCAGTTGGGCCGCGCCGCCGATACCGTCGAGGCCGTCGCCAGGCGCCAATGGCCCGAGTCGTACGCCGGGGTGGAGCTGGACCCGGTCGCCAACGTCCTGATCGTGCGGCGGGTGCCGGGGGACCCCGGTGTCGACGAGGCGCTACGCGCCCTGGTGCCGGTCTCCGTACGGCTTGTCGACGTGGTGTACCCCGAGCGTCAGCTCGACGTCTGGAACGAGCGGGTGCTTGTTGACCGTGGGTACTGGGAGAAGCAGCGGGGCATCGAGATTCTCGAACTCGGCCGTGATCCCGGGCGCTGCGTCCGCATCGGCCTGGACAACCCGGAGCGCGACGGGCCGGCGGTGATCGCCCACTATCGACAGACGATGGCGGTGTGTGTGAGCCAGGGCGATCGGCCCGACCTCCTGATGCCCGACAGCTAGGCCGTCGTCGCCCGCCTGACCCCCGCCCGCCCCCGACATCTGTTGATCGACTCGGTTGGGCAGATGTGGCTGGGTCGGAGGGCGATGGATACCGCCAGTTCAGCCCAACCGAGTCGATCAACGCGGGTTCGCCGCCCGCGGCGGATGGCGACGGGAGGATCAGAGGTAGATCACCCGACTGCGGCGGTCTGTGGTGACCGCGTCCAAGCCGGGCGCGTCGAGGTCCACGTAGAGCTGGAGCAGTTGCACCACCGGGTCGAGGTTCACCCCCGCCGGGAGCGGGATTTTGATGGTGTCGTTGCTCGGCCCGTTCGGTGAGCCGGAGGAGTCCCACACCGCGCGGACCATGTTGCCGTCCGGTCCGGTCGCCTCGACCTCGGCCCGCAGCGTCTTCGGGGTGCCGGTGGCCTCGATGACCGCGGTGAACGACCCGGCCGCGGGGTCCTTGGTGACCGAGAGCTTGACGCCACCCACCACCTGCACCACCGCCCCGATGGTCAGGCCGCGCACCGCGAAACTCAGCGTACGGGCCAGCGTCCCGGTCGACGCGGTGGAGGTCGGGTTGGGGGCCAGGAAGACCTGGCCGTCGGTGAACAGCTTGAGGTCGGGCTCGCACTTGTACGCGCCGCCCTTCGGCAGCGGCTGGTACACGCTGGTGTTCGACGCCGGCGCCGACTGGGTCAAGGTGTAGGAGAGTCCGACGTCGTCACCGGAGATGTTGTGTGCGTAGAGGGACGGTTCACCGTCGATGTTGATCACCTCGAACTGCACACCACCCAGCTGGTACGGGTCGGAGGTCTCTCCCCGCTGCACCAGCACGAGCATCGGCAGGACGTTCGCCGCCACCGTGGCCACCTGCACCAGGGAGCCCAGCCAGTCGTCGAGCCCGGCGAATCGGGACCGGGCCGGCTGCCCCGGTGCGGGGTCGGGAGCTGCCGCCGCGCTGCCCGGAGCTGCCGCCGCGCTGGCCGGAGCTGCCGCCGTGCTGGCCGGAGCCGCCGACGCGCTGGCCGGAGCTGCCGCCGTGCTGGCCGGAGCCGCCGACGCGCTGCCCGGTGCGACCAGCCCGACCGTCGCGGCACCGCCGAGCACGGCCGCGCCCCGCATCACGTCCCGGCGGCTCACCGACCGACGACTGTGCTGTTCATCAGGCATCTCCGACCTCCACGTCCGGCTGTGGTGTGCCGTGAGGTCGGGTGTCGCACCCGCCGCCACACCCTGGGTGTGCGTGATGTTACTCTTCGTAAATATCGAAATCTATCCCTGCGGGCTGGACGGTGGAACGATGAGCGCACCGGTGCCGCGTGCCCGCTGAGCCCCGCACCTCCTCCGGCACTCGTTGATCAACTCGGTTGAGCCGATATGGCTGGGTCGAAGGGCGACGGATACCGCCATATCAGCCCAACCGAGTCGATCAACGCGGGTTCGCGCTACGTGGGTTCGCGCTACGCGGGTTCGCGCTACGCGGGTTCGCGCAATGCGGGTTCGCGCAATGCGGGTTCGCGCAATGCGGGTTCCCCGCCGGGCGGGCGGCGACGACTGCCGATCGGCGCTAGGTTGGGATCCGGAGGTGTCGATGATGAAGCTCGGGCTGCACTACTGGAACTTCGCCACGCCTGCCGAGACGGCGGCGATCGCGCCCACCCTGCTGACCACGGCCACCACTGCCGAACAGGCAGGTGTCGCGTCGTTCACGGTGATGGACCACTACTTCCAGATGGACACCATGGCTCCGGCCGAGGATCCGATGCTGGAGGCGTACACGACTCTGGGTTTCGTCGCGGCCAGGACCGAGCGGATGAACCTGGGCGTGCTGGTCACCGGCGTGATGTACCGCTACCCGGGGCTGCTCGCCAAGATCGTGACCACTCTCGACGTGCTCTCCGGCGGGCGGGCCCGGCTGGGCCTCGGCGCGTCCTGGTACGAGCGGGAACAGCGCGGTCTCGGGGTGCCCGTGGTGCCGATGGCCGAACGGTTCGAGCGGCTGGAGGAGACGCTGCAGATCTGCCGGCAGATGTGGAGCGACGACAACGGGCCGTTCGAGGGCCGGCACTACCGGCTGACCGAGACAATCAACTCGCCGCAGCCGCTGCGCCGGCCGCACCCGCCGATCATGATCGGCGGCGGCGGGGAGAAGAAGACCCTGCTCCTGGTGGCCCGGTACGCCGACGCCTGCAACATCTTCGGCAGCAACCCCGCCGACGTGGCGCACAAGCTGGACGTGCTGCGGGCGCACTGCGCGGCCGAGGGGCGGGACTACGCCGCCATCGAGAAGACCGCGCTGGTGATGCGCCCGGCCCTGGCCGACGTCGACGCCTTCCTCGCCGACGTGGCCGAGTACGCCAAGCTGGGGGTGACCGAGGTGCAGGTCGTTCCGGACCGGCACCCGGTGGAGTTCACCGAGCGGCTCGCCGACCAGGTGCTGCCCAGGCTCGCCGACATCGGCTGAGGCTGACCGCCGGTTGAGGTCGACCGCCGGCCGCCGCCCGCACGCAGGCCGGCGGTCAGTCCTGGCTGGCGCGGTACAGCACCATCCGGACCACGCCCACCCGGTTGGTCACGCCCAGTTTGGCGAAGACCCTGGTCAGGTGCATCTCCACGGTCTTCTCCTTGACGTCCAGCCGGCGGGCGATCTCCCGGTTGGTCAGGCCGTCGCCGACCAGGCCGGCGACCTGCTCCTCGCGGGCGGTCAACGACTGCGGGCCGGAGACCTCCTGCCGGCGTCCACCGTGGCGGGTCCGTGCCGCCAGCCGGACCCGGAGCCGGCCGGTCTCCCGGGCCAGCCGGAGCGCGCCGCACTGCTCGAAGTACTGCTGGGCGCTGCTCAGCTCCCGGAGCGCCGACTCGGTCTGGCCGGTGGCGGCCAGCGCCTGGGCCGCCACCACGGTGGCCCGTCGGGCGTCGACGGCGAGGCCGGCGGCGGCCAGTTCGGTGGCGGCGGTGCTGGCGGCGGTCACCGCGGCGAGCGGGTCCTGGACGGTCAGCGCGTGCGCCCGGGCCAGCCGGGCCAGCGCCGACCGGCCGGGCAGGCCCAGCCGGTCGGCGGCGGTCTGCGCGGCCAGGCCCCAGGAGTCGGCGAGGTCGACCCGGCCGGCCTCCAACGCGGCCCGCGCCTGGTGTTCCAGCAGGGTGATCCGGGACCACGGGTCGGCCGTCGGCAGGTCGGCCGGCCCGGTGAGGTTGCCGCGGTCGTCGGGGTCGTCGCCGCTGGCCCGCACCTCGGCGTGCATCACCCGGCAGACGATGCCGAACCAGCCGATCGCGGACAGGTCGGCCGTCGACCGGGGTGCCGGCCGCTGCTCGACGACCTCGCCGGTCCAGACCGCCACCCAGGACCGCAGGGTCTCGGCGAAGACCCGCAGGGCGGTGTCGCCCGAGGCGGTCGCCAGCTCGACGGCCTCCGTGGCGGTAGCGCCCGCCTCCGCCAGTCGGCCGAGCCCGCGCAGGGCCACCACCTGTGCGCCGAGCAGCCAGGTGAGCTGGGCGTGTCGCCCGGAGCCGTGGCCGGCCCGCAGCGCCCGGGTCACGTGCCGCAGGGCGTCCCACGGCCGTTCCATCACCAGCTCGCTCCAGCCCACCCAGACGCTGGCCTCCAACCGCGCCGCCACCTCCTGGTCGAGCAGCCCGTCCAGCAGCCCGGCGGCGACCGTCAGGTGCGCGGTGGCCGCCGTGACGTCGGCACCGAGGCAGTACGCCAGGGCCTGCAACCCACTGGCGGCGGCCGCCATCGGGCGGGCGTCGGACTGCGGTGCCGCCAGCGCGCGGGCGGCACCGGCTCCGGCGCGGGCCTCGGCCAGGGCGCCGTCGAGCAGGTCGTGGCCGGCCAGCTCGATCAAGAGTGCGGCCCGGTAGCCCTGCTGCGGCGCGGCCGGGCCGTCGAGCTCCCGGCGGAGCATGGCCCGGCCCTGTGCCCGGTGACCGAGCTGGCGTTCCAGCCGGGCGCAGACCGCGACGGCGGCCAACCGTCCGGGGGTCATCCGGGAACCGGCGAGCAACGCCTCCTGCAGGGTGTCGCGGGCGGCGTCCGGGTGCCCCGCCGCGTCCAGCGCCAGACCGAGCGCGAAGCGCAGTTCGGCCCGGGGGTCGTGGGTGTCCGGCCGGTCCGGTACCAGCCGACAGGCGGCCTGCAGCCAGCCGACCGCCGCCTCCGGGCAACGGTCCCGGACGGCCGCCGCCGCGTCCGCGAGGATCTCGGCGGCGTGCAGGTCACCGGGGACGGCCACCCGTACCAGGTGCGGGGCGAGCAACTCGGCCGGGGCGTGGCGGCGACGCAGCACCTGGGCGGCGCGGGCGTGCGCGCCGAGCCGCCAGCCCGGCTCGGTGCTCTGGTAGACCGCGTGGCGCAGCACCTGGTGCCGGAACACGAACTCACCGGTGCCCGCGGTCGGGCGGACGATGTCGTACCGGGACAGCTCGTCGAAGACCGGGTAGCGGCTGCGGTAGGCGAGGTCGGCGACGAACGCCACCGGATTGGGTTCGAAGCAGCCGCCGAGGACCGCGGCGGCCTGGGCGGCGAGCCGGGCCGGCGGGGAGAGCGCGTCCAGCTCGGCCAGCAGCGGCGCGAGCACGGCGGCGGGCAGCGGGTCCAACTCGACCCCGTCCATCCCGGCCGGTCCCGGGCGGGCGCTGGCGGTCAACGCCCGCAGGTAGAGCGGATTGCCGGTGCCGGCGGCCAGCAGCGCCCGCCGCCACCGGGGCGGGCCGGACGCCGGTACGAACTCGGCGCTGGCGACGGGGGCGAGCGGCCCCAGCGGCAGCCGGATCAGCCCCGACGCCTCACGTAGCGCGCTGCTCAGCGCCAGCGGCGCCTGGCGGCCCCGGTAGGCGAAGGCCAGCAGCAGGGCGGCCCGGGGCGGCCGGCCGACCAGGTGCCGGAGCATGGTGACCAGCGTCGGGTCGGCCCGGTGCAGGTCGTCCAGGACCACCACCAGCCCCTGCGGGGTGGCCAGCGCGGTGAGCAGCGCCCGGACGGCGGTGACCTGTCGCCGTACGGTCAGCTCGTCCGGCCCACCGAACTCGGCCGGGCCGGTGCCCTGGTGTGCCGGCACCCGGAGCAGGGTGGCCAGGTGGGCCCGGTGCTCGCGGCGCATCCCGGTGCCCGCCGGGGCAGCGGCGGTCTCGATGTGGTCGGCGAAGGCCCGGGCCAGCGCGGCCAGCCCGCCGGTCGCCACGACCGTGACCGTGGCCATGCCCCGCCGCCGGGCCACCGCGGTCAGTTCGGTGAGCAGACGGCTCTTGCCGATGCCCGGGTCGCCGGTGACCTCCACGAGTTGCCCGGTGCCGGCGACCGCCAGGTCCATCGCCCCGACCAGCGTCGCGTACTCCGCGTCCCGCCCGACCAGGCCCCGCTCCGGTCGGCGTCCGGTGACCGTCCGGGGGGTTGTCGCCTGCAACGTGTCGAGCATTCAGTCCTCCTCGGCGGTGGCCGTCGGGCCGACCGATCGGGTGGCGCGTCGCGTCGGTGGTCCGACCGCGGTGGTCCGATCGTCGGCGAGGTCGGCCAGAAAGGGTTCGGCAACCGGCACGCATTGCCCATTGCCAATTCTTTCCAAAAAGGGGTCCATGGGGGTTCTCTTGTGGCGAGAAGATTCGCGCATTCGGCAAGATGTTAGCGTCCGCCATGAATTGCCGGCAAGGGTCGTCCCGGCCGGGATTTACCTCCCCGAAATGCTGGCCGGTTCGGTTGGCCATTGCGCAGCAAATGGTCCGAATGGCGGACTACCGGGTGCCGTCGGGCACCTGCGCCGACGGGGTTCCCCGCCCGTCGCCGGCCGCCACCACCGGGCGGCCCTGCCAGGCGGCCAGGTCGTCGGAGTCGTCCGGGGAGTCCGCGCAGAGCACGTAGTACCCCGGGGTCACCGTCATGAAGTGCCGTTCCACGGCGGCCAGGCACGCCGCGTGCGCCTGCTCGGGAGTGTCCAGGCCGGTCCCGGCGATCGCGTACGCGACCAGGCTGGCCCCGCCGTCGGCGGCGGGCAGGGCGAACACCCGTCCGTGGTGCGCGCCGAGCGCCTCGGCGACGAGCTGCTGCGCCTGTGGCCACTCCACCCAGGACGGCCCGACCCGCAGCCACTCCGGCCCGCGCCGCAACGGGGTGACCGCGGCCATCGTGTCGGTGCTGGCCAGGTCGACGTCACCGGCGGCGGCGGCCACCACCAGCGCCTCCATCGCCCGCAGGAGCGTGGCCAACTCGTCGGCGGGTACCCGGAGGGTGTCGTCGGTGGTCAGCCCGAGCACCGGCAGACCGCCGATCTCGATCACCCGCAGCATGAGCATCACCCGGAAGCTCGGCGGCACCCACCAGCGCAGCCGGCTGTGCGGCACCGCCGCCACGGCGTCCCGGGCGTCGCCGCCGACGGTGCCGCCACCGCCGAGCCCCATGATGTTGACCGCGCAGTCGCGCTGGAAGAAGCTGCCCCGGGCCCGGCCGGCCGCCCGCTGCGTCTCGACCAGCTCGTCCTGGCGGAACATGCCGTGCCGGTTGGCGATCAGGCTCGCCGCCCCGGCCCGGCGGATCAGCTCGTCGAAGCTGGTCGTGCCGGCGTCCACCGCGACCAGGCTGTCCTGGGCCAGGGTGCCCACGTAGTCGTGCAGGTGGGCGCCGATCCGGTTGTTGACCACGGAGGCGAAGACCAGCTCCCGGTTGCCGGTCCGTCGGGCCACCAGCGCGCAGTACGCGGCCAGCAGCACCATCGGCCGGCTGGTGCCGGTCCGCGCGGCGACCAGGGGCAGGGCCAGGGCGATCGCCGGGGACTCCAGGAACCCGCTCAGCGGGCCGCCACCGTCGTCGGCGACCACCGGGGCCGCGTACAGGCACTGGGGCAGGTCGACCAGGTGCCGCCGCCAGTAGCCCAGGGTGGCGGTGAGTCGGGCCCGGCCCTGCGGCGTCCGTTCCCGTAGTGCCTGGTCCAGCGGTTGGTGGCCGCGTGGGCCGACGGTACGGCTGGCCGGGTCACGGACCAGCCGGGCGAACTGTTCGCCGAGGCGGACCAGGCTGCCGCAGTCGGCGGCCAGGTGGGTGCAGGCGATGACGGCGATGATCGGCCGGCCGTCCCGCACGGCCACGCCCACCCGTACCGGCAGCTGTTCGTCGACGCGGAACGGCGCCTCCTGCAACCGGTCGGTGAGCACCTGGGTGATGGCGGTGAGCCGGTCGCTCTCCGCCCGGCCGTCCCCGTCGGCCGGGTCTGCGGTACCGGCCGGGGCGGTGGCCGCCGGCGCGGTGCCGGTGCCGGCCGGGTCGACGGCGTAGACGTCCACGCGTAGCTCGCCGGAGTCGACCACCTGCTGGGTCGGCTCGCCACTGTCGTCCGTACCGTCGGGATGGAACAGGGTCCGCAGCGACTCGTGCCGGGCCAGCAGCACCGCCATCGACTCGGTGACGTCGTCCAGGGTGGTGCCGGCGGGCAGGTCGAGGACCCATTCCACGGAGGTGAACAGGCTTCCGTTGCCCAGCCACTGCAGGGTGTTGAGCTGGCCGACGGTCAGCGGACCCCGGCCCGCCCGTTCCCCCTTGAAGGCAACCACCAGCTGATCGACCAGGGTCAGCTCGAACATCGGACCTCCCGGACCCACGCGGTACGCCCCGAGGACGTCCGTGGCTGGCAATACGTGTCAGCGCGGAGCCTAGGGGCCGAGCCGGTACGGCGAACCGGGGGAAACCCTGCCCCGGCAGCCGCCGTGGAGCTTTGCCATGAATTTGCCCATTTGAATGGTGGAGTTGTCCGTCCGGATCGACTCCGACGGTCGGCGTGCACCGATTTCGTCGTATTGGAACCGGCCCTGTCGTCGGCAGGCAGGGGTTTCCCTACTGCCGCCGGAGCAGCCGTTTTCCGTAGCGTCGGCCGGGCCAGGAACGAGCAGCGCCAATGCCTGCCCGTCCGCCGAGGGGAAAAGGGGACAGGCTGCCATGGAGTCCGCTGCGGCGACCACGGTGCAGGCCGTGCAGACGTACGCCCCCGAGCGGTCGGTCACCGTCGAGGAGGTCGCCGGCGGGCTCGGCCTCAACCGGCACCAGACCCGGCTGTTCCGGCGGGTGCACGGCCAGCGGATGCTGCGCGAGGATCCGGAGCTGCCGCTGCTGGACCTGATCACCCCCGCCGCGCGGGCCGTGCTGCGCGACGTCGACGACCCGGACCGCATCCGGTACCTGATCTTCGCGCACACCATCCAGAGCGTGGCGCCGTCCTACCTGGACGTGGCGATGCTGGCCGCCCGGGAGCTCGGGTTGCGTCGGGCCGCCGCCTTCGCCCTCACCCAGCAGAACTGCGCCACCGGGCTGGCCGCCGTCGACGTGGCCGGGGAACTGCTGCGCGCCGACGACGAGCCGGGGGCGCTGGCGCTGGTGCTCACCGGGGAGAAGACCTTCTCCCGCATCGCCCAACTGGTGGAGAACACCAGCATCATGGGGGAGGCCGCCGCCGCCTGCCTGGTCGGCCTGGCCGGTGCCGGCCTGCGGGTCCGCTCGTACGTGGTGCGTACCCACGGCCAGCACGCCGACATCTTCCGGCCCAGTCCCGCCTCGCGCACCGAGTTCAGCGACACCTACGTCCCGCGGCTGGTCGAGGTGATCCACGAGTGCCTGGCCGAGGCCGGCGTCGCGATGGCAGACATCGAACTGATCGTGCCGCACAACGTGAACGTCTCGTCGTGGCTGCGTGCCCTGCCCGACCTCGGCATCGACCGCAAACAGGTCTACCTGGACAACGTCGAACGGTACGGGCACTGCTTCTGCTCCGACCCGTTCGTCAACCTGGCCACCCTGCGCGCCGAACAACGCCTGATCCCCGGCGGGCGGTACCTGCTGACCTCGGTCGGCCTCGGTGCCACCTACGCGGCCATGGTCGTCGAAAACAGCTGACACCCGCAACGGAGTCCCCGATGAGTCGCTACCTGCACGCCCTCAAACTGGCCCTCACCGGCGACGGCCGGACCCCCCTGGTCTTCCTCTGCAACTTCGAGGTGGAGGAGCAGTGGGCCGCCCACCACGTCGGGCTGCCGGCGCTCACCGGTCGCGCCCCGGCCCCGGTGGTGACCCGGATGGACGAACTGGGGGTGCTGCTCGCCGGGCCGGCCGACACCGTCCTGCTGCACCGGCCGATGGACCCGGAGTACCGGGCGTACCTGGAGGAGACCGGCTTCGAGCTGCCGACGGTGCGCACCCCCGCCCAGGTCGCCGCCGACCGGTCGACCACCGGGGCGCTGTTGGACTCGCCGGCCGACCTGCGGCACCTGGCCCGGCTGGGCCAGGACGGCGCCCGGCTGCTGCCGATGGGGGTGTCGGTGGCCGAACAGAAGCTCGCCGAGGTGGCCGGGCTGCCGCTCGCGGTGGGAGACGCGGCGGTCTTCGAGGCGGTCAACAGCAAGATCTACAGTCGGCGGATCGCCGCCGAGCTGGGCCTGCGTCCGGTGCCCGGCACCTGCGTGGAGTCCGTCGGCGAGCTGGCCGGGGCGCTGTCGGCGTACCGGGGGGACCTGCCGACCGACGGTGGGACCGGTGGCGCGCTGGTGGTCAAGGACGCCTACGGTGTCTCCGGCAAGGGGCTGGTGGTGCTGGACAGCGCGGCCAAGGCCGACCGGCTGCTGACCATGGTGACCCGGCGGGCCCGCCGCACCGGCGACGACCGGCTGGCCGTCGTGGTGGAGCGGTGGCTGCCCCGCGCGGCCGACCTCAACTACCAGCTCACCATCGGCCGTACCGGCGGGGTCAGCCTCGACTTCGTCAAGCGGGCGCACACCCGCGGCGGCGTCCACCAGGGGCACACCTTCCCGGCCGACCTGGGCCCCGCCCACCTGGCCGAGGTGGAGCAGGCCGCGCAGGCGGTCGGCCGACGGCTCTTCGCCGACGGGTTCACCGGGGTGGCCGGCGTCGACGCGATCATCGACACCGACGGGGTGCTGTACCCGGTGTTGGAGATCAACGCCCGGCTCAACATGTCGACGTACCAGGGCGGGGTGGCCGAGCGGTACGCCACGGCGGGTCAGGTCGTGCTGGCCCGGCACTACCCGTTGCGGCTGGCCGCTCCGCTGCCGTTCGCGGCCGTCCGCGCCGCCCTCGGCCCACTGCTCGGCCCCGCACCCGCCGCGGCCACCGGACCGGACGCGGCCACCGCACCGGGCGGTGCCGCCGCACCGGGCGGTGCCACCGCAGCGTCGGCACCGGGCGGTGCCACCGCGTCGGGCGGTGCCGACGTGCCGTCCGGGCGGGTGGTGGTGACCTGCTTCGCCACGGTCAACGCCGAGGCCGACCACGTCCGGCCCCCGTTCGACGGGCGGCTGCACCTGATGCTCTTCGCCGCCGACGCGCCGCGGCTGGCCGACCTCGACGCCGCCGTCACGGCCGCCCTGGCCCCGCTCAACCACCAGGAGAATCGATGACCCCCGAACCCCACCTCGGCGGCGTACCGGTCGAGGAGATCGCCCGCCGCTTCGGCACCCCGACGTACGTCTACGACGGCGGATCGCTGCGGGAGGCGTACACCGAACTGCGGGCCGGCCTGCACCCGGCGGTGGACCTGTTCTACTCGCTGAAGGCCAACCCGAACGTCAGCGTCACCGCGCTGCTGCGCGCGATGGGTGCCGGCATGGAGGTCTCCTCGCTGGCGGAGCTGGCCACCGCCCGGTGGGCCGGCGCCCGGCCCGAGGAGATCATCATGCTCGGGCCGGGCAAGTCCGCCGAGGAGCTGCGCCTCGCCGTCGAGCTGGGCATCCGGGCCGTGGTCTGCGAGTCGCTGGACGAGGTCGCGGCGGTCGACGCGCTCAGCCGCCCCGGCCGCACCCGGGTGCTGCTGCGGGTCAACCCGGACTTCACCACCAAGGGCTCCCGACTGGCCATGGGCGGCAAACCCCGCCAGTTCGGCACCGACCAGGAGACCCTGCGCACCGCCGGTACGGTGCTGCGCGGGCTGCGGCACGTGGAGCTGGCCGGCATCCACGTCTACATGGGCACCCGGATCCTCGACGCCGCCGACATCGTCCACAACACCCGGGGCGCGCTGGCCGCCGCGACCGAGTTGGCCACCGCCATCGGCTTCCCGCTGCGGGAGGTCGACGTCGGCGGCGGCCTCGGGGTGGCGTACTTCGACCAGGAGACCGACCTCGACCTGGCCGAGCTGCTGACCGGGGTCAACGCGGCGGTGACCGACTTCCGTGCCGCGCACCCCGACTGCCGGATCATCATGGAGCTGGGCCGGTACCTGACCGCCCGCAGCGGCACCTACCTGGTGCGGGCCCGGTCGGTGAAACAGTCCCGTGGGCAGCAGTTCGTGATCACCGACGGTGGGATGAACCACCACATGGCCGCCATCGGCGTCGGCAGCTTCGTCAAACGGAACTTCCCGATCCGGTCCCTGAGCCACCCCGACGCCCCGGCCACCGAGCGGTACACCCTCACCGGACCGCTCTGCACTCCGGAGGACGTGCTCGGGCGCAACGTCGCGCTGCCGCCGGTCGCCCCGGGTGACCTGATCGGCGTGGAACGCTCCGGCGCGTACGGCCCGACCGCCTCGCCGGTGCTCTTCCTCAGCCACGGCTACCCGGCCGAGGTGCTCGTCCTCGACGGCGAGGCGCACCTGGTCCGCCACCGCGACACCGTCGCCGACCTGCTCGGCAGGCAACTGCTCGTGCCCCCGCTCGACCCCGATCGTCTCGACCCCGACCAGCTCTGGGCCACCCCGGAAAGGACCGCACCGTGAACCGTGCCGAACTCGTCACCGCCATCTCCGGCTGCCTGCAGGACGTGCTGCAGCGCCCCCTGCCCGACCTCGACGAGCAGACCCGGCTCTTCGAGGACCTGCACCTGGACTCCACCACCATCCTCGAACTGCTGATGGCCGTGGAGGAGGCCGTCGACGTCGAGTTCGACATGGAGGCGCTGAAGATGGACGACTTCCGCACCCTCGGCACCCTCACCGACTCGGTGGAGCAGGTCAGTGAGGTACCGGTCTGAGCCGGACCACGGTCGTCGAAAGGACAGCCAGATGAAGCACAGTGAACTGGTCGAGGTCATCGCCCGCTGCCTGGCCGAGGTGATGCCGACCGGCCTGCCCGTCATCACCGTCGACTCGCGCCTGGTCGAGGAGATCGACCTCGACTCGATGTCCCACCTGGAGCTGCTCATGGCGATCGAGGAGCAGCTCGGGGTCCGGTTCGATCCCGACTCGCTGAGCCTCGCCGCCTACCCGACCGTCGGTGCGCTCGCCGACTTCGTCGGGCGGCAGCAGAGCACCCCGGTCTGAGGGGCGCGACGATGACCCTGGCCCTGCGGACCGGCGCGGCGGTGCTGGGCGAGACCGGGCCGTACGCGCTCGACGACGACATCATCCGGTTCTACCGGGACCTGTTGCGGCCCTACGGCGACGAGGTCGACGAGGAGCTGGCCCGGCAGGGGCGCAACGTGCCCTTCGTCGACCTCGCCGAGCGGGCCCTGGCCGCCACCCCGGACCCAGTCGCCAGCCCCGACCTGCTGATCCTCGCCTACGCGCTGCCCGACCTGCATCCCCTCAAGACGGTCGCCTCGCATCTCAACCACGGCTTCGGCGACACCTCGCGCAGCTTCGCCGTCTCCGAGCAGGGGCTGGCCGCGCCCTTCACCGCGCTGCGCGTGGCCAACGCGTACGCCCGGTCGGGCCGCTGCGACAGCCTGGCGCTGTTCGTGCTGGAACAGACCACGTTCGCCTACCGGGAACCCTTCGCGCACGCCCACGACCTGCTCGACTCCGGCGTGCTGATGGTCTTCGACCGCACCGGCCGGTGGACCGTGGACGGGCTGCACACGGCCCCCTCCGGCGCGGCGACCGGTGCGCTGCTGCGCCGCCTGCTGCCCGCCCCGGTCGCCGCGCGGGCACTGCTGGTGACCGGCCCGTGGACCGACCCCGCCGACACCGACGTCACCGGGGTCGCCCGGCACCGGGTCGCACCCGGGTCGTACTGCACCAGCCTCTGGCGGGAACTGCTGCGCTGCCAGCGGGACTGGGCGCAGCGCCACCACACCCTCGTGCTCTGCGACACCGACCCCCGCCACGACCAGACCCAGGTCGCCATCCTCACCCAGCAGACGGCGGCACCCCCACCACCGGCAAAGGAGCACCCGTGACCGCCCACCATCCGGACCTGCTCGACCGGCTGCGCGCCGCCGGGCACCAGCTGCCCGGCACCGACGCCGAGCCGCTCGGCGAGCGCCTGCTCGACCTGCAACACGCCATCCTGCGGACCACCCTGGACCACGCCGTGCGACACCTGGACGGCCGGCACAGCGAGGGTGCCAGCCTGCTGGCGAAGCCACAGCTGCAGGCCCAACTCGCCGACATCGCCGTGGAGCTGCGCGAGAGCGGGCTGCGCTGCGAGATCCCCGCCGCCGACCCGGCCCGGCTGCGCTGGGCCCGCCACCAGCGGCTGACCGCCACCGGTCGCCGGCTGCTGCGACTGCTCGGGGCCACCAGCATGCTCGCCGACGGCCCCGGTGGCGACCTGCACCTGGTCGAGCTGCTCGGCAACGCGTACCTGCACCCCGGGTCGGTGGACGACCATGGGTGACTGGGGGCCGGTGGCCGCGCTCACCGAGCTCGACCCCACCGACGCGGAGACCGCGCTGCTCAACGCGTACTGCCGGGACATCGCCGCCGCGCTGCGGGCCCCCGGCATGGTGCTGGACCGGGACCCGGACGCCATCGCCGAGCACCTGGACCTGCCGGCGGTCGCGTTGCAGAACCACGTGCTGATGCCGGCGGAGTACCGCCGCGGTGGCGACGCCCGGTTGGCCCGCGCCGTCTCCGGGGTCTCCTGCGTCTCCTGGGCGCTGGTCGCCGAGCGGCTGGCCTACGGCGACACCGGCATGGTCCTGGCCAGCCCCGGCCCGTCGCTGTCCAGCGCCGCCGTCCGGGCGCTGGCCGACGACGCCCAGCAGGCCTGGTTCTACGGCCGGCTCGCCGAGCGCCCCACCTGGACCTTCTTCGGGCTGACCGAACCGGGCAAGGGCTCCGCCGCCGCCGAACTGGAGACCACCCTGACCCCCGCCCCGGACGGGGTGGGCTGGCTGCTCACCGGGGAGAAGACCTACATCGGCAACGGGGCACGGGCCCAGCTCGGGGTGGTGCTGTGCCGACGGGCCCCGGGACCGTGGGGCATCGAGGCGGTGCTCGTCGACACCGCCGACGCCGGCTGGCACGCCGAGCTGCTGCCCCTGGTGGGGCTGCGCGGCTCCCGGATCAGCCGGATCCGCCTCGACGGCATGTACATCCCACCCGACCGGCTGCTCGGTGCCGGCCGCCCGCGCAGCCGCCGGGGGTTGCACGGCGCGCTGCGTACCCTGCTCTGGTTCCGGCCCAGCGTCGCCGCGCTCGCCGTCGGGGTCACCCACGCCGTCTGCGACTACGTGCTGGAGCACCGGCCCCGGCTCGGCGGCGGCGACCGGGCCCGGCTGGACGACCTGATCGACCGTTCGATGCGGGTCCGCCGGCTGGTCTACGCCGCCGCCGCCGAGGTGGACGCGGGTGCCGCCAACGCCCACCGGATCGGCGCCACCAAGATGAGCGCCGCCCGGCTGGCCGAGGAGGCCACGCTGCTCGCCGCCGACCTGCTCGGCCCGGCCTCGCTGCGGGAGCACCCCTGGCTGGAGAAGACCTACCGGGACGTGCGGGCCTTCGAGTTCATGGAGGGCACCGGCAACATCCACCGGCGGGGCGTGTTCCAGGGGCTGCTGCGCGGCAACTTCTTCCCCGCCGACGGCCCCGCCGACGGCCCCGCCGACGACCCGGCCGACGACCCGGCCGACGGCTCCGCCGAGGACTCTGCTGCGGGCTTCGCCGAGGGGGCCGCCGAGGGTTCCGCCGAGCCGGGGCGGGCCGACTGATGCGGCTCGGGGTGGACCTGATCGCCGTCGACGCGCTCGACCGGCTGCTCGGCCGGCGACGCCTGGAACGGTTCGTCTTCGCCGCCGCCGAACTGCGGCTGGCCGACACGCTGGGACCCGCCCGGCGCACCGAGTTCCTGGCCGGCCGGTTCGTGGCCAAGGAGGCCGTACTCAAGGTCCTCGGCCGTGGCCTGTTCCAGGGGGTACGCCCCAGCGACATCGCGGTCACCCGGGCACCCACCGGCGCACCCGAGGTCGAACTGCGCGGCTCGGCCCGCGCGGTGGCCCGCGACTGCGGCATCGACCAGGTGAGCGTCTCCATCACCCACAAGCACAACCTGGCGATCGCGGTCGCGCTCGCCGCTGCGGCCGGAGGTCCACTGCCATGAACGTGTCCCCGACGGTCCCGGCGACCCGGCTGCTCGGGCTGGGCCACCACCAGCCCGCCCGGGTGGTGACCAACCACGAGCTGGCGCAGCGGCTGGACAGCAGCGACGAGTGGATCCGTACCCGGGTCGGGATCGTCAGCCGGTCGATCGCCGAACCGGACGAGAGCGTGGTCGACCTGGCGGTGGCCGCCGCCGGCAAGGCGCTGGCGCACAGCGGCCGGCAACCCGCCGAGATCGACCTGGTGGTGGTGGCCACCACCACCGCGGAGAGCAGCATGCCCAACACCGCCGGCCGGGTCGCCCACCGGCTGGGCGTCCGCGCGCCCGGCGCGTTCGACGTCAACGCCGGCTGCGCCGGTTTCGGGTACGCCCTCGCCCTGGCCAGCGACGCGGTACGCGGCGGCTCGTCGCGGTACGCCCTGGTCGTCGGCGCGGAGAAGATGTCCGCCTGGGTGGACTGGACCGACCGCAGCACCTGCATCCTCTTCGGCGACGGGGCCGGTGCGGCCGTGGTCGGACCGGTCACCGGCACCGGACGGCCGGCCGGGATCGGCCCGGTGGTGTGGGGCAGCGTCGGCGAACTGGCCGACCGGATCCGCATCCCGGACCGGCACTCGTACCTGACCCAGGACGGCAACCGGGTGTTCTGGTGGGCCACCAACGAACTCTTCGGCGTCATCGAGCAGGCCTGCCAACGGGCCGGGGTACGCACCGACGAGCTGCTCGGCTTCGTCCCGCACCAGGCGAACCTGCGGATCATCGAGGCGATCGCGCGTCGGCTGGATTTCCCCCGGGCCACCGTCGCCACCGACGTGGTGCACGCCGGCAACACCGGTGGCGCCTCCGTGCCGTTGGCGCTGTCCCGGATGGTGCACGCCGGGACGGTGCCCTCCGGGGCGCCGATCCTGCTGCTGGGCTTCGGCGCGGGCCTCTGCTACGCCGCCCAGGTGGTGGCCGCCCCGTGACCACCGCACCGGCCCGTGGTCCCGCGGGGACCGCCGCACCGGCCCGTGGTCCCGCGGGGACCACCGCACCGGCCCGTCGTCCCGCCGGGACCACCCCACGTCGACAAGGAGAGCAGCCGTGCCCATGATCGAGGCCGACGGACTGGCCCGTACCTTCCAGGCCGCGCACGCCACCGTGGACGCCGTCCGCGGGCTCAGCTTCCAGGTCGCCACCGGCGAGATCGTCGGCTTCCTCGGGCCCAACGGCGCCGGCAAGACCACCACCCTGCGGATGCTCACCACCCTTCTGCGTCCCACCTCGGGTCGGGCCGTCGTCGCCGGCCACGACCTGGTACGCGGCGCGGCGCAGGTCCGCCGCAACACCGGCTACGTGGCCCAGTCCGGCGGCACCGACGGGACCAGCCTGGTCCTGGAGGAGCTGGTGCTGCAGGCCCGGCTCTACCGCTTCTCCCGGGCCGAGGCCACCCGGCGGGCCGGCCTGCTGGTCCGGCAACTCGACCTGACCGGCCTGGAACGGCGGCAGATCCGTACCCTCTCCGGTGGTCAACGCCGCCGGCTCGACCTGGCCCTCGGGCTGGTCCACGAGCCCCGGCTGCTCTTCCTCGACGAGCCGACCGTCGGCCTGGACCCGCAGAGCCGCGCCAACCTCTGGGACCACGTCCGGCGACTGCGCGACGACCTGGCCACCACCGTCTTCCTGACCACCCACTACCTCGACGAGGCCGACGCGCTCTGCGACCGGCTCCTGGTCATCGACGACGGCCGGATCGTCGCCGACGGCAGCCCCGAGGAGCTGAAGCGACGCGTCGGCGGCGACGTGGTGACGGTGAGCGTGGACGGCGACGCCGAGCGGGCCGCCAAGCTGCTCGCCGCCGAACCAGGCATCGGCGACCTCACGGTGACCGGGCGGACCCTGCGGCTCGCCCTGGACACCGCCGGGGAGCAGGCGCTGCTGCCGCTGCTGCGGGTGCTCGACGCCGCCGGCATCGCCGCACTGTCGGTGCAGATCTCCCGGCCCACCCTCGACGACGTCTTCCTCGGCCTGACCGGTCGGTCGCTGCGGGAGCCGACCCCCGACGCACCCCGGTGACCCGCCCCGCCCCGACCCTCTGAGGAGTGCCGCCCGTGAACTTCCTGCGTGACACGATGCTCATCTTCGTCCGGCAGACCCGACTGGCCATGCGCGATCCGGCCTGGTTGATCATCGGACTGACCCAGCCCGCGCTCTACCTCGCCTTCCTCGGCCCGCTGCTGGAGCGGATCACGATCAACGGGGGCGGCGGCTCACCTACCGGCAACTCCTGGCAGCTCTTCGTACCGGGACTGCTGATCCAGCTCGGCCTCTTCGGTGCCGGCTTCGTCGGGCTCGGCATCATCGCCGACGTCCGGGCCGGGGTGATCGAACGGATGCGGGTCACCCCGGTCAGCCGGTACGCGCTGCTCGTCGGCCGGGTCCTGCGGGACGTGGTGGTGCTGCTGGCCCAGGCCGTGGTGCTGCTCACCGCCAGCTTCGCCTTCGGGCTGCGCGCCTCGGCCACCGGACTGGCGATCGTACTGGGCATGGTGGCCCTGCTCGGGGTCAGCCTCTCCGCCGGCTCGTACACCCTGGGGCTGCTGCTGCGCCGGGAGGAGGCGCTGGCCCCGATGCTGAACGCGGTGATGGTGCCGTTGATGCTGCTCTCCGGCGTGGTTCTGCCGATGCGGCTGGCCCCCGGCTGGCTGGACGCGATCTCCCTGGTCACCCCCTTCCGGTACGTCGTCGACGCGATGCGTTCGGCCCTCTACGGCCAGTACGGCACGGTGCAGCTCTGGTCCGGGGTGGCGGTGGCCGGGCTCCTGGCGGTGGTCTGCCTGAGCGTGGGCGCGCGGGTCTTCGCCCGGGAGAGCGCCTGAGCAGCGCGGCCGTTCCCGCGGTTCTTGTCTGTCGGCCCACCCGGTCGACCTTCCGAAGTGGAGGACGCCTACACTCCGCCCGGTGATCAACAAGAGACGATCGGCGGTCGTCCTCATCGGACTGCTGGCGGCGACCGTGTTGACCGGTCCGGTGCCGGTGCTCGCCGCCCAGGAACCGGTGGCCGAACCGCCCAAGGTCGAGCTGGTGCTCGACGTCAGCGGGTCGATGCGGGCCAAGGACATCGACGGGCGCAGCCGCATCTCGGTGGCGCAGCAGGCGTTCAACGAGGTGGTCGACGCGCTGCCCGAGGAGACCCAGCTCGGCATCCGGGTCCTCGGCGCGACCTACCAGGGCAACGACAAGAAGCAGGGCTGCCGCGACACCCAGCAGATCGTGCCGGTCGGCCCGGTCGACCGGGCGCGGGCCAAGGCCGCCGTGGCGGACCTGAAACCGACCGGCTTCACCCCGGTCGGGCTGGCCCTGCGCTCGGCCGCCGAGGACCTCGGCACCGGCACCACCGCCCGGCGGATCGTGCTGATCACCGACGGGGAGGACACCTGCGCCCCGCCGGACCCGTGCGACGTCGCCCGGGAACTGGCCGCCCAGGGTACGAAACTGGTGGTCGACACCCTCGGCCTGGCCCCCGACGAGAAGGTACGCCGACAGCTGCTCTGCATCGCCACGGCCACCGGTGGCACGTACACCGCCGCGCAGAGCGCCGAGGAGCTGACCGGCCGGATCAAGCAACTGGTCGACCGGGCCAAGGACACGTACACGGCGGCACCCACCGTGGTCGGCGGCCGGTCCGTCTGCGACGGCGCACCGCTGCTGGGCCCCGGCGTCTACAGCGACCGGGAGAAGTTCTCCGAGCACCGCTGGTACCGGGTGCCGGTCCGGCCCGGCCAGGAGCTGCGCGCCTCGGTGAGCGTGGGGCTGGACCGCCCGGTCAACCCCGACTACGGGGTGCTGTTGCGGGCCACCGCCACCGACGGGCGGGAACTGGTCCGCGGGGTGGACGCCGGCAGTGGCCGTACCGATGTCGTCTCCGCCGGCCTGCGCTGGTCGGCGGGGGAGGAGCCGGCGGACGGGCCGTCCCCGACGCCGCAGGCCTCCACCGCCGTCGAGGCGACCACGGTCTGCCTGGTGGTGAGCAACGCCTTCGCCCCCCGACCGGGCACCGAGGCCGACCCCGGCCTGCCTGTCGAGTTGACCGTGGACGTGGTCGCCGCGTCGCCGGCCCCGACCGCCCCGGACCTCGGTCGCGGCTGGGTGCTGCTGGTGCTGCTGACCGTGGCCGGCCTGATCACCGGCCTGCTCGCCGGTCTGCTGACCCGCTGGTGGGTGGGCACGTGGAGGGAGACCCGATGAGTACCCCGACGATCCGCGCCGGCGCGGTGCTGGCCGCCGCCGGCCTGACCCTGCTCACCGCCACCCCGGCCCTGGCCGCCGGTCCGGTCCTGGCGTCCGGTCCGGTCCTGGCCGCCGCGCCGGTCCAGGCCGGAGTGCCGGTGCTGGCCGCCGCGCCGGTCCAGGCCGGAGTGCCGGTGCTGGCCGCCGCGCCGGTCCAGGCCGGAGTGCCGGTGCTGGCCGCCGCGCCCACGCCGTCGCCGGGGGCCACCCCGGTGACCCGGGCGGGCACCTCCTTCCTGACCGCCGTCGGGGTCGCCGCCGGGCAGCCGGCCCGGTTGGGGGCCGCCACCGGCGACTACCTGTACTGGTCGTTCCCGGCCGCCGCCGGGGACCGGCACCAGATCAGCGCGAGCGTGTCGTTCCCGAAGTCCCGCAGCGGCGCGTCGACCTGGACGGTGGAGGTCTTCGACGGGCTGCGCCGCCGGCAGTCCTGCACGGCCGGCGCGCAGACCCCCACCGTCGACGCCACCGCCGGTACGGTGTCACTCGGCTGCACCCTGCGTCAGGTGCGCTCCTGGGCGGAGCCCTGGTCGGCCGACCCGCTGCCGGGCACGTACTACGTCCGGTTGTCCGCCGCCGACCTGCCCGAGGTCGACCTGGGCCTGCCCGTCGAGGTGGAGTTGCTGGTAAGCGCGGACGGCTCGGAGTCCCGCGACGACGGTGAGTTGAAGGCGCCCCTGGTGCCGAACACCAACGCCGGCACGGTGCTCGACGCCGAGCCGACCGCGCAGGCGGTCGAGGAGGACGACGACGGGTACTTCGGCTGGCTGCCGACGCTGCCGAAGCTCGGCTCCCGGTGGATCTGGACCGCGGTCGGCGGTGTGCTGGCCGCCGTGGCCGGCGTCGTCGGTTTCGCGCTCACCCGCCGGCCCCGCCGACCCTGACCGGTGCCGGTGGTCGCCGCCCCACCCGGGCCGCGGCCACCGGCTTTGCGGCGGGTTCCGCGCCACCGACTGTCCGGCGGGTTCCGCGCCGACGGCTGTCCGGGTTCCGCGCCATCGACTGTGCGGTGGGTTCCGCGCCGACGGCTGTGCGGGTTCCGCGCCACCGACTGTCCGGCGGGTTCCGCGCCGGCGGTTGTCCGGCGGGTTCCGCGCTGGCGGTTGTGCGGTGGGCTTCGCGCCACCGGTTGTGCGGCGTTGCTGCGGCTCCCGGCGGGACCGTGACCGCGCGGGTGGCGGTCGTCGGCCGGCGTCTGCCATGCTTCCGACGGTGACGAGCCGCCCCAGCAGACCGCGCCCCCGCCGCCCCGGTGGCAACCGTATCGTCCGCGTCCTGCTCGCGCTCGCCGTGGTCGCGGCGCTGGCCGGGATCGCCGTGGTGGTGGTGCCGAGGCTGCTGGCGCCGGGCCCGCGTCCGCTCTTCCAACTCCCCGTCGCCTGCGGCGAAACCTGGCAGCTCGGCACCTACCCGGGACACGACGACTACGACGTCGACCTGTTCCCCACCGAGGGCGAGGCGTGGGGGCGGCCGGTGCTCGCCTCCGCCGAAGGACGGGTCACCGAGGCGGGCATCAACGGGTCGCTGGGTGGTCGTACCCCGGAGAACCCGGACGGCCCGCGCGGCCGGGGCGGTGGGTACTGGGTCAAGATCGACCACGGTGGCCGGTGGGAGACGCAGTACCTGCACCTGCTCGAACCGCCGCTGGTCGAGGTCGGCCAGCGGGTCGCCCAGGGCGAGCAGCTCGGCAAGGTCGGCAGCACCGGCAACTCCGGGGCTCCGCACCTGCACTACGAGCAGCGCCGGGGCTGGGAGAAGGTGGAAACCCACTTCGACGGTACGCCGTCGGGCATCACCCACGACGACCGTGAGTACACCGTCCGGCGGACCAGCAACAACTGCCCCGCCGGAGCGCCCTGACCGCTCGCGCAAGAGTCGCCACCCGATCTGGCGGCGTAATCAGTCGAGGACTTTGGGGAGATCTGTGGTCGCCCTGGCGACCACAGATCTCCCCAAAGCGGGGCCCGTTCAGAGCGGGAGCTGGCCTTGGTAGATCCGGAGTCCCGGGCCACGAACGACGATCACGCCGCCTCCGCCGGAGCCGGGGGCGGAGGTGACCCGGGGGGTCCCCGCGAGGGTGGTCCAGCCCGACCACTGGCCGGTCGACAGCGAGTACCGGGTGGTGCGCAGCGTGCCGGCGGAGCGGACCAGCAGGTGCAGGTAGCCGCCGTAGACCGTGGCGGTGGGCGCGGAGCCGGCCTTCGCCATGCCGGGCACGGTGCTCCAGGTCGACCAGGTGTCGCTGCTGAGCTGGTAGCGGGCGGTCCGTACGGCGCGGTCGGCGGTGCGGACGAAGACGTGCAGGTCGCCGCCGTAGACCGCGGTCGCCGGTGCGGAACGGGCGTTCGCGGTGCCCGGTACGGTGCTCCAGGTCGACCAGGTGTTGCTGCTGAGCTGGTATCGGGCGGTCCGCACGGCGTCGTCGGCGGTGCGGACGAAGACGTGCAATGCCCCGCCGTAGACCGCAGTCGCGGGTGCCGAGCGCGCCCCGGCCGCCCCGGGCACCGCCGTCCAGCCCGACCAGCTTCCGGTCGACAGGTCGTAGCCGGTGGTGAGCAGCTGGCCGGCACCGGCGCGGACGAAGAGCCGCAACTGGCCACCGTAGACCTCGGCCGTCGGCGTCGACCTGGCGCCCGGCCGGCCCGGCACGGTCGTCCAGCCCGCCCAGGTCTGCTCCGTCACGGACTGCCGGTTCATCCGTACCCTGCCGAGGCCGGTGGTGGTGAAGACGAACCTGTCGCCGCCGTAGGTCACCGTCTCCGGCGCGGACCCGGGCCGCATCGGACCCGGCACCGGCGTCCAGTCGGTCTGGACGGCGGCCAGCCGCCGCGTGACAGCGGACATCGCGCCGGCCGTGTCGGTCGCGCCGGCGGTGGTGGTCGGGCTGGCGGTGGTGGTCGCGCCGCCAGCGGTGCTCGCGCTGGCGGTGGTGGTTGCGCTGGCGGTGGTGGTTGCGCTGGCGGTGGTGGTCGGGCTGGCGGTGGTGGTCGCGCCGCCAGCGGTGCTCGCGCTGGCGGTGCTGGTCGCGCCGGCGGTCGGGGCGACCACCACGGTGGCACCGAGGGTGAGGGTGAGCACGAACAGGCGGTTCAGGGTCCGCACCGGACGGGACATCGTCGGCTCCCTTGTGGAGGGTCAGCGCGCAGACGGAAGGAGGAGCGCGTCGCCGTTAGGTTCTCACGTCCCGGCCCCGCCCGGGGGGGCGCCGACGGCTCGGCCCCACCTGGGGCGGCGGTGGCTCGGCCCCACCTGGGGCGTCGGCGGCTCGGCCCCGCTCGGGGGGCGGTGGTGGCTCGGCTCCACCTGGGGCGGCGCCGTCCCAGCCACACCGGCGGCTAGCGGCGGTTGAGTCGCCGGTAGACGGGGGCCAGCTGGCGGTGCAGCTGCCGGTAGACGGCGAAGAGCTCGGTGTAGGTGGCCCGGTGGGTGGGGTCGGGCTCGAAGACCCGGTCGTTGCGCATCAGCTCGGGCAGGTCGGCGAAGTCGACCCGGCCGGTGCCGACCGCGCCGATCCAGCCCGCGCCCCGGACGTTCACCGCGAGCGGCTGGGCGTCCCGGCGGATCTCGACGCCGAGCACGTCGGCGAAGATCTGGCACCACGAGTCGGACAGGGCCCCGCCACCGGTGACCGCCATCGAGGTGACCGGCGTGCCGAGGAACCGGTCCACCGCGCCGGCCACCCAGCGGGTGTTCAGCGCCACCCCCTCGAAGACCGCCCGCAGCAGGTCCGAGCGGTTGGTGTCCAGCGAGATGTTGAAGAAGCCGGCGCGCAGGTCCGGGTCGTCGACAGGGGCCCGCTCGCCGTAGAGCCAGGGGGTGTAGAAGACGCCGTTGGCCCCCGGTGGCACCCCCGGGATGATCGCGTCGAACGCGTCGAAGATCGAACCCTCGTCGCGGTCGACGTGTCCCGCGCCGAGCAGCGGGTCGTCGTACTCCACCACCTTGTCCCGCAGCCAGGTCAGGTTCGCCCCGGCGGTGGCCTGCAGGGCGGTCATCAGGTACCGGTCGGGCACGGCGCACGGCACCGCCGCGATCCCGGCCCGTACGTCGGTCTTCTTCGTCGGCACGTGGGCGGCGATCCACGACGAGGTGCCGAGGTACAGGTGCGGTTGGCGGTCGCCGGTGGTGCCCGCGCCGACCGCCGCCGCCGAGGTGTCGACGGCACCGGCCACCACCCGTACCGACCGGGGCAGCCCCAGGTGCGCGGCGGCGGCCGGGCAGAGGGTGCCGATCACCTCGGTGCAGGCCACGATCGGGGGCAGCTTGGCCGCGTCGATGCCGCAGTCGGCGACCAGCGCCGGGGCGTAACGGATGTCGCCGGGCCGCCGGTTGTCGGTCACCCAGGAGGTCAGGATCGAGTCGACGGTGGCCACCGTACGCCCGGTCAGCTTCAGGTTGATCCAGTCCAACACGTTGAGGAAGGACGCCGTCCGCTCGTAGACCGCCGGCAGCTCGTCGCGGACGAAGAGCATGTGCGCGGCCGGGTCCTTGCCGCTCGGCGAGGGCATCCCGCCGGTGAGCCGCAGCCAGCGGGCGATCCGCCGCACCGAGAATCCCTGGTACGCCGGGAAGCCGCCGAACTGCCGACGCAGGTGCGCCGCGCCGCGCATGTCCAACCAGCTGATGCAGGGCGTCAACGGCTCGCCGGCGGCGTCCACGGCGATGGTCCCCTCGCCCTGGGTCGAGGCGCAGACCGTGTCGACCGCCCGCAGCGCGTCGGGGTGCGCCCGACCCAGGTCGGCGACGACCTGCCCGAGCGCGGTCCACCAGTCCGCCGGGTCCTGCTCCGCCCCGCCACCGGGGAGCACCCGCAGGCGCAGCGCCCGTTCCGCCCAGCCGGTGACGGTGCCGTCGGCGGCGACCAGGGCGGCCTTCATCCCCGAGGTGCCCAGGTCGATCGCGAGGACCTGCGGTGCCGTACCGCCCACCGGATCAGACCCCTTCGACCAGCGCGAACACCCGGTCGAACCGGGCGAGGGCGTCGTCGATGACCTCGTCGGTGTCGGCCATCGAGGTGTACATCCGGGAACCGGCCAGGGTGATGATGCCGTGTGCGGCGTACGCCGCGCTCATCTGCTCCATCAACCGCTTGCGGGCCTTGTTCTCCCGAAGCAGCTTCACCGGGTTGCGCATGTCCAGCAGCATGACCCCGCTGCACTCCAGGTGGACGATGGACCCCTGGTTGTACGCCACGTACGGCAGGCCGTAGGAGTCGATCAGCCGTTGCAGGCCCCGGGTCAGCCGGTCACCGGCCCGCCCGGCGATCACCGGGGCGTTGGTCCGGGCCATCTCCTCGATGGCGAAGTAGCCGGCCGCGCAGGAGAGCGGATTGGCCGACAACGTCCCGCCTACCTGGATGTGCGCCCCGCTCTTGCCGTCCAGCCCGGAGCCGAAGACCGCCATCACGTCGGCCCGACCGCCCACCCCGCCGGCCATCGGGTAGCCGCCGGAGACCGCCTTGCCCAGCACGGTCAGGTCGGGGGTGACGCCGAAGTACCCGGCCGCCCCGCCGAGCCCGAGCCGGAAGCCGGTGACCACCTCGTCGAAGATCAGCAGTGCGCCGAACTCGTCGCAGAGCTGCCGGACCCGGGCGTTGAAGTCGCGCGGCACCGGCCGGGTGCCGGACTCCGGGCCGACCGGCTCGACGATGACCGCCGCCGTGCCGCCCCGGGCCCGGTTCTCGATCAGTTTGCGCCGCAGCTGACCCAGGTCGTGCGGGAAGGCCTCCCGGGTCCGGCTGGTCGCCCCGAACGGGATGCCCTTGGCGTTCATCCGGTACGTGCCGGGCACCCGCAGCCCGTACACCATCGTGTCCGACCAGCCGTGGTACGCCCCACCGACCTTGATCACCATCTTCTTGCCGGTGAAGGCGCGGGCCCCGCGTACGGCGGCCATCACCGCCTCGGTGCCCGAGCCCAGCGAGCGGTACATCTCCACGTGCGGCAGGTACCGGTGGATGATCTCGGCGAGCTTGAGTTCGTACTCGTGGAACATGCCGGTCACCGGCCCGGACTCGCGGACCACCTCGGCGACCCGCTCGTTCACCGGGGCGTAGTTGCTGCCCAGGATCGTCGGCCCACCGGCCTGCAGGAAGTCGATGTAGGTGTTGCCGTCCCGGTCGACCAGGTACGCCCCGTCGGCCCGCTCGATGGCCAGCGGAAACGGATAGTTGAAGGCCAGGTTGTGCTGGACGCCGCCGGGGATGCGGCGCTTGGCGCGATCGGTGATCGCCCGGCTGGCCCGGCAGCGGGTGGTGAAGTAGTCGAGCACGTCGAGCTGCGCGTCGTGGCGCAGCCCGCGTACCGGCTGGGCGACCAGCGCCTTGAGCCGCCGCATGACGTCCGGCACGTCGGGATACTCGCTGATGGCGTACCCGAGCCGGGCGGCCTCCGCACCCCCGGCCGCCGCGGTCCCGACGGCCTCGCCCGCGGCGGTCCCGGCTGCCTGCTGATCGCCTCCGGCGATCTCGGTGGCCTGGTGATCGCCGGTGGCGATCTCGGCGGCTTTGGCGTCGGCGCTGGGCAGGGGCTCGTCGGCGGGTACCCGTACCGGCTCGACCGCCTCGGTGAGCTGTGCGGCGATCCGCTTCTCGTCCGCCCGCAGCTTGCCGAAGGCGATCTCGCGGATCGCGGCCGGGATGGTGTGCACCCGGCCGGACTCGGTGGTCAGCGCGAGCAGGTAGGCGATGGAGACCTTCTCCAACAGTGCCATGTTGAACACCGCCCGGTCGCCGTCGGTGCCCAGGGCGACGATCCCGTGGTTGGCGATGATGAAGGCGTTGTCCCCGCCGGCGACCTTCTTCTGCACGTTGCGGGCCAGCAGCCCGGTGCCCGACGGCGCGTAGTCGATGATCGCGACCTGCCGGCCCAGGAACCGTACCTGCTCGTCGCTGAGCGCCGGGATCGGCTTGCGGAGCACCGCCAGCGCCGAGGCGTACGGCTGGTGGGTGTGCACGATCGCGTTGACGTCCGGCCGCTGCCGGTAGATGTTGGCGTGCATGCCGCACTCGATCGACGGCTTCAGCGCGACGTCGGAGCCGTCGGGCACGTGCCGGCCGGCGAAGTCGACGATGCAGACGTCCTCCACCCGCATCCGGTCGTAGTCGTAGTTGCTCGGGGTCACCGCGTACAGCCGGTGGCCGGGCACCCGGACCGAGACGTTGCCCTCGGTCGCCTTGAGGTAACCCCGGTCGAGCATCGTCCGGCACATGTCGACGACGTGCTGGCGGGATGTGCGGTGCTGCACGGGGGACGCTCCTCGCTCGGTCGGCCACGGGCCCGGGTGGGTCGCTGCCCGGTGGGTCCATGGTCGCGCGGACGCGGGTGCGGAGCACCGTCCCCGGGGCAGCGACATTCGCCGCCGAAATTGTCACCGCGTGACAAAATCGGCGGATGAGTCCGTCGGCGACCCCCTGGCGGGACCTACCCGTGGACCTGGCCGTCGCGATGCGTCCCCGGCTGGCCGCGACGGTGGGGGCGGTCGCGGTGGCCGCCGCCGGGGCGACGCCGGCCTTCGCCGCCATCTCCGACGCCAAGTTCGAGCGGGACGTGCGGACCGCCGTCCAGGTCGCCCTGGACCGCTTCCTCGATCTGGTCGGCACCGACGAGCCGGCGCTGCCGCCGGGCATCCGCGAGGTCTTCGTCGGGCTGGGCGCCGCCGAGGCCCGCGAGGACCGGGGGCCGGAGGCGCTGCTGGCCGCGCTGCGGATGGCGGCGCGCTCGATGCTCCGGATGACCTCCGAGGCGCTGGCCCGGTTGCGGCCCGTCGACAGCGGTGAGCTGATCGACCTCGCCGACGCGATCACCGCGTACGTCGACGAGCTGGCCGCCGCGAGCACCGACGGGTACGCCCTACAGGTGCGGGAACAGGCAGGTGAGGGCGACCGGCGTCGGCGGCACCTGGCCGAGCTGCTGCTCAGCGGCAACGCCCTGCCCGGCGCCGTGGAGACCGCGGCGGCCCGGATCGGCTGGCCCGACCTCGACGAGGTGGTACCGGTGCTGCTGCCGGCGGAGCAGGCCCGCGACGCCCGGTTCCGGCACGGCACCCACGGTCTGGTGGTCGAACGGGTCCACGACGCGGTGCTGCTGCTGCGGGCCGGCCCCTGGGCCACCCGGGCCGCGCTGACCGAGGCCCTGGCCGGGCGCGCGGCGGTGGTGGGACCCACCCTCGCCTGGTCCCGGGTGCCGGCGGCGGTACGCCTCGCGGAACTCACCACCGGCCTGAGTGGGTCTGGCCGCGAGCTGACCGCCGGCCTGGCTGATCCCGGCGCCGGGCCGGTCTTCGTCGACGATCATCTGGTCGACCTGGCGTTGCGGGGCGAGCCGGGAGCGTTGGCGCTGCTCACCGACCGCCGGCTGGCGCCGCTGGCCGCTCTCCGCCCGGTGCAGCGGGAGAGCCTGCTGGTCACCCTGGACGGTTGGCTGCGGCACTGGGGGTCGCGGACCGAGGTGGCCACCGAGCTCTTCGTCCACCCGCAGACGGTCAGCTACCGGCTCCGGCGCCTGCGTGACCTGTACGGCGACGACCTCGACGACCCGGCCATCCGCTTCGAACTGCTGCTGGTCCTGCGGGCCCGTACGGTCGGCCGCTGAGGGCCGCCGCCCCGCCCGACGAGCAGGGCCCCGCGAGCGACCCCGGCAACGGTGCGTATTCCGCCACCGACCGATAGATTGGCGTTGGTCGATTACCGGGAGGTGCGTGCGATGCGGATACGGTCGATGCTGGTGGCGGCGCTGGCGGCAGGCGTCGTGGTGAGCGGGTTCGGTGCCGGTGCGCTGGCCGGGGTGGCCGATCCCGATCCGCCCCCGGTGGCCGTGGCGGCGGTCGGTGACTTCGACCTGACCCGCCCGCAGGTGGTCGCCACCGGGCTGACGGTGCCCTGGGGCATGGACTTCCTGCCCGACGGCAGCGCCCTGGTGGCGTTGCGCAACTCCGGGCAGGTCCAGCGGGTCCGCCCCGGACAGGCCCCGGAGCAGGTGGCCCAGATCTCCGGGGTGGCCGCCGCTGGCGAGGGCGGCCTGCTCGGCCTCGCGGTCTCCCCGACGTACGCCCAGGACAGCTACGTCTACGTCTACCTGACCACCGCCACGGACAACCGGATCGTCCGGTTCCGGCTCGCCTCGCCGCAGACCCAGCAGCCGGTCCTCACCGGGCTGGCCCGGTCCACCATCCACAACGGCGGCCGGATCGCCTTCGGGCCCGACGGCATGCTCTACGCCGGGGTCGGCGACGCCGGACAGACCGCCACCGCCCAGGATCCGGCCAGCCGCAACGGCAAGATCCTGCGGCTGCGCCCGGACGGCTCGGTCCCGTCGGACAACCCCACCCCCGGCTCGCTCGTCTACAGCCTCGGCCACCGCAACGTGCAGGGGCTGACCTGGGACGCCCAGGGCCGGCTGTACGCCAGCGAGTTCGGGCAGAACACCTGGGACGAGGTGAACCTGATCGTCGCCGGCGGCAACTACGGCTGGCCGACGGTGGAGGGGCGGGGCAACGACCCCCGGTTCCGGGACCCGCTCGTCGTCTGGTCGACCGCGCAGTCCTCGCCCAGTGGCGCGGCGGTCGCCGGCAACCGGCTCTACGTGGCCGCCCTGCGTGGCACCCGGCTGTGGAACGTGCCGCTGACCGGCGACGGTGGCGTCGGCACCCCGGTCGCCGAACTGGTCGGCACGTACGGGCGGTTGCGCACCGTCGAGTACGGCCCGGACGGCTGGCTCTGGGTGGCCACCAGCAACCGGGACGGGCGCGGCTCACCGGCGGCGACCGACGACCGGATCCTGCGTTTCCCGCCCCGCGACACCACGCCGCCGCCCACCACCACGCCGCCCACCACCACGCCGCCGACGCCACCACCCACCACGCCACCACCGACCACCCAGCCGGGTGCCTGTGAGGTCTCCTGGGCGGCCAACCAGTGGACCGGCGGGTTCACCGCCGAGGTGCGGATCACCAACCGGGGCGCGGCCCGGAACGGCTGGACGTTGACCTGGTCCTTCGCCGCCGACCAGCGGGTCACCAACGCCTGGAACGCGCAGGTGACCCAGGCCGGCGCCACCGTCACCGCCCGCAACGTGTCCTGGAACGGCACCCTGCCGCAGGGTGGTACGGCCAGCTTCGGCCTGCAGGGCACCTTCGGCACGGGCAACCCGCCCCCGGACGGGTTCCGACTCGACGGGACACTCTGCCAGCGACTCGGCTAGCACCGGGGGGTACCCCACGGCGGTGCGATCATCGCGACGGTCAACGCCGCCGCGACTGCGGTGCGATCGATTCTCCCGCATGCAGGATCGCGCCGCAGCCGTTCGGCCCGCTCGGCGCCGACGATCGTGGTACCGGCTGTGAAGAGCCGACCGCTGTGGGTGATCTCACGGCTCAGGCGTCGAGCGCGTCCAGGTCGAGCTGGTGCAGCCGGTCCGGGTCGGAGAGGACGTCGATGGCGACGATCCGCCCGCCGGTGACGGTGAATCCCATGACCGACAGCGGTCCGCGCGGGGTGGTGGCGATGATCCCGGCGGCCCCGTTGATCAAGGCCGGCCGGGCGAACTGGGACAGCCGTCCGAAGAGGATCGCCTGGCCGGCCACGGTCGGGGCGCCGGCGATGACCACGGAACCGGAGCCCCGTGCCCCACCGTCGGCCCGTAGCACCACGTCGGGGTCGAGCACGGCCACGAGCGCGTCGAAGTCACCGTGGCGGGCCGCGGCGAAGAAGGCGTCGACGACCCGCCGCTGCCGGCCGAGATCGGGGTCGGGCACCGGCGCCTGCCCCTGCACCCGCCGTCGGGCCCGGCTGGCGAGCTGCCGGGTGGCCGCCGGTGACCGTTCGATCAGATCGGCGATCTCCTCGAAGGGTACGGCGAACATGTCGTGCAGCACGAAGGCCAGCCGCTCGGCCGGGGTCAGCGTCTCCAGCACCACCAGGATGGCCAGCCCGACCGAGTTGGCTAGCACCGCCTCGTGCTCGGGGTCCCCACCGGACTCCTGGCTGATGATCGGCTCGGGCATCCGGAGGTCCAGGGGTTCCTCGCGCCGCTGCTCGCGGGAGCGCAGCATGTTCAGGCACACCCGGGCCACCACCGTGGTGAGCCAACCACCGATGTTCTCCACGGTGCCGCCGTCGGTCCGCCGTAGTCGCAACCAGGCGTCCTGAACGGCGTCGTCGGCCTCGCTGACCGAGCCGAGCATCCGGTACGCCACCGCCCGCAGTCTGCCCCGGTGCTCCTCGAACTGCTCGGTCAACCACTCCTGTTCGTCCACCGGTCACATTCCTTCCGCGTGGCGTGTCATAGCAGTAGACCCCACAGACCCTGTACGTGTGACCGGACGCCCGTCCGGCCCGAGCGGATCCGGAGACGCAATGAGATCACCCGTCCGGCGGATCGGCGGTACGGATGTGTCGGGCCGTTCCACCGCGACGGTGCCGATCGGGCGGGGCGACCGGCTCGTGGGTGGACTGGACCGAACCGGGTGGCCGAGCTGGCCGGTCCGACCGGAGCGGTCGGCTCCGTCCCTGCGGTGGGAGGCGGTGTCCGATATGGCGTGACCCACCGTACGACGGTGTCCCACAGTCTCCCGCCGGTCGTCCGATCGGCGGGTGGGGTCGACCGGTTGCCGGTTCCGAATGGGCGGGTCGCCCCGGTGTCGTGACATTCGTCGACCGGCCCGGCGGGGCCCAACTCCTTATCACACCGCGTAGGCCATATCCGTCCGGGTGTCGGTTCCGGCCGTACCTCGATGTCGCCCGTGGCCGGATCCGGTGTGCCCGACTCCGGGTGGCCGCACAAAAACCGTCGGGTGTGGAATGTCGTTGCCCCGGGGTCCGATGCGTGGGCCCGAGCGCGCCATGCCCGGAGTGGGATCCGAGTCGACCGGGTGCGTACCGGGCCCGGTGAGCCGATCATGTGACGGGCGAGCGAAATACCCTCTCGACGTGCCTTTACCGAACGTCGCGGGTGCCGTCACGTAGTGAATCGAGGCGTTGCCCGATGTGATCGGCAGGTCGCTTCGGCTTGTCGGTCGAGCGGCGGCCCACCCGGGATGGAACGGTCTTTGGCGGGTTGCCTGGTTGGCTTCTTCCCGCCGGGGTGACATCCCACTCCGGACGACTCGCGTCGCGTCGCACTCGGCCTGTCGAGGTGCGTCCGGATTGATCCGACCGGTGCCCGATTGTTGCCCGGTTGATCCGACGGAAACCCGAACCCGGGCGTTGACCAGGCAGGACGCGGCTCTGTGCCGGAGCGTGTGCCCGGCGGGGAACCGTCGGTTCGTCCCACGCCGGAGGGCGCTTTCCGGCTTCTCCGCCCCCGGTCCACCCGATCGGCCGTCCAGCGGTGCGACCGTTCTTCCGGTTGGCCCGGAGCTCGGCCGACGGGTGTGGACCATCATGCGTGGATGAGCGGTCGGCGGCACTGTGGAAAGCGCCGCCGACGAAACCGGTCCGATCTTCCGGGATCGAATCGAGGTCGATTCGACCGGGTTCCGATCGCTGATCCCACCGTGCGGCGGACTACCTTTTCGAATGAGGCACAGTTGTTTCGTGGCGGCGTGGAAAAACCCCATGATGCCGATTGCTCGATCCGGTCACGGGTCGCCTGGGAAATGATTCGTCCGGAAACCGACGGCACATTCCAACTTCCTGTTCCGGTTTTGTCCCGGGTTTCCGGAGAGGGGTTTTCTGTGGTGGGAAGGCATCCGTTTCCGATGGTGAACAGATACGTTTAAGATGGCAGTTTGAAGGTGTGGGGAATGTCTCTGTGCCGCGCCGACGGTAATTGCTCGGGTGTCGTCATGGTCAGGCCGGCCGGCGCGGCCGCCGGACGGGCCGTGGTGGGGTTCCGCCGGCGGCGCACGTGCTGGTGAGGCGGCTCGGTCACGCGACCGGAGGCCGCGGCCGAGTGGTGCGGTCGGGCGAGCTGGCGGGCCGAATCGGCTACTCGCCGGAAACTTGTCGCCATTCTGCCGGGGGTTGCGGCCGTACGGTAAAGGGCTCCGGCTGTCGGGCAGTTGACGACCGTGGCCGAACAGGGCCAAATCGTGCAAAGTGGAGACTGTCGATCAAGATCAATTAAGTGCTGGACCGGGTTTAGGCAGGCCATCCGTTTTGTGGGGTGGTCGGGTCCGATCGTCATTTCGGATGAAGGGCTCAATGTGCCCGTGTCGGTCCGATCCCCGGTTACCCCTTGCTGCAGAAAGGTCGTTACGTCAAGATGAAGCGGTGCAGGAGATAGATCGCCTTATCTGGCCACCCGGGGGGTCGGCGGCCAGCGGGGCCTCTGCACGGTGTGTGCGGCTTCGGGTCGAGGACAGGGAATTGGGGGGATGCAAAGATGCCACCGTATCGATGATTGACCGAGATTTGACACGCCGTTGTCCGAATGGGGCGGCTGCGGCGATTGACGGTCCATCACGGGGCCGCCCGGCGGCGACGCAGCCGGTCCGGGCGGACAGATCAGGGCACCGCGGTCGTGGTGTCGACCGGCCGTGGGGCGGCCGGTCACGGTGACAGCGGCGTCGCCGGGGGACCGGTCGACGCCTGTGCACACCGACGTCGCCGGATGAGAGCGGTCGACGCTCGACGACCGTCCGGGCCGGGCCCGGGGCGGCGGGAGCGCGACGGGCACACCGAAACGGGGGTTTCGGCTCAGCCGGCGCGACGTCGATGCGATTGGGGGAGTGGTGTCGTCAGCATTCTTGGACAGCCGGGCAGGTCCCCGGTCGAACCTCCACCGGCCGGTGTGGACGGCAGATCGTCCGCACCGGCCCTGACCGGCGACGTCACACCGACGTCGCCGGATGATCGACGCGTGCCGACGGGACAGCGGCATGACGACCTCGGCTGCCGACCGGACGCGGTGACTCCACCGCGCCCGATCCGGTGACCGTTCGATCCGACCGGCCGGCGTGCCCTGATCCCTGGGCGACGCCGCGCCGACACGTGAGGTATCGACTTTTCACCAGCACGGTGCAGGGGGCTATCCGTGACCAAGGTTCTCATCGTGGAAGACGAAAGCTCAATTGCCGAAGCCCTGGTGTTCATCCTGCGTAACGAGGGCTTCACCCCGGCGGTGGCCTCGGGGGGGCCACAGGCCATCGAGGAGTTCGACCGCAACGGCGCCGACATCGTCCTGCTCGACCTCGGACTGCCGGGGATGAGCGGGACGGAGGTCTGCCGACAGTTGCGCCACCGGTCGTCGGTGCCGGTGGTGATCCTCAGCGCCCGCGACTCGGAGATCGACCGGGTGGTCGGCTTCGAGGTGGGCGCGGACGACTACGTGACCAAGCCCTACTCGGCGCGCGAGCTGATGCTGAGGATCAGGGCGATCCTGCGTCGGGGCGGGACACCGGCGGCCGAGCCGGAGCCGGTCTGTGAGGTGCTGACCGGCGGGCCGGTACGGATGGACGTGATCCGGCACGTGGTCACCGTCGACGGCACCGAGGTACACGTGCCGTTGAAGGAGTTCGAGCTGCTGGAGTACCTGTTGCGCAACCCCGGCCGGGTGCTCACCCGCAGCCAGCTGATCAACCGGATCTGGGGTCGGGACTACTTCGGCGACACCAAGACCCTCGACGTGCACGTACGACGGCTGCGTTCGAAGATCGAGAAGGATCCCAGCGCACCCCGACACGTCGTCAATGTCAGAGGTCTCGGGTTCAAGTTCAACGCCTGAGGGGGTACGGGCCGCGCGGGTCACCGCGCGGCCCGTACCACCGTGGTCAGCGCGCGGCCGTGCCGGCGGCGATGCTCGACCAGTGCCACTGGGAGTCGAAGGCGTTCACGGTGAGGTCGGTACCGTCGGCGACCAACCTCGCGGCCGCACTGGTCGCCGCGGCTACGAAGCCCGACAACCGGTGCGCGACCAGCAGGTCCTGCTCGGTGAAGGGCGGCCCCTCACAGCGCAGCAGCCGCACGTCGACGAAGCCGGCGAAGCGCCGACCCAGGATCTCGACCGGTTGCGGGCTGCGGATGCTGAACCGCACCCGGGCCGCCAGGTGCCCGTGGTGGTGCTGATCGGAGAAGTGGGCGATGTCCGGTATCGCGGGCGGCACGAAGTGGTCCCGGGCGGCCACCTCCGGCACCTTGGGCAGGTTGCCCGCGATGAAGTGCCACGAGTTGTACTGCATCCGGGCCGACATCGCCCAGGCGGCGTCGGCGAGCTGGGCCGGGGAGCCGTCGAAGTGCCGACGTGCCTCGGCGGCGGGCACCACACAGCAGAAGAACTCCGGCAGCTCCCAGTCGGTGATGCGCGCCCAGTCGTTCTCCCGCAACGCCCGGATCAGCTCGGGCAACGAGCGCATCCCCCGACTCATCGCGAAGTCGACCTCGAACACAGTGGTGGCCGCGGACGCGGTCTCGTACACCAGGGACTCCAGGCCGGTCGCGAACTCACCGTGCGGCTTGGCCAACCACGACGGGTCGGCCGCCACCGCCCGTCCCAGCGCGGCCAGGTCCGCACCGGCCACCGGCAGCCGCTCCCGCAGCCGGGCGGCGAGCGCCTCCTCGCGCTCGCGGACCGTCGGCGGCCGGGGGCCGGCGACGCGCTCGATCTTGTGCATCAACGCGCCGTGGATCTCCCGGTAGAGCTGGACGTCCGGCCCGAACCCGGTGCGCCGCCGCCGCAGCGCGTCGGCGAGCGTCAACAGCTCGTCGACCCGGGCCGCGCCGGCCGGTCCCACTGGTTCGCCACCCGGGACGGCGGCGTACCGGACGCGGGTGCGCTCCAGCAGCTCCGCGACGTGGTCGAGGGTGAGCTGGGTGCTGTTGGCCTCCTCGATACGGGCGAAACCCGCCGAGCGCACCAGCACCGTCAGACAGACCACCAGCACCGCGTCGTTGTCCGACCAGAGTGCCAGCGGTACGCCGGTGAGCGCGCTCAACGCGCAGTCCGGGTGGCCGGGCCAGAGGGTCTTGCCGGTGAGCGTGTTCTGCTCCCGGAAGTTCGTGTAGCGCCGGTTCTCCTGGTAGAGCACGAACGGCGCGGTCCGCTGCGCCGCCTCCTTGAGCAGTTCGAGCAGCTCGTCGCGGCCGGTGGGGCCGGCCGCCGCCAACCACGCCCGGCAGTCCCGCACGCTGTCGGCGTAGCGCGCCCGGGCCGGCGGCAGCCGGTCGTGGTAGTCGTCCAGCGCCCGTCGTGACCACGGCACCCGCAGCACGCCGCCGACCAGGTCCGCCTCGTCGGCCAGCGGTGGCCCGGACGGCACCCGGAGCAGGACCCGACCACCGGTGGTCAGACCGAGCTCACCGAGAAACGCCGGCGGCCCCTCGGCCGGCTCGTCGGCGGCGACCGTTCCGGCCCGCCAGGAACGGTCGAACAGCACCGCCAGGGCCACCTCGTCGGCTACCCGGAGCGCCCGCAGCTGCACGTCGGCCGGGATCCGGCCGCCGAGGGTCAACAGGGTCTGCACCGCCTCCGGCAGCGGTTGCGCGGTGGCCGCCTGCCAGACCCCGGCGAGCAGACCGGGAAAGCCCGCGGTCGGGTCGAAGGCCCGGTCCGGGGTGTCGGCCTTGCCACCGGGCGTGCCCAGCCGGCTGGGCCGGCGGCTGAGCCGGGCCCGGGCGTTCGCCGCCCGCCGGGAGCTGTCCCTCGGCTCCTGCGGCGGGCTCACGGGGTGCCCTCGGCGGTGAGGTCGGCCAACGCCCACAGGTCGCCGCCGGTCGGTGACCAGTCCTCGTCGACGTAGATGCAGTCCACCGGGCAGACCAGGACGCAGGCCGGGCAGCCGGAGCAGAGCTCCGGGACGATAATCACGTCCAGCCCCCGGTCGAAGATCGCACCGAACTCGGGTGGACAACTGCGCAGGCAGGAGTCGCAGGTGATGCACTCCGAGCGTTCTATCCGGCGCGGCGGTTTCTTCCAGTCGGCGTTCCTGGACCGGCTCGTGATCCGCTCCGACCGCGCCTTCACGGCCGCTGGCGGAGCATTCTTCTGCGGCATTCTCACTCCCAGCCTTCGGCTCCGTCGAGCCATGTCGTCGACAGTGGTGGTGGTGGACCGGTGCGGGCGCCGGATCAGTACACCGGGAAGTACTCGCGGTGCTCCCATTCGGTGACCTGGTCGCCGGTCGGCGCGGCGGTGGCGCACCAGGTCTCGTACCGGGTCGCCTCGCTCTCCTTGAGCTTGGCCAGGCAGAGCGCGAGCGGCTCGCCGAGCAACCGGGGCACGTGCGGGCTGGCCCGGAAGGCGGTCAGCGCCTCCCGCAGCGAGTGCGGCAGCTCCTCGGTGCCGCCGGCCGCCGGTTCGCCGAGTCGACCCTCGATCCCGTCCAGGCCGGCGGCGAGCTGCGCCGAGATGGCCAGGTACGGGTTGGCGCAGGGCTCACCCACCCGGTTCTCCACGTGGGTGGTGCCGCCGGCGCCGAGCACCCGCAGCATGGCGCTGCGGTGCTCGTACCGCCAGCCGATCCGGGTGGGCGAGAGGGTGTGGTCGGCGGCGAGCCGCCGGTACCCGTTGACCGTCGGCACCGACAGCAGGCAGTAGTCGCGGGCCCGGGCCAGCAGTCCCTCCACGTACGCCTTGCCCTCGGCCGACAGGCCCTCGGCGTGCTCGTCGGCGCCGAAGACGTTGCGACCGGTGGTCGTGTTGAGCACCGACTGGTGCAGGTGCCAGCCGCTGGGGTCGAAGCTGTCCAGGCCGGGCAGCGCCATGAACGAGGCGTGGTACCCCGACCGCGCGCACTCCCGTTTGGTCACCGTGCGGAACAGCAGCATGGCGTCGGCGGCGTCCAGCGCGGTGAGCGGGTCGAAGGTGGTCTCCACCTGGCCAGGACCGGACTCGTGCTCGATGGTCCGCAACGGCAGGCCCAGATCCCGCAGCACCCGGGACAACGGGTGGGTGACCGGGGCCACGGTGTCGGCGTAGGCGTCCAGGTTGAACTGGTAGCCGGCGTTGACCGCGGCCACCGTCGGTGCCGCCCCCTGGGTGCCGAACCCGTTGCCGGCGTTGCCCGCCGGCCCCGGCAGCAGCCGGGTCAGGTACCACTCGACCTCCAGGCCGATCACCGGGGCCAGGTCGCGGGCGGCGTACTGCGCGCAGACGCGGCGCAGCAGGTGCCGGCCCGACAGCGGATGCCGGGACCCGTCGCGCAGGTACTCGTCGCCGAGCACCCAGGCCACCCGCGGCCCCTCGCCGGGCAGCACCTGGAAGGTGACCGGATCCGGGACGACGACGAAGTCGCCGGCGCCGGTCAGCTCGCCGATGCCCACCCCCGGGTCGTCGGCGAGGAAGTCCACCGCGACGGCGTGCCCGGTGTCGAACAGGAACGGCCCCGGGCTGAAGTCCATCCCGTTGCGCAGCGCGCCACGGAAGACCGCCGGGGTGAGGGTCTTCGACCGGGCCAACCCGTGCGGGTCGCAGAAGACCAGCCGGACCAGGTCGACGTCGGCCAGGACGGCCTCGACCTGTTCCGCGGCGGCGTGCTGCCGGTCGTCCCACAACTGGAACTCCCGGACGAACGCCGGACGCCCCACCCCGTTGTCCGGGTAGGGCAGGGACCACTGCCGGGTGAACATCGACTCATCAACCCTTCGTCGCTGGTTCGGGGAGCGCGGGCAACGGCGACAGCAGCGCCTCGATCTGCGCGGCGGCGGCCAACAGGAGCCGGTCCCCGCCCACCGGCCCGACGAGTTGCACCCCCACCGGAAGCCCGGCGGAGGTCAGACCGACCGGCAGCGAGATCGCCGGCTGGCCGGTCATGTTGAACGGGTACGTGGCCGGCGACCAGGCCAGCCAGCGCAGCTCGGCCGGGTCGGCGGCCCAGGCCGGGGCGATGGCGTCGACGTCGAACGGCTCGATCGGCACGGTCGCCATGGCCAGCAGGTCGTAGCGGCCCCACACCGCACCGAGACCGGCCCGCAGCCGTAGCCGGGTCTCCTCGGCCCGGGACACCGCCGCGCCGGTCACCGTGCGGCCGTACCGCACGATCGCCAGCCGGCCCGGGTCGCAGAGCTCCTCGTCGGCGGCGCTGGTGCCGGCGGCGTCCGCGGCGGCCAGGGTGTCGACCAACGCCGGGTACGGGTCGTCGAAGGGCAGGTCCAGCCGTTCCAGCCGGTGTCCCAGCTCGCCGAGCACCGGGTGCAGGCGTTCGCTCACCGACCGCACCTCGTCGGCGGTGTCGGGGAACTCCAGCCAGCCCACCCGCAACCGGGACGGCTGCCGCTCCACCTCCGGCCAGGCCACGCCGGAGTCCGGATCACCGACATCGAAGCCGGCGATGACGTCGGCGACGGCCGCCACGTCGGCCACGGTGCGCCCGATCGGGCCCAGGTGGGACAGCCGGTCGGCGCAGGGCGGCACGTAGGGGACCCGGCCGAAGGAGGGCTTGTAGCCGACCACCCCGCAGAAGGCAGCCGGAATCCGGATCGAGCCCGCCCCGTCGGTGCCGAGCGCCACGGTGCAGAGTCCGGCCGCGACCGCCGCGGCCGAGCCGCCACTGGAGCCGCCGGCGGTACGGCTGCGGTCCCAGGGGTTGCGGGTGGGCGGGGCGACCCGGCTCACCGTGCTGGCGCTCCAGCCGTACTCGCTGGTGGTGGTCTTGCCGACCACGACCGCACCGGCGGCGCGCAGCCGGGCCACGACGGGCGCGTCGACGTCGGGCCGGTCGTTGACCAGCCGCGAACCCCGGGTGGTCGGCAGGTCCGCGGTCTGGATGAGGTCCTTCACCGCCACCGTGACGCCCAGCAGCGGCCGGTCCCGCCAGGCGTCCGCCCCGGCCACCCGGATCAGCAGGTCGTTGGCCTCGGCGGCGCGCAGCGCCTCGTCCGAGGCCACCCGGAGGTACGCCCCCAGGCCGGGATCGGTGTCCCCGATCGCGCGCAGGGTCGCGGCGACCTCGTCGCGGACGGTGGACTGGTGGTCGAGGAGGAGTCTTCTCGTCTCAGCAATGCTCAGGAACGTCAACCCGCATTCCTTTCATCACTGGTCGCCATCGGCGCGAAAATCGTACGAAGTGGCCCGTGCGCAGGTCAGTCAACGTCGATGAAACTCCGATTAAACGTCCGTCCGGCGGCTCGTTAACGGGCTCGGACAAGTTCCGGTCGGACAGAAATGCGACGATTGGCGCTGCTACCATCGCTCCAGTTCGCGACGGCGTGATTATCCGCCCGGCGGAAATCGAAAGAGGTGGCCCCGAAATGATTTCCCGGTACACGTTGCCCGAGATGGCCGACCTGTTGTCCGACGACGCCCGGTACCGGACCTGGGCCCGGGTCGAGGTGCTCGCGACCGAGGCCCAGGTGCAACTCGGCCGGGTCCCCGCCGCCGCGCTCGACGACATCCGGCGGGCCCCCGCCCCCTCGGCCCGCCGGGTCGCCGACCTGGAACGCGAGCGGGACCACGAGATCCTGGCCTTCCTGGCCGCCTACTGCGAGGGCATCCCCGAGGACTCCGCCCGCTGGGTGCACCTCGGAATGACCAGCTACGACCTGGTCGACACCGCGTGGGGGTACACCCTGTCCCGCGCCACCGACCTGCTGCTGGAGGCCGCCGACCGGCTGCGCGTGGTGCTGACCCGCCGGGCCGTCGAGCACTGGGGCACCGTCTGCATCGGGCGCACCCACGGGGTGCACGCCGAACCGACCACCTTCGGGCACAAGCTCGCCTCCTTCGCCTTCGCCGTCGACCGGGGCGCGCGGCGGCTGCGGGCGGCCCGCGCCGAGGTCGCGGTGGGCACGATCTCCGGCTCGGTCGGCACGTACGCGCTGATCGACCCGTTCGTCGAGCGGTACGTCTGCGGTGAACTCGGCCTCGGCGTCGAACCCGCGCCCAGTCAGGTGGTGGCCCGGGACCGGCACGCGCAGCTGGTGCAGGCGGTGGCGACGCTCGGCGCCTGCGTCGAGCAGATCGCGGTGGAGCTGCGGCTGTTGCAGCGCACCGAGGTCCGGGAGGTCGAGGAGCCCCGCTCGATCGCCTACCAGGGGTCGAGCGCGATGCCACACAAGCGCAACCCGACCACCTGTGAACGCCTCTCCGGGCTGGCCCGGATCCTGCGCGGGTACGTCGGGGCCACATTGGAGGACGTCGCCCTCTGGCACGAGCGGGACCTGGCCCACTCGCCGGTCGAGCGGGTGGCGTTGCCCGACGCGCTCGCCGTCGGGCACTATCAGCTCACCGCCGCGGCCGATCTGGTGGAACGGCTGACCGTCTTCCCCGAGCGGATGCGGGCGGCGGTGGGCCAGACCAACGGCCTGGTCTACAGCTCGGTGGTCCTGGCCGAGCTGCTGGAGCAGGGCGTCGAGCGGGAGAAGGCGTACCGCATGGTGCAGGCCGCGGCCAACCGCACCACCGAGACCGGTGAGGACTTCCGCTCGGCGCTCAGTGGCGAGGGGTTCGACCCCGGCCCGCTGGACCCGCAGCGGTTCTTCACCCACCACGACGTGATCCTGGACCGATTGGAGTCGCTGTGACGAAGTGGAAGACCGAGCGGGTGGCCGGCACCGACCTGGACGTACGGGAGGTGCTGGCCGTCTACGCCTCGTCCGGTCTGGGTGAGCGCCGGCCGGTGGAGCAGGCCGAACGCTTCGCCGACATGGTGCGCAACGCCAACCTGGTGGTGGTGTGCCGGGCGGAGGGGGAACTGGTCGGCATCGCCCGCAGCATCTCGGACTTCTCCTACGTCACGTACCTGTCGGACATCGCGGTACGTAAGGAGCACCAGCGCGCCGGGGTCGGTCGGGCGTTGATCGAGGCCACCCGCCAGGAGGCCCCGCTGGCCAAGATCGTGCTGCTCTCGGCCCCCGCCGCCACCGAGTACTACCCGCACCTCGGGTTCACCCCGCACCACTCCGCCTGGGTGCTCAACCCCTGACCGGGGCGGCCCGGCCGGCGGGGCTCAGGCGGTGCCGGGGCCGACCAGGTTCCGGGGGTAGGTCGTCCGGGCCGAGGTGGCCTGTGCCAGGTCGATCGCCCGGGTCAGCAGCGGTTCGTGCCGGCTGGTCCGGGCCAGGACGGTGCCCTCGGGGTCGATGATCCAACTGGACCCGCCGAACTGCGGCTGGCCCGGCGGAACCGGTGCCCCGTCGGCCACCACCCGGTTGGACGACAGGCAGAACGCCCCGCTGGACACCGCCGTCGCCCGCCCCGCCACGAGCCAGTTGTCGGTCCAACCGCCCGAGGTGGCGCGGGGGGTCAGGATCAGGTTCACCCCCGCCTGCGCGGCGGTCCGGGCCCGTTCGAAGTGCCACAGCTCCGAGCAGATCGAGGCGGCGAGGACGGCGGGGCCGTAGCCGACGCCGGTCGGTGCCGGCTCGGGACCGGCGGCGAACCAGGTCGCCTCCCAGTAGCCCTCCTCGGCCGGCAGCCGGCTCTTGACGTGCAGGGCGCGGTAGCCGTCTCGGGCGGTCCAGAGGAACGCCTCGTTGTACCGCCGGCCGCCGCGCTCGACGGGCCGGCTCGACACCACCGCCGGCACCCCGAGGTCGGACAGCCGCCAGACCCCGGCGTCGTGTGCGGCCACCGCCGCCCGCCAGCGGTCCAGGGCGAAGGCCGGCTCGCCGGCCAGCCACGGCGAGAACGGCATCTCCGGCAGCAGGAGCAGGTCGGTCTCCTCGTCCCGCAGCCGCTCACCCAACTCCGACCACTGCGGGGCGTCGGCGGGGGCGTCAGCCAACTCGCAGACCGTGACCCGCATCGTCGCCTGCCCGGTCATCGGCGGACCTCCAAGGGTCGTGGATCGTGCGGTCACCGGCGGAAGAAGTTCGGTCGAATCACCGTCGAGTCGTACGTCTCGCGGTACACCGGGGTCGCGGAGCCGGCGATCGGCGGCACGATCCAGCCCCACTCGGCGTACACGGTCTCGCCGGCGCGTCGGCGGGCCTGAGTGTAGCGGTGGAACTGGTCGGTCATGGTGTGGTGATCCACCATCCGCACCCCGGCCGCCTCGAAGGAGGTGAGCACCGCGACCGTCAGCTCGATCAACGCCCGGTCCTTCCACAAAGTACGGTCGCCACTGGTGTCCAACCCCATGCCCTTGGCGATGGTGGGGAGCAGGTTGTACCGCTCGACGTCACCGAAGTTGCGGGCGCCGATCTCGGCGGCGACGTACCAGCCGGTGAAGGGCGCGCCCGGGTAGACCACGCCGCCGATCTCCAGCTGCATGTCCGACACGGTGGGATAGGCGTACCAGCGCAGGCCGAGGTCGGCGAACCAGTCGTAGGAGGGGTGGGTGATCGGGATGTCCGGGCAGGTACGCGGGTCGAGCTCGCGCCAACCGCAGCCGTCGCGGCCGTGCACCAGGACGGGGAGCCGGTCGAACATGCCGGACCGGGGCTGCCAACCGGCGCCGACGAGCAGGTCGGTCAGCTCCGCGTTGGCCGGGTCACCCCGCACACTGCCGTCCGGCTGCCGGTAGCCGGCGTACCGGACGAGCTGCGCGTTGGCCACCGAGGGGCCCCGTGCCCCGGGGGCGTCGGGCGCGAAGACGGTGATCACCGGGCGGATGCCGCCGTCGTGGTACGCCCAGTCCAGGTGCTGCTCCAACTCCTGGACGACCCCGTCCACAGTCGCCACGTCCCGGCGGTCCCGCACGATCAGGGTGCGCCAGTAGAGCTGGCCGATGCAGCGGGTGTGGTTGCGCCAGGCCAGCTTCGCGCCGTACTCCAGCTCCTCGAAGGTGTGCGCGTAGGTCCCGGTCGCGGTGATCTCGGCGAGCACCGCGAGCCGGCGCTGCCGGTGGCGCCGGGCGTCCCAGCCCAGGTCCTGCGCGCAGGTACGCAGAAAGGCGACCGCCTCCTCGGCGAGGCTGGTCGGCCGGCGGTCGGCGCTCAACGGGCGCTCGCCGGGATCGGTGGGTGCGGTGGTGGCCGCGGTGACCGGGCAGCCCGATCCGGGCCGGCCCACCCGTGCTGTCTCCAGGTCTGCCGGTTGTTCGCGCACGCACGGTTCGCTCACCCGACTGTCCGCCTTCCGGTACCGATCGCGATCCGCCGCCCCGACGGGGCACAGCGGTGTCTGCCGGCGGTTCCCCTGACACGCCGATTCGCAAGGTAGAGAGAGTGGTTAACGAATGCGGCCAACGAACATGAAATAGCGATTGAACGCTCCGCTGTGGTGGCCGGACCGCTGGCTGCCGGCGGCCGCAAAGCATTCCGGGTAGCGACGATCGGGAATGTCAGATCCCGGTCAACTGCCGGTGGGGCGCAGGTCAGGATCGTGGCGCGGTCCGGTCAATCAGCCGCCGGCCGCATTGCCGGCCCCGATCACACCGGCCTAGAGTTCCACCGAAAGCGGTCGCCGGACTCCTGTGTGTACAGAAGGAGTGATAGCAGGTGGACAGTCATGGAGTAACCGGACCGGTGCCACCTCGTACGGCACGGGTGCCGATCGCGTCGGTGGTCGCCGGCGAGACCCCCCGCCTCGACGGGATCAGCGCCGAACACGTCCACCTCCTGGCCACCGCGGCCGGCCCGCTGCCGCCGGTGCTGGTGCAGCGGACGACCATGCGCGTCGTCGACGGCCTGCACCGGCTGCACGCCGCGATCGCCGCCGGTCACGACACCATCGAGGTCGAGTTCTTCGACGGGCCGGAACGGACCGCGTTCGTCGAGGCGGTGCGGGCCAACATCAGCCACGGTCTGCCGCTGACCCTGGCCGACCGGCGGGCCGCCGCCGAGCGGATCGTCCGGCTCTGTCCGCAGTGGTCGGATCGGATGGTGGCGGCCGTGGTGGGGCTGTCGGACAAGACCGTGGCCAAGGTCCGCCGGGGCGCGGCCACGGACGTGCCGCCGCCGGACACCCGGATCGGCCGGGACGGGCGGGCCCGGCCGGTGAACAGCACCGCCGGCCGCTGGATCGCCAGTGAGCTGATCGAGCAGCGTCCGCAGGCCTCCCTGCGGGAGATCGCCCGGGAGGCCGGCATCTCCGTGTCCACGGTGCGCGACGTCCGGCAGCGGATGCGCCGGGGCGACGCGCCGGTCCCGGCCCTGTCGACCGCGGTGGCCGACCCTCCGGTGGCCGTGGGGCCCCCGGTGGCCCCCGACGGCAGTTCCCTGCTGGAGGGGCTCAAACGCGACCCCTCGCTGCGCTACAACGAGGTGGGTCGGGAGCTGCTGCGCTGGCTGGAACTGCGCACCATCCGCACCACCGAGCTGGGCGGGATCGCCGAGCGGGTCCCGCCGCACGCGGCGGTGATCGTGGCCGGCGTGGCCCGCCGGTGCGCGGCGGTCTGGGAGAACCTGGCCCAGGAGCTCGAACTGCGTACCGACGCCCCGGCCGAGGCCATCCGGCCGCCGGTGCGCCCCGGCTGCCGGAGCTGACCCCGGTACGACCTTGACCAGTTTCTCCGTCTCCAGACCAGAGGACGACATGGGTGACACCGATCCGGACGTGATCATCGTAGGTGCCGGGCCGGTGGGCCTGATGCTGGCCGGGGAGCTCCGCCTCGGCGGAGTCGACTGCGTGGTGCTGGAACGGTCCAAGGAGCCCACCGACCAGTCCCGCGCCCTCGGCTTCACCGCGCGCACCATCGAGACCTTCGACCAACGGGGCCTGCTGCCGCGCTTCGGCACCGTCGACACCATCCCGGTGGGCCACTTCGGCGGCGTGCCGCTGGACTACCGCGAGATCGAGGGCGGCTCCTATGGCGCCAAGGGGGTGCCGCAGTCGCTTACCGTCGCGGTGCTCTCCGACTGGACCCGGGAACTCGGCGTCGACGTACGGCGAGGGTGGGAGGTGGTGGGGTTCACCGCCGGCGCCGACGGCGTCGAGGTCGAGGTGGACACCCCCGACGGGCCGCGCGTGCTGCGCGCCGCCTACCTGGTCGGCTGCGACGGCGGTCGGAGCACGGTCCGCAAGCGCGCCGGTATCGGCTTCCCCGGCTACGACGCCCGGATCGAGATGTCCTTCGCCGAGGTCAGCGGGGTGCGGGTGCGTCCCCGGCCGAACGGTGAACGGGTCCCCGGCGGCCTGGTTCTGGCCTTCCAGCAGGGCCCCGAGCTGTTCCGGGTCACCTACCACGAGCGCGGGGTGGTGCCGCGTCGCGGCGACGAGCCACCCACCTTCGCCGAGGTCGCCGCCGCCTGGGAACGGCTGACCGGGGAGGACATCCGCGGCGGTACCCCGCTGTGGGTCGGCCGGTTCACCGACGCGAGCCGGCAGGCGGGTGAGTACCGGCGGGGTCGGGTGTTGTTGGCCGGGGACGCGGCGCACATCCATCTGCCGATCGGTGGTCAGGGGATGAGCGCGGGGGTGCAGGACGCGGTCAACCTGGGGTGGAAGTTGGCCGCCGAGATCAAGGGGTACGCCCCGGCCGGGCTGCTGGACACGTACCACACCGAGCGGCACCCGGTAGGTGCCCGGGTCATCCTCAACACCGTCGCCCAGCGGCTGCTCTACCTCGGCGACGACCAGATGCTGCCGCTGCGGGAACTCTTCGCCGAGCTGATGACCCAGGAGTCCGTCCGGGCGCACCTGATCGGCATGGTGACCGGCCTGGACATCCGGTACGACGTCGGCTCCGGCGACCACCCGCTGCTCGGCCGGCGACTGCCCGACCGGGAACTCGTCGGCGTCGAGGCGGGGTCCACCTTCGGACTGCTGCACCCCGCCCGGGGCGTGCTGCTCGACCTGGCCGGCTCCGCCACGCTGCGCGACGCGGCCGGACCGTGGGCCGACCGGGTCGACACGGTCACCGCCCGGCTGGCACCGGACGGCGTGGCCGAACAGTTCGACGGCGTCGACGCGCTGCTGGTCCGCCCGGACGGGTACGTCGCCTGGGTCGGCGGCCCGGGGGCCGCCGGTGGTGTCCCGGTCGGTGGCCCGGGGGCCGCCGGCAATGCCCCGGTCGGTGGCCCGGGGGCGGTGGCGTCCGGGCTGGTCGACGCGCTCACCCGCTGGTTCGGCCGGCCCGCCGGCCCCCGAGGCAAGGAGTAGCCGTGTCAGCCGAACCGATCGCCCTGGTCACCGGGGCCAACAAGGGACTCGGTCTGGAGATCGCCCGGCAGTTGGGCCGGCGTGGGGCCACCGTCCTGCTCGGGGCGCGCGACACCGACCGGGGTCGGCGGGCGGCCGAGGCGCTGACCGGCGCGGGACTGTCCGCCGTGGCGCTGCGGCTCGACGTGACCGACGGCCGGTCGGTCGCCGACGCGGCCGACCGGATCGGGCAGCGGTACGGGCGGCTGGACATCCTGGTCAACAACGCCGGCATCGCCGGTGCCTTCACCGGTCCGCCCAGCGAGGTGACCCTGGCGCAGCTGCGCGAGGTCTACGAGACCAACGTCTTCGGCGTGGTGGCGGTGACCAACGCGATGCTGCCGTTGCTGCGGCGGTCGGCGGCCGGGCGCATCGTCAACATGTCCAGCGAGGTGGGATCGCTGACGGTCAACTCCGCACCGGACTCCCGGTTCCGCGACTACCACCAGCTCGCGTACCAGTCCTCGAAGACCGCGTTGAACGCGGTGACCGTCGCCTACGCCAAGGAGCTGCGGGACACCACGATCAAGGTCAACTCCGCCAACCCGGGCTTCACCGCCACCGATCTCAACCACCACCGCGGCCACCAGAGCGTCGAGCAGGGCGCGGTGGTGGCGGTCCGGCTGGCCACCCTCGGCCCCGACGGACCCACCGGCACCTCGCAGGACGACACCGGCATCATCCCCTGGTGACCGGGCACCGCCGGGAACGTGTCAGGGGCGGGCCCGTGGATCGGGCCCGCCCCTGACGCGTGTGTCGTTCAGGCCTCAGCCCGCTTGCCGGTGACGAACTCGACAACCGCCGGGCAGAGCACCTCCGCCGGTACCTTGTGCCACACCCCGGGCAGCGTGACCTGCCGGCCGTTGGGCAGCGCGGCGGCGGTGGCCTCGGCCGCCACCCGGAGCCACTCGCTGGTGCTGTCGCTGTTGATGACCAACGTCGGCACGTCGAGCCGGGCCAGCCGCTCGACCGGCAGCCGGCCGTCGCCGCAGACCGCGGTGTCGTACGGCAGGGTGTGCGCGACCGCCTCGTTCGCCGGCCACATCGGACCGGCCCGCCAGGTGGCGATCTCCTCCGGGGTGAAGCCGACCATCCCCTCCAGGAAGTACTCGGCGGCGGCGCCGCGCTTCTCCTGGTCCAGCAGCGACTGCAGGTGCTCGGCGAAACCGTCCGGCGGGCGTTGCTGGCCGGGCATCCGGTAGGGCGGTTCGAGCAGGACCAGCCGGGTGATCCCGATGTCGGCCATCGCCGCCTCCAACGCCAGGATGGCGCCGCTGGAGCCGCCGAAGACCGCCGCCTCGCCGCCGGCCTCGGCGATCACCGCCGCCAGGTCCTCGATCTCCCGCTCCACGGCGTACGCGGGGGAGTCGCCGCTCTCGCCACGTCCCCGCCGGTCGTAGACATAGGTACTCAGGTACGGCGCCAGCCCGGGAACGATCGGGTTGAAGATGGTGTGGTCCCGGAACCCGCCACCGAGGAGTACGAGGGGAGGGCCGTCACCGGCCTGTTGGTAAGCGATCGTGGTGCCGTCCCGCGAAACGACCTTGCGCATCACGCTCTCCTGTTCCGGTGTCGTCGTGCGTCCGGGACCCCACGCACCGTTGCCGGACCGACGCCCGCACGGAATCCACCGTGCACATGACGCCGCTCACTGCGGTGTACGTGGTGATCCGGATGGATAACGCGATAACAGCCGAGGCGCAGAATCCGCCCCGCCGCCAGTCCCCCGACCGCCGCGCCCAGGCCGGAAATTACCCACCCACCCCCACCACCGTCAACACCCACCCCGCCCCCCGCCCCCGCCCCCGGTGATCATGAAGTTATTGCCGTGACCCGCCGGTGTGGGTGACGACAACTTCATGATCACCGCGAAGGGGGTGGGGGTGGGAGTGCGGGTTTCCGCGGTTGTACGGGGGGTGTGGTCGTACGGTTGTTGGGCTTGTTGGGGCGGTCTATTCTCGGCGGGAAGTGAGCCACGCTGTCTGGTCGGTGCGTGAGAAACCGGCCCTTCGAGGTGGCAGGAAAAGGGGCCGGTCGCCATTTCTGGCGACCGTGCGACCAGGAATCCCAGAATGGCCGTGAATACCGTGGGAGGTATCCGCATGTCCTCCGTGCCCGCTCCATTCGCTCTCCTCGACCTGATTCAGGGTTCGATGGTCACCCAGGCGATCCACGCCGCCGCCACGCTCGGCATCGCCGACACCCTCGCCGAGGGGCCGTTGAGCGCCGAGGAGATCGCCACCCGGGTCGGGTCACACCCCGACGCCACGTACCGGTTGCTCCGGCTGCTCGCCAGCCGGTCGATCTTCGTCGAGCGCGACGGCACGTTCGCGCTGACCCCGATGGCCGACGCCCTGCGGGCCGACGCGCCGATGTCGATGCGCCGGATCGCCCTGCTGATGGGGCACCCCATCCACTGGGAGGACTGGAACCACTTCACCGAGACGATCCGGACCGGTGAGCCGAGTCTGCCCAAGGTCCGGGGCATGAGCGCCTGGGAGTTCTTCGGCACCAACCCCGGGTACGCGCAGGTCTTCTTCGAGGGCATGGGCAACCTGTCCGAGATGGAGACCGAGCCGCTGGTCGAGGCGTACGACTACACCCGGTTCAACAAGATCGTCGACGTCGGTGGTGGTCAGGGCACGCTGCTCGCGGCCATCCTGAACAAGGCGACCGACGCCAAGGGCGTGGTCTTCGCCCCCTCGGTTGCCGAGGTGGCGCAGCAGGTGGTGGAGCAGGCCGGGGTAGCCGACCGGTGCACCGTCGAGCCCGGCAACTTCCTGGAGAGCGTCCCGACCGGCGGCGACGCGTACCTGCTCAAGCACATCGTGCACGACTGGCCGGAGGCCCAGGCGGTCGAGATCCTGAAGAAGGTCCGGGAGGCGGCCGGACCGGGCAGCAAGCTGCTGTTGATGGAGTTCGTGCTCCCCGAGGACAACGAGCCGCACAGCGGCAAGCTGGTCGACCTGTGGCTGATGCTGCTGGTCGGGGGCAAGGAGCGGACCGCCGCGCAGTACTCGGACCTGCTCGCCAAGGCGGGTTTCCGGCTCACCGGGGTCACCACGACGACCTCGCCGATCGCTATCGTCGAGGCGGAGCCGGTGTGACCGGTACCCGCTCGGACCGCTCGCCGGTCCCGGACGGACGAGGGTGGAAACCATGACCTCCCAGACCCGAAGCGCGCTTGTCGTCGGCGGTGGCATCGCCGGCCCGGTGGTGGCGATGGCGCTGCAGAAGGCCGGCGTCGAGGCCACCGTGTACGAGGCGTACCCGAGTCCGGCCGACAGTGTGGGCGGCGGGCTGAGCATCGCCGCCAACGGACTGAACGCCCTCGACGTGATCGGCGTCGGGGACGTCGTACGTCGGGTCGGCACGCCGATGCGGGGCACCGTCATGCAGAACTGGGCGGGCAAGGTGCTCGCCGAGTTCAGCCCGCCGGCGCACCTGCCGCCGGCACAGTTCGCCTGGCGTGGCGACCTGTACCGGGCGTTGTCCGACGAGGCGACCCGGCGCGGCATCCGGACCGTCTACGGCAAGCGGCTGGTCGCCGCCACCGACACCGGTGACCAGGTGGACGTCTCCTTCGCCGACGACACCCGGGCCAGCGCCGACGTCCTGGTCGGCGCGGACGGCATCCGCTCCACGGTACGGTCGCTGATCGATCCGGGCGCGCCGCGCCCCGAGTACGCCGGCCTGCTCGGTTTCGCCGCCCCGGTGGCCGACACCGGGCTACCGCCGACCGGGGGCCGGCTGCACCTGAGCTACGGCAAGCACGCGTCCTGCGGCTACCTGGTCTACCCCGACGGTGCGGGCGGCTGGTTCGTGAACCTGCCCCACCGCGAGCCGATGACGGTGGCGCAGGCCCGGGCGGTGCCCGCGCAGGAGTGGCTGCGGGTGCTGCGGGAGGCGTTCCGGGACGACCGGTCCCCGGCGCCGGAGCTGTTGCGTCGCAGTGATCCGGCGGACCTGCTGATCACCGGCCCGCTGGAGACCATGCCGACGGTGCCGACCTGGAGCCGGGGCCGGATGGTGCTGGTGGGTGACGCGGTGCACGCCGCCTCACCCAGTTCCGGGCAGGGCGCCTCGATCGCCGTGGAGAGCGCGGTGCAACTGGGTAGGTGCCTGCGGGACCTGCCCTACGGCGAGGCGTTCGCGGCGTACGAGCGGCTACGCCGGGAGCGGGTGGAGCGGATCATCAACGCGGCGATCCGGACCAACCGCAACAAGGCCAGCCCGGTGGCCCGGATGGCGCGCGACCTGTTGATGCCCATCGCGATGAAGGTGGCGATGCGGATGGTCAAGCCGGAGAAGATGGCCTGGCAGTTCGAGTACCGCATCGACTGGGACGAGCCGGTCGTCACGCCCGCGGGTAGCGCCCACGCGTGAGCCGGTCGGTCGGCCCGACGCGATTCGGTCGAGTGCATATCGCCGGACGAGCCGGGCCGCCGACCGGCGACGGGGATCGTCGGCAAAATGACAATCGCCGCCCCGACGGCTGCTTTTGATCATGTCGGTAAGGGCCATACCGCACAAAGGAGGGAAACCGACCATCCACAGCGGCCTGCCGGCATCCGGGCGACGGCACTGTGGCAGTAGGAGAGTTGATATTCAGCACGTTGTATCCTAGCCTTGGCGCTGGCGTTCGACGTCCTGGCAGGCATTCTCGTGTCTGATCCCTACCCTGTATCACACGGCTGAAGCACATGGGGAGAGCCGAAAGTGAATGCTGGCGTAATCGTTGTCGGCGCCGGACCCGTCGGATTGATGCTCGCGGGTGAGCTCCGACTTGGTGGCGTGGACGTCGTCGTATATGACAAGTTGCCCGCTCCGTCGGGCGAATCACGGGCCCTCGGTTTCACCCGGCGGGTGGCCGAGGTGTTCGAGCAGCGCGGACTGCTGTCCCGCCTCGGTGAACTGACCCAGGGCCGGCAGGGCCACTTCGGTGGCGTCCGTATCGATCTCGGCCGGCTCGACGAGAGTCACCACGGGGTGTTGGGCCTGCCTCAGTCTCGGACCGAGGAGATGCTGGCCGGCTGGCTGGCCGAGCTCGGTGTGCCGGTCCGGCGCGGGTACGAGGCGGTCGAGGTCCGGCAGACCGGGCAGGACGTGACGGTCGTCTTCGACGGACCGCAGGGTCGGCACGAGGCGACCGCCGGTTACCTGGTGGGTTGCGACGGTCCGCAGAGCACCGTGCGTACGGCGACCGGCTTCGAGACCACCGGATGGCCGGCCACCCGGGGCATGTACATGGCCGACATCACCGGTGTCGAGCTTCGCCAACGTCCCATCGGCGAACGGGTGCCCGGCGGCAACATGGTCCTGGCGACCGACCTCGGTGACGGCTACTACCGGGTCCTCATCCACGACCGGAGCCTGCGGCCCCGGCCGGACTCCGAGCCGCTGACCTTCCCCGAGGTCGCCGACGCCTGGCAGCGGATGACCGGTGAGTCCATCCACGCGGCCCGGGCGCGCTGGACGTGCGCGTTCAGCAACGCCGCCCGGCTCGTCACCGAGTACCGGCGCGGCCGGGTGCTGCTCGCCGGGGACGCCGCGCACGACACCCCGCCGTTGGCCGGCTGGGGGCTGAGCGTGGGCATCCAGGACGCGGTCAACCTGGGTTGGAAGCTGGCCGCGGTGGTCGGTGGTCGGGCACCGGAGAGCCTGCTCGACACGTACCACACCGAACGGCATCCGCTGGGCCAGCAGTTGCTGCGCAACACCCACGCCGCCTCGACGCTCTACCTGACCGGCGACGAGCTGGAGCCGCTGCGTGGCGTCCTGCGCGAGCTGGTGGAGCACCGCGACGCCGCGGGCCACCTGGCCGGAATGGTCAGTGGGCTGGGCATCCGGTACGACCTGGGCGACGGCCGGCACCCGCTGCTGGGCCGGCGGATGCCGCCCGACCGGGAGCTGGTGCGGTCCGACGGCAGCCGGACCCGGGTCGCCGAGCTGCTGCACGCCGGCCGTGGGGTGTTCGTCGACACCGGCCACGCCGTCGAGCCGGACGGTTCCGGCACGACGGCCGGGGCGGTCGCCGGTTGGTCCGACCGGGTCGACGTGGTCACCGGTGACTGGGTCCAGGACGGGCCGGGTGACCCCGCGTACGCCGCGTTGGGCTCGGTGCTGATCCGGCCGGACGGCTACCTCGCCTGGGTGGCGCCCGACGGCGGCGACCTCACCGAGGCGCTGGACCGCTGGTTCGGCGCCGCCCGTTCCGCCCTACCCGCCGAGCCGGCCGCCGTGTCGTGACTGTCCCGTCGGTGACGCAGGAACGCCCGGTCGGGCTGACCGGGCGGTTCGTGGGTGGTGGGCGCGTTGATCTCGACCCATGGCCAGTGGGATCGACAACCATGGACGATTGAATAGGAGAACCATGGAGAATTCAGCGAGGACCGCACCCATTCTCGTCACCGGTGGCACGGGCACGTTGGGCAGCCACGTCCTGCCGCGGTTACGTGAGGCCGGCCGTCAGGTCCGGGTGCTCAGCCGGAGCAGCCGTCCCGCCGCCGACGGCGTCGAGTACGTGACCGGGGACCTGCTCAAGGGTGAGGGGGTCGAGTCGGCGGTGGCCGGCGTCGGGACGATCCTGCACCTGGCCGGTGGTCCCAAGGGCGACGACGTGGCGACGCGCAACCTGGTCCAGGCCGCTGCCAAGGCCGGCGTGCGGCACCTGGTGTACATCTCGGTCATCGGGGCCGACCGGGTTCCGCTCGGCTACTTCAAGGCCAAGCACGGTGCGGAGCAGGCCGTCAGCGGCTCCGGTATTCCCTGGACGACGCTGCGCGCCGCCCAGTTCCACGACCTGGTCCTGACGGTGTCGGAGAAGATAGCGAAGATGCCGATCGTCCCGATCCCGTCGGTGATCCGGTTCCAGCCGGTCGACTCGCGCGACGTGGCGGACCGCCTCGTCGAGCTGACCCTCGGTGAGCCGGCCGGTCTCGTGCCCGACCTCGCCGGCCCGAAGGTCGCCCCGCTGGCCGACCTGATCCGCGGTTACCTGCAGGCCCGGGGCAAGAGCAAGCCGTTCCTGTCCATGCCGTTGCCGGGCAAGCCCGGCAAGGCGTACCGCAACGGGGACAACCTCACCCTGGAGGGCGCCCAGATCGGCAAGCGCAGCTGGGAGGAGTTCCTGGCCGAGCGGGTGCGCTGACCGCACCACACGGATTCCGCCGGCCCCCCGGGCGCGCCGGACCTACGGTCGAGCAGACCGGGGCCCGCCGCGCCGTCGGGGGCGGCGGCGTTCACCCTGCAGCACGACGACACAGACCAGAACGACCAGCGCCGCCCCGAGCGAGGCCGGGGTGACGGTCTCGCCGAGCAGGACCGCCGACCAGAGCAGGGTGAGTACCGGCTGGGTCAACTGGAGCTGACCGACCTGGGCGACGCCCCCTCGGGCCAGTCCGGCGTACCAGGCGAAGAAGCCCAGGAACATCGAGACCACGGTGAGGTAACCGAAGGCCGCCTAGGCGGTGGCGTCGGCGCGCAGCGGCCGAGCGTCGCCCTGGCCGCCGCGGCGGCCACCGAGGGCGTCGTCGTCTTCCCCGGCCGACCCTGGTACGCGGCCGAACCGCCGGCTCCGCACCTGCGACTGACCTACGCCGCAGCCAGGCCCGAGGAGATGGACGAGGCCGTCCGCCGGCTGGCCCGTGCGCTCGACACCGGGCGGGTCCAGCGGACCTGACGGGCAGCCGCCCGCCGGATCTTCGTGCGGCCGGCCGGGCTCCGCCCCCAGCGTGACCCCCGGCGGCATGACACGGGGGCGCGTCCCCCGGCGAGGCCGGGGAACGCGCCCGTGGTCGTACCGGTGGATCAGGGCAGGGTCAGCCGGACGATCTCGCCGCCGCCCGGCGAGGCGACACCCTTGTTGGAGATGTAGGCCTTGTTACCGGAGACCGCGATCCCGGAGGGGGCGATCAGACCGGTCGGCGCCCAGCGGGTCTTGGTGCCGTTCTTCTCCACCCGGACGACCTCGCCCTGGCTGGGCGGGAAGAACGCCCCGTTCTGCGCCATCGACAGGGTCAGCAGCCGGCCCTGGGTGTCGAAGGCCAGGTCGATCAGGAGGGTGAAACCGTCGGCGTAGACGGTGGGGGCCTGGCCCGGCACCACCCGGTAGACCCGGGCCGTGCCGGTGCCCGAGGGGCTCAGCTCGGCGACGTACAGTGCGCCGTCCGGCCCGACCTCGACGGCGGTCGGCGCGCTCTGCACCACCTGGCCACCGATGGTCTTGGTGGGCAGGGCGGCCAGGGTCTGGACGGTCCCGTTGGTCCGGACCCAGAGCAGCGAGTTGGCACCCGTGTCGACCACCGCGAAGCCGTCGCCGTAGGCGGTCATGCCGTACGGGTTGGACTCCTTCTCCGCCCCGGTCGGCGCGCCCGCGCCACCGTCGGGGTTGTTCGTCACCTCGTACACGCCGAAGTCGGCACCGAGCTGCGGCGTCGTCGACGGCAAGGTGAAGGTGAGCAGCCGGCCCATCTCCGGGCCGTTGGCGCCGAACGGGTTCGCCCCGGTCACCGGGTTGACCCCGGAGGCCAGGTTGGACATGAGCACGGCCGGCGTCCCGTTGCTGGACAGCGCGATGTCGGCCGGGCCGACCCCGTACGCACCGTCGGCCGCGTTGCCCAGCGACGGCAGGTTCTGCACGATCCGCTGCACCTGGCCGCTGGTCACGTACGCGACCGAGCCGGTCCGGCCGAGGCACTTGGTGCCCACGCACTGCAGGTTGCCGCCGGTGCCCGCCTCGGCCACCACCACCTGGTTGCCGACGGCGATCAGGTGCCGGGGCTGGTTGAGGCCGGTGGCGAAGACGGTGAGCTGCGGTGTCGACGTGGTACCCCTGGGGCCTGCCTGGGCGGTGGCCGATCCGGAGACCAGCAGGGTGGCCACGGCGGCGGACACCAGCAGCGCCCGCGCCTTGAGGTTCATCATTCTCGTTCTCTCTCTGTCGTCAGTTCCGGCCACGCCTGGGGCGTGGCCGGGGCGGGGCAGCAGCGGTGCCCTGGCGCGGGCACCGCAGGCGTCATCGCCGGCCGGCCGGGGTGGCCGTCCGTACCGACGGTGGTGCCGTATGTGGGGGAGCCCGGGGTGGTGTACCCCGGGCTCCGCGACTCAGGAGGGTGCCGCTGTCCGGACCAGGCCGGCGGCCTCCGCCGCGGCCCGCTCGGCCTCGGCGTCGGCGCGCGCCGCCTCGACCAGCTCACCGGTCGGGGTCAGCCGGAACGGGGCGTCCCCGGCGAGCTTCCAGTCGAAGCCCTTCGCGATCTCGAAGAGGTCGGCCTGGGTCAGCGGGCCGCCGCGCTCCTTCTCCACGTTGAGCGCGGTCGGGTGGTAGTTCTCGTACCCGCCGGGCATGTGCAGGGTGAGGAAGTGCGCCTCCGTGGTGGCCGGGGTCGCCCAGGTGTGCTCCGAACCGCGGCTGATGTGGGCGAGACCGCCGGCGCCCAGCTCCACCACCTCGCCGTCGACGTACATCACCAGGGCACCCGAGACGACGAAGTAGGTCTCCTCGGAGTTGGGGTGGGTGTGCAGCGGCGGGCCGGCGGTGGCGGCGGCCACCCGGGCCTCGACGAGGGCGGCGGCCCCTCCGGTGGCGGCGCTGGAGAGCACGATCTCGAAACCGCGGCGGCCGTCAGGGCGCTGACCCGGCAGGACGATGGTCGTCATGGCTACCTTTCGCAGGACGATGAGCAGAGGTGGGAGGGGGTACGGGTGCTACCGCACCGGGTCCGGGGTGCGCTCGGCCGAGCGGGTGTGCACCACCCGGTAGGTGTTCGAGATGTAGCGCGTGGTCAGCGCGTCCACCCGGGCCTGCATCTTGCGGCGGGGCGCCGGCCACTGCTCCGCCGGGAAGTCCCGGTACTCCTCGTAACGCTCCTGGGACTCCCACTGGGCGTAGCGGACCACGAAGGCGCCCTCGTAGCCGCGGGCACCGATGCCGCGCAGCACCGTGTGCGACCGGTAGCCGGGCACGTTGCCCAGCCACTTCACGGTCGGGCCGAGCGCGTCGACCAGGTCGTCCTGCCCGTCGGCGTCGACCCCGAAGAACTCGATGACGGTGTAGTCGCCCCGGTCCGGGGAGACCTCGACCGCCTCGCCGCCGGCCCGGCCGACCTGGGTGTAGGCGACCTGGTTCTGCAGCAGCATCATCGACGTGGTGATCTCACTGAACGTCGGGATCGTACGGTGCTTGAACTTGTCGTCGGCGTAGCGCGCCTGCAGGTCCTCGACGCCGCGCCACTGGATGAAGTTGGCCGTGCCGGCCTTCTCCACCCCGCTGTGCACGGTGCTGGAGATCCAGCCCGGGAAAGCGGCGGTGTCCACGATGGCGCGCATCTCGTCCAGCAGCCGGTCCTGCTTCTCCGGGGCGTCGGTGGTGAAGACGTTGAGGACGGTCAGGTAACCGTCTTCGGCAGATACCTTCGGCATGTCGTTCCTCTTTCGGTGACGGCGGGACAGAGGGATCCGGTTCAGCGGGACGGGCCGAACCAGCGGGACAACGCGTCGTCGAGACCGCCCGCGCCGGCACCGGTCGGTGCCAGCCAGGCGACGTAGCCGTCCGGGCGGACCAGCAGCGCGTCCAGCCCGGCGAGGGGCCCCTGCCCGCCGTCGGCGTGTGGGGTGGCCTGGACCGTGTCGACCCGGTCGGCCCAGCCGGTGGCGGCGGTCGCGGCGGCCTGGTCGTCGCCGAGGACGAACAGCACACCGCGCCCGCGGTGCAGCTGCTCGAAGGTCGAGGACTTGCCGTCGGCGCCGACCAGCTCCTGGTTGGGCAGTCGCCGGCCGAGCAGCGGGTGCTCGTCGGAGCCCACGTCGTAGCGGGTGTCCAGGCCGGTCACCATGCCGACCAGGTGCCGCTGGACCTCCGGGTACGCCACCAGCTCACCGAAGAGCTCCCGCAGCGGCTGCATCTGGTCGCCGCCCAGGTAGAGCCAGCGTTGGGCGAGGGTGTTGGCCACCACCCGGGCGTCGACCGGGTGCCGTTCGCTGTGGTACGTGTCGAGCAGCCCGGCCGGGGCGTACCCCTTGATCTCGGCGGCCAACTTCCACCCCAGGTTGACCGCGTCCTGCACCCCCGCGCTCATCCCCTGACCACCGATCGGCAGATGGATGTGCGCCGCGTCCCCGGCCAACAACACTCGACCCCGCCGGTACTCACTCGCCTGCCGGCTGGAGTCGGTGAACCAGCTGACCCAGAGCGGCCGGCCGCCGGAGATGTCCTCCCCGGTCAGCCGCTGGAAGGTCTCGGCGACCTGGGCGAAGGTCGGCGGCTCCGAGCTGCCCCGCAGGCCGGCGGAGTGCTCGTAGACGACTACCCGCTGGGCCACCGGACCGAGCGGCAGCACCATCACCATGCCACCGGGCACCCGCTCGCCCGAGAAGCGCAGCCGCAGGTCGCAGCCGGCCACGTCGGCCAGCCACATCTCCATCGTCGGCTCGGTGCCCGGGAAGTCGATCCCGGCCAGTTTCCGCGTCGTGCTGCGCCCGCCGTCCGCCCCGACCAGGTACTTCGCCCGCAGCCGGGTCGAGCCGTCCGGGGTGTTCACCTCGACCTCGACGCCGTCGGCGCCGGGGGAGATCCCGGTCACCTCGTGGCCCCGGCGGACCTCGGCGCCGAGCTCCGCGGCGCGCTGGGCGAGCACCCCCTCGGTACGCGACTGGGGAATGCCCCGGGCCCCGTAGGAGCCCCCCTCGATCACCCGGTAGTCCAGCGGCACCCCACCGAAGTGGCCGAACGGGATCGTGCCCACCTCACCGAATCGCGCCAGCAGTCCACGCTGGTCGAACTCCTCGATGGTGCGGGCCGAGAATCCGAGCGCGCGGGATTGTTGCATTGGTTCGGTGAGCCGGTCCAGCACGATCGTCGAAACGCCGTTGAGGCGTAATTCCCCGGCGAGCATGAGGCCGGTAGGACCGGCGCCAACGATAATCACGTCCGCATCGAAACTGTCCATTTCGCCCTTCCGGCTGGTGTTTTCCCAAAGTATTGCGACGGGTTGTCAGCGCGGTAAAGGGGTGGGGCTACAGGACTGTGACAAGTACGTCAGATCTTCTACAGGAGAGCCGGTCGCAGTGGTTCACACGTTCAGGCTGCGTACCCTTTCGACCGCAATCTCCAGCACCACCCGGCCGGGCGGATCCGGCGGCAGGACCCGGTACCGTCGGGCGTAGCGACGGACCGCCTCGCGGACCCGGGCGTCGTCGGCCGAGACGGTGGCCGGACCCTCGAGGGTGGCCCAGCGGAATCCGACGGTCTGGCAGAGCACCGCCCAGCCGCCGGGTCCGGCCGCGACGTTGCGGGCCTTGCGGGTGCTGGCCACGGTGAGCACCCGGGCCAGGCCGGCCCGGGGATCCCAGGTGAACCGCACCGGCACCACGTGCGGGCGGCCGTCCGGCCGCAGGGTGGTCACCGTGGCCAGGTGGTCCTCGGCCAGGAACGCCGTCACGGCGGGCGTCGACGACCGGTTGATCGGCTGCATCCTCGTGCTCCCTTCCGCGCCGGTCGCGACCGCCCAGGGCCCGCCGGCGACGTACCACTCGATCGCACCATTGTGGTGCCTCGGGTGCGGTACCGGACACTACGAACGTTCGTACAACAGACGAACGCCGAACCTGAAACAACCATTGAATCAGGTCTTCGGGCAGCGTCACGTCGGTACACTCGGGACGGTCGAATCCCATATTCCGCTCAATAGGACATCCTGGGGAACGCGTGAATGACAGATCGCACACTGCACTGGATTCCGGCGTCACGCTGAGCCCGCCGAGGTCGGTCACCGCGTTGCGGATCCTGGTGGTCGAGAACAACCTCCGTGACCTGGAGGCGCTCACCCGGGGCCTGCAACGGCACGGGCACGAGGTGCTCCAGGCGGGGACCGGCGGGGCGGCGTTGACCGCGTACCAGGACGCCGACCTCGTGCTGATCGACCTGGAGTTGACCGACCTGGACGGGCTGGAGGTCTGCCGGGCGATCCGGGGCGCCTGTGACATCCCGATCATCGCGGTGACCGCGCGGGGCACCGAGCTCGACCGGGTGCTCGGCCTGCAGGCCGGGGCCGACGACTACATGGTCAAGCCGTACGGGTTCCGCGAGCTGATGGCGCGCATCGAGGCGGTCATGCGCCGGGTCCGGCCGCAACGGACCAACGGCAACGTGCTGCTGCACGGGCCGCTGCGCATCGACGCCAGCTCCCGGGAGGTGAGCGTGCACGGCCGGCGGGTCGAGGTCACCCGCAAGGAGTTCGACCTGCTGTGCCTGCTCGCCTCGCACCCGGACACCGTCATCCCGCGCAAGCAGATCATGCACCAGGTGTGGGGCGACACCTGGTCGCGGCGGACCGTCGACACCCACGTCAGCAGCCTGCGCAACAAGCTGGGGTGCAGCAACTGGATCATCACCGTGCGCGGCGTCGGGTTCCGGCTCGGCACCGGTGAGGGTGCGGTCCGGCCGGCCACCTCCGACATCTGACCCGGATCTGACCGTCGGCTGACCCTCTCCCGCATGTCGCGTAACGGCTCTGCACAAACCTGACCGAAGCCTGAAACCCCATGTATTGAACGCTGATGGTGGTTACCCGAACCTTGGTTACAGGATTCGTGGTCGCACTTCGGAAATTGATTCGAGGTGTCACCGCCGGGCCAGTCAGGAGATCGGGTAGTGCGTAAAGTGCTCATCGCCAACCGCGGAGAGGTCGCCGTCCGCATCGCCCGGGCGTGCCGGGACGCCGGCCTCGACAGCGTCGCCGTCTACGCCGAGCCGGACCGTACCGCCCCGCACGTCCGGGCCGCCGACGAGGCGTTCGCCCTCGGCGGCGACACCCCGGCCACGAGCTACCTCGACATCGCCCGGGTGCTGCGGGCCGCCGCCGAGTCCGGGGCGGACACCGTCCACCCCGGCTACGGCTTCCTCTCCGAGCAGGCCGACTTCGCCCAGGCCGTCCTGGACGCCGGGCTGATTTGGGTCGGCCCGTCCCCGGAGGCGATCCGCTGCCTGGGCAACAAGGCCACCGCCAGGTGCCTGGCCGCCCGCGCCGGACTGCCGCCGCCACCGGGCACCCTGGAGCCGGTGCGCGGCCCGGCGGACGTGCTGGACTTCGCCCGGCAACACGGCCTGCCGGTGGCCATCAAGGCCGTCCTCGGCGGCGGCGGCCGGGGCATCAAGGTCGCCCGGACCCTCGACGAGATCCCACACCGGTACGACTCGGCGGTGCGCGAGGCGGTGGCCGCCTTCGGCAGCGGCGAATGCGTGGTCGAACTCTTCCTCGACCAGGCCCGGCACGTCGAGACCCAGTGTCTGGCCGACAGCCACGGCAACGTGGTGGTGGTCTCCACCCGCGACTGTTCGTTGCAACGTCGGCACCAGAAGCTGGTCGAGGAGGCACCGGCGCCGTTCCTCACCGACGACCAGGACCGCCGGCTGCGGGAGGCGTCCCGGGCCATCCTGCGCGACGCCGGCTACGTCGGCGCCGGCACCTGCGAGTTCCTGGTCACCGCCGACGGCGGGCTGCACTTCCTGGAGGTGAACACCCGGCTGCAGGTCGAGCACCCGGTCAGCGAGGAGGTGACCGGGATCGACCTGGTCCGCGAGCAGCTGCGGATCGCCGAGGGGCAGCCGCTGGGCTACCCGGACCCGCCGGTACGGGGGCACAGCATCGAGTTCCGGATCAACGCCGAGGACCCCGGCCGCGACTTCCTGCCCGCACCCGGCGTCGTGCGCGAGTTCCGGCCCCCGGCCGGCCCCGGGGTACGGCTGGACACCGGGATCGAGCCGGGTTCGGTGATCGGTCCGGCCTGGGACTCGCTGCTGGCCAAGCTGGTCGTCACCGGAACCACCCGGACCGAGGCGCTGCGCCGGGCCCGCCGGGCGCTTGCCGAGTTCACGGTGACCGGGGTGCCCACCACGATCGCCTTCCACCGGGCCGTGGTCGACGATCCGGACTTCGCCGGCGTGCCGATGCGGGTGCACACCCGGTGGATCGAGTCCGCCTTCGACAACCAGATCCCGGCGTACCCGGTCGATGCCGCCAACGACGAGGACGCCACCGACCGCGGCTGGGAGACCGTCGTGGTGGAGGTCGGTCGGCGGCGCGTCGAGATCGCCCTGCCGGCGGACCTCACGCCGCGCCGACCGGCGGGCGTCGCCACGGTACGCCGCCGGTCCGCGCCGGCGACGCGGGCCGTCTCCGGTGACGTGCTGGCCGCGCCCATGCAGGGCACCATCGTCACCGTCGCGGTCGCCGAGGGCCAGTGGGTCCAGGCGGGCGAGCTGGTCTTCGTCCTGGAGGCCATGAAGATGGAGCAACCCGTCACCGCACACAAGGCCGGCACCGTGACCGGCCTGGACGTGGCCCCGGGCCGGCAGGTCACCGCCGGCGCCGCGCTGTGCGAGATCAGAAGTTGACCCCCCACCACGCCAGCACGCCACCGCGCGCCCGTCGGGCCAGTCGACAGTGGAGGAAACACCGATGCACAGCACCCTGATCGTGGCGCGGATGGACCTCGCGGCCCGCCGTGACGTCGCCGCGCTCTTCGCCGAGTTCGACGCCGGGGACATGCCGCACCTGATGGGCACCCGTCGCCGGCAGCTCTTCGCCTACCGAGGGCTCTACTTCCACCTGCAGGACTTCGACGCCGACAACGGCGGTGAGCTGATCGAACAGGCCAAGACCGACAGGCGCTTCGTGCGGATCAGCGAGGACCTGAAACCGCACATCACCGCGTACGACCCGCAGACCTGGCGGTCCCCGGCGGACGCGATGGCCACCCGCTTCTACTCCTGGGAGGCGACGGCGTGACCGGCCGGCGGGCCGTCATCACCGGCGTCGAGGTCCTGGCCCCCGGTGGTACGGGAACCAAGAACTTCTGGAGCCTGCTGAGCGAGGGGCGCACGGCGACCCGGACGATCACCTTCTTCGACCCGACGCCGTTCCGCTCCCGGGTCGGCGCGGAGATCGACTTCGTCGCCGAGGAGCACGGCCTGGGCCCGCAGGAGGCCCGGCGGATGGACCGGGCCGCCCAGTTCGCGGTGGTCGCCGCCCGGGGCGCGGTGGCCGACAGCGGCATCGAGCTGGACGGGCTGGACCCGTACCGGATCGGGGTGACCGTGGGCAGCGCGGTCGGCGCGACCATGGGCCTGGACCAGGAGTACCGGATCGTCAGCGACGGCGGCCGGCTGCACCTGGTCGACCACGGGTACGCGGTGCCGCACCTCTACAACTACCTGGTGCCCAGCTCGTTCGCCGCCGAGGTGGCCTGGGCGGTCGGCGCGCAGGGCGCGTCCACTGTGGTCTCCACCGGCTGCACCTCGGGCATCGACGCGGTCGGCCACGCGGTGGAGCTGATCCGTGAGGGCAGCGCGGACGTGATGGTCGCCGGCGCGTCGGACGCGCCGATCTCGCCGATCACCGTGGCCTGCTTCGACGCCATCAAGGCCACCACCCCCCGGATCGACCACCCCGAGCAGGCCTCCCGCCCCTTCGACGCCACCCGCAACGGGTTCGTCCTCGGTGAGGGCGCCGCGATGTTCGTGATCGAGGAGCTGGGTCACGCGCAACGGCGCGGCGCGCACGTCTACGCCGAGATCGCCGGGTACGCCACCCGCAGCAACGCGTACCACATGACCGGTCTGCGGCCGGACGGGGCGGAGATGGCCGAGGCGATCCGGGTGGCGCTCGACGAGGCCCGGATGAACGGCGAGCAGATCGACTACATAAACGCCCACGGCAGCGGCACCAAGCAGAACGACAGGCACGAGACCGCGGCGTTCAAGCGCAGCCTGGGCGAGCACGCGTACCGGACCCCGGTCAGCTCGATCAAGTCGATGGTGGGGCACTCGCTCGGGGCGATCGGCTCCATCGAGATCGCCGCCTCGGTGCTGGCCATGGAGCACCACGTCGTACCGCCGACGGCCAACCTGCGTCAGCGCGACCCCGAGTGCGACCTGGACTACGTGCCGCTGACCGCCCGCGACCACCGCACCGACGCGGTGCTCACCGTGGGCAGCGGCTTCGGCGGTTTCCAGAGCGCCATGGTGCTCGCCCGACCCGGACGGGAGCAGCGATGACGACCTCGGTGGTGGTGACCGGACTCGGCGTGGTCTCGCCGAACGGTCTGGGTACCCGGGACTTCTGGTCGGCCACCCGGCACGGCCGGGGCGGCATCGGGCCGGTCACCCGCTTCGACCCGAGCGGCTACCCGGCCCGGCTGGCGGGGGAGATCACCGACTTCGTCGCCGCCGACCACCTGCCCAGCCGGCTGCTGCCGCAGACCGACCGGATGACACAGCTGGCGCTGGTCGCCGCGGACTGGGCGCTTGCCGACGCCGGTGTGGACCCCGCCGCGCTGCCCGCGTACAGCATGGGGGTGACCACCGCCAGCGCGCAGGGCGGCTTCGAGTTCGGCCAGCGCGAGCTGCGCAACCTGTGGAGCAAGGGCGGCCAGTACGTCAGCGCGTACCAGTCGTTCGCCTGGTTCTACGCGGTCAACAGCGGGCAGATCGCGATCCGCAACGGGATGAAGGGGCCCAGCGGGGTGGTCGTCAGCGACCAGGCAGGTGGCCTCGACGCGGTGGCCCAGGCCCGCCGGCAGATCCGCCGGGGCACCGACCTGATCGTCACCGGCGCGGTCGACGCCTCGATCTGCCCGTGGGGCTGGGTGGCCCAGCTGACCAGTGGTCGGCTCAGCACCAGCGACGACCCGACCAGCGCGTACCTGCCCTTCGACGCCCGCGCCCGGGGACACGTGCCGGGCGAGGGCGGTGCCCTGCTGATCCTGGAGTCGGCCGAGGCCGCCCAGCGTCGCGGTGCCAAGGTCTACGGCCAGATCGCCGGCTACGGCGCCACCTTCGACCCCCGGCCGGGCAGCGGTCGGGAACCGGGGCTGCGCAAGGCCATCGAGCTGGCGCTGGCCGACGCGGAGCTGTCCCCGGCCAACGTGGACGTGGTCTTCGCCGACGCCGCCGCCGTGGCCGACCTCGACCGGATCGAGGCCGAGGCGATCCGGGACGTCTTCGGCCCGTACGGGGTCCCGGTCACCGCACCGAAGACCATGACCGGACGGCTCTACTCCGGCGCCGGCCCGCTGGACCTGGCCAGTGCCCTGCTGGCCATGGCCGAGGGGCTGATCCCGGCCACCCTGCACTCGGACCCGGCCAGCGACTACGAGGTGGACCTGGTCGTCGAGCAGCCGCGGGCCGCCCAGGTCTGCACCGCCCTGGTGCTCGCCCGCGGCCACGGCGGCTTCAACTCGGCGCTGCTGCTGCGCTCCGGCTACCCGCACCACGCCACCCGGTGACGGCCCGCGCGCCGTACCCCCCGACGGAAGGTAGATCACCATGACCGCACGCCAGTTCACCTTCGCCGACCTGCGCCGCATCCTGATCGAGGGCGCCGGTGAGGCCGAGGGCGTCCAGCTCGGCCAGGACAAGGTCGACGTGACCTTCGCCGACCTCGGTTACGAGTCCCTGGCCATGTTGGAGACCGGCAGCCGGATCGAACGGGAGTTCGGCGTCACCCTGGACGACTCCGAGGTGATCGACGCGGCCACCCCGGGTGACCTCATCGCGGTCGTCAACGCCCACCTGGCCGTACCGACGGCCGGCACCTCCGCCTGACCACCCGCCCACCGACAGGAGTCGCACCATGTCACAGCACGCCCAGCGGGTCGCGGTCGTCACCGGGGCCACCAGCGGCATCGGGCTCGCCGCCGCCCGCCAGCTCGGCCGGCAGCACCACGCGGTCTTCATCGGCGCGCGGTCGGCCGAGAACGTCGCCTCCACCGTCAAGCAGCTCACCGAGGAGGGCCTGACGGTCGGCGGTGCGGCCGTCGACGTCCGCTCCACCGAGAGCGTCACCGACTTCGTCGCCGCCGCGGTCGAGCGGTTCGGCAGCGTGGACGTCCTGGTCAACAACGCCGGCCGCAGCGGCGGCGGGGTCACCGCCGAGATCGCCGAGGAGCTCTGGCTCGACGTGGTCGAGACCAACCTGAACAGCGTCTTCCGGGTCACCAAGGCGGTGCTCGGCACCGGCGGGATGCGGAAGCGCGGTTGGGGCCGGATCATCAACATCGCCTCCACCGCCGGCAAGCAGGGCGTGGTGCTCGGCGCGCCGTACTCGGCCTCCAAGCACGGCGTGGTCGGCTTCACCAAGGCGCTCGGAAACGAGCTGGCCCCCACCGGCATCACCGTCAACGCGGTCTGCCCCGGCTACGTCGAGACGCCGATGGCCCAGCGGGTCCGGCAGGGCTACGCCGCGGCGTACCAGACCACCGAGGACGCCATCCTGGAGAAGTTCCAGGCCAAGATCCCGCTCGGCCGGTACAGCACCCCCGAGGAGGTCGCCGGCCTGGTCGGCTACCTGGCCTCCGAGCCGGCCGCCTCCATCACCTCGCAGGCGCTCAACGTCTGCGGTGGCCTCGGCAACTTCTGACCCCACCCGCCGCACCGAGGGAGCCACCAGCATGTCGCAGCCCGGTCCGCGTACCGTCGAACACGAGATCGCCGTCTCCGCACCCGCCGAGGCGGTCTACCGCCTGATCGCCGAGGTGGTCAACTGGCCGCGGATCTTCCCGCCGACCATCCACGTCGACCGGTTGGAGCACACCGACCGCGAGGAGCGGATCCGGATCTGGGCCACCGCCAACGGCGCGCCCAAGAGCTGGACGTCCCGCCGCGTCCTCGACCCCGACAACCTGCGAATCTCCTTCCGCCAGGAGGTCTCCACCCCGCCGGTGGCGGCGATGGGCGGCACCTGGCTCATCGAACCGGTCGACGCGACCGCCTGCCGGGTCCGGCTGTTGCACGACTACCGGGCCGTCGACGACGATCCGGCCGGGCTGGCCTGGATCGACGAGGCGGTGGACCGCAACTCCCGCAGCGAACTGGCCGCGCTGAAGACCAACGTGGAGTTCGCCACCGCCGCCGAGGAGGCGACCTTCTCCTTCGAGGACACCGTGTCGGTGGCCGGCTCGGCCAAGGACGTCTACGACTTCATCAACGAGGCGCACCTCTGGTCGGAGCGGCTGCCGCACGTGGCCGAGGTCCGCCTCGACGAGGAGACCCCGGGCCTGCAGACCCTGGAGATGCAGACCCGGGCCAAGGACGGCTCGACCCACCTGACCAAGTCGTACCGGGTGACCTTCCCGCACCACCGGATCGCGTACAAGCAGTTCACCCTGCCCCCGTTGATGAGCCTGCACACCGGGATCTGGACGTTCGCCGAGACCGACGAGGGCGTCGCGGCCACCTCGCAGCACACCGTGGTGATCAACGCGGCGAACATCGCCCGGATCCTCGGGCCGCAGGCCACTCTCGCCGACGCCCGTCGCTACGTCCAGGACGCGTTGAGCACCAACAGCCGGGCGACCCTCGGGTACGCCCGGGACCACGCCGAGCGCAACCGGCCGTGACCGGGCACCCGCTCGACGCCCGGGTCGTCGTCGTCGGCGCCGGTCCGGTCGGGCTGACCGTCGCCACCGAGCTGGGCCTCGGTGGGGTCGAGGTGACCGTGCTGGAGCAGCGCGAGCAGCCCAGCACGGAATCCCGCGCCTCCACCGTGCACAGCCGGACCATGGAGCTGCTGGACAGCCGGGGACTCCTGGCGGAGCTGGGCGACGTCCCGAACGATCGACGCGGGCACTTCGGCGGGATCGGTCTGGAGCTGACCCTGCCCGGCCGCTACCCGGGGCTGTGGAAGATCCCGCAGCAGCGGATCGAGGCGCTGCTGGCACGGCGGGCCGACGCGCTCGGCGTCCAGCTGCGGCGCGGCTGGCAGCTGGTGGACCTGGTCGAGGAGGCCGACCACCTGACGGTGCTGGCCCGCACCCCGCACGGCACCCGACGGCTGCGGTGCGGGTACCTGGTGGCCTGCGACGGCGAGCAGAGCACGGTGCGGACCCTGACCGCTGTCGACTTCCCGGGCCGGCCGGCCCGCCGGGAGTTGCTGCGCGCCGACGTGGCCGGGGTCCAGATCCGCAACCGGCGGTTCGAACGGCTGCCGCAGGGCCTGGCCATCGCGGCGCGCAACGCCGACGGCACCACCCGGGTGATGGTGCACGAGTTCGGCGCCCGGGTCACCCCGTCGGGCACCGGGCCGGCCTCGGACAGCGGGCCGGCCTCGGGCGGCGAACCGACCTTCGCCCGGGTGGTCGACGCCTGGAAGCGGGTCACCGGCGAGGATCTCAGCGGCGTTACCCCGCTCTGGGTGAACGCCTTCGGCGACGCCAACCGGCAGCTCACCCGGTACCGGCACGGTCGGGTGTTCTTCGCCGGCGACGCCGCCCACCAGCAGATGCCGGCCGGCGGGCAGGCGATGAACCTGGGCATCCAGGACGCGATGAACCTGGGCTGGAAGCTGGCCCGCCACCTCGGCCCGCTACCACCGGTGGGGCTGCTGGACACCTACCACACCGAACGGCACGCGGTGGGGGCCCGGGTGCTGGCCAACATCGGCGCGCAGGCGTCGCTGCTGCTCGGCGACGCCGACGTGGAGCCGATGCGGGAACTGCTGACCGGGCTGCTGGGCGTGGAGGAGAACCGGCTCCGGCTCGCCGGCACGATCAGCGGCCTGGACATCCGGTACGACGTCGACGGCGGCGACCATCCGCTGGCCGGGGCCCGGCTACCGGAGCTCGCGCTCACCGCCGCGTCCCCGGATCCGGCCGGTCCCGACGGTCCGGCCGGTCCGGGTGGTCCGGGTGGTCCGGTCGGCACCGCCGTGACCAGTACCGTCCTGCTCCGCTCCGGCCGGGGGCTCTTCGTCGACCTGACCGGCGGGCCCGGCGAGCGGGCCGGCCGGCTCTGCGCGCCGTGGGCCGACCGGGTCACCGTCGCGGTCGCGGACCCGGCACCGGGCGGGCCGCTGGATGCGGTGGCCGCGGCCCTGGTCCGCCCGGACGGCTACGTCGCCTGGGTCGGCTCCGACGACCTCGGCGCCCGGTTCGGCTCCGACGACCCCGGCACCCGGTTCGGCTCCGACGACCCCGGCGCCCGGGGCGCCCTCGAACGGTGGTTCGGCCCGCCGGGCCGGATCTGATTCCCCGCACCCGAAGAGCTTGACCAGCCAGTACCCCGAAGACAGGAGGAACGTCGTGGACACGGACGTGATCGTGGTGGGGGCCGGGCCGACCGGCCTGATGCTCGCCGGTGAACTGCGCCTGGGCGGCGCCCGGGTGACCGTGGTGGAGAGTCTGACCGAGCCCACCGGGCAGTCCCGCGGCCTCGGCTTCACCGCCCGCACCATGGAGACCCTGGACCAGCGGGGCCTGCTACCGCGCTTCGGCACGGTGGAGACCAGCCCGATGGGCCACTTCGGTGGCGTGCAGTTCGACTACTCGGTGCTGCCCGACGCCCACTTCGGGGCCCGGGGACTGCTCCAGTCGCAGATCGAGGACGTGCTGGAGAAGTGGGCCGTCGAGCAGGGCGCCGAGCTGCGCCGGGGCTGGGAGCTGCGCGGGCTCACCGACGGTCCGGAGGGCGTGGAGATCACCGTGCAGACCCCGGAGGGCCCCCGGAGTCTGCGGGCGCGGTACCTGGTCGGTTGCGACGGCGGGCACAGCACCGTACGCAAGCTGGGTGGCTTCGACTTCCCCGGCATCCCGGCGAGCCGGGGCATGTACCTGGCCGACGTGTACGGCTGCGAGCTGCGCCCCCGGTTCCTGGGGGAGAAGCTGCCCAACGGCATGGTGATGGCCGCGCCGCTCGGCGAGGGGGTGTTCCGGATCATCGTGTGTGAGCACGGCACCCCCGCCAGCGACGGGTCCCGGTCGGTCAGTTTCGCCGAGGTGGCCGACGCCTGGCAGCGGATCACCGGCGAGTCGATCCACGGCGGCGGCGCCCACTGGGTCAGCTCCTTCACCGACGCCGCCCGGCAGGTCGGCCAGTACCAGCGGGGTCGGGTGCTGCTCGCCGGCGACGCCGCCCACATCCACCTGCCGGCGGCCGGCCAGGGGCTCAGCGCCGGCATCCAGGACGCGGCCAACCTCGGCTGGAAGCTCGCCGCCGTGGTCCGGGGCTGGGCGCCGGAGGGCCTGCTGGAGACGTACCACGCCGAGCGGCACCCGGCCGGGGCCCGGCTGCTGATGAACTCCCGGGCCCAGGGCACGGTCTTCCTCGGCGGCGCCGAGGCCGACCCGCTGCGGCTGCTCTTCACCGAGCTGATCGGCGGGTACGACGTGGTCAAGCAGCACCTGGCCGGCATGGTCAGCGGGCTGGACATCCGCTACGACCTGCCTGACGCCGACCACCCGCTGGTGGGCCGCCGGCTGCCGCCCCGGGAGCTGACCGGGCCGGCCGGGTCGGTCCGTACCCCGGAACTGCTGCACTCGGGTGGCGGTGTCCTGCTCGATCTCACCGACGACGCCGGGCTGCGTTCGGCCGCCGCCGGCTGGACCGATCGGGTCGTGGTCACCGTCGCCGCCGGCCCGCGCCCGGACGACCTCTCGTCGGTGCCGGCCGTGCTGGTCCGCCCGGACGGGTACGTGGCCTGGGTGGGCGACGACGCCGACGGCCTGCGGACGGCGTTGCGCCGCTGGTTCGGCGCACCCGTGACCGCGCAGGAGTCCGAGCCGACCGAGACGGCTGGGGCGGCCGGTTCGCCGGTGGCTGTCGGGTCGTCCGCCGCTGGACGGCGGTGAACCGCGTTGCCGATCAGGAACCGGCTGGCCGAGCTGGCGGAGCTGCGCGAACACGTCCGCCAGGGGCCCGATCCGGAAGCGACCCGGCGCCAGCACGCCAAGGGGAAACTGACCGCCCGGGAGCGGATCGGGCTGCTGCTCGACCCGGACTCGTTCGTCGAGGTGGAGCCGCTGCGCCGGCACCGGGCGACCGGGTTCGGGCTGGAGCACCGCCGGCCGCACACCGACGGGGTGGTCACCGGCTGGGGCACCGTGCACGGCCGGATGGTCTTCGTCTACGCCCACGACTTCCGGATCTTCGGTGGGGCGCTCGGTGAGGCGCACGCCGAGAAGATCCACAAGATCATGGACATGGCGATCACCGCGGGGGCCCCGCTGGTCTCGCTCAACGACGGGGCGGGCGCCCGGATCCAGGAGGGGGTCAGCGCGCTCGCCGGCTACGGCGGGATCTTCCAACGCAACACCCGGGCCTCCGGGGTGATCCCCCAGATCAGCGTGATGCTCGGCCCGTGTGCCGGGGGCGCGGCGTACTCGCCCGCGTTGACCGACTTCGTGTTCATGGTCCGGCAGACCTCGCAGATGTTCATCACCGGCCCGGACGTCGTGCAGGCGGTGACCGGCGCCCAGGTCACCCAGGACAGTCTGGGCGGGGCCGACGTGCACGGCGAGCGTTCCGGTGTCGCCCACTTCGTCCACGACGACGAGGAGAGTTGCCTGGCCGACGTGCGGTACCTGCTCTCCCTGCTGCCGGCGAACAACCGGGAGCTGCCCCCGGTGGAGGCCACCCAGGACCCGGCCGACCGGTCCTGCGCGGCGCTGGACGAGATCGTGCCCACCGACGGCAGCCGCCCGTACGACATGCGGGCGGTGCTGGCGGAGATCGCCGACGACGGGCAGTTCATGGAGGTCCACGAGCGGTGGGCGACGAACGTCATCGTCGCCCTGACCCGGCTGGACGGGCAGGTGGTCGGGGTGGTGGCCAGCCAACCGATGTCGCTGGCCGGGGTGCTGGACATCGCCGCCAGCGAGAAGGCCGCCCGGTTCGTGCAGCTCTGCGACGCCTTCAACATCCCCCTGGTGACCCTGCTGGACGTGCCCGGCTTCCTGCCCGGGGTCGACCAGGAGCACGGCGGCATCATCCGGCACGGCGCGAAGCTGCTCTACGCCTACTGCACCGCCTCGGTGCCCCGGATCTCGGTGGTGCTACGCAAGGCGTACGGCGGGGCGTACATCGTGATGGACTCCCGCAGCGTCGGGGCGGACCTGGCGTTCGCCTGGCCGACCAACGAGATCGCCGTGATGGGGGCGCAGGGCGCGGCCAACGTGATCTTCCGGCGGGAGATCGCCGCGGCGGAGGACCCGGCGGCCGTCCGGGCGCAGCTGGTCAAGCAGTACGAGGAGGAGCTGATGCATCCGTACTACGCCGCGGAGCGGGGTCTGGTCGACGACGTGATCGCGCCGGCCGAGACCCGGCAGGTGCTGGTCCGGTCGCTGCGGATGCTGCGGGCCAAGCACGTAGACCTGCCGGTGCGCAAGCACGGCAACCCGCCGCAGTGACCGCGCCGACCACCGTGGCCGCCGTGGCGGCGCGGACCACCGTGGCCGCGCCGACCGGCCCGCGGGCGGCGTGCACCCGGCTGAGGGTCCTGCGCGGCGAGCCGACCGACGACGAGGTCACGGCGCTCACCGCCGTCCTGCTCGTGCGGGCCGCCGCCCGGGACCGGGCCGAGGTCGAGGGGCGGGTGGCCGGCGAGGACCGGGCCGGTGCCGGCGGTCGGCGGGCGGGGTGGGGTCGGCCGGCCGCCGGCTACCGGTCGCCGGCGAGCTGGCGGTGACCGCGACGGCGAGGTGGTCCACGTCGGCCCGCGACAGCCGCACGACGGGTCAGTCGGTCAGCTCCAGATGCCGCTCGATCATCGCCTCGACCTGCGCGGGCACCTCGAGCTGGACGAAGTGCCCGGAGCCGACGGTCTGCCCGATGTCGGCAGGCGGTGCCAGCTCGGCCAGCCGCGCGTAGTCGGCGAACGGGGCGTTGCTGCCGATATAGAGCAGTGGACGGTCCCACCGGCGCAGGTCCGCCGCGTCGGTGTCGTCGGCGAGGTACGCGGCGAGTCCGGCGATCGGCGCGTACCCGACCTCGGTGGAAGGTCGGGCCATCGCGGCCACCACCTGCTCCACCAGCCGCGGGTCGGAGCGGGGCCGGAAGTACGACCGGACGATCGACTCCCGTACCGTGCCGGCGGTGTCGTCCCGCAGTGACCGGGCCAACTCGGCGGCCGCGGCGGCGGCACCGGGTGCCCCGGCCACCGCCGAGTCCAGCAGGCCCAGGCCGGTGAAGCGGTCCCGGTCACCGGCCGCGGCGGCCAGCGACCAGACCCCGCCCAGGCTGTGCCCGATCACCACGACCTGCCGCAGGTCGAGCGCGCCGACGAAGGCGCGCAGCCGGGCGGCCAGCTGCTCGACGCCGTAGCCGTCGGTAGGTGGTGGACTCGCGCCGTGGCCCGGCATGTCGACGGCGACCACCCGGGTGTGCCGGTCGGCGAGCCGGCGGGCGATCGGCTCCATGAACTCGTGGTCGCAGCACCAGCCGTGGACCAGCAGGATGGTGTCGCGGCGGCCGTGCCCGTAGGTCCAGTAGCGCAGTCCGGCGGCGGTGTGCCCGGTCGACATGGGGGCCTCCTCGGCGGTGGGGTGTCGTTCCACTGGAAGCGCGGTCTCCACCGGTGGTCATAGCGTACGCTAATTTCATGGTTATTCGTCCCTTATGTCGCCTGTGGCGGGCGGGGCGGGTCAATGCCTGACCACGCCGGACCCGAGGTGAGCCGACCCCTCGACCGGTTCTTCGAGCAGCTGGCGGAGTCCGCCCCGGACCGGCTGCCCAGCACGCCCACCGGCCTGCTCCAGTTCGTCTTCGACGACGGCGCCCACCCCGCCTGGTTCGTCCGCCTCGACGGCCGGCGGGTCCAGGTCGAGCGCACCGGACACCGCCCCGACTGCGTGGTGGAGCTGTCGACGACGGCGTTCGAGGACCTCGTCGCCGGCCACGACCACGTGGTGGCGATGCTGTTCCGGGGGATCGTCTCGGTCGAGGGGGACCTGTCCCTGCTGCTGGTGTTCCGGCGGCTGCTGCCGACCGCAGCCGACAGCGGCAACCCGCATCCGGTCGGCGGCGTGGTGCGGCGTACCCCCCGCAACGGCATCGGACTGCACGAGCGGACCAGCATCTTCTTCGGCAACAGCTTCATGATCAGCGCTCGTAACGGGGACGTCGAGGCCGAGCCCACCGTCCCGCTCGGCCTCTTCTTCTTCGACACCCGGTTCCTGTCGACCTGGCGGCTGACCGTCGACGGCGAACAGCTCGCCGTACTCTCCATCGACGACATTCGCTCCTTCGAGTCGAAGTTCGCCCTGGTGCCCGGCCAACCCACGCACTACGTCAACACCACCACCTCGATCCTGCGGCACCGCTCGATCGGTGACGACTTCGAGGAGGTGCTGACCCTGTTCAACTTCGCGCCGGAACCGGTGCGCTACACCATCCGACTCGACGTCGGCGCGGACTTCGCCGAGGTGCAGGAGATCCGCGACGGGTTCCAGCGTCCCCGGACGGTCTCGGCCTCCGTCGACCAGGATTCACTGCGGCTGCACTACCGCCGGCAGACCCTGCACCGGGAGACGGTGATCTCGACAAGCGAACCGGCGCACATCGACGAGCACGGCCTGACCTTCACCGTCACCATCGAGTCGCACGCCACCTGGTCCACCCGGCTGCGGGTGCTGACCCTGATCCGGGACCTGCGCCGGCACGACCTGCGGGACCGGTTGCGCAGCGCCACCGGCCGCTCGCGGGTGGAGGCCGGGCGGGAGATCGACGAGATCGTCTCCAACGTGCCCGAGCTGCGTGCCGACCACCTGCCGCTGAACGAGGCGTACCGGGTGAGCGTGCACGACCTGGCCGCCCTCTACTACCAGGGGGTCAACTTCCGGGAGCGGCTGCCCGCCACCGGTCTGCCCTGGTCGATGACGCTGCTCGGCCGGGAGAGCCTGGTCAGCAGCTTCCAGGCGCTGCCCTTCCTGCCCGAGCGGGCGGTCAGCACGCTGCGGATCCTGGCGCTCTGTCAGGGCACCCGCGTCGACGAGTTCCGGGGTGAGCAGCCGGGCCGGATCGTGCAGGAGAGCCGGTACGGCGAGTCGGCGGCCTTCAACGACGCCCCGGACGCGGCCGACTTCTCCGCCGCCGACACCACCGCGCTCTTTCTCGTCCTGCTCGACGAGTACGAACGCTGGACCGGCGACCGGGACCTGGTCTGCCGGTACGAGATCGAGGCCCGCGCCGCGCTCACCTGGATGGACGAGTACGCCGACCCGGTCGGGGCCGGCTACGTCTGGTCCTCGCGCCGGCAGACCAGGACCGGCCCGATCAACGAGAGTTGGCGCGGCTCGCCGCAGGCGATCTGTTTCCACGACGGTCGACTGCCGACCTTCCCGCAGGCCATCTGCGAGATCCAGGGCTACACCTACGACGCCAAGCTGCGGGCCGCCCGACTGGCCCGGCGATGCTGGGGCGACCCGGCGTTGGCCGAACGGTTGGAACGGGAGGCCGCCGACCTGCGGGTCCGGTTCAACCGGGACTTCTGGCTGCCCGACCGGGGCTACTACGCGCTGGCGTTGCAGGCCGACGGGACGCCCGTCGACGCCCTCGCCTCGAACATCGGGCACCTGCTCTTCAGCGGCATCGTCGAGCCGGAGCGCGCCGGCAGCCTGGTCGACCACCTGCTCGGGCCGGCCCTCTTCTCCGGCTGGGGGGTGCGCACCCTGGCCAGCACGGAGGGGCGGTTCAGCCCGCTGGGCCACCACAACGGCGCGATCTGGCCGGCGGACAACTCCCTCATCGCCTGGGGACTGCGCCGCTACGGCTTCAAACGGGAGGCCGCCCGGATCGCCTGGGGTCTGCTGGAGGCGAGCCGGTACTTCGGCGGACGGCTGCCCGGCTTCTTCGCCGGCTACGACCGGGACCGGACCCGGGTACCGGTGCCGTACCGCTTCACCGACAGCCCGTACGCCCCCTCGGCCGGGGCGACGCTGCTGCTGCTGCGGGCCCTGCTCGGGCTGGAGCCGTACGGCAACCACCTGGCGGTCGACGCCGGGCTCCCCGAGGGAACCGGTGAGATCGAGTTGCTCGACCTCCGGGGCCCCTGGGGGTACGCCGACGCACTCGGCCGGGGCCGCCCCTTCCGCGACCGGCCGGTCGCCCGGTAGGCGCCCGGCCTGCTCAGCGCCGGAGGCGCTATACAACCTGCTCAGCGCCAAAGGCGCCACCAGGCCTGCTCAGCGCCGAGGGCGCTGCCGGGTCTTCGGGTGCGGTCGGCCGCGCCCGGCCGCGCCCGACCGCTTCGGACCGCCACCGGGGGCCGCCGTCCGGCGGGCCGCCGGGGCGGGACGGGCCGGGGTCGCGCCGGTACGACGCCGGGCGGCGACGACGACGATCGCCGCGACCACCGCGACCACGATCCCGGGCACGAGCCAGGGGCTGAGGCCACCCTCCGGTGTCTCGTTGCCGGCCGGCGCCGGCGGGTAGGCGGCCTGGGTCTGCGCGGGGTCGGGGTTGCTCCGGGACGGGTCGGAGTGCCCCTTCTCCAGCAGGGCGAGCAGGTCCGGTGCGGCCTGCGAGGTGGGGGCGACCCAACCGGCGGGCGCCGCGCCGGTGGGCCCCTGGTAGTCGAAGGTGAGCGAGCCGCGGACCTCGTCACCGTCGGAGGCGATGGAGAGGTAGCTGGCGGTGTAGCGGCCGGTGACGGGCCAGTGCGAGACGGCGAGCAGCGTGGGGAAGCCGGTGTGGTACAGCTTCGGCTCCAGTTTGCCCTCGACGAGGTAGTACTCCTGGACCGGCTTGTCGAGCCGGATCGGCTCGCCGCTGGAGCGGGCGCCCTCCACCCGCAGCCCGGAGGGCGCGGTGAGGGTGAAGTGGGCCTGCGGGTGGGGTTGCTCGGTGAAGACGAGGGTCAACTGGTCCAACGCCTTGGTGACCACGGTGTCGGCCAGCGGGGTGGAGGTGGCGAGCTGGCCGTGGGCGGCGGCCGGGGTGGCGGGCAACAGCGCCGTCGACACCGCGACGAGCGCCGCCGTCGCCAGTGTCGCCGCACGTCGCAGAGGGGTGAGGGCTGCTCGCATTTGTTCATGATGGCCATTCCCCTGGTACGAGACAAGACGTAAAGTTCACAGCCCTGACCTCGGCCCGACACAGCAAAGGCGAGCATGGGCACCTACCCGGAGCTGTTGGCGCACGGCGTCGGCGGGCGGCAGGATCTGCCGCTTCCGCTGCCCTACCTCGTCGTCGCCGTCGCGTTGACCCTGCTGGCCACCTTCGTCGCGCTCGGCGCGCTCTGGCGGGTACCCCGGCTGGACCGCACCGGGACGGCCGGGCAACCCGTACCGGGATGGCTGGGTGGCCTCGTCGACGCCCCCGCCTCCCGGTGGACGCTGCGGGGCGCGGGCCTGCTCGCCGGCGGGTACTTCTGCGTCGGTCTGCTCGCCGGGCCGGACAGTCCGGAGAACCCCACCGCCGGTGTGCTCTACGTGCTGCTCTGGGTCGGGCTGGTCCCGGTGTCACTGCTGTTCGGGCCGGTCTGGCGGGCGGTGAACCCGCTTCGTGGGCTCTACCTGCTGGTCGCGACGGCCGCCGGGCGGGACCCGGACCGGGGGCTGCGCCCGTTGCCGGGCGGCCTGGGGCTCTGGCCGGCCGCCGTGGGGCTGTTCGCGTTCGTCTGGTTGGAGCTGGTCGCACCGGGGCGGGCCACCCTTCCGGTGATCAACGCCTGGTTGGCCGGCTACGCCCTGGTCATGCTGGTCGGCGCGGTCCGTTACGGGGTCGGCTGGTTCGACCGGGCCGATCCGTTCGAGGTCTACAGCGCGCTGGTCGGCCGGCTCGCGGTCATCGGCCGGCGCGCCGACGGCGTCCTGGTCTGGCGCAACCCGATGGACGGCATCGCCGGGCTCCGGCCGGAGCCGGGACTGGTCGCGGTGGTCACCGTCCTGCTCGGCTCGACCATGTACGACAGCCTCTCCACCGCTCCCGCCTGGCTCCGGTTCGGCCAGGAGAGCGGCCTGCCCCCGGTGGTCACCGGCACCGTCGGGATCACCGGGGTGATCGCCCTGGTGGCGCTGGCCCTGCTCGCCGTCACCCGGGTCGCCGCCGTCGTCGGACGCCGGGCCGACGCCGCCGGTGGCGAGCCGGTCCCGGCCGGTCGGGTCGCCGGTGAACTGGCCCACTCGATCGTGCCCGTCGCGGTGGGCTACCTGCTGGCCCACTACTACGCGCTGCTGGTCCTGGAAGGGCAGCGCACCATCGCCCTGCTCGCCGACCCGCGTGGCACCGGGGCCGACTGGCTGGGCACCGCGGACTGGTCGATCAACACCGCCCTGATCACACCCGACCAGGTGGCGGCCCTGCAGGTCACCGTCATCGTCCTCGGTCACCTGCTCGGCACCCTGCTCGCCCACGACCGCGCGCTGTACCTGTTCCCCCGGGCCCGGGCGGTGACCGGTCAGCTGCCGATGCTGGTGCTGATGGTCGCCTACACCGTCGTCGGTCTGCTGCTGCTCTACGCCGGCTGATCCGCCCGGCTGCGGGTGCCCTTGCCCTTCATCACGTGGTGCAGCAACGCGATCAGCACCTCCTTGCTGGAGTCGCGCCGCCGGGCGTCACAGAGCACGACCGGCACCTCGGGATCGAGGTCCAGGGCCAGCCGTACGTCGTCGAGGTCGTAACGGCGGGCCCCGTCGAAGCAGTTCACCGCGACGATGAACGGCACCTGGTGGCGCTCGAAGTAGTCGATGGAGGGGAAGGAGTCGGCCAGCCGGCGGGTGTCGGCCAGCACGACCGCGCCGAGCGCGCCCAGGGCCAACTCGTCCCAGACGAACCAGAACCGGTCCTGCCCCGGGGTGCCGAACAGGTACAGCACCAGGTCGTCACCGAAGCTGATCCGGCCGAAGTCCATCGCGACGGTGGTGGTGGTCTTGGCCTCCACGCCGGAGAGGTCGTCGACCCCGACCCCACGTTCGGACAGGACCTCCTCGGTTCGCAACGGCTGGGTCTCGCTGACGGCGCTGACCAGCGTCGTCTTGCCCACGCCGAAACCACCAGCGACGAGGATCTTGATGGCGGTCGGGATGGTCACCCCGGGTACGCCGTCAGAGTTTCCGTAGTCCATTGATCAGCGCCTCGAATACCTGGTTGTCCGGCAGAGTGGCGGGCGGCCGGGGCTCGGAGACCCGGACGAGCCCGCGGGCGAGCAGATCGTCGAGGAGGACGCGCACGGTTCCCAGCGGGAGCCGGAGATGCGCGGCGACCTCGGCGAGGGCGAGTGGCCGTTGGCAGAGGTTGACGATGTGTTGGTGTTCCGGGCTCAGCCCGAGCTCCAACGGTGGTGCCTGCCCGGTGGCGAGGACCAGCGAGATGACGTTGAAGCCGTTCTTGGGACGGGCCCGCCCGCCGGTCATCGCGTACGGCCGGACCAGGGGCCCCGCCTCGTCGTCTATCCACATCGGCTCCGCACCGGGCATGTCAATAGACCTGCTTACCCGGCCGGGCCGGCGCCACCAGGAACCGGCCGGCACGTCCGACCACCATGGCCATCTCGTAGGCGATCAGACCGACGTCGGCGTCCTCGGCGGCGAGCACGGCCAGGCAGGCACCGTGCCCCGCCGCGGTGACGAACAGGAAGCGGGTCTCCATCTCGATGACCGTCTGTCGTACCGGGCCACCGTCGAAGCGCTTGCCGGCGCCCTTGGCGAGGCTCTGGATACCCGAGGCGACCGCCGCCAGGTGCTCGGCGTCCTCCCGGCTCATCCCCGTGGAGGCCGCCATCAGCAGGCCGTCGACGGAGAGCACGATGGCGTGTTCGGCCTGCTTGACGCGACCGACCAGATCGTCGAGCAACCAGGCCAGGTCACCTGCAGACTTCTGCTGCTGCACCACTCGTTCCTCTTTCTACCGATCGGTGTCGACGGCGGGCGGTTCCTCCGCGTCGGGGCGGGGGACGTCGCTGTCGGTGTCCTTGATCCGTTCGGCGTCGGCACGTCCACGCCGGGTGCCGTGCTGGTACGAACTCATCGTCCGGCGAACCTGGTCGGGTGACATCACGACAGCGGCGTCGTCGGTGATCTCGCCGGTGTCGGCGCTCTCCCGCAGCTGTGGGGCGATGCTGGCCTGACGGACCCGGACCGGTAGACCGGCCGGGGTGCGGGAACTATCCGCCGACGCCTCGTCGGCCGGTCCGGCCGGCCGGACCGGCGGCTCGGCACGCCGGGGCGGTGTGGACGGCTGGGCGGAACGCGCCGGCGTGATCATCGGCAGCTCCTGGGTGGCCGGGGCGGAGTCGGAGAGCGGGGACCGGCGCCCGGGACGTCCGGTCGCGGTCCGGGCGGTGTCGGCCGGCGGGGTCTCCCGGCCTCCGGTGGTGGGTCGTGCAGGTCGCTCGGCGAGCGCGACGCCACCGGTGGTCTCGGTGGTGGGCTCGGCGGTGGACAGCCGCGGCCGACCGCCCGGTGCGGGGCCGTCCGAGGTCGGTGCCGAGGTGCCCGCGTCGCGGCCGGTGGTCAGGGTCTCCGCCCCGGTCACCAGTTCCATCGGGATCAGCACGACGGCGGTGGTGCCGCCGTACGCGGAGGCCTTCAGCTGTACGCCGATGCCGTGCCGGGCGGCGAGCTGGCTCACCACGAACAGCCCCAGCTGGTTGGCGTTGGAGAGGGTGAAGTCGCGGGGGTTGCTGATCTGCTCGTTGGCGGCGGCGAGGTCCTCGACGCTCATGCCGAGCCCGCGGTCCTCGATCTCCACCGCGAAGCCCCTGGCCACCAGGTGCCCCTTGACCTCGACCTGGGTCTGCGGCGGCGAGAAGGTGAGGGCGTTCTCGATCAGCTCGGCGAGCAGGTGGATCACGTCGCTGACGGCCCGTCCGGCCAGCCCGACCGAACCGAGGGGGAGTACCTGTACCCGGGTGTAGTCCTCGACCTCCTGGGTCGCGGCGCGGGCCACGTCGAGCATCGGCACGTTGCGCCGCCAGGCCCGACCGGGGGCCGCGCCGGAGAGGACGATCAGGTTCTCCGCGTTGCGCCGCATCCGGGTGGCCAGGTGGTCGATCCGGAACAGGTCCTCCAGCTTGTCCGGGGACTCCTCCTGCCGTTCCATCGCGTCCAGCAGGGTGACCTGCCGGTGGACGAGACCCTGGGTACGCCGGGCGAGGCTGAGGAAGACGTCCCGGACGGCCCGGCGCAGCTCCGCCTGCTCGACCGCGGTACGCACGGCGGTCTCCTGCACCCGGTTGAAGGCCTGGCCGACCTGGCCGATCTCGTCGTCGCCGAAGTCCAGCGGTGGCGCCTCGGCGTCGACGTCGACCTTGTCGCCCCGGCCGAGGCGTTCCACCACCGTCGGCAGCTGCTCGTCGGCCAGGTGCCGGGCCGCCTCCCGCAGCCGCTTCAACTGCGCCATCAACGACCGGGCGGTGGTCACCGAGACGATCACCGAGGCGATGACGGCGATCAGACCCAGACCGGCGGCGAGCACCAGCCGGACGATGACCATGACGGCCACCGGCGCGGCCCGCTCGACCACCGCGTCACCGCTTTCGAGCACGGCCTCCTGCAGGCTGGACAGCGCGGCACCGGCGGCCGGATCCCAGTCCTCGGCGGTGATCGCCGGCCGGACCGTGTCCCGGTCGCTGAGCACGACCCGGTCCTCGAGACCGCGCAGCCGGTCGAAGTCGGCACCGGAGAGGATGCCGGTGATGTTCTCCCGGTCCTCCGGACGCAGCTGCGTGACGATCCGGTCGGTGAGGAACCGCTGCGCGGCGACGAGCTGGCTGAACCGGGTGTGCTCGTCGGGCGTGATCCGCCCGGCGGCGAGCACGCCGGCCAGCAGGCCGTCCTGCCGGGACAGCAGCTCCCGGATGCGGTACAGGTCGATCAGGTTGCGGGTGTCGGCCTGGATCTCGATGTCGTCGATGCCGCCGACGACGTCGTAGACCTGGAACAGGCTCTCGATGGCCCGGGTGTAGGCGGCCTCGGTGCTGCTGCGGTCGGCGCTGCGGTCGTCGGTGGCGGCCCGGACCGTGGCGAGCGCGTCGATCTCGGCGATCGCCGTCTCGGTCCGTTGCTGGGCCCGGTTGTTGCTGGCCAGCTTCGCCTGCCAGCTGCGGGCCGAGGTCTTGAATGTCGCGGCCAGGCCGTCGACCTTGCGGCGACTATCCTCCAGGGCCTCTCGGCCGCTCTGGTCACCGGCGCCGAGGTGGGCGACGGCGAGACGACGCTCGTCCTGCAGGGCGAGCAGCAGCGGCTCACTGGGGGCGACGACCTGACTGTCGATCGTCTGGACGCCGAGCAGCGAGACACCGTCACGCAGTGTCACCCAGGCCGCGAAGGACCAGAGGGCAACCAGCGACAGCAGGAGAGCAATGACCTTCGTACGCAGATTGGTGCTGCGATACCGCATCAAACCGTCCCAGGCGGACATCGGTAACCCGGCCGGCAGTCCCGGCCGGGCGAGCTATCGGAGTAGGCAGACCGGGAGACGCTAGCAGCTTGCGGACTCTCCACTCAAGAGCACCCAGATCGCACGACATCGACGGTCCGGTCCATACGCAGGGTAGTGCCGCCCGGTGCTGGTCGGGCGGGTGGGCAGGAGGCCCGCCGAACATTTCCACTTCGGACGGTGATCGAGGCATCACGGCAGGTCACCGACGGGAATGTCAATGCCTGTAAGGTGAAGCCGATCACGCCCCGCATCGGTGGTCGTACTCACAGGACATCGTTAACGTCTCCTCAGTGACCGAAACGTGACGGCTTCGGCATCCGACGCCAGTGAGGGAGTATCCGCTGTGGACAGTGCCGAGGCCACCCCGGCGGTCGCCGCGCGGGTCGTACCGGCCCGCCGGGTGGTGCCCGCGATGATCCGTGACGCCCACGCCGCGCTTGTCGACGCCGGCCGGTGGTCCGACGGTGAGGTGGTCCGGCTCGGGCTCGGCGTGGCCCGGCCCTACCTGGTCACCAACCCCACCCACGTGCAGCAGGTGCTGCAGGAACGGGCGGCCAACTACCCCCGGGGCGACGACACCGCGCTCTGGCGATCGGTGCGCCGGCTGGTCGGCGACGGCATCCTCGCCGAGGGCGACTCCTGGGCGGCCAGCCGCCGGGTGCTGGCACCGCTGTTCCGGCCGGCCCGGATCACCGCGATGGTCGCGCCGATGGCCGACGCCGTGGCCGAGGCGGTCGCCGAGCTCGACGGTCCCGCGGCCGCCGCCACCCCGGTCGACATCGGCGCCGAGCTGTCCCGCATCGTCTGCGCCGCCATCATGCGGGCCTTCTTCGCCGACCGGATCTCGGTGGCCGAGGCGATGCGGATCACCGACGCCCAGGAGACGATCGTCACCTCGATGGCCCCCCGCATCCTCGCGCCGTTCGTGCCGTGGTGGGTCCGGATGCCCGGGGACCGCCGCTTCCACGCCGCCGTGCGGTCCATCGACGACATCCTGCTGCCGGTGCTGCGCCGGGCCCGGCAGCACCCCTGCGACGGCGACGACGTGCTCTCCGTGCTGGTCCGGGCCCGCACCCCGGACGGCGCCCCGCTCAGCGACCAGCGGATGCGCGACGATCTGGTGTCCATGATGGCGGTCACCACCGAGACCAGTCAGACGGTGCTGACCTGGCTGTTTCCCGTGTTGGCCAACAATCCCGAGGTGGCCGCGCGGCTGCTCGACGAGATCGACCAGGTGGTCGGCACCGGTCCGGTCCGGGCCGAGCAGCTACCGGAGCTGCGCTACACCCGCATGGTGATGGACGAGCTGATCCGGCTCTACCCGGCGGGTTGGATCGTGCCCCGTCGGGCGGCGGCCGACGACGTGCTGGGTGGGGTACGCATCGAGCGGGGGGCGACCATGCTCGTCTCGCCGTACGCCACCGGGCGGATGCCGCTGTTCTGGGGGCCCCGGGCGGAGGTCTTCGACCCGGACCGGTTCGCTCCCGGCCGGGCCGCCGCCGAGGGGCGGCACCGCAACGCGCACTACCCGTTCGGGCTCGGCATGCACCGCTGCCTCGGTGAGCACCTGTTCCACCTGGAGGCCGCGCTGATCGTCGCGACCCTGTTGAGCCGGTTCAGCTTCACCCCGACCGACCCGACCATCCCCGGCACCCGGGTCGCCGCCTCACTGCGTCCCAGCCGACCCGTGCTGCTGCGGCTGAGCCGTCGGCAGCGTACCCAGGAGGTTGTCTGATGCCCGCGACCGTGGACGCCGAGCTCGACTCGGCCGCGGAGCACGGCCGGATCTGTGCCCTGGCCTCCCGTGGGCAGCGCGACCTGCAGCAGGTCGTCGCCGCCCACCCCGGCCTCTTCCCGGACCCGCCGGTCGACCCGGCGATGCTCGGCGCGTTGGCCATGTCGACGGCGTTCATCGCGCCCTGGTGCACCGCCGAGCAGCTCCGTACGGCCAACCACACCTCCCTGTGGGTGACCGCCGAGGACTGGCGGATCGACCGGCTGGCCAGCTCCGCCACCGAGGTCGCCGGGATCGTCGCCGACTGTGTGGCGGTCGCCGAGGGCGGTACGCCCCGCGCCGACGACCTGCTCGGCGGCTTCCTGGCCCGCATCCGCGACGACCTGGCCCGCACCGGCACCTTCGCCGAGCTGCGCCCACGCTGGCGCGACGAGGTGCACCGGATGCTCACCGCCGACGCCCGGGAGTGGCGGTGGCGGCTCGACCCGGACACCCCGCCGCCCACCGCCGAGGAGTACCTCGCCAACGCCGACAACTACGGCGCGACCTTCGTCAACGTGTCGCACTGGCTGGCCACCGGCGACGCCGACACGCTCGCCCACCTGGACGAGCTGACCGCCGCCAGCCGGCAGGTCCAGGAGATCATCCGGCTGGTCAACGACCTGGCCAGCTACGACCGGGACGTCAAGGCCGGCGACCTCAACATCCTCACGCTCGGTCTCGACCGCGACGAGGTACGCCGGTGGACCGGCGACCGGTTGGCGCGCTGCCGGAACACCCTGGCGGAGGTGGCGCGGAGCTGCCCGCAGCAGGCCGCCTACCTCTCCCGGGAGATCGGCTTCACCACGGGGTTCTACCGGATGACGGACTTCTGGGGTGACGTTGACCAGCACTGAGTACCCGAGCGCACTGGCCACCGCGACCGACCCCGGCACTGAGGCACTGGCCCACCCCGCGCGCGGTGGCTCCGTCGACGGGGCGTCCGAGCTGGTCGCGCAGCTGTTGGCGCGGCCGGCCGGCCAGGTCTCGGCGTCGACCTACGAGACCGCCCGGCTGGTCAGCCTGGCACCGTGGTTGGCCGGGCACGCCCAGCGGGTGCGCTGGCTGCTCGACTGCCAACACGCCGACGGCGGCTGGGGCCCCGGGGACGGGTACCAGCTGGTGCCCACCCTGAGTGCCACCGAGGCGCTGCTCGCGGTGCTGCGTACCCGGACGGTGTCCGGCCTGGACGAGGTGGCCCGCGCGGCCGGACGGGGCCTGACCGCCCTGTCCGGGTGGCTCGGCGCGGCCACCCCGCTGCCGGACACCCCGGCGTTGGACCTGATCGTGCCGGCGTTGGTCGAGGCGGTCAACGAGCACCTCGACCGGCACGGTCACCCACCGACCGGCCGGTCCGCCGGCCGGCTCGGGCTGCCGGTCGGCATGACCGGGGCGCGGCTGGCCGCCGTCCGGCACCAGGCGGTGGCGGGTCGGTCGCTGGACGTCAAGCTGCACCACGCCCTGGAGGTGCTGGGGCCGCTGGCCCGCGCCGCGCGGGGAGTCACACCGCAGCCCAACGGCGCGGTCGGCGCCTCCCCCGCGGCGACCGCCGCCTGGCTCGGCGGGCCCGACCGGCCCGACGGGCAGCCGGCTCCGGTGTCCTATCTGGAACGGGTGGTCGCCGGCGGTGACCGGCTGGCACCCTGCACCACCCCGATCACGGTCTTCGAGCGGTCCTGGGTGGTCAGCACGCTGGCCCGCGCGGGGATGCCGGTGGCGGCGTCGCCCGACCTGGTGGGCAGCCTCACCGCCGACCTGACCGAGGCCGGCACGGCGACCAGTCCGGGGCTGCCGCCCGACGCGGACACCACGTCGGTCACCCTCTACGCGCTGCTGCGGCTCGGCGTGCCGGTGGACCCGGACTGCCTGTGGCGGTACGACATCGGCACGGGCTTCTGCACCTGGCCGGGGGAGGACGGGATCTCCGTCACCACCAACGCGCACGTGCTCGACGTGTTGGGCGAGTACCTGGCCGGCGGCGCGGCCGTGCCCGGGCCGGCCGCCGACCGGTACCGGTCGGCGGTCCACCGGCTGGAGGGGCTCCTGCTCGACCAGCAGCACGACGACGGCACCTGGCACGACCGGTGGCACGCCTCGCCGTACTACGCGACGCTCTGCTGCGCGCTGGCGCTGGCCGGGTACGGCCGCACCCCGGCGGTGGCCCCGGCGCTCGCCCGGGCCGCCCGGTGGGTGCTGGCCACCCAGCGCCCGGACGGCTCCTGGGGCCGGTGGCACGGCACCCCGGAGGAGACCGCGTACGCGCTGCACCTGCTCGCCGTGGCCGGCGGAGAGCCGGCCCGGGCGGCGCTCGGCCGTGGCCGCGCCCACCTGCTGCGGGTGGCCGACCAGCCGGGCGACGCGCAGCTCTGGCACGACAAGGACCTCTACCAGCCGACCATGATCGTCCGTTCGGCCGTGCTGGCCGCCGACCACCTCACCGCCGGCGACACCGCCCTGACCCGCCGCTGACGGCCTACCGCCTGACCCGCCGCTGACGGACTCCGGCCCGTGACCGCGGGTGCGGTCACGGGCCGGAGGGTCAGGCGGATACCGCTAGAGGTTGGCGCACTGCTGTCGGGCCGGGCCCTGGACCGTGTTGGGCCGGCCCTCGTCGACCGGTGCCGGGTCGTTGCCCTGGCACCGCAGCGGGCCCTGGACGGTGCTGGCCGCGATGACCACCGGCTTGCCGCCGACGTTGTCGTACAGGTTGACCGGGGCGTCGACCGTGGCCCCGTCGACGCGTACCCCGGCGGTGTTGCGGGAGATGGAGACCGGGCCGGTCACCGTGGACCGCAGCACGCTCACCGCCCCGGTCGCGCCGAAGACCGTCAACGGGCCCTCCACCCTGGCCCCGGTCACGCTGAACGAGGCCGGGGAGTTGGCCACCAGCGCACCCTGCAGGGTGCCGCCCACGACGATCAGGGAGGCGCCCTTGCGGACCGTGGTGTCGCCGACGATGGTGGCGTCGTCCAGACAGGTCACCCGGCCGACCCGGACCACCAGCGGCTTGTCGTACCGACCGGTGATCGTCTCGTCGCAGGTCGGTCCGGCGGTGCCCACCGTCGAGCGGGGCGTGGTGTCCGGGGCGACCGGCGAGTTGGCCGCCAGGTACGCGGTCAGCATGGTCAGGTCGTTGTCACCGGTGGTCACCCGGTCGGTTCCCTGCCCGAGGGTGGTGAAGTTGTCCCCACCGGCGGCGAGGAACGAGTTCACCGTGACCCGGTACGTGCCGGACGGATCCAGCGCCGTGCCGTTCAGGCTGATCGACACGATCCGGGAGCCCTTCGGCGCCTGCGGGTCGTAGACGTAGCTGAACCCCTTGGAGACGCCCAGCCAGAGCACCGGCCGGGAGGCCCCCTCCGGCTGCCACTGCTCCTCCAGCACCTGCTTGATCTGGGCGCCGGTGTAGCTCTTGGTGACCACGTCGTTGGCGAACGGCTGCACGGCGAAGGCCCCCGCGTAGGTGACCGTGCCGTCGGTGCCGTAGCGCAGGTCGGCCCGGAGCCCGCCCGGGTTCATGAAGGCGATCTGCGCCCCGCCCCGACCGGGCTCCCGGGTGCCGGCGAGCTGGACGTCGGCGATCAGGTTGCCCAACGCCGACTCCTTGCCCCGGTCCTCGTTGCCACCGGTGTAGGCCCGGGTGATGTCCGCGGTGATCTTGCCCAGCGGCTCCTTGCCCAGCTCCTCGGCGCGGGCCTTCGCGGCGGCCACGATCTCGGCCACCGCCGGGTCCTGCGGCGCGCCGACCACGTCGACCAGGCTGGCGTCGGCGGCGGTCACCGACTTCGTCGCCGGGTCGAAGGTGAGCGTGACCTTGCCCAGCCGCTTGCCGTAGTCCTCGGCCTGCACCACCGGACGCAACTTGTCCGAGCCGGGGACCGGCACCTCGAAGGCGTACGGCTGGTGGGTGTGGCCGCTGAAGATGGCGTCGATGTTCGCGTCGACCCGGGTGAACTTCCCGAAGACCGGGTCGGCGGCGAGTTCCGCGGCGGAGTCGATGTTCTCCGTCGAGGCCCCCTCGTGTGCCAGCAGCACCACCACGTCGGCCTCGCCGTTGGCCGGGTCGCCGTCGGAGAGCTGGCCGGCGACCAGGTTGGCCTCGGCCACCGGGTCGCGGAAGGTCAACCCGGCGATGCCGTCCGGGCTGACCAGCGAGGCGGTCTGCTCGGTGACCACACCGACGAAGCCGACCCGGACCCCACCGACGACACTCACCGAGTACGCCGGCAGCACCCGCTCGGTGCCCCGGTACACGTTCGCCCCGAGGTACGGGAAGTCGGCCCGGTCGGTGACCCGGCCGGTCAGGTCGGCCAGGCCCTTGTCGAACTCGTGGTTGCCGACCGCCGAGGCGACCAGCCCGCTGCTGTTCAACGCGTCGATTGTCGGGTTGTCGTCGTCGATCGCCGAGATGAAGGTCGACGCGCCGATGTTGTCCCCGGCGGAGACGAACGCGGTGTTCGGGTTCTGCTGACGCAGCTGCTTCACCAGACCGGCCACCTGGGCGGCCCCGCCGACCGGCTGACCGTTGACGGTGGCCGGTGACTCCAGCCGGCCGTGGAAGTCGTTGACGCTGAGCAGTTGCAGCTCCACCGGTGCGGTGCCGGTGCTGATCCCGACCACCAGCGGGTTGTGGTCGCTGGCCCGGTACGCGTCCGGCGCGTAGAAGGCGGGCAGGCCGTCGTACTGGAAGGCGTACGACTCGACCGCGTTGATCTGCCAGACGTCGACGCCGGTGACCCGGGTGGCCAGCGACGGCGAGGCCAGGGCGTGGTCCAGCGAGCCGGACTCGCCGCCGAAGACGTAGCTGGTCTTCGACGTGTCGTTGAGGTTGCGGTACCGCTGGTCGTAGAGGACCCGCATCGGGTCCTCCTGGGTGTAGGCGTTGAAGTCGCCGAGCAGCAGCACGTCGTCGGTGCCGAGGGAGTCGACGAAGGCGGCCAGCGCCCGCGCCTGGCGGACCCGGTCGCCGTTGAAGGCACCCTGACCGTCACCGGCGTCGGCGTTGTCCCCGGTGCCGGTGCCGCTCTTGGACTTGAAGTGGTTGACCACCACGGTGAAGGTGACCGACCCGGCGGTGAAGGTCTGCGCGATCGGCTCCCGGGCGTTGAACCAGACCGTCTCGTCGTTCACCGACCGGGACGCGCCCTTCGGGGTGACCGCCGCCGGCTTGAAGATGATCGCCGTGGTGATGACGTCCTGCTGCGCCGGGGCCGGCAGGTCCGCCGGGGTACGCACGTAGTCCCAGGTGCCCGCCCCGTCGGCGGTGTTCAGCGCGCCGACCAGCCGCTTGAGCGCCTGCTGGGAGTCGGTGGAGAAGCGTACCGAGTTCTCGATCTCCTCCAGCGCCACCACGTCGGCGTCCAGCGCGCTGATCGCCGAGACGATCTTCGCCTCCTGCTTGGCCAGGGCCGCCTCGTCGGCCGCCCCGCGGGCCTCGCCACCGAAGTGGACGAAGTAGTTCAACACGTTGAAGCTGGCCACCCGGATGTCACCGCCGACGTCCACCGGGGCGGCGGTACGCGGGTTGGTGTCCTTGAAGGTGGTCCGGGCGGCGGCCGGGGTGTCGGCGTCGACCGGGGTGGTCGGCTGCAACCGCCACTCGGCGAACCCGTACGACAGCACCGTCGGGCCGAACGCGTCCACCTGGTCGCCCACGCGCAGCGGGTCGGCCTTCGACAGGTACGGCGGGGCCAGCCCGGCGGTGGCCAGGTTGGTGGTGCGACCGTCGTCGAGCAGCACCCGGGCCAGCCGGTTGGCGGTGGCGATCTGCGTCGCCTCGGCCGAGCCGGGCCGGGCCAGGTCGGTGGGGGTACGGGCCGGCTGCTCGCCGGCGGTGAGCACGACCTCGCCGTACCGGTTGGTGTTGTAGACCTCGGCGACGGCGTACCGGCCGACCGGGGCGACCAGCATGGACTCGACCGACTCGCGGGCGGCCTCGTCCAGCGGGAAGGTGACCGGCACCGGGGCCGGCAGCGGCACGCCCCGCTCGCAGACCTGCACGTCGCTGCGGGCGGTGATGCCGAGCTGGGTGAGCCCGTTGAACTCGGTGGCGGTGCCGCTGACCCGCACCCGGTCACCGACGGCCACCGCCGGGTGGTTGGCGGTGTTGGTGGTCAGGTAGACGAAGATGCCGTCGGAGGCGGTGCCGCCGGCGACCGGCCGCTCGCCGCCACTGCCGGCGGTCTGCAGGTACACCCCGTTGTAGCCGCCGGTGCGGTGGTCGGCGGTGACCACGCCCTCGACGGTGACCCGGGTGCCGGACAGCGGCGTCGCGTCCCCGGTGCCCTGCACCTCGGCGATGCTGCGGTCCACGGTGACGTCACAGCCGGTGCCCGGCTCGGGCTCCGGGTCCGGGTCACCGCCGCCGCCGTTGCGTACCCCGAAGGTGTGCGGCGCGGGCGCCCGCCAGCTGCCGTCGATCTTCTGCAGCGAGTGCCCGACCGGGGTGGAGCTGGTCTCCTGGACGCCGATGTCGGTGCTGGCCCGGCCGCCCGCCGGACCACCGACGGCGGTGAAGGTCCCCTCGTAGCTGAGGAACTCGGCCACCTCGCCGGTGGGGGAGACCAGCGCGACGCCGTCGGGGGAGCCGTTCTGGATGCCGTCGGTCGGCCAGGTCTGCACGACCACCCCGGCCGCCGGCACCGCACCGGTAAGCGTCCTGGTGTGGTACGGCGCGCCGCCGGTGCCGTTGTAGAGGACGATCTGCCATCCGGTGAGGTCGAACCCGGACGGGGCCTCGATCTCGATGGCCTCGCCGGTGTCGGTGCCGGCGTTGTCATAGTGGATCTCACTGACCGTGGGCGTCGTCGCCGTCGCCGCCGGTTGGGCGTGGGCGGAAATGCCGGTCGTTGCGATGAGCGCACCACTGGTGAGGAGTACGCCCAACACGTTGCGTGTCCGTCTACCGCTGTTCCGGTCCATAAACTCCGAGCCTCCGAGAGGGAACTGGCTGCTGGAGGATAGACGCAACGGGTTACCGAGAAGTAGACCCGCGGGGACCGATCTGGGTCACCGGCTAGGCGAGACGGATGGTGTCCCCGTCGACCGCGACGTTCGCCGCCGGCAGCGGGGCCCGCGCCGGACCGCCGCGCACCGAACCGTCGGCGATGTCGAAGACGCTGTTGTGGCAGGCGCAGACGATGGTGCCGTCGGTGACCTCGGTGACCGTGCAGCCCTGGTGGGTGCAGGTGGCCGAGAACGCCTTGACGGTCTCCGCCGTCGGCCGGGTCACCACCACCTTCTCGTCGGCGAAGATCTTCCCGCCGCCGACCGGGATGTCGGCGAGCGCGGCCAGGGCCGGCGCCGGCGCGCCGTCGGGCGCGGCGGTGCCGCCCGATCCGTCCGGAGCCGGGGCGGGCCCGCCGGGCGCGGCGACCGGTGCGGTGCCGTAGGTCTGGCAGCCGGCCAGCGCCGCGGTGACCCCCACCGCGCAGGCGCCGGCCAGCAGGGCCCGCCGGGGCGGGCAGGACCGCCCGGGTACGTCGTTCGACACGGTGCCTCTTCTCGTCTCTCCGCCGGGGCTCACAGGTGCACCCCGAACGTGGTGAAGTACCAGACCGACGAGGTCAACCAGACCCCGACGAGGGCGGTGAAGACCACCCCGCCGACCACCGGCAGCACCCAGCCGGCCAGGCCCTTCTTCGGCAGGGTGAGCATCTTGGTGGTGAAGACGCCGAAGAAGAAGCAACCCAGCACCGAGTGGACCAGCGACCGCAGGTCGTAGTCGGCGAAGCCGATCGCGTACAGGCAGTGCACGGCCACCGGGATGGCGGCCAGGAAGGCCAACCGGCCGCACCAGCGGTGCGCGGCGGCGGCCCAGGACGGCGAGAAGCCGCCGAGCCGGCCCCACATCGCCAGCGCGGAGAGCAGTTGCAGCACCGCGAAGCCGGCCGCCACGCTGCCCAGCCACACCTTCACCGTCTGCGGCCCGGAGAAACCGGCCACGTTGACCGCGATGCCGGTGGGCGTGTGCAACCGCCCGTAGACGCCCAGCGCCACCGCGACCGCCGCGCCGGCCAGCAGCGGGACGAACAACGAGGCCCGCCGGCCGGCCCCGGGGCCGGCCGGCGGATCCGGCGGCCCCGCGTCCGGGTCGGGCAGCACCCGCAGGTCGAGGTCACCGACGTCCGGGAAGTCCTCCGTGGAGAACCGGCGGCGGGCCTCCATCACGAACCGGCGCCGGCGCTCGGAATCACCGGTACGGCGGTGATGCTCACCCCGTTGACGATCGTGGTGCCGAAGGCGGGGTCCAGCGGCGGCGCCGGAACCGGGGAGCCGTTCCAGGTGACCACCCCGATCTGGCCGCCGGTGGGCAGCATGATCCAGCCACCGTCGATGCCGGCGTTGCGGACCTGCTCGCTGGCGCGGTACAGCACCGGGGTCTTCGACCCGTTCGCCTGGGCGGTGAACGTCGACGTCCGCCCCTCGGCCACCAGCTCCCCGGTGGCCTTACCGTCGGTGACGGTACCGGTGAGCCGGGCACCGTCCTTGCCGTCCAGCGCCAGCTGACCGTCCTTGTCGGCGGTGCCCTGGAGCCAGATCTCCAGGCTCTTGCCGTCGCAGACGTACGCGGTGGCGTTTCCGCCGGTGACCGTGATGGCGATGGTGGCCCCGGCGTTGCCGACCTGACCGGTGTAGGTGACGTCGACCTTGGCCGGTGAGTTCGCGGCCGGCGCTTCCGTGGCCGACGGGGTCGGCGCGGGCGTCGGCGAGGCCGGCGCGGGCTCCGGAGGTGGCGTGCCGGGACGCTGCACGGACGGCTCCGGGACGGCCGGTGGGGCCGAGGCGGCCACCGGTGGTGCCGAGGCGCCGGCAGGGGGTGGGGCCTCCGGTGCCGACCGCGCGGTCGGCGGTGCCGCCTGCGCACTCATCGTGAACAGCACAGCCGCCAGTCCGGTTCCGGTCAGCAGCGTGAGCAACGGCGTCAAGCGCTTCATGAGCAGCTCCCTTCTCCTGTTCGTACGGCAGGGACGCGCCGGACGTTCAACCGCAGGAGAAGAACCTGGCCGGGTCGGGCCGTGGACCCGAAGATCCGCGGCCCGACCCCGGCAGCTCAGGCGTTGGTGGTGGCCGGCTTCTCGGCCTGCTCGGCGGGCCGCTCGGCGTGCCGGGGGGCGGGACGTTCGGCACCCGGCCGGCCGACCATCGGGTACTCGGCGGTCTCGCCACCGCCGGCGGCGGCCGCCATGACGGCCGCGGCGGCCAGGTCGGCGACCCGCTTCGCCTCGCGCTGCACCCGGCTGCGGACCTCCTTGGCGTGCCGCTCGACGGACTCCGAGGCCTGCCGGGCCTTCTCCAGCCGCTCGACCTCGACGCCGATCTCCTGCCGGAGCTCACCGAGCCGCTGCTGCGACTGGGTGATCTCGCGTTCGGCGGTGGCCTGCTCAGCGCGGACCCGGGCGAGCTGCTGCTGGGCGGCGTCCAACTCGGTCTGCAACTGGGTGAGCGCCTGCCGACGCTCCCGGATGCCCTGCTGGACGAGGGTCAGTTGCTGCTGGCCGGTGGCGGCCTGCTCGTCGGCGTGCTGGCGGACCTTGGCCGCGTACTGCTGGGCCTCGGTGATCAGGGTGCCGATCTCCTGCTCGGCGGCGGCGCGCTGGGCCGCCACCTCCCGCTCGGCCGCCGCGTGCTGCTCGGTGATGTCCTGCTCGGCGGTGGCCCGCCGCTCGTTGGTCTCCCGTTCGACGCCGGCCTGCCACTGGGCCAGCTCCTGCTGGGCCTGGGTGCGGGCGGCCTGCATCTCCTGCTGGATCTGGTTGCGGGCCGCGGTGGTGAACGCCTCGGCCTCGGCCCGGACCTGCTCGACGTGCTGGGCGGTCTGCTCCTCGATCCGCTTCGCCTCCTGCTGGGCACGCTCGTGCGCGGCCTGGCTCTCCGAGAGTAACCGGTCGCCGGTCTTGCGGATCTCGGTCAGCTCGGCCTGCGCGGCCTTGCGGCGTTCCTCGTGGGCCCGGTCGTGCTCCTCGCGTCGCGCGGTGGCCTGCTCGGTCAGCTCCCGCAGGGTGGACTCGGCCCGCTCGCGGGCCTCGACCAGGGTCTTCTCCGCCTCGGTGCGCAGCTCGTCGGCGCGCCGGCTGGCGGTGTCGGTGATCGCCGCGGCCTGCTTCTCGGCCAGGGCCAGGATCTGGTCGACCATCGGACCCAGGTCACGGAAGGTCGCCCGGTCCACCTGGACCGGTCGTTGGTGCAGCTCGGTCAGCTGCGAGTGCACCTGGTTCAGCTCGACGGTCAGCTCGCGCAGCTTGCCGTGGGCCCGATCCCGGTCGGCGGTCAGGGTGGACAGTTGACTGGTGAGCTGTTCGACGTGGCGATCGACCTGTCGTTTGTCGTAGCCGCGCAGACCGGTGTCGAAGGTCGGCCGCGAGGTCGTGTCCGGGCGTGCTGCGAAGGTGTCTTCGCCGTGGGACATGCGTCATCCTCCGGGTACGTCACGAGCGCCACGAGGTGACGGACGACCGCCCCACGGCCGTGGCGTTGCGCCACGCTACCGCCCGTACCCGGGTCGGTCACAGCGGCACCCGTCGTTTCCCGCCGGCGGTGGCGCCCAGCAGCGGCTTGTCTGGGACTGTCAGACTCGCTGCCATGCAGCCTGGTGTTTCGTCGCTCGACCTGTCGGTCGGCTTCCAACGCAGCCGCACCGGACGGGTGATCTCCCTGACGGTGGCCGGCTTCCTGCTGGTGGTGCTCTGCGGCTGCCTCGGGGCCATTCTGGGGCAGTTCGTGACGATGGGCCGCAACGCACAGCTCTCGGCCGTCCTCGCCCTGGCCTCGGGCGCGCTGGCGGCGCTGGCCGACGCGCTCGGGTGGGCGCACTGTCCGGGTGCCCGGGAGGCGGCCGGCTGGTTGCGCGCGATGGCCGCCGACCCCCGCACCATGCTGCTCTGACAACGGGGCTGCTCCGACCATCGGGCTGCTCCGACCATCGGGCTGCTCCGACCATCGGGCTGCTCGGACCATCGGGCTGCTCCGACCATCGGGGTGCTGTGACGGGAGACCTGCGGCACTCTGATTCCCTGCGCCGATCCTTCTCACACCTGCCTGGCGATGGTGACCCTGCTCGCCGAACCGACCTTGGCGACCGGGGTTTTCCGGAGCCGCCTGGCGGGCATCGCTGCCTACCTCCGACGGTTCTCGGCCGCTGCCGAGGCACCGCACGGAGCTTCAGGTGCGGCGGAGGAGGCGGTGTGGGTGCGCGAGAATCCCGTGGACCGACAGCACCTCGACGGTGCCCCCGACGGCGTGGCGGAGCTGGACGCGGCGGTGCCGGCCGGCTGGTTCCGGGCGCTGTACGAGACCCCGCTGCTGCTCTGCGTCATCCTGGACCGGCAGGGGCGGGTGCTCGACGGCAACCACCCGGCCATCGAGGGGGCTGGCCTGGCCCGGGCCGACGTGCTCGGCCGGGAATTCGCCGACGGCGGCTGGTGGGCGCGTGACCCGCACGTCTGCGGCAACGTCCGGACCTGGTGCCGCACCGCGCTGCGCACCGGCACGCCGGTGCGCACCACCACCCGGTACTACCTGGGCGACGGCGAGCCCCGGATGGCCGACCTGGCCCTGCACCCGGTCCGCGACGACCACGGGTCGGTCAGCCACCTGGTGGTGACCGGACTGGACATCACCGCCGTGCTGACCGCCGAGCGGGAACGTGACGAGCGGGTGGGCGCGCAGGCCGCGGCGGTGCGCCAGGTCGCCGAGGCGCGGGAACGGGAGTTCGAGTCCGCGCGGCGGGCCGAACGCCGGGCCGACGAACGGCTCAACCGGCTGGCCGTGGTGGCGTTGGAGCTACTCAGCGCCGAAACCCTGGACGACCTGACCCGGATCGTGGTGGACAGCGCCATGCCGGTGCTCGGCGGTGACGGCGGCGCGCTGATCGTCGCCGACGGCGAGCGACTGCGGCTGGCGGTCAGCGAGCGGCTCGGCGAGCAGGTCGCGGTGACCTACGACGACCTGCCGTTCGACAGCCCGCTGCCCGGGGCGTACACCGCGCGCACCGGGTTGCCGCTGCTGCTGCCCGACCGCACCGCCGGGCTGGAGTTCACCCCGGCGATGGCCGAGGTGTACGACCTGACCGGGCGGGACGCCTGGGCGTTCCTGCCGTTGCGGGTCGGTACCCGGCTGCTCGGCGCGTTGGCGGTCTCCTGGCCGGACGAGCGGGTCTTCGCCCCGGACGAGATCACCATGCTGGAGGCGGTCGCCGCGCAGTGCGCCCAGGCACTGGACCGGATCCAGCACCTGCGTGCCCAGCGGGAGAGCGCGCTGGCCCGGCAACGGCTCTCCGAGGCGTTGCAACGCAGCCTGCTCACCCAACCGCCGACCAGCGGTCTGTTGGACATCGCGGTGCGCTACCAGCCCGCCGCCCACGAGGCCCACGTCGGCGGCGACTGGTACGACGCCTTCGAGACGGCCAACGGGGCCACCGTCCTGGTCGTCGGGGACGTCACCGGGCACGACCGGGTGGCCGTGGCCGCGATGGGGCAGTTGCGCAACCTGCTGCGCGGGCTCGCCCACGACAGCGACGACCACCCGGCGACCCTGCTCACCCGCCTCGATCGGGCGATGAAGGGGCTCCAGGTCGGAGCCCTGGCGACCGCGGTGCTGGTCCGGCTGGAAGCCGGCCGACCCGGTACCCCGACCCAGCTGCTGTACTGGTCCAACGCCGGGCACCCACCGCCGCTGCTGCGCCACCCCGACGGCACGGTGCAGGTGCTCCACTCGCATGACCTGCTGCTCGGGGTCAACCCGGCGGCTCCCCGGCACGACAGCAGCCTGGAGTTGCACGCCGGAAGCACGCTGGTGCTCTACAGCGACGGGTTGATCGAGCGGCGCACCGGGGTCCTCGACGAGGGCATCACCGAGTTGTCCGAGGTGCTCCGCCAGGTCGGGGACACCTCCGCCGAGAAGGTCTGCGACCTGCTGCTCGGCGTGGCCCCGGCCGACCACTCCGATGACATCGCCCTGCTGGTGATGCGTTGTGGCTGACCGGTCCGGCCGCCGGCTCAGGGCACGATGACCGCGCGGCCCTCCAGGGTGCCCTCGCTCAACTGCTGGTAGGCCCGCGGCGCGTCGGCCAGGTCGAACGTGGTGATCTTCGGCTTGACCAGGCCACGGGCCCCGAGGTCGAGCACCTCGATCAGCTCGGGCCGACTGCCCCAGTAGGTGGTCTGGATGCTCAGCTCGTAGGGGACGCCGAAGAACGACACCGGCAGGGTGCCACCGCCCAACCCGACGATGGTCAGGTCACCGACGGTGCGGGCCACCGCCGCGCCCAGCCGTACGGTCGGGTCCGCGCCGACGAAGTCCAGCACCACGTCGGCCCCGCGCCCACCGGTGATCCTGCGGATCTCGTCGGCGGTGCCGTCCGAGCTGACCATGACCTCGTCCGCGCCGTACTCCTGGGCCAGCCGCAGCGTGTCCGGGCGGGTGTCCACCGCGATCACCCGCGCCGCGGTGGTCGCCTTGAGGATCTGCACCCCCAAGTGCCCCAGGCCGCCCACTCCGATCACCACGGCGAAGCTGCCAGGTGGCAGCTTCGGCCAGGACCGACGGATCGCGTGGTACGGGGTGAGGCCGGCGTCGGTCAACGGCGCGGCGTGCACCGGGTCGAGCCCGTCCGGCAACGGCACCAGGTGCCGGGCGTCCGGCACCAGCTCGTACTCGGCCATGCCGCCGTCGAGGCCCAGCCCACCACCGCCACCGGGCACCGGCGCGCCGGCCGGGTTCTCGCAGTACGGGTCGATGCCGAGCCGGCACCGGGGGCAGGTGCCGCAACCCCACGGGCCGTAGACCGCGACCGGCTGCCCCACCTCCAGCCCGGTCACCCCGGCACCGAGGGTGTGCACCCAACCGGCGTTCTCGTGCCCGAGGGTGAACGGCGGGTTCCAGGGCACCGCGCCGGCGGTGAAGTCGTGCATCAGGTGCAGATCGGAGTGGCAAGCCCCGGCCGCACCCACCTTGACGACCACCTCGCCGGGGCCGGGACTCGGCTCGTCGACCTCGGTCAGCTCGGGCTCGGACTTCCAGTTCAGCAGCCGTAGTGCGCGCATCGCACCAATCTCCCGTCCTCGTCGGTCGCTGCTGGCTGCCCGGTTTGCCGCCCGACAAACCGGGCGCGGGTCTCGTCCGGGCGCGGGTCTTGTCGGCCGCAGCTCGCGTGACGCCCACCCACGCCACCGGGAAGCGCCGTCACAGATGTGGCGCAACAACCAGGATGTCGTCCTCGCCTGCCCCGCCCGGCTCTACTACAACCAGGATGTTGTGTCCCGCCTGTTCCGGTCGGGGCACTACGACCGGGATGTTGCCCGCCTGCCGGCTTTTCGTTGGCGGTGTCAAGGCCCGCGACTTCCACGCCACCTGACCCCCCGCCCGAGGGTGTGCTGGCGTTGATCGACTCGGTTGCGCTGAAATGGCGGGGTCCGGGGCCCTTCGACACAGCCATTTCGGCCCAACCGAGTCGATCATGCCCCGCCCCGCCCCGCCCCGCCCCGCCTCGCCTCGCCTTGCCTCGCCTCGCCGGTCAGGTCGACCGGAGCCAGCCCGGCTAGCCGTACCAGGGTGGGCGTCGGCGGGGGACGACGTTCAGGTGCGGGTCGTCGGTCAGGGCGGTGATGTCCGTCTGCCCACCAGGCGGGCGGGCAGGCATCGGGCTTGGTTTGCCGGGGCACTGGGAAGATCCACCGGGATTCCTATACTTGCCGCGCCGGGCCGCCCCGTGTCCCGGTGTGCCACGGGGAAGGCCGTCACCGTTGACCGTCGTCATCGCGCTGCTCGTCGCCGTCGTGCCGGGGGCGCTGCTCGGCTTCGTCCTGCCGCCCGGGCGGTACCGCTGGGTCGCCTGGGCGGCGGCGCCGACGCTCACCCTCGGTCTGATCGCGCTCGCCATGGCCTGGCTGCCGCTGCTGGGGCTGCCCGACAGCGCGGGCGCGGTCCTGATCGCCGAGCTGGTGCTGGCCGGCGCGGTGGTCGCAGCGGCCCGCTGGTTCGGCCGGGGCCGGCCGCTCGCCCCGGCCTGCTGGTTCGGCCGTGGTCGGCCGTTCGCCCCGGCCTGCTGGTTCGGCCGGGGCCGGCCGTCCGCCCTGGCGCGCTGGTTCGGCCGGGGTCGGCCGTCTGCTTCGGCGGAGGTCCCGGGCGGGCGGTCGCGCCGGTGGCTGCCGACGGTCCGGCCGTCGTGGGCGGACCTGCTCGGGGTGGCTGTGCCCGCGACGGTCGCGGTCGGCTACGGCTGGCTGATCCTCGGCCGGCTGGTCGCGCCGCCCGGGTGGGACCTGATGAACCACGGCTACCTGACCCGCCGGATCCTGGACAGCGGCAGCACCGTGATCGGCGAGGTCTGCAGCTCCGGCTCCACCGAGACGATCGCCTCCTGCGGGTTCTACCCGCTGGCCGGCAACGTCGCCTGGGCGCAGGCGACCCAGCTCTCCGGTGGCCGGCTGAGCACGGTCATGGCGACCTGGGCGATCGTCGTCGCGCCGGTGGCCCTGGTGGCGGGGATCTACGCCTGCGTCCGGGTGCTCGGCGGTCGGCCCGCGGTGGCGGCGGCCGCCGCCACCGCGCCGGTCTTCCTCGGCCCGCTGTGGACGTCGATGCTCACCGGACGGCTCAACGAGCAGGCCGCGCCCTGCCTGGCCGGCGGTGCCGCGCTGCTGATCGGTCTGGCCCTGCGGGGCCACCATCCGGTCCGGACCGGGCTGCTGGGGGGTCTCGCCGGGGCCGGCATCCTGCTGACCCACAGCTACGACGTGCTCTTCGTCGGGGTGCTCGCGCTCGGTGTCGCGTGGGCCCTGGGGCGGGACCGGTCCTGGCGGCGTACCGGCGTCGGTGTGGGGGCGCTGGTGGTGGGCGGGCTGGTGCCGATCGTGCCGCTGCTGGGCGCGATCTTCGGTGCCGGCGGTGAACGCCGCAGCGAACCCCCCAGCCTGCTCGGGCGGTGGGGTGAGGCGGTCGGGTTCTGGGTCACCGACCCGCAGCGTTACGTGCTGCTGGGCTACCCGGCGCCCGGCGGGGCGGACTTCCAGCTGGGGGTGCCGAGCATCCAGGTCGCGCTCGGAATCACCGTCGCCTGCCTGCTCGCCGCGCCGTTGGCGCTGGTGCTGCGGCCGCTGCGGTGGGCCCGGCCGTGGTTGCTGGCCGGGGTGGTGTTCACCCTGGTCGGCATCGCGACGGTGAGTTCCGACGCCGGCGTGGTGCAGGCCGTGGCCGGTCTCTGGTACGGCATCCGGGAACGCCCCCGGACCATGATCTTCCCGGTGTACGGCGTGGCCACCGTGGCCGGCGCGGTGGTACTCGGCACCGGTCTGCGCTGGCTGCTCGACCGCCTCGCCCGCCGGGCCACCCCGACCCGCGAGGGTGCCCGCGACGGTGGGCGGCCGGCGGCGTTCACGGCGGTGGCGGTGGTGGCCGGTCTGGCGGTGCTCGCCGCGCTGCCGGCCACCTGGCGACCGTTGCGCGCCGAGGTGGAACGGCAGGCGCCGGTCGGCCCCTCCTACCGGGCGGCGTTCGCCTGGGTGGCCGAGCGCGTACCGCCCGGCGGGGTGGTCGCCTACGAGCGGCACCTGCACTTCATGTCCTGGCTGCACGCCGACTACGGGGTGCCCACCCTGTTCGGCATCCCGCCGCTGTCGCCCAGCGATCCGACCGACTATCCGGCCCGCTTCGCGGCCTGGGACTGGTTGGCCGAGGTCCCCGACGCGGCCGCGGACGGGTGCACGGTCCGCCGGTTCGGCATCGAGTACGTCATGGTGGGCGACCGGCAGGTGCCCGGCTGGGCGGCCCGCTACCGACCGGAGCGACTGCCCGCCAGCGAGCGGGTACGGCTGGTCCACCAGGTCGGCGGGATCCAGGTCTACCAGGTGACCGAGGCGGGACGGGCCTGCCCGACCGGCTGACCGGCGGCTTCACCTTCGACGTCAAGGCGTGCAGCCTGTTCACCGGCCACCCGACGCCGGTCACGGCGCTGCCGAGGGACCTGCGACCGGCCGGGGACCGGCGCCGGGTGCACCGTCGGGACCTGCCAGTCGGGGCGTACGACGAGGTGTGGAGCCGGTTCCGCGCCGCCGCCGGATCGGGCCGGAGCCGTCGGTCCGACCGGAACCGGCCGGACCGGTGGACTCCTGGCTGACGGTGCCGGTCAGCGCAGCGACATCGCCGACCGGCGCCTGGCGGCGGCACCCCGCGCGGCGAGCATGCTGACGCCGGTGGCGCCCCGCGCCAGTCCGCCGGCACCGGTCATCATGCCGCCGGCGCGCCCCAGCATCCCCCGCAGCACCTGGCCGGGCTTCTGCTGCTCACCCATGTACGCGGTGACCACGATCAGCGCCCCGGTGAGCGCCGGGATCGCCCACTGCAGCATCTTCATCTGTCGTTGGCAGGCGGCCACCTGCTGGGGTGTGTCGGGGTTGGGTTCGGTGGTGCCCCCCACCGAGGGTGCGCCGGCCCGTTCCAGCCGCATCCCGAGCAGCCGGCTGTAGCCGGTCACGGCGAGCGCGCTGACGGTGAGGGCGGTCTTCACCGCACTCATCCGCCCGACCCCGGACTGGGCGACCATCCGGGGGCTCTCGGTGACCAGTTCGCCTGCCGCGCCGGCCAGGTGCGCGCCGATCGCCGCCGCGTTGACCGGGGTCCACCGGGCCCAGCCGGCCGCGGCCACCGGTAGCCGTTGGGTCGAGTCGTTGATCTGGGTCGCCGCCCCGTTGACCCCGAGCGCTCCCATCAGGGAGCCGCCGAACCAGGCCGCCAGGCCCAGGTCGTGCATCGAGCGCAGGGTGGTGTGAGTGTCGGACATCTGATCCCCTTCCGCCGTATCGGGCGGTGCGGCATACCCCGCACCCGCCGGACCATTCACCCGTACGGGGATCTCGCTCGCTATGGGCCAGGGGATGGACAGGTCGGAGAAACCCGAAGATCATCTGTGGCATGTGTCACCGGAGCGGCCGGCCGGCTCGCCCCGGCTAACATCTATGCAACAAGCGGCACTCGCTGTGTCTGGATGCTGGCGTAAGGTAGTTTTTCGTGAACGATTGCCGAAAGACAAACTCCTGTTTTCTGGATTTGAAAGGGAATTCTGCGTTCATGTTTGGCTGATTAGGCTCCGACGTCCTGTTCTTACCGGAACGTAATAGTCTGGTTTTGCGGCCCGTTGTCCAGGTCAAGGGGCTGCTGATTCAACGGTGCGTCAGTGTGCAAACACTACTTACTTGGTTACAGTTGCGCTGTGAAGGTAAACCGGGCGACAGATATGGCGTTGCGAATTGCCATGATGACGGCGACATTGCAGTCCCGGGCCACGGTGGACGAGTTGGCGATGGCGCTGGTGCTGCCCCGCAGCCACGTTGCCAAGGTGGTGCAGCGGCTCAGTAGACTCGGCGTCCTGGTCACCATCCGGGGGCGCTCCGGTGGAGTGGTGATCGCCGAGGGGGCCGGCGAGATGACCGTCGGTGAGATCGTCCGGGCCTTCGAGGGTGACGACGAGGTGGTGGAGTGTCATCGGCCACCGTGCCCGCTGCTCTCCAGTTGTCAGCTCCGGGTCGAGTTGCGCCGGGCCCACGAGGCCTTCATCGACGTGCTGGACGGCGTACGGATCAGCGACCTGATCACCGGGGCACCCGGTGCCCTGCTGCGCACCCTGGCCGCGACGCCGGCGATGGGCCCGGTGCTGGTCGGTCAGCCGACGGTCGGCCCGCCCGGCCCGGTGGGCCGGCCGGGCCTGCCGCAGGCGGCGGACCTGCCCGTGGTCGGCTGATCAGCCGAGGGTGACCGTACCGTCGGGGGAGCGGACGCAGGTCACCGCACGGTCGGTGGCGGTGGCCGCACCGGTCAGACACTGCCCGAGCACCCGGTGTCCGGCCGCGTTCGGGTGCCAGGACTCCTGGCAGGTCTGGAAGTAGGAGACACAGGTGTTGGCGATCCGCTGGATGGCGATCTTGTCCTTGCCGGCGAGGCTGGTCACCACGGTGCCGTCCGGGCCGTCCTGCAACCGGATCGGGGTGGCCAGCGTCCCGTCCGGGCTGCCCGCCGACTCGCAGAGCCGGGCCGCGTCGAAGGCCTGCTGCACGTTGAGGTACACCAGATCGGCGGCGGGGAACTCGGCGGCCAGGGTGCTGCGCACCGCCCCCACCATCGTGCCCAGCCCCTGGGAGAAGCGGTGACCGGGCAGCAGGCTGGCCCGGTGGATCGGGCAGCCGGCGGCGTACCGCTCGGCGCCGAGGTCGCGGAACTTGTCCCGGGTGTCGTCCCGGCTGTCCTCGGAGTGGTAGGTCGGTGCGAGGTCGAACGGCAGCGGGTTGGTGTAGTCCTGCAGCACCACCCGGTGCTGCCCGTCGGTGTCGATCTCGGCCAGGGTGGTGAGGATCTGCCGTACCGCGTCGGTCGTCTCGGTCGTCGCGGCGTTGAGCTGGGCCGCGGTGGCCAGGTCGGCGTCGGCGCAGGGCTTCTGCTCCACCGGCCCGCCCAGGTACGCCCAGAACTCCCACCAGCCGGTCCAGGCGTCGGCGATGAACCGGTTGGCGCACTTCTCCGCGACGTTGCCGAAGGTGAAGGAGCTGTTGTTGGAGCCCAGCCCGACCAGGACCAGGTCGATGTCGTGACTCGCCCCGACCGCCCGCAGCTGGTCGAGCTGCGCGGCCACCTGGCGGCCCTTGGCCCGATTGGCGCTGGGGTTGGCGATGTCCTGCGGCTGGCCACCGGAGCAGGCCAGGTTGAACCGCGCGCTGATGCCCGGCAGGCTGGCCTGGTGCAGCGAGGCGTTGGCCGAGCGGTGACAGAAGAAGGCGTTGCTGTTCGGCGCGGTCCAGCCGGGGAAGGGTTGGGCCACCCCGGTCACGTCGACCACCGGGGTGTACGCCCCGGCGCCCTCGCCGCTGACGAAGCTGTCGCCCAGGGCCACCGCGGCGGTGGGTGGGGCCGCCGCCGCCGGGCGCGGCCGGGCGAGGTCCGTCGACAGAACGACGGCGGTCGACAGTGCCACCGTGGCGACGCTGAGGGCCGCCACGAGGGCGGTACGCCGGATCCGGGCCATGGCCACCCCATCCATCCATGGAAATGTGAAAGTTTCTACGGATGGCCGATCACATCACGGCAGTGTGACGTACGTCAACGTCCGGACGCCTGGGGCCGTGCGCATTCGCGCGGGGCATCGTCAGCATGTCGGGGTGTCGGGCTAGGCTCGCTGCGGCGCGCCGCAAAGGATCTTGCCGGAAGTCGGCCGCCCGCGCCGCCGAGACCGGGAGTACGACCAGTTGACCGCAGAGCCTGAGACCCTGTACGGGGCAGACGACCTGACCCACCTGGAGGGCCTGGACGCCGTCCGCAAGCGCCCCGGGATGTACATCGGCTCGACCGACAGTCGTGGCGTGGGTCACCTCGTCAACGAGATCCTGGACAACTCCACCGACGAGGGGGTGGCCGGGCACGCCAGGACGGTCGAGGTGATCCTGCACGCCGACGGTTCGGTGCAGGTCGACGACGACGGCCGGGGCATCCCGACCGACGTGCACGCCCGCTCCGGCATCTCCGGCGTGGAGCTGGTGCTGACCCGGCTGCACGCCGGTGGCAAGTTCGGCGGCGCCGGCTACAAGACCTCCGGCGGGCTGCACGGGGTGGGCGCCTCGGCGGTCAACGCGCTGGCCCGACGGTTCGACGTCACCGTCCGCCGAGGCGGCAAGATCCACACGATGTCGTTCCGGCACGGCGTACCCGGGGTCTTCGACGGCGACGGCCCGGACGCGCCCTTCACCCCCGGGCCCGGCCTGCAGGTGGCCGGCGCGATGAAGCGGGGCCAGTCCACCGGCACCTCGATCCGGTACTGGCACGACGCCCGCTACTTCGAGACCGGCGCCACCCTGGACGTGGCCGCGGTCCGGATGAAACTGCGCAACACCGCCTTCCTGGTGCCCGGGGTCGACTACCGGCTGCGCGACCACACCGGCGAGGAGCCCACCGAGGAGCGCTTCCACTACCCCAATGGGCTCACCGACATGGTCGAGTTCCTCGCCCCGGCCGGCGACCGGCCGGTCTCCGGCATCCTGCTGGTCACCGGCGAGGGCGGCTACCGGGAGAACGCCGCCGACGCCAACGGCGTGATGCAGTCAAACGTGCAGCGACGCGCCGAGGTCGAGGTGGCCCTGCGCTGGGGCACCGGCTACGACCGCACCGTGGAGTGCTTCACCAACACCATCCGCAACGCTCACGGCGGCACCCACCGCAAGGGCTTCGAGCGGGCCCTGGTGCGCACCCTCGGCGACGCCGTGCGCAACACCCGTGGTCTGCTGCGGGCCAAGGAGGAGCCACCCACCCTGGACGACGTCCTGGAGGGGATGACCGCGGTGGTGCACGTGCGGCTGCCCGAGCCGCAGTTCACCTCGCAGACCAAGGACGAGCTCTCCACCGCCGGCATCACCAAGGTCATCCAGACGCTTGTAGACCAGCACCTGCGGGCCTGGCTGGAGGACAAGCGCAGCAAGGCCGAGGCGCGAACCGTCCTGCAGAAGATCGTCGACGCGGCCCGGGTCCGGCTGACCCAGAAGCAGCAGAAGGACGCCGCCCGGCGCAAGACCGCCCTGGAGGGCGCGTCCATGCCGCCGAAGCTGGTCGACTGCCGCTCCACCGGCGTCGAGCGCAGCGAGCTGTTCATCGTCGAGGGTGACAGCGCCCTGGGTTCCAGCCGGATGGCCCGGGTCGCCGAATACCAGGCCCTGCTGCCGATCCGAGGCAAGATCCTCAATGTCCAGAAGGCCAACCTCCAGCAGGTGCTGGACAACGCCGAGTGCGCCGCGATCGTGCAGGTGCTGGGGGCGGGCTCGGGGCGTACCTTCGACCTCTCGGCGATGCGCTACGGCCGAGTGCTGATCATGGCGGACGCCGACGTGGACGGCGCGCACATCCGGACCCTGCTGATCACCCTCTTCGCCAGGTACATGCGACCGCTGGTCGAGGCGGGCCGGCTCTACGCCGCGATGCCGCCGCTGCACAAGATCACCACGAAGGGGCGCAGCCCGCAGACCGTCTACACCTACACCCAGGCCGAGATGGAGGCGACGATCCGCAAGCTGGAGAAGGCCGGCAAACAGATCGTCACCCCGGTGCCCCGGTTCAAGGGCCTCGGCGAGATGGACGCCGACGAGCTGTGGGAGACCACGATGAACCCGGCGACCAGGGCGGTCCGCCGGATCACCCTGGACGACGTCGAGGCCGCCGAGCGGATCCTCGAACTGCTGATGGGGGAGAAGGTCGAGCCGCGCCGCAACTGGCTGATCGACTCCGCCGACCGCGTCGACCGCGAGGCGATCGACGCGTGAGCGCCCTGGACGCCACCCCCGCCCGCCGAGAAGAGAGCTGACCGATGGCACGCCGCAAGGACACCAGCGCGAAGGCGGACCTCGCCGCGTTCGACCAGGCCGGCGCGCGGGTCTTCGACAACCCGCTGGTCACCGAGGTCTCCGACTCCTACCTGGAGTACGCCTTCTCGGTGATCCACTCCCGGGCGCTGCCCGACGCCCGCGACGGGCTCAAGCCGGTGCACCGGCGCATCCTCTACTCGATGCACGAGTCCGGGTTCCGCCCGGACCGCCCGTACGTCAAGTCCGCCCGGGTGGTCGGCGACGTGATGGGCCGCTACCACCCGCACGGCGACACGGCCATCTACGACGCCATGGTCCGGCTGGCCCAGGACTTCTCCCTGAACACCCCACTCATCGACGGGCATGGAAATTTTGGGAGCCCAGACGATGGACCGGCAGCTGCCCGTTACACAGAGTCACGGATGTCGCGGGAGGCGATGCTGCTCGTCGGCGAGCTGGGGGAGGAGACCGTCGACGTCGAGCCGAACTACGACGGCTCACTGACCCAGCCGACCGTGCTGCCGGCCGCCTTCCCCAACCTGCTGGTCAACGGGGCGTCCGGGATCGCGGTCGGGATGGCCACCAACATGATCCCGCACAACCTCGGCGAGGTGGTGGCCGCCGCGCGGTGGCTGATCCGGCACCCGGATGCCACCCTGGACAAGCTGATGGAGTTCGTGCCCGGCCCGGACCTGCCCACCGGAGGCACCCTGCTCGGCCTTGACGAGGTGCGCCGGGCCTACGAGACCGGCCGGGGCGTGGTCCGGATGCGGGGCAAGGTGCGCATCGGGCCGGTCGAGGGCAGCCGGGGCCGGCAGGCGATCACCGTGGTGGAGTTGCCCTACGGCGTCGGCGCGGAGAAGGTCATCACCGCGATCACCAACGAGGTCAACAAGACCAAGCGGCTGACCGGCATCGCCGACGTCAAGGACCTCACCGACCGGGAGAACGGCACCCGGCTGGTCGTCGAGTGCAAGGTCGGGGTCAACCCGCAGGCGCTGCTGGCCGACCTCTACCGGCTCACCCCGCTGGAGCAGTCCTTCGGCGTCAACAACCTCGTCCTGGTCGACGGGCAGCCGCGTACCCTCGGGTTGAAGTCGCTGCTGGAGGTCTTCCTGGCCCACCGCTACGAGGTGGTCACCCGGCGCACCGCGCACCGCCGCCGCAAGCGCGAGGAGCGGCTGCACCTGGTCGACGGGCTGCTGATCGCCCTGCTCGACATCGACAAGGTGGTCAAGCTGATCCGGGCCGCCGACGACGCGCAGGCGGCCAAGGACGGATTGATGCAGAAGTTCCGGCTCTCCGACATCCAGGCCAGCTACATCCTGGACACCCCGCTGCGCCGGCTCACCAAGTTCGACCGGCTGGAGCTGGAGGCCGAGCAGGAGAAGCTGCGCCGCGAGATCGCCGAGCTCTCCGCGATCCTCGACGACGAGAAGGTGCTGCGCAAGCTGGTCTCCGACGAGCTGGCGGCGGTGGCCAAGCAGTTCGCCGCGCCCCGGCGGACCACCCTTGTCGACGGTGACCTCAAGGAGGTGCTCGCCGCCTCGGCCCCCGCCGGCCCGCTGGAGGTGGCCGACGACCCGTGCCAGGTGATCCTCTCCGCCACCGGCCTGGTCGCCCGGACCGCCGCCGAGTCGGAGGAGGCCGTCGAGGGTCGCCGCAGCAGCGGCCGGGACAAGCACGACACGGTACGCGCCGTGGTGCACTCCACCGCCCGGGGTCGGGTCCTGCTGGTCACCAGCGCCGGCCGGGCCTTCAAGGTCGACGTGCTGCCGCTGCCGGTGCTGCCGCAGCAGGCCGGCACGGTGTCGCTGCGCGGTGGGATGGCCGCCGCCGAGCTGGTGCCGCTGGCGGCCGGGGAGACCGTGGTCGGGCTGGCACCGGTCGGGCCGTCGGCCGATGGCTCACCGGGCCTGGCCCTGGGCACCCGGCAGGGCGTGGTGAAGGTCTGCGCCCCCGACTGGCCGGTCCGCTCCGACGAGTTCGAGGTGATCGGGCTGCGCGACGGCGACGAGGTGGTCGGGGCGACCTGGCTCACCGACGGCTCGGAGAGCCTCACCTTCGTCACCAGCGAGGCGTCCCTGCTGCGGTTCGCCGCCACCCTGGTCCGGCCGCAGGGGCTCAAGGGTGGCGGCATGGCCGGGGTGAACCTGCCCGGTGACGCCCGGGTGGTCTTCTTCGGCGCGGTCCGCACCGACGACCCCAGCCACGGCGAGCCGATGGTGGTCACCTCCACCGGCGCCACGGTCAAGGTCACCCCGTTCGCGGCGTACCCGGCCAAGGGGCGGGCGACCGGCGGGGTGCGCGCCCAGCGGCTGCTCAAGGGCGAGGTGGACCTGACCGCCGCCTGGGTCGGCCCCCGCCCGGCTGGCGCCACCGCGATCGGCGACCCGGTGGAGCTGCCGCCGGCCGACCCGCGCCGCGACGGCTCCGGCTTCGCCGTCATGCTCGGCCCCACCCTGATCGGCCACCACCTGGAACGCCCGTAACCGGCCGGGTGGTCGGGTCAGGCGGTGGGGGGTGAGGTGGTGCCGCGCAGCCGGGCCACCAGGCGCATGCCGTGGTAGATCAGCAGGGCGGCGGCGGTGCCGAGGGCGATGCCGTTGAAGGAGAGGTCACCGGCGGTCAGCGTGTAGTTGGCCGCGCCGACGATCACCGCCACGGCGGCGGTCATCAGGTTCACCGGATCGTGGAAGTCGACCCGGCTCTCGATCCAGATCCGGGCACCGAGGATGGCGATCAACCCGTACAGGGCGGTGGTCGCCCCGCCCAGCACCCCGGCCGGCACGGTGAGGATCAGCGCGCCGAACTTCGGGCTCAACCCGAGCAGCACGGCGGTCAACCCGGCCACCCAGTACGCGGCGGTGGAGTAGACCCGGGTCGCCGCCATCACCCCGATGTTCTCCGCGTACGTGGTGGTGCCGGAGCCGCCCCCGGAGCCGGCGAGCACGGTGGCCAGCCCGTCGCCGAGGAAGGCCCGCCCCAGCTGTTTGTCCAGGCTGCGCCCGGTCATCGCGGCGACCGCCTTGACGTGGCCGGCGTTCTCCGCGATCAACACCAGGATCACCGGGATCACCAGTACCGTCGCGCGCAAGCTGAAACTGGGGGCGTGGAACTCCGGCAGCCCCACCCAGGCGGCGTCGCGCAGCCCGGTCAACGCGGCGTCGTCGAGCCCGCCGACGGCGGCGGCGAAGAGCCAGCCGACCACCACCCCCAGCAGAATGCTGAGCCGGGCGGCGAAGCCCCGGAAGGCGACCGTGGCGAGCAGGATCGCGGCCAGCGTGACCACCGCGATCAGCGGCTGGGCCTTGACCCCGGTGCCGCTGCCGTCACCGTCCCAGGCCACCGGGGCCAGGTTCAGCCCGATCAGCGCGACGATCGCCCCGGTGACCACCGGCGGCATCAACACCTCGATCCACCGGGTGCCGACCACCTGCACCAGCACCCCGACCAGGGCCAGCGCCGCCCCGGCCACCACGATCCCACCGAGCGCCGGCCCGATGTCGCCGCCGGCCTTCGCCGCCAGCACCGGAGCGATGAAGGCGAAGGACGAGCCCAGGTACGACGGCAGCCGGTTCCCGGTGATCAGCAGGAACAGCAGGGTGCCCAGCCCGGAGAAGAAGAGCGTGGTGGCCGGCGGGAATCCGGTGATCAGCGGCACCGTGAAGGTCGCCCCGAACATCGCCACCACGTGCTGCACGCCGATGCCGACCGTACGCGGCCAGGAGAGCCGTTCGCCGGGGTGCACCACGTCGCCGGGGCGTACGGTCCGGCCGTCGCCGTGCACGGTCCACGCGGCCCAGCGGGAGCGCGGCTCGGTGGGGGTGTCGGTCATGGGCCGTCCTTCGCCTCGCAGGTGACGGGGCGTGATCGACCCCGGACGTTTCTAGCAGAACCCCGATTCGTCGATGTTTCGGCCGGACTCGTCGGCCATGATCCGGGCGGTCGCTACAGTGACCGCTATGGAGACCGTTCCCATCACGGACGCCAAGGCTCGGATCGCCGAACTCGACAGTCAAACCCTCGCCGACCTGCGGCAGTCGCAGGAGGAGTTCGCGGCCGGTGACACGTTCTCGGCCGACGAGGTCCGCGCCGAACTGGAACGGCGTCGCAGCCGGGTCGCTTGACGCCTGCGGAGGGCAGGTGGCCCGAGGAAGGTGCCAACGAGCCCTCACGTGGTGCTCTTCTCCCGCTAGGCAAGGGCGGTTGGCGGCGTGCCGGGACGGGGGCACCAACAAGGCCTGCCTGCCCATGGTCAGCTCGGCTGGGAGAGCGACTCGTACTCGTACAGCGCTGTCACTCCGTTCCCTCGATCGAGGGTGGAGAGGGTCAGGCGCGCGACGGGAACGATGACGCGCTGTCCTGTTGAACCGCTACCGGCATCGAACCACACCTCTACGGTGTCTGCCTTCGGTAGCTCTCGAGGGCCGACCACGAGGATCGTCGAGAGGCGCATCTTCGGGTAGGGCTGGGGTGTGTCGGGGATACCTTTCATCGTTTTCGGGCCTCCGTGTCCGATTAAGGCCCGGCTCGGCGTGTCCGCGCCGACCGGAGCCGCCTTCTCTGAGGACTAGTCGAACTGTACCGCCTCTCGCCTAGGTTGCCTAGGGTGCCCTAGGTGCCGTTATTGCCGTGGGTGCTCGTACTCGCCCTGATGATGAAGGAATGACCGCAGAGATCGATCCGATGTCCCCGGTACCGCGATACCGGCAACTCGCGGCGATCCTCCGTGAGGCAGTCGAGGCGGGTCAGTACCCGCCCGGAAGTCGCCTCCCGTCCGAGAAGACCCTGACCCAGACTCACGGCGTGGCACGAGAGACCGCCTCGAAGGCGATGGACGCACTGGCCGCCGAAGGGCTGGCCGTGATGGTGCCCGGCGTGGGCTGGCACGTCCCGTCGGAGGGCGCCACGAGCCCTGAGACGGTGTAACGATCATGAGCATCCCGCGCCCGGTGCGGCGGATCAGGCGACCCCGGTCGGGCGGAACTGGACGCTGACCCGGGGGCCGACCGGGCGGGTGGTCTTCGGGACGGCGTGCTCCCAGGTGCGTTGGCAGGAGCCGCCCATCACCACCAGGTCACCGTGGCCGAGGGGGAAGCGCAGGGTGTCCCCGCCGCCGGCGCGGGGCCGCAGCAGCAGCGGCCGGGGTGAGCCGAAGGAGACGATGGCGACCATGGTGTCGACGTGCGCGGAGCGGCCCAGGGTGTCGCCGTGCCAGGCGACGCTGTCCCGCCCGTCCCGGTAGAGGCACAACCCGGCGGTGACGAACGGCTCGCCCAGCTCCGGCGCGTAGTGCGCGCTCAGCGCCTGCCGGGCGGCGGTCAGCGTCGGGTGCGGCAGCGGCCGGCCGGCGGCGTACCAGCAGAGCAGGCGCGGCACGTCGACCTCGGTGTCGTACATGGTGCGGCGTTCGGCCCGCCAGGGCACCCGGTCGAGCAGGGTGCCGAACACCTCGTCGGAGCCGTGCACCCAGCCGGGCAGGTGGTCGACCCAGGCGCCCCGGCTCAGCGGGTGTCGACGCAGCCCGGTCAGCGGGCCCAGCGACGGCCCGTCGGTGGCGAGGTCGAGCATCGACGGCTGGTAGGCGGCCCCGGACATGCACCCACCCTACCTGCCTATTCGTACGCCTGTGCTATCTCCCGGTGTGGTCGGTGAGCGGGCCGGGCAGCCGCGTTGTGTCCCGCCACCAGGGCCGGGAGTTCGTCCAGCGAGTCGATGCGGAACAGGCACTCCCCGGACACCGCCGGAAGGTCGAGGATGTGACCCCACGGACCACGCCTGATCAGGCACGTCTTCATGCCGGCGGCGCTGGCTGGGCGGGCATCATTGTCGGGCCGGTCGCCGACGTACAGGATCGAGGACGCCTCGCCGCCGCCGGCCCGGACGACCCGTTCGAAGAAGGCCGGTGCCGGCTTCGCCACGCCCCAACCGTGCGACGTGCCGATGACGTCCACGGGCAGGTCGAGGGCGCGGAGGCTCGCCTCGGCATGGGCTGGCTGGTTGCCGGCCAGACCCACCCGCAGGCCCTGGTCCCGCAGGGCGGTCAGGCACGCCCGCGCGTCCGGGTACAGATCCTCCTCGCCGAACGTCTCCGGCTTGCCGGCGGCTGCTCGGCGCTCGTTCTCGACCGCGAGATCGAAGCCGGGCCGGAAGACCCGGAACACCTCCTGGTAGTCCAACCCCCGGGCGATCACCGCACCGAAGACCGCGGAGAAGGTGTGCCGGGGCACGCCGAGCCAGTCCGCCCAGTCCGCGAACTCGCGGGACTCGTCGAGGATGGTGCCGCCCACATCAAAGAAGACCGCGTCGATCACGTGTCTGCCTCCGTCCCGTTCGTACCCGGGGACGACGCTAGACCGTTGGCGGTCAGCCGTGGGGGCGGTGACCTGACACGATCGGCCGGTGACCGATCCCGTGCTCGTCCCCCTGCACAGCCCGCTCGTCGGACCACTCACCTGGCAGCCCGTCGCCGCCTGCCTGCGGCGCGCCGGGCACACCGTGCTGACCCCGGACCTGACCCCGGCGGCGACCGGTACGCCCCCGCACCAGCCGGCCGTCGCCGAGGCGGTGGCCGGGAGTCTGGTCGACCTGGGTGGTGACGCCCCGGTCGTACTCGTGGGGCACAGCGGGGCCGGACCGCTGCTGCCCGGCGTGGCCCAGGCCGTGCCGCGAGAGGCGCATGCCCTGCTCTACGTGGATTCGGCGTTGCCCTGTCCGGGTCAGAGCTGGTGGGAGAACGCGCCACCGCCGCTCGTCGAGCAGCTCCGGGGGCTGGTCACCGACGGTAAGCTGCCGCCCTGGCACGAGTGGTTCCCGCCGGAGGCCGTCACCGAGCTGCTGCCCGACCCGCGACTACGGGCGGACTTCGTCCGGGAGCTTCCGCGCCTGCCCTACACCTACCTCACCGAACGGACCGTGCCCCAGGAGTGGACCGGGCGGGCCGGCTACCTGCTGCTCAGCGAGGGCTACCGGCCGGACGCCCGGGCGGCGCTGCGTGCGGGCCTGCCGGTGGTGGAACGCAGCGCGCACCACCTGGCCATGCTCACCGCGCCGCAGCTGGTCAGCGACGCCCTGGCAGACCTGCTCACCGAGACGCGCTGAGGCCGGGACGTACGGTGTCCGGCCCGGTGGTGACCAGGGCGAGCACCGCGTCGGCGACCCGGGCCCGGCCCTGTCCGTCCACGGTCGACCAGGCGCGGGCGGCCAGCTCGGCGCGCCGCTGCGGGGAGGTGAGCAGGGCGCGCAGGGTGCCGACCGCGTCGGCCCGCGCGGCCCCGCCGGCCGGACCGGCGGCGGCCAACGCCGGTAGCTCACCCAGGCCGGCCACGATGCCCTCGGCGACCACCCGGTGGTACGACTCGCGCTGGTTGTCCACCACGCAGACCAGTCCGGCGGGCGTACCCAGGCAGCACAGCTCCCAGGTGGCGGTGCCGGCGGCGCTGACCACCAGGTCAGCGGCGGTGATCATGGTCGGTAGCTCGTCGGTGGGGCCGACCGCTCGCAGCGTCTGGCCCGGACCGGGGGCCAGTGCGGCCAGTTCCCCGGCGACGTCGGGCCGGCCGACGACCACGGTCAGCTCCATCGGGCACCCGGTGGCCAGCAGCAGCCGGGTCAGCACCGGCGCGGCCCCGAAGGCGTCGGTGCCACCGAAGAAGGCGAGCACCCGCGGCCGGTCGGCGGGCACCGCCGCTCGCGGTGCCGCCGGGCGGGCGGCCCGCACCGTGTCACGCAGCAGCGGGTACGCCGTGCCGGCGAGCAGCCGGCCGGGCAGCGGCGGGTCGTACGCCGCGCCGAGGTTCTGGTCCAGGTAGAGGTCGGCGTCCTGGCCCCGGGTGTCCCCGTCCACGATGGCCAGGGTCACCACGCCGGCCGCCCGTAGCGCCCCCGAGGAGGCCGGGTCCAGCTCGTACGAGTCGAGCACCATGACGTCCAGCCGGTGCCGGGCGGCCACCGCCACCAGTTCGGCGGGGTGCTGCGGGCCGGGATGCCGCGCGATGCCCCGGTCGGCGAGCTGGCGGGCCGCCCAGTCGAGGCCCTCGACGGTGCCGAAGAACTCCACCGTGTGGCCTCGGGCCAGGAACTCCTCGGCCAGGGCGAGACACCGGACCAGGTGCCCGACCCCGCGTACCGGGCCGGCGTCGCAGCGCATGCCGACCCGGACGGGCCGGACCACCGGCGGGTCGGCGGGGAGCTGCCCGCGTACCGTGTTCAGGACTCCTCCAACCGCTTCTGCCGGACATCCGCGTTGAGCGATCGTAGCGCCGGCTGCCCGGTGAGCCAGTCGGCGAGCTTGGCCAACGGGACGCTGACGTCGCCGAAGTGGTCGACCACCGCCCGGACCAGCGCCCAGTCCTGCTCGGTGTCGAGGGTCAGCCGCAGGTCGGAGCGGTCCGGGGTGAGCGTCAGGCCGAGCACCCGGAACAGCTCCGGATGGGTGTACGCGTACGAGGTGACGTGCACCCGGTGGTGGTCGGTGGCGAGCCGGTCCAGGGTGCGCAGCACGTCCGCACGGATGATCTCCACGTCCAGCCCCCGGGGCAGGGTACGGGCGATCGAGGTGCTGACGTAGTCCAGGCCCGGCACCGCCTGGTAGACCCGGGCGACCAGGGTGACGATCTCCGGGTCGAGCAGCGGGCAGTCGGCGGTGAAGCGCATCACCGCGTCACCGGGGTACCGGTCCACCGCGCCCACGAACCGACCGAGCACGTCGTCGACGGACCCCCGGTGACACGGTACGGCCAGCCGCCGGCACTCCTCGACGACCGCGTCGTCGACCCCGTCGGTGCTGGTGGCGACGACCAGTTCGGCAAGCACGCCGCTGTCCCGGGCGGCCCGGACCACCCGGCCCAGCACGCTGCGGCCGGCCAGCGGACGCAGCACCTTGCCCGGCAACCGGGACGAACCCATCCGGGCCTGCACCACGCCGACGATCCGGTTCACTGTTGCTCCCCACCGTGCTGTTGGCGGCGTACCGCCGTGCGGACCTGTCGTTTCGCCGCCCCGGCCCCCCGGCGGGCCAGCCGCAGCGGGGTGATCGCGAGCTTGCCCATCCGGTAGCCGAGGGTGCCGCTGAGCAGGTCGAGCTTGGTCTCGGCCCGGCGCAGCGCCCGTTCCCGGTGGGTGAGCAGCTGCTCGGTCCACGCCAGCCGGGCGGTCAGCCGGGTCAACTCGGCACGCTGACGCAGCCACGCCTCGCGCAGCTGCTGGACGCTCTCCCGGCCGGTCGGCGGGGCCGTCGGTGTCACCGCCCGCAGGGCCGCCGCGAGGTCGGCGCGGGCGGCGTCGTCGAGCCCACGGCGGGCCGCGACGACTGCCGCCTCCACCTCGACGGCGATGGCCACGGTGGCCCGGTCCAGGTCCCGGCCGGCCAGCCCACCGAGGACCACGGTCAACCCGGCGACGTCCAGGGTGGACGGCCACGGGTGGGCGTACCCGCCGGTGAGCAGGTCGGCGGCGAACCGCCACAGGGCCCGGGCCAGCACCACCTCGGTCGCCAGCGGGTCGATCGCCTGCCAGCCCGGGTCGAGTACCGCGTGGTCGCCGGCGGCACCGACCACCACGTTGTCCAGGCCGGACACCGCCACCGCCCCGGTCAACCGGTCGTCGACGCCCTGCCCGGCCAGCCACCGCGCATAGGCCGTGAGCAGTCGCCGCAGGGCGCCCAGGTCCCGGCGCAGTACGGCGTCGAGCAGCACGGTGCGCAGCAACCGCCCCTCGGCAACCCGGCCGGTCGACGCCCCCGGGTCCCGGTACGCCACCTCCCGGCTGGCGAACGGCGGTGCCGGTTCGGCGGCCGGGGTCGGCGTCGGTGCGGCGAGCGCCCGCCAGCGCCAGCCGTCTGCGCCGTCGTACACCTCGGTCACCCCGCTACCTGGCGGCCCGGCGCACAACAGGGCGACCGGCAGGGTGATCCGGTCCGGCGCGGCGGCGACCACCGCTCCGGCCGCACCGGTGACGGGCCGGTGGGCGAGGACCAGCCAGCCGGGGGCGAGTGCGGCGGCGAGGCCGGTGTGCAGCGCGTCCACCGCCAACCGTGCCGGATCCTGCAACACCGGCCGCTCCCCAACGGTGCAGGCGTCGTGCAGGACCGCGTCGAACAGGCCGGAGCCGCGCTGCTCGGCCAGCGGGCCGGTGGCCAGCAACGCCGTCGCCGACCGCCACCGGGGGTAGGCGGCGAAGCTGCCCCACGGGTGCAGCCCGGCGGCGGTGAGCCGGTCGGTCAGCTGGTCCAGGTCGGCCGGCCGGTCGGGGGCCAGGATGCCGTCCACCGCCCAGTCGGCGTCGTCCCGGCCGGCGTACCAGGGGACCGGGTCGACCAGCCGGCCCAGGCCGAACGGGTTCTCCGCGCCCAGCAGCAGGAGACCACCGGGGCGCAGCGCCGTCACCAGGCGCTCCAGCAGCGCGGTCCAGCCCAGCGGTCGGTCCTGGGCCGACTCGATCGCGGCCAGCCCGGCGGCGGCCACCACCACGTCGTACGCGCCGTCGATCCCGGTCGCGCCACCGACGAGCGTGCGGGCCGCGCGGGCGGCGACCGCGGTCCCGTCGGGTTCGCCGCGCAGCAGGCAGGTGACCTCGGCGTGGGCCAGCCGGTCCAGCAGCGCCGGATCGTGCGGGCCGGCCAGCAGCACCCGGGCCCCGACCGGCACCAGCCGGGCGAGCAGCGCGAGCAGCGGCTCACCCCCGGCGGCCCGGCCGGTGGCCAGGTCCGACCAGGCAGGCATCTCACCCCCGGGCAGCTCGACCGCGGGTACGGTCTCAGCGCTCACCGGTCACCTCCCGGCCACGCGACCAGCCGAGCAGTTCGCGCAGTTCGGCGGGGGAACACCGGTGGTCGGTGCCCAGTTCCTCGCGGGCGATCCCGGCGGCCAGCCCCGGATCGATCCTGGCGCCGTGCAGCTGCGGCCACTGCCGGCGGATCCGTGCGGTGCCACCGAAGGTGGGATCGTCGTCGGCCAGGGTCATCGGGTCGCCGTAGACCGCCGGCTCGCAGCCGGCCGCGATGCCGTAGAAGATCGCGCTGGTCAGCCGGTTGGAGGCGACCCGCCGGTGCCGCCGCAGCTCGGTGAGCTGCCGGTCCAGGAAGTCCGGGTCGGTGTCGCGCCACCAGTGCCCCCGGTAGCCGTGGCAGACCACCCGGAAACCGGCCTCCTCGTAGTGCCGCCGGATGCGGGTCGTGCGGTACTCCTGCCAGTACAGGCAGACGGTCACCGGGCCCGGTTCAGTGGCCCGGATCTCGGCGATCAGCCGCCGGTGGTCGCCGTGCACCCGCTGGCCCTCCCAACCGTGGAACGGGTACCAGATGGTGCCCTCGCGCCGCTCGGCCGGCGGGTCGTCGGGGCGCATCGCCAACAGGTAGGCGAAGGGCGCGCCGATCACCACCACGTTGCGTCGCCCCAGCGACCAGGCCCGCCGCCGGGTCGGCTCGGACCAGAGCAGGCTCGGCGTGCCGGCGACGTACGGGTGGCCGGGGGCGAGCCCGTCGCCGACGTTCCAGCCGTGCTGGACGTACCCGTCGATCCTGGGCGGGTGGCCCGCGCCCAGCCCGCAGTAGCGGGCCAGCACGTGGGCGTGGCCGTAGAAGTGGTTGGCGTGGTGCATCGCTCTCCGTCTCAGGCGAGGACGGTCCGGGCCCGGGGCCGGCCGACGTCCAGCGCCGCGCCGAGGGCGTCGACGACGCGGTCCTGGTCGGCGTCGGTCAGACCGGGGTACAGCGGCAGGGAGAGCTGCTCGGTGTAGAACGACTCGGCCACCGGGCAGGATCCGCGCCGGTACCCGAGGTCGGCGAAGACCGGGTGCCAGTGCGCCGGCAGGTAGTTCACCTGCACCCCGATTCCGGCGGCGCGCATCCGGTCGTACACCTGGCGACGGCGACCGTCGAGGACCCGGATCGGGTAGAGGTGCCAGGCCGGTTCCGCCCAGGCCCGGCGACCGGGGGTCCGGACCCCGGGCAGGTCGGCCAGGGCCTCGTCGTAGCGGGCGACCAGCCGGGCCCGGGCGGCGAGGAAGTCGCCGAGGCGGCGCAGCTGGCTGCGGCCCAGCGCGCAGAGCACGTCCGGCAGCCGGTAGTTCAGCCCGAACTCGGGCACCTCCTGGTGCCAGCCGCCCTCGTCGGGCCAGCGCAGCTCGTCGGGGTCGCGGACCAGGCCGTGGCTGCGGAACCGGCGGGCCCGCTCCAGCAACGCCGGGTCGGTCGCGGCGACCGCGCCGCCCTCGGCGGTGGTCAGGTTCTTGGTCGGGAAGAACGAGAAGGTGGTCAGGTCGGCGAGCGACCCGACCGGCCGGCCCCGGTAGGTCGCGCCGATCGAGTGCGCCGCGTCGGCCAGCAGCAGGGTGCCGGTGCCGGCCAGGGTGGCGCGCAGCGCGTCGTAGTCGGCCGGGTGACCGGCGTAGTCCACCGCCGACACCACCCGGGTCCGGCCGGTCACCGCCGCCGACACCGCCGCCGGGTCCAGGGTGTACGTCTCGGGTTCGACGTCGGCGAAGACGACAGTCGCGCCGAGGGCGACCGCGGTGCTGGCGGTGGCCACGAAGGTCATCGGCGCGACGACCACCTCGTCACCGGGGCCGATGCCGGCCGCCGCGTAGGCGGTGTGCAGGGCGGCGGTGCCGTTGGAGACCACCGCGCAGCCGGCCCCGCCGGTCCAGCCGGCCAGGTCGGTCTCGAAGGCGACCACCTGCGGGCCGGTGGTCAGCCAGTCGCTGCGCACGGCCGCGGCCACCGCCGCCACGTCGTCCTCGGTCACCGACTGCCGGCCGTACGGCAGCAGCCCGGTCATCCGGTCACGCCGAGCATGTCGCGCAGCTGCTCGACGCTGAGCCACTGGTCGTTGCTGTCGGACTGGTACGCGAAGCCGTCGCCCACCTGCTGGCAGTCCTGCGGCGGCTGGTAGCCCCAGGTGGCGATGGTGGGCTGGACGATGAACCGGTCGGAAGCGCGCAGTGTCCGACGGCTGTCGTCCGGGGCGATCATCTCCTCGTGCAGCTTCTCGCCGGGCCGGATGCCGATCTCGTGGGTGGTGGCGTCCGGGGCGACCGCCTCGACCAGGTCCAGGATCCGCATGCTGGGGATGCGGGGCACGAACAGCTCGCCGCCCTGCATCTGGTCGAAGGAGTCGAACACGAACCGCACCGCCTGGTCGAGGGTGATCCAGAAGCGGGTCATCCGCTTGTCGGTGATCGGCAGCGGTTTGCCCTCGGCGGCGAGCCGGCGGAACAGCGGCACCACCGAGCCCCGGCTGCCGACCACGTTGCCGTAGCGGACCACGGCGAACCGGGTCGGGTGCTGGGCGGCGTAGTGGTTGGCCGAGACGAAGAGCTTGTCGCCGACCAGCTTGGTCGCGCCGTACAGGTTGATCGGGCTGGACGCCTTGTCGGTGGAGAGCGCGATGACCTTCCGCACGCCGGCCTCGATCGCCGCGTCGACCACGTGCTGCGAGCCGGTGATGTTGGTGGCGATGAACTCCGAGGGGTTGTACTCGGCGGTGTCCACCTGCTTGAGCGCGGCGGCGTGCACCACGTGGTCCACTCCGTGCATCGCCCGGGCCAGCCGGTACCGGTCCCGGACGTCGCCGATGAACCAGCGCAGCCGGGGGTCGTCGCCGAGCTGCTGACGCAGCTCGTACTGCTTGAGTTCGTCCCGGGAGAAGACCACCACCCGGGCCGGGTCGCACTCGGCCAGCAGATGCCGCAGGAAGGTCTTCCCGAACGACCCCGTACCCCCGGTGACCAGGATCGACGACCCATTCAACTCACTCAACTCCGCTCCCCAAGGTCGTTACTGTCGGCGGGCCGTGCGGCCCGCGCAAGGACTCGGCGGGCCGCCAGGCCCGCGCAGGTAATCGGGCGGGCCGCCAGGCCCGCGCAGGTGGTCGGGCGGGCGGCGCGGCCCGCGCGGTGACGGCTCAGATCAGGTCCCAGCTCAGCGGGGTGCCGCGGGCGGCGTCCCGGGTGAAGACGCGGCCCAGCACCCGGTCCAGCTCGACCGGGGGCAGGCCGCCGGCCGGCCGGATCGACCGGACGTTGTCCCGGGTCACCGGCGTACCGGTGGCGACGTCGGCCACGACGTAGAGCGAGCGGCGGAACCGCAGCCCCTCCCGCTCGGTGGGGGTGGGGCCGACGACGGTGTCACCGAGCGCCGCCCAGGCCCGCTCGGACTCCACCCGCAGTGCGGCCAGCTCGGCCGGCTCCAGCGAGAAGTCGGCGTCCACCCCGCCGTCGCCGCGGCGCAGCGTCACGTGCTTCTCGATCAGGCAGGCGCCCAACGCCACCGCCGCCACCGGCACGCCGATGCCGGGCGTGTGGTCGGACAACCCGACAGGTACGCCGAACGCGTCGGCCAGCACCGGCAGCCGCCGCAGGTTGCTGTCGCGCGGCGGGGCCGGGTACGCGGCGGTGCAGGCCAGCAGCACGATGCCGGCGGCCCCGCCGTCCCGGGCGGTACGCACCGCGGCGTCGATCTCGGCCAGGGTGGCCATCCCGGTGGAGATGACCATCGGCTTGCCGGTGCTGGCGACCAGCCGGATCAGCGGCAGGTCGACCAGCTCCGACGAAGCGATCTTGTATGCCGGGGTGTCCAGTCGCTCCAGCAGCGCCACCGCCGTCGCGTCGAACGGCGAGGAGAAGACCGTCAGGCCGTGCCGGCGGGCCCGTTCGAAGATCGGCTCGTGCCACTCGTACGGGGTGTGGGCCCGCTCGAAGAGCCGGTAGAGGTGCTCACCACCCCACAGGTCGTGGCCGCGGGAGATCCGGAACCCGGGCGCGTCGACGTCGATGGTGAGGGTGTCCGGCCGGTACGTCTGGAGTTTCAACGCGTGCGCCCCGGTGGCGGCCACCGCGTCCACGATCTCCAGGGCCCGGTCCAGGCTGCCGTTGTGGTTGCCGGACATCTCCGCGACCACCAACGGGCGCTCCCCGGCGCCGACCACGTGCGGACCGATCTTGACTGTCATGGCTCTCTGCTCAATTCCGTCCACACCACCTGGTGCGGCACTCCGTCGACGTCCCGCTGGTAGCGGCGGACACTGTGGAACCCGAAGCGCCGGTGCAGGGCCAGCACCGGCTTGTTGTCGGCGAGCGTCTCGCCGCCCAGGCTCCGGGCGCCGAGTTCTCCGAAGGCGTACGCGATCGCCGCCTCCTGCATCGACATCCAGGCCCGTAGCAGCTCCCGCCGCGCGTCCAGGCCGTCGATGTCCAGGTAGAAGCCCCAGACCAGGGCGCGGTGCGCCGAGGTCAGCCCGCTGAAGGTCACCACCGCGCTGTCGGCCTCCCGGTGCCGGTGGACCAGCACCCGCCGGTCCGGGTCGGTGCGGGTCCGCGCCCACCAGGCGGCGTGTTCGGCGGGGGTGATCTCGTGCCGGGTCAGGCTGACCGCGCGGACCTGCGGATGGTTGCGCCAGCGCAGGATCCGCGCCAGGTCGTCGTCGGTGGCCGGGCGCAGCGAACCGGTCATCGCCGCCTCGCCAGCACCTTCGACCCGTCGGCCGCCACCGCACCCTGGCTCGCCGCACCCTGGGCCGTGCCGCCCGGGGCCGTGCCGCCCGGGGCCGTGCCGCCCTGGGCCGTGCCGTCCTGGGTGGTGCCGTCCGGGGCCGTGCCGCCCTGGGTGGTGCCGTCGGCGGTCGGCCCGTCCGGGTCCGTGTCACCCGGGGTCGTGCCGCTCGGGGTGGGCCCGTCGGCGGTGGCCTCGGCGGGGCGGGTGGCGCGCAGCCGGCCGGCCATCCGGTGGGCCCGCCGCAGCGCCACGTACGCCAGGTAGCTGTCCCGGCCGACCAGGCGGTGCTTGAGCCCTGGCACCCCCTCCGGCTGCGGGTAGCCCTCGGCGGGCAGGTACCGGCGGTAGTGCTCGGCGACCCGGCGGAAGAAGTCCCGGCGCAGGTGCGGGTGGAGCCGGTCGTCGTTGCCCACCACCACCAGGTAGTGGCTGATCATCAGGGCGAACAGGTCGGCGCGCAGCCGGGGGTCGACGCCGTGCCGGTCCACCCAGTCGAAGAGCCGTTCGTACTGCGCGAAGGCGTCGAAGTGCCGGTCGCTGCGGGTGGAGGTGATCGCACCGAGGCGGCCCTGCCGGTACCGGTAGCAGACCTGGTCCAGCACCGAGATCCGGCGTGCGCCGATCAGCAGCGGGTGACTGAACGGGATGTCCTCGTACCAGCCGGGGTGGAAGCGCAGCCCCAGCTCGTCCAGGAAACCCCGCCGGACGACCTTGTTCCACGCGGTGTGCTGCAACCGCAGCAGCTCGGGACGCTCGGTCAGGGTCACCGGGCCGGGCACCCCACGCAGCAGGTGACTGCTGGCGTCGACCTCCAGCCGGCCGTTGTCGTGCACCCGCAGGTGGTCCAGGAGCAGCACGTCGGGCCGGTCGCGGCGCAGCCGCCGCAGCACCGTGGCGACGGTGCCGGGTGGCAGCCAGTCGTCGCTGTCGACGAACCAGACGTACTCGCCGGTGGCCTGGTCCAGGCCGGCGTTGCGGGCCGGGCCGAGCCCGACGTTGCGGGCCAGCCGGACCACCCGCACCTGCGGGCGGCCGGCGGCGTACGAGTGGAGCATCTCGCCGCACCGGTCCGGGGAGGCGTCGTCGACGGCGACCACCTCGACCGCCGCGGACTCCTCGGCGGTCAGCCCGCCGAGGATCGACTCCAGGCACTGGTACAGGTACGCCTCGACGCCGTACACGGGCACGACGAAGCTCAACAGGGGGGTTCGCGTCGGATCGGTGACCACGCCCGCCACCTTCGACGGCGTGGGTGGCCGGCCCCGGAACCCCGCGTGTACGGGTGACGGGCGGTTACTTAACAGCCCGTCACCCTCCGGTGAACTATCGGTTGAGGATCTGCTTCACCCGGCCGCCGACGGCCTGCCGGACCCGGGTCCGCAGCCGCTGCCCCTGCAACTCCTCCAGGCTCGCGCGCAGCTCGGCGTTCTGCTCCCGCAGCCAGTCCACCCGGGTGATCCACTGCTCGGCCGGGGTGGACACCTGCGGCTGCACCGGCGGCGGGAAGACGGTCTGGCGGACCTGCTCGTCGAAGCGGGCCGCGCTGTCGCCGTCGGCGAAGGAGTTGCCCAGGTCGTGCTTGTTGAGGAAGGACAGCATCGTGGCGTACCGGGCCTTGTGCCCGTTGTTCAGCGCCGTGTAGTCCGCCTCGTCGTAGAGCTGCGCGGCGTCGACGTCACCGGAGACGTCGGTCATCTCCCGGTACGGGATGTCGAAGTAGCGGGCCAGCTCCAGGGTGCGCGAGTCGTGCGCGAAGAGGTAGCCGGGGGTGCCGGCGATCAGCGCGGTGATGGTGCCGTGGATCCGGGTGCCGAAGTTGAAGTCGAAGTCGGACAGGTGGTCCATCCACGTCCACGGGTCGACGAACATCCGGATCTTGTCCTCGGTGAACAGCGGGTGCGAGGTGTGGATCGGGATGTTGCTCTTCTTGCCCCGGTCCTCCGGCGCGTCGCCGAAGAGCAGCACGCCGAGGGTCTTGACGTCCTGCGGGATGTAGCAGAGGTTCGGGTACTTCTTGTGGTGCGCGCTGATCACCTTGGCCATCGACTTGACGTACGGCGAGACGGTCAGCGCGATCTTGTCGTTCGGGCCCAGGTACGGCTTCTTCTTCTCCACCCGCAGGTTGTCGCCGTGCAGGAACATCGACGGGCAGCCGATCACCTCGACCGCCGAGAAGCCAAGCGTCCGCAGGTAGCTCTCGGTGATCTCACCGCGTACCCCGATGGTGTGCGACCGGTCGAGCACGGCGGAGACGAAGTCCTTGACCGTGTCGTCGATCGGGCGCAGGTACTCCCGGTCGCCCTTGAGGTTGGTCTGCGCGCCGACCCCGAGCACCACCACCGGGATCTTCAGCTTGCGGATCAACCGGGTCATCCCGGCCAGCCGGTGGGCGAAGCTGCGGCGGAAGGCGTTGGCCAGCGGCACCACGAAGACGTCGTACGACTCGTTGATGATGTCGGCCTCGCGGGCGTCGGCCCGGAAACCGGTGGAGGTGATCTCCGCCGTCGCGGTCCGCAGCAGCTTGTGTGCCGAGTGGCTGAAGACCAGGTTGCCGGTGTTGTCGCCGATCCAGTTCCGTTCGAAGGTCTCCTCCGGGGAGTAGATGTCGAACGGCCCCTTCTTGGCTCGGAGCAGAATCCGCTGGTGCATCGCTGGTCCCTCTCGTCGTTCCCGCGCCTGCGGTCATCCGGCAGACGCCGCAGGCGAAGCGGTGCGGCCCCGTCGTACTTCCGCCCCTTCGGCGAACCGAATCGTCAACTCTCTGGAGACCGGAATTTTAGGGCATCGGTCCGCTGCGGACCCAGGTGCCCACCGTGATCATGATCGTCGGATGTGCCGGAACCGGGCATCCCGGGCCCGGGTAAGGTGCCCCGCGGCGGTCGATGCCCGGCCGCCGGAAGAGGAGACGTGGTGCTGGTGGTCCCGAGCATGCCCGGCGTAGCGGCATGACCAGCGTCGCGGCGACCGGTACGCCGTCGGCCCTGTCCCGCCTGCCCTCGCTGACCGGCCTGCGCTGGATCGCGGCCCTGCTGGTCTTCGGATTCCACGCGGCCACCATGCGGGTCGTCGCCGAGCCGGGACACCAGGCCGTGCTGGAGCGGATCTTCACGCTCGGCCTCTCCGGCGTGCAGTTCTTCTTCATCCTCAGCGGTTTCGTGCTGGTCTGGTCGGCCCGGCCGGAGGACACCCGGCGGGCGTTCTGGCGTCGCCGGGCGGCGAAGATCTATCCCAACCACATCCTGATGTGGGCGGTGGCCCTGCTGGTCGGCCTCTGGTTCGCCGACCCGGTCAGCCTCCGGGCCGCGCTGAGCAACCTGGTGCTGATCCAGGCCTGGGACCCGACCCCCGGCATCTTCTACAGCATCAACACGGTCAGCTGGTCGCTCGCCTGCGAGATGTTCTTCTACCTCTGCCTGCCCTTCGCGCTGCCGTGGATCCGGCGGGCCCGCCCCGGGGCGCTCTGGGCAGTGGTGGTCGCCGTGCCGCTGCTGATCGTGGCGCTCTGGCCGGCCCAGCTGCTGGTCGCCGAGGAGAACCGCTGGTGGTTCACCCAGGTCTTCCCGATCACCCGGTCGCTGGAGTTCTGGATGGGCGTCGCCGCGGCCGAGCTGATGCGGCGGGGCAGCTGGCGTGGTCCCCGGCTCACCGTGGCCACGATCGTCTTCGTCGCGACCTGGGTGGTCGCCGGCCAGTGGATCCGGGCCGAGCTCTGGGCCGGGCTGCTGTCGGTGGCGTACATCCTGGTGATCACCGCCGCCGCAGACGCCGACGTGCACCGGCGGCCCTCGCCGTGGCGGTCCCGGCCGCTGGTCTGGCTCGGCGAGGTCTCGTTCGCCTTCTACCTGGTGCACGTCCTGGTGATGGTCACCGTGCTGCGGCTCACCGGCCACTACGGTGTCGGGCTGCCCGGCTGGTGGGGGCCGTTCGCGGTGGTCGCCTTCCTGCTGGTCAACCTGGGGCTGGCCGCGATGCTGCACCGCTGGGTGGAGAACCCGATGATGCGGCTGTTCGGCCCACCCCGCCGGGCCGCGTCCGCCGGTGACCGCGGGCTGGGGCCGGTGCCCGCCGGTGCCCGCCGGTCGGAGTCGGTGCCCGCCGGTGACGGTCGGCCCGGATCGGCACCCGCCGGCACCGGTCGGACCGACTGACGCCAAAATTCCCGTGACCCCGGTCACAGGGGTCTCGGATTCGGGCACCCGACACATCCGGGCCGAATGCTGCCGGGTTTTTCCCGACGATGCTCACCGGTCGTCCGGTTGTCGACCACCGGTGCCGTCACAAACGCTCGTCCCATTGAGTCACGTCAGCGGGTTAATGGGTTGTCGGGTACTTCGCTGATCAAGGTTTCCGCAGGTGAAGTGGGGTTGGCAGGAGAAATGTCGGCCAGTAGTGTCGCTGCGGTCCGGCGCGGTTCCCGTTCGCACAAGCGCGACCGCCGCGTCGACCCGCTCAATCGTCGTACGACGAACCGGGGACCCGCAGCACCACTGGGGTGAATCCGCGCAGCCACGGCTCGCGGTAGGGCGAATTCTTCCCGCCCGAATCCGTCAGCTAACCCGGTAGGCGGCACCGGAAGGAGTTCCATTCCCCGTGCCTCACCCCCTCAAACGGCAGTTCCGTCGACTCGCTGTGGACCGTTCGTACCAGGTCGTCGCCGCCTCGGCCGCGACCCTCGTGGTGGCCTCGGGCACCGGTCTGCTGATCGCCACCGGTGACCGGCCGGAGCCCGACCGGCAGCAGCCCAGCGCGGTGGCCGAGGTGGCGCCGCAGGCCGGCGAGATCGCCGCCCGCAGTGAACTGCGGGTGCCGGCGAGCGTGGCCCCCTCGCTGACCACCGCCGCCCCGTCGCCGACCGCCACCGCGTCCCCGTCGGCCGCGTCCCCGTCGGCCGCATCGCCCTCGGCCGCATCGCCCTCGGCCGCGCCGTCGCGGGCCGCCAAGCCGGTCGCCGCCGCCAGCTCCGCCGCGCCGGACCCCGACCTGACCCGCCCGGCCGCGCCCAAGCCGCCGGCGTCGAAGGTCCTCGACCACGTCTACCAGGCGCAGACCACGTACTTCTACTGCGGCCCGGCCGCGGTGCGCAACGCGCTCAACGCCGCCGGGATCGAGCGCAGCCAGGACACCCTGGCCGGGATGCTCGGCACCACCGAGTTCGGCACCAACTCCGCCGCCGACACCACCCGGGTGCTCAACCAACTGGTCGACGGGGCGCCGTACCGGACCCGGATGATCCCCGGCGGTGCCGCCACCGCGGCCCAGACCGACCGGCTCGTCGACGACGTGGTCACCGCGATCGCCGCCGGCCGCAGCCCGGTGGTGAACGTCGCCGGCACCGCCACCGACGTCGCCGGTGGCTGGCACTCCTTCCCCGGCGGGCACTACGTCGCGGTGGTCGGCTACCGCGACAACGGCCGGACGGTCCGGATCTCCGACTCGGCGGACCCGGGCAACGCGCTCTACTGGATGTCCACCTCCGCGCTCGCCGACTGGATCGCCACCCGCGGCTACTCCGCCTGACCAGGCTGCCCGCTCCTCGCCCGGCCCGGCCCCGCACACCGGGGCCGGCCCGGAGACCAACGACGCCGGTCCCCCCGTCACGGGGGGACCGGCGTCGGTCGTCGTACCGGGCGGGGTGGGTCTCCGCCGGTAGGGGGCCTCAGCCGGTGGGGGAGAGGCGTACGCCCCCGCCGGCCTGCGACGGCGTGGCCCGGGGCTCCGGCGGGCTCCAGCCCGGCTCCAGGTGCCGCCGGGCGGCGGCCAGGAACACCTCGGCGTACGTCTCGGCCGGGAAGTCACCGAGGTAGTGCGCCCGGGTGGCCCACCGGGCCGACGCCGCCGGATCGGTCTCCAGCAACCGGGTGAGCACCTCCTCGACGTCGGCCAGGTCCCGCCGCAGCAGGTAGCCGGAGGCGGCCAGCGGGAACCGCTCGACGAACCGGTCGTCGCCCAGCATGTCGGTGACCGCGTACGGCTTGCCCGAGTAGAGGTAGTCGGAGATGACCCCGGAGACGTCGGAGATCAACGCGTCGGAACGGTTGACGCACTCGGTCAGGGTCAGCTCCCGGCTGGCCGCGCCGAAGACGTGCTGCCGGCCGGTGCGGGACCGGTCCGCAGCGAGCAGCTCGGTCACCCGGGCCAACTGCCGGGCCGAGGTCGGGTTCTGCGTGGTGTACGGGTGCGCCCGCAGGATCACGGTGGCACCCCGGGCCAGCAGGGCCCGGATCAGCCCCTCGGCCACCGGCAGCGAGCAGTAGTTGGCGTCGGCGTGGTGCCCCGTCCAGGTGGGGGTGTAGAGGACGGTCGGGTTGGCCGATGCGGTGACCGGCTCCCGCCGGACCTGGATCGCCTCCACCTGCGGGCGGCCGACCACCTCGAACTTCTCGGCCGGGATGGCCACCCCGGCGCGGGCGTACCGCTCGATGGCCGCCGGCCCGGCGACGAAGATCCGGTCGAAGATCCCCGACACCGGGTTGGCACTCGGCGCCTTGTCGCTGTCGCCGTGGTGCAGCTGGATGTGGGTCAGCTGGGTGAACCGTACGCAGTGGCTGTTCTTCGCGCCGTGGTTGACGTAGAAGGCCACCCGCAGGCTCGGCACCAGCACCTCGTCCAGCGCCTTGAGCGTCGGGCAGAACACCACCGGGGCGCTGGTGGCCGCCGACACCGGACCGAGGAACTCCGGCTCCCGCAGCACCACCAGGAACGGGCGGCCGAGTCGTTCCAGGTACGGCAGCCACATGGTGACCTGGTACTCCGAGCCGGGCGGGGCGGAGAAGTAGAGCAGGAACTCCGGCTGGTGCCGGCGCAGCGCCCGCCCCACCGGGGTGCCCGCCTGTGGACGCAGCCGGCCCCGGGCCAGGCCCAGGGCCACCGTACCGGCGGCGGCACCGACGACGAGGGTGGCCAGCAGGGCCACCACCGCCGGCAGCACCAGCAGGGCGGCCAGGGCCACCACCGCGAGCAGCGCCAGCACGGCGTTGCCCAGCTGGGCGGCGATGGTCGCCGACCACTGCCGGACCGGCAGGTTGGCCGCCCGCAGCTCCAGCAGGCCGGCCTCGCGCAGCGGCCCGGCGAACAGGATCAGCCCCAGCACCGCCAGCGCGGTGACCGCCAGCACCGGATCGAAGCCGGCGTCGAGCCGGCGGGCGTAGCCGACCAGGACGCCCGCCGCCACCAGGGTCGTCTCGGGCAGCACGTCGGCGGCGGGCCGGACCCGGCGCTCCCAGGCGGCGGCGGCCAGCGTCGCCACGGCCAGCGCCAGCCCCCAGCCGGTGGCCCCGGTCAGGGCGACGACGCCGAAGGCGAGCAGGGCCAGGCCGGTGGTCAGGCACCTGGCGATCAGCTTCCTGACCAGGTCACCACGCATGTCACTCCGCTTTCCGGTCGCGCTCGGGGGGTGGGCGCCGGCTCAGCCGGTCACCACGGCGGAGGGCCGGGTGGCCTGACTCGGCACGGTCGCCGCCGCCGGGGCCTCGCCGGGTGCCCGCCGGACGTCGATGACCTGCCCGGTCAGCTCGGAGATCAGCACGTCCAGCGAGGCCTGCGCGACGGTCTCGGCGGCCAGCAGGGTGTGCTCCGGCTCCTCGCCGAAGGCCCGGGTCCGCATCGGGGTGGCGGTGCGCTCCGGGTTGATGCAGTTGACCCGGACGCCCAGCTCGGCCCACTCGTCGGCGAGCGCCTGGGTCAGGTTGACCAGGGCGGCCTTGGTGGAGGAGTAGAGCGCGTACTGGGAGCGGCCCCGGGTGTAGGAGCTGGACGTGTAGAGCAGCAGCTGACCCTTGGTCTGCTGCAGGTAGGGCAGCGACTGCCGGGCGATGGTGACCGGCCCGACGAAGTTGACCTGCAGGACCCGGTCCATGGTCGCCTCGTCCATGTCGACCAGGGCGCCCTTCTCCAGGATGCCCGCGGTGACCACGACGTGGTCGATGCGCCCGGTGGCCTCGAACGCGGTCTTCAACGCCGCCTCGACGTCGGTGGCCTGCTCCACGTGGGTGCCGGTGCCGGAGCGGCTGAACGGGAACACCTGGGCGCCGTAGCGGCGGGCCAGCTCGGTCAGCTCGTGGCCGATGCCGTAGCTGCCGCCGAAGACCACGATCGTCCGCCCGGCCAGCTCCTCGGAGTAACTGCGCGGGTCGGTCAGCCGGGGCACCTGGGCGGCGGCGAGCTGGAACAGCTTGTCCGCCAGGTGCACGTCCACCGGGTGGGTGACCTTGATGTTCTCGTCCGAGCCGTCGATCACCTTGATCGGGGTGCCGGGCAGGTAGCGCAGTACCACGCCGCAGTCGTCGGTGGCGGCGAAGTGCGGGTCGTCGGCGGCCAGCCGGTACGCCTCGCGGATGGTCTGCGAGCGGAACGCCTGCGGGGTCTGCCCCCGGCGCAGCCGGGAGCGCACCGGGATGTCGGTGATGCACTCGTTCTCGTCGACCTGGATGATCGTGTCGGCCGAGGGGATCGCCACGTCGACCGCGGCGTAGGTCCAGAGCGCGTTGACGCACTCCCGGACGATCCGGCCGCTGACCAGGGGGCGTACCGCGTCGTGGAAGAGGATGTTGACGTCACCCTCGCCGACCGCGTCCAGCGCGATGCGGGTGGTGTCGTTGCGGGTCTCGCCACCCTCGATCACCTTGCTGACCTTGCGCAGGCCGGCCTTGTCGACGATCGCCTGGGCCTGCGGGACGTGCCCGCTGGCCATCAGCACGATCACCTCGTCGATCTCCGGCGCGCCCTCGAAGACGGCCAGGGTGTGCTCGATGATCGGTTTGCCGGCGATCTTCAGCAGCTGCTTGGGGATGCCCAGGCCGAGCCGGGTCCCGGTGCCACCGGCCAGGACCACCGCCACTGTCCGCGTGGGGCGCCATCCGGTGGCGGCCTCCGGTGCGGCGTCCGGGCCAGTGGTGTGGTCCTGCGTCATTGCAAATCCTCACTTCCAGGGGAGAACAGTGGGGGCACCGCAGGCGGCGACCCGATGAACCTTAACGCGGCCACCGCGTCGCCGGCTCCGGCGACGCGGTGGGACGACATCGCCCGAACACCGCACGGACGACGGAACTCTACTTGCCGTTCACGTACGCCTCATAGGCCTTGATGACCTCGTCGGTCGGGCCGTCCATCTGCAGCACGCCCGATTCCAGCCAGATGGTGCGCTCGCAGGTGTCGCGGACCGAGGAGAGCTGGTGGCTGACCAGGAAGACCGTGCCGGCCCCCTCGCGCAGCTCCCGGACCCGCTGCTCGCTGCGCTTGCGGAACCCCTTGTCCCCGGTGGCCAGGGCCTCGTCGATCAGCAGCACGTCGTGCTTCTTGGCCGCCGCGATGGAGAACTTCAGCCGGGCGGCCATGCCCGAGGAGTACGTCCGCATCGGCAGCGAGGCGAAGTCGCCGCGCTGGTTGATCCCGGAGAACTCGATGATCTCCGGGGTGAGGCGCTCGACGTCGGCCGGGGACATCCCCATCGCCAGGCAGCCCAGCACCACGTTGCGCTCGCCGGGCAGGTCGTTCATCAGGGCCGCGTTGACCCCGAGCAGCGAGGGCTGCCCCTGGGTGTAGATCGCACCCCGGTCGACCGGCAGCAGCCCGGCGATCGCCCGCAGCAGCGTCGACTTGCCGGAGCCGTTGCTGCCGATCAGGCCGATCGCCTCGCCCTGGTACGCGGTGAAGGTGACCCCCTTGACCGCGTGCACCTCGCGGACCTGCGGCGCGGAGGTGCGCGACACGATCCGCTTCAGCGCGGCGACCGGGCTGCTGCCCCCACCGGCGCCCTTGTGGATGCGGTAGATGACGTGCGCCTCGTCCACCACCACGGTCGGAACCCGGTCCTGGATCCGGGGCAGGGTGACGGTCACGTCGTTGGACGTCTCGATCTGATCAACCACGGCCGTACTCCTGTTCGCCGCGCCAGAAGTAGATGAAGCCACCGATGCCCATCAGCACCGCCCAGCCCACCGCGACCAACCAGAGCTGGGTCGGCGAGGAGTTGAGCAGGGGCGCCGACTCCAGCAGGGACATCCGGGCCAACTCGATGTAGACAAGCGCCGGGTTCAGCTCGACCAGCCGGGCCGCCCAGCCGGGCAGGCTCTGCTCGAAGAGGGTGACGCTGTAGAGCACCCCGGAGCCGTACATCCAGGTGCGCAGCACGAAGGGCATGACCTGCTTGAGGTCGGCGACCTTCGCCCCGGCGCGGGCCACCGCCATGGTCAGGCCGGCGTTGAAGACCGCCTGCAACAGCACGGTGGGGATCAGCAGCAGCCACTGCCAGGTCAACGGCTCGCCGGTGACCAGGACGATCCCGGCCAGCACCACCAGCGCGCCCATCAACTGCTGGAACTGGGTGAGCATGGCGGCCAGCGGCAGGCAGGCCCGGGGGAAGTGCAGGGCCCGGATCAGCCCGAGGTTGCTGGTGATCGACTGGGTGCCGTTCTGCACCGTGGTCTGGGTGAAGTTGAAGATGAACAACCCGGTGGTCAGGTACGCGATGAAGTTCGGCACCCGGTTCTGTTCGAGCACGATGCCGAAGATCAGGTAGTAGACCGCCGCGTTGGTGAGCGGGGTGAGCACCTGCCAGAGCTGCCCCAGCTTGGCGTTGCTGAACGAGGACACCAGCTTGGCGTTGGCGTACGCGGTGATGAAGTGCCGGTAGGACCAGAGCCGGCGGCTGTACACGGCCAGCGGCGGCCGTTCGCCGGCGACCCGCAGCCCGTGCCGGGCGGCCAGTTGCGCCTGGGTCAGGCCGGCGTCTGGGTCGGCCAGCGCGGTGTTGGCCATTGGTGGGGCGCTCCGATCTTTTGTGCCGACGGGGTGCGCGTGACGACGGGGTGCGCGTGACGGAGTCGGCGTGACCGGTACGTGCGGCGTCGCCCCTTCGCTGCGTGGACGGTAGTCGAATTTACGTCGGGACGCAACCGTACCGTCGTTGCGCTACATTGGGTGGCGTGACAGGTGAGAAGAGCAGACGGTGACCAGGCCGGAGGAGGCGCAGGTGACGACCGGTAAGCGCCGCACGCCGGCGGGCGCGGCGGTGCTGCGCGACGACATCACCGCGGCCATCCGGCGCGCGTTGACGCAGGAGTTGGCCGCGGTCGGCTACGGCCGGCTCTCGATCGAGGCGGTGGCCCGCCGGGCCGGGGTCAGCAAGACCGCCATCTACCGCCGGTGGAGTTCCAAGCTGGAGCTGGTCCTGGAGATCGTCTCGGCGTCGGCCGGGCGCAAACTGCCGACCCTGGACACCGGCAGCCTCCGGGGCGACCTCCAGCTGCTCTTCGCCGCCGTGGTGCACGCCCTGCGGCATCCGCTGGCCGCCCAGATCATCCCGGACCTGCTCGCCGAGGCCGCCCGCAACCCGCAGATCGACCAGACCCTGCAGCAGGTCCTGCGGGCCCGGCAGCAGGAGATCGGCGGACGCCTGGTCGAGCGGGCGGTACGCCGCGGCGAGCTGCCCCCGCAGACCGATCCGGACGCGGCGGTGGACCTGATCGCCGGCCCGCTCTACTGGCGGCTGGCCATCGCCCGCACCCCGCTGACCGAGGCGTACCTGGAGACCCTGGTCGAGACGGTGGCCACCGGCCTCGGCGCGCGGCGGGCGCTGCCCCGCCAGGGCGGCACCGGCACCGACTGACCGCCCACGTCCGATCCGCACCGGTGCCGCCGCCGGCCTAGCGGGCCGGGGCAACTGGCAGCCGGGAGACGATGTGCCGGGCGATCTCCAGCGAGCTGGTCGCCGCGGGCGAGGGCGCGTTGAGCACGTGCACCTGCCGCCCGGTCTCGACGATCAGGAAGTCGTCCACCAGCGTGCCGTCCGGGCGGATCGCCTGGGCGCGTACCCCGGCGCCGGCCCGGACGATGTCCGCCCCGGTCAACTCGGGTACCAGCCGGGCCAGACTCGCCGCGAAGCGCCGACGCGACAGCGACCGGGCCACCTCGGTCAGGCCGTACCGGTAGTGCTTGCGGCCCAGCGCCCACAACCCCCGGTAGGACACCTCGTCGAGGACGTCACGCGGACTGATCCGTCCCCAGGAGTACCCCTCCCGGGAGGTGGCCAGCACCGCGTTCGGTCCGGCGTGCACGCTGCCGTCGATCATCTTCGTCAGGTGCACGCCGAGGAACGGGAACTGCGGGTCCGGCACCGGGTAGATCAGCCCCCGGACCAGCTCCCGCCGACCCGGGGTCAGCTCGTAGTACTCGCCCCGGAACGGCACGATCCGCACCGGGGTGGGCACCCCGGCCAGCCGGGAGATCCGGTCGGCGTGCAGGCCGGCGCAGTTGATCAGCACGTCGGCGGGCACCTCGCCCCGGGTGGTCTGCACCACCACCCGGTCGCCCCGGTCGACCACCCCGGTCACCTCGGTGCCGGTGCGCAGGTCCGCCCCGCCGGCGGCGAGCAGCTCGGCGAGCTTGCGGCAGACCGCGCCGAAGTCGACGATGCCGGTCGAGGTCACGTGCAGCGCGGCGACGGCGGCCACGTGCGGCTCGTACTCCCTCGCCTCGGCCGCGTCGATCAGGCGGACCGGCAGGCCGTTGGCCAGCGCCCGCTGGTGCAGCGCGTGCAGGCGGGGCAGCTCGGCCTCGGCAGTGGCCACGATCAACTTGCCGCAGATGTCGTACGACAGGTCGTGCGCGGCGCAGAACTCCACCATCGAGGCGCTGCCCGCCCGGCACAGGGTGGCCTTCAGGCTGCCCGGCGGGTAGTAGACCCCGGCGTGGATCACCCCGGAGTTGTGCCCGGTCTGGTGGGCGGCCCAGCCGGGCTCCTTCTCCAGCACGGTGACCTGGTCGCCGGGCCGGTCGGTGAGCAGCCGGTGCGCCACGGCGAGGCCGACGATCCCGCCGCCGACGACCACGTACCTCGTCATCACTGAACCCCCTGCGCGCCGGCGCCGTCGTCGGCGCCGCGAGCGATGGTAGCCAATCGACCCGGCGTGCCCGATTCGCGCCCGAGCCCCGGGATTGGCCTACACTGCTGCGGGTCCATCTTCACGGGAGTCACATGTCTGACGTCATCGCCCTCGGTCAGCCCACGGTCGGCGAGGCCGAACTCGCCGCCATCGCCGAGGTCTTCGCCTCCGGATGGCTGGCGGGCGCCGGGCCCACCTGCCGCCGGTTCGAGGAGCGCTTCGCCACCGTGGCCGGCACCGGGCACGCCCTGGCCACCGCCAACTGCGGCTCCGCCCTGCACCTGGCGCTGCTGACCCTCGGGGTGGAGGCCGGCGACGAGGTCATCGTCGGCGACTACACCTTCCCGGCCACCGGACACTCGGTGCTCTGGGCCGGTGGCAAGCCGGTCTTCGCCGACGTGCGGCCGGACACCTGGACGGTCGACCCGGCGGCGGTCGAGGCGGCGGTGACCCCCCGCACCGTCGGCATCATCGCGGTCGACGCGTTCGGCCAGCCGGCCGACTACGACGAGTTGCGGGCCATCGCCGACCGGCACGGGCTCTTCCTGGTCGAGGACGCCGCCTGCGCCGCCGGGGCCAGCTACCGGGGCCGGCCGGCCGGCAGCCTGGCCGACGTGGCCACGTTCAGCTTCCACGGCCGCAAGGGCATCACCGCCGGTGAGGGCGGGGCGTACGTCACCGACCGGGACGACCTGGCCGCGCACGCCCGCAAGCTGCACACCTACGGGGTCGAGGGGGCGCTCACCCGGGCCGAGCTGTCCCACCTGCCGATCCCGAGCTTCACCGAGCTGGGCTACAACTACCGGCTCTCCGACATCTCCGCCGCGATCATGCTGGCCCAGCTCGACCGGCTGCCGGACCTGCTGGCCGCCAAGCGGCGCAGTGCGGCCCGCTACGGTGAGCTGCTCAAGGACCACGAGCTGATCACCACGCCGTACCAGGCGCCCGACCGCGAGCACCCCTGGCAGTCGTACGTGGTCACCCTGGACCCGGCGGTGGACCGGGGCGCGGTGGCGCTGGCGCTGCGTCAACGGGGCGTACAGTGCACCTTCGGCACCTACGCCTCCCACCTGCAGCCGCTGTACGGCCAGAGCGCGCCCTGCCCGGTCTCGGCGGACCTGTTCGCCCGGCACCTGGCCATCCCGATGCACGCCAACCTCACCGACGCACAGGTCGAGACCGTCGCGGCGACCCTGGTGGACGTCGTCGACGCCACCGCCGCCGGTCGTTGATCCCCCCAGGAAGGACACTGTCCGACATGTCGAAGCAGACCGTCTTCATCACCGGCGGCGCGGGCTTCATCGGCCTGCACGTGGTGCCGATGCTGTTGGAGAAGGGCTACCGGGTCCGGATCTTCGACAACATGTTCCGCGGCGACCGGGACAAGGTCGCCGAGCTGGTGGCCACCGGTGACGTGGAGCTGATCGACCAGGACGTCCGCTACGGCGGCGCGGTGCACGCGGCGATGAAGGGCTGCGAGTACGTGATCCACCTCGCCGCGGTGTCGATCAACAAGAGCCAGGCCGACCCGTACGAGTCGGTCGACATCAACATCGTCGGCAACCACAACGTCTTCGCCGCCGCCGCCGACCACGGCGTCAAGCGGGTGGTCTACGCCTCGTCGGCCTCGGTCTACGGCGACCCGCAGAAGCTGCCGATGCACGAGGACGACCGGCTCGACCCGCTCACCCCGTACTGCATCGCCAAGCGGGCCGGCGAGGACCTGCTCGGCTTCTACCAGCGCAGCAAGGGCCTGAACTGGATCGCGCTGCGGTTCTTCAACGTCTACGGCCCCGGCCAGAAGCCGACCGCCTACTACACCTCGGTGATCAACCACTTCGTCAAGCGGTTGAAGACCGGCCAGCCGCCGGTGATCGACGGCAAGGGCGAGCAGTCGATGGACTTCATCCACGTGCACGACATCGCCCGCTCGGTGGTGGCCGCGCTGGAGGCCGAGCAGGGCAACGTGCCGGTCAACATCGGCACCGGGTTGGACACCTCGGTCGCCAGCCTCGCCGAGATCCTGATCAAGGCGGTCGGGGTGGACGTCGAGCCGCAGTTCAACCCGCGTGAGGTGCTGGTCAGCCGGCGGGCGGCGGACATCACCCGGGCCCGCGAGGTGCTCGGCTGGGAGCCGACCATCGCCGTCGAGGACGGCATGACCGACCTGATCAAGACCGAGGTCGTGTGACCCGGGAATCCACCGTCGGCGGTCCGCCAACCGGCGGGCTGCCGGCGAACCCGTACAATCCCCTGGCCTGGATCATCGGGGAGCCGGTGATCGGCGCCGGGACGTGGATCGGCGCGTTCACCGTCATCGACGGCTCCGGTGGGCTCACCATCGGCGCCGGCTGTGACATCAGTTGCGGCGCGCAGATCTACACCCACTCCACGGCCCGGCGGTGTGTCTCCGGCCGGGCGTACCCCTCGGTCGACCGGGCGCCGGTGTCGATCGGCGACCGCGTCTTCATCGGCGCGAACGCCACCGTGATGATGGGCGTCACCGTGGGTGACGGTGCGGTCGTCGGCGCCGGGGCCGTGGTCACCCGGGACGTGCCGGCGGGCGCGGTCGTGGCCGGGGCGCCGGCCCGGGTCGTCTCCACCGTCGAGACCGACGGCGGCGACGTCCGGTTCGTACCCGTGTCGTAGAGCTAGGAGTACCCCTCCCGTGCGTATCGCAGTGGTCAACAACTTCTTCCCGCCACGCGCGGGGGGAAGCTCACACCTGTCCGAGTCGTTGGCCCGGGGCTACGCCGCCGCCGGGCACGAGGTGCTGGTGCTCACCGCCGCCTACCAGGACGCACCGGCGGTCGAGGAACGCGACGGCCTGCGGATCGTCCGGTTGCCGGCGTTCATGTTGCCGCAGACCCGGCTGGCGGTGAGTTTCGACATCTCGTTCACCACCCGGCCGAGTGTGCTGCGTCGGGTCCGTCGGCTGCTCGACGACTTCCGGCCCGACGTCATCCACCAGCACGGTCAGTTCTTCGACCTGACCTGGGTGACCTCGCTCTACGCCCGCAAGCGCGGGGTGCCGGTCCTGCTGTCGGTGCACACCCGGTTGGAGAATCCGGCGGCCCGCTACGCGAAGGTGTTCCGGGGGCTGGACGCCACCATGGTCAAGCCGTTCATGTGGCGCTCCCGGCCCCGGGTGGTGGTGATGGACGTGCTCATGCAGGAGTACATCGAGTCCCGTTACCGGGGCGCGTACGCCGGGCTGGCGCCGATCCCGGTCGGGGTCGACCCGGACTGGGTGCTCGGTGGCAACGGTCAGCGGGTCCGGGACCGGCACGACCTGGGTGCCTCGCCGGTGATCCTCTCGGTGGGGCACGTGATCCCGCTGCGCGACCGGGTCGCCCTGGTGGAGGCCCTACCCGAGGTGCTCGCCGCCGTCCCCGACGCCAAGCTGTTGATCTGCGGACAGGTCTACTACGACGTGTTCGCGCAGCGGGCCCGCGCCCTCGGGGTGGAGCACGCCGTCATCGCCGCCGGCAAGGTGGCCAAGAGCGAGATTCCCGACTACCTGGCCGCGGCCACCGTCGAGTCCCACGAGCAGGGCATCGGCCTGGGCACGGCCACCCTGGAGGCGATGGCCGCCGGGGTACCGGTGGTGGCACCGGCCCGGCCGGACAACTTCCCCGGTGTCGAGCTGGTCGACGGCGAGAACGTGCTGCTCTGCCCACCCGGTGACGGCCACGGGCTGGCGGCCCGGCTGGTCCGCGCGCTCACCGATCCCGCCCTGGCCAAGCAGGTGGGCGTCAACGGTCAGGCGCTCATCCGGGCCCACTTCAGCCTGGAGCGGGTGCTCCAGCGGCACCTCGCGGTGCTCACCGAGATGGCGGCGGCCCGAGTGCGCTGACCCTCCGACGACTCCCGATGGCCCCGGTTCCCACCGGGGCCATCGTCGTCTCCGGCTGCTCGTTCGCCGTTCACCCCCCGGACAGTCGCGCGCCGTAGCGTGGCCCGGCGATCCAGCTGAGCCGACGAGCAACGGAGAAGCCCTCACCATGACCCGCACCGACCGGCTGCGTGCCGTCTTCGTCGACGCCCTCGAACTGCCGGAGGGCACCGACGTCGAAAACCTCAAGTACCGCGACATCGAGCAGTGGGACTCCCTCGGGCACATGACCCTGGTCGCCGCGATCGAGGACGAGTTCGGTGTCCAGTTGGAGACCGACCAGGTCATCGACCTGAGCAGCTTCAAGGTCGCGCTGGACCTGCTGCGGGGTCTCGGCGTCGATGAGTGAGCTGGCCGGCCGGGTCGCGTTGGTGACCGGCGGCACCCGGGGGATCGGGCTGGCCACCGCCCGGGCGTTGGCCGAGGCGGGCGCGACGGTGGTGCTCACCGGCCGCGACGCCGCCCGCGCCGAGGCGGTCGCCAAGGAGTTCGGCGGCCACGGTCTCGGCCTCGACGTCGGCGACTTCGACGCCGTCGGCGCGGTGGTCCGGCAGGTCACCGCCGACCACGGTGGCCTGGACGTGCTGGTCGCCAACGCCGGGATCATGGAGAACGGGCTGCTCGGCATGCTGCGCGCCGACGCGGTCCGGCGCACCCTGGAGGTCAACGTCGCCGGTACGGTCGCCGCCGTCCAGGCCGCCGCCCGCGCGATGGCCCGAAAACGGCAGGCGGCCGACGGTACGCCCCGCCGGGGCGGTGCCATCGTGGTGCTGGCCTCGGTGGTCGGCACCCACGGCGCGGCCGGCCAGTCGGTCTACGCCGCGTCCAAGGCGGCCCTGGTCGCGTTGGCCCGCTCGGCGGCCAAGGAGCTGGGACCCCGGGGCATCCGGGTCAACGCGGTGGCCCCCGGCGTGATCCGTACCGACCTCACCGCGTCCCTGCCGGCCGAGGTGCTCGACGGGCAGGCCGCCGCCGCGGCGCTGGGCCGGCTGGGCGAGCCCGCCGAGGTCGCCGAGGTGATCCGCTTCCTGGTCGGCGACGGGGCCCGGTACGTCACCGGCCAGGTGCTCGGGGTCGACGGCGGGCTGGTGCCATGAGGCTGGTCGCCGCGTCGGCCCGGCTGATCGACGCCGCCTCCGGCGCCACCCTCGGCGGCGACGAGCTGGCCGACCGGTTGGCCGGGGTGGCCGCCGCCTACGCCGCGTTGCCGCCCGGGGTGGTCTTCGCCCGCAGCGGCCTCACCGTCGACTCGGTGCTGCGCTACGCCGGCGCGGTCGACGCCGCCCGCCCGGTCGCCCTGCTCGACCCGGCGCTGGACCCGGCCGTGTTTGCCGACTTCGTCGTCCGCTTCGAGCCGGTCGCGGTGGTCGGGCTGGCCGAGGGGGGCGCCGGTGCCGGGACCGGGGAGCGCCCCAAGGGGTACCGGGAGGTCACCGACGCGGTGCTCGGCCCGATCTGGGTACGCGAGAGCGCCCCGGTCACCGGCTGCCATCCCGATCTCGCCGTCCTGCTGGCCACCTCCGGCTCGACCGGGGACCCGAAGTTCGTCCGGCTCTCCCGGACCGCCGTGCTGGCCAACGCCGCCGCCATCGGCACAGCGCTCGACCTGGGCCCGGACGAGATCGCACCGACCAACCTGCCGCTGTACTACAGCTTCGGCCTGTCGGTCCTCAACAGTCACCTGGCCGCCGGCGCGGCCGTGCTGGTGGTCGACGGCGGGGTGCTGGCCCGGGAGTTCTGGCAGGCCGTGGCGACGCACGGGGCGACCTCGCTGGCCGGGGTGCCCTACCACTACGAGATGCTGCACCGGATCCGGTGGAGTCCGGCGACGTACCCGTCGGTGCGGACCCTGACCCAGGCCGGCGGCCGGCTGCGCGACGAGCTGGTCCTGGCCTTCCACGAGCGGATCACCGCCACCGGCGGGCGGTTCCACGTGATGTGGGGCTGCACCGAGGCGGCACCCCGGATGAGCACCCTGCCGGCCGACGCGCTGCCCGCCCGGGTCGGCTCGGTCGGCCCCGCCCTGGCCGGCGGCTCGTTCACCGTGCGCACCGCCGACGGCACCGAGACGACCACTCCCGGCGTGGACGGCGAGCTGGTCTACCGTGGACCGAACGTCATGCTGGGCTACGCCGAACACGCCGCCGACCTGGCTCGGGGCGACGAGAACGGCGGGGTGCTGCGCACCGGTGACCTCGGGCACCTCGACGCCGACGGCTTCGTCTGGCTGCGGGGCCGGCTGGCCCGGTTCGGCAAGGTCTTCGGCGTCCGGGTCAACCTGCACGACATCGAGGAGCTGGTCGCCGACCGCGGGCCGCTGGTCGCGGTCTCCGGCCCGGACCGGGTGGTGCTCTTCGTCGAGGGCATCGACGCCGACGGGGCCCGGAGCATCGCCGGACGGCTGGCCGAGCGGCTGCGGACGCACCGCAGCGGGTTCGACGTCCGTGCCGTCGACCGCCTGCCCCAGCTGCCCAACGGCAAGATCGACTATCGAGCGCTGGAGGCGCGGGTATGACGCTGTTCACCCTGCCGCAGGCCGACCGGGAGGCGCGGCTGCTCCCGGAGCTGGTCGAGCTCACCGAGCACCACCGCGCCCACAGCCCGGAGTACGCCCGGCTGCTGGCCGCCCTGGGACACCCGCCGGGCCGACGCTACGACCGGGTCGCCGACCTACCCTGGCTGCCGGTCCGGCTGTTCAAGCACCACCTGCTCAAGAGCATTCCCGACGACGAGGTGTTCAAGGTGCTCACCTCCTCGGGCACCAGCGGCGAGGTCAGCCGGATCCACCTCGACAAGGACGCCGCGTCGGTGCAGCAGCGGATGCTCAGCGCCACCATGCGGACCGTGATCGGGGCGCAGCGACTGCCGATGCTGCTGGTCGACACCCGGGCGCTCTTCGCCAACCGGCGCTCCTTCTCCGCCCGGGGCGCGGGCGTGCTGGGCATGATGAACTTCGGCCGTCAGCACACCTTCGTCCTCGACGAGCAGGACCAGCCGGACCTGGCCGCGGTCCGGGCCTTCCTCGACAGGCACGGCGACCAACCGTTCCTGATCTTCGGTTTCACCTTCATGACCTGGCTCTACCTCTACGAACTGGCCAAGGAACACCGGCTCGACCTGAGCAACGGCATCCTGATCCACAGTGGTGGCTGGAAGAAGCTGGCCGACCGGGCGGTCGACAACGCCGAGTTCCGCCGTCGGTTCACCGCCGACACCGGGCTGAGCCGGATCCACAACTTCTACGGCATGGTCGAGCAGATCGGGTTGACCTTCCTGGAGGGCCCGGACGGCGGCGGGCTCTACTGCCCGGACTTCTCCGACGTCATCGTCCGGGACCCGCAGACCTGGCAGGAGGTGCCGGTCGGCACCCCCGGCGTGGTGCAGGTGATCAGCACCCTGCCCCGGTCGTACCCGGGTCACCTGCTGCTCACCGAGGACCGGGCGGTGGTGCACGGCGTCGACGACGGGGTGTGGCCGGGCAAGCGGTTCGAGATCCTGGGCCGGCTGCCGCGCGCCGAGGCCCGCGGTTGCAGCGACACCTTCGCGGCGGCGGCATGAGCACGGTGACCGGCGGCAGCCGGGAGGCCGTGGTCGAGCCGGCGGTGACCGGACGATTCCCGGCCGGCGGCCGGACCACCGTCGCCGACCTGCTGACCGGGCTACGGGCGACGCCTGTCGACGGACCGCTGACCGTCGGCGACGAGCGGGTGGTCGAGTTCCTGGTGGCCTTCGCCCGCCGGCTGCTGCGGCCGGCGGTGGCCCGCCGGCAGCCGGAACTGGCCTCCCTCGGCTTCTTCCTGCGCCGGGGCGAGATCGGCCGGGCGCTCACCGCCGTCGGCGACGAGCCCGGTCGACTGCGGTTCCCGCGCGGACTGGTCTTCCACGTGCCGCCGGCCAACGTCGACACCATCTTCGTCTACTCGTGGGCGCTGGCGGCGCTGGCCGGCAACGCCAACGTGGTACGGATCTCCTCCCGGTCGGCCGGCGCGGCGGACGCCGTCCTGGACGCGCTGAACGACACCCTGACCGAGGCGCACCCGGCGGTGCGGCAGACCCAGCGGATGGTGACCTACGGGCGGGACGACGCGGTGACCGCCGCCCTGTCGGCCGCCGCGGACCTGCGGGTGATCTGGGGTGGCGACCGTTCGGTCACCGAACTCCGCCGGCACCCGCTCGCCCCGCACGCCCGGGACGTCACCTTCCCGGACCGGTCGTCGTTCAGCGTTCTCAGCGTCGCCGGCTGGCTGGCCGCCACCTCCGCCGACCGCGACGGCGCGGCACTGGGCCTCTACAACGACGCGTACTGGTTCGACCAGGCCGCCTGTTCCTCGCCCCGGGCGGTCTACTGGGTAGGTGACCCGGCCGACAGCGACACCGCCCGGGCCGACCTGCTCACCCGGCTGCGCAGGGTGCTGGACGCCCGACGCCCGGAGATCGACGCCGCGATGGCGGTGGAGAAACGGGTGGCCACCTACGGGTTGGCGATCACCGGCGCCGCGACCGGTGTCCGGTTCCACGGCAACGACCTGGCCACGGTGGAGCTCGCCGACCCCGGTGACCTGCCGCGCCGCTGGCTCGGCGTCGGCACCTTCCCGCAGGCCCGGGTCGACGCGCTGGCCGACCTCGCCCCGGTGGTGGTCCGGCGGGACCAGACCGTCACCCACTTCGGCTTCGACGCGGCGGAGCTGACCGCCTTCGCCCGTACCGTCGCCGGCCGTGGGATCGACCGGCTGGTGCCCATCGGTGCCGCGTTGACCTTCGCCGCGACCTGGGACGGCTACGACCTGATGCGGGAGTTCACCAGGCTCACCACGCTCACCACCGGCTGAGCGGTCGCCCGGTACCGGCCTCGCCGCCGGGTGGGTCTGCGGTGCCGGCGGGCGGCCGGGTCAGGCGTTCGTGGTCGGCGAGGTGGCGACCACGTCGGGCGTGCTGCCGCGCAGTTGCCGCAGCCCGGAGAGGGCGGCGATGCCGGCGGCGAGCACGTCGGCGATGGTGAAGATCAGCCGGGAGGCCAGGGCGATGCCCATCGCCGCGCCCACCCCGCCGTGGTCGAGCAGGAACGGGGCCAGGGCGGCGACCAGCACCGCCTCCCGGACGCCGAGCCCGGAGGGGGAGAGGAAGGCGAACATGCCGACCGTCATCGCGATCGCGAACGCGCCCACCGACCGCAGCAGCCCCTCGAAGCCCGGCGCGGCCTGCGCGTTGGCCAGCAGCCAGAGGTGCACCCCGAACAGGCTGTAGCCCAGCGCGCTCCAGCCGATCACCCGGAGTACCCCCGGCCAGGTCAACCGGTGGGTCAGCGGTGGCCGGCGGAGCAGTCGCAGGGCGAGCTGCACCAGCGCGGTCAGCACCCGGGGCACCGCACAGAGCAGGGCGATCGGGAAGAGCACCGCCACGATCCAGAGCGCCACCCGCACCGAGTCGGCGTACGTCGAGTCGGAGCCGACCGCCTCCCGCAGCGACGGCAGCCCCACCACGCCGAGGCCGAGCGCGGCGGTCACCCCGAGCCCGAGCGCGATCAGCGAGGCCAGGAACGCCCGGGGCCGGGGCAGCCCGGCGCGTCGGCTCAGCTCGATCTGCAACACGTACGCCCAGACGCTGCCCGGGATGTACTTGCCGAGCTGACCCACCAGGCAGATCCGCAGGGCCGCGCCGACGGAGACCCGGTGCTCCAGATCGGCCACCGCGGCCCGCCAGGCCATCGTGTTGGCCACCATGCCGAGCAGCGCGGCGAGCACCGACAGCGTCACCGACGACCAGGCCAGGCCGAGCCAGGTGGCCCGGACCTGGGGCCACTGGTCGACGACGCTCCAGGTCATCCCCGCCACGATGGCGACGATAACCACCACCCGTACGGCCACGTTGAGCCAGCGCCGCCGCCCACCGGCCGCCGCGGACGGATCCGTCTCCGGTGCCTCGTCGACCGTACGGCGGGCTGCGGTTTCTACCACGGGTTAGTGCCTCCGTGTCGCATTTCACCCGCTGTGTGGGGGTGGGAAGGACCAAGCAAGGGATCACCCTAGCCCAGCCATCGACCGCGCGCGTACCCACCGCACCCCGAGGTGTCCTGCGCGCGACGGCCCTGTTTCGTTCTGGATTCCGCCGCTGTTAACGTCCGTGGGTGCTGCCACCGGACCCCGAGGAGAGTCATCCGTGATCCCGATATCCGTCGTCAAGCTCGACGAGGCGGCCGAAGAGCTGGCGGTCGAGGTGATCCGTTCCGGTCGGCTGGCCCAGGGCCCGATGGTGGCCCGGCTGGAGCAGGAGTTCGCCGCGCTGGTCGGTGCCGAGCACGCGGTGGCGGTCAACAACGGCACGACCGCGTTGGTCGCCGCCCTCGAGGTCTGTGACCTGCGCCCCGGTGACGAGGTGGTGACCAGCCCCTTCACCTTCGTCGCCACCCTCAACGCGATCCTCGAAGCGGGTGCCACCGCCCGCTTCGCCGACATCCGCGACGACGACTTCTGCCTGGACCCCGAGGCGCTCGCCGCCGCCGTCGGCCCGCGTACCCGGGTCGTCCTGCCGGTGCACCTGTACGGCCAGCCGGCCGACATGGCGGCGATCGTGCCGGTCGTCCAGCGGCACGGGCTCGGCCTGGTCGAGGACACCGCCCAGTCGCTGGGTGCCACCGTCGACGGGCGCGGCGCGGGCAGTTTCGGTCTCGGCACGTTCTCCCTCTACGCCACCAAGAACCTCACCACGGGTGAGGGTGGGATGATCACCACCAACGACGCGACGCTCGCCGACCGGCTCCGGGTGCTGCGCAACCAGGGCATGCGCCAGCGCTACCAGTACGAGGTCGCCGGGCACAACTACCGGCTGACCGACCTGCAGGCGGCGCTCGGCATCCCCCAGCTGGCCGGTTACGGCGCGAACGTCAAGCGGCGCAAGGACAACGCCGCCCAGCTCTCCGCCGGCCTGGCCGACCTGCCCGGCCTGCGGCTGCCGACCGAGCGGCCGGGTCGCTCCCACGTCTGGCACCAGTACACCGTGCTGGTCACCGCCGACGCCGCGGTCTCCCGGGACGAGCTGGTCGCCAAGCTGACCGAGCAGGGGGTCGGCTGTGGCGTCTACTACCCCCGGACCGTCTACGACTACGACTGCTACCGGGAACACCCCCGGGTGGTCGCCGACCCGGCGCCGGTGGCCGAGCGGGTGGCCCGGCAGTGCCTGTCGCTGCCGGTGCACCACCACCTCACCGACGACGAGGTGCAGCGGGTGGTCGAGGCGGTCCGGACGGCGGTGGGCGGGTGAGCGCCCCGGTCCGGTTCGCGCTGGTGGGCACGGGCACGATGGGGTCGCTGCACGCCCGGGTGATCTCCCAGTCGCCCCGGGCCCGGCTGGTCCGGGTCGTCGAGCCCCGGGAGGAGACCGGTCGCCAGATCGCCGACCGGTACGGCGCGCAGTGGGCGCCGGAGCTGGGTGACCTGGCCGACGTGGACGCCGTCGTGGTCGCCGCCCCCACCGAGTACCACCACGGACTGGCCGAGCGGGTCCTCGCCGCCGACAAGCCGCTGCTGATCGAGAAGCCGGTCTGCGGCAGCCTCGCCGAGACCGAGGAGGTCGTGGCGCAGGCCGAGAAGCGCGGCGTGCCGCTGCTCTGCGGCCTGCTGGAGCGCTTCAACCCGGCGGTGCTGACCGCGCTGGCGTTGGCCCACCGGCCGGTGCACCTGAGCGTGGCCCGGCACTCGCCGTACGCGCCCCGGATCCGTACCGGGGTCGCCTGGGACCTGCTCGTGCACGACGTCGACCTGGCGATCCAGGTCTTCGGCGGGGCCGCCCCCACGGTGGTCCGGGGGTCGCTCGGCTACTTCCATCCCGACTCGGTGGCCGGTGCCGAGGACGTCGCCGAGGCGGTGCTGACCTTCGACGGCGGCGCGCTGGCCAACGTCTCCGCCAGTCGGATCGGTCAGCGCAAGGTCCGTACACTGGTGGTCAGCGAGGTGGACCGGCTGATCGAGGCTGACCTGATCCGCAAGGACGTCACGATCTACCGGCACGTCTCGCTGGACGCGGCCACGCCGGACGGCCGGGGTTACCGGCAGCAGAGCATCATCGAGGTGCCGGAGCTGGTGTCGAACCGGGAGCCGTTGGCCGCCCAGCTCGACCACTTCCTCGACATCCTCGCCGGACGGCTGGACGCCGACGCCGAACGGCAACGGATCCTGCCGGCGCACCGTACGGTCGCCAGCGTGATCGAGGACAACCCGCCGCAGCGCTGAGGCGTTCTCCCGGCAGGGCCACCACCAACTCTCATCAGGGCCACCCCAAGGACGTTCTGTGTCGAAGGTCGGAAGTTCCGTCGTGATCGAGGTCGAGCCGACCCCGGTGGTCGTGCCGGCCGCGCCGGTGCCACCGCGTACCGGGATGCTCGAACGGATCCGCCGGTTCGTCGCGGCGGTGCCGCGCCGGCTCACCGACGCCGCGGTGGTGGCCTTCGCCCTCTACACCGTGCTGTACCACGCGGCGTTCCTGTTCCGGTGGGCTCCCTCGGTGACCTTCCTGGTCTGGCTCGGTGGCTGCGGGGTGCTCGCCGTCCTGCGGCTGGGCGTGGCCGTCCAGCGGGCCCGGACCGCCCGCCACCGACCGGTCGCCGCCCCGACCCCGACCACCACCACCACCGACGCCGCCGGGGCGACACCGGCCACCGCCGCCGACGCCGGGGCGGTCCCGGCGGACTCTCCGGTACCCGGCAGCGCCCGGTCCGGCCCGAGGTGGTGGTGGATGCTGGCCGCGGCGGCGGTCGGGGTGGCGGCGGCGGTCACCGCGAGCCAGGGCGGGGCCATGCCGTGGTGGGTGCCCGCGTCGCTCGGCGTGCTCGCCTCGGTCGCGGTGGCGCTGCTGGCCCGGCGTACCTGGTTCACCGCCGACGCCGACACCCCGACCGCGACCGCTTGGCAGACCTGGTACGTCCTGCTGGTCTCCGCCGGGGTGGCCGTCTCCTCGCTGTACGGGGCGCGCAACACCCCCGACGACGTCTTCTACCTCGGCAAGTCGGTGTGGGTGGCCGAGCGGGACAGCGTCCCGCTGCGGGACTTCCTCTTCACCGAGGAGATCATGCCGCCGCTGAGCACCCAGCCGCCGATCGCCTCCATCGAGGTCTTCGCCGGCTCGCTCGGCCGCTTCTTCGGCCTGCACGCGGCCACCGCCACCTGGTACGTCCTGCTGCCGGCACTGGCCGTGCTGGCGATCATCGCGCTGTGGCGCCTGGTGCACCGGTGGGCCCCCCGGCGGCCGGTGCTGGCCTTCACCGTCGCGGTCGCCTACCTCTACCTGGTGGCCGGCGGCGACGCCGCGCTGGGCACCTTCCACCTGCCCCGGCTCTACGAGGGCAAGGGGATGTTCGTCTCCGCCGCCGTACCGCTGATGTGGGTCTACCTGACCGACTGGTTCGAGTCGCGGTCGAAGTGGCGGCTCTTCCTGATCTTCGCGCTGTCGGTGGTCTCGATCGGGCTCACCTCCACCTCGGCGATCATCCTGCCGATCCTGGTCGGTGCGGCGGCGCTGGCGATGGCCCTGGTCGGGCGGTGGTGGCAGGCGGTGGCCACGTTCGCCGTGGCGCTGGTCTACCCGATCGGGGCGGTGGTGGTCACCCGGCTGGTGCTCGGCCCGGTCACCGAGGTCGGCGGGACCACCCAGTTCTTCGACGGTGAGGGCACCTACCGCCGGACCCTGCTGATCGGGACGCTGGGCGTGATCGGCGGGCTGGCCCTGTGGTGCGCGCCGCTGCTGCTGCGCCGGCGGGCGCCCCGGCTGCTCGCCGCGGGCGCGGCGGTGACCATGAGCGTGCTCTTCGTGCCGGGGGTGCTGGAGTTCCTCGGCTCGGTCACCGGGGTCTCGGCGGTGCTCTGGCGGGTGCCCTGGATCCTCGCCCTACCGGGTCTGGTCGGCATCCTCTGCACCCTGCACCCACCCCGGTTCGACTGGCTCGGTCGGCTGCTCGGCGCGCTGGTGGCCGCCGCGCTGGTCGCGTCGTTCAGCCTCTACGGCACGCCGATGTGGGACCGGGACAGCTACGTCGAGACCCATCCCCGGCCGGTCTGGAAGATGCCGCAGGACCGGCAGGGCCGGATCGAGTGGATCCACGGGCTGGACCGCCCGCCGGGCCTGCTGCTGGCACCCAGCACGCTGATGCGGATCGCGCCGATCATCAGCAGCCGGATGCGGGTCGTGCTGCCCCGCGACGGTTACCTGATCGAGTACGACTGGTCGTCGGAGTTCGCGCAGGACCGGCTGCGGCTCGCCGCGCTCGCCGACGGCACGGAGGTCGCGCCCCTGCCCGACATCGAGGCGGCGATCGACCGGCTGGAGGTGGGCACGATCTGCCTCTACTTCGGCAACCGGGCCGGCCGTCGGGCCGTCGAGCGACTCGGCTTCGAGGTGTTCGCCGAGCGGGAGAACCCGACCGGCTCGATGCGGTGTCTGCGCCGTACCGGCTGACCCGGCGCGGGGGTGGACGGCCGGGTCCGACGGGTCCGGCCGTGGGTGCCACGACGCTCGATACCCGAACGGCGACCCGCGTCGGCTTCGCGTTAAGGTCGTGTGCAGTCAGGCCGATAACGCCCAAACGTCGCCGGTTCTCACCGGCCGCGCGCAGCGGTCCCTTCCCACTCGTCCGGCCCGGCTCGTCGTCGATCTCGTAGGGAGAACCATCCTTGTTCGGCACGTTACTCCAGCGACTCGGGGTCCCCGCCCGCGGTGCGCTGCTGCTGCTGTGCTATCTGACCATGCTCGTCGCGGCCGTGTTCGGTGGGACCTGGGTCTTCGCCGTCGCCGGGCTGGCCGCGGTCGCCGGTGAGTTCGCCATCGAGCGCTGGTCCGCCCCGGCGCGGGTGCTGCTGGACAAGGTCGGCCTCGGCCGGCTCTACCGGCAACTCGCCCGGGACCTGGCGGTGGTCCTGCTGGTGGTGACCACGGTGCGCCCGGGTCTGGGGCAGCTCACCGCGGTCCTGCTGCTGCTGGCGGGGGTCTGGGGGACCGGGGTCTTCGCCGGGGCCTTCTCCCGCATGATCAACCGGCGTAACCCGGTCTCCGCGCTGGTCCGCAACATCGATCTCGGTCACATCACCGAGGCCCCACGTCCGCCGGCCTGGACCACGGCGCTGATGGGCAGCCAGATGGCCCAGCTGAACATCCTGCTCATCCCGGCCGTGGCCGTCGCCGCGTACCTCGGCGACGTGCTGCCGGTGCTGGTGGCCGGGGTGCTGGCCGCCGCGGTGGCCGCCGTGGTGGGGCTGCTCGTCGTGGTCACCTGGCTGCGCGGGCGGGGTCAGGGCACCGGCAAGAGCTCCGTGCTGGCCGCGGTGCAGGGCTGGCTGGACAGCTACCAGCCACAGGTGGCGCTCTACTTCGCCGGTCCGGCCAAGGACGTCTACCAGGCCAACATGTGGCTGGCCCCGACCGAGGCGCTCGACCAGCGCGGGGTCGTGCTGATGCGCAGCAAGGAGGCCTTCACCGAGCTGGCCGACACCCGGCTCCCGGTGATCTGCGTACCGGCCAGTGTGGACTTCATGAACCTCGAACTGGGCAGCGTGCGGGCGGCGATGTACGCGGCCAACGTGGGCGCGAACATCCACATGCTGCGCGAGCCGGGCATGAAGCACGTCTTCGTCGGCCACGGCGACAGCGACAAGCAGGCGAGCGTCAACCCGTACAGCAAGGTGTACGACGAGGTGTGGGTCGCCGGTCTGGCCGGACGGGAGCGGTACGCCCGCGCCGGGGTCGGGGTGCTGGACGCCGACATCGTCGAGATCGGCCGGCCGCAGCTCGCCGGGGTGCACACCTTCGGTGCCCAGTCGGTCGACCGGCCGTTCACCGTGCTGTACGCGCCGACCTGGGAGGGGTGGCTGGACGACGACCCCTACCACACCTCGGTGGTGCTGATGGGTGAGCGGATCGTGAAGAGCCTGCTGAAGGCGCAGCCGGGCGTCCGGTTGATCTACAAGCCGCACCCGCTGACCGGGGCCCGCTCCAAGGAGGCCAAGGCGGTGCACGACCGGATCGTGGCCCGCATCGGCGCGGCCGGCGGGGACGTCAACTCGACCAGTCTGGACGGACCCGGCCACCGGGTGGTGACCGGTCGGGTGCCGGGGCTGTTCGATTGTTTCAACCAGACCGACCTGATGATCAGCGACATCTCCAGCGTGGTCTCCGACTTCGTGCAGAGCCAGCGGCCGTACGTGGTGGCCAACCCGAGCGGGTTGCCGGAGGACGAGTTCCGGCGGCAGTTTCCCACCTCGCGCGGGGCGTACCTGCTCTCGGTGGACTGCGGCGAGCTGGCGAAGATCCTCACCCTCACCCGGGCCGGCGACGACCCGATGACCGAGGCCCGTCGGGAGCTGAAGACCTACCTGCTCGGCCCGGACGAGCCGAACTCGATGGAGCGCTTCCGGCAGGAGATCACCCGGCTCTGCTACTGACCGGCGTCGGTTCGACGGACGGGGGACGGCGACACGCCGTCCCCCGTGCCACGTCCGGCCACCGGAGACCGGCACCCGCCGCCGGGGCCGGGCCCGACAGCGGCCGGGTCAGCCGCGCCGGGGTGGGGTGTCGACGTCCCGGGAGACCACCTCGCCGCGCTCGTCCACCCAGCCCTTCGGCCGCGCCGGATTGCCGGCGACCAACTGGTACGGCGCGACGTCGCGGGTCACCACCGAACCGGCCGCGATCATGGCGTACTCGCCCACCTCGATGCCGCAGACCAGGGTGGCGTTGGCGCCGATCGAGGCGCCCCGACGGACCACCGTCGGGGTGATCTTCCAGTCCGGGTTCTGCGCGCGGGGGCGGAAGTCGTTGGTGAAGACCGCGCAGGGGCCGACGAAGACCTCGTCCTCCAGGGTCACCCCCTGGTAGACGGAGACATTGTTCTGGATCTTGACGAGGTCGCCGACGCGCACCCCGGCGTCGACGTACACGTTGCGGCCGATCACGCAGCCGGCACCGATCCGGGCGGTGGACCGGACGTGGGCCAGGTGCCAGACCTTGCTGCCCTCGCCGACCTGGGCGCCGGCTTCGACGTCGGCGCTGGGGTGCACGAAGACCGCGGGCGGCCGGGATTCAGTGTCAGTCACTCTCAACTCACCAGGATTCGCAGGTCGCGGGGGTACGCCGGACCGGCCGCCACCCGCACGGGACAGGCTGCGCCACGCGCACCCGGTACCGCGGGAGGTCACCGGCTGGGCGCGGGCTCGGCGTAGCATAGCGACCCCGTCGCCCCGGCCGCCGCGTCCCGTTGGACCGGTGCCATCATGCCGGGGCGACCGGTGCGACGAAGGGGGCGGGGTGCGGATCCTGCTGGTGGAGGACGACCGCCGGGTGGCGGCGGCCCTGTCGTCGGCGCTTACCCGCCGGGGGTACGAGGTCGAGCGGGCCGCCACCGTCGCCGCCGCCCTCTCGGCCGCCCCGTGCGACCTGGTGCTGCTGGACCTGAACCTGCCCGACGGCGACGGCGTGGACCTCTGTCGTGAGCTGCGTCGGCGCAGCAACCAGTTGGGCATCATCGCGGTCACCGCCCGGGGCGAGGAACGGGACCGGGTGCTCGGGCTGCGGTTGGGCGCCGACGACTACGTGGTCAAGCCGTTCTCGATGGTGGAGCTGCAGGCCCGCATCGAGGCGCTGCTGCGCCGGACCGCGCACACCCGGCCACAGCGGGACCGGATCGAGGCCGGGCCGCTGCGCCTGGACGTGGCGGGCCGGACGGTCACCGTCGACGACCGGGAGGTCGCCCTGACCCGCAAGGAGTTCGACATCCTGCTCTCCATCGCCCGGCAGCCGGGCGTGGCGGTGTCGCGCGACCGGATCCTGCTCGACGTCTGGGGCACCACCTTCGCCGACCGGCACACCGTCGAGGTGCACGTGGCGTCGTTGCGCGGCAAGCTCGGCGAGCCGGGGCTGGTGGAGACCGTGCGTGGGGTCGGCTACCGGCTCCGCGCCGGGTGAGGTGCCCCGGTGCGTCGTCGGCTGGTGATCAGCTACCTGCTGCTGATGGTGCTGGTGCTGCTGGCCCTGGAGACCCCGCTCGCGCTCACCCTGGCCAGCCGGGAGACCGACCGGGTACGCGCCGACCGGCTCGCCGACGCGACCCGGTTCGCCTCGCTGGCCGGCCCGGCACTGCGCGACGGGGCCACCGGACCGCTCGGCGGTGAACTCGCCAGCTACGACGAGCTGTACGGCATCGGCGCGGCCGTGGTCGACCGGGACCGCCGTACCGTGGTGGCCTCGGCGAGTTGGCGCGCCGGGGCGGGCACGGCACCGGCCCTGGACACCGCCCTGTCCGGGTTGCAGGTGAGCGAACCGGACTCGGTCTGGCCCTGGACGGACACCCCGGTGGTGGTGGCGGTGCCGATCAACGACGGCGGTGAGGTGCTCGGCGCGGTGGTCATCACCACCCCGTCGGACCGGATCGGCCGCAGCGTCGCCGCCTGGTGGGCGTTGCTGGCCGGGATCGGGGTGCTCGTCGTGGTGGCCTGCGTGCTGCTGGCCTTCGGGCTGGCCGGCTGGGTGTTGCGGCCGGTCACCGAGCTGGACGCGGTGACCCACGAGATCGCCGAGGGGGACCGGGGCGCCCGGGTGCAGCACCGGCTCGGCCCGCCCGAGCTGCGCCGCCTCGCGGTCAGCTTCAACGACATGGCCGACGTGGTCTCCGACGTGATGGACCGGCAACGGGCCTTCGTGGCCCACGCCAGCCACCAGCTGCGTAACCCGTTGACCGCGCTGCGGTTACGGGTGGAGGAACTCGGCCCGAGCCTGCCCGACGAGGACGGGCGGGCCGAGCACCAGCTGGCCCTGGAGGAGACCGACCGGCTGGCCCAGGTGCTCGACGCGCTGCTCACCCTGGCCCGCGCGGAGCGTACCGAGAACGAACGGGTCACCGTCGAGGCCGCCGCCGTCGCCGCGTCCCGGGTCACCGCCTGGGAGCCGCTGGCCCGGCACCGGTCGGTCACCCTGCGCCTGGTGACCGCCGACGCGCCGGCGTACGCCCGGACCGTGCCGACCGCCGTCGACCAGACCCTGGACGCGTTGATCGACAACGCGGTGAAGTTCAGCGGCGCCGGCGCCGAGGTGACGGTGACCGTCCGGCGCACCGCCGGTGGGGTGGCGGTGGCGGTCCGCGACACCGGCCCGGGGATGACGGCCAGCCAGCTCGGCCAGGCCACCGAGCGGTTCTGGCGGGCCCCGCAGGTGCAGAACGTCGACGGGGCCGGCCTCGGGCTGACCATCGTCGCGGTCCTGGTCGACGCCTCCGACGGCCGGCTGACCATGCGCCCCGCCGAGCCCCGCGGGCTGCTCGCCGAGGTCTGGTTCCCGGCGGGTGACTGACCGGGGCAGGACGGTTCAGTAGCCCAGGTTCAGTAGCCCACCGCGAGGGTGTGGCCGACGGTGGCGGGGTCGTCCAGGGTGGCGAGCAGGGCGTGGGCCAGGTCGGCGCGGGAGAGCGCGGTGCCGCCGCGCACGTTGCGGTCCAGCGCGGTGCGGTAGCGCCGGTGCCCGCCCCGGGTCAGCCGGGGCGGGCGCACGATCGTCCAGTCCAGGCCGCTGCCGGAGACGACCTGCTCGGCCCGGGTGAAGTCGGCGAAGGTGTCGCGCAGGAACAGCCGCAGCAGCGGCTTGTAGACACCCCGGGTCAGCGGGCCGTCGCCCTCGTCGACCACCGGCCCGGCGGCGGTGACCACGACCAGCCGGCGGGCGCCGGCGGCGCGCATCGCGGTGCTGATCGCCCGGGCCCCGTCGGCGCAGACGGTGGTGTCGGTGCGGGCCCGGGCCCCGAGGGTGGAGACGACCGCGTCGGCACCGGTCACGCTGGCGGAGATGGCGTCCGGATCCATGCTGTCGGCGATCACCGTGGTCAGTCCGGGCCGGTCGGCGTCGGGCAGCCGGGCCGGGTCGCGGACCACGGCGGTGACCCGGTGGCCGGCGTCGAGGGCGAGACGTACCAGGTGCCGGCCGGTGCCGCCGGTCGCGCCGAAGACGGTGATGCGCAAGACGCCCTCCTGAGGTCGGTCGGTGGTCAGGGCTTGTTCTCCCGGTACCAGGTGGCCGCGCCGGGGTGCAGCGGCAGCGGCGTGGTGGCGATCGCCGAGCGGGGGTTCATCCGACCGGCGGCCGGGTGCGCGGCGGCGAGTTCGGCCCGCCGCTGCATCAGCAGCCGGGTCACCTCGCGGACCAGTGGCTGCGGCAGGCTGCCCCGCACGATCAGGTAGTTCGGGTTGGCCACCGTGGTCACCGGCTCCATGCCGTACACCGAGCTGGGGATGTCCCGCAGCACGTAGACCTGGGGGTAGTTGCGGCGCAGCGGCTCGACCCACTCGCCGAGGTCGACCACGCGGGTGGCGGTGCCGGCGGCCAGTTGCTCGACGGCGCGTACCGGCAGGCCGCCGGAGAAGAAGAACGCGTCGATCTGGCCGGTCCGCAGGGCGTCGACCGACTCGTCCAGGCTCAGCGGTCGCCGGTCGACCGCGTCGTCGCTGAGGCCGGCGACGGTCAGCAGGCGGGTCGCGGTGATCTCCGTACCGGAGCCGGGCGCGCCCACCGAGACCCGTCGGCCGCGCAGGTCGGCCAGGGTGCGTACCGGGCCGGCGGCGGTGGTGACCAGGTGCAGCAGGTCGTCGTAGACCCGGGCCACGGCGACCACCTCGGGATCGGCGGCCGGGCCGGTCTCCAGCACGTCGGCCTGGGTGAAGCCCAGCTCCGCCTCGCCCCGGCCGACCAGCCGGACGTTCGCGGCCGAGGCGGCGGTGACCACCACGCTGGCCCGTACCTCGGGCAGTTCACGGTTGAGGATGGTGGCCAGGGACTGGCCGAAGGCGTGGTAGACGGCGGTCGGGCTGCCGGTGGCGATCCGGATCGGCACCGGTTCGCCGGGTTTCTCCCGGCAGCCGACCAGGCCGGCGGGCAGCATCAGCAGCACCACCAGCCCGGCGGTGTACCGCCGCCCGCGCGCAGACCAGCGACCGTTCACGGGCTGCACTGTGCGCCGTGGACGGCACGTACCGCAACCCGAGAACCAGTCGGGATGTGGTCAGCCGGTCGGCCGACCGGCGGGGTGAGCTGGGCCGGTCGGTCGACCGGTGGGGTCGACCGAGCCGGCGGGCAGTGTGGTGTGGGCCAGGATGCGGTCCCGGTCGGGGCCGTCGGCGACGCTGACCACGAAACAGCCGGCACCCGGGCGCAGCAGGGCCGGCACGTCCAGCAGCGCGGCGCTGCGGATCAGCACCGCGGCCAGGTCCCGGTCGGCCAGCCGGACCCCGAGGATGTGCCGGCGGACGTGCCGGCCACCGGCCAGCAGGGCCGAGCGCCACGCCGCCCCGGCCAGCCGGGACCGCCCGGTCCGGCGGGTGTTCGACGCGCCGGGTGCCGGCCCGCCCAGCAACTCCCGGCGGCCCTGGTGCCAGCCGGCCGCCAACAGCGTCAGGTACCGGTGGCGGTGCCCGTCGGGCACCCACAACCGGTGCAGCTCGTAGCGGCGGCGCAGGCCACCGACGGCGACCTCGTGGCGTACCGGCACGTCGAGCCGGTCGAGCAGCTGCCACATCCGGTGCGCCGCCTCCTGCCGGTTGAACTCCGCCGGCCCGGTCGGGCGCGGCTCGGCGCAGCGGCGGCGGCCGGGGTCCACCGGCGCGGGCGCACAGCGCAGCAGGCAGGCTGCCTCGAACGCGTCGACCAGGGTCGGCCAGGCCAGCGGCGGAGGCGGCACCGGCGGGCGGAACCGGTCGAGCAGGATGGATTCGCGGGCCACGCGGGCACTCCTTGTCGACAAGGGGAGTTCCCTCACGGTGGCAAACCGGCGGCCCGGAGGGTACCGGTCCGGGCCAGCCTTGAGGAAAACTTGCGGTGGCCGGCTTGCGGTGGCCGGTCAGAGTTCGGCCACCACCACGTCGACCTGCCGGGGGCGGCCGGCGGTCACCGGTGCCTCCTGCACGGTGTACTTCAGCTCCCGCAGCGCGCCGACCAGCTCGGCGGCGGTGCGTGGCCGGGCGCCGGCGGTCAGCAGGTCCCGGACCAGCCGGCCCTTGGTGGCCTTGTTGAAGTGGCTCACCACCGACCGGACCACGCTGCCGTCGACTACCCGTTCGTGCAGCACCCGGACGGTCACCGTGCGCTCGGCCAGCTCACCACGGGGGGTCCAGGTCGAGGCGTACGCCCCGGAGCGCAGGTCGAGCAGGGGTCCGTCGGCGGCCGCGGCGGCCATCGCCGACGGCAGCTCCCGTCGCCAGTACGCCGGCAGCGGCCCCGGACCGGGCAGCCGCGCCGAGATCGGGCAGCGGTACGGCGGAATCCGGTCGGTCAGCCGCAGCGCCCCCCAGAGGCCGGAGGAGATCAGCACCGACCGGGCCGCCGAGCGTCGGGCGGCCGGGGCGAGCGTGTCGAGGTCGAGGGCGGCGTAGAGCACCCCGGTGTAGACCTGTCCGGCCGGGGCGGTCGCCGCCCGGTCGAGCCGGGTGTTGCGGCGTACTTCGGCGCGCTGCCCCGGGCCGAGCCCGAGCGCGTCGAGCGCGGCCGTGTCGTCCGGTGCGGCGCAGAGTGCGCCCAGCGCGTCCAGCACCCGTTGCCGGGCCGGATTCAACTCGGGCAGGCTGAGTCGGGACAGGTCGAGCCGCCGGCCGGTGCCGGTGTCGATCTTGCCTTCCGAGGGCGGCAGCAGGATGAGCATGCGGGTCGGGGCTCCTCTCGCCTCGCGTGGCCGGGGTCGGCCGGGTGTGGCAGGGTGGCAGGCGTGTCACCGAAAAGCGTCGGCGAACTGGCCGTACCCACCCTGCACCGCGCCGCGCGGATCGAGGACGCCGTGCACCAGTTGGTCGAGCGTCGGCTGCGGCGTACCGGGTGGCGGATCAACATCATCGCGTACACCGGCTACGGCGCGCCCGGCTGGGTGCGGGTGATGTGCCGGGTGCTGCTCGGTCGACCGGATCCGGACGACCGCCGGCGGGGCCGGCTGGAGAAGGTACGGGGCTGGCGCAGCTTCGCCACCCTGCCGGCCAAGCACGTCACGGTCACCATCGACGCGGGGGGCGTACGGCAGCAGGCGAAGGCCGACCGCAGCGGTTTCGTGGAGACCGTGGTCAAGGCCGACCTGCCGCCCGGCTGGGGGACGGTACGGATCAGCCTGCCCGACGCCGAGCCGGTGGACGCGCCGGTGCGCATCCTCGACCCGGAGGTCCGCTTCGGCATCCTCTCCGACATCGACGACACGGTGATGGTCACCGCGCTGCCCCGGCCGCTGCTGGCCGCGTGGAACACCTTCGTTCTCGACGAGCACGCCCGTAACGCGGTGCCCGGCATGGCGGTGCTCTACGAGCGCCTGGTCACCGCGCATCCCGGCGCCCCGGTGTTCTACCTCTCCACCGGCGCGTGGAACGTCGCGCCGACGTTGACCCGCTTCCTCTCCCGGCACCTCTACCCGGCCGGGCCGCTGCTGCTGACCGACTGGGGCCCGACCCACGACCGGTGGTTCCGCAGCGGCCGGGAGCACAAGCGGGCCACCCTGGAGCGGCTGTCCCGGGAGTTCCCCGACGTGCGGTGGCTGCTGGTCGGCGACGACGGCCAGCATGACCAGGAGATCTACCGCGAGTTCGCCGCCGGCCACCCGGGCAACGTGGCCGGGGTGGCGATCCGGCGGCTCTCGCCCACCCAGGCGGTCCTCGCCGGCAGCCTGCCCGCGCCGCTGGACCGCCGGAGCGAGGGTACGGCGCGGCAGAAGTGGCTCTCCGCGCCGGACGGGGCGGGGCTGTGGCAGTTGCTGCGCGAGGCCGGCATGGTCTGACCGGGCTCGATTTCGCGGTTTGGCCGCCGGGTCGTCCTCTGCTCCGATTAGGGTAATGAAATGTCTGGTTTAATCCCGCGTGGGGTTATCCGGGGTCTCATCACCGTGGGGAGAGCACGATGTGCGGCGTCTGTGGGGTGGTCGGCGACTCCGGCCGACGCGCCGGTGGCCTGAACCTGGTCGTCGGGATGAACGCCGCCCAGCGGCACCGGGGCCCGGACGGTGACGCCACCTGGGCGGGGCCCGGGGCGGTGCTGGGGCACACCCGGTTGGCCGTGGTCGACCTCTCCGACGGCGGCCGACAGCCCTTCGTCAGCACCGACGGCACCGTCGCCGTGGTCTTCAACGGCGAGATCTACAACCACGGGGAGCTGCGTCGCCGGTACGCCCTGACCACCGCCGAGGAGTGTGACGGGGCCATCCTGCCGGAACTCTGGGCCCGCCTGGGCACCGAGATGTTCGGCCACCTGCGGGGCATGTACGCCATCGCCGTGCACGACGCCCGGCAGGCCACCACGACGCTGGCCCGCGACCCGTTCGGGATCAAACCGCTCTACTGGTCGTCGACCGGGCACGGGCTGGCCTTCGCCTCCGAGTGCCGGTCGCTGCTGCCGCTGCACCCCGACGCGGCGCTGCGGGCCGACGCGTTGCACCGGTTCGTGGCCTTCGGCGCGATCGGCGCGGACGCCTCGCCGTTCACCGGCATCTCGGCGGTACCGGCCAACGGCTGGATCCAGTGGGGTGCCGACCGCACGGTACGCCGGGGTGTGGCGCGACCGGATCTGCTCACCGACCTGCCACCGACCACGCCGGCCGAGCTGCGGGCGGCCTTCCTCGACTCGGTCGCCCACCATCTGGGCAGCGACGTGCCGGTGGCGCTGCTGCTCTCGGCCGGCTTGGACTCGGCCGCCCTGGCCTGGGCCGGCCGGGAACTCGGCACCGAGCTGGTCTGCGTCACCGTCGATCAGGACGGGGTGATGGGCGAGTCGTCCCGGGCGGCGCGCTGGGCGGACGAGCTCAGCCACCCGCACGTGTGTGTCACCACCCGGCCCGACCTGGCCGACGTGCGGCACTACCTTGCCGCGATGCAACGGCCGTCTATCGACGGGCTCAACACCTTCGTGGTCAGCCGGGCCGTGGCCGGGATCGGCCTGAAGGTCGCCCTTTCCGGCCTCGGCGGGGACGAGATCCTGGCCGGCTATCCCGTCTTCCGGATGCTGCGGGCGTTGCCCCTGCTGCGGGCCGCCGACCGGCTGCGGCTGTCCCGGCTGCTGGCCGGGCTCGCCCCCGCCGACCGGCGGAAACTGGCCCTGCTGGCCGGCCCCGGGGGTCCCCGGGACGCCGCCGGCCTGGGTACGCTGGCCCGCCGGTTGACCGCCGAGCCCGAGCTGCGGCGCCTGCTGCCCTGGGCCGGGCCCACGGTGCCGGCGGAGTCCACCGGTGACCGGTCGGCCCTCGCCCTGTCCCGGTACGAGATCCGGAACTACCTGGGCGCGGTGCTGCTACCCGACGGCGACGCCTTCTCGATGGCCTGCTCGGTGGAGCTGCGGGTGCCCTTCGTGGACGTGCCGTTCGCCCGGCGGGCCCTGGCCCTCGACCCCAGACGTGGCGTCGGCAAGCGCGGCTTCGCCGCCTGCCTCGACGATCGTGGGCTCCGCCGGGTCGCGGCCCGCCGCAAGCAGGGCTTCACCCTGCCGATGGACCGGTGGATGCGCAGCGGACCGCTGGCGCCCGTGGTGCGCGCCGCCGCCGCGCCGGACGCGCCGGTACGCGAGGTCCTCGACCGCGCCGGGGTGGACGCGGTGCTCGCCGGTTGGCGGACCGGTGCCCTGCCCTGGACCAGGGCCTGGCAGGTGGCGGTCCTGGACGGCTGGCTGCGTACCCTGGATACGTCCGTGGTCCGGCTGCGGCACGACCCGGCGGACTCGCCCCTCGTCGTGGCCTGACGCCCGCGCCCCGCTCCCGTCGTCACCCCTTTCCCCGTGCGGAGCCATGATCGCCTCGCGTGGCCGCTCCGGATCGGGTGTGGCAGGGTGGCGAAGTGCCACCGACACCCGACCAGCGTGTTGGCAGGTGTCGGCTGCCCGGGCGGTGACAGGAGCTGTTGATGGAGATCGAAGCGGAGATCCGGGACCTCACCGGCCAGTTGACCGAAGAGGCAGGCGAGGCCGTCCGGACACTCACCGACGACCAGAAGCGTCGGCTGCTCGACGACCAGGCGGTCCGAGACGGGCGGGCCGACCTGTCACAGGAGCGGTCCGCCCTCGCCAGTCACACCTGGGTTCGGGATCGGATCTTCCAGCTGCAGACAGAGCAGTGGCGACCCGAACAACCGTACCTCCACCACCACCACAACCTCGGAGCCGACGGTGTCTGGGTGCCCAACCCCGGTCATATCGCCGTCCGAGAGCAGGACGAGGGTCAGTGGCTCAAGTATCGCTACCTGACGAAACAGGCAGAGGCGAGGACGCAGCCGGAGGAGTGGGAGGAGTTCGACTACCTCCGTAAGCTGGGGCGCGGCACCTCCGAACGGCTCATCGAAGAGCAGCAGGAGCAGGTGACGACAGCGAAGACCAGACTCCGCGACGCTGTCGACACCGTGGTCGGCAGGCTGAGATCCACGGCGGGTGGCGTCGATCCGCGCGTGTCCCAACAGGCCAACGTACGGATCCAGGCACCTGTCGTTCCGACCGGCGGCAAGCACGGCCGGCCCCGCCCGGACGACACGCCGAGCCCAGCTCGGAAGCGTTCCCGAAACTGAGCTCCGGCCCCGACGGTGGCTGCCCCGGCGTCAGACCGGCCGTAGCCAGAGCGCGCCCAGCGGCGGGACCCGCAGCGTCACCGAGGCGGGCTGGCCGTGCCAGGCGATGTCCTGGGCGTGCACCTCGCCCAGGTTCCCCACCCCCGAGCCGCCGTAGTGGTGGGCGTCGGTGTTCAGCACCTCGGCCCAACGTCCGCCCCGGGGCACCCCCACCCGGTACTCCTCCAGCGGCAGCGCCGAGAAGTTGACCACGCAGACCAGGGTCTGGCCGTCCGGTGCGATCCGGACGAAGGAGATGGTGTTGTTGGCCAGGTCGTCCCCGGCCAGCCAGCGGAAACCGGCCGGCGAGGTGTCCTGCGCGTACAGCGCCGGGGCGTCCCGGTAGACCCGGTTCAGGTCGGCCACCAGCCGCTGGACGCCGGCGCGCGCCGGGTCGTGCAGCAGGTACCAGTCCAGGCCGCGTTCCTCGCTCCACTCCCGCTCGTCACCCAGCTCACAGCCCATGAAGAGCAACTGCTTGCCCGGATGCGCCCACATGTACGCCAGCAGTGCCCGCACGTTGGCCAGTCGCTGCCAGGTGTCGCCGGGCATCTTCGCCACCAGGCTGCCCTTGCCGTGCACCACCTCGTCGTGGCTGATCGGCAGCACGTAGTTCTCGCTCCAGGCGTACGCCAGGGAGAAGGTGAGCTGGTGGTGGTGGTGCTGGCGGTAGATCGGGTCCTTCGAGGTGTAGAGCAGGGTGTCGTGCATCCAGCCCATGTTCCACTTGAACCCGAAGCCGAGCCCGCCCTCGGAGGTCGGTCTGGTCACCCCCGGCCAGGCGGTGGACTCCTCGGCGATCATCACCACCCCGGCGTGCCGCTTGTAGACGGTGGCGTTGACCTCCTGCAGGAAGGCGATCGCCTCCAGGTTCTCCCGGCCGCCGTACTGGTTGGCGGCCCACTGGCCCTCCGGCCGGGAGTAGTCCAGGTAGAGCATCGAGGCGACCGCGTCCACCCGCAGCCCGTCGACGTGGAACTCGTCGCACCAGTAGAGCGCGTTGGCGACCAGGAAGTTGCGGACCTCCCGGCGGCCGAAGTCGAAGACGTACGTGCCCCAGTCGGGGTGCTCGCCCCGGCGCGGGTCCGGGTGCTCGTAGAGCGGGGTGCCGTCGAAACGCGCAAGCGCCCACTCGTCCTTGGGGAAGTGCGCGGGCACCCAGTCCAGCAGCACGCCGATGCCGGCGCCGTGCAGGGTGTCGACCAGGTGCCGGAAGTCGTCCGGGGCACCGAAACGGGAGGTTGGCGCGAAGTAGCCGGTGACCTGGTAACCCCAGGAGCCGCCGAACGGGTGCTCCATCACCGGCAGGAACTCCACGTGGGTGAAGCCCAGCTCCACCACGTACGCGGTCAGCTGCTCGGCCAGCTCCCGGTAGCCCAGGCCGGGTCGCCAGGAGCCCAGGTGCACCTCGTACACGCTCATCGGCTCCTGGTGCGGCTGGCGCTGCGCCCGCGCGGCCAGCCAGTCCCCGTCGGACCACTGGTACGTCGAGTGGTGCACCACCGACGCGGTGGCCGGCGGCACCTCCGCGTACGCCGCCATCGGGTCGGCCTTGTCCCGCCACTGCCCGTCGGCGCCGAGGATCCGGTACTTGTAGCGCTGCCCGGCGTGTGCCCCCGGCACGAAGATCTCCCACACGCCGCTGGATCCCAGCGACCGCATCGACCAGCCCTCGTACGCGCCCCAGCCGGTGAAGTCCCCGACCACCCGGACCCCCCGGGCGTTCGGCGCCCAGACCGCGAACGCCACCCCGTCGTCGCGTACCCGCGCGCCCAGGGCCTCCCAGAGCCGCTCGTGCCGGCCCTCGCCGATCAGGTGCAGGTCCAGCTCGCCCAGGCTCGGCGGGTGCCGGTACGGGTCGTCGACGACGGTGCCGTCCACGTCGAGCCGGTAGTCGAGCACCGTGCCGGGCAGGGTGACCTCGAAGATCCCCACGTCGTGCACCCTTCGGGCGGGGTGCCGCTCGCCGCCGACCAGCACGGTCACCGTCCGCGCCCCCCGGCGCAGGGTACGCAGGGTGGTCCGGCCGTCGGCGGGATGCGCGCCGAGGACCCCGTGCGGGTCGTGCGTCTCGCCGGCGATCAACTGGTCCATCGGGCGTCGTCCTTCGTCGCGGAGTCGGTCGGTGCGGGCGCGGTGGCTGTGGTGCCGGTCGGTGTGGTGCCCGTCTGGTCGCCGTCGGCGGGGGCGGGGGTGGTCGGTGCGGTGCCGCCGGAGAGGTCGTCCGGCACGTCCGCCGTGGTCAGCTCGGGCGGGGCGTCGGCTGCTTCGGCCGGCGTGGGCGACACGGCCGCGACGGTCCCCGGGCGGCGCAGCGTCAGCACGTGTGCCGGTTGAAGATACGGGTCGAGGCGGACCGCGTTGCGCTGGCCCCAGTCGTAGCTCGCCCCGGTCAGCTCGTCGTGGACGGTGAACCGGTCGTGCCAGTCCAGGCCGAGCGCCGGCATGTCCAGGGTGGTGTTGCCCCACTGCACGGCGCGCGAGTCGAACGAGCAGACCACCAGCACGGTGTTGCCGGTGGCCGGGTCGTGTTTGGACCAGCAGAGCAGCGCTGGGTTGTCGATGTCGTGGAAGACCAGGTTGCGCAGCCGGTGCAGGGCGGGGTTGTCCCGGCGTACCCGGTTGAGGGTGGCCACGAACGGCGCGAGGGACCGCCCCTGGGCCTGCGCGCCGGCCCAGTCCCGGGGGCGCAGCTCGTACTTCTCGTTGTCCAGGTACTCCTCGGCGCCGGGGCGGGCGACGTGTTCGAACAGCTCGAAGCCGGCGTACATGCCCCAGGAGGGGCTGAGCAACGCGGCCAGCACCGCCCGGATCTTGAACATCGGCGGGCCGCCGTGCTGCAGGGAGGAGTGCAGGATGTCCGGGGTGTTCGGCCAGAAGTTCGGCCGCATGTGGTCGGCCGCGGCGACCAGCTCCTCGCAGTACTCCCGCATCTGCGCCGCCGTCGTGCGCCAGGTGAAATAGGTGTACGACTGGGTGAAGCCGATCTTGCCCAGCCCGTGCATGATCGCCGGGCGGGTGAACGCCTCGGCCAGGAAGAGCACGTCCGGGTCGGTCCGCTTGACCTCGGCGATCAGCCAGTGCCAGAAGTCGAACGGCTTGGTGTGCGGGTTGTCGACCCGGAAGATCTTGACGCCCTCGCCTACCCAGTGCCGCACCACCCGCAGCACCTCGGCCCGGATCCCCTCGGGATCGTTGTCGAAGTTCACCGGGTAGATGTCCTGGTACTTCTTCGGCGGGTTCTCCGCGTAGGCGATCGTGCCGTCGGCCCGGGTGGTGAACCACTCCGGATGCTCGGTCACCCACGGGTGGTCCGGGGCGCACTGCAACGCCAGGTCCATCGCCACCTCCAGGCCCTGCCCGGCGGCGGCGGCGACGAAGTCGCGGAAGTCCTGCGGCGTACCCAGGTCGGGGTGGATGGCGTCGTGCCCGCCCTCGGCCGCGCCGATCGCCCACGGCGAGCCGACGTCGTCCGGGCCGGCGGTCAGCGCGTTGTTGCGCCCCTTGCGGTTGATCCGGCCGATCGGGTGGATCGGCGGCAGGTAGAGCACGTCGAAGCCCATCGCCGCGACCCCGGCCAGCCGGGCCGTGGCGGTGCGGAAGGTGCCCGAGCGGGCCGGGGCGTCCGCGGTGGCCAACACCGCCCCCTCGGAGCGCGGGAAGAACTCGTACCAGGCGGAGAAGAGCGCCCGGGGCCGGTCCACCCAGATCCGGTACGGCTCGCCGGTGGTCACCAGCTCCCGCACCGGGTACGCCCAGAGCAGGTCGGCCAGCTCCAGCGCCGGGGCGACCCGTCGGGACAGCGCCAGCCCGTCGTCGCCCAGCGCGGTGACCGCCGCCTCGACCCGGCCCCGGTCGGCGGCCTCGACCAGCTCGCGGGCGGCGGTCAGCACCCGCGCCCCCTCGGCCAGGTCGTTTGCCAGCTCGGCCGCGCCCTGCCCGGCGGCGACCTTCTTCGTCACCGCGTTCTGCCAGGTCAGGTACGGATCCTGGAACGCCTCGACGGTGAAGATCCATTCGCCGACCGCGTCCGGCACGATGGTGGCGTGCCAGCGGTCCTGCCCCGGCTCGCCGGGCCGCATCCGGGTGAACGGCCGGGCCCGCCCGTCCGGGCCGAGCCAGACCACGTTGCAGCCCAACGCGTCGTGGCCCTCGCGGTAGGCCCGCGCGGCCACCGGCACCACCTCACCGACCACCGCCTTGGCCGGGTAGCGACCGCAGGAGACGGCGGGGGACACGTCTTCGATCGGGAACCGTCCACTCACCCGATCAACCTACCTGTGCGAGATCCCTTCGCGCGCGGTCACGCACGTCGGTGGCCGCTTCCCGCGCCCCCGATGGAGCTGCTGCGTGGCGAGTGAACGGCTTTGGGTGCTGCCCTCGCGCGCGCCGGAGACGGTGACGACCCTGGTCGACACCAACGTGTTGCTGGATGTGTTGACCGAGGACCCGAAATGGGCACCGTGGTCGGAGGCGGCGCTGGCCGAGGCCCGCGACGCCGGCAACCTGGTGATCAACCCGATCGTCTACGCCGAGGTCTCGATCCGGTTCGAGCGCATCGAGATGTTGGACGAGGCGCTGCCCGCCGGAGACTTCCTCCGCGAGGAACTGCCCTACCCGGCCGGCTTCCTCGCCGGTAAGGCGTACGCGCGATATCGCCGCCTGGGTGGGATGAAACGGGCACCGCTGGCCGACTTCAACATCGGAGCGCACGCGGCGGTGTGTGATTACACCCTGCTCACCCGCGACGGCGCACGCTATCGGACGTACTTTCCCAGCCTCCGATTGCTTACCCCCGACGCCTGACTTCCCCCCGCCCAGAGGTAAGGAAGGGCCCCTTCTTAACACTCTTGCGGTCGTCAGGGCGGGCGTAGGTCCCCCCTTGAAAGCTCTTGGAAATTTGTGCCCCTCGGGGCCGCTTTCTTCCAAGATCTTTCTGTCCGTTCTGCACCCGATCTCGTTGCCGGGGCGTTCAGCCAGTCAGCCGCCCCGAGTGCTGCGAATGTGTCGATCAGGCGGGTGGCTCGGGGGCGACGAAGGACCCCTTGCCTTGGTGGACCGGTGCCCGGTGGACCGCCCCCGTTGCCCGACGGGGACCAGGTGCCCTGCCCGCCGTCGGGCCCGGCCCTCGTCGGTTTCCCGCCGGGACCACGTCTACGGGGTGACCGTCGCGGTGGTCGTGCTGGTCCTGGTGGTGGTCGGGGTCCTCGGGTGGCGGTGGTGAACGAGTTGCCGGTGGGCCGGCGGATGGCGCACTGGCGGGTCCGGCGGAACATGACGCAGCAGCAGTTCGCCGACCGGATCGGCAAGTCCAAGAGCTGGGTGGACAAGGTCGAGCGTGGGGTACGCCGACTGGAACGGGTGTCCAGCCTGCGGGAGGCCGCCGAGGCGCTGCGGATCGACCTGGAGCCGCTGGTGGCACAGCAGCCCGGCCGGCCCGGTCCGGTCGCCAGCGGCCTGGAGGCGGTACGGACCGCGCTGGCGCGGTACCCGGAGGTGTTGGGGTTGCTGCCCGACCTGCTCGACGGGGTCCGCCAGGCGCGGGCCGTCCGGCCGGGACGGTTGGTCGAGGGCCTGCTGGTGTCGGCGTACGGGCTGGTCGCGCTGGCCCTGGTGAAGGTGGACCAGAGGGAGTTGGCCTGGCTGGCCGCCGACCGGGGGATGACGCTAGCCCTGGCGGTGGACGATGCGCAGCTGGCCGCCGCCGCGACCGTACCGCTGTGTCAGGCGCTGCGGGCCGGCGGGCGGCGACACTCGGCGATGGAGGCGGCCCGGGTGGTCGCCACCGCCGCGCTCGGCGATCCGGCGGCGGCGATCCGGCGGCACGAGCGGTTGCGGGCCGGGCCGGGGTGGCGGTGGCTGCCTACCGAGCATCGGGCGGCGTACCTGCTCGACGCGGCCCGGGCCTACGCCCTGGCCGGCGACATGCGTCGGGCCGGGCGGAGCGTGCTCGACGCGGAGCGGACCGCCCGGGGCGAGGTCCACGACCGACCCGAGGTACGCGACCTGGTCGCCGTGGTCGCCCGCGCACCGACCGCCCCGGCGGACCTGACCCGCCTCGCCGCCGACCTCCGGGTCAGCTGATTCCCGATCGCGGCGTACCGGAACCTGAAGTTCCGCTAATCTGACAGATGAGGATGAATGTAGCGAAAAGGATTCGTGGCATGAATTGCTGGTACGTTCCGGAGACCCGCTCGACAGTCGGGGTCGTCAGCGAGTTGTTGTCCTGATGCCTGTCGACGTGCCGGACAGCGGGGAGCTCGTCAGCCTTCTGGTGCTGGTCGGGATCCTGGTTCCCCTGCTGTGTTTGATTCCGGTCAACGCGGTGGTGGTCCTCTGGGGAGCGGTGTTACCGATCTACGCCACCAGCGGCGTGCAGACGCAGTTCTTCGACGCCGCCCGGGTCGGTTGCGCGGTCGTGGTGCTGCTGCGGACCCGACCGTCCGGCACGACGACCGGGTGGCGCAACGCCCGTAGCTGGTTGTTCCTGGTCGGTCTGCTCGGCTGCTACGTCGCGGTGGTCGGCCTGCTCCACGGCGACACCAAAACCCCGACCCTCGGCGTGTCGATGGTGTGTTCGGTGCTGGTCGCGGCGGTGGCGGCCAGACGGGCCGGACTGGGGGGACAAATTCTGCTCGGCTACGCGATCGGGGTGTGCTGCAGCGCGTCGGTGGTGTTGCTACAGGCGTTGGATCTACCCAATCCCGCGCGATCGATGAAGTTCAACGGGCGGCTGTGGGGGCTCGGTAGCAACGCCCCCCGGGTGTCGCTGCAGTTGGCGATCGGATGTGTGCTGCTGCTGGTACGGGGGCTGGGCGCGAAACCCGTCATCCAGTTGGCGGCATTCTCCGGGATGGCGGTGTGTTTCTCGGCACTGCTGGCGGTCGGCGGTCGGGAGGGCATCGCAGCGTTGGCGTGCGCGCTGGTGGTGATCATGTGCCAACGCCTGTTGCGGTGGTGGCAACTGGTGACGGGGGCGGGGGTACTCGCCGCAGCCGCTGTCGTGATCTCTGCCGTTGGCATCGAGATGACCACCATTGACCGGTTCTCCGACCCGTACATGGGCTCAGAGCCCGGATCGGGGGATTTCACCACCGGCCGTGCCGCCCTGCTGGGGGAGTCCCTGACGGCGTTTTCGCGACACTGGCTGTTCGGCATCGGAACCGATCAGTTCCAGATCCTGTACAACTATTCGGGCAGGTTCCATGGCGCGACGACACCGCACGTCGCGCCGCTGACCTTCGCCGTCGCGGCCGGGATCGTGGGTGGTGCGATCGCCACCTACCTGTTCTTTCGGCTGGCCCACCTGGTGTTCACCTCGACCACCCGGCCCGGTGACGCGCGGACGGCGACAGCGGGAGCCGTCGGCGCGGCCCTACTGGTCTCGGCGCTGCTGGAGCCGACAGGTCCCTTCCAGGGGGTGGAGCTGACCGTCCTCTCCGTGCTGGCGGTGACCGTGCTGTCCGAGCGTCTCGCCGCGCGGGGCACCCCGCGAGGGCGCTCCCACCGACTCCCCGCCGTACCGGTCGCCGGTGTACAGCGGGCGCCGATGCCGTCCCAAGCCCTTGGTGAACGGGGCACCCTTCTCTACCCGAAGCGTTAACAGGGGGCCCTTCCTTACCGCTATCGGAGGGAGCGGTAGAGGTCGAGGGTGCGGCCGGCGACGGCGTCCCACGAGAAGTGCTCGACCGCCCGGGAACGGCCGGCCTTGCCCAGGGCGGCCGTCCGCGCCGGATCGGCAAGCAGTGTGGTGATCGCGAAGGCCAGGTCGGCGACGAAGCGCTCCGGGTCCAGCGGGGTGCCGGAGCCGTCGTCGGCCTGCTCGATCGGCACCAGCAGGCCGGTCTCGCCGTCGGCGACCACCTCCGGGATGCCGCCGGTGGCGGTGGCCACGACGGCGGTCTCGCAGGCCATCGCCTCCAGGTTGACGATCCCCATCGGCTCGTAGATCGACGGGCAGACGAAGACGGTGGCGTGCGTGAGCACCTGGATCACCTCGGGCTTGGGCAGCATCTCGGCCACCCAGACCACCCCGGTACGGCCGGCCCGCAGCTCGGCCACCAGCGCCTCCACCTCGGCGGCGATCTCCGGGGTGTCCGGGGCGCCGGCGAGCAGCACGAGCTGGGTGTCGGCGGGCAGCTCCCGGGCGGCCCGCAGCAGGTAGGGCAGGCCCTTCTGCCGGGTGATCCGCCCCACGTAGACCACGCTGGGGCGGGCCGGGTCGACGCCGAGCCGGGTCAGCACGTCGGTGTCGTGGTCCGGGGCGTACTGGACGGTGTCGATGCCGTTGTGGATCACGTGCACCCGGTCCGGATCCACCGTCGGGTACGCGGCCAGCACGTCGCGCCGCATCCCCGCGCTGACCGCGATCACCGCGTCGGCGGCCTCGTACGCGGTCCGCTCGACCCAGGAGGACAACGCGTACCCGCCGCCGAGCTGCTCGGCCTTCCACGGACGCAGCGGCTCCAGGCTGTGCGCGGTCACCACGTGCGGCACCCCGTGCAGCAGCTTGGCGGTGTGCCCGGCGAAGTTGGCGTACCAGGTGTGGCTGTGTACCACGTCGGTGCCGGCGCAGGCGGCGGCCATCTCCAGGTCGACGCCCATGGTGCGCAGGGCGGCGTTCGCGCCGGCCAGCCCGGCCGGGTCGGCGTACCCGGTGACGCCCGGTTCGGTGCGCGGCGCGCCGAAGCAGTGCACCCGCACGTCGGCGAGTCGGCGCAGCTCCCGGGCCAGGTACTCGACGTGCACCCCGGCGCCGCCGTACACCTCCGGCGGGTACTCCCGGGTCAGCAGGTCGACGCGCAGCGATGAGGAGTCGGTCATGACCTCGCACCCTAGTGCAGAAGACTCGTCGTACGAGTGGTGAAGTCGGACGCGGGTGGTTAGCGTCTGACCATGGCTGCGAAGGTGCTTGCGATCGTCCTGGCGGGAGGCGAGGGTAAGCGCCTCATGCCGCTGACCACCGACCGGGCGAAACCCGCTGTCCCGTTCGGCGGGATGTACCGGATGGTGGATTTCGTCCTCTCCAACCTGGCGAACGCCGGTTATATCAAGATCGTCGTGTTGACCCAGTACAAGTCGCACTCGCTGGACCGGCACATCACCAAGACCTGGCGGATGTCGACCCTGCTGGGCAACTACGTCACCCCGGTGCCGGCGCAGCAGCGTCGGGGCCCGTGGTGGTTCGCCGGCTCGGCCGACGCGATCTACCAGAGCCTCAACCTGGTCCACGACGAGCAGCCCGACCACGTGATCGTCTTCGGTGCCGACCACATCTACCGGATGGACCCGCGGCAGATGGTCGAGGACCACATCGCCTCCGGCGCGGCGGTGACGGTGGCCGGCATCCGTCAACCGCTCTCCACCGCCGACCAGTTCGGGGTGATCGAGGTCGGCGAGGACGGCCGCCGGATCCGGGCGTTCCGGGAGAAGCCCACCGACGCCGTCGGCCTGCCCGACGCACCCGACGAGATCTACGCCTCGATGGGCAACTACGTCTTCACCACCAAGGCGCTGCTGGAGGCGGTGGAGACCGACGCGGCGGACAAGACCAGCAAGCACGACATGGGCGGCAGCATCATCCCGATGCTCGTCGAGCGGGGCGAGGCCAACGTCTACGACTTCCGCGACAACGAGGTCCCCGGCAGCACCGACCGGGACCGGGGCTACTGGCGCGACGTGGGGACGCTCGACTCGTTCTACGACGCGCACATGGATCTGATCAACGTGCACCCGATCTTCAACCTCTACAACTTCGAGTGGCCGATCTACACCGAGCAGCCGCCGTACCCGCCGGCGAAGTTCGTCCACCAGTGGGGGGAGCGGGTCGGCCGGGCGGTCGGTTCGATGGTCTCGCCCGGTGCGGTGATCTCCGGCTCGCTGGTGGAGAACTCGATCGTCTCGCCCAAGGTCAAGGTCCACTCCTGGGCGCACGTCGACGGTTCGGTGCTGATGGAGGGGGTGGACATCGGCCGGCACGCCGTGGTCCGCCGGGCCATCCTGGACAAGAACGTGGTCGTTCCCGAGGGCACCGAGATCGGTGTCGACCTGGAGAAGGACCGCCAGCGCTACACCGTGTCCGACAATGGCATCGTGGTGATCGGCAAGGGTCAACGCGTCGAGCCGTGAGCCGTCCACCGAACTCAGGAGGTACCCCGAAGTGGCCCATCCCCGTGCCGGTCAGCCCGCCGAACCCGCCGACCTGGTCGACGTGCCGAGGTTGCTGACCGCCTACTACGCCGAGCACCCCGACCCGCAGGACCCGGCGCAGCAGGTCTCCTTCGGCACCTCCGGGCACCGGGGATCCAGCCTGCGACGGGCCTTCAACGAGCGGCACATCCTGGCCGTCACCCAGGCGCTCGTCGACTACCGACGGGCCAACGGCGTCGACGGGCCGCTCTTCCTCGGCCGGGACACCCACGCGCTCTCCGCGCCGGCCACCGTCAGCGCGCTGGAGGTGCTCGCCGCCAACAACGTCACCGTCCTGCTGGACAGCCGGGACGGCTACACCCCGACCCCGGCCCTGTCGCACGCCATCCTCCGGCACAACCGGGAGCGCCGCTCGGGGCTCGCCGACGGCATCGTGATCACCCCGTCGCACAACCCTCCCGACGACGGCGGCTTCAAGTACAACCCCACCCACGGCGGGCCGGCCGACACCGACGTCACCCGGTGGATCCAGGACCGGGCCAACGAGCTGCTCGCCGCCGACCTGGCCGGGGTCAGGCGGATCCCGTACGCGCGGGCCCGCGCCGCCGACACCACCGGCGAGTACGATTTCCTCGCCCACTACGTCGACGACCTGCCCGCCGTGCTCGACCTCGACGCGATCCGCGACGCCGGGGTACGCATCGGCGCGGACCCGCTGGGCGGGGCCAGCGTCGCCTACTGGGGCGAGATCGCCGAGCGGCACCGGCTCGACCTCACCGTGATCAACCCGACAGTCGACCCGACCTGGCGGTTCATGACCCTCGACGGCGACGGCAAGATCCGGATGGACTGTTCGTCGCCGAACGCGATGGCCTCGCTGATCGCTGCCCGGGACGCGTACGCCGTCAGCACCGGCAACGACGCCGACGCCGACCGGCACGGCATCGTCACCCCCGACGCGGGTCTGCTCAACCCCAACCACTACCTGGCGGTGGCGATCGGTCACCTGTTCCGTACCCGGGACCGGTGGGGCGCCGCCGCGGCGGTCGGCAAGACCCTGGTCTCCTCGTCGATGATCGACCGGGTCGCCGCCGACCTGGGCCGCCCCCTGCTGGAGGTGCCGGTCGGCTTCAAGTGGTTCGTCCCGGGCCTGCTCGACGGCACGGTCGGCTTCGGCGGTGAGGAGAGCGCCGGGGCGTCCTTCCTGCGCTGCGACGGCAGCACCTGGACCACCGACAAGGACGGCATCCTGCTCTGCCTGCTCGCCGCCGAGATCATCGCCACCACCGGCCGGAGCCCGAGCGAGCACTACGCCGAGCTGACCGCGCGGTTCGGCGCGCCCGCGTACGCCCGGATCGACGCACCGGCCACCCGGGAGGAGAAGGCGGCCCTCGGCAAGCTCTCCCCGGAGCAGGTCACGGCGACCGAGCTGGCCGGCGAGCCGATCACCGCGACGCTCACCACGGCACCCGGCAACGGCGCGTCGATCGGCGGCCTGAAGGTGACCACCTCGTCGGGCTGGTTCGCCGCCCGGCCCTCCGGCACCGAGGACGTCTACAAGATCTACGCCGAGTCGTTCCAGGGGCCCGAGCACCTCACCCGGATCCAGCAGGAGGCCCAGGACCTGGTCACGGAGGTGCTCAAGCAGGCCTGACCGACGTCACCACCGCTTCGCCCGGGTCGTTGGGTCTGCTGTCGGCACCGTACCGGTGCCCGCATCCCGACTCACGACCTGCGGCGAGGCAACGATGGCGTGGCGCACGGCGCCGACGGCGACGCGACCGGGCGTCCGCGGTCAGGGCGATTCCCGGGTCGGTTTCCCGGTCGGCTTCCGGGCCGACATCGAGGGCCTGCGGGCGGTGGCGGTGCTGCTGGTGCTCGTCGGGCACGCCGCCCCGGCGGTGCTGCCCGGCGGCTACGTCGGGGTGGACGTCTTCTTCGTCATCTCCGGTTTCCTGATCACCGGACTGCTCGCCGAGGAGCTGGACCGCACCGGGCGGATCTCGCTGACCGCCTTCTACGCCCGCCGGGCCCGCCGCCTGCTGCCGGCGGCGGGTCTCGTGCTGCTGGCCAGCCTGCTGCTCGCCCTCCTCTTCCTGCCCCGGGTGCGGTGGGCCTCGACCGGCTGGGACGTGGTGGCCAGCGCCCTGTACGTGATGAACTGGCGGCTGGCCGAGCGGGCGGTGGACTACCTGGCCGTCGGGCAGGCGGACAGCCTGCTGCAGCACTACTGGTCGCTGGCGGTGGAGGAGCAGTTCTACCTGCTCTGGCCGCTGCTGATGATCGTGGTGGCCACCGGCTTCGGTCGCCGTCGTGCCGCCCGGGTGGCCGGTTCCGCCGGCCTGTCGGGTCTGCTGCTGCTGGGCGTGGCCGCCGTCGGCATACCGTCGTTCGTCTGGTCGGTGCTGTCGACCGCCAGCGACCCGGAGCGGGCCTACTTCGTCACCACCACCCGGCTCTGGGAGTTGGCGCTCGGTGCCGTGGTGGCCGTACTCGGTCTGCGGTGGGGTCGGCTGCCGAGTGCGCTCGGTGCGACCCTGGCCTGGCTGGGTCTCGGCGCGATCGGCGTGGCGGCCGTGCTGTTCGGCGCGGACACCCGGTTTCCCGGGGCGCTCGCCCTGCTGCCGACCCTCGGGGCCGCCGCGGTGATCGTCGGCGGGCTACGGCCGGGCCGGGCCGGACCGGGCCGGCTGCTCGGGCTGCGGCCGATGCGGGCGGTCGGCGCGCTCTCCTACTCGCTCTACCTCTGGCACTGGCCACTGCTCGTCGCCGCCGGGGCGTACTTCGGCGAGCTGGCCACCCCGGCCGCGATCGGGGTCGTCGCCTTCGCCGTGCTGCCGGCCGTGCTCACCCACCGGTACCTGGAGCAGCCGGTACGCCGGGCACCGCTGTTCACCTACCACCCCGGTGCGGCCCTGCAGCTCGGCGCCACCTGCACCGGGTTCGCCCTGGTCGCCGGGCTGCTGTTCCAGTTCACCGTCTGGCCGCCCGCACCGCGCCCCGGTGCGCTGGTGCTGCCGCCGCTGGACGCCTCCTCCGCCGCGCCGGGCCGGAGCACGCCGGCCGTGCCACTGACCGGTGCGGCGGTGCTGGCGCAGGATCCCCGGGACGACCCGAAGGGCGCGCCGGTCGACCGGGTACCGACGATCACCCCTGACCCCACCGTCGCGTACCAGGACGTCGCGGACGTGTACCGGCAGGACTGCATCTCCCCGGGTGACGACGCCACCGTCCTGGAGTGCGTCTACGGCGACCGCGACGCGGAGTACGTCGTCGCCCTCGCCGGGGACTCCCAGGCGGCCCAGTGGGTGCCGGCGATGCAGGCGGTGGCCGAGGCCAACGGGTGGCGACTGGTCACCTACCTGAAGACCGGCTGCCCGTACCAGGAGATGCCGATACCGGTCGGCCGGGGTGACGCGCTCTACCGGACGTGCGTCGAGTGGAACGACCGGTTGCGGCCCCGGCTCACCGCGAGCGCCAAGCCGGATCTGCTCGTGCTCTCCAACGTGACGTACCGGCCGTTCGAGGACGGCCGCCTGGTCCCCGGTGAGGAGGGCCTGGCCAGGTCGGTGCGGGCGATGAAGGCGACCTGGTCGCAGGCGGTCCGGGCCGGCGTGCCGGTCGTCCTGATCAGGGACATCCCCTATCAGGACATGGACGTGTCCGAGTGCGTGTCACGCCATCCCGAGCGGTTGACCACCTGCACCACCGCGCGACGCGAGGCGCTGGAACCCGGCGAGGCGCAGGCCCGCGCCGCCGGGCAGGCGTCCGGGGTGCGACTGGTCGACCTGACCGACGCGATCTGTCCCACGCAGCGCTGCGCGCCGGTCATCGGGGGAGTGCTGGTCTACCGGGACACCAGTCACCTCACCGCCACGTACGTGCAGACGTTGGCGCCCCGGCTGCGCGACGCGCTCGAACGGGTCGCCTCGTGAGCCGCTGGGCGTGCCGGTCGCCGAGTCGCCGGGCGCGCCCGTGCCGGTCGCCGAGTCGCCGGGCGCGCCCGTGCCGGTCGCCGAGCCACTGAGCACGGTGTCGCGGGACGGGCGGCACCGCCGGCCGCCGGACCGCCGGGCGCCCTCGGCCGCGCGGAGCCGGCGGATGCTCTCCGGCGTCGTTGCCGCCGTGTTCGGACGCGGGGTCGCCGCGCTGATGCCGTTGGCGCTCGTCCCGGTCACCCTGCCCTACCTGGGGGCCGCCCGGTACGGGCTGTGGATGACGGTGACCGCGTTCACCGGCATGGCGGCCTTCGCCGATCTCGGGCTGGGCAACGGCCTGTTGACCAAGCTGGCCCCGTGCCACTCGACAGGCGACACCCGGCGCGGTCGCCGGTACGTCTCCACCGCCTACGCGATGCTCGGCGCGTTGGCCGGGGTCGGCTGCCTGCTGCTCTGGTCGCTGTCGGGTCTGGTCGACTGGGCCGGGCTGGTCAACGCCGACCCGTCGGCCGCGGGCGAGGCGCACGCGGTCGTGCTGGTCTGCCTGACCGCCTTCCTGGTGAACCTGCCGCTGGCCCTGGTGGTGCAGGTGCAGTACGCCTGTCAGGAGGTGGGGCGCAGCAGCCTCTGGCAGGCGGTGGGCGGGTTGACCGCCGTACCCCTGGTGCTCGGCGCGATCCAGCTGCGCCTGTCACCGCTGGTGGTGATCGGCGCCACGGTCTGCGCCCCGATCCTGACCAACCTGGCGAACAGCGTCTGGCTCTACACCCGACGGCTGCCCGGGTACGCCCCCCGGCCGGGTCACGTCGACCGCTCGGTGGCCCGCGAACTCGGGCGCCTCGGTGGGGTCTTCGTGGTCCTGGCCCTGCTGGGCGCGGTGGCTACCAACATCGACGCGCTGATCGTCGCGCACACCCTGGGCCTGGCGGCGGTGACCAGCTACTCCGTGCCGGCCAGGCTGTGCGCCCTGCTCGGCATGGTCGTCGCGGTGCTCAACGCGCCGCTCTGGCCGGCCACCGCCGACGCGCTCACCCACGGCGACGAGACCTGGGTACGGCGGACGACCCGCCGGATGACCGTCGTCTCGACGTCGGTGATGCTGACCGCCTGTGCGCTTGTGGTGTCCACCGGGGACCTGCTGCTCTCGGTGGGCCTGCCCGGCGGCCTGCCGGAGGTGGACCGCTGGCTGTTCGCGGGGCTGGCCGGCTGGTGGTTGCTGCTGGCCCTGATCTCGCCGAGGTTCATGGTGCAGAACGCGCTGGGGGTGCTCTGGCCGCAGGTGGTGGGCTGGCTCGGCTACCTCGCCCTGGCGCTGCCGGTGAAGTGGTACGGGGCGACCCGCGTCGGCCTGGTGGCGGTCCCGTTCGTCGGGGTCGCCGGCTACCTGGTCACGATCGTGCCCGCTGCGCTGGTCGGATACCGGCTGGCGCTGCGTGACCGGTGGCCGGCGTCGGCTGCGTCAGCGCGACCGGCGCCGGGTGGGCCAGCGCGACCGGCAGCATCGACACCAGACCCAACGTCAACAGGGCGACCGGTGACGTCTCCCAGTGGCCGGTGAGCCAGAGCGGCAGTTGGGTGACCAGCAGCAGGCAGGCCACCCGTCGGCTCGCGGACACGGTGTGCCGTAGCGGACCGGCCAGCGCGAAGATGAAGATCCCGAGGTAGAGCAGGACGCCGATCAGCCCCACGTCGTTGCCGAGCGCGAGGAGCAGGTTGTGCGCGCCGACGTGCAGTCGTCCGGTGACGACGAACATTCCGGGGCCGATGCCGAGCAGCGGCGCCGAGGCCCAGGAGGACAGCGCCTCCGGCCAGAGCAGCATCCGGCCGGACAGGTCGCCGGTGGGACGGCCCAGGACCGCGTCGAGCCAGAGCAGCTCCGGGGTGAACCGGACGTACCAGCCGATCGAGATGACGAGCATGGCGGCCGGGGTGACCACCAGGACCGCGGTGCGCATTCCCGCCGGGGCGAACCGGCTGAGCAGCAGGTAGCAGATGCCGAGGAAGGCACCGACCACGGCTCCCCGGGTCCCGGCGAGCAGGACCGCCCAACCGAGCACGGTCAGGGCCACCACCAGGCCGACCTGTTCGACCCTGGTCCTGGGTCGGAGCAGGAGCAGGAGGGTGGCGAGCAACATCCCACCCAGCAGCGTGTAGGCGGTGTAGTTGATGTTGCTGTCGTCCTGCACGTAACGGGTGGACAACTCGACCATCGAGGTACGGATCAGGGACTGGGTCGGATCACCGCCGGTGAGCAGATTGCCGGCGGTGATCAGGGTGCCCGCGATGCCACCGTAGGCGACGCAGAACAGGGCGGTGCGGGTGCGTACGACCATCCGGGTCGCCACGAAGACCAGGCAGGCCGTCGCGTACAACTGCGCCATCCAGGCGGCGGCCGTGGCGTCGGTCGACCACAGCACCGCGAGGTAGGCCCAGGCGGCGAGGACCAGGGCCAGCACCTCGGGCACCCGGATCACGCAACGCCGGCCGCTGACCAGGATGACCAGGATGGCCAGGACGGCGCCGTAGTGGCTGACCAGACTCGGTTGCCAGGCGGCGAGTAGGGCGAGCAGGGCGAGCAGGGCGATCCCCGGGCGCTGCCACCGTGAGCCGGAGGGCTTCCCGGCCGGCACGTCGTCGGTGCTGCCCACCTGCGCCCACGGGGCGGCTGGCACGAGTGCTGTCCTCACTGGCATGTCCTCCAGGGCAGCGCCCACCCGTGAGGAGATCTCACGGCAATTGGGACGCTATGGGCGATTGATTCCTCACCCTACTTCGCACCCGCACCCGGAACAGGCGAATGCGCCCGGTGGTCCACGAGACCACCGGGCGCAGCCGGGTCGTTCAACGGCGGGCGGTGCCCGCCCGGGGTGCCGTCAGGTTCGACGGCGGGGTCACCGGGCGGCTCCCTCCAGATGGGTCAGGGACCGGGCGACCAGATCGTCGCGGGCCGCCGGCGGCAACCCCTCCAGGCCGAACCCGAGGTAGACGGTGTCCGCGGTGACCACCGCCGAACCCTCCTCGAAGGCCTGCTGGCTGCGGGACCAGTCGGTGCTGTTGGGCGCGGTGCCCTCCGGCGGACCGGAGACCGTCCAACCGCCCAGGTCCTCGGTCTCGAAGGAGGTCTCCGCGACGGTGGCACCGTCCACGATCACCCGGGCGTCGTCGAGGAAGACGCCCAGCCCCTGGGTGGCCCAGTCGGAGACGTACGAGATGGCGACCTCGACCCGCTTGCCGGCGTACGCCGACAGGTCGATCGAGAACTCCTGCCACCCGTTGGACGTCCCGGTGACGGCGTGCCACTGACCGGTGCTGCCGGTCGGGGAGCAGTCGGCGCCCTGGTAGTGGCCGAGGAACGGGTGGATCTGGGCCACCCAGCCCGACTGGCAGCTCTCCCCGGTGGAGGTGGTGGTCCGCCCGCCGGCGTCGGGCAGGGTGGTCCAGTCGTCGGTGCCCACCTCGTGCGCCTCGACGATCATGAAGTCCCAGTCCGTCTCGATGTCGTACGAGGTCCAGAACCGCAGCTCACCGCTGCTGACCGAGGTCAGGTCGACAGTCCGGCTCAGCCGCTTGTACGCCTCGTCGGACTGCCCGCTGTGCAGGTACCACTGGCCGGTACGCGGATCGAACGGCGCCCCGCCGGGACGCTGCCAACCCAGCGGCGCGGAGCTTGCGAACTGCGGGAACTCGTCCGGCGGCAGGAAACTCGACGTGGTCAGGAAGGAAGCGGTGTGGTCCTGGTTGGCCGCCGAGCCCGGCGCGTTCAGCGTCCCGGAGAAGCCGGCGAAGGGCCCCGCCGAGCCGCTGACCGGGTACGGGTCACCGTCGGGCGAGGTGCCCCCGTCGCTCACGTAGTTGTACGCCCCCAGGTAGTACTGCTGGAAGTCGTTGAGCAACGGCAGACAGCTCGCGTCCGCCGGATCGGTGCACTCCGCCGGCGGCGTCGGCTGGTAGCCGTACGGGCCGTTGGCGGACTGGGCGTAGAGCGCGTACTTGCCGCTGAGCAGCAGCTTGCCGCCCTCGTTGAGGTAGTCCCGGACGAACAGCTCGGTCTCCGCCGCGGCCCGCGCCGCGGTGCCCGCGACCTGGCCGGGGGAGCGCGGGATGACGTCGTCCCCGGTCTCCCAGAGCACCGTGTCGTAGTGCGACAGCACGCCCAGGTGGTGCGGGGCCTTACGGCCGGCCGTGTCGAAGTCGTACACGTCGCTGGTGCGCCCGGCGGCGGTCAGCGACGCGGCCATCTCGTCGGCGTACTTCGCGCTGCTGCCCTCCTGGGTGGGGCTCAGACCGGTGACGTCCTCCACCGCCAGGATCAACACGTCACCGCCGATGTCGTCGTGCACCCGGTAGGTGAAGCGTTCGCTACCGACCACGCCGGTGCCCGGTTTGCGCCCGGAGAACCACACCTCGACCCGGTCACCGGGCTTGGTGCCGGTCACCCGGCCGCGCAGCTCGGCGTAGTAGTCGTCGTGGCTGCCGCCGTACCGCTCGCCGCCGCGCCATTCCTTGACCTCGACGCTCTTGGGGCGGCCACCGTTGACCACGAAGTGCATCTTGACGTTCTTCAGCGACCGCCGGGTGATCGCGGCGACCTGCTGGTTGCGACCGTACGAGGTGTCGAAGGCGTCCACCACGAAGTCCGGGGTGCTGCGCCCGACCACCGACACCGGCTCGTCCGGCTGCTTCGCGGACTTCGCCACGGCCAGCGCGAACGGCAGGTTCTTGGCCACCTCGGCGGCGATCAGCTTCTCGTCGTCGGGGAAGATGAACTCCGAGACGCAGTCCTCCGGCCGCCACTGGTCGTCCGGGTCGGACTCGGCCGCCGCCGTGCAGGTCGACATCTCCGGGGTGAAGCCGAGGGTGCCGTACTTGACGGTGGCGTAGCTGTCGGTGTCACCGTTGGTGGTGTACAGCTCCGCCGAGAGGTCCGGGTCGTAGCCGGGCACCGCCGGGTTGGCGTCGTCGCCGACCATCGCCTCGTAGATCACGTCGTCCGGGGTGGGGGTGGCCACCTGCCAGCCGACCCCGTAGAGCAGCAGCTGCGCGGCGGAGTGGTAGTTGACCAGGAACTCGAAACCGACCCGCTTGAAGAACCGGTCCAGCGCCTTGGTCTCCGGCTCCGAGTTCGGCGACGGACCCCGGTAGGTCTCACTGGCCGGGTCGGGCGAGGAGCCCTCGTTGTCGTAGCCCCACTTGTAGTCGAAGTTGCGGTTGAGGTCGACACCGTCGACGGAGGTGATCTGACCGTCGCCGTCGTTGTCCCGCAGGTTCTTGCGCCACAGCCGGTTGCCCGGGGTGAAGGTGTGGTCGTACCCGTCGGGGTTGAGCACCGGCAGGAACCACAGCTCGGTGGTGTTGACCAGCCGGGTGATCTCCTGGTTCTTGCCGTAGTTGTCGAGCACGTGGTGCATCAGCCGGCGGTTCATCTCCGGGGTGATCCACTCCCGGGCGTGCTGGGTGCCGGCGTAGAGCACCGAGGGCCGCGCGCCGTCGGCGAGGGTCTGCGCGTCCTTGGTGACCTTGAGCGCCAGGATCGGCTTGCCCTGCACCGAGCGGCCGATGGTCTCCACCTTGGTCAGCTTCGGGTAGCGGGCCGCGGTGGCGGTGATCTCGTCCCGGATGCCGCCCGGCTCGCTGTAGGACCGGAACGCCTTCCAGCCCGCTGCGGCCTGTTCCCGCAGCGCCTGCGAGGCGGCCTTGCCGCGGACCTTCTTCACCTGCAGCCGGACGCCCTGGGCCGCCAGGCGTTGCGCCTGACGCCCGCTCAACACCGTCTCGATCTCGGTGTTGCCGGAGCGGTCGGTGGCACCGTGGTCGTGACCCAGGTCCGCGCCGGTGGCCCGCAGTTTCTCCAACTGCTGCGGGTTCACCGTGCCGACGTACACCTCCAGGCTGTCGTGGCCGCCCGGCGCGGCCGTTGGCTTCGCGTTCGCCGGTGCGGTCAGCACCAGCGCGCCGACCAGAGTGAACACACTGGCGATCGCCAGCCGTGTGCGCCTCATCCCGCCCCCTGTCGTTCAAGGATCGATCACTGCCCGCGAGCCTTCTGCCCGACGTGATTCATGTCAATAGCTGGATCGGTTACCCGGCGGTCACCGCGTCGTTGCACCCTCCGGACGAATGACGGAGGTCGTCGAGCGTTCCCCGGGTGCCGGCGGCACCGCCGCCTCCGCCGACCCGGCGGTCCGGGATCGCGAGGGAGGGTGCGGCGGATGTCGACCGAACAGAACAGCCGGATCGCGTTGCTCGGGTTCACCGTGCCCGACGACGCCCTGGCCCGGGCCCTGGCGACCGACGCCCTCGACGCCACCCAGACGCACACCTTCGCCTGGGGGCTGACGCACGGCCTGCGGGAGGCCGGCTGCCCGGTGTGGCTGTTGTCGGTGCCGCCGGTGTCGACCTACCCGGGCAACCGCCGGATCCGGTTCTCCGCGGCCGGCTTCCAGCAGGACGGGGTCGAGGGGCAACTGCTGGGCTTCGTCAACCTGCCGGTGGTCAAGTTCGTCACCCGGCTCGCCTCCGCGCTGTGGCACGGCCGGCGGGTGCTGCGCCGGCGGCGTCCCGACGTCCTGCTCGTGCACGGGGTCCACGCGCCGTTCCTCTGGTGCGGCCTGCTGCTGGCCCGTCGGCACCGGATCGCCGTGGTGCCGGTGCTCACCGATCCGCCCGGCCTGGCGCAGCCCGGCGATCCCACCGTGGTCCGGCTGGTCCGCCGGGTCAACGCGGCACTGGTCTGCGCGGCGCTGCGCCGCTGTGCGGGGGTGATCGCGCTTACCCGTCCGCTGGCCGAGGACTTCGCACCGGGACGACCCCACCTGATCATGGAGGGGATCTTCACCCCACCGGCCGCCGTCGCCGCGCCACCGGCCGCCGACGGTCGGCGGGAGATCGTGTACGCCGGCCGGCTGAGCCGGGCGTACGGCGTGGACCGGCTGGTGGAGGCGTTCCGGGCGTTGCCGGGGCAGGAGTTGGCGCTGCGCCTGTACGGCCGGGGCGACCTGGAGCCGTGGCTGCGCGAGCAGGCCGTCCGGGACCCCCGGATCGCCGAGCCGGAGCTGCTGGAGCGGGCCCACCTGGCGCCCCGGCTGGCCCGGGCGGCGGTCCTGGTCAACCCGCGCCCGGTCGACCAGGACTTCGTGCCGTACTCGTTCCCCTCCAAGATCATCGAGTATCTCGCCGCCGGGACACCCGTGGTGACCACCCGGCTGCCCGGCATCCCGGACGACTACCGGCCGTACCTGATCCTCGCCGACACCGACGACGCGGCCGGTCTGACCGCGGCAATGCGGCGGGCGCTGGAACTGGCCCCGGAGCGGGCCACCGCCCTGACCGCCGCCGGCCGGAGCTTCGTCACCGAGACCCGGGACCGCCGCGCCCAGGGCCGGCGGATGGCCGCCTTCCTCGACTCACTCACCCGACGCTCAGCGCGCCCGGACCGGCTGGTCGACGTGCTCGGCGCCGACCGCTGACCGGCGGTGCCGGCCCACCCCGCCCGGCTCCGACGGACGCCGCCGCCGAAGCGGACCGGCCCGCACCGCCGCGACCACCACCAGGACGCCGACGGTCAGCACCTCCGCCACCGTGGTCGCGCCGGCCGCACCTGCCGGTCCCCACGTGGGCACCAGCACCAGCAGCCCGATCCCCGTCAGCCCGGCGGTCAGCACCGTCAGCCGGGTGGCCGCCCGGTAGTCCCCGTCGGCGATCCGGCGCAGCCCGACCGCCCGGCTCGCGGTCAGGAAGGGCAACGCCACGGCCAGCAGCTGCAGCCAGTGCGTCGACTCCGGCTCGGTCAGGCCGAGCAGCCCGGTGCTGAGCCAGGGCGCCCAGTACAGGCCACCCACCGCCGCCAGCACGGCCGCCGCGACCATCAGCGCCTCGCCCTCCCGGCCGCCGGAGTTGCGGAAGGCGGCCTGCCGGGTACGGACCCGGGCGGCCATCGGCACCCGCAGCCCCTGGTACAGCACGGCCACCAGCGCCACGTAGACGTTGTAGACCGCGCCGTAGGTGCCCACCACGTGCGGGCTGGCGACCGTGGACAGGGCCACCCCACCGGCCCGTCCGGTGAACACCTCGGCCAGGTTGTAGGCCATCAGCTGCCGGTTCATCCCGAAGGCGGCGACCGCCGAGCGCATCGACAACCGGTGCCAGAGCGGGCCACGGCCGGCGGCACCCCGGCTGACCAGGGCCTCCCCGGCCACCAGTTGCCCCACCGCGCCGACGGCCAGGGCCATGGTCAACGGCACCCCGGTGAGCAGCAGCACCAGGGCCGCCACCTTGGGCGCCGTGGTGACCACCGCGGCGGTGCCGAACCGCAGCCGCCGGGCCAGGTCACCGAGGTACAGCTCGCCGAGGTTGTTGCCGATCGCCACCACCGCGCTGGTGGCCAGGGCGGGCACGCCGTACCCCCGGGTGGCGAAGACCGTGGTGACGCCCACCGCGCTGAGCGCCATCACCGGCAGGACGATCAACAGCCGGTGGCTGCGTACCGCCTGCCGCTGCCGGTCGTCGCCGGTCAGGTACAACAGGGACGCGCCACCGGCGAGCAGGACCGTCACCACCGCCAGGGCCGACAGCATCACCGTGTAGGCGGCGATCTCGCCGGTCTGACCGGCCCGCGCGCTCAGCGCGAGGATGCCCGCGTTGAGCAGCCCGCCCAGCAGGCTGGCCAGCGCCGCGACCACGGTCTGCCCGCGTACCCCGCCCGGTGCCTGGCGGTCACCCGGATCGACCTGCCCGGTGCCGAGGGAGCGGAACCGACCCCGGCGGTGGTGTGGACTCACCTGGTCCCGGGCGAGGCCGCGGGCACCGGTTCGGAGGTCGTCGCCCCGGCGGGGAGCGCACCCTGACGCAGCCGGAGCCGGTCGAGGACGTTCGGCCCGTCCACACTGCTCCGCCAGGTGCGGTAGGCCGCTCCGGCGGCACGTCGGGCGTCGTGGCGGGCGGTGGCCGAACGGCCCAGCAGCCGGTCGATCTCCCGCGCCCACGCCTGTGGCGTCAGCTCCCGGATCACCGTCCCACCGCCGGCGGCCAACACCGGACCCCAGGGCGTGCGGTCGGAACAGAGGACCGGACACGACGCGGAGAGACTTTCCGCGATGACGTGCCCGAAGTTCTCGCCGAGCGTCGGCATCAGGAAGGCGTCGTACCTGGCGAAGGTCTCCCGGACCACCTCGGGTCGGAGCTCACCGTGGTAACGCAGGTCGACGTGGGCGGGCAGCCCGGCGATCAGCCGGCGACACCGGGCCCAGTACGCGGCGTCCTCGACCGGCCCGTACAGATCCACCGAGACCGGGGCGCCGACCAGCGCCAACGCCTCCACCAGCAGGGCCACGTTCTTGCTGGGCAGGATGCGGCCGACGAAGACCAGGCGGGGCACGCCGTGGTGCGGTGCCGCCTCGATCGGCTCGGCGGGCAGCGCCACCTGCACCGGGCTGACCTCGATGCGGGCCCACGGGAAGACCGCGGCGATCCGGGTCGCCTCCAGCGGGGAGGTCGCGTGCCAGGCCACGTCGGCGCGGTGCCTGAGCAGCCGCCCCCACCACCAGAGGAAACATCGCTTCTTCAACGGTCTCCGGGACAGGCACGCGGGCTCGAACTCCCCCCGGGGGGCGATCACCAGCCGGGTCGACCGGACGAGACCGTACCGGGCGGCGAGGACCAGGGCGATGGAGTACGTCGCGAACATCCCGTTGGCGTACAGCAGGTCGAAGTGGCCCTGCCGCAGCGCCCGCCACAGCGCCCACCACTGGCCGGGCCGGCGCGGGCACAGGTAGAAGATCCGGGCCCGGCCGCGCGTCACCCACCGCCCGGAGAGCCCCGGGTACGGCTCCCGCGCACCCAGGTCACGGTCACCGGTCACCATGGTCACCGAGGTCTGCTCCGAGCAGGTGTCGAGGATCCGGGCGATGGACCGGACCGGTCCACCGGCCCGGAACCCCGGTTCGAAGAAGTTGTACGTGGTGAGCACGCGGAAGGGCGCCACGGCGGTGTCGCGCCCCCCGGGGTCGTCGCCCGCGCCGGGCGGACAGTCGGCCATGCCCGGTCAACGAGCAGCGGCCGACGGCGGTGACGGTGCCGCCCGAGGCCGCTACCGGAGGCCGGGGCGGACCGCGAACAGGTCGGCGCCGTACCCGGACGCGTCGGTGGGCCGCAGCCGGCCCTGGTCGTCCGGGCGGAGCAGGTGGTAGCCGTGTCCCCGCAGCAGGTCCGCCAGCGGGGCCCGGGTCTCGCCGAAGAGCAGTTCGCTCTGCTCGTTCCACTCCAGCTGCAGCACGTCGATCCGGTGCTCGCGCAGGGCCCGTGCGGCACCGGCGAGCACCATCCGCTCGGCCCCCTCGACGTCGATCTTGATACCGGCGGCCCGGTCGTCACCGAGCAACTCGTCCAGGGTGCGGACCTCGACCAGGGTGCCGGATTCCTCATCCGGCGGCAGCAGGTGGTTGGTGGTGTCCCGGCCGCTGGTCAACCGCAGCCGGCCGGGCTCCGCCGCCAGCGCGCACTGCTGGACCTCGATCTGGTCCTGCAGGTCGTTGAGGGCGATGTTGTGCCGGAGCCGCTCCACGGCACCCGGATCCGGTTCGACCGCGATCACCCGGGCACCGGCCTCGGCGGCCCAGAGACTGTACGTCCCGGCGTTGCTGCCCACGTCCACGAAGAGGTCGCCGGGGCCCAGGAGCGCCTTCCACGCCTGCATCTCCGGCCAGTCCGGCGGGTTGGCGTAGAGCACCTTGGACGCGCCGTGCTGGTGCAGGTGCACCCACATCCGGTTGTGCTCGCCGATCGGGGTGAGCGCGGGGCGGCCGGTCAACCGGGCCCGCAGCTGGAAGGCGGTGGCCCGGGCGAGACTGGCCACCCGGTGCCGACGGTTGGCCGGGTGCGTCCAGATGTAGCGCACCACCTTCCGGCTGTCCTCGAGCGCGCTGGTCATCGGGTTTCTCCTGTCGCCGCTGGCCTGGTCAGGTGCCGTACCCACGGCTAACGACGACGCACCGGCCGTCGTGACGCTTTCGTTACACACCGGAGTGTCGGTCGTTGACCCGGATACCGGACGCGTACCGGAGCCGCCCACCAGCCGAGGAAACCCTCGGCGCGTCGCCGAAGGGTCCGCTGGAGCATGTTCCTGTTCGTTCTGCAGTGTCCGACCCCGCACCACACCCCCCTGTTCGACCGCCTGCACGCCGAGTGGCCGGGCCGGGTGCACGTCTACTACCGGTTCGACCGGGAGGAGCAGACCCGGGGTTGGGGCGACCAGCGGCCCCGGCACCCGTACACCGTCCTGACCAACCCGTCGGGTCGCCGGGCCCTGCTGCGGTCGCTGTCCGCCCCGACGCTGGAAGTGGTCTGCCTGTTCGGCTACCGGGGGTGGGCGCACATCCTGTCCGCGCTGACCGCCCGGGTCCGCCGGATTCCGTTGATCGTCAGGTGCGACAGCAATGTGCGGGCGGAACTGGCCCGCCCGCCGCTGCGGCGCTGGCTCAAGCGGCACTACCTGCGTGGGTTGCTCGGCCAGCCGGAGATCTGGGCGGTCGGTTCGGCGAACGCCGCGTACTGGCGCCTGCTGGGCTTCGACCGGCTGCAGCTGGTCCCGTTCGCCCTGCCCGAGCTGCCCCGGGGCGCGGAGCAGGCCGCGGCGCTGCGCGTCGGGTGGGAGCTGACCGACCGTTTCGTGTTCGGCTACGTCGGCCGGCTGGAGGAACTCAAGGGGGTCACCGACCTGCTCGCCGCGTTCGACCTGGTACGGAACCGGCTGCCGGCCGGCTCGGTCGGGCTGGTGCTGGTCGGTACCGGGTCGTTGACCGCGTCGGTCACCGCCCACGTGGCGCGGCGGCCGGCCGACTGCCGTTTCCTCGGACCGGTCGCCCACGACCGGCTGGGCGCGGTCTACGCCGCCGCGGACGTGGTGGTGGTCCCGTCCCGGTGGGAGCCGTGGGGGCTGGTGGTCAACGAGGCGCTCGGTCTCGGTACCCCGGTCGTCGCCTCCGACGAGGTGGCCGCCGCCGACGACCTGGTCGCTGCCGGCAACGGCCGCCGCTTCCCGGCCGGTGACGTCGGCGGGCTCGCCGAGGCCATGCTGGCCGAGTACCGCCTGGGCGCACGGCGGCTGCCCCGGCTGGTCGCCGCGGACACCGCCGGCATGATGGCCCGCCGGCTGCGACACCTGGTTTCCGAGGAGGCACCGGCCGACGCGCCGGTCTGAACGAGCCGGCCCGAACCCACGAACCCGCACGGCGCACGACGCCGCACTCACGAGAAGGTTCTCCTGTCATGCCAGATGTTCCCTCGGTGCTCCTGCTCGCCGGGCTGATCGCCCTCGGTGGTCTCGTGGAAGGGGTCCGCCGGTCCCGGCGGGCCGGACCGGTCGACCTGTTCCACCCGCTGATCTTCGGATCGGGGTACGTGGCCGCGGTCTGCCTCGTGCCCTGTGCCTGGTTCTGGACGGCCCCGGCCCGCGAGGCGGCCCGGGTGCCGATCCCGCTCGCCGACCTCTCGCCGGACACCCCCGCGCTGATGGCGCTGGCCGTGGTCGGGTTCACCCTCGGCTGCGCGGTGCCGTTCGCGGCCCGCACCACCGCCTCGGTGCGGTCGGTCGATCCGGGCCGGCTCCTGCTGGTGGGCCGGTTGCTGCTGCTGTTGCCGTTGGCCCTGGCGTGCTGGGGAGTCGTCAGCGGCGCGGTACGGGCCTACGGCTCGGCGCCGGCCGGCCTCGGGATCCACTCGTTCAACATCGTCCGGGACCTGGTCGCCCCGGTCGCGGTCGTGTTGATCCTGTCGGCGCGGCTGCGGGCGGGCCAGCGGCTCTTCTCCCCGCTCGACGGGGCGCTCGTCGCCGGGTACGTGGTGCTGGTCGGGCTGACCGGGGAACGCGGGGCGGCGCTGACCGTGATGATCGCGGTGCTGGTCTTCCTCACCCGGACCCCGGGCGGCACGGTACGGGCCGGGCTGGGTTTCCTGGCCGTGGCCGGTTTCGTCGTCGGGGTGGTGCTGTACCGCAACGCGGCGAACGGAACCCCGGGCTCGTCGGTGGTGGGCATGACGGTGCTGGACTCCGTCCCGTTGACCGTCACCACCGGCGTGATCGCCGAGCGGGTCACCGGCGACCAGGTGCTCGACGGTGCCACCATCCTGGCCGGCGTGCTACGCCTGCTGCCGGGCTTCCTCAGCCGGTCGCTGTTCGGCCCGCCGACCGACACCGGGGTGGCGAAGTTCCGGGAGATCGCCGAACAGAACGGCGACCTGGGTTGGAACTTCAGCCTGCCGGCGGAGGGCGCGCTCAACTTCGGCGCGGTCGGGGTCTTCCTCCTGCCGTTCCTGGTGGGTCTGCTGCTCGCCTTCCTGTACGCCCGCTTCGACGCCCGGGGCAGCCGGGTCGGCCAGCTGTTCTATGTGCTCGCCGTCGCCTCGTTGCCGGTGGTCTTCCGCACCGACGCCCAGTCCGCCCTCAAGGTCCTGCTGTACCCGGCCGCCCTGCTGGCGATGATCTGCCTGGGGATGTCGCTGGCCCAGCGGCACCGGACCGGTGGGCCGCAGGCGGCCGGGGCCGGCGGAGGGACGCTGCGGCAGACCGAGGGACGGAGTGCGGAAGTTAGTCCGATTTCTACCATTTCCCACTACTTGCCGGTCAGGTGGGTCGTTGAGTTGGGCAGGGCCCTCCAGGTCACCCGGCGACGCCGGGTGCCGGCACCGGGGCCCCGCCCGTGAGTCAACCCCGAACAGGAGCATCTGTGAGCGCTGTACCTGCCGGCAGCCGGGTCCTGATCACCGGAGGCACCGGATCCTTCGGCCAGACGATGACCCGTCGCCTGCTCACCCACGACGTCGCCGAGGTCCGGGTGTTCAGTCGGGACGAGGCCAAACAGGACGCGATGCGCCGCGTGGTGGCCGACGACCGGGTGCGCTACCACGTCGGCGACGTGCGGGACTTCGACTCGGTGTACCGGGCCACCCGGGACGTCGACTACGTCTTCCACGCCGCGGCGCTCAAACAGGTGCCGTCCTGCGAGTTCTTCCCGCTGGAGGCGGTCCGGACCAACATCCTGGGCAGCACGAACGTCATCGAGGCCGCCGACCGCAACGGGGTCGCCTCGGTGGTTCTGCTCAGCACCGACAAGGCCGTCCATCCGATCAACGCGATGGGGATGAGCAAGGCCCTGATGGAGAAGACCGCCCAGGCGTACGCCCGGAACAACCCGGCCAGCCGTACCGTCGTCTCCTGCGTCCGCTACGGCAACGTCATGTACTCGCGCGGCTCGGTCATCCCGCTCTTCGTCGAGCAGATCAAGGCCGGCCGTGCCCCGACCGTCACCGACCCGCAGATGACCCGCTTCCTGATGTCCCTGGCCGAGTCCGTGGAACTGGTCGAACACGCCTTCCAGTACGCCCGGCCCGGCGACATCTTCGTCAACAAGGCCGCCGCGAGCACCGTCGGCGACCTGGCCGAGGCGATCTGCCAGCTCTTCGACGTACCCACCAAGTTCGAGACGATCGGGGTACGCCACGGCGAGAAGCAGCACGAGACCCTGGCCAGTCCGGAGGAGTTGGCCCAGGCCGACGACTTCGGCGAGTTCTACCGGGTGCCGATCGACGCCCGGGACCTCAACTACGCGCTCTACGTCACCGAGGGGGAGTTGGGCGGCCGGTCGGTCGACGAGTTCAACTCCGCCAACGCGCGGCGGCTGACCGTACCCGAGATCGTGGAGCTGCTGCAGACGCTGCCGGAGATCCGGGCGGAGCTGGGCGCCCGCGACGCGGTGCTGGCATGCTGAGGCTGGCCGTCACCGGGGCGAACGGCTTCCTCGGCTGGCACGTGCGGGTGCTGGCCCGGGTGCTCGGCTGGCCCGAACCGGTGCTGATCGACCGGGCCGACCTTTCCGACGAGTCCCGCCTGGCGGCCCGCCTCGACGGCGTCGACCGGGTGCTGCACCTGGCCGGGGTCAACCGGGGGAACCCGGTGGACGTCGCCGCCGGCAACGTCGAGCTGGCCGCCGCGCTGGTCCGGGGCCTGCGCCGGTGCGCCACCGCACCCGCCACCGTGGTCTTCGCCAACTCGGTGCAGGCCGGCAACGGCACGCCCTACGGCGACTCGAAGGCCGTCGCGGCGGCGACCCTGATGGCGGCCCGGCCGGACCTGGTCGACCTGCGACTGCCCAACCTGTACGGCGAACACGGCCGCGCCTACCACAACTCCGTCGTGGCCACCTTCTGCCGGCTGCTCGCCGAGGGACACGTACCCGAGGTGCAGGAGGACCGCGCGATGGCACTGGCCCACGTCACCGACGCCGCCGCCCTGCTGCTCGGGGTCCCGGCCGGCGGCTCGTGGGACCCGGAGCTGCCGATGCTGCACCTCGGGGTCGCCGACCTGGCCGAGCGGTTGACCGGCTGGGCCGACACCTACCGCACCGGCGAGATCCCGCCGCTGGCCGACCGGCACGACATGCGGCTGTTCAACACCTACCGCTCGCACTGCTTCCCGGCGCACTACCCGATCCCGCTGGCCCGCCGCGCCGACGAACGCGGCGAACTGGTCGAGACGGTCCGGATGCACGGCGGCACCGGCCAGACCTTCTGCTCCACCACCCGCCCCGGCGCCACCCGCGGCGAACACTTCCACCTGGTCAAGATGGAACGGTTCGTGGTGCTGCGCGGCACCGCCGAGATCAGCCTGCGGCGCGTCGGCGACGACCGGGTGCTGCGCTTCGCGGTCAGCGGCCGGGAACCGGTGATCGTCGACATGCCGACCATGTGGGCGCACAAGCTGGTGAACACCGGCACCGAGGACCTGGTCACCCTCTTCTGGACCAACGAACTGTTCGACCCGGCCCGCCCGGACACCTACCGTGAGCCGGTCGAGGCCGACCGGGCCGCCCCGGTGGCGGTTCCCGCGTGAACGTGCGGATCTCCGCAGCCGTCCCGGTCGCCCCGACCCGAGGAGGAACGACATGACCCGGGTGATGACCGTGGTCGGTACCCGACCCGAGATCATTCGACTGTCCCGGGTGATCGCCCGGCTCGACGAGACCGTCGACCACCTGCTCGTGCACACCGGGCAGAACTGGGACAGCACCCTGTCCGAGATCTTCTTCACCGAGCTGCGGGTCCGCCGCCCGGACCGGTTCCTGCGGGTCGACACCTCCTCGCTGGGCCGGGTGCTCGGCGGCGTGCTGGTCGGCATGGAGGAGGCGCTCACCGAGCTGCGCCCCGACGCGCTGCTGGTGCTCGGCGACACCAACAGCTGCATCGCCGCACTGATGGCCCGCCGGATGCGGATACCCGTGTACCACATGGAGGCCGGCAACCGGTGCTTCGACCTGAACGTGCCGGAGGAGACCAACCGGCGGCTGGTCGACCACATCGCCGACTTCAACCTGGTCTACACCGAACACGCCCGCCGCAACCTGCTCGCCGAGGGCCTGCACCCGCGCCGCATCCTGCACACCGGCTCACCGATGCGCGAGGTCCTGGCCCACCACGCCGGCGAGATCGCCGCCTCCCGGGTGCTCGACCGACTCGACCTCACCCCCGGCCGGTACGTCGTGGTCAGCGCGCACCGGGAGGAGAACGTCGACCACCCCGACCGGCTGCGTCGACTGCTCGACTGCCTCGGCGCGGTCCGCGACCGGTGGGGGCTCCCGGTGCTGGTCTCCACCCACCCGCGCACCCGCAAGCGGCTGGAGTCGCTCGCACCGGACGCGTCCACCCTGGACGGCATCGCCTTCCACGAGCCGTTCGGGCTGCTCGACTACGTCCACCTGCAGACCCGGGCCTACTGCACCCTCTCCGACAGCGGCACGATCAGCGAGGAGTCGGCCATCCTCGGCTTCCCCGCGGTGACCCTGCGGGAGTCCATCGAACGCCCGGAGGCGCTGGACGCCGGCGGCATCATCATGACCGGCCTCGACCCGGCCGGCGTGGTCGAGGCGATCGAGGTCACCGTCGCCCAGGTCACCGCCGACGGGGTGCCCTGCCCGGCCGACTACCAGGTGACCGACACCTCCCGCCGGGTGGTCGACTTCATCCTCTCCACCGTCCGCCGCCACCACGCCTGGGCCGGCATCCGCACCTGAGACGCGGCCTAGCGTTTCCCCCGGCCCGGTACACCCGAGCGCCCGACCGGCCGGCGACAGTTTCCTTGTTCTGGTGGTCTGGCAGGCGTGGAAGGTTCGCCCAGCTCGCCAACCCGGTCGCCACCACCAGTGGTTCCGCATTGTCTGGACGCGTCCAGCGCTGATGCTGATCGCCTCCCCTGGTGGCTTCGAGGGCGGGAACGACTCCGCACGGGCCCGGCTGGATGTTGATCGACTCGGTTGGGCCGATATGGCGGTATCAAACCGCCTCGGACCCAGCCGTATCAGCTCAACCGAGTCGATCAACACCCAGTCCTGGGACGCCTCGGCTGGCGGGTCATCCTTTGCGGCGGAATTGTCCGGTCAGATGTCCGAGAGCCCTGCTGCTTCCTCGGGCGCTTGCGGTATGTCGTAATCATCGATGATCTCGATCCGGTCCGCCGGCCAGACGGACTCCGATACTTCCAGGAGGGTGTCGTCCTCTGCTCGGGCGACGTGGATCAGGTGGACGACGCCCGTGGCCGAGGACAGGTGCAGTGCGTCGCTCTCAGCTGCGGTGGGGGCACGCCACTGGCCCACCTGGTCGACGTGGCCCGCGCCTGCGTGTGGCGCAACGACCTGCCGGCGGCCGCCGACGCGTTGCTGCTCGCCGACCGGACCGCCCCGACCGAGGTACGGCACCGACCCGTGGCCCGCCACACCCTGCGTACCGTCGTGGGTCGGATGTCGCGGGCCGACGCGGCGCTGGTCCGCCTCGCCGAGAGCCTGCGCCTGCTCGGCTGACCGGCGGGGCAGGCCCGGTCAGGCGTCGCTGTGGGCGCGTACCCCGATCCGGTCGAAACCGTCGGGTACGGCGGCCGGCAACCCGGTCGGCCGGGTCGGGGCCTGCCGGGGCACGGGGACGCCGGCGGGGAAGAGCACCGCCCGGACGGTGGCCAGCAGGATGCGCAGGTCGCCGAGGATGGTGCGGGTCTCCACGTACCGCAGGTACATCTCCACTTTCTGCGGCAGCAGCACCGAGAGGTAGTGCTCCTCCGGGTTCACCTGGTCGGCCAGGTGTGCCGACTCGTTGCGGAAGGCGACGGCGGCCGGGTCGGTGATGCCGGGGCGGATGGACAGGATGCGCCACCGGGCCACCGACGGCCAGCAGTGGACGTAGCGGGGCACCTCCGGCCGGGGGCCGACCAGGCTCATCCGCCCGATCAGTACGTCGTAGAGCTGCGGCAACTCGTCCAGCTTGGTGGCGCGCAGGATCCGCCCGAGGCGGGTGATCCGGTCGTCGCTGTCCGAGGTGACCAGCACCCCGGGGCCGGCGCGCATGGTGCGGAACTTGTGGATCAGGAACAGTTTGCCGCGCAGGCCCACCCGTTCCTGCCGGAAGAACACCGGTCCACCGTCGTCGCAGCGGACCGCCACGGCGATCAGGAGCAGCAGCGGGGAGGCGAGCAGCAGCGCCAGCGCGGCGACGACGATGTCGAAGAGTCGTTTGCTCACTGGAGCACCTTGCTGACGGTCCGGATGACCAGCTCCACCTGGGCGTCGTCCATCGCCGAGAAGATCGGCAGGCTGACCACCCGGGGGAACTCCGCGCTGGCGACCGGGAACATCTCGTCGGTCAGGGCGTACCGCTGCTGCCAGTAGGTGTGCCGGTGCAGCGGGATGAAGTGGACGCCGCAGCCGACGCCGAGCCGGGCCAGCTCCGCGATGAAGCCGTCCCGCCCGACGGGGGCCTCGGGGCGCAGCCGCACCACGAACAGGTGCCAGGAGTGCAGGTCGGTCTCCGGGGCCGGTTGGGGCAGGTCGATCGGCAGGCCGGTGAACGCCTGCCGGTAGCGGGCGGCGATCTCGGCCCGGCGCAGGCGCATCGCCTCGGCGCGGTCCAGCTGCACCAGCCCCATCGCGGCGGCGGGATCGGTCAGGTTGTACTTGAACCCGGCCTCCACCACGTTGTACTGCCAGGCGGGCAGCGTGCTGCGGTACCTGTCGAAGCCGTCCCGGTCGAAACCGTGCAGCCGCATGGTGCGTACCCGCTGGGCCAGGGCCGGGTCGCGGGTGACCAGCATGCCGCCCTCGCCGGTGGTGATGGTCTTGGTCGCGTAAAAGCTGAACACGGTGGCCGCCGAGTCACCGCCGCCGACCGGCACCCCCGCGCTGGCCGCCGGGAAGGCGTGCGCGGCGTCCTCGACCACGGCCAGCCCGTGGTCGCGGGCGAAGGTCCGCAGCGCCTCGGCGGCTACCGGCTGGCCGGCGAAGTGCACGGGCATCACCGCGGCGGTGCGGGCGGTGACCTTCCGGGTGGCGTCGGCCAGGTCGATGTTCAGGGTCACCGGGTCCACGTCGACAAACACCGGGATCGCACCCACGTGCACCACGACCTCGGCGGTGGCGGTGAAGGTCCAGGTCGGCACCAGCACCTCCGCGCCCCGGGGCAGGCTGAGCGCCTCCAGCGCCAGGTGCAGGCCGGCGGTCGCCGAGTTCAGCGCGACGGCTGTCACCCCGGGGCCGCAGCGTTCGGCGAACCGCTGCTCGAACTCGCGTACCAGGGGACCGGCGGAGACCCAGCCGGAGCGGATGGCCTCGTTGACCGCCCTGATCTCGGCCTCACCGAGATCGGGAAGCGCGAACGGAAGAGTGCGGTCGCCCATGCCTGATCCTCCTGGTTGCCCCATTTGAGTCCGGTTTGTTGCGCATGAGGATAGGCTCCAATGGCGTAATCAGGGGCGATATTCACGAAAACCAGGCAGAGATCCGAGAGGTGAGTTAAATGCGGATTGGTCTGCTCAGTCAGTGGTTCGACCCGGAGCCGGGTCCGGCCGCGTTACCCGGCGTCCTGGCCCGGGGGCTGGCCGGTCGCGGACACCAGGTACGGGTGCTGACCGGCTTCCCGAACTACCCCACCGGGCGGCTCGCACCCGGCTACCGGATGTCCCGGCGGGCCGACGAGACCCGCGACGGGGTGGCCGTCCGCCGGGTCGCCCTCTACCCGAGCCACGACAATTCGCCGGTACGCCGACTGGCGTCCTACACCTCGTTCGCCGCCTCCGCCCTCGCCTCCGGCACCGGTACGCTGCGCGGACTCGACGCGCTCTGGGTGAGCAACTCGCCCATCACCGTCTCGCTGCCGATGTGGTTCGTCCGCTACGCCCACCGGGTGCCGGTGCTGCTGCACGTGCTGGACCTCTGGCCGGACAGCGTCGCGGCCAGCGGATTCCTCGGCGACGGGCGCGGCCGGGCGGCGGCCGAGAAGTGCATGACCGGCTGGTGCGCGGCGATGTACCGCAGCGCGGCCCGGATCGGCTACATCTCCCCGGGCGTGGGTGAGCTGCTGGCCCGCCGGGGCGTACCCGAGGAGAAGTTGGTCTACCTGCCCCTGTGGGCGCCGGAGGAGACACCCGCGCCGCCGCACACCGACCTGCGCGCCGAACTCGGCATCGGACCCGACCGGATCGTGCTCGTCTACGCCGGGACCATCGGCGAGGCGCAGGGGCTGGACGCCCTCGTCGACGCCTGCGCGCTGGTCGATGATCCCCGGCTGGTCTGCCTGGTCGCCGGCTCCGGCCTGGCCGAGCAACGCCTGCGGGAACGGGCGGCGGCCAGCTCCCGTGACATCCGGTTCCTCGGCCGCCTGCCCCGGGACCGGATGCCGGCGCTGATGGCCGCCGGTGACGTGCACTACGTGAGCCTGCGGCCCAGCGGCATGGGGGCGTACACCATGCCGAGCAAGGTGCAGGCGACCCTGGCCGCCGGTCGGGCCGTGCTGGCCGCGGCCGAGGGTGACGTCGCCACGGTGGCCCGCGACAGCGGCGCCGGGATCGTCGCCCGCCCCGGCGACCCCGACTCGATCGCCGACGGCCTCCGGGAGATCTGCCAACTGGGGCGGGAGAAGCTCGACCTGCTCGGGCTGGCCGGTCGGGAGTACTACCGGCGCACCTTCTCGGTGGCCACCGGCGTTGACCGGGTGGAGGCCGCGTTGCGGGCGGCCGCGGAGACCGGGAGGCGTCGATGACCGAGACCGGAGTGGTCGACACCGAGGAACTGACCGGGGCCGACATCCACGCCGCGGCGGCCCTGCACGTCCGGGCCTTCCCCCGCTTCTTCCTGTCCAGCCTGGGGGAGCGGTTCCTGCGGGAGTACTACCACGGGTTCCTGCTGGACCCCGACGCCGTGACGGTGGTGGCCCGGACCGCCGACGGCGCGCTGGCCGGCATCGTCGTCGGCTCGGTACGCCCGGAGGCGTTCTACCGTCGGTTGCTGCGCCGACGGGGCCTGCGGATGGCCGTGGCCGCCGCGTGGCCGGCGCTGCGCAGCCCCCGGACCGCGCTGCGCCTGCTGCGCGGGATCGCCTACCGCGGGGACGTGCCGGTGGCGGCCCACGGCGCGCTGCTCAGCTCCATCTGCGTGGACCCGGCGGTCGAGAACACCGGCCGGGGCCGCGCCCTGATCGACAGGTGGTGGCTCCGCGCCCGACAGCAGGGCGCCACCAGCGCCTATCTCGTCACCGACGCCGACGACAACGACCGGGTGAACGCCTTCTACCAGCGCTGCGGCTGGACGCCGGTGGGCAGCTACCTCACCCGGGAACAGCGGCGGATGAACTGCTACAGCATCACCGCACCGGCCGACGGGAGCTGAGCCCGGCCCGGGGCGGCGGTCGCCGGTCAGGTCGGTTCGTCGCCGGCCGCGAGCCGCCGCTGCAACGCCACCCGCAGCTCGATCGACTCGCCGTCGCGCCCGCCCCGGCCGATGACCAGCGGTGCCGGGTCCGGCTGCGGATCCGCGCCGAATAACCGGGCCCGCAGCCCACCGGGGACCATCAGCAGGTGGAACCGCCCGTCGGTGTCGACCGCCCGGGTGCGGGCCTGGTCGACGTACCAGCCGGTGAGGCGGGTCCGGTACCGGGCCCGCCCGTCGTAGGAGCGGGCGGTCAGCCGGGTGGGCCGCAGCCCACGGCGTACCGCCTCGGCGGCGAAGTCGGCCACCAGCCGCGCCGCCTGCGCCTGCTCCGCCGCCCGCCGGGCCTCGTCCGCCTCGGCGTGCGCCCGCACCGCATGCCGTTGCTGCTCCCGCCACCGCGAGTCGTCGTCGGTCACCGCCACCCCCCGACGGTACGCCGCCACCCCGGCCCGCCCGCGCGGACCGGGACGGCGGCGTGTGCCGGGAGTTGCCTCAGGCCAGGCCGGCCCGGCGGAGCGCCTCGGCCATCGCGTCGTTGGCCGGGCCCGGGGCGGAGCCGCCCCGGCCCTGACGGGGCTGCCCGCCCCGGGCACCGCCCCGCCCGCCGTCGCCACCCCGGCCGCCCTGACCACCGTCGCGACCGCGCGCACCACCCCGGCCGCCGTCACCGCCCCGGCCACCGCGAGTGCCGCCGTCGCCACTGCGACCGCCGTCGCCGCGCGCGCCGCCCCGGCCGCCGTCGCCCGTGCCCTGCCCGGACCCGGACCGGTCGCGCCGGTCACCGCCGCCGGTGCCGCCTGGCTCGTCCTCCAACCGCAGGGTCAGCGAGATCCGCTTGCGCGGCACGTCCACGTCGAGGACCTTCACCCGGACCACGTCGCCGGACTTCACCACGTCGCGCGGATCCTTGACGAAGGTGCGCGACATCGCCGAGACGTGCACCAGGCCGTCCTGGTGCACGCCGACGTCGACGAAGGCACCGAACGCGGCGACGTTGGTGACCACCCCCTCCAGGAGCATGCCCGGGGTCAGGTCGCCGATCTTCTCGACGCCCTCGACGAAGGTCGCCGTACGGAACGCCGGCCGCGGGTCACGGCCCGGCTTCTCCAACTCGGCCAGGATGTCGGTGACGGTGGGCAGACCGAACGTGTCGTCGACGAAGTCGGTGGCCTTCAACCCGCGCAGGATCGCACTCTGCCCGATCAGCGAGCGCAGGTCCTGCCCGGTGCGGGTCAGGATCCGCCGGACCACCGGGTACGCCTCGGGGTGCACGCTGGAGGAGTCCAGCGGATCGTCACCGGCCGGGATACGTAGGAAGCCGGCGCACTGCTCGAAGGCCTTCGGGCCGAGCCGGGCGACCTTGCGCAGCTCCGTGCGGCTGCGGAACGGGCCGTTGGCGTCCCGGTGCAGCACGATGTTCTCCGCCAACCCGGCGCCGATGCCGGAGACCCGGGTCAGCAACGGCGCCGAGGCGGTGTTGACGTCGACGCCTACCGCGTTGACGCAGTCCTCCACCACCGCGTCGAGCGAGCGGGAGAGCTTCAGCTCGGAGAGGTCGTGCTGGTACTGCCCGACCCCGATCGAGCGCGGGTCGATCTTGACCAGCTCGGCCAGCGGGTCCTGCAGGCGGCGGGCGATCGAGACCGCCCCGCGCAGCGAGACGTCCAGGTCGGGCAGCTCCTGCGAGGCGTACGCGGAGGCGGAGTAGACCGACGCCCCGGCCTCGGAGACGACCACCTTGGTCAGGTCGAGCTGCGGGTGCCGCTTGATCAGGTCGGCGGCGAGCCTGTCGGTCTCCCGGCTGGCGGTGCCGTTGCCGATCGCGACCAGCTCCACGCCGTGCGCGCCGGCCAACCGGGCCAGGGTGTCGATCGAGGCGTCCCACTGCCGGCGCGGCTCGTGCGGGTAGATCGTGTCGGTGGCGACCACCTTGCCGGTGGCGTCCACCACCGCCACCTTCACCCCGGTGCGCAGGCCCGGGTCCAGCCCCATCGTCGCCCGGGTGCCGGCCGGCGCGGCGAGCAGCAGGTCACGCAGGTTGGTCGCGAAGACCCGGACGGCCTCCTCCTCGGCCGCCTGCCACAACCGCATCCGCAGGTCCGCGCCGAGATGGATGAGCACCCTGGTACGCCAGGCCCAGCGCACCGTGTCGGCCAACCAACGGTCGGCCGGGCGGCCCGCGTCGGTGATCCCGAACCGGCCGGCGATGGCCGCCTCGTACCGGCTGGGGCCGGTGGCCACGGCGTCGGAGTCACCCTCGGGCTCCGGGGCCATGGTCAGGTCGAGCACGCCCTCCTTCTCGCCCCGGAACATGGCCAGGATCCGGTGCGAGGGCAGCTTCGGGTACGGCTCGGCGAAGTCGAAGTAGTCGGCGAACTTCGCGCCGGTGGTCTCCTGGCCGTCGCGTACCCGGGCCACCAGACGCCCCCGCGACCACATCTGCTCGCGCAGCCCGCCGATCAGGTCGGCGTCCTCGGCGAACCGCTCGATCAGGATGGCCCGCGCGCCGTCCAGCGCGGCGGCCGGGTCGGCCACCCCCTTGTCGCCGTCGACATAGCCGAGCGCGACCGCCTTCGGCTCCTGCGTCGGGTCGGCCAGCAGCGCGTCGGCCAGCGGCTCCAGCCCGGCCTCACGGGCGATCTGCGCCCGGGTCCGCCGCTTGGGCTTGTACGGCAGGTAGATGTCCTCCAGCCGGGACTTGGAGTCGGCCGCCATGATCTGCGCTTCCAGGGCCTCGTCGAGCTTGCCCTGGCCACGGATCGACTCCAGCACCGCCGCGCGCCGCTCGTCCAGCTCCCGCAGGTACCGCAGCCGCTCCTCCAGGCTGCGCAGCTGGGCGTCGTCCAGCAGGCCGGTGGCCTCCTTGCGGTAGCGGGCGATGAACGGCACGGTGGCACCGCCGTCGAGCAGCTCCACGGCCGCCCGTACCTGGCGCTCGGCGACGCCGAGCTCCTCGGCGATGCGCTGATGAACAGACTGGGTCACGATGATGATCCGCCTTCTCGGGTGGGGTCCGCCCTGCATTGTGCCGGCACCCCCTGACGGCCGTGACTCCTAGGCTAGCGTGGCGATCATGGAGACCCCCGCCGACGCGCGCGCCCGCCGACTCTTCGGTGGTAGCGCGCGGGCCCTCGGTGACCTGGCCGGCAGCCCGTTCCGGGCCGACCGGGACCGGATCGTCAGCTCACCGTTCTTCGCCCGGCTGGGCGGGGTCACCCAGGTGGTCAGCCCCGGCGGATCCGGGCTGCTGCTGCACAACCGGCTGACCCACAGCCTCAAGGTCGCCCAGGTGGCCCGGGCGATCGCCGAACGGCTCACCGCCGACGAGGACCGGCGCGCCCTACTGGTCGACCTCGGCGGCTGCGACCCGGACGTGGTGGAGGCCGCCGCGCTCGCCCACGACCTCGGCCACCCGCCCTTCGGGCATCTGGGGGAGCGGGTGCTGGACCAGCTGGCCCGGCAGCGGCTCGGGCTCACCGACGGGTTCGAGGGCAACGCGCAGTCGTACCGGATCGTCACCAGCACCGAGATTCGCGGCGCCGCCACCACCGGTCTCGACCTGACCGCGGCGGTCCGCGCGGCGCTGCTGAAGTACCCGTGGACCCGGCTGGACCATCCCGACCCGCACCCCCGCCACCTCGACCCGCCCCCGCGCGGGGCCACCGTGCCCCCCGACGACCCGGAGAGCGGCTCGTCGAAGTTCGGCGCGTACCGCACCGAGCTGGAGGACCTGCGGCAGGCACGGGCACCCTTCGTCGGCCGGATCGCCGACTGGCAGCAGACCGTCGAGGCGTCGGTGATGGACACTGCCGACGACATCGCGTACGCCATCCACGACGTCGAGGACTTCTACCGGGTCGGGGTGCTCCAGCAGGGGGCGGTGTCCGCCGAGCTGATGGCCTGGCAGCGGGAGAGCGGACACTTCCGGGCGGTCACCGGCCCGGCGCTGACCGGGGCGTCCCGGCGGCCCGGCGCGGCCATCGAGCTGCTCCGCCGGCAGCTGCACCACAAGGACGACTGGATCGCCGACGACGAGGCGTTCGCCGCCGCCGTCGAGCACGTCCGGACCGAACTGGTCGAGGGGCTGCTCGCGCTGCCCTTCGACGGCTCGATCGAGGCCGAGCAGTACGTGGCCCGCTTCTCCGCCCGGTGGACCAACCGGCTGGTCGACGCGATCACCGTGACCGCACAGCCGTCGATGCGCTCCGGGCACGTGCTGCTCGGCTCGGCCCAGTGGCACGAGGTACAGGTGCTGAAGTTCGTCCACCACCGGTTCGTGCTGGCCCGCCCCGACCTGGCCCTGCACCAGCGGGGGCAGGCCCGGCTGCTGGCCACCCTGGTCGAGGCGTTGTGGGAGTGGCTGCTCGACCCGGAGGAGGAGTCCCGGCTGCCGCGCCGGCTGCACGACCTGGTCGAACTGGCCGAGGCCGAGCTGCATCCGCGTACCGTCGACCGGATCTCCCGGGCCCGCGGTCGGGCGATCATCGACTTCGTCGCCCAGCTCACCGACGGCCAGGCGGTGGCCATGCTGGACGCCCTTTCCGGCCGTTCCGGCGCGCTCTGGACCGACGCCTTCGTCCTCTGACCCCCCGCCCGCCGCCGTGCCCGACCCGCCGCTCGCCGTCGTCGTGCCCGGCCCGCCGCCCGCCGCCCGCTGCCGCCCGCTGCCGCCCGCTGCCGCCCGCTGCCGCTGCGGCCCGCCGCCGTGCCCGGCCGGTCGTCCGCCCGCGGTGGGCGTGAGAAGGGTTCCCCTCTCTACCGGATGCGTTAACAGGGGGCCCTTCCTTACACGTCAGGCGATGGGTTGCCACCAGGGGTCTACCGGGGGTGGGTGGTCGACGACCACCCGTTCACCGGGGCGGGGGACGGCGATCGAGACGTCGCGGGCCTTGGCCTCGGCCCAGAGCCGGTCGACCGGCTCGGCCCAGTCGTGCAGGGCGAGGTTGAAGGTGGCCCAGTGCACCGGGACGAACAGGCCGCCGCGCAGGTCGAGGTGGGCGGTCACCGCCTCCTCGGGGAACATGTGGATGGCCGGCCAGGCCCGGTCGTACGCCCCGATCTGCACGAGCGTCGCGTCGAACGGCCCGTGTTCCGCGCCGATCTCGGCGTACCCGTCGAAGTAGCCGGAGTCCCCGGTGTAGAAGACCCGGCGGTGCGCCCCGGCCACCACCCAGGAGCTCCAGAGCGTGCCGTCGCGGCGTAGCCCGCGCCCGGAGAAGTGCTGCGCGGCGGTGGCGGTGATCGTCAACCCGCCGACCCGGTGGCCCTGCGACCAGTCCAGCTCGATGATCCGCTCGGCCGGCACCGCCCAACGGTCCAGGTGTGCGCCGACGCCCAGCGGGACCAGGAACGGCGCGGACTGGGTGCGGACCAGCTCCCGCACGGTGGCCATGTCCAGGTGGTCGTAGTGGTCGTGGGAGATCAGGATCGCGTCCACCGGCGGCAGTTCGTCGAGGGTCACCGGGGGCTGGTGGATCCGCCGGGGCCCGACCGCCGCCGAGGGGGAGCAGCGGTCGCTCCACACCGGGTCGATCAGCACCCGGTGTCCCTCGATCTCGATCAGCGCCGACGCGTGGCCGTACCAGACGATGTTCAGTTCCCGCTCGTCGGCGGCGGGTGCGGCGTCCGGGCGGCGCAGCGGCACGGCGGTGCGGGGGCGGCGGCGCTGCTTGCCGAAGATCAACTCCCGGAGCAGGTTGGGCCCCGGCTCGCTGAGCGTGCTGCGCAGGCCGGCCCGGTTGTGGAAGGTGCCGTCGCGGAACTGCGGCGAGCGGGCCGCCCGTTGCGCCCGGGCCCCGGTGAGCCGGCCGCCGAGCGCCGCCGGCACGTCGCGGGCCACCCAGGCCACCCCGGCCAGCGCCGCGAGCCCGGCGACCTGCCACAGTCGGCGGCCGGCGGCCCGCTCCAGTGCCTGCTCCGGTGGTGTCGCCATCGTCGCCCCTCCCGCCCACGGTTCCCCGGGATACACGTTAGCCACCCGACTGGCCGTCACACCTGGCAAGGACGGCGGTCGGCCACCGTCGGCGGCCGACCGCGACGCCGGCCACCGCCGGGCGGTGGCGGAAGGCCCGGCGCTCAGCCGCCGTTGCTCGGCCGGCGCGGTGCCGGCAGGTGGGCCCGGCCACCGCCACTGAGCTGCCCGAGCGCGTCCAGGAACCGGCGGCCCATCCGGGCCCGGGCCGCCACCGCCGGGTGGGTCGCCCCGAAGTCGTCCGCGCCGGGCTGACCGTCGGCGAAGAGGGCGTACGTCATCAGCGGCGCCCCGGCCGTGTCGAAGATCACCCCGGCCTCGTGCCGGGCGTCGACGAACCAGCCCGCCTTGGTCGCCACCCGGGCCCGCTCCGCCGAGGACATCGTGCGTCGGATGCCGTCGGTGAAGGCGACCGGCGAGCGCAGCAGCCCGAGCAGGAACGCCGTCGACGTCGCGCCGAGCAGGGTGCCGCCGACCAGCGCCCGGAGCAGGTCGTGGGTCTCCCGTGGGGTGCTGGTGCCGAGGTAGAACCGGTTCGGGTTGGCCACCGGCTCGACCTGGGTGTGCACGAAGCCCTTGGCCCGCAGGATGGCGTTCAGCTCGGCGGCCGGGCAGACCAGCCCGCAGAGTCGTACGGCGGTGTCGTCGGAGACGGTCAGCAGGTTGGCCAGCACGTGGCCGAGCGTCACCGAGCTGGGGTACGCCCCGTCCAGGCTGAAGATCCCGTCCCCGCCCGGCACCACGATCGACGCCGTCACCTCCACCCGCTGGGCCAGGGTCAGCAGGCCCCGGTCCACCTTGTCCAGCACCGCCGTGGCGACCGCGATCTTGTTGACGCTGTACGCCTCGATCCGCTGGTCCGGCTCGTCGGCGACGGCCACCGCCGGCGGACCCGCCGGATCGGTCAGGCTGACGTAGGACTGCCAGTTCCCGCCGGCCGCCGCGGTCTCCGCCTCGTAGATGGCCGTCACCCGGGGCACGGCCAGCCGGGGCGAGGCGGCGGGCCGCTCGGTGGCGGTCAGCTCAGCTCCCGGGGCGGGACGCTCGGCGGCGGCCAGCTGGGGCGCGGCGGCGGGTCGGCCGGCCTGGGCGAGGCCCGGGGTGCCGGCACCGAGCACGGTGCCGGCGGTCGCCATGGTGCCCAGGCCGATCGCCGCCCTCCGGTTGACCTTCATGTTCAACGTCGTCGCTCCCGTCGGGTCGCCGGATCGGCAGTGGTTGCCCGGTCACCCTAGGCGATCCGATCGACGCGCGTGATCCCGTCCGCCCCGCCAGCCGCCGCTTACCGTGCCGCCCGGCGCGGAGGTGAACACCACGCCCTCGTGCGGGGCCACCGGCTCGTCGGTGAGGCCGACCCGCCGCATCAGCGGGCCGACCAGCCGGTCGTACACCCCGGGCAGCACGGTGAAGCCGAATCGCATCAGCACGTTGACCCGCCCGACCGAGACCTCCCGCCGGGGCCGGTCGGCGCTGCGCACGATCGCCCGCGCCACCCGGGAGGCCGAGGAGACCGGCGGGGGCGGGCGGCCGATCCGCCCCAGGTAGTTCGCCGCCCGCTGGTAGACCGGCGTGTCCACGCTGCCCGGACTGACCAGGCAGACCTGGACGCCCGGCAGGTCCCGGCACTCCTGTTGCAGCGCCCGGGCCAGCCCGCGCAGACCCCACTTGCTGGCCACGTACCCGCTCATGTACGGCGCGGTGATGTGCCCCAGCACCGACCCGGTCAGCACCAGGGTGCCGGCACCGGTGGCCCGGAAGAGCCGCAGCGCGCTGCGGGCCACCGCCGCGGCGGCGATCAGGTTGGTCCGGACCACCTGGTCGAACACGTGCTCCGGTTGCCTGTCGAAACGTCCGTACGCCATCACCGCGGCGGTGTGCACCCACACGTCGACGCCACCGAAGGCCTCGGTGGCGGCCCGGGCGAGGGCGTCCGGGGCGCCGGCCTCGGCGATGTCGGTAGGCACCGCGACCACCTGTGCGCCGGCGGCCAGGCACTCGGCGCGTACCTCGGTCAGGGTGTCGGTGTTGCGGGCGGCGAGGACCAGCCGGTCACCGCGCGCGGCGAACGCCCGGGCCGTGGCCCGGCCGATACCGCTCGTCGCGCCGGTGATCACGACCGTCCGACTCACGGCGCGAGCACGACCTTGATGCACCCGTCGCTCTTCTCCTGGAACATCTCGTACGCCTGCGGCGCGTCGAGCAGCGGCACCCGGTGGGTACGCAGATCCTCCACGCCCAGCGGGTCGTCGTCGCCGGCCAGCAGCGGCAGGATCTCGTCGGTCCACCGGCGCACGTGGCACTGGCCCATCCGCAGCTGGATGCCCCGGTCGAACATCTCCATCAGCGGCAGCGGGTCGGCCTCCCCGCCGTACACGCCGGAGATCGAGACGGTGCCGCCCCGGCGGACCGCCTTCAGCGCGGCCTTCAGCACGACCAGCCGGTCCCCGCCCACCTTGTCGATCATCGGCTGGGCGACCGCGTCCGGCAGCAGCCCCGCGGCGGCCTGGGCGAACTTCCCGGTGTTCGAGCCGTGCGCCTCCATCCCGACCGCGTCGATCACCGCGTCCGGCCCCCGCCCGTCGACCAGGTCGATCAGGGCCTCCGGTACGTCGTCGAGCTTGCTCACGTCGAGCACCTCGATGCCGTGCCGGCGGGCCAGCTCCAGCCGCTCCGGCACCAGGTCCAGGCCGATCACCCGGCCGGCGCCCAGGTGCCGGCCGACCCGGGCGCAGAACTGCCCCACCGGTCCGAGCCCGAACACGGCGAGGGTGCCGCCGGGCGGGACGTCGGCGTACTTCACCGCCTGCCAGGCCGTGGGCAGGATGTCGGAGAGGTAGAGGTACCGCTCGTCGGCCCCGGTCTCCGGCACCTTGATCGGCCCGAAGTGCGCCTGTGGCACCCGCAGGTACTCGGCCTGTCCGCCCGGGACGGACCCGTACAGCGAGGTGTAGCCGAACAGGCTGGCACCCTTGCCCTCGGCGGTGACCTGGGTGGTCTCACACTGGGCGTAGAGCTGGCGCTGGCACATCCAGCACGAGCCGCAGGAGATGTTGAACGGGACCACCACCCGGTCGCCCGGCTTGAGGTGGGTCACCCCCGCCCCGACCTCCTCGACGATGCCCATCGGCTCGTGCCCCAGCACGTCACCGGACTTGAGGTACGGCCCGAGCACCTCGTAGAGGTGCAGGTCGGAGCCGCAGATCGCGGTCGAGGTGATCCGGACGACCGCGTCGGTCGGCTCCTCGATGCGCGGGTCCGGAACGTCGGACACCCGGACGTCCCGCTTGCCGTGCCAGGTCAGTGCCTTCATGGTCGTCGTCCCCTCTGTCTGCCGTCGGTGGACTGCTACCCGGCAGCGGGGACTTGAACCGGACCGGTGCCCGGCACCGGGCGCGGACGGACCGACCGCCGCACCCCGGGCGGGGGTACGGCGGTCGGTGGGTCGGTGTCGGCTCCGAGGGGCCCGGCGGTCAGGTGCCCGGGGTGTCGCCCCGCTTGGCGGTGGCCGTCAGGTAGTCCCGGTTGAGCCGGCCGATGGTGCTCAGCGGGATGCCCTTCGGGCAGACCACCGTGCACTCGCCGGCGTTGGTGCAGCCACCGAAGCCGGCCTCGTCGTGCGCGTCGACCATGCCGATCACCCGGGTCTGCCGCTCCGGCTGGCCCTGCGGCAGCAGCGAGAGCTGGGTGACCTTGGCCGCGGTGAAGAGCATCGCCGAGCCGTTCGGGCAGGCCGCGACGCAGGCGCCGCAGCCGATGCAGGCGGCCGACTCGAAGGCGGCGTCGGCGTTGACCTTGGCCACCGGCACCGAGTGCGCCTCGGGCGCGCTGCCGGTCGGCACGGTGATGTACCCGCCGGCGGCGATGATGTCGTCGAAGGCGTCCCGGTTGACCACCAGGTCCTTGATGACCGGGAAGGCGCGGGCCCGCCACGGCTCGATGTCGATCGTCTCGCCGTCGGAGAACTGCCGCATGTGCAACTGGCAGGCGGTGGTGCCGCGCTGCGGCCCGTGCGCGTCCCCGTTGATCATCAGACCGCACATGCCGCAGATGCCCTCGCGGCAGTCGTGGTCGAAGGCCACCGGCTCCTCGCCGGAGAGGATCAGGCGCTCGTTGAGCACGTCGAGCATCTCCAGGAACGACATGTCGGGGGAGACGTCGTCGACCTGGTAGGTGACCATCCGACCCTTGTCCTCGGGGCCGGCCTGGCGCCAGATGCGTAGGGTCAGGTTCACTTGTAGCTCCGCTGCGTCGGGTGAACGTACTCGAACTTCAGGTCTTCCTTGTGCAGCACGGCCGGCGTACCGGTGGCGGTGTACTCCCAGGCCGCCACGTAGGCGAACCGGTCGTCGTCGCGCTGGGCCTCACCGTCGGGGGTCTGGTGCTCGGCCCGGAAGTGGCCGCCACAGGACTCCTCGCGGTGCAGGGCGTCGATGCACATCAGCTCGGCCAGCTCGAAGAAGTCGGCCACCCGGCCGGCCTTCTCCAGCGACTGGTTGAGCCCCTCACCGGAACCGGGCACCTTGACCCGCTGCCAGAACTGGTCGCGCAGCGCCCGGATCTCGTCGATCGCCTTGGCCAGCCCGGCCGCGCTGCGCTCCATGCCGCAGTGCTCCCACATGATCTGGCCCAGCTCCCGGTGGAACGAGTCCACGGTGCGGTCACCGTCGACGGCCAGCAGCCGCCGGACCCGGTCCTCCACCTCGGTACGCGCCTCGACCGCCGACGGGTGACTCGCGTCGACCTTCTCCAGCGGCCCGGTCGCCAGGTAGTGGGCGATCGTGGTGGGCAGCACGAAGTAGCCGTCCGCCAGGCCCTGCATCAGCGCCGACGCGCCGAGCCGGTTCGCGCCGTGGTCGGAGAAGTTCGCCTCACCGATCACGAACAGCCCGGGGATGGTCGACTGGAGGTCGTAGTCGACCCAGAGGCCGCCCATCGTGTAGTGCACGGCGGGGTAGATCCGCATCGGCACCTCGTACGGGTCCTCGCCGGTGATCCGCTCGTACATCTCGAAGAGGTTGCCGTACTTGGCCTCGACGGCCTTGCGGCCGAGCCGGGAGATCGCGTCGGCGAAGTCGAGGTAGACGCCGAGCCTGGTCGGGCCGACGCCACGGCCCTCGTCGCAGACGTTCTTCGCCGCGCGCGAGGCGATGTCCCGGGGGACCAGGTTGCCGAAGGAGGGGTAGATCCGCTCCAGGTAGTAGTCCCGCTCGTCCTCGGGAATGTCCTTCGGGTTGCGCTCGTCGCCCTTGGTCTTGGGCACCCAGACCCGGCCGTCGTTGCGCAGCGACTCGCTCATCAGGGTCAGCTTCGACTGGTGGTCGCCGGAGACCGGGATGCAGGTCGGGTGGATCTGCGTGTAGCAGGGGTTGGCGAAGTACGCGCCCTTGCGGTGGGCCCGCCAGGTCGCGGTGACGTTGCAGCCCTTGGCGTTGGTGGAGAGGTAGAAGACGTTGCCGTACCCACCGGAGGCGAGTACCACCGCGTCGGCCATCTCGGTGCTGATCTCACCGGTGACCATGTCCCGCACCACGATGCCCCGGGCCCGGCCGTCGATCACGACCAGCTCCAGCATCTCGTGCCGGGCGTGCATCTCCACGTTGCCCAGGCCGATCTGCCGCTCCAGGGCCTGGTACGCCCCGAGCAGCAGCTGCTGGCCCGTCTGACCCCGGGCGTAGAAGGTGCGCTGCACCTGCGCACCGCCGAAGGAGCGGGTGTCCAGCAGGCCGCCGTACTCGCGGGCGAACGGCACGCCCTGGGCGACGCACTGGTCGATGATGTTGGTCGAGACCTCGGCCAGCCGGTGCACGTTCGACTCCCGCGAGCGGAAGTCGCCGCCCTTGACGGTGTCGTAGAAGAGCCGGTGCACCGAGTCGCCGTCGTTGCGGTAGTTCTTCGCGGCGTTGATGCCGCCCTGCGCGGCGATGGAGTGCGCCCGACGCGGGCTGTCCTGGTAGCAGTAGCTCTTGACGCGGTAGCCCTGCTCGGCGAGCGTGGCGGCGGCGGAGCCGCCGGCCAGGCCGGTACCCACCACGATGACCGTCATCTTGCGGCGGTTGGCCGGGTTGACCAGCTTGGCCTCGAAGCGGCGGGTCTCCCAGCGCTTCTCGACCGGGCCCTCGGGTGCCTTGGTGTCGGCGATCGGGTCGCCCTCGGTGAACAGTTCCATGGTCAGGACACCAATCCGGTGAGTACGGCGAACGGAACCACCAGGAAGCCGGCGCAGATCACGACGGCGAAGGCCAGGGCCACCGCGCGGGCCCGGCGCTCACCGCCGGGGGTCTGCTGGCCGAGGCTGCGCAGCGCGCTGAACACGCCGTGCCGCAGGTGGAAGCCGAGCGCGACGATCGAGACGGTGTAGAAGAGCGTGACGTACCAGCGCTCCGGTGCGAAGTCCGCGACCACGTTGGCGAACGGCCGGCTGGGATCACCGACCGGGTTCAGGTGGCCGGTGGTCAGGTCCAGCAGGTGGTAGATCACGAAGAGCAGGATGATCACCCCACCCCAGCGCATCGTCCGGGCGGCGTAGCTGCCCTGGACCTTCTTGCGGTGGGCGTACTTGACCGGGCGGGCGGCGCGGGCGCGCAGCGCGAGCACGGTGGCCGCCCAGATGTGCGCCAGCACGGCGACGACGAGGCCGGCGCGCAGGATCCAGAGCGCCCAGACCCCGGGCAGGGCCGGCTTGCCGAGGTCCCGCAGCCAGTGCGCGTAGTCGTCGAACGACGACGCGCCCGCGAAGACCTTGAGGTTGCCGAGCATGTGTGCGATCAGGAACAGCACCAGGACGATGCCCGACACCGCCATGACGGCCTTCAGGCCGACGTTGGAGCGGATGGGCGACCGGGTTCTCGTGACTACCACAACCACGAAGCTAGGAGTTTCCTGGATCAGTCGTCCAATGCATCGAACTCGCAGCCATGATAGCTATAGGCTATCGAGGTGCAGCTTCATCAGCTGAAGTACTTCGTAGCCGTGGCGGAAGTACGACATTTCACCCAAGCTGCCGATCTCGTCGGCATAACCCAGCCGTCGTTGAGTAAGCAAATTCACGCTTTGGAGGCCGACCTCGGGGCACCGCTCTTCGAGCGGGTACGGGGAAACATCACCCTCACCGCCGCCGGTGAGGTGCTGCTGCCGCTGGCCCGACGGATCCTGGCCGACGTCGACACCGCCACCCGGGAGGTGCAGGAGCTGGTCGGGCTGCGCCGGGGGCGGGTCCGGCTGGGAGCCACCCCGAGCCTGGCCACCGCGCTCGCCCCACCGGTGCTGCGCCGGTTCCGCGACGCCCACCCCACCGTCGACCTCCAGGTCGAGGAGGGCGGCTCCCAGGACCTGGTCCGTCACCTGCTCCGCGGTGACCTGGACCTGGCGCTGATCATCATGCCGGCCCAGGGCGCCGATCCGGCACTGCGGGCCGAGCCGATTCTGCGGGAGAGCCTGGTGGTCGCCTCGGTGGACGAGCTGCCCGCCGCGCGCCCGACCGGCCGGCTGCGGGTGACCGACCTGCGCGACCAGCCGTTGGTGATGTTCCGCGAGGGCTACGACCTGCGCGACGTCACCCTGCAGGCCTGCCGGGAGGCCGGCTTCGAGCCCTCGTTCGCGGTCGACGGCGGGGAGATGGACGCGGTGCTCAGCTTCGTCGAGGCGGGCCTCGGGGTGGCCCTGGTGCCCGGGATCGTCGTGGTGCGCCGCCCCGGGATCCGGGTCACCCCGCTCGCCCCGCCCGGGGTGCAGCGGACCATCGCGGTGGCCCGTCGGCGGGAGGCGGTGCCCACCCACGCCGGGCGGGAGCTGCGCCGGATCCTGCTCGACTACGTACGCGCCGCCACCGAGACCGACGCGCTGCCGCCCGGCGTCGAGCCGCTAGGTTAAATCCCCCTTAAGGTGTCGATATTACCCGCAAGGGCGCTTTGTTCACCTATCGTAGATCCTTGCACGGGGACTAACCTCCCACTTCTCCCATCGAGGCCCAAACCGCACGTGCGGCCGGGGAGTGACGGAGTAACCAGTCCACCCGGCGGGGCCGCGGTGGCCGGACAGACGATGCGCGGGTTCGCGTGGCAGGGAGGCCACAGATGAGAATCCTGGTGACCGGTGGTGCCGGTTTCATCGGGTCGCACTTCACCCGGTGCCTGTTGGACGGGCGTTACCCCGGCTTCGAAGACTGCGCCGTGACCGTGGTGGACAAGCTCACCTACGCCAGTGACCGGCGGAACCTGCCAGCCGTCCATCCCCGACTGACCTTCGTCCGGGGCGACATCTGCGACGTCGCGCTGCTGCGGGAGGTGGTGCCCGGACACGACGCCGTGGTGCACTTCGCGGCCGAGTCGCACGTGGACCGCTCCATCGACGACCCCGCGCCGTTCTTCGAGAGCAACGTGATGGGCACGCACCGGCTGATGGCCGAGTGCGCGCGCAGCGCGGTCGCCCGGGTGGTGCACGTCTCCACCGACGAGGTGTACGGCTCGATCAGCGAGGGCTCCTGGGACGAGCGCTGCGTGCTGGAGCCCAACTCGCCGTACGCGGCGTCCAAGGCGGCCAGTGACGCCGTCGTGCGCTCCTACTGGCGCACGTACGACCTGGACGTCTCGATCACCAGGTGCGCCAACAACTACGGGCCGTACCAGCACGTGGAGAAGGTCATCCCCCGCTTCGTCACCAGCCTGTTCACCGGCCGGGACATCACCCTGCACGGCGACGGCAGCGCGGTACGGGAGTGGCTGCACGTCGACGACCACTGCCGGGCCATCTCCCTGGTGCTGGCCAAGGGGCGCGCCGGTGAGGTCTACAACATCGGCGGCGACGTGGAGCTGACCAACCGGGCGCTGGCCGAGCGGATCCTGCGACTGGCCGGCGCCGACTGGGACCGGGTCCGGCACGTCGCCGACCGCAAGGTCCAGGACCAGCGGTACTCCCTGGACTTCCGCAAGATCTCCGAAGAGCTGGGTTACCAGCCGCAGATCCGGTTCGCCGACGGCCTGACCGAGGTCTACCACTGGTACCGGGAGAACCGCGCCTGGTGGGCGATGCCGTACCCGGAGCCCCGGTCGACCGCCAACGCCCTGGCCAACTCGGTTCCGGCGCTGCCGGCGGGCCGGGTGCTGCCGGTACAGGTCGGCTGAGCCGGCCGGCGCTCAGCGTCCCTCGGCGTCGTCCATCGCCCGGTAGATCCGTTGCTCCGAGACCGGGTACGGCGTCCCGAGCGCCTGGGCGAAGACGTTCACCCGGAGCTCCTCGATCATCCAGCGGATCTGCCGGACCGCCGCCGAGGACCGCCGGGTCTCCGGTAGCGCGGCGAGCAGGTCGGCGTACTCCTTCTGCACCACCGCGATCCGGTCCTGTTGCGACCTGTCCCGCTGCGGGTTGCCGGCTAGCCGGTCCAGCCGCCGCTCGATGGCGGTCAGGTAGCGCAGCAGGTCGGGCAGGCGGGCGTAGCCGGTCTCGGTGACGAACCCGGCGTGCACCAGTCCGGCCAGTTGCGCCCGGATGTCGGCCAGCGCGGCCACCACGGCCAGGTTCCGCGTCGCGCCGAGCCGCTGTTCGACGGCGTAGGCCGCGGCCAGCACCCGGCGGACCCGGTCCATCACCTCCACCACCGTGTCGACCAGGTCGGCCCGCACCCGGTCGCGCAACGCGGTGAAGCCCGCGGCGTCCCAGGCCGGACCGCCCGCGTCGCCGACCAGCTTGTCGATCGCCGCGCCCGCCGCGTCCTCGATGAGCTGCTGCACGTTGCCGTGCGGGTTGCGGCTCAGCGCCAACTTCGCCTCGTTGCTCAACCGGCCCTGCAGGATCTTCGCCGGAGACGCGACGGTCAACCGCAGCAACCGGCGGGTACCGGCCCAGTGCGCCGCCGCCTGCTCGGCCTCGGAGTCGAAGACCCGGACCCCCACCGTGGTGCCCTCGTCCACCAGCGCCGGGTGGCCGGTCACCGCGAAACCGGCCCGGACCTGCTCGACGGTGCGCGGCAGGGTGCCGATGCTCCACTCCCGCAGCCCGGTACGGGCCACCTCGGGCGCGGCGGCGGCCACCACCTGACGTACCTCCTGACGGAGCTGGCGTTGCAGCGCCGGCAGGTCCTTGCCCTCGGCGACCGGCTTGTCCTCCTCGCCGATCACCCGGAAGGTGACCCGCAGGTGCGGCGGGAGCCGGCTCAGGTCCCACGCGTCGGCGGGCACGCTCACCCCGGTCATCCGGCGCAGCTCGCGGGTGAGCGCGGTGAGCAGCGACTCCTCGCCGGGCCTGATCGCCGCCAGCGCCGCCCGCGCGTGGTCGGGCACCGGGACGAAGTTGCGGCGTACCGCCTTGGGCAGCGACCGGATCAGCGCGACGACCAGCTCCTCCCGCAGCCCCGGCACCTGCCAGTCGAAGCTCTCCGCCGGCACCTGGTTGAGCATCGGCAGCGGGATGTCGACGGTCACCCCGTCGGTCGACGTGCCCGGCTCGAACCGGTAGGTCAACGGCAGCGCCACCGGACCGGCGCGCCACTGGTCCGGGTAGTCCTGCTCGTCCACCCCGCCCCGGCCGGCGTTGACCAGCAGCTCACGGGTGAAGGTGAGCAGCTCGGGCCGCTCCCGCCGGGTGGTCTTCCACCAGGCGTCGAAGTGCCGGCCGGAAACCACGTCGGCGGGGATCCGCTCGTCGTAGAACTGGAACACCGTCTCGTCGTCGACCAGGATGTCCCGGCGGCGGGCCCGGTTCTCCAGCTCCTCGATCTCGGCCAGCAGCCGGCGGTTGTCCCGCAGGAACTGGTGGTGGCTCTGCCAGTCCCCCTCGACCAGGGCGTGCCGGATGAACAGCTCCCGGCTCAGGCCCGCATCGATCCGGCCGAAGTTCACCTTGCGGGCGCTGACCAGCGGGACGCCGTACAGGGTCACCTTCTCGTAGGCCAGCACCGCGGCCTGCTTCTTCTCCCAGTGCGGCTCGCTGTAGCTGCGTTTGACCAGGTGTTGGGCGAGCGGCTCGACCCACTCCGGCTCGACCCGCCCGGCGACCCGACCCCAGAGCCGGGAGGTCTCCACCAGCTCGGCGGCCATCACCCAGCGGGGTGGCTTCTTGAACAGCGCCGAGCCGGGGAAGAGCGCGAACTTGGCCCCCCGGGCGCCCAGGTACTCGTGCTTCTGCGCGTCCTTGAGCCCGACGTGGGAGAGCAGCCCGGCCAGCAGCGACTGGTGCACCTTCGGGGTGTCGATCTCCTCCGGCAGGTCCGCGCCGCCGGCCCGCCGGCCGCCGTCGGCCGCCGGGTTCTCCGCGCCCCGCCGACCCCGCCGCCCGGCACCCCCCTCCGGGGTACGCCCCACCTGACGCAGCTGGCTGACGATGTCCTGCCACTCGCGTACCCGCAGGTAGTTGAGGTACTCGGCGCGGCACATCCGGCGGAACGCGCTGGCGGAGAGGGCGCGTTGCTGCTCGCGCAGGTACCGCCAGAGGTTGAGCAGCGCGACGAAGTCCGACTCGGCGTCGGCGAACCGGGCGTGCGCCTGGTCGGCCTGGGCCTGCTTCTCCGCCGGCCGTTCGCGGGGATCCTGGATGGAGAGCGCGGCGGCGATCACCATCACCTCGGTGCCGCAGCCGTTGCGCTCGCCCTCCAGCACCATCCGGGCCAGCCGGGGGTCCACCGGGAGCTGGGCCAGCCGCCGGCCCAGCGGGGTGAGCCGCTTGTCCGGGTCGGTCTCGGTCGGATCCAGCGCGCCCAGCTCGTGCAGCAGGTTGACCCCGTCGGTGACGTTGCGCCGGTCCGGCGGGTCGACGAACGGGAACGCGGCGATGTCACCGAGCCCGATCGAGGTCATCTGGAGGATCACCGAGGCCAGGTTGGTCCGCAGGATCTCCGGGTCGGTGAACTCGGGGCGGCTGGCGAAGTCCTGCTCGTCGTAGAGGCGGATGCAGATGCCGTCCGAGGTCCGCCCGCAGCGGCCCTTGCGCTGGTTGGCCGAGGCCTGCGACACCGCCTCGATCGGCAGCCGCTGCACCTTCAACCGGCTGGAGTACCGCGAGATCCGGGCCGTGCCCGGGTCCACCACGTACTTGATCCCCGGTACGGTCAGCGAGGTCTCCGCCACGTTGGTGGCCAGTACCACCCGGCGGTTGCTGTGCGCGGCGAAGACCCGGTGCTGCTCGGCGGCGGAGAGCCGGGCGTACAGCGGCAGGATCTCGGTGCCCAGCAGCGACCGCTTCGACTGGACCAGCCTGCCCAGCGCCTCGGCGGTGTCCCGGATCTCCCGCTCGCCGCTGAGGAAGACCAGCACGTCACCGGGGCCCTCGGCGGCCAGCTCCTCGACCGCGTCGCCGATGGCCTGGATCTGGTCCCGGACGTTCTCGCCGTCCTCGTCCGCCTCGTCCCCGGTCACCTCGACCAACGGCCGGTAGCGCACCTCGACCGGGTACGTCCGACCGGAGACCTCGACCACCGGCGCCGGCTTCCCGTCGGCGTCGGCGAAGTGCTGGGCGAACCGGTCGGTCTCGATGGTCGCCGAGGTGATGATCACCTTCAGGTCGGGTCGGCGGGGCAGCAGCTGCCGCAGGTACCCGAGGATGAAGTCGATGTTGAGGCTGCGCTCGTGCGCCTCGTCGATGATCAGGGTGTCGTACCGGCGCAGCATCCGGTCGGTCTGCAGCTCGGCCAGCAGGATGCCGTCGGTCATCAGCTTGACCAGGCTGCGGTCGCTCACCTGGTCGGTGAAGCGGACCTTGTACCCGACCACGTCGCCCAGCTCGGTGCCGAGTTCCTCGGCGATCCGGTCGGCGACGGTCCGGGCCGCCAGCCGGCGGGGCTGGGTGTGGCCGATCAGCCCGGACACCCCACGCCCCAGCTCCAGACAGATCTTGGGCAGCTGGGTGGTCTTGCCGGAGCCGGTCTCGCCGGCCACGATCACCACCTGGTGGTCGCGGATGGCGGCGGCGATGTCGTCCCGGCGTTCGCTCACCGGCAACCCGGCAGGGTAGGTCACCGCCGGAACGGCTGCCTGCCGGGCCGCCAGCCGGGCCTCGGCCCGACCCACCTCGGCGGTGATCTCGGCAAGCGTGTCGGCGCGCCGCTGCGGATCGCGCAGGCGCTTGACGCCGTCGAGCCGCCGGCGCAGCCGACGTTGGTCGTCGAAGATCAGAGGGGCGAGGCGACGGTGCAGCTCGCGAACCGTGTCGGTCGCGGCCGGTGCGGGTGGAGTCTGCATGACGTCGCCAAGGATAGGCAGCCCGGCCCGGTACCGCCCGTGGGTTACCGGTTCGGCGTCACCGAACCGCCTGCGGTCGGCACGGCCGATGTCGGCGAACCGCCTGCGATCGGCGCGGCCGATGTCGCCGAACCGCCCGCGGTCGGCCGGGCATCGACCAGTTCCGCCGTCTAGAGTGGGCCACCGACCGAGTCGATCGTGGGGACGGGATGACGATGCGGGACACCGACCGGGCGCTGGTGCAGGCGGCCAGCGCGGTGGCCAAACTACGCTGCCGCAGCGCCAGCCACACGCTGGCCAGCGCGGCCCGGACCGCCCAGGGCCGGGTGGTCACCGGCGTGGACGTCGTGCACCCCGCCGTCGACGCCTGCGCCGAGGTGGTGCTCCTCGGCGCCGCCGCCACCCAGGGCGTCGGCGAGTTGGAGACCCTCGTCACGGTGGGGGACCGGGGGCGCAGCCTGGTGCCGCCCTGCGACCGGTGCCGTCGGCTGCTCGCCGACCACTTCCCGGCGCTGCGGGTGATCGTCGGCCCGCTCGAGGATCCCCAGGTCGTGCCGGTGACCGACCTGACCGCCCTGGTACCGCCTGTCGCAGGTGACCCCGATCCTGAGTAATATCCCGCTTTCGCACTGATTGGCAGCTTTGTGAGCCAACTTCTGTTTAGTCTCGGTTGGGAGCTACGGAGGGGGCGGCTCATGGTCACTCGGCGGCGGTTGCTGGTCACGGGGGCGGTCGGCACGGCGGCGGCGCTGGCCCCGCCCGGTTGGGCGGGCGCAGGGGCGGGGACGGGGACATCGGCCCCGACGCTGGCCGCCGAGACGATCCCCAAGTACGTCACCCGGCTGCGGGTGCCGGGGACCATGCCCACCGTCGCCCGCACCGACGCCGACGAGTACTCGGTCGGGCTGCGCCAGTTGCGGCAGCAGGTGCTGCCGACCTCCCTGCCCGGCACCCGGGTGTGGGGGTTCGGCTCCACGGCCCACCCGTGGACGTTCCGCTACCCGGGCAACACCATCGAGGCCCGGGTGGACCGCCCGGTCCGGGTCACCTGGCGCAACGAGCTGGTCGACGGCGACGGGCGGTACCTGCCCCACCTGCTACCGGTCGACCCGGCACTGCACTGGGCCAACCCGGCCGGCGGCACCGAGGGCCGGGACACCCACCCCGACCCCGACCGGACGCCGGCCCGCTACCTCGGCCCGGTCCCGCTGGTCGTGCACCTGCACGGCGGCCACAACCTGCCGGAGAACGACGGCTACCCCGAAGCCTGGTACCTGCCGGACGCGCGGGACATCCCCGCCGGCTACGCCCGGGTGGGCAGCTCCTACGAGGAGTTCGACGCCCTGGCGAACGCCGGAACGCACTGGTCGCCCGGCTCGGCCCGCTTCGAGTACCGCAACGACCAGCAAGCCACCACGCTCTGGTACCACGACCACAGCGTCGGGCTCACCAGGTTGAGCATGTACGCCGGTGCCGCCGGCTTCTACCTGCTGCGGGGCGGGGACGCCGACCTGCCGCCGGGCGTGCTGCCCGGCCCGGCAGCCGGGCCCGACGGAACGCCCCACGAGATCCCGATGCTGATCCAGGACCGCAGCTTCCGCGCCGACGGCGAGCTGTCCTACCCGTCGGGCCGGGCCGGGATGCCCTTCTTCGGTACCACCACGGTGGTCAACGGCAACACCTGGCCGGTGCTGCCGGTGCAGCGCCGCCGGTACCGGTTCCGCCTGCTCAACGGCTGCAACAGCCGATTCCTCCAGCTCTGCGTGGCGGCGCGGCCGACCAGCCGGCCGGCCCGCCCGGTGCTGCCGATCTGGCAGCTCGGCAGCGACGGCGGCTTCCTGCCCGCCCCGGTCGAGCAGGACCGGCTGGCCCTCTCCATCGGGTCTCGCTCCGACGTGCTGATCGACTTCACCGACGTCCCCGCCGGCACCGAGCTGTACCTGGTCAACGAGGGACCGGACGGACCGGACGCCCGCGGGGGACCGGCCGACCCGCAGACCACCGGGCAGGTGCTGAAGTTCGTCGTCACCGACCGGATCGGCCCGGACGACACCGTCCCCGCGCACCAGCTGCGGCTGCCCGCGGTGCCCCCGCTCGGTCCCGCCGACCGCGTCCGGCGACTCTCCCTGTCGTACGCGAACTCCACCGGGCACGGCGTTCTCCAGCTGGGCGTGGTCGACCAGCGCGGCCGACCCGTGCCGCTGCCCTGGGGCGCCCCCGTAACGGAGCAGGTGGGACTCGGCAGCACCGAGATCTGGGAACTGCACAACTTCACCTCGCAGACCCACCCGGTCCACCTGCACCAGGTGCAGTTCGAGCTGCTCGGCTCGGGCCGGTCGGGCGGCGGACCGGCCCGGGGCGACCAGGGTGGCCGGCACGACACCGTCCCGGTCTTCCCCGGCAGCGTGCGCCGGATCAAGGCCCACTTCGACCTGCCCGGCCGGTACGTCTGGCACTGCCACATCCTGGAGCACGAGGATCACGACATGATGCGCCCGTACGTCGTGACCCCCGCCGGTGCCCCCGAAGCCGGCGGCGGAGGCGCCGCCCACCTCACCCCCTGACCCAACTCCCCCCGACACCCATCGGACAGCGGGAACCCCGTTCAGGTCGACCGGGCCGCTCAGGTTGCGGTGGCCTCCGTCGCTGGTGGGGGCACTGGATCGTGGTTGTGGTGGTGTTTTGCGCTTGTTAGGGCACTGGATCGTGGATGTGGTGGCCTTCGGCGCTGGTGGGGGCACTGGATCGTGGTTGTGGTGGTGGTCGGGTTGCTGGATCCGGGATGTGGTGGTGTCTGGTGCCCGTTGGGTTACCTGGATCCGGGTCGGGGTGGGTGTCCCCGCCCGACCAGACGAGCGCACGCCGCTCCTTCCTGGATGTGGTGGCCAAGCCGACGAGCATCGGCCGCTCCTTCCTGAATGTGGTGACCTGACAGTCGGGTATGAATGGTGGGGTGCCAGTCTGCTGGCCGTCGTCGGCCGTCCATACGTTCGCCGCGAGCTTGATCCGGACCTGGCCGGGCTCATCGGCAGCAGCGACCACGCCCGCGGACCGGAGCCAGGAACGGAACGGGCACCACAGGGCACCACATTCCGGCGTAACGACGGGTGCCGCCAGAGACCGGTGTGCCGGTGGGGTGTGGTGTCAGAGTCGGGCGCCTCGGGATCGCAGGGCGATGTGGACCTCGCCCAGGAATCCGTCGAGGTCCTCCCGTAACCGTCGGGCGGTGACGTGCAGGACGAGCCAGCCTTCGCCGACCAGTTGGTTGAGTCGACGCCGGTCGCGGTGAAGTTGTTCCGGATCGTCGTGCCAGCGGCCGTCGTACTCGACCGCCACCTTGAAGGCCGGCCACGCCAGATCGACGCGTGCGATGAACCGCCCCTGACCGGTGATCACGTACTGGGTGACCGGCCGGGGCAGCCCTGCCCGCACGAGGTGCACCCGCGTCCGGGATTCCTGCGGAGACTCCGCACCGCCGTCGGTCAGCTCGACGACCCGCAGCAACGCCCGCCAGCCCCGCCGGTCGCGGTGCTCCCACGCATAGGCACGAAGGTCGTCTTGGCTGGTCAGCCGCTGTCTGAGTAGTGCGTCGACGACCACGACCGCCTCCATGGCAGTCAGCCAGCAGGCCAGGTCCCAGCAGGTACGGGTGACGGTCGTGACGAGGATGCCGTCCCGGTCTACGGCATCCGTCGCCTCGCGCAGGCCACGATGCACCCGTACACCCGAGATCGGACCCATCCGGACATCCGCGGGAGTCAGCACGTCGATCGGTTCCTCGTTGGCTGTGGCAGCCGCGCCGTGCAGGGCGGCTGCCGCACGTCCGGCGATGGCCGTGCCTGGGGGAGCCAGCCAACGGCTCACCGCCAGGCAACGGGCCCGGTGAGTCAGGGGCAGGTCGGTGTCGGCGTAGATGTCGCGGAACAGTCGCTGCCAGGCCGCACTGCGGAGGTCGTTGCGGCTGAGCAGGCCGTCGTTGACGACGGTGGAACCACGGAAGATGCGACCTCGCAGCTGCGGGGGCGCCGGGCGGTTTCTGCCATGCCCACCAGGCTGGCGCATCCACCGTCACCGCCGCGCCCCCTGTGGACAACGGCCAAGGGCCAGCACCGGTCACCTGTGGATAACTCCGAGAACCGCCCCCCTCTCTGGTATGACGCCTCCCCGCGCCGCCCCCACCCGAACACCCCTCGCTGCTTCCCGGATCCTGGTGTCGCTGGTGTGGGGGCCTGCTGTTTCTCGGATTCAGGGCCTCTCATGTGGTGGCTGTTCGCTGTTTCCGGGATTCAGGGCGTCCCGGTGTGGTGGGAGCCTGCTGTCTCCGGGACGTGGTGGCTTCCGTCTGGTGGGCCCTCACTCGTTCGGGATGTGGGGGCGTTGGGTGGCGGCTCTTGCGCGGGTGCTGTTTCGTCAGGCGGCGGTGGACCAGATGGCGCGGAACGCGGCGGCCTCGCCGGCCAGCCACTGCTCGACCTGCTCGGGCTTGACGGAATCCGGCATCCGGTGGGTCGTGCCCCGGCGGACGTCGACCAGGATCGGCTGGGCGTGCGGCAGGACCGCGTCCATGTGCCGGGCCATCAGGTGCAGGGTCGCCAGGGCGGCCTCCTCGCTGGGCGGAGCCTCGTCGAAGTGCAGTCGGACGGCCTCGGCGCGGCCGTCGGCGTACCGGATGCCGAAGTGGGGGTTGATCTTGACTGGGAGGTCGCCGAGCAGGGCGAGGGCGTCGCGGGTCTGCGCCAGCTCCACCTCGCGCGGGTCGCCGAGTGAGTGCAGCCACTGCGTCGCGCCGGGCACCAGCGCCTGGTAGAGCGGACGCCACCGGGGCTTGACGACGTCGACCACCTGGGCCAGGTGGGTGCCGCCGGTGTGGAAGGCGACGTCGGCCTTGAGCGCCTTGACGAACTGACCGTGCGGGTTGAAGCCGGAGCGGCTGGCCCGCTGCTTGCGCAGGCCGCCGACGAAGGTGGCCTTGGTGGGTCCGGTGCGGTCGACGTACCGGGTGAAACCCAGCAGGGTCGCGTACGGCGTGAGGGGGGTGGAGGTGGGCGCGTTCATGGGCGTCCTCCCAGCTCAAAGGCTCGATTAGTACACACATTCTAATCGACGGGTCTGACATCGCCCAGGGCAGAAAAGGGGCCGCCCGGACACTCCGGACGGCCCCGCGAAGAGAAATTTCAGAGCTGTCCGACGTCGGTGATCCGCACCACGGCGGCACCTGTCTCGTCCGAGGCGACCAGGTCCACCTCGGCGCTGATCCCCCAGTCGTGGTCGCCGTCCGGGTCGTCCAGGATCTGCCGCACCGTCCACCGCTGCGAGTTGCTCTGGTCGATCATCAGCAGCGCCGGTCCCCGGGCGTCCGGACCGGTCCCGATCCCGTCGTACGCCTCGAAGTACGGTGCCAGCGCGTCCGTCCACGCCCCGGCGTCCCAGCCGTCGGCGGCGTCCAGCTCACCGAGCAGGTCGTAGCGGCGCAGCGCGGCCAGCTCGACCCGGCGGAACAGCGCGTTGCGCACCAGCACCCGGAAGGCGCGGGCGTTGCGGGTGACCGCCGGTGGCCGGTCGTCCAGGGCGGCGGCCACCTCCTCGGCGTCCGACGGGTTGCGCAGCCGTTCCCACTCGTCGATCAGGCTGGAGTCGACCTGGCGGACCAGCTCGCCCAGCCACTCGATGAGGTCGACCAGCTCCTCGGTCTTGGCGTCCTCGGGCACCGTCTGCCGCAGCGTCTTGTAGGCGTCGGCCAGGTAGCGCAGCACCAGCCCCTCGGACCGGGTCAGGCCGTAGAACTGCACGAACTCGCCGAAGGTCATCGCCCGCTCGTACATGTCGCGGACCACGGACTTGGGGGAGAGCTGGTGGTCGGCGACCCACGGGTGCCCCCGCCGGTACATCTCGTACGCGGCGTCCAGCAACTCGGCCAGCGGCTTCGGGTAGGTCACCTCGTCGAGCAGTTCGAGCCGGGCCTCGTACTCGATGCCCTCGGCCTTCATCGCGGCGACCGCCTCACCACGGGCCTTGAACTGCTGCGCGGAGAGCACCTGGCGGGGGTCGTCGAGGATCGACTCGACCACGCTGAGTACGTCCAGGGCGTACGCGGGGCTCTCCGCGTCGAGCAGCTCGATCGTGGCCAGGGCCAGCGGGGAGAGCGGCTGGTTGAGGGCGAAGTCGAGTTGCAGGTCGACGGTGAGCCGGACCCGCCGGCCGGTCTCGTCCGGCTCGGGCAGCTCCTCGACCACCCCGCCGGCGCGCAGGGCCCGGTAGATCGCGATGGCCCGGCGGATGTGCCGGCGCTGCGCGGCGGCGTCCTCGTGGTTGTCGGTGAGCAGGTGCCGCATCGCGGCGAACGCGTCACCGGGGCGGCCGATGACGTTGAGCAGCATCGAGTGGCTGACCTGGAAGCTGGAGGTCAACGGCTCCGGCTCGGCCTCGACCAGCCGCTGGAAGGTCGGCTCGCCCCAGCCGATCGAGCCCTCCGGCGGCTTGCGGCGGACCACCTTACGCCGCTTCTTCGGGTCGTCGCCCGCCTTGGCCAGCGCCTTCTCGTTCTCGATCACGTGCTCGGGGGCCTGCACCACCACCCGGCCGATGGTGTCGAATCCGGCCCGGCCGGCCCGCCCGGCGATCTGGTGGAACTCCCGGGCCTTCAACAACCGGGTACGGACCCCGTCGTACTTGCTCAGGCCGGTGAAGAGCACCGTACGGATCGGCACGTTGATGCCGACGCCGAGGGTGTCCGTACCGCAGATGACCTTGAGTAGGCCGGCCTGGGCGAGGGTCTCCACCAGCCGGCGGTACTTGGGCAGCATCCCCGCGTGGTGCACCCCGATGCCGTGCCGGACCAGCCGGGACAGGGTCTTGCCGAAGCCGGAGGTGAACCGGAACCGGCCGATCGCGGCGGCGATCAGATCCTTCTCGGCGCGGGTGCTGACGTTGACGCTCATCAGCGCCTGGGCGCGTTCCAGGGCGGCGGCCTGGGTGAAGTGCACCACGTACACCGGGGCCTGCTTCGTCTGCAGCAGCTCCTCCAGGGTCTCGTGCATCGGCGTCATCGCGTACGAGAAGAGCAGCGGGACCGGCCGCTCGGCGGTGCGTACGACGGCGGTGGCGCGGCCGGTACGCCGGGTCAGGTCGTCGACGAAGCGGGTGGTGTCGCCGAGGGTGGCCGACATCAGGATGAACTGCGCCTGGGGCAGCTCGATGATCGGCACCTGCCAGGCCCAGCCCCGGTCCGGCTCGGCGTAGAAGTGGAACTCGTCCATGATCACCTGACCGACGTCGGCCCGGGCGCCCTCGCGCAACGCCAGGTTGGCCAGGATCTCGGCGGTGCAGGCGATCACCGGGGCGTCGGCGTTGACGCTGGCGTCCCCGGTGAGCATGCCGACGTTCTCCGCGCCGAAGATCTCACAGAGGGCGAAGAACTTCTCCGACACCAGCGCCTTGATCGGCGCGGTGTAGAAGGTGGTGCGGTTGTCGGCCAGCGCGGCGAAGTGCGCGGCGGTGGCCACCAGGCTCTTGCCGGAGCCGGTGGGCGTGTTCATGATCAGGTTCGCGCCGGAGACGATCTCGATGACCGCCTCCTCCTGATGGGGGTAGAGGTCGAGGCCGCGCTCCTTCGCCCAGCCGGCGAACGCGTCGTACAGGGCATCGGGGTCGGCGCTTGCAGGCAGCGCGGCGGTGAGCGTCATAGCCGCTCCATCGTGCCCGCCCACCGCCCCCGCGCGCCAACCGGGTGTAAGGAAGGGCCCCCTGTACAACAGAAAGCGATAGGAAGGGGCCCTTCCTTACACCCGGTGGTAGATCAGGTCGAAGACGTCGCGGCTGGCGGTGCGGGCCCGGCGTTCGAACTTGGTCACCGGCCGGTGCGCCGGGCGCGGCGCGTACCCGCGGTGGGCGTTGACCAGGCCCGGGTCGTCATCGAGGGTCCGGCGCATCGACTCGGCGTACTCCGCCCAGTCGGTCGCGCAGTGCAGCGTGCCGCCGGGGGTCAGTCGGGAACGCAGCAGGGCGACGTGCGCGGGTTGGATCAGTCGCCGTTTGTGGTGGCGGGTCTTGGGCCACGGGTCGGGGAAGAAGACGTGCACCGCGTCCAACGCGTCGACCGGTAGGCCGCGTACCAGCTCCAGCGCGTCGCCCTCGACGATCCGGACGTTGCCCAGCCCGTGCCGGCGGACCAGGTCCAACAGGTTCGCGATTCCCGGCGTGTGCACCTCGACCGCCAGATAGTCTCGGCTCGGGTCGTCGGCCGCCATGGCGGCCGTGGCGTCCCCCATACCGGAACCGATCTCCAGCACCACCGGTGCCCGGCGTCCGAACAGGTCGGCCAGGTCCAGTGGGCTGCCGGCAGGCTCCGGCACGGTCAGGCCGAAGACCGGCCAGAGCTGGTCCATCGCGTCGAGCTGACGGCCGGTCATCCGGCCACGGCGTGGGTGGAAGGTCCGGATCGGGATCGCGGTCGGGACGGGGGTCGACGACGTGGCCGGTGACGGCCCGGCGACGGCGGCGGGTTCGTGGTCGGTGGAGGTCACAGCGACCCGAGAGTACGCGACGCCGCGGTCGGATCGGATGTGATGTGCGACCCGGGATGAGAGGATCATCCCGTACGGCAGGCCGGGCGGTCGCCGCCCGGCAGGGGTGGACCGCGCCGGGAGGGGACATGGGGGCAGGTAGGCGCCTCGGCGCAGCGCTGGCGATCACACTCGCCACCTTCACCGTTTCGCTGGCCGGTGGCGCGCCGGCCCTGGCCGCTGCCCGTCCGCTGGCCCAGCCGGCCGATCCGCTGCCCGGTGACCCGCTGCCCGTCGACCCGCAGCCGGGCGATCCGCAGCCCGGTGGCCCGCCGCAGCCGGCACCACCCGCCCCGCCCCACCCGGACAACATCTTCGTCCAGGTCAGTCCGGCCGTGGTGCAGCCCGGTTACCTGGTCGGGATCAGGGCCAGCTGTCGGGACAACTCGGTCCCGGCGACCGTCTGGTCGGACGCCTTCGGCAAGGTCACCGTCCATCCCCAGTACGGCTACCTGACCGCCTCCCCGATGGTGGCCACGCGTACCCGGCCGGGCAACTACCGGGTGAAGCTGGAATGCCGTTCGGGGGCGACCGCCACCACGACCCTCCAGGTCACCAAGCACTACCCGCCGACCTATCCGCCGACTCGTCCGCCGACCCACCGACCCAGCCACGGCCCGGCCACCGGTTTCGGCGGCGCGGCCGGCGGCGGACCCGGTGACCTGCTGGTCCCGGGCGGGCTGGCGTTGACGCTGGCGGGTGCGGTGGCCGGTGTCCTGGCGGCCCGCCGACCGCGTGACGGCCACGGTGGTGGGGGCCCGTCGTGACCGTCGACCGCCGCGACGCGCCACCGGACCGCCTGCTCGGACCGGACCGCCGCGACGCGCCACCGGACCGCCTGCTCGGACCGGACCACCTTCCCGGGCCGGGCCGGTTCGCCGCCGCCACCTATCTGGCGTCCCGCCCGGTGGTGGGCAGGTTCGGTCGCCCCCGCCGACTCGTCGATCCACCCGACTTCGCCCGGCCCGATCCGTCGGGAGCGGAACCGGCCCGGCAGTCCCGGCCCTGGTCGGACCTGGCCCGGCAGGCCCTTTCGGGGAGTGTCGCTTCCCGCCCTGGCCAGGCCGGCGGGGACACGACCCGTCCCGGTCGGCCGGGCACCGGTGCCGGCGGGGGTGCGGCCGGTGCCGGCTGGGCCGGCTGGAGCGTGGCCGCTGCCGGTTGGACTGGCGGGAGTGGGGCCGGAGGTGGCCCGGCCGGCGGGGGTGCGGCCGGAGGTGGCCGGGCTGGCGGGGGTGCGGCCGGTGCCGGCCGGGCGGCAGGCGAGGCCGCCGGAGCGGGCCGGCCGGACGGGCGGCGCCCCTGGTCGGTGCCGTTGGCGGTGGTGCTGGTGCTGGTCGGGATCTTCGCCACCGGCGCGGGCCTCGGCCGTACCGTCGGGCCGTTCGACTGGGTGGCCGCGACGCCGGAGGCCGAACCGGCAGCGGGTGAGTCGGTGGCCGGCGGGTTGTCCGCCAGCCGGCCGGTGGGTCTGGCGGTGCCCACGATCAAGGTCAACGCGCCGGTACGGCCGGTCGGGCAGGCCCCCGACGGCACGATCGCCGTGCCGCCGCTGGAGCGGCACAACGAGACCGGTTGGTACGACCGCGCACCGACCCCGGGCGAGGCCGGTCGGGCGATCATCGTCGGGCACGTGGACAGCAAGGACGGCCCGTCGGTCTTCTACGAGCTGGCCCGGCTCACCCCCGGTGACCGGATCGAGGTGACCCGGGCCGACGGGTCGGTGGCCGTCTTCGCGGTCGACTCGGTGGAGCACTTCGCCAAGGACAACCTGCCTGCCGACCGGGTCTACGGCGACTCCGGCCCGCCCGAACTGCGGTTGATCACCTGCGGCGGGCAGTGGCTCGGCGGACGGACCGGGTACCAGGACAACGTGATCGCCTTCGCCTCGCTTGTCGACTCCCGCAGCCGGTGACCCGGCTGCTGCACTCGCGGTGCCCGGTAGAAAGCCCGCCCCGGGGGCGTCGCGGCGGCGGGGGACCGAAAGCGACGCCGCACCGGGGCGGGCGGTCCGGGGGAGGTCAGGTCACCGCGGGTCGGATGGCGTCCCGCGCCCAGGCGAGAAACCGTTGGTCGAGCGTCGCCGGGTGGGGGCGTTGGCCGAGTTGGTGAAGCTGGTCGCCCGCGTGGGCCAGCATCGCGCCGAGATACATCACCAGGGCCGTCCGGCTCACCCTCGTAGACGCGTAGTAGCGCCGCCTGGGCGGGCCCGCACGGCCAGTCCTTCCGGCACGCCGAGCAGCCCCAGAGTGGGCGCATCGGAGTGTGTCGGGTGCGGGTGATGTCGGGCAACGGCTGCCGTGAGCGCATCAGGTCGAGCGCCACCGCCCGCGCGTCGGCGTCGCTCAAGGGCGTGCAGAACACGAACCGTCGGACGACCTCGGGCGCGGGCAGGTAGCGCATGTCCCGGATAGCCAGCTGGGTCAGGTAGATCAGCGCGCCGACGATCTGCATCGACGCGTCGCCGGACCGGTACTCCGTGCACGGCCACGGCTCCGCGCACGCCGTGCAGTCCCACGTCGGTCGGGTCGGCACGTGTGAGGCGTCCGCGCCGTAAGTGATCGGGATCATCATCGCCAGCGCCCCCGGTTCGCCCGCCATGCCTGAGCCGGGGTCAGGTTCCCGGCGCTGCCCGGCCGCACGACCGGGTACACGGCGGTGCGCGTGTTCGCCCAGTCCGGGTGCGGGGTCGTGCGGTCGGTCGCCGGCTGGCGGGATCCTGCGGCGTGGCGCGGCCCGGGTCGCTGCCCGCGGTTCGTGCGCCGTCTGCGGAAAAGCATCGGGTACCCCTCTGTGTGGTCGCTTGTGGTCTGTGAGGGGGCCGCCTTCGAGCAAGGTGGGTGAACCGCGAGGCGGCCCCCGGGACGGCGCGGCCTGCCGGTCCCGACGGGCCGGGTCGGGATTCACCTTCCCGCCGGGAAGCTGCGCCGTCCTGTGACCACTATGGCTATCGAAGGGTAGGCGGCCACACCACGTTAGGTAAGATAGACAGACGTCGCAAACGTCGGGGAGGGTGCTTCGTGAACCACGTTCTGATTGAAGCCATGACGCAGTGCGGGGAGACCGCCGACAGCCTTGCGGCCCAGGTGGGGGTAGACCCGAAGTCTGTTCAGCGGTGGGTCAACCCTGGTGCCGTGCCGCATCCTCGGCACCGGTCGACCGCCGCGCGGGTGCTGGGCCGCGACGTTGGCGACCTTTGGCCGAGCACGGTGCGCCGCCGTGAGCCGGCATGGTTCCGGCGGTGGGCCGACATCGAACGCGCGGCGGTGTCCCTGCGGACGTTCCAACTCGCCTGGGTGCCCGGCCTGTTGCAGACCGAGGCGTACGCGCGGGCGACCCTCGCCGGCGAGGCGCTGAGCGTCGCCGAGGTAGATGGCCTGGTCGAGGGTCGGACAGCGCGGCAATCGATCCTGCGCCGGGACCGGCCGCCGTTGCTGGTCGCGGTTATCGACGAGACTGTACTGCGGCGGACGCTCGGCGGTGACCGGGCGATGATGCGCGAGCAGTGCGCCTATCTGCTCGCCTGCGCCGAGCTGCCGTCGGTGCGCGTGCACGTCGTACCGAGCACCGTCGGCATCTATTCGGGGCACGGTGGGCCGATCACGCTCGCTGAATTGGGCGACGGGTCGGCCTGGGCGCACGTGGACAGTCAGGGGCGCGGCGAGATCGTCGACAGCGCGACGGACCTTGCTACGCTGAGTCGCAGATGGGAACTCATCCGGGGCGTGGCGATGTCCGTCGACCAGTCCCGTGACCTGCTCGAAGAGGTGGCAGCATCATGGACCTGACCCGCGCGCGGTGGCGCAAGAGCACGTACAGCGGCAACAACGGCGGCGACTGTGTCGAGGTCGCCGACAATGTGCCCGGCGTCGTCGGTGTTCGGGACTCGAAGGACCCGGCCGGCCCGGCGCTGACCTTCGGTCCGGCCGCGTGGCGGGCGTTCGTCGGTATGGCGGCGGCTCAGCGCTGAGCGGAAGGTCCCTTCACGCCTCGCGGATTCTGGCGATCCCCGCAACACCCTGGATCCAGGGAGTTGCGGGGATCGTGGTTTTTGCGGACTCCCGCAGCCGGTGACCCGGCTGTTGCCCACTGCCGGCGGTGACCCGGTCGCTGCCCGTCGGGCCGCCACCCGCCTGCGGTCAGCGGGGGCCCGGCACCTGCTGGACCACCTCGAACTCCAGCAGGTTCGCGCCGGTGGCGACCGGCCGGCGGGGCGGCTCACCCTCCCCGGCGCCGTGTGCGGCGCGGGACGGCCCGGCGGCCCAGTTCTGGTACGCCTCCTCGCTCTCCCACCTGGTGTAGACGAAGTAGCGGCTCTCGCCGCCGACCGGACGCAGCAGCTCGAACCCGAGGAAACCGGGGGAGTTCTCCACCGCGGCGGCCCGGGCGGCGAAGCGCCGCTCCAGTTCCTCGCCGCCGCCGGGCGGTACGTCGAGCGCGTTGATCTTCACGATGGCCATGTCCTCCAGCCTAGGCGCTCACAACGACTCCACGGCGGGCACCAGGTCAGCGTCGACCACCACCGGGGCGTGGTCGGAGGGGCCCTTGCCCTTGCGTGCCTCCCGGTCGACGTACGCCGAACGAACCGCGTGGGCGAACGGCGCGGAGGCGTACACCAGGTCGATCCGCATGCCCTTGTTCTGGTGGAACATCCCGGCCCGGTAGTCCCAGTAGGTGTACGGGTGCGGCCCCTTCATCGCCGTCGGCACCACGTCCCGCAGCCCCAGGTCCCGCAGGGCGGCCAGGGCGGCGCGTTCGGCCGGGGTGACGTGGGTGGAGGTGACGAAGAGCGCCGGATCCCAGACGTCGGCGTCGGTGGGGGCGACGTTGAAGTCGCCGCAGACGGCCAGCGTGGGCGCCCCGGTCAGCTCCTGCTCCAAGGCGTCGCGCAGGGCGGCGAACCAGGCCAGCTTGTACGCGTAGTGCGGGTCCTCGGGCGTCCGCCCGTTCGGCACGTACACCGACCAGACCCGCAACCCGGCGCAGGTGGCCGAGATGGCGCGGGCCTCGGGGGCGGGGAAGCCCGGCTCACCGGGGAACCCGACGGTCACGTCGCCCAACCCCACCCGGGACAGGATGGCCACGCCGTTCCACCGGCCGTCGCTGTGACTGGCCACCGTGTAGCCCAGCTCGCCCACCTCGGCGACCGGGAAGGCCCCGTCGGGGCACTTGGTCTCCTGCAGGCACACGACGTCGGGGCCGGTGGTGGCCAGCCAGTCGAGCAGCCGGGGCAGGCGGGCCTTCACGGAGTTCACGTTCCAGGTCGCCAGGCGCATGCCTCCAGCCTGCCCCATTCTCGGCCCCGGCCGGTGGATCAGCTGCCCGGGGTGTCACCCGGGCGGCTCTGCTCGGCCAGGAAGCGTTCCAGCTCGGCACCGAGCTCGTCGGCGGTGGGCAGCGGACCGTTCTCGGCGGCGAGCAGGTTCTTCTCGCCACGTCCTCGGGCGAACGCGTCGTACTGCTCCTCCAGGGCCTGGACCAGCGCGGCGGCGTCCTCGGTCTGGCCCACCTGCCGGTCGATCTCGACCCGGACCACCTCGGCGGCCGACCGCAGGTCCTCGGTGGGCAACAGCAGGCCGGTGCTGCGGGAGACCGAGGTGAGCAGCACCTCGGCAGCGGCCGGGTACTCGGTCTGGGCGACGTAGTGCGGCACGTGCGCGGCGAAGCCCAGCGCGTCCCGGCCGGCCTCGCCGAGCCGGAACTCCAGCAGGTGGCCGACGCTGCCGGGGACCTGCACCCGCTGCAACCACGGCTCGTGGCCGGCGATCAGGTCCCGCCGGGTGGCGTGCGCGGTCACCCCGGTCGGCCGGGTGTGCGGCACCGCCATCGGGATCGAGTTGAGTCCCACGGTCAGCCGGACGTCGAGGCGGGTGGCGAGCCCGGCCACGGCGGCGGCGAAGCGCTCCCACTGCAGGTCCGGCTCGGGGCCGGTGAGCAGGAAAAACGGGGTCTCGTCGTCGTCGTGCAGCAGGTGCAGGGCCAGCTGGGGCGCGTCGTAGGACTCCCAGTGGTCCTCGACGAAGGTCATCACCGGCCGGCGGGAGCGGTAGTCGAAGAGCTGGTCGACGTCGAAGGTGGCCACCGGGCGGGCCTCCAGCGAGGTGAGCAGCTGTTCCCGGGCCAGCCTGGTGGCGCTGCCGGCGTCGACGAAACCGGTCAGGGCCTGGATGAGCACCGGCTGACCGAGGTCGGGCAGCTCGTCGGCGAGTTCGTAGAGCTCGTGTGGGTCGAGCACCGGACGGGACCTCCCTGGGGCTGTGCGTACGGCGACCGCGCGGGCGGCCACCCGAACGGGGGAACGTACCCACCATCCTCGTGCATTCCTGAGCCGGCCGTGTCGCCGGCCGGCACCTGGAGATATGGAGCCTATCGTCCGACTTCTGCCGGGCGGACCCGCTCCGCGCCGGCGACACAGTGGACGGTTGGTGGTTGCCCCCACGGGGTACACATGACTGCGGGGTCGTCGACAGGAGGATATGAGATGTCAGCACTGATGCAGCGGATCAGCCGGTTCCTGAGTTCGCCGAAGGGTCAGCAGATGGTCGACCGGGGTCGCCGTGAGCTGGCCAAGCCCGGCAACCAGGACAAGCTGCGGCAGCTGGCCAGCCGGTTGTCCGGTCGGCGCCGCTGAGCCACTTGCGCCGCGGAGCCCGTCCGCGGCCGTCCGACCAGGTCCGTAAGCGTTCATCCGACCAGGGGAGCCATCCTTGACCGACTCCGTGCCTGTCGACGGAGAGTCCACCCTGCCGACGCCGTCGTCGGCCACCGGAGGCCCGGGGCCGTCCGGCCCCGTCCCGCCGGCCCCACGGTCACCGCAGGACCCACCGCCACCGGCGGCCCCGGCGGGCTCGCGCCCACCGGCGCAACCGGCCGGGGCCGCCGAGGACGCCCCGGAGGGGCCACCGGCCCGGCTCTGGGACCGGATGCGGGAGGATCCCCAGTACGCCCCGGAGCACCTGGCCCTGGAGGCGGTCCGCCGGCTCGGTCCCGAGGCCCGGCAGTGGGCCCGGAAGGTACGCGCCGAGCGGCCGGGGGCGACCCCGGAGGCCCTAGCCGAACTGGCGGTGAAGCGGTTCGTCAACCGGGCCCGGCTCTCCGGTGCCGTCTCCGGTGCCGCCGGCCTGCCCGGCGCGGTGATCGACGTCGGCGTGCTGGCCTGGACGCAGGCCCGCATGGTGCTGCACATCGCGGCGGCCTACGGGGTCGACCCGGAGCACACCGACCGCGCCACCGACCTGCTGGTCCTGCAGAAGGTGCACAAGGCCGCCGCGAGCGCCCGGTTGGCCCTCGGGGTGGCCGCCGGCCGGGAACGCGCCGGTGCGCTGTTCGGCACCGGGTCGCAGACCCCGCTGGGGCGGGTGATGCTGCGGTTGGGGGTCAAGCTGGCGCAGATGGCCGGGGTACGTGCCGCGAAGCGGGTCTTCGCCAAGATGGTGCCCGGCGCGGCGATCGTCCTCGGCACCTGGGCGAACTCGTCGGCCACCAAGAGCCTCGCCGATCGGTCCCGGGCGCTCTACCGGGACGCCGCGGCCGGCGACCCGCAGGCCCGCCCGGACTGATCCGCCCGGCGCGGTCAGTCGGCGAGCCGGGCGGCCCGCCAGGTCACCTCGGCCAGCCGGTTCTGCCCGGCCACGCTGGGGTGGAACCAGTCCAGCCGGTTGACCATGTCCGGAGTGAATCGGACCCGGTGGGCGGCACCGCCGTCGTACCGGCAGCGGGAACCGTACGCCCGGCAGGCGGCGGAGAGTTGGTCGTTGTACGCGTCGATCCGCTTGCCGAACCTCGCCCGGCGGTTCTTGGCGGCCTGCTCCGTCGAGGTCGGGTCGGCTAGCAGGGCGGGACAGATGCCGGTGCGCCAGGCCCGTACCGCGCGACTGTCGGTGTGCCCGATCTCCCAGAGCCGGTTCAGGTCCGGGATGCTGACCACCAGCACCCGGGCCTTGGGCCGCCCCTTGCGCAGCGTCCGCAGGCCCTGGTCCACCTGCTCGCGGAAGGTCGCCACCGGGGTCATCTGGTCGATGTCCTGTCGGCAGGCGTCGTTGGCGCCGATCAGTACCGTGACGTAGTCGGCCTTGGCGCGTACGGCCGCGTCGGCCTGCTTGGCCAGGGCGGCGGCCCGCGCGCCCGACTCGGCGTGGTTGGTCGCCCGGCCGCGGATCTTCGGATCCTGGTCGACCAACCGGCGGTAGAGACTGTCGACCCGGACGCCGTCCCCGGTCGACCAGGAGTTGCGTTCGCACGCGGTGAGCACCAGGCAGGAGGCGAAGCCGGTGGTGACCGAGTCGCCGAGGGCGGCGATGGAGCCGGGGCCGCCGCTGCCCGGCGGGTCGTCCGACGGGCGGGGAGCGGCGGTGCCGTCGCCCTCGCAGGCGAGCGCGGCCAGCGCCAACAGGCAGACGACGGCGGTGGCCCAACGTCGAGGCATGGCTTCCCCGGCTGGCATGGCTTCCCCGTCCGGCATCGAGAGCTACGGGCAGGTAACCCTATGTGTCCGACCGGGGTGGCGGGGTGGTCGATGTCGGGTATCCGGCACTTTCTGGCGGAAAGGTCAGCGGTCTGCTACCCGCCAGGGGGCGGGCTGGCCGTGCAACCACCAGTGCAGCCAACGGGTGATCCGGGGCAGCACCAGGTAGGTCATCAGCGGCGTCAGGCAGAGGGTGATCAGCAGGGTCCGGGCGGCCAGCGCGGCGTCCGGAAGCAACCAACCGACCAGCAGGTTGGCGGCCAGACTCAGCGGAAAGAACGCCAGCCAGATCGTCACCGCCTGTTTCCACCGGGGCGGGGACGGGATCGGCCCGGCGGCCAGGCCCGGCTCGTGCACGACCTGCTCCAGCGGCGGGTCGAACCAACCCTCGATCCCGGTCCGTCGCTCGACCCGGGTGTGCTCGACCATGCCCTGCGCGGAGGTCAGCCACCAGTTCCGCTGCGGCGATTCCTCCCAGTGCCGCAGCGTGTCGGCGTCGGCGAAGCGGTAGAGCATGTGCCACTGGGCCGAACCGGGCGCGTTGCGGACCCACCCCGCGCCGAGGAAACCGGGGAAGGCCTCCGCCAGCGCCGTGCCGGCCCGCATCCACGCCACCATCTCACTGGTACGACGAGGATCGGCGCGTCGGGTGATGGCGACGGTCACCGGTACCAGGTGGGTCATGGCATCATCTTCGTCGCCACCTGCCCGGACCACCACGGCGACGCGGTGTGATCCTGGCCCGCCGTGCGTCGCCGGGCGTTGGTTAACGGCGACGATCCGGGGTAGCTCGACAGGATGACGCGATCACAGCCCCGGCGTGCCCGAGGCACCGTCGGTCACGCCAACAGTGCGCTCAACCTCCGGTTCGCCCTGGCCAGCTTCGGTCTGGTCAGCATGACCGTCTTCGCCGTCCTCGCCTTCACCGCCGGGGTGGCGTGGCTCGGCGTGGCCTGCGCGGTCCTCGCCGTGGTGGCCGTGCTCGACCTGGTCGTCATCCAACGCCGCCGGATCGCCCGCCGCCGCGAGGAACCCGGCACACGCCACTCACTCTTCGAGTGACAGGAGTACGAGATGTCCATCGCCACCGTCAACCCCGCCACCGGTGAGGTGCTCAAGACGTACGACCCGATGTCGGACGAGCAGGTCGACGCGGCCATCGACCGGGCCGACCTGGCCTTCCGGCAGCTGCGCGGCACCTCGATCGCCCAGCGGGGCGACTGGTTGCGCGCCGCCGCCGACCGGTTGGAGGCCGACCGCGACGAGATCGCCCGACTGATGACCACCGAGATGGGCAAGACGTACGCCGCGGCGAAGGCCGAGGTGACCAAGTGCGCCGCGGCCTGCCGGTTCTACGCGGCCAACGCCGCCCGGATGCTCGCCGACGAGCCCGCCGACGCCCGCGCCGTGGGCGCCACCCGGGCCTTCGTCCGGTACCAGCCGATCGGGCCGGTGCTGGCGGTGATGCCGTGGAACTTCCCCCTCTGGCAGGTCATGCGGTTCGCCGCACCGGCCCTGATGGCCGGCAACACCGGCCTGCTCAAGCACGCCTCGAACGTGCCGCAGACCGCCCTGCTGATGGAGGACCTGTTCCGGCGGGCCGGGTTCCCCGAGGGGGCGTTCGGCACCCTGCTGGTCGGCTCGGACGCCGTGGACCGGATCCTGAGCGACCCCCGCGTACGGGCCGCCACGCTTACCGGCAGCGAGGCCGCCGGGCGGTCCATCGGCGCGATCGCCGGTCGGGAGTTGAAGAAGACCGTGCTGGAACTCGGCGGCAGCGACCCCTTCGTGGTGATGCCCTCGGCCGACGTGCGGCGGGCCGCCGAGGTCGCCACCACGGCCCGCTGCCAGAACAACGGGCAGTCCTGCATCGCCGCCAAGCGGTTCATCGTGCACACCGACGTCTTCGACGACTTCGCCCGGGCGTTCGCCGAGCGGATGTCCGCGCTGCGCCTCGGCGACCCGATGGACGAGCGCACCGACGTCGGTCCGCTGGCCAGCGAGCGGGGCCGCGACGAGATCCACGCCCAGGTACGCGACGCGGTCGAGCACGGGGCCACCGTGCTCTGCGGTGGCGAGGTCCCCTCCGGCGCCGGGTGGTTCTACCCGCCGACGGTGGTGACCGACCTGACCCCGCAGATGCGGATGTGGGCCGAGGAGGTGTTCGGCCCGGTCGCCGGCCTCTACCGGGTGTCGTCGTACGACGAGGCGATCGAGGTGGCCAACGGCACCAGCTTCGGCCTGGGCTCGAACGCCTGGACCACCGACCCGTCCGAGCAGGAGCGCTTCGCCACCGACCTGGACGCCGGCAACGTCTTCGTCAACGGGATGACCACGTCCTTCCCGGAGCTGCCGTTCGGCGGGGTGAAGAACTCCGGGTACGGCCGCGAGCTGTCCGCCCTGGGCATGCGGGAGTTCTGCAACACCAAGACCGTCTGGGTGGGCGACGGCTCGGCGGTGGCCGGCGCCGGCTCGCACGCCGAGTAACCCACCCCGCACCCGCCGCGCACCGGTGCCGCCCGCCGCGCCGCACCTGTAAGGAAGGGCCCCTTCCTATACAGAAAGCGTTAACAGGGGGCCCTTCCTTACAGGTATGGGTGGGGGGTGGGGTGGGTAGGAGTGGCGGCCATGACGGTGTTCGGCTTTCACGCGTCCCACGAGCAGATCCACCCGCGCGCCCTGCTGGAGGCGGTGATCCACGCCGAGCGGGCCGGTTTCGACGCCGCCATGTCGTCGGACCACTTCGCGCCCTGGAGCGAACGCCAGGGCCAGTCCGGGTTCGCCTGGTCCTGGCTGGGCTCCGCCCTGCAGGCCACCAACCTGTCCTTCGGCGTGGTCAACGCGCCGGGGCAGCGCTACCACCCGGCGATCATCGCCCAGGCGATCGGCACCCTCGGCGCGATGTACCCGGGCCGGTTCTGGGCCGCCCTGGGCAGCGGCGAGAACGCCAACGAGCACATCACCGGCGAGGTGTGGCCCCGCAAGGAGCTGCGCAACGCCCGGCTGCGCGAGTGCGTCGAGGTGATCCGGGCGCTGCTGGCCGGCGAGGAGGTCAGCCACGACGGGCTGGTCCGGGTCGACCGGGCGAAGCTGTGGACCCGGCCGGAGCAGCCGCCGGCGCTGATCGGCGCGGCCACCAGCGTGGCCACCGCCCGCTGGTGTGCCGAGTGGGCCGACGGGCTGATCACCGTCAACGCCCCGGTGGCGCACCTGCGGCAGATGATCGACGCGTACCGGGACGCCGGTGGGCGGGGCCCGCTGCACCTGCAGGTGCACCTGAGCTGGTCACCGGACGAGCGGGAGGCCTTCGAGCTGGCGTACGACCAGTGGCGCAGCAACGTCTTCGCCCCGCCGGTCTGCTGGGACCTGGCCACCCCGGAGCACTTCGACGTGGTGTCGCAGGAGATCTCCCGGGAGAAGCTCGCCGAGGTGGTCCACATCTCCGCCGACCTGGGCCGGCACGTGGGCTGGTTGGAGGAGTACGTGGCGTTGGGCTTCGACCAGATCGCGCTGCACCACGTCGGGCAGGAGCAGCGGGCCTTCATCGACACCTTCGGGGCGGAGGTGCTGCCGAAACTGCGCACCGCGGGGTGAGGGTCGCCGCCTAGGCTCATACCTCATGGAGGCCCTCTTCGAGGTCGTGGTCCTGCTGGCGGTGGCCGCCCTCGGCGCGGCCCTGGCCCGCCGGTTCGGTCTGCTCGCCCCGATCGTGCTGGTGGTGATCGGCCTCGCGCTGTCCTTCGTGCCGGGCTTCCCGCACCTGCGGATCGAGCCGGACTTCGTCCTGGTCGGGGTGCTGCCACCGCTGCTCTACGTGGCGGCGCTGGAGACCTCGGTACCGGCGTTCCGGCTCAACCTGCGGCCGATCCTGCTGCTCGCGGTCGGGTTGGTGATCTTCACGGCGTTCGCGGTCGGTCTGGTGGTGCACCTGCTGTTGCCGGCGGTGCCGTTCGCGATCTGCCTGGCCCTCGGCGCGGTGGTCGCCCCGCCGGACGCGGTCGCGGCCAGCGCGGTGGCCCGGCGGATCGGGCTGCCGCGGCGGGTGGTGACCATCCTGGAGGGGGAGAGTCTGGTCAACGACGCCACCGCGCTGGTGCTGCTGCGGGTGGCCTCGATGGCGGCGATCGGCTCGGCGGTGAGCGTCGGCGAGGTGGCGCTCGAGGTGGTCCGGGCGGCCGGTGGCGGCGTCCTGGTCGGGGTGGTCGGCGTGGTCCTCTTCAGCTTCCTGCACGGGCGGATCAGCGATCCGCTGCTGGACAACGCGCTGTCGCTGCTGATCCCGTTCGCGGTCCTGCTGGCCGCCGAGACGATCGGCGCCTCCGGGGTGGTCGCCGTGGTGGTGACCGGCCTGGGCATCGGGCACAAGCTGCCGGTGCTGCTCTCGGCGGCCTCCCGGTTGCAGGTAGGCGCGTTCTGGCGGCTGGTCCGGTTCGTGTTGGAGGGCCTGGTCTTCCTGCTGGTCGGCCTGCAGCTGCGGGACCTCGTCCTCGGCCTCGGTGAGCCGTTGGGCACCCTGGTCGGGACCACCCTGGCGGTGCTGGCCACGGTCTTCCTGGCCCGTTACGTCTGGGTCTTCCCGGCGACCTACCTGGCCCGGCTGGTGCCGAAGGTGCGCCGGCGGGACCCGGCACCGCCGGTGCGGATCCCGATGGTGGTCGGCTGGGCCGGGATGCGGGGGGTGGTCACCCTGGCCGCCGCGCTCGCCCTGCCACTGACCCTGGACGAGGGGGAGTCGTACCCCCGACGGCTGTTCATCTGGTTGGCCTTCGCGGTGATCGTGGTGTCGCTGGTCGCCCAGGGTGCGACCCTGCCGGCGGTGGCCCGGCGACTGCGGCTGCCCCCCGACGACCCGGTGCAGGACGCCCTGGCCGCCGCCGGGGTCCAGCAGCAGGCCAGCCGGGCGGCCCAGGAGCGGCTGGACGAGTTGGCCGGCAGCGCCCCCGACTCGGTGGTGGAGCGGTTGCGCTGGCTGTCGGAGTTCCGGGCCAACCTGGCCTGGGAGCAGTTGGGTGGTGGCGCCCAGGAGACCCCGTCACAGGCGTACGGTCGACTACGACAGGAGATGATCGACGCGGAGCGGGAGGTCTTCCGGACCGCCCGCGACTCCGGTCGGATCCCCGAGGAGGTGCTCGTGCGGGCCTACCGTGACCTGGACCTGGAGGAGTCGTTGTTGCGGCGGGACGACCAGTGAGCTGTCGGCACCTGACCGAGGCGGGCACCGCCGAGCCGGAGACCACCGAGGTCTGCCCGGAGTGCGTGGCCATCGGCAACGACCACTGGGTGCACCTGCGCTCCTGCCTCACCTGCGGGCACGTGGGGTGCTGCGACTCGTCGCCGTACCGGCACGCCCGGGCCCACTTCGAGCAGTCGGGTCACCCGGTGATGCGCTCGGTGCAGCCCGGCGAGGCGTGGCGCTGGTGCTTCGTGGACCAGGAGATCGGCTGACCTCACCGTCGGGCGGCCATTCATACATCGGCAAGGTTTCATGTCCGGTCGGGGGCGGGTAGCCAGGGGCACACCCCACCCGTCGGAGGTCCCCGATGCCGCAGACCGCAGCCGATCGATTTCCCACCCGCCACCTGCCCGGTGTCACCGTCCGGGAGCTGCCACCACCGCCGGGCTCGGCCTGGCCGATCATCGGCCCGGGGGTGATCGCCGCCGGGGTGGGGCTGGCCTCCGGTGAGTTCGTCCTCTACCCGTACATCGCCTCGCAGGTGGGGCTGGTCTTCCTCTGGGCGGCGGCGGTCGGCATCGTCACCCAGTGGTTCCTCAACATGGAGATCGAGCGGTACACCCTGGCCACCGGGGAGACCGCGCTTACCGGCTTCTCCCGGTTCTGGCGGCACTGGGGACTGGTCTTCGCCGTGATGGTCTACTTCGCCAACCTCTGGCCCGGCTGGGCGTCCAGCTCGGCGACGATGGTGACCTACCTGGTCGGCGGGGACGTCACCTGGATCTCGATCGGCATGCTGCTGGTCATCGGCGCTACCCTCACCCTCGCCCCGGTGGTCTACCAGGCGTTGGAACGGGTCGAGTTCGTCAAGGTCGGCCTGGTGGTGCTCTTCATCGGCGTGGCGGTGGTCTTCGCCATCTCCGCCGACACCTGGGGTGAGCTGCCGCGGACGGTCACCGCACCGGACTTCCCGACGGAGCTGGGCTTCGCCCTGATGCTCTCCGCGCTGGTCTTCGCCGGCGCCGGCGGCGGGCAGAACCTGGTGCAGTCCAACTGGATCCGGGACAAGGGCTACGGCATGGGCGCGTACGTGCCCCGACTGGTCAGCCCGGTCACCGGGCGGGAGGAGGCGGCCGGTGGCGCGGCCGGCTTCGTCTTCGAGCCGACCGAGGAGAACCTGCGCCGGTGGCGGCGCTGGTGGCGGCTGGCCAACCGGGAACAGCTGGTCACCTTCGTGCTGATCTCGTTCGTGACCATCACCCTGATGTCGATGCTCGCCTACTCGACCGTCTACGGGGTGCCCGGCCTGGCCAACAGCGTGTCGTTCCTGGAGGTCGAGGGCAACCGCCTCAAGGAACTGGTCGGACCGTGGTTCGGCACCCTGTTCTGGCTGATCGGCGCGCTCTCGCTGTTCGCCGCCGCGCTCGGCATCGTCGACTACACCAGCCGGCTCGCCGCCGACGTGCTCAAGACCTCGTACCTGCGGGGACGCTCGGAGAGCCGGATCTACTTCGCCCTGGTCTGGGGCCTGGTCGTGATCGGCTGCCTGATCCTGCTCGCCGGCCTGAGCCAGCCCCTGCCGCTGCTGGTGATCTCCGCCTGCGTCGGTGGGCTGATGATGTTCGTCTACTCGATCCTGCTGCTGGTGCTCAACCGACGGGTGCTGCCCGAGCAGATCCGTCCGCGCCGCTACCGGGTGGCCGCGCTGATCTGGGCGGTGCTGCTCTTCGGCGTCTTCTCCGTGCTGACCATCTGGCAGCAGGGCGGCGAGCTGCTGCGGTGGCTGGGCCGCTGAGGCCCGGGGCGCACGCGCCGGTGCCGCCGCCCGACGAGTTGCGGGAGGCGGCACCGGCCGTGCTCGGTGGTGCCGGTGGGAGGTCAGGAACAGGCCTTGCCGTTCAGGGTGATCAGACCCGGTGCGGGGTTGGCGCCGCCGCCGGTGGTGGCGTTGAACCCGAACGTCACCGTGCCGCCGGGGGCGATCCGGGCGTTGTACGACTCGTTCTTCGCGCTCAGCGTGGCCCCGCTCTGGCTCGCCCTGGCCAGCCAGGCCTCGCGCAGCTTCTGGTCACCGGTGAAGGCGAACCGGGCGGTCCAGCCGTCGACCGTGCTGGTGCCGGTGTTGCGGATGGTCACCTGGCTGGTGAAGCCGCCACCGCCGGCCCAGGTGCCGTAGTTGACGTACTCGGCGGTGCAGGTGGAGCGGGCCGGCGCCGGGGCGTCGTCCTGGTCGGCGAGGAAGGAGGCGATCCAGGCCAGCGCCGAGTTCCAGTTGATCGCCACCTCGTTCGTGGAGTACGAGGCGATGTCGTCGACGTAGCAGAACATCGGCTCGCAGCCGGGCAGCAGCGCGGCGACGAACGGGTCCTGCAGGGCGGCGTTGGCGCCACCGGCGAGCGAACCGGCGGGCGGGTTCGGCAGGGACGGGTCGGACTGGTTGCCGAACATCCGGCTGTGCTGGTTCTTGGCGTGGTGCTCGCCCCAGCCGGTGACGTAGGAGATGTTGAGCGCGTTGCGGCCGAGGAGGTAGTCCATCGCCTGCACCGCGCCGTCGCGGTACTTCGCGTCACCGGTCAGGTCGAAGGCGGTGGCCAGCACCACCGCGTTGTTGATGATGTTGCCGTTGGCGCCCCAGAAGTAGCTGTTCGCATCGCCCGGCATCGGCAGCCCGTACGCCTGGTCGGCGATCTCGGCCAGGTACTCGTCGGCGGCCCCGGTGACCGAGGCGCGGATCCGGGTGCGCTCGGCGGCCGGCAGGCCACTGGGCACGGTGGCCAGGTCGAGCCGGCCGAGGGCCGCGACGCCCTGCCAGCTGAAGCCGCGCGCGTCGAAGACGTCTGCGGTGTGGTGCGGCGAGGCGGTCAGGTCGGTCAGGTACTTCTGCTCGCCGGTGGTGAGGTACAGCTCGGCCGCCGCCCAGTAGAACTCGTCGGTGACGACGCTGTCGTCGTACGCGCCGCCGCCGGTGGAGTCGGCGGGGCTGGCGTACCGGGCGGGGTTGGCCTTGGCCGCCGCGTAGGCGGTCCTGGCCGCGGTGCCGCAGCGGGTGGCGAACGCCGCGTCGTAGGGGGCGAAGAGCCGGGCGCACTGGGCGGCGGTGGCGGCCATGTTCAGCGTGGCCGCGGTCGACGGCGGGTGCAGCTCCCGGGGCTCCGGATCGTCGGCCGGGTCCAGCGGCAGGCCGGTCCAGTTCCGGTCGTGGATCTTGTGGTGCACCATCCCGGCCAGCGGCTTGCCGGTGGGCACCTGCATGCGCAGCAGGAACTCCAGCTCCCAGCGGGCCTCGTCGAGGATGTCCGGCGTGCCGTTGCCCCGCTCGGGCACCCGCAGGGTGTTGTCGCCGAGCGCCGCCCCGCCGTCGGCGGTGGCCGCGGTCTTGGTGCGCTCGAAGGTGTTCAGCAGCTGGTACGTGGCCAGGCCGCCGTTGACCACGTACTTGCCGTGGTCGCCGGCGTCGTACCAGCCACCCCGCACGTCCAGCCGGTAGTCGCAGACCCTGGCCTGGCAGGGCACGTCGACGTCACCCTGGTTGGGGGCGACGCCCAGGTGCCCGGCGGGCCGGGCGTACTCCTCGCCGATCAGGTCGCCGTCGATCTCGATGCCGCTGCGCTGGGCGTAGAAGAACTGCAACGAGTCGGAGCGCAGCTGGTCGTAGACGGTGCCGGAGATGTCGAACGGGTGGCTGGTCTCGCCGTCGGCGACCAGTGTCAGCCCGGTCCCGGCGGTGCGGTAGGCGGAGAAGTCGACGCTGTGCACGTTCTGCCCGGAGGCCTCGTCGACCCCGCGCGGGGTGCTCCGGCCGCTGGCCAGCACCGCGCCGGTCGCGGAGGTGAGCTGCCAGGGCAGCGCCTCGGTGGCCGCGGTGACGATGGTGGCGTTCTTCGGGCCGCCCGGCAGGTAGCCGACCTGGTTGACCCGGACCCGGGGGCCGGTGTCCGGCTCGTACGGCTCGGGCGCCTCGCCGCCGCGCAGCGAGACGTTGTCCAGGCAGAAGGTCTGCGCCGCGGCGCTGCCGCCGATCTGGAAGATCAGTTGGGCGGAGGGGTTGCCCTCCGGGACGGTGAAGGTCTGTTCGACCCGCTCGCCGGAGTTGCCGGCGGTGGCGTCCACCGTGGCGTACGAGGTGTACGGCGGCCCACCGAGCTGCAGCACCGCCTTGATGGCGGTGCCCGGGTCGGCGGTGGCGTCGAAGCCGAGGGTGTACTCGGCGCCGGCGATCAGCGGGATGCCCTCCTGGCCGATTCCGGCGTCCCAGGGGTTGGCCAGGCCACCGGGTACCGTGGTGCAGAGTTTCCCGTCGGTCACCTGCAGCGCGCCGGTGCCGAAGGAGAACCAGGGGCTGACCCCTTCGCCGAAGTCGCCGTTGCGGACCTGTTCGGGGGCGTCCGGTGGGACTTCGGCGCCGGCCACGCCGGCGGTGGTGCCGGTGAGGGCCAGTGTGCTCGCGGCGGCCAGCAGCGCGAGCCGGCCGCTGCGGCGTCTCAGTGACGTCACGTGGGTTCCTTCCGGGGGTGGCAAGGTGGGGGAGATCGCCTGGGAGCGCTCCCAGGCGATGGATCGATATTTCCAGCAGGTGACGGGCGTGTCAATTGACGCAGCTTGATTTCTTCCCCGACCTGCCCGAACCGGTCCGTCGGTCAGTGAGATTCGCCGCGCCACGCCGGGTCGTCGTGATCTCCTAGAGACAACTACGCCCTTCGCCTGGCAGGCTTCCTCCCATGACCCTGAAGCTGCGTTCCGTGGGGGCGAGCGACCGTGGGCTGATCCGCAGCGGAAACCAGGACGCCCACCACGCCGGATCCTGGCTCGTCGCCGTCGCCGACGGCATGGGCGGGATGGCCGCCGGTGATCTCGCCAGCACCATCGCCATCGAGGCGGTCGGGCCGTTGGACCTGGAGACACCCGAGGACGCGCTGGTGGCCGCCCTGCAGAGCGGCATCGACCTGGCGACCCGGCGAATCCGGCAGGCGGTCGACGAGGACTCCGACCGGCGGGGCATGGGCACCACCCTGACCGCCCTGCTCTTCGCCCGTACCGGCAGCTGCCTCGCGCTGGCGCACATCGGCGACTCGCGGGCGTACCTGTTCCGGGAGGGGGTGCTCAAGCAGATCACCCGCGACGACACCTTCGTGCAGATGCTCGTCGAGCAGGGTGTGATCACCGCCGACCAGGCCAGCAGTCACCCCCGTCGGGCCGTGGTGACCCAGGCGTTGCAGGGCGACGAGGTCTCGCCCACCTACGCGACCATGGTGCCCTGGGCCGGTGACCGCTGGCTGCTGTGCAGCGACGGTCTGTCCAACGTGGTGCGCCCGGACACCCTGGCCGAGGTGCTGGCCGGGCATCCCGACCGCACCGAGTGCGCCGGGACGCTTATCGACCTGGCCCTGCGGGCCGGTGGGCCAGACAACGTCACCGTCGTCGTGGCCGACGTGGTCGACGAGGCGTGAGCCGGGTCAGCGGCGTACCTGCACGGCGGTGCTGGCCACCGCGGAGTCGACCGCGCTGAGCAGTGACTGCAGCACCATCGGCAGGTGCTGCCGACCCGCGTCGATCCGGTCGGACACCGACCGGTCCACCAGCGTCAGCACCTTGACCAGGTTGCCGGCCCGGGTCAACGCGGCCAGCGTCGCGGTGGTGGTGTCCAACGGGCGGTGGTCCTGCTGGAGGCTGGCCGCCAGTCGTACCCGGGGGGCGGCCACCTGGTTGGGGTTGACCCCGGGCCAGCGTACGGACATCCGCAGGCTCAGACCCCGGCTCTCCTCCCGGCGTACCCACCCGCCACTGACCAACCGGGTGCCCACCCGTTCCCGAATCTGCATCTCGTCGCGGATGAATGCCAACCAGAGCCGGGTCGAGTGTCCGCTGCCCCGCCGGAGAATCTCGCCGAGCACGAGGTCGGTCAGCGGTTCCTGACGGGGTTGGTTGTCCAGGGCGACCACCGCGGCGTTCTCGATGGACAGTCGCCCGTCGAGAATGAGTTCGGCGAGGGCCGCGCCGGCCAGCGCGGTGTCGAGAACTTTCGCCGCCGCCAGGGGCTTGCCGGTGAAGTCGTCGTGCCCGATAAGGAAGAGTTCATCGGCCAGGCGCATTACGGACGGGCCGTAATTGGCATTGGTCATCCTCAGCCTTCCGAGGGAATGGGCATACGGGTGCAGCAGCCGACATCGGATCGTACGGCAAGATCACTGAAGGTTCAACCATGTTGATCCAAAGTGACGAAACGAGTAGGGAATGACCGAGTTGTCCTAGCTTCCGGTTCGTCCGGACGGAATGAACCACAGTGGACGAACATCTTGTGAGGGGCTGAAAACAGCCCTACTCTTCGATGGTTCCAGTCCGTGGATCATCCCTGCCCCCATCTTGGAGCCAATCCATGTCTGCCGACGAGTTCCCCTTGGACAGCGGCCTGCGTCGCGGCCGGTTGGGAACAGCACACCTCGTCTTCTTCACCGTCGCGGCATCCGCGCCACTGACCGTTCTCGGTGGTGGGGTCACCACCATGTACGCCGTCAGTGGAAACGTCGGGGCGGCCCTTTCCTACCTTCTGCTCGCCGTCGTCCTGGGGCTTTTCGCGGTCGGTTACGCGGCGATGAGCAAGTACGTCGCCAACGCCGGCGCCTTCTACGCGTACATCGCCAACGGAATCGGGCGCTCCGCCGGAGTGGCCGGCTCGTTCATCGCCCTGGCCGCCTACAACGCCATTCAGATCGGGCTCTACGGACTCTTCGGGGCGATCTTCGGCGACTTCATGGCGACGAAGTTCTCCGTCGAGTTGGACTGGTGGGTCTGGGCCCTCGTCTCCTGGGCGGTGGTCGGCGTGCTGGGCCTGCTGCAGGTCGACCTGAACGCCACCGTGCTGGCGATCCTGCTGGTGCTGGAGTGCGTCGCGGTCGTCATCTTCGACGTGGTCGCCCTGGGCAACCCGGCCGGCGGCAGCATCACCCTGGACGGGCTGGCACCCGGCAACCTCTTCGCCGCGGGACTCGGCGCCGTGCTGGCACTGGGCATCGCCTCGTTCACCGGCTTCGAGTCCGGCGCGATCTACAGCGAGGAGGTGAAGGACCCGCGGACCACGGTGGCCCGGGCCACCTACATCACCGTCGCCTTCACCGGCCTCTTCTACGCCTTCTCGGCCTGGGCGCTTACCGTCTCCACCGGCCCGCAGAACGCCCAGGCCGCCTCCGCCGAGGCGGGACCGGGAGTGATCTTCGGTGCGCTGGCCGAGCACGCCGGCACGACGGTCGCCGACATCGCCAACGTCCTGTTCATCACCTCGGTACTGGCCGCGCTGCTGTCGTTCCACAACGGCGTGGCGCGGTACCTGTTCGCGTTGGGCCGGGAGCGGGTGCTGCCGGCCTTCCTGGGGCGCGCCGGCCGGCGTACCGGCGCGCCGGTCAGCGGTTCGCTCACCCAGAGCGTGCTGGCCGTGGTGGTGGTGTTGGCCTTCGCCTGGGCCGGACGGGACCCGATCATCGACCTGTTCACCTGGTTCAGTGGGGTGTCCGCGGTCGGCGTGGTGCTGCTGATGACGCTGACCTCCGCCGCGGTGGTCGGCTACTTCCGTAGTCGGCGTTCCGGCCCGGAGACCGCCTGGCAGCGGGTCGTAGCACCGGTGGCGGCCACCGTTTCGCTGCTGCTGATCCTGGTCGTCCTGGTGGTGAACTTCGACGCGTTGCTCACCCCGGACACGCCGCCCGCGCTGCGCTGGCTGCTGCCGGCAATCGTGCTGCTGGCCGCCGCCGTCGGGCTGGCCTGGGGGGCCGTGCTGCGGGCCAACCACCCCGAGGTGTACGCCGGAATCGGTCGTGGCGCGATCGAGGAGGGGCTGCCCGAGCCCAGCCTGCACCCGACCCCCGCGCCGGCGCACCCGTACCCCGCCCGGCGGTGAGCCCGTGCGGGCCGGCCCGACAGCCGGCCCGCACGGCCCCGCGTCCGTCCCCCTGGTGTTTGGAGCAAGACGACGATGTCCCGTTCAGTTGCTGCCGTCCGGCCGGCCACCTCGGTCGCCGACGTCGAACAGGCCACCCGGATCTTGGCGGAGGCCTTCCTGCCGGACCCGGTCAGCCGGTGGATCTTCCCCGACGACGCCGCCCGTGCGCGGCTGCATCCGGCCTTCTTCCGGCCCTTCGCCGAACTGGCGCTCGCCGACGGTGAGCTGCACCTGACCGACGACGGCAGCGGGGTCGCCCTCTGGCTGCCGTTCGAGGGTCACCCCACCCCGTCCGGTGGACCAGCCGGCGCTGGTCCGGCGGACGGGGGCGCACCGGGCGACGGTGAGTCCGGCGACGACGAGTTGTCCGCCGTGCTGGCGGCGGCGATCGGCCCGGAGCACGCCAAGCGGTTCGCGGTGCTGGACGCCCTGATGGCCGCCGACCATCCGACCCGGCCGCACAGCTACCTGCCGTTCATCGGGGTGCGCCCGGACCGTCAGGGTGCCGGCGCCGGCGCGGCACTGCTGGAGCACCAGCTCGCCCAGCTCGACGCGACCGGCACCGCCGCCTACCTGGAGGCGAGCACCCTGCGCAGCACGAACCTCTACCACCGGTACGGCTTCCGCCGGACCGCCACCACCCTGGACGTGCCGCAGGGGCCGACCCTCTACCCCATGTGGCGGGACCCGACCTGACGAGACACGACGGTGGGCCGACTGGTCGTGGGACACGACGGTGGGCCGGGTCTCCGTTGACCCGGCCCACCGTCGAACCTGTGTCAGTAGGTGCCGTCGAGCTGCCCACGCAGCTTGGTAAGCGCCCGGGCCAGCAGCCGGGACACGTGCATCTGCGAGACGCCGATCTGGCCGGCGATCTGCGACTGGGTGAGGTTGCCGTAGAAGCGCAGGGTGAGGATCTTCTGCTCGCGCTCGTCGAGGGTGGCCAGCGCCGGGCCGAGGGCGACCCGCAGCTCGGCCAGCTCGAACTCGCCGTCCTCGCCGCCGAGCATGTCGCCCAGCTCGGTCGCCCGGTCACCGTCACCGGTCGGGGTGGAGAGCGACACCGCGTTGTAGGCGCGGGCACCCTCCAGGCCTTCCAGGACCTCTTCCTCGGTGAGCTTGAGGTGGGCGGCGATGTCGGCGACCGTCGGCGAGCGGCCCAGGGTCTGCAGCAGCTGGCTGTTGGCGTCGGAGATCGCCAGGCGCAGCTCCTGCAGGCGGCGGGGGACCCGGATGTCCCAGGTGCGGTCCCGGAAGTGCCGCTTGAGCTCGCCGATGATGGTGGGGATCGCGTAGCCGGCGAAGTCGACACCACGGGTGGGGTCGAACTTGTCGATGGCCTTGATCAGCCCCACGGCGGCGGTCTGGGCCAGGTCGTCGGTCGGCTCGCCACGCCCGCTGTAGCGGTGGGCGAGGTGGTTTGCCAGCGGCAGCCAGGCCTCGATGGCCCGGTCCCGCAGGGACGTCCGGGACGGGTGGCCCGCCGGCAGCGCGGCCATGGCGTTCAGCAGGTCGCTGGCGCTGTCGGTGAGCGACCGGGGGTCCAGCTTCTCCGGCCGGGTCGCGGTGGCTCTCGTGGCCTGCTCGTGAATCGTTGGCGCGGTCATGGTGGTCCTCCCTGCACCTCGTCCGCGGATAAAGACGTGACGCGTTTGGTTTAACTTGAGATGTCCGTTCGGGAGCAACCTTAGCCTGATCGGGCCCGTGAAATCCAGCCGAAAGGCTGATGTACTTAAGTGATTTCAACTCACTAAGCGGTCATATCGGGCGTTTGGCTTCGGATGGTCACCAGGTTCCGGCGAGTCGAGCCCGGAGCGGACGGCCATCCGGGTCGTAGAACAACCGGTAGGCGGGCAGCGCCCAGGCCCGGGTGTGCCAGGGCAGTCGCCGCGGGCGGTGTGGCCGCAGCCGGCCGGGTGGACGGGGTCCGACCCGCCCGCCGTCGTACCACCGTTGCAGGGCCTCGGCGGCCTCGCTGATCGCCCGCACCGCGCGCTCCGGGGCCAGCAGGTCGGCGTCGTCGGCGCCGTCCGGGTCCCGGTCCAGGTGCTCGCGCCACAACCGCAGCCGCAGGTCACGGGCGAAGGTCCGGGCTCCGTCACCCCGCCCGGCCGGATCGTGAGGACTGCGGGTGTCCCGGGTGTCGTCGAGCACGGCACAGGACAACTCGCTGTCGTGGGTCCAGGATCGGCGGTTGAAGTTGTCACTGCCCACGCTGGCCCAGACGTCGTCGACCACGCAGACCTTCGCGTGCACGTAGACCGGGGTCCCCTCGTGGTTCTCCACGTCGAAGACGTGCACCCGGTCCGGGGCGGCCTTCTCGCACAGCGCCAGCGCCTGCTCGCGCCCCACCATGTTCGGCGGCAACGCCAGCCGGCCGTCCACGTCCGGATGGCGGGGGACCACCGCCACCAGGTGCAGCCTCGGATTGTCCCGCAGGGCGTTGGCGAACAGGTCGGCCACCTCGGTGGACCAGAGGTACTGGTCCTCCAGGTAGATCAGCCTGCGGGCCCGGCGGACGGCCTTGGTGTAGCCCCGGGCCACGGTGCGTTCCCCGTCGGGGGCGAAGGAGTACCGGGGGCGCACCGCCGGATAGGTGCGCAGCACCTGGACCTGGTGCGGGCCGCAGGGCGGCGGGTCGGCCGGCTGGTCGGGCAGCGGGTCGGGGCGCAGGTCCGCCCCGCGCAGCCGGTCCCGTAGATAGGCCATCGGGTTCTCCGAGTCCAGCGGCATCGGGTCGGTCCACCGCTCCCGGAAAGCGGTGTCCAGCGCGCCGACCGCCGGCCCCCGGATCGCCAACTGCACGTCGTGCCACGGGGGACGGTCGCCGTAACGGGGCGACATCCGGATCGCCTGTGGGTCGCCGTGGTGCTCCGCGTCGTCCCGCCGGCTGTGGCAGAGGTCTATCCCACCGGCGAACGCGATGTCCCGTTCCGGGGCGTTCGGATGGCGCAGCACCACCAGTTTCTGGTGGTGCGACCCGCCGCGGCGGACCCGCTGGTCGAGCAGTACCTCCCCACCGGCGGCCGAGACCGTCTCGCTGAGGCTGCGGTTCTCGTGGTGGCTGTAGGCCAGGACGTCCAGGTGCGAACGCCAGATCAGGCCCTTGACCACCACCTGGCGCTGGGCGGCCCGGGCGAACACCTGGGCCACCGTCGGGCCGTCCGGGCGTAGCCGCTGGTCCGGGTCGCCCCGCCAGTCGGTGAAGAAGAGGTGGTCACCGGCGGTCATCGCGTCGACCGCACGGGCCAGGCGATCGAAGTACGCCGCGCCGTGAATCAGCGGCTCGGCCAGGTTTCCGCTGCTCCAGACGGGTAACCCAGAGGCCGGGTTGGCGCGTTCGGCAGCAGTGAGAAACCAGTCCTGCGTCGGCACGTTCCAGCCTCCAGAGGTCGACACCGTCCTCACGGTAGGACCCCCGCCGTGGGCCCGCACGCTGACCGGCGTCTGCGCCTGATCGTGCCCGCCCGTCGGCGGCCACCCGACGCGACAACCGAGGAGGCCCCACCATGCCCATGGAAACCACTCCCAACCCGACGACGGCGGTGACCGAGGAGCCCGAGCAGGCGGTGGAGAGCGAGGGCGGCGCCCTGGTGGCGGTGCTGCTGATGGTGATCCTCGGGGTGGCCGGGATCTTCGCCGTCTCCTGACCCCAGCCGGCGGGCGCCCCGGGGATCCGGGCCGCCCGCCCACGCAGATCGGCAGGTCAGGGGCGGGAACCCTGGCCGCCGGTGTGCGGCAACCGCTCGGCGGGCACCACGCCGAGCTTTCCGGCCTGGAAGTCCTCGACGGCCTGGATCAGCTCCGCACGGGTGTTCATCACGAATGGCCCGTAGTGTGCCACCGGCTCCCGGATCGGCTGACCGCCCATGATGTACAGGTCCAGCGCCGGGGTGTTGCCGTCCTGCCGGTCGTCCGCGGTGACCCGTAGTGCGTCGCCTGGGCCGTGTACCGCCAACTGTCCGGTGTGCACCGGACGACGGTCGGTGCCGACGGTGCCCCGACCGCCCAGCACGTAGACCAGCGCGTTGAAGTCGGCGCGCCAGGGCAGGTCCAGCTGCGCGCCGGGCTGGAGGGTGACGTGGGTGATGGTGATCGGGGTGTGCGTCGAGCCCGGCCCCCGGTGCCCGGCGATCTCCCCGGCGATCACCCGGATCAGCGCGCCCCCGTCCGGCGTGGTGAGCAGTGCGGACTCCCGGCCCCGGATGTCCTGGTACTTCGGTTGGCTCATCTTGGCCACCCGGGGCAGGTTGACCCAGAGCTGGAGGCCGTGGAAGAGGCCCCCGCTGGTGACCAGGTGCTCCGGCGGCGCCTCGATGTGCAGCAGGCCGCTGCCGGCGGTCATCCACTGGGTGTCGCCGTTGGTGATGGTGCCGCCGCCACCGTGGGAGTCCTGGTGGTCGAAGACGCCGTCGATGATGTAGGTGACCGTCTCGAACCCGCGGTGCGGGTGCCAGGAGGTGCCCTTGGGCTCACCAGGGGCGTAGTCCACCTCGCCCATCTGGTCCAGATGGATGAAGGGGTCCAGCTCGTGCATGGGCACGCCGGCGAAGGCCCGGCGGACCGGGAAGCCCTCGCCCTCGTAGCCGCTGGGCGCGGTGATCAGCCGGGTGACCGGCCGGTAGTCGGTGGCCTCGTCGAGGCGGGGCAGCCGGGGCAGGACGAGGACGTCGTCGACGGTGACAGCGGGCATCGTGATCACTCCTGACGTGTGGTGGTCGACGCGTCGCGGGCGGCGCGCAGGCGGTTGCCGAGTCGGGTGAAGACCCGGGTGAGGCAGGCGATCTCGGCGTCGTCGAGGTCGTCCATCAGGTGGTGCCGGACCGAGGCCAGGTGGTGCGGGGCGGCCTCGCGCAGGGTGAGCAGACCGGCGGCGGTGAGCACCGCCTCACTGCCCCGACCGTCCTCGGCGCAGGACTGCCGGGCCACCAGGCCGCGCCGGGACATGGTGGAGATCTGGTACGTCAACCGGCTGGGTGAGAAGACCAGCCGGCTGGCCAGGTCACCCATCCGCAGGCGTTGCCCGGGTGCCTCGGAGAGCAGCACCAGCACGTGGTAGTCGGCGAAGCTCAACCCGCTGTCGGCGCGCAGATCCTCCTCCAACTGGGTGGAGAGTCGCTGGCTCGCCTCGATGTAGGCGCGCCACGCGGCCATCCGCGCACTGTCCAGGCTCTCGGTCATGTGGGCTACAGTAGCACTCTTTCAAATTTTGACAACCCCGCTGCCGTGAGCGTGAGCTGGGCCACGGGAAGATGACGGGGAAGCTTTCTTGCACTTTGAAAGGTGCCGGCGGACCCCGGGACATCCGAGGTCCGCCGGCCGGTCGGGCGCGGGTCAGCCGGTGGGCTGCTGGTGCAGCCGGCCCAGCAACTGCCGGGCCTGGTCGGCAACCTGCGCGTCGACGGTGACCGCGTACTGACCGGCACGCAGTGAACTGGCCGAGGTGAAGTCGCGCTGCCCACCGGACATCGCGTGCGCCACCGCGCCGAACACCGCGCCCCAGATCGCCCCGATCACCAGCCCGACCAGGATCACCGCCAGCCAGTTGCCGACCGTGAAGATCCCGAAGAGCAGGCCGATGAAGAGACCGAACCAGGCGCCGGTACCGGCGCCGATCAACGCCGCCCGGCCGGTGTTCAGCCGCCCGAGCACCGTCTCCACCAGGGTGAGGTTCGTCCCGACGATGGCGGTGTGCTCCACCGGGAACCGATTGTCCGCCAGGAAGTCCACCACCCGTTGGGCGGACGGATAGTCCGGGTACGAACCGATCGTCACCGCCGGTGCGCCGACGTCGGGTCCGTGCCCGTTCCCACTGGGCGCGCTGGGCCAGCCCGCCGGCCCGGACGGAAGGTTGGTGCCGCCGGGCTGCCAGGCCGTTCTGGTTGTCGGGCCACTGGTCATGAGCAACCTCCTTCGGTCCCGCGTCGCCTTCCCGCCCGGCCCGACGGGGTAACCCGGGGCCGGGGTCGGATGTCGGCCCCCGACCGGGGAATGCTGCCCCGGCGGCCCGGGTAGCCACGCACGTGGACAGCGGACGAATCAGCGAACACGGCTTCCTGGCCGACGGCCGCAGCGCGGCCCTGGTGGACCGGGCCGGGTCGGTGAACTGGTGGTGCCCGGAGCGCTTCGACGCCCCGTCGGTCTTCGGGCGGATCCTGGACGACGACGCCGGTCACTGGTCGATCCGGCCGGTCGACGCCTTCAGCGTGGACCGGTCCTACCTCGACGACACGCTCGTGCTGCGTACCGTCTTCACCACCCGGCACGGGGCGGTCGCGGTGACCGACGCGTTGGCGCTCGCGCCGGACGTACGTGGACACGAGATCGGCCTACGCTCGCCGGGAGTGCTCGCCCGGGTCGTCGAGGGGCTCTCCGGTGAGGTGCCGATGCGGCTGCACTACCGGCCCCGCTTCGAGTACGGCCGGGTCACCGCCTACCTGGTCGGCCGGGACGAGGGCGTGGACCGGCACGTCGCCGGTGCGGTGGGCGTCGCCCGGATCGACGCCACCGCGGGGGCGGCCCGCCTGACGCTGCGTGGCGAGGTGCCGATGACCTGCGGCGAGGGGGAGGCCACCGCCGAGTTCACCGTCTCGGCCGGACAGCGGTACCGGTTCAGCCTCGGCTACGCGCCCACCTACGACGGTGGGCCGCCCCCCATGCCGGACGCCGGGCAGGTGGTCGCGAACGCGACGGCCGGCTGGCGGTCGTGGGCCGGGCTGCACGACTACCGTGGGCGCTACCGTGACCAGGTCCGGCGCAGCGCGATGGTGGTGCAGGGAATGACGTACCAGCCCAGCGGCGCGGTGGTGGCCGCCGCCACGACCAGCCTGCCGGAGCAGCTCGGCGGGGACCGCAACTACGACTACCGCTTCGTCTGGGTCCGCGACTTCAGCCTCACCCTGCAGGCGCTCTGGCGGGCCGCCTGCCCGGACGAGGCCAACCGGCAGTTCTCCTGGGTCGCCCGGGCGATGGGCCGCATCGGCGACGAACCGGTGCCCATCATGTACGGCGTCCAGGGCGAACGCGACCTCACCGAACACCGGCTGGACCACCTGCGCGGGTACGCCGACAGCCAGCCCGTCCTCGTCGGCAACGACGCGTGGCGGCAGCGGCAGACCGACGTACTCGGTGAGGTGCTCGACGCGGCCTGGTTGATGCGGCACTACCTGGACCCGATGGAGCCCGAGGTACGGCAACTGCTGCGGGCACTGGCCGACCAGGCGACCCGGGCCTGGCGGGAGCCGGACGCCGGCATGTGGGAGGCGCGCGACGCCAACCGGCACTACGTGTCCTCGAAGGTGCAGTGCTGGACGGCGCTGGACCGGGCGGTACGTTTCGGTCCCCGGCTCGGCGACGCCGGTGAGGTCGCGGGCTGGGCGGCGGCGCGCGACGAGGTTCGCGACGCGGTGCTGACCCGGGGGTGGCACGCGCCGCTCGGCGCGTACACCGGGGCCTTCGACTCCGCTGAGCTGGATGCCTCGGTGCTGCTCATGCCGCTGGTGGGTTTCCTGCCCGCCGACGACGACCGGATGCTCTCCACCATCGAGGTGATCGAGCGGCGACTGTCCCACGACGGCTTGCTCCGACGCTTCGACGGCGATCCGGCCGGCTTCGTCATCTGCTCGTTCTGGCTGGTGGGCTGCCTGGCGCTGGCCGGTCAGCGGGACCGGGCCGGCCGGCTCTTCGAGCAGTTGGCCGCCCGCACCAACGACCTGGGCCTCTTCGCCGAACAGATCGACCAGGTCACCTCGGAACAGCTCGGCAACTTCCCGCAGGCGTTCAGCCACATCGGGCTGATCAACGCCGCGGGCCGACTGACCGAGGCGGACGAACAACCCGTGCCGGTCGGTGCGGGTCGGAGGGAAGGAGCACGCCGATGACCGGACGACTGGACGGACGGACCGCGCTGATCACCGGTTCGGACTCGGGGATCGGGCAGGCGACGGCGATCGAGTTCGGCCGGGAGGGCGCCGACGTGGTGGTGCACTACCTGCACGACCACGACGGTGCCAACCACACCCGGCAGCAGGTGGAGGCCGCCGGCCGGCGGGCCACGGTGATCCAGGGTGACATCAGCGACGAGGCTCAGGTGGAGGCGATGTTCGACGAGGCGTTGGACTCCTTCGGCAGCCTGGACATCCTGATGAACGACGCCGGGGTGGACGCCTCCGGCATCCAGGTGGCCGACCTGGACACCGAGACCTGGGACCGGGCCATCCGGACCAACCTGTACGGCACGTTCTTCTGCTCGCGGCGGTTCGTACGGCACCGCCGGGACCAGGGCGGCCGGGGCAAGATCATCAACATCACCTCGGTGCACCAGGAGGTGGCCCGGGCCGGTGGTGCGGACTACGACTCCAGCAAGGGTGCGATGCTCGAGTTCGCCAAGAGCCTGGCCCTGGAGGTCGCCCCGATGCACCTGAACGTGAACAACATCGGTCCCGGGATGGTGCTGACCCCGTTCAACCAGGAGGCCATCGACAACCCGAAGTACCTGGACGAGCAGGTGCAGAGCATCCCGTGGAAGCGGGCCGCGCAGCCGCAGGAGATCGGTAGGTTGGCGGTCTTCCTGGCCAGCGACGACGCCGACTACGTCACCGGCTCGACGTACTTCATGGACGGCGGGCTGATGCAGAACCAGGGTCAGGGCGCCTGAGGGCGGCCCCCTGTCGTCGCGACCGCGACGACAGGGGGCCGACGGTCAGCCGCAGGTGCTGCCGTTGAGGGTGAAGCTGCTCGGAATGGGCACGTTGGCACCGGACTGGTTGCCCTGGAAGCCGATGGAGACGGTGCCGCCGGTGGGCAGGCTCCCGTTCCAGGCCACGTTGCGGGCGGTGATCCGGTTGCCCGACTGGCTCCACTCACCGTTCCAGCCGCTGGTCAACTGGACCCCGGCGGCGACGTCGAAGGCGAGCGTCCAGCCGTTGATCGCGGCGGACCGGTTGGTCACCCGCAGTTCGGCGGTGAACCCGCCGTTCCACGAGTTGGGCGTCCAGGTCACCGCGCACCCACCCGCCGCCGGCGGGGTGGTCGGGGGAGTCGTCGGCGGCGTCGTGGGTGGCGTGGTCGGGGGCGTCGTCGGCGGCGTGGTGACCGGGCCGGCGGCGACGGCCAGGTCGTACGCCCGCTGCGGGACGAACTGGCCGGCCGGCCCGATGCAGCCGTCGGACTCGCCGGGCAGCTTGATCCAGAGGAACGCGTCGATCGCCGAGTCGCCGGTGGCGGTGGTGCTCGGCGTGCCGATCGCCCGGCCCGGCGGGTCGCACCACTCGGAGCCGGCCGGCCCGTTGCCGTTGCGGCTGGTGTCGATGACGGCCTTGAGCCGGTTCACCCCGGTCGCCGCGATGACCTGCCTGGCCCAGGAGACCGCCTCGGCGGTGGTGCGGTAGTTCGACACGTTCACCGAGATGCCGTCGGCGCTGTTGGCGATGTCGGCGCCGTTGAGCCGGTTGGCGGCCTCCGAATGGGTCAGCCAGGCCGAGTGGCCGGCGTCGAAGTAGACCTTCGCCTGGCCCGAGCCGGCCTTGAGCTTCTTGCCCGCGTACGCCATCGACGCTCGGGTCTCGGTCTGCTGGGCGGGCGTCTGGCAGCTGGTCATCAGCGGCAGCACGTCCGGTTCCAGCACGATGGTCGCCGGTCGGCCGGCCAGGCCCGCCGCGACCTGGTCCACCCACTGCCGGTACGCGTTGTGGTTGGGCGCGCCGCCGCTGCTGGCCCCGCTGCAGTCGCGGTTGGGGATGTTGTAGACCACCATGATCGGGATCTTGCCGGCGGCCGCTGCCGCGCCGACGAAGGCGTCCACCTGGGACCGTACCGTGCTGGTGTTGGTAGTGGTGTACCAGCGGGCCTGCGGCACGTTGGCGATCCGGTCGCGGATCACCGCCGCGCGGGGGTCGTTGGGGTTCTGCGCCACCCAGGTGGCGGCGCCGGTCTGCGGGTCGACGTAGAAGGCGGAGTCGGCGGCGGCCGCCGCCGGTTGGCCGAGCGCGACCGCACCGGCGGTCGCCAGCACGGCGACGGCGCTGGACGCGACGGCCGCGACCAGCCCTGACTTTCTCCTCATCAGTGCTCCTCGTTCGAGTGACATCGACGTTCGCCCTTGGAAGCGCTCCCACGCCCGCGAGGTCAAAACTACGGGCCGGTTGCGGACATGTGAAGACCTCGGCCGGATCCGGTGGCCCGGGCGGACCCCGGCGGCGGGGCGCACCACCGCATACGATCACCGGGTGACGGCGGAGCGGGCGGGTGTGGTGGTGGTCGGGGCGGGCATCGCCGGAACGGCGTGCGCGGCCGAACTGCTCCGGGCGGGCGTACCCGTGGAGGTCCGGGACCGGGCCCGGGTGCCCGGCGGCCGGATGGCGAGCCGACGCCTCGACGACCGGCCGGTGGACCTCGGCGCCGCCTACTTCACCGTCGACGACCCCGACTTCGCCGTGGTGGTGCGACGCTGGCAGGCGGCCGGACTGGCCCGGGAGTGGACCGACACCTTCCTCGCCTACGGACCCGACGGCCGGCGGGAGGTGCGCGGGCCGACCCGCTGGGCGGCGCCCGGTGGGCTGCGGTCCCTGGTCGCCCAGGCGGCGGGGGAGTTGCCGGTGACCCTCGAACGACCGGTCGGGGCGGTCGGACCGGGGCCGACGGTCGACGGTCACCGGCATCGCGCGGTGGCCCTGGCCATGCCGGGTCCGCAGGCGGCGCGGCTGCTCGACCCGGCGCTGACCGAAGCCGGCCGGGTCGCCCGGGGGCAACGGTTCGCGCCGGTGCTCGCGGTGGTCCTGCGCTATCCGGCCCGGTGCTGGCCGGACTTCCACGGCGCGTTCGTCAACGACCATCCGGTGCTCACGCTGGTCTGCGACGACGGTGACCGGCGCGGTGACCAGGCACCGGTGCTGGTCGCGCACACCACCAGCGACTTCGCCGCCGCACACCTGAGCGGGCCCGAGGCGGCCGGGCCGGCCGTCGCCCGGGCCACGGCGGAACTGCTCGGCCTCACCGGAGCCGCCGAGCAGGTCCACGTGCACCGGTGGACCTACGCCAAACCGGTGGCCGGCCCACGGCTCGACGGCCCCGGGTACCACCTCGACGACGAGGGCGTCGGGCTGGCCGGCGACGCCTTCTCCGGTCGGCCCCGGGTGCAGAGCGCCTGGCTCTCCGGCCGCGACCTCGGCCGGGCCCTCGCCGACCGGCTCACCGCCGTCGGGTGACTCCGGCCGCGCCGGTGTGGTTTAGCCGGCCGGCAGGAGGATCTCGAACCAGACGGTCGAGCCCCGTACCGTCGGGTCGGTGCCCCAGGCGTCGCTGAGCTGCTCGATCAGGCCGAGGCCCCGGCCCCGGCTGCTCAGCGTGTCGGTCTGGGCCCGGGTCACCGTGCCCCGGGTGCCCGAGTCGGAGACCGAGACCAGCAGCCGCTCGGCGCTCAGGTCGATCTCCACCCGGGCGGCCGTCCCGGCGTGCAGCAACGCGTTGGTGGTCAGCTCGCTGGTGCACAACACCGCCGCGCCGACGATCGTCTCCGGCACCTGCCACTCGGTGAGCTGCTCGGTCATCCAGTGCCGTACCCGGCTCGGGGCGGTGGGCTCCGCCGGCATCTCCATGGCGGCCGAGCGGCTGGGCCGCACCGCGTACTCCACGGCCAGCACCGCCACGTCGTCCTCGGTGGCCCCCGCGACGGCGGCCGTGGCCACGGCGCAGAGTGCCCGGGGGTCGCCGCTGGTCGCCTCGGCGACAACGTCGGCGAGGCGGGCCAGCCCCACCGAGAGGCTCTGCTGACGTCGTTCCACCACCCCGTCGCTGAACAGCAGCAGCGTGTCGCCGGGGGCGAAGGCCATGGTGGCGGTGCGGGGCCGGCAACCGAGGCCCAACGGTGCCCCGGTCGGCAGGTCGAGGTACTCCGCGCGGGGCTGTCCCGGGGGCGAGCGGCGCAGCAGCGGCGCGGGGTGTCCGGCGCTGGCCAGGGTGATCGACCGGCGGTCGGCGTCGATCACACCGAAGACCACGGTCACGAAGAGCTCGTGGGTGCCGGCCTCGGCACCCAGGCTGGCGACCAGCCGGTCCAGGCCGGTCAGCACCGCGTCCGGACGCGGATCGGCCAGCGCCAGAGCGCGCAGCGCGGCGCGGACCTGCCCCATCCGGGCCGCCGCCTGTACGTCGTGCCCGGCGACGTCGCCGAGGACCACGCCCAGCCCGCCCGTGGGCAGCAGGAACGCGTCGTAGAAGTCACCGCCGGCGGCGTTGCCGTCGACGCCGGGATCGTAGCGGGCGGCGATCCGCAGCCGGGGCAGGTCCGGCAGGTGCTCCGGCAGCATGCTGCGCTGTAGCAGTTGGGCGGTGCCGTGCTGGGTCTCGAACCGACGGGCCCGTTCGGTGGCCTGACCGACCAGCTCCGCCGAGGCCGACAACAGCGCCCGCTCCGCCGCCGACCAGGGATGCGCCTGGTGGTAGCCGACGGCCAACCCGCCCCGGACCACCGCGCTGCGCAGCGGCACCGAGGCCAGGGCCCGTACCTTCTGGTCGTGCCGGTCCACCGCGTGCTCGCGCATCGGTTGACCGTCGGGGGTGAAGATCGGCACCCCGCTGCGCGCGGTCACCGCCAGGGGGGCGGTGGAGTCGCCGGAGACCCGTCGCCACAACGGCGGCAACCGCTCGTCGGCCTCGTCGAGCAGCTCGCCACGGACCCGGCGGACGGTCCGCCAACCACCGGGGTCGTCCACGGCGAACGCCACCCGGTCGGCGTCGAAAGCGTCCAGGGCGTACCGCAGCGCGACCCGGGCCACGTCGTCGAGGGTGAGCGTGCCCGCGAGCGCGGCGGCGAAGTCGCTCAGGCTCTCCAGGTGGTTGGTCACCTGGGTGGTCTGCGCGGCGACCGTCAACACGCCGACGACCCGGCCGGCGCTGTCGCGTACCGGGGAGTGCCCCCGGGTGAAGGTGGCCTGCTCGGCAGCATGGCCGTCGCGTCGGTCGACCGGTAGGACCGCCTCCTTCTCCAGCACGGACTCGCCCTGCCGGTAGGTGCGCTCCAGCACGTCGCCCACCCCGGGCAGATGCCACACGTCGACGAAGACCTCGGCGGCCGGACGGCCGATCGCCGCCGGGTGCCGGTCGCCGATCAACTCGGCGTAGCCGTCGTTGTAGAGCAGCACCAACTGGTCGCCGTAGGCCAGCGCCATCGGCACCGGGGAGGAGAGCACCAGGTCCACCACGGCCCGTACCGCCGGGTCCCAGGAGTCCGGCGGACCGAGCGCGGTGCCGCCCCACGGGTGGCCGAGGATGGCCGACGCCGTGCCGTGGGCGCTGCGGGCCCCCGGAACGGCAGCTGCGGAAGTGGGCACTCGCCCGACCATGCCTGGCATGACCGCAGCCTAGCCCCAGTCGCCCACCGCTGTTATCGATCATGGATGCCGCGGCGCTACCGCACGCGACCTGCGACCTCTTCGCCCTGGTCGGTGTCGATCTGGCGGGCCATGTCCGGAAAAACGGATCAGCCTCTCCGGCGTGCTGCCCCGGCGACCGGGTATGCGGCCGGCGCTAGTTCATGCGACAGGAGGGACATCATGCAGGAAAGCCTCGCGGTCGGGCGACAGAACGCCGTTGGTGACGCCCTGGCCGACATGTGGAGGTCGGTGCTGCTCTTCGTACCGCGGGCCGTCGCGTTCATCGTGATCCTCGTGGTGGGTTGGCTCATCGCCCGAGCCGTCCTCAAGATCGTCGACGCGGCACTGGAACGGGTGGGGTTCGACCGGGCGGTCGAACGCGGCGGCATCCGCCGCGCACTGGAACGCACCAGGTACGACGCCAGTGACATCCTGGCGCGGTTGGCCTACTACGCGGTGCTGCTGTTCACCCTGCAGTTCGCCTTCGGGGTGTGGGGGCCGAACGCGATCTCGGACCTGATCCGAGGGGTGGTCGCCTGGCTGCCCCGGGCGTTCGTGGCGATCGTCATCGTGGTCATCGCCGCGGCCATCGCCAACGCGGTACGGGACCTGGTCAGCGGTGCGCTGGGCGGGCTGTCGTACGGCCGGGTGCTCGCCGACGTGACCGCGATCTTCATCCTCGCCCTCGGCGTGATCGCGGCGCTGAACCAGGTGGGTATCGCCACCACGGTGACCACGCCGGTGCTGATCGCGGTGCTGGCCACGATCGCCGGCATCCTGATCGTCGGGGTCGGTGGTGGTCTGGTCCGGCCGATGCAGAGCCGCTGGGACGGCTGGCTGGACCGGGCCGCCGAGGAGTCCCGGGCGGTCCGGGAACACCGGCAGGGCCGCTCGATGGGCCGCAGCGACTACGAGCGGCAGATGGCCGACCGGGCCGGGGAACCGACCCAGGCCTTCGGGCGGGCCGAGGAGCAGATGACCGGCTCCCGGGGCGGTCCGGGCTACGGCTCGGCCGGTGTCGGCGACGAAACCCAGCAGTTCCGCCGCTGACCGCAGCGGTCCCGGCACCGGGGGCGTCCGCGATCGTCGCGGGCGCCCCCGGCCGTCGACCAGACGACCGGCCGGTGGTCCGTGCGGTCTCAGGCCGGTGCGGGTGGGAGCGGGGCCGTCGGCAGGGAGCGGGCCAGCGCGCAGACCGCGAGCAGGCGGGTGAGCAGCCAGTCCGGCTCGGCCCAGTCGACCGGGCCGGACGACGGCGACCAGCCCGCCTCCCGCGCGGCGTCGCGCAGCCCCTCGGCGTAGCCGGCGAGGGCCGCCGGGGTCAGCGGCTGCCGGTCACCGTCGAGGCTGTCCCGGATCGCCGCGGCGTGCTGGTCGACCACGGCCAGCAGGGCAGGCCGGAGACCGGCCTCGGTGAGCCCGACGGTACCGACGGAGGCGGCGAGACCGGTCAGGGTGGACCGGGTCGACCCGATGGCGGTACCGGTGCTGACCCGGTCGTTCGACGGACGCATGAGCACCGAGGCTAACCACTCGGGCACCGGGGCGCCCTCGGCCACTCGGTGGGTACGGCATCCGCCAGGTCACCGACCCTACCCCGGCCGTGCGACCCGACGGCTAGTCGCCCGAGCGTGCCTGCGCCGGCCGACGGCGCCGACCGGCGTCGTCGGCGATGATGACGGTCGCCACCATCAGCGCCACGCAGAGGCTGAACAGCCACGAGTCGTCAGTGGCGAACCGTGCCGAGACCGGCGCCTGGACGGCGGCGAGCAGGAAGCCGAGCCAGGCCAGCCGACGCTGACGAGGGGTGAGAAATCCGGAGCCCTGATGCATCCCGAAAGTCTTACTCGCCACGCCCATGACGCCGTCCCCCGATCGGCCGATTCTGGATGGGCTGTCCGTTCTTGTGGCCGTCCGGGCGCGGAAAACTGCCGATTAGGGGGAGTCGAAACCCGCTTCCGGTCGTTCCAACGGATGCGGCAGGATGGGAGACCGTGTCCCACTCCACCCCGGTCCGCCCCCGCCCCGCCCTTCTTCTGCTCGCCTACCTCGCCTTCGTCAGCCTCGGCCTGCCCGACGGGCTGATCGGCGTCGGCTGGCCGTCGATCCGGACCGAGTTCGGCGTGCCCACCGAGGCCGTCGGCGTGCTGCTGACCGTCGGCACCATCGGCTATCTCAGCTCCAGCGTGCTCGCCGGGTTCACGCTGGCCCGGCTCGGCGTCGGCCGGCTGCTGGCCGGCAGCACCGTGCTGGCGAGCCTGGCGCTCACCGGGTACGCGCTGTCACCGGGGCTGACCCTGATGGTCGGCTGCGCGTTCCTGCTCGGACTGGGCTCGGGCGCGATCGACTCGGGGCTCAACGCGTACGCCGCCGGCGCGTTCGGCCCCCGGCACATGAACTGGCTGCACGCCTTCTTCGGCCTCGGGGTGGCGATCGGGCCGCTGATCATGACGGCCGCGGTCAGCGTCGGGCCGGGCTGGCGCTGGGGCTACGGCATCGTCGCCGCCGCGCAGCTCGTCCTCGCGGTGGCCTTCGCCCTCACCGTCCGGGCCTGGCTCGCCCCCGTGCCGGTCACCGCCGGCCAGGACGACCGGGACGGGACGAAAAAGCCGGCTCCGGCCGTGGTCCCGGTGTGGCACACGGTGCGGCTGCCGGCGGTGTGGCTCAGCGCGTCGGCCTTCGCCGTCTACGTGGCGATCGAGATGGGTGCCGGGCTCTGGGCGTTCCTGCTGCTGACCGAGGGACGCGGGCTGAGCGCGGCGGCGGCCGGCCTCTGCGTCTCCGGGTACTGGGGGAGCCTCTTCCTCGGGCGGGTGGTGCAGGGTGTGGTCGCGGAGCGGTGGGGCGCGCCCCTGGTCCTGCGGGGGAGCCTGCTCGCGATGGCGGCCGGCGCGGCACTGATCGCGCTGCCCGCCCCGGCCTGGGTCGCGGTGCTCGGCCTGGCGGTGCTCGGGTTCGCGGCTGCCCCGGTCTTCCCGCTGCTCACCCTCACCACCGTCGACCGGGTCGGCCCGGTGCACGTGGACCGGGCCATCGGTCTGCAGATCGGCACCGCCGGGCTGGGCGGTGCCCTGCTGCCGGCCGGCATCGGCGTCCTGCTCAGCCGGATCTCGGTGGAGGCGCTGGGGCCGGCGCTGCTCGTGCTCGCCCTCGGGCTGATCGCCCTGCACGTGGCGGCCCGACGCCGGCCCGCCCCCGCCTGACGGTCACATGTTGTCCGGGCCGGTCCGTCCGGTGGTGGAGGGACGGTAGGCGCGCTCCTCGTCGGTCAGCTCACGGCCGCGTCCGGTCGGGGAGGCACCCCGGTCCACCGCCTCGGGGCCATGGCCGAACATGGCCTCCGCCCCCGCGTCGTTGCCGGTCACGTCGTCGGACTGGCCGTCGCCCGGAGACCGGGCGATCGCCCGGTCCAGCTCCTCCAGCGATGTACGGTCCTCGTCGCGCCACGCGTGGCTGTCGTTGTCGGTCATGTCGCAGCGGTACCCGGCCCCGGAAGTCGCAAACGACGGTAGCCGGCCCGGAAAGCCGCAACCGGCCGCATCGGGGCGACACCGCAGCGCCCGACGGCCAGTCGCCCATCGGGCCGGTCGCCGGGCCCGCCGCACCCCCGACGCGCGAGGGCCGCCGGCGGGATGCCGGCGGCCCTCGTCGGGTCGGTACCGCGATCAGGGCTGCGGCCGGTCGACCTGGCCACGCCAGGCGCCGGTCTCCTGACCGCGTCGCTCGATGAACTGCTTGAACCGGTCCAGGTCGCCCTTGGCCCGGCGCTTCACCACGCCCAGCTTGTCGCCGGCCTGCTCGACGACCCCCTGCGGCTCGAACTCCAGCTGCAGGGTGACCCGGGTGCTGTTCTCGTCGAGGCGGTGGAAGGTCACCACGCCGGCCTGCTGCGAACCGTCCACCGACCGCCAGGCGACCCGCTCGTCGGGCAGCTGCTCGGTGATCTCGGCGTCGAACTCGCGCTTGACCCCGGCGATCTCGACCCGCCAGTGGGTCGTCTTGTCGTCGATCTGCCGGACCTCCTCGACCCCCTCCATGAAGTGGGGGAACTCCTCGAACTGGGTCCACTGGTCGTACGCCGTCCGGATCGGTACGGACACGTCCACGTGCTCGGTAACGCCACTCATCGGGCTTCCTCCTCCTCGTGGGGGTGCGCTCGGCGGGTCGGGGGTGACCCGGTCACCAGCGCGTCGTCTCGTTCTTGTGGCCGAGTGCGGCCCAGACCTCGGAAACCGTCCGGTACGTCGTACCAGCGGGCAGACCTTCCAACGCGGCCACGATGTCGTCGGGGGCGTCGTTGTCCCGGGCGTTGCGTACCAGGGTGTCCCGGTCACCCGGCAGGGCGGACAGCCCGATGAACCGGCCGAGGCGGCTGCGCTCCTCGACGTCACCGGAGGTCATCCCCTGCGGGGAGCCGCTGCGCAGGTCACCCGCCGGTGCCGTGGTGGGCTCCGGCTGGTCCTCGCCGGCCGGCTCCGCCTGGCGGAACTCGTCGACCCGGGACCCGGCGGCGCCCGGCCCCTGGACCAGGCCCTCGACCTCCCGGCTCAGCTGTTCGTCGAGCCGGGGTCCGTGTTTGCTGCTGCCACGTTCCATGCCTTCTGCGCTACCCGGGGCCGACCGCGATAAACCGGAGAAGCGGAGGACGTCGGGGTGCTTTCGATCGACGGGCTTCGCGGGGGCGGCCGGCCAGCTCAGGCGTCGGCCGGCGCGCGGGGCGGCAGGATCCGCTCGGCCGGATCAGGCCCACCTGCCTGCAACTGCCGTCCACGTTGCACCTCCGCGTTGATCTGGACGCCGAACATCAACGCGCAGTTGGACAGGAACAACCACACCAGGAAGGCGATCACCGCGCCGAGGCTGCCGTAGGTGACGTCGTACGAGCCGAAGTTGGTCACGTACAGGCCGAAGCCGAAGGTGACCAGCACCCAGGAGAGCAGGGCCACCGCCCCGCCCGGGGTGAGCCAACGGAACCGGGGCTGCTGGACGTTGGGTGCGATCCAGAACAGCATGGAGAGCAACATCATCATGATCATGGCGAGCACCGGCCACTTCACCAGGCTCCAGGCGGTCCGGGCCAGCCCGCCGGCGCCGATCAGGTCACCGACCGCGTCGGCGACCGGACCACTGACGATCAGCCCGACCGCCACCACGGCGAGCAGGATCAGCGCCAGCCCGGCCAGCCCCATCTGCAGTGGGCGCAGCCGGTAGACCGGCCGCCCCTCGGTCACCCCGTAGATGGCGTTCGAGGCCCGGGTGAAGGAGCCGATGAACCCGGAGGCCGACCAGAGCGCGCCGAGGAGGCCGAAGCTCAACAGCGCCTTCGAACCGCTCTGCTGCTCGACCACGCCGCGTACCACGGCGACGAAGCTGTCGTTGCCGACCACCGACCCGGCACCCATCTCCCGGGCCAGGTCGATCACGGTGTCCACGGTCCGGTCGCCGTCGGAGACCAGCCCGACCAGGGCGACCACCACGATGGTGGACGGAAACAGCGCCAGCACCCCGTAGTAGGTGAGCGCAGCGGCCAGGTCCGCGCAGTTGTCCTTGACGAAGTTCTGCCCGCTGCGCACCAGCACCCCACGCCAGGTGGTCCAGCTCAGCTGCCGGATCCGGGCGGGCAGCCGTACCCCGGTCCGCCGCCGGTCCGTCGTGGGGTCCTGCTCCGTCGCCCCGGCCGGGTCGCCTGTCGTCGTCACGAGCGCTCCCTGTCTCCGGCCGCGAGGAACGGCCCGGATGGTACGCCGGCCGGCCTGGCGGTGCGTCTGTGCGCGGGCGGTACCCGGTGGCGAAAATCGACAAACGCGGCACGCCCGGTGTCCCGGTGGGAAAAGTTTGCCCGAGCCGCTGCGGGGAACGCTCGTTGGCAGTCCAGCGACGCGGAGGAGGACGAGATGCCCGGGCGCGAGGTACTGCCCAGCACGCTGCGGCGCTCTCCGGAGAAGGCTCAGCGTACGTGGGTGAAGACGCACGATTCGGCGGTCGAGACGTACGGCGAGGGTGAGCGGGCGCACCGTGCCGCCTTCGCCGCGGTCAAGCACCGGTACGAGAAGGTGGGCGACCACTGGGAGGACAAGGGGCGCAAGGGGCCCAGTGACCGGCAGGCCGCCGGTGGCGGTCCGGCCCGGCGGGCCCCCACGGCCGGTGGCGTGGACGCCAACGCCAGCAAGGACCACCTGCTCCAGGTGGCCCGCAAGCTGGACGTCAAGGGACGCTCCAGCATGACCAAGGCGGAGTTGGTCAAGGCCATCGAGAAGGAGAACAACCGGCAGACCCGCAAGGCCCGCCAACGCTGACAGGTGTAAGGAAGGGTCCCCTGTACATCAGAAAGCGATAACAGGGGGCCCTTCCTTACCTCACCAGGTGGGGGTGGGGGGTTCCAGGTGGACGGCCTTGGTGGTGGTGAGTTCGTCGAGCAGTTCCGGGCCGTACCCGAAGCCCTGGCCGCTGCCCCGGCGCGGCTGGGCGGCACCCCCGGGCGCGCCCCCGAAGACCGCGTTGACCTTGACGGTGCCCACCGGGAGTTCCCGCCAGGCCCGCTGGGCGTGCCCCATCGACGCGGTGAGCACCGTCGCGGCCAGCCCGTACGGTGACCGGGCGGCCCGCTTGAGCGCCTCGCCGAACGAGTCCACCACCACGACCGGCGCGACCGGCCCGAACGTCTCCTGCCGGACCAGCGCCATCTCGTCGGTGCACCCGGTGACCACGGTGGCCGGGTAGAACGCACCCGGTCCGGCCGGCAGCGTGCCACCGACCCGCAGCCGCGCCCCCTCGGCCACCGCCGCGGTCACCTGACCGTGTACGTGGTCCCGGTGCCGCCGGTCCACCAGCGGCCCCAGCTCGGTCCCCGGATCGCGTCCCGGCCCCATCCGCAGCGCCCCGGCCCGTTCCACCAGCGCCGCCACGAAGTCGTCGGCCAGGTCCCGGTGCACGTAGAGGCGCTCCACCGCCACGCAGATCTGCCCCGCGTTGGCGAACGCCCCCAGTGCCGCCTGCTCGGCGGCCCAGCCCGGATCGACCCCGGCGTCGACGATCAGCGGGTCGCTGCCACCGTTCTCCAACAGCGCCTTCGCCCCGGTCCGGGCGCAGGCCGCCGCGATGGCCCGCCCGGTGGCCGTGGAACCGACGTGCGCCACCACGTCCACCTCCTGCCCGGCCAGCGCCGCGCCCACCTCGGCCCCGCCGGTCAACAGCGACAGCACCCCGCTGGGCAGCGCCTCGTCCAAGGCCCGGGCCAGCAGCCAACCGGTCGCCGGGGTGCGCTCGCTGGGCTTGTACAGCACCACGTTGCCGGTGACCAGCGCCGCGCCGAGCAGCCCGCAGGAGACCGCCACCGGATCGTTCCACGGGGTGATCACGGCCACCACGCCACGCGGCTGCGGCGTCATGAAGTCGATCGCGTCCGTCGCGCCGTGCAGCGTACGACCGCCGCGCAGCGGGCCGAGTTCGGCGTACTGGCGCAGGGTGCCGATCCCGGCGGCCACCCCGCCCCGGGCGTCGTCCAGGGGCTTGCCCATCTCGGCGTTGGTGGCCCGGGCCAGCTCCTCGGCCGCCGCCTCGACCGCGGTGGCCGCTCTGACCAGCGCGGCCGCCCGGTCAGCCGGGGCCGTCGCCGCCCAACCGGGCGCCGCCTCCCGGGCCGCGGCGACCGCCTTGACCACCTCGTCGGCAGTGGCCACCGGCACGGTGCTGACCGGCGTGCCGTCCGCCGGATCGACCACCGTCTGCTGCCCGCCGGTACCGCCCGCGCCCCACACCCCACCGATGAGCTGCTCCACCCGGTACATGGCGCGCAGCATGCCCCGGCCCCGGCCGGACAAACTCGTTTCGCCCGGTGGTCGCGGGGGTAGCCCGATCCGATGACCTCCTCCGGCACGCACACCGTGGACGCCGTCGTCGTCGGCGCCGGCCACAACGGGTTGGTCGCGGCCAACCTGTTGGCCGACGCCGGCTGGGAGGTGGTGGTGCTGGAGGCCACCGGAGCGCCCGGCGGCGCGGTCCGCTCCGCCGAGGTCACCGCGCCCGGCTACCTCAGCGACCTCTACAGCTCGTTCTACCCCCTCGGGTACGCCTCCCCGGTGCTGCGCGGACTGGACCTGGCCCGGTACGGCCTGAGCTGGCGGCACGCCCCGGACGTGCTGGCCCACCTGATGCCCGACGGGCAGGCCGCGGTGATCAACCGGGATCCGGAGGTCACCGCGGCGTCGCTGGAGGCGTTCGCCCCCGGCGACGGCGACCGCTGGCTGCACGCCTACGCGGACTGGCAGCAGGTGGCCGAGCCGATGATGACCGCGATCACCACCCCCTTCCCACCGGTCCGCGGCGGGCTGTCCCTGCTGCGCCGACTGCGCACCGCGGGCGCCCTCCGGCTGGCCCGGCGGCTCGTGGTACCGGTACGCAAGCTGGGCGACGAACTCTTCGACGGTGCCGGCGGGCCGACGCTGCTGGCCGGCTGCGCCCTGCACACCGACCTCGCTCCGGAGGAGGCCGGCTCCGGGGTGTACGGGTGGCTGCTGGCCATGCTCGGCCAGCAGATCGGCTGGCCGGTGCCGGTCGGCGGGGCCCAGCAGATCACCGACGCGCTGGTGGCCCGGCTGACCGCCCGGGGCGGCCGGATCAGCTACCACGCGCGGGTCGACCGCGTCCTGACCGCCCGAGGCCGGGCGATGGGGGCACGTACCGTCGACGGTTCGCTGTGGCGGGCCCGCCGGGCCGTGCTCGCCGACGTCCCGGCCCCCGCGCTCTACCTGGACCTGGTCGGCGCGGCGGTGCTACCGCCCCGGTTGGTCGAGGACCTGGCGCACTTCCGCTGGGACGGCTCCACCCTCAAGGTCGACTGGGCGCTGTCGGCCCCCGTACCGTGGACCAACCGCGCGGTGGCCACCGCCGGTACCGTGCACCTCGGCGCGGACCTGGACGGACTGACCGGGTACGCCGCCGCGCTGGCCCGCTCCGAGCTGCCCCGGGACCCGTTCCTGCTGGTCGGCCAGATGACCACCGCCGACCCGGAGCACTCCCCACCGGGTACGGAGTCCCTGTGGGCGTACACCCACCTGCCCTTCCGCCGGGACTGGCGGGCCGACGAGATCGCCGAGCACGTGACGCGGATGGAACAGGTGCTGGAGGACGCCGCGCCCGGCTTCCGGCAGCTCGTCGTCGGGCGGCACGTGGCCGGCCCCGCCGACCTGGAACGGGAGAACCCCAGCCTGGTCGGCGGCGCGTTGGGCGGCGGCACGGCCGCGGCGTACCAGCAGTTGTTCCTGCGTCCGATCCCCGGCCTCGGCCGGGCGGACACCCCGGTGGACCGGTTGTACCTGGCCAGCGCCTCGGCTCATCCCGGCGGCGGAGTGCACGGCGCACCGGGCGCGAACGCCGCCCGGGCCGCCCTGGCCCGCGACCGGGCGTTGACCGGTGCTGCCTACGCCCGCCTGATCAGCACCGCCAACCGGGCCCTGTACCCCTGACCCTCCCGCGCCCCGTGCCTGCCCGGTCTCGTCCCGTGCTTTGCCTCGTCCCCTGCCCTGCCTCGTCTGTGCTTTGCCTCGTCCCCTGCCCTGCCTCGTCCCCTGCCCTGCCTCGTGTCTCGGCCCTTCTGCAGGATCCGGGAAATGGTGGCCGCTACAGCGGGCGAGGCCACCACATCCGTGTTCGAGCGGGCTGATCTCGGAGCGTGGACAGGTGGGTCAGGAAGTGGGACGGGGTGGGTCGGGGCGTTGCGACGAGGTCACTCCGGGCGGTCGGGACCCGCGTCGACGTCCGGGGTGGACGTGACCGGAGTGGACGTACCCGGGGTGGACGTGCCGGGAATGGACGTACCCGGGTTGGCGACGCTCGCGGCCGGGCCCGACGCCGGGCTCCGGGTCGTCTTGGCGGCGCTGGCGGCCTTGCTGACCGTGGGCGTCTTGGCAGCCGTCGAGGTCTTGCTGCCCGTCGTCTTGCTGCCCGTCGTCCTGGCTGCGGTGGCCGTCTTGGCTGCGGTGGCAGTCTTGGTGGCCTTGGTCGTCGTCGGGTTGGCCGTACCCGTGCTGGCGGAGCGGGACTTCTGGGCGGGGGTGGCCCGCGTGCTCTTGGCCGCCTTGGTGGCCCGGGGAGTCCTGGTCGCCTTCGTGGCCCGGACGGCCCCGGCCTCGACGCGGGCGCCCGGTGCGACCTTCCCCGTCGTGGCATCGTCGGCCGTGACGGTGGCCTTGCTGGTGTCGGCCTCCGTGCTGGTGTCGGCCTCCGTGCCGGTGCCGGTAGCCGTGGTGGCGTCGGCCGCCCGGCCGGTGCCGCCCTCCGGGTTGGCGCCGTCGGCCTCCGGGTAGGCGTCGGTCCCGGTGCTGGTGGCAGACGGACTGGTGGCAGACGGGGCGGCGGGAGCCGTGGTCGCGGGTGCGGCAGTGCGGGACAGGTCCGCCGCCGACGCGCCGGCAGACCCGGTGTCGGCGTCCGTCGCGGCGCCGGCCTGCGATGCGGTGCCGGCCTGCGGTGCGGTGCCGGCCTGCGGTGCGGTGCCGGCGTCCGGTGCGGTGTCGGCGTCCGGTGCGGTGCCGGAGCGCGATGCGGTGTCGGTCTCCGGTGCGGTGCCGAGGTCGCTGGCGGTGGCGGTGGGCGTCCCCACGGGCTCGGCGAGCTGCGGGGTCGCTACGAACGCCTGCCCGGGCTCGCTGTCCGGTGCTACGGGAACGTCGCCCTGCCTGGGTTCGCTGTCCGGTGCCGCCGGACCGGTGCCCTGCGCGGGCTCGTTGTCCGGTGCTACGGCGACGTCGCCCTGCGCGGGCTCGCTGCTCTGGGCTGCGGGCGTGGCGTCCCGCGTGCTCGGGTCGGCCTCGATGTGGCGGTGCCGGCTGCGCAGTTTGAACGGCATCAACGCGCTTTCGATCTTGGTGGCGGTGGTCATCTTCGACGCGCCGTCCCGCCGCTCCTCGAAGCGGATCGGCACCTCCAGGATGGTGTGCCCGAGCTTGGTGGCCAGGTAGTGCATCTCGACCTGGAAGCTGTAGCCGTTGGACTGCACCCGGTCCAGCCCGATGTCGCGCAGCGCGTCGGAGCGCCAGATCTTGAAGCCGGCGGTCAGGTCCCGGATCCGGACCCGCAGCAGGGTGTGCACGTACAGGTTGGCCCAGCCACTGAGCGCCCGACGGTACAACGGCCACGCCTCGTCGAGCTGGCCACCGGGGACGTACCGGGAACCGATCACCACACCGGCCTGGGTGGAGAGCAGCGCGCCGAGCATGCCGGGCAGCGCCTCCGGGGGGTGGGACAGGTCGGCGTCCATCTGCGCCACGTACTGTGCGCCGCCGTCGAGGGCCCGGCCGATGCCGTCGACGTACGCCCGGCCCAGGCCCTCCTTACCGGCCCGGTGCACGACCTCGACGCGGTCGGGGTGCGCGATGGCCAGCTTGTCCGCCACCTCACCGGTGCCGTCCGGTGAGTTGTCGTCGGCGACCAGGACCCGCAACCCGGGAAGGGACAGGGCGAGGAGCCGCTCGACCAGCACCGGCAGGTTGCCCGCCTCGTTGTAGGTGGGGACCACGACGGTCAGGCGCACGTCCCGCCACGGCGAGGGCAACTGCACGGGTTCGATCATGACGGACATCCTCGGTTTGCCGACAGGGTTCACAGAGAGGGTAGCCAGTTGCTCGGAGCCGTTCGCTCAGGCTCCCCAACCCGGCTCAGCGTAGGCGGCGGAGCAGGCCCGTTGCGGCCATCGCCAGCACGGTGCCGGTGACCGCGGCCACCGCGGGCTTGTGCGTGCCGATCCAGAGCGCCGCCGACCGTTGCCGGGCCTGGTCGGTGAAGACCCCCTCGGCACCCCGGTCCTGCTCGTCGTCGCCGGGCCGGTCCAGGTTGTCCCGCCAGGTGGCCGGGTCGATCGGAGTGTCGGTCTGCTGGCTGTCGTACCCGCCACGGGCCAGGCCCCGGTCGAGCAGCCCGGGGAAGAGGATGTTGCCCAGCCGGGCCCGCCAGGTGGGCCCGCCCACGTTGAGCTCACGCGGACCGTGGTCGGCGACCCAGGCCACCGCCCGCGCGGCCAGCTCCGGGGCGAAGATCGGCGGCACCGGCTGCGGGTGCCGGGGCAGTCGGGTACGCACCCAGGAGAACTGCGGGGTGTTGACCGCCGGCAACTGCACCATGGAGAGCTTCACCCCGGGGCAGTCGTGCAGCAGTTCCGCCCGCAGCGAGTCGTTGAAACCCTGCACGGCGTGCTTGCTCGCGCAGTACGCCGACTGCAGCGGAATGCCCCGGTACGCCAGCGCCGAGCCGACCTGCACGATGGCGCCCCGCCCGGCGGCCCGCATGTGCCGCAGCGCGGCCAGCGTGCCGTGCACCGTACCCAGGTAGTTGACCTCGGTGACCCGGCGGAACTCGGCGGCGGGAATCTCCCAGGCCGGCGCGAAGACCGACACCATGGCGTTGTTGATCCACACGTCGATGCCGCCGAAGTGGTGCACCACGTCGTCGGCGGCCTGCTGCACCGCCCCGGCGTCGGCCACGTCGACCTGGTAGCAGCGGACGTCGGCGGCGCCCAGCCCCCGGCAGTCCCGGGCGGCGGCGTCGAGGCCGGCCGCGCCCCGGGCGATCAGCGCGAGGCGGGCGCCCCGCGCGGCGTACCGTCGGGCGACGGCCCGGCCCACGCCGGCACTGGCCCCCGTCACCACCACCGTCTGGCTCACTGGTCGCCCTTCTGTCGGGTCGCGATGTCGGCCAACCGGCGCAGGGTCTCCTTGTTGCGCTGGTGCAACACCAGGTCGTTGAGTTTGGTCCGGACCCACCGCAGTGGCCCGGCGGCGAAGTCCTCACCGAGGCGGATCAGGGTGGCGTCGTCGCCCACCGCCTCCAGGGTGAAGACCACGACCGCCTCACCGGCCGGCCAGAGCCCGGCCCGCAACGTGAGGTGGTACGGCGGTTCGCAGCGCAGCACCGTCGAGGAGTCCTGTAGGGAGATCGGCCACGGCCCGGCCCGGTGGTGCAGTTGGCTGCCGACCCGGGGCCAGGCGTCGTCCACGTCGCGCACGTGCGCCGTGCCGACCACCCAGTCGCTGTACGTCCACCCGTCGGCCAGCACGTCGAAGACCTGCTGGGGGGGAGCTTGGATCACGCGTTCGACGATTGCCACCACCTCTTGCTACCCGGCGTACCGGCCGGGTATGCCCCGGTGCTGGGTTAGCTTCTCCACGGCGGCGGGTAAGGCGCTGACCGGCGGCGGTGCGTGCCGGGTCCTCCGTGCCCGCGACCGCCGGCGGACGCGGCGTCGCGGTGCCGTGCGGATGACGTTTACTCCTCGGGGCCCCGGGAACCCGCCGGCCGTGCGACAGGACCGCAAGGAGCCGGATCAGCGCAGGTCAGCACGGGTTTCCGCCGGTGCTGGTCGGGGCCTGTCCGGCCCGGTGCTCTTCGACGCGGTGCTGCTGGACCGGGACGGCACGCTGGTCGAGGACGTGCCGTACAACGGTGACCCGGAGAAGGTGCGGCCGGTGCCGGGGGCCCGGGCGGCGCTGGACCGGCTCCGGGCGGCGGGGCTGCGCCTGGGTGTGGTGAGCAACCAGTCGGGACTGGCCAAGGGGCTCTTCTCCGGCGACGACCTGGCTCGGGTAAACGCCCGGGTCGAGGAGTTGCTGGGCCCCTTCGACAGCTGGCAGGTCTGCCCGCACGACGACGGTGACGGCTGCCGGTGCCGCAAGCCGGCACCGGGACTGCTCCGGGCCGCGGCGCGGGAGCTGGGCACCGTACCGCGACGCTGTGTGATGATCGGCGACATCGGTGCCGACGTGGTGGCCGCCGGCGCGGCGGGCGCGGCCGGCATCCTGGTGCCCACCGCGACCACCCGACCCGCCGAGATCGCCGCTGCCGGGCAGGTCGCCGGGGACCTGACCGCCGCGGTGGACGACATCCTGTCCCGGATCGAGCGGGTGGGCGCCGACGCCCCGGCCCGCCGGGGTGGCACGGTGCTGGTGGTCCGCAGTGACTCGGCCGGAGACGTCCTGGTCACCGGGCCGGCGATCCGGGCCGTCGCCGCCCACGCCGACCGGGTCGTGCTGCTCTGCGGCCCCCGGGGACGGGCCGCCGCCGACCTGCTGCCCGGCGTCGACGAGGTGCTCGAACACCCGTTGCCCTGGATCGACCCCGCGCCCGGGGCGGTCGACGCGACGGAGCTGACCGCGCTCACCCGCCGGCTGGCCGCCGTCGGCGCCGACGAGGCGGTCGTCTTCACCAGCTACCACCAGTCACCGCTGCCCCTGGCCCTGCTGCTGCGGATGGCCGGCGTCGGACGGGTCAGCGCGATCAGCGACGACTACCCCGGCAGCCTGCTCGACGTACGGCACCGGGTGCCGCCGGGCATCCCGGAACCCGAACGTGCCCTCTCGCTGGCCGCCGCCGCCGGCTACCAGCTGCCGGAACACGACGAGCCCCGGCTGCGGGTCCGGATCGACCGGCCGGCCGCTGACCCGTCGGTGCCGGCCGAGCCGTACCTGGTGGTGCATCCCGGGTCGTCGGTGGATGCCCGCGCCTGCCCGCCGGAGGTGGCGGCCCGGATCGTCGGCGTGCTGAGCGCCGCCGGGTACCGGGTGGTGGTCACCGGTGGTCCGCACGAGAGCGGACTGACCGCCCAGGTGGCCGGGGCCACCGGGATCGACCTGGGGGGCCGGACCGGGCTCGGTGAGCTGGCCGCGGTGATCGCCCGGGCCGGTGCGCTGGTGGTCGGCAACACCGGGCCGGCGCACCTGGCCGCCGCGCTCGGGGTGCCGGTGGTCAGCCTCTTCGCCCCGACGGTGCCGTTCGGCCAGTGGGGCCCGTGGCGGGTGCCCACGGTACGCCTCGGCGACGCCACCGCCGCGTGCCGGCAGAGCCGGGCGGCGACCTGCCCGGTGCCCGGCCATCCCTGCCTGAGTGGGATCGAACCCGGCCGGGTCCTCGACGCGGTACGCCTGCTCGGCGTGCCGGCCGGTCGACCGGGGCCGGAGGCCGTCGTCACCGGTGGCCGGGCGGTGGCGCGCGGCAGTGCCGGGGGCCGGCGATGAACATCCTGCTGTGGCACGTGCACGGCTCCTGGACCACGTCCTTCGTGCACGGCCGGCACGACTACCTCATCCCCACCACGCCGGAGCGGGGGCCGTACGGGCTCGGTCGGGCGCGCACCTACCCGTGGCCGGACTCCGCCCGCGAGATCAGCCCGGACGGGTTGTCCACCGCCCCGGTCGACGTGGTCATCCTGCAACGGCCCGAGGAGCTCGACCTCGTCGAACGCTGGACCGGCCGCCGGCCCGGCCGGGACCTGCCCGCCGTCTACGTCGAGCACAACACCCCGAAGGAGGGCAACGTCCCGCACTCCCGCCACCCGATGGCCGACCGGGACGACCTGCTGGTCAGCCACGTCACCCACTTCAACCACCTCTTCTGGGACACCGGCAGCACCCGCACCACCGTCGTCGAGCACGGGGTCGTCGCCCCCGCGGTCGAGTGGACCGGCGAACTCGACCGGCTCGCCGTGGTGATCAACGAACCCGTGCGGCGCTGGCGGGTCACCGGCACCGACCTGCTGTCGCGTTTCGCCGAGATCGCCCCGTTGGACGTCTACGGCCTGCGGGTGGCCGGGCTGGCCGACCACCTCGGCCTGCCCGCGACCCGACTGAGCAGCCACGACGACGTGCCGCAGGCCCGGATGCACGCCGAGTTGGCGCGCCGGCGGGCGTATCTGCACCTGTGCCGGTGGACCTCGCTGGGCCTGAGCCTGGTCGAGGCGATGACCATCGGCATGCCGGTGGTCGCGCTGGCCGCCACCGAGGCCGGGCGGGCGGTACCGCCGCAGGCGGGTGCGGTCTCCACCCGGATCGACGACCTGCTGGAGGCCGCCGGACGGCTCATCGCCGATCCGGCGGCGGCCCGCCGGGCCGGGGCCGAGGCCCGGGCCGCCGCGCGGGCCCGCTACGGCCTGGACCGTTTCCTCGCGGACTGGGATCGGCTGCTGGAGGAGGAAGTATGCGGATCGCGATGATCTCGGAGCACGCCAGCCCGCTCGCCGTCCTCGGCGGCGAGGACGCCGGTGGCCAGAACACGCACGTCGCGGAACTCTCCGCCGCGCTGGTCGCCGCCGGCCACGAGGTACGCGTCTACACCCGCCGCGACGCCGTCGACCTGCCCGTCACGGTACGGGCCCCGGACGGCTACGACGTGGTGCACGTACCGGCCGGACCGGCCGAACCGCTGGCCAAGGACGCGCTGCTGCCGTACATGCAGCCGTTCGGCCGGTGGCTTGTCGACCGGTGGCGGGGCGGCGACTGGGTGCCCGAGGTGATCCACGCGCACTTCTGGATGAGCGGTCTGGCCGCGCTCTCCGCCGGCCGCGACACCGGGGTGCCGGTGGTGCAGACGTACCACGCCCTGGGTGCGGTCAAACGCCGCCACCAGGGCGTGCAGGACACCAGCCCGGCCCGGCGGATCGGCTACGAGCTCCAGTTGGGACGGTCGGTGGACCGGGTGATCGCCCAGTGCCAGGACGAGGTGGGGGAGCTGGTCCGGTTGGGGGTGCCCCGGTCGCGGATGACGGTGATCCCGTCCGGGGTGAACCTGGGCACGTTCGCCCCGCTGGGCCCGGCCGCCGAGGTCGAGTCGGACCGGGCCCGGGTGCTCACCGTGGGCCGGCTGGTGGAACGCAAGGGCTTCCAGACGGTCGTGCGGGCGATGGCGCTGGTGCCCGACGCGGAGTGCGTGGTGGTGGGTGGTCCCCCCGCCGGGCTGCTGGAGACCGACCCGTACGCCCGGCGGCTGCGGGCGCTGGCCGGGTCGTGCGGGGTCGCCGACCGGGTCCGCCTGGTCGGCGCGGTGCCCCGGGAGGAGATGGGCCGCTGGTACCGCTCCGCAGACGTGCTGGTGGCCGCCCCCTGGTACGAGCCGTTCGGCCTCACCCCGCTGGAGGCGATGGCCTGCGGGGTACCGGTGGTCGGCACCGCCGTCGGCGGGATCAAGGACACCGTGGTCGACGGGGTGACCGGTGACCTGGTCCCGGCCCGGGACCCGCAGGCGTTGGGCACCGCGATCCAGCGGCTGCTCGGCGACCGGATCCGTCGGTTCTCCTACGCCACCGCCGCCCTGGACCGGGCCCGCCGACGCTACTCCTGGGCGGTGGCCGCCCAACGGCTGCTGGAGGTCTACGGCGAGGTCGCCGCGGTCCGCCGGCCGACCCGGGTGGTGGCCTGATGTCGGCCGCCCCGATCGAGCCGGCCGACGCCGGGACCCCGCTGGAGGCACACCTGGCCGGGTTGGCCGCCGCCCTGCTGCCGTACCGCACCTCGGCGCGGGTGCTGGCCAGGTGGGGTGCGGACCTGGCCGGGCACCTGGGGTCGGGCGGGCGGTTGCTGGTGGCCGGCAACGGGGGCAGCGCCGCCGAGGCCCAGCACCTCACCGCCGAACTCGTCGGCAAGCTGCGCGACGAACGCGAACCGCTGTCGGCGATCGCCCTGCACGCCGAGACCTCGGCGCTCACCGCCATCGCCAACGACTACGGCTACGAACAGGCCTTCGCCCGGCAGGTACGCGCCCACGGCCGCCCGGGGGACGTGCTGCTGCTGATGTCGACAAGCGGCACCAGCCCGAACCTGCTCACCGCCGCCCGTACCGGCCGGGACGCCGGCCTGCGCTGCTGGGCCTTCACCGGCCCCACGCCCAACCCGTTGGCCGACGCCTGCCACGAGAGCCTGGCCATCGACTCGCCGGACAGCCAGGTGGTGCAGGAGCTGCACTTGGTCTCCACCCACCTGCTCTGCGAGTACCTGGAACGGGCCCTGCCGGCGGTGTTGGCCGCCCGTGCCGGGGCAACCCCGGCTGGCGCGCGGGCCCCGGCGGGCGGGCCGGTGCGTACCGGGGTCGAGGTGGTCGTCGGCGATCCCACCGAAGCGGAGCCCAGGACGTGACGTGGCCGGCACCGGCGCACGAGACCGACGAGGAGGCGAACGTGGCGGGACCTGTGGTGGTGGTCGGGGACACCCTGCTGGACCGGGACGTGGAGGGGGTGGTGAACCGGCTCTGTCCGGACTCGCCGGTGCCGGTGCTCGACGAGACCGCGTACGTGGACCGACCCGGCGGGGCGGGCCTGGCCGCGGTCTTCGCCGCCGCGGCGGGCGCCGAGGTGGCGCTGGTGACCGCCCTGGCCGACGACGCCGGTGGGGCGCGGTTGAGCAGCCTGCTGCACGCGGCGGGGGTGCAGGTGTATCCCCTCGCGCTGGACGGCACCACGCCGGAGAAGGTGCGGCTGCGGGCCCGAGGGCGGGTGCTGCTGCGGCACGACCGGGGCGGAAGCGCCGGGGAGCCCGGCGAGCCGGGCGAGGCGGTGCTGCGGCTGCTGGCCACCGCGTCGGCGATCCTGGTGAGCGACTACGGCCGGGGGGTGGCCGAGCATCCGGCGGTGCGGGCCGCGCTCGCCGCGACCCGGGCCCCGGTGGTCTGGGACCCGCATCCCCGTGGGCCGACGCCGGTGCCGGGGGTGCACCTGGCCACCCCGAACGAGTCGGAGGTGCGCGAGTTGGCCAAGGTGCCGCCGGGGGCGTCCCGACTGGCCACCGCCGAACGGGGGGCGCAGAGCCTGCGGGAACGCTGGCGGGCCGGCGCGGTCGCGGTGACCCTCGGCGGGGACGGCGCGTTGCTCTGCCACGCCGGTTCGACGCCCCTGATGGTGCCGACGCCGGCCAACGCCGAGGGGGACACCTGCGGCGCGGGTGACCGGTTCGCGGCCACCGCGACGGTCGCCCTGGCCCGGGGGGCGCTGGTCTCCGAGGCGGTGCAACAGGCGGTGGTCGAGGCCTCGGCGTACGTGGCGGGCGGGGGAGTGGCCGGCGCCCTGCCGGGCCCGGTCCGGCCACCGGCACCGACGGGCCGTCCGGCGTCGGTGCCGACCGACGGGGAACGGGTCGGGATCGGCGCGGCCGCCGCCGTGGCGGCCGAGGTACGGGCCGCCGGTGGCACCGTGGTCGCCACCGGTGGCTGCTTCGACCTGCTGCACGCCGGTCACCTGGCGACGCTGCAGGCCGCCCGGGGGCTCGGCGACTGCCTGATCGTCTGTCTGAACTCCGATGCCAGCGTGGCCGGGTTGAAGGGGCCGGACCGGCCGGTGGTGACCCAGGCCGACCGTGGTCGGCTGCTGGCCGCGCTGAGCTGCGTCGACGCCGTGGTGGTCTTCGACGAGTCGACGCCGCACGCGGCGCTGTCCTGGCTCCGGCCGGACGTCTGGGTCAAGGGTGGCGACTACGCCAGCGGGGTCGGTGACGAGCCGGTCCTGCCGGAGGCCGAGATCCTGCGCCGGTGGGGCGGGCACACCGTGGTGGTGCCGTACCTGGCCGGTCGTTCCACCACCGACCTGATCGCCACCGCCCGCGCCACCGGAGTCACCGGACCGGGCCGCGCCACCGGGGTCACCGGACCGGACCGAGCCGTCCCACCGGACCGGGCCGGATCACCGGACCGGGCCGGATCACCCGACGGGGCCGGGCCGCAGCCGGTCGGCCGGCACGCGGAGCGGACCCGGTGAGCGCGGTGACGCCCGGTAGCGGGCCGACCGTGCTGGTCACCGGTGGCTCCAGCGGGTTGGGCGCCGCCGTGGTCGCCGCCGTGGCCCGCTCGGGCGGGCAGCCGTTGGTGCTCGACCGGCAGCCCCCCGGCGACGGGGTGCCCTGGCGGGAGTGCGACCTGGCCGACACCGCCGCCGCCGAGGAGGGCACCCGGCAGTTGGCCGAACACGCCGGTGGCCTGGACGCGGTGGTGACCGCCGCCGGAGTGGACGTGCCCGGCAGGTTGGCCGAGCTGTCCCGGCAGGAGTGGGAGCGGATCGTCACCGTCGACCTGTTCGCCACCGTCGCGGTGGTCCGCGCCGCCCTGCCGTTCCTGGAACGTTCCCGGGGCAGCGTCGTCACGGTCGCCTCCACGTTGGGCGTGAAGGCCGTCGCCGACGCCACCGCGTACTGCGCGGCGAAGTTCGGGGTGGTCGGCTTCACCCGGTCGCTCGCCGCGGAGCTGGCCGGTTCGGTCGGGGTGACGCTGCTGATTCCCGGCGGCATGCGTACCCGGTTCTTCGACGCGCGGGACGAGCGGTACCGGCCCGGTCCGGACGCGGCGCTCAACGAGCCGGCCGACGTCGCGGCGGCGGTGCTCTTCGCGCTCTCCCAGCCGCCCGGTTGCGCGGTCCGTGAGCTGGTGGTCTGTGCCGAGCAGGAGACGTCGTACCCGTGATCCTGGCGCTGCGCGCCCTCGGCGTCGGTGACCTGGCCACGGCCGTGCCGGCGCTGCGTGGGCTGCGGGCCGCCCACCCGGACCGGGAGCTGGTGCTGGCCGCACCGGGCTGGTTGGCCCCGCTGGCCGACCTGGTAGGCGGCGTCGACCGGTTGCTGCCGCTGGACGGGCTGACCGCGCCGGGGCAGTCCGTCGCCGCGGTGGTCGCGGTCAACCTGCACGGCCGGGGCCCGCAGTCGCACCGGTTGCTCGCCGCCGGGCGCCCGCAGCGGCTGCTCGCCTTCCGGTGTCCCGAGGCCGGCCACCACGACGGCCCGCTCTGGCGGGACGCCGAACACGAGGTCCGTCGCTGGTGCCGGCTGCTGCACTGGTACGGCATCCCGGCCGACCCCGACGACCTGGCGCTGCTGCGGCCGGCGGTGCCCGGCATACCGACCGGGGTCACCGTCGTGCACCCCGGCAGCAAGATCCCGGCCAAGCGCTGGCCGGCCGCCCGCTTCGCCGCCCTGGCCCGGGTGCTGTCCCGGCGGGGGCACCGGGTGGTGGTCACCGGCTCGGCGGCCGAGCGGGAGCTGGCCGGGCGGGTCGCGTACCAGGCGGGACTGCCCGACACGGCGGTGCTCGCCGGGCGGACGGACCTGGCCGGGCTCGCCGCCCTGGTCGCCCACGGCCGGTTGGTGGTCAGCGGGGACACCGGCGTGGCCCACCTGGCCACCGGCTACGGCACCCCGTCGGTGGTGCTGTTCGGGCCGGTGTCGCCGCACCGGTGGGGGCCACCGGTGGACCGACCCTGGCACCGGGCGTTGCGCGGCGCACCCGGGGCCGACGCGTCCGCCGGTGACCTCGACGCCCGGCTGGCGGGGCTCGACGTCGCCCAGGTGCTGGCCGCCGTGGACGAGGTGGATCAGGCGGTACGGGGGCCCGGTGCGGTTGCGGCGAAGTGACCCCGGCGGACCGGGGTACGGGCGGCGGCGACGCGGCCGGGGTTGGCTCTTCGTCGACCCGGCCGGTGCGCCGGTGCGCGACGCGGACCAACTGGCCCGGCTGCGGGCGCTGGTGGTCCCGCCCGCCTGGCGGGAGGTCTGGATCTCGCCGTACCCGAACGGGCACATCCAGGCCGTCGGCGTCGACGCCGCCGGCCGGCGGCAGTACGTCTACCACCCGCAGTGGCGACGCAAGCGGGACGAGGCGAAGTTCGACCACGTGCTGGACGTCGCCCGGCGGTTGCCGGTGCTGCGCGAGCGGGTCGGGCGGGACCTCGGCACCCGGGGGCTGAACCGGGACCGGGTGCTGGCCACGGTGACCCGGCTGCTGGACATGGGGATGTTCCGCATCGGCAGCGACCAGTACGCCGCCGGTGACGAACCCACGTTCGGGGTGGCCACCCTGCGTCCCGAGCACGCCCGGTCCCGGCAGGGCTGTGTGGTGTTCGAGTTCCCGGCCAAGGGTGGTCTCGCCCAGGTGCGCCGGGTCGAGGATCCCGAACTGTGCCGGGTGCTCACCAACCTGCGTCGCAGCCGCCGCCGGGCGGACCGGCTCTTCGGCTACTGGGACGGTCGGAGCTGGCGGGACGTACGCAGCGACGAGGTGAACGACTACCTGCGCGACGCCAGCGGCGGGGAGATGACCGCCAAGGACTTCCGGACCTGGCACGCCACCGTGCTGGCCGCGACCGAGCTGGCCACTGCCGAACTGGCCGCGACCGAGCTGCCAAACCCCTGTCGGGCGCGCTCGACGACCGCGCGGCGGCGGACCGTGGCGGCGGTGATGCGCCAGGTGGCCGAGCTGCTCGGCAACACCCCGACGGTGGCCCGGACGTCCTACGTCGATCCCCGGGTGGTCGACCTGTACCACGACGGGGCGGTGGTGCCGGTGACACCGGGGACGTCCCGCCAGGATGCCGAACGGGCGGTGCTCGATCTGCTGGCCGAGGACTGACCGGGCGGGCCGCTCGCCACCGTGCGGCGGCGAGCGCCTCGCCACGGCCCCCCGTTGACGGTCACCCGAACTTGCGGACCGGTGACCGCGATGGACTCAGTCTGCCCTGACCGGGTTGACGGTGGATGCCCGCCGGTTGACGATCCGTGACGAGTCGGACTGCCGGCGGCGCCAGTCCTGCGGGGTGGTGTCGTGGGCGGCCCGGAACGCCCGGCTGAAGTGGGCCTTGTCGGCGAAGCCCCACCGGGCGGCGATCGTGGCGATCGGCCGGCTGTGCAGGGCGGGATCGGCGAGGTCCCGGCGACACCGCTCCAGCCGCAGCCCCCGGATGTACGCCGCCACGGTGGACTGTTCGGCCTCGAAGAGCCGGTGCAGGGACCGCACCGAGATGTGGTGGGCGTCCGCGACGACCTGCGGGCTGAGGGTGGCGTCGCCGAGGTGCTGGTGGATGTAGGACTGCACCTGGGCGAGCAGCGCACGTCGGCGTACCTCGGTGGGCACCGCGTCCTCGGCGACCAGGTGCCGACCGAGCATCGTGGTGACCAGGTCGAGCCCCACCCCGCCGAGCCGGCTGGCGTCGGCGTCGTGGTACTGCTCGGGATGGCTGGTGAGCTGCACCAGGTACTGCGCCAGCAGGGCGCCGATGCCCTCGCTGCCGGACATCCGGCCGGCGAAGAGCGGGACGAGCCGGTCCTGGGACAGCGGAACCGCCGAGTACGGGATCAGCGCCACGATGGACGAGGCGGCGTCGTCGCCGATGCCGTGGTGGCACACCTCGTGCGGGCGCGAGGTGTCGTAGAAGGTGAACTCGCCGGCGGAGATCGCGTTGTACCGGCCGGCCTGGCTCAACGAGCTGTTGCCCCGGATGGTCAGGGCGAGCAGGTAGTGCTCCGGGTCCGACCGGCGGACCAGCAGCTCGTTGCGCTGGGCGTCCAGCGACGGGTACTCGTAGCGCAGGAGTCGGATCGGGCCCAGTTCGGTGACCTCGGCCCAGGCGGCGAAGTCGTGGGCGTGTTCGGTGCGGATGCGCAGTGGCACCGAGGTACGGGCGACCATGTCGAGCCAGAGCCCGAAGCGTTCGGCTGCCGGCACCTGCCGGGTGTCGATGGTGTCTCGGGACAACATTGTCGTTCTGCCTCCCCCAGTGGCGCGAGCCGTCGGGCCCATTGTCCCCATTGGTCAGGTGACCATACGAGACGAGGGCGGTCACCGAACGTGTCGTCCGGTGACCGCCCGGGACCACCCGGACACCGGGGGTCGACGACGGCAGTGGGGTTCAGTCGTTGAGGATCTGGGCCAACCGGTCGCGGAAGCGTCGCTCCGAGGCGCTTACCTGCTCGCCGCCGAGGCCGAGCAGACCGCCGGTGGAGGCCGCCCCCACCACCTGCTCGGCGATCTCCACCAGCCAGTGCTTGTACGCCCCGGCCTCACCCTCGTCGACCTTCGCGGTCAGCAGGGTGGCGGCCTTGCTGGCCCGGTGCAGCACGTCGTCGATCAGCACGCCCGGGTCGGCGGGGGAGACGACCGGTAGCTCCGCGCCGGCCTCCGGGTCACCGACCCGCAGGACGATCTCACCGGCGACCGCGGCCACCAGCGGACTGGCCGAGCCCCGGCCGGCGGAGATGGTCTCCAGCCCGGCCGCGTTCTCGGCCATCGTCCGGCGGGTGCTGTCGGACTCGGCGGCGCTCGCCGCGGTCAGCACCGACTGCGGCAGGCCGACCAGCAGCCCCCATTCCTCGTCGGAGAAGCCGAACCCGGTGTACGCCGGCTGTTCGATCACGACAACGCCCCTCTCACCTGTGACTGCACCTGAAACGTGAGCCCGCCGGAAGCTGTGCGGTGCCGGCGGGCGCGCGCGGGAACACGCTAGCTCAGGGTCAGCAGACCCTGCTCGGACACCACGGGCACGGACAACGTCTTGTACCCGACCTCGTCGAAGAGAACCGTCATCCGGTCCTCCTCGTAGTTGAGCACCATGCCGGGGCCCCACTCCGGGTGGCGGACCTGGCTGTGCACCGGGAACGGGCCGCTCGCGCCGTCATCGGCGACGCTGGTGCCGGCGTGGCAGTTGTCGCAGTGCCCGCACACCTCGGTCATCTGCTCGCCGAAGTAGGCAAGCAGCGCCTGCCCACGGCACCCGGAGGTCTCGGCGAAGGCCCGCATCATGTCGGTCCGGGACCGGGTGACCGCCTGCTGGCGCTCCGTCTCGGCCAGGGCCGCCGCCGCCGCGTCGGCCGGCTGCGGCGCGTACCGGGGGGCGCCGAGGCGTTGCTTCTTGCGCGGCTCGACCGCACCGACCTGCTCCAGCAGGGCCAGCAGCTGGGCCAGCTTGCGGGGGCCGAGGCCGGTGCTGGCCTTGAGGTCCTTCTTGGTCGCCGGCTTGCTGCGCACCAGCGCGGCCAGCTCCTGCAGCTCGGTGACGTTCGGCAGGCCGCCGCTGAAGAAGCGCTGCAACCCGACGTCCTCGGCCCGCCACAGCAGCAGCACCCGGGCCGGCTCGCCGTCGCGCCCGGCGCGACCGATCTCCTGGAAGTAGCTGTCCGGCGAGTCGGGCAGCGCCACGTGCACCACCCAGGCGATGTTCGGCTTGTCGATGCCCATGCCGAACGCCGAGGTGGCCACCATGATCGGCACCTGGTCGGCGAGGAACGCCTCGTGCAGCTCGTTGCGCTGCCCGTTCGGCATCCCGCCGTGGTAGTACTTCGACGGGAAACCCGCGTCGGTGAGCCGGGCGGCCAGCTCCTCGGCGGACCGGCGGGTCGGCACGTAGATGATCCCGGGGCGCCCGTCGTCGCGCAGCAGCGCGATCAGCCGCCGCCACCGGTAGTCCTCGGTGGGGCAGTGCGCCACCTCGAGGAAGAGGTTCGGCCGGTCCAGTCCGGAGACCACCACCTCGGCGTCGCGCAGCCGGAGCCGGGCGATGATGTCGTCGCGTACCGGTGGGGAGGCGGTGGCGGTCAGCGCGACCACCGGCGGGCGGCCGATGCCCTCGATGAGGTGCCCCAGGGCCAGGTAGTCGGGGCGGAAGTCGTGTCCCCAGGCCGAGATGCAGTGCGCCTCGTCGATCGCCACGAGCGCCGGCGCCAACTCACGGACCTCGGCCATCCGGTCCGGGTTGGCCAGTTGCTCGGGGGTGATGAAGAGGAACTCCGCGCGGCCCTCGCGGACCTCGGCGATCGCCTCCGCCTGCTGGCTGGCCGACTCGTTCGAGCTGACCCGGACCGCCCGCAGTTCCGGGCGCTGGCGTTCGTTGAGGGCGGCGATCTGGTCCTGCTGCAGGGCGAGCAGCGGGGAGATGACCACCGTCGGCCCGGGGATCAGGCTGGCCGGGATCTGGTAGATCGCCGACTTGCCGGCGCCGGTGGGCAGCACCACCAGGGCGTCGCGCCGTTTCATCACCGCCCGCATGGCCGCGAGCTGGTTGGGCCGCAGCTGGGTCCAGCCGAAGAGGCTGCGGGCCGCGCGGCGCAGGGTCGTGGAATGCGTCGACAGTTTCATTGCTGGCCGGACGTACCCTGGCCGTTCCGCGACGAAACCGCCGGGGTGTGCGGATTGCCGCACCGGGCGGCGGCGGGGGATCAGCGGCGGCCGAACATCGCCCGGATCGCGGCGAACAGCAGCAGCCCGCCGACCACCAGGCCGAGCAGGCGTACGCCGGGGATCTCGGCCGCGCTGGTGGCGTCGGCCAGGTTGGTGGGCTCCATCGTCGAACTGTCGCACGGTTGCCGGACCGTCGCCACCGGCTAACAGTAAGGTTTCTTGACTATTTCGGGACGCGGTGTGACCATGGCAGGGCCGCGCCGGCGGCGACCGGCGGGGCCGGTGAGGACGGGGGTGCGGACACCGCATGAGCGACGGGATCCTTCCGACCGACGGGCGCACGCCGAGCAGGCGGGAGGCGGCGGCATGACCGCGCCGAACAGCGCGCTGACCGCGCTGGCCGCCGCCGTCCTGCAACCCGGCTTCGTCGGCACCACGCCCCCGCCCTGGGTCTGCCGGTGGCTCGACGAGGGGCTCGGCTCGGTGGTCCTGTTCGCCCGCAACATCGTCGACGGAGCGCAGGTGGCGCAGCTGACCGCGGCCCTGCGGTCGGTGCGGCCCGACGTCCTGGTCGCCGTCGACGAGGAGGCCGGTGACGTCACCCGCTTCGAGTCGGCCCGAGGCAGCTCCCGGCCCGGCAACCTGGCGCTCGGGGTGGTGGACGACCCGGCGCTGACCGAGGCCGTGGCCCACGACCTCGGCACCGAGCTGGCCGCCGCCGGGGTCACCCTGAACTACGCCCCGGACGCCGACGTCAACGCCGACCCCGGCAACCCGGTCATCGGGGTACGCGCCTTCGGTGCCGACCCCGCCCTGGTCGCCCGGCACACCGCCGCCTGGGTACGCGGACTCCAGGCCGGCGGGGTGGCCGCCTGCGCCAAACACTTCCCCGGACACGGCGACACCCGGGTGGACTCCCACCACGACCTGCCGACGATCCACGCCGACCGGGCCCGGCTGGAGCGCACCGAACTGCTGCCGTTCCGGGCCGCCGTGGCCGCCGGGGTGCAGGCGGTGATGACCGGTCACCTCCTGGTGCCGGCGCTGGACCCCGCTCTCCCGGCCACCCTCAGCCGGCGGATCCTGGGCACCCTGCTCCGCGACGAGCTGGGCTTCGAGGGCGTGGTGGTCACCGACGCGATCGAGATGCAGGCGGTCACCCGGCGCTACGGCTTCGCCGGCGCGGCGGTACGGGCCCTGGCCGCCGGCGCCGACGCGATCTGTGTCGGCGGCGAGCACGCCGACGAGGAGACGGCCCGCCACCTGCGCGACGCCGTCGTCGCCGCGGTCGTCGCCGGTGAACTGCCCGAGGAACGCCTGGCCGAAGCCGCCAAACGGGTCGGCCACCTCGCCGCCTGGAGCGCCACCGCGCGGGCCCGCCGTCGGCCGCCGGCCGTCCACCCCGGACCGGCCACCGCACCGGCCGACCGGGCACCGGTCGGGTTGACGGCGGCGCGTCGGGCGGTCCGGGTCACCGGGGCACCCGACGGGCTGCCACTGGCCGGGGCGGCACACGTGGTGGAGTTCGAGCCGCCGCGCAACATCGCGATCGGGCCGGAGACCCCGTGGGGGATCGGCGTCGCCCTCGCCGAGCTGCTGCCGGGCACCCGCACCGTCCGGTTCACCGAGGCCGAGGTGCCCTTCGATCCGACCGCCGGGGCCGCCGGTCGGCCGGTCGTGCTGGTCGTGCGCGACCTGCACCGGCACCGCTGGATGGGGGCAGCCGTCGGGCGGGCGCTGGCCGCCCGCCCCGACGCGGTAGTGGTGGAGCTGGGGGTGCCCGCGCTGGTGGTCGGCGGGGTGCACCTGGCCACCCACGGCGCCACCCGGGTCAGTGCCCGCGCCGCCGCCGAACTGCTCACCGGCACGGCCTGACCGGTTGCCCTGCCCTGCTCAGGGCTCCAGGCGCAGGATCCGGTCGTCGTCGGCACCGGGTGAGCCACGCCCGTCCCGGTTGTTGGTCAACACCCACAGCGAGCCGTCCGGTGCGGGCGCGACGTGGCGCAGCCGCCCGTACTCCTCCACCAGCAGCGCCTGGGCGTTCTGCCCGTCGGTGCCGAGGCGGTACAGCCGTTCCCCACGCAGGCACGCCATCCACACCTCGTCGTCGACGACGGCGATGCCGCTGGGGGAGGCGTCACCGGTGGCCCAGGTGGCCACCGGCGCCTCGTACCGCTCGTCGTCGGAGTCGCCCTCCACCTCGGGCCAGCCGTAGTTGCCGCCGGGGGTGATCCGGTTCAGCTCGTCGTACCGGTTCTGGCCGAACTCGGCCGCGAAGAGGGTGCCCGCCGAGTCCCAGGCCAGCCCCTGCACGTTGCGGTGGCCGTAGCTGTAGACCGGCGAGTCGCCGAACGGGTTGCCGGGCGCGGGCTGCCCCTGCGGGGTGAGCCGCAGGATCTTGCCGCCCAGCGAGTCGCGGTCCTGGGCGCTGTCCCGGTCGCCGGCGTCGCCGGTGCCGGCGTAGAGCATCCCGTCCGGCCCGAAGGCGATCCGGCCGCCGTTGTGCGTCGAGGCCCGCGGGATCCCGGTGAAGACCGGCTCGGGGGTGCCGCCGGCCTGCATCCGGGCGATCCGGTTGTCCTGGGCGGTGGTGTAGTAGACGTAGATCCACCCGTCCTGGGCGTGGTCGGGGGAGACCGCGATGCCCAGCAGGCCACCCTCGCCGCCGGGGGCGGCGTCGGGCACCCGCCCCACCTCCCGGGTCTGGCCGTCGGTCAGGGCGAGGATCCGGGTGCTGTCGCGCTCGGTGACCAGCGCCGAACCGTCCGGCAGGAAGGCCAGGCCCCAGGGTGCTTCGAGACCGGTGGCCAGGACCTCCACATCTCCCGGCCGGGCCTGCGGGGCATCCGAGACCGAGGGATCGGCGAACCACCCCCGCCAGTACCCGAAGCCGGCAACTCCGGCCAGCAGGGCGACGGTCAGCACACCGGCGAGCAGCAGCCGACCTCTTCCGGGGCCCGATCGATCCGTCATCGTCCGACCCTAGCGGGCCGGATCGGGCATCGACGAGCCGCCGCATTTTCAAGATCAGTGGTGGTTCCGGCGTTCGCGTCCGTCTCGTACCCTTGGCGTGTGACGAACTTCCCCCCGAACCCCCTCCGCCGGACCGCCGGGCTGCTGGCCGGTCTCGCCCTCGGCGCCGCCCTGCTCGCCGGGTGCAGCTCCGAGGGGGCCTCCACCGACTGTGGCCTGGACGCGTGCACGGTCACCTTCGACCGGGGGGTGGAGGCCAGCGCCACCATCCTCGGCGTGGAGACCCGCCTGGTCGGGGCCGAGGGCGACCAGGTGACCGTGGAGGTCGCCGGCGAGCAGCTGTCGCTGACCATCGGTCAGCAGGCGGCCGAGGTCGCCGGCTTCTCGGTCACCCTCGACGGGGTCACCGACCAGCAGGTCAAGATCCGCGTCGCCCGCAACCCGGGCAGCTGACGACCCCTGCGGGACACGTTTGGAAATCTCCGCGTTCGGAGATTGATGCGCCATGTCTCTCACCCGGAACGCCGAAGCCACCGCCTCCCGCGCGGCGAACAGCCGGTGGCTCAAACTCCTCGCCCGTGCCGGATTCATCGGTTACGGGGTCGTGCACCTGCTGTTCGCCTGGTTGGCCCTGCAGATCGCCTTCGGCAGCTCGTCCGACGACGGCGACCAGTCGGGTGCCCTGCGTACCCTCGCCGCCCAGCCGATGGGCAAGTTCATCGTCATCGCCATCGCCGTCGGCATGGTGGCCATGGCCCTGTGGCAGGCCACCGAGGCCGCCGTCGGTCACGTCAGCCAGGACGGCAACAAGCGCACCATGGAACGGGGCCTCTCCGCCGCCCGTACCCTGGTCTACCTCTGGTTCGCCTTCACCGCCTACAAGGTCCTCTCCAGCGCCAACTCCAGCAGCGCCGACCAGCAGGAGGACCTCACCGCCTCCCTGATGGAGTCCACCGGCGGCCGTTGGCTGGTCGGGTTCGTCGGTCTGGTGGTCGCCGGGATCGGCATCGGCCAGGCCATCTACGGCATCAAGAAGAAGTTCGAGAAGAACCTCAACACCCACGAGATGAACGCCAAGACCCGCCAGCTCGCCCGCCGGCTGGGCATGGCCGGGTACGCCGCCCGTGGCTCCGCCTTCGCCGTCTCCGGACTGCTGGTCGTGGTGGCCGCGGTGAACTACGACCCGGAGAAGGCCCGGGGCCTGGACGCCGCCCTGCGTACCCTTCGTGACCAGCCCTACGGCAGCATCCTGCTCGTCCTCGTCGCCCTGGGCATCGCCGCCTTCGGCGTCTACTGCTTCATCCAGTCCCGGTACCGCAAGGTCTGATCTGGTCGATTCCGGGTCCACCGGGCACCATTGGGCCTTTGCCCGACGGCCGTCCGGATGGAGGAGAGGAACCCGTGCAGGAGTACCTGACGACGATCGCCGCCGCGCTTGGTGCGGCGGCGATCGCGTTGTTGCTGGTCGAGGTGATGCACCGGGTGTTCCAGCGGCTTGGCCGCCGCTCGGTGCTGCTGGTCGAGCTCACCGAGCACGCCCACCGGTCCATCCAGGTCGCCGGGGCGGTGCTGGCCGTCCAGTTCGCCGTCCGGTTCAGCACCGGGTACGCGGTGGGCACCGCCTGGCGGCAGGCCGTCCTGCACCTGCTCGTACTCTGCGTGATCGCCAGCACGGCCTGGCTGGTCGCCTCGCTGCTGGTGGTGGTGGAGGACACCGCGCTGGCCCGGTTCCGGGTGGACGTGCCGAACAACCGGCACGCCCGCCGGGTGCGTACCCAGGTGGTGATGCTGCGCCGGATCACCATCGTGGTGATCGTGGTGCTGACCGTCGGCGTGATGTTGATGACCTTCCCCTCGGTGCGCGGCATCGGCGCCGGCGTGCTGACCTCCGCCGGTGTCGCCGGTGTGGTCGCCGCCCTGGCCGCGCAGAGCCTGCTCGGCAACGTCTTCGCCGGCCTGCAGCTCGCCTTCAGCGACGCGGTACGCCTCGACGACGTGGTGGTGGTCGAGGGGGAGTGGGGCCGGATCGAGGAGCTGACCCTCAGCTACGTGGTGGTGCAGATCTGGGACGACCGTCGGCTGATCCTGCCCACCTCGTACTTCACCAGCACCCCGTTCCAGAACTGGACCCGGACCGAGGCGGCCGTGCTCGGCACCGCCATGTTCGACGTCGACTGGGCGGTGCCGGTGCAGGCCATGCGGGAGGAGTTGCGCCGGATCGTCGAGGGCACCGACCTGTGGGACGGCCGGGTCTGCGTCCTGCAGGTGGTCGACGCCACCGGCGGCGTGATCCAGATCCGGGCGTTGGTGAGCGCGGCGGACGCCGGCAGCCTGTGGGACCTGCGCTGTGTGGTCCGGGAACACCTGGTGGCCTGGGTACGCGACCAGCGTCCGCACGCCCTGCCCCGGATGCGTACCGAGATCGGCGACGAGGCGAGCGCGCTGCCCTGGCAGTGGGACCGGCCCGACCGCAAGGGCCGCCGGCCGGCCCGACGCCCGGCCGCCGCGAACCCGCCCGACGACGCCCGGATCTTCGGCGGCAGCGACGACGGCGACGCCCGCAGCGAGGCCTTCGTCGGGCCGACCGACGACGATCCCCCGGCCGAGGCCCTCGTCGGCACCGGGGACGCCGAGCAGCCCGCCCCGACCGACGAGCACCACGACCCGGCGTCCGGTGCCTCGAACGGACGGGTCGAGAGCCGGCGCTGAGCCGACCGGGGCGACCCCTTCCGGGTGGTCTGCGCCGGTCGCCGGGTTTGGTCCGGTCGCTGGCGGGGAGGTGCTGCCGGTGCTCCCGCGGGCACCGGCGGTTCGGCGTCCCGGAACGGTCCCGCCGGGCAGGATTGACGGGCGACGACTCCGGGCATACAGCGCGGTGATGACGAAAGGAGGGCAGCATGGCTGACGTGGCGAATTCCCGAACGCCCCGGGGAGAGGTCGAGCCGTCCACCGCCGAGCTGGTGCAGCGGGCCACCGAGCAGGTCTCCCGCCTGATCCGGGACGAGCTGACGCTGGCGCGGGCGGAGTTGACCGAGAAGGGCAAGCACGCGGGCATCGGGGTGGGGCTCTTCGGCGGCGGTGGGGCGCTGGCGCTGTACGGGCTCGGTGCGTTGATCGCCGCCGTGGTGCTGCTGCTGGCCACCTGGATTACCCCGTGGCTGGCCGCGCTGATCGTCGCGGTGGTGCTCTTCGTGGTGGCCGGAATCCTCGCCCTGGCCGGCAAGAAGCAGGTCAGCCAGGCGGTCCCGCCGGTGCCGGCGGCGGCGGTGCACAGCGTCCGGGCGGACGTCGACACGGTCACCGCCGCGGTCAGGGACAGGGGACACCGATGACGGGCAACGGCAACGGCAACGGGACCGGCGATGCCGAGGCGCTGCGGGCGGAGATCCGCCGTACCCGGATGGAGCTCGGCGAGACGATGGAGGCGCTGGCCGCCAAGGCCGACGTCAAGGCGCGGTTGAAGGACTCCGCCGACCAGGCCAAGGAACGGGTACGCGAGCAGGCCGCGCAGACCGTCGCCCGGGTCCGCGGGCAGGCGGCGCAGACCGCCGAGGTGGCGCGGTTCCAGGCGCAGGAGAAGGGTGAACTGGTCCGGCGCAATCCCGTACCGTGGGCGGCGGTCGCGGCCGGTGCGGTGGCGACCGTGATCGTGCTGTTGATCGTCCGGGGGAGGCGCAGGTGAGCAAGGGCATCAACAAGACCGTCTACAAGCCCGTCGGGGTGGTGCTCGGGTTGGCCGCCGGTGCGGTGGCCGGCGCGGTCTTCCGGCAGGTGTGGAAGCTGACCGCCGGTGACGGCGACGCCCCGAACGCCACCGACGAGGACCGTGGCTGGGGTGAGGTGCTGGCGGCGGCGGCCCTGCAGGGGGCCATCTTCTCGCTGGTCCGGGCGGCCGTCGACCGCGGCGGCGCGGTGGGCGTACGCCGGCTGACCGGGCACTGGCCGGACTGACCGGCAGACGGCGTGGACCCCCTTCCCGGACTTCGGTGGAGGGGGTCTTCTCGCGCCCGATGCCTGGCCGTTCAGGCCTCCGTCAGGTCACATGTCGGAGACTTTCATCGGTTAGGCTGTGCGGAGTTTTTGCGCACGTGGTTTGCTGATCCACGCCGTTGACAGTGGCGTGGATCGAGAGAGGTCTCCTTACCTGGAGCCGCCTCGGAGCACCGCTGCTCGAAAACGGCCAATCGGCCGCACGGCGTGCTCGGCCGCCAGTTTTAGAAGGAGATACACATGGCGCAGGGAACCGTGAAGTGGTTCAACGCAGACAAGGGCTTCGGCTTCATCACCGTCGACGGCGGGGGTGCTGACGTCTTCGTCCACTTCTCGGCCATCCAGTCCAGCGGCTACCGGTCGCTGGAGGAGAACCAGCGGGTGGAGTTCGAGATCGCGCAGGGTCAGAAGGGCCCGCAGGCTGAGCAGGTCCGGCCGATCTGAGCGACGCCGGCCGACATCCGCCGGCCGCCGAACCGATCCGGCCTGCCGGGTCACGTCGAAGCCCCGCATCCCGACCGGGAGGCGGGGCTTTCCACGTGCCGTGCCGTGCTGCTGCCATACCGGGCCGCTGCCGCTGCCGCTGCCGTGCCGGGCCGCTGTCGGGCCGGCGGGTGGCCGGGCCGGTGGCCTCAGGGGCGGCGCCGGGCACGCATCGCCCACCGGAGCACGACCAGACCGACCACCGTCAGGACCGGGCCGATCACCGCCCAGATCAGTTGGTCGCTCATGATGCTGCCGCCGACGTAGCCGAGGCCCTGCACCGTCCACAACGCGCCGACGACCACCACCAGCAACCCGAGCGTCAGCGGGAGCCAGCCCCTCATCCGATCCTCCCTCCCGGCGGTGGCGGCCACCGCGCCGTCCCGGTCAGCCTGCCCCGGCCCGCCGTCGCCGGGGGGCACCACGCCGGAGGTGTTCACCACCGGTCGTGCACCTGCGGCCGGACCAACTCGTCGTAGGTGTCCCGGACCGCCGCGAGTTCCGCCTCGGACAGCGGCGCCAGCTTCGCCGCGGCGGCGTTGAGCCGGGCCTGGTCGGCGTCCCGGGCGCCGGGAATGACCACAGTGACGCCGGGCTGGTCGATGATCCAGCGCAGGGCGAACTGCGCCATCGTCCGGTCCGGGCCGAGCAGCGGTACCAGTCGACGCACCACGGCCAGCCCCCGGTCGAAGTCGACGCCGGAGAAGGTCTCGCCGACGTCGAAGGCCTCGCCGTGCCGGTTGAAGGTGCGGTGGTCGTCGGCGGGGAAGGTGGTCTGCTCGTCGTACCGGCCGGAGAGCAGACCACTGGCCAGCGGCACCCGGGCGATGATGCCGACACCGGCCGCCGCCGCGGCCGGCAGCACGCGCTCCAGCGGCTTGAGGCGTACCGCGTTGAGGATGATCTGCACGCTGGCCACCCCGGGCCGGGCGATGGCGGTGAGCGCCTGGTCGCAGGTCTCGACGCTTACCCCGTACCCGGCGAGGCGCTCCTCGGCCACCAGGGTGTCCAACGCGTCGAAGACCGCGTCGTCGGCGAAGACCGCGGTCGGCGGGCAGTGCAGCTGGACCAGGTCGAGCCGGTCCACGCCGAGGTTGGCCCGGGACCGGTCGGTCCAGGCCCGGAAGTTCTCCAGGGTGTACGCCTCGGGTGTCTGCGGCACCCGGCGGCCCATCTTGGTGGCCACGGTCAACCCCGCGTCGCCACGTTCGCGCAGGAACCGACCGATCAGCTGCTCGCTGCGCCCGTCACCGTAGACGTCGGCGGTGTCCAGGAAGGTGACCCCGGCGTCCACCGCGGCACCCAGCACGGCCGACGCGGTGTCGTCGCTTACCTGCCCCCAGTCGGCACCGAGCTGCCAGGCCCCGAGGCCGACCACCGAGACGGACCTACCGAGTCGCGTGAGGTTTCGTTGTTCCATTCAACAGAGCCTAGTGATGCGCTCGTGGTCCGCGCACCACGAGCCGGTCCGGAGGTCGACGGGACGCCCCGTCCGGGACCCGGCGGGTAGGCTGCTGCACCGCAGAGAGGAGCGTCCCGTGACCGACCTGACCACCTTCATCGCCGGACTGCCCAAGGCGGAGCTGCACGTGCACCACGTCGGCTCCGCGTCCCCGCGGATCGTGGCCGAGTTGGCCGCCCGGCACGAGGGCCGCAGCCCGGTGCCGGCCGATCCGGACGCGCTCGTCGACTACTTCGCCTTCCGCGACTTCGCCCACTTCATCAAGGTCTACCTGAGTGTGGTGGACCTGATCCGCGACCAGCAGGACGTCTGGCTGCTCACCCACGAGGTGGCCCGCGAACTGGCCCGGCAGCAGGTCCGCTACGCCGAGTTGACCGTCACGCCCTACTCCCACGTGCGGCGGGGCATCCCCGCCCCGGCGTTCTGCGAGGCCATCGAGGATGCCCGCAAGAGCGCCGAGGCCGACTTCGGGATCGTGCTGCGCTGGTGCTTCGACATCCCCGGCGAGGCCGGGCTGCCGGCCGCCGAGGAGACCCTGCGGATCGCCCTGGACGAGCGGCCGGACGGGTTGGTCAGCTTCGGTCTGGGCGGTCCGGAGATCGGGGTGCCCCGGCCGCAGTTCAAGCCGTACTTCGACCAGGCCAGGGCGGCCGGGCTGCACAGCGTGCCGCACGCGGGGGAGACCACCGGGCCGGAGACGATCTGGGACGCGCTGCGTCATCTGGGCGCCGAGCGGATCGGGCACGGCATCTCCGCCGCCGCCGACCCCGAGCTGATGCGGCACCTCGCCGAGCGGCGGATCGTGCTGGAGGTCTGCCCCACCTCCAACGTCCGGACCCGGGCGGTGGCCGACCTCGCCGAGCACCCGCTGTCCCGACTGGTCGAGGCCGGTGTTCCGGTCACCATCAACTCCGACGACCCACCGATGTTCGGCACCACGCTCAACGACGAGTACGCGGTGGCTGCCCGCCTGCTCGACCTCGGCCCGCAAGGGGTGGCCGCGCTGGCCGAGGAGGCGGTGAACGCCTCGTTCCTCGCCCCGGCCGAGCAGCAGCGGCTGCGCACCGAGATCGCCGGCTACCTGGCCACCGCTGCCGGCTGAGCCGGACCGGTGGTGGGCACCCAGCCGTGAAACCTGTCGCGGGCGTTGCCCGCGCGAGCCGGAGTGTTGCTGGCGCGCGCGACGGGAGCAGGTGTGGGGGACCGCGCTCCCGCCGCGCGCACGGCTGCACCGGCCGGTGGGTGACAGGCCGTTGGCCGGTGGAACTGATGGGTTCTCGAAGATCCTGTCACCGAGACCGGGCCGGCGGACGCCGGTTAAGCCGGATCTAAGAAAGACTTGCGTTACCGCACAACGAGCGCTCGCCGCACCGCACCACGAGCGGTGGTCCTCAGCGTCCGGACGGGCGCTGCCGGGGCCAGCGGCGGCCGGCGGACTTCTGCTCCCGGGCCTCCCGCGTCATCCGGCCGACCAGGCCGAACCGGTTGACCTGCCGGGGGGTCGCCTCCGGATCGGTAAGCAGCATCACCACGCTGGCCCCGCCGAGCCGGGCCCGGTCGATGCTCACCGAACCGTTGGCCTGCAACGCCACCCGCTTGGCGATGTCCAGCCCCAGGCCGGTGGAGCCCTGGTCGCTGGCCCCCCGGCGCAGCGCCCGGTCCGGGTCGCCGATCCCGGGGCCGGCGTCGTCGATCCGGATCGCCACGTACCCGTCGCGGCGGGAGACGGCCACCTCGAACGCCGTACCCTGCGGGGTGTAGCGGAAGACGTTGCCGATCACCGCGTCCAGGGCGGCGGCGAGTTCGGCGCGGGCGACCGGCGCCGGGATCCGCAGCTGCGCCCCGCTGACCCGGTGCGGCCGGTGCTGGTCGCCGGCGAGTGCCGCCCAGAACACCATCCGGTCCCGCACCACCTCGCTGACGTCACACATCGCCGGTGCGGTCTCCTGGGCGACCGTCTTGCGGGTGGTCTTGATCAGCTCGTCGATCTCGCCTTCCAGGGTGACGATGGCCTGCCGGATCCGGCGGATGCCCCGGCGGCGGTCCAGCTCCGCCTCGCTGAACGCGCCGACGCTGGTGTCGTCGGACTCCAGCGCCTCGGCGTCCAGCCGCAGCACGGTCAGCGGGGTACGCAGCCGGTGCGACAGGTCCGCCACCAGTTCCCGCTCGTCGGTGCGGGAGACCACCAGCCGGTCGGCCATCCGGTTGAACGCGTACCCGGCCTCGGCCAGCTCCCGGGGGCCGCTGGGCTCGATGCGTACCCCGAGGTCGCCGTCACCCACCGCGAGCGCCGCCTTGACCAGCCCCCGGGCCGAGTCGACCGCGCGGGCGGCGACCCGGTCCACCACGATGACCGCGGCGGCCACCAGCGCGGCGGCCACCGCGGCCAGCAGCCACCAGACGTCGGTCACCCCGTCGGTCAGGGCCGCGTCGGGCACGAAGACCTCGACCACCGCGACGGTGTCGCCGCGCACCACCGGATCGAGCCGCACCACGCCACCCTCGACCTGCGCCACCAACGAACGCCGGTCGGCCACGGCCCGCTCCAGGTCCGCCGCAGCCGCCCGCGCACCGGCCGGTTCGGCAGCCAACCCGTGTACGACAGGCCGGGTGGCCGGGTCGCCGCCGGTGGCCGCGACGGCCCGGTCGACCACCGCCGCGTCGGTGCTCACCGCCAACGCGCCGGTGACCAGCGCGCTGCGTCGGGCGGCGTCGGCGATGGCGTCCTCGCGCGCCTGCTCGCGCAGGTTGAGCCCGAGCGGCACCAGGGAGGCCAGTGCGATGAGCGTGCACATGCCGGCCGTGAGCAGGGCCAGCGCGGCCCTCAGTCCGGTGCCACCAACCGGAAGCCGACCCCCCGCACGGTGCGCAGGTATCGCGGCTTCGCCGCGGACTCGCCCATTTTGCGGCGGAGCCAGTACAGGTGAACGTCGATGGTCTGGTCCTCGCCTACCGACGGCTGGCGCCATACCTCCTCCAAGAGTTCGCGCCGGGACACCACCCGGCCGGGCCGGGCGGCGAGATAGGCCAACAGGTCGAATTCCTTGCGGGTGAGCGCCAGCGACGCCCCGTCCAGCTGCGCGCTGCGCTCACCGACGTCGACCTTGAGCCCGCCGACGGTGTGTACGGCCGGGGCGACGGTCCGGCTGGCCCGCCCGGCCCGGCGCAGCACCGTGGTGATCCGGGCATCCAGGTGCGCGCCGGTGAACGGCTTGACCATGTAGTCGTCGGCACCGGCCCGCAGCAACCGGACCACCGACTGCTCGTCGTCCCGGGCGGTGGCGATGATGATCGGTACGTCGGTGATGCCGCGCAGCATCCGCAGGGCGTCGGAGCCGTCCAGGTCGGGCAGGCCCAGGTCGAGCACGACCAGGTCGGGAGCTTCCGCGGCGACCCGCCGCAGCGCGTCCAGCGCCGTACCCACGGCGTGCACGGCGTGTCCCCGGTCGGTGAGGGATCGCAGCATCGCGCCGCGTACGACGTGGTCGTCTTCGACCAGGAGCACGGTGGCCACGTCAAGACGGTACTTCCCGTGGCAAGTCGACCGCGTTGCGGCACACCCGCCGGGCGGGCAAGCTGAACCGGACATGACTTTCACCCTGTTCGCCGACAGCCGCCTGAGCCTGGCCCGGGACGCCCTGGCCGGCCTGTCGGTCGGTGACGCCCTGGGCTCGCAGTTCTTCGTGCCGGGCCGCCACCCGGGGGAGCTGGCCGCCGGGCACCTGCCACCGCCGCCCTGGCAGTGGACCGACGACACCGAGATGGCCTGCTCGGTGGTGGCCGAGTTGGCCGAGAGCGGCCGGATCGACCCCGACCGGCTGGCCCGGGTCTTCGCCGAGCGCTGTGAGCCGTACCGGGGGTACGGGCCGGGCGCGGTGACCGTCCTGCGCCTGATCCGTACCGGCACGCCCTGGCCGGTGGCCGCCGCTGCCGCCTTCGACGGGCAGGGTTCGTGGGGCAACGGCGCGGCGATGCGGGTCGGCCCGCTCGGCGCGTACTTCGCCGACTCGACAAGCCGGGCCGCCGCGCAGGCCCGGGTCAGCGCCGAGGTGACCCACGCCCACCCGGAGGGGATCGCCGGCGCGGTGGCGGTCGCCGTCGCCGCCGCCCGGGCCCGCCTGGACGGCGACCGCCCGACGCCGGCCCGCCTGCTCGCCGCGGTGGCCGCCGCGCTCGACCCCACCACCCGGGTCCACCACGGGGTACGCCGAGCCGTACCGCTGCTGGGTCGTCCGGTCGCCGAGGCCGCCGCCGTACTCGGCAACGGCGCCCGGGTCACCGCCCCGGACACCGTCCCCTTCACCTGCTGGGTCGCCGCCACCTTCCTGGACGACTACCCGGCGGCGATCCGCTCCTGCGTCGAGGCGGGCGGCGACGTCGACACCACCGCCGCCATCGTCGGTGCAGTGGTGGCCGGGTACACCGGGGTGGGCACCCCCGGCGGGGTGCCCACGGAGTGGGTGGCCCACCGGGAGGCGTTGCCGGCCTGGGTGGCCTGAGGCCTCACCGGGCGACGGCCGCCTCGCCGGCGGGGGCTGTTCCCGGGGCGGCGGGGGTCGCCTCCGGGCTGGCGGGAGCGGCTTCCGCATCGGCTGGGGTTACCGTGTCGGCCGGGGTTACCGGCTCGGCCGGCGTGGCTTTCGTCTCGGCGGGGGTCGCTTTCGTGTCGGCCGGGGTCGTCGCCGTGTCGGCTGGGGTCGTTGCCGTGTCGGTCGGGGCTGCTTTCGGGTCGGCTGGGGTCGTTGCCGTGTCGGTCGAGGCGGTCTCCGCCGTGCTGCCCGCGGCGGTGCCTTCGTCGTTGCCCTGCGTCTCGCCGCTCTTCGGGTCGTCTTCGCCGGTGGTGTCTCTTCTACGCCGCAGCCAGCGGGTGCCCAGCCAGCCGGCTGCGGCCCCGCCGCCCAGGCCGGCGACCAGCCCGCCGCCGAGCAGCAGGTCGGCGGTCAACCAGCCACCCTCCTCCGGCTCGTAGAGGGCCGAGCCGCCGTACTCGTGCGGCTCGGCGAGGCGGGTGCTCAGCGTGGGATGGGCGCCGTGTCCGCCACCGGTGTCGGCCCCACCACCGGTATCGGCCCCGCCGCCGGGTGCCGCCGGAAGCAGCGCCAGCACCGGTGCCGGGTGCGCACCGCCGGCCGGGTCGGCCCAGCGCACCACCGTCTTGTCGGAGTAGGTCTGCACCACCTCGAAGGTCATCCGTTCGGCCTGTGGCAGCGGCCCCATCGAGACCGCGAACCGGCTCGGCCCGGTCGTCGCCGAGCCGACCCGGGTCCAGGTCACCGCAGCGGTGACCGTGTCCACCAGGGGGCCGTGGATGCTCGCCACCGGCTCGTCCAGCTTCCGGGTGGTGATCTGCGGCGCCCACCCGTCGACCGACATCGGGTACGCCTCACCGATCGGGTACGCCGTCGGCAGGCGCAGCTCCACCTTGCTGGTCCGGGCTCCCGGGCGCTCCTCGGGGACGACGATCTCGAACTTCACCGGGTCGCCCTGCCTGGCCTGTCCGGGCGTGCTCGTGACGTCAGCCGCCCAGGCCGCGCCGGGCCAGCCCAGCACCCCCACCACGGCGACGGCCAACGCGGTCAGCGCCCCGGCCCGGCTCCGCTGGCTGTCGCTACGGGTCATCGTGTTCGGCCTCCCCATCGGTGTCCAGGCGGGGCGTACCGACTCCGGCCCCACGAGGTAGTTCGGATGGCGGGCCCGAAAGGTTCAATCGCCACCCCGACCCGGTGGGTCAACGCTGGCCCGGTGGGTTGCGCTGGCCCGGTGGGAGGGCTGCCCCGACGTGATGGGTCGCCCCGGCGCGGCAAGTCGCCCTGGCGCGGTGAGAAGGGTGCCCCGCTATACCGGAAGCGTTAACAGGGGACCCTTCCTTTCAGGGGAGGTGGAGGACCCAGCGGTAGGCCTGGACCAGGCCGGTGTCGAAGCCGGCGGCCGAGCCCCAGAGGAACAGCCGGAACCGGCGGTACAGCGGATCGCCCCAGCGTTGGACGATCTCGTCGCGGGCGGCGTCCAGCCGCCGGGCCCACTCCCGGCAGGTCAGGTGGTAGTTGTGCCGGTCGTCGGCGATGCTCAACAGCTCGAAGGGGGAACGTGCCACGTGCCGCAGGTACTGGTGCAGCAGCAGCGGGGTGGACGAGCCGGGGTAGATGTAGCGCTTCATGAAGGTCGACGCGCTGTGCTTGCGGCGCATCGCCAGCGCGTCGCAGTAGACCCGCCCACCCGGGCGCAACGCGCGGGCGTACGCGCGCAGGGTGCGGCGGTAGTCGGGCAGGTGCTCGGTGACCCCCATGTTGACCACCGCGTCGTAGCGCCGGTCCGGGGTGTGGCCCAGCAGGTGCTCCCGGATCACCCGGACCTCCAGCCCCTCCCGCTCGAACAACGAGTTGAGGAACCGTTCCGACTCCACCGACAGGGTCAGCGTGGTGACGTTGATCCCCCGGCGGGCGGCGTGCTCGGCGAACGCCCCCCAGCCACCACCGACCTCCAGCACGTGGTCACCCGGTCCGACCCCGATCGCCGTCAGGGCGAGGTCCAACTTGCGGGTCACCGCGTCCTCCAACGGCTCGTCGTCGGCGGCGAAGACCCCCTCGGTGTAGCAGCGGTGCCGGGTGTCGAGGAACGTCAGGAAGAAGTCCGGATCCTCGTCGTAGTGGTGCGCGATGTCCCGGTCGTCGGCGGCCTGCCGTCGGCCGGGGCGCAGCAGTGCCGGGGCGAAGCGGGCCGCCCAGGCCAGCGGGTGCAGGTCGGTGAAGAAGTCACGCATCCGCAGCGCGGCGGCCACGTCGCCGTCGACGTCCAGCCACCCCCGCAGGTACGACACGGCGACACCGAACTGGTCCAGGCTGGCCAGCGCCCGCGCGCCCCGGGCGTCGGCGACGGTGATGGTGAACGCCGGCTCGCCCGCCCCGATCACGTGCCCCGGCCCGCCGTCGGAGGTGATCGCGAACGGGGTAGCCGGGCGGCCGGCGGCGTAGGAGCGGTACCGGCGTTCCAACACGCCGCGCACATCCGTGGTGGTCACGTTACCGAATGTAACTCCGACGGCGGCCCCGGCGGTGCCGGAACCGGCGACCGATAGCATCTCTAGCGGCCGATCACCGGCTGCCACCGTCGCCTGTCCCTGGAGGAGTCACCGTGTCCGCACCCCGTACCCCCGTAGTGGCCGACCCCGTCGTCGTCGCCGCCGGGACGACGGCGGCCGACGCGGTGGCCGCTGCCGGGCTGCCCGCGAGCGGCCCGAAGGCGATCGTGGTGGTCCGCGATCCGCAGGGCCAGCTACGCGACCTGGACTGGGCCCCGGCCCAGGAGACCACCGTCGAGCCGGTCGCCATCGACACCCCGGACGGGTTGGACGTGCTGCGCCACTCCACCGCGCACGTGCTCGCCCAGGCGGTGCAGGACGTCTTCGCCGACGCGAAGCTCGGCATCGGTCCACCGATCGAGAACGGCTTCTACTACGACTTCGCCGTGGACAAGCCGTTCCAGCCCGACGACCTGGCGAAGATCGAGAAGCGGATGCAGGAGATCGTCAAGTCCGGGCAGCGGTTCCGCCGCCGCCGCTTCGACAGCCTGGACCAGGCGCGGGCCGAGTTGGCCGCCGAGCCGTTCAAGCTGGAGTTGATCGAGGTCAAGGGCGAGGGACTGGACACCGCCGAGGTGATGGAGGTCGGCGGCGGCGAGCTGACCATCTACGACAACCTCGCCGCGAACGAGGAGAAGGTCTGCTGGTCGGACCTGTGCCGGGGCCCGCACCTGCCGAACACCCGACTGATCGGGGCGTTCAAGCTGATGCGCTCGGCCGCCGCGTACTGGCGCGGGTCGGAGAAGAACCCGCAGCTGCAGCGGGTCTACGGCACCGCCTGGCCGACCCGGGACGCGCTGAAGGCGTACCTGAAGCTGTTGGAGGAGGCCGCCCGGCGCGACCACCGCAAGCTCGGCGCGGACCTGGACCTGTTCAGCTTCCCCGACGAGCTGGGCTCCGGCCTGCCGGTCTTCCACCCCAAGGGCGGCATCATCCGCCGGGAGATGGAGAACTACTCCCGGATCAAGCACGAGCAGGCCGGGTACGCCTTCGTCAACACCCCGCACATCACCAAGGGCAACCTGTACGAGGTCTCCGGGCACCTCGACTGGTACGCCGACGGCATGTTCCCGCCGATGGAGGTCGACGGCGCGAACTACTACCTCAAGCCGATGAACTGCCCGATGCACGACCTGATCTTCCGCTCCCGGGGCCGGTCCTACCGGGAGCTGCCGTTGCGGATGTTCGAGTTCGGCACGGTCTACCGGTACGAGAAGTCCGGCGTGGTGCACGGCCTGACCCGGGTCCGGGGCATGACCCAGGACGACGCGCACATCTTCTGCACCGAGGAGCAGATGGCCGGCGAGCTGAAGTCGCTGCTCGCCTTCGTCCTCGAACTGCTGGGCGACTACGGCATGGACGACTTCTACCTTGAGCTGTCCACCCGCAACCTGGCGAAGTCGGTAGGCACCGACGAGAACTGGGAGCGGGCCACCGAGGCGCTGCGCTCGGCCGCCGAGGAGTCCGGGCTGGCCCTGGTGCCCGACCCGGAGGGTGCGGCCTTCTACGGCCCGAAGATCTCCGTGCAGGTCAAGGACGCCATCGGGCGGACCTGGCAGATGTCCACCATCCAGGTCGACTTCAACCTGCCGGAGCGCTTCGGCCTGGAGTACCAGGCCGCCGACGGCAGCCGGCAGCGGCCGGTGATGATCCACCGGGCGCTCTTCGGCTCGATCGAGCGGTTCTTCGGGGTGCTCACCGAGCACTACGCCGGTGCGTTCCCGGCCTGGCTGGCCCCGGTGCAGGTGGTCGGCATCCCGATCCGCGAGGAGCACACCGAACACCTGGACGGCTTCGTCGCGGCGCTGCGCGCCGAGGGCATCCGGGCCCAGGTCGACACCGGCGACGACCGGATGCAGAAGAAGATCCGCACCGCCCAGCAGCAGAAGATCCCGTTCATGGTGATCGCCGGCGACGACGACGTGGCCGCCGGCGCGGTCTCCTTCCGCTACCGCGACGGCTCCCAGCGCAACGGCGTACCGATCGCCGAGGCGGTCACCCACGTCCTCGACGTGGTCCGCACCCGCACCAACACCGGCCCCTCCGCCTGAGGTGTAAGGAAGGGCCCCCTGTTAACGCATTCGGTAGAGAGGGGTTCCCCTCTCACGCAGCCGCGTTAACAAGGGGCCCTTCCTTACGGTGGGACGGTGGGACGGGGCACGGGGGTGGTCCGGTGGCGGAACGTAGGATCGGGGGCGTGACAGGGGCGGAACGGCACACGGACAGCGGCATGGCCGACGGGCTGGATCGGCTCTGGACACCACACCGGATGACCTACATCTCCGGGGCGGACCGCCCCGAGGGTGGGTACGAGAAGCCGACCGGTTGCCCGTTCTGCCTCGCGCCGGGCCGCCCCGAGCCGGAAAGCCTGGTCGTGGCCAGGGGCGAGCACGTCTTCGTGGTGCTCAACCTGTACCCGTACAACCCGGGGCACCTGTTGGTCTGCCCGTACCGGCACGTCGCCGACTACACCGACCTGACCGCCGAGGAGACCGTCGAGCTGGGCACCTACACCCAGACCGCGATGCGGGTGGTCCGCCAGGTCAGCAGCGCCCACGGCTTCAACCTGGGGATGAACCAGGGTGGGGTGGCCGGTGCCGGGATCGCCGCCCACCTGCACCAGCACGTCGTACCGCGCTGGGGTGGGGACGCCAACTTCATGCCGGTGATCGGCCGGACGAAGGTCCTCCCGCAGTTGCTCACCGACACCCGTACGTTGCTCTCCGACGCCTGGCCGTCCTGACCCGGCCGCCCCCCGCGACGGGGGGACAGCGCCTACCCTCGTTGGGCATGGCTCTGCTTCACCGCGCTGAACTGCGTCCCACCAAGTTCGAGCTGCTGGCCGCCTGGTTGCCCGGTCGGGAGTGGTTCCACGGTCGGGTCGGCCGGACCGTCGACCGGGTGGCCGCGTACCGGTTCGACGACCCGGCCGGCCAGGTGGGCATCGAGACCCTGCTGGTGCGCACCGGGGAGGGGCCGGTCCACCAGGTGCCGCTCACCTACCGGGACGCGCCGATCGAGGGCGCCGACGGTCATCTGATCGGGGTCGCCGACCACACGGTGCTCGGGCGACGCTGGGTGTACGACGCCATCGGTGACCCCGTCTACGCCGCCGCGCTGGCCTCGGCGGTGCTCGCCGGCACCGGCCAGGCGTCGGAGTACTTCGAGTCCGACGGCGGGCGGGAGTACCGCGCCCCGAGCATGACCGTCGCCGTGGTCGGTGCCGGGCCCGCCGCCGTACCGCAGGTGGGTGCCGTACTGCGGGTGGTGGACGCCGATCCGGCCGTCGTGGTCACCGACGCGGTCGAGTTGACCGTGTGCCGGCGGTTGGGTGCCGACCGTTCCCTGCCGGCGGACGCCCCCGTGCTCACCGGCACCTGGGACGGCCAGCCGACCGCCCTCGCTCTGGCCTACGCCAGCCCACGGTGACGTCGCCCGGCCACCACCGCCGGACGGGCCGCCTGATGCCGTGCGGTGACGGCCCGGCGGTCAGCGCGTGACACTCGGCCCGATCCGTCGGTCGCGGTCACACCGGCCCTGACCTGCCCGTCGTGCCCGGCCTTCCGGATCCGTCGGTACGGAAGCCGAATTCGGCGCGGCCGACGGTGATCCGTGGACCTGGGCGGCCCGTACGGATGGTCGTGATGGACATCTGTCAGTTCGTGTCCGAAAGATGGCAGGATGCGTCGGTGGGCATGTCGACGCGCACGTTGGGCCGCAGCGGCATCGAGGTCAGCGCCCTGGGTATGGGCTGTTGGGCGATCGCCGGCCCGTGGTCGGAGGGCACCACCCCGCTGGGCTGGGGTGCGGTGGACGACACCGAGTCGATCAGGGCGGTCCGTCGGGCGCTCGAGCTCGGGGTGACCCTCTTCGACACCGCCGACACCTACGGTGCGGGGCACGGTGAACGGCTCCTCGGGCAGGCACTCGGCCGTCAGCGGGACGAGGCGGTGATCGCCACCAAGTGGGGTCACACGTTCGACGAGCGGGCCCGGCAGGCCACCGGCCGGGACGCCACGCCGGCGTACCTGCGCCGGGCGGTACGGGAATCGCTGCGTCGCCTCGGCACCGACCGGATCGACCTGTACCAGTTGCATCTGGCGGATCTGCCGGTGCCCCGGGCGCAGGCGCTGATCGGCGAGCTGGAGGAGCTGGTCTCCGACGGGCTGATCCGGGCGTACGGCTGGAGCACCGACCGGGCGGACCGAGCGGCCGTCTTCGGGCAGGAGGCCCCGCACGCCGCCGCCGTGCAGCACGCCCTCTCGGTGCTGCGCGACGCCCCCGACCTGCTCGCCGTCTGTGACAAGTACGACCTGGCCAGCATCAACCGGGGGCCGCTGGGGATGGGGTTGCTCACCGGCAAGTACACCCCGGCCTCGACCCTGCCCCGAGACGACGTACGGGGTCTCTCCTCGGGCTGGCTGGAGTGGTTCCGCAGTGGCCGGCCGGCCCCGGAGTGGTTGCGCCGGGTCGAGGCGGCCCGCGCCGCGTTGACCGCCGACGGGCGCACCCTGGCCCAGGGGGCGTTGGGCTGGATCTGGGCCCGCAGCGGGCGGACCATCCCGATCCCGGGCTGCCGGACGGTCGCCCAGGTCGAGGAGAACGCCGCCGCCCTGGCGCTGGGCCCTCTCCAGCCGGACCACTTCGTCGAGGTGGAGCGGCAACTGGCCGCCCTGCGTACCGCCGCCCTGCGGGAGGTGGACCGTCCCTACTGGCCCAGCCCCATGCTGCCCACCGCCTGGCCCTGAACGCCCCGGCCCGCCGGTCGCCTCGCCTCGCCCGACCGCGGCGGCCCGCCGGCCGGGTCGCCTCGCCGGACTGCGGCGGCCTGCCGGTCGGGTCGCCTCGCCGGACTGCGGCGGCCTGCCGGTCGGGTCGCCTCGCCGGACTGCGGCGGCCTGCCGGTCGGGTCGCCTCGCCGGACTGCGGCGGCCTGCCGGTCGGGTCGCCTCGCCGGACTGCGGCGGCCTGCCGGTCGGGTCGCCTCTCCGGACTGCGGCGGGTCGCCTCACGGGACAACGGCGTTGATCGACTCGGTTGGGCCGATATGGCGGCATCAACCGACCCCGGACACCGCCTTTTCGGCCCAACCGAGTCGATCAAGCCCTAGCTGATGATCAGCAGTGGGTCGTGCCGGGCGGAGATGGTGTCCCCGATCCCCGCGCTGCCGAGATTCGTGATCACACAGTTGTCGCCGGCGACGCAGAAGGGCACCTCGCGCCGGTCCCCGTCGAGCGCGTGGTGGAGGCGGCCGATCCGCTGGTCGGCGTCGTGCTCGGCACTGCCACGCTCGCCGGAGCCGGAGCCGGAGCCGGAGCCGGAGCCGGAGCCGGAGCCGGAGCCGGAGCCGGAGCCGGAGCCGGAGCCGGAGCCCGAGCCCGAGCCCGAGACCGAGACCGAGACGTGCACGTCCTGTCCGGGGCGCAGGGTGCCGGAGAAGACCCGGACCAGGCAGATCCGACCGAGAAGCGGATCGGTGCCGGTCCGGAGCACCTCGGCCACCAGCGGACCGTCCGGGTCGCAGGGCAACGGGGGGCGGGGTGAGCCGTCCACCCCGGTCACCGCGGGCAGGTCGCGCTCCAACGGCGACGGGACGGCCGTGACCAGGGTGTCGAGCAGGACGTCCAGGCCGACACCGGTGGCCGCGCAGACCGACAGTACCGGGTGGAAGTGGCCCCGCGCCACGGCCTGCGCCAGCTCGGCGACCAGCACCGCGCTGTCGATCTCCTCGCCGGCGAGGTAGCGGTCCATCAGGGACTCGTCCTCGCTCTCGGCGACCAGCGGATCGATCAGCTCGTGCCGGGACTCGGTGATCGCCGGCAGGTGCTGCGGCTCGGGTTCGCGGACCTGGGCCGGCAGGCCGGTGGTGTAGTCGAAGACCTGGCGGGTGACCAGGTCGAGCAGCCCGGCCACCGACTCACCGTCGTCGCCGAGCATGATCAGATGCAACGGCAACACGTTGTCGCCGAACACCCGCTGGCACAGCGCCACCACCTCGTCGAAGTCGGCGCGGGGGTGGTCCAGCCGGGTCACCGCCACCACCCGGGGCAGGCCCAGGGCGGCGCACTCCTCCCAGCGGGCGGCGGTGGCGGTGTCCATCCCGTCGACGGCGGAGACCACGAACAACGCCGCGTCGGCGCCCCGTAGCCCGGCCCGCAGACCGTCCTCCGGGCCGTCCGGGCCGTCGCCGTCTCCGCACGGGTCCAGCAGATTGATCTTCACACCGCGGTGCCACAGCGGTACGCAGGCCAGGCCGACCGCCCGCCGCTGGCTGCCCGCCGCCGCGTCCGGACCGTCCGCGTCGCCGGCGGCCAGCAGGGCCTCCACCAGGGTGGTCTTGCCCGAACCGGAGTGCCCGATGAGCACCACGTTGCGTACCCGGTCGGGTGCCGTGACCACCGACGGCACGCCGGTGGTGCCGTCCTGACCGTGCTGCGCCATCGGGCGCACCTCACTGCGCTGCGCCATCGGGCGCACCTCCTCGACCGGTGGTGGTGTCCGCCACCCGTTACGGCAGCGGGCCCGGGGCTGATCCGCGGCGATATCCTCCGGTGTCCCGCCGTCCCGCACCGACGGGGCAGGCACGTGGGTGAGCTGGCTCACCATCACCGCCCGATTTCACCTCTTCGACCGGCCGCACACCACCACGCCGCGCCGGGCGACCACCGGCCGTATCGCGGACGGTGGACCGCCCGTTATCGTGGGACCGCCATGGCGAAGATCTTCCAAGTGTCGGCCCGAGCGGGGATGACCCGCGTCGTCGAGCCTGTCGCACGCGGCCTGCTGAAAGCGGGCGTCACCCCCAACACGGTCACCGTGGCGGGCACCGTCGGGGTGCTCGTCGGTGCCCTCGGCTTCGGTGCCCGCGGCCACCTGGTCACCGGAGCGCTCATCGTCACCGTCTTCGCGTTGACCGACCTGCTCGACGGGACGATGGCCCGGATGTCGGGCGGCTCCACCCGCTTCGGCGCGTTCCTCGACTCGAGCATGGACCGGGTCGCCGACAGCGCGGTCTTCGGCGCCGTGGCCTACTGGCTCGCCACCCAGGGCGACTACCCGTCGGTGGCGGCGGCCCTGCTCTGCCTGGCCGTCGGCGGTCTCGTCTCGTACGTGAAGGCCCGCGCCGAGGGACTCGGCATGACCTGCAACGTGGGCATCGCCGAGCGTACCGAGCGGTTGCTCATCGTCGGCGTCGGCGGCCTGCTCACCGGCCTCGGCGTGGACCGGGCCCTGCCGATCGCGCTCTGGCTGCTCGCGGCGGTCTCGGTGTTCACCGTCGGGCAGCGGATGGTCCACGTCCACCGGCAGGCCCGCCAGCTCGAGCCGGGCGGCCAGCGGTGACGGCCACCGCACGTGGGCCCGGGGTGACGGGCGGGCGCAGGTGAACGCGACCGAGCTCGGGTACGTCGCCGGTTGGCGGCTGGTCCGCGCGCTGCCCCGGCCGATGGTCGCCGCCGCCTTCCGGGCCGGGGCGGACCGGTCCCACCGTCGCGGCGGTGCCGGGGCCCGCCGGCTGCGGGCCAACCTACGCCGGGTGGTCGGCCCGGCGATGCCCGAGGCCGAGCTGGACGACCTGGTCCGGCAGGGTCTGCGGTCGTACGCCCGGTACTGGATGGAGGCCTTCCGGCTGCCCGCGCTGAGCCGGGAGCAGATCCTGGCCGAGTTCCGGCTGGGCAACTCCGAGTCGCTGGCCGCCGACGTGGCGGCCGGGCGGGGCGCGGTGGTGGCGCTGCCGCACGCCGGAAACTGGGACCTGGCCGGTGCCTGGGCGGCGGCCACCGGCTGGCCGATCACCACGGTCGCCGAGCGGCTCAAGCCCGAGGGGGTCTTCGAGCGGTTCGTGGCCTTCCGGGAGGGGCTGGGGATGGAGATCCTGCCCAACCACGGTGGTACCCGGCCCACCTTCGACGTGCTGGTGGACCGGCTGGGCGCCGGTACGGTGGTGCCGCTGCTCGCCGACCGGGACCTCTCCGCCCGGGGCGTGGAGGTGGACTTCTTCGGCGGCCGCACCCGGATGCCGGCCGGCCCCGCGCTGCTGGCCATCCGGACCGGCGCCCCGCTCTACGTCGCCTCGATGTGGTACGAACCGGACGCGGCCTGTGCCGCCCTCGACGGTCCGCTGACCCTGCCGGCACCCGACAGCGGCCCGCTGGACCAGCGGGTCCGGCTGCTGACCCAGCGAATTGCCGACGGTCTGGCGGCGGGCATCGCCCGTCATCCGCAAGACTGGCACATGTTGCAGCGTATGTGGCTGGACCAGAAGGGCCCGGGACCGGACCGTACGAGGCCCCCGGCCGCCACCGGCTCGGTCTGAGACGAAGGGCACTGACGTGCGGATCGGCATCGTGTGCCCGTACTCCTTCGACGTTCCCGGCGGAGTGCAGAACCACGTCATGGACCTCGCCGAGGCCCTGATCGGGCTCGGTCACCAGGTGAGCGTGCTCGCCCCGGCCGACGAGGACTCCGAACTACCGGCGTACGTGGTGCCGGCCGGCCGGGCGGTGCCGCTGCCGTACAACGGTTCGGTGGCCCGGATCGCCTTCGGCCCGGTCTCCACCGCCCGGGTCCGGCGCTGGATCATCCGGGGTGACTTCGACGTGCTGCACGTGCACGAGCCGCTCACCCTCAGCCTGTCGATGCTCGCGGTCCTGTCCGCCCGGGGGCCGGTGGTGGCCACCTTCCACACCGCGATGACCCGGTCCCGGGTGCTCTCGGCGGCCCAGGGGGCGCTGCGGATCGTGCTGGAGCGGATCACCGCCCGGATCGCGGTGAGCGCGCTGGCCCGCAAGGTGCAGGTCGAACACCTCGACGGCGGGGCGGTGGAGATCCCCAACGGGGTCACCGTGCGTAAGTACGCCGGGGTCGATCCGCTGCCCGGGTGGCCGGGGGAGTGCGCCTCGGGCGTCGGCGGCAGCATCGGTTTCCTGGGCCGGTTCACCGAGGCCCGCAAGGGCTTCCCGATCCTGCGTGACGCCTTCGTCGAGCTGGCCCGGCAACGGCCCGGCCTGCGGCTGCTGGTCGCCGGCCCCGGTGACCCGGACGACCTCTACGGCCGGTTCCCGGCCGACCTGCGCGAGCGGGTGGACTTCCTCGGACGGGTCTCCGAGGCGGACAAGGCACGCATGTTACGCAGTGTGCATCTCTACGTCGCGCCGAACACCGGTGGGGAATCATTCGGGATGATCCTCACCGAGGCCCTCGCCGCCGGCACCACGGTCGTCGCCAGCGACCTGGACGCGTTCCGTCGGGTGCTCGACCAGGGGCGGGCCGGCTGCCTCTTCCCCAACGGTGACGCCGTGGCGCTGCGGACGATCCTCGGCGAACTGCTGGACGATCCGGTGCGTCGGGCCGCGCTGACCGCCTGCGGCGACCAGGTGGTGGCGGGCTTCGACTGGCCCGTGGTGGCCCGGCGGGTGGTGGAGGTCTACGCCGCCGCCATCGAGGCGACCGACGGGCGGGTCATCGACCAGGAATGGGTGGGGCTGGGCTGAGCGGAACGGAGCAGCACTACGATGCCGGGCATGTGGTGGGTGGTGGGCGCGACCGTGGTCGTCGGCCTGGTCGCGGCGTACCTGATCTGGACCGCCGGCCGGGTCGAGCGGCTCCAGGTCCGGGCCGAGTCGGCCGCCCGTGCCCTCGACGCCCACCTGCTGCGCCGGGCCGCGGCCGCGGCGGTGCTGGCCGAACGGCGGTTCGGTGTCGAGCTGTACGCCGCCGCGCGGATCGCTCTGGACGCCGGGCCGCAGGAGCGGGAGGCGGCCGAGAACGACCTCACCCGCCAACTGCGCTCGGTACGGCTGGACCCGACCGACCCCGAGTGCGAGGCGGTGATCGCGGCCAGTCGTCGCCTGGCGCTGGCCCGGCAGGTGCACACCGACCTGGTACGCGACGCCCGGGCGGTGCGGGGGCGGCCCCTGGTGCGGCTGTTGCGGATGGGGCGTGGCCACGACTGGCCCCGCTACTTCGACGTCGACGACCCCACCCTCACCACCCCCGCCGCCGACGTCCCCGCCTGAGGTGAAAGGAAGGGCCCCCTCTTAACGCATTCGGTAGAGCGGGGCACCCCTTTCACCCTCGCCGGGGCACCGGGGACTCCAGGCTGGCCGGGCAGCCGCAGCAGGCGGGGTGATGACGGCCACAGAGCAGGCCACCGTGGGGCTGATTGGCTGTCGGGTGCGCGTTGTGGCCGTCGTAGCATTTCGACAAGCCACCCCGTACCCGTCCGAGGAGCGATGACCCGTGTCCGAATCCACCGCCGCACCCGCCAGCGCCACGCCGACCGTCGGCACCGCCCGCGTCAAGCGCGGCATGGCCGAGATGCTCAAGGGCGGCGTCATCATGGACGTGGTCACCGCCGAGCAGGCCAAGATCGCTGAGGACGCCGGCGCGGTCGCGGTGATGGCCCTCGAGCGGGTTCCCGCCGACATCCGTGCCCAGGGCGGGGTGTCCCGGATGAGCGACCCCGACATGATCGACGGCATCATCAACGCGGTCTCCATCCCGGTGATGGCCAAGGCCCGCATCGGCCACTTCGTCGAGGCCCAGATCCTGCAGTCGCTCGGCGTCGACTACGTCGACGAGTCCGAGGTGCTCACCCCGGCCGACTACGCCAACCACATCGACAAGTGGGCTTTCACCGTGCCGTTCGTCTGTGGCGCGACCAACCTGGGTGAGGCGCTGCGCCGGATCACCGAGGGCGCGGCCATGATCCGCTCCAAGGGCGAGGCCGGCACCGGTGACGTCTCCAACGCCACCACCCACATGCGCAAGATCCGTCAGGAGATCCGTCGGCTGCAGACGCTGCCCACCGACGAGCTCTTCGTCGCGGCCAAGGAGCTGCAGGCCCCGTACGAGCTGGTCAAGGAGATCGCCGAGACCGGCAAGCTGCCGGTGGTGCTCTTCACCGCCGGTGGGATCGCCACCCCGGCCGACGCGGCGATGATGATGCAGCTCGGCGCGGAGGGTGTCTTCGTCGGCTCCGGCATCTTCAAGTCCGGCAACCCGGCCCAGCGGGCCGCCGCGATCGTCAAGGCCACCACCTTCCACGACGACCCGGACGTGCTGGCCAAGGTCTCCCGGGGCCTGGGTGAGGCGATGGTCGGCATCAACGTCGACGACATCCCCCAGCCGCACCGCCTGGCCGAGCGCGGCTGGTGACGTGAAAGGAAGGGCCCCTTCCTAACGCCTGCGGTAGGGGAAGGGGCCCTTCCTAACACCTGGAAGGAAGACACGTGACGGTACCCGTGATCGGCGTGCTCGCATTGCAGGGCGACGTCCGCGAACACGTCACCGCGCTGACCGACGCGGGCGCCGAGGCGCGCGCGGTGCGTCGGGCGGAGGAGTTGGACGCGGTCGACGGGCTGGTGATCCCGGGTGGGGAGTCCACCACGATCAGCAAGCTCGTCGACATCTTCGAGCTGCGCGAGCCGATCGACAAGCGGATCGCCGCCGGCCTGCCGGTCTACGGCTCCTGCGCCGGCATGATCATGCTGGCCACCGAGGTCCTCGACGGCCGGCCCGACCAGCGGGGCTTCGCCGGGATCGACATGACGGTCCGGCGCAACGCCTTCGGCCGCCAGGTCGACTCGTTCGAGGCGCCGGTGGAGATCGCCGGGGTCGAGGGCGGCCCGCTGCACGCGGTCTTCATCCGCGCCCCCTGGGTCGAGCGGGTCGGCGACGACGTCGAGGTGCTCGGCACGGTCACCGCCGGCCCGGCCGCCGGGCGGATCGTGGCGGTCCGCCACCACCACCTGCTGGCCACCTCGTTCCACCCGGAACTCACCGGCGACGCTCGGCTGCACGCCTACTTCGTGGACCTGGTCCGCGCGGCGCGCTGACCGGAGGACCTGCGGTACGTGACACTGCGGCTCGACGACGGGTGCACCTTCGTCGAGGTGATGTCGGGCCCGCACCTGCCCGACCCGCTGCCGTCGCTGGCGGCGATCCGTCGGTTCCGGGCGGGGCTGGCGGAGCGCTGCGACCTGCAGGAAATGGCCGCGGCGACCGTGTCGGGGGCGTACCGGACAGGGGAGTGGTTTTTGTCTGGTCTGTAGAGCTCGGGGGAGATCAGGCCGGCGGCCGACGTGCGGCGGGTGACGTCCACCCGCCGCACGTCGGTAGGATTGCCGAGATTCGGCGGGGCATCTGCTCGCCACGGCTTCCACCAGGGTCGACCGGCACCACCGCGTGCGCCGGGTGGGGTCGGTGCGGGCACGGTGCGGTCGACGCAGACGGCGGGTAGCAACGGAGGTAGCAGATGTCCGGCCACTCAAAGTGGGCGACCACCAAGCACAAGAAGGCCGTCATCGATGCCAAGCGTGGCAAGATGTTCGCCAAGCTCATCAAGAACGTCGAGGTCGCCGCGCGCACCGGTGGTGGTGACCCGGCCGGCAACCCCACCCTCTTCGACGCCATCCAGAAGGCCAAGAAGAGTTCGGTGCCCAACGACAACATCGACCGGGCGGTCAAGCGCGGCTCCGGCCTGGAGGCCGGCGGCGCCGACTGGCAGACGATCATGTACGAGGGGTACGGCCCGAGCGGCGTCGCGATGCTCATCGAGTGTCTCACCGACAACCGCAACCGCGCCGCCACCGAGGTACGCACCGCGCTGACCCGCAACGGTGGCTCGCTCGCCGACGCCGGCTCGGTGTCGTACATGTTCTCCCGCAAGGGCATGGTGATCGTCCCGAAGGAGCAGACCAGCGAGGACGACGTCATGCTGGCCGTCCTCGACGCCGGTGCCGAGGAGGTCAACGACCTCGGCGAGGCCTTCGAGGTGATCTCCGAGCCGACCGATCTGGTGGCCGTGCGCACCGCCCTGCAGGACGCCGGCATCGAGTACGAGTCGGCCGAGACCTCCCTGGTCCCCAGCGTGAACGTGCCGCTGGACGAGGAGGGCGCACGCAAGATCTTCAAGCTGATCGACGTGCTGGAGGACTGCGACGACGTGCAGAACGTCTACGCCAACTTCGACGTCTCGGACGACGTGCTCGCGTCGGTCGAAGCATGAGGTGCTGACGGCCCCGTCGGACCTCAGGTGACGTGGTCGCCGGGACTGTCGGCTGACCTTGCCTGGATATACGCGCCTCCCGGATATATTCTTCTCCGGGAGGTGCGTTCGATGGCGAAAACTCTGTTGGATCTCGACGAGGATCTGCTGGCGGAGGCCACCGCGGCGCTCGGCACCGCGACCAAGAAGGAGACGGTGACGCTGGCGCTCCGACAGGCGGTGGAGTCAAGCCGCGAGCGCCGCCAGCAGGCCTTGGCCGACCTGCAGGAGGTCGCTGATGCTGGCGGATTCGACTTCGACCAGCTCGACGAACTCGACAGGTGAAGTACCTTGTCGACACCAGCGCCCTGGTCCGGATGGTTCGGCGTCAAGCTGATCCGCAGTGGTCCGACCTGGCGGCCCGTGGCCTGATTGCCATCTGCGATCCGGTGCTCGTGGAGACGCTGACCATCGCGGACGCCAAGGCGTACGACCGGGTCGAGCAGGGACTGCGCCACGTCTACCCCTGGGTTCCCGTACCGGATGACGCCTGGCAGGTTGTCCGGGCAGTCCGGCAGGAACTCGCCAGTCACAGCGCCCATCAGGGTCTTTCCGTGGCAGATCATCTCGTGGTGGCCACGGCGATTCGGCTGAAATTGGTGGTGCTCCATCAGGACTCCGACTTCGAAACAGTGGCCCGGTTGGTACCCCAACTGAATCAGGAACGGATCACCTGACCGCGGGGATCTTCGCGCACCGGGACGTCGGTGACGAGGTCATGGCCGCCGTGGCTCGTCGTGTCGACACGGCCCGGACGGCGGCGGCGGTTACCCTGGTCCGGTAGCGGCCGGATCAGGGAGTGTCGATGTCCTTGACGCAGAGTGGACCAACGCGCCGGTTCGCCCCGGGTGAGCCGGTCGTGCGCCGCGAGATCCTGCTCGGCGAGGTGTGGTTCGGCATGCCCACCGTCTGTGTCGAGGACTCCCCGGACCTGCTCGCGCTCTACCTGCCCGAGGGTGCCGCCTTCGGCTTCCCCGAAACCGGGGTCTTCCCGGCCGGCCGGCACCCCTGGCAGACGGGCGGTCACCAGCGGTGGACCGGGCCCGGCAAGCTGATGCTGCACCTGCCCGGGGTGGCGCACTCGATCGACGTGTTCTGGGTAGGCCCCGAGCGGGCCTTCGCCGGCTGGTACTTCAATCTCCAGGATCCGTTCCGGCGTACCCCGATCGGCATCGACACCCTCGACCACGAGCTGGACCTGTGGTGGGCGGCGGACGCCGACCGGTACGTCTGGAAGGACGTGGAGCTGTTCGGGCAGCGGCTCACCGAGGGGCGCTACCCGGGGCAGGGCGAGGCGATCCGGGCCGAGGGGGCCCGGATCGCCGATCTGCTCGACGTGGGACGGCGCTGGTGGGACGAGGCCTGGGCCGGGTGGCGCCCGGACCCCCGTTGGCCGGTGCCCCGCCTCCCCGCCGGCTGGGACACCGTCCCCTGCTGACCGGGCGCCGGGCCCGACCGAAACCCGATCCCGGGCCGGCCTGAGGCCGGAACCCGGGCCGGGTCGTGGCTCAGCCGATCCGTTCCCGCTGCCGCCAGGCCGTCGACATCGAGGTCCGGCCGTTGGTACGCAGCAGCGATCCCTCGTAGAGCCGGGCTCCGACCAGGACGAAGGCGACCGCGCTGACCGCCAGCAGGGCCAGCGACAGCACTGGCTCCCAGCCCGCCGCGTCACCGGTGAAGGCCCGTAGCGGCATCGCCATCGGCGACGAGAACGGCAGGTACGACAGCAGTCGCAGGATGCCCGCGTTGTCGTTGAGGAAGACCACCGCGAAGAAGGGCACCATCAGGGCCATCTGCACCGGTGTGGAGGAGGCGGCGATGTCCTCCTGCCGGGCCACCAGTGCCCCGGCCACCGCCCACATCGCGGCCAGCAGCAGGAATCCGAAGAGGAAGAACGGCACGAACCAGGCGATCGCCGGCCCCAGCAGGCCGAGCAGGTCGGTGTTGCCGCTGAACGCGAGACCGGCGAAGGTGACCAGCGCGATCAGGGCGATCTGGCCCAGGGCGAGCAGGCAGCCGGCGATCACCTTGCCGGCCAGCAGGGCCCGGACCGGTACCGCGGCGACCAGGATCTCCACGATCCGGGTCTGCTTCTCCTCGGTGATGCTCTGCGCGATCTGCAGGCCGAACGTCTGGGAGGTGATGAAGAAGACGAACGCGAGGGCGAAGGGCACGATGAAGGCGACGAACGGGTCGACCGCGTCCGGATCGAGGAACCGGACCGGCGGTGCGACGCTGAGCGCGTTCACCACGTCCTGGGGGGCGTTGGCCAGGGCGACCACGGTCGGTCCGGAGACCACGGCGGCGTCCACGTCGCCGTCGCGTACCGCCTGCTCGGCGGCGGCGTCGTCGGCCACGGTGCGGACCTGCAGGCCGGCGTCGCGCAACCCGGCGGCGACGCTCTCGGTGGCCACCGCGACGCTGGACGGCCCACTGGAGAACAACCCGGGCAGGATGGTCGCCCCCGCCGCGATGAGCAGGAAGATCAGCGTACTGATCAGGAAGGTACGGTCGCGCAGCTTGACCCGGATCTCCCGGCCGGCGACGAGGCGGGTGGCCTGGTACGTGTTCACTGGGTGACCTCTCGGAAGATCTCGGCGATCGTGGGGGTGACCGGGCGGAAGGCGCGGACCGGGCCGCGCGCCAACGCCTCCCGCAGCACCTGCTGGTCGTCGGCGTCGGCGGTGAGGTCGAAGACCGCACGCTGCCCGTCCAGGTCGACCAGGGTCACGCCGCGCTGGTCGCGCAGCCAGCCCGCGTCGGTGTCGACCACCAGCTCGAACCGGGGCCGGGCGTAGGTCGAGCGCAGCTCGTCGCGGCTGCCGGTGGCCCGGATCTCCCCGTCGGAGATGATCACCAGGTCGTCGCAGAGCCGTTCCACCACGTCGAGCTGGTGGCTGGAGAAGAGCACCGGCACCCCTCGGGCGGCCCGTTCGCGCAGCACCGCCAGCAGCGTGTCGACGGCCAGCGGGTCGAGCCCGGAGAACGGCTCGTCGAGCACCAGCAGCTCCGGGTCGTGGACCAGCGCGGCGGCGATCTGCGCACGCTGCTGGTTACCGAGGGAGAGCGTCTCCAGCAGGTCGTCGCCGCGGGCGTCGAGCCCCACCTGTTCGAGCAGGTCGTCGGTGGCCCGCCGGGCGGCGGCAGGGCCGAGCCCGTGCAACCGACCCAGGTACGTCACCTGTTCGCGGACGGTCATCTTGGGGTAGAGACCGCGTTCCTCCGGCAGGTAGCCGAAGCGTTGCCGGTCGGAGGTGGTAAGCGGCGCGTCGCGCCAGCGCACCGACCCGGCGTCCGGGGCGAGGACCCCCAGGATGATCCGCATGGTGGTGGTCTTGCCGGCACCGTTGCCGCCGACGAAGCCGGTCATCCGGCCAGCGTGCACGTCGAAGGTGACGTTCTTGAGTACCTGTCGGTCGCCGAAGCTGCGGTCGACCCCGTCGAGTCGAAGGGTTGTGGTCACCCGACCCACGGTAGGGCGGTCGGCGGGGCCGTCCCTCGGGCCGGGGGAGGATCATCGGGGTCCGCCGTACGGCGGATCCCGGTCACCCGCCGGGCTGGACCACCCCGTGTTCGTACGCGAAGATCACCGCCTGGACCCGGTCGCGCAGGCCGAGTTTGGTGAGTACCCGGCTGACGTGGGTCTTGACGGTGGCCTCGCCGAGACCGAGGGTGCCGGCGACCTCCGCGTTGCTGGCACCCCGGGCGACCAGGACCAGCACCTCGTGTTCCCGGGGGGTGAGCGCGGCCAGGGCCGCCCGGGCGTCTGCTCCGGTTCGGCCGGCGCCGGCCGGGCCGACCGACCGGGCGAAGGCGGTGATCACCGTCCGGGTGAGTTCCGGGGCGAGCAGCCCGTCGCCACGGGCGAGCACCCGCACGGCCTCGACGAGCTCCTCCGGGGTGCCGTTCTTGAGCAGGAAGCCACCGGCACCGGCCCGGAGCGCGGCGAAGAGGTAGTCCTCGCGGTTGAAGGTGGTCAGGATCAGCACCGCCGGACCGGGTCCGGCGCCGGCGGTGCCGGTGATCTGCCGGGTGGCCTCCAGGCCGTCCATGCCGGGCATCTCCACGTCCATCAACACGACGTCCGGCCGGGTTGCCCGGGTCAGGGCCACGGCCCGGTCGCCGTCGGCGGCCTCGCCGACCACCTCGATGTCGTCCTCCACCTCCAGGATGACCCGGAAGCCGGTACGTACCAGGTGGTGGTCGTCGGCGAGCAGCACCCGGATCGGCCGCCCACCCTCGGCACCGGCACCCACTGCGGGGCCGGTCACCGCGTCGGTCCCGTCGCGTCGGTGGCCAGCGGGAGGCGGGCCCGGACCCGCCATCCACCGCCGGTGCGGGGACCCACCTCCAGCACACCGTCGTGCGCGGCGACCCGCTCCCGCATGCCGATCAGCCCGAGCCCACGCTCACCTGAGGCGGGTCCGCCCCGGCCGTCGTCGGTCACGTCGATCTCCAGCTCGTGGTCCAGGTACCGGATCCGGACGTCGACCAGGGTGGCACCGGCGTGTTTCAGCGTGTTCGTGATGGCCTCCTGCACGATCCGGTACCCAGTCTGGGACATCGAGCCGGGCAGCGGCACCACGTCGCCGTACACCCCGACGCTGGCCTTCAGGCCGGCGTCCCGGGCCCGGCCGACCAGGTCCGGCACCCGGTCGATGTCGGCGCCGCCGGGGCGCCGGTCGTCCTCGTCGGTGTCGACGGCGCGCAGCAGGCCGAGCATCCGGCGCAGCTCGTCGACGGCGGTGCGGGCGGTCTGTTCGATCGCGGCCAGCGCGGTACGCGCCTTCTCCGGGTCCTTGTCGAACACCCGGCGGCAGGCGGCGGCCTGTACGCCCATCACCGAGACGTGGTGGGCCACCACGTCGTGCAGCTCGCGGGCGATCCGTACCCGCTCGCCGACGACCGCCCGTTCGTGTGCCTCGGCCTGTGAGCGGCGTAGCTGGTCGGCCTGGGCGCGCAGCTCGTGGTCGCGGCGGGCGGCCACCCAGGCGGTCTCCCCGAACAGGTAGGCGAAGCCGAAGAACAGGCCGTTGAGCAGCACCCCGTTGACCATCACCGCGAGCACCGGCGGCACCGGGCCGACCGCCAGGGAGAAGGCGTCCGGGCCCAGCTCCCGGAAGCCGACCAGCGCGTAGTACAGCCCCAGCCAGGCGAACATCGTGCCGATGACCCCGATGCGTAGCCGGCGGGCCAGCCGTCGGTCCTGACCCCAGGCGCCAAGGGTGTAGATGGCGGCGAAGAGCGCACCGCTGGTGATCTGGCTCTCCGGTGCCGCCCGGCCCTGCCCGGCGATGTAGGCGATCGAGATGACCAGGGTGGTCACCGCCGGCCAGCGTCGCCGCCAGATCAGTGGCAGGGTCGCCGCCAGCGCCCAGAAGACCTGCTCGGGTGCGGAGGGGCCGGGCCCCAGGATGAACATTCCGGCGCTGCGGGCCAGGGTGAGGCTGAACAACGCCAGCGCGGCGACGGCCAGCCCGATCCAGAGGTCGATGCGACGCTGTCGCGGGGTGGGACCGGGCCGCCGCCACTGGTGGTCGTTGGAGGTCTGCACACCGGAACGATGCCATCCCGGGTCGAGCGAGATGTACGCCACCTGCGTTCCCACCCGTCCTACGCTGGGTCGATCACCGCTGCCGGTACGTCTTCACCGCCTTGTCGGCGGTGTCCCAGACCATGATCGCCGCGATCGAGACGGCGGCCACCGTGCTCGCCGTCGCCAGGTTGTCGCCCTCGCGCAGCCACTCGAAGCGTTGCACCAGCGCCGGGTTGAGCAGGCGTTCGGTCAGCAGCAGCCAGATCGTGGGCACTCCGAAGGCCAGGTTGAGGGCGGCGGTGACCGCGACGAGTCGCCAGCTCCACCGCCCGATCCGGTACTTGACCAGCTCGAAGATGATGCTGGCGAGCAGGACGGCGGCGAGCACGGGCAGCCAGGAGTCCCAGAGCGCCGGGTCGAGCAGGGGGATGTTCTCCCCGTCGGCTGCGGTGACCGAGGAACGCAGGTGCTGCCAGGGCAGGAAGATGAGGGCGAAGAGCAGTCCGACGATCGCGGCGACCGTGTCGGGAAGCGAGATGCTCCGCTCGGCGGTGTCCTCCGGGAGCTGGTCGACGGTCCACTCCGGCAGTGCCCCGGCGGTGCCGGTGCGCTCCAGGATCGCGAAGGTCAGGGTGACCCAGAAGCAGATCTGGACCGCCACGCTCAGGGCGGTGGTGATGCCCGATCCGATCGCGCCCGCGCCCGCGCCGGTGGCCGCCTCGACCAGGGCGACCACCGTGCCGACGAGGGCCGGCACGAAGGTCAGCAGCACTCGGAGCAACCGCCGCCAGGCCAGGTAGACGGCGGGGCCGATGAGCTGCAGCCGCTGGTCGGCGTAGCGGGCGGCGAGGCGTTCCGGGTTGCCCAGCTCGGTGAGCACGTCCCGTTCGGCGGTGGCCGGGTCCTGGCCGGCGCCGGTCCGGTCCTCGACGGCGTCGGTGATGGCGGCGCGCAGCTCGGCGACGATTTCCTCCCGCCGCGCGGCGGGGGCGGCGCGCAGGGTGGCGGCGAGGTAGCGGTCGGTCAGGGAACTCAACGGTCCACTCCTTCGATCAGGCCGGTCACGGCGGTCTGGACGGCGGCCAGGTCGTCGAGGAGCCGGGTAAGCACCGACTCGCCCTGCTCGCTGGTCCGGTAGAACTTGCGCGGGCGGCTCTCGTCGGTGTTCCACTCGCTGGTCAGCAGGCCCTGCTCCTCCAGGCGGCGCAGCAGGGGATAGAGGGTGTTGGCGTCCACCGGGAATCCGTACGCCGCCAGGCGCTGCAGCAGCGCGTAGCCGTAGTCGGGGCGGCGCAGCGCGATCAGGCTCGCCACCACCACCGTGCCCCGACGTAACTCCTGCAGATGCGTCCGGAGGATGTCGTCATTGCCCATGCGTCACACCATAGTGTGTGGCACACAGCATTGTCCATCGCACATTACTGTCGATTGAGCGGCCTGTGCGCGTACCTGGGTCGTGTCACATTCCGAAAGTTTGCAGTCTCTGCACCTTCGCTCCTAGAGTGAGGGCATGACCTCCGACGGACCGCTCGGTCGGCGCGACCGCAAGAAGCGGCAGACCCGGGCCGCGCTGTCCGCCGCCGCGCTGCGCCTGGTCGCCGAGCGTGGGCTGGACCAGGTGACGGTGGAGGAGATCAGCGAAGCCGCCGACGTCTCCTCCCGGACGTTCTTCAACTACTTCGCGGCCAAGGACGAGGCGCTGGTGGGTGACAGCGAGGGCGACCGCGAGCGGGTCCTGCGCGCCCTGGCCGACGTGCCGGCACAGGTGCCCGCGCTGCGGGCGATCCGACTCGCCCTGACCGAGGTGATCGAGGACGTGGAGGGCGAGGCCGAGCTGTGGTTGCTGCGGATGCGGGTGGTGATGCAGCACCCGGTCCTGCTGGCCCGCCTGGTCTCCGGCAACGCCGCCACCGAGCAGGCCCTGGTGGCGGCGGTGGCCGCGCGCACCGGGCTGCCGCCCGAGGACACCTACCCCGCCCTGGTCACGGCGGTCACCGGTGCCGCACTGCGGATCGCGATGGTCCGCTGGGCCCACAGCGGCGGCGCCCGACCCCTGCCGGACCTGGTCGACGAGGCGTTCGCGGCGGTCGCCGCCGGCCTGCCCGACCCGCGTCACCCCGAACCGCACCAGCGGTGATCCCCGACAACCCTGTCCCGACAACCCTGTCCCGAACACCCGGCGCGACCGCGTCGGAGTGCGCACTGATCGTGTGAGGAATCGACGATGACCGCATCCGCCGTGCCGGTGGAGCCACTCAAGGTGGGTCCCGGCCGAATGTCCCAGCGAGAGGTGCTGCAGGCCCTCTCCGGTCTGATGGTGGGCCTGTTCGTGGCGATCCTCGCCTCGACGGTGGTGGCCAACGCGCTGCCGCGCATCATCGCCGACCTCAACGGCAGCCAGACCGTCTACACCTGGATCGTCACCACCGAGCTGCTGGCGATGACGGCCACCGTGCCGCTGTGGGGCAAGATGGCCGACCTCTACAGCAAGAAGCTGCTCATCCAGCTCTCGCTCGGCCTGTTCGTGCTCGGCTCGCTGATCGCCGGACTCACCCCCAACGTGGAGATCCTGCTGGTCAGCCGGGTCGTGCAGGGCATCGGCGCGGGCGGCATGACCGCCCTGGCGATGATCGTGATGGCGGCCATGATCCCGCCCCGGGAGCTGGGCCGGTACGCCGGCATCTTCGGCGCGGTCTTCGGCGTCGGCACCATCGCCGGCCCGCTGATCGGTGGGGTCCTGGTGGACACCTCCTGGCTGGGCTGGCGCTGGTGCTTCCTGATCGGCGTACCGTTCAGCATCGTCTCCATCGCGTTGCTGCAGCGCACCCTGCACCTGCCGGTGGTCCGCCGCAAGGCGAAGATCGACTGGTGGGGCGCGGCGCTGATCACCGCGGGCGTCTCCACCCTGCTGGTCTGGTCCTCGTTGGCCGGACACCGCTTCGCCTGGGCCTCGGGCTGGACCGCGCTGATGGTCGTCGGCGGCCTGGTGCTGCTGGCACTGGCGGTGTGGGTCGAGTCGAAGGTCGCCGAGCCGATCATCCCGCTCAAGATCTTCCGCAGTCGCACCGTCACCCTGACCACCGTGGCCAGCGTCCTGGTCGGCGTCGCGCTCTTCGGCGGCACGGTCTTCCTGTCGCAGTACTTCCAGACCTCGCTGGGTAAGTCGCCCACCGTCGCCGGGCTGATGAGCCTGCCGATGATTCTCGGCCTGCTGGTCTCCTCGACCGTCGCCGGTCAGCTCATCACCAAGTTCGGCCGGTGGAAGATCTACCTGGTGGCCGGCGCGGCCGTGATGACCGTCGGCATGCTGTTGCTGAGCACCATCGACGCCGAGACCGGCGTACCGCTGCTCTCGCTCTACATGGTGGTGCTCGGCACCGGCGTGGGCATGCTGATGCAGAACCTGGTCCTCGCCGCGCAGAACGACGTGCCCGCCCACGAGTTGGGCGCGGCGACCTCGGTGCTGACCTTCTTCCGCAGCATGGGCGGCGCGATCGGGGTGAGCGCCCTCGGCGCGGTGCTGGCCAACCGGGTGACCGGCCTGATGACCGAGCAGCTCGGCCCGGCCGCCGGGGCCGCCGGGGGCGGCACCACCGAGGTGCCCGACCTCTCCGCGCTGCCCGCCCCGGTCCTGGCGGTGGTCCGCGACGCGTACGCCACGGCCACCTCGGAGCTGTTCCTGATCGGCGCACCGATCGCCTTCCTCGCCCTGGTCGCGGTGGTCTTCATCCGGGAGAAGCCGCTGCACGAGGTAAGCGGCGACGAGCGGGCCCAGCAGGAGGCGTCGTCACCCGTGACCTTCGTCCACTGATCGACTTTTATAGCGATATGGGGTTTTTGTTGCCTTAAGTCCGTTTAGTCTCGGGTCGATGTGACCCCTCCCGACCGTCGGGAGGCGAGACGGACAAGAGGCGACAGCGTGAAACTGGGAAGACGAATCGCATCGGTGGCGACAGTGGTCGTCGCGGGCACGGGATTCGCGGGCTTCGTCGCTCTGGCGACCGGCGGTCCCGCCGTGGCGGCACCGGGTGACGCGAGCGCGCGGGGCGTGGTGGTCGATCTCTCCGCCAGCGTCCTCGGGACGACTGTCATCAGCGCCAACGCGACCATCGGCAGCGCCACGGCTCCGCCCGGTGGGGGCACCGACACCACCACCGGCCTGGCCGTGACGATCCCCGGAGCCGTCGGGGTGACCGCCAGCGGCACCGTGGTGGAGGTCAGCGCCACCCGGGGTCCGACCGCATCGTCGGCCAACGCCGACATCGCCGCGCTGGCCCTCGGCGTGCTGGGGGTGCCGGTGGTCGACGCGGAGCTGATCACCGCCGCGGTGAACTGCCCGCAGGTAGGCACCCTCACCGCCGACACCACCGTCGTCGGACTGAACCTGTTCGGCACGCCCGTCGTGCTGGTGCCGAACACCCCGGGGGTGACCGCGAGCGCCGCGGTGACCGTCCCCGGGCTGACCGAGGCCAGCCTGACCGTCACCCTGACCAGCGTCGAGGCGGTCACCGCCGACACCGCCGCCGCCGTCGCCGTGCAGGCCAGCATCCAGCTGACCGGGACGATCGTCGGGGGTCAGGTCCTGGACATTCCGGTCGGTACGGTGATCCTGGCCGAGGCGGCGTGCGAGCGGCCGTTGGCGCCGACCTCGCCGACCGCCACCCCGACCCAGCCCACGGCCTCGCCGACGGTCACCCCGACCGCCTCGCCGACCCAGCCCACGGCCTCCCCGACGGTGTCGCCCACGGTCTCGCCGACGCAGCCGACGGTCTCCCCGACGGTCTCGCCGACCTACCCGCACCCGACCAGGCATCCGCACCTGCCGGTGACCGGCGACAGTGCCTCCGGTCTGTTCTGGACCCTCGGAGTCGGCACCGGGATGGTCCTGGCCGGCGTCACCGTCCTGACCATCATCCGCCGACGCCGATCCATCGAGACGTGACGGCCAGCGGTCGACCCTGAGTCGACCTGAGTGGGCCCCGGGCGAACCGCCCGGGGCCCACCGCGCCGTTCAGGTGCTGTCGCGGTGCCGGCGGGCCCACCCGACGAACCGCCGGAACAACTCCGCCGGCGCGGCACAGACCCGGCACCGCCAGGTCGGACGGGCCGCCACGTGCCGCCGCAACACCGCCACCGACACCCCCGTGTCCGTCGCTCGCCGCACCCCGGTCACCGTGCCCGGCCGCGCCGAGGCCCGCCGCCGACCAGCCGGATCGCCGTCCGCAGGAGACTCCGACCGGGTACGCCGGACGGCTCGACCGGCACCGGAAGGTGCCGGTCCGGGCAGCCGCTCCACCGCAGCCCCCGCAGACGCAGCAGCACGGTGCCACGGCGGCAACTCGGCAGATACCTGCGCGAGCTGCGGGAGAACGCGTACGTGACGGTGACGGCGGCGGCCAAGGCCCTGGAGTGGTCCGGCCCCCGGATCTGGCGGTACGAGAGCGGCCAGGTGCCGATGCACCCCAACGACAACGACATCGACGCGATGTGCCGGCTCTACGGGGCCGACCCGGAGACCACCGAGCGGCTGCGCGCCCTGGCCGGGGAGACCCGGGCCAAGGGCTGGTGGCACAGCTACGACAACGTGATCAAGGACTGGTTCCGCCTGTACGTCGGCCTCGAAGCCGCCGCCAGCGTGATCCGGCAGTACGAGGTCAGTGTGATTCCGGGTCTGCTCCAGACGGTCGAGTACATGACCGAGGTGATCGCCACCGATCATCCGACGATGAGTGAGCAGGACCGAGCGGGCCGGGTGGACGTGCGCCTACGCCGGCAGCGGTTGTTGGCCGTGTGGTGCCGGTGGCACCGCGCCTTGAGGTGATCCTGAACGAGGCGGCGCTCCGTCGGCCACTGCGGGACCTGAACGCCATGGCCCGGCAGTTGGACGCCCTGGTGGTCACCGGACGGCAGCACAACGTCCAACTCCGGGTGCTGCCGCTCGCCGCCGGACTGCCTCGTTGGTCGGCCGCGCCGCCGTTCGTACTGTTCGACTTCCCTGCGGAGAACGTCCGGGCGCAGGAACCGTCGACGGTGTACATGGACGGTCCCTGTGGGGCGGTCTACCTGGACCGGCCGCACGAGATCGAGACCTACGAGGACATCTGGCGCGGGCTGGTCGAGCGGGTGTTGGATGAGGACGAGTCCGGTGAGTTGATCACGGCTCTGGCGAAGGAGCGGAGCGTACCCGGGCGATGCCGGCGGCGACGGCGGTGAAGCCGGTGGCGGCGGCGCGGGCGGCGGTCTCCTGGGCCTGGTGGTCGGCGGCGGCGGTGAGGCTCTGCGCCCGTTCGACGCCGGTCAGCAGGGTACGCAGTTCGCCGGTGATCTCTTCGACAGAGGACATGATCGGGCACCTCGCACGGGTGAGGGATGGGTGCGAGGGTCGAAACTACCCCCGTTGCGAAACCACTTTCACGTTCGGCTGTCCCCGGCGGACAGCGGGCCGCGGCGGCACCGCGGCCGGCGCCGCCCGGCGTGCTGCCACCGCCGAACGGGAGCGGCTGCACGCTCTGGCCGTCCGAATGCATGCTCGCCGGTCGTACCTAACACGGCCTGATGCCGAACTCGCCCCGAGGTGTCGCCCTCGACCTGCCTTCCGGTGCTGTGACGGAGTGTGGCTCCACAGGTCACCTTCTGTCAGATCCTCTGAGCGAACTCTGAGGTTTCAGGCGCCCCATGGTGGGGTGCGCCAGCCTACTGTTATCCATCGATGTTCGGCGATTGTTCACCGCCGCTTCGGACCCTGTTCACCGGTCAGAGCCGCATGGGCGCCTGGAGGAGCCGTTATGTCACGTTTGGTGCTGGTCGGGATAAACCTGATCGCTGTGAGCCTGCTCGTCTTCGGGATGTACCTACCCCGGCACCGGCGGCGGGATCTCGTGGTGGCCTACCTCGGGGTCAACGTGGGTGTTTTCGCCGTCGCCACCTCGCTGAGCAACAGCACGGTCGGCGCCGGCCTCGGGTTGGGACTGTTCGGTGTGCTGTCGATCATTCGCCTGCGCTCCACCGAGTTGGACCAGCACGAGGTCGCGTACTACTTCTCCGCGCTCGCCCTGGGCATCCTCGGCCCACTTGCCGGTACCTCGCTCTGGGTGGTCGCCGCGCTGACCGGGCTGATCCTGGCGGTGATGTACATCGGGGACCATCCCCGCATGCTGCGCCGACATCGGCGACATCTGCTGGTGCTCGACACCGCCTTCACCGATCCGGTCGCCCTCACCGCGCACCTGGAACAGTTGCTTGGCGCGCGGGTCTACGCCGCCAACGTCGAACGGCTCGATCTGGTCAACGACACCACGGTCGTCGACGTGCGGTACTCGCAGCCAGCCTCGGCCGCGACTGCCCGACGCGCCGTCGAGGTCGGAGCCGGTCGATGATCGCGATATCGAGCTGTACGGGTGCCCTGACCGGTTTTCTGCCGATAGGTCTCGCGGAGCTGACGGAACGGGCGGCGCTGCAGACCCGGGTCGACCGCAAGTATCTGGTACCCCTCGCCGAGGTGCCGAGGCTACTTACCGCACTGCAGCCGGTCGGCCAGGTACTGACGATCGACGGTCTGCGGACCTTCCGCTACGAGTCTGTCTACTTCGACACTCCCGACCTGGTCAGCTTTCGACTCACCGCGCACCGACGCCGCCGCCGGTTCAAGGTCAGGACGCGGACCTACCTCGACTCCGGCCACTGCTGGTTGGAGGTGAAGACCGAGGGCGTTCGTGGCGGCACGGTCAAGGAACGGGTCCCGTACCGTCGCGACGACAGCACCGTGCTGTCTCCCGGGCGGTCCTTCGTCGACGGGGTGCTCGGCCCCGTCACGGACGGGCGGGCCCTGACGTTCGCACCGACACTTGTCACCCGGTACCTACGCACCACGCTCTACCTGCCCACGGGCGGGAGCCGGGCGACCGTCGACGTGGGGCTGTCCTGGGAGGACGAGTCCGGCCGTCGACTGGACCTGCCCGACCTCGCGATCGTGGAGACGAAGACCGCCTCCGCCGTTTCCCCCGTCGACCGGCTGCTCTGGCGTAACGGCCACCGTCCGGTGGCGGTCTCCAAGTACGCCACGGGTCTGGCCGCACTCCACCCCGATCTGCCCGCCGCCCGGTGGCGGCGCATTCTCCGGCGACACTTCGTGCCCACCGCGGGTGCCACGCAGCTGGGTGAGCTGTTCGATCGGCCGGCGGAGCAGTCGCGACTCCCACTCGGCTGACGGATCGACCGTCAGCTCACGACAGACAGGATGGACAGATGAGACTCTCCCCGAGACCGGGCCCCGACGGCGGACGCCGTGCTCCGGCCCGGACTGCCGGCCGCGCGGGCCTGGCGATCGTCGCCGCGACCGCGACTGCCCTCTGGGCCGGCGTCCCGCAGGCGGTAGCTGCCGGTCCCGCCGACGTGGGACTGCTCGCGGCCGGTCCCGCCGCTGCCCAGGCCATGGCCGCCAACCAGGCGGACCACGACGATCCCGCTGATCACAACTGGAACAGCGGATCCGTCGTGCCCGTGACGCTGACCGGCGGCTCCGCCACCTCCGCTGGCCCCGGCATCAGCGTCAGCGGCGCGGTGGTCACGGTGACCACGGCAGGCACCTACCAGTTCACCGGCACGCTCACCAACGGTCGGATCGTGGTGAACGCGACCGGGACGGGGATGGTCCGACTGATCCTGGCCGGCGTCACGGTGAACAACTCCACCGGGGCCGCGCTGCAGGTCGATGCCGCTGGTGAGGTGATGGTGGTCCTGGCCGCAGGTACCACCAACCGGCTCAGCGACGCCAGTAGCTACGTCTACCCCGACCCGACGGTGGACGAGCCCAACGCGGCCCTGTTCAGCAAGGCCAATCTGACGATCGCCGGCACCGGCACGCTGGACGTGCGGGGCAACGCATACGACGGAATCGCCAGCAAGGACGGCCTGGTGGTCACCGGTGGGACGATCGTCGTGAACGCTCTCGACGACGGCATCCGAGGCAAGGACTACCTGCTGGTCGAGGGTGGCACGGTCACCGTCACCGCCGGCGGGGACGGGCTCAAGTCCGATGAGGACGGCACCGCCGCGGCAGGCTACGTCGCCGTCGCCAACGGGACCGTGACGGTGACCGCGAGCGGGGACGGCGTCGACGCGGCCAGCGACGTGGTCGTCTGGGGCGGTGTGCTCGGAGTGCGGGCCGGCGGCGGCAGCAGCGTCCCGGTCGGCAGCTCCTCCACCAAGGGAATCAAGGCCGGAACGCTGCTCGTGGTCAGTGAGGGGCGGGTCACCGTCGACTCCTCCGACGACGGGGTCCACTCGGACGGGGCGTTGACCGTTGACGGCGGCACCGTGACGGTGGCCACCGGTGACGACGGCCTCAAGGCCGGCTCGACCCTGACCGTCGCCGCCGGTTCGGTCACCGTCAGCCGTTCGTACGAGGCACTGGAGGCGTTGAAGGTGTCGGTGACCGGGGGAACGGTCAACGTGACCGCCACCGACGACGCGGTCAACGCGGTGGAGGAGGGCCTCAACGAGTTCGTGATCGCCCCGAACGCGTGGATCCGGATCTCGGGCGGCACGCTGGTGGCCAGCGGTGGCACCGACGGGCTGGACTCGAACGGCACCTTCACCCTGTCAGGTGGCACGGTGGTGGTGAGCGGGTCACCCACCCGGGGCGGTGGCGAAGGCGGCCTGGACTCCAACGGCGCCGCCACCTTCACGGGCGGCACGATGCTCTCCTCCGGGCTCAGCGCCTCCACCGTCACCCTGCCGACGAGCGGCCAGGGCTGGGTGTCGGTGCGGTTCAGCGCCGTGCAGGCGGTCGGTACCATCGTGCACCTGGCCACCACCTCCGGTACGCAGCTTGCGACCTTCCGGGCCGAGAAGCGGTTCCAGGAGGTCGTCCTCACCAGCAACCAGATCACCCGGGGCGCCAGCTACCGGGTCTACACCGGCGGCAGCGTCTCGGGTACGGCGGTCGGTGGCGGAACGTACCTCGGCGGCACCCTCTCCGGGACGCTGCACTCCACGGTGGTCGCCGGTCAACGTACCGGTGGTGGGCCGCGCCCCTGACCAGCGCAGAGGGCAGTAGCCCCGGGTAGCCGCCTTCGGGATCCAGGGCCTCCTCCTCGGGGGCCCTGGACGACCCTTGCGCCCAGGTGGTCGGCGGACCGCGGTGCCCGTCGTCATGGACTCATCGGTCTCCCCGCTCCACCACCCGTAGGGTGTAGCCGGCTCCGCGCACGGTCTGGATCAGGGCGGGGCCGAGCCCGTCCAGCTTGCGGCGTAGCGAGTGGACGTAGGACTCGACGATCCGGCCGTTGCCGCCGAAGTCGTATCGCCAGACGTGGTTGAGGATCTGCGCCTTGCTGACCACCGACTCGGCGTGCACCAGCAGGTACCGCAGCAGGCGGAACTCGGTGGGGGAGAGCGCCACGAGCCGGTTGCCTCGGCGTACCTCGTGGGTGCTCTCGTCCAGTTCGAGGTCGGCGTAGGCGAGCAGTCGGGAGCCCGCGACGGACGACAGGTCCGGGCGACTGCGGGTCAGGATGGCCCGGATCCGCAGGATCACCTCCGCCAGGTTGAACGGCTTGGCCACGTAGTCGTCGGCACCGAGAGCCAGCCCGGTGATCCGGTCCTCGACGCTGGCGCGGGCGCTGAGGAAGAGCACCGGCACCTGCCGCCCGGTCGCCCAGAGCAGGTGCGCCACCTCGAAACCATCCAGGTCGGGCAGGACCACGTCGAGTACGACCAGATGCGGATCGAACTCCTCCGCCGCCGTCAGCGCTGCCCGTCCGGTGCTCACCACCCGCGTCTCGTACGCGACCATCCGGAGGGTGGAGGCGAGCAGAGCAGCGATGCCCGGCTCGTTGTCGACCACCAGGATGCGGGCGGCCAGGGCCCGGTCCGGCGGTGCCGGCGATCGACCATTCAAGCAATGAGCATCGATATGCATGAGGTGTGCCTACGGGAGCCTCCTGTGTGTCAGCTGTGCGTGAGCTGTCACCCGCGTGGCGACCGGAGGCGGTCGGCAGGCCTGGCCATGGGGGAAGCTGCGGTCGACCGGCCGCCTCCGGGAGCAGTCGGAGGCGGTCGGGCCGCGGTAGACCCGGCGAAGGCCTACCGGACGTGGATCAGCAGGGTGTGCCCTGGCGGAAGCTCCGCTCGACGAAGGAGGCCGGGCCGACCTGGAAGTAGCCGACGCCCGGCCGGATCGGGTGGCCGGTGAACAGCTCGACCCGGGGGCCGTACCGAACCAGGTAGGCCGTGGCGGTGCCGGCGTCGTTGCTGATCAGTGCGCCGCGGGTGCCGTAGGTCTGCGCCAGGTCGGCGAAGGAGTCACCGACCCCCGCCCCGGCGGGTGAGTGGGGCGGGTTGGTGGCGGTGCCGATCGCCACCAGGCGGCCGGCGCGGAAGGTGAGCAGGATCTTGCCGGCCCAGCTGCCGGTCACCCCGGCAATCACCACGTCGTCGCAGCCGCCGGGTGCGGTCGAGTCGATCAGGCCGGCGGCGGACAACGTGGTCAGGCTGGCGTCGATGCGGAACGGGCCGGCGCCGCCGACGCTGAGGATCTGGGTCTGCTCGGCCCGTACCCCGGCGGGTGGGCCGGCCTGGGCCGGCGCGGGAGCGCCGACCGGGACGGCCAGGAGGCCGACGGCGGCCAGGACGGCGACGGCGACGCGGGCGGTGGGACGCGTCATGGTGATCACCTCCGGTGATCGGAGAAACCGCCGGCCCGGCCGGACCGGCGGTGGGAGGACGGTGTCCCCGCAGGCTAGACGCGCTGCGTCCGGAGCGGTCCCACAGAGTCCGAGATCGGACCGACCGGCCATCACCGTCGATGTCATGCCGTCCGGTGTGGTCTCAGACGGCGAACCGGTCCACCCGGGACCGGGCCCGGCGTACCGCGACGACCAGCCACATCCCGGCCGCGAGGGTGAGCGCGCCGAGCAGTGCGACGAGCACCGGCAGCCGGTCCGACAGGGTGGCGGGCAGACCCCAGGAGCCGTTCTCGTCGGGGAAGGTGATCTCACCGGTGAACTCGCGGTGGATCCGTCCGCTCTCCAGCCGGAGCCGGGCCTGCCAGGGACCGTTGGGTAGCTGCCGGTCCAGTCGCACCTCGGCGTGTGCGGTGCCGCCGGGGGCGACGGTGGTGCCGACGGTGACACCGAACGGCCCGGCGGAGAGTCCACCCGGTCCGTCGGAGAGCCACAGCCTGCCGGAGAGGTCCAGGGCCCGTTCCCCGGTGTTGCGCACCGTGGCCCGGACGATCGGCAACCCCTCCTCGGTACGCCCCGGAACGAGCTTGTCGATCTCGAAGTCCGACGGCGGGTCACCGCCGGGGCCGACGTCGAGGTAGAGCCGGATGCCCGTCCGGTTGATCTTCTGCACGTTGCCGTGCTCCGGGTCGGGCGCCGCGCTGGCGACCGAGGCCCAGATCACCCCGTAGCGTTCGCCGCGCGGCGCCGAGGGCGGGATCTTCACCGTCGCGCGCAGCGTGGTGGTGCTGTGCGGTGGCGCGACGAAAGCGGGCTGGTCGATCCGGACCCACTCGGGCAACTCGTTGACCTGCGGGTCGGTCGACGGCACGAACTTGTTGTCCCGGATCTCGGCGGTGCCCACCGACATGGTGATCCGCTGGGGTCGAGGGGAGGTGTTGGTCACCGCGAAGCGTCGGGTCATCTCGGTGCCGGGCTTCATGTGGTCCACGATGTACACCTTGGCGCGCGGGTCGTCGTGCCGGTCGGCCGACGCCTCCAACAACTGGATGCCGATGCTGCCGTCCGACTTCCCCTGCTTGTCACCGGTGTCCCGGTCGCCTTCGGCGGCGACCGGGACACCGGTGACGGCGAGGAACAGCAGGACGACGAGCGACACCAGGGGCGTACGCCATCGCGACTGTTTCGCCGGGATCATCGATCAGGCGACCGTGTGGGTGATCGTGCCGGTGAACGTGCCGGCGATGGCGGTGATGGGGATGGCGACGGTGAGCAACGGGTCCCAGGTCGCCGAGTTGTTCCCCGTCTCGGTGGCCACCACGGTGTGGCTGAACGCGGTGACGGGAGCCGTCAGGGCGTCTCCGTCCGGCGGGGGCGGCGGGCTGCAGGTGCCCGGCTGGCCCGGGACGAAGGTGCCGCTGCCCTCGGTCGCGGTGGCGTCGCCCGAGCAGTAGTAGACGTCGCTGGCCGGGATGCTCGTACCCGGGTCGGCGCCGGTGCCGGTGATGAAGCTGGTGCTGCTGACCGTGGCGGTCCAGCTCGGGGTGGCGCTGGCCCGCAGGTCGTCGACGGTCACCGCGCCGAGCTGGCCGTACGCGTAGCCGCCGGGCGCGCCGTTGTTGGTCAGCGCCACGGGGCCGTCCGGCACGGTGATCTGCAACGCCCCCGCGGTGACGTCGAAGGTGACCGTCGTGTCACACTCGATGGTCTCCAGACAGGTGCCCGCGTACGCGGGCGTCGCGGTGAGCACCCCGGCCACCATCACTGCGGCCGTGCCGATGAGTGCCATCGACGTGAGTCGTCTCTTCACTGGCTTGTACCTCCTGGGTCGGTGATCGCTGCCGGCTCAGACTAGGAATCACGTAGGCGTTAAACCCTTTTTGTCCGGTTTAGTCACACCGCTGGGTGAATATCCAGGTCGTAGTGCTTGCCGCGGCCCCGACCGGATGACTGAAGGTGACGTCCGGGCAGCAGTCCGCGTGGCTCGTCGCCGGCCGCCAGTCGATCTCGGTAGGGTGGGCCGTCGGCCTTGACCAATCCATGATCACGATCCGGGGGGACGCCACGCATGGGCGATTCGTTCGCGCATCTGCACGTGCACACCGAGTACTCGATGCTCGACGGGGCGGCCCGGCTCAAGGACCTCTTCGCCGAGGCCAAACGGCTGGGCATGCCGGCGGTGGCGATCACCGACCACGGCAACATGCACGGCGCGAACGACTTCTACAAGCAGGCCATGGCCGCCGGGGTCAAGCCGATCCTGGGCGTCGAGGCGTACGTCGCGCCGGAGTCGCGCTACCACAAGAAGCGGGTCAAGTGGGGCCGGCCGGAGCAGAAGAGCGACGACGTCTCCGGTAACGGCGCGATCACCCACATGACCATGTGGGCGGCGGACAAGGCCGGCCTGCAGAACCTGTTCACCCTCAACTCGCGCGCCTCCATGGAGGGCCACTACGTCAAGTGGCCCCGGATGGACATGGAGTTGATCGCCGAGCACGCCCAGGGGATCATCGCCACCACCGGCTGCCCGTCGGGGGCGGTGCAGACCCGGCTGCGGCTGGGCCAGTTCGACGAGGCGCTCAAGGTGGCCTCGGCGTACCAGGACATCTTCGGCAAGGAGAACTACTTCCTGGAGATCATGGACCACGGTCTCGACATCGAGCGCCGGGTCCGTGAGGGGCTCACCGAGATCGGCCAGAAGCTCGGCATCCCGCCGGTGGTCACCAACGACTCGCACTACACCCACGAGGCCCAGGCCACCGCGCACGACGTGCTGCTCTGCGTGCAGACCGGCAGCAACATCGACGACCCGAACCGGTTCCGCTTCGAGGGCGGCGGCTACTTCGTCAAGTCCGCCGACCAGATGCGCGCGGTGGACAACTCCGAGCTGTGGCAGGACGGCTGCCGCAACACCCTGCTGGTGGCCGAGAAGGTCGACCCGGCCGGGATGTTCGAGTTCCACAACCTGATGCCCCGGTTCCCGGTGCCCGAGGGGGAGACCGAGGAGTCCTGGTTCCGCAAGGAGACCTTCAAGGGGCTCGGCCGGCGCTACCCCGGCGGCATCCCCGAGGGGCACGTCGTGCAGGCCGAGTACGAGCTGGGCGTCATCAACCAGATGGGGTTCCCGTCGTACTTCCTCGTGGTCGCCGACTTCATCCAGTGGGCCAAGAGCCAGGGCATCGCGGTCGGTCCCGGGCGGGGCTCGGCGGCCGGCTCGCTGGTCGCGTACGCCCTGGGCATCACCGACCTGGACCCGATCCCGCACGGGCTGATCTTCGAGCGGTTCCTCAACCCCGAGCGGGTCTCGATGCCGGATGTCGACATCGACTTCGACGAGCGTCGGCGCGGTGAGGTGATCAAGTACGTCACCGACAAGTGGGGTGAGGACAAGGTCGCCCAGATCGCCACCTTCGGCACGATCAAGGCCAAGGCCGCGATCAAGGACTCGGCCCGGGTGCTCGGCTACCCGTACGCGGTAGGCGACCGGATCACCAAGGCGATGCCCCCGGCGGTGATGGGCAAGGACATCCCGCTGGAAGGGATCTTCGACACCAAGCACCCCCGGTACGCCGAGGCCGGTGAGATCCGCGGCATGTACGAGGCCGAGCAGGACGTCAAGAAGGTGATCGACACCGCCCGGGGCATCGAGGGGCTGATCCGGCAGACCGGTGTGCACGCCGCCGGCGTGATCATGTCCGCCGAGCCGATCATCGAGCACATCCCGCTGATGCGCCGGGACTCCGACGGGGTGATCATCACCCAGTTCGACTACCCGACGTGTGAGTCGCTCGGGCTGTTGAAGATGGACTTCCTCGGCCTGCGCAACCTGACCATCATCGACGACGCGGTGAAGAACATCGGCCTCAACCACGGCCGGGAGCTGGACCTGCTCGCCCTGCCGCTGGACGACAAGCCCGCCTACGAGCTGCTGGCCCGGGGCGACACGCTCGGCGTGTTCCAGCTCGACGGCGGGCCGATGCGGTCGCTGCTGCGGATGATGAAGCCGGACAACTTCGAGGACATCTCCGCCGTCCTGGCGCTCTACCGGCCCGGCCCGATGGGCGTGGACTCGCACACCAACTACGCGCTGCGCAAGAACGGCCTCCAGGAGATCACCCCGATCCACCCGGAGCTGGAGGAGCCGCTGCGGGAGATCCTCGCCCCCACCTACGGCCTGATCGTCTACCAGGAGCAGGTGCAGCGCGCCGCGCAGATCCTCGCCGGGTACACCCTCGGCCAGGCCGACCTGCTGCGCCGGGCGATGGGCAAGAAGAAGAAGGAGATCCTGGACAAGGAGTTCATCCCGTTCCGGGACGGCTGCCGGGAACACGGCTACTCCGACGAGGCCATCCAGAAGGTCTGGGACGTGCTGGTCCCGTTCGCCGGGTACGCCTTCAACAAGGCGCACTCGGCGGCGTACGGGCTGGTGTCGTACTGGACGGCGTACCTGAAGGCGCACTACCCGGCCGAGTACATGGCGGCGCTGCTGACCTCCGTCGGTGACGACAAGGACAAGATGGCGCTGTACCTGTCGGAGTGCCGGCGGATGCGCATCCAGGTGCTGCCGCCGGACGTGAACACCTCCGCCGGGCCGTTCACCCCGGTCGGCAAGGAGATCCGCTTCGGCCTCGGCGCGGTGCGCAACGTCGGCGCGAACGTGGTCGCCGCGATCATGCGGTGCCGCGAGGAGAAGGGCGAGTACGCCGACTTCTACGACTTCCTGAGCAAGGTCGACGCGGTGGTCTGCAACAAGAAGACGATCGAATCGCTCATCAAGGCCGGCGCGTTCGACGTGCTGGGGCACCCGCGCAAGGGGCTGCTCGCGGTGCACGCCGACGCGATCGACGCGTACGCCGACGTCAAGCGCAAGGAGGCGGTCGGCCAGTACGACCTCTTCGGCGCCGGCTTCGGCGTCGCCGAAGCCGGCGCGGGAACCAGCAGCACCACGGTGATGCCGATCATCGGCGACAGCGAGTGGGACAAGCGGGACAAGCTCGCCTTCGAACGCGAGATGCTCGGCCTCTACGTCTCCGACCACCCGCTGTTCGGCCTGGAACGGGTGCTCGGCGCGGCGGCCGACACCACCATCGCCGCGCTCAGCGAGGAGGGCGTGGTGCCCGACGGCGCGGTGGTCACCCTGGCCGGCATCCTCTCCGGGGTGCAGCGCCGGGTCACCAAGCAGGGCCGGGCCTGGGCCTCGGCCACCCTGGAGGACCTGGCCGGCGGGGTGGAGGCGCTGTTCTTCCCCAACACCTACGAGGTGATCGGCCAGTACATCGCCGAGGACGCGATCGTGGTGGTCAAGGGGCGGGTGGACCGCCGGGACGACACGCCCCGGATCATGGCGATGGACATGTCGATGCCGGACGTGACCAGCAACCCGGCCAACAAGCCGGTCACCCTCACCATCCCGGTGCACAGGTGCACGCCGCCGCTGGTGGAACGGCTCAAGGAGACCCTGGTGCTGCACCCCGGCGACACCGAGGTGCACGTCAAGCTGCTCAACGGCGGTCGGACCACCACCCTGCGGCTCGGGCCGTTCCGGGTCGCGGCCACCACCGCGCTGATGGGTGACCTGAAGAGCGTGCTCGGCCCGGCCGCCGTGAGCTGAGCGGACGTCGGCCGGGCCGGCCGGTGGCCCGTCCGGTCCGGCGGTGGCCCGGGGTGCAGCGGCCACCACCTGCCGATTGGCGCTCCCCGGTGGGTCCGCGCCTGACTAGCGTCAGCGGCATGGAGTTGGCGAAGGCACAGCAGTTGTGGCGACCCGAACCGGGTTGGCTGGACACGGCCAGCTACGGGTTGCCGCCCGAACCGGCCTGGACGGCCCTGCAGGAGGCGCTGGCCGACTGGCGGGTGGGCCGGGTCTCCTGGCGGGGCTGGGGGGAGTCGACCCAACGGGCCCGGGTCGCCTTCGCCGACCTGGTCGGGGCACCCGCCGAGGACGTGACGACCGGCGCCACCGTGTCGCAGATGCTGGCCCCGATCGCCGCCGCGCTGCCCGCCGGGGCCACCGTCGTGGTCCCCGAGCAGGAGTTCACCTCCAACCTCTTCCCGTGGCTGGTGCAGGCCGAGCGCGGGGTGCGGGTGCGTACCGTCGACGCCGGCCGGCTCGCCGAGGAGATCGACGCCGACACCTACCTGGTCGCGTTCAGCCTGGTGCAGTCCGCCGACGGCAGCGTGGCCGACCTCGACCGGATCGTGGCCGCCGCCCGGGCGTACGACGCGTGGGTGGTGGTGGACGCCACGCAGGCCTGTGGCTGGCTGCCGTTCGACGCGACCCGGGCCGACGCGGTGGTGGTCGGGGGGTACAAGTGGCTGATGGCGCCGCGCGGGGTCGGCTTCGGCTACCTGGCCCCCGAGCTGCGCGAGCGGCTGCGGCCCGACGCCGCGGGCTGGTTCGCCGGGCCGGACCCGCACGACTCCTACTACGGGCCGCCGCTGCGGCTGGCCGACGACGCCCGGCGCTTCGACATCTCCCCGGCCTGGTTCAGCCTGGTCGGCGCGGCCCCCGCCCTGGAGCTGCTGGCCGAGGTCGGCATCCCGGCCGTGCGGGAGCACAACGTGGCACTGGCGAACCGGTTCCGCGCCGGACTGGGCCGCCCGGCGGGGGACAGCGCGATCGTCACCGTCGACGTGCCCGGCGCCGAGCAGCGGCTGGCCCGCGCCGGGGTCCGGGCGGCGGTCCGGGCCGGCCGGGTCCGGGCCTCGTTCCACCTCTACAGCACCCCGGACGACGTGGACCTGGCTCTGACCGCCCTGCTCGACTGACGGCCACCCCGCCACCCGCGCGCGGGGCGGGCGGCACCGCGGGCCGGGCGCATCCAAAAACGGGAGTACGAGCGAACTCCCGGGTAGTGATCGCCTACCCGGGGGGACGTCGTGCGGACCGATCCGATGCCAGCCGACCTGGTCGAGACGGCCCACAAGCGGCTCTGGGCAGCCGCCGAGGACCTGGACCCCAACCGGATCGCCGGCATCGTCGGTGAGCTGGCCGAGGAGTCCGGGGTGGCACCGCTCTGGGATCAGGTGTGCGTGCCGGTGCTGGGGGCGCTGTCCGGCTGGGCGGCCAGCGAGATCGCCGTCGAACACGCCCTCTCCGAGGGGGTACGCGTCGGTCTGGACGTGCACCGGCGACTGTCCCGACGGCCGTACCCGCCCGACGGGGTGCTGCTGGCCGGTGCCGAACAGGAGCTGCACTGCCTCGGGTTGCACGCGCTCGCCGCGGCCCTGCGGGAACAGGGACGGGGTTGTCTGCTGCTCGGCCCGGCGCTGCCCTGGGTGGCGCTGGCCGGCGCGGTGCAGCGGACCCGCCCGCACACCGTGGTGGTCTGGTCGCAGACACCGGTGACCGGCCGGGCGTACCGGCTGATCCGCTTCGCCCGGGAGTTTCCGTCGGTGCGGGTGCTGGCCGCCGGACCGGGCTGGATCGAGCCGCTGCCCGCCCCGATCACCCTGCTGAGCGGCCTGGTCCCCGCCGTCCGGGCCTGCTGAGCCCCGGGCGGGCGGGCGCGTCGACCCTGGGGGCGACCAGCCGCGGTACGCCCCGACGGCGGCCCGCCGGTCCCAGCCGACGGCCGCCACCTCGTAGCCTGTCGATCGTGGACAGGCGAGCGGTGGTGGTCGGTGGGGGTATCGGTGGGCTGGCGGCGGCGATCGGTCTGCGGCGGGCCGGTTGGCAGGTGACCGTTCTGGAGCGCGCCACCGGACTGCCGGTGACCGGCACCGGCCTCGGCATCTGGCCCGCCGCGCTGCGCGCTCTCGGTGCGCTCGGCGTGGGGGAGCAGGCGCGTCGGCGGGGACGACCGCAGCTCGGCGGGGAGTTCCGTCGCCCCGACGGCAGCCGGATCGCCAGCATGGACATGCGCAAGCTGATCCGCCGGTACGGCGAGACCGTGCACCTGATCACCCGACCGGCGCTGCTCGCCGTGCTCGCCGAGGCGCTGCCCGACGGTGTCGTCCGGTTCGGCACCCCGGTGACCGACCTCGCCGGGCTCACCGACCGATACGACCTGGTGGTCGGTGCCGACGGGCTGCGCAGCGTGGTCCGGGCCGGGCTGTACGGCGACCGGTACCCGCTGCGGCACACCGGCACCGTGGCCTGGCGTGGGGTGGCCCCGGTGGAGGTCGCCGTGGGCGGCGAGACCTGGGGGCGGGGCACGAAGTTCGGTGTCACCCCCGAAGGACCGGGCCGGACCAACTGGTACGCGGTGCGCACCGCCCCGCCCGGCTGGCGACCCGCCGCCGGTGACCTCGCCGAACTTCGCCGGCTCTTCGGCGACTGGCACGACCCGGTGCCCCGGCTGCTGGACGCGATGACCCCGGACGAGGTGCTCCGGCACGACGTGCACGACCTCACCCCGCTGCCGAGTTACGTCGGTGGCCGGGTCGCGCTGCTCGGCGACGCCGCCCACGCCATGACCCCCGACCTGGGGCAGGGCGCCTGCCAGGCGCTGATCGACGCGGTGTCACTGGCCGAGTGCCTCGGTGCCGGCGTGGAGGTGGCCGCCGGCCTGCGGGCGTACGACCAGAGCCGGCGACCACCGACGCAGCGGATGGCGGTGCTGGCGAGGCGGGCCGGTCGGCTCGGTCAGGTCCGGCACGCCACCCGGCTGCGCGACGGTCTGCTGCGGCTGGCCCTGGCCGCCGGCCCGCCCGGCTGACCCGCCCGCCGCGACCGGTCCGGTGCTCGGCGTGTCCGGTTCGGCCCCGTTCGGCCTGGCCGAGCCCGAACGGGTCGGCGTGTCCCCGGAACCGGGCTGACCCGCCGCCCAGTAGGGTGTCGAACACACGTACTGCTGGCGGTTCGGGGAGGAGGCGGCGTGCGGGTGCTCGGCGTCGACCCGGGGCTTACCCGGTGTGGGGTCGGCGTGGTGGAGGGGGTGCCGGGCCGGCCCTGCACGCTGGTCGCCTACCACGTGGTGCGCACCGATCCGGACGACGACCTGCCGAACCGCCTGCTGCACCTGGACCGCTGCCTGACCGACCTGGTCGCCGAGCACCGGCCGGACGCGGTGGCCGTGGAGCGGGTGTTCAGCCAGCACAACGTCCGGACGGTGATGGGCACCGCGCAGGCCAGTGGGATCGCCGTGCTGGCCGGTGCGCGGGCCGGGTTGCCGGTGCAGACGTACACCCCGAGCGAGGTCAAGGCCGCGGTGACCGGTTCCGGTCAGGCCGACAAGCAGCAGATGACCGCCATGGTGACCCGGCTGCTGCGGTTGGCCGAGCCGCCCCGGCCGGCGGACGCCGCCGATGCCCTGGCGCTGGCCATCTGCCACGTCTGGCGGGGTGGCACGCGGTCCCGGCTGGCGGCGGCGGCGCAGCGGGCACGACGAGGAGGAGCAAGATGATCGCCAGCGTACGCGGCACGGTGACCGCGACCGGTCCGGACCACGCGGTGGTGGAGGTGGGCGGGATCGGGCTGGCCGTCCAGTGCGCCCCCGGCACGCTGGCCGAGCTGCGGGTGGGCGCGCCGGCCCGGTTGGCCACCAGCCTGGTGGTCCGGGAGGACTCGCTCACCCTGTACGGCTTCGCCGACGACGACGCCAAGGCGCTGTTCGAGCTGCTCCAGACCGCCAGCGGGGTCGGCCCCCGGCTGGCCCAGGCGGTGCTCGCCGTGCACTCCCCCGAGGAGGTGCGCCGGGCCGTGGCCAACGCCGACATCGGCGCGCTGACCCGGGTGCCGGGGATCGGCAAGAAGGGCGCCGAGCGTCTGGTGCTGGAGCTGCGGGACCGGATCGGCCCGGTGCCGGTGGGCACCGACGGCGCGGCCGGGGTGACCGCCGGGGCCTGGCCCGAGCAGGTCCGTCAGGCCCTGGTCGGGCTCGGCTGGACGGCCGTCCAGGCCGACCAGGCGGTGGCCGCGGTGGCCGAGACCGTCGAGGGTCCGCCGCCGCCGGTGCCGGTGCTGCTCCGGCAGGCCATCCGGCTGCTGGGCCGGACCCGATGAGCGAGACCGAGGGGCTGATCTCGGCGTACGCCACCGACGCCGAGCGCGACGCGGAGGTCAGCGTCCGGCCCCGACGGCTGGCCGAGTTCATCGCCCAGCACCGGGTCCGCGACCAGCTCGACCTGCTGCTGCAGGGGGCCATGCGCCGGGGTTCCCCACCGGACCACATCCTGCTCTCCGGGCCGCCGGGGCTGGGCAAGACCTCGCTTGCCAACATCGTCGCCGCCGAGCTGGGCACCGGGATCCGGGTGACCAGCGGCCCGGCCATCGAACGCTCCGGGGACCTCGCCGCCATCCTGACCGGCCTGGCCGAGGGCGACGTGCTCTTCATCGACGAGATTCACCGGATCGCCCGCCCGGCGGAGGAGCTGCTCTACAGCGCGATGGAGGACTTCCGGGTCGACGTGGTGGTCGGCAAGGGGCCGGGGGCCACCGCGATCCCGCTGGACGTGGAGCCGTTCACCCTGGTCGGCGCGACCACCCGGTCGGGCCTGTTGACCGGCCCGATGCGGGACCGGTTCGGCTTCGTCGCGCACCTGGACTTCTACTCCCCGGCCGATCTGGAGGCGCTGCTGCACCGCTCGGCGCGGATCCTGGGGGTGCCGATCACCGACGACGGCGCGGCCGAGATCGCCGGCCGGTCCCGGGGCACCCCCCGGATCGCCAACCGGCTGCTGCGCCGGGTGCGCGACTTCGCCGAGGTCCGGGCCGACGGCGTGGTCACCGTGGAGACCGCCCGCGCCGCGCTCACCGTGTACGACGTCGACGCGCTCGGCCTGGACCGGCTGGACCGGGCGGTGTTGACCGCGCTTGTCGAGTCGTTCCGGGGCGGCCCGGTCGGGCTCTCCACCCTGGCCGTGGCGGTGGGGGAGCAGCCGGACACGGTCGAGGAGGTCTGCGAGCCGTTCCTGGTCCGGGCCGGCCTGTTGGCCCGGACGCCTCGGGGCCGGGTCGCCACCGAGGCCGCCTGGCACCATCTCGGCCGTATCCCACCGAATGGTACATTTGCCACCGAGTTGCCCGCCGTGCCCGACCTGTTCTCCGGCGCGCCGGATGAGCCGTGATCCGTTCGTGATCTGTGTCGCATTCGGCGTTCCCAGGTGCAGGGACTAGACTCGCCGCGGTCTGTACAGGACGTGAGAACTCGCCTCCGCTCCGGCGCCCGACGCGTCGGTCCGGGGGCTGATGGGAAGGTCAGCAACCGTGCTTATCGCAGCAGAGGGCGGCGGAGGAGCGAGCAGTTTCACGCCGCTCCTGATGATCGCTCTGCTCTTCGGCGTCATGTACTTCATGATGATCCGCCCCCAGCAGAAGCGCCGCCGGGAGGCGGAGCAGATGCAGTCCGGGCTGTCCGCCGGCGACGAGGTGGTCACCATCGGCGGTCTCTACGGCACGGTGACCGACGTCGACGACGAGACCGTCCTGCTGGAGGTCGCCCCCGGCGTGCAGACCCGGTACGCGCGCCCGGCCATCGCCCGGGTGACCAAGCGGGTCGAGCAGGAGGAGGAGACGTCCACCGGCACCACCGAGGGCGTCGAAGTCGTCAAGGAGTAGCTACCGCGCCCGTCGGGCAGCGGATATTGTCACAAGTGGATAGACAGGTCGGTGCCCGTCCCGGCACTCCCACGCCCCCCGTCCTTCGCCGCTGAGCCGGCGACGCGGGGGTGTCGTGCCAGGCGGGGAGCCGGCCAGGCACCGACGTCGCCGGGATCTCCGGCCCGACCTCCGCAGCCGTTCGCACCGGCGGCGCGACCGTACAGGGAGACAGGACAGCCGTGGCACCACCTCAGGGACAGATGCGCCCCGGGCGGCAGCTCGCCGTGCTCGGGATCATCTTCGTGGTCCTCTATCTTTTGGTGTTCTTCGCGGGCGGTGCCAGCGGTGGCTGGAAGGACCGGTTGGAGCCCCGGCTCGGGCTGGACCTGGTCGGCGGCACCCGGTTGACGCTGGAGGCGACCAACACCGTCGACGGCCGGCCGCCGACGTCGGAGAACCTCGAAGAGGCCCGGCAGATCATCGAGAGCCGGGTCAACGCCTACGGGGTGGCCGAGGCCGAGGTGGTGACCGAGGGCGACCGAAACATCGTCATCTCCCTGCCCGGTGAGAACCGCGACCTGACCGACGTCGGCAGCGCCGCCGAGCTGCGTTTCCGCAAGGTGCTCAAGGCCGCCGACGGCAGTGGCACGATCGCCCCGCCGCCGGCGGCGACGCCGAACCCGTCCGGCAGCCCGGCACCCAGCCCCTCCGGCGGCACCGAGCCGGAGGTCACCTCCTCGCCCTCGGGCGGACAGGGCGGGATGGCCCCCACCCCGGATGCCACCCCGACGCCGAGCGCCCCGGCCCCCTCGCCGAGCGCCAGCGCCGCGCCGGAGACGCAGACCATCGAGCAGCAGCGCCAGGCCGTGCAGCAGAAGGTGGGCGCCGAGGCCTGGCAGGCGGCCAACGCCCTGCAGGCCCCGGCCGACCTGGCCACCGACCCGTCGCTGGCCGAGAAGCTCGCCCCGTTCGCCGAGCTGACCCCGCGCGAGGTGGCGGTGCTGCCGGTCCCGGTGCAGTTCAACGTGCCTACCGTCGGCTGCGCCCAGCTCGACGAGCGGCCCCCGGCGTCGATCAAGGACGAGAACCAGCAGGCGGTGGCCTGCGAGGCCGGCGCCAAGTACCTGCTGGACCAGGCCAAGGTGCTCGGCACCGACGTCAGCGGCGCCAGCGCGGTGATGGACCAGACCAGCCAGTGGGTGGTCAGCCTGGACTTCAAGAGCGGGGGCCAGGAGAAGTGGACCGAGCTGACCCGTGAGTCGTTCAACAACACCGGGCAGGCCTGCGACGCCAGCGCGCTGGGCCAGGACGGCAAGTGCCGGGTCGCGGTCGTGCTGGACAACCGGATCGTCTCCGCCCCCGAGATCCAGGGCGTGCTGACCGGTAGCTCGCAGATCACCGGCAACTTCACCCAGGCCGCCGCCAGCGAGCTGGCCGGCAACCTGCGCTACGGCGCGCTGCCGGTGACCTTCGAGGAGCAGGAGCAGCAGAACGTCACCGCCACCCTGGGCGAGAGCCACCTGCGCGCCGGTCTGCTCGCCGCGGGTATCGGCATGCTGCTGGTCGTCATCTACTCGTTCTTCTACTACCGGCTGCTCGGCTCGGTGATCTTCCTGAGCCTGGTGCTGTCGGCGCTGCTGCTCTTCGGCGCGATCGTCTTCCTGGGCCGGCAGATCGGCTTCACCCTGACCCTCGCCGGGATCGCCGGCATCATCGTCTCGCTCGGTGTGGCCGCGGACTCCTTCGTCATCTACTTCGAACGGCTCAAGGACGAGATCCGCGAGGGCCGCAGTCCGCGCAGCGCGGTGCCTCGGGCCTGGACCCGGGCCCGTCGGACGATCATCTCGGCGAACGCCATCACGCTCATGTCGGCGGTGGTGCTCTACGTCGTGTCGGTAGGCACGGTGAAGGGCTTCGCCTTCGCCCTCGGCCTGGCCACCGTCCTGGACCTGCTGGTGGTCTTCCTCTTCCGGCACCCGATCATGACGATGTTCGCCCGCACCCGGGCGTTCCTGTCCCCGCGGGTCAGCGGCCTGGGCCGGGCCCTGCCCGCCCGCACCGAGCAGCCGGCCAAGCCCCGTAACCAGCGCGTCAAGGAGGCCTGAGCAATGGCTGATAATGGTCTGGGTGCCCGGCTCTACCGGGGCGAGGCCGGTCTCGACATCGTCGGCCGGCGCAGGCTGTGGTTCTCGGTCGCCGGCGTGCTGGTCCTGCTCGCGGTGCTCAGCGTCGGGATCCGCGGGTTCAGCCTGGGCATCGAGTTCGCCGGCGGCAACTCCTTCCAGGTGCCGGCCAGCGTCGGCACCCTGGAGGAGGCCGAGACGCAGGTCGACGAGGCGCTGGCCGGCCCGGGCGGCGGCGCCGAGGTGGTCACCGCCCAGCAGGTCGGTGGCACCAGCGGCAACTTCTACGAGATGCGGACCACCCAGCTCTCCACGGAGCAGGCCAACGCGGTCAAGACCGACCTGGCCGAGCGGTTCGGCATCCCCGCCGACCAGATCAGCGGCAACCAGGTGAGCGAGGCCTGGGGCAAGCAGGTCACCTCGCGGGCGCTGCTCGGTCTGGTGATCTTCATCGCCCTGGTCACGCTCTACCTGGTGGTGCGCTTCGAGTGGCGGATGGCGGTCGCCGCCATCTTCTCCCTGGTGATGAACCTGGTCCTCACCGCCGGCATCTACTCGGCGGTCGGCTTCGAGGTGACCCCGTCGACAATCGTCGGTTTCCTCACCATCCTGGGCTTCGCGCTCTACGACGTGGTGGTGGTCTTCGACAAGGTGCAGGAGAACACGAAGGGCATCACCGCCAACAACAACCAGACCTACGGTGACGCGGCCAACCTGGCGGTCAACCAGAGCCTGATGCGGTCGCTGAACACCTCCGTGGTCGCCCTGCTGCCGGTCGGCGGTCTGCTCTTCATCGGTGCCGGTCTGCTGGGCGCGGGGACCCTGAAGGACCTCGGTCTGGTGCTCTTCGTCGGTATGGCGATGGCGTTCCTGACCTCCATCCTGCTGGCCACCCCGCTGCTGGTGGTGCTCAAGAACCAGGAGCCCCGCATCCAGTCGCACAACAAGCGGGTGCTGGCCCGCCGGGGTGCCCTCGCCTCGGGGGAGAGCACCCCGAAGGGCGCGCCGCGTACCGCCGAGGAGCCGGACCACGAGCCCGACCAGGAGGTGCCGGCGCTGGCCGGCGCGACGCCGAAGGTCGGCGCCCGGCCGGCGGGCAAGCGCTCCGCCGGGGCCCGGGGCGGCCGGCCCGGCGGCGGCAACCGGCCGGGCGGCGCCAAACGGCGCTGACCGGGTCGCACCACCCACCCGGTGACAACCGGTTCGACGGCGTCCTTCATGCTGTGCGCGCAGCATGCAGGACGCCGTCGTCGTCGAAGGGGAACGGAAGCGCCGTGCCGGAGACCGAGAACTCAGTACGCGGAGACAGCGGCCCCGAGGTGGCCGCCCTGGTGGCCAGCAGGGTGCTGGACGTGCCGGACTTCCCCGTACCCGGTGTCCTGTTCAAGGACCTGATGCCGCTCTTCGCCGACGGTGCGGTGTTCCGCGAGGTGACCGACCGGATCGTGGCCCACCACGGCCGGGACTCCTTCGACGTGGTGGTCGGCATCGAGGCGCGCGGGTTCGTGGTCGCCGCCGCCGTCGCGTACGCCACCGGGGTGGGCGTGGTGCCGGTGCGCAAGGCCGGCAAGTTGCCCCGGGCGGCCCACTCGGCCTCCTATGCCCTGGAGTACGGCGAGGCCACCCTCCAGGTGCACACCGACGCGTTCACCGCCGGACACCGGGTGCTGGTGGTCGACGACGTGCTCGCCACCGGTGGCACCGCCGGGGCCACCCTCGACCTGGTCGAGCGGGCCGGCGGCACCGTCGCCGGCTTCACCGTGCTGCTGGAGTTGGCCTTCCTCGGTGGCCGGGACCGGCTCGCCCCGCGTCCGGTCCATGCCCTGCTGACCGTTTGACCCCGGTGGGCCGGCGGGCCGAGGTGGACCCGTACGACCGGCGGAGCGGCAGGGCACGGTGCGTACGAGTAGCATTGCCCATTGCTGGCCGGGCGGGCGACCGTCCGGCGGTGTGATACCCAGGCCGACCCTGACGGTCGGCGCATCCCGGCGAGCGGTGAGGAGGCCGGTGTCCCACGATGTCGTCCCTCCGGCGGAGGGCACGGTGCACCCCACAGGCGACACGGACAGCTCGGTGACCGACCGGCAGGACACCACCGGTGAGTCGGCGGCGGGTGTCGCCGCCAACGGCACCGGACCGGCCGCCCCGAGTGACGTCGGACGGCCCGGAGACGGTGCCGCCGACCTTCGACCCTCCGGCGGCTTGGGCACGGGCTCCTTCGGTGACCCGGCTGCCGGCCCGGTGCTGACCTCCGACGCCGGTCCCGACCCGGTGGTGGTGGCGCTCGGCACCGACGAGGACCCCTCGCCGAGCGCCGGTTTCGGCCTGTCCAGCGCGCCGACCGGCCGCCGGGTGCGGGCCCGGCTCGCCCGGTTCAACGCCCCCTGGCAGACCTCGCAGGTAAGCGAGGTGCTGGAGCCGCTGATCGCGCTGCACCGCGAGAATCACCCCAAGGCCGATGCCCGGCTGCTCCAGCGGGCCTTCGACACCGCCGCCCGGTGGCACTCGGGTCAGTACCGCAAGTCCGGTGACCCGTACATCACCCACCCGTTGGCGGTCGCCGGCATCCTGGCCGCCCTGGGCATGGACACCACCACCCTGGTCGCGGCGCTGCTGCACGACACCATCGAGGACACCGAGTACACCCTCGACCAGATGCGCACCGACTTCGGCGGCGAGGTCGCGCTGCTCGTCGACGGGGTGACCAAGCTCGACAAGGTCAAGCTCGGTGACGCGGCCAAGGCCGAGACGATCCGCAAGATGGTCGTGGCGATGGCCAAGGACCCGCGGGTCCTGGTGATCAAGCTGGCCGACCGGCTGCACAACATGCGTACCCTCTCCTTCCTGCCCACGCCGAAGCGGGAGCAGAAGGCGAAGGAGACCCTGGAGATCCTCGCCCCGCTGGCCCACCGGCTGGGTATGAACACCATCAAGTGGGAGCTGGAGGACCTGGCCTTCGGCACCCTGTTCCCGAAGCGGTACGAGGAGATCCTCCGGCTGATCGGGGAGCACCAGCCGCAGCGGGAGGCGTTGCTCAAGCAGGTCACCCAGAAGGTGGGCACCGACCTCAAGGCCGCCAAGATCAAGGCGGAGACCACCGGCCGGCCGAAGCACCTCTACTCGATCTACCAGAAGATGATCGTGCGGGGGCGCGACTTCAACGACATCTACGACCTGGTCGGGGTGCGGATCCTGGTCGACACGGTGCGGGACTGCTACGCGGCGCTGGGGGTGATCCACGCCAACTGGCAGCCGGTGCCGGGCCGCTTCAAGGACTACATCGCGATGCCCAAGTTCAACATGTACCAGTCGCTGCACACGACGGTGATCGGGCCCACCGGCAAGCCGGTGGAGATGCAGATCCGCACCTACGCGATGCACCGTACGGCGGAGTTCGGCATCGCCGCGCACTGGAAGTACAAGGAGCACAAGGGCACCCAGGTCGTCGGCCCGCCGGCGCACATCGACGAGATGACCTGGCTGCGGCAGTTGCTGGACTGGCAGCGGGAGGCGGCCGACCCGAGTGAGTTCCTCGACGCGCTGCGCTTCGACCTGTCCAGCCAGGAGGTGTACGTCTTCACCCCGAAGGGCGACGTCATCCCGCTGCCGACCGGGTCGACGCCGGTGGACTTCGCCTACGCGGTGCACACCGAGGTCGGGCACAAGTGCATCGGGGCGCGGGTCAACGGCAAACTGGTGCCGTTGGAGTCGACGCTGTCCAACGGCGACGTGATCGAGATCTTCACCTCCAAGTCGGAGACGGCCGGCCCGACGCAGGACTGGCTGGGCTTCGTCAAGAGCCCCCGGGCCCGCACCAAGATCCGCCAGTACTTCAACAAGGAACGGCGTGAGGAGGCGATCGAGACCGGCAAGGACGCGATCGTCAAGGCGATGCGCAAGCACGGCATGCCGTTGCAGCGGATGCTCACCTCCGACAACCTGATGGCGGTCGCCCGGGACCTGCACCTGATCGACGTGGCCTCGCTCTACGCGGCGGTCGGCGACAGCCAGGTGTCGGCGCAGTCGGTGGTGCAGAAGCTGATGGCCACCTACGGCGGCGAGGAGGGCGCGGCGGAGGACATCGCCGAGACCGCCGTGGCCACCCGGCCGCCGCGCAGCCGGGCCTCCAGCCACGACCCGGGGGTGGTGGTCCGGGGCGTCAGCGACGTCTGGATCAAGCTGGCCCGCTGCTGCACCCCGGTGCCGCCGGACACCGTCTTCGGCTTCGTCACCCGCTCCGGCGGGGTGAGCGTGCACCGCGACGACTGCGCCAACGCCGAGGACCTGCGGGCGCAGAGCGAGCGGGTGGTCGAGGTCAGCTGGCGGCTCACCTCCGCCTCCACCTTCCTGGTGGCGATCCAGGTGGAGGCGTTGGACCGGCACAAGCTGCTGGCCGACGTCACCCGGATGCTCTCCGAGGAGCGGGTGAACATCCTCTCCGCGACCGTCACCACCACCCGGGACCGGGTGGCGGTGAGCCGGTTCAGCTTCGAGATGGCCGACCCGAAGCACCTGGGTCACCTGTTGGCCGCGGTCCGCAAGGTCGACGGCGTCTTCGACGCGTACCGGGTCACCTCGAACTCCTGACCCGGCGCCCACCAGCATAGACGCCCGCCGGCTGCGAGCCGGCGGGCGTCCTTGTCGGTGCGTTGGGTCAGGCGTCGCTCATCGTCAGGTCGGTGATGACGACCTCCTTCTTGGGGTGGCCACCCCCGGCCTGCTCGGCGAAGGCCTTGTCGTCACCGGCCTTGGCGACCTCCTGGACCAGCTCCATCCCACCGGTGATGGTGCCCACCACGGTGTAGTTGGGGTCCAGCGGCGAGTCGCCGTAGACGATGAAGAACTGGCTGCCGGTGCTGCCCGCCTGCCCGGAGTTGGCCATCGCGATGACGCCCTCCGGGTACGGCGGACGTTTGTCGGTGGGCAGGTTCTCCTCGGCCAGCCGGTAGCTCGGGCCGCCGGTGCCGTCGGTGTCCCGCCAGCCCTTGCCGGTGGCGCTCGGGTCACCGCACTGCAGCACCTTGATGCCCTCGGTGACCAGCCGGTGGCACTTGCTGTTGTCGAAGAAGTCCTTGCTGGCCAGGTAGGTGAAGCTGCCGGCGGTGCAGGGGACCAGGGCCCGGTCGACCTTGGCGGTGATCGGACCCAGGTTGGTGGTGATCGTCATGGTCTGGGTGCCGGTGTTGGGCTGCTCCGCCGGCGGCATCCCGACGTCCTTGATCGTGGGCGGCCGCTGGTCGGCCGGGACCTCGGTGAAGGCGCACTGGACCTTACCGGCGGCCGGGCCGGCGGTCTGCTCGGTCTCGTCGTCGCCGCCGAGGCTGGTCGCCAGCCAGACGGTGCCGGCGACGACGAGCAGCAGCGCCGCCGAAGCCCCGACGACGGCCTGGGTCTGCCGGCGTTTGCGGGCCTTGGCCGCACGCTCGGCCATCTCCCGTTCGAGTCGGGCCCGCGCCGCGGCGCGCTGCCGATCTCTGGTGGACGTCACGCCTGGATCCTCCTGGACTGCTCGGGCGCGGTCGGTGCCGCTGGTCTGCTGGACGAGGGGTGGTCAGCCGGCGCTCGGGCTGGCCGACGGGGTAGGCGACACCGCGTCGCCGATCGGTGGCGCCGTCGTGGTCGGCTGGCCGACGGTGAGGCTCTGGATCACCACGTCGGTCTTGGGCTTGACCTTCTCCCCGGCCTCGTTCTCCACGGTCGGCAGGGCGCCGACCTTCTCCACCACGTCGAGCCCCTCGGTGACCCGGCCGATGACCGGGTACGCCGGCTCGGCCGGGTCGAAGTCCTTGAAGAAGATCAGGAACTGGCTGCCGTTGGCCCCCGGCGCGCTGCCGACCATCGCCACCGTGCCCTTCGGGTACGCCGGCGGCGCGTCGGCGGCGCCACTGGGCGCGGGCTCCGGCACGTTCTCGTTGTAGAACGAGTAGGTGGGCCCACCCAGGCCGGTGCCGCTGGGGTCACCGCAGCGCACCGCCCCCTCGGTGGTGATCTCGTGGCACGGGGTGTTGTCGTAGAACGAGCGGCTGGCCAGGTGTTCGATGCTCGCCGCGGCACAGGGCGCGGCGGTCAGGTCGAGCTCGGCGGTGACCGTGCCCTGGCCGGTGGTGACGGTCATCGAGCGGGTGCCCTCGGTGGGCAGCCCGGCGGTGGCCGGGGTGCCCACGTCCTTGAGGTTGGTGTTGCCGGCACCGTCCTGCGGGGTCCAGGCGCAGACGTCCGCGCTGGCCGTCTGCTCCTCGGGGTCGGAGTCGAAGGCGCCCAGCGCCCACGCCGAACCGGCGACGATCAGCACCAGCGTCAGTGCGGCGCCGACCCCGGCCTGGATCTGGCGACGCCGCCGTAGGGCGGCGGCCCGCCGGGCCTGCTGGCGGTCGAGCTTGGCCCGCGCCAGTTTGCGCTGCCGGTCCCTGCTGGAAGCCACCGGTGCTCCCCTTTCCTCTACCCTGGTCGTCGTGGCGGGCGGGCGTGCCCCGTCGGGCGTCACGTGCGCCACGCCACACGCCCGCCAGAGTGTACGGGTAACAACTGGGAAAGTGGTGTACGAGGTCGGTACCGGCCACCGGGCGCGGTCCCGTCGACGCATCGGAGCCGGTCACTGGCTGCCGTCGACACCCCGGGGCGGGCGGCCGGTGGGTGGCCCCGGGCCGGCTAGGCTGGCGACCGGAGGACACCTCGACGGAAGGGGAGCGGACGTGCTCGTGGCCGGCTTTCCCGCCCAGGCCTTCGACACCAACTGCTACGTGGTCGCCGCCGGCCCCGGGGAGCAGTGCGTGGTGGTCGACCCGGGCATCGGCGTCGTGGACCAGCTCGACGCCGTGCTCGCCGAGCACCGGCTGCACCCGGCCGCGGTGCTGCTCACCCACGGCCACGTCGACCACACCTTCTCGGTCGCGCCGGTGTGTGGCGCGCGGGGGATCACCGCGTACGTGCATCCGGGCGACCGGGAGATGCTGGCCGACCCGACCAAGGGCATCTCGGCGGACCTGGCCGCCCTCTTCGGCGGCCGGCTGGCCTACAGCGAGCCGGACGACGTCGCCGAGCTGACCGACGGCGCCACGCTCAGCCTGGCCGGCCTGGAGATCACCGTCGACCACGCCCCGGGTCATACCGGCGGGTCGGTGCTGTTCCGGCTGCCGGCCGCCGGCTCGGAGTGGGAGGCCGACCAGCTCTGCCTCTCCGGTGACGTGCTCTTCGCCGGCTCGATCGGCCGCACCGACCTGCCCGGTGGCAGCATGCCGGCGATGCTCGCCAGCCTGCGCGGCAAGATCCTGCCGCTGGCCGACGACACCGTGGTGCTGCCGGGCCACGGACCCGCCACCACCATCGGTCGCGAGCGGGCCGGCAACCCGTACCTGCGTCAGGTGTCGGAGGTCGACGCCGGTCGGCCGGTCGGCCCCGCCCGCGGCCTGTAGCCCGCACCGCAACGACCTGCCCTACCGGCACGACTTCGCCGCACCGCCACGACCTGTCCGCGCGTCGCGCGGGACCGCGAGGAGCACCTCATGAGCAAGCCCACGCCCATCTCCGGGTTCCCGGAGTGGACCCCGGCGCAACGGATGATCGAGCAGTTCGTCCTCGACCGGATCCGGGCCACCTTCGAGCTGTACGGCTTCGCCCCGCTGGAGACCCGCGCGGTGGAGCCGCTGGACCAGCTGCTGCGCAAGGGGGAGACCTCCAAGGAGGTCTACGTGATCCGCCGGCTGCACGAGGAGCCGGGCGCGACGGCCGGTGACGACTCGCTCGGCCTGCACTTCGATCTGACCGTGCCGTTCGCCCGGTACGTGCTCGAGAACGCCGGCAAGCTGCAGTTCCCGTTCCGCCGGTACCAGATCCAGAAGGTGTGGCGGGGCGAGCGTCCGCAGGAGGGGCGCTACCGGGAGTTCGTCCAGGCCGACATCGACATCGTCGACCGGGACACCCTGGCCGCGCACCACGAGGCGGAGATGCCGCTGGTGATCGGCGACGCGCTGCGCTCGCTGCCGATCCCGCCGGTGACCATCCAGGTCAACAACCGCAAGATCTGTGAGGGCTTCTACCGGGGCATCGGGCTGACCGACCCGGAGGCGACCCTGCGGGCGGTGGACAAGCTCGACAAGATCGGCCCGGCGAAGGTCGCCGACCTGCTCGCCGAGACCGCCGGGGCGAGCCCGGCGCAGGCCAAGGCGTGCCTGGCGCTGGCGGAGATCTCCGCACCGGACGCCTCCTTCGCCGACGCGGTGCACGCCCTGGGGGTGACCGACCCGCTGCTGGAGGAGGGGATCGCCGAACTGGTCGCGGTGGTGCAGACCGCCGCCGCGCACTCGCCCGGTCTCTGCGTGGCCGACCTGCGCATCGCCCGGGGGCTGGACTACTACACCGGCACCGTCTACGAGACCCAGCTCGCCGGGTACGAGCGGTTCGGCTCGATCTGCTCCGGCGGCCGGTACGACAACCTGGCCAGTGCGGGCGCGGTGTCGTACCCGGGGGTGGGGATCTCGATCGGGGTGACCCGGCTGCTCGGGCTGCTCTTCGGCGCCGGTGAGCTGTCGGTGTCCCGGTCGGTGCCGACGTGCGTGCTGGTCGCGGTGGCCAACGAGGAGCAGCGGACGGCGAGCAACCGGGTCGCCGAGGCGCTGCGTCGGCAGGGGGTGCCGACCGAGGTGTCGCCGAGCGCGGCCAAGTTCGGCAAGCAGATCCGGTACGCCGAGCGGCGGGGCATCCCGTACGTCTGGTTCCCGGGGGCCGAGGGGGCCGCGGACGAGGTCAAGGACATCCGGTCCGGCACGCAGGTCGAGGCGGTGGCGGGGCAGTGGACGCCGCCGGCGGCCGACCGCACCCCCCTGGTCGGCTGAGACGTTACTGGCGCGTACGCCGGATGCGACCTACGGTTGCGTAAGTTACGCCACCGTAGGGAGATCCTCGTGACCACACTGAGCCAGACCGCACTCCTGCTCGAACTCGAGCCCGTGGTGGAGCGCAACCTGAACCGGCACCTCACCATGGCCAAGGAGTGGTTCCCCCACGAGTACGTGCCGTGGAGCGAGGGACGCACCTTCGACGGCCGGCTCGGCGGCGAGCCGTGGCAGGAGTCCGACTCGACGCTGCCGGACGTGGCCCGCACTGCGCTCATCGTAAACCTGCTGACCGAGGACAACCTGCCCTCGTACCACCACCAGATCGCCACCCTCTTCGGCCGCGACGGCGCGTGGGGGACCTGGGTGCACCGCTGGACGGCCGAGGAGGGGCGGCACGGCATCGCGATCCGCGACTACCTGACCGTGACCCGGGCCGTCGACCCGGTGGAGCTGGAGCGGGCCCGGATGGTGCACATGTCCCACGGGTACTCCAACGCGCACGACCACCACATGCTCAACTCCCTGGCGTACGTGTCGTTCCAGGAGCTGGCCACCCGGATCTCGCACCGCAACACCGGCAAGGCCACCGGCGACCCGGTCTGCGACGCCCTGCTGGCCCGCATCGCCGCCGACGAGAACCTGCACATGGTCTTCTACCGCAACCTGCTCGCCGCCGGGTTCGAGGTGGCCCCGAGCCAGACGATGCGCGCGGTCGCCGACGTGCTCGGCAACTTCGCCATGCCGGGGGTCGGCATCGAGGGCTTCACCCGCAAGTCGGTGGCGATCGCCCTGGCCGGCATCTACGACCTGCGCCAGCACCGCGACGAGGTGGTCATGCCGGTGCTGCGCCAGTGGGACGTCTTCAACGTCACCGGCCTGGACGCCGACGGGGCGGCCGCCCAGGAGTGGATCGGCGCGCACCTCGACGATCTGGACCGCGCCGCGTCCCGCTTCGAGGAGAAGCGCGACGCCCGCAACGCCCGTCTCGCCGCCGCCCGCTGACCCACCCCACCTTTCGCGGTCACCGTCGCGCCATCTTCCGCGTCACCTTCGCGCCGCCGAGCGCCGGCCGCCCGCTGTCGGGGCGGACCGGCGCTCGGTCGCGTCCTGCCGCAGGTACGTCCCACGACAACGGTGGGTGTCCAGATTGTTGCGCTTGGATCGCGTCACGTATGTGAGGGGTGGAATGCTATGGATCAATCTCTTGATTAGCCAATCAGACATGTGAATACTTCTCCGGGACGCGGCTGTTTCCCCAGATCAGCCGGATTTGCTCCACCCGGGCCCGTCACCCCCGCCGGGCCCGTCACCCCCTCCCGGGAGGTCAGTACATGCGACCCACGAGGTCAACCCTCCGCCACGCCGCCACCATCGCCGTGGCCGGATCCCTGGTCGTCGGCTCGCTGATCGGCGCGCCCGCCCAGGCCGCGCCCGCCTCGCCCGCCTCACCCGACGCCGCCACCGCCCTCGCCGAGCGCCTCGGCGACCGGTCCGCCGGGGCGTACGCCGACGCCTCCGGCAAGATGGTCGTCACGGTCACCGACGCCGCCGCCGCGCGGCAGGTCACCGCCAACGGCGCCACACCCAAGCTGGTCAAGCGGGGCGCCGCCGAGCTGGCCAGGGCCACCAGCGAGCTGGACCGCTCGATCACCATCGCCGGCACCGCCTGGTGGACCGACCCGGTCACCAACCAGGTGGTCGTCTCCGTCGACCCCACCGTGACCGGCGCGAAGCTGGCCAAGGTCCAGGCCGCCGCCGCGAAGTCCAACGGCGCGGTCCGCATCGAGGCCGAGGCCGGCGTGCTGAGCACCCGCATCTCCGGCGGCCAGGCCATCTACGCCGGCGGCGGCGGCCGCTGCTCGCTGGGCTTCAACGTCCGCAGCGGCAGCACCTACTACTTCCTGACCGCCGGGCACTGCACCAACATCTCGGCGAGCTGGTACTCCAACTCCGCCCAGACCAGCCTGCTCGGCAGCCGTACCGGCAGCAGCTTCCCGGGCAACGACTACGGCATCGTGCGGCACAACAACGCCGCCAACGCCTCCGGTGACGTCTCGCTCTACAACGGCACCGTCCGGGACATCACCGCCGCCGGCAACGCCACCGTCGGCCAGTCGGTGCAGCGCTCCGGCAGCACCACCGGGCTGCGCAGCGGCTCGGTGACCGCGCTCAACGCCACCGTCAACTACGCCGAGGGCCGGGTCACCGGCCTGATCCGGACCAACGTCTGCGCCGAGCCGGGCGACAGCGGCGGCTCCCTGTTCAGCGGCTCCATCGCCCTGGGCCTCACCTCGGGCGGCAACGGCAACTGCCGACTCGGCGGCACGACCTACTTCCAGCCGGTCGGCGAGGCGCTCAGCGCCTACGGCGTCAGCATCTTCTGACCCACCGACGCACCGAGCGGGCCGCCGACCCCCGGCGGCCCGCTCGCCGCTGTGTAAGGAAGGGCCCCCTGTTAACGCTTTCGGTAGAGCAGGGTCCCCCTCTCACCGCCTGAACCGGGCGGCCGGCCCGGACGAGGCGGCCGGGCCCCGACGAGGCCGCTGGTCGGAAGGGGCGCTGGGCGCGGACGGGGTCGCTACGCCCGGACGAGGCCGCCGGGCCGGGCGGGGCCGCCGGGCCGGGCGGGGGCGCCGGGTCGGGCGGGGGCGCCGGACGGTCGCGTCGCGCGGGTCCGCCGCTCAGCGTCGGGAGCGGGTGGTCAGCGCGCCGGCGACCAGCAGCGGGCAGAGCGCCTCGGCGGCGGCGGCCACCCGTTCGGCCAGCCCCACCCGGTCGCCGCCCCCGGCCAACTCGACGACGAACCAGGCCACCAGGACCAGCAGGCCGACCGAGAGCGCGACCCACCGAAGCCGGCTGTCCGCGTACCCCTCAGGGGTCGTCCGGGTTGACGGGTGGCGGCCGGCCTCGGACCCGGCCGGTCGCGGACCGGGGGTGGTCGGGCCCCGGGTAGCGGCGGGCGGGGCGAACGCCGGCCAGAGCGCCAGCGCGCCGAAGGCCACCGCGGCGGCGACGGTGTGCGGCGCGGCGCTGCCGCCCCCGGCCGGCAGCGGAAACGCGGCCACCGCGACGGTGGCCACCCCGCCGAGCGCGAGCAGTGCCCGCCCACCGGCACCGAGGGTACGCAGACCGGCGGCGGTCACGCAGTGGCACAACCCGAGGCCGACCAGCCCGAGCGTCATGATCCACCGGTCGGTGGCGTCGACGGTGGCGAGCGCGCTGATCGTCCCGGAGACCCCGTCGAAACCGCCGGGCTGGCGGGCCGCGCCCAGCGTCCAGCCGCCGATCAGGAAGACCGGCGCCGCGCCGGCGGAGGCCAGCACCCACCGGGGTACGACACGCATCCCGGCACCGTACGCGGTGCCGACGGCGGCTGAGCGGGCCAGGTCGGGTTCCCCTCCGGTCCACGGCGACGGCCTCAGGTGGTAACAGGGGACCCTTCCTATACCGGATGCGTTAACCGGGGGCCCTTCCTTACGGTGGGGTGCGCCCGGTGGGGGTGGACGGTGGAGGGCCCTGACAGAATGCGGGGGCAGCCGTTAGACGTGAGGAGACGTAAGCCGTGATCCGTACCCATGACGCCGGCAGCCTGCGCGCCAGCGACGCCGGCACGACGGTGACGCTCGCCGGGTGGGTGGCCCGCCGGCGCGACCACGGCGGTGTCGTCTTCGTCGATCTGCGTGACGCCTCCGGGGTCGCCCAGGTGGTCCTGCGCGAGGAGGACGCGCACGCGCTGCGCAACGAGTTCTGTGTCAAGGTCACCGGCGAGGTGACCCGCCGCCCCGAGGGCAACGAGAACCCCGAGCTGCCGACCGGCGAGGTGGAGGTGACCGCCGCCGCGCTGGAGGTGCTCTCCGAGGCCGCGCCGCTGCCGCTGCCGGTGGACGACCAGATCGAGGCCGGCGACGACATCCGGCTCAGGTACCGCTACCTCGACCTGCGTCGGGGTGGCCCGGCGAAGGCGATGCGGCTGCGTTCGCGCGCCAACCAGATCGCCCGCGCCGTGCTGCACGAGCGGGACTTCCTGGAGATCGAGACGCCGACGCTCACCCGCTCCACGCCCGAGGGCGCCCGTGACTTCCTGGTCCCGGTGCGGCTGCAGCCGGGCAGCTGGTACGCGTTGCCGCAGTCGCCGCAGCTGTTCAAGCAGCTGTTGATGGTCGGTGGAATGGAGCGGTACTACCAGATCGCCCGCTGCTACCGCGACGAGGACTTCCGCGCCGACCGGCAGCCGGAGTTCACCCAGCTCGACATCGAGATGTCCTTCGTCACCCAGGACGATGTGATCGACCTCGGCGAGGAGATCGTCGTCGCGCTCTGGTCCGACCTGGCCGGCCACGAGATCCCCCGGCCGATCCCGCGGATCACCTGGCACGACGCCATGGCGCGGTACGGCTCGGACAAGCCGGACCTGCGCTACGGCGTGGAGCTGACCGAGCTGACCGAGTACCTGCGCGGCACCACGTTCCGGGTCTTCGCCGGCGCGATCGACGCGGGTGGGTACGTCGGCGCGGTGGTCATGCCGGGCGGCGCCAGCCAGACCCGCAAGGAGCTGGACGGCTGGCAGGACTGGGCCAAGGCGCGTGGCGCGAAGGGCCTGGCGTACGTGGTGCTGGACGCCGAGACCGGCCAGCCGCGCGGCCCGGTGGCGAAGAACCTCTCCGAGGAGCACCTGTCCGGGCTGGCCGACGCCGTCGGCGCGAAGCCCGGCGACGCGATCTTCTTCGCCGCGAGTACGCACACCCGGGAGGCGCAGGAGCTGCTCGGCGCGGCCCGGACCGAGATCGCCAAGCGGGCGAAGCTGGTCGACGAGAGCGCCTGGGCGTTCTGCTGGGTGGTCGACGCGCCGATGTTCGAGCCGACCTCCGACGACAACGGCGGCACGGGCGGCTGGACGGCGGTGCACCACCCGTTCACCTCGCCGAACGCCGACTGGGTGGACCGGTTCGAGGAGGCACCTGACCGGGCGCTGGCCTACGCGTACGACATCGTCTGCAACGGCAACGAGATCGGCGGCGGGTCGATCCGTATCCACCGGGGCGACGTGCAGAAGCGGGTCTTCGACCTGCTCGGCATCACCCCGGAGGAGGCGCAGGACAAGTTCGGCTTCCTGCTGGAGGCGTTCAAGTACGGCGCGCCTCCGCACGGCGGGATCGCCTTCGGTTGGGATCGGGTCTGCATGCTGCTCGCCGGGGCGGACTCGATCCGTGAGGTGATCGCCTTCCCGAAGACCCGGGGCGGGTTCGACCCGCTGACCGGCGCGCCGACGCCGGTGACCGCCCAGCAGCGGATGGAGGCGGGCATCGACGCCAAGCCGAAGCCGGCCGCCGCGCCGCGTACCGGCACCGCCGGCCCGGCCGCCCCGGTGGCCGACCCGGTCTGAGGCTGGTCGGCCCACGGCGGCCAGGAGCACGGGACGACGGCGGTCCCCGGTGGGCGGTGGCAGGTCGGCCGGCCACCGGGGCACGGCAGGACAGGAGATGACGTGACGCTGCTGGTGGTGGGCGCCAGCGGGTACCTCGGCGGTGAGGTGTGCCGCCAGGCGGTCGCGGCGGGGCGACGGGTGGTCGGCACGTACCACGCCAACCGGGTCGAGCTGCCCGGGGTCGAGGTGCGCCGGCTGGACGTGACCGACCGGTCCGCCGTGCGCACCCTGGTCGCGGCGGTGCGGCCGACCACCGTGGTGAGCACCCCCTACCGGTACGACGACTGGACGGTCACCGCCGACGGCGCGGCCCACGTGGCCTACGCCGCCGCCGAGATCGGCGCCCGGTTGGTGCATCTGTCCAGCGACGCGTTGCACGCCGGCCGCCCCGAGCCGTACGCCGACGACGACGTGCCGACCCCGGTCTTCGCGTACGGGGCGGCGAAGGCGGCGGCGGAGACCGCCGTGCGGGCGATCGACCCGGGGGCGGCGCTGGTGCGTACCTCGTTGATCGTCGGCGACGAGCGCAGCGCGCAGATCCGGCTCTGTCTGGACGCCCTCGCCGGTCGCGCGGCGCTCTTCACCGACGAGGTCCGCTGCCCGGTCGACGTGACGGACCTGGCCGCCGCCGTGCTGGAGGTGGCCGCCGGTGATCACGCCGGCCTGCTCAACGTGGCCGGCCCGGAGGGGGTCAGCCGCGCCGGGCTGGGGCTGCTGGTGGCCCGCCGGTTCGGGCTCGACCCGGCCGGCCTGCGGACCGCCACCAGCGCCGGGTCGGGCCTGGTCCGCCCGGTCGAGGTGCGACTGGACATCTCCCGGGCCGCCAGCCTGCTGAACACCCGCCTGCGCGGCGTCACCGAGCTGCTCACCCGCTGAGCGCCGGACCGGGACAGTTCCACCGTGGAGATTGGCGAGCCGACCGAAGGGGTACATCCCGGTCGACCTACTGGTAACCCCCACCGGAGGACCACCATGCTCGCCATCGTCGCTGCCGTCGTCTTCGGCTTCGCGCTCCTGCTCGACCTCATCAACTCCGACCTCGGCGCACCGGACCTGTTCAACTGGAACACCCTCGTGCTGATCGGGCTCCTGCTGCTGGCGCTGCACCTGGGCGGGGTCGGCAGCCGGGTCCGGCGCGGTCGACGCTGACCGGTACCGATCATCACCTGGCCGGGGCCGCGCCGCGATTCAGGCGGTGCGGACCCGGCCCGGTACTGTTCCTCTGATGGATTCCGACGCCCTGTTCCCACTCGGTGAGCCGACCGGCGCGCCCAGCGCCCCCGCCGGGGCCGGCGTCGATGTCTTCACCACCGTGGGCACGGACGCCCCGCTGCCGGTCCGGATGCGCCCGGCGAGCATCGAGGAGCTGGTCGGGCAGGAGCATCTGCTCGCCCCGGGCGCTCCGCTGCGACAGCTCGTCGGTGGTGGCGCGCCGCTGTCGGTCATTCTCTGGGGCCCGCCCGGCAGTGGCAAGACCACCATCGCCCACCTGGTCGCCCGGGCCACCGACCGCCGCTTCGTGGCGATGTCCGCCCTGTCGGCGGGGGTCAAGGACGTCCGTGCGGTCATCGACACCGCCCGTCGGCAGCGCCGCTCGGGCGGCCCGCAGACCGTGCTCTTCATCGACGAGGTGCACCGGTTCAGCAAGACCCAGCAGGACTCGCTGCTCGCCGCGGTCGAGGACCGGACGGTCACGCTGCTCGCCGCCACCACCGAGAACCCGTACTTCTCGGTCATCTCCCCGCTGTTGTCCCGGTGTGTACTGCTCACCCTCCAGCCGTTGGACGATGCGGCCGTGCGCGGCCTGCTGCGCCGCGCGGTCACCGACGAGCGCGGCCTGGCCGGCGCGCTCACGCTGGCGAGCGAGGCCGAGGACCATCTGGTACGCCTGGCCGGCGGCGACGTCCGCAAGGCGCTGACCGCGCTGGAGGCCGCGGCCGCCTCCGCGACGGCGCTGGGCGCCGACCGGATCGATTTGGCCACCGCCGAGCAGGCCGTCGACGTGGCGGCGGTGCGCTACGACCGGGCCGGTGACGCCCACTACGACGTGACCAGCGCCTTCATCAAGAGCATGCGCGGCTCCGACGTGGACGCGGCCCTGCACTGGCTGGCCCGGATGCTGGTCGCCGGTGAGGACGCGAGGTTCATCGCCCGTCGGCTGGTGATCTTCGCCAGCGAGGATGTCGGGATGGCCGACCCGAGTGCGCTGAGTGTGGCCACCGCCACCGCCCACGCGGTGGAGTACGTCGGTCTGCCGGAGGTCCAACTGAACCTCGCCCAGGCGGTGATCCACCTGGCCACCGCCCCCAAGTCGAACTCCGCCACCGTCGCCATCGGGGCGGCGATCGGCGACGTCCGGGCCGGTCGGGGTGGACCGGTGCCCCGGGGACTGCGCGACGCCCACTACGCCGGCGCGCGGGGGCTCGGACACGGCACCGGCTACCGCTATCCGCACGACGACCACCGTGGGGTGGTCACCCAGCAGTACGTGCCCGACGATCTTGTCGGTACCGACTACTACCGTCCCGGTGGACACGGCGCGGAGCGGTCGGTCGCCACCCGGCTGCCGTTGCTGCGGCGGATCGTCCGCGGGCTGCCGCAGCCGGCACCCGGTGCCGGGGGCGTGGCCCCGGGAGAGGGTCGCGATCCGTCGGGGTCAGGTGGTCGGTCGGCGACGCGTGACCGGTCGGGGGCCATTGACCGGTCGGGGGCAGTGGCCGCCGACGCGGCCGAGGAGGGCGGCGCAGATGCCGTCGGGGAGGGTCAGCAGTGAGATCCCGTGGTTCGGAGCAACCGGAGGACGGCCCGGACGAGCGGCGTGATCCACGCCCCAAGGGACGCCGCTGGGGGCGGGGCAAGGCCGAAGCCGAGCCGCCGCCGCCGGAACAGGGCGAGGAGTTCGGCTGGATCGACGACCTGCGGTCGGCCAAGGAACAGCGCGGGGAGATCGGCCCCGACCTGCCCCATCCGCAGTCGCCGCCCGGCGCGGGTCCCCCGCCGCTGACCGGACCTCCCGGTCGTCCCCCGGCCGGTCCACCCCCGCCCGGTCCACCCCCGCCCCATTCCGCAACGCCCGGTGCCCGCCCCGGTGGCGGGCCGCCACCCGGCGTCCGGCCCGAGGCCGGTCCACCCTCCGGCCGGTTCACCGCCGCGAGTCCACCACCCGACCAGGGGCCACCGGGGACGCCCGCCGGCCGGGTGCCGCCTCCGGGACCGTTTCCCTCTCCGGTGCCGCCGGGTTCGGTGCCGCAGGGTCCGGTGCCGCAGGGTCCGGTGCCGCATGGTTCGGTGCCAGTGGGCCCGCCGCCTGGTCCTGGGTCAGTGGGCCCGCCGCATGGTCCGGGGTCAGCGGGGCCGCAGCCTGGGCCGGCGCAGAACGTGCGACCGCCGGGTCAGCTTCCGCCCGCGCCGCCGGTCCAGGCCGGTCCGGGGCCGGCTCCGCGCCCGCCGATGGGCGACCCGCCGGGTCAGCACCAGCCGCCCGGGTTCCCCCCGGACCGGATGGCTCCGCCGCCGGGTGCGGCGCCCATCGCTGCCCCGCCTCCCGGCTCCCACCCCACGGGTGGGCCCGCGCCGGGCCCCCGCACCGCGAGTGCTCCGCCGCCGGCTGCCCGTCCTGGCCACGTCCCGCCTCCCGGTGGCCGTCCTGCGGACATGCTGCCTCCCGGTGGCCGTCCTGCGGACCCGCCGGCTTCCGTGACGCGGGCCGCCGCGTCGGTTCCGGTCGGGGTGCGACCGGTGACGCCTCAGGTGCCTGGTGCGCCGGGTGGGCCGATGGGGCCGGCCGGACCGGTGCCGCCCGGCCCCGGTGCCGGCAGCGGACCGCCACCGGCTGGGCCACCGGGCCCCGCTCGCCGGGACCACCCGGATCCGGCCGGGCCCCGCCGTTCGGTGGACGTACCCTGGCCCGGTTCGCCAGTGCCACCGCGAGCGCCGCACGAGGACGGCCGGTCGACCGAGCAGTCCCGTCCGCACCGTCACCCCGCAGCTTCCGAGGCGGGCGACCGTGCCCCGGGTCGGGTGACGCCACCGGCCGGCGAACGCGGTGAAGCCCGCCATACCGGTGCACCCGTCGACCACGGCGGCCCCGGGGAGCCCGGCCGCCACGGCGGTCCTGGTGAGTCCGGCCGCCACGGCGGTCCCGATCCGCGCGGCGACCACGACCGCGCCACGGCATCCGGTTCCCGGGGCCGGTCCGGCGACGCCCCCCGTCCCGGTGAGGTGCCCCGGTCCGGTGGCCGTCGCCGGGCAGCCGAGCCCGACGAGCCGGCGGTGCCGAGGTCGGGAAACGCACCAGCCATTCCCGACGAGCCGACCGCACCGGCCGGTGGACAGACCGGTGCGGGGGTGCCCCGGGACGGGCGCAGCGGCGGGTTCCCCATGGTGTCCGGGCCGGAGGACTCCGGGGCGCTGCCGCGCGGCAGCGCCGCCGTGCCCCAGTCGACCGGCGCGTTCCCGACCGCCGCCGGCAATGAACGCGGACGGGGCGGTGGTGGCCGCCGTCGGGCGGCTGAGGAGGACGATGGCCGCCGTCGGGCGGCTGATGATGACGGCCGTCGTCGGGCGGCGGAGGATGACGGGGACTCCGTGGCGGGTGCCCCGGCCGAGCCGCCGAGCCGATGGCCGGTGAACCCGCAGGGCAGTCGTCCCGCCGACGCCACGAGGCCCCGCCGCGCCCCGGTGGACGGGCCGGCGAGCGGTCCACGGGGCGGTGCGGTGACCGTGCCGCGGCCTTCCGGTCAGGAGCAGACCGGGGGGCGTTCGGCGGTGCCACCGGGCTCCGGCCGGGCTCCGGTCGGTCGGGCCCGCCCCGGTGGCGACATGCCGCCTCAGGTCGGCGCGCCTCCGTCTGGACCGCTTCCGTCCGGACCGCCTCCGTCTGGACCGCTTCCGTCTGGACCGCCTCAGTCCGGACCGCTTCCGTCTGGACGACCTACGTCCGGACCGCCTCCGGTCGGTGCGCCGACCCGTCCCACCACCGGTCCGGAACCCGGGCCGACCAGCGGTGGCCCGAGCGGACCGGCAACGGGGGAGCACCGGTCGGGCGGGCCACCGCAGACCGGGGCGCATCCACACCTTCGTCCGGTGACCGGCCGGCAGTCGACCCTGCCCGGTCCCGCCGCCGGTGGCCCCGGCCCCCGGCCCGAGACCGGGCCGGTCGGGCGGGGCCGGGCAGCACCCGAGGAACATCGGGTGGGCGCACCGGGGGCGCCGGAGCATCGGCCGGGCCGGGCAGCACCCGAGGCGCCGCGGCCGGGCGTACCGGGGCCGCACGGACCGGGGGCGCACGTATCGGGCTCGCACGTACCGGGGCCGCCGGGCGTACCGGGGCCGGGGGTACCGGGGCCGGAGGCCGGCCTCCGGCCCGACGCCGATCGGCGTACCGTCGGGGCGGCCGCGGTGGTGCCGCCTCCGGCGGTGGCGCGCGCGGCGGCACCGGTCCGGCCGACCGGCGACGAGCGCCCCGCGGGGCGGGCGACCCCGCCGCAGCGGGAGCCGGACGTCGACCAGGCCGTCGCCGCCTCCCCGGTCCGTCCGCCGGCAGCGGGGGTGGCCCGGGTGGCCGCCGCCGCACCGGTGACCGGGCCGGGTGGTCCCCGACCGGCGACCCCCGGCGGCGTCCCGGACGAGCCGGACGCCGAGCAGGCCCGCGACGAGGCCGCGGACCGGACCGCGACGGCCGGGGACGGAGCCGGGGGCGCCCGCTCCGAGCTGCGCCGCCGGCTGCGGGAGCGCCGCCGGCTGCGGTTGGGCCTGCTGGCCCTGGTGAGCGTGCTGGTGCTCGGTGCGTTGCCGCTCTACTTCGGCATCCGTACCCTCAGCCGCGATCCGGTCTTCGACACCCTCGACGCCCTCGGCGTGCCGGGCTGGGCGGCGGTACGGGTCGAGGACGACGTCAGCGGCAGCCGCTGGTGTCTGCTCGACTGCCGGCTGCGCGAGCGCACCGTGGAGTCCGAGCGCCCACCGGCGGAGACCGCCCAGGCCTACGAGCAGGCGTTGGCCGCTGACGGGTGGCGGCCCTGGAAGGTGGACCGCTGCCCGGAGCAGCCGGCGAACGGCTCGTACACCTGCTGGCGGCGCGACGAGCTGACCCTCGACCTGTGGGTACGCGAACCGACGTGCGTGCCGCCGCCGGTCGACGGCGAACCCGCGATCGTGCCCTCACCGGCCCCGCAGGAGCGGTCGGCGGAGTGCAGCGGATCGTCGGTGTCGCTGAAGGTGCGCAACGCCATCGACGACGACCGGACCCGTCCGCAGCCGAGCACCGACCCCTCGTTGACCGGTGAGGATCCGTACCCGACGTTGACCGAGGACCCCCTGGGCGAGCCGACCCCCTCACCGTCGTGAGCCGACTTCCATCACTGACGGTAGGGTCTGGGGCTGGTGGGGCCGCTGGTCCCACCAGCCGATGACGCAGGGCGGATCACGCCCGACGCGGCACCCGGTGACGGTCGCCCGCCCGGCGAGGACGTCGAGGCTCGTTAGCTCTGTTTGAGGAGGACATGCGTGGACGGTGGACAGATCGCTGCCCTGATCGCGGCTGGCGCGTTCCTGATGCTGGTGGTCGTGCTGGCGGTGCCGATCCTGCGGCTGCGGCACACCGTGGACGCCACGACCAGGATGATCAGTGACCTCAACGAGCAGACCACGCCGTTGCTGGGTGACGTCAACGTGACGGTACGCAACGTCAACACCGCGCTGGAGCAGGTGCAGACCTCGCTGGACGGGGTGAACCTCCAGCTCGCCAAGGTCGACACGATGACCAGCCACGCGCAGAACGTCACGGCCAACGTGGCGAACCTGGCCACCGTGGTCTCCGCCGCCGCGGCGAACCCGCTGGTCAAGGTCGCCGCCTTCGGCTTCGGGGTACGCAAGGCGGCGTCCGCCCGGCGGCATGCCGAGACCGAGCGTGAGGTGCGCGACACGATCAAGCAGCAACGCCGGGCCGCCAAGCGCAGCAACCGCTCCGCCGGCGGGCCGGGTCTGGGGGACCGGTCATGAGGCGGCTGTTCTGGCTGGGCATCGGCGTGGCCGTGGGCGTGCTGGTGGTCCGCAAGGCGACCCGTACCGCGCAGGCGTACACGCCGGCCGGTATCGCCGACGGGCTGTCGCAATCCGCTGGCAGTCTGGTGGAGTCGCTGCGTAGCTTCGTGGAGGACGTCCGGATCGGGATGGCCGAGCGGGAGCAGGAGATCCACGAGGCGTTCGCCCGCGGTGAGGCGTTCGACGACAACTTCGCCGAGCTGCGGGAGGACCCGCGGATCGGGGACCGAGAGATTTTTCCGGAGGAGCACCAGCGATGAAGACGGCGGAGATCAAGCGGCGGTATCTCGCGCACTTCGAGGCGAACGGCCACGCCGTGGTGCCGTCCGCTCCGCTGCCCGCCATCGACGACCCGAACCTGCTCTTCGTCCCGGCCGGCATGGTGCCCTTCGTGCCCTACTTCCTCGGGCAGCAGACTCCGCCGTACCGGCGGGCGGTCAGCGTGCAGAAGTGCATCCGGACCCCGGACATCGACGAGGTCGGCAAGACCAGCCGGCACGGCACGTTCTTCCAGATGAACGGCAACTTCTCCTTCGGCGACTACTTCAAGGAAGGCGCCATCCCGCTGGCCTGGGAGCTGATGACCACGTCGTCGGCGCAGGGTGGGCTGGGGCTGGACGCCGACCGGCTCTGGGTGACCGTCTACCTCGACGACGACGAGGCGTACGACATCTGGCACCGCACGGTGGGGGTGCCGGCCGAGCGCATCGTCCGCCGGGGCAAGGGCCCGAACTTCTGGGACATGGGCATTCCCGGCCCGTGCGGCCCGTGCTCGGAGATCTTCATCGACCGGGGCCCGGAGTACGGCCTCGACGGCGGTCCGGAGGTCGACGAGGACCGCTTCATGGAGCTGTGGAACCTCGTCTTCATGCAGTACGAGCGGGGTCCCGGCGCGGGCAAGGACTACCCGCTGGTGGGTGAGCTGCCGGCCAAGAACATCGACACCGGCATGGGCCTGGAGCGGATGGCCTCGGTCCTGCAGGGCGTCGACAACCTCTACGAGATCGACGAGATCCGGCCGATCCTGGCCCGCGCCGCCGAGCTGACCGGCAAGCGCTACGGCGCGCACTCCGGGCACGTGGCCAGCGAGTCGCACCCGGACGACGTCCGGCTGCGGGTGATCGCCGACCACCTGCGTACCGCGCTGATGTTGATCGGTGACGGGGTGACCCCGAGCAACGAGGGGCGCGGCTACGTGCTGCGCCGGATCATGCGGCGGGCGATCCGGGCGGTGCGGCTGCTGGGTTACCAGGATCCGGCCCTGCCGGAGCTGCTGCCGGTGGCCCGCGACTGCATGGCCCCGTCGTACCCGGAGCTGGCCGCCGAGTTCGGCCGGATCGCCGACTACGCGTACGGGGAGGAGGAGGCCTTCCTGTCCACGCTGCGCGCCGGCACCACGATCCTGGACACGGCGATCGCCGAGACCCGGTCGGCGGGCCGCCCGGCGCTGTCCGGGGAGAAGGCCTTCCAACTGCACGACACCTACGGCTTCCCGATCGACCTGACCCTGGAGATCGCCGCCGAGCAGGGGCTGCAGGTGGACGCCGACGGCTTCCGCCGGCTGATGGCCGACCAGCGCAACCGGGCGAAGGCCGACGCCCAGGCGCGCAAGACCGGGCACACCGACGTGTCGGCGTACCGGGGGGTGCTGGACGCCGGCGGGCCGGTGGAGTTCACCGGTTACACCGAGCTGACCCGGGAGTCCCGGGTCCGGGCGGTGCTGGCCGGCGGCGGCGAGGTCGGCGCGGCAGCCGAGGGGGACACCGTCGAGCTGGTGCTCGACACCACCCCGTTCTACGCCGAGGGCGGTGGCCAGCAGCCCGACCAGGGTCTGATCACCGTCGGCGGTGGCCAGGTCGAGGTCTTCGACGTGCAGCAGCCGGTACCGGGGCTGATCGTGCACCGGGCCCGGGTCGTCCGGGGCGAGGTCCGCGCCGGCGAGACCGGGTACGCCGAGATCGACGTGACCCGGCGGCGGGCGATCTCCCGGTCGCACACCGCGACCCATCTGGTGCATCAGACGATGCGTAACTTCCTCGGCGCCTCGGCCACCCAGGCGGGTTCGTTGAACGCCCCCGGCCGGCTGCGGTTCGACTTCAACACCCCGACCGGGGTGGCGCCGAGCGTGCTGCACGACGTGGAGCAGCAGGTCAACGAGGTGCTCCTGGCCGACCTGGAGGTGCACGCCTTCATCACCACCCAGGAGGAGGCCCGGCGGATCGGCGCGATGGCGCTGTTCGGCGAGAAGTACGGCGAGCGGGTCCGGGTCGTCGAGGTCGGCGACTACGCCCGGGAGCTGTGCGGCGGCACCCACGTGGCCCGCTCGGCCCAGCTCGGCCTGGTCAAGATCCTCTCCGAGGCGTCGGTGGGTTCGGGGGTCCGGCGGATCGAGGCCCTGGTGGGCATGGACGCCTTCGGCTTCCTGGCCCGCGAGCACCTGCTGGTGTCCCGGCTGGCCGAGCTGTTCCGGGTCCCCGGCGACCAGGTCGCCGACCGGGTGGAGCAGACCGTCACCCAGCTGCGCGACGCCGAGAAGGAGCTGGACAAGCTCCGGGCGCAGCTGGTGCTGGGCGGGGCGGCGGCGCTGGCCGCCCAGGCCAGGGACGTGCGCGGGGTGGCGTACGTGGGCACCGAGGCGCCCGAGGGGGCGGCCGGCAACGACGTGCGGACGCTGGCCCAGGAGATCCGGGGCAAGATCGACCCGGCCCGGCCGGCGGTGGTCGCGGTGGCGGCCCGGTCCAACGGCAAGGCGTCGCTGGTGGTGTCGGTGAACCCGGCGGCCCGGTCCCGGGGCCTGGCCGCCAACGACCTGGTCAAGGCGGCCTTCTCCGGCCGGGGCGGCGGCAGCGCCGACCTGGCCCAGGGCGGCGGCCTGCCGGCGGCCGAGGCCCCGACGCTGCTGCTCACCGTCGAGAAGGCGATCGCCGACACGTGATGTGGTCAACCGTCGTCGACCCGGGTCACAGGGGAGCAGTCCCCGCCGCGGCCCGGGTCGACGCGTTACTGGGGGAGGGCCGGAGCGTGTTCGGGGTACGACTGGGCGTGGATGTCGGTCAGGTTCGTGTCGGGGTGGCCCGTTCCGACCCGCACGGGGTGCTCGCCACCCCGGTGGCCACCCTGGCCCGGGACCTCGGTGCCGCCCCGGAGGCGGTACCGGCCGACATGGCCGAATTGAAACGCCTGGTCAGCGAGGTGGAGGCGGTGGAGGTGGTGGTCGGCCTGCCGGTCAACCTCGCCGGAAAGCACGGGCCGGCGGCGGTGCACGTGACGGCGTACGCTGAGCGACTGGCCGAGGTGCTGGCACCTGTTCCGGTATCGCTCACCGACGAGAGGATGTCGACCGTGGTTGCTTCTCGTAGGCTGTCCGAGCGGGGCGTCCGTGGGAAGCGCCAACGTGCGGTGGTCGACCAGGCCGCCGCGGTCGAGATTCTGCAGAGCTGGCTGGACGCGCAGCGGAGGCGGACGTAATGATCGACGATCTGGACCTCGGGTTCGACGAGCAGGAGCGGGGGGAGAAGGGCCGGCACCGGCGTGGCTTCGTCGAGAGACGCAAGGCCACCGGCAAGGGCAAGGCGAAGTCCGGCGGCACGGGCAAGACCGTGATCGCCCTCTTCCTGGCCCTGGCGCTGCTCGGCGGCATCGGCGGCGGGGCCTACTACGGCTTCGATCGGGTGTCGAACTACTTCACCACGCCCGACTACGACGGTGCCGGCTCCGGTGAGACGACCGTCGAGATCAAGCAGGGTGCGTTGATCGCCGACATGGCGAACGCGTTGCACGAGGCGGGGGTGGTGAAGAGCCCCAAGGCGTTCGTCAACGCGGCAGCGGATAACTCCCGCAGCACCAACATCCAGCCCGGTACCTACAAGGTCCGCAAGGAGATGAGCGGCGAGAGCGCGGTCGCCGCCCTGCTCGACCTCAAGAACAAGATCGTCAAGGGGCTCACCATCCCCGAGGGCCGGACCGCCAAGAGCATCTTCAAGCTTCTTTCCGAGGAGACGAAGATCCCGGTCAAGGAGTTCGAGGCGGCGGCGAAGGACCCGGAGGCACTCGGTGTGCCGGACTGGTGGTTCAAGCGCAACGACGACAAGAAGGTCAGCAAGTCGGTCGAGGGCTTCCTCTTTCCCGACACCTACGAGCTTCCGCCAAACATCACCGCCGAGGGTGTGCTCTCGTTGATGGTGGACCGCTTCCTCACCGTTACCGGTGACATGGACTTCGCTGACAAGGTGGAGAAGGAGCGCGGCGGGATCAGCCCGTACGAGGCGTTGATCGTGGCGTCGATGGCGCAGGCCGAGGCGGGTAACGCCGAGGACCTCGGCAAGATCGCCCGGGTTGCCTACAACCGGGCCTACAGTGGCAACTTCCCCTGTAGCTGCCTGGAGTTCGACGTGTCGGTGAACTACTACTGGGAGTTGACCGGTAAGCCGACGAAGGCTTCGAAGGACATGCGTACCGAGGAGATTCGGGACCCGAAGAATCCGTACAGCACGCACTCGCATCCGGGTCTGACCCCCACTCCGATCAACAATCCGGGGAAGCTGGCGCTGGAGGGAGCGATGGATCCCCCGGATGGGCCCTGGCTCTTCTTCGTGGCGATCGACAGGGAGGGGCACTCCGCCTTCGCCGAAACCAACGCCGAGCACGAGCGCAACATCGAGAAGGCCAAGAAGAACGGGATCCTCTGAGCCGGGCCGCCTCGCAGGCAAGCAGCTCGACCCTGGCCGGTCGTGGCGGTCTCCGACCCCGCCTCACGCACGGTAGTGGGACGTTGACGTGTGATTCGCCCGGCGGTAGCGTCCCCAGTGGACGCTATACGGGGAGGCACGGGGTGAGATCTCTTCTGGGACGGCTGGCGGTCGGAGTGGTGGCGGGGATCGGGGTCTCCCTGGTCCTGGTGCCAGTTCCTGCCCAGGCGGCGGCGACCGAGCACTTCAGCACCACCGGAGCGGTGGGGCGGGCGGTGTACATCAAGAACGGTGACTGGAATCTCTATGCGCGTGATCCGCTGACCGACGGGCACTGCGCCCGCTGGCAGGTGCGTGCTCCTGGATCGAGCACCTGGAACTGGCAGGGACCGTCGGTCTGCACCGCCACCGAGCAGCACGCCACCTTCGGTCGAGCGCAGTACTCCTACCGCATCTGTCGTACCGGGGTGGGAAACTGCTCGGCACCGAAGACCCTGTACTGACCCAGCCGGAATCCGAGATAGTCTGGTCACCGCTGAAAGCGTGGCGGTCACACGGACGGAAGGCTGACGGGGACGTGGTGAGACGGGCGGCGGTGGTCGGCAAGCCGATCGCGCACTCGCTCTCCCCGGTGATCCACACCGCCGGGTACGTGGCGGCCGGGTTGACCGGCTGGTCGTACACCCGGATCGAGTGCGCCGAGTCCGAGGTCGCCGGCCTGGTCGGCGGCCTCGGCCCGGAGTGGGCCGGCCTGTCGGTGACCATGCCCGGCAAGGAGGCGGCGCTCGCGGTGGCCGACGAGGTCTCCCCGCTGGCCGCCGCCGTCGGTGCCGCCAACACCCTGGTACGCCGCCCCGACGGTTCCTGGTACGCCGACAACACCGACGTCACCGGCATGGTCGAGGTGCTGACCGCCGCCGGCGTACGCGCCGGTGCCACGGTGACCGTGCTCGGTGCCGGCGGTACCGCGCGGGCGGCGCTGGCGGCGGCGGCCCGGCTCGGTGCCGCCGGGGTGACCGTGGTGGCCCGCCGGGCGGCGGCCGTCGACGCGTTGCGCCCGGTCGCCGCCGCCCTCGACCTGCCACTGACCGGCGCGGGCTGGGACCCGGCCGGTTGGGACCGGACCGGCGGGGACCCGGCCGGTTGGGACCGGACCGGCGGGGACCCGGCCGATCGGGGCCCTACGGCCGGACCCGCCGACTGTGACGTGCTCGTCTCCACCGTGCCGAAGGGAGTCGCCGACCCGCTGGTCAGCCGGTGGCGGTGGCGGTCGTCCACCGTGGTCTTCGACGCCCTCTACGATCCCTGGCCGACTCCGTTGGCCGCCGCCGCCCAGGCCGCCGGTTGCCGTGTCGTCTCCGGGCTGGACCTGCTGCTGGCCCAGGCCGTCGGTCAGTTCGAACAGTTCACCGGGGTTCCCGCGCCGGTGCCGGCGATGCGCGCCGCCCTGCTGGCCGCCCGTCGTTGACCGGCCACGGCCCCCCGTTTCTTAGCTTTGGGTTAAGACGCGCTTACCCGTAGCTGTACGTGTGACGTCCCGCGACCCTCCTGGTTAGGCTGCACCCGGTACCACAGTCGACACAGGGAGTGTCCCTTGAACAGGCACGGGATTCACCGCCTCACCCGGCACGCCGGTCCCCGACGCAAGGCAGCCGTTCTCGGGGTGCTCGGCGTCGCGGTGGTGGGCGCTCTGGTGGCCACCATGATGCCGCTGCTGGCTGCCGACGATCCCGCCCTGGTGGCGGTGGCCGACACCACCGCCACGACGGTGCCGCAGGACGGTGACAACGGGGTCAAGACGTCCCTGGCCACCTGCCCGGCGCCCTGCGACGGCAACCCGCGCGGGGCCCGGGACGCGGTGGTCGAGTTCGCGGTGCGCGGGGTGCCCGCCACCGCCGTGGGCCTGCGGGCCACCCTGCGGGTGTACGCCTGGCGGGACGCCGCCGCCACGGTGACCGCGTACGCCTCCCCGGTGGACGCCCGGCAGGCCCGGCCCGCGCCGGTGGAGCCGGTCACCGCGTTGGACTCGGTGTCCCGGGTGGCCGAGGGCTTCAACGAGTGGGACGTCTCGGCGCTGGTGCGGGGCAACGGCAACTGGACGGTGTCCCTGGCCCAGTCCGGTCTGGACACCCGGCTCTACTGGGCGTCCCGGGAGAACCGCGACCCGGAGCTGCGACCCCGGTTGCTCGTCGACTACGACGTCGCGCCGACCGCGTCCCCGACGGTGCCGGCCACCTCGACCCCGGCGACCACCGCGCCGGCCAGCCCGACGCCGCGCGTCGAGCCGAGCACCCCCCGCCCGTCGGCGACCACCCCCGCGGCGACGCCCAGCACCACCGCCCCGGCCAACGGTTCGGGCCGGTGCGGGACGGTGTCGGCGAAGCTGGTGCCCTCCTGCGGCGCCTGGTGGGGGATGTACTCGCCGGCCTCGGCCGGCAACGGGTGGGACCACGGCCAGGCGGTGGCCGATGTGGAGGCCCAGGTCGGGCGGAAGTTCGACGTGGTGCACCGCTACCACGACTTCTCCAACGCCGGCAGCAACGGGGCCTTCCCCGACCCGTACGAGCAGCAGCAGCTGCGCGAGGGCAGGCTGCTCTTCTTCGCCTGGGAGTCCCGGAACTTCTCCACCGGTACGACGTTCACCTGGGCGGACGTCTACAGTGGCCGGCACGACGAGACGATCGACGCGGTGGCCGGTCGGATCAAGGCGGTCGGGGCGCCGGTGTTCATGGGCTTCGACCACGAGCCGGAGGACGAGCCGGCCAAGGGCAGCGACGCCGACTTCGTCCGCGCCTGGCGGTACGTGCACGACCGGTTCGCCAGGGCCGGGGCGTCCAACGCCGTCTGGGTGTGGGTGATGATGGGCTGGTCCGGCTACCACGACCGGTACGTCGGCCTCTACCCCGGTGACCGGTACGTCGACTGGGTGGGCTACGACCCGTACAACTTCCAGGTCTGCAACGGCAGCACGGTGTGGAAGAGTCCGCACGAGACGGTCGGTGGCTTCTACCGGTGGCTGGACGACAACGGGGTGGGCGCGGGCAAGCCCCGGATGCTTGCCGAGTTCGGCACCAACCTGCACCCGGACGACCCGGGGGCCAAGCGCCGGTGGTTCGAGGAGTTCCCGGCGGCCCTGAAGGCCCACCCCAAGATCAAGGCGGCGATCTACTTCAACTCGCCGGGGATGACCCGCAAGTCCAGCACCTGTGACATGACCATGAACCACAACGCCTCGGCGGTGGCCGGCTTCGCCCAGGCCGGGCGGGACTCCTATCTGCGTCAGCCGACCGCGCGGAGCACCCGCGACTGACCTCGGCCCGACAGTGACGTGGCCGGTATGGACCGTCCACGTCGCTGTCGGTTACCGGATTCAGTGACCGCCCAATCGGCGGATTTCCCTTGTGGCGCTGGACAAGGCACGCTACGCACGTTCTGTTGGCCCTCCCAGGAGGCACAGCGTGCCCGTTCCCTCCCTTCTCCGGCGTACCGCCGGAACCACCCGTGCCCGCGCGACGCTGCTCGCGGTGGTGGTCGGCCTCACGGTGCTGACCGCACCCGCCGCGGCGTCCGCCGCCGTGGTCCCGGCGCCCGCGCCGGCCACCCTCGTCTCGGCCAACCCCGCCGACCACACGCCACACGCCCGTGACGGTGAGACCCGCGCGTTCGCCCAGGTGGGCGACATGGTCTACGTCGGCGGCAGCTTCACCCAGATCCGCCTCACCGCCACCGCCACCTGGACCACCCAGCGCTACCTGTTCGCCTACCACCGCGGCACCGGGGCGATCTCCACCACGTTCCTGCCGGTGCTCGACGGGGCGGTCAACACCCTGATCGCCGGCCCCGGCGGCACCGTCATCGTCGGTGGCGCCTTCAAGACCGTCAACGGGATCGCCCGCCGCAACCTGGTCGCGCTCGACCCGACCACCGGCGCGATCATCGACAGCTGGGTCGGTCGCTCCGACGGCGGCAACGTCCGTGACCTGGTGCTGCACGGCAACGACCTGTACGTCGCCGGCGCGTTCAACTGGCTCAACGGCACCGCGCACACCGGGTTGGCCCGGCTGAACGCGACCACCGGTGCGATCGACCCGACGTTCAACGTCAACGCCACCGTGGGCCGGCACGAGACCAATTCGTACGTCTGGGCGATCGACGTCTCCCCGGACGGCAACACCCTGGTCGTCGGCGGTAACTTCACCCTCCTCAACGACCTGCCCCGCAACCAGATCGCGCTGGTGGACCTGACCGGGACGCCCTCGGTGATCGACTGGAGTTCGGAGAAGTTCGTCGCGGGGTGCGGCAGCCCCTCGACCTTCGTGCACTACGTGCAGGACGTGAGGTTCGGCGCGGACGGCAGCTGGTTCGTCGTCGGCACCAACGGCGGGTCGGGTTGGCCGTCGGCGTACTGCGACGCACTGGTCCGGTTCGAGACCGCCGCGCGGGGGACCGGGCAGGTGGCCACCTGGGTCAACTTCACCGGCAACGACACCATCACCTCGGTCGAGGTCGCCGACGGGGTGATCTACCTCGGTGGGCACTTCCGATGGCTGAACAACCCCAACGCCAGTGACGTCGCCGGCAACGGCGCGATCGACCGGCTCGGCATCGGGGCGGTCAACCCGGCCACCGGCATGCCGCTGAACTGGAACCCGCGCCGTACCGCCTCGTCGCTGCCGACCGGGGCCAGCAGTTGGGGCTCCTCGGTACCGGTGATCTGGCGCGGCACCGACGGGATCTACTTCGGGCACAACTCCGACGGGATGGGCAACGAGTACCACGGCCGGCTCGGCATGTTCCCGCTCGCCGGTGGACGTACCGTCACCCCGAAGAACCCGCAGCCGGCCGGCAGCGGCAACCTGCACCTGCGGACGGCCAACGGTGAGCTGGCCAAGGTCCCGTTCGACGGCACCACCCTCGGCACGGCGACCGTGGTCAGCCAGCCGAACTGGACCAACGCCGGCGCCACCTGGCAGGTCGACGACCGGATCTACTGGGCGCGTACGGTGACCGGCGCCCCGAGTGGCAGCCGGATCGACATCTCGCTCTACAACGGTACGGCGATCGGCGCGTCGTGGGAGGCGTCGGGCTACAACGACTGGTTCAACGCGGCGAACCTGACCGGCGCGTTCTACCTGGACGGTCAGCTCTACTACACCCGGACCGGGGCCAACGCGCTGTACCACCGGTACTTCGAGATCGACGGCAACTACCTCGGCGCCACCGAGTTCAGCACCCCGACCACCGGGATGACCTGGTCGGCGGTGCGCGGGATGGCCTGGGTGGACGGGCGGATCGTCTATGGACACACCGACGGTACGCTGCGTGCCGTGCCGTTCGATCCGACGGCCGCGCCGGTGGTGACCGGTACCGCGGCCACCGTGCTCGCGGCGCCGAGCCCGGGGTTGACCTGGTCGCAGTCGGCCATGTTCTTCTCCGTACAGTAAGGATCGACCGATCGTGATGGTTTCTCGGTAGATTGGTCGACCGGGGGCCGGCGACGCAGTCGCGTCGCCGGCCCCCGAGACGGTGGGGAGGGTGTGTTGGCTGGCGTCGCTCAGACCCGGCGGGGGCCGTTGCTACGCGCGGTGTTCGCGCTCCGGCGGGTGTGGTATCGGCTGCGCTACCGTCGGCTGACCCTCGGCCGGGACGTCGAGATCCGCGGCCGGCTCCGGCTGCGCCGCGGGGTGCGGGTGACCCTCGGCGACCGGACCAGGGTGAACAAGCTGGTCCGCTTCGCCGGGCCGGGTGAGGTGCGGGTGGGCGCGGACTGCCTGCTCAACGCCACCTGGATCGGTGCCTGGACCTCGGTGACCGTCGGTGACCGGTGCCTGCTCTCGGACTGCGAGCTGCTGGACAACGACTTCCACAACCTTCCCCCCGAGCTGCGGCACGCCCCGCCGACCGCGGCCACCCGCGCCCCGATCGTGGTCGGCGACAACGTCTGGATCGGCACCCACGCGCTGGTTCTCAAGGGCGTGCGGATCGGCGACGACAGTGTCGTCGGCGCCGGCACGGTCGTCCGGTCCGACGTGCCACCCCGGGTCGTCGTCGTCGGCAATCCCCAACAGACGGTGAAGAAGTTCCATGACTGAGCACGCCTCCGCCGGATGGTCCCCGGCCGACCGGCCGACCGGCCCACCCGCCCGTACCGTCACCATCACCGACGTGCTGCGGGTGCCGCTGCACCGGATCCGGTTGGTGGCCGCGATCGCCGGCTCCGGCCTGCTCGCCGCCCTCACCTTCGTCATGCTGGCCCCGGCGGCGGTGACCGCCAGCGCGGTGGTGGCGGTACGTCCGGTGGTGACCGACGCGTTCACCCCGACCGGCGGCAGCCCCGACCGGTCGGTGAACATGAACGTGGAGAGCGGCATCGCCACCGGCACCGACGTGGTCAGCCGGATCGCCGAGGCGGTCGGTCGTCCCTCGGTGGAGGTCCGCAACGCGCTGGAGGTCGAGGTACCCACCGGCGGGCAGATCCTGCGCTTCGTCTACCAGGGCCGCACCGTCGACGAGTCGGTGGAGACCGTCAACGTCGCCGCCCGCTCCTACCTGGACGTGCGCCGGGAGATGTACGAGAGTCAGCGCAACGAGATGCTGCGCTCCTACGACGCGAGCATCGCCAAGGTCACCGAGCAGCAGACCACGCTGCAGAAGCGGATCGACCGCAACCGGGGCACCGCCGCCGCCGACGCGGCGGTCAGCGAACTCGCCGCGGTCAACAACCAGCTCACCCAGCTCAACTCGGCGCGCAGCGAGATCGCCGCCGTCGACGTGAACCCGGGCTGGTTGACCCAGACCGCCGAGCCGGAGCTGGCCAACCGGGACGGCAGCCGGATGCTCTACCTGCTCGCCGGCCTGCTCGGCGGGACGTTGATCGGCGTGGTCGCCGCGTACGGCTGGGAGTCGATCGACAGGCGGATCCGCACGGTGGCCGACGGGCGGGAGGTCACCGGACTGCCACTGCTGGGCACCGTCCGGCGGCGGCGGGTGCCCGGCCGGGCACAGTTGGTCGACGCCGACGTCCGCTACGTCGCGATGGCGATCGCCGCGCAGGTCAGCTCGCCGGCCCGGGTGGCGGTGCTGACCACCCGGGAGGACTCGACCGCGACCACGGCCGGGCTCGCGGTGGCGCTCGCCGCCGACGGCCGTCCGGTCTTCGTCGCCGACGACAGCGGACGGGCCGGCCGGCTGCGCGAGGCGGTGCTGGCCGGCAGCAACCGGCTGCCCTTCGACCGGGTCGCGGTGGCGCAGCAGCCACACCTGCCCAACGGCACGGCACCGCCGGTGCGGGGGACCGGGGTGGTGTCGGTGCCCACCGCGGCGGGCGGGACGGCGGGTGCCGGGACGGCGCCCAACCGGCGGCCCTCGCCGTACCCGGCCGCCGCCCGTACCTCCGGCGACCCGGACGCCACCGCGATCGTGCCCCGGGTCACCTCCGGTCGGGCCGCCGCCCCCGGGCGGATCGTCGACGGCCGCCGGGGTGGCGCCGAGCCGACCGGCGACGGCTCGGAGATCACGGTGGGCCCGGGTAGCGTCCGGATCGGCACCGCCCGGCAGGCAGTGGGCCAACCGCTGGTGCTCTACAACGCGCCACCGGCCGAGTCCGACGAGCGGGGGGTGGCGCTGGCCCGGCAGGGCACCGCGGTGATCGTGGTCGTGCAGGACCGCACCCGACAGACCGACCTCCGGCGGTTGGTGGAGCGGCTGCGGGCGGCCGGGGTCAGCCCGATCGGCTTCGTGCTGACCCGCGGCAGCCATGGCTGACCCGCGCGCCGACGGCCCACCACCGTCGGCCGCCGTCGGACCGTCGGGGCCCGTCCTGCCGTCGGCCGCCGCGGTGCCGCTGCTGCCGGTCTGGCCGCTGGCGGTGATGTTCGGGCTGGTGCCGCTCTGGTGGCTGACCGGAGCGTTCTACCTGGGCTGGCCGTTGCTCGGCGCGTTGCTGCTCACCATCCTGGTCACCCGGGGCCGGGTGCCGTTGCCCCCGGGAACGGGCGGGTGGCTGCTCTTTCTCGCCCTGGTCGTGGTCAGTGCCACCCAGTTGCAGAACGCCGCCTCGCTGCTGACCTTCGCCCTGCGGCTGGCGTTCTACCTGACCGCGCTCATCGTCGGCTGCTACGTCTACGCCGCGGCCCGGGAGCGCCCCCGCCAGGTGACGGTGCTGATGCCGCTCTGCGCCTTCTGGTTCGGCCTGGTCACCCTGGGCTGGCTGGGGGTGCTGGTGCCCCGCTTCGCGATGACCACGCCGATGGAGGTGCTGTTGCCCGCCGGCCTGGCCAACACCCCGTTCATCCAGGACATGGTCCACCTCACCACCGCCGAGTTCAGCCCACGCTCGCTCAACCCGATCTACCGACCCGCCGCGCCGTACGCGTACACCAACAACTACGGCAGCGCGTACGCGATGAGCCTGCCCTGCGTGGTGGCGCTCAGCATGCTGCTGCGCCGGGGGCTGCTGCGCTGGGTGCTGCTGGGCTCGTTGCCGCTGTCGTTGGCACCGGCCTTCCTCACCCTGAACCGGGCGATGTTCCTCAGTCTCGGCGTCGGGCTGGCCGTGCTCGGGATCCGGGCCGCCCTGCGGGGCAACATCCGGGTCGCGGCCTCGATCGTCGGGGTCGCCGTGCTCGGCGCGGTGGCCACCCTCTTCATCCCGGTCGTCGACCTGATCAGCAACCGGGTGGAGTCCAGCGACACCAACACCGACCGGCTCTCGCTCTACACCGAGGTGCTCGACCGGGTCCGCGACTCGCCGTGGCTGGGCTACGGCGCGCCGGTGAACGTGGACACCGTCTCGGCCGACGCGCCGATCGGCACCCAGGGTCAACTGTGGATGGTGCTGTTCAGCCACGGGGTGCCCGCGCTGCTCTGCTTCCTCGCCTGGTTCGTGCTGGCGTACCTGGTCTGTTCCCGGGCGGTCTCACCGCCGGGTCAGTGGCTGGCCGTGGTGCCGGTGGTCTGCCTGGTCCAGGTGCCGTTCTACGGGATGGCCAACCAGAACCTGGCGCTGGCGTTCTTCGTGATCTGCTTCTCGATGGCGCTTACCGAGCGGGAACGCACCGTCGCCGGTGACCGGGTCCGTCGTACCCCGGTGGCGGTGCCCGCGTGACCGCCGTCGCGCCCCGCGCCGACCAGCCGGCCGACGACGCCACCGAGACCCGACGCAGCGCCCGCAGCGGCGCCGCCGGTCTGGTCGGGGCGGCCACCAGCGGACTTTTCGGCTTCGTCCTGGCGGTGGTGATCACCCGGGGCTACGGTACGGCCGGCTCGGGTGCCTTCTTCGCGGCGATCGGGGTGGTCACCGTCGCCACCGCGGTCTGCACCCTCGGCGCGGAGACCGGGCTGATGTGGGCGCTACCCCGGCGGCGGACCGGCCCGGACGGTGACGCCGCCCGGCTGCTGCCGGTGGCGCTGGTCCCGCCGCTGCTGATCGCGCTCCTGGTCGCCGTCGGTGGGGTGGTGGCCGCCGGCGGACTCGCCGGGCTGCTCCTCGACGGCTCGGGTGACGCCGGCCGGCCACTGCTGGTCGCCGCGTTCGTGGCGGTGCCGGTGGTGGTCGCGATGACCCTGCTGCTCGCGGCGTTGCGCTGTGTACGGCCGATCCGCGCGTACGTCGCCGTGCAGTTCTTCCTGCTGCCGGTGGCCCGGCCGCTGCTGGTCGGCGCGGTGGCCCTGGTCGGCGGCGGCCTGGTGCTGGGCCTGACCGGCTGGCTCGTCCCGGCCGGCATCGCCCTGCTGGCCTGCCTGGCGCTGGTCGCCGGGCCGGTCGGCCTGGGCCGGGCGGTGCCGCTGCGGCCCCGGCGCACGGACTGGTCGACGTTCTGGGGCTTCGCGCTGCCCCGGGCCGCCTCGGCGGCGATCGACGCCGGCAGCATGTGGGTCGGGGTGCTGCTCACCTCGGCGCTTGCCGACCAGACCCAGGCCGGTGTCTTCGGCGCGGTCGGCCGCTACGTGCTCGCCGGTCAGCTGGCCATGCAGGGACTGCGGGTGGCCGTGTCGCCCCAACTGTCGCGGCTGCTCGGCCGGGGGGAACGGGCGGCGGCGGCCACCGTGCACCGGCAGCTGACCACCTGGGCGCTCGTGCTGTCCTGGCCGGTCTACCTGCTGCTCGCCGTCTTCGGGCTGGCCTTCCTCCAGCTCTTCGGGCCGGAGTTCGCCGCCGGGGCCACCGCGATGACCGTGCTCGCCCTGGCGATGCTTGTCAACACCGGGGTCGGCAACGTGCAGAGCCTGCTGCTGATGGGCGGGCACAGCGGCCTGCACCTGGCCGCCGCGGTGGCCGGACTGGCCGGCACCGTCACCCTCGGCGTCGCCCTGATTCCCGGGTACGGCGCGACCGGCGCCGCCCTCGCCTGGGGGGCCGGGATCGCCACCGAGAACCTGATCGCCTTCAGCTGTGCCCGCCGGACGGTGGGGCAGCCGTTGACCGACCGGGTGATGGGCCGGGCCGCCCTGCTCACCGTCGCCGGCGTCGGGGCGGCCTCGGCGCTCGGGGTGCTGGTCGCCGGCCGGGGGATCCCCGGGCTGGTGGTGGCGCTGGCCGTGCTGGTGACCGGCGCGGTCGCCCTGGTGGCGGTGCCCCGGGTGCGGCGTGGCATCCGGGCGATCCTGACGCAGATCCGGGGCGGGCCGAACCCCGTCCCGACCCAACCCACGAAGGGCAGGTGAGCACCGGTGTCCTCGCTCCGAGACCGGATGAAACAGCTGGTACCGACCCAGGTCACCGACCGGGTCAAGGAGAGTCTGGTCGACTACGGGGTACGGACCAGCGACCGGCGGCCGTTGCCGGACTTCCTCATCATCGGCACCAAACGCGGTGGGACCACCTCCCTGTGGAACTACCTGATCCAGCATCCGCTGGTGCCCCGGCTCTTCCCGGCCTGGAACACCAAGTCCGCGCACTACTTCGAGGAACACTGGCGGCGGGGCGAGGCCTGGTACCGCTCGCACTTCCCGACCACCCGGCAGCGGGCGGCGCTGGAGAACCGGCACGGCGGCCCCGTCCGCGTCGGCGAGGCGGCCCCGCTGTACATGTTCCACCCGCTCGCCGCGCAGCGGGTGGCGGAGCTGATGCCGCAGGTGCGGCTGATCGTGCTGCTGCGCGACCCGGTGGAGCGGGCGTACTCGCACTGGAAGGAGCGGCGCACCCACGACATCGAGCCGTTGGAGTTCGCCGACGCCCTGGCCGCCGAGGCGGAGCGCACCGCGGGGGAGCGGGAGCGGCTGATCGCCGAGCCGGAGTACTTCAGCGAGCCCTACGACTGGTACACCTACCGGGCCCGGGGCCGTTACCTGGAGCACCTGGAGCCGTGGCTGGCGCGGTTCGAGACGTCCCAGTTCCTCTTCCTGCCCAGCGAGGACCTCTACCGCGACGCCCGGTCGACCTACGCGCGCACGCTCGACTTCCTCGGCCTGCCCGCCTTCGACCTGCCCGACTTCAAGGTCTACAACGACCGGCGGTCGGCGCCCCTGGACCCCGCGGTACGCGCCGAGCTGACCGACTACTACCGGCCGCACAACCAGGCGCTGGAACGACGCCTCGGGATGACCTTCGACTGGGGCGCGCGGTGACCTCGACCGGTGACCCGCGCGGACGTACCGACGGGTTGGGGTGGGTCAGCCGGGCGGTCTTCGGTGACGACCGGATCGGGCTGACCGTCGACGGTGCGCCGCCGGCCGGCCACCGGGTGCTGGCCCGGTACACGGTGGTGCCCTCGGTCGAGCGGGCCCGGTTCCTGCTGCCCCGGGGTGCGACCCGGGCCACCGCCGCGGCGCTGTTGGCGTACAACGCGCTGCGTCCGCCGAAGATCCGGGCGGTCCGGGCCGGACTCGGCGCGTTGGCCCGGATCGGGGTGCTGGACGCCGCCCGCTTCCCGACCCTGACCGTGTCGCTGCCGGCCGACGTGGATCCGGCCGGAGCGCTGCTCGCCGCGCACCTGGCCGAGCTGCTCGGCGTCCGTCCGGCGTACGCGGCCTGCGGGATCCGGCCGCCGGACCCCCACCACAAGCCGACGTTGCAGGTCTTCGCGGCCGACGGTCGTCCCCTCGGCTACGCCAAGATCGGGTGGAACGACGCCACCCGGGCCCTGGTGACCGCCGAGTGCGCCGCGCTGCGCGCGCTACCGCAGGCATCCGGTGTGGACGGCCATCCGGTGACGCCCCGGCTGCTGGCCGAACTGACCTGGGCCGGCCAGGTGGTCGCCGTGGTCGAGCCGCTGCCGCTGGCCGTGCGGGGCGTGCCGGTCGACGACCCGCCGAGGATCGGCGCGCTGCTCGCGGTCGCCCGCCGGGGTGGCGCACCCGCCGCCCCGCGGCCGCTGGCCGGCTCGACCTTCCTGGCCCGACTGACCACCGAGGCGGCCCGGGCCGCTGCCGCCGACGACACCATGGCCACGGCCACCGCCGGCAGCGGGGCCGAGCAGAGCGGGACGAGCCGGGCGGGGGGCGGCGAGCGGGCCGGGGCACGGGCGGTCGAGGCGGTCGCGGCGCTGGCCCGCCGGCACGGCGACACCGCTGTCGAGTTCGGACACTGGCACGGTGACTGGGTGCCGTGGAACCTCGGCCGGCATGCCGGGAACCTGGTCGCCTGGGACTGGGAGCACAGCGGGCCGGACGTACCCCTCGGGTTCGACCTCGCGCACGACGCCTTCCAACGGGCCCTGGTGCTCGACGGGCAGCCGGCCGGGGCCGCCGCCGCGGCGGTCGACGCCCACCTCGCCGCGCACGGTGCCGCGCTCGGCCTGTCGGCGGCGGGCCGGCGGCTGGTGGCCGACGCCTACCTGGTGGAGATGTGGCTGCGCACCTGGCGGCTCGCCGCCGGGGGCGCGGGGTGGAACCCGGCGCTGCATCCCGCGCTGTTGGACGTCGTCGAGAAAAGACATTCCGGTTGATCTGCCGGCCAGATCCGCCGCCGGAGGTCCACAATCCGACGTATCCGCAGGTGATGACGACACCATCGGTATGGTGTCCGCTGTGGATGACACCGGAGCCGGATCGCCGCGGGGGCAACCGGCTTCACATTCCACGTCGTTCTGTGATGTCCTGACTACCGATAGAAACCGTTGATTGTCCTTCCGGGCGTGCTTGTGGGGAGTCGCGTGGACCCGACCGTCGAGGATCCGGCTGATCCTGCTGTCCTGTTGCTGGTCGGCTCCAGCGGTGGCCATCTGGCCCAACTGCTGGCGCTGCGCCCGTGGTACGAGCGGTGGCCCCGGTGCTGGGTCACCTTCGACACCCCCGAGGCGGTGTCGCTGCTGACCGGTGAGGAGCTGGTCGCCGCCCACCATCCGACCACCCGCAACCTGCCCAACCTGCTGCGCAACGCCTGGCTCGCGATGCGGGTGCTGCGTACCCGGAGAATCGCCGCCGTGGTGACCACCGGCGCGGGCGTGGCGGTGCCCTTCGTGGTGTTGGCCCGCCTGCGGGGCATCCCGACGGTCTACATCGAGGTGTACGACCGCATCGACACCCCGACGCTCACCGCCCGACTCTGCCGACCGTTCCTGTCGGTGATGCTCGTGCAGTGGGAAGAGCAGCGCCGGCAGTACCCGGAGGCGACCGTCGTGGGGACCCTGCTGTGACCGGCGAGAGATCGACCCCCCTCGGTGGCCCCGACGTGACCGCCCGGATCCCCCGGCAACGGCGTCGGGAACTGCCGGCCCGGGCCCGGCTGCTCGTCGCCGTCGGCACCGACAAGCACACCTTCGACCGGTTGACCGACTGGATCGAGCAGTGGCACCGCGACCACGGCCACCGGGTCGAGCTGACCCTGCAACACGGGCACACCCGGGCCCCGGCCACCCCGGGCGCGGTGCCCTTCCTCGGTCACGACCAGCTGCAGGACGCGATGGCCAGCGCCGACCTGGTGGTCTGCCACGGTGGCCCGGCGACCATCCTGGAGGCCCGCCGGCACGGCCGGCTGCCCATCGTGGTGCCCCGCAACCCGGCCCACGGCGAACACGTCGACGACCACCAGCTGCTCTTCGCCCGCCGGCTGGGCGCCGCCGGGCTGGTGGCGCTCTGTGAGTCCCGGGAGGCGCTCGTCGCGGCGCTGGACGCCGGCCTGGCCGACCCGGGCCGTTTCCGGGTGTCGACCGACGACGGCTCGGGCGACGCCCGGCGGGCCGCCGTGGAGCGCGTCGGTCGGATCGTGGAGCAACTGGTGGCCTCGTCGAACCGGCCGCGTCGGCAGTGGTGGTGGCCGAGAGGCCGGGTAATGGACGGAGAACGCACCCGATGAGTCAGTACCCGACGGTCAGCGCCGTGGTTCCCACCCGGGACCGTCCGGAGTTGCTGCGGGCCGCGGTCACCGCGATCCTCGACCAGGACTACCCCGGCCCGATCGAGGTGGTCGTGGTCTACGACCAGTCCACCCCGGACCCGGGTCTGGCCGAGCTGTCCCGACCGGAACGGCAGGTCCGGGTGATCACCAACGGGCGGGCCGCCGGACTGGCCGGGGCCCGCAACAGCGGCACCCTGGCCGCCGAGGGTGAGCTGGTCGCCTTCTGCGACGACGACGACGAGTGGCTGCCCGGCAAACTACGGGCCCAGGTCGACGCCCTGCGCGCCGTGCCCGACGCGGAGTTCGTCAGCTGCGGCATCCGCGTCAACTACGACGGCCGTACCGTCGACCGGGTGCTCGACCGGTCGGAGATCACCCTGGCCGAGCTGCTGCGGGACCGGATGACCGAGCTGCACCCGTCCACCTTCGTGATCCGGGCCGCCGCCCTGCGTGACGGCTTCGGTCTGGTCGACGAGGAGATCCCGGGCAGCTACGCCGAGGACTACGAGTTCCTGCTCCGGGCCGCGCGCAGCGCCCCGCTGGTCAACCTGTCGGTGCCGTACGTGCTGGTGCGCTGGCACAAGCGGTCGTACTTCGCGCAGCGCTGGGACACCATCTCGGCGGCGTTGCAGTGGCTGCTGGAACGCTACCCCGAGTTCGCCACCCAACCGGCCGGCCAGGCCCGGGTCAGCGGCCAGATCGCCTTCGCCCGGGCGGCCTCCGGTGACCGGCGCGGCGCGGTGCGCTGGGCCCGCCGGACGCTGCGCGGCAACCCCCGCGAGCCGCGCGCCTACCTCGCGCTGGCGGTGGCCAGCCGGGTGGTCCGCGCCGACGCCGTCCTACGCACCCTCCACAAACGCGGCCGCGGCATCTAGGGTGCAAGGAAGGCCCCCCTCTTAACGCCTACGGTAGAGAAGGTCACCCCTGTCACCGCCGACGGCACGTAGCCCGCGAGTTGACCGGTCGTCCGGGCTCAGGTTGTCGGGAGCAGGCCGGAGCGGAGCCTGCCGACGTCGCCGACGGCGGGAGCAGCGACGTCGGTCCGTCACGCGGGGCAGCGGGTGCGGGGTCAGGACTCCGGTTCCGCACCGCGTTGGCGCAAGCGCTCCCGAACGGCCACCCCGACGGTCGCGCCGCCTCCCGTCGATCACCGCAGCCGCCGGTGCAGCAGGTCGCCGCGGCTCGGCGGGGCCATTCGGCCCGGCCGGTCCGCGTCACCGGCCGACAACCCACCGGGTACGGGCGACGACTTCCACCCCGCCGGCCACCACAATGGATCATTCCGGTCTGCCGGCCGACGGGTGGTGGTACCGGGCAGCCACGGCCTGATCCAGGTCTCGACGCGACACGAAGAGGTACCGCGACGCCCGGCAGATACGTGACACGGTCTGTCCGGTGGGGCCGGCTCCGGCGGCATGTGGCGTTCCTGTCCAGTGGCGTGGCGGTGGGCGTACTGCTGGTCCTTGGTCTGCCGATCCTGCTCGGCCCGCAGGTGCGGGTGTCGTGGTTGCTGGTCACGGTGCTGCCGCTGGGTTACCTGGCCGGGGTGGCCGCCCGGCGGCTCGGATGGCAGCCGGCGGCGTTCCGAGAGGGGCGGGCGTCGAGCTTGCGGGAGGACGTCCTGAGGGCGTTGGTGGCCATCCTGCCGGCACTTGCCGCGGCGCTCGTGGTGGCGGCGCTCACCGAGGCCGCGTCGGACCGGTGGTGGCGGTCCCTGCTCGCGGTCGCGCTGCTGGCGACGGCCGTCCCCGTCGGGATCGCACTGCGCCGCGAGCGGACCCACCCCCGCCCGTCGCGCGACTGAGCCGCCCCCCGGTGGGTGATAGGGGTGCCCTTCTCTACCGTACGCGTTAACAAGGGGCCCTTCCTTACAACGGCGACCGGGCGTGACAGACTGGTCGCCGTGTTGCGTTGGCTGACTGCAGGTGAATCGCACGGTCCCGCCCTCGTCGCGCTCCTGGAGGGCGTGCCCGCCGGCGTCGAGGTGACCACCGATGAGATCGGGCGTGAGCTGGCCCGCCGCCGGCTCGGCTACGGCCGGGGTGCCCGGATGGCGTTCGAGCAGGACGAGATCGAGATCATCGGCGGGTTGCGGCACGGGGTGACCCTGGGCAGCCCGGTGGCGATCCGGGTCGGCAACTCGGAGTGGCCCAAGTGGCAGACCGTGATGGCCGCCGATCCGGTGGATCCGGACGAGTTGGCCAGCCAGGCCCGTAACGCCCCGCTGACCCGGCCCCGGCCCGGCCACGCCGACCTGGCCGGCATGCAGAAGTACGGCCACACCGACGCCCGCCCGATCCTGGAGCGGGCCAGTGCGCGGGAGACCGCCGCCCGGGTCGCCGTCGGCACGGTGGCGAAGGCGCTGGTGAAGCAGGCCCTCGGCATCGAGATCGTGTCGCACGTGGTCGAGTTGGGGCCGGTGGCAGCCAAGCCCGGTCTGCGGCCGGAGCCGCGGGACGCCGAGCGGATCGACGCCGACCCGCTGCGCTGCCTGGACGCCGAGGCGAGCGCCCGGATGGTCGCCGAGGTCGACGCGGCGAAGAAGGCCGCCGACACCCTCGGCGGCGTGGTCGAGGTGCTGGCGTACGGGGTGCCGCCAGGGCTGGGCAGTCACGTGCAGTGGGACCGCAAGCTGGACGCCCGGCTGGCCACCGCGCTGATGTCCATCCAGGCGATCAAGGGCGTGGAGATCGGCGACGGCTGGCAGCAGGCCCGCTCCCGGGGTTCCGAGGCGCACGACGAGATCATGCCGACCGCCTCCGGGGTGCGTCGGGTCACCGACCGGGCCGGTGGCCTGGAGGGTGGCATCACCACCGGCGAGCCGCTGCGGGTGAAGGCCGCGATGAAGCCGATCTCGTCGCTGAACCGGGCCCTGGCCACGGTCGACGTGACCACCGGGGAGCCGGCCACCGCGATCAACCAGCGCTCCGACGTCTGTGCGGTGCCGGCCGCCGCGGTGGTCGCCGAGGCGATGGTGGCGCTGGTGCTCGCCGAGGCCGCCACCGAGAAGTTCGGCGGTGACTCGGTTGCGGAGATCCGCCGTAACCTGGCCGGCTACCTCGATGCCCTGGTGATCCGGTGAGCCCCCGGCGGGGCGCCACGGGGGGACTCCGGTGACGAAGCCGGTCTGTGTGCTGGTGGGCCCGCCCGGCTCGGGCAAGTCGACGGTGGGCGCGACCCTCGCCGCCGCGCTCGGGGTGCCGTTCCGGGACACCGACTGCGACATCGAGGCGCTGGCCGGCAAGCCGATCCCGGAGATCTTCGTCGACGAGGGGGAGGACCACTTCCGTACCCTGGAACGGGCGGCGGTGGTCGCGGCGCTGACCTCGCACCACGGGGTGCTCGCTCTCGGCGGTGGCGCGATCCTCGCCGAGGAGAACCGGGCGGCGCTGTTCGGGCACACCGTGGTGTACCTGTCGGTGGAGTTGCCCGACGCGGTCAAGCGGGTCGGGCTGGGCGCGGGCCGGCCACTGTTGGCGATCAATCCCCGGGCCACCCTCAAGCACCTGATGGACCAGCGGCGTCCGCTCTACACGGAGGTGGCCACGGCGACCGTGGTCACCGACGGGCGTACCCCGGCCGAGATCGCTGCCGAGATCGAGTCCCTGCTCAAGCACTGACCCGCGGTCCGGCGGCGTTCACCCGCTCCGCCGGGCCGCCGGCGACGGCACGCTGCGCATGCCACTGCCGGACCTGGTGCAGCAAGATGCCGTCGACGAAGCCGCCCAACCCGACACCCAGGACGGTGGCGGGCAGCCGGATGTCGGCGGCGTCGGGCGTCGAGTCGGCCATCGGAACCCTCCTCGGTTGTCGACCGTCTCCTGTCCGATCGCTGTCCGGTCAAACGTCAGGTGTCCGACGGTGGTCACGCGTCACCCGGGTGCACCGGGGTCTCGACTAGGCTGCCGGTGATGAACGAGGTGACCCGGATTCCGGTCGGCGGCGAGCGGCCGTACGACGTACTGGTGGGGCGTGGTCTGCTGGACGCGCTGCCCGGCCTGCTGCCGGGGGCGACCCGGGTGGCGCTGCTGCACGCGCCCCCGGTCAAGCCGTTGGCCGACGCGCTCGGCGAGCGGTTACGCGCCGCCGGTGTCGAGCCGCTGCCGGTCGAGGTGCCCGACGCCGAGGCGGGCAAGCAGATCGAGGTGGCGGCGGAGTGCTGGGACCGGCTCGGTGCCGCCGGGTTCACCCGTACCGACGCGGTGGTGGGTGTCGGCGGCGGTGCGGTGACCGACCTGGCCGGCTTCGTCGCGGCCTGCTGGCTGCGCGGGGTGCGCTGGGTGCCGGTGGCCACCTCCCTGCTGGGCATGGTCGACGCGGCGGTCGGCGGCAAGACCGGGGTCAACACGGCGGCCGGCAAGAACCTGGTAGGCGCGTTCCATCCCCCGGTGGGGGTGCTGGCCGACCTGGCCACCCTGGACAGCCTGCCCGCGGTCGACCTGGCCGCCGGGCTGGCCGAGGTGGTCAAGTGCGGGTTCATCGCCGACCCGGTGATCCTCGACCTGGTGGAGCGGGACCCGACGGCGGCCACCGACCCGGCCGGCGCGGTGACCCGGGAGCTGATCGAGCGGGCGATCCGGGTCAAGGCCGACGTGGTCTCCGGTGACCTGCGGGAGTCCGGGGTGCGGGAGGTGCTCAACTACGGCCACACCCTGGCCCATGCCATCGAGAAGGTGGAGGGGTACCGCTGGCGGCACGGGCACGCCGTCGCCGTCGGCCTGGTCTACGCCGGCGAGCTGGCCCGGCTCGCCGGCCGCCTCGACCAGGCCACCGCCGAGCGGCACCGCAGCGCGGTGGCCGCGCTCGGACTGCCCACCGGGTACGCCGCCGACGCCTGGCCGCAGTTGCTGGCCACGATGCGGGTGGACAAGAAGGCCCGGGGCAACCTGCTGCGGTTCGTGGTGCTCGACGGCCTGGCCCGCCCGGCGATCCTGGAGGGCCCGGACGACGAGCTGCTGCACGCCGCCTACCGGGAGATCAGTCGGTGAGCGCGAAGGTGTACGTGCTGAACGGGCCGAATCTGGGGCGACTGGGCAGCCGGCAGGTCGACGTGTACGGGCAGACCAGCTACGCGGACCTGGTGGCGCTCTGCGAGTCGACCGGTCGGGAGCTGGGCCTGGACGTGACGGTCCGGCAGACCGACGCCGAGCACGAGTTGTTGGGCTGGCTGCACGCCGCCGCCGACGAGCAGGCGGCCGTGGTGCTCAACCCGGCCGCCTGGTCGCACTACTCGTACGCGGTGCGGGACGCCTGCGCGATGCTGCGCGGCCCGCTGGTCGAGGTACACATCTCCAACATCCACGCCCGGGAGCCCTTCCGGCACCACTCGGTGGTCTCGGCGGTGGCCACCGGGGTGATCTGCGGTCTGGGGGTGGACGGCTACCGGCTCGCCCTGCACCACCTGGCCGCCCACCGGGCGGCCAGCTGAGGCTGCCCGCCCCGACCTGCGGCGTCCGGCGCAGGGCCTGGGTGACGGGTCGACACGGCTAGTAGACTTGCCAGGTCTGTCCGCCAATTGATGATCAAGGCAGGAAATGGCCACCACCAACGACCTCAAGAACGGCCTGGTACTCAACCTCGACGGAGAGCTGTGGGCCGTCGTCGAATTCCAGCACGTCAAGCCCGGTAAGGGTGGTGCCTTCGTCCGCACCACGCTGAAGAACGTGCTGTCCGGCAAGGTCGTCGACAAGACCTTCAACGCGGGCACCAAGGTCGAGACCGCGACCGTGGACAAGCGCACCATGCAGTATCTGTACGCCGACGGCGAGGACTACGTCTTCATGGATCTGGAGACCTTCGACCAGATCTCCGTGCCCGGCGGCACGGTGGGCGAGGCGGCCAACTACCTCCTGCCCGAGGCCGAGGCGACCGTGGCCACCCACGAGGGGGTGCCGCTCTACATCGAGCTGCCCACCAGCGTGGTGCTCCAGGTCACCTACACCGAGCCGGGTCTGCAGGGCGACCGGTCGACCGGCGGCAACAAGCCGGCCACCGTGGAGACCGGGGCGACGGTGCAGGTGCCGCTCTTCATCACCACCGACGAGAAGATCAAGGTCGACACCCGCGACGGCCGTTACCTCGGCCGCGCCTGATGGCCGAGGGGCCGAAGCAGCAGATGCCGGCGCGCCGCAAGGCGCGTAAGCGGGCGCTGGACGTGCTCTACGAGGCCGACCTGCGGGACCGGCCCCCGGTCGAGGTGCTGGCCGGCTACCTCGAGCGGATCGAGAAGCCGCACCCCGACCACCTGGGGTACGCGGTCAGCCTGGTCGAGGGGGTCGCCACCCACCTGGACCGGATCGACGAGCTGGTCGCCAGCTACGCCGAGGGGTGGACGCTGGACCGGATGCCGGTGGTCGACCGCAACCTGGCCCGGATCGCCGTCTACGAGCTGCTGCACGTCGACGAGATCGACGACCCGGTGGCGATCAGCGAGGCCGTGGAGCTGGCCCGGCAGATGTCGACCGACGACTCGCCGCGCTTTCTCAACGGCCTGCTCAACCGGATCGCCGAGTACACCACCCGGTGACCCGCGCGCCCCGTCCGGGGGCGCCGTGACGACCAGGGGCCCGTGCCGGACGGCACGGGCCCCTGCATCGGTTGTCGGTGGGTCAGGAGGCGAAGAACGCCCGCGGGTCGGCGACCAGCACGCCGTGCTCGGTGAGCCGCTCGATCAGGCCCGACGGTGAGGCGTCGTAGACGATCGCGAGGGCGCGCAGGTCGTCGGCGCGGATGGAGAGCACCCGCCCGTTGTAGTCGCCGCGCTGCTGCTGGATGGCGCGGGCGTAGCGGGCCACGTACGCGAGCTCCTCGGAGGCCTCGTCGTAGAGCCGCTCCAGGTCCAGCACGATCTTGCTGGTGGGCTCGTGACGCACCCCGCTGCCGTCGGGCAACAGCTCCGAGACGGGAACTCGGTAGAAGTCAGCCAACTCGGCCAGTCGGGACACCGTGACTGCCCGGTCACCGCGTTCGTACGAGCCGACCACGACGGCCTTCCACCGTCCGTTCGACTTCTCCTCCACCCCCTGCAGGGACAGGCCCTGCTGCTGGCGGATGGAACGCAGGCGGGCGCCCAGCGACTTGGCGTATTCAGAGGGCATACGGACACTCCCAGTGCTGTTCGGGGTTCACCCAGCGATCGCTACGGAGCGTGACGGTACGGGGATTGCGACAACTGGTCAAGTGCTGGGGTGGTGCCGGTTGTCGCCGGCGGGGGAGTTGTCCGCATTTCGGCGTCCTGAGCCGGGGATCAGTGGGTGGCGGACGGCACCGCGGTGACCACTGGTAACGTGGCGTAAGCCCCGGCCCGGGTCGCCCGTCGGCCCGTCCGGTGCGATCCGACATCCTTTAACGACCCGTCCCGTGAGGCGGGGAAGGAGGTCCGCTGTGGCCTACCCGGCGGCTGCCCATTCGTCACCCCCGCGACAACCCTCGGTGAAGGTGATCCTCGCCGCAGCCGACGTCTCGCGGGTGGTCGACCGCATCGCCCACCAGATCCTGGAGAAGACCCAGGGTGCCGCCGACACCGTGCTGCTCGGCATCCCGACCCGTGGGGTACCGCTGGCCCGTCGGCTGGCCGACCGGATCAGCACCTTCGAGGACGTGGCCGTGCCGGTCGGCGTGCTCGACATCACCCTCTACCGGGACGACCTGCGTCGCCACGCCACCCGGGCGGTGGGCCCCACCCAGCTGCCCCCGGCCGGCATCGACGGCCAGCGGGTCGTCCTCGTCGACGACGTGCTCTTCTCCGGCCGTACGGTGCGGGCCGCGCTCGACGCGCTGAGCGACATCGGCCGCCCCGCCTCGGTCCAGCTCGCCGTGCTGGTCGACCGGGGCCACCGGCAACTGCCCATCCGCGCCGACTACGTGGGGAAGAACATCCCGACCGCGTTGGCCGAGAACGTCAAGGTCACCCTCGCCGAGACCGACGGCACCGACGAGGTACGCCTCTACGGCGGTGCCTCCCAGTGAGCGCGAGGAGTGCAGCGCAGCGGAGCCCCGCAGTCGCGAACGAAAGGCTGGTCCAGTGAGCGCGAGGAGTGCAGCGCAGCGGAGCCCCGCAGTCGCGAACGAAAGGCTGGCCCAGTGATCAGACACCTGCTCTCCGGGGCCGACCTGGACGCCGACACCGCCACCCAGATCCTGGACACCGCCGCCGAGATGGCCACCGTCGCCGGCCGCGAGGTCAAGAAGCTGCCCGCGCTGCGCGGCCGGACCGTGGTGAACCTCTTCTACGAGGACTCCACCCGGACCCGGATCTCCTTCGAGGCGGCGGCGAAGCGGCTCAGCGCCGATGTGATCAACTTCTCGGCCAAGGGGTCCAGCGTCACCAAGGGCGAGAGCCTGAAGGACACCGCGCTGACCCTGCAGGCGATGGGGGCCGACGCGGTGGTCGTCCGGCACCCCGCCTCCGGCGCCCCGCACCGGCTCGCCGACTGGGTGGACGGTTCGGTGGTCAACGCCGGCGACGGCACCCACGAGCACCCCACCCAGGCGCTGCTGGACGCGTACACCATGCGCTCCCGGCTGGGGCGGCTGGCCGGCCTGTCGGTCGCGGTGGTCGGGGACGTCCTGCACAGCCGGGTGGCGCGCTCCAACGTCCTGCTGCTGTCCACCCTCGGTGCCAAGGTCACCCTGGTCGGACCGCCGACGTTGATCCCGGTGGACATCGCCGCCGCGCTCGCCCCCGGCACCGGCGTCTCCTACGACCTGGACTCGGTGCTGCCCGGCTCGGACGTGGTGATGATGCTGCGGGTGCAGCGGGAACGGATGAACGACTCCTACTTCCCGTCGGCCCGCGAGTACTCCCGCCGCTACGGCCTGGACGGCCCCCGCATGCGGCGGCTGCCGGAGCACGCGATCGTCATGCACCCCGGCCCGATGAACCGGGGGATGGAGATCACGCCGGAGGTCGCCGACTCACCCCGCTCCACCATCGTCGAACAGGTCGCCAACGGGGTCTCCGTACGGATGGCCGTGCTCTACCTGCTGCTCGGAGGGAACAACCGGTGACCGCGTACCTGATCAAGAACGTGAGCGTGGTCGGTGCCGCGCCGACCGACCTGCTGATCCGCGACGGCGTCGTGGCGCAGGCCGGTGCGGGGCTGTCCGCGCCGGACGCCGTGGTGGTCGAGGCCGACGGCCTGGTCGCCCTGCCCGGCCTGGTCGACCTGCACACCCACCTGCGTGAACCCGGCCGGGAGGACGCCGAGACCGTCGAGTCCGGCTCCCGGGCGGCGGCGCTCGGCGGTTACACCGCCGTCTGCGCGATGGCCAACACCTCGCCGGTGGCCGACACCGCCGGCGTGGTGGAGCAGGTCTGGCGGCTCGGCCGGGAGGCCGGCCTGGTCGACGTGCAGCCGATCGGCGCGGTCACCGTGGGCCTGGCCGGCGAGCGGCTGGCCGAGCTGGGCGCGATGGCCGACTCGGCGGCCCGGGTCCGGATCTTCTCCGACGACGGGCACTGTGTCGCCGACCCGATGCTGATGCGCAGGGCCCTGGAGTACGTGAAGGCGTTCGACGGGATCATCGCCCAGCACGCCGAGGAGCCCCGGCTCACCGAGGGCGCGCAGATGCACGAGGGTGAGGTCTCCACCCGGCTCGGCCTGACCGGCTGGCCGGCGGTCGCCGAGGAGGCGATCATCGCCCGGGACGTGCTGCTGGCCGAGCACGTCGGCAGCCGCCTGCACATCTGCCACGTCTCCACCGCCGGCAGCGTCGAGGTGCTGCGCCACGCCAAGGCCCGAGGGGTACGCGTCACCGCCGAGGTGTGCCCCCACCACCTCCTCCTGACCGACGAGGTGATCGGTGGAAGCGGGGCGGGTGCCGTCGCGGGAAGCGGTGAGCCTGGGAGCCCCGCAGGTCGGAGCTACGACCCGGTGTTCAAGGTCAACCCGCCGCTGCGGACCGCCACCGACGTGGCCGCGCTGCGCGCCGCCCTGGTGGAGGGGGTGATCGACATCGTCGCCACCGACCACGCGCCGCACGCGGTGGAGGACAAGGAGTGTGAGTGGGCGTACGCCCGACCGGGCATGCTCGGGTTGGAGACGGCGCTGTCGATCGCGCTGGAGGTGCTCGGGCCCGAGTGGGACCTGATCGCCGAGCGGCTCTCCCGCGCCCCGGCCCGGATCGCCGGGCTCAGCGGACACGGCGTCGACCCCGCGCCCGGGGTACCGGCCAACCTCACCCTGGTCGACCCGGCGGTCCGGCGCACCATCGAGCCGGCCGACCTGGCCAGCCGTAGCCGCAACACCCCGTACGCCCACATGACGCTCCCGGGTCGCGTCGTCGCGACCTTCCTGCGCGGCGAGGCGACCGTGCTCGACGGAAAGGCCGTGAAGTGACTGTCAGAAAACCCGCGATTCTGGTTCTGGAGGATGGTCGGACGTTCCACGGTGAGGCGTACGGCAGCGTCGGGGAGACCTTCGGCGAGGCGGTCTTCAACACCGGCATGACCGGCTACCAGGAGACGCTTACCGACCCGTCCTACCACCGTCAGGTGGTGGTGCAGACCGCACCGCACATCGGCAACACCGGGGTCAACGACGACGACGACGAGTCGGGGCGGATCTGGGTGGCCGGGTACGTGGTCCGCGACCCGGCCCGGGTCAGCTCGAACTGGCGCGCCCGGGGTGGGCTGGCCGACCGGCTGGCCGCCGAGGGTGTGGTCGGGATCAGCGGCATCGACACCCGGGCGCTGACCCGGCACCTGCGGGAGCGGGGTGCGATGCGGGTGGGTATCTCCAGCGTCGACGACGATCCGCAGGCCCTGCTGTCCCGGGTCCGGCAGGCCCCCGAGATGGTCGGCGCGGATCTCTCCGCCGAGGTGAGCACCGCGCAGCCGTACGTGGTCGAGGCCGAGGGGGAGCACCGGTACACGGTGGCCGCGTTGGACCTGGGGATCAAGCGCAACGTGCCGCGTCGGCTCGCCGCCCGTGGGGTGACCACCCACGTGCTGCCGGCCGGTTCGACGATCGAGGACCTGCTCGCCACCGGCGCGGACGCGGTCTTCTTCTCGCCCGGCCCGGGGGACCCGGCCACCGCCGACGGCCCGACCGAGCTGGCCCGGGAGGTGCTGCGTCGGCGGGTGCCGCTGTTCGGCATCTGCTTCGGCAGCCAGATCCTCGGCCGGGCGCTCGGCTTCGGCACCTACAAGCTCGGCTACGGCCACCGGGGCATCAACCAGCCGGTGCTCGACCGGGCCACCGGCAAGGTCGAGGTGACCAGCCACAACCACGGCTTCGCGGTCGCCTGGCCGGGCCGCGAACAGCAGCCCGGTGCGGTGCGGGTGCCGGGTGCCCAGCCCGGCGCGGTGGTGCCCGACCAGGTGGTCGAGACGGACTTCGGTGGGGTGCAGGTCTCCCACGTCTGCCTCAACGACAACGTGGTGGAGGGGCTGCGGGCCAGGGACGTGCCCGCCTTCACCGTCCAGTACCACCCGGAGGCGGCGGCCGGCCCGCACGACGCGGACTACCTCTTCGACCGCTTCGCCGAACTCATCGAAGGTGGGAAGAATGCCTAAGCGGACCGATCTCAAGCACATCCTGGTGATCGGCTCCGGGCCGATCATCATCGGGCAGGCCTGCGAGTTCGACTACTCCGGCACCCAGGCCTGCCGGGTGCTGCGCGAGGAGGGGATCCGGGTCAGCCTGGTCAACTCCAACCCGGCGACGATCATGACCGACCCGGAGTTCGCCGACGCCACCTACGTCGAGCCGATCACCCCGGAGTTCGTCGAGCTGGTCATCGCCCGGGAGCGCCCGGACGCGGTGCTGCCCACCCTGGGTGGGCAGACCGCGTTGAACACGGCCGTCGCCCTGCACGCCGCCGGGGTGCTGGACAAGTACGGCGTGGAGCTGATCGGCGCGAACGTCGACGCCATCAACCGGGGCGAGGACCGGCAGCTGTTCAAGGACGTCGTGGCCCAGGCCGGGGCGCGGCTGGGGGTCGAGGACCCGACCGCCCTGGTGCCCCGCTCCCGGGTCTGCCACTCGATGGCCGAGGTCGAGGCGACCGTCGCCGAGTTGGGCCTGCCGGTGGTGATCCGGCCGTCGTTCACCATGGGTGGCCTCGGTTCCGGTATGGCGCACACCGACGAGGACCTGGCCCGCATCGCCGGTGCCGGGTTGGCGGCCAGCCCGGTGCACGAGGTGCTGATCGAGGAGAGCGTGCTCGGCTGGAAGGAGTACGAGCTCGAACTCATGCGCGACCGGCACGACAACGTGGTGGTGGTCTGCTCGATCGAGAACGTCGACCCGATGGGCGTGCACACCGGCGACAGCGTCACGGTCGCGCCGGCGATGACCCTTACCGACCGGGAGTACCAGCGCCTGCGTGACCTGGGCATCGCGGTGCTGCGTGAGGTCGGGGTGGACACCGGTGGTTGCAACATCCAGTTCGCGGTGAACCCGGCCGACGGTCGGATCGTGGTGATCGAGATGAACCCGCGGGTGTCCCGTTCCTCGGCGCTGGCGTCGAAGGCGACCGGCTTCCCGATCGCCAAGATCGCCGCGAAGCTGGCCATCGGGTACACCCTCGACGAGATCCCCAACGACATCACCCGCAAGACCCCGGCGGCGTTCGAGCCGAGCCTGGACTACGTGGTGGTGAAGATCCCCCGGTTCGCGTTCGAGAAGTTCCCCGGCGCGGACCCGGAGCTGACCACCACGATGAAGTCGGTGGGCGAGGCGATGAGCCTGGGACGTAACTTCACCGAGGCGCTGAACAAGGCGATGCGCTCGATGGAGACGAAGGCGGCCGGGTTCTGGACCGTGCCGGACCCGGCCGACGCGACCAGGGAGAACACCCTGGCCGCGCTGCGGGTGCCGCACGACGGTCGGCTCTACACCGTCGAGCGGGCGCTGCGGCTCGGCGCCTCGATCGACGAGGTCCATGCCGCCTCGGGCGGGATCGACAGGTGGTTCCTGGACCAGATCGCCGGTCTGGTCGAGCTGCGGGCGGAGATCGTGGCCGCCCCGGTGCTCGACACGGAGCTGCTGCGGGTGGCCAAGCGGGCCGGGCTGTCGGACCGGCAGCTGGCCGCGTTGCGTCCGGAGCTGGCGGCCGAGGACGGGGTACGCACCCTGCGGCACCGGCTCGACGTCCGGCCGGTGTTCAAGACGGTGGACACCTGCGCGGCCGAGTTCGAGGCGACCACGCCGTACCACTACTCGACGTACGACGCCGAGACCGAGGTGACCGGTTCGGCCCGGCCGAAGGTGCTGATCCTGGGCTCCGGACCGAACCGGATCGGGCAGGGCATCGAGTTCGACTACTCCTGCGTGCACGCGGTACAGGCGCTGCGAAGCGCGCCGAGCGGGGCAGCCGCTGCGTCCGGTTCCGGTGCCGACGGTGCCGGCTTCGAGACCGTCATGATCAACTGCAACCCGGAGACGGTCTCCACCGACTACGACACCGCCGACCGGCTCTACTTCGAGCCGTTGACCTTCGAGGACGTGCTGGAGGTCTGGCATGCCGAGGACACCTCCGGCCGGGCGGCCGGCGGTCCGGGCGTGGTCGGGGTGATCGTGCAGCTCGGCGGGCAGACCCCGCTGGGGTTGGCGCAGCGGCTCAAGGACGCCGGGGTGCCGGTGGTCGGCACCTCCCCGGAGTCCATCCACCTGGCCGAGGAGCGGGGCGCCTTCGGTGAGGTGCTGGCCCGGGCCGGGCTGCGCGCCCCGGCACACGGCATGGCCACCTCGTACGAGCAGGCCCGGGCGATCGCCGAGGAGATCGGCTACCCGGTGCTGGTCCGCCCCTCGTACGTGCTGGGCGGGCGGGGCATGGAGATCGTCTACGACGACCCGACGCTGCGGGACTACATCGGCCGGGCCACCGACATCTCGCCGGACCATCCGGTGCTGGTGGACCGCTTCCTCGACGACGCGATCGAGATCGACGTGGACGCCCTCTGCGACGCCGACGGCGAGGTCTACCTGGGTGGCGTGATGGAGCACATCGAGGAGGCCGGCATCCACTCCGGTGACTCGTCGTGCACCCTGCCGCCGATCACCCTGGCCGCCTCGCACATCGAGCAGGTCCGCCGCTACACCGAGGCGATCGCGCACGGGGTGGGCGTACGCGGTCTGCTCAACGTCCAGTACGCGCTCAAGGACGACGTGCTGTACGTCCTGGAGGCCAACCCCCGGGCGTCGCGGACCGTGCCGTTCGTGTCGAAGGCGACGGCGGTGCCGTTGGCCAAGGCGGCGGCCCGTATCGCGCTCGGCGCGAGCATCGCCGAGCTGCGCGCCGAGGGGATGCTGCCGCCCAGCGGGGACGGTGGCACGATGCCGCCGGGCGCGCCGATCGCGGTGAAGGAGGCGGTGCTGCCGTTCAAGCGGTTCCGCACCCCGGCCGGCAAGGGGGTGGACTCGCTGCTCGGCCCGGAGATGAAGTCCACCGGCGAGGTGATGGGCATCGACCCGCACTTCGGGCACGCCTTCGCCAAGTCCCAGTCGGCCGCGTACGGTTCGCTGCCGACCGGGGGGAAGATCTTCGTCTCGGTGGCCAACCGGGACAAGCGCGCGATGATCTTCCCGATCAAGCGCCTGGCGGACCTGGGCTTCGAGATCGTCGCGACCGCCGGCACCGCCGAGGTGCTGCGCCGGCACGGCGTCACCTGCGAGGAGATCCGCAAGCACTACGAGACCGGGCAGGACGACGACGCGGTGTCGCTGGTCCTGCGCGGCGAGGTGGCCCTGGTGGTCAACACGCCGCAGGGCTCCGGGGCCAGCGCCCGCTCCGACGGGTACGAGATCCGCAGCGCTGCCGTGACCGCGGACATCCCGTGCGTCACCACGGTGCCCGGTGTGGCGGCCGCGGTGATGGGCATCGAGGCCCGGATCCGGGGGGACATGCAGGTCCGCCCCCTGCAGGATCTGCACGCCACCCTGCGGGGACTGCGGTGACCGGGTGCCTGCTGCCGGGCGAGGGCGGTCCGGCGTGATCTTCGAGCGGGCGGTACGTCCGTGGCTGTTCCGCCTCGGCGGCGGTGACGCCGAGGCGGCGCACGACTGGACGCTGCGCCGGCTGGCGGTGCTGGCCCGGCAGCCGGCGGCGCTGGCCGCGCTGCGGGCCCGGTACCTGGTCCAGGCCCCCCGCACGGTGTTCGGGGTGCGGTTTCCCAACCCGGTGGGACTGGCCGCGGGGATGGACAAGAACGGGTTGGCGTTGCCGGCCTGGTCGGCGCTGGGCTTCGGCTTCGTCGAGGTCGGCACGGTGACCGCGCACGCCCAGCCGGGCAACCCCCGGCCCCGGTTGTTCCGGCTGCCCGACAGCGCCGCCGTGGTCAACCGGATGGGCTTCAACAACGCCGGGGCCGAGGCGCTCGCGGTCCGGCTGGCGGCGTTGCCCCGCCCGCTCGGGGTACCGCTGGGCATCTCGCTCGGCAAGTCCAAGGTGACCCCGTTGGACGAGGCGGTCGAGGACTACCTCGCCTCCTACCGGGCGTTGCGTTCCCACGGCGACTACTTCGCGGTCAACGTCTCCTCGCCGAACACCCCGGGGCTGCGGTCGTTGCAGGACAAGGAGCACCTGGACGCCCTGCTGGCGGCGCTGGTGGGGGAGAAGCCGGTGCTGGTCAAGATCGCTCCGGATCTGACCGAGCCGGCCATCGCCGAGCTGCTGGAGGTCTGTCTGGCCCGGGGTGCGGCCGGGGTGATCGCCACCAACACCACGTTGTCGCGCGACGGCCTGGCCGCCGCCGACCGGCCGCGGGGCGCGCAGGCCGGTGGGCTCTCCGGGCGACCGTTGGCCGAACGGGCCCGCGCGGTGGTCTCCTTCGTGCACACCGAGACCGGTGGGCGGCTGCCGGTGGTCGGGGTGGGTGGGATTCTCGACCCGGACGACGCCACCCGGATGTTCGACGCCGGCGCGAGCCTCGTGCAGCTCTACACCGGTTTCATCTACCGTGGGCCGGGCCTGACCCGCGCCGTGGCCCGAGCCGCGGCGGGTGTCGCGCCGCCGACCGCGGCCACCCTCCGGTGACCCCCGCCCGGCGTCCGCGACGTCGATCCGGCGCGCGCCGCCGGGCGGGACACCCCCAGCAGGTACGGCAGGAGCAGCGGTGACGCCCGAGGAGATCCTGGCCGCCGACCGGGCCCACGTCTGGCACCCGTACGCGCCACTGCCCCCGGCCACCCCGCCGTACGTGGTGGCCGGTGCCGAGGGGGTCCGGCTGCGCCTGGCCGACGGGCGGGAGCTGGTCGACGGAATGTCGTCGTGGTGGTCGGCGATCCACGGGTACCGCCATCCGGTGCTCGACGCCGCGGTCACCGACCAGCTCGGCCGGATGAGTCACGTGATGTTCGGCGGGCTGACCCACGAGCCGGCGGTACGGCTGGCCCGTAACCTGGTCGAGTTGACCCCCGACGGGCTGGAGCGGGTCTTCCTCTGCGACTCGGGGTCGGTCAGCGTCGAGGTGGCGGTCAAGATGTGCCTGCAGTACCAGCGGGCCACCGGTCGACCGCAGCGGCGCCGGCTGGGCACCTGGCGCGGCGGGTACCACGGGGACACCTTCCACCCGATGAGCGTCTGCGACCCGGTCGGCGGGATGCACCATCTCTGGACCGACGTGCTGCCCCGGCAGGTCTTCGCCCCGCAACCGCCGGACGGCTTCGCCGCCCCGCCCGATCCGGCGTACGCCGCGACGCTTGTCGAGGCGGTGGAGCGGCACGCCGACGAGCTGGCCGCGGTGATCGTCGAGCCGGTGGTGCAGGGCGCCGGCGGGATGCGCTTCCACCACCCCGAGTACCTGCGGGTGCTGCGCGAGGTGACCCGGGCGCACGGGGTGCTGCTGGTCTTCGACGAGATCGCCACCGGGTTCGGCCGGACCGGGACGATGTTCGCCGCCGAACACGCCGGGGTCACCCCGGACGTGCTCTGTCTCGGCAAGGCGCTGACCGGCGGGTACCTCAGCCTGGCCGCCGCGCTCTGTACCCCGGAGGTCGCCTGGGGCATCTCCGCCGACGGCGGTGTGCTGGCGCACGGTCCCACCTTCATGGGCAACCCGTTGGCCTGCGCGGTGGCCAACGCCTCCGTGGGGCTGCTGCGCGCCGGTGACTGGGCCGCCGAGGTCCGCCGGGTGGGCGCCGGTCTGGCGGCCGGGCTGGAGCCGCTGCGCGGCGCGCCGGGGGTACGCGACGTGCGGGTGCTGGGCGCGATCGGCGTGGTGCAGCTCGACCACGAGGTGGACCTGCCCGCCGCCACCGCCGCGGCGGTGGGGCGGGGCGTCTGGCTGCGTCCGTTCCGGGACCTGGTCTACGCCATGCCGCCGTACGTGACCGACGACGACGACCTGGCCCGGATCACGGCCGGGATGGCCGCGGCGGTGGCGGCGGGCTGAGCCGCCGGGACCCTCGGGCCGCCCCGTCCCACCGGGCGGCCGGTGGGAGGCCGTGGGCCCGCCCCACGACGGGGACCCGTCGGGGAGTGTCCGGGCCACCCGGTGGCGTCGGTCGCCCCGGTGTGGGGCCACCCGGGGCGTCGGGGACCCGACGGCGTGAGCCACGCGACGGCGTGGGAGGACGTGCGACGGCGCAGCCGTCGCGGGAGAGAGGGAGTTGCACAGCGATGGAGACCTTCGGGAGCCGACTGCACCGGGCGATGACCGAGCGGGGACCGCTCTGTGTCGGCATCGACCCGCACCCCGAGTTGCTCCGCCGGTGGGGCCTGCCGGACACCGTCGAGGGGCTGGACCGATTCGCCCGGACCGTCGTGGAAGCGCTCGGTGACCGGGTTGCGGTGATCAAGCCGCAGTCGGCCTTCTTCGAACGTTTCGGAGCCTCGGGCGTGTCGGTTCTAGAGTCAACTATCCGACAGTTACGAGATGTCGGCTCGCTCGTTCTGCTGGACGTCAAGCGCGGTGACATCGGTTCGACGGTGCGCGCGTACGCCTCCGCGTTCCTCCATCCATCCAGCTCGCTGTATGTCGACGCGATCACCGCGAGTCCGTACCTGGGGGTCGGGTCGCTGGCTCCGATGTTCGATTTGGCCGCCGAGCACGGTGGCGGCGTATTCGTCCTCGCGCTCACCTCGAACCCGGAGGGTGCCGCCGTGCAGCGCGCGGTCAGTCCCGACGGGCGGACTGTCGCGCAGACGGTCATCGACGAGATTTCCCAGCTCAACAGCGGTTGTGAACCGCTCGGTAACTTTGGGTTGGTGGTGGGGGCGACCATTGGCGAGACAGGTCACGACCTGTCGTCGGTGGGCGGGCCGCTGCTCGCCCCGGGGCTCGGCGCACAGGGTGCCACGGCCGCCGATCTGCGTACCGTCTTCGGCTCCGGGCTCTCCGCCGTGCTGCCGTCGTACTCCCGGGAGGTGCTCAACGCGGGCCCGGACACCGCCGCGCTGCGGGCCGCTGCGGACCGGGTGCTGGCGGACTGCCGGGCCGCGCTGAGGCCTGTCGACTGACTGACGGCTCGGTCACTTTGCGTCCATGGGCGCGTGCCCACGTTGCCGAAAGCTCCGTTGACCGCTAGTTTTCCCCGCGCTGGGAACCACGGACCCCTTTGGTTGCCAGCGACACCACGTTTCACAGATGCGGCGGTGCGTCCCGCCCGTCGCGATAGGGACCTGAGGAGAACTGGTGCCGCTCCCGTCACTGACCCCCGAGCAGCGCGCAGCCGCGCTGGAAAAGGCTGCGGAGATCCGCAAAGCCCGTGCTGAGCTGAAGGAGCAGCTCAAGCAGGGCAAGACCACCCTCGCCGCCGTGCTCGACCGGGCCGAGTCCGACGATGTCGTCGGCAAGCTCAAGGTCTCGGCCGTCCTGCAGTCGATGCCGGGCATCGGCAAGATCCGGGCGACCCAGATCATGGAGAAGCTGAAGATCGCCGACAGTCGCCGCCTGCGTGGGCTCGGCGAGCAGCAGCGCAAGGCGCTGCTGGGAGAGTTCGCCGCGAACTGAATCGCGGCAGCGTGTAGAAACAAGCAGTGAGCACGGACGGCGAGACGCGCCCGGCAGCTCGGCTCACTGTCCTGGCCGGACCTTCCGGTGCCGGCAGGGAGAGTGTGGTCGAGCTGGTCCGGGCGCGTTCCCCGGCCATCTGGACTCCGGTGCCGGCCACCACCCGGCCGTGCCGCGAGTGCGAGGTGGACGGAATCGACCGGGTCTTTCTCGACCCGGTCGAGTTCGACCAACTGGCCGCCGCCGGCCAGTTGCTGGAGTGGGCCCGGATCGGGCCGTACCGGCGGGGTACGCCGGGCGAGTCGGTCCGGTCCCGGTTGCGTGCCGGTCGGCCGGTGCTGCTCCCGCTGGACCTGGTCGGCGCGTCGCAGGTGCGTGCGGCGTTCCCGGGGTCCCGGCTGGTGCTGCTCCGGCCGCCCGGGTACCGTCCCGAGCCGGCCGTCGACGCCCTCGTGGACCACACCGTGCTGCACGACCGTACCGAGCGGGCCGTGGACGAACTGGTAGGCTTGCTCGGTTCTGTCACTTGAGACGACGCTGAGGTTATTCGTGGGATCCATCGCCAACCCCGAAGGCATCACCAACCCGCCGATCGACGAGCTGCTCGACAAGACCACCTCGAAGTACGCGCTGGTGATCTTCGCCGCCAAGCGTGCCCGTCAGGTCAACGCCTACTACAGCCAGCTCGGCGAGGGCCTGCTGGAGTACGTCGGCCCGCTGGTGGAGACCACCCCGCAGGAGAAGCCGCTCTCCATCGCCATGCGGGAGATCAACGCGGGCCTGCTCACCGCCGAGCCGACCGACCAGCCGTAGTCCGCCCCGGCCCGCCGATGTCCGCCGAGATCGTCCTCGGAGTCGGCGGCGGCATCGCCGCCTACAAGGCGTGTGAGCTGCTGCGACTGTTCACCGAGTCGGGGCACCGGGTCCGCGTCGTGCCGACCGGGTCGGCCCTGCGCTTCGTCGGCGCGCCGACCTGGGCCGCGCTCTCCGGACAGCCGGTCGCCGACGACGTCTGGGCGCAGGTGCACGAGGTGCCGCACGTGCGGCTCGGTCAACGGGCCGACCTCGTGGTGGTCGCGCCGGCCACCGCCGACCTGCTGGCCCGTGCCGCCCACGGCCTCGCCGACGACCTGCTCACCAACACCCTGCTCACCGCCCGGTGCCCGGTGCTGCTGGCCCCGGCCATGCACACCGAGATGTGGGAGCACCCCGCCACCGTGGCCAACGTCGCGACCCTGCGCTCCCGCGGGGTACGGGTGATCGAGCCGGCCGTCGGGCGGCTCACCGGCGCGGACAGCGGCAAGGGGCGGCTGCCCGATCCGGCCGAGATCTTCGCGATCGCCCGCCGGACGTTGGCCCGGGGCCCGGCCTCCGCCGACCTCGCCGGCCGGCACGTGGTGGTCACCGCCGGTGGCACCCGGGAGCCGTTGGACCCGGTGCGGTTCCTCGGCAACCGCTCGTCGGGCAAACAGGGCTACGCCTTCGCCCGCGCGGCGGTGGCCCGGGGCGCCCGGGTGACCCTGATCTCGGCCAATGTCTCACTCGCCCCGCCGGCCGGCGTGGACCTGGTCCGGGTCGGCACCACCGAGCAGTTGCGTACCGCGACGCTGTCGGCAGCCGCCGGAGCGGACGCGGTGGTGATGGCGGCGGCACCTGCCGATTTCCGACCGGCGAGCTACTCCACCAGCAAAATCAAGAAGTCGACGGACGAAGCCCCTACCATCGAACTCGTCATCAATCCCGACATCGCCGCCGAGTTGGGTCGGGACCGTCGGCCGGAGCAGGTACTGGTGGTGTTCGCAGCGGAGACCGGTGACGCCGAGGCCAACGGCCGGGCCAAACTCGCCCGCAAGCGAGCCGACCTCATCGTCATCAACGAGGTCGGTCCGGACAAGGTCTTCGGCGCCGACACCAACGCGGCCACCGTCGTCGGTGCCGACGGCGCCACGCACACCCTGGCCGAGCGGTCCAAGGAGGAGCTGGCCGACGACGTCTGGGACCTCGTCGTCGCGCGGTGGCCGGCCCTTCCCGAAAGGTGAGTGTGGCCCACCGTTCAAGCGTTCGTCGAAACCCGATGACTACACTTCCGCGGAACGACTTTTCCTCAGCTTAGGAGTGCCGTGACACGCCGCCTCTTCACTTCCGAATCGGTCACGGAAGGCCACCCGGACAAGATCGCCGACCAGATCAGCGACGGTATTCTGGATGCGCTGCTCGCCGAGGACCCGCACAGCCGGGTGGCCGTGGAGACCCTGATCACCACGGGTCAGGTCCACGTCGCCGGCGAGGTGACCACCAAGGCGTACGCCGACATCCCGACGATCGTGCGGGAGACGATCCTGCGGATCGGGTACGACTCGTCGAAGAAGGGTTTCGACGGGGCGTCCTGTGGCGTCAGCGTCTCGATTGGCGCCCAGTCGCCGGACATCGCCCAGGGCGTCGACAACGCCTTCGAGCTGCGTACCGGGTCGTCGGAGAGCGCGCTCGACGCGCAGGGCGCCGGTGACCAGGGCATGATGTTCGGCTTCGCCTGCTCCGAGACGCCGGAGCTGATGCCGCTGCCGATCGCGCTGGCGCACCGGCTGTCCCGTCGGCTCGCCGCGGTCCGCAAGGACGGCACCGTGCCGTACCTGCGCCCGGACGGCAAGACCCAGGTCACCATCGAGTACGAGGGGCTGCGCCCGGTCCGGCTGAACACCGTCGTGGTGTCCAGCCAGCACGCCGCGGACATCTCGCTGGAGTCGCTGCTCACCCCGGACGTACGGGAGCACGTGATCACCCCGGAGCTGGAGGGCCTCGGCCTCGACACCGAGGGTTACCGGCTGCTGGTCAACCCGACCGGCCGGTTCGAGGTCGGCGGCCCGATGGGCGACGCCGGCCTGACCGGGCGGAAGATCATCGTCGACACCTACGGCGGGTACGCCCGCCACGGCGGCGGCGCGTTCTCCGGCAAGGACCCGTCCAAGGTGGACCGGTCGGCCGCGTACGCGATGCGCTGGGTGGCCAAGAACGTGGTGGCCGCCGGCCTGGCCGAGCGGTGCGAGGCGCAGGTCGCGTATGCGATCGGCAAGGCCCACCCGGTCAGCCTCTTCATCGAGACCTTCGGCACCGAGACCGTGCCGGTCGCCTCGATCGAGAAGGCCGTCAGCGAGATCTTCGACCTGCGTCCGGCCGCGATCATCCGCGATCTCGACCTGCTCCGCCCGATCTACCAACAGACCGCCGCGTACGGCCACTTCGGCCGGGAGCTGCCCGAGCTGACCTGGGAGAGCACCGACCGGGCCGCCGACCTCAAGTCGGCTGCGGGAGCCTGACCGGCACCAGGCGCAGCGACCGGCGACCCGCGACGGGGTCGCCGGTCGCTCGTGTCTGTGTCGACGTACCCCTGCCCCACCTGGACCGCCCCTTCGACTACCTGGTCCCCGCCGACCTGGCCGACGTCGCGGTCCCCGGTGCCCGGGTCAAGGTGCGCTTCGCCGGGCAGCTCGTCGACGGCTGGCTGCTGACCCGGGTCGCCGAGTCGGCGCACCCGGGCAAGCTGGCATACCTGGAGAAGGTGGTCTCGCCGGTGCCGGTGCTGGCCCCGGAGATCGCCCAGCTCGCGCGGGCGGTCGCCGACCGGTACGCCGGCGTCCTGGCCGACGTGCTCCGCCTCGCCGTGCCACCCCGGCACGCCCGGGTGGAGAAGGCGGTCACCGCCGAACCGCCGGCCCCAGCCGGCACGGCCGAGCTGACTGAGCCGGCCGGCACCGTCGGCGTGCCGGTCGCCGTCGGCCAGCCGACGCCCACCGCCGCCCCGGGTCGGCCCGAGCCGGCCGAGACCGGGTGGCGGGACTACCCGGCCGGGCCGGCCCTGCTGCGGGCGTTGACGCAGGGCCGGGCCCCCCGGGCCGTCTGGTCGGCGTTGCCCGGCGCGGACTGGGCCGACCGGTACGCCGAGGCCGCCGCGGCCACCGTGGCCGGTGGCCGGGGCGTGGTGATGGTGGTCGCCGACGCCCGTGACCTGGACCGGCTCGACGCGGCGCTCACCGCGGTGCTGGGCGACGGCCGGCACGTCTGCCTCTCCGCCGCACTCGGGCCGGCCCGGCGCTACCGGGCCTTCCTCGCTGCCCGGTTCGGTGCCGTGCCGGTGGTGATCGGCACCCGGGCGGCGATGTTCGCGCCGGTACGGCGACTCGGTCTGGTGGCGATCTGGGACGACGGGGACGACCTGCACGCCGAACCCCGGTCCCCGTACCCGCACGCCCGGGAGGTGCTGCTGACCCGGGCCCGGCTCGCCGACGCCGCCGCCCTGGTCGGCGGGTACACCCGTACCGCCGAGGCACAACTGCTGGTGGAGACCGGGTGGGCCCGGGAGGTGGTCGCCGGCCGGGAAACGGTGCGGGCGCGTACCCCGGCGATCGCCCCGACCGGTGACGATCCGCAACTGGCCCGCGACCCGGGTGCGGTCACCGCCCGACTGCCCAGCCTGGCCTGGACCACCGCCCGGGACACCCTGCGGGCCGCGCTGCCGGTGCTGGTGCAGGTGCCCCGCCGGGGTTACCTGCCGGCGGTGGCCTGCGCCGAGTGCCGCACCCCGGCCCGCTGCCCGCACTGTGCCGGGCCGCTGGCCCTGCCGTCGGCGACCGGTACGCCGGCCTGCCGCTGGTGTGGCCGGGTCGCCGCCGCCTACGCCTGCCCGGAGTGCGGCGGGCGGCGGCTGCGGGCCGCCGTCACCGGTGCCCGGCGCACCGCGGAGGAACTCGGTCGGGCCTTCCCCGGGGTGCCGGTGCGCACCTCCGGACGGGAGGAGGTGCTGGCCACGGTGCCCGGCGGGGCCGGGTTGGTGGTCGCCACGCCGGGGGCCGAGCCGGTCGCCGAGGGCGGCTACGGCGCGGTGCTGCTGCTGGACTCCTGGGCCCTGCTCACCCGCGCCGACCTGCGGGCGGGGGAGGAGGCGCTACGCCGCTGGATGAGCGCCGCCGCGCTGGCCCGGCCCGCCGCGGCCGGCGGGCGGGTGGTGGTGGTCGCCGACGGCGCCCTGGCCCCGGTGCAGGCGCTGCTGCGCTGGGACGCCGGCTGGTTCGCCGCCCGGGAGCTGGCCGAACGCCGGGAGCTGGGCTTTCCGCCGGCGGTCCGGATGGCCAGCCTCACCGGGTCGGCCGCGGCGGTGGCCGACCTGCTGGCCGAGGCGCGCCTGCCGGACGCGGCCGAGGTGCTCGGCCCGGTCCCGGCCGACGACGACCGGGAGCGGATGCTGGTCCGGGTCCCCCGGGCGCGGGCCGCCGCGCTCGCCGAGGCGTTGCACTCCGCAGCCGGCGTACGCACCGCCCGTAAGGCCACCGATCCGGTACGTCTGCAGGTCGATCCGCTGAGCCTGTTCTGAGCGTCGCGGTGACGGAGTGTGCTGGGCGGGGTGGTAGCATCGCCCGTCATGCCGTGCCGGTCCCGGTGTCCCCATGGTGCCAGGGTCGATGACGTGTTCCATTGGTGATCTGAGGTGGACCAGCGTGACCGTTCGTCAGTCGATCGTCTTCAACGGTGACCTCGGTAGCGGCAAGAGCACCGTTTCCGTCGAGATCGCCAAGCGGCTGGGGCTGCGCCGGGTCAGCGTGGGTGACCTGTACCGGCAGATGGCCCAGGAGCGGCAGATGACCGCGCTCCAGCTGAACCTGCACGCCGAGCTGGACCAGGCGGTGGACGGTTACGTCGACCAGCTCCAGCGGGACATCGCCGCCTCCGGTGAGCGCCTGGTCATGGACTCCCGGCTGGCCTGGCACTTCTTCACCGACGCGCTCAAGGTGCACATGATCACCGAGCCGGGTGAGGCGGCCCGGCGGGTGCTGGCCCGTCCGTCCGGCCCGGCCGAGAGCTACACCTCGCTGCAGGAGGCGAAGGCCAAGCTGCGCGAGCGCAGCGAGAGCGAGCGGAACCGGTTCATCGTCCGCTACGGCGTGGACAAGGCCCGGCTGCGCAACTACGACCTGATCTGCGACACCACCCGGGCCCCGGCGGAGGAGGTGATCGAGCACATCGTCGCGGTGTTCACCGGCGCGCTCGGCACCGACGTGGTGCAGGACAGCCCGCCGCTGCTGCTGCTCGACCCGGCCCGGGTCTACCCGACCGAGGACATCGCCGCCCTGCGGGACCTGTGGGACTCCGACTTCGTCGACGCGGTGGCCGCCGGCGGCAACGCGGCCCTCGAACCGCTGCGGATCGGCTTCACCGGGGAGTACTTCTTCGTCGTCGACGGGCACCGCCGGCTCAGCGCCGCGCTGCAGGGCGGGTTCCGGCTGGTCCCGGCCCAGTTGGTCGCCGAGGTGGACGAGCCGGTGGTGGGCGGGATGAGCGCGGTGGACTACTTCGCCGCCCAGGTCCGCCCCAGCACCGTCTACGACTGGGAGGCGGCGCACCGGATCCACCTCCCGTTGCCCGAGCACGCCCTGCTCGGCGGGGACGCGGTGCTGGCCGGGGAACCGGGCCCCGCCCTCTGACCGGTGGTGGGGTGACCCGACACGCCGCGACCGGTCCGTAGACTGGTACGGCAGAGTTCCACCCGCCGTCTTCCGCCGTCGCGGCACCGATCCGCCGTAGTGGTACCAATCGGCCGTTACGGTACCGATCCGCCGCAGCGGTGCTCATCCGCCGTCGCGGTACTAAGGAGCATTCCCGCGTGACCGTCCAGCCCATCCGTCTCTTCGGCGATCCCGTGCTGCGCACGCCGGCCGATCCGGTGGTCGACTTCGACGTCGAGCTGCGCAAGCTCATCACCGACCTCACCGACACGATGCGTGACCGCAGCGGTGCCGGCCTGGCCGCACCGCAGCTCGGGGTGGGTCTGCGGGTCTTCGCCTTCGACGTCGACGACGTGGTCGGGCACCTGGTCAACCCGGTGCTGGAGTTCCCCGATGCCGAGGAGCAGGACGGCCCGGAGGGGTGCCTGTCCATCCCCGGCCTCTACTTCGACACCAAGCGTCGACAGAACGTGATCGCCAAGGGCTTCAACGGCTACGGCGACCCGATGCAGATCGTCGGCACCGGGCTGATGGCGCGCTGTGTCCAGCACGAGACCGACCACCTCGACGGGGTGCTCTTCCTCGACCGGCTCGACCCGGCCGGCCGGAAGGCCGCGATGAAGGCCATCCGGGAGGCCGAGTGGTACGACGCGGCCGCTCCACCGACGGTCAAGACCAGCCCGCACGGCAGCCCCTTCGGCCTGGGGCGGTGACCGGCCGATGCGACTGATCTTCGCTGGTACGCCCGCTGTCGCGGTACCCGCCCTGGCCGCCGTGGCGGCCTCCGGGCACGAGCTGCTCGCCGTGGTCACCCGCCCCGACGCGCCCGCCGGCCGGGGCCGGGGTCTGGTCCGCTCCCCGGTGGGAGCCTGGGCCGACGAGCACGGGGTCGAGGTGCTGACCCCCGCCCGCCCCCGGGAGCCCGAGTTCCTGGACCGGCTGCGCGAGCTGGCCCCGGACTGCGCGCCGGTGGTCGCCTACGGCGCCCTGGTGCCGCCGGTGGCGCTGGAGGTGCCCCGGCACGGCTGGATCAACCTGCACTTCTCGCTGCTGCCGGCGTGGCGGGGGGCCGCGCCGGTGCAGCACGCCGTACTGCACGGCGACGAGCTGACCGGGGCCAGTGTCTTCCAGCTCGAAGCGGGCCTGGACACCGGACCGGTCTTCGGCACCCTGACCGACGAGATCCGCCCCGCCGACACCTCCGGGGACCTGCTGGAGCGCCTCGCGCACTCCGGTGCCGGCCTGCTGGTGGCGGTGCTGGACGCGATCGAGGCGGGCACCGCGCGGGCCGAGCCGCAGCCCGCCGACGGCGTGTCGTTGGCCCCGAAACTGACCGTGGAGGACGCCCGGGTGCGCTTCGGCGACCCGGCCTTCGCGGTGGACCGGCGGATCCGGGCGTGCACCCCGGCACCCGGTGCGTGGACCACCTTCCGGGGTGACCGGGTCAAGCTCGGCCCGGTCACGCCGGTGCCGGACGGCCCGGCGCTGAAGCCCGGCGAGCTGCTGGTGGAGAAGGCCCGGGTGCTGGCCGGTACGGCCACCACCCCGGTGCGCCTCGGTGAGGTGCGGGCGGCCGGCAAGAAGGCGATGCCGGCCACCGACTGGGCCCGGGGTGTCCGGGTGGGCGCCGGCGAGGAGCTCGCGTGAGCGCCGCGCCGGTCGGCGGAGAGCCCGGCCATCCGCAGCGCCGTGACGACCGACCGCGCCGTGACGACCGACCGGGCCGTCACGACCGCGGGGACCGGGGCAGCGGCCGGGACCGGGACAGCAGGGACACCCGGGGCAGCGGCCGGGACCGGGACACCCGCGGTGGCGCCGGCGGACGCGACGGTCGAGGTCGGGTCGACTCCGGCCGGTACGGCGGGGGACGGGTGGCCCGGGCGGCCGTGGACCGGCCCCGGTTGGCGGCGTTCGAGGCGGTGGCCGCGGTGCACCGCGACGACGCCTTCGCCAACCTGGTGCTGCCGATCATCCTGCGCGAAGCCGGGCTGTTCGGTCGGGACGCGGCCTTCGCCACCGAGCTGACCTACGGCACGCTGCGTCACCTCGGCACCCTGGACGCGATCCTCACCGCCGCCGCCGGGCGGGACGTGGCCCGCATCGACCCGCCGGTACGCGACGCGCTGCGGATCGGGGCGTACCAGCTCCTGCACACCCGGGTGCCGGCGCACGCGGCGGTCTCCTCCACGGTCGACCTGGTCCGGGTGATCGGTGAGGGGGCGACCGGGTTCGCCAACGCGGTGCTGCGCGAGGTCACCACCAAGGACGCCGACGCCTGGGTGGCCCAGCTCGCCCCGCCGGTGGACACCGATCCGGTGGGACACCTCTCGGTGGCGTACAGCCATCCCCAGTGGATCGTGCGGGCCTTCTCCGACGCGCTCGGCGGTGACCTGGGGGAGACCACCCGGCTGCTGATCGAGGACAACGTCCGGCCGCCGGTGCACCTCTGCGCCCGGCCGGGGCGGGCCGACGCGGCGGCGCTGGCCGACGAGGTAGGCGGTGCCCCCGGCGCCTTCTCGCCGTACGCGGTGTATCTCTCCGGTGGCGCGCCCGGTGACCTGGCGGCGGTGGCCGACGGCCGGGCGCACGTGCAGGACGAGGGTTCCCAACTGGTCGCCGACGCCCTGGTCGCCGCGGACCTGGACGGCCCGGACCGGCGCTGGCTCGACCTCTGCGCCGGACCTGGCGGCAAGGCCGGGCTGCTCGGCGCGCTGGCCGTGGGGCGGGACGCCCAGCTGACCGCGGTCGAGGTGGCCGAACACCGGGCCCGGTTGGTCGCCGAGGCGACCCGGGGGCTACCGGTGACCGTGCTGACCGCCGACGGGCGTGACGTCGGCGTCGAGCCGGAGCTGCCGGAGGGGCACTTCGACCGGGTCCTGGTCGACGCGCCCTGCACCGGCCTCGGCTCGTTGCGGCGGCGGCCGGAGTCACGGTGGCGGCGGCAGCCCGCCGACCTGCCGCCGTTGACCCGGTTGCAGCGGGAACTGCTCACCGCCGCCCTGCGGGCGGTCCGTCCCGGCGGGGTGGTGGCCTACGTGACCTGCTCACCGCACACCGTGGAGACGCACGTGACGGTGACCGAGGCGGCCCGCCGCTGCGGCTTCGGGGTGGACTTCGTCGACGCCCGGCCGCTGCTGCCGGCGGGGATGCCGGGGCTGGGGGACGGGCCGACGGTCCAACTCTGGCCGCACCGGCACGGCACCGACGCGATGTTCCTGGCCGTTCTGCGCCGCAGCTGAGCCACTCCGGTGGGCGTCGGCCGGGGGTGACCCTCCCCCGGCCGACGCGCGCCTGGGCGGCCCGGACAATTGACCGCCCATCCCGGGTGGCTCAGATGGCCGGCAGCCCCTTCGGTCCGGCGTCGCGCATGGACCGGGTCAGCTTGCGGTCGTCGCTCCACAGGAAGCAGCGCACCCCCCGGTCGCCCTCCTCCCACTCCCGCTGCGACGGCGGGTAGAAGATCGAACCGGCCCGGTACGGCAACTCGTTGTTGTTCGGCACGGCGGCGAAGGCCGCGATCAGGCTCATGCACCGCCGGTGCACCTGCGCGTTGGCCTTGCTGAACGCGGCCCAGCTCATGTCCTTCTCGACGTACACGCCGACGAACTCGGCCCGGTGCGGCTCGGTGCAGAGCACCGGGGCCATGTAGTTGAGATTGCCGCCGATCAGTTTGGGGTCGAAGCACCGGTGCGCCAGCGGGGAGTCGCCGAGCAGGGCCCCGCGCAGGCTGCCGACCCGGTTGACCGGGCGGGTGTTGTCGATGCTGTCGGTCTCGCTCAGATCGCAGCGGAACCAGCGGGCGCCGGCCCGCCAGGCGGAAGTGGACGGTACCGCGATGTTCAGGGTGAGCCGGGCCGACCGCCAGTCGCCACCGAGCACCTCCCGGACGCGTAGGTCGCACTCGCCCCGGGCGGTCCGCAGGGCCGGTGATCCCGGCTCCGGGCGGGTGTCGTCGGTGACCTCGTTGGCCACGAAGCTGCCGACGTGGATGGCCTCGGCCAGGTGGGGCCGGGAACAGTCCACCGTGTCGTAGGTGCTGGCCTGCGCGACCACGCTGATCCGGGGCAGGCAGGCGCCGGCGGCGGGGACGAACAGCTGCGGCTCCCGCAGGGCCGGCCAGTCGTCGGTCAGGTCACCGTCTCCGCCATGTGCCGGCAGGCAGCCGCCCAGCACCACTGTGCCGGCCAGCGCCAGCGCCCCAAGCCACCGTCGCATCGTCTGCCCTTTCCGGGAGCTGACGGCCGGTTGCCGCGACCCGAGCGGCGTTGCCCCGCCGGGCGTGCAGCATACGACACCGTCCCTCATGGAGTTTCGTCCCGTTTCCGTCGATCGGCCAGTCATCATTGGCCTTTCGTGCTAGATCGCCGGATCGGACGGGTCATTCTGCACCGCCGGTCACGGTTGGGTGACAGGGGGTTCGGAATGGTGCCGCGATGGCGACCGGGGATGGCTGCGTTCGTACACTGGCCTGGTGACCGTACCGCCGCCGATCGTGGCACCCAGCATCCTGGCCGCTGATTTCTCCCGTCTGGCCGAGGAGGTGCGCGCCGTCGAGGGCGCCGCGGACTGGCTGCACGTCGATGTCATGGACAACCACTTCGTGCCCAACCTGACCATCGGGCTGCCGGTGGTGCAGAGCCTACGGGCGGTGACCGAGCTGCCCTTCGACGTGCACCTGATGATCACCGACCCGCGCCGGTGGGCACCCGGGTACGCCGACGCCGGGGCGTACAACGTCACCTTCCACGCCGAGGCGTGCGACGACCCGGTGGCGTTGGCCAAGGACCTGCGCTCGGCCGGGGCGAAGGCGGGGCTGGCCATCGACCGGGACACCCCGATCGAGCCGTACCTCGACCTGCTGCCCAGCTTCGACACGTTGCTGATCATGACGATCAAGGCCGGCTTCGGCGGGCAGCGATTCCTGCCGCACCTGCTGGACAAGGTGCGTGCCGCCCGTCGGCACGCCGCCGCCGGTCACCTGGAGCTGCGCATCGAGGTCGACGGCGGGATCGCCGCCGACACCATCGAGCAGGCCGCCGCCGCCGGTGCCGACGCCTTCGTCGCCGGCACCGCCGTCTACGGCGCTGACGACCCCGCCGAGGCGGTGCGCAACCTCCGGTCCCTGGCCGACCGCGCGACCAGCGGTCACTGAGCGTGGAGCAGGCCGACGACGCACCCGACGTCATCCTGGTCGTCGACGACGACGAGGACATCGCCCGCTTCGTCGAGTTCAACCTCCGCCTGCACGGTTTCGACGTGCTGCACGCCTTCGACGGCCAGGAGGCGCTGGAGGTGATCGAGCGGCGGCGGCCGGACCTGGCGGTGGTGGACCTGATGATGCCGCGCATCGACGGGATGGAGCTGACCCGGCGGCTGCGCGCCAACCCGCTGACCTCCGCCCTGCCGGTGATCATGTTGACCGCCAAGGGCATGACCGTGGACAAGGTGCACGGGCTCAGCGCCGGCGCCGACGACTACCTGGTCAAGCCCTTCGACACCGCCGAGCTGGTGGCCCGGGTCAGCTCCACGCTGCGCCGCAACAAGGAGTTCCGGGAGGTCTCCCCGCTGACCGGCCTGCCCGGCAACAGCCGGATCCGGCGGGAGATCGGTGACCGGGTCCGCAGCGGGGTCGACTACGCCGTCGGCTACATCGACATCGACCGGTTCAAGAGCGTCAACGACCGGTACGGCTTCGTCCGGGGCGACGAGTTCATCTCGACGCTGGCCCGCAGCCTGCACCGGGCGGTGGTCGCGGTCGGTCAGCCGCCGGCCTTCCTCGGCCACGTCGGCGGCGACGACTTCGTGATCGTCTGCAGCCCGGACCAGATCCGCCCGCTGACCTCCCGGGCGGTGGTCGACTTCGAGACCGCCGCCGACCGGCTGTACGACCCGACCGACGCCCAACGGGGCTTCGTCGAGCTGAAGGACCGGCGGGGCAACATCCGCAAGGCCGCCCTGGTCACGCTCTCCATCGGGGTGGCCCTCTCCGACGTGAACAAGCGGATCACCGATCCGCTCGCCGCCATCGCCACCGCCTCGGAGATGAAGACCGTGGCCAAGAGCCAGCCCGGCTCGTACGTCGCGGTCGACCGTCGCCGAGCCGACGGTGTGAGGTAGCACGCCGGAATAGCGACATCCGGCGGTTGGCGTGTAAGACTTCTTCAGGTACCCACCACGCGCTGGCGGGACTCGGTGTAATTCCGAACCGGCGGTGATCCACGGCCCCGGCCGTGGTAAGCCCGCGACCCGGACGGCTCTGCCGCCCGGTGGACCTGGTGAGACCCCAGGGCCGACGGTTGAGTGCGGCACCACCGCGCTCAGACAGTCCGGATGGGAGACAGCGCGCGGGACGGACGGGTCTGCCCGGCCGCTGGTCTCAGCTGCCGCGTCGCCCCCCGGGGTCGGCTCTGCCGTACCCGGCCTCCGCCACCGCCGTGCTCCACCGCCTGCGCGCGACCGGCGAGTGAGAGGGCAGGCAGACGATGACCGGCGTCTCCGTCGACGAGGCGATGCGTCGCGCGAACGAACTGGCCGCGCGGGGGCTCGGCACCACCAGCCCCAACCCGGTGGTCGGCTGCGTGCTGCTGGACGCCGACGGTCAGGTCGTCGGCGAGGGCTTCCACGCCTACGCCGGCGGCCCGCACGCGGAGATCGTCGCGCTGGCCCAGGCCGGCGAGCGCGCCCGCGGCGGCACCGCGGTGATCACCCTGGAACCCTGCAACCACACCGGCCGCACCGGCCCCTGCAGCACCGCCCTGGTCTCCGCCGGCCTCGCCCGGGTGGTGATCGCGGTGGAGGACCCCGATCCGGTGGCCAAGGGCGGCGCCGACACGTTGCGCGCCGCCGGCATCCGGGTGGATCTCGGAGTACGCGCCGACGAGGCCGAAGCCGGCAACATCGCCTGGCTCACCTCGATCCGCCGGGGCCGGCCGTACGTGATCTGGAAGTACGCGGCGACCCTCGACGGGCGGTCGGCGGCGGCCGACGGCACCAGCATGTGGATCACCTCCGAGGCGGCCCGGATGGACGTGCACGCCCTGCGCGCCACGGTCGACGCGGTGATCGCCGGGATCGGCACCGTGCTGGCCGACGATCCCCGGCTCACCGCCCGTAACCTGCGCGACGGCAGCCTGGCCATCCGCCAGCCGCTACGGGTGGTGGTGGACTCCTCGGGGCGTACCCCGGCCGACGCCCAGGTCCGCGACGGTGCCGCCCGGACGTGGATCGCCACCGGTGCGGAGGTCGGGGTCGACCCGGCCGGCCGGGTGGACCTCGCGGCGCTGCTCGACGCCCTGCACACCAGGGGCATCCGGGCGGCGTTGCTGGAGGGCGGCCCCCGGCTGGCCGGCGCGTTCCTCGCCGCCGGTCTGGTCGACCGGGTGGTCGCCTACCTCGCACCCCGGCTGCTCGGCGCCGGCCCGACCGCGCTTGTCGACGCCGGGGTGCACACCATCACCGAAGCCATCGACCTGGACGTGACCGACGTGACGCAGTTCGGTCCGGACCTGAGGATCACCGCAGTACCCCGCAAGAGGGAGGGCTGACATGTTCACCGGCATCGTCGAGGAACTCGGTGAGGTCGTCCGGGTGACCGGGACGGGCGGCGACTCGTCGCTGTTCGCCCTGCGTGGCCCGGTGGTCACCGCCGACGCCCGGCACGGCGACTCGATCGCCGTCAACGGGGTCTGTCTGACCGTGGTCGACGTCGACGGCGACGTCTTCACCGCCGACGTGATGGGCGAGACGCTGCGCCGCTCCGCCCTCGGCGCGCTGCGCCCCGGTGACCCGGTCAACCTGGAACGGGCCGCGACGCTCGGCAGCCGGCTCGGCGGGCACCTGGTCCAGGGCCACGTCGACGGCGTCGGCGAGGTGCTCGCCCGGGAGCCCGCCGAGCAGTGGGAGACGGTCCGCTTCCGGCTCCCCGACGCCCTGAGCCGGTACGTGGTGGAGAAGGGTTCGATCACCGTCGACGGGGTGTCGCTGACCGTCGCCGCGGTCGGCCCGGACTGGTTCACCGTCGGGCTCATCCCCACCACCCTCAAGCTGACCACGCTCGGCGCCCGAGGCGTCGGCGACCCGGTCAACCTGGAGGTCGACGTGCTGGCCAAGTACGTCGAACGGCTCCTGGGCGCCCGCCCGGACGCGGGTGAGCGGTGATGGACCCGCTGAGCTGGCTACTGCACGCCGAGCTGGTCGTGGCCGGCGCGCCGGTGCTGGTCCGCGAGATCGTCGGCAACGGCTTCGGGCTCGCCTCGGCGCTGCTCGGCCTGCGCCGGGTGGTCTGGGCCTGGCCGGTAGGCATGGTCGGCAACGCGTTGCTGCTCACCGTCTTCCTCGGCGGCGTCTTCGCCACGCCACAGGCCCACGACCTCTACGGCCAGGCCGGCCGACAGGTCTTCTTCTTCGCGGTCAGCCTCTACGGCTGGTGGCGCTGGTCGCGGACCCGTCGCTCGGGCACCGCGCCGCAGGGCGCGGCGGTGACCCCCCGCTGGGCCACCGGTCGGGAGCGGCTCGGGCTGCTGGTCGTCGCCGTCCTCGGCACTGCGGTGGCGTACCCGGTGCTCGCCGCGCTCGGCTCCTGGGGGCCGCTGCCCGACGCCTGGATCCTGGTCGGCAGCCTGCTGGCCACCTACGGCATGGCCCGGGGCTGGGTCGACTTCTGGCTGATCTGGATCGCCGTCGACGCGGTCGGCGTGCCGTTGCTGCTGCGCGGCGGCTTCTACCCCTCGGCGGCGATGTACCTGCTCTACGGGGGCTTCTGCGTCGCGGGTCTGGCCACCTGGTGGCGGACCTCCCGGGCGTTGTCCGCCCTGCACGCACCGGCGCTCGGCTCGACCTACTCGGAGGCTGTCGCATGAACGAGCAACCCACGGACGGTGCTGCCGGCATCAGCGCGTTCGGCAGCATCGAACAGGCGCTGGCGGAGATCGCCGCCGGCCGGCCGGTGGTCGTGGTCGACGACGCCGACCGGGAGAACGAGGGCGATCTGATCTTCGCCGCCGAGCTGGCCACGCCGCAGTTGCTGGCCTTCATGGTCCGCTGGACCTCCGGCTACGTCTGCGTCCCGATCACCGAGGCGGAGGCCGACCGGCTGGACCTGCCGCCCATGCACCACACCAACCAGGACCGGCGGGGCACCGCCTACACGGTGACCGTGGACGCCCGCGAGGGCGTCGACACCGGCATCTCCGCCGCCGACCGGGCGCACACCATCCGGCTGCTCGCCGACCCGGCGACCGGCCCGACCGACCTGGCCCGCCCCGGGCACGTGGTGCCGCTGCGCGCCCGTCCCGGCGGGGTGCTGCGCCGTCCCGGGCACACCGAGGCGGCCGTGGACCTGACCCGGCTGGCCGGGCTGCGTCCGGCCGGGGTGCTCTGCGAGCTGGTCAACGACGACGGCACCATGATGCGTCTGCCGGAGCTGGAGAAGTTCTGCGCCGAGCACTCGCTGACCCTGATCAGCATCGCCGACCTGATCGCCTACCGGCGGCGTACCGAGAAGCAGGTGGAGCTGGCCGCGGAGGCCCGGATGCCGACCCCGCACGGGGTGTTCCGGGCCCTGGGTTACCGCACCGCGCACGACCCCGCCGAGCACGTCGCCCTGGTCATGGGTGACCTCGGCGACGGACACGACGTGCTGGTCCGGGTGCACTCCGAGTGCCTGACCGGTGACGTCTTCGGCTCGTTGCGCTGTGACTGCGGCCCACAGCTGGACGCCGCGCTGGCCCGGGTCGCCGCCGAGGGGCGGGGCGTGGTCCTCTACGTCCGGGGCCACGAGGGGCGGGGGATCGGGCTGCTGCACAAGCTGCAGGCCTACCAGTTGCAGGACACCGGCCGCGACACCGTCGACGCCAACCTCGACCTCGGCCTGCCGGCCGACGCCCGGGACTACGGCACGGGCGCGCAGATCCTCTACGACCTGGGCGTGCGCTCGATGCGGCTGCTGACCAACAACCCCGCCAAGCGGGCCGGCCTGGAGGGCTACGGCCTGACCATCCTCGGCCGCGAGGGGGTGCCCGTCCGGCCGCACCCGGAGAACGTCCGCTACCTGCGTACCAAGCGGGACCGGATGGGACACCTGCTCGACGGACTTGACGACCCACCAGCCGACCGGGTGACGGTCGGCGACGAGATCGGAGCATGATCATGGCAGGCTTCGGGGAGCCCGGGGTGGACGCGATCGACGCCGCGGGCCTGACCGTCGGCGTGGTCGCCGCGCGGTGGCACGGCCAGTTGACCGACCACATGCTCGACCGGGCGGTGGCCGCCGCGCGGGCCTGCGGCGCCCGCCCGGTGGTGGCCCGGGTGGCCGGCTCGGTGGAGCTGCCGGTCGTCGCGCAGGCGCTGGCCCGGCGCTGTGACGTCGTGGTCGCCCTGGGCGTGGTGGTACGCGGCTCGACCGCGCACTTCGACTACGTCTGCCGGTCGGTCACCGACGGTCTGACCCGGATCGCGCTGGACGAGGGCAAGCCGGTGGCCCACGGGGTGCTCACCGTGGACACCATCGAGCAGGCCCGGGACCGGGCCGGGTTGCCCGGCTCGGCCGAGGACAAGGGCTGGTCGGCGACGGTGGCGGCGCTGGACGCGGCGCTGGCGATCCGGGGTCTGGACGCGGCCACCGGCCAGCGGGTGGGCTTCGGCGGCTGACCTCCCGCGGTCGGCGGCGTTTCTCCGGTGCTGCTCACCCGGCCCGCGAACGCACCTCCGCCGACGGTTCACTCATCGAGGTTGATGGATTGGGAGCGCTCCCGTAACATGCCTGACACGGCTGTTAACGCTCACACAACGGCGATTGTCCGACTGTGCCGGCCGTCATCCGTCAGGAGGGTGCTTCATGATCAAATTGAGACCGGCGAATGTCGGCCTGGCGTCGGCCGTCGCGTTGCTGGTGCCGGCCGCGGCGGTCGTCGTGGCGCTGCCGGCCGGCGCGGCAGCTGCGGGCTGTTCGGTCAACTACACGGTGTCGTCACAGTGGGGCGGCGGATTCGGTGCCAACGTGGCGGTCACCAACCTCGGTGACCCGGTGAGCAGCTGGACGCTCACCTGGTCGTTCGGTGCCGGACAGGCGGTCACCCAGGCGTGGAACGCCACGGTGACGCAGAGCGGCTCGGCGGTCACCGCGAAGAACGTCAGCTACAACGGGGCGATCGGGGCCAACGCCAGCGTGTCGTTCGGCTTCAACGGCTCGTGGACCGGCAGCAACCCGGTGCCGGCGAGCTTCGCGTTGAACGGCGTGACCTGCACCGGCGGCGTGGCCCCGACCAACCCGCCGACCACGCCGCCCACCACCCCACCCACCACGCCGCCGACCACCCCGCCGCCCACCAACTGCGCCCTGCCGTCGACGTACCGCTGGTCGTCGACCGGTCCGCTGGCGCAGCCGAAGTCCGGATGGGTGTCGCTGAAGGACTTCACCACCGTGCCGTACAACGGTCGGCACCTGGTCTACGCCACCACGCACGACAACGGCACGCGCTGGGGCTCGATGAACTTCGGCCTCTTCAGCAACTGGTCCGACATGGGCTCGGCCAGCCAGAACACGATGAACTCGGGCACCGTCGCCCCGTCGCTGTTCTACTTCGCCCCGAAGAACATCTGGGTGCTGGCGTACCAGTGGGGTGGGCCGGCGTTCTCCTACCGGACCTCGAACGACCCCACCAACGCCAACGGCTGGGGGCCGGCGCAGACGCTCTTCTCCGGCAGCATCTCGAACTCCGGCACCGGGCCGATCGACCAGGCGCTCATCGGTGACGGGCAGAACATGTACCTGTTCTTCGCCGGTGACAACGGGCGGATCTACCGGGCCAGCATGCCGATCGGGAACTTCCCGGGCAGCTTCGGTACGAACTACACCACGATCATGACCGACACCACGAACAACCTCTTCGAGGCGGTGCAGGTCTACAAGCTCCAGGGTGAGAACCGGTACCTCATGATCGTCGAGGCGATCGGTGCGCAGGGTCGGTACTTCCGGTCGTTCACCGCCACCAGCCTGGGTGGTACGTGGACGCCGCAGGCGGCCACCGAGAGCAACCCGTTCGCCGGCAAGGCCAACAGCGGCGCCACCTGGACCAGCGACATCAGCCACGGCGAGCTGATCCGGACCAGCGCCGACCAGACGATGACCATCGACCCCTGCAACCTGCAGCTGCTCTACCAGGGCCGGGACCCGAACTCCGGTGGCGACTACGGGCTGCTGCCGTACCGGCCGGGTCTGCTGACCCTGCGCCGCTAGACACCGGGGGACCCACTCCGGCAAGTGGCAGGAGGGGGTGTGCCCACCGTGAGAGCGGCGGGCTCGGTACCAGACCGAGCCCGCCGTCACGTATGACGGAGGTGCTCCCGGGTCCACTGCGCCAGCAGGCGGGCGCAGGCGTCGACGGACTCCTGCCAGGTCCGCTCCGCGCCGTCGCCGGCGGCGTCACTCACCTGCTTGACCAGCCGGACCGGCACCCCGAAGTGCTGTGCGGTGGCGGCCAGGGCGTAGCCCTCCATGTCCACCAGATCGGCGTGCCGGGCCAGCCGGTCCCGGGCGTCGTCGTCGGCGACGAACTGGTCCCCGGTGGCCAGCACCGGCCCGGTACCGGCCAGGGCCAGCGGTGCGCCGACGGTCTGCCCGGTAAGCGTCCGGAGGAAGTCGGTGTCGAGGTCGTGCTGGCGTACGCTGCTCACCTCGTGGACGCCGTGGTAGCCGGGACGCAGCGCGCCGGCCGTGCCGAGGTTGACCACCGAGGCGGGCAGCGGACCCCGGGCGAGCGTGCTGGCCAGGGCGAGCGTCGCATTGACCTTACCCATCCCGGTGAGCAGGACCGGTAGGTCGGCGTCGAGATGAGCGGCCTCCTCGGCGAGGGCCAGGACGAGTAGCGGACGGTGCGGGCTGATCGTTCCGCGTAGATCCATCGCGCGATCGTAGCCGGACCCGCTCTCGCCAGGAGCCACCCCTCTCGGCTCGACCAGCCTCGTCCGCCGAGGTAGTCGTGTGACTCCGTCAGGCATAAGCTGTGATTTATAGTATCGCTATGTGGCAGGTCGTCTTGCTCTCTCCAGTCGAGGACTGGTTCCTGGATCTCTGTGAACGGGATGCCTTGACCGCGAATCGCGTCTTCGAGGCCGTCGAGATGTTGGCGGAGGCTGGGCCCGGTCTCGGCCGTCCGATGGTCGACCGGATTCAGGGCAGCCGGTTGCATAACCTGAAGGAGTTGAGGCCGGGATCGACCGGCCGGTCAGAAATCCGATTACTGTTCATGTTCGATCCCGAGCGGGAAGCGGTCGTGTTGGTCGCTGGGGACAAGGCCGGTCAGTGGAACCGCTGGTACCGGGAGAACATCCCGGTCGCGGAGCGGCGTTACGAGCAGTATCTGGTTGATCGCAAGAACGAGGAGGCGTCATGACTGGCCGCCGATGGAACGACGTGAAGGCTGAGGCGATGGCTCGGCACCCTTGGTTGGTCGGTGCTGAGGCCGAGGCTGATCGCGAGAAGATCCGTGCCGAGAATCTCGGCCGCATCCGTGGACACGAGCTGGCCGAAATGCGTAAGTCCGTTGGTCTGACCCAGGCGGAGGTGGCGGTTTCCCTTGGTGTGAGCCAGGCGCGGATCTCGCAGATCGAGCACGGTCAGGTCGACAGTCTGGACACTCTCCGTGCGTACGCGGAGGCACTTGGTGCCGAGGTTTCGATCGTCGTGTCGCGAGGGCCGATCACGCTGCGGGTCGCCTGACGCAGGTCGGCACGCCGGGAACGGCCGGTCACGGTCAGAGGCGGCCGGCTTCGATGATGCGGGCCAGGAACTGGCGGGTGCGGGGTTGGGTCGGGGCGCCGAAGAGCTGCTGCGGCGCTCCGGTCTCGATCACCCGGCCGCCGTCCAGGAAACAGACCTGGTCGGCGACGTCGCGGGCGAAGGTCATCTCGTGGGTGGCCAGCACCATCGTCGTGCCGTCGGCCTTGAGGTCGCGGATCAGGGCCAACACCTCGCCGACCAGCTCCGGGTCCAGCGCCGAGGTGACCTCGTCGAGCAGAAGCAGCCGGGGGTTGTTGGACAGCGCCCGGACGATCGCCACCCGCTGCTGCTGGCCGCCGGAGAGCCGGTCCGGGTACGCCCCGGCCCGGTCACCCAACCCCACCCGGTCGAGCAGTTCCCGGGCGTGCGCCTCCGCCTGCGCCCGGCTGCGGCCGTGCACCCGGCGCGGGGCGAGCGTGACGTTGTCCAGCACGCTCAGGTGCGGAAAGAGGTTGTACGCCTGGAAGACCAGGCCGATGCGGCGGCGTACCCGGTCGGGGTCGACGCCGGGGGCGGAGATCTCCTCGCCGTCCAGCTCGATGGTGCCGTCGTCGAGGTCGTCCAGCAGGTTGACGCAGCGCAGCAGGGTCGACTTGCCCGAACCGGAGGCCCCGATCAGCGCCACCACCTCGTGTTCGGCCACGGTCAGGTCGAGCTGGTCGAGGACGACCTGCCCGCCGAAGACCTTGCGTAGCCCTCGACACCGCAACAACGCCACGGTCAACCTCCGGACTGGCGGCGGGCGGCCCGCAGGGTCACCCGGTCGGTGACCGCGATCAGCGGGACGGCGAGCAGGACGAAGAGCACCCCGGCCACGACGTACGGGGTGTAGTTGAAGGTCTGGGCGGTGGCGATCTGCGCGGCGCGTACCGCGTCGATCGGGCCGGCCAGACTGACCAGCCCGACGTCCTTCTGCAGCGCGACCACGTCGTTGAGCAGCGGCGGCGCGACCCGGCGGACGGCCTGCGGCAGCACCACGTGCCGCATGGTCTGCCGGTGGGTCAGCCCCAGCGAGCGGGCCGCGGCGAGTTGGCTCGGGTGCACCGACTCGATGCCGGCGCGGAACACCTCGGCCAGGTACCCGCCGTAGGTGAGCACCAGGGCCAGCCCGCCGAGCACCAGCACCGGCGGCATGCCCTGCAACCGCAGACCGGGTGCGCCGAGGGTGAGCAGGTAGAGCACGATGATCAACGGCAGGCCCCGGAAGGTGTACGTGTAGCCGGCGGCCAGGGCTCGGACCGGGAAGAGCACCGGGCCGCGCAGGGTGCGCAGGACCGCGACGAGCAGCCCGAGTCCGAGCGCGCCGAGGGCACAGCAGACCAGCAGCCGGACGTTGAGCCAGAGCCCGGTGAGCACCGCCGGCAACGCGTCGCGGGCGATCGTCGGGTCCAGGAACGACTCGCGTACCCGCGGCCAGCCGGGCGCGCCGGTGACCGCGACCGCCAGCAGCGTGCCGATCGCCGCCGTGGAGGCGGCGGCGACCAGCACGCTGAGCACGCTCTGCCGACGCCGGTACGCGTCGCGGGCCCGCTGGGCAGGCGACGGCAGGTGGGTCACGTCGCTCATGTGATGTCGGGTGCCCCGGCCTCCTCGGTGAGCCACCGCTGTTCCAGCTGCTTGAGGAAGCCCTCGTTGGTGAGCTGCCCGACGGCCCCGCTGACACAGCCGGTCAGCGGCGAGTCACGGTCCAGCAGCAGGCCGAAGACCTCGGGGGAGCCGACCTGGGGCAGTTGCCCGACGACCACCGCGTCCTTGATCTCCGTGCCGGTGATGTAGAACGCCGTGGGCAGGTCGACCACCAGCCCGTCGAGCTGGCCGTTCTGCAGGGCCTTCTTGGCGTCGTCGTTGCTGTTGTAGACAAGCGGCCTGACCTTCGGCTGGATCAGGTCGGTGATCGCCTGGTAGCTGGTGGTGCCGACCTGGGCGCCGAGTTTGGCGTTCTTGAGGTCGGCCAGCGACCGCTTGCCGGCGATCTTGGAGGACTTCAGCGCGATCACGGTCTGCCGGACCAGGTAGTACGGTGCGGAGAAGTCGACCGCCTGCTTGCGCTCCTCGGTGATGGAGAACTGGTTGATGTCGAAGTCGAACTCCTTGGGCCCCGGCGCGATGGCGCTGTCGAACTTGACCCGGGTCCAGGTGACGTCCTCGCGGGCGTACCCGAGTTTCGCAGCCACCGCGTAGGCCACGGCGGACTCGAAGCCCTCGCCGCTGTCGGGCTTGTCGTCGACGAACCACGGCGGGTACGCCGGCTGGTCGGTGGCGATGGTGAGCTTGCCGGGGGTACGGGTCGCCAGGTTCTCCTTGGTGCACGACGCGGAGGCGGCGGGGCCGGGAGTGCTGGTGGGCTGCTGCGGGGAGCAGGCGGTCACCGAGAGGACGACGGCACCGGCGAGGGTCAGCGCGACTGTTCGTGGAGTGCGGGCCATGGCCGACAGCGTAGAGGCATCCCTCGATGTCGTCGACGATCTTCCCACCATGTTGGTGGGAAACGCCGAACCGGTGATCCGTCGATATGTCGGACGGCCGGGGGCCGGCCCGCCGTCGACGGCTCGACGACGGGCCGGCGGTGGGACCGCCGGCTGACCGGGACCGTCAGCCGGTGATCTGGATCTTGCGGCCGATGCCGGCCCGGAACTGGGCCATCGCCTCGGCGTACCTGTCCAGCGGGAAGCGGTGGCTGATGAACACCTGCGGGTCGATCACCCCGGCGGTGAACAGGTCGCCGGCCCGCTCGAAGCTGTGCAGCACCGCCATCGACCCGGTGACGGTGATCTCCTTGTTGTAGATCCGGTACGGCTCGATGCCGGCCCGGGTCCGGTACTCGGAGACGCCGAACTGCAGGAAGGTGCCGGCCGGGGCGACCCGGCCGAGACCGTCCTCGATGGCCGCCTGGACACCCGTGCAGTCGATCACCACGTCCCAGCCGCGCGGGCGGTCCAGCTCCTCGGCGCTGGCCGCCGAGGCCGTGCAACCCAACTGCACCGCGGTGGCCAGCCGGTCGGCGTTCAGGTCCACCATGCTCACCGTCGCCGCCCCGCACCGCTTGGCCAGCTCCATCATCATCAGCCCCATGGTGCCGGCGCCGTAGATCAGGTAGTGGTCGGCGAGCCGCCGGGGCAGCACGTCGAAGCCGCGTACCGCGCAGGAGAGCGGCTCGATCAGGGCGGCGTCGGCAGGTGCCACCGACTCCGGCAGGGTGACGCAGTTGCGCACCGGGGCCAGGGCGTACTCGGCGGCCCCGCCGGAGACGGTGACCCCGATGGCGTTCCACCGTTCGCAGAGGTTGCCCCGGCCCCGCCGGCACTGGTAGCACTCCATGCAGTGCAGCGACGGGTCCACCGCGACCGGGTCACCGACGCGTACCTCGGTGACGTCCCGGCCGACCGCGGCCACCGTGCCGGCGAACTCGTGGCCCGGCACGATCGGGTACGCGGGCGCGAACTCACCGTCCATGATGTGCAGGTCGGTGCCGCAGATGCCGCTGCCGGCGACCTGCACGACGACGTCGCGGGGGCCGGGCGTGGGGTCCGGCACGGACTCGACGCTGATCTGCCCGGGTGTGACGATGACTGCTGCCTTCACTTGACGGCTCCCATTGAAAGTCCTCTGACCAGTTGCTTCTGGGCGATCCAGCCGGCCAGCACGACCGGCAGCGACACGATGGTCGCCGCCGCGCAGAGCCGGGCCAGGAACAGCCCCTCGGAGGTGATGAAGCCGACCAGGAAGATCGGCGAGGTGCCGGCCCGGGTGGCGGTCAGGTTGACCGCGAAGAAGAACTCGTTCCAGCTGAAGATGAAGCAGATCAGTGCGGTGGCGGCCAGGCCGGGCGCGACGATCGGCAGCAGGATCCGCCGGATGGTGACCAGCAGGCTGGCGCCGTCCATCGCCGCCGCCTCGATCAGCGCCGTCGGCACCTCCAGCAGGAACGAACGCATCATCCACACCGCGAGCGGCAGGTTCATGGCGGTGTAGAGCACCACCATGGTCCAGATGTTGTCCAACATGCCCACCTGCTTGACCAGCAGGTAGATCGGCAGCAGCGCGGCGACCACCGGCAGCATCTTGGTGCTGATGAAGAAGAACAGCACGTCGCGCCAGCGTTCGACCGGCCGGATCGACAGCGCGTACGCCGCCGGGGTGGCCAGCACCAGCACCAGCAGGGTGGAGACCACGCTGGCCGTCATCGAGTTGAGCAGGTACGGGGTGATGTCCCGGTCGAAGACCTGCCGGTAGCCGTCGAGCACCGGGGTGAAGAACCAGGTGGGCGGGTTGCTGGCGGCGTCGACCTCCTGCTTGAAGCCGGTCAGCACCATCCAGAGCACCGGCAGGAAGAACAGCAGCCCGGCCAGCCAGGCCAGGGTGGTCCAGAGCGCCCCGGCCGGGTCGGTACGGCGCCGGCGCGCCCGGACGGTACGGCTCTCGGCGACTCGGCTGTCGCCGGTACGGGTGACGGTCATCGGGCGTCCTCCATCCGGAACAGGCTGGAGATCACCCGCAGTGCGAAGGTGGCCACCACGATGGTGCCGACCACCGCCACCACACCGGCCGCGGCGGCCTCGCCGTACTCGAACTTGCGGAAGGTGGTCAGGTAGATCTCGTACGGCAGGTTGGTGGTGGCCCGGCCGGGGCCGCCCTGGGTGATGGTGAAGACCGCGTCGAAGGTCTGCACCAGGTAGATCGAGCCGAGCAGGGCGCCCAGCTCCAGGTACGGCCGCAGGTAGGGCAGGGTGATCCGGGTGAAGACCTGCCAGGCCCCGGCCCCGTCGACCCGGGCGGCCTCCAGCGTCTCGGTGGACTGACCCTGCAACCCGGCCAGGATGATCAGCATCATGAACGGGGTCCACTGCCAGACCAGCGCGGTCACCACCGAGGTCATCGGGTACGCCGAGACCCAGTCGGTGCTGCCCCCGAGGATTCCGTTGATCAGGCCGTACGACGGGTTGTAGATGGCGTGCTTCCACAGCAGTGCCGCCGCCATCGGCATCACCAGGAACGGGGTGATGAGCAGGGTGCGCACGATGCCCCGGCCGGGGAACCGGCGGTCGAGCAGGAGTGCCAGGCCCAGCCCGAGCAGCACCGAGACGATCACCGACGAGGCGGTGAGCACCACCGTGTTCAGCAGGGCCGAGCGGAGCCGGTCGTCGGTCAGCACCTGACCGTAGTTGGCCAGCCCGGCGAACTCGCGGCTGCCCGGCCGCAACGCGTTCCAGCTCTGGGTGGACAGGTAGATGGTGAACAGGAACGGCAGCTGCGTCACCACGATGGCGAAGATCAGGGCGGGCAGCAGCGGGGCCCGCCGGGACCAGCGTTGGGCCGGGCCGGGGCGACGGGCGGGCGGAACGGTGCGGCGCGGTGTCGCGTCCGCACCGGTGGTGACGGTCGTGGTCATCGGGGTCCACCTCGGGACAGGGCCGGGGCCGGCCGACGGGCCGGCCCCGGCGCGCGGCTACCGGTGCCTGGCGGCGACGCCCTCGGCCAGTCGCTGGCCGTCGGCCAGGGCCTTGTCGACGGTGGTCTGGCCGGCGATCGCGGCGGAGACCTCCTGCGAGACCTTGGTGCCCAGGTCGGCGAACTCGGGGATGCCGACGAACTGCACGCCGAGGGCGGGACGGGGCTGCGCCCCCGGGTTGACCGGATCGGCCTCCTGGATGGACTTCAGGGTGATGTCGGCGAAGGACTGGGCCGACTGCCGGTACTCCGGGATCTGGTACGTGGACTGCCGCTTGCCGGCGGGTACCCGGGGCCACCCGAGCGAGCCACCGATCAGCTTCTCGTACTCCTTGCCGGTGGCCCAGGAGATGAACTTCCAGGCGGCCTCGGCGTTCTTGGTGGTCTTCGGCATCGCCAGCGCCCAGGTCCAGAGCCAGCTCGACGACTCCGTCCTGTTGACCGGCGCGTACGCGTAGCCGACCTTGCCGGCGACCGCGCTGGACGCCGGGTCCTCCAGGGTGCCGGCGGCGACGGTGGCGTCGTACCACATGGCGGCCTTGCCCTGGCCGAACGTGTTCAGGCACTCGGTGAAGCCGGCCTGCGGCGCGCCCGGTTGGCCGTGCGCCCGCAGCAGGTCGACGTAGAACTTGGTCGCCTCGGTGAACTCCGGGGCGTTGACCTTCGGCGTCCAGTCCTTCTCGAACCAGGTGCCGCCGAAGGTGTTGACCACGGTGGTCAGCGGCGCGAACAGCTCACCCCAGCCGGGCAGGCCACGCAGGCAGATGCCGGCGACGCCGGCCGGCTTGTCGTCGAGCTGGGCGGCGAACCCGGCGACCTGCTGCCAGGTCGGCCGCTCGGGCATGGTCAGCCCCTTGGCCGCGAAGAGGTCCTTGTTGTACATCAGGAACGACGACTCGCCGTAGAACGGCGCGGCGTAGAGCTTGCCGTCGGTGCCCGACAGCGAGGCGACCATCGGTTCGAGCAGGTCACCCTTGTCGTAACCGGCGTCGGCGTCGGCGTACGAGCTGAGTTCGTGCAGCCAGCCGTTCTGCGCCCAGATGGGTGCCTCGTACGCGCCGATCGTGGCCACGTCGTACTGCCCGCCCTGGGTGGCGACGTCCTGGGTCACCTTGTCGCGAAGTTCGTTCTCCGGCAGGATCGTGAACCGCACCGTGATCCCGGTGTCCTTGGTGAAGTTCTCCGCGGTGACCTTGGCCAGGTCCTCCATCTGCGGGTTGCCGACCATCAGCACGGTCAGCGTGGTGTCGTCGTCGCCGGACGAGCCGCCGCCGGCTCCGGAGCAGGCGGTCGAGACCAGCACGACCGCGAGGGCGACAGCGAGTGTGCTCCGCCATCGGCGGGGAGTTCGTGTTCTGGGCACAGCGAACCTCCGTTGGTGGGGTGGGATGGTGCGGGTGGCGGGTCGGTCGGCGGCGCTCAGACGCGCAGGACCACCGGACCGAGCAGCGAGTAGCGGTGGGCCTCGGACGCCGGCAGGGCGGTGTCGGTGACGATGGTGTCGAGGTCCGCGACGTCCCCGAAGCGGCAGAAACTGCTCGCGCCGAACTTGGTGTGCACGCCGGTGAAGACCACCCGGCGGGCCACCGCCATCACCTGGGCCTTGACCGCCGCCACGGCGGGGTCGGGGGTGGTCAGCCCGTGTTTGCGGGAGATGCCGTTGGCCCCGACGAAGGCCAGGTCGATGACGAAGCTGGCGAGCATGGTGGTGGCCCACTGGTCGACCGTGGCCAGGGTGCGGCCCCGGACCCGGCCGCCCAGCAGCAGGACGGTGACGCTCGGGCTGGCCGCGAGCGTCGCCGCGGTGTGCAGGGACGCGGTCACCACGGTCAGCGGGCGGTGGGTGGGCAGCGCCTCGGCTACCAGTTGCGGGGTGTAACCCTCGTCGATGAAGATCGACTCGGCGTCACCGAGGTGCTCCACGGCGGCGGTGGCGATCCGCCGCTTCTCCACGGTCAGCCGGGTGGTCCGGCTCTGCAGGGCCGTCTCGAAGCGCGCGGTCTCCACCGGGTACGCCCCGCCGTGCGTGCGGCGGACCAGCCCCTGTTGGGCCAGCAGACTCAGGTCGCGGCGGATGGTCTCCGGTGCGACCTCCAGGTCGACGGCGAGCTTCTGCACGTCGACGTCGCCCTGTCGACGGGCCAGCGACAGGATGTGCTGGCGGCGTTGCGCTGCGTCCACTTTGCGCCTCCCGTCGGCTGGTGTCTCTTTTGTAACACCGGCCGCTGAGGGCAACATCGATCGTTGTGCGGGGAATCTGGTGGGTTTGCTGCCCGGTTGTCGGCCCGATCGGGCGGATAAAAACGGATCTACTTCGTGCATGGTGCGTAACCTCTGCCCGATATCGCTGTCAACCCGCCCGATTGTGGCCCGCTATGCCCGCTCGGGCAGGCGCCGACCATCGGGTGGCACCGACCGGGCCCGCTGCGCGGCACCGGTGGCCGACTGGAAGAATCGCCGGCGTGAAGACGTTCGAGGAGTTGTTCGCCGAGCTGCAGGCCAAGGCCGCTGCCGGCACCCCCGGCTCGGGCACCGTCGCCGCGCTGGACAAGGGGGTGCACTTCATCGGCAAGAAGGTCGTCGAGGAGGCCGCCGAGTCGTGGATGGCGGCCGAGCACGAGGGGCCGCAGCGGGCCGCCGAGGAGATCTCACAGCTGCTCTACCAGACCCAGGTGCTGATGCTGGCGGCCGGCCTGGAGCTCAAGGACGTCTACCGACATCTGTGAGTGCCCCCAACCGTTGATCCCCGTCGATCGAAGGAGCACTCCGTCATGCTGCGTGTCGCCGTACCCAACAAGGGCACCCTGGCCGAGCCGGCCGCCCAGATGCTGCGCGAGGCCGGCTACCGCCAGCGCCGCGACCCGAAGGACCTGGTCTGCCGGGACGAGGCCAACGAGGTCGAGTTCTTCTACCTGCGCCCCAAGGACATCGCCACCTACGTCGGCTCCGGCGACCTGGACCTCGGCATCACCGGCCGGGACCTGCTTGTCGACTCCGGGGCCCCCGCCGAGGAGGTCCTCGACCTGGCCTTCGGCGGAGCCACCTTCCGCTTCGCGGCCCGCCCGGGCACCGTCGCCGACGAGAAGGAGTTGGGCGGGCACCGGATCGCCACCGCCTACCCCGGGGTGCTGCGGCGCTACCTCGACGAGCACGGGTTGACCGCCGACGTGATCCGGCTGGACGGTGCGGTGGAGAACGCCGTCCGGCTCGGTGTCGCCGACGTCGTCGCCGACGTCGTCTCCACCGGCGCCACGCTGCGCCAGGCCGGTCTGGAGATCATCGGTGAGCCGTTGCTGCGTTCCTCGGCGATCATGGTCCGGCGGATCGCCGCCACCGGGTGCCCCCCGGCCGACCAGATGCTGCGTCGCCTGCAGGGGGTGCTGGTCGCCCGGCGCTACGTGATGCTCACCTACGACGTGCCGGCCGGTCTGCTCGACCGGGCCAGCGCGCTCACCCCGGGCATCGAGTCCCCGACGGTCTCCCCGCTGCACCGCGAGGGCTGGGTGGCGGTGCAGGCGATGGTCAAGCGCGACGACGTGCACCGGATGATGGACGAGCTGTACGACCTGGGCGCCCGGGCGATCCTGGTGACCAACCTGCACGCCTGCCGGCTGTGAGGCGACCGCCGACCGCGGTGGCGTTGACCGTCGCCGTGCTCGGTGGGGTGGCCGCCGCCGGGCAGGGCACGATCAACGCCGAGCTCGGCCAGCAGGCCGGCCACCCGGTGCTCGGCGCGGTGGTCAACAACCTGGGCGGCACCCTGCTGTTGTTGGTGGGGCTGCTGGCCCTGCCGTCGATGCGCGCCGGGCTGGCGGCGCTGCGGCGTACCCGGCCGCCCTGGTGGACGTACCTGGGTGGGTTGGGCGGCGCGACGATCGTGGTGATCGTCACCTACGCCGTGCCGGTGCTCGGGATCGCCGTGTTCACCATCGCCCAGGTCGCCGGCGGCAGCCTCGGCGGGCTCGCGGTGGACCGGGCCGGGTTGGCCCCGATCGGGCGGATCGGGCTGACCGGTCCCCGCGTCGCCGGGGCCGTGTTGGCGGTGGGCGCGGTCGCGTTGGCCCAGGTCGGCCGACCGCTCGGTGAGCTGGCCGGCACGGTGGTGCTGCTGGTGGTCGTCGGTGGCGCGGTGGTGTCGCTGCAGGCCGCCCTCAACGGTCGGCTCGCCGTGGCCAGCACCACCACCGCGAGCGCCCTGGTCAACTTCGCGGTGGGCACCGTCGTGGTGCTGGCCGTCGCGCTGGCCGTCGGTGCCACCACCGGGGCGGCGGGCTGGCCGCCGGTCTGGTACCTCTACACCGGCGGGCTGCTCGGGGTGTGCATCGTGGTCGCCCTGCTGGTCGGGGTGCACGCCGTCGGGGTGCTGCGGGCCGGTCTGGCCGTGGTCACCGGTCAGCTCACCGGTGCCCTGCTGCTGGACCTGCTGCTGCCCGGCGGGGAGGGGCTGCGGTGGCCGGTGCTGGTCGGCGCGGCCCTGACCCTGGCAGCGGTGCTGGTCTCCGGCGGTCGGCCCGGCCGGCGGCGGCCCGGTGGCCCCCGACACCCGGTCTCGGTGGCCTCCGAAGCGCGCCCGGGCGGCGATGGCAGACTGGTGGGGTGAGTGGATCAGAGATGGTGACCCTGCGACCCCGCCGTATCCGGGTGGTCTGCTGGGGCTCGGCGATCGCGCTGGTCCTGGTGTTCAGTCTGATCGCGACCTCGTTGCAGGGTCCGACCGGTGACGGTTACGGCACCTTCCAGCGCGGCGACCAGTTCGCCATGGTCGGCCTGGGGGTGCTCGGCGCCCTCGCGATCCTGCTCTTCACCCGGCCCCGGGTGCAGGCGGACGCCTGGGGTGTGCGGGTGCGCAACCTGATCGGCTCCTACGAGCTGCCCTGGGAGGTCGTCCGTGGGGTCCGGTTCGACCGGGGCGCGCCCTGGGCCAGCCTGGAGCTGCACGACGACGACCTGCTGCCGATGGTCGCCCTGCAGGCCGCCGACAAGGACCTGGCCGTCGAGGGGGTACGCGCGCTGCGCCGCCTGCACCAGGCCCACCACGCCACCCCGGCCCGCCCCTGACCGGCGCGCCCCGGTTGGGGCAGGTCCGGGTGGCCGTGTAGAGTGACGGAGTCGACCAGGCTGTCCGACGCTCGATCACACGTGGTTGAGTGCTGACAGCCTCGAAGCGGAGCGCCTGCTCCCACCCGTGTCACCGACTTCAGGTGGTCGGGTCCGGTCACCGGTTCCGGGGGCGACCCTGGTCCGGATGCACGATCCTGTGATCGTGCCGACCGGTCGAGCGGGCCCTGGCATGCGCCGGGGCCTTCTGCTTTCCGGGCGGCTCCCACCCGGGAGCCCACGGAGTCGGTCACCCGTAGGAACGGACTCGAGGAGGCCCCATCAGCGTCGAACCACGCGTGAACGAGCAGATCCGGGCACGTGAGGTCCGACTGGTCGGCCCCGAGGGTGAGCAGGTGGGCATCGTCCCACTGGAGCGCGCCCTTCAGCTGGCCGCGGACGTCGATCTGGACCTGGTCGAGGTTGCGCCTATGGCCCGCCCGCCGGTGTGCAAGCTCATGGACTTCGGCAAGTTCAAGTACGAGAGCGCACTCAAGGCCCGCGAGGCACGGCGTAACCAGCAGCAGACCGTCATCAAGGAGATGAAGCTCCGGCCGAAGATCGACCCGCACGATTACGAGACCAAGAAGGGTCACGTGGTGCGGTTCCTCAAGGCCGGCGACAAGGTCAAGGTGACGATCATGTTCCGCGGTCGCGAGCAGAGTCGCCCGGAGCTGGGTTACCGGCTCCTGCGTCGACTCGAGTCCGAGATCACGGAGCTGGGATACGTCGAGGCCGCCCCGAAGCAGGACGGCCGAAACATGATCATGGTTCTCGCACCGCACCGGGCCGTCAAGGCCTCCGCGGTCGCCGCGACGGCGTCCCGTGGCGGCCCTCGCGACCGGGCCGCGGAGGATTCCGCAGCACCGGCGGCTGGCGAGACCCCGGCGGCCGGCGAGACCGCAGTAGCCGGCGAGACCGGCACGACCGCCGACACCAGCGGTCAGTAACAGGGAGAAGACGTTCCAATGCCGAAGATGAAGAGCCACACGGGTATGGGCAAGCGGGTCAAGGTGACCGGCAAGGGCAAGATCGTTGCCCAGCAGGCCGGGCTGCGCCACAACCTGGAGAAGAAGGCCTCCACCCGGACCCGCCGGTTGACCGGCACGGTCGAGCTGGCCAAGGCTGACGTCAAGCGCATCAAGAAGCTGCTCGGCCGCTGACGCGCGCCACCTTTACGCACTTAAGGAGTTGAGATGGCACGCGTCAAGCGGGCTGTGAACGCCCAGAAGAAGCGCCGTACCCTGCTGGAGACCGCCAGTGGCTACCGCGGTCAGCGCTCCCGGCTGTACCGCAAGGCCAAGGAGCAGGTGCTGCACTCGATGCAGTACGCCTACCGGGACCGTCGCGACCGCAAGGGCGACTTCCGGCAGCTGTGGATCACCCGGATCAACGCCGGCGCCCGCGCCAACGGGATGACCTACAACCGGCTGATCCAGGGCCTGAAGCTGGCCGGCGTCGAGGTGGACCGCAAGATCCTCGCCGATCTCGCCGTCCACGACGCCACGGCGTTCGCCGCCATCGTCGAGGTGGCCCGCGCGGCCGTCGCCGCCGAGGGCACCGGTGGCGCCGCGGCCCAGGCCGCCTGATCCACCCGTACCAGGTCGAGGCGTCTCCCATGCGGTCACCGTCGCAGGGGAGGCGCCTTGACGTCGTACCGGACACCACGCTGTTCACCCCACGCACGCCGCGGGTGGTCGCGGCCCGTCGGCTGCACCGCCGCCGGGACCGCGACAGCGCCGGCCGGTTCCTCGCCGAGGGCCCGCAGGCGGTCCGCGAGGCCCTGGCCGTCCCCGACGTGGTCACCGAACTCTTCGGTACGCCCGGCGCGCTGGAACGCCACGCCGACCTGACCGGGCTGGCCACCGTCGCCGGGGTGCCGGTCTCCCCGGTCACCGACGAGGCGCTCGCCGCCCTCACCGACACCGTCGCCCCGCAGGGCCTGGTGGCGCTCTGCCGGCACCTGGACGTGCCGCTGACCCAGGCCCTGAGCGGCGCGCCCCGCCTGGTCGCGGTGCTGGCCGGGATCCGCGATCCGGGCAACGCCGGCACCGTGCTGCGTACCGCCGACGCTGCCGGGGCCCGCGCGGTGGTCTTCGCCGGCGCGGCCGTCGACCCGTACAACGGCAAGTGCGTGCGCGCCTCCGCCGGCAGCCTGTTCCACGTCGACGTGGTCCGCGCCGCCGACCCGGTCGAGGTGGTCGCCGCGCTGCGGGCCGCCGGGCTGCGGGTGCTGGCCACCACCGGGTACGGCGACACCGACCTCGACGACCTCGCCGACGCCGGTACGCTGGCCGCCCCGACCGCCTGGCTGTTCGGCTCGGAGGCGCACGGCCTGCCCGAGGAGTTGACCGCCGCCGCCGACGCCCGGGTCCGGGTGCCGCTGCACGGGCGCGCGGAGAGCCTCAACCTGGCTGCGGCAGCCGCCGTCTGCCTGTACGCTTCCGCCAGAGCACTGCGCTGACGCCACCGCGGGGTCGACCCCGCGTCCGGGGCCGGCGCGGCCACCGCCACCTCGGGTGCGCGGGCACACAGCAGGGGAGTCGGTCACGTGCGCGACGCGCCACGGCGTTCGTTTAGCCAGCCCGCCGGTGTCGGCGGGCGGCGGGCCTGACCCTTACCCCTGCTCGACTCCCCACCGGCGGGCTGCGGCACAGCCGCGCCTCCGTAGACTCGCCTAGCCGCCCGAAAGGGCCGGCACCGCCGTGAGGGAGTGCCCGTACGCCATGAGCTACCGCAACGATCCGTACGACCCGAAGCAGGTCGCCCTGCTCGACCCGGCCGCCCTGGCCGAGGCCGTCGCGGACGCCGAGAAGACGTTCGCCGACGCCGCCGACCCCGACGCGCTGACCGCGCTGCGCCCCGCGCACCTGGGCGACCGGTCGCCGGTGTCGCTGGCCCGCCGGGAGATCGGCGCGCTGCCGCCGGCGGCCAAGTCCGACGCCGGCAAACGGGTGAACGAGGCCCGCCGCGCCATCGAGGCCGCCTACGCCGCCCGCGCCGAACTGCTGGAGCGGGAGCAGGCCGCGCGGGTGCTGGTCACCGAGCGGGTCGACGTGACGCTGCCGTACGACCGGCGGCCCCGCGGAGCCCGCCACCCGGTCAGTGTCCTGATGGAACGGGTGAGCGACTTCTTCGTCGGGATGGGCTACGAGGTGGCCGAGGGGCCCGAGGTCGAGCTGGAGTGGACCAACTTCGACGCGCTCAACATCCCCGCCGACCACCCGGCCCGGGGCCTGATGGACACCTTCCACGTCGCGCCCGAGGGCTCCGGCCTGGTGTTGCGGACCCACACCTCGCCGGTGCAGGCGCGCACCATGCTCACCCGCAAGCCGCCGATCTACGTGGTGGTGCCCGGCCGGGTCTACCGCACCGACGAGTTGGACGCCACCCACGCCCCGGTCTTCCACCAGGTCGAGGGGCTGGTGGTCGACAAGGGCATCACCATGGCCCACCTGCGGGGCACCCTGGACCACTTCGCCCGCGCCATGTTCGGCGCGGACGCCAGGACCCGCTTCCGGCCGCACTACTTCCCGTTCACCGAGCCGTCGGCCGAGTTCGACGTCTGGTTCCCCGAGCACCGCAAGGGGCCGCAGTGGGTCGAGTGGGGCGGCTGCGGCATGGTCAACCCCCGGGTGCTGCGGGCCTGCGGGATCGACCCGGAGGTCTACTCCGGATTCGCCTTCGGCATGGGCATCGACCGCACCGTGATGTTCCGGCACGGGGTCGCCGACATGCGGGACATGATCGAGGGCGACGTGCGGTTCACCCGCGCGTTCGGGGCCGGGGCGTAGACGATGCGGGTACGAGTCACGGGAACGGTGAACTGAGTCATGCGAGTTTCTGTCAACTGGTTGCGGGAGTACGTCGACCTCCCCACCGACCTGTCCACCGGCGACCTGGAGCAGGCCCTGGTCGACCTCGGCATCGAGGTCGACGCCGTCACCGACCTGCGGGAGTCGGTCACCGGGTCGCTGGTGGTCGGCGAGGTCGTCGAGATCGAGGAGCTCACCGGCTTCAAGAAGCCGATCCGGTTCTGCCGGGTCGACGTCGGCGCCGCCAACGGCACCGGCGAGCCGCAGGAGATCGTCTGCGGGGCGCGCAACTTCGCCCCCGGCGACCGGGTGGTGGTCATCCTGCCCGGCGGGGTGCTGCCCGGTGACTTCGCCATCGGGGCCCGCAAGACCTACGGGCGCAACTCCCACGGGATGATCTGCTCGGCCAAGGAGCTGGGCCTCGGTGACGACCACGACGGCATCATCGTGCTGCCCGCCGACACCGCCGCCAAGCCCGGCGACGACGCCCGCCCGGTGGTCGGCCTCGACGAGGTGGTCCTTGAGCTGGAGGTCACCCCCGACCGGGGGTACGCCCTCAGCGTGCGCGGCCTGGCCCGGGAGCTGTCCCTGGCCCTCGGGGTGCCGTTCCACGACCCGGGGCTGGCCGCGGCCCCCGGCGCGACCGCCGAACCGGCGTACCCGGTGGTGGTGCGGGACACCGTCGGCTGCGACCGGTTCGCCGCCCGGCTGGTCCGCGGCGTCGACCCGACCGCGCCGACCCCCGGGTGGATGCAGCGGCGGCTCACCGTCGCCGGCATCCGCAGCATCTCGCTGCCGGTCGACATCACCAACTACGTGATGCTGGAACTGGGCCAGCCGATGCACGCCTTCGACGTCGACCGGATCACCGGGCCGCTGGTGGTCCGCCGGGCCGAGCCGGGCGAGAAGCTGACCACCCTGGACGGTGTCAGCCGGGTGCTGACCGCCGAGGACATGGTGATCTGCGACGCCGGACTGCCCAGCCCGGTCGCCGGTGACGGTGGGACGCCGATCTCACTGGCCGCGGTGATGGGCGGCGAGACCAGCGAGGTGATCGCCTCCACCACCGACGTGCTCTTCGAGGCCGCGCACTGGGACCCGGCGATGGTCGGGCGGACCGCCCGCCGGCACAAGCTGTTCAGCGAGGCCGCCAAGCGCTGGGAACGGGGCGTCGACCCGGCGCTGCCGCTGGTCGCCATCGACCGGGCGGTCCGGCTGCTCACCGAGCACGGCGGCGGCACCGCCGGCGCGGAACTTCTCGACCTCGACCACGTCGCGGCGCGTACCCCGGTGGTCCTGCCGGCGGACCTGCCCAGCCGGCGGGTCGGGGTGGACTACCCGACCGAGCGGGTGGTGACGATCCTGGAGCAGATCGGCTGCGCCGTCACTCGGGGCACCGACCGGCTCGCCGAGGACCCGGGCGACGCCGGCGTGCCGGCCGGCGGCGCTGACGTGCTCACCGTCCTCCCGCCGACCTGGCGGCCCGACCTGACCGACCCGGCCGACCTGGTCGAGGAGGTGGTCCGCCTCGACGGGTACGACCGGGTGCCGTCGGTGCTGCCCACCGCACCGCCCGGACGAGGGCTTACCTGGCCGCAGCGCCGCCGACGGTCGGTCGCCCGGTCGCTTGCCGAACAGGGCTACGTCGAGGTGCTCAGCCAACCGTTCGTCGGCCCGCAACTCGCCGACCAGCTCGGCCTGGGCGCCGACGATCCGCGTCGCCCCGCCGTCCGACTGGCCAACCCGCTGTCGGAACAGGAGCCGCAGCTGCGCACCACGCTGCTCGGCCCGCTGCTCGACGCGGTCCGCCGCAACCTCGGCCGGGGGCAGCGCGACCTCGCCCTCTACGAGATCGGCCTGGTCTTCCACCCCCGTACGGGCGCCGGCGCCCCGCCGGCCATGGGCGTGGACCGGCGGCCCACCGACGAGGAGTTCGCCGCCGCCGACGCGGTGGTGCCGGCGCAACCCCAGCACGTCGCCGTCGTGCTCACCGGCGACGTCGAACCCGTCGGCTGGTGGGGTGCCGGCCGACCGGCCGGCTGGGCCGACGCCGTCGAGGCCGGCCGGATCGTGCTGGCCGCCGCCGAGATCCCCGCCGACCGGATCGAGGTACGCGCCGCCGAGCACGCCCCCTGGCACCCGGGCCGCTGCGCCGAACTGCTCGTCGACGGCACCGTCGTCGGGTACGCCGGCGAACTGCACCCGGCGGTGCTCGCCGGCCTGGAACTGCCCCGGCGTACCTGCGCCATGGAACTGGACCTGGACGCGCTGCCGACCGCGGCAGCCGTCGCCGCGCCCACCGTCTCCGGTTTCCCGCCGGCCCTGATCGACGTGGCGGTGGTCCTCGACGACCAGGTCCCGGCGGCCAAGGTCGAGCAGGCGTTGATCGAGGGGGCGGGTGAGCTGCTGGAAAGCGCCCGCCTCTTCGACGTGTACGCCTCGGAGCAGCTGGGCGCGGGCCGACGCTCGTTGGCGTACAAGCTCACCTTCCGTGCCCCCGACCGCACCCTGACCGTCGAGGAGGCCGTCGCCGCCCGCGACGCCGCCGTGGCCCGCGCCGCCACCCTCTACGGCGCCACCCTCCGCTGACGTGTAAGGAAGGGCCCCTTGTTAACGCTTTCTGTATAGAAGGGGCCCTTTCTAACACCGCCAACGGTTGCGCTTGACGGCGGCGAGCACGTCGCGGGCGGCACTCGCCACCGCGCAGTCGGGGGTGTGGCAGCGTGGGCAGCGACCGTCGGTGCCGGGTTGATGCTCACGAAGGACCCAGCGGGCGGTGAGGGTGAGCCGGTTGAGGATCTGGGCCAGGCTGTGGAAGGGCGCGGTCATCGTCAGGCCACCCCGAGGGAGGCAGCGAGCCGCAGAACCGTGGCCGGGGCCCTCGGATGCCGGGTGACGCGTACCAGGACGTCCTGGGCGGCGGGCCGGTGCCGAAGTTCGGCGGGGGCGCACCGTTCGGCGTCGAGCAGCGTCCGGGCGGCAGTGACCGGATCCTCCACATCCAGGTACGCGCGGGCTGCGTCGACGAGGTGGGCGGCGCGGTGCTCGGTGGGTAACCATCGCCACCCGTCGCGGCGGACGGCCTCCTCGTGGCGGGCGACCGCCTCGTCCGGCGTACCCAGGTCGTGGGCGATGGTGACCCGGGCGAGCGCGACGGCGGTCGGTCCGAAGCCGGTGTGGTGATGGTCGTGGCCGTCGCCGATCTCGGCGGCCAGGTCGGCAGCCTCGTCGACCAGGGCCACGGCATGGTCGTCGTGTTGCCTGGCGACGGCGAGAGCGGCCTGTACGAGCAGGGTGCCGCAGAGCGAAAGATGCGGTGCGGCGACCGGCTCTGCGGGAAGGATCCGGTACGCGGCGGCGAGCGCCGTCGTGGCGGCGGTGCTCGCCCGGCCGGCGGCCCGCAGCACCTGACCGAGCTGCACGGTGGTGGCTGCCACCAGCAGCGGATCACCGGTGGCCACGGCCATCGCCCGGTCGGCGGCGAGCCAGGCCAGGTCGGTCTCGCCGAGCTTGACCAGCAGTGCCGTGGTCAACCGATACGTCTCGACAAGTTGCATTCGGCCGGTGACGGGTTCGTAGGGATGGCTGCGCTGGGCCCCGACGAGCAGGTCAGGCAGCAGGTCCAGCAGAGCCGGGTACTGCGCGTGTTGATAGGTGGTCCAGGCATGCGCGATGTCGCGGGACAGCCGCTCGACGCAGGGCACGTCACGGTACGCGGCTGGTCGCCCCAGGGCGATGTCGTACGTGGACAACGCGCCCTGGATGCGCTCCACGCCCTCGATGCGTGCGGCCACACCGGCGGGGCGGGTGTCGCGGCCGAGCAACACCGAACGGTCGATCCGTAACACGCTGGCGATGTCCTGCAGGGTGGAGACCTTGTTCAGCGACCGTACGCCGCGCTCGACCTTGTCCACCCAGCTCTTGGACTTGCCGAGCCGATCGGCGAAGACCTGCTGCGACATGCGCCGTCGCACCCGCCAGTACGCCACCCGCCGCCCGAGTGGCACCGCCTCACTCTCCACACCGCCACCGTCCCCCCGGTCGTGTACGGGTCGTCTCCCGCACCGGAACACGATCCGCCTCGGCCATCGAGAGGATCCGTTGCGGGGCGCCCCCATGCTTCGCCCCGTGGCTCTGCTGTCCGCTGGTTCGGCCTGCGGTGCCGTTCGTGTCGCTCACGCCTTCCTGCCCCCTGTTGTTGATCGGTGCCGAGAAGTAATAACGAGATGCTTCCACGAGACACATGCTCCAAGCAACTGTCTGGAAAGGGTGTCTGTGAGCGGGTCGTTCGCTATTCGGCCATGGCCGTACACTGCCGACGTGGCTAGTCCTACGGCTCGACGGAAGCTGGGCATCGAACTCAAGGGGTTGCGCGAGGCAGCCGGCTTGAACATCGACCAGGCGGCGACTGCCGCTGGCATTTCCGATTCGCACCTGAGCCGTATGGAGCGCGGCCGGGTCGGCGTCCGGCCCCTGACGCTCAGAGCGTTACTGCAGAGCTACGGCGCTGGTGCGGAGGACACGGATCGGCTGGCGAAGATCGCCGCAGACACGACCAGGCGCGGAGACCGGGGATGGTGGCAGCCGTACGCCGCGTCGATCTCCGAAAAGTATGCGAGTCTGATCGCCTTCGAGAGTGAGGCGACATCGATCAAGGCGTTCGGTTCGATGATCGTGCCGGGACTGCTGCAGACCGAGGACTACGCGCGCGCTTTGCTGCAGCGTGGCCCGGTTCGGCTGAAAACCGATGAGATCGCCACTCGGGTGGAGGTCCGGACCGCCCGCCAGGCGATCCTTGATCAGCCCGATCCACCGAGTTTGTGGATCATTCTGGACGAAGGGGTCGTCCGGCGTGTGGTTGGCGGCCCGGAGGTAATGCGTCGGCAGCTTCTCCATCTGGTCGACATCGCCGCCCGGCCCGACGTCGACCTGCAGGTGATTCCGTACGCAGTGGGTGCCCACGCCGGCACGCTTGGGCCTCTCGTGATACTCGGCTTCCCCGAAGGCGACGACGTCGTCTACTGCGAAACCTACGCCGGGGACCTGTATCCGGAGGCGGTAGCATCGTACGGGGATGTGTTCAACAGGTTGGCGCAAGATGCGCTGTCCGTCGACAACTCGCTCGAAATGCTGCGAGCCGCTGCGGAGGGGATGACGTGAACGGTCTGACGCGGGACTGGGCAAAGTCGACCAAGAGCAACGGCAGCGACAGTTGCGTCGAGGCCCGTGCCGGCGGCGGTGGGGTGCAGGTCCGCGACTCGAAGGATCGCAGCGGCCCCATCCTGTGTTTCGAGCGGGAGTCCTACCGCAGCTTCCTTGTTGGGCTGAAAGCCGGGGTCTTGAGTTCCTGAGCCGATCAGGCAGTCGAGCGTCACCACCGGGGCTCCAACGAGCATGCCCATACCGACTACCGGTTACCGCGAGGTGGTCGAGGACTTGGCTGCCCGGATCAAGAGTGGGGAGTATGCCCCCGGTGACCGGCTGCCGACGTACCGGGAGCTTTCCGAGCTGTATCAGGTCAGTGTGACGACGGTGCAGCGTGCCTTGATCATCCTGCAGGACCGCAGGTTGGTGGTCGGCCTGCAGGGTCGGGGGCTGTGGGTGGCCGAACGTCAGGTCGGGGAGCCCGCAGCGAGAGATGACGACCCCCGCAGGTAGGGGCAGGTGCCATGGCTGCTGTGACGCAGGGCTGGACGAAGTCGCCCAATCCAATCCAATCCAGTCCACCCGGCTGCATGCTCATACAGGGGGTTGCGTGACATTGCGGCTGTGTAACGCGGCCTGCTAATCTCCTCTGCATAGTCATGCGGAGGTGGGTATGGGCATTCGAGTCGCGGTGGCGGGAGCCAGTGGGTACGCCGGGGGTGAGCTGCTGCGCCTGATCGCCGGGCACCCCGAGTTCGACCTGGTGGCGGCGACCGCGCACCGCCAGGCCGGCCAGCCGGTCAGCGCCGTACACCCGCAGCTCGCGGGGCTGGACCTGGTCTTCGCCGGGACCGCCCCGACGACCCTGGCCGACGCGGATCTGGTCTTCCTGGCGCTGCCGCACGGTGAGTCGGCGGCGTTGGCGGCCGAGCTGCCGGAGTCGGTCCGGGTGGTCGACCTCGGCGCCGACCACCGGCTGCGCGACGGCGCGGCCTGGCAGCGTTACTACGGTGGTACGCACGCCGGTGCCTGGACCTACGGCCTGCCCGAGCTGCCGGGACAGCGGGCGGCGATCGCCGGGGCGCGGCGGGTGGCGAACACCGGCTGCTACGCGGCGGCCATCACGCTCGCGCTCGCCCCGCTGGTGGCCGCCGGTGCGGTGCAGCCCGCCGACGTGGTGGTGGTCGCCGCCTCCGGGACCTCCGGCGCGGGTCGGGCCGCCAAGGGGCACCTGCTCGGCAGCGAGGTGATGGGGGACCTGTCGCCGTACAAGGTCGGGGCGCACCAGCACGTACCGGAGATCAAGCAGGCCACCGGCGCGACCGGGCTGTCCCTCACCCCGGTTCTCGCGCCGATGCCGCGCGGCATCCTCGCCACGGTCACCGCCGTGCCGACCGCCGCCGGCACCGACCCGCGTGCGGTGCTCACCCAGGCGTACGCGGACGCGCCCTTCGTGCACGTGCTGCCCGAGGGGGCCTGGCCGCACACCGCCGCCACCCTCGGCTCTAACTCCGCCCACCTGCAGGCCACCGTCGACGTCGACTCGGGCCGGGTGATCGTGGTCAGCGCCATCGACAACCTCGGCAAGGGCGCGGCCGGGCAGGCCGTGCAGTGCGCCAACCTGATGTACGACCTGCCGGAGCAGGCCGGCCTGTCCGTCTTCGGGGTGGCACCGTGACCGGCCTCGCGCCGGTTGCCGCCGGCACCCGGACCGGACGTGCGCCGGCGGCAGGGCGCGGCACCGGAACCGGCAGCGGCACCAGCAGCGGCAGCGGCGGAACGTGGATGGAGGAGACAGCATGAGCGTCACCGCTCCTCGGGGCTTTCGGGCGGCCGGGGTGGCCGCCGGGCTGAAGTCCGGTGGTGCCCGGGACATCGCACTGGTGGTCAACGACGGCCCGGACGCGGGGGTCGCCGGGGTGTTCACCGCCAACCGGGTGAAGGCCGCCCCGGTGCGCTGGACCCAGCAGGTGGTGCACGGCGGGGTGGCCCGCGCCGTGGTGCTCAACTCCGGCGGGGCCAACGCCTGCACCGGCCCGGCCGGCTTCCAGGACACCCACGCCACTGCCGAGCACACCGCCGCCGTACTCACCTCCGCCAGTGCCCGGCTGATCGTCGGGGCCGCCGACGTGGCGGTCTGTTCGACCGGCCTGATCGGCGAGCGGCTGCCGATGGAGCGGTTGCTGCCCGGCGTACGCGCCGCCACCCGGGCGTTGGCCCGCGACGGCGGGCCGGCCGCCGCCGAGGCGATCATGACCACCGACTCCCGCCCGAAGACGACCGTGACCCGGGGCAGCGGCTGGACGGTCGGCGGCATGGCCAAGGGTGCCGGCATGCTCGCCCCCGGCATGGCCACCATGCTCTGCGTGCTCACCACCGACGCGGTGGCCGGGCCGGAGACCCTCGACGCCGCGCTGCGGGCGGCCTGCCGGGTCACCTTCGACCGGCTCGACTCCGACGGCTGCATGTCCACGAACGACACGGTGCTGCTGCTGGCCAGCGGCTCCAGCGGCATCGAGCCCACCGCTGCGGAACTCACCGAGGTGGTCACCGCGGCCTGCCGGGACCTGGCCGGGCAGTTGCTCGCCGACGCCGAGGGCGCGACCAAGGAGGTCGCCATCGAGGTGGTCGGCGCGGCCAGCGAGGACGACGCGGTGCAGGTGGGACGGGCGGTGGCCCGCAACAACCTGGTCAAGACCGCGTTGTTCGGCAACGACCCGAACTGGGGCCGCATCCTCGCCGCCGTCGGCACCACCACGGCCGTCTTCGACGCCGACGAGGTCGACGTCGCGGTCAACGGCATCTGGGTGTGCCGCGCCGGCGCCGCCGCCGAGGACCGCTCCAAGGTGGACCTGACCGGCCGGGCCGTCACCGTCCGCGTCGACCTGCACGCCGGCACCGACACCGCCACCATCTGGACCAACGACCTTTCCCACGCGTACGTCCACGAGAACTCGGCCTACTCGACGTGAACGCGAGGAACGCAGCGAAGCGGAGTCCCGCAGTCGTGAACGGAAGGCCAGTCCGGTGAACGCGAGGAACGCAGCGAAGCGGAGTCCCGCAGTCGTGAACGAAAAGCCGGCCCAGTCGAGCGCATCCCTTTCCGCTGATCTCACCCGTGCCCAGACCAAGGCGGCCACGCTGATCGAGGCGCTGCCCTGGTTGGCCGAGTTCTCCGGGGCCACCGTCGTGCTCAAGTACGGCGGCAACGCCATGGTCGACCCCGAGCTGCAACGCGCCTTCGCCGCCGACATGGTCTTCCTGCGTTACGCCGGCCTCAAACCGGTGGTGGTGCACGGTGGCGGCCCGCAGATCTCGGCGATGCTCGGTCGGCTCGGCATCGCCAGCGAGTTCCGGGGGGGCCTGCGGGTCACCACCCCCGAGGCGATGGACGTGGTCCGGATGGTGCTGGTCGGCCAGGTCGGCCGGGAGTTGGTCGGGCTGGTCAACGCGCACGGCCCGTACGCGGTCGGGCTCTCCGGTGAGGACGCCGGCCTGTTCACCGCCGTGCGCCGGCCGGCGTACGTCGACGGGTCGCCGGTCGACGTCGGGCAGGTGGGTGACGTGGAGTCGGTGGACGTCTCGGCGGTGACCGACCTGATCGCGGCCGGCCGGATCCCGGTGATCTCCACGGTCGCCCCGGACGCCGACGGGGTGCTGCACAACCTCAACGCCGACACCGCCGCCGCCGCGCTCGCCGTCGCGTTGCGGGCCCGCAAGCTGGTCGTACTGACCGACGTGCCCGGCCTGTACGCCGACTGGCCGGACACCACCAGTCTGGTCAGTGAGATCACCGCCGACGACCTGGCGAAGCTGCTGCCGTCGCTGGAGTCGGGCATGGTGCCCAAGATGGAGGCCTGCCTGCGGGCGGTGCGCGGGGGAGTGCCCGCCGCACACGTCGTCGACGGGCGGGTCGCGCACTCCACACTGCTCGAGGTGTTCACCTCGGAAGGGTTCGGAACGATGGTGATCGACTCATGAGCGCCCTGGTGGACCGGTGGCGGCAGAGCATGATGGACAACTACGGCACCCCGCCGCTGGCGCTGGTCTCCGGTGCCGGCGCCGTCGTGGTCGACGAGACCGGCCGGGAGTACGTCGACCTGGTCGGCGGGATTGCCGTCAACGCCCTCGGGCACGCCCACCCGGCGGTGGTGGCCGCCGTGTCGAAGCAGGTAGCCACGTTGGGGCACGTCTCCAACCTCTACGTCGCCGAGCCTCCGGTGGCCCTGGCCGAGCTGTTGCTGGCGTTGGCCGGCCGGCCCGGCCGGGTCTTCTTCGCCAACTCCGGTGCGGAGGCCAACGAGGCGGCGTTCAAGCTGTCCCGGCTGACCGGACGCGGCCACGTGGTGGCCACCCACGGTGGTTTCCACGGCCGGACCATGGGCGCGTTGGCGTTGACCGGCCAGCCGGCCAAGGCCGACCCGTTCCGCCCGCTGCCCGGTGAGGTCACCCACGTGCCGTACGGCGACGCGCGGGCGTTGGCCGCGGCGGTCACCGACGCCACCGCGATGGTGATCCTGGAGCCGATCCAGGGGGAGAACGGGGTGGTCGTACCGCCGGCCGGTTACCTGGCCGAGGCCCGGCGGATCACCGCCCGGCACGGCGCCCTGCTGGTGCTCGACGAGGTGCAGACCGGCATCGGCCGGACCGGGCACTGGTTCGCCCACCAGGCCGAGGGGATCGAGCCCGACGTGGTCACCCTGGCCAAGGGGCTGGGCGGGGGGCTGCCCATCGGCGCCTGCCTGGCCTTCGGCCGGGCCGCCGAGCTGCTCGGTCCCGGTTCGCACGGCACCACCTTCGGCGGCAACCCGGTCAGCTGCGCCGCCGCCCTCGCCGTGGTCTCCACCATCGCCAGCGAGGGCCTGCTCGACCACGTCAAACGGGTAGGCGAACGGCTCCGGCGTGGCATCGAGGCGCTGGGGCATCCGCTGGTCGCCGAGGTACGCGGCGCCGGGCTGCTGCTCGGTGTGGTGCTCACCGCACCGGCCTCGGGCGCGGTTACCGAGCTGCTGCGTGCCGCCGGTTTCCTGGTCAATCCGGTGCAGCCGCACGTGGTCCGGTTGGCCCCGCCGCTGATCCTGGGCACCGGGCAGGTCGACGACCTGCTCGCCGCGCTGCCCGCCGCCCTCGACGCCGCCGCCCCCGCATCTCCGGAGACGATCGCATGACCCGCCACTTCCTGCGTGACGACGACCTGACCAGCGCCGAGCAGGCCACGGTGCTCGACCTGGCGGCCCGGATGAAGGCCGACCGGTTCGGCCACCGACCGCTGGCCGGCCCCCGGTCGGTGGCGGTGCTCTTCGACAAGCAGAGCCTGCGTACCCGGATCTCGTTCGACGTCGGCATCGCCGAGTTGGGTGGACATCCGCTGGTGGTGGACACCCAGGTCACCCACTTCGGTCGGGGCGAGGCGCTGGCCGACGCCGGTGCGGTGCTGTCGCGCTACGTCGCGGCGATCGTGCTGCGCACCCACGGCGACGAGCGGATCGTGGAGGTGGCGGCGGGCGCGACCGTACCGGTGGTCAACGCGCTCACCGACGGCTTCCACCCCTGTCAGCTCCTGGCCGACCTGCTCACCGTCCGCGAACACCTCGGCGGTACGCAGGGCCGGACCCTCGCGTACGTCGGTGACGCGGCCAACAACATGGCGCAGTCGTACCTGCTGGCCGGGGCACTGGCCGGGATGCACGTACGGGTGGCCGGACCGGCCGGTTTCGGCCCCGATCCGCAGGTGCTGTCCCGGGCCGCGGAGATCGCCGCCGGCACCGGCGGGTCGGTGCGGGCCCTGACCGACCCGGTGCAGGCGGTCCAGGACGCCGACGTGGTCGCCACCGACACCTGGACCTCGATGGGCCAGGAGAGCGACGGGCTGGACCGGATCACCCCGTTCCTGCCGTACCAGGTGAACAAGGAGCTGCTCGGCCACGCCGCGGTGGATGCGATCGTGCTGCACTGCCTGCCGGCGCACCGGGGCGAGGAGATCACCGACGAGGTGTTCGACGGCCCGCAGAGCGCCGTGTTCGACCAGGCCGAGAACCGGTTGCACGCGCAGAAGGCGCTGCTGGCGTTCCTGCTGGACCCGACGATCTCGGCCGCTGACGGGCCCCGGCCGTGACCAGCCCGGTGACCCGGGCGGCCCGGCACGCCCGGATCGTCGAGCTGATCCGCGACCGGGCGGTGCGCTCGCAGACCGAACTGGCCGACCTGCTCGCCGGGGACGGCGTGGCGGTCACCCAGGCCACCCTCTCCCGGGACCTCAAGGAGCTGGGCGCGGTCACCGCCCGGGGCGGCGACGGCCGTCCGGTGTACGTCATCCCCGAGGACGGCCACCGGCCGCTGCGCGACGCCGAGGCCGCACCGGCCCGGCTGGTCCGGCTGCTGCGGGAGCTGCTCAACGAGGTCGACTCCAGCGGCAACATCGCGGTGCTACGTACCCCGCCGGGCGCGGCACACTACCTGGCCAGCGCGCTGGACCGGGCCGGTCTGCCGGACGTGGTCGGCACCATCGCCGGCGACGACACCATTCTGGTGGTGGCCCGGGAGAGCGTCGGCGGGGCCGCGCTCGGCGACAAGCTCGCCGGCTGGGCCCGGCGGGAGGACAGCGCGGAAGGACACCCCGCGACGTGACCGAGATCATCGCCGGGTGGACGGTGCCCGGCGCACCCGACGCCCGGTGGGAGGGCTGCTGAGGATGGCAACGACAATGGGCGGCGTGGACGACAAGAGCCTCACCGAGAACAGCGCCGCCACCAACCGGACGAGTCTGTGGGGTGGCCGCTTCGCCGGCGGCCCCGCCGAGGCCCTCGCGCGGCTGTCGGTAAGTGTCCAGTTCGACTGGCGCCTGGCCCCGTACGACATCGCCGGCTCCCGGGCGCACGCCCGGGTCCTGGCCGGCGCCGGCCTGCTCGACCCGGAGGAACTGGGCCGGATGCTGGCCGCCCTGGACGACCTGGAGGCGGCCTGCGCCTCCGGCGCGTTCCGCCCCACCGTGGACGACGAGGACGTGCACACCGCCCTGGAACGCGGGCTGCTGGAGCGCCTCGGCAGCCTCGGCGGCAAGCTGCGCGCCGGCCGGTCCCGCAACGACCAGGTCGCCACCGACCTGCGGCTGTACCTGCGCGACCACGCCCGGGGCGTGGCCGCCCGGCTGGTGGAGCTGGCCGAGGCGCTGGTGGAGCAGGCCGAGCGGCACGTGGAGACGGCCGCGCCGGGCATGACCCACCTGCAGCACGCCCAGCCGGTCACCTTCGGGCACTGGCTGCTGGCGCACGTGCAACCGCTGCTGCGGGACCTGGAACGGCTGCGGGACTGGGACCACCGGACGGCGGTCAGCCCGCTCGGCGCGGGCGCCCTGGCCGGTTCCGGTCTGCCGCTGGACCCGGTGGCGGTCTCCAAGGAGCTGGGCTTCCGCACGTCCTTCGCCAACTCGATGGACGCGGTGGCCGACCGGGACTTCGTCGCCGAGTTCCTCTTCGTCACCGCGCTGATCGGCGTGCACCTGTCCCGCCTCGGCGAGGAGGTGGTGCTCTGGACCTCGCACGAGTTCGGCTGGGTGGAGCTGGACGACTCGTTCGCCACCGGTTCGTCGATCATGCCGCAGAAGAAGAACGCGGACATCGCCGAGCTGGCCCGGGGCAAGTCCGGGCGGCTGGTCGGCGGGCTGGTGAGCGTGCTCACCATGCTCAAGGGGCTGCCGATGGCCTACGACCGGGACATGCAGGAGGACAAGGAGCCGGCCTTCGACGCGGTCGACACCCTGGAGCTGCTGCTGCCGGCGCTGGCCGGGATGATCTCCACGATGACGGTCCGGGTGGACCGGCTGGTCGCCGCCGCGCCGGTGGGCTTCTCGCTGGCCACCGAGGTGGCCGACTGGCTGGTCCGCAGGAACGTGCCGTTCCGCGACGCGCACGAGATCACCGGCAAGCTGGTGGCGCTCTGCGCGGCCCGGGACTGCGCCCTCGACGAGGTCACCGACGACGACCTGGCGGCGGTCAGCGAGCACCTCGACCCGTCGGTGCGCGACGTGCTCTCGGTCCGCTCGGCGCTGGCCGCCCGGACCACCCCCGGCTCCACCGGGCCCGGCCCGGTCGCCGACCAGCTCGCCACCGCCGGGGACAAGCTGGTCGGCTGGCGGGAGTGGGCCGCCGAGTCGGTCGTACCCCGCTGATCCTCAGGCCGTGGCGCGCGGACCGTTCGCGCGCCACGGCCCAGGGCGGTACGGACACCGCCGGGGCGGCCATCCGGGGCGCTCGGGCTCGTGCCGGTCGGCCCGGTCGGGGGTGGTGACGGGTCAGCCGGGTGTCGGCCGTTCGCGGCGGGGGAGCTTGCCGACCACCGTGTCGTAGGAGGCGTCGACCGCCTCGACCAGCTCGTCGTCGTCGATCGCCCCGCCGAGGCGGAGGGTGTTCCACCCGGACCGGCCGATGTACGGCATCACCCGGGCATCGTGCGGGTAGCGGTGCAGCCACTCGTCGGCCACCTCCCGGCTCGGGCCGCACTTGATCCCGACCGTCTCCCCGCCGTCGCCGGAGCCGAGGAAGGCGAAGATCCGGCTGCCCACCTTGACCACCTCCGAGTCCTGCCAGGGCCGGTCGAGCCAGGCACCGGGCTTGGCCAGGCAGTACGCCAGCATCTCGGTACGGTCCATGGGGGCAGTGTCCTCCTGATCGGGCCAGGTACGGGTTGGAGCGCCGGCGTCGGCGCGGGTCGGTGTCGGCGTGCCGGTCGGTGATCCGGTACAGGGCGGCGTACAACCAGTGGCGTTCATCCAACCTGCGGCACGTTCTACTATCTGAGCGGAACGCGGCCATCCTCACCTGCAACGGGGCGGAAACCGGGGTGCCTGCCTGATGGGAACCGATCGTCCCCCGAGGACGTGTGTCGGGCAACCGTTCGATCGACCGGATGGAAGTCGACGAGGTCCGCTCGATCATCGAGGCAGCGTGCCAGTCGATCCGGCTCATGCCGCGCGGCAAGGGTGCCAGGCTGCCCCGTGGTGAAGATGTTCAGATCACCTGGCGGATGCCCCTGACGGAAGGCTCGCCCGTTGTCGCCTGACCTGCTCGCCATCCTCGCGCAACCCGCTCCCCTGGTCGCCCCCCACCTGATCGGTTGGACGCTGACCCACCACACTCCCCACGGATCGGTCGCCATCGAACTGACCGAGGTCGAGGCGTACGCGGGGGAGAGCGATCCCGCCTCCCACGCCTGGCGTGGGCCGACCGCCCGCAACTCGGTTATGTTCGGCCCCGCCGGTCGGCTCTACGTCTACCTGTCCCACGGGCTGCATCACTGCGCCAACGTGGTGACCGGACCCGAGGGTGAAGCGTCGGCTGTCCTGCTACGCGCTGGCCGGGTGGTCGCGGGGGTTGATGTGGCGCGGCGTCGGCGGGGCGAGCAGGTAGCGCGGCACTCGCTCGCCCGTGGGCCAGGCAACCTCGGTCAGGCGCTGGCACTGACACGCCAACACAGCGGCGCACACCTGCTCGACGGTGGCCCGCTGGTGCTGTCCCCGCCCAGCCGTACCCCTGCTGCTGTGTCGAGCGGCCCGAGGGTTGGCGTCAGCCGGGCGCACGACTGGCCCTGGCGGTACTGGCTGCCTGGTGACCCGACCGTGTCCGCGTACCGGCGAGGCAAGACGGCCGACACGCAGCCTGTTCCGCACCTTCCGCTGTAGCCGCTTCTGCGAGGCGGCCAGCGCACTCCCCTTGGACCGGCATCGTCGATGTCCGGGCGTGGGGTCACTATCAGCCGATGGCGGTTGCGTCCTCGGCTCGGTCGCCGGATTCCGTTGGTTCGCTGTCTACTGTGGGCAGTTTGTTGCCGCGCAGGAGTAGCCAGGCCAGTCCGAGGACCGCGGCGAGCATCAGCGCGTTCTGGCTCAGCTTCGCCGCCAGACTGACCCCTTCGGGCACGGGTGCCAGGAAGCCGATGAGGGTCCGGCTGACCAGCGCACCTGCGGTCAGCGCCCCGATCTGCCGCCCCGACCAGGCGGTGGCCTTGCTCCACCACCGGACGAGTGCGGCCGCCGTGACGAGCAGCAGCGCCAGCACTGCGACACCCACCCAGATCGGCGGCAGGACGTCGAAACTGAACATGCCGACCGCACCGATGAGTACCAGTGCCCAGGTCGGCGCCGGTGCTCTGTCGCCAGTCTTGACCGGTCGTCCGACACGGGTCATGGCCACTGCCCCGAGCGTGACCACGATTGCGATCACGACGAGGGTGGACGCGAGACCGGGGTGGTACTGGCGATCGGTGTCGCTACGGATCAGTAACGCCACGAGGGCACTCAGCAGCCCGATCAGGACGATACCGACGGGGCCGAGCAACGGACGGCCCCGGTGACGGGGCGCAAGCACGTGGAAGACCGCCAGGGGCGCGCCGACGCTCATCAGGACGTGGCCGGCGACCCACGACATGGCGGGAAACGCGGCGACGCCGAGTCCGTGGACGAGCGTGCCTTGGCGCAGCTCGTCCCAGTAGGCGATGTCGTCATTGTGCTCGACAAACAGTGACAGGTCCACGAGCCCGGGCATGGCGACACCGAACGCGGCAGCGAGCAGGAGAACCCCGGTCCAGCCGAGCCCCCACCGGACCGCCACCTCCCGGATGAGCAGGGCTGCGCCACCGTAGAGGGGTGCGAGGATGAGCAGGGACAGCAGCATCTCCGGTGCGTCGCCGGTCGCCGGCAGGTACGCCTGAAGGAACTCGGCGGATACGGGTGCGCCGAATAGGATCGCCAGCACGGGCAGCACTCGCTGCCGAAATGACAGTTTCGGCAAGCCCATCGTGCCAGCATAGCAGTTAATAGAGCAGCTACTCCACTAACTTAGGCTACCTGTATGCCCCGTCCAGTCGACCCAGAGCAGCACCTCCAGCGCCGTCTACACATCATCGACGCCGCGCTGACCTGCTTTGCCGCCAACGGGTTCGATGGCACCTCGACCGCGGCGATCTGCCGCCTCGCGGGCATCGGATCCGGCACCCTCTTCCACTACTTCCCCACCAAGGTCGATGTCATGGTGGCGATCCTCGAGCTCGGCGCGGAGGAGATCAAGGAGTTCTTCAACTCGCAGGCGAGCCAGCAGGACGCCGTCGATGTGCTGCTCGCCTACGCCGACCACGAGGCGGACAACGCGCAGGACCAACGGGCGAACAGCTTCATTCGCGCGGTCGTCGTCGCCGCGTCGCACGCCCGGGTCGCCACGGCCCTGACCGAGCACCAGCGGCAGGTGCGGACAGGACTGACGCCGTGGGTCGAGCGCGGGCGCGAGCAGGGCGGCATCCGCACCGATCTCTCGGTGGAGCGGACGATCAGCTGGATGCTGGCCCTCATCGACGGATTTCTTAGTCAGACGGCGGAATGGCCAGCATTCGACCCCAGCCGCGAACGCGTTGTGTTGCGGGAGACCATCAGCCGGTTCCTTGCACCCTGAGCAGTCCGTGCACCCGCCCGCGCCACCCGGGCGTGCCGGACCGGGACCTCGCCCGCGGGCCGGCCCGGCTGGTGAGCCCCTGTCGTCGGCACGTGCCCCGGCTGACCCCGGCGGCGTGGCCTGGGAATTCTGTCGGGGGGCGTGGTCATAATCACGCTGCGTACTCGTCGACGGAACGGAGGACGGTCATGCCCACACTGCTCGCGGTCGGCACCGCCAAGGGGCTCTTTCTCGCCACCCGGGGTGGCGGGCCCGCCGGGTGGGAGGTCAGCGGCCCGCACTTCCCGATGACCGGCGTCTACGCCGTCGCGGTCGACCTCCGGCCCGGTCATCCCCGGCTGCTGGCCGCCATGAGCAGTTCACACTTCGGCCCGAGCGTGGCCAGCAGCGACGACCTGGGTGCTTCCTGGCAGGAGCCGGAGCAGGCACCGGTGGGTTTTCCCGCCGACACCGGGGTCAGCCTCGGCCGGGTCTGGCAGCTCACCCCCGGCGGGTCCGACGCGCCCGGGGTGGTCTGGGCCGGCACCGAGCCGTCCGCGCTGTTCCGCTCCGAGGACGGCGGTCGTAGCTTCACCCTGGTCCGTTCCCTCTGGGATCATCCGCACCGCGAGCAGTGGGGGGAGGGCTTCGGCGGTCAGGCGGTGCACACCGTGCTGCCCCACCCCCGCGACCCGGACCGGATCATCGTTGCCATGTCCACCGGCGGGGTCTACCGCTCGACCGACGGTGGGGCGAGCTGGTCGGCGTCGAACACCGGGATCCGCGCCTACTTCCTGCCCGACGAGTGGCCCGAGTTCGGCCAGTGTGTGCACAAGGTCGCCCGGGACGCCGGCAACCCGGAGCGGCTCTACGCGCAGAACCACCACGGGGTCTACCGCTCCGACGACGACGGCCGCAGCTGGACGTCGATCGCCGCGGGCCTGCCCAGTGACTTCGGCTTCCCGATTGTGGCCCACCCGTCGCGCCCCGGCACGGTCTACACCTTCCCGCTGGTCGCGGACGCGCAGCGGTTCCCGGTCGACCACCGGTGCCGGGTGTTCCGGTCCACCGACGCCGGTGACAAGTGGGAACCCCTGTCGGTCGGGCTGCCGGAGGGGCCGTTCTATCCGGCGGTGCTGCGGGACGCGATGGGTGCCGGTGGTGCGGGTGACGTCTACTTCGGCACCCGCTCCGGGGAGGTCTACGCCAGCGGCGACGACGGTGACTCCTGGTCGCTGGTCGCCGCGCACCTGCCGGACGTGCTCTGCGTGCGGGCGGCGGAGGTCTGAGGCATGATCACCGTCCTGGTGCCGGGGCCGCTGCGTGGGGAGGCCGGTGGCGCGAGCCGGCTCACCGTGGTCGCCACCGGCTCGGTGGGCGCCGTCCTCGACGCCCTCGCCGTCACCTGGCCGCGACTGGTCCGCCGGATCCGCGACGAGCGCGGTGAGCTGCGTCGGTACGTCAACGTCTACGTCGACGGGGAGGACTGCCGGCACCTCGGGGGAGTGGCCGCACCGGTGGCCGACGGCGCCGAGGTCCAGGTGCTGCCCTCGGTGGCCGGTGGCTGACCCGGCGGGCCGGGGCCGGCTGCTTCACGGAATATTTGACTCGTCAAGTATGTTGTGCGCTGCGTCCGGGATCACCGGCCCGGTAGCGAGGCGAGGAGCAGATCATGCAGTTCGGAGTCTTCACCGTCGGCGACGTCACGGTCGACCCGACCAACGGGCGGGAGCCGTCCGAGCACGAGCGGATCAAGGCGATGGTCACCATCGCGCAGAAGGCCGAAGAGGTCGGCCTGGACGTCTTCGCCACCGGTGAGCACCACAACCGACCCTTCGTGCCCTCCTCGCCGACCACCATGCTCGGCTGGATCGCGGCCCGTACCGAGCGGTTGCTGCTCTCCACCGCCACCACCCTGATCACCACCAACGACCCGGTGAAGATCGCCGAGGACTACGCGATGCTCCAGCACCTGGCCGACGGCCGGGTGGACCTGATGCTCGGGCGCGGCAACACCGGCCCGGTCTACCCCTGGTTCGGCCAGGACATCCGCAACGGCATCGCGCTCGCGGTGGAGAACTACGCCCTGCTGCACCGGCTCTGGCGCGAGGACGTGGTCGACTGGTCCGGCCGGTTCCGCACCCCGCTGCAGTCGTTCACCTCGACCCCCCGTCCGCTCGACGGCGTCCCCCCGTTCGTCTGGCACGGCTCCATCCGCAGCCCGGAGATCGCCGAGCAGGCCGCGTACTACGGCGACGGCTTCTTCGCCAACCACATCTTCTGGCCCGCCGAGCACACCCGGCGGATGGTCGAGCTGTACCGGCAGCGCTACGCCCACTACGGCCACGGCAGCGCCGACCAGGCCATCGTCGGCCTCGGCGGGCAGGTGTTCATGCGCCGCAACTCCCAGGACGCGGTACGCGAGTTCCGCCCGTACTTCGACAACGCCCCGGTCTACGGGCACGGTCCGTCGCTGGAGGAGTTCACCCGCGAGACCCCGCTGACCGTGGGTAGCCCGCAGCAGGTCATCGACCGGACCCTCGGCTTCCGCGAGTACGTCGGCGACTACCAGCGTCAGCTGTTCCTGCTCGACCACGCCGGCCTGCCGCTGAAGACGGTGCTGGAGCAGCTCGACCTGCTCGGCGAGGAGGTCGTCCCGGTGCTGCGGCGGGAGTTCGCCGCCCGGCGTCCGGCGCACGTGCCCGAGGCACCCACCCACGCCTCGCGGCGCGCCGCCGGGACCGACGCCTCCCCGGCGACCGAGGCCGACGGCACCGGCGGCACGTCGGCCGGAACCGACGGCACGCCGGCCGAGCCGGCGGGAGCGCAGGCGCGGCGATGACCGACCGTAGCCTGGTCGTGCTCTCCGCCGGCCTGCGTCAGCCCTCGACCACCCGGTTGCTGGCCGACCAGCTCACCGCCGCCGTCGCCGAGCAGGCGCGGCGGCGGGAGCTGCCGCTGCGCGTCACCCCGGTCGAGGTCCGCGAGCACGCCCACGACGTGGTGAACAACCTGCTCACCGGGTTCCCGTCGACCGCCCTCGGCGCGGCCCTCGACTCGGTCACCCGGGCCGACGCGTTGATCGCCGTGACCCCGGTCTTCAACGGGTCGTACAGCGGGATCTTCAAGTCGTTCCTGGAGGTGCTGGACCGCGACGCGTTGGCCGGCAAGCCGGTGCTGATCGCCGCCACCGGCGGCACCGCCCGGCACTCGCTGGCCCTGGAGCACGCGGTACGTCCGCTGTTCAGCTACGCCCGCGCGGTGGTGGTCCCCACCGCCGTCTTCGCCGCGCCCGAGGACTGGTCGGAGCAGAGCGCCGACGGCCCGCTGCGGGCCCGGATCCAGCGGGCCGCCGCCGAGCTGACCGAGCAGATCAGCCGGTACGGCGGCGCCGCGCCGGCCGACCCGTTCGCCCTGACCACGTCCTTCGACCAGCTCCTCGCCAGCGGCGACTGACCCGCCCTGCGCCGGCGGCGACTGACCCGCCCTGCGCCGGCGGCGACTGACCCGCCCTGCGCCGGCGGTGGCCCGGTGGGCCGGCCTCGCGCCGGCCCGCCGAGCCCGGCGGTCAGTCCGCCGAATACGGGCGGACCACCAGCACCGGGCAGTGCGCGTGCTGCACGAGGGCCTGACTGACCGAGCCGAGCAGCAAACCGGTGAAGCCACCCCGCCCCCGGGAACCCACCACCAGCAGGGTCGCGTCACCGCTGGCCGCCACCAGCGCCGGCACCGGCTTGTCCGCGCGGAGCGGCCGCTGCTCGACGACGAGGTCCGGGTGCTCGGCCCGCACGACCACGGCCGCCGCGGCGAGCAGTTCGTCGGACTCGGCCCGCCCCGCCGCCTCGGTCTCGGCCACCTCGTCGGGCACCGCCCGGGCCTCGTCGTCGCCACGGACGTGCACCAGCACCAGCGAGGTGCCCCGCTGCGCGGCCTCGTCGGCGGCGGCCCGGACCGCGCCCAGCGCCGGGTCCGAGCCGTCCAACCCCACCAGCACCGGCCCGGCCACCGGGATCGGCTGCTCGGCCGGGCGGACCACCAGCACCGGACAGTGCGCGTGTCCGGCCACCTGCTGGCTGACCGAGCCGACCAGCAGCCCGGTGAAGCCGCCCAGGCCGCGGCTGCCCACCACCACCAGGCCGGCCCGGCGGGACTCCTCGACCAGGGTCGCCCCCGGACCGCCGGCCACCTGACGGACCTGCGCCGACAGACCGGAGAACCGGTCGCGCAGCTCCGCCGCGGTCTGTTCCAGCATCTTCTGCGCCTGCTCGGTCGGTGCCGGCACCCCCAGGTCGTACGGGTTCAACGGCACCCCGTACCCCAGCGGATGCAGGTAGCCGTGCACCAGGTGCAGCGGCACGGAACGCCGTACGGCGACCTGTGCCGCCTGTTCGGCGGCGATCAGACTGGCCGGTGAGCCGTCCACGCCCACCACGACAGGTCGGTCCATCAGCACTCCCCAGTGTCATCGGTGTGGACCCCATTGTCCGGTGCGCCGTACCCTCCGCCGGCATGCCGCGCCGACGCCGGCGTTCGGCCGGCGTTCGGGTGGTGCGTATCGTCGGTGCGGTGACCGCCGAGTTGCGCCTGCGCGAGGTCCGTGACACCGACCTGCCCGAGTTCTTCCGGCACCAGTCGGACCCGGCGGCGGTCCAGATGGCGGCCTTCGCCGCCGACGACCCGCACGACCGGCGGGCCTTCGCCGCGCACTGGCACCGGATCCGCACCGATCCGGCCATCGTCGCGCGTACGGTGACCGTCGCGGACCGGGTCGTCGGGCACGTGCTGGCCTTCCCGGTCGGCGAGCGGACCGAGGTCAGCTACTGGATCGACCGGCCGCACTGGGGCCGGGGGTACGCCACCGGCGCGCTGGCCGCACTCCTGCGCGAGCTGCCCCGACGGCCGGTGCACGCCCGCGCCGCCCAGGACAACCGGGGCTCGCTGGCGGTGCTGCGCAAGTGCGGCTTCGTGATCCGCGGCACCGACCACGGGTACTCCACGACCCGGGGCGCCGACGTGCCGGAGTACGTGCTGGAACTCACCGACTGACCCGAGCCGGCCGGGACGGGCCCGCGGGCCGACTACCCTCGCGGGGTGAGCTGGTTGGACGTCGTCGGTTGGGCCGGGTCCGCGCTGCTGGTCTGGTCCCTGGTGCAGGCGCGGATCGTCCGGCTGCGCGCGCTCAACCTGGTCGGCTGTCTGGTGCTGATCGGCTACAACGCCGCCCTGGCGGTGTGGCCGATGGTCGGCCTCAACGTGGTACTCGCCGTGATCAACCTGTGGTACCTGCGCGGCATGCTCGCCACCCGGCACGACGAGGCGACGTACCAGGTCGTCGAGGTCGGGGTGGACGACGCCTTCCTGGCACACACCCTGCGGGTACACGCCACCGACATCGCCCGCTTCAACCCCGACTTCCGCTGGACGCCGGACGTACCGCGACGCTCGGCCTTCCTGGTGGTCCGCGCCGAGGAGGTGGTCGGGGTGGTGCTGGCCCACGCCGAGCCGGACGACGTGGCCCAGATCGACCTCGACTACGTCATCGAGCGGTACCGGGACCTCACCCCCGGTGAGTTCGTGTACCGGCGCAGCAGCCTCTTCACCGACCGGGGATTCCGTCGGGTGGTGAGCCCACCCGGCATGGTCGCCCCCTACTACGGCCGGCTGGGCTTCCGGCCCGTCGCCGACCGGTGGGTGCTCGACCTGACGGCGACCGCGGTGAGCGACCCGGCCTGAGCACGTCGGCCCGGGGCGTGGGAGCCGTCGACCCCAGGCGTGAGTACCGAGGATTCACCGACCGTCGAGTTGGGCAAAAGACTGCCCTACGCCGCTGCGGGATCTCCGGGCGGCGATGCCGGTCCGTCGGCCGGCGCCGCTACGGTGAGGGAGCCCCGGAGTGCAGAGCATCTGGACCCAGTTGGCCCTGGTCGGGGTCCTGGTCGTCATCAACGCGATCTTCGCGGGTAGCGAGATGGCGCTGGTCTCCCTGCGGGAGAGCCAGATCCAACGGCTGGAACGGGCCAGCCGGTCCGGACGGGTGCTGGCCAAGCTGGCCAAGGACCCCAACCGGTTCCTGGCCACCATCCAGATCGGCATCACCCTCGCCGGCTTCCTGGCCTCCGCCGCCGCGGCGGTCTCCCTGGCCCGACCGTTGGTGCCGCTGCTGGGCTTCCTCGGCGGCGCGGCCGAGCCGGCCGCCATCGTGTTGGTGACCCTGGCGCTCACCTTCGTCACCCTGGTCTTCGATGAGCTGGCCCCCAAGCGGATCGCCCTGCAGATGCCCGAGCGGTGGGCCCTGCTGATCGCCCGCCCGCTGGACCTGCTGGCCAGCCTCACCCGGCCGGCGGTCTGGGCGCTCGGGGCCACCACCGACCTGGTGGTACGCCTGTTCGGCCTCAACCCCGACTCCCAGCGTGAGGAGATCAGCCCGGACGAACTGCGGGACATCGTCTCGGGCAACCACGGCTTCACCAAGGAGCAGCAGACGATCATCGCCGGCGCGGTGGAGATCGCCGACCGGCGGTTGCGTGCGGTGCTCGTACCCCGGTTGCAGGTCTTCTGCCTGGACAGCGGCACCACGGCGGAGGCGGCGCGGTTGGTGCTGGCCGCCTCCGGCCACTCCCGGGCGCCGGTGGTGCGCCACGGCGGTCTGGACGACACGGTCGGGGTGATCCACCTGCGGGACCTGGTGGGCCTGCCGGACGACCGGCCGATCGACGAACGGACCCGACCGCCGATGCTGCTGCCCGACTCGGTGCCGGTGGTCGACGCGCTGCGCCAGTTCAAGGCGGAGCGGCAGCACATGGCGCTGGTGGTGGACGAGCGTGGCGCGGTCGAGGGCATCGTCACCCTGGAGGACATCCTGGAGGAGATCGTCGGTGAGATCTACGACGAGACCGACCGGGACGTGCACAGCGTCCGGACCGAGCCCGACGGCACCCTGGTGCTGCCCGGCACCTTCCCGGTGCACGACCTGCGCGACGTGCGCATCGAGCTGCCCGGCCGCCCGGAGGGTGACTACACCACCATCGCCGGGCTGCTGCTGAACTGCCTGGGGCACATCCCCACCGCGCCGGGCGAGAACGTCACGATCGACGGCTGGGAGCTGACCGTCGCCGACATCGACCACCACGCGATCACCGAGGTCCGGGCCCGCCAGACGGCCGTCCGCCCCGGCTCCGACGCCGCCGATGCTGATGCCGCCGATTCCGATGCCGCCGATGCTGATGCCGCCGGTTCCGACGGCGGCACCGGCTCTGCCGCCGCCGGTTCTGCTGGCATCGAGTCCGACGACCCGGGCAACACCGCCACCTCGGATTCCGCCGACACCCCGCAGCGCCCGACCGCGGCTCGCGACACCGACGGTCCGGACCGGCTGGTGTCCACCGGGCCGGCCGGGGACTCCCCGTCGCGGCCGGCCCCAGACACCGCCTGCGGCTGACCGGTCCGGCACGCCGCGCCGACGGGTGGTACCCGGCGGCGGCACGACCGACCGGCCGGTCGATGGCCAGCGGTCAGGGGTGGCCGGCGTCGGCCGGCGGTCCGGTGGGGAACCAGGGCAGCGGCGGATCGAACCGCACCCGCTCCACCGGGTACTGGTGGGTGCTGCGGTTGATCAGGCGGGCCGTCATCCGGATCAGCCACGGGCCGGACGGATGGTGCTCGGCGCCGACCAGCCGGCCCGCCACCCGCCCGTACCAGTGTCCGGCCACGATCAGGTCGGTCAGCCGCAGCCGGCCCCGCGTGCCGTCGGCGCGTACCACCACGTCCACCACCCGACCGAGCCGCCGCCCGTCCGGGGCGTACGCGGTCCGGCCGAGCAGCTCACCCGCCCGCACGGTGCGCTCCCGGGATCCGGTCGATCAGGTGCCGGCGCAGCCACGTCTCCACCGGTGCGGCGGGCAGCCGGTCCGCCGGCACCCGCAGCCGCACCGCGCTGTCCACCCGCGCGACCAGCGGGTACGGGATCCGCAACGGCACCACCGGCGGATCGTCGACGAACCGGTTGGTCACCGCGACCAGGAGCCGGCCCGTCCGCCCGCCGATCCGCTGCCCGAGCGCCCCCTGTCCGGTGAGCAACGCCCCCACGTACGGCACCCCGTCGGTGTCCACGGCGAACTCCACGTCGTCGACCTTCCCGACGAGCAACCCGTCGACGTCCACGATCTGCCGGTCCAGCAACTGCCGGCCGAGCTGCACCCTCACCTCACTGTCCCATCCTCGTGCCGACGGCCAGCGGGATGGCGGCGATCGACGCCGCCACGATCACCACCATCACCACCGCGCCGAGCAGGTTCGTCCACCGACCGTTCACCCGCTCACCCAGGTACGTCCGGTCGTTGGCGACGATCAGGATCGGCAGGTACGTCATCGGCAGCGCCACCGCGCTGATGATCAGCATGTACTCGGTAAGCGTGATCGGGTCGATCGTGGTCATCAGCACCAGCACCCCGAGCAGCACGCTCACCAGCAGCACGCTGTGGAACCGGGCCGCCTGGTGCGGGCTGACCTGCTTGCCCCACTGCCAGCCGAAGTACTGCGCCGCCGCGTACGCCGCGGAGAGCCCGGTCTCCAACGCGGCACCGAAGGTGACCGCGAAGAACGCCAGCACCGCCCCGGCCAGGCCGACCACCCCGAAGGCGACGACCACCGGCTGCGCCACCTGGTCCAGCCCGGTCAGCGGGGTCCGGCCGGGGTGGTACAGCACCGCGGCGGTGGCGATCAGCGACAGGGCGAGGAAGGCGCCCACCGGGAAGCCGACCAGCGCACTGAACCGGGCGTCGGCCAGGTCACGCACGCTCCAGTTCTCCTCGACCCCACCGGAGGAGAAGAAGAACACCTCGTACGGGCTGACGGTCGAGGCGAACAGGGCCACCGCGATGAACCAGTAGGCACCCCAGCCCTGCCCGGCGACCTCGGGCACCAGTGCCTGCCGACCCAACGCGGCCCAGTCGGTGGGCAGCCGGGTCAGCGCCACCGCGAACACCACCAGGGCCAATCCGGCCAGGCCGAAGACCCGCTCCATCAGCTCGAACCGCATCCGCCACAGCACCAACCACACCGCCAGCGCGGCCACCGGCACCCAGAGCAGGTACGGCAGGCCCGAGGCCAGCTGCAGCACCAACGCCACCCCGCCGAGTTCGGCGGCCAACGTCAACACCGTGACCAGGTACGACGCCACCAGGTTGAGCAGCGCCACGCGTGGCCCGAGCCGTTCCCGGACCAGGTCGAAGACCGCCCGGCCGCTGACCGCCGCGATCCGTCCGGCCATCTCGGCGTACGCGCAGATGCCGATCACGCCGACCAGCAGCACCCAGGCGTGTCCCATCCCGAAGCGGGCCCCCGCCTGGCTCGCCGCGACCAGGTCGCCGATGTCGACGAAGCCGCCGACCGCGGAGAGGACACCGAGGGTGGTGGCGAGGAGTCTCCTCACCTCGGCGGCGGATCGGGCCTGGTCATCGCCGCGACGATAACCGGACGAAAGCCGCCATCGCGGGCAGAGCGGCGATCAACCGTCCGTTCGGTCAGCCACGGCGCGGCGGTGGGGTCAGGCCGGGGAGAGGTTCTGCAGCCTGACCTGGCCCCGGGCGACCAGTCGTGCCTCGCCGTCGGTGATCTCCACCTGCCACAGCTGCTGACTACGGCCCCGGTGCACCGGAGTGCCCACCGCGGTCAACTCACCCTCGCGCACCGCCCGGAGGAAGTCGGTCTGGTTGGACACCCCGACCACCCGCCCGCGCTCACCCCACCAGAGCGCCCCGCCCACGCTGGCCGCCGTCTCCACCACCGCGCAGTACACGCCGCCGTGCTGGATCCCGTGCGGTTGGTGCAGCTGCGGTCGTACCTGCCAGCGGATCACCACCCGCTCCGCGCCCACCTCGTGGAACTCCAGGCCCAGCAGGCTGGCCAGGCCGTCCGTCAGTTCCGGCATCTTCACCGGTTCCTCCCCGATCATGTCGTTCTCCTCCCCGGTCACCGCACCGGCCGAGCACGCGACGGCCAGGGTAGCCGGGCCCGATCCCGCCGAACCCGCTATGGCCCGTCCCGGTCGATGGGGGAGAATCGGTCCCCGTGACCGACAGCAGCCTTCCGCCGTCCGGGCGGGACTCCCTGACCGATGACCTGCGCTGGCGGGGCCTGATCCAGGACTCGACCGGCCCCGACGAGCTGCGCGACCTGCTCGACGGCGGGAGGGCCACCTTCTACGTGGGCTTCGACCCCACCGCGGCCAGCCTGCACGTCGGGCACCTCGTGCAGGTCGCCACGGCCCGTCGGCTCCAACTCGCCGGGCACCGGCCGTTGCTGCTCGTCGGCGGGGCCACCGGACAGATCGGCGACCCGAAGGAGAGCGCCGAACGTACCCTCAACTCTCCCGAGGTGGTCGCGGGCTGGGTCGACCGGATCCGCGAGCAGCTCGCGCCGTTCGTGTCGTACCAGGGGGAGAACGCCGCGCAACTGGTCAACAACCTGGACTGGACCGGCGAGATGTCGGTGGTCGAGTTCCTCCGCGACGTCGGCAAGCACTTCCCGGTGAACAAGATGCTGGCCCGGGAGGTGGTCCGGGCCCGACTGGAGAGCGGCATCAGCTTCACCGAGTTCAGCTACCAGCTGCTGCAGGCCAACGACTTCTTCGAGCTGCACCGTCGGCACGGCTGCCAGCTCCAGTTCGGTGGTTCCGACCAGTGGGGCAACATCACCGCCGGGGTGGACTACGTGCGCCGCCGCGGCGCCGGCCCGGTGCAGGCCTTCACCACGCCCCTGGTGACCCGGGCCGACGGCACCAAGTTCGGCAAGACCGAGGGCGGCGCGGTCTGGCTCGACCCGGAGATGACCAGCCCGTACGCCTTCTACCAGTTCTGGGTCAATGTCGACGACCGCGACGTGGCACGGTACCTGCGGTTCTTCAGCTTCCGGCCCCGGGCGGAGCTGGAGGAGTTGGAGAAGGCGACCGCGGAGCGTCCGGCGGCCCGCCAGGCACAGCGTGCGTTGGCCGAGGAGCTGACCACCCTGGTGCACGGTGCGCGGGAGACGGCCCAGGCGGTGGCGGCCAGCCAGGCGCTCTTCGGTCGGGGCAGCCTCGACGACCTGGCGCCCGAGACCCTACGGGCGGCGTTGGCCGAGGCCGGTCTGGTGCGCCTCGACGGGGCGTTGCCCGATGTCGCCGGGTTGCTCAAGGAGTCCGGGCTGGTGCCGAGCATGAAGGAGGCACGTCGGGTGATCGCCGAGGGTGGCGCGTACGTCAACAACAACCGGGTCGACGCGGTTGACGCGGCCGTCACTCCCGCCGACCTGCTGCACGGGCGATACCTGGTCCTGCGCCGGGGGAAGCGGTCGTTCGCCGGCGTCGAGCTGCGGAGCTGACCCGCGGTTCCCACCGACGGCCGGCGGTTGCGCCGCTGGTCGCCCGGGCGCGCTCCGGGTCGTTCGGCGCCACGGCCGGTGGTGCGGCGGCCGGTGGTGCGGCGGCAGCCCACCACCGGTGTGACGTGCGACGCGCTCGGCCGATTTGACGATCAAACCATCGGGCGCGTAACTTTCTCTCTGCCAGCGCGGAACGGACGAAACAGGGCAAACGCCCTGCAAGGCCGGAGCGGGGTGGCCACTTCCAGGTCGACGAGCGACTCGTCAGTCCTGGTCCGGGCGGTGCTCTGAGGTCGACCACGGGGTCGATTTGGCGGAGCGCAGCCGACCGGGTAGAGTGGCCCGTCGGCAGGGAAACGGGCGAGCAGCGGGTAACCGTAGCGGCCGGCCTGCCAAAGCCACGGGAGATCTATCCGGCGCAAGTCGGCCTGATCGTGGTGCCCGAAAAGATTGAAAGTGTGACAGACCAGGAAACACCGGTTTGACACGGCGGAAATCAGCGGGTAACGTAGTAAAAGTGCCCGGCGCGAGAGCGGCGGGGGCGAGCGAACGAAATACCCCAGGTGGGGCTCGGTGAGACCGGGTTTCTGGTTGGTGTGTGGTTGTTCTTTGAGAACTCAACAGGGTGCTTGATAAGCCAGTGCCAATTGTTTTATACCCCGGGCTGGCCGGTTTCGATCGGTTGGTTTCGGATTCCTTTGGCAACATGTTGTTTGTTGTCGGGGTTGATTTTTCGACAAGTTTTTGTTGGAGAGTTTGATCCTGGCTCAGGACGAACGCTGGCGGCGTGCTTAACACATGCAAGTCGAGCGGAAAGGCCCTTCGGGGTACTCGAGCGGCGAACGGGTGAGTAACACGTGAGCAACCTGCCCCAGGCTTTGGGATAACCCCGGGAAACCGGGGCTAATACCGAATATTACTGCTGATCGCATGGTTGGTGGTGGAAAGTTTTTCGGCTTGGGATGGGCTCGCGGCCTATCAGCTTGTTGGTGGGGTGATGGCCTACCAAGGCGACGACGGGTAGCCGGCCTGAGAGGGCGACCGGCCACACTGGGACTGAGACACGGCCCAGACTCCTACGGGAGGCAGCAGTGGGGAATATTGCACAATGGGCGGAAGCCTGATGCAGCGACGCCGCGTGAGGGATGACGGCCTTCGGGTTGTAAACCTCTTTCAGCAGGGACGAAGCGCAAGTGACGGTACCTGCAGAAGAAGCACCGGCCAACTACGTGCCAGCAGCCGCGGTAAGACGTAGGGTGCGAGCGTTGTCCGGATTTATTGGGCGTAAAGAGCTCGTAGGCGGCTTGTCGCGTCGACTGTGAAAACCCGCAGCTCAACTGCGGGCTTGCAGTCGATACGGGCAGGCTAGAGTTCGGTAGGGGAGACTGGAATTCCTGGTGTAGCGGTGAAATGCGCAGATATCAGGAGGAACACCGGTGGCGAAGGCGGGTCTCTGGGCCGATACTGACGCTGAGGAGCGAAAGCGTGGGGAGCGAACAGGATTAGATACCCTGGTAGTCCACGCTGTAAACGTTGGGCGCTAGGTGTGGGGGGCCTCTCCGGTTCTCTGTGCCGCAGCTAACGCATTAAGCGCCCCGCCTGGGGAGTACGGCCGCAAGGCTAAAACTCAAAGGAATTGACGGGGGCCCGCACAAGCGGCGGAGCATGCGGATTAATTCGATGCAACGCGAAGAACCTTACCTGGGTTTGACATGGCCGCAAAACCTCCAGAGATGGGGGGTCCTTCGGGGGCGGTCACAGGTGGTGCATGGCTGTCGTCAGCTCGTGTCGTGAGATGTTGGGTTAAGTCCCGCAACGAGCGCAACCCTCGTTCGATGTTGCCAGCGCGTTATGGCGGGGACTCATCGAAGACTGCCGGGGTCAACTCGGAGGAAGGTGGGGATGACGTCAAGTCATCATGCCCCTTATGTCCAGGGCTTCACGCATGCTACAATGGCCGGTACAATGGGCTGCGATACCGTGAGGTGGAGCGAATCCCAAAAAGCCGGTCTCAGTTCGGATCGGGGTCTGCAACTCGACCCCGTGAAGTCGGAGTCGCTAGTAATCGCAGATCAGCAACGCTGCGGTGAATACGTTCCCGGGCCTTGTACACACCGCCCGTCACGTCACGAAAGTCGGCAACACCCGAAGCCGGTGGCCCAACCCTTGTGGAGGGAGCCGTCGAAGGTGGGGCTGGCGATTGGGACGAAGTCGTAACAAGGTAGCCGTACCGGAAGGTGCGGCTGGATCACCTCCTTTCTAAGGAGCACCTTCCGACGAAAGTCGGTAAGGAGCCCGCACTGCCCGAATGTGGTGGTGGGGTGCTCGAATGGCGGAGACACTGGTGAGTTTTCTCCTGGCAACGGTCGGGGTCGTCTAGTACAGCTGCTCTTCGGAGTGGTGGGAACGGTGATCCTGGTGCGGCTGGGGGAAGGCGGAGAGCACCCTGTTGGGTCCTGAAGGAACAACCATGGTTGTTTTTTCAGAGCCTTGTGATGAGGTTGCCAGGCATGGCCTGGCCTCGCATACCGGATCCTGGTGGGTTGCTGGTGTGGGGTTGGTGGGTTGTGGGTTGGTCGTTTGTTGAGAATTGCACAGTGGACGCGAGCATCTTTGTGGTCAAGTTGTCAAGGGCGAACGGTGGATGCCTTGGCACCAGGAGCCGATGAAGGACGTGGGAGGCCGCGATAGGCCTGGGGGAGCTGTCAACCAAGCTGTGATCCCAGGGTGTCCGAATGGGGAAACCTGGCATCAGTCATGTGATGTCACCCGCATCTGAATACATAGGGTGTGTGGGGGGAACGCGGGGAAGTGAAACATCTCAGTACCCGTAGGAAGAGAAAACAATTTAGTGATTCCGTGAGTAGTGGCGAGCGAAAGCGGATTGAGGCTAAACCGGTTGCGTGTGATACCTGTCAGGGGTTGCGTGGTCGGGGTTGTGGGACCCTGCTACACGAGCTGACACTCGTGTGAGGAGTGATAAAGCCAGTTGCTAGCTGAACAGTCTGGGAAGGCTGACCGTAGTCGGTGAGAGTCCGGTAGGTGAAAGTGGCTGGTCTTCTGTGGGTGTTCCCGAGTAGCGGCGGACTCCTGAAATCTGCCGTGAATCTGCCAGGACCACCTGGTAAGCCTAAATACTTCCTGGTGACCGATAGCGGACGAGTACCGTGAGGGAATGGTGAAAAGTACCCCGGGAGGGGAGTGAAATAGTACCTGAAACCGTTCGCCTACAATCCGTCGGAGCCTTTAGGGGTGACGGCGTGCCTTTTGAAGAATGAGCCTGCGAGTTAGTGGCATGTGGCGAGGTTAACCCGTGTGGGGGAGCCGTAGCGAAAGCGAGTCTGAATAGGGCGTTTGAGTCGCATGCTCTAGACCCGAAGCGGAGTGATCTAGCCATGGGCAGGCTGAAGCGTGGGTAAGACTACGTGGAGGGCCGAACCCACCAACGTTGAAAAGTTGGGGGATGACCTGTGGTTAGGGGTGAAAGGCCAATCAAACTCCGTGATAGCTGGTTCTCCCCGAAATGCATTTAGGTGCAGCGTCGTGTGTTTCTTGCCGGAGGTAGAGCACTGGATGGTCTAGGGGGCCCACAAGCTTACCGAAATCAGCCAAACTCCGAATGCCGGTAAGTGAGAGCGCGGCAGTGAGACTGCGGGGGATAAGCTTCGTAGTCGAGAGGGAAACAGCCCAGATCACCAGCTAAGGCCCCTAAGCGTGTGCTAAGTGGAAAAGGATGTGGGATCGCATAGACAACCAGGAGGTTGGCTTAGAAGCAGCCACCCTTTAAAGAGTGCGTAATAGCTCACTGGTCAAGTGGTTCCGCGCCGACAATGTAGCGGGGCTCAAGTACACCGCCGAAGCTGTGGCATTCACATTTTTACTTCGTCTCCGCCTTTTGGTGGGGGTGCAGGTGTGTGGATGGGTAGGGGAGCGTCGTGCCGGGGGTGAAGCAGCCGAGTGATCGAGTTGTGGACGCGGCACGAGTGAGAATGCAGGCATGAGTAGCGAAAGAAGGGTGAGAAACCCTTCCGCCGGATGACCAAGGGTTCCAGGGCCAGGCTAATCCGCCCTGGGTGAGTCGGGACCTAAGGCGAGGCCGAGAGGCGTAGTCGATGGACAACGGGTTGATATTCCCGTACCCGCGAAAGAGCGTCCCTGATGAACTTCGTTGTGCTAACCATCCGAACTGCTTGAGGCCTTCGGGTTGATGGTGGGGAGCGTGGGAACCTGGCGGGTAGTAGTCAAGCGATGGGGTGACGCAGGAAGGTAGCTGATCCCGGCCGGTGGTTGTGCCGGGGTAAGCGTGTAGGCCGTGCCATAGGCAAATCCGTGGCGCATGAGGCTGAGACGTGATGCCGAGCCGATTCAGGTGAAGTCAGTGATCCTATGCTGCCGAGAAAAGCCTCTAGCGAGTTCTTAGCGGCCCGTACCCCAAACCGACACAGGTGGTCAGGTAGAGAATACCGAGGCGATCGGGCGAACTGTGGTTAAGGAACTCGGCAAATTGCCCCCGTAACTTAGGGAGAAGGGGGGCCGGAGACGTGAAGCCCCGCGCGGGTGGAGCGTTGTATGGCCGCAGAGAGCAGGGGGAAGCGACTGTTTACTAAAAACACAGGTCCATGCGAAGAAGTAATTCGATGTATATGGACTGACGCCTGCCCGGTGCTGGAACGTTAAGGGGACCTGTTAGCTCTTCGGGGCGAAGCGGAGAACTTAAGCGCCAGTAAACGGCGGTGGTAACTATAACCATCCTAAGGTAGCGAAATTCCTTGTCGGGTAAGTTCCGACCTGCACGAATGGCGTAACGACTTCCCCACTGTCTCAACCACAGGCCCGGCGAAATTGCATTACGAGTAAAGATGCTCGTTACGCGCGGCAGGACGGAAAGACCCCGGGACCTTTACTATAGCTTGACATTGGTATCCGAATTAGCTTGTGTAGGATAGGTGGGAGCCGGTGAAGTCCATACGCCAGTATGGGTGGAGGCAATCTTGAAATACCACTCTGGTTGATTTGGGTATCTAACTTCGGGCCGTGATCCGGTTCAGGGACAGTGTCTGGTGGGTAGTTTAACTGGGGCGGTTGCCTCCTAAAGGGTAACGGAGGCGCCCAAAGGTTCCCTCAGCCTGGTTGGCAATCAGGTGTTGAGTGCAAGTGCACAAGGGAGCTTGACTGTGAGACTGACAGGTCGAGCAGGGACGAAAGTCGGGACTAGTGATCCGGCACTTGCGTGTGGAAGCGGTGTCGCTCAACGGATAAAAGGTACCCCGGGGATAACAGGCTGATCTTCCCCAAGAGTCCATATCGACGGGATGGTTTGGCACCTCGATGTCGGCTCGTCGCATCCTGGGGCTGTAGCAGGTCCCAAGGGTTGGGCTGTTCGCCCATTAAAGCGGTACGCGAGCTGGGTTTAGAACGTCGTGAGACAGTTCGGTCCCTATCCGCCGTGCGCGTAGGATACTTGAGAAGGGCTGTCCCTAGTACGAGAGGACCGGGACGGACGAACCTCTGGTGTGCCAGTTGTCCCGCCAGGGGCACGGCTGGTTAGCTACGTTCGGAAGGGATAACCGCTGAAAGCATCTAAGCGGGAAGCTCGCTTCAAGATGAGGTATCCCATCCACCTTTGGTGGAGTAAGGCCCCCAGCTAGACGACTGGGTTGATAGGCCGGAAATGTAAGCTCGGTAACGGGTTGAGTTGACCGGTACTAATAGGCCGAGGACTTGACTACGAAGCTGCTACGCGTCCACTGTGCAACTCTTGACAAACGAACGACATCACCGTGTGTGGGTGTTGTTTGATATGTCGATAGGGTTACGGCGGTCATGGCGGAAGGGAAACGCCCGGTTACATTCCGAACCCGGAAGCTAAGCCTTCCAGCGCCGATGGTACTGCACTCGGGAGGGTGTGGGAGAGTAGGACACCGCCGGACATTCTTACAGTCGAGGGCCGCCCCATATGGGTCGGCCCTCGACTGCGTGGCGCCGTTGTGGCGCAATGAGGAAGGAATTACCTGTGAGTTCAGGACCGCAGGGCGGAGATCGTCCCCGACGTCACGAAGACCGCACCGATCGCCCGCACCGAACCGACGGAGCCCGGCGCGACGACCGCCCCCCGTACCGGGGTGGCCGCGACGACCGCAGTGGACACGCGGGTCGAGGTGACGGTGGATACCGCAGCGACGATCGCGGCCAGAGCAGCTTCCGTCGGGACAGCGGTCCCTCCCGGGACGGTGGTTTCCGGGCCGGCCGCCCGGACAGCCCGCGTGGGGGGTCCCGCGAGGGCGGGTTCCGGCGTGACGCCGGCTCCGCCCGGGACGGTGGATACCGCGGCGCGGAGCGTGGTAGCGGTGACCGCGATGGCGGTTTCCGCAGCGGGGACCGCCGTGAAGGAGGCTTCCGGGACGATCGACGTGGCGGTGGGTTCCGCGACGAGCGGCGTGAGGGCTCCGCCTCCCGGGGCGGCGACCGGTCGTCCGCTGGCGGCTACCGGCCTGCCGAGCAACGCGGCTTCCGGGATGGCGACCGCCGTACCGGCGGCGACCGCGAGGGTGGCTACCGAGGTGGCCCACGTCGTGACGCTGGCGCCGGAGGTGACCGCCGTGAGGGTGGTTTCCGTGGCGGTGACCGCCGTGAGGGTGGTTTCCGTAGCGCGGACCGCGATGGCGGTTTCCGTGGCGGTGACCGCCGTGAGGGCGGTGACCGCCGTGAAGGTGGTTTCCGCGGTGCGGACCGCGATGCTGGTTTCCGGGGCGGTGACCGGCGTGAGGGCGGTTTCCGGGGCGGTGACCGGGACGGTGGTTTCCGTGGTCGGGACCGCGACGGTGGTTTCCGTGGTGGTGACCGGCGTGAGGGCGGTTTCCGGCGGGACGACCGGGACGGCGGTGCCCGTGGTGCCGACCGGCGCGACGAAGGCCCCCGGGGCGAGCGGCGTGAGGGCGGCTTCCGCGGCGGGGACCGCCGGGACAGCGGTTTCCGTCCCGACCAGCGTCGGGACGACCGCGACGGTGGCTCCCGGGGCGGCGACCGCCGCGAGGGCGGCTTCCGTGGGGGCGACCGCGACGGTGGTTTCCGTGGTGGGGACCGGGACGGCGGTGCCCGTGGTGGTGACCGCCGCGAGGGTGGTTTCCGTGGTGGTGACCGCCGCGAGGGCGGCTTCCGTGGGGGCGACCGGGACGGTGGTTTCCGTGGTGGGGAACGGCGTGAGGGCGGTTTCCGACGGGACGACCGGGACGGCGGTGCCCGTGGTGGTGAGCGCCGCGACGCCGGGCACTCCGGGCCGCGGCGCGATGGTGGCGAGCGGCGCGGCGGTGGTTACCGGGGTGACCAGGAGCGGCCCCGGTTCGACCGGGCGTCCGACGACCGGGGCGGCTATCGGCCGCGCCGGGACGAGCGACCGACGTCCGACGACCGGCGCCGCGAGGGCGGGGCGGCGACCTACCCGGACCGTCGGGACAACCGACGGGACGACCAGGCCGACCGGGTGCAGTCCCCGGCGCTGCCGGACGACATCGTGGCGAGCGACCTCGACACCGCGGTCCGGGCCGAGTTGCTCTCGCTGGCCAAGCCGGTGGCGGAGACCGTGGCGCGGCACCTGGTCGCGACCGGGCAGCTGATCGACGAGGATCCGGCCGAGGCGTTGGCCCACGCGGTTGCCGCACGCCGGCTGGCCGCGCGGATCTCCGCGGTCCGGGAGGCGGTCGGGTTGGCCGCGTACCACGCTGGCGAGTGGCAGACGGCGATCGCCGATCTGCGTACGTTCCACCGGATGACCGGGTCGCAGAGTCACCTCGCGGTGATCGCCGACTGCGAGCGGGCGCTGGGTCGGCCGGAACGGGCCATCGACCTGTTCCGTGGTGCCGACCGAGACGCGCTCGACCGGGCTGTCGCCGTCGAGCTGCTGATCGTGGCTGCGGGGGCGCGGGGCGACCTGGGCCAGAAGGACGCGGCGGTGGCGATGCTCCAGGTCCGGGAGCTGACCAGTGAGTCCACCGAGGCGTGGACGGCCCGCCTGCGGTACGCCTACGCCGACGCGCTGCTTGCCGTGGACCGTCGGGAAGAGGCCCGGGAGTGGTTCTCGCGGGCGGCCGACGCGGACCTCGACGGGGAGACCGACGCTGCGGAACGGCTGCTCGAACTCGACGGCGTGGTGATCGAGGGTGACGAGGAGGAGGAAGCCGCAGTCGAGCAGGACGTGGCTACCGGTCCGGGTGCCCCGGGCGGTGTGCCGGCCGTGGCCGAGGACCGTACGGTCGACGACGGCGCGGCTGACGCGGACCTCGGGCTTGAGGACGCGGCTGAGGCGGACGCGGCCGCCGTGGCGGACTCGGCGGCAGTGGCGGACTCGGCGGCCGAGGACACGGGTGTCGACGGTGCCACCGGGGCCGACCGCACCACCGGGGCCGACGCCTCGGAGCGGGACGGTGCCGAGCCGGTGCGGCGGGACGGGGCTGCTGGTTCGTCGGCGGACCAGCGGTGAACGCGGCCCCCACCGGCCCGCTGGTGGACGGGTACCAACTGGTCGCCTTCGACCTGGACGGGGTCGTCTACCTCATCGACCGGCCGATTCCCGGCGCGGTGGAGGCGATCGGTCGCCTGCACGCCGGGGGCCGGTCGGTGGCCTACGTGACGAACAACGCCTCGCGGCGTTCCTCGGACGTGGCGCAGCTGCTGACCGGGATGGGCGTACCGGCCCGGCCGGAGGAGGTGCTCACCTCCGCCGGCGCGGCCGCCGAGCTGCTTCGGGACCGGCTGCCCGCCGGTTCCGCCGTGCTGGTCGTCGGGGCCGAGGCGTTGCGCGCCGAGGTCAGCGCGGTCGGGCTCAGGCCGGTCACCACCGCCGACGAGTCGCCGGTGGCGGTGGTGCAGGGGTACGGGCCGCTGGTGGGCTGGGCCGACCTCGCCGAGGCGTCGATCGCGGTCCGTGCCGGTGCGCTCTGGATCGCCACCAACACCGACCGGACCCTGCCCAGCGGTCGTGGACCGTTGCCCGGCAACGGTTCACTGGTGGCTGTCCTGCGTACCGCGTTGGATCGGGAGCCCGACGTGGTGGTGGGCAAGCCGGAACCGGCGCTGTTCGCCACCGCCGCCCGGCGCGCCGACGGCGGTCGTACGCTGGTCGTCGGTGACCGGTTGGACACCGACATCGAGGGCGCCGTGCGAGCCGGACTGGACAGTCTGCTCGTGCTGACCGGTGTCAGTGACGTGCCGGAGCTGCTCACGGCCGGGCCGCAGCGTCGTCCCACGTACGTCTGCTTCGACCTGGCCGGGCTCTCCGACCCGGCGGCCGTGGTCCGGGTCGGCGGCGGGCCCGCCGGTGACCGGTCGGCGGACGCCCCGTCGGTGGGTAGCGGTTGGACGGTGTCGGTCGCCGACGGTGTGCTGGAACTGACCGGTTCGGGACGTCCGCTGGATGCCGTGCCGGCACTCTGCGCGGCGGCCTGGTCCCGCGGGCCGGAGGCGGCCGGGTCCACTCCGACCGCGCCCCGGGTCCGGGCCGGCTCGGCGGAGGCGGAGGCGGCACTACGGGCCCTGGGCCTGTCCGTCTGAGCGTCGGGTCGGGTCCGGTCCCGACAAGGGACGTGTCGGCGGCGGCCACCGGAAGGGCGATCCTCCCGGTGGCCGCCGCCGCTTGTTCGTCCGGCGCGGCCGGTCCCCGCTTCAGAGCAGCTTGCGGAGCTTCATCAGGTCGAACGGGTTGGCCTTGATGGAGATCCGACGCGCGGCCAGCGCCTTCGCGATGTCGAGCTGACCACGCACCAGTGCCACCAGGTCGTCGCTGGTGGCGTTCAGGGCGATCTTCGCCTTCGGGTCGTCGCCGTCGGCCAGGTCGACCAGCTGGCCGCCGGTGAGCCGGCCGTGGAAGGCGGTACCGAGATCGGTGACCCGGCACGCCAACGTCCGGTCCAGGTCGACCCGTTCCCGCACGCTGGCGGCATTGCTCGCCAACCGGGCGGACAACTCCTGCAACGCCTGCCGGCACTCGTCCACGCTGGCCACCATCGTCTCCTCACCGCACGCCACGCCGTTTCCCGGCACCGTACCGCACGGGAGGTCAACCGGTGCCCGGTAGCGTGGCACCTGCACACCCACCCCCGCGGAAGGACTCAGGCATGCAGGACGCGTGGCGCGCCTACCTCGAGTTGGCCATGGGCCTGACGGAGGCGCCGCGGAAGAGGGCCCAGGACGTCGTACGGCGGGTGGTCGGCTCGGGTGGGGCGACCGCCGGTCAGCTGCAGGTACTCGCCGAGGAACTGGTCTCCACCGGGATGGCCAACCGGGAGGCGCTGACCAAACTGGTCCGGTTCGAGGTGGACCGGGCGCTGGGCGCGGTCGGGTTGGCCACCGCCGACGAGGTCGCCGAGTTGACCCGCCGGGTGCACGAGTTGGAGCAGCAGCTTCGCCAGGCCCGGGCCGGATCGCCCCTGCCCGCAACGTCGGCATCGGCTGCCTCCGCGTCCGCTGAGCCGGCTGCCGACGGTGGTGCGGCGATCCGCGCGATGGCCGCGGCACCGGCCGGCCCGCCGATGACGAACCGCGCCGTGGCGAAGAAGACGGTGGCGAAGAAGACGGTGGCGAAGAAGACGGTGGCGAAGAAGGCCGTGGCCCGGAAGGCGACGACGAAGGCCGTGGTCAGGAAGGACCCGGCGGCGTCGACACCGGTGCCGCACCCCGACGACGTGACCGGGCCGGCCCGGCCGACGCCGGGCCGTACCCCGCCGCCCGGCGGTGCGGCATGACGACCACGGATCCCCGTCGGAGCCGGCGGTGAGCGGCCCGCGCCCCGGCCCCCCGCCGGGCCCCCGCCCCGGACCGGGCCCTGCCGGTCGCCCCGGGCCGGTCCCTGGTCCGCCCCGCGGCGGTGGCGTGGGAGAGGGCGCGTCGGGGCCACGTCCCGGCCCGCCGAGCGCTCCCGGTGGCCACCCGGCCGGTCCGGCCGAGGTGGACGGGAGCGACGAGGTCCGGCACCCGGCGGTGGACGCCGCGGTCCGGGCGATGGCGAACGCCGCCGAACTCTCCCCGGCGGACCAGATAGCCCAGTACGAGGCGGCGTACCAGACGCTGCGGGAGACCCTCGCCAGCATCGACCAGGCCTGAGGAGGCCCGACAACCGTGGCACGTCGTAACCGGCTGGACGCCGAACTTGTCCGCCGAGGTCTGGCCCGGTCCCGGGAACAGGCCACCGAACTGGTGGTGGCCGGCCGGGTCCAGGTGCGCGGGGTGGTGGCCCGCAAGGCCGCCGCCCTTGTCGATCCCGCCGACGCGGTGCTGGTCACCGGCGCGGACCCGGGTTCCGAGTACGTCTCCCGGGGCGGTCACAAGCTCGCCGGCGCGCTCGCCGCCTTCGAGGGGCTGCGGGTGTCCGGTCGGCGTTGCCTGGACGCCGGGGCGTCGACCGGCGGCTTCACCGACGTGCTGCTGCGTGCCGGTGCGGCCGAGGTGGTCGCGGTCGACGTGGGTTACGGCCAGTTGGCCTGGTCGTTGCGGACCGACGACCGGGTACGCGTACACGAGCGGACAAACGTCCGGAGCCTGGCCCCGGAGCTGATCGGTGGCCCGGTCGACCTCACCGTGGCGGACCTGTCGTTCATCTCGCTGCGGCTGGTGCTGCCGGCCCTGGCCGGGTGCAGCCGGCCCGACGGTGACCTGGCCCTGATGGTGAAACCCCAGTTCGAGGTGGGCAAGGAGCGGGTCGGCGCGGGTGGGGTGGTCCGTGATCCGCAGCTGCGCGCCGAGGCGGTGCTCGACGTGGCCGCCGCGGCGGCCGGCCTGGGCCTGGGGCTGGCCGGTGTGGCGGCGAGCCCGCTACCGGGCCCCAGCGGCAACGTCGAGTTCTTCGTATGGTTACGCCGGGACGCGCCACCGGCCGATCCGGCACGGGTACGTTCCGTGGTGGCCGCCGGTCCGGCGGGTCCGGTCCGTTCCGGCGCGTTGCCGGACCCGACTGCCGAGGAGGTGGCAGGGTGAACCCGCCGACGCCCGAGGTCCGTACCGCGCTGCTGGTGACCCACACCGGTCGTCGCCGCAGCACCGAGCACGCCCGGGCGGTGGCGGCGGACCTGATCTCGGCCGGCTTCGAGGTGCGGGTGGTGGCCGAGGAGGCCGACGACCTGGACCTGCCCGGTGTGGTGCCGGTGGCCGGGCCGGAGGCCGCCGAGGGCGCCGAGATCGTGTTCGCGCTCGGCGGGGACGGCACCTTCCTGCGCGCCGCCGAGCTGGCCCGGCCGGCAAAGGTTCCGTTGCTCGGCATCAACCTGGGCAAGGTCGGCTTCCTGGCCGAGGCGGAGATCGACGACCTGGACGTCGCGGTACGGGACGTGGTCGGGCGCAACTACACGGTGGACGAGCGGCTCACCCTCGACATCACCGCCGAGTTCGACGGCGGACCGACAATCGAGTCGTGGGCGCTCAACGAGATCAGTGTGGAGAAGGGCGAGCGGGCCCAGATGCTGGAGCTCCTCGTCGACGTCGACGGCCGCCCGTTGTCCCGGTACGGCTGCGACGGGGTGGTCTGCGCGACACCCACCGGTTCCACCGCGTACGCGTTCTCCGGCGGTGGGCCGGTGGTCTGGCCGGAGGTGGAGGCGCTGCTGCTGGTGCCGATCAGCGCGCACGCGTTGTTCAGCCGGCCGTTGGTGACCGCACCCACCTCCACCTTCGTGATCACCGTCGACCCGTTCACCACCCTGGCGGTGCTCTCCTGCGACGGCCGGCGGGTCTACGACCTGCCGCCGGGCGCGCGGGTCACGGTGCGGCGGGGGGCGCTGCCGGTGCGGGTCGTCCGGTTGCGCGACCGCCCGTTCACCGACCGGCTGGTGGCGAAGTTCGGGTTGCCCGTGCACGGGTGGCGCGGCAGCCGCCGCTGAGTCCGGCCGGCGGCGCACCGGTCCGCTGAGTCCGGCCGGCGGCGCACCGGTCCGCGCCGGTCGGGCTGACCGCCCGTCGCCGCGCTGACCAGCGGTGCGGCCCGTCGGCGACCGACGGCGCGCCGGTGGTGTGCGTCGTGCCGGCTGGTCAACTGTCGGGCACCGCGTCTACTGTCGGGTGCTGTGCTGGAAGAGCTGCGGATCACCGGACTGGGCGTCATCGAGGACACCACGCTGCCCCTGGCCGACGGGATGAACGTCATCACCGGTGAGACCGGTGCCGGCAAGACGATGGTGGTGACCGGTCTCGGGCTGCTCTTCGGCGGTCGGGCCGACGCCGGTCGGGTCCGGGCCCAGCCGGGCAAGGCGGTGGTGGAGGGGCGGCTGCGGCTGCGCGGCCGGGTGGCCGACGGGGTGCACGCCCGGATCAGTGACGCCGGTGGTGAACCGGACGACGACGGGGCGCTGCTGCTGAGCCGTACGGTCACCGTGGAGGGTCGGTCCCGGGCGTACCTGGGGGGCCGGAGCATGCCGGTGGCGATGCTCGGTGAGGTGGGCGAGCAGGTGGTGGCCGTGCACGGCCAGTCCGACCAGCTGCGCCTGCTGCGGCCGGCCGAGCAGCGGGCCGCGCTGGACCGGTTCGCCGGTCCGGAGCACGAGAAGCTGCTGGAGGCGCTGCGGGAGGCGTACACCGGGTGGCGGCGGGTGGTCGACGACCTGGCCGACCGGCGGCGTAACGCCCGGGCGCGGCACCAGGAGGCGGACCTGCTGCGGCTCGGGCTGGACGAGATCACCCGGGTCGATCCGCAGCCGGGTGAGGACGACGAGCTGAAGGCGGAGGCGCGGCGGCTGGAGCACGCCGAGGGGCTGCGGACGGCGGCGCAGCTGGCGTACCAGTGTGTCGCCGGGGCGGGGGAGCCGGCCGACGAGACCCCGGACGCCACCGCGTTGCTGGGCACCGCCCGGCGGACGCTGGAGGCGCAGGCCGGCACGGACGCGTCCCTGGGTGACCTGGCGGCGCGGCTGGAGGAGGCGGCGACCCTGGTCGGGGACGTCTCCGCCGAGTTGTCGGCCTATCTGGCGGTGCTGGACGCCGATCCGGCCCGGTTGCAGGTGATCCACGAGCGGCGGGCGGCGCTGCGGGCGTTGACCCGCAAGTACGCCGACGACGTCGACGGGGTGGTGGCGTGGGCCGAACGGGCCCGGGCCCGGCTGTCCGAGCTGGACACCTCCGACGAGCTCTTCGACGAGCTGGAGCGGGAGGCGGCCCGGTCGGCCGCCGAGGTCGCCGAGTTGGCCGGGCGGGCCTCGACGTCGCGTCGGGAGGCCGCGGGTCGGTTCGCCGAGCAGGTCACCGTGGAGCTGGCCGGGCTGGCCATGCCGCACGCCCGGATCGAGGTGGCGGTGCTGCCCCGGCCGGTGGGCCGCAGCGAGCCGACGCTGTCGGTGAACGGCGCCGAGGTGGGGGTGGGTCCGGACGGCGGCGACGAGGTGGAGCTGCGGTTGCTGGCCCACCCGGGGGCGCCGGCGTTGCCCCTGCAGCGGGGTGCCTCCGGTGGTGAGCTGTCCCGGGTGATGCTCGCCATCGAGGTGGTCTTCGCCGGTTCCGGTGGGCCGCCCACGCTGGTCTTCGACGAGGTGGACGCCGGGGTCGGCGGTCAGGCGGCGGTGGAGATCGGCCGTCGGCTGGCCCGGTTGGCCCGTAGTCACCAGGTGCTGGTGGTGACCCACCTGCCGCAGGTGGCCGCCTTCGCCGACCGGCATCTGGTGGTGGCCAAGGACACCGGTGGGGCGGTGACCACCAGCGGGGTGCGGGTGGTGGAGGACACCGCGCGGGCCCGTGAGCTGGCCCGGATGCTCGCCGGCCTGCCGGACTCGGATCTGGGTATCGCCCACGCCGAGGAGTTGCTGGCGGTGGCGACCCGGGAGCGCCGTTCCTGACCGGGTTTGTGAGCGCAAGCACACCGGCGGCGGCCCCGGTGTGCTTCCCTGGGTAGGCGGCCCTGCTAAGGCATGTCGCGTCAGATTTGCCTGCCTCACATGCCAGGATGGTCAGGATGCGTCTTCCCACGTTGCGCCGGACCCGGAATGCGGAACCGGGCCGGGTCATCGGCACCGCCCGCCTGGACCGCCGGACCAAACGACTGGCCGGGCGGTTGCGCCCCGGTGACATCGCGGTCATCGACCACGTCGACCTGGACCGGGTCGCCGCCGACTCGCTGGTGGCCGTCGGTGTCGGTGCGGTGCTCAACGCCAAGCCGTCGGTCTCCGGCCGCTATCCCAACCTCGGCCCGCAGGTGCTGGTCGCGGCCGGCATCCCGCTCCTGGACGACCTGGGTGAGGGGGTCTTCGAACGGATCCACGAGGGCGACCTGGTCCGGATCGAGGGCAACACGGTCTTCATCGGTGACGAGCCGGTCGCGCACGGCAGTCTGCAGGACGCCGAGTCGGTGGCCAAGGCGATGGCCGACGCCCGGGAGGGACTGTCGGTCCAGTTGGAGGCCTTCGCCGCCAACACCATGGACTACCTGCGGCAGGAGCGTGACCTGCTGCTCGACGGGGTCGGGGTGCCGGAGATCCAGACCCAGGTCCAGGGTCGGCACTGTCTGATCGTGGTGCGCGGGTACGACTACAAGGCCGACCTGGACGTGCTGCGCCCGTACATCCGGGAGTACAAGCCGGTGCTGATCGGCGTCGACGGTGGGGCGGACGCGCTGGTCGAGGCGGGTTACACCCCGGACATGATCATCGGGGACATGGACTCGGTCACCGACGACGTGTTGCGCTGCGGCGCCGAGGTGATCGTGCACGCGTACCCGGATGGCCGGGCGCCCGGGTTGGCCCGGGTGAACAGCCTCGGTGTGTCGGCGATCACCTTCCCGGCCGCGGCGACCAGCGAGGACCTGGCGATGCTGCTGGCCGACGAGAAGGGCGCGTCGTTGCTGGTGGCCGTCGGCACCCACGCCACCCTGGTCGAGTTCCTGGACAAGGGGCGCGGCGGAATGGCCTCGACGTTCCTGACCCGGCTGAAGGTCGGCGGCAAGCTGGTCGACGCCAAGGGGGTCAGCCGGCTCTACCGGCAGAGCATCTCCGGCTCCTCGCTGCTTCTGCTGGTCCTCGCGGCGTTGGCCGCGATGGCCTCCGCGGTGGCGGTCTCCACCGTCGGTCAGGCGTATTTGGGCGTGGCCTCCGAATGGTGGGACAATTTCGTGTTCCAGCTCGGCCAGCTCTTCTAGCTCCCGACCCGATAGAGGCTGCAAGCGTGATCAACTTTCGTTACCACGTGGTGTCCCTGACCGCGGTGTTCCTGGCGCTGGCGATCGGCCTGGTGGTGGGCACGGCCGCCCTCAACGGCCCGGTGGTCGACTCGATCAAGGAGCGGGTCAACGCGCTGAGCAAGGACAACCAGCAGCTGCGCCAGTCGGTGCAGAACATGCAGAAGGAACTGGAGCAGGAGGAGGAGTTCGCCACCGACATGGCCCAGGTCTTCCTGCCGGGGCAGCTCGCCGACCGGCGGGTGGTGGTGCTCAGCCTGCCCTCCGGGCGGGACCACACCGACGGGGTGCTGCAGAGTCTGCGGCTGGCCGGGGCCAACCTGACCGGCCGGGTCGACCTGCAGGACAAGCTCATCGAGCCGGAGAACAACAGCAACCTGATGGAGCTGGCGAACACCGCCGCCCGGCCCACCGCCCCCGCCACCGGCCTGCCCGGCAACGGGCACGGGGTGGAGACCTCCAGCGCGATGCTGGCCAGTGTCCTGCTGGACCGCCCCGAGGGCACCCCGCCGGTCACCGACGCCGACCGGCGGGCGGTGCTGGCCGCGTACGTCAACGCCGGGTACGTCGCCACCGAGCAGGACGTGACCGGGCCGGCCGAGGCGGTCGTGGTGGTCAGCGGGCAGCCGTACGTGGACAAGGACTTCGGCAAGAAGGACGAGTCGGTGGTGAAGATCGTCGAGCAGTTCGACCGGACCGGCGCCATCGTCGTCGGCGGCAACGGGTCGGCCGGCGGCAACGTGGTCTCCATCGTCCGGGGCGATCCGGTGCTGTCGCAGACCATCTCCACCGTCGACAACGCCAACACGCCGCAGGGGCAGCTGGTCACCGCCCTGGCATTGGTGCAGCAGTTGACCGAGAAGAAGGCCGGGCAGTACGGCGTGGGCGACAACGCCGCCGCCAGGATGCCTAAACTGCCCCAGTGAGCCAACGCCGCGCCGTCCGGTCCGCAGTCCGCCGCCTCGTGACGGGAGTGACCCCGTGAGCCTGCTGGGACGTCTGCTGGTCGCCGGCGCCGGTGCCGCCGCCGCCCGGTACCTGCTGCGGGAGGTCCGTACCGCACCGGTCGGGCCGGCGCTGGAGCGGACCAACTTCCGCGGCCGGACGGTGACCCTGGCCGCCGGGCCGGCGCTCGCGGTCGGTGCCGCCGGTGCCGGGGCGCTCGGCGCGCCCAGCGCCGCCGCCGGCTCGGCCGCCCTGCTGGCCGGGGTGGGCGCCGGCGCGGTCGGGCTCTACGACGACGTGGTGGGCGCCCGCCCGGAGCAGAAGTCCGCCAAGGGATTCGCCGGGCACCTGGCCGCGCTGCGGCAGGGACGGGTCACCGCCGGCCTGGTCAAGATCATCGGAGTGGGGGCGGCCGGGCTCGGCGCCGCCGCCCTGCTCGCCGCCGACCCGCAGGTGCGGGCGCACCGGCGCCGGCAGCGGCAGGGGCCGCTCGGGCACGCCGCCGACGTGCTGCTCGGCGCCGGCGTGGTCGCCGGCACCGCGAACCTGGTAAACCTGCTCGACCTGCGACCCGGCCGGGCGATCAAGTCCGGCCTGCTGATCGGTACGCCGCTGACCGGTGGCCGCCACGGCGGGATCGCCGCCGGCGCCGTCGGTGCCGCGGCCGGGCTGCTCGCCGCCGACCTCGACGAGGAGGTGATGCTCGGCGACAGCGGTGCCAACGCCCTCGGCGCGCTGCTCGGGGTCGGGTTGGCCGCCCGGACCGGACCGCTCGGCCGGGCGGTCGCGCTCACCGTGCTCGCCGGCCTCACCGCCGCCAGTGAGAAGGTCAGCTTCACCAAGGTCATCCAGGGCACGCCCGTCCTGCGCGAGCTGGACGAGCTGGGCCGCCGATCCGACTGACGTGACGACACCGGCCCCGCTGGCCGGCGCCGGCCGGCTGGCCGGGGCCGCCGCCCTCATCGCCGTGCTCACCGTGGCCGCCCGGCTGGCCGGTTTCGGCCGTACCGCCGTCTTCACCTGGGTGGTGCAGAAGAGCGACCTCGGCGGCATGTACGTGATCGCCAACACGGTGCCGAACATCATCTTCGAGATCGTCGCCGGTGGGGCGTTGGCGAGCCTGGTGGTGCCGCTGCTGGCCGGTGCGGTGGCCAACGGCGACCGGCGGGCGGTGGCGGCCACCACCGGCGCCCTGCTCACCTGGACGGTCACCCTGCTGGTGCCGCTGGCGGTGCTGGTGGCGCTTCTCGCCGACCCGATCATCGCGCTGATCGGTGCCGACCCGTCCGCCGCCGAACGTGCCGCCGGGGCCCGGATGCTGCGGGTGTTCGCCCCGCAGCTGCCGCTCTACGGCATCGGCATCGTGCTGACCGGGGTGCTCCAGGCGCACCGCCGGTTCGCCTGGCCGGTGCTGGCGCCGTTGCTGTCCAGCCTCACCGTGATCGTCGTCTACGCGGTCTTCGGCGTCACCCAGGGGCGTGGGGCGTCGGTGGCCGAGGTGGGCGTCGGCGGTGAGCTGGTCCTCTCCGTCGGCACCACCCTCGGTGTGGTGGTGCTGTCGTTGTCGCTGCTGATCCCGCTGCGCCGGCTGGCCGTACGTCCCCGGGCCGGGTACGGCTTCCCGGTCGACGCGCGGGCCCGGATCGGCGGGCTGGCGGTGGCCGGCGCGGTCACCGTCACCGCCCAGCAGCTCGCCCTGCTGGTCGTGCTGAACCGGGTCGCCGGCGGCCCCACCGGCTCACCCCAGGTGTTCAACCTGGCCCAGACCATCTACCTGCTGCCCTGGGCGGTGCTCGCGGTGCCGCTGGCGGTGGCCGCGTACCCGAGCCTGGCCGCCGCCGCGACCACCGGCGACGAGGCCGGCTACCGGCGGACCCTGGCCTCGACCACCCGGGGGGTGCTGCTGTTCAGCGGTCTCGGCGCGGCCGCGCTGGTGGGCACCGCCGGCCCGGTGGCGCGGATCTTCTACCCGGCCGACCCGACCTCCACCGCCGAGGCGATCATCGGGTACGCCCCGGGCCTGCTCGGTTACGGTGTGTTCGCGGTGCTCTCCCGCGCCCTGTACGCCCGGGGGGACACCCGGCCCGCCACGCTGGCGATCACCGCCGGTTGGCTGGTCGTCCCGGTGGCGGCGCTGCCGTTGGCCGCGCTGCTGCCCAGCGCCGACCGGGTGCTGGCCGTGACGGTGGCCAACTCGGCGGGCATGCTGCTGCTCGGCGCGCTGCTGCTCGGCGCCGTCCGGCGGACCGCCGGACGGCAGGCGCTGGCCGGGGTCGGCCGGGCCGGGGCGTCGGGTCTGCTCGCCGGCGTGCTCGCCGCCGCCGGTGGCGTCGGGGTGGCGCAGTGGCTGGCCGGGCGGGGCGACGGCACCCCGACGACATTCACCGCACTCGGTCAGGGCATGCTGTCCGGGATCGTGGTCGGTGTGGTGTTTCTGATCGTGACCCTGGCGACCGACCGGCGGGACGTGCAACCGTTGCTGGCCGGCGTGCTCCGGCGGGTCGCCGCAGTGCTCCGGCGGGTCGGTGGGCGGGACACCCGCGACCGTACTGACGCGGTGCCCGAGGACGACACACCCCCTCCAGCGGGGTGACGGGAAGGAGACGGTGTCCCGATGACCGACGCCTCGTCGGCTCCCCGGTGGCCCGGCCGAGTGGTCCTGCTGCTCGCCTCCAGCACCGGCGGGGTGGGACAGCACGTCCGGTCGGTGGCCCGGGGTCTGGTCGCCGCCGGCGCGAGCGTGCTGGTCTGCGGCCCGTCGGCCACCCAGGACCAGTTCGACTTCACCGGTGTCGGCGCGCGCTTCGAGGCGGTGGAGATCCCGGCCAGCCCCACCCCCGCCGACGCCCGCGCCGTCGCCGCGCTGCGGCGGGCGCTGGGTGCCGCACCCGTCGACGTCGTGCACGCCCACGGGCTGCGGGCCGGCCTGGTCGCCGTCCTGGCCCGACCGGCCGCGCCACTGGTGGTCACCTGGCACAACGCGGTCCTCGCCGGCGGGGTGCGCGGTGGCCTGTCCCGGCTGGCCGAGCGGCTGGTGGCCCGGTCGGCACGGGTCGCCCTGGGCGCCTCCGCCGACCTGGTCGAGCGGGCCGCGGCGCTGGGCGCGGCCGATGCCCGGCTCGCGCCGGTGGCCGCGCCGACGCTCTCCTCCGCCCGGCGGCGTCGGGCCGCCGTACGCGCCGAGTTCGGCGTCGTCGGTGACCAGCCGCTGGTGCTCTCCGTCGGCCGGCTGCACCCGCAGAAGCGGTACGACGTGCTGGTCGACGCCGCCGCCCGCTGGCGTACCCGCACCCCACCGCCGGTGGTGGTGATCGCCGGCAGCGGACCGGCCTACCTGTCGCTGGCCGCCCGGATCTCCGCCGCCCGGGCCCCGGTGACCCTGCTCGGTCACCGCACCGACGTGGCCGATCTGCTGGCCGGGGCCGACCTGGCAGTGGTCACCAGCGACTGGGAGGCCCGGCAGCTCTTCGCCCAGGAGGCGCTGCGTGCCGGCGTACCGCTGGTGGCGACCTCGGTCGGCGGCCTGCCGGAGCTGGTCGGCGACGCCGCGCTGCTGGTGGCCCCGGGTGACGTCGACGCGGTCGACGCGGCGGTGCGCAGCCTGCTCGACGACGCCGCGCTGCGGGCCGACCTGGCCGCCCGGGGCACGGCCCGGGCCACCACCTGGCCGACCGAGCGGGACACCGTGGCCGAGTTGGCCGCCCTCTACGCCGAGCTGGCCCCGCACCCGGCGGCCCCCGACGCCGGCACCGCCTCGACGGGACGCCGGTGATGCTGCGCCGACTCGCCCCGGTCCTGCTGACCCTGGTCGTGGTGGCGCTCGGGGTGACCGCGCTCACCGCCCGCCCGGAGCAGGGCAGCCCCCGGCCGCGCGCCGACTACGTGGTGCTCGTCGGCATGGCCGGGCTGCGGTGGGACGACGTCGACCCGGAGCACACCCCCACGCTGTGGCGGATGGCCCGCGACGGTTCGATCGGCTCCCTGTCGGTCCGCTCCGCGCACCGGCCGACCTGCCCGGTCGACGGCTGGTTGACCCTGGGCGCCGGCAACTTCGCGGCCTGGGCCGGTAACCGGCAGGCGCAGGTCTGCCCGCCCGGCCAGGTCACCGTGGAACAACCCGACTCCATCGGGGCGAACCTGCCCGACCAGGAGGCCCAGGTCCTGCACAACCAGGAACGGCTGCCCTGGGGCACGGTGCCGGGAGCGCTGTCGGAGTCGGTGCGCTGTTCGGTCGCGGTGGGACCGGGTGCCGCCGTGGCCGCGGCCCGGCCGTTCGGTCGGGTGGACCGGTACGCCCCGGCGTTGCCGGCCGATCCGGCCGAGCTGCTCGGCTCCTGCGTGCTCAGCATCGTGGACCTGGGCACCGTCACCGGGGAGGATCCCACCCTCCGGGCGGAGGCGGTGCGGGCCGCCGACGCGGACCTGGCCCGGGTGCTCGCCGCCCGACCGCCGCAGTCGCTGGTCGTGGTGGCCGGCATCTCCGACACCGAGCAACCCTCCCGGTTGCACGTGGCCGTGGCCGACGGGCCCGGCTGGGAGCGGGGCTGGCTGACCTCGGCCAGCACCGGCCGGGAGGGCTACCTGCAACTGGTCGACCTGGCACCGACGGCGCTGGCGGTGCTCGGCCGGCCGATGCCGGAACGGTTGTTCATCGGCCAGCCGGCGGCCCCGGTCGAGGGCCGGCCGGCGGACCTGGCCACCGCCATCACCGCGCCGGCCGACGCCGACCGGGAGGCCGGCGCGCAACGCCGGGTGGCCGACGGGTTCTTCGTCGTCGTCGCGGTGGTGCAGGTGCTGCTCGCGATCGCGGTGCTGCCCCTGCTGCGCCGCGCCCGCCGGCACGCCGGGGTGGGGCGGGCACCGGTGCCCCGACGGGTGGTGGCGGTGGTGGAGGTGCTGCTGGTCGCCGCCGCGTTGGCCCTGCCGGCGGCCCTGCTGGCCGACCTGGTGCCGTGGTGGCGGGGCGAGCACGCCGGCTGGTACTTCGCCGTGGTCACCGCCGCGGTGCTGGCCGCCGCGACCACCCTGGTACGGCTGGCTCCCGGGTACGCCGCCACACTGGGTCCGCTCGGCGTGGTCGCCGCGTTGGCCACCCTGGTCGTCGGGGCGGACGTGCTCACCGGAGCGCGGTTGCAGCTCAACGGCGTGATCGGGTACTCGGCGCTGCAGGGCGGGCGGTACGCCGGACTCGGCACGGTCGGTCTGGGGATCTTCGTCGGCGGGTCGCTGCTGACGGCGGGGTGGCTGGCCCAGCGGGTCCGGCGGGCCTGGCGGCCGATGGTCATGGTCAGCGTCGGTGGTCTCGCCGTGGTGGTCGTCGGCAGCCCGTACCTGGGATCGGACTCGATCGGGGCGATCGCGCTGACCGCCGGGGTGAGCGTCGCCGCGGCGATCAGCGCCGGCGGTTGGCTGACCGTCAGCCGGTTGGCCTGGGCGAGCATGGCCGCGCTGGCGGTGACCGTCGGCTTCGCCGTGCTGGACCTGCGCCGGCCGGCCACCGAACGGGGCAGCCTTGGCCGGTTCCTCGCCGCGCTCGGCGACGGCACCGGAGGGCTCACCGTGCACCGGTCCAGCACCGCCAACGTCGAGACGCTCACCAACAGTCCGCTGACCGTGCTGGCCCTGGCCGGTGCCCTGCTCGTGTGGTTCGCCCTGCTGCAGCCCTGGGGCGGGCTGAAGCGACTGTTCGGGATCTACCCGGCGATGCGGGGGGCGATGGCCGGTACGGCGGTGGCCGCGCTCGTCGGCGGGCTACTGAGCGGGGCCGCGCTGGACGTGGCCGGGGCGGCCGGGGCGCTGGTGGTGCCGATGGCGGCGCTGGCCGCGCTGCGGGTGCTCGACCACTCGGCCGACCGTACCCAGCCGGTGGGGGACCGCCCGCAGGACGCCGTACCGGCCGCTGGCCGGGCCGACGGTGGTGCGGTTGCCTCGACCGCGGGTGGCCGCGGTGCGGGTGCCTCGACCGCGGGTGCCGGTGGTGCCGGTGCTTCTACCGCGGGTGGCCGCGGTGCCGGTGCCTCCGCCGGGGTCAGCCCGCCATAGCCGGCCGGCCACGGGCGGGTGGCCACGGCCGGCGGGCCACGGGCGGGTGGGACGTCGGGTGCGGCCTGCGAGTGGTCCGGGTCATGGTGTTAGCGTGGAATCCCGTGGATCGCGTGATCGTTTCCGACCGCAGCCGGCCCGGCTGGTTGGTCGGCACTGATCGGCACGGCGGTCTGCACGACCGCAACGGACGACACGGGAGCAGGCGTTGGCCCCTTCAGCACGGACGACCAGGCACATCTTCGTCACCGGGGGCGTCGCCTCCTCGCTGGGCAAGGGCCTCACCGCCTCCAGCCTCGGCAATCTGCTCAGCGCCCGCGGGCTGCGGGTGGTGATGCAGAAACTCGACCCGTACCTCAACGTCGACCCGGGGACAATGAACCCGTTCCAGCACGGTGAGGTCTTCATCACCGAGGACGGCGCCGAGACCGACCTCGACGTGGGGCACTACGAGCGGTTCCTCGACCGGGACCTCTCCGGCAAGGCGAACGTCACCACCGGCCAGATCTACTCCGACGTGATCGCCAAGGAGCGGCGCGGCGAGTACCTCGGCGACACCGTCCAGGTGATCCCGCACATCACCAACGAGATCAAGGCACGGATCCTGGGCATGGCCGACCCGGACGGCGACGGGCAGGTCCCGGACGTGGTGATCACCGAGGTCGGCGGCACGGTCGGCGACATCGAGTCGCTGCCGTTCCTGGAGGCGATCCGGCAGGTCCGTCACGACCTGGGTCGGGACAACTGCTTCTACCTGCACGTCTCGCTGGTGCCGTATCTGGCCCCGTCGGGGGAGCTGAAGACCAAGCCCACCCAGCACTCGGTGGCCCAGCTGCGCAACATCGGTATCCAGCCCGACGCCATCGTGTGCCGCTCCGACCGGGAGATCCCGGACAAGCTCAAGCACAAGCTGTCGCTCTACTGCGACGTCGACCGGGAGGCCGTGGTGGCCGCCCCGGACGCCCCCAGCATCTACGACATCCCGAAGGTGCTGCACCGGGAGGGTCTGGACGCCTACGTGGTGCGCCGGCTCGGGCTCTCCTTCCGGGACGTGGACTGGACCCGCTGGGACGACCTGCTGGAGCGGGTGCACCAGCCCCGGCACACCGTCGAGGTGGCGGTGGTCGGCAAGTACGTCGACCTGCCCGACGCGTACCTGTCGGTGAGCGAAGCGATCCGGGCCGCCGGCTTCGGCCACCGGGCCCGGGTGAAGCTTCGCTGGGTGCCCAGCGACGACTGCGTCACCCCGGCCGGGGCGGCGTCGGCGCTGGCCGGCGTGGACGGCATCGTCATCCCCGGCGGGTTCGGCGTCCGCGGTATCGAGGGCAAGATCGGCACCGCCCGGTACGCCCGGGAGAACCGGATCCCGCTGCTCGGGCTCTGCCTCGGGTTGCAGTGCATGGCGATCGAGGTGGCCCGGCACCGGGCCGAGCTGGACGGGGCGAACTCGTTGGAGTTCGACGAGCAGGCCCACCACCCGGTCATCGCCACCATGGCCGACCAGGAGGACATCGTCGCCGGCAAGGGCGACCTGGGCGGCACGATGCGGCTCGGGGCGTACCCGGCGGCCCTGGCGAAGGGGTCGATCGTGGCCGAGGCGTACGGCAGCACCGAGGTCAGCGAACGGCACCGGCACCGGTACGAGGTGAACAACGCCTACCGGGAGGCGCTGACCCGCGCCGGGCTGCGGATCTCCGGCACCTCGCCGGACGGCCGGCTTGTCGAGTTCGTCGAGCTGGACCGGGAGCTGCACCCGTTCTTCGTGGCCACCCAGGCGCATCCGGAGCTGAAGAGCCGCCCGACCCGGCCGCACCCGCTGTTCGCCGCCTTCGTCCGGGCCGCCATCGACTACTCCGAGGCCGACCAGTTGCCGGTGGACCTCGACGCCGTCGACAGCGCCCCGGCGCGGGCCGGGTCCGCGTCGTGAGCGCCGTCGAGCACCGCTACGAGCTGCGTTCCCGGCAGGAGCGGTACGCCGGCCGGATCTTCACCGTGCTCAGCGACGAGGTCACCATGCCCGGCGGGGGCACGGCGGGCCGGGACTGGGTCCGGCACGTCGGCGCGGTCGCCGTGGTGGCGCTCGACGACGCCGGCCAGGTGGTGCTGGTCCGGCAGTACCGGCACCCGCTCGGTCGGCACCTGTGGGAGTTGCCGGCCGGGCTGACCGACGTCGAGGGGGAGGACCTGCCGGCGGCGGCGCTGCGCGAGCTGGCCGAGGAGGTCGACCTGACCGCCGCGACGGTCGACGTGCTGGCCGACCTGAACACCTCGCCGGGCTTCTCCAACGAGCTGGTGCGGATCTTCCTCGCCCGCGACCTCGCCGAGGTGCCCGCCGAGCGGCGTCACCAGCGCTACGACGAGGAGGCCGACATGCAGGTGGTCCGGCTCGACCTGGACGAGGCGGTGTCGATGGTGCTGGCCGGTGAGATCACCAACGCGGCCTGCGTGGCCGGCCTGCTGGCCGCCGCGCGGGCCCGGGACACCGGCTGGTCCGCCCTACGCCGCCCCGACGCCCCCCTCCCGGGGTAAGGAAGGGCCCCCGCTTAACGCATCCGGTCGAGCGGGGTACCCCGCTCACACCGGGCGCGGGGAGTGTGTGACGCATCGGGCCCGAGGTGCATGACGTACCGGGCTGGGAGATCGTGACGTACGGGGACCGTGACGTACGGGCACGAGGGAAGTGTGTGACGTACCGGGCCGGGGCCGTGCGGGTGACCGCTCGGCCCCGGGTTTTCCCGTCGATGTGCGGGCCCGTCGGTGTGCGGGCCCGCCGTAGCGGGCCCGCACACCGACGGGCCGGCAGGTCAGTCCCGCAGCGGGCGGCCCTGCCCGTCGACGCCACCGTTGACCAGGATCAGAATGCCGTCGATGAAGCCCCAGAGGCCGCCGATGCCGCAGGTGACGAGGCTCACCACCAGCTGCAGGACACCGGTCTTGGTGTCGCCCATGTAGAACCGGCCTGCGCCGAAGGTGCCCAGCAGGATGCCGAGGACGCCCGCGACGACCTTGCTCTTGTCCGAGACCTGCCCGGGGTACTGCTGATACGGAGGTGTGGTCATGAGGCGACACATTAGTGATCGACGGGCCGGGCTCCCGCAGCGCGGGGTGGGTGATCGGACGATAATGGCCGGACACTGTCCTGACGGCTGAGGTCGCCTCGACCGCCGGCCGGTCCGGGCCTGACACAGTGTCAGGGCAGCCGGCCAGTGGCTGTCACTCTGCTGGCTGCCCTGAAGTGGCGGCGGGCCTAGACTGCCGCCTGCGGGACCGGTGGACCGCGCCGGCAACGTGGCCGGCGCGCACCGGCGCAGTCGGGTGATCCCCGGCCGGCGAGAAAGGTGTGCACATCGTGAAGGTCGGAATCCCCCGCGAGGTCAAGAACCACGAGTACCGGGTGGCGATCACGCCGGCAGGCGTCAACGAGCTCACCCGCGCGGGCCACCAGGTCTTCGTCGAGTCCGGCGCGGGAGCGGGGTCCAGCATCGGCGACGAGGAGTTCACCGCCGCCGGTGCCAAGATCCTGCCGCACGCCGACGAGGTCTGGGACGTGGCGGAGCTGGTGCTCAAGGTCAAGGAGCCGGTCGCCGAGGAGTACCACCGGATGCGGCCCGGGCAGGTGCTCTTCACCTACCTGCACCTGGCCGCCTCCCGGGAGTGCACCGACGCGCTGGTGCGCCGGCAGGTCACCGGCATCGCGTACGAGACCGTCGAGCTGCCCGACCGGTCGTTGCCGCTGCTGGCCCCGATGTCCGAGGTGGCCGGTCGGCTCGCCCCGCAGGTAGGCGCGTACCACCTGCAACGTCAGGGCGGCGGCCGGGGCGTGCTGATGGGCGGCGTCTCCGGGGTGTACGCGGCCAAGACCGTGGTCATCGGCGCCGGCGTGTCCGGGATGAACGCCGCGGCCATCGCGCTCGGCCTGCAGGCCGAGGTGCTGCTGCTGGACAAGAACGTGGCCCGGCTCCGGCAGGCCGACGCCATCTACCGGGGGCACCTGCAGACGGTCGCCTCCAACGCCTACGAGGTCGAGCGGGCCGTGCTCGACGCCGACCTGGTCATCGGCGCGGTCCTGGTCCCCGGGGCGAAGGCCCCCACGCTGATCAGCAACGAGCTGGTCTCCCGGATGAAGCCGGGCAGCGTGCTTGTCGACATCTCCATCGACCAGGGGGGCTGCTTCGAGGACTCCCGCCCCACCACCCACGACGAGCCGACGTACCAGGTGCACCAGTCGCTGTTCTACTGCGTGGCGAACATGCCCGGGGCGGTGCCGCACACCAGCACGTACGCGCTCACCAACGTCACCCTGCCGTACGTGCTCGAACTGGCCAACCACGGGTGGCGCCAGGCGCTGCGCCGGGACCCGGCGCTGGCCGCGGGCCTGAACACCCACGACGGACAGGTCACCTACGGTCCGGTCGCCGAGGCGCACGGTCTGCCCACGCTCGCCCTGGCCGACGTGCTCGCCTGACCGCAGGGGGAGCAGACCGGTGACCCGCCCGGAGCCCACGCCGGCGTTGCGCCGGGCCGTGCGCGGCTACCTGGACCACCTGACCGTCGAGCGGGGACTGTCGGCCAACACCCTCTCGTCGTACCGGCGGGACCTGGCGCGTTACCTGGGCACCCTGGCCGACGCGGGCGTCGGTGACCTGGCCGACGTCGGCGCCGGCCAGGTCGAGACGCACCTGGCCCGGCTGCGCGCCGGTGGGGACGGGCATCCGCCGCTGGCCGCGTCGTCGGCGGCCCGGGCCGCCAGCGCGGTACGCGGCCTGCACCGGTTCGCGCTGCGCGAGGGCCTGGCCGGCGTCGACCCGAGCCGCGACGTGCGGCCACCGACCCCGCCGCGCCGGCTGCCCCGGGCGCTGCCGGTCGACGCGGTGGTGCGGCTGTTGGAGACCGCCGGCTCACCGACCGCGGTGGGTGACGGCGCACCCCTGGCGCTGCGGGACCGGGCACTGCTGGAGTTCCTGTACGGCACCGGGGCGCGGATCTCCGAGGCCGTCGGCGCCGCCGTGGACGACCTGGACGTCGCCGCCGGCACGGTGCTGCTGCGCGGCAAGGGAGGCCGGACCAGGCTGGTACCGATCGGCGGGTACGCGGTCGAGGCGCTGCGCGCCTGGCTGGTGCGGGCCCGCCCGGTGCTGGCCGCCGCCGGCCGGGGCACCCCGGCGGTCTTCGTCAACGCCCGCGGCGGCGCGCTGACCCGCCAGGGTGCCTGGACCATCCTGCGGCGGGCCGCCGACCGGGCCGGGCTGCCGGTCGACGGCCCGGGGGCGGTCTCGCCGCACACCCTGCGCCACTCCTACGCCACCCACCTGCTCGACGGCGGCGCCGACGTCCGGGTGGTGCAGGAACTGCTCGGGCACGCCTCGGTGACCACCACGCAGGTCTACACGCTGGTCACCGTGGAACGGCTGCGCGAGGTGTACGCCACCGCCCACCCCCGGGCCCGCTGAGCCGCCCCGCCGGCCGTACCGCGCCGGTCCGCACGGCTGCCGGGTCGACGTCCACCCTGCCCGGCCGGGTTGCCTGGTCGGCGGGGGAGCCGACACGCCGCACCGGTGCCGACCGGGTCGCCGGCCGGTGGCGTACAGTCGGCATCGGCGCGGACCTCCTGGGGCGGACAGCCGGGGTGCGTAGACCGGGCTGACCCGGTTCTGGTGCGTAGACCGGGATGAACCCGGTTCTGGTGCGTAGGCCGGGGTGACCCGGCCCTGGTGTCGTAGCGGCGCCGCGAGGGACGTCGGTCGGTTCCGGCACCGGGTGGTCGTCGGGAGGGGGCAACAAGGACATGGCTGGCAACGGTGATCGTGCCGAGACCTGGACGACGGAGCTCCGAGAGCAGCAGGCGACGCTCGGCGCGGACCTCGGTCCGGCCGACCCTGCGGCGTACACCATGCGTAAGCCCATTCCCGAACCGATGCCCACGGACCGGCACGGGCCGGCCCGGATCATCGCGATGGCCAACCAGAAGGGTGGCGTCGGCAAGACCACGACGACCATCAACCTCGGTGCGGCCCTGGCGGAGTACGGGCGCAAGGTACTGCTTGTCGACTTCGACCCGCAGGGTGCCCTCTCGGTAGGCCTGGGGGTCAACCCGCACAATCTGGACCTGTCGGTCTACAACCTGCTCATGCAGGACGACGTCACCGCCGAGGACGTCCTGATCAAGACCGACGTGGCCGGTCTGCACCTGTTGCCGGCCAACATCGACCTCTCGGCGGCCGAGATCCAGCTGGTCAACGAGGTCGCCCGGGAGATGGCCCTGGCCCGGGTGCTGCGCAGCATCCGCAAGGAGTACGACTACGTCCTGATCGACTGCCAGCCCTCGCTCGGCCTGCTGGCGATCAACGCGCTGACCGTCGCCCACGGCGTGCTGATCCCCCTGGAGTGCGAGTTCTTCAGCCTGCGGGGCGTGGCGCTGCTGCTGGACACCATCGACAAGGTGCGGGAGCGGCTCAACTTCGACCTGGAGTTGGAAGGCATCCTCGCCACCATGTACGACAGCCGGACCACGCACTGCCGGCAGGTGCTGCAGCGGGTGGTGGAGGCCTTCGGCGACAAGGTGTACCAGACGGTCATCACCAAGACGGTCAAGTTCCCCGAGTCGACCGTGGCCGGTGCCCCGATCACCACGCTCGATCCGGCCTCGTCCGGCGCGCGTAACTACCGGCAACTGGCCCGTGAGGTGATCGCCGCGCAGGCGGAGCGGTAGGTGCACCGGCGCGGTGACCCGTACCGGCGCTGTGACCTGCCCGGACGGTCGACTACGGTCGTCGGGTGACCGTCCCGCTCCGCACCCCGGAACCGTCCCCGCCCGACGCCTCGGCGGTCGCGGTCGACGTCGTCTCTGGCGACGACAGTGCTTCCGGCGGTGACACCGCTTCCGGTGGTGGCTTCACTGTCCGGCTGGTCAACTTCACCGGCCCGTTCGACCTGCTGCTGCAGCTGATCAGCAAGCACAAGCTCGACGTCACCGAGGTGGCGCTGCACCAGGTCACCGATGAGTTCATCGCCTACATCCGGGCGATGGACGACCAGTGGGACCTCGACGAGGCCAGCGAGTTCCTGCTCGTCGCCGCCACCCTGCTCGACCTGAAGGCCGCCCGGTTGTTGCCCTCGGCGCAGGTGGAGGACGAGGAGGACCTCGCCCTGCTGGAGGCGCGGGACCTGCTCTTCGCCCGGCTGCTGCAGTACAAGGCGTACAAGGAGGCCGCGGCGCACATCGCCGACCTGGAGGCGGTGGGCGGCCGACGGTACCCGCGGGCGGTCACCCTGGAGCCCCGGTACGCCGAGGCACTGCCCGACCTGGTCCTGGGCATCGGCGTGGAGCGGCTGCGTGCCCTGGCGGTCCGGGCGATGACACCGAAGCCGGTGCCGGAGGTCTCCATCGACCACGTGCACCTGGTCCGGGTAAGCGTCCGGGAGCACGCCGAGGTGCTGACCGAGCGGCTGCGGCGGGCCGGGGAGGCGACCTTCAGCCTGCTCTGCGCCGACTGTACGGCCACCCTGGAGGTGGTGGCACGGTTCCTGGCCCTGCTGGAGCTGTACCGGGAGGGCCTGGTCGCGTTCACGCAGGACCAGGCACTGGAGGAGCTGACCGTACGGTGGACCGGCCCGGCCGACGGCGGTCCCGCGTTGGCCATCGACGAGTACGCCGGCAGCGACCAGCCGCCGCCCGAGGCGGATCCGTCGCCCGGGACTGGTCCGTCGGCCGGGGCTGGTCTGGCGCCCGGGGCGGATCCGTCCGTCGGGGCTGGTCCGTCGCCCGGGGCTGGTCCGTCGACCGGCGGCCGGGACGGGGCCGGCGGGGACGTGGGTGCGCCCGAAGCGGGTGTGGCCGGCAGAGGCGAGGAGTGATCGGGGATGGGTAACGAGGACCGCCGGGATTCACTGGCCGATCAGGCCGCCGCCTGGGTGCCGCCGTGGGCCCCCGAACGTCGTCCCGCCCCCGCAGACGCCCCCGCCCCGGCCCCGCTGTCAGAGCCGGGCACCGAAGAACCCGCGCCGGGTGCCGTGGTACCCGCGCCGGATCTCGCGTCGGACGCCGGGGGACCTGCCCCGGACGCCGCGACCGGGCCCGCGACCGCGACCGGGCCCGCGACCGCGACTGAGACCGCAACTCAGACCGGGCCCGGGGCCGGAGCCGGGCCCGGGGCCGGGCTGGGTGCGGGCGGGCGTAGGGGGCGGGGCAGGCGGGTCGCCGTACCGGAGCCGACGGTCGTGGAGCTGGACGACGCCGAGTTGCGGGGGGCCCTGGAGGCGATCCTGCTGGTGGTCGACGAACCGGTAAGCGAACTGCTGCTGGCCCAGGTGGTGGAGCAGGCGCCGGAGCGGGTCGGCCGGATGCTGGACGAGATAGCCGCCGGGTACACCGCCGCCGGGCACGGCTTCGAGCTGCGCCGGGCGGCCGGCGGTTGGCGGCTCTACACCCGGGGCGAGTACGCCAGCTACGTGGAGCGGTTCGTGCTCGACGGGCAGTCGGTACGGTTGACCCAGGCCGCACTGGAGACCCTGGCCGTGGTCGCCTACAAGCAGCCGGTGACCCGGGGCCGCATTTCGGCCATCCGGGGTGTCAACTGTGACGGGGTGATCCGTACCCTGGTCTCGCGCGGTCTGGTCGAGGACTGCGGCACCGAGCCGGACAGCGGGGCGTTCCTGTACCGGACCACCACGATGTTCCTGGAGAAGCTCGGCTTGAACTCGGTCCACGAACTGCCGCCGCTCGCCCCGTTCCTCCCCGATGACGTAGAAGAGCTTGCCGATGCCACGCGATGACCGCCCCGTCCGTTCCTCCGCGCGCGCCGACCGGTCCGGCCCCCGGCCCGGGGTACGCGCCGACCGGTACACCCGGTCGGGACCGCGTGCCGACCCGCCGCGCTCCCAGCCGACCCCGCGTGGTGAGCAGCCGCCGCCCGGCCGGTCGGCCCCGCATCCGGAGCCGCAGCCGCGACGCTCGCCGACCGAGCCGACCTCGCGGGGCCGGTCGAAGCCGGAGCCGTCCGCGCGGGACCGGTCGGCCGGAGCGGCGCGGCGTCCGGTCGAGTCCGCCGAGCCGGTCGAGGGGGCGCAGCGGTTGCAGAAGGTGCTCGCCGCCGCCGGTGTCGGCTCCCGGCGGGCCTGCGAGGATCTGATCTTCCGGCGGCGGGTCACCGTCGACGGCCGCGTCGCGCAGCTCGGTGACAAGGTCGACCCGGCCACCGCGGTCATCCACGTCGACGGCGAACGGCTGGTCGTCGACACCCGCCTGGTGTACCTGGCGATGAACAAGCCCCGTGGGGTGGTCTCCACGATGGCCGACGAGAAGGGGCGTACCGCGCTCGCCGACTTCCTCGACGGTCGGGTCGAGCAGCGGGTCTACCACGTGGGGCGGCTCGACGCCGACAGCGAGGGGCTGCTGCTGCTCACCAACGACGGCACCCTGGCGCACCGGTTGATGCACCCCTCCTACGGGGTGGCCAAGACCTACCTGTGCGAGGTGGCCGGCCCGATCCCGCGTAACCTCGGCAAGCGGCTGGCCGCCGGGGTGGAGCTGGAGGACGGCCCGGTGCAGGTCGACGCGTTCCGGGTGGTGGACACCCTGGGGCGGACCGCCCAGGTGGAGCTGACCCTGCACGAGGGGCGCAAACACATCGTCCGGCGGTTGTTGGACGAGGTCGGGCACCCGGTGTCGCGTCTGGTGCGTACCACGATCGGTCCGATCCGGCTCGGTGACCTGCGTGCCGGGCGGACCCGCAGGCTTACCAACGCGGAGGTCGCCGCCCTGTTCAAGGCGGTGGGTGACTGACCCGTCATCGGTGGGTACGGCTGCCGGTAGGCTTCCGTGCGGTCCGGGGCGGGGCGCCGCCCGGACGCGGCGTTTCTCGCGCCGGCGGGCATCATTGACCACGCAACACCGCTCGCGGGGACTCGACCCCGTGGGGAACGGGCTGAGGAGGAACACGGTGGAGGAGAACGTACCGACCGGGCGCTGTGTGGTCGCTGTGGATGGGCCGTCCGGTTCGGGTAAGTCCACCGTCTCCCGGCGGCTGGCCGCCGGGCTCGGCGCCCGCTACCTGGACACCGGGGCGATGTACCGGGCGATCACCTGGGCGGTGCTGCGCTCCGGGGTCGACCCGGCCGACGCCGAGTCGGTGGCCAAGGTCGCCGGTGAGGTCGACCTGCGCATCGGCACCGACCCGGCGGGGTACGGCGTGACCGTCGACGGTCACGGTGTCGACGCCGACATCCGGGGGCCGGAGGTGACCGGTGCGGTCTCCGCCGTGGCCGCCGTGCCGGCGGTCCGGGCGCTGCTCGTGGGCCGGCAACGCGACATGATCACCACCGCGGGCCGGATCGTGGTCGAGGGCCGCGACATCGGCTCGGTGGTCGCCCCGGACGCGGACCTGAAGGTGTACCTGACCGCCTCGGAGGCGGCGCGGGCCGCCCGGCGTAGCGCCGAGGACGCCGTCGACGTGGCCGCCACCGCGGCCGACCTGGCCCGCCGGGACCGGCTGGACTCCACCCGCAAGGCCGACCCGTTGCAGCAGTCCACCGACGCGGTGGTGCTGGACACCACCGCGCTCGGCATCGACGAGGTCGTGACCCGGCTGCGCGAGCTGCTCACCGAGCGGGGCGTGGCATGAACGACGACGGTGGTTGGGTCGAGCTGCGCGAGCCCGAGGTCGAGCAGCCGGCCGGCCCGGTGCCCGTGGTGGCGGTCGTCGGCCGGCCCAACGTCGGCAAGTCGACGCTTGTCAACCGGATCATCGGCCGTCGTCAGGCGGTCGTCGAGGACGTGCCCGGGGTGACCCGCGACCGGGTCCCCTACGACGCCCAGTGGGCCGGGCGGGCGTTCACCGTGGTGGACACCGGCGGTTGGGAGCCCGACGCGAAGGACCGGGCCGCGGCGATCGCGGCGCAGGCCGAGACGGCGGTCGTCACCGCCGACGTGGTGCTCTTCGTGGTCGACGCGGTGGTCGGTTCGACCGATGTGGACGAGGCCGCGGTGAAGATGCTGCGGCGCAGCGCCAAGCCGGTGATCCTGGTGGCGAACAAGGCCGACAACGCCGCGATCGAGGTGGAGGCGACCACGTTGTGGTCGCTCGGGCTCGGCGAGCCGTACCCGGTCTCGGCGCTGCACGGCCGGGGCTCGGGCGAGTTGCTCGACGCGATCCTGCAGGCGTTGCCGGAGGCCCCGCCGATCGACGAGAACCGCCCCCGGGGCCCCCGCCGGGTGGCCCTGGTGGGCCGGCCCAACGTGGGCAAGTCCAGCCTGCTCAACCGCTTCTCCGGTGAGGAACGCGCGGTGGTCGACGCGGTCGCCGGCACCACCGTCGACCCGGTGGACAGCCTGGTCACCATCGGCGGGGAGACCTGGCAGCTGGTGGACACCGCCGGGCTGCGCAAGCGGGTCGGCAAGGCCAGCGGCACGGAGTACTACGCCAGCCTGCGTACCGCCTCGGCGATCGAGGCCGCCGAGGTGGCGGTGGTGCTGCTCGACGCCAGCGAGGTGATCAGCGAGCAGGACCAGCGGATCCTGTCCATGGTGACCGAGTCCGGCCGGGCTCTGGTGATCGCCTTCAACAAGTGGGACCTGGTCGACGGCGACCGTCGGTACTACCTGGACAAGGAGATCGAGCGGGAGCTGCGCCGGATCCCGTGGGCGCTGCGGCTGAACCTGTCGGCGATGACCGGCCGGGCGGTGGACAAGCTCGCCCCGGCGCTGCGCAAGGCCCTGGCCAGCTGGGAGACGCGGGTGCCGACCGCGCAGCTCAACTCGTGGCTGACCGCCCTGGTGCAGGCCACCCCGCACCCGGTACGCGGTGGCCGGGCGCCGAAGATCCTCTTCGCCACCCAGGCCGGGGTGGCCCCGCCCCGGTTCGTGCTCTTCACCACCGGCCCGCTGGACGCCGGCTACCAGCGTTTCGTCGAGCGCAAGCTGCGTGAGGAGTTCGGCTTCGAGGGCAGCCCCATCGAGATCTCGGTACGCCCGCGCAAGAAGCTCGGCCCCGGTGGGCGCGGCAAGGCCCACGGCTGACCACCCGCGGCCCCCTTCCACCCCACCCTCCTAGGACGGCCTAGGGGGTGTGGGGTGACCCGACAACGTCGATGTGATGGATCGAGAACATGCACCCCATCTGGATCACCACGCCGATCACTGCGGACCTGGTACGCGGCGCGCTCGACCTGCGGCACACCGAACGTGGAGTGGTGCCGCACCGACTGCCCGCCTGGGCCCGTGCCCAGAACACCGACGGGCAACTCGCCATGGTGGAGGCCCAACCCGCCGGCGTACGGCTGGCCCTGCGCACCCGGGCCACCACGGTCGAGCTGGACACGCTGCCCACCAGGTACGTCTACCCCGGACTGCCGGCCCGTCCGGTCGGCGTCTACGACCTGCTCGTCGACGGTCAGTTGACCGACCAGGCCAGCGTGACCGGCGGCGACACGGTGACCGTCGACCTGACCACCGGCAGCAGCGCGCACCAGCCGGGGCCGCCCGGCACCATCCGGTTCAGCGGCCTGCCCGACCGGATGAAGGACCTCCAGATCTGGCTGCCGCACCAGGAGACCACCGAACTCGTGGCCCTGCGTACCGACGCCCCGGTCGCACCGGTGCCCGGCGAGGGGCGCCGGGTGTGGTTGCACCACGGCAGTTCCATCAGTCAGGGCTCCAACGCCACCAGCCCCACCGCCACCTGGCCGGTGCTCGCGGCGTCCCTCGGCGACGTCGAACTGGTCAACCTCGGGTACGGCGGCAGCGCGCTGCTCGACCCGTTCACCGCCCGCACCATGCGGGACACCCCGGCCGACCTGATCAGCGTGAAGATCGGCATCAACCTGGTGAACACCGACGTGATGCGGCTACGCGCCTTCGCCCCGGCCGTGCACGGCTTCCTCGACACCATCCGCGACGGTCATCCCACCACGCCGATACTGGTCGTCTCCCCGATCCATTGCCCCATCCACGAGGACACCCCCGGTCCCGGCGCGTTCGACCTCGCCGCGCTCGGTGCCGGCCAGGTGCGCTTCCGGGCCACCGGCGACCCGGCGGAACGGGCGAGTGGCAAACTGACCCTCGGTGTCATCCGCGACGAACTGGCGCGGATCACCGCCCAGCGTGCGGCCGACGACCCCCACCTGCACCACCTCGACGGCCTCGACCTCTACGGCGAGGCCGACTTCGCCGAGCTGCCGCTGCCCGACGAACTCCACCCGGACACCGCCGCCCACCGGCGCATCGCCGAACGCTTCGCCGAGCGGGCCTTCGCCCCGGACGGGCCGTTCGCCCGACGCTGACTCCGACCGGCCCGCTGGCCGGCAGGGCGCTGCCACTTCGCCGCCTGGCAACAGCCGGAACTCTTCGCCGACGGAGGTGCGTGCCAGCTTCCGCTCCGCGCGCTGACGCCCGCGGTGGGGCTCACGCGCTGACGAGTTCCGTGCGGTGCGCGCGGTTGGCGGCGATCAGCTCGTCGAGCACCGACCGGGTCCGGATCAGGTCCTCGATGTGCCGGTCGAGCCGGTCCCGTTCCTGGTGCATCCGCTCCAGGGCCGCCTCGGAGGTGTCCGTGTTCGGCGACTCGACGCAGGGCAGCAGGTCGACGATCGTCCGACTGCTCAGACCGGCGGAGAACAACCGTTGGATGAAGAAGATCCGCTCGACCTGAGTCTCGAGGTAGCGGCGGTGGCCGCTCGGGGTGCGCAGACTGGTCAGCAGCCCCTGCTCCTCGTAGTAGCGCAGGGAACGCACGCTGACCCCGGTACGCGCGGCCAGTTCACCTATCCGGACGGTTGCCGTCATCGCTGCCTCCCCGCGCCTGACCTCACGTCCATGTGAGTATCACTCTACCGACCTGTCGGGTCGGGAAACCGCCCCAGCGATCGGTGACCCCGGTCCCGGGCGAGGAATCCCGACAGCAGTTGCCTGAACTCGTCCGGATGCTCGATCGCCGGCACGTGCCCGCATCGGCCGAACACGTGCAGACGGACATCGGCCAGCTGTTCGAGCAGGGGCTGGGCTGCCGTCCGGAGCGGGGTGACCCGGTCCTCGGCGCCGTGTACGAGCAGCACGGGCGCGCGGACCGCTGCCAACGTCTGCGCCGGGAGGGTGAGCCCGTCGACCCATCGTGCCCTGGGTGGCGGGAACAACGACGCGAACGCGGCCGCCCCCGCCCGCATCGCAGCCGCCCGGGCAGCGACGGCCGCATCGGTCACGAGCGCCTGGTCTAGGACGAGGCGACTCAGCATGTCCCGGGCCCCGAGCGGGCCGGCGGGGGCGGCCCAGACCGCGTCGAGATCGGCGGACAGCGGCGCCCCGGGTGCGCCCATCGTCGAGACCGCCACGACCCGGGTGACCTGCTGGGGACGGGCGGCCGCCAGGGCCAGCGCCACGGCACCACCCATGGAGTGACCCACCACGGCGTAGTGCTCCACACCGAGCGCGTCCATCAGGCCCGCGGCCTGCTCCGTCCACAACCGCAGCCCACCCCGGGAGCCCGCCGGGACCGGTGTACGGCCGAAACCCGCCTGGTCAGGAGCCACCAGGTGCCAGGACGTACCCAGCGCCCGCGCCGTCGTCGCCCAGGCGCCGGACCCGGTCGTACCGGGTCCGGAGCCGTGCAGCATCAGCACCGCGGGCCCGGTGCCGCTCGCCAGGACGTGGACGGGGGAGCCGTCGACCGTGACGGTCCGACGTGTCGTCACCGGGGCACGCCCCGGCCGCTCATGCCGGTGCGGAACTGACGGACTTCGAGAAGAGCTCCATCATCGCCTTGCCGAACTGCGGCATGTCGGGCCAGCCCCGGCAGGAGACGAGGTTGCCGTCCACCACGTCGGGAGCGTCGATGACCGTCGCGCCGGCGTTCTCCATGTCACCGGTGATGGGGGGAAAGCACGCCGTCTTCCGACCCTTCAGCAGCCCGTACACCGCTGGCACCTGCGCGCCGTGGCACACCAGCGCCACCGGGAGGTCGCGGGCGAAGAAGTGCTCGGTGATCCGCCTGACGTCGGCGTCGACCCGGATCCACTCGGGGGCGCGTCCCCCGGGGATGATGAGGGCGTCGTAGCGCTCGACGTCGACCTCGGACCAGGGCACGTCGACCGGCAGCTTCCGGCCGTTCTTCTCCACGTAGGCATCGGAGTTGGGGTCGAACTCGTGGATGACCAGTTGCACGTCACGCGTCGTCCGGGACGCGACGTCGACGTCCCAGCCGCCCTCCTGCACACGGTAGTAGGGATACATGGTGTCGAGTTCCTCGGCGGCGTCGCCGGTCAGGAGCAGCGCTCTGGGCACCTGCTTCTCCTCGCGTTCGGGGACGGGCGAGATAGATCCAATCTGATCTGATCCGGTGGGGTCAGCATTCCTCGGCCCGGCCCACCCGTCAAGCCTCCACCGCCGTTGCGTCGGCCTCCTCGGCCTCGTCGAACACGCGCCGGAACCGCTCGCCGGAGCGCAGGATGTGCCGGCGCATCGCGTAGGCGGCGGCGTCGGGGTCCCGCGCGGCGATCGCGGCCACCACCGCCTCGTGTTCGGCCATCGCCAGCCGCGTGACCTGGGCGTCGTGGTGCAGCCGGAAGAGGTGTACGTGGCTGTGCAGGCGGGCGAGCGACTCCCGGATGACCTGGTTCTGCCCGCTCCGGGCGACGAGATCGTGGAAGGCGGCGTCGCGTAGCCCGAAGGCGCCGTAGGCGGTGGGCCCGGTGCTCCCCTCCAGCTCCGCCATCTCCGCCAGCATCCGTCGCAGCCCGGCCACCTGCTCCGGGGTGGCGCGTTCGGCGGATCGGCGCGCCGCCGCCGGCTCCAGGAGCAGGCGGACCTCGAGCATGTCCGCGAACCGGTGCCGGGTGATCTGGGGAGGAATGCGGTAGCCGGCATGGGGCACCCGCACGACCAGGCCCTCGGCCTCCATGCGGTTCAGCGCGTCCCGGATCGGCGTTTGCGAGACCCCAAGCTCTCGCGCCAGGGCGTCGATCGTGACCCGGGAGCCAGGCTCGATCCGTAGCGACATCAGCTGTCCGAGCAGCGTGTCGTACACCTCGTCGGCAAGCCGGCCGCCAGTTCTTCCCGGCGGCGTTCCGACCGCCGCGGTCCGGTGGACCCGGGCGGCCTTCGTGTCGTCGGCCATCGTGACCTGCGGTCCCTTCTTGCGTCTTCGGGCGGCTGTTGACATCGGTCACTACACCGCGACATGCTGACGCCTCCGCTCGATCGTATAGGAAATGTGCCGGCTGCCCGTCATTCGGCATCATCGCGGAACCGCCCGCCATCGCCCTACCTCGATCACCTGGAGCTTCGATGAACGTCCTGGCGCCCGCGCACCGGCGGCTGCGGATCGGCGACGCCTGGCGCGACGCCGCAGGCGGAGCCACCTTCGCCGTCGAGGACCCGGCCACCGGCAAGACCATCGCGCAGGTGGCGGACGCCGACGTCGTGGACGGGCTCGCCGCGCTGGACGCGGCGAGCAGGGCCATGGCGCAGTGGGCGGCGACCCCGCCGCGGAAACGGTCGGAGTTGTTGACCGCGACGTACCGGGCGCTGACCGGGCGATCCGAGGAGGTCGCCCGGCTGATCACGCTCGAGATGGGCAAGCCGCTCGCCGAGGCCCGGGCAGAGGTGGCCTACGGTGCCGAGTTCTTCCGGTGGTTCGCCGAGGAGGCGGTACGCGTCGAGGGGGGCTACCGCACCGCTCCTGCCGGTGGATACCGCATCCTCACCGTGCCGAAGCCGGTCGGACCGTGCGTCTTCGTGACGCCCTGGAACTTTCCGTTGGCCATGGGCGCCCGCAAGATCGCTCCCGCGCTGGCCGCGGGCTGCACCACGATCACCAAGCCGGCCGCCCAGACGCCACTGACCATGCTGTTGCTGGCCCGCGTCATGGAGGAGGTAGGCGTTCCCCCGGGCGTGGTCAACGTGGTGACCACCACGCGTGCCGGCGAGGTGGTCGCCGCGCTGCTGGCCGACCGTCGGACCCGCAAGCTGTCGTTCACCGGGTCGACCGAGGTCGGCCGGGTGCTGCTCCGGCAGGCGGCGGACAACGTACTGCGTACCTCCATGGAACTGGGCGGCAACGCGGCCCTGATCGTGTGCGCCGACGCCGACCTGGACGTCGCGCTCGACGGTGCCCTGGTGGCCAAGATGCGCAACATCGGGCAGTCCTGCGTCGCCGCCAACCGGATCTACGTCGAGGAACCGGTGCGCGAGGAGTTCGCGGCGCGTGCCGCCGAGCGGATGGGCGCGCTGTCGGTGGGCCACGGCCTCGACGACGGCGTGGACGTCGGGGCGTTGATCGACGAGGCCTCGGTCACCAGGCTCGACGAGCTCGTCGCCGACGCGGTCGACCGCGGCGCCCGGGTCCTGGTGGGCGGCGCGCGTGCGGACGGGCCGGGCCACTTCTATCCCCCCACGGTCCTCGTCGACGTGCCCGAGGATGCGCGGCTGCTGAAGACGGAGATCTTCGGCCCGGTGGCGCCGATCATCTCGTTCACCTCCGACGACGAGGTGCTCGCGAAGGCCAACGACACCGAACACGGCCTGGCCGCCTACGTCTTCACCCGTGACCTGCGGCGGGCGCTCCGCTTCGCCGAGGGGCTGGATACCGGGATGCTCGGCATCAACCGTGGTCTGATCTCGGACCCGTCGGCGCCGTTCGGGGGCGTGAAGCAGTCCGGGATCGGCAAGGAGGGGGCGCACGAGGGCATCCTCGAGTACCTCGACCTCACCTACGCCGCGATCGACCTGCCGTGAGACGGCCCGCCGCCGACGTGCCAAGGAGGCACCGACATGCTTGAGACCGTCCGCGGGCCACGCCAGCTGATAGTGGGCGAAGGGGTCGCGCAGAACATCCCCCGCGTGGTGGCCGAGAGCGGCTCGCGGGTCCTCGTCGTGACCGACCGGGTGCTGCTGCGGCAGCCGGGCGTGGCCGAGATCGTGGCCGCCGTACGGGAGAAGGCCGAGGCCGTCGAGGTCTTCGCCGACGCGACCCCAGACGTGCCACTGACCGATGTCGCCCTGGCCGTCTCGGCCGCCGCCGAGGTGGACGCCGACGTGATCCTCGCCGTCGGCGGTGGCACGGTGATCGACCTCGCCAAGATCGTCGGCGTCATCCGGCGCCATGGTGGGACGCCGCGCGACTTCTACGGCGAGTCGAAGGTGCCGGGGCCGACGATGCCGCTCGTCGCGGTGCCGACGACGGCCGGCACCGGCTCCGAACTCACCCCCGTCTCGGTGCTGACCGACCCGGACCGCGAGCTGAAGGTGGGGGTCTCCAGCGTCCACATCGTGCCCGACTTCGCCATCGTCGACCCCGAACTCACCTACACCTGCCCGGCGACCGTCACCGCCCACTCCGGCATCGACGCGTTCTGCCACGCGGTGGAGAGCTACACGGCACGACCCCGGGCCCACGGCCCACGCGACCCGGTGGAACAGGTCTTCCTCGGCCGCAATTCGATCACCGACCACTACGCGCTGCGGGCCGCGCAGCGGATCGCCGGTAGCCTGCGGCGTGCGGTCAGCGACGGCGGCGACCAGGACGCCCGCGCGGACATGTCCTACGGGTCCATGTTGGCCGGGATCGCGTTCTCCCACGCGGGCAACGCGGCCCCGCACGCTCTCCAGTACCCCATCGGCGCGGCCACCCACACGCCGCACGGCCTGGGCGTCGGGCTGCTCCTGCCCTATGCGCTGGACGCGGCCAGGGATGCCGTCGGCGACCGGCTGGCCATCCTCGCCGGAGTGTGCGGGCTCGACGTGACCGACGCCTCGGAGGCCGAGGCCGCGGAGGCGTTCCTCACCTGGCTCGACGGGCTCCTCGCCGACATCGGCATCCCCGCCAGCCTGGCGGAGATCGGTGTGGCCCGCGCCGACCTCCCGCGTTTCGCGGAGCTGGCCGGTGGCGTCACCCGCCTGATCCAGAACCATCCGGGCCCGACCGACACCGCCAGCCTGACCGCGATCCTCGAAGCGGCCTGGGCGGGGGAACGGGCCCGACCCGTCCCGACGCCGCCCAGCGACAGTGACCGGCCTTCGCGATGATCTCCGCCAGCGGCCGGGCTGGCAACGGACCGACACCACCATCGTCGAGGCGGCGGCCCGTGGGCTCGATCGGTCGTCTCCTGGGCTGCCGGCGGAGGACGTCGCCGTGGTCGGCGCCCACCTCGAGAAGGTGGCCGCCCGGTTCGCCGCCGCGCTCGGCCGCGACGCCTCGGCCGGTGTCGTCCACGGTGACTTCATCGGGCAAAACCTGGTCCCTCTACCGTAGGTCAGGGCCGGCTCGGTCGGTCGCCCCGGCGACTGAGGTGTGCGAAAGGGAGTGACGTGGACGAGAACGACATCGCCTGGACGGGTGCGCCGGGATCGTTCAAGTATCGGGCGGCAGCGGCGGTACGGGACGGTGATCGACTGCTCGTGTGCGCGGTGGACCAGGTCGACGGCTGGTTCCTGCCGGGCGGCAAGGTTCATTTCGGGGAGGGCTCGGCGGCTGCGTTGGCGCGTGAGCTGCGCGAGGAGCTCACCGTGGAGTGTGCCGTTCCCGCGGTGCCGATGCTGATCGCCGAGGGCATCCGCGACGGCGACGGATCACCCTGTCAGGAGGTCTGCTTCTATTACTCGGTTGCCTGGCCGCAGGACGTCCCGCCCGAGCTGGTCGATGGTCTGGAAGGCCACCGCTTCCGATGGGTCCGCCTGGCCGAGCTGGCCGGGGTGGACTTCGTACCGCCGGAGATCGTCAAGATCCTGATGGCCGAGACCCCTGGGGTCCGTCACCTCGTCTTCGATCGCCGTCGGCCTTGACGAGCGGACACCGCGCGCACGAGGGCCCGGCCTCGGCTGCTGGGTAGGCGACGTCTCGTAGGCGGATGGTGGGGTGTTCGCGTCCGCTGGGCGTCGTCGCGGACCTCAAGTGCTGCCGCGCATGCGGCGCGACGCCCGGGGTGGGCGGAGTGCGGCGGAGCAGCTGAGCGCGGACGTTGCGGTCCGGAACGTCCGCGTTCATCAATCTATTGGACGAGGCGGTGCCAGGACGACCGACCCCGGCGGTTCCATGGTGGGATCAGGTTCTCCGGTCGGGCTGGCTGATTACTCTCTGTATGCATATCTCTGGTATCCGGTTGTCGTCGCAACCTTCTGGAAGTCCTTTCGCAACACCCTTGACATCTCAGTCCAGGCAGCTCTAGCGTTTGCGAAACGTTTCGACCCGAGCGTCGCGGAACCCCGCGGCGCCGTCGAGGACAACTCGCCGGAGCGGCATGTCATCGTTACGCGAAGTAGCTAAGCAGGCGAACGTGGCCGTCAGCACGGTCTCCGCGGCCCTGAACGGAACCCGCCCGGTCGCGGCTGCGACCCGGGCCCGGATCGAGCTGGCCGCCGCCGACCTGGGCTACCGTCCCAACCTGCTGGCCCGGGGCCTGGTGAGCAAGCGGACCGGGATCCTGGCCCTGCTCTACCCGGCGCCGAACCGGGGCTTCGGCCTGACCGAGATGCAGTTCGCCACCAGCGCCGCCGAGGCCGCCAGCGAGGCCGGCTACCACCTGCTCCTCTCCCCGGAGAAGTCCGACCCGGTCGCCGAACTGCGACACCTCACCGGCCTCGGGCTGATCGAGGGGGTGCTGCTGATGGAGGTCCGCCTCGACGACGAACGGGTCGACCACCTGGTCGCCGCCGGAACGCCGTTCAGCATGATCGGCCGGACCCGGCAGCCGGCGGGGATCAACTACGCCGACATCGACTTCGCGGCGACCGCCCGGGACGCCGTCGACCACATCGTCGGCCTCGGCCACCGTACGCTCGCCTTCCTCAACCACTCGCCGGACGCCTACGCCGCGCTCTACGGCCCGACCGTGCGCTGCGCCGAGGAGTTCGCCGTCGCCGCCCGCGACCGGGGCGTGGAGTACGTGGGCGACCTGCACGCCGACTCGGTCGAGCAGGGACGGGCCGCCTTCGAACGGCTGGTCACCACCCGCCCCGACGTGACCGCCGTCGCGGTGATGAACGACCACGCGGCGGTCGGGGTCCTCGGTGCCGTGGCCGACCGGGGCTGGCGGGTCCCCGACGACCTGACTCTGCTGCTGGTCCTCTCCTCGGTGGAGGTGGCCCGGATGTTCCACCCGCAGCTGACCACCCTGGAGCCGCCCAGCACCGAACTGGGCCGGCTCGGCGCGCGGATGCTGATTGACCAGCTCCAGCCGGACGCCGGGAGGACGGAGACGCCACGGCAGCGGTTGGTGCCCTGCCGACTGGTGGTGGGGGAGAGCTCGGGGCCGCCGCGTCGCGGTGCGGAAACGGGGGTGCCGGCATGACCGGCGACAGCCCGCACCCCGACGCGGCGCCCGGGCGCCGACCCGGCCTGCACACCCTCACCGCCGGGCGGGGCATGCTCTTCGGCGGGGACTACAACCCGGAGCAGTGGCCGGAGGAGGTCTGGGTCGAGGATGTCGCGCTGATGCGCGCCGCCCACGTCAACCTGGTCACCGTGGGGGTCTTCAGCTGGGCCCGGATCGAACCGGAACCGGGCATGCGGGACTTCGGCTGGCTGGACCGGGTCCTGGACCTGCTGCACGACGGCGGGATCGCCGTCGACCTGGCCACCCCGACCGCCTCACCGCCGCCCTGGCTCGGCCACCGCTGGCCACAGACCCTGCCGGTGGACGAGTCCGGCCACCGGCTCTACTACGGTGCCCGCAACCAGTGGTGCCCCTCCGCACCGGTCTACCGGGAACGGGCCCTGGCGCTGGTGACCGATCTGGCCGACCGGTACGCCGACCACCCGGCACTGGCGATGTGGCACGTCGGCAACGAGTACGGCCAGATCTGCCACTGCGACGACACCGCCGCCGCCTTCCGTGACTGGCTGCGGGAGCGCTACGGCGACCTCGTGACGCTCAACGAGGCGTGGGGGACCACCTTCTGGAGTCAGCGCTACGGTCAGTGGGACGAGATCCTCACCCCCCGTCGGGCGCCCTACCTGCGCAACCCCACCCAGCTGCTGGACTTCCAGCGGTTCTGCTCCGACGCCCTGCTCGCGCACTACCGTGCGGAGCGGGACATCCTGCGCCGACGGACCCCGTCGGTCCCGGTCACCACGAACTTCATGGGCTTCTTCAAACCCGTGGACTACTGGGCCTGGGCGCCGCACGAGGACGTCGTGAGCAACGACTGGTACCCCTTCCCGGGCGACCCCCGGTCCCCGGTGCGGGCCGCGCTCACCCACGACCTGATGCGCGGGCTGGCCGGTGGCGGGCCGTGGATGCTGCTGGAACAGGCCACCGACGGGGTGAACTGGCAGAAACACAACCTGCCGAAGCCGGCCGGCCAGTTCCGGTTGGAGTCGCTGCAGGCGGTGGCCCGCGGCGCGGACGGGCTCTGCTACTTCCAGTGGCGAGCCTCCCGGTTCGGCGCCGAGCGGTACCACGCCGCCATGGTGCCGCACGCCGGGGCGCAGACCCGACTGCACACCCGGGTCCGGGAACACGGCGCGGAACTGCGGCAACTGGCCCCGTTGGTGGGGCAGCCGGTGCCGGCCCGGGTGGCGCTGGTGCACGACTGGCAGAGCTGGTGGGCCTGCGAGTCCGACGGCCGCCCCAGCGACCGGCTGCTCGTCACCGACCAGCTGCTGCGCTTCTACGAACCACTGTGGCGGCGCGGGGTGACGGTGGACCTGGTGCCGCCGGCAGCGGAGCTGGGCGGCTACCGGCTCGTCGTGGTGCCGAACCTCTTCCTGCTCTCCGAGGCCACCGCCGAGTCGCTCACCTCGTACGTCCGTGACGGCGGGGTGCTGCTGGTGGGGCCCTTCTCCGGGGTGGCCGACCCGCTCGGGCACATCCACGCCGGGCGGTTCCCGGCGCCGCTGCGCGAGGTCCTGGGCGCCTCCGGGGAGGCGTGGCTGCCGGTGGCCGACGATCCACCACTGCGGTGCCGCTGGATCGCCGACGCCGAACAGCGCGGTGGAGCCCACGATCCGGCCGGTGCCGTGCCCGCCGACCCGGGCCCGACCGGTGCCGAGTTCACCGCCACGATCTGGTCGGAGCTGATGCGCGCCGAGTCGGCGCGTCCGGTCGCCACCTTCCTCGACGGTGACCTCGCCGGCGCCCCGGCGGTGCTGCGCAACGAGTTCGGGACCGGTCGGGCCTGGTACCTGGCGACCGTCCCGCAGGAGGCGGCGATGGCCGCGCTGACCGACCGGGTGCTCGCCGACGCGGCGGTCACCGGGATGCTGCCCGACCTGCCGGACGGGGTCGAGGCGGTCCGCCGGGGAGACACGTTGTTCCTGCTCAACCACGGCGCCGGGCCGGCCCGGGTCACCCTGACCGAGCCGGCCGGTGACCTGCTCACCGGAAACCAGGTCGAGGGGGCACTGACCCTGGCGGCGCGCGATGTCGTCGTACTGAAGCCGTTGGCCTGAATCCCCGACGCCACCCGTCCCGGTGGGTCCGCGCGGCACCCCCACCCCGTACCCGCCGGGAAGACACACACCGCACATCCAACTGAGACAGACGTAGCTGGAGGAGACCCCCATGCGCAGGAGGACCCTGCTCGCCACATCCGCCACCGCCCTTCTTCTCACCGCATGCAGCAACGACGACGCCGACAACGGCGCCGACACGGCGATCGAGGGCGACGAGAACGCCCCGGCCAACCTGGTCTTCTGGGCCTGGGCCGAGAACATCCAGCGGGTCGTCGACCTCTGGAACGAAAAGAACCCCGAGCAGACCGTCACCCTCAGCGGCCAGGCCGCCGGCGACGAACTGGTCTCCAAGTTCCTCGCCGCGGTCAAGGCCGGCAACGCCCCGGACCTGGTCCAGGCCGAGTACCAGGCACTGCCGACCATGATCACGAACAACGCGTTGCAGGACCTCAGCGGCTCCCTCGGCGACGCCCAGGGTGCCTTCCCCGAGGGGACCTGGAACCTCACCTCGTTCAGCGGCGCCACCTACGCCATCCCGCAGGACGTCGGGCCGATGATGCTCTTCTACCGGGCCGACATCTTCGACCAGATGGGACTCAAGGTCCCGCAGACCTGGGAGGAGTTCGGCGCCCTGGCCCGCACCGTGCGCGACCGTGACGCCCGGCGCTACCTCACCACCTTCCACCCCGGCGACGCCGGCTGGCTCGCCGGCTTCGCCCAGCAGGCCGGCGCCAACTGGTGGACCAACGACGACGGCACCTGGTCGGTCGACATCGACGACGAGGCGACCCGCAAGGTCCTCGGCTTCTGGGGTGACCTGGTCAACTCCAAGGCCGTCCTCGGCGACCCGATGTACACCCCGCAGTGGAACAGCCAGATCAGCGACGGCACCATCATCGCCTGGCCCAGTGCGGTCTGGGGCGTCGGCGTCCTGCAGGGCATCGCCGCCAACGGCTCCGGCAACTGGCAGATGGTGCCACTACCGCAGTGGTCGGCCGGAGAGAACTCCACCGGCTTCTGGGGCGGCTCCTCCACCGCCGTCTCCGCCTCCTCGTCGAACAAGGCGCAGGCGGTCAAGTTCGCCCGCTGGATGAACACCGACCCCGAGGCGCTGAAGATCCTCGTCGAGATCGGTCTCTACCCCTCGGCCAGCGCCGGACAGGGCGGCGACGTGCTCAAGACGCCGCCGTACATGAGCAACCAGCCCAACTACTACGAGTCCGCCGCCGAGATCGCCAAGGGCGCCCGGGGCTTCAGAAGCTGGGGTCCGAACACCAACGTCACCTACGGCGCCTTCGAGGACCGGCTGCCCACCGCGGTCCGCTCCGGTGCCGACTTCGCCGCCGTCGCCGCCCAGGTCCAGCAGGTCAGCGTTGACGACCTCAAGCGACAGGGCTACCAGGTCGCCGGCGACTGAGCCGGTCGAAAAGGACGATGATGAGCACTGTCAACCCGGTGCTCGCGCGCCGCCGCCAGAAGCGGCGGCGCGCGGGCACCGCCGCGCCGTACCTCTTCACGCTGCCCGCCGCCGCGCTCTTCCTCGTTTTCATCCTCGTGCCGATCGGGTACGCCGTCTGGCTGAGCGTGCACGCGATGCGGGTGCGCGGCGCCGGCTTCGGTATCCGCAGCGAGGTCTTCGTCGGGCTGGAGAACTACGCCCAGACCCTCGGCGACGGCGCCCTCTACGGTTCCCTGCTGCGGATGCTCGGCTACGGCCTGATCACCGTGCCGACCACCATGGGGCTGGCGCTGCTCTTCGCGCTCCTGCTCGACGCCCCCCGCGTCGGTGGCCGGCGCTACGCCCGGCTCGCGATCTTCCTGCCGTACGCGGTGCCCGGAGTGATCGCCAGCCTGCTCTGGGGCTTCATGTACCTTCCCGTGGTCAGCCCGATCACCAACGGGCTGGAGGCGATCGGGCTGCCCGCGCCGAACTTCTTCGGCGACATGTCGATCTTCTTCTCGGTGGCCAACATCGCCATCTGGGGTGCGATCGGCTTCAACATGGTGGTGCTCTTCACCGCCCTGCGGGCGATGCCGGTCGAGCTCTACGACGCCGCCCGCATCGACGGCTGCACCGAATGGCAGATCGCCTGGAAGATCAAGATCCCGCTGTTGCGTCCCGCGCTCGTGATGACCTCGACCTTCTCCCTGATCGGCATGCTCCAGGTCTTCAGTGAGCCGACCACCCTGCGGCCGATCACCAACGCGATCACCGCCGACTGGGTGCCACTGATGAAGGTCTACCAGCAGGCGTTCGTGGAGAACGACATGTACCTCGGCGCCGCCACCTCGGTGCTCCTGGCCGGCGCGACGGTCCTGTTCTCCCTCGCCGTACTGGCCATCTTCCGGATCCGCGCCGCGAGGAGCGAACGATGAGCCCCACCCCGCAACCCGCGCCGGCTCCTTCCCCCCGGCCGGGGCCCACCCCGCCCCCGGGCCGGGGTACCGCTCAGACGCGACGTCAGGTCTCGGCCCGACCCGCCGACCCGCCCCGGTCGGGCCGCTCCCGGAACTCCCGGGACCGGGCCAAGATCCTGCCCACCCTCGTCCTCGCCCTCGGCGCGATCTACTGCATCCTGCCGGTGGTCTGGGTGCTGATCGCCGCCACCAAGAGCACCGACGAACTCTTCGGCACCTACTCCGGCTGGCCCAGCTTCAACGGCGGTTTCACCGAGAACATCAGCACCCTGAGCACCTACGCCGACGGCCGGTTCTGGTGGTGGACCCTGAACAGCCTGATCTATGCCGGCGGCGGGGCGCTGCTGACCGTCATCGTCTCCTCGATGGCCGGCTACGCGATGGCGAAGTTCCGGTTCCACGGGCAGAAACTGCTCTTCGGCGCGCTTCTCGCCGGGGTGCTCATCCCGCAGATCACCCTCGCCATCCCGCAGTACCTGCTGCTGTCCGAGATCGGCCTGGCCGGCAGCTACTGGTCGGTGATCCTGCCGAGCATCATCAGCCCGTACAGCATCTACCTCTGCCGGGTCTACGCCGCCGCGGCGATCCCCGACGAGATGCTGGAAGCCGGGCGGATGGACGGCGCCAGCGAGTTCCGGCTCTTCCGGTCGGTGGCGCTGCCGGTGATGGTGCCCGGACTGGTCACCGTCTTCCTGCTCCAGTTCATCTCGATCTGGAACAACTTCCTGCTGCCGTACATCATGCTCGCCAACGACGACCGGTTCCCGCTCACCGTGGGGCTCTACTCGCTGCTCAACCGGGGTGCCTCGCAGCCGGCGCTCTACACCCTGGTGATCACCGGCGCACTCCTGTCGATCATCCCGATCTTCGCGCTCTTCCTCTTCCTCCAGCGCTTCTGGCGGCTCGACCTGGTCGCCGGGGGACTGAAGGGCTGACACCACCCACTCCGGACACCGAACGGGGAGACAATGAAGTTCAAGGACGGCTACTGGCAGATGCGTCCCGGGGTGCGGGGCAGCTACGCCACCGCCGCCCACGACGTCACCGTCGGCGCGCAGGCCATCCGGGTGCTCGCCCCGGCCAAGCCGATCGGCCGTCGCGGCGACACGCTGGACGGGCCGGTGCTGCGGGTGGACCTTGCCGCACCGATGCCCGGCGTTGTCCGGGTCCGGGCCACCCACTTCGCCGGCTCCGTACCGGCCGGTCCGTCCTTCGTACTCACCACCGACGGCACGCCGATCGGCACCGACCCGGCCGGTGCCGGACCGCTCGCCCAGGTCGACGACGCACACGTCAGCCTCACCAGCGGTGAACTCACCGTCCAGGTCGGCCGCAGCGCGCCCTGGGGGCTCACCTTCCGCGTCGACGGCCGGGAACTCACCCGCAGCGACCACAACTCCCTCGGCGCGATGACCGACGCCGACGGCGGGCACCACATGGTCGAACAGCTCCACCTCGGCGTCGGTGAACTCGTCTACGGCCTCGGCGAACGCTTCGGGCCACTGGTCCGCAACGGACAGGCCGTGGAGATCTGGAACGCCGACGGCGGCACCAACAGCGAACAGGCGTACAAGAACGTCCCGTTCTACCTCAGCAACCGCGGATACGGCGTCTTCGTCAACCACCCCGGCCGGGTCTCCTTCGAAGTGGCCTCCGAAACCGTCACCCGGGTGCAGTTCAGCGTCTCCGGCCACGAGCTGGAGTACCTGGTCATCCACGGCCCCACCCCGGCCGACATCCTGCGCCGCTACACCGCCCTCACCGGCCGTCCCGCGCTGCCGCCCGCCTGGTCCTTCGGGCTCTGGCTGAGCACCTCCTTCACCACCGAGTACGACGAGGCCACCGTCACCTCGTTCGTCGACGGCATGGCCGAGCGCGACATCCCGCTGAGCGTCTTCCACTTCGACTGCTTCTGGATGCGGCAGTTCCGCTGGTGCGACTTCGAATGGGACCCGGAAACGTTCCCCGACCCGCCCGGCATGCTCGCCCGGCTGCACGAGCGCGACCTCAAGGTCTGCGTCTGGATCAACCCGTACATCGGCCAGGCCTCCGCCCTCTTCGACGAGGGCGCCGCGCGCGGCTACCTGCTACGCCGTCCCGACGGTCGGATCTGGCAGGACGACCACTGGCAGGCCGGCCGCGCCCTGGTCGACCTCACCGATCCCGGGGCCCGCGACTGGTACGCCGGCAAGCTGCGCGACCTGCTCCGGATGGGCGTCGACTCCTTCAAGACCGACTTCGGCGAGCGGATCCCCACCGACGTGGTCTGGGCCGACGGCTCCGACCCCGAACGGATGCACAACTACTACAGTCTGATCTACAACGAACTCGTCTTCGACCTGCTGGAGGAGGAACGGGGCACCGGCGACGCGGTCCTGTTCGCCCGCGCCGCCACCGTCGGCGGCCAGCGCCTGCCGGTGCACTGGGGTGGCGACTGCGAATCCTCGTACGAGGCGATGGCGGAGAGCCTGCGCGGCGGTCTCTCCCTCGGCATGGGCGGCTTCGGCTTCTGGAGCCACGACATCGGTGGCTTCGAGGGCCGCCCCGACCCCGCCGTCTTCAAACGGTGGGTCGCCTTCGGGCTGCTCTCCTCGCACAGTCGGCTGCACGGCAGCCGCTCCTACCGGGTGCCGTGGCTCTTCGACGAGGAATCCGTCGACGTGCTGCGCGACTTCACCCGCCTGAAGGCCCGGCTGATGCCGTACCTCTACGCCGCCGCCGTGACCGCCCACACCGAGGGCATGCCGGTGATGCGGGCCATGGCCCTGGAGTTTCCCGACGACCCGGCCTGCGCCTACCTCGACGCCCAGTACCTGCTCGGCCCGGATCTGCTGGTCGCCCCGGTGCTCAGCACCGGAGGCGAGGTGACCTACTACGTCCCCGCCGGACGCTGGACCCGCTGGCAGGACGGCCGGACCGTCGAGGGACCGGGCTGGCGCACCGAGACCCACGGCTTCGACAGCCTCCCGCTGCTCGTCCGCCCCGGCGCCGTCGTCCCCGTCGGCGCCCGCGCCGACCGACCCGACTACCCGTACGCCGACGGGGTCACGCTGCGGGCGTACCAGCTCGCCGACGGCGTCCACCGGGTGGTCACCGTGCCCGCCACCGACGGCACCCCGGCCGCGGTGTTCGAGATCAGCCGGGACGGTGACCGGATCCGGGTGACCCGCGACGGTCCGGTGCGGGCACCCTGGCACCTGGTCCTCGTCGCGGTCACCAGCCACGGGTCGGTCACCGGTGGCACCGCCGAGACCGTCACCGACGGCACCCGGATCAGCGCCGAAGCGGAGACCGACCGGCTTGAGATCGTCCTGCCCACCCAGAGGTGACCAGGCCCGGAGCCTCCCGACATCCTCCGCTGGGGCACGGCCACCGCCGCCGGTACGCGGGTGGGACCGCTCGACGCCGCAGGGCACCGTCGACGGTTACGGCGACGGGGAGCGGCGACTGGTCGTAGTACTCGCCCCGGCGCATCCGCTGCCCGGCTGAGGAGACACCGGTCTCCATGACGGCATTCCTCCGGTCAGCGGTTGTCGTTGGGTCCCAGCGCCCAGCGGTGCCAGGTGTGCCAGCCACGGCACAGCAGGTAGCCGGCGATGGTGGTCGTCGAGACGAGCCCGTCGGCGATCAGGGTCAGGAGTGCGTTCGGGACGTCGAGGATGAAGGCGGCCTGGATGGTGACCGCGATCTTGTGGAAGAGCAGGAGTTCCCACATGCCGCGTTGCTTTCGGGGTGCGAGGGCCAGCATGGCCCACATTCCGGCGAAGACGATGTAGGCGCAGGTGTGCCAGTACTCGGGAGGGTCTACAGCCGGTCGGCCTGGCCGCCGGCGGGAACGGGCCGGGTCCGTCGGTCGTGGACGGTGTGACTTCCGGACGACCGTGGTGGGTGGGGGCAGGGGTAGCCTGTCCGGCGTGCGATCCGCAGCCGTCTCCCGGGGCTCACTGGTTGGCAGGTCAGTCGAGCTCAAGGTTCTCGACGAGCTGATCGAGGGCGCGCGGTCGGGCCGGGGCGAGTCGCTGGTGGTGCGCGGCGAGGCCGGCATCGGCAAGAGCACGCTGCTGGCACACGCCCGCGACGCGGCGTCCGGCGCGCGGGTGATCCAGGTGTCCGGGGCGGAGTTCGAGCGGGAGTTGCCCTACAGCGCGCTGCATCAACTGTGTGTGCCGGTGCTGGGCCACCTCGCGGACCTGCCCACCCGGCACGCCGACGCGCTCCGGGTCGCGTTCGGGCTGGCGGCGGGCACGCCCGACCTCTTCCACATCGGCGCGGCGACCCTGGGCTTGCTGGCTGCTGCGGCCGGCGTGCGCCCGTTGCTGTGCGTGGTCGACGACGCCCACTGGTTGGACGCGGCGTCGGCGAAGGCGTTGGCCTTCGTCGGTCGGCGGGTGGCCAGCGAACCGATCGCCATGCTGTTCGCGCTGCGGTTGCCCGCCTCGGACGACCTGCACGAGCTGCCCAGCCTCGACCTCACCGGCTTGGCGGACGCCGAGGCACGGATGCTGCTCGCGGCCCACCGTCACCTCCTCCTCGACGAGCAGGTGCTCAGCCGGCTGCTCGCCGAGGCCCGGGGAAACCCGTTGGCGTTGCTCGAACTGCCCGAGGCGGGCGGCTTCGGGCAGCCGGACACCGCTGCGGTACCGACCCGGATCGAGCGCAGCTTCCGACACCGGCTGTCGGATCTGCCGGACGACGCCCGTCTCCTGCTGACCGTGGCGAGCGCCGACCCGACGGGTGATCCCACCCTGGTGTGGCCGGCCACGCGACTGTTGGGCATCGACGTGTCGACCGCCAGCGCCAGCGCGGCAGCGACAGGGCTGGTCGAGTTCGCCGCGGACATCCGCTTCTGCCACCCGCTGGCTCGGTCCGCGGTCTACCACGCGGCGTCGGTGGGGGAACGGCACCGGGCGCATCGGGCGCTGGCCGAGGCAACCAGCGCCGTCACCGACCCGGACCGGCGGGCCTGGCACCGCGCCCAGGCCAGCGTCGGCCCCGACGACGACGTCGCCGCGGAACTCGTACGATCGGCCACCCGCGCCCAGACGCGCGGGGGCGTGGTGGCCGCGGCTGCCTTCCTGGAACGGGCGGCCGAGCTTTCCCTGAACCCCGCCGGCCGAATCGAACGAACGCTCGCGGCGGCGCAGGCCGCCCTCGTCGCGGGCCGTCCCGATCGGGCCGCCGCGTTGATCAGGGCCGTCGAGCACACCGCACTCGACGAGTTCCAGCTCGCCCACGCCGACCTGTTACGGGGCCAGGTGGCGTTCCAGAGCCACCGGGACGACAGCGGCCCCGAGTTCATGATCCGAGCGGGCAGACGCCTGGCCGGGCTGGATCCGGAACGCGCCCGCAGGTGCTTCCTGGACGCGATCGAGACGAGTCTCCTCGTCGGTCGGCCCAGCGGAGTGCAGGACCTGGTGCTGGCCGCCGTGCGATCGGTACCGGTGACCGCGTCACGTCAACCGGACGTTCTGGACGCGCTGGGCCTGCTGAACTCAGCGGGCCATCGCAGCGCGATCCCGCTGATCCAGCAGGTTCTGGAAGACGGGAACGGTTCCTGCAGGCCTGGATGGACCGGATACCCCGCGCTCGCCCTCATGCTCGCGGCAGAGATCTGGGACCCGCACCGGTACTGGACGATCGTCGAGTGGCTGCTGCGGACCGGCCGGGAGTCCGGTTCGCCCCTGCTGCTGCGTCTCGGGCTAGCGCAGGTCGGCTCGTACGGTGCGCTCACCGCCGACCCCGAACTGGCGACGGCTGCAATCGCCGAGGAGGAAGCGATCGCCGACGCGACCGGCGGGCCCCCGGTGCCCTACCCCCGGCTCCACCTCGCGGCCATGCGTGGTCGCCGCGCCGAGGCGCTCGCGTTGTTCGAGAGCGCCACGGCCGCGGCGACCATCAGCGGTAGTGGTCTCCTGACCAGCAACATCGACTGGGCATCGGCCGTACTGCACAACGGCCTCGCCGACTATCCGGCCGCACTGACCGCCGCTCGGCGGGCCGTCGCGGACGGCACCCTCTTCCTCGCCAGTTTCTCCCTGCCCGAACTGGTCGAAGCGGCGGTCCGCTGCGGTGAAACCGACGCCGCCGGGGCGGCGCTGGAGTCACTTGTGGAACGCGCCGATGCCAGCGGGACCGCCACCGGCCTGGGCATCGCGGCGTACGCCCGAGGGCTGGTCACCGGTTCCGAGGAGCACTATCGGACCGCCATCGCGTACCTCGAGCGGAGTCCGCTGTCGGCCTACCGAGCCAGAGCCCATCTCGTGTACGGGGAGTGGCTGCGGCGCGAGGGACGCCGGCTCGACTGCCGAACGCACCTGCGTACCGCGCACCGCCTGCTGTCCGAGGCGGGGTTCGACGGGTTCGCCCGGCGGGCCGCCACCGAACTACGCGCCACCGGGGAACGGCCACGCCGACGGTCACCACACACCTACGACCAGCTCACGATCCAGGAGCTGCACATCGCCCGGCTGGTCGCCGCCGGCGCGACGTCCAGCGAGGTGGCCGCCCAGCTGTTCATCAGCCCACGTACGGTCGACGCCCACCTGCGCAACATCTTCCGCAAGCTCGGCATCAACTCACGGCGGCAACTCCGGCACCGGCCCGATCTCGGCGCGTGAAAGTGCCGGGCGGCTCGACGCTGCGCCCTCTACCACGAACGCCGCCCCCATCAGGGCGCCACCAACACCAGCGGCCCGGGATCAGACACCGCTGATCTCGGTGATCCAGCTGCGGCTCGCGATCACCGATGAGTAGTTCTGTGAGGTCGATCCGTTGCCGTTGAAGGAGACACCGACCTGCCGCCCGTTGTGGAGCTGGGGTCCGCCGGAGTCGCCCTGCCAGGACACTCCGTTGCCCCGGGTGCTGCGGATCACCGGGCCGCCGTCGGCGTCCTCGCCGCTGATCGCGGTCACTCGGACGGTGGCGGTCTTCAGCTGTTCGGACGGCTCACAGGTCAGGCAGGTCCGGCCCCAGCCGTAGATGTCGTTGCTGGCGCCGACCGGCGGGTTGGTGTCGGCCAGCGTGACATACGTGGTGGAGATCGACGTACCCAGGTGTAGCAGGGCGAGGTCGTGCCGGGTGTGGATGGCGCTCACCGTGGCGGTGGTGCCCCCGGAGGAGCGGTACACGCTGCCGACCCGTACCGAGATGGATCCGCGCAGGCAGTGGGCGGCGGTCAGCACCCAGCGCGGAGCGATGATCGAGCCGGAGCAGGCGAACGAGCCGTTCTGGAACACGGCGGCCGTCCACGGTGCCGACGCGACGAGGCTGCCGCCGATGATCGGCTGCGGTCCGGTCGGTGCGGCGGTCGCCGTGGCCGGGGCGACGAACACACCGGTGAGGACGGTCGCGACGAGCGCCATGGTGAGACGGATGCGCACGGAATGACTCCTTACCGAGGCGACTACTGACACCGACGATTATCGATCGCGCGGCCGTCGATGTGAATGGCATCGGTGTCGCGATGCTGTTCTGCGGACGACCCCGACCAGATGGCCAGCGGCCAGGCAGGCCCACGGGTGACGTGGACGGTGAGCCGCACCACGTCGGCCACCCAGGACTTGCATCTGACAGTGGCGTCAGATCCTACGGTGCAGTCATGACATCACTGTTCGACAATGTTTCTCTCGGCGGGCTCCGGCTTCCCAACCGGGTCGTGATGGCGCCGATGAGCCGGGTGCGATCCGACCGCGAGGGGCTCGCGACCGCGTCGATGGCGACGTACTACGCCCAGCGGGCGACCGCGGGTCTGATCATCACCGAGGGCACCTACCCCAACCCCGTCGGACAGTCCAACCCGCTCACGCCGGGGCTGTACACCCCGGCGCAGACCGACTCCTGGCGGCAGGTCACCTCCGCCGTGCACACCAACGGGGGCCGGGTCTTCGCGCAGCTCATGCACGGTGGACGGATCAGCCACCCGGACACCACCGGGCACCAGCCGGTCGCGCCCTCCGCGGTCGCGCCCCGCGAGGTGTACGTGTTCACCCCCACCGGACCACAACTGGCGCCCACGCCACGGGCGCTCTCCACCGCCGAGGTGGAAGGCGAGGTGGAGTCGTTCGCGGCAGCCGCCCGACGGGCGATCGTGGCCGGCTTCGACGGCGTGGAGCTGCACGGCGCGAACGGGTACCTGATGAACCAGTTCCTCTCCGGCAACACCAACCTCCGCACGGACCGCTACGGCGGCTCCGTCTCCGGGCACATCCGCTTCGCCGTGGAGGCGGTCGCCGCCACGATCGACGCGGTCGGCGCCGACCGCGTCGGCCTGCGGTTGTCGCCCGGCGCGGGCGTCGGGGACACCGTCGACACCGACATCCCCGCGGTGTACGGCGCGTTGCTCGCCGAACTCGTCCCGCTCGGACCGGCCTACGTACACCTGGCCGGCACCGACGACGAGATCCTGCTCGGGCTGCGCCGGGCCTGGCCCGGCACGCTCATCGTCAACCCGTCGATACCCGGCACCCCGGTCCCGTCGAACCGCGCCGACGCCGAGCGTTGGTTGGCCCAGGGGGCGGACCTGGTCGCGTTCGGCCGCGCCTACCTCGCCAACCCCGACCTGGTCGAGCGGTTCCGGGCGGACCTGCCGCTGGCGGTCGCCGACCTGGACACCTACTACACCGGCGGCGACGACGGCTACCTCACCTATCCGGCGTACGCCCACCCGCCGCTGACCGCGACGGCATCGGTGTGACCTGGGTGTAGTACCGCTGCAGGGCCGCGTCGGACGCGCTCGCATCCGGATCGGGCTCCGCACCGGGCGTACCCGCCACGACCGAAGGGCGGCCTGCGCTCACCGACGACCAGCCACGTCGGCCGCGAACGCAGCCACCCAGGTCAACGCGGAGTTCCAATTGATGGTGATTTCGTTGACCGACCAGGCTTCCAGGTTGTCGACGTAGCAGAGCTGGGGAGCGCATCCCTGCAACCAGCTCGCCGAGAGCGGGTCCTGGAGGCTGGAGTTGGGGCCACCGGCAACCGATCCCACCGGCGGATTCGGCAACCGGGCGTCGAAGGACTTCGCATACCACCGGCTGTGCTGGTTCTTCGCGTCGTTGACGCCGTAGCCGGTGATGTACGACTGCCCGAGGGCGTTACGGCCCAGCAGGTAGTCGAGGCCCTCGAAGACGGCGTCGGCGTACCTGTCGGCGCCGGTGAGGTCGTAGGCGGTGGCCAGGACGACCTGGTTGTTCAGCATGGACGCGTTAGAGCCCCAGTCGTACCGTCCCGTGGTGGGGGTGTACGTCTGGCCGAAACGCTCCGCCTTCTGGAACGAGATCAGGCGGTCCGCGGCGGCGACCACCCACCCCTTGATCTGGTCGCGGTCGCTCAACTCGGTGCCGAACCGCGCCAGGTCGAGTTGGGCCAGCGCGGCCACGGAGCCCCAGTAGAAGCCGTTCTGGCTGAACGCCGTGCCGGCGGTGTGGAACCGACTGATCCGGACGGTGGCGAGATAGGAGGCGTTCTTGGTGGTCAGGTACAGCTCGGCCGCGGCCCAGTAGAACTCGTCGGACACGTCACCATCGTTGTAGGGCCCCCCGCCGCTGCGGTCCTCGTACGGCGCGAAGAGCGCCGGGTTCGCCCGGGCCGCGGCGTACGCGCGTTCGGCCGCCGTGCGCAGTCGGGCGGCGAAGCCAGCGTCGTACGGCTGGTAGATCCGCGATGCCTGGGCCGCCACGGCGGCGAGGTTCAGGGTGGCCGCGGTCGACGGGCGGTGCAGCTCCCGGGGCTTCTTGTCCTGGTGCGGCAGCATCGGTGGTCCGGTCCAGGTCTCGTCGTGGACCTTGTGGTGGACCATGCCGGCCAACGGGAGACCGTCGGGCACCTGCATCTTCAGCATGAAGTCGAGATTCCAGCGGGCCTCGTCGAGGATGTCCGGTATGCCGTTGCCGCGTTCCGGCACCGCCAGGGTGCCGTCGCCGAGAGCCGCCGGCCGGTTGCGTTCCCACGCCGACAGGAGTTGGTATGTGGCGATGCCCCCGTTGACGACGTACTTGCCGTGGTCGCCGGCGTCGTACCAGCCGCCGGTGACGTCCAGCCGATAGGAGCAGGTCCAGTTGTTCAGGAACGACTTCGGCTGCTGGCACGGCACCTGGGTGTCGCCACCGTTGGGCGAATCCGCCACGTGCCCGGCCGGGCGGGCGTACGCCGCCCCGGCGATGCCCCCGTCGATCGCGATGCCACTGCGGTTGGTGTAGAAGAAGCGGGTCGCGTCGGTACGCAGCCGGTCGTAGAGATCCGCGCGGATGTCGAACGGGTGACTGGGACGGTCGACCCAGCCGTCGTACACCAGCTCGAACCGGCCGGTCGTCGTGACGTGGCTGAAGTCGATCACATGGGTGATGGCGCCGGCCGACGCGTCGAACCCGGTCGGGGTGGTCCGGCCCGTTGCCACCGTCGCACCGCCGCCGGCCCGGCGCAGCGTCCACGGCACCGATGAGGACGCGCCGTACAGCAACGTCGCGCGTTTGGGCCCCTTGGGCAGGTAGCCGTGCTGGTTCACCTTCAGGTCCGGGCCGGCATCGGCCCGGTACGCGTACTCGGCGCCGGTGAGCGTCACGTCGTCCATGCAGAACTCGTACGGTGCGCTGGATTTGCCGAGCCGGAACTGGAGCTGCGCCAACCGGTACGGCTCGGGGTAGGCCGTGCTGATGCTGTACTCGTACTCCTTCCAGGCGGTGCCGGTGGTGAAGCCCTTGTTCAGGTAGGTGACGTTTGTCGGGTTGTCGAAGGGGGCGAGGTAGACGACCGGATTCGCGGCGGTGTTCGTCCGGGCCCGGAACCGCAGCGTGTACGTCGCTCCGCCGGGCAGGTAGATGCTGTTGTGCCCGACCAGGACGTCCCACGGGTTGGTCGACGCGGGCGCGGTCACACAGAAGGTGCCGCCGTCCAGCTTCGGGGTCATCCCGGCGTTCGTCCACCATGGTTTGTCCGTGCCGGTGAACGTGCTGTTCTGCAACAGCCGGCCGTCGAGCTGCGGCCGTGGTGTGCCACCGCCGTACGCCGGCAGTGTCCCCGCCGGCAGCTCCTGTCCGCCGCCCTGGCCGGGCTGTCCGGGGCCGGGCTCCGCAGTGCCGTACCGGGGCAGCAGCCAACCGTCGAGGCCACCGGAGACGGAGTTGAACAGGACGAAGTCGCCGACCCGGTCGGCGTCGAGGTCGGCGAACAGGTTGGTGGTGCCGGTGAACGGGCCCTCGTCGCGGATCGCGCCGAGCGGTCGCCAGCCGGTGGTGCGGCTCCAGGGTGCGCCGATGTTCTCCCAGGCCCGGACCTCGCCGCCGGGATGGACGACCCGCACCACGTCGACCCGGAGGTCACCGGTGATGTCCGTGAACGACACGTCGTTGAAGCCGTCGGCCGGCGTCGCGAAGCCCGTGACGCTGTGCCAGTCTCCCGGACCGGGTAGCCGGCCGGGTGACCGGTTCTCCCACAGGCTGGCGTTGTTGATCCGGTCCAGGTTGATCAGGTCGTCGTCCCCGTCGCCGTCGATGTCGACGAACCGCGAGTTCTCGTAGAGCAGGTTGTTGGCCACGATGGTGGGCGCTCCCCACCTCGTCTGCCCGTCACCGGACTCGTTGCGCGACACCCGCATGGCCCGGATCCCGGTCGGTGACTCGTCGGCGGCCAACAACCTGAGGTAGTCGTCCCGGCCGTCGCCGTCGAGGTCGCCGAAGTGCACCGTCTTGGGCTGCCCCCGGTCCGCGGGGGTGATGTCGCCGAGCGCGGTCCAGGTGGACCGGGCGCCGTCGTTGCGCCACGCCAACACCTGACCGTCGGGCCGAACGATGACATGATCGGCGTCACCGTCGCCGTCGAGGTCGGGCAAGTGGGTCTCCGAGCCGATCGGGGCGGCGTCCCGGAACTCGCCGATCGGCTCCCAGCGCGGGCCGATGCCGTTGCGGGGCTCCGCTCGCCACTGGTAGAAGTCCTGCGCGACCACCAACCGACCCCCGAGCGCGTTGGGGGAGGGCTGTAGGGAGCCGCTGAGCCCGGGCGTGAAGATCTGCCCGTCCTTGAACTGCCATCGGGAGACCTCCGCCTGCTCGGAGCAGGGCGTCGTGCCGGTGTTCCGGGAGTCCGGGTCCCAGGACAGGCATCGCTCGTCCGCCGGGTCGGTCTGCGGCCAGGCGAGCTGATACTGGCCCGGGGCCATGCTGAAGCGCACCTGCAGGGCCTCGTCGAGGCTGCCGCGCGGCGTCCTGACGTGCGGCCCGATGTCGTCACCGTCGTTCGTCTTCAGCGCGATCACCGCGTCCACCGGAATGTGGCGGGCGTAGAAGCGGTAGGTCTCGCCGGGGACCGGGGCGTAACAGTCCCGCTGCGCGGTGGTCCGGGGGCCAATGCCGCCGCCGGCGCCGCAGCCGGCGTTGACGACGTAGCGGACGTAGGAGTGGTCGGAGTTGCTGGGGCCGACCTGGGCGTCGATGGTGTTGTTGTTCTGGTTGCCGACGTAGGCCCAGTCGAGCCGACCGCCACCCTGATGGGTGGGCTGGTCCGGCGCGACGATGTTGCGCTGCAACCGGGCGGGCATCTGAGCCGGATCCTGGTTGAAGTCGGCGAGCAGCATCCACTCGTCGCTCGGTCGGCCTGCCATGAACTGCCGGGCCGTGTCGACGATGTCGGCGGCGTCGTTGGTACGGGTCGGGCCCATCGACAACGCGTGGGCGTCGAAGTACCAGTCGCTGCCGAGTTGGACGCCCGCCAGCGGCCGCGAGTTGAACTGGCTGTTCACCTGTAACGCCACGGCGTCCTGCGCCCTTTCCCGGGTCACGATCGCCAGGCCGTTACGTTGCTGACCGGGGTTGGTCCAGTAGATGAACACCCGATCCGGGCGGCTGCTCGTGCCGAGGTTGTACTCGTGTTCGGTGATCTGCAGCTGCGCGAAAGTCCGTGCCGTCTGGGTCGCCGATACCGGGGGTGCGTTGCCTGCCTCCTGGAGCGCCAGGACCTGCACCCCGTGTTCGTTGAGGAGTTGCCGGACGGTGGTGGTCCAGCGTGACTCCGGCGGCCCTCCGGTCCCGTCGCTCTGGCCCTGCATGTTCCAGGACGCGGTGATCCTGTCCTGCGGGGCCGCCACCGCCGGTGTCGACGGTTTCATGACGGACAGCACGGTCGCCGCCGTCGTCACCGCGATGGTCGCGGCCAACCACTTACGTGCAACGCCCACGTCGGATCCTCCAGACCTCGGACACAGACCATCCGGTAGCGGCTCTCGACATCGCGTCGGTAGGAATTACGTAGCCGTCTGGTCCGACGTCGGGCAACCGGGTGTGCGGCGTGCCCGCCACCGGATCGCCCATTGTGTACAGCGACGGCTGGATACAGCCGGTCATGTACTGTTGCCCTGCTGCACGCTGTCCGCCACCGATGCGGCGCCCAGGCGGTCGGTCGCCTCGGCGACCACGCTGGCCGGTTCGACCCGCGTGGACAGGGCGACCAACAGCTCGACGACGTCGCGGGCCCGCTGCGCGACCGAGGCGTCGTCGGTGCCGAATCCCAGGTCCACCAGGTGGGCGTGGTGCCGGCCGACGAGCACGTTCGCGGCGTCGCCGTGGATCGGCGCCAACCGTGCCACCTCGATCCCGCGCCTCCGCAGCGCCGCCCGCAGGGCGGGCACCGACCGTTGCGGCCCGACGTCGCCGACCACGAGCCGAGTCAGACACACCGCGAGCCAACCGACGAGGACGCCGCCGACCACGTCGATCGGCAGGTGCGCCCCGACGTGGATCCGGGCGACGGCGACCAGCCCGATCACCGTCCAGGCCGCGCGGCGCCACCGCGGGCCGCCGGCCCGTGCCGCGACGAGCGCCAGGGCGGTACGACGGCGACGTGTCCCGAGGGGTACCCGAGCCGTCCGGTGATCGTCTCGCGCAGGACCAGCCAACCCGTTGGTGGCGACGCTCGTCGGGCTGCCGCCGGCGTCGTCAGCTCAGTCGATCCAGCTTCTCGCGAGCGGTGGTGTCCGGTCGGGGGGTGAGGACCACGACGCGCAGGTCCGTGTTCTGCGTGGTCAGGACGCAGGTGTCCAGCGGGATGGCACCCACGTCCGGATGGACGGCGGTCTTGTGCGCGCTTTCGTGACTGGCCACCGCGCGGAGGTCCCAGAGGCGGCGGAACCGGTCGTTGCCGGCCATCCGCGCGACCAGCGCCGCCACGTCGGGGTCGTTCGGATAGCGGGCGCTGGTGGCGCGCAGGTCGGCCACCAGGGACTGCTCGAAGTAGGCACGCTCGGCATCGGTCTGACGGACGCGGGGGTTCCGCGATTCGAACTGGACGATCAGGGCGTTGCGCTCGTCGGCGGTCGCGCCCGCGGGATCGCCGAAGACGGCCGCGAACAGCCGGTTCCAGTGCAGAAGCCGCCACCCGGCGTCGTAGACGGCCGCCGGGGTGTCGCCGAGGTGGCCGACGAGGCGGTGCAGGCTGTCGGGGATCAGGCGGGGTATCCGGTCCGGAGCCGCGGCGAAGCCGGCGAGGCGCATCAGGTGCGCCTCCTCGTCGTCGGAGAGTCGCAACGCGCGGGCCAGAGAGGCGCACACCTGCGCCGATGGCGTGGCGGCCCGGCCCTGTTCGAGACGGGCCACGTATTCGGTGGAGATCCCGGCCAGCGCCGCCAGCTCGCCGCGCCGTAGCCCGGCGACCCGGCGAGGGGACGCGTTCGTGAGCCCGACCGCGGCCGGGTCCGTGCGATCCCGCCAGGCCCGCAGCACAGCTCCGAGATCATTCATCATCACATGGTCCGCCATTCGTCGAGCGGGCTGGGTGGTACCAGCGGTACGCGGAAGATCTGTGTCTTCCACCACGGCGACCCCGCCCTTCAGGATGGGGATCATGAGCAGAGTGACCAGAATGAACCATATTGGTGTGCCAGTCAGCGATCTGGCCCGGTCGGTGAGGTGGTACGAGGACGTCCTCGGCATCGCGCCGAACGGCGTGACGATCTCGGCCTCGAACCCGGCGATCGGTGCTGTCGTCGAGGTCGAGAACGCGTCGATGCGGGCATCGTTCGCGCTGGCCGGTGACAACGTCCTCCTGGAACTCATCCAGTACGACAGCCCGCAGCCGAAGCCTTTCACCGGACGCAACAGCGACGTCGGGGTGATGCACCTGTGCTTCGAGGTCGACGACCTCGAGGCGGCGCACCGCGATCTGGTGGAGCGAGGCGTGCACGTCAACGCCGATCCGGTGGTGCTCCAGGACGGCGACGGCGTCGAAGCGGGGGCGCTGGCCGGCACGAAGATCCTCTATCTGCGCGACCCCGACGGCATCCAGCTGGAGTTGTTCGAGCTGCCCTCGTAGCCGCGTCGGCCCTCCGGGCGTCAGCCGACGGACGGGCAGGCGGCCGACCGCCTGCCCGTCCGTCGCCCCGCGATCCCGGTGAGCACCCGGCCGAGAAGCAGGCCATCGTCGACCGGCACGGTCCGTCATCGACGGCCAGGGCGACGGCCGCGCGGGGCCGCACCCGCGGCTACGCAGTTGTCGCCGATGCGACGACACCACCCACCACGAAACGGTTGTCCCATGAGGCGTCGTGCGGTGCTGAAGGCATTCGGGTGGGGAATCGGGGGCGCGGTCGCCCTGGGTGGCGGAGGCTTCGGCGCCTACTACCTGAGCGCGAAGCGGGACACCGTCGGGAAGATCGCCTTCGACACGGCACTGTCGATTCCCGCCCTGGCCGAGTCGAGGACGGACGCCTCGGGGACCCGTGTCTTCACCCTCGACATCCAGCCGGGCGAGACCCGGTTCAAGGCCGGGAAGGCCACCCGCACCTGGGGTGTGAACGGCACCTACCTGGGCCCGACGATCCGGGCTCGACGCGGCGAGCGGATCGAGTTCGCGGTGCACAACGGCCTCGACGAGGAGACCTCGCTGCACTGGCACGGCATGCACCTGCCGGCGGTGATGGACGGTGGCCCGCACCAGACGATCGCGGCCGGGGCGACCTGGGAACCGCGATGGACGATCGACCAGGCCGCCGCGACGCTCTGGTACCACCCGCACGTGCACGGTGCGACCGCCGACCACATGTACCGGGGCCTGGCGGGCCTGTTCATCGTCGACGACGACCGGGTCGAGGCGCTGAACCTGCCGTCGGACTACGGTGTCGACGACGTCCCGATGATCGTCCAGGACCGCGCGTTCGACGGAGACCAGCAGTTCGAGCAGCGGGAACCACTGGCGGGCTCGCTCGGGGTGATCGGCGACGAGATCCTCGTCAACGGCACGATCGGGCCGTACTTCGACGTCACCACCCGGCTCGTGCGGCTGCGGCTGCTGAACGGTTCCCACGCGCGCCTGTACCACTTCGGATTCTCCGACGACCGGCGTTTCTCGCTCGTCGCCACGGACGGTGGCCTGCTCGCCGCGCCGTGGGAGACCGACCGGCTGTACCTCTCGCCGGGGGAACGCGCGGAGATCGTGGTGGCCTTCGAGCCGGGAGAGCGGGTCGAGCTGCGTTCCTATCCGGCGGAGCACGGCGGGGTGCTGGGACGGCTCGACGGCTTCGACGACCGCTTCGACATCTGCCAGTTCCGGGCCGCGGATTCGCTGTCCGGCGACGCCGCCGTGCCCGCCGTGCTCGGCGTCGCCCCGGACCTCGCCGCCCGGCCGGTCGCCCAGGAGCGTTCCTTCGTGCTCGCGTCGAACCGGATCAACGGACGGTCGATGGCCATGGACCGCATCGACTTCGGGGTCCGGGAGGGCACCGTGGAGGTGTGGGAGGTCACCAACGACAACGGGTATCTGCACAACTTCCACGTCCACGACGTCCAGTTCCAGGTGCTGACGGTCGACGGCAGGGCGCCGGAACCACCGCTGCGCGGCTGGAAGGACACCGTCCTGCTCGTCCAGGGGAAGCGGTACCGGCTGGCGCTGCGCTTCCGGGACCACACCGACCCGAACATGCCGTACATGTACCACTGCCACCTGCTCGCCCACGAGGACGACGGCATGATGGGCCAGTTCGTCGTCCTGGGCGAGGGCGAGCAGGTCGGCGTCCCACCGGGCCACCACCGGCACCCGTGATCAGGGCACCAGGATAACTTTGCCGGCGACGGTGCGGGACTCGGCGAGCATCAGCGCCGACGCGGCCTCGGCCAGCGGGATCTCCGCGGCGATCTGCGGGTGGAGGACGCCGTCGGCGAGCAACCGGAACACCTGGGTCAGGTCCTCGGCCAGGTTCCGCCGGAAGGTCGCCAGATCGCGGTGGCCCGCCCAGAAGTTGTAGAAGTAGGCGCTGCGGTGGTTGGGCAGGGTGTGCCAGAGCTTCAGCTGCGCGAACAGCTTCAGCACGGGCAGCCGCGAGTTGCCCGTCTCGTCCTTCGTCGCCGCCGTGCCGTAGGACACCAGCGTGCCGCCCTTGCGGAGCAACTGCCAGGACCGTTCCACGCCGGGGCCGCCCACGTGGTCGAACACCGCGTCCACCCCGTCCGGCGCCAACGCCCTGATCCGCTCGTACATGCCCGGGTCGCGGTAGTCGACGGGGGTGGCGCCCAGCGCGCGTACCGCGTCGTGGTGTCGCGTCGACGCGGTGCCGATCACGCGGATGCCGGCGTGCCGGGCCAGCTGGACGAGCGTGGAGCCGACCCCGCCGTTGGCCCCCAGCACGACGATGACGCCCCCGGCGCGGACCGTGGCCAGCCGGTGCAGCATCTGCCAGGCGGTGATGCCGTTGACGACCACGGTCTCCGCGGCGGCGGGGGACACCCCGTCCGGCACCGGGACCAGGTCGGCGGCCTCGATGAGCACATGGGTGGCCCACGCGCCGATCTTGGTGACGGCGGCGAACCGGCGTCCGGTCAGGCTCGCGTCCACGCCGGGCCCGCCGGCGGTGACGGTGCCGACCAGGTCGTACCCGGGTACGAAGGGGAACGGCGGCTGGTCGTAGTACTTGCCCCGGCGCATCTGCTGTTCGGCGAACGACACACCGGTCGCCGCCATCCGCAGGACGACCTGTCCCGCAGCCGGCGCAGGCAGCTCGCGGGTGCGCACCTCCAGCCCGGTCGGGTCGACCACGCCCGGTAGGACTATCTCGGTCGTGCTCGTGGTGACGGCGTTGGTCATGACGGCATTCCTCCGGTCAGCGGTTGTCGTTGGGTCCCAGCGCCCCGCGGTGCCAGGTGTGCCAGCCACGGCACAGCAGGTAGCCGGCGATGGTGGTCGTCGAGACGAGCCCGTCGGCGATCAGGGTCAGGAGTGCGTTCGGGACGTCGAGGATGAAGGCGGCCTGGATGGTGACCGCGATCTTGTGGATGAGCAGGAGTTCCCACATGCCGCGTTGCTTTCGGGGTGCGAGGGCCAGCATGGCCCACATTCCGGCGAAGACGATGTAGGCGCAGGTGCGCCAGTACTCGGTCAGGATCAGGTCGTCGGAGAGGCCGCCGAGGCGGTAGACGCCGTCGACGAACGGCACCAGGGTGGCGGCTGCCGTGATCGCCATCAGGATGCGGCCGGTCCGATCCTGCCAGCGAGGCGGCGCCGCGGCCGGCGCTTCTACGGCGACCTCAGTGTGGGCTGTCATGAAACTCTCCCGTTTGCTCGATCATCTGTGGGCAGACAGGGAGACCATCCGTCACCGGCGTTCGGCCTCGCGTCGGTGGGAATTGCGTAGCCGCCCGCGTGGTCCGGGGCGCTCCGGGTATGACCTCCGGACGTCAGGGGCGTAGTTCGAGCGGGTTCACACTCTCTGAAGCGGCCATCGCGTCCTCATCTCCTTCTCTGACTTGGTCGTCTTGACGGATCGACGCGATGGCCGTCTCTCATCTACGCAACACGCCCAACACGGGCAAGTCGTACACCACTCCCGTGGACGCAACCGTTTCGTCTGTTAGCTGGCGGAACGATCGTGGGATGCTCTCGTGTGCCGTGGTTGCGGCATGGAGCCGATGACAAGGACGAGTGAACTTTGGTGATCCATCCCGACGACCTGCCCCGGTGGCGGCGCAAGCTCGATCAGATCGAGGCGGCCGTGGACCTCGACGAGGAAGTGAAGCAGCGCTGGGCCAAGGCGGATGCGCTGCGGCCCACCCGAGATGCCGAGGCCCGCTATCTGGTTTCGGAGCTCATCGCCAGCCGGGATTTCGCGGCGTTCCGGGCAGGCTCGGATAAGTGGTCGCGCCAGGAGGGTCCGTACAACGCCTTCTCGGGTTTCGGTCAGATGTGGCTCAACCAGGTCGCCAACAACCTGCCCGATGACCCCGAGGCGCTGAACGTGCTGGTCCGCGCCTTCACCACGCCGGCCACCGTGGATGAGGCGCGCTCCCGGTTCGCCGAGGTCGAGCGGGTGACCCGAGACCTGGCGAGCAAGGGGCAACCGGCCGTCGGGCGAATCCCGTACGTCTTGTCGGTCTTCTGGTCGACGGACGATGTGCAGCCGGGCTGGCCGGTGATGTGGAAGAGCGCGCCGGAGCGGATGTGGGCGCTGGGTTGGCTGCGGACGTGGGAGAACGCCGACCGCTACCTAGCGGTGGTTGAAGCGGCACGCACGTTCTATCCCGACGATGTCCACCGGTTCGAGCGATTGATGTGGTTCCTATCCGAGCGCCAGGGGTTCGTGGGAGTCAACCCCGCCGTGCGGGCGATGTGCGACGAGGCTGCCGGCATCATGGCCACCTACGAGGTGGGCGCGCGCTATCCGGACGAGGAACGTTCGAGTCGGGCAGCCGCTCTCGCCGCCCAACTCAAGGGTGAGCTGCACATCGCCGCCAAGGGGCTTCTGGCGGACTTACGGGCCGCCACGGGACTCGAGCTGGAGACCTCGCAACCGCAGGACCGGATCGCCTCGGACAAGGGGGCTGCGTATCGCGCAGACGCCTACGCCACCTGGTCGCTGCCCGGGGCGGTGTCTGCGGCCGGCCTACGGCTGTGGGCCACGCGGTCGGGGCTTGCGGTCGGCCTGTATGACTGGCGGAACCCGGGCGCCGGTGCAGCGCTTGCCACGGGTCCGCTCCCCTCCGGTCACCGGTTCTTCGAGATCCGGCTCCACCTCACCGGAGACCGGCTCGTTCCGGTCGACGCCGATCCGGGTGGAAGCACGTTCGTGGGGAAGTGGTGGCCCTGGTCCGAGGTTCCCCGGGGCGGTGACCTGAGGGACGCGATACTCGAGGAGGTGGGTCGGCTCAAGCCTCTGGTGAGGCTGGTCGCCGGCCAGGGAGAGGCCGTGCCGGCGACGACCCCCGAGGGGGAGGATCTGGCGGCGGCGCTTGCCAGATTCAAGGCTGAGCGCCCTTACCCGAACGACAAGGACGAGTGGCATGCCGAACAGCGACAGCAGTTCGCTGAGGCCCTCTCACCCGAGAACCTGACCATCTTTGACTTGGACCAGTTCCGGCTACTCGTCAACGGCAAGCGCTACGGCAACCCGGGTCCCCAGTCGGTACTCAACGCAAGCCTTTCGGGCATGGACTCGGTCGCCCTCGACGCCTTCGCCAACAAACTGCGTGAGATCCTCTTCGGTGACGGGGAGGTCGCCACCCCGCATCGACCGAGGCCTGGATTGGAAAGACCTCGGCACGAAAGGGCTGGGCGAGAGCGTGCTGCTGAAGCTGTTCGCCGTCACCGATCCCCGGCGCTTCCTGCCGATCTTCCCGCTGACGGGTCCAATGGGAAAGATCGCCATGCTTCGCCGGTTCGGGCTTACGGAGCCGGACGGCGCGCTGAGCCGCGGTCAGCAGCACGTCGAGGCGAACGATCGGCTGCGGGCAACCCTTGAGCAGTTGCTGCCCGGCGATCCCTGGGGGCAGGGCCAGTTCGCCTACTGGATGCTCAACCACGACGCCGTGGAGCCGGTCGAGGAGGAGGACCACATCGCCCGGACCGCGCAGGATCTCCTCTTGCCTGAACCGTTCCTGCGCGAGCTTGCTGAACTGCTCCACGAGAAGGGACAACTCATTTTCTACGGCCCTCCGGGCACCGGCAAGACCTACCTGGCGGACCGGCTCGCCGGCGCCTTGCAGCAGGACCCGGAAAGGCGGATGCTCGTCCAATTCCATCCGTCCACCTCGTACGAGGACTTCTTCGAGGGCTACCGGCCACGCACCGATGAACGGGGGCAGCTGACCTACGAGCTTCGCTCCGGGCCGCTTGCGCTGATGGCAGAGAAGGCCGAGAGCAACCCCGGCGTGCCGCACTACCTGATCATTGACGAGATTAATCGGGCCAACCTGCCGCGTGTCTTCGGCGAACTGCTGTTCCTGCTGGAATACCGGAACAAGGCCGTACGTACCGCCTATCGGCCCGACGAACCATTCGAGCTGCCGCGCAATCTCTTCTTCATCGGCACCATGAACACCGCTGACAGGTCGATCGCGATGGTGGATGCGGCCCTGCGTCGACGGTTCCATTTCATCCCGTTCATGCCGCACGAGGGAGCGATGCGGTCGCTGCTCGCCGACTGGTTGAAGAAGAACGGGGAGCCGGTGTGGGTCGCCGGACTGGTGGATCAGGTAAACGAGCGGCTCCGGGTCCTCCTGAAAGGGCCGCACCTGCAGATCGGTCACAGCCACTTCATGAGACAGGGCCTCACCGGCGAGCGACTCGCACGCATCTGGGATTACGACGTCTACCCCTTCATCGAGGACCAGTTGTACGGTCGGCCCGACCAGCTGGAGCAGTTCGCCTGGGCGAAGGTGCACGCCGCGTACGGGCCGTCCTCCGCTTCGGGGAGCGCGGCCGTGGATGCCGCCTCGGACGATTCCGATGAGTCTCCCTTCTGAATCCCGGGCCGCTGGCGTAGTGAGGCTTCGCGAGTACGAGACCTTGCCGCGGCCCGTAGCTCTCAACGTCGCGGAGGTGTCCCTGCTCCGCGGCCTCCCCGGCGGCCGCCTCGAACTCACCCCGTCGGACGAGCCCGGTTCGTACTTCCTCCAGGCCACCTCCTGGGTGGGCGCCGTAGTTCTACCTCGGCTGACCATTCAGATCCTGCCCAAGGTGCGTGACCTGCGGACCGTTCTGACCATGTTCACCTCCGGCGTAGGCCTGGTCGAGTGGGGAACCGACGCGGCGGCGTACGACCGAAGTGACTTCGTCGAAGGCGTCGCGGAACTGGTACTACGGGCGATCAACGGGGCGACCCTCCGTGGTCTCGTCCACGGCTACCGTGCTGTCGACCAGCGACTCCCAGTGATCCGTGGACGCCTGGACGTCCAGCAGTTGGCCGCACGGCCGTGGGACTCCTGGCCAGTGCCGTGCCGCTTCGACGACTTCACCGCGGATATCCCCGAGAACCGGATCCTGCTGGCGGCCGTTCGGCATGTCGTGCGGTGGCCAGTAGGCCCCGTCCTTCGTCGCATGGGGGGTGAGCTGCTCCAGCGCCTTGAAGGAGTGGGTGACTCACCGGTCGCGCTGACCGAGTGTGACCTGATCCGGCGCACACCGCTCAATGAGCACTACCAACCGGCTCTTGCCCTTGCTCGGCTGGTCCTTGAGAGCTTCGGCCTCACCCAGGGCGTGGGTGGACTGACAGCGCAGAGCTTCCTGGTCGACATGAACAAGCTATTCGAGAAGTGGATCGGGGACGAGTTACGCGCAAGGCTCTACCCCACGATCGAGGTCCTTGAGCAGTTGCCCGTTCCCCTGAGCGTCTCGCCACGCGTCACCATGAACCCCGACCTGCTCTTCCTACGAGGCGCGGAGGTCGTTTTCGTTGCGGACGTCAAGTACAAGCTGACCGGGGGAGGTCTAGCGCGTACCAGCGACTATTACCAGCTGCTGGCCTACACCACGGCCCTGCGACTACCGCACGGCATGCTCATTTACTGCCGTGCCGACCTCGCTCCGGACCGAGTCATCACAGTGGTCGGAGGCAACCAGCGCCTGCACACCCATCCCATGGATCTGAGTGGGTCGCCTGAAATGGTGGCCGAGGCGCTTGACGTGGTCGCGGAGTCGATCAGAAAGCTGGCCTGACGGCCTACACGGAAGCGCCCACTCGAAGCCGTCCCGGGTGATCTCGACGGCCAGGACGTGTTCCTGTCCGGGTTTGGTGGCCCAGCCGCAGCGGTACATCAACCACAGGAACGACGGCTTGATCCAGGTCATCCGTTCCCGCTTGAACGGGGCCACGAACCGCCCGGTCGCCACCGCCGGCACCGCGATCTGCGGCGGGTACGCCTGGTAGACGGTGATGGAGTCGGCCGAGTAGCGGGCGCGGACCTGACGCACGGGAACAGACACGACCCGATCCTCACCGACCAACGCCGGGCCGATCCACTGAGATTCGGCGTCGAAGGCCGGCCTGCGGATCGGGGACTGGGTGTACGCGACCAAGGCGGCGTCGTGGGTGAACTCGCGCTGCTCGTGCCGTGGCTGATCGATGGCGGCCATACCCCGCGGCAGGCGGAGGACTGGTTGGCCGGGTTCTCCGCCTGGTCCGCGACCGACGCCGATGTGCTGGACGGTTTCGCGTCGAGGAACGCCTCGAAGTGGTCAGTCCGGTCGAAGCGGAGCACCGAGCCATGGATACATGATCTTGCGGTCTGGAGTGGCCGGTGGGCTGTCTTCCGGGCGTGCCGGCGGTGAGCAGGCCGCGCGGACGGGACCGGTGGGTTGGTCTCAGGGTGCGGTGGTGCTGTCCGCCCGGTCGGGTGCGGTGCAGTGTCGGCAGCGTCGTGGACAGGGTGTGTGGGCGGGGGTGGTGGTGAGGCCGCTGGTGTGCAGGATCGTGGTGACGGTCTGGTCGAGGGTGTGGTGTTCGGGGATGGTGATCTCGTCGGGGGTGCCGAGGAGGTCGAGGTGGGTGTACCAGTGGCGCATCTGGTCGGGGGTGACGGGGATGGGTTCGGTGCGGGTGGCGTGTCGGCGGAGGGTTTCGTCGTACGGGACGTCGAGGTAGTAGACGGCGGTGGGGCCCGGGTGGCGGTCGATGAGGTGGTGGAGGGCTGGTGCGTAGCGTTCGGTGTGCAGGATGCCTTCGAGGATGACGTGGTAGCCGAGGTCGAGGGCGGTGCGGGCGGTCGTGGTGATGAAGGTGGGGGCGACCGGGTCGATGTGGGTGCTGTCGTGTTCCCGCAGGATGATCCGGCGGAGGTAGTCCTGTTCGAGGAGGGCGGCGCCCCGGCCGTAGCGGCGGCGTACCTCGCGTGCGGTGGTGGTCTTCCCGCTTCCTGAGTTACCCCGGATGATCACCAACGTCGGTGCGGTGGAGTCGGGTGGTTCCATGTCGATCCTTATGCGATATTGGCGCAGCTGAGCGCGACGGCTCGTCCGGAACGTGGCCGCGAGCTCGGGACTCTACGAATAGTGGCGTTAGTCAGTGCCTGCATCCGCAAGGCCGTCCGCGACGGTGCCGACATTGTCCACCCGCTGGCTGCGTTGCGGGGTCACCGGCCGCCAGCTCGACATGGGTTTCTGGTCGGGTCTTCGTGAAGGCGGCTTCCCGCGACATGGGCGTCCGGTCGTTGCGCTACGAGGTGGCGGCGACGAGGGCTGTCGGCGGATGTGCGCCTACGGTGCTGTGGGATTCCGACTGGTCCGCGACCGACGTCGATGTGCTGGACGGTTTCGCGTCGAGGAACGCCGCGAAGTGGTCCACCAGGTCGAAGCGTAGCGTCGAGCGCTGGGTGCATGATCTTGCGGCCTGGGTCAGCGGGTGGGCGGTCGACCGGGCACGGCGGCGGTGAGCGGGAAGCGTGAGATGGTTTCCGCTCCGCAACGCGGAGCGCGAGATGACGGAGGCATCTGCCGCGAGATTGGGATGGCTCCTTGGCGCGCGGCTGTCGGCGCGGCAACAACCTGCCCAGTGGATCTCGGGCGTAGGGTGCGACGACGTGACGGGCATCGACACACTCCTGACGGCGGACATTCCCGAGCCACCCGCGTGCGAGGTGGAGGTCAAGTACCGGATCGGTGACCTACCCGCGGTGGAGGCGGCTCTCGGGGCGTGTGGTGCCGTCCTGTCGCCGCCGGTGGTGCAGGACGATCAGGCCTACGCTCGGGTCGGGTGGGTGTACGGCCAGTCGAAGATCGGGGTTCCGTTCGCCCGGCTGCGCACCGAGCGGGGGCGGCATCTGTTGACGGTCAAGACGCCGGTCGCCAACGAGCTGTCGTGTGTCGAGCATGAGACCGAGGTGGCCGACCGGCAGCAGATGGACGCCGCGCTCCGGCAGATGGGCTTCTATCCGACGGTACGCATCCGCAAGTCCCGCCGTACGGCGGCGCTCGGACCGATGTCGTTGTGCCTCGACGAAGTGGACGACCTCGGGGCGTTCCTGGAGATCGAGCAGATCGTCGCCGCCGGTGAGCAGGGCGAGCGGGTCCAAGCCGACCTCGACCGGTTCGCCGCCACGCTGGGCGTGTCCCTGGAACGCATCACCGATACCTACGATTCGCTGATCAGGGCTGGACGAGCCGGGCCCGGTGAACTTCGTGGTCAACCCGTTAGACCGCCTCAAGTCGTCCGGTAGCTCGGCCGTAGAGCGCAGGTGTGCTCGTTGGCCTCGTCGTGGGAGACATCGAGGAGATCCCGGCTCCTCGTACACCAGGAGATCTGGCCCTGGCTGCTGGTCCACTCCGCGATGAGCGTGCTGACCACCCGCGCAGCCAAAGCCGACATCGGCCGGGTCCGGACCGGACCAAGTTCACCACAACCCTGCGCATCGTGCGTCGTACCGCCACCGGTACGGGGACCATTCCCCCGACGGACTGGACTGACGCCCTACCCGCCATCCACGCCCAGATCCCGAGCAAACTCACCGCCACCAACCCCGCAGCGCGGGGGCATGACCAGCGACTACGACCCGCGAGCCTTAGTGGATCATGAAGCGGATGTCCTGTTGGAATGCTTGGCCGCAGCCAGCTGGTACAGCCACTTCAGGATCGCCTCGGTCGTTTCCTCCGGGGGCCCTAGGCCCTGTGTCGAAGTTGGTCACAGCCACTCGTTGATCGCGGCGATGTGCACGGTGGCCTCGTAGCGCACGGCGAGCTTGTCGAAGCGGGTCGCCACAGCGCGGTTGCGCTTGAGTCTGTTGATGCCGCACTCGACTGCGTGGCGCTGCTTGTACCGCTGCGGGTCGAAGGCCGGTGGCCGGCCGCCCTTCGACCCCTTCTTACGTCGGTTGGCGTCCTGGTCGGCCTTGCTCGGGATGGTCGCGGCGATCCCGCGTCGGCGCAGGTAGGCCCGGTTCGCTTTCGAGGTGTAGGCCCTGTCGGCCAGGACCCGGTCCGGGCGGGTCCTGGGTCGGCCGGTCACCAGGCGGGGAACGCGGATGGCGGCCAGGACGGGGATGAACTGCGGGCTGTCGCCGCGCTGCCCGGCAGTCAGCACCATGGCGAGGGGCTTCTGCCCTTGCTCGCAGCCCAGGTGCAGCTTCGTGGTCAGCCCACCGCGGGAGCGGCCGAGCGCGTGGTCGGCCGGTTCGACGGTGACGCCGCCGGGTGGTTCGGCCTGCAGATCCCCCTTTTCCTCGCCCCGGCCGCGTGCTGGTGAGCGCGGGCGCTGGTCGAGTCCACGGACACGTCCCAGGTGATCCTGCCGGCCGCGTCGGCGAGGGCCTGCAACGCCGTCAGGACCTGCTGCCAGGTGCCATCGCGCTGCCAGCGGCGGAACAGGGCATACACCGCCGACCAGGACCCGTACTGCGGCGGCACGTCCCGCCACGGGGCACCCACCCGGATCCGCCACCGGATCCCATCGATCAACTGCCGCCTACTCCATGACGACGGTCGACCTGGCCGCTTACCCGCAGGCAGCAACGGCTCCAGCACCGCCCACTGCACGTCGGTCAGGTCGAACCGCCTCGTCACCGCTAGGGTGTCCACGAGGTCTCCGGTTTTCAGGTTCTGCTTGGTCGCTGAACCATCTACCGGAGGCCTCACTCTTTTTCGATCTCCGACACGCGAAGATCCTCAAACCAGCTCAAGCCCTGGCACCGACTTCGACACAGGCCCTAGGTCGTGTTTCGTAGGGCGGCGTTGTTGGGGCGTGGCGGTGGTCGCTAATGGGAGAGGTCTCCGGTAGTTGGTTCAGCGACCAAGCTGGAACTTCACACCGGAGACCTCGTGCCGAGCGTAGCGGCAGCGAGGCGACATGACCTGACCGACGTGCAGTGGGCGGTCCTCGAGCCGTTGCTGCCTGCGGGAACGGGTCATGCTCGGCCGCGCAGATGGACCATGAGAGTGATCATCGACGGGATCCGGTGGCGGGTCCGGACCGGATCACCATGGCGGTGTCGTGCCCGCGTCCTACCCGCCGTGGCAGACCTTGTACCGGTGGTTCCGGCGCTGGCAGCGCGACGGCGTCTGGGCGCAGATTCTCACCTCGTTGCAGGCCCTGGCGGACGCGGCGGGGTTGATCGGCTGGACGGTGAGCGTGGACTCGACCATCAGCCGCGCCCACCAGCACGCCGCTGGGGCCCGCCGTGACGGGCAGGCGCAGAAGGAGCCGCCCGGTGGTGTGCAGACCGAGCCGGCAGATCACGGCCTCGGCCGGTCAAGGGGCGGCTGGACCACCAAGACCCATCTGGCCTGCGAGCAGGGCCGCAAACTGATGGCCATGGTGGTGACCGCCGGACAACACGGCGACAGCCCACAGTTCATCCCCGTACTGGCCAAACTACGTGTCCCCCGCGCCGGTGGCGGCCGGCCCCGGACCCGCCCCGACATGGTGCTGGCCGACAAGGCGTACACGTCCAAAGCCAACCGAGCCCACCTGCGATCCCGGGGCATCCGAGCGTGCATCCCGAGCAAGGCCGACCAGGACGCGCACCGCAAGGCCAAAGGGTCCAAAGGCGGACGTCCACCCGTCTTCGACCCCGAGGTCTACCGCCTGCGTCACGCCGTGGAGTGCGGCATCAACCAGCTCAAACAACACCGCGCCATGGCCACCAGATACGACAAACTCGCCGTGCGCTACGAAGCCACCCTCACCATCGCCGCCATCAACCAATGGCTCCGCGCACTACGAAACACGGCCTAGGTCGTGTTTCGTAGGGCGGCGTTGTTGGGGCGTGGCGGTGGTCGCTAATGGGAGAGGTCTCCGGTAGTTGGTTCAGCGACCAAGCTGGAACTTCACACCGGAGACCTCGTGCCGAGCGTAGCGGCAGCGAGGCGACATGACCTGACCGACGTGCAGTGGGCGGTCCTCGAGCCGTTGCTGCCTGCGGGAACGGGTCATGCTCGGCCGCGCAGATGGACCATGAGAGTGATCATCGACGGGATCCGGTGGCGGGTCCGGACCGGATCACCATGGCGGTGTCGTGCCCGCGTCCTACCCGCCGTGGCAGACCTTGTACCGGTGGTTCCGGCGCTGGCAGCGCGACGGCGTCTGGGCGCAGATTCTCACCTCGTTGCAGGCCCTGGCGGACGCGGCGGGGTTGATCGGCTGGACGGTGAGCGTGGACTCGACCATCAGCCGCGCCCACCAGCACGCCGCTGGGGCCCGCCGTGACGGGCAGGCGCAGAAGGAGCCGCCCGGTGGTGTGCAGACCGAGCCGGCAGATCACGGCCTCGGCCGGTCAAGGGGCGGCTGGACCACCAAGACCCATCTGGCCTGCGAGCAGGGCCGCAAACTGATGGCCATGGTGGTGACCGCCGGACAACACGGCGACAGCCCACAGTTCATCCCCGTACTGGCCAAACTACGTGTCCCCCGCGCCGGTGGCGGCCGGCCCCGGACCCGCCCCGACATGGTGCTGGCCGACAAGGCGTACACGTCCAAAGCCAACCGAGCCCACCTGCGATCCCGGGGCATCCGAGCGTGCATCCCGAGCAAGGCCGACCAGGACGCGCACCGCAAGGCCAAAGGGTCCAAAGGCGGACGTCCACCCGTCTTCGACCCCGAGGTCTACCGCCTGCGTCACGCCGTGGAGTGCGGCATCAACCAGCTCAAACAACACCGCGCCATGGCCACCAGATACGACAAACTCGCCGTGCGCTACGAAGCCACCCTCACCATCGCCGCCATCAACCAATGGCTCCGCGCACTACGAAACACGGCCTAGCCCCAGTCGTCGTCCAGGTTGTCCAGGAAGTCGAACATCTCGTCGCTGTCGGGTTCGACATCTGGCAGTTCCACGAACTCCTCCGCTCCCAGGACCAGCGGGATGTCGACGCCAAGCCGGTCGAGCAGGAAGTCGAGTCCGTTCCATGCCTTGTCGGTGGCGCTCCAGCGGTCGGAGTCGTCGTCCCGATGCGTCATGGCCAACCCGTACGCCCAGGCGAGGTCAGCTCTGGCCTGCTCCAGCTCGGCCGGGGTAACACGCAGCCAGTTGCCGTTCATGCTCACGCCGCCAGCCTAAGGATCGACTACGACAGTTCCCTGCCAGGACGCGTCGACCGTGGCGAGCCGTCGGCGGCATCCGGACCTGCCGCAACGCCAGTGATCAAGAACCCGTGGGCGGTCGGTAGGTCGGTGATGGTGTCGGGGTATTCGCGGTGGTTGTCGGCGGTGATGATCCCGTCGCGGCGGTCGACGGATCTGCTGGGCGGGCACTGGACGTTGATCTCCGGCTGGGGGCGGGTGCCGAAGGCGTTGGTGTGGGACAACGAGTCCGCGGTCGGGCAGTGGCGGGCCGGCAGGCCGCAGTTGACGGAGGCGATGAACGCCTTCCGCGGCACTCTCGGCATCAAGGTGATCCGGTGCCGGCCGGCGGATCCGGAATCGAAGGGCCTGGTGGAGCGGGCCAACGGCTATCTGGAGACGTCGTTCCTGCCCGGACGCCGTTTCGCCTCACCTCAGGACTTCAACGCCCAGCTCACCGACTGGCTGGTGCGGGCGAACCACCGCCAACACCGGATGCGGGGCTGCCGCCCGCTGGACCGGTGGGACGCCGACCGGGCCGCGATGCTGTCGCTGCCGCCGGTCGCGCCGGTGGTTGGCTGGCGGCAGACCACCCGCCTGCCTCGGGATCATTACGTCCGGTTGGACAGCAACGACTACTCGGTGCACCCGGCGGCGGTGGGCCGACGAGTCACCATCGTCGCCGACGCCGACCGGGTGCAGGTGTTCTGCGAGGACCGCCAAGTCGCCTGGCATGACCGGTGCTGGGCGAAGCATCAGAGCATCACCGATCCCGCTCACCGCCAAGCCGCCGCCGATCTGCGGACAGCGGCCCGGCAGGCGCCAGCGCCGGCAGTCACGACCGAGGTGGAGCACCGCCAGCTGGCCGATTACGACCGCCTGTTCGGCCTGGATGTCGAGGTGGCCGTCGGCGATCCATCGGGTGACGACTGCGGGGTCTGCGCCGGTGTCGAGGGCTGCGCGGTAGCGGTCGAGTCGGTTGGTGCGGGTGGTGAGGTTCTCCCGGGCTGCGGGGATGCGCTGCTCACCGCCTGGGGTCGGGCCTGGCTGCCGTTCCAGATGCTGGCCGCCGCCCACACGTACGGGCTGCTGTTGAACCTCTGGTTCTGGCCGCCCTGGTTCTGGCCGCCGGCCGGGCCGCGTTCGATGCCCCGGTGACCTTCGCCGCGCCGGTCGGCGGTCGGGCCGGTACGCCCGGCGGCGGGCACGGTGTCGGGCCCGACGCGGTGCGGACCGCCCCGCCGGGAGGAACCGGGGACGGGGGGCGCCACCCGAACGATGGGCCGGGGTGCCCGGACGGCGTACGGGTCTGCCCGGGCGCGGTCCGGGGCCGACGTCACGGTGCCCGCAGCGTCAATGACCTCCCGGCGTCCGGCGTCGGAGAGGCCGTCTGCGCGCGTGGTGCAGGAGGCGTCACGGAGCGTGGCGGCGGTGGGTGGGCGAGGGCCCGGATTGCGGTATCCGCAGGTGAGCGTGGGTTGCGAGGTCACAAATCGTGATCCGAGGTCGGCTCAGAACCGTTGACGTGGCCTGGCTCACGCTCCTAGGGTGAACCACCAGTTCACTGAGTGATCCGATCCGGGTGATGGAAGCCCGGGGGATCCCACGCCAGACGACGCTTCCGAGGGATTCGGAGAGTGCCTGCATGACCGCGACAAGAACGACCACCGCCGCGGTGGCCGCCCAGGGCGGACCCACCGGTCGGGTGGACCCACCGACACCACGCCGCCGAAACGCCCGACTGGCCGCCGTGGGCAGACGCGGTCGCGACGGCGTCGGAGCCGTCCTCGTGGTGACAGCGCTCGCCGGCCTGTGGGAGGGCTACAAGGCGGTGGGCCGAGCCGTCGGCGACGTCGTGCCCGGCACTGGGATCGCCTTCCCCGTCGCCACCGACGACCTGTCGATGCCGCACGTGTGGACGATCCTCGGCGCACTCGTCGAACCGGCCCGGCGCGGCGACGCGGCCACACTCGGCGTCTATCTGCTCGGCGAGACCAGCGTGACGCTGCGCGAGGCGTTCTACGGCCTGGTGGCCGGCGCGTCGCTCGGTCTGCTGCTCGCCGTCCTCTTCCTGAACGTGGTGCCGCTGAGCAAGGGGCTGATGCCCTGGCTGGTGGCGTCGCAGACGGTCCCCCTGGTGGCCATCGCACCGATGATCGTGATCTGGGGCGGCCAGGCCGGCGCACCCCCCTGGGTGGCGGTCACCGGCATCGCCGCCTACCTCGCGTTCTTCCCGGTCACCATCAACACCCTGCGCGGGCTGAAGTCGCCGCCGAAGGTCCAACTGGAGTTCATGCGCAGCGTCGGTGCCGGCCGTTGGCAGGTACTCGGGTGGCTGCGGATGCCCGCGGCGCTGCCCTTCGTCTTCGCCGGCCTGCGCCTCGCGGCGACCGCGAGCGTGGTGGGCGCGATCGTCGGTGAGCTTTCCGCAGGCACCGGCCGGGGCATCGGCCGGGCCATCCTCACCTTCGCCTACTACTACTCCAACGGCCCCGAGAAGTTGTACGCGGCCGTCCTGGTCGCGGCGGCGGCCGGCATCGTCTTCGTGCAGTCCCTGGCACTCATCGAGCGCATCGCGCTCCGGAACCGGCAGACCCGGTGACCACCCCTTCCGCCTCCACAAGACCTGGAGAGACGCTGATGTCCGAGGCCGCGATCATTTCCGTGCGAGGAGTCACCAAGCAGTTCACCGGCGGAGACCGCACGGTGACGGCGCTTGAGGACATCGACCTGGCGATCGAGCGGGGTGAGTTCGTGTCCCTGCTGGGTCCCAGCGGCTGCGGCAAGAGCACGCTGCTGCGGATCCTGGCGGACCTCACCGAGCCGACCAGCGGCACGGTGTCGCTCAACGGCAAGACGCCGGCCGCGTCCCGGTTGGACCGGGACTACGGGATGGTCTTCCAGCAGGCCGGACTCTTCGAGTGGCGGACCGTGCAGCGCAACGTCGAACTGCCGTTGCAGGTGGCCGGAGTGGACAGGTCGACCCGGCGGGCCAAGGCCCACGAGATGCTGGAGCTGGTCCGGCTCACCGACTTCTCCCGCCACTTCCCCTGGCAGCTCTCCGGTGGCATGCAGCAGCGGGTGGCGATCGCCCGCGCGCTGTCGGCGGACCCGGAGATCCTGTTCATGGACGAGCCGCTGGGCGCGCTCGACGAGATGAACCGCGAACGCCTCCAGGGCGAGCTGCTCCGGATCTGGTCGGACACCCGGACCACCGTCGTCTTCGTGACGCACAGCATCTCCGAGGCGGTCTTCCTGTCCTCGCGGATCGTCGTGATGTCCGCCCGGCCCGGCCGCATCGCCGCCAGCATCGACGTCGACCTGCCGTACCCACGGACCGCCGCGACCCGGACCACCGAGGCGTTCTTCGCCAAGGTCACCGAGGTACGCGCGGCGCTGCACGGCGCCCCGGCCGAGCAGGCGGCCCGATGAGCACCACGCCTCTCGCGCGGCGGACCCCGGCCGCCGCCGGGCTCCGGACGGCCGTCGGCCGGTTCCTGCCGGTCGTGCTCACCGCGGTGCTGATCCTCGGCTCGTGGCAACTGGTCGTCACGATCTTCGACGTCCCGTCGTTCATCGTGCCGGCGCCGGTGGAGATCTCGTCCGCGTTCCGCTCCGAGTTCGGCACGATCATGTCGGCCTCGGTGGTCACCGTGCGGGCGGTGCTCCTCGGCCTCTTCCTCGGCGCGGTCGCCGGGGTCACGGTGTCGCTGGCGCTCAGCCGCTTCCCGGGTGTGTCCGGCCCGGTGCTGACCGCCGCCGTCATCATCAACTGCGCCCCGATCGTGGCTCTCGCGCCGATCTTCAACAACTGGTTCGGGGTCACCAACCCGATGTCCAAGGCGGGCGTGGCTGCGGTGATGGTCTTCTTTCCGGTCCTGGTCAACACCACCAGGGGCCTCCTCCAGGTCTCACCCCTGCACCTGGAGATCATGCAGTCGCTCGCGGCACAGCCCCGACAGGTGGCGCTCATGCTGCGGCTGCCCAACGCGTTGCCGTACCTGTTCAACGCGCTCAAACTCGGCAGCACGCTCGCCGTGATCGGCGTGATCGTGACCGAGTACTTCGGTGGACCGAGCAACGCGCTCGGGGTGTACATCGCCTACCAGGCGGCCCTGCCCCGCTTCGAGTTCGCCTGGGCGGGGATCGCCGTGGCCAGTGCCCTCGGTCTGCTGCTGTTCGGTGCCACGTCCCTGCTGGAACGCCTCCTGATGCCCTGGCACGAGTCCCTGCACGACAGCGACTCCTGAGAGCCCGGATCCCCACGAAATGTTGGAGTCAGACATGGCCCTGCACCTACGGCGGACCTCGCGGAGGAACCGCCCGATCACGATCGCCGCCACCCTCACCGCCGTCCTGCTCGCCGCCTCGGCCTGCGGTGGCATGTCCGACGGCCCGAGCGAGTCCGCGGCCGAGGCCGCCAAGAACTGCGAGACGACCACCAAGGTCCGGGTGGTGCTCCAGTGGGTCGCCCAGGCCCAGTTCGCCGGCTACTACGCGGCCAAGGAGAAGGGGTACTACGCCGAGGAGTGCCTCGACGTCACCATCCAGGAGGGCGGCGTCAACATCGTCCCCCAGCAGGTGCTCTCCGCCGGCAACGCCGAGTTCGCGGTCAGCCACGTCACCAAGACGATGGTCACCCGGGAACAGGGCGCGGACCTGGTCAACATCGGCCAGGTGTTCCAGCGCGGCGCGTACCTCCAGGTCGCCTGGGCCGACTCCGGCATCAAGGAGCTGACCGACCTGAAGGGCAAGAAGGTCGGCAGCTGGGGCTACGGCAACGAGCTGGTGCTGTTCGCCGCGATGAAGGACGCCGGTGTCGACCCGACCAAGGACGCCGAGATCATCCAGCAGCCCTTCGACATGTCGCTGCTGCTGCGCAAGGAGGTCGACGCCGCCCAGGCCAAGACCTACAACGAGTACGCCCAGTTGCTGGAGACCAAGAACCCGGACACCGGCCAGCTCTACCAGCCGTCGGACTTCTCCGTGATCAACCTCCAGGACGCCGGCTACACCAGCCTGGAGGACGGCGTCTACGCCCGGGGCGACTGGCTCAACGAGCAGGTCAACCAGGACACGGCGGTGAAGTTCCTCAAGGCGTCCTACCGGGGCTGGGGCTTCTGCCGCGACGAACTGGACGGCTGCGTGGACATCGTGCTCAACGCCGGCAGTGCCCTGGGCAAGGGCCACCAGACCTGGATGCTCAACGAGATCAACAAGCTGATCTGGCCGGCCGCCAACGGCGTGGGAATGATGGACCAGGCGGCCTGGGATCAGACCATCAAGATCGCGATGGGTGGCGGGGTGCTCAAGGGCGTGCCGGACTCCGACGCGTTCCGCACCGACCTGTCGAAGCGCGCCAACGACGAACTCGGCGCCGACGGCTTCGACGCCAACGGGAACTCCTACACACCGGAGACCGTGACGATCACGGAAGGCGGCAGCTAGGCGGGCGGCCGGGTGCCGGCGGCTCCCGCCGTTCGGCACCCGGCCGCAGCCGGTGGCTTCTGCCAAGATGTGGGCCGTATCCCACGGCTGACGGCGATTGATGGAGGTAGCGATGGCGCCCAGTGAGGCGGGCCTGGTGCGACGTACGATCTGGCTCCTGCGGGCCGTGGCGGCGCACCCGGAGGGTGTCGGGCTCAGCGAGGTCGCCCGCGAGGCGGGTATTCCCAAGGCCACCTGCTACCGCGTGCTCACGGTGCTGGAGCGGGAGAGCTGGCTCACCCTGGATCCGATCACCCGCCGCTACCGGGTGTCCCTCGGTCTGCTCTCGATCGTGGGGGGACTGCTCGACGGCGGTGGCGCCTACAGCCACATGCGGGAGGTGCTGCGCAACCTCGCCGAGGAGACCCGGGAGACCGCTGGCTTCGACGTGCTGCTGCCGCCGCAGGTGATGGTCGTGGCGCAGGTGCCGGGTCCGTCGCTGATCGGGCAGACGCTCAAACCGGTACCCCGTACCCAGCCGGTCTGGGCCACCTCCACCGGCAAGGTGCTCCTGGCGGCGCTGAGCGCGGAGTCGGTGTGGGAGGACTTCACCGAGGAGTTCGCCGAGCACGCCCCGCCGGAGGTGGGCGACCTGGAGTCCTTCGTGGCCTCGTTGGACGCGGTCCGGGAGCGCGGGTTCGCCTTCGCGTACGACGAACTGGAGGTCGGGGCGGCGTCGGTCGCGGCGCCGGTGCGGCTGCGCGGCAACACGCCGTACGCGGTCTGGATCGGCGGGCCGACGTACCGGATCACCCGCGAGCGCATCGACACCATGGCGGAGTCGGTGATCAAGGCGGCCCGGCAGCTCACCGAACTGCTCAGTAACGCAGACATCGACATTCCGAGTGCCTTCGCCAGACGCTAGGGCACCCGCCGACCGCACCGGCTCGTCCACGGCGAGGTGTGCGGTGAAGGAGGAGACAATGGCCGTACCAGCCGAGGTGTTGGCGGCGGCACTGACGGTGGTCGACAGGACCCCCAAGGGACTGTACGTCGACGGCGAGTGGCGCGCGGGTCGGGACGGTGCCGTCCTGCCCGTGGAGGATCCGGCGACCGGAACGACCGTCGCCGAGGTGGCGGACGCCTCGGTCGAGGACGGGCGGGACGCGTTGGCCGCCGCCGCCCGGGCCCAGGCCGGGTGGGCCGCGACCGCGCCCCGGGAGCGGGGCGAGGTGCTGCGCCGGGCGTTCGACCTGATCATCGAGCGCCGTGACGACCTGGCCCGGATGATGACCCTGGAGATGGGCAAGGCGTTCGCCGAGTCCCAGGCCGAGGTGAGCTACGCCGCCGAGTTCCTGCGCTGGTTCGCCGAGGAGGCGGTCCGCATCGACGGTGGCTACCTGCCGGCGCCGGGCGGCAACTCGCGGGTCGTGGTGATGCGCCAACCGGTCGGCCCCTGCCTGCTGGTGACCCCGTGGAACTTTCCGATGGCGATGGGCACCCGCAAGATCGGTCCCGCCCTGGCAGCCGGGTGCACCGTCGTGGTCAAGCCGGCCAAGCAGACCCCGCTGTCCATGCTGGCGCTGGTGGGGATCCTGGAGGAGGCCGGCCTGCCCCGGGGCGTGGTCAACGTGATCACCACCTCGCAGTCCGGGCGGGTCACCTCGGCCCTGCTCACCGACGAGCGGCTGCGCAAGCTGTCGTTCACCGGTTCGACTCCGGTCGGCCGGACCCTGCTGGCCCAGTCCGCCGACCGGGTGCTGCGGACCTCGATGGAACTGGGCGGGAACGCGCCGTTCCTGGTCTTCGCCGACGCCGACCTCGATCTGGCCGTCGAGGGGGCGGTCCAGGCCAAGATGCGTAACGTGGGTGAGGCGTGCACCGCCGCGAACCGGTTCTACGTGCACCGCTCGGTGGCGCCGCACTTCGTCGAGGCGCTCGCCGAGCGGCTGGGTGGGCTGCGGGTCGGGCACGGGCTGGACCCGTCGACCGACGTGGGGCCGCTGATCGACGGCGTCGCGGTGACCTCGGTCGCCGAGCTGGTCACCGACGCCACACAGGCCGGTGCGGCGGTCGTCACCGGTGGCGGGCCGGTCGGGGGAGCGGGACACTTCTTCGCGCCTACCGTGCTCTCCGGTGTGCCGGACGATGCCCGGTGCGTCCGTGAGGAGATCTTCGGCCCGGTCGCCCCGGTGGTGGCCTTCGACGACGAGGACGAGGCGGTCGGCCTCGCCAACGCCTCCGAGTACGGCCTGGCCGCGTACGTCTTCACCGAGAACCTGGGCCGTGGTCTGCGGGTGACCGAGCGGCTGGAGAGCGGGATGGTGGGGCTCAACCAGGGCGTCATCTCCAACCCGGCGGCCCCGTTCGGCGGCGTCAAGCAGTCCGGTCTGGGACGTGAGGGCGGGACGGTCGGCATCGACGAGTACCTCACCGTCAAGTACGCGGCGGTGCGGGCGCCATGGTGACCCGCTTCCTGCTCGCCGGGGTGCAGATGGCCCCGGTCTTCGGTGACGTCGCGGCGAACGTCGCCAGCACGTCGGCCTGGATCCGGGCGGCGGCCGACCGGGGTGCCCGACTCGTGGTGCTGCCCGAGGCGGCCTCGGCGGGGTACGTCTTCGCCGACCGGGCGGAGGCCGCCCGGTACGCCCAGCCGGTGTCGGACGGGCCGACGGTCACCGCGTGGGCGCGGCTCGCCGCCGAACTGGACGTGTGGATCGTGGGTGGGGTGACCGAGCGGGACGGCGACGCGGTCTTCAACTCGGCGGTGCTGCTCGGTCCGACCGGCCTTCTCGGCACGTTCCGCAAGGCCCACCTCTGGAACGACGAGAAGGAGATCTACGACCGCAACGACGACGGCTTCCCGGTGTTCGACACGCCACTGGGTCGGATCGGCATCGGGATCTGTTACGACGCCTGGTTCCCCGAGACGTTCCGCAGCGCCGCGCTGCAGGGCGCCGACCTGGTGGTGCTGCCGTCGAACTGGGTGCCGGTGCCGGGGCAGCCGACCGGGACGCCGGCGATGGCGAACCTGATGTGCATGACCGGGGCGCACTCCAACCAGTGCTACGTGGCCGGGATCAGCCGGATCGGGGCGGAACGCGGCCAACCCTTCGTCGGCCGGTCCGTCCTGGTCGGACCGGACGGCTGGCCGATCGCCGGCCCGGCCAGCGGGGACCGCGAGGAACTGGTGCTGGCCGAGGTGGACCTGATCGGTACGCGGGCGCACCGGCGGCACAACCCGTTCAACCAACCGCTCGCCGACCGGCGGACCGATCTGTACGTGACCGACGGACCGGCCGTGCCCACAGCGTTCTCGTCGCGGCCCTGACCTGGGCGGACGGCGAGAGATGAACCTCGCCGGATAGCCGGATACGTCCCTCGGAGCTATTGACTCGCACCCGCAGCAACGCCAGTATATGAACCAATGGTTCATCCAGTGAACCACTAAGGAGTGATCGTGAGCATCCGGGTTCGCAAGCTGATCCGTCACCTCGAAGAGACGCGGCTGGAGAACGGCAGAGCGGTGCAGCCGGTGCACCGGGTCGCCTTCGCCGGCGTGGTCATCGAGAACCCCTACCCCGGCGAGTACGTGCAGGACCTGGTTACCCTGGCCGACGAGATCGGCCAGGAGATCGGCGAACTGGTCGGCCCCGCCTGCGTGGAACTGCTCGGCACCGAGGTCGAGGCGTTCGGCAAGGCCGCGCTCGTCGGCATCGACGGCGAGGTCGAGCACGGCTCGGCGCTGATCCACAACCTGCGCTTCGGCAACGTCTTCCGCACCGCGGCCGGCGGCACCGAACTGCTGCCCGCCGCCGAGAAGGTCGGCGTGCCCGGCAGCCCGATCGACATTCCGCTCAAGCACAAGCTGGACTCCAAGACCCGGTCCCACCACCAGACGGTGACCCTCCAGGTGGCCGACGTGCCCCGGCCCCGGGAGATCCTCGTGGTCTGCGCCGCGTCGAACACCGGACGCCCGCTGGCCCGCCTCGCCGCCTTCGGCGCCGAGCTCAAGAGCAACTGACCTGAGCGCGCGACGGGACGGAGCCAGCCGATGACCATCACCGACACCGACACCACCACCTGGACCAGCCAGCGGCTCAAGGAGACCGACAAGGAGTACGTCATCCACTCCTGGTCGGTGCAGGGCAAGCTCGACCCCATCCCCGTGGCCGGCGGATCCGGTTCGTGGTTCTGGGACTACGACGGCCACCGGTACCTCGACTTCCAGTCCCAACTGGTCAACCTGAACCTGGGTCACCAGCACCCCCGACTGGTCGAGGCGATCCGCGCCCAGGCCGAACAGCTCTGCTACATCGGACCCGGCTTCGCCGAGCGGTCCCGGGCGGAACTGGCCGAGATGATGGCCGGGATCACCCCCGGTGACCTCAAGATGACCTTCTTCACCACCGGCGGCGCGGCGGCCAACGAGAACGCCGTCCGACTGGCCCGGCACGTCACCGGCCGACAGAAGGTCATCGCCCGGTACCGCTCGTACCACGGCGCCACGGCGGGCGCGATGTCGCTGACCGGCGACCCGCGCCGGTGGGCGGCCGAGCCGGGGATGAGCGGCGTGGTGCGGATGCTCGACCCGTACACCTACCGCTGCCCGGCCGGGCACCCCGACCCGTGCCCGGTCTGCTCCGGCGGCCCGCACCTGGAGGAGATCCTCCGCTACGAGAACCCGGAGACCGTCGCCGCCGTGATCGTCGAGCCGGTCACCGGCACGAACGGGCTGCTCTACCCGCCGGACGGCTACCTGCGCTCGCTGCGGGAGGTCTGCGACAAGTACGGCATCCTGCTCATCTTCGACGAGGTGATGGCGGGATTCGGGCGTACCGGGGAGTGGTTCGCCTGCGACCACTGGGACGTCGTGCCGGACATCCTCACCACCGCCAAGGGCCTGAACTCCGGGTACGTGCCGCTCGGCGCGATGACCGTCTCCACCCGGATCTCCGAGTGGCTGCGCGACAACATGTTCTGGGGCGGCCTGACGTACGCCGGGCACCCGCTCGCCTGCGCCTCCGGCGTGGCGTCGCTGCGGATCATGCAGGACGAGGGCGTGGTGGAGAACGCCCGGACGATGGGGGAGCGGCTCGGCGCCGGTCTGGCCACGCTGGCCCAGAGACACCCGAGCATCGGCGAGATCCGGGGCCGGGGGCTGTTCTACGGCGTGGAGCTGGTCCGCGACCGCGACACCCGGGAACCGCTCGTGCCCTTCAACGCCAAGGGTCCGGCCGCCGCACCGGTCGGCCGGCTGCTCAAGGCCGCGATGCAGCGGGGCGTCTACCTGACCGCCAACTTCAACGTCCTGCGGCTGACCCCACCACTGGTCATCACCGCCGACGAGATCGACCTGGCGCTCGGCGTCCTCGACGAGGTGCTCGACCTCGCCGACGAGCACTACCAGAACTGAGCGACGGCGCGGCGGGTGACGGACCCGCCGGGGGAGAGGAGAGGCACGATGCCGACGACGCTGATCACCAACGGCACGGTCGTCAACGCCGACGCCGCGGTCCGCGCCGACGTGCTGGTACGCGACGGCCGGATCGTCGCCCTCGGCACCGGGACGGACTGGACCGCCGACGACGTGGTGGACGCGACGGGCAAGCTGGTCCTGCCCGGTGGCATCGACGCGCACACCCACCTGGAGTACCCGGTCGACGGCTTCAGCACCCACACCGCCGACGACTTCCACAGCGGGACGGTCGCGGCGGCGTGCGGCGGCACCACCACGGTCATCGACTTCGTCAAGAAGGAACCCGACCGGACGCTGTACGACACGTACCTGCGGCGGCGGGACACGGCGGCGGCCAAGGCCGTGGTGGACGTCGGTCTGCACGCCATCGTCCCGCCCCGCGCCGCCCAGCCGGACGTCCTCGCCGACCTGCGCCGGCTGGTCGGCGAGGGCGCCACGAGCTGGAAGTTCTTCATGGCCTACCCGGGCCAGATGGTCGCCGACGACGAGCTGCTCGACGGCTTCGAGCTGGCCCGCGACCTCGACGTGCTGCCGATGGTGCACGCCGAGAACGGACACATGGTGGCCCGTGAGGTGCGGCGTCTGGTGGACAGCGGCCGGACCGCCGAGAGCTTCCACCTGCGGGCGCACGGGCACGACTCCGAGGCCGAGGCGGTGCACCGCGCGGTCGTGCTCGCCGACACCATCGGCACACCGCTGTACGTGGTGCACGTCTCCAGCGCGGAGGCGGCCGACGAGATCAGTCGGGCCCGCGCCGCCGGGTCCCGGGTCTACGGCGAGACCTGCCCGCAGTACCTGGTGGTGGCCTACGAGGACTACGCCGACCTGGGGGAGCGGGCCGCCGCGTACGTCTGCTCCCCGCCGATCCGGGAACGCAGCAACCAGGACGGTCTGTGGCGGATGCTCGCCACCGGCGCCCTGTCCACCGTCGCCACCGACCACGCCGGCTTCTGCCTGCACCAACCCGACGACCTGCCGCCGCAGAAGCTGCGCAGCCCCGGCTACTTCCCGAAGGTGCCCAACGGTGTCCCCGGCGTCGAGGACCGGCTGATGGTCCTCTGGCAGTCCGGCGTGGTGAGCGGGGTGATCGACCCGTGCCGCTTCGTGGACCTGGTCGCCGCCCGCCCGGCCAAGCTGTTCGGTCTCTTCCCCCGCAAGGGCGTCGTCGCGGTCGGGGCGGACGCCGACCTGGTGGTCTGGGACCCGGCCGCCGACCACGTGATCACGGCGGCGGGGTCGCACACGCGCACCGACTACAACATCTACGAGGGCATGCGCGTGACCGGTCGACCGGTGCACGTCTTCTCCCGGGGCGAACACCTGGTCGACGCCGACGGCCTGCGGACCGACACCCCCGGCCGGGGCGCCTTCCTGACCCGCGACGCGCCGCGTCTCCTCTGACCCACCGAATCCCCTGCACCACGTACGAGCGGAGCTGGACAGATGACACTTCCCCTGGGTATCCACGTCGGTGAGCGACTCAGCCTGGAACAGACCTACGGGCAGGCCGAGTTCGCCGACCAGAACGGGTTCGAGTCCGTGTGGGTCGCCGAGGGACGACTCGCCCGCGACGGCATCGTCCCGGCGGCGATCATCGCGAGCCGGACCCGGAACGTGAAGATCGGCACCGGTGTGGTCAACAACAAGAGCCGCAACGCGGCCCTGATGGCCGTCACCTTCAAGACGCTGGACGAGGTGGCACCGGGCCGGGCGATCCTGGGCATCGGCGCCTGGTGGGAGCCGCTGGCGACCAAGGTCGGCCAGCCGCTGTCCAAGCCGCTCAAGTCGATGCGCGAGTACATCACCGTCCTCCAGACGTTCTTCCGCAACGAGGTCGTCAACTTCGACGGCGAGTTCGTGCAGATGCAGGACGTGCGCTTCGACAGCATGTACCGGGAGAACAAGCCGGTCGACATCCCGATCTACATCGGCGCGGTCGGTCCCCGGATGCTCGAACTCGCCGGTGAGATCAGCGACGGCGTGCACATGGACTTCCTGCTGCCACCGTCGTACATGGTGGGTGCCCGGCAGGCGATCGACCGTGGCGTGGCCAAGCGGACCGACGGCCGCGACGGCATCGACCTGACCCAGATCGTCTCGTGCAGCGTCAACGACGCCGACCCGCAGGAGGCCATCGACGCCTGCAAGGCGTTCCTCACCCTCTACCTGTGCCAGCAGCCGCACATCGCCGAGCACTGCGGGGTGGAACGGGAACTCGTCGACCGGTTGCAGGAGATCGCCGGCTGGCCCGCCACCCCGGAGGACATCAAGCGGGCGATGCACCTGGTCCCCAACAGTCTGGTGCAGAACGTCACCGCCTGCGGCACCACCGATGACGCCTTCCAGAAGCTCCAGGCGTACCAGGAGGCCGGGGTGCGCTGCCCGATCATCTCCACGCTCGGGGACAAGGAGCAGACGCTCACCCGGCTGGCCCAGGCCGCGAAGGCGTGACCCGATGACCGCCCATCCCTCCTGTCGCATCGCCGTGGTCGGCGGCACCGGCCCGCAGGGCCGTGGCCTCGGCTACCGCCTGGCCCGCGCCGGACACCTGGTCGTTCTCGGCTCCCGCGACGCCGGACGCGCCGAGGCCGCCGCCGAGGAGCTGTCCCGCCAGGTCGGTGCCGCCCGCGTCACCGGCGCCACGAACCTGGCAGCGGCGACCGACGCCGACGTGGTCCTGCTCGCCGTGCCGTACGACGGGCACGCCGACCTGGTCACCGGTCTCGCCCCGGCCCTGGCCGACTCGCTCGTGGTGAGCTGCGTCAACCCGCTCGGCTTCGACCGCCACGGCCCGTACGGCGTCGCCGTGCCGGCCGGCAGCGCCGCCGAGGAGGCCGCCGAGCTGGTCCCCTCGGCCACCGTGGTGGGCGCGTTCCACCATCTGGCCGCTCCCCTCCTGCTCGACCCGGACGCGGACCTCAGCCACGAGGACGTCCTGGTCTGCGGTGACGACGTCGTCGCCAAGGAGCGGGTGATGGCCCTCGCGGTGGACGTGACCGGTGGCCGCGCCCTCGATGCCGGCCGGTTGCGACTGGCCCGCCAACTGGAACCCCTGACCGCAGTCCTGATCAGCGTCAACAAGCGGTACAAGACCCGCTCGGGGCTGGCTCTGACCGGCCTCGCCCCGGCGGTCGGAAAGGTCCCCGCGTGAAACTCGCCGCCCTGCAACTCCGCGCCACCGACGACCGGACCGAGACGATCGGCCGCGCCGCCGACCTGATCGACGCCGCCGCCGACCAGGGCACCCGGATCCTGCTGCTGCCGGAACTGTTCGCGGTGCCGTTCGTCCAACCCGAACCCGACCTGGACTACTTCCGGTACGCCGAGGGCCTCGACGGTCCGTCGAACCGGATGGCGGCCGAGCGGTCGAAGCGGCACCGGATGACGGTCGTCTCCTCGATCTTCGAGGCGGGCCAGGTCCCCGGCGTCTACCACAACACCGCCTGCACCTACGTCGACGGTGAACTGAAGTCGGTGTACCGCAAGTCGCATCTGCCGTTCTCCAACGGCTTCCCGGAGAAGTTCTACTTCCAGCCGGGCGGCACCGAGCCCGACGTGGTGCAGACCGGGGAGACCGGGGTCGGCACCATCATCTGCTACGAGCGGCACTTCCCCGAACTCAGCCGCGTGGTGGCCCTGCGCGGCGGCTCGGTGCTCTGCGTACCGGTCGCCTCGGCGAGCGCGCCGATGCGCGAGGTGTTCCAGTTGGAACTGCGGGCCCACGCGGTGTTCAACGGGCTCTTCGTCATCTGCGCGAACCGGGTAGGCACCGAGGGGACCAAGGAGTACTTCGGCCTCAGCGCGGTCTACGGCCCCGACGGTGACGTGCTCGCCCAGGCCGCCGACGACCGGGACGACATCGCGGTGGCCGAGGTGGACCTGGACCTGGTCGACCGGTCCCGCCGTCGCCGCCCGTTCCTGCGCGACCGCCGGCCCGAGTTGTACGGCCGGTTGACCCGGATGGAGCCGGAGACGTGACATCCGGCCCGTGGGTGGTGGTCGTCCCCGCCAAGTCCTTCGCGGCCGCCAAGACCAGGTGCGTGGGCCTGGCCGCCGCCGACCGTGCCGCGCTGGCCCGGGCGATGCTGACCGACGTGGTCGGTGGGCTGACCCGGGCCCGTCGGGTCCACGCCGTGGTCGTCGCCACCACCGACCCGCAGGTCACCGGTACGGCGTTGGCCTGCGGCGCCGTGGTCGCCGGCCGCGTCGGCCCGCCGGACCTGAACGAGGAGGTCCACGCGGCGCTCCGGCTCGCCGGCGAGGCGTACGGCGACGCGCGCCTGGCCGTGGTGATGGCCGATCTCGCCGCGGCCCGGCCGGCGGAGTTCGATGCGGCGCTGGCGGCGGCGGGACCGTACCCACGGGCGGTCGTGGCGGACGCCGACGGCACCGGCACCACTCTGCTGGCACTCACCGAGGCCGCCGACTTCCGTCCCTACCTCGGGCCCGGCTCGCGCCGTCGCTTCCTCGCCGACGGCTACCACGACCTGCCGGTGCTCGCGCCGGGACTGCGCCGGGACGTGGACACCGTGGCCCACCTGCTGGACCTGCGAGTCGGTGACCTCGGGGCCGGCACCCGCGCGTGGGCCGCGACACCGTCGCCCGCCGGCCCACCCGGCGTCACCCGGCCCGATCGTCGGGCCCACCCGCAGCGCACCCGGCATCCGGCCTGAGGCCGTCTCGGCCCGGACCGTCGAGAATGATCCACTGATCACGAGGTCGGCACCCACCGGAGGAACACGATGAGCCCGCCCACCAGCCGGGCCACCGGCGATCGCACCTGGCTGGTCGCCGTGGCCGCCAGCCTCTGGGGCTTCTCCAGCCTGCTGCGGGAACCGCTGGCCCGGGAACTCCCCGCGTTGAGCGTGGTGCTGGCCGAACACGTCGTGCTGGTGCTGTTGGTGTCACCCTGGGTGGTCCCGGCCCTCCGCGCGCTGGCCCGGTGCTCGGTGCGGACGAAGTTGGCCGTGCTGGTGATCGGCGCCGGTTCCTCGGCGCTGGCCACCACGCTCTTCACCGCCGCGTTCCGGCTGGGCGACCCGATCACCCCGCAGGTGTTGCAGAAACTCCAACCGGTGCTCGCCCTGGTCCTGGCCGCGCTGCTGCTGGGGGAGCGGGTCGGTCCCCGGTTCCCGCTGTTCGCGGTGCCCGCGCTCGTCGGCGCCTGGCTGCTGGCCTTCCCCGACCCGCTGTCGGCGCAGCCGCGCGGCCTGGCCGCAGCCGCACTCGCCCTCGGCGCGGCGGCGCTCTGGGCGGCCGGGACCGTCCTCGGCCGGATGGTCAGCGCCGAACTCTCCTTCCTGCACGTCACCACGCTGCGGTTCAGCGTCGGCCTGGTCACGCTGGCCACCTTCGTGGCGGCCACCGGCACCCCGGTCGGCGTGCCGATCGAGCTGGTGCCCCGGCTGGTGCTGCTCGCCGCGGTTCCCGGCCTGCTCGCCCTGACGCTGTACTACCACGCCCTGCGTCGTACGCCCGCGTCCAACGCGACCCTCGCCGAACTGGCCTTCCCGCTGACCGCCGCCCTGGTCGGGCTCACCCTGCTCGACGGGCGGCTCGGTGCCAGCCAGTGGGTCGGCCTGGCGCTGGTGCTGGCCTCGGTGGTCCTGCTCGCGCTGCACGAGAACCGCAGCTCCCGGCCGGCGGTGCGGCACCCGGAGCAGCGGGTGCCGCAGGCCGTCGGCACCTTCGGCAGCACCGCCGGGAGGTCCCGTCCGGGCGCAGCCGGCCGGTGAGGTCGACCGCCTCGCGGCTGTTCCCGCACTCGCCCACCACCGGTAGTCGGATTGTGGACCGACGAACAGTGCTCCTCCCCGGCTTAGCATGTACCGCAACGTTTCATCGACGGACGCCCACGGTCGAACGTTGGGCCTGGGGCGTGGGAGGAGCCTGATGCGCAAAAAATCCCTGCGGCAGCGACTGGCCCAGACCATGGTGGTGGTCACCTTGGTGGCCAGTGGCCTGGGCATGACGGTCGGGGCTGCCCAAGCCGCCCCGGTGCCCGCCGTCAACGCGGCTTCGAGTGTGGTTCCCGTCACGATGGCGGCGGGTGGGTGGGGGCTTCAGGGTGTCTTTCCCGACCCGATCACCTGCCACATCGCCGGAATCGCTTCCGGGCGGGAGTACGTCTGCGTCTGGTACGTCCTGGCCTGGGCACTGAACGTCTGGCAGGACTAGGTCAAACGGCTCTTCACGGTCGTACCCGGGTCGTGGTGCTCCCGGGTCGCGGATCGATCTCCTACGGGCCCAGTCCGTTCCGGTTCTCGGGCGTGGTCGATGCGGTCCGGTTCGTGTCATGCTGCACGGACCCGACGGGAGGACGGCGATGGCTGCTGGCGATGCCGTACAGGTGCGACCGACGCGGGGGTTGCTGCGGCCGTTGGTGTTCGGGGTGACGCTGGTCGGGGTCCTGGCGTTGCTGTTCGGGTTGCCATGGTGGACGTTGACGGTGGCGGCGCGGTGGCCGGCGCCGGTGGTGGCTGCCGGTACGGGCGTGTTCGTCGTCGCGTTGGTCGCGTTTCCCGTTCTGATGTTTCTCGGGCATGGCCGGCGGCGGTTGGACGCGGCGGCCCGTGCGGGGGACACGCTGCTTGGGCTGGTGTGGATCCTGTTCGTCTGGGCGTTGATCGGTAATGTGGCTCGGCTTCCGCTGGCCGCGGTGGGGGTCGCCGAGCCGGTGCGGTCGCGGTACGTGGCTGCCGGCGCGGTGGTCGTCTCGGTCGTCCTGGCTGTCTGGGGTTACGCCGAGGCGATGCGGGTGCCCCGGGTTCGGCGGGTAGACGTCACCATCGGCCGGTTGGGAGCCGGTCTCGACGGGGTTCGGGTGGTGTTGCTGACCGATACCCACTACGGCCCGATCGACCGGGCCCGCTGGTCCGCCCGCACGATCGAGGTGGTCAACGGCTTGGCTGCCGACATCGTCTGCCACACCGGCGACATCGCTGACGGTACGGTCGACCAGCGGCGGGCGCAGGCAGCGCCGCTGGGTGTCGTCCGGGCCGGGCTGGCCCGGGTGTACGTGACGGGCAACCACGAGTACTACGGCCAGGCGCAGGGCTGGGTGGACCACATGCGGACCCTCGGCTGGGAGCCCCTGCACAACCGGCACCTGGTGGTGGAGCGGGACGGTGCCCGGCTCGTGGTCGCCGGGGTGGACGACGTGACCGCCGCCTCGTCCGGTGTCGCCGGTCACCGCGCCGACCACGCCGCGGCGCTTGCCGGCGCCGATCCGCGGCTGCCGGTGCTGCTGCTGGCGCACCAGCCGAAGCAGATCGACGACGCGGTCGCGGCCGGTGTGGATCTGCAGCTGTCCGGGCACACCCACGGCGGCCAGATGTGGCCATTCCACTACCTGGTCCGGCTCGACCAGCCGGTCGTGCAGGGCCTCAGCCGGCACGGCAGGACCCAGCTCTACACGAGCCGCGGCACCGGCTTCTGGGGTCCACCATTCCGGATCTTCGCGCCGAGCGAGATCACCCTGCTCACCCTCCGGGCAGGGTAGCCCGGACGATGAGCGACGAGCCACCGCCGGGAACCGCTCGCCGAGATGACCGTTGCGATCCCTCCAGGGACGATGAGCGACCTGCCGCACCCCCTGGGGATGGGACCCGGAGCACACGTTGCGATCCCTCCAGGGACGATGAGCGACGTACGCAGCAGCCGATCGGGGCCACGAAGCTCTACGTGTTGCGATCCCTCCAGGGACGATGAGCGACCCTCGACCTGGACGGGGCCGACCCCTCCTACGATTTGTTGCGATCCCTCCAGGGACGATGAGCGACTCGACGCGGTGCCCGCCCACGGCCAGCTCTGGGCCACGTTGCGATCCCTCCAGGGACGATGAGCGACTCGACGCGGTGCCCGCCCACGGCCAGCTCTGGGCCACGTTGCGATCCCTCCAGGGACGATGAGCGACGTCGAGAATCTGGCGAGCGCCCTGGTCTCCGACATGTTGCGATCCCTCCAGGGACGATGAGCGACCCGAACCTTAAGTTGCAGGTCAGGGTAGGTGTCGATGCGCCTGCTGGTGCCATTTTTGCAGCGGACCGGCGGTTGTGCATCTGTGCTGGTGAGAGCGCTGACCAAGGTGAGTCCGGTCAGGTGGAACCCCAAGCCGTCCGGGGCGCCGCCGGCCAACCTCCGCCCAATTGGACCTTCACTGCCGACGCCGAGGGTGGCAGAACAGCGATGGACTGATGACGATGCGGCATTGGTGATCACCGGGAAGTGGCCGTACCCGATCTTCTCTGCTCGGTGAGCGTCGAAACGTGGGCGCTCGGGTTGGCTCTCGTCGTGCGCTCGTGAACTGCCGGCCGGTAGGTGGCGACCTGCATCGCCCCCTCACGAAGCTGGATCATGCCGGCTGGATCAACACCGCAGCAGCCTCTGTCGACTAGGGCCTGTGTCGAAGTCGGTGCCAGGGCTTGAGCTGGTTTGAGGATCTTCGCGTGTCGGAGATCGAAAAAGAGTGAGGCCTCCGGTAGATGGTTCAGCGACCAAGCAGAACCTGAAAACCGGAGACCTCGTGGACACCCTAGCGGTGACGAGGCGGTTCGACCTGACCGACGTGCAGTGGGCGGTGCTGGAGCCGTTGCTGCCTGCGGGTAAGCGGCCAGGTCGACCGTCGTCATGGAGTAGGCGGCAGTTGATCGATGGGATCCGGTGGCGGATCCGGGTGGGTGCCCCGTGGCGGGACGTGCCGCCGCAGTACGGGTCCTGGTCGGCGGTGTATGCCCTGTTCCGCCGCTGGCAGCGCGATGGCACCTGGCAGCAGGTCCTGACGGCGTTGCAGGCCCTCGCCGACGCGGCCGGCAGGATCACCTGGGACGTGTCCGTGGACTCGACCAGCGCCCGCGCTCACCAGCACGCGGCCGGGGCGAGGAAAAGGGGGATCTGCAGGCCGAACCACCCGGCGGCGTCACCGTCGAACCGGCCGACCACGCGCTCGGCCGCTCCCGCGGTGGGCTGACCACGAAGCTGCACCTGGGCTGCGAGCAAGGGCAGAAGCCCCTCGCCATGGTGCTGACTGCCGGGCAGCGCGGCGACAGCCCGCAGTTCATCCCCGTCCTGGCCGCCATCCGCGTTCCCCGCCTGGTGACCGGCCGACCCAGGACCCGCCCGGACCGGGTCCTGGCCGACAGGGCCTACACCTCGAAAGCGAACCGGGCCTACCTGCGCCGACGCGGGATCGCCGCGACCATCCCGAGCAAGGCCGACCAGGACGCCAACCGACGTAAGAAGGGGTCGAAGGGCGGCCGGCCACCGGCCTTCGACCCGCAGCGGTACAAGCAGCGCCACGCAGTCGAGTGCGGCATCAACAGACTCAAGCGCAACCGCGCTGTGGCGACCCGCTTCGACAAGCTCGCCGTGCGCTACGAGGCCACCGTGCACATCGCCGCGATCAACGAGTGGCTGTGACCAACTTCGACACAGGGCCTAACCGACAACCCGTCGCGCTGCTGGCGAGGTGAACCGGTGGGCTTGCTACGTTTTCCTGGCGCGGGATACCAGAACCGTCGTGTTCGGACTGCCCGGACACGCTCGATTTTCGGACGGGACTGTGGTCGGCTGGGTTGATGTGCGGCGGTCGATGGGTGTCCTAGCGTCACCGCTCGTGCGTTTCCTTCACACCTCGGACTGGCATCTGGGTCGTCAGCTGCACGGCCTCAGCCTGCACGATGCCCATCAGGCGTTCGTCGATCACCTGGTGGACGTCGCCCGCAGTGAACGGGTCGATGCGGTGCTTATCGCCGGTGACCTCTACGACCGGGCGGTGCCACCGCCTGACGCTGTCGGTCTGTGGGACCAGGCGCAGACCCGGCTGGTGGTGGAAGCGGGGACCTCGGTGGTGGTCATCGCGGGGAACCATGATTCGCCGGCCCGGCTGGGGGTTGGCTCCCGGTTGTTGGAACGCGCCGGGGTCCACGTGCGGGTGGGCACGGCGGCGGTGGGTACGCCGGTGCTGTTGGAGGACGACGAGACCAGGGTCGCGTGTTACCCGATGCCGTTCCTTGAGCCCGCGTCGGCGGTGACCGAATGGGCGGTGGAGGAGCGCAGCCACCCGGGAAACGAAGGGCATGCAGATCGACGGCTACCCCGACGCCGACGTACGGGTCACCAAGACCAGTTACCAGGCCGCTCATGGAGGGGTGTCCGGTTGGACGTTGAAGAAGGCCACCAGTCGGACGGTTGACGCCGTCACCGGCGGCGAGAACCTCACCTCCCACACCGTCCACGATGCTGCGGGGCGGGTAATCAAGCTGCTGGAGGTCGGCTCAACGGGAAGCGATGCGAAGACACGGGAGACCATCTACTACACGGCAGGGGCGAACGGGTCGGACAGCGCCTGCGGCAACCGGCCGGAGTGGGCTGGGCAGCCATGCCTTACGCGTGCAGCAGGGGCGGTCACCGGACATGATCCGGCAAGGATGGCCACCCATTTGCCGGTCCGGCGGGTTACCGCCTACAACCGTTACGCCAACGAAGCCGTCGTGACCGAAACTGCGGCCGGCAAAACCCGAACCACCACCACGGCCTACGACACGGCGGGACGGACGACCAGCAACGCGATCGTCTCCGACGAAGGGGCGGCAGTCGGCACGATCACGACCACCTACCACCCGGAGAACGGACAAGTCGCCACCACGATGGGAACCGGCACCATCAGTCAGCAGTACGACAACCTCGGCCGGCTGGTGTCGTACACCGATGCCGACGGGGCGACGACCGTGACGGAGTTCGACCGTTTCGGCAACCAGGTGAAGGTGTCGGACCCTGCCGGGCACAAGACATACGCCTACGACAGGACGGCCGAGCCGCGCGGCCTGCTGACCAACGTGACCGATAGTGTTGCCGGAGCCTTCGCCGCCAAGTACTCACCCGACGGACATCTGACTGAGATGACCTACCCCGGCGGACTGACCCGCACGGACCGCTTGGACGCGAACCTGCAGCCGGTGGAGCGGACCTACACCCGCGACTCCGACGGCGAAGTCATCTACTCTGAATCGGTGGTGGAGAACACTACGAGCCAGTGGGTGAACCATACGTACACCGGTGGTAGCAAGCAGCATCGGTACGACCGGCTGGGTCGCCTGACGCGCACGCAACACGACACCGCCCTGACCGAGGGTTGCGTCACCCGAACTTACCGCTACGACGACCGCTACAACCGGCGCGACGTATGGGCCTACTCCCCAGGCGAGGGCGGCGAGTGCCAACAGGACACCGGCGCCGAGTACGAGCAGGCTGGCTACGATACTGCCGACCGCCTGACCAACGCTGGATACGTCTACGATGCATTTGGCCGTACAAGCGAAATTCCAGGCGGGTTGAGTAACTCCTACTTTGCCAACGACTTGGTGCAGCGGCAGCAACTCGGTGACTCGCGCCAGACCTGGTTTCTGGACCCTGCGCTTCGTTTCCGGTCGTCAACCACGGAAACGCTGGTGGATGAGGAGTGGGGTGACGCAATAGCCAAGGTGAACCACTACGGTGACGACTCCGACGAGGTGGCGTGGGTTGGCGATGGCTCGACCGGCAGCGTCGCTCGTAACGTGTGCGGCCCGGACGGTGACCTCGCAGCAACGACATTTGCGGCCGGTGATGTGGTCCTCCAGTTGACAAACCTGCACGGCGATGTCGCGGTAGCCATCGATGTCACCATGACTGAACCGGAGTTGTTCGATTACGACGAGTTCGGCATGCCGATGGCGGCACAATCCAATCAGCGTTACGGATGGCTGGGTGGTAAGCAGCGTTCCAGCGAGGCGCTGGGCGACAGCATTCTCATGGGTGTGCGTCTATACAGCCCGGCGCTGGGGCGATTCCTTCAGATCGACCCGATCTATGGTGGAAGCTGCAACGCATACGAGTACACCTGCGCCGATCCCGTCAACGCGACCGACCTGGACGGCAAGCGGAGATGCTCGAGATGGGCCAGGTGGGCTTGCCGGACCTACAATAAGGCGCAACGCGCGGGACGTGCCACTCGAAATGCCGCACGCTTCTCGAGTCGCAATTACCGAGCGAATCGGTCCTGCTGGTCTGGAACGTCGGGCAGCAACTGCGGACGCAACAGTTACCATGCCAGGGTCGGTCGCTCCATGAACCGTAGCGTCAAACGTGCCTGCCGGGTCTACACCAGTGGCCCGTCTCTGGGTTGGGCAGGTGGCGCCATGGGTTATGGAGCGGCTGCGGCAAAGTGGGGGTGGCGAGGGGCGCGTCTAGCCGGAAGGGCGGGTTGGGCCGGTTGGGCGATCGAGGGCGTATGTTTCCTGCACAGGTAACGAGGGCGTGAAAGTGACGAGAATCGGCTGGATCTTATTGGGTGTAGGATTTTCGCTCTGGGCGCTTTCGCCTTTACTTTGGGTCGGAGGGATATTTGATCGGGATGTCAGTTTCTTCCTCGGTTCTACCGCGTTGCTGCCCTGGGCGACGTATCTAATAATAAAGCGCCCCGGTGAGCGTAAAGGTCAATAACTCGACGGTCTTGACTGGCCGTTTTCAGGGTCGTAGCTTCATCTGACGTGGCAGCCACCCCGCAGTCCCTTCTAGGGCTGCGGGGTGGCTGATCGCGGTCACCCCTTCGCTTGTCGGGTCATCCTGTTCCCGGCCAGGGATTCCCTCTTCCTCACGGTTGGCCTACCAGATGCTGAGGCTGGACCCGGACGGGGTTTTCACGTTTTGCATGAATGAGAGGTCGAACTCGTCTCGAATCCTTGATCCGCGGCCCGTCAGTCGACCACGCAATCGCCCTGGGTGCCGCGCCAGTCGCCGGGCTTACACCCGCTCGCCGATGCCCAGCCGTGCCTGCGTCTCCTGGGCCCGTTCGGCCGCCGCGCTGGCACCGTAGTGGCGGGGCATGTCCTCGGAGGTCCAGCCCAGCAGGAGCATCAGGTCCCCGGTGTCGCCCCCGGCGCGCTTCCACTCGTGGGCGAAGTTGTGCCGCCACCGGTGGGCGTGTACGTCCGGCACCCCGGCGGCCTTGCCCAACCGCTTGAGCAAGATCTTGATGCCGTTTGGCGTCAACGGTGCCTGTCCCCGTGCGGCGAGCCACAGGTTTGGCAGGTCAGCGCCCTTGTGTTTGTCCCGGGCCCGTAGATACCGCGACAGCGCCCGGGCGGTCTTGGGCCCGAACCTCACCCGCCGGTCCTTGGCGCCCTTGCCGTGGAAGCGTACCGACTCGGTGTTCAGGTCCAGGTCGGCGACCAGGAGGTTGCCAACCTCTGACAGGCGGGCGCCGGTGTTGCAGTACAACCGGATCAGCGCTTCGTCGCGCAGGTTGGTGAAGCCCTTGCCCTTGCAGGCGTTCAGGAGCTTGCTGGTGTCTTCGTCGCCCATGACCGGGATCAGCTTGCGCGGGGTCTTGGGCTGCCGGACCCGGTCCATCGGCGTCCGGTCGATGGCCTGTTCGTCGATGAGCAGCCATTTGAAGAACTGCTGCAGGCCCTTGTGCTTGTTCAACGCGGTCGATGCCGACCGGGTCTGGATCATCCAGGCCTGGAAGGCCTCCACGTGTCCCCGAGTCACCGCGCACGGGTCTTCGGCGGCCTCCTCGGCGTCCGGGTCCGGCGAGTGTTCCGCGAGGTACCGGCCGAGCTGCGCGGCGGCCAGGAGGTAGTTGTAGCGGGTGGTCTGGGGGTAGTTCCCGGCCCGTAGCGACCGGTCCCAGTCCCGCAGGTACCCGGACCAGGTCCGGGACAGCCCGACGGAGAGCTTGGAAAGATCGAGAAGCGGCATTCGGCACCTGCCCGAGTCAAGGGGTCCAACAGCGGCGTGCTAGACCAGGCATCCATGCCGAGCAATGAAAAGAGGGTCTCCGCAAGTCTGTGACCTGCGGAAACCCTCTCGCCGTCGGGACGGCCGGATTCGAACCGACGACCCCTTGACCCCCAGTCAAGTGCGCTACCAAGCTGCGCCACGTCCCGATGCGCCGCGTGGGCTTCCCCCTGCGACAGCCGGTACAGCTTAGCGCAGGATCCTCTCGGGGGTGCCGCAGCCCCCCGGCAGCCGCTGGGGTTAGAGCTGAGTAGCCCGGTCGCACTCCGGGAACCTACGTGCCGGCTTTGACTTGCCGTGTCCAGAGGTCCCTGATCCGCGAAGAGCCACCCGTGGTGATCGGCGAGCCGCGTCGCAGGTAGGCGCACCGTGAAGCGGGGGCCCTGGGCTGGATGGCCCTCGGCCGCGATCGTGCTGTGGTGGCTCGTGACGACCTCCTGGAGCAGGGCCGGTCCCAGGCCGAACCGGCGGTCTCCGGAGGCTGCGCCGCGGTGGAACCGGTCGAAGATCCGTCGGGCATCCGTCTGGTCGAAACCCTCGCCGGTGTCGGTGATCACGAGTTCGGCGCAGGTGTCGACGGCCCGGGGCGTCACGGTGATGCGGCCTCCTGCGGGGGTGTGGGCCAGTGCAACGCCGGACGGCTGCGTGTGCTGGTGGCGCAGGCGCTGGGGGAGTCGTCGGCCCCGCAGGCGATCCAGTCGATCGACCGGGTTCTGGTGGGGCCGAGCGGAAAGCCGGACAAACGCGCCCTGCCTGCAGTGGATCGAAGTTAATAGATTGGCAACAGTGGCCGATTGCCGTCTGGGCAGGGTGTGACGGCCGATCACGGTGTGGTGTGGAGGATGCGTGAAGACTCTGGTGTCCCGCTCGGCGTGGGATGTGCGCAAGGAGCAGTACCGCCGGTATGCCGGTCTCCTCGCCAGTCTCGTGCTTGCGATCTCCGCGTTGGTGATCATCCCCGCATCTCCGGCAATGGCAGGCTGCGCCCGCACGTTCCTGTTCGGCGGTGCGCAGGTGCAGATCGACAACTGCCCCGGTAACGGCGCGGCGAGTTGGGGCTGGGTGTACGGCAGTCCGGACTACAGCTGGACCGATGTCTACGTCAGGTTTCCGAGTGGCACCGAGCTGACGCTGACTGCCGGCTCCGGCACCGCCAACACTGCCAACTGGTACGAGGACGTCAGTACGGTGGCGATCTGCAACACCAAGTTCTTCTCCTGGCTCCCGCCCGCCCCGATCATCCACTGCTCGGAGCGCGTGCCGGTCTGACCTCCTCGGCCGCGCTGACTGGTCCTCGCGAGATCGGCGCTGGGGTCGCCGGCGGCACGACCAGCGCCGACGCCACCTTGCTTCACCCTCCGGCCACTGCTGGTGCACCGTCGATCCGCCGCCTGCGTACGGGGCGCAGAACAGCTGCACGGCGGCCATCGGGTGGACGCTTCCTCGGAGCTCACCGTCGCGCTGGTCGACCGGTCGGCGCTGAGCTGCCCAGACGCCATCCCGCACCTCCCATTTCTCCTATAGGTTCAGTAGACTTCGCCTCATGTGTGGGTCTGGATGGCGCAGCAACTGCTCAAGGAACCGTTCGGCGCGCTGGACGCGCTCAAGGAACGACCGGATCGTCGTCCGGGAGGACAGCCGGTGCCCCCGGCGGGTTCGCACCGTCGTCCGGTGGGGGCGGGTATGACGAACGTTGCCGTCCTTTCCTCGGCCGAGGCGGTCGCCCTCGCCGCCGAGTTCGCCGCCGGGTTCGCCCGGGACGCGGCCGACCGCGACGCGCGGCGCGTCCTGCCGCTGACCGAGGTCGACCAGATCAGCGCGGCCGGGCTGCTGGCGATCACCGTCCCGGCCCGGCACGGCGGGGCCGACCTGCCGACGGAGACGGTCGCGGAGGTGTTCCGGCTGCTGTCCGCCGGTGACCCCAACATCGGCCAGATTCCGCACAGCCACTTCGTCTATGTCAACCAGCTGCGTCTGCGGGGCACCGACGGCCAACAGAAGCTTCTCTTCGGTGAGGTGCTGGCCGGCCGCCGCTTCGGCAACGCGCAGTCCGAGGCCGGCACCCTACACGTACGCGAGATCAAGACCACGCTGACCGCCGACGGCCCGGGGTGGTGGCGACTCAACGGCCGCAAGTTCTACGCCACCGGCGCCCTGCTGGCACACCGGATCCCCGTGCTCGCCCACCTCGGGCCGGACGGGCCGCTGCACGTCGCCTGGGTCGACCGGCACGCCGGGGGCGTCGACGTCGTCGACGACTGGAACGGGCTGGGCCAGCGCACCACCGCCAGCGGGTCGGTCGTCCTGCAGGACGTGCCGGTGCCCGACGAGCTCATCACCCCGTACGCGGTGACCTTCGATCAGCCGCAGACCTACGGCGCGTTCGCGCAGGTGCTGCATGCCGCGATCGACGCCGGCATCGCACGGGCGGCCCTGACCGACGCGGCGTGGTTCGTCCGCCACCGGAGCCGACCCTACCCGGACGCGAACGTCGATCGGGCGGCCGACGATCCCCTCGTGGTGCACGCCTTCGGGGAGATGGAACTGGCCGTACGCGCAAGCGAGGCCCTGCTGGCCGAGGCTGCCCGGGCCATCGACCGGGCCAGCGCCGACCTGACCGCCCGGTCCGCGACGGACGCGTCGCTGGCTGTCGCCGCGGCGCGGGCCGCCACCACCCACGCGGCCCTGCAGGCGAGCAGCCGGCTCTTCGAGGTGGCCGGCACCCGGTCCGCCAGCGCCACGCACCACCTCGACCGGCACTGGCGTAACGCGCGCACCCACACGTTGCACGATCCGGCGGCGTGGAAGCTCCAGCACCTCGGCCGCTGGGTCGTCGACGGCACCCCGCCCCCCAGCCACGGACAGGTGTGAGCCGATGACCGCTCTGCAGTTCCACTGGTTCCTGCCTACCAACGGCGGCGACGGCCGGCAGATCGTCGGCGGCGGCCACGGCACCCCGGCCGACGTGGGCGCCCGGGCTGCCTCCGTGGCCTACCTCGGGCAGATCGCCCGCTCGGCCGAGCAACTGGGCTTCGAGGCCGCCCTGACCCCCACCGGTGCGTGGTGCGAGGACGCCTGGATCACCACCGCGATGCTGAGCAGCCTGTCGGCACGGCTGAAGTTCCTCGTCGCGTTCCGCCCCGGTCTCACCTCGCCGTTCCTCGCCGCCCAGATGGCCGCCACCTTCCAGAACCTCTCCGGCGGCCGGTTGCTGCTCAACGTGGTCACCGGCGGCGAGAGCCACGAACAACGGATGTACGGCGACTTCCTCGACAAGGACGCCCGTTACCAGCGGACCGGGGAGTTCCTGGAGATCGTCCGCGCGCTCTGGACGGGGCAACCCGTCGACGTGCGCGGACGGCACTTCCAGCTCGCCGAGGCGGTCCTGACCCAGCTTCCCGACCCCGTGCCGCGGATCTACTTCGGTGGATCGTCGCCGGCGGCCCTGGAGGTGGCCGCCCGACACGTCGACGTCTACCTGACCTGGGGTGAACCGCCGGCCGCGGTCGCCGAGAAGGTACGCCGGGTTCGTGAACTCGCCGATCGGCAGGGCCGGGCCCTCTCCTTCGGCCTGCGGGTGCACACCATCGCCCGGGACACCGCGCAGGAGGCCTGGGCGGAGGCTGACCGTCTGCTGGCCGGCATCTCCGCGGAGCAGATCCGCCAGGTCCAGGCGGGCCTGCGGCGTAGTGAGTCCGAGGGGCAGCGCCGGATGCTCGCCCTCAACGGCGGCACCAAGGACGGGCTGGAGATCCATCCCCACCTGTGGGCCGGTGTGGGGCTGGTGCGTGGCGGCGCCGGCACCGCGCTCGTCGGCGACCACCGGCAGGTCGCCGACCTCATCGAACAGTACGTCGAGGTGGGTGTCACCGAGTTCGTGCTCTCCGGTTACCCGCACCTGGAGGAGGCGTACCGCTTCGGTGAGGGTGTGCTGCCCGAGCTGTCCCGTCGCGGTCTCTGGCAGCACCCGGCGCCCGTGCGACACGCGGCGCCGGTCGTACCCTTCGCTGCGGCACCGGTGGCCGAGAGGTCGGTGGCGGGGTGAGCGCCCGGGTCGCCGTCGTGGTCGGCAACCCCCGGCCGGCCAGCCGCACCCTCGCCGCGGCGCACTACGTCGCCCGGCAGCTCACCGGCCGCGAGCCGGAGCTGACCGTCGATCTCGCGACCCTGGGCCCGGCGCTGCTGGACTGGGACGACCCCGGCGTGGCCGCCCTGGTGGCCGAGATCGGTGCGGCTGACCTCGTGGTGGTGGCGAGCCCCACCTACAAGGGCACCTACACGGGGCTGCTCAAGCTCTTCCTCGATCGGTTCGCCACCGGGACGGGGCTGCGCGGGATCGCTGTTCCGCTGCTGGTCGGGGCCGCGCCGCAGCATCACCTGGCCGCGGAACTCACCCTGCGCCCGGTGCTCACCGAGATCGGTGCGACCGTGGCCGGACGCGGCCTGTTCGTGATCGACCGTCGGTACGACGATCCTGCGGCCTACGCGGAGTGGCTCGCCGCGACGACCCCGGTCGTGGCGGCTCTTCTGCGGAGCCGGCCGGCGTCCCATTGACTGAAATCCCTATTTAGTCTGTAGGTTTTGCCGGTTAGGCTACCGATATGGCCAGCCAGGCAACCCCGCTCGACGCCACCGCGGTCGCGGTGTCGCGGGGTTGCTGTCGTGGCTGGACCAGTGCGCGCGGCTGCTGCCGCTGAGCGCCCACCTCTGATCCGTTCCCGCCCCGCGCCGCCGACTCGACGACGACCGGCGGCGTCCCGGTACCGGTGTCACCTTCCATGTCGTGCCCCGCCCACACCTGCCCGGCGCGTGCTCGCCCCCTCTCCGAAAGGTGCAACCACGTCATGACCCTGCTGACCGTAGGATCCCGGCACCGTGGCCTGGCCGGGATCGTCGCCGCCGCGCTGCTCGCCGGCGTATCCGCCACCGCACCGGCTGCCGCCGCCGCGAAGGTCGACACCGCCCTGCAGTGGTACGACGTCACCGCGGCCGCCATCGCCACCAGTACCCGCCCCCAGGTCACCAACAGCCGGGCCTGGGCGATCAGCTGGCTCGCCGCCACCCGCGCCGTGCGTACCGCGCCGGTCGGCACCGCGCGCCACTACCAGGACGCCGCGCTCGCGTCCGCGGTCCACACCGCGCTGAGCAACCTGACACCCGAGGCTGCCCCGACGCTCGACGCCGCACTCCAGGCCACGTTGCGCCGGATCCCCGACGGACGGGCCGAGGAGCGGGGCATCGCCGCCGGCCAGGCGCAGGCGCGATCGTTGCTGGCCCAGCGCACCGGTGACGGTCTCGATCCCGCCTCGGTCAACCCCGCCTATCCCACGCCCGAACCACGGCCCGGGATCTGGCAACCCACCCCGCCGAGCTTCGGCACCGCCCAGCAGGCCGGCAACCGCCTCGCCACGCCGTTCCTGCTCGACCGGGTGGACCGCTACCGGCCCGGTCCACCGCCGGCCCTGACCTCGAAGCGATACCGGACGGACCTGGCCGAGGTCCGCGCGTACGGCGCCGCCGACAGCGTGGTACGGACACCGCAACAGACCGACACGGCCACCTTCTGGCTCGGTTCCTCGCTGACGCTCTACACCGGGATCCTGCGCGCCGCGCTCGCGCAGTCCACCCATCCGGTCGCCCGGCGGGCAGGCCTCGTGGCCATCTTCCACGTCGCCCTCGTCGACACCCAGATCGCGACCTCCGACGCCAAGTACGCCTACCTGCGCTGGCGACCGGTCACCGCCCTGCGGGCCGACACCGATCCCGACTGGACGCCACTGCACACCACGCCCGCCCACCCGGACTACCCGAGCGGACACAACACCTACTCCGGCGCCGCGGAGCAGGTGCTCACCGCACTGGTGGGGCCACGGGCCCGACAGCCGTACACGATCGACAGCCCCAGCCAGCCAGGTGCCACCCGGACCTACCATGACTGGCGGGGTCCGACCCTGGACAACGTCGACGCCCGCGTCTGGTCGGGGATCCACACCCGTACCGCCGACGAGGTCGGGGTCGAACTCGGCCGTGACGTCGCCGAGCACGCCGTCCGCCACGCACCACGGCTGCTCCGCTGATGAGCGCCGAATTCCTCTGGTACATCCCGAACCAGGTAGAGCCCGGGCACCGTGGCGACGACATCGTCGACGACCACAACAGCCTCGACACCCTCACCAGGCAGGCGCAGGCGGTGGAGGAACACGGGTGGGGCGGCGCGCTCATCGGCACCGGCTGGGGCCGGCCCGACACCTTCACGGGCGGCGGCACTGCGCGGGTACCAGTCGCTCGGCGTCACCCACTTCGTGCTCTCCGACACGCCCTACCTACGGGAGGTCACGCGCCAGGGCGACCAACTGCTGCCCCTGCTGCGCGCTGACGGCCCGGTTGCCCTCGGAAAGGAAGACCATGCCCCAGTCCGCTGACAGCCCCACGTTGGTCGACGCCGACGCGCAGGCCCTGCGCGGGTTGCTGCGCCATCAGGCCAGCACCGTCACCGTGGTCACCGCATCCGGCGATCCGGCGGTCGGCTTCACCGCCACGTCGTTCACCTCGGTGTCCCTGGATCCACCGGTCGTCTCGTTCTGCCTCGACCTTCGGTCGTCGAGCTGGCCGACCGTGTCCCGCAGCCGGCACGTGGGGGTTCACCTGCTCGGCCACCACCAGCAGGATCTGGCGCGGACGTTCGCGACCAGCGGGGTCGATCGGTTCGCCGCGCCGACCCGCTGGCGGGTCGGTCCCGAGGGGGTACCGCTGATCGAGGACACGCTGGCCTGGCTGTTGTGCCGGGTGGTGGAACGGGTGACCGTCGGCGACCACGCCATCGTCCTCGCCGAGCCGGAACTGCTGCAGCAGGCCGTCGTCGGCTCGCCGTTGCTCTACCACCGCGGCCGGTACGCGGGCCTGGCCGAGTACCTCGAACCGCCTGCTCGCCGCGCGGCCTGACCAGTCGCGGCGGGCCGGTGTCGCCGCCGGTGGCCGGTTTCGCTGTGCGGGTCGGCGGCGCAGGCCCCGCTCGCGGCGGCGATCAGCGACCGCCGTTCCGGATCGTCTGTAGGAGTTTCATGCGTGCGATCATCGCCACCCCTGACGCAGGCCCCGGCTATCGGCCGGACGAGGTTCCCGATCCGGTCGCGGGCCCCAGCCAGGTCCTGATCGCCGTTGAACACGTGTCGGTCAACCACGGCGAGGTCCGCTATGCCCGCGCGTTTCCGGCCGGGACCGTGCTCGGGCATGACGCTGTCGGGCGCGTGCTACGAGCCGCCACCACGGGTACCGGCCCGCGCGTCGGTGCGTGGGTGATCGCCCTCGGTGCCGGTGCCTGGGCACACCGGATGGCCGTCGATGTCGGCGCCGTCGCCGAGATCCCCTGCGGGATGGACGTCGCCGAGTTGGCTGTCCTGCCGACCGTCGGGGTGACCGCCCTCCGTGCGCTGCGCTCCACCGGGCCACTTCGCGGGCGGCGCGTGCTGGTGACCGGCGCGTCCGGGGGAGTGGGCCGCATCGCCGTGCAACTGGCAAGCAGCCAGGGTGCCGAGGTGATCGCGGTGGTCGGATCCGCCAGTCGGGCGGATGGTCTGGCGTCGCTCGGCGCGAAGGAGGTCGTGGTCGGCATCGATGCCATCGCGGGCGAGGTTGACGTGGTCGTCGAGACGGTGGGTGGGGTCGTACTGCCGGCCGCCTGGCGGCTGTTGTCTCCGGGCGGCGTGCTGCACAGCATCGGGTGGGCCTCCGGGGAGCCCGCGACCTTCCCGGTGAACTCCACCTTCGCTCCCGGGGCGGCGCGGTCCCTGCGGTCCTTCGGTGATGTCGCCTCGCCCGGTGCGGACCTGGCGTGCCTGCTGGGCCTCGTGCGTGACGGTGCGCTCCGGGTGCCGGTGGGCTGGCGCGGCTCCTGGCGGCACCTCGACGAGGCCGCGGCGGCGTTGCTCGGGCGCCGGGTGGCCGGCAAGGTGCTGCTCGACGTGGACTGACCGTGGCTCGCGAAGGGGAGCGGCGGGTGGCTTGTACCCGGGGTCCACGAGCCGCGCTTAAACCCATAAACCCTATATGAAAAGTAGTTTATTGGTCAACGGATCGGTGGCCACGCGTGCGAAAGACGACATCCGTGGATGCTTTCGTTGACATCTCCACCGCTGCGCAGTGAACTCATCTCATGTCCAGTGAGCTGCGGTTGACCACCCGCGGTCACATCGACTTCGGTCGAGTGTGGTCCAGCTCCTGTCTGCGCTGACCGGCACCCACTCCCACGGGTCTGCCCCGGCCCACCGAGGTGGGGCTCACCGTCGAGCCGACCGCCCCTTTCCTGCACCCTGACCCGCGCCACCGGCGCGAGGGGCCTCGCCGTACCCGCTTCCGCCTGCCTGGACAGGAGACTCCCGCATGCTCGCGCCCCGCCTGCGTACCCTGACCGCCGTCGCCCTCGCCACCCTGCTCGCCGGCGCCGCCGGTTGCTCCACAGGCCCCGCGCCCGCCTCCGAACCGGCCGGCCTACCACGCTCCGGCGGCACCCTCACCTGGGCCGTGGAAACCGAACCGATCACCCTCAACCCGCACCTGTACGCCCAGGCGAAAGCCCGCCTGCTGGTCTGGAACACCTTCGAGTCCCTGCTCGGCTACGACCAACAGGGCAAACTGGCGCCCTGGCTGGCCACCGGCTGGCAGACCACACCGGACGGTCGCTCCTACACCTTCACCCTGCGCGACGGGGTCACGTTCTCCGACGGCACCCCGTTCGACGCCACCGCCGTCAAGGCCAACATCGACAAGCTCCGGGAACCCGGGTACACCCCGGCCGTCGCCGCCGTGCAGCTACGCCATCTCGACACCGTCGAGGTGGTGGACCCGCGCACGGTGCGCTTCACCCTCACCGAACCGGACGTGCTCATCCTCGACTTCCTCGCGTCTCCGCAGGGCGCGCAGGTTTCCCCGAGATCACTGCGGGAGGCGAAGAACCTCAAGGCCGGCGGTGTGGACCTCGCCGGCACCGGCCCGTTCGTGCTGGACCGGTACGTGCCCGGTCAGGAACTGCACTACACCCGCAACCCCGACTACGACCGGGCGCCGCCCGGGGCCACCCACACCGGCCCCGCGCACCTGGACGGCATCACCTACCGGTTCCTCAAGGAGTCCGCCGTCCGGATCGGCGCCCTCACCTCCGGTCAGGTCCAGCTCGTCGAAGGTGTGCCCGCCACCGACCAGCCGTTGATCACCGCCAACCCGAGGCTGCGCCTGATCCGGCAGCTCAACTCCGGATCGGCCTACTCCTACTACTTCAACACCTCCCGGGCACCCTTCGACGACCTGCGGGTACGTCAGGCCTTCCAGGAAGCCGTCGAGGTCGACACCGTGCTCAGGTCCGTCTACCGCGACACCGCCGTCCGGGCGTGGAGCGTCGTCAGCCCGTCGGGTCCGCTGTACGACAAGCGACTCGAAGGCGGCTACGGCGGCGACGCGGCCACCGCCAACGCCCTACTGGACCAGGCCGGCTGGACCCGGCGCGACGCCGACGGCTACCGGGTCAAGGACGGCGGGCGGCTCACCGTCCGGCTGGTGCAGGCCGCCCCGTACGTCCGGGACCGCCGCGACGTCCTGGCCCAGGCCATCCAGGCCGCCGTCAAGGCCAGCGCCGGCATCGACCTCAAGGTCTCCCTGGTCGACCAGGGCACCGCCCAGGAGGCCTTCGACAGCAACCAGTACGAGGTCTTCGACAACTCCCGCGCCGACACCGACGCGGGCGTCGCACTGAACCTTCTGCTGCACAGCCAGGGCGGCGTCAACCGGACCAGGGTCGACGATCGGCGCATAGACCAGCTGCTGGAAGCCGGTCAGGCCACCGCCGACCCCGCCGGACGCGCCTCGATCTACGCCGACCTGCAGCAACGCGTCGTCACCGAGCAGGCGCTGCTGCTGCCCCTCTACGCACCGGCCGACCAGATCGCCGCCAGCACCACCGTCGGCGGGGTCCGGTTCGAACCCACCGCGGGCGTTCCGGCCAGCGCCTACGACCTGTGGATCGGCAACTGACATGCGCCAGCCACACCTGCGTGCCGTGACCCGCCGGCTCGGTACCGGCCTCGTCGTCCTCTGGGCCGCCAGCAGCGCCGCCTACCTCGCGCTGCTGGCCGCGCCCGGGGACACCGTCGACGCCATCGTCGGCGACGGCGCCGACACTCCACAGATCCGCGCCGAGATCATCAGCGAATGGGCCCTGGACCGGCCGGCGGCCGTCCAGTACCTCGACTACCTGCACCGTCTCGCCGGCGGTGACCTGGGCCGGTCCTACCTCCTGCAACGTCCCGTCGCGGAGGTGATCGGCGAGCAGCTCGCCGCCACCGTCACCCTCGCGGGGACCGCTGCCGGCCTCGGCGTGCTGCTGGCCCTCGTCCTCGCCACCACCACCGCCGGCAGTCGTCGGCCCTGGTTGCGGCGCGCCAGCTCCGGGCTGGAACTGGTGCTGGTCTCCACCCCGACGTTCCTCATCGGCATCGTGCTGCTGACCGTCTTCTCGTTCCGGCTGGGTCTCTTCCCGGTGGCTGGCGACCAGGGTTTCGCCGCCCTGGTGCTCCCCGCCGTCACCCTCGCCCTGCCCATCGCGGGCCTGCTCGCCCAGATCCTGCGGGACGCGCTCGACCGCGCACTGGACGAACCGTTCGTCCTGACCGCCCGCGCCAGGGGAACGCGGGAGAGCGCGGTGCTGCTGCGGCACGCCCTGCGGCACGCGCTGCTGCCCACGATTACGCTGGCCGGCTGGCTGTTCGGGATCCTGCTCGGCGGGGCCGTCATCGTCGAACAGGTCTTCGGCCGTCCCGGACTCGGCCAGGTCACCCTCGCCGCGGTCCTCGGCAAGGACATGCCGGTCGTGCTCGCTGTGGTGACCCTCTCCGCCGCCGTCTACGTGGTGCTCAACACCGCCGCCGACCTCGCGTACCTGCTCGTCGACCCGCGCCTGCGGAGGAGCTGACGATGACCGCGACCCTGACCGGCGTGCCCGCCGGCCCCACCACCGCCCGCGACGGCGATTCCGGCCATCCGGCCGGGCGCCGGTGGCGGCTCCGACCGGGCCCGCTGGCCGCCGGCGGGTTTCTGCTCCTGCTGCTGGTAGCCGCGGTCCGGCCGAGTCTGCTCGCCCCCGGCGACCCCCTCGCCGCCGACCCGCTCACGGTGATCGCCCCACCCGGCGCGGCACACTGGCTCGGCACCGACCACCTCGGCCGCGACGTGTGGACCCGGGTGGTGCACGGCGCCGGGCACTCACTGACCATCGGCGTCGCCGCCACCGCCACCGCGGTCACCGCCGGAGTGCTGCTCGGCCTGCTCGCCGGCCTCGCACCACGGATCGCCGACGAGGGACTCAGCCGCTCCTTCGACGCGCTCTCCGCGTTCCCGATGCTGCTGCTGGCGTTGCTGCTCATCGCCATCGTCGGTCCCGGCACCACCAGCCTCGTCGTCGCCATCGGCATCGCCACCCTGCCCCACCACGCTCGGGTGGTCCGCGCGCAGACGCTGCTCGTACGCCGCGCCGGCTACGTCGAGCAGGCCGTGACCTTCGGCCTGTCCCGGACCCGGCTGGTGGCACGCCATGTCCTGCCCAACGTCCTCGGCCCCGTCCCGGTGCTGGCCGTGATCGGACTCGGCGAGGCGGTCCTCGCCGCCGCCGGCCTGAGCTTCCTCGGCATGGGACCGCAACCACCCGCACCGGAATGGGGCGCGATGCTCTCCGAGGGCCGCAACTACCTGCAGGTGGGCTGGTGGATCAGCATTCCGCCGGGTGTCGCGGTCACCCTGACCGTGCTGGCGTCGACCGTCCTCGGTCGGCAGTGGCAGTCCCGCTTCGACGGGCGGCAGAGCCGATGAGTCCGCTGGTCGCTGTCGAGGACCTGCACGTCGCCTTCCCCACCTCCGGCGGCGAGGTGCGGGCCGTACGGGGGGTCGACCTCACCGTCGAACGCGGCGAGTGCGTCGCGATCGTCGGTGAGTCCGGCTCCGGCAAGAGCGTCACCGTCCGTACCCTCGTGGGGCTGCCCGGTCCCGGCGCCCGCGTCACGGCCGCCCGCCTCGAACTGGCCGGCCAGGACGTACGCGGCCACCGCCCCCGCGACTGGCGGCGCATCCGTGGCCGGCTCGCCGGCCTCGTACTCCAGGACGCGCTGGTCTCCCTGGACCCGCTGCGCACGGTGGGCGCGGAGATCGCCGAGGTCCTCGCCACCCATCACGTCGTCCACCGTCGGCAACGCGCCGGCCGCACCATCGACCTGCTCGACCAGGTCCACGTGCCGGAACCGCGACGCCGGTCCCACCAGTACCCCCACCAACTCTCCGGCGGACTACGCCAACGCGCCCTGATCGCCTCGGCGATAGCCGGGGAACCGGCCCTGCTGATCGCCGACGAGCCCACCACCGCCCTCGACGTCACCGTGCAGGCACAGATCCTGGGTCTGCTCGCCGAACGCCGGGCCGCCGGCCTGAGCCTCCTGCTGGTCAGCCACGACCTGGCCGTCGTCGGCCAGATCGCCGACCGGATCCTGGTCATGCGCGACGGTCAGGTCGTCGAAGAGGGACCGGCCGGCCGGGTACTGCACACCCCGTCCCACCCGTACACCCGGCAGCTACTCGACGCGGTGCCATCGGCCTCCTCACGTGGCCGTCGGCTGAGCACGCCCGCCCACGGCGCTCCGTCCCGCACCGTCCCGGTGCGTGCCCAGGCCCCACTGCCGGCCCGCGAACCGGTCCGCGCCGACGACACCGTGCTCACCGCGGCCGGCCTGACCAAGCGGTACGGCGGACACACCGTCGTCCGGAACGTCTCGTTCACCATCTCCCGCGGCGAGACCCTCGGTCTGGTGGGGGAGTCCGGCTCCGGCAAGAGCACCCTCGCCCGGATCGTCGCCGGTCTGCTGCCCCCCGACACCGGCGAGGTCACCTTCGAACGAACCCCGTGGTCCGCTGCGGTGGAACGGCACCGGCGTCCGCTCCGACGCCGGCTCCAGGTGATCTCGCAGGACCCGACGAGCTCCTTCGACCCCCGCTACGACGTCGGGCAGGTGATCGCCGAGAACCTGGATCCCGGACTGACCCGCGCCGCGCGCGCCGACCACGTCGTGGACCTGCTGCGCCGCGTCGGCCTCGGACCGCAGCTACGCGACCGGCACCCCCGGTCACTCTCCGGCGGCCAGCGCCAACGCGTCGCCATCGCCCGCGCTGTCGCCCCCCGACCCAGCCTGATCGTCTGCGACGAACCGGTCTCCGCCCTCGACGTCTCCGTCCAGGCACAGGTTCTCGACCTGCTGGCCGAGCTGCGTGCCGCCGACGGCACCGCGCTGCTGTTCATCTCCCACGACCTGGGCGTCGTGCATCACCTCGCCGACCGGGTGCTGGTCATGAACGACGGCGACATCGTCGAAGCCGGCCCGGTCGGTGACGTCTTCACCTACCCGCGCCACGACTACACCCGGTCGTTGCTCGACGCGCTGCCCGACCTCGTCACCGCCGGCCGACCGTAGGAGGAACAACCGATGCCCGACCCCACTGTCCAGCTGGCCGTGGCCCTCGACGGACTGGGCTGGCACCCGGCCGCCTGGCGGCTCTCACCCGCCGACCCCACCGCGGCGCTGTCGCCCCAGTGGTGGGCGGCGCTGGCCGCAGAGGCCGAACGCGCCGCGCTGGACCTGCTCACCCTGGAGGACGGCAGCCCCCTGCCACCAGGTGCGGCCGACGGACCGGACGGCCGCACCGACCAGCTGCGCGGGCGGCTGGATCCGCTGCTCGTCGCCGCGCGGATCGCCCCGCTGACCCAGCACATCGGACTGATCCCGACCATCGGTGTCACGCACACCGAACCGTTCCACGTCTCCACCGCGGTGGCCACCCTCGACCACGTCAGTGGTGGCAGGGCCGGCTGGCGGCCCCGGGTCTCCGTACGCCGGTCGGAGGCTCGCCACGTCGGCCGCCGTGACCTGCCCGACCTGGATCCGGCCCAGCTCGACGATCCGGCGACGGTACGGATCCTCGGCGACCTGTTCGCCGAGGCGGGCGACGCGGTGGAGGTCGTCCGGCGACTCTGGGACAGCTGGCAGGACGACGCCGAGATCCGGGACGTCGCCAGCGGCCGGTTCGTCGACCGGGACCGACTGCACTACATCGACTTCACCGGCCGGTGGTTCTCCGTGAAGGGACCGTCCATCGTTCCCCGCCCACCACAGGGCCAGCCGGTGGTGGCCGTCCTCGCCCACTCCTCGCTGCCGTACGCCTTCGCCGCCCGGCACGCCGACGTCGTCTTCGTCACCCCCGCCGACGCCGCCCACGCCGCGGCCATCGTCGCCGAGATCCGGGCCGCCGAGGAGATCGTCGGCCGCGTCGGGCCACCGCTGCGCATCCTCGCCGACCTGCTCGTCCTACTCGACCAGACACCGGCCCTGGCCCGTCAGCGCCGGGCGCGCCTGGACAGCCTGGCCACCACTGACGGGCGCTCCGACGCGACCGCGTTCACCGGCACCCCCGGGCAGCTCGCCGACCTGATCGAGCAGTGGCACCGGACCGGTCTGGCCGGATTCCGGCTGCGCCCCGCCGTGCTTCCCGACGACCTCACCGCGATCACCCGGGCGCTGGTCCCCGCCCTACGCGAGCGGAACCTGTTCCGCGCCGGCTACCCCGGTGGGACGCTGCGCGACCTGCTGGGCCTGCCCCGCCCGGCCAACCGGTACGCCGCCGAGACGCCCGCCTGACCACTGGAGGTCTCCGTGCCCAAGCAGATCATCCTCGCCGCGCACTTTCCCGGCGTGAACAACACGACGGTGTGGAGCGACCCCGACTCCGGCAGTCAGATCGACTTCGCCTCCTTCGTCCACCTGGCCCGTACCGCCGAGCGGGGGCTGTTCGACTTCTTCTTCCTCGCCGAAGGGCTGAGGCTGCGCGAGCAGCGTGGCCGCATCCACGAGCTGGACGTGGTGGGTCGCCCCGACACGTTGACCGTGCTGGCTGCCCTGGCCGCCGTCACCACCCATCTCGGGCTCGCCGGCACCCTCAACACGACCTTCCGGGAGCCGTACGAGTTGGCCCGGCAACTCGCCACCCTGGACCATCTCTCCGCGGGCCGGGCCGCCTGGAACGTGGTCACCACCTCCGACGCCTTCACCGGGGAGAACTTCCGCCGCGACGGCTACCTGGACAGATCCCTGCGGTACGTGCGGGCCGCGGAGTTCGTCCGCACCGCCCGCCTGCTCTGGGAGTCCTGGCCGGCCGATGCCGTGGCCGGTGACCGTGCCGGTGGGCGGTACCTGAACACGGCAGATCCGGGGGCCTTCCGCCACCGCGGTGACCAGTTCGACATCGCGGGCCACTTCACCGTGCCGCGCAGCCCGCAGCTGCATCCGGTGATCCTGCAGGCCGGGGACTCTCCCGACGGGCGGGAGTTCGCCGCCTCCAGCGCCGACGCGATCTTCACCCGGCACGGCACGCTGGACGCCGGGCAGGAGTTCTACCGCGACGTCAAGGCCCGGCTGGCCCGCCACGGTCGCGAGCCGGACGATCTGAAGATCATTCCCGGGGTGTCGGTCGTCCTCGGCGACACCGACGCCGAAGCCCAGGAGAAGGCCCACCACATCCGCCGTCAGCAGTTCAGCCCCCAGACGGCCCTGTTGCTGCTGGAGCAGGTGTGGAACCGCGACCTGTCCGGATACGACCCCGACGGGCCGTTGCCCACCACCGATCCGGACGTCTCCGCCGCGGCGATCAGCCGGGGACGGACCAGCGGGTACGGCGACCCGGTCGCCACCGCGCGCCAGTGGCGGACCCTCGCCACGGAGAAGCACCTGGGCATCCGCGATCTGATCATCGAGGTCGCCGGCCGGCAGTCCTTCGTCGGCACCCCGCAGCGGGTCGCCGAGCGGATGAACCACTTCGTGCAGGCCGACGCCGCCGACGGTTTCATCCTGGTGCCGCACCTGACCCCGGGTGGCCTCGACGAGTTCGTCGACCGGGTCGTGCCACTGCTGCAGGAGAAGGGGGTCTTCCGCACCCGCTACACCGGCACCACCCTGCGCGAGCACCTCGGTCTGGGCGCCGCACGTCGCCACCTGCGGAGGGCGGCGGTGTGAAGTTCCTCCTCATCACCCTCATCACCCACCTGCCCGACCCGGTCACCGGGCGGTCCAGGAGCACCACCGAACGGTTCCGTCAGGTGGTCGATCACGCGGTACTCGCCGAGGAGCTGGGGTTCGACGGGTACGGCGTCGGTGAACGCCACGAACGGCCCTTCATCTCCTCGTCACCGCCGGCGGTGCTCAGCCACATCGCCGCCCGCACGTCCACCATCCGCCTGTTCACCGCGGTCACCACGCTCAGCCTGCTGGACCCGGTACGGGCCTACGAGGACTACGCCACCCTGGACCACCTGTCCGGAGGCCGGCTGGACCTGATCATCGGCAAGGGCAACGGTGCCGCCCAGGCCCAGTTGTTCCACGTCACGGCGGAAGACCAGTGGGAGCGCAACCGGGAAGGCTACGAGCTGTTCCGACGGCTGTGGCGGGAGGAAAGGGTCACCTGGTCCGGCCGGTTTCGGCCGCCGCTGGTCGACGCCGAGACCTGGCCCCGGCCTCTGCAACAACCCATCCGGATCTGGCACGGTAGTGCCACCAGCCGGGAGTCCGTGGACCTGGCGGCACGCCACGGCGACCCGCTCTTCTCCGCCAACGTCACCAACCCGATCGAGCCGTACGCGCAACTGATCCGGCACTACCGCGAGCGCTGGGCGTACTACGGTCACGACCCGGCCGACGCCCTGGTGGGTGCCGGCAGCGCCGGCTACTACGCGGCGCGCACCTCGCAGGAGGCGATCGAGACCTACCGGCCGATCTTCGACGCCCGGAACGCGGCGTGGCGCAGGACCGGCCTGCGACCGGTCTTCGAGACCCTCGAGGACGCCGTCGAACGCAGTTCGATCCTGGTCGGCAGCCCCGCACAGATCATCGACAAGGTGCTGCGCTACCACGAGCGGTTCGGCCACGAGGTGATCCATCTGCCGGCCGACTCCGACGGGCTCACCGACAGGCAGCACCGGCAGACCCTCGAACTGTTCCAGACCGAGATCGCTCCGGCGCTGCGTCGGGCGATCCCCAGCCGTCCCCTGCACCGACCGTCGTCCGTCGCCACCGCCTGAGCCGAATCGGGGAACACCATGTCATCGACCCCACTGTCCGTGCTCGACCTGTCCCCGGTGCCCGCCGGCGGCACCGTCGGCGAGGCCCTGCGCAACACCATCGACCTCGCCCGCCGCGCCGAGCAGTTCGGATACCGACGGTACTGGTTCGCCGAACACCATTTCGCCCCCGGAGTGGCCAGCGCCGCCCCGACGGTGCTGATCGGGCAGGTCGCCGCCGCCACCCGCCACATCCGGGTCGGCTCGGGAGCGGTCCAACTCGGCCACCAGACCGCGCTGACGGTGGTGGAGCAGTTCGGCACGCTCGACGCCCTGTACCCGGGCCGGATCGACCTCGGCCTCGGCCGTTCCGGTCAGCGCCGTGCCGAGGCCGCCCGGGAACTCGCCGCCGACGCCCCGCCCACCGCCGTCGAGGCACGGGTGGTCGACGGACTACTCATCCCGCCGCCGTTCTCGTTCGCGAAGATCCTGGCCACACCCCGGGCCGCGCTGCAGGCGGCGCTGCTGCAACAACCGGGTGCCCAGCCACCGGCCTTCGCCGAGCAGGTCGGGGACCTGCTCGCCCTGTTGCGTGGCGACTACCGCGACGCCGACGGACTCGACGCGCACGCGACACCCGGCGAGGGCGCCGACGTGCAGGTGTGGTTGCTGGGCAGCAGCGGGGGAGAGAGCGCCCGCCTCGCCGGTGGACTCGGCCTGCCGTTCGCCGCCAACTACCACGTCAGCCCGGCCACCGTGCTCGACGCGGTGCGGGCGTACCGGACGGCGTTCCGGCCTTCGGCGACGCTGGCCGAGCCGTACGTCGTCGTCTCCGCCGACGTGGTCGTCGCATCCGACGACGCCACCGCACGCCACCTCGCCACGCCCTACGGCCTCTGGGTGCACAGCATCCGCAGCGGACGTGGCGCGATCCCGTTCCCCAGCCCCGAGCAGGCCGCCGCGCACACCTGGACGCAGGAGGACGCCGACCTGGTGGCCGACCGGGTCGACACCCAGTTCACCGGCTCGCCCCGCACCGTGACGCGTCAGCTGCGGACGCTGCGCGACGTCACCGGCGCGGACGAGCTGCTCATCACCACCATCACCCACGCACACGCCGACCGGGTCGACTCCTACGAGCTGTTGGCCAAGGAGTGGCACGGGTGACCGGTTACCGCTGTGGCCCGCGGGGAATGTCGCCGCGCAGGGTGATGCGGTGCATGACCCGCCGAGCGGATCCGTAGTCGCGGTTGGCGTAGTGGGCGGTGCTGCGGTTGTCCCACAGTGCCACGTCTCCCAGACGCCAGCGGTGTCGCACGATGTGCTCCGGCTTGGTGAGGTGGGCGTAGAGCAGGTCCAGGAGGGCCCGGCTCTCGGCGTCGGACACGCCGACGATGTGCGAGGTGAACCCCGGGTTCACGAAGATCCCTCGACGGCCGGTCTCGGGATGGACCCGGACGACCGGGTGCTCGACCGGGTCCAGCCGTGACACCCGCTGGCCCTCCCACACGTTGCCGCCGCGTTGGGCCAGGTAGTAACCGAACTCGCGGGTGCCGTCGTGTACGGCGGTGAGCTGGTCGACAAGCCGCCGTACCGGTTCGCTGAGCGACTCGTACGCCAGTTGCGCGTCGGCCCAGTTGGTGTCGCCGCCGGTCGGCGGAAGGATGACGGGGCGCAGGATCGACCCGAGCGGCGGTCGCCTCATGAAGGTGACGTCGGTGTGCCACACGTCGGCGAAACCGTTGTCGGTGCTGTCCAGGGCGTAGATCTCGGGGTGCGCGTCGTCGACACCACCGACGACCGGGTGCGACGCGGTCAGTTCCCCGATCCGGCGACCCAGGCGCACCTGACCGTCGTCGTCGAGGCGCTGACCGCGCAGGAAGAGCACCTTGCGGTCGACCAGGGCGGCGCGCAACGCGACGATCTCCTCGTCGCTGGCGCCGGCCAGGTCCAGGCCGAGGACCAGGGCGCCGAAGTGCGGTCCGAGTGGTTCGAGGTCGAGGTGGGTGTCTACCGTGGTCATGCGGATGCTCCCTCACTTCGGACAGCGTGTCCGATCTCGGCTCGCAGGGCGGCGTACTCGGGCAGTCCCCGTAGGTCGTCCGGGGTGATGCCGGTGCGGGGCAGCGGGATGGGCAGGTCCAGGACGATCCGGCCGGGGCGGGGGCTGAGCACCACCACCCGGCTGCCGAGAAAGACCGCCTCGTCCACGCTGTGCGTGACGAAGATCGAGGTACGACCGGTCGCGGTGCTGACCGAGCGCAGGTCCTCCTGGAGGCGCTCGCGGGTGAGCGCGTCGAGCGCGGCGAACGGCTCGTCGAGCAGCAGCAGTGGACGGTCGGCGGCGAGGGCCCGGGCGATGGCGACGCGCTGCTGCTGGCCGCCGGAGATCTGCCAGGTGCGGCGCTTGGCCACGTCCTGCAGCCCGACCCGGTGCAGCAACGCGTCGGCGCCGTCGGTGGGCCGCCCGGCGTAGCGTAGGGCCAGCTCGATGTTGCCGCCGACGGTCTTCCACGGAAAGAGCCGGGGTTGCTGGAAGACCAGGCCGGCGCCGCGTCCTGGGATCGGTGGCACGCCGCCGGTCAGGACCGTACCGGTGGTGGGTCGTTCGAAGCCGGCGATCAGCCGCAGCAACGTGCTCTTGCCGCATCCGGACGCGCCGACCAGGACGAGGAACTCGCCAGGCGGCACCGTCAGGTCGAGGGGGCCGAGGGCGACGACGTCGCCGTACCGGTGCGCGACGTCGGCGACGGCGACCGCCGGGGTGCCGGCGGACTCAGCCGAGGGCATCGGGTAGCCCGTCGGTGTAGATCGCGGCCTGCACGGTCGCCAGGTCCGGCACGGCGTCGATCTTCTGCTGGTCCTTGAGGAACTGCGCCGCGCTGACCAGGTTGTCGGCGAGCTTGCCCTTGGCCGCTGAGGTGCCCAGCCACGCGGGGCCGGCCAGCTCCGCGGGCCTGAGGAAGACCCCCTGCGAGAGCTGCCGCTGCGCCTCCTCCGGACTCAGGTTGAGCTCGGCGCCCACCGACTTCGCCGCCGCGGCGGGGTCGTCGTGGATCAGGTTCAGCGCCTGGGACTGGGCCTTGCGCCAGGCGTCCACCGCCGCCGGGTGGGCCCGGACGAACTCCGTGGCGACGACGCCGAGGTCCAGCGTGGGCTTGCCGGCGGTGGCCAGCTCACGACTGGTGACCAGCACGGTACCGGTCTTGCGGAGTTCGTCCAGCGACGGCAGCCAGGAGTAGGCCGCGTCCAGGTCGCCCCGGGTCCAGGCCGCCAGGATGTCCTGGGGTTCCAGGTCGACGAGGGTGACCTCCGATTCCTTGACGCCGGCCCGGTCCAGCGCGGCCAGCAGGCTGTAGTGGGCGGTGGAGGCGAAGGGCGTCGCGACCTTCTTGCCGCGCAGGCCGGCCACGTCGGTGACGCCCGAGCCGGTGCGGGCCACCAGTGCCTCGTTGTCGCCGGCGACGTCGAGAACGAAGGCGACCTGGTACGGAATGTTCAGTGGCGCGGAGAGACCGCGCGCGACCGGACTCGACCCGATCGCCGCGATGTCGACGCTGCCGGCGACGAAGGCGGTGTTGATGCTCGCGCCGGAGTCGAACCTGGTCCAGGTGATCCGGTAGTCGGGAAGAGCGTCCTCCAGCAGTGCCCGGTTCTTCACGATGAGGTCACCGCTCGGGAATGCCTGGTAGGCGATCCTGATGGTCTTGCGGGCCGGGTCGCCGCCGCTGGCGGCGCCGTCTCCGCAGGCGGTCAGTAGCAGGGACACGGCCGCCAGCAGGCCGACCAGCTTGCGCATCTGTCGTCTCCTAGATCTGGCCCCGCCACGGGATGAGCCGCTTCTCGGCGCTCCGCAGCAGGGCATCGATGATGAGGCCGGACAGGCCGATGGCGAAGAGACCGAGGATGACGACGTCGGTCTGGGAGTACCGCTGGGCGTCGCGGACCATGCCCCCGATGCCGGGCACACCGTTGATCGTCTCCGCGGCGACCACCGAGGAGTACGCCACCCCGACGGCGATCCGGACGCCGGTGAAGATCTCCGGTAGCGCGTGGGGTAGCACCACGTCGCGGATCACCCGAGCACGGCCTGCGCCGAGCGCCCGCGCGGCCTCCACCAGGCCGGTCGGTGCGGAGTGGACGGCGGCCGCCGTCGCGACCGCCACCGGCGGCAACGCCGCGATGGAGAGCAGCCAGAGCTTCGGTGTCTCGTCGATGCCGAACCAGATGATGAAGAGGCTGAAGTAGGCAAGTGGCGGTAGGGCCCGGACGAAGGTGACGACCGGTTCGACCACCACCCGGATCCCACTGACGGTTCCCATCACGACACCGAGGAGCACCCCGCCGGCGACGCCGATCACCGATCCGATCAGGATGCGCCGCAGGCTGACACCGAGGTGCTCGATGAGCAGGTGGCCGCTGTAGCCGCGGATTCCGTCGTGGGTGGTCGACGTCTGGACCAGCTGGTGCCACACCGCTCCGGGCGGCGGAATGAAGGTCGGATTGCCGGTGACCCGGGCGGCGACCTCCCAGAGCCCGTAGAGCACGACGAGGGCGAATAGTCGGAGCAGGAGTCGGCGACGGCGTCCGCCCCGGGGTGCCGGAGTCCGCCGGGCAGCGGTCGGCACCCCGATCGAGTTCGCCGCGGCGGGCGGTGCGGGGACTGTCGATGTCACCCACTTTTCCTATAGTGCAAGTAGGTATTATGGCAAGGGGAGATCGAAGTACGGGACAACGGCTCGCGCATCGACCTGGATCAGAGCCGTCCTCGGTGGACGGTGTGCGGTTCGGCCTGGCCTACTGACTGGCGGCCACGATGCGTGGCTCGACCACCGCGAGTCGGATGCCGACGGAGATCACTCCCCCCGAGTATCCGACCGGGCCGCCGATCTCGGGCAGCGCCAGGAGAGCGTCCAGGGCGGCCCGCCACTCCGGGACCGTCCTGTCGGCCAGCGGGAGGACGAGGGCGTCGATGATGTCGTCGCTGACCTTCTCGCCGGCCGCCATGGCCCGGCGCTGGTCGGCGCATCGGGCTGCCCGGCCGGCGGTCTCGGTCTTCACCGAAGTCGTAGTCCGGCGATGAGGAGGCCGACCATGCGGCGGGCGTCGTAGTGGGGCATGCGGCCCGCGCCGGCGCAGAGGTTGCCGACGGCGAAGAGCAGCTCCTGGGCGTCCGGGTCGGGGTGGATCTCGCCCGCCGCGGCGGCGGCGTCGAGCAGGTGGGCGCAGGCGGGGACGAGGCGGTCGAGGAAGTACCCGTGCAGGGTCTCGAAGGCGGCCGCATCGGATTGCAGTGCCTCGGCCAGGCCGTGCTTGGTGACCAGGAAGTCGACGAACAGGTTGATCCAGGTGGCCAGGGCGGCGTAGGGCGTACCGCTGGTGGCGAGCAGGGTCGGCGCGGCCTCGGCGCACGCCTCGACCTGGTGTCGGTAGACGGCGACGATGAGGTCGGCCCGGGTCGGGAAGTGGCGGTAGATCGTGCCGACGCCGACGCCGGCCCGCGCGGCGATGTCGCGGACGGGCGCGTCGACTCCGACGGTACGGAAGGCCGCAGCGGCGGCCTCCAGCAGCGTCGCCTCGTTGCGGCGGGCGTCGGCCCGCTTGCGTGGGGTCGGCGACGCCGAGTCACCGTCACGGTCGATCATCGCGCCGTCATCTCCGATCACCCTTGGCAAACGGAACCGAGTTCCGTATAGTTCTTAGCGGAACTGAGTTCCGTTTGGTTCATGATGCCAGACCCCGGCCGCCGCCGTCACCCTGTGGAGGAACACCATGCAGTACCGCACCCTCGGCCGCACCGGCGTGCAGGTCAGCACCCTCGTGCTCGGCGCGATGAACTTCGGCGCCCTCGCCCGGACCAGCCAGGACGAGGCCACCGCGATCGTCGACGCCGCCCTGGACGCCGGAGTCAACCTGATCGACACCGCCGACCGGTACAGCCAGGGCGAGTCGGAGGAGCTGGTCGGTCGGGCCATCGCCGGTCGCCGCGACGACATCGTGCTGGCCACCAAGGCGACCCTGCCGATGGACGACACGCGCAACCACCGGGGCAGCTCACGTCGCTGGCTGTACACCGCGCTGGACAACAGCCTGCGCCGCCTCGGCGTCGACCACGTCGACCTCTACCAGATCCACCGGTGGGACCCGACGACCAGCGACGAGGAGACGCTGTCCGCGCTGACCGACCTCCAGCGGGCCGGCAAGATCCGCTACTTCGGCTGCTCGACCTTTCCCGCGTACCGGATCGTGCAGGCCGAATGGGCCGCCCGGGAACACCGGCTGAGCCGGTACGTCACCGAACAGCCCAGCTACTCGATCCTGCAACGCGGCATCGAGACCCACGTCCTGCCCGTAACCGAGCAGTACGGGCTCGGCGTGCTCGCCTGGAGCCCGCTCGCCTCGGGCTGGCTGTCGGGCGCGGTCCGCGCCGGCCGGGAGATCACCACCCACCGCGCCGACGTCCTGCCGCAGCGCTTCGACCTCACCGTCGAGGCCAACCGGGCCCGACTCGACGCCGTCGAGCAGTTGGCCAAGGTCGCCGACGAGGCCGGACTGACGCTGATCCAACTCGCGCTCGGGTTCGTCACCGCGCATCCCGCCGTGACCAGCGCGATCATCGGTCCCCGGACGACGGACCACCTGCGTAGCCAGCTCGCGGCCGCCGACACCGTGCTTCCCGCCGACGTCCTCGACGCCATCGACGCCATCGTCAGCCCCGGCGTCGACCTCGCCCCGGACGAGAAGAACGACACGCCGCCGGCCCTGCTCGACCCGGCACTGCGCCGACGCTGAACACCGCCCCCGCAGCTGCCGGTCGCCCCGCCCCCGGGACCGGGGGGCGGGACGACCGGCAGCTGCGGGGGCGGTCAGTCGGTGGTGAAGGCGAGCAGGTCGGCGGTGAGCCGGGCGGAGTGGGTGACGGCCAGGCCGTGCGCGGCGCCCGGGTATACCAGGAGCTTGCTGTCCGGGATGTCCCGGGCGGTCCGCTCGCCGCAGAGTGCCAACGGCGCGGCCAGGTCACGGTCGCCGTGGACGACCAGGGTCGGCACCGTCACCGCCCGCACGTCCTCGCTCAGATCGGTGGTGTACAGGGTGCGGTACACCTCGACGTTGGCGTGCAGGGAACACTCCAGGGAGAGCTGACAGATCCACTGGACCATCTCGGGGGAGAGGGGAAGATCCGTCGCCGTCCCCGGCGCGCCGACGAGGAAGGGCGCGGCCGTCTCGGCCAGCAGGCGCGGCCGGTCCGCCTGCAACGCGGCCAGCAGGCCCTCGACCACTTCCGGGGGCACGCCGTCCGGGTTGCCGGGCGACTGCAGCAGTACCGGTGTCGTCGAGGCGACCAGCATCAGTCGGCGTACCCGCTGGGCACCGTGCCGGGTCAGGTAGCGGACCGCCTCACCGCCACCCATCGCGTACCCCACGAGGGTGACGTCGCGCAGGTCGAGATGCTCGATGAGCTGGTGCAGGTCGTCGGCGAGGGTGTCGTAGTCGTAACCCCGCCACGGCCAGTCCGAGCGGCCGTGGCCGCGCCGGTCGTAGCGCACGCAGCGCCGGCCCCGGGCCACGAGCCCCGGTACGTGGGCGTCCCACCACCGGATTCCCATGCTGGCGCTGGAGAGGAAGACGACAGGGTGTTCCCCGTCGGTGTCGGCGTAGAAAAGGGCGGTGCCGTCGCTGGCGGACACGTAGGGCATCTCGGCTCCTCCCGTCACCACGTCACGGGTAGGGACACGACGCCGTGGAAGACGGTGCCCCGGCGGAACAGGTCTCCCGGGTCGTCGGTGGCCAGCCGGAGCGTGGGGAACTGCCGGAAGAGGAACGTCAACGCGGTGGTCATCTCCTGGCGGGCCAGGGGAGCCCCCAGACAGTAGTGCGGACCCTTGCCCCACTGGAGGTGCTCGCCGGTGTCGCGGTGCACGTCGATCCGGTCGGGGGCGGGGAAGACCGCCGGGTCGTGGTTGCCCGCCGGGATGGAGATCACCACGGCGTCCCCGGCGTGCATCTGCCGCCCGCCCAGCTCCAGATCCTCCAGCACCAGCCGGACGATCGCGTCCTGGGAGATCGACCAGAACCGCATCGACTCCTCGAGGAACTGCGGGATCAGTCGGCCGTCGTCGGCGAGCACGGTGTCCCGGAGCCGGTCGTCACAGAGCAGGCTGAGGATGTTGAGTGCGATCTGGTTGGTGGTGGTCTCGTGCCCGGCCACCAGGACCAGTCGGGCGATCCCGACCAGCTCGTCCCGGGTGATCTCGCCGGTGGCCAGGTTCTCCACCGCGAGTTGACTGATCAGGTCGTCCTGCGGCTCCCGCAGTCGGCGGTCGGCGAGTTCGCCGAGGTAGGCGGTCATCTCCTGGTACGCCGCGAACGCCGCGGCGAGGTCGTCCTGGGAGATGGTCACCCGGGTCTTCTCCACGAAGAAGGCCGAGTCGGCGTCCGGTACCCCGAGCAGCCGGGCGATGACCAGCGTGGGCAGCTTCCGGGAGAAGGCGTCGTGCAGGTCGGCGGGGCGGTCGCGGGTGGCCAGGTCGGCCAGGAGCGTGGTGGTGAGTTCCTCGATCGCCGGGCGGAGCGCGCGCGCCCGCCGCGCGGTGAACTGGGAGGTGATGAGGCCACGGAGCTTGGCGTGCTCCGCCCCGTCCATGCGCAGGAAGGACGAGGGACGCTCGCCCGGCGGGATCTGGATGCGGACCGGGGCACCCGGCAGGAGTTCGTCGGCGCTCAGCCGGGGGTCCATCAGGGCCTGCTGGACGTCGGGGTGCCGGGTGACGAGCCAGCCACGTCGTCCCTCGGCGGCACCCGCCGGCAGCATCACCGCGCACGGCGGTGCTTCGCGGAGCTTCGCGAGGATCGGCGGTACGGTGCCGTCCTGCGGTCGCGGGAACGGCCAGTCCAGTACGTCTGGTTCGGATGCCAGAGTCACGGGCTCTCCTCTGCGTCTCAATCTGACGACGGTGGCAGAGCCAAATCTCGCATATCGTACTGACGCATCCCTGACAGTTACACAACGCAATTATCGCCCGGTTGAGCGAAAATGCGAGCAGGCGGCATCGCCCGGGGTCCGATGCTATTCCGACCCCGGGCCCGGATATCATCTCAATCGGCCGGTAAACCGACGAATCTTCCCATTGAAGTAGCCGCGTAGTCGAAGAACTCGTCCGGTTCCTCCGCGAATCCCTGGACGTGGCCGTACACGGCGAAACTCACCATCCCGAGGAACTGGGTCCACGCCACCAGCATTCGAGCGATGACCGGTTGTGGCAACCCGGCAAGCAGGCCGTTGCCCAGGTTCTCCACGTTGCGCAGCATGCCTACCGAGAGTTGCGGGTCGTCGTCCCGCCGCTCGGTGAGCCGGCCGGCCTCCTGGGCCCGGCGGAGCAGGTTGATCAGGATCACCGCGGTGCGGGCCCCGACCAGCATGGTCTCCGGCGGTGCGCTGTAGCCGGGCCGGGGCGGACCCCAGATGAGCGCGTACTTCTCGGGGTTGGCCTGGGCCCAGATCCGGACCTGCCGGCAGGTGGACACCCACTGTTCCAGCAGCCCACGCTGCTCGGCCCGGGCCTGCTCCGCACCGCCCTCGGCGTGCGCGCCCATCTCCTGGTACGCCTCGATCACCAGGGCGGTGAAGAGCGTGGACTCGTCCGGGTGCAGGCTGGTGACCTCTTCGGCCGGTACCCCCGCCGCCGCGGCGAGGTCCTGCGGTCGCAGCACCTCGGGGCCGACCAGGGCGAGCCTGGCGTACGCCTGCTGTCTGATCAGGTCCGGTACCGACTGGGATTGGATGCCGTTCATGCGGTTGGTTTCGCCTTTCTCGGGTCAGACGTGCACAGGACGACGTCGGGGCAGCAACTGGATCAGGAGACCGATCGCCACCGTGAACGCGACCAGCCAGACCAGGCCCTCCAGGAACGCCGGCGGGTACGCGCCCGGGTCGGTCCGCGAACCGAGGGCGTTGTAGAAGACGACACCCACGATCGCCACCCCCACCGCGCCGCCCACCTGCTGCGACGTTGCCAGGACACCGGCCGCCGCACCGGCGTACTCGGGGTTGATGTTGGTCAGCACCGTGTTGGTGAGCGGTGCCAGCACCAGCCCCATACCGGCGCCGGCCAGGGCGAAGGCCGGGATGAGCACGCCCGCGCCGTCGACGACGCCGATCCGGTCCACCATGAGGTAGGTCAGGCCCAGCCCGACCAGCATCACCACCGCGCCGATGGTGAGCACGTGGCGACCGATCCGGGCGGCGATCGGCTCGGCCAGCAGCGAGGCGACGAAGTACCCCACGCCGATCGGGGTGAAGATCAGGCCGGACTCCAGCGCGCTCATGCCCCGCCCGGCCTGCAGGTAGATGGCCAGGAAGAGGAAGAACGACCCCATCAGCATGTTGAACAGCACCGTGACGACCAGCCCGACACTGAAGGCGCGCTCCCGGAACAGCCGCATGTCGATCAGCGGCCCTCCGTCGCGTGCGCCGAGCCGGCTCTGGTGTCGGGCGAAGGTGATCAACAGGGGTACCGCCGCCGCCAGCGTGATCCAGGTCCACAGCGGCCAACCCCGCTCACGTCCCTCGACCAGCGGCAGCACCAGCGCGACGAGCCCGGCGGCGATCAGCACCGTGCCGACGAAGTCCAGCCGGGTACGGGTCGTGGCCCGGGACTCCGGCACGTAGCGCAGTGCGAGCGCGATGGTCAGCAACCCGATCGGGACGTTCACCAGGTAGCAGTTCCGCCAGCTCAGACCCAGGATGTCGGCCTCGATCAGCAGACCGCCGACGAGCTGGCCGCTGACCGAGGCGAGCCCCAACGTCACCGCGTAGGCGGTGAACGCGCGGGCCCGGGCGGCCCCGGTGTACACCACACCGAGGATGGCCAGCCCCTGCGGCATCATCAGCGAGGCCGACAGGCCCTGGACGATCCGGGCGCCGACCAGGAACTCGGCCGAGGGGGCGAGGCCGCAGGCCGCCGACGCGGCGGTGAAGCAGGCCAGACCCACCAGGAAGATCCGCTTGCGGCCGTACAGGTCCCCGAGTCTGCCGCAGATGATCAGGCCGGTGGCCAGGGACAGCCAGTATCCGGCGATGATGAACTGAATCGCCGCCGGACTCGCCCCCAGTTCCCGTTGGGTCGAGGGAATGGCGACGTTCACGATGAAGAAGTCGAGCGCCACCATGAAGGTGGCCGCGAGAATCACCGGCATGACGATCCACCGGGGTTTACCACCCGGTTGGGCGGAGGGCGCGGAGACGTCCCGCTCGACCGCTGTCGGCGGCGTGATGGTCTCGGACAACGAGTCCCTCCCGGTCGGCTCAGGGCGGTCTCGACCGCCCTCGATGATGGCGTCCGGCGACGCACGTCGGGTTGGTCGCCCGAGCCCGTCGGCGGGCCGTTGGCGGAACTGCCGAGGTCGGCAGCCCGTGCCGAGCCCGGTCCGTGGCACGGACGGCTGGCTCCTCACCATGGTCAAGTGCCACCCGGGGTCCTGTCGATTACGTCGCAGGTAAGACGGTGCGTCCGGCGCGCGGCTCGGGGTCGGGTCGGTGGGTGGACGGAGTCGCCGGCGGGCCCCGGCGCGAACGGAGGGCTCCCCTTCTGCTACTGAGGGTGGCGGAAGGTCGGTCGCGGGCCGGCTCGTCCGGGGGTGTCGTCGCCCCCCGGGGGCCGTCGCCACTGACCCGTCAAAACGGCATGGACCGTCGGCTATGCCGTGCCCAAGCCGGACTACGTGACCTTTTTCGATCACCCGAGATGTTGTCGCCGGATCGTCGTGGCAGTTATTGCTAAGCGTAGTTCAAACGCGATCCGGGCCTGCTCGTTCTGGTAGTGATTGGGTGAACTAGCGTCCAAAGCAAGGCGGCTGGCATTGACGCTTGGAACTTCCACTTGTTACTGTTCCCATCGTCCTCAGTTGCACATCGTGGCGATTTCGCCTGCTAAAGCCTGCGCCTACCTGCGTGGTGAGGCAACGAGTCGCATACCTGCGTGGCACCGGTGTCGGGTGCGTTCCGGCATCGGTCCCACGCCCACGTAAATACTTCGCACCTCCTCGATGCGTGTCCCGATCCGAACCGTTGAGCTGGCACGATGTCTGAGCTGTCGGGAGTGGTCATGAATTTCTGGATCTTGGGGAGAGTCGCCGCAGGCTCGGACGACCGCTTGGTGCACTTCCGCGGCGGGATGCAGGGCGCGTTGCTGATGGCCCTCCTCGCCGCGGAGGGGCAGATCCTGTCGACCGGCACCCTCATCACCGAACTCTGGGGGGACAACCCGCCGGACTCGGTGGAGAACGCCCTGCAGGCGCACGTGAGTCGGCTCCGTCGAAAGCTGCAGTCGATCGAGCCGGATCGTCCCACGTCGCGCCTCGTGGCGCAGGCCAGTGGTTACCGGCTGCTGCTCGACGGAGCGGGTGTCGACGCGAAGGTCTTCACCGACGCGCTCGCCGCCGCCCGCGCCGCCGTGGGCGTCCGCCCCACCGAGGTGGCGTACCGGCTCCGGGAGGCGTTGGCCCTCTGGCAGGGGCCGGCCTTCGGTGGTACCGCCGCCGGTATGACCGCCGAGGCAGCCGCGGTACGCCTGGAGGAGTCCCGCATCGCCGCGCTCGAACTCCTCTTCGACGTCGAGCTGAAGCTGGGCTGCCACACCGACATCGTGCCCGAGCTGACCGCCCTGGTCCGGGTCGAGGCACCGAACGAGCGGCTCTGTGAGCAGCTGATGGTGGCCCTCTACCGGTGTGGCCGGCAGAGTGAGGCGCTCAACGTCTACCAGTGGATGCGCAACCGGATGGCCGAGGAACTCGGTATCGACCCGTCACCGATGTTGCGCAACCACGAACGCGCCATCCTCGCCCATGATCGGGAGCTGCGGATCCGGGAGGACCACCTACTGCTCCGGCAGCCCGTCGGCTGACCGTGCCGGCACCGGTCCCACCCGCGCGCCGGGGTGGGACGGCGTACGTCGCTCCGTGCTCCCCGGCCGGCTCCGGCCGGCGGGGAGGCAGGGCCGTGCGGTCAGGCGGTGAGCAGCCGGTTGAGTTCGGCCAGGGCGCTGTCCGCCTCCCTGGCCAGGTCGAGGTCGTCCGGCGAGGCGCAGATCGCACCGAAGAGTTCGACGATCCGGTGCAGGGCCACCCCGACCTGTGCTTCCCGGTCCTCCGACATGACAGACCCTCCTTCTGGTCAGAACGCGTTCGAGGCGCGGAAGATGTGGGCGAAACCGGCGATGCTCGCGCCACCCCGGAAGGCCACGTACTCGGGCAGCACCAGGTCCGGCGCCCACTTCTGCTTGTAGGCGAGCTGCGTCTGTGCCGGGTACACGGCCTCGCCGTGCAGCCACAACAGCTCCATGAACTGACGGAACCCCGGATCGAAGCCGGGCAACTCGTACTCGGGGCGCAGGCCGGTGAACGGGGTGAAACCGAAGTGCAGCCACGGCACGCCCTCGGACCGGAAGGTCTCGATGGCGTGCACGTTGATCGCCTCCATGATGCCCGGGATGCGGCTGGGCTGTCGCCGGCTCAGGTCGTGCATCCAGCCCGGCCGCCCGCCGTAGACGGGGGAGTAGGAGATGTAGCCCACCGGCTGCCCGTCGATGAGCCCGACGAACATGCGCCGGTGCGGCTGCATCGCGTCACCGTACTGACCGACCAGGAACTCCAACTGCCGGGCGTGCTCGCCCTTGCTGCGCAGCCACACCTGGTCGATCTCACGCAACGCCGGGAAGAGCGAGTCGTCGGTCGCCTCGACCACCGTCAACCCGGCCCGCAACGACCGGGACACCTTGTTGCGCAACTGCATGAACCGGGTGCCGCGCAGGGAGAACGCGGCCAGGTCGCAGGCGTACGAGGCGCCGATCTGGTTGACGGTGAAGCCGGACTCGGCGTACACCTCGGCATCGGCCTGCTGGAGCTGGACGGCGACCAGCTCCAGTTCCTGCTCGTCGGCCATCCGGACCAGACCCGCCAGCAGGTCCCGGTACGAACCGGCCGGCGCGAACGGGCCGCCGAACTGCACCAGGAACCGTCCGGTCCGCCGGTAGACCACGAGACCGGGCCGGTCGGGTAGTTGGAGATAGGAGTTGCCCTCGCTGACGGCGAGGAACGAACTCGGATTGTCGGCGCTGGTGAACGCGCGTACGGCGGCGAGCGCCGGATGTGTCGCGGTTAGTGTCGCAGTCACCTGAAAATCCCCTTTCTGCTTTGCCTTGTGTCGATGTGGCAGCTCTCCCTTGAGAGCCATTCTAGGGGAGTTTGACGAGGTGAAACACGAACCTTTCGGCCTGTCAGTTGCCTGTCAGTGGCCTGTCAGCGCGGGTGTGCAGAATCATGTTTGTCGAAAGCGGAAGGAACCAACCGGAACCCGAAGCGATCGGCACGGGAGAGGTACCCGAAGTGGCCTATTGGGGGCCGAGGTCAGCCTCGGTCGGGCTCACGCCCACGCAGCGTTCGAATCCTGCCCTCTCCGCTGGTCGCCGTGTCACCTGACGAAAGAGTCGCCGATGTCACTGGAGACCATTCGTGGACTACCGGGACTGGTCATCGCCAATCCCACCGCCGGTACGATGCGCGCCGATCTGGTCACGGAGTTGACCGCGCTGGCCACACGCTTCCTGCCCGACGTCCAGGTGCACTGGACCACCGGCCGGGGCGACGCCGAGACCGTTGCCCGTACCGCCGCCACCCGCACCACCGGTCGTCCCGGCCTGATCATGGCCGTCGGCGGTGACGGCACCGTACGCGAGGTCGTCGCGGGCCTGGCCGCGGCCGCCGGCGAGGCCGACCGCGCCGCCGAGGGCGGCCCCGCGCTGCTGGTCGTCCCGGCCGGCACCGGAAACTCCAACCACCTGGCCCAGTGGGGCGACCTGCCCTGGACCGAGGCGGTACCGGCAGCCCTGACCCCCGGCGGCGACGTCGCGCTGCGCATGTTCGACCTGGCCAGACTGGTCGAGACCGACGAGCTCGTCCTGCTGGGGGCATGTTCCGGACTGATCGCCGAGGCGTTGACCTACGCCCGCGACGTGCCGACGACGGGGCGGGCGCGGTATCAGGTCGCCCTTGCCCGGGCCGCCCGCGACCACCACCCCTACCCGGGCCGGGTCGAGGTCGACGGCGTACGCGTGCACGAGGGACCGACCGTGCTGGCCAACGTGGGCGGGGGCCGCCACCGGGGCGGGCAGTACCAGGTGCTGCCGCACTCCGTCCTCGACGACGGGCTGCTCGACGTCTGCGTCATCGGAGCCGAGACCGCCCCGCCGGACGTCCCGGAACTGACCCGCCGGGCGGCCCACCTGGACCAGCCCGGGGTCGTCTACGCCCGCGGCCGGCGCATCACCGTCAGCCGGCTGGACGGCGAACCGCTGTGGTTCGAACACGACGGTGAACTCCTGCCCCGCAGCCGCTCCACCGTCACCCTCCAGGTGCTGCCCCGGGTGCTGCCGGTGCTGTGCCGGGCCAGCCGGCGCGCCGGCTGACGGCCGGGTCACCCGATGGCCGTGTCGCGGGAACCCGCCGCCGACCCGCCCCACGGCGAGCCGTCGGACCCACCGCTGATCACCACGCTGGCCCGCTGGGCCGCCGGGCTGCGCTTCGAGCAGATCCCACCCCGGATCGTCGAACTGGCCACCAGCCAGGTACTCGCCCAACTCGCGGCGATCCGCGCCGGGCTGCGCCACTCGGCCGGTTCGGCGCTGGTGGCGGCCTTCGGGCCACCCCGCCAGCCGGACCCGCGCTGCGCCGCGGCGGTCCTCGGTGTGCTCGGTTCCTGGCTGAACCTCGACGACACCGCCTACGCCGGGCATCTCGCCCCCTCCACGGTCGCGGTGCCGCTGGCGTACGCCCGGTCGGGCGGGCTGGACGGGCGGGCGCTGCTGACCGCGGTGGTCGCCGCGAACGAGTGCGCGGCCCGGATCACCGCGGCCGCCACCCTCGGGCCGCTACGCGGGCAGAGTGCCCTGCACACGCACCTGGCCGGTGCGGTGGCCGGGCGGCTGAGCAGCGAAGGCGCCCCCGGCGACCGGTGGGTGGCCGCGCTCAGCCTCGCCTTCGCCGCCCCACCGTGGCCGATGATGCACGCCTTCCTCGGTGGCGACGCCAAACTGCTGCACGTGCTGCCGTCGATCCGGACGGCGATGGACGCCTGCGACGCGGCCGCCGCGGGGCTGACCGGCGTCCCGGACATCCTGGAACATCCCCGGGGCTTCCTGGGCCGGTTCGCGACCGTGCCCCTGCCCGAGGTGGTCACCGACGAACTGGGCAGGCGTTGGCACACCGACACCCTCTCGTTCAAGTTGCGGCCCGGGGGACCCGGGGTGGACGCGGCGGTGGACTGCGCCATCGAACTGCACCGACGCATCGGTGGCACACCCATCGACTCGGTCGAGGTGGCGGCGTCGGCATACACGCTCTACGCCGGTCAGCAGGCCGGACCGTACCTGGCCGGCCCGGACACCCCGCTCAGCGCGTTGCTGCTCGACACCGCGTACCCGGTGGCCACCGCCCTGCTCACCGGTGACCTCACCGTCGCCGACTTCGACACACCGGCGGTGCGGGACCCGGCCCGGTGGGCGCTGGCCGCCCGGATCCGTCAGCTGCACGACCCGGCGATGAGCCGGGAGCTGTTCTGCTCCGTGGCGCCCTTCGGCGGTGCGGTGCGCCGGGCGGGGGAGCGGGGGGTGGCCTGGCTGCGCGAGTTCGTCGGCCCGGAACTGGCCGCCCTCGCCGAACCGGACCGCCCCGCCGGTGGCGGTCGCTCGACCGCGCACGACGGGGTGCCGCCGGAGGGGCAACGGTTCGAGGAATCCGGCAAGGCGACCCCGGCCCGGGTCACCGTCGGGCTGGCCGACGGTAGGTCGTTGAGCGAGACCCGCAGCGTGCCCCTCGGCGCGGCCGGCCCGCAGACCCGCCGGCAGCACCGGGAGCTGGTCCGGGGAAAGTTCCTCGCCCAGGGCGGCAGTGGCCCGGTCGCCGATGCCCTCGGCGGGTTGGCCGGCGTCGCGGCGGACCGACTGCCGCACCTGATCGACGCGGCGCTGCGCTGATTACGCGGCGACCACGTTGATTCCCGCGACCAGTTCCGGACCGTTTACGGACCGCCGGTGGTGACCATCCTCGGCCCGGGTGCCGTCACATTCTCTTCGGGTCGGGTCAGAACTTGGTCAGTCGGCTGTCAGGCGACACTGACACGCTGGGCGCGTCACATTGGCGTGGGGTGCGGTGAATGACCCCGACACATGGCGCGAGGAGCTTGTCGCGTGGCTATTGCCAGTGAAGTGAACGTCTCGCGTGCAGCGACGGAAACTGCACACGCGGCCGAGGTTTCCATTGCGGGTCCGGTGCGCAGCTACGACTCGTACATCGCCGACCGTGATGTCGGCGGCGTCGGTTGGGTGTACACGGTCAGCGCCCGGTCACTGCTGGAGGACGTGTTCACGAGTGTCAGTGTCAAACGGACCCTCGAACAGAATCCCGATTCCACGGCCGCGCTGCATCCGTACGTGGTGGGCCGGTGCGCGGTCGCTTCCGGCGCCGACATCGACGCGGCGGTGGACGCGGCGGCCGCCGCGGGACCGCTCTGGGCGGCGGTGCCGTTGACCGACCGGATGCGCCTCGGCGAGATGTTCCGGGCCCGGCTCCGGGAACACCGGCAGACCTTCCTCGACCTGCTGATGGCCGAGGCGCACCCGCGCATGTTGGCTGAGTGGGAGCTCTCCTGCCTGGAGCAGGTCTACAGCGAGGAGAGCTGCAGCTGGTACCAGCAGCAGATGCACGCGGAGTTCCAGCACGGTCCACGCCGGCTCGTCGTACGGCGCAGCCCCGACGGGGTGGTCTGCATCAACCCGCCGCAGAACGCCCCGGCCCCCAGCGCCGCCCTCGCCGTGCTGGTGCTGATGGCCGGCAACGCGGTGGTCGTCCGCGCCCCGCGCAGCATCGCGCTGAGCACGATGTACGTCGTACGGGAACTGATCGCCCCGCTGCTGCGGGAACTCGGTGCGCCCCCCGGCACGCTCAACGTGGTCTGCGGCAAACCGCAGCAGACCATCGACAGGTGGCTGGCCCACCCGGACGTCGACGACATCCTCTACTTCGGCGGCAGCGACGAGGGGCTGCGGTTCGAGCAGGAGTGCGTGGCCCGGGGCAAGAAGCCGATCCTGGAACTGGCCGGCAACGACGGCCTGGTGGTCTGGCGCGACGCCGACCTGGACATGGCCGCCGAGGCGATCACCGAGTGCTTCTACGGCTCCGGGCAGATCTGCATGGTCCCGAACTACGTCCTGGCCCACCCCGACATCGCCGAGGACCTGCTGGCCCGGGTCCGGCAGCAGGTGACCCGGGTGCGGCCCGGCTACCCCGAGGACGAGGACGTACTGCTCTCCCCGGTACGGCGCAGCGAGAAGTTCTTCCGGCTGCTGCACCAGGCACTCGACGCCGGCGCGGAGCTGGTCTGCGGCGGCGGACGGATGGAACTGGACGGCACCCGCTCGGACACCGGCGTCTTCCTCGAACCCACCGTGGTGCGGGTCGAGGGCCTGGCCGGGGCCCGCCGACTGGACATCGTCAAGCACGAGACGTTCTTCCCGCTGATCCCGTTCGTGGTGCCCGAGAACGGCCCGGACGAGCTGCTGCTGGACCAGTTCGTCGACTTCCTCAACACCAACATCTACGGCCTGCGCAACTCCCTGTGGACCACCTCGACGTCGGTCATCGACCGTTTCGTCGACCGGGTGCACAACGGGGGGCTGTTCAAGGTCAACGACTCTCACATCGGATTCCTGCCGTACCTGCCCAGCCACGGCGGGACCGGGTTGACCGGGGGCACCTTCGGCGAGGCGAACTACCCGATCCTCAAGACCTCGCACCTGCAGGGCATCAGCGTCTGTTCCGGCATCCGCCCGCGTACCGCGGTCTTCGGCGAGTAACGGCACCGCGTCCCACCCGGTCCACCCCCTCCGCCGCGGACGGCGACACTCGAAAGGTAGCTTCCCATGCGGTCACTCGACGTCGCGCGCACCACCTGCGAGCGGTACCACCCGGGCCTGTGCGCGGCCCTGGCCACGACCCCGCTGGCCGTCCACGAATCGACCAAGAGCAACTCCATCCGGACCTACCGGGAGCACGACGGGGCCGGGCTGCTCGTACCCACCGCACACGGCGGGGCCGGGGCCGGGCCGCTCGACGCGGTCCGGGTCATCCGGGCCGTCTCCTCGTACGCCCCGTCGCTCGGGGCGGCGGTCACCATGCACCACTTCACCGCGGCGATGCTGTTCACCCTCGCCGAGTCGACCGGTCGCCTGACCCCGCAGCAGGTGGCGCTGCTGGGCCGGGTCGCCCCCGAGGGGCTGCTGATGGCCTCCGGCTGGGCGGAGGGCCGGCCCAACGCCAACATCCTCACCCCCGCCGTCACGGCCCGTCCGGCGCCGGACGGCGGCTACCTGGTCAGCGGCACCAAGAAGCCGTGCAGCCTCTCCGGCTCGATGGACCTGCTGACCGCGAGCATCGCCGTGCCGGACGCCGACGGCGGGTCCAACCTCGCGGTGCTGCTCATCCCGGCCGACTCACCCGGCATCGAGGTGACCCCGTTCTGGTCCACCTTCGTGCTGCCGGCAGCCGAGAGCGACGAGATCCGGCTGACCGACGTGCACGTCCCGGAGGAACTGGTCATCCGGACCGTACCGGAGGATCCACAGCGCCTGGACGACCTGCAGACCGCGGGGTTCGTCTGGTTCGAGATGATGATCACCTCGGTGTACCTGGGAGCGGCGAGTGCCCTGGTCGCCCGGGTCGTGGACGGCCGGCGCGGCAGCGTGACCGACCGGGCCGCGGCCGCCATCGACCTGGAGTCGGCGATCGCCGGGGTCGAGGGGGTCGCCCGGGCGGTGGCCGACGGCGTCGACGGCGACGAGGCCGTGGCGATGGTCCTCAACGCCCGCTACGCCGCGCAGCAGGCCATCGGCCGGGCGGTCGACCTGGCGGTCGAACTCCTCGGCGGACTGGCCTTCATCACCTCCCACGACGTGGCCTACCTGGCCGCCGCGTCCCGGCCGTTGGCCTTCCACCCGCCGTCGCGCACCAGCGCGGCGCAACCGCTGCTCGACTACTACACCGGCCAGCCGCTGGTGCTGGCCTGACATCACCCGACGACGAGGAGGTGAGCAGAGATGACCATGATTGACATGGCGCCCACCGGGTTCGGCCACGACGAAGCCGAGACGCTGGCGCTCTACCGCAAGCACCTGAGCAAGGGCCGCGCCACCCTGGCCGAACTGTTCGGCAGCCACATGGAGGTGGAGTCCAGCGGGGCCTGGCTGCACACCAGCGACGGGGAACGGTTCCTCAACTGCGGCGGGTACGGGGTGTTCATCATGGGCGCCCGGCATCCGACGGTGCTGGCAGCCGTCGCCGAACAGTTGCACCGGCATCCCATCGCCACCCGCATCCTGTTGGAACCGACGGTGGCCCGGGCGGCCGAGGCGATCACGTCGGTGGCACCGGCCGGGTTGGACCGTGTGCACTTCGCGCTCTCCGGGGCCGAGGCGGTGGAGACCGGCCTGAAGTTGGCCCGCGCCCACGGCAAACGCCGGATCGTCTCCACCCACCAGGGTTACCACGGCAAGACCTTCGGGGCGCTCTCCGCCAGCGGCAAGGAGGTCTACCGGAGTCCGTTCGAGCCGCTGCTGCCCGACGTGACCCGGATCCCGTACGGCGACGCCGACGCCCTGGAGCAGGTCCTCGCGGCCCACCCCGGACAGTGCTGCTTCATCGTCGAGCCGGTGCAGGGCGAGGGTGGCGTGATCATTCCGCCGCCGGACTACCTGCGCCAGGTCGCCGTGTTGTGCCAGCGCTACGACGCCTTCTTCGTCCTCGACGAGGTGCAGACCGGGATGGGGCGGCTCGGCCACTGGTGGGGTGCGGACCTGGCCGGAGTGGTGCCGGACGTGCTGTTGATCGGCAAGGCGCTCGGCGGCGGGGTGCTCCCGGTATCCGCGGCGCTGGCCGGCCGCCGCGTCTTCGCGCCCTTCGACAAGGATCCCTACCTGCACACCGGCACCTTCTCCGGCGCGCCGGTGCTGATGGCCGCGGTGCAGGGAGCGGTGCAGGCCATCACGGAGGAGCGGCTGGTCACCCGGGCGATGGACCTCGGGACCCGACTGCTGCCCGAGATCGAGCGCATCGTGCTGAGGAACATCCCGGACCTGGTGGTGGAGGTACGCGGCGAGGGGCTGCTGATCGGCGTCGAACTGATCGAGGGTGGCCTCGCCGGTGAGCTGCTGATCGAACTCTTCAACCACGGGGTGGTCGGCAACCACTCGATGAACGGCAGCTCGGTCGTCCGGTTCACGCCCCCGGCGATCCTGACCGACTCCGACGTCAACTTCCTGCTCGAATCGATCGACGCCGCCACCCGTGACCTGGTGGACAAACGCGCCCGGATGCCGGAAGGCAGGTACTGACATGCGCCGTGTGGAACTGCGGGCCACCATCGGAGCCAGCACCCCCGAGGTGGTCTTCGACAACATCATCCGGTTCGACCGGTACGCCGACCTCGCACCCCACGTGCAGTCGGCCACCGTGCACCGCACCCTGCCCGAGCCGACCGGCCTGTCGAGCTGGGAGCTGCACTTCCGCAGTGGTCTGCTGCGCTGGCAGGAGCAGGAGCGTTTCCTGCGCGACGACCTTCGGATCGAGTTCGAACAGACCGACGGCGACTTCGACAGCTTCACCGGGCGCTGGCAGTTGAGCGCCGAAGCCGACGGGTGCCACCTGCATTTCGTCGCCGACTTCGACTTCGGCATCCCCAGCCTGGAGGGGATTCTCGACCCGATCGCCGAGCGGGTGATCAGGGAGACGGTGGCCTGGGTGGTGGTCGGCCTCTTCACGGACGTCACGCTCGCCGACGGCGTCACCCTGAACAGCCCCACACCCGTGTCCGCCCCGTCCGCCTGAGCCTGCGAGGACCTGCCATGGACCAGAAGAACCCCTTCGAGACACCGACGACCTTCCGTCTGCACCGGGCCGAGTACCTCGTCGGATTCGCGGTCAGCACCGTCCTGATCGTCATGCACTGGAGCGACATCCGGTGGTGGCCGGCGGTGGCACTCTTCCTCTACATCGACCTGATCGGCTACATCCCCGGGGCGATCGCCTTCCACCGCAGCAAGACGAAACAGATCTCCAAGGTCTACTACGTCCTCTACAACATCATGCACAGCCTGGTGACCCAGGCGGTCGTGGTCGGCCTCTGGATGTGGCTGATCGGCCCGGAGTGGGCACTGCTGATGATCCCCTTCCACCTCTTCGGTGACCGCGCCCTGTTCGGCAACTTCCTCAAGCCCTTCGCGCTGCCGTTCGAACCGGTCGCCCACCCGATGTACCAGCAGCTGCTCAGCGCGATCGGCTGGACGGGCCGGACTCGGCAGTCGACCCCGCCGGAGGTGGTCGCGGTCCCGTCCGGAGCCGCCCGATGAGCATCCCCCAGGCCATCACGGGCGCCCCGGCCAGATCCGGGGAACCGCGTCCGGACGGACCGGTGGCGGTCCCCCCGGCCGACCTGCGGGTCGTCGATCCCGCCACCGACCCCGCCGCCGCCCACCGGGCGGCGGTCCGGCTGATCGCCTCGGGGGTCGCGGTGCTCACCCTGACCGTCGGCGGCGAGATGCACGGCGTCACGGTCAGCTCGTTGACCGCGGTCAGCCGGGACCCGCTGCTGGTGGGTATCTGTCTCAACCACCGCTCGGCCTTCCTCGGGCTGGTCAAGTCCCGCCGCCTCTTCGCGGTGAGCGTGTTGGACGCGACCCAGGCCGACGCCGCCCGGTGGTTCGCCGACCCCCGCCGGCCCCGGGGCCGTGCCCAGTTCGACCAGATCGACTGGGAGGGTGACCGGACCAGCGGTGCCCCGCTGATCGGCGGGGCGATGGCCTGGATGAGCTGCCGGCTGGTCACCGGCGTCGACGCCGGTGACCACGAACTCCTCCTCGCCGAGGTGCTCCAGGGCAGCGCCCGGGAGGGCCGTCCGCTGCTCAGCTTCCAGGGCGGACTGCACCGGGTGTTGACCACCAGCCCCACCCCACGGGGACCCGCACCGGCGGGCCGCTCCGCCCCGCCCGACTGATCGACCGCCAGTACCCCCCCCGACAGGTCGCGCAACCCGACAGCCAGAAGGAGAACGTCGATGACCGGCACCGTTCCGCGCGAGGCGGACTGGGACCAGGCGCCTACCCTGCTCGACGGCGCGATGAACCTCAACCTGACCGCGCAGCAGTGCCACCTCGGTTACTGGTTCGCCGCGGTGGCGCAGGGCACCCTGCGTGGCCGGGCCGAGACCGGCCACGCGCCGCAGGCCGTCACGCCGGAGCACATGCGCCGACCCGGGCCGCTGCGCGACGCCCTGATGATGGAGCTGGGTTACCGCTCCGTCGCCGAGGAGAAGGCGACCCGCATCCTGGCGCACTACGTCGCCCAGGCCCCCGACATCCCCGAGCTGGAGTTCTACACCACCCAACTCGTCGACGAGGCCCGGCACTCGATGGTCTTCCGCAACCACCTGGTGGAGCTGGGGGTGCCGCAGGACGAACTGACCAAGACCATCGCCGAGATGTCGCACGACTACACCCGGGAGATCCTCGAACCGGTGGAGGAGTTCGCCGTCCGGACCGTCCGGGACGAGGGCGACTTCATCGGCGGGGTCGCCATCTTCACCATCGTCATCGAGGGCGTCCTGGCTCCCGCCGCCGAGCTCAGCGAACGCAAGTGGCAGGTCCTCGACCCGGCGGCGAGCGAGATCGCCCGGGGAGCGTCGATCGACGAGATCCGTCACCTCAGCGTGGGCAGCTCGATCCTCAAGGACCACCTGGCCCGGCACCCGGAGTACCGGCCCCGGCTGCTGGAGATCCTGCGTCTCGGCCGACAGTTGTGGGAGCAGCTTCCCGAGGAGGCGTACATCATGCGGCGGGAGGAGCTGTTCCAGGAGGGCCTGGCCCAGCACGCGGACCTGGTCGGCGACTACGAGGTCTGGCCGGGCCGCCGGCTGCTGGACACCACCGGAGCCGAGCGGTACGCCACCGCCGAGAAGTGGACCGACGAGATGGCGGTGGTCCGCCTGCGCTACATGGGGGTGCCCGAGGCGCTCCCCGTCCTGGGGCTGGCCGGATGACCGGCCGGCCGCGAACCGACCGGGCCGCGGTGATCACCGGGCTGGGCGGTTGGTTGCCGCCCCGGGTGGTCACCAACGACGACCTGGCCGCCCACCTGGACACCTCCGACGAGTGGATCCGCAGCCGGACCGGGATCGCCCGCCGGCACGTGGTCGACCCGGGCACCGGCACCGCGACGCTTGCCGTCGAGGCGGGCGCGGCGGCGCTGAAGTCCGCCGGGGGTGGCGACGTCGACTCGGTCATCGTGGCGACCACCACCCCGGACCGGCCGTGCCCGGCCACGGCACCGCAGGTCGCGGCGCGACTGGGCCTGGGTGCGGTGGCGGCGCACGACGTGTCGGCGGTCTGCACCGGTTTCGTCTACGGGCTGGCCACGGCGGTCGGTCAGATCGCCGCCGGGATCGCCGACCGGGTACTGGTCATCGGGGCGGAGGCGTTCTCCACGATCGTCAACCCGCGGGACCGGCACACCGCAGTGATCTTCGCCGACGGGGCGGGCGCCGTGGTGGTCCGCGCCGGCGCGCCCGACGAGCCCGGTGCCGTCGGTCCGTGTGTGCTCGGCAGCGACGGCGACCTCGCCGACCTGATCACCGTCCCGGCCGGTGGGTCGGCGCAGCGCTCCACCGGGCGACCGGCACCGCCGGAGGACCACTACTTCCAGATGCGCGGCCGGGACGTCTACCGGCACGCGGTGGAACGGACCACGGCCGCGGCCCAGACCGCCCTGGACCGGGCCGGCTGGCGGGCGGCCGACGTCGACCGGCTCATGCCGCACCAGGCCAACGCCCGGATCTGCGCCGCGGTGGCCGAGCGGCTGGGGATCGGCCCGGACCGGCAGGCGTCCAACATCGAGCGGGTCGGCAACACGGCGGCGGCGTCCATCCCGCTGCTGATGGTCGATGCCGCCGCGGAGGGCTCCCTCGCCCCCGGCGACCGGGTCCTGCTCGCGGCCTTCGGCGGCGGAGCGACCTGGGGCGCCACCACCCTCACCTGGCCCGTGCTGCCCGCCGTCTGAGGCGACGGCCGGGTCCGCGCACACCAGTCAGCATCCCTCGCCGGGTGACCGGCGCGGCAACCGGAGGTGTCAACCATGTACGAGCAGCTGAAGGCGATCATGGTCAGCAAGTTCCAGCTCGATCCGGCCGAGGTCGTCCCGGGGGTAACCCTCAAGGATCTCGAACTGGACTCCCTGGACATGGTGGAACTCAGCCTCGTGGTGGAGAAGGAGCTGGGCGTCTCCGTCTCCGACGACGAGCTGATCGAGGCGGCCGACGTCGCCGCCGTCGTCGCACTCATCGAGGCGCGACGGGTGCGGGTCTGATGCGGTCGGCGGAGATCGTGGTCACCGGCCTCGGTCTGGTGACCCCGGCCGGTATCGGGGTCGACGCCACCTGGGACCGGGTCTGCGCCGGGACGCCGACCGCCGCCCCCGACGCGGCACTGGCCGGGGGCCCGGTGGACTTCTCCTGCCGGGTGCCGGACTCGCCCGCCGCGCCCCTGCTGCCGCCGCGCCGGGCCCGGCGGATGGACCGCTTCGTGCAGTTCGCGGTCGTGGCCGCGCACGAGGCGGTCGCCGACGCCGGGCTCGACCCGAGCCGGTGGGACGGCGCCCGGGTGGGGATCGTGCTGGGCTGCGCCGACGGCGGGCCGGCCACGGTGGAACAGCAGCACCGGGTGCTGCTGGCCGAGGGCCCCGGTCAGGTGTCGTCGCTGCTGCTGCCGATGCAACTGCCGAACATGGTCGCCGGCCAGCTTGCCATCGAGCTGGGCGCGACCGGGCCGAACCTCGTCGTGGCGACCGCCTGTGCCTCCGGTGCCACCGCGATCGGTCTGGCCCGGGACCTGCTCCTGCTGGACCGGTGCGACATCGTCCTCACCGGTGGCACCGAAGCCATGATCACTCCGCTGGTGATGGCCGGATTCGCGCAGATGGGGGCGTTGTCGCGGCGGCGCGAGGACCCGGCGGCCGCGGCCCGCCCGTTCGACGTGGCCCGGGACGGCTTCGTGGCCGGTGAGGGAGCCGGCGTGCTGGTCCTGGAGCGCCGGCCCGACGCCGTGGCGCGCCGGGTGCGGGTCCGGGCCCGGATCGCCGGGGCCGGCAGCAGCGCGGACGCCCACCACGTCACCGCCCCCGACCCGCAGGGCCGGGGCGCGGAGGCGGCCATCCGGGCGGCGCTCGTGCAGGCCGGCGTGACCGGGGCCGAGGTGGACCACGTCAACGCACACGGCACCGGAACCCCGCTCAACGACCTCGTCGAGTCCCAGGTGGTGCACCGGGTGATCGGCCGGCACACCCTGGTCACCTCGACCAAGGCCGTCACCGGTCACCTCTTCGGCGCGGCCGGTGCGGTCGAGACCGCCCTGGCGGTGCTCACCGTCGAGCAGGGCATGGTTCCCCCGACCGCCAACCTGGACGACCCCGACCCCCGGATCGAGGTGGAGGTGGCGCAGAAGCCCACCCCCCGGCGGGTCGACCTGGCCGTGAGCACCTCGCTGGGCTTCGGTGGGCAGAACGCCGCGGTGCTGGTGGGCCGGGCGTGACGTCGTCGGCACCCACCGGCGCGGCCCGACCCGTCAGCGGGTGGTCAGGGAGGGATCAGCACCAGGGCGCAGTCTTTTCCGTGCAGACACGTTTCCGCGAAGGAGGCCGATCAATGCAGGCCAAAGAGGCGTCGACCGGGACCGCCACGACGGCGCCACGCAGCGGACTGGTCGGCGTGGACCCGGCCAGGGCTTCCGCCAAGGAGGTGGGCAACCACTTCGCCGCCCTCGCCCGGCAGGTGCGTGCGGCCGGGCTGCTGGAGCTCTCCCCGGCGCGCTACTACGGCCGGCTGGCCTTCAACGCCGCGCTCTTCCTCGCCGGGCTGGTCGCGTTCTTCCTGATCGGCGACTCGTGGTGGCAGTTGGCCGTCGCCGCCTGGATGGGGATCAGCTCGGCGCAGAGCGCCTTCATGTGGCACGACGCCGGGCACAAGGCCATGTTCCGTGGGCGGTGGGCCACGGTCATGGGCATGGTGCATGCCAACCTGCTCAACGGCGTCAGCTTCGGCTGGTGGGTCAACCACCACAACCGGCACCACAGCTTCCCGAACAACCTCGACCTCGACCCCGACATCGGTCGCCGGACGGCGATCTTCGACATGGGCCAGTACCCGAGTCGCAACCGATGGGGCCGGTTCGTGGTCCGCCACCAACGGACGCTCTTCTTCGTGCTGCTGGTGCTGGAGGGCTACAAGATGCGGCGGACCTCCCTGGTCGCGCTCTTCCGTAGCAACCTGCGCCAGCCGGTCCTGGAGGGGTTGATCATCGTGGCCAACATGGCGATCTACCTGACCGCCGTCTTCCTGGTGCTCTCGCCGCTCAAGGCGATCGCGTTCCTCGCGGTGCAGCACGCCGTGCTCGGTGTCTACTTCGGACTCATCTTCGCCCCCAACCACAAGGGCATGGAGGTCCGCTCCGGTGAGGAGTCGCTGGACTGGCTGGAGCGTCAGGTGCTGACCTCGCGCAACATCCGACCCTCCGGCCTCGTCGACTGGCTCTACGGAGGGCTGAACTACCAGGTGGAACACCATCTCTTCCCCACCATGCCCCGGATGAACCTGGGCCGGTGCCGCCCGCTGGTCCAGGAGTACTGCGCCCGCCAGGGCATCCCGTACCGGGAGGTCGGACTGCTCGAGTCGTACCGGGAGGTCGCGACCTTCCTGCACGAGGTGAGCGAGCCCGCCCGGCGCGGCGTGCCGGTGACCACCGGACCCACCGCCTCCTGACCGTGACCGCGACGCGGCCGGGGCCTCCCGGCCGCGGCCGCGCCGGTGACCGCGCCCCCGGCACGAACGAACGACGAGGTGTCCCCATGACCGAAGCCCTGCCCGATGTCGCGCACCTGCACGACCTGCCGGCCTCCGAGCGCCGGGAGGCGCTGGAGAACCTGGTCCTCGCGCAGTTCAAGACCGCCCTGCTGATGGACGACGACGAGGACCTGCCGCTGGAGAGCGGCTTCTTCGACCTCGGCCTGACCTCCCTGCGCCTGATCGAGCTGCGGCAGCGACTCGAACGGCAGCTCGGCCTCGGCATCGACGCGACGGTGCTGTTCAACCGGCCGACCATCGACCAGCTGGTCGACCACCTGGTACGGGAGTTCGACCCGACCCGGCCCGCCGAGCCCGTCGTCGCGGCCCCGGTGGAGGCCGTGTCATGACCGACGCGGCACCGCGGTCGGTCCCGACGGTGGAGGAACTGCTGGCCGAGCGGTACGAGCCGATCGCGATCGTCGGCGTCGGACTGCGCTTCCCCGGTGGCTGCAACTCGGTGGAGGACTTCGACGTCTTCCTGCGCGAGGGCCGCTCGGGCATCGTCGACCTGCCCGGGGGCCGCTGGGACGTGGCCGCCTTCACCCCGCGTGAGCCGGGCGAACGCGGCAAGATCCAGACCACCGGCGGGGGGTTCCTGGACCGGATCGACCAGTTCGACGCCGGCTTCTTCAACATCTCCCCGAAGGAGGCGCAGTACATCGACCCGCAGCAGCGGATGCTGCTGGAGACCGCGTGGCAGGCGTTGGAACACGCCAACATCGACCCGGCTCCGCTGCGCCGGGGCAACGGCGGCGTGTACGTCGGCGCCAGCTCCATCGACTACGCCCTGGAGATCAGCGAACTGCCCTACGCCGATCTCGACGGACACCTCGCCTCCGGCATCACCATGTTCCCGCTCTCCGGCCGGCTGTCGTACTTCCTGGGCTGGCGGGGGCCGAGCGTGAGCGTCGACACCGCCTGCTCCTCCTCGCTGACCGCGCTGCACCTGGCGGTGCAGGCACTGCGCGCGGGGGAGTGCGACCTCGCGCTCTGCGGTGGCGTGAACGCGCTGCACCACCCGAGGATCCCGGTGATCTTCTCGCACGGGCAGATGCTCGCCCCCGACGGGCTGTGCAAGACCTTCGACGAGTCCGCCGACGGCTACGTCCGGGCCGAGGGCTGCGGCGTGGTGGTACTCAAGCGCCTCTCCCGCGCCCACGCCGACGGTGACCGGGTGCTGGCGGTGATCCGTGGCACGGCGGTCGGCCAGGACGGCGACAGCGCCGGACTCACCGTGCCCAACGGCGCCGCCCAGGAGGTGGTCATCCGCAACGCGCTGGCCGCCGCCCGGCTCACCCCGGCCGACATCCAGTACGTCGAGGCGCACGGCACCGGCACCCCGCTGGGCGACCCGATCGAGCTGGGCGCGATCAACGACGTCTTCGCCGAGTCGCACCGCGACGGCAACCCCCTGCTGGTCGGCTCGGTCAAGACCAACCTCGGGCACATGGAACCCGCCTCCGGCATCGTCGGACTGATCAAGACGATGCTCCAACTCCGCTCGGCGACCATCTACCCGCACCTGAACCTGCGCACCCCGTCCCGGCGCATCCCCTGGGCCAGCTACCCCGTCGAGGTGCCCACCGAGTGTCGCCCGTGGCCGGCGTCGACCCGCCGGGCCGTGGTGAACAGCTTCGGTTTCGCCGGCACCATCGCCGCCGTGGTGCTGGAGCAGGCCCCGCCGGAGCCGGCGCCCGCGTCGACCGGCCCGGACCTCCGGCCGGCCGGGCACGTCTTCACCCTCTCCGCCAAGGGCGCGGTCGCGCTGCGGGCGCAGGCCGAGGCGTACCGGCAGCACCTGGCCGAACGGGCCGACGTCGACCTGGACCGGCTCTGCTACACCGGCAACGTCGGCCGGACCCACCACAGCCACCGCCGCGCCGGGATCGTCGCCGACCCCGGGCAGCTCGACGCGCTGCTGGCGGCGATCGCCGCCGACGAGGACCCGCCCGCGCCCGCCGGCATCCGCAAGGTCGCGTTCATGTTCAGCGGCCAGGGCTCCCAGTACGCGGGCATGGGCGCCGACCTCTACCACCGTTTCCCGGTCTTCCGGCGGTGTGTCGACGAGTGCGACGACCTCTTCGCCGCCCCCCTGGGCCGCTCGGTGCGGGCCCTGCTCCTCGGCGACCTCACCGACCCCACCGAGATCGACCAGACCTGGCTCACCCAGCCGGCCCTGTTCACCCTCGAACTGGCCCTGGCGCGGCTCTGGACCTCGTGGGGGATCCGCCCCAACGTGCTGCTCGGGCACAGCATCGGCGAGGTGGTCGCCGCCACCGTGGCGGGCCTGTTCACCGTCGAGGACGCGGTGACCCTGGTCAGCGCGCGCGGACGACTCATGCAGTCGGTCACCGCCCCGGGCGGCATGGCCGCGGTGCACGCCGACGTCGAACAGGTGGAGCCGATGCTGGCCAGCCGGGTGCAGCTGGCCGTGGCGGCGGTCAACAGCCCGGGGCAGTGCGTGGTCTCCGGGGCGTCGGCGGAGCTGGACAGCTTCCTGGCCGACCTGCGCGGGCAGGGGATCCGGGTCGACCGGCTCACCGTCTCGCACGCCTTCCACTCCCCGTTGATGGCCGAGGTCTTCGACGAGTTCCGGGCCGCGTTGGCCGGGATCACCTTCCACGAGCCGACCGTCACGCTGGTCTCCAACCTCACCGGCGCGGTCGCCCGGTACGCCGAGGTCGCCGACCCGGAGTACTGGGTACGGCACATCGGCGAGCCGGTGCGTTTCCTGGCCGGGGTGCGGGCGATCGCCAGGCGTGGCCGGCACGCGATCATCGAGCTCGGGCCGTCCGGCACGTTGACCGCGCAGGCCCGCCAGTGTGTGCCGGCCGACTCGCAGCGGTGGTTCGTCAGCCTCAGCCGGCGTGAGCGTACCGCCGAGGTGACCCTGCGCTCGCTCGCCGACCTCTACACCGCCGGGCTGCCGGTCTCCTGGACCGGCGTGCACCAGGACCGGCCGAAGCACACAGTGGACCTGCCCACCTACCGCTTCCAGCGTCGGCGGTACTGGCTACCGGCGGCCAGCGGGCAGGCCGAGGCGGCCACCGCGACCGCTCCCGGCGAGCACCCGCTGCTCGGCCGGGAGGTCCCCGGCGCGCAGCCCCGCGAGTTCACCGCCCGGTACCGGGCCACCGGCCCCGCCCCCCTCGGCGACCACGTCGTCGACGGCACGGTCGTGGTGCCGCTGTCGGCGGTGGTCGAACTGCTCCTCGCCGTCCAGGACGAGGTCTTCGGCCAGCACGGTGGCGCCCTGCGTGAGGTGACGCTGCACGCGCCGCTGACGCTCACCGACGAGCCCACCGTGGTCCGTACCCGGTTGACCCCCCGGGGCGACGACGCGGTGGAGGTGCGGGTGTCCAGTGGCGGCGGCGCCGACGAGACCCTGCACGCCAGCGCGGTCGTGACCGAGTCGGCGGAACCGGCCGGCCCCGCCGGCGACCCGGGTACCCCCGACGGGGTGGTCGACGACGAGCGCGACGGTGACACCGGCTACCTCGACCTGGCCTCGGTCGGCCGGACACCGGGGCCCCGACTGCGGCTGCTGACCCGGGCGGTACGGCACGGCGAGGTGATCACCGGTGCGCTTACCAACCGGCAGGCGCTGCCCGGCGAGCACCTACCGGTCGACGTGCTGGAGTGCGCGTTGCAGGCGATCTCCGTACTGCACCCGGCCGGCCCCGGACAGCTGCCGACGGCGGCCGGATCGGTCCGGCTCTTCCGGCGGCCCCGGGGCGAGCGGGTGCTGGTCAGGGCCCGGCTGCGGCCCCCGACCGACACGGATCCGACGGGGCAGGCCGACGTGCTGCTCCTGGACGGGGACCGACCGGTCGCCGAGTTGCTCGGGGTGCGGTTGGCCGCCACCGACCCGGCCCGGCCGCGCAGCTTCACCCATCGGGTCGACTGGCTGCGGGAGAGCCGTATCGCCGTCGCGGGTCCGGCCCGCCACGTCGTGCTGGCCCACGCCGATCCGGACACCCGGGCCGCGTTGACCGGCCTCGACCCCGCCGCCGGGATCACCGTGACGCCGGTGCCGGGACCGGACGAGCTGGCCGCCGCGCTTGGCGATCCGACCGTCACCGACGTGGCCTGGTTCTGGCGGGGCGGGGCAGGCCCGATGTCGGCCGGGCGGCTCACCGCCGAGTCCGAGGAGAACTACCGGGACCTGCTGCGCACGGTGGCCGCCGTCGACCGTGCCGGCGCCGAACGGCCGCCGCGGATCTGGCTGGTCACTCAGGGGGCGCAGACCCTGCCCGGCGATGCGTCCGGGACCGGCGGGACCCTCTGCGCCGCGTCCGTCTGGGGCTTCGGCCCGGTGCTGCTCACCGAGTACCCGCAGTACCGGGCGACCATGGTGGACCTGGGCGGGCCGGCGGATCTCGCCGCGCTCGTCGACGAGTGGCGGGCCAGCCGTCCGGACGAGGTGCAGCTCGCCTTCCGCGCCGGCCGGAGGTACGCGCGACGGCTGCTGCCCGGTGAGCACACCCCGCCGTGGCCGGGCGGGTTCACCGTAGGGACCCGTGACGACGGTCAGGTGGAGTTGGCGCCCGCCCCGGTGACCCCGCCCGCAGCCGGTGAGCTGCGGGTCCGGCTGGACCGGGTCGCACCGCTGCCCGACGGGCGGGTGGTCGGCGCGGGCACCGTGCGGCAGGTCGGTGCCGAGGGCGGGTTCACCCCCGGCGGCACGGTCGTGGTCGCGTACAGGGGTGCGGTGGCCCGGTCGGTGACCCTGCCGGTGGCCGGCGCGCTGGCGCTGCCCGACCCGGCCCGGTCGACCGCCGCGGTGGCGGTGGCCGCCGCGGCACTGGCCGACGGCACCGACCTGGCAGCCCTGCCGGACGCGGCCCGGATGGCCATCGCGCTGGCCGACTGCACCGGCCTGCCGGAGATCACCCAGTACCCGCTCGACGAGGCCGCCGAGGCGTTGCGGGTGGCCGGGCGGGAACCGCAGCCGGGCCGGGTGCTGTTGCGCCTGGAACCCGGACCGACCGACGCGGCTCCGTCGACCGACGGCGGGGCGGGCGCGCGGATCCGGCCGGACCGGACGTACGTGGTCACCGGTGGTCTCGGTGGGCTCGGCCTGGTCACCGCTCGGAAGCTGGTCGACCTCGGTGCGCGGCATCTGACCCTGGTCAGCCGCTCCGGCCGGGCCACGCCGGAGGCCGCCGCGGTCCTCACCGAGCTGCGCAAGCGGGCCGAGGTGCTGTTGGTCGCGGCCGATGTCGGTCGCCCCGGCGACGTGGACCGGCTGACCGACCAGCTGCGGGCGCTCGACCGGCCGGTCGGCGGGTTCGTGCACGCGGCCGGCGCGATCGGCAAGGAGTTGATCGCCAAGCTCGACTGGCCGGCGGTCGACGAGCAGTTCGGACCCAAGGTGTACGGCGGCTGGCTGCTGCACGAGGCGAGCCGTCGGTTCCCGGAGCACGAGTTCTTCGTGGTCTACTCCTCGGTCGCGGCGATCGTCGGTGGTGCGACCCAGGCCCACTACGCGGCGGCCAGCGCGTTCCTCGACGCCCTGGCCGTCTGGCGGGCGGCACAGGGGCTGCCCGCGTTGAGCATCAACTGGGGTGCCTGGGCGCAGGTGGGCATGTCGGCCCGCCTGGACGAGCAGTTCGTCCGGGAGATCGACCGCAGCGGCATCCGCTTCTTCTCTCCGGCACGGGCGCTGGCCACCCTGACCGAGCTGTGGCAGCGACCGGTGGCGCACCGGGTGGTCGGTGAGTACGACTGGGCGCGGATCGCCGGCGCCAACCCGTCCGGCAACGCCCTCTACTCGCGGGTGGTCGACCCGGACGCCGGTGCGGGTGAGGGCTCGGACCTGCACGGGCGGCTGCTGCGCCCGGAGGCAGACCGGGCCGCCCTGATCGGCGCGCTGGTCCGGGAGCAGGTCGCCCGGGCGTTGCACCTGGACAGCGCCGCGGACCTCGACCAGAGCGTGGAGTTCGTCGCGCTCGGGCTGGACTCGCTGATGGCGGTCGAGCTCAAGACCGGACTGGAGCGGGAACTGCGGCTGGCGTTGCCCGCCTCGCTCACCTTCGACCACCCCTCGCCGCGGCAGCTCGTGGAGTTCCTCGACCGCCGCTTCGCCGCGGAGCACGTCCGCTGACCACACACATCCGTGGAGGAGCTGTGGATCTCCCCGACGACTGGACCCTGGCCGCGACGTCGGCGGCGCACGCGCACCACCGTGGCGCACACGTGGCCATCTGGTGCCAGGACCGCGCCACCACCTACGCCGAGCTGCACCGGTGCAGCAACCGCACCGCGCACGCCCTGCGGGTGGCCGGGATCGGCCCCGGAGCCCGGGTGGCCTTCCTGGGCCGGGAATCGGAGTACTACTACTCGACCGTGCTGGCCTGCGCCAAGATCGGCGCGGTGCTGGTCCCGGTGAACTGGCGGCTGACCGCCGGCGAGGTGGACCACATCGTCCGGGACTCCACCGCGGAGCTGATCCTCGTCGAGCGGGAGTTCCGGACGGTCGTGGAACAGGTCCGCGCCGGACTGCCGGCGCTGCGCCGGGTCGTCGAGCTCGACGGCGACGACCCGGGGGACCCGGGGGCGGGGCTACGCGCCTGGCGGGCCGACGCCCCGGACACCGTCCCGGAGCACCGTTGCGGGCCGCACGACCCGGTGGTGCAGATCTACACGAGCGGGACCACCGGCCGCCCGAAGGGGGTGGTCCTCGCCCACCGCAGCTTCTTCACCCTGCCCGCCGCGTCCCGCGAAGCCGGCGTCGACTGGATCGACTGGCGGGCCGACGACGTGGCCCTGATCTCGCTGCCCGGGCTCGGCATCGCCGGCATCGGTTGGTTCATGCACACCTTCAACGCCGGCGGCACCAACGTGGTGCTGCGGATGTACCTGCCCTCCGAGGCGGTCCGGCTGATCCCGAAGCACCGGGTCACCACGACCTTCGTCGCCCCGGCGATGCTGGCGATGATGCTCCAGGAGCGCGGTGTCGGCCCGGACACCTTCGCCTCACTGCGCAAGGTCGCCTACGGCGCGGCCCCGATCTCCACCGGGCTGCTGCAACGCTGCCTGGAGGTCTTCGGCTGCGAGTTCGCCCAGATCTACGCCAGTACCGAGACCGGCACGGTGGCGGTCTGCCTGCCGCCGACCGACCACGTGCCGGGCAGCGGGCTGCTGCGGGCGGCGGGACGGGCCTGTCCGGGCACCGAGATCAAGATCGTCGACCGGGAGGGCCGGCCGGTGCCGCCCGGCGTGATGGGGCAGGTGTGCGTCCGTACCCCGGCGCGGATGCTCGGCTACTGGAACCTGCCCGAGGCGACGGCGGCCACCCTGGTCGGCGAATGGCTGCACATGGGCGACGCCGGCCGGCTCGACGCCGACGGCTATCTCTTCCTCGGCGACCGGATCAACGACACCATCATCGTGGCCGGGCAGAACATCTACCCGGCCGAGGTGGAGAAGGAGCTGGCCGAGCATCCGGCCGTCGCCGACGTGGCCGTGGTGGGCGTGGCCCACCCGAGCTGGGGCGACGCGGTACACGCGGTCGTCGTGCCGCGCCCCGGCCGGCGGGCCACCGGCCGGGAACTGTCGGCCTTCCTGCGGGGCCGGATCGCCGACTACAAGATCCCGGTCGGGTACCACGTCGCGGACGCGCTGCCGCGCAACCCGTCCGGAAAGGTGCTGCGCCGCATCGTCCGGGAACGACTCCAACAGGAGGCCGGGGCGGCGGAACCGACCGCGGTGCCGACGCCCACACCGACCGCCGTGCCCACGCCCACCCCGACCGCCGTGCCGACGCCCACACCGGTCGCCGTATCGACGCCCACATCGGTCGCCGCGTCGGCGACGAAGGGAGACTGACGTGCCCACCGACGACCGTCCACGGATCGGAGTGCTGCTGCCCACCCGGGAGCAGGCCATCACCGGCGACACCGGCATGCCCGCGTTGCTGGACTTCGCCCGCGAGGTCGAACTGCTCGGGTTCGACTCCGTCTGGACGGGCGACTCGCTCGTCGCCCGACCACGACTGGACCCGCTGGTCGTGCTCGCCGCCGTCGGTACGGCCACCACCCGGGTCACGGTCGGCACGGCCGCGATGACCCCGGCGCTGCGCCACCCGGTGCTCGGTGCGAGCATGCTCGCCAGCCTGGACCACGCCTGCGGCGGCCGGTTGACGCTGGGGCTCGGCTCGGGCTTCCCCATTCCGGAGACGGAGGACGAGTTCGACCTGGTCGGGGCCTCCTTCGCCGGGCGGGCCGGCCGCCTCGACGAGATCGTCGACCTGTGGCGGACCGCGTGGCACGGCCGGGATCCGCAGGCCCCGGCCGACTTCACCGGGCGGCACTGGTCGGCCACCGGGCTGGACCGGCTGTCGCCGCCGTACCGGCCCGGCGGGCCGCCGCTCTGGCTGGCCAGCAGCGACACCCCCCGGGTCCTGCGCCGGGTCGCCCGCCGTTACGACGGTTGGCTGCCGTTCCTGCCCTCCGCGCAGAGCTACGCCGCCGCCCGGGAGACCATCGTGCGGCTCTGCGTCGAGGCGGGACGCCCCGCCGACGCGGTCACCCCGGGTCTGTACGCCACGCTCACCGTCGACGACGACCGGGACCGGGCCCACGCCGAGCTGGAGCGGTACGTCCAGCGCTACTACGGCCGGTCACTGGAGACGATGAGCCAGATCCAGGCGTACGGCTGGGGCAGCGCCCGGGAGTGCGCCGACTGGCTGGTCGGCTACCTGCGGGCCGGTGCCCGGCACATCGTCATCCGGATCGGGTCGTTGGACCCGCGGCCGCAGCTCGAGCAGATCGGGGAGGTGCTGCTGCCCGCCGTCCGGGCCGCGGCCCTCACCACCACCACCGCCTGACAGTTGAGGGGAGTACGTCCATGAGCGACCAGTTCGCCGCGACCTCCGGGGCCGGACAGTGGCTCCACCCGGTGGAGCCGTCCCCGGACGCCGCGATCCGGCTGTTCCTGTTCCCGCACGCCGGCAGCGGCGCGATCATCTACCGGGAGTGGGCTGACCTGCTGCCCCGGGACGTCGGGGCGCAGGCGGTCACCCTGCCCGGACGGCACAACCGGCGGGAGGAGGCGTCCCACGAGGACTGGGAACCCCTGATGGACGCCCTGCACGAGGCGATCACCGCCGAGCTGGACGACCGGCCGTACGCGTTCTTCGGGCACTGCATGGGTGCGCAGTTGGCGTACCAGCTCACCGAGCGGATCGAGGCCGGCGGCGAGCGGGGCCCGGTCCTGCTCGGCATGTCCGGCTGGGCGCCGCAGGGGTTCTTCATCCCCACCGAGGAGCAGAGCCGGATGCCCGAGTCCGAGATGGTGGAGTGGATCAAGAAGCTGGGATCGTTCCCCGCCGAGATCTACGACAACCCGCAGATGCTCGCCCTGGTGGTGCCCGCGCTCCGGGCCGACCTGGCGGTCTGCGCCCAGTACGTCGACGACGGCGCCCGGGTGAACTGCCCGATCGCCTCCTACGGTGGGCGGTCCGATCCGCTGATGGAACGGCCTGACGCGATGGACTCGTGGCGGGACCGGAGCCCGCAGTACCTGGGTAACAGCGAGTTCCCGGGTGGACACTTCTACATCGACACGCACGCCCTGGCCGTGACCACCGACTTCGTCCGGCACCTGTACCGGTTCGCGGCGCTGGTCGGCAGCTGACCGGGCACCACGTCTTGGGAGTTCCGGTCGTCGTCCCCGCGGGGTCCACCGTCGTCCGACGGTGGACCCCGCGGTGCGTCACGGCCGGTCGGCAGAGCGGAGAACGAGATGTCCGAGGCCCTGACCGCCGAGCGCCTGCGGGAGCTGATGCCTTTCGCCGCCACGCTCGGGGTGCGCTTCGACCGGCTCGACGCCACCGAGGTCAGCGCCGAGCTGGACTGGTCGCCGGCGCTGTGCACCGTCGGCCAGGTGATGCACGGCGGCGCGCTGGTGTCGCTGGCCGACTCCGTCGGGGGCGTGTGCGCGTTCCTGAACCTCCCGGCCGGGGCGGTCACCACGACCATCGAGGTGAAGTGCAACTTCTTCCTGGCGGTGCGGCGCGGTGTGGTCCGGGCGGTGGCCCGGCCGATGCACGTGGGTCGCAGTGTGATCGTGGTGGCGACCGATCTGCACCAGCTGTCCGGCGGTGACGCGCCGGCCGGCAGCGGGGCCACCCGGGTCGCGCACGCCGTCCAGTCCCAGCTGGTGCTGCGCTGAGCGGCGTGCGCGGTCCCGATCAGTGACGCCCGGCCGGAGTGGGTTGTTGCGCAGGGGGTGCGGGCAGGTCGACCGAGGTCCCGGTCGTCCGGCCGCCGAGCGCCAGCACGGTGGCGATCATGACGGCCACGCAGCCGGCGATCACGGTGAAGAGCCAGCCCGCGCCGGCCCCGGTCAGCACCGGCAGCAGGACGAAGGGGAGCAGGGCGGCACTGAGCCGGGAGAGCGAGTACGCCGCGCCGGCGGCCGTGGTGCGGAAGCCGGTGGGGTACTGCTCGGCCAGATAGACGTGTGAGGCGGTGGAGAAGACGTTGCTCAGCAACGTGTAACCGAAACCGAAGACCACGACCATGGTCACGTTCGTGGCCAGTCCGAAACCGATACCGCTGGCGGCCATCAGCGCCGCCGACACGCAGATCACCGTCCGCCGCTCGAAGCGGTCCAGCACGGGCACGGCCAGCAGCGAGCCGACCGGGTAGCCGAGGAAGGACAGCGCGGTGTAGCCCAGGCCCTGCACCACGTCGAACCCCTTGACCGCGAGCACCTGCGGGGCGAGGGTGCCGAAACCGTAGTACGCCGTGACCGACAGCAGGCAGAACGTCCAGAGCATGATGGTCCGCCGCCGGTACGGTGCGCTGAACAGCACCCGGTAGCCCGGGGTGGGCGACCGGCGGACCGGCACGTCGGACACCGGTGCCGTCGTGGTCGGCAGCCCGGCCTCGGCCTCCATCCGGCGGACGATGGCGTCGGCCTCGGCGACGCGACCCTGTTCGGCCAGCCAGCGGGGGGACTCGACCAGTCGGCGGCGCAACACCCAGATCAGTGCCGTGCCGAGCGCGCCGAGGATGAACACCCAGCGCCAGCCGGCGAGCCCGAGGATCGTGCGGGGTGCGAGCCAGAGCGCGGCGAAGCCCACCGCGGGCACCCCGCAGAAGGCGAGACTGTACGCCCAGGCGATGAAGCGTCCCCGGCGTTTGGCCGGCAGCATCTCGGCGAGGTAGCAGTCGGCGAGGGTCTGCTCCGCGCCGATGCCGACACCGGCGAGGAACCGGGTGACGATCAGCCAGGTGGCGTTGGGGGAGAAGGCACCCAGCAGGGTGAAGCTGGAGTAGAGCAGGAGATTGATCATGAAAGCCCGGCGGCGGCCGACCAGATCGGAGAGTCGACCGAGCAGGATCGACCCGAAGAACTGGCCGATGAAACCGGAGGCGAGAAAGAGCTTCAGCGATGTGCCGCCGACGCCGAACTCCAGTTGCAGAACCTTCGAGACGGTGCCGGAGAGATTGCTGTCGAAGTAGTCGAAGAAAAGCCCGACCCCGATGAGCATCGTCATCGTACGGTGCGAGCTGACGATCGGCATCCGGTCGAGCCGGGTGCCGATGGAGCCGGTGTCGGCGGCCGGTCGGTGCACGGGTGTGCTGTTCTTGGGCACGGCTTTCTCCATCGTCGGAAGTGCCCGCCGTACGGAGGCGACCGACCTCGGCGCACCATCCGGTGCCGGACGGTTCCGACGACCGTGGGGAGCTCGGCCCGGGGCGGCGCACGACAGCGGGGTGACAGCAGCACGAAGCTCGCTTTCAACTGCGGGAGGAACCGGTCGGGAACCGTACGGCCAGATCTGGCCAAAGTCCACGCAAGGAGGACCTTGGCCAGATCTGTCGGTGGCCGCCGCGGCGTGGCGGCGGCCGGGGGATGGACGGGGACGCGCCCCGTCGGGCGGGTCAGCCGGGCAGCTTGTCCAGGAACCCGTAGACCGCCTCGAGGCGCCCGTCGGGACCGGCCTTCGCCACGTCGAAGCCGATCGCCAGCGGCTCGCTCGCCCCCTCGGGCGCCAGGCCCCAGCGGAAACGCGCCACGTCGTGGTGGGCGTCCACCGTGTCCAGGAGGCTGAACACCATCCCGGGGAACTGGTCACGGGCGGCACCGATCAGTGCGTTGATGCCGTCGTGCCCACTCACGCTCGCCATCGGGTCGATGTAGGTGGCGTTCTCCGTCCACACCTCCCGGATCTTCTCCAGACGCACCTGCGGGTCCGCCTCGTTCCAGATCTCCAGGTACCGCTCGGCGGTCTTGGCCAGGTCAGACATGATTCACCAACTCCGTTTCCCAGCATGGTCATGACCGTCGGAAGTGACCGGCCGGGTCGAAACATGTCACGCGGCGGTGGGTGGCGTCGATTACGTACCAGGTAATACCGGCTCGGCCGATTGATCAGTGCGGTGTCACCGGATTGTCAGCGGCGCGGCGAAGAATCGTCGCCACGGCGTGGCTCGCCGACGTCAGCGACGAGGAGGTCGTCATGCTGCTGGCCGGAAAGCGGATTCTGGTCACCGGGGTACTGAACGAACGGTCGATCGCGTTCGCCGCCGCCCGGCTCGCGCAGGAACAGGGCGCGGAGGTCGTGTTGACCGGCTTCGGCCGGGCCCTGCGGATCACCCGACGCGTCGCGGAGCGGCTGCCACAGCCCTGCGACGTCCTCGAACTGGACGTCACGGTGCCGGAGCACATCAGCGCGGTCGCCGTCGAGCTGGAGCGACGCTGGGGGCGACTGGACGGTCTGCTGCACGCGGTGGCCTTCGCCCCGGCCTCGGCGCTCGACGGCGGTTTCCTCGACACCCCCTGGCCGGACGTGGCCCGGGCGGTGGAGGTCTCCACGTACTCGTTCGCGGCGTTGACCCGGGCCTGTGCCCCGTTGCTGGCCGCCGCCGGCGGCGGATCGGTGGTGGGCCTGGACTTCGACGCCCGGCAGGTCTGGCCCGGTTACGACTGGATGGGCGTGGCGAAGGCCGGTCTGGAGAGCTGCTGCCGCTACCTGGCGCACACCCTGGGACCGCAGGGGACCCGGGTCAACCTGGTCGCCGCCGGCCCGCTGCGGACCATCGCGGCGACCGCCATCGAGTCGTTCGAGGTGCTCCAGCAGACCTGGCGGGACAGGTCCCCGCTGGAGTGGGACACCACCGACGCCACCCCGGTCGGGCGGGCGGTCTGTGTCCTGTGGTCGGACTGGCTGCCGGCGGTCACCGGCGAGGTGCTCCACGTCGACGGTGGGGTGCACGCGATGGGTGCCGGCGGGGTCCGCGTGGCCCGGGCGTCGGTCCCGGTCGTCCCGACCCCGGTGGCATCGGGGGCGGCGGCGGGGGCGGTCGGCTGATGCGCCGGCTCGGTCACCCGGCGGACCTGACCGCCCTGGTCGGCACCGAACTCGGCGTCAGCCGTTGGCGCACCGTCGACCAGGACGCGGTGGACCGCTTCGCCGCCCTCACCGGCGACCGGCAGTGGCTCCACGTCGACCCGGAGCGAGCCGCCACCGGGCCCTTCGGGCGGCCGGTGGCGCACGGGTTCCTGGTGATCTCGCTGGTGCCGGCGATGCTCGACGAGGTCATCGAGGTGGCCGGGGTCGACCACACGCTGAACAAGGGCGTCGACCGTATCCGGATCGTCGCGCCGGTGCCGGTGGGGTCCCGGGTGCGCGCCCGGTTCGACCTGCCCTCCGCGCGGGTCCGGCCGCGTGGCTACGTGGAGGCGGTCTTCGAGGCGTCCGTGCAGGTGGAGGGAGTCGCTGATCCTGTGCTGCGGGTGGCGGTGACCTACCTGTACCGGGTGGCGGAGGCGGCGGGTCCCGCGAAACCTCTACCTCTGAGGTAATGGACAGCGCACAGAGGGTGTCGCATCATCGGAGGATGACCATCACCGTGAGCAAGCCCGGCGTAGGTGAGCTGCTACGGGACTGGCGTCGGCGGCGCCGCCTCAGTCAGCTGGAGCTGTCCATCCGTGCCGACATCTCCACCCGGCACCTGAGTTTCCTCGAAACGGGCCGTTCTGTCCCCAGTCGGGAAATGGTCCTCCAACTCGCGGATCATCTCGATCTGATGCTGCGTGACCGGAATCGACTCCTGCTCGCGGCGGGATACGCCCCCGTCTATCCGGAGAGCACCCTGGAGGCACCGGAGTTGGCCGCCGTGCGCTCGGCGGTGCGTCAGGTGCTGCGCGGGCACGAACCGTATCCGGCGGTGGTCATCGACCGGTCGTGGAATCTGGTGGACGCCAACCAGAGCCTCGCGGTCCTGACCGACCTGGTCGACCCGTCCCTGCTCGCGCCGCCGGCCAACGTCCTGCGCGCGAGTCTGCATCCGGACGGGCTCGCCCCGCACATCGTCAACCTCGGCGAGTGGCGCGCGCACCTGCTGCACCGGCTGCGCCGGCAGGCGGAGTTCAGCGGCGACCCGGCCCTGGCCGAGTTGGAGGACGAGCTGCGCGGCTACCCCTGCCGGGACCCTCGGCCGGAGCACGAGCTGCCGCCGGCCAGTGACATCGTGGTCGCCCTGCGGGTCCGCCGACCGGAGGGGGTGCTGAATCTCTTCACCACCGTCGCCACCTTCGGCACGCCCCTCGACGTGACCGTGTCGGAACTGTCCATCGAGTCGTTCTATCCGGCCGACGAGGAGACCGCGCGGATGTTGCGGGGTAGCCGGGAGTTGGTGGGCATCGGCCGCTGAGATCGGCGGTCGTGGGGCAATACCATGTCGTGTCGGCCGACGTTCGGAGTTTTCCGGAATGTCGTTCTCGAAGGTGATTTTCAATCGCGGGATTCCGCCGGAATCTTATCTCCGAGGTAATCGACAGTCGGCCGGGCGGGAGGCATTCTCGAGGTATGACGAATTCAGCTACCGCGGCGAACCGCGGCACTCGCACCGGGGCCAATGCCGGAAAATTCCTGCGGCTCGCGCTCAAGCTCGACGCCGTCGTCACCGCCGTCAACGGCCTGGCCTATCTGGTCGCCGCTCCGGTGCTGAGCGACCTGTTCGACATCTCCGCCACCAGACTGCGCGGTGTGGGAGTCTTCCTCCTGATCTTCGGTGTTCTGGTGTGGCTGGTCGGCACCCGGCCGGCCGTCTCCCGGGGTGCCGTCGGTCTCGTCGTCGCGGTGAACGTCATCTGGGTGGTGGAGAGCCTGGTGGCGGCGGCGACCGGCCTGGGGCTGGGTGACCCCTCGGTCATCGCCCGGGTCTGGATCGTCCTCCAGGCCCTGGTCGTCGGTCTCTTCGCCGTTCTCCAGCTGATGGGGCTGCGGCGGCAACAGTCCTGAGTGCGCCTGGCGCGCCACCCGGGTCGGACGGGATCCTCCGTCCGACCCGGGTCGGCCCTCGTCGCGGGTCGGGGGTCCCCTGCCGGGTAGACCCACCGCGGCACGGACCGACAATTCGTGTAGAACAATCAGATGCATTGACCGGTATGCGCGATGTTCGTCGTGAAGTTGCGCGTATCCGGGAACCGTAGAACTCTCCGGCACGACTATGGACAGTGTCACCGCTACCGACGTCGCACCCGTCAAGGGAGCGCCCGCCGGTCCGCTCGCTGTCACTGTTGCCGGAGGGGAACTGGGCATGAACTGGTACGAGGACGACGAGCTGTGGAGCGGCTTCGCCGAAGTGCTGTTCACCCCGGAACGAGCAGCCCGTGCGGCGGAAGCCGTCGCCACCTCACCGTTACTGCGGTTCGCGCCGGGCACCCACGTCCTGGACCAGTGCTGCGGTACCGGTACCTTCACCGTGCCCATCGCCCGACAGGGCCACCACGTCACCGGGGTGGACCTGAGTCCGGCCATGCTGGCCCGTGCCAGGCGGGCCTGCGACGACGCCGGAGTCGAGGCCGAACTGGTGCGGGCCGACATGCGTGACTACGTGCGGCCGGCACGGTTCGACGTGGTGCTCAACCTGTACACGTCCTTCGGCTACTTCGACACCGACGAGCAGAACCTGCGGGTGCTGCGCAACGCGCACGACTCACTGCGCCCCGGCGGCGTGCTGGTGGTGGACCTGCTGGGCAAGGAATGCTACGCGAGGTGGGCCGGTCAGCCGAAGGTCGTCGATGTCGAAGACGGCCGGGTCTTCATGCACGACACGGTTCTCGACGGCTGGACCCGGTACCGGACCGAGTGGACGCTGGTGCGCGCCGGCGTCGTGCGTCAGGTGAGCCTGACGCAGTGCCTCTACAGCGGCGCCGAGCTGCGTCGGCTCGTCGAGGCGGCCGGCTTCGTCGACGTGCGGTGTTTCGGCGGCTTCGCTGGCCAGCCGTACGACTGCCACGCCACCCGACTCGTCGTCCGCGGCACCCGGGCGGGCTGACATGCTCGTCACCCACCAGGACAGACCAGAGTATCCGCTCGTGCCGGCCCCCACCTGCGTGTCCGGAGTGTGCCACGGCACGCTGGGAGAACTCTTCCAGGGGCCCGTCTCGTACCGTGGGGTGGAGAGCATCGGCATCGTGTCCTTTCCGGTCGACCGCTACACCTGGGCACACTTCGAGCCCGGGAGTGCCGCCGACGCGCTGCCGGCCCTGTCCAAGGCGGCCCGGGCGGTTCGCCTCTTCGTGGACCGCTACGGTCTCGAGCTGCCGGCCGGGCGCTGGAGCAGCCACACGGAGCTGGACGTCGGGGTCGGCATGGCCAGCTCGACCGCCGACATCGTCGCCACGTTGCGGTGCCTGTTCCAGATCTTCAAACTGCCGTACGACGTGCTCGCGGTGACCGAGATCCTCGCCCGGATCGAGCGGGCGGACAGCGTCTTCCTCGACGAGTTCGCCCTCTATCTCAGCGACCGGCACACCGTGGTGCGCGGCTTCGGCACCGCGGTCGGGTTCCACACCTGTTACGTGGTCGAGCCGGCAACGGTCGACACCGCCGCCGTGACGCCCCTGCTGTTGCGGCACTACCGGGCCAACGGTGCCTCCTACCGGGACTGCCTGAACGAGTTGCTGGAGGGGTTTCGCGCCGGCGACAGCGCCGGTGTGGCCCACGCGGCCACCGCCAGCGCCGCCCTGTCGCAGCAGGTGCTGCCCAAGGCGACGTACGACGTGGTGCTGGCCAACCGGGAGCGACTGGGCGCCGACGGGATCTTCGTCGCCCACACCGGCGCGGTGATCGGTTACCTGTTCGCTCGTCGGCTCGCCCGGCAGCGGATGGACGAGGTGTCCGCCTTCTTCCGCGGGCTCGGCCACCAGTGTTCGTTCGCCTGGGGTGGTTATGGCTATCAGTGAGCACATCGCGGAGGCGGTCAAGACCCCGCACCTGGTACGCCTCGGCGAGAACATCGTTCTCGCCCGGTTCGAGACGCTGAAGATCTACTCGGCGCTGGTCGCGGTCCGTACGCTGATCGACCGTGGCGTGGTACGCCGGGGCCAGACCCTGGTGGACAGCTCCAGCGGCATCTACGCCACCTCGCTGGCGATGGCCTGCCACCGGTACGGGATGCGCTGCCACATCATCGCCTCCACGACGGTGGACGTCGCGGTACGCGCCCAGTTGGAGATTCTCGGCGCGACCGTGGAGCAGATGCCCCCGTCGTCCTCGCTGCGACTGGACCAGGAGGCCCGGGTACGCCGGGTTCGCCGGCTGCTGGCCAGGCGTCCCGACGTGTACTGGATGCGGCAGTACCATGACGACATCCACTACCTGGGATACGAGGAGTTCGCCGACCTGGTCGCCGCCGAACTGGGGGTGGGGTCGCTGACGCTCGTCGGTGGGGTCGGCTCGGGGGCCTCCACCGGAGGACTCGTGCGTTACCTTCGTCGTCGGGACGACCGGGTCGAACTGGTCGGACTGCAGCCGTTCGGCAGCGTCACCTTCGGCAGCGCGGAGTTCGACGACCCGGATGCCATCATCGCGGGTATCGGTAGCTCGATACCCTTCGACAACGTGCGCCACGAACTCTACGACGAGGTGCACTGGCTCGATTTCCGGCACGCCATGGCGGGTGCCGTCGCCCTGATGCGCGATCATGCCGTCTTCGCCGGTCTCTCCACCGGGGCCGCCTATTTGGCCGCCCGGTGGCGGGCTGCCCGGCACCCCACCCGGACCCACCTGGTGATCGGTGCCGACACCGGACACCGCTACGTCGACCGGGTCTTCGCCCGGCACCGGGAGGCGTTGGACCCGGCCGGGCTGGCACCACGGGAGATCGGATCCCTCGGCGACCTGACCATGCCATGGTCCACGATGCGGTGGCGGCGACAACCGTATCCACCGTGGTCGCGGGGATGACCGGACAACCGGAGATTCGTCGTTCACGACGGGAACCAGCATGGTTCGACGCTCGACAATGTAAGTGTGACCCTCGCCTGCGTCGAGATGCTCTCGTTCGGTCTCGCCCACCTCGCCCGCGCCGCCGACGAGGCGGGTGAACGGCTGGTGTTGCTGACCGGTGTCGAGCAGCTGTACCTGCACGAGCTCGCCGCGCTGCCACCCGGGGCGATCGACGTCGTGCCGGTCGACACCCACGACCGGGGCGCGGTGGTCGAGCAACTCCGTGCCATCGGCGATCTTCGGGGTGTCATCAGTTCGACCGACACCTGGGGGGTGACCGGAGCCGAGCTCGCCGTCGAGTTCGGACTGCCCGGCATCGATCCCACCGTCATCCGGCGGGTACGCGACAAGGCCCACGTCCGCGACGTGCTGTACCGCGCCGGGTTGAGTCGGTTCGCGTCGTACGCGGTGGACGACGTCGACAACCTGAGCCTGTCCCGGCTGGCTGCGGCCGTCGGGCTGCCCGCCGTGGTGAAGGACACCTCGGGCACCGGCAGCCAGAACGTGTGGCTGGTGCGTGACGCCGAGGATCTCCACCGGCTGCGTCACGGTGCCGGTCGGGCACCCCTGTTCGGGCGGTTGTTCGCCGAGCCCTTCCTGCCCGGTCCGGTCTACAGCGCCGAGACCCTGACCTGGCAGGGGCACACCCACCTGCTGGGGCTGTCGAGCCGGCTCATGTCGCCGCGGCCCTGGTTCCGGGAGGACGTGACGGCCTTCCCCGTGGCGCTGCCCGACGACGACTTCCGAAAGATCGGACAGTGGCTCGGCACGGTGCTGGCCGCCCTCGGGTACACCGACCGGTTCGCGCACATCGAGCTGGCCATGACCGTCGACGGACCGCAGGTGATCGAGGTGAACCCCCGCATCGGCGGGGCGCTTGTCGGTGAGTCGATGTGTCGCGCGCTGGGGTTCAACGTCTACTCCGGACTCGTCGACCTCGCGCTCGGCCGCCGGCCCCGGCTGCTCGACCATCCGCTTCCGGCGCGTGGACCGGCCGTGGCGTTCGTCCTGGCCTATCCGGACCGGGCCGGGGTGTTGGCCGCCGTGCAGGGTCTCGACGAACTCTCCCGCTACCCGGGCAACCCCACCTGGTATCCGACCAAGGCGATCGGCGCGCACATCGCGCACCTCACCGACGCCCGCGGACACGCCGGCATCCTGCTCGCCGAGGGGCCCACCGCGGAGATCGCCACCCACCGGGCGGTGGCCGCGGCCGGTGCCCTGCACGTCGACACGCGTGCCGCAGACGGTACCCACCGCCGCAGCGACCCGTGAACCAGTGGCCCGAACCGACCCACTCGGGCCCTGACGGAGCCGACCCGAACCAGAGAGGCCTGCCGATGCGCCCGCCGTCCGGTGACGTCCAGCTGTCCGTACGCCGGGAACCCTTGCGGTTCATCGAACCGGTGCGAAGCGCCCGCGGCGTGCTCGCCGCCGTCGACACCTGCATCGTCACCATCGCCCACGGCGGCATCGTCGCCCACGGCGAAGGGCAACCGACGGCGTACGGCGGAGTGTCCCTGGACGAGGTCATCGAGACGCTCGGCGCGCAGGGCGCGCAGGTCCTGGGTCGCGACCTCGGCGATCCGGAGGCCGTCCTCGACCGGATCGAGGCCTGGGACGCGCCGGCCGCGGCCCGGATGGCGCTCGACGGCGCGGTGCACGACTGGATCGGTAAGGCCGCCGGCCAACCCACCTGGAAGTTGCTCGGGATGCCTCGGGGGTTCGGGCCGACGGTGTACACCATCAGCATCGCCAGTCCCGAGGAGGCGGTACACGCCGTGCGCAACGCGCCCCCGGTGGGTGCCCTCAAGGTGAAGGTCGGCAGCGCCGAGGATCTCGCGGTCCTGGTGGCCATCCGGAAGGTCACCGACCTGCCGGTACGTGTCGACGCCAACGAGTCCTGGGACCTCGCGACCGCCCGTGATCTCACGCCCCACCTGCGCCGGCTCGACATCCACCTGATCGAGCAGCCATTTCCCACCACCGCGATCGACGACTTCCACCGCTACCGGGAGGTGCCGGGCCGGCTGCCGGTCTACCTCGACGAGGGCTGCACCGACGCGGCCAGCGTCGTCGCGGCGGCGTCGTACGCCGATGGCATGGTCGTCAAACTGAGCAAGGCCGGTGGAATCCGGGGCAGCCGGCGGGCGATGGAGGCCGCCCGGCGCGCCGGCCTCGGGGTCATGGTCAGCTGTCTGTGCGAGTCGGAACTCGGCATCAGCCAGGCCGCCCAGCTCGCGCCGCTGGCGGACCACGTCGACCTCGACGGTCATCTCTACCTCCTGGATCCCCCGTTCCGGGGGCTCGGCCTCGCCGACGGCCGGATCGTGCTGGGGGAGGGCCCCGGCCTGGGAGTGGTCCCCACGGGCTGAAAGCGAGTCGTGCCATCCGGTCCCCGTCCTGACCCGAGCGCCGGCCCCGTTGACCACCGGTGCCGGACTCCGTCCGCAGACCCATCGTCGAGCACTCGGAGGAACCGACCCATGGAGAAGTACGGTCCGGAAACCTACGGCGACCTCAACGCCGACGTCTACGACCAGTGGCGCACCGACCTCGATCCGACCGATGCCGTCGCCTGCCTGGCCGCGTTGGCGCGGCAGGAGCCCGCCGGACCGGTCCTCGAACTGGCCGTGGGCACCGGTCGGGTGACCATTCCGCTGGCCGCCCGGGGCATCGACCTGCACGGCATCGAGATCTCCGAGGCGATGGTGGCACGGATGCGGACCAAACCCGGCGGGGAGGACATCCCGGTGACCATCGGCGACATGGCCGACGTCGACCCGGGCACCGACGAGCGGTACGCCATGGTCTTCGTCGTCTACACCACGTTCTTCTTCCTGCTGACCCAGGAGGAGCAGGTGCGCTGCTTCGCCAACGTCGCGCAACGGTTGCTGCCCGGCGGCCGGTTCGTGCTGGAGTGCTTCGTGCCGGACATGGGCCGTTACCAACCCACCAACCAGAGCGTGCACACCCACCGGGTGGACCGGGACTCCGTGCGGCTCGTCGCGGTCCGGCACGACCCGGTCGACCAGCGCTTCGACGGGCAGCACGTGCTGCTGACCAATGAGGGGATCCGGCTCGCGCCGGTCGCCATGCGCTACGCCTGGCCCACCGAACTCGATCTCATGGCCCGGATGGCCGGACTGGTCCGCCGGGACCGCTGGGGTGGCTGGCGCGGTGAGCCGTACACCGGCGCCGGCAACCACGTCACGGTCTACCAGAAGCCGGCGACGGACCGGTCGCGCTAGCCCGTCGGCGCCACCGGGCGGCTCCGAGCAGCAACAGCGGCAACAACACACACTGGACGGCGACGACCAACCAGAAACCGGACGGTCTGTTCGCCTCCTCGAACCTGCCGTAGACGGCGCCGCCGACGAGCCCGCTGAGCGACGCACCCACCCCGATGGCGAGCCGCTGCTGTCCGAACGTCACCGTGGCGGACCGTTTCGACTCCGCCAGTGCCGCCAGGTCGTTCCTGAGGAACAACAGGGCGCTGCTGAGGCTGATCACGGCAACCCCGGCGGCGATGGTGACGGGATGGCCGTCGGCGAGTGCGACCATGCCGACGGTGTAACCGGCGAAGCCGACCGCCAGGACGACGGGGTAGCGGGCCCGGCCGACCCGGTTGGCGAGCAGCGGCTGCACGGCGACCTGGATGAGGGCGTAACCCATCATCACCGCGCCGTAGAACGCCGCCGCCATCCGGCCCTCCGCGTACACGGCCAGGTACTGGTAGAAGTGCATGTTGAGATAGAACGTCAGCGCGGTGAGGGCGAAGGGCAGCACGGCCATGCCGTGCAGCATCCGCCGGAACGGCTCGACGGCGGGCGTCTGTTCGCCCACGGGCTCCCGGCGGAGGAAGAGGTGGCTGACCGCCACGACCAGGTAGAGCGCGGTGACCACGGCGAAGGTGCCGCCCGAGTTGTGCACGAACAGGGCACCCACCACCGGGCCGACCGCGATACCGAGGCTGCCGGCCGCGTTGCCCGCCGAGACCAGGCGCGGACGCTGCCCGGCGTCGGCGCCGCAGAGCAGGTAGCTGCGGTACGCCGGTGAGTAGAGCGATCCCGCCGCGGAGATCAGCAGGATGCCCGCGACGGTGAACCCGACCCGGTGGCCGCCGGCGAGGAAGGCCGTCCCGCCGAGGCTGTACAGCAGTAGGGCCCCGATCAGGGAACGCCGCAGGCCGAGCCGTTCGGCCAGGGCGGCGGTGACCGTGGCGCTGCCGTACTGGACCATCGTCCCCAGGCCCAGGATGAGGCCTACCTGTTCCATCCCGACGCCCATCCGGTCCCGCAGCAGGACGGCCAGGTACGGGTAGAGCGCGAAGCTTCCGACGTTGACCAGGAAGCCGCCCACCAGCACGGTGAGTTGCGCCCCGGTGCAGGGGTGACCGGGTCTGCCGTGCGGCCGGCGGCGGTTGCGGGTACCGGCCCGCGGCGATGTGGGCGCGACCATCAGACCAGCTCGCGTCGGGCCACGCAGGCGGCGGGGTCGGTGCCGGGCATCCTCCTGGTGGGACGGTCGGTGCTGTCGATGGACCGAGCCCGCATACGGGGCAGCGTCTCACAGATCTCACGGTCGTCGTCGTGCCGTCCGGTCGGAACCTGTCGATAGTTGCGCCGGTCTGCGATTTCGGTCCCGGTGGGAACCAGTCGTGCCGAGGGCGCGACCAATCCCGCAGCACCGGTCTCCGATCGGGGTCAACTTCCGGTCCGTTGAGCGAGAGGTCCGTCGATGACAGCCGAGCAGAGGGCCGGCCCCGGTCGCACCACCGGTACTGACGGCGTCGGGCCGGTGCGGACGGCCAGGGGGTCCGCGTCCACCCCGGCGGGCCGGGCCCTCGCCCCGGTGCTCGTGGCGCTGGCCCTGCTCCTGGTCGCCTCGGTCGTGGTCGGGATCGCGCTGGGGCCGACGACGGTGCCGCTGGACGACACGGTCCGCTACCTGCACGCCGCCGTCACCGGTGCCTCGATCGGCAGCGACGAGGTGACGGCGTACTCGATCGTGTGGCAGGTCCGCACCCCCCGGGTCCTGCTGGCGGTGGTGGTCGGCGCCGGTCTGAGCGTGGTCGGGACCGCCTCGCAGGCGATGGTCCGCAACCCGTTGGCCGACCCGTACGTCCTGGGCATCTCCTCCGGAGCCTCGGTGGGTGCCTGTCTGGTGGCCGTCTTCGGGTTGTTCGCCGCTCTGGGGATCTACGCCCTGTCGGTGGCCGCGTTCGCCGGTGCCCTCGTCGCCTCGACCCTGGTCTTCCTGGCCGCCCGCAGCTCCGCCGGCCTCACGCCGCTGCGGCTGGTGCTGACCGGCGTCGCCATGGCCTACGCCTTCCAGGCCGTCACGAGCCTGCTGGTGTTCCTCTCCCCGCGCGGGGACGCCGCCCGGACGATCCTGTTCTGGACCCTGGGCGGCCTGGGTACCGCCAACTGGACGACGCTGCCGGTGGCCACGGCGGTGGTCACCGCCGGTCTGGTGCTGCTCTGGCGTGGCAGCCGGTCCCTGGACGTGCTGTCGATGGGCGACGAGACCTCGGCGAGTCTCGGCGTCGACGCCACCCGGTTCCGCCGGAGGCTGTTCCTGCTCACCGCCGGGATCACCGGCGTCCTGGTGGCGGCCAGCGGGGCGATCGGCTTCGTCGGCCTGATCATGCCGCACATCGTGCGGATGCTCGTCGGCTCCAGCCACCGCCGGGTGCTGGCCGTCGCGCCGCTCGTCGGCGGCTGCTTCCTCGTCTGGGTGGACCTGCTCTGCCGGGTGGTCGTCGCACCGCTGGAACTGCCGATCGGGGTGGTCACCTCACTGATCGGTGTACCGGTGTTCATCGCGCTGATGCGCCGCCGTGGCTACCTGTTCGGAGGACGGTAGATGGACCTGCTGCTGGACAGCCTCACGGTGGCCGTCGACGGCCAGCGGCTCGTCGACGCCCTGGAACTGAAGGTCGGCCACGAGGAGGTCGTGGGTCTGCTCGGCCCGAACGGCAGCGGCAAGTCGACCACCCTGCGGTGTGTGTACCGCGCGCTCGCGCCCACCGCCGGGCGGATCCTGCTCGACGGCGAGGACATCGCCATAATGGACCGACGTGCCTGCGCCCGGCGGTTGGCCGCCATGACGCAGGAGCAGCAGGTGGCGCTCGACTTCAGTGTCGCCGAGGTGGTGGCGATGGGGCGGGCACCGCACCGCCGCGACCACGAACGCCTGACCGGCGCCGACCAGGAGTTGTGCCATCAGGCGCTGGCCATGCTCGACGTCGCGCACCTGGCGCACCGCAGTGTGCTGACGCTCTCCGGCGGTGAGCGTCAGCGGGTGCTCATCGCCCGCGCCCTGGTCCAGCAACCACAGGTCCTGGTGCTGGACGAGCCGACCAACCACCTCGACATCCATCACCAGCTGGCCCTGCTCGGCCTGCTGCGTCGGGCCGGGCTCACCACGTTGGTGGCGCTGCACGACCTGAACCTGGCCGCCGCCGCCTGCGACCGGATCGCGCTGCTGCGCGAGGGACGCCTGGTCACCGTCGGTCCGCCCGCGGAGGTGCTGACCCCCGAACTGGTACGGGCGGTGTTCGACGTGGACGCCGTGGTGGTCACCCACCCCAGGACGGGCACGCCGCAGCTGCTCTTCGACGCACCCGCGGGGCCCCTCGGGTAGGGCGGTGCCCCGGTCCCGGGCCCGTCGGGCGGATCCGGGACCGGCCTGGCGGGGCTACCTGCCGATCGAGCGCAGGTACGTGGCCAGCTCCTCGGCCGCTGTCCCGACCCGGGGGCCGGCCATCGCCGCGGCGAAGTCGATCGGGTAGATCTGTCCCTTCCGTACGGCCGTCACGTTCTTCATCTGGGGCGCGTTCATCAGCAGGGCCTTCTTCTGCGCGAAGGGGATCTCGTAGTCGGTGACCACGATGACCTCGGGGTCGGCGGCGACCACGGTCTCCCAACCGACGCTTGCCCAGGTGTTCTGCACGTCGCTGGTGACGCTGCGACCGCCGGCCTTCTCCACGATCGTCGTCGAGATGCTCGCCCGGCCCGCCACGTACGGCTTGTCCTCGTAGACGTCGGTCACCAGCACGCGCGCCGGGGTGGCCGGCTTTCCCGCCCCCGCGGCGTCGAACCGCCGTTGCGTGTCGGCGACGATCTCCTCCGCCCGGTCGGAGACCCGGAAGATCCGGCCGAGGTTGCGCAGGTCGGTGTAGAGGGCCTCGACCGGTGGGACGACGGCGGTGGGGTTCTCGTCCGCCTTGGCACACGTCTCGGTGAGGAGGTAACTGGCGATGCCGTTCTTGGCCAGGATGGCCGGGGTGATCCCCCGGGACTCCACGAAACCGTGGTTGTGCCCCGCGAACACCCAGTCGGCCTTGGCGTTGAGCACGATCTCCAGGTTGATCCGGCTGTCGCCGAGCCGTTCGACCTTGGCGAAGTCGGCCCGGTACGGCGAGTCGTCGATGCCGCCGTAGATCTTGTTGATGACCCAGCCGCGCATGTGTGGCGCGAGGCCGAGCGAGAACATCATCTCGGTCATCCCGATGTCGTAGACCACCGCCCGCTCGGGCACCCTGTCGTAGGTGACCTGCTTGCCGCAGTTGGTCACGGTGACCGGTTCGGCGGTCGAGGCCTCCGGTTCGACGGTGGCACCACAGCCCGTGCCCGCCAACAGTGCCACGGTGCCGAGCGCCACGAGCCGGTACACCGGTGATCTGCGGATCATGAGTTTCCTTCCAGAGCTACCATTGATCCTCCTGATTGCTGCCGAGGGTGCCCGGCGCGGTTCGGAACCCGCGGGTGAGCACTGTGGTACTGGTCGGTTGGTCGCCGGCGCTGGTTCCCATGGGCACCCGCCGTGCGGTGCCGGGGTCGTGCTGCTCGCCGCGGTGGCGGTCTGGATCACCACCGCGCCGCAGCCGCCGGCGGCGTCCGGTTTCGTCCCGGACCCGGCGACCATGGACACCGCGCTGCGGGGATCGTTCGCCGAGGGTGCCGCCGCCCGCCTGGCGGCCCTGCCGGACGTCCTGATCACGCTCGGCGTTCTCCAGTGGGCGCTGGCGCTGTCGATGTTCCTGCTCGGTCTGGTCGCTGGCCGTCGCCGCGTCCTGACCCGGCCGCAGGAGCACGCCCGGTTGTGGCGTCGGCTCCTGGTCCTCGGCGTGGTCGTCGGGCTCCCCGGCGATCTTCTGCGGCTGGGGCCTCGGGCTCTTCGGTCAGCTGTCGACCTTCTCCGCCGCCCTGGTCTCGGTCGGTGCCTGGCTGGCCCTCACCGTGTTCGCCACGTTCTGGCTGTCCCGGTACCGCTGCGGGCCGTTCGAGTGGCTGCTGCGGGCCTGGTCGTACCGCAGCTGGCCGGCGCTGCGCCTCCCACCGGCCGCGGCCGGGGAGCAGGCCGACGCGCCGCGGCCCGACGCGCCGGCCCGTGTCGGTTCGTGAAGGTGACGTGACCGCCCGTCCGGTCGTCGGCCGCGGGCCCGGGGACGCCCCACCGCGGGCGACCGGGCCCGCGCTGTTCATCGACGTCGATCGGGACGGACCGAAGTCACTGTCGCCGGCAGGTGTGGGCGCTAGCGTCCGAGCGATGACGGGAAGACTTGCAGGCAAGGTAGCGATGATCACGGGGACCGGTGGCGGTCAGGGCCGGGCGGCGGCTCTGCTGTTCGCCCGGGAGGGCGCCACAGTCGCCGGCTGTGACCTCAAGACCGAGGGAGCGCAGGAGACCGTCGAGATGGTGCGGGCCGCCGGTGGCGTCATGACGTCGACGCATCCACTCGACCTCGCCGACCGGGACGCGGTCGGCGACTGGGTGTCGGCGGTGGTGGCCGAGCACGGCGGTGTCGACATCCTCTACAACAACGCCTCCGCGCCGCGGTTCGCGGCTGTCGCGCAGATGTCGGTCGACGACTGGCGGTTCACCCTCCGCAACGAGCTGGACGTCGTCTTCCACGTGACCTCGCTGGCCTGGCCCCACCTCGTCGCCCGGGGTGGCGGTGCCGTCGTGAACGTCGCGTCGATGCAGGGCATCAGTGCGATCCGCTCCGCCCCCGGCGGTTTCGCCCACGCGGCGACCAAGCACGGGGTCATCGGCATGACCCGGGAGTTGGCCAACGAGGGTGGGCCGCACGGCATCCGGGTCAACGCCGTCAGCCCTGGCCTGATCATGTCGCCGGCCACCAGCGCCATGGCCGATGTGCCGGGGGTGCTGGACTCCTTCATCGAGCGCCAGGTCATCAAGCGTCTCGGTGAGCCGGAGGACGTCGCCCAGGCGGCCCTCTTCCTGGCCTCCGACGAGGCCGGCTTCATCACCGGGGCGAACCTGGTGGTCGACGGTGGTTACACGGTCGTCTGACCGTCGCTCCCGTCGATCGCGGCGGCGTGCAGCCGGGCCGGGTCGGTCAGGACCAGGCGACGCCGGCGACGTTCGACGAGGCCCTCGGCGCGGAACCGAACCATCGTGCGGGACACCACCTCCCGTACGGACCCGATCGCGTCCGCGATCTCCTGGTGACTCGCGTGGACGATCAGGTCCGGGCCCTCCCGGATCGCCAGGCTGATCAAATGGCGGGCCACCCGCTCCCGGATCGGGCGGAACACGTTCGCCGCGATCAGCTCCCGGTCACGCATGGACTGGACGGCGACCTCCCGGGCCAGCGCCCCGGACAGGGCCGCGTCCTGCCGGGCGGCCGCGGCCACCACGGCCGCCGGGAGGGTCAGGATCCGGCTGGCCTGCACCGCCTCGCCGTTGACCGCCGCGTCCCACAGTGGCGAACGCGCGGTGGGGACCAGACCCATGGCCAACCGCCGTACGCCGATGAGCTGGCCGTGGCCGGCGTAGCGCAGCGTCATGGCTCGTCCGTCCCGGGAGGTGAGGTAGAAGCGGAGCAGGCCGTCGACGACGACGGCGCACAGTGGCGTCTCGGCGTGCAGCGCTCCGGGGTGGAACATCTCACGGGGCGTGAGTGAGACCTCCACGGCCCGTTCCAGCAGGCTTGCCGTCACCTGTGGGGACAGGGCGGCGAACAGCGTGGATTCCCAGGCCCTCCGGGCGGCGGGGGAGAGGCGGTCAACCGGGTGGGTCGCCCCAGGAGACGGGGAGGGCCGGCGGCCCGGCGCGGTGGATACCGTCGTCGGTGGGGCGGCGGCGATGTCCTGGGACAAGAGTCCTCCTCCGTCGGGGTGGAGCCGGGCGGCCCCGCTTGGGCGAAGCAGGACCGGTGGCGCAGCGCGGAACCCGCACCAGACCTGGCGCGGACCATGATCGACGATACGGACGTTTCTGCTGCTTGTCGCCGGTCCACCGACCCGCGACAGCGTCGCCGGAGCGTCTGCGTGGCACCGCTTCGTGACCATGGTCACTGTTCATCGTGGCGCCGTCGGCGAGGCTCGGTCCGTCCCTGATGAGCCGTTCCCTTCGAAGGAGATGTCGGATGACCGTAACGACGCCTGCCCGCCGACTGGTCGAGGAGTACTACGCGCTGATCGACGGCGGTAACCTGCCCGCTGCCTGCGAACTCATGACCGAGGACGTCAAGCTCACCTTCGCCAACGCCGAACCCGTCCACGGCAGGGCGGCCGCCGAAGCGTCCATCAAGTACGTCCTGGACCACTGCGACAGGATCACGCACCGGGTGGTGACCTTCTTCGAGACGGGTGACGCCGACGGCGCCCGCACCGCGTTCTACGAGATCCGGATCACGTACGTCCTGAAGAACGGCAAGGTGCTGGACAATCCCGGTGCGGTCGTGGCGACCGTCGACGCGCAGGGCAGGTTCACCGAGCAGCGCCTGTACGGCGACCTCAACGAGGTCTTCGTACCGTGACGTGACGTGACGTGACGTGACGCGGGCCGGGTCGTCCCGGTCCCGCTCCACCCGAGGAAAGTGTGATGGCGGTCACGCGAAAGCCGCACCCGATCCGGTCCCGCCCATCGTCTTACCGGGTGTGAGAACAGGCAGGGACCAGGCGGACGAGGGTGAACTCGTGCGCCGGATCGCCCGGGGTGACCGGCGGGCGTTCGACGAGTTCTACCGGCGTACCGCGCCGTGGTTGCAGGTGCGCCTGCGGCGCCGCTGCGCCGACCCCGACCTGGTCGCCGAGGTGCTGCAGGAGACCTACCTCGCGGTGTGGCGGGCGGCCGGCGGCTTCGCCGGTGCCCGGCCCGGCGGCGGGGCGGCGCAGGGCAGTGCCGTGGGCTGGCTGTGGACCATCGCCGCCCACCGCCTGGTCGACGCCTTCCGTCGTCGGGCGCGCACCGACCAGGTAACCCGGGTGCAGCTGACTCCAGGCACGGCCCCCGCCGCCGAGGACGAGGTGATGGCCGCCCGGATCGGCCAGGACCTGGAGCGGGCCCTGCTCGTCCTGCCACCCGAGGTCCGGGCCGCCCTACGGGCGACGGTCCTCGACGGGCTCTCGACCCGCGAGGCCTCGGTGCTGCTCGGCGTACCGGAGAACACCGTGAAGTCCCGCGTCCGCCGGGCCCGGGTCGCCCTGCGGGAGGCCCTGTCGTGACCGACCACCCCAGCCTGACCCAGCTCGACAGGTACGCCGCCGGGGCCCCCGATCTCGACGAGCCCGCCGTCTGGGCCATCGAGGTGCACCTGGAGGACTGCGCCGACTGTCGGGCCCGCCTGGCCGGCAGCACCACCGTGGACAGCCGGGCCGTGCTCGACCGGGTCGCCCTGGCCCTGGAGCGCGAGATCGCGGCGGCACCGCCGCCCGCCCGCCGTAGCCGGTCCTGGTCGGTGCTGCGCCACCGCTGGTTCGTCGGCACCCTCCTGCCGTGGCTGGCGATGACCGGCACCGTGCTCGCCTGTGCTGCCCTGCTCGGCGCGCTGCGGGTCGGGCTGCCCGCCCTGGTGCTGCTGGTCGCACCGCTGGCCCCGCTTCCCGGCGTGGCGGTCGCCTGGCACCGGCGGGCCGACCCGGCCTGGGAGCTGATCGCCACCACCCCCGCCGCCGGCCTGACCACGCTGCTGCGGCGTACGGCCGCGGTGTTGGCGTGTGTCGTTCCCCCGCTCGCCCTGGTCGGTGCCGGCACCGGGATGTCACTGGCCCTGATGCTGCTGCCCTGCCTGGCGTTCACCGCCGCCACGCTGCTGCTGGGAAGCCTCGTCGGGGTACACCGCGCCGCGATCGGCCTGATCACGGCCTGGACGCTGGTGGTGGTCACCCCCAGCGTCGCCGCCGCCCGGCTGCCGGTGCTGCTGTCGGCGGAGAGCACCCGCAGCTGGCTGCTGGCCACGACCGTCCTGACCGTGGTGGCCCTGCTCCGGCTCGACTCGACCCGGCGCCTCTCCCACCACGACTAGACCCCGCCTGCCAGGTACGGCCATCTGCGGCCGTGCCGCCACCGTGCCCTGCGACCACCACTGAAGGAGCTGACCACGATGCGTGCCGTGCGCGCGGTCGAGACGACCGCCACCGTCCATCCCTGGGCGATCCACGCCGAGGGCCTGCAGGTCCGGGCCGGACGCCACCTGGCCGTCGACGGCCTCGACCTGGCCCTGACCACCGGCGTGCACGGGCTGCTCGGCCCGAACGGCGCGGGGAAGACCACGCTGATGCGCGCCCTGGCGACCGTCCTGGCCCCGGCCGGCGGACGGTTGACGCTGCTCGGGCAGCTGGTCGACGGTCGCGTCGACCTGCGGCCGGTGCGCCGCGCCCTGGGCTACCTGCCGCAGCACTTCGGCTACTACCCGCGGTTCACAGTCCGCGAGTTCGTCGGATACCTGGCCTGGCTCAAGGAGATGCCGAAGGCGGACATCCCGGACGCGGTGCAGCGGGCCATCGACCGGGTCGGACTCACCATCAAGGCCGACGCCCGACTGAAGACGCTCTCCGGTGGCATGCTGCGCCGGGCCGGCATCGCGCAGGCCATCGTCAACGACCCGCGGCTGCTGCTGCTCGACGAACCGACCGTCGGCCTCGACCCGGAACAGCGACTCGACTTCCGGGAGCTGATCCGTGACCTCGGCACCGACAGCTGCGTACTGGTCTCCACCCACCTGGTCGAGGACGTGGCGGTGGCCTGCACCGACGTCGTACTGGTCAACGAGGGCCGCCTGGTGTGGCAGGGCACGCCCGACGCGCTGACCGCCCAGGGCGACCGGGGCCACGCCGGGGACAGCCCGGCCGAGCGGGGCTACTCCGCGCTGCTGCGCCGCCACCGCGCGGAGGTCGCCCGATGAACGTGCTCGGCATCGAACTGCGCCGCTCCGCCGCGCCCGGCGCCGCACTGGTCACCGTGGTGGTCGGGGTCGGCGCGCTCTACCTGGCGACCGGCCGGTGGTCCGTTGGCTGGATGGCGCTGGCCATGGTCACCCGGGAGTACCTGCTCCTGATGTGGCCCCTGGCCCTGGCCGCCGGAGCCTGGCAGGGCCGCCGGGAGCACCGCAGCGGGGTGGGGGAGCTGTTCGCCAGCACCGCCCGGCCGCCCGCCCGGCGGATGCTGCCGGTCCTCGCCGCGATGGCCCTCACCCTCACGGTCGCCTACCTGCTGGTGACGGCGGCGGGCGTCGCCTGGATCAGCGACACCGCCCGGTACCGTCCCGTACTGCCGTTCGCCGTCGTCACCGGCGTCGGTGTGCTGGCGCTGATCGGCGCGGCCTGGCTCGGCCTGGGCATCGGGCGGATGCTTCCCGCCCTGGTGACCGCACCGGCCCTGGGCGTGTCCGGGGTGCTGCTGGCCTTCGTCAGCGCCGTCGTGCCCCCCGACTGGCTGGCCGCGGCGATCTCCCCGATCCACGGCACCGGCCGGTTCCACGACTACCAGACGATCGACAACCGGGTGAGCGGTGCGCTGGCTATCTGGCTGGCCGCGCTCGCCGTCGCCGGGCTGCTGTTGTTCGTCGGCGGCGGCTGGCGGACCCGGACCGCGACGGTGGTGCCGGTGGTGCTCGGGCTGGTGGCGGCCACCGCGGTCGTGCCCCGGGATCCCGACGTGCTCACCTGGCCGGTCGACCCGGTCGCGCGGGAACTGGTGTGCACCGACGACACCCCGACGGTCTGCGTCAGCCGGGTGCACGCCACCGTGCTCGACCCGGTGACCCCGTTGGCCCGGGAAGGCCTGGCGGCGCTGGCGAAACTGCCGGCCGCGCCGACCGCCGTGCACGAGGACACCCGGACGATCGGGGACGAGGAGTCCTGGCCGGCCCCCCGCGAGGGCGTCGTCACGATCGAGATCCGGATCGACCGCAGTGGCCGGCTCGCCCACCCGGTCTCCGTCGTCCCCGGGGTCGTCAGAGGGCTGGGCGTGCCGTACGACGGGCAGTGCCGCAACCGCAACGTGGTGGTGGAACGGGCGGCGGCCTACTGGCTGCTGGGCCGTGCGCCGCAGTCCGACGTCGACGTGGTGCCCGGAACGATCTCCGAGGATCCCGAGGCCAACGCCGCGGCGGTCACCCTCTGGCAGGAACTGCGTGAGCTGCCCGAGGAGGAGGCCCTGGCCCGGGTCACCGCGGTCCGCGACGCCCTGACGGCCTGCCTGGATCCCGCCGGCCTGCTCTCCAGGAGCACCAGGTGACCTGGACGTTGCTCTACCTGCGGTCGCGACGCGTGCCCCTGGCCCTGGCCGTCGCCCTCGGCGGCGCGGCGGTGGTCTGGGCGCTGTCCCTGGCCTTCGCCAAGGACCGGGACGTCACCCCGATGGTGGTCGTGCTGACCGTCCTGTTGATGGTCGCGGCCCTCGCGCCCACCCTCGCCGGCCCGGACGAGAACCTCGACCGGACCGCGTCGATGCGCTGGCCCTGGCGACGCGCGGGGCATCTGCTCGCCGGCCTGGTGGTCGTCCTGGCGGTCCTGCTCGCCACCCGGCACACCGGAGCCCGGTTCGGGCCGGCCGCCCTGGTGGTCCGCGATGCCGCCGGTCTGCTCGGCCTGACGGCGGCGTGCGCGACGGTCCTCGGTGCCGGCCGGTCGTGGTTCCTGCCATTGGCCTGGACCATCATCGCGGCCCTGTACCCGCAGGACGGCACCTGGGCGGCGATGGCGACGTGGCAGGGCCAACCGCCCGACAGTCGGGCCGCCACGGTGACCGCGGCGGTGCTGGCCGTCGGTGGGCTGATCGGCTACTCGGTCGCCGGCCCGGCCCGCACCGATCCGGCGGACTAGGACGCCGGCTCCAGGACGACGACCGGGATCTGGCGGTCGGTGTTGCGCTCGTAGTCGGCGAAGCCGGGATACGCGGCCTTTTGCGCGCTCCAGATCCGTTCCCGCTCGTCCCCGGCGGCGACCCGGGCGACCAGGTCGACGGTCTCCGTGCCGATCTCGGCCCGGACCTGCGGGTGGGCGAGCAGGTTGTGGTACCAGTCGGGATTGGTGGGTGCGCCGGCCTTGGACGCGAACACGGCGTACCCACCCTCCACCTGCTGGTACATCATCGGGTTCACCCGGAGCTGACCACTTCGGGCGCCGACGGTGTGCAACAGCAGCAGCGGGGCGCCGGCGAACTGGCCGCCCACCTTGCCACCGTTGGCACGGAACTCAGCGATGATCTTCTCGTTCCAGTCGCTCACGACTCTGCTCCTCGCCCCGCGTCCTCGGCTTCGTGGCCCAATCCTGACAGCTCGCGGCCGGGGCGCAACACCGCGACACGACCCGGCCCCGCCGGCCCGGTCCCTACTGGATCGGGTCACGCCAGGTGGTCGGTGTCGTTGAGGTGGACGATCCAGCGGTTGTGGAAGCGGTCGTCCTCGCGCAGGTGGGTGATGCTGCCGGGGGAGAAGCGGACGCCGACCAGGCCCGCCGCGTCGAGGGGCATGCCGATCCAGGCCGCGAGCAGGAACGTGGCCGTCCCGCCGTGGGTCACCACGACCTGCTGCTCCACCGTCGACCGCAGGATCCGCTCCAGCGCCGCGTAGGCCCGCACCGCCTGCTCCCACTTCGTCTCCGCCCCGGGTACGCCCTCGTCGTGGCGCATCCGCTCACCGGTGGCCGGCGGTGGCACGAACCGTTCGTCCAGCCACGCCTGCGGACGCCCGCCCGCCTCGCCGTACGACTTCTCCCGCAGGTCGGCGTCGCACACCACGTCCACCCCGAGCCGCTCGCCGAGGATCTCCGCCGTCCGCCGATCTCCTTCGGTCGCGACGCCGGAACGGTGAGCTCGCGCAGCGCGGACACCGGACCACCGTGGCCGTGCACCAGCTGCCGCACCCGCACCTGCTCGTGGAGATCCAGGCGGTGGGCCGGCGCCGGTCCTGACCGGCCGGCCGGCGCCGTGGTCCCCGCCGGCTACAGGGGACCACGGCGGATCACTGCCGGGGTACGGGCACCTCAGGGCATCGCGATCTCGCCCGGCAGCCGGGTGAGGCCGGGCAGCGGCGGCGCTGCCTCCGCCGAGCGGCTCTCCGCCGCACCGGCCGGGCACATCGCGGTGAGCAGGAAGGTGTTCCAGGCGACGTCAACCGGGTGCGCGTCGGGCAGGCCGGCCTGGTAATGGCTGAAGTTGATCCCGGTGGAGACCTGGCGGGCACCGTCGCGGCTGTGCATCGAGGCCGTCAGGTGACCGAGGACCACACCGTCGTGGCCCCAGAACTCGCCGCACGGGGTGGACACGGCGCGGACGCCGAGACCGTAGCGGCCGGCCGCCGGCTGCCCCGGCTGCATCGGCACGCCGTCGAGCATCTCGTCGAGGGTGGCGGGGCTGAGCAGGTCACCGCCGAGCAGCGCCCGGAAGAAGGTGTTCAGGTCCGCCGCGGTGGAGATCATCTCGCCGGCCGTCCACGCCCAGCTCATGTTGAACTCGCTGAGGTCACGGGCGCCGAACGGGGCGAAGTAGGCGCCGCTGTGCGGGCCCCGGATCGTCGGGTCGGCGCCGGGCAGGGACGTGCCGGTGAGCCGCAGGGGCCGCAGGATGCGCCGCTGAATCTCGGCCGCCGCGTCGTTGCCGGTGACCGCCTCGATCACCAGTCCGGCCAGGACGTAGTTGGTGTTGGAGTAGTTGAACGCGGCACCGGGGGCGTTGGTCGGCGGCATGGCCAGTCCCGTGGCGGCCAGCTCCGTCGGGGCGTACGTGGTGACCTGCATCGTGTTGATCGCCGCGTACGAGTCGATCATTTCGTTGGTGTAGTTGCCGATGCCGCTGGTGTGGTTCAGCAGCATCCGGACGGTGACCTGGCGGCCGAGTTCTGCGGGCACGACGTCGGGCAGCCACCGCCCGATCGGATCGTCGAGACCCACCCGGTCCTCGTCGACGAGTTGCAGCACGGTGGTGGCGACGAACGTCTTGGTGACGCTGCCGATGCGGTGCCGCAGTTCGGGCCGCATCGGTCGAGGACTGGTCAGGTACGCCTGACCGGCGGCGTCGCGCCAGTCCTGCCGGCCGTCGCGCACGGCGGCCAGCGCGCCCGGGACGCCGGCCTCGGGCACCGCGGCGAGCGCGGCGCGCAACCCGGCACGGTCCAGCCCGTCGGCGTCCGGTCCGGCCCGCTCGGCGGCGGCGGCGGGTACGACAGCGATGGTGGCCACCAGCGTCACGCCGGCGGCCACCGCCTTCAGTGTCCGAACAGTACAAAACATATCGAATATTCTCGTTGGCTTTCGAGAGGTCGCATCCTGCGCAGGTGCGAGATTCGACTCCCACCACGGGCTGAGTCGGGATCGGCCTTCGGGGCGGGGTGGCGGGTGCCCTCACTTGCGCCAGGCGGGGGCCATCCGTTCCGACATCTCCCGCCAGAAGGTCCGCAGGTCGTCCCGGTTGACCGCCTGCCACGTCGCCGGGGCGGGGGAGCGGAACCAGGACCCGACGAGATCGACCTGGTGGGCGCAGAACACCTCGTCCATCCGGTAGGGCAGTTCGTCTCCCTTCGGCGGCAACGGACACAACCGGAAGGGGCAGTCGTCGATGCAGGTGGGTTCCGCAGCACGTTGCGGCGGTACCAGCGGCGGACCGGGGCGTAGCGCCAGAAGAAGACGGCCAGGCCGAGGGCCACCAACAGGGGGCCCTTGACGAAGCCCTCCACCTCCCCGCAGTAGTACGCCCGTGGTTGGCTCCCGGCGCACCACCGGGAGATCGGGAGAAAACCCGGCTCGTTGTCGGCGATCGTCACCACCAGCGAGAACAGCGTCCACGCGACCAGCAGGCCGGCAGCGGTCAGGATTGCCCACTGCACCCCGCGGTGGTACCGCCACCCCGGTCGGCGGTCGGCCCGCTCGTCCGTGCGCCGGCGCAGGCTCCGCTCGGCGTGCCGCTCCCGTCGGGTACGCCAGCCGCGCCGGCGCTGCTGGAGCCACAACTGCGCCGCCCAGACGGGACCACGTCTCGGCCCGCGCATGGACACCCCCACGATCGGTTCGGCCGGCCACCCGGGCGCCGCCTGTCCTTAACTGACCACGCTATTGCCTGTTTCCGCAGGCAGCGCCGGTTCGGCGAATCCGGCGGCACCGGGTCGTGATCAGACCGGGGCGAACGTGGTCCCGGTGAGCTGCTCCGAGACCGCCCAGACGCGTCCGGCCTCCTCGACGCTGCGCAGCGGCGGGTACATCCGCTGCTCGGCGGGCGGGCCACCGAGGTTGCCGGGCCCACGCGGCCCGTAGAGGGCACCCGGCCGGGCGGTGGGGTCGGTGGCCGCCATCAGCGCGGGCAGCTTCGCGGTCTCGACGGTGCCCAGCAGGACGCCGCGGGCCGACAGCGCCCGGATCACGCGGACCTGGGGAGTGTCCCGGCTGCGGCCGAGCTCGGGACGGGCCGCCAGGAGGCTGGTGGGGGCCACCCCGGGGTGGGAGAGGTTGCTGGTGATACCCCAGCCGTGCGTCCTGCTGCGCCGGTCCAGCTCCAGTCCGAACAGGCCGAACGCGATCTTCGACTGGCGGTAGGCCCGCATCGCGTCGTACGACCGCTCGCTGTTCAGGTCGTCCCAGTCGATGCGTCCCCGCCGTGCGGCGATGCTGACCTGCGAGGTCACCCGGGCCCGGCCGGCGATCAGCAGCGGAAGCAGCCGGCCGACCAGCGCGACGTGGCCGAGGTGGTTGGTGCCGAACTGCAGCTCGAACCCGTCGGCCGTGGTCTGCCGGTTCGGCGGCGTCATCACGCCCGCGTTGTTGATCAGGAGGTGGATCGGCCGGTCCTCGGAGCGCAGGGTGTCGCCCAGGGCGGCGACCGACTCCAGCGACGACAGGTCGAGGCTGCGCAGCGAGACGTCGGCACCGGGCGCGGCCTGCCGGATCGTGGCGATCGCGGCCTCGCCCTTGCGCGGGTTGCGCACCGGCAGGACCACCTCGGCACCGGCCGAGGCGAGCCGGGTGGCGATGCCCAGACCCATCCCGTCGCTGGCGCCGGTGACGACGGCACGCTTGCCGGACAGGTCGGGGACGGTGATGTCGATAGGTGTGCGTGGCATGGTTTCTGCTCCCTGGTCGATGCGTTCCTCGGGTACGCCATCGATCCTGGGCCGGGTTCCCGGAAGTAACCACGGCCTTCCGATCCCAGGCTCGCGGGTCCCCCGGGGCGGCGGATGGGGGGATCGACGGGCCGTGGCTACCCGTGCCGGCAGGCGGTAGAAACGGGGCCAGCACTCGAAGGGGGAAGCGTCGTGATCGATCGCACCGGGCTGGCGGAGTTCCTGCGGAACCGCCGGCAGGCACTGCAACCGGAGGACGTCGGCCTGCCGCGCGGGCAGCGGCGCCGGACCAACGGCCTGCGCCGCGAGGAGGTCGCGTCGTTGTGCCACATGTCGGTCGACTACTACTCCCGGCTGGAGCGGGAACGGGGACCGCAGCCGTCGCGGTCGATGATCGCCTCGATCGCGCAGGGCCTGCACCTGTCGGTCGACGAGCGCGACCACCTGTTCCGCCTCGCCGGTCACACCCCACCACCGCGCGGTACGCCCACCGACCACATCAGCCCCGGCCTGCTGCGGGTGCTCGACCGGCTGGCCGACACCCCCGCCGAGATCGTCACCGAACTCGGCGAGACGCTGCGGCAGTCCCCGCTGGGCGTCGCGCTCACCGGGGACACCACCCGCTACGTCGGGCCGGCCCGCAGCGCGGGGTACCGCTGGTTCACCGACCCCGCCGCCCGGCGGCTCTACGCACCCGAGCAGCACCCGTTCCTGACCCGGATGTGGGCCTCGGGCCTGCGTGAGCTGGTCACCCTCCGGGGGCCCGGTTCCCGGGCCGCCCGCCTGGCCGAGTTGCTGCTGGCCGGCAGCGAGGAGTTCCGGCGGGTGTGGGACGACCACGAGATCGGGGTACGCCCCCACCAGGTCAAGCACTTCGTCCACCCCGAGGTCGGCGCGCTGGAGCTGAACTGCCAGCAGCTCGTCGACCCGGGACAGGCGCACGCGCTGCTGGTCTACACCGCCGTGCCGGGCACCGAGAGCCACGAGAAGCTGCGGATGCTCTCCGTCATCGGCGCGCAGTCGCTGAGCTGAGCCCCGATGCCGCTCAGGCGAGTTGCCGGACGGGGTCGCCCGGGGAGATGGTGGCGCCGACCACCACGCGGGCGTTCAGGCCGCGCAACCGCAGGCACTTGCCCTCCTCGGTCCAGACGATCTTGTGGGCGTCACGTCCGAACCGGGCGGCGAACTTGGCACAGCCGGTGTGCGGCTGGTCGGTCACCTCGATGACGGCCCGGTCACCGATGGCCAGCCGGGTGCCGGCCGGCAGGGCGTCGACGCTCAGGTCGAGATCGAGGTAGAGCTGGTCACCGGCGAGCGCCCAGGCGTCCCGGTCGGGGCCGGCGATCAACTCGACGAAGCGGGCGTTGATCACGTTCAGCTGCATGTCGGGGTGCGGTGACCGGTCGGTGGTCCGGGAGCTCGGTCGTTGCCCCCAGCTGTCGCCGATCAGCCCGGCATCCGGGTCCAGCTCGGCCAGCTCCAGCACCTCCCGGGCGCCGACGGCCGGCCGGCGTACGGCCAGCGCCAGGGTGCCCACACCCCGCGGGGACTGCCGCACGACGTGCAGGCCGGCGGTGATCTCGTCCATGGAGCGATGGCGTACCGTTACGGGCTTCTCCATGGGATTGACTGTGCTCGGCCCGCACCCGCGTGTCCACGCGATTCTCGCCACCCGAGACCGGCACGAGCACCGCTGTACCGCCCACTGCTGGTCCTAACTCAGTCACTCGTCAGGTCGCGGCCCACAGCGACTCCGGCGGCGACGGATGCCACGGCGGCCCAACCCGAGGCGAGCAGGAGTCCACCGACGTCACCCGAGCCGGCACTGATGAACGCGGTGAACGGTAGCGGCGCCTGCAGCCTGCCGACCAGGCCCTCAACAAAGACGAACCAGCCCGCGCATCCGAGGAAGAACCAGGTAGGCCGGCGTACCACTGCCGCACCGGCCGCCCCGAACACCGCCATCAACGGCACGACGGTAAGCAGGTTCAGGTACCTGTCAGCGGCACCTTTGACGAGGAGCGTCAAGCCGCTGACCGCCACGAAACCGCTGGCGACAATCATCGCCGCGATCAGTTGGCCGACGAGTACCGCGATCCGTCTCGGCACGGTGAGATAGAGCAGAACAGCCGTCCGGTGCTGGTAGTGCTGGGCCACCATTGTCGCGGCGAGTCCGAAGGCGACCATACCCGCCAACAGCCCCCAGGCGTCGATGTTCACCGAACCAATGAGGGTGCCCAGTGCGACAGAGACGATCAGCGAGATGCGGCTGGAACGGATAGTGGCCGTCCGGTGCAGATCGCTGCGTACGATCTTGAGCATCAGGCAGCCGTCAGGTCGAGGAAGATCTGTTCGAGGTCCGGAGTCTCGACGGTCAGCTCGTACAACGGCACGCGAGCCTGGAAGGCGATCTCACCCGCGCTCTCGGGCGTAAGTCCCGTCACCTGCAGAGCGTCGCCGCTTCTCGTGACCCGTCCGCCGGCTCCCTGTAGAGCCTGCCACAGTCGACGCTGGTCACGACTGCGGATCCGCAGCCGTCCCGCCGAGGCGCCGTACAGACTGGCGAGCGGTGCCTCACAGGTCACCCGCCCCTTCACGATGATCACCACATCATCGATGAACTGCGCCAACTCGGCCAGCAGGTGACTCGAGACGAGGACGGCCCCGCCCCGGCCGCAGTGGTCGCGCAGCAGCCGGCGAAGCCAGGCGACCCCCTCGGGGTCGAGGCCGTTCGCCGGCTCGTCGAGGACCAACGTCGGTGGGTCACCGAGAAGGGCGGTGGCCACCGCCAGGCGCTGCCGCATGCCCAGCGAGTAGGCACCACTTCGCTGACCCGCCGCATGGGCCAGCCCGACGTCGTCGAGCAGCTCCTCGACTCGCGACCGCCTGACGCCGGCCAGGATCGCCTGGGACGTCAGGTGGGCCCGGCCGGACTGGCCGGGATGGCTGATCCCCTGCTCGAGAACGGCACCGACCTCTCTCGCCGGATGTGGCAGGTCACGGAACCGGCGACCGTTGATCCGGGCCTCTCCGGCCGTCGCGCGACTCAGTCCGAGCAGCATCCGCAGAGTGGTCGTCTTTCCCGAGCCGTTGAGCCCGAGAAAGCCGGTCACCCTCCCGGGGTAGGCGGTAAAGCTTGCATCCTGCACCGCTTGCACCCGTCCGTAGTGCTTTGTCAGTCCGAGCGCCTCAATCACCGTGGGTCGACACTTCCACGAACGTGCGACGGGTCTATCGGCTCGACTTCCACACCATGTGCTCCCATGCTTGGCGGCGTCGGCGGCACAGGATGCCCTCCCGTTCACTGCGGCGCGGCGTTGCGGTGGTCGATGACCCGTTCTACACGACGTGGCGGAGTGCGATGGCGAGAGGGTGGTCTCGCGAGTTGCCCGACCGCTGACACCCCACCGGCAGGGAAGCGGCTCACCGGCGCCGGCGGCCGAACATCGACAGTAAGCCATGTCAGCGGAGCAGGTGAGCTGTCCACGGCCTCGTTACACTCCCCGCATGACGGCAACGCCGCGCTGGCTGAACTCCGAGCAGAAGGCCGCCTGGGACAGTTTCATCCGGATGCAGGAGACGCTGCTCGGGCGACTGTCCCGCCGGGTCCGTACCGACTCCGGCATGTCCGCCTCCGACTACATCGTGCTGGCCAATCTCACCGAGACCGGCGGCGGGCGGATGCGGTTCCTGGACCTGGCCAAGCTGGTGGAGTGGGAGAAGAGCCGGATGTCCCACCAGGTCGGGCGGATGGCGAAGCGGGGTCTGGTGACCCGGGAGGAGTGTCCCGAGGACGGCCGCGGCGCGTTCATCGTCGTCACCCCGGCGGGTTACCGGGCGATCGAGGAGGCCGCGCCGATGCACGTCGAGCAGGTCCGCCGGCTGTTCGTCGACGCCCTCGACCAGGAGGATCTCGACACGCTCGCCCGGATCTGCGACCGCGTCCTGGCGCACATGGCGAAGCAGCCCGACTGAGGTCGGCCACGTGCCGGTCCGGTGGACACGTGACCAAAAGGTTGATGTATCAACCGTCTCGTGGTTAGGGTGGACGCGGACCCACCCCGATGATCTATGGAGGACCCCATGGCGGTTGACGTGATCGACGTGCCCGAGGCGAAGCGGTACGAGGCCCGGGTCGACGGGAAGGACGAGATCGCGGGCGTCGCCGAGTACATCCGTACCGCGGAGCTCGTCGCGTTCGTGCACACCGAGGTCGGGCCGGCGTACGAGGGCAGGGGCGTCGGGTCCGCGCTGGCCCGCACCGCCCTGGACGAGGCGCGGGCCGCGAAGCTGCGGGTGCTGGCGACCTGCCCCTTCTTCGCGATGTGGATCGCCCGGCACCCCGAGTACGAGGACCTGCTGTACCAGTCCCGCAGCCGGGTCAGCGACTGAGACAGCCGGATTCCGACGGCTGCCGGGCCGGAGGGAGACCGGCCCGGCACCCGCATCCCGCGTCAGCTCGGTCCGGCCTGACCGACGACGGCGGTCACCCGGATCTCGACGCGCATCCCCGGCGCGGCCAGAGCCGCGACGCCGATCATCGTCCACACCGGCGAACGGTCACCCATCCGCTTACGGAACTGCTCGACCATGAACCGGCCGTGCGCCTCGTCGATGACGCCGGGGGCGTCGGCGACGTGGAAGGAGTCCACGGACACGACGTCCCGCAGGGTGGCGCCGGCCGTGGCCAGGGCGCGCTCGACATTGTCGAAGGTGCGGGCGATCTCGTCCTCGAGCGCCTCGGGGAAGGTGATCTCGTCGTCCCAGCCGCCCTGACCCGAGATGTCGACCCGGTCACCGATCCGCACCGCCTGGTGGTAGTGCCGGTTCTCCAGCATCCATTCACCGATGCCGGCAGTGGTGAAGAACTGTGGCTCGGTCATGTTGATCTCCTTGTCGTGGTGGGTCCGGCCCGTGCCGGGCCGGGTTACTGGTTCCGCGGCAGCACGGTGATGGCCACGATGGCGCTGTTGACGACGGTGGCCGTCACGGTGCGGGTCACGGCCTGCGCCGCGGCGTCGGCGCCCCAGTCGCCGCGTTCGAGTTCCTTGGCCCGGGTGATCACCGGTGACGTCCAGGGGATCTCGGGGTCGAACTGCGGGAGCGTCCCGCTGGCCGAGAGCAGCGCGCCGAGCGCCGCGGCGCGGGTGGACGGTTCGGCGCCGTCCACGAGGACCTGCCGGACCTCGGCGAGCAGCCGCGCCCGGCGTCCGGTCCGGCCGTCCGACAGCGCCGTGGTGCGGAACAGGCCGAGCACCTTGCGGGGTGCCTGGTCGATGTCGCCGCGTGCGGTGAGCCGGTCCAGCACCGGTGCGCGCAGGGCGGGGCCGATCGCCGCGAGCACCGTCTGCACCCCGCGCGGCTTCTCGGCGAGGTAGTCCCAGGCCGGGCGGAGCAGGTCGGCGGCGGGCGGGCGGTCCCCGGTGCTGCTGATCCGGCCCCGCTTCTCCGTGGTCAGCCGATCAGCGAGGGCCAAATCGGCGAGGACGGCCCCGGCGAGGACGTAGAAGAGCGTGTTCTCGCCGGCGATGGTCCCGGAGGCGGGTTGGAAGAGCAGCAGCAGGAGATCCTCGGCCAGCGTCGGGGTGTCGGGGCGGTCGAGGTCGTCGGTGGTCATCGGCGGGGCTCCCAGCGGAAGAGTCGGTTGGCCAGGGCGACGGCGACGACGACCCAGCCCAGGGTGGGTCCGAGCAGCAGCAGGGAGTCGGTCACGGCGACACCGCCGTTCCAGGCGTTCATGGTCAGCTCGGTGGCCGATCCGCCCGGCAGCAGCCGCTTGAGCCAGGCCAGCTCCGCGGTGCCGGTGATGCCCACCCAGCTGGCCACGGCGATCACCCCGAGGGTGACCGGCAGGGTGGTGACCTGGGCGTGCTCGGGGGAGTTCGTCAGTCCCGCGGTGGCCAGGGCCAGGGCGACCATCATGGCCAGGGTGGCGATGGTCGCCACCACGAGCAGGACGACGTCGGACGGCCCCCCGGCGACGACGGCCAGCGCGATCAGGATCGCGGTCACCTGCACCACGGCGAGGACGACGACGGGCAGCAGCAGGCCGGTGAGGATGCTCACGTCGCTGGCGGCGGTGGACCGCAGCCGCTTGAGGAAGAGGTTCTGCCGTCGGGAGGCCAGGGTGGTGACCGCGGTGGCGTAGAGGCCGAACGCGGTCACGGTGAACAGCACGATCGCCGCGATGTAGCCGAGGCTGCCGATGGCGGCGAAGGTCTCGTGCTGGCGGACGAACAACACGCAGACCGCGACCGGGACGATGAGGCTGGTGATCAGCACCAGCCGGTTGCGGAAGATCTGGATCAGCTCGCTGGACGCGATGGACAACATGGTGGCACTTCTTTCCAGGAGATGGGTCAACTGCCGATGGCGCGGAACACGTCGTCGAGCCGGGTCGGTCCGGCCTGCAGGTCCCGCAGCTCCACAGCGTTCTCCTGAGCCCACCGCAGCAGCAGGTGCAGGTCCTGTTGCAGGGTGAAGGTCTCGACCACGACCCTGCCGTCGGCGTCGACGTCGCCCGACAGCGGCAGCGTCGGCGCCGCCGTGGGCAGGGAGAAACGGATGACCGCGGGCAGGGTACGGGTCAGCTCGGCCACGGTGCCCTCCCGGTGGAGGGTGCCCTGGTGCATCAGCCCGATGCGGTCGGCGCGCTGCTGCGCCTCCTCCAGGTAGTGCGTGGTGAGCACGATGGTCGCGCCGTTCTCCCGCATCCGGTCCACCGTCGCCCAGACCGCGTCGCGGGAGGAGATGTCCAGGCCGGTGGTCGGCTCGTCCAGGAAGATCAGCTCCGGGGTGCCGTAGATGGCGGTGGCGAAGTCCAGCCGGCGCTTCTCCCCGCCGGAGAGCTGCGACACCTGCCGGCCGGCCCGGTCGGTGAGGTCGACGAGGTCGAGCACCCGGTCGACGTCGTCGGTGCGTCGGGTGAGCCGGCCGATCAGACCCACGGACTCGCGGACGGTCAGATCGGGGGATAAGCCGCTCTCCTGGAGCATGACGCCCATCCGGGGACGTACTACGCGCCGGTTGCGGGGGTCGTTCCCGAAGACGCGTACGGTGCCGGAGGTCGGGTTCCGATGCCCCTCGACCACCTCCAGGGTCGAGGTCTTGCCGGCCCCGTTGGTGCCCAGCAACGCGTAGAGCTCCCCGGGCCGGACCTCGAAGGTGAGGTCTCTGACGGCGTGGAAGTCGCCGTAGGTGAGGTTCAGCCGGTCGACGGCGATGACGGGTGTGGTGGACATGTGTCCATGACAGCGCCGGCAGGGCCGCAACGTCAGTGGCGTGGTGTCACGATCACGTGTGACGTGGCGTCACTGTTCGCGGCCGGTGGCCGCCGGATACTGGGGGGATGACCGGAGGATCGCGGCGCTTCACCGAGTCGACGCAGGGCAGACTGCGCCGGCTCAACCTGGTGACGTCACTGCCGCCGGTGGTGTTCGCCGCCGTTGCCCTGGTCTATCTCGACGCGCGGGTCTGGTGGCACGTGGTCGTGTTGGTGCCGGGTGCCGTGGCGGCGGTGGTGGCCTTCGAGCGGTGGACCGCCAACGACCTGGCCCGGTTCGCCCTGCCCTGCGTGGTCGTCGCGGCGGCGGTGTGGCCGTTGGGGGCCCTGGTGACCGGCAGCCCCAACGCGTACTGGGGGATCTGCGCGGTGGGTTCCCTGGTCCTGCGTGAGGTGCCGCGGTGGTGGCGGCAGGCGGCGGCCGGGTTGTTCGCCTATGTCGCCCTCGTCGGCGCGGCGCGACTGCTGGTGCCGCACGACGGCGTACGTCAGACTCTGGTGAACTACGTTCTCATTCCGACCCTGCTCACGGTCCTGGTGACGGTGGCGACCGTGCTCGGCGAACGGTTCTTCGACCTCATCCGTGAGCTCGAACAGACCCGGGAGAGCGAGGCGGAGCTGGCAGTGGTCCGGGAACGCGTCCGGTTCGCCGGCGACCTGCACGACATCCAGGGCCACACCCTGCACGTGGTGAAGTTGAAGATCGCGCTGGCCCGGAAGCTGCTGGACAGCGACACCGCGCGCGCGGACAAGGAGCTGCGGGAGACGTACGCCCTGGTCAGCGGCACCATCGCGGAGACCAAGGAACTCGCCCACGCGCAACGACGGTTGAACCTGACCGCGGAGATCGAGAACGCGAAGAACCTGTTCGAGGCCGCCGGCATCCGGGTCCGGGTGAGCCGGGAGGCCGAGGTCGACGCCCGCGCCGGCGAACTGCTCGGACAGGTGCTGCGGGAGACGACCACCAACATCCTGCGGCACGCGCAGGCCACCCAGGTGCGGATCACGCTCGGCGAGTCGGGTATCACCATCGTCAACGACGGCGTGACCACCGCCGTGCTGCCCGAGCTTCGCGGGCTGGCGGCGCTGCGGCAACGGGTGGCGGACGACGGAGGTGAGCTGACCGTGGAACAGCGCGACGGGCGGTTCTGGACGGCTGCGGTGTTGCCGCCGTCGCGCGACGGCGGGGTCGGGTCGACGTCGGGGGAGGGTGTCCGGTGACGACCATCGTGCTCGCCGACGACGAGGCGTTGCTGCGCACCGCCCTGGCGGCGCTGTTGCCGATGGAGGGTGACATCACCGTGCTCGCCGAGGCGGGCGACGGCCGGGCGGCCGTCGAGGCCACCCTGCGGCACCGGCCCGACGTGCTGGTCGTCGACCTGGAGATGCCCGGCCTGGACGGCCTCGACGCGGTCACGGAGATCCGTCGGGTGCGGCCGGAGCAGGTGATCCTCATGCTGACCCGGCACGCCCGTCCGGGTGTGCTGCGCAAGGCGTTGAAGCTCGGCGTCCAGGGTTTCGTCAGCAAGTCCGCCGAGCCGGCCCACATCACCTCGGTCATCGCCACCCTGCACGCGGGCAAACGCTGGATCGACCCGGACGTCTCCGCACTCGCGGTCACCGAGGACTGCCCCCTGACCGACCGGGAGGTCGACGTGCTGCGGGTCACCGGCGAGGGCTACTCGGTCGCCGACATCGCCGCGCGCCTGCACCTCGCCCCGGGCACCGTGCGCAACTACCTGTCCAACGCCATGCGCAAGACCCAGACCAGGACCCGCCACGAGGCGGCCCGCTACGCCCGCGAACACGACTGGCTGTGACCGTCGCCTCGTCCGGTGCCAGCCGGCGACTCCCGCCCGGTGCCCGCGTGTCTCGACGGGTCACCGCCGGGGCGGGCTGATTCCCCGCAGGGCGAGGCGGACCAGCCGTTCGGCCTCGGTCGCGCTGGCCGACTCCACGGCCAGCGCGACCGCGTTGACCAGCGTCACCAGATCGGCCATCGCGACGTCCGGGCTTACGGACCCCTCGTCGGCGGCCCGTCGGCGAAGCGGTTCGCCCGCTGCCACGAGCATCGCCGAGCAGGAGTTGCTGTGCTGCGGTGCCTTGAGCAGCGAGGTGACCAGGCCGCGGGTCGTGGCGCTGTACACGGCCAGCTCGCACAACCACGTCGTCAGCGCCTCGCGGGCGTCCGGTTCGGCCGCCAACTCCCCGGCCCGGGCACACAGCGCTTCGATCCGGTCGTGGAAGACCGCCTCCAACAGTGCCCATCGGGACGGGAAGTGCCGGTGCAGGGTCGCCGAGCCCACGCCGGCGGCGCGGGCGATCTCCTCCAGGGAGGCGTACGCGCCATCCCGGGCGATCGCCGCGCTGGCTGCCTTGACTAGCAGCGCGCGGTTGCGTTGTGCGTCAGCTCTCATCGTCTGCCGGTTGGATAAACGGGGTGGTCCCCCATATCGTAACCGGGGAGAAGTGGGGTGCCACCCCACTTATTCGAGGAGGAAACATGGTCGTCCTTGTCATCGGTGCCACCGGCAAGCAGGGCGGGGCCACCGCCCGAGCCCTGCTCGACCGGGGCGTCGCGGTCCGCGCCCTGGTCCGCGACCCCGGCGCCGACGCCGCGCTGGCCCTGGGGGAACGGGGAGCCGAACTGGTCCGAGGCGACCTGGACGACCCGGCCACCCTGCTTGCCGCCGCCGAGGGAGCCGACGGCGTCTTCTCCATCCCGTGGCCCGACCTCACCGACCTGCAGGGGGACGCCGAGCTGCGCCGGGGCCGCAACGTCGTCGAGGCCGCCCGCGCGGCCGGGGTGTCGCACCTGGTGCACAGCAGCGTCTCCGGCGCCGGTGACTTCCACCGCAACCAGCCCGGCTGGGCCGAGGGGCGCTGGGACCGGCACTACTGGGAGAGCAAGGCGGGCGTCGACGAGTTGGTCCGTTCCGGTGGTTTCGCCCACTGGACCATCCTGCTGCCCGGCACCTTCATGGAGAACCTGCTCGAAAGGTCCTACCTGTTCGGCGACTGGTCCAGCGGCACCATCGTCACCGGCTTCGCCGAGGACACCCGAATTCCCTGGATCGCCGTCGACGACATCGGCCAGGCCGCAGCGACCGCCTTCACCGACCCGGGCCGACTCGACGGCATGGACGTGGAGCTCGCCGGTGACCTGCGCACGATGACCGAGGTCGCCATGATCCTCAGTGAGGTCACCGGTCGGACCATCACCGCTCCGGTCCGGACCCCGCAGGAAGCCATCGAGCACGGTCTGCTGCCATTCATGGTCAACGTGGTCGAGCGGATCAACGAGAACGGCTCGCCGGCCCGCCCGGAGATTCCCCAGGCCCTCGGCCTGCCCACCACGGACTTCCGCACCTGGGCCCGACGAACCTTCTCCTGACCCGTCCGGCTGCCGGGCCGGCCGGACCCCGCGTCGGCCCGGCGACACCGGGTGTCGGAGCCGGTTCGCGTCACCGTGCGGCTGACCGGCTCGGATCCGTCCAATGTTGACAGACTCGACCCCATTGAGGATCGTAAGTGGGCCCCGCTGCTCGGCCCCGGGGCTTCGTCGGGCGGCCGGATCCGGGGGCCGGCGAGCGGGCAGGGGAGGCTCACCGGGTGAAGATCGTCGCGTTGTCCTGCACCCAGCGGCGTCTGCCGTCGCTCACCGACGCGCTGCTCGACGCGGCGGTCAGCGGCCTCGTCCGTGAGCTCGGTGACGCGCGGGTCCAGCGGATCCGGTTGATCGACCACCGCATCGCGATGTGCGAGGGCGAGGACACCTGCCTCGATCCCGCGGTGGGCCGCTGCACGCTCGACGACGACTTCGAACACGTCGTCGGGCTCGCCGAGGGCGCGCAGGCGATGCTGCTCGCCATGCCGGTGTACGCGGGCAACGTACCCGCGGTGTTGAAGATCTTCCAGGAGCGCCTGAAGAGCTTCATGAACGCCGACCGGCGACCCTTCGGCAACCTGCTGGTCGGCACCATCGTGCACTCGCGCACGATGCTGACCGAACCCGCCCTGGCCGCGCTCTTCCCGTGGTACCTGCGGCTGAAGAACCGGAACGTGGCGTCGGCGTGCTTCACCCAGCACGGCCACCAGGACCTGACCCGCACCGCGGCGACGGACCTGTGCGTGGCCGTGGGTCGGCAGCTCGGCATGACGCTCGACGCCGTCCGATCGCCGACCGAGGACCGCTCGGCACCGCCGGTGGTCCAGTCGCCGGGCCGCACCGCACTGCCGGTGGTCCAGTCGCCGGGCCGCACCGCACTGCCGGTGGTTCAGTCGGCGGCCCGGCCGCGCTGTGGCGATGCGGCCGGAGCGTCTGCCGAGGCCTGAGCAGACACCCGCCAGGTGCAGCCGTCGCCCGCCTGCTCGCACGAGACCGTGACCTCCGGTTCGAGGTAGCGGGCGGCGATGGCGGTGTTGAGCTGCTGGCAGTACCCACACGGTGAGGAGAACGTCAGGACGACACCGGCGCGGGCGGCCCGTCTGCGGTACCGCAGGATCCCGCAGTCGGCGTTGCGCAGCACGGTGCCCGAGGGCTGGGGCTCGCTGGTCACCGCCGAGTCGTACAGCATCAGTTGCCGCTGCAGCCGGGTCACGTAGTGGTCGGTGGTGGACATCCCGGCGGGTCGTTGCGCCCGTAACAGGTCGGCGGTGATGCGGGAGTTCGCGCGGATCCAGGCGGCCAGGCCCTCGTCGCCGTGCTCGCCCAGGACGAACTCCTCGGCGGCGGCCTGGGCCTCGAAGAACCGCTGCCGCCACAGGTCGACCTTCTCGTCCGGGTCGAGGGACGACGGTTCACCGGTCATGGCCGGCCTTCCCTCCGGTGGCGCCGTCCAGCTCGGCGAAGACCTCCTGGGCGACCCGCAGCCCGTTGTTGGCCACCGGCCAGCCACCGTAGTAGGCGAGTTGGATGATGATCTCGACGATCTTCTCCCGCGACATCCCGAGGTGCAGGGCGGCACCGATGTGGCCCCGCAACTCCCAGTCGGTGCGGGCCAGCGTGACCGCGGTCAGGGCCACCAGTTCCCGTTCCTCGACGCTCAGATGCGGACGGGTCCAGATCTCACCGAACAGGTGGTCGACGGTGATCCGCAGGAACTCCGGGTACGAGCCCGGACGCGGTTCACGGCCGAAGACCTGCTGGAACACGGCCTCGCCCCGTTGCTGGCGGGCAGTCGGCTGATCCATCGATCGACTCCTTCGGGTCGAGGGCCGGCACCGTACGGTCAGAGGATGATGCTGAGCTTGGCGTGCTCGTACAACGTCTCGTGGTCGAGCACCACGACCCGCCGGCGGATCCGGAACGCCCCGCCCTCGACGGCGAGCTGGAACCGGTACTTCCCGACGTAGGTGTCGGAGCGCCCGTGCCCGAACCGGTACACCACGACGTTCGCCGCCACGTCGAGGTGGCTGCCCCGGTCGGTCAGGATCTCCACGTTGCTGATCATCCGGTTCGTCCGGGACCGGGGGTTCTCACACCACACCTCGCCGTTGAGCAGTTGGACGATCCGCTGGCGTAACCGCGCGGCGTCGTCGTCGATCAGTCCGAGCGCGTCGGGTGACTCGCCGCGCACGTCGGTGGCGGGCACGGTGTAGCGGACGTCGGCGGTCAACATCTCGTCGTACCACTCGTGCAGGCGCCACTCGTCGAGCAGCCGCGCCTCCCGGAACAGGAACTGGCTCACCCGGTGCCACAACCGCACCCGGGCCGCCTCGTCGACAGTCAGCTCGATGGTCACCGCGGATCCGCCCCCTGCAGCTCGGCCCGGTGCGCGAGGTCGAGGTGACCGTCGTCGCCGTGCATCAGCCGGTCCCACTGCCGCCAGAACTCGCGGGCCGGCAGCTCGTCGGTCGTCTCCGGGACCTCCTTGTCCATGCCCCGGGACAGGTCCGAGTAGCGGACCGCGCGGTTGAGGTAGCCCCGTTGGCACGACTCCACGATCTCGATGTCGTCGGGAGTGGCGAAGCCGGCGGGACCGAGGAAGGTCAGGTAGTGGCTCTTGCGGAGTTCCCGGATCTCCGGATCCTCGTCCCGGGGGGCCAGGGCGACCGAGGTGATGGCCATCTGCCCGGCGCCGACCGGGTCGATCTTGCGGATGGTGATGGCGATCGCGTCGATGATCATCAGGTTGGGGAAGATCAGCAACGCCCGGTTGGTGTGCGTGATCCGTTCGGCGCGTGCGGCGCCGAACCGGTCGACGAACCGGGCGGCCGTCGCCTCGATCCGGGGCCGGACCGACTCGCCGAACATCGGCGTCCAGTACGCCAGCGGGCGGGCCGCCGCCGGCGGCAGCTCGTTGGCGCCGTGCCCCAGCCCGAGGGCCCGGCCGAAGCCACCCCGGCGCCGTGGTGGCACCGATCCCAGCGACTCCATGTAGCCGACGTACCGCTTGTGCAGCGCCCGGAAGTGGTAGATGTCGACGCTGTTCTCCATCATGAGCTTCCAGTTCGCCCGGGCCCCGTGCAGTTGCGCGCCCTGGATCACCTCCATCCCGACCTCGGACTGGTCGTCGATCAGGTCGAGGTACTCCGTGGCGCCCGCCAGGTACCCGGTCAGGCTGCGCGGCTGCCGCGGATCGAAGGTGACGAACACGAAACCCCGGTAGCTGTCGCTGCGGTGCTGCGCCAGGCCGAAGTCGGCCTTGCGGAAGCCCGGCCCGTAACCGTCGGGAATCGGGACCCCGACCAGGTCACCCCGGTTGGAGAAGGTCCAGTCGTGGTACGGGCACCGGAACGACCGGGCCTGCCCGGCCGGCTGGGTGCAGATCAGCGCCCCGCGGTGCGGACAGCTGTTGGCGAAGACCCGGATCACCCCGTCGGACCCCCGCGCCATGACCACCGGCCGCCCGCCGACGTCGCGGGCCACGTAGGAGCCCGCGACCGGCACCTCCGACTCGTGTCCGACGTACAACCAGCAGCGGTCGAAGATCCTGGCCATCTCCGCTGCGGCCAGGTCGTCGTCGGTGTAGGCGCGGCGATCCACCCGGAACGACAGGCGTTCCCGATCGTCGAGCACGACCGGGTCGCCCACCGGCCGTCGCGGTTGGATCGTCACTGCTGCCCCTTCCGCGGTAGCGTCCCGACGGTGCCGACGACCAGCTCGGCGGTGCGCGCGGCGGAGTCGCCGCACTCCGGCCGCGCGGCGCGCAGCCGGGCGAGGTGGTCGCCGGCGGGATCGAGCAGATCGGTGAGCGCGTCGGCGACCGTCTGCTCGGTGACCCCGGTCGGCTCCAGGGCCGTCCCGAAACCCGCCCGCTCCACGAAGTACGCCTGGACGGGCTGGTCCACCGCCAGCGGGAGCACCAGCATCGGGGTGGCCGCCCGGATGGACTCCGCCACGGAGTTGTACCCGCCGTGGGTGACGAAGACGTCGGCGCGTTCGAGCACCGCACGCTGTGGCAGGTACGGCGCGGTGAGCACCTCGTCGGGCAGGGCCAGCTCCTCGGCCAGGTCCCCCACCGCGGCGATCACCTGCGCCCCGGTCTTCACCGCCCCGGCGATCACGGTGCGCAGCAGGTCCGGTCGCCGGTAGAAGATCGTGCCGAAGGAGACGTACACCACCGGCCGGTCCGGGTCGAGCCGCGCCAGGTCCCCGAAGGCGACCTCGTCGCCGCGTTCCCCGGCCGCACCCGGCAGCCCGACCAGCTGCACACCGTCGTCGGTGACCGCGTCGTGGCCGACGAGAGCCGGAATCGTGGGCATCAGATTGAGAATCGACGAACGCGCCGAATGGGTCCGGGTCGACCACGCCACTCCGTGCCCGGTCAGGTAGTCGCCTACCTGCTCGTCGTACGCCCAGCGGCCCCGGCGGTGCTCCCTCGGGCACACCCCGCCGAGGTTGGCCCAGATCATCCCGTACGGCACGCCGGACGCGTGTGCGCCGACCATCGCCGAGGCCGTGACCGGCAACGAGTCGACGAGCACGAAGTCCGGCGCGATCGCCCGGAGTGTGTCGGTGGTCTGGTCCGCCACCGGTGACGACCGGAGCATCGGGCCGATCCTCGCCGGGTCACCGCTCCACGGTGCCATCTCGACCTGGCCGACCAGGTGGACCGGTGCCCCGCCCAGGGCGCGGCGTCGCTGCTCGTCGAGCGCGCCGCCGTCGGCGGACAACAGCAGCAGCGTGACCTCGCCACCGGCCCGCCGGAGCGCGTTGACCACCGGGACGTACGGGTTCAGGTGACCGTGTTGGGTCGTGGTGAGCAGCGCGACGCGCATCAACTCTCCGATCCATCGAAAGAGGACGACCGGGCGATCGAGGAGCTGCTCCGGTCGCACTACCGCGGCATGCCCGAACATGACCTGCCGCTTTCGAAACAGCGCAGGTGAAAAGGGCAGTCGAAATTCAGCTAAAGCTACGAGGTCTACGCATTCCCCCACCAGGGGTGGCGGACAGCCGGATCGACGCTGATCGGAACAACCCCGAAACAATCGGGTTCACCGGCTGTCTCAGGAGTTTCACTAAGCCTGCCGGCAGGTGCAATCAATGTCAATGCCTGGTGTTGTCGAATGCCACTTCTCGATGGACGCAAACGTCTGCGAAACAGCTGTCATTCGACCGTTTCAGGCGAGGCTGAGTCAAATCGGAAATCACGTTTGTCGACGAGTGATGAGCACAAGCTCGTCGAGGAGCCGTTCGGCCCGGCGGGCGTGCAGGAACGCCTCCCGCTCGGCGGACACCGCCCGCGCGTGCTCGGCGGCAGCGGCCACCACCTCGACCGGTTCGCCACGGGCCTGCAGGAACCGGGCCCGCAGCAGGAGCAGCAACCCCTCCGGGTGGCGCTGCCCGCACGAGTCCAGATAGAAGTCGGCCTCATCGAGGGCGGTCGCGGCCGCATCCAGGGCCCCACCGGCGATCAGCATCTCACCGAGGAGACCGTGCCAGGCGGCGACGTCCGAACGCGGAGGGTCGAGCAGGTGCATGGCGATGATCTGCCGGGCCCGCTCCGCGTTGCCGATCGGGTCCTGGCCGGTCACCGCCAGCGCCCAGCAGCGGGCCAGCCGTTGGTAGGTGCCGAGGAAGACGAAGGAGAAACCGGGATCGACCGCGATGCCCCGCCCGGACGCGCGCAGTGCCAGCACCGGATCGCCGGCGATCACCGAGATGCGGGCGGCGGCGCACGCCCACACCGTGACCATGTACGGGTCCTCGCCGGCCAGGTCCTCGATCTCGTCGAGCAGGGCCCGCCCGTCCGCCACGTCACCGTGCAACGTGGCGACCTCGGCCAGCATCGCGGCCATCAACAACTGGAGGTCGTGCCGGACGGGGTCCTCGTCCCGTCGCGGGATGTCGAAGATCATCGGCCGGGAACGGTCGAGGTAGCGGATGGCCTCGCCGATCTGGCCGTAGTCCCACTGTTGCAGGCCCCAGGCGTGCAGGCCGCACGCGAGCACCCACGGGTCGCCGGAGGCCTCCCCCCGTTTGAGCAGCCGGCGGGCCAGCGGGGCACTGCGATCGAGCTCGATGGCCTGGACCAGGGCGACCCACCGGGAGTACAGGAAGCTGGCCGCCTCCCGCTGCAGGCCCAGGCCGCGAGCCAGGTGCTCGGCCCGTTCCAGCAGGTCGGTGACCGAGAAGCCGTACATCGATCGCATGCCGAGCACCGCGGTGAGCTGGGCCAGGGCGGACAGCTCCAGCTCCGCGAGACCGGCGCCGCGCGCCACCTGCACCGCCGACCGTAGGCTCCGCTCGGCGACGTCGAGCGCCGACTTGCCGGCCGCGTGCCGGCCCGCCTGGATCAGCGCCCGGGCCGTCGGGGCCGGCGCGGCGAGCGGGCCGGCGGACCACAGGTGGTGGGCGAGGCGTTCGGCCACCGTCTCGGCATCCGACCCGACCTGCCGCAACGCGTCCGCGATCCGCAGATGCAGCTGGCCGACATGTGCCGGTCGCGTCGTCGCGGCCACCGCCTCGCGTACCAGATCGTGCGTGAACCGCAGCGCGAACGGGTCGTGCGGCCTGGTCTCCAGCATGCCGAGTGCCTCCACCGGTTCCAGCCGTTCCAGGCAGCTGTCGAGGTCGAGACCGGCCGCGCGGGCGAGCAGTCCCAGGTCGACGTCCCGGCCGATCAACGCGGCGATCCGGAGCAGGTCCCGGGCGTCGTCGTCCAGCCCGGCCATCCGGTCGATGACCACGTCCCGCACGGTGGCCGGCACCCCGTCCCGCCCCCGCGGCCGATCGGTGAGCAGCCGGGACAGTTCACGGACGAAGAACGGGTTCCCGGCGGTACGGGTGAGGATGCCGCGGGTCGCGTCGGGGGTGGGAGCCGTACCGGTCTCGCGGCGGATGAGCTCGGCCACCTCGGCTTCGTCCAGGTTGCCCAGGCGGATCCGCTGGTGGCCGGGCACCCGACTGACCGCGGCGAGCATCCGGGACAGCTCGGAGCCGGGCGCCGGGGCCCGGTCGCGCAGTGCCCCGATCACCGTGGTGCGCTGCGGCAGCCGGGCCGTCAGATGGCTGATCAGCCGCAGTGACGCGCTGTCGCCCCACTGCAGGTCGTCGAGCGCGAGCACCACCGGCCGACCCGCCGAGGCCGCTGCGACGATCGCGACGACCTGTTCGAAGAGCCGGCACTGGAAGCCGTTGTCGGGCAGCACCGGCGCCGCGAGGACGTCCCGGCGCGGCTCCAGGAGGCTGCCCAGCTCCCGGCCGACCGACTTCTCCCGAACCTCGGCGGGCAGCCCGTCGAGGACGGCGCGGATGGCCTGCACCCACAGCCACATCGAGGGGCTGCCGCCGTCGTCGAGGCAGTGCCCCCAGACGACGAGGGCACCACGTTGCTCCGCCTCGACGGTGGCCTCGCGGAGCAACCGGGTCTTGCCGATGCCGGGCTCGCCCTGGACGAGCACGAGGGCGGTGCCGCCGGCGAAGGCAACCGCGGTCGCCTGACGGAGGGTCGCGAGTTCGCCGGTCCGGCCGACCAGGCCGCCGCCGGCGAGGGGTTGCGGTACCGGCGGCACGGGCGGTGCCGGCGGTGTCCCGGCCCGCTCGAGCGCGCGACGGTGCGCGGTCCGCAGGGCCGGCCCGGGGTCGACCCCCAGGTGCTCGGCGAGGTCGGCGCGGACGGCCCGGAACACCGTCAGCGCCTGGGCCTGCTGGCCGGCGGCGGAGAGCGCGGTGACCAACTGCGCCTGCACCGGTTCGTGCAGGGGTGCCATCGTGGCCGCCAGGCGCAGGGCCGGCAGGACACGTTGCGGCTGGCCCAACGGGACGGCCAGCTCGGCCGCGGCGACCCCGGCATCGAGGAACTCCCCGTCCAGGGCGGCGAAGAGCGCGACGGCAGCCGGAGCGGGCGCGTACCCGTCCCCGGCCGGACCGCGCCAGAGCGCCAGCGCCCGGACGTACGCGTCGAGGGCGGCCTGGTGCCCACCCTTGGCGAGGTGGGTCCTGGCCGCCGCGACCTGCTCCCGGAAGGTCGACAGATCGAGCATTCCCGCCGAGGTGGTCACCCGATAACCGGTGCCGTGCCGATGCAGGTAGGAGCCCTCCGCGCGGGGCGCCGGGCTCGGGCAGCCCACCGTCCGGTGTGGACGTCAGGTACTCGTCGCCGTAGAGCAGGTAGAAGCACCGGTCGGAGCCGCGCTGCCCGGCCAACACCGGCTGCCACTCCTTGCTGGTGGCGGTGGCGGGCAGCAGCTGCACCGGTCGGCCCTCCACACCGTCCGGGCCGGCGACCCCCAGCTCGGCCTCCGAGCCGGCGGGCGCCGGGACGGGCAGGATGTCCCGCCGTAGTTCGAGGTCGGTCGAGGAGGAGAGGAACCACCGCTGGTACGGCGAGTCGGTCGCGTCCCGGGCCGCCAGCAGGAAGTCGCCGGGCAAGGCCGTGAGCGCCTGGCCGGTCACATAGTTGAGCAGGGTGTACGTGCCGTCACCGTGGTTCACCGGCCGCCACAGCTGGGTCAGCGACGGTGACCAGCCCAGCGCCGCGCGGGCGTCCGGGGCGGCGTCGGCCAGGCCCAGGTAACGGTCGTCGGCCGAGTTGCCCTCCCGCACCCGTTGCAGGCGCAGGTGACCGGGGACCTCGTTGTCCCAGTCCAGCCGCCACTGCTGGGCCCGCGACGGGTCGTACGGGGTGTCCACGACCAGCGGCCCGCCGCCCGGCTCGGCGTCGGCCACGGAGGTGGTGGCGGCGTTGCGCAGCAACGCCTGGCCGGGCCTGGTGGGCGTGGCCAGCGGCGGCACCTGCGCGGCGGCACGCAACTCGAAGCTGTAGGTCACCGGATAGTGGTCGGAGTTGGTGATCGTGATCTCCGTGTGGGCCCGGAAGAGCGTCGGCGCGCCGTTGCCGAAGTCGGTGACCGCGTAGTCCAGCGTGCGTACCGGGCCCAGAGTCGGGTGGGTGTTGCCGTCCGGGGCCATCACGGCGAACTGTTGGGCCGGCAGCGCGGCACGCAGGTTTGCCGGCTCGCGGTTGAAGTCGCCGAGCACGACCCACTCGTACGGGCCGTTCGGACCGGGATTGTTCAGGATCCACGTGCGGATTCTCGCCAACGTGGTCGGCGCGTCGCTGCCGGGGGCGTTGCCGGACCGGGCGTGCACGGTGAAGAAGAACGTCTCGCCGATGCGTACGCCGAGCGCCGGCCGGGCGTTGGCGCCACCGTCCACCACGACCCACTGGTCGGCCCGCTGCTGGGTTGCGATCGCCAGGTTGACGCGGTTCGGGCCATTGGTCGAGGTGTCCGTGTTCAACCAGTACAGGTGATGGGTGGGTTCATCGAGCAGGGCTCCCAGGTAGTACTCGTAGACCGGCGGGAAGACGCCGTTGTTCAGGTACACCTGCTGGCTGTAATGCCCGCGCTCGTGCGCGCTGCCGGCCGGCGGCGACCCGGCCTCCTGGAGCGCCACCGCCAGCGTCCCCTGGGCCAGCATCCCCATCACGGTCGGGTATTTGTTCTCGTAGATCCCCTCCGCGCCGGAACCCGCGCCCTGCATGTTCCAGGTGGCGACGTTCTGCCGGTTGCCGTCGCGCGGTTCGAGCTGGCCGACGTCGCGCAGGAACAGCGACGGCCACCGCTGGCCGGTCCGCACCGCCACACCCTGGCCGGCGTAGTCCGCGGTCTCCCGGCCGGACCAGTCCTTGATCGGCGCACCGCCCTGACCCAGCGGCGCGAACGCGCGCGGATCGGCCTGGTCGGAGCCGAACTGGTAGATCGCCTCCGCGTCGCCGCCCTCGCCCGAATACGGCTCGTAGGGCAGGTAGGGCCCGCCGGCGACGGACTGTTTGATCATCGTGTTGCGGTGGAAGACGTTCTGCGGGCCGGACGCGCCGGACCACTTGATGGCCTTGGCCGCCGCCGCCCACCAGATCGGGAACCAGGTGCCGTCCTCCAACTCGCCGCCCTCACCGCCGCAGTTGGCGGTGCAACTGCCGGAGCGGTGCTCGTACGGGATTCGGACCGTGTTGCCCTCGAACAGGTTGTACCGCTCCCAACCGCCGTGCAGGTTGAGGTCGGAGTCGAGGTCGTTGCCGAACGCCACGTTGCCGCTGGCCGACCACTGGAAGGTGAAGTGCCGCAGGTTCCGGCTGGTGTTGTACGCCCACAGCGAGTCCCAGACCCGGCTGCCGCGCAGGTACCCGTTGCCGCCCTTGCCCTTGTTCCACGCCCCGTCGAACGTGTTGTGTTCGATCTGCAGGTTACGGGCCACCTCGGTGACGATCGGATGCGAGCCGGTCATCGAGCCGGCCAGCCCCCGAGCCCAGCTGTTCGCCGCCCACTTGAAGGCGATGCCGTGCATGGCGTACTCGGGGGCCAGGTTGCCGTAGTTGTGCACCGCGTCGACCGGGCTCGGCTGGTAGACCCCGCCGAGCAGCTTCGGCAGGCCGGACATCTCCTGGGAGAAGGCGAAGTTCTCGAAGCCGACCCCCTCCACCGCCCGCAGCGGCGTTATCTTGCTGACGTAGACGTTGCCGGCGATCGGCGCGGACCCGTCCGAGGTGGAGTCGACCGGCACGTCGTACTCCAGCGGGCGGTCCAGGGTGACCGTCTTCGCGGTCTTGTTCACCGCGGTCGCCCGGAACATCTGCTGGCGCATGTGCAGGTTCTCGCGGGTGCCCGGATCGTCCGGGGAGAGCCCCTGCTGCTCGTAGAAGCGCAGGCTGTTGGCGACGCCGACCCAGACGTAACCGCCGGCGCGGAAGCCGTCCATCTTGGCCTTGGCGTCCAGCCGGATCACGTGCTGCCCGGCGCGGGCCGAGAAACCCGGATCGGTGCCGGCCGCGGCCAGCTTCTGGCCGGAGGCCCAGTGCTGGTTGACGGAGCCCTCGAACAGGTCCTTGCGGTTGGCGGGGGCCGCGGACCACTCGTCGAGGTACCGCTCGGCGACCTCCCGGGTCTGCACCTTGAACAGCGCCCGACCGGGCCAGATCCAACCACCGGTGCCGGTGTCCGGCGCCGAACCGAACGTCATGGTGTCCTGGTTCCACCGGCTGCCGTCGGCGGTCAGCGTGTCGTACCGGGTGTTGACGTCCGGCCGGAAGACGACCCGGGTGCCGCCGCTGCCGGCGCCCTGGCCCCGCAGCACCAGGAAGTTCGCGTCGACGTAGATCTGCCGGGAGATGTCGATCCGCCCGGCCGGCAACGCGATCAGCGACAGCCGGCGGGCGTTGCCCGACGGCGAACAGTCGGCCTTGATCCGGTCGATGGCCGACTGCAGGCCCACGCTGTCGTCCACCGCGTCGTCGGCGCGGACCCCGAACTCGCTGGCCAACCGGGCCGGGGTGACGGTGCAGGCGCCACCGGCCAGGTCGCCGTCGGAGGGCAGCTCCTGGCCGCCGAGGTAGCCGACCCGGGACCAGTCGGGCATCCCGGCGACGGGGCCGACCCGGTTGCCGGCGGTCAGGTCGGCGTCGCCGGCGACGCCCGCCGGCAGCGACGCCGTCTCGGCCGACGCGGAAGGCGCCGCCCCGGCCGGTGCCGGCGGAGGAACTGCGACGGCCGGTACGAGTAGTAGTAATCCCAGCGCAGCGCGGATGGCGCGGACCATGGAACCTCTCTCCGCTTCGGTGTGTAGGTGCCGGCTGCCGGCGGTCCCGTCGATCCGGTACGACCTCGCCGAGGGCACGCCTGGGAGGCTAGGTCGACCCAGTTGACAACCACTGACTTCCGGCCTCCCGACCCACGCCACCGGTTCACTCGTGCCGTCCGGTTCGGCGGGGCAACTGGATGTCCGGGGGCGGCGGAGCCGGCGGCCGACACCTACAGTCGGGCCATGCCCGAACCAGCGACGGGGCCGGCGCGCACTCCCGTGCGCGCGGTCTACCCCGGCAGCTTCGATCCGTTCACCCCCGGGCACCTGCACGTGGTGGACCGGGCCCGCGAACTCTTCGACGAGGTGGTCGTGCTGGTCGCGGTCAACGGCGGCAAGCAACCCGGCACCGACGCGCAGCAGCGGGCCGCCGCCGTCCGGGCCGTGCTGCCGGCCGGGTGGACCTCGGTCACCGTGGCGGCCTGGCACGGGTTGACCGCCGACTACTGCCGTGCGCACGAGGTGGCGGTGATCGTCCGCGGCGTCCGTAACCCCACCGACCTGGAGGCCGAGTACCGGCTGGCCGCGATCAACCAGTCGCTGGGGGTCCGCACGGTGCTGCTGCCCGCCCGGCCCGAACTGGTCGCGGTCTCCTCGACCGCGGTACGCCTGCGGGACACCTGAGGACGTACCCCTGGCCGTCCCGGGTGGACAACTTTGGATGGATGGGGTCAGATGGCGGGAACGAAGAGCCCGGTGACGACGTACCGGGGAAGGGGGCGACGGTGGCGCGACGCAGGGCGTTGGTGGTCCGCGGCGGGTGGGCGGGGCACCAGCCGGTCAAGGCGACGGAGCTGTTCATCCCGTTCCTCGAAGCCCACGACTACGCGGTACGCGTCGAGGAGTCCACGGAGGTCTACGCCGACGCCGCCGCGATGGCCGACACCGATCTCGTCGTGCAGTGCGTGACGATGTCGCAGATCACCGCCGAACAGGTGGCGGGGCTGAGCGCCGCGGTCGTCGCCGGGACGGGTCTCACCGGCTGGCACGGCGGCATCGTGGACTCGTTCCGCGCCTCGGCGGAGTACCTGCACCTGGTGGGCGGCCAGTTCGCGACCCACCCGGGCAAGGAGCCGTGCGAGCGTCGCGGTGGGGAGGAGGACAACTTCCTGCCGCACCGGGTGCACGTCACCGACCTGGGACGCGACCATCCGATCACGGCGGGGATCGGGGACCTGGACCTGGTCACCGAGCAGTACTGGGTGCTGCACGACGACCTGATCGACGTGCTGGCCACCACCAGCCACCCCACCGCGTCCTGGCAGCCGTGGCACCGGCCGGTCACCTCGCCGGCGATCTGGACCCGCCGGTGGGGTGCCGGGCGGGTAGTGGTGACCACCCCCGGCCACAGCCTCGACGTGCTGGAGCACCCGGGTGTGCGTACCGTCATCGAGAGGGGGATGGTGTGGGCGACCCGCACCTCGTCGGCGTCGTAGGCCTCGGGGTCATCTCCCGGGCGTACCTGGACACGCTCGTCGGTCACCCCGCGGTGCGCGTCGTGGCGGTGGCCGACCTGGACGCCACCCGGTCGGCGGCGACCGCCGCCGCCGTTCCCGGCGCCGAGGCGTCGACCGTCGAGGAGCTGCTCGACCGCCCCGACGTGGAGACCGTGCTCAACCTCACCACGCCCGCCGCACACGCCGGGATCTCCCTCGCCGCGATCGACGCGGGCAAGAACGTGTACGTCGAGAAGCCGCTCGCCGCCGCGTTCCCGGACGGCCGTGCGGTGATCGAGCGGGCCGCGTCGGCCGGCGTCCGGGTCGGGTGCGCGCCGGACACCGTGCTGGGCACCGGTACGCAGACGGCCCGCGCGGCGATCGACGACGGGCTCATCGGGCGTCCGCTCTCCGCCTCGGCGGTCATGGTCACCGCCGGGCACGAGCGGTGGCATCCCGACCCCGACTTCTACTACGCCCCGGGCGGCGGCCCGCTGCTGGACATGGGGCCGTACTACGTCTCCGCACTCGTCCACCTGCTCGGGCCGGTCCGGGCGGTCAACGGAGCCGCCAGCCGGCTGCGCGGCGAGCGCGTGATCGGCTCGGGCCCGCGCCTCGGTCACCGGATCGCGGTGCAGGTGGACACCCACGTGACCGGGGTGCTGGAACACGTCGACGGTGCCCTCTCCACCCTCACGACCAGCTTCGACGGCGTCGCGACCACGGCCGCGCCGATCGAGGTGCACGGGGTGGACGGGTCGCTGGCCGTACCCGACCCGAACCACTTCGACGGCGCGGTCCGGCTGTTCACCCTCGGCGGCACCGGCTGGCACGTTCTCGAACCCCGGGCCGGCTACGTCGAGGCGTCAAGGGGCATCGGCCTGCTCGACGCCGTCACCGCCGACGGTCGGCGTCCGCCCCGGGCCGGCGGCGACGTCGGTCTGCACGTGCTCGACACGATGACCACGCTGCTGCGGGCGGCGGCCGAAGGACGACGGATCGAGCTGACCACGACGGCGGACCGGCCCCTGCCGGTCCCGCTCACCCCGGCCGAGCAGTGGCGGGCGTCGCGCGCCCATCGCACCCGGGCACGCTGACCACGGAGAATGTGATGAACAGGGACGACAGTCGGTGGCTGCGCAACTACCGCCCCGGTCCGCCCCGGACGGCTCAGCTGGTCTGCTTCCCACACGCGAGCGGATCGGCCAGTTTCTTCCTGCCGATGTCCCGTGCCCTCAGCGACGACCTCCAAGTGCTCGCGGTCCAGTACCCCGGTCGGGCGGACCGCCGTGGCGAACCGACGGTACCCACCATCGGGGCGCTCGCCGACGCGGTGGCCGAGGAACTGGCCGGGCGGCTGGCACGGCCCACCGCGCTCTTCGGCCACAGCATGGGAGGACTTGTCGCCTTCGAGGTTGCCCGACGGCTGGAGGCACAGGGCCACCGCCTGCTTCGGCTGTTCGTCTCGGGGTGTCGCGCGCCGTCGCGTCGTCGCCCACGTGCCGTCGAGCTGCGTGACGAGGCAGACGTGCTCGCCGAGCTGGAACGGCTGGGCGGCACGGATCCGCGACTGCTGGACGACCGCCAGGCGCTGCGCGCCGTTCTGCCCACCATGCGCAACGACTACCGGGCCATCGACGCCTACCGTCTCGCGCCCGACGCCGTGCCGTTGCGCACCCCGATCCACGCCCACGTCGGAGACAGCGACCCGGAGGTCCTGCCGGAGGAGGCCGAGGCGTGGCGGGGGCACACCACCGGCCCCTTCGACCTGCGCACGTACCCGGGCGGCCACTTCTACCTCAGCTCACCCGGCTGTGACCTGGCGTCGGTGCTGCGCGCGGAGCTGTCCACCGGTCAGCGTGCGTGACCCGCCCCGGGCGCCGGGGTCACCTGGACCTCAAGCCTGCGGAACCGGCGCACCACCGTGCGGTTCTGCCGCTGCGGCGGGCTGACCGAGGCCAACGCGTCGACCCTGCGGGCGAGGTGAGCGAAGGCGGTCTCGGCGGTGACCAGGGCCAGTTCGGCTCCGGCGCAGCGGTGTGTCCCCAGGCCGAACGACAGGACGTCCCGGGGATCCGCGCCGGGCCCGACGAACCTGTCGGCGAGGAAGTCGTCCGGATTCGCGAATCGCCGGGCGTCCCGGCCGATCGCGCCCAGACACACGAGGATCAGGCTGCCCCGGGCGATGGGTAGTCCACCCAGTTCGGTGTCGGTGGCCGCGACCCTGGCGCCGTACTGGATCGGCGGATCGTGGCGAAGGGTCTCCAGCACGAACGACCTCAACAGGACGTCGTCGGCACGCAACCGGCCGAGCAGGTCATTGTCCCGGGCGAGCTGGAACAGCCCGCTGCCGAGCAGCGAACCCGTGGTCACGGTTCCCGCGCTGAGCACGAAGATCAGGTTGCTGACGACGTCCTGCTCGTCCAGGGAGTCCTCCGCGGCCAGCAGTCCGGCCAGGCTGGCGTCGTCGGCCGAGCGGCCCGAGCAGGTCTTCCGGACGTAGGAGACCAGCTGGACGGCCGCGTCGTCGGCGGACGCAAGCCGCCGGTCCGGCGGATGCATCTCGTTGCGCTCCAGGAACATGTCGAGCCACGCCATCACCTGGTCGACGTCGTCCTGCGGGAGGCCGAGCAGCTCGACCATCACGGAGTTCGGGACGGTGGTGAACGACCGGGTCGCGTCGACGGGGCCGTCCCCGGCGACCAGCGCGGCGACCTGCGCGGCGACGTGCCGTTCGATCATCGGACGCAGCAGCCGCACCCGTCTGGGATTGACGAACCGGGACACCAGGCGACGTGCCGGTTGGTTGTCCGGCGGGTTGCGGAACAGCAGGCTGTGGTACAGCAGGGTGGTCGACGGATGGTTCCGCCAGCCCGGCCAGGAGCGGTCGGCGTAGCCAGGATCGGGCACCGGGAACAGCTGGGTGTCCAGCAGAACGTCGGAACCCTCCTGGAACCCCAGGACTATCACGCGGTCGCCGCCGACGGGCAGGACGGGCGTCTGCTCCACCAGGTCGCGGTAGAGCGGATAGGGGTTCGCCCGTCCCTCCGGGCTGAACAGTCGCAGCAGCGCGTCCCGGGGGCCGCTCGCGGACGGGGTCACCGCACCGGCTCCCGTCCGCTGACCACGCCGCCCTCCATCGTGAGGAGCGCCTCACCACTTCCCGACCTGAGGGCGACACCGTCCGCGGTGCCGTCGCGGTGGTCGACGCGCAGCTGGACATCGTGCCCGGTCTGAGCCAACGCGAGGTCGTTTTCCGTGGTGTGCAGCGTCAGTTCCCGGATCACGTGCGGTGTCGCGTACCGGCCGGGGGTGCCGGTCAGACAGGCCGTCTGCAACAGGGCGTCGACAAGCAGCCACGGGATCCGGTGCCGGGCGAAGAACTCGTCGTCGCCGGTGGCGAGGGGGGGCTCCCACCTCGCCGAGGTGAGCCGTGGCTCGAGGCGTACGTCCCGGAGCTGGTCGAAGATCCCGGACATCGCCATCGTGGCAGCGGCCCGTCTTGTGCTCACCGGCCGTAGGCGGGAGAGCTGATCGGAGGGGTCGGCGGCACCGATCGGGACCACGACCTCGAAGTGCGGGACCCGCCGGTCGTGGCCAGCGCCGGGAACCCGCGAGTGGATACCGGCCCGCAGCACGCCGCGGTCGACTCCCCCCGGGTGGTACGAGGCGGTGAACACGTACCTGACCACCTGCGGGTCCACCGCGATGGGTGCCTGGAAGCGGATGTCGCGGAAGGTGCGCACCGCCGCCGACCCGGTCAGGTGGGTGGCGGCCTCCGCCGCGAGTTCCAGGGCCAGGGCTCCGGGAACGAGTGCCCGTGCCTGGCGGACGTGCCCGTACAGGTGTGGGTACCGGTCCAGGTCGAGTTCCCAGACGAGGTCCTGGCCGTCCATCGACGACGGTTCACCGAGGTAGGGGCTGCGGGGCACGGCGTCCACCAGCGCGGGGAACCGGGTACGCAGCATCGCCAGTTCCGCCTCGCCCAACGGTGTGGAAACGGGTGGCCGGTGCGGTCGGTGGGCCTCCACTTCGGCGTTGAAGAGGCGTTGGCCCTCGGCGTCGCCGATCAGGCCGAGTTGTCCCGCCGTGGCGGTGTACTCGGTGAAGCCGGTCCGGGGCCCGAGCCCCGACTCGCCCCACAGGCTCCAGCAGATGGCGAACTCGGCGGTTCCGGAGTATGCGCTCTGGTAGCGCGCCGCGGAGTTCAGGAAGTCGTTCGCCGGGCCGTAGTCACTCTCCCCGGCCAGGCCGAAGGCTCCGGCGACGGAGCTGAAGTTGCACCACAGACTGGGTTCGAGGGCGCCGAACGCTGCCTGGAGATGGTGGTAACCGGCCACTTTCGTGTCCCGTACCCGTCGGAAGGTGGCCAGGTCCTTGGCCGCCAACCGGCGTGCGCCGCTGATGCCCGCGCCGTTGATGACTAGGTCGAGGCGGGGGGTCGTGTGGCGGATCGTCTCCGCCGCGCGACGGACGGCGGTCGCGTCGGTGACGTCACAACCCAGATAGCGGACCCGGGCGGCGCCGAAGCGCTGCCGCAGGACGGCGAGCTGCGACAGGGACTCCCGGGACCTGCGACACCGGTCGTAGTAGGCGCGCACCTGGGCCAGGTGGACCTCGGGATCGGCCGCCCGGCGTCGGCGCACGTACTCGGCGCTGCTGCTGTCACCGATCTCGCGTGCCTGCGCCACCATCGTCTCCGGATCGGTGCTGCCGAGCAGCCACAGCGCCGATGGTGCGGTGCGCAGGCCTTCGAGACATCGGGCGGTGATGCCGCGGGACCCGCCCACCGCGAGCACGACCGGTCCCTCGCCCGTCGACCCGGGAGCAACGTCCGCGTCGACGCTGATGGTGCGGACGGGCAACAGCCGCTCCTCCAGGCGCGTGCCGGACGTCGATCGCCCTCGGTAGTAGGCCACGGGTAGGCCACGCACGCAGCCGGACTCACGACGCAGCTGCCGCAGTGCCGTCGACAGGGTGGCCGCGTCCGTCACCACGGCGTACGCCCGAGTGTGCGGTAGCTCCCAGGCGATGGCCTTCACCAGGCCGGTGATCAGCGCCGCGTGTGGGTGCGGGATACCGCCCCGCAGGGGATCCAGGACGACAGCGGCCACCGAGGAGTCCGGCAGGTCGGCGTGGGCCATCCGTCTGGCGGCCAGGAAGGCCGCTTCCTGCAGGGCGAGCAACCGTGGCTCGGGTGCCGCCGGCCAGCCGGCCGCGTGCAGCGAGGTGATGACGCGCAGGTGACCGGGGACGCCGTCGGAGACGGTGACGAGCCGGACGAGCGCCTGCTCGTTCCAGCCGGCCGCCTCGGGTGGTACGACCACGGTGGTGACAACCGGTTCTGCCTGCTGGGACAGCTGCCGGGCGACAGCCGCGTCATCGGTGAGTACCAGCGAGTCCGCGGGCAGCGGGTCGCACTCCGCCGACCCCGGCACCGCCGGACGGGCAACGATCTGGAGCGAGTACGACCGGTTCATCGCGGGCCTCCCGGGACAGGTCGCCTCATGACGGGGGGAGCACGGTGACGGTCGGACCGGCCGGGCCGGAGAAACGTCGGGGCAGAGTGCCGTCGGAGACGGACCGCAGCACACCGACGAACGCGTCGGCGGCGAGATAACTCGGCTGCTCCCTCGCGTCGGCCGCCTGGGGATCCGCGCGCAGGTCGGTCCGCACCCGGGCGAGCACCTGCCAGCCCCGCGCCCGGGCCGTCTCGGGACGCGCGAGCGCGACCGCGTACGCGCCCTCGGCGACCTCCTGCGGGCCGAGCCCGAGCGACTGCGCGTTCAGCTCCACCGGGCCGGCGTTCCACGCCAGCACCAGGGCGAGGTCGATGTCGCCCCGGCGCAGGTAGCAGCCCGCCGCGTGCAGGGCCGCCAACCCGGAGGACGGACCAGAATCCATCATCATGGTGGGCCCGTGCAGGTCCCGACGGTTCGCCACCCAGCCGAGCGCCGTGGACGACATCCGCCCGACCAGGCTGTAGGGACCGATCGCCGCGGTACCGGATCGATGTTTCCGCAGGTAGTCGGCTGCGGCGCGGGCCTGCGCGCCGTCCAGCGACCGGGCCAGCCCGCCGCCCAGGCACCGGAGCGTGGAGTCGACTGCGGACTGGGTGAGACCGTAGTGCGCGCCGAAGACGCCGGTGCGTTCGCCCAGGCCGTCCCAGAGCAGGCCCCGGTCGGTGTCGGCGGCCCCGAGCCGGTCGACCAGCTCCACCACCAGCAGTTGGCTCGGGTCCAGCTGGGCGGCCACCTTCGGCGGGATCATCGTCGTGGCGAACGGCGGGATCGGGTAGGGACGCTCCAGGCGCAGCGCCTCGGCGGGTGCCTCTCCCGTGGACAGCCGCGTGGCGATCGCCTCGTCGTCCGGCCGTCCCGGCAGCAGGGCGCTCCAGCGGACGAGCACCAGCTCGTCACCGAGCGACGGTGCCGACGACCGTACCGGGTGCTCCCGTGCGTCGGGGGCGGTCAACAGCTGGTATCCGTTGATGCCCCCCAGTCCGCAGGCGAAGACCCCCACGTACGGCGGCTGCCCGTCCGTCGCCGAGCTGTCCAGCTCCACCGGCGTCGAGGGGACCCGCACCGGCAGCGAGCGGGCGTAGTCGGGCAGCGCCGTGTGGTGGGGCTGACGAGGGATCGTCGACCGGTGCAGGCCAAGTGCCGCCTGGACGAGGGAGACCGCTCCGCACGCCATTCCGGTGTGGCCGAGCGTGGGCTTGTTGCCGGTCACCCACGGCGTGCCACCGGCGTGCGCCGTGGCGATGGAGCGCAGCTCGGTGGCGTCACCGGCGAGGGTGGCAGTGCCGTGTCCCACCACCCACGCCACCTGACCGCCGGGCACGTCGTTGACCTCCCGCGCCCGGCTCATCGCCCGAACCTGGCCCTCCTGGCTGGGCGCGAAGATCGCCTTACTCTTGCCGTCGGAGGCGGCACCGAAGCCGGCGAGCACCGCCAGGATCGTGTCCTGGTCGCGGCGGGCGTCGCTCAGGCGTTTGAGGGTGACGAGTGCGGCGCCCTCCGAGAAGAGGGTGCCGTCGGCCGCCGAGTCGAAGGCGCGTACCTCGTCGGACGGCGAGAGCGTGCCCATCTCCGAGAAGTAGACCTGCCGGAGCGGTCCGTGTGAGCTCACCCCGCCGCAGAAGGCGACGTCCACCGCGCCGTCGAGCAGGTGTCTGACCCCGAGGTCCACCGCGTACAGCGAGGATGGACAGATGTTGTCGACGACCAGTATGGGGGTGTCCGGCGGCAGGAGGCCGTCGATCGCCCGCCGGGCCTGGGCGTACGGGAGCAGCTCACCATGGGCCACGCCGGCACAGGGGTCGGCCCGCGCCAGTCGGCGTCTGATCCGTTCGCTGACCCGGGCGTCGTCCGGATCCACCGACAGGTGTCTCGCCGTGCCGGCGGCGAGCAGGTCCGCGGTGAGCGCCAAATCGATCTCGTAGCTGGTGTCCGTGGACGCGGCTACGAAGAGTCCGGGTCGTGTCGGCTGCCTGGACGTGCCGGCCAGGCACTGCCGTAGGGCGTGCCGCAGCCAACCAGCCTGCAGGTCTCCGGCCGTCTCCCCGGAGTCCGCACCCACCGCACCGAAGCGGAGGTCGTACGCCTGACCGGTCTCGGCCTCGGCCTCGGCGGTCAACGCCTCGTGCCCCCGGAACCGGTCCGGTGTCGCCAGCCGGAAGGGGCCGTCCTGGGCTCGTTGCCAGAGCTCCTCGACCGTATCGCAACCGGGGACCACCACGCCTGCCCCCACCAGGCAGACCTGCTCGGCGGGCACCGCTCAGCCCTTTGTTGTGGAGCCGAGGTGCTGCAGCAGGTCGGCCACCGAACGGACGGTGAGCGTCGCCGGCGACTCGGCCCCTGCGGTGTCCACCGCCCACATCTCACCGGCGCGTGCGAGCACGATCCGGTGCTGGAGGGAGTCCAGACCCAGCTCCGCTTCCAGGTCCACGTCTGGCGTGACCACGTCTTCGGGAAGTTCCAGCACAGTGGCGTACATCTTCTGGAGGTTCTGCAGGACGGCGTCGTTCTCGGGCAGCATGGCTACTCCTCACGGTACTGCTGGATGGTGGCTTCGGTCGGACGTGTCCGGAACGGCGTGACGACGCGGGCGTCGTTGCCCACGATTTCGGCGACGAACCGGGACAGGCCGTCCCGGAGGCCGCATTCCACGAACCGGTCCACCCCGGCCTCCCGCAGGTCACGCACGGCCTGTGGGAAGTTCAGCGGACGGACCAACTGCGCCCCGACCACCGTGAGCAGATCGTCGTCCGGGGTGATCCGTCGCCCCAGGATCGTCGAGTGCACGGGTGTGCGTGGCACCCCCGGCTGGATGCCGTGTATCGCTTCCCGGTAGTGCCGCAGGGCGGCAGCGAGCAGGGGATGATGCTGCGGGTACGGGCCGGTGCGCAGCCTCGTCGCCACGATGCCTCGCAAGTCGGCGGTCCGCAGCAGTCGCTGCACCTGCGCGGCGGGCCCGGAGAGAATCACCTGGGTCGGGCTGTTCGCCGCGGCGACGACGACATCGGCTTCCTGCTGGGCAAGCTCCTCCGCCGCGTCGGGGGAGAGCATGAACGCCGCGGTCGCCGCGGTCGGTTCCGCGTGGGCCTGGAGAGCGCGAGCCCGCTCACCCAGCAGGCGTGCCCCGTCCTCGACAGTGAATCCCCCCGCCGCGACCAGGGAGGTGATCTCCCCAAGGCTGTGCCCGACCAGGACGTCGGCCCGGAGTCCGAGTTCGTCCTGGATGATTCGCCAGCAACAGAGCTGGAGGTGGTAGGTGCGCAGCTCCGTCGACGGGTCCCAGGTGTCCGGAGCCGGATCGGAGAGCACGGACGGCCAGCCCTGCGCGACACTGACGGCATCGATTCGTTCGGCGAAGTCCGCCGCTATGCGTCGGCCCGGTGAATAGTGCGCGAAGGGAGTCGAGAAATAGGATCCGGCACCGGGAAACATAAAGGCGGTAACCATGGATCTGCGGCTCCAATCCGACCGGAGTCGCGGCTGCCTGTCTGCCGCACAGGAAATCGGCTGCGGAGGGTGACAAAAGTGGACTACGGCTTGGCTGTGTCAGGGGCGCGACGTTTGCCCAAGGTATCCCAAGGTTACAGCCTCGGCAAGGTGCTATTTCCACAGTTCTGTTAGGAACCTAATCAGTCATCGACTCATTGGGCACGGTTCGACACCCGGCGCTTACTGTCAGTCGCCATGGTCGATAGTGGCCGCTTGGAGTGAGGAGCCGCAATTACTCCCTTGTGGTCGGTCGGTGGCGTCGGGCAGATGTTCTGCTTCGCCGGAATGCTGATCGGCCACGTCGGCGGCCAACCGTGGTCGATCCCGCCCGGCACCCCTTGCGGAGCACCCGCCCGCCGGGGCCGGGACGGTTCTGCGGCCCATCAGGGGTCAGCTGCTGGTATGTCGGTGGCCGGGCTCGGCACCCGGCGCGGTTATCCTGACGGAATGCGACCGCTCAGGTACTCCATAAACGTCACGCTGGACGGGTGCTGCGACCACCGCGGGCCAGTGCCGGACGAGGAGCTGCACCGGCACCATGCCGAGAACCTCAGTCGGGCCGACGCGCTGCTGCTGGGTCGGGTGACCTACCAGATGATGGAGTCGGCGTGGCGGCTGCCGATGGCCCCGGGGGTGATGCCCGACTGGACCGAACCCTTTGCCCGGACGATCGACGCGGCCAAGAAGTACGTCGTGTCGAGCACCCTGGACCGGGTCGACTGGAACGCCGAACTCGTGCGCGGGGATCTGGAAACGGCCGTGCGGCGGCTCAAGGAGGAGCCGGGTGACGGGCTGTTCGTGGGCGGTGTGCAGCTCCCGCAGGCGCTGGCGGAGCTGGGCCTGATCGACGAGTACGAGTTCGTGGTGCACCCGCGGCTGGCCGGCCACGGGCCGACGCTGTTCGCGGGGCTGTCGACGCCCGTCGACCTGAAGCTCGTGGGTCGCAAGGAGTTCGACTCGGGTGCGGTGGCGATGCGGTACCAGTCGAAGGGCTGACCGTCGGGTCCGGGCGGTCGGTCGGGTGGTGGGCCGAGGCTTGCATCGATAGTTGTCGGTCAATAGATTGATGGTGGGCGCCGCCGGGGTCCGGGTGACCGGGCCGTCGGCGGCTGGCAGGTCACCCCGGGCCGGGGCACGTCGGTGACACGTACCGACCAGTCGTTGTGGCGCACCGCCGCGCCGCACCCCGGGCGGGTCGTCGCGCCGCTTCGGCCAGGACGCGCGCCGCCGCAGCCCCACCCGACCGATCGCAGAAGGACCCTCCCATGACGATGCTTCGTGCTCGCCCCACCCCGCTGCTGGCGGTGGTTGTCGCCCTGACCGCCACCGTGTCCGCCACCGGCGCGGCCCTGCTCGCCAGTCCCGCCGCGGCCGCGGCGGGCTGCCGGGTCGACTACACGCCCAACCAGTGGCCCGGCGGGTTCACCGCCGCCGTCCGGGTGTCTCCCGGCACCACCGCCGTGTCCAGTTGGACCGTCACCTGGACCTACGCCGGGGACGAGCGCGTCACGAACGGCTGGAACGCCACCGTCAGCCAGACCGGTGCCACGGTGACCGCCCGCAGCCTGTCCTACAACGGCAGCATTCCGGCTGGCGGCTCCACCGAGTTCGGCGTGCAGGGCACCTTCGGTGCCAGCGGCGGCGCGCCGACCGGGTTCAGCGTGAACGGCGTGGCGTGCGACGGCACCGGCCCCACCCCGACCACCCCACCACCGGTCACGACCCCGCCGACCACGCCACCCCCGTCGACCACCGCCCCGCCCACCACGCCGCCGCCGACGACCCCGCCACCCACCACGCCTCCACCCACGACGCCTCCGCCGGCCGGGTGTGCCGGTGCGGTGCTCTGTGACGGCTTCGAGAACCAGGCCGGTGCGACGCCGTCGGGCGACTGGGCCGTGGTGAGCCCGGACTGCTCCGGCACCGGCACGGCCACCATCGACCCGACCACCGCGCACAGCGGCAGCCGGTCGGTGCGGATCAACGGCACGGCCGGGTACTGCAACCACGTGTTCGTCAGGTCCACCAGGAACCTCAGCGGCCTGGGTAGTGTCCGGTACGGCCGGATCTGGGTACGCCACACCACCGCCCAGCCCACCGAGCACACCACGATGGTGGCGATGGCCGACGCCGCCGACGGCAACCGGGACCTGCGGCTGGGTGGCCAGAACGGTGCCCTGCAGTGGAACCGTGCCTCCGACGACGCGACCCTGCCCGAGCAGAGTCCGGCCGGGGTGGCGCAGAGCCTGCCGCTGCCCACCAACCGGTGGGTCTGTGTGGAGTTCATGGTCGACGGCTCGGCCGGTCAGCTGCGTACCTGGGTGGACGGCACCGCCGTCGCCGGGCTGGCCGCGGACGGCACGCCGACGCACGACATCGACGGTCAGTGGTACAACCGGACCTGGCGACCGCAGCTCACCGACCTGAAGCTGGGCTGGGAGAGCTACGGCGGCGGGGCCGACACCCTCTGGTACGACGACGTGGCGCTCGGCTCCACCCGGATCGGCTGCTGAGCCGTCCCGCCCCCGGGCCGCCCTGGGCGTGAGCCGCGCCCGACACCCGTGCGGTTCGGCGGCTCCTCGCATATGCTGCCCGTGTCTAATCGATGCAAATGAATGTGTGGTCGGGTGGTGCCGGTGCTCGTCGCCGGCGCGGCCCCACCGCCGATCGGAGCCCGCGATGGTCCTGCGCCCCGCTGCCGCCGCGCTGGCCAGCCTCTGCCTGGCCCTACCCGCCGCCGTCCCGGCCGACGCCGCCGTCGCAGCACCCCGAGCGGTCGGTGCCGACGCGTACGTCCCGGCCGCCGACCTCCCACCCGGTGCCCCGCCCGGGGTCTGTGAGCCCGGCACCGGGTACGGGCCGCCGTTGCCGACGTCGGCGATGTCGGCCACCCGGATCCGCGGCGGGTTCTCCTTCCTCGAAGGGCCGGTCTGGCTGGCCGACCGGGGTCAGCTGCTCTTCTCCGACATGGGCGCGGCCACCGGGCCGGAGAACGTCCAGCCCTCGACGATCCGCCGGTTCACCCCGCCGTCGACCTTCGACACGTTCCTCGCCGGTGCGGGCAGCAACGGGCTCGCGCTCAGCCCCGACGCGCAGAGCCTGGTCGCCGCCACGCACGACCGGCGCAGCGTCTCGTCGTACCGGATCGCCGACCTGACCCGCGGCGTGGTCGCCGCCACCTACCAGGGCCGGGCGTTCAACTCGCCGAACGACGTGGCGGTGCGCGCCGACGGCGTCGTCTACTTCACCGACCCCACCTTCCAGCGTGGCGCGCGCGGCGACCAGATGAACGGGCGGACCGGGGTCTTCCGCGTCTCCGGCGGCCAGGTGGCGCTGGTCGACGACACCCTGCGCCAGCCCAACGGCATCGCGCTCTCCCCGGACGGCAGCACGCTCTACGTGGGCGCCTACGGCGAGAACCGGATCTACCGGTACGCCGTGCGACCCGACGGCAGCACCGGTGACCGCAGCGTGTTCGTCACCTACGTCGGCGGCCCGGACGGCGCCACCGTCGACTGCGCCGGGAACGTGTACTGGGCCTCGGGCACCGACGGACTGGTCCACGTCTACGCGCCGACGGGCAACCAGCTCGGCACGGTCCGCTCCGGCTCGACGGGCACCACCAACGTGGCGTTCGGCGGGGCCGACCGGCGGACCCTCTACGTCACCTCGGGGCCGCGCAACGACTCCGGGCTGTACCAGGTACGCCTCGACGTGCCCGGCTACCCGTACTGACAGCAGGCCCGACCCGAAGGGACGTCCCGCGTGCCCACCAACCCCCGTCGCCGTGGTTCCCTGGCCACCCTCGCCCTGTTGACCGGTGTCTGCACCGTGCTGGCCAGCGCGCCCACCGCAGCGGCCGGCGCAGCAGCCACCGGCGGCGCACTCGGCGCAGCAGCTCCCGGCGCCTCGGCCGCCGACACGCGGCCGCCCACCCCACCGACCAACCTGCGCAGCACCCGGCTCACCTGCCAGTCCGTCACGCTTGCCTGGTCGGCGTCCCGGGACGACGTCGGCGTCACGGCCTACGACATCTACCACGACGGTCAGCTGGTCACCTCGGTCGCCGGCGGCACGCTGACCGCCACCCTCACCGTCGCGCAGGGCGTCACCTGGGGCTGGTACGTCAACGCCCGGGACGCCGCCGGCAACGTGTCGCAGGCCAGCGCCACGCTCACCGTGACGCCGCCGTTCTGCCAGTCCGACACCCAGCGGCCCAGCACGCCCACCAACCTCGCCGCCACCGCCAACGGCACCGACGTCCGGCTGACCTGGTCGGCGTCCACCGACAACGTGGCGGTCACCCGGTACGACATCCTGCGCGACGGCCGTACGGTCGGCTCGGTCACCGGCACCGCCGGCAGCCCGCCGGTGACCTCGTTCACCGACACCGGGCTGACCGTCGACACCACCTTCCGCTACACCGTCACCGCCCGCGACGCGCAGGGCAACGCCTCGCCGGCCAGCGCCGCGGTCAGCGTACGCACCGGGTCGGCCTGCACCAGCGCGGTCTGCGCCACGACGGTGGTCACCACCGAGCGGGACCTGCCGTGGGGTCTGGTGCAACTGCCCGACGGCACCGTCCTGTACGGGCGACGCGACCTGTTCGACATCGTGGCCATGCGGCCCGACGGCACCGGCAAGACCAGCGTCGGCACGGTGCCCGGCGTCGCCGGCACCAACGGCGAGGGCGGCGTCCTCGGGCTGGCCGTGGCACCGACCTTCAACACCGACCGGTGGCTGTACGTCTACCACACCACCAGCACCGACAACCGGATCGTGCGGATGAGGTACACCGACACCCTGCAGACCTCCAGCGCGCAGGTGCTGGTCAGCGGCATCCCGCGCAACAAGTACCACAACGGTGGGCGGCTGCGCTTCGGCCCGGACGGGATGCTCTACGCCGCCACCGGTGACGGGCAGACCCCGGACCGCGCCCAGGACGTCACCGACCTCGCCGGCAAGGTGTTGCGGATCCGCCCCGACGGCGGCGTACCGGCCGACAACCCGTTCGGCAACCCGGTGTGGAGCTACGGCCACCGCAACCCGCAGGGGCTGGCCTTCGACTCCCGGGGCCGGCTCTTCGCCCAGGAGTTCGGCAACAACGCCATGGACGAGACCAACATCATCGTCCGGGGCGGCAACTACGGCTGGCCGGCCTGCGAGGGCACGGTGGGCGACTGCGCCAACCCGAACTTCACCGCCCCGGTACGCACGTACCCGGTCGCCGACGCCTCGTGCAGCGGCATCGCCATCGTCCGTGACGCGCTCTACCTCGCCTGCCTGCGGGGCAACCGGATGTACCGGTTCCAGATCAGCGGCGACACGCTCACCGGTGGGCAGCAGTTCTTCGTCGGCACGTACAGCCGGCTGCGTACCGTCGAGCCGACCCTCGACGGGAACCTGTGGTTGACCACCAGCACCGGCGGCGACAAGGACAGCGTGCCGAACAACAGCAACGAGCGCATCCTCAAGGTGACCCTCGGCTGAGCCTGCGGCACCGGCTCAGGTGTTGTCGAGCACGAAGGCCCGGATGAGTTCGGCGCACTCGGTCGGGTGGGTCTCCAGCAGCAGGTGTCCGCCGTCGTAGAGGTGGGCGTCCAGGCGTTCGAGGGCGCGGTGGTAGGCGAGGACCTCGGCGATGTCGAAGTAGGCGTCGTGCCGTCCCCACAGCAGGAGCGCCGGTGGTTGGTGGCGCCGGTGGTAGGCGGCGATCTCGTCGAACCGGGCGACGTGGCTGGCGTAGTCGGTGAAGAGCGCGAACTGCGCCTCGACGTTGCCGGGGCGGCTCATCCGCGCCCAGTCGAGGTGCCACGACTCGGGCGCCTGCAGCGCGCGCAGGCGTGCCGGCAGCCCGGCGAGGTACTGGTCCCGGGTGCCGGCGAAGGTCAACCAGTCGGGCAGTCCGGCGCGGGTGGCGTCGGTCGGGTCGGCCCAGTACGCCCGGGCGCTGTCCCACTGCGCGCCGAGCCCTGCCGGGTGCGCGTTGCCGTTCTGGACGACCAGGCCCCGCACCCGGGCCGGGGCGCGGGTGGCCAGGTGGTACCCCACCGGTGCGCCGAAGTCGTGCAGGTAGACGAAGAAGCGTTCGACCCCGAGCTGGCCGAGCACACTCTCGATCGTCCGGGCGAGGTTGGCGAAGGTGTAGTCGTAGTCCTCGACGGTGGGCGATGACGACATCCCGAAACCGGGCAGGTCGGGTGCGACCACGTGGGCGACCTCGGCGAGCGCCGGCATGATCTGGCGGAAGGTGTGCGAGGAACTCGGGAAGCCGTGCAGCAGCAGCACCGTCGGCTGGTCGGGGTGCCCGGCCTCCCGGACGAACACCGCCAGGCCGTCGACGGTCACCTGTCGGTGGCGGACCTTCTGGACGGTCTGCATCGTCTCCTCCCTCCCGGGCCCGGCGGCCCGCTCATCGCACCTGTCAACCCATCCTCCTAGGACGGCGTACGGGAGGTGGCAGGATCGACCCGTGTCTGTATCCAACGACGAAGGAGCCGCCGCGGTGACCGTCACCCTCTCGCCCCGGGCGCTGATGAGCCTGCTCGTCAACGGGCCCAAGGCCATGGACGTGTTGCGCACGGCGCTCGACCTGGGCCTGCTCGACGCGCTGGAGCCGGGGCCGGTACGCCTCGACGCGCTCGCCGCCCGGTTCGGGCTGCTGCCGCTGCGGTTGTACAAGTTCCTCGACTGCCTGGAGAGCCTCGGCTTCCTGGTCCGCGACGAGCCCGGCGACGACATCGGCACGACCAGCTACCGCGCCGTGCCGGGACTACGCGACGCGGTCCACGCGGTGGTCGGTCCGGGCGCCACCGAGCGGGACCGGGACGGCTATCCGTGGCGGCGGTTGCACGGCCGGCTGGCCGAGAGCCTGCGCGGGGAGGTCAGCATCGACGACGGGTTCGCCTGGCCGCCGAAGACGGCCGCGCAGACCGCGGAGTTCGAGAGCAGCATGGCCCTTGGCCTGGGCCCGGCCATCGAGACGGTACGCCGACACACCGACCGGCTCTGGTCGGACCGGCGTCGGCTGCTGGACGTCGGCGGCGGTGACGGAACGCTCGCCGCCGACATCCTCGACTGTGCCCCGGCGCTGCGGGCCGACGTGTACAACCTGCCGGCGGTGGCCCCGCTGGTGGAGGCCACCCGGGTCGGTCGGGGCCATCGGGACCGGATGGGTTTCGTCGGCGGCGACTTCTTCGCCGAGCCGCTGCCGCGCGGGTACGACGCGATGTCGTTCGTCCGGGTGCTGCACGACTGGCCCAACCCGGTGGCCCGGCAACTGGTGGAGCAGGCGTACGCGGCGCTGGAGCCGGGTGGGCTGCTGCTGGTCTGTGAGGAGTTCCGCACGCCGGACCGGCTGGCCATGCAGTTCTTCTGGAGCTACTTCCTGATCGGGGTGGACAGCGCCGTCAGCCGGCTCCGCGAGGTGGACTTCTACACCTCCCTGCTCACCGAGGTCGGCTTCGAGCGGGTGGCGGTGCTTCCCGGTACCTGGGAGCTGGTCACCGCGTACAAGCCGGGCTAGCGGGAGCGCGAAGGTCCGGAAACCCGATTCGGTCGAGGTCGGTAGACGGGGCGGGATGTCGGAGTGATCGGGGGTAGACGCGACGGCCGTGGGGCTGCGGCCGACCGTCTCCGGCCGGCCGCTGCCCCACGCCGTCGCTGCCAGGCCTCAGCCTCCCGCGCAGGTGGTGGTGGTTCCGCTGCCACTTCCGGTGCCCTGGAATCCGAAACTGGTCGTCTGGCCTGCGGCCAGTCGCCCGTTGTAGCTCTGGTTTGCGACGGTGACGGTGCCACTGGTGCCGGTGGCGACGCCGTTCCAGAGTGAGCTGACCGAGGTCCCGCCCGGCAGGTTCAGGGTCACCCGCCAACCGGTGAGGGCGGCGGTTCCCGCGGTGACGGTGACGGTGGCGACGAACCCGCCGTTCCACTGGTCCTGCACGGAGTAGACCGCCGTGCAGGCGGGGGTTCCGCCCGGTGGCGTGGTCGGGGCGGTGGTGGGCGGCGTGGTGGGCGGCGGATCGCCGTCGAGCGTCAGGTTCTTCTGCTGGACATTCCACTGGCTGCGGCACAGTCCACAGTTGGCACCGACAAAGTTGGTGCCGGCGCTGGTGTCACCCTTCAGTCGCCACTTGAGGTAGAGCACCGCCACTCGGCCGAACTCGCCGCCGTTGGGTTGGTCGTAGGTGCCGCCGTGCCCGACGTTCAGGTTGCCCATGAAGGCGGGCAGCCCGGCCGGCAGCTTGCCCCAGTCGTCGATGGCGTTGGGGTAGGCGATGTCGCTGGGCCCACCGACGAAGTAGGCGATCGGCTTGGTGAGTCTCCTGAGCTGGTAGTCGTCGGCGTCGTTCAACAGTCCGCTGCTGAAGATGCCGGTCGTGGTGACGCGCGGATCGTGGGAGACGGCGTAGGCCTCCAGACCTCCGCAGGAGAAGCCCGCGACGGCGATCTTGGTGGTGTCGATTCTGTTGTGGTATTTGCTGCCCTGCCGGGAGTTCTCCGCGACGGCCCAGTCGATGGACTGGGTGAGCATCTGGGCGGTGGTGGAGCCGGAACCGTTCGGTGCGCCGTTGGCGATGGCGAGGAAACCGTGGGAGGCGATCTCGCGGAGGAAGTTGCCCTGGGAGAGGCCGTTGGCCGAGCAGCCGCCGTTGCCCCAGACGACGATGGGGAGGCGCTCGGTGGGCAGCGTCTGCGGCCGGAAGATGGTGTGGTTCGCCAGACTCGCCGAGGTCTCGTAGTCGGCGGGGTAGGGGCCGGAACCACCGACGGCGGCACTGGCCGGTGCCGCGCCGATCGCCATGATCACGGCTGCGGCCGGGACGATGACGGCGGCCAGTCCGGCGTAGACCCTCGATCTCCTTCGCACTGATCCTCCAACGGATGTCGCGGCGGCACTCGTGGTCGGTCGTCCGCCACCCGCCCGTGGTGGTCGGTGCCGGCCACGGGGCGGCTCGACGGGCGGGTTGGACCGGACGGGAGCGCGGTGCCCACAGGCGGTCCGGTGGGAGCGGTGTGCAGCCACTATCACCATTGCAGTGAAGTATGTCAATGTCAGGCCCGGCTCGGGCCGGGGCCGTCCGGCCGGTGCGATCAGGCGGATGTTGGTGGCCGGGCCTTCTGCGGATGGGGCGTCTCGTGGCGGGCCAGCATCGCGACGAACCCGTCGATCCGGCGTCTGCGGGTCTCGGCCCGCTTGGCGTCGTTCACGCGGTGGATGAGGGCGAACCGGTTGGTCCTGGTGAGAACGTCGAACATGGCCTGGGCGTCGGGGTCGGCGGCGATGGCGGCGAGCAGGTCGGCGGGCACCTCGGCCTCCGACGGAGGGGCGTACGCGGCTGCCCACCGCCCGTCGGCCTGCGCGGCCTCCACCGCGGCCCGGCCGGCGGGCTGCATCCGCCCCTGCGCCTCCAGCCGGGCCACGTGCGCGACGTTGCGTTGGGACCAGGAGCTGCGGGGCCGGCGCGGGGTGAAGCGGATCCAGGAGGACTCCTGGTCCCGCTTGCGGGCCTGCCCGTCGATCCAGCCGAAACACAGGCCCTCGTCGACCGCCTGTTGCCAGGTCAACGTGGTGACGGTGCCGCCCTTCCTGGTCAGGGCGAGCCAGACGCCGGGTGACGAGTCGTGGTGGGCGGCCAGCCAGCTGCGCAGCGCGTCGGCGTCGGAGACGATCAACTCGGCCAACTCCGCGCCCCCCATGACGGCAGGTTAGCCGCTGTCGACCCGCCGGTCCTCAGGCGGTGGTGGGTTGGCGGGGTTGGGGGGTGGTGGGCGTGGGGTCGTAGCCGGCCGCCTGGAGGGTGAACAGCTCGGCGTACCGGCCGCCGGTGCTCATCAGGTGGTCGTGGGTGCCGGCCTCGACGAGGCGGCCGTGGTGCAGGACGTAGATCCGGTCGGCGTGGCGGACGTTGGCCAGCCGATGGGTGATCAGGATGGTGATCCGCTCACCCTGCCGGTCGCGGATGGCCTGGAAGAGGGCGTCCTCGGCACGTGGGTCGAGGGCGGAGGAGGGCTCGTCCATGATGAGCAGGTCGGCGTCGCGCAGGAAGCCCCGGGCGGCGGTGATGCGTTGCCACTGGCCCCCGGAGAGGTCCTGTCCGCCGGCGAAGGTGCGGTCGAGCAGGGTGTCGTACCCGTGCGGCAGGTCTTTGATCATGTCGTGGGCGACGGCGCGGGCGGCGGCGGTCTCGATGAGCTGGGAACTCGGTGCGGTGGTGATGTCGCCGATGGCGATGTTCGTGGCGGCGGTGAAGGGCCACTTGTGGTACTCCTGCGTGACCACGCCGATGCGGGCCCGCAGCGCGTCGGGGTCCCAGCCGGCGGCAGGGCGACCGTCGTAGCCGACGGTGCCGGACGTGGGGGTGCGCAGGGTGGCGATCAGGGTGGCGAGGGTGGACTTGCCGGAGCCGTTCTCGCCGACGAACGCCACCGTCTGCCCGGCGGTGATGGTCAGGCTGACCTGGTCGACGGCGGGGGTGTCCCGGTCGGGGTAGTGCAGGCTGACGTTGTCGACGTGGATGGTGTGCAGCGGCTGCGTGGTGCTCGTCGTGGTGGCGGCCGGGGGTGTGGGCAGGTACTCGGCGGCCCGGGTCATGAAGCCGGTGTAGTCGCGGAAGTGCTGGCCCTCGGTGTAGACGCGGTCGATCTGGAAGGTGACCACCGCGAGGGAGCGTTGCGCGGACTGGACGGCGATGACGCAGGTCGCGGCGGCGGCGAGGGGGATCTGTCCGTCGACGAGCAGCAGACCGAGCAGGACGTAGACGACGGCGGTGGCGATCCCGCCGACCGCCGCGCCGACCGTGGTGGTCGTGGTGACCCGGCGGGCCAGGGCGAGTTGGATGCCGGTCTCCACACCCATCACCCGGTCGTACTGGTCGAGCAGGAACCCGCGCAGGCCGTAGGAGCGCAGCTCGGGAGCGGAGTCCCGCTCGGCCATCAGCCGGTGCAGCAGCCACAGCCGGCGACGGCGTACCGATCCGGCGGCATAGGTCTGGTAGCGCAGGTGCCCGGCGCGCAGCGACGCCCACCCGTTGGGCACGGTCGCCACCAGCAGGGCGAGCAGCAGCAGCGGGTGGACCACCACGACGGCGACCGCGACGGCGAGCACCCCGGCCAGGCCGGCGAGCAGGTTCATCGACGCCTGCACCAGGCCGGTGGTGGAGTCGGCGCCCCGGGAGGCGCGTTCCATGTCGTCGGCGAACGCGTCGGCGTCGAACGCCTCCAGCCGTACCGCCGTGGTCACCTCGAACAGGCCGCGTTCGACCTCCCGGTCAACCTTCGGGCTCAGGCCGTTCTGGGCGTACCCCATCGCGGTGGCCATCCCGGCGCGCAGCGCGGTCACCGCCGCCAGCGCGGCCAGGGCGGGCAGGGCGGCGATCACCTTGTCGGCGGTCGGTCCGCCGGCGAACAGTTCCACCAGCACCCGCTGGGTGGCCAGCAGCCCGAAGGCCGCCATCACCCCCGCGCCGACGGTGGTGGCCGCCACGACCGAGGTGCGGATCCGGTCGGCCCGCCAGCTGACCACGACCGCCGACCAGACCAGGCGGGGCAGCTCGGAGAAGACGGCGAAGAGCCCGGCCTGCGCCCGGGCCCGCACGCCGGTCTCCCACCACATCTCCCGCAACTCCGGCAGCACCGGGTCCCGCTGCGCCGGATCGGTGGGGCCGGGCGTGGGGTCGGGGGGACCGGTTCTGGGCATGGGGTTACCTCCCGAGGACGAGAAGGAGCCGGCGCGACTCACGGCACCGCATGCAGAGACGGTAGGACGCCGACGGGCCGACACGCCCGTAACGCCGCGCGCCGCCGGCCGGGTGGCGCTGGCCGTGTCGCCCGGCGCCGACGGTGGTGTCCGCGCCGACGGGCGGACAGCGTCCCTGGTCCTGCCCGGGTGGCAGGTCGCCGTACGACCTAGTGCGTATTACCGGCTGCGCCGATCCGCTACCTGAGATGTGCCTCTTCGCTCTGGTATTTTGATGCCGGCGGTCAAGAGATGAGGTGTTCCGAAAATGGCTCCTCGGCGCGGGGTTTACTTCCTGGCGAACGATTACGTGCTGGACCGGGCCATCGCCTTCCTGAACAGCTTCCGGGCCCACCACGAGGCGCTGCCGATCTGTCTGATCCCGTTCGGTGACGACATCGACGGTCTGCGGCGGCTCCAGTCGTACTTCGACTTCACGATCTGGTCCGGTGACCCTGCCCTCCTGGCGGCTTGCGACGACCTCAGCCGGGGATTTCACGGCGAGGTCAAGGGGCACTACCGCAAACTGGTCGCCTGGGAGGGGGAGTTCGACGAGTTCGTCTACGTGGACACCGATACGATCGTGTTACGCGATCTGAGCTTTGTCTACGATTTTCTCGACACGTACGATTTCGTCACCACGGTCTCGGACGTCCCCGACCACTTCAAGTGGGTGTGGCGCGAGTCCGTGCACGGTGCCGGCGTGCTGACGCCCGACCAGATCGCCTTCGCCGCCGGCACACAGTTCATCGCGTCGCGCCGAGAGTGTCTGCGGTTCGCCGAGGTGCGGCCCCGCCTCGACGCCGCGCTGGCGCTCGCCGGGCACATGGCGTTGGTGACCCTGGAGATGCCGCTGCTGAACTACCTGATGGTGACCTCGGGCCGGCCGTACACCAGCCTGCGGAGGCTGGCCGGCGCGGTGGGCGCGGGCGGGCCGCCGCCGGGCGACATCCCACAGGAGCGGTGGGCCGGCGATCCGATCGGGGCCGTACGCGACGGTCACCTGCTGACCCCCTGGTCACCGCCGATCTTCCTGGTGCACTGGGCGGGTATGTGGTGGGAGCTGGAGCGCGGTGACCGGGCCGAGTTGCCGCACGGTGACCTGTGGAGCCACTACCGTCGCCTGGGCGGTCTCGACGTCACTTGATGGGCTTGCCCTGATCACCCTCGATGAGGTGGGCGGCTGTCGCCTTGCGTACCGCGTCGACCCGGGAGACGGCGTCGAGCTTGCCGTAGATGTTCGTCAGGTGGCGCTTGACGGTCGCTTCGGTGATGCGTAGGCGGGTGGCGATCTGCGCGTTGCTGAGCGCCTGTGCGGTCAGGCGCAGCACCTCCAGCTCCCGTTCGGTCAGGGTGCCCTCGCACGTCGGACGCCGCTGTTTGACCAGGCGCTCGACCGTGCGTCGGGACACCGACAGCCGGACGGTCGCCGACTCGCCGGCAGCGGCGATCACCGCCGCGATCAGCTCGGCCCGATGGATGGTCTTGATCAGGTAGGCGACGGCTCCGCACTCGATCGCCTCGTGCACGATGTCGGCGTCGTCATGCATGGTCAGCACGACCGTGCGGGTGTGCGGGCACAGCCGGCGAAGTTGCAACAGCACCGCGGCGGTCCCCGGACCGGGCATCTCCACGTCGAGCAGGAGCACGTCGGGCTGCCGTTCGACGCAGAGCGCGATGGCGGCCTCGCCGTGCGCCGCCTCTCCGACGACCCGCAGACCCGGGTTGGTGGCGAGGATCTCGCGGACCCCGTCGCGAAAGAGGGTCTGGTCGTCGGCGAGCGCCACGGTGACCGCGGCGTCACCGCGGTTCATGGCCGTTGCCCGAGGGTCGGCGGGTGGACATTGTGTCCCCCGACCGGCTGGCGCCGGCATTCTGCCCGAACTCGCAGGTCCGACAATGGCGGGCCGCCATCACGCATGGCGGCCCCGCGGGGCATCCAGCACCTTTCGGGCATTTCCCGGCATCCATGGCCTCCTGGCGGAAAGCTGTGCGACTTGGTGGAAGTGCTGGAAGCGCTTCCAGAGAACATACCCAACAAGTGCCCGGAGGTGAACGCCCAAATCGCCCATTGGGTGGACGGGCATTACGGTGGCCCGGCTGGCCTGGTCGCCGCCCGGTGTCGCCGAGGTGCGATCCGTGCGCTGGGTACGCAGGGTGACGGGCTGCCCGGGTACCCCTTTGGTCGTAGCGGCGACTACGACTTTGGTTTCATTGGCGGCCGCATCCGCTGATCGCTATTGTTCTGGCCAGTCCCGCAGCGAGGGGCATAAATGGCGGAGGTGTTCGGGTGTCCACCAACAATGCGTCGTTTCTTCGGGTAAGTGGCTCGGATCTGGTCGACTCCAATGGCACTCCGGTGACGTTGTTCGGCATCGGCGTTGCTGGCTGGCTCAACATGGAGAACTGGATTACCGGATTTCCGGGATACGAGGAGGGGCAGCGGGCGGCGGTCGGGCGGGTGCTCGGGCCGGGATTGCGGGACTTCTTCTTCGACCGTTTTCTCGAACATTTCTTCACCGCCGACGACGCGGCGTACCTCGCCTCTCTCGGTATCAACATGATCCGCCTGCCGTTCAGCTACAAGTACCTGGAGAGCGACGACGCGCCCTTCGAGATCAACGAGAGCGGCTTCCGTTACCTCGACCGGGTGATCGACCTGTGCGGCGCGCAGGGCATCCGTACGGTGCTCGACCTGCACTCCGTGCCCGGTTGGCAGCACCAGGACTGGCACTGCGACAACCCCACGCACACCTCGCAGTTCTGGGTGCACCGGACGTTCCAGGACCGGGTGGTGCACCTGTGGCGGGCGATCGCCGACCGGTACAAGGACAACCCGTGGGTCGCCGGTTACAACCCGATCAACGAGCCGGCGGACCCCAGCGCCGAGAAGGTGGGCCCCTTCTACGAGCGCCTGGTGGAGGCGATCCGGGAGGTCGACCAGAACCACGTCCTGTTCCTCGACGGCAACCGGTACGCGCTCGACTTCGAGTTCTTCGGCGAGCCGTGGCCGAACACCGTCTACTGCCCGCACGACTACCCCGCGCCGGGGTACACCCCGGGCAGCCGCTACCCCGGCCGCCACCGGCCGATCCACGTGCTCAACGCCGGGGGCGGCCAGGCGGCCGAGCCGGAGGGCGAGGCGTACTGGGACAAGGCCGAGGTGGAGCGGAGCTTCCTGTACCGCACCAGCTACATGCGGGAGACGAACACCCCCATCGTGGTGGGCGAGTTCAACGCGGTGTGGCCGGAGTCGGAGCAGGAGCGGTTGCGGCTGCTCGGCGACCAGCTCGACGTGTTCCGCAAGTACAACGCGAGCTGGACCTACTGGTCGTACAAGGACGTCGGCTTCGCGGCACCGCTGCGGCTGGCCCCCAACGGTGCGTACCTGGAGCGCATCCGGCCGATCCTGGACAAGAAGGCCCGCCTGGCGGTCGACCTCTGGGGCGGTGACCGCCGCAAGATGGCCCACGTGCTCGGCCCGATCCACCAGGCCCTCGCCGAGGAGTGCCCGGACTGGAACCCCTACCCGTGGGGCAGCGAGTTCATGGTCTGCCGGGTGATCCTGCAGATCCTCTTCTCCGAGGCGCTGCTGCCGCAGTTCGGCGAGCTGTTCCGTGGCATGGGCGAGGACGACATCGACCAGATGATGCAGTCGTTCCGGTTGGAGAACTGCCAGCCCTGGCAGCCCCTGGTCGACCTGCTGCGAAACGACATCACGGCACGTCGTCGGCACGCCACCGTCGCCGCCGTCTGAGCGGCACCACGGACGCGAGGAAGCGGGCCGTGCGATGCCTGAGGTGGTGACGACCCCGCCCGCGCCGGCGCCGGCGGCACTGCGGGCCACGATGACCGCCGGTTTCCGGTTGGACCTGGTCCGGGACCTCTTCGCGCCGGACAATCCGGTGCTGGCCGATGCCTGGGGACCGGCTCGGCGGTTGCTCGTGGTGCACGACGAGGTCGCCGCGCCCGGCGGCGACCCGCTGATCGGATATCTGCGCGTGGCGCAGGACCGCGGTGAGTTGGACGATTTCCACGTCGTGGACGCGCAGGCCGGCGCGGCGGACGTCGGGCACCGGCGGGCCGGGGTGGACGCCTGCGGCTACGTCGTCGAGGCAGCCGTCAAGGCCCAGCTCGGGCGGCGCGACGCGGTGGTCGCGTTCGGTGGTGAGCGGACCGGGCGGCTCGTCGCGGTGGCGGCGGCGTCGTTCCGGCGGCACACCGCGGCGGTCCGCGTCCATCGCGACCTGGCCGCCGTGGTGGGTTGCCTGCGCGACGGCCTGCGCGCAACCCTGCCCGAGGAGGGAATCACCGCCCTGGCCCGCCGCACCCACGTCATCGTCGACGAGGATGGCGTGCTGACCCACCCGGTGGAGCCGGCCGCGTTGCTGGCGTTGGCCGCGCTCGACCGGCGGTTGCTCGACCGGTTGGGCCGGGCCGATCCGGACACCTGCCAGCGCGACGCGCTCACCGCGGTGCTGCGGCTGTGCCGCCGGTTCCGCCCCGGCCACCCGGCGTGGCGGATCGGCGAGGCGTTGCTGCCACTGGCCCCTGCCGCGTTGACCGGACCACAGCGGCGGGCCTGGTCGGTGCTGACCGCCGCCCGGGTCGCCCACCGGCTCGGCCGGCTGCCGGCAGCGGCGGTCCACGCGCTCGACGGGGTGGCCGAGAAGCTGGCGGTGCAGCGGGCCGAAGCGGTGGTGGACGCCTCGACCGCCCGTCGCTGGGTCGCCAACGCGCCGTCGGGTGACGGGCCGGTCACGCTGATGTTGCCCACCCCGGACGGTGGCGGCGAGCCGGTGACGGTGGACCGGGCCGTGCTGGCCCGGGTGCTCAGCGCCGGGCCGGACCGGCCCGGCCCGCCGGGTCCGCCGACCGGCCCGCCGGGTCCGCCGACCGGCCCGCCGGGTCCGCCGACCGGCCCGGCCCGCCGACGGGTGGCCCGGGCCGACGGGCCGACGACACCGACGCCCCGCCGGGGTGCCGGGACGGTGCGGGGTACCCAGCTCCGGGTCGACGTGCCGGCCACGTTCCCGGTGCGTCTGGTCGACGACGTGCTCGCTCCGGCCACCGCCGCCCTCACCGACCTGCTGCCCGAACGCTGCCAGGTGTTGGCGGTCGTCGACCCGTACGCGCCGGACCAGGTGGACCGGGTGCAGCGGCTGCTGGCCGGTTACCGGGACCGGGGCTACCTGGCCCGGTTCACCGTCCTGCCGGTGGTCGCCACCGAGCACACCAAGAACCTCACCCAGGTGACCACCGTGCTGCGGGTGGCCGAAGGGCTCGGGCTGGGCGCGGACGACCGGGTGCTCGTGGTCGGTGGCGGCACCCTGATGGACGTCGTCGGGTACGCCGCCTACCTCTACCGCGGCCAGACCCCGTACATCCGGATACCCACCACCCTGGTCGGCATGGTCGACGCCGGTGTCGGCCTCAAGGTGGGCGTCAACCTCAACGGCCACAAGAACCTGCTCGGGGCGTACCATCCGCCGCTGGCCTGCCTGTGTGACCCGGCCTTCCTGCGCACCCTGGCCCCGGCGGAGCTGCGCTGCGGCCTGGCCGAGGTGATCAAGATGGCGGTGGTCTGTGACGCCGAGCTGTTCGATCTGGTGGAGCGGCACCACGGCGACGTGCTGGCGGCTCACGACACTCCGCAGGTACGCGAGATCATCGACCGCGCCACCCGGGCGATGCTGCGCGAACTCTCCGCCAACCCGGTCGAGGAGGACCTACGGCGGTTGCCCGACTTCGGCCACGAGTTCGGGCACGCCCTGGAGTCCATGTCCGGCTACCGGCTCCGCCACGGCGAGGCGGTCGCGATCGGCATGGCTCTCTCGTCCCACCTGGCCCTGCGGACCGGACACCTGGGCCGCGTCGACCTCGACCGGCTGCTGACGCTGCTGCGCCGGACCGGCCTGGCGTTGTGGAACCCGGTGTGCGACCCGGCCGTGCTCTGGGACCGGCTGCACGGCGAGGTGATGCCGCACAAGGCCGGTCGGCTGCACCTGGTGGTGCCGCGCCGCATCGGCGTCGGCGACTTCATCGACTCGATCGACGAGATCAGCGCCCACCTGGTCGCCGAGGCCTGCGCGGAACTCGCGGCCCTGGCGAGACCGCCGGTGCGGTGACGGGACCTGGATGAAGGAGGCAGACGTGACGGCGCTTACCGACACCACGTCGATCTGTGTGGACATGGGCGGCACCACCACCCGGATCGGCGTCTGCGCCGAGGGACGACTGCTGCCCGGCACGGTGCGGTTCGCCACGCCGAAGCCGGTCGCGGGCAGCTCGATCCGCGACGCGCACCTGGACCGGATAGCCGAGGCCGTGTCGCGGGTGCGCTCCGCGACGCCGGTGCCCACCCGGGCGGTGGGGCTCGCGGTGGGTGCCACCGTCGCCGCCACCGGCCGGATCCGCAACGCCGCCATGCTGTGGCACGAGCCGAGCGAGGGCTTCGACCTCGCCGCGGCGGTGGCGGCGCGGCTGCCGTGGGCCGACATCACCGTGGCCAACGACATCGCCGCCGCTACCTGGCGCTACCGTGCGCTGGGCCGGTTCGGTCTGGTCACGGTCAGCACCGGGGTCGCGGTCAAGGTCTTCGACGACGCGCTGCCCTTCGACCGCAAACTGCTCGTCGACGACCAGGGGCTGGGTGGCGAGGTCGGCCACGTCCGGGTCGACCCACCGGCCGAGCTGGCCGGCGTCGGCACCCCGTGGTGCGAGTGCGGCAACACCGGTGACCTCTGCTCGTACGCCTCGGGTCCGGCCACCATGCGGCTCGTGGCGCTGCTCGCCACGGCGTGGCCCCGACGCTGGCGCGACTCGAAACTCGCGGTGCTCGCCGAGGGCGTACCGGAGCGCCTGACCAGCCGGGACCTCGCCCAGGTCGCCGGTGCCGGCGACGAGTTCGCCGCCGCGGTCCTGCGGGTCTCCACCCGTCCGTTGGCCACCCAACTGCTGCACACCTCGGCCCTGCTGGGGTTGCGGCGTTTCGTGGTGATGGGCGGGTTCGCCAACGGCGTCGGCATGCCGTGGTACACCGCGTTGCGCGCCAACCTGGGCGAACTGCTGCCACAGGGTGGTTGGTTCACCGGCTGGACCGCCGAGGACCTGGACGCGCTGGTGCGACCGTCGGTCGACGGCGACGACAGCCTGCTGGGTATGGCGGCGTTTCAGGCCGCCCGCCGCGACCAGTACCGCGAGCTGCACAAGCCGGTGGGCGAGGGGCGGACCGTGGTGCGCTTGCGGGACCGGCCGCGCTGCGGCCGGGAGCAGTTCGTGGCCCGCGTCGCCTTCGCCGGCATCTGCGGCACCGACCTGCAGATGGTACGCGGCGAACGCGGGTGTGAGCCCGGCGTGCTCGGCCACGAGTGCGTCGCCCAGGTCGTCGAGGTGGGCGACGGCGTGTCCGCCGTCGCCCCCGGTGAGGTGATCGGGGTCAATCCGAACCACCCGCACGACGACCACGACAAGATCGGCCACAACCAGCCCGGGGTCCTGCGCGAGGTCGCGGTCTGGGACGGGGCCCTCGCCGATCGGGGCCAGGCGGTGCGGCTACCCGCCGAGGGCCGGGCCGAGTGGGTCCTGCTGGAGCCGCTCGCGTGCGCGGTGCGCTCCCTGCGGATGGCCCGGGACGCCGGCCGTGGTGGGCGGATCCTGGTGCTCGGCGGCGGCATCTCCGGCCTGCTGCACGTGCTGCTGGCCCGCCGGTGGGGAGCCCGGCAGGTGCTGCTGGCCAACCGGGGCGGCGACCGGCTGCGGCTGGCGGTGGAACGCGGTGTGGTGGCCGCCGAGGACACCCTGCCCGTCGACGCCGGCCTGGCCTCGGCCGTGCGGGACGCCACCGGTGGTGCCGGCGTCGACGCGGTCGTGGTCTGCGTCTCCGGAGCCGGGCCGGACCTCCTGACGGGCCTGTGGCCGGCGTTGGCCGACGGTGCCACGGTCCACCTGTTCGGTGGCTTCCTGGCCGGTGACACCATCCGGGTACCCGGCGGGGACGTGGTGGCGGCCCACCCGATCCGGTGCGGCCAGCGGCGTACGGTACGGCTGCCGGACGGCGGCAGTGGCGTGCTGCTCGGTTCGCGGGGAGCCTCGGCCGAGGAGTACCGGGAGGCGCTGGAGCTCTGCGCCGGCCCCGACGGGCTGCGGCTGGGCCCACTGATCAGCCACGTGGTGTCGCTGGACGCCGTACCGGCCGTCCTCGACGACCTGGCCGCCACCGGTCGGGTCGGCGGCGAACCCACGCTGCGCGTGGTGGTCGACCTGAGGTTGCCGGGCCACGCGGTGCACGCCGTCGACGGCACCATGCTTCCCCAGCTGGCGTCGCCGCGATGACCGGGTGTCCGGAAACGGTCGGGCCGGCCCGCGGCGACCTCGCCGGGCTCGACGCCGACGCCCTGTGGTCCGCGGTGCTCGCCGCGGCGGCGGGCTCCCGCACGGGCGTGCCGGGCGTGGTGGCCGAGCGCTGCACGGCGGCGGGTGCGGTGCGGCTGGGCTGGGTCTCGCCTCCGGCGTGGCACGTGGTGCGCGAGGGGGTCGCCGCCGTCCGCACCGCCCTCGTACCGCCGACGCGGGCGCGGGTGGTGGTGCTGGGCACCGGCGGCTGGTGTTTCGCCGCCCAGGCGCTTACCGAGACCACCGGCGGGCGGGCCGCGCTGACCGTCCTGGACAGCCTCGACCCCACCGCGATCGCCCAGGCGCTGGCCGACGAACCCGGCACCCCACGAGGAGTTCTGGCGGTCTCCGCCTCCGGTGCCACCCGGGAGACCCGGCTGCTGGTGGCGGCGGTGCCGCCACGCGACGGCGGCCGGCTGGTGTGGCTGCGCGACGAGGCGGATCCGCCGGAGGCCTTCGCGCTGTCGCCCGGCGGTGGAGCCGACCAGGTGGCGATGCTCGGCGCCCCGCTGTCCACCGCGTTCCTGGCGGTGGCCGGCATCGCCGACGGGGCGGCGCTGGCCGCCGCCTACCCACGGTTCGTCTCCCGGAGCCACCGGATCGGCGTCGCCGCGGCCCGACGCGCCGGTACGGTGCCGGTGGCAGGTGCCGTGCGCATCCGGTTCGTGCCGCCGCGGTGGGCGGGACCGGGACTGCGGCGCTGGCTGCTGCAGCTCGGCCGGCAGGTGCTCGGTGGCAAACCCGGCCGGTGGCGACCCACGGTGGAGCTGGCCTGCGGGGCCGAGGGCACGCCCGCCGTCGGCGGGACCGGTCGACCCGAGGTCGTGTTCGATCTCGGCGGCCTACGGCGTGACCTGCCGGCGCTGCTCGACGGGCTGTACGCCGCCGGGGTGTTCGTGGCCTGCGTCGGGCTGCGGGCGGGCCTCGACGTCGCCGAGCACCCGAACGTGCGCGTGTACAAGGAGCACCTGGCCCACGCCGACCCCGACGAGGCGGGTCACCGGTCGGTCGCCGTCGCCGTCGCCGACCTGCCCGGCACCGCCGCGAGGTGGCTCACCCACCGCCCGGAAGTGACGCGACTGCACGTCGTCGGGTACTGGTCGGCGGCCGAGCGGGACCTGCCGTCCGCCGCCCGGTTCACCGGGGCCACCGGACGTCCGTGCGAGGTGCACGAGGGCAGCGCCTGGAACCACCACTCCTTCCAGGCCGGCTACCCCGATCCGACAGTCGCGGTGCTGATCGTCACGCGCGGCGTCGAGGCCGGCACCGACCCCACCGCCGCCCCGCCGGTGCGCGCCGCCGCCCGGGCCCTGCGTCGGATCGCCGTGGCCACCCACCGGTCGCTGCCGGAGCGCAGTCTGCTGGTGTCGTCGCCGGCGGTCGACCGGGCCGAGGTCTCCGGGCGGGCCAGGGGAGGTGGCTGAGGTGCGCGCTCCGGCAGCCGTGCTGTTCGACGTCGACGGCGTACTGCTCGACACCGGTGACCTGTTCCGGCAGGTGTGGCGCGGTTGGGCGCTCGGCCACGGGCTGGACCCGGACCTCGTGCTGGCCCGCACAGCCGGTCGGCGCACCGCCGACGTGCTGGGCGAGGTCGCCCCGCACCTCGATCCGGCGGTGGAACGGCGGGCCCTGGACGCGCTGACCCGGCAACGGATGGCCGGGGTGCGCCCGGTCGCCGGTGCCGGCGCGCTGGTGCGGGCCTGCCAGCGTGTCCCCTGGGCCATCGTCACCTCGGGCAGCCGGTGGTTCGTGGGCGAGTGCTTCCGGTCGACCGGGCTGCCGCTGCCCACGGTGGCGGTGTACGACGAGGACGTCCGGCACGGCAAACCCGCCCCGGAGGGCTACCTCGCCGCGACCCGCCGGCTGGGTACACCCCCGGACCGCTGTGTCGTGGTGGAGGACGCACCCGACGGCGTACGGGCGGCCAAGGCCGCCGGATGCGTGGTGCTCGCGGTCACCACGACGCACCCGCCGGCGCGGCTTGCCCAGGCCGACGTGTGTCTTCCGAACCTCGCGGCGGTACGCGACCTGTTGTGGACGGCATGGGAGGGGAAGCCGACGGATGACTGACGACACGGTGTTGCGGGTGCGTGGCCTGCGCAAACGGTACCGACAGGTGACCGCGGTCGACGGGGTGGACCTGACCGTCGCCGCCGGCGAGCGGGTCGCCCTGGTCGGTCCCAACGGGGCGGGCAAGACCACCACCCTGATGAGCTGCCTCGGCGCGGTCCAGCCCGAGGAGGGCACGGTCGAACTGCTGGGGCAACGCGGGCGCCGGGCCCGCCGCGCGGTGCTGGCCCGGGTCGGGTTCGCCTCCGGCTACCTGCCGCTGCCGCCGCACCTGCGGGTCAGGGAGTTCCTGACGCTGTACGCCCGCCTGTACGGTGCCCCGAACCCGCAGGAGCAGGCTCGGGCGGGTCTGCGGCAGTTCGACGTGGAGGGTCTCGCCGACCGCTGGGGAAGCGACCTGTCCAGCGGGCAGCGCACGGTGGTCGGTGTGGTCAAGGCGACCATGCACGCGCCGGCGTTGCTGGTGCTCGACGAGCCGACCGCCTCGCTCGACCCGGATGTGGCCCTGCGGGTCCGTGGCGGCCTGCTCGACCTGTGTCGACGGCGGGGGACCGCGCTGCTGGTCACCAGCCACAACATGGTCGAGGTGGAGCGGCTCGCGCAGCGGGTGATCTTCCTGGCCGGCGGTCGGGTCCTGGTCGACGGGCCGGTCGAGACGATCACCGCGCAACTGGGTCAGACCAGCCTGGAGGACGTCTACCTGCGGCTGCGCGAGAGCGCCGCCGACGGTCGGCAGGCCAGTACGGGGGCGTCGTCGTGAGCACCGACGCGGTGGCCGGCGACGGCGCGCTGCGGCGGATCGCCGCCGTGGCGGTACGGCACTGGTTCGTGACCCGCCGCAGTCCGCACCGGTTCCTCGACATCGCGGTCTGGCCGGTCTTCGACATGCTCCTGTACGGCTCGATCGCGATGTACGTCCGGCAGGCCGGCGGCGACGCCGCGACCCGTACCGCACTCTCCGTGGTGGCCGGCATCGTGATGTGGCACGTCGTCTACCAGTCCCAGATCGCCGTGTCGTCCAGCTTCTTCGAGGAGATCTACGCGCGCCAGTTGCCGAGCCTGCTCACCACGCCGCTGCGTCCGGTCGAGTGGGTGGCCGGCGCGGCCGTGCAGGGGCTGGTCCGGGTGGGCGTGGGCATCGCCGCGGTGACGGCCGCGGCGGCTGTCCTGTTCGGCTTCGACCTGACCGGCACGGGCGGTGCCATCGTGCCGGTGATGGCGTTGCTGCTGCTGACCGGCTGGGCGATCGCGCTGATCGTGATGGGTGTGGTGATGTTCCTCGGCACCGGCACCGAGACGCTCGCCTTCACGTTGCTGTTCATCATGCTGCCGCTGTCCGGCGCGTTCTACCCGGTCTCGGTGCTGCCGGCGTGGATCCAACCGGTCTCGGCGGTACTGCCGACGACGTACACCTTCAGCGCGGCCCGGGCGGTGGCCACCGGTGACCCGGCGCCCTGGGGTGAGATCGGCGTGGCCGCGCTGGCCACGGCGGCCTTGATGGCCGCGGCGTTCGGGTTCGCCGCGTTCGCGTTGCGGGTGTTCCAGCGGCGCGGCTTCGTCAGCCGCTACCAGTGAGGACGGGATGACGACGATGCCGGCGACCACCGCGACACCGATCGCCATCCCGGTGCGGCCGACCGCGTCGGGATACCTGGCCCGCTTCGCGCCGGGTGGCACGGTCCCGCCGCCACCGTCGGGCGGCGGGGACGCCCTGCCGTCCGGCGTGACGGTGCTCGTCCCCACCTACAGCCCGCCCGAGGGCGGACGCACCGACAGCCTGTGGCTGGGTCTGTCCACCGTGGCCGCCGCCGCGCCGACGGCCACCCTGCTGGTGGTGGACAACGGGTTGTCGGCCTCGGACGCCCGGGTGGTCGGGGAGTTGCTGCGCCGCACCGGCCGGGAACACCACGTCGTCGTCGCGCCCCGGGCACCCGGCCGGCGGTACACCGCCGCGCAGGCCCGCAACGCCGGACTGGCGTTCCTGGCCCGGCCGGAGGGGGCGGCCCTGCGCCGACGCTCGCTGCTCCTGCTCGACGACGACACCGCGCTGGCCCCCGGTGCGCTGGCCCGGCTCCAGGCCACCCTGGACACCCATCCGCGCGCCGTCGCGGCGTGCCCCCGGGTGGTCGCCGTGCCGGACCTCGCCGGCTGGTACGACCGGCTGGCGGCCACGACGGAGGCCGGTCCGGCGACCCGGCGGCTGCCCGGCGCGCTCCACGGCGACGGGTACGACCTGCTGTCGGTCACCTCGCACGGCAGCCTGGTCACCGGCCGCACCGTGGGCCTGCTGGTCCGGCAGGACCCGGTGCTGTGGTGGACGCGCCACCACGGGCCGTTGTTCTACGAGGGCACCCCCTACGGCAGCACCGAGGACATGCTCGCGATGGCTCTGCTGTCCCGCCTCGGCGAACTGTGGTCGGTACCGGCAGCCGAGGCCGTCGACGAGGCCCGCAAGACCCCCGGCACGACCCGGGCCCAGCAGTTCGCCTGGGGATACGACCACGCCTGGCTGGCTCGTGCCCTGGCCGAGGCCGGCGCGATCCGTCCCGGGGTCACGGCGCTGACCTGGCGGCGTTCCGGTTGGCAGGAGCAGCGCGTCGGCGACTGGGGGCCCTACGCCGGCTTCCTGATCAACCCGACCGAGCTGCGTCTGGGGTACCGGATGCTGCGCGCGATCACGGCGGACCAGGCGGCGGTCGAGGCGATGTTCGGCGCGGACGCCGCCCGCGTCCGTGCCGGCACGCACGCGTTCGGCCGGGTGTTGCGGCGCTGGCGGGCCGGCACCGCGACGGTGCCGGCCCGGCCACGCCCGGACCTGCCGCCGCTGGGCGGCCGGGGCTGGGCCGGGCTGCGCGACGGTCTCGACGCGTTGATCGGCCACCTGGCCGGCAACGTGGTGGGCAGCCTCGACCACGGGCCGTTCTTCCTCTACGGCGCCCGGCAGCCGGCGGTCGCCCCACCCTCCTGATTGGAGTACGCCATGACCTACCGTGTCGGCATCGTCGGAGCCGGGTTCCTCACCCGGCACTCCCTGATCCCGGCCCTGCGCGGGATGCCCGACGGCCGTCTCGCCGCGGTGCTCGACCCGGACCCGCAGGCCCTCGCCCTGACCAGCCCGGCCTGGCCGGAGGCCCGGTACACCAGCGACGAGGACGCCTTCTTCGCCACCGAGATGGACGCCGTGCACGTGGCCACCCCCAACCACCTGCACGAGCACTTCACCCTCCGGGCCCTGGAACGCGGCCTCGCCGTGGTGGTGGACAAACCACTGGCCCACACCGTCGCGTCCGGACGGGCCATCGTGGCCGCCGGTGCCGCCGCCGGGGTGCCGGCCATCGTCGGGTACATGTCGAAGCACAACGTCTACAACCGGGAGGCCCGCCGGCTGGTCGCCGAGGGTGCCATCGGGACGCCCCAGGCGATGGTCGCGGCCCGGCTGGGCTGGCGCAAGGACGACTGGCGCAGCAGGCCGGCCGAGAGTGGCCTGGGCTGCCTCGCCGACCTCGGCATCTACCCGGTGCTCACCGCGATCGACATCTTCGGTGCCGATCCGGTGCGCTGCGAGGCCACCGCCTGGCCGGTGCACGACCCGACCCGCACGGACCTCTATGCCCAGGCCACCCTCTGGTTCGACGACCGTCGGTACCTGCATTTCGAGACCGCGGCCACCTTCCACGAGCAACCCGCCTCGGCCGAGGTGGCCAGCTACACCGTGATCGGTGACGCCGGCATCATCCAGGTAAGCGGGGCGTGGCAGATGGACGGCACCGGCGCGTTGGAGCTCTGCGACGCCTCGGGGTGGCGTCCCGCCGCCCGGTTGACGCCGGTCGACCCGTACCGCAGCCAGTACGAGCTGCTCGCCCGCGCCGCGGCCGGCGAGCCGGTACCCGACGAGGTGAGCCTGGCCCGAGGGCTGCGCGACCTGGAGATCCTGTACGCGGTGGCGGACACCGCCGCCGCCCGGGCCGGTGCCGCCGCCGTCCGGCTGTCCGGTGGCGCGTCACTGGCCGAGGCCCGGTGAGCGGGGTGCGTCCGGTCCTGCACAGCTACGCGTTGCGTGACTACCCGGTGGGGCACGTGCTGCGGGTCGCCGCCGCCGACGCCTGGCCGGCGATCGAGCTGTCCTCCTGGCACTTCGACACGGAGTTCGACGCCGAGAACGTGCACGGAGGCATCACCGACGCCGTGCGGACCGCCGGGCGGTACGGCGTCGAGGTGTTCTGCGCCGACTACTGGGCGGTCTTCACCGCCGCCGACGAGGCCGAGCGGGCGATGTGGGTGGAGAAGGCCCGTACCGTCGTCGACGCCTGCGCGGCCAACGGCATCACGCTGGTCAACGGTGCCGGCGGGTGGCTGGTGCGCGAGGGGCGGGACTGGGACCTGGACTGGACGGCCAACGGCAGCGCCCTGGCCTCCGAGGCCCACCTGAGCCGGGCCGCCGACTGCTACCGCCAGTTGGCCGGGTACGCCGCGTCGCGCGGGGTCCGGGTGGCGGTGGAGGTGCACCCCAACACGGTCCACGACACGGTGGCGGCCACCGCCCGCCTGCTCGACCTCGCCGACCATGACAACCTGTTCGTCACCCTCGACCCGGCCAACGCCGCCCCGCTGGGCCTTGCTGACCGCGACCCGGCGGTGATCGACCCGGTGGCCGACCGGGTGGTGTACTTCCACCTGAAGAACTGCCTGGTCCGGGGTGGTGCCGGCGACTTCACCGTAGACGCCGCGGCCGGGGTGGTGGACAACTACCGGTGGCTGGAACGGCTGACCCGGATGCCGGCGGTCACCGAGGTCGCGGTGGAGTACTGCGGCGACGGCGACCCACACCCCCGGCTGGCCGCCGGCCGCCGGTACCTGGCGGACACCCTGCGGTTGGTGACCGTCGGTCCGGGCCGAGGCCGACCCCAGGGACCCGTGACATGATGGCGGCCATGGCACAGCAGCAGGACGTCGGCGGGCCCGACCGTCACCGAGGGGCAGCCGACACCGCGCAGCAGGGGAGCAGCCCCGAAGCCCGGCTCGCCCTCGCCCTCGATCCCGCCACACCCCACCTGACGCTCATCGAACTGGCCGCCGACGGCTCGCCCGAGGTCCGCAAGGCGGTCGCCGGCCGGGTCGACGCACCCGCGCAGGCCCTGCGACCGCTGGCCCGCGACCACGACCGGCACGTCCGGGAGGCGGTGGCGAGGAACCCCTCCACCTCGGCCGGCAACCTGCTCCGGCTGCTCAAGGACGCCGACCGGTGGGTCCGCTGGGCGGTCGGCGGCAACCCGGCGGGTGACGAGTCGGTGCGCCGGGCGATGGCCCAGGCCCCGGACAAGGAGCTTCGTGGCCTGCTGGCGGAGCGCCGGGACACCGAGCCCGAACTGGCCGCCCAACTGGTCGACGACGTCTCACCCGAGGTGCGCGAACGCCTCGCCACCCACACCCACCACCCGGACGTGATCGCCGCACTGATGGCCGATCGCACCGCCCGGGTCCGCAAGGGGCTCGCCCGCAACCCCCGGACCACGGCCGAGCAGCGCCGCGTCCTGGCCCGGGACCCGGTGGTCGACGTCCGGGTCGCGCTGGTGCGCGCGGCCGAGTTGGACGAGACGGTGTGGGCGGGGCTCGTCGACGACCGTTCGGCCCAGGTCCGACTCGCGATGGCGACCTCCGAGGTCGTACCGCCGCACATCCGGCAGGCCCTGCGCGACGATCCCGACGAGCTGGTCGCCGCGGCCGCGCGTGACGTCCGCCCGGCGTCCGGTGGCTCCCCGGTCGTCCGGCCCCCGCGGGTGGGTCACCGGCGGGCCGACACCGGCCCGGCGGACCGGGGCTGACCAGGAGCGACCCAGTTCCCGGTTCCGGGGTGGGCTGCGGTGGTCGGGTTGGTATGCCTGTGGGGTGGCAGAGCAGGCGCACCACGAGCGGCCCGCACCGGGTGGGCGTCCCGGGCTGGGACTGCTGCTCGTGCTGGGGGTGGTCTACGGCGACATCGGCACCAGCCCGCTGTACGCGCTGAGGACGGTCTTCACCCTGGACCGTCACCTCGTACCGGACACTCCCGACGTGTTCGGCGTGGTCTCGCTGGTTTTCTGGTCGATCACCCTGATCCTGTCGATCAAGTACGTGCTGTTCATCCTGCGCGCCGACAACGACGGCGAGGGCGGGGTGATGGCCCTGGCCGCGCTGGCCCGCAAGGCGCTGCCCCCGCAGCACCCACGGCGTACCGGTGCGGTGCTGGCGCTCGGGGCGCTCGGCACCGCCCTGTTCTACGGCGACAGCGTGATCACCCCGGCGATCTCGGTGCTGTCGGCCGTGGAGGGGCTGGAGGTCGTCTCCGCGCGCTGGGCGGCGCTGGTACTGCCGGTGTCGGCGGTGATCCTCACCCTGCTCTTCGCCGTCCAGCGCTGGGGGACCGGGCGGGTGGGGGCGGTGTTCGGGCCGGTCATGGTGCTCTGGTTCGCCTGCCTGGGCGTGGCCGGTGCGGCCGAGGTGATCCGTCAGCCGGGCGTGCTGGCCGGGTTGTCGCCGACGTACGCGGTCCGGTTCGTGACGGCCCATCCGGTCGTCGCGTTCGTCGCGATGGGCGCGGTGGTGCTGGCGATCACCGGTGCCGAGGCGCTCTACGCCGACGTCGGGCACTTCGGCCGGACCCCGATCCGCCGGGCCTGGTTCGCGTTGGTGTTTCCCGCGTTGACGCTCAACTACCTCGGCCAGGCGGCGTTGATCCTGCGGTCGCCGCAGAGCCGGCAGAAACCGTTCTTCCTGCTGCTGCCGGGCTGGGCGCAGCTGCCCATGGTCGTGCTGGCCACCGTGGCGACCGTGATCGCCTCCCAGGCGGTGATCTCCGGGGCCTTCTCGGTGTCGCGGCAGGCGATGCGGTTGGGTTTCCTGCCGCGCCTGCGGATCCGGCAGACCTCCCGTCGGGAGTACGGGCAGATCTACGCGCCCGGGGTCAACTGGACCCTCTTCGTGGCGGTCCTGCTGGTGACCTTCGCGTTCGGCTCGGCCACCAGACTCGGCGCCGCCTACGGGGTCGCGGTCACCGGCACGTTCCTGATCACCACGATTCTCTTCCTGGTCGTGGCCCGGACCTCGTGGCGCTGGTCCCGGTGGCGGGTGACGGTGTTCGCGGTGGTCTTCGGTGGCCTCGAGCTGGTCTTCTTCGCCGCGAACCTGGCGAAGGTCAGCCACGGTGGCTGGCTGACGCTGCTCGTCGCGGGCGCGGTCTTCACGGTCCTGTCGACCTGGCGGCGCGGCGGGGAACTGGTCGCCGCCCGGCGTACCGAGCGGGAGGGTCCGCTGCGGGACGTGGTCGTGGCCCTGCGCGACCCGACCCTCCGGCGGATGCCGGGGACCGCGGTGTACCCCCACCCCAACTGCGAGACGGCGCCGCTGGCGCTGCGCGACGAGGTGGTAGGCCGCCACGCCCGGTACGAGCGGGTCGTGATCGTCACCGGGCACACCGCGAACGTGCCGCACATCCCCTGAAACGGCGGTTGACCATCGACGATCTCGGCGACCCGCACGACGGGGTCCTGCACATCTCGGTCGTCTTCGGCTTCCAGGACCTCACCGACATTCCGGCGGTCCTGCGCCGGGCCACCACCGACCCGAGGGCCGCCGGCATCGATTCCGACCAGGTCCGCTACTTCGTCTCGCGGATCACCCTGCGCCGCACCGACGCCCCGGGCCTGGCCGGTTGGCGCAAACGGCTGTTCGTGCTGCTCGCCCACCGGGCCGCCGGCCACGTCGAGTTTCTGCGCCTGCCGGCGGAACGCACCACCGTCCGCAGTGCCGAGGTGCCACTCTGAGTCCGGGCCACCGAACCGTTGCGGGCACCTGTCACAACCGGGGTGGCTGTCCGGTCCTAGCGCCGACCGCCCCCGCATCGACTGCGACCACTTCAACACGTGGCGGCGGCCCCGAGGTTGCGGTGGACCCAGCGGGTGACCTGGCGGCGGCCGCGTAGCCGGACCACCACGATCTCTGCGCCTCGTTCCGCCAGCAGCGCGGTCACCCGTCGGGTCGGGCCACCCTGGGTGCGCCATGCCCAGCGGACGACGTGCTCCGGGTCGGTGAAGACCGTCCAGAGCGGTGGTTCGATGTTGCCGTTCCACAGTCGTTCGCGCCGGACGCGCCGGGTGAGCGTGCGCCCGACGACCTGCCGCATCACGAGGTGACGCGGATGGTCCAGCCACAGCACGCAGTCCGCCCGGCGGTGCAGGATGTCACCGAGTTTGGCGGTGTACTGCCACTCGGTGACCCAGCGTGGTCGTGCGGCGAAGGCCTCGACGTTGGCGACGAACGTTGGACGCGGCTGCCAGTCCGGACCGTGGTGCAGGGCGTCGAGCTCCACCCGGGGCAGCGCCCGCGCCGCTGCTGCTCGGGTGTCCGGGACAGGTACGGGCCGAAGGTGCGCACCAGGTCGAGATAGCGCTCCTTGTCCAGGGGCAGGTTGCGGCGGAACACCTCCTTGCGTACGTCGGTCCACCGCCCGTGGTCCACGACGTCCTGGTGGAACCAGTCCACGGGCCGCTCCCGTACCGTCGGGTCGACGGCGTGCAGCGCCGCCGCCACCGCCGTCCGTTGCTCCGCGACTGCATAGTCGTAGCGGTGCCCGAAGACGGCGAGGGTGCCGCCAGGCGCGAGTGCCCGCCGGGCGTGCCGGTGGCGGGTGGCCGGGTCCAGCCAGTGCCAGGCCATGGCGCAGGCCAGCAGGTCGAACCCACCGGCCGGTGGGGTCCACCGTTCGAAGGGGTTTTGGATGCCTGCCGGGCCACCGACCGCCCATCGTGGATGATCATAGTTAACGATATTGACGCATCCTCCGAAGATCCGTAATACTTCGCTGGCGGGAGCGCTCCCACATTGCGGTGGACGGTGACTCCTCGGCCACTCCACCCACCAGGTCGGCTACCGGTCGCTGCGCGCACCCGCACGACCACCGCGCAGCGGTGGACGTCGGGCGAGCCGCCTGCCGGGCACGCCGTGGCCTGCCGGTCGCGAAAGGCGGGAACGTGCGACGTACGAAGTCCGACCAGTGGAGCCAGGAACTGCGCGAGGTACGTGACCCCGCGGCACTGTTCGGCGGCAGCGCCCAGACGGCGGTGCTGCGGCTGCTCACCATGGCGGGCAAGGTGCCCTTCCGGTCCGCCTTCGACAGCCTGACCCTGCGCGAGAGGGCGATCGTCGGGCACCTGCTCGGTCGGCAGGAGCTGCGGCTGACCGCACCCGGTGCCGACCCGTCACCGGCGGGGTTCGTGCTCGCCCACTCTTCACTGGGCAAGCTGACCGTCCACGAGCCGGCGCGGGGCGACCTGCCCACCGGTGAGGTCGTGGCCGAGCTCGCGTTGCCCGGGTGGCTGGTCGAGATGATCGACGAGGAGTGCCTGCCGGCCCAGGCCGAGGAGGAGCACCAGCGTCACGAGCTCGACCAGATGCTGCACACCTGGCACGCCGACGGCAGCCTGCCCGCGCGGCTGGAGGAGGTGGTCGACTGGGTCGAGCGGGTCGAGACCGTCCTGATCTACGTGGAGCGGCGGGTGTTCTCCCGTTCCGACTCCGGCTCCAGCACCCTCATCCGCGACGGTGTGCTGCCGGCGTTGCGCGGTCGCGCCCCGGCGGACTGGAGCCCGCAGGAGCGGCTCTTCGTGGCCGCCGTCCAGTTGTTGTTCCGCACCGGTCGGGCGGTGCGGTTCGAGGAGTTCAACGGTCGTCAGCTCAGCGCCGTCAGCCTGCGCAGGACGCTGACCACCCGTTGCGCGACGTACCTGCGGGCGCTCGACGAGCCGGTCACCGGGCAACTGGGCACGGCGACCCTGGCCGAGTTGGCCGCGCTCGCCGGTGACCTGGTCGAGCGCGTCGACGGCGGCGGCGACCTGCGCTACCGGCGGGTCAACGGACTGACGTACGCCAAGGACGAGTACCTGCTGCCGTGGGAGCCGGACCGGCGCAGCCAGGCCGTGCTGCCCCGTACCCTGCACGCGCTCACCGACGCCTGCCCCGAACCGGCCGACGGCGAGGACGCCGCCGCCTGGGTACGCCGGGCCACCGCCGCCGCCCTGCGCACCGCGCACGACAGCGGTGACGAGGGCGACCTGAACCGGATCCTGGAGGGCATCGTGCTCGGCGCCGTCGTCGACGGCCGCGCCGACTACGGCATGTCCAGCGGCGTGCGGGACCTGTCCCGGCTGAACGGTCTGGCCGGCGAGTACGGCGAGGAGGTGGCCGGGCTGAAGAAGCCGGACTTCTTCTGCTGCGTGCTGCCCAGCCCCGAGATGGCCGCCGACCTGCCCGCCGCCGCCGTCACCGACATCCTGTGGCAGGTCGCCCAGCGGATGATGTACAACCGCTGGCACTTCGTGCCCGGCAACTTCGACCGGGTGGCGGTGCCCCGCCAGCGGCACTACTTCTTCCCGCCGCTGGTGCCCGACATCGGCGAGTGGGGCGACCTGCGCCACGGCGGTCACAGCACCGCCCGGGTCCGCTACACCCTGCGCGCGCCCGGCGCGGCGATGTGGAAGCAGCCGTTCACCGTCGGCGGCCGGCAGTACCGGGGCGCGTACGACATCCGGCTGGTCCGGATGGACGGCCCGCCGTTCACCCTGGACGACCTGCGGGTGGCCTGTCGGTACTCGGCGTTGGTGGACGTGTTCTGGCGGGAGATCGCCAGCTACGCCGACGCACACGGCGGCTGGAGCCCGACCATCGGCTCGTTCGGTGGCGACTGGTACGCCTCGCAGGCCTGGCGCGCCCCGGTCGACCGGCTGGCCGTGGTCGGGGAACCGGTCGGGGGACTGGTGTGAGCGTGCACCACGTCGTGGTCAACGGCGAGGAGCAGTACTCGCTGTGGCCGGCGGACCGGGAGCTGCCCGGTGGTTGGACGACGGTCTTCACCGGCCCGGTCGAGGCCTGCGTGGAGCAGGTCGCCGCCCGCTGGACCGACCTGCGGCCCGCCTCGCTGCGCCACGCCGGCCCTGCCGGGCCTGCGCCGGCCACGGCGGATGCCGCACCGGTCGCCGTCGGTGCCGCACCGGCCACCGTGGACCGCGCCCGGTCGGTCGCCGTCGGGCCGCGTCGGGAGGTCGAGCAGACGCCGCTGCACGTCCTGGTCGACCGGGCGTTGGCGGCCGACCCCGGACGCGTCGCGCTGCGCTGCGCCGGCGTCGAGGTCACCGCGGGACAGCTGCGGGCCCGGGTCCGGCACACCGCGCGGGTGCTGCGCGCGTACGGTGCGGGGCCGGAGACACCGGTCGCGGTGCTGCTGCCCCGTTCGGTGGACGCGGTGGTGGCGATCCTCGCGGTGCTGGCGGCCGGCTCGGCGTACCTGCCGCTGGCGGTGCAGGACCCGGCGCACCGGCGGGAGCGGATCCTGGCCGACGCGGGTGACCCGGTGCTGCTGACCGGGCCGGGGCAGCGGGGGCTCGTCCCCGAGGGCTACCCGGCGGCGGTGCTCGACGTGACCGACCTGCCTGACACCCTCGGCGACGACGGTGACGGCGGCTGCCGGGTGGAGAACCTGGCGTTCGTGATGTACACCTCCGGCACCAGCGGTGCGCCCAAGGGTGTGCTCGGCACCCACCGGCAGTTGGTCAACTACGTGCGTTGGTGTGCCGGTGAGTTCGCCTTCCAGCCGGGGGAGCGGGCGGTGCTGCACGCCCCGCTGTACTTCGTCGGCTCGGTGATGACGCTGTTCACCGCGCTGGTCGCGGACTGGGAGCTGGAGGTCGCGCCGGAGCCGGTCGCCTTCGACGACCTGATCGCGCTGACCGCCGCCGCGCCGTGCGGCTTCCTGAAGCTCACCCCGTCGCACGTACGGGCGATGACCGCCCTCGGTGGCGTCGACGACGTCGCCCGCCAGGTCATGATCGGCAGTGAGCCGCTGTACCTGACCCCCGAGTTCGACTCGTGGATCACCGGCAGCCCGAAGTCCGGCTTCGGCAACCACTACGGCATGAGCGAGACCGTCGGCGCGACCTGGTACTGGATCGGCACCGACCGTTGCGTCGGGCGACGGCTGCCGGTCGGCGCGCCCATCCACCACGCCGAGGTGCACATCCTCGACGAGCGGGGCCGGCCGGTGCCGATGGGCCGGACCGGCGAGATCTGCCTCGGCGGGGCGGTGATCGGTCGGGGCTACCACGGCCAGCCGGTGCTGACCGCCCAGCGGTGGATCCCGCATCCGGCGGGTGGGGGAGCACGGCTGCTGCGTACCGGGGACCTGGGCCGGCTGGACGCCGACGGGGTGCTGGACGTGCTCGGCCGGGCCGACCGGCAGGTGAAGATCCGGGGCCAGCGGGTCGAGCCACCGGCGGTCGAGGACGCGTTGCGCCGCTGCCCGGGGATCGCCGAGGCGGTGGTGATCGCCGAACCCGACGGCCACGACCTGCACCTGGTCGCCTACCTGCGCGGCGAGCAGGAGCCGCGCCCCACCGAGGCCCAGTTGCGCGCCCACGCCGCCGGGCTGTTGCCGGAGGCCTCCGTGCCGAGCCGGTTCCGGTACGTGGCGCAGTATCCGCTCACCCCGAACGGCAAGGTCGACACCCGCCGGCTGCCCGCCACCCCGACGGTGCGGCCCGCGCTGAGCACCGCGTACGCCGCACCCGACGGTGACCTGGAGACCGCGGTGGCGGCCGTGGTCGCCGAGGTGCTGCGGGTGGACCGGCTCGGCGTCGACGACGACTTCTTCGAACTCGGCGGCGACTCCCTGCAGGTCGTCGAGGTGGTCACCCGGCTGGACGAGGAGCTGGGCCTGCCGGTGGGCATCACCGACGTGTTCGACCACCGCACGGTCCGGGCCCTGACCGCCGCCACGCGCGGCACCGGGTCGCCGACCGCCGCCACGAGCGGCCCGGGGACACCGACCGCCGTCACGAGTGGCTCCGGAACACCGACCGCCGGCCCGGACGACTCCGGGACGTCCGTCGGCTCCGCGCCGCTGACCTGGGGCCAGGCGGCCATGTACCGGCCGATGCGGTGGTTCGGTGAGGCCAGCCGGGACTTCAACATCACCCGGGTGCTGCGGTTGACCGGCCCGGTGCCCGTCGAGCGGGTCACCACGGCCTGGTCGGCGTTGGTGCTGCGGCACCAGGTGCTGCGGACCCTGCTGACCGACGGCCCGGACGGCCCCCACCAGCGGGTCTTCGCCGACGGGGCGTACCCGCCGGTGGTGCGCGACACCACCGCCGCGGCGCTGCCGCAGGAGGCGGAGGCGGTCGCCGCCGAGCTGGCCGCCAGCGCGTTCCAGCTGGACCGGGAGTGGCCGCTGCGGTGGGCGCTGCTGCGCGTCGACGGCCGGGTCGAGGCGGTCGCCGTGGCCGCCTCGCACGTGTCGTTGGACGGTTGGTCGCTGGAGCTGCTCCTGGCGGAGCTGCGGACCCTCGTCGACGGCGAGCGGACCCTGCCCGCGCCGGGCTGGCAGCCGTTGGACCAGGCCGGCTACGAGGCCTCGCCCGCCGGGCAGCGCCGGGCCCGGCAGGCCCTGACGTACTGGCGGGAACGGCTGCCCGTGGTGCCGCACCGGATCTTCGACGGCCCGGACCACGACGGCGGCCCGCTGCCGGTGGTGACCTGGCGGATGGAGTCCACCGCCGTGGCCGCTGCCGCCGCCGTGCTGGCCGAGCGCACCGAGACCTCGTCGTCCACTGTGGTGCTGACCGCCGCGCTGCTGGTGCAGGCGGCGCTGACCGGCCGGGACCGGGCGGTGGTGAAGCTCATCGCGGGCAACCGGAACACGCCCCGCCAACGGCAGTTGGTCACCGGCATCGCCCAGAACGCGTTGCTGGTCTTCGACGTCGGCGCCGGTGACGTCGACGACGCGGTCCGCCGCTGCTACCGCGACTCCACCGAGTCCTACTTCCACGCCACCTACCCGCCGGAGGCGCTGGACGAGCTGATCGCGGCCGAGGGCGCCCACGCCGACCTGTCGGTGTACTTCAACGACTCCCGGATGGGCCGCGACTTCGACCCCCCGACGGTCATCCCCGACCGGGCCGCGCTCACCGAGTTGGCCGCGCGCACGACGGTACGGCAGATCGCCGCCGTGGCCCGCCACGACATGACCTTCTTCCTGGCCATGCCGCACCTGGCCGGCGGCTGCGCGCTGCACCTGTTGGCCGACACCCGGCGGGTCCCCGCCACCGTCTGCGGGCGGGCGCTGCGCGGCGTCGAGACCCTACTGTGCGAGGCGGCGCTGCGTCCGGTGCCCGTCGCGGACGTCGCCGCCCTGCTCGACCTGGGCTGACCCTCCCACCCCGACCGCCAGGAGCACCCGATGACCGACCCGTACCCGCTGCTGCACCGGCTGGCCGCCGCCGACGACGCCGCGCTCACCGGCGTGGCGCTGCCACCCGACGGCCGCTACCAGACCGTCACCACCACCGTCGACGACGTCACCGCCCAGATCGTGGATACCCTGCGGGACGGCTTCGCCGGGCGCGGGCCGGCCGACTACCCGCTGCTGGTGCTCGGCTGGGGTCGCTGCCGGGTCGGTTCGACGGCCGTGACCAACCTGTTCGGCATGGCTGGTGCCGCCGCCTACTACCAGCCGGTGAAGACCATCGGCCGGTTCGCGTTGACCGGTGGCGGGGGCGCGCCGTGGAAGCTGCCCGACGGCGAGCCGGTGCTGTTCGCCAAGGAGATGGCTGGGCCGTACGTGCCGTTCGAGGCGCTGTTCAACCCGGCCCGTTGTCTCGTCGAGGCCGGTTGGCCGGTCGACCGGCTGCGCCTGCTGGTGCTGGACCGCCAGCCCCGGGCCTGTCTCGACTCGTGGATGGCGAAGTGGGCGGGCAAGATCGGCCGGGACCGGGTGGTGCAGAACTTCCGGCTCAGTACGCTCAGCTACGCGCGGATGCGCGGCTGGGCCGCCGCCGAGGGCCTGGCGGTGACGCACTTCCCGTACGAGTGCAGCCGGGCGCCACAGGAGACGGTGTCGCGGCTGTTCGACCGCCTCGGCATCGGCGAGCTGTACCGACCGGGGATGCTCACCGGCTGGGGTTCGGCCGGTGACCTCAACTCCGACGAGTCGAAGATCCACCACCCGGTCGAGCCGGAGCCCTACGTCGTGCCCGGCCTGCACGGCAACGCCGACGAGTACCGCTTCCGCGACCGGCCGGTGACGGTCCTGAACGCCGACGAACTGGCGGTGGCCGACAGCGCCGAGGTGGTCGACTCCTACCGGGTCTCGGTGCGCTCCTGCGGCCAGGAGCTGGACCTGCCCGAGCCCCTGCGGGACGAGATCTTCGGCTGACCCCGATGACCGCGTCCACCACCCGGGTCGGGCAGCTGCGTGCGGCCGCCGCCGCCCGGCTGCGTATCGCCCGGCTGTGGCCGGCGGCCGGTGCCGGTTGGAGCGCCGTCGCGCTGCTGCTCGGTGTGGGCCGGGGCGTGCTGCCGGTCGGCTTCGCGATCGCCGTCAGCGTCGCCGTCGGCCGGATCGCCCCGGTGTTGCGGGGCACCGCCGACCAGTCGCGGGTGTGGTGGCCGCTGGCCGCCGCCGGCGCGGCCCTGATCGGGCTGCAACTGGCCGAGGCGGCGCAGAAGGCCGTCGGCGAGCAGCTCAGTCGACGTGTGGACGGGCACATGTACCGGCGGCTGATCGCCGCGTCGTTGTCCACCCGGGAGATCACCCCGTTGGAGGACCCGGCGGTCCTGGACGAGCTGGGCGAGGCCGGGCACGAGCTGCGCTTCGCCTTCCGTACCCCCGGCGCGGCCTACGCCGGGCTGATCGCGCTGGTCGGGCCGTACACGCAGGTCGTCGGTTTCACGGTGGTGGTCGCGGTGGTGCTCGGGCCGGCGGCGGCGCTGGCGATGCTGGCGGTCGTGCTGCTGTTCCGGCACGGCCAGCGCGGTGGGCTGCGCCGCTACGCCCGGGTCATCCGGGACGTCGCGGCCCTGCGCCGGGAGAGCCGCTACCTACGTGGACTGGCGATGGGGCCGGCGGCGGCCAAGGAGCTGCGCGTCTTCGGCCTGACCGGCTGGCTGACCGACCGCTACCGGCAGGTCTACCTGCGGACCCTGGCCCCGGTCTGGGCCGAGCGCCGCCGTATCTACCTCCGGCCCTACCTGGCGTACACGGTCGTCGGACTGGTCGGGGTCGGTGCGGTGCTGGCGCTGACCGGGCGGCGCGCCGCCGACGCGGCGATCGACCTGGCCGCGCTGGCGCTGGTGCTGCAGGCGGTCATGGCGCTGATCCGGCTGGGGGAGTTCTATCCGGACTCCGACACCCAGACCCAGTACGGCATGAACGCCGAGACCGCGGTCACCGCCTTCGAACAGGCCATGAGCAGGTACGCCGAGCCCGCCGACACCGGTAGCACCGCACCACCGGGCAGCACCGCACCGGCGATCGACTTCACCGGGGTACGGTTCGGCTACCCCGGCGCGACCCGGCCGGTCCTCGACGGCCTGGACCTGCACATCGCCGCCGGCCGCTGCACCGCCCTGGTCGGGGTGAACGGTGCCGGCAAGACCACCCTGGTGAAGCTGCTGGCCCGGCTCTACTCGCCGGACGCCGGTGCGGTCCGCGTCGACGGCGTCGACGTGGCCGACCTGTCCGCGCGGGACTGGCAGCGCCGCATCGCCGTGGTCTTCCAGGACTTCGTCCGCTACGAGCTGTCGGTGGCGGCCAACATCGGCTTCGGCGCGGTCGAGCACCTCGACGACCGGGCCGGGATCCGGCGCGCCGCACGGGCGGCGGGACTGCTCGACACCCTGGAGGCGTTGCCCGACGGGCTGGACACGGTCCTGTCGCGGGCCTACGCCGGTGGCGTGGACCTCTCCGGCGGGCAGTGGCAGCGCATCGCCATCGCCCGCGCCCTGTTCGCGCTCTACCACGGCAGCACCGTGCTGGTGCTTGACGAGCCGACCGCGGCGCTTGACGTACGGGCCGAGGCGGAGTTCTTCGCCCGGTTCGCCGAGCTGACCCGGGGCCGTACCACCATCCTCATCTCGCACCGGCTCTCCAGCGTCCGGCTGGCCGACCGGATCGTCCTGCTCGACCGGGGCCGGGTCGTCGAGCAGGGCAGCCACGACGAGCTGATGGCCACCGGTGGCCGGTACGCGACGATGTTCACCCTGCAGGCGCAACGCTTCACCGACGACGAGGCTGACAGCGACGCCGGTGCCGACACCAGCGGTGACGCCGCCGACGCGCGGACGCAGAGGACGGGGTGAGGCGATGCTGAGGGCGATCACCGGGTTGCTGCGGCTGTCCTGGCGGCAGGACCGGCGCAAGATGGCCGTGGCGTTGGCGTTGATGGCCGGCAACGCCCTGGCGGTGCCGGCGGGCGCGGTCGCGATCCGGCAGCTGACCAACGCGGCGGTGGCCGGTGACGCCGGCCCGGCGGCCTGGTCCGGCCTGGCCGTCGCGGTGGCCGCAATCGCGGCGCTTACCTGCGCGCACTTCGCGCACATCGGCTACTTCGAGGTGTCCGAACTGAACGTGCTCAGCACCGACGAGCAGCTCATCGGGATCAGCAACGGCACCCCGTACCTCGACCACCACGAGCGGCCCGAGCACGCCGACCGGATGGCCCTGGCCCAGGACGAGCTGCAACGCATCGGCGAGGGCCTGCAGGCGCTGCTGACCGGCGGTGCGCTGGCAGTCAGTCTGCTGCTGACCACCGTGCTGCTCACCTGGGCCCACCCGGCGCTGCTGGCGCTGCCCCTGCTGGCGGCGCTGCCGCTGCTGGCCGGCCGCCGGGCCCAGGCCGCCGCCGACGCCGCCCGTGAGGAGAGCAGCGTCGACACCCGGCAGGCCCGGCACCTGTTCGAGCTGACCACCGACGCGGCCTCGGCCAAGGAACTGCGCCTGCTGGGCCTGGTCGACCATCTGCAGCAGCGCTACGCCGGCCACTGGCGGCGCGCCTCCGGCCGGATCTGGCGCGGCGAGCTGACCGCCGGCCTGTGGCGGGCCGCCGGGCAGAGCGTGTTCGCCCTCGGGTACGTCGCCGCGCTGGTCCTGGTCGTCGGCGACGCGGTACGCGGCCGGGCCGACGTCGGCGACGTGGTGCTGGTGATCATGGTCGCCTCGCAGCTCAACCAGCAGGTGGCCGCCGCGGTGACGATCACCCAACAGCTCCTGCGCAGCGGCCGGTCGCTGCGCCGGCTGGAGGAGGTACGCGCCCTGGTCGCCCGCCCGCCCGACGGGGCCGGGGTGAGTCCGCCCCAGCGGCTGCTGGAGGGCATCCGCCTGCGGCAGGTCACCTTCACCTACCCCGGTGCGGCCGGGCCGGCGCTGCGCGACGTCGACCTGCTGCTGCCCGCCGGCCGCACGGTGGCGATCGTGGGCGAGAACGGCGCGGGCAAGACCACCCTGGTCAAGCTGCTCAACCGGTTCTACGAGCCGGACCACGGCACGATCCTCGTCGACGGGGTCGACCTGCGGGACCTCGACCTGACCGCCTGGCGGGCCCGCACCACCGCCGCGTTCCAGGACTACGCCCGCCCGGAGTTGACCGCCCGACTGGCCGTCGGCATCGGTGACCTGCCCCGGGCCACCGACGACGACGCGGTACGCGCCGGCCTGGCCCGCGCGCACAGCGGCGTCGCCGAGCAGCTGCCGTACGGCCTGGACACCCGGCTGGGCCGCAGCCACGCCGACGGTGGGGTGGAGGCCTCCGGTGGGCAGTGGCAACAGCTCGCGCTCGGCCGGGCGATGATGCGCGACGCCCCGCTGCTGATGGTGCTGGACGAGCCGGCGTCGGCCCTGGACGCCGAGGCCGAGCACCGGCTCTTCGAGCGGTACGCCGACGGCGCGGCTCGGGTCGCCGCGGACAGCGGCGGGGTGACCGTCTTCGTGTCGCACCGGTTCTCGACCGTCCGCACCGCCGACCTGATCATCGTGGTCGGCGACGGGGGAGTCCGCGAGGTGGGCACCCACGACGAGTTGATCCGCCTCGACGGCAGCTACGCCAGCCTCTACGGCACCCAGGCGGCGGCGTACCGGAGCTAGTCAGGCACTCGCTGCTGTCATTGACAACGTTCGTCTCCGCCCGTGGTCAAGAGATGTAGATCGATGAAGCTGTCGCCGGGGTGCCCGTGGTCGTCCTGACCGCCGACCCGGGCGTGCCCGGGTCGGCGGATGCCGGCGGGTGCGGGGCGACTACGGTTGGTGTCCCCGGAGGTGCCGGGTCGAGGAGGCGTCGAACAGCCCGTGGGTGGCTATGGCGTGCAGGTCACGTTGGTGTTGGTCCTGGTGTTGGTGAACGCGGTCTTCGCGGGCAGCGAGATGGCCCTGGTGTCGCTGCGGGAGAGCCAGTTGCAGCGGCTGGAGCGGACGTCGCGGGCCGGAGGGGTGCTGGCGAAGCTGGCCCGGGATCCGAACCGGTTCCTGGCCACGATCCAGATCGGCATCACGCTCGCCGGGTTCCTCGCCTCGGCGGCCGCGGCGGTGTCGCTGGCCGCGCCGCTGGTGCGGCCCCTGGGATTCCTCGGTACGGCGGCGGAGCCCGTGTCGATCGTGCTGGTCACCGTCGTGCTGACCTTCGTCACCCTGGTCTTCGGCGAGCTGGCACCGAAGCGGATCGCGATGCAGCGGGCGGAGGGCTGGGCGCTGCTGGTCGCCCGTCCCCTGGACGCGTTGTCGGCGTTCACCCGGCCGGTGGTGTGGCTGCTGGGCAAGGCCAGTGACGCCGTGGTGCGGTTGACCGGCGGTGACCCGCGGGCCCGCCGGGAGGAGGTCACCACCGAGGAGCTGCGGGACATGGTCGCCGGGCAGCGCAGCCTCACCCCCGAGCACCGGATGATCATCTCGGGGGCGTTCGAGGTGGCCGAGCGGATCCTGCGGGAGATCCTCGTCCCGCGCCGGGAGGTGGTCACCCTCTCCGCGTCGCTGTCGGCGCCACAGGCGCTGCGGGAACTCGGCGCGTCGGGGCAGACCCGCGCGCCGGTGGTGGGCCGCGGCGGCCTGGACGACACGGTCGGCGTGGTGCACATGCGGGACCTGCTCGACCGGGAGGGCCCGGTCACCGACCAGGTGAGCCCGGCGATGTACCTGCCGGAGACGCTGAAGGTGACCGACGCGATCCGGGAGATGCGGTCACAGCGTCAACAGTTCGCCCTCGTGGTCGACGAACGGGGCGCGATCGACGGCATCGTGACGATGGAGGACCTGGTCGAGGAGATCGTCGGGGAGATCTACGACGAGACCGACCGGGACGTGCAGGCGGTCGTCCGGGCACCGGACGGCTCTCTGCTGATGCCGGGTGGTTTCCCCCTGCACGACCTGCCGGACGTGGGCGTGGACCTCAGCGAGGACGACCTGGAGGCCGGTGACTACACGACGGTGGCCGGCCTGGTGCTGGCCCGTCTCGGTCACATCCCCAAGGCGGCCGGCGAGGTCGTCGAGCTGCCGGGGCTGACCGCCGAGGTGGCGGAGGTGACCGGGCGGGCGATCACCCGGGTACGCCTGCGCGTCACCTCGCCCGGCGGTGTCGGGCCGGGGGACGACCCGGGTCGCTGACCCGCGCCGCCCCTGACCCGCGCCGCCCGCCCGGCGTCGGTCAGCAGCCGAGGCGCGTGCTGGACAGGGCGATGTCGTCGATCCACAGGTCGAACTCCGCCGGGGTGGTGCCGCCCTGGTAGAGCTGCCAGCCGATCTTCACCGTGTCGACAGTGGGCAGGACGAAGGGTACGTCGTTGCCGCCGTGGTCGTGGGTGGAGGCGGTCAGCTCCGGGTTGGCCACCCCGTCGATCCACACCGCCACCCGGTTGTCCGCCCGGTCGAGTTTCCACTCCACGCACTGCCAGGTGTCCTCGACCACCGGGGCGGACTCCCGCCAGTTGGTCCAGTCGCCGGTCGGCCCACCGTCGGCGCCCACTCCCCAGAAGACGCCGGGGACGGTGGGGGCGTACTGACCGCCGATCGGCCGGACCACCTCCGCGCTGCCGGTGCCGGTCGCCTCCACCAGGGTGAAGTGCGCCCAGTCGGGGGCGGTCGGGAAGGCGTCCACGCGCAGCCGCATACGCCCGTAGAAGCGGTTGCCCGGCGCGGCGAAGTCGTCGACCCGCAGGAACGCCCGTCCGTTGTCGACGGTGCGTACGTGCAGCACCTGGTTGCCGCGCTTGGCGCGTTCGACGGTGAGCGTGCCGTTGCGGGTGTCGATGCCCCAGTTCAGGCTGCTGGCACCGCCGGTTGGCAACCGCTCGAAGTCCTCGCAGAACAGCAGACGGTCGGTGCAGGAACCGCGGTGGGCGGCGTTGGCGGCGTCGGACGGGACGCTGCCGGCGGTGGCACCGAGCAACAGGGTGGCGGCCACCGCGGCGATCAGGTTACGCATGTTCTCCTCCAGGGGTCGGTGCCGTCCGACGCGGGGCCGGCCGGATGGGGTTGGGAGCGTTCCCATGTATAGCAGAACGTGAATTTCTGCGTGGGGGAGTCGGTGCGGCTCGCCGACCGGCGGGCCGAGGCGGGCTGTGGACGGTCATGGGCCGGAGGCCGTCCCGTCGGACGAAGATCTCCCGCCGCCTCGTGGCGTCGCCGGTCGCGTCCAGCTCGTAACCGTCGAGCCAGACCCAGCCGTGGTAGGTGATCAGGTCTTCGCGGACCCGGATCACCCGGAACATGATCGGCTTGAGGAACTGCACGCTGGCGGCTCGGGTGACGTGCAGGAGGTCGCCGGCCTTGAGGTCGGGCGTCACCGGCTGAACCGTCGCCAGGCCGCTATCCGGGTCCGGGCCGTCGCCACCCTCGGGCACCAGCCGCCGAGGTGGCAGGCAGGGCACCGGTGGTGTCGGTGCTGGTCGAGTACCCGCCAGGCCGCCCGGATCAACACCGGCAACCGACGGCCGGTCACGGTTGCGGCCAGTTCTCGCGGCGGATCGGGATCGGGCGACGCCCGCCGCAGGGGAGGTCCCGCCCGCATCGGCAGGTGGTCCGCTTCAGGATGTGGTTCCACGCCGGGGCGTGTGTCCGGGCCAGGCTCAGGGCGACGGCCGCCAGGTATTCGTCGTAGGTGATCCGTTCACCCATCGCGCCCTCCCTCCACTGAGGGGGCGTGGCGGCCGGGCCACGCACGGTCATCCGACCACCACACCCTGCAACACCGTCTCACGCAAGCAGGTAATCCGCAATATGCGAACCGCTGCTTTGCGTAAGGCCCTTATGTGAAACGAAGTTAGGTTTTCCGCATGGCAAGATGACGGCTATGCCTCCCCGTCAGAGCCCTACGGTCAGACGCCGACGCCTGGCGCTTACCCTGCGACAGCTCCGCGACAGAGCAGGGATTACGTCAGCGGAAGCGGCGAGGCGTGTCGACCACGACGCGAGCTGGCTCAGCCGAATCGAGACGGCCGAGGTTCGGCCACACCCAAACGACGTGCGAGCCCTGCTGTCGCTGTACGGCGTGGAGGGTGCCCAGGCCGAAGCGGTAATCGCGGTAGCCCGTCAGGCGAAACAGCGTGGTTGGTGGCAGCGGTACACCGACGTCCTGCCGGACTGGTTCGCCGAGTACGTCGGGATGGAGTCCGAGGCCTCCGTCATTCGCACCTACGAGTGTCAGATGGTCCCCGGCCTGTTGCAGACCGAGCAGTACGCGCGGGCAGCCTTCGAGGGTGCGCCGGTTCCGATGCGAGGCGACGAGGTCGAGCGCCAGGTCGCATTGCGGTTGGAGCGGCAAGCCATCTTGACGGGGGAGGACCCGCCGATGCTGCGGGTGGTCATCGATGAGGGCGCGGCCCGTCGGGTGGTGGGCGGTCCGGAGGTACTGCAACAGCAGCTCGAACGACTGGTGGAGGAGTCGACGCGGAGCAACGTCCACGTTCAGTTGCTGCCCTACTCGGCCGGCGTTGGGTTCGATGGAAGCTTCGTGATTCTCGATTTTCCGCCGATGCCCGAGCCCTACCCGGACGCCGCCGAGGAACGCATGGTCTACGTGGACACTTTGACCGGGGCGCTGTACCTGGAGCGGCCAGGGGAGATCACCGCCTACGCTGCGGCGCACGAACAACTACAAGCCCTTGCGCTGGCACCCAAACCCACGCGAGATACGCTGCGTTCGATCGCGGCAGACCTGACGGGCTAGGAGGACACAGCATGGACCTGTCTCGCGTCACCTGGCGTAAGAGCACCAGGTCCGGCTCCAGCGGAAACTGCGTCGAGGTCGCCACGCTGTCCCCGACCGTTCTGGTCCGGGACAGCAAGGACCAGCATGGGCCGGTTCTATTGGTTGCCTCAGGACAGTGGACCGGCTTCGTCAAGGGGATCAAGGCCGGCACCTTCGGGTAGCAGGATCAGCGCAGGTCGCCGCCTATGGCGAGGCGTGGGCCATCATGGAGCGGTCTGCGCTTACCGAAGCGCAGTCCCGGAAGCTCATGGCGTCGATCGCAGAGGAACAGTCATGACCACGCTCACCTGGAAGAAGAGCACGCGTAGTAACGCCGGTGGGGACTGCGTCGAGGTTGCCACACCACCCCAGCTCGTCCTGGTCCGGGACAGCAAGGACCAGCAGGGGCCGGTGCTGTCGTTCACCTCCGGACAGTGGACCGGCTTCGTCCGAGGGATCAAGGTCGGCACCTTCGACGCGTGAACAACGGCCCCGGGTGTGGGCGGAAGTCCACACCCGGGCCAGCCGTCGCCCACGACGCCACGTACCCCGCTCAGCCCTGATAGTGGTGGTCGACCAGCAGGTAGAGGCCGACGGCCGTGCCGACGACGACGATCACGGCCCGCAGCAGGGTCGCCGGTAGGCGGCGCGCCCACCGGGCACCGACGTACCCGCCGGCGATGGCGGCCGGGGCGAGCAGCGCGGCGGCGGCCCAGTTCACCGGCCCGAACAGCCCGAAGACGCCGATGGTGGTCACCCCCATCATCCCGGACAGGAGGTTCTTCAGCGCGTTGATCCGGGCCAGCGTGGTGTCCAGGGCCAGGGTCAGCCCGGAGATCAGCATCAGCCCGAGCGCCTGGGCGAAGTAGCCGCAGTAGACCGAGGTGACTCCGACCACGGCGTGCAGGGTCCAGGCCCGACGGCGCGGCCCGAGGTCGCGGGGATGACCGACCAGCCGCCACAGTGGACCCTGCAGGGCCAGCATCGCGGTCGCCCCCAGCACCAGGAACGGTACGACCGTCTCGAAGACCCGGGCCGGCGTGCCCAGCAGGATCAGACAGCCGGCCAGGGTGCCGACGACGGTGGTGGGCAGCAGGAGCGCCCACTGGCGTACCTGAGGCAGGTCGCTGCGGGTGGCCACGGCGGCGGTCAGGTTGCCGGTGCAGAGGGCGACCGTGTTGGTGACGGTCGCCGCCACCGGCGGGATTCCGACCGCGATCAACGCCGGGAAGCTGAGCAGTCCGCCGCCTCCGGCCATCGCCCCGATGGCCCCGGCGGCGAAACCGGCGGCCAGCATCAGCACCACCTCGACCGGATCCACGCCTGGGACCCTAGGCGTCCGCGCTGGCGGACGTTGTCCCGCCCACCGGCGCGTGAGCCTCGGTCAGTCGGCGCTGTGGGCGTGCCGGGCGGCCCGTTCGGCCAGCCACAGCCAGCGGCGCTGCACCTCGCCACCGGTGGCGGCGACCATCGCCAGGGCGTCACCGCGTACGGCGGTCAGCGCCTTGGCGTCGGCGGCCGGGTCCTCCACCAGGGCCGCGCCGTCGCGGAACGCCTCGGCCTCGGCCGACCCGCCGAACCGGGGGGCCACCTCGTCGCGCCAGAAGTCGGCCCAGGTCAGCTCGGGATTCCAGGAGAACCGGGCGTACGCCAGGTAGCTGACCTCGTTGGTCGGGTGGTACGCGGAGGCCTCGGCGAAGATGGTCAGCCCGCGCATGCCGGCGGCGGCGGTCCGGGTGGCCATGTCGGTGTACATCTCCGGCACCCAGGAGTGCCGCTGCCGGTTCCACTGTGATCCGGCGTGGGTGCGCAGCACGTTGGTGGTGTGCGGCAACGCCGAGACGTGTTCGGCAGTGAGCCGGTCACGGTTGTCGTACCAGAAGCCCCGGTTGACGCAGTACTGGTAGGCCACGTCGTCGGGTAGGTCGGCCAGCGGGCGTTGGGCGTCGAGGTCGAAGATGTTGTCCCAGTAGACCTCGACCAGGTGGCGCAGGGGCACCCCGGCCGGTCCGGGCCGTCGGGCGGTGTCCAGCAGCGTCGGATACACCGACCGCATCGCCTCGTACGACCAGGAGGTCCGTTCCCCGCCGGTGCGCTCGACGCACCGCGCGCAGGCGCAGCTGCCGTAGTCGCCGGTCTCGAAGTTGATCCCACCCACCGGCAGGGTGTCCAGCAGCCAGTCGATGGCGTCGCGGTGCCAGGCCAGGTTGTCCGGCTGGGACGGGCAGGCGGCCATCATGTACTCGCTGGCCGGGAAGTGCAGGTCACCGAACTCGTCGATGTCGAAGCCGACCTTCTTCGGCAGTTCGGCGGCCAGGTCGGGGCGCTGCCGCAGCCAGGTGGCGAGGTTGTAGCGGTGCCGGCCGTCGAAGTAGATGCCGCCGTAGGCGTTGATCCCCACCCCGGCGATGATCCGCACCCCCCGGGCGTTGGCGTACTCGCACAGCTCGCGGGCCGCCTCGACGCCGCCGTGGGCGTCGCGCAGCAGCCCGTAGACCACGATGCCGCCGATCCGCTCCCGGCTGCAGAAGTCGACAAGCCGCCGGTAGTCGGCCCCGAAGGCGTCGACCCCCTTGGCGTACGGGTTCAGGGCGCCGATCTCCTGCTGGCCGAGCTGCCGCAGGTCCCAGTTGGTGGAGTGGTCCCAGGTCCACAGGGTCCGCAGGGCCAACCCCGGCGCGCTCTCGACGGTGCCGACGGGCAGGCCGGCCGGGGTGGTCCGGGCCAGCAGGTCGCGTACGGCGTGGACCAGGCCGGCGAACGGGTCACCGACGATGCGGATCTCCCCGGTCTCGCCGACCTCGACCCGGAACGCGCCCTCGGCAAGGGTCGGGTCGGCGGTGAACGAGACCGGTGTGTCGCCGGTGCCGAGGGCGTCGGTCAGCAGCCCGGCGGCGTACGGCGCGTGGTCGGCGCCGGTGACCCGGACTCCGGTGACCTGGCGGTGTGTCGACATCAAGACCTCCCGAGGGACGGCGGGGTGGCGGCGAGGAATTCGACCACCTCGATGGCCGTCCACACCCGGTGTTGCCAGTACGGATCGTGTTCGAGCAGGGTGCGGGCCGCCGTCGCGTCGGCCGCCCGCAGCACCAGCACCGAGGCGCGCAGGTCGGCCCGGGCCCCGGCGACCAGCGCGGTGCCGCTGGCCAGCAGCGCGCCGACGTGGTCCAGGTGGGCGGCCCGGTACGGCTCGCGGCGGCGGGCCGCGTCGGCGGCGAAGGTGGCGGTGACCAGCCAGGTGGTTTCGAACCTCACGAGTCGGCCCCGATCGCGCCCACCAGTCGTTGCAGGGCCACCCGGTAGACCGTCTGTGGGCGGCCCGCCCCGGTGCTGACGTGCACCCCGACCTCCTCGGCGAAGCCGGCCGCCCGCAGCGACTTGAGCAGCCGGCGGGCCGAGCGGGTCTCCACCCCGTACGCGTCGGCCAGCCCGCGCGCGGTGACCTGGTGCGGGTCCATCTGGTGCAGCGCCTCCAGCAGCCGTCGGGTGGACAGCGGGCCGAGTCGCAGCTGTTCGGAGACCCGCAGCACCCCGGGGGTGGTCTCGCGCAGCCGCTGCTTGACCGCGCTGGAGCGGGTGGAGTAGATGTCGCCGTCGGGGAAGACCACGTGGGTGTCGCCGGCCCGGCCCAGCGCCAGGGCCTGGCGGGCGTTGGCCTCGGCGGCGGCGATGGTGGTGCCCGCGCCGAAGCCGACGGTGTGTTCGCCGTCGACGCCGCGCAGGGTGAGCAGCGAGGCGTGTCCGGCCCGGTGCCGGGCGATGGCGCTCTCCACGGTGCCCCGGGTGGTGGTGATCAGCAGGGTCCGGTCGTCGATGGCCGCCAGCCGGCCGCGCATCCGCTCGGCGTGCTCCAGCAGCGCCTCGCGCAGCCGGAGCCGCTGCCGTTCGACCTGGTACGGGTCGAGCTGCCGGTGGGTCGGGTCGCTCACCTCGACCAGCATCACCGCGATCTGGGTGGCGCGGGACTGGCGTACCTCGGCGGCCTGCCAGGCCCGGCGCAGCGCGTCGCGCACCGAGGCCCGGGTGTGCTCGACCCGCCACACCGGCACCCCGTGCTCGCGCAGCTCCTGGTGTACCGCGCCGAGGCAGGTCAGGCAGGCCTCGACCGCCCCGGCGGCGTAGCGTTCCCGGTGGTACGCGGCGATGTCGGCCAGCCCGGAGAAGAGCAGCCCGGAGGAGTCGGCGATGGGCAGGATCTCGGTGGGCGGGGTCAGCTCGATGTCGTGGTACGTCTCCCGGACGGTGTCGGCCTCGATGGTGTCCACACTGACCGTGGGCAGCCGCCCGCCGCCGGCCAGCAGCATCCGCGACAGGGTCCGGTACAGGTCGATGCCGGCGTGCCGGATGTAGTCGATCTCGGCGCGCAGCCCACCGGTGGCGGCGGCGAAGGCGTACGGAATGCGGCCGGTGAAGAGCAGCACCTGGCACAGGTCGTCCAGCTCCCGGGCCAGCTCGGCGGCCTGCTCGGGGTTGGTGTAGACGCGGACGGTCACCTCGTCGGCACGTCCCTCGCCGGCGGCCACCTCCTGCACGAGCCGGATCGAGTCCTCCGGGCCGATGATCCCGATCACGATGCTGCCTCCACGTCGTCGCCCTGGCCGTACGGTCGGGCTGCTCAGCCGGTGTAGACGGTGCCGGCGATGCCGGCGGCGACCGGCGCGGCCAGCAGCGTCAGCACCGACGCCACGTCCTCGGGGCGACCCAGGGCCGCCTCGATCCGGGTGACCTGACCGCTGTCGGTGCCGTTGGCCCGCGCCTCGTCCAGCGACCGTCGCATCAGCGGCGTGTCGATGTCGCCCGGACAGAGCGTGTGCACCCGGATCCCGCGTGGACCGAGCTGGCGGGCCAGCGTCAGCGCCAGGCCGTGCAGTCCTCCCTTGCTCGCGCCGTAGGGTACCGACCCGCTGCCGGCGAGCACGCCCGCCTTGGAGCCGACCAGCACGAGCACCCCGTCGCCGCCGCCCAGGTGCCGTACGGCGTGCTTGGCGACCAGGAACGGCCCGGTGAGGTTGACCGCGACGACCCGTTGCCACAGCTCCAGCGGCAGGTCGGCGACGTCGGTGCCCTGCCCGCGCATCACGCCCGCGACGTGCAGCACCGCGTCGAGGCCGCCGAGGTCGGCGGCGGCGGCGTCCAGCGCGGCGGCTACCTGCGGCTCGGCGGTGACGTCGACGGTGTGCGCGTAGGCGTCCGCCCCGGCCGCCCGGGCCTGCGCGGCGGCCTCGGCGGCACCGTCGGCGTCGGCGTCGAGCACCGCCACGGCCGCGCCAGCCGCGGCGGCGGCCCGGACGGTGGCCAGGCCGATGCCGGATGCGCCTCCGACGACGACCACCCGGCGGCCGACCAGCAGGCCGGCCGCCGGGTTGTCGCCGGTCACCGCTGGACCGTCCGGCGGACCGCCGCCACGATGTGCTCGGCCTCGGGGACCACGGCCTTCTGCAGGGCCGGCGCGGCCGGCATCGGCACGTCCGGTGCGGCCACCCGGGCCACCGGGGCGCGCAGGTCGGCGAAGCACTCCGACGCCGCGCGGGCGGCGATCTCCGCGCCGAAGCCACCGGTCAGGTTCGCCTCGTGGGCGACGACCAACCGGCCGGTGCGCGACACCGACGCCCCCACCGTGTCGAAGTCCAGCGGGTTCAGCCAGCGCAGGTCGACCACCTCGGTCTCGATGCCCTCGGCGGCGAGGGTGCCGGCGGCGGCCAGCGCCGCCGGGACCATCCGGGACCAGGCCACCACGGTCGCGTCGGCGCCCTCGCGGACCACCCGGGCCCCGCCGACCGGCTCCACCGGCGCGTCGGTGCGGACCGGCCCCTTGCTCGGGTAGAGCATCCGGGCCTCCGCGACCACCACCGGGTCGTCGCTGGTCACCGCGGTGCGCAACATCTGGTACGCGTCGTCCGGGGTGGCCGGCAACGCCACCCGCAGCCCCGGGGTGTGCGCCAGGTACGCCTCGATCGAGTGGGAGTGCTGGGCGCACGCCCCCGGCGAGTAGCCCTGCTGCATCCGGATCACCAGCGGGGCCCGCCACCGGCCGGCGCTTGCGTAGTGGATGTTGGCGATCTGGTTGACCAGCTGGTCCATCGCCACGAACGTGAAGTCGGCGTACATGATCTCGGCGATCGGCCGCAGGCCGGTCATCGCCGCGCCGAGGGCCATGCCCAGGAACCCGGTCTCGGAGATCGGGGTGTCGAAGATCCGCTCCGAGCCGAACCGCTTGTGCAGACCCTTGGTCGCCCCGAACGGCCCGCCGGGCAGGGCGACGTCCTCACCGAAGTAGACGGTGTCGGTCCGGCTGTCCAACGCCCAGGTCAGGGCGGCGTTGACGGCCTGGATGTAGCGCAGCGACTCAGACATAGACGTGCTCCTTGGCGGTCGCCGGGTCCGGGTACGGCACCTCGCGGGCGGCGGTCACGGCGGCCTCCACCTCGGCGGCCACCTCGGCGTCGACGGCGTCGAGCCGGGCGGTCAGCTCGGCGTCGGCGGCGGCCCGGATCCGGGCCAGCGGCTCCCGCTCGCGGGCGGCGGCGATCTCGCCGGCCGGCCGGTAGTGCTGCACGTCCCCGCTGTAGTGGCCGACCAGCCGTTCGGTCATCGCCTCCACGATCGACGGTCCGGCGCCCTCCCGGGCCCGGGTGACCGCCTCGGCGACGGCCTCGGCGACCGTGTCGGGGTCGTTGCCGTCCACGACCCGGCCGGGGATGCCGTATCCGGCGGCCCGTTCGGCGAGCTGCCGGACCCGGACCATGTCGGAGATCCGGGACATCTCCGAGTAGACGTTGTTCTCCACCACCAGCACCAGCGGCAGGTCCAGCACGGCGGCCAGGTTGATCGCCTCGTGCACGTTGCCCTGGTTCATCGCGCCGTCACCGATGCTGACCACGCTCACCGCGCCGCTGCCCGTGCGCTGGGCGGTCAGCGCCGCCCCGGTGGCGATCGGCACGCCGGCGCCGACGATGGAGTTCTCCCCGACGAACCAGCGGCCCGGGTCGGAGAGGTACGGCGAGGCCGACCGGCCGCCGTTGACGCTGGAGTCGCGCCCCATCATCTCGGCGAACAGTCCGGTCATGTCCACGCCCCGGGCCAGCGCCCAACCGTGGCCCCGGTAGGTCGCGGTGACGTGGTCGCCGTCGCGCAGCGCGCGGGCCGCGCCGACCGGGATCGCCTCCTGACCGTTGCACAGGTGGATCGAACCCGGGATCTCGCCGTCGTCCTTGAGGGCGGCCAGCCGCTCCTCGAACCGGCGGATCCGGGCCATCGCCCGGTAGTCGTCCGGCAGACCCATCACACCCCCAGTGAAGAATTAGAGCCCTATTCTGGCTCGTTCGGATTGGAGCCTAGACCAGGCACGTCATGCTATGGAAGAGTGCGGGAGCAAGTTTGTGGCCGTTATAGGGCTCTAATTTGGGGGCAGCATGGAGATCACCGCCGTCGAGTCGGTGGTGCGGGGCGACGCGCACTTCGTCGCGGTGCACACCTCGGCCGGACTGGTCGGCGTCGGCCAGTCCGCCTGCTGGGGCTATCCCGACGCGGTGCACGCCGTCGTGCGGACCTTCCGGCCGCACCTGCTCGGCGCGGACCCGGACCGCATCGAGCACCACTGGCACCACCTCTACCGGATGGGACCGTTCCGCGGCTCGGTGCTCACCGCCGCGGTCTCCGCGATCGACCTGGCCCTGTGGGACCTGCTCGGCAAGCGCCTGCAGGTGCCGGTCTGGCAACTGCTCGGCGGGCGGGTCCGCGACCGGATCCGGCTGCACCTGCTGCTGCCCGGCACCGGCGCCGACGCCCTCGCCGCTCAGGCCGCCGCCGCGGTCGCCGACGGCTTCACCGCGGTCAAGTTCGACCCGCTGCCGGCGAACTACGGCGACCTGTCGCTGGCCCGGCTGGTCACCGAGACCGCGGCGACCACCGCCGCCGTGCGCGACACCGTCGGACCCGACGTCGACCTGCTCATCGAGCTGCACCGCAAACTCACCCCGTTGCAGGCCGAGGTGGTCGTGCCGGCGGTGGGCCGGCTGCTGCCCCTGATGGTCGAGGACCCCGTGCAGATCGACAGCGTCAGCAGTCAGGCCGAGGTCGCCCGGCGGGCCCTCGGGGTGCCGATGGCCAACGGGGAACGGCTGCACACCATCTGGGAGTTCAAGGAGCTGCTCGCCCAGGGTGGCGCCCAGTACGTGCGCCCCGACCTCGGCCTGGCCGGCGGGATCAGCCACGCCCGTAAGATCGCCGCGCTGGCCGAGTCGTACCACGCCGCCGTGGTCAGCCACAACTGCCTCGGCCCCCTGCTCACCATGGCCTCGGTGCAGCTGGACACCGCCATCCCCAACTTCGTCACCCAGGAGTACTCACCCCTGGACGACACCCTCGCCGACGGCCCGGCCCGGCCCTGCGTGCGCCGCGAGGGCGGCTACCTGCCGGTGCCCACCGAACCCGGTCTCGGCGTCACCCTCGACCTCACCGACGAGACCCCCCTCGACCTCACCGGCCGCCCCCTCACCCGCATCCCGCTGCGCGCCGACGGCTCCGTCGCCTACGCCGTCTAGGTGCAAGGAAGGGCCCCCTGTTAACGCTTTCTGATGTACAGGGGGCCCCTGCAAACACCTGGCGGCGCGCACCCACGTCGCGTGCCGGGAACAGCCGGGCCGGCAGTCAGGACGGGCGGCCGGCGTGGTGGAAGACCGGGTACGCCCACAGTGGCGCACCGTCGGCGTCGGCGATCTCGGCGAAGAGGTGCGCCAGCGACGCCGTCCACCGGGCCTGTACCTCGGCGTCGCCGGTGACCCGGCTGGCGTGGTCGAAGCCCCACCGGGTCCGCAGCACGCAGATCAGCAGCAGGCCGTGCCGGTAGATGGTGTAGTCGTACAGGCCGGCGTCGTCCAGCAGGGCGAGCAGCTCCGGCCAGACCTCGGCGTGCCGGCGCTCGTACTCGGCCTCGGCCCCGGGGCGCAGCCGGTACAGGTAGCACAGCTGCCGTCCCGGCCCCCGGGCCGGTGCCGCCGACGACCCGGTGCCGGGATCGTCGACGGCACCGGGGTCCACGCCCCGTGCGGTGCCGGGCCGGTCGGCCGGTGTGCTCACTTGCCGGAACCGGCCAGCGCGCCGGAGACCAGTTGCCGCTGGAACACCAGGTAGATGATGAGCACCGGGAGCAGGGCCACGATCAGGCCGGCGCTGACCAGCGGCACCGAGACGTCGTACTGGCCGCTGAGCATGGAGACCCCGACCATCAGCGTCTTGGAGTCCGAGCCGCCCATGATGACCAGCGGCAGCAGCAGGTCGTTCCACATCCAGACGAAGTTGAAGATGGCCAGCGCGGCCAGCGCCGGGGTGGCGATCGGGGCGAGCAGCCGGAACAGGATGGTGAAGTGTCCCGCCCCGTCGACCCGGGCCGCCTCGATCAGCTCGTCGGGCACCTGCTGGAAGTAGCCGGCCAGCTGGTAGGTCCCCAGCGGCAGGCCGAACGCCGCGTACGCCAGGATCAGCCCCTGGTACTGCCCGGACATGCCGAGGTCCAGTACCGTCTGGTACAGCGGGTAGATGATCGCCTGGCTGGGGATGGTCAGGGTGATGATGATCAGCAGGAAGACCACCTTGCCGCCGCGGAACCGCAACTTCGTCACCGTGTACGCGACGAGCATCGCGGCCAGCACCGACAGCACCAGACCGCCGACCGTGGTGACGATGGAGTTGAGCAGCAGCCGGGGCATGTCCATCCGGCGGAACGCCTCGACGTAGTTGTCGAAGGTGATCCCGGCCGGCAGCCCGAGCGGGTCCTGGGCGAAGCCGGTCTGCGTCTTCAGCGAGCTGACCACGGTGAACAGCAGCGGGTAGACCGCGGCCACCGCGACCACCACCAGCGCGAAGGTCAACAGGTAGCGCCCGATCTGGGCGGAGTGTCGCCGGTTCATTTCGGCTTCCTGGTCCCCTCTTTGAACATGTGCCGGACGCTGAAGATCGACAGCAGGGCGACGAAGACGAACAGGGCGATACCGATGGCCGAGCCGTATCCGCGGTCCAGGAACTGGAAGGTGGTCAGGAAGACCAGGTACTCCGGCAGCATGGTGGCGTTGCCGGGGCCGCCCTGGGTCAGCGCGTAGATCAGTGGGAAGAGCCAGATCAACACCCCGGAGGCGCAGAGCACACTCCAGTACGCCACGGTCGGGCGCAGCATCGGCACCACCACCGAGACCAGCCGCCGCCAGAATCCGGCTCCGTCGAGGTACGCGGCCTCCAGCACCTCGTCGGGAATGGTGGCCAGCCCGGCCAGGTAGGTCATCACGCCCAGCCCGAAGAAGCTCCACAGGGCGACCGCGACCAGGCTGAACAGGGCGCTGTTCTGCCCGTTGAGCCACTCGATGGCCAGCGGCGCCAACCCGACCGCGCGTAGCAGGGCGTTGATCGGGCCGTCCGGGGAGAGGATCTGGCGGAACATGATGCCGACCACGATCGGCGCGATGGTGTACGGGATGAAGTAGACCGCCCGGAAGAACTGCCAACCGGGTGCCCGCTGGTGGATCAGCACCGCCAGGACCAGTGGGAACACCACCCAGACCGGCAGGGTGGCCACCACCAGCAGCGCGTTGCGGAAGCTGGCCAGCACCACCGGGTCGTCGAACATCCGGGTGTAGTTGTCCGCGCCGGCGAACGTGCTGTCGCCGAACCCGCCGGAGGACTCGAAACTGGTGATCACGCCCCGGGCCAGCGGCACCAGCTTGAAGGTGACCGCCAGCACCACCGCCGGCAGCACCATCAGGGCCCCGAGCCACCACTCCCGGGCGTGGGCGTTGCGCCGGGTACGGCGTACCGGCGGTGGGGTTGTCGCGACGGCCGGCTCGGCGGCGGGCGCGGTGGAGATGCTCATCGGTTGTTGTCCTCCCCAGGGCGCACCGGGTGGGACGGCGCCGGCCGTCCCACCCGGGTTGCGGCTAGTTGCCCTGCTTCTTGGTGGGGCTGCGCTCCAGCGCCTGCTGCATCTGCTCGGCCCACTTGTCCACGGTGAGCTGGCCGAGGGTGACCTGCTGCCAGCCGCGGGCCAGCGCGTCGGCCTCCGGGCCGGAGAGCATCACACCGGCGTGCAGGGTCGGGTCGGCGACCAGCTCCTGGATCTTCTTGAAGGCCGGCGACGACGGCAGCAGCGCCGGGTCGACGTTCCGGTTCAGCGGCTGCCCCTTGGCGTGCTTGACCCACAGCTCGCCGTTCTCCTTGCCGGCCAGCCAGGTGATGAACTCCAGGCCGGCGTCCTTCTTCTCGCTCCACTTGGTCACGCCGTAGACGGCGCCCTCGATGCCGGAGAACTTCTGCGCCAACGGCGCGGACTGGTTGATCACCGGCCACCGGGTGACGCCGAGCTTGTCGTCACCGAGGGCCTTGCCGAAGGCCTCCCAGTTCACCGCGTCGGAGATGATGGTGCCGGCGAAGGCGGCGTCACCGCGCTGGAAGATGTCCGCGCCGTCGGGCAGCATGGTGATCGACGGGGCGTTGCGGTTCGTCCAGCCCTTGGTGGTGATCTCGGCCAGCTTCTCCAGGGTCTGGACCAGCTTCGGGTCCTTCCAGGACAGGGTGCCGGCGAGCAGGCCCCGGATGTCGTCCTCGCTCAGGAAGTTGCGGGCGATCTCCGGGAAGTCCCAGTACGCCGGGAAGGTGCCGGACAGCCCCAGCGCCAGGCAGGTCTTGCCGGCCTTCTTCACCGCCTCACAGGCGGCCCCGAACTCGTCCCAGGTGGCCGGCGGCTTTTCCGGGTCCAGCCCGGCGGCGGTCAGCACGTCCTTGTTGTAGTAGAGGACGTTGCCCTGGTACGAGAAGGGGACGCCGAAGCACTCCTTGCTGGTGTCGAAGCCCTCGCAGGCCCCGCTGTAGGTGACCAGGTCCTTGTTGATCTCAGCGGCCCGCTCGCCCAGCGGCACGTACGCGCCCCGCCTGTCGAACAGCTCCAGTCCGGCGTTGTTGGCCATCACGTCCGGCCCGGACTGCGAGGTGATGTAGGGCCCCTGCACCTCGGGGTACTTGTCGAAGGGGACGGCCTGCATCTCCAGCTTGATGTCCGGGTGGCTGGCCTCGAAGGTCGACTTGACCTGCTGCCAGTACTCGGTGCCACCCGGCTCCCAGGTGAGCACCTTCAGGGTGACCGGGCCGTCGGCGGCGCTGTCGCCACCGCCGCACCCGGCCAGCGCCACGGCGGCGGCCACACCGGCGGCGAGGACGCCGGCCAATCTACGTCGAAACATCGGCGGAAGCTCCTGTCAGGAGAGGGGATCGGGGGATATCCGGCGGGTAGCGCCACCGGCGGCGGCGCTGTCGGTGACGGCGGCGGCGACCTGCACCACGTGCAGTCCGTCGGCGAGCGGGACGACCGCCGTGGACTCGGTGCCGGTCACCTGGGCGACGAAGTGGCGCAGCTGTGCGGCGAGCGCGCCGCCACCGTCGGGCGGCGACAGCAACCAGTCCGGTGCCTCGGTCGTCTCGCCCTGCACCAGCAGGGTGGGGTGGCCGAGGTCGACGTGCGCGACACCGTCGGTGCCGTACACCTCGACCAGGTCGCTCGTGTGGTTGGCGGTGTGTTCGGGCAGCAGGTAGCTGTTGCGGATCGACGACACGACGTCGTTGGCGTGCCGAAGCTCCGCCCAGACCAGGACCGGCGCGGCCGGTCCGGGTCGGGTCCGGGTCGCCGCGCGCACCTCGACCACCGGGGACTGGGCGTACCAGATCGCCAGGTCGATGTCGTGCACGGCGGTGAGCAGGGCGGGGTGCTCGTCGGGGAAGAGCCGGCTGAGGGCGCGGGGCCGGTCCCGGCGGGAGGAGACCGCCAGCACCTGCCCGAGCCGACCGGCGCGTACCGCCTCGTACAGTGCCCGGTGCGGGGCGCTGTGCCGCAGGATGTGCCCCGGCTGGCAGAGCACCCCGTGGGTGTGCGCGGCGCGCACGATCGCGGCGGCGTCGGCCACCGTCGCGGCGAGCGGCTTCTCCACCAGCACCGGTACGCCGGCGGCGAGCAACGCCACCGCGACCGCCCGGTGCGCCGGACCGGGTACGCAGACCGAGGCCGCCTGCGGCGCCGCGTCGGCGAGCAACTCCTCGACGGTGGCGAAGGTCCGGGACACCCCGTGTGCGGCGGCCACCCGGGCCCGGGTGACCGGGTCGGGGTCGACCAGCGCGGTCACCGGCACCCCCAGCGACCGGTACGCGGCCACGTGCCGCTGCCCGAACGCGCCGGCCCCGATCACCGCGACCTCGGGCGGGGTGATCATGACGGCACCGCCGCGACGGTCGGGTCCGTACCCGGGGCAGCCGAGCCGTTCGCGTCGGCCGACCCCGTTCGCTGCGCCGCCGGTGTGTCGGCCGAGCCTGTGCGCTGCGCCGCCGGTGCGTCGGCCGAGCCTGTTCGCTGCGCCGCCGGTGCGCCGGCCGTCGACGGCCCTCCCGTCGGGGCGTCGGTCGACCGGGGCGCTGCGGACGGGGTGAGCCGGCCGTCGAGCACGGCGCGGGTGAGCCGGTCGAGGGCGGTCACCCCGACGGCCAGGCAGCGTTCGTCGACGTCGAAGGTGCCGGAGTGCAGGGGGGCGCCGCCGCGTTCGCCGGTCACCCCGAGCTTGACGTACAGGCTGGGGCCGAGCGCGCCGAGCAGGGCGAAGTCGTCGGTGGTCAGCGGCGGCACGGCCAGGTCGACCACCTCGACCAGGTCGGACAGCTCGGTGTGGGCCAACGCGACCAGTTCGGCGGCGTTGCGTACCGGGGGCATCTCGTTGGCCCAGGTGAACCGCACCCCGAGGTCGAGGGCGGCGGCCTGTTGCCGGGCGAGGCGCTCGATGACGGTCTTGAGCCGCTCGCGGACCGCCTCGTCGTGGGTGCGCAGGGTGCCGGTCGCCTCGGCGTACCCGGCCACCTGGCTCTGGCTGGCGCCCCCGGCGATGGTGCCGATGTTGAACGCGACCAGCTCGTCGGCGTTGCGGGAGCGGGCCACCGCCGCGTGCAGCAGGTTGACCATGCCGCTGAGGCCGAGGATGGCGTCGCGGCCCAGTGCCGGGGTGGCGGCGTGGGCGGTCCGGCCGAGCACCTCGACCCGGAAGGCGTCCTTGGCCGCCATCGCGGTGGTCCGGTCCACGCCGAGCGTGCCGACCGGCAGGTCCGGCCAGCAGTGCAGGCCGAGGACGGCGTCGAAGCGCCGCCCGCGCAGGGCGTCGTCGCGCAGCACGGCCGCGGCGCCGGAGGCCTCGCCGAAGGGGATCTCCTCGGCGGGCTGGAAGAGCACGGCCACCGACCCCCTCGCCGGTGGGTCGGCGGCGAGCCGGGCGGCCACCCCGTACGCGACGGTCATGTGCACGTCGTGTCCGCAGGCGTGGCAGACCCCGGCGTTCGTCGAGGCGTACGGCTCGGTCTTGACGTCCTGGACCGGATAGGCATCCATATCGGCCCGAAGGAGCACGGCGGGTCCGGGGAGGGGGCCGTCAACCTCCAGGAGGAGGCCGGTGCCGGCAAGTCCGGTACGGACCCGGCCGAACGGCTGAAGCATCCCGGCCAGCAACCCGGCCGTCGCGTGCTCGGTAAACCGCAGCTCGGGATGGTGATGGAGCTGACGACGCAGCCGTACCAGCTCGTCAACCTCGTCGCTTGCCAGCGTCACCCGCTTCACCCCTCGCTCGCGGCCTGCAATCCGGACCTAATTGAGACAAGAACCTAAGTCAGGGGGGTGGCCACGTCAATAACCAGGAGAAAACTGGGTTATGGTCCGTGACCATGGACCGCGCTGACGCCCACCTGCACCTCTTCGCCGACGGGTACCCGGGCCGCTACGGCCGCTCGCCCGCCGGGGGACCGGAGGTCGCGCTGTACGAGGACCTCCGCCGCGAACACCGCATCGGCCGGGCGCTGGTCGTCGGGTACGAGGGCGAGCCGCGCTTCGCCGGGAACAACGACTACCTGGCCGGACTGGCCCGCACCCACGACTGGATCGCCCCGGTCGGCTACGTCCCCGCCGACGCGCCGCCCACCGACGACACGCTGCGACGGTGGTGGTCGGCGGGCTTCGTCGGAGTGGCCGGCTACCTGGCCGACGCCGCGCGGGCCGAGCGGTTCGCCGACTGGCTGACCGCCGCCGCCCCGGCGCTGACCCGGGCCGGCGCGGTGGTCAGCCTCAACGCCACCCCCGCCGTGACCGCCCGGATGGGCCCCGCGCTCGCCGCGCTGGACGGCTGCCCGGTGCTCTTCAGCCACCTCGGGCTGCCCGGCAGCCGACCCACCCCGCCGGCCGCGCGGGACGCCGCCGAGGCCCTCGCCCCGCTGCGCGCCCTGGCCCGGCTACCGCACGTCGGGGTCAAGATCTCCGGCCTGTACGCGGTAAGCGAGCCCAGCCACGCCTGGCCGCACCCGGCCGCCCGCCCCTTCGTCGACGTGCTGCTGGACAGCTTCGGCACCCGACGGCTCTACTGGGGCTCGGACTTCCCGCCCAGCCTGGACCACGTCTCGTTCGCGCAGACCCTCGACCCGGTCGGGCTGGACGACCTCAGCCCGACCGAACGCGCCGACATCCTCGGCGCCAACCTGCACCGCGCCCTGCAGACCTGAGGCCGGCGCGGGCACCGCTGCTCCGGCGTCGTCACCGACGGCGTCGCGCCGCCCCCGGGTTCACCGCTGCGGCTCGGCGGCGTCGTCCCCGCGACGGCGCTCGTCCCGGCGTCGCGCCGCCCGGCCAGCAACCCGGGCCACGACCACCGGCAGCACGTGCACCACGGTGACGATCACGGCCACCAGGATCAGGACCTGACCGACGCCGAGCCCGTGCCAGGCCAGCACCAACGCGGCACACCCGCCGGTGACCACGGAGTGCAACGCCACCCGCAACGCGGTCGTGCGCAGCGACGTGTCCTCGTCGGGGCCCTCGGAGATCCTGCCGCGCCGCACCAGCGCGGTGATCATCGTGCCCACCGCGACCAGCACGGCGATCTGCGCCGCCCACCCGGCGGTCGCCCCGATGCCGGCCCGGTCGGTCACCGCCGGCGCCACCAGGGTGGCACCGGCGAGGACCAGGAAGATCGGCGGCCAGCTGAGCACCATCGCGGTGGTCACGGCCATGGTCATCAACCGGGCCACCCCGACCGGGGGTTCCTCGACCTGGACGCGTACGGCCTCGGGAGCCCAGACGAGCTTGCGGGGCGACGGGCTGTCCGGTGCGGGCTGCGACATGCCGAACAACCTATCGGTCGGCCACCACCCGCCGATGCGGGTGGCCGCCGACCGGGGCACCGGACCGGGTCACTGCCAGCGGAACAGCGCGGCGGCCACGACCGGGCCCAGCACCGCCGTGACCACCAGGGCGGCCAGGTTCGTGGGGTCGACCGGCAGCCCCGCCCAGGCGGCGGAGAGCGCCTCGACCGTGGCGCCGAAGGGCAGCAACCCGCCGACCTGCCGGACCGGCTCCGGCAGGGCGTCGGTGCCGCCGAACAGCCCGCCGACCGCGCCGAGGGCGAAGAAGCCGACCAGCCCGATCGCCACGGCGGAGTTCGGGGTGGGTGCCACGGCGGCGACCAGCAGACCCAGGCCGTACATCGCGGCGACGCCGAGCCCGACGACACCGAGGGCGACCCCGAGGTGCGCGGGCGGACGGGCACCGAGGGCGGTGACCGCGACCGCGTACGCCACGGCGATGCCGACCACGGCCTGCCCCAGGCTCACCACCACCTGTGCGCCGAGCACCATCGCCGGTGAGGCGGGGGTGACCGCGAACCGGCGGAGGATCCCGCTGCGGCGGTAGTAGGCCAGGAAGCTCGGCATGTTGATGATGCCGACCGAGGCGATGACGATGGTGAAGACCAGCGGCAGGACGTGGACGTCCAGGGCCGAGCGGCCGTTGACGACCTCCTGCCGCCCGGCCGACGACGCGTTCATCACCATGATCAGCAGAGGCAGGCCGATCGGCACCACCAGCCCGGCGGTGTCCCGGGCCACCATCTTCGCCTCGCACCGGATCAGCGTCAGCCAGGCCCGTGGCCCCGGTCGCCGGGCCGTCGTGGCGGTCATGCCGCAGCCTCCCGCCCGAGGTCGCGACCGGTGAGGGCGACGAACGCCTCCTCCAGGTCGGCCGTGCCGGTCCGGGCCACCAGCTCGGCCGGGGTGCCCAGGGCGACGATCCGGCCGCCGTCGAGCACGGCGACCCGGTCGCAGAGCCGCTCGACCTCGTCCATCGCGTGGCTGACCAGCACCACCGTCTCGTCGCGCAGCGCCTCCACGCCGGCCCACACCCGGCGCCGGGCGTGCGGATCCAGGCCGGTGGTGAGTTCGTCGAGGATCACCACGCGCGGCCGGCCGACCAGCGCGAGGGCGATGGAGAGCCGCTGCTGCTGGCCGCCGGAGAGCTTCTCGAACCGGGTACGCCGCCGGTCGACCAGCCCGACCAGGTCGAGCAGCTCGGCGGCCGGGCGTGGATCGGGATAGAAACTGCGGTAGAGCCCGACCAGTTCGGCGACGGTCAACGCGTGGTGCAGCTGGGCCTGTTGCAGCTGCACACCGAGCACCTGCCGCAGCGCCGCCCGGTCCCGGCGCGGATCCAGACCGGCGACGGTGACCCGGCCCCGGTCCGGGGTGCGCAGACCGGCGATCAGCTCGACAGTGGTGGTCTTGCCGGCGCCGTTGGCCCCGAGCAGGCCCAGCACCTCGCCGGCGGCGACCCGCAGACTCACGTCGTCGACCGCCACGACGTCGCCGTACCGCTTCGACAGGTGTTCGGCACAGATGACTGGTTCGTTCATACCTGCCATGGTGGGTGCGCCACCCGGGCCCGCGCCTGTGCCGTCGGTCAGGCGTACCGACCATGACTTTCGGCACCGTCGGCGGGCCGTACCCGGTCGGTAGGTTGGACCGATGCGGCGGATGGGGCTGGACGAGTGGTCGGGCCTGGCCATGCTCCTGGTCTGCGTGGGCGCGGCGTCCCCGGTCGTGGTCGGCGTCGTCGACCCGGACGTGCCGGTGCCGGTCTGGGTCGGGTTGTTCCTGACGACGATGATGGCGGCGCTGACCGCCGTGGCGGGCACGACGGTCCGGCCGGTCCGGCGCCGGGTGGCCTACGGCACGGCGGTGCTGGCCGGCTGGGCCGTGGTGGTGACCGCACCGCAGGCCGGCCTGCTGCCGATCCTGCTGGTCGTGCTCGCCGCGTTCGGCCCGGAGGTCGTCCGCCTCCCGGCCAACCTGGTGGTGGTCGCGCTGAACACCGTCGTCATCGGCGTGGCCATGGGCCGGATCAACGACGTGGGTCTCCAGCTCGGCATGGCCGCGGCCTTCTACGGGCTGATCCAACTCGCCACGGTGTTCAGCGTGACCGCGGTCCGTCGGGAGAAGCAGCTGCGCCGCGAGCTGGCGAGGGCCCACGTCGACCTGCAGGCCGCGAGCGTGCTGCTGGCCGGGTCCGCACGCACGGCGGAGCGGCTACGGATCTCCCGGGAACTGCACGACCTGATCGGTCACCAGCTCACCGTCCTCACCCTGGAGCTGGAGGCCGCCCGGCACCGCCCGGCCGACGCCGCCGGCGCCCACGTCGAGCGGGCCAACCGGGTGGCCCGCGACGTCCTCGCCGACGTCCGCAGCACCGTCGGTACGCTGCGCGCCGGCCCCGCCACCGACCTGGCCGAGGCGCTGCGCGCGGTCGGCCGGGACGTGCCGGGGCTGGCCGTCACGGTCGAGGTGGGTGACGACGTGCTGGCCGACGAGGAACAGACCGCCGCCCTGGTGCGTACCGTGCAGGAGATCGTGACGAACACCCTGCGGCACGCCGGGGCCCGCCGGTTGCGGGTGGAGGTCGCGGTCGACGGTGCCACGATCAGGTTGACCGCGACCGACGACGGGCAGGGCGCGACCGAGGTGGTCGAGGGCAACGGGCTGCGCGGCATCGCCGAACGGTTCGCCGCCCTCGGCGGTGCCGTCGAGTACGACGGCGGTGCGGGGTTCCGGGTCGTCGGTCGGGTGCCGCGGCGATGACCCGGGTGGTGGTGGTCGACGACCAGACCCTGGTCCGGCAGGGCATCCGGACCCTGCTCGAACTGGCCGGCTGCACGGTGGTGGGCGAGGCCGGTGACGGTGCGGCGGCGCTGGAGGTGATCGCCGCCAGCACGCCCGACGTGGTCCTGCTCGACCTGCGGATGCCGCACCGCGACGGCCTCTGGACCCTACGGCAGCTGCGGGAGCGGGCCGTGGACGTGCCGGTGCTGGTGCTCACCACCTTCGACGACGACACCCTCGTGCTCGACGCGTTGCGCGCCGGGGCGCGCGGCTACCTGCTCAAGGACGTCACGCTGGCCCAGCTGACCCGGGCCGTGGAGACCCTCGCGGCCGGCGGGACCCTGATCGCGGTGTCGATCACCGACCGGTTGCTGCGGGCCATCCGGGACACCCCGGGGCCGGTCGGGGTGGAGACACCACCGCCGCAGGAGCTGACCGAACGGGAGGTGGAGGTGCTGCGGCTGGTGGCCGGCGGGTACACCAACCGGGAGATCGCCGGGATCCTGTTCCTGGCCGAGGGCACGGTGAAGAACCACGTGTCGACGATCCTGCTCAAACTGGGGGCCCGGGACCGCACCAACGCGGTCCTGCGGGCCCTGCACGAGGGCATCCTGGGCTGAGCCGCCGTCCGGGTCGGCCCGGTGCGCACCGGACCGGCACCCCAGGATTCCGGACCGGGCACCCGGTCCCGCTCGATGGGGTCGACCGGGGGGCGGCATCGTCGGGGCATGACAACCTCCACAGTGCCATCCCGGTCGGGCGGCGTACCCCGGTGGTCGACGCTGCCCCACCGCTGGCCGAGCCTGCTCGGCCTGGCCGCCGCCGTGACCGTCCTGGCCACCGGCGCGAACCGGGTTCGGCACCCTTGCGGTCGGTTCGCTGTACCTCGCGCCGACCGTCGGGCTCGTGCTCAGCGGCCTGGTGCTGGCCGGGCACGGCGTCTGGGACCTGTGGCACTACCGGCGCGACCGGGTGGTGCCCCGGTCGTTGGCCGAGTTCTGCATGCTGCTGGACGTGCCGCTGGGGGTCGGGTTTCTCGTGCTCGCGGCGCTCGGCTGAACCGTGACCCGGTAGCTGGCCCGGTAACGCCGCCCGGGCGGCCAACGCGGTGAGGCTGAGGTCGGCGGCCGGCGCGTCGTTGATCATCGCGACCAGCCGCCGGACCAGGGCGTCGCTCGGTGCCGGTGCGGTCAGGAACATGCTCATCTGCGCCTGGTTGCCCGGCCGGTGCAGGTAGGTCACCAGCCCCTGGGCCACCCGCCGGGCCACCTCCCCGCCGTGGTCCTCGGCCACGAACGCCAGGGCGAGGTCGAGGGCGCTGGTGACCCCGGCGGCGGTGCTCACCTGACCGTCGCGGACGTAGAGCGGCGTCGGATCGACCCGTACGGCGGGATAGGTGGCCGCGAGCTGGTCGGCGAACATCCAGTGGGTGGTGGCCCGGCGGCCGTCGAGCAGCCCGGCGGCGGCCAGCACGGAGGCGCCGGTGCAGACCGACGCCACCCGGCGGGTCTCCCGCGCCAGCCGACGTACGTGCCCGACCAGACGGGCGTCGCCGGCGGCGGCCAGGTGGCCCTCGCCGCCGGCGACGATCAGCGTGTCGATCGGCCCGCGCAGCCGTTCGAGGCTCGTCTGCGCCGCCAGCGTCAACCCGGACTGGCAGCTGATCGGCCGGCCACCGGGGGAGGCCACCCCGACCGTGTAGCGCGGGTCCCGCCCGGCCCGGTTGGCGTAGTCGAAGGTCGTGGTCAGGCAGGCGATGTCCAGCAGCTCGGCCGCCGGGTAGCCGACGACGACCACGCGTACCCCGCCCATCGTCCGACCCTACCGCCGGGCCGGGCCGCCGACGCCCCCGTGGGCCGGGCGGGGCCGGTCAGGAGGCGGTGGGGAAGTGGAAGTCGGAGCGGGACGCCTCGGCGCGCCCCGGCCACCGGCTGGTGACCACCTTGCCCCGGGTGTAGAACGCCACCCCCTCCGGGCCGTGCACGTGGGTGTCGCCGAAGAGGGAGGCCTTCCAACCACCGAAGGAGTGGTAGGCCATCGGCACCGGCAGGGGGACGTTGACGCCGATCATGCCGACCGTGACGCCGCGCACGAAACGGCGGGCCGCCGCCCCGCCCGAGGTGAACAGCGCGGTCCCGTTGCCGTACGGGTTGGCGTTGATGATCCCGATGGCCTCGTCGAGGGTCTGCGCCCGCAGCACGACCAGCACCGGACCGAAGATCTCCTCCTGGTAGGCCGACATCTGCGGGGTCACCTGGTCCAGCAGACACGGGCCGACGAAGTACCCACCGTCGTGGCCCGCCACCCTCAACTCCCGACCGTCGACGACCACGGTGGCCCCGGCCTGCTGCGCCGCGCCGACGGCGGCGATCACCCGGTCCCGTGCCTCGCTGGTCACCAACGGCCCCATCTGGGCGTGCTCCTGGTCGCCGGGGCCCACCACGACCGTCGCGGCCTCCCGGCCCAGCAGCTGGACCAACTCGTCACCGGTCGACCCGACGGCCACCACGGCGGAGATCGCCATGCAGCGCTGCCCGGCGGAGCCGTACGCCGCGGCGGTGATCTGCCGGGCCGCGTCGGCCAGGTCGGCGTCGGGCAGCACCACGGCGTGGTTCTTCGCCCCGCCGAGGGCCTGGACCCGTTTGCCGTTCGCCGAGGCGCGTCCGTGCACGTACCGGGCGACCGGCGTGGAACCGACGAACGACACCGCCTGTACGTCCCGGTGGTCGAGCAACGCGTCGACCGCCGCCCGGCCGCCGTGCACCACGTTGAACACGCCGTCGGGCAGTCCCGCGTCGGCGTAGAGCTGCGCGACGAGGTTCGACGCGGACGGGTCGCGTTCGCTGGGCTTGAGCACGAAGGTGTTGCCGCAGGCGATGGCGACCGGGTGCATCCACATCGGCACCATGACCGGGAAGTTGAACGGGGTGACACCGGCGCAGACCCCCAGCGGGGCGCGCAGCGAGTACGAGTCCACGCCGGTGGACACCTGGTCGGAGTAGGCCCCCTTGAGCAGCTGCGGGATCCCGCAGGCGAACTCGATGACCTCCCGGCCACGGATCACCTCGCCGCGGGCGTCCTCGACGGTCTTGCCGTGTTCGGCGGTGACGAGTCGGGCCAGGTCGTCCTCGTGCCGCTCCACCAGGTCCCGCATCCGGAACAGGACCTTCGTCCGGCGGGACAGCGACATCTCGCCCCACGACTCCTGCGCCCGGACCGCCGCCGCGACGGCCAGGTCGACCTCCGCCGGCCCGCCGACCGCGACCCGGGCCTGGGGCTGACCGGTGGCGGGCTGGTGCACCGTGGCGTACTCGGTGCCGGTGACGGACGCGCCGCCGATCCAGTGCTCGATGCTGCGCACCGTATTCTCCTTCGTCGACCGACGCGAGGTGCGCCGGATGTTGCTACGGGGGTGTGCCGATCCGCCGGCCCAGGAGCACCGGGGGTGCGCCGGGCCGGCTCAGCCGGCGGTCACAGCCAGCGGGTGCCGATGCCCTGGAGGTCCGGGGTGCTGAAGGCGTACAGCAGCTCCATGCCGTCCGCGTCGCCGGTCTCGATCGCGTGCGCGACACCGGCGGGGATGTACATCGCCGTCCCCGGGCCCGCCTCGAACTGCTCGTCGGCCAGCCGGAACAGCGCCGTTCCGGACAGCACGTAGTAGAACTCGGCGGACGCGGCGTGCAGGTGCGGCGGGTGCCTCATCCCGGGCTCCATCCGGTAGACCCCGGTGAGGAACTCGCAGTCCGGATCCCCGGTCACCTGCCGGTCGACCAGGCGGTGCACCAGTCCCTCGTCGTCCGGGTTGTGGTTGAGCGCGGAGATCAGCTCGTACGCCAGGTCGGCGCGGTGCAGGACGAAGCCCGCGCGCGTACCCCCGCCGGAGGCGATCCGCCGACCGCCGGTGGGCGGCAGCGCCGTCACCGCTCGGCGTCCACGCTGGTCGCCCCGAGCGGAATCTGCGGGCTGGTGAGTGGGCCGTGGTGTTTGGACAGGCAGATGGCCTCCCAGCCGGTGACCACGCCGTGGATGACGCCGGGCTCCCAGCACAGGTACTCGCCGGCGCGGTAGACGTGCTCGGGGTCGGTGGCGCACCAGCCGTCGAGGAAGAAGATCTCCTCCGTGCTGTGGTGGAACTCCAGCGCCGTCTTGGCGAAGCGGCGCGGCAGGACGAACAGAATGGTGTCCTTGCCGGTCTCCTCGACCCGGCGCAGCCGGATGCACTGGGTGGGCACCTCGATGTCGCCGTGACTGCTCGTGTCGGTGACGCCCGCGAACGCCTCCTGGACGGGGAGCCAGTTCGTCTGGTCGAAGATGTCGACGGTCTCGCCGAGCGGCTTCGACGGCGTGGGCCGCTCGTCCGTGCGGACCTCGAACGGCGCGTCCGTCCAGAAGATCAGGGTGGCGCCCTCGGTCGAGGAGATCGGGCCGAGTTCGGTGCCGGCGGGCAGAAAGAGGTAGTGCCCGCGCCGGCACCGACGTCCGGCGATCGTCAGGTCACCGTCGCGGACCAGTAGTTCCAGGTCGGCGCTGTTCCAGTGGGCGGGCATCTGCCAACCGGGCGGGACGTCGACGACGAGCGTCTGCGCGCCGGTCTCCGGGTCGTCGTTGATGTGCCGGGTGCGTAGTCCGAAGGGCAGGTGCGGTGCCCGCCAGACCCGCTGGGGCACCTGGTCGAGGACGACCCGTCGCTTGCCGGAGTGGGCCACGTTGCCTCCTTCAGTCGGAGGCCAGATTGTATGTAATCTGCTTGGCATCGTCTAGGGCTCCGCTCCTCCTGTGCTGCTGCGAGCAGGTAGGGGCGGCTTGTCTCCTCGCTCTACCGAAGGTCTTGGTGATGGTTGTATGCAATAAGCGGCAATGGGGTGTTCCGACGGGGGTGTGCGGGCCGTCACCGGGCCGGGCCGGGGGAGTCCGGTCGGGGTGGCGTCTGGTTCTTGTGCCTCAGCCGCAGGGTTGTATACGATCTGGCGCTTAGCCTGTTCTGTCGGTCGCGTTTCCTCACCTGTTCTGATCGGGGAGAAATGCCGCGAAGATGTGGTCTGGTCGGCGGAGCGGTGGTCGCCGAGGACTGCATCATGGTGTCTGACGTGCTGACCTATTCGAGGCGCATCGAGTGCGTGGGTCCGGTCCGGCAGTCGGCCGACATCGAGAAGATCGACCTCCGGGGCAAGGTCTTCCGTGCTGAAGGTGTCGATGTGCATACACATATGGATGCCCCGTCCGGGCGGTGGTACGTGCCCGGCCAGGTCGACGCGTTTTGCCTCGGCGGCGCGCTGCCCCGTGGCGGGTGGTCCGTCGTGCGCCGGGGCGCCGGTCGGTTCGTGGCCCGTCGCGCGGCGTGAGTACCCGCCGGGTCGGCCGCCGGGATTCGGCTGGTCAGAGCCTTGACAGGCCGGTATTTGTATACAAGCATCGCTCGTGTTATCCGCTTTACCGGGTTCGCAGCACTAGATGGAACAAGCTTGCACACAATGTGGAGGTGTCGGCATGGGAAGACGTTCCGTTCGGGTGCGGGCCGTGGCAGTGCTCGCCGTGGCGGGCCTGGCTCTCGCGGCCTGCGGTGGCGGCGGCGAGCGGGAAGAGTCGGACGCCTCCGGGCGGACGCTGACCATCGCCGCCCCGGGAGTCCTGTCGAGTCTCGACTCCGAGCGCTACCAGGGTTACATCTCGATCGATCTGCTACCGAACACCGCCGGCACCCTGGTGCGCTTCGTGAAGCCCGAGGCCGGCGCGACGAAACTACAGACACCGGACCAGCTCGAAGCCGAACTCGCCGAGTCCTGGACGTTGACCGACGGCGGCAAGAAGATGTCCTTTACGCTCCGCGACGCCAAGAGTCAGTTCGGCAACCCGATCACCGCCGAGGACGTCAAGTGGTCGGTCGACCGGATGGTCAACAGCACAGGCGTGCCTATCGCCAAGATCCTGATGGGGATCGGCGGCTGGGACGTCACCAACCCGATCACCGTCGTCGACGACAAGACCTTCACGATCAACGTCGCCCAGCCCAACGCGGTGAGTCTCTCCATCCTGACCACGTTCTTCATGACGATCTACGACTCGGTGGAGGCCAAGAAGCACGCCACCGCGGACGACCCGTACGCCTACAAGTGGCTGGGGGAGAACACGGCGACCTTCGGGCCGTACCAGGTGCGGTCGTTCGACCCGGGCAAGGAGGTCCGGCTCACCGCCAACGAGAACTACTTCCGAGGTACGCCCAAGGTCAGGGACGTGGTGGTGCGGGCGGTCGCCGACACCTCCAACCGGCTGCAACTGGCCCAGAGCGGGCAGGTCGACGTCGCCACCGCGATGACCTTCGACCAGCTCTCCTCGCTGCAGAACAGCGGTGACGCCCGGCTGGAACGGGTGCTCTACCCGAACATCGACGTGCTGGTGCCCAACCTCAAGGCGGAGCCCTTCGACGACAAGCGGGTCCGCGAGGCCATCTCGTACGCGGTCGACCGGCAGGCCATCGTCGACTCGGCGTACCAGGGCTTCTCGGCACCCTCGACCGACTTCATGCACGACGACTTCGGCGCCCCCGCGGCGAGCCGGCCGCTGGCCCACGACCTGGACCGGGCCAAGCAGTTGCTGGCCGAGGCAGGACTGCCGAACGGCTTCCCGATGGAGCTGGCCTACAACGCGGCGAACGTGGGTGCGCACAGTGAGCAGGTGGCCGTGCTGCTGCGGTCGCAGCTGGCCAAGGTCGGTATCGAGGTGAAACTGAACAACGTCGCCTCCGGCGCCGACTTCGACACCGCCAAGCGCGAGGGCAAGCTGCAGACCTGGCTGGCCACCAGCACACCGTTGGTCCCCGACCCCGCCTACTACCTGCAGGTCTTCTACTCCACCGGTGGCCTGACCAACCTGCAGAACTACAGCTCGCCCACCCTCGACGGGCTGTCCCGCCAGATCCTGGAGACCCAGCCGGGACCCGAGCGCGACGCGCTGGTCAAGCAGGTCAACGACTTCCTGGTCGGTGACATGCCGGCGATCCCGCTTGTCGACTCCCAGAAGTACTACGTCTTCAAGAAGGGCGTCGACGGCTTCGTCAGCTACTCGCAGGGCCACGTCAACTACTACGACATCAGCGTCTCCTAGGCGAGTCGGAACTCGAGAAAGCGGGATGTGCACTGATGTACCGACTAGGGGTTGATGTCGGTGGCACCTTCACGGACGTGCTGCTGATCGAGGAGGCGACCGGGCGGACCCGCCGGACCAAGGTGCCCTCGACACCCCAGGACCAGTCCGTGGGAGTCGTCGAGGGGGTCACCCGGGTCCTCGCCGACGCCCGGGCCAGCGCGGCGGACATCCGCCAGTTCCTGCACGGCACGACGGTGGCCACCAACGCCGTCCTGGAGCGCCGTGGCGCCCGGGTCGGCCTGGTGGTGACCGTCGGCTACCGGCAGGTCCTGCACATCGCCAGGTCGTTCGTGCCCGGCGGACTCGGCGGCTGGATCGTCTGGGACCGACCGGCCGAGCTTGTCGCGCTGGCCGACGTCCGCGAGGTAGGCGGCCGGCTCGACGCCCGGGGCGAGGAGGTCGAGCCGTTGGACGAGGCGGCGGTCCGGGCCGCCGTGCGGCACCTGGTCGACCGGGGCGTCGACGCCCTGGCCATCGGCTTCGTCAACTCCTACGCCAACCCCGCGCACGAACAGCGGGCCGCCGAGATCGCCGCCGCCGAGGCGCCCGGCGTGCCGGTCTCCACCTCCGCCGGGGTGCTGCCGGAACTCGGCGAGTACGAGCGGACGTTGACCACCGTGGCCAACGCCTACGTACGCCCCGGAGTCGGCTCCTACCTGCGTAACCTCAGCGCGAAACTGGTCGACCAGGGGCTGGTGGGCGAGCGCCGGGTGCTCCGCTCCGACGGTGGTCTGATGACCTTCGAACGGGCCGAGGACATCCCGGTCAGCCTGCTGATGAGCGGCCCCGCCGGTGGGGTCGCCGCGGCGGTCGCCCTGGGACCGGCCGCCGGTCACCCGGACCTGCTCACCCTGGACATGGGCGGCACATCCACCGACGTCGCGCTGATCGAGAACGGCAGCCCGGTCATCCGCCGCGAGACGACCGTGGCCGACCTGGCCGTCCGGGCCCCGTCGATCGACGTGCAGACGGTGGGCGCCGGTGGCGGCTCCATCGCGCACGTACCCGAGCTGACCGGTGCGTTGCGGGTCGGACCGGCCAGCGCGGGAGCCCTGCCCGGACCGGCGACGTACGGCCGGGGCGGGGAACTGCCGACCGTCACCGACGCCAACGTGGTCCTGGGCTACCTGCCGCACGCCCTGTTGGGCGGCGCGATGCCGCTGGACGTGGAGAAGGCCCGGACCGCGGTTGGGACCGTCGCGACCCGGCTCGGGGTGTCGGTGGAGGCGGCCGCCGCCGCGATCATCGACATCGTCAACGAGAACATGCTCGGTGCGTTGCGGCTGGTCTCGGTGCAGCGCGGCTACGATCCGAGGCGCTTCGCGCTGTTCGGGTTCGGCGGGGCCGGGCCGCTGCACGTCAACGCCCTGGCCAGGCTCCTGGGCTCCTGGCCGGTGGTGATCCCCCAGTCGCCGGGGGTGTTGTGTGCCTACGGCGACGCCTCGACCGGAGTCCGGGCGGAGGCGAACAGGTCGCTGGTCCGTCCGCTCGACGAGGTCGGCGAGGAGCTGCTGCGCCGGGAGTTCACCGAGCTGGCCGGGCAGATCGACACGGAGTTCGACCGGGCCCGGGTGCCCGCCGAGGCACGGTCGGTGCGGTACGAGGCGGACGTGCGCTACCACGGCCAGGGCTTCGAGGTCTCGGTCGAGGTCGACGCGGCCCGGCGCACGGATCTGCTCGGCGCACTGCGGGGCGGTTTCGACGAGGCGCACCGACGCCTGTTCGGGTTCTCCCTCGACGAGCGGCACGAGGTGGTCAACATCCGGGCGGTGGGGCTCTCCGACGCCGAGCGGATCGTTCCCGTCGAGATCGAGTCCGGTGACCGGGATGCCGCGCAGGCGGTCATCGGCCGGCAGCAGGTCTACGTCGACGGCGGCTGGCAGGAGGCGGCGCTCTACGACCGCACCGCCCTGCGGGCCGGCAACGAGCTGGCCGGGCCGGCGATCGTGGTCGAGATGGACTCCACCAGCCTGGTCCTGCCGGGCTGCGTCGCGCGCGTCGACAGGCTGGGCAACCTGCTCATCCTGCCCGCTGACCAGGGAGGGACCCGATGAGTGCGGTCATCGTCGAGACAGCCCGGCAGGCCCGCCCGGTCGAGGTCGAGACCGCGGTGCTCGACATCGTCGAGAACGCCCTGCGCAACGCCCGCTTCGAGATGGACGCCGTGGTGCTGCGTACCGCGATGTCACCGGGCATCCGCGAGCAGCACGACGCGTTCCCGCTGATCGCCGACCGGCGGGGCCGGATGGTCGCCGGGCAGTTCGGCTCCTTCATCGACGGCTTCCTCTCCGGCTACGACGGTACGGTCGAGGAGGGGGACGTCTTCTTCACCTCCGACCCCTACGCCTGCGACGGCGCCATCAGCCACGCCAACGACTGGCTGGTGCTGTTGCCGATCTACTTCGAGCGGGCCCTGGTCGGCTGGGCGGCGATGTTCGGTCACATGAGCGACGTCGGCGGGAAGGTCCCGGGAAGCCTGCCCACCGACGCGGTGTCGATCCACGAGGAGGGTGTGATCGTCCCGCCGGTGAAGCTGTTCCGGGCCGGGACCCTCGACCAGCAACTCCTGGACACCGTGCTCAACCAGGTACGCCTGCCCAGCTGGAACCGGGCCGACCTGAACGCGGTGCTGGCCTCCTGCCGGACCGCCGAGGTGCGGGTACGTGAACTCTGCGAACGGTTCGGCGTCGACGCCTACCTGTCCACCCTGGAGCTGCTGCTGGAGCGCAACCGGCAGGCGATGGCGAAGCTGTTCCGCCAGGTCGTGCCCGAGCAGCCGGTCACCTTCGAGGACTTCGTCGACGACGACGGGCGCGGCGAGGGACCGTTCCGCATCCGCTGCTCGCTGTGGCGCGACGGCGACCAGGTGGTGCTGGACTTCACCGGGACCAGCGACCAGGCCGAGGGATCGATCAACTTCCTGTTGAACGAGAACATCCTGCGGATGTTCTTCGGGGTCTACACCATCATGGCGGTCGACCCGATGATCCTGTTCAACGACGGGTTCTATCCGCTGGTCGACGTCCGGATCCCCGAGGGCAGCCTGCTCAAGCCCCGGCGGCCGGCGGCCGTCTCGTGCCGTACCCACGCCCTGGGGCGGCTGTTCGACGTGCTCGCCGGGTTGCTCGGGCAGTGCCAGCCGGACTTCCTGGCCGCCGCCGGGTTCTCCTCCAGCCCGCACCTGATGTTCTCCGGCCTGGACCGGCAGGGTAAGTGGTTCCAGCTGTACCAGATCGGCTTCGGCGGCGTCCCGGCCCGCCCGGTCGGCGACGGCTTCGACGGCCACTCGATGTGGCCCTCGTTCACCAACGTGCCGAACGAGTACCTGGAGGCCTACTACCCGCTGCGGATCGAGTCCTACGAGTCGGTCCCGGACTCCGGGGGCGCGGGCCGGCACCGGGGCGGCAACGGCATCCGGGTCGGTTACCGCTTCCTCGAACCGGGCGAGGTGTCGATCCACGACGACCGGTGGTTCACCAAGCCCTGGGGGGTGCTCGGCGGCGAGCCGGGTGAGCGCGGCACGAAGATCCTGGCCCGGGCCGACGGGTCACGGCAGGTGGTGCCGGCCAAGTGTGACCACGTCGCGGTCCGACCCGGTGACCTCCTGCACTTCGTCACCTGGGGCGGTGGCGGCTGGGGCGACCCGCTGGAGCGCGACCCGGAGCAGGTACGCCACGACGTCGAGCGGGGGCTGGTCACCGTCGAGGGCGCCCGCCGGTACGGGGTGGTCCTGACCGGCGGCCGGATCGACGCCGAAGGGACCCGGGCGTTGCGGGCGAAGCTGGCCGTCGAACGGCCGGCGGAACCGTTGCGGTTCAACCGGGGCGGCACCCTCGACGAACTGCGGGCGCGCTGCCGCGCCGAGACCGGCCTGGAACCGCCGCGTGCACCGGCGGGCGCCCGAGATGCACCGGAGCCGGCAACCCCCGCGCCGGGCTCCTCCGGTGCGCCCCGGGCCCGCCCGCGCGGCACCGTGGCCGCAGCGGGCGGCGAACGGCCGACCCGGACACCGCGACCCGCGCGGGCGCCGTTGGAGGCGCTCGTGCACCACATCGCCCGTCAGGTGACCGGGCGATGAGTCCACCCCACTTCCAGACCACCACGGTTCTGGGCGACGACGGGCATCCGCCCGCCGACACACTGGTAGAGGAGAACTGTCATGGCTGACCTGCAGATGTCCGCGCTCGGCATGATCGAGACCCGGGGCCTGGTCGCGGCGGTCGAGGCCGCCGACGCGATGGTCAAGGCCGCCACCGTCGTCCTGGTGGGCACCGAGTACATCGGCGGCGGCCTGGTCACCGTCGTGGTCCGGGGCGACGTCGGCGCGGTCAAGGCGGCCACCGACGCCGGCGCGGCCAGCGCCTCCCGGCTCGGTGAGGTCGTCTCCGTGCACGTCATCCCCCGCCCGCACACCGAGGTCGAGGCGATCCTGCCGACCGGGTCGACCCGGGGCGGAACGAAGTCCTGAGCCGGCCCCCATGTTCATCGAAGGAGCTTGACACATGAGTCGGGTGTGGACTGCTGTCGACATCGAGGACGTCGCCCGGTCGGACGGTCCGCGCGAGGTCCTGCTGGGCCCGGGTGACCTGATCTCCCCGCACGCGGAGGACATCGCCCGGGGGCTCGGCATCACCGTTCGCCGGGGCGCGGCGGACGGTCGGGCGGCGTCCGCCCCCGTCCAGGCGACGGCCGGCCCTGCCGGGGCCTCCGCTACTACCGGCACCCCTGCCGGGGCCTCCGCTACCACCGGCACCCCGGGCGGCTGCGACGACACCGACGGCTGCTCGTGTGGCTGCGAGGGCGCCGAGGAGGCGGAACGGACCATCCGTACCATCGCCGCCGCGGTGGTGTCCGCCAACCCCGACGCCGACGCCTCGACGGTGGCGACCGAGACGCTGCGGGCGCTCGGCGCCTACGGCGGGCCGGGCGTGGGCAGCCCCGAGCAGGCCCAACCGCTGCCCGGACAGACGCTGCCCCGCAAGGCCAAGGGCGCCCGCCCGCAGTTCTTCGCCGAGCCGGGCATGGAGGCCCTGGTCTCGACGATGGTGACCCTCACCTCGGAGGTGTGGGTGCTGCGGGAGCGGGTGATGACCCTGGAACAGCTGCTCGCCGACCGGCGGGTGGTGGAGCGGGGTGCGGTGGACGACTTCACCGTCGCCGCCTCCGACGCCGAGACCAGGGACGCCGAGGCGGCGGCGTTCGTCGCCCGGGTACTGCGGGTCTTCTACGAGTGGCGCGAGGAGATCGTGCGGGAGGAGACCCCGGAGTCCTACCGGGAGGTCATCCGGCAGGCCTTCGCGCAGGTGGGGGAGGGCAAGTGAAACAGCAGCACCGGCACGGCCTGTTGCCGACGGAGAACCACGACGAACTCGCCCGGGAAACCTTCGTGCGGGCCCTGAAGGCGCACATCTCCACCGAGGTGACCCCCGGGGTCCGGGAGCTGTACGCGCACCGCGTCGCACCCCGCTACCAGCGGGAGATGGGTGTCCCGCCGCGGGACCGTGAGACGGTCCGCCGGGCGATGGAACCCGAGCCGTACTACCAGCTCTGGAGTTCGGTCCGGCGGGCGAGCCAGGACCTGCTCTGGAACGTGGTGGCCGACAGCATCGTCCGCCAGCTGGACGACCTGCGGGCGAAGGCGGAGCCGTCCGGGCGGGTGCGGGGCTCGCTCGAACTGGATCACGACTTCGAACTGCCCTGGTACTTCTGGGGCATCGACATCCACGCCATGCCCGGCGGCTACCGGGGCGAGTACGCCCCGGGCGACGTCACCGCCGGTGCGCTCTACGACCGGGGCGTCTACGTCTACGCCACCGGGCAGATGGGCGAGCTGAACGACGACTACGGCCAGTCGGTGGTGAACAACTACCTCAAGCCGGAGCACCGGGATTTCCGGCCCCGGCGCATCCTGGAGATCGGCTGCGGGGTGGGCAACTCGACCCTGCCGTACGTGGACGCCTATCCCGACGCCGAGGTGCACGGCATCGACGTCGGCGCGGCCCTGCTGCGATACGGCCACGGCCGTGCCGAGTCTCTGGGCCGCAAGGTGCACTTCTCCCAGCAGAACGCGGAGGCCACCGCGTTTCCCACCGGGCACTTCGACCTGGTCGTCTCGCACATCCTGTTGCACGAGATGCCACCGGAGGCGGTCCGCGCGGTCCTGCGGGAGTGCCACCGGCTGCTCGCCCCCGGCGGGATGATGATCCACGCGGACTTCCCGGGCTACGCCGGCCTGGACCCGCTGGCGCAGTTCCTCATCGACTGGGACACCTGGAACAACAACGAACCGTTCTGGGGGCCGATGCGGGACATGGACCTGGTCCAGGCCGCCCGGGACGCCGGGTTCACCGGCGACTGCACCGAGCTGTCCTGCAAGCGGGACTGCGTCGAGGAGGTCTCCACCCCCACCGGCCGGGTGCTGCAGAGCGGTGAACGCCGCAGCAGCGGCACCCTGGCCTTGCTCGTGGGTCGGCGCTGACATGGCCCACAGCGCCGTCGAGCTGCGCACCTTCGCGTTCGTGGACCGGCTCCAACCGCAGATGGCCGCCCTGCTCGGCAGCGTGATGTCGGGCGATCCGGTGGTCGAGGGGATGTCCGAGCTCTACCTGGAGATCTCCCCGGGCAGCGACGTCTACGCCCTGGTCGACGCCGCGGTCAAGGCTGCCGGGGTCCGCCCCGGTTCCCAGGTCGTCGAGCGGCAGTACGGCATGACGGAACTGCACTCGATGTCGCAGGACGCGGTCCGTCAGGCCGGTCAGACCATCCTCGACCTGCTCGGGTTCACCGAGGCCGACGCGCAACCGGCGGAACTGGTCTCGGCGAAGATCGTCTCCAACATCGACGCCTATCAGGCGCAACTGGTGAACCGTTCCCGCAAGGGCTCACTGCTGGTGGCCGGCGAGTCGATGCTGGTGGTCGAGTGCCAACCCGCGGCGTACATCTCCGCCGTGGGCAACGAGGTGGAGAAGTCCGCCGGGGTCAAGATCGTGGACGTCCGGGGGGTCGGCCAGTTCGGTCGGCTGTGGGTCTCCGGGCTGCACTCGGAGGTGGAGTCGGCCCGGGACGCGGTCCGCCGCGCCTTCGACACCAGACCCTGGTCGCACCGACGCTAGAGGAACGAGGTGGTTCGGCATGCGTATCGCCCGGGTGATCGGCTCGGTGGTCAGCACCGTCAAGTCCGAGGAGCTGACCGGCGCCAAGCTGCTCGTCGTCGCGCCCCTGGGTGAGACGCACGCCGTGGAGCCGTACGTCGCCGTCGACACCGTCGGGGCCGGCCGGGGAGAGGTCGTCCTGGTCGCCATGGGTGGTGCGGCACGGCTGGTGCAACGGCAATCCAGTCAGGCGCCCGTGGACTCCACAATCGTCGCGATCGTCGACCGGCTGGAGACCGAGGCGTGGGTCAACTACGTAAAGGACTGACGTGGACCTGTGGGATACCGGTGCCCTCGGCGTGGTCGAGACGCACGGACTGACCGCCTCGATCGTCGCCGTCGACGTGATGGCCAAGGCGGCCCAGGTGCGGCTGATCGGCGTCCGCCGGATCGGCGACGGGATCGTGACGGTCTCCGTCGTCGGCGACATGGCGTCGGTGACGGCGGCGGTGGAGAGTGCCCGGCTGGCGGTCACCGCGATCGGCGGCACGGTCGCGTCGACGGTCATCGGTCGACCCGCCGTACCGACGGCGGTCCTGCGTGACGCCGGACCGGTCGAACCCCCCACCACCCGACCTGGGGAGCAGTGACATGCGTGGCTACGTCGGCCCGGCCGGGGCGCAGATCCACTACCGTGCCAGCGGTACCGGTGGCCCCGCGCTGGTGCTCTTCCACGAGTCGCCGCAGGCGTCCAACGTGTTCGAGCCGGCCCTGCCCGCCCTCGGCCGGTCGCTGCGCGCCTACGCCCTGGACACGCCCGGGTACGGGCTCTCCGACCCGCCCGCCGGCACCCCGGAGATCCCCGACTACGCCCGCCTGCTGCTCGACGCCGTCGACGCGCTGGGCATCGGCCGGTTCGCCGTCGCGGGGCAGCACACCGGTGCCTCGCTGGCGCTTGCGGTGGCCCACCTCGCCGAGCCCGGCCGGGTCACCCACGCGATCCTGTCGGGCCTGGTGCTGGACCGGGCCGAACGGGAACGACTGGGCGCGTCCTGGGCGCCGGACAAGCCGATCGACCCGGCCGGTGGGCACCTGCGCGAACTCTGGGCCCGCTACCTCGACATCTGGGAGGGGCCCCCGGCACTCGTCAACCTCGCCGTGGCGAACATCGCCGCGGTCTTCGAGCGTTACAACTGGGCCTACCGGGCCGCCTTCCGGTACGACCCGACCGAGCCGCTGCGCACGGTGCCCTGCCCGGTGCTGCTGCTGACCGCGGAGCGGGACATGCTGGCCGGCGGCGACGCACTGGCCCGGGAGATCCGTCCCGACGCCACGGCGGTCCGGTTGACCGACACCACCGGTCAGCTGCCGTGGCGGGTGCCGGAGGAGTTCGCCGCGGTGGTGTCGTCCTTTGTCACCGGGCGTGAGCCGGGGGCCGACCGGGTCGGTGCCCGGTGAGCGAGCAGGCGGACCTGCTGGTGATCGGGGCCGGCACCGCCGGTCTGCCGTGTGCGATCGAGGCGGCGCGGGCGGGGCTGCGGGTCGAGCTGGTCGACGTGGGTGCCGACATCGGCGGGACGCTGGGTGTCTCGGCCGGGCACCTGAGCGCCGCGGGCACCCGTCGGCAACGTCGGGCGGGCATCGACGACGACCCGGACCGGCACTTCGCCGACGTGCTGCGGATCGGGCACCACCGGGGGGACCCGGCGCTCATCCGGCTCGCCGTCGACGAGGCCGCGGGGCTCGTCGACTGGTTGGACGACAACGGTTTCCCCTTCGCTCCGGGCACGCCAGTGGTCTACCACGGGCACTCCCCGTACTCCCGGCCCCGGACCTACTGGGGTACCGGGCACGGCCGGTCGATCCTGGAGACCCTGCGACCGCTGCTTGCCGAGCAGGTCAGCGCGGGCCGGGTCAGCCTGCGGCTGGGCACGCGTGCCGCGGAGTTGACCACGACCGCGGGCGTGGTCACCGGCGCCGTGGTGCATACCGCCGAGGGCCCCCGCGAGCTCCGCGCCGGGGTCACCGTCCTGGCCTCGGGCGGGTACGGCGCCAACCCCGACCTGTTCCGTGCGCTGACGCCGAACCGGCCACGCCTGGTGACCAACGCGGCACCCACCTCGACCGGTACCGCGATCGAGTTGGCGGTGCCACTGGGCGGCAGCGTCCGCTTCGCCGACCTGCACACGCCCCGACTGGGCCTGTTGGAGCGCCGCTCCGACCCCGGCCGGGTGGACTTCTGGACCGAGCTGGCCCACCTCGCCCCGGCCGAGCGCCCGCCTCGGGAGATCTGGGTGAACTCGGCGGGGCAACGGTTCGTCGCCGAGGACCTCGACGACGTCACGCGCCACGAACGGGCCGTGCAGGAGCAACCGGGGGCAGAGTTCTGGATCGTCTGTGACGAGCCGGCCGTGGCGGCGGGCGCGCCACTGGTACCCGCCTGGGGTGCCGACCGGTTCCGGACGGAGGCGCGCCGGGGGGACGTGGCGTGGGTCGCCGACGACCTCGCCGACCTCGCCCGCCGGGCGGGCATCGACGCGCCGGGGCTGGAGCGCACCGTGCGGGCGTTCAACCTGGCGGTCGAGCAGGGGGTGGACCCGCTCGGTCGCCGGGTGTTGGGACATCCGGTCAGCCGACCGCCGTACTACGCGGTGCGGTCGGTGGCCGCGCTGCTGTGCAGTTTCGGCGGACTGGACGTCGACACCGACTTCCGGGTCCGGCGGGCCGACGGCACGGCCGTGGCCGGGCTGCACGCGATCGGGGAGGCCATCGGGATGGGCGCCACCAGCGGGGCGGCGTTCTGCGGCGGGATGGCGGTGACCCCGGCGCTGGCCTTCGGACGGCGGTTGGGCCGACGGCTGGGCGAGCGGACGAGTGTGGACCCCTGACCGGCATATGTATGCATAAAGGCGCGGACGCCGAGTCCGTGCCGGCAAAAACAAGTGTTGACAGCGAGTGGTGCATCACTGTTGTATACAACGACCACTCGGTGGCTGCTATGAGAGGTGTTCATGACTAGCGATCTGCACCACGAAGGACCGCTGCACGGCGTGCGCGTGGTCGAGTTCGGCTCCCTGCTCGCGGGGCCCTTCTGCAGCCAGCTGCTGGCCGACTTCGGCGCCGAGGTCATCAAGTGCGAGCCACCGCGTCAGGGCGACCCGATGCGCGAGTGGGGCCAGGAGAAGCCGCACGGCAAGTCGCTGTGGTGGCCGATCGTGGCCCGCAACAAGAAGTCGGTCACCGTGGACCTGCGCACCCCCGAGGGGCAGGACGTCGCCCGGCGGCTGATCGCCCAGTGCGACGTGGTGGTGGAGAACTTCCGCCCCGGGACGATGAAGCGCTGGGGGCTCGGCTACGAGCAGCTGTCGGTGGCCAACCCCGGCCTGGTCATGGTCCAGGTCTCCGGCTTCGGCCAGAACGGCCCCTACTCGGCACGCCCCGGTTACGGTTCCGTCGGGGAGGCCATGGGCGGCCTGCGGTACGTCGTCGGCGACCCGCAGACCCCGCCGAGCCGGGTCGGCATCAGCCTCGGCGACTCCCTGGCGGGCACCTTCGCCGCCCTGGGCGCGCTGCTGGCGTTGCGGGTGCGCGACCGGACCGGCCGCGGCCAGATCGTCGACTCGGCGATCTACGAGGCGGTCCTGGCGATGATGGAGTCGCTGCTTCCCGAGTACGCCCTGGGTGGCCACGTGCGCGAGCGCACCGGCGCCATCCTGCCCAACATCGCCCCGTCCAACGTGTACCCGACCCGAGACGAGGGGCTGGTGCTCATCGCGGCCAACCAGGACACCGTCTTCCGCCGGTTGGCCGTGGCCATGGGCATGGCGGAGCTGGGCACCGACCCACGTTTCGCCAGCCACGCCGCACGGGGCCGCAACCAGGTCGAGCTGGACGAGATCATCGCGAAGTGGTCGGGGCAGCACGACACCGAGGAACTGATGGCGGTGATGATCGAGAACGACGTACCGACCGGGCGGGTCTACCGGGCCCCGGAGATGCTGCGCGACGAGCACTTCGCCGCCCGCGAGGCGATCGTCCGGATCGCCCACCCCGAGTTCGGCGAGTTCCCGATGCAGAACGTGGTGCCCAGGCTGTCGATGACCCCGGGACGGGTGAAGTGGACCGGACCGCGGCTGGGTGAACACACCGACGAGGTCCTGACCGACATCGTGGGCATGGAGACGGCCGAGATCGACGCGCTGCGCACCAGCGGCGTCATCTAGCGGCGGCGCACGGTGAACGATCTCCAGGGGGACTACCGCAGGGCGGGCTTCGGCGGCGGCCTGGGGCACGGATCGAGCCGCGCGCTGCTCGTGGTCGACCTCGTCCGGGCCTACCTCGATCCGGCGTCACCGCTCTACGCCGGCCAGCCGGAACCGCCGGCCCTGCGGGCCTGCGCCACACTGCTCGACGCCGCGCGGCGCCAGCACGTGCCGGTGATCCACACCCGGGTCGAGCTCGCCCCCGGTGGACTCGACGGCGGCCTGTTCACCCGCAAGGTGCCGGCCCTGCGGGTCTTCGAACGCGGCGGTGAGTTCGCCGCCGCACCACCGGAGCTGGCTCCCGTCGCCGGTGAACCGGTGGTGACCAAGCAGTACGCCAGCGCCTTCTTCGGCACCAGCCTGGCCAGCACCCTGCGGGTGCTCGGGGTGGACGCGTTGCTGATCGTCGGCGCCTCGACGAGCGGGTGCGTCCGGGCAACCGCGGTGGACGCGTTGCAGCACGGGTTCGTCCCGCTCGTCGTGGCCGACGCCTGTCTGGACCGGGACCCACGCCCGCACCAGGCCACGTTGTTCGACCTGGCCGCGAAGTACGCCGAGGTCCTGACCCTCGACGAGGCGATGGCGCTGCTCGGACCGGGAGGTGCGTGATGCGGGTCCTCGGGTACGCACGACGGCGGTTGCTCTTTCTGCCGGTGGGCCTGCTGTCCGTTATCGTGCTGGCGTTCCTTTTGGTCAACGCGTTGCCGGGCAACCCGGTGGGGGTCATCGCCGGCCCCGCGGCCGGCCCGGAGGAGTTGGCCGAGATCGAGCGCCGGCTCGGCCTGGACCGGCCCCTGTGGGAACGGTTCGTCGACTACGTGGGCGGCCTGGTCCGCGGTGACCTGGGATCGTCGTACTACACCGACCGGCCGATCCTGTCCGAGATCGCGCGGTTCGCCCCGGCCACCCTCGAACTGGTCTTCCTCTCGCTCACCCTCGCCGCCGTGCTCGGCGTGGCTCTGGGCACCGTGGGCGCGTACTTCAAGGGCACGCTTACCGACCGGGCCTCCCGGTTCGTCGTCACCACGTTCCAGTCGATCCCGGACTTCTTCCTGGCCCTGCTGCTGATCTACCTCTGCTTCTACCTCGCCGGCTGGGCACCGGCCCCGGTCGGTCGGCTCGGCCTGATGGACGAGCCACCGCCGACGGTCACCGGCGCGCTGCTGGTCGACGCACTGATCGCCGGTGACCTGGCCACCTTCCGCTCGGCGGTGGCGCACTCGATGCTGCCGGTGCTGACCCTGGGCATCTACTACTCGGCGTACTTCGCCCGCAGCACCTACGCCTCGCTGGTGCCCGCCCTGGAGTCCAAGCAGGTCGAGTTCGCCCGGGCCTGCGGCCTGCCCGAGCGGACCGTGCTCGGCTACGCCTTCCGGCAGGCCCGGACCCCGATCCTGACCTACGGCGGCATCCTGCTCGCCGCGCTGCTCGGCGGCGCGGCGATCATCGAGACCATCTTCTCCTGGGGCGGCTTCGGAGAGTGGGCCATCGACTCCATCCTCCAACTGGACATGCCGGCCGTCCAGGGCTTCATCCTGGTCGCCGGACTCGGAACCCTGTTGGCCTTCACCGCACTGGACATCCTGGTCGCGGTGCTCGATCCGAGGGTGCGTTATGACTGAGAGCCTGGCCGTTGATGCCACCACGGCCACCGCCCCGAAGACACCGAAGCGCCGCCGGAGCGGCCGACGACTGCGGCTCTGGGTGCCCACCGGCATCCTGACGGCCATGCTGGCCGCGGCCTACCTCGCGCCCCTGCCGCACGACCCGGCGGAGCCGCTGGCCAACCCGCTCGCGGCCCCCGACGGCGTGCACTGGATGGGCACCGACAAGTTCGGCATCGACGTCTTCAGCCGGCTGGTCGCCTCGGCCGGTGTGGACATCCCGCTGGCGCTGGCCGGCATGCTCATCTCGCTCGTGATCGGCGTGCTGCTCGGACTGGCCGCCCTGCACCGGGGGCCCTGGGGTGAGCGCGTCGTCCGCGCGCTCGACGTGTTCCAGGCGTTTCCGCTGCTGATCCTGGCCATCGCGCTGGTCGCCCTGATGGGCAACAACATCGAGAACGTCGTGGTGGCCATCGCCGTCATCAACGTTCCCCGGTTCGTCCGGCTGGTCCGCAGCGAGGGCCTGACCATCCGGGAGAGCCGGTACGTCGAGGCGGCACACGCCATCGGCGCGACCGGCCCCCGGGTCATGTTCCGGCACGTCCTGCCGAACATGACGGGCATCATCCTGGCCCAGGCGTCGCTGGCGGTGGCGCACTCGATCGTCGTGATCGCCTCGCTCTCCTTCCTGGGCATCGGCATCAACGCCGCCGACGCCAGCTGGGGAGCAATGATCCAGACAGGAGCACAGAACATGACGACCGGCCAGTGGTGGGTCTCGGTCTTTCCCGGCCTCGCCATCTTCCTGACCGTGCTGTGTTTCAACGCCATCAGCGACGAGTTGCAGGACACCTTCGGCCGGGCGAGGCAGCGGTGACCGCCCGCGACGTCCTACCCGGCACCGGTGCCCTCCCCGGGGCACCGGCCACCACCCAGCCGGCGGGCCGTCTGCTGGAGGTGAGCGGCCTGACCACCCGGTTCGACACCCCGGACGGCCTGGTGCACGCGGTCAACGGCGTCGACTTCCACGTAGACCGGGCGGAGATCGTCGGCGTGGTCGGGGAGAGCGGCTGCGGCAAGTCGGTGACCATCCGGTCGATTCTCGGGCTGGTCCGTCCGCCGGGGCGGGTGGTGGACGGCACCGCCATGTTCGACGGCGTCGACCTGCTTGGCCTGCGCGGCGCGCAGCTGCGCCGGCTGCGCGGACGGCAGATCGGGTTCATCGCGCAGAACCCGTTCAGCGCGCTGAACCCGGTGCTGCGCATCCACCGCCAGTTCGCCAACATCATGGCCGCGCACGGTGTCCGCTCGGGCGGCACGGCCCGGGACCGGGCCCGGACCGCACTGGCCGACGTCGGCATCGCCGGACCGGACCGGGTGCTCGACGGTTACCCGCACCAGTTGAGCGGCGGCATGGCCCAGCGGGTCGTCATCGCCATGGCCATGCTGCTCGACCCGGCCCTCGTCGTCGCCGACGAACCGACCACCGGCCTCGACCTGACCGTGCAGCGTCAGATCCTGGACCTGATCCGTGGCCTGGTCCAGCAGCACGGCCGGTCGATGCTGCTGGTCACCCACGACCTCGGGGTGGTGGCCCAGTACTGCGACCGGGTGGTGGTGATGTACGCCGGCAAGGTCATCGAACACGGTGCGGTGCGCGACGTGCTCAACACGCCGCGCCACCCGTACACGCAGGCGCTGATCCGGGCCGTGCCCCGACCCGGGCAGCCGTTGGTGCACCTCACCGGGCGACTTCCGGACCTGGTCGACTACCCGCGGGGGTGCCCCTTCCAGGCGCGCTGCCCGGATGCCTTCGCGCCCTGCGACCACGTGATCCCCGAAGCGGCGACCGTCGGAGGCGGCCAGACGTACTGGTGTCACCTGTCGAAGGAGCCGGAGGTCGTCAGGTGAGTCTGCTGAAGTTGGCGAACGTCAGCAAGGAGTTCCCGGTCGGTGGTGCCACCCGCGTCTACGCCCTCGACGACGTGTCGCTGTCGGTGGACGCCGGTGAGACGCTGGCGATCATCGGGGAGAGCGGGTCGGGCAAGTCGACGTTGGGCCGGCTGGCGCTGCGACTGATCGAGCCGACCCACGGGTCGGTCCACTTCCAGGGTACGGACGTGCTCGCGCTGCCCCCCGCCGAGCTGCGGCGACTACGGGCGAAGCTGCAGATCATCTTTCAGGAGCCGTTCGAGTCGTTGAACCCGCGGATGCGGGTGGCCGACATCGTCGGCGAGCCGCTGGCCATCCACCAGCCGAACATCTCGGCGGCCGACCGTCGCGCCCGGGTCAGCGCGGTGATCGAACAGGTGGGGCTCGCCCCCGACATGGCGCGGCGGTATCCCGGGGAACTCAGTGGCGGCCAGCAGCAACGCGTGGGCATCGCACGCGCGATCGTGACCAGGCCGGCCCTGATCGTCCTCGACGAGCCGACCTCGTCACTCGACCTGTCGGTGCGTGCCCAGATCCTGCAACTGCTGGCCGACCTGCAGACCGAACTCGGCATGGGGTACCTGTTCATCTCGCACGACATCCACACGGTCCGCTACGTCAGCGACCGGATCGCGGTCATGTACCGGGGCCGGGTGGTCGAGACCGGTCCCTCCGAGCGGGTGTTCGCCGACCCGCAGCACCCGTACACCCGGGCCCTGCTGGCCGCGGCGCTTCCGGTCGATCCCGACCAGGAGCTGCCGCCGGCCCGGCTGGTGGGCGAGCCGCTGAGCCCGACCCAGCGGGTGACCGGCTGTGTGCTGTACGGGCGCTGTCCGGTCAGCGAGGAGAAGTGTGTACAAATTGACGTCCGACTGGCTCCGATCGACGCGGACCGGCAGGTGGCCTGCGTGAAACCGGGCGCACCCGGTAGCTGACCGGGTGCGTGCCGGCCGGGCGGTGCCCCCGGTCGATGGTCGCCGCCGCCGACCGGGGGTGCTCAGGGTCGGGGCTCGGCGCGGTCCGTCATGGCGTCCAGCAGCACCCGGCGCGCGGCCAGCACGTGGGCCCGCATGGTGCTCGACGCCCACTCGGCGTCCCGGGTCCGCAGCGCCGCCACCAGATCACGGTGGTGCGCCATGCTGCGGGCCAGCGCGTCCGGTGTGTAGAGCCGGAACGCCCGGATGATCAGTGGCACCTCCACCACGGCCGACAACAGCGAGGTCAGCCGCGGACTCGCGGCGGCGCTGATGACCAGCCCGTGCAGCTCGGCGTTGAGGCTGGCGATCTCGTCCAGGTCCGGCGGGGTCATCCGCTCCGCCCGCTGTTCCATCTGGTCGCAGAGCAGGCTGAGCTTCGGTAGCCAGTCGGCGTCGATGCGGTGGGCGGCCAACGCCGCGCCGTAGCTCTCCAGCCGGGCCCGGATCTCGTAGGTGTCCTGCAGGTCACTGAGTGACCACTCCGCGACCCGGGCGCCGCGGTTGGGCTGGAAGACGACGAGCCCCTCCGCCGTGAGCCGGCGCAGAGCCTCCCGGATCGGCGTCCTGCTCACCCCGAACTGCCGGGACAGTTCGACCTCACCCAACCGTTCCCGTGGGCCGATGGAGCCGCTCAGAATCGCAGCCCGTAACGCCTCGTAGGCGTCCTGGCCGGCATTCGTCACCGTGCCTCCGTGGTGTCGAGTGATGGCGGGCTGGCATCCTTGCCGCCCGTCCGACGGTCTGAGATTGTATACACATGACGGTTGGTGTGGTGGAAGTGTCCCCCCGGGACGGGTTGCAGAACGAGGCCGAGATCCTGCCGACAGCGCGCAAGATCGAGCTCATCCGACGGTGCGTCGACGCCGGAGCCCGCCGGGTCGAGGCGGTCTCGTTCGTCCGCGCCGACCGGGTGCCCCAGATGGCCGATGCGGAGGCCGTCATGGCCGAGGTGCCCCGACACAGCGACGTATCGTACATCGGTCTGGTGCTCAACCGGCGCGGGCTCGACCGGGCGCTCGCCGCCGGGGTGGACGAGGTCAACTGTGTCGTGGTCGCCACCGAGACGTTCAGTCGACGCAACCAGGGCGCCTCGGTCGACGCCATGGTCCAGCAGTGGGCCGCGATAGCCGGAGCCGCCCACGCCGCCGGCCGGAAGGCCAGCGTCACCGTGGCCGCCGCCTTCGGCTGCCCCTTCGAGGGCGAGGTCGCCCCGACGGTCGTCGCCGACCTGGTGCGACGGTTGGCCGCCGCCGAGCCGGACGAGATCGCCCTGGCCGACACCATCGGTGTGGGAGTTCCCGCCCAGGTCCGGCAGCTGGTGCGGGCCGCCGCGGCGGCGGCCCCGGGGGTGCCGCTGCGCGCGCACTTCCACGACACCCGCAACACCGGCATCGCCAACGCGCTGGCGGCGGTCGAGGCCGGCGTGCGGGTTCTCGACGCCAGTGTCGGCGGGATCGGTGGCTGCCCCTTCGCCCCGGCGGCCACCGGCAACGTCGCGACCGAGGACCTGGTCTACGCGCTGCACCGCTCCGGTCATCCGACCGGCCTGGACCCCCGGCTGGTGATCGGGACGGCCGCCTGGATCGGCGACCAACTCGGCAAGGCCACTGTGCCGGGTGCGCTCGGTCGGGCCGGCTGGTTCCCGGCCGAGCCGCAGTGACCGCTCCGACCCCGGTGGTTCGGACGGGCGGTCGCGGGACCGCCGTCGTCGCCACGGCCGGGTTGCTCCGCGACACGATCAGGCGACCCCGTCAGGCGTTGTGTCCTCTGTTGGGTTGTTCGTCCTAATCTAGCGACGTTCACGTTTCTTTCGGTCGTCACCGCGCCGAGTCGCACGGTGACCCGTCCCGACGCGTCCGGCTCGGGCTCCCCACGGAGGTTGCAGATGGGCGATCGTGTGCGCAGACGTCAGTTGGTGGCTCTCTCGGGCACCGCCGGCGCCGTCGGCCTGCTCGGTCTGGTGGGCGCGGGCGGTGCCCTGGCCGACGGCGGGTCGGCGGGGCCGGCGGCCACCCCCGGATCGCCACCGGCGCTCGGCGGCCCCGGCGGCCCGGCCCCCTGTCCCACGCCCTCCGCGGCGTGTGGCTTCCCGGCAGACACCGGTGGCCGGTTCGACCTGTGGGACCGGGTGCAGGTCTGCGAGGGCACCAAGGTCGGCCCGCCCTTTTCGCAGTGCCTGCGGACGACACCCACCTACGTGATCCTCAACGGCGGGTCCGGGTCCAACCACGACTACCTGCTCGTCCCGAGCTGCCGCGTCCGGGGCATCGAGTGCCCGTGAATCACCACCGCCGCCGCCCCGAACTACTGGCTGGAGGCGTGGAACAACGCACAACCCGGGCAGCCGGGACAGGTCGTGTACCCCAACATCGGGCTGGGGATCAACTCGGCCGACCCGACGATCCGTACCCAGGACCAGCTGCACATCCACCTGGCCGGCATCCACTCCGGCATCCAGACCCAGCTGAACAGCCACGACAGCGCGATCAGCAACGACCCGGCGCGGTGGCGCAACCAGATCGTGCCGATCTGGGGGCTGACGAGCACCGGTACCCCGGCTCCCCGGTCCTACCGGGTGCTGCACGTGGCGAACCTCAACGACAACCTCTTCCGGCTGCTGCTGGACAGCGTGGTACGACCGACCGGCTCGACGATGGCCGCGCAGATGATGGCGGTGACGCCCCGCCTGATCGGCAACGGCGGGTTCTACGTGCTCAACAGCGAACCCGGACTGCCCGTCGCGATGGGGCAACCCGGCGGCACGGGCACCACCGACTTCCTGCTGGCGTACAACTGACCGGACAGCGCGTACGATGTCCCGTGGTGCTGGTTCGTCCCGCCCGTGAGGGTGGGACGTCGTAAGAGGGAACCCGGTGCGAGACCGGGACTGCCCCGCAGCGGTGAGTGGGAACGACCGCCGTCAACGAAGCACTGGACCGTGAGGTCTGGGAAGCGACGGCCAGTAGGCGACCTGTGTGTCACGCCCACGAGTCCGAAGACCTGCCAGCGCCGCGCACACCGCCGGTGTGCGCCGCCGGCGGCCCCTCGGGAGGGTCAGGGCGGAAGCCGGTGCCTCCGGGGCGCCTACCTTCCCCTCCCGTGCCCGCCGGGCGCTTCGAGGGAAGGACCCCCTGTCGATGAACACCGCATTCGGTCAGAGCACCGTGCTCGGGTATCCGCGCATCGGCGCCGACCGTGAACTGAAGAAGGCCGTCGAGGCGTACTGGGCCGGCGCCCTCGACGCCGACGGCCTGGCGCGTACCGCCGCCGGCCTGCGGGCCGAGGTGTGGCGGACGCTGCGCGACGCCCGCCTCGACGCGATCCCGTCGAACACCTTCTCCTACTACGACCACGTGCTGGACACCGCCGTCGCGGTCGGCGCCGTCCCGGCCCGGTTCGCCCGGTTGGGCCTGTCCGAGATGGACACCTACTTCGCCATGGCCCGGGGCGTCGAGACCGAGCCGGCGTTGGAGCTGACCAAGTGGTTCGCCACCAACTACCACTACCTGGTGCCGGAGATCGCCGCCGACACCGTCTTCACGGCGAACCCGGCCAAGGCGCTCACCGAGTACGCCGAGGCCCGCGCGCTGGGGCTGACCACCCGGCCGGTCCTGGTCGGACCGGCCACGTTCCTGCTGCTGGCCAAGGGCGACGACCCGTTCGCCCGCCTCGACGAGCTGGTCGGGACCTACGCGGAGATCCTCACCGCGTTGGCCGACGCGGGGGTGCCCTGGGTGCAGCTGGACGAGCCCGGCTACGTCACGGACCGCACCCCCGCCGAGATCGACGCGTTGCGCCGGGCCTACACCCGGCTCGGTACCCTCACCCACCGGCCCCGGATCTTCGTCGCCAGCTACTTCGGCGAACTCGGTGACGCGCTACCGGCGCTGCTGGACACCCCGGTCGAGGCGATCGGCCTGGACCTGGTCGCCGGCGCGGGAAACCTCCAGCGGCTGGCCGCCGCCGGCCCGCTGGGCGGCCGGACCATCGTCGCCGGCCTGGTCGACGGCCACAACATCTGGCGTACCGACCTGCGGGCCGCCGTCTCGATCGGGGCGACGATCGCCGGCCTGGCCGACCACGTCGCCGTCTCCACCTCCTGTTCCCTGCTGCACGTGCCGGTCGACCTGACCGCCGAGTCGCGTCTGGACCCCCGGCTGGCCGAACGGCTCGCGTTCGCCCGGCAGAAGGTCGACGAGGTCGTGCTGCTCGGCCGGGCGCTGCGCGACGGCACCACCGTGCTGCCCGCGCCGCTGCCGGCCGCCCCCGCCGCCTGGCGGCACGACGAGGTACGCGGCCGCCTCGCCGCGCTGCGCCCCACCGACCGGCGACGTGGCGACTACGAGACCCGGGCCGCCCGGCAGCAGGACCGGCTCGGCCTGCCGGAGCTGCCCACCACCACCATCGGGTCGTTCCCGCAGACCGACGAGCTGCGTCGGGCCCGCGCCGCGTACCGGGCGGGTGGCCTGGACGACGCCGGCTACACCGCGCGGATGCGCGCCGAGGTGGAACGGGTGATCCGGCTGCAGGAACGGCTGGGCCTGGACGTGCTGGTGCACGGCGAACCGGAACGCAACGACATGGTGCAGTACTTCGGCGAGCAGCTCGACGGGTTCGCCGCCACCGAACACGGTTGGGTGCAGTCCTACGGCTCCCGCTGCGTACGCCCGCCGGTCATCTTCGGTGACGTGGCGCGCCGGGCACCGATGACCCTCGACTGGTCCACCTACGCGCAGTCGCTCACCAGCAGACCGGTCAAGGGCATGCTTACCGGCCCGGTCACCATCCTGGCCTGGTCCTTCGTCCGCGCCGACCAGCCGCTGGCGGACACCGCCGACCAGGTGGCGCTGGCCCTGCGCGACGAGTGCCACGACCTGGAGGCCGCCGGGATCCGGGTGATCCAGGTCGACGAGCCGGCGTTGCGCGAGACGCTGCCGCTGCGCCGGGCCGACCAGCGGGCGTACCTGGACTGGGCGGTGGCCGCGTTCCGGCTGGCCACCAGCGGCGTCGCCGACGACACCCAGATCCACACCCACCTGTGCTATTCGGAGTTCGGTGAGGTGATCGACGCGATCGACGCCCTCGACGCCGACGTGACCAGCATCGAGGCGTCCCGGTCGAAGATGGAGGTCCTCGACGACCTCGCCGCCGTCGGCTACGGCCGGGGCGTCGGCCCCGGGGTGTGGGACATCCACTCTCCCCGGGTCCCCCCGGCCGACGAGGTGGTCGAGGCGCTGCGCCGGGCCGTGGCCGCGGTGCCGGCGTCCCGGCTGTGGGTCAACCCGGACTGCGGCCTGAAGACCCGCGGCTACCGCGAGGTGGAGGCGTCCCTGCGGCAGCTGGTCGCGGCCGCCGCCGAGGTACGCCGGGACTGACCGCGCGGCACCGGACGGTCCCCACTGTCGGGGACCGTCCGGTGGCCCGGGGCCCCGCCGGCCGGGCACCGCCGTGGCGGAGCCGACCGGTTCAGCCGGTCGGCGGGCGCCTGCCGACCGGTCACAGGGCGGGACGGACCCGGAAGGTGGCGGTGGCTGCCGAGGCGCCGTCGCCCACCCGGGAGATCCGCATCTGTCCCCGGGCGTCGTGCCGCAGGTAGTGCTCCGGATGGTTGGTCGTCCGCAGGGACGTGTGCGCGCCGCCGAGGCCGGGGACCGGGCAGAAGGTGGCGTCGGCGGCGAAGTCGGCACTGCCGTCGGCGCGGTGCAGGAACACCCGGAACTCGTGGTGGCGCAGGTAGTGACCGGGGAAGTTCACCGACTCGAAGGAGACGCAGCTGCGGGTACCGAGACCGGCGCGCACGACGAACGCGGCGTCGGCCTTCGTACCGGTGTCGCTGCCGGCGTCGACCCGGTCGACGCGGGCCTCGAAGAAGGCGTGCCGGACCCGGTGGCCGGGCCGGCCGGCCAGTTCCAGGCCGATCCGGGCACCCGGGGTCAACGTGGGTCCGGCCGGGGAGGTCGGCGCGGCCGGAGCCGGCGCGGTGGAGCTGGTGGCGGGCTTCGCCGGGGTGCTGCCGGCGCTGGCCGGGGTGCTACCGGCGGTAGCCGGGGTGGACGCGTCGTGGTCGGTGCCGGCGGCACGCGGGTTGAGCCCCGGCTGCACGGTGGGGCCGTCGGCCGGGCCGGACGGCGTGGCGCTGCGTTCGGGGGTGCCCGAGCCGAGACCCTCCACTGTGTACGGCGCGCCGCCGTTGGCGGGAAAGTCCGCACCGCTCGGCACCCCGGCGACGAACTCACCGCGGACCGGTTCCTGGCTGGTGCCGGCGTACAGCGCCGTCACCGCCACGACACCGGTGAGGGCGACCAGGGCGACGCCGCCCATCAGCAGGGCGCGGCGCGGGCGGGCCCGATCGGTCAGGCCGCTGCGCGACGGGACGCCTGCCGGCGTGTCGGGTCCGGTCCGTCGGACGACGACGGCGCTCTGCCTGCCGGCGAGGTCGGCACCGGCCGGAGACACCCCGCTCGGCCAGGCGGTCGGGGGCAGGGTGACCGGAGGCGGCGGCGGTGCCGCGGCGCGGTGCCGGAGTAGACCGGCGGGCTCGTACCACTGCGGTCCGGTGTCCGGCCGGTCGGACCACCGGTCGGTGATGCCCCGGCCGGGCGGACCTGACCGGCGAATCCAGCCGCCGATCCGCAGGCGTGACTGGTCGTTGCCGGTTTCGGGCATAGTGGTCTCCTGCTACTTCCGGCGCACGCGCTCACCCGGACATGTCAGATTGTTGCCGGCATACGTTCTCATTTCCCACCCGACCAACGCCAGTACGCATGCCGATCCGTGATCAAGTTTATCCGGCGCCGGTCGAGGTCCACCGTGGACCTACCCGGGGCGCGCCGGTCAGCTCATGTCGATGCCGAACGCCTGTTCACGCACGTCGAGGTCCGGATGCCGACGCAGGTCGAGCAGCAGGTCCCGCCACGGGCCGGGCCACCCGAATCCGGCCCCGTGCCGGACCAACGCCACCGCCAGCAGTCCACCGGCCAGGTCACCACGTCCGGCCGACCGCCCGACCGTCGCGATGAGCACCGTCGGATCGAGCCGGTCGCGCAGGGCCTGCCGGCGGGCGTCGACCAGGTCGGCGACACCGACGGCGAGGCCGGGTCGACAGGTGACCGTGTCGGCGATCTCGTCCAGATTGTCCAGCCGGCCGAGGGCGACCAGTAGTTCGGTGGCCGTACCGGTGAAGGTGGGTCGGTCGGCCAGCCACCGCGCCGCCTCGACCAGGGCGTTCCGGTCGGCACCGGCCGGCCGGCCACCGGAGCGGACGGCCGCACCCCGGGCCAGGAGGTCGATACGGCGCCGGGCCGGGCGGTCCGCAGCGGGTCCACCGGGCCTGTCGTCGTACGCGTCCTCGTCGACCAGGCGGGTCCCGGGTCGCACCGCAGCACCGCCCCGGCGGTCTCGGTCCAGATCCGGGCCCGCCGCTCCGGCGGGGCCGCGGCCAGCCGCTCGCCGACCCGCTCCAGCAACGGCCCGGCGTGCCACCGGACCAGCCGTTCCGGGTGCAGCGCGTGTTCCAGGTCCGGCAGCAGCGCCCGTACCGTGTCGGTGCCGCAGGCGGGCAGTAGCGCGGCCGCCTCCTCGTCGCCGCAGCGCAGCGCCGCGTGCCCGCTGCCGCGCCGGAACGAGAGCGGGTTTCACCCCGGTCGGGCTGGACCGGGCGGCGGCTCAGGCCCGGCCGGTGACCAGGAACTGGAGCTGGTGTTCGTGGTCGGGGGCCACCCCGAACCGGCGGTCCAGCTCGTACACCGAGGTCAGCGGGGTGACCGTGACGTCGTCGAGTCCCGCCTTCTCCAGTACGGCGACGGTCTGGTCGATGGACTGTGCGGCGGCCAGCGGCAGCATCGCCCGGACCTGGTCGTCGTAGTGGTCGGCGAGGCCGCCCGGGGTCTCGGGCAGTCCGTCGGGGAACCAGGTGCTGTCGACGACCGCGACGGTGCCGCCCGGCCGCAGCAACCGGATCCAGTTCGCCACGGCGACCTCCGGCTCGCGCAGCGTCCACATCAGGTACCGGCTGGTCACCGCGTCGAAGCTGGCGGCGGGAAAGTCGGGGTGGACGGCGTCACCGTGCCTGATCACCGGACCGTCGGCCATCGCCGCGGCGTGCCGGCGGGCCCGCTCCAGCATGCCCTCGGCGAGGTCGATGCCGGTGACCCGGTGCCCGAGTCCGGCCAGCACCATCGCGGCCTGTCCGGTGCCGGTGCCGACGTCGAGGACGTCCAGCGGCGGGTCGGGCAGGGCCCGGGACCAGATCTCCGACCAGGCCCGCTGGTCGTCGGCGAAGCGGTCGGGGCGTTGCACGTACTCGTCGTAGCTGGGCGCGCGGCCGTTCCAGTAGGCGTCGATGCGGTGCTGGGCCGTCATGCGGCGATCCTCTCCTCGGTGGTCTGGTCGACCGGTTGGAACAACAGGTGGATGGCGCCGTCGAGGTCCAGCCGGCGGATGCCGATGCCGTAGACGGGTTCGAGGAGCACCGGGTCGAGCACCTCGTCGGTGGTGCCGGCGGCGACCACCCCGCCGGAGCCGAGCAGCACCAGGTCGTCGCAGTACCGGGCGGCGAGGTTGAGGTCGTGCAGCACGACCACCGAGCAGGTGCCCAGGTGGCGTACCAGGTGCAGGATCTCGTGCTGGTAGCGGATGTCCAGATGGTTGGTGGGCTCGTCGAGCAGCAGGTGGGTCGCCTGCTGGGCGAGCGCCCGGGCGATCAGCACCCGCTGGCGCTCACCGCCGGAGAGTTGGGTGAAGGCCCGGGCGGCCAGGTGTGAGCCGCCGACCCGGGCCAGAGCGCGGGCGGCGATCTCGTGGTCGACCCGGCCGGTGCGCTGGAACGTCGACAGGTGCGGACCCCGGCCCAGCAGCACCAGCTCCGCCACGGTCAACGCCGTCTCGCCGCCGGTCTCCTGCACCACCACGGCCAGCCGGCGCGCGGCCTCCCGTGGTGTCAGGGTGGACAACTCGTCGTCGTCCACCCGGACCTGGCCGGTACGGCTGTGCAGCGCCCCGTAGAGCAACCGCAGCAGGGTGGTCTTGCCGCTGCCGTTCGGGCCGATCAGGCCGAGGACCCGACCCGGCCGGGCGGTCACGGTCACCGCGTCGATCACCGGGTTGGTGCCGTAGTGCCAGGAGACGCCGGTCGCGGAGATCACGGGGCCGCCGGGAAGCGCCGCATGATGCGTTCGAGGCCGTCGATCGACAGCGGGGTGGGTGGCTCGGTGAAGTTGAACAGCTGGGTCATCACGTTGCCCGCCCGGACGGCCTTGAGCTTCTCGGCGCCGGGCAGTCCGGTGAGTCCCTGCTCGACCGCCCGGGGATCACCGTCGCCGTGGAGCAGGATCAGCACGTCGGGGTCGCGGCCGAGCAGTTCCTCCACGGTGACCTCGAAGACCCGTTCCCGGACGTCGGCGAAGACGTTGCGGAACCCGGCGGCCTCCAACTGGGGGTGGGCCATGCTGGCGGTGCCGTAGGCGTAGGTGGTGCCACCACCGACGGTCGGATACAGCACCGCCGCCGTACGCCCGTCAGCCGGCGCCGAAGCCTGGGTCTGGATCCTGGTCATCCGCTCGCGCAGCGCGGTGACCGCCGTGGCGGCCTCGGTGTCCCGGTCGAACACCCGGCCGTAGGCCCGCATCTGCTCGTAGATGTCGTCGAAGGTCGGCGCACCGGTGCTGTCGGGGCACATGGCAGGCTCCTCCAACAGCGGGATGTCCACCGCGGAGAGGGTGTCGCGGGACAGGTTGTCGACCTCACCGAGCACCAGGTCCGGCTGTTGACTGATCACCACCTCCTTGGAGATCTGCAGGTGGCCGCTGGTGTCGGTCTTGTCGGTCAGCAGCGGGATCCGGTCCAGCTCGGCCTGGGTGGCCGCGTCGTAGTACTCCTTCGGGTACTGCCCGGCGCGGGCGGTGACCCGGTCCATCACCCCGAGCGCGTGCAGGTACGGAACGGCGGAACTCTTGAGCAGCACGACACGTTGCGGCGCGTCGTCGAAGGTCACCTGCGCGCCGCAGTTGGTCACGGTGAGCGGGTAGCCGGGCCCGGCGGCCGTGGTCGCTCCGCCACCGTCGGACCCGCACGCGGCGAGCAGCAGTACGCAGACGGACGCGGCAGCGGTGCCGGCGAGGCGGTACGTCGTCAAGTCTTCTCCTGGACTCGTCGGGGCGCTCAGGCGCCGGTGGCGTGTAGTCGACGGATCAGGACCACCAGGAAGGGGGCCCCGAGCAGGCTGGTGATGATGCCGATCGGGATCTCCTGCGGGGCCAGCAGGACCCGGGCCAGGACGTCGGCCCAGACCAGCAGGATGGCCCCGAGCAGGGCGGCCACCGGCACCACCCGGACGTGCGGTGCCCCGACGACGCGGCGGGCCAGGTGGGGCACGACGAGTCCGACGAAGCCGATGCTGCCGGCGGCGGAGACCAGCACCCCGACGCTGAGTGAGACCAGCACCAGCAGCCGCATCCGGAACCGGTCCGGTGACACGCCCAGGGTCTGGGCGGTCTCGTCGCCGATGGCCAGGACGTCGAGTCGGCGGCCCAGCACGGTGAGATAGGCCATGGTGACGCCCACCACGATCGCGGCCACCAGCAGCAGCGCGTTCCACCGGGCCAGTCCGAGGGAGCCGAGCAGCCAGAACATCACCGACCGGGAGCCCTCGGCCGAGCCGGAGGCGAAGATCAGGAAGCTGGTGGTGGCGTACAGCGCGTAGCCGACGGCGACCCCGGCGAGCAGCAACCGGATCGAGGTCACCCGGCCGCCGCTGCGGGCGATCAGGAAGACCAGCAGCGACGCGGCGAGCGCGCCGAGGAAAGCGCTGGTGGAGAGGGCGTACTGGCCGAAACCGGCGCCGGCGCCGAACAGGATCGCCGCCGCGGCACCGCTGGAGGCCCCGGAGTTGATGCCCAGCAGATAGGGGTCGGCCAGCACGTTGCGCACCATCGCCTGCAGGGCCACCCCGCACACCGCAAGCCCCGCGCCGACCAGCATCCCGAGCAGCACCCGGGGCAGCCGGACCTGCCAGACGATGGCCTGCTCCGGCAGGGTCCAGGTCACCTCGCCGGGCCAGCCGACGAGCTGGTGCCCGATGATGCGCGCCACGGTCAGCGGCGCGATCCCGATCGCCCCGGTGCCGACCGCGACCACCCCGGTCACGGTCAGGGCGGCGGTCAGCGCGAGCAGCCAGAGCGCGGTCCGGCGACGCTGCGCCGCGACGCCGAGCAGTTCCGTCCGGCCGCTCATCAGGGCGGTACCCACCACCGTTCCCCCTTCTGCAGCACTGATGCTTCTGCAAAAGTATGGCAACAAGCCGGTGGTGTGATCCGGCCGGGGTGGCTAGGCCGGGACCACCTGCGGATCGCCGGCGGCGTCGTGGGCCGCCATGGTCTCCTGCCGGTCGGCCTCCTCGCGCAGGATGGCGCTGTGCAGCCACGCCGGTGGGATGCCGAAGGCGTCCACCAGCGTGCCCATCTGCGGGCGCAGCTCCTTGAGCAGACCGTTGACCACCGCCGTGACGGCCTTGGACCGGGCCGGGGTGAGCCGCCCGTGCTCCAGGAACCACCCCTTGTGGGTCTCGATGACGCTGAGCGCGTAGAGGTCGCAGACCCGGGAGAGCAGGGCCCGCGCCGCCGGGTCCGTGGTGGCCTCGACGCCGGCGACGAACGCCTCCAGGGTGATCCGGTCGACGTGCGCGGCGGCCAGGGTCAGGACGTGGTCCTGGACGTCGTTGAAGATGTCGAAGGGGCGGTCCTTCTTTGTCGCCGCGCCGTTGCGCAGCCGCCGGATCGCGCCGTCGAGCAGGTGCTTCTCGCGGTCCTCGAAGACCTTGAGCTGCCAGCCCCGGTCGGTGACGGCGACCTCGTCGTCCTGGCCGGGCACGGCGCTGATCAGCCGCTGGATGAGTGACCGCGCGGCGGTCCGCTCGATCATCATCTCCCGGACCTGCTCGGCGACGAAGGAGGCCCGGCCCCAGCCGTCCAGCGAGCCGAAGGCGTCCCGGTAGCCGGTCAGCAGTCCCTTGGCCACCATCTGCAGCAGCACCGTGTTGTCGCCCTCGAACGTGGTGAAGACGTCGATGTCGGCCTTGAGCCCGGGTAGCCGGTTCTCGGCCAGGTAGCCCGCGCCGCCGCAGGCCTCCCGGCAGGTCTGGATGGTGCGGGTGGCGTGCCAGGTCTGGGCGGCCTTCAGCCCGGCGGCCCGGGACTCCAGCTCCCGCTGCCGGTGCTCGTCGAGCGGGCTGTCGTCGCGGTGCGCCTGGTCGAGGGCGGTGACCAGCTCGGTGTGCGCGAAGTGCAACGCGTACGTGGTGGCCAGCGCGGGCAGCAGCTTGCGCTGGTGGGCGAGGTAGTCGTTGAGCAGCACCTCCCGCTCGGCGCCGGGGGTACCGAACTGGCGGCGCAGGTCGCCGTAGCGCACCGCGATGGTCAGCGCCGACCTGGTGGCCGCCGACGCCGCACCGCCCACGCTGACCCGGCCCCGGACCAGGGTGCCGAGCATGGTGAAGAAGCGCCGGGAGTCGTTGTCGATCGGGCTGGTGTACGTGCCGTCCGCCGCGACCTGGCCGTAGCGGTCCAGCAGCATGTCGCGCGGCACGCTCACGTGGTCGAAGGTGATCCGGCCGTTGTCCACCCCGGCCAGGCCGGCCTTGGGCCCGGCGTCGCCGATGGTCACCCCGGGCATCGGGTTGCCCCGCTCGTCGCGGATCGGCACCAACCACGCGTGTACGCCGTGCCGCTGCCCGCCCGTGATCAACTGGGCGAAGACCACCGCCATCCGGCCGTCCCGGGCGGCGTTGCCGATGTAGTCCTTGCGGGCCGCCTCGTGCGGGGTGTGCAGGTCGAAGGTCTGCGTCTGCGGATCGTAGGTGCAGGTGGTGCGCAGTTGCTGGACGTCGGAGCCGTGGCCGGTCTCGGTCATCGCGAAGCAGCCGAGGAGCTTCACCGAGGCGATGTCACGCAGGTACGCCTCGTGGTGCCGCCGGGTGCCCAGGGCCACGACCGCCCCGCCGAACAGGCCCCACTGCACGCCCGCCTTGACCATCAGCGACAGGTCCACCTGGGCCAGCATCTCGCTGGCCACGATCGAGGCGCCGACGTCGGACCGGCCGCCGTGACCGGTGGGGAAGGCCGAGGCGATGCCCACCTCGGTGGGCAGTTCGGTGAGCAGCCGGGTGATCCGCTCCCGCGCCTGGTCGCCGCTCTCGCCGTACACCGGTAGGAAGCGTTCGTCGAGGTGTGCCCGGTGCGCGTCGCGGACCTCGGCCCACGGTCCGTCGAGCACCTGGCGCAGGACGGTGGGGTCGACGGGGCCGGGCGCGTGATCGGTCATGGCTACCTCGCGGGACGCTGGTGTGCGGCACTGAACCTACCCAAGGGTAACAAGTGGTTGATCCCGGTAGCCGGCTTCGCTTGACCCTGACACTGTGACAGGGTTTCCACTGGTGCCTGGAGGTGGTCGCCATCAACCCGACCCGTTCGAACCCGCCGGAGAGCCGACTGGTCGCAGCCCTGGGCGCCGGGCAGTCCTCGATCCGGCTCAGGGCCGCCCTGGCCGCCGGCACGCAGCCCGACCCCGCGATGCTGGAAGCACTCGTGCGACGGTGCGCGGTCGAGCCGGAGCTGTTCGTCCGCGAGATGCTCACCTGGGCGCTGACCCGGTTGCCGCCGGAGACGACGGTGCCCAGGCTCGTCGCCGAACTCGCCGCCGAGGCGGCCCAGGCCCGCAGTCAGGCGCTGCACACCCTGTCCAAGATCGGCGACCGCGGGGCGTACCCGGCGGTCGTCCGGTCGCTGCACGACGCGGACGACGAGGTGGCCCGCACCGCCTGGCGGGCCGCCGCCGTTTTGGTGCCCGACGACCAGCGGGAGCCGCTGGCCGCGGCACTGGCCGCCCAGCTCGGTCGCGGCGACCGGGAGATACGACGCAGCCTCAGCCGGGCCCTGGCCGCCCTCGACGACGTGGCCGAACCGGCCCTGCGGACCGCGGCGGCCAGCACCGACCCGGCGGTACGCGCGCACGCCCGCGCCACCGAGCTGCTGCTACGCGACCCGGAGGCCGACTTCGACGCCGCGGTCCAGGAGGCGAAGCGGATCGTCGCGCTCGGCCCCGACGGCGTCGGGGAACCGTTGCTCGGCCCCGACGGCGTCGGGGAACCGTTGCTCGGCCCCGACGGCGTCGGGGAACCGTTGCTCGGCCCCGACGGCGTCGGGGAACCGTTGCTCGGCCCCGACGGCGTCGGGGAACCGTTACTCGGCCCCGACGGCGTCGGGGAACCGGTGTGCTGATCGGTGAGGTGGCCCGCCGGTCGGGGGTGAGCATCCGGATGCTGCGGCACTACGACTCGCTCGGGCTGGTCCGCCCGACCGGCCGCACCACCGGCGGCTACCGGGAGTACTCGGCGCTCGACATCCGCCGGATCTTCCACGTGGAGAGCCTGCGGTCGCTGGGGCTGTCGCTGCGCCAGATCGGCCGGGCGCTGGAGGACCCCGCCCACACCCCGGCCGCCGTGGTCGGTGACCTGATCCGCTGGACCGAACAACGGCTGGCGCGGGACCGGGAACTGCTCGACCGGCTGCGGACCATCGACGCCTCGACCCCGTCGGACTGGTCGGACGTGCTGCGTGTCGTCGAGCTGATGCGGGGTCTCGACTCGCCCAGCGCCGCGCGCCGGCAGCAGAGCGTGCTGGTCCCGGCCGATGAGGTGCCGGTCCCCGCCGAACTGCTGGCCGCAGCCGTCCTGGCCGAGGCCGACCCGCACGTCGCCGGGGCGCTGCGGTGGGCGCTGGCCCGGGCGGGTGACGCCGGGGTGGCCCCGCTCGCCGCCGGGATCCGCTCCAGGCACGTCGAGGTCCGGCGGCGGGCGGTACGGGCGGTCGCCGAGCTACCCGGCGACGCGTCGACCGCCCTGCTCACCGAGGCCCTCGACGACCCGGACCCGACGGTCCGTCGGCCCGCCGCCCTGACCGTGGGCACCCGGGGCGGGGCCGGGGCCGTGCCCACCCTCGTCGCCATGGTGGTCGAGGGCGCCAACGACGTCGAGGCGGCCGAGGTGCTCGGGTCGCTGGCCGCCGCACCCGGCAACGCGGAGCGGATCGTCGGTGCCCTGGCCGACGAGTTCGCCGCCCACCCGGGGCAGCCGGCGGTGCGGATCCGGTTGACCCAGGCCCTCGTGGAGCTGCCCCCCGGGGTTGCCGACGGCCTCCTGCGGGAGTTGGCCCACGACGACGACCGGGTGGTCGCCGCCATCGCCTCGGCCCAGCTGGCAGCTGCCGGGGGATAGCCGGCCTATTCCCGCCAGCCGGTCAGCTCGACCCCCTTGGGGATCTCCACCCGGAACCCCAGGCCGATCTCGCCGCTCTCGCCCGGGCCCAACCGTAGCCGCCAGACCACCTCACCCAGTTCGCTGCGCTCGGCCGGCGGCGGCACCAGCGTGGTGTCCCGGACGACGACCGCCTCGTCGCGGGAGACCGGCAGCTGGTCGCGTACCTCGACGGTGGCCGGCCGGGGCGTGTGGTTGGCCACGGTGATCTGGTACTCGACGTCCCGCCGGCGGGTCGAGCCGAGGGTGGCCCGGGTCTCGGTCCGCCGGTGCAGCTTCCGCTCCACCCGCACCCGGTCGTCCACCCCCAGCGCCAACTCGGTCTCCTCGCCGGGGGCCCAGACGGGCAGCCGGGTGGTCGCGACGAAGTCGGCGCCGTGGAACACCGCCGCCGGGCCGGGCGGGAACGTGTGCGCGGAGGTGTTGCCGACGGTGGCCCGCAGGTGCGCCTCGGTGGCGCGAAGTGGCACGGTCACGTAGTCGGTGCGCGTCGGCAGCTCCAGGACGGCGATGGTGGCCCGGTGCGCGCTGCCGTCGGCCGGCACCGCCACCGGACGGGCCGGCCGGTAGGTGGCGGCGCTGATGCCCTGCTCCACCTCGGCGACCTGCTCCCGCACCTTCGGCCGGGGCCGACCGGCCCGCGCCGCGACCCCGGTGAGCGCCGGGCCCCCGCCCGGCGGTGGCGGCGAGCCGAACGAGGCCGTCGGCGCGGGCGGCGGCGGGGCGGGCCGGAACCGGTCCAGATACCAGGGCGACAACTCGGGTACGGCGGTCGCCGCCGCCGGCCGGGCGGTCGACAGCGCCAGCTCGCACTCCGGCCAGTCCTCCCCGGTGTCCTGGCTGACCAGCCCGAACCAGGTAACGGTCATGGTCTCCTCGACCAGCCGCAGGTCGTAGGAGGGCTGCCAACGGGCCCCGTCCACCAGGTAGCTGACCTCCAGGTCCAGCTCGGTGTCGTCGGCTGAGGCCGAGACGGTCACCTCGGCGGCCAGCCGGTCGGGCTCCCGCTTGCCGTGCGCCGCGTCCAGGTGCCGCTGGAGCACTGCCTGTTCCTCGGTCAGCTCGGTGCGCCGCCGGGCCAGCGCGCGTAGCCGGGCACGGGACTCGGCGAGCTGACCGGCCACCGAGTCGGTGAAGGCGGCCACGTCGGCCGGGCTCGCGTCGCCGCCGGCCAACGCCCGGGCGTACGTGCCACCGGCCCGCTCGGCCAGCCGGCCGAGGAACTCGCCGCGCTGCTGCTCGATCTCGTCGGCGTCGTCGATCTCGGCCAACTCCTCGGCCAGCTCCCGGTGCCGTTGCTCCCACCCACTCACCTGGTCGTCGGCGCTGCGGGCCTGCCGCCAGGTGGTCACGTCCACGCCCAGCACCGTGGCCGCGCCCCGGCCGCCGACCCGGATCGAGTCGCGGTGCAGCCCCAGCGGCAGTGGTGCCAGGCGTAACCGGTGTTCGCCGGCGGCCAGCCGGGCGCTGCCCCGGCGGGTGATCCGGGCCCGGTCCGGATAGACGGTGACGGCGACGATGGGTGCGTGCAACTCCGCTGTGGTCACGGCGGCGAGGGTAGTCCAACCGCGCCCGTACCGCCCTCCGTCGGCTGCGTAGGCGGCCGTAGTCCGGTGTAGCGCCCACGGTGGTAGAGCAACGGCGCGCCCCCGGTCTGCTGACCGGTCAGGGGTTCGGCCAGCACGATCACGTGGTCCCCGGCGGGCACCCGCTGCGTCACCCGGCAGAGCAGCCAGGCGATCGGACCGGGTAGCAATGGCACTCCGTACGGGCCGTTCCGCCAACCGGGGGATGCGGTGAACCGGTCGATCCCACTGGTGGCGAAGGTTCGGGCGATGTCCCGCTGATCCTCACCGAGCAGGTGCACCGCCACGTGCGCCGCGCCGGCCACGGCCGGCCAGCTCGAGGATGAGCGGGCCAGACAGAACGACACCAGCGGCGGTTGGAGCGACACCGAGGTGAACGAGGTGGCGGTGAATCCCACCGGCGGGGCACCTGCGGCGGTGACCACCGCGACGGATGCGGCCTGCTGGCGAAGAAGCGAGCGGAACGTCTCCGGACCTACCGGCTCGATCGGCTCGGCGGGGGCAGTCAAGACAATCCTCCTGATGGATGGGGCGGCTACCGTCGCGTCGACCGGTCCTGCCGGAATCAGCCGACCGCGTCGAGGCGGACGGCGATGGGTGCGCCACCCCGGACGAGCGTGTTGTAGATGGGGCACCGTGCGGTGAAGTCGTCGACGTAGCGTCGGCTCAGTTCCTCGGCGGTGCCGGAGAACCTGAAGCTCAGGTCGATCCACTCGAACCGGGTGCTGTCGTCCGCGTCGACCAGGTACGACGCGGACAGCTCCAGGTGCGGGTACGGCAACTCCCACTCCACCGAGCGAGCCGCGATCAGGTTCAGCGCACACCCCGCCAGGCCAGCCAGGAAGTAGTGCGCCGTGCCCGCGTGTTCGACGACGTCCAACAGCTTGCCGTTGTCGATGGTGAAGGTCACCTCCCCGCCGTCGGCCACGAACCGTCCCACCACCGGGGTCGTCCGCAGCGTCAACACGGCCGGCTGGCGCTCGGTGGCAGTGGTGCTCATGCCGCACCGCCGGTCTCGGTGGCCGCCGTACGCTCGGCCAACCGGTTCGGCGCGCTCGGGAGCCCGAGGTGCTCGCGCAGCGTCGAGGTCGTGTACTCGCTGCGGAAGACGCCTCGTCGCTGCAGCTCCGGCACCACCAGGTCGACGAAGGACGCCGCCGGTCCGGGCCAGTAGGGCTGGCAGATCGCCAGGCCGTCGAACGCCTGCTCCCGGAAGTTGGACTCGATGAAGTCGGCGAGGTCCGCGGCGTCACCCACGATCGCGGGCTGCGACATCGGGTTGTTGCCGAGGTAGTGGGTCAGGTCCTCCAGGGTGATGTCCTCGTCGTCGAAGCTCGCGATCGCGTTGTCGATGATCCAGGCCTTCTCCGGGGTGAGCGAGCGGTCGATCGCCGCCAGGACCCGGTCGGTGCCGGTGTGGCCGGACAGGTCGATGCCGAACTGGTCGGAGAGCACCTGCGGGATGAAGACGTTCGTGTTCAGATCCTGTACCTCACGGAACTTGGCGTGCGCGGCACGCGCGTTCTCCGCGACGTACGGGGTGATCCCCGCGATGAGCAGATGGTCCTCGGCCGGGCGGCCGTGCCGGACCACCCGGGACTTGACGTCGGCGTAGTACGCCCTGTTCCAGTCGGCGTGCCGCCACTGGATGAACCGCATCTCGGCGTACTTGGCGGCGTACTCCAGCGAGCGCTCCGAGTAGCCGGGGTGCATGAAGGGAATGTGTCCCTGCGGCGGGCGGGGGAAGTTCAGCGGGCCACGGACCGAGAAGTGCTTACCCGTGTGGTTGATCGGTCGGGCCTTGCTCACGTCGTGGTAGATCCCCGTTTCCTTGTCCGCGACGAGCCAGCCGTCCTCCCAGCTGTCCCAGAGGTCCCAGAGCACCTCGGTGAACTCCTCGACCCGGTCGTAGCGGTCCTCGTTGTCCAGGTGACGCTCCCGGCCGAAGTTGAAGGCGGCGGAGAGGTCCGAACCGGTGACGATGTTGAGGCCGAGCCGGCCGTTCGAGAGGTGGTCGAGGGTCGCGGTGATGCGCGCGGTGTGGAAGGGGTCGTTGTAGGTCGTGTTGAAGGTCACGACCAGGCCGACCTTCTCGCTGAGGGCGGCGGCGTAAGCCATCAGGGTGAAGCCCTCGATGGCGAAGAGGTGGTCATGTGAGGCCTGGACGTTCTTCCCGGTGTAGGCGAAGTTGCCCCGGTGGGCCGAGCTGGTCAGGGAGTTGCCGACGAAGTAGAAGTCCAACTTGCCCCGCTCGGCGATCCGGACGTCCTCCGCGACCACCCTCGGATCGGTGTACCCGTCGGCCACCGCCTCCGGCAGCCGCCAGGCGCTGGAGTGGCGCCCGATCCCGCTGTAGACCAGGCCAAGTTTCACGTGCTGACGTGTCATTCCAGAGAACCTTTCAGGTGCGGGGTGGTGGTGGGTCGGCGGGCGCTCACGGGCGGCTTCCGCTGGTGGTGGTGCGTGGAAACGGCTCAGTCCCCGGTCCCCTCCGGACGGGACCTTCTCCGCAACGCGCCCAGCTGCTCGACTCCCAGGTAGGACAGCAGTTCGGCCCGACGGACGAGCAACTCCGTGCCGGGCACCGAGCCGTCGGGGTCCCGTCGGACCTCGACCGCGTGCGCGATGCGCCCCTCCCGCAGGACGAGCACCCGGTCTGCCAGCTGCACCGCCTCGTCGACGTCGTGCGTCACCAGCACCACTGTGGTCGCGTGCCGCTCCCAGATGCCGACCACGAGTTGGTGCATCGAGATGCGGGTGAGCGCGTCGAGCGCACCGAACGGCTCGTCGAAGAGCATCAGCCGGGGGCGGCGGACGAGGGCCCGGGCCAGCGAGACCCGCTGTGCCTCTCCACCGGAGAGGGTCAACGGCCACGCGTTGCTCTTGTCCGCCAACCCGACCTCGGCGAGGGCGTCGAGTCCCGCCGCGGCCGACGAGCCCGGCAGCCCGACCGTCACGTTGTCGAGTACCCGCAGCCAGGGGAAGAGCCGCGCCTCCTGGAAGACGACCGCGCATCCGTCCGGGGCCGCGACGTGACCGGCGTCTGGGGCGTCCAGGCCGGCGAAGAGCCGCAGGAGTGTGGACTTGCCGGAACCGGACCGGCCGAGCAGGGCGACGACCTCGCCCTGCTCGACGGTCAGGTCCAGGTTGTGGAGTACGCGTTGCCCACCGAAGTGCCGGGAGACTCCGCGTGCCAGTTCGAGCATGTCAGCTGCCAAGGCTCGACACGTCGACGTAGTTCCTGGTGAGGTCCGGGACGCTGGACCGGAAACCGAAGCGTACGGTCTGCTCGCCGACCTCCTTGATCTGTGCCAGGACCTCGTCGTTGACCGGTACCACCTCGCCCGGGTCGAAGCCGACCACGATGTCGACGAGCTTGGGTGGTTGCCCGTCGGCCAGTCGGGCCTTCTTCTCCACGTCGCGGTTGGTCCGGATCTCCTCGGACTGTCTGGCGAGTCCCTCGAAGACGGCCCGGACCGAGGCGGGGTGCGCGTCCAGGAAGCTCCGGGTGACCACGAAGAGGCTCCAGTTGCGCGCGCCGGTCTGCGCGTTGGTGGTCAACACCGAGGTCCCCTCGATCAACTGTGCGGAGGCGAAGAAGTTGTCCCAGGTGGCGAGCGCGTCGACGTCGCCGCTGGCCAGTGCCGAGACGCCGTCGGCCGGGTTGGCGATGTGGACGACGGTGACGTCGCCGGCGGTCAGGCCGGCCGACTCCAGCGCGGCCAACAGCACGTACTCACCTGTCGAACCGGGGGTGCTCACCGCCACGCGTTTGCCGGCGAGACCGGCGACGCTGGTGATGCCGGCCTTGTCGCGTACGACGATGCCCTGGTTGTCACCGCTGTTGCGGACCAGGGCGAAGGCGACCAGAGCCGAGGCGGTGTCGGCCTCGTTGAAGAAGGTCGCCACCGAGTTCGAGGTGAAGTCGATCCGTCCGGCCTTGGCCGCCTCGGAGGCCTCCACCGGTGCCAGCGGTCCGTTCCACTGCACGGAGCCGCCGACCTCCTTGAGCGCGTCGGAGACGGTGTTGCTGTCTTCGGCGAGGGTCCACAGGCTGGTGCCACCGAAGTACCCGACCCGGGCCACGGCCGAGTCGCCCTGCGCCGTCGGTGCGGAGGTGGCCGCGGGAGCGGCGGGATCACTGCCGCAGGCGGTCACGACGAGTGTCGCCACGAGCAGGAGGCCGCCGAGCCCTCGACGGCGGGCCGATAGCAGTGTCTTCATGATGTGTTTCCTTTGCTGTTCGAAGTGCGGATTCGACCCGTCGGGCAGGGGCGGGCCTACACCCCACGGTGGGCTTGTCGCCAGCGGAAGACCCTGCGCTCCAGCAGGGCGACGAGCGCGTCGGTGACGAGCCCCAGCCCCGCATAGAGCACGACGCAGAGGATGACGACGTCGCCCTGGCCGTACTGGCGTGCGTTGGTCAACAGGAAGCCGATGCCGGAGACGGCGTTGAGGCTCTCGGCAAGCACCAGCACCGCCCAGGTGATGCCGAGCGCGTAGCGGATGCCGATGAACACCGACGGCAACGCTCCCCGCAGGAGCACCCGGGTGGCGAGCTGGTACGCGTTGAGGCCGTAGACCTTGCCCGCCTCGACCAGCTTCCGGTCCACGTTCCGGATGCCGCCGAAGGTGTTGAAGTAGACCGGGATGGCGGTGGCCAGGACCACGAGGAGCACCTTCGTCTCCTCGCCGATGCCGATCCAGAGGATGAGCAGCGGAAGCATGGCGGTGAACGGCACTGCCCGGACGATCTGGATCGGCTTGTCGAGCACGAACTCCGCCCAGCGGGTGAACCCGGCGAGCACGCCCAACAGGATCCCGGCCGCTATACCGACACCGGCTCCGAGTAGTCCCCGGGTGACGGTCACCGAGACCGAGGACCACAGCTGCCCTGCCCGGGCCAGCTCCGCCGCCGAGTCGACGACCGCAGCCGGCGAGGGCAGGAACTGTGCCGAGACCGAACCGGTGGCCGTGCTGACGACCCAGAGCACGATGATCACCAGCACGCTCGACCAGGGCGCGAGTCGCAACCCCAGCCGCAACCATGGTGGACCCGAGCGGGCGGCGGTGACACTCATGATGCCCTTTCGTCGAGGCAGCGTGACTCAGGGTCACTGGTTGTTGCCAACCAGCGAACTCCCTACTATCTCGATAGGGAATATGGGGATAGTACTGACCGGATACTGCCTGGCATAGGGCTGGTCGCTGTGACCGGCGCAACATCGCAGGTCGGTGGCGTGCAGGTGGCGCTGTCGAGGGCCCGACGCCACCCGTCACTGCTCCCTGCCGCCCCCGGCACGGCGAGCCGTACGGGTCGTTTCGGGGTGATCTGCGAACCGTCTCCCCGCAGCGCGGTGGACACCCCCGGGCGGCTGCACGCTGAGCTGCGGCGGGGAGGGTGCCTGACCGTTTGTGACCCGTACGCCTACGATGCGGCCGGCAACACCACGAAGCGGACGAAGGTCGGCGAGGACCAGACCCTGGTCTGGGACGCCGAGGGCAACCTGGCCTCGGTCACCGACGCCGCCGGCAAGAGGACCAGCTTCCTGTACGACGTCGACGGCTCCCGGATGCTGCGCAAGGAGCCGACCGCGACCACCCTCTACCTGCCCGGTGTGGAGATCCGGCTCAACCACCAGTCCCGGGTCACCGACGCCACCCGCTACTACTCGCTGCCCGGTGGCGGCACCCTGGTCCGCAAGGTCGACGGGGTTCGCTACGTCGCCAGCGACCACCACGGCACCGGTCAGGCGACCGTGGACTCCGCCGGTGCGGTCACCCACCGGCGGACGACGCCGTACGGCGAGAGCCGCGGCACCCCACCGGCTCCGGGCCAGTGGCCGACGGAGAAGGGTTTCGTCAACGGCAACATCGATGCGACAACCGGTCTGGTGAACATCGGGGCGCGGGAGTACGACACGGTCGCGGGTCGTTTCGTGTCGGTGGATCCGATCATCGACGTCAACGATCCGCAACAGATGAACGGGTACGCGTACGCGAACAACAACCCGGTGTCGTACTCGGATCCGGACGGGCTGCGGGCGTGTTCGGACGACGCGTGTGGCCCGGGTGCGGACTACGAGGACATGTACGGCAACTACCACAAGGTCAAGGGGCACAACGACGGTTGTGGTGGGTGTTCGGGTGCGTACGATCCGGACGAGCCGAAGATCAATGTGCACAACAATCCGCGGGCGTCGGCGCAGGAGCGGGCGGTTGCGGCGCGGGCGGCGGCGGAGAAGGAGCGGCAGCGGCGGATCGCCGCGGCGAAGGCGAAGATGCTGAACGCCGCGAAGGCGTTGGCGAAGATCCTGATGGACGAGTTGGGCATCACCGACGCCCTGGACTGTTTCCTCAAGGGTGACATGGGTGGTTGCCTGGCGACGGCGGCGAACGTGGCGGGTGCCGCGATCGGTGGGGCGTTGGGCAAGTTGGCGGCCAGATACGGTGCGCCGTGGAAGTGGAAGAAGTTCGCGAACCTGACGAGCAGGGTGAAGGGTCTGCTCGGTGACCTGATCGGCGGGGTGAAGAGTTATCTCAAGTGTGCCAAGCACAGTTTTGCTCCGGGCACGCTGGTGCTGCTGGCGGATGGCTCGGTGCGTCCGATCGAGGCGGTGCGCACGGGAGACCGGGTCGTCGCCGAGGATCCCGAGACGGGTGCGGCCGGTGTCCGGGAGGTGGTGGCCACCCATGTCAACCTGGATGTGGAGCTTGCTGATCTGACCTTGTCGACGGTTGCCGGGCCGGTGCTGGTCGAGACGACGGTGGATCATCCGTTCTGGAGCCGGGACCGGTCGGCCTGGGTCGGGGCGGGTGGGCTGCGTGCCGGTGAGCGGATGCTCTCGGCCGACGGGGCGCCGGTGACCGTGTCGCAGGTCAGGTCCCACCTCGGCCAGCGGGTAATGTACGACCTCACCATCGACAACATCCACACGTACTATGTTCTCGCCGGCAACACTCCCGTGCTGGTGCACAACTGCGGTAGTCAGACGCTTTACCGGAGCGACACTCGGGATCCGAGCGAAATATTCGCCAATGGCTTCGAATCTCGTGGGGATAACATGGATGTTCTGGAACATGCCTCTGGGTGGTCGCGAGATTCTGGTTATGTTTCCACAACGACAAGCGAGCGCGTGGCGATAAACAGGGGTGGCAACGTCTATGAAGTGCGCGCGGATGGTGTGGATGTCAACAAGGAATTTCCAGGAAATCCCTTCTCGCATGAGCGTGAAGTAGCAGTTCCTAGAAGCATTGCACCGGAATGTATCGTCTCCTGTCGCTTGCCTGACGGTGCGCGGGTCGTGAATCCTAATTATGGCGATGGGAGGTAACGTGGCAGCGATGTTTTACAAATTGTTGGCCACTGGATCCGACGGTGGGAACGCCCAGGTGGAGCTCACCTTGCTATCCGAGGATCCAGCGGCCCTTCAAGCTCGTTGGGGCCATGGGGAGCCTCGGAAATATTCGGGTGTTGACCTGTTTGAGTGTCTTATCTCAGTCCGCGCGGATCTTGAATCGCAAAGTCTGCTCCTGTGTTGCCAAGGGGCTAGGAGGAATGTAAGTCCATCCGGGATGACGCGTCAGATGAGCAATGGTCGGTTGGCGTACCTGCTTCCAGTTGGACGACCGGTGTCTGACGAGGACCTGGTTGACGTTTTTGCGCCGGCGGACTGTTCAGAGGTCGTATCAATTGCCGACCAGAAGGCGGAGATCGCTCGGATATTTCGGGGGCACTGAGCGGTTGCGTCGTTGCACGGTCAAGCGGGTCAGGCGGCGCCCTGACGGTCGTCGCCTGCCCTTGCCGTCACGGCTACGTTTCGTAGTCGGGGGTTGCCCGAGGGTGCGGTGGTCTTTCCGGGCTGTCGTCACGGTCGCCGTCAGTCCGGGACGCGTATCGGCATGCGTCGATTCCCGGGTCCAGGCGTCTGGATGCCGTGCCGCGTAGCGCCGCGGCGTCAATCGTCGGGGTCCTTGACGCCCGGGGGTCGGTGAACGGGTTCATTTTGACCCCGGGTCGTCGCCGTGGCGGTGGGTCGGTCCGGTATTGATGGGCGTGCGTGCCGGCCGTAGGCCTTGAGCGCGTGCGCGCGGCCCGGCTTCTGTCGGACCGCATCTCTTGATCCTGTAGAGCAGTTGTGACCCAGTCGGATCTTGGTCGAGGGCCTTGGTCCGGCTGGCTTACTGCTTCGGCGTGCGCTGGCAGCTGGTGCGGGAGCGCTTGCCGGGCGGCGTGGCACGCTCGTTGCTGCTGAGACGCCGCAGGTGTTCAGACTGCTGGGCGAAGTTGCCGCGGTCGGCCTGGTACTTGATTACGGCATCGATGAGGCCGTGGGTCTTGCTCTCACCGACGACTGACACCCGACCAGCCGCGCCCCGACCGGACCCTCATGCCGCTGACCGGTGGTGGGCTGCTGCAGCAGTTGACCAAGCGGTCCTGGAGTGGGCGTTGGACGGGGGGATCACCGATCACGCTCTTCTGCGGAACCGTTTTCCGGCGTATCGTTGAAGTTTGTTAACGAGAGGATTCGCAAGTCTGATGTCCATGGTGAGACAACAAGATCCAGACTTTCGTATATGCCACATCAGCTTTGAGTCATTACTGGAAGTCCAGCGGGACGCGGAGAGTAGCGGCTTCGCCAGCAGGTGGACGTCACTCGATGCTCTTCGTGCTCAGGTAAAAGAGGACAGTGTTCTGGTGTCACCTTTAATGAGGGAGACGAGAGGTGGCCCGATCCGTGCCTACCGGTGCGCTGTCCTTTTTTCTGTGACGAGTGGGGGTGGTCGGGGTGGAGTTGCAACTATCGACATTTCTCCAGCGAGATTCGATTCGTTGACGCGTATAGATAGGGATCCAGACGTGAGGGAGGTTCTAGTAAATGTGTTCGCACTCGCATTGAGCGGAATTTCTACGGTGTCCAAGAATTAGTTTCTCAAGTGTCAACTTTCTTGCCCGGAAAATACCGTACTGAGTTTGCCAGGGTGAAGATTGTTGGCTGCGCTTCCCGGTGAACTTCATCGGCGATGTGCGTGGTTGTGGTTATTGGTGCGCCGGCCCGACGGGGATATCTGCCCGGTGGGCCGGCGCCGTCTTGGTGGCACATAGTCGGCCTCGGGATACGGTATGGACGTTTCTATGAATCGGCAAAGTGGCTCCAATTCGCGGACTATGTCCGGTCCGTAGGGCAAAGTGAGGGGTAGGCGCAGCGGCTTGGTGGCCATCTTGTGTTCTCCACAGGGCTGCGGCGGCGGTGCTGTGGCCAAGTTGGAAGCGTCGGACTAAGTCTGGCGCCTCTAACCGGGTCATACTGAAAGGAGTAGATCGGATGGCCTTGAGGTCAGGGTGAGGAGGGGCGCAGTAGTCTGCGATTGACCAGGCGGAAAGTGTGTTTGAAGAAGATGACGTGAATAGTTTAAATATGTCGAGAAGTGACTGATGGCCGACGGCTTCGTCAAGTGGGTAAGAAATGCCTCTACTGGCGATTCTTTTCAACGTCAGGTCACCCTGCTGAAGGGGTGGGGAGTTAATCTGGTTCATCCCGCGAAGGGCGTCGCAGTTCTACTCGATATCGACGGCAATGGCGTTGATGTCGCTCCGGAGCGCGTTGCCGAGTTGATCGGCCAACGAGTGGGTCGTGAAATTTCCGTGGAATGGTGGCTTTCTGCAGATATCGATGTTACGTGCAGTCATGTTTTCTATCCGCGCAACCAGGAAGTCCAGACCTATCATACTGATGGTCTCGAAAGTGCTGAGTGTGACGTCGTGGTTAGCGCAGTGCGGAACCTTTTTGACGCTGATCCGGAGAATTCCAAAGCTCTAGTGGTGGATGTTCGTGGCGATACTGTCGACTTCGAATGGGAGGAGTTTCTGCTATACGGGAAGGAGTGTGATGGTGGTGTGCTCGATACGACGGCGAAGACGATCCTTATCTCGGGTAACGCGGCCGGGCTTACTTCGCTCGCCCGTCACCTGCTCACCCTCGCGCAGCCCAGCGCACCGGCTGGATCGCACTTGGATTTCGACGACTACTGCGGCTGGTTCGAGGAAGGCTCTTTTGGGGTTCGGATCGAGCTGGAGTAGCGGCCTGCGTGTTCTCCGGCACCGCCACCGTCAGGCTATTGCATAGTCACGTGCCGGGTCGTTGGCCAGGGGTTTTGAGGCGTGTTTGGTGTTGGTGGAAGCGTAGGAAGCGGGTGAGGGCCTGTCGGTCAGGCCCAGGTCCCCGCACGCGCGTGTCAAGGTCACGAGCAGGCAAGCTGTTCCGCCCCGCCGCAATCACCGGGAGGGTGCGGTCAGCCCTTCAGGCCGGTGTGGGCCAGCCCCTCGACGAACTGCCGCTGGGCGAGCACGAAGATGACCAGGACCGGCACGGCGGTCATCGAGGCGGCCGAGAGCTGCACGTCCCACATCGGTCCGCCGTAGATGTCGACGAACTGGGTGAGCGCCTGGGGGAGGGTGAACTTCTCCGGTGAGGAGAGGAAGACGATCGGCTCCAGGAACAGGTTCCAGCTGTGCAGGAAGGTGAAGATCGCCACCGCGCCGAGGGCCGGCCGGGCCAGCGGCAACGCGATGCGCCAGAAGGTGCCGAGCCGGCCCAGCCCGTCGACCCGGGCGGCTTCCTCCAGCTCGCCGGGCAGGGTGATGAAGAACTGCCGCATGATGAAGGTGGCCAGCACGCTCGGCGCGCCGAAGATCGGCACCAGGATCAGCGGCCAGTGGGTGTCCACCAGGCCCCACGAGTTGAACATCCGGAACAGCGGCACGATGGTCACCTCGCTCGGGATGAGCAGCCCGACCAGCACCACCACGAAGAGCACGTGCTGGCCCCGGAAGCGGATCCGGGCGAAGGCGTACCCGGCGAGTGAGGAGACGGCCAGGGTGCCGATGGTGACCACGGCCGCGATGTAGGCGCTGTTGAAGTACTGCTGCGCGAAGGGTTGCAGCTCGAAGACCCGCCGGTACGCCGCGAGGCTGGCGTCGGTGGGGAAGAGCGACGGTGGGAAGGCGAAGATGTCGCTGACCGGCTTGACCGACGAGGTGACCATCCACCAGGTGGGGAAGACGAACGGGACGGCCAGCAGGCAGAGTGCGCCGTAGAGCGCGACCCTGACCCGGGCGGGGAGCCTACTGTTCATGGTGGACCCACCTTCTGCGCATCCGCCACTGCACGACGGTGAGCACCAGCACGATCAGGAAGAGCAGCACCGACAGGGTCGCGCCGTAGCCGAACTGGTGGAACTGGAACGCCTGCTGGTAGAGGTAGTAGACGAGCACCGTGGTCGAGGTGCCGGGCCCGCCCTGGGTGAGCACGGCGATCTGGGCGAACACCTGCAACGAGCCGACCACGGTGATGATCGAGGTGAGCAGGATGGTCGGGCTGATCAGCGGCACGGTGATCCGCCGGAACCGGGTCCAGGCGCCGGCGCCCTCGACCCGGGCGGCCTCGTACAGCTCCGCCGGCACGCCCTGCAGGGCGGCCAGGAACAGCACCATGTTCAGACCGACGTTCTTCACCACCTGCACCACGACCACCGACAGCAGGGCGGTGGTGTCGCCGCGCAGCCAGTTCGGGCCGTCCACGCCGACCGCGCCGAGCGCCCCGTTGACCCCGCCGTTGTCCTGCAGCAGGAAACCCCAGACGATCGTCCAGGCCACCAGCGAGACCACCACCGGGGAGAAGAACAGCGTCCGGAACACCACGGTGCCGCGTAGCCGCTGGTTGAGCAGCACCGCCAGGAGCAGGGCCAGGCTGAGGTTGAGCGCCACCAGGCCGACCGAGAACAGCCCGGTGGCCCGCAGCACCGACGGCAGGTTCGCGTCCTCGGCCAGGCTCCGGTAGTTGTCCGGGCCGACGAACTCGAAGGTGCCGGCGAGCACGTTCCACTCGTGCAGGCTGTACCAGAACACCAGGCCGAGGGGGACCAGCACGAACAGCACCGTGCCGACCAGCTGGGGGGCGACGAAGAGCAGGCCGGCGAGGTGGTCGCGGCGGCGGTTGGTCCACCAGCCGCGCCGGGGCGCCGCGGCGGGCCGGTCTCCGGCCCGCCGCGGGGTGTCCCTGGTCAGGACCGACATCCGGGTTCGCCTACTTCGCCAGCAGCGGGTTGATCGCCGCGCAGGTGCCCTGGAGTACGCCCCGCACGTCGGCGTCGGGACGCCACAGCGGGTCCAGCGCGGCCCGTACCGCCTGGCTCAGCTCGGCCTGGCCGGTGTGGCTGGGCTTCACCACGCCCTCGGCGATCCCGTCGAGCACCACGTCCTGCAGCTGCTTCGGGCTCAGCAGCGGGTTGGTCTTGGCGAGCGTCTCGGCGGTCAGCAGCGAGGTGCGCGGCGGCGGGAAGAACTGGGCCAGCTTCGCCGAGTTGGTGGGGTTGGTCAGGTACGCCAGGAAGTCGGCGGCGGCCTCGGCGTTGCGGCCCTGCTTGAGCACGCCCATGCCGCCCTGGCCGATGACCGCGTACTCGCCCTTCGGGCCGGCCGGCAGCGGCACCAGGTCCCAGTCGAACTTCTGGTCGGCCAGCAGGGAGGCCCGGGAGATCTGGGTGATGGTCATGGCGGCCTCACCGGCGAAGAAGTCGGCGGTGGTGCCCGGTCCGGGCAGTGCCTTGTCGACGAAGATGCCCCGGTGCAGGGCGGTCATCGCCTCGACCATCTCCGGGGAGTCGAAGCCGCAGGTCTTGCCGTCCTCGCTCCACGCCTGGGCGCCCCAGCCGGTCCACACGGTGGAGAGGAAGTCCCAGTTCTTGTAGTCGAAGTCGCGGACCACCAGGCCGGCCTTGCCGGTCTTCGCCTGCACCGTCGAGGCGGCGGACAGCGCGTTCGGCCAGGTCCACTGGCCGCCGGCGATCAGCTCCGCCGGCTTCTTCGCCCCGGCGGTGGTCAGCAGGTCGGTGTTGACGAAGACCCCGAACGGCGAGGTGGAGAAGGGGTACGCGTACAGCTTGCCGTCGGTCTGCCACAGCTTCGTCGCGGCCGGGGTCAGCTCGTCGAAGGCGTACCCGTCGGTGGCCTTGAGGGTGTCGTCCAGCGGGACCAGCGCGCCGGAGTTGACGAAGTCGGGGGCCGAGTTCTCCAGCACCCAGGCCAGGTCGGGTGGGTTGCCGCCGGCGATCTGGGTGGTCAGCGTGGTGGTGTAGGTCTCGAACGGCAGCGGGTCGAAGGTGATCCCGGCGACGTTCGGGTTGGCCGCGGTGTACTCGGCGGCGATCTCGTTGAACAGTTTCAGGTGGGCCTCGTTCGCCGACCAGGTGGTCATCCGCAGGGTGACCGGGCCGTCGGACTCGGCGGAGTCGCCGCCACAGGCGGTCAGGCCGAGCAGCGCGCTGAGCGCGACGACGGCCGTCAACCGGATCCTCATCTGGGTGTGTCCTTCCTCAGTAGCCGGTGATGTCGGGCCAGCGCAGCTCGACACCCGCGTCGGCGAGGCGGTGCTGGAAGTCGGCCAGCAGGCCGGGGGTGTAGCGCACCGCACGGGGGGTGACCCGCCGGGCCAGGCAGAAGTCGGCGAGCAGGCCGGCGACCTCGCCGATGTTCCACTCCACCGGGTGCAGGCGGTACGAGCCGTTGGTGATGTGGGTGGTGCCGATGTTCTTGCCGGCGGGCAGCAGGTTCTCCACCCGCCGGGGGATCAGCGCGCCGAGCGGGATCTCGAACGGGCAGGAGGCCACGTCTACGTAGTTGTCGCCGCCGGTGGAGGGGTGCAGGTCGATGCGGTACATGCCGACGCCCACCGAGTCGGCGTAGCTGACCGCGCCCTTGTCGCCCCGGACCGCCAGGGAGAGGTCCTGCTCGACCACTGTGTACTCGGCGCGGATGCGCCGGGACTCGCGCACGTAGGGGGCCTGGGACAGGCCGCTGTGGGTGAGGTCGCCACCGGTGGCGGCGGTGCCGTTGCCGGTGACGTCGCCGCGCAGCCGCAGGCTCGGGAAGCCGGTGCCGCCGTCGGTGCGGGGGGCCTCGGTCTGCAGCCAGTACAGCACCGACAGGGACAGCTCCCGGGCCGCCGCGATGACCGCGTCGGGGTCGGCCACGTCGATCAGCGGCTGCTCGAAGTAGTCGATCATCGGCCAGTTGACCAGGCAGATGTCGCTGTCGTACGCCCCGGGCAGGAAGTTGCGCCGGGCGGCGATGCGCCGGAACGTCCACAGGTTGCCGTCGCCGGGGTTGACCCGCTGGTCGGCCTGGACCAGCCAGGGGTCGTCGTCGGGGTTCGGGGTGAAGCTGCGCTCGGAGATCTCCAGCGTGCGCGGGTTGGGGGAGCGGAACGACAGCATCCGGTCGCCCCAGTACGGCGGTTGGTAGTCCCGCCAGAAGTCGTACGCCGCGGGTTTGTCGATGGTGTGGTCGCCGTCGACGTGGTCGACCGCGAAGCAGACCGACACGGCCTGCATGTTGGTCGGCTGGGCCTGCTCGGGCGCGCTCGGCTCGCCGGTGTCGGCCCGGGACTCGAAGCCGGTGACGTACTCGGTGCCGGTCAGCGGCAGCAACTCGCCGGTCTCGGTGGCGTCCAGCACGTACGGCGCGTTCAGGTGCAGCCGTTCGCCGGTGTCCCGGTGCTGCACGGTGACCCCGGTGACCCGGTCGCCGTCGGTGTCGGCGGCCACCGGCCGGTACGGCTGCAGCACCCGCAACCGCCCGGACCCGCGGTACGGGGCCAGCATGTTCTCCAGCACCGCCACCGCGACCCGGGGTTCGTGGCAGAGCCGGCTGACGTGTCCGGCGCCCGGGTTCAGCGCGGTGCTGCGCCGGGCCCGGTCGGTGAGCGGGTACCAGTTGCGGTAGTGCTCCCGGATGCCCTCGCGCAGCGCCCGGTAGCTGGCGGTGACGCCGAAGTGTTCCACCCAGGAGTGTTCGTCCGGGGGCACCGCCTGGCTGGTGAGCTGTCCGCCGAGCCAGGCGTACTCCTCGGTCAGCAGTACGGTGCGGCCGGCGCGCAGCGCGGCCAGCGCGGCGGCGACGCCGCCGAGTCCACCGCCGACGATCAGTACCTCGGCCTGCATCTCGGGCACGGTCCGTCCTTTCCGGGGGGTGGGGGTGGCCGCCCGCGTGAAGGTGGCGGCCGCAGGGGTGTGGTCAGGGGCGGGGTGGGGCCAGGGTGGTGCCGTCGACCGGTTGGCAGGGCAGCAGCCGTTGGGTCACCGTGTCGGGCAGCGCGGCGAGTAGCCCGGTGAGCACCTCGACGGCCTGCCAGCCCATCTCGCGGCGGGGGATCCGGAAGCCGGTGAACTCCCGGTCGCTGCTGGTCGGCCGGGTCGGGTCGCCCAGGGTCAGGATGGACAGGTCGGTGGGGACGGCCAGGCCCCGGTCGTGGGCGACGGCGGCGAGGGCGACGCCGTCGGCGTACTCCTCGACCACCACGGCGGTGACCCCGTCGGCCAGCAGCGGGTCGAGCAGGTCGGCCGGGTCGCGGTCGGTCGACAGGTGCCGGGCCGGTAGCCCGGCGGCGGCCAGGGCCTCGCGGTAGCCGGCGAACCGGTCGGCGGGGGACTCCGGGCCGGTGGCGCCCTGACCCAGGTACGCCAGCTCGCGGTGGCCGGCGTCGAGGGCCCGACGGACCACGGCGGCGGTGGCGGCGCGGTAGTCGGCACCGACGTAGGGCACCGGTCCGCCGGCGTCGTCGCGCCGGCCCACCGACACGAAGGGGTGTCCCTCGGCGACCAGCCGGGCCAGCTCCTCGGGGTCGAGGGAGCGGCCGAGCAGTATGCAGCCGTCGGCCAGCCGGAGCCGGTTGTCGTGGTGGAAGATGCGGCGTCGGCCGTCGGTGACCGGGGCGCTGGTGAGCAGCAGCAGGTCGCAGCCGAGCCGTTCGGCGGACTCCTCGATGCCGACCAGGAACGGGTGGTAGAAGTCGCCGGTGCCGGCCGGGAAGACCGGCTCGTAGGTGAACACGCCGAGGATCCGGTTGTGCCGGGCGGCGAGCCGGCGGGCCACCGGGTCGGCGACGTACCCGGTGGTGCGGATGGCGGTCAGCACCCGGTCGCGGGTGTCCGGGGCGATCCGGACGCTGCCGTCGTCGCGGCCGTTGAGCACCAGGGAGACGGTGGCCTGGCTGACGCCGGTCATCCGGGCGATGTCCTGCTGGGTCACCCGCCTACGCGATCCGGTCACGCTCGGTGTCCAATCGTTTCAGTGCTAATACGCATTAGCGACGTTGGTGTGAAATCCTGCGACCCGGTCCCCGCCGCCGTCAACCCCCGGCGACCGAAAACTTCTCGGCCGTAAGCGCGTGATAATCCGTATTAGCGCCTTGACGCTGGCCCGCAGACCGCCGCAGACTCATCGACCACGAGGCCCGCTCCCTCGTCGAGCGGGATCTCACACACGGTCACTGACGGTGGGGAGATCCGATGGAGAACGAACCCCTGCGCAGCCCGTCCGCGTCACCCGGTCCGGCCGCGGTGAGCCGCCGCGGCCTGCTGCGCGGCGCGGCCCTGCTCGGCACCGCGACGGCCGCCGGCACCGCGCTCGGTGGCACCCTCGCCGCCGGTTCCGCCCTCGGCGGACCGGCCGGTTTCCCCAGCTACCGGTACGTCCGCGACGCGTTCGCCCGACCGCTGGCCTACGACCCGACCGGCGAGACGATCTTTCCGTGCGTGCGTGGGGTCTACGACAAGATCTCCGGCGCCCGGGGGCGGTACTACCTCTACTACGCCCCGCACGACGCCCCCGGCGGCATCTGCCTGGCCTACGCCGACCGGCTGGAGGGCCCCTACACCGAGCACCCGGGCAACCCGATCGTGGACCGGCGGCTGCCCACCACCACGGTCAGCCACGTCTCCTCGCCGCACGTGGTGTGGAACGACTCCAGCCGGGAGTTCTTCCTCTACTTCCACGGCGAGAACACCACCACCCGGGTGGCCCGCTCCCGCGACGGCATCACCTTCACCGACGAGACGCCGATCCTGAGCACCCGCCTGGTGCCGAACACCACCGAGACCTCGTACGCCCGGGTCTTCGCGCACCGGGTGGCCGGGCGGAACAACACGTACGTCATGCTCTTCATGGGCGCGCACACCGTCGGCCCCGGCACCCGCAAGATCTTCTGGGGCTGGTCGCCGAACGGGTGGGACCAGTGGCAGTTCGCCCCCAATCCGCTGGTCTCGCCGGCCGGCGACGGGCTGACCGACATCTCCGGCCCGCACCTGCTGACCCGCAACGGCACCACGTACGTGGCGTACCACGGCAACGACGGGCGGATCCGGATCACCGAGGTCGGCAACAACTTCGACCGGGAGGTGCACCTCGGGGTCTTCCACGCCCCGGTTGCCTCGGACAACGGCCGGGTCGCCGCGCCCAGCTTCGGCACCGACGGCGGCGTGTCGTACATGCTCTACGAGGCCGGCCCCCGCCTGGACGCCCGGATCTGCGTCGCCCGCGCCGGCTGACCCCGCCGGGGCTCAGGCCAGCAGGATCTCCCGCATCCGCGCGCCCGGGTTGAACCGGCCGACCACCCGGGCGACGGCCGGATCCAGCACGTCCAGGGTGTTGTTGCGGCGCATCAGTTCCCGGACCGCCGGGGGCAGCCGGGGTGGATCGTCCATCGTGGCGAGCACCTGGGCGGCGGTCGAGATGAGCGAGTCGGCCAGGGTGGCGGCATCGGTGTCCAACCGCACCCGGCCGTACTCCCAGCCGGCGGTGGTGAGGTCGAGCACCTCGAACACCCGGGTCACCACCGGGACCGGGTCGGTGACCCGGTCCAGCCGGTCGGCGTTCGCACCGACGACCGCGACGGCGGCGGTCACCTGCGCGTACGGGTGGAGGCCGGACGGCAGGGCGAACAGCGGCCAGCGCAGCGCGTGGCCGGCCTCCTTCCACAGCGGCCGGTAGTTACGGCGGTGCACCAGCAGTCGGCGCCCGGTGCGCCGGTGCACCTCGTGGGCCTGGGCCTGCAGGTCCGCGTGGGCCTCGTCGGCGGCGTCACCGACGATCCGCGCCGCCACCACCAGGCCGTCGTCGTCACCGAGCAGCTGGGCGACCGCGCCTACCTGGTCGGCGAACCGGACCCGCGCATGGTCGCCGTAGCGGCCCCGGACCTCGCGGAGCAGTTCCTGCTGTCGTACCGGATCCAGCTGGACCTGCCTGCCACCCAGTAACTGCCGGAGCCACCGCATCTCGCCTCGTTTCAGCAGCCGTCGCGGACCGCGGCAATGCTAGTGCGTCGCGGCCGCCCGGTGCGGCGGTGGGGGGTGACCGAGCGTTGAAAAATCGACATCAGTCGTTTGACGTGTGATGTCTGGGCCGCTAGTCAGCGGCGCAGCCGCACCGGGTCCGCGGAGCCGCCCCGACGGACCAGCCAGGCCTCGGTGATGTGGGTGAACATCGCCTGCGCGGCACCCTCCGGGTCGTGCGCGGCGATCCGCTCGTAGATGAGCCGGTGCCCACGGTTGGACGCCGCGCAGAGCGCGGGTTCGGTCCGGCCCATGTAGCGGACGGTGTTGACGACCTGGCTCTCCAGCGCCCGGACGACGCCCCGGGCGATGCGGTTGCCGGAGGCCTGCATGACCGTGTCGTGGAAGGCCCGGTCGTGCTCGTGGTAGGTGACGTGGTCGTCGAGCAGCTCGTCCATCCGCTCCACCATGGTCCCCAGCCGGTCGACGGTCTCGGCGTCGGCGAGGCGGGCCGCGACGTTGGCCATGTCGGACTCCAGCAGTCGCCGGGTCACCACGAGGTCGTCGAGGATCGCCAGGCTGTCGTCCTTGGCGATGGTGGCGGCCAGGACGAGCTCGTCGAGCATGTCCCACATCGCCGACGGGGTGACCATGGTGCCCGCACCCTGGCGGACCTGGACCAGGCCCTTCTCCTGGAGGATCTTGACCGCCTCCCGCACGACGGTCCGGCTCACCGAGAAGGTCCGGCAGAGCGCCGGCTCCGGCGGCAGCGGTGTACCGGACGGGTGCACCCCCGCGACGATGCGCTCCACCAGCTCGGCGGTGACGGCCCTGGCGAGGTTGGTCGGCCGGCGCGACCAGGTCGGAGCGGGCAGGGCGGTCTCCTGCGGTGGCGACATGTTCTTCCTCCGGGTGGCCCGCCGTGGGCCCGGCGTCCGTGGGTCAGTCTACGGCGGAGGATGGACGTGATACGTCATACGATCTACCTTTCGGTCTGTGATGGATGATCGGACCGTCACCGGTCACTAACCGGCGGTGGGCGGTCAGGCCGCGCCGAACCGCCACTGCTGGTTGGTACCCCCGTGGCAGGTCCACTGCACCAGCCGGGCCCCGTCGGTGGTGGCGCCGCCGTTGACGTCCAGGCAGAGCCCGCTCGGCACGCTGCGCACCGTGTACACCCCGGAGGTCCCGGTGGCGGTGGCGGTGAACTTCTGCTGGTTGCCGTTGGTGCAGGCGGCCTGCTGGAGGAAGGCGCCGGCGGCGGTGGAGCCGCCGGTCACCTCGGCGCACTTGCCGCTGTGCACCGCCTTGAGGTACACCGCGCCGCCACCGGCGTCAACGGCCTGCCACTTCTGGTTGTTGCCGCCGGTGGCCGCCCACTGGTTGATCTGGGCGCCGTCGGCGGTGGAGACCCCGCTGACGTCCATCACCTTGCCGCTGTGCTGGGCGGTCAGCGTCCAGGTCCGGCCGGCCACGCCGGTGGGGCCGGGCGTGCCGACACCCGAGCCGCCGAAGGTGTGCGAGTCCAGGTCGAACCAGTTGTTCGCGCTGCCCTTGAACACCAGGTACAGCTGGTGGGTGCCGGCCAGCGCGGTGACGTTGACCGGCGGGGTGGACTGGTAGTTGTTCCAGCCGCCGGTGCTGGGCACCGGGGTGGTGGCCAGCAGCGTGCCGGTCGGTGAGCCGGCGCGCAACTCGATCGTGCCGCCGCCCGAGGGCGAGGACAACCGGTAGCTGACGGTGCTGATGCCCGACAGGCTCATCGGGGTGAACGCCACCCAGTCGTTGTTGGAGATGTCCCCGACGCGTTTGCCGCTCTCCGCCGCGGCCTGGTCGATCACCCGGGTGCCGGACTGGCTGCTGTAGTACTCGGCCTGCTTGTGCTTGGGTTGCAGGATCACCTGCGCGTACCCGGTCAGCGGCGCCGCCCCGCCCGCGCCGCCGTTGTCGGTGTAGCGGGCGTTGAGCACGTAGAACAGGTTGGCGCCGTCGGGGTGCCCGCCGAGCAGGTCGGTGGAGATGGTGCCCGAACAGCCCGGGTACTCGGTGGTCTCGTGCGCGTGGTCGTCATGGCCGAGCGCCGGGTTGAGGATCACCTTGGCGCAGTCGACCGTGCCGCCGTCCGGATCGGTGACGCTGATCTGGTACGACACCCGGTCACCGAAGGTGAGCATGCCACCGTTGGCGGGGGTGGTGATGGTGACCACCGGCGCGGTGTTGCCCACGGTGATCGTGACGTTGGCGAAACCGGTCTTGCCGGTGTTGTCGGTGACCTTCAGCTGGGCCGTGTAGTTGCCGTTGGCGGTGTAGACGTGCGACGGATTGGCCGCCGTCGAGGTGGTGCCGTCGCCGAAGGTCCACTGGTAGCTCAGCGTGTTTCCGGGGTCGGGGTCGGCGGTGCCGGCGCTGCTGAACTGCACGGTCAACGGCGCGTTGCCGCTGGTCGGAGTGCCGGTCGCCTTGGCCACCGGTGACCGGCCGCCCTGGACGTAGTCGATGCGGTACAGCCCGGAGTCGCTGTTGCCGCCACCGAAGTTGGTGCCCCACTCCAGCAGGTAGAGCGAGCCGTCCCGGCCGAACTCCAGGTCCATCGGCTTGTTGAACCGCCCGTTGGGCAGGAAGGAGTTGGTCCGGGTCACCGCGGTGGCCGAGTCGAAGTGCACCTCCTTGAGGTAGCTGCGGGACCACTCGTAGAAGAAGTGCACGCCGTCGTAGTAGGGCGGGAACTTCGTAGGCGACGGGTTCGCCGGGTCGTACCGGTAGACCGGGCCGCCCATCGGCCCGGAGCCGCCGGAGCCGAGTTCCGGGAAGTTCGGCGAGGTGCCGTAGCCGTACCACAGGTTGGGCGCGACGACCGGCCGCAGGCTGGTCAGGCCGGTGTTGTTCGGCGAGTTGTTGACCGGCGCGGAGCAGTTGAACTTCGCCCCGACCACGCCGGTGTCCGGGTTGTACGGGGCGTAGGGCTGGTTGTCGCCGTGGCAGAACGGCCAGCCGTAGTTGCCCGGGGCCTTGATCACGTTGAGTTCGACCAGCCCCTCGGGGCCGCGGTTGGTCGTCGGCGGGTTGCGGTCCGGCCCGTAGTCGGCCAGGTAGACCCAGCCGTTGGCGGGGTCGATGGAGAAGCGGAACGGGTTGCGGAAGCCCATCGCGTAGATCTCCGGCCGGGTCTGCGCGGTGCCCTGCGGGTAGAGGTTGCCCGCCGGGATGGTGTAACCGCCGCTGGCCTGGGGCCGGATCCGCAGCAGCTTGCCGCGCAGGTCGTTGGTGTTGCCGGCGGTCCGGGCGGCGTCCAGGTTGGCCTTGCCGGAGCGCCAGTCCAGCGGGGCGTAGCCCTGCCAGTTGGGGTCGAGGTTCGGCGGCACGTCGTCGCCGGTGCCGATGTAGAGGTTGCCGTCCGGCCCGAACTCGATGTAACCGCCGGTGTGTCCGGGCTCGGGGAAGGTCCGGTCCCGGGTGGCCGGGATGTCGATGACGGTCACCCCGCTGGAGGTGTTCAGGGTGTCGCCGGTGAGGGTGTAGCGGGAGACCCGGTTGACGTCCGTGGCGCTGCCGGCGGGGGAGTGGTACAGGTACACGTAGCCGTTGGTGGCGAAGTTGGGGTCCAGGGCCAACCCGGTGAGTCCGTCCTCGCCACCGGTGTAGACGCTGAGCGTGCCGGCGGTGACGGTGCTGTTCGTACCGGGTTTGAAGATCTTCACCTGCCCGCCGCGCTGGACGTAGAGCACCCGGCCGTCCGGTGCCACGGCCAGCGCCATCGGGTCGACGGTGTTGTCGTCCAGGGCGCGTTTCTCGAAGTTGCCCCAGACCGTGCCGCCGCAGTCGCCGGGCTCGTTGCCGGCGGCCCACTTGACCCCGCCCAGGATGTGGTTGCGGAAGTGGGTCTCACTGTAGGACTCGATGGCGTGTCCCATGCCGGTGCTCCACACCCGGCCGCCAGAGACGTTGCGGCACCAGGAGATCGGATGGTCGGGCCCCATCGCCCGGGCACCCGGGTTGTACGTCCGCTCGTCGGCGGTGACCAGGACGTGTACGTCGCCCCGGGGATTGCGGTCGAAGTTGTACCACTCCTCACTGCGGTTCCAGCGGTCCGGCAGGCCGGCCGTCGACGGGTGTTTCCTGTCGGCGACGATGGCGGTGCCGGGCAGCACACCGGGGGAGTGCTCGGTCATGTGCGCGCCGGCGTTGACCGTCTGGTCCCACCACGGGTACTCGCCCTCGATGCCCATGTCGGTGGCGTTGTGTACCGCGACGATGCCCTTGCCGCTGGCGAGGTAGCCCTCCACCGCCTGGCGTTGGGCCGCCGAGGTCCACACCATGCCCGAGGTCTGGAACATGATGAGCACGTCGAAGGTGGCGAGGTTGGCGGGGGTGAAGACGCTGGAGTCCTCGCTGTGCACCAGCTCGAAGTTGTTCGCCGCCGCCTGTTGCTGAAACATCGAGATCCCGGCGGGGATTGAGTCGTGACGGTAACCGACTGTCTTGGTGAACAGCAGGGCGCGGAAGGCGGGAGCCGCCGTTGCCGGATTGACCAGGGCGAACGCGAGCACCAGGCCCGTGATCACCCCGGTGATGAGGGTGTTGCGACGCATGCCGTCTCCTAGGTCGGGCGGAGCAACGGGGTGGTGACCACGGGCCACCCGCATCCCCACGGCGCGCCGGGTCGCAGCGCGCGTGAGGTGCGGGTGTCCGGTCGGTCGTCGTACCGTCCGCCGCGACGGCAGTCAGCGCCGCGATATGTCACGCAGCGTCATTCTTGACCGGGCTGGAGCCCGTGGTGGCGCAGAGTCAGGATGGGATCGACATCAATGACTGTCAATGTTTTTGCTAACATTTCTTCCCCTGACTGCTCCCCTTTGATCTGTCGATCTCGGTCGGGCTGGTGTCGTGGCCGGTCGATGGGTGACGGGAAAGTCTTGGCCCGCCGAGGATTGCGAACTCATACCCGAACATCTATCTTCATACGTGTGACGTTTCGGTCATGTCAAGAAGAAGTTGCGCACGAGGGCATCGCGGCTGTCCGCAGGGCATGGCGCCCAAATGTTGAGCCCCGTCAATGATTACTGAACGTAAGGGATCTGGATGTCGGATGCGCAGCCGTTGCTCGCCCTGCGCGGGGTCGGCAAGTCCTTCCTCGGGGTACGCGTACTCGACGCGGTCGACCTCGACGTCACCCCCGGTGAGGTGCACGCCGTCGTCGGCGAGAACGGTGCCGGCAAGTCCACCCTCATGAAGATCGTCTCGGGCGGGCACGCGCCGGACGGCGGCACCGTCGAGTTCGCCGGCCGGCCACGTTCCTTCCGTGGCCCGCGCGATGCGCAGCACGCCGGCATCGGCATCATCCACCAGGAGTTCAACCTGCTGCCCGAGCGCACCGTCGCGGAGAACGTCCACCTGGGACACGAGCCGGTCCGCCGGGGTCTGGTCGACCGGCGGGCGATGCTCGCCCGTACCCGCGAGCTGCTCGACTCGATCGGGCAGCAGGCGGTGCCGGCGGACGTCCCGGTGCGCCGGCTCGGCGTCGCCCGGCAGCAGGTCGTCGAGATCGCCAAGGCACTCGCCCTGGACGCCCGGCTGCTCATCATGGACGAGCCGACCGCGGCGCTGGCCGACCACGAGGTCGAGCTGCTCTACGCGCTGGTCCGACGGCTGCAGGAGCGCGGCATCGGCCTGCTCTACGTCTCCCACCGGCTCGCCGAGGTCTTCGACCTGGCCGACCGGATCACGGTGCTCAAGGACGGTCGCCGGGTGACCACCGTGCGCACCGCCGACACCACCGCCGACGAGTTGGTCCGTCACATGGTCGGCCGGGAGCTGTCCCACTACTACCCGGACCGGGCCCGCCCCGACGACCGTGGCCCGGTCCGGCTCACCGTGCGCCACGGGACCAACCGGCGGCTGCGCGGCGTCGACCTGGAGCTGCGCGCCGGGGAGGTGCTCGGCCTCGGCGGCCTGCAGGGTTCCGGCCGCTCGGCGGTGGCCCGGGCGATCTTCGGTGTCGAGCCGTTCACCGCCGGCGAGCTGACCCTGGACGACACCCCGGTCCGGCTGCGTTCACCACGCGCCGCGATGCGCGCCGGCATCGCCTACGTCACCGAGGACCGCAAGGGCGAGGGCATCGTCGCCCGGCAGTCGGTGCTGGACAACGCCCTGCTGGCCAGCCGGGCGGTCGGCACCGGGCGCGCCCGCCGGGGCGTACGGGTGCGGGAGCTGCTCACCGCCGTCCAGGTCAGGGCGGCCGGTGTCGACCAGGAGATCCGATTCCTCTCCGGCGGCAACCAGCAGAAGGTGGTGCTGGCCCGGTGGCTCGCCCTCGACCCACGGATCCTGCTCTTCGACGAACCCACCCGGGGCATCGACGTGGGCGCCAAGTCGACAATCCACGACCTGGTCCGTCGCCTCGCCCGCGACGGCGCGGCGGTCCTGATGATCTCCTCGGACCTGCCGGAGCTGCTGGGCATGAGTGACCGGATCGTGGTCATGCGCGACGGCGCGGTCGCCGGTGAGCTGCCCGCCGGTGCGGCCGAGGAGGAGGTCGTCGCCCTGGCCGTCGGCACCGCCCGATGAGTGCGCTGTCGCTGGCTGCCGTGCCCCGGCGGGTACCGGGGGTGTTCCTGGCCCTGGCCCTCACCCTCGCCGTCGGCTGGCTGGTCGTCGCGGTCAACGGTGGTCAGCTGTTCAACCAGGCGACCACGGTGAGCCTGCTGCACGTCGCCGCCGGGCTGGGCCTGGTCGCCGTCGGCCAGACCCTGGTCGTCCTCGGCGGGTCGCTCGACCTGTCGGTGGCGTACGTGATCAGCCTGAGCACCCTCGTCGCGGCCGAGACGATGAACGGCAGCGACGGCGCGGTGCTGCCGGCGGTCGGTCTGACCCTGGCCGTCTGCGCCGGCGTGGGGCTGCTCAACGGGGTGCTCGTCACCCGGCTGCGGGTGAACGCCTTCATCGCCACCCTCGGCGTCGGGCTGCTGCTCAAAGGCTACCTCGACAGCGGCTACGACGGTCCGGCCGGCAGCACCGCCCCCGCGCTCGTGCAGACGCTGGGCTATCAGCGGATCGGGCCGGTGCCACTGTCCTTCCTGCTGCTGGTCGCGGTGGCCGGCGCGGCCTGGTTCGCGCTCGCGCGCACCCGCTTCGGCCACCACCTGGTCGCCGTCGGCGGGGACCCCGAGGTCGCCCGACTCTCCGGGGTACGCACCACCCGGGTCCTGCTCACCGCCCACGTGCTCTGCTCGCTCTGCGCCGGGCTCGCCGGGATCTACCTGGCCAGCCGGCTCGGCTCCGGCGCGCCCCGGGTGGGCACCGAGGGCCTCTACGACCTGGAGTCGATCGCCGCGGTGGTGATCGGCGGGACCGCCCTGGCCGGCGGGCGCGGCGGTGTCCTCGGCACCGTCGCCGGGGTGCTGCTGCTGGCCAGCATCGACGCCACCTTCAACCAGCTGGAGGTGGACGCCTTCTTCAAGCAGGTGGTCCGGGGCGTCGTCATCATCGCCGCGGTCGCCGTCTACGCCCGCCGGAACCTGCGAAAGGCGGCGTGGCGACCGTGATGTCGACCCTGCGCTCCCGTCCCCTGCCGTTGCGCGCCCGCCCCGGTGGCCTGCTGCCCATCCTGGCCATGCTCGCGGTGCTGCTGCTCCTGGTCGCCGTCCGGCAGCCCGACTTCCTCGCCCCGCCGTCGCTGATGTCGTTCCTCGGCCGGTCGGCGCCGATCATCCTGCTCGCCGCCGGCCAGTACTTCGTGATCGTCTCCGGGGAGTTCGACCTCTCGGTGGGTTCCCTGGTCACCGCCCAGGTGGTCGTCGCCGCCCGGCTGATCGACAGCGATCCGGGTAGGACCTGGCCGGTGGTGGCGGTGCTGCTCGTCGGGGGCGCGCTGGTCGGCCTGGTCAACGGCCTGATCACCACCCGCCTGCGGGTGCCGTCGTTCGTCACCACCCTCGGCATGTACCTGATCCTCGTCGGCGCGGTGTACCTGTGGTCAAACGGCGCGCCCCGGGGCGGGCTGTCCGAGCCGTTCCGGCAGTTCGGCCGGCGCGGGTTCGAGGACGTACCGGTGCTCGGTCGGGTGCCGTACGCCCTGATCGTGTTGCTGGTCGTGGCGGCGGTGGCGATGCTGCTGATGCGCTCGGACTTCGGCCGGACCCTGGTCGCCGTGGGCGACAACCCGCGCACCGCCGAGCTGAGCGGGGTGCGCGTCTGGCGTACCCGGACGATCGCCTTCGTGCTCAGCGGCCTCGCGGCGACCGTGGCGGCGATCCTGCTCGGCGGCTACAGCGGCGTGTCGTTCCAGGCCGGCGCCGGCCTGGAGTTCGGCGCGATCACCGCGGTCGTGCTCGGTGGCGTCGCCCTGGGCGGCGGTCGCGGCGCGGTGCTCGGCGCGATGCTCGGGGCGCTGACCCTGGAGCTGCTCTTCGCCCTGATGAACTTCTACGGCGTCCCCGGCGCCCTCAGGTCGACCGTCCAGGGCGCGATCATCCTGCTCGCCGTGGCGGTCTCGGCAACGCGATCCGTTCCGAGATAAGGGGAAACCATAGTGCGACGTGGCCTGGCGGCGTTGACCGCCGTCACCCTGCTGGCCCTGACCGGCTGCGCCACCGACGAGCCGACGACCGGCCCGTCCGGCAGCGCCGCCGCCGGCCCGGGCACCGGGGAACAGTCGAAGTTCTTCGTCCGCGCCGACTACGACGCCGAGTTGGCGCTGCTCGACGCCGCCCCGACCGGGCCGGCGGACAAGCCGTGGGAGCAGGCGCTCAACCCGACGATGAAGGACACGGCCACGTTCAAGAAGGCCGGCCCGCACAAGCTGTGCTTCTCCAACGCCGCGCTGAACAACCCGTGGCGACAGGTCGGCTTCAAGACCATGCAGGCCGAGGTCGCGGCGCAGGGCAGCCGGATCAGCGAGTTCGTGCACGTCGACGCCGAGGGCAAGGACCAGAAGCAGATCGCCGACATCAACGACCTGCTCGGCAGGGACTGCGACGCGCTCATCGTCTCGCCGAACACCACCGCCACGCTGACCCCGGCCGTCGAGGCGGCCTGCCGGGCGGGTCTGCCGGTCGTCGTCTTCGACCGCGGCGTGGACACCACCTGCCCGGTGACGTTCATCAACCCGATCGGCGGCTACGGCTTCGGCCACGTCGGCGCCCAGTTCGTCAGCCAGCGGATGAAGCCCGGCGGCAAGGTGCTCGCCCTGCGTATCCTGCCCGGCGTCGACGTGCTGGAGACCCGCTGGTCGGCGGCGAAGGTGGCCTTCGACAAGGCCAAGGTCGACGTGGTCGGGGTCGAGTTCACCGACGGCGACCCGGCCAAGACCAAGAAGATCGTCGACGACTACCTCCAGCGCCACGGCACCATCGACGGCGTCTGGATGGACGCCGGCGCGGTCGCGGTCGCCGCCGTCGAGGCCTTCCAGGACGCCGGCAAACCCGTCCCGCCGATCAACGGCGAGGACCAGCTCGACTTCCTCAAGGTCTGGAAGGACGCCGGGCTCACCGCCATCGCCCCGACCTACCCCACCTACCAGTGGCGTACGCCGATCATCGCCGCGCTGCGGATCCTCGACGGCCAGCAGGTCGCCAGCCCGTGGAAGCTGCCCCAGCCGACGATCACCCAGGACAACCTGGACAGCTACCTCGACGCGGACATGCCGCCGCTGCACTACGCGATGTGCGGCTGCACCGACCTGCCCGGCTACCCACAGCGCTGGAAGTAGGGCAGCCGGTGTACGCCATCGGCGTCAACCCCTGGGTGTGGGCCTCACCGGTCGACGACGCGGCCCTGGCCGAGTTGGTGCCCCGCATCGCCGGGATGGGCTTCGACGCCGTCGAGCTGCCGATCGAGCAACCCGGCGACTGGGATCCGGGGCGTACCCGGGATCTGCTGGACGCGCACGGGCTGGTCGCGGCCGGGGTCTGCGCGGTCACCCCGCCGGGGCGGGACCTGGTGGCCGCCGCCCCGGCGGTGGTCGAGGCCAGCGCGGCGTACCTGCGGGGTTGCGTGGACAGCGCGGCGGCGCTCGGCGCGCCGTGTGTCGGCGGACCGGTGTACGCCTCGGTGGGCCGGACCTGGCGGATGTCGGCGGCCGAGCGCGCGGCCTGCTACGCCGACTTCCGTCGGGCGCTCGCCCCGGTCGCCGAGTACGCCGGCGAGCGGGGCGTGGGCCTGGGCGTGGAGGCGCTCAACCGGTACGAGACAAGCGTGGTCAACACCGTCGCGCAGACCGTCGAGCTGATCGACGGGCTGCCATCGAACGTTGGCATCATGATCGACACGTACCACCTGAACATCGAGGAGGCCGACCCGTACGCGGCGCTCGCCGCCGCCGGGCCGTACCTCACCCACGTCCAGGTCAGCGGCACCGACCGGGGCGCGGTCGGCGCCGACCACCTGGACTGGCCCCGGTTCTTCGCCACCCTGGCCACCACCGGCTACCGGGGCGCGGTCTGCGTCGAGTCGTTCACCGCCGACAACGACACCATCGCCACCGCCGCGTCGATCTGGCGACCGCTGGCCGCCAGCCAGGACCAGCTCGCCACGGACAGCCTGACCTACCTGCGCCAGCTGCTCCGCTGACACCCGATCGGCACCACCACCACCGGCACCGCCATCCGAGTAAGGAGATCCCGCCGTGTCCGTACCGTCCCCGGGGCCACCCGCAGGCGGGTGCTGGCCGCGGCCGCGACCGTCGTGGTCACCGCCGTGGCCACCGTGACCGTCGTCGCCGCCTCGACCGCACCCGCCCTCGCCGCCACCACCACCCTCTACGCCGCGCCGTCGGGCAGCGGTACCGACTGCACCGCCGCCGCGCCGTGCTCGCTGACCGGCGCGCAGACCGCGGTCCGCGCCCGCACCGGCGCGATGTCCGGTGACATCGTCGTCGAGCTCGCCGACGGGGTGTACCGGCTCACCTCCCCGCTGCGGATGACCGCCGCCGACTCCGGGACCAACGGGTACCGGGTGGTGTGGCAGGCCGCCGCGTCGGCCCGTCCGGTGCTCAGCGGCGCGCGGGCGACGCAGGTGCCGGTGACTCAGAACACAATGGACGGTGCAGCGCGCAGCGCCATAGCATCCGCGCCATGTTCCCCCGCTTACCCGTCCGTGGTGCGCTCAGTGCGTTTCTCGCCGTGGTGCTGGCCCTGTCCGCCACGGCCGTTGCGGCCCGTGCCGCCGACGACTCCCGTGTGACCTTCGGGGTCGGGTACTCGGCCTGGCAGGAGTCGTACATCGAGACCGCCCTCAACCAGACCTATCCGGCCCGCTACTACGACCGCGACGACGATATGCCGCTCGACCCGGGTGAACTGCGGAAACGGGACGAGGTGTGTGTGGGCGACATCCGCGACATGTCCGCGGAGCAGTTGGCCCGCTGCGCGGTACGGAAGAAGTACGACGTGCCCTCGGGCGACGCCCTGCCGGGGGCGGTCCTCATCCGGGTCGATCCGGCCGCGGACGATGTCGTCTTCGAGGTGCCGGGCCCGGCGTCGGAGGAGAACGAGAAGGAATGGACGGCGTTCGTGATCTCGACCATGGGCAGTGTCGGCAAACCGATCGTGCAGGGGCTCTGCATGGCCTGGCGTGCCCAACGCGGTGCCAACGTGGCCGACCCGCCGCAGGTCGCGGGCTGCGCGGGGGTCTCCGAGCTGGTGGCCAACTTCGTCTCCCGCGGCGCGGAGAACCTGCGGGACGGCGAGTTGAGGAATCCGCACGCCTGGGGCGCTGATCTGCTGGCCGCGGTCGTCGCCGGCGGACTCGCCTGGCTGTGGGAGTACAAACTCGTCGGCGTGGTCCAGAACGACGGCAGGGCGTTCTTCCAGGCGGTCATCGCGGCCCCCATCCAGCAGATGGCCCAGGGCGTCGGCCGCGCCTGTCCAGGCTGCAAGAAGTACTTCGGCTCCGTGTACCACGTCTTCTACGACGCGATCTTCCAGCAGCTTCCGCTGACCGGTTCGCCGACCGGTTCGCCGACCCCCACCCCCCGTGGCCTGTCGGCGTTGCGCGTGATGCCTCTCGGTGACTCGATCACCTACGGCGTCGGCGTGCAGGACCCGGAGGGCACGGGATACCGTGCCCGGCTCTGGAACGGCCTGGCGGACGAGGCGGTGCTGGACTTCGTCGGCTCGCAGAGCAGCGGAACGCTGCCGGACAAGAACCACGAGGGCCACCCGTACTGGCGGATCGATCAGATCGGCCAGCTTGTCGAGTGTGCGATTCCGAGACACCGGCCCAACGTGGTGCTGCTGCACATCGGCACCAACGACATGTCGTACAACGTCGACGTGGCGGGTGCTCCGGCGCGCCTGGACGCGTTGATCTCCAAGATCGTCAGGTTGGCGCCGGAGACCACGGTCCTGGTGGCGCAGCTGGTCCCGGCGTACAACCAGGGCACCAACAACCAGGTGCAGGCGTACAACGCCGCGATTCCCGGCATCGTCGCCCGGCACCGGGCGGCGGGCGAGCGCGTCCGGGTCGTCGACATGAGCGCGGTGACCAGGGCCGACCTGACCGACTCGGTCCACCCCAACGCCGAGGGGTACCGCAAGATGGCCGACGCGTTCCTCGGTGCCGTCAAGGCGGCCCGTACCGAGGGCATCATCGTCGACCCGGTCGCCGGTGACGCCGGGGCGTGCACGCCGACCACCGGCAAGGCGCCCGACTCCCTCTCGGACGACAGCACCGCCTCCGGTACGGGCTGGCGCTGGCAGGGACTCGTCGCCCCGGGGGTCGGCGCGACCCGCGACCGCGTCCACTTCGCCGACGTCGACGGTGACGGACTCGACGACTACCTGGTCCTCGACGACCAGGCAAAGGTCAAGGCGTGGACCAACGCGCATACGCTCGGTGACGGGTACGGCTGGCGCTACCGCGGCGTCGTCGCGACCGGCGTGGGGGCCGTCCCGGAGAACGTGCGGTTCGCCGACGTCGACGGTGACACCCTGGACGACTACCTCGTGCTGGACGGCACGGGCCGGGTGTCGGCCTGGATCAACGAGTACACCCCGGCCGGCAACTTCGGCTGGTCGTACGCCGGGGTGATCGCCACCGGTGTCGGGGCGACCCGGGAGCAGGTCCGCTTCGCGGACCTGAGCGGTGACGGCAAGGACGACTACCTGGTCGTCGACGACCAGGGCCGGGTCACCGCCTACGCCAACGAGTACCACGGTGGCGGCACGTACGGATGGTCGTGGATGGGTCAGGTGGCCAGCGGGGTCGGGGCGACCCGGGACCGGGTCCGGTTCGCCGATGTCAACGGCGACGCCCGCGACGACTATCTCGTGGTGCACGACGAGGCGCACGTGAACGTCTGGCTGAACACGGTTCCCCGGGTCGTCGTGCAGGCGCCCGGCGGCAGGCCACCGACGATCGAGTGGCAGAACCACGGCCGTACCCTGACGGCGAGGGGGGCGAACCGGGACCAGGTCCGGTTCGCGGACGTCAACGGTGACGGCAAGGAGGACTACCTGCTGGTCGACTCCGCCGGTCGGGCCGCCGCCGCGCTCAACGACCAGTACGGCCGCCCGCAGGCGTGGGACTGGCAGGGCGTCGTCGGCCAGAACCCGGACACCTCCACCAGCAACGGCATGGTCGACCTGACCGGTGACGGCAGGGCGGACTGGATCGCGGTCCGGTCGGACGGGACCGTCGCGGCGTGGATCAACCGGCAGAGCCAGGGCGGCGGCTACGGCTGGGACTACGCCGGACGGATCACCACCGGCGTGACTCCGGGCCGGGAGCGGGTCCGCTTCGCCGATGTCGACGGCGACGGCAAGGACGACTACCTCGTGCTCGACGACAACGGCGCGACTAGGGCCTGGATCAACAAGTACGCCCCGTCCAGCGGCTTCGGCTGGGACTACGCGGGGGTGATCGCCCCGGGGGCCGGAGCACCGAAGGAACAGGTGCGGTTCGCCGATCTCGACGGCGACCGCAAGGACGACTACGTGGTGCTCGACGGCGACGGTGCGCTCAAGGTGTGGCTGAACCGGCGGACGACCGGGTACGGCTGGGACTACGCCGGGCGGATCGGACCCGGCCTGCACACCGCGCGCGACGAGATCCACCTCGCCGACCTCAACGGTGACTTCCGCGCCGACTATCTGCTGGTGGACTCCGCCGGCCGGGTCTGGGCCTGGCTCAACCACTACCGGGACGGCCGTTTCGGGTGGTGGTTCGACGGTCTGGTCGCCTCCGGGGTCGGCGCGAGCGGCTCGCAGGTCCGGTTCGCCGACCTCAACGGTGACCGTCGGGCCGACTACCTGGTGGAAAGCCCGAACGGCCAGATCAGGGCCTGGACCTTCCACGGGTACGTGGTCGCCCAGGACGCGCCGATGCCCGAGGCGCCGACGACCCCGGACGTCGATGTCGACCTGGATCCCTGCGCACTGGTGGTGGCGAACCGGTTGCCCTGCTGAGCCGGGCAACCAGCGCGGGCGTCACCTTCTCCCCGGTGGCGCCCGCGGCCGTTCGGCGACCCGAGCGACCGGCGGCGGGGGCGCTAGCGCGGCGGTGCGGAGTTTGACGGGCTCGGCGTCGGCGCCGGGGTGGCGACCGGCCGGTCGGCGGTGGCGAGCAGGAAGAGCACCGCGCCCAGGGCGACCACGGCCATCGCCGCGAGCGTGGCGATCCGGGACCGCCGCAGCGCCTGCCGGACCTGCCAGACGTGCACGAACTCCAGCAGCCGTCGCTGCAACTGCCGGGCGAGGCGTTCGTTGGCCTGGGCGTCCCGCAGGGCCTGGTCGAGCACCGTCCGGGTCGTCGGATCCCGCTCCTGGCTGAGCAGGATGGCGAGCTGAGCCGCCGCGGCGGCGTGGGTGGTGACGCCGGCCCGCAGGTCGGTCACGCTGTCGCCGAATGGTCCATAGAAGGCACCGGGATCGGTGCCGATCCGGGCCCGCAGCCCGGCCAGGGCCGGGGTGTCCAGGGTGGCCAGCGTGGTGACCGGCGGGGTCAGCGCCTCGGCGGCGAACCAGATGCCGACGCCGACCCCGGCCAGCGCGACGACCAGCCCGACGAAGGCCCACAGGGCGTCACCGGCGGTGCCGACCCGGCCGACCGCCGTCAGCGGCCCGACGCCGAGCAGGAGCGAGCCGACCGCGGCCGCGGCGGCGACCAGCCACTTCGCGGTCGCCCGCATGTCCGGCACCGCGTCCAACGGCGACGGCCCCGACGGTACGTCCGGGGGCTCGCCGTCGCCGGTCGCGGCGCTCACGACGGGCTGTCGTCGGGTTGGTCCGGTGCCGCCCCGTCGTCCGGGTCGGCCTGGCCCGGTGTCGCCCCGTCGTCGGGCTCGGCGCGCACCAACGGGCCGGGGTCGGCCTCGACCAACCGGCGGTAGGGCACCCAGCGCTGGCCGTCGTAGGTCTGCACCACGCCGTTCTGTACCCGGATCTCACCCCGCTCGGGTGGGCTGGCTGTCATGGTCGTCCTCTCGCGTCCACGGTAGACCCTAGCCTTCCGCGTGGTCGGGGGAGCAGGTGCGGGCAGCGTCGTTGATCCGACTGCTGCGGTGCCGGGGTCGGATCGACGGTGAGATCACCTATTCAGGGGCGGCGTCAACAGACGTTCCGTCCTTGACGGGCGTGCGAAACTGGCCGCGTGCAGGAGAACCCGACCATCACGGCGGCGGAGATCGCCCGGCTCGCCGGGGTCGGTCGGGCCGCGGTCAGCAACTGGCGCAAACGGCACCCCGATTTCCCCGCTCCGGTGGGCGGCACCGTGGCCAGCCCCGAGTTCGACCTGGTCGAGGTCGAGCAGTGGTTGCGGGTGCAGGGCAAGCTTCCCGAACTGGCCACCGCCGACCGGCTCTGGCGGCACCTCGCCGCCGTCAGCGGCTCCCCGACGGCCGGCCTCGCCGCCGTGGGCGCGCGGCTGCTCGACCGGCACCGTGGTGTGCCGACCGGCCCGGTCGACGCGCAACTGGCCCCGCTGCTGCCCGACCTCGACGCCCTCGCCGACGAGTGGGGTCCGCAGGGCGCCTTCGACCAGCTCTGGCACCGGTTCGGCGCACCGGGGCCGGGGCGGTCCCTCGCCACCCCGGACGACCTGGCGGACCTGATGGTCGGGCTGGCCGACGTGGCGGGTGGCGTCGTGCTCGACCCGACCGCCGGCTCCGGTGCCCTCCTGCGGGCCGCCGTGCGCGCCGGCTGCACCCACGCCTACGGGCAGGAGCTGGATCCGGACCTGGCCGCGGTCGCCGGGCTGTGGTTGGCCCTGCGGGACGTGCCGGGGGAGGTGGTCGCCGGGGATTCGCTGCGCGCCGACGCCTTCGCCGGCCGGGCCGTCGACGCCGTCGTCTGCCATCCGCCATTCGGGGCCACCAACTGGGGTGACGACGAGTTGGGCCACGATCCACGCTGGATCGTCGGCACCACCCCCCGGACCGAGCCGGAGTTGGCCTGGGTCCAGCACACCCTGGCCCATCTGCGGGTCGGCGGACACGCCGTGCTGTTGATGCCGCCCACGGTGGCCAGCCGACGAGCCGGCAAACGGATCCGGGGTGAGCTGCTGCGTCGTGGCCACCTGCGGGCCGTCGTCGCCCTCCCGGCCGGGGCGGCCGCGCCGCACGCCGTACCCCTGCACCTGTGGGTGTTGCGACGGGCCGCGCCCGACGCGCCGCCGCCGCCCCGGGTGCTCCTGGTCGACGCCGCCGCCGGTGGCTCGGTCGGGACCGCCGCCGCCGGTGGCTCGGTCGGGACCGCCGCCGGTGGCGGCCTGGCCGGGACCGCCGCACGGGTGCGGGCCGTCTGGCGGGCCTTCGCCGCCGGGGACGCCGAGGTCGACCGGGACGGCTTCGCCCGCGCCGTTCCGGTCATCGAGCTGCTCGACGAGGATGTCGATCTGACCCCCGCGCGCCGACAGCCCACCATCGGGCGCGGTGCCACCGCGGAGCACCTGGTCCGCACCAGGGCGCGACTGACCGACGCCGTCGCCCGGCTCTCGGCGCTGATGCCGCAGGTAACAGCCGCCGCGTCGGGTGCGCCGGCACCGGAGACCCTGTCGGTGGCCGAGCTGGTCCGCACCGGCGCCCTGCACCTGATCGGCCCGGTCCGCGCCGCACCGGGCGCGGCGCCCGGTGGCCCGGGGGGCGCGGGCCCGGGCGACGGTGACGTGACGCCGGCCCGGGTGCTCACCGGGCGGGACGTCGTGGCCGGCACGGATCCCTCCGGGTACGACGACGGCACCCTGTCCGAACGGGTCGAGCTGCTGGTCGGGGACGTCGTGGTGCCGGTGGCGGCCCCGCAGATCGTCCCCCGGGTGGTCAGCACGCCGGGGGCCCTGCTGGGCGGGCAGCTCTACCTGCTGCGCCCCCACCCGGGCGCGCTGGACCCGTGGTTCCTGGCCGGACAGCTGCGCAGCTCCGGCAACGACCGGCAGAGCGCGAGCCTCTCCGGTACCCGGATCGACGTGCGGCGGGCGCAGATCCGCCGGCTCTCCCTCGACGAGCAGCGCGGGCACGGGCAGGCGTACCAGCGGTTGGTGGCCTGGGAGGCGACCTTGGCGGAAGTCGGCGTGCTCGGTGCCGAGTTGGCCCGCCTCACCGGCGACGGTCTCGCCGACGGCGCCCTGCTGCCCGAGGGGCAGCCCGACTGAAGCCCTGGTCGTCGGGGCGGTGACCTGAGTCTTTGCTCAAAGTTCTGACCCGGTCGGGTGAACCGGACCACTCTTCGGCCCGTCATGCGGGTGGCGGCGGCGGCCGCCCGAGCGGAACGAGGAGTGTGAGATGAGACTGAGACTCGGTGGGCGCGTGACGGGGCCCGGCCCGACCGGCAACGCGTCGGAAGCATCGGCCCGACCGCTGGTCCGCCGGGGTGTCGCGGTCGCCACCGCGGTGCTGTTGGCCGGTGGCTCCGTCCTCGCCGGGGTGGTCGCCATGGGTGACGAGCCGGCGGCGGCGCACGGCTCGATGCAGTCCCCGGCGAGCCGGATCTACCTCTGTTACCAGGAGGGGCCGGAGACGCCGCGCTCGCCGGCCTGTCAGGCCCTGCGCGAGGCCGGCGGCAGTCAGCCCGTCTACGACTGGAACGGTGTCCTGGTGTCCGACGTGGCCGGGCGGCACCGGCAGGTCATTCCGGACGGCAAGCTGTGCAGCGCGGGCAACGAGGCGTTCCGGGGCCTGGACCTGCCCCGGGCGGACTGGCCGGCGACCAGCCTGCCCTCCGGCGGTGACCACCGGTTCCTCTGGCACGGCACCGCGCCCCACGTGGGCACCTTCGAGTTCTACGTCACCCGGGACGGCTACCAGCCCGACAAGCCGTTGACCTGGGCCGACCTGGAGTCCGAGCCGTTCCTGCGGGCCGACCGTCCGCAGTTGCGCGACGGGGTGTTCCGGATCGACGGGAAGCTGCCGGCCAAGCGGGGCCGGCACCTGATCTACACGATCTACCAGCGCACGGACAGCCCGGAGGCGTTCTACGCCTGCTCCGACGTGACGTTCGGCGGCGGTGACGCACCGGCCCCGCCGCAGCAGCCGGAGGTCCAGCCGCCCGGCGGTGTCTTCCTCGAGCGTGAGTCGCCCGCCCCGGAGCAGCCCGCGCACACCGAGCACGAGCACGCCCCCGAGCAGCACGACGAGCACGACGAGCACGACGAGCGACCCGGACAGCCCGGCGGGGGCGAGCCGGAACGGGCGCCGCACACCCCGGAAACTCCTCCGTCGGGCGAGGTCGCCGGGTGGGCGGCCGGCACCGCCTATCCCGCCGGAGCACAGGTGACGTACCAGGAGCGGACCTACGTGGCGGTGCAGGCGCACACGGCACAGCCCGGCTGGGACCCGCCGCTGGTGCCGGCCCTCTGGCACGCGGTCGCGCCGACCGAGGCCGCCGGCGGGGTCGCGGCCTGGCAACCGCAGACGCCCTACGAGACCGGCTCGCACGTGACGTTCGAGGGAGTGGTCTACATGTGTCGCCAGGGCCACATCGCACTGCCCGGTTGGGAGCCGACCCGGACGCCGGCGCTGTGGGAGCCGATGGGGTGACCGCCGGCACCGCCCCGCCCCGCCCCGTCTGTCGGGACCGGGGCGGTGCGGTGCTGCCCCGACGGTGAGCGCGGTGCCGAGTCCGTGCCGTTTCCGCCGCCGGGGGTGCGACCGGCGGTGCCAAACTTTCGCGAAACATGGCGGACACATCTTGACGTCCGCAGCGCCATCGACGAGAGTCCATGTAGACGCGATGGCTGGCCGCCGGGGGCCGGGTGCGTCGGGTTCTCCCACGCACACATCGGTGTCAGGGCGCCAGGGCAGCGCTTGTTAACGCTAACACGGACGGCTGGTCGCCGACCCCCACGTGGGCCGGCCGACCCCTGCCGGACGCGCCGCCTTCCCGCATCACGTCCTGCGCAAGGAGAGCATCGTGACCCGAACCTTCCCGCGACGTGCCGTCGCCCTGCTCGCGAGCGTGCTCTGCGTGGTCATGCTCGGTCCGGCGGCGGTACGGGCGGACAACCCCATCGTCCAGACCATCTACACCGCCGATCCGGCGGCGCTGGTGCACGACGGCCGGGTGTACCTCTACACCGGACACGACGAGGACGGCTCCACGTACTTCACCATGAAGGAGTGGCGGGTCTACTCGTCGGCGGACATGGTGAACTGGACCGACCACGGCGTACCGATGAACCTGGCCACCTTCAGCTGGGCCAGCGCCGACGCGTGGGCCGGCCAGACCATCTACCGCAACGGGCGCTTCTACTGGTACGTGCCGGTCAAGAACCGGGCGACCGGGCGGATGGCCATCGGCGTCGGGGTGTCCGACAGCCCCACCGGCCCGTTCCGCGACGCCATCGGCCGGCCCCTGGTGGAGAACGGGGAGATCGACCCGCACGCGTTCATCGACGACACCGGACAGGCCTATCTGTACTGGGGCAACCCGAACCTGTGGTACGTGCGGCTGAACGCCGACATGATCTCGTTCTCCGGCAGCCCGACGCAGATCCCGCTGACCGCGGCCGGCTTCGGCGCCCGCAGCGGCAACCCCAGCCGGCCCACCCTGTACGAGGAGGGGCCCTGGGTCTACAAGCGCAACGGCACCTACTACAACGTCTTCGCCGCCGAGTGCTGCTCGGAGTTCATCGCCTACTCCACCGCCCCCGGCCCGACCGGCCCGTGGACCTACCGCGGCACGATCATGCCCCGGCAGGGTGGCTCGTTCACCAACCACGCCGCCGTCATCGACTTCAACGGCGGCTCGTACTTCTTCTACCACAACGGGGCGCTGCCCGGCGGCGGCGGCTTCACCCGATCGGTGGCGGTGGAGAAGTTCAGCTACCGGGCCGACGGCACCATCCCGACGATCAACATGACCACCACCGGCGCACCCCAGGTCGGCACCCTCAACCCGTACGTGCGCCAGGAGGCCGAGACGATCGCCTGGGCGTCCGGGGTGGAGACCGAGCCGGCCAGCGAGGGCGGGATGAACGTCGGTTGGATCGAGAACGGCGACTACGTCAAGGTCAAGGGGGTCGCCTTCGGTGCCGGCGCCACCTCGTTCACCGCCCGGGTGGCCTCGGCAGGCAGTGGCGGCCGGATAGAGGTGCGCCTGGGCAGCGTCAACGGCACCACCGTGGGCACCTGCACCGTCGGCGGTACCGGCGGCTGGCAGACCTGGACCACCGTCACCTGCCCGGTCAGCGGCGCCACCGGCACCCAGGACGTCTTCCTGCGCTTCGCCGGCGGCAGCGGCAACCTGTTCAACGTCAACTGGTGGCAGTTCAACCAGGGGTCGGGCCCGCCGCCGACCACCCCACCGACCACCCCACCGACCACCCCGCCGCCCACCACCGCACCGCCCACCACCGCACCCCCGACCACCCCGCCGCCGGGCGGCAGCGGCTGCACCGCCACCTACCGCACCGTCAACAGTTGGGGCGGCGGGTTCCAGGGTGAGGTCACCGTCACCGCCGGTACCGCGGCGATCACCGGCTGGCAGACGCGCTGGAGTCTGGCCAACGGCCAGAGCATCAGCCAGGTCTGGAACGGCACGCTGAGCACCAGCGGCTCGACCGTCTCGGTCGCCAACGCCAGCCACAACGGCGCCCTCGCCGCCGCCGGTTCCACCACGTTCGGTTTCATCGGCGGCGGCACGCCGTCCACCCCGACCGTCACCTGCACCGCGAACTGAGGACACCGTGATGACAACACCGCACAGATCCCACCTGGCCGCCGTGGCGTTGGCCATCCTGATGGTGCTCGGCGTGGGGGCCGTGACGCTCCCCGCAAGCTTCGGCGGGACCGCCCGCGCCGCGGACGTCACGCCGATGGCGGCGACGGCCGGCTGCGGAAAGGCACCGACGCTGGCCAGCGGAACGCACACCATCCAGAGCAACGGTAAGAACCGTACGTTCATCCTGCGGGTCCCCGACGGCTACGACGTCAACCGGCAGTACCGGCTGGTCTTCGGGTTCCACTGGCGTGGCGGGACCGCCACCGACGTCGCCACCGGGCAGACCGTGCAGCGCGACGTCTGGTCGTACTACGGGCTGCAGCGGCTGGCGAACAACAGCACCATCTTCGTGGCCCCGCAGGGCCTCAACAACGGCTGGGGCAACGCCGGGGGAGAGGACATCACCTTCGTCGACGACATGATCCGCCGGATCGACGCGGGCCTCTGCGTCGACACCACCCAGCGTTTCGCCCTCGGGTTCAGCTACGGCGGGGCGATGAGCTACGCGGTCGCCTGCGCCCGGGCCACCGTCTTCCGGGCGGTCGCGGTCTACGCCGGTGGCCAGCTCAGCGGGTGCAGCGGCGGTACGCAGCCGATCGCGTACTTCGGCGCGCACGGCATCCGCGACGGCGTGCTGAACATCTCCGGTGGCCGTACGCTGCGGGACCGGTTCGTCCGCAACAACGGCTGTGCCGCGCAGAACCCGCCCGAGCCGAGTCAGGGCAGCCTGACCCACCGCAGCACCACCTACTCGGGCTGCCGGGCCGGGTACCCGGTGGTGTGGGCGGCGTTCGACGAGGGACACATCGCCGCCCCCCAGGACGGCGCGACCGGTGACAGCGGCTCCCGGACCTGGCTGCCGGCCGAGACCTGGCGGTTCTTCACCCAGTTCGAGGGCACCAGCCCGACGACGCCCCCGACCACGCCCCCGACCACGCCGCCGACCACGCCCCCGACCACGCCGCCGCCGGGCACCGGCGCCTGCCGGGTCACCGCGACCGTCAACGCCTGGAACAACGGCCTGACCGAGGACCTGACCATCACCAACACCGGCAGTACCGCGGTCAACGGGTGGTCGCTGGTGTTCAACCTGCCCGGCGGACAGAGCATCACCTCCGGCTGGAACGCCACCTTCGCCCCGGCCAGCGGGCAGGTCACCGCCCGCAACGTCGCGTACAACGCCAGCATCGCGCCGGGAGCCTCGGTCGGCATCGGCTTCCAGGCGACCCACACCGGCAACACCGCCAGACCGACCTCGTTCACCCTCAACGGCGCCACCTGCACCACCGGCTGATCCGCCGGCCCGTCGCGGGCGGACCCGATCCGGTCCGCCCGCGACCACCACCGGCACCACCGGCACCGCCGTCCACCGGGACACCCCCGCCCGGTGCACCCGTCGACAGGAGTGACGTCTGATGACAAGGCGTAGTACCAGCACCGGAGCCCTGGCGGTCGCCGTGGCCCTGGCCGGCATCGTGTTCACCGGCACCCCCGGTCCGGTGTCCGCCGCCGGCGCCCTGGCCGCCCCCGCCGATGTCGGCGCCCAGGCGGCGACCGCAGGCTGCGGCCGGGCCCCCACTTTGGCCAACGGCACCTACACCATCCAGAGCGGGGGCAAGAACCGCAGTTTCATCCTGCGGCTGCCCGACGGTTACGACCGCAACCGCCCGTACCGGTTGGTCTTCGGCTTCCACTGGTGGGGCGGCACCGCCGTCGACGTGGCCACCGGCCAGACCGTGCAGCGCGACGTCTGGGCGTACTACGGGCTGCTGCGGTTGTCCGGCGACAGCACGATCTTCGTGGCCCCGCAGGGCATCAGCAACGGCTGGGCCAACGCCGGCGGCGAGGACGTCACCTTCGTCGACGACATGCTCCGCCGGATCGAGGGCGACCTCTGCGTGGACACCACCCAACGGTTCTCCGTCGGGTTCAGCTACGGCGGCGGGATGAGCTACGCGCTGGCCTGTGCCCGGCCGAACGTCTTCCGCGCGGTCGCGGTGCAGTCCTCGCCCGGCACCCTCAGCGGCTGCAGCGGCGGCACCCAGCCGGTGGCGTACCTCGGGGTGCACGGTATCGGCGACAACATCGCCAGCGGACGGTCGCTGCGGGACCGTTTCGTCCGCAACAACGGCTGCACGGCCGCGAACCCGCCGGAGCCCCGGGCGGGCAGCCTGACCCACACCGTCTACAGCTACTCGGGCTGCCGGGCCGGTTACCCGGTGGTCTGGGCGGCGTTCGACGGTGGGCACATCGCCGCGCCGCAGGACGGCGCCGGTGGCGACAGCGGCTCGCGGACCTGGGTCCCCGGCGAGGTGTGGCGCTTCTTCACCCAGTTCGCCGGCACCACCCCGACGAACCCACCCACCACGCCGCCGACCACGCCGCCCACCACGCCGCCGACCAATCCGCCGGCCGGTGGCTGCACCGCCACCTACGCGACCGTCGGGCAGTGGCAGGGCGGCTTCCAGGCCGAGGTCACGGTGACCGCCGGCAGCACCGCCCTGACCGGATGGCGGGTCAGCTGGACACTGGCCAGCGGGCAGAGCATCACCCAGATCTGGGGTGGCCGTAACGCCCCCAGCGGCAGCACCCAGCACGTCTCCAACGAGACCTGGAACGGCAACCTGGCCGCTGGCGCGTCCACCACCTTCGGCTTCGTCGGCGGCGGCCCGGCCACGACACCGTCGCTCACCTGCGTCCGCGCCTGACCGGAGCGGCTGGGAGAAACCGATGACGGACATGACCCGCAGGAACGTGCTCAAGGCCTCCGCGGCAGGCGCCGGGGCCGCGCTGGTGCCGACCGCCTGGACCGCCGTCGCCCGCGCCGGCTCCCAGGCACCGCCGCAGGCGCTGGCCGCCGGTGACCTGGCCCTGTGGTACGACGAGGCGGCCGGCACCGACTGGCTGCGGGCGCTGCCGATCGGCAACGGCCGCCTCGGTGCGATGGTGTTCGGCAACGTCGACACCGAACGGCTGCAGCTCAACGAGGACACCATCTGGGCCGGCGGCCCGTACGACTCGGCCAACAGCCGGGGGGCGGCCAACCTGGCCGAGATCCGGCGGCGGGTCTTCGCCGACCAGTGGAGCCAGGCGCAGGACCTGATCAACCAGACCATGATGGGCACCCCGGGCGGTCAGCTGGCCTACCAGCCGGTGGGCAACCTGAGGCTCGCCCTCGGCGCGGCCAGTGGCGTGTCGCAGTACACCCGGACCCTCGACCTGACCACCGCCACCGTCACCACGACCTACCTGCAGAACGGCGTCCGGTACACCCGGGAGGTCTTCGCCAGCGCGCCCGACCAGGTGATCGTGCTGCGGTTGACCGCCGACCGGGCCAACTCGATCACCTTCAACGCCACCTTCGACAGCCCGCAGCGCACCACCGGGTCGAGCCCGGACGCCGCCACCATCGCCCTCGACGGCATCTCCGGCAACATGGAGGGCGTCACCGGCTCGGTACGCTTCCTGGCCCTGGCCCACGCGGTGACCACCGGTGGCACGGTCAGCAGCTCCGGCGGCACCCTGCGGGTCTCCGGGGCCACCAGCGTGACCGTTCTGGTCTCGATCGGCTCCAGCTACGTCAACTACCGCACCGTCAACGGCGACTACCAGGGTGCCGCCCGTACCCGGCTCAACGCCGCCCGGACCGTCGGCATCGACCAGCTGCGCAGCCGGCACCTGGCCGACTACCAGGCGCTGTTCGACCGGGTACGCATCAACCTGGGGCGCACCGCCGCAGCCGACCAACCCACCGACGTACGGATCGCCCAACACGCGTCCGCCAACGACCCGCAGTTCTCCGCCCTGCTGTTCCAGTACGGGCGGTACCTGCTGATCTCCTCGTCCCGGCCGGGCACCCAGCCGGCGAACCTGCAGGGCATCTGGAACGACTCGATGACTCCGCCCTGGGACTCGAAGTACACGATCAACGCCAACCTGCCGATGAACTACTGGCCGGCCGACACGACGAACCTGTCGGAGTGCTTCCGGCCGGTCTTCGACATGGTCCGGGACCTGTCGGTGACCGGTGCCCGGGTGGCCCAGGCGCAGTACGGCGCCGGCGGTTGGGTCACCCACCACAACACCGACGGTTGGCGGGGCGCGTCGGTGGTCGACGGGCCGCTGTGGGGCATGTGGCAGACCGGCGGGGCCTGGCTGGCCAGCCTGATCTGGGAGCACTACCTGTTCACCGGCGACGTGGAGTTCCTGCGTACCAACTACCCGGCCCTCAAGGGGGCCGCCCAGTTCTTCCTGGACACCCTGGTCACCCATCCGACCCTCGGCTACCTGGTCACCAACCCGTCGAACTCGCCGGAGCTGGCCCACCACACCGACGTCAGCGTCTGCGCCGGGCCCACCATGGACAACCAGATCCTGCGGGACCTGCTCGACGCGGCGGCCCGCGCCAGCGAGGTGCTCGGTGTCGACGCCACCTTCCGCGCCCAGGCCCGTGCCACCCGGGACCGGCTGCCGCCGATGCGGGTCGGCTCCCGGGGAAACATCCAGGAGTGGCTGGCCGACTGGATCGAGCCGGAGCGGACCCACCGGCACGTCTCCCACCTGTACGGCCTGCACCCCAGCAACCAGATCACCCGGCGCGGCACCCCGCAGTTGTACGAGGCCGCGCGCCGGACGCTGGAGTTGCGCGGTGACGACGGCACCGGCTGGTCGCTGGCCTGGAAAATCAACTTCTGGGCCCGGTTGGAGGACGCCGCCCGCGCCCACAAGCTCGTTCGTGACCTGGTGCGCACCGACCGGTTGGCACCGAACATGTTCGACCTGCACCCGCCGTTCCAGATCGACGGCAACTTCGGGGCCACCTCGGGCATCGCCGAGATGCTGCTGCAGAGCCACAACGGTGAGCTGCACCTGTTGCCGGCGCTGCCGACCGCGTGGCCCACCGGGCAGGTGAGCGGGCTGCGCGGGCGGGGCGGGTACACCGTCGGGGTGGCCTGGAGCAGCGGCCAGGCCGACGAGATCGTGGTCCGGGCCGACCGGGACGGCACCCTGCGGCTGCGGGCCCGGCTGTTCACCGGCGCCTTCACCGTCACCGACGTCAGCGACGGCAGCACGCCGGCCACCACCCGTCCGGAGACCGACGTCGTGCAGCTCACCGTCCGGTCCGGCCGCACCTACCGGGCGGCCCGGCCCGGGGTGACGCCCACCCCGACGGTCACCCCCACCACTCCCGCGCCGCCGACGACACCCCCGACCACACCACCGACGACGCCGCCCACCACGCCGCCGACCACCAGCCCACCCGCGCCGTCGGGTGCCCGGGCCACGTACCGGGTGACGAACTCGTGGTCCGGTGGCTTCCAGGGTGAGGTCACGGTCACCGCCGGTACGACGGCGATCCGGGGTTGGACGGTCACCTGGACCTTCGCCAACGGGCAGGTCGTCAACCAGGTCTGGAGCGGGGTGCACAGCCAGAGCGGGGCGAACGTGACGGTGCGCAACGCCGACTACAACGGGGCGCTGCCCGCCGGTGGTGCCACCACCTTCGGGTTCATCGCCACGGTCAACGGCAGCACCAACAACCCGCCGACCAACCTGACCTGTACGACTACCTGACCGGCGGGGCGTGCCCCGGCTCGAGGAGGCAAGATCATGAGACACCGTGCTCGCCGGATGGTGACCGCGTTGACGGTCGGACTGCTGGTCGTGGTGGGAGCCACGACGGTGCTCCGTACGTCGCAGGCGCTGGCCCTGAACAACGGCGTCGCCCGTACTCCACCGATGGGCTGGAACAGCTGGAACACCTTCGGCTGCAACATCAACGAGACCCTCATCCGACAGATGACCGACGCCATGGTCAGCTCCGGCCTACGTGACGCCGGTTACCAGTACGTCGTCGTCGACGACTGCTGGATGAACCCGAACCGCGACTCGGCCGGGAACCTGCAGGGCGATCCGAGTCGTTTCCCCTCGGGGATGAAGGCGCTGGGCGACTACATCCACGCCCGGGGGCTCAAGTTCGGCATCTACCAGGCACCACTTGACCGGACCTGCGCGCAGTTCTTCGGGTCGTACCCCGGGGCCACCGGCTCCCAGGGGCGTGAGGCCCAGGACGCCCGCCAGTTCGCGGCCTGGGGTGTCGACTACCTCAAGTACGACTGGTGTTCGCCCAGCGGGACGATCGACGACCAGGTCCGCACCTTCGCCAGGATGCGCGACGCGCTGGCCGCGACCGGTCGGCCCATCGTGCTGAGCATCAACTCGAACAGCATCCACACCAAGACCGGGCCGCAACGTGACTGGGGTGACGTGTCCAACATGTGGCGCACCACCGAGGACATCACCAACGCCTGGAACACCGGCCAGACCAACGGTTATCCGATGGGCATCCAGAACATCGTCGACGTCACCGTGCCACTGGCCGCGCGGGCCCGACCCGGTGCGTTCAACGACATGGACATGATGGAGGTCGGGCGCGGAGGAATGTCCGACACCGAGATGCGCAGCCACTTCGCGCTCTGGTCGATCCTGGCCTCACCGCTGATCGCCGGCAACGACCTGCGCAACATGAACGCGGCCACCCGGACGATCCTGACGAACACCAATCTGATCGGCATCAGCCAGGATCCACTGGGCCTGCAGGCCACTCAGGTCTCCTTCGACGGCACCCGGCGGGTGCTGGCCAAGCGGCTGTCGAACGGGGACGTCGCGGTGGCCCTGTTCAACCAGGGCACGGCGACGACCACGATCAGCACGACCGCGTCGGCGATTGGACTCTCCGGTGGCTCCTTCACGCTGCGTGAGGCATGGACCAACGCGACCAGCACCACCTCCGGCGCCATCTCGGCGAGCGTGCCCGGCCACGGCACGGTCGTCTACCGGGTCAGCGGTGGGCCCGGCACCCCGACCAGCACCCCCACCGGTACGCCGACCGCGGTGCCGACCACCGTCACGCCGCCACCGTCGGCCGGCAACTGCCAGGTGACGTACGCGATCACCGGCCAGTGGCCGGCCGGGTTCCAGGGCGACGTGACGGTCCGCAACACCGGTACCACGCCCATCGACGGGTGGAGCCTGCGGTGGTCCTTCGCCAACGGCCAGCAGGTGAACCAGGCATGGGGGGCCACCTACACCCAGAGCGGCGCCCAGGTCACCGCCACGAACGTCGCCTACAACGCCTCGATCAGCCCCGGCGGTACCGCGACCTTCGGCTTCATCTCCAGCTGGTCGGGCAGCAACACCCGACCGAACGCGTTCACCCTCAACGGTCAGGCGTGCGGCGTCGCCTGATCGCGATCGGCCATCAGGCCGGACAAGGCGTCACCCCGCCGGGGACGGCGAGGCCCCGGCGGGGTGACCAACACGACGGCCCGGTGCGGGAGTAGCCGGGATTCTCAGGCCGATCCGGCCGGAACGGGATCCTCGTCGTCGCGGCCGGGCCCGGTCGGCACCACCACGTCGGGCAGGTGACCCAGGGCCCGCAGCGCGGTGACGGTGGCGTAGCCCTGCGCCAGCCAGGCCAGGTCCGTGCCGGGGACGTGCCGGGAACCCTGCTCCTGCACGGCGGTCCGGACGAAACCCTGACCGCTCTCGGCGACCGTCATCTGCACCTGGCCGAACGGGGCGAGGCTGGCCTGGCGCAACCCGGGGACCTCGGCGGCCGGCAGGTCCGGCACGTTGAGGTTGAGCACCGTCCCCGGCGCCGCGTCCAGCAACCACGGCAGCAGCGGTCCCGCCAGGTCGGCGGCGGTCGACCAGTGGCGGCGTTCGTCGTCGACGGCGTCCAGCACCGCGAACGCCGCCCCGCCGCTGCCCGCGCTCGCCGCCGCCGGGGAGAGCACGTCCAACGAGACGGCCAGCGCCCGGGTGCCGTTGTTGCCGGCGGTCAACGCCGCGCCGACCGTGCCCGAGTGCAGGACCGCGTGCCCGGCGTTCGCCCCCCGGTTGATGCCGGACAGCACCAGCGCCGGTGGCGGGCCGAAGACCCCGAGCCCGGCCAACACGGTGATGTAGGCGGGGGAGGCGGCCACCCCGTACGCCGGCACGTCGGGCAGCCCGGCCAGCTCCGTCTTGGTGAACACCACCCGCCCGTCGTCGGTGACCGCCGACAGGGCCGCGCTCATCCCGCTCGCCTCGGCCTGCGGGGCGGCGACCACCACGTCGAAGCCCTGCTCGTGGGCGGCCCGGGCCAACCACCGGATACCCGGGGCGTGCACACCGTCGTCGTTGGTCACCACCACCCGGGCCGGCCGGTCACCGGTCACTCCTTCTCCCCCTCGGCCTCGTCGTCCTTCTCGTCCTCGTCGACCGGGGTCAACCGGACCCGCTCGGCGAGCTCCCGGACCGCCTCGGCCCGACCGGTGCCCAGCCCGTGCTGGGTCACGTTGAGCGCGCCGGCCGCGGCACCGATGCGTACCGCCTCCTGGAGGTCGCCACCGCGGGCCAGCACCGAGGCGACCCCGGCGGTCATCGAGTCGCCGGCTCCCCGGTGCTCGGCCAGCTCCAACGGCGGGGCGTGCACCAGCAGCTCCTTGCCGCCGTCCAGCAGCGCCAGGGCGGGCTCACCGGCCCGACTGATCAGCACCGACGCGGCACCCTGCTGTTGCAGGCGGCGGCCGGCGGCCAGCAGCGCCTCGACGCTGTCGTCCTCGGCGAGACCGTCGTCGAGCAGCTCCTCGTGGCTGACCTTGAGCACCGCGACCCCGCCCTCGACGACCGCGCTGAGGTAGGCGCCGGAGAGGTCGGCCACCACGGTGCCGCCGTTGGCGCTCAGGTCGGTGGCGAGCCGCCGGTAGATGTCCGGATCGACCACGTCGGGGGCGGCGGGTCCGCTGAGGATGCTGACCGGGGCGCGCAGCCCCTCGGTCAACGTGACGGTGTACAGCTCGTCGATCTCGTGGCGGACCATCGGCGTACCCGGGTCGTCGGCGATCTCCGACCGGGAGCCGTCGCGTCGGTCGTGGACGTACCAGCCGGAGCCGGCCTGCCGCTCGACGGCGCGGACCGTGACGTCCTCGTCGGCGAGCAGCTTGCGCAGGGTGCCGCCGACCTCGCCGCCGAGCGCGACGCAGAGCGTCACCGGTGTGCCCAACGCGGTGATCATGCGGGCCTGCCAGACGCCCTGGCCCCCCGGGTGCAGGTGCAACTCGACGGCATCGGCCTGCTGCTCCAGGGTCACCGTCAACAGCGGTGCCGGAGCGAACACCATCACACGCTCATCCATGACCGCGTATTGCCCCGAACCCGGCCGGTCGAACCGCCGACCGGGCGTGTCGTCACCCCGGGGTTTCGCGCCCCCCGCCTGCCGCTACCCGCGGGTCACGGTTTGCGGCCGACCGCGCAGTACTGGTCGATCTGCTCGGCGGGAACCTCGCCGTCGGGCCGCCAGCTGACCACCGACACCACCCCCGGCGCGACCAGCTCCAGGCCGTCGAAGAGGCCGGCGATCCGCTGCGGACTGCGCAGGTGGTACCGGGGGTTGGCGGAGAGGTTCCAGATCCGCACCGCCTCGGTGACCGCCTCGCTGGTGTCGCTGCCGTCGTACATCGCCAGGTAACTGCCGGCGGGCAGCCGGTCCATCAGCCGCCCGATGATCGACGCGGCCTCGTCGTCGGACTCGACGTGGCCGAGGATGCCCATCAGCATCAACGCCACCGGCTGGTCCAGGTCCAGCGTGCGGGCGGCGGCCCGCAGGATGGTGTCGGGGTCGCGCAGGTCCGCGTCGACGTAGTCGGTGGCACCCTCGGGCGTGCCGACGAGCAGGGCGCGGGCGTGGGCCAGGACCAGCGGGTCGTTGTCGACGTAGACGATCCGGGCGTCCGGGGCCACCGACTGGGCCACCTCGTGGGTGTTGTCGGCGGTGGGCAGGCCGGTGCCGATGTCGAGGAACTGCCGGACCCCGGCCTCGGCGGCCAGGTAGCGCACCGCCCGGGCGAGGTAGGCCCGGGAGAGCCGGGCGTTCTGCGCCAGCTGCGGCAGGCTCGAGATGATCTGGTCGCCGACGGCCCGGTCGACCGCGAAGTTGTCCTTGCCGCCGAGCAGGTAGTTCCAGATCCGCGCCGTCTGGGGCACGTCAGCGTCGATCTTGGGCCGCTGCTGCCCGTCGTTCACGGCGGTACCGTCCATCATGGTCACACCTCGTGTCTACGGTGGACCAGGATCGGTCCACCCGCGCCAGCGTAGACCGTCTGCCTTCGGCGGTGCCGCCGTGGCGGCGGGTCAGCGTAGCGCGCTGCCCCGCAACCGGCGGGTGTCCCCTGCCGGGCGGTGGGCCACCGGGGTGACCCACCGCCCGGGTCCGGACCGCCGCCGGTCCGGTCGGGCTCAGCACCGGAGCGTGCTCAGAACTCGTCGTCGAAGGTGACGTTGCCGGTCACCCCTACCTGGTACGCCGACACCCGGCGCTCGAAGAAGTTCGACAGCTCCTGGACGTCCTGCAGCTCCATGAAGGCGAACGGGTTCGTCGAACCGTAGTACGGCGCGATGCCGAGCTGGGCCAGCCGCCGGTCGGCGACGTGCTGCAGGTACTGCCGCATGTCGGCCAGGCTGAGCCCGGAGACGCCCTGCTCCAGCAGGTCCTCGGCGAACTGCACCTCACACTCGACGGCCTCGGCCAGCATCTGGCGTACCTGCTCGACCAGGTCGTCGTCGAACAGGTCGGGCTCCTCGCGGCGGACCGTCTGCACCACCTCGAAGGCGAACTCCATGTGCATGGACTCGTCGCGGAACACCCAGTTGGTGCCGGAGGCGAGTCCGTTGAGCAGGCCCCGGGAGCGCAGGAAGTACACGTAGGCGAAGGCGCCGTAGAAGAACAGCCCCTCGATGCAGGCGGCGAAGCAGATCAGGTTGAGCAGGAAGGCCCGCCGGTCGGCCTTGGTCCGCAACTCGCGCAGCTCGAAGACGGAGTCGATCCAGCGAAAGCAGAACTCCGCCTTGCGTTTGATCGACGGGATGTTCTCGATCGCGGCGAAGGCCGCGAACCGCTCCTTCTCGTCGGGCACGTAGGTGTCGAGCAGGTTCAGGTAGAACTGGACGTGCACGGCCTCCTCGAACAGCTGCCGGGACAGGTACAGCCGGCCCTCGGGGGAGTTGACGTGCTGGTAGAGGTTGAGCACCAGGTTGTTGGCGACGATGGTGTCACCGGTGGCGAAGAAGGCGACCAGCCGGGACACCAGGTGCTGTTCGGCGGGGGAGAGCCGGGCCAGGTCGGCCAGGTCGGAGTGCAGGTCGACCTCTTCGACGGTCCAGGTGTTCTTGATGGCGTCCTTGAACCGGTCGAAGAAGTGCGGGTAGCGCATCGGCCGCAGGGTCAGGTCCATGCCCGGGTCGAGCAGCAGTTGACCGGTACGGGTGGTGGGGTCGATGTTCACTGGCAGGCCTCACAGCTCTCGGGGTTCTCCAGGGCACAGGCCAACGCCTCGTCGGCGTCGCCCACGGCGACGAGCGGCATCGCGGTGGCGTCGACGGCGACGAGTGGCGTCGCGGCGTCGCCGACGGCGACGAGTGGCGTCGCGGCGACCACCGGCGGCTGACTGTCGGCAGCCGTGACGGTGACGGTGGCCTGCTGGATGCGCGTCGCGGGCCGCGAGCGCAGGTAGTACGTGGTCTTCAGCCCGGCCTTCCAGGCGTACAGGTACATCGAGGAGAGCTTGCCGATGGTCGGCGCGCTCAGGAACAGGTTCAGCGACTGCGACTGGTCGATGTAGGGCGCCCGGGCGGCGGCCAGGTCGATCAACGCCCGCTGCGGCAACTCCCACGCCGTGCGGAACACCTCCCGCACGTCGGCCGGCAGCTCCCCGATGCCCTGCACCGACCCCTCGGCCCGCTTGATCCGGTCGCGGATCTCCGGCGTCCACAGTCCGCGGGCCTTCAACTCACCCACCAGGTACGCGTTGACCTGGAGGAACTCGCCGGACATCGTCTCGCGCTTGAACAGGTTGGACACCTGCGGCTCGATGCACTCGTAACAGCCGGCGATCGAGGCGATGGTGGCGGTCGGAGCGATCGCCACCAGCAGCGAGTTGCGCAGGCCGTGCCGGCCGATCGTCTCGCGCAGCGCCGCCCACCGGGAGGTCTGCGTGACCTCCGCACCCCAGAGGTCCGGGTGCAGCTCACCCCGGGCGGCGCGGGTCTCGGCGTACGCGGGATGCGGGCCGAAGCGTTCGGCGAGCCCGGCGGAGGTCTCCAGGGCGGTCAGCAGGATCTCCTCCTGCACCCGGGTGGACAGCTGCCGCGCCTCGTCCGAGTCGAACGGCAGCCGCAGGGTGAAGAAGGCGTCCTGCAGGCCCATCAGCCCGAGCCCGACCGGCCGCCAACGCGGGTTCGACGCCGCCGCCTGCGCGGCCGGGTAGTAGTTGATGTCGATCACCCGGTCCAGGAACACCACCGCGGTACGCACCGTGGCGCGCAGCCGCTCCCAGTCGACGCCGTCGGGGCCGACATGCGCGCCCAGGTTGACCGAGCCCAGGTTGCACACCGCCGTCTCGGCGTCGTTGTTGACCTCCAGGATCTCGGTGCACAGGTTGGACAGGTGGATCGAGTTGCCGGCCACGCCGGTCTGGTTGGACAGCTGGTTCGAGCGGTCCTTGAACGTCATCCACCCGTTGCCGGTCTGCGCCAGGGTGCGCATCATCCGCCCGTACAGGTCCCGGGCCTTGACCGTGCGGACCGCCTTCTTCTCCGCGATCCGGTACGCGGCGTCGAACTGCTCGCCGTAGAGGTCGGGCAGCTCCGGGGCGTCGCTGGGGTCGATCAGCGACCAGTCGCCGTCGGCCTCGACCCGGCGCATGAACTCGTCCGGGATCCAGTTGGCCAGGTTCAGGTTGTGGGTCCGCCGGGCCTCCTCGCCGGTGTTGTCCCGCAGCTCCAGGAACTCCTCGATGTCGGGGTGCCACGGCTCCAGGTAGACGCAGGCCGCGCCCTTGCGCCGGCCGCCCTGGTTGACCGCCGCCACCCCGGCGTCGAGGGTCTTGAGGAACGGCACGATCCCGTTGGACCTGCCGTTGGTGCCCCGGATCAGGGCCCCCCGGCCACGTACCCGGGACCAGGCGATGCCGATGCCGCCGGAGAACTTCGACAGCTTCGCCACCTGGTGGTAGCGCTCGTAGATCGAGTCCAGCTCGTCGCGCGGCGAGTCGACCAGGAAGCACGAGGACATCTGGGTGTGCCGGGTGCCCGAGTTGAACAGCGTCGGGGAGCTGGGCAGGTAGGCGAGCGACGACATCAGCCGGTAGAACCCGATCGCCTCCACCGGGGTCTGGGACAGCCCGCAGGCCACCCGCAGCAGCCAGTACTGCGGCGTCTCGACCACCTGCCGGGTCTCCGGGTGGCGCAGCAGGTACCGGTCGGCGACGGTCCGCAGGCCGAAGTACTCGAAGCGCAGATCCCCGGCCGGGTCCACGGCGTCGTCCAGCTTGCGCGCGTTGGCGGCCACGAAGGCGGCCGTCTCGTCGCCGATCAGGCCCAGCCCGTGGGCGTACCGGATGGACTGGCTGAAACTGGCCACCTGCTGGCCCCGGACCTCCTTGTCCACGTACGCGCCGAGCAGCCGGGCGGCCAGCCTGGAGTACTGCGGCTCCTCGCCGATCAGCTCCGCCGCCGTCTGGATCGACAGCTTGTCCAGCTCGGCGGTGGTCGCCCCGTCGTAGAGACCACTGATGGTCTTGGTGGCCACCCGCAGCGGGTCCACCTCGTCCAGGCCGGCGACCCACCGCTCGACCGCCTTGACGATCTTGTTGACGTCCACCGGCTCGGTCTCACCGTTGCGCTTGCTGACCCGCATCACCTGCCGGCGCTGCTCCGGTGCGTCCGCACCGGGTGCGGGCCTGTCCTGCACGACCGTCATGGTCTCTCCCTCGCGCTGTCTCCGCTGGTCTCCGGAGGCGCGGGCGGACGCCACCGGACCGCGAACTCGCGCGAGGTCCGTTCCTGGCGTCGGTCGTCCCACGCGACCGTCGACCGCCGTCCGCGAGCCGCGGACGGCGTGCTGGCAGGTCTTCGGACTCGTGGGCGTCTCACGCGTGCCTACTGGCCGTCGCTTCCCAGGCCGGGTGGCCCAGTGCTCGTTGACGGCGGTCGTTCCCACTCACCGCTGCGGGGCAGTTCCGGTCTCGCACCGGATTCCCTCTTGCCTCGGCCGCCCTGGATGGGCAGCCGAACCAGCTCCGCGGGACACCATATATGGGCGCCGTCCCGAACTTCCACACCACATGCTGTGTCGGCGTGTCGTGTGCGGTGGGTGACCGGCGCGACGCGGAGTACTCGGGCGGCTCCGCGCCCCCCATTCCTTCCGACCGGACGGTAGCATTGTGGGGCTGCACCGCGGATGGGAGATCACCAATGGCCCGAGCGACGTCCACCCGGCCGGAGTCGAACCGGCGCCGACAGCGCTGGCCGGACGGCTACGACCCGGAGAACACCCGCAAGTCGCTGATCGCCAGCGCGCTGGAGCTCTTCGAACAGCGTGGCTTCGACCGTACCTCCGTGCAGGAGATCGCCGACCAGGCCCGGCTCACCAAGGGCGCGTTCTACCACCACTTCGCCAGCAAGGACGACCTGCTGCGGCACATCCAGGAGGAGTACCTCCAGGCGCAGCTCACCGCGATCCAGCAGATCGAGGCCGACAGCGACGACCCCAAGGTACGGGTGGCCCAGCTGATCCGGTTCAGCCTGACCAGCGTCGCCGAGTACCGCGCGCACGTGACGATCTTCTACCAGGAGCGGCGCTACCTCACCGGTGACCTCTTCGCCGAGGTGACCCGCAAGCGCGGGCTGGTGGAGTCCGCCTTCGCCGGGATGATCGCCGACGGCGTCGACCGGGGCGTGTTCCGGGCCGACGTCGATCCCCGGATCGCCACCTTCGGGCTGGTCGGCATGTGCGCCTGGGCGTACCAGTGGCTCAACGTCGGCGGCCCACTCAGCATCGACGAGGTGGCCCGCCAGTTCAGCGCGATGGTCCTGGAGGGCCTGTACGCCTGAGCGAGAGGGCGCTCGATCTTGAATCGGGTTGACCGGCGTCGGTTAACTCCGTCGCCATGTCGTGCCGGTCCCGGTGACAATGCTCGTCGGACGGCGGGGTGTCGGTGGGTCTGATGACGCTTGGCACGATCCGGCTTCACGGTCGAGTCATGTCTTGTAGGTGAGCGCTTTCTGTAGGTGGAAGTCCGCTACGTCGAGCATCCACTTCCGGTTCGGGAAGTCGCCCTCGGCGATGCGCAGCGGGCCGCCGACCAGGTCCAGATGCATGACGTACTGGTAGTACTTGATCCGCTGCGGGTCGAGGTCCGGGTTGTCGAGCGCCGCGTAGTGCGGGCCGAAGCGCATCCGCATCCAGCAGTGCTCTACTTCGATGTCGGTGTACATCAGGCCTTCGATGTCGATGATGACGGGCTCCCCGTCCGGTCCGACGAGTGTGTGTTCTGCGCAGAGTTCGCCGTGGACCACGCCGTATTCCGCCCGTGGGTCGAGTGCGGCGTGCAGAGTGCGGAGTTTCTCCTCCAGTATCGCCTCGGCTTCGGCCGCGCGGGCATCGCGGGGCACGGCGGTGGCGATGTTCACCAGCGCGCGTTCCAGGTAGGCCTGCTCGCAGGTCGTGTCCGGCGGTGCGCCTCCGCTGTCGATCCATGCGACGCGCCCGAACGCCGGTGCCTGGTAGGTGTGCATGCCTCGAAGCATGTCCGAGAGTTGCGCGAGTGTTTGCCGGCCGGCGTCCGGGTCTCGTTCCAGCAGCGATTCCAGCGTTCCGCCGCGCACGTCCTCAGTGACGGCGACGTCGGCCGGGTACCGGTCCTTGCTGCGGTCGGCGAGCAACAGCTGCGGCGAACGGGCTCCGACCGCTTCCAGTCGACGGGTGGCAGCCTCGAAGTAGTCGATGCCGGAGGCGTGGGCGAACGGGTTCGACGGGTCGTCGTGGCCGTCCGGGAGCAGCCCGTCCCAGTAGTCCTCGCCGGCGTTCCATACGTAGGCGATCGCGCTTGTGGCATCGTCGAGCGTGATGCGGTAGACGCCCTTCTTGGTGCCGTTGACCAGGCGGTCGACGGCGGTGATGAGACGGTCCGTGCCGAAGACCTCCCGTATCACCGGGGTCAGAGTCTCGGCGTCGGCGAATTTTCGTTCAGCGGCCATTCCCGGTTCCTGTCTGGAGCGCCTGCGTCGATCATCCGGTCAGAGGACCATCCGTTGCCGAGTCACCCGCCGGTCAGGGCCATGAGGGCCGTGCCAGAATCCCGCCCATGCCCGAGATCGTCACCGCAGCACTGGTTCGTACGCACGGCGTTTATGGAAGCGATGCGGGGCGCCCGCGCCTGAGCCTCGACGCACTGTCATCGGCATGACAGCGACTGCCGCAGTCACCCAAGCTTTGGCGGGTTCCCTTGACGAAGGTAGGTTGCGGCCCGTTGATCGAGCTGCTTGGCGAAGGCGGGGAGGCGGGGGCCAAAGTTGCTCAGGCGGGTTCGGATGTTCTTCACGGCGGCCGAGGCACGGCCGGACTTCACACCCTCCATCGTGTCCATCGCGTGGTTCCAGTTCTCGGCGGCCTCACGTAGGCGTCCTCGGCTGCACTGGACGTCGGCGAGGTTGGCCAGAGTCAAGGTGTGGATACGCCGGTACGCCCCGGTGTTGCGGGTGACGATCGATCGGCGGAGTTGCGATTCGGCCCCCGGAAGGTCGCCGAGATCACGGAGCGCCTGGCCAGCTTGGCTGGCGAGGGATGCTTCGGTGAATCCGCTGGTCCGAATCCAGGTCGGCTCGTCGTCGGCGGAAGCGTCCGCAAGTTGAGCCTCGGCCGCGAGAAGCGCAGCCGATGTACGGGTCGGGTCACTCGTCGCGGCATGGCCCCGAGCGGTGAGAACGGTGAAGAGCGCGGTCGCGGCCGGGGTCGCACGCCCCCTCGACCATTCCAGCGCCGACCTGGCGAGTTTCAGGGCTTCCTGTCCATGACCAAGGTCCACGGCCTGATGTGCCATCGCCCGCAGGGTGAAGCCGCCGAGCGGTCGGTCGTCGGCTTCGTTGGCCAGCCGCAGCGCCTGGACGTAGTAGCGCTGCGCCAACCCATGTAGGGATGAGTCGAAGGCTTTCCAGCCGGCAAGATAGGTCATTTCGGCTGCGACGCTGAACATGTCCCTGCGGTCGTTGAGCGAGGAGAAGCGTCCTTGCAGGTAGCCAGCCACGTCCGAGGTGAGGTACTGGACGACAGCGAGGCGGGCATGTCCTCCTCCGAACCGCTCGTCGGCCTTGCTGAACACATCCAGCATCTCCCGTACGGCGTCGATCTCACTGCGCCCGACGGCGGCACCTCCTCCGTGTACTCGGCGCCCTCGGTCCGCGATCTCCTGCCAGGAGTCGAGCGGGACAGCGAGCGCTGCCAACGAGTACAGGGCGTTGAATCCGAACTCCCGTCGCTCCAAGTCGGCCCTCCCGACTGTCAAGAGATCGATGGCCGGAGCATGCTCCCACCAGTTCAGGCCACGAAGGTCAGGCTCCAGACTATCGCCTTCGAGGAGTCCGAGATCGACCGGATTCATCGTCCAACCGAGCCGGCGGGAGATTGCTTCGGCCAGGTATCGGGACGTTCTGCCACTGGGCTTGACACCACCGACCCAGTGCCCGACATGTGACCGGTCACAGGATGGCAGAGCGTCGAGATTCTCGCGAGCGATCGCGCGGACCGCTGCGGCGCAGGCATCGTACGACCATCGGCACTCTTTGATGGCTGCCAGTAACTTTTCGTTGCGCTGCCTCGGCGTCCGCGCCATCCGCTGACCTTCCTGGGAGATGCGTTCAACGCGTTCAACGTGCTCGCCGGGTCGGCTGGCTACCCGTCACCACAGCGACCCTGTTCACTTTAGGTGAAGCCTGTGATACAGGGGGTGAAGGGGTTCGTGGTGTCCGTGGCCGTGTCCGTCGTGTTCGGTGGGTTGGTGCCGGGGTTCCTGCTCGGGCTGCTCGCGTTCCGGGTGAAGGCGCGGTGGTGTCCCCGCTGCGGGGAGTACACCCAGGTTGTGCCGACACCGCAGGAGCGGGATCGGTGACCGTGTTGGGCCTACGGGGCGGGGACGCTCAGGCTTCCTGGTGGATCAGCAGGGACGGGCAGGGCAGTCTTTATTCACTGTCATCCACCAGTAGGTGCGGACGCTTTTCGGCGATCCACCGTTCCACGTCTGCCTTCAGCCAGACGCTGCCCATCTTGAGGGTGGCGATGGGGGCAGGGAAGTCTCTCCTGTTGATCAGGATGTAGGTCCGCTGCCGAGAGATCCCGAGGCGCTCCTGGATCTCGGCCGCACCCATCAGCTCGAACACCACCCGGTCCACGCTACGGTCAGTTTGGGTTGACATGTCCTATCTATCAGATGACTACACACAGAGGGGATGTCGGGTATGGTTGTCGTCATGTCAACCCCTACGGTGCCGGTCGTGTGCGACATACCCGCCCTCGGGGAGCGGAACCGGTGACCCGGCCGGGCCTGTCCGACGCCTGTGACCTGCCGATCGGGCGGCAGCTGGCCCGCTGGCGGGTGCGTCGCGGGCTGACCCAGCAGATGCTGGCCGATCGTCTCGGCAAGTCCAAGAGCTGGGTCGACAAGGTCGAACGTGGTGTCCGCGCCCTCGACCGGTACTCCGTCATCCAGGAGATCGCCGAGGTCCTCCACCTCGACCCGGCGGTCCTCCTCGGCAACCGACGGCCGCCACCGACGACCGCACCGGGCCCCGACGGGGTCGACGGGGTCCGCGCCGCCCTGGTCCGCCACCACCACCAACCCCACAGCACCGTCCCACCGGAGCAGGTACGCCGGCACATCGGGCACGCCTGGCTGACCTACCAGCACGCCCACTACGCCCCACTCCTGCGCGCCCTGCCCGACCTGCTCGACGCCGCCCACGGCACCCCGAACCTGCTCGTACCCACCTACCGGATCACCGCCCACCTGCTGATCAAACTCGGCGAGGCCGACCTCGCCTGGCTCGCCGCCGACCGGGCCGCCGCCACCGCGACCGACCCCACCCTCACCGGCACCGCCACCGTCACCGTCGTCCAGGCCCTACGCGCCCTCGGCCGCGACCGCCTCGCCCTCACCGCCGCCCTCACCGCCGCCGACACCACCACCAACCCGCCGGTACGCGCAGCCCTCCTACTCCAGGCCGCCCTCGCCGCCGCCCGCACCGGCGACAACCACACCACCCACGACCTACTCGACCACGCCACCCACCTCGCCAACCAGCACCCCACCGAGCAGGATCCGCAGCACACCACCGTCAACCCCATCGCCGTACGACTGGCCCGGTCCCTCGCCGCCCACCACCTCGGCCAGCACACCCACGCCGTACACCTGCACCAGCAAGCCCTACGCCACGACGACTGGCCCCGGCTCCCCGCCGAACACCGCGCCGCCCACCTCCTCGACGCCGCCCACGCCTACCACCACACCGGCGACCACACCACCGCCGCACAAACCCTCACCGACGCCGACACCATCGCCCCCGCCGAGATCCGCCTCCGACCCCACGCCCGCACCCTCATCACCGAAATCACCCGCAACGGCCCACCAACAGCCGCCGTGACCCGCCTCGCCACCCTCATCGGACTCACCCGATGAACCCGCGCTCCCAGCGAACGCCGGACACCCCACCCCGAGAGGAACAGACCGCGACGTGACCACCGACCTGGGCTCCAGCGTGCCCCGACGACACCTCGGACACATCCTGCGAGAGCTACGCACCGAAGCCCGAATGACCCTCGACGGCGCCAGCCAGGCGATCGGCTGCAGCCGGCAGAAGATCTGGCAACTCGAAGCCGGCCTCCGCCCCGTCCGCCCCCTCGACGTCCGCACCCTCACCACCCTCTACACCGCCAACCCCGACCTGACCACCAACCTGACCACCCTCGCCACCGAAACCACAGCCCGCGGCTGGTGGCACGCCTACGACAACCCCGTCCCCGCCACCTTCACCCCGTACCCCAGCCTGGAAGCCACCGCCGCCCGAATCCGCACCTACCACGAATCCCTCATCCCCGGGCTCCTCCAGACCGCGGCCTACACCCGGGCCGCCCACCCCCACCGGCCCGACGACCCCGACGTACGCCGCCAACGCACCGACCTGCTGACCCGACGGCTACCCCCACCACCACGACTGCACGCAGTGCTCTCCGAAACGGTCCTGCTACGCCCCGCCGGCGGACCGGACATCATGGCCGCACAGCTGGCCCACCTACTCACCCTGGCCGAACTGCCCACCGTCACCCTCCAGGTCCTACCCCTGACCGCCGGGGCAACCGCCGCCACCCTCGCCGGGCCGTTCACGATCCTCGACTTCGCCCCCGGCAACCGCACCACACCAGACCCCCCGGTGATCCACCGCGAACTCCTAACCGGTGCCCTCTACCTCGACCGCCCCGAGGAGATCGCCGCCTATGAGCGCGTGTGGACGAAACTCACCACACGCGCCCTCGACCCGGAAGCCTCGACACACCTCATCGACAAGCACCGCCACCATCTCGACGACGGTCGATAGTCGGCGCGCGACTCCTCAGACGAGTCCGCGACCATCTGCTGCCTCCACCAGATCCCCAACCTGTACTACGCGAAAGGGAACCAACACGCTTATCCACCTGCAAGAGGCGCCGTAACCTAGCAAGAACATCTACATGTATGGCTACTCGAAGCGGGTTCTGGTGGTGTCGGTGAACCGGCCCACCAGGCGTGCGGCGAGGAGAACGATCACCGTTGCTGTCGCCATGCCTATGGTTACGGGTAGTAGTAGGCCGAGCCAGGGTACGGGTGCCGGTTGGGTGCTGGAGGTGGCCAGCACGGTTCCGGAGACGCCGCCGGCGACCGCTGCCAGGAGTGACAGTGCGACCAGGGGGACCATCGCCTCCAGGAGGATCGCTCCGCGCAGGGACGTGACGGCAGCGCCGGTGGCTCGGAGGAGGGACAGGGGGAGTCTCCGCTCGATGAGACCCGTGACCATGGCGATCACCATGCCCAGGGACGAGATCACGAAAACGATCGTGGTGCCGACGGCCAGCAACCAGTAGAACCGTCGTACTCCTTCGTTGTAGCCGTCGAAGGAGTTCTGGCGGATGGTGACGGTGCTGGCTGGAACGGCCTGGTTGATGATCGTGCGAGCCTGCTCCAGTGCGGTCGGGTCCTGGTAGGAGAAGAGCAGTTTCGAGGGTCGGAGCTGGGAGGTCAGCGCCGTCAGGGTGCGGCTGTCGAGAAGGACTTGGGGCATGTCGACCCCGGCCTCGGCGGGCATCGACGCTGTGGTCGTCACGGACACTTTCTGCGCGGTGACGTCCTGAGGGTCGATGATGGCCTCTCTCGGTCTGACCTGCCGGGGGCTGAGGTTGTACAGGTCGAGGGTGCCTTCGGTGAGCACCGTCGTGGTGACGTTGTCCGCCAGCACTGCCGGTGCGTCGGCGCAGGAGACGGTCAGACGCGCCGCCGACTGCATCTCGCCGCAGTCACCGATCCACACGTTCGCCGGTTCGCCGATGGCAGACGAGGCCAGGCCTGTGTAGACCAGCGTCGCGGCCTCGATTCCCTCGATGCGGCGGACGTCGTCGAGCACGGTCCGGCTTCTGTCTGTGGAGGCGGAGGTGACGAGTGCCTGTGCGGTGTCGTCGCGTTGGCCGATCGTGGTGGTGCTCTGGAGGCTTGCGACCGCGGCGGGGGTCGAGGCCACGAACAAGGTGCAGACCAGCACGGCAAGGATGACGCCGCCGAGTGCCCGGAAGCCGGAGCGCGGATCCGCCGCGAGCCGGCGACCGGCCAGCAGGGCGACGGGGCCGCCACGGCGGGACAGGGTGACGCCGATCTGTTGAGTGATCCACGGGCCTGCCAGGATCAGACTGGCGAGCAGGACGGCGAACGAGAGCATGGCCCATCGCGTGCCGGTCGCGTCGGTTTCCCGCAGCGTCCAGAGCAGGGTGGGCGTGGCCAGTAGCAGTGGGACGATCCGCCACGGGTGGACGGGCCGCCCGACGGCGCGGGCGCTGGAAGCCAGCGGTGAGCGGGAGACCGCTCGTAGCGTGAGCTGTGATGCCAGCGCGGCCACGATCGGCACGGCGACGACCACCGTGAGGACACCCCACACACCCGGCCACAGGTCGTCGGTGAACCAGCGTTGGCCGTCGTAGTCCAGTCGCGCTACGACAGGGCGGAGGGCCGCGAAGAAGATCAGCCCGAGGACGACGCCCCCTACGCCGGGGATCAGGGACTCGATGCCGGCCATCCGACGGATCGTTCGCGGGCCCGCACCCGCCAGCCGTAGGCGCGCCAACCGCTCGTCGCGGCTGGCCGAGGTGAGTCGGGTCGCCATGGCGACGAACAGGGCGATGGGTGCCAACACCGCGACGCCCGCCAGTAGCAACAACGTTCGAAGAACACCGTCGAGTTCCGCCGCGGCGGTGTGCCTGGGGAAGCTGGTGACCGTCGTTCCGGTCACCGCCGCTGCCTGTGGGCTCACCCCCCTGACCACCAGGAGATGGTCTGGCCCCGCCAGTGCCTCCGCCCCGATGGTTCCCACCGAATTGCCGTATCGCCCCGTCAACGGCGGCTGCGCGGAGACCAGACGGTGCAGAGCCGGTGAGAAGTACGCCTCACCCTCGCGGGGAAGGCGCGGGATCCCGGGTGGAACCGGTGAGCCCGTTGATGTTCCGGCGACGATCACCACGTCGATGGCCGAGGTGCGGTAGTAGTCGGTGCTGGTGCCGACCGTCGTCGCCGCGTCCTGACCGAACGGCACCGAGCCGACAACGAGGTCGGACGACATCCAGCTCGTGCGATCGGAGCGCACCTGCGTCGCCGGCGCGACGGACAGGGCGAACAACAGAAGGGCGCTACCCGCACCGACGGCGAAGGTCGTGATCGTGTGGACCGCGTAGGCCGCCCGCCCGGAAAGCCCCAGCTTGAACGCAAGGCGGAACATGCTCACCTCGACGGCTCCACAGCCGTCGGGGTAGCCACGACACCATCGCGCACGACGATGGTACGAGTGGCATACGCGGCGACGCGCGACTCATGGGTGACCAGCACAATCGCCACGCCGTGGGACTGCGCCACCGAGGTGAAGCTGTCGAGGACCAGCAGGCCCGCCGCCGAGTCCAGGGAGCCGGTGGGCTCGTCAGCGAAGATCACCTTCGGTGAGGTGGCCATCGCGCGCGCAATCGCCGTGCGTTGCGCCTGACCGCCGGACACCTCGTGCGGCCGACGACGACCCAGTTCGATCAGCCCGAACGTCTCCAGCCACTGTCCTGCCCGCGCCATGGCCTCACCCCGCTTCACGCCGTTGAGCAACAACGGCAAGGCGACGTTCTCCAGCACGGTGAGTTCGCCGAGCAGCTGCCCGAACTGGAAGACGAAACCGAAGTCCGTACGGCGCAGCGCGCTCCGTTGCTCCTCGTCGAGGCGATCGACGCGGCGACCGTCATACACCACCGCGCCCTCGTCAGGCACGAGGATGCCCGCCAAGCAGTGCAGCAGGGTCGACTTTCCCGATCCACTCGGCCCCATCACCGCCACGATCTCACCGGCATGGATCTGGACGTCGGCCTGCTTCAGTGCCCGGGTCTTCCCGAAGGCCTTGCGGACACCGGACGCCTGCAACAACGGTGCCCCCGCGTCCTCGATGACGCCCTCCAGAGCCCTCGAATCGATCATGACGTTCTTCCTTCGTCGGTGCCAGGGTCAGGCCGGCGACGAGCAGTGCTCTTCGGATTCGGTGATGCCTTCGACCAGTTCCTCGCCCTGTGAGGCCACCACCTCCAGCCATCGCAGGTCGGCCTCCAAGTGCTGCAAGGCGTACTCGGCCAGCACACACGTCGCCCTGTCCCGACTACGACGAAGACCCGTCAGCTCGCGCATCCGCGCCAGATGCGCCTCCCGCTGCGCATCGATAAGCGGCTCAACGCTCCGACCCGTCAAGACCGTCACCACAACCTTGGTGTACAGCAGGGTCTGCAGATGAGGCGCCGGCTCAACCGGAGTGGTCAACCACCGGACCACCTCGTCGCGCCCCACCGACGTCAGCTCGTACATCCGGCGAGCCGGACCACTGTCCTGATCGACACCCGCCTGACGCACCAGACCATCCCGCTCCAACCTGGCCAACGTCGCGTAGATCTGCGCCGGAGCCACCGCCGCATCCGGGTCTACCAACGTGTCGTACCGGTGCTTCAACCGATAACCGTGCGAAGGCTGTCCATGGAGCAACCCCAGCAGTGCGAGTCGAACGCTCAACCCGCCTCCTCTAGAAACTCAGCTAGTAACCGAGATACTAGCCCCAGTCCTTCACGAGGGTCACGCCGGACGGCCGGTGACCGTCAGTTCGGTAGGACACCCTCGTAGCCGGGGTCGTACCAGTCGGCGTCGTGGTGCAACAACACTTGGCCGTTCATCCGAGTCAACATCAACCAACCGCCGTTGAGGATCAGCGCGGCGTCCTCCGGCCGGCTCCGGAGGACCTTTCCGACAGTCCGGATCATGTGCGGTCGGCCTTTCTCGGCGAGCACCTCGCTGTCCATGTGAAAGGTGACGTCCACACTCCTTGCCGGCTCCCACTGCCACATCTCGCCGTCATCGCTCTCGGCCTCGTAATAGCCGTCGTCGGTCTCGATGATGCTCACGACGTAGCCGTGTTCGTCGTTCAGGCTGGCGCTCAGCACCCGGTTACCAGCGGGTGACCAACTCTCCGTCGCCCCGGGCGCGGCGATGCTCGCTACCTCATCGAGGGTGAGGTCCCCGCCGAGGGTCAGACGGTAGTCGACGGACATGTCACTGCTCCTGTCGGTGTCGCTGAGTGAACTGTGAGATGCGCCCGGTTCGATCGAGGATCGCGAGCTCCTTGAGGCCGCTGACGGGCCAGGAGTCGAACTGCCGCTTCAGCATCGCGATATCCCCCCGCCAGTCGGTGAGGTTGATGACCACTCGTTGGGTCTGCTCGCTCCTCACCTTGTGGCTGACTTCCGTCCAGATCGATCGCACCGACGTCTTCTGCTGGGGTGAATAGCAGTCGAAGACATGACCCTCGATCAGGTAGTCCGGCCTTCGTGACGGTCTGCCGGTGTCCCCGGTCCGCTCTCTGGCTTCGGCGACCTCCTGGATGGCCGGGCGCTGATGTACCCGGTAACCCTTGTGCGCGATCGTAGCGGCGCACTCGTTCTCCAGTTCGTAGGAGCGCCGCTGGGCCGGTTGCTCCCTGGGCGAGATGGCCGCCGGGTGCCCGGTGGGCCGACCACCAGGGACGCCCGTCGGTCTCCTGGACCACGGTGCTAGGGGCGCGGGGTCACTCGTCGCGTGCGCGACCGGGTTGCTCCCAGCGTCGTCCGAGCGGGCGGGGCTGGCCGGCGGGGTGCCGCCAGCCCCGGTCAGTTTCCCTGGTCACCCAGGCGGCGGGCGTGGTCGATGGTCGCCTCGACCGTCTGCTGGGCGCTCTGGGTGCGCTGCACCAGCAGCACCAGGATCTGCTTGATGCTGTCGAGAGCCTGGAGCAGCGGGCCGGGTTGACCGCCCTGCAGGGCGGCGGTGACGAGTTGCTTGGCTGTTTCGACGTGCCCGATGGTGGCGGTGCAGGCCTCCCGGGCGGCGGTGATGCCCTGCCGCACGGGGCCGAGCGCGGCGATCGTCTCCTGCGGAGTGGCCTCGCGCGGCACGGCTGCGGTCGCCGTGAGCGCTTCCCCGCCGGTGGTCGCGAGGGCGCCAAGGCCGCCCTGGATGGTGACGACCGCGGAGCGTACCCGGGCGAGACCGGCGGCGACGGCGACGAAGCCTGCACCGGCCGCCCGGGCGGCGATTGCCTGGGCCTGGTTGTCGACGGCGGCGGCCAGGCCCTGCGCCCGCTCGACCCCGGTGAGCAGGGTACGAAGCTCGCCGGCTATTTCCTCGACAGTGGACACGGGGCACCTCGCGCGCAGGTAGCAGGGGTGGGTGCGAGAGGTGAAAGATACCCGCTTACCGTCGGCCCCGGGTCAGTCCTTGAGGAGTTGCCTGGCCATGACGATGCGTTGGACCTGGTTGGTGCCTTCGTAGATCTGGGTGATCTTGGCGTCGCGCATCATGCGTTCGACGGGGTAGTCGCGGGTGTAGCCGTAGCCGCCGAGGATCTGCACGGCGTCGGTGGTGATCTCCATGGCGGCGTCGGAGGCGAAGCACTTGGCCGCCGCGCCGAAGTAGGTCAGGTCGGCGTCGCCGCGTTCGGACTTGCCGGCCGCGGCGTAGGTCAGCTGTCGGGCGGCTTCGAGTTTCATGCCCATGTCGGCGAGCATGAACTGGATGCCCTGGAACTCGGCGATGGCCTTGCCGAACTGCCGGCGTTCGGCGGCGTACGCCTTGGCGTAGTCGAGCGCGCCCTGGGCGATGCCGACGGCCTGGGCGGCGATGGTGACCCGGGTGTGGTCCAGGGTCCGCATGGCGGTGCCGAAGCCGGTGCCGGGTTCGCCGATGATGCGGTCGGCGGGGATCCGGACGTTGTCCAGGTAGACCTCGCGGGTCGGCGAGCCCTTGATGCCGAGTTTCTTCTCCGGCGCGCCGAAGCTGACCCCCGGATCGGACTTCTCGACCACGAAGGCGGAGATGCCCCGGGACCGGGCGGCCGGGTCGGTGACAGCGAAGACCGTGTAGTACTCGGAGACGCCGGCGTTGGTGATCCAGCGTTTCACCCCGTTGAGGACCCAGTGGTCGCCGTCGCGGACGGCCCGGGTGGTCATCGACGCGGCGTCGCTGCCGGCCTCCGGCTCGGACAGGCAGTACGAGAACATCGCCTCACCCGCGGCCACCGGCGGGAGGTAGCGCTGCCGGAGGTGCGCGGAGCCGGCGAGCAGCAGCGGCATGGTACCGAGCTTGTTGCCGGCCGGGATCAGGGCCGAACTGGCGCAGGCGCGGGCCACCTCCTCGATGACGATCGCGGTGGCCAGGGCGTCGGCACCCGCGCCGCCGTACTCGACGGGCACGTGCGGGGCGTGGAAGTCGGCGGCCCGCAACGCCTCGTAGGAGGCCTGCGGGAACTCGCTGGCTTCGTCGGCGGCGGCGGCGTTCGGCGCGACCCTGGCGTCGCACACCGCCCGGACGGCCTCCCGGATCGCCCCGTGCTCCTCGGGCAGCTGGTACGCCTCGAACACCACGAACCTCCTCGTCACGGCACCTGTGAGCGCACCATACCATCCGGTCGGTATGTAGAACCCGGGTGGAGAGGAAGGTCGGGGGTGTGGCAAATACCTCCCAGTCGGAATGTAATAAGGTCCGAGTGGGACGTCCCCCCGACCGAAGGTGGCCCGCGCCGATGCGAACCGCGAAGCAGACGACCGTCCGTACCCCGAGTGACCTGCTGGAGCTGGTCGGCCAGGAGCTGGGGGTCAGCGAGCCCCAGGTGGTGACCCAGCAGCAGGTCGACCAGTTCGCCGACGTCACCGGCGACCATCAGTGGATCCACGTCGACGTGGAACGGGCGCGCTCCGGGCCGTTCGGCACCACGGTCGTGCACGGGTTCCTGACCCTGGCGCTGGTGCCCCGGCTGCTCGCCGACATCCTGGTGGTCCGGGAGTTCTCGATGGGGGTCAACTACGGGCTGGACCGGGTCCGGTTCATCAGGCCGCTGCCACCGGGCGTGGCGATCCAGGGTGTGGCCACGCTCGTCGCGGCGGAACCGATCGCGGCCGGCACCGGCGCACCCGGCGGCGTGCAGGCCAAGGCCTCGGTGCTGGTGGAGTTCGCCGACGAGGGCACCCCCTGCTGCGTGGCCGAGGTCCTGTTCCGCTACCTGGCCTGACCGCCGTCGCCCTCCGGCCGGGTCGTCGTGACCCGGCCGGGGCGCAGGCGGTGATCTACTCGGTGGCCGCGTCGGACGGGGCGACGAACCGGCCCCGGTAGAACGACAGCGCCGGCACGGTCGTCGGCTTCAGGTGCACGTGGTCCACGTCGATCAGGATGATCACGTGGTCGCCGCTGGTGATCACCTCGTCGCGGCGGCCGGCGAGGATGGCCGGCGTCTCGGGCAGCAGCGGCACGCCGTCGGGGCCGGGTGCCCAGGACACCCCGTCGAGCTTCTCGGCGCCGGACAGGCCCGAGGTGGCGAAGCGTCGGGCCACGTCCTGCTGGTCCTGGCTGAGGATGTGGATCGCGATGCGCTCGGCGGTGGTCAGGGTGGTGAAGCTCGACGAGTGGCTGGTGACGCAGAACAGCACCTTCGCCGGCTGCAACGAGACCGAGGTGAACGAGTTGACGGTCAGCGCCGCGAGCGTGCCGCCGGGGGCCACGGCGGTCACCGCGGTCACGCCGGTGGGGAAGTGCCCGCACACCTGACGGAACTCGGTGGAGTCGAACAGGGGCTCGGCCATCATCGGTTCACCGCCGGGGGTCGGGAGGGGTGTTCGGGACGGAGCCCGCCTTCGAGCTGGATGAGGCAGAGCGTGTGCCCGCCGGGATCCTTGACCAGGTGCAGCCGCCCGTGCGGGCTGTCCACCGGGCCGACGGTCGGGGTGCCGCCCAGGGCGCGGACCTGCCGGAGGGCGTCGTCGAGGGAGGCGACGGCGAAGTAGGTGATCCACCTCGCCGGGATCAGGTTCGGCCACTCGTTGTCCAGCGCCAGCACGCCGGCGACCGGGGTGTCGGCCAGCATCAGCAGCGTGTACGGCCGGGCGGTGGGGGAGTCGCCGTGCTGGCGGGTGGTGTAGCCGAACAGGGACCGGTAGTAGGCCACCGACCGGGCCGGCTCGCCGGTGTCCAACTCGTTCCAGCACAGCGCGCCCACCGAGTTGAGCGCCTGCACCCCGGCGCGTGACTCGCCCTGGTAGAGGCCGAAGGCGGCACCGAACGGGTCGACGACGGTCGCGCCGGTGCCGGCCGCGGGCAGGTAGCGCGGTGGCGTGACCAGCTCCCCGCCGAGGGCGACCGCCTGCCGTGCCGACGTCTCGATGTCGGCGACGGCGAAGTAGGTGAGCCAACCCCGGGGTCGGCCGCCGTGCAGGCCGGTGGCGTCGGAGATGCCGGCCACGTCGCGGCCGTCGACACTGCACATCCGGTACGTGGTGGCGCCCAGCCGTTCGGCGCGTACGGTCCAGCCCAGCAGGGCGGCGTAGAAGTCCTCGGCCCGCTGCGGGTCCGTGGTGCACAGCTCCACCCAGACGGCTTCGCCGGGGGAGAAGGGTCGGCTCATCGGGATGCCCCCTGTCTGGTCAGGCCGGCGACGATGGTGCCGGCCGAGATGTCGTACGCGGCGTCGGGGTGCCCGGTGGCCAGGCTGGACTCGATGACCTCGACCACCGCCCGCAGGGTCGGACCGCCCACCGCCAGCAGGCTCTCGACCAGGGCGTCCACGGCGGCGTCCAGCTCGTCGTCGGCGACCACCCGGGCGACCAGGCCCCAGTCGAGCAACTGCTCGGCGGTGGCGGTGCCCGCGCCGGTGAGCAGGTGGTAGGCGTGTGGCCGGGGGACCGCCCGGGTGATCGTGTGGCCGACCCCGGCGGGTGCGAAGCCGTAGCGGGCCTCCGGCAGCGACAGCCGCGCCCCGGCGGCGGCGATCGGCAGGTGCACCGCGCTGAGCAGGCCGGCGCCGAAGCCGATGACCTGACCCCGCACGGCCGCCACGACGGGTACCGGCAGCTGGCGGATCCGGTGCAGGGTGCGGTCGCTGTCGCGCAGCTCGGCGGCGACGGTGTCCCGGGTCGCGCCGGCCAGCCGGGCGAAGGAGGAGGTGTCCCAACCGCCGCAGAAGTGCCGGCCGGCCATGTCGAGCCGGATCACCACGCACCGGTCGTCGGCGGCGGCGGTCTCCAGGGTGTCGACGAGTTCGTGGAGGGTGGCGCCGTCGAAGCAGTTGCCGCGGGCCGCGTTGTCGAAGCGGACGTACGCGAGGCGGCCGTCGTGCCCATGGGTGAGGGTGATGGTCACGCCAGCATCATACATACCGGTCGGTATGAATACAACGTTGCTGGCCGGCGCAGGTTTGTCACGCGAATGTCATGGTCGAGATACGGTCTCGACCCGTTGACTTGATACCGGCTGGTCGGTACTTTGTGGCCAACGTCACCGTCGCCTCACGCCGAGACGTGACGGGTCCATCGCTGTGAAGGACATCCATGATGATCATGAAATCCTTGCGCTCTCGGCGCCCCCTGGCAGTGGCCGCCACCCTTAGCCTCCTGGGCGTCGGCCTCACCGCGTGCGGTGGTTCCGACTCCGACGACACCGGGGCGGCCGGCACGGTGACCATCCGGGCCCTGCTCGCCGCCCAGCCGGCCACCCTCGACCCGATCGTCGGTGCCCGCTCCGCCCAGATCGTCTGGGCCACCATGCTCGAACCCCTGATCGACACCGACGACACCCTCGCGCCTACCGACACCGGCCTGGTCACCAGCTGGGACCGGACCGACGCGACGACCTGGACCTTCACCGTCCGGCCGGACATCAGCTTCAGCAACGGGGAGAAGGCCGACGCAGCCGCGGTCGCCAACACCATCACGCTCACCCGCGACAGCGAGGCCTCGCAGCTCAAGAGCTACTTCGGCAACGTCAGCGAGATCACCACGCCGGACGCCACCACGGTGGTGGTCAAGACCACCACCCCGCAGTACAACATTCCCGACCTGCTCACCACGGTCTACCTGGTGCCGCCGGCGTACTACCAGGAGAAGGGCTCGGAGGGCTTCGCCGCCGCGCCGGTGGGCACCGGCCCGTACGTCTGGGCCGGCGGGAACGCCGGCCGGGACATCTCGGTCAAGAAGAACCCCGACTACTGGGGCCCGAAGGCGGAGAACGAGGGCATCACCTTCACCTGGGCCAACGAGGCCGCGCAGCGGCTGGCGCTGATCCAGAGCCGCAGCGTGGACGTCTCCTTCGACCTGCCGCCGGCGCAGGCCAACGCGGCCAAGGCCGCCGGAGTCGAGGTGGTGAGCACCGAGACCGCCATGAAGATCATCGCGTTCCTGGACTCGACCAAGGCGCCCTTCGACGACCCGAAGCTGCGCGAGGCGGCGGCCCTGGCCATCGACCGCAACGCGATCGTCGACGGCATCTTCGACGGCCAGGCCGCCGCCGACGCCGGCCTGCTCAACGTCCGGCCGGGCGAGCAGCCCGCGCAGAGCGTGACCGCCGACCCGGCCCGCGCCAAGGAACTGGTGGGCGGCGCGGCCCCGACCGTGCAGATCACCTACCCGGCGGCCCAGTACACCAACATCGAAGAGGTCTCCCAGGCCATCGGGGGCAGCCTCGAACAGGCCGGTTTCAAGGTCAGCTACGTCCCGCTCGACTACGGCACGCTCGTCAAGCGGATCATCGGCCGCCAGGTCCCCGGCATCTCGATCTTCGCCGGAGTGCCGAACGTGGCGGTGCCGGACTACTTCGTCAGCGGTTTCATGAAGACCAAGTCGATCACCGGCAACTGCCCCGACCCGCAGATCGACCAGCTCGCCCAGCAGGCCCTGGAGCAGGACGACGCCGCCCAGGCCGCGCCGATCTACGAGCAGCTCAACAAGATCGGCGTGGTCGACAAGCACTGCTACGTGCCGCTGTACCGGCAAATCTTCAACTACGCCACCGGCCCCGGCGTCTCCGGTGTGGAGTTCGGCCCCCTGAACACCGTCGACTTCACGAAGACGACCCGCTGACGATGTCCGAGGCAGTCCAGACGGGGATGCCGGGCGGCGATGCCCGGCATCCCCGCCACCCCGCCACCGACCCACCCGTGCTGGTGGTCGACAACCTCGTGGTCGACCACCGCGACCGCGGCACCGGCGAGGTCTTCCGCGCCGTCGACCACGTGTCGCTGCGCATCGACGCCGGGGCCAGCGTCGCCGTCGTCGGCGAGTCCGGCTCCGGCAAGACCACCCTCGCGATGGCCGCGACGGGACTGGGGGTACGCGGCGACGGCGACATCCGGCTGCTCGGACACTCGCTGTCGGCGATCGGCCGGACCCAGCTGAGGCGACTGCGCCCCGAGGTGCAGGTGGTCTTCCAGGACCCGCACGGCTCACTCGACCCCCGCCAGTCCGTCCGCTCCGGCCTGCGTGAACTGCGCTCGCTGCAACCGCAGCGGACCGCCTGGACCGACGACACCGACCTGCTCGGTCGGGTCCGGCTCACCCCGGAGATCCTCGACCGGTACCCGCACCAGCTCTCCGGCGGCCAGGCGCAGCGGGTCTGCATCGCCCGCGCGCTGCTCATGCGCCCCCGGCTCATCGTCGCCGACGAACCGACCTCCGGCCTGGACGTCTCCGTCCAGGCCGACGTGCTGGCGCTGCTCCGGCAGATCCGCAGCAGCACCGGCGCGGCGCTGCTGATGATCAGCCACGACCTGGCCGTGGTCCGCTCGCTCTGCGACGTCGTGCACGTCATGTACCGCGGCCGGGTCGTCGAGGCGGGACCGTGCGAGACGGTCCTGGTCGCACCGGAGCACGAGTACACCCGCGAACTGCTCGCCGCGATGCCCGGCGCGCGCTGGAGGTCCCGCAGATGAAGGCCCGTACCGTCCGTCGGGTCGGCGGCCGGCTCGCGTCGCTGTTCGCGTCGCTGCTCATCGCGCTGAGCCTGGCGTTCGTGCTCGGTCGCCTCTCCGGCGACCCGACCGCGACCATCCTCGGCCCGATGGCACCGCCGGAACAGCGCGAGGCGCTGCGCCAGGAACTCGGCCTCGACCTGCCCCTGGTCGTGCAGTACCTGGATTACCTCAGGAGCGTCTTCACCGGCGACCTCGGCCAGTCGCTGCAGTTCTACCAGTCGAACACCTCGATGATCGCCGACCGGCTGCCGTTCACCCTGCAACTGGTCGGCGCCGGGATGGCCCTGGCGCTGCTGGTCGGCGTACCCCTGGGGGTGCTCGCGGCCACCCGGGAGGGCACCTGGTGGGACCGGGGCGCCTCGACCCTGGCCCTGCTCGGCCAGTCCGTGCCGGTCTTCTGGTTCGGCATGATGCTGGTGGTGCTCTTCGCCGTGAACCTCGGCTGGCTGCCCGCCGGTCAGTCCGGCAGCTGGCGGCACCTGGTGCTGCCCGCGCTTACCATGGCCGTCTACCCGATGGCGCACATCGCCCGGCTCACCCGGGCCTCGATGAGCGAGGCGCTGGCCGAGCCGTACGTCGACGCCGCGCGGGCCCGGGGCATCGCCAACCGGCAGGTGGTGTGGCGGCACGCCTTCAAGAACGCCATGATGCCGATCCTGACCATCGTCGTGCTGCAGACCGGCATCCTGCTCTCCGGTGCCGTCGCCGTCGAGTACGTCTACTCCTGGCCCGGCCTGGGACAGCTCGCCCTGCAGGCCATCCAGTTCCGGGACTTCCCGCTGGTGCAGGCGATCGTCGTCTTCGGCGCGCTGGTCTTCGTCGTGCTCAATCTGCTCGTCGACGTCATCCACTCGATCGTCGACCCGAGGGTGAGGTGACTTCAGTGAGCCAGCTGGAGCTCGATCCGGCCACCAGCGCCACGGCCGTGCCGCGCCAGGCCGCCCGGCGCCGGCGTACCTCGGTCTTCTGGTTGTCCCTGCCGTTGGTGGTCGTCGCCGTCGCGGCGTTCCTGCTGCCACTGACCGGACTGCTGCCGGAGGCCGGCCAGAACCTCGCCGCGACCCGGCAGCCGCCCGGCTTCCTGCCCGGGGGCAGCTGGGCGCACCCCCTCGGCACCGACAAACTCGGCCAGGACGTGCTCACCCAGCTCGTCTCGGCCGGCCGGCTGACCATCGTCATCGGCCTGGTCGGGGCGTTGGTGGCGATCGGCCCCGGCACCCTGCTCGGCGTGCTGGCCGGCTACTTCCGGGGCTGGGTCGACCAGGTCATCTCGATCCTCATCAACGCCCAACTGGCGCTGCCGTTCATCCTGGTCGCGCTCGCCATCATCGCCAACCGGGGCAGTTCGCTGCCGGTGCTCTTCCTGGTGCTGGCACTGACCGGCTGGGCGGTCTGCGCCCGGGTGACCCGCTCGGCCACCCTGGCCATCCGGGAGCGCCAGTTCGTCTTCGGGCTGCGCGCCGCCGGTGCCTCGGAGTCCCGGATCGTCTTCCGGCACGTGCTGCCCAACCTGGCCGGCACCGTGGTGGCCCTGGGCACCCTGCAGGTCGGTACGGCGATCCTGATCGAGAGCGCGCTGAGCTTCCTCGGCCTGGGCGTGGTGCCGCCGATGATCAGCTGGGGTTCGATGCTCGCCTCCGGCCAGGACGAGCTGAGTCAGGCCTGGTGGATCGCGTTCTTCCCCGGCCTGGCCATCACCGCGCTGGTGCTGCTGGTGAACCTGCTCGGCGACGCGCTGCTCACCCACCACGACCCGCGAAAGAGGCGACGTTGACCACGCTGCTGCGCATCTCCGGGCTCTCCGTGACCGCCCGGCTCGCCGCCGACGACCTGCGTCTGCTCGACGAGGTCGACCTGGAGATCCGCCGGGGCCAGATCGTCGGCGTGGTAGGCGAGTCCGGCAGCGGCAAGACCACCCTCGCCCGCTGCGTCGTCGGCCTGCTGGAGCGCAACGTGCGCGTCGAGCACGGCGCGGTCACCCTCGCCGGTGAGCAGGTGGTCGCCCCCGGCCTCGACCGCACCGACCGGGTCCGGGGCAGCGCCGTGGGCATGGTGTTCCAGGACGCCTCCCGGTCGCTGAACCCGCTGATGAAGGTCCGCACCCAGCTCGCCGAGGTGCTGCGCCGCCACGTGCCCGGCATCGACCGGGCCGAGGTGGAACGCCGCTCGGTGGAGGTGCTGGAGCAGATGCGGATCAGCGAGACCGCCCGGGTCCTGGGCAGCTACCCCCACCAGCTCTCCGGGGGACTGCGCCAGCGGGTCGCCATCGGGCTGGCCGTGGTCACCCGCCCCGCGCTGGTGATCGCCGACGAGTGCACCACCGCCCTGGACGTCACCACCCAGACCAAGGTGGTCGGCCTGTTCCGCACCCTGGTCGACGAACTCGGCATCGGTCTGCTCTTCGTCACCCACGACCTGATGCTCGCCAGCGACCTCTGCGACCGGATCGCGGTGATGAGCGCCGGCCGGGTCGTCGAACAGGGCGACACGCTGCGCGTGCTGGACAACCCACAGCAGGAGTACACCCGCGGACTGCTGGCCGCCATTCCCTCGTGGAGCTGAAGGAGAACCAGCCGGACATGCCTGACCCCACCGGAATCGACGCCTACGCGGCCTACCTGCCGGCGTACGCGCTCACCGACAACCGACTCGACCCGACCGGGCCACCCCGGGCCGGCGGGCCGAGCCGCAGCGTCGCCGCGTACGACGAGGACAGCATCACCATGGCCGTCGAGGCGCTGCGGCACCTCGCGGCCGGCACCCCCGCCGGCCGGCAACTGCTGCTGGCCACCTGCAGCGCCCCGTACGAGGGGAAGACCTCGGCAGGGGTGGTGCACGAGGCCCTCGGGCTCGACCCCGGGGTCGGCGCGGTGGACCTGCGCGGCCACCGGGCCGGCGCGACCGCGCTGGACCTGGTGCTGCGGGCCGGCGCGCTGGCCGGGCTGGCCGAGGTGCGCACCACCCGCCCCGGCGCCCCCGACGAGCTGGCCCAGGGTGACGCCGCCGCGGCCTTCGTCGGCGGCGGTACCGCCGCCGCCGCGCTGCTGGCCCGGGCCGGGCACACCGTCGAGCTGCTGGACCGCTGGCGGCTGCCCGGTGACCGGCACGACCGGGTCTGGGACGAGCGGTTCACCGCCGACGTCCTGGTCGCCGCCGGCCTCGACGCGGCCCGCCGGGCCCTGGCCGAGGCCGGGCTGGACGGCGTCGACCAGGTGGTCGTGTCGTCGTCGAACGCCCGCGCCGCGGCCACCCTGCGCCGCGCGCTCGGCGGTTCGGGCGACGACGCCAGCATCGAGCGGGCCACCGGATTCACCGGCGCGGCCCACCCGGGTCTGCTGCTGGCCGCCGCCCTCGACCAGGCCCGACCCGGCCAGACGATCCTGCTGCTGTCGGCCACCGAGGGCGCCGACGCGTTCGTCCTCGCCGTCGGTGACGCGGTCGCCGCGGCCCGCCGCGGGCCGTCGGTGCGCGCCCAACTCGCCGACCGGCGGCAGCTCGGCTACGGCCGGTACCTGCGCTGGCGGGGGCTGCTGGACGTGCAGGGCCCGGCCCGGCCGGCCGCCCCGGCACCGGCGTCCCCGCCGATGCACCGCCGCGCCGGCTGGAAGTACCGGCTGGAGGGCAGCGCCTGCGGCGTCTGCGGCGCGGTCACCACCCCACCGGGCCGGATCTGCGCGGCCTGCGGCGCCACCGGATCCGACGGGTCCGGCACGGTGTCGCTGCGCGACCGGACCGCCCGGGTGGTCTCGGTGACCCGCGACCACCTGACCACCATGCCGGAGCCGGAGGTGGCGATCGTGGTCGCCGACGTCGACGGCGGCGGCCGGCTCAGCGCGTACGCCACCGACGTGGTGCCCGCCGAGGTGACGGTGGGCCAGCCGATGACGCCGACCTTCCGGCGGCTGTGGACCACCGACGCGATCCACAACTACTTCTGGAAGCTGCGTCCCACCGAGGAGAGCACCGATGGCCAGTAGGCGAATGGCGCACGACGTCGCGATCGTGGCGATGGGCTGCACCCCGTTCCGGGACCACTGGCAGGCCTCGGCCGACGACCTGCTCGTCGACGCGGTACGGGAGTGCGTCGGGTCGTTGCCGGCGGTCAGCCTCGACGACGTCGACGCGTTCTGGGTGGGCACCCAGGGCTCGGGCATGTCCGGGCAGACCCTGGCACGTCCGCTGCGGCTGGTCGGCAAGCCGGTGACCCGGGTGGAGAACTACTGCGCCACCGGGTCGGAGGCGTTCCGCAACGCGGCGTTCGCGGTCGCCTCCGGGGCGTACGACATGGTGATGGCCACCGGGGTGGAGAAGCTGAAGGACTCCTCGTACTCCGGGTTGTCGGCGGTCTTCCCACCGGCCGACGGCACCGACGTCGACTGGACCGCCCCGGCCGGGTTCTCCCTGCTCGCCCCGGCCTACCAGCGGGCGTACGGGGTGGACGACCAGGGCATGCGCGCCGCGCTGACCCGGGTCGCGGTGAAGAACCACGCCAACGGCGCGTTGAACGGGCGGGCCCAGTTCCGCAAGGCGGTCACCGCCGAGGCCGTCGAACGGTCTCCCCGCATCGCCGGGCAACTCGGCGTCCTGGACTGTTCCGGGGTATCCGACGGCGCGGCGGCGGCCATCCTGGTCCGGGCCGAGGACGCCTACCGCTACACCGACCGGCCGGTCTTCCTCAAGGGCATGGGCTTCGTCGCCGGCTCCGGGGCCGGGCTGGCCACCGACGGCTACGACTTCACCACCTTCCCGGAGGTGGTCGCCGCCGCCGGGCAGGCCTACGAGCAGGCCGGCGTCACCGACCCGGCGACGCAGATCTCGCTGGCCGAGGTACACGACTGTTTCACCCCGACGGAGGTGGTACTCATGGAGGATCTCGGTTTCTCCGCACGCGGCCGGGCCTGGCAGGACATCCTGGACGGCCGGTACGACCTGGACGGCGCGCTGCCGGTCAACACCGACGGCGGCCTGAAGTCGTTCGGCCACCCGATCGGCGCGACCGGGCTGCGGATGATGTTCGAGTGCTTCACCCAGCTGCGCGGGGACGCCGGCGACCGGCAGGTGCCCGACGCGCGGCTGGCGCTGGCGCAGAACCTCGGCGGACAGCCGGGCTCCTGCGTGGCGTTCGTGGCGGTCCTGGGGAGCCAGCGGTGAGCGCCGCGGTACGCCTGGACGGCCGGGTCGCGCTGGTCACCGGCGCCGGCAACGGCATCGGCCGGGCGCACGCGCTGACCCTGGCGCGGCACGGCGCGGCGGTGGTGGTCAACGACCTCGGGGGAGCGGTCGACGGGTCGGGGTCCTCGCAGGGCGCGGCCGAGCGGGTCGTGGCCGAGATCCGGGCGGCCGGCGGCACCGCCGTGGCCTCGACCGACTCGGTGGCCACCGCCGAGGGCGGCGCGCGCCTGGTCGGGCGGGCCGTCGACGAGTTCGGCCGGATCGACGCGGTGATCCACAACGCGGGCATCCTGCGGGACCGCACGCTTGCCAAGCTGAGCGACGAGGACGTCCGCGCGGTGCTCGACGTGCACCTGGCCGGCGCGTTCCACGTGCTGCGGCCGGCCTGGCCGCACCTGGTCGCCCAGGGCTACGGCCGGATCGTGCTGACCAGCTCCTCGTCCGGGCTGTTCGGCAACTTCGGGCAGGCCAACTACGGTGCGGCCAAGGCCGGCCTGATCGGCCTGATGAACGTGCTCGCCCTGGAGGGGGCCCGCCGGGGCATCCTGGTCAACGCGATCGCGCCCACGGCGGCGACCCGGATGACCGAGAACCTGCTCGGTGAGCTGACCGACCGCTTCGACCCGCAGCACGTCGCGGCGGTGGCTACCTACCTCGCCGCCGAGCAGTGCCAGCTCAACCGGCACATCCTCACCGTCGGCGGCGGGCGGGTCGGGCGGATCTTCCTGGGCGTCACCCCCGGCTGGTACGGCGGTGAACAGCCGGCCTCGCCCGACGACATCCACGCCGCGATCGACGACATCTGCCGACTGGACGACTTCGTCGTCCCCGACAGCGGCGCCGACGAGGTCACCCTGATCCAGCGGGTCCTCTCCGGCGGCTCCGGACCCGCCGCCTGAGACGGCGGATCCCCGAGCCGCCGGATCTTCCGAGAAAGCGAGTCACCATGCCGGTCAGCGAAGTACACCACGTGGCCATGACCGTCTCCGACGTCGACCGCGCCGCGGAGTTCTACGAGAAGGCGCTGGGCTACCGCCGGACCCTGCGTACCGACGTCGGCGGACCCGGCATCGAGGTGTCGTTGGGGCTGCCCGCCGGCACCACCGGTCGGGTCCAGTACCTGCAGGGCCCGAGTCAGGTCGGCCAGCTCGAACTGATCGAGTGGAACGGCACCCCGCGGCGCACCGCCACCGGCGGGCACCTGGAGCTGGGCCCGTTCCTGCTCAGCTTCGCGGTGCCGGTGGAGGAGATGGACGAGCTGCACCAGCGGCTGGTCGACCTGGGGGCCGAGTGCCTGACCACGCCGAACCGGGTGCTGCTGGAGAACTACGGCCACATCACCGCGTTCGCCGCCCGGGACCTCGACGGCAACCTGCTGGAGTTCGTCTCGTTGCCGTCCCGCGAGGAGATCCGCGCCCAGCGGCGCGAGGGCGGCCGCTGATGGCCGGCAGCAACTTCACCGAGCACCTGCGCCGGCAGGCCCTGCGCCGCGCCGACCACCAGGCCCTGGTCGACGGGGCGGACCGCTGGACCTACGCCGAACTGGACGCCGACGTCGACCGGTACGCCGCGGCGCTACGCGAGGCGGGCGTGGCCACCGGTGACCTGGTCGGCGTGCTGGGGCGCAACACCGGCCGGTACGTCCTGGAGCTGCTGGCGCTGAGCCGCCTCGGCGCGGTCTCGGTGCCGCTGAACTGGCGGCTGCACGCCGCCGAGCAGGCGTACGTCGTCGAGCAGGCGGGCATCACCGGGCTGCTCTACGACGACGACTTCGCCGACGAGGCGGCCCATGTGGCCGGTGCCACCGGGCTGCGGCTGCTGGTCGCCAACGAGACCCGGGTGGTGGCCGACGCCCGGCGGCTGGCCGACCTGCTCGCCGCCCAACCGGCCGGGGTGCGGGTGCCCGACGTCGAGCGCGGACCCGCCGACCTGCACCGGCTGCTCTACACCTCGGGCACCACGGCCCGCCCCAAGGGCGTGATGCACACCTGCGGCAACCTCACCGCCAACCACCTCGCGCAGATCCTCGAACTGGAGCTGACCCCGGCCGACCGGATCCTGGTCTCCGCGCCGCTGTTCCACGTCAGCGGCCTGGAGGCGCCGGGGCTGGCGGTCTTCGTGGCGGGCGCGACGATGGTGCTCACCCCGACGTTCCAGCCGGCCGACATCGCCCGGATCGCCGACGCGGAACGGATCACCGGGATGGTGCTCGCCGCGCAGATCCTCTTCGGCCTGCTCGACCTGGCCGAGCCGCCGGAGTTGGCCACCCTGCGGTACCTGCTCTTCGCCGGGGTCGCGCCGAGCGTGCGGCAGCAGGTCAAGCGCCGGCTGCCGCACGTGCGCCTGGTCGACACCTTCGGCATGACCGAGCTGTGCAACGGCGTCTGCTACCTCGACGCCGCCCACGAGGAGTCCAAGTTGGGCGCGCTCGGCGCGCCGTTTCCCGGGGTGCACATCCGGATCGTCGACGAGGACTTCCAGCCGGTCGCCCCGGGCGTCGAGGGGGAGATCATCGTACGGGGGGAGAAGATCTCTCCCGGTTACTGGCGCGACGACGAGGCGAACCGGCGGACCCGGCGCGACGGCTGGTTCCGCACCGGCGACGTGGGGCGGATCGACGCCGACGGCTACCTGTGGTTCGTCGACCGGCGGACCGACCTGATCAAGTCCGGTGGGGAGAACGTCGCCAGCGCCGAGGTCGAGCGGGTCCTGGCCCAGCACCCCGACGTGGCCGAGGTCGCCGTGATCGGGGTGCCGGACCCGCGCTGGGACGAGGTGCCGAAGGCGTTCGTCATCCTGCGCGAGGGCGCGACCACCACCGCCGAACAGCTGCGCGAGCACTGCCGGGCCGCGCTGGCCCGCTACAAGGTGCCCAGGTACGTGCAACTGGTGGCCACGCTGCCGCGCAACGACTCCGGCAAGGTGCTCAAGAAGGCCCTGCGCGAGGAGCCGGTGGTGCCCCGGTGAGCACCGCGAACATCGCCGCCATGCTGGCCGGTAACGCGCTCCGTTTCGGCGACGACGACGCGCTGGTCTTCGAGGACCGCCGGTGGACCCACCGGCAGCTCGACGTCGACGTCAACGCGCTGGCCGCCGGCCTGTCCGTCGAGGGGGTACGCCGGGACAGCCGGGTGGCGATCGTGGCGAACAACGTCCCGGAGTTCCTCCTCCTCTCCCTGGCGCTGGCGAAGCTCGGCGCGGTCTTCGTACCGCTGAACTACCGGCTGACCGCGGGGGAGCTGGCGCAGCTGATCGGCCACGCCCGGGTCGAGGCGGTCGCCACCGTTCCGGAGTACGCCGAGCTGACCGACGCCGCCCTGACCCGGGCCGGCGTGGCGGGGGTACGCCGGTTCGCGCTGGAGCCGATCGGAGATCCGGTCGGTCGCCGGGGAGCCGGCGACGCGAGCTGGGTTGACCTGCGCTCGCTCGTCGCGGCCCACCGGGGCACCCGGGTCCCCGACGCCGAGCTGGACGACGGCGCGCTGCAACGGATCGTCTACACCTCCGGCACGACCAGCCTGCCCAAGGGGGTCCTGCTCACCCACGGCAACGTGAACATGAACATGCACGCCCAGGTCGTCGAGCTGGGGTTGCGCCCGAGCGACCGGATCCTCAACGTCGCGCCGCTGTACCACGTCGGCGGCACCGACCTGCCCGGCTACGGCATCTGGCACGTGGGCGGCTGCATGGTGCTGCAACGGCGGTTCGAGCCGGCGGCCGTCCGGCGGGTGATCGAGGCCGAGCGGATCACCGGGATGGTGCTGGCGGCGACGATGCTGGACATGGTCCGGCGGGCCACCGAGGTCGAGGCGGACCTCTCCTCGGTGCGGTGGGTCATCTACTCCCAGGTGACCTCGGCGTTGTTCGCCGTGGCGCGTGAGCTGTTCCCGCGGGCGCGACTGATCGAGGGCTACGGGCTCACCGAGACGTGCAGCGGGTTGACCTACCTGGACGCCGCGCACCAGGAGTCCAAGCAGGGCTCGGTGGGCATCCCGGTGCCGTGGGTGCAGGTCCGGGTGGTCGACCCGGACGGCCGCGACGTGCCGGTGGGCCAGGACGGCGAGGTGGTCGCCCGGGGCCCGAAGGTGAGCCCGGGGTACCTGGACGACCCGGCGGCCACCGCGGCGGCGTTCCGCGACGGCTGGTTCCACACCGGCGACGTGGGCCGGCTGGACGCCGACGGTTACCTGTACATCCGCGACCGGCTCAAGGACATGATCCGCAGCGGAGGGGAGAACATCTCCAGCGCCGAGATCGAGAACGTGCTGGCCGACCATCCGCTGGTGCTGGCCGCCGCGGTGGTGGGCGCGCCGGACCCGGTGTGGCAGGAGGTGCCGGTGGCGTTCGTGGTCGGCCGGCCGGGGCTGACGCCCGAGGACCTCATCGGGCACGCCCGGCGGCGGCTGGGTCGGTTCAAGGTCCCGAAGGAGGTCTACCTGGTACCGGAGTTCCCGACGAACCCGTCGGGCAAGGTGCTCAAGCGTTCCCTGCGTGAGCTGCGCGGCACGCTGCGGCCGGACTGGCGCTACGCCGGCAGCGCTGGCAGTGCCGGCGACGCCGGCAGCGGGGGCTGACCCCGCTACCGGCGGGCGGTGCCGGCGGGCGCTACCGGCGGGCGGTGCCGGTGGCGTGGCGCAGCAGGGCCAGGGCGTGCACCAGGGCGAAGCGGCGGGTGCCCCGGCCCAGGTCGTCCCACGGCTTCTTCCAGGTCATCCGCTGGGCGAGCTGCCAGGCGGTGACGCCGCCGGCGGCGGGGTCCGCCCCGGCGGTGCCGGCGTGAAGGTCCGCCCCGGCGGTGCCGGCGTGCAGGTCCGCCCCGGCGGTGCCGGCGCGCCGGTCCGGCCCGGCCGCGTCGTGGGCCAGCTGCCGTACCGTGTCGATCTCGTCGCGGTGGAACGCGGCGAGCCGCTCGGCGCGGCCGGCGGGGTCGCGGTAGGGGTACTGGTGGGCCGGGCAGGCGATGGCGGCGCCGAGGTCGCCGATGCGCGCCAGCGAGTCGAACAGGTCCCGCGCCGGGTCGTCGTCGGCGCGGCTGACGATGGCGAGCTGGGTCGGCCCCTCGGCCATCATGGTGTCGCCGGTGAAGACCAGCCCCCGGTCGTCGAGGTAGACGGTGTGTCCGTAGGTGTGCCCGGGGGTGGGCACCGCGTGGATGGTCACGTCGCCGAAGCGCAGCGCGGTGGCGTCGGTCAGGGCCAGGTCCAGCGGCAGGTTCTCGTGGTGTTCGGCGACCGCGACGGCGTCGGCGTACATCGCCTCGACGACCGCGCGGGGTGCGCCGGTCAGCTCCAGGGCGGCACGCAGCTGGTCGAGGAAGGGCCCCCGGGTACGGTGCATCGTGGCGAAGTCGTCGGCGGCACCCATCACGATCCGCGCCCCGGCCACCTCGCGCAGCCGGGCGGCCAGCCCCACGTGGTCGGGGTGGTTGTGGGTGAGCAGGACCGTCGTGATGGCCTCGACCCGGTGACCGAGGGCGGCCACCGACTCGCGCAGCGACGTCCAGCAGCTCGGGTGGTCGTAGCCGGCGTCCACGAGGACCAGCCCGTCGGCGGTGTCGATCAGGAAGACGGTCACGTAGCGTAGCGCGCTGCCGTGCAGCGGAACGGGGACCGCCCAGACCCCGTCGACCAGCTCGGTGGTGGCCGGTACCTGGCGGGCGCGGTAGCTGGCGGCGTGTGCGTCGCTCACGGGTATGGACATCGTCGGGCGGCTCCCTTACTGTGAGACATCAACATACCGGATGGTCGGAATCAAACTCAAGGAGTCCGATGAGCGAGGAGCGGACCGGCTTTCGGCTCTGGGCAGCTGCCGAGCCCGACCTGTGCGCGATCGTGACCGCCGACGACCGGCGGATCTCCTACGGGGAGCTGTTCGCCGAGGTGAACCGGATCTCGCACGGCCTGCGCGAGCACGCCGGCCTGCGTACCGGCGACACGGTGGCCGCGGTCATGACCAACAGTGCGGGACTGGTCGCGCTCTACCTCGCCGCCATGCAGTCGGGGCTCTACCTGGTGACGCTCAACTACCACCTCACCGAGCCCGAGGTCGCCTACATCCTGGCCGACAGCGGGGCGAAGGTGGTGGTCGGCTCCGAGCGGGTGGAACACGTCGTGGTCGCCGCCGCCGGGAGCACCGCCGCCGGGAGCACCGACGGCATCCAGGTCTTCGTCGACGGCACCCCCACCAGCGACCGGGCCCAGCCACTGTCGGCGCTCACCGCCGGGCAGCCCGCGACCAGCCCCGAACAGACCCCGGCCGGGTCGCTGATGATGTACACCTCCGGCACCACCGGTCGGCCCAAGGGCGTCAAGCGGCCGTTGAGCGGTGTCGACGCGGACACCGGCGCGCTCACCTACACCTGGCTGTTCCGGGAGTTCGGGATGGAGCGTCCGGCCTTCGCCTCCTGGCTGGTCTGCGCCCCGATGTACCACTCGGCAAACATCACCGGCGCGATGGGCGCGCTGCACGCCGGCGGCACGATGGTGCTGATGGACGGCTGGACCCCGGAGGGTTTCCTGCGGCGGGTGCAGGACCGGCGGGTCACCGGGACCAGCATGGTGCCGACGCACTTCTACCGGCTGCTGCAACTGCCCCCGCAGGTCCGCGAGAGCTACGACGTCTCCTCGCTGCGCTACGTGCTGCACGGTGCCGCGCCCTGCCCCCGCGAGGTCAAGCAGCGCATCCTGGACTGGTTCGGCCCGGTGGTCTACGAGTACTACGGCTCGACCGAGGTGGGCACCACGGTCGCGAGGCCCGAGCAGTGGCTGGCCCACCCGGGCACGGTCGGGCGGCCCGCCTCGATCTCGACCCTGAAGATCCTCGACGAGCTGGGCAACGAGGTGCCCGCCGGGCAGACCGGCATCGTGTACATGCGCCAGGGCGACGACCGGGTCGAGTACCACAACGACCCGGGCAAGACCGACGGCGCGCGGCGCGACGGGCTGATGACCGTCTGGGACGTCGGCCACGTCGACGCCGACGGGTTCCTCTACATCACCGGCCGGGCGGCCGAACTCATCCTGGTCGGCGGGGTCAACGTCTACCCGGCCGAGATCGAGGCGGCGCTGCTGGAGCACGAGTGGGTGGCCGACGCCGGCGTGGTCGGGGTACCCGATCCGGAGTTCGGCGAGGTGCCCCAGGCGCACCTGGTCCTCGGTGAGACCGCGCCCGGTGCCGACGCCGCCCTCGCCGAGCTGCGCCGGCACCTCGCCGACCGGCTGGCCAAACCGAAACGACCGGTGTCCTACGTGGTACGCGACGCGCTGCCCCGGGACCCCAACGGCAAGCTCTACAAGGCCCGGCTCACGCCCCGTACGCAGGTGTCCGCGTGACCGGCACGGTGCACGACCCGGTGGGAGGTGGGCATGGACTTCGCTGACAGCGACACCGATCTGGCGTTCCGGCGCGAGGTCGGCGACTGGCTCGACGAGGCGCTGCGCGACGTGCCCGACCAGGAGGACCTGTCGCAGGACGAGCGCGAGCACTACTCCCGGGTGTGGCAGGACCGGCTCTGCGCCGGCGGCTGGGCCGGGCTGTCCTGGCCGGTCGAGCACGGTGGCCGGGGACTGGACGCGCTGGCCCAGGCCATCTTCAACGAGGAGGCCGCGGTCCGCGGCGCGCCGTACCCGCTCAACGGGGTGGGCATGATGCTGGCCGGGCCGACGATCATCGCGCACGGCACCGACGAGCAGCAGGCCCGGCACCTGCCCGGCATCCTGCGCGGCGACGAGTACTGGTGTCAGGGCTTCAGCGAGCCCGGTTCCGGCTCCGATCTGGCCAGCCTGCGTACCGCCGCGACCCGGGTGGACGGTGGCTGGCGGATCAACGGCGCGAAGATCTGGACCTCCAACGCGCACAACGCCTCCCGGTGCCTGCTGCTGGCGCGCACCGACACCGACGCGCCGAAGCACCGGGGCATCACCTACTTCCTCGCGCCGATGGACGCCTTCACCGTCCGTCCACTGGTGATGATCAACGGGGACACCGAGTTCAACGAGATGTACCTCGACGACGTCTTCGTGCCCGACGCCGACGTGCTCGGCGGGGTGGGCAACGGCTGGACGGTCGCGCTGACCACGCTCGCCTTCGAACGCGGCAGCATGGCGCTGAACCTGTGGGTCTGGGCCCGTCAGGCGGTGGACCGGGTCGTCGACCTGGCCGTCGCCCGGGGGATGGCCGACGACAGCGCCTTCGTCGACACCGTCGGGGCGTTGCAGTGCGACGCCGAGGCGGTCCGGATCGGGTCGATGCGGATGCTTGGCGAGAGCCGGGCCGGTGGCGTACCGGGGCCGGAGACCTCGGCGCTCAAGAGCCTGTGGGCCGGGGTGGTGCAGAACGCCAACCGGCTCGCCGTGCAGCTCGACGAGGCCGGCGGGGTGCTGCTGGACGGTGCCGGGGCCGCGGCCCGGATGCACCGGTACCTGCGGGCCCGCGCCCACACCATCGAGGGCGGCACGGAGGAAGTCCAGAAGTCGATTCTCGCGGAGCGGGTGCTGCACCTGCCCCGCTCACGCTGAGCGGAGTGGCCGCATGCGCGCGACCTTCACTGACGAACAACAGGACATCGGCCGGACCGTACGGTCGCTGGCCGCGGCCGAGCCGGGTACGGCACGCGCCGCGCTGAACGACGGGTGGCAGGCCCCGGCCTGCGACGGGCCGTTGCTGCGCGACTTCGGGCTGCTCGGGGTGCCCGAGTCAGCCGGCGGCATCGGATCCGGCCTGATCGACCTGCTCGTCGCCGTCGAGGCGCTCGGCGCGCAACTGGTGGCGAGCCGGTTCCCGGCCCACGCCGCAGCCGTGCAGCTGCTCGTCGGTGCCGGTGGCACCGGGCCGGTGCCCGAGAAGGTGCTGGAGGGCCGTCGGGTGCTCACCACCGCCGTCGACGTGCCGGGTGCCGCCGGCTGGGCCGACCGGGTCAGCCCGGACCCGCTGGTGCGGACCCTGGTGCCGTACGCGGCGCAGGCCGACGGCTTCGCCGTGCTGGGCGCCGAGGGGGTCTGGACCGCCGGGTCGGCCGGGATCACCGCACGGCAGTCGGTCGACCCGTCGGTGCCGCTGTCGGAGGTCACCCTCACCGCACCCGCGCACGCCGACCCGGTGGGCGCCGGGGTGCGCCGGGCCGCCCTGGTGGTCGCCGCCGAGCTGTGCGGGGTGGCGCAGGGGGCGATCGACCTGGCCGCCGAGCAGGCCCGTACCCGGCAGCAGTTCGGTCGGGTGATCGGCTCGTTCCAGGGGGTCGCCTTCCAGCTCGCCGAGGCCCTCACCGCGCGCAAGGCCGCGTGGGACCTGACCCTCTACGCCGCCTGGGCGGTGGAGAACGACCGCCCGGACGCGGCGATCCAGGTGCACGCCGCGAAGGCGGCGGCGGGCCGGGCGGGGGTCTTCGCCGCCGAACGCTGCATCCAGGTGCACGGCGGGATGGGCATCACCATGGAGGCCGACCCGCACCTGTTCCTGCGCCGGGCCCTCGTGCTGGACGCCCGGTTCGCCGCCGGCTCCTGGCACCGGCGGCGTACCGGTGAACTGCGGATCCGGGATCGCCGGGCGGCATAGGGCCTGACCTGCGGAACTCTTGCAGGCCCGGCAGCAAACCAGTAACATACCGGCTGGTCGGAATAAACAAGGAGAAGCCGTGAAGTTCGGAATCATGAACCTGTTCCCGGTGGCCGACGGCGCATCCGACCACCAGGTGCTGCGGGACACCCTCGACGAGATCCAACTGGCCGACGAACTCGGCTTCGACTCGATCTGGCTGGCCGAGCACCACTTCTCGAAGTACGGCATCCTCGGCAGCCCACTGAACTTCGGCATGGCCGTGGCCGAGCGGACCACCCGGATCACCATCGGCACCGCCGTGCTCGTGCTGCCGCTGCACGACCCGCTGCGCCTGGCCGAGGACATCGCCGCGCTCGACGTGCTCAGCGGCGGCCGGGTCTCCATCGGCGTCGGCCGGGGCTACCAGCCCGCCGAGTTCGCCGGCTTCGGCATCCCGTTGGCCGAGTCCAAGCAGCGCTACCAGGAGACCCTGGAGATCCTGCGGTTGGCGCTGACCCAGGAGAGCTTCTCCTACCACGGCGAGATCTTCCACTACGACGACGTCACCACCTACCCCCGGCCGTTCACCCCCGGTGGCCCGCCGATCCTGCAGGGCACCGTCTCGCCGGACAGCTTCCGGGAACGCGGCGCCCGCGGCGAGTCGATCATCACCTCACCCAACTTCACACCGTTGGGCATCATGCAGAAGAACTTCAGCCTCTACCGGCAGGCCATGCGGGACAACGGCTTCGACCTCTCCGGCTACGACGTGCCGTTCATGCAGCAGGTCTGGTGCGGCGACGGCGAGGAGGGCCTACGGACCGCGGCCCAGGCGGCGATGAACTACTACAAGTCGGTCGGCAAGGTCATCCCCGGCTCGGAGGACGCCATCGCCCAGGAGAAGGCCTACTACGCGGCGGTGGCCAAGAACATCGAACTGCTGACCCTGGAGCAGACGCTCACCCACGGCGGGAACTTCGGCTCGCCGCAGCGGGTCATCGAGACCATCGAGATGCTGCGCGAGCAACTCGGCATCAACCACTACATCGGCTGGCTGCGGATCCCGTCGCTGGACCGCAGGGCCGCCCTGCGGTCGATGGAGGAGTTCGCCGACAAGGTCATCCCGCACTTCCGGGCCCAGGACACCGCCGCCACCGACGCCGGCCGCACCGACGTTCCGGCGGTCGCCACCGAGGCGGTCGTCGGGTGAAGATCAGCTGCTTCCTGAGCGCCCAGTTCGACCCGTCGGCCTCCGCCGTCGAGGGCGTCGACGGGGTCCTGGCCCAGGCCGCCGCCGCCGAGGCCGCCGGCTTCCACGCCGTCTACCTCGGACACCACTTCCTGGCCCGCTCGGCGTTCGTCCAACCGATCCCGCTGGCCGGCTATCTGGCCCGGGCCACCAGCCGGGTCCGCATCGGCTTCGGGGTCCTGCTGGCGCCGCTGCTCAACCCGGTCGCCCTCGCCGAGGATCTGGCCAGCCTCGACGTGCTCTCCGGCGGCCGGCTCACCGTCGGCATCGGCGCCGGCTACCGCCGCCGCGAGACCACCGCCTTCGGCGTGGCCTGGGAGGACCGGCTGCGGCGGCTGCGCGAGTACGTGCCGATGCTGCGGGCGCTGTTCGCCGGCGAGACCATCGACATCGCCGGCAGCTGGGGCGAGGTCCCCGGCGCGTCGCTGGCCCTGCGCCCGGTGCAGCCCGACGGCCCACCGATCTGGATCGGCGCGTTCGCCGAGCCGGCCATCCGCCGCGCCGCCCGCCTGGACGCCCCCTGGCTGATCGGCCCCAAGGGCGACGACACCGAACTCGCCCGGCTGCTCGGCATCTACCGCGCCGACCTGGCCGAGCGCGGCTTCGACCTGACGCGGGAGTACCCGATGAGCCGCGAGGCCTACCTCGGCGACAGCTACCGCGCCGCCGTCGCCGACGTCCGCCCCCACCTGCAACGCCAGTACGCCGGCTACAAGTCGTGGGACGACGCCCAGGGCATCGACCTCGACCGGTACCTGGCGCGGGACTGCCTGGTCGGGTCGGCCGACGAGATCGTCGAGAAGCTCCGGCGCTGGGAGAACGACCTCGGCATCACCGAGGTCTCGCTGCGCCACCAGTTCGTCGGCGTCGGCCAGGCCGAGGCGATGGACCAGCTCGCCCGCTTCGGCGCGGAGGTCATCCCCCGCGTCAGCACCCCGACCACCGCCGGTGAGGTGACCCGGTGAGCGCCGGCAACCTGGCCCGGATCCTGCAGGGCCGGGCGCTGGACCGCCGCGACGTGCCGGGCCTGCACGGCGAGGACGGCCGGTCGTGGACCTTCGAGCAGATCGACCTGCTCGCCGGCGGGGTCGCCGCGGCGCTGCGCGCCGAGGGCGTCGGCCCCGGTGACCGGGTCGCCTACTACCTGACCAACGGCCCCGAGACGGTCTTCTTCCTCTTCGGCGCCTGGAAGATCGGCGCCGTGCCGGTGACCGTCAGCAGCCTCTACAACGCCGCCGAACTCGCCGAGTCGGTGGCCAAGACCGACCCCCGGCTGCTGCTGGTCGACGACCGTCGCCCGGAGGTGGTCGCCGAGGTGCTCGCCGGGGCCCGGATCCCGCTGCGCAGCGTCGGGGAACCGCTGGCCGGCGTACCGTCGCTGCCCTGGCGGCAGGAGGTCGTGGTGCCGCCGGTCGAGGTCGACCCGGCGGCCGAGGCCTGCATCCTGTTCACCGGCGGCACGACCGGGCGGCCGAAGGCCGTCAGCGTCACCCACGGCGGCACCCGGGAGTCGCTGATGCGCCTGGCCCGGGTCAGCACCGGCAGCGACTCCGAGGGCACCGCCGCGCCCGGGGCCAGGCCGAACCTCATCGCGTTGCCGCTGTTCCACAGCGGCGGCCAGCACTCGCTGCTCTTCGCGTTCTTCGTCGGCCGGCCGGCGGTGGTCTGGGAACGCTTCGGCGTGGACCGGCTCGCCGACCTGATGGAGCGGTTCGCCTTCGACAACTTCTTCTTCCTGCCCACCATGGTCTTCGACATCGTGCACGCCGAACGGGACCTGCCCTTCGCCGGGGTGAAGTCGGTCCTGGTGGCCGGCCAGGCCATCTCCTGGCCGGTCCGCCGCGCCTTCGAGCAGCGCTACCGGGTACCCATCCTGGTCAACTACGGCTCCACCGAGGCCGGGCACATCGCCGGCTGGACCGGCCGGGACATGAAGGAGGGCCGGTGGAAGCCCGGCTCGGCCGGTCGGGTCTACCCGGGGGTGGAGCTGGAGATCCGCGACGAGGCCGGCGCCGCCCTACCTACCGACGCCGAGGGCGAGGTGGTGGTGCGCTCCGCGCTGACCCGGGGGTACGTCGACGACGCCGAGGCCTCCCGGGACCTGGTCCGCGACGGCTGGGTGCACACCGGCGACATGGGCTACGTCGACGCCGACGGGGTGCTCTTCCTGGTCGGCCGGAAACGGGACATGATCAAGTGCGGTGGGTTCCAGGTCTGGCCCGAGGAGATCGAGGACGAGTTGCGCGGGCATCCGCTGGTGCGCGACGTACGGGTGCTCGGTCGACCCGACGACCGGCTGGGGGAGATCCCGGTGGCGCTGGTGGTCCGCGCGTCCGACGACACCGTCACCGACGCCGACCTCACCGCACGCCTGGTCGCCTTCGCCCGGGACCGGCTGGCCCACTTCAAGACCCCCCGGCGGATCGAGTTCGTACCCGAACTGGAACGCAGCAGCACCGGTAAGACCAGCCGCGCAGCGGCCCCCCTGCCGGAGGCCGTTGAGCCCAGCCGCGCAGCGGCTGTGTCGGCGGAGACGGGGGGTGGGCGATGAGGTTCGGCATCATGGCCTCGCACCAGTACCCGCACGGTGACGACCTCGGCCGGCACCTGGACGACCTGTTCGGCACCGTCGAACTCGCCGCCGAGCTGGGCTACGACTCGGTGTGGACGATCAACCACTTCCAGTCCAACCTGGCCACCCCGCAGCCGATCTCGATGCTGGCCAGCCTGATCCCCCGCTCCGGCGACATGATGCTGGGCACCGGCATCCTGCTGCTGCCGATGTTCCATCCGGTGCACATCGCCGAGGAGTTCGCCACCCTGGACCACCTCTCCGGAGGTCGGGTCGTCCTCGGCGTCGGCGCGGGCTACCGGGAGAACGAGTTCGCCGCCCTCGGCGTCGACCCGGAGAGCCGGTTCCGGCGTTTCGACGAGAGCCTGCGGCTGATCCGGGCGCTCTGGAGCGGCGAACGGGTCGACCACGACGGCGAGTTCTACCCGCAGACCGACGCCACGATCGGCATCCGGCCGCTGACCCCGGGCGGTCCGCCGATCTGGATCGGCGCCGGCGGCAAGAAGGCGGTCCGCCGGGCGGCCCGGCTCGGTGACGCCTGGTACGCCCCGGGCAACTCGCCGAGCCGCCGGTTCCTCCCCGAGCACCTGGCCGTCTACAACGACGCGCTTGCCGAGTACGGCCGGGACCCGGCATCCGTGCAGCGGCCGGTCGGGGTGGAGCTGTACTGCGCCCCGAGCACCGAGCAGGCAGTCGCCGAGGCGCTGCCGCACGCCCGGGTCGAGTACTCGACCTACGCCGAGTACCCGGCGCTGCGCTGGCAACGGGACCGCTTCGACGACCTGGTCCGCAACACCCTGCTGCTGGGCTCGCCGGAGTTCCTCGTGGAACGGATCTCCGCCCTGCGGGACCTGGGCTTCGACCATCTCATCTTCCGTCCCGGGTGGCTGGGCATGCCCACCGAGAAGCTCCGCGCCTCGCTGCGGCTCTTCGCCACCGAAGTGATCCCCGCCTTCCGTACCCCCTGACCTAAGGAACCGCCGTGAAGAAGACCGAAGCCGAGCTGCTGGAGAACCAGTGGGACGTCGAGAACATGGAGGTCGACCCCGAGGTCCTGGCGAGGTACGTCCGGTACGACGTCGACGAGCAGCGGGCCGTCGCGACCATCACCTTCGACCGCCCCGAGCGGCTCAACGCCATCCCGGTGGCCGCCTTCGAGCGCGTCGGTGACCTGGTGAAGGAGGCCGAGACCGACGACCGGGTCAAGGTCATCGTCTTCAAGGGCGAGGGTGAGCACTTCGGCACCGGCGCGGACGCCGCCGAGTTGGGCCACTACATCGGCTACAAGACCGGCACCGACAAGGCCTCGCGCCGCCGGCCGGCGCAGCGCCAGCGGATCCTGCCCGACCGCAACGTGCTCAGCTCCGGCTTCACCCGCCCGATCATCGAGTCGCTGAAGGCGACCATCTGCCAGGTGCAGGGCTACTGCTACGGCGGCCACTTCCAGATCGCGCTCTCCGCCGACATCGTGATCGCCTCCCCGGACGCCCGCTTCACCCACCCGGCGTTCCGGTACCTGGGCCCCGCGCCGCAGGACATGTACCACTGGATCGAGAAGGTCGGCCTGACCACGATGAAGGACGTCATGCTGACCATGCGGGCCATCGGCGCCGAGGAGGGCGAACGCAAGGGCCTGGTCACCAAGGTCGTCGAGCGCGACGAACTGCAGCGCTGGGTCGACGACTACGCCGACGCGATCGCGGTGATGCCGCTGGACTCGCTGATGATGGGCAAGTCGATGATGCAGGTGGTGATGGAGGCCCGGGGCAAGGGCCTGGGCGCGATGACCGGCTGGGTCGGGCACGGCTGGGCCACCAACGTCAGTTTCGAAGACGGCGACTGGAACTTCCTCAAGGAGCGCCGGGAGAAGGGCATCGGCCAGGCGCTGGCCGACCGGGACCGGCTGGTCGCCCCGTACTTCCGGCTCAGCGACACCCGGTCGCGGGAAGAGTAGGCCCGGCGTGAGGTTCGGCATCCTGCTCGACCACCAGTACGCCCCCGGCGACGACCTGCGGCGACGCCTCGACGAGACCGTCGAGTACGTCCAGCACGTCCGCGACCTGGGCTACGACTCGGTGTTCGGCATCCACCACTACCTGTCCTCGCTGAGTACCCCGCAGCCGTTGCCGCTGCTGAGCCGCCTCGTCGACCACTCCGGGACCATGCAGCTGGGCACCGGCATCCTCATCCTGCCGCTGGGCCACCCGGTGCACTGGGCCGAGGAGATCGCCACCATCGACCAGATGTCCGGCGGCCGGTTCGTGCTCGGCATCGGCTCGGGCTACCGCGACGTCGAGTTCTCGGCCTTCGGCATCGAACGGCGGACCCGGGTCTCCCGGATGACCGAGGCGCTGGAGGTGATGCAGCAGCTGTGGACCGGCGAGCCGGTGCACCACGAGGGCAAGCACTTCACCCTCGACGGGGTGCGGTGCAGCGTGCTGCCGGTGCAGCGACCGCACCCACCGGTCTGGGTGGGCGCGAACGGCCCGACCGGCATCGCCCGCATCGCCCGGCAGGGACTGCCCTGGCTGGCCCCGTCCAACGTCCGCCGCAACTGGGCGGTGGGTAACCTGACCGACTACCGCGAGCAGCGGCGGGCGGCCGGTTTCGACGAGCGGGACGCGGTCTTCCCGATCCACCGGGACCTCTGTGTGGCCGACTCCGCCGACGCCGCGTTCGCCGTCGCCGGTGACGCGGTGAAACGCTCCTACGGCGAGTACGTCCAGTACGGCATGGACTTCTTCGAGTCGCAGTGGGACGCCATCAAGGCCAAGGCGCTCTTCTTCGGCTCACCCGACGACATCGCCGCGAAGATCCAGGACTTCGCCGACGCCGGCTTCAACCACTTCGTGTTCCGCGCCCAGTGGCTCGGCCTGCCGATCGAGCGCTCCGTCGAGATCGTGGAACGGTTCGCCCGCGAGGTCATGCCGAGGTTCCGGCCATGAGGATCGGACACGTGATCGTCCCCGCCGCCGACCTGGACGCCCAGCTCGCCTGCTACACCGCCCTCGGGCTGACCGTGAAGTTCCGCGACGGTGACCGGTACGCCGCGCTCACCGACGGCACCGTCACCATCGGCCTCGCCGACGCCTCCCAGCAACCCGTGGCCGGCCGTACCCTGCTCGGGGTGGCGGTGGACGACCTGGACGCCACCCTCGCGCAGCTGGTGGCGGCCGGCGCCACCGCCGCCGAACCCGTGGTCGGGCCGCACGAGCGGCGCGCCGTGGTGACCGACCCGGGCGGCAACCCGTTCGTGGTCTACCAACGCCTGCCCTGATCCTCCGGCCGGTACGAGAGAAGGAACCCCATGACCATCAGTGACGCGCTGCGCGGCCGGACCGTCGCCGTGCTCGGCGGCACCGGCCCGCAGGGCCGGGGGCTCGCCCGCCGGTTCGCCGCCGCCGGACTCGACGTCGTCCTCGGCTCCCGGGACGCCGACCGGGCGGCGCAGACCGCCGCGGCCCTGCCCGGCCGGGTCCGGGGGGCGGACAACGCCGACGCCGCCGCGGCCGGCGACATCGTCGTGGTGGCCGTCCCCTTCGACGGCCACGCCGACCTGCTCACCGCGCTCGCCCCGACGCTGGCCGGCAAGATCGTGGTCGACTGCGTCAACCCGCTGGGCTTCGACAAGCAGGGCGCCTACCCGTTGACCGTCGCCGAGGGCTCCGCCGCCCAGCAGGCCGCGGCCATCCTCACCGACTCGACGGTGGTCGGGGCGTTCCACCACGTCTCGGCGGTGATCCTGGAGGACCCCGACCTCGACCAGGTCGACACCGACGTCCTCGTGCTCGGTGACGACCGGGCGGCCACCGACCTGGTCCAGGACCTGGCCGCGGTCATCCCCGGCGTGCGGGGCGTCTACGGCGGGCGGCTGCGCAACGCCCACCAGGTCGAGGCGTTCACCGCCAACCTCATCGCGGTCAACCGGCGGTACCGGGCCCACGCGGGCCTGCGCGTCACCAACGTCTGATCTGCCCCCGCAGCAGAAGGAGCACCCCCGATGGACCTCGCCCGTACCGTCGCCATCGTCACCGGCGCCGCCTCCGGCCTCGGCGCGGCCACCGCCGCGGCCCTGGCCGCCCGGGGCGCCACCGTCCACGGCTTCGACCTCGGACCCGCCGTCGCCGCCGCCGAGGCCCCACCCGGCGTGCGGTACGTCGAGGTCGACGTCACCGACGCGGCGGCGGTCCGGGCGGCGGTCGCCGACGCGGCAGCCGGCGACGACCCGCTGCGGACCGTGGTCAACTGCGCCGGGATCGCGCCGTCGCAGCGGATCCTCGGCAAGCGCGGCAGCCACGACCTCGACCTGTACGCCACCGTGGTGCGGGTCAACCTGATCGGCACCTTCACCGTGCTGACCCTGGCGGCCGAGGCGATCGCCCGGACCGCGCCGGACCGGCACGGTCAGCGGGGGGTCATCGTCAACACCGCCTCGGTAGCCGGCTACGAGGGTCAGATCGGCCAGGCCGCGTACGCCTCGTCCAAGGGCGGGGTGCTCGCGCTGACCCTGCCGGCCGCCCGGGACCTCGCCCCGCACGGCATCCGGGTGATGACCGTCGCGCCGGGCATCATGCAGACCCCGATGATGGAGACCGTGTCACAGGAGTACCGGGACGGCCTCGCCGCCGGCGTACCGTTCCCCAGCCGCTTCGGCACCACCGGGGAGTACGCCGACCTGGTGTTGGCCATCATCGGCAACGACTACCTCAACGGCGAGGTCATCCGTCTCGACGGCGCGCTCCGGATGGCACCACGCTGACCGGCCGCCAGGGGTGCACCGGCACCCCCGGCACCTCCACGTCCACCACGAAGAGCGCACCGGCCGCCGGGTCGCCGCCCGGTTCCCGGCCCAACGCGCTGGTGGTGACGAAGAGGGTCCGCCGGTCCGGTCCGCCGAGCGCGACACTTGTCGGCCGGCGTACCGGCAGGGCGATCTCGTCGGTCAGCTCGCCGTCGCGGGACCACCGACGCACCATCGCGCCGTCGAAGAGCGCGACCCAGACGCCGCCGTCGGCGTCCACGCACATCCCGTCGGGGCTGCCCGGCGCGCAGGCGGCCACCTCCCGGGGTGCGGTCCAGCGATCGTCGGCCCCCCGGCGGTACTCGCGCAGCAGCCCGGTGGGGGAGTCGACGAAGAGCACCCGCCGGTCGTCGAGGAACTGCTGGCCGTTGCTGACCGTGGTGCCGGCCAACGCCACCTCGATGCGGCCGTCCGCGCGCAGGACGAACACGTCGCCCCGCCCCGGCGCGGTGTCGTAGGCCATCGTCCCGACGAAGAGGGTGCCGTCCGGGGCACACCCGCCGTCGTTGCTGCGTACCCCGTCGGCCAGCGGCAGCTCCCCGACCCGCTCGGGGTGCCCCGCCCCGACCGTGCCGGTCCCGGTCCCGACCGTGCCGGTCCCGACCGGCCCGGTCCGGTCCGGGTCGGCGCCGGCGGTCAGGTCCACCCGCCAGAGGGTGCGCTCACCGACCACCAGGTGGTCGGCCGCGCCGGCGATCGGCCGGACGAACGCGGCCACCGGATCGGGGACCTCGACCGCGGTGGTCCGGCCGGTCAGGTCGGTGAGCAGCACCCGCCCGGCGAGCATGTCGACCCAGACGAGTCGGTCCAGCCGGTCGTCCCAGATCGGGCCCTCGCCATGGTGCGCCACCGGCTCGGTGAGCATCCGTACGGATCCGGTCACGCTGTCTGGCTCCTTCGTCGGTGGTCGAGCCGGGCCGGGGCGGATGCCCCCTCGGCGGTGAGTAGTTTTCCACTCCACCGTGCGCCGGCTGATCCCGACACCTCCCCGGAGGGGAACCCGCGTGGGCCTGTGGCGGCCCGCACGGGTTCCCGGTCGTCCGGTCAGCGGTAGCTGAGGTCGGCGGAGGAGTAGAGGCAGTTGGTGCCGTCGGCGCCGGTGCCGACCTGGGTGGGCTCGTTGCCGCTGTTGTTGCCGTTGTACTTGCGGCAGATCACCATCGACCGGCTGGCGTCGTTGACGATGGTGATCTGGGAGAACCGGGCGGTGTCGCCGTAGTTCACGTTGATGCCGGCCACGGTGTTGCCCGGGCGGGTCAACGTGATGTTGCGCAGGACGACGTTGCGCCGGTGCTGGGTGGAGCAGTTGCCGCAGGAGCGGTAGAAGGTGCCGAAGTTGGTGGCCTGGAAGTTCTGGACGGTCAACGTACCCGGGCCGTTGTGTTGGAAGACCTTGTCGCTGGCGCTGCGGGCGCCGCCGCCGTCGACCAGGAAGGTGGGTGAGCCGCTGCCCCGGAAGGTGGCGGCGTCCTCGCCCACGTCCTCCCACCACACGTTGCGCAGCGTGCACGGCCCGGCGCAGTGCACGCCGTCACCGGCGGGCGCGCCGATGATGACGTTCTGCAGGGTGGCCCCGGCGGCGAGCCGGAACATCGGGTCCTGGCTCTCCTCCTGACTGCCGTCGCCGATGCAGCAGTAGCGGCGCAGCCCGCCGTCGAGCGTGCCGGAGACCTCGATCGTGCCGTTGACGTTCACCTGACCGGTGGGGGTGGGCCAGGCACCGGTCGACGGCGGGTTGGTCGGCGGTGGGGTGAAGGGCGGAGTGGTCGGTGGCGTGGTGGGCGGTGCGGTCGGGTTGGTGCCGCCGGTGCAGGTCACGCCGTTGACCGCGAAGCTGGTCGGTGCCGGGTTGCTGGTGTTGTTCCAGCTGCCGTTGAAGCCGAACGAGGTCGAGGCGTTGGTGGCGAGGTTGCCGTTGTAGCTCTCGCTGGCGGCCCGGACCGTGCTGCCGCTCTGGGTGACGGTGGCGTTCCAGGCCTGCACGACCGTCTGGCCGGCGGTGAACGACCAGGTGACCGTCCACGAGGTGAGCGGGTCGCCGACGTTGGTGAGGGTGACGTTGGCACCGAAGCCGCCGGACCACTGCGAGGCGACCGTGTAGGTGACCCGGCAGCCGACGGCTGCCTGGGCGGTGCCCGCCGTGGCCACCACGCCGGCGGCGGCCAGGGTGGCTGTTGTCGTGGTGAGGATGAGCAGCGCCCGGTGGCGCCGGCTGTGTCGCATGTTGTTCTCCTGCTGCTGGGAGGGGCCCACGGGCCGTCCCGGCATCCGCTGCCCGACGGACACCGACGCGGCGGGACCTGGACCGTGCCCGGACGCCCGTCGGAGACGGGACCTGCGCCGCCGGCCCGGACAAGCGCTTTCCCAGCGAACAACATATCGATGATCGTTGCAATGGCCCGTCGCGGGATCAGCCGTCGATGCGGGTGATGTTGCGGATCTTGTTCGCCGCGTCCAGGGCCGCCACCTTGTACGCCTCGGCCAGGGTCGGGTAGTTGAAGACCGCGTCGACCAGGTAGTCGATGGTGCCGCCGCAGCCCATCACCGCCTGTCCGATGTGCACGATCTCGGTGGCGCCGGTGCCGAAGACGTGTACGCCGAGCAGCCGGCCGTCGCTGGGCGAGACGAGCAGCTTCAGCAGCCCGTACGAGTCACCGACGATCTGGCCCCGGGCCAGCTCCCGGTAGCGGGCGATGCCCACCTCGAACGGCGTCGAGCTCTCCGTCAGCTGCTCCTCGGTCCGGCCGACGAAGCTGATCTCGGGGATGGTGTAGATGCCGATCGGCTGCAGCTCGTGCATCTCGCGGACCGGCTCGCCGCAGGCGTGCTGGGCGGCCAGCCGGCCCTGCTCCATCGAGGTGGAGGCCAGTGCGGGAAAGCCGATCACGTCGCCGACGGCGTAGATGTTCGCCACACTGGTGCGGTAGTTGGCGTCCACCGTGATCCGGCCGCGCCGGTCGGCCTCCAGGCCGGCCGACTCCAGGGCCAGGTCGTCGGTCTGTCCCTGGCGGCCGGCGGAGTACATCACGGTGTCCGCGACGATCTTCTTGCCGCTCTTGAGCACGCACAGGGCCGCCGTCTGGTGCTTCTCGACCGAGGCGACCTCCTCGCCGAAGCGGAACGTCACGGAGAGGTCGCGCAGGTGGTACTTGAGGGACTCGACGACCTCCTCGTCGCAGAAGTCGAGCATCTTGTCCCGCCGCTCCACCACGGTGACCTTGGTGCCGAGGGCGGCGAACATGGAGGCGTACTCCATCCCGATCACCCCGGCGCCCACCACGACCATGCTGCGCGGCACGGCCTGCAGGTTGATCACGCCGTCGGAGTCGACGATGGTCCGGTCGTCGAAGTCGACGCTGTCCGGGCGGGCCGGGCGGGTGCCGGCGGCGATGATCGCCTTGTCGAAGGTCACCCGGGACTCGCGGCCGGAGTCGCCGTCGACCAGGATGGTGTGGTCGTCGGCGAACCGGCCGGTACCGGTGATCATCGAGACCCGGTTGCGGGCCAACTGGTTCCGGATGACGTCGGTCTGCCGGCTGATCACGTGCTGGGTCCGGGCGGCCAGGTCACCGACGGTGATCTCGTCCTTCACCCGGTAGCTGCTGCCGTACAGGTCGCGTTGGCTCAGGCCGGTCAGGTAGAGCACGGCCTCGCGCAGCGTCTTGGAGGGCACGGTGCCGGTGTTGATGCACACCCCACCGAGCATGTCGCGGCGGTCGACGATGCCGACCCGCCGGCCGAGCTTGGCGGCGGCGATCGCCGCCTTCTGACCACTGGGTCCGGAGCCCAGCACCAACAGGTCGTAGTCATACACGCCCGACAGCCTCGCAAGATGCGGCCACTCGCGCCAGTGGAGCGGTCGGCGTCACACCACGGCACCGGCGGGACAACCACGACATAGGTCGGACAACCAGTCTGTTTCGCTCGCGTTGACCAGGGTAGCGGGTGGGGCAGTGGCCGTAGCCACCAGCAGTGCCCGGCAGCGATCGCATGGAGGTACCCGTCCAGATGGATTCCCGTAAGCCCGCCAAGGTGGTCAAGGACGCCGTGGAGAAGGTCGTCGACGTGCTGACCCCGGACATTCCCGGTGCTCCGGGCAGTGCGCCTCCGACGCTTGAGGAGCCGACGACGCCCCGCGAGCCGTTGCCCCCGAAGAAGGAGCAGGGGTCCCCCGGGACCGTCACCCCGACCGGCGCGCCCACCGGGGTCCCGGCGGTCGCCAAGGGCCAGCAGGGCGCGTACCTCACCACCGCGCAGGGGGCGCGGCTGCGCGACACCGACCACTCGCTGAAGGCCGGGCCACGCGGACCGACGCTGCTCCAGGACCACCACTTCCGCGAGAAGATCACCCACTTCGACCACGAGCGCATCCCGGAGCGGGTCGTGCACGCCCGCGGCGCGGGGGCACACGGCGTGTTCAAGGCGTACGGCACCGCCACGGCGGTCACCCGGGCCGGCTTCCTGGCCAAGGACCACGAGACCGACGTCTTCGTCCGGTTCTCCACCGTCCTGGGCTCGCGAGGCTCGGCCGACACGGTGCGCGACACCCGGGGCTTCGCCACCAAGTTCTACACCGAGGAGGGAACCTTCGACCTGGTCGGCAACAACATGCCGGTCTTCTTCATCCAGGACGCCATCAAGTTCCCCGACATCATCCACGCCGGCAAGCCACACCCGGACCGGGAGATCCCGCAGGCGCAGAGCGCGCACGACACCTTCTGGGACTTCGTCTCCCTGCACACCGAGGCGCAGCACCACACCATGTGGAACATGTCCGACCGGGGCATCCCGCGGTCGTACCGGACGATGGAGGGCTTCGGGGTCCACACCTTCCGCCTGATCAACGCCGCCGGTGAGACGGTGCTTGCCAAGTTCCACTGGAAGCCCCGCCTCGGCGTGCACTCCCTGGACTGGGAGGAGGCGCAGCTGATCAACGGCATCGACCCGGACTTCCACCGGCGGGACCTCTACGACGCCATCGAGGCCGGCGCGTACCCGGAGTGGGAGCTGGGCATCCAGGTCTTCCCGGACACCGAGGAGGAGACCTTCGCCGGCATCGACCTGCTCGACCCGACGAAGATCGTGCCGGAGGAGCTGGCCCCGGTGCAGCCGGTCGGCCGGCTGGTGCTGAACCGTACGCCGACGAACTTCTTCGCCGAGACCGAGCAGGTGGCGTTCCACCTGGGGCACCTGCCGCCGGGCATCGACGTCACCAACGACCCGCTGCTGCAGGGCCGACTCTTCTCCTACGTCGACACGCAGCTGACCCGCCTCGGCGGGCCGAACTTCTCGCAGATCCCGATCAACCGCCCGCACGCGGCGGTCAACGACATGCTGCGCGACGGTTTCCACCAGCACGCCGTGCACGCCGGGGTCGCGCCGTACCGGCCGAACTCGCTCGACGGGGGCAACCCCTTCCCGGCCGGCGACGCCGAACACGCGTTCCTCGACGTGCCGGTGACGGTGGCCCAGGCCCCCAAGGTACGGGCGAACCCGGCCTCCTTCGACGACCACTTCAGCCAGGCCCGCCTGTTCTGGCTGAGCATGTCGCCGGTGGAGCAGGAGCACATCGTCCGCGCCTACACCTTCGAGCTGGCCAAGTGCTACCACCAGGCGATCAAGGAGCGCCAGCTGCAGTGCCTGGCCAACATCGACCCGGTGCTCTGCGCCCAGGTCGCCGCCGGGCTGGGCCTGCCCGCGCCGCAGCCCACCGAGCCGCTGGCCGACGTCGCGCCAAGCCCGGCGTTGTCGCAGGTCGGCCGGGAGTGGCCGGCCGACGGTCGGCTGGTCGGGATCGTCGTCGACGGCGACAGCGACCTCGACGGGGTCAGCGAGGTCCGGCGGGCGGTCTTCGCCGCCGACATGGTGCCGCTGCTGATCGCCCCGCACGGCGGGAAGCTGGGGGAGCTGCCGGTGCAGCGGACCTTCGCCACCGCCCGGTCGGTCGAGTTCGACGTGGTCCTGGTGGCGGCGGCACCGCCACCGGCGCCGGACGCGTTGGCCGCCCGGGACGCCAAGGCGGGCGCGGCCAGCTCGGTCACCGTGGATCCCCGGGTCCTGCTACTGGTCCAGGAGGCCTGGCGGCACGCCAAGGCGATCGGCGCATGGGGGACCGGTGCCGCCGTGCTGGAGCAGGCGGGGCTGACCGGCACGCCCGGCGTCGTCACGGGCGACTCCGCTCCGGAGGTGCTCGCCGAGGTGCAGCAGCTGCTCGCCGCGCACCGGGTGTGGCAGCGGTTCCCCACCTCGCTCGGCTGAGTTCCACCCACCGGGGCCGCCCTCGCGCACCGTCGCGCGGGCGGCCCCGGTGGGGGCGGGCCGCCGACGGGCGCGGGACGGGTCAGGCGAAGCGGCTCGGGTCGCCAGCGCCGACCCGGACGATCTCGGGCTCGCCGTCGGAGAAGTCGATCACCGTGGTCGGCTCGGTGCCACAGTCACCGGAGTCGACCACCGCGTCGACCACATGGTCGAGGCGTTCCTTGATCTCCCAGCCCTGGGTCATCGGCTCGGGGTCGCCGGGCAGCAGCAGGGTGCTCGACAGCAGCGGCTCGCCCAGCTCGGCCAGCAACGCCTGGGCGACGGTGTGCGCGGGGATGCGGACGCCGACGGTCTTCTTCCGCGGGTGCAGCAGCCGACGCGGCACCTCCCGGGTCGCCGGGAGGATGAAGGTGTAGCTGCCCGGGGTGGCCGCCTTCACGGCCCGGAACACCGCGTTGCCCAGGTGCACGAACTGGCCCAGTTGCGCGAAGTCGCGGCACACCAGGGTGAAGTGGTGGCCGCTGTCGAGGTGGCGGATCTCCCGGATCCGGTCCATGCCGTCCTTGTTGCCCACCTGGCAGCCCAGCGCGAAGCACGAGTCGGTCGGGTAGGTGATCAGGCCGTCCCGGCGGATCAGGTCGACCGCCTGACCGATCAGCCGGGGCTGCGGGTTGTCCGGGTGCACGTCGAGGTACTTCGCCATGGTCGGAAGCTTAGGCCGACCCGCGCGGTGTCAACTTCCCGACAGTGCCCGCCCGACGGTGCGGGTAGAAGCCCATCGTTGTCCGCATGGTCGTACGCATCAACCGCCGCTCCGACCCGGGCCTGCTCCAGCATCCCCCGATGCCCGGCACCGTACAGGCCACCGTGCTGATCTTCGCGCTGCTGGCCCTGCTGTTCGCACTCGCGACGGTGCACCGGCTGGTGGCCGAGGACGGCTCACTCGGTGCCGCCGGGTTCTTCGCCGCGATGGCCGGGGCCAGCACACTGGTGACGGTCGCCCTGGCCGGCCGGCGACGATGGGCGGCGTACCCGACGTACGTGGTGACGATCCTGCTGGCGACCGCCTCGCTCGGGCTGTTCGGCGCGATCACGATCGTCGGCCTGGGCCTGCTGGCCTGGGTGGTCTTCGCGCTGAGCACCCGGGCGGCCCGGGACTGGCTCAGCGGTCGCCGCCGCCTGCGCTGACGGTGGCCAGCGGTGCCGCCGGTCGGCGTCGCCCGCACCGGCCGGTGGCCGCCGAGCGAGGGGGTCGCGGCGACCCGGGGCCGTCGGGGTGCCCGCCGCACCGCCGAGGTCGCCGCACGCGGTCCGCGCCGCCCTACTCCGCGCCGGAGTTCTCCGCCGCCGGCTCCGCCTCGGCCGCCCGGGGAGCGGTCACCTCGGCGGTGGGGCCGGTCGCCTCGACGGTGGCCGGGTCGGCGGTCTTCGGGCGTGCCCAGGAGAACTCGATCTCGACCGAGAACTCGTCCTCGTCCTCCTGCTCGATCTCCAGCTCGCAGTGCACCTCGTCGGCCACGGCGATCGTGCCGGCAGCGCCGTAGAAGATCTGACCGGTGCTCTCCAACTGGCTCGCCACCTGACGCAGCCAGGCGGCCAGATCCGCCCGGGACACGGTCCGGGCGTCCTCGTAGATATCCATTCCGGAATGCTCTCATCCCGAGATCATCGGGCCGGTCCCGGGCTGCCGTCGGCACTCACCACCGCGACGTCGCCGCCGTCGGGATTCACCACCGCGACGTCGCCGCCGTCGGGATTCACCGTCGCGCCGGCCACCCCGCCAGGACGGCAGATAACCCCACCCGGTCCCGGGCGGGATCCGGCGCCGGCCGGGGCGTCGCCGTCGGGGTCCGGTCGAACCGGGGCGCCGGGGCGGGCTGGCGGACGCCGCCGACCTCGACGAAGGTGTGTCGGGCGGCGTTGTGCGGGTGCCGGTGCGCCTCGGTGGGCGTGAGCACCGGCGCGACGCAGGCGTCCGAATCGGCGAAGACCCCGGTCCACTCGTCCCGGGTACGCGCGGCGAAGCGCTCGGCGAACCGGCGGCGCAACTCCGGCCAGCCGGCGCGGTCGTACTGGTCGGGCAGGTCGGCGGCGTCGGCCAGGCCGAGCCCGGTGAGCAACGCGGCGTAGAAGGCCGGCTCCAGCGCGCCCACCGCCACGAACCGGTCGTCGGCGGTGCGGTACGTGTCGTAGAAGGGCGCGCCCCCGTCGAGCAGGTTGTGCCCGCGTGGCGCCGACCACTGGCCCGCGTCGACCAGCCCGTGCAGGAACGTGGTGAGCAGCGCCGAACCGTCGACCATCGCGACGTCGACCACCTGCCCCACCCCGGAGCGTTCCCGCTCCAGCAGCGCGGCCAGCACCCCGGTGACCAGCAGCATTCCGCCGCCGGCGAAGTCACCGAGCAGGTTCGCCGGGGCGTACGGGCGGTCGCCGGCCCGCCCCAACGGCTCCAGCGCGCCGGCCACCGCGATGTAGTCGATGTCGTGACCGGCCCGGGTCGCCAGCGGCCCGTCCTGGCCCCAGCCGGTCATCCGGGCGTACACCAGCCGGGGGTTGCGGTCCCGGCAGACCCGCGGGCCGAGGCCGAGCCGTTCGGCGACCCCCGGCCGGTACGCCTCGACCAGCACGTCGGCGCGCTCCACCAGGCGCAGCAGGTCCGCCACGCCGGCCGGGGACTTCAGGTCGAGCACGACGGCACGTCGACCGCGCTGCACCGGTCCGGTGGCCCCGGGGGTCAACCGGCCCACAACCGGGCCACCGGGACGGTCGACCCGGACCACGTCGGCGCCGAGGTCGGCCAGGACCATGCAGCCGAACGGCGCCGGTGCCAGGCTGGCCAACTCCACCACCCGTACCCCGGCCAGCGGGCCGGTCGCCCCCGGACGGGGTGGGGAGCAGTCCCGGTCGTGGCGGTCCGTGGTGCGGTGGTGCCCGGCGTCCGGCGACATGACTCCAGCTTCACCGGCCGCTGCCGGGCTGTCACCTCGGCGCAGTGACCAGGCTCCGCACGGGTGACGACTTTGGTGGGTTTCCTGCCGGACTTCCGCCATCTGACAACACCGGCTGGCCGTAGTGGTATCAGATGGCGTCGATGTATCTCCGTAAGGGTGTCCATCCGCACCGCCACCACCAGCGGAGGCTGCGGACGCCCGACCTCGGGAGGAAAATGTGTCCACACGTCTGACGCGCCGAGCACGTCGCTCCGTGTTCGTCATGCTCACCGGCGCGGCGTTGGCGACGCTGCTGTCGGTCACCTCGGCCGGTGCGGTGCCGGCGCTGCGCCCGGCCGCCGACCGGCCCGGCACCCTCGCCGCCGCCGACCGGCCCGGCACCCTCGCCACCGCCGACGTCTACCTGAAGGACACCCCGGCCGACGTCGGCCTCCAGCCGCACGCCCTGAACCCGTTGTGGGAGAGCGCCGACATCAAGGTCTGCCACACCGCGGTCGAGTGCGCGACCAGCCAGAACCCGATCGTGGGCGTAACGAACTACATCTTCGTCAAACTGCGCAACCCCGGCCCGTACGGCTCGGGTCAGACGGAGGAGGGCACCATCCACGTCTACCGGACCACCCCGGGTGGGGGCGGGGCCTGGCCGGGCGACTGGACGGAGATCGTCTGGACGGCTGTCTCGGTCCCCGCCGGGGTCACCACGGTCGTCCTGCCGTGGGACGACGTGCCGGGGCCGGGCCACTTCTGCCTGGTGGCGCGCTGGGTCTCCGACAACGACCCGATGGTCGCCGAGGGCCCGGACATCGGCGTCAACACCCGCAACAACAACAACGTCACCTGGCGCAACGTCAACTCGGTGGCGCTGGGCGCGGGTGGCACGGCGCAGGTGCGGCCCTTCGCGATCGGCAACACGCTGCCCCGGGCGACCCGCAACAGCCTGGTCTTCAGCGAGGTCGGCGCACCGCTGCGGGTCGCCGGTGGCCGACTGGTGGCCGACCTCGGGCCGACGCTCTTCGAGCGCTGGGTCAAGGGTGGCCGGGCCGGCAAGGGCATCCGTGAGGTGGGACGTAACCAGGTGGAGATCGTCGAACCGGGCCAGGCCAGCCTGGACAACCTGACGCTGGAGCCGAAGGAGCGGATCGCCTTCTCGCTCAGCTTCAGCGCCACCACGGTGACCAAGGAGAAGATCGCCCTACGGGTGACCCAGATCGGTCCGGACACCAGCGGCGCCGAACGGGCCGACCTGGGCGGCGTGCGTTACGACATCACGGTGGGCCAGCGGGCCGGCTAGTCCACGAGGGGGAGGGACGGAGGTCGCGGCCGGGATCCCGCGACCTCCGTCTCCTGCTGTCTCAGCGCAGGCTGACCCAGGAGGTGACCACCGTGTGTCCGCCGGTACGGGCCCGGAACTGCACCGGCCCGGCGGGTAGCGAATCCATCGAGAAGTACCCCATCGAGTCGGTCGGTACGTTCTCGTACCGGCCGGCGGTGGTGCGGGCACTGACCCGGCCCAGACCGATCGGGCTGAGCTGACCGACGATGCCGGTGGCGGTCACCTCGATCTCGATGACCACCTCGCCGCTGCGGAAGGTCAACGTCCGGTCGGTGCCGCCGGAGCGCAACAGACCAGCCGACTCCCGGTCGCAGGCCGAGTCGAAGATGAGCTCGGCCAGCGCCAGCTCGGCGTCGACCGCACGCCAGCTGAACGCCGCCAACGCGGTGTTGAGGAACTCCTCCGAGACCGGCCCGGAGTCCAGCAGCGCCGCACCCAACTCGGCAAGCAGGGCGTCGTCAGCGGCGGGCGGCCACTGCTCCATCGCGTTCACCTCCGGTCGCAGGAGCCCGGCCCGCCACGGCTCGGACGTACTGGGCCAGTGCCGGGCAGTTGCGCAACTTGGCCAGGCACCGGGCCTGGGTGGGCCCGACACTGCCGACCGGCATGTCGAGGCGCTCGCCGATCTCCCGGTAGCTGGCCGGCGGGTCGGCGGCGAGCAGGGCGAGCAGTTCCCGGCACCGGGTAGGCAGTTGGTCGAAGGCGTCCCGGAGCGCCTGCTGCCGTTCGGCGCGCAGCAGGTCCTCGTCCGGGCTGCTCGCGTCGGCCAGCAGGAAGGCGCCGGCCGGGCCCTGCGCCGAGTCGTCGTACGGGTCGAAGGGTTGACTGCGCCGGCCGATCCGGACCTGCCGGTGACACTCCCGGCGGGTGGTGGTCACCAGCCAGGCCGGTAACGCGGCCGGCTCGCGCAGCCGGTCGAGCTGCTCCACCAGGCGCAACCAGACGGTCTGGTTGACGTCGGCGGCATCGGCCCGGTCGAGCCCGTGCGCCCGGATCACCGACAGCACCAGCGGCGTGTACCGGCGTACCAGCTCCGCCCAGGCGCTCTCGTCGCCGGCGGCGGCGGCGGTGACCAGCTCGACGGGCTCACGCACGGGTGGCACCCGGCCGTCGTCGACGGCCCTCAACCGACCAGCACCCCGTAGTCGGGATGCCAGCGCGCTCCGGCGACGAGGGCGGCCCGAGCCGCCTCGGCATCCAGTCCGGTGCTGGTCATCAGGGCGGCGAGCCGGCCGGAGACGTGGGCGGTGGCGAACGACGTACCGGCCCACGCGGCGAAGCCGGCGAACAGCAGGCCCGGCTGACCGGGCAACCGCAGCTCCCCGTCGACGTAGGTGCTGACCCGGTCGCCCACCGCGCAGGCGTCCACCCAGGGGCCGTGGCCGCTGTAGTCGGCGGGCAGCAACCCGTCGGGGCCCTCGGCCACCGCCGCCACGGCCAGCACCCGGGGCGACGCGGCGGGCCAGGCCGGGCGGGCACTGCCGGCGTTGCCCGCCGCCGCCACCACGGCGACCCGGCGGGGCAGCCCGGCGAGGAGGTTGACAAGCGGCAACGGTGGCTGGTCGTCCTGGGTGAAGTAGCCCAGCGACAGGTTGACCACACTCACCTGCGGGTCGAGCCGACCGACGGCGGCCACCAGGCTCTCCTCGTCGCCGACGCCGGTGGCATTTAGCGCGGCCTCCGGGTCGAAGCGGACACCGGGGGCGGCCTGCCGGACCAGGCCGGCCACGAAGGTGCCGTGGCCACCCTGCAACGCCAGCAGTCCGGCGCTGACGTACAGCGGGTCGATGTCGTCGGGTTCCGGCAGGTAGCTGCCGCCCAACCACTGCGGGTGGGCGGTGCCGGCGGAGGCCCAGATGCCGGTGTCGCAGACGCCCACCGTCACCCCGGCGCCCTCACCGAGGCGGGCCGGGTCCGGCGCCGGTAGGGCGGCGGCGGCCCGTGGCGGGGCTCCCGGGTTGCCCATGATGTTGCCGAACCCGACCAGCACGTGGTGCGGCTGCACCTGGGGGACCGGCTGACCGGGCCACTGTTTCGGGTCGCGCAGCTGGCTCACCACCGACGGGATCTCGGTCTCCCGGGCGAAGAGCAACCGGCCGACCCCGGCGAACCCGCTGCCCTCGGTCACCTGGTGTCCCAGGGCGCGCAGCCGGGCCGTCACCCGGGCGAGGTCCTGGCGGGCGACCAGCAGCTGCCGGGGCCGGTAGAGGAACTCCCGCCCGGCCACGGTGTGCCGGCGGACCGTCTTGTCCGCCGCGACGGCCTCGGCGAAGGCCCGCTGGTAGCTCTCCGGCGTCTGGTCGGCGGCGTGCGCCGGGCGCGGCCGGGCGGCCATCCCGAGGGGCAGCGCGGCGGCGGCCAGCGCGGACCACCTGACTACCTGGCGTCGGGAGAGTCGACCCGGCGGATGCGGCACGCCGGAACAGTCAGGCGACACAAGCCCTCCAGGTGGTGGAAGATGCGCGGCCGACGACAGCGGGGGAAGCCACGTTTGCGCTCTCCGCGCAGGGAGGCTATCTCCCGGCGTGACCCTCGGTCAATTGTCGGTCATCAATCGTCATCGGAGTGTCGGGTCACCGACGGATTGACCGGTGGTACGGGGTCGGGGATTCTGCATGGCATGGCCGACCGCAACCGATCCGGCATCGGCCCGGCGCAGTCCGCCCTGGACGCCGTCCAGCGGTACCCCCACGAGGCGCTCACCATCGCCCGCGCGGTGCTCGGGGCCACGTCGGACACCCACGAGCGGTCGACCGCCGAACGCGCCATCGGGCTGGCCCTGCGGGAACTCAACGACCTTCCCGGCGCGCTGCGCCACCTGCGCCGCGCGGTCCGGGCCACCGACGACCCGCGGCTGCGGGCGTTGGCCCGGATGAGCCTGGGGTACGTGCTGGCCAACGCCGGCCGCACCGTCGCCGCCCTGCGCGCGGTCACCCTGGCCCTGCCCATGTTGACCGGCGCCGACGCCGGGCGGGCCCGGATGCAGCGCGGCGTGGTGCTGCACTACCGGGGACACTTCGACGAGGCGCTGCGGGACTACGACGTCGCGGTGGACATCGCCCAGCGCGAGGGCGACCTGCTGCTGGAGGCCCGCGCCCGCAACAACCGTGGCCTGCTCAACGCCCACCGTGGTCCGGGCCGCAGCATCGACGACCTGCACCGGGCCGCCACCGTCTTCGGGCGGCTCGGGTTGGATCTGGCCGCCGCTGACGCCCGGTGGAACAGCGGCATCGCCGCCGGACAACGCGGCGACGTGGCGGGCGCGCTGCGCTGCTTCGCCACCGTCGACGCCGAGTACCGCCGGCTCGCCGTGCCCCGGCCGGCGTTGCTGCTGGACCGCTTCGAGCTGCTGCTGTCGGTGCCGCTGATCGACGAGGCGGTCGAGGTGGCCACCACCGCCGTGGCCGAGCTGCGCCGTCGTGGCATGGCCTCCGATCTCGCCGAGGCGCTGCTGGCCCGGGCCCGCGCGGCGCTGCTGGCCGGGGACCTGGCGACCGCCACCGACGCCGCGGTGGCCGCCCGCACCCGGTTCCGCCGGCAGGGGCGCCGCACCTGGGCGACCTTCGCCCGACACGTCGAACTCCGGGCCGGGTACGCCCAGGGGGTCCGCACGCCGGCGTTGTTCGCCGCGATGGTGCGTACCGCCGGTCTGCTCGACGCGACCGGCTGGCCGGGACCGGCGCTCACCACCCGCATCGAGGCCGCCCGCCTCGCCGCCACGTTGGGCCGGGACCGGCGCGCGGCACACCTGCTGACCGTGGCCGCCACCGCCCGTCGCCGGGGCACTGCGCCGCACCGGGCCCAGGGGTGGTACGCCCTGGCGCTGCGTCGCCGGCTCGACGGCGACGAGCCGGGCGCGGCGCGGGCCCTGCGCCGGGGACTGGCGGTGCTGGACGGGCACCGTGCCTCGCTCGGTGCGACCGAGCTGCGCACCCACAGCGGCGCGTACGGCCGGGAGTTGGCCGCCGAGGGGTTGGACATCGCGGTGCGCAGCGCCGCCCCGGCGCGGGTGCTGGCCTGGGCCGAACGCTGGCGCGCCAACGCCCTGCGGATGCGGCCGGTCTCCCCACCGTCGGATCCGGCGCTGGCCAGCGCCCTGGCCGAGCTGCGGATGGTCAGCACCGCGCTGGAGGACGCGCTGCTCACCGGCCACCCGGTGCAGGCGCTGCGCCGCCGGCAGGCCCGGCTGGAGCAGCGCATCCGGGAACTTGCCCGGAGCGCGGCCGGTGGTGGGCCGCTGGTGACACCACCGGGGGTGCGCGCCCTCGCCACCGCCCTCGGCGACGCCGTCCTGCTGGAGCTGGTCGCGCACGGGCCCCGGCTGCGCGCGGTGCTGGTCCGCGACGGGCGGGCGACGCTGCACGATCTCGGCCCCCTGGCCGAGGCGGTACGGCTGGCCCGGCTGCACCGGTTCGGCCTCCGCCGGCTGGTCACCACCGGGGACCACGCCGACGCCCGGGCCCGGGTCGACCATCTCGCCACCGCCCTGGACCGGCAGCTCTTCGACCCGGTGCGCTCCCGGCTCGCCGACCGTCCGCTGGTGATCGTGCCGATCGGCGACCTGCACGCCGTACCGTGGTCGGGTTTGCCGACCTGCGCGGGCCGGCCGGTGACCGTGGCGCCCTCGGCGACGGCCTGGCTGCGCGCCGCCGGCCGGGTCGCCCCCGCCGGGCCGCCGGTGCTGGTCGCCGGGCCACGCCTGCCCGCCGCCGAGACCGAGGTACGCCAGCTCGGCGCGGTCCTGCCCGGCTCCCGGGCGTTGACCGGCGCGGCGGCCGCGGCGGACGTGGTGACCGACGCGCTGAACGGCGTGGGGCTGGCCCACATCGCCGCGCACGGCCGGTTCCGGGCGGACAACCCGCTCTTCTCCACCCTGGAGGTGGCCGACGGGCCGCTGACCGCCTACGAGCTGGAGCGGCTGACCAGCCCACCCGGCTGCGTGGTGCTCTCGGCGTGTGACTCGGGCCTCGCCGGGGTCCGCCCCGGCGACGAGGTGATGGGGTTCAGCGCGGTGCTGCTGGCCCTGGGCACCCGGAGCCTGATCGCCACCGTCCTGCCGGTGCCGGCCGACCTGACCACCGCGCTGATGCTGGACCTGCACCGCCGGATGCGGGCCGGTGCCGGGCCGGCCCTGGCGCTCGCCGAGGCGCAACGCGCCTTCGACGGGCCGCGCCTGGAGGCCGGGTCGGGTGGGGGAGCGGCGCACGCCACCGCCGCCGCCTTCGTCTGTTTCGGCGCGGGCTGAGAGTAACTCGATCGGCACTCCTCGATGAAATGTGTTAACGTTCACAGGCTGACCCGGGTGGGGTGCCGCCTGGTCGGGCCACTCGGACCCCGGTCTACCACCCTCGCGTACCAGCACCGGGAGGATCCATGTCACGAGCAGGCAGCCGCTGGAGTGTTGCCGCGACCGTCGCGACGGTCGTCGCCGCCGCCCTGGCGTTCGCGATCGGCCCGGCGAACGCCGAGGCGGACACCGGCGTCCGGGTGATGCCCCTTGGCGATTCGATCACCGACGGCTTCAATGTGCCCGGCGGTTACCGGATCGAGCTGTGGCGTCGGCTGGTGGCCGGCGGCCACCAGGTCGACTTCGTCGGCTCGCTCGTCAACGGGCCGAGCAGCCTGGGTGACCGCAACCACGAGGGACACTCGGGGTGGACCATCGCCCAGATCGACGCCAACGTGGTGAACTGGCTGCGCACGACGACCCCCCGCACGGTGCTGCTGCACATCGGCACCAACGACATGTACGGCGACACCTCGGGTGCCCCGGCCCGGCTCTCCGCCCTGATCGACAAGATCACCGCGACCGCGCCCGCCGCCGACGTGTTCGTCGCGACGATCGTCCCCCGCTCCGGCGCGGACAACCAGGTACGGGCGTTCAACGCGGCGATCCCCGGCATCGTGCAGAGCAAGGTCAACGCCGGCCGCAAGGTGCACCTGGTCGACATGTACAACGCGTTGACGCTCGCCGACCTGGCCGACGGCGTGCACCCCAACCTGGGCGGCTACGACAAGATGGCAGCCGTCTGGCACAACGCCCTGCGCGTGGTGCCGGGCAGCATCGGCGGCACCACCCCGCCGACCACCCCACCGCCCACGCCACCCAAGTCCACGCCGCCGCCGACCACGCCGCCGTCGGCCGGTGCCTGCCGGGTCGGGTACACGGTCAACGCCTGGAACAGCGGCCTGACCGCCGAGGTGACCGTCACCAACACCGGCGCCACCGCGGTCAACGGCTGGGCCCTGGCCTTCACCCTGCCGGCCGGGCAGAGCGTCAGCAGCGGCTGGAACGCCACCATCGCCCCGACCAGCGGCGCGGTGACCGCCCGCAACGTGTCCTACAACGCCGCGCTCGCCCCGGGGGCCTCGGTCAGCTTCGGCTTCCAGGCCACCCACACCGGCAACACCGCCCGACCGTCGGCCTTCGCCCTCAACGGCAGCACCTGCACCACCTCCTGAACCCACGCCACCCGAGCGCGCCGCCGGACGACGCACCCGTCCGGCGGCGCGGCCGTCGGCGGGCGTGGGCGTCCGTGGTCGGCGGCGGGCGTCCGTGGTCGTCGGCGGCCTCGATGGCCGCGCGACCGGCCGACCGAAAACCCGAAACCCGCCAGGCGCGCCGCGCGGATCGGCGATGGTGGGTGCGCACCGGTCGGAAAACCGGGAGACCAGGTACGCGGCGAGGAGTGGGCGGTGTCGACGAAGGAGGTCGTGCAGGCGATCGGGGGCCTGCTCGACCTCGCCGGGGTCCTCGTCATCGCCGTCGGCGTGGCCCTGGCCACGGTGGTCTTCGTGGTCGGCTACTGGCGTACCCGGACGTTGACCGAGGTCTACCGCCAGTACCGGCAGGGGGTGGGTCGGGCGATCCTGCTCGGGCTGGAGCTTCTCGTCGGCGGTGACATCATCCGGACCGTGGCCGTCTCGCCGTCCTTTCGCAGCGTGGGAGTGCTGGCCCTGATCGTGCTGGTCCGGACGTTCCTCAGCTTCTCCCTGGAGGTCGAGTTGGAGGGGCGCTGGCCGTGGCAGCCGAGGCGCACCGGGGCAACCGTGTCGGCCAGCTCAGTCCCCGCCGAACCGCCCGGTGGTGGGTGAGCCGCAGTGTGGATCGGGATGTGCCGCTGGGCCAGCGCCGCCTCGGGAGCCCGCCGCCCCCGTGCGATGGGCACCGCCCCGCGTGGGGGTGTGAGTGGGGTGCCCCTCTCGACCGTAATCGTTAAGAAGGGGCCCCTCCTTTCAGACGATCATGCCGGCGGCGATGGTGCGGTTGGTGGACTCGTCGATGATGATGAAGCCGCCGGTGGTGCGGTTGCGGCGGTACTCGTCGGCCAGCAGGGGGACGGTGGTGCGTAGGTGGACCCGGCCGATGTCGTTGAGGCGTAGTTCGGTGGCGGTTTCGTCGCGGTGCAGGGTGTTGATGTCCAGGCGGTAGTTCAACGCCCGGATGATGGTGCGGGCGGTGCGGGTGGTGTGTTTGATGGCGTACTTCCCGCCGACGCGCAGGGGCTGGCTCTCGTCCATCCAGCAGAGCATCGCGTCGATGTCCTGGGTGGGGGTGGGGGCGTTGTGCGGCCGGCAGATCAGGTCGCCGCGGGAGATGTCGATCTCGTTGGCCAGGCGGACGGTGACCGACATGGGTGGGTAGGCCTCCTCGACCGGTCCGTCGGCGGTTTCCACCGCGCTGATGGTGGAGGTGAACCCGGACGGGAGGACCATGACCTCGTCGCCGGGCTTGAGCACCCCGGAGGCCACCTGCCCGGCGTAGCCCCGGTAGTCGGTGACGGTGGTCGACTGCGGCCGGATGACGTACTGCACCGGGAAGCGGACGTCGACGAGGTTGCGGTCGGAGGCGATGTGCACGTGTTCCAGGTGGTGCAGCAGCGCCGGGCCCTCGTACCAGGGCATGTTGGTCGAGCGGGTGGCGATGTTGTCACCGGCCAGGGCGGAGACCGGAACGATCGTCAGGTCGGTGATGTCGAGTTTCGCGGCGAACGCGGTGAACTCGTCGGCGATCGTGTCGAACACGGCCTGGTCGTAGTCGACCAGGTCCATCTTGTTCACACACAACACCAGGTGCGGCACCCGCAGCAGCGAGCAGAGGAACGCGTGCCGCCGCGACTGCTCGACCAGGCCCTTGCGGGCGTCCACCAGGATCAACGCGAGGTCGGCGGTGGACGCGCCGGTGACCATGTTGCGGGTGTACTGGATGTGCCCCGGGGTGTCGGCGATGATGAACTTCCGCCGCGGCGTGGCGAAGTACCGGTACGCCACGTCGATCGTGATGCCCTGCTCCCGCTCGGCCCGCAGCCCGTCGGTCAGCAACGCGAGGTTGGTGTACTCGTCACCCCGCGCCGCCGACACCGCCTCGACCGCTTCCAACTGGTCGGTGAACAGGCTCTTGGTGTCGTACAACAGCCGGCCGATCAACGTCGACTTACCGTCGTCGACACTACCCGCGGTGGCGAACCGCAACAGGTCCATCGGCCGACCGGCCGTCGTCGCCTCGGACGTGGCCACCCCGGCGCCCACAGTGTCGGTGCTCATCAGAAGTAGCCCTCCCGCTTACGGTCCTCCATCGCGGCCTCACTCACCCGGTCATCACCCCGGGTCGCCCCCCGCTCCGTGATCCGCGTCGCCGCCACCTCGGCGACCACCGCCGCCACATCAGCGGCATCAGAGCGCACCGCCGCCGTGCACGAGGCGTCCCCCACCGTCCGATAGCGGACCCGCTCCACGAACGGGACCTCACCGGCACGCGGGCGGATGAACTCGTTCACCGCGTACAACATGCCATCCCGCTCGATGACCTCACGGTCGTGCGCGAAGTAGATCGACGGCAACGGGATCTCCTCCCGACCGATGTAGTGCCACACATCCAACTCGGTCCAGTTCGACAACGGAAACACCCGAATCGACTCACCCGGATGATGCCGACCGTTGTACAACGACCACAACTCCGGCCGCTGGTTCTTCGGATCCCACTGCCCGAACTCGTCCCGGAACGAGAACACCCGCTCCTTCGCCCGCGCCTTCTCCTCATCCCGACGCGCCCCACCAAACAGGGCGTCGAACCGGTGCTTCTCCACCGCCTCCAACAACACAGGCGTCTGCAACCGGTTCCGCATCCCGTCCGCGGACTCCCGCACCAGACCACTGGCCAGGGCCTCCGGCACCGACGCCACCACCAGATGCAGCCCCAACCCCGCCACCCGCGCGTCCCGGTACTCCAGCACCTCGACGAAGTTGTGCCCGGTATCCACGTGCATCACCGGAAACGGCACCGACCCCGGCGCGAACGCCTTCTGCGCCAACCGCAACATCACGATCGAGTCCTTACCACCGGAGAACAACAACACCGGCCGCGCCATCTCCGCCACCACCTCCCGCATCACGAAGATGCTCTCCGCCTCCAGGGCATCGAGATGGGAGACCTGGTACACCGCCGATCCGCTGCTCAACGGAGCTCCTTCCGGGACGAGGGGACGACAGACGCGGCCGTGGCCACCGTGCCGGACAGGTGCCGGCGGTTGGCCACCGTGCCGGACAGGTGCCGGTGGAGGGCCGCCAGCAGCGGCCCGGCGAGATCCGTGCGGCAGACCAGCAGGTCGGGCAGGCGTGGATCGGCCTCGTTGTATTTCAGCGCAGATCCGTCGATCCGGGAAGCGTGCAGCCCGGTGGCCGTCGCCACAGCCACCGGCGCGGCCGAGTCCCACTCGTACTGGCCACCCGCATGGATGTACGCGTCCACCTCACCGGTCACCACCGCCGCGATCTTCGCCCCCGCCGACCCCATCGGCACCAACTCCGCACCCACCTCCGCCGCCAGCTCCGTCAGGAAGGCCGGCGGCCGACTCCGACTGGCCGCCAACCGGACGCGCCGGTCGGAGCGGTCCGGTCGGGCCGGTCGGTCCTGGGTGGTCAGCACCCGCAGCTGCGCGGGCAGCCCCACGGCGGCGGCGACCAGACGGTGCGAGGTCGGGGCGTCGCGCGCCCAGAGCGCCACGTGCACCGCCCAGTCCGACCGGCCCGCCTCGGAGAACTCCCGGGTACCGTCCAACGGATCGATGATCCACACCCGGTCGGCGGTCAACCGGCCGCCCGCTTCGGTGGCCACCGTCCGGGAGTTCACGTCCTCCTCGGACAGGACCGCGTCGGCCGGGCGGCACCTGGCCAGCTCGGTGCGGAGGAAGTCGTGGGCGGCGCGGTCACCGGCGGCCTTCAGCGTCGCCGGATCGTCGTGGCCGTGTGCGGCGCGTACCCAGAGCAGCAGTTCGCCGGCGCGGGCGGCGAGCCGGCGGGCCAGCGCCGGGTCGGATTCGGTGGGGTTCACGGGCTCCTCGGCTTCGGCGACGGGACGGGGGCGGGGGCGGGCGGTCGTCACTGGACCGCCCGACGGATGAAGCAGCGGACGCTGACCCAGGTCAGCGCCACCGCGGTGCCGGTCAGCACGGTCAGGCAGAGCCAGCCCGGCAGGTGCGGCACGTCCGGCAGGAGCGCACCGCGCACCCCCTCCGAGACGTACGTCATGGGGTTGAGGGCGGTGAGGGTCTGGTACCAGGGCACCGACGACAGTCGTGGCCACGGGTAGTGGATGCAGCCGGTCCAGATGATCGGGGTGAGGATCACCGAGAAGGTGACGTTGATCCGCTGCACCGGCAGCGTGGTGGCCAGGCTCATTCCGATCGCCGCGCCGATCCAGGCCCCGAGCAGCGCCGTCAGCAGGGCGGTCGGCAGGCCGGCCGGTCGCCACGGGGCCGAGCCGACCACCAGGGCGCCGAGCGGGTACACCAGGACGGCCGCGAGCAGCCCCCGGATGGTGGCGATCACCAGCTTGCCGATCGCGACCAGGCCGGTGGGCAGCGGGGCCATCAGCCGGTCCTCGATCTCCATGGTGAAGCCGAACTCCTTCACCAGGGGCAGGGCCACGCTCTGCAGCGCGGTGGTGAGGGCGGCCAGGGCGATGATGCCGGGCAGGAAGAGGTCGGCGAAGCCGGGCCCGACGATGCCCTGGGCGCCCAGGATGGTGTCGAAGACGAAGAGCATGAACAGCGGGGTCAGCCCGACCTGCAGCAGGATCACCCAGAGTTCCCGGCCGGTGATCATCAGATCGCGACGGAGCAGGGCGGCGAGGACCCGTGCCGGGTGTGGCCGGGGTCGGGGCTGCCACGCGGTGCGCAGCGGGGTCGGGGTGTCGACAGCGGTCACCGTGGCGCCCTTCCGGTCAGTTCGATGAAGACGTCCTCCAGGCTGGGTTCGCCGACGTCGATGGCGGCGAGCGCCGCCGACCGTCCGGTCAGCACGGTCACCGCCGCACCCAGCAGCGCCGCCGGATCGCCGGCCAGGTGCAGGCGGATGCGGATCCGGCCCCGCCCGTCCGGTGCCGACCGGGCCCCGTTCGCCAGCGCCGCCAGCGGCCCGGCACCGGCCCGGCCCGCCATGCCGCCGCCCCCGCCGGTCGCGGCCAGGCCCCCGCCGGTCGCGGCCAGGCCCGCCTTGCCCCCGCCGGCTGCGGCGCGGGCGGCGAGGGCCGCCCGCACCCCGGGTGGCAGGTTTCCCGGCCGTACGCCCGGTGGCAGGTTCGCGCCGGGCCGGCCGCCGCCCCCGCCGGTGGGCAACGCCAACCGCTCCGACTTGCGTACCCCGTCCAGCGCGGCGAGGGCGGCCTGCAACGAGTCCGGGTCGTCGGCGGCGGCCGGGGTGACGGTGAGGTCGAGGATCGCGTCGCCGGCCAGGCCCCGGACCAGGTTCTGCGGGGTGTCCAGGGTGAGCAGCCGGCCGTGGTCGACGATGCCGACCCGGTCGACCAGCCGGGCCGCCTCGTTCATCGCGTGGGTGGTCAGCACGATCGCCACCCCCCGCTCCCGCAGCTGCCGGATCTGACCCCAGATCAACAGCCGGGTCTGCGGGTCCAGGGCGTTCGTCGGCTCGTCCAGGAAGAGCACCGCCGGCTCGTGGGTGAGCGCGCGGGCGATCATCAACCGCTGCGCCAACCCCCCGGAGTACGCCTCCAGCCGCCGGTCGGCCCGCTCGGTGAGCCCGAAACGTTCCAGCAGCTCCCCGGCGCGGGCCTGGGCCTGCCGGCGGGGGACCCCGTGGTACGTGGCGTGGTGCACCAGGTTCTGCCGGGGGGTCAGCGCCCGGTCCAGGTTGTTGTGCTGGGGCACCACGGCCAGCTGGGCGCGGGCGGTGGCCGGATCCCGGTCGACGTCGACCCCGCCGACGACCACCCGGCCACCGGTGGGCCGCAGCCGGGTGGTCAGGACACCCACGGTGGTGGACTTGCCGGCCCCGTTCGGCCCGAACAACCCGAAGATCTCACCCGGCGCGACGTGGAAGGACAACCCGTCGACGGCGTTGGTGTCACTGCGGGGGTAGCGCTTGACGAGGTCGTCGACCTCGACCACGGCCGGGCCGTCTCTGCTGGGCATCGTGTCTCCTTCGCTGCCGGGGTCTCAGCCGCCCCGACGGTGCCGACGGTCACCCGCCGGCGGGTTTGGGATGGTCGTGGAAGAACCGCCAGATGGTTTCGGTGGCGTTCAGCGCGGTCGAGGGGGGATCGAGGTTGAGCAGCTGCTCCGCCCGGGGCGGGTTCGGCCGGCCGCCGGGCCACTGGTGACCGGCGTCGGCGATGGTGACCAGTTCGACGGCCCGCCCGTCGGGGCAGGTCGCGGTGGTGCGGGTGACCGGCCCGTCGGTGGTGGTCGTCGGCTTCGCGCACCTGTCGACGCCACGCCAGCGGGCTGCCAGCTCCGGGGTGGGTGGCCCGTCGATGCGTACCGGGTTGCGGCCGGTGCCGCCGTTGTCCCGGCGGCCGGGGCCACCGCCGTACGGCATGGTCTTGTCCTGCTGGCCGTGGATGTGCAGCACCGACACCGGTGCCGGGTCCGGGCACTGGCCGGTCAGCGTGGTCGCCACCGCGCCGACCGCGGCGAAGATGCTGGTGTCGCAGGCCAGCCGGTACGCCAGCAGGCCACCGTTGGAGATCCCGGTGACGTAGGTGCGGGCCGGGTCGACCGGCAGTTGGGTGCCGATCCGGTCGACCAGTTCGGTGACGAACCGGACGTCGTCCACGCCCTCGCGGGCCGGTGCGCCGCAGCACCCCGGTCCGGCCGCCCAGGCCCGCTGCACCCCGTCGGGGAAGGCGACCACGAAGCCGTCCCGGTCGGCCTGCCCGGTCCAGCCGTACGCCTGCTCGGCCTGCTCGCCGGTGCCGGCCGCGCCGTGCAGCATCACCACCAGCGGGACCGGGGCGCCCAGGTCGGCCGAGCCGGGCCGGTACAGCCGGTAGGTGCGTTGCCGCTGGTCCACCTCGATGGTGTGCGCCGACGAGCCGACGGGCACCGCCGAGGCGTCCGGGGCCGCCCCGGAGGGTGCCGCCGGTCCGGCGGACCCGGCGCCGGTCGACGAGCCGGCGGCCTCGGGGGCGTCGTCGCGACCCGGGGTGCAGCCGCCGACGGCGGCCAACCCGACCAGCAGAGTGAGCGTCGCGGCGACCCCGGCCGTCCGCGGCCGGCGGGACCGGTGGGCGGCCGACGTGACCGCGCCGGAGGAAAGGACAGTAAAGGGCATCATATGGGCACTTTCCCAGGGCTTTGTTCGAGCCAGGTCAGGACCACGCCAGGGTCGGGCAAGGACCGCCGGCCCGGTGGGTCACGCCACCGGGCCGGCGGGCCCGGTCACCAGAGGGTGCGCAGCCGGATCAGCTCCCAACCCCCCTCGGGTACGTCGTCGTCCGGGTCGGTGCGCAGGTTCATCGGGTTCGCCATGCCCAGGTAGAGGGTGGTGCCGTCGACGACCATGTTGCGCACGCCGTAGTTCAGGTAGTTGCCCACCCCGGCGTCGCTGACCGTGGTGGCCGGCTTGCCGGGCGCCGGGAAGGCGTACAGGTCACCGCCGTACACCGCCGGGGGCACCTGCGGGTCGGTCGAGGTGGCGGCCACCATCGGCGCGGTGGCCATCGCCGCGCCGACCGACGGGGAGAGCCCCTGCTCCTCGGCCGTGGCCTGGCCCAGCTCCTTGGCCAGGTAGCTCCAGTCCATGGTGCCCACGAAGAGCTTGCCGCCGGCCACCGCCATCTTCCAGGTGTAGTTGTTGTACGGGTTGCCGAAGCCGGCCGGCCCGTACTTCGGGGTCAACCCGTTGGACACCACCGACCACGCCCCCGCTCCGCCGTTCGCGGCCGGGTCGTACGCCGGCAGCTCCGAGGCCCCGTAGAGCAGCTCGACCTGCTGCGTCCGGGTGCCGAAGCCCTTGCCCCGGTGGATGCTGATCGCCCGTTGGGTGTTCTGCACGGTGGCCCGGATGCCCGCCTCGTCGGTCGGCGGGTAGATGCTCAGGTGCAGGGTGCTGGCCTTCAGCGGCACGTGCATGCTGCCCCAGTACAGGTAGCCGCCGTAGGAGGCCAGCCCGCCCAGGCCGTAGCTGCGGGCCACCACCGCGTCCGGTTCGTAGCTGGTGACGTTCCAGACCTGCTGCCAGGCGTCGGCGTCCTCCGGGTTCAGCCCCGGCGCGCCGGTGGAGAGCTTCGGGCTCATCCAGACCGAGGCGATGCTCGCCGGCACCGGCGTCGAGGGCGTCGCCGCGGCCAGCTCCTCGGTGCCGCCCGGCCAGGTGGTGACGAAGATCCGCCCCTGGTGGACGGTCAGGTCGGCGGCCTGCGCCGGCAGGGTCGCCACCTCGGCGAAGGCGAACGGGTCGGTCTTGCTGCCCAGCCAGCGCAGCACGTGACCCCGGTTGCCGCCGTTCGCACCCACGCCCACCCCGGCGTAGAGCGCGCCGTCGGCCACGGTGAAGTGCCGGATGTTGCCGTACGCGGGGAAGTTGCGCGATCCCAGGTACGCCCCGGTGTCGGTGTCGAAGGCGAACAGGTTGATGCTCTCGCCCAGCGCCGGGCCGCCGAGCAGGGCCACCCCGCCGTAGTTGCCGGCCGCCCGGATACCGACCGTGGTCTGCAACCGGCTCAGGTCGTCGGAGGAGGCGTTGCGTACCAGGTCGGTCTTCTCGGTGAGCCGGTTCGTCCGGATGTCGTAGCTGAACAGCCGGGGCATCCGGTGGTCACCGAGGGTGATCGGCAGCTGCGGGTTGCGCTTGGCGATCTGGCTCTCGCCGTACTCGCAGACCCAGTCGGCGTTGATCGCCGGCGTGGTGTTGCGCAGGGTCCGTCCGCTGGTGAGGCAGTTGACGTTGGCCCCGGTGCCGAAGAACAGGTTCCGTCCGGCGCGGGTCATCCCCCACAGGTACGCCTGGTTGACCTTGGCCTGTCCGGTGGCGCACGGCGGGCCGGCCGGGTACGGCTGCCCGATGCCGGCGAAACACTCGTCCGGCGCCGCCTTGGCCAGCACCTGCGGGGTGCTCGGTTGGCCGTTGACCGGACCGGCCGAAGCCGGCGCCGCCGGGGGAGCCGCCAGGACGACCCCGAGCACGAGTACGGCGGCCGACAGCCGCCGGGATCGGATCCGAAGTGGAAACACCTATTGCCTTTCGTTCGCAGGAGACAGGTTGCCGCCGGCGGTGGTCCGGAGTCCCGGCACACCGACTGGCGGGTCACACGACGCGGGCGGGTCAGACGGTGACGGGCTGCGCGCGGTCGGCCGGGGCGACGACCCGCCCGGCGACCCGCTGCGCCCACCGGGTCGGCTCGCCGAGTTCCAGGTACGCCCCGAGCCGGGTCAGCTCGCCGACCGGATCGGCGACCAGGTCCTCGTAGCTCATCCGCAGCAGGTGCTCCGGTGGCACGTCGGCCAGCGCCTGCTCGGCCTGGCTGGACATGAAGGCGCAGAGCCCGAGGTAGCGGCGCAGGTTCGCACCCCGTTCGCGCAACGCCTCGGCGGTCAGCCGGTCCGGCAGGTACGCCTCTAGGTCCGCCGGCACCGTCTGGTCGGCAGGCATCGAGAACGGGTCCAGGCCGCAGCGGCCGAGGAACTCCACCCGCAGCTGGATCAGCTGGAACGACGAGTGCCGGCTCATCGACTTCGCGGTGTCCGCCCAGTTGCGGGTCAGGTAGACGATCCGGTAGCCGGGGTAGCTCTTCAGCAGGTGCGGGGCCAGGTGGCTGGAGCCGCCGGAGCGTTCCACCCAGTGCCGCCGCCCGGTCAGGGTGGTGAGCAGGTCGAGGAAGTCGCTGTGGTGCCGGGCCACCGACTGGGTGGGGAAGTCGGGCACCCGCTCGGCGAGCTGGTCGAAGAGCGCGTCCGGGTCGGCGGTGAGCTTCGACAGGGTGATCGCCATGATCCGGGGCAGCTCCGTCATCCGCCCCGCCCACCGGCCGGTGGTCGGATACCGGACCTCCTTCGGCGGCAACCCGATCCGGAACAGGGTGGCCAGCTCCGCCTTCGGGCTGGCCAGCAGCGACCAGTACGCGGCGCCGGTGAGCAGCTCGGCGCTGCGCGCCCAGGGCGTCACCGACATGAAGAACTCCTGGGCCGAGAGGGTCTCGGCGTCCTCGGCGAGAAGGTCGGAGAGCAGCGTCGACCCGCAGCGACCGTTGCTGATGATGATCGACCGACCGATGTTCGGGTTGCCCATCGAGGGACCTCCTGGGTGTCGCGCTGTCATGGGGTGGCGGGGGTGGTGGTGACGAGTCCGCACTGCTCGGTCAGCCAGTCGAAGACGTGCCGGCGGACCGTCTGCGGCACGTCGATCAGGACCGAGTGCTTCTCGTCGGGCAGCACCACGACCCGGGTCTGCGGCAGCAGCTCCCGGACCGGGCCGGCCAACTCGCCCACCGCGGAGCGGCCGCCGTACAGGCAGAGCACCGGACAGTCGATCGCGGCCAGCGCGCCGGTGCTGGGCAGCCGGCTCGCCGGCAGCTCCCGGGCGAGGCTGGTGTCGGCCAGCATCCGGCCGGTGTCGGCGGCCCGCCGGGCGGCGATGGGACCGCGGCGGGCACCGATCTCGGCCAGCGCCGGCTCCTGTGCCAGCCGGGTGGCCACCCGGTCGAACCGTACCGCCACCCGACGCATCCACTCAGGGATCGGCGGGGCGGACTCCACGGCGACGATGCCGACGACCCGCTCCCGGTGGCGGGCGGCGTAGGCGAAGGCGATGGTGCCGCCGAAGGAGTTGCCGAAGAGCAGCAGCGGGCCGGTGACCGCCAGCTCGGCCAGCAGCGCCGCCAGGTCGTCCACCAGGTCGTCCAGGGTGTAGCCGGTGGCCGGGCGGGTGCTGCGGCCGTGCCCGCGCAGGTCGTACAGCACGGTCGGGAAACCGGCCCGGACCAGGGGCTCGGCCATGGTGAAGTACCAGCTGGCCATGGTGTCCGAGGCCATGCCGTGGATCAGCACCACGGTCGGCCTCGGCCCGGCCCGGTCGTCGTCGGGCCCATCGACGGGATCCAGCCGCTGCACGTGCAGCGTGATCCCGTTCGCCGCGACCATGGTCACCGGCTGCCCGCCCCGACCTCGTCGCCGGTCCCGTTGGCCTCGGCCTCGGCCAGTGAGCCGGCGATGTGCTCGACGAGCTGGCCGACCCGCAGCTCGCCCACGGTCTCCAGGTCCAGCTTGGCCACGAAGTGGGCGAAGTTGACCCGGTCGCCGTAGCGGGTCTGCAACCGGCCGGCGAGCGAGACGACGTCGATGCTCTCCATGCCCAGGTCGTCGCGGAAGGTGGTGTCCATCGTGACCGCCTGGTCGGTGGCGAAGTCGCCGAGGACGGCGTTGATCATCTCGGTGAGGTCGGCGAGGATGGTGGCCTGGGCCGCGGGCATGGTGGACGCTCCTTCTGCTGATCCGGTGGACTGACCTGGAGTGCCGCTGGCGCGGCCGGTGACACACGGCGGACCGGTCATGCCCGGGCCACCCCGGGCGGTGTGGCGGGGTCCGGCTCCGGGCCCCAGGTCCAGGCCACCACGTAGCGCCGGGCCGGCAGCTCCGGCGGGTTGGCGACCTCCCGGTGCCCTACCTGGTACGTCCGGCCGTCGACCTCGACGGCCAGGGCGGCCTCGGTGGCCGCGCGTACCTCGAACCGGCGTGGCCGACCGTCCAGGCCGGTGCCCTCGGCCTTGCCGACGGCCTCCTTCGCCGCCCAGAACCGGGTGAACCAGCGCTGTCGCGCCTCGGTGTCGGCATCGGCGAGGGTGGCCAGCAACGCCGCCTCCGCGCCGGTGAGCGCGAACGGGTACGTGCTGTCCGGATGCTCGGTGATCTCGGCGACGTCGATGCCGACGCCGGGTGCGCCGCCGGCCGCGTCGGAGGTCCGCAACCGGGCGATCGCCACCCCCACCTCCGCGCAGTGCGCGATCGAGACGTCGCAGTCGCCCAGGCCCCGGCCGGGTCGACCGCGCACCCACGGCCGGCCGTCCGGGTCGTTGCCGACGGTCAGCTCGATCGGATAGATGTCGGTGTGGCCGTCCTCCCACAACCGGGACCGGACCGCGTCCTTGGCCGCGATCCGGCCGAGCAGCCACTGCTTACGGGCCTTGGCCGGCTGCCGCTCGTACTCGGCGTAACCGGCGCCGCCGAGGATGCCCCGGGCCGCCATGCCCTGGGTGACCAGGTCGGTCCAGCAGTCGAAGGCCATCGTCCAGCCCTGCGGCTGCAGGTGCGACATCGGGTACCGCTCGGGGAAGCGCTCGGCGACCCGGGCCTGCGGGTGGCTGTCGAAACGGCGGTCGACCGCGCCGTCGATCTGCGCCCAGACCCGGCCGGCGAAGCTGAGCTGGGTGTCGGCCACGAGCGTGCCGTCGTCGATGGACCGGACCCGGGCCACGCACTCGAAGGCCCGGCCGGCCGGTGGGGGCGGGCCGAAGAACCGCACGTGGCCGAGCCCCACCGGCAGCGCCACCGTCCGGAACGGCTGGGTGGTGATCAGCCAGTTGCCGATCAGCTGCAGCGCGTTGTCCAGCAGGGCGCCGGGCGGTACCGGGGCGGTGACCACGCCGCGCACGTGCCGGTCGCCGAGCGCGTGCACCTCGGTCACGCCCTGGAACTGCGGGCCGTGGAACATCAGCCGCTCGGCGTACATCTCGGCGGCGCCGAGCGTCGGCGGGCGTTCGGTGGCCGGGTCGTGCGTCCAGACCGCCGGCGGGGCCGGGTACGCCGCGCCTACCTCGATGGTGGCCCGGGCGTACCCGGCGAAGGTGACCGTGTACCGGTTCGCGCCGGCCTCCCGTACCACGATCTCGACGTCGGTCGCCGGCTCGGCGATCAGCCACCGGTTGAACTTGGCGTCGTGCACCGCCACCACCCGGGCGCCGGGCACCACCTGCTCCACCGCGTCCATCATGTGCGCGACCAGGGCGGTCGCCGGCACCACCGGCCACCGGTCCTCCGGGTCCGGCCAGTCGTCGGGTTGCACGAAGAAACAGTGGTCCAGCAGGTACGGCATGGTCTGCAGGGAGACCCGCAGGGTGAGCCGGCCGACCTCCGGTCCGGCCGTGGCGGGCCGGACCGGGCCCGCGCCCGCCCGGGCCGGTGCCACCGGCCGTGCCGAGGCCGGCGGTGGCGCGCTGCGGGCCGGTGCCGGTGCCGCCGGCGGTGCGGCGCCGGCCTGAGCGGGGCGGGCCTGGTGTACGGGGCCGGGTGGTGTCGCCTGGCGGGACGCCGGTGCGGGGCCGGCCGGGCGTGGTGCCGGGCGGGTGGTGCCCGGGTTGCCGTTGGCGGCGGCGAGCACGTCGACCGCGCCCTGCGCGGTGTCGCGCAGCAGCGCCGCGAGTTCGGCGGCGGCGCTGGACTCCCCGGCGAGCTGGTGCAACGCGTTCAGGGCGGCGGCCGGATCACCGGCCGGCGCCGCGCGCCCCGGTGTCCCGGTCCCGCCGGCTGCCGCCGGCACCGCCGTGGTGGCACCGGGTGCCGATCGGTCTGCCGTGGTGGCACCGGGCGTGGCGCGGCCCGCCGCGGTGGCACCCGACACCTGTCGGTCCGCCGCCGCGCCCGGTGCCCGGCGCGGGCCGGACCCGACGGCCGGTGCCGCCGGTGTGCCGACGCCCGGGTCCGGGTCCCTGGTGGCGGCGGTGGTCAGGCCGAGCAGGCCGGCCGCCTCCGGGCCGAGCCGCACCAGCGGGCCACCGAGGTCGAGCCGCATCCGGGGTCCGCGCCGGGTGGTCGCGCCGGTCTTCGTGGTCGGCGCACGGCCGTCACCGGTCGCCCCGGACCCCACCGCCGGGGCCGCGTGCGAAGCCTGCCGGGGCGGGTCCAGGGCCCCGAGGTCGGGGGCGGCACCCTCGACCCAGAGGGCGGTGGCGACCCGACGCAGCTGGTTCAGCCCGCCGCGCAGCGCCGTGTTCACCGGCATCGCCAGGTGGTCCCGGCCCCGCAGGTTGTCGCCGACCAGGGAGGCGAGCTGTCCCGCGCCCACCTGGAGGAAGACCCGGAAGCCGGCGTCGTACATCGCCTCGACGGTCTGCCGGAACCAGACCGGTTCCATCATGTGCCGGACGAAGACCCGGTTGACCTCGTCCTCGTCGGTCGGGAACGGTGCCCGCAGGGTCGCAGACCACACCGGCATCCGGGTCGGGTGCACCTGCCACCGGCCCAACGCCGCGCCGATCGAGGTCAGCCCCTCGGCGAAGGCCGGGGTGTGGAACGCCGACCGGAAGGGCAGCTTCTGGCACAGCACGTTGCGCCCCCGCAGCACCTCGACCAGGCGCTCCACCTGCGGCTCCGGGCCGTTGACCACCGACTGCGCCGGGGCGTTGTCGTGGGAGAGCACCACGCCGGGAAAGTCGGCGAGCAACGGCGTGACCTGGTCCGCGCCCGCGCCGACGGCGGCGAAGACGTACCCGGAGACCTCCACCGAGTCGGCGTTGAACAGCTCCAGGAACTCGTCCATCGCGGCGGTGCTCACCTGGCCGCTGACCGCGGCGGCGGTCCACTCACCGATGCTGTGCCCGGCGACGGCGTCGGGCCGGACGTCGATGCGGGTCAGCGCCTCGTGCAGCAGCTTGCCCACCTCGATCAGGCCGGCACCGTGCCGGCCCAGGTCGGCGGCGGACCACTGCCGGTCGGGCAACCCGAAGTGGGCGGCCAGGTCGGCGGTGCGCGGGGTGAACTCCGCCTCCAGGCCGGGGAAGACGAAGGCGAGCTTGCCCGCGCCGTCGGCGAGCAGCGGTCGGGGGGAGAACCAGATGTCCCGCCCGCCCCGCCACGCCTGCCCCCGGGCGACCGTCTTGCGGGCCACCGCCAGTAGCTTCTCCGTCGGGTTCACGATGCCCAGCCGGGCCCGCCCCGACGCGTCCCGACCGGAGCGGGCGGCCACCTCCGCGCCGAGTCGGCGTACCTCGTGGTCGTCGCGGGCCAGCAGCCCGGCGAGGCCGGCCGGATCCGGCGCGGCCAGCCAGAGCACCTGGTCCGGTTCGTCCACGGTGACCGCCCCGGCGGCCGGCGCGGTCGCCGCCACCTGCGGCGCACCCACCGAGCGGGGGTCCTGCTCGATGATCAGGTGGGCGTTGATCCCACCGAAGCCGAAGGCGTTGATCCCGGCCCGGCGGGGCCCGTCGCCCTCCCACGGCCGGGCGGTGGCGATCGGCGCGAAGCGGGTCGCCGCCATCTCGGCCCGGGGCGACTCGCAGTGCAGGGTGGGCGGCAGGACCCCCCGGTGCACCGCGAGCGCGGCCTTGATCAGACCGGCGATACCGGCCGCCGGCATGGTGTGCCCGATCATCGACTTGACCGAGCCGATCACCGGCCGGGTCCCACCGGTGTACGGCCCGAAGACCTCGGCCACCGAGGTCAGCTCGGCGGCGTCACCGGTCGGGGTGCCGGTGCCGTGCGCCTCCAGCAGCCCCAACGCGTCGGGTGCCCGAGGGTCCAGTCCGGCCGACTCCCAGGCCCGCCGGATCGCCAGCACCTGACCGGAGACCGCCGGGTTGAACATGCTCGCCGAACGGCCGTCGCTGGACACCCCGCTGCCGCGGATGACGGCGTACACCCGGTCGCCGTCGCGCTGGGCGTCGGCGTAGCGCTTCAGCACCACCACGCCGGTGCCCTCGCCGATCAGCAGCCCGTCGGCGGCGGCGTCGAACGGCCGGATCTCGCCCTGCCGGGACATCGCCCGGAGCTGGTTGAACACCGACCAGAAGCTGATGTCGTGCACGTGGTGCACGCCGCCGGCGAGCACCGCGTCCAGCCGGCCGTTGCGCAGTTCGGTGATGCCCTGGTCCACCGCGATCAACGACGAGGCGCAGGCCGCGTCGATGGTGTACGCCGGGCCGCGCAGGTTGAGCCGGTTGGCCACCCGGCTGGCGGCCAGGTTCGGCACCAGGCCGATCGTCCCCTCCGGCTGGTACGGGCCGAGCCGCTCGTCGAACTTCTTACGCAGCAGCTCCAGCCGGGCCGGGTCGACGTCCGGCACCAGCTCCCGCAGGATGCTGATGACCTGACTGGACATCCGTACCCGCTGGGCGTACCGGGCCTGGGCGGGGCTGAGGATGCCGCCCCGGCCGAGGATCACCCCGACCCGTTCGCCCTCGGGCAGCCGGTCCGGTCCACCGGCGTCCTCGATCGCCTGCGCGGCGACCTCCAGGGTGATCAGCTGGTCCGGCTCGATCTCGGCCACCGAGGCGGGCATCACGCCGAACCGCAGCGGCTCGAAGGTGGCGTGCTCGTCGACGAACCCACCGCGCCGGCAGTACATCCGGTCCGCCCGGTGCGCCTGCTCCGGGTCGTAGAACTCCTCGTCCCACCGGTGCGGCGGGACCTCGGTGATCGCGTCCACCCCGTCGACCAGGTTGCGCCAGTAGCTCTCCAGGTCACCGGCGGAGGGCATCAGGGCGGCCATCCCGACGATGGCGATCGGGTCGGTGCTGCTGCTCAAGTCGGTGCCGTTGCTCGGCTCGGTGGTGCCGTTGCTCATCGGTGCCTCCGGCGGACGGTCTGCTCAGGTGCGGTGCGGGACATCGGCGGGCTCACCAGCCGGAGGCGGTGTAGACGACCGAGGTGACCGCCGCGTCGGCCCAGGCCAGCTCGCGCAGCAGGGCGAGAGCACCCTCCTCCGGGTCGATCAGGCCGATGCCGCGTCGGGCGTACTCCCGGCTCAACTCGGCGGTGACCATGCCGCCGTGGCCGGCCCCGGGGGCCCACGGGCCCCAGTGCACGGTCAGGCAGCGCACCCCGGTCCCAGCGGCGTACCGGCCGCCGATCGTGTCGAGGGCGTCGTTGGCCGCGGCGTAGTCGGCCTGTCCCCGGTTGCCGTAGGCCGCGGCGATGCTGCCGAAGAAGACCACGAAACGCGGCGTGCCGGACAACTCGTCGAGCGCGGCCAGCACCGCCCGCGCCCCGTCGACCTTGGTGTCGAAGACCCGGGTGAACGAGGCCGGATCCTTCTCGGCGATGAGCTTGTCCTCGATGATCCCGGCGGCGTAGACCACCCCGTCGATCCGGCCGTGTTCGGCGTGGATGCCGGCCAGCAGCGCCCGGGTGGCCGTCGCGTCCCGGACGTCCAGGGCGTGGTAGCGCACCTCGGCGCCGAGTTCGGTCAGCTCGGCGATGGTCGCGGCCACCTCCCGGGCGGCCAGGATCCGCTGTGCCCGCCGGTCGATCTCGGCCGGCGACCGTAGGCCCTGCCGGGCCAGGGCGGTGACCAGGGCGGCCTTGTCACCGGCGGCGTCCAGAGCGGCCTTCTCCGCTGCCGAGACCGCGCCCGCGTCGGCCGGGTCCTCGGCCAGCGGGGTACGGCCGATCAGCTCGATCCGGCACCGGCTGGCCGAGGCCAGCGCCCGGGCGAACCACGGGGTGATGCCCCGGGCCCCGCCGAAGAGCACCACCACCGAGTCCGAGGTCAGACCGATCGCGGCGGCCTCGGCCACCCCGTCCCCGGCCGGGCCGGCCCCACCGGCGGCCAGTGCCCCCAGCTCCACCGGCACCAGGTCGGCGACGTACCGGCCGTCGCCGCGGTGGGCGACCACCGGTGCGTCGCTGGTGGTGAGCAACTCGTCGAGCAGTTGACGGGCCAGGGCCTCCGGGGCCGTCGCCGGGTCCACCTCGACGAACCTGGCGGTGAGCTGCGGGTACTCCCGGGCGATGGTGCGGAACAGGCCGGGCATGCCGTCGGCGGCGCCGGTGGCACCGCGGGCGCCGGCGGCCAGCAGCCAGCGTGGACCGGCCGCGAGTGCCCGCTGCAGCAGCGGGAAGACGTCCGGCAGCAGCGGCTCGTCGAGGTTGGTGAGCCCGTCGAGGACCAGGACGCCGTCGAAGCCGGCGTCGGCCTGCGCGGTGTCGAGCACCCCGAGCTGTCCGGCGGCGCCGTGCTCACCGAGCAGCTCCGACAGGTACGCCCCGATCGGGCCGCCGCCGGTGATCAGGAACCGGGTACCGGCCAGCACGTCGGCCGGGTCGGCCAGCGCCTCGACCCGGACGCTCTCCTGGGCGACCAGCCGTTTCGGCGCGACACCCACCCCCGCCGGGGCAGGACCCACCCCTTCGGTCACGGCCGGGGCGGGACCCACCCCCTCGGTCACGGCCGGGGCAGGACCCGCAGCCGCGTCCTCCGTCGGGGCGACGCCCGCCTCGAGGGCCGGTGCCGGGGCGGTCAGGGTGCTGGTCGCGGTGAGGGTGGCCGTCGCGGTGACGGTGCCGTTCATCTTGTCGTTGAGCCAGCTGACCATGGCGCGTACGGTGCGGGCCTTGACGAGGTCTTCGAGTTCGGATTCGTCGCCTTCGACGGTGAGCTGGAGGCGGTGGGCGACCTCGCCGGCGACTTCGGCGCGTTTGATGCTGTCGATGCTGAGGTCGGCTTCGAGGTCGAGGTCGGCTTCGATGAGGTCGACGGGGTAGCCGGTGCGTTCGCTGATCACGGTCAGGATGGCGTGCTGGAAGTCGGCCAGGGCCGGCCCGGCGGTGCCGGTGGGCGCGGCGGCGAGCGCCACCGGTGCGGCGGCTACCGGTCCGGTGGTGGAGACCGACACCTCGATGGTCCCGCTCATCCTGTCGTTGAGCCAGCTGACCATGGCGCGTACGGTGCGGGCCTTGACGAGGTCTTCGAGTTCGGATTCGTCGCCTTCGACGGTGAGCTGGAGGCGGTGGGCGACCTCGCCGGCGACTTCGGCGCGTTTGATGCTGTCGATGCTGAGGTCGGCTTCGAGGTCGAGGTCCTCCTCGATGAGGTCGACGGGGTAGCCGGTGCGTTCGCTGATCACGGTCAGGATCGCGTGCTGGAAGTCGGCCAGGCTCGGGCCGGTCACCGGGGCGACGGTGCCCACCGCGGGCGAGACCGGCACGAGCGCCGGCACCTCGGCGGGCGCGACGGTCGCCACCAACGTCGCAGCACCGTTGGTGACCAGCGCCGCACCGCCGTCACTCACCAACCCGGCACTGCCGTTGCCGACCAGCGTGGCGCTGCCGTTGCCGACCAATGCGGCACTGCCGTTGCCGGCCAGCGCCACGCCACCGACCGGGCCGCCGTTGCCGGTCACCGTCGTCGCCGCTGCCGGGGCGGGGTGCCCGTCGGCCGGCCCGGACGTCGCCGCCGGTGGCAGGGCCGTGTACCCGTCGGTGCGGTACGCCTCGGTGGGCTGCCAGACCAGCCGCCCGCCGCCGCCCGATCCGTCGGTCAGGAAGGCGAGCAGTACGTCGCGCTGGGTGGCGATCAGGTCGCGGGTGGTGCGCAGGTACTCGCTGAGCAGTTCGCCCCGCACGTCCCGGGCACCGACGCCCGGATCGGTACCGGTTGGCGCGCCGTTCGTTGGGGTCATCGACAGCTCCTTGATCCGTCGGGGAGGGGTCATGCCACCGGGAAGACAGTTGCCGTGCTGGTCCCGGACGAGCTGCCCGTCGACCGTCCAGACCGGACGACGGGCCGGTGCCGTACCGGCCGGGTCCGGGGTGACCCGGCCGTGGAAGAGCCAGTCGGGGCGGACCGGCGCGCCGGCGCAGGCGATCTCCCCGACCGAGATCAGGAAGCCGCGCAGCCCCTCGGCCGGACCGCGGTCGGTGGCGACCACCCGGTGCGGGCGGTCACCGAGCACCGCCTGCACCAGCCGGGTGAGCACCTGACCGGGGCCGACCTCGACGAAGAGGCGGGCACCGGCGGCGTACATCGCCTCGACCTGTTCGACGAAGCGCACCGGCGCGCCGATCTGCTCGGCGAGGTGGTGCCGCACCCCGTCGGCGTCACCGGAGTACGGTGCGGCGGTCAGGTTGGACCAGACCGGGATGCCTGGCGCGGCGATCCGGTCGGTGGCCAGCACCTCGGCGAAGGTCTCCACCGCGCCGGCGACCACCGGGCTGTGGAAGGCACACGCCACCGGGATGGCCTTGGCCGACAGCCCGGCCTCCTTGAACGCGACCACCGCCGCCTGCACCTTGGCGGTCGGGCCGGAAACCACCTGCTGTTTCGGGGCGTTGCGGTTGGCCAGCACGACCTCGCTGGTCAGTCCGGCGGCGGCGAGGGTCTGGGTCACCTGGTCGACGGTGGCGTTGACCGCCGCCATGGTGCCCGGGTCCGCGCCGCTGGCCTCGAGGATGGCCGCCGCCCGCTGCCGGCTCAGCCGCAACAGGGTGGCCGCGTCGAAGGCGCCGGCGACACAGAGCCCGACCAGCTCGCCGTAGCTGTGCCCGGCGGTCATGTCGGGCCGGACCCCGAGGCGGCGCAGCAGGTGGTCGACGGCGAGCCCGCCGATGCCCAGCACGGGCTGGGCGACGCGGGTGTCGCGTACCCGGTCGTTCTGCTCGCGGCGGGCGTCGGAGTCGAAGGCGGCGGGCGGGAAGAGCAGCTCGGCGGCGGGCCTGTCGAGTTCGAGGTAGTGCCGCAGCTCCGGGAAGGCGACGAAGAGCTCCGCCAGGGCACCGGTGCGTTGGCTGCCCTGCCCGGGGAAGAGGAAGGCGACCGCACCCGGCTCGGCCGGTGCCGCCGGCTGCACCAGGCCGCTGGCCGGGTCGTGTTCGCCGGCGAGGGCGCGGCGCAACAGCGTCGCCAGCTCGGTCAGGTCGCGGGCGACCACGGCGACCCGGGTGGGCCCGGGTCGGCCGACGGACCGGGCGCTGGTCGCCGCGGCCAGCTCGGCGAGGCCCCCGGGCCGGTCCCGGCCGTCGTCGGCGGGCAGGCTCTCCAGCAGGTGCCGGACCGACTGGTGGGCCGCGTCCTGGTCGGCACCGCGGAAGCAGAACAGCTCGGCCGGCCAGATCCGCCGGGCGTGGCGGGGCTCCGGCGCGGCGGCGTACGCGCCGAGCACCACGTGGAAGTTGGTGCCGCCGAAGCCGAACGCGCTCACCCCGGCGATCCGCTCCGCCGCCGGGGCGGGCCAGGGGCGGGCCTCGGTGTAGAAGGCGAACGGGCTGCGCTGCGAGTGCCAGGCCGGGTTGGGCCGTTGCAGGTGCAGGGTGGGTGGCCGGACGCCGTGGTACAGCGCGAGGGTCGCCTTGATCACCCCGGCCAGCCCGGCGGCGCACTTGGTGTGCCCGATCTGGGACTTGACCGAGCCCAGCGCGCATCCGCCCGGTTCGGCGCCGGCCTCGACGAACAGCCGGGTCAGCGTCTCCAGTTCGGTACGGTCGCCGACCACCGTGCCGGTGCCGTGCGCCTCCACCAGGCCGACCTCCCGGGGGGAGACCCCGCTGCGCCGGTACGCCCGGTCCAGGGCCCGGCGCTGCCCGTCGGGGCGGGGCGCGGTCAGTCCGAGGGCACGGCCGTCGCTGGCCCCGCCGAGGCCCTTGACCACCGCGTAGATCCGGTCACCGTCGCGTTCGGCGTCGGCGAGCCGTTTGAGCACCACGCAGGCCACCCCCTCGCCGAGGGCGATGCCGTCGCCGGTGCTGTCGAAGGGCCGGGACCGGCCGGTCGGGGAGAGCGCGTGCGCCGAGGTGAACATCAGGTAGTCGTTGATGCCGTTGTGCAGGTCCGCGCCGCCGCAGATCATCAGGTCGCTGTCGCCGCTGACCAGCTCCTTGCAGGCGGCGTCCAGGGCGGCCAGCGACGAGGCGCAGGCGGCGTCGATCGTGTAGTTGGGTCCACCCAGGTCGAGCCGGTTGGCGACCCGCCCGGCGATCACGTTGGCCAGGACGCCGGGGAAGCTGTCCTCGGTGACGGTGGGCAGCAGGTCGGCCATCTCCTCGGGCACCTCACCGAGGTACGCCGGCAGCATGGTGCGCAGGGTCTGGGCGTGCCCCATGTCGCTGCCGGCCTCGGCGCCGAAGACCACCCCGGTACGGCCGTGGTCCACCCCGGCGGCGTCGGCCGGGTAACCGGCGTCGCGCAGGGCCCGGTCGGAGACCTCCAGGGCGAGCAACTGGGTCGGGTCGATGCTGCTCAGCGCGGCCGGTGGGATGCCGTAGCGGATCGCGTCGAAGGGCACCGGGTCGATGAAGCCGCCCCACTTGGAGACGCTGATCCGGCCGGTCTGCCCCGGGCCGACCTCGGGGGCGTAGTACAGGTCGGTGTCCCACCGCTGGGCCGGCACCTCGCCCACCGCGTCGACGCCGCTGAGCACCGTACGCCAGAAGCTGTCCAGGTCGGGGGAGCCGGGCAGCATACAGGACATCCCGACGATGGCGATGTCCAGCGGGGCGACCGGGTCCTCGACCTGGACCGCCGGCGGGGCCAGCCGCTCGCGCAGCGTCTCCAGCCGGCCGGCGTGGTGCGCGCGGACATCGGTGGTCACCGCGTCGTGCAGGTCGGCGACGGTGGTGGCGGCGTCGCGCAGCACCGCCACCTGACCGGCCATGAAGAGCCCCTCGGCGGCCTGGACCTGCTCGTCGACCGACTCGACGACCTCGCCGGAGCGGCGCAGGCCCTTGCTGGCGATGCGGAGCCGGCCCACGTTGAGCAGCTCCAGGTTCTCCCAGACCTGGCGGTTCTCCACCCCCGCGCCCTCCAACCGGGTACGCAACTGGTGGAAGTCGTCGACGAACGGGGTGTGCAGGCACCGGGTGGCGTGCCCGGGGGCGGTCTCCAGCAGCGCGGTGGCCTCGGCGGCGAGCGCCTCGCGTTGGAACAGCGGCTGGACCGCGCCGTGCGTCACCGCCTCGGCGGTGAACAGGTAGGCGGTGCCCATCAGCACACCGATCTGGGCACCCCGGCCGGCCAGCGGTGCGGCCATCGTGGCGACCATCGCCGCCGACCGGGCATCGTGGACGCCACCGGCGAAGAAGACCTGCAACTGCCCGGCGGCTGCCGGCTCGGCGGCCAGGAACTCGTCGAGCACCAGCAGTTGGGCCTCCCACAGCGGGAAGCTGGCGCGGGGGCCGACGTGTCCGCCGCACTCGGCTCCCTCGAAGATGAACTTGCGGGCTCCGGCGCGCAGGAACTGCCGGAGCAGGCCGGGGGAGGGTACGTGCAGGAAGGTGCTGATCCCCCGGTCTTCCAGGGCGCGGGCCTGGGGCGGCCGACCGCCGGCGATGATCACGCAGGCCGGCTGGACCTCGGCGATGACGTCGAGTTGCGCGGCGCGTAGCTCCTCGGGGGCGAAACCGAGGACCCCGACGCCCCACGGCCGGTCACCGAGGCGCTCGACGGTCTCGGTGAGGATCCGGCGGCACTGGTCCGGCCCGTTGAGGGCCAGGGCGATGAAGGGCAACGCGCCGCCGTCGGCGACCGCCTCGGCGAAGGCGGCCTCGTCGCTGACCCGGGTCATCGGGCCCTGGGCGACCGGCACCCGGACGCCGAGGGTCTCGGCCAGCGGGGAGCCGGGGCGCAGCAGGTCACCGGCGTCCGGGTCGTCGAGCGCGGCGAGCAGCGCCGCGCGCATCCCCCGGACGGCGGCGCCGGTGTCCGCCCAGCGGTCGGCGAAGACCGCGGCCAACCAACCGTCCTGACCGATCGGCAGGAGTTCGGAGTCCGGGTCGTGTGGGCCACCCCGGCGGATGCCCCGGAAACCGTCGCGCAGGACGGTCTCGGAGCCGTCCATCCGGCGGATCGTGGCCTGCACGTCGGCCGGCAGCTCCGACTCGGGCAGCAGGGCGAGCTGGGTGTCCAGGACGATCCCGGTCGCGCCGCCGACCAGGCAGGCGCCGGCGGTGTGCGGCCCGATCCCGCCGGCCACCCAGATCGGCAGGTCGAGGCGGTCGTCGGCGGCGAGCTGCTGGAGCAGGACGAAGGTGCTGAGGTCGCTGACCCGGCCGCCGGCCTCCATGCCCCGGGCGATCAGCCCGTGCGCCCCGGCTGCCGCGGCGGCGCGGGCCTCATCCCGGCCGGTCACCTCCACCACCACCCGGTACCGTCCGACGATCTCGGCCAGTGGCCAGGGGCCGTCCGGGGTGACCAGCACCAGGTCCACGCGGCCGTCGGCGACCCGGTCGACCTCGTCGGGGGTGGCCCGACAGTCGGCGGGGACCCGGACCCCGAACGGCTCGGGTGACCAGGCCGCGGCCCGACTGAGCGCCCGTAGCGCCCAGTCCTGGCCGTCGGCCAGGTCGAGCACCCCCAGAGCGCCGGCGGAGCAGGCGGCGGCCGGGAGGCGGGGACTGGGTTCCAGTGCGCCGGCGGGGTTCACCACCATGATCAGGTCGCGCGTGTGCGGTGCAGTACTCATTTGGCTCCCAGCTGGTGCACGGGGATCGCGGAGGGCGACAGGCCGGGCCGGACGACCGACGGTCGGTGACCGGGGCCGTAATTCGCGGCAGTCAATGTCGCGCTGAGTCATAACGTAGCGGCGATCAGTTACGGTCCGGTTAAATCTGCCCGACATCGTTAAGTCCATGCAGATTTCCTACTTAGGCGACGGGAATTGTCGACGGGCTGGCCAGGAAAAATGCTGCCGGGTGTGGACGGTTGTGGACTTCGAGTGCGGCCGACAGGCGTGGTGGCCGCGAATGTCGCCGACGTGACCAATTAAGAAACTGGATCAAGGTCGACTCGATGGACGATTCCACCCACTTTTGTCCCAGCATGTGGAACGGGTCTTGCCAGATGTTGTTGCCTGAGCCAACGATCCCTGTCCATGCGGGTAGACGCTATTGCCCACCGATTAACTTGGGCATCGCGAAGGTGGGATGCGAATCGCTGAACGATCGTCGAAAGCCCTGGTGGTAGGGCTTGCTGACCGCGTCCGCCGGGCATCGGTGCCCGAGGTGGGCGCTGGCGGACCCGGCGCGGGGATCCGTCGCCCGGTGTCGTCCGGCACCGGGCCTCGCCATGGTGGACATCGATGGTGGCCAGGGGTCGCAGGTGGCGTGGCGCAGGTCACTTAACGAGCGTTTTATCTGGTCTGCCCCAATGGCGTATGCGGCGTTGTCGCCCGACATCGGGAAAACCGGTAACCGCCGGAGGTGACCGGTGCTCCCGCTGCCCGCTCAGACCCAGCGGTCGGTCGGTGGGTGCTACACCATCGACGGCCGTCCGCGCTCCGGCACTGCCCGACTCATTCTCTTTCGGATCGGCGGTAATTGTGCGTAAAATTCTTCTGCTCGCGCTGGTGGGCCTCGGCGCGCAACTGGTCGACGGCAGTCTCGGGATGGCGTACGGCGTGACGTCCACGACGTTGCTGCTGGCCCTGAACACCGGTGCCGCCAGCGCCTCGGCAACCGTCCACCTCGCCGAGATCGGCACCACCCTGGTCTCCGGCACCGCGCACTGGCGGTTCGGCAACGTCGACTGGCGGGTGGTCCGCCGGGTCGGCGTACCGGGTGCCGTCGGCGCCTTCGCCGGGGCGACCTTCCTCTCCGGACTCTCCACCGAGACCGCGGCACCGGTCATGTCGCTGATCCTGCTCGCCCTCGGCCTCTACGTGCTCGTCCGGTTCACCGTCGCCGGCCTGCCCCGCGACCGCGTCGGGCTGCCGCTGCGCAAGCGCTTCCTCGGCCCGCTGGGGCTGGTGGCCGGCTTCGTCGACGCCACCGGTGGCGGCGGATGGGGGCCGATCGGCACCCCCGCGATCCTGGCCAGCGGTCGGCTGGAGCCCCGCCGGGTGATCGGCTCGATCGACACCAGCGAGTTCCTGGTGGCGATCGCGGCCAGCCTGGGGTTCCTGGTCGGCATCGGCGCGGCGAACATCAACTTCACCTGGGTGGCCGCGCTGCTGCTCGGTGGCATGATCGCCGCGCCGGTCGCCGCCTGGCTGGTGCGGATGGTGCCGCCGCGGGTCCTCGGCTCCGCCGTCGGCGGCGTCATCATCCTCACCAACAGCCGGACCCTGCTGCGCAGCGAGTGGATCGACGCCCCGACACCGCTGCGGTACGCCTGCTACCTGGTCGTCGCCCTGGTCTGGGCGGCGGCGGTGTCCTGGTCGCTGCGGCGGCACCTGGCCGAGCGCAGCGTCCCCACGGCTGTGGCCGACCCCGACGGCGGTGAGCACGTGGGCACGGCGCGGTGACCGGCGGCCGGCCGGGTCACCGCCGTCGGTGACCCGGCCACCGGCGGGCTCACTCGGCGCCCCGGAAGTGGCCGGTGAGGCGGCCCAGCTTCATGGCCAGGTGCAGGCAGAGCCGCTCGTTGCCGTCCTTCAGGTCGGTCTGGGCCAACTGCTCGACCCGTTGCAGCCGGTAGTAGAGGGTGGTCCGGTGCAGTCGGAGCCGCTCGGCGGTGGCGTGCGCGTTGCCGGCCAGGTCGAGGTAGGCCTCCAGGGTCTCCAGCAGCACCTGGTACGAGTCGTCGCGCAGCAGCCGCTCCAGCCCCGGGTGCACCCCGGCGATGTCCAGCTGCGGGCCGTCCAACCGGGACAGCACCCGGTAGATGCCCAGGTTGGACCAGGCGACCACCCGGCCAAGCGCGGGCAGCTGCACCGCGACCCGGGCGGCCTGGGCGGCCTCCTGGTACGACTGCACCGCGTCGAGCAGCCGGGGCCGGTGTTCCCCGATCCCGGTGACCGTCCGGTCGATGGTGGCCAGCCCCCGGGTGGCGTGCCGTAGGGCCTCGTCCAGGTGGCCGGCGGCGGCCTCGGGTCCGGGCCGACCGGCGACCCGGCCGCCGAGGGTCAGCAGCACCCCGTGGTCGTGCCAGACCAGGTGCAGGGACTCCCGTACGCCCAGCCACCGGCGGGTGGTCACCAACGCCTGCTCCAGGGCGATCCGGGCGACCTCGTCGGGCTGCGCTCCGTCCCGCGCCACCAGCTGCGCGACCAGCGCGGTGGTGGGCCCGTCGCCGGCCACCCGACCCTCCTCCAGCAGGGCCCGGGCCGCGTGCTCGCGCGCCTGGCGGCTCTCCACCAGCAACGTCCGGGTGGCCTCGGTCTCCCGCTGCGAGGCCAGCTCACCCAGCAGGTTCTCCCGGTACAGGGCGAGCGACAGGTCGGCGAAGGCACTGGTAGCGGTGGCGATGTCGGCGTCGGTCATCGTCTCGTCGACGTCGATGAACCAGACGAAGCCGAGCAGCAGCTCGTCGTGCCAGATCGGCACACAGACCCGGGGCAGCAGGTCGAGGTCGCCGTAGGCCGGGGTACGGACCGGTTCCCGGGCGGTGAGCACCCCCATGTCCCGGAACCAGGCGATCACCTCCGGGGTGGTCTGCCGGCGCAGGATCGACATCCGACGTACCTCGTCCATCGGCCCGTCGTGCTCGCTGTAGACGACCACCCGCTGCCGCCGGTCCTCGATCAGGGCCGGTCGGCCGACCCGGGCGGCGACGGCGTCGACGATGCGTTGCAGCTCACCTTGCATGAACGTGGGTTCTCCCTGGTTGAGCTGCTCGAAGGGGGCGGCAGCCAGCCACTGCCCACCCTCCGGTGCCGGTGGGTCCGGGCGCAAGGTCCACTGCGCAACTACCGACAGAAGAACGCCGCGGTGGGGCCAGAACAAGTGCGTACGAACAGTCCGCGTGCTGCGGGCGGTACGGCGGGCCCCGATTACACGTCTTCGGCCGGTCGCGCCCACTCGATCGAGACGCGCGATTCGGCCGACCCTCGGCCGCCGCGTGTCGCCGACTTCCGCACGGTGATTGAGCCGACGAACGTCGCGACCAGGGTTCGCCGCTCGGCCAGCGACGCGCCGGCCCACCACGACCCCGGCCCGAGCGGGTCCGACCCAGGCTCGCCGAGCCACTCGCCGATAGGGAGAGTGGGCGACGCGGCGTTGTCGATCTCGGCGAGCTGGGCGGTCAGTAGATCGATCCGGCCGGACAGCGACCGTTCGGAGTCCAGGAAACGGCGCTTCCCGATCGTGCCGGAGTATCCGCCCGCCGCCCGGTCGTCATACAGCTCGGTGAGGGTGCGCTCGGCGTCGTCCAGCTCGCCCGCGATGGCCCCGCGCTGGGCGGCTACAGCCGGGTCCGCCGAGGCGACCCCGAACCGGCGCGTTGCCTCGGCGATCGTGTCGAGGGTGTCCGGGGCGTATTCGGCGGTGGCGATCAGGGCGAAGATTCGGCGGGCAATGTAGTCGTCGAGCGCGAGCATGGCGATGGCGCAGCCGCCACTGTGTGTGCCGGGGAGCCGACGGCCGGGGGCGCGGTTGCACAAGTACGTCGACTTGTACTCGACATCATTGATTCGGTGCGACTTCATGAGCGATCCGCACTCGCAGCGCAGCACCCCGAGGGAGCCGAGCAGAGAGGCCACGTCGCGCCGCAACGGGACGACGGGGGACGGCTTGCCGTCGAGTATGGCTTGCACCGTGTACCACTCGTGTGGGTCGACAAGCGCCGGGTGAGTGCGGACTGGCTCGCCGCTCTCGTCGCGTACGAGGCGGTATCCGATCACGTTGGCCCCTTGCCGGCCGTCCTTGCGGGTGGAATAGACCACCTCGGCGGCGTAGCCGGCGATCCGGGGGTCACGCAGGATGCGGTTCACCGTGCGGGGACGCCACGCGCTGTTGGCGGCGAGTTTGCCGGTGGTCTGCCCCCGAGTGGGGACGTTGGCCGCGTTCAGGGCGGCGGCGAGTCCGCCGACGGTCGCGGGCGAGGTCGGAGACAGCATCCAATCGAACATACGGCGGATGATCGCGACCTCGAAGTCATTGCGGATGAGTAGTTGAATCGTGATCGGTCGCCCGTCGGGGCTGCGTCGAACCTCGGGGGTTAGTGCGAAGCCGTACGGGGCCTTGCCGGAGACGTAGCCGCCTAGGTCGCGGGCAAGGGCCTTCGCGGCCTTTACGTTGATACTCTTCGTCTTCGACTCTCCGTGCGCCTGATCGAGCCTCATGATCAGGTGGATTAGATCCACTAGGTTGCCCCGGCGGAACTCGCCTTCGGCCACGCTGACGATGGTCACGCCCCGGTTGAGCAGGTCGGTAACGACGGGGATGGCGTCGAGGGGGTCAAGGCGAGACAGCCGGGAAATGTAATAGACGATGATCATATTGATGCGGCCGGAGTGGCAATCGGCTACCAGCCGATCGAAGCCGGGGCGCTCGGTCCCGCTGAACGCACTGATGCCGAGGTCTTCGTACCAATCGACCCAGGTCGCGCCCATCTGGTCGGATCGGCCCCGCGCGGCGGTCTTCTGGATGACCGTAGACACCTCACCGCCACCCTCGCGCTTCACCGACTGACGGCCGTATCCACCGACCCGATGCTTGAAAGGGGCATTGATCTACTATACCCCTGTTACTAATTACTGACGGCAAGTACGGCGTCGACCTTGCCGAGTTCGGCCGAGCGCTGGTCCGGCGCTGGTGGCGGCGCCCTGCTGCGTGGCTGGCCGGGCGGGATCGACGCGGCCACCCTCGACCGGCACCTGCGGGAGCTGGTGCTGGCCGACACCCCGTGACCGACAGGCGTCGGACCGGGTTGACCGAGGGTGAACTTCTCGTGTCGCAGGGTGGTCGGTGGTTGGCTCCCGGCCGGTTCCGCCTGCTCTTTCGGTGCCCGGCTGCCCGGACGTGCCGGGACGGTTACCTGTCCGGGCCTGGTCAGGGGCGGTGTCGATGATCTAGCGTCCCGTGCGCGGGAGTGTCTGATCAACGACAATCGGCCGACCCGATCCGAGGGAGAACTGTGCGATCTTCTGACCGAGCCGCCACACCGGCCGGCCAACTCGGCCCGGACCCGTCGGAACCGACCGGCCCGGTCGGCCCGGCCCGGCCCAGCGCGGCCGGTCAGGTCGGCCCGGACCCGGTGGGACCGGGTGCGACCGGGGCGCCGGGGCGTCCGCTGCGGGTGGCGATGATCGGCCAGAAGGGGCTGCCGGCCACCTACGGCGGCATCGAGCGGCACGTGGAGGAGATGGCGAGTCGACTGGCCGACTTCGGCCACCAGGTCACGGTCTACTGCCGGGACAGCTACGGCGAGGTCCCCGACCAGCGGTACCGGGGCATCCGACTGCGCCGGGCCGGCACCGTGGCCAGCAAACACCTCGACGCGATCGTGCACTCGGCCACCTCCACCGTGGCGGCCCTGCGGGAACGCCCCGACATCGTGCACTACCACGGGCTCGGCCCGGTGCTGGTGGCGCCGCTGGCCCGGTACGCCTCCCGGTCGAAGGTGGTGCTGACCGTGCACGGCCTGGACAACCAGCGGGGCAAGTGGGGGCGGCTGGCCCGCGCCGTGCTCGGCACCGCGTACCGGCTCAGCGGGTACGTCCCGGACGCCCGGGTGACCGTGTCGCGCGGGCTGGCCGCGCACTACGCGTCCCGGTTCGGCCGGCCCGCCCGCTACATCCCCAACGGGGTCGCCAGCCCCCGGCACCTGCCGCCCCGGGAACTGGACCGGCACGGCCTGCCCCCCGGCGGCTACCTGCTGCTGGTCGGTCGGCTGGTCCCGGAGAAGGCCGCCGACCTGCTGATCCGGACGTTCCGGCGGCTGCCGACCGAGCTGCGGCTCGCCGTGGTCGGCGGGTCGGCCTTCACCGACGAGTACGTCACCCGGCTGCGGCAGGCCGCCGGCGACGACCCCCGCATCGTGTTCACCGGTTTCGCCTACGGCGACGAACTGGCCGAGCTGTACTCGCACGCGGCGGCCTTCGTCCAGCCGTCCCGGTTGGAGGGGCTGCCGCTGACCCTGCTGGAGGCGGCCTCCTACGGGCTGCCCGTGGTGGCCAGTGACATCGAGCCGCACGTGGAGGTGCTGGGCGCCGACGCGCCCGGCCGGCGGCTGTTCCGCGACGGTGACGGCGACGACCTGCTGCGGGCGCTGGAGACGGTCACCGCCGACCTGGCCGCGGAGCGCACCGGCGCCAAGGCGCTGCGTGACCGGGTGCTCGCCGAGTACAGCTGGGACAGCGCCGCCCGCGACCTGGAACGCCTCTACCTCGACCTCGCCGCACGACGGCCGGCCGGCACGGGCCCGCGCACGGGTCCGGTCGACGGTACGGACCCGCGCACGGGTACGGTCGCGGCCGGGACCTCCGTCGTCGACCGCACACCGGTCGACGGGGAGAGCGCCGGTGACGGGCCGGCCGTTACGCCGTCCACGCCCGGCGCAACGGCCCATGTCCCCGCCCGGCGGCAGCCGATAGATTAGGCCGTTCTTCCGGTCCCGCGCCGCGAGCCGCACCTGTGGGTCGGCGGGTGACCGGCCCCGAGGCACCCCTACGAGCGAGTGGTCGGCGATCAGTGGACGGACGGCACGACGGCACGGCGGTGGCTTCCGGCCGGCCGGACGCGGCGGTGGGCTCTGGCCGGCCGGACGCGGCGGTGGGCTCTGGCCGGCCCGGCCGGGCGGTGGGCCGGGATCCGGTGGGGTGGCTGCTGACCGGTGGCGCGGCCGTGCTCTGCGCCGCGGTGGCGGTGCTGGCCGGGCTGGCGACCGGGCAGGGCAACCCGATAGGTGTGCTGCTGCCCCTGGTGGTCGCCACCGGGTTGATCGTCGCGGTGCTCGCGCTTACCCGCTTCGCGGCGTACGTGCTGCTGATGCTCGCGGTGCGCTCCTGCGTCGACCTGTTCAAGGTCAGCGGCCCGACCGCCGGCCGGGCCGACCTGGGCCCGTCGGCCCGCGCATTGGACCTGTCGACCATCCTCGCCGTGCTGTTCCTGCTGGCCGCCGGGCTCTGGCTGGCCGCCCAACTGCGCCAGCGGGGCCGGTTGCGCGGCTCCCCACTCGGCGTGGCCCTGCTCCTGGTCGGGGCGACGTCACTGGTGAGCGCGGTCGGCGCGGCACAGCCGGTGCCCAGCGGCCTGGAGGCGCTGCGGATCGGCACCGTGGTGGTGATGTTCGTCGTGCTGGAGCAGCTGATGCCGGACCTGCCGGCGGTGCGCCGGGTGCTGCTCGCCGCGTACGCCTCGCTGGCGCTGGCGCTGGGCTACACCGTGCTGATGTCGCTGCTGGGCAGCCCGCCGGCCGAGGTCAAGGGCGACTTCACCCGGATCAGCGGCCCGTTCAGCCAGTCCACCACCTTCGGCCGGTACCTGATGTTCATGGTGATCTTCGGGTTCGGGATCCACCGCTACCTGAGCCGCCGGCTGCGGCTCGGCCTCGGCGTGCTGCTCGCCCTGTCGCTGGTGTTCCTGCTGCTGACCAACACCCGCAGCGCCATCCTCGGCGCGGCGCTGGGCCTGCTCGTGGTGGCGGTGTTGCACCGCAGCCGGGCCCTGCTGCTGGCGCTCTGCGTGGTCGCGGTGACCGCCACCGCCCTGCTGCCGACGGTGACGCAGCGGTTCGGGCAGCTCGCCGACAGCACCGCCGTCGGTGGCGGACCCACCGGCAACACCCTGGCCTGGCGGGTCGGCTACTGGTCGGAGATCGTCTCGTTGGCCAACCGCAACCCGGTCACCGGGATCGGGCCCAACATGACCAAGTTCGAGGCCGACGAGGCGAAGAAGCCGCACAACGACTTCCTGCGCGCGTACGTGGAGACCGGGCTGGCCGGTCTGCTGGCCTACCTGGCGATGATGGCGCTCTGCGTACACACCGGGCTGACCGCGCTGCGGCGGGCCCCACCGGGCACCCTCGGCCGGGGCATCGCGGTCGGCTTCGTCGGCTGCGCGGTCGCCTTCGTCGCGGTCAGCGCGGCCTCCAACGTCATCTCGAACGTGGTCACGCTCTGGTACTACGTCGCCTTCGCGGCGGCGGCCAGCGCGATCGCCCGAGGGGTGCACCTGGGCCCGACACCGGCCCCGCCGGTACCGGCCGGACGGATTATCGGATGATCTACCAGACAGTGGGGAGCGCAAGGGTGGAGATCGTCGACTATCTGCGGGTCGCGCGGCGTCGACTCTGGATACTGCTGGGACTGCCGCTGGTCGCCGCGGCGGTGGCGGCGTCGGTCGTGCTGCTCGGCCCCGACCGGTACGCGGGTACCTCCTACGTGGCGGCCCCGGCGCTGGTCGGCGGCAACGCGGCCCAGCAGTACACCGGCACCCAGGCGGCCAACCAGTTCGCGGCGGCCTTCGCCGCGGCCGTGACCTCCCCGCAGGTCCTCGACCAGGTGTCCACCGACACCGGGGTCGACGCGGGGATCCTGCGTGCCGGGCTGAAGGTCGAACAGGTGGGCGCGAGCAGCCAGCTCACCCTCACCTACACCGCCACCGCCCGGGACTCGGTCGCCCCGGTGCTGGCCGCGACCGGCCAGCGGGCGCTGGCGTTCCTCTTCACCAGCCAGGTCGCCATCGCCACCGACGAGGTGAAGGCGGCCACCGACGAGCTGACCACCGCCACCAAGGCGATCAACGAGTGGGAGAAGACCAACAAGGTAAGCCAGCCGGACAAGCTCTACCAGGCGACCCTGCAGGAGATCGCCAGCCTGCGGCAGCAACGGTTGCAGATGGAGGCCGTCGGCAACGGCCGGGGTGCCGCCGCCGCCAGCGAGGCGATCACCGCCGGGCAGAAGCGGCTGGACGGGCTCGGCCCGAAGCTGCCCGACTACCAGGCGCTGCTGGCCCAGCGGGACACCGCCAGCGGTGCGCTGGCCAACGCCCGGCAGGGTCTGCAGCAGGCCCGGGCCCAGTCCCAGGCCGCCGATCCGGCCCAGGTGGTCAGCGCCGGCCAGGTGCAACCGGTCTCCCGGACCCGTGCGGTGACCGGGCTGGTGCTGCCGGTCTCGGGTGCCGGCCTGCTGCTGGCCGTCCTGCTGGTGGCGATGTTGGAGCAGTTGTCCCGCAACCGGTCGACGGCCGCTCGGGCCGCGGTCGCCGACGGCCCCGCGGCTGGCACTCCGGCGGCGATCGGCCCGGCCCCGGCGACCGGACGGGCGGTGCCGTACCCGCGCGGCACCGTGACCGGCCCGGCGGCGGACAACCGCGGCACCGTGACCGGGCCGGCAGCGGATACCCGCGGCACCGTGACCGGGCCGGCAGGGGGCGCCCGGGGTGCCGCGAGTGGGCCGGTGGACGAGGACACCGTCGTGTCGCCGGTGGTGTCGACCCGGCGGGCCGACGACGACACCGTCATCGTGCCGGCGGTCCCGGCCCGACGCTCCGACCAGCAGCGGCGCCGGTAGGTAGCTGGCGTGTCCGACCATTCCGGCTCCGCCGGTGACCAGCACGTCCGGTCGATGGCCCGCGGCGGCGGCCTGAACCTGGTCGGTGCCCTGCTCAGCCAGGTGGCGGTCTTCGTCATCATGCTGTTGCTGGCCCGGGTGCTGGGCATCCGCGAGGTGGGCCGGTACGCCCAGTGCTACGCCGTGCTCTCCCTGGCCGGGCTGCTGTCGCTCTCCGGGTTCCGGGCCGGACTCACCCGGTTCGTGGCGGTGCACCTGGCCGACGCCGATTCGGCGGCGCTGCGCGGCACCATCCGGTTGGGGCTGGCCGTCTCGGTCACCTCCTCGGTGGCGCTGGCGGGCGCGCTGGCCGCCGGCGCGCCCTGGCTGGCCGGCGCGCTCAACGACCCCGAGCTGGTCACCGGGTTACGGCTGGTGGCGTTGACGCTGCCCGCCACCACGATCTGCGAGGCGGCGCTGGCGGCCACCCGGGGGTGGCGGACCCAGCGCCCGTTCACCTTCATCGGGCAGCTCTACGAGCCGGGTACCCGGCTGCTGTTGACCGCCCTGGCCCTGGTCGCCGGCGTGGGCCTGACCGGCGCGTTCTGGGCGCTGGTGGTGGCCGGCTGGTCCGCGGCGGTGCTCGCGCTGCTCGCCCTGGCCCGGCTGGTCCGGCGGGTGCCGGCGGCCCGCCCGGTCTACCGCCCCCGGCAGCTGTTCGGCTTCTCCACCGTCAGCTGGGCCTCCTCACTGTCCTCGACCGGGCTGATCTGGGCCGACACCCTGCTGCTGGGGTTCTTCGCCAACCCCGAGATCGGCGTCTACAACGTGGCGACCCGGCTGGTCACCGTGGCGATCTTCGTGCTCGCGCCGATCAACGCCGCGTTCGGCCCGTACATCGCCTACCTGTACCACCAGGAGCAGCTCACCGAGGTCCGGCGGGTGTACGCGGTGGCCACCGGCTGGGTGGTCCGGCTGTCGTTGCCGGCCTTCGTCGCGCTGCTGGTCCTCCCCGGCGATCTGCTGCGGGTCTTCGGTGGTGAGGTCGCCACCGGTGCGGCGGTGACCGTGATCCTGGCCCTCGGGCACCTGGTCAACGCGGCCACCGGCCCGTGCGGCACGGTGCTGAACATGTCCGGTCGGGTGGCGCTCAACATGGCCGACAACGTGGCCGCGCTGGTGCTCAACATGCTGCTCAACGTCCTGTTCATTCCCGCGTACGGCATCGTCGGCGCGGCCACGGCCTGGAGCGTCTCGCTGATCGTGGTCAACGTCGCCCGGGTGTTCCAGGTGCGCCGGCTGATCGGCGCGCTGCCGTTCACCGTGGGCATGGCCAAGGGGCTGGCCGCCGCCGGCGTGGCGCTGCTGGCCGGGCTGCTGGTGAGCTGGCTGGTGCCGGGCTGGCAGTGGCGGCTCGGCGTCGGGCTGACCACCATCGTCGGGGTCTACCTGGCGGTCGTGGTCGCCCTCGGGCTCAGTCAGGAGGACACCATGGTGCTGCGTACCCTGCTCAGGCGTCGGCGCGGCGGCGGCCCCCGGCCCCCGGCGGCCGGCACCCCGGTGTCGGCGGGGGCCCGGTGAGCGCCGCGCCCCGCCGGGGCGGCGTGGACCGGCTGCGTCGGGCGGTGCGCGGCACCCGCGCCTTCGCCCGTGCCGCCTGGCCCGGCCCGACCGGCGCGCTGCCCGACTTCCTGATCATCGGCGGGCAGCGCTGCGGCACCACCTCGCTGCACCACTACCTGGCCGCCCACCCGGACGTGCGGGCCGCCACCGGCAAGGAACTGCAGTACTTCAGCGTCCACCACGGTCGGGGCGAGCGGTGGTACCGGGCGCACTTCCCGCCACCGGCCGCCGGCCGGCAGACCTTCGAGGCCAGCCCGTACTACCTCTTCCACCCACGGGTACCGGCCCGGGTGGCCGCGTTGCTGCCCCGGGCGCGCTTCGTCGCGCTGCTGCGCGACCCCGTGGAGCGCGCCTACTCGCACTACCTGCACACCCGCTCGTACGGGCTGGAGCCGTTGAGCTTCGCCGACGCCCTCGCCGCCGAGGACGAACGGCTGGCCGGGGCGCTGCGCGACGGCCCGGACACCCCGGCCGCCCACCACGCGCTGCGCAACTTCTCGTACGCCGCCCGGGGCCGCTACGCCGAGCAGCTGGAACGCTGGTACGCCCAGCTGCCCCGGCAGCGGCTGCACGTGATCCGCAGCGAGGACCTGTACGCCGACCCGGCCGCCGCGTACGCCGACGTGCTGCGGTTCCTGGAGCTGTCGCCGTTCACCCCGGACACCTTCGCCCGGCACACCCGCCGCGCCGACGACGGCACCTCCCAGCTCACCCCGCAGCTACGGGCCGACCTGGCGGCCCACTTCGCCCCCCACAACACCCGCCTGGCCACCCTGCTGAACTGGCCGTCGACCTGGTGACCCACCCCCCACCGCGCCGCCCCGGTGGGGCTCGCCGGATCGTGGATCAGGTGGCCTTGCTGGCCTGTCCAGGCCACCACATCCGGGAAGCTGCCGGCCCGGCGGGCGGCGGGTCGGGGGTCAGGGGACTCAGCGGACGCCGGAGAGGATGGTGGCCGGGTCGCCGGTGCCGGCCAGCAGCACCGGGGAGGTGCCGATGCTTACCGCGCCGGAGCGGGCGGAAGCCGCCTCGGTGCCGAGCTTTCCGCTGGTCAGGCCGGGCGCCGCGGGCACCGACACGGCGTCGGCCGAGGCCGACCAGAGCACCAGGGTGCTCTGCTCACCGCGCCGGAAGGCCACCCCGGTCAGGCCCTTGGTGGCGACCGGCTCGACGGTGGCGTCCTTGGCCGCGCCGGCCAACTCGGCCATCATCGTGCCGGCCAGCCGTTCGGTGCCGTCGGGGTCCAGCAGTCCGTAGCGGACCTCGGCGCCGGCCCGGTTGTTCGGGTGGTACGCCAGCGGTAGCCAGAGCACCTGGTTGATGCCGCCGGCGACCAGTTGGCTCACCGTCTTGACCATCTCGTCGCTGCGCGAGGCGGCGTCGCCGTCACCGTCGCGCCAGAACTGGCCGACCTCCCAGGCCTGCGTGGGCACCCCGGCGGGGGTCTCGGCGCGCAGGTACTCCAGCAGGGCCGGCACCGCCGCGAAGTGCTCGTAGTAGTGCAGCTGCCGGATCTGCACCACACCCTCGTCGAGGAGTTCCTCGGTGGCGCTCAGGTAGGCGATGTTGCGCGAGTTCTGGTCGTTGGCCAGGGCCGCGCGCAGCGCCGCCGGGTCGTTGACCTCCGGGATCTTCTGCCCCCGGGTGCCGATCCGGCGCTGGAAGTACGTCCGGTACGCGGTCACCGCCGCGTCGTCCTGCCCGGCCTTGAGCAGCCGGTCGGCGACGCCCATGCCGTAGCCCACCGAGCTGATGCCGGAGTCGACCACCTTGGCCTGCGGGTCGGCGGCGTGGATCGCCTCGGCGGCCGAGGCGACCAGCCGCTTGTAGTCGGCCGGGCTGCCGGCCCAGTACTGCGGTGCGTTCACCTCGTTCTCGATGGCGTACTCGCGGACCCCGTACGGGGCGTACCGCTTCACCACGTCGGTGACGAAACCCTGGTAGGCCGCCATGTCCTGGGGCATCGCCGACTCGGTCTTGTTGGCCTGTCCGCGCAGGAACTGCGGGCTGCCACCGGTGGCCCAGCACATCCCGGTACGGATCTTGATGTGCAGCATGATGCCCAGGTCCCGGCTGCGTTCGGCGATCCGGTCCAGCGCGGTGAAGTTCCGGTTGCCCTCGGTCTTCTCGATCGCGCACCAGCTGATCTCGTGGTACGTCGCCGAGCCGGCCAGCTTCTTCAGGTACGGGGTGAACTGCTCGTAGCGGGCCCAGTCCCAGCGGGCGCCGAACGGGTTGCCCACCACCGGCGCCCCCGACGGGGCCGGGCCGGGGCTGGCCGTCGGCGGCGCGTCCGTCGCGGGTGACGGCGACGGCGCGGGCTCCGGCGCGGGGTCGGCCGAGCAGGCCGTCGCGGTCAGCGCCAGGGCCAGCACCCCGCCGAGCAGCAGGGACCGCGCCCGGCCCGGCCGCCTCACCGGTACCCCAGCTCACGCAGGGTCGAGCCGGAGAAGATTCGGACCAGCACCCGCAGGAACGGGTCCAGCTCCCGCCGGTACGTGCCGACCCGGGACCCGTAGATCGCGGCGTCGGTACGGGCCGCGGCCCGGCGACGGTCGGCCTCCACTGTGTACTTGCCGGCCACGTCGTGCGGCTTGCCCTGGTAGTCCAGCACCCCGGCCTCCCAGGGCTCGCCGAGGAACTCGAACAGCACTCGCATGGCCTTCTCCGGATCGGTGACGGTGTCCTCGTAGCGCAGCTCCAGGTAGCGCTCGGCGGGCAGCCGGGCCCCGGCGGCGCGGGCGGTGTGGATGTAGCGGGGCCACTTGACCACGCACTTCACCGCCGACCAGTAGCCGAACCGCTTGCGGTGCGACACCACCACGTCCCGGCCGTCCCGGATGACGTGCACGAACTGCGCGTCCGGGAAGACCTCGGCCAGGAAGTCGATGGAGAGCGCGTACAGCGGGGTCTTGTCCGCCCAGCGGGTCTTGCCCCGGCTGTGGGCGTAGTCGGCGTGGATGCCGCCGAAGAAGTCGGCGATCCGGCGCAGCCAGTCCTCGCGGGTGAAGCCGAAGCGGGCCAGCCGCTCCCAGTCGGAGCCGACGATGCGTCGCATGTCGGTCAGGAAGCGGGTCTCCGGGCCGCAGCTGACCCGGGAGTGTGAGTCGAGCACCAGGCGCAGCATCGTGGTGCCGGAGCGCTGGCAGCCGACCAGGAAGATCGGCCCGTTCCGGGTCGGCGTCCCCGGCCCGCCACCGGCCCCGCTGCCGGCTCCGGGCTCGGTTCCGCCGCCGAGCTCGGTCCCGCTGTCGGCTCCGGTCCCGCCGGGCTCGGCGTCGGGTCGCCGTTCGAGGTCAGCCATGGTCCACCCCCGCCGCCGGTGCGGTCGTCGCGTCGGATCCCGCCGCCGCGTCCAGGCGGGTGGTCAGGTCGGCACAGAGGACCCGCACGCGCGCGTCGATCGGCAGCGGCGAGCGGCGCGGCGGGCGCGGGGTGACGTGCGCGTGCAGCGCCGGGTCGTACGGCAGGTCGAGGAAGGCACAGAGCCGGCGCAGCTGCCCGGTCGGGTCGGCCAGCAGTGCGTCGTACGAGCAGAGCAGCACGTCGGCCCGGTCGACCAGACCGAGGCGGAAGTAGAGCGAGTTGCGCACGTACCAGAACAGGGCGGCGGCGGTGTGCGGGGTCATCCGGTCGTAGTCGAAGTTGGCGACCAGCTCCCGGGTCGCGTGGTCCAGCCGCTGGCCCTGCCACCGCTGGCCGATGGTGCCGTCGGCGACGGCCCGCAACGCCCGCAGGTTGGCGTCGCCGAACTTGGCCACCTCGGAACGGGCCCGGTCGTCGACGTCCCGGTACGCCCACAGTGCCCGGCCGGCGCGCGGACCCGGAAGGTCCAGCAGCCGGTCCACCCGGTGCGTCTCGCAGAGCGGCTTGACCAGGACGTACCGGTGCCGGCTGCGCCGCAGCACATCGACGAGCACGGCGTCGGAGCGCAACTGGAACCGGTGGAACAGTTGGCGGTCGTTCTCGTTGCGCACCTCGACCGAGGGCGCGGCGTCCAGCCCCCGGGCGAGCATGTTGGTGCCGGAGCGTTGCAGGCCGACCAGGTACACCGGGATCGCCTGGCCGGGCGGCACCGGGTTGGCGCGTCGCCAGCGGCGCTTGGCCCACGCCGTGCGGGCCCGCTCGACCGGGTCGAGCCGGTCCTCGGCCACCAGCCGGCGCACCCCCTCGGTACGGGCCCAGCGCAGGTGCCGCGCGACCCGCCGGGCGGTGTACGCGAGCGCCGAGGGCTCGTCCTGGTGGGGCACCGGGTCCTCCTCGGGCGCGACGGTCGGGCGGAGCACACGCTACCGGCAGACCGTCGTGCCTGGCCACGGGGCCGTGCGGGCAGCCCGAGGTCAGCCGTGTGGCCACTTGGAGATCATGATCTGGACTCATCCGTCCGGTTTGCATACGGTGGGGCACCTGGTCAGCCCCGCTTGCCAGTGCACCCCTCGCCCACCCCCAAGCGGGCCCCAGGCCACCCCCGGAGCAGCTGTCATGCGTGTCCTGCACGTCAACAAGTTCCTGTACCGCCGTGGCGGTGCCGAGGGCTACCTGCTCGACGTCGCCGAGTTGCAGCGGGCCGCCGGCGACGAGGTGGCGTACTTCGGCATGACCCACCCGGAGAACGACGCGCCCACGCCGTACGCGCGGCACTTCCCGCCCCTGGTGGAGTTGGAGCCGGCACCGCGCGGGCTGCGGCCGCGCACGGCGGCGGCGGCGCGGATGATCTGGTCCGGGGCGAGCCGGCGGGGCCTGGCCCGGGTGCTCGACGAGTTCCGGCCCGACGTGGTGCACCTGCACAACATCTACCACCAGCTCTCACCGTCGGTGCTGGCCGCGGCCCGGGTCGCCCGGGTGCCGTGCGTGATGACCCTGCACGACTACAAGCTGGCCTGCCCCAGCTACCAGATGCTCGACCGGGGCGCGGTCTGTGACGCCTGCGTCACCGGTGGCCCGCTGCGGGCGGCCCGGCGGCGCTGCAAGGACGGCTCGCTGGGGGCCAGCTCGCTGCTCGCGGTGGAGTCCTGGCTGCACCGGGCGACCCGGGCGTACGGGCCGGTGCAGGCCTTCGTCAGCCCCAGCCGGTTCCTGGCCGACGTGATGCGCCGCGCCGGGGTCTTCCCGGACCGGATGCACGTGGTACGGCACTTCGTCGACGTGGCGCAGACCGAGGTGAAGTCGACAGCGGGCGGGTCGGTGGTCTTCGCCGGTCGGCTCTCCGCCGAGAAGGGCGTCGACGTGCTGATCGACGCGCTGGCCCAGCTGCCGCCCGAGGTTCACCTGGACGTGGCCGGCGACGGCCCGGCCCGCGACGCGCTCACCGACCTGGCCGGGCGGCGGGCACCGGGCCGGGTACGTTTCCACGGCCGGCTCGACAAGGCCCGGCTGCACGAGCTGATCCGGTCGGCGGCGGTGGCGGCGGTGCCGTCGCGGTGGAACGAGAACCAGCCGATGGCGGTGCTGGAGGCGTTCGCCTGCGGGGTGCCGGTGGTCACCACCGACCTGGGTGGGTTGCCGGAGCTGGTCACCCCGGGCACCGACGGTGAGGTGGTGCCGGCCGACGACCCGGGCGCGCTGGCCGCCGCGCTGCACCGGACCCTGGCCGACCCGCACCGGGCGCACCGGCTCGGGTTGGCCGGCCGGGCCCGGGTGGAGCGGGAGTTCAGTCCGCGGGCGCACCTGGAGCGCCTGCGGGAGGTCTACGCCACCGCCACCCGGCGGGCCGGGGTACCCGCGTGACCAGCGGCGACCAGCACGCCGGCCGGCCCGCTTCTGAGCCCGACGGGCCGGTACGGGTGCTCTACCTGGCCGGCAGCGGACGCAGCGGCAGCACCCTGGTCACCAACGTCCTCGGCCAGTACGCCGGGGTGCTCGCCGCCGGTGAGCTGCGCTACCTGTGGCAACGCGGTGAACTGGACAACCGCCCCTGCGGGTGCGGCCGGCCGTTCCGGGACTGCCCGCTGTGGAGCCGGGTACGCCGCGACGTGCCGGTCGGGCGGGCCGCCGAGATCGCCGCCGGGCTGCGCGGCCGGCTGCGGATGCGGGGCGTGCCCGCGCTGCTGTGGCGGGCCCGCGCCGGTCGGCGGGCCGTCGCGGCGCACCCCGACGACGCGGTGCTGACCGGGCTGTACACCTGCCTGGCCCGGCACGCCGACGCCCGGATCGTGGTCGACTCCTCCAAGCTGCCCCCGTACGGCGCTCTGCTCGACGGGCTGCCCGGCCTGGACGTGCGGGTGCTGCACGTGGTCCGGGACCCGCGCGCCACCGCCTTCTCCTGGCGTCGTCGTCGGGGCCTGGACGGCGAGCGTGACCAGCGGCTGATGAGCCGTCCGCCGGTGTGGAAGGCCGCCCTGCTCTGGTCGGTCTGGAACGCGGTCACGGTCCGGCTCTTCGCCGCGGACCCCGAGCGTTACCTGCGGATCCGGTACGAGGACCTCACCGCCGATCCGGCCGCCGCGCTGGCCCGGATCACCGCCTTCGCCGGCCTCGGTGCGCAGCCCGGCCCGCTGGTCGCACCCGGGGCGGTCGGCGAACCGGCGGCGGTGCGGCTCGCCCCCACCCACTCGGTGGCGGGCAACCCGTCGCGCCACCGCACCGGGGCGGTGCCGATCCGCGCCGACGACCAGTGGCGCACCGACCTGTCCCGCTGGTCGTACGCGGTGGTGACCGCACTGACCTGGCCGGGGCTACGCCGCCTCGGCTACCCGCTGGGCCGTACCGGCCGGACCACGAGTACCGGCCGACGCGGCACACCGGTCGGCGTACCGACCGGCCGACAGGAGGGCTGAGAGAAGATGTTGTCGCTGGTGGTGGGGACCGGCCGGTGTGGTTCGACCCTGGTGCAGGAGCTGCTCTCCCGGCACCGGGAGGTCGGGTTCGTCTCCGGGGTGGACGACAAGCTGTCCCGGCTCAACCTCAAGGGACGGTTCAACGGCCCGCTCTACCGCCGCTCCGCACCCCGGCCGGCCGGGATGACCTCCCTGGCGCACGCCCGCCGGCTGCTGGAGGCCGGGCGGGTCCGGGTCGCCCCGTCGGAGGCGTACCAGCTGCTCGACCGGCACGTGGTGGCCGGCTTCTCCCGCCCCTGCCGGGACCTCACCGCCGAGGACCTGACCCCGTACGTGTCCCACCGGCTGCGCGAGTTCTTCGACACCCGGGCCCGGCGGCAGCGCTGCCGGACGATGGTGCACCACGTCACCGGCTGGCCGCGCACCGGCTTCCTGCGTGCGGCGTACCCGGATCTGCGGGTGGTCAACGTGGTCCGCGACGGCCGGGCGGTGACCAACTCGTGGCTGCAGATGGGCTGGTGGGACGGGTGGCAGGGGCCGGACAACTGGTTCCTCGGGCCGCTGCCCACCGACCTGCGCCAGGAGTGGGAGGAGTACGACCGGTCCTTCCCGGTGCTGGCCGCGCTCGGCTGGAAGCTGCTGATGGACCGGTTCGGGCAGGCCCGGGCGGAGCACCCCGAGCAGCAGTGGCTGGACGTGCGCTACGAGGACCTGGTGGCCGACCCGCGTGCCGAGGTGGCCCGGATGCTGGACTTCCTCGGGCTGGAGTGGGACGCCGCCTTCGAGCGCGGGTTCGGCCGGTACCGGTTCTCCGGTGGTCGGCGCGCGGCGTACCTCGACGAGTTGAGCGCCGGTCAGCTCGCCGACGTGGAGCGGGTGCTGGACAAGCCGCTGCGCGAGTGGGGTTACCGGGGCTGACCGCCCCGGGGCGGGTCGAAGCCGGTCGGGACGTTTTTCCTACACGTGCCGATGGCGGCGGCGGTGCGTGGGCTCGTAGCGTCACCAGCTCAGACCCCCACAAGGAGACAACTGCATGGCTGTGACAGGTAGGCCCTGGCGCGGCGGAATCGCCGTCCTCGCCGCGACGGCCCTCGCGGTCCTCGCCGCGTCGCCCCAGGCCGTGGCGGCCGACGAACCGCCCACGATCGTCGTCTCCGACGGCGTCACCCAACCGGTGTTCGGCTACTCCGACGCCATCCGGGAACGGCTCTTCATCGACTCGACCTTCGACAGCGACAACGACGGGCTGCGCGACATCATCGCGTTCGACGTGATGCGTCCGAAGGCCACCGCCGACGGGCTCAAGGTGCCGGTGGTGATGGACGCCAGCCCGTACTACACCACGCTCTGCCGGGGCAACGACTCCGAGTGCAAGGTGGACCTCGACGGTGACGGCCTGCTGGACAAGTGGCCGCTGTGGTACGACAACTACTTCGTGCCGCGCGGCTACGCGGTGATCCTGCTGGACATGGTGGGCACCGGCAACTCGACCGGCTGCCCGACCACCAACGCCAACCAGGACAACCTCAGCGCCAAGCAGGCGATCAACTGGCTCAACGGCCGGGCCACCGCCCGCAACGCCGCCGGTGAGGTCGTCAAGGCCGACTGGCACAACGGTAAGTCCGGCATGATCGGCAAGTCGTACGACGGCTCGCTGGCCATGGCCACCGCGGTGACCGGGGTGCAGGGCCTGACCACGATCGTGCCGATCGGCGGCCCGAGCGAGTACTACGACTACGTGCGCAGCAACGGCGTGGTGACCCGGGGCAACAGCTACGTGTCGTACCTGGCGAACGTGGTCACCAACCCGGAGCGCCGGGACTACTGCAAGCCGGTGCGCGACGCCCTCGGCGCGGCCGACGGCGACGAGCACGGTGACTACACCGCCTTCTGGAACGAGCGCAGCTACGTCAAGAAGGTGCCGAAGCAGAGCGCCAGCGTGCTGCTGTACCACGGCATCAACGACGACAACGTGCGCGCCGACCACATGAGCAAGTACTGGTACGCGCTGGCCGAGAACGACATCCCGCGCAAGCTGTGGATCTCCCAGGAGGGGCACGTCGACCCGTTCGACTCCCGCCGCGCGGTGTGGGTGGACACCCTGCACCGGTGGTTCGACTTCTGGCTGCAGGGCGTGGCCAACGGCATCATGGACGAGCCCCGGCTGGACATCGAGCGGGCCGCCGACGTGTGGGAGACCCACGCCGACTGGCCGATCCCCGGCAAGGTCGACACCGAGGTCTTCCTGCAGCCCGGCACGACCGGCGCGGGTGGACTCGGCCTGGTCCCGACGGCCAAGCCGGCGACCGGCCGGTTCCAGGACAGCCGCACCCAGAGCCAGAACACGATGATCAACAACCCGGAGGTGGTCCAGCCCCACCGGCTGGCCTTCCTGTCCGAGCCGCTCACCGCCCCACTGCACATCTCCGGTACGCCGACCATGCAGATCCGGGCCTCGGCCGACCAGACCGACACCAACTTCGGGGTCATCCTGGTCGACTACGGCACCGACGAGCGGGTCGCCCACCGGGCCTCCGGCGAGGGCATCATCACCCTGGACACGCAGGACTGCTGGGGGGAGAGCAGCGCCACCGACGACGCCTGCTACCGGCAGACCGTCAAGCGGGTCGCCACCGCCGACACCGAGCTGGTGACCAAGGGCATCATGGACGCCCAGAACCGCCAGTCGATCCGGGTCGCGGTGCCGCTGGTGCCGGGGAAGTCGTACAACTTCAGCTGGCCGCTGCTGCCCGAGGACTACGTCTTCAAGCCCGGTCACCGCATCGGCGTGATCGTGGTGGCCAGCTACCCGCAGTACTCCAGCCAGGCCGACACCACCGCGGCGAACATCGCGGTGAACCTGAAGAGCAGCAAGATCGTCCTGCCCGTGGTCGGTGGCACCGCCGCCGCCCACGCCGCCGGGCTGTAACAACCAGCGGGGGCGCCGGTCGGTGGCCACCGACCGGCGCCCCCGGCCGGTTCAGTGCTGCGGCGCGTGGATGCCGCGCTCGGCCCAGGCGTGCAGCTCCTCGGTGTCGCCGCCGGCGTCCAGGTTGAGCGCGGCCTCGATCAGCGCCAGGTGGGTGAAGGCCTGCGGGTGGTTGCCCAACGCGGTGCCGTCGGCGGCCAGCTGCTCGGAGTACAACCCGAGCGGGCCGGCCAGCTCGGTGAGCCGGTCGAACAGCTGCTGCGCCTCGTCCCGCCGGCCGGCCACGGCCAGCGCGGAGACCAGCTCGAAGGAGCAGAGCAGGAACGCGCCCTCCTCGCCGGGCAGCCCGTCGTCGGCCCGGTAGCGGCGGATCAGGGCGGGGGCGATCGCCAGGTCCTGCCAGACGCGGTCGATGGTGGCCAGCACCCGCGGGTCGTCGGCCGGCAGGAACCCGACCAGCGGGATCCGCAGCAGCGACGCGTCCGGCTCGGTCGAGTCGTACCACATCACGAACCCGCCGCCCTGGTGGTCGTAGCCCCGGGCGAGCACCTCGGCGTGCAGCTCGTCGCGGGCCGCCCGCCAGCGGTCCACCGGCGCGTCGTCGTCGCCGAGCAGGCCGGCGAGCTGGATGCCCCGGTCCAGGCAGACCCAGGTCATCACCTTCGAGTTCACGTGGTGCCGGCGGGGGCCCCGGATCTCCCAGATGCCGTGGTCGGGCTCGTGCCACCGCTGCGCCATGGTGTCCACGTGCCGGCGCAGCAGGGTCCACTGCTGCCCGGTCAGCTCGCCGGTGAGCTGCTGGTAGGCCAGGGCGGCGTCCAGGATGTGACCGTAGGTGTCGAACTGGACCTGCCCGGCGGCCTCGTTGCCGATGCGGACCGGCCGGGAGCCGGCGTACCCGCCCAGGTGGTCCAGCTCCTGCTCCTCGTCGGTGCTGCCGTCGATGCCGATCAGCGGGGCGAGCATCCCCTGGCCGGAGCAGATGTCGAGCAGGAAGCGCAGGTACCGGCGGCCCTCCTCGGCGTGACCGAGGCGGAACAGGGCCAGCAGGAGCAGCGCCGAGTCGCGGTGCCAGGTGTAGCGGTAGTCCCAGTTGCGGACCCCGCCGATCTCCTCCGGCAGGCTGGTGGTGGGCGCGGCGATCAACGCGCCGGTCTCGTCGAACGACAGCCCGCGCAGCACCAGCGCGCTGTGCCGGACCGCCTCGGCGGCGAAACCTGTGTAGTCGCTGCGCGCCGACCAGTCCCGCCAGGTCCGGACGGTCTCGTCGAGCAGCCGGGCGGCGGTGTGCGCCCCGGCCGCGCCCGGATCGGCGTGCGCCTCGGCGGTGGCCGGCTCCGCTGTCGCGTCGGCCGCCGCCGGGGCCTCGCCGTAGCCGAGCAGTAACGTCACCGTCTGACCCTCGGCCAGGTCCGCGTCGGCCCGCAGCTGTCCGCCGTCGGCGGAGGGTGCCGGCGCTCCGTCGCCGGAGGACGGCAGGTCCGCGGTGAACCACAGCGGGGTGTCGGAGGCCCGCCACCGTCCGTCGGTGTGCCGCCACCGCACCGGGTGGGCGCCGTAGCCGTGCCGGGGCGTGAGGCGGATCGCCAGCCGCACCGGGCCACCCTCGGCGGTCACCTGCCGGACCAGGAGCTGGCCGGCCCGGATCGGCTGCTGCGGGTCGCCGGTGCTGACCGCCAGGAAGTCGCGGACCACCGCCGTGCCGTCGGTGCCGGCGAACCGGCTCTCCAGGACCAGGGTGTCCGGCAGGTACTGCCGTCGGGGCGGGCCCGCGCCCTCGACGGTGAGCGAGAAGAACCCGCCCACGTCCCGGTCGAGCAGTCGGGCGAAGACCGCGTCGCCGTCGAACCGGGGCGCACAGAACCACTCGACCGACCCGTCCGGCGCGACCAGCGCCGCCGTGTGGGTGTCCGACAGGAAGGCGTACCCGTCGATCGGTGGGAATCCCTGGTCAGCTCCGGAAACGGTCATATCCTGCTCCCCACACCCTCGACGCGCCACCGGTGCCCGGCGGACTGGACCAGCTACCTTTCCCGGGCGCTGGCCTGCGGAAACAGGCGCGGACGCCACCCACGACGCCTGTGGTCACCGACGGCGACGTCCGGTTGACGCACGGTCCGGGCGGGGTGATGTTCGCCGCCACGGCAGTCGATCATTGGTGGATGGTGGCGGGCGTTGGATAACTTCGAGCCGGCGAGGGGTGGGCGAGGGGTGGAGGCTGGATGACGGACGGCAACGCTGACTACCGGTACGTGAACACGACGGTACTGTCGGTGACAGCCCTGGAGGCGCCGGTCATCGTGCCCTCCGAGCACTTCGACGACGAGCTGGCCGACACCCTCCAGCGGCTGCGGCTGCGCCGGGGCATGATCCAGAACGTCGCCGGTGTCCAGGAGCGACGGTGGTGGCCGGAGGGCTTCAGCTTCGCCGACGCGGCGGCCGAGGCCGGGGCGAAGGCCCTGTCCGAGGCGGGTGTCGACCCGGGCGACGTCGGTCTGCTGATCAACACGTCGGTGTCCCGGGCCAACCTGGAGCCGTCCACCGCCGCCGGGATCCACCACAGCCTGAACCTTCCACCGGCGGCGCTGAACTTCGACATCGCCAACGCCTGTCTCGGTTTCGTCAACGGGATGCAGGTCGCCGCGAACATGATCGACGCCGGGCAGATCCGCTACGCGCTGGTCGTGGCGGGCGAGAGCGCCCGGCAGGCCCAGCAGGCCACGCTGGAGCGGCTACGCCGCCCGGAGGCCACCCGGGCCGACATCAAGGAGCAGTTCGCCACCCTCACCCTCGGCTCCGGCGCGGCGGCGATGGTGCTGGCCGCCGCCGACACCCACCCGCAGGGCCACCGTCTGGTCGGCGGGGTGGGCCGGGCCGCCACCCGCCACCACGAGCTGTGCGTCGGCGACAACACCAGGATGCGCACCGACGCCAAGGGCCTGCTCGACGCCGGCCTGGACCTGGCGGCGGCGACCTGGGCCCGCGCCGGCGACTGGGACTGGCAACACCTGGACCTGTACGCCATGCACCAGGTGTCGGTGGCGCACACCCGGGGCGTGGTGGACCGGCTCGGCCTCGACCCGGCGCGGGTGCCGTCGACCTTCCCGCGGCTGGGCAACATCGGGCCGGCCTCGCTGCCGATCACCCTGGCCCACCACGCCGACCGCCTCAACCCCGGCGACCGGGTGCTCTGCATGGGGGTCGGCTCCGGCCTGAACACCTGCGCCCTGGAGATCGTGTGGTGACCGGCGCACCCGAGACGCTGCCCCACGGGCTGCCCGGCCTCGACCCGGCCTGGTCCCGCCTCGTCACCGCCGCCGACAGCCAGGGCGTCCGCCGTACCTGGCACGTCCTGGACAGCGCCGCCGGGGCCGACCAGCGGCGGTACGCCGGCACCCTGCTCTGCGTGCACGGCAACCCCACCTGGGCGTACCTGTGGCGGCACCTGCTGGCCCGGTTCAGCAGCCCCGACGCCCCACCGTGGCGGGTGGTCGCTGTCGACCACCTCGACATGGGCTTCTCCGAGCGCACCGGCACGGTACGCGGGCTGGCCCAGCGCATCGCCGACCTCGGCACGGTCACCGACGCCCTCGGCCTGACCGGCCCGGTGGTCACCGTCGGGCACGACTGGGGCGGGGCCATCTCGCTGGGCTGGGCGCTGCGCCACCGCGACCAGTTGCGCGGCGTGGTGCTCACCAACACGGCCGTACACCAGCCCGACGGCTCGCCGGCGCCGGCGCTGATCCGGCTGGCCCGCTCACCCGGCGTGCTGCCGGCGGTGACCGTCCGCACTCCGACCTTCCTGCGGGCCACCCTGGCGCTGGCCAACCCCCGGCTGACCACGCCGGTACGCGAGGCGTACCTCGCGCCGTACCGCACGGCGCGGCGCCGCCAGGCCGTCGGCGACTTCGTGGCCGACATCCCGCTGAGCCCCGACCACCCGAGCTGGCCGGCCCTGCAGCAGGTCGCGCAGCGCCTCGGTGACCTGGCCGACGTGCCCACCCTGCTGCTGTGGGGCCCACGCGACCCGGTCTTCGGCGGGGTGCACCTGCGTGACCTGCGGGCCCGGCTGCCGCACGCCCGGCTGCACCGCTTCGAGGGCGCGGGGCACCTGCTCGCCGAGGACGCCGACGTGGCCGGCGCGGTCGCCGCCTGGCTGCCCGAGCTGGACCGACCACCCGCACCGACTGAGGCCGCGGGCCGATCCGGGTCGATCGAGGCTCTGGCCCGGCCCTCCGGGACGGCAGAGGCTCTGGCCCGGCCCTCCGGGACGGCTGAGGTCCCGGCGGCCGGGGCGGACCGGCGTCCGCTCTGGGCGGCGCTGGCCGACCGCGCCGACGACCGGTCGGTCGCCCTGGTCGAGCTGGCCCGGGGCGGTCGACGGGTCAGCTGGTCGCTGCTCTGGCGACGGGTCGGCCAGCTCGCCGCCGGCCTGGTCGCCTCCGGGGTGCGCCCCGGTGACCGGGTGGCCCTGCTGGTGCCTCCCGGCGCCGACCTGACCGCCGCCGTCTACGCCTGCCTGCGGATCGGCGCGGTGATCGTGGTGGCCGACCCGGGCCTGGGGTTGGCCGGCATGAACCGGGCGATCCGCAGCGCCGCCCCGGCGCACCTGATCGCCGTCGGTCCCGGCCTGGCCGTGGCCCGCGCGCTGCGCTGGCCGGTACGCCGCATCGGTGCCGGTCCCGGTGCCGCCGCGCTGGGCGCGACCACCCTGGGCCGGCTGGTCCGGCTCGGGGCCGCCCAGCCGGAGCTGCCCGCGGCTCCCGCGCCGGACGACGACGCGGCGGTGCTGTTCACCTCCGGCTCCACCGGCCCGGCCAAGGGCGCGGTCTACACCCACCGGCAGCTCGCCGCGATGCGCGACGCCCTGGGCGGGCTGGGTCTGCCCACCGACGGCGGGATCGTGGCGGCGTTCGCGCCGTTCGCCCTCTTCGGGCCGGCCCTTGGCCTCGCCTCGGCGATCCCGGACATGCGGGTGACCGCGCCCCGGACGCTGACCGCCGCCGCCCTGGCCGATGCCACGGCCGCGGTCGACGCCTCGGCGGTCTTCGCCTCACCGGCCGCGTTGCGCAACGTGGTCGACTCCGGCGGCACCCTCGACGACCGGCAGCGGGCCGCCCTGGAGGGGGTCACCACGCTGCTCAGCGCGGGCGCGCCGGTGCCCGCCGCGCTGCTGGAGCGGGCCCGGGAGCTGATGCCCAAGGCACAGCCGCACACGCCGTACGGGATGACCGAGGTGTTGCCGGTCACCGACGTCACCCTCGACGAGATCGTCGACGCCGGCCCCGGTGACGGTGTCTGCGTCGGCCGTCCGCTGCCGGGGGTGCGGGTGGCCGTCGCCGCCCTGGACGCCGACGGCATCCCCGCCGACGAGCCCGCCGAGGTCACCGGCGTGACCGGGGAGATCATGGTCCGGGCCGCGCACGTCAAGGACCGCTACGACGCGCTCTGGCTCACCGAACGCGACAGCTCCCGCAACCCGGGCTGGCACCGTACCGGCGATGTCGGCACGCTGGCCGCCGACGGCCGGCTGTGGGTGCAGGGCCGGCTCGCCCACGTGCTGGTCACCGCGGACGGGGTGCTCACCCCGGTCGGCATCGAGCAGCGCGTCGAGTCGGTGCCGCGGATCGCCCGCGCCGCCGTGGTCGGCGTCGGACCGCGCGGCCTGGCCCAGGTCGTGGTGGTCGCCGAGACCCACCCCGGGGTACGCCGTGCCGCGCTGGCCGACGCCGAGCTGACCGACGCGGTACGCGCCGTCGCCGGTCCACCGGTCGCGGCCGTGCTGGTGGTGCCGGCGCTGCCCACCGACATCCGGCACAACTCCAAGATCGATCGGGCCCGGCTGAGCCGGTGGGCCGCCCGGGTCCTCGCGGGCGGGCGGCTCGGCCGATGCTGAGGGTCCTGGTCACCGGGGCCAGCGGGATGCTCGGCGGTGCCGTGGCCACCACCCTGGCCGACCGGGGCGACCGGGTCCGGGTGCTGCAACGCCGCCCCAGCGCCCTGGCCGGCGTCGACGAGCACCGCGGCGACATCGGTGACCCGGCGGCCGTGCGGGCGGCCGTCGACGGCGTCGACGCGGTGGTCCACCTGGCCGCGAAGGTGTCGATGACCGGCCGCTGGCCGGACTTCCAACGCACCAACATCGACGGTACGGCCCACCTGCTCGACGCCGCCCGCGCCGCCGGCGTCACCCGGTTCGTGCAGGTCTCCTCGCCGTCGGTCGCCCACCACGGCACCGGTCTGGTCGGCGTCGGAGCCGACCCGGCCGACCCGGACCGGGCCCGGGGCGACTACGCCCGCAGCAAGGCCGCCGCCGAGCTGCTCGCCCTGGCCGCCGACGCTCCCGACTTCGCCGTGCTGGCGTTGCGCCCGCACCTGGTGTGGGGGCCGGGTGACACCCAGTTGGTCGCCCGGATCGTGCAGCGGGCCCGGGCCGGCCGGCTGGCCCTGGTCGGCGCGGGCACCGCCCTGATCGACACCACCTACGTCAGCAACGCCGCCGAGGCCATCGTGGCCGGGTTGGATCGGGCGGCCGAGCCCGACGTACACGGTCAGGCGTTCGTGGTGACCAACGGCGAGCCCCGCACGGTGGCCGAACTGGTCGGACGGATCTGCGCCGCCGCCGGGGCCCGGCCACCGCGGCTGCGGGTGCCGGTGGCGGCGGCGACGGCCGGCGGCACCGCCGTGCAGCGCCTCTGGCCGGCGCTGGGCCGCGCCGACGAGCCACCGATGACCCGGTTCCTGGCCGAGCAGCTCTCCACCGCGCACTGGTTCGACCAGCGTCGCACCCGCGCGGCGCTGCGCTGGTCACCACGGGTGAGCCTGGCCGAGGGCTTCACCCGGCTGGCCGCCGGCTACCGGTCCTCACCCGAGTGAGCCCTGGTCGCTTTCTGCCGGTGCGGTGACCGGGTCGGGGGCGTCGACCTGATCCGATGATCCGGACGTGATGCCGACGGCCCGGGCACTGGCCTCCCAGAGCCGGGCGGCCAGCGCCGGGTCGGTCGCCGTACGGTGGGCCCGGTGTGGCTGCCGGTTGTGGTGGTAGGCGCCGTTGGTCAGCCGGGCCGGGTCCTGGGTGGCCAGCCAGATCAGCGTCTCCGCGCCCTGCTCCGGGCTGCGCAGTGGCATCAGTCGGCTGTAGATCCCGTGCACCGGGCTGTCCGAGCCGAACCGCGTGCGCACCACCCCGGGGTGGAAGGAGTACGCCGGGACGTCCGGCCAGCGCCGGGCCGCCTCGGCGGCGAAGAGGATGTTGGCCTGCTTGCTGGTGGCGTACGCGCGCATGGAGCGGTACCTGTTCAGCGCGGCGTTGAGGTCGTCCGGGTTCAGGTCGCCACGGTGTACCCGGGAGGCGGTGACCACCATCCGTCCGATCCGGTCGGCCAGCAGGTTGCTGAGCAGGAACGGGGCCAGGTGGTTGGCCTGGATGGTGAGCTCGAAGCCGTCGACGGTGCGCACCGGCCGCAGCGCGATGGCCCCGGCGTTGTTGGCCAGTACGTCGATCCGCTCGTACGCTGCCCGCAGTCGCTCGGCGAGGCCGCGTACGTCGTCGAGGACGGCGAAGTCGGCCTGGAACAGCTCCGGTCGCTCGCCCGCGGCCTCGTGGACCTCTTCTCCGGCGGACCGCAGCCGGTCCGGGTCCCGCCCGACCAACGCCAGCCGGTCACCGCGCCGGGCCAGGGCGACGGCGGCTGCCAGGCCGATACCGGAGCTGGCCCCGGTCACGACCACCATCCGGCGGGTGGATCGGTCCTCTGCTGATTCGTTCGCTTCAGTCACGCCGTGACCCTAGTGCGGCGCCGGTACCTTATTTGATGATCGTTACTGAGCTGTGAGCCAAGATCCTTTCGGGTGGTTCGCCCGGCACGCTGCGTGTCAGCCCCTTTCGTCCATGGTGCAGGCCGGGCTGCCGGACCATCGCGCCGTCAGGTCGTCCGCTTCAACGTCGGCGCGGTGTCGGCGAGGAAAGCCTGCAGGCTCCGCGCCGGTCGTCCGGTGACGCGCTGCACGGTGTCGGTCACGACCGAGAAGCTGCCGGCGTGCACCCGCTCGAAGGTCAGCGCGAAGAGGAACCGGTCGAAGCCCGAACTTCCCTCGACCGCCTCGTCGATGGTCAGGTCCCGGTGGGCCACGGGGTGCCCGGCCGCGGCGGAGATCAGCTCCGCGGTGCGCGGCAACGTGAGGGCCTCCGGACCGGTGAGTTCGTACACCTGGCCGGCGTGCCCGTCGGCGAGCAGCGCCCGCTCGGCCACGGCCGCGATGTCCCGGGCGTCGATCCAGGCAAGCTGGGCGTCAGCGCCGGGAAACGGCAGCTGGCCGGTGTCGGCGATCTGGTCGCGGTAGAAACGCGGGTCGGTGAGGACCTGCATGAACCAGCTCGGCCGCAGCATCGTCCAGGTGCGCCCGCTGTCGCGGACCGCGCGTTCCACCCGGGGCGCCCAGCCGTCGGCCCCCGTGTAGTCCGCGTCCTGCTCGGACAGCAGCACGATCCGGGTCCCGGGGGAGGTCTCGGCCAGCAGCGCGCCGACCAGTTCCGGCGCGTCGGCGCGGTCCGGCCGGACGACGTACACGGCGTCGACTCCGGCGGTCGCCGCGGCCCACCCGGCCGGGTCGTCCCAGGAGAAGGCGGTCGGTCGGACGCCGTCGATGTCCACCGACGACGGGTCGCTGCTACCGCCGCGCACCTCCACACCCGGGTGGGCCAGCAGCAGCTCCGCCAGTGGTACGCCGGTCTTGCCGCGGACTCCGCTCACCAGGACCCGGGTCGGGCCGGCTTCGGTTGAGGTCGAGGGCACGTCGAACCACTCCCTTTTAGTTGAGTGACTAAAGCTTCCTCCCCACCCAAGCATCGATGCATGATGCAGTCAAGTATTCTTCGGTCATGGCCGAGCTGCGCGAGACCCTCGATCAGCAGCTGTGGGACTTCGTGGCCGCCTACGACGCCGCGTACGCCCGCGCGGCCCAGACGGTCGGGCTGAGCGCCGCCCAGGCCTGCCTGCTCGACCACCTGACCGACGGCAGTTGCGCCATGGGGGAGCTCGCCGCCGAGCTGCTCTGCGACGCCTCCAACGTCACCCAGCTCGCCGCCCGGCTCCAGGCCCGCGGCCTGGTGGACCGGGTGCCGGACCCGGCCGACCGGCGGATCAAGCGGGTGTCGATCACCCCGGCGGGGCGGGACGTGCAACGCGCCGTCCGGCGGGCCTTCGCCTTCCCGGCCGACCGGCTCGGGCTGCTCACCGAGCGGGAGCAACGCCAGCTCTCCGAGCTGCTGGCCAAGACGATGGCCCCGGACGCGCCCGCGCCGCCCGCCCACCGGTAGGCGCACCCGGCTCCACGAGCCCGAGGTCGTCCGGCGCCGGATCGCCCAGGCCGACAGCACGAAGAGTCGATAGTCGAGCGGTGCTTGCCCCGGTTCACGAGTCGCTCGGGGGTGGTGACGTCGGGGTGAGGAGTCCGGTGCCGGACCAGTCGATGTACTCGTCGGAGATGGCCTTGTCGGGCTCGCCGTCCTCATCCAGCGTGGTGTAGGCGGCGTAGAAGCGGCCGAAGCCGTATCCGCCGTTGGCGAGGGTGGCCAATGCCCACGGCCGCAGGGCGGCGGGCAGCTTCTCCGGGTACCGCCGGTCCACCGTCACCTGCACGACGCCGAGCAGGTCGTACGCCTGGTCGAAGGTGCCGGCGTCCAGCACCCGGCACAACGAGAACGCGTGCGGAACCTTCTCCTGCTGGTACACCCACCGACCAACGGTCTCCATGACTGCCTCCAATGCGTGACGGTGCCTGTCCGGGATCAGCATCAACCAACAAGATGGTTATATCAACCCTATGGCGTGTCGTGTAATTTCGGCGTAGCGTCTGCGGGCAGTCGCCAGTCAACAACGAAGGAGCCATGATGGGTGCCAAGTCGGCAAGCACGCCTCGGGTGTCGCAGACATCGTTGACCTCGCCCACCGTGCACGCCTGGGAGCTGGGCATCCGGCTCCGGGAACGCCGGGAGGAGCTGGGCATGACCGCCGTCGCCGCCGGCCGGGCGAGCCGGATCACCCAGGCGTACGTCTCCGGCGTCGAGGCCGGTCGGGTCAAGCTGCCGGCGGACCGGCTCGCCCAGCTCATCAAGATCTACGAGATCGATCCGGCCGACGCCACCGAGCTGGAGGAGCTACGGGTCGCCGCGATGCAGCGCGCCTGGTGGCACCAGTACTCCCAGCTCTTCCCCGCCGAGTTCCTCCGCTTCCTCGGCTACGAGGCCGGCGCGGAACACATCCGCAGCTACCACAGCGAGCTGGTGGACGGGCTGTTGCAGACCGAGGAGTACGCCCGCGCGATCATCCGGGGCGGTAACACCTACGTCCGACTGACCGAGATGGAACGGCGGATCAGTGCCCGGATGGCTCGCCAGCAGCGGTTGAACGGCGATCACCCGCTCCGGGTCACCGCCGTCATCGGCGAAGGCGCACTGCGCCAGCAGGTCGGTGGTCCGACGGTGATGCGAGCCCAGCTCGACCACCTGGCCGCCTTGATGATCGAGCGCCCCGATCAGTTCGAGTTCCGGGTCATGCCGTTCACCGCCGGGGCGCACCCGGCGCTGGGTGGGCCGTTCCAGATTCTGTCGTTCCCGTCGCCCCGGCTGCCCGAGCTGGTCTGGCAGGAGGTGCTGACCTCCAGCGACATCATCGACCAGTCCAGCCGGGTCGCCGACTACGTCGTCACCTTCGCCGAGGCTCAGGAGCGGGCGCTAGACTCGACGGAGTCGCTGGCCATGATCCAACGGATCGCCAAGGAGATGACGTGAGCACCCCTTCCCGTGACTGGTTCAAGTCCTCCCGTAGCGCCAACAACGCCGCCTGCGTCGAGGTCCGTTTCGACGGCGATGTGGTGGGCGTACGCGACTCGAAGGACCGTGGCGGTCCGACGCTCGCCTTCGGCGACGGCGCCTGGGGCAGCTTCCTGCGCGCGCTGAAGACCGACACGGTCTGACGGAGTCCACGGCAGAACGTAGGAGGGCCTGGCGGTAAGCCGGGCTCTCCGCGTTACTCCGCTATCCACAACTGTCATCCGGGCGGGCTGGCCAGCTCGGGTGTGCCAGCCAGCCAGCCAGCCAGCCGGTCGGTGGACTCCGGACCGGCTGCGGGTCTGTCGGGGCCTACCGGTCGGCGTTGAGCGCGATGTCGCGGCAGGCGGTGGCGACGAGCAGGCCCAGGCCGACGGCGAGCAGCGGCAGGCCCAGCCCGAACGGCATATCCGCCACCGCGTTCGACGAACTGCGCTCCCCGATGGCCCCGAAGCTCGCCGCCACCACGGCCAGACTGAACACCAGGGTGCCGACGGCAGCGGTAAGCGCGGTCATCGCCGCCCCGAGGATGGTCCGGGCCCAGAAGCTGGCCACGATCGCGGCCAGGATGAAGACGAAGGTCCAGAGGGTCCAGCCGCCGCCGCTGCTCAGGCTGGCGTAGTTCCAGCCCGAGTACGACCACTGGTACCGCGGAGACTGCTTGAACCAGGGGATCAGGTAGCCGAAGAGGGTGAGCAGTGCCCCGGTGAGCATGCTGCCGTCGAAGCCCGGCAGCCGCCGGTCCGGATCCACGTACCTGTCCTGTCCCACAGCCGGCATGCTAACCACCCCTCGCACCCTCTACGGCGAGGCTCCGGACCCCAAAGATCAAGGAAGACTTCGGCCCAGGGGCACATTCCTTCCAAGATCTTCGACGCCCCCAAGCCCCCCAAGCGCAAAAAGGGCAAGTAGGTGCAAGAAGGCCCCGCCCCCCAGCCCGGCCCCACCAACCCCCGCCCCCCGCCCCCGCCGAGGCGGGCCCCCAAGTGAATCTTGGACACTTACCGTCCAAATAGAACGGTAAGTGTCCAAGATCTACACCTCGCCCCGGTACGGAGAGAGCGAGGCGCTTCGGCGACGGAACGGGCGGGAGCCGGGGCCCAACGGCAGCCGGGCCCAACGATGGCCGGCCCAACGATGGCCGGGCCCAACGGCAGCCGGGCCGAACCGAACAGCCGGGCCGAACCGAACAGCCGGGCCGAACCGAACAGCCGGGCCGAACCGAACAGCCGGGCCGAATCGAACAGCCGGGCGGGTTCCGGCAGGCTGCCGGAACCCGCCCGGTCGAGGTCAGCCCACCACGGAACGCAGCGGGATGCCGTCGGACTTCAGGGTGCGGACCAGGTCGCCGAGGAACGGGTGTTCGTCGGAGTGCAGGCCCTGCGGGTTCGGGATGGTCAGGTACGCCGACCCGTTGGCCTGCGCCACCGTGGCGGTGTCGGTGAACCGTTGCACCACCGCGGTGGTACGCCCGAGGTCGCCGGCGGCCACCTCGATGGTGATCGGCCGCCAGCCGCCGCCCTGGTCGTCGGCGACCGGTGCGGCCGCCGCGGCGGCGCGGGCCGGGTCGACGGCGGGGGTGGTCGGGGCGGTACGGGCGGCCGGGGCGCTGCCGTTCGGGGTGAGCAGCGCGTTGGCCACCAGGTGCAGGCCGTTCTCGTTGTACGCCCGGAACAGCGGGTTGAACGCGAACAGCACCGCCCGGCCGGCGCCGGTCGGCTCGTCCACAAGCGCCACGGTGCCCTTGAGCGCGTCGGCGTTGACGGTGTACCCGTTGGCCCAGAAGGTGCCGCCGCTCGGGTAGGTGAGCACGTTGGTGCCGGTGGTGCTCGGGTTGAGGATCGAGTCGTTGTTGTTGAACTCGAAGTCCTCGGCCGGGCGGCCCAGCGAGACCGGGCTGTCGGCGACGTCCACCCGCAGGTGCGAGCCGATCACCGTGTAGCCGGTCGGTTTCGGCTTCTCGGTGGTGGAGGTCAACCCGGCCGCCCGCGCCATCCGGGTGCCCTGGTTGCGCAGCCCGAGGTACGTCTTGCCGGAGGCCACCCAGGCCCGCAGGTTGGCCTGGCCGGTGGCGGTCAGCCCGCCGGTGGCGTTGCTGCCGTCCGGCACGACCAGCACCGTACGCTCGGTGAAGGTGGTGGTGTTGTCGTTGATGTCGGCGGCGGTGACCGGCGTCAGGTCCAGCCCCCACCGCTTGCCGAGCACGTAGCGGGCCTCGCCGTGTGAGCCGGAGGTCAGCGAGATGCCGGTGCCCTGGAAGAGCCCGACGTCGGGCAGGCTGATCGGGGTGCCGACCGCGCCGGTGGTGTACGGGGTCAGGGTCACCCCGAACAGCTTGGCCGACTTGTTCAGCTCCGGGGTGAGCACGCCGGCCGGGAAGCTGGCGGTGCCGGTCTCCAGGTCACGGTAGACCTCGATGCCCTGGCCGAGCAGCGAGAAGGTGAACTCGGCCGCGGCGGCGGAGTCCAGCTCGAAGGTGTAGGAGCCCTTCAGCGGTGGCGCGGCGGTGGTCTTGCCGCCACCGGTGTTGACGATCTTGTCGATCAGGTCGGCGTTGGGCCGGACGTCCGCGCCGGTGTAGACGGCGTTGACGCCCATCAGCAGCGGGTTGCTCCAGGACGACACGTCGTAGAAGTACGGGAACGGCACGTACGGGTCCTCGCCCATGACGGCCTGGATCCAGTGCTTCTGCGGCTGGTTCATCGGGATCCAGTAGGAGCCCTCCGGCACGGTCAGGTTGGTCGCGCTGCGCCCGCCGAAGATCCGGGCGGTGGGCAGCCGCAGCGACTTCTTGACCTGGTACACCTCGACGTCCATCCGGCGCAGCCGCTCCACCAGCTGTCGCACGTCGGCCAGCTGCCGGTCGGGCAGCAGGAAGTACGACCGGACCTGCTCGGCCGGCACCGGGAACTGCACGGAGTTGCCCGGCTGGAGCACCTCGTTGGGCTCCAGGGTGCCCGCCCGGCCCTGGGCGATGGCGTCCTTCCACTGCTGGAAGTAGCTGGTCAGCACCTCCTGCCGGTTGGCGGCGGCCCAGCCCAGCGTCGACCACATGACGTTGAACTGCTGCTGCACCCGGTCCGGCACCGCCGAGGCGCTGCCCTTCTCCAGGGTCATCCCGGCCGCGCCGAAGCCGGCCGCCGGCACGGTGTCGCCGTACCCCATGAAGAACAGGTCGTACGTGGAGTAGTTGAAGTAGCACTCGGTGGTGACGGCCCCGCCGCAGGCGCCGTTGTGCCCGAAGCCGGTCTTGTTGGCGTCACCGATCCGGTTGATCCAGTCGACCACCTGGGGGGAGATCTCGTGGTGGATCGGGTCGGCGTTCGGCGGGAAGAAGTACTGCCGGCCGCCCATCTCGTGGGCGTCGATGAAGACCTGCGGCGGGTACTTCCGCATCAGCTCCAGCTTGCCGTCGGTCTCCTGCTGGGTCCGGGCGAACCAGTCCCGGTTCATGTCGAAGCCGTACTCGTTCTGCCGGCGGCTGGCGTCGTGGCCGTCCGGGTTCTGCGTCGGCACGACGATGGTGATCAGGTTCTCGTTGCGCTCGGCGACGTCGCAGGAGAGCCCGGCGGCCAGCTCGTACAGGGTCTTCAGGGCGGCGTCGGTGCCGCTCTTCTCCCCACCGTGGACGTTGGCGGTCACCCAGACGATCGCCGGTCCGCTGGTGGTGATCTCCTTGGCCCGCTGCGCGGTCATCGTCCGGGGGTCGCGCAGCGCCTTGATGTCCTCGGTGAGCTTGCGCAGGTTGGCCGGGCGGATGTTGGTCTCGTCGGAGACGATCGCGTACGGCAGCGACTGGCCGCGCACGCTGGTGGCCATGACGCCGGTGCGGACCCGCTTGGAGGCCCCGGCGACCGCGGCGAGGTAGTTGCCGGCCTCCTCGCCTGTGACGACCCGCTGCTGGCCGACGCCGAGCGGGAAGCCGAGGAACGACTCCGGGCTCGGCACGGAGGCCAGTCGCGCGGACGGGTCGGTGACACAACTCGACGGGTCGGTCGTGGCGTTCGCCGGGCCGCTCGCCAGCACGGGCGCTGTGCCCGCCAGCAGGATGACCGCGGCGGCGCCCGCCAACCGTCGCGCGGCGGTCCCGCGCGACGGTGACATGGTTGGTCGCATCTGATTCCCTTCCGGGATATTGATCAAGACGCCCAGAGGGTATGAGCTGCGGTTTCACAAGGGAAGAGACGTCCGGTACTTCTGCGCCGTCCAGCCGGGGCCCTCGACCGCAGGTGACCCGTACCGAGCCCGACCGGGCGGTCCGACCTGGCCGGACGGCTCTGGTGCGGCGCGGGGTTCAGTCGACGGCCGGCGACGGGCCCGCCTGACGCGCGGCGGCCAGCTCGGCCCGGCGGACCACCGCGACCAGGCCGGTGCCGGTGGCCAGCAGCAGGCCCGCGACCAGCAACGCCACCGCGCCGTTGACGTGCAGGGTCAGCAGCGCGGCGACCAGCGCGCCGAGGCCCATGGTGACGATCGCGGCGAATCGCCGGGCCCAGGACAGGCCGGTCCCACCGGCGGCGCGGCTGTCGGTGGAGAGGTTCACCATCGTCATCGTGACCACCACCGTGGAGAGGTCCCGGATGCCGATGTGCTTGACCGCGGCGGCCTGGGCGCCGAGCAGCAGGGCCAGCAACCCGGTGGTGACCAGCAGGACCGGCGTGTCCAGGGTGCCCACGGCCAGCCAGAGTCCGGCCAGCACGAGGGTCACCACGGCCCCGGCGACCAGGACGGCCAGACCGGAGCGGGGCAGCTTCGCCGGCCCCGGCGCACCCCGGGTCAGTCGGGCGGCCAGCACCGCACCGAGCATGAAGGCCAGCAGCGCGACCAGGTTGTTGAGCACCGGCAGGCCGGACACCCCGGCCAGGCCGAACCCGATGAACAGCACGTTGCCGGTCATGTTGCCGGTGAAGACCCGGTCCAGGGCGAGGTAGCTGACGCCGTCGATCGCGCCGGTGGCCATGGTCAACACCAGCAGCGGTACGTCGTAGGTCCTGACCATGAGCCTTCCGAAGATCAGCGGTACCGGCCGCGCCCGGCGGCCCGTCCTCCGACGGCCCCTCGGAGAAGGCCCGTGAGCAGGCAGATCGTAACGCGCCGGGGCCCGGCCTCCACGGGGGAGGCCGGGCCGGGTCGGTGTGCCCGACGCGTCGCGGTCAGCTGGTGGGGAAGTTGTCCGGGGTACGGATCCGGTTGCGCATGAAGGCGCCGCTCTCGGTGAGCACCGACGTGCCGGTGAACGAGCTGCCGTTGCAGGTGCCCGGGCGCAGCGCGGCGCTGCCCTCGGCCTTGTCGGAGAAGGTCCAGTTGGCGTAGCTGATCTTCAGCCGGTCCAGCAGGTCCAGCCAGACGGTGCTGCTGGCCAGGTCGGCCGCGCCGTCGCCGGTGTAGTCGACGGTGCCGAACTCGGTGACGAACATCGGCAGCCGGGCGGCGGCCCGCTCCAGCTCGGCCCGGTAGTTGTCCCGGTGCGAGGCGGCGTAGAAGTGGAAGGCGTACATCACGTTGCTGGCGTTGACCGGGTTGTTGATCACCTCGGTGGCGTTGCCGCCCTCGGAGACGCCGAGCGACGACCAGGCGCGGGTGCCGACCACGATCACCGCGTCCGGGTCGTTGGCGCGGATGACCGGGATGACCTGCTCGGCGTAGTTCTTGATGGTCGACCAGCTGACGCCGTTGGGCTCGTTGGTGATCTCGTAGATCACGTTGTCCTTGTTGGCGTGCCGGGCCGAGACGGCCCGGAAGAAGGTCTTGGCCCGCTCCAGGTTGAACGTCGGGTCACCGGGGGTCAGGGTGTGGAAGTCGATCATCGCGTACATGCCCCGGGCGGTGGCCTTCTCGACCAGGTCGTTGACCCGGGCGGTGAAGCCGGCCGGGTCGGTCTCGTAGCCGTCCTCCTGGACGTACATCGCGATCCGGAACAGATCGGAGTTCCAGTCGGTGGCCAGCGCGTCCAGCGCCGGGTCCTGGTAGCACCTGGGGAACCACTGGATGCCGTGGCTGCTCATGCCGCGCAGCTGGATCGGCTTGCCGTACTGGTTGCACAGGTTGGCCCCGCACACCCGCAGCTTGCCGTTGATCGCCGCCGGCGTCTGCGCGGTCGGCGGCGGCGGGGTGGTCGGCGGTGGCGTGGTCGGCGGGGTGGTGGGGCCGGTGGTCGAGCCGGTGCAGGTCACGCCGTTGAGGGTGAACGAGGTCGGGGCCGGGTTGCTGCCGGAGAAGCTGCCGTTGAAGCCGATGTTCGTGGTGGCGCCGGTGGCCAGGGCGCCGTTGTAGCTCAGGCTGCGCGCGGTGACCGCGGCGCCGGACTGCTCGAAGGTCGCCGACCAGCCCTGCACGACCCGCTGGCTCGACTGGCCGAAGCTGAAGCCGAGGGTCCAGCCGTTCACCGCGTCGCCGAGGTTCTTGATGCTGACCGAGGCGGTGAAGCCCCCGTCCCAGCTGTTGGTGGTGTACGTGACGGCGCAGCCGGTGGCGGCCATCGCGTTCGTCGCGGGCAGCAGGGCCGACGCGCCCAGGGTGAGTGCGCAGACGACACCCGTGGCGAGCAGGCCACGTCGGGACGTCCGGGGGATTCTGGTCATGGTGGGACGGTCTCACTTCCGGTGGGGGACTGCCGGTACGGGAGCGCTCCCAGCGCAGCTTAGAGTGGACGTAACGAGCACGCAACATCTGCATGCGTCGAAGTCTTCGCCCCGGAGTGTCGGGCCGGGGCCGACTCGGCTCGGTGTCGATCGAGGGTTATCGGTCGATGATAGCGCTCACACTCAGCGAGGTCACGGTTGGGTCACTGTTGGTCAGGGTGTCCGCGACGGGTCGTCGCGCGGCCCGGGGGCGGCAGTAGCATGCCGGCCGCCGTACGCCCCCGACGGGTTTCCCGAATGTTACGACAGACGTCTTGACGGGTTCCTATGTGAGCGCTAACACTAGTCCGAACGCGTCAGCGGAGGTTGCAGAATGAGCGTCACGGTGGAGCCCGACGACCGGTACGTCGTCGGCGTCGACTACGGCACGCTGTCCGGCCGGGCCCTGGTGGTCCGGGTCGCCGACGGCACCGAGGTCGGCACGGCGGTGCACCCGTACCGCAGCGGGGTGATGGACACCCGGCTGGCGGTCGACGGCCGGCAGTTGCCGGCGGACTGGGCCCTGCAGGACCCGGACGACTACCGGGACGTGCTGCGGCACGCCGTGCCGGCCGCCCTGGCCGACGCCGGCATCGACCCGGCGCTGGTGGTCGGCGTCGGCATCGACTTCACCGCCTGCACGGTGCTGCCCGCACTGGGCGACGGCACCCCGTTGTGCGAGCTGCCCGACCTGCGCAACCGTCCACACGCCTGGGTGAAGCTGTGGAAGCACCACGCCGCCCAGCCGCACGCGGACCGGATCAACGCCCTGGCCCACTCCCGGGGTGAGCCCTGGATCGGCCGGTACGGCGGCAAGATCTCCGCCGAGTGGCAGTACGCCAAGGGCCTGCAGCTGCTGGAGGAGGACCCGGAGGTCTACGCCCGGGCACAGCGCTGGATCGAGGCCGCCGACTGGATCGTCTGGCAGCTCTGCGGCGTCGAGACCCGCAACGTGTGCACCGCCGGCTACAAGGGCATCCGCCAGGACGGACGGTACCCGTCCCGGGAGTACCTGGCCGAGCTGAACCCCGACTTCGCCGACTTCGTCGACAAGATCGACGGCCCGTTGGCGCAGCTCGGTGACCGGGCCGGCCGGTTGACCGCGGAGGCCGCCGGGTGGACCGGGCTGCCCGAGGGGATCGCGGTGGCCGTCGGCAACGTCGACGCCCACGTCACCGCCGCCGCCGCGCAGGCCCTGCCGCCCGGCCGGATGGTCGCCATCATGGGCACCTCGACCTGCCACGTGGTCAACGGCACCGAGCCGGCCGAGGTCGCCGGGATGTGCGGCGCGGTCGACGGCGGGATCAGCGCCGGCAGCTGGGGCTACGAGGCCGGGCAGAGCGGCGTCGGGGACATCTTCGGCTGGTTCGTCGAGCACGCCGCCCCGGCCGGGTACGCCTCCCACGAGGCGCTCACCGCCGCTGCCGCCGCCCAGCCGGTCGGCGCGCACGGGCTGGTGGCCCTGGACTGGTGGAACGGCAACCGGTCGCTGCTGGTCAACCACGACCTGAGCGGCGTCATCGTCGGGCTGACCCTGGCCACCCGGCCCCCGGACGTCTACCGTGCGCTGCTGGAGTCCACCGCCTACGGCACCCGCATGATCATCGAGGCGTTCGCCGAGGCCGGGGTGCCGGTCGACGAGCTGATCGTCGCCGGTGGACTGACCAGCAACACGCTGCTGATGCAGATCTACGCCGACGTGACGCGACGTCCACTGGGCATCATCGGCTCGGCGCAGGGGCCGGCGCTCGGCTCGGCCATCCACGCGGCGGTGGCCGCCGGGGCGTACCCGGACGTGCCGGCCGCCTCGGCGGCGATGGGGCGGGTGGACCGGGACGTCTACCGACCCGACCCCGAGCGGGCCCGGGCCTACGACGAGCTGTACGCCGAGTACCGGCGGCTGCACGACCACTTCGGCCGGGGCGGCGACGACCTGCTGCTGCGCCTGCGCGCCATCCGCAACGCCGCCCGGCGGGCGGCCGACCACACCCCGGCCGACCCGGCCGCGACCCCCCTGGAGGTGGTGGCATGAGCGAGCGAATCACCGTCGTCGGCGGCCCGATCGACGCCGAGCGCAGCGAGGTGGTGGCATGAGCGAGTCTTGCGAGCGAATCGTCGGTGTCGTGGTCCATGGCGACGCCGAGCGCAGCGAGGTGGCGGCATGAGCGGCGAGGTGGACCGGCTGCGGGAGCAGGTCGCCGGCCTGCACGCCGAGCTGGTCCGGTACAACCTGGTGGCCTGGACCGCCGGCAACGTCTCGGCCCGGGTCCCCGGGCGGGACCTGATGGTCATCAAGCCCAGCGGGGTCTCCTACGACGACCTGCGCCCGGACAACATGATCGTCTGCGACCTCGACGGGGTCGTCGTTGACGGCGACCTGTCACCGTCCAGCGACACCGCCGCGCACGCCTACGTCTACCGGGCGATGCCCGACGTCGGCGGGGTCGTGCACACCCACAGCGGGTACGCCACCGCCTGGGCCGCCTGCGGCGAGGCCATCCCGTGTCACCTCACCGCCCAGGCCGACGAGTTCGGCGGGGAGATCCCGGTCGGCCCGTTCGCCCTGATCGGCGGGGACGACATCGGCAAGGGCATCGTGGCCACCCTCGCCGGGCACCGCTCCCCGGCGGTGCTGATGCGCAACCACGGGGTCTTCACCATCGGCCGCGACGCCCGCGCGGCGGTCAAGGCCGCGGTGATGTGCGAGGACGTGGCCCGGACCATGTACCTGGCCCGCACCCTGGGCCGGCCCGTGCCGATCGCGGGCGAGGACGTCGACTCCCTCTACGACCGATACCAGAACGTGTACGGGCAGCCCGGCGCCACGGTCACCGCGACCTGAGGCCGCCTGCCCCGCGACACCACCAGCCGCACACCGGTCGACGGCACCACCACGCCGTCGGCGATCCCCACGTGCCCCCGTCGTCCCCCAACGGCGGACCAGGGCCCGACACCCCTCACCACACCACACCTCGGCAAGGAGTATCCACATGCTCAGGACCGGTACGTACACCCGGCGCGGGTTCGGCGCGATCCTCGCCGCCGGCCTGCTGGCCAGCGGGCTGGCCGGCTGCGGCAACAGCGACACCGGCGGCTCCGGCGGTGAAGCCGGCAGCGACAAGATCGTGCTCGGTTTCTCCCAGGTCGGCGCGGAGAGCGGCTGGCGTACCGCCAACACCACCTCGGTGAAGGAGGCCGCAACCGAGGCCGGCATCGAGCTGAAGTTCGACGACGCCCAGCAGAAGCAGGAGAACCAGATCAAGGCGATCCGCAACTTCATCCAGCAGAAGGTGGACGTGATCGCCTTCTCGCCGGTGGTGGAGTCGGGTTGGGACACCGTGCTCAAGGAGGCCAAGGACGCCGACATCCCGGTGATCCTCACCGACCGGGCGGTCGACTCGGCCGACAAGACCCTCTACAAGACCTTCATCGGCTCCGACTTCGTCAAGGAGGGGCGGCTCTCCGGTGAGTGGCTGGTCGAGGAGAAGAAGGCCGCCACCGGGCCGGTGAACATCGTCGAGCTGCAGGGCACCACCGGCTCGGCGCCGGCCAACGACCGCAAGAAGGGCTTCGCCGAGGCCATCGCCACCAACCCCAACCTGAAGGTCGTCGCCTCGCAGAGCGGTGACTTCACCCGGGCCGGCGGCAAGCAGGTCATGGAGCAGTTCCTCAAGGCCAACCCCAAGATCGACGTGCTCTTCGCGCACAACGACGACATGGGGCTGGGCGCGCTGGAGGCGATCACCGCGGCCGGCAAGGTGCCGGGCAAGGACATCACCATCATCACCATCGACGCGGTCAAGGACGGCATGCAGGCCCTGGCCGACGGCAAGTTCAACTTCATCGCCGAGTGCAGCCCGCTGCTCGGCCCACAGCTGATGGACCTGGTCAAGAAGGTCCACGCCGGCGAGAGCGTGCCGGAGCGGGTGGAGACCGAGGAGACCACGTTCACGCCGGAGCAGGCCAAGGCGGCGCTGCCGACCCGCAAGTACTGACCGGCCGGGGCCGCCGCGCCACGCGCGGCGGCCCCGCCCCGGGCCAGAATCACGAAAGGTCGGTGGGATGTCGCAGCCGCGTCCGGTCCTGACGATGACCGCGATCAGCAAGATCTTCCCGGGAGTACGCGCCCTCGACGGCGTCGACTTCCGGCTCTTCCCCGGTGAGGTGCACGCCCTGATGGGCGAGAACGGCGCCGGCAAGTCCACCCTGATCAAGGTGCTCACCGGGGTGTACGGCACCGACGCCGGCACCATCGCCCTCGACGGCGAGCAGGTCTCGTTCGCCGGTCCGATGCAGGCCACCGCGGCCGGGGTGAGCACCGTCTACCAGGAGGTCAACCTCCTGCCGAACCTCTCCGTGGCGGAGAACATCTTCATCGGCCGCGAGCCGCGCCGGGGCCCGGCGGTGAACTGGCGCGAGATGCGTCGCCGCGCCACCGAGCTGCTGGCCCGCATCGACCTGCGCATCGACGTGACCGAGCTGCTGGGCAGCTACTCGCTGGCGGTGCAGCAGATGGTGGCCATCGCCCGGGCGATCGACGTCCGGGCCCGGGTGCTGATCCTCGACGAGCCCACCTCCAGCCTGGACGCCGACGAGGTCGCGCAGCTGATGCGGATCATGCGTCAACTGCGCGACGACGGCATCGCGATCCTCTTCGTCACCCACTTCCTCGACCAGGTGTACGGCATCGCCGACCGGATCACCGTGCTGCGCAACGGCCGGCTGGTCGGCGAGTGGCCCACCGCGCAGCTGCCCCAGCTCGCCCTGGTCGAGAAGATGATCGGCAAGGAACTCGACGCCCTGGAGAGCATCGACGCCGAGGCCGGGCACGATCCGGCGGCGGTCGCCGCCGGCACGCCCCTGGTGGTGGCCGACGGGCTGGGTCGCACCGGCTCGGTGGCGCCGTTCAGCCTGACCATCCACGCCGGTGAGGTGGTCGGCCTGGCCGGGCTGCTCGGCTCGGGGCGTACCGAGGTGGCCCGGTTGTTCTTCGGCGCCGACCGGGCCGACCGGGGGCAGCTCACCGTGGACGGCAGTCCGACGGCGATCCGCAACCCGGTGGCGGCGATCGAGCGGGACATCGCCTTCTGCTCGGAGAACCGGCGCACCGAGGGCCTGGTCGGTGAGCTGACCGTACGGGAGAACATCATCCTGGCCATGCAGGCCGCCCGGGGTTGGCTGCGGCCGGTGCCCCGCCGCCGGCAGGACGAGCTGGTCCAGCGTTGGATCGGGGCGCTGAGCATCCGGCCGGCCAACCCGGACGTGCCGGTGCGCAACCTCTCCGGGGGCAACCAGCAGAAGGTCCTGCTGGCCCGCTGGCTGATCACCGAACCCCGGTTGCTGATCCTGGACGAACCGACCCGGGGCATCGACATCGGGGCCAAGACGGAGATCCAACGCCTGGTGGTCGAGCTGGCCGACGGCGGCATGGCGGTGCTGTTCATCTCCGCCGAGCTGGAGGAGGTGCTGCGGTTGAGCCACACGGTCGCGGTGATGCGGGACCGGCAACTGGTCGCCACCCTCACCAACGACGACACTCTCGACGCCGAGCGGGTCATGCACGCCATCGCCAGCGGCGACCGGCAGGAAAGCGAGGTCCACCCGTGAGCGCGGTTCGGGACCGGTTCGCCGCGGCCAGCGGCCACCGGCTGTTCTGGCCGTTGGTGGTGCTGGCGCTGCTGATCGTGGCGAACACCGTCTACCGGCCCAGTTTCCTCTCCGTCGAGCTGAAGGACGGCCACCTCTACGGCAGTCTGATCGACATCGTCCGGCTCAGCGCGCCGCTGATCCTGGTGGCGCTGGGCATGTCCCTGGTGATCGCCACCGGCGGCATCGACCTGTCGGTGGGCTCGGTGGCGGCGGTCAGCGGCGCGGTGGCCTGCCTGTACATCAGCAAACAGCCCGACCAGAACAGCCTCGGCGGGGTGTTCACCGCGCTGGCCCTGGCCTTCGGGGTCGCCCTGGTGCTGGGGGTCTGGAACGGCACGCTGGTGGCGGTGATCGGGATCCAGCCGATCATCGCGACGCTGATCCTGATGGTCGCCGGCCGGGGCCTGGCCCAGCTGATCGCCGAGGGGCAGATCATCACCATCAACAGCGAGCCGTACCGGACGATCGGGGTCGGGCACCTGCTCACCCTGCCGTTCGCCATCGTCGTCGCCCTGGTGGTGACCCTGCTGGTGGCGGTGCTGACCCGGCGGACCGCGCTCGGCATGATCATCGAGGCGGTCGGCGGGAACGCCGAGGCCAGCCGGCTGGCCGGCATCCGGTCCCGGCGGATCACCCTGCTGGTGTACGTGGTCAGCGCGGCCTGCGCCGCCGTCGCCGGCTTCATGATGACCGCCAACGTCTCCAGCGCCGACGGCAACGCCGTCGGCCTCTGGGTGGAGCTCGACGCGATCCTGGCCGTCGTCATCGGCGGTACCGCGCTGGCCGGTGGCCGGTTCTACCTGGGCGGCACCATCGTCGGCGCGCTGATCATCCAGACCCTGACCACCTCGGTGTACGCGATGAGCATCGACCCGCAGACCGCGCTGCTGTTCAAGGCGGTCGTGGTGATCGCGGTCTGTCTCATCCAGGCCCCCGCGTTCCGGGCCCGGCTGCGGCGGCGCAGGACACCCCCGCCGCCGCCACCGACCGCCGTCGAGACGCAGAAGGAGCAGGTGCCGGCATGACCACGACCCCCCTGGCGGCCCGCGACGCGAAGGCGTGGTGGCGGGTGCCGCAGCGGCACGTGCCGGTGCTGGCCACCCTGGCCCTGCTGCTGGTCATGTACGGCATCGGCGTCTCTCAGTACACCGCCTTCTCCAACATCCAGGTCATCTTCAACATCCTCATCGACAACGGTTTCCTGCTGATCGTCGCGGTCGGCATGACCTTCGTGATCCTGACCGGCGGGATCGACCTGTCGGTCGGGTCGGTGGTGGCGATGACCGCGATGGTCTCCGCCTCGCTGCTGCGCTCCGGGCTGCCACCGGCGCTGGTGCTGGTGATCGCGTTGCTGATCGGCCCGACCCTGGGCTTCGCGATGGGCTGCGTCATCCACTTCTTCGACATCCAGCCGTTCATCGTGACCCTGGCCGGGATGTTCTTCGCCCGGGGGCTGTGCACCTGGATCAGCGCGTCGTCGATCCCGATCACCGACGGCTTCTGGACCTCGATGGCCCAGGAACGGATCCGGATCGGGGAGAACTTCGTAAGCGTCAGCGTCCTGATCACGCTGGTGGTGGTCCTGGTGGCCGCCTTCGTGCTGGCGTACACCCGGCTGGGTCGCAACGTGTACGCCATCGGCGGCAACCCGCAGTCGGCGTTGCTGATGGGGCTACCGGTGGGCCGTACCAAGATCGCCGTCTACACGATCAGCGGCCTCTGCTCGGCCATCGGTGGCATCGTGCTGTCCTTCTACACCCTCTCCGGGGCGCCGCTGATCGCCGTCGGCATGGAACTGGACGTCATCGCCGCGGTGGTCATCGGGGGCACCCTGCTCACCGGCGGCTCCGGCTACGTGTTCGGCACGGTGCTGGGGGTACTGGTGCTCGGCGTGATCCAGACGTTGATCACCTTCGACGGCAGCCTCAACTCGTGGTGGACCAAGATCGTGATCGGCGCCCTGCTGTTCGCGTTCATCCTGCTCCAACGCCTCGTCGTCCTCCGCAAGAAGTGACCACCCGTCCGTTGATCGGAAGGCAGTATCCATGACCAGCTCATCACCGGCCGAGGTCTGGTTCCTTACCGGGAGCCAGGGCCTCTACGGCCCGGAGACCCTGCGTCAGGTGGCCGAGCAGTCGCGGCAGATCGCCGCGCGGCTCGACGCCGACCCCGCCATCCCCGCCCGGGTGGTCTGGAAGCCGGTGCTCACCTCCAGCACCGAGATCCTGGCCGTCTGCCGCGACGCCGCGGTACAGGGCGCGGTCGGGGTGATCGCCTGGATGCACACCTTCTCCCCGGCGAAGATGTGGATCTCGGGACTGGACGCGCTGCGGACCCCGCTGCTGCACCTGCACACCCAGTCCAACGTCGAGCTGCCCTGGGCCGAGATCGACATGGACTTCATGAACCTCAACCAGGCCGCCCACGGCGACCGGGAGTTCGGGTACGTGCAGTCCCGGCTCGGGGTGGCCCGCAAGACCGTCGCCGGCCACGTCAGCAACCCGCAGGTGGCGGCCCGAATCGGCGCGTGGACCCGGGCTGCGGTCGGGCACGCGGAGCTGCGTACGCTGCGGCTGGCCCGCTTCGGCGACAACATGCGGGACGTGGCCGTCACCGAGGGCGACAAGGTCGAGGCGGAGCTGCGGTTCGGCGTCTCGGTCAACACCTACGGGGTGAACGACCTGGTGGCCGTCGTCGACGCGGTGCCGGCGGCCCGCGTCGACGAGCTGGTCAAGGAGTACGACGACAGCTACCGGCTCGCCGCCGAGCTGCGCAACGGCGGGGACCGGCACGACTCGCTGCGCTACGCGGCCCGGATCGAGGCGGGACTGCGCGACTTCCTCGACGACGGCGGGTTCCGCGCCTTCACCACCAACTTCGAGGACCTGGGTGGGCTGCGGCAACTGCCGGGCATCGCGGTGCAGCGCCTGATGGCCGACGGGTACGGCTTCGGCGGCGAGGGCGACTGGAAGACCTCGGTGCTGGTGCGCACCCTCAAGGCGATGTCGGTCGGCACCGAGGGCGGCACCTCCTTCATGGAGGACTACACCTACGACCTGACCCCCGGCCAGGAGGTGATCCTCGGCGCGCACATGCTGGAGGTCTGCCCGAGCATCGCGGTCGACACCCCGACCGCCGAGATCCACCCGCTGGGCATCGGCGGCCGGGAGGACCCGGTCCGGCTGGTCTTCGACGCCCGTCCCGGTCCCGCCGTGGTGCTCGGCCTGGCCGACATGGGGGAGCGGTTCCGGCTGGTCGCCAACGAGATCGACGTGGTCGACCCGCCGCAGCCGCTGCCGAAGCTGCCGGTGGCCCGCGCGGTGTGGCGGCCCCGACCGAGCCTGGCGACCTCGGCGGAGTCCTGGCTGATCGCCGGCGCGCCGCACCACACCGTGCTCTCCCAGGCCGTCGGGGTGGAGGAGCTGCACGACCTGGCCGAGATGGTCGCCACCGAACTGGTGGTCATCGACGCCGACACGCGCCCCCGCCGGTTCGCCCAGGAACTGCGCTGGAACCAGGCCTACCACCGGTTGGCCCGGGGCTTCTGACGCGGCGGCACCCGGGCACGGGAAGGGGTGGGCAGATGGGGCAGCAGCCGGTGGTACGGGCCGCGGTGATGAACGACGTCGCGCGCCTGGCCGGGGTCTCCCACCAGACCGTGTCCCGGGTGCTCAACAACCACCCCAGTGTCCGACCGGAGACCCGGGAACGGGTGCTGCGGGCCGTGCACCAGCTCAACTACCGGCCCAACGCGTTGGCCCGGGGACTGGCCGGCCGGCGGTCCCGGGTGATCGGCGTGATCAGCTTCGACACCATCCTGTACGGGCCGGCGGCCACCCTGCTCGGCGTCGAGCGGGCCGCCCGCGCGGCCGGGTACGGCATCAACATCGTCACCCTGGAGCAGCTGGACCGGGTCGGGATGACCTCGGCCGTCGACGCGTTGACCGAGCAGTCGGTGGCCGGGATGGTCATCATCGCCCCGATGATGACGGCGGCGATCGCCGTACCCGGGCTGCCCACCGGCGTACCGGCGGTGGTGGTGGAGGCCGGCGGCGCCGCCGGTGAGCTGCCCAGTATCTCGGTCGACCAGGTCACCGGGGCCCGGTTGGCGGTGGAACACCTGCTGGAGTTGGGACACGAGACGGTCTGGCACATCGCCGGCCCCCGGGACTGGTTGGAGGCCCGGGACCGGGTCGACGGGTGGCGGCTGGCGCTGGAGGAGGCCGGCCGGCGGGTGCCGACGGTGGTGCCCGGTGACTGGAGCCCCCGGGCCGGGTACGAGCTGGGCCAGCGGTTGCTCGACCGGCCGGACGTTACCGCCGTCTTCTGCGCCAACGACCACCAGGCGCTCGGCCTGCTGCGCGCCCTGCACCAGCGGGGTTGCCGGGTGCCCGAGGACGTCAGCGTGGTGGGCTTCGACGACATCCCGGAGGCCGAGTACCTCTCACCGCCGTTGACCACCGTCCGGCAGGACTTCGACGAGGTGGGTCACCGGTGCGTGGCCGCCCTGTTGGAGCTGCTCGACGCGGGTGGGTCCGGCGGCCGACCGGTACGGCCCCAGGTCGCACCGGTGCTGATGGTCCGGGACAGCACCGGCCACAGCCGCTGACCTGCGTGGGTCTTGACGGCAGGTGTTTGTGACGTCAACAATTCGATCCTGTTAACGCTCACATCCCCCATCCCCCACTGTCGAGGGAATCCACCGTGCCTCCTGCCGTCCGCCGAACACCACCACCATCCACAGTCGACCCCGCGACCCGGCGTCCTGGCCGGCCGCTGGCCGCCGGTCTGCTGCTGACCCTCCTGGTCGGACTGACCCCGGCCACGGCGTCGGTCGCCGCCCCCACCGCCACCGACGCCCGCACCGACGTCACCGACGGCCTGGTGCTGCGCTACGACCTGACCCAGTCCAGCGGCACCAGCGTCACCGACTCCTCCGGCAACGGCCGACACGGCACCCTCACCGGCGGCGGGACCTGGACCGGCCCCGCCGGGTTGGCCCTCGACGGCATCGACGACCACGTCAGACTGCCCGACGACGTCCTGGCCGGGCTCTCGTCGATCACCGTCTCGGTCGACGTCCTGGTCGCCCCCGACCAGCAGACCCCGTACTTCATCTGGGGCCTGGGCAACCCGGCGACCTCGCAGGCCGGCACCGGCTACCTGTTCACCAGCGGCGACGCGCTGCGCACCGGGATCACCACCGGCAACTGGTCCGGTGAGCGGGTCACCGGCAAGGGCGCCAACCTGGCCCGGGGAGTGTGGAAGTCCGTCACGTACACCCAGACCGGGACCACCGGCACCCTCTACGAGGACGGGGTCCAGGTCGCCCGCAACACCGGCGTCGACATCCTGCCCCGCGCCGTCGGTGGCGGCCGGACCACCCAGAACAACCTGGGCCGGTCCACCTACGCCAGCGACCGCTTCCTGAAGGGCCGGGTGGCGAACTTCCGGATCTACGACCGGGCCCTGACCGCCGCCGAGGTGACCGCGATCGCGCTCACCGACACCACCCGGGCCGAGGCGGCGGCCGCCGCCCTGCGCCTGGTGCACCCCGACGACGTGCGGAGCAACCTCACCCTGCCCACCGTCGGGCTGGGCGGCGCCACCGTCGCCTGGCGGTCGACCCGGCCCGGCACCGTCGCCCCGGACGGGGTGGTGACGCGTCCGGCCCACGGTGCCGGCGACGCGCGGGTCACGGTGACCGCCACGGTCACCGTCGGCACCGCGCGCACCGAACGCGCCTTCGAGTTGACCGTCCGGGAGCTGCCCGAGCCGGCACCCTACGTCGGCTACGCGTTCAGCTACTTCACCGGCAACTCGATCGAGGGCGAGAAGATCTACTTCGCCGCCAGCCAGGGCAACGACGCCCTGCGGTGGACCGAGCTGAACGGCGGACGGCCGAAGCTGGAGTCGACCCTCGGCACCCGGGGCCTGCGGGACCCGTTCCTGATCCGCAGCCCGGAGGGGGACCGGTTCTTCCTCATCGCCACCGACCTGTCGATCGGCCGCAACGGCGACTGGGACGCCGCCCAGCGGCAGGGCAGCCGCTACCTGGAGGTCTGGGAGTCCACCGACCTGGTCACCTGGTCGGAGCAGCGGCACGTCGAGGTCTCCCCGCCGACCGCCGGCAACACCTGGGCTCCCGAGGCGTACTGGGACGACGAGCGCGGCGAGTACCTGGTCTTCTGGGCCTCGAAGCTGTACGCCGAGAACGACCCGGGGCACACCGGCAACACGTACAACCGGATGCTGGCCGCCACCACCCGTGACTTCGTCACCTTCAGCCCGGCCACCGTGTGGCAGGACCGGGGCGAGTCCCGGATCGACTCCACGGTGATCCGGCAGGGGTCGACCTACTACCGGTTCACCAAGGACGAGGGCGGCGGCGGCACCGGCTGCTCCGACATCATCCAGGAGAAGTCGACCTCGCTGACCGCCGTCGACCGGCCGGGCCGGCCCGCCTGGACCTTCCAGGCCGGATGCATCGGTCGGGACGCCGGCACCCGGGCCGTCGAGGGGCCGACGGTGTTCCGGGCCAACCCCGGTGACACCTCCGGGTCGAGGTACTACCTCTTCGTCGACGAGTACGGCGGCCGGGGTTACATCCCGCTGGGCACCGACGACCTGGAGAACCCGGACTGGACGGTGCCGGCCGCCTACGACCTGCCGGCCAGCCCGCGCCACGGCACCGTCATCCCGGTGACCAGGAAGGAACTCGACGCGTTGCACGACGCGCCGCCGCCGGTGCGCGCCACCGCCGAGGGACTCGTCGCGCACTACCCGCTCACCCAGGGCGACGGCACCACGGTCACCGACGCCTCCGGCAACGGCTACCACGCCAGCCTCGCCGGCGACGCCGCCTGGCGCGACGACGCGCTGCGCCTCGGCGGCACCGACGGCCACGTCGACCTGCCCGACGACATCATGGCCGGCCTCGACGAGATCACCGTGTCGATGGACGTGAACATCGCCGCCGACCAGGCCACGCCGTACTTCGTCTGGGGGTTGGGCAACACCTCCGGCGGCGTCGGCAACGGCTACCTCTTCACCACCGGCGACAACTACCGCACCTCCCTGGCCCTGGGGAACTGGACCACCGAGGAGACCGTCACCAGCGGCCGCGCGCTGCCGCGCGGCACCTGGAAGACGGTGACGTACACCCTCGACTCGGCCGGCGTCGCCCGGCTCTACCTCGACGGGGTGCGGGTCGCCGAACGGACCGGGGTGGCACACCGGCCCGGTGACATCGGTGGCGGCCGGACCACCGCCAACTACCTGGGCCGGTCCCAGTACGGCGCCGACCGGTACCTCAAGGGTCAGGTGCGTGACTTCTCGCTGTGGAACCGGGCGCTGGACGAGGCCGAGGTCGCCGGGCTCGGCGCCAACGGCACCAGCGTCGTCGCGGTGCGCTCCGACGCCCTCAAGGTGCCGGCGATGATCGACGCGGCGGCCGGCACCGTCACCCTGCCGGTCCGGCCCGGCACCGACCTGGCCACCCTCGCCCCGACGTACGTGGTCGCCCCGACCTCGACCGTGCGGGTCGCCGCCGACGCCGACTACACCACGCGGGTACGGGTCACCGTCACCAGCGCGGCCGGCGAGCGGCGGACCTGGGTGGTGCGGACCGTGCCGATGCGCTCGCCGGTGCTGCCCGGCTACCACGCCGACCCGAACATCGTCCGGTTCGGCGACACGTACTACATCTACGCCACCACCGACGGCCTCCCGGGCTGGAGCGCCTCGACGTTCACGGTCTGGTCCAGCAAGGACCTGGTCGACTGGACCGCCCACGACACCATCCTGGACCTGGGCCCGGACATCACCTGGGCCGACACGAACGCCTGGGCCCCGGCCGCGGTCGAGAAGAACGGCAGGTACTACTTCTACTTCTCGGCCCAGCAGAACATCGGCGTCGCCGTCGCCGACTCGCCGCTCGGGCCGTTCGTCGACCCGCTCGGCAAGCCGCTGGTCAGCAAGGACGACTACCAGGGCGCGCAGCAGATCGACCCGGCGGTGTTCACCGACGACGACGGCCAGAGCTACCTGTACTGGGGCAACGGCACCCCGTACGTGGTTCCGCTCAACGACGACATGATCTCGTACGACGTCGGCAGCCGGGTCCGGCTGTCCGGCCTGCGGGACTTCCGCGAGGGCCTGTTCCTGCACAAGCGGGCCGGCACGTACTACCTGTCCTGGTCGATCGACGACACCCGCAGCGAGAACTACCGGGTCGGCTACGGTGTCGGGACCAGCCCGCTGGGGCCGTTCACCAGCCGGGGCGAGATCCTCACCAAGGACCCGGGTCAGGGCATCCTCGGTACCGGACACCACTCGATCGTGCAGGTGCCGGGGACCGACGACTGGTACGTCGCGTACCACCGGTTCGCCATCCCGGGTGGGGACGGCACCCACCGGGAGACCACCATCGACCGGCTCTACCACGAGGCGGACGGCTCGATCCGTACCGTGGTGCCGACGCTGGGCAGCGTCGAGCCGCTGCGCTACCGGGGCGGCCAGCCCCGGGCGCGGATCTCCGATCCGGGTGACGACGGCTGGCACGGCGGCAACGCCCGACTCACCCTGGAACACGGAGCCCTCATCCGCAGCGCCGAGTACCAGATCGACGGAGGTGGCTGGGTGCCGTACTCCGATCCGGTCGAGCTGCCCGCCGGCAGGTACGAGATCCGGTACCGGGCCCAGTCGCAGAACCTGCTCTGGAGCAACCCCTGGTCGCTGTCGGTGACGGTGGACCGGACCGCGCCGACGGTGACGGCGACCCTGCTCGACCGGCGGGTGGTGATCGACGCGGCCGACGCCGACTCCGGCCTGGCCCGCGTCGAGTACCGGGTCGACGAGGGCCAGTGGCAGCCGTACCGGGCGCCGTTGCGCGTCGACGACGACCGGCACGTCCTGCGGTACCGGGCGTTCGACGTGGCCGGCAACGTCACCGCCACCGGCCTGCGGATCCCCGCCGTGCGGGACTGACCCGCAACCCGTCCCGGCCGTCCGCTCCGCACGTAACGACCCTGGAACCGCCCGACCCGGAGTATCCCGGTCGGGCGGTTCCGTGCCGACGGCTCGCCCCGGCGACCCGGCGGGGGCCATGGTGGGTGCGGAGGTGACGGCCATGGCTCACGACCATCCGGCCCACGGCGGGCACGACTCCCACGCCGGGCACGACCTGCGGCAGTTCCGCCGCAGGTTCTGGCTGAGCCTGGCGTTGACCCTGCCGATCGTGGCCACCAGCCACCTGGTGACGGACTGGTTCGGGTACCGGCCGGCCGTCGCCGGCGCCGACTGGGTCGGCCCGGTGCTCGGCACGGTGGTCTTCGGCTACGGCGGCTGGCCGTTCCTGGTCGGTGGGGTACGGGAGATCCGGGACCGTACCCCCGGCATGATGCTGCTGGTCTCGATGGCGATCGTGGTCGCCTACCTCGCCTCCCTGGCCACCGCCCTCGGCGCGTTCGACCTGGACTTCTGGTGGGAACTGGCCGCCCTGGTGACCATCATGCTGCTCGGGCACTGGCAGGAGACGAAGGCCATCGGCCAGGCCCGGGGCGCGCTGACCGCCCTGGCGGCGCTGCTGCCCGACGACGCCGAACGGATCGACCCGGACGGCGCGGCGCACCGGGTGCCGCTGAGCGCACTGACCGTCGGCGACACGGTGCTGGTCCGCGCCGGTGCCCGGGTGCCGGCCGACGGCCGGATCATCGACGGCGCCGCCGAGCTGGACGAGTCCATGATCACCGGGGACGCCCGCCCGGTCGCCGAGTCCGTCGCCGCCGAGCTGGGCTTCCGCAGCGGTGTCGACGAGGTCTTCGCCGAGGTGCTGCCGGCCGACAAGGACCGGGTGGTCGCCGACCTCCAGGCCCGGGGGTTGCGGGTGGCGATGGTCGGCGACGGGGTCAACGACGCCCCCGCCCTGGCCCGGGCCGACGTCGGGCTGGCCATCGGCGCCGGCACCGACGTGGCCATCGAGTCCGCCGGGGTGGTCCTGGCCTCCTCCGACCCACGGGGCGTCGGCGCGGTGATCCGGCTGTCCCGGGCCTCGTACCGCAAGATGCGGCAGAACCTGGCCTGGGCGGCCGGCTACAACGTGGTCGCCCTGCCGCTGGCCGCCGGCGCGTTGGCCTGGGCGGGGTTCACCCTCAGCCCGGCCGTCGGGGCGATCCTGATGTCGGCGTCGACAATCGTGGTCGCCCTCAACGCCCAGTTGCTGCGTCGGGTCCGGCTCACCCCGGACTGAACGGTCGTCCGGCATCCCGGGCTCCCGCCGGCCCTCCGGCACTGCCGGCCGGCCTTCCGGCACTGCCGGCCGGCCTTCCGGCACTGCCGGCCGGCCTTCCGGCACTGCCGGCCGGCGCTTCGGCATGCCGGCCGGCAGTTCGGTACCGCCGGCCGGCGCTTCGTGCGGACGGCCGGCATGTCGGCACCGCGGGCCGGCGGGAGCCCGTCAGCGGCCCGGGGTGGTGGCCAGCAACGTGGCGACGGCCGTGCCGGTGGCCGGATGCGCCGCCACCAGCGCCGCGCCGCCGGCCGCGGACGCCGTACCCCCGGCGGTGCCGACCGACGACGGCACCGGCTGCCAGTCGCCGGCACAGCCCAGCAACGCGGCCACCGCGTCGGTCGCCGCCGGATGGCCGGTCAGCAGGGCGGACACCCGCGGCGAGGGCCCGGCCGGGGAACCACCGGCCACCGCACCGGGCGCGGGACCGTGCCACGGCGGCACCCAGACGTCCAGCTCCGCCACGGTCGGCGGGAAGGTGCGCCCGGCCTCCCGGACCAGCAGCGGCACCAGCTCCGGCCCCTGTTCCCGCAGGGTGGTGATCAGCGTGGGCAGCCAGGGCAGCAGCACCGGGTCGGGCAGTCGGGCGAACGCGGTGGAGAGGGTCTCCACCACGAACGGGGCCAGGCCCGGCACCGGTTCCAGGGCGTGTACGAAACCGGCAAGGTACCGGGGGAAGGCCGGCACCACCAGCGGGTTGTCCAGCAACGCGGCACACCGCTGCCGCAACTCGGCCAGGGGCAGGATGCCGAGCTGGTGCCGGGCCGCCCAGAGCAGGGCCACCTTCGCCGGCTCCTCGGGCTTCGACTGGTCGACGGCGATCTCCAGTTGGGACCGGTCGCAGCCCAGCGAGATGGCCACGCTCTCCATGCTGAACAGGAAGCCCAGCATCGCCCCGACCTGTCGGGTGCCGGTCTCCTCGTCGATCACGGTGGTCGGCAGCAGGGTGCAGTAGTGCGCGTACCCGGTGGTCACGAACGCCTCGCACCAGGCCGGCAGGTGCGCCGCGGTGGCCTGGTAGTGGGCCAGTAGCCGCCGGATCCGGCGCAGCACGTCGGGAGCGTCGTCGACGCTGCGTTCGGCGGCCAGCAGCTCGACCGCCCGGGTGCCCAACTCGTCGACCAGCCGTGGGCTGTCGAGCAGGCAGATCGCGTCCTCGACGGCGGCCAGCGCGGTCGCGGCGGTCGCCGACGGGTGGCGCACCGCCCGGCGCAGGCGCAGCTCCAACACCTGCTCGACGGTGACCCCCTCGTACCCCAGCTCGATCAGGGCCCGCTGGTCGCGGCCGAGGGCCAGGTCCCAGCTCTCCTGGATCGACCGGTGACCGAGCCGCCGCTCGCCCATGATCGGGCGGACCGTGGTCGGCGGCAGCAGGTAGCGCAGCATCCACAACAGGTCGGAGCAGGCACCCAGCCCGGGATCGGCCCGCAGGTCCAGCAGGGCCCGGCTGATGGTGCGTTTCTCCAGGTCCAACCCGAGCGGTCGGAGCCGGTCCAGCACGTCGCGGGCCAACGGGGGCAGCGAGTCGTAGCCGACCTGCCCGATCCGGTCCCCGCCGAGCAGGATCTCGCAGAGCCGGCGGACGTCCCGCCGCCCCGGCACCACGTCCTTCTCGATGCAGGTCACCGCCGCGTCGGTGAAGTCGTACACGGTGGGCCGGGCCCGGTTACGCAGGCCGGCGAGCAGGATCGAGTGCTCGAAGACCGCGATCGCGTCGGCGGTGCTGGCCAGGTACCCGTTGCGACGGGCCAGCCGGACGATGTCCACGCACCAGCCGCGCAGCTCCGCGGCGTCGAGCCCGTCCGGCTCGGCGGGCGCGGCGAGGAAACCACTGAGCCGGTCGGTGACCTCGTCCGGGGTGGCGCCGGCGGGGGGCGCCGCCGCGCGGGCACCCCGCCGCCCGCCGCCGGCGCGGGACCGTTCGGTGCGACCGGACAGCCGGTACGGCGTGACCCCGGCCCGGCTGACCGCCTTGGCCCAGGTGGCCGCCGCGATCGACACCGAGCCCGGAGCCAGGCCGAACTGCGCCTCGATGGCCGAGTGGCTGGACGGGATGAGCCCGTACCGCCAGGCGGTGCCGCTGCGTTCGGTGATCTCGAAGGCCGGCGCGGTGGAGTCCAACCCGAACTGCTCGACCCGGCTGGCGGCGTGGAACGCGCCGCAGACGTACAGGCAGTCGGCCGGGTCCGCGCCGGAGGCGGCCAGGTGCTGGCGGATCCGGGTCCACATGTAGCGCTCGCGGTCCTCGTCGGTGCCGGTGCGATTGGCGTCGCTCGGGCGCAGCCGCCGGAACAGACTGCCGATCAACACCATGACCTGCCGGTACGTGTCGTGGTCGGCGTCGACAAGCGGACGTTCGACGTACTGGTCCCACCACTCCGACCAGTGCCGCACCTTGCCGTGGTGCAGCAGGTGCGCCTCCAACTCGGCGAAGCGGGGACGCAGGTCGCCGATCTCCACCCCGACCGCGTCGCCGTGCAGCTCCGCCTCCTCGGCGGCCCCGACGGTGGTCGCCTCGCCGGTCTCCGCGGCGGCGGCCGGCGGTGCTCCGTCGTCCTCGGCGACCTGCGGTGCACCGTCGTCGTCGGCGGCCTGCTGCGCGCGGTGCCGGGGGGACCACTGGAAGACGTGGTCGGTGGAACGGTCCACCAGCACCAGTTCGACCCCGGGGGTCTGCAACGCGTACGCGATCGCCTGGTACTCGGCGGAGGCCTCGGTGATCGGGGCGATGACGCTCAACGGCGCCCAGTCGGTGGGGAAGCCGTCCAGTTCGGAGGCGAACGCCTGCACCGCCACCGGCAGCCGGCAGTTGCGCAGCTCACCGAGGAGCGGCTGGAGATCCTCACAGAGCTCCAGGTAGATCACCTTGGGCTGCTTGACCCGCAGCCGGCGCAGCATCGCCAGCCCGGAGGCCGGCGAGTGGTGGCAGACCGGGAAGATCTCCAACCGCTCGCCCAACGCCCGGTCGACGTCGTCGACGATGCCGGCGAGGATGCCGGCCAGCGCGTCGGGGGAGCCGGCGAAGGCCGCCGCCGCCTCGGTGAGCTGATCGCGCAGCGCACCGAACGGCCCGGACCCGGCGTCGCCGAGGGGGGCCGCCGGCACCGGCCCGGCTTCGAGTACGCCGTGGGGAAGCGGGCCGCTCACGACATGGCCTTGATCGCCTGACGGCCACCGTCGAGGAACTCCGGCCAGTCGCCGCCGTCCTGCTTGGCGCGCGGCTCCACCACGCCGTGCAGGTACTTGTTGAGGATCGCCAGGTCCTCCGGGCTGCGCCGGGCCAGCGACCCCAGCAGCGACGAGGCAAGGGTCTGGGCCCGCAGCGTCCGGTCGCCGAAGAACTGGCTGTGCAGGATGGCGTCCTCCAGCACCCCGATCTGCTCGGCGGTGGAGAGCGCCGACTCCAGCTTCTCGTCGTCACTGGTGGCCGCCGCGGCGGCGGCCCGCAGGTCGGCGAAGCTCTGCAACAGGATGTCCAGCAGGGTGGGCGGCACGTCCAGCTCGATGCGGTGCCGGCGGAGCAGCTCCTCGGTACGGAACCGGACGATCTCCGCCTCGCTGCGCTTGTTGGCCACCATCGGGATCCGGACGAAGTTGAACCGTCGTTTCAACGCCGAGGAGAGGTCGTTGACGCCCCGGTCCCGGCTGTTCGCGGTGGCGATGACGGCGAAGCCGGGCTGGGCGAAGACGATGTTGTCGTCGTTGAGCTCCGGAATGGAGACGTACTTCTCGCTCAGGATCGAGATCAGCGCGTCCTGCACGTCACTGGTGGAGCGGGTCAGCTCCTCGAACCGGCCGATCACCCCCTGCTCCATCGCGGTCATGATCGGGGAGGGGATCATCGAGGCGCGGGACTGTCCCTTGGCGATGACCATGGACACGTTCCAGGAGTACTTGATGTGGTCCTCGGTGGTGCCGGCGGTGCCCTGCACGACCAGGGTGGAGTTGCGGCAGATCGCCGCGGACAGCAGCTCGGCCAGCCAGCTCTTGCCGGTGCCCGGATCGCCGATCAGCAGCAGACCCCGGTCGGAGGCGAGGGTGACGATGCTTCGCTCGACGAGACCGCGGTCGCCGAACCACTTCTGGCCGATCTCCCGGTCCAGGCCGTCGGCCCGTTCGGAGCCGAGGACGAAAAGTCGGACCATGCGGGGGCTCAGCCGCCAGGAGAACGGCTTCGGACCGGTGTCGACCGACTCCAGGTAGTCCAGCTCCTCGGCGTACTTGGTCTCGGCGGGGGCGCGCAACATGTCGGACATGGGGATGGACTCCTAGGTGAGGAAGCTCTTGAGCTCGAAGACGAGTTTGCGGATGTGACCGGAGATGACCGGGGTGCCCAGGTCCTTCAGACGCTGCCGGAACCACGGGTCGACGCTCTGCTGACCGGAGCTGCTGACCGAGCCGACCGGGATGAACCGCACCCCGGAGCGGTGTACCGCCTCGATGCCGTCGAACAGCGCCTGGGACCGGCCGAACTCGTAGAAGTCGGAGATCCAGACCATCACCGTGTTCCGGGGGTCGGCGATCTTCGGCTGGGCCATCGCCATCGCCACCGGCCCGTCGTTGCCACCGCCCAGCTTGGTACGCAGCAGCACCTCGAACGGGTCGTGCACCCACGGGGTCAGGTCCAGCGCCCGGGTGTCGAAGGCGATCAGGTGCACGTCCACCTTGGGCAGCCCGGCGAAGATGGACGCCAGGATGGTGCAGTTGACCATCGAGTCGACCATCGAACCGGACTGGTCGACCACCACGATCAGCCGCGACGGGGTGGTCCGGCGGGCGGTCTGCCGGTAGTAGAGCCGGTCGACGTAGAGCCGCTCGTCGGCCGGACTCCAGTTGGTCAGGTTCTGCCAGATGGTGCGGTCCAGGTCGAGGTTGCGGAACACCCGCTTCGGCGGCACCGACCGGTCGATGGTGCCGACCGTGGTCCGCTCCACCTGGGTACGCAGCACCTCGGCGACCTCGTCGACGAACCGCCGGATCAGCGACTTGGCGTTGGCCAGCGCCACCCCGGAGAGGTTGGCCTTGTCCCGCAGCAGCTGCTCGATCAGCGACATGCTCGGGGTGAGCTGGCGGGCCAGTTTCGGGTCGGCCAGCACCTCCCGCAGGTGCATCCGACGGACCAGGTCGCCCTCCAGCCCGGCGAGGGTGCCGCCGAGCCCGGTACGTTGCCGGCGCAGCTCGCCGACCTCGGCGCCGAGGGCCTGCTCGAACCAGCCGGCGTCGGCCTGCCATCCGGCGAGCTGACCGGCGCTGACCGGCCCGGCTCCGGTGCCGAAGACGTTGAGCAGCAGCTTCGACACCAGCGCGGCCCGCCGTACCTCGTCCGCACCGGGCCGGTACGGCCCGTCGGTCGCGGCCCCGGTCAGGTCCCCGGCGTCGGTGGAGTCCCCGGTGTCGTCGGTGGGGTCCGCAGTGTCGTCGGTGGGCTCCGTGGCGCCGTCGGTGGGGGAGTCGTCCCCGGTGGGGCGCAGCAGGCCGCGCAGCTCGTCGGCGAGCGCCGGGAAGCGTTGCACCACGGAGTCCACCGAGACGCCCGGGTCCAGCAGCGCGGCCGGCAGCCCGAGATCGGCCACCACGTCCATGCTCGCCGTCTCCAGCGCGGGCTGCTCGTTGGCGTCGAACAGCCGGGACAGCAGCCGCCAGTAGAGCACCTGACGGCGGTTGGCGTCGGCGAGGTCGCCGGCCGGTACGTTCTTCGTCGCCGCCTGGGCGACCTGCTCCGACTCGGTCATCGGCGCAGCAACCGTCCCGCGCGTTCGCGCAACACGGCCACGGCGTCGCCCGCCCTGGCCTGGGTCTTCGCGATCTTCGGATCGGTGACGCCGCCGGCCCAGTCGCCGTTGTGCGCCTCGACCGGCTTCTTCCGGACGGTGGCCCGCACCGCCAACGGCTGCACCCACCACCGGCCGTCGTCCCAGCGCAGCAGCCCCAGGCAGGCCGACGAGGCGGCGACCAGGTCGGCGGTGAGCGGGCCGGCGGCGCTGAGCCGGTCGACGGCCACCGGCAGCGACTCGCCGTCGACGTCGAAGACGAGCGTCGCACCGTCGGTACGCGTGGCGTATGCCTCCAGGAGGACGGGCTCGGCGATGCCGGCGGGGTGCCGGTCCAGCGGTGGCGGCGCGGACGCGGTGGCGGTGGCGAGCAGGACCCGGGCGGTGGCGAACGGGTCGGCGGGCTCGCCGAGCTGGGCGCGCGCGTCGTCCCAGTGCAGGTCGCCGCCGCTGAGGGGCAGGTCGGTGACGGTGAGCGCGCGACGCTCGGCCACCGCGGTGAGCAGGGTCGGGCAGGCCCGCAGCAACCGCCACAGCGCCGGTCCGACGATGGTGTCCACCTTCGCCGCGCCGACCGTGGTCCGCACCAGCCGGGGCGGCTGGCCACCGGTCGGTTCGAGGACCGCGTGCAGTTGGACCTGCACGGCCGTGTCGTGCTGGTGCAGGTCCACGCCGAGCGGGAGGAGCCGGCCGGAGACCCGGGTCTGCGGTCGCGACGCGTCGGCGGCGCCCCAGGAGAGCAGGGTGGCGCGGGCCCACAGGTCGGCCCAGCGGCGGGTCGGCGCCTGCGGCAGCGTCGCGACCGGCAGGCTGACCCGCAGTTCGGCGGCGAGACCGTCGAGCAGTACCCCGAGCCGACGCAGGCCGGGCTCGGTGAGCGCCGCCTCGACCGGGGTGGCGGCGGCGGAGAGCAACTCGTGGTCGACGCCGCGCCAGCCGACCACCGCCACCTCCTGCAACCAGGACCGGGCGACCGCGGCGGCCGGCGGCACCGGGCCGGCACCGTCACCGGCCGGGCCATCGCCATCGCCATCGCCCGCACCGTCCCGGGTCCGGCCGAGCGCGGTGTCGAGCTGGGTGAGCAGGGCGTCGTGGGCGGCGCCGAGCAGCGCCGAGCGGGCTCCGGCCAGTGCGGCGAGGTCGGCCTCGGTGACCGGGCCGGCGGACACCGTGCCGGCCGCCTCGGCCACCCGGGCCGCGAGTGGGCTGCCGGCCAGTGCGGCGGCCAGGGCCTGCAGCGCCTCGGCGTCGGCCGGGCCGACCCGGGCGAAGCCGCGCAGCAGCGTGTCGTCGAAGCCGGCGGCGACCTCGAGGGCCTCGGTCAGTCCGGCCGGTGGCTCGTCGCGCACCGTGGCGATCTGGGTGCCCCGCATCAGCGGCCGGCCACGGTGGACGGGAACCAGCACAGCTCGGGCACGGGCGTGCCGACCTCCGGTAGTTCCAGGTACGCCAGGTGGCGCAGGAAGCTGCTGAAGACCGCCGCGGCCGGGGTGGGCTCGTGCCGGGTGTCCAGCCGGGCCAGCAGTTCCGCGCCGGTGGTCACCTCGTCGGTCACCTCGGCCCGCAGGTAACGGGCCACGCGGTCGACCCCGTACTGGACCAGCGCCTCGGTGGCCAGCAGGTGCAGGTGCTTGCAGGGCGCCCCCCGCAGACCGCCGCAGGGCCGGTTGTTGTTGGTGCTGCAGTGGTAGGTGTGCGTGCCCGCCGCGATCGACGAGACGTAGACCCGTTCGATGTCCGAGCCGCTGGAGACCACTCCCTGCAACCGTCCGTCAGCCAGCTCGACGAAGGGCACCTTGGCCAGTTGGCGGGCCCGCGCCGGTGGCACCACCGTCAGCACGCTGCGCCGTGCCCACCCGTCCTGTTCCGCGTCGGTCACTTCCCAACCTCCCCGCCCGCCGTGCTGGCGGCGTCGACAATGCGGCGGCGGTCACCCGGTGCAACCGGGGCCGCCGTGACCACAAGATCATGGAGGACGGGTACGACATCCGCAGCGGATCCCCCGATCAGTCCATCCTCCTAGGACGCTTTACGGGGTGTGCCCCTCCTCGTGGGGAGTGGGCGCTGGCCGGGTCGACCGACGTTCTCGCCGCGCCGGGCCGGATCGACAAGTGGTTGACACGTGTGAATATTTCCTCGTAACGTCTGGGGAAAGCGCTTTCTCAGGCTGTGTCGCCACCACCGGCCATCACCCACTCCATCCCCGGAGGTAAGCCGTCATGCGCCCGTCCCGCCAGCGTCGGCTGGCTCTCGTGCTGACCGCGGTGCTCGCATCCGCGGCCGCCCTTGTGGTCGGCCTGGCCACCACCGCCTCCGCCGCCACCGTCTTCAGCGACGACTTCGCCGACGGCGACATCAGTGACTGGTCCAAGTCGGGCGGGACCTGGGCCGTCGTCTCCGACGGATCCCCGGTCGTCCGCCAGAGCAACTCCGGCAGTGAGAACGCCCGGATCTTCGCCGGCAGCACGAGCTGGACCAGCTACACCGTGCAGGCCCGGGTCAAGCCGCTCAGCCTGGGCGCGGGCGGCCACGCCGGCCTGCTCGCCCGCGCCTCCGGCTCGACGCGGTACTACCGGCTGGCGCTGCTGGCCGGCAACCAGGTGCAACTGCAGGCCGTCAGTGGCAGTTCGGTGACGGTGCTCGGCAGCGCCTCGCGGACGGTCGCCACCGGCACCTGGTACACCCTCGCCATCACCGTCGACGGCAGCACCATCCGGGGCACCGTCGACGGCGCCCCGGTCGGGCAGGCGACCAACTCGCTGTCGAGCGCCGGCCGGATCGGTCTGCAGACCGCGTACGCGTCGGCCTCCTTCGACGACGTACGGGTCGACACCGGCGGCACCGCGCCGACCACCCCGCCGCCGACGACGGTGCCACCGACCACCCCGCCGGTGACCACTGCGCCACCGACGACCGGCACCCTGGTCGTGGCCACCACCGGTGACGACGCCAACCCGGGGACCCTGACCCGGCCGCTGCGGACCATCCAGCGCGCCCACGACCTGGTCCAGCCGGGCGGCACCATCGCGGTACGCGGCGGCACGTACGCGCCGAACGTCACCATCAAGATCCTCAAGGACGGCAGCTCCACCCAGCCGATCACCCTCATCAACTACCAGGACGAGCGCGTGATCATCGACGGGGAAAACATGCCGTACACCCCGGGCGCCGTGGACTCGAGCATCCCGCGTCCGGACCGGGGCGCCCTGCACGTCGAGGGCGACTGGTGGCGGTTCGTCGGTCTGGAGATCATCAACGGCCCGTACGGGATCTTCGGGATGGACACCAACAACGGCCGGTACGAGCGGCTGATCACCCGGAACAACTACGAGTCCGGTCTGCACCTGCAGGGTTCCTCGGCCGGAAACCAGATCATCGACCTGGACAGCTACGGCAACCGTGACCCGCGTAAGAACGGCGAGAGCGCGGACGGTCTGGCCATCAAGGAGGGCTCCGGCGCCGGCAACGTGGTCCGGGGGGCCCGGCTGTGGAACAACGCCGACGACGGCTTCGACGCCTGGCTCTTCCTGAGCCCGATCGTGATCGAGAACAGCGTCGCCTACGGAAACGGCTACAACCGGTGGAACCTGCCCCACTACACAGGTGACGGCAACGGCTTCAAGAACGGTGGCGGCACCGACCCGCGCCCGGCCGTCAACCACCTGACCCGCAACAGCATGGCCTGGGACAACTCGGCCAGCGGCTTCATCGACAACGGCAACCCCGGCACCCTGGTCTGGGAACGCAACACCGCCTGGGACAACGGCAAGGACGGCTTCAACGTCTCCCGGTCCACCTCCAGACTCACCGGCAACCTGTCGGTCGGCAACGGCGGCACCAACGCCTCGCTGGGCAGCTCCACCGGCGCCGGCAACTCCTGGAACCTCGGCGGCAGCTGGACCTTCGTCAGCACCGACCCTTCGACGATCACCGGCCCACGGGCGGCGGACGGGTCCATCCCGACCTCGTCGTTCCTGCGCCCGAGCAACGGCGCGGAGGTGGGTGCCCGGCTCTGAGTCCGGCCGGTCACCGTGCTGCCGGCGGCACCGCGTTGCCGCCGGCAGCCGCCGGCCGGAGCTCCGGCCGCGCCGCGCCGGACGATCCGGACCGGCAGGGTCACCGCCGATGGAACGCTGGTGGTACGTCGGATTAACGACCTTGACCTCCACATTGGAAGCGGTGAATGCTGATCCGATGACCGTCGCTCACCGCCACGCCGCCGACACGCCGAACGGGGATCGGCGATGACCGGCCCGGTCGCCGCGAAGGCCGACCCCGGGCGGCGTACCGACGGGTCCGTGTTGGCCGTGCTCTTGCTGGCCTCGACCCTGACCGTGATGGCCGGTGCGGTCCTGGTGCCGGTGATCGAGCTGATCCGGGCCGACCTGGGCCTGACCTCGGCCGCCGCCGGCCTGATCCTCACCGCCCACGGGTTGTCGTTGGCGCTGGCCGGGCCGCTGGTGGGTCGGGCGATGGACCGCTGGGGGGTACGCGGCCCGCTCGCCGCCGGGCTGGTGCTCTACGGGCTGGCCGGCGCGGTGGGGCTGGTCGTCAGCTCGTACCCGGTGCTGATCGCCAGCCGGTTGGTCTTCGGCGTCGGCGCGGCGGTCGTCTTCACCGGCGCCACGGTGGGCCTGCTCAACCTCTACGAGGGGGCGGCCCGGGACCGGGCGATGGGGTGGCGGTCGACCGCGATCAGTCTCGGCGGCATCTGCTTCCCGATGGTCGGTGGCGCGCTCGGGGCGATCTCCTGGCACGCCCCGTTCGCGGTGTACCTGCTGGGTGTGCCGCTGGGGTTGGCGGTGCTCTGGCTGCTGCCGGCGACCACGGCGGGTCCGCCGGGCGGGGCCGGGGCTGCGCTGGGTCGGCTGTTCAGTTTCCCCCGGCAGGTCCTGGTCCTCTGCGGTCTGCAGTTCGTGGCCAGTGGCCTGCTCTACGGCGTGCTGGTCTTCCTGCCGCTGCGGCTGGCCGAGGTGGGCATCACCAGACCGTTCACGGTGGCCCTGTTCACCGCGACGATGTCGCTGGTGATGAGCCTGGTCGGCCTCGGCTACGCCCGCCTGCGGGCTTGGCTCGGCAACCCCCGGCTGGTGATCGTCTCGTTCGCGACCTGGACGGTGGCGCTGGCCACCCTCGCGGTGACCGACGTGCCGGCGCTGCTGCTGGTGGCACCGGCGGTCTTCGGCATCGGGATGGGGGTGGCGGTGCCGGCGATGACCCTGCTGGTGGCCGAGCACGTGCCGCCGAACCGACGCGGCCAGGCCACCGCGCTGCTGGCCACCGCCACCTTCACCGGCCAGTTCGTCTCTCCGCTGCTGCTCGGGCCGGTGCAGAGCGCCACGTCGGTGCCGGCGACCTTTGCCACCTGCGCCGCGCTGGCCGGGGTCGTCCTGGTGGCGCTGTTGGTGACGCACCGCCGCGGGTCAGCCGACGACGTGCCCGGGGTCGGCAAGGCGGGCTGAGTCGGGTGCCGGGTGTGGCCAGACGGCCGGGATGCGTTCCAGCACCCCGCCGGCGAAGACGTCGCGCAGGCCCAGCGGTTTGAGGTGGACGTAGCCGATGTGGCAGTCGCAGGTCGCGGCGGGGCACGGGCGGGGCCGCAGCGCCGCTCGCCAGGACCCGTCGTAGAGGTTGCCGATCGGGGTGGGCAGGAAGTGACAGCGGCGGACGGTGCCGTCGCCGTCCACCGAGATCGCCGTCTCCCCGGCGTGGCAGGGCCGGTCCAGGGAGAGGTGCGGGCGGACGCTGTAGCCGAACAGCGGGTCCAGCCCCGTCCAGAGCGCCTCCTCGGCGGCGTCGTAGCGGTGCCCCTCGGCGGCGTTGACCCAGAGGTACACCTCGGCGGGCAGGGCGGCGCGCAGCGCCTGGGCCTCGGCGAGGTGCTCGGGCAGGCCGACCACCCCCACCGAGTAGCGCACGCCCAGCTCCGACAGGCGGGCGCAGCGGTCCAGGAAGCGTTGCCGGCTCACCTGGCCGGGATGGTAGGTGGTCCACAGGGCCGCCCGCCGGGCGTCGGCGTCGGCCAGCCAGTCGACCCGGGCGGCCAGGTTGGTCTGGATGACCACCCGCCGCACGTGCGGCAGGTGCGACAGGGCCACCATCGCCTCCCGGTACCAGCGGCGGGTAAGCCCCTCGCCCCACGGGGTGAACAGCACCGACAGCGGTACGTCGGTGGTCTGCCGGACCCAGGCGGTGAACCGGTCCAACGCCGTCCGGTCGGCGGCCAGCAGCTCCGGCGGGTCGTGGCGCTTGGCGAACGGGCAGTACGGGCAGTCGTAGTTGCAGCTGGCCAGCGGGCCGCGGTAGAGGATCGCCAGGCTCACCGCAGGGCGTACCCGTCCATCGCGTGGCGGACCTGGTGGGAGGTCAGCCACGGGCCGATCGCGTCGGAGCGGGCCAACCCGGCCGGGGTCAGCCGCAGCCCGTCGGCGCTGGCCCAGCCCCGCCGTGCCAGCTCGCCCAGCTGTGGGAAGTCGTCGACCGGTGTGGCGCCGAAGCGGGCCCGGTAGGCGGCGGCGTCCACCCCCTGCACGCGCAGCAGTGACTGGAGCAGCCAGCGTCGGCGCTGTTCGACGGCGTCGAGCCGGTAGCCGATCTCGGCGTACCGGAAGTCGTCGGCGGGGCGGGACAGGTAGTCGTCGAGGACCGCGCGCACCTGCGACACGCTGACCGCGTAGTCGAACGAGTAGTGCAGGTCGGTGGTGTAGGAGCGGGCGCCGCAGCCGAGGCCGACCATGCCGTCGGCCTGGCAGCAGTAGTCCGGTCCGGCGGGGGTGGGCACGTCGGCCCGGCGGAACTGGCGCATCGACTCCTGCCGGTAGCCGGCCGCGCCGAGGACCTGCACGGCCTGCTGGTAGCGGGCCAGCCGGTCGGCGTCCCAGTCGGCCCGGCTGGGTGCCCGTCGGCCCAGCCCGGTCAGCGGTCGCACGTACAGCGGGTAGAGGTACAGCTCCTCGGGCTGCCAGGCCAGCGCGGCGTCGAGGCTCTGCCGCCAGGTCTCGGCGCTCTGCCCGTCGATGCCGTAGATCAGGTCGATGTTGAGCACCGGGATCGCCGCGTCGCGGATGGCGGCCAGGGCCGCCTCCACCTCGGTGCGGCGTTGCGGCCGACCGGCGGCGCGGGCCTCGACGTCCAGGAAGCTCTGCACCCCGATGCTGACCCGGGTGGTGCCGTGCGCGGCCAGGACCGCCAGCCGCTCCGGGGTCGCGGTGGCCGGGGAGGTCTCCACCGACAGCGGTACGCCGGGCAGCCGGGCGCCCATCGTGGTGGTGGCGATGTCGAACAGTTCGGTCAGCTCGTCGGCGGTCAGGTAGGTGGGGGTGCCGCCGCCGAGGGCGGTGCGGGCGTACCCGGCGTCGCCGCCGAGGCTGTCGGCTACCTGTTCGGCCTGTCGGCGCAGCTGTCGCAGGTAGGCGGTGACCTGGTCGGCGGGGGCGTGGGCGCGGGTGAACAGGTTGCAGAAGCCGCAGCGCATCTCGCAGAACGGCACGTGCAGGTAGAGGAAGAGCGCGTCGCGGGGCTCGGCCCGCCACACCTCGGCCAGCGTCGGCCGGGGCCGCAGGGCGCGGTACGAGGTCTTGTGCGGGTACGCGTACACGTACTGCTGGTAGGGCGAGCCGTCGAGGTGCTGGTCGGTGCTGGTCACGGTGCTCCCGGGGGCAGGGTGAAGTGGGCGTACGGGACGCTCCAGACGACGTCGTGGCCGATCCGGTGGCCGGTGTGCCCGTCCTCGCCGTAGGCGGTGCCGTGGTCGGCGCAGACGATGGTGAACACCGGCCGGCCCCGGCTGGTGAGCAGGGCGACGAGCCGGTCGATCCGGCCGTCGACGTACTCCAGGGCGGCGGCGTGGCTGGTCAGGTCGTCGCGTTCGGCGCCGGGCCGGTAGTGCCTGTTGGGTTGGTGCAGCGCCGCGACGTTGAGGAAGGTGAATAGCGGCCGGGTCGGCGCGACGGTGGGCAGCACCTGCTCCAGCCGGTCGAGTTGGGCGTCCAGGCAGTCCGGTGCGGTGACGCCGAAGGCGGGCTCCCAGTGCGCCTCGGTGAAGAGTCCGGGCAGCACCGCGCCGAGCGGGCTGCGCTGGTTGAAGAAGCCGACCCCGCCCAGGCAGAGCGTGTGGTAGCCCTGGCCGGCCAGGGCGGTGGGCAGGTCCGGGGCGTCGAAGACCCAGGTGTCGTCGCCGGCGGTCTCGCTGCCGGGGAAGGCCGCGGCGTACAGCCGGACGTGTCGGCCCGGGGTGGTGGGGGTGGGCAGGAAGCCGGCGAAGAAGGCGTGGTGGGCGGCGTAGGTGAAGCTGGCCGGGGAGTGCCGCCGTTCCCACCGGCCGGCGGGCAGCAGCCGGGTCAGCGCGGGGGTGCGGCCGGTGGCGGCCAGTTCGGCGGCCACGTCGTAGCGCAGGGTGTCCAGGGTGACCAGGCAGATGTCGTGGCTGCCGATCAGGCTCCGCATGCCGGCACCTCCGGTGCGGTCGCCCGCCAGCGGGCCCATTGGCCGCTGGTCAGGGCGTGGACCTGCGCGGCGTAGGTGTCCCGGCCGTCGGCGAGCACCCCGGGCAGCAGGTCACCGAAGGCGTTGACCTCGGCGACGGCGTGCCGCTGCCAGCCGGTGAGGAACATCAGGTCGACCCCGACCTGCAGGCTGCCCGGGAAGCAGGCGGCGGCCCGCTGGCAGGTGCGCATCGCCGCCGACCAGGCGGCCGGGCCGGCGGCGGCCCGCAGCGCGGTCAGGTCACCGCGGGCGTTGCCCAGGTGCAGGTTGGTCAGCGGGCCCCGTGCGGTGCGCACCACCGCGTGGCGGGGCTCACCGGCGACCACCACCACCCGCAGGTCGACCACCCGGTCGCCGAGCCCGGCCTTGGGTAACCAGCGTTCCACGTGCAGGCCCTCGGGGGCGAGCCGGTCGACCAGGGCGGCGATGGTCGCCTCGTCGTCGTAGCGGCGGATCCGCAGGGAGTTGAACAGCCCGTCCGGGGCCACCTCGATCGGGGTGACCGCCTGGAGGCGGTGGGCGCCGACGGCCAGGGCGATCACCCCGGCGGCCGACGAGCCGTGTGCCGGTTTGACGAAGACCCGGTGCCAGCCGGCCCGGTCCATGGCCGCCCGCAGCGAGGCGTACCCGTCGACGGGGCCGAGGGCCGGGGGTACCGGCACCCCGGCGGCGGTCAGCCGGGCGTGGCAGCGGCGTTTGTCGCAGAGCACCGCGATCTCCGTCGGGTCGTTGAGCAGCTCCGCACCGCCGGCGGCGACCCGGTCGAGGGCGTCGACCATCCCGGCGTACGTGTCGGCCAGGCCGAGCAGTTCGCCGTGGCGGGCCGGGGCGGCCGCCCCGCGCAGCAGCCGGTCGACCTGCGGGTCCTCGCCGGGGGAGTCGACGCGCAGCAGGGTGCCCGGCCCGGGTGGGGTGGCGCCGGTGAGCAGGTCGGCCCAGGGCAGCACGGTCGGTGCGGGCAGCCCGGCGGCCCGTACCGCCGCGGTGAAGCCGGTGACCCGGCGGTTGTCCGGGTTGCCCAGTACGGTCAGCCGCATGGCGGCCCCGTCGGGTGCCGGCCGGTGGTCACTCGCCCACCGCCACGTAGCGGTGCGGCTCGTCGTCGTCGGAGTCCTCCTCCTGCGGGTCGGAGAGGTCCACCCGTACCCCGGGCAGCGCGGCGGTGACCGCCGCGGCCGTGGTGTCGGTGAGGTAGTGGTGGTGCAGGTCCAGCTGGTCGAGGTGGGTCAGGGGCTGGCCGGCGAGCAGGGCGCGGGCGCCCCGGTCGCCGAGGGTGCCCAGGGAGAGGTCCAGCCGGCGCAGCCGGGCCACCACCGGGGCGTCGGCCAGTGCCTCGGCCAGCTCGTCGGCGTGCTGGGCGTTGCGCAGCCCGAGCCGACGCAGCGCCGCGAAGCGCTGCCCGGCCAGCAGCGGGGCCAGGTCGGCCAGTTCGGTGTCGCCGCCGTAGTCGGGGTCGCCGAGCCACAGTTCGAGGTCGGTCAGGGCGGGCAGGTCGGAGTCCAGGGTCGCGCCGACGAACGACCGGGACAGCCCGCCGCTCTGCACCGTCAGCTCCCGCAGGGCCGGGTGCCGGACCGGGGTGAACCGGAAGTCCTGGCCGCCGCGTACCCACAGCACCTCCAGCTGCGGGTACGCGGTCAGCAGCGGGCTGACGTCGCCCACCAGCATCCAGGAGACCTCGCACTCGTCGAAGGTCATGTCGCCGAGGAAGAGCGACCGCAGGGCCGGCAGCCGGGGTGCGGCGGCGCAGATCTGCTCGATCGGGGCGGTGTTGAACGCCGCGTAGCCCCAGGCACCGACGACCAGGGACTCCACCGTCGGGCCGGCCTGGGTGACGAAGCGGTCGAAGGCTGCCGCGAAGGCCGCCGACGGCACGTGCTCCTGCTGCTGGTCGAAGTCGTTGACGGCCAGCCGCCAGGCGACCGGGCCGGCCACGTCCGGCAGCGGGCCGTCGGGTGGCACCTGGACGACGGGGCGGCCGGCGAAGTGGGTGGCGTGTGCGCCGAAGGTCATGGCCGGTTCACTCGCCGACCGCGGTGAAGCGGTACTCGCGGTCGCCGTAGACGTGGACCTCCTGCGGGTCGGCGATGTCGACCTCGACGCCGGGCAGGGCGGCGACCAGCCGGTCGGCGCACTGCTCGGAGAGGAAGTGGTGGCTCAGGTCGAGCCGGCGCAGGTGGGTCAGGGGCTGGCCGGCCAGCAGTGCCTCGCCGCCGGTGTCGGTGAGCACCCCCTTGGACAGGTCGAGCACCTCCAGCCGGGCCACCACCGGGGCGGTGGCGACCGCCCGGGCGATGTCGTCGGCGAACTCGGAGTTGCAGATCGCCAGGTGGCGCAGCTCGGGCACCCGGTCGCCGGCCAGCAGTTCGGCGAGGTCCTTGCCGGTGGTGTCGCCCTGGTACTGCTGCTGGCCGAGCCAGAGGTCGAGGCGGCGCAGGGCCGGCAGGTCGCTGGCGGCGACCGCCCGGGAGACCGTGGCGGGCAGCCCGCCGGTCTGGAAACCCAACTCCCGCAGCCCGTCGTGGCGCAGCGGCGCCAGCCGCAGCTCGTTGCCGCCGCGTACCCAGAACGTCTCCAACGCCGGGTAGGCCCGCAGCAGCCCGGTGATGTCGTCGTGGGTGATCCAGGAGATCTCGCACTGCTCACCGACCAGGTCGGCGAGGAAGAGGTGGCGCAGCCCGGTCCACTCGCCGGCTGCGGCGACCAGCAGGTCCAGTGGGGGAGCGGACTCGTACGCCGCGCCCCACTCGCCGATGACCACCGCGCGTACCGCCTCGGCGGGCACCTCGGCGCGGAACGCGGCGAACAGGGCGGCGAAGACCTCCGGCTCGGCGTCGAAGTCCTCGATCTCCAGTCGCCAGGCGACTGCCGACGGGTCGTCCGGCAGTGTGCCGCCCGGCACGAAGGGTGCCACGGGCAGCCCGGCGAACGACGTCAGATGGGAGTTGATCACACCGGCCTCCGGCTTTGCTGTGCGATGACGGGTGCGACCGTAACAAGCCCCACCGACACGATGATCAGCACCGAGGGCCCGCCGACGCCGGGTGCGACGCCGCGGCAGGTCGCGGGGTGGGAGGTGGCGTGCCGCCTCGACCGGGTGCGATATTGACGCGAGCCGACTCGGTCCGATGTGCTCCGAGGCGGTTGTCGGTGGTGTCGGTCGAACAGGGGAGCAACGCATGGCGGAGCAGGTCAGTCGGCGGCTGGCGTTGGGTGTGGGGGCGGCGGCAGCCGCGTGGGCGGTGACGCCGGATGCAGCGCGGGCCGCCGGACCGACCGACCCGGGCCCGCCCGATGCCGGACCCGGCGGACCGGGTGTGGACCGGGTCGTCGACCCGGCGACCCGGATCCGGCAGGCCTACCAGCAGCAGAAGGCGGCGGCGGGCGGGGTGTGGCACTCGCACGTGGCGTTGCGTGATCCGGCGGGCACCCTGCAGCCGGTGGTCGCCGACGACGCCGACCGGGTCACCCAGGGTTACAGCGTGCAGAAGCTGGCCGTCGCGGTGGCCGTCATGGACAAGATCGACCGGGGTGAGCTCCGCCTCGACCAGCGGCTGGACCTGACCGCCGACATCATCCTCGGCGGCAGTGGGATCTACTTCCTGCAGACCGTCTACGGTGACGAGCTCACCCTGGCCAACGTGCTCACCGCGTTGCTGTTGGTCTCGGACAACACGGCGGTACGGATGTGCGGCCGGGTGGTGCCGGCGCTGGAGATCAACGAGATCCTCGCCGCGAAGGGGTTCGCCCACACCCGGGTGGAGCCGGTGGCCAACCCGAACCGGTTCTACCTCGGGGTCACCACGCCCCGGGAGACCCACGACCTGCTCCGGCGGCTGGCCGCCCGGACGTTGCTGTCGACCCGGTCGGCGAACTTCCTGCTGGGCATCCTGCGCTGGATCAACGGCTACCACGACGGCATCCGCCGGGACATGTCCTCGGCGCAGCGCAGTCGGGTGGCCACCAAGTACGGCGCCGACTACGACACCCGGGGCGCGGCCCGGCACGAGGCCGGCATCATGTTCGACGCCACCGGCGCGCCGGCGCTCACCTACGCGTTCTTCGCCGACTCCCTCGGCGACCTGGACAACTACGGTGGGACCCACCCGGCGGTACGGGCGCACGCCGCGTTGGGCCGGCTCCTGCTCGACACCGTCGACACCGCCGGGGTCGCGGCGTCGGTGGCCGGCGCGCAGCCACGCCAGCGGCTCGTGCCGTTCCGCCCCGTCAACGGCGGCTGAGCGGAGCCGGCGGTACGGCGGGCCCCGACGGTCCGGGCGTGGCTGTTGTGTCCGGCCGCCGCAGCGCGGATGCTGTACCCACAGTCATCCATGCTGATCAATTCGGAGGTCAGGATGCGTCGTACCCCGATCGGTACCCTCGTCACGGCCGTGCTGCTCCTGCTCGTACCGGCCGGCGCACCCGCCCGGGCGGCGTCGCCGCCCGATCCCGCCACGGTGTCGGCGGCGCTGGCCGGGGTGCGGACCGCCGGCACCACCTGGGGCCTGGACCCGGCCACCGGCCGGGTCACCCTCGGCGTCGACGACACCGTGGGCGCGGCCGACCTGGCGGTGCTGCGGGCCACCGCCGAGCGGGCCGGCGCGCTGCTGCGCCGGGAGCCGGGCCGGTTGCGCCCGCTGATCGCCGCCGGCCAGGCGATCCACGGCAGCGGCGGGGCGCGCTGCTCGCTCGGGCTCAACGCCCGTCGGGGCACCACCTGGTACGCCGTCACCGCCGGACACTGCACCGCCACCGCGACCACCTGGTACGCCGACAGCGCCCGGACCTCGCCGCTCGGCCCGCGGGTGGCCACCAGCTTCCCCGGCGACGACTACGGGCTGATCCAGCACACCGGTGGCCTGCCGCACCCCGGCGCGATCCACACCTACCCCGGTCAGCTGCCGGTCGCCGGCACCGGCACCGCCCTCGTCGGGCAGGCCGTCTGCCGCAGCGGCGCCACCACCGGTGTGCGGTGCGGTACCGTCACCGCGCTCAACCAGACGGTCAACTACGCCCAGGGCTCCGTCTCCGGCCTGATCCGCACCAACATCTGCGCCGAGTCCGGGGACAGCGGCGGTCCGCTCTACGTCGCCGCGACCGGGGTCGTGCTCGGCATTCTCTCCGGCGGCAGCGGCAACTGCACCTCCGGCGGCAGCACCTACTACCAGCCGATCAACGAGATCCTCGCCGCGTACGGGCTGACCGTGCGGTGATCCGCCGCCGGCGGTAGGTGGGTGCCGGGCGGTGAGGGGTCCCTCACCGCCCGGCGGCCGACGCGACCGTACCGCGCACCGGAACGGTGCGGGCGCGTCGGCGGCTCGGGGTGTCGGTCGTACCGGACCGTCGCGGCGGGTCAGCAGGTAGGTGAGGGCTCCGCCGCCGGGAAGCTGGAGCGGCCCCACCGGTCGTCGGGGCCGGGCGCGACGAAGTAGTACCGCCGGTAGCCGAGCAGCATTCCGTCGTCGCCGACGGTGAAGACGTCGACGAAGTCGTGCGTTCCGGTGGGTTGTCCCGGCCGTGGGGTCACCGGCCCGGTGTACCGGCCGGTCACCGCCACCCCGTCGCCGTCGGCGATGACCTTGTGGATCTGGTGCCGGGCGGGTGGGCCGGCCACCTGCGCGTGGGTACGCAGCACCTCGGCCCGGCCGCGTCCGTGGGCCAGGTCCGGGCGGCGGACCTGGACGTCCTCGTCGAGAAGTGAGCCGTACGCGTCGATGTCGCCGGTGTCCAGGTAGTGGTACGACAAGCGCACGTGGTCGACTCCGGCAGCGGTCACCGCCGCGCTTCGGGGCGGGCGCATGCCCCCGTGGCTGCTCATCCGGTCGTCCTTCCTGCCAGCTTCCCCGTTCGCCCACCTGCCGTGGCCGTTACCGGAAACTGTCGGCCAACGAGGCAACTCCGGCCTATCACCGCGCTTTCCCCGTCGTGGGACGTCTCGGGTGTCGCTGGTGTGTCTCCTCGGCTCGGTCGCCGAACGCTGCGGGGCGCGTACCCAGGGTGTGGACCAGTCGGGGTGGGTCGCGCAACCTACGGACGGGTCGAAGAGATGATCTCTCTGCTGGTGGACAGCGACCGCCCCGATGCGGTGAGCTACATGAAGAATAGTCATTTCTGAATAGCTGTCGGTACGGGAGACACATGCCCGACTCGTTCACCGCCAGACCAGCGGCCACCACCGGGATCATGTTCCGGGTGCTCGGCCCCCTGCAGGTGGAAGGGCCGGCCGGCACGGTACGGATTCCCCCCGGTCGGCAGGAGATCATCCTCGCCTGCCTGTTGATGGAGGCGGGCCGGGTGGTCGCCACCGACCGGCTGCTCGACCTGATCTGGCACGAGGAGCCCCCCGACACCGCCCGTACCCAGATCCAGATCTGCGTGTCCCGCATCCGCAAGAGCTTCACCGCCGCCGGGCTGTCCGCCTCGGTGGTCTCCCGCGCCCCCGGCTACCTGCTGCGCACCGACGAGGACACGGTGGACCTGCACGTGTTCAACCGGCAGGTGACCGCGGCGCGGGTGCTGGTCAAGGAAGGCCGGCTCGCCGAGGCGGCGGAGAGCCTACGGGCGGCCGTGGCGCTCTGGCGCGGTCCCTGCCTCAGCGGCATCCCGAGCGAGGCCCTGCGCACCCGCGGCCTGCGGCTCGACGAGGACCGGCTCACCGCCATCGAGACCTACCTGGAGCTGGAGCTCGGGCTGGGCCGCAGTCACGAGATCGTGGGCGAGGCCAGCCGGCTGGTGCACGAGTACCCGCTGCGCGAGCGGCTGCGTGGCCAGCTGATGCTCGCGCTGTACCGCTCCGGGCGCCAGGCCGAGGCGCTGGACGTCTACCGGGCCGGCCGGGAACTGCTCGCCGAGGAGCTGGGACTGGCCCCCGGTGAGGAGCTGCGCCAGTTGGAGGGCGCGATCCTCGCCGGTGACCCGGCGGCCCTGCACGCCACCGGGGCCCCGGCGCCGGAACCGGTCCGACCGCCGGTCGCCTCCGTCCACCCGACGCCGTACGGCGAGGAGCGTCCCCACCAGCTGCCGGCGGACACCGCCGACTTCGTCACCAGCGAACCACTTGTGCGGTCCCTGGAACGGGCGCTGCTCGGCGACGACGGCCAACGGGCGCTCGGTGTGGTGGTCATCGCCGGCAAACCCGGGATCGGCAAGAGCGCGCTCGGCACCCACCTGGCCCACCGCCTCGGCGGCGAACGCTTCCCCGACGGCCAGCTCTACTGTGACCTGCGGGGCGCCGGCACCGAGCCGGTGAGCACCAAGGACGCCCTCGGCCGGTTCCTGCGGGCGCTGGGCATCCCCGGCCCGGTCATCCCCGACGACACCGACGAACGCGCCGAGATGTACCGGACACTGCTGGCCACCCGTCGGATGCTGGTGGTGCTCGACGACGCGGCCAGCGAGCGCCAGATCAGCCCGCTGCTGCCCGGCAGCAGCAGCTGCGCGGTCCTGGTCACCAGCCGCTCCCGGTTGACCGCGCTGCCCGGCGCGCACCGGGTCGAGCTGGACGTGCTCGACCAGACCCAGGCCCTCGACCTGCTCGGCCGGGTGATCGGCACCGAGCGGGTCGAGCGGGAGCCGGAGGCCGCCGCCGCCCTGGTCCGTACCGTCGGTGGCCTGCCGCTGGCGCTGCGGATCGTCGCGGCCCGGCTGGCGGCCCGACCACACTGGACGCTGGCCTCGATGGTGCACCGGCTGGCCAACGAGCGGCACCGCCTCGACGAGCTGGCCCACGGTGAGATGACCATGCGGGCCAGTCTCTCGCTCACCCACGACGGGCTGAACCGGGCCGACCGCCGGCTGCTGCGCCTGTTCAGCCTGGCGCAGGGCCCGACCGTGCCCGGCTGGATCGCCGGGGCGCTGCTGGACGACCACCGGCCGATCCCGTCGGACCTCGTCGAGCCGCTTGTCGACGTGCAGATGCTGGACGCCGTCGCGGTGGAGAGCACCGGCGAGTTCCGCTACCGCTTCCACGAGGTCATCCGGCTCTTCGCCCGCGAGCAGCTGGCCCTCAACGACAGCCCGGCCGTGCAGCTCGCGGCGACCGAACGGATGATCGGCGGGTGGCTGGCGATCACCGAACAGGCCCACGCCCGGGTCTACGGCGGTGACTTCACCGTGCTGCGCGGCACCGCCGCCCGCTGGTCACCCCCGACCGACTACGTCGACGGACTGCTCACCGACCCGATCGAGTGGCTCGACAGCGAACAGGCCAACCTCTGCCTGGCCGTGGACCAGGCCGCCCAGGCCGGCCTCGACGAGCTCTGCTGGGACCTGGCCACCACCCTGGTCACCCTCTTCGAGGCGCGCGGCTACTTCGACCACTGGGAACGGACCCACCAGCGGGCGCTGCAGGTGACCCGGGCGGCGGACAACCGACGCGGCACCGCCGCCGTACTCAGCTCACTGGGCACCCTGCACATCAGTCGGCAACAACCCGACCAGGCCCGCCGGTCGCTCAGCGCCGCCCAGGAGACCTTCGACGAACTCGGTGACCTGCACGGGTTGGCGCTCTGCCGACGGGACCTGGCCCTGCTGGAACGGCAGGGCGGCGACGACGACCGGGCCCTGGTGCTCTACGAACACGCGGCGCGGGACTTCGAACGGGTCGGGGACATCGTCGGCCGGGCCACGGTACTGACCCAGAGCGCGCACATCTGGATGCGCCGGGGACACAGCGCGGTGGCCCAGGCCCAGCTGGAGGAGTCGCTGGAGATCTTCCGGTCGGTCGGGTACAGCCGGGGCGAGGCCCACGCCCTGCGCCGGGCCGGCCAGGTGCTGTTACAGCGGGGGGAGCACGCCCAGGCCGAGCAGACCCTGGCCGGGGTGCTGACCATGGTGCGCCGCAGCGGGGACATCATCGGCGAGGGACACCTGCTGCGCAACCTCGGCGAGGTGCACGCCGCCACCGGCCGGTACGAGCAGGCCAGGGGCGCCTTCGAACGGGCGCTGGCGGTACGGGAGCAGATCATGGACCACGGCGGGGCGGCGGCGGTCCGGCTGGACCTCGCCCGGCTGATGGCCCGCGCCGGCGCCCGTGGTCGGGCGGGGGAGTTGCTGGAGAACGCGGTGGCCACGTTCCTCGAGCGGGGCATGCGGCACGAGCTGCGGGAGGCGGAGCGGCTGCTGGGGGAGATCGCCGCGAGCCGGCCCGCCGCCTCCTGAGGCGGGTCCGTCAGTCCCAGGGGTGGTTGTCGGTGCTGGCGCTCGGGGTGGGGGTCGGCGTGACCACCACGGCGGTGCCGCCCGGCCCGGAGGTGCCCGTCTCGCCGGCCTGCGCGGTGGCCGCGCCGAAGGCGACGAACCCGGTGATCGTGGCGGCCAGAGCGAAGATCCTCAGCGTGGCGGTGCGGCGCATGTCGACTCCTTCGAGGCTTTCCCGGTGGTGTTGGCTCCACGCTAACGACCAGCGGAATCGCGCCGTTATCCCAGCAGTTATCCCGCTGCTATCACCGGTGTCGCCGGTGGCCGCCGCCGTGATGGGGGCACTTGGGCGCGTGATGCCGCGCCGATAGCGCCGTGCGGACGATGGACCCCGACGAGGAGAAATCCCAGCCATGGGATTGACGGCAACCGTCGGCTCCCCGTCGCGCACCATCCCCACTGCCGCCGGAGAAAGTGGAGAACGCGACATGAGCATCGACGTGGTGACCAACGAGGACGTTCCGCAGTTCGGCCTGCTGATTCGCCAGCACCGCACGCGCATCGGGCTGACCCAGCGGGAGCTGGCGGACTTCTCCACGGTCAGCGTCCGGGCGATCCGCGACCTCGAACAGGGCCGGGCCCGCCGACCCCGCCAGGACACCGTCCGGCTGATCGCCGACGGCCTTCGGCTGGGCCTGCGGGCCCGCGCCGACCTGGAGACCGCCGCCAACCAGGGGCGGACCAGCTGGGCGGTCAAGGCCAGCTACGAGGCCGACCCGCCGGCGGCGCCGGTCGTCGCCGACTGCCTGTTCGGGCGGGAGCAGGAGAGCGCGGTCGTCACCGGCGAGCTGGCCGGTGGCGCCGAGCGGCTGGTCACCGTGGTGGGGATGACCGGCGTCGGCCGTACCCGGCTCGCCCTGGAGGTGGCGGCCCGGCTGCACGGCGCCGACCACACCCCGGTGCTCTGGTGTGCCCTGACCGAGCAGCCGGGCGGACCCGCCGGCGGGGACCGGATGGCCGCGCTGGTCCGGGGCTGCGTCGAGCAGCTCTTCGAGCCCGCCACGGACGCCCCGGGTGCCGCGGCGGCCGGCGAGGACCTCGCCGCGTTCGTGGAGACCGTCGCCGAGCGCCCGCCGCTGCTGGTGATCGACGGGGTCGGCGACCGGGCCGCCCGGCCGGAACGCTTCGCCCAGCTGCTGCGGCACTGCCCGGGACTACGGGTGCTGGTCACCGCCGAGCACCCCCTGGAGGTGCCGGGCGAGCGCCCGTTCCTGCTCACCCCCCTGATGTTGCCCGAGGAGACCGACCCGGCGGACCCTTCGGCGATCGGACGGTCAGCCGCGGTCCGGCTCTTCGTCGACCGGGCCCGGCGGGTCCGGCCGGACTTCACCCTCACCGCCGCCGACGCGCCGCTGGTCGCCGAGATCTGCCGGCGGGTCGACGGGCTGCCGCTGGCCCTGCAGGCGGCGGCGTCCTGGCTGGTCGTCTACGACATCACCATGCTGCACCAGTGCCTGCACGGCGATCCGGCCGGTCTGCTGCAGCACGTGGCCGGTGCCGAGGGCGGCAACCGGTTGCGCGACACGCTGCACCGCAGGCTGGCCCGGCTGCCGGTGGCCGACCGGGAGCTGCTGGCCACCCTCTGCGCCCGTGGCGACAGCTTCGGTCTGCCCGACGTGATGGCCCTGACCGGCCGTGGCGTGGCCGACAGCGGCCGGGTGGTGCGGGACCTGGTCCTGCACGGCCTGGTCCGCCCGAGCTACGACCACGGGCAGTCCCGGTTCCGGATCCTGCACCTGGTCCGCGCCGTGCACCTCGGCGCCACCCCGGCCTGACCGGGCGGGGCATCGACGGGATGCCGACCCGACCCGACGGGCGGCACCCGCCGCGCAACTGCTGCGCGGGTGCCGGAACAACTGCCGCACCCCGGCTGACACCGCCGGTTGAATGACTGCACATCGAGTCCGAAGGCCCGGCGCGACCGCCGCCGAGCTCGATCGACGTACGAGGGAGGACGACCTTGTCGGCTACTGTCGAACAGCGCACGAACACCGTGACGGCGGTCATCGCCGGACTCGGCGCGTACCTGCCCGAGCAGGTGGTGAAGAACGACGAGATCGCCGCCCGACTCGGCGTCACCACCGACTGGATCCGCGACCGCACCGGCATCGAACAGCGGTTCGTCTGCGAACCCACGGCTGCCACCAGCGATCTCGCGGTCGAGGCCGGCCGACGGGCCCTGGCGTCCTGCGGCAACCCGACCGTCGACTTTCTGATCCTGGCCACCTGCACCCCGGACCACCCGTTCCCGGCCACCGCACCCGCCGTCGCCGCCCGCCTCGGGCTCGCCGGCATCGCGGCCTTCGACCTCAACGCCGCCTGCTCCGGTTTCGTCTACGCCCTGTCCGTCGGCGCCGGCATGCTCGCCTCCGGGGCGTACGGCACCGGGCTGGTCATCGGCGCCGACGCCGTCTCCACCATCCTCGACACCTCCGACCCGATCACCTCCCCGATCTTCGGCGACGGCGCCGGCGCGGTGGTGATCCGCGCCGGCGACCCCGGCGAGCCGGGCGGTCTCACCGCCCACCTGCTCGGCAGCGACGGTGGGCTGCTGGACATCATGAGGACCCCCGCCGGTGGCTCCCGGCAACGCTCGGCCGGGATCGGCCCCGACGTCGAGCACAGCTACTTCACCATGTCCGGCCGGGCGGTCTACAAGCACGCGATCAACCGGATGAGCCTCGCCTCGACCACCGTGCTGGACCAGGTGGGCTGGAGCGTCGACGACGTCGACTGGCTCGTCGCCCACCAGGCCAACCGGCGGATCCTCACCGCCACCGCCGAGGCCATCGGCATCCCCACCGAACGGGCGGTGATCAACGTCGACCGGGTGGCCAACACCTCGGCCGCCTCCATCCCGCTGGCCTTCGTCGACGCGGTGACCGCCGGCACCTTCTCCGCCGGTGACCGGATCCTGCTGGCCGCCTTCGGCGGCGGCGCGACCTGGGCGGCGGCCGCACTCACCTGGCCCGACCTGACGCTTCGACCCGGCGACGGCCTCGCCTGACCCCGCCGGCTCATCCCGCCCGGGGTGGGCCCCACCCCATCCGCACACCCCGCCACCACCGAGATCGGAGACCGACAGTGAAAGACACCCTGGTACGAGTGAACGAGATCGTCCTGGAACAGGTACCGGAACTGGCCGTGCAGATCGGCCCCGCCGACCGGCTCAACCAGGACCTGGGCATCGACTCGCTGACCTTCGTCGACATCCTCGTCAAGGTGGAGAAGAGCTTCGCCATCGAGATCGACGACGACGAACTCACCACCGTGCAGAGCGTCCAGGACATCCTCGACCTCATCCAGCGCAAGCAGTAACCGCCCGTTCCACCTTCTCCAGATGGGGGTCCACCATGTCCGGTCCGGCGTACCAGACCCGGCCACTCAACCCGGCGCAACTCGGAGTCTGGTACGCCCAACGGCTCGACCCGGCCAACCCGGTCTACAACATGGGCGGGTACCTGGAGATCCGCGGACCCCTCGACGCCGGGCTCCTGGTCGACACGGTGACCGCGCTGGTGGCCGAGGACGACACGGCACGACTGCGCTTCACCGAGGTCGACGGCGTACCGGCGCAGTACCTCGGCGCCGCGCCGGACTTCACCGCCGACCTGCTCGACCTCAGCGCCGAGGCGGACCCGATGGCGGCGGCGACCCGGCTGATGCGCGACGACCTGCACCGCGCCCCCGACCTGGAACACGACCGGCTCTTCCACCACCAGCTCGTCCGGCTCGGCCCGGAGCACTTCCTCTGGTACCACCGCGTGCACCACCTCATTCAGGACGGCTACACCGCCACCGTCGTCCGGCGACGCGGCGCGGAGCTCTACACCGCGCTGGTCGAGGGCCGCCCACCCGTCGGACCGCCACTGGGATCGTTCACCGCCATGCTCGACGAGCAGGACCGCTACGCCGGTTCGGCGGCCCGGGAGCGCGACGGCGCGTACTGGCGCAGGCTGATGGCCGACGCCGACTGCCCGCCCGGACCCGGCTCCGCCGGTCGGCCCACCAACCGGATCGTCCGCCAGATCGCCCGGATCCCACCGGCTACCGTCGACCGGCTGCGCCGGTTCGCCGCACGGGCCGGGGTGAGCTGGCAGCAGGCCCTGATCACCGCCGCCGCCGTGCACCGCCACCACTGGACCGGTGGGACCGACGTGCTGCTCAGCCTCCCCGTGCCCGGACGGCTCAGCCCGGCCTCGGTCACCACGCCCGGCATGATGGCCAACGTCCTGCCGCTGCGCTGCCGGATCGACCCGGCCGAACCGGCCGAGCGGCTGGCCGCCCAGCTGGCCCGGCAGACCCTGCGCGCCCAGTGGCACCAGCGCTACGACTCCGCCGACCTGCTGCGGGACCTGGACTGGCCGAGCGACGCCCGTCGACAGTTCGGGCCGGTGGTCAACATCGTGGCCGGCGACGAACACGACACCTTCGCCGGACTGCCCGCCGTGCACCACCTCTTCTCCACCGGCGGGACCGCCGAGGACCTGGCCCTCACCGTCACCCACCACCCCGAGGGCGGGCTGCGCGTTGACGTCAGCATCGACACCGCGTACCGGGACTCGGTCGACCTCGACGCGTACCAGCGCACCTTCGCGCGGATCCTCACCGCGATGGTGGACGACCCCGGCGTGGCCGTCGGTGACCTCGACCCGTTCGACCCGGCGGAGCGGCACCGGGTCCTGCACGACTGGAACGCCACGGCGGTGCCCGTGCCGGACGTCTCCCTGCCGGAGCTGTTCGCCGCCCGGGTGGTCGCCGACCCGGACGCGACCGCCGTGGTGGGTGGCCCGCAGCGGTTGTCGTACGGCGAACTGGACGCCCGGGCCAACCAACTGGCCCGGCTGCTGCTCTCCCGGGGCGTGGTCCGTGGTGGGGTGGTGGGGGTGCTGCTGGAGCGGGGTCTGGATTTCGCGGTGGCGTTGGTGGCGGTCACCAGGACCGGTGCGGCGTACGTGGTGTTGGATCCCGATTTTCCCGATGAGCGCCTGGCGTGGACGGTGGCCGAGGCCGGGGTGTCGGTGGTGGTCACCCGGACCGACCTGGCATCCCGGCTGCCCGACCCGCACCGGTTGATCCGCCTCGACGCCGACGCCCACCTCGTCGAGGCGCAGAGTTCGGCAACCGTCGACGTACGGGTGGCCGCCGCAGACGTGGCGTGTGTGATGTTCACGTCGGGGTCGACGGGGATGCCGAAGGGTGTGGTGTCGTCGCATCGGGCTCTGGTGGGTTCGGTGGTGGGGCAGGATTACTGCGGCTTCGGGCCGGAAGAGGTGTTCCTGCAGTGTTCGCCGGTGTCGTGGGACGCGTTCTCGTTGGAGTTCTGGGGGGCACTGCTCTTCGGCGGGGTGTGTGTTCTCCAGCCGGGGCAGCGTCCGGAGCCGGGGTTGATTGTGGGGTTGGTGGCTGAGCATCAGGTGTCGATGTTGCAGTTGTCGTCGGGGTTGTTCAATGTGTTGGTGGATGAGTATCCGCGGGTTTTCGATGGTCTGCGGGTGGTGTTCACCGGTGGTGAGCCGGCGAGTCCGGTGCATGTGGCGCGGGTGGTGGACCGGTGTCCGGGGTTGCGGGTGGTGAACGGGTACGGTCCGGCGGAGTCGATGGGCTTCACCACCACGTTCGACGTTCCCGCTGGTCTGGATGGCAACACGGTTCCGGTTGGTCGGGCCGTGGCGAACAAGCGGGCGTATGTGTTGGACGGTCGGTTGCGGCCGGTGCCGCCGGGTGTGGTGGGTGAGGTGTATCTGGCCGGGGTGGGCCTGGCGCACGGCTATCTGAACCGGTCGGGGTTGACCGCGCAGCGGTTCGTCGCGGATCCGTTCGGTGAGCCGGGTGAGCGGTTGTACCGCACCGGTGACCTGGCCCGGTGGAGCGGGGCCGGGCAGTTGGAGTTCGTCGGCCGTGGTGACGGCCAGGTGAAGATCCGCGGCTTCCGGGTCGAGCCCGGCGAGATCGAGGCCGCGCTGCTGCGGCACGAGGCGGTGGCGCAGGCGGCGGTGCTCGCCGTACCGGATCCGGCGGGCACGTTGCGGCTGGTGGCGTACCTGGTGGCCGAGTCGGAGAGCGTGCCGGTGGTGCGGTCTTGGTTGCGGGCACAACTGCCGGAGCACCTGGTGCCGTCGGTGGTGGTGCCGCTGGACCGGATGCCGTTGACCGCGAACGGGAAGGTGGATCGGCGGGCGTTGCCGGCACCGGAGTTCGCCGCTGCGGCTGGCGGTGGTCGGAGCGCGCGGGATGCGCGGGAGGAGATCCTGTGTGGCCTGTACGCGGAGGTGCTCGGGGTGGCGTCGGTGGGTATCGACGACGACTTCTTCGCCCTCGGTGGGCACTCGTTGTTGGCGGCCCGGTTGGCCGCGCGGGCCCGGTCGGTGCTCGGGGTGGAGCTGAGCATCCGGGACATCTTCCAGGCCCCCACCATCGCCACCCTCGGCGACCACCTGGCCGGCACCGGCCGGGCCAGGGCCCGACCCACCGTCGCCGCCACCGACCACGACGCACCGGTACCCCTGTCGTACGCCCAGCGTCGGCTCTGGCTCGTCGACTCCCTCCAGGGCAGCGGCCCGACCTACAACGTGCCGCTGGCCGTCCGGCTCACCGGCGACCTGGACGTCGACGCGCTCCAGCAGGCCCTCACCGACCTGGTCGAGCGGCACGAGGTGCTGCGCACCGTGGTCGGCACCGTCGACGGCGAGCCGTACCAGCGGATCCGCCCACCCGCCCCCGTCGTGCTGGACCGGCACCGGGTCGACCCCGCCGACCTCGACCGGCGACTCAGCGAGGCTGCCGGTCACGTCTTCGACCTGACCGCCACCCCGCCGCTGCGGGTCACCCTCTTCGACCTCGGTGGCCACGAGTGGACGCTGCTGATCCTGCTGCACCACATCGCCACCGACGGCCAGTCCCTGCGACCGCTGCTCGGTGACCTGGAGACCGCGTACGCCGCCCGGCACGCCGGCCGCGCCCCGGACTGGCCCGACCTGACCGTCCAGTACGCCGACTACACCCACTGGCAGCGCGCCATGCTCGGTGACCCGGCCGACCCGGCCAGCGTGCACGCCACCGACCTCGCCCACTGGCGACAGGCCCTGGCCGACCTCCCCGAGGAACTCACCCTCCCACGGGACCGGCCCCGGCCCACCGTCGCCGACCACACCGGCGGCGCGGTACCGGTCAGGATCGACCCCGAGGTACGGCGACGCATCGGTGAGCTGGCCCGTCAGCAGCGCTGCACCCCGTTCATGGTGCTCCAGGCCGCGTTGGCGCTGACCCTGACCCGCTTCGGCGCCGGCACCGACATCCCCATCGGCACCCCGGTCGCCGGGCGGACCGATCCGGCCCTCGACGCGCTTGTCGGGTTCTTCGTCAACACCCTGGTCCTGCGCACCGACACCTCCGGCGACCCGAGCTTCGCCGACCTGCTGGCCCGGGTACGCGCCACCGACCTGGACGCCCTCGCCCACCAGGAACTCCCGTTCGACCTGCTGCTCGAAGCGCTCAACCCGGTACGGTCGCTGGCCCGGCACCCGCTGTTCCAGGTCTGCCTGACCCTCGACGACGCCGCCGACGGGCGCCTGCGGCTGCCCGACGTGCACTGCGGTCCGGCCCGGGTGGTGGACACCAGGGCGGCCAAGTTCGACCTGGAGTTCCTGCTGCGCGACGAGGGAACGGAGACCGGAATCGGGGGCGTGCTGCTCTACTCGACCGCGATCTTCGACCACGGCACCGTGCAACGCCTGGTCGCCGGCCTGGGTCAGGTGCTGGACCAGGTACTCGCCGACCCGTCCCGCCCGATCGGCACCGTCGACGCGATCGACGCCGCCGAGCAGCGGGCCGTCGTCGGTGACTGGAACGCCACGGCGGTACCGGTGCCGGACGTGTCGTTGCCGGAGCTGTTCGCGGCGCGGGTGGCGGCTGCGCCGCAGGCTCCCGCCCTGGTCTGTGGCGCGGACCGGTTGTCCTACGCCGAGGTCGACAGCCGGGCGAACCACGTGGCGGGTGCGTTGCTGTCGCGGGGCGTGGTCCGTGGTGGTGCGGTGGGGGTGCTGCTGGAGCGGGGTCTGGATTTCGCGGTGGCGTTGGTGGCGGTCACCAGGACTGGTGCGGCGTACGTGGTGTTGGATCCGGATTTTCCCGATGAGCGGTTGGCGTGGACGGTGGCCGAGGCTGGGGTGTCGATGGTGGTCACCCGGGCCGACCTGGCGTCCCGGCTGCCCGCCGGTGTTCCGGTGCTGCGGGTGGATGCCGACGCGTCGTCGATCGCTGAGGCGCTGCCGGTGGTCCCGTCGGTGGTGGTTGATCCGGGAGACGTGGCGTGTGTGATGTTCACGTCGGGGTCGACGGGGGTGCCGAAGGGTGTGGTGTCGTCGCATCGGGCTCTGGTGGGTTCGGTGGTGGGGCAGGGGTATTCGGTTTTCGGTCCGGGTGTGGTGTTTCTGCAGTGTTCGCCGGTGTCGTGGGATGCGTTCTCGTTGGAGTTCTGGGGGGCGTTGTTGCATGGCGGGGTGTGTGTGTTGCAGGCGGGGCAGCGTCCGGAGCCGGGGTTGATTGTGGGGTTGGTGGCTGAGCATCGGGTGTCGATGTTGCAGTTGTCGTCGGGGTTGTTCAATGTGTTGGTGGATGAGTATCCGCGGGTTTTCGATGGTCTGCGGGTGGTGTTCACCGGTGGTGAGCCGGCGAGTCCGGTGCATGTGGCGCGGGTGGTGGACCGGTGTCCGGGGTTGCGGGTGGTGAACGGGTACGGTCCGGCGGAGTCGATGGGCTTCACCACGACGTTCGAGGTGCCGGGGGAGTTTTCCGGTACTACGGTTCCGGTCGGTCGGGCCGTCAACAACAAGCGGGCGTATGTGTTGGACGGTCGGTTGCGGCCGGTGCCGGCGGGTGTGGTGGGTGAGGTGTATCTGGCCGGGGTGGGCCTGGCGCACGGTTATCTGAACCGGTCGGGGTTGACGGCGCAGCGGTTCGTCGCGGATCCGTTCGGTGGGCCGGGTGAGCGGTTGTACCGCACCGGTGACCTGGCCCGGTGGACGACGAGTGGCCAACTGGAGTTCGTCGGCCGGATCGACGGTCAGGTGAAGATCCGGGGCTTCCGGGTCGAGCCCGGCGAGATCGAGGCCGTCCTGCTCGGCCACCCGGCGGTCGCACAGACCGCGGTGCTCGCTACACCTGACCCCGCCGGCACACTGCGCCTGGTCGCCTACCTGATCCCCGAGAGCGGGCAGGACCTGGACCCGGCGGAGGTACGGCAGTGGCTCCGCCACCGCGTCCCGGAGCACCTGGTTCCCTCGGCGGTGGTGCCGCTGGACCGGATGCCGTTGACCGGAAACGGGAAGGTGGATCGGCGGGCGTTGCCGGCACCGGAGTTCGCCGCTGTGGCTGGTGGTGGCCGGAGCGCGCGGGATGCGCGGGAGGAGATCCTGTGTGGCCTGTACGCGGAGGTGCTCGGAGTGGCATCGGTGGGTATCGACGACGACTTCTTCGCTCTCGGTGGGCACTCGTTGTTGGCGGCCCGGTTGGCCGCGCGGGCCCGGTCGGTGCTCGGGGTGGAGCTGAGCATCCGGGACATCTTCCAGGCCCCCACCATCGCCGCCCTCGGCGACCAGCTGCCCGCCGCCACCCCGGCCCGCGCCCGCCCCACCCTGCGCCGGCGCACCCAGTCCGGCGTCGCCCTGCCCGGCAGCCCACCCACCGGCTGAACAACCCGCCCGGCCCGGCCACCGGCTGAGAGACCCGCCCGGCAACCGGCCGAACAACCTGCCCCGGAATCTGCCGCTGCCCGCAAAGAAACGCCGATAGTCTCGTCCCGAATGGGATCGCCTGACTGTCGTCCCGTCGATTCTTCTCCCCTTTTCGCAATTTCCCTGACGCGCGTCGACGAATGGAGCGCACCGTGGATCCTGTCCAGATCGACCCGACCGACGCGAGGACCGACCACCAGCCGGCCCCCGCACCCGACGACGTCGTCTGGGTGCTCGACAGCGACGCCCCCGGCCACCGCACGTCGCTGCTGGTCCTGCCGCACGCCGGTGGCAACGCCCACGCCTACGCCGGCTGGCGGGACCTGCTGCCCACCCACGTACGCCTGCTGATCGGGCAGTACCCGGGCCGGGGCGCCCGCTTCACCGAACCCCTGCCGGAGCGGATGGCCGACCTGGTCGACCCGATCCTGGCCAGCCTGCCCACCGACACCACCGACCTGGTGGTGCTCGGCCACAGCATGGGCTCCCTGGTGGCCTACGAGGTCACCCGGGCGCTCACCACCGCCGGCCGGGCACCGCGCGCCCTGATCGCCTCGGCGTGCCGGGCGCCGTTCCTGCCCAACCCCAGCCCGGTGCACCCCGCCAGGCTCGACGACGACGAACTGGTGAGCGCCATCCAGGCCCGGGGCGGCACCGACGACGGCATCCTCGACGAACCGGAACTGCGGGAGCTGCTGCTGCCCTCGATCCGCGCCGACTTCGCCCTGGACGACGCCTACCAGGCCACCCCGGCCGCTGCACTCACCTGCCCGGTCACCGTCGTCGGCGGCGACGTCGACCCGGTGGTACCGGCCGAGGCGCTGCACCGGTGGGCCGAGGTCACCGGCGCGCGGGTCACCACCCGGGTGCTCCCCGGCGGGCACTTCTACTTCCAGCAGCAGCTCGCGGCCTTCCTGTCGCTCGTCACCGACGTCATCGACGGCGATCTCGTCCGGACCGAAGCCGCCTGACCACCATCGCCCCACCCAGGAGGATCCGATGTCACCCACCGTCCAGGCGGACGCCGCCACCGATCTCGACGTACGCCGGCAGCCCGGCAGACCGGCCATCACCGTCGCGCCGCACCTCGACACCGTGGACGCGGCCGTCGAGTGGCTCACCGCGCACCGCGCCGCCATCCGCGCCGAGCTGCTGCGCTCGGGAAACCTGCTGATCCGGGGCCTGCCGATCGCCGACACCGGCGACTTCGCCCGCGCCCGTAACGTGCTGATGCCCGAGCGCACCGGCTACCGGGAGAAGGCCACCCCGCGTACCGACTTCGGCGAGGGGGTCTTCTCCTCCACCGACCTGCCGGCCGTGCAGCCGATCCGCCTGCACAACGAGAACAGCTACACCCTCGACTTCCCCGGCACCCTGATGTTCGGCTGCCTGGTCGCCCCGCAGACCGGCGGCGCGACCACGGTCGGCGACATGCGGGCCGCGCTGCGCCTGATGCCGCCGCAGCTGCGGGAGCGGTTCGCCACCTACGGCTGGCTGCTGGTGCGTAACTTCTCCGAGCTGGCCGGGCTGCCCTGGCAGCAGAGCTTCGCCACCGAAGACCCCGCGCAGGCGCAGCGGTACTGCGACGAGAACGTCATCGGCACCGAGTGGCTGGCCGAGGGGGAGCTGCGGACCCGGCAGCGCCGTTCGGCGATCGTCACCCACCCGGTCACCGGCGAGCAGAGCTGGTTCAACCACTACGCCTTCTGGAACCGGTACTCCCTCGACGCCGACGTCCGCGAGGTGCTGCTGGAGACCTACGGTCCCGACGGCCTGCCCTTCGACACCTACCTCGGCGACGGCTCCGCGCTCACCCGCGAGGAGGTCGACGCCATCAACCAGGTGTACGACGAGGTGACCGTCCGGGAGACCTGGCAGGCCGGTGACCTGATGCTGGTCGACAACATCGCCTGCGCCCACGGCCGGGAGGCCTTCACCGGCGCCCGCAAGATCGTGGTGGCGATGGGCGACGAGGTCGCGTTGGCCGACTGCCAGCCGCAGACCGCCCCGTCGGCCACCCCGTACGGGAAGTGAGCCGGCCATGACCAGCGCCCTGGCCCACCCCGTCGACACCGCCACGCCGCCGGCCCGGGACCTGCTCGACCGGCTCGCCGAGGCACCGGCGGAGCGTACCGCCGTCGTCGCCGCCGACGGCACCCTCACCTTCGCCGAACTGCGGGCCCGCGCCGCCCGGATCGCCGGCGCGCTCACCGCCCGCGGCATCGGGCCGGAGAGCGTGGTCGCGCTCTGCCTGCCCCGGGGCGCGGACCTGGTCGCCGCGCTGCTGGGCACGCTGACCGCCGGTGCCGCGTACCTGCCGGTGGACCCGCGGCTGCCCGCCGACCGACGCCGCTACCTCGTCACCGACGCCGGGGTGGACTTGGTGCTCGTCGCCGGCACCGACACCGACGCCGACGCCGCCGGTACCGGCACTGACACCGCCGGCACCGACACCGCCGGCACCGACGCCGCCGGCACCGACGCCCCTGCCGGGGCCGGACCGGGCGACGACGTGCCCCGGGTGTCGCTGGCGGAGCTGACCGCGGCCGGCCGGGTGACCGCACCAGACGACGGCGGGTACCGGCCGGTGCCGGTCGGCCCGGACAGCCTCGCCTACGTCATCTACACCTCCGGCTCCACCGGCCGGCCCAAGGGCGTCGAGATCAGCCGGGGCGCGGCGGCGGCGCTGCTGACCGAACTGGAGGCCACCGGCGTCGTACGCGGCGAGGCCGGCCGGGTCGGCTGGAACGCCTCACCCTCCTTCGACGCCTCCGTGCAGCAGTGGGTACGGGTGTGCCGGGGTGACACCCTGGTCCTGCTCGACGAGCAGACCCGCACCGACCCGGCGCTGCTGGCCGCGTTCGTCACCGAGGCCGCCCTGACCGACCTGGACATCACCCCGTCCCACGCCGAGCCGCTGCTGGAACAGCTGTCCACCACCCGGCCGCGCCCCGGCGGGCCGCTGACCCTGCTGGTCGGCGGTGAGGCGATCAACCCGACGCTGTGGCGACGCCTCGCCGAGCTGACCGAGACGGGCGTGCTGCGGGCGGTCAACGTGTACGGGCCGACCGAGTGCACCGTCGACGCCACCGCCGGCTGGATCACCGGCGACCGCGAGCCGCACATCGGCACCGTCCTGCCCGGCCTGCGGCTGCGTCTGCTCGACGCCGACCTGACCCCGGTCGTCCCCGGTACCGTCGGCGAGCTGTACCTGGCCGGCGCCCGGGTCGGTCGCGGATACCGGCGGCGTCCCGGGTTGACCGCGCAACGCTTCGTCGCCGACCCCGACGCCGTCGACGGGCAGCGGATGTACCGCACCGGTGACCTGTGCCGGCAGCTGCCCGACGGTCGGCTGGAGTACCGGGGCCGCGCCGACGGGCAGGTCAAGATCCGCGGACACCGGATCGAGCTGGGCGAGATCGAGGCCACCCTGACCGCCCACCCCGGGGTCGCCGAGACCGCCGTGCTGCTCCGCGACGACCAGCAACTGGTCGCCTACTACCGGGCGAGCGTCCCGGTGGACCCGGCCGAGCTGCGGGCGCGGGCGGAGGCGAGCCTGCCCGGCTACATGGTGCCGGGCGCGTTCGTCGTCCTGGACCGCTTCCCGCTGACCGCCAGCGGCAAGCTCGACCGGGCGGCCCTGCCCGCGCCGGTGCCGACCGCCGTACCGGCCACCGGAGTCGACGCCGAACCCACCGGACGGGTCGAGGAGCTGATCGCCTCGGTCTGGTCACACGTGCTCGGCACCCCCCGGATCAGCGCCGACGACAACTTCTTCAAGCTCGGCGGCCACTCGCTGCTGGCCATCAAGCTGGTCTCCGGGGTCCGGCGCGAGTTGGGCCTGAGCCTGCCGGTCCGGGCCGTGTACGAGAACCCGCGCCTGCGGGACCTGGCCCGGACCATCGAGTCCCGGCTGACCCCACCCACCGGGGCCTGAGCCCCACCGGCGGGTGGCCTGCCCCCGCCGGACAGGCCACCCACCCACCGCTATTCCCGCCACCGTGGTTCCACGTCGCCGACGGACGGTCAGGTCGTGGTCGAGCAGGAGGAGTTACCCGTGATCCCGTTGTCGTTCGCGCAGCGTCGGTTGTGGTTTCTGAGTCGTCTCGAGGGTGCGTCGGGGACGTACAACGTGCCGGTGGTGGTGGGGTTGTCGGGGGTGCCGGATCGGGTGGCGTTGGCGGCTGCGGTGGTTGATGTGGTGGGTCGGCACGAGGTGTTGCGGACGGTGTTCCCGTCGGTGGACGGTGAGCCGGTGCAGCGGGTGTTGCCGGGCTCGCCGGTGCAGCTGTCGGTGGTGGAGTGTCCGGCGGAGTCGGTCGACGGGCTGGTGGCGGAGTTCGCTGGTCAGGTGTTCGACATCGCGGTGGATGTGCCGCTGCGGGTGCGGTTGTTCGTGGTCGACGGAGCCCGTTCGGTGTTGGTGCTGCTGTTGCACCACGTCGCCACCGACGGGGCCTCCACCGACCCCCTGCTGCGTGACCTGGGCACCGCCTACGCCGCCCGGCTCGCCGGGTCGACACCGGAGTGGGAGCCGTTGCCGGTGCAGTACGCGGACTTCACCCTGTGGCAGCGGGAGGTGTTGGGGGAGGAGTCGGATCCGGAGAGCCTGGTGTCGCGGCAGTTGGCGTGGTGGGCGGAGACCCTCGACGCCTCACCGGCGGTGCTGGACCTGCCGCTGGACCGCCCCCGACCCGCCGAACCGACCCGGCGCGGCGCCACCGTCACCGGCTGGCTCGACGCCGACACCCACCGCCGGCTGACCGAGCTGGCCCGGGCCCACCGCGCCAGCATGTTCATGCTCCTGCAGGCCGGCCTGGCCGCCACCCTCAGTCACCTCGGCACCGGCCCGGACGTGCCGATCGGCGCACCGGTGGCGGGCAGGTCGGACGAGGCGTTGCACGACCTGGTGGGGTTCTTCGTGAACACGGTGGTGTTGCGTACGGACACCTCCGGTGATCCGGGTTTCGCCGAGCTGGTGGATCGGGTGCGGGAGGCGGATCTGGCGGCGTACGCGCATGAGGAGGTGCCGTTCGACCTGGTGGTGGAGCGGTTGAACCCGGTGCGCTCGTTGGCCCACCATCCGTTCTTCCAGGTGATGCTCACCGTCGACAGCGTCGACTCGATTGGACCTGTCGACAGCGTCGACTCAGCGGGCTCGGTCGGGGTACGGCTGGGGGAGCTGACGGGGACCCTGCGGCCGGCCACCCTGGACACCGCCAAGTTCGACCTCACCGTCTTCTGTACCGAGGTCCGCGACGACCGGGGCGCGCCGGCCGGCGTCGACATCTGGGTGCAGTACGCCACCGACCTGTTCGACGCCGCCACCGCCGGGCTGCTGTTGGAGGCGTACCGGCGGCTGCTGCGGGCCGCCGCCGCAGACCCGGACACTCCGGTCGGGGCCCTGGACGTGCTCACCGACGCCGACCGGCAGCACCTGGCCGACCGCCGGGCTGCCGTCCGTACCCGGGCCGAACGCGGGGCTGCCGCCCGTACCCTGGCTGTGGCGACCGGCGACGAACCGGGCGGGGCCGACGGGCCGCTGACCCCGCGCGAGGAGATCCTCTGTGGTCTTTTCGCCGCCGCCCTCGGCACCGACCGGATCGGCCGGCACGACAACTTCTTCCGGGCCGGCGGGCACTCGTTGCTCGCCACCCGGCTGATCAACCGGGTGCGGTCGGTGCTCGGCGTGGAGATCGGCCTGCGGGATCTCTTCCTCGATCCCACCGTCGCCGGTCTGGACCGGCGGGTCGGTGAGCTGACCGGGGCCGGCCGCCGCCCGGCGCTGTGCCCCAGCCCCCGACCCGATCTGGTGCCGCTGTCGTTCGCCCAGCGCCGGCTCTGGTTCCTCGACGAGATGGGCGGAGCCAGCCGGATCTACAACATCCCGGTGGTGCTGCGGCTGCGCCGGAGCCTGGACCCCGCGGTGCTGACCGCAGCCGTGGGTGACCTGCTCGACCGGCACGAGGTGCTGCGGACCGTCTACGCCGCCGTCGACGGGGAGCCGTTCCAGGTGGTGCTGGAGCGGGGCGAGCCGGCGGTGACCGTCCTGGACGTCCCGACCGCCGAACTGCCCCGGGTGATCGACGAGACCACCGGCCACGTCTTTGACCTCGGCGGGCAGCTTCCGCTGCGGGTGTGGTTGATCCGGGCCGACGACGGCAGCCACCATCTGGTGGTGCTGGTGCACCACATCGCCGCTGACGGCTGGTCGATGGGTGCGCTGCTGCGCGACCTGGCCCGGGCCTACACCGCCCGCGCCGCCGGGACCGCCCCCGACTGGACACCGCTGCCGGTGCAGTACGCCGACTACACCCTCTGGCAGCGGGACACCTTCGGCGCCGCCGACGACCCGCAGAGCCTGCTCGGCCGGCAGCTCGCCTTCTGGCGCGGCGCCCTCGACGGCATGCCGCCGCTGCTGCCGCTGCCGACCGACCGGCCCCGCCCGGCCGTGGCCAGCCAGCGCGGTGACGTGGTGCCGTTCCTGCTCGACGCGCGCGACCACACCGCGCTGCTGCGGCTGGCCCGTGACCACGGTGCCACCCTGTTCATGGTGGTGCAGGCGGCGCTGGCCACCCTGCTGTCGCGGCACGGTGCCGGCACCGACGTGCCGATCGGGACACCGGTGGCGGGTCGGGGTGACGACGCGCTGGACGACCTGGTCGGGTTCTTCGTCAACACGCTGGTGCTGCGGACGGACCTGTCCGGCGATCCGAGTTTCGTCGAGCTGCTGGCCCGGGTGCGGGAGGCGGACCTGGCCGCCTACGACCATCAGGACGTGCCGTTCGAGCGGCTGGTGGAGGAGCTGAACCCGGCCCGCTCCACCGCCCACCACCCGCTGGTGCAGGTCACCCTGGTGCTGCAGAACACCGGCGGAACGCAACCGGCCGGAGCGACCCAGCCGGTCGGCGGGGTGTTCGAGGGCACCGAGGTGCCCTTCGACACCGGCACCGCCAAGTTCGACCTCACCCTCGCCGTCCGGGAGGAACACGACGGCAGCACCCCGCGCGGCATCCGGGGGGTGCTGGAGTACGCCACCGACCTGTTCGACGCCGACACGGCCACCCGGCTCGCCGGCCGGCTCGCCCGGCTGCTGCGGGCCGTCGCCGCCGACCCGGACCGCCCGATCGGTGACGTCGACCTGCTCGACGCCGACGAGCACCGCCGGTTCCGGCCCACCGCCGGCCACCGCCACCACGCCACACCCACCGCCGGGCTGGCCGACCTGGTCGAGGCACACGCCAGGGCCACACCGGACGCGGTGGCGTTGGTGGTCGGCGCGCACCGGATGTCGTACCGGGAACTGGACGCCGACGCCGACCGGCTGGCCCGGCACCTGGTCGCCACCGGGGTCCGCCGGGGCGACGTGGTCGGCGTGCGCTGCGACCGCGCCGCCTTCGTGATGGCGGCCCTGGCCGTGCTCAAGGCCGGTGCGGCGTACCTGCCGTTGGACACCGACCAGCCCGACGCGATCCTGGCCGCCCAGGTGGCCACCGTCGGACTCGCGGCGCTGGTCACCGAGACAGGGCAGGCCGGATGGCTGGCCGGCCTGCCCGCCCACCGCATGATCCGGCTCGACCGGCTCGGTCCCGGGGCACCCGCGGTGCCCCGGGTGCCGGCCCTGCCGGGCCTCAGCCTGTCGCTACCCGGCATCGAGCTGAAGCTGCCCGGCATCAGCCTCACCCCACCGACCCCGCCGACCCGCCGCACCGCCACCGCCACCGCCACGGCCGCCGGTCCGCCGCCGGTGCGTCGGGACCCGGGCGACGCGGCGATCCTGCTGGTCTCCGGGACCGGAACGCCCCAGGTGGTGGCCTACCCGCACCGGGCGGTCGTCGACGCCGTCACCCACGGCCCGTTGACAAGCGCCGCCGGGCAGGTCTGGCTGGCGTGGACGGCGCCGACCGACGGGCAGTTCACCCACGGGCTCTGGGCCGCGCTGACCAGCGGAGCCACCTGCGTACTCGCGCCGGAGCCCCGGCCGGACGCCACGCGGCTGGCCGAACTGGTCGCCGCGCACGGCGTCACCACCCTGCTGCTGCCCACCGGCCTGTTCGAACTGGTCGCCGACGAACATCCGGCGGCCCTGGCCCGGCTGGGTCAACTCGCCACCGGCGGCGACGATCCGCCGTCGGTGGCTCACCTGGCCCGGGTCCGTCGGCAGCACCCCGGGCTGCGCCTGGTGCACAGCCACGCCCCGGCGCATCCCGGCCTGTTCCTGCTCGGCCGGGAGGTCGGGCAGCTGTCACCGGGCCGGCCGGTGCCGGTGGCCGGGGACGACCACCGCTGCCACGTCCTGGACGACCGGCTGCGGCCGGTGCCGGTCGGCGTCCGGGGCGAGCTGTATCTGTGCGGTCCCGCCCTGGCCGACGGCCACCCGGGCGGGCCCGGTGCCACCGCCGCCACCTTCGTCGCCGACCCGACCGACCCCGCCGGTGGGCGGATGCTGCGCACCGGTGAGCTGGCCAGCTGGGCCGCCGACGGCACGCTGCGCCGGCACGGCCGGGTCGCCGGGGTCGCCCTGCGCGGCAACCGGATCGATCCGGACGAGGTGGTCACCGTCCTGACCGGCCACCCCGGGGTACGCCGGGCCGCCGTCGTGGTCCGCCCGGACGCCGCCGGCGACGAGCAGCTGGTGGCGTACGTGGTCCCGACCGGCCCTGGTGCCCTCGGCGGGGGGCAGCTGCGCCGGCACGCCGCCGAACGCCTGCCGGAGTACCTCGTCCCGGCGGAGTTCGTGCCGCTGACGACGTTGCCGCTGACCACCGACGGCCGGCTGGACCACGCCGCCCTGCCTGACCCGGGTGCGGCGGACGCCGCCGGTGCGGCGGAGTCCGACCCCCGGGTGTCGGTGCTGCGGGACCTCTTCGCTGAGGTGCTCGACGGCCGACCGGTCGGGCCGCACGACAACTTCTTCCGCGTCGGCGGGCACTCCCTGCTCGCCGTCCGGCTGGTCAACCGGATCCGCTCCACCCTCGGCGTGGAGGTCACCATCCGGGACATCTTCCAGGCGCCCACCGCGGCGGGCCTGGCCGAACGGCTCGCCGCGAACACCGGTGCCCCCGGTGCCGCGCGGGCCCGGCCGACGCTGCGTCGCCGGGCCGGGGCCGCACCCCGGTAGAACCCGCCGCCCGGGGCGGACCATCCTGCCTCGCGGACTGCCGCTGACCCGGTGGCGCGCTGACTAACCTCAGGTCGACGCGCCACCGGGTCCTTTCGTCGTACCGGCGAGGCGCACCGCCGCAACCGCAGGCACCTCCCCGCCGCGCCCCCGACTCCCGCAGGAGGAAGTTCGATGCCATCGATCGACCACGCCGGGCCCGCGACCGACCCGGACGCCCGGCGGCGGCCGGTGATCCTCGACGGGGAGCCGTTGGCCGGACCGGTCGTCGCGGTGGGTGAGGCGATCGCCGCCCGGGTCGCCGCCGGACCCGACCGGCCGGCGCTGACCGCCGGCACGCGGACCCTGAGCTACGCCGAGCTGGACGCCGCCGTGCGCCGGCGCGCCGGGCAGCTGTGCGCCGAGGGTGCCGGCGCCGGCCGGCTGGTCACGGTGTGCCGGCCCCGGGGCGTGGAGGCGATCGTGGCGATCCTGGCGGTGCTGCGCACCGGCGCCGGGTACCTGCCGTTGGACCCGGACGCCCCGCCGGCCCGCAACGAGGCGATCCTCGCCGACGCCTGCGCCGGCCGCCCCCCGACGCTCGCCGAGGTACGGCGCCGCGGCGAGGTGGTGCTGCCCGGCACCCGGGTCCCCACCGACACCGGGTACGTCATCTACACCTCCGGCTCCACCGGCACCCCGAACGGGGTGCTCGTCGGGCGGGCGGCGTTGGCGCACTTCGTGGCCGGCGCGCTCCGCCGCTACGGGGTCACCGCCGACGACCGGGTGCTCCAGTTCGCGCCGCTGCACTTCGACGCCAGCGTCGAGGAGGTCTTCGTGACCCTCTGCGCCGGCGGCACCCTGGTGCTGCACGACGCGGGGCTGCTCGACGTGCCGGAATTGCTGGCCGAGGTGACCACCGCCGGGGTGACCGTGCTGGACCTGCCCACCGCCTACTGGCACGAGCTGGCGTACGCCCTGTCCAGCGGGGTGGTCGAGCTGCCGGACAGGCTGCGTACCGTGATCATCGGGGGTGAGGCGGCGCTGCCCGAGCGGGTCACCCGCTGGCGGCGGGCCGTCGGCGACCGGGTCCGGCTGCTCAACACCTACGGGCCGACCGAGGCCACGGTGGTGGCCACGGTCGCCGACCTGTCCGGTTACGACGGCGGCGCGGTCCCCATCGGCGTGCCCCTGCCCGGTGTCCGGGCCGCCCTGGTCGACGGCGAGCTGTGGCTGCTCGGCGGTGGCCTCGCCGACGGGTACCTGGGTCGCGCCGAGCTGACCGCCCGCCGGTTCACCACCCTGGACGGCGCTCCCGCCTACCGCACCGGCGACCTGGTGCGGCTGCGTCCCGACGGCCAGCTCGACTACCTGGGCCGGCTCGACGACGAAGTCAAGATCAACGGCCACCGGATCGACCCGGCGGCGGTCGAGTCGGTGCTGCTCACCCACCCCGGGGTACGCCAGGGCGCGATCGTCGCCCAGGACCTCGGCGACGGGGTGCGGCGGCTGGTCGCCTACGTCACCGGCGAGGTCGACGGCGACGACGTCCGGGCCCACCTCGCCGCGCGGCTGCCCGCCCCGGCGGTGCCGCAGGTGGTCGCCGCGGTGCCGGCGTTGCCCCGTACCAGCACCGGCAAGATCGACCGCAACCTGCTGCGTGCCACCACCCCACCGCGTGCCACCACCCCACCGCGTGCCACCACCCCACCGCGTGCCACCACCCCACCGCGTGCTGCCGCCCCGGCCGCTGCGGACCCCGGCTACCTCCCCGCCCCGGACGAGATGCTGGTCCCGTTGTCGTTCGCGCAGCGTCGGTTGTGGTTTCTGAGTCGCCTGGAGGGTGCGTCGGGGACGTACAACGTTCCGGTGGTGGTGGGGTTGTCGGGGGTGCCGGACGGGGTGGCGTTGGCGGCTGCGGTGGTTGATGTGGTGGGTCGGCACGAGGTGTTGCGGACGGTGTTCCCGTCGGTGGACGGTGAGCCGGTGCAGCGGGTGTTGCCGGGCTCACCGGTGCAGCTGTCCGTGGTGGAGTGCGCCGGGGCCGAGGTGGCGGCGTTGACCGACGGCTTCGTCGCCGGGATCTTCGACATCGCGGTGGACGTGCCGCTGCGAGTGCGGTTGTTCGTGGTCGACGGAACCCGTTCGGTGTTGGTGCTGCTGCTGCACCACGTCGCCACCGACGGCTGGTCGATGTCGCCACTGCTGCGCGACCTGGCCGGCGCGTACGCCGCCCGCCTCGCCGGGTCGACACCGGCCTGGGAGCCGTTGCCGGTGCAGTACGCGGACTTCACCCTGTGGCAGCGGGAGGTGTTGGGGGAGGAGTCGGATCCGGAGAGCCTGGTGTCGCGGCAGCTGGCCTGGTGGTCCGAGACCCTCGACGGGGTGCCGGCGGTGCTGGACCTGCCCCTGGACCGGCCCCGCCCCACCGAGCCCACCTTCCGGGGCGCGTCGGTGCACACCCGACTCGACGCCGACACCCACCGCCGGCTGCGCGACCTCGGCGACACCCACCAGGCCAGCCCGTTCATGGTCCTCCACGCCGGCCTGGCCGCCGCCCTCGGCCACCTCGGTGTCGGCCCGGACGTGCCGATCGGCACCCCCGTCGCGGGGCGGGCCGACGAGGCGTTGCACGACCTGGTGGGGTTCTTCGTGAACACGGTGGTGTTGCGTACGGACACCTCCGGTGATCCGGGTTTCGCCGAGCTGGTGGATCGGGTGCGGGAGGCGGATCTGGCGGCGTACGCGCACGAGGAGGTGCCGTTCGACCTGGTGGTGGAGCGGTTGAACCCGGTGCGCTCGTTGGCCCACCATCCGTTCTTCCAGGTGATGCTCACCGTCGACACCGCCGTCGACGACGAACTGCGCATCCTCGACCTCGACGGGCGGATCGTCCCCGCCGGCCTGGACCAGGCCAAGTTCGACCTCAGCTTCTCCTGCGTCGCCGAGGCCGACGGCGAGGTGCAGCTCTGGTTGCAGTACGCCACCGACCTGTTCGACGCCGCCACCGCCCGGCTGCTGTTGGAGGCGTACCGGCGGCTGCTGCGGGCCGCCGCCGTCGACCCGCACACCCCGGTCGGGGCCCTGGACGTGCTCACCGACACCGACCGGCAGCATCTGGCCGACCGCCGGGCTGTCGCCCGTACCCTGGCCGAACGTCGGGTTGCCGCCCTGGCACCGGAACCGGCGGTCGGGACGGGACGTGACGGCTCACCGCGTACCGAGATCCTGCGCGGCCTCTACGCCGAGGTGCTCGGCCTGCCCACGGTCGCCGCCACCGACGACTTCTTCGCCCTCGGCGGGCACTCCATGCTCGCCGTCCGACTGGTCAACCGGATGCGGTCGCTGCTCGGCGTGGAGGTGGGCATCCGGGACCTCTTCCTCGCCCCCACCCCCGCCGGGCTGGACCGCCGCCTCGGTGACCTGGCCGAGTCCACCGACCGGCCCGACCTGGCCGCCGCGTTCACGCCGGACCGGGAGCACCTGCCGCTGTCGTTCGCCCAACGCCGGCTCTGGTTCCTCGACGAGCTGACCGGGCCGAGCGCGGTGTACAACATCCCGGTCGCACTGCGGCTGGACCGCCGGCTCGACCCGGCGACCCTGACCCGGGCCCTGGTCGACCTGGTCGAGCGGCACGAGGTGCTGCGCACGGTCTACCCGGCCGTCGACGGCGAGCCGTACCAGCGGATCCTGGACACCGCCGCGCCCGTCCTGACCGTCGAGGAGGTCACCGCCGCCGAGCTGCCGGCCGCGGTCGACGCGGCGGCCGGGCACGTTTTCGACCTGGCCGCCGAGATCCCGCTGCGGGCCTGGCTGTTGCGGTTGGCCGAGGGCGGTCAGGTGCTGGTGGTGCTGGTGCACCACATCGCCGCCGACGGCTGGTCGATGGGTCCGCTGCTGCGGGACCTGGCCCAGGCCTACACCGCCCGGGCCGCCGGGGCTGCTCCGCGGTGGGCGCCGCTGGCGGTGCAGTACGCCGACTACACCCTGTGGCAGCGGGACCTGCTCGGCGACGCGGCCGACCCGGAGAGCCTGCTGGCCCGGCAACTCGCCTTCTGGCGCAGCACCCTCGCCGGGGCACCGCAGGTGCTGGAGCTGCCGACCGACCGGCCCCGCCCGGCCGTGGCCAGCCAACGCGGCGAGCTGGTGCCGTTCGCCCTCGACCCGGCCACCCACGCCGGGGTGCTGCGGCTGGCCCAGGCCCACGGCGCGACCGTCTTCATGGTGCTGCAGGCGGCGCTGGCCACCCTGCTGTCCCGGCACGGCGCCGGCACCGACGTGCCGATCGGGACGGTGGTGGCCGGTCGGGGTGACGACGCGCTGGACGACCTGGTCGGGTTCTTCGTCAACACGCTGGTGCTGCGGACCGATCTGTCCGGTGAACCGAGTTTCGTCGAGCTGCTGGGTCGGGTACGCGATGCCGACCTGGCCGCCTACGACCACCAGGACGTGCCGTTCGAGCGGCTGGTGGAGGAGCTGAACCCGGCCCGCTCCACCGCCCACCACCCGCTGGTCCAGGTGATGCTGGTGCTGCAGAACGCCACCGACGGCGGACCGGTCACCGACGGCGGACCCCACCGCGACGGCGGACCCGACTCCGCCGGCGGGGCCCACCCCGACGGCGAGACCGCCGCCGGTGGACCGTTGGCCGGCGAGGAGCTGGCGTTCCGGACCGGGGTGGCGAAGTTCGACCTGACCCTGGCGGTGCGTGAGTACCACGACCCGGCCGGCGCGCCGGTCGGCATCACCGGCGCGGTGGAGTACGCCACCGACCTGTTCGACGCGGCCACCGTGACCCGGCTGGCCGACGGCCTGGCCCGGCTGCTCGCCACGGTCACCGCCGCACCGCACACCCGGACAACGGACCTCGACCTGCTCACCGCCGCCGAGCGGACCCACCTGCTGGACACCCTCAACGACACCGGCCCCGCCGCGCCGGACCTGCGGATCACCGACCTCGTCGAACGGCACGCCGCCGAGAACGGCGGGCGTACCGCGCTGGTCTGCGGGGCGGACCGGATGAGCTACGCCGACCTCGACGCCGAGGCCAACCGGCTCGCCCGGCACCTGGTGGCGACCGGGGTACGCCGGGGCGACGTCGTCGGGATCCTGCTGGCGCGCGGCCTGACCATGGCGGTGGCCATCCTCGCCACCCTCAAGGCCGGTGCCGCGTACGCCCTGCTCGACCCGGAGTTCCCCGACGCCCGGCTGGCCGGCCTGGTCACCGACGCCGCGGTGCGCGCCCTGGTGAGCGAGACCGGGCTGGTCGGCCGGCTCGGTGCCGCCCGCCCCGCCCGTACCGTCCTGCTCGACACCGCCGCGGCCGTGCTGGACACCCTGCCCACCGACGGTTTGCGGCTGCCCGGCGACCCGGGAGACGCGGCCTGCGTGATGTTCACCTCCGGCTCCACCGGCCGACCCAAGGGTGCGCTCTGCTCCCACCGGGCCGTCGTCGGCACCCTCACCGGGCAGGACTTCGTCGACTTCGGACCGGACCAGGTGTGGCTGCAGTGCGCCCCGGTCAGCTGGGACGCCTTCGCGCTGGAGTTCTGGGGGCCGCTGCTGGCCGGGGGCACCTGCGTGCTGCAACCCGGCCAGCGCCCCGAGCCGGCCCGGATCGCCGACCTGGTCGCCGCCCACCGGGTCAGCACCCTCTGGCTCTCCGCCGGCCTGTTCAACCTGCTGCTCGACGAGTACCCGGACACCATCGGCGCGGTCGACCAGGTGATCACCGGCGGCGAGGCACCGTCGGTGGAACACCTGGCGCGGGCCCGACGCCGCTTCGACCGGCTGCGTCTGGTGCACGGGTACGGCCCGGTGGAAAGCATGATCTTCACCAACTGTCACCCGGTCGACACCCCGCCGACCGGCGCGCCGGTGCCGGTCGGCCCGCCGCTCACCAACCGCCGCTGCTACCTGCTCGACCAGCGGCTGCGGCCGGTGCCGGTGGGCGTCACCGGTGAGCTGTACGTCGCCGGCACCGGCCTGGCCGACGGGTACCTGAACCGGGCCGGCACCACCGCCGGGGCGTTCGTGGCCGACCCGTACGGTGCTCCCGGCACCCGGATGTACCGCACCGGCGACCTGGCCCGGTGGACCCGGGACGGGGTGGTGGAGCTGCTCGGCCGGGCCGACGACCAGGTGAAGATCCGGGGCTTCCGGATCGAGCCGGGGGAGGTCGCCGCCGTCCTCGCCCGACACCCCGACGTCGGCCAGGTCGCCGTGGTGGTCCGGGAGGACCGCCCCGGTGACCGACGCCTCGTCGCCTACCTGGCCCCGGCCGTACCCGAGCGGGACGTCACCACCGCCACCTCCGGTCCGACCGGTCGGACGATCGTGGTCGACCAGGTGCGCCAGGCCGCCGTCGAGGCACTGCCCGGCCACCTGGTGCCGACGGCGTTCGTGGTGCTGGACCGGTTACCGCTGACCGGCAACGGCAAGCTGGACCGGGCCGCCCTGCCCGCCCCCCGGCACCGTGCGGCCACCGCCGGCCGGGCTCCCCGCAACCCCGCCGAGCAGCTGATGTGCGACCTGTTCGGCGAGGTGCTCGGCATCGACCGGGTGGGCGTCGACGACGACTTCTTCGCCCTCGGCGGGCACTCCCTGCTCGCCGCGAAGCTGGTCAACCGGGTGCGCGCCGTCTGGGGGGTGCAGCTCGGGGTACGCGATTTGTTCACCAGCCCCACCGCCGCCGGCCTGCACCGGCGGGTCGGTGAGCTGGCCGGCGTGGCCACCCGGCCGGCGCTGCTGCCGACCACGACGACGGGGCCGGTACCGCTGTCGTTCGCCCAGCACCGGCTCTGGTTCCTCGACGAGCTGACCGGGCCGAGCGCGGTGTACAACATCCCGGTCGCACTGCGCCTGGCGCACGACCTCGACCCGGTGGTGCTGGGCCGGGCCCTGACCGACCTGACCGACCGCCACCAGGTGCTGCGGACCCGCTACCGGGCCGTGGACGGCGAACCCTTCCAGGAGATCCTGCCCACCGCCGAGGTCCAGCCGACGGTACGCGACCTCACCGCCGCCGAGTTGCCGGCCGCGGTCGACGCGGCGGCCGGGCACGTCTTCGACCTGGCCGCCGAGATCCCGCTGCGGGCCTGGCTGCTGCGGGCCGACGACGGCACCCGGACCCTGGTGGTGCTGGTGCACCACATCGCCGCCGACGGCTGGTCGATGGGTCCGCTGCTGCGGGACCTGGCCCAGGCCTACACCGCCCGCGCCGCCGGGGCCACCCCCGACTGGGCGCCGCTGCCGGTGCAGTACGCCGACTACACCCTGTGGCAGCGGGACCTGCTCGGCGACGCCGCCGACCCGGACAGCCTGCTGGCCCGACAGCTCGACTTCTGGCGTACCACCCTCGCCGGTGCCCCGCCGGTGCTGGAGCTGCCTGCCGACCGGCCCCGCCCGGCGCGGGCCAGCCACCGGGGCGACGCGGTGGCCTTCACCCTGGACCCGGCGACCCACGACGGCGTGCTGCGGCTGGCCCGAGGCAACGGCGTCACCCTGTTCATGGTGCTGCAGGCGGCGCTGGCCACCCTGCTGTCCCGGCACGGCGCCGGCACCGACGTGCCGATCGGGACGGTGGTGGCCGGTCGGGGTGACGACGCCCTGGACGACCTGGTCGGGTTCTTCGTCAACACCCTGGTGCTGCGCACCGACCTCTCGGGCGACCCGAGCTTCGTCGAGCTGCTGACCCGGGTCCGGGAGGCCGACCTGGCCGCCTACGACCACCAGGAGCTGCCCTTCGAACGGCTGGTCTCCGAGCTCAACCCGGTCCGCTCCACCGCCCACCACCCGCTGTTCCAGGTGATGCTGCTGGTGCAGAACAACGCCGAACCCGACGCCACCGGTTCGCCACTGGCCGGCACCGACGTCCCCCTCGACACCGGCACGGTGAAGTTCGACCTCACCCTCAGCGTCCGGGAGCACCCCCACGCCGACGGCGCACCGGCCGGCCTCGGCGGCGTGCTGGAGTACGCCACCGACCTGTTCGACCCGGCCACCGCCCGGCTGCTCGTCGACCGGCTCACCCGGCTGCTGCGGACCGTGGTCGCCGACCCGGACCAGCGGGTCGGGCGGATCGACCTGCTCGACGCCGCCGAACGCCACTGGCTGCTGCACGGGCAGAACGACACCACCGTCCCGGCGACCCACGGCGGGCTGCCCGAGGCGTTCCAGGACCAGGTCCGGCGGACCCCGCAGCGCACCGCGGTCACCTTCGCCGGCCGGCGACTCAGCTACGCCGAGGTCAACCGCCGGGCCAACCGGCTCGCCCGGCACCTGGTGGCGACCGGGGTGCGCCCACAGTCGACAGTCGGGGTGCTGATGCCCCGGGGCGCGGACCTGATCGTGGCCACCCTCGCCGTGCTCAAGTGCGGTGCGGCCTACGTCCCGGTCGGCACCACCCTGCCCACCGCCCGGGTCCGGATGATCCTGGCCGACGCCGGGGCCACCGTCCTGCTCACCGACACCGACACCAGGGACGTGGTACGCGCCGAAGCCGCCGAGGGCACCCGGATCGTGCCCTTCCAGGTGCCCGCCGACGGCCGCGACGACGACCTGGACCTGCCCGTGGCGGACGACGCGTTGGCGTACGTCATGTTCACCTCCGGCTCCACCGGACGGCCCAAGGGCGTCGGCGTCACCCACCGCAACGTGCGGGAACTCGCCGCCGACCGGTGCTGGAACGTCGCACACCACCGCCGGATGCTGGTGCACTCCGCGTACGGCTTCGACTCCTCCACCTACGAGCTGTGGGTGCCGCTGCTGCACGGCGGCGAGCTGGTGGTCGCCGAGGGCGAGGGCGCCGACCTGGCGGAACTGGCCCGCACCATCGAACGGTACGACGTCACCGCCGCCTACTTCACCATGGGCCTGTTCCACGTCCTGGCCGACGAGCAGCTGCCGACCCTGGCCCGGCTGAAGGAGGTCTGGACCGGCGGCGACGTGGCCAGCCCGGCGGCGGTACGGCGGGTGCTGCGGCACTGCCCGGACACCGTGCTGGTGCACAGCTACGGCCCCACCGAGACCACCTTCGCCTCGCACCACCAGCGGTTCGAGACCACGGGGCGGGAGCTGACCGGGGTGTACCTGGGCCGCCCGCTGGACAACACCCGGGGCTACGTCCTCGACGACCGGCTCGAGCCGGTCGGCCTCGGCGGCACCGGCGAGCTGTACCTGGCCGGGGCGCAGGTCGCCCGGGGCTACCTCGGACAGCCCGGCCGTACCGCCGAACGGTTCGTCGCCGACCCCTTCGACCCGGCCGGCGGGCGGATGTACCGCACCGGCGACCTGGTCGCCTGGACCAGCACCGGGCAGCTGCGCTTCGTCGGCCGGGTCGACGGGCAGGTCAAGATCCGGGGCTTCCGGATCGAACCGGCGGAGATCGAGACGGTCCTCGGCGCCCACCCCGGCGTCGGTCAGGTCGCCGTCGTGGTCCGCGAGGACCAACCCGGCGACAAGCGCCTGGTCGCGTACCTGGTCGCCGCCGACGGGACGCGCCTGGACGAGGCGGCGCTGCGGGCCACCGCCGAGGCGAACCTGCCCGGATACATGGTGCCGGCGGCGCTGGTCGTCCTGGACCGGCTGCCGGTGACCGTCAACGGCAAGCTCGACCGCCGCGCGCTGCCCGCGCCGGCCCGGACGGCCATCGGTGGACGGGGTCCCCGCAACCCGGTCGAACAGCTGATGTGCGAGCTCTTCGCCGAACTGCTCGGCGTCGAGCGGGTCGGCATCGACGACAACTTCTTCGACCTCGGCGGCCACTCCCTGCTGGCCACCCGGCTGGTCAGCCGGATCCGCGGCACCCTCGGTCTCGACCTCGGAGTACGCGACCTGTTCCAGCACCCCACCGTCGCCGGCCTGGCCGGCGGGCAGGAGCCGACCGTCGCCGGTGGGCGGGGCGCCGGCACGGCCCTGGGGGTGCTGCTGCCGCTGCGCGCCGGGGGCACCCGCCGTCCGCTGTTCTGCGTCCATCCCGGGGCCGGGATGAGCTGGTCGTACGCCGGACTCACCCAGCACCTCGGCGCGGACCAGCCGGTCTACGGCCTGCAGACCCGCGCGCTGAGCACACCTGGCTACCGGGCGGCGAGCGTGCCGGAGCTGGCCGAGGAGTACCTCGCCGAGATCCGCCGGGTCCAGCCGCACGGGCCGTACCGGCTGCTCGGCTGGTCCTTCGGCGGGGTGGTCGCGCACGCCATGGCGGTCGCCCTGCAACGCGCCGGCGAGCGGGTCGAGCTGCTGGCCATGATGGACGCCTACCCGGTAGCCGAGGTCGACGCCGCCGCGCGCAGCGACCGGGACGTCATGCGGATGCTGCTCGACGACGGCAGCGGCGACCCCGACGGCGGTGACCTGCCCGACGGACTGTTCGACCGGTACGACCCGCAGGTGGTGGTCGAGGTGCTGCGCAGCCGTGACCCGGTGCTGGCCGGCTTCACCGAGGCCGAGGTGCACGCGCTGGTGCTCGCCGCGGTCAACCACGCCGAGATCATGGCCGCGTACCGGCCGGAGGTCTTCACCGGCGACCTGCTCTTCTTCGCCGCCGGCCGCACCGACGCGACCGACGGACCGACTCCGAAGCTCTGGGCCGAGCACGTCGACGGCGTCCTGGACTGCCACGACCTCGACACCACCCACCTTCGGATGACCGAGATGGCACCACTCGCGGAAATCGGCGGCGTCCTCGCGAGGAAGCTGGCGGAGCTGGGTGGCGACGTGCACGACCCCATCGAGAAGGGAAACTGACATGACGAACCCGTTCGAGGACCCCAACGGCACGTTCCTGGTCCTGGTCAACCAGGAGGGACAGCACAGCCTCTGGCCCACCTTCGCGGCCGTCCCCGGTGGCTGGCACAGCGTCCTCGGCCCGGCCAGCCGGGCGGAGTGCCTGGCGTACATCGAGGCCAACTGGACCGACATCCGACCGGCCAGCCTGGTCGCCCAGTACGCGTAACCGCTGCTCCGCACGGCCCTCCACGCCCCGCGTGGGGGGCCGTCGCCGTCTGCTCGGCCCGCCCGTCGGCGGGCGTCGTGCTGCTCGGCCCGCCGCCGGGCGACACGTTCCTTGTTGTAGTGGTCTCGGGCGGGTGCGTGGGGGACAACATCCTGGTACGTGCGTAAATCTGTGACGGGGTTTTCCGGTGGCGCTACGGAGGCGTCACAACCGGCGGTGGTGCGACTGCCGACCTACCTGCCCCCGTAACTACCGGCCGCCGACCGATGCCGCTCCTATATTCGAGCTGTGCAAAACGAAGTCACCGGAGACGGAGAACCGTTTTGCGGAAATGGCGTCCCCATGCTGACCGGAGAGCCGCGATGGCGCATTCGCAAGGTGTTGGAAAAGTGCTGCTGACCGGTACCGTTTCGGATTCGCACACCTGGAACCTGGTATTTCTCGACCTGTTTCTACGGGAGCGGGGCCACGAGGTGGTCAACCTCGGTCCATGTGTGCCGGCCGACCTGCTCGCCACGCGGTGCCGGCTGGACCGTCCGGGCCTGGTGGTCATCAGCAGCGTCAACGGTCACGGCTACTCCGACGGGCTGCGCGCCGTCACCCGGCTGCGGGCCGAGCCCGGTTGTGCCGCCGTACCGGTGGTGATCGGCGGCAAACTCGGCCTGGACGGCCGCGACGACGCCGGTCGGGCCGACCGGCTGCGCCAGGCCGGCTGCGCCGCGGTCTTCGACGACGGTGACCTGACCGCCTTCGACCACTTCCTCACCGCACTGTCCACCGGAGAGTCCACGCTGGCCGGACGGTCGGCGTGACCGCCGCCCGCGGTGACCTGCCGGTCGGCGTGACCGCCGTCCGCGGTGACCTGCCGGTCGGGATGACCGCCGCCCCTACTGAGCTGCCGGTCGGCGTGACCGCCGGGGTCGTGCCGCCGGTGGGGTCGTTCGGGTGGTTCGTGGCCGAGGCGGCCGCCGCCGGTCGGCTGGTCGTCCAGCCCCGGATGGGCTTCAGCGACCTGCGGCGGATGCGCGCCGGGCTGGAGCAGACCCGGTTCGCCGCGGCCACCACCGTCGGCACCGTCACCATCGACAGCTACACCCGGGTCGGCGCCCACGACACCGCCCGCCGGGCGCTGGCCGACGGCACCGGACTCAACGGGTACCCGATCGTGGCGTACCCGCCGGAGACCACCCGTGCCCTGCTCGCCGGGGTGCACGACGGGTCGTTCCCGGTCCAGGTGCGGCACGGCTCGTCCCAGCCGGAGGCGATCATCCGGGCCTCGGCCGCCGCCGGCCTGGCCGCCACCGAGGGCGGCCCGGTCTCCTACTGCCTGCCGTACGGGCGTACCCCGCTGCGTGACTCGGTGCGCAACTGGGCCCGCGCCTGCGAGCTGCTCGTCGAACTGGCCGGCGACACCGCCCACCTGGAGAGCTTCGGTGGCTGCCTGCTCGGCCAGCTCTGCCCACCCGGGTTGCTGGTCGCGGTCAGCCTCCTGGAGGGCGTCTTCTTCGCCCACCACGGCCTGCCCAGTGTGTCGCTGAGCTACGCCCAGCAGACCCACCCCGGTCAGGACGCTGAGGCGATCCGGGCGCTGCACCGGCTGGCCGCCGAGTTCCTGCCGCCCACGGTGGACCGGCACGTGGTGCTCTACACGTACATGGGCACCTTCCCGACCACCGCCCCCGGTGCCCGGCGGCTGTTGGCGGCCTCGGCCGAGCTGGCCGTGCGGGCCGGCGCGCAACGGCTGATCGTCAAGACCACCGCCGAGGCCCACCGGATCCCCACCGTCGCCGAGAACGTCCGGGCCCTGGAGGCCGCCGCCGCGACCGCCGGCGTCACCGAACCGGAACCGGCCGCTCCCGCCGGGGGTGACTCCGAGGTGTACCGGGAGGCGCGCACCCTCGTCGAGGCGGTGCTGGAGCTCTCCACCGACCCGGGCCGGGCCCTGCACACCGCGTTCCGGCGGGGGCTGCTCGACGTCCCGTACTGCCTGCATCCGGACAACGCCGGCCGGTCCCGCAGCGTCATCGACGACAGCGGCCGGCTGCGCTGGTCGGCGGCGGGCCGGATGCCGGTGACCGTACCGGCGGGACGGGACCGGCCGGCGATGACCTCGACGGGACTGCTGTCCGCCCTGCACACCGTCGCACGCACGTACGACCACTGAGACCGGGAGGCGAGATGCACCACCCCGACCACCAGCCAGACGGCCGCACCCACCGGCCGGCACCGCTCGGCGAGCACCTGAGCGCGCCGACGACCAGGGCCGCGATGGCGGTGCAACAGGAGGCGCTGTACGCGGCCCGGGAGTTCCTGCGCGGTCAGGGCTGCACCGAGCTGCTTCCGCCACTGGTGGGCCCGGTGACCGACCCCGGTGGCCGGGGCGCCAAGGCCCTGGACGTGGACTACTACGGGCAGCCGTACAAGCTGATGACCAGCGCCATCCTCTACAAGCAGGCCTCCCTGCGCGGCTTCGACCGGCTCTTCTACATCGCCCCGAACGTCCGGGTGGAGCCACCGGAGACCGCCGGCACCGGCCGGCACCTGGTGGAGTTCCACCAGATCGACGTGGAACTGGCCGGCGCGACCCGCGACGACGCGATGGAGGTCGCCGCCGGGCTGCTCACCCACGTGGTCCGGCACGTACTGGACACCGTGCCGCAGGTCCTGACCGAGCTGGGCCGTGGCCCGCTGGCCTTCGCCGAACTGCTCGGCGACAAGTTCGACACCTGCACCCACGCCGAGGCGGTCGACCGGCTGCGCGGTGGCGGACACCCGCAGAGCGCCGACGCCGAGATCGACTGGGTGGGGGAGGAGACCCTGTCCCGGGAGGCGGACCGGCCGTTCTTCGTCACCGACTACCCGAAGGGTTCCCGGGGCTTCTACGACCGGGAGGACCCGCAGCGCCCGGGGGTGCTGCGCAACTTCGACCTGATCGCCCACGGCGGCTTCGGTGAGCTGGTCAGCGGCAGCGAACGGGAGGTCGACTACGCCACCATCGTCACCCGGATGCGGGAGAGCGGCGAGAACCCGGCCAAGTACGCCTGGTACCTGACCATGGCCCGCGAGGGCATCCCGGGCAGCGCCGGGTTCGGCATGGGGGTGCAGCGGCTGGTCCGGTTCCTCACCGGCCTCGACGCGCTGTGGCAGGTCAGCGCGTACCCGAAGCTGCCCGGGGTGGTGGCACCGTGACCGGCGTCAACGCACCGGGCTTCCCCGAGGCGCGGGTCCGCGCCCGGGCCCGCAACGGCACCGCCGAGGTCTTCCCGCCGGTCGACGAGTACGGCATCCAGCTGTTCGGTGCCGACGGTGACGCCGCGCCGGCCGACCCGGGTTGCCTCGACGACCTGGACACCGCCCGGCTGGTCCCGCCGGTGTTCATGCCGCAACGCCTGGAGAAGCTGATCGAGCTGGGCCGCGAACCGGTCCCCGACGACGTCGACCTGGCCACCACCATCGGCGGTTTCCGCGCCCCGTTGCCGGTGTACGTCAGCGCGTTCGGCTCCACCCGGATCGCCGCCGGCGACGCCGGGCTCGCCGCCAGCCGGCAGGCCGGCCGGCTGGGTCTGCCGATGGTGATCGGGGAGAACCTGGTACCGGTCGGCGGCTACCGCCGCGGCGGCGACACCTCGCCGATCCTGGCCCGGATCCGGGCCTACGCCGAGCACTGCCCACCGGAGCTGGGTGGCGTGGTGGTGCAGCAGAGCACCGAGGACGCCGACTCGGAGGTGTGGAACCTGGTCTACAGCGACCCGTCGGTGCGGGACCTGGTCGACTCGGGTCGGCTGGCCTTCGAGCTGAAACTCGGCCAGGGCGCCAAGCCGGGGCTGGGCGGCATGACCGTGGTGGACGCCGCCGACGCCCGCCGGCTGGCCGACCGGTTCGACGTGCGGGACGTCCTGACCGGCGACCGGTGGCTGCGCTGTGCCACGCCGGGCACCTTCACCGAGGAGATCGTCCGGCAGCAGGTGCGGTTCATGCGCAACAACTTCCCACGCGCCCGGGTGTGGGTGAAGTTCCATCCCGGCCGGGACGTCGCACACGCGGCCACCACCGCCTGGCGGGCCGGCGCCGACGCGGTCACCGTGGACGGGGCGCAGGGCGGCACCGGGTGGGCCCCGCGCGCCTTCCTCGGTCAGGTCGGGCTGCCGCTGGGGGAGTGTCTGCGCCGGATCGGCCGCCCCGAGGGCTGCCTGCTGGCCAGCGGCCGGATCTGGGAGGGCGGTCGGGCGGTCCGCGCGCTGGCCCTGGGCGCCACCGCCGTCGGCCTGGGTCGGGCCGCGCTGCTGGCCGTCGACACCGACGGCGAGCAGGGACTGGTCCGGCTGGTGTCGGCGTTGGCCTTGGAGGCCCGCCTGCTGATCAGCGCGCTGGGCCGGTACGACGCCGGCGCGTTGAGCGTGGACGACCTCTGGTGGCCCGGCGCCGCCACCGCGCCGCCAGCCACCGTCGTCACCCCGGCCGTGCCGGTCGGAGGTGGGAGGTGACCGCCCTGGTGGAGGTCGGCGCGTACCTGCCCGAGTCGAGCGTGGCGGTCGCCGACATCTGTGCCGCCGTCGACGCCGACCCCCGGCTGCTCTGGACCTTCCGCCGGTTCTACGGCCTGCAGTCGGTACGCCGGGCTCCCGACGCGGACCTGCTGGACCTGATGGTCTCGGCGGCCGGGGCGCTACGGACCCTGCGCGGCAACGAGCACCGGGTCCGCTACGTCATCCTGGCCCGTACGGTCACCACCGCCACCCGTGCCGGCGAGCACCCGGTGGAGGAGCTCTGCGTCGCGCTCGGACTGCCGCACGCGGTGGGGTTCACCCTGACCCAGCACGCCTGCGCCACCGGCCTGCTCGCGGTCGACCTGGCCGGTCAACTGCTCGCCGCCGACGCCGACCCGGACGCGTTGGCGCTGGTGCTCACCGGGGAGAAGATCTTCAGCCCGATGCTGGAGATCATCCCGGAGAGCACGGTGATGGGGGAGTCCAGCGCGGCCTGCCTGGTCTCCGCCGGCGGCGGACGGGACCGGCTGCTCTCCTACGCCACCCGCACCCTGGGCCGGTACGCCGAGCAGTTCCCACCGCAGGCGCTGGACCCCCGCTTCCTCGCCGAGCACAACGACGTGCTGGCCGGGGTGATCCGCGACGCCGTGGCCGCGGCCGAGGTGAACCTCGACGACCTGGCGCTGATCCTGCCGCACAACGTCAACCGGCTCTCCTGGTCGTGGACCTGCCGACTGCTCGACGTCGACCTGAGCCGGGTGTACCTGGACAACCTCGCGGTCACCGGGCACTGCTTCACCGCCGACCCGTTCATCAACCACGTCCACGCCCGCGCCGCCGGCCGGCTCCACCCGGGGGACCTCTACCTGATGGCCTCCGTCGGCCTCGGCGCGACCTTCTCCGCCGCGGTCCTGCGGCACTAGAACCCCGCCGCGGTCCTGCGGCGCCAGCACGCCACCCGCCGCGGTCCTGCGGCACCAGCCACCGCGCACACCCGCACGATCCGCCTACTGGAAGGGAAGACCATGCCACCGCCGCACCCGACGTTCCTCGACGGTGTCAGGCACGCCTGCACCGGCGACGCCGGCACCCCGTTCGTGCTGCTCGGCAACTTCGAGGTCGAGGACGAGTGGGCCCGCGACGAGGTGGGTCTGCCCACCGTCGGTGGCCGCGCCTCCGCCGCCATCGTCAACCGGATGGACGAGTTCGCCGTCCTGCTCGCCGGCCCGGGTGACCACGTGGTGCTCAAGTCCGCGCCGGACGCGGACTACCTTGCCTGGCTGTCGTCGCTCGGCATCGACCTGCCGAACATCCTGGTCACCGACGACTCCGACCCGGCCGCCACGGTCAGCGTCGACGCGCTGCGCTCACCCCGCCTGCAGGCGACGCTGCGGGAGCTGGCCGGCACCGGGGCACACCTGCTGCCGCACGGCATGTCCACGCTGGAGGAGCGGCTCTGTGAGCTGACCGGGCTGGCCCCGGCGCTGCCGCCGGCACCGGTGGTCAAGGCGGTGAACAGCAAGATCTACAGCCGGCGGGTCGCCGCCGGGCTGGGACTGCCGCTGGCCGTCGGCTGGGAGTGCGAGACGGTCACCGAGTTCGCCGAGGCCGCCCGGCAGGCAGCCCGGTCGGTCGCCGCCGGCCGGCGGGTGGGCGTCAAGGACGCCTACGGGGTCTCCGGCAAGGGCATCGTGGTCGTCGAGGACCCCCGCCGGCTGGACCAGCTCGTCCGGATGGTCACCCGGCGGGCGGAGAAGACCGGCGACCAGCGGATCGGTCTGGTCCTGGAGGAGTGGGCGGACAAGGCCCTCGACCTCAACTACCACTTCACCGTCGGCCGCGACGGCACGGTGCGCTTCGACTTCGTCAAGGAGGCGCTCACCGACAACGGGGTGCACAAGGGACACCGCATCCCGGCCCGGATCTCCGCCGAGCACCACGCGCAGCTGGTGGCCGCCGCCGAACGGCTCGGCGCCCGGCTCGCCGCCGACGGCTTCCACGGTGTGGTCGGAGTGGACGCCATCACCACCGGCGACGGCGGTCTGCTGCCGGTGCTGGAGATCAACGCCCGGAACAACATGTCGACGTACCAGACCAGCCTGCAGGAGACCTTCACCGGCCCGGACACCGTCGCCCTGGCCCGGCAGTACGACCTGAGCCTGACCCGGCCGGTCAGCTTCGCGGCCCTGCGCGACCAGCTCGACGACCTGCTCCTCACCCCCGAGCGGGGCACCGGCCTGCTGGTGAACAACTTCGCCACGGTCAACGCCGCCGCGCCCGCGCCGGACGACCCTCGCCCGTACGCCGGACGGCTGTACGGCCTGTTGGTGGCCGGCTCCGAGACGGAGCTGGTCGGCCTGGACCACGCCATCGCGCAGATCCTGCGGAAGGAGAACGTCAATGTCTGAGTCGACCTCGGTCGGGACCGTGGCCGTCACCGAACTGGTCGAGCGGTTCGGCACCCCACTCTACGTCTACGACGGCGCGCGGATCACCGACCAGTTCCGGGGGCTGCGCGAGCGGCTGCACCCGGCGGTGGAGATGTTCTACTCGCTGAAGGCCAACCCCAACATCAGCGTCTGCGCCCTGCTGCACTCCCTGGGCGCCCGCGCCGAGGTCTCCTCGCTCACCGAGCTGGTCACCGCCCAGCGGGCCGGCGTACCGGCCGAACAGATCATGTTCCTCGGGCCGGGCAAGAGCCGCGACGAGATCACCTCCTGCCTGAAGGAGGAGATCACCGTCATCTGCGAGTCCTTCGGCGAGCTGGCCCTGATCGACGAGATGGCCGCGCAGCTCGGCACCACCGCCCGGGTGGTGCTGCGGGTCAACCCCAGCTTCGCGGTCAAGGGCAGCGGGTTGACCATGGGCGGCAAGCCCCGCCAGTTCGGCATCGACGAGGCGGCCCTGCTGGCCGCCGGTGACCTCACCGGCCGGCACGCCTCGGTCCGGCTCTGCGGATTCCAGGCGTACCTGGGCACCCGGTTCCTCAGCGAGGAGGTGGTGGCCGAGAACACCGCCCGCATCCTCGACCTGGCCGAGCGCCTCGGCCGGCACCTCGGGGTGCCGCTGGAGATCGTCGACGTCGGCGGTGGACTCGGGGTGGCGTACTTCCCGGGCGAGCGGGACCTCGACGTGGCGGAGCTGGCCGAGCGGCTCAACCCGGTCTTCGCCGCCTTCCACCAGCGGCACCCGGCCACCCGGCTGGTCATGGAGCTGGGCCGGTACCTGGTCGGGCACAGCGGCACGTACGCGGTGCGGGTGCGCTACGTCAAGGACTCGATGGGGGAGCGGTTCGCCGTCGCCGACGGCGGCACCAACCACCACATGGCCGCCGTCGGCATCGGCTCCTTCATCAAGCGCAACTTCCCGATGCGCCTGCTCAACCGGGTCAGCACCGCCGAGGCGGTGAAGTGGAACGTCACCGGCCCGCTCTGCACCCCCAACGACACCATCGGCAAGGCCGTCGACCTCCCCGCCGACCTGGCCCCCGGCGACGTGGTCGGTGTCGAGCGCTCCGGCGCGTACGGGCCGACCGCCTCACCGGTGCACTTCCTCAGCCACGGCTACCCGGCCGAGGTGCTGGTGCACGACGGGCAGGCCCGGCTGGTCCGCAGCCGCGACGACGTCGACAGCATGCTCGCCGCCCAGATCCTGCACGACTTCCGCTGATCTCCCACCCGGGCGGGCCCCGCCCGGATCTGCACACCCACCGAAAGGCAGGAACCTCCCATGTCCCTCATCGTCACCGCTGACCAGCAGGTCGTCGCCGCCATCGTCACCGCCCTGGAGGAGGTGCTCGGTCAGGAGCTGACCGACGTCACCGAGCAGACCCGGCTCTTCGACGACCTGAGCCTGGACTCCACCAGCGTGCTCGGCCTGCTGATGGCCCTGGAGGACGCCCTGGACATGCAGGTCGACCCGGAGGGCCTGCAGCAGAGCCACCTGGAGACCGTCGGCGCGCTGGCCAGCTTCATCACCGAGAGCCGCTGAGGCGTGCCGGTCCTGCGGCGGCTCGGGGAGCAGACCGGTCCGGCCGCGCCAGGTGACGCGGCCGGACCGGCCCTCGAACGCATCATCGGATTCACCTTCGACGACCCGGGTGTACCGCCCGGGGACGACGAACTGACCGCCTTCGTCGACCACATGGAGTCGATCCACGGGCGCTTCGCCGACCTGACCTGGCTCACCGGCGGGACCATGGTCAGCTACCACGACATGGTCCGCACGGTGGTCGACACCCTCGGCCCGGCCCTGGTCGACGTCGACCTGGTAGTCACCGTCGAGGCCAGTCAGGACTGCCGGCACCAGAGCTTCCCCGGCAGCCTCCTGTGTGAACTGCTGCCCGGTGACCCGCTGATGATGGGCATCTCCGAGCAGGGCGTGGCCGGGCCGTTCACCGCGCTCCGCATCGCCCACGACCAGGTGGCCGCCGGGGGCGCCCGCCGGGCCCTGGTCGTGGCGATGGAGCAGAACACGCTGCCGCCCGACGACGCCGCGGTGCGCCCGGGGCGGAACCTCGCGGTGGCGATGCTGGTCGGCCCGGACGGCACCATGCCGCTCGGCCGGCCACGGGTCGCCCGTACCGCCGCCCCGGCCGCCGCCGGGTCCACGCCGCCCCGGGGCGACGTGCTCGTCGCCGGTGCCGCCCTCGCCGCCCCGCCCGGGCGGGCAACGGTGGTACGGGCCCCCGCCGGACACCCCTGTCTCGGGGTGTGGCTGACCCTGGCCAGCCTGCTCGAACAGGGCCTGGCGGCCGGCTCCCGGGTGGTCGTGGCCGACGAGGACCCGGTGCTGCCGTACCGCTGCGAGGTCGTGCTGACCCTGCCGGCCACGCCGCACCCGGACACCGCGACCCGACCGGGTACCCGGGGATCGATCGCCCGGGTCGGCGCGCCGCACCCGGACCCCGCCGCGGTGCCCGTCCGTCCACACCGTCGCAAGGAGCTGGCGCGATGACCGTCACCGTGACCCCGCCCGCCACCGCCGCCACCGAGCTGCGGCGGCACCGGACCACCGGGTACGCCGACGGCGCGACCACCGCCCTGGCCCAGCTGCACGCCACGGTCAGCGCCGGGGTGCTGCCGGTCGGGCCGGGCGGACACGCGCTGGTACCGGTCGACGTCGCGACCACCTGCGACCGGTACACCACCCCCACCGGGGCCCGGTCGCGGGCCGGCGTACCGCACGAGCTGTTGGACCGGATCCCGACCGCCGACGGTGAGCTGGTCGCCCTGCGGGTGCCCGGCGGCGGTCCGGCACCCGGGCACGCCTGGTCGGTCGGGCTGGCCTGGATCCGGCTGGGCCTGGCCGAGCGGCTGCTGGCCCGGAGCGTGACCCACCTGCGGGGCCGGACCGTCGCCGGCACCGTCACCCTGCACCTGCCGATGGTGCGGGCGATGCTCGCCGACGCCGCAGCCGGGATCGCCGAGGTCCGCGCCCTGCTCGACCCCGACCACGGTCCGGGCGTCGGTGGGCTGGGCCGGGTACGCGACAGCCTCGACGAGGTCGGCCGGACCTGCCTGCACCTGCTCGGTGCGGCCGGCTTCCTGGCCGACGGTCCGGGCGCCGAGGCACGCGTGGCCGAACTGCTCGCCGACACGTACCCGCCCCCGACCGATCAGCCGTCGACCGATCCATTCTCGACCGAGTTGGAGGCGTCGTGACCAGCGACCTGCTCACCGACCTGCGGGCGGTGGCCCGGGAGCACGCCGACGGACTGCGGTCCACCGCCCTGGAGCTGGACCGGGACCCGTCCCGCGCGGTGACGCTGCTGGACCGGGGGCTGCCCTGGCGGCAGCTGATCGGGCTGCCCGCGGCGTACAATCCCGATCCGCTGCGGGTACGGGGCCGACCGGTGTACCTGGACTCCTGCGCGCAGCAGGTGGTGGTGCTGGAGGAACTGGCCCGGGCCGACGCCGGCGCGGTGCTGGCCCTGCCAGGTCCGTCGATGTCCGGGTTCGTCGTCACCGAACTCGCCGACGGCGACCAACTCGACCGCTACTGGCGTACCGTGGCCACCGGCGCGACCTGGACCTTCTTCGGCATGACCGAGCCGGCCCACGGCTCCGACCCGGGCAGCATGGGCACCACCCTGCGGCCGACGGGGGAGGCCGACGGGCTGCTGCTCACCGGCGTCAAACGGTTCGTCGGTAACGGGGCCCGCGCCCGCATCGGGGTGGTCTTCGCCCGCCGGCACGCCGGACCGCTGGGTGTGGTGGCGGTGCTTGTCGACACCGACCGGCCGGGTTTCACCGCGGTGCCCCTGCCCACCCTGGGCCTGCGCGGACTTCAGCTCAGCGAGCTGCGGATGACCGAGGTGCCGATCGCCGGGGCCGACCTGCTCGGCCGGCACCGCTCGGCCACCCGGCAGGGCATGTGGGCGGCCACCCGGACCTTCAACCGGTACCGTCCGGTGGTCTCCGGCCTGGCCCTCGGCGTGGCGCAGGCCGGTTACGACCTCGTCGTCGCGGCCCGGCACCGGTTCCGGTCCGACGAACGGCACCTGCTCGCCGACTGGGCGCGGCGGCTGACCGGCACCCGGGCGTTGGTGCTGGCCGCCGCGCACGCCGCCGACCGCGACCCAGGCGACGGCACCCTCGCCTCCGCCGCCAAGATCAGGGCCACCCGGCTGGCCGAGGAGATCACCACCTCGGCGGTCCGGCTGCTCGGTCCGGGGGCCCGGTGGGAGCATCCGCTGCTGGACAAGCTGGTCCGGGACGCGCGGGCCTTCGAGTTCATGGAGGGCACCGGCAACATCCAACGGCTCAACCTGGCCCAGGGCTACCTGCAGGGACGGCTCGGCGATGCCCGGGTGGCCTGACCCGACCCGGGCCGGCGACCCGCCCGTCGCCGCGCTGTCCGGGCCACGGGCGGGAACCGGCCCCGGGCCGCCACCGGGTGCGGACATCTGGCACATCGGACTGGACGTCGAACCCGAGGTGGTCCGGTTGGTCACCGAGCTGCTCGACGCCGACGAGCGACGGCGCGCGGCGGGCATGCGCGACCCGGTGGCCGGCATGCGGTACGTGCTGGCCCACGCCGCGGTCCGCACCGTCCTCGGCGGGTACCTCGGCACCTGCGGGTACACGCTGCACTGGGCCCGGGGACCCAACGGCAAGCCGTACTTCGACGGCCGGTGGCGCCGGTGGCAGTGGAGCCTGAGCCGCTCCGGCGGGCACGCCCTGCTCGCGGTCTGCCTGACCGATCCGGTGGGCGTCGACCTGGAACAGATCCGCGACGGCGATCCGGTGCCGGCGCTGGCCACCCGGTTCCTGCCCGCCGAGGAGGCCGCCGCCGTCCTCGGGCAGCCCGACCCGGCCGGTCGCCACGCCGCCTACCACCGGCTGCTGTCGCGCAAGGAGGCCTGCGTCAAGGCCAGCGGCGGGCGGTTCCTGGAGGGGCTGCGCCTCGGTGTGCTGATGTCCGGCGACGCCGCAACCGGCGGGGTGGCCGCCGGGCCCGGCCAGGTGACGGGGACCGGGGCGCTGGCCGGGCAACGGTGGATGCTGCGGGACCTGCCGGCGCCACCGGGCTACGTCGCGGCCCTGGCCACCACCGGCACCCGGCTCGGCCGGTTGCGGATGTTCGAGTGGGACTGGCGGCAGCCCCACCACCGCCGCGAAGATGCCGGCCGGCTGCGCCGCAGCCGCGAAGATGCCGGCCGGCTGCCTGACGAACCGCCGAACCCGCCGCCCGCGGAAACCTATCGTTCGGTACGCGGCAGCCCCGTGATCGCCAGCGGCCCGAGGGAGAGCCAGTGAGGTGGAACCCGCATCAGTCCGACCTGGACGGTGACGATCCGACATCCGGCGGTACGGGACTCGTCCGGTTCGTCCCCTCGGACGTGCCGGTGCTGACCTCCTGCCCGGCCGACCGGACCGGGGCGATCCGGGCCGCCGGGCGGACCCTGGCCGAGATGGGTCGCTCCTACCTCGGCGGCCACCTGGAGATCAGGGCCACCGGTACGCCACGGCTGGCCCGGTCCGCCGAGCGGCTGGCGGCGGTGCGGGCGGTGCAGAACGTCCTGCGGGGCGGGTGCGGATCGGTCCGGTTCCCGGTGCCGCCGCGCTGGCCCGCCGGGCCCGGCTGTCCGGGTGACGCCGACTGCCCCTGCCCGGGCGCCGGCCACCGCCCGAGGTCACCCGGCCCACCGCGACCACCGGGCCCGTCGGGTCCACCTCCGTCGCGCCCACCCACGGCACGACCACATCCCCAGCCCGGTCCGGGCGATCCCACAGTGAGGCAGATCGATGAAAAGAGCTGAACCGGCCCCGGCCGGCGCCCAGGCGGCGATCCAGTGGCGCAAGGTCCTCACCCTGACCGTCAGCCAGGGGCTGTCGCTCACCGGGGACTATGTGCTCCTGGTCGCGCTGGGCTGGACCGCCGTGCAGCTCGGCGGGGCGGGCGCGATCACCACGCTGATGCTCGCCGGCACCGTACCGCGCGCGTTGACGTTGATCTTCGGTGGTGCCCTGGCGGACCTGCTCGGGCCCCGCTTCGTGCTGCTGCGGACCACCTCGGCCCGGGTCCTGCTGTTGGCCGGCGGCGCGGTCGTCACCCTCACCACCGGCTGGTTCTGGCCCCTGGTGGTGATCGCCGCACTGGAGGGGGTGCTGCTCGGTCTGGCCAGCCCGTCCAGCAGCAGCCTGATGCCCCGGCTGGCCACCGGTGACCAGTTGGCGCGGGCCAACTCGCTGTCGGCGATGGTCACCCGGATCGCCCCGATCGTCGGCTCGCCGATCGGCGCCTGGATGATCGTCACCGGCGAGCTGTGGCACGTCATGGCGGCGGTCTCGGTCACCTGCGCGGTCTCCTTCGTCGGGGTGTCCGTGGTGACCCGGGGGATGACCGGTGGCACCCGGACACCCGGGGAGAACCTGCTGCGTCGCTCCGGCGACGGTCTGCGTCTGCTGCGCGCCCACGGCCGGCTGCGCTGGCTGTTCATCTGCGCCTTCTGCCTGGACATGGCCTTCGGCTGGCCGATCGACGTGGCCCTGCCGCTGCTGGTGGACGGGCGGGGCTGGGGCGTGGCCTCGGTCGCCGTGGTGGTGGTCGCCTTCAGCGCCGGCGCCCTGGTCGCCGGTGCGCTGGGTGCGCTGCTGGCCCACCGGATCCCGCTGGCGTTCCGACTGGTCGTCACCGGGGTCGGGATCGGCGTCGGCATCCTGCTGATGGCCCTGATGCCCTCGGTGGTCGCCCTGGCCACGGTCGGTGCCGGGGTCGGGCTGATGGCCGGACTGAACGGCCCGGCCATCGTCACCGTCTACCAGCAGGCCTCGCCGAAGGCCCGGATCGGCACGGCCATGTCGATGCTGACCCTGGCCAGCATCGGCACCACCCCGGTCTCCATCGTGGTCTTCGGCGCGCTGTCGGCCCTCATCGGCACCACCGCCACCTGGCTGGTCTGCGGGTTCGTGGCGCTGGCCGCACCGGTGGCCGCGGTCCTGGCGCTGCGCCAGCCGGTACCCGCCGACGAGTCCGCCACCCCGGACCCGGCCACGAGCGCACCGCCCACCGCCGCAGAGCCGCCCACCGCCGCAGAGCCGCCCACCGCCGCAGAGCCGCCGGCCACCGTCGTCGCAGAGCGGCCCACCGGCGCTGAGCCGGCCATCGTCGTCGCAGAGCGGCCCACCGGCGTGGCGGAGCCGGCCATCGGCCCCGGGGCGGTCGCCGGCTCCGAACCGGCCACCGTCGCTCTCGCCGGCCGGTCCGCCTGATCGCGCCCGGCCGGCGGACGGGACCCCGCCGGCCGGGCGCGACGGCCTAGACGTTCACCACGCGGTTGTCCACGATGGCGGAGAAGGTCGACTCCGGCTCGATCAACCCCCACCGCACCATCCACCGGTAGGTCCGCTCGAACTCGCCCTGCGGGTACGGCTCCGGGTCGGCGTAGCGCAGCCGGCCCGGGCGGAAGTCCGCCGGTTCCAACCGGACCAGCTCCTGCGGGATCTCCTCGACGAAGTGGTGCAGGTACGGGCGGATGTCGGCGTTGATCGTCGCGACCGCGCGCCGGACCCCCCGGTCCACCGCCGCGAAGGTCTCCGGGTCGACGTCCGCGCTGGCGATCTCCGAGCCGACGTAGAACGCCTCGGTCACCAGCACGTACCCGAGTTTCTCGGCGGCGGTGGTCCACGGCTCCATCAGGGCGACCGCGTCCACCTCGCCGTCGCGCAGCTTGCGGAACCGCTCGGCCGGACCGCCGGCGTGCACCACCTTGATCTCGTCGGCCTCCAGGAAGCCCTCCAGCGACTGGATCGCCAGGTAGTGCGAACCGTGATGGAAGTTGACCCCGACGGTCCGGTTGGCCAGGCCCTGCGGGTGCAGGATGCCCGAGTCGGGACGGACGAAGATCGCCTGGCTGGCCACCGAGGCGCGTTTGGCGATGATCTGTCCGCCCCGGCTGCTGTCGTGCGAGCGGCGGATCTGCCCCCACTCGCAGGCTCGGTAGAACGAGACGTCGCCGCTCTCGAACGGCTTGGAGATGCCACCGAACGAGCTGACCAGCTCGTGCTCCTCGATCGGCTTGACCACCGCGTCGTACGCGCCGGGGGCGACCAGTTCCAGGTCGATGCCCTCCTGTTCGAAGTAGCCGTGTTCCAGGCCGACGAGGTAGGGCAGGGTGAAGATGGCGCCGCTGCGGACGCTTCTGACCTTCTTGAGTGTCACGGGATGGGTCCTTTCGGGTCTATCGGACAGGGGTCGTCGTGGCCGGTGCTGCCGTCAGGTGCGTCGCCACCACCTCCTTCACCGCAGGTGGCCGCAACAGCCGCCACGTCGCCCAGGCACTGGCCGCGGCGACCACCGCGACCAGCCCGTACGCGACGCGCAGAGCGGTGGAGAAGTCGTCGCCGGCCTCGGCGGCGACCCGGGCGATGTCCCCGGTCGGCTGACCGGAGGCGGCCAGCACCGACACCACGACCGCGCCGAGCACGGCCACGCCGAGGTTGGTGCCGATCTGCCGGGAGGCGCTGGTGATCGCGCTGGCCACCCCGGCGCGTTCCCGGGGCAGGCTGTTCACCGCGGTGTTGGTCGCTGGCGGGTTGACCAGCCCCATCCCGGCACCGAGCAGCAGGTAGCCGACCAGCAGCAGGGGCAGCCAGGCGTCGACGGTGACCACCACGGCGAGCAGGGTCATCGATGCCACGAACGACAGGTGCCCGACGGTGGCCAGCACCCGGCCGCGGCCCCGGCCGACCAGCCGTCCGGAGACGTTGGCCAGCACCAACGTCCCGAGGGTGGCCGGCAGGGTGAGCACGCCGGTGGCCAGGGGACTGAAGCCGCGTACCTGTTGCAGGTAGAAGGTGTTGACGAAGGTGAACCCGCCAAGCGCCAGGTAGGCCACGACCGCGGTGAGCACCGCGCCGCGCAGCGCCGGGACGGCCAGGTGTGCCGGGTCGAGCACCGGGTCCGGGCGACGTCGCGCGGCCGGCAGGTAACCGGCCGCCGCAGCCACCGAGACCGCCACGGCCACCAGCACCGCCGGGCTGGTCCAGCCCCGGTTCGCGCCGTCGATCAGCGCGAAGGTGAACCCGACCAGCACCAGGGCCGCCAGGGTGTTGCCGAGCCCGTCGAGGCGTCGGGGCGGGCCGGCGACGACGCCGGCCGGCAACAGCCGGGTGCCGACCGCGAGCAGCAACGCGCCGCCGATGCCCACCCAGAACACGCTGCGCCAACCGGCGGCCTGCACCAGGACCCCGCCGACCAGCGGCCCGCAGGCCGCCGAGACGCCGGCGGTGGCGCTCCAGGTGCCCAACGCGCGACCGCGTTCGGCGGCCCCGGGGAAGAGGTTGGCGATCAGGGCCAGTGCCGGCGGCGCCATCAGGGCCCCACCGGCGCCCTGCACACCCCGGCTGACGATCAGCGACACCGCGTCCGAGGAGACGCCGCAGAGCAGCGAGCCGACGACGAACACGGCCAGGCCGAGCCGGAACATCCGACGCCGGCCGAACCGGTCGGCGACCGCGCCGCAGGGCAGGGTGAGGCTGGCCCGGACCAGCGCGTTGCTGGCCGCGACCCACTGCAGTTCGGCGGTGCTCAGCCGCAGGTCGCGTTGCAACGAGGGCAGGGCCAGGTTCAACGCGGCACCGTCGAGCACGCCGAGGAAGAGCGTCCCGCAGCAGACCAGCAGGGCGGCGCGGCTGCGCCGGGGCGGGGACATCAGAGCTGCTCGTACACCGGCCGACTGGCCCGCTGCTTGAGGATGCCGACCTCGACGGCCAGGTCGATCTGCTTCTCCAGGTTGGCGAAGACGGTCTCGTCCCACCGGTCGCCGTAGATCGGCACGAGGCGTTCGGGCAGCAGCTCGATCGCCCTGCGTTCGTCGGCCTTGACCCCGTAGTCGGCGTGGTACTTCGCCACCAGCGACGGGTCCTCCTTGATCAGTCGCCAGGCCTCCAGGGTGAGGTCCACGTACGCCTTGGCGGTCTCCCGGTTGGCGGCCAGCCAGTCCCGGCGGACGGCGGTGCCGTTGAGGAAGAGCGGGTTGGTGTCGCCGGTGCCCTGCTGCCACAGTTCGCCGACCGAGGCGAGCTGCCGGTTGCCGGCGGCCACCAGCCGGGTGGCGTTGGGCTCGATGGCGATGATGGCGTCGAGGTCACCGCGTTCGTAGAGCGCCAGGTTGGCGATCGGCTGCCCGGTGAAGAGCTGGAACTCCCGGTCGAAACGGATGCCGTTGACCGCCGAGGCCAGCGCCGCCGCCCGGTAGGTGTCGCTGCTGGGTGGCTGCACACCTACCTTGCGGCCCTTCAGGTCGGCGATGCTCTGGTACGGGCTGTCGGCGGGCACGATCCAGCGGCCGTGGTTCCACAGGGACGGCCCGACGATGACGACGTCGTGGCCGCTGGTGTTCACCTCGGTCGCGCCCAGCGGGCCGAAGGCGAAGATGTCCAGGACGCCGGTGAGCAGCTGCTCCTGCCCCGCGCCGGGACCGCCGCCGGCCTGCCGGTCGAGGTCGAGCCGGTGCTTGGCGGCCAGGTCGAACTGCTCCACCACGGAGTCGCGGATCGCCCCGGCGGTGCCCGGGCTGCGTGGTTGCACCTTGGCCCGCAGGGTGCCGTCGGCGGCTGCGGGCTCCTCGTCGCCGCAGGCCGCCAGCAGGGCGGTCACACCGGCGCCGCCGGCGAGCAGCCCGGCCGCGCGCAGCAGGGATCGTCGATTGAGCTGGTACGTGGACACGAGGTCCGTCCTTCCGGGGGTCAGGCCAGGGCCGCCACGATCTGGCGGTGGATGTCGAACAGTTCGGGGTCCTCGGGGCTACGTGGCCGGGGCCGGTCGATCCGGTACTCCCGCACCACCTGGGCCGGGCGTCCACCCAGCACCACCACGCGGTCGGCGAGGAACGCCGCCTCCAGGGCGTTGTGGGTGACCAGCAGCCCGGTACGCGGGGTGTGTAGCCACAGCTCCTGCAACAGCAGGCGCAGCCGGCGGGCGGTGAGCTCGTCCAGGGCGCTGAACGGCTCGTCGAGCAGGACCAGCTCCGGTCGCACCACGAACGCGCGGGCGACCGCGACCCGCTGGCGTTGACCGCCGGAGAGCACCGACGGGTACGACTGGGCGTACTCGGTCAACCCGACCTGGTCGAGGATCCGGGGCACCTCGGCACCGTCGATCCGCGCCGCGCGGGCGGCCAGCCGGACGTTGGTGTCGACGGAGGTCCAGTCCAGCAGGCGGGGCTGTTGGAACACCATGCCGAGGCGGGGCTGCCCGCCGCCGGTGTCCACCGTGCCGCGGTCGGGCAGTTCCAGCCCGGCGACCAGGTGCAGCAGGGTGGTCTTGCCGGTGCCGGACGCGCCGACCACCGCGACCAGTTCGTCGGCGGCCAGGGTGAAGGAGAAGTCCCGCAGCACCTGCTGGCGTTCGCCGGTACGGCGGTTGACGAAGGCCTTGTCCACCCCGTCGAGTCGGATCCGGGCGTCGCCGGTGGGCCGGCTCATCGGGTCGCCACCCGGCGCCACCGCACCGCGCGGCGTTCCAGCGTCTGCAGCAGGCCGTACTCGATGACCGCCATGACCAGGGTGAAGGCGAGGGTCCAGGCGAGCACGCCGGCCACGTTGTGCTGGGAGAACTCCAGGTTGAGCTGGTAGCCGACGCCGTCGGCCAGGCCGAAGATCTCGACCAGGACGATGACCTTCCAGGCCATCGCGATGCCCAGTCGCGCGCCGGTGAACAGGTCGGGCACGATGGCCGGCAGCCACACGTACCGCAACCGGGTGAGCGCGTCGAGGCGGTAGACGTGGGCCATCTCGCCGAGTGCCGGGTCGACCGCGCGGACGCCCTGGGCGATGTTGATGGTCAGTGCGGGCGCGGCGGCCAGGGCGACGGTGAGGATCGGGTTGAGCAGGCTCACCCCGAACCAGATCACGCAGAGCAGCGCCTTCACCAGGCCCGGGGTGGCCAGTCCGATCAGCACCGCCGGCTCCAGGAACCGGCGTAGCCACTCGTTGCGTCCCATCGCGATGCCGGCGGCCACCGAGACGACGAAGGCCACCGCGAAGCCCAGCGCGACCCGGGTCAGGGTGGTCTGGACGTTCTCCCAGAGCGCGCCGTTGACGGTGATCTCGACCAGGTTGCCGGTGATGTCGGCGACGCCCGGGAGCAGCGCGCTGTCGGAGCTGCGCGCCATCAGCTCCCAACCGGCGACGAGCAGTCCGACCAGCAGCAACGCGGGCAGGACCCGAGCGATCCGGTCGCCGTGCGACGTCCGGGGCGGCGGCGCGGGGGAGCGCCCACGGTGCGGGGCCACCTCCTCGGTGTCTACGGGGTGCGTCACAGTCATCGTCGTCCCAGATTTCGGTAGGCGGTCGGTGGCATACACCGGTGCCGGGTGGCATCGCCGCAGGTGAGGCGAGGTAGGTAATCCCTATCTTGTTGATGGGATTACTGGGGATGCAATATGCATCTCGCATGATGGGAAGCGGGGTCGAGGGGCGCGTCGGCGGCCACCGACGCGGGAACGGCCCGTCGCGACGACCACCGGACGGTGGCGCGCGACGGGCCGTGGCACGGCGGGTCGGTGTGGCTACCGGGTGCCGGCGGCCCCACCGGGGCGGTACTCGAACCAGTCGAAGGCGGCGGTGCCGGCGGTGACGTACATGCCGATGACCCGGCCGGTGAACCCGGTGGCCACCTCGGTCGACAGGTAGCGACCGTCCAGTTCGGCCAGTGGATCCGGGTGCTCGGTGCCGACCCGGAAGGCGATGGTGTCCGGGCCGGTGGGGCCGACCCCGACCGGACCGGCGGCCAGCTGCCCGGCCGAGGTCACCGACGGCGGCAGCACGTCGTGGGTACGGATGTCCACCACCAGTTCCACCGGTCCGGCCGGGACGGACCGTTCGGCCAGGCACTGCCGCAGCGGACCGATCCGGGCGATCACCCGTACCCGACCCTGGGCCACCTCGAGGTCGTAGTGGTGGGCCTCGTCGAGCCGGACCGACAGCCCGGCGCGGGCGTCGAGCGGATCGAGGCGGGCGGTGACCCGGCAGTCGAGGTGCTGCTGCCGGCGGCCGACGAAGGTGTACCCGGGGCGGTCGAGGGTCGGCCCGGTGGCGTGCAGGGTCAGCCAGCCCGGCCGGTCGGTAAGCGACCAGGAGTGCGCCGGCCGGCTGCGCGGCGAGATCCAGCACGGCGCGAGGGTGTCCGCGTCGAAATCGTCCCGCTCCGGCGGTGTCCCGGCGCGCACAGCCGGCGCGGCCGGCGGCGACCCGGCCTGCTCAGCCGGCGCGGCCGGCGGTGTCCCGCCGGGGGCGGTCGACCCGCGCGGTTGCACCGGCTCGACCCGGGGCCAGCCGTCGACCCAGCGTACCGGGGTCAGGAACGTCTCCCGACCCAGGACGTGGAACTGCGGGGTGTGGCCGCGCGGGCGGGTGCCCAGCAGCACCATCCACCAGGATCCGTCGGGGGCATGCACCAGGTCGGCGTGGCCGGTGCTCTGGATCGGCCGGTCGGTGCTGCGGTGCGACAGGATCGGGTTGCCCGGGGCGGCCTCGAACGGACCGCGCGGGGACCGGGCGCGGGCCACCGAGACCGCGTGGCCGCGTTCGGTGCCGCCCTCGGCGATCAGCAGGTACCACCAGCCGTCGATCCGGTACAGGTGCGGGGCCTCCGGATACTGCAGGCCGGTGCCGGTCCAGCCGGGCCACGGTCCCTCCAGGACGGTGCCGGTCGCCGGGTCGATCCGGGCGAGCTGGGTGCCGGAGAAGGCGCACCAACAGGTGCCGTCGTCGTCCCAGGCCAGGTCGGGATCGATGCCCGGCAGGTCGAGCCAGACCGGATCGGACCAGGGGCCGGCCGGGTCCTCGGCGGTGACGACGAAGCTGCCCCGGTGCACGTTGGTGGTGATCAGCCAGAACCGGCCGTCGTGGTGACGGATCGTGGGAGCGTAGATGCCGCCGGAGGTCGCGGCGTCCGGCGGGATCGGCAGCTGCTCCGGTCGGTCCAGGGCGTTGCCGATCTGCCGCCAGCGCACCAGGTCGCGGCTGTGGAACACCGGTACGCCGGGGACGTACTCGAAACTGGAGCAGACGAGGTAGTAGTCCTCGCCCACCCGGCAGACGCTGGGGTCGGGGTGGAATCCCGGGACCACGGGATTGTCGTAGTGGGACAACGGTGCTCCGTTCGGCTCAGCCGGCCAGGCGGGCGCGGAGGAAGTCCAGGGCGCGGGCCTCGTCGAGGATGCCACCACCCTCGTGCCCGTTGTACTCCCAGACCAGCAACTCGCGTGGCCCGGCGTAGGCGTGGTACGCCCCGTAGACCGTCGACGGGGGACAGGTGGCGTCCATCAGGGCCACCGAGAACAGCGCCGGCGCGGTGGCCCGGCGGGCGAAGTTGACCCCGTCGAAGTAGGCGAGGGTGCGGTGTACCCGCTCGATGCTCTCCCGGTGCACGGCCAGGTAGTCGGCCACCTCCCGGTACGGGTACGCGTTGGTGATCCGGGTGGCGCGCGGGAAGTCACAGAGGAACGGCACGAAGCTCACCACGGCGGCCAGGTCGGTGCGGAGTCCGGCAACGGCGAGCGCGGCCCCACCGCCCTGGCTGGACCCGAGCACCGCGACGCGCGCCGGATCGACCTGGGGCAGGCTGCGGGCCGCGTCGACGGCGCGCACCGCGTCGGTGAGGAACCGCCGGTAGTAGTAGTCGGCCGGGTCGCCGATGCCCCGGGTGAGCACGCCCGGTACCTGTGGGGTGGCCACGGCCGGGTCCGGGGTCTCGCCGACGCTCCAGGAGGAGCCCTGCCCCCGGGTGTCCATCTGCAGGTGGGCGAAGCCGGCCGACGCCCAGAGCAGGTTCGCCAGGGCGTGCCCGCGACCGCCGCCGTAGCCGACGTACTCCACCACGGTCGGCAGCGCCGTGGTGGCCCCGGCCGGCAGCCGCAGCCAGGCCCGGACGTCCTGGCCGGCGAAGCCCCGGAAGGTGACATCGTAGGTGACCAGCGTGGTCAGGCCGGTCGGCACCTCGCGTAGCCGCACGTCGAGGTCGTGACCGGCGGCCTCGGCCAGGGTGTCGGCCCAGAAGTCGGCAAAGTCGTCAGGCGTGCGCTGCGAGCTGCGATAGGTCGCCAGTTCCGGCAGGGGGAGATCGGTCAACACCGGTGTTCCTCCAGGTGGGGGTGTGGGGTTGCGCGGCCGGCTGGCGACCGCGTCGTCCATGATGCGGTACGGGCGACCGCGCGACCGGAGCGGGTGGCCGAAACTTTCGGCCCTGCTGCCAGCGGCGGAAGCCGTCGACCCGGGCTCGTCGGGGTTGAGCTGTCGAGGGTGTTTCGGTAACGTTTCCGATCGGAGAGCGTCGATCTCCACGGCGATGTTCCGTTGACCGTGTCCCTGCGGTGGCCTCCGGGCGGCCACGACGACAGCGGACCGGCCGCCGTGGCGGGCGGGATCGAGGCGACTCCCCTCCTGTGACAGTTCCCGGAAAGGCATTCGCCATGAACAACCTGTCCGCCCGCGACAGCGGGCGTGCGATCAGCACGCACCGACGACGTACCGCGCTCGCGGCGGTGGCGGTCGGCACCGCTGCCGTCGTCGTCGCGACGCTGGCCCTCGCCCCCGGCGCCAGTGCCGGCACGACCCTGGGTGCCTCGGCGGCGGAGAAGGGCCGCTACTTCGGTGCCGCGGTGGCGGCCTACAAGCTCTCCGACTCCACCTACGTGGGGATCCTGAACCGCGAGTTCAACTCGGTCACCCCCGAGAACGAGATGAAGATCGACGCGACCGAGCCGTCGCAGGGCAACTTCAGCTTCGCCAACGCCGACCGGATCGTCAACCACGCCATCGCCCAGGGGATGAAGGTGCGGGGCCACACCCTGGCCTGGCACTCCCAGCAGCCCCGCTGGATGGAGAGCATGGAGGGCACCGCGCTGCGCAACGCGATGCTCAACCACGTCACCCGGGTCGCCACCTACTACCGAGGCAAGATCGACTCCTGGGACGTGGTGAACGAGGCGTTCGCCGACGGCGGCAGCGGTGGCCGGCGTGACTCGAACCTGCAGCGCACCGGCAACGACTGGATCGAGGCGGCGTTCCGCGCCGCGCGGGCCGCCGACCCGGGCGCGAAGCTCTGCTACAACGACTACAACACCGACAACTGGACCCACGCCAAGACCCAGGGCGTCTACAACATGGTCCGGGACTTCAAGGCCCGGGGCGTGCCGATCGACTGCGTCGGCTTCCAATCGCACTTCAACCCCAACTCGCCCTACCCCAGCAACTACCGCACCACCCTGGCCAGCTTCGCCGCGCTCGGCGTCGACGTGCAGATCACCGAGCTGGACATCGAGGGCTCCGGTACCGCGCAGGCCAACTCCTACCGCAGCGTGGTGCAGGACTGTCTGGCCGTGCCGCGCTGTAACGGCATCACGGTGTGGGGCATCCGGGACACCGACTCCTGGCGTTCGGGCGGGACGCCACTGCTCTTCGACGGCAGCGGCAACAAGAAGCAGGCGTACAACGCCACCCTGGAGGCGCTGAACGCCGGGGGCACCACCACCCCGCCGACGACTCCACCCACCACGCCCCCGACCACCCCGCCCACCACGCCGCCGACGACCCCGCCCACCACCCCACCGGTCGGCGGGGCCTGCTCGGCGACCGTGTCGGTGAACCAGTGGAACGGCGGCTTCGTGGCCACGGTACGGGTCACCGCCGGCAGCGCCGGGCTGAACGGCTGGACGGTCAGCACCACCCTGCCGGGCGGCGCCAGCGTCACCAACGCCTGGAGCGCCACGAACACCGGCACGACCGGCACGGTCAGCTTCCGCAACGTCAGCTACAACGGCCAGGTCGCGGCCGGCGGCAGCACGGAGTTCGGGTTCCAGGGCACCGGCACCGCACCCAGCGCCACCCCCACCTGCACGGCGAGCTGAGTTTCCCGCCGCGGCGCGAGGGGTCGACCGGCTCCTCGCGCCGCCCGCTGTCCACCCTCCGCCGGTGACCGCACCCCCCTGACCGGTGCCGGCCGCGGTCCCGGGTGGAGTTGCCGTCCGGGAACCGGTGCCGCATGATCGAAAGAGAGTAGTTGCGGTCGGCCAACCATCCCGAGAAACCGGTCGGGCACCCCCGGTGGCCTTGCCGTCGGCGTCGCGACCAGGGGGTTCAACCATGGGTACGCCCCGACTCGTCCCGCCACCGGGGCCCGCCGACGGTCGCCCCGTCCTGGTCGTCGTGCCGTACGCCGGCAGTGGTGTCGCCCCGTTCCGGGACTGGGCCGACGCACTGGCCGACGTCGCCACGGTCACCGCCGTACTGCTGCCCGGTCGGGAGCACCTGTTCGGCCAGCCGGCGCTGACCTCGATGGCCGACGTGCTGCGTGGACTGACCCCACAGGTCGAGGCGCTGGCACCCCGTCCGGTGGTGCTCTTCGGGCACAGCATGGGTGCGGTGGTCGCCTTCGCGCTCGCCCGGCAGTTGCGGCGACGTGGCGTCCCGCCGGCCGGGTTGATCGTCTCCGGCGCCGGCAGCCCGTGCCGGCGCGACCCGACCGACCTGGTGCACCTGCTCGACGACGACGCCCTGCTGCGCCGTACCGCGGACTTCGGCGGAATGCCCCCGCAACTGCTGGCCGACCGGGAGCTGCTGGGGTTGTTCACCCCGGTGCTGCGCGCCGACTTCCAGGTGCTGGAGACCTGGCCGGTGGACCCGCAGCCGCCGCTGGCGCTGCCGGTGACGGTGTTACGCGGGACCGGTGACACCACGGTCACCGACCACCAGGCCGACGGGTGGCGTACCCACACCGTCACCGACCCGGACGAGCACTTCTTCGCCGGTGGGCACTTCTTCGTCCACACCGCCCGCGCCGAGGTGCTGCGCACCGTCGCGGACGTGCTGGCCGCCGTGCCGGGCGACAACCGACGGTCCCACCACCCGCGCCATCGATGACCGACCGGCGTCGGCGATCGGGGTGGGCCGTACGCTCGCTGCCATGAGCATTCCTGACCTGCTGCGTCGGCACCGTCTCGTCCCCGTGGTCGTGCTCGACGACGCCACCGCCGCCGAACCCCTCGCCGACGCGCTCGCCACGGGCGGGCTGCCCGTCGCCGAGGTCACCTTCCGGACTCCGGCCGCCGCCGAGTCGATCGCCCGGATGGCCGCGCACGGCGGGGTCACCGTCGGGGCCGGCACGGTGCTCACCGCCGAGCAGGTGGACATCGCGGTCGGGGCGGGCGCCCGCTTCGTCGTCTCGCCCGGGTTCAGCCCGGCGGTCGTCCGGCGCTGCCGAGAGCACGGGGTCACCGCGCTGCCCGGTGCGGTCACCGCGACCGAGGTGATGGCCGCCCTCGCCGAGGGGGTCGACACCCTGAAGTTCTTCCCCGCCGGTACCTCCGGCGGTGCGCCGGCGGTGGCGGCGTTGTCCGCGCCGTTCGGTCAGGTGAGTTTCGTGCCCACCGGCGGTATCGACGCCACCTCCGCCGCCGACTACCTGGCGCTGCCGGCTGTGCTGGCCGTCGGCGGCAGCTGGATGGTGCCCCGGGCGGCGATCCGGGCCGGCGAGTTCGACCGGATCACCGACCTGGTCACCGCCAGCGTCGAGGCGGTGGCCCACTGACGGAGCCCGTAGCGACGCGCCGGAGGCTCACGACACACCGTCCTTACCGGACAGACGGCGGGGCGGTGCGGCAGTATCCTGTGCAGTCGTGGGCACCTGGCGCACCGGGCGCACGACGGGGTGGGAGGCGGCCGGATGCAGGCGACGCAACGGGTCCGGTTAGGACGCACCGAGGTCGAGGTGACCCGGCTGGGCGTCGGTCTGGCCCAGATCGGTGGGCTCTACACCCCGGTCGGTGACTCCGCCGCCCGGGTCACCGTGGAGACCGCCTGGGATCTCGGTCTGCGCTACTTCGACACCGCGCCGCTCTACGGCTGCGGCCTGTCGGAGCGCCGGGCCGGGGCGGTGCTGGCCGACCGGCCACGCGCCGAGTTCACCCTCTCCACCAAGGTCGGCCGGCTGCTGGTGCCCGGCGACGACGATCCCCAGGGAATCTGGGCCGAGCCCACCGGGCTGCGACCGGTCTTCGACTTCAGCTACGCCGGGGTGCGCCGCTCGTACGCCGACAGCCTGGAGCGCCTGGGCCTGGACCGGATCGACATCGCGCACATCCACGACCCGGACGCCCACCTGGCCGACGCCCTGCGGCAGGCCTACCCGGCCCTGGCCGACCTGCGGGCGGCCGGGGAGATCGGGGCGGTGAGCGCCGGCATGAACCAGGCCCCGGCGTTGGTGACGCTGGCCCGCGCCGCCGACCTCGACTGCGTCATGCTGGCCGGCCGCTACACCCTGCTGGACCAGTCGGGCCTGGCCGAGCTGCTGCCGCTCTGTCAGCGGCGGCAGATCTCGGTCCTCGCCGCCGGGGTCTACAACTCCGGCCTGCTGGCCGACCCGAAACCCGGGGCGTTCTACGACTACGCCCCGGCCGACGCGGCGCTGGTGGAGCGGGCCCACGCGATCCGGACCGTCTGCGACCGGCACGGGGTGCCGCTGCGGGCCGCCGCCATCCAGTTCCCCCTCGGGCATCCGGCGGTGGCCAGCGTGGTGGTCGGCGCGCACGATCCCCGGCAGATCGCCGACAACATCACCATGTTCGAGTGGGACATCCCCGGTGCGCTCTGGGCCGACCTGAAGCGGGCCGGTCTGCTGGCCCGGGAGGTTCCCACGCCGTGACCGACCGCCGTCGTCTGGAGCGTGCTCCGGGAGACTGACGGGGCGGACCGGTGGGCGCGCGACGCGCCACACCGGAGGCGGCGGGGGGCACTCCGGCGTCAACGGTAGGCTGCGGACGGCGTCCGAGTGACCTAAGGGGAACGCGTGTTTGGCGGAACGGTTGCCGGGTCGGTTGTGGCCTGCGGAAAACCGGCGTGAGTCACGGGCTGCGCGCCGGCGACCCGGCCCGACTCGGCGGTTACGAGTTGCTCGACCGGCTCGGCGAGGGTGGCATGGGCAGCGTCTTCCTGGCCCGCTCGCCGCAGGGACGGCGGGTCGCGGTCAAGGTCGTCCGGGCGGACCTGTCGCACGACGACGAGTTCCGGGGCCGGTTCCGCAGCGAGGTCAACCGGGCCCGCCAGGTCCCACCGTTCTGCACGGCCGAGGTGCTGGACGCCGACCCGGACCACGACCCGCCGTACCTGGTGGTGGAGTACGTCGAGGGGCCGAGCCTGGCGCAGTTCGTCCGGGACCAGGGGCCCCTGGGGGCGGCCGGGGTGCACAGCATGGCGGTCGGGGTGGCCACCGCGCTCACCGCCATCCACGGCGCCGGGGTCATCCACCGGGACCTGAAGCCGGCGAACGTGCTGCTCGCCCCGGGCGGGGTCAAGGTCATCGACTTCGGCATCGCCCGTGCCTTCGAGGCCACCAGCCGGCACACCCGGACCAACCAGCTGGTCGGGACCGCCGCGTACATGGCGCCGGAGCGCTTCGAGCCGGCATCCGGCCAGCCGGTGGGTCCGGCCGCCGACGTGTTCGCCTGGGGCGCGGTGGTCGGCTACGCGGCGACCGGCCGTAACCCGTTCGGCGGGAATTCCGCCACCGACACCGCGATGCGGATCCTCACCCAACCGCCGGACCTGACCGGGCTCGACGGGCCGCTGCGGGAGCTGGTCGGCCGGGCCCTGGCCAAGAATCCCGCGGACCGGCCCACCGCCCGGGAGCTGCTCGACGGGTTGCTGACGGCGGCGCCCTCGACGAGCCCGGCGCAGCCGGCCCCTGCGGCGGCGGTGTCGCCCGCCCCGACCGGTGCCGCGGGTGACGGCGGGTATCCGACCGACGGTGCGGGCTCGGGCCGGCGACGTCGGCTCACCGGGCTGGCGGTGACCGCCGTGGTGATCGCGGCGCTGGTGTCCAGCGCCCTGTTCGGCCCGCAACTACTGGGCGGCGGCGCTGATCGGGACCCGGTCGGTTCGACGGGCAACGGCACGCCGGCGGCTGACGGGCCGACGTCGCCGGCAGCGGGTACGCCGAGTCCGTCGCCGTCGCCGTCGGGGACGGATCGGACCCGGGCCATGCTCTCCGGAGAGCGCCGTGTCCTGCTGCACGTGGTGCAGATCGACCGGGATCTTTCGCTGCCGTTCGACCGCACGTTGCGCGTCGGCGACGGGACCGGACCGGACGCCCTGTTCGTGCTCGATCCGGTCGGTGTGGATTACATGATCAAATCGCTGAACCCGGACGTCGCCCACCAGCCGTGCCTCGGGGTCAAGATCGATTCGGCGGGTTACGCCTCGTTGGTCGGCGTCGACTGTCAGCCGACGCCGGCCACCGTCTTCGACATCTCCCGCGACGGCTGGGACGACAAGGGTCGCCTGGCGTACTCCATCATCAACGAGACGTACGGCGTGCTGGAGTGGAACGCGGACGAGAAGCGGCTGCACGTGCAGGAGCAGGGCGACGCCCCGGTCGGCACCACCTTCAGTCTGGTCGACCGCGGCGCGCTCTGACCGACCCACGTCGGGCCGGTTCGGATGCGGGCCGCAGAGGCACCTCGTCGGGGCGGGGTCGGCTCGACAAGGGTCTCCTGCACCCCCCCCCGAGAGCTGAGGCCCACCCGAGAAAGGCACCCCTCGTGAAGATCGTCGCCGCAGACGTCATCGTCTCCAGCCCGGACCGCAACTTCGTCACCCTCAAGATCACCACTGAGGACGGCCTCACCGGTCTGGGCGACGGCACCCTCAACGGACGCGAGCTCTCCGTCGCCTCGTACCTGCGCGACCACGTCGCCCCGCTGCTGGTCGGGCGGGACGCGCACAACATCGAGGACGCCTGGCAGTTCCTCTACCGCTCGGCGTACTGGCGGCGCGGCCCGGTCACGATGGCCGCCATCGCCGCCGTCGACGTGGCCCTCTGGGACATCAAGGCCAAGGCCGCCGGCATGCCGCTCTACCAGCTGCTCGGCGGGGCGTCCCGGACCGGCATCATGGCCTACGGGCACGCCTCGGGCCGGGACCTGCCGGAGCTGTTCGACTCGATCCGCGCCCACCTCGACGAGGGCTTCCGGTCGATCCGGGTGCAGACCTCGGTGCCCGGCATCAACGCCGTGTACGGCGTCGCCGCCCAGCCCAGCAGCGGCGGCAAGCGGTACGACTACGAGCCGGCCCAGCGCATCCCGCTGCCGGCCGAGGAGGACTGGGACACCCGGGCGTACCTGCGGCACCTGCCCGGCGTCTTCGAGGCGGTACGCGCCGAGTTCGGCCCGGAGCTGCCGCTGCTGCACGACGGCCACCACCGGATGACCCCGATCCAGGCCGCCAGGCTCGGCAAGTCGCTGGAGCCGTACGACCTGTTCTGGCTGGAGGACTGCACCCCGGCGGAGAACCAGGAGGCGCTGCGGCTGGTCCGCCAGCACACCACCACGCCGCTGGCCATCGGCGAGATCTTCAACACCGTGTGGGACTACCAGACGCTGATCCGGGAGCAGCTGATCGACTACGTGCGCTCGGCCGTCACCCACACCGGTGGCATCACCGCGATGCGCAAGCTGCTGGACTTCGCCGCCCAGTACCAGATCAAGTCGGGCATCCACGGACCGACCGACATCTCGCCGGTGGGCATGGCCGCCGCCCTGCACCTGGACCTGGCCATCCACAACTTCGGCATCCAGGAGTACATGCGCCACGGCGAGCTGACCAACGAGGTGTTCCGCCAGTCGTTCACCTTCGCCGACGGTTACCTGCACCCGGGTGACCAGCCCGGCATCGGCGTCGAGCTGGATGAGGAGGCCGCCGCCCGGTTCCCGTACCAGCCGGCGTACCTGCCGTACAACCGGCTCAAGGACGGCACCGTCCATGACTGGTGAGGTACCGGCGACCCGGCACGTGGTGGTGATGGGGGTCTCCGGCGCGGGCAAGACGACGGTCGCCGTCGGTCTCGCCGCGGCGACCGGGCTGACCTTCGCCGAGGCCGACGTGCTGCGGCAGGGGCCACCGGCGGTGGACTTCGTGCACCTGGCCGGACCGACCGAGATCATCCGCGCCCGGCTGTCGGTGCGGGAGGGTCACTACATGCCGCCCAGCCTGCTCGACTCGCAGACCGCCACCCTGGAGCCGCTCCTCCCCGACGAGCAGGGCATCATCCTGGACCTGGAGTCGTCCACCGAGACCCTGGTCGACGCGGCGGTCGCGCAACTCGGTCTGCCGACGTCGGGCCGGTCGGCCGGACCGCCGCCGTCGCCGACCCCGGCTCGCCGGTGACCGCCGTGCCTGATCGGTCGTGCCTGATCAGCGGTGGATAATGCCGGTATGCGCGAGCCTGCCATGACGGATGTCGCCCGCCTCGCAGGCGTCTCCCACCAGACCGTCTCCCGGGTGCTCAACGACCACCCGAACGTCCGGGAGGCGACCAGGCTGCGGGTGCGGGCGGCCATCGCCGAACTCGGGTACCGACCCAACCGGGCCGCGCGCACCCTGGTCACCGGCCGCTCGCAGTTGATCGGCGTGGTCGCGCAGAACAGCACCCTGTACGGTCCCGCGTCGCTGCTGGCGGCCTTCGAGCAGGCGGCGGCCCAGGCCGGTTTCGCGGTGAGCGTCGGCAGCGTCAGCACCCTGGACCGCCGGTCGATCCTCGCCGCGGTGGAACGGCACCTCGACCACCGGGTCGCCGGCATCGTGGTGATTGCGCCGGTGGCCTCGGCCAACGAGGCCCTGGACCACCTGCCCGACCAGGTGCCGGCGGTGACCGTCGACGGGGACCTGAACCGGCAGGCCGCGCTGGTCACCGTCGACCAGGTCGCCGGGGCGGCGATGGCCACCCGGCACCTGCTGGAGCACGGCCACCGGACCGTGTGGCACGTCTCCGGGCCGGCCGACTGGTTCGACAGCGCCGGTCGGGTCGCCGGCTGGCGCTCGGCGCTGCGTGCGGCCGGCGCGGAGGAGCCGCCGCTGCTGTCCGCCGACTGGTCCGCGGCCTCGGGCTACCGCGCCGGGCAGATGCTGGCCAGGATGCCCGAGGCCACGGCCGTCTTCGCGGCCAACGACCACCTCGCCCTCGGGGTGTTACGGGCGTTGAGCGAGCGCGGTCGCCGGGTGCCGGCCGAGGTCAGCGTGGTCGGCTTCGACGACGTGCCGGAGGCGGCCTACTTCATCCCCCCGCTGACCACCGTCCGGCCGGACTTCGACGCGGTCGCCCGGGCCAGCCTGGGCCTGCTGCTGAGCCAGATCGAGTCCGGGATGCCGACGCGGGAACGGCACACCATCGCGCCCACCCTGGTCACCCGGGACAGCGTGGCCGGTCCCGCCCGCTGACCGGCCCGCCGGCTCACGTCCAGCAGACCCAACCGCGGGTCTGGCTGAACCACGTCGCGACCTGCAGCACCGACAACGCGGCCCCGGCGACCCAGGCGGCCACCTGCCAGGCCGAGTCGAGCAGGGACCAGGTGGCGACCAGACCCACCGGCGCGGTTGCCCAGCACCACCCCCACGATCGCCACCACCGCCGTGACGTGCAGGTGCATCGTCGTACGATGCGCGCCGGCCAGGTTGTCGATCTCGTTGCGCAGGGCGGTGAACTCGGCAAGCGCCACCTCGACCGTCACCTGGCCGGCCGACCGGTCCGCACCGGTGGCCCATGGTCGACGTGGTGACCGGGAGCGGACGGATACGGCACGCAGAGTGTCCATGCCGGAATCCTGTCAGCCCGGTGCCACCGGTCGGGCGTACCCTCGGCGCACCCGATCCGCCCGGGGCGCTCCGGTCGTGTCGCGGGCCGACCGGGCCGAACCTGGTCCAGAATGTCCGATGTGACAACGTGGTTGGTGGGGCCCGACGGCGGTATCGACCGGGCGGCCGGGTTCCCGCCGGGCCCGGTGTCGACGCGGCCGGCCGGGGACGGCTCCCTGGACTACTACCTGGTCCGACCCGCCGGTGACGGTCGGTCGGCCCGACGCGACGGCGGCGTCGGGGCCCCGGACGGGATCCTGGTCGAGGAGTTCGTCCTCGACCGGGAGCACTGTGCGGTCCGGCTGGACAGCGCCGGCTGGACGGCGGGGGAGCGCCGCTGGTGGCGCGCGGCGGCGTTCAGCCGGGCCGTCCGCTCCGATCCGACCGTGCGGGCCCGGGTGGTGCCGGTCGACCGGGACGAGGCCGCCGCCGTGCTACGTCTCTTCGGTGGCGCCGACCTACCCGACGAGCGGACGCTGCGGGGCTACTTCCGCGACGGCACGCCGCTGCGCACCGCCGTGCCCCTGCGGCTGGGCGGGGAGGTGACCGCCGGCTTCCACGACACCCGGGTGCACCGGATCCTGTTCGCCAACGACCTGACCCCGCCGGGGCTGGCCGACCTGCGCACCCGCTGGCCGCTGACCGTCACCGGTGACCTCGCCGACCCGCTGGCCCGGGTCATCGGCACCGCCGAGCTACGGGTAGGCGACGACGCGTTCCGCTGGGAGCTGCGCCGGATCGGCACCGTCTCGGCCTGGTGCGTCGACCTGACCAGCGACCTCGCCGGACCGCACGACGACGCGCTCCGGCCGATGCTGCGGCAGCTGACCACCGCGATGCGCCGGCAGGGCCTGATCCCGGTCACCATCGAACGCTTCGCCTGACCCCTGGTCGGCCGGATGCCACGACGGGTGCGCGACCGCAGCGCCGGCCCGACCACCGCACCGGGACCGGACGGTTGACCCTCGACCCGGTCGAGACCGGAGAGTACGGCCGAGCACGAGGCCGTACGACAACCGGGGGACCGACCGTGGCGACTTCCGACCAGCCGGCGGTGGCCGCAGCCCCACCGGCGGACCCCCGCGGATCGGCGGTGCCACCCCGGGCGTACTGGGTGTGGTTGGGCGGGACCCAACTCTCCGTCCTCGGCACCCAGATCCTGGCCTTCGCGATGGCCTGGGCGGCGAGCGGTCGGGGTGGTCTCTTCGCCGGCCTGGTGTTGACCGCGATCAACCTGCCCCGGGTGCTGCTCCTGCTGGTCGGCGGGGCGGTGGCTGACCGGGTGGGGCCCTGGCGGGTCCTGATCGTCGCCGACGCGATGATGGTCGGGGTGACCCTGGCGTTGGCCGTCGGCGCCTGGTCGGTGCCCGATCCGGCGGTGTTCTTGCTGGTCGCCGCCCTCGCCATCGGCGCGGTGGACGCCTTCGGGCTGCCTGCCTCGGGTGCGCTCCCCCGGCTGCTGGTGTCCCCGGCGGCGTTGGCCCGGGCGTTGTCGGCCCGGCAGGTAGCCGGTCAGCTGGCGGTCTTCGCCGGCCCACCGCTGGGCGGGCTGTTGGTGGCAGCCGCCGGGCTGGTGGCGGCGGCCCTGGCCACCGCGGGCACGTTCGCGGTACTGCTGTTCGTCCTGGCGCTGCTGCGTCCCCGCCACCCCACCGGGCAGACCCTGCCGGATCGGCCCCGGCTGCGGAGTGCGGTGATTGACGGGATGTGGGTCGCCGCTCGGGACCCGGTGCTGCGGACCGCGTTGCTGCTGGTCATGGCCACCGCTGCGGTCCTGCTGCCGGTCTCCGGGCTGTTGGTGCCCCTGCTCGCCCGGGACAATGCCTGGTCGGCCCGGTCCGCCGGCTCGGTGGTCGGGGTGGTCGCGCTCGGCGTGGCGGTCGTCGCCGCGACGGTGGCGGTGCGGGGTGCCTGGTCCAGTCCGGGGCGTACCGCCGGAGCAGGGCTGTTGCTCGCCGCCGTCGGCGTGGGCGCGCTGGCGTCGGCTCCGACCGTGTCCTGGGCGGTACCGGCCGCGGCTTTGGTCGGCCTCGGCACCGGCGGGGTCACCACCGTACTCGCGCCGCTGATCCTCGGTTCGACCCCCGGCACCCACCTGGCCCGGGTCCAGGCGGTGCTGGTCCTGGCGCAGGGCGTACCGCTGCTGGTGACCCACAACCTGCTCGGCTGGCTCGCCGACGCCGTCGGCACCTCGACGGCCCTCTACGGCTGCGCCGCCACCCTCACCGCCCTCGCCCTCACCGCCCTACGGGCCCCCACCCCCTCGCCTCGCCCGATCGGGGCCGCCGGGGGTGCAGCTTCCGGGAAATAGTGGTGTCCGGTGCGGACGTGGCCACTCTTTCCCGGAAGCTGCCCGCCCTCGACCGTCCGGGACGACGCCCGTCGAGCGGGGACGGGGGCGGATGGGTGAGACTGGCGGGGTGTTGCCCGCTGCTGAACTGATCGCCGACCTGCCGGTCCGGGAGGTGCTGCCGGCCCTCACCGAGGCTCTGGCCGATGTCGGCGCGGCGGTGCTGGTCGCGCCGCCGGGCACCGGCAAGACCACCCTGGTACCGCTCGCGCTGGCCGACGCCGGCAGTGGGCGGGTGGTGGTCGCCGAGCCCCGGCGGGTGGCGGCCCGGGCGGCCGCCCGACGGATGGCGGCGCTGCTCGGTGAACGGGTCGGCGAGCGGATCGGCTACACGGTGCGCGGGGACCGTCGGGTCGGCCCGGCGACGCGGGTGGAGGTGGTCACCACCGGCGTGCTGGTGCAGCGGCTGCACCGCGATCCGGAGCTGGCCGGCATCGACGCGGTGGTGCTCGACGAGTGCCACGAGCGGCACCTCGACTCCGACCTGGCGCTCGCCTTCACCACCGAGGTACGGGCCACCCTCCGACCGGACCTGCGACTGCTGGCCACCTCGGCGACCGCCGAGGCCACCCGACTGGCCCAGATCCTCGACGCCCCGGTCGTCGAGGCGCACGCCGCGACGTACCCGCTGCAGGTGCACTGGTGCCCACCGGCCGGACCGGTCGACCCGCCGCGTGGTGCGCGGGTCGATCCCCGGCTGCTGGACCACGTGGCGGCCACCGCCCGCCGGGCGTTGGCCGACGGCCCGGGTGACGTGCTGGTGTTCCTGCCCGGTGCCCGCGAGCTGGGCACGGTGGCCGCCCGGCTGACCGACGTCGACGCCGACGTGGTCACCCTGCACGGCCGGCAGACGGGGGCCACCCAGGACGCCGCGCTGCGGCCCGGGCCCCGACGGCGGGTCGTGCTCGCCACCTCGATCGCCGAGAGCAGCCTGACCGTCCCCGGCGTACGCGCGGTGGTCGACGCCGGACTCAGCCGGGTGCCCCGCACCGACCACGCCCGGGGCCTGGGCACCCTGGTCACCGTCGCGGTGTCCCGCGCCTCGGCGACCCAGCGGGCCGGCCGCGCCGCCCGCCAGGGACCCGGCCGGGTCTACCGGTGCTGGTCGCCGGCCCAGCACGAGCGGCTGCCCGCGCAGCCCGAGCCGGAGATCGCCGCCGCCGACCTGACCGGGTTCGCCCTGGACCTGGCCCGGTGGGGGCATCCGGACGGGACCGGGTTGGCCCTGCCGGACCCGCCGCCGGCCGGCGCGCTGCGGGTCGCCCAGGCCGCCCTGCGCGCCGTCGGCGCGCTCGACGCGACCGGTCGGGTCACCGCGCGGGGGCGGGCGATCGCCGAGGCCGGCACCCATCCCCGCCTGGCCCGGGCGCTGCTCGACGGTGCCGCCCTGGTCGGCACCGCCCGGGCCGCCGAGCTGGTCGCGCTGCTGACCGAGGAGGGCACCGGTGGGGCCGGCGACGACCTGGTCGCCGCCTGGCGGCGGCACCGCGCCGAGGCACCCCACGCGTGGCGGCAGGAGGTGCGCCGGTTGACCCGCAACGCCGGGGACCATCCGGGTACGCCGGTCCCGGACGACCTCGCCGCCGCGCTGGTGGTCGGGCTGGCGTACCCGGAACGGCTGGCCAGGCTGCGCCACGCCGACGGCACCGCGTACCTGATGGCCGGGGGAACCGCCGCGGACCTGACGCCCGGCACCCGGTTGACCGGGGCGGCGTGGCTGGCCGTCGCCGTCGCCGACCGGGCACCGGGCGCGACGGCCGCGCGGATCCGCTCGGCCGCGCCGCTGGACGAGGCGACCGCCCGCCAGGCCGGTGCGGGGCTGCTCACCGAGACCGCCGAGGTGGCCTGGGCCGACGGCGACGTGGTGGCCCGCCGGATCGTCCGCCTCGGCGCGATCACCCTGGTCGAACGGCCGTTGGCCGAGGTCGACCCGCAGGCCCGGCGGGCGGCCCTGCTCGACGGGCTGCGCGAGGTGGGGCTGAGCCTGCTGACCTGGTCGCGGGAGGCGGTCGCGCTGCGCGACCGGCTCGCCTTCTGTCACGCGGCGCTGGGCGGGGGATGGCCGGACGTCTCCGACGGGGCGCTGCTGGCCGCCGCCGACGATTGGCTGGCCCCGGAGCTGGCCCGGGCCCGGCGCCGGGCCGACCTGGCCCGGGTCGACCTGGTCACCGCGCTGCGCCGGCTGCTGCCGTGGCCGGCCGCCGCCCGCTTCGACGAGCTCGCCCCGGAGCGCATCGAGGTGCCCAGCGGCTCGCGGATCCGGGTCGACTACACCGACCCGCGGGCCCCGGTGCTCGCGGTCAAGGTGCAGGAGGCGTTCGGCTGGGCCGAGACACCCCGGCTGGCCGACGGGCGGGTACCGGTGCTGCTGCACCTGCTCTCGCCCGCCGGCCGCCCGGCGGCGGTCACCGGCGACCTGCCGTCGTTCTGGCGTACCGGGTATCCGCAGGTCCGTGCGGAGCTGCGGGGCCGGTACCCGCGTCATCCGTGGCCGCCGGACCCGGCCACCGCCACCCCCACCCGGGGTACGGCGCGCCGGGCCCGTTGACCCTCAGCCCTTCGTGATCACCTCGTCGGTGGCCAGGCTCGACGTGCGCTGCTGGATCAGTGTCCGCAGCCGCGTCGAGTCCGTGTCGACCGACGCGGCGTCCGAGCTGTCCACACCGGTCAACACCCGGGTCAGCTCGTCCAGGGCGGTCGACGCCGCCCCGTCGGCGTAGATCTGCTGGTACAGCTCCCGGTAGGCCGACTCGTAGACCTCGGTGAACGCGTCACTGGCCAGGAACCGCTCCTTGAGCTTGTGCCCTCCGCCGAAGCCCCCACCAGGGGCCCGGCCGTCCTCGGCATCCGCGCCTCCGCCGGGCGGCTGCATCCCCTCGGGCAGCTCCGGCATCCCGCCGGGTACCTGTCCGCCGTCCGGCATCCCGCCGGGTACCTGTCCGCCGTCGGGTGCCGCGCCGCCGCGGAACATGTTCCGCATGCTGCCCTGCTCGTGCGGGCCCTGGTCGGCGTTACCGCTGAAGGTCAGGTTGTAGTCCCAGCCGACCACCGTGAACTTCCTGGCCGACAGGTCGTACCAGAGGTAGTAGTTGCGACCCGGGCCCGACATGTCGTCGAAGTTGAGCAGCAGGTTCTGCAGCGCCACGTACCGGGCGAAGGACTCCACGTCGATCCGGTCGGCCAACCCCGCGTCGAACTCCTCGTCGCTGCTGTTGTCGACCCACCTGATCAGGTCGATGACGGGTTGCAGGTCCTGGCTGCCCAGCTTGGTGACCTGCTTGAAGTCGTCCTGGTAGTCGATCGGATCGTCGCCCTGGTCGGTGAACTGCCCGGTGGCCAGCGACTTGTACAGCACCCCCGAGCCGTCGATGTCCTCGGCGAAGGCACCGTCCGGGTTCTGGATCACCAGCCGGGCCGTCGCCGGCCGGTCGTTGACCACGAAACTGGAGTACGCGTACCGGGGGGCGATCTCGCCGAGGTCGGCCAACAGGTCGAGGGTGACCGCCTCGTTGAGCACGGTGGATCCACCGCCCATCCCGCCGACCCGTACCGCGATCTCCCGGTGCCCCTGGTAGCGGAGGCCCTCGACGAACTCGTCGAACCGGATCAGCCACGGCAGCGTCTCCGGCTCCTCGGCCTTCAGGCTGGTCATGGTGAAACCACCTCCGGCCCGGTTGCCCCACCCGCCGTTGTCCTCGGTCGTGTCGCCCTGGGGGGCGCCGCCTTCGGGCGCGCGACCGCCTTCTGCAGCGCCGCCTTCGGGCGCGCGACCGCCTTCTGCAGCACCGCCTTCGGGCGCGCGACCGCCGCGGGCGCGACCTTCGGCTGCGCCGTCGCCGGGAGGGCCGCCGTCGGCCGCACCGCCGGGGCGGTCACCGGAGCGGCCGATCGACTCGCCGTCGCGGGTCAGGCCACGCAGGGTGGAGTTGCCCTTGAGCCGTACGCCCACGCTGGAGATCGTGGTGCCGTCGATGGTCACGTCGGCCTCGACGTAGTCCTTCTCGCCCTCCTGGTGGAAGGTGTCCAGCATCCGCTGGTAGTCGGCGTCCCGGAAGGTCACCGTGATCTCGTGGGCGACGGTCGCATCGAACAGGTCCCGGGTGCCCGCGATGTTCTGGGTCACCACGTCACCCTCGCCGTCGCTGCTGCTGGTCACGTAGGGCTGCACCCGCACCGTGCTGAACACCACCGCCACGACGGCGAGGAACGCGACGCAGCCGGCCAGCAGTTTCCAGTAGTGGCGCAGCCGGACCGGAATCCGGTGCCGCAGCCGACGACGGGGCGGGGCAACGGCTGCGCCCATCACAGGTCCGTCTGGTCGTAGCCGGTCAGGACGGTGACCCGCTGGCCGGAGGTACGCTCACTCAGCGCCGAGATCAGCTCACCCGGCTCGTGGCCCTTCTTCAGCCGTACCGTGTACATGATCTCGGTGAGCGCCCCGCCCCGGATCGTCTCCATGCTGACCAGCTCGAACTCGCTGGTGAAGCGGATCAGCACGTCCTTGATCGCCTCGGTGTGGTTGCCGTCCGGGGGCACCTGGACCTTGACGACCTGGCGCTGCACGTTGCTGGCGAACCAGTTGAACCGGTACATCACCAGGATGATCAGGCTGATCGCGACCGCGGCGACGATGGCCAGGCTGTAGAAGCGGGTGCCGCAGGCCATGCCGACGCCCATCACCAGGAAGATGAAGCCGACGTCGCGGGTTTCCTTGATCGCGTTGCGGAAGCGCACCACCGACAACGCGCCGACCAGGGCGAACGCCCGGGCGATGTTCGAGCCGACCACCAGCATGATCAGGGCGATGAGCATGCCGAGGATGACCAGCGTCTGCACGTAGGACTGGCTGTACGACACGTTGCGGTGGGTGAACCGGTAGATGTATCCGATCATCGTGCTGAGCAGGAAGGAGAGCGACAACGCGACGGCGATGTCGGCCATGCTGAAGGTGCCGGACAGGTCCTGGAAGGTGAAGTCCACGGTGGATCAGGCCTCGTTTCGGATAGGGCTCGGCGACAGGCCGGCGGCGGGGTCGTCGTCGACGACGTGGAAGACCGAACGGGGGGCGCGGCCGAAGGCCTCCACGCTCTGGCAGTACTTGGACATCCGGACCACCGACATGTTCGACCGGGCGGCGAGGTCGGTCAGCCAGTACGGCACCCGCTCGTTGGCCTTGATCTCCACGACCGCGCGGGTGGCCGGCACGATCAGCCGGTTCTCGGCGTCGGCGCCCAGGTGGAAGTCCCGGTCCCGGCCCCGGACCCGGTGGTCCAGGGTGACCCGCAGGCCCACGTCGGCGTCGCGGCCGACGAACGCCTCCCGCTGGTAGCCGGTCATCGCGACCGGTCGCAGGTCCAGCCCGCTCACCAGCTCGAGCACCTCGGAGACGAAGCCGCGCTGGGACTCGTCGTGCTCGATCATCCGGCGGCCGTCGCAGAGCTCCCGGGCCAGCCGGTAGGGCAGGGCCACCCGTCGTTTCTGGGTGACCCGGTTGACCCGCTGCTTGATCTCGACATAGACGGTGCTGTCGTCGGTGATGCCGAAGCGGTCGCCGTAGTGCCGTACCCGCAGTTTGCGACGGAACTTCAGCCCCTCGATCTTCTCCCAGTAGAAGCGCAGCTGCGGGGTGTCGTAGTAGAGGCTCCAGACCCCGTACCCGCCGGTGCCACCGTGCTGGTCGCCGTCCATCCGGCCGGCCAGCACCTCGCGCAACGCCGGCACGTCGACGCTGGGCACCAGGTACTTGATCTCGTACCGGTTGAAGGAGTGCAACCGGCTCGGCGCGCGCAGGGCGTGGCCGGCCCGGTCGGTGCCGGCCGTCGGGGGGCCACCGGACGACCGCGGTGGTCGGTCCGCAGCGGCGACCGGTACGGGAGGTGGGCGAAGCGGAAGGGGCATGGTGTCGCGCCGATCTCGGAGGTGGACGAGGTCAGGCGACAAGCCAATCCGTGTTGTCTGTGTGCCGGATGTGGACAACTTATGAATACGGGGTGAGCCGTGGGTGGACGTCGACCTCCGGCCGGTGCCGGCGAGGGTCCGGTGACCAGACGATCTTGTGACATGTGTCCCCACTTCGCCGATGAGCAGGGTCACGAGCTGTGCAGTTACCCGGGTACCCCGGTAGGGTAGGTGGACCGTCTGTTGATCTCTGGGGAGGTTGTGTGCTGGTCCTGGTGGCGGTCCATGCGCTCGCAGCCGTGGTCGCCCCGGCGCTGGTGCGCAGGTGGGGACCGCGGGCGCTGTACCTGGTGGCATTGCCCCCGGCCGTGACCCTGGGGTGGGCGTTGACCCACACCGCCCAGGTCCGCGGCGGGGACCCGGTGGTCGAGACGGTGCCCTGGGTGCCGCAGCTCGGTCTGGAGATCGCCCTGCGGATGGGCACCCTGAGCTGGCTGATGGTGCTGCTCGTCGGCGGCGTCGGCGCGCTGGTGCTGGCCTACAGCGCCCGGTACTTCTCCGCCGGCGACCCGGGGCTGGGACGCTTCGCCGCGGTCTTCGTCGCCTTCGGTGGAGCGATGCTCGGCCTGGTGGTCTCCGACGACCTGCTGCTGCTCTACGTCTTCTGGGAGTTGACCACCGTCTTCTCCTATCTGCTGATCGGGTACGACCCGGCCAAGCGCTCCGCTCGCCGGGCCGCCATGCAGGCGCTGCTGGTCACCACCCTCGGCGGTCTGGCGATGCTCGCCGGGTTCATCATGCTCGGCCAGCACGCCGGCACCTACCGGTGGTCCGAGGTCGCCCAGAACCTCCCCGACGGCGGCTACCTCGCCGTCGCCCTGGTTCTGGTGCTGCTCGGCGCGCTCAGCAAGTCGGCCATCTTCCCGTTCAGCTTCTGGTTGCCGGGGGCGATGGCCGCGCCCACCCCGGTCAGCGCCTACCTGCACGCCGCCGCCATGGTCAAGGCCGGGGTCTTCCTGGTCGCCCTGATGGGACCGGCGGTCGCCGGAGTCGCCTCGTGGCGCACGATGCTGCTGGTCGGCGGCCTGATCACCATGTTCCTCGGCGCCTGGGCGGCACTGCGGCAGGTCGACCTCAAGCTGCTGCTGGCCTACGGCACGGTCAGCCAACTCGGTCTGCTGATGGTGGTGCTCGGTGCCGGCACCCGGGACACCGCGCTGGCCGGCGTGGCGATGGTCCTGGCCCACGCGCTGTTCAAGGCCACCCTCTTCCTCGTGGTCGGGATCGTCGACCACGTCACCGGCACCCGCGACCTGCGCGAGCTCAGTGGCCTCGGCCGTCGGCTACCCGCCCTGGCGGTGGTGGCCACGCTGGCGGCCGCCTCGATGGGCGGTCTGCCGCCGATGGCGGGTTTCGTGGCCAAGGAGGCGGCCTTCGAAGGCTTCCTGCACGGCAGCGGAGCCGACCGGATCGTACTGGTGGGCCTGGTCCTCGGCTCGGCGCTGACCGTGGCGTACACGTTGCGGTTCCTCTGGGGCGCCTTCGCCGCGAAGCCCGGCGTCGCGCCGACCGAGCCGGGCCGGCTCGACTGGGCGTTCCTGACCCCACCGGCGTTGCTCGCGGTGGCCGGCCTGGCCACCGGGGTGCTCGCGCCCGCGATCGACCAGGTGCTGGCCCCGCACGCCGACCAGTACCCGAGCACGGGTGAGGGCTACCACCTGGCGCTCTGGCACGGGCCCACGCTCGCCCTCGGCCTGTCGGTGCTGGCGGTGGCCGGCGGTGCCGGGCTGTTCTACCTGGTCTACCGGTACCGGCTGCACCCCGCGCTGCGGCTGCCCTTCGACGGCGCCTCGGTCTACCAGCGGGTCAACAGCGGGGTGGACCGCCTGGCGGTGGAGCTGACCGGTGCCACCCAACGTGGTTCGCTGCCGTTCTACCTCGGTGTGATCCTGGTCGTGCTGGTGGTCCTGCCCGGCGGTGCCCTGCTGGCCGGCAGCCCCTGGCCGACGAACTTCAAGCTCTGGGACACCCCGTTGCAGGCCGTCGCCGCCGCGGTGATCATCGTCGCGGCGATCTCCGCCGCGCGGGCGCTGCGCCGGCTGACCGCGATGATCCTGGTCGGGGTCGCCGGGTACGGCACCGCGCTGCTGTTCATCCTGCACGGCGCGCCGGACCTGGCGCTCACCCAGTTCCTGGTGGAGACCGTCACCATCGCCATGTTCGTGCTGGTGCTGCGCCGACTGCCGGCGAAGTTCTCCGAGCGTCCGATCCGGGCCAGCCGACGGGGTCGCATCGCGATCGGCGTCGCGGTGGGCGCGGTGACCGCCGGCATGGCCTACGTCGCGGCGGCCAGCCGGCAGGCCATTCCCATCTCGGTCGACTTCCCCGGCGAGGCGGTCTCCTACGGCGGCGGTAAGAACGTGGTCAACGTGACCCTGGTCGACATCCGGGCCTGGGACACCATGGGTGAGATCGCCGTGCTCGTGGTGGCCGCCACCGGGGTGGCCAGCCTGATCTTCCGCCGGACCCGGGAACTCGACCAGCGCAAGGGCATCCCGCACGCGCGGGCCGCGGCGGAGTCCGCCGGGCCGCGCTGGCTGCGGACCGGCGCCGGGGGAGACCTGCGCCGCCGGTCGATCATCCTGCAGGTGGTCACCCGGCTGCTGTTCCACGCCATCGCGCTCTTCTCGGTCTATCTGCTCTTCTCCGGCCACAACGCCCCGGGTGGCGGGTTCGCCGCCGGGTTGGTCGCCGGTCTCGCGCTGGCCGTGCGGTACCTCGCCGGCGGGCGCAAGGAGCTGAACGCCGCCGCGCCGGTGGACGCCGGTGCGCTGCTGGGCGCCGGCCTGTTCATCGCGGTGGGCACCGGCCTGACCGCGCTGCTGCTGGGCGGGGAGTTCCTGCAGACCGCGGTGCTCGACCTCTACGTACCCGTGCTCGGCAAGGTCCACTTCGTCACGTCGGTCTTCTTCGACGTCGGGGTGTACCTGATCGTGGTCGGGCTGGTGCTGGACATCCTGCGCAGCCTGGGCGCGGAGATGGACCGGCAGAGCGAGGCGGAGCAGGCCGACTCACGGACGAAGGAGCTGGTATGACCCCGAACCTGACCTACGTCCTCGTGGTCGGTGTGCTCTTCGCCGCCGGCGTGACCCTGCTGCTGGAACGCAGCCTCACCCGGGTCCTGATGGGCGTCATCCTGCTCGGCAACGGTGCCAACCTGCTGCTGCTCACCGGTGGCCAGGCCGGCGGGGCACCGATCGTGGGCACCACCCCGGAAGACGAGATGAGCGACCCGCTGCCCCAGGCGATGGTGCTCACCGCCATCGTCATCACCCTCGGCATGACCGCCTTCCTGCTGGCGCTGGCCTACCGCAGCTGGCACCTGGTCGGCCACGACGAGGTGCAGGACGACGTGGAGGACCGCCGGATCATGGAGCTCGCCGACCGGGACGAGGGGCCCGGCACCGCCGACGTCGGCGAGAGCGACGAGGACGACCTGGACGTACTCGACCCGATCGGTGACGGCAACGACCGGCGGTCGACCGGCGGCACCGACCGCCCGACGGCAACGGCGACTGGCGACGCCCGGAGGCCCGGATGACCTACCTCGTTCCCCTGCCGGTGGTGATGCCGCTGCTCGGTGCGGCCCTCACCCTCCTGCTCGCCGGCCGTCCCCGGGCGCAACGGCTGGTCAGCCTCACCGTGCTCACCGCCACCGTCGCGGTGGCCGCGATGCTGCTGGTCCAGTCCACGCTCAACGGGCCGCTGGTGGTGGCGGTCGGCGGCTGGGCCGCGCCGCTGGGCATCGTGCTGGTCGCCGACCAACTCGCCGCGCTGATGCTTGTCGTCTCCGCCTCGGTGACGCTCTGCGTGCTGATCTACTCGATCGGGCAGGGTATGGCCGACGGCGACGAGGAGACGCCGATGTCGGTCTACCACCCCACCTACCTGGTGCTGACCGCCGGAGTCTGCAACGCGTTCCTCTCCGGCGACCTGTTCAACCTTTACGTCGGCTTCGAGATCCTGCTGGTCGCCAGCTACGTGCTGCTCACCCTGGGCAGCACCGAGAACCGGATCCGGGCCGGCACCACGTACGTCGTGGTCAGCCTGCTCTCGTCGTTGATCTTCCTGGTCGCGATCGGCCTGGTCTACGCCTCGACCGGCACGCTGAACCTCGCCCAACTGGTCGACCGGCTCGACGCACTGCCGGACAACCTACGGCTGGTGCTGCAGGGCATGCTGCTGCTCGCCTTCGGCATCAAGGCCGCGGTCTTCCCGCTGTCGGCCTGGCTGCCGGACAGCTACCCCACCGCGCCGGCACCGGTCACCGCCGTCTTCGCCGGCCTGCTGACCAAGGTCGGCGTGTACGCGATCATCCGGACCGAGACGCTGCTCTTCCCGGGTGGGCGCGCCGCCGACCTGCTGCTGGTCGTGGCGCTGTTGACAATGGTGGTCGGCATTCTCGGCGCGGTCGCCCAGTCCGACATAAAACGGTTGCTGTCCTTCACCCTGATCAGTCACATCGGCTACATGCTCTTCGGGGTGGGGCTGGCCAGCACCATCGGGCTCTCCGCGGCGATCTTCTACGTGGTCCACCACATCACCATCCAGACCACCCTCTTCCTCGCCGCCGGGCTGGTCGAGAGACGCGGCGGCAGCACCGCCATGGACCGCCTGGGCGGGCTGGCCCGACTCTCGCCGCTGCTCGGGGTGCTGTTCTTCGTCCCCGCGCTCAACCTGGCCGGCATCCCACCGTTCTCCGGCTTCCTCGGCAAGGTCGGCCTGATCCAGGCCGGAGTCGCCGACGGCGGCCCGCTGGCCTGGGCGTTGGTCGCCGGTGGTCTGCTGACCAGCCTGCTCACCCTCTACGCCACCGCCCGGGTGTGGAACCTCGCGTTCTGGCGGGCACCGCACCCGGACATGCCCGGTCCGCAGGACACCGTGCACACCAGCCGCTCCGAGGGGGCCATCGAGCCCGACCAGGAGCCGGAGTCGTCGTACTCCGGGGCGATGATGCCCCGGCTGATGGTCGCCCCGACCATCGCCCTGGTGGTGCTCGGGCTGGCCTTGACGGTGGTGGCCGGCCCGCTCTTCGAGGTCAGCACCGACGCCGCCGACGACCTGCTGCGGCGCGTACCGTACGTGGAAGCCGTCTACCCGGGGGGTACGCCGTGAGCCCCGAACCGACCACCGCGCGGGAGCAGATCGACGAGCCGAACCCGCCGCTGACCCCCCGGGACAGCCGCCGTAACCGGTTGGTGGCACTCTTCGGGCTGGTCGCCGTCTGGGTGCTGCTCTGGGGCACGCTCAGCTGGGCCAACATCATCGGTGGCCTGGTCGTCGCACTGGTGGTGCTGGCCGTGTTCCCGCTGCCGCCGGTGAAGTTCTCCGGCCGGATCCGACCGGTACCGCTGCTGCGGTTCTGGCTACGCTTCCTGTGGGACCTGGTGGTGGCCAGCGTGGAGGTCGCCTGGTTGGCGTTCCGGATCGGGCACACGCCGCAGAGCGCGATCATCGCGGTGCCGCTGCGGGTCAACTCGGACCTGAACCTCACCCTCACCGCCGAGGCGCTGTCCCTGGTGCCCGGTAGCCTGATCCTCGAGGTCGACCCGAGCACCGGCACCCTCTACGTGCACGTCATCAACGTGCGCGACATGGACGAGGTGGAACGGTTCCGCCGCAGCGTCCTGGAGCTGGAGGCCCGGATCGTCGCCGCCGTCGGCTCGCCGGAGGAGCAACGTCTGCTGGCGCTGCCACCCCCACCCCTCGCCCCGGCGTCCGCCGCGGATCCCTCCGCCGTCGACGCCGCCGGTGCCGAGCGCACCGGTGCGGGTCCCGCTGGTGCGGACTCCGCCGACGCCGATTCCTCCGATGCTGATGTTTCCGCCCCCGCCGATGCGGAAGGAGCCCCCAGATGACCGTGGTCGCCGTGATCGTCACCGTCCTGCTCGCGGTGGCCGGTGCGCTCACCCTGTTCCGGCTGATGCGTGGACCGTCCACCCTCGACCGGGCGGTCGCCACCGACGTGCTGCTGGCCGTCATGGTCGCCGGCATCGCGATGAGGGCCGCGTACAGCCAGGACGCCACCTCACTGCCGGTGCTGGTCGTACTGGCCATTCTCGGCTTCGTCGGCTCGGTCAGCGTGGCCCGGTTCGCCCCCCGGAAGAACGAGAAGCGATGAACGGGCGTCGCGGGCGAATCACCGCTGCCGTTGGTCCGTGCCGGCGTTCGCCGTGGCAGGGTGGCGGTCTGGGCGAGCGAGCCGCCGACGCCGCGGGCCATGCCGGTGTCGAGCGTAGCGAGGTGACGGTATGAGCGTCGACGCCGTCCTCGACATCGCCGCCGCGGTCTTCCTGATCGCGGGCGCGGTGCTCTGCCTGGCCGCCGGAGTTGCCCTGGTCCGGTTCCCCGACCTGTTCTCCCGGATGCACGCGGCGGCCAAGCCGCAGGTGCTCGGCCTGCTGCTGGTGCTGATCGGCTGTGCGCTGCGGCTGCGTAGCGGAGTGGACATCACCACCCTCGTCCTGGTCGGCGTGTTCCAGCTCGCCACGGCACCGGTGGCCGCCCACATGGTCGGTCGGGCGGCCTACCCGGACGAGCAGACCCGGTCGGACCTGTTGCTCACCGACGAGTTGGCCGGTCACCTCGACCGGATCACCCAGCACCGTCAGGACGACCCCACCCCCTCCTGACCGTTGTCCCGCACGGCCCCTGCCCGCAGCGGGGGTGCGGTCGGAACCTCGCCTGCTGACTGCGTCACCCCGGCTCGTCCCGGGCTCCCGGCTGCCCGGTCCGTCCCGGCGACGGCGGCCGGGTGAGGTGCCGGGTGGCGAGTGCCGGGTGGCGAGTGCCGGGCCTGGACGGGGTGGTTGATCGACTCGGTTGTGCCGATGTGGCGGTATCGAACTGCCTCGGACACCGCCATTTCGGCACAACCGAGTCGATCAAGGCTGGTCCGGAGGCTCGGTGCGCCCCCGGCCTTGTGTGTTCCCGCACTCCCGCGCTTCTCCGGTCGCACATCCCGCGCTCCTCGGCTCCGCGCCCCTGCGCCGTTGTGCCCCTTCGCTCGTGTGCTCTTCGGTCCGGCTGTCCTTGCGCCCCTCGGTCCGGCGTCCCGGGCGTTTCCCGGGCCTTGCGCGCTTTCCTGTTGCCTGGCGGCCCGATCTTCGTCAAGCCCATCAGGGACCCGGCCTGTCCCAGTTGCGCCGACTGCCCCGCGCACTGAGCGCCGGCTCCTGTGAGAGGGGTGACCCTCTCGACCGAATGCGTTAACAGGGGGCCCTTCCTTACCCCGGGGTGGAACGGGGGTTCGCCTGGTGGATCGGGGTTTCTTGACCAGTTGGCGCGTGGGTGGGTACGGTGCAGGAACGCCGTTCCTATCAACGGAACAGGCCGCCGGCTCCTCCGGTCGGTGAACGTGACGAGAGTGGGATCGAGTGGGCGGGCAGGAGTCACGCAGCCGACGGGTGCTCGACGGTATCCGCGTCCTCGACGTGTCGACGATCCTGGCTGGTCCGATGACCTGCCAGATCCTCGGCGACTTCGGTGCCGACGTGATCAAGATCGAGCATCCGCGGCACGGCGACGGCATGCGGGGCCACGGTTTGGCCAAGGACGGCGTCGGCCTGTGGTGGAAGATGATCAGCCGCAACAAGCGCACCGTCGGGCTGTACCTCGGTGACGCCGAGGGGCAGGACGTCTTCCGTGAGCTGGTGCGTACCGCCGACGTGGTGGTGGAGAACTTCCGCCCCGGCACGCTGGAGAAGTGGGGCCTGGGCCCGGAGCGGCTGCGGGAGCTGAACCCGGGCCTGGTGCTGCTGCGGGTCACCGGGTTCGGCCAGACCGGGCCGTACGCGGCCCGGCCCGGGTTCGGCACCCTCGCCGAGTCGATGAGTGGCTTCGCCCACCTGACCGGTGAGCCGGACGGCCCGCCGACGCTGCCCGCGTTCGGCCTGGCCGACTCGATCGCCGGGATCACCGGCGCGTCGGCGGTGATGATGGCGCTCTACGCCCGGGCCACCGGCGACGGTCGCGGGCAGGAGATCGACCTCGACATCCTGGAACCGATCATGACGGCGGTCGGCCCGAGCGTCATCTACGTCGACCAGCTCGGGGTGGTCCAGCAGCGTACCGGCAACCGGTCGCTGAACAACGCCCCCCGCAACACCTACCGCACCAGCGACGACCGGTGGGTGGCCATCTCCACCTCGGCGACCTCGATCGCCGAGCGGGTCATGACGCTGGTCGGGCATCCCGAGGTGATCGCCGAGCCGTGGTTCGCCACCGGCGGCGGCCGGGCCGCCCACGCCGACCAGCTCGACTCCTATGTGGCCGACTGGATCGGCGCGCGTACCCGGGACGAGGTCTCCGACGCCTTCGCGGCGGCCGGCGCGGCGGTGGCCCCGGTGTACGCCCCGGACGAGCTGCTCGACGACCCGCAGGTACGCGCCCTGGACATGATCACGAAGGTCGACGACCCGGAGCTGGGCAGCATCCGGATGCAGAACGTGCTGTACCGGATGGCCGGCACCCCCGGCGAGATCCGTTTCACCGGCCGGCCGATCGGGGCCGACACCGACGAGGTGCTCGGCGACGAGCTGGGCCTCGACGCGGACCGGTTGGCCGAACTTCGACAGCGGGGAGTTGTGCGATGACCGTGGAGACAGTGCTGGCCGAGCGCGGGGGTGACCTGCTGCTCGACGCCGTCCTGGCCGGAGTGCGGGTGTTCGACCTGGGCCGGCCGCTGCGGATCGGGATGCCCCAGTCGCCGAACCACCCGCCGTTCTGGCACACCCTGCCGCGCCGGCACGGCGACAGCTACCGGGCCGACGGGATGTCCGCCGCCAACGACCTGATCTCGATGGGCACCCACGTGGGCACCCACATCGACGCGCTGGCCCACGTCGCGGTCGACGACCGGCTGCACGGCGGTGGCGACGCGAAGCAGGCCCAGACCGGCGGCCGGTTCGACTCCGGCGCGATCGACCAGCTGCCCCCGCTGGTGGGGCGGGCGGTGCTGCTGGACGTGCCGGCGGCGCTCGGCGTGGCGACGCTCGAACCGGCCTACGAGATCACCCCGGCCGACCTGGACCGGGCCGTCGAGCGGCAGGGCACCCCGGTACGACCGGGCGACGTGGTGCTGATCCGCTCCGGGTGGGGCAGCCGCTACGACGACCGGGACGCCTACATCGGCCACCACACCGGGGTACCCGGGGTCGGCGAGGCCGGCGCACAGTGGATCGCCGCCCAGCGGGCCCGGCTGGCCGGTGCGGACACCATCGCCTTCGAGCGGCTCAGCGCGGGGGCGGGGCACGCCCTGCTGCCGGCCCACCGGGTGCTGCTGGTCGAGCACGGGATCAACCTGATCGAGGCGATGGCCCTGGAGGAGCTGGCCGCCGCCGAGGTGCACGAGTTCACCCTGATCCTGGCCCACCTGGCCATTGTCGGCGCCACCGGCAGCCCGGTCCGCCCGCTCGCGGTGGTCGGCGCGTGACCGCCACCCAGAACCAGCCGGCCACCGGGCAGGCCACGGCCACCGGGCAGCACACCCCGGACCAGTCGGCCGCGACGCTCGGGCGGCAGCTTGCCGAGTTCGCCGCGGCGTACGGACCGGGCGGGCGACCCCTGCCCGAGGCGGTGACCCGCAGCGTGGCGCAACGCGTACTGGACATCCTCGGCATCGCGGTCGCGGCCACCAGCCTGCCGACCAGCGCCGCGGTGATCGAGCTGGCCCGTGAGCGCGGCGGCCGGCCGGCGGCGCGGGCGATCGGGCTGACCGGTCGGGTGCCGGCCAGCGAGGCGGCCCTGGTGCACGGCGTGCTGGCCCACTCGCTGGACTACGACGACACCCACCTGCCGTCGGTGCTGCACCCCAGCGCCAGCGTGGTGCCGGCCGCGCTCGCCGCCGGCGACGAGGTCGACGCGGACGGCGCGCAGGTCACCGCGGCGATCGCGGTCGGCCTGGAGATCTGTGTCCGGGTGGGGATGGCCGGCTACGACCGGGCCTCCGGCGTCAACAGGTACTTCGAGCGGGGTCAGCACGCCACCTCGCTGTGCGGGGCGCTCGGCTCGGCCGCCGCCGCCGCGAAGCTGTACCGGCTGGACGCCGACGGGATCCTGCACGCGCTGGGCATCGCGGCGAGCATGGCCTCCGGGATCATCGAGGGCAACCGCACCGGCGGTACGGTCAAGCGGATGCACTGCGGCTGGGCCGCGCACGCCGGGGTCTGGGCCGCGCAGTTGGCCCAGCGCGGGTTCACCGGGCCGGAAACCCTGTTGGAGGGCCGGTTCGGGCTGTTCCAGGCGTTCCTCGGTGGCGAGTTCGACGCCGAGGCGGTGACCGAGGGGCTTGGTCGACGCTGGGAGGTGCCGGGGATCTTCTTCAAGCCGTACCCGGCGAACCACTTCACCCACGCCGGCATCGACGCGGCGATCGCGTTGCGCGAACGCGGCCTGCGGGCGGCCGACGTGGCCGCCGTGGAACTCGGGGTGCCCACCGCGACGGTCCGCACCATCGGTGAGCCGCTGGCGGTCAAGCAGGCCCCGGAGACCGGGTACCAGGCGCAGTTCTCCGGCCCGTACACCATCGCGGCGGCGCTGCTCGGCGGTGGTGGGCTGGGGCTCGGCCTGGACGACTTCACCGACGAGCTGGCCCGTGACCCGGTGCGCCGGGAGCTGATGGGACGGGTCACCGTGGTCGCCGACGCGCGCTGCGACGCGATCTTCCCGAACCAGTTCCCGGCGGTGCTGCGGGTACGCACCCACGACGGCACCTGGCTGGAGGAGGCGGTGCTGGCCAACCGGGGCGGTTCCGAGCGGCCGCTCTCCGACGACGAGGTGGCCGGCAAGTTCCGGGACAACGCCGCCCGGGTGCTGCCGGCCGAGCGGGTCGAGGCGATCGCCGCGGCCGCCCGGGCGCTGCCCGACGCACCCAGTATCGACGACCTTCTCGGCGCGCTGACCGCCGCCGACGGTGTTCCACGATGAGGAACGACTACGGTGCGAGCGTACGATTCCGTGCGCCGCGCCCGCGAGGACGCGGGTCGGATCCGGTCGTGGAGGGGCTTCCAGTGAGCGACACCAGCAAGACGATTCTCACCGTGGGTCGGGCGATGGACGTGCTGACGCTCTTCACCGAGCGCAACGAGTCGACCCTCGGGGTCACCGAGATCTCCAAGGCGCTCGGGTTGTCCAAGGCGGTGGTGCACCGGATCCTGTCGACCCTGCTGGAGAAGGACTTCATCCAGATCGAGGCACAGACCCGCCGGTACGCCCTGGGCCCGGCGGCGTTGAAGCTCGGCCTGACCTACCTGGACGGCATCGACGTACGCCGGCTGGCCCAGCCGATCCTGCACGAGCTGGTGGCGGCCACCCAGGAGACCTCCACGCTCTCCATCCGCAGCGGCTGGACCCGGGTCTACATCGACCAGGAGACCCCGTCGACCGACATCCGGATGTCGGTGCAGCTGGGCCACCCCTACCCGCTGCACGCGGGCTCGTCGTCCAAGGCGCTGCTGGCCTTCCTCGACCCCGACGAGCAGGAGGCGTACCTGTCCAGCGGGCCGCTGCAGCGGCGTACCCCGAGCACCATCACCGACCCCGACGAGCTGCGCACGGAGCTGCGGCTGGTCCGGGAACGGGGCTACGCCCGCTCGCTGGGCGAGCGGCAGGAGGACGCCGCGTCGGTGGCCGCCCCGGTCTTCGACCACCGGGGTACGCCGATCGCCGCGGTGAGCGTCTGCGGGCCGCTCAAGCGCTTCGAGCCGAAGATCGACGCCGCCGCGCAGGCGCTGCTGGAGGCGGTACGCAAGCTCTCGGCCCAGCTGGGTCACCGGGAGAACGGGACGGCGCCGCCGATCGGGCGGTGAGGCCGTAGCACGGGGGCGAGGGCCCCCGGGAAGGGATCGTCGGTGCCGGTGCACTCCACGCTCGACCTCTCGGGCGACTCGTTGCTCTACGCGGATCCCGCCGAGGTCCAACGGCTTCGTGATCCGCTCGTCGCCGAGCAGGTCCAGCTGCTCGCCCGGCACCATCCCTACTACCGGCAGGTCCTCGCCGGTGGCGACCCGGGGCAGGTGCGGGGCGTGGCCGACCTGGACCGGCTGCCGGTCACCGGCAAGCAGGACTTCCTGGCCGACCCGGAGGCGTTCCGGTTGGCCCCGCCGGACCGGCTGCCGGTGGAGGAACGGACCCTGGCGTACCTGATCTACACCACCGGCACCACCAGCGGCGCGCCCGCCCCGCTCTACATCACCACCAGCGACGACTGGGCGTACCTGCTGCACGCCCGGCGCTGTGCCCGGATGCTGGGGCTGGAGAGCACCGACGTGATCGCCAACCTGTTCCCGCTGACGCCGTTCCCGATGGGGGCGCGGATCCGGGCCGACCGGACGGCGGCGGCCGTCGGGGCCAGCATCTTCCAGGGCCACACCGGCCGGGGCAGTGCGGCGTGGCCGGTGCACCGGCGGTTGGACGAGGCGATCGACCTGGTGCTCGCGCACCGGGCCACGGTGCTCTGGGGGGTGGCCGGCTTCGTCCGCCGGGTGCTCATCCGCGCCGCCGAACGGCAGCTGCGGCTGCCCAGCGTACGGTGGTGTTTCGTCACCGGGGAGGCGACCAGCGACGCCGGCCTGGACGACCTGCGGGCCCGGTTGTCGGCGGTAGGCGCGCCGCAGGCGAGGGTGGCCAACCGGTACGGCTCCACCGAGGGCTGGAGCATGATCGCCTGCGCGGACGGGCACGGCTGGCACAACCCGACCCCGGAGCTGGTGCACCTGGCGGTGGTCGATCCGGTCACCCACCAGCCGCTGCCCGACGGGGAGACCGGGCTGCTGCTGATCAGCCACCTGCGGGCCCGGGGCACCGCCTTCCTGCGGTACGCCGTCGGCGACCTGGTGGCGCTCACCCGGCAGACCTGCCCGTCCTGTGGGCGTACCGCCGAGCGGATCGTCTCCCAGCCGGTGCGGACCAAGGACCTGGTCAAGGTCAACGGCACCCTGGTCAACCTCGGGGTGCTCGGCGACGCGCTGGTGGACCTGCCCGGCGTCGCGGAGTACCGGGTGATCCTCGACCACCGTCAGCCGGGTGACACGTTCTCCGGTGACGGCATCCTGGTGGAGTTCGCCCCGGTCGCCGGGGCCGACCCGGACCCGGTGGCCTCGGCGGTGCGCGAGCGCATCCGCGAGCTGGCCCACCTGACCCCGCAGGTACGGGTGGCCGCCGCCGACGAGATCTACGACCCGGCGGCCGACGCCAAACCCCGCCGGCTCATCGACCGGCGCCCGACCGGCTGAGCCGGCTTCCGCGCAGCACCCGAAGGAGACTCAAGTGCCCACAGGCGCGATAGACGTGGTCGTCAACCCGTACACCCCCGAGATCGTGGCCGCCCGCCCGGGCTGGAGCAAGGACTTCCTCGGTCGCAAGATCGGGGCGGGGGACCGGCTGCCCGGCGTCACCACCGAGGACTACCTGGCGAAGATGGACCGGGCCGGCATCGAGCGGTCGTTCCTGATCGCCGCGAAGCTCGGCCCGGTCACCGACGTCAACAGCTTCCACCTGCAGATCGAGGTGGTCGCCGAGATGGTGGCCGCGCACCCGGACCGGTTCAGCGGCCTGGTCGGGCTGGACCCGACCGCCGGCATGGCCGAGCTGCGGCACCTGGAACGGGCGGTCACCGAGTACGGCTTCGTCGGGGCGCACTCCTACCCGCACTGGTTCGGCCTGCCGCCGGACCACCGGCGGTACTACCCGATCTACGCCAAGTGCGCCGAGCTGGACATCCCGATCCAGCTGCAGGTGGGCCACTGCCTGCGCTACGACGACGCCCGGCCGCTGCGTAGCGTGGGCCGCCCGATCACCCTGGACACGGTGGCCTGCGAGTTCCCCGAGTTGAAGCTGGTGGGGATCCACATCGGCTGGCCGTGGACCGAGGAGATGATCGCGGTCGCCTACAAGCACCCGAACGTCTACATCGGGGTCGACGCGTACGCGCCGAAGCACTGGCCGGAGACGCTCGTGCACTTCATGAACACCTTCGGCCGGGAGAAGGTGCTCTTCGGCACCGACTACCCGGTGATCGACCCGGAGCGGGCCATGCGGGAGTTCGCCGAGCTGGGGTTGCGCGCGGAGTCGGCGGCGGCGGTGCTGCGCGACAACGCGCTGCGCCTGTACGACCTGCCGACCACCTGACCGACGCACGTCTGGTCGCCGGTGGGCTCAGGCCCGGCGGCGGGTGGTCAGGTAGGCGGCGGTGGCGAGCGCGGCCACCATGGCGGCGGCGGCGATTCCGCTGACGCCGAAGGCGGCCATCGGCCCGACCGCGCCGACCAGCACCGCACCGATCACCGGGCCGGTGGCCTGGCCGAGGCGGGACGAGGCCGACCAGGCGCCGATCAGCGCCCCCCGGCCGGTGATCTGCTGCCGGGAGACGTGGTGCAGCGCGGCGTTGTAGGCGCAGCCCACCCCGACCCCGAGCAGCAGGGTGCTGAGCACCACCACCCAGAGCGCGGGCGCGGCGGCGGCCAGCAGCAGGGCGGCGGCGCAGAGGCCCAGGCCGGCCAGGGCGGTGTGCCGGTCGGCGAGCCGGCCGGCCAGCACCGCCAGCATCGCCGAGGCGGCCAGGCTGCCGATGTTGCCGAGGCCGACGAAGACGCCCCGGGCGGCCAGTGGCACCTCGAACACCCGTTCCAGGGCCAGCGGGAGCACGGCGGCGGTGGTGCCCGACATCAGCACGATGGTGACCGTGGTCAGGCAGAGGGCGCCGAGGGCGGTGCCGAGGGTGCCCTGCCGGCGCAGGTCCGGCAGGACGCGTGGGGAGCCGCCCCGGGTGGTGGCCTGGCCGGGGGCCAGGCCGAGCACCCGGATGGTCGAGGGGACCAGCAGGATCCCGACGGCGTAGGTCCAGAACGCGTTGCGTGGGTCGCCGAGGCTGGCCACGAACCCGCCGACCACCGGCCCGAGGGTGCTGGCGGTGGTCAGGACCAGGGTGTTCACCGCCAGGGCCCGTTGCCGGCCGGCGCCGGTGAAGGTCTCGGCGATCACCGTGGGCGGGATGGTCAGCAGGCCGGCGAAGCCGATCCCCTGCACCACCCGCAGGGCGACCGCGACGCCGAACGAGTCGACAAGCGCGCAGGCGGTGCCCGCGCAGACGAACAGCAGCAGGCAGAACAGTGCCATCCGGCCCCGGCCGACCCGGTCGGAGAGGCCCCCCAGCAGCACGGTCAGGGCGATCCCGGGTACCGCGATGACGCCCTGGAGCAGTCCGACGGCGGCCTCGTCGACCTGGTAGGCGGCGGCCAGTTCGGCCATCGCCGGGGCGAGCATTCCGTAGCCGGAGGAACCGACCGCGGAGAGCGCGGTCACGGCGAGCAGGGCGCCGGTGCCGGGTGGTCGAGATGACACGAAATCGATCCATTCAGCGGAACGGCGTTTCGCTGAACGTACCGCATGGGCTGCTCACGAGTCCATAACGGCACCTCAGGGCCGTTGACACTCCCGGCGAGCCGCGCTTAGTGTGCAGAAACGCTGTTCCGCTTGGCGGATCGCACAGCCTCAAATCTCTTGGAAGAGAGGTCCCGGGATGAGTCCGAAAACGGGAGTTCTCGGCCGGCTCAGGGCCCTGCGGGTGCCTGCGTTGGTCGGAGTGATGGCCCTTTTGGTCACTGCCTGTAGTTCGTCCAACGGGGATAACGAGCCCGATTCCGCCCCCGGCGAGGCGGGCGCGGAGATCGTGGTCGGGGTGGGAGTCATCAACCCCGACCTCGACGCGTTCTCGGCCACCTCCCCGCCCCGCTCCTACTACACGTACCCGGTCTGGTCGTTGCTGACCCGCGTCGACACCACCGACGAGGGTGCCGAGATCGTTCCCGGCGTCGCCGAGTCCTGGACCCGGGTCGACGACCTGACCTGGGACTTCAAGCTGCGCCCGGATCTCAAGTTCCCCAACGGCGAGCCGGTGGACGTCGCCGCGGTGATCTACTCCACCGAGTTCATGCTCGACCCGAAGAACGAGTCGGGTGTCCGCGGCAAGCTCAGCATCATCAAGACGGTCACCGCCGTCGGCGACGACACCGTCCGGATGACGATGGACGTGCCCGAGGCGATCCTGCCCCGGCTGCTCGGCGCGATGCCGATCGTGCCGCCCAAGATGCACCAGGAGATGGGGGCGAAGGCGTTCAACGTCGCGCCCATCGGCACCGGGGCCTTCATGGTGGAGAAGTTCGTGCCCGGCCAGGAACTCGTCCTGGTGCCCAACCCCAACTCGGCGCACGGCGAGCCGAAGCCCGCGAAGATCACCTTCAAGGTGATCGCCGAGGACGCCGCCCGGGTCGCCGCGCTGCGCTCCGGCGACGTGGACATCATCAGCAAGGTCCCGATCGACGCCATCAACTCGCTGCAGTCGAACAACATGAAGATCTACGACGCGGTCGAGCCCCGGACCTACACCCTGGACCTCTACACCGAGAACGGGCCGCTCAACGACAAGCGGGTCCGCCAGGCCATCGCCATGTCCCTGGACCTCGACGGTCTGGTGCAGGGCGTGATGGGCGGCAAGGGCCTGGTCGGCGAGGGACAACTGGCCCCGCAGTTCATGTCCGGCTACTGCGAGGAGGTCAAGCGCTGGCCGTTCGACCTGGCCGCCGCCAACCAGCTGATGACCGAGGCCGGGGTCTCCGGGCTGAAGCTGAAGTTCCAGACCTCCCAGGGCTTCATCCTCAACGACTCGCTGCTGGCCCAGGCCATCGGCGACATGATCGGCAAGCTGGACGCGGTCGACTCGGTGGAGATCGTGCCGATGGAGTTCTCCAACTACCTCGACGTCTACTACAACCGCACCCCGCGCGCCGACATCTTCGCCTGGGGCATGAGCAGCTCGCCGTTCGTGGACGCCTCGGTGCAGCTGGAGCGGCTGGTCAGCGACTACACGCCGCACAACATCGAGTACGCCAACCCGCAGTACGACGAGTGGTTCACCAAGCTGCGCTCGGCCGAGGAGGGCACCCCGGAACGGCAGCAGGCGGCCTGCGAGCTGTCGAAGATCTTCCGGGAGGACGTGCCGCAGGTCGCGGTGATGACCCTGCCGGACATCTGGGCCAGCGGACCGAACATCCAGGAGTTCAAGGTGGACCAGGCGGGCAACCCGGCCTGGGAGCTCATCACCCGGAGCCGGGGCTAGGGCGGAGCCGACCGTGACGAAGCTACTGCGACAGCGCCTGCTGCAACTGCTGCTGGTCATCCTCGGAATCTCGAGCCTGGTGTTCTTCCTGGTGCGGGTCTCCGGGGACCCGGTGGCGGCCATCGCCGGCACCGACGCGGACCCCGAGACCCTGGCCGCGATCCGGAGCAACCTCGGACTCGACGATCCGATCCTGCTCCAGTACGTGCGCTTCCTCGGTGACCTGTTGGTGCTCGACTTCGGCGACTCCTACCAGTACCGCAGCTCCGCGATGGGGCTGGTGCTGGACCGGTTGCCGGCCTCGGCGCTGCTGACCATCCTCGCGATGGTGATCGCGGTCGGCATCGGCGTACCGGCCGGGGTGCTCGGTGCGGTGCACCGCGACGGGTTCCTCGGCCGGGCGGTCAACGGGTTCGCCATCCTCGGGCAGAGCATCCCCAGCTTCGTCCTCGGCATCCTGCTGATCATGGTCTTCTCGGTCAGCCTGGGCGTGCTGCCCAGCTTCGGTGGGGAGGGGGTGGCCAGTCTGGTCCTGCCGGCGGTCACCCTCTCCGCCTTCATCTGCGCCCGGCAGATGCGCCTGGTGCAGGCGTACACCCTGGAGGAGCTGAGCAAGGGCTACGTCCGGACGGCGAACTCGCTGGGCTACAGCAACCGGCGGATCCGCTACCGGCACATCCTGCGCAACGTGACCGTGCCGATGCTCAGCCTGGTCGGGCTGGAGCTGGGGCAGTTCATCGCCGGGTCGGTGGTGGTCGAGTCGGTCTTCTCCTGGCCCGGCCTGGGCCGGCTGATGGTCGAGTCGGTAGCCGCCCGCGACTACCCGGTCCTGCAGGCGGGCGTCTTCGTCATCGGGGTGCTCGTCGTGCTGATCAACTTCATAGTCGACCTGCTGTACCAGGTGGTCGACCCCCGCCTCAAGTCGCAACTGGTGGCCAAATGACCACTCCGCTGATCGTCACGCCCCCGGGGCCCGGCGAACCGGCCGCCGAGGCCGTACCGGCCCCGAAGAAGGCACCCCGCCGTCGGCGACTGCCCCGGTTCCTCGGCAGCCGGTTCGCCCTGGGCTTCCTGGTCGTCGGGGTGCTCGCCGCCATCTTCGCCCCGGCGGTGGCCCCCTTCGACCCCACCGAACAGAACCTGCTCAACCGGCTTGCCGAGCCGTCGCTGTTCGGCGGCGGCGGCGAACACCTGCTCGGCACCGACGAACTGGGCCGGGACCTGCTCAGCCGTGCCATCTACGGCGGCCGGGTCAGCTTCATGGTCGGCTTCGTCGCGGCCACCCTGGCCGGCCTGCTCGGCACCATCCTCGGCATCCTCGCCGGCTACTACCGGGGGGTGCTGGAGGCGGTCATCATGCGCCTGGTCGACGTGCTCACCGCCTTCCCGTTCCTGATCGTGGCGCTGTCGGTGGTGGCCGTCTTCGGCGCCACCCTGCCGGTGCTGATCACCATCCTGGTGTTCTGGGAATGGGTGCCCTTCACCCGGCTCGCACACGCCAAGACCCTGCACGTGGTCTCCACCGACTACTTCCGGGCGGCGGTGGCCATCGGCCGCCGGGGCACGGGCATCCTGGCCCGGCACGTGCTGCCCAACATCGCCGGCCCGCTGATCGTGGTCTGGACCTTCGTGGTGGCCCGCGCCATCGTCATCGAGTCGTCGCTGAGCTTCCTCGGCCTCGGCGTGCCACCACCCACCGCCACCTGGGGCCAGATGCTCAGCGCCAGCCGTGGCTACCTCGACACCGCCTGGTGGATTCCGCTGGTGCCCGGCGTGGCGATCACCCTGGTGGTGTTGAGCGTCAACATCGTCGGCGACTGGATGAGTGAGAGGTGGGATCCGCATGGCCGGCGCTGACGCCGTACCACTGCTGGAGGTCGACGGGCTCGACGTCGCCTTCGACACCCCCAACGGGACGGTGCACGCCGTCCGGGGCGCCACCTGGTCGCTGCACCAGGGGGAGACCCTGGTGGTGCTCGGCGAGTCCGGCTCCGGCAAGAGCGTGTCCCTGCACGCCATCGCCGGGCTGCTGCCCAAGACCGGGCGCACCGCCGGCCGGGTCCGGTTCCAGGGCCGCGACGTGCTGGGCCTGCGCGGCGAGGAGCTGCGCCGGTTCTGCGCGGAGAACTACGGCATGGTCTTCCAGGACCCGATGAGCTCGCTCGACCCGAGCTTCACCGTCGGCGACCAGATCGCCGAGATCCTCCGGGTGCACCGGGGCGCCTCGGCCAGCGACGCCTGGGAGCGGGCGGTGGAGCTGCTCGCCCAGGTCCGCATCGACGACCCGCCCCGGCGCGCCAAGCAGTACCCGCACGAACTCTCCGGCGGCATGCGGCAACGCATCATGATCGCGATGGCGATCGCCCTGGAACCACCGCTGTTCCTGGCCGACGAGCCGACCACCGCGCTGGACACCAGCGTCCGGGGCGCGGTCCTGGAGACCATGGCCGAACTGCGCGACCGGCTCTCCATGGGCGTCGTGCTGATCACCCACGACATCGGGGTCGCCGCCGCCGTCGCCGACCGGGTCGCCGTCATGTACGCCGGCCGGGTCGTCGAGTACGGCACCGCCGAGCAGGTGCTGCACGACCCCGGCCACCCGTACACGGCGGCACTGCTGGGCTCGCTGCCCCGGCTGCGTACCCTGCGCTCGGCCCTGACCGCGATCCCCGGCAGCCCGCCGAACGCCGCGCGGACCCCGACCGGCTGCTCCTTCCACCCCCGCTGCCGGTTCGCCACCGACGAGTGCGCCACCGAGCTGCCCCTGCTGCGCCCGACCGGCTCCGGGCAGGTGGCCGCGTGCCACTGGACCGAACGCCTCACCGCCGACGGCGACCTCGGTTACTGGCGCGACGGCGGCGAACCGCTGGCCGCCGGCACCGCCGAGGACACCGACGTGTTCGTGACGGTGGAGAACCTGGTCAAGGAGTACCCGTTGGGCTCCGGCCGCAAGGCCCGCACCCTGCGGGCCGTCGACGACATCTCGTTCACCATCGCCAAGGGCACCACCCTCGGCCTGGTCGGTGAGTCCGGCTCCGGCAAGTCCACCACCGCCATGATCATGGCCGGGTTGACCACCCCGACCGCCGGCCGGGTCAGCATCGACGGGGTGGACATCGCCCGCCTCTCCGGCAAGGCGATGCGCTCGGTACGCCGCAACCTCCAGGTGGTCTTCCAGGACCCGTTCTCCTCGATGGACCCCCGGATGACCATCGGCCAGATCGTCGACGAACCACTGCTGGTACACAAGATGGGCGACCGGGCCGCCCGGCGGAAGCGGGTCACCGAGCTGCTCGACCTGGTCGGTCTGGACGCGGAGTACGCCGGCCGGTACCCGCACCAGCTCTCCGGCGGCCAGGCCCAGCGGGTCGCCATCGCCCGCGCGCTCAGCCTGGAACCGGCCCTGCTGGTGCTGGACGAGCCGGTGGCCGCCCTGGACCTGTCCATCCAGGCCCAGATCCTCAACCTGCTGCGCGACCTGCAGCAGCGGCTCGGCCTGACCTACCTGTTCATCGGCCACGACCTGGCGGCGGTAGCCTACATCTCCGACCGGGTGGCGGTAATGTCCAACGGCCAGATCGTCGAGATCGACGAGGTTGAATCGATCTACCAGCGGCCCGCCGCGGCGTACACCCGGCAGTTGCTCGACGCGGTGCTCGACCCGGAGACCGACCTCGGCCGCTACCTCAACCGCGCGGAGCCCCGACCCGACCGGAAGGAGCAGCCGTGCGAACCCTCGGTGCCGGCGACACCCTGATCGTCATCGACGTGCAACGCAAGTACGTCAACTGTCAGGGGCCGCTGGCGGTGCCGGACGGTCCGGCGCTGGTCCAGCGGATCGCCCGGTTCGCCGAGGCCGCCCGGACCCGGCGCGTCCCGGTCGTCTGGGTCACCCGGGAACAACGCCCCGGGGTGTCGATGGGCACCGCCACCGAGGCCGCCTACGGGGTGGCGATGCCCGACCTGTTCCAGGGCCCCGCCGCCGAGCTCGACCCCGATCTCGGCGCCCGCGACGACGAGGTACGGGTGGTCAAGCCCCGCCAGTCGGCCTTCTACGGCACCGACCTGGAGGTGGTACTGCGCACCGCCGGCACCCGCCGGGTGATCCTGGCCGGCGTCACCACCAACATCTGCGTGCAGGCCACCGCCCAGGACGCCCGTGCCCGGGACCTGGAGGTGGTGGTGCCGGCCGACCTGACCGCCGCGCTGGCGGTGACCAAGGAGGGCTTCGAACTGTCGGCGGCGGCCGTGCAACAGGCCACCCTGGCCACCCTGGCGCACGCCGTCGGCACCGTCTGCCCGTCAGCCGAACTGCTCGGCCAGCCCTGACGCCGGGGCCGACCGGACGCTTCCTGCCCGGCGGGCCACACGCTTCCTGCCGGCGTGCCGCACGCTTCCTGCCCGGCCCGTCGCAGGCTTCCTGCCTGCGTGCCGCACGCTTCCTGCCCGGCCCACAGCGTGGTGGGCCGGGCAGGAGCACCTCAGCGATCCCAGCTGAAAACGGGTACGTCTCACCTTCCGCGCTCACCATCGGTCCGGCCGTGCGAAGCACCCCGTGTCCACCCGCCCTGTGTCCACTGCCCCGTGTCCACTGCCCCGTGTCCACTGCCCTGTGTCCACTGCCCTGTGTCCACCGCCGAGGACGTCACCGGTGAACTCCGGACCCTGCTCACCGGCGTCGAGTGGGCGCAGAGCCTGATCGCCGCTGCCGAATCCGGCAATGAGGGCATTCTGTCGGGCTGACGGCCGCCGGGTCGCCGGGTTTCCGGTCGAGGTGCGTTGATCGACTCGGTTGGGGAGAAATGGCGGGGTCCGGGGTCGGTTGATACCGCCAGATCAGCCCAACCGAGTCGATCATGGCTGGGCGCTGGGCGCTGGGCGCTGGGCGCTGGGCGCTGGGCGCTGGGCGCGGGGCGCGGGGCGCGGGGCGCGGGGCGCCGGTCATCGGCGGACGGAGGCGGGCAGCGGCCGACTTGACCCCGCCCCTACGTCATGATTCTGACTGGGGGGCATGAGGCTCATTCCCGGCGCGTATCTGGCGTCGTACCTGCTCTCCCTGCTCGGCAACTCGATCGCGGGGGTGGCCCTGCCGCTGATCGTGTTGCAGGTCACCGGCAGCGTCCTCGGCACCGGCATCGTCGCCGGGGCGACCGCCGTCCCGGCGGTGCTGGCCGGCCTGCTGATGGGTGTGGTGATCGACCGGATCAACAGGCGTACCTCGTCGGTGGTGACCGATCTGGTGTCGGCGGGGGCGATCGCCGCGCTGCCGGTGATCGACATGATCTCGGGGCTGAGCCTGGGGTGGTTCATCCTGTTCGGGATCATCGGCTCGCTGGGCGACGTACCCGGCATGACGGCCCGGGAGACCCTGCTGCCCGCCGTCGTGCGGCACAGTGGCGTCACCCCGGAGCGGCTGATCGGCCTCCGGGAGGCCCTGGGCGCGGTCGCGCTGCTGCTCGGCCCGGCCGCCGCCGGGACGCTCATGGTGCTGTTCGACGGCGCCACCGTACTGTGGATCACCGCGGCGACCTCGCTGGCGGCGGCCCTGCTGACCCTGCTGATTCCCCACCACGTAGGTGCCATCGCCACCACCGAAGGCGCGGCGACGAGCACCGACGGGGCGGCGGCCACGCATGGCGCGGCGGCGACCGACGGAGCAGCGGCGACCACCAACGGGGCGGCGGCGACCACCGACCGGGCGGCGGCGGATAGGGACGGGGCGGCGGTGGTGTCGGCCGGGACCGGCTGGGGGCAGTTGCGTGACGGCTGGCGGGTGCTGTTCCGCAGCCGGTTCCTGACCGTCGCGACGACGCTCAGCTTCGCGTCGGTGATCGTGCTTGCCGGCCTGCAGGGGCTGATCCTGCCGGTCTACTTCACTCTCGCCGACCGGCCCGGCCTGCTCGGCTTCGTGCTCACCGCCCTCGCCGCCGGCATGCTCGTCGGCGGCGCGCTGTACGCGACCGTCGGCACCCGGGGCCGGCGACGCGTCTGGTTCCTCGCCGGGCTGCTCGGCAGCACACTCGGCTTCGGGCTCATCGGCGCGCTCTCCTCGGTCTGGGTGGTGTTCGGCGGCGCGTTCGTCGTCGGGTTGGCCAGCGGACTCTTCGGCAGCCTGATCGGCGTACTGATGATCGAGCGGATTCCCGAGAAGCTGCGGGGACGGATCATGGGTACCCAGAACGCTCTGGTGACCGCCGCGCCGGCGATCGGGATCGTCGCCGCGGCCGTGGTCACCGAGTACGCGGGCGTGCGGGTCGCCGCGGTCGCGCTGACCGGGGTGTGGCTCGTCGCGTTCGTCCGCGGCCTGTTCGCGCGCTCGCTGCGTAATCTCGAACCCGAACCGGCACCGGCCGGCGACGGGGCGAAGGTGGTGGTGGCAGGTGCGTAGCGGGGAGCTGGCGCGACTCGCCGGGGTCACCGTCCGGGCGTTGCGCCACTACCACCAGGTAGGCGTCCTCGCCGAGCCCGAGCGGGGCAGTAACGGCTACCGCAGCTACGACGTGCACGACCTGATCCGGGTCGTCCGGATCAAGCGCCTGGCTTCGGTCGGGATACCACTGGAACGGATGCCGGCCCTGCTCGACGACGCGGCGGTGGACGGGGGAGAGCTGCTGGAGGTTCTGGCCGCCGAGCTGACCGGGCAGATCGACCGGCTGACCGCACAACGCGATCTCGTCCTGCGGCTGCGTGCCCAGAACGCGGCCCCGGACCTGCCCCCGGAGTTGGCCCCGTTCCTCGCGGTCTTCGCCACCGCCGGGCTGTCGCCGCACCTCGCCAGGCTCGACCGGGACCAGTCGGTGCTGCTGGCGCACCTGGTCGGCGTCGACGGGATGCCGCACCTCGAACGCTTCTACCAGCGGATCAGCACCTCCACGGCCGCGCCGGCGGTGGTCGACCTCGCCAGACGGTTCGACCGGCTCGGGCCGGACAGCACCGAGCCGGAGGTGACCGCGTTCGTCGACAGCTTCGTGGCAACCGTCCGGCCGCTGCTCGACGAACTCGCCGACGGATCGGTGCTGCACGACCTGAACGGGGCGGCGGGCCTGGTCGACGAGTACACGACGGACGTCCTGAACGAGCAACAGCGGCACGCCCTCACGAGTATCGCGGCAGTCCTCGACACGCCGGTGTCGGAGGACCGGACGTAGCCCTGCGCTCGCGACTGTCGTCCCAACCTCGGATCGACAGACCCTGGCTGCCGTCTCCCGGTGCGGTCAGGGTGATGGGGCACCCCCGTTCGACGTCTATCCGGGGAGAACCGATGAATCCACACGACGACGATGGCCAGGGCCGATCAGGCGTGGCCCGCCGGAGCGTCCTGGGTGGCGGTGCCGCCGCGTTGGCGATACCGCTGCTGCCAGGTGGGGCGCAGGCCGCGCCGGCGGCCCCGAAGGGCAGCGTCGAACTCGTGACCGTCCAGGCCGAGGTCAACGGCACGGCGGTCGCGGCACAGGTGGACCCGCGTGCCACGCTGCTCGACACACTGCGCGAGGAGTGGGGGCTCACCGGCACGAAGAAGGGCTGTGACCGTGGTCAGTGCGGGGCGTGCACCGTGCACGTCGACGGTCGGCGGGTGCTGTCCTGCCTGACGCTGGCGGCCACGGTCGACGAGCGGGCGGTCACCACGATCGAGGGCCTGGCCCACGGTGATCGACTGCACCCGATGCAGCAGGCGTTCATCGAGCGCGACGCACTCCAGTGCGGCTTCTGCACGTCGGGACAGATCATGTCGGCGGTCGGCATGGTCCAGGAGGGCCGTGCCCGCTCCGACGACGAGATCCGCGAGCGGATGTCGGGCAACATCTGTCGGTGCAGTTGTTATCCGGGCATCGTGGACGCGATCCGCGACGCGCAGCAGGTGATGCGCTGATGCGGGCGTACACCTTCAGCCGGCCGCGCTCCGTCCGCGAGGCCGTCGCGCACGCCGGTGCGGACACGGCCTTCCTGGCTGGCGGCACGACCCTCGTGGACCTGATGAAGCTCGACGTGGTGGCGCCGGCCCGGGTCGTGGACATCAACCGGCTTCCGCTGCGGGGCATCAGGCTCGACCGGGACGGGCTGCACATCGGCGCGCTCGACCGGATGAGCGATGTCGCCGCCGACCGCGATGTGCGGCGGGACTATCCGGTGATCGCCCAGGCGTTGGAGCTGAGCGCGTCCGCCCAGCTTCGCAACATGGCGAGCATCGGCGGGAACCTGTTGCAGCGCACCCGGTGCGGCTACTTCCGTGACGTCACCACCGGTTGCAACAAACGGGAGCCCGGCAGTGGTTGCTCGGCGCTGACCGGCATCAACCGTACGCATGCCATCCTCGGCACCAGCGACGCCTGTGTGGCGACCCATCCCAGTGACCTGGCCGTCGCGTTGGTAGCCCTCGGCACCGACGTGCACCTGGCCACCCGCCAGGGTGCCCGTACGGTGCCACTCGACACGTTCTACGCCCTGCCCGGCAGCACACCCCACGTCGAGAACGTGCTGCGTCCGGGCGAGCTGATCACCGGCATCACGGTCCCCCGCTCGAGGTGGGCGGCGAACTCCCTCTACCTCAAGATCCGCGACCGGCAGTCGTACGAGTTCGCCCTCACCTCGGCGGCTGTCGCCGTCGAGTGGCGGGGCCGCACCATCAAGCAGGCCCGCATCGCCGCCGGTGGGGTCGGCACCCGACCCTGGCGGCTGCCGGCGGTCGAAGACGCCCTGGCCGGCCGACCGGCCACCGCCGACGTCTTCGAGGCGGCGGTCCGCACCGCCGCGGACGGCGCCCGGCCGCTGTCGTACAACGGGTTCAAGCCCGCGCTGCTGCGACGGACGCTGGTCCGGGCCCTCACCGTGCTGACGGAGCGCCGATGAACCACACACCCGGCCCGGCTCGCTGCGGCGGCGCTCATGCTTGAACTCGCCACCGAACTCCTCGACCGGGTCCGCGGTGGGACCCCGTTCGTGACCGCCACCGTCACCCGCGTGGACGGCAGCGCGCCCCGCCAGCCCGGCGCGTCGCTCGTCGTCGACGCGGACGGTGCGGTGCTGGGCAACGTCTCCGGCGGCTGCGTCGACTCCGCCGTCTACCAGGCGTGCCAGGAGATGCTGCGGGGGGAGCGCAGCCCGAAGACCCTGCGGTTCGGCTACACCGACGACGACGCCATCGCCGTCGGCCTCACCTGCGGCGGAACGATCGAGCTGTTCCTGCGCCACCACGATCCGGGTGCCGAACCCGGCCTGGAAGCGGCGTACGCCGACGCGACGCGGGACGAGCCCGTCGCCGTCGCCACCGTCGTCCGCGGCCCGGAGGCCCACCTCGGAAAACTGATCGTGGTACGCCCCGGGGGACACCGGGCGGGAACCCTCGGCGACGAACGGCTCGACGAGGTGGCTGCCGCACACGCGACCGGCGTGCTGCACGCCGGGACCAGCGGCACCGTGGACATCGGGGTGGCCGACGGCTACTGCCGGGAACCGATGACCCTGCTGGTCGAGTGCAACACCCCGGCGCCTCGGATGCTCATCTTCGGGGCCATCGACCATGCCGCGGCACTGGCCCGCCTGGGTGCCTTCCTCGGCTACCGGGTGACCGTCTGCGACGCCCGGGCCACGTTCGCCACGCCGGCCCGATTCCCGTACGCCGACGAGGTCGTCGTCGACTGGCCACACCGCTACCTTGCCACCCAGCGCCTCGACGGCAGCACCGTGATCTGTGTCCTCACCCACGACCCGAAGGTCGACGTACCGCTGCTCACCGCAGCCCTGCGACTACCGGTCGACTACGTGGGGGCGATGGGGTCACGGCGTACCCACGAACAACGCCTGGTACGGCTGCGCGAGGCCGGCCTGACCGACCGGGAACTCCGCCGGCTGCACTCGCCGATCGGGCTGGACATCGGCGCCCGTACCCCCCAGGAGACGGCGCTGTCGATCGCGGCGGAAATCGTCGCGCACCGGCACGGCGGCACCGGGGTGCCGCTGCGTACCGGGGTCCCCATCCACCGTCGCGCCACCCCGTCGTCGGCTCCCTTCCCGCCGACCTGGACCGCCGAACACCTCGACCACAGCGCCGGCATCACCCGACCACGGTCCTCTTCCCAGAGCTAGGAGCCACGATGACCGTCTCCCCACTCGGCCGCGACATCGACCGCGTCGACGGCCGGGCGAAAGTCACCGGCGCCGCCCGATACTCGGCCGACTACCCGGCGGCCAACCTGGCCCATGCCCACCTGGTCACCAGCACCGTCGCCCGAGGCTCCATCACCACGATGGACACCGTCGCGGCGCAGAACGCCCCAGGCGTCATCGGGGTGTACAGCCCGTTCCACAAACTCGCGCTCCAGCCGGTGCCCGGCGTCGGGGAGAACTACGCACCCCTGCAGGACACCCAGATCCGCTTCCGGGGACAGATCATCGCCATGGTCGTCGCCGAGACCGCCATGCAGGCACGGGACGCCGCAACGCTGATCACCACGACCTACCACGAGCAACGGCCGCGTACCTCGCTCACCGACGAGCCCCGCGTGCCTGCCGACGGGGGGCCGACCTGGCCCGCCCCCAGGGCCATCGTCCTCGCCCCCGGCGTCGACTCGATCGAGACCGCCCTGGCCGCCAGCGACATCGTCGTGGAGGCATCCTTCCACCAGCCGATGCAGCACGCCGTCGCGATGGAACCCCACGCCGTCCTCGCCGAGTGGAACAACGACCGAACCCAGCTCACGCTGTACAGCGGCGCACAGCTACCCCACCTCTCCGCCACGGCGGCAGCCGCACGGCTCGGCCTGCCGCCAACGGCGGTACGGCTGATCAGCACGTACGTCGGCGGTGGTTTCGGCAGCCGGGTGATGCCGTGGTACGACGCCGCCCTGGCCGCAGCCGCGGCCCGCGAGCTGAACCGCCCGGTCAGGCTGGTCCTCTCCCGGGAACAGGTGTTCACCGTGGTCGGCCACCGCAGTGCGATCAACCAGACCGTCACGCTGGGCGCCTCCCGGGACGGGGTCCTCAACGCGGTCAGTCATGTCACCGACGCCTCGATGCCGCCCGTCGGCTACCGGCACATGCAGCCGGCCGTGGACACCTCGGCCGTGCTGTACCGGACCCCCAACCTGTCCATCGACCAGCGGCACGTCATGCTCGACGTGCCACCGACCTGCGCCATGCGGGGCCCCACCGAGGCCCCCGGGTCCTTCGCGTTGGAGACCGCGATGGACGAACTCGCCGTCGCCACCGGTATCGACCCGGTCGAGCTACGGCTGCGCAACTACGCCACCGCCGTACCCGGGTCGGGCCTGCCGTGGTCGAGCAAGCACCTCGACGAGTGCTACCGCGTGGGCGCCCGACGCTTCGGCTGGTCGGCCCGACGCGCCAGGCCCCGCAGCCGGACCGACGGACACTGGCTGGTCGGGATGGGAATGGCCACCGCCATCTACCCCGGAGCCCGCAGGCCGGAGGCCATCCAGGCCCGGGTCCGGCTGCTCGACGACGACACCGCCGTGGTCTCCTCCGCGACCGCCGACACGGGCACCGGCGCGTTGACCATGCTGGCCATCACCGGCGCCCACGAACTGGGCATCCCGCTGCGGCGGGTGACACCCGAACTCGGTGACACCGCACTGCCGCCGGGCGCACCGTCCGTGGCGTCGGCCGGCACCTCCACCAGCGTGCCGGCGGTCGAGGCCGCCGCCAACGCCGCGATCGCCGAACTCGTCAACGTCGCCGTCACGAGCCCCCAGTCACCCTGGCACGGTACGAACAGCGAGGACCTGAGCTACCAGAAGGGCACGTTGCGCGGGGGAGGCCTCTCGATGTCCTTCGGCCGCCTGCTCACCACGGTGGGCCGCCGCAACGTCGAGGCCACCGCGACGGTTCAACCCGGCCCGGAGGCCACCCGGTACCGGTTCCACAGCTTCGGCGCACACTTCTGCGAGGTCAGGGTCAACCGGTACACCGGAGAGCCCCGCGTGACCCGCTTCACCACGGTCGTGGACATCGGACGGGTGGTCAACGCCCAGGCCACCCGGAGCCAGATCGTCGGCGGCATCATCTTCGGCATCGGCCACGCCCTGCTGGAGGACGACCCGCTCGAGGAGGCCACCGGCCGGCTGGCCGCCGGCAACATGGCCGACTACCTGGTGCCGGTCAACGCCGATGTTCCCGACCTCGACGTCCACTGCCTCGACCGGCCCGACCCCGTCATCAACAACCTCGGCGCGCGGGGTGTCGGCGAACTCGGCACCGTCGGCTCGGCGGCCGCTGTCGGCAACGCCATCTTCAACGCCACCGGTAAGCGGATCCGCAGCCTCCCCATCACCCTCGACAAGCTGCTGTGAACGCAACCAGCCCCGGCCAGTGGTCACCGTTCGTCGATGTCGTACCCGGCGGCCACGTCACCGCACTCGACCAGGTCGACCTGGGCAGCGTGCCGGCGTAGGTACGCCCGGGCGCCCCGGTCGCCACGCACGGTCGAGACGATCTCGGCCCAGTGGTCACGACCGAGTACCACCGGATGGCCCGCCTCGCCGTCGTAGCAGGCTCGGACCAGGCAGCCCGGGTCTGCCCGGGCCAGCAGCCGCATCACCGCCGTAGCGGAGACCCCGGGCATGTCGACCAGGTGTACGCACACGGCCGAGACGCCCGGCAGGCGGGCGGCCGTGGTGAGCCCGAGCCGCAACGACGAGGCCATGCCCTCGGCCCAGCCCGGATTGTCGAGGACCTGGACACCCGCCAGGTCGACGGTTGCCCGGGCCTGGCGGGCTCCGGCACCGAGGACCGCGAGAACCGGGTCGCAGCCGCCCTCGCGCAGCACCCGCAGCGCCTGCCCGAGAAACACAGGTGCCTTCGGGCCGCCGTAGCGGCGCCCTGCCCCGGCGGCGAGAACCAGGCCGGCGGCCTGACCCCCCGCGAGATCGCGGAGGTTCATCGGGGCTGACGATCGGTCGACGCCCGGGTCGGGCCACAGTCCGGCTGCGGGAACCACTCTCCCACCGAGACACCGTCGGGTATGTCCCGCGCACCGACCTCCGACAGCAACCTGAGCCGGCGGTGGCTCTCGCTGCCCGGGGTGGCGGTGTAGACCAGCAGCCGGTGCGACTGTGCCGGGTCGTCGAGCACCTGGCAGCTGAGTTCCAGTACGCCGACCTCCGGATGCACGAAGCGTTTGACGTCGGCGAAGGTCGCGCCGACCTCATGCCGGTGCCACAGGTCGGCGAACTCGGGGCTCTCCCGGAGCAGAAGTTCGACAAGGCGCGCTGCCTTCGACCCAGGTCCGCGCAGCGTGGCCACCCTGCGCGCCCCTGAGGCGAAGACCCGTGACATGCGCTCGTGGTCCTCCGGGAGGTACGTGGCGCGGGTAGTCGGGTCGGTGAACCACCGGAAGGGCATGCTTCGGGCAGGGCCGGAGTACCGGGTGTTGTCGCCCACGAGTGCGACGCTCGGCGGGGTCTGCCGCATCGTCTCGCTGAGCTCCGTGACGATCTCGGCGGGACTGTCGGCGAGCCGGTCGAAGATGCGCAGCAGTCCCGGACTGATGTGCTCGCTGGTCGCGCCGCGCGGCGGAGGCTGGTGTCCGGCGAGCCGGAACAGGTGGTCGCGTTCGTCGAGCGTGAGGTGCAGTCCCTGGGCGATGGCGGCGATCAGACGGTCGGACGGGAGGGGCCCGCGCCCCTGCTCCAGCCGGCTGTAGTAGTCGGCGGAGATGTGACACAACGCGGCCACCTCCTCCCGGCGGAGCCCGGCGGTCCTGCGCCGCCGTCCGCGAGGAACACCGACGTCCTCAGGCTGCAGCGACTCACGCCGCCGGCGTAGGAACTCGGCAAGTCCGGCTCGGTCGATCATGTCGGCCTCCTCCACCGTGGCGATTTCGTACCTTTCTACAGTGGGTGTTGCCCGGCAGCCACGGACCAGCGATCCCCCTCTCCCGGGCGCGCGTGTACCTGGTGGTTGATCTTCTCGATGAGGCGTACCGAGGTGTCTTCGTTGAGCGCATGGGTGGCGATGGCCAGCCAGAGGCGTTCGTAGCTGGTGATCTCCTCGGGCCGGTCGAGGTAGAGGTCGCCGGTGAGAGATGCCCGGTACACCACCGGTGGGTCGGGGGTGACGCGCCTGTCGGGGGTGAAGTCGAGCATGGTGAACGGCCCGGCGAGGGCGGCCTCGGGGACTCCGGCGGAAAGCGGCAGCACCCGGACGGCGACGTGCGGCAGCTCGGTCAGCCTCAGCAGGTGGGTCAGCTGCTCGGCCATGACTCCCGGCTCGCCGACCCGGCGCAGCAGCACCGCCTCGGAGAGCACCACGTAGAGCCGTGGTGGTGGGGGCAGCCGCCGGGTGAGCAGGTTGCCGGGCGGGTGGCGTACCTCGTGGAGATGCTCGGGGTGGTCGGGCCGGTGAGGGTGGACGGCCTGGTGGTAGGCGGGCGTCCGCAGCAGGCCGGGCAGGAGGGCCTGCTGGTAGCTGCGGATCCGGGCGGCGGCGTTTTCCAGGCCCGGGTACGGGGTGAACCAGGCGGGGACGGGGTTGTCGTGGGCGTGCCACCAGCCGGTTGCCTTGGTCTCTGCGGCCACGGTGACCAGGGCGGCGGTGAGGTCGGGGTCGGTGTTGTAGAGGTCGCAGAGGGCGCGTACGTCGACCGCGCGGGTGGTGCCGAGGCCGGTTTCGATGCGCCAGACCTTTTGTCGGCTGCAGGCGATGGCGTCGCTGGCGGCGTCGAGGGTGATGCCGGCGTCGAGGCGCAGCTCGCGCAGGATGCGTCCGAGGTGTCGTCGGGGCACGCTGGATCCCAGGTCTTCGGCCACGGGTCGACTGTTCCTTTCGGTGTGGTGGGTGGTCAGCGGGTCAGGCCGACGAGGGTGGCCAGTCGCGCCACGTCGGCCGCCGCCGGCTCGCCGCGGGTGATCTCGGTGATCGCGGTACGGGCGTACGGGCGGTGGCGGACCTCGGCGGGGGCGATGCTGTCGGCGGCGATCAGGGCCTGGCCGGCGGCGGTGGGGTCACCGGCCGAGTCCGGCCTGGAGTAGCAGGGTGCCGCGTACCCGGTGGTCGGTGGTGGTGTCGGTGGCGTCGAGGGTGGCGGTGAGGGCGAGTCGGTCGCGGCCGAGGGCGCGTAGCGCCTGGGCGACGGCGATGGTGGCGTTGCTCGTGGGGTCGGTGGTGGCGGCGCGGTCGGCGGCGAGCCAGCTCAGGTCGGCCGCGCCGAGTTTGACCAGTACCAGGGCGGTGATCTGGTACGCCGACGCGCGCAGTGCCGGTGTGTGGTGGGTGGTGTCGAGCAGGGTGGGCAGGGTTCGTAGGAGCTGCGGGTACTGGGCGTGGTGGTAGGCGAGCCAGGCGTGGCCGGTGTGTCGGCGGAGTTGGTCGACGGGCAGGTGGGTCGGCTGGTGGTGGTAGCGGGCGAGCGCGGTCCGGATGGTGTCGACCCCGTCCAGGCTCGTCACCGGCGGGGTGGGGGCGGGTTCGTGCGGGTCGAGTAGTTCGGTGGGGTCGATGCGGAGGACGGTGGCGATGTCCCGCACCACCGAGTAGCGGTCGAGGGCGCGGACGCCGCGTTCGACCTTGTCGACCCAGCTCTTGGACTTGCCGAGGCGGTCGGCGAGCATCTGTTGGGTGAGTCTGCGGCGTACCCGCCAGCGGGCCACCCGCCGTCCGATCGGCAGCTGCTCGCCGCCGTGGACGGTCGGCCGGGTCACCGGTGCGGCTCCGTGGTCGGGGGCATCGCCTCGGTGGACTCCCCACACCGCGGACACCACCGCGCCTTGACCCGAAACGCGAACAACCCGAGCACGAAGCCGGGCACCAACCCACCGAACACGACCGACATGGCATGGAGCACGATCACTCTCACCTCCTGAGAGGTCGAGCCGGACGTGGATCATCCGTCTCATGGTGTGTGGTCTATGTCCCGAAAGTTAGCGCACTTGCCTGAGTTGGTAAAGGATTTAAGTGCACTTACTTGAGGTGGCGAACATGCCGCTCTGCTTGCTGCGCCTTCGGTGCCATGGTCAACTTGACGCAGTCAGGCGCGTCAACCCGAAGGGGTCACCCATGACCGGCAAGGAACCGCCCAACTATCAGCGCGTCGTCGACGACCTGCGCCAGCGGATCCTCTCCGGTGAACTGGCCCCCGGGGACAAACTTCCCACCGAAAGGGACCTCCAGCAGCGTTGGGGCTTCTCCACCACGATCATCAAGCACGCCCTGACCCTGCTCCGCAGCGAAGGGCTCATCGAGGGCCGACGTGGTTCCGGCAACTACGTCCGCACCCGGACCCAACTCATGCGCCGCGCCCACTCACGAGATATGCGCAAACGCCTCGGCAGCACGTCACCGTTCGCCCGGGACAGCGAAGCCGCAGGTAAGCGGCCGACCTGGGAATCGCACAGCGAGAAGATCCCCGCCACGTCCTCGCTCGCCGAACGGCTAGGCATCCAGCCCGGCGACCTGGTGATGTCCACCAAGTACCGCTACCTCGCTGACGGAACCCCCATCCAGCTCGCCCACTCGTATGAGCCCCTGGCCATCACCGCTGGCACGCCGGTCGAGCACCCGGAGCAGGGGCCGATCATCGGTGTGATCGCCCGCATGGACTCCATCAGCGTGCCCATCGACCGGTTCGTGGAAGAGGTCACCACCCGACCGGCGATGCCCGAAGAGGCCGATGCCCTCGAACTCGACCGCCGGGGTGGCATGTGGGTGATCGTGGTCGAGCGCACCTACTACGCCGGGCAGACCGCAGTGGAGACCGCCGACATCGTGTTTCCCGGTGACCGCTACCGACTCGTGTACGAGGTGCCCGTCGACCCCTGGTCGCCACCCGACGAGTCCGGAACTTCCTGATTGTTGCCGGCGAGCCCCTGGCGATCAGCAGCGGCCCTGCGCTGCTCACCTTCGAGGCGGACGCGGACGAGCTGCCAGGGCCAAAGCCGATCGGCAGGTGCAAGGAGAGAACACCCCGCCTGCGCGGGGAGCACGGCATGATCGTCCGCCGCAGGGCCACCCTGACCGGAGCACCCCGGCCTGCGCGGGGAGCAGCAGGAAACGCACGCCGGCTCCGGCGTTGACCGGATCACCCCCGCCGCGGGCGGGGAGCACCGACGGCGACGGCAAAGGACGCGGACCAGCCCTGGGATCACCCCTGCCTGCGCGGGAAGCACATCTTGAGCGGCACCTCGTACCGCTCGACCGTGGGTTCACCCCCGCCTGCGCGGGGAGCACCGCGATGCGCGTCGCCAGGGTGAGCGGCGTGGCGGATCACCCCCGCCTGCGCGGGGAGCACACTGGCACCCGCGTGGGGGTCGATCGCGTACCGGGATCACCCCCGCCTGCGCGGGGAGCACCGCTCGGCGACCAGCAGGGCGGCGTGGAGCGCGGGATCACCCCCGCCTGCGCGGGGAGCACGATCCGGTGCGCCAAATGTCCGAGCCGACCTCCGGATCACCCCCGCCTGCGCGGGGAGCACGTCCGCAGCGCGGAAGGCGTCGATGACGCGCTGGGATCACCCCCGCCTGCGCGGGGAGCACTCAGCGCCGCCGGTTGCCGCCGCTGCGCGCGAGGGATCACCCCCGCCTGCGCGGGGAGCACGCGGCCGAGACTGCCGCCAGCGCCATGACCCAGGGATCACCCCCGCCTGCGCGGGGAGCACCCGACCGGGGTCCGCCGATGTCCGGCCACACGCGGATCACCCCCGCCTGCGCGGGGAGCACGGCTCCGACATGCAGTTGGGCCAGATCTACGAGGGATCACCCCCCGCCTGCGCGGGGAGCACAAAGGCGAATACGACCTCGCCGTGATGGCCCACGGATCACCCCCGCCTGCGCGGGGAGCACTCGTGCATGAGGCAGCGCCGTACCTGCGGATCGGGATCACCCCCGCCTGCGCGGGGAGCACTTGGCCGGTGGCTTGGCCGGCGCGGGTGGCAGCGGATCACCCCCGCCTGCGCGGGGAGCACGGCCGGATGCTCAAGCACGACGGCCGTGTCAACGCCGCCCCAAACGGGGCTCTGGCGCAGATTCTGTGATTGATCTTGATTGCGGCTCACGAGTTGGTCAGGACGCGTTTGCGGAGGAGGTCGAGGTTCGCCCGGCCATACATCTGTCGCTTGATCGTCTTGATGCGGTTGACCTGGCCCTCGACCGGACCTGAACTCCAGGGCTGGGCGAGGCCGGCGACGACGGCGTCGCGGTCGCCGACAAGGCCGGCGGCGAAGCCGCGGATCTCGGGGTATCCGGCGCGGCGGGCGCGGTTGATCCAGGCGTCGAGGTGCTGCCCGGTGCCTTGGTGGCGGACCAGCGCGGCGAACCTGCGGGCGAGGTCGGCGACGGTGTCGAGGTCCGGGCAGCGGCGGCGGGCGTCGGCGAGATCGACGTGTTCGTCGTCGGTGAGTTTGTGGCCGGGTCGCATGATCCAGGCGGTGATCCGCCGGGCCGACGGCACCCGGACGGCGGTCGCAGGGGCAGGCCGGGCGCGGTTGATGGTGAGCCAGTCCCGCAGCACCCGCAGGCTGCCTTGGTAACCGCGGGCCAGGATCTCGCCGTGCAGTTCAGCGGTCTGATGGACGCCGTCGGTGAGGCGTTGCCGCAGGTAGGAGTGGAACGGGGCGAGGACGCTGGGGCGGCTGCTGGCGTTCGGGCCTATCAACGCCTCGGCGGTGGAGGCGTGGGCGTACTTGCGGGCGGTTCTGACGTTCATGTCGAGTCGGCGGGCGGTCGCGCTGATCGACAGCCCCTCGGCTCGCAGAGCGTGCACGGCCGCGTGGCGTTGACGCGTGTTCGTCGCCCGACGCCCCGTTTCGCCCGGCTCGTCGGTCGGCGTGACCAGGGCAGATGTTGGTTCGGCGTCGGTGCGTAGGCATCGGCGGTGCCCGCGGATGACTTTCTCGACGGTGTCGCTGAGGTTCTTCAGCAAGTGCCACCGGTCGGCGACCTGGACCGCGTCAGGCGCTCCTTTGCGGGCGCCGTCGGCATAGCTGCCGCCTCGGTCCCGGCAGATGATCTGAACACCGGGATGGTCGTGCAGCCAGGCAGCGAGGGTGTCGGCGGTGCGGTCGGGCAGAACGTCGATCGGCCGGCGGGTATGCATGTCGAGCAGCACGGTCGCGTATCGGTGCCCACGGCGGCGGGCGAAGTCGTCCACGCCCAGCACCGTCGGTGTCACCGGCGGCGGGTCGGGCATCCGGCGGATCATCCGGATCAACGTTGACCGGGAGACCGACACCGCCAACCGCTGCGCCAACCTGCTGCCCGGTCGACCGCCCAACGCCACCGCGACGGCCTCCACGTCACCGGCCGCCACGACGGTGTGACGGGCATGCCGACGAGTCAGGCCCGGGACCTGCTCAACGAAGGTCCGCCGCCCACATTCGGTGTTTACGCAGGTGAATCGGCGGACCGTCAACGCGACCAGCACCTCGTGACCACCCAACCTGACATCGGCCAGCCGCCGCACATAGCGACCATGCCTTGTGGTCGACCAGGTGCTGCAGGTGCCACACCGCGCCCGCACAGTCTGTGTCTCCGCATCGATCCTGACCCCGACGCCCCGGACCACCACCGCTTCCAACCGCAGGCCCGTCAGGTGCGGCAGCAACGCCGGAATGATCTCCATCCCGGCACCTAACCCGAACTACCGACGAGCGCGACTCACAAAATGTGTGCCAGAGCCAGTTTTCAGGCGGAGCCGACACCCCGCCTGCGCGGGGAGCACGCCACCTCCGGGGTCCACGGCCAGTGGTCACCGGGATCACCCCCGCCTGCGCGGGGAGCACGGCATAGTCACGCGCCGATGCGGCGCCCTCATCGGATCACCCCCGCCTGCGCGGGGAGCACCCGGCCAGTAGGTTCGTGCGGATGGCCTCCGCGGGATCACCCCCGCCTGCGCGGGGAGCACCGCGCCAAGCCGGCCTCGATCCGGGCCAACGTCGGATCACCCCCGCCTGCGCGGGGAGCACTCAAGCTGCTCGGCCTGGAGGCCGGCGAGGCCGGGGATCACCCCCGCCTGCGCGGGGAGCACCACTCGGTGGATTTGGCGGTGATGGGCGGTGCGGGATCACCCCCGCCTGCGCGGGGAGCACAGCCACTCCTTGGCCAGGTGCGTCGTGACGTCGGGATCACCCCCGCCTGCGCGGGGAGCACCAGGTCGCCGGCGGTCCAGACGCGCACCCAGCGGGATCACCCCCGCCTGCGCGGGGAGCACGTCGGGGCGTCGGCGGCCGGTGCTGGCTTGGCCGGATCACCCCCGCCTGCGCGGGGAGCACAAGAACAGGATCAGTCGCAGCGACCAGTGCACGGGATCACCCCCGCCTGCGCGGGGAGCACGCGTACAGGGCGGCGAAGACCGCGGCGAACTCGGGATCACCCCCGCCTGCGCGGGGAGCACACTCTCCCTCGGTTGTTCGCGTGTGATGTGAGACGGGATCACCCCCGCCTGCGCGGGGAGCACTCGTCGGCGTGCACCAACCCTGCCGGCGTGTACGGATCACCCCCGCCTGCGCGGGGAGCACAGGCCCCCACCAGCGCGGTGGGGGCCTCTTCCGGGATCACCCCCGCCTGCGCGGGGAGCACGGCGGCATCGGGTCCGGCAGCGAGCCGGTGGCGGGGATCACCCCCGCCTGCGCGGGGAGCACGCCGTGACCGCCCTGCTGGCCTTGGTGGTGGCGGGATCACCCCCGCCTGCGCGGGGAGCACCCCGGCATCACCACGTCGCCACCGTGGTCGACGGGATCACCCCCGCCTGCGCGGGGAGCACCTGGAGACCGCCGCCGCCAACAACCCCGGCGTGGGATCACCCCCGCCTGCGCGGGGAGCACGCCTTGACCCGGCGGAACAGCTCCATGGCCGTCGGATCACCCCCGCCTGCGCGGGGAGCACAACCGGTGGACCGCCCGCGAGAGGTGCTCGGGGGGATCACCCCCGCCTGCGCGGGGAGCACGTCCAGACGGATGCCGTCGAGCTGGGCGCGCAGGGATCACCCCCGCCTGCGCGGGGAGCACGTAGTCGGGGCGCATGGTGCCGTCCCAGGCGGCGGATCACCCCCGCCTGCGCGGGGAGCACCATCACGAGCCGCAGCTCGTCCATCAGCTCCCGGGATCACCCCCGCCTGCGCGGGGAGCACCACAGGCCAACCCCCGAAACCCCCGGAGGAACCGGATCACCCCCGCCTGCGCGGGGAGCACTCGGGTTCATGGCGTACGCCGACGCGACGTCCGGGATCACCCCCGCCTGCGCGGGGAGCACTCCTTACTCACGGCCCGCTCGGCGCGGACCAGGGGATCACCCCCGCCTGCGCGGGGAGCACGCTGGGTGGCCTCCTTGCTGTCGGTTGCTGTCTGGGATCACCCCCGCCTGCGCGGGTGTCAACGGCCAATCGGATTTCCCCGTAGGTGGCCAGTAGTTTTCCCCGCTGGCGGCCTTGGTTTCTCCCCAGCGGCGGCCAGATAGTTTCCCGCCGTGGGGTGGTGTTGGGGTCAGTGCAAGGTTTTGACGCCTTGTCCGGCGGTGGCTTGGTTGAATCGGTAGCTGTCACCCTGGGTGACGACGACGTGGGCGTGGTGCAGGAGTCGGTCGACGGTGGCGGTGGCGAGGGTTTTGGGCATGATCTCGTCGAAGCCGGAGGGGTGCAGGTTCGAGCTGACCGCGAGGCTGCGGCGTTCGTAGGCGGCGTCGACGAGGCGGTAGAACCCTTCGGCGGCGTCCGGGGAGACTGGTAGCAGGCCGATGTCGTCGATGATGATCAGGTCGGTGCGGATCAGTCGGGTCATGGCTCGGGTGACGGAGTCGTCGGGGCGGTGCCGGCGGACCATGACGCCGAGGTCTTCGATGGTGAACCAGGCGACGGTCATGCCGGCTTCGACGGCGGCTTGGCCGAGGGCTTCGCAGAAGTGGCTCTTGCCGGTGCCCGACGGGCCACAGATGGACAGGTTCTCCTTGCGGTGCACCCATTCCAGGCTGCGTAGCGCGTCCTGGGTCGGCCGTGGGATCGACGAGGCTGTCTCGTCCCAGTCGCCGAAGGTCTTGCCGGCGGGGAACGCGGCGCGTTTGCGGCGGGTGCGCAGGTTGGCCTGGTCCCGGCCGGCGGCTTCCTCGGCGAGGAGTACTCGCACGACCTCGGCGGGGTCCCAGCGTTGGGCTTTCGCGGTGGGGATGAGGTCGGCCATGGCTCGGCGCAGGTGCGGCAGTTTCAGGCGGCGGGTGAGCTCGATCGCTTCGGTCAGCGGGTCACCGGCCGTGCCGGTGACCCGCAACGGGGTGATGGTCACTGTTCTCCAGTCGTGCCGAAGGTTGACCAGGCGGAGGTGCCTGGTTGCAGGCTGTGGGTTTCGCTGGCCCGGGTGGGTGGGGTGTCGTCGTCGCGTTGGTGGGCGAGGATGCGGATCAGGTCGTTGTCGGTGAACCGGCCCGCCAAAGCGGCGGTGCCGAGGGCCCGGTCGACGTGGTCGACGCCGTGCAGCTTGGCCAGGGCGACGGCTTCGGCCATCTTGCGTCGGACTCCGCGGATGCCGGCGGCTGCGGCTTCGACCAGCCACGCGGCGGCGCCGGGGCCGAGGGCGAGGAACGCGGCTTCGTCGGCGGTGCGGGCCCGCGGCACCCGCTGCGCGGTGTCGGACTGGCGTGATCGGGGCGGGTAGTGCTCATCTCGGATCGACGGGCGGCCGGGCTGGGCCCGCTGGTGGCGGGCGACCTCGGCCGGACCGTCCTCGCTGACGGCGGTGACGATCAGTTCGTCGCCGTGGAACCGGGCCCAGACCCGGGTGTCGACCAGGTGGTGTGGGACCGAGTAGCGGACTCCGTCGACGGAGATGGTGCAGTCCCAGTTCACTCGGCGGGTGGTGCCGAACGCGACGGTGAACGCCCTTGCCGGCAACGGGTGCAGCCGTGTCCGTTCCTCCAGCAGGGCTTCGGCCGGGCGGCGGCGGGTGTCGCGGTGTAGACGGGCGTTGACCTCGTCGGTGAAGTCGCGGCAGGCCGCTTCGAGCTCTGCGAATGTGCGGTACTGGCCGAGCAGGTTCGCGTTGGTCGGGACCAGGTCCGCCTTGGCGATCTTCACCGTGTTCTCGGCGCCGCCCTTGGACTGCGGGTCCGCCGGCACGCAGGTGCGGATCGTCATCCCGTAATGCCGGGCCACCTGCACGATCTCCGGATTCCTGACCGCGATGTCCGCGACGTGCTCCACCGTGATCGTCTTCTCGTTGTCGGTCAACACATAAGCCGGCACCCCACCCAGGCGCCGCAGGGTGGCGTCCAGGCAGGCCACAACCGTCGGCAGGGTCTTGTCCAGCACCGGGATCACGACCCGGAACCTCGACCAGGGCAGCCACGCGCACCACAACGTGGTCCGCCGGCCGCCGATGCGTGGGCCTTCGCCCCAGTCGAACTGCAGCCACAAACCGGGCTCGGGGATCCACGGGCGGAACACCCGTCGCTGCCCTACCTGCCAGGACTTCTTCACCGCCGCGACCGCCCGGCGGGTGGTGCGTTCCCCGCCGGCGAAGCCCATCGTGGTGATCCGCCGGTGCACCACATCGGCGCGGACCCGGCCACCCGAGCGGGCCACCAACTCCTCGATCTTGTCCATGAACTCGTCGATCGGCCGAGCCCGCTGGGTCCGCTCCTCGGGACTGCGCCCCTCGGCCCGCAACTTCACATACCGGGCCACCGTGTGGTGATCACACCCGGCCAACTCAGCCGCCGCACGGTAACTACCCGTGAGGTCGTACGCCTCCAAGATTTCCACGATCTCCCTGCCGCGTTTCACGCCGCCGACCCTCGCCGACCAGCGTCTCGTCATGATCAGCGGGGAGGTATCTGGCCGTCCACGGGGAGAACCCCGGCCATCAGCGGGGCGGTAAATGGCCGCCTATGGGGATCTTTCACTGGCCGCGCACACGCGGGGAGCACGTCCTCGCCGGCGAGGTGATCGCCATCCCCGAGGGATCACCCCCGCCTGCGCGGGGAGCACCGCTTCGGCGCGGTCAACCCGTCCACCAACGCCGGATCACCCCCGCCTGCGCGGGGAGCACTCGGCCCCCAGCCAGGCGGCGAGTTCCTCACCGGGATCACCCCCGCCTGCGCGGGGAGCACCCGAGGATGGTCGCGACGAGCCACATCTTCCCGGGATCACCCCCGCCTGCGCGGGGAGCACCTGCACCTGCTCACCCCGCAGGACACCCCGTTCGGATCACCCCCGCCTGCGCGGGGAGCACATGGTGGCGGTCTCCGACTGCATGATCCCGCCGGGATCACCCCCGCCTGCGCGGGGAGCACTGCATCTGCCAGGAGGGCCCGGACAGCGATCTGGGATCACCCCCGCCTGCGCGGGGAGCACCTGGCCGCCATCGGCGCAGCGGCGTGCCTGTACGGATCACCCCCGCCTGCGCGGGGAGCACACGACCAGCAGCACAGGGGGGATGGACGACATGGGATCACCCCCGCCTGCGCGGGGAGCACCCACTGACGCCGGAGAGCGCAAATCTGACCACGGGATCACCCCCGCCTGCGCGGGGAGCACTCCCGGCTGCGGGAGGCGGTCACCGTGCTGCCGGGATCACCCCCGCCTGCGCGGGGAGCACCCCACTTGCCGGTTGGCCCGGTTCTCCGCCCCGGGATCACCCCCGCCTGCGCGGGGAGCACAGGAGCTGCCGCTTGGCGGCGGGCAGCCTGTCGGGATCACCCCCGCCTGCGCGGGGAGCACACTTCTTGACCTGGGGCGCTATAGATCAACTTCCTCGTTTTCATTCACTTTGGTGCTGAAGATCGTCACTCAGGCCCTCGCTGTCCAGCATGGATCTCCTGCTAATGGGTCCAGCGTACCGGCAGGCTCTCCGGCGCAGCCGTTGCCTCGTCGCGGTCGACTCGCTTGCGGCTCGACGAAGAGTTTTCGGCCGGGGCCGTGTCCTGGCGTACGTGATTCTCGTTCATGATGCTGCGGCCCGTTTGCCTGTGGATCGTGTACCGGCTGTGGCCATCGGAAAGGAAGCTGGTGAAAGTGTCGTACCCCTCTGGTTTGGTTCGTTCCGTGGTTGACCAGCATGGCCTTGGCGAGAGCGCCCGCCTCGTCTGGGGTAAGACGAACCGTGACCGGGGGTTCTGGCTTCCGCTCTACCGGCATCTCGCCGACAGCGCGGACGTCGCGGGGTTGTTGTGGGATGTGTGGCTGCCGGCCGCCATCCGTCAGCGCATCGAGGCGTCGTTGCCCGGTGGGGCCGACGACGGGCGCAGGTTGGTGCGGTGGCTCGCCGGGATCCACGACATCGGCAAGGCCACCCCCGCGTTCGCCTGGCAGGTGCGGCATCTTCGGCAGGCCATGCAGGACCACGGGTTCACCTTCGACAGGCGGGTGGAAGCGGACCGGCTGTGCGCGCCGCACGGTCCGGCCGGGCACCTGGCGCTGATCGACTGGCTGACCGCCGAGCGTGGTTGGACCCGGGGACAGGCCGGCGCGTACGCGGTGGTCGTCGGCGGTCATCACGGGGTGCCGCCGACCGACAGTGACCTTGATGAGATTCGCAAGCGGCCCTACCTGCTCGGGGTCGACGGGCTCTGGCCCGGGGTGCGCGACGAGTTGCTCCGTTGGATGAGCCGGCACACCGATGTCGTCGAGCGCCTGGCTGCCTGGCGGGACGTGGCGTTACCGCAGCCGGTGCAGGTGCTGTTGACCGCAGTTGTGATCGTCGCCGACTGGATCGCCAGCAACGACGAACTCTTCCCGTACGGCTACCGGCAGGAAGATGCTCCCGATCGGCTGGCCCGGGCGTGGGAGGAGTTGGATCTGCCCGTCCCATGGCAGGCGGTGGACGTCGACGGCCTCGACGCCGTGGCCCTGTTCTCTCGGCGTTTCGAGATGCCGGTCGGGGCGCAGCCCTATCCGGTGCAGGTGGCGGTGCTGGAGCAGGCCCGGAGCATGCCGCTGCCGGGACTGTTGATCGTCGAGGCACCGATGGGTGAGGGAAAGACCGAGGCCGCGTTGGCGGCGGTGGAGGTCCTCGCCCGCAATACCGGAGCGGGTGGTTGTTTCCTGGCCCTGCCCACCCGGGCGACCGGTGACGCGATGTTCAGCCGGGTGCTGACCTGGCTCAGTCGTCTCCCGGACGCCGACCTGGGCCGGGGTGCCAGGGACGCCGCGCTGGCGCACGGCAAGGCGATGTTGAACGACGAGTACTCCCGGCTCTACCGAGGGGGTCTGCCGAGCGCCATCGCCGAGGACCAGGGCGGGACGGAGACCGCCGTCCACGGCTGGCTGGCCGGGCGGAAGCGGAAAATGCTGTCCAGTTTCGTCGTCGGCACCGTCGACCAACTGCTCTTCGCCGCGTTGCAGGCCCGACATGTGGCGCTGCGGCATCTCGGTTTGGCCGGCAAGGTGGTCGTCATCGACGAGGCCCACGCCTATGACGTCTACATGAGTCGGTACCTCGACCGGGCTCTTGAGTGGCTGGCTGCCCACGGCGTACCCGTGGTCGTCCTGTCCGCGACGCTTCCGGCGGGCCGGCGGGTCGACATGATGCGGGCGTACGACGACGGCCGGCTCGGGGCGCGGCGTGCCGGGAACGGGCCTCGGCGGTGGTCGCCGGACGGTGGCCGCGACTCCGCCGTTGACGGGTACCGGTTGCTCCGTGACGACCTGCGGTATCCGCTGATCAGCGTCTCGGGGGTGGACCGGACGCCCGTGACGGTGGGGTGTGTGCCATCAGGCCGGAGTCTCGACGTGCGGCTGGAACGCCTCGACGACGACCTGGGCGTGCTCGCCGCCCGGCTTCGGGCCGAGCTTGTCGACGGCGGCTGTGTCCTCGTCGTGCGCAATACCGTCGCCCGGGTCCAGGAGACCGCTGCCGAACTGCGGCGGCAACTCGGGCCGTCGATTCCGGTGACGGTGGCGCATTCCCGATTCATGGCCGCCGACCGTGCGACGAAGGACAAGTGGCTGCGGGACACCTTCGGCTCGCCCGACCATCTGGCCAAGGCCGGACGGCGTCGGCCGGACTGCCACGTCGTCGTAGCCAGCCAGGTCGCCGAGCAGTCCCTGGACATCGACTTCGACCTCCTGGTGACCGATCTCGCACCGGTGGACCTGGTCCTGCAACGAGTCGGTCGCCTGCACCGACACCGCCGATCCGGGCGTCCCGTCCGGATGGCCGAGCCCCGGTGCCTGATGACCGGCGCGGACTGGGCGACGGCACCTCCCACCCCGGTGGCCGGCTCGGCCAAGGTGTACGAACGGTCGACGCTGTTACGGGCTGCCGCCGTCCTGCTGCCGTACCTCGACGGTGACCGGGTGCTGAGCCTGCCGCAGGACATCGCGCCGCTGGTCCAGGCCGCGTACGGCAGCGAACCGGTCGGCCCGCCGACGTGGCGGTCCGTGTTGGCCGAGGCCGAGACGGCGGCGACGAGACGTCGGGACGCCGCTGCCCGGCGCGCGGAGAGTTTCCGGATCAGATCGGTTCAGCAGCCAGGAAGGTCTTTGGTGGGCTGGCTCGCCGACAGCGTGGGCGACACCGAGACCGCCAGCGGCAACGAGCGGCGTGGGCGGGCCCACGTCCGTGACGACGGTGCCGAGGCCCTGGAGGTGCTGCTCCTGGTGAGACGGGGCGACGAGTTGATAACCCCGCCGTGGCTCGACGAGGGCGGTGAGGTGGTGGTGCCCACCGATTTCGAGCCACCTCGGAAGGTGGCCCGCACCATGCTGCGGTGTGCACTGCCGTTGCCGATGGCGGTCACCGCCAACGGCGGCACCGACCGGATCATCGCGGAGCTGGAACACCGCAACGCTTTCGGTGCCTGGGAGAAGGACCCGCTACTCGCCGGTGAACTGGTCCTCGACCTCGACGGGCAGGGACGCAGCCGGCTCACCGACTTCGTCCTGACCTACGACCGGCACACCGGCCTGCGGGTCGCCAAAGCCGACCCGTAACCAGGCTGATCGGTGCTGTCCGCTATCAGACAACACCGACGGAGCCGAACGTTCCGGCGGCAGCCAGGGGTGCTCCTGAACTGCCGAAACCCCTGCCCAGGCAGGGAACACCGTAAATATCGGTAGGGACAGCGGATCACCCCGCCGAGGGCGGGAGGGCGCTACAGTTCCACCCGCCATCCTATTGGTAGGGACAGGTTCTCCGACGCCTCCCTGCTGGTCGAAGGATTTGGAGAACCCTCACATGCCAGAAACCGTGCCCTCCTTCTCGCTTGTCAGTCAACCGTGGATCCCGGTCCTCGACCTGGACGGTCGCCGTCGACCGGTCTCGTTGACCGAGCTGTTCGCCCAGGCGTCGGAGTTGCGGGCCGTCGCTGGTGACCTACCGACCCAGACGGCCGCGATTCTTCGTCTGCTCCTCGCGATCCTGCACCGCGCGGTCGACGGGCCGGAGGACGAGAACGCGTGGCGGGACCTGTGGCGACGGTCCGACCTGCCGACCGCGGAGATCACCGCATACCTCGACGAGTTCCGGGAACGCTTCGATCTGCTGCACCCGGTCACACCGTTCTACCAGGTCGCCGACCTGCACACGCAGAAGCACGAGGAGTTCGGCCTGACCCGGCTCATCGCCGACGTGCCGAACAACGCCCCGTACCTGACCACCCGGCTCGGGCCCGGCCTGGAACGGCTGACGCCGGCCGAGGCCGCCGTCTGGTTGGTGCACTGCCAGGCGTACGACGCCTCCGGCATCAAGTCCGGGGCGGTCGGGGACGACCGGGTCAGCGGTGGGAAGGGCTACCCGATTGGCCCCGGCGCCGCCGGCTCGCTGGGCCTGGTCTACCTGGAAGGTCGCACGCTTCGTGAGACCCTGCTGCTCAACCTGGTGGCCTTGGACAATACCTATCTGCGACAGAACCCGGAACGCGACTCGCCGGTCTGGGAACGTGACCCGCACCGCCCCGCCGAGGAAGCCGAGCGGGACCGTGGCCCGCACGGCGTGCTGAACCTCTATACCTGGCAGTCTCGCCGGATTCGGCTCTTCGGCGACGTGGGTGGTATCACCGGCGCGCTGGTGGCGAACGGGGACCGGATCGCCTGGCCGAACCTGCACCTGCTGGAGCCGATGAGCCGCTGGCGGCGTAGCCCCAACCAGGAGAAGAAACTCAAACTCCCCACCGTCTACCTGCCCGCCCTGCACGACCACACCCGGTCCCTCTGGCGCGGGCTGGCCAGCCTGCTACCCACACCGGCCGGGAAACCAGGTGCCGACGCCCCCGCCTCGCGGCCACCCGGGATGAGCCAGTGGCTGGCCCGGCTGCGGGGGGAGGGGCTCGTCGACGACGGGTACCGGGTCACCACCCGCGCGGTCGGCGTCGTCTACGGCAACAACATGTCGGTGGTCGACGAGGTCTACCACGACGCGCTGACCATGACCGTGCAGGCGTTCGACCCGGCGGGTCCGCTCGCCGGCACCATCGTGGACAGCGCCGTCGACGCCGAGGCCGCCGTGAAGGCCCTGCGCGGGCTCGCGGCGAACCTGTGCCGGGCCGGTGGCGGGTATGGTGACCGGCCCGACGACCCTCCGGCCGTTGCCGCCGACCGGGCCGCCGAAGTCGCCTACGCCACGCTGGACGTCCTGTTCCGGCAGTGGTTGGCCGGGCTGGACCCGACCACCGACCCGACGCAGGCTCGCGTCGAATGGCAGACCCAAACGCAGGAGTGCGTCCGGAGACTCGGCAACGAACTGGTCCGGCTGTCGGGGCCGCAGGCGTGGGCCGGTCGCTACGTCGACCAGGAGAAGAAGAAGCACATGAGCAGTCCGCTGGCGGACACGTTCTTCCGCGCCGCCCTGCGCCGGGCCCTACCGCTGGCCGCCGAACCCCAGACCCCGTCCGTTCCCCAGGAGGTGCCGGCGTGACCACCGCAGCCCCAACCGACAACGACGCCCCGACCGCCATCGCCGTCAGGCACGCCCGTCGTCGGCGTTGCTTCGGTGGGTACGTCGCCACGAAGGTAACCGTCCTGCAGGACGGTTACCTGCGAGAGGCCGGGTTTGCCGTCGCCGCCCTGGCCCGGCTACGCAGGCTGGTAGACCAGGATCCCGGCGCGGACTACACCGTTCTGGAACAGACCCGGGTCGCGCAGGAGTACCTCGACGAGGAGTGGGTCAGCGACCGCGACTGCACCCACACCGAACAGGCCATGCACACCGCCCTCACCCTGTACGCGGTACACCAGCAGTCGATCCGCGACCGGTCCATGCACCAGGACGGCGTCGGTCTCGGCGCGGCGGTCAGCCTGCTCAGCAGGAAGGCCGCCAGTCCGGAGGCGGTGCATCGCCGGTTCGCCGCCCTCGGCACCGCCACCACGTACGCCTCCGTCACCACCCACCTGCGAAGCCTGGTCCGACTCCTGCGGGACAACCGGATTCCCCTCGACTACGGAGTGCTCGCCGAGGACCTTGTCGTGCTGCAGAAGCCGTGGGGGCCCGCCCAGATCCGTGGCGTGTGGGGTCGTGACTTCTACCGACAGCCCGAGGACCGCCCCGAGCCCGGCACCACCGACCCGAGCACCGACTTCGCGCCCGATCAGACCACCTCCGAGGAGTGACCATGACCCGTACCATCCTGGACGTTCACATCCTGCACACGCTGCCACCGAGCAACGTCAACCGGGACGACTCCGGATCCCCCAAGACCGCCACCTACGGCGGGGTGCGCCGGGCCCGCGTCTCCTCCCAGTCGTGGAAGCGGGCAGTGCGACTGGCGTTCGCCGACACCCTCGACGACTCCCAGCTCGGCGAGCGCACCAAGCGAGTCGGCGAGGCCGTCGCCGCCCGGATCGCCGACCTCGACCCGGAGCTGAAGGACAAGGCGTCCGCTCTCGCGACCGAGGTCCTCAAGGCCTCCGGCCTGGCGAAGAAGGAGGCCGCGGCCAAGAAGAGCAAGGGGGCGGCCCAGAGTCCCGACATCGAGGCCGGTTACCTGCTCTTCCTCAGCCACCGACAGCAGGAGAACCTGGCGCGGGCCGCGATCGACGCCGAACGGAACGGGACGAAGCTCGACACCAAGCACCTTCAGAAACTCGCCGACACCGACCACTCCATCGACATCGCCATGTTCGGCCGGATGGTCGCCGACGTGCCGGACCTCAACGTCGACGCCGCCGTCCAGGTCGCCCACGCCCTCAGCGTCCACGCCGTCGACAACGAGTTCGACTACTACACCGCTGTCGACGACCGCAAGCACGACAACCAGGAGACCGGTGCCGGCATGATCGGCACGATCGAGTTCAACTCCTCCACCCTCTACCGGTATGCCACCATCGACGTCGACCGGCTCCACGACACGCTGGGCGACCCCGCTGCCACCCGCCAGGCGGTGGAGGCGTTCCTACGCGCCTTCACCACCAGCATGCCCTCCGGTAAGCGGAACACCTTCGCCAACGGCACCCGCCCCGATGCGGTCATGGTGCGGTTGCGCGACACCCAGTCGATCAACCTCGTCGGTGCCTTCGAGGAGCCCGTCCGGGAACGGCAGTTCGGTGACCGGTCCGGCCTCGTCACCGCCGCCGCCGAGAAGCTGGCTCAGCACACCAACGAGGTCGAGCAGGCGTACGGTGACCCCGCCGTGGCCGCCTGGGTCACCCACGTCGGCACCCGTACCGCCGCCCTGGCCGCTCTCGGCGACGTGCTCGCCCTACCCGCGCTGGTCGACGCCGTGGGCACGACGGTCGCCGACCGCCTCGGTACGCCGGCATGAGCGTCCTGCTGCTGCGGCTGGCCGGCCCGCTCCAGTCCTGGGGGGCGACCAGCCGCTTCACCCGGCGGCACACCGAGGTCGCGCCCACCAAGAGCGGCGTCATCGGCATCCTCGCCGCAGCCCGCGGCCTGCGACGTACCGATCCGCTCACCGAACTCCTCAACCTCGACTTCGGGGTCCGGATCGACCAACCCGGCCAGCTCCTGCGGGACTTCCAGGTCGCCCGCACTCTCGACGGCCAGCACAGCATGCCGCTGACCCACCGCTACTACCTCTCCGACGCGGTGTTCCTCGCCGCCATCGGTGGTGACCGGACACTGCTCGACGGCCTGCACGAGGCGGTCCGCCGGCCCCGGTTCCCGCTCTACCTCGGCCGCAGATCCTGCCCCCCGGTCGCACCGGTCACCCTCGGCGTCCACCCCGGCACCGTCACCGAGGTCCTCGGGGACTGGGCCTGGCAGGCCTCGAAACGCCTGCGTGAGCGAGGTAATGCGACAGTTCCACTGGAGGTGCTCAGCGACGCCCCGCCCGGGGCGGAGGTCACCGAGACCCTCCCGGACCAGCCCATCAGCTTCGACCCCGCACACCGGCAGTACGGGTGGCGAGCGGTCACCCGTACCCGAGTCGTCGTACCCAACCCCGACAGCCGTCCTCCCGTGGCCACCGGCAGCGGCTCCGGGCCGGCCGACCACGAACCGTTCGCGGCGCTGTAAGGATGACGATGTACCTCACCCGATTCCGAGTGAACGCCGCACGGCGTGACGCACGGAAACTTCTCGCCTCCCCACAGGCGATGCACGCCGCCGTCCTGGCCGGCTTCCCTCGCCCCGAGGACCACACCCGCGAGGACGCCCGCACCCTCTGGCGTCTCGACCAGAACCGGAACCAGCAGGTCCTGCTCTACGTCGTCAGTCCGACCGCACCGGACCTCACCCACCTGGTCGAGCAGGCCGGCTGGCCCACCAGCGCCGAGTCCTGGGAAACCCGCCCGTACGACCGCCTCCTCGACTCCCTTGACAAGGGGCAACGGTGGTCCTTCCGGCTCACCGCGAACCCCGTCAGAAACGGACGGCGAAACAAGGACAGACCGTCGACGCAAAGGTTCGGACACGTCACACCCGCGCAGCAGACGGAGTGGCTGACCACGCGCGCCCAGCGAAACGGGTTCAACGTCGTCCGGCAGACCGACGGGGAACTGAACCTCGTCACGTACAACCACCAGGTCCACCGCTTCGCCCGGAACCAGGGACCGAAACCCGTCACCCTGGCCACCGTCACCTACGACGGTGTCCTCGAAGTCGAGGACCCGACCCTGCTCCGCGCGGTCCTCACCCGAGGCATCGGACACGCCCGTGCCTACGGCTGCGGACTGATGACCCTCGCGCCGGCGACCCCGTGAAGATCCCCGGCGTCCCACCGGCTGAACTGTCGGAACTCAACCGGGTTCAGGACCGGATCAGCTTCGTCTACCTGGAACGGTGCGTCATCCACCGGGACAGCAACGCGATCACCGCCACCGACGAGAAGGGGGTCGTCCACATGCCGGCGGCCACCCTCTCGGTCCTGATGCTCGGCCCCGGCACCAGCATCACGCAACAGGCGATGATGTTGATCGCCGACAACGGTGCCACCGTCGTCTGGGTCGGCGAACACGGCGTCAGGTACTACGCCCACGGCCGTACGCTTGCCCGATCCAGCCGGCTCCTCGTCGCCCAGGCCACCGCCGTCTCGCACCGCGACCGGCGGCTCCAAGTAGCCCGGGCGATGTACCGCATGCGATTTCCGGGCGAGGACACCAGCCGGCTCACGATGCAACAGTTGCGTGGCAAGGAAGGTGCCCGGGTCCGCCGCTGCTACCGCGAACACGCCCTGCGGACCGGGGTCGCGTGGAACAACCGGGAGTACGACCCTGACGACTTCACCGGCAGCGACCCCGTCAACCAGGCACTGTCGGCAGCACATGCCTGCCTGTACGGCGTCGTGCACGCCGTCATCGTCGCCATCGGTGCCTCACCCGGCCTTGGCTTCGTACACACCGGCCACGAACGGTCCTTCGTCTACGACATCGCGGACCTCTACAAGGCCGAGATCACCATCCCGGTGGCGTTCGATGTCGTGGCTGGCGAGTCGACGGACATCAGCGCGGACACCCGCCGAGCCGTCCGCAACCGGGTCCACGACGGCGCGCTTCTGAACCGGTGTGTACAGGACATCAGAAATCTCCTTCTCACCGACAGCACGGCGGGGCCGATCGACCACGAGCTGCTTGACGAGGACGCCGGTACCGACGTCGTACGGCTCTGGGACGACGAAGGCTACGAGCTTGCCGGCAGTCGCAACCACAGCGCGGACGTAGACTTCTGATGACCGTCATCATCCTCACCGCCTGTCCCGAGGGCCTTCGCGGTCACCTCACTCAATGGCTCCTGGAAATCTCCGCCGGCGTGTACGTCGGACACGTCAACAGCCGGATCCGGCAGCGCCTGTGGTCCAAGGTCGTGGAGATGGCCGGACAGGGACGCGCATTGCTCGTCTACCAGCAGCCGGGGGAGCAGCGCCTCACCTTCGAGGTGCACGACCACCACTGGGAACCAGCAGACTTCGACGGCATCACCCTGATGCGCCGTCCCAGCGCGCGGCGAAGCTACAACCCGGCCGCGCCCCAAGGTTGGAGCAAGGCATCAAAGCGCCGTCGATTCGGTCGTAGGACGGAAGGGCCACCCGACCCCAACCCGAATCAAAGTGAAGAAAAACGCGGTAGTTGATCTACACTGCCCCAGGTCAACAAGTCTGCTCCCCGCGCACGCGGGGGTGATCCCTCCACCGGCTCGCCGTCAAACTCCGCGACCACCTGCTCCCCGCGCACGCGGGGGTGATCCGGCAGTTCTGGGTCGGATGATGCATCCGGACGCCTGCTCCCCGCGCACGCGGGGGTGATCCGGTGCTGGAGCACCACTGGCCCGGGGTGCCCAACTGCTCCCCGCGCACGCGGGGGTGATCCGGTGTAGGTGAGGGGCATGGTTTCCTCCGAGGGCTGCTCCCCGCGCACGCGGGGGTGATCCCGCCCGCCGGGTGCCCTTCCATCGCTCCTGCGACTGCTCCCCGCGCACGCGGGGGTGATCCCCGGCAGCAGCGGCTGGCGAACATGGCCGCCGTCTGCTCCCCGCGCACGCGGGGGTGATCCGCAGCGGGACCGGGACGCCCGCCACCACGCGCACTGCTCCCCGCGCACGCGGGGGTGATCCCCACCCGATGTCCAGGGCGCTCGCGTCGATCGTCTGCTCCCCGCGCACGCGGGGGTGATCCGTGTCGGGTGCAGCGGGTGGTGCCGAGGACGACCTGCTCCCCGCGCACGCGGGGGTGATCCCCGGAAGTCGATGACCTCCCGCAGCTTGGTGGGCTGCTCCCCGCGCACGCGGGGGTGATCCGGGGTCTTGGATGCACGACAGCCCGGCGGACCCCTGCTCCCCGCGCACGCGGGGGTGATCCCAGCTCTGACGCGATGTGGCGCTTGCTGGGTCCCTGCTCCCCGCGCACGCGGGGGTGATCCTGGGGTGATGGCTGGACAGCCCGGCTGGCCGTACTGCTCCCCGCGCACGCGGGGGTGATCCCGCCGGCGACGAGGACGCGGCGACCTTCTGGAACTGCTCCCCGCGCACGCGGGGGTGATCCCCTCTCCACAGTGTTGGGTTCGGGGTCCATCCACTGCTCCCCGCGCACGCGGGGGTGATCCCCGGTGCCCCTGCTGCTCCGGACACACCCCGGACTGCTCCCCGCGCACGCGGGGGTGATCCCTCGGTTACCACCCCGACATCATCGACAGCTGGCTGCTCCCCGCGCATGCGGGGGTGATCCGTCCTTTTCGCGGCGGAGGCCAAGGCCAACGCCCTGCTCCCCGCGCACGCGGGGGTGATCCCGAGTCGACGTACATCGCCTGAGCCGGCGTGCCCTGCTCCCCGCGCACGCGGGGGTGATCCGCTGTGCCCGTAGGTCAGCGCGCCACGGTGCACCTGCTCCCCGCGCACGCGGGGGTGATCCCGTACGCCGCGTCGAGTGGGGCGCGATGGAGGGCTGCTCCCCGCGCACGCGGGGGTGATCCCCAGACGGAGGGGAGCACCAAGCCGGGCCGTCCCTGCTCCCCGCGCACGCGGGGGTGATCCCGTCGACCTGGCAGCCACATCATGAGCCCCGCCCTGCTCCCCGCGCACGCGGGGGTGACCCCGGCTGGATTCGTACCGGGATTTTCTGGTCGACCTGCTCCCCCGCGCGCGGGGTTGATCGACTCGGTTGGGTGGAAGTGGCGGTATCAACCTGCCTCGGACACCGCCATATCTGCCCAACCGAGTCGATCATCGGAAGGCTCGGGTCAGTAGCCCTTGGTGAGGTCGTACTCGCCGAGCAGGGGCTCCCCGGCACGCCAGTGGTGCAGGTTGGCGCAGAACTGGTCGACCACCCGTTCCGCCCGACGGGGCGAACCGCCGGCGATGTGCGGGGTGACCACCACGTTCGGCAGGTGCCAGAGTGGATCGTCGGCGGCCAGGGGTTCGTCGACCACCACGTCCAGGCCGGCACCGCCGAGCCGGCCGTCGACGAGTGCGTCCCGCAGCGCCGCCTCGTCGATCAGCCCGCCCCGACTGACGTTGACCACGATCGCGCCGGGTTTCATGGTGGCGATCCGGCGGGCGTCGAGCAGCTGTCGGGTGGCCGGGGTCAGCGGCACGGTGAGCACCACGACATCGGCGGTGGGCAGCACCTCGTCGAGGCGGTCCGGGGCGATCAGCTCGTCGACGTCGGGGCCCGGTTCGACGGACTCCGGTTCCACGGCGACGATCCGGGCGAACTCGAAGCCCCGGGCCCGTCGGGCGACCGCCCGGCCCGCGCCGCCGTACCCGACGACCAGCATGGTCCGGTCGGTGAACTCCCACTGCCGGGCCCGGATCTCGATGCGGTGCGGGTCGGTCCAGGCCGGTTCGCGCAGGCTCGCCGCGATGCCCCGGGTCAGGGCCAGCAGCAGGGCGAAGGCGTGTTCGGCCAGGTGCGCCCCGACGATGCCGCCCTTGGCCGAGACCAGCCGGACGTCCCGGTCGCCCAGGTGCCGGGCGATCCGGTCGACGCCGGCGCCTACCGACTGTACCCACCGCAGCTTCGGCGCGGCGTCGAGCACCTCCGGTTGGACGTCGCCGAAGAGCACCACCGCGTCGGGGGCGTACCGCAGCTGTTCGGCGCGGTCCCGGGCGACCAGCACCTCGTCGGGTGCGGCGGCGGCCCGGATCTGCGCGATCTGCGCGTCGTCCAACGGCGCGATCAACTCGTGCGCGGCCGCCAGCACCGGCCCACCGAACCCCGACCGCGCGCGGTCACCCGCCCGCGCCGCGCCATCCGGCGACCCACCGTGCCCGGCCCGCACCGCGCCGTCCGGCCGCCTACCGCGCCCCGGCTGCGTCGCGCTCATCCGGCGTCCCCACCGAGGTACGCGGTGCGCAGCCGCTCGACCTCGGCGTAGCCGATGGCCCGGGTGAACTCGCGCAGCGGAACCCCGTCGCGGGCCACCGCCGCCGGGTCGGTGAGCAGTCCGCTGTACGCCCCGGCGAGGGTACGGGCGGTGTGCAGCAGCCCCTGCAGGCCGTAGATGACCACGGCGATGCCCAGTTCGCGGGCGATCTCGTCGGTGAGTTCCCGCTCCAGCCAGCTGCCCGGGGCGACGGCTGCGGCCAGCGGCCGGCCGCCACCTGCCTCGCGGGCGGCCTGCCACGCCTCGAAGGGGAACGTCTCGTCGTGGCGCATCGGGAAGATGACGTCCGCCCCGGCCGTCGCGTACGCCTCGGCGCGGCGCAGCACCTCGTCGACGGTGTCGGCGTTGGTCCGGGCCACCACGGCGGTACGTGGGTCGTGCCGGGCGTCGACGCAGGCGCGTACCTTGGCGGCGGCCTGCGGCAGGGGTACCAGGGCGACGCCGGACTGTTCGCTGAGCGGGCCGGGTTTCGGCGATATCTGGTCCTCCAGCATCAGCGCCGCCGCGCCGGCCTGTTCGAAGTCGCGGGCGGCGTGGAAGGTGTTCACCGCGTTGCCCCAGCCGGTGTCCAGGTCGGCGATGACCGGCAGCCCGGAGGCGCGGGTGGCGACCTGGACGGCGCGGGTCATGTCGGCGCGGGTGTAGAGGTCGGCGTCGGGCAGGCCGAGTGAGGCCGAGACGGCGAAGCCGGAGGCGAACAGGCAGCGGAATCCGGCCTGGGCGGCCAGCGTGGCGCTGAGGCCGTCCCAGACTCCGGCGGCGTGCACCGGCAGGTCGGTGGCGGCCAGCACGGCGGCGAACCGGTCGGCGGGGGTGGGGGAGTCGGGCATGTCCTCAGCTCTCGGTCGCGACGGGCAGGTCGACGACCACGTCGACCAGGACGGGGTTGCCACCACGGACGGCCTTGACGGCCTCGGCGAGCACGCCGGGCAGCGCGGCGCGGTCCTCGACCGGGCCGAACGCCTCGACGCCCTGGGCGCGGGCCATCGCGGCGTGGTCGACGTGCGGGCCGGTCAGGTCCATGCCGTGGCGGGCCCGTTCCAGGTCGCCGCCGCGGGTGTCGACGACCCGTTTCTGGTGCAGCCAGTCGGCGCCGTAGCTGCGGTTGTCGACCACCACCATGAGGACCGGGATCTGGTGGTGGGCGGCGGTCCAGAGCGCCTGCGGGGTGTAGAGCAGGTCGCCGTCGGGTTGCAGCCCGACCACGACGGTGTCGTCGTCGCGGTGGTGCAGCGCCGCGCCGATCGTGCCGCCGGCGCCGAAGCCGAGCCCGCCGCCGCCGGAGCCGCCCAGGTGGCAGTTGTAGTCGACCATGTCCCAGGTACGCCGGGGCCAGCCCCGGAACATGTTGAAGCCGATCTGCCAGGGGCCGTCGCGGACCGCGTCGTAGGTGGCGGCGGCGAGTACCCCCTCGGAGATGCCGCCGGTGGGTGACTCCGGTGGTGCGCCGAGGGCGGCGCGCAGGCCGGCGGTGTGGCCGGTCAGCCACTTTCTGCGGGCGGCGACGGCGTCGCGGCGGGCGGCCACCCGCTCGTCGACCAGGTCGGCCAGGACCGGCAGGGCCACGGCGGTGTCGGCGAGCAGGTGCTCGTGGGCCCGGATCGGCGGTTCCAGGTCGAGGAAGCCGTTGTGCTTGAGGTCGTTGAGGGTGATCACCGCGAGCCGGGCGTCGGGGCGGGAGAGCATGTGGTGGCCGCGTTTGACGTTGTCGACCCGCGACAGCGCCCAGCGCACGTCGCGGCAGTCCAGGGCGAGGATCACGTCGGCCTCGGCGAGCCGGCCGGCCCGGTCGCCGGTGCAGTCGGCCCAGTGGCCGGTGGGGAAGTTGTGTCGCCCGCCCAGGTCGACCACGGGCGCGGCGAGGGTCTCGGCGAGCCGGCGCAGCGCGTCGAAGCCGGCCCGGCTGCGCCCGACGTGGTCGGCCAGGATCACCGGGGACTCCGCGCCGAGCAGCAGGTCGGCGACGGCTTCGAGGCGGTCCAGTGGCGCGGTGGGCGCGGCGATCGGGGCCGGTCCCCAGTCGCCGAGGTCGATCGGGGGCGCGGGGCGTTCCTGCAGCAGGGCGTCGAGGGCGACGTACGTCGGGCCCTGGGGTTGGGCCGCGGCCAGCTGGTGGGCGCGCAGCAGCAGGTCCGGCACGGCCTCGATGGAGGCCGGTTCGGCGTCCCACTTGACCACGTCACGGACCACCTGGCCCTGCTGGTTGGCGGTGTGCACCCAGTCGATCCAGGGGCGGCGGTGGGCCTGGTCGGCCGGTCCGGAGCCGCCGAGGACCAGGATCGGCGCGTGGTCGGCGTACGCGTTGAAGGTCGCCATCGTGGCGTTCTGCAGGCCTACCAGGTTGTGTACGGCGGCGGCCATCATCTCGCCGGAGGCCTTGGCGTAGCCGTGGGCGATGGCGATGGCCACGCCCTCGTGCAGCGCCGAGATCAGCTCGGGTTGGCCGGCGGTGGTCAACGAGTCGTGCAGGCCCCGGAAGGAGGCGCCCGGGTTGGCGGCCACGTAGCGGATTCCCAGGCGCTGGAGCAGCGCCACCATCACGTCGCTGCCGTAGGTGAAAGTCATGGTCACGTCTCCCGGTCGTCGTCTCGGCCCTGTCCCGACCCCGTCAGCTGCGCTACGTTATGAAACACCGTTTCGTCATACGGAACAAGAGGGGTGTTCGCAATGCATCGACCTGGTCAGGCCGTCGACCTGCACAGCCACTGGTGGCCCCGGGAGTTCGCCACCGCTGTCCGGGCGGGCCGTCGCTGGCACGCCTGGGACTCCGACCTGACCGCCGCCACGCCCCGGATCGTGGCCGGCGACCGCGACGCCCCGGCCCCGGTCGACCTGTTCCGCACCGACCTGACCGAGCGCCGCGAACGCCGGGCCGCCGAGGGCATCGTCCGCGAGGCGGCCATGGTCCCGGTCTTCCTCTGGGGGTACGAGCTGCCGGCCGCCGAGGCCGAGGCGTACTGCCGCGACGTCAACGCCGACCTGGCCGACGCCCAGGCCGCCTCCGGCGGGTCCTTCACCGGCCTGGGCCTGCTGCCGTTGCAGGACCACGACGCCGCGCTGCGGGTGCTCGACCACGCGGTCAAGGACCTCGGCCTGTACGCGTTCAGCATCGGCACCAACGTCGAGGACGCCAACCTCGACGACCCGAAGGTGGTCGGCATCCTGGAGCAGGTGCTGGCGGCCGGGGCGGCGATCGTCATCCACGCCAACTGGTACACCCGGGCCGGACGGGAGCGCACCTGCCGGCACATGTTCGACAACTCCGTCGGGGTGCCGCTGGAGGCCGGCCTGGCGCTGGCCTCGCTCATCTACTCCGGGCTGCTGGACAGGTACCCGCAGGCGCGGATCTGCTGCTCACACGGCGGCGGTTGGCTGCCCTACGGCATCGGCCGGCTCAACCTGCGCTACCTGCAGGGGCGCGACAGCGGGCTGCTGGCCGAGGCCCCGGACCGCTACCTGCGGCGGTTCCACTACGACTGCCTGGTGCACGACGAGCGCGCGTTGCAGCTGCTGGTGGAACGGGTCGGCACCGACCGGGTGGTGATCGGCACCGACCACCCGTACGGCGGGGACATCCCCGAGATCGGCGCGGTGCGCTGGATCGCCGAGCAGCCCTTCCTGACCAGCCGGGAGAAGGACATGGTCGTCCGGGAGAACGCCGCGGCCTTCCTGGACGGCGCGCGGAGTTCGGTCGCCGGTTCCGGCGACGGGCGGACTTCGGTCGCCGGTTCCGGCGACGCAGGCGGCTCGACTCTGGGCTGAAGGTGCTGGTGGCGGCGGTGGGCCGCCCTTGACAGGGTTCGACGATCACGCCTAGTTTTTCTGGAACGGCGTTTCGCTCAGCGGAAGGATAGACATGTCCACGCTCCGAGGGTTCGGCAATCCACTCTCCCCGACCGGCCGAGCGGCGCTCGTCGACCCGCCGCCGCACCACATCAGCGCCGATGCGATCCAGGTCGTCTACCGGGTCGACCCGGACAAGGCCCGGGCGTACCTGCCCGACGGGCTCGAACTGCACCCGGACGCGCTCGCCTACGCGTACGTGGCCGACATGGTCAAGGTCAGCGAGAGCCAGCCCGACCAGGCCTGGGTTGAGCCGCAGGCCTCCCAGTACCAGGAGGGCATCCTCGGCCTCTACTGCACCTACCAGGGGCAGCCCGGCCGGTTCAGCGCCTTCATCTGGGTCAGCGAGGACTGGTCGGTGGTCTTCGGCCACTACATGGGCTTCGCCAAGAAGCAGGGCCTGATCCACAAGACGAAGATCCAGCCGGCCAACCCGGCGCTCGGCCCGGTCGGGCCCGGTACCCGGCTGCGCGGCACCGTCGACCGGTTCAGTCACCGGATCTTCAACGTCGACATCCAGCTCACCGAGAAGATCGACGACGACGCGATCCCCTCGCACGGCCACCGCGTCTACACCTACCGGCACATCCCGTCGCCCAGCCCGGACGTGGCCGACCAGCGGCAGTTGTTCGCCCTCGACCTGGACCGGGCCACCACCATCGACGCCTGGCGGGGCACCGGCGGCGTGGAGATCAAGACCGACGCGTTCAACGAGGACCTCGACGGCTTCCAGCCGCTGGAGATCGTCGACGCGTTCACCTTCCAACGTGGCTGGACCACCAAGGCCGGCGCGACCCTGCTGCGAGAGGACCACGCATGACCGACTGGGCCGCACTCCAGGTCGCCAAGGCCGCCCGCAACGTCGTCGACACCTCCCTCGCGGTACGCCCCGGCGAGCAGGTGCTGATCGCCGCCGACCACAACTCCGACCAGGCGGTGGTGGACGCGCTGCTGGCCGCCGTCGCCTCCGCCGGGGCCGAGGGCACCCTGGTGGTGCAGCCGGCCCGGGTCCGCGCCGGCGAGCCGGCCAACACGGTGATGGCAGCCGCCCTGGCCGGCGCCGACGTGATCATCTCGCCGACCTCGACCGCGCTGAGCTTCACCCCGGAGCTGAAGCAGGCCCTCAACCGGGGCGCGCGGGCCATCGTGATGACCGGGGTGACCCGGGCCGAGCTGACCGGTGGGGCCGGGGTGGCCGACTACGAGGAGGTCTACCGGATCACCAAGCCACTCTCCGACGCGATCACCGCCGGCTCCCGGATGCGCATCACCTCCGCCCAGGGCTCCGACCTGACCGCCTCGCTGGAGGGGGTCACCTGCGGCGTCGGGGCGTCCTTCGCCCGGGAGCCCGGCCAGATCTCCAGCTACCCCAGCGGCGAGGCGTGGAGCGCGCCGGCCACCGGCACCGGGCAGGGCGTGCTGGTCGCCGACGGCTCGGCCCACCAGCTCGGCAAGCTGCGCGAGCCGATCCGGGTGCACTTCACCGACGGCCGGGCGGTCCGGATCGAGGGCGGCGCACAGGCCGACGAGCTGCGCCAGATGATCGACGGGGTGGAGAACGGCGACAACCTGGGCGAGCTGTCCATCGGCACCAACCCGGCGGCCCGGTTCCTCGGCAACATCACCGAGGACAAGAAGCAGGTAGGCACCGTCCACTTCGCCCTCGGCAACAGCGTCGTCGGCGGCACGGTCAAGGCCCCGATCCACGTCGACCTGCTGCTGCTCACCCCGACCGTCGAGGTGGACGGGGAGATCCTGGTCCAGGACGGCAAGATCGTGAAAACCGCATGAGCGTACCGGCGATCGACACGCACACCCACTTCTGGCCCCGGGGGCTGCTCGCGGCCGGTCGCGCCGGGCGGGACTGGTACGGCTGGCGGGCGCTGACCGAGGGCAACGGGAAACGGGCCTTCGCGTTGGGGCGTACCGTGCTGGCCTTCGACCCGCCGGAGGTCGACCTGGACGATCCGACGGCCCGGCTCGCCGGTCGGACCGCCGCCCAGGGCATCGCCTTCGAAGCGGTGCAGGTCGCCGGCTTCCTGTTCAACTACCACCTCGACGCGGCCCGGGGCGCGGCCTTCTGCCGGGAGCTCAACACCGAGCTGGCCGAGTTGCAGGCCGCCGCGCCGCAACGCTACCGGGGGCTGGCCCAGCTGCCCCTGCAGGACCGCGACGCCGCCCTGGCCACCCTGGACCACGCGGTCCGGGAACTGGGCCTGCGGCACTTCGTCATCACCCCGGCGGTCAACGGCCGCAACCTGGACGATCCGCAGATCCTGCCGGTGCTGGAGGCGATGGCCGAGGCCGGGGTCACGGTGAACGTGCACCCGGCCTTCTTCGACAAGCTCGGCGCGGGCGACCGGCTCAGCCGGTACTACTTCGAGAGTTCCTTCGCCGCGCCGGTGGAGGCCAGCATCGGGCTGATGTCGGTGATCCACTCCGGCCTGCTGGACCGCCATCCCGACCTGCGGATGTGCTTCACCCACGGCGGCGGCATCGCGATCCACTCGCTGGGCCGCTTCGACCACCGGTGGCACATGATCGGCGCGGCCCAGCGCAGCATGGCCCGGCCACCCAGCGAGTACCTGGCCGCCGGCAACCTCTTCTACGACGTGCTGGTGCACGACGTCCGGGCCCTGGAACTGGTCGTCGAACGGGTCGGGGTGGACCAGCTGACCATCGGCACCGACCACCCGTTCGCCTGGGACCACCCGGGCGGGGCGGCGAACTGGATCCGGGACGCCGACTTCCTCGACGCCGAGGCCCGGGAGAAGATCCTCTGGCGCAACGCCGCCCGCCTCTACGACCTGGACACCACCGTCGGTCCGTGGGGCGACCCCGCGTCGGCGGTGTCGGGGTGAGCGACTGTGACGTGGTGGTGGCCGGTGCCGGTGGCGCCGGCCTCGCCGCCGCGCTCGCCGCCGCCCAGGCCGGCCGGACGGTGGTGCTGGCCGAGGCGCGGGAGACCTTCCGGCAGGGCAGCAACACCGCGATGAGCACCTCGATGATCCCGGCCGCCGGCACCCGCTGGCAGGCCGAGGCGCAGGTCACCGACTCGCCGGCCCGGTTCCTCGACGACATCCGGGCCAAGACCCACGGCCAGGCCGACCCGGTGGTCGCGGTCGCGCTCACCACCGTCGCCGCCGAGCTGGTCGACTGGCTGGCCGACGCCTGCGGGGTACCGCTGGAACTGGTCACCGACTTCAGCTACCCCGGGCACTCGGCGTACCGGTGCCACAGCGTGCCGGACCGCTCCGGGGCGAGCCTGCACCGGGCGCTGCTGGACGCCGCGGCGAACCTGGACGACCTGCACCTGGTGGTACCGGCCCGGCTGGTCGACGTGCGCACCGACGAGCGCGGCGCGGTGCGCGCCGCCGTGCTGCAACGACCCGACGGCAGCCGGGAGGAGATCGACACGGCAGCCGTGGTGCTGGCCACCAACGGCTTCGCCGCCGACGCCGACCTGGTCGGCCGGCACCTGCCGGAGATCGCCGGCGGGGTCTACCACGGCGGGGAGGCCTCCCGGGGCGACGCGCTGCACCTGGCCGAGCGGCTGGGCCTGGACACCGGCTGCCTCGACGCGTACCAGGGTCACGGGTCGCTGGCCGTGCCGGAGTCGATCCTGCTCACCTGGGCGGTGGTCATGCACGGCGGCTGGTTGGCCGACGCCGCCGGCCGGCGCTTCGGCGACGAGACGGTCGGCTACTCCGAGTACGCCGTCAAGGTGCTGGCCCGCCCCGGCGGCCGGGCCTGGGCCGTCTACGACCAGCGGATCCACCAGGCCTGCCTGGCATTCAAGGACTACCTCGACGTGGTGGAGGCCGGTGCGGTGCGCTGGGCCGACGACCTGGCCCAACTGGCCGCCGCCACCGGGCTGCCGGTGGACGCGTTGACCGCCACCATGAACGAGGCGAACGCCGCCGCCTCCGGTGCCGGGGCCGACCGCTTCGGCCGTACCACGTGGGCGGGCCCGTTGCGGCCACCGTTCGCGGCGGTCCGGGTCACCGGCGCGCTCTTCCACACCCAGGGCGGGCTCCTGGTCGACCGGCACGCCCGGGTGCTACGCGGCGGGACCCCGTTGCCCGGCCTGTACGCCGCAGGTGGCGCCGCCGTCGGGATCTCCGGCCACGGTGCCGGCGGCTACCTGGCCGGCAACGGTCTGCTGGCCGCCCTCGGCCTGGGCTTCCTCGCCGGCCGCCACGCGGCGGATCACGGCAGCCGCTGACCCGCCGCTGCCCACCTCGGGCCGGTCAACGCCGGTGCCCCGACCTCGGGCCGGGTCGATGCTGGTGGCCTGGGCCCCGGGTGGGGTCGACGTTGGTGGCCCCGACCTCGGGCCGGGTCGATGCTGGTGGCCCCGACCTCGGGCCGGGTCGATGCTGGTGGCCCCGACCTCGGGTCGGGTCGATGCTGGTGGCCTGGGCCCCGGGTGGGGTCGACGCTGGTCTCGACTCGGGGTGGGTCAGCGCTGGTGGCCCCGACCTCGGGCCGCTGACGCAGCGCTCCTGCCCAGGGTGCCGCTGCGCGAGGGGCGGCAGCAATGAGCTGACCAAACAACCGCCCCACTTTGCACCCATTCCTCCCGTTCCTCGCCCACAACTGCCCACTCGCCCCACGCCCACCCACCGCTCGAAGCGGTCCCCGAGGTGAATCTTGGACACTTACCGTTCTATTTGGACGGTAAGTGTCCAAGATCTACCCCATTCGGGTACGGAGAGAGCGCGGCGCTCCGGTTGGGGCGGGGAGGGGCGGGGAGGTCGGGGGCCGGGAGGCGGGGCGATGGGGAGGCCGAGTTGGCCAGCCAGCCCGGTGGCTGGCCGCACAACCGAACCACCTTGCACCCGCTCGTCCCGGTTTCTCGTCTGCGAGGCGTCGACAGCAGGCGGGGGATCTTGGAAGAAAGCGGCCCCCGGAGGGGCACATTCCTTTCCAAGATATTTGCCGCCCCCACGCCCCGCCGCCCGATCAGCCTGCCACGCGCGCCGCCCAACTAGCCGTCCCCGACCAGCCGTCGCCCGCCGCTGGGCGGGTTGGGTGTCCAGGTGTGGTGCCGGTCCCGGCCGGTCGGGGTGGGCCGACCGGCCGGGACCGGGTCAGTCGCGGACCGGGCGGCGCAGGTAGCGGCCGGTCGGGGTGCCGACCACCGCGCCGTCGCGCAGGATCCGGTTGCCGCGCAGCCAGACCTCGTCGACCCGGGCGGTCAGCTCGAAACCCTCGAACGGGGTGTACTCCTGGGTGGAGTCGCTCTCCTGGGCCCGTACCGTCCAGGTCCGGTCCGGGTCGACGAGCACGATGTCGGCGTCGAAGCCCGGCGCGAGGTCGCCCTTGCGTGGCCAGAGCCCGTAGCGCTTGGCCGGGTTGGCGCTGAGCAGCTCGGCGACCCGGCCCAGCGGCAGGCCGTGCCGCCGGCCCTCGGTGATCAGACCCGGCAGCAGGTACTCGGCCCCGCCGAAGCCGGACTTGGCCAGGAACACGTCGTCGCGGTCGGTGCCGAACTTGGCCTCGTCGCGGCAGCAGGCGTGGTCGGAGACCACCCAGTCGACGTGCCCGTCCAGCACCGCCTGCCAGAGCGCCAGCCGGTCCGACTCGGCCCGCAGCGGCGGGTTGACCTTGCCGCCCAGCCCGGCGGCGGTGTCGTAGGTGGCCAGCAGGTGGCCGATGGTGACCTCGCGGCGGAAGTCCACGTGTGGGAAGGCCTGGGCCATCCGCAGCGCCGCGGACATCGCCTTCTCGCCGGACAGGTGCAGCAGGTTGATCGCCGGCAGGCCGGTCTCGTGGGCCAGGTACGAGGCCATGGTGATGGCCAGCCCCTCCGAGTGTGCCGGCCGTGACGCGCTGTATGCGGCCAGGCCCTTCAGATCGCCGGCCTCCTCGACCAGCTTGGTGTAGGCGGCCATGATCTCGGCCGTCTCGCAGTGCAGCGAGAGGCTGATCCCGTCGGCCAGCTCGGGCCGTTCGGCGCGGACCCGCTGCACGCCCCGCATGACGAACTCGAAGTGTGCCAGGTCGTAGCGCTCGCCGGGCGGGGTCATCAGGAACGACGACTGGTCGGCCGAGCGGCCGTGCAGCCCGTGTGAGCCGTAGAACATGAAGATCTTGAACGAGGAGACCCCGAAGTCGTCGACCAGTTGGCCCAGCTCGTCGATGTGCCCGGCCTGCATGGGGGCGAGGTGGAACGCGTAGTCGACGTACGAGCGGTCCTGGCTGAGCTTGAGCACCTCGGGGAAGAACTCGGCGTAGCTGCCGCCCCGGTTGAGGTAGTACTGGCCGGTGCGCATGTAGGTCAGGCCGGTGGTCACTCCGCCCTGTGCCGACGCCCGCGACTCGCTGTCGGTGTCGACGTCCAGCGGGTTGTAGATGCCCCAGTGCTGGTGGCCGTCGACGGCGCCGGGGAAGGCCAGCCGGCCTCGGGCGTCGACGACCTCCCGGGCGTCCTCGGGTCGCAGCTGCGGCCCGATCGCGGTGATGGTGCCACCGTCGACCGCGATGGCGGCCGGGACGGGATCCGCTGTCCCGGGTCGCACCACTCGCGCGTTGGTGATGAGCAGGTCATGGGTCATCGCACACCCCTCCTAGCGGCTGCGGCCCAGGCTAAGGCCCCCGGACCGCTGTGCGCAACACCGGTCCGCTGATCGGAACAGTGGGGATGTGTGGTGGTCAACGGCGGGCGCGGGCCAGCACCGCGCGGGCGGAGCGGGCCACCGCCTCGTCGACCATCGTGCCGGTACCGGCCACCGCCACCGCGCCGCCGTCGCCGGCCGCGTACGCCGCCAGTACCCGCTCGGCCGCCGCGACCTCGTCGGCCGAGGGGGTGAAGACCTCGTTGATCACCGGCAGTTGGGCCGGGTGGATGGCGGTCCGGCCACCGAAGCCCAGGTGCCGCAGGGTGGTCGTCTCGGCGCGCAGCCGGTCCAGGTCGCGGTAGTTCACCGAGGCCGGCCCGACCGGCGCGGCCAGCCCGGCGGCGGCGGAGGCGGCCACCACCTCGAAGCGTGCCGGCAGCAGCTCCAGCCCGTCCGGTCCCGGCCGCAGGCCCAGGTCGGCGACGAGGTCGGCCTCACCGAGGCCGAGCAGCAGCATCCGGGGGGCCGCCGCGATCGCGTCGATCCGGCGCAGCCCCCGGGCCGACTCGACCCGGGGGGACACCGCGATCCGCCCGACGGGCAACCCCCGCTCCTGCTCCAGCCGGGTCAGCGTGGCGTCCACCCGGTGCAGCAGTTCGGCGTCGTCGACCTTGGCCACCACGATCCCGTCGAGCCCGGGACGGACGACCGCGTCGAGGTCCTCGTCCAGCGCGCTCGGGCAGACGCGTACCCAGACCGCCGGCCCGTCGACCGGCCGGTCACCGAGCCAGCGGGTCAGCAACTCGCGGGCCTGTGGGCGTTCCGCCGCGGCGACACCGTCCTCCAGATCGGCGATGAGCGCGTCGGCGTCGCTGGTCAGGGCGCGGGCGAGCATCCGCTCGCGGTGGCCCGGGACGTAGAGCCAGGATCGGGGCAGCATGCGGCCTCCTAGAGTGGAACGTCGTTCCAGTCTAGGCCGGGCCGGGTGGTGGGCGGCACCGGGTGGTGGTCCGCGGGTCAGGCCCGCAACAGCGTGACCAGGCCCGCGGTCACCAGCACCCCGGCCCAGAGCCGGTCGACGTTGAACCAGGCGCGGCGCAGCATCCCCACCCCGAGCACCTCGTGTACCAGCAGGGCGACGACGAGGGCGACGCCGAACATGGCGACCGTGTGCACCCCGGCCGCGGCCAACCCTGGCAGCGCCCCGGCCCCGGCGGCGGCCAGGTGCCCGCCGTGCCCCGCTGCGTCACCTGCCGGCGGATGGGCCAGCAGCACCGGCAGCAGCATCAACCCGGCACCGTGCGCCGAGGACATCAGAAACGACCAGCCGACCAACTGGGTGGCCGACAACCGCATCCCGACCCACCGGAAGTGACGCTCGGAGAGCAACCGCCACAACCCGAAGCCGACCAGCAGCAGCCCACCGGCGACCGCCACGACGCTACCCGTGCTGACCGAACGGGTGGCGCTGACCAGCGCGGCGACCACACCGACCGAGGCCAGGTGACCCAGTGCGATCGGCGGCAGCGACCAGAGCAGCGCCGACCGGCGGCCCTCCTGCAGGCCCCGGGCCACCGCGAAGAGCCACCCCATGGCCGGGTTCAGTCCGTGCGCCGCGCCGAGGACGGCCAACACCACCCAGGTCGCCCCGGTCACGGGAAACAGTACGAGTCGGAGGAGGCGTCCCCGCCCTGCAACCGGGTCTGGTGCACGCGCAGCCCCCGGAAGTCCGCCCCGCGCGGAAAGAACCGCAGGTCCGGCCGCAGGCCACCGGCGTCGGTGTCGACGTCGAGTCTGGCCAGCCACGCGCCGACCCCGTCCGGGTAGAACTGGTCGTCCCAGGAGCCGTAGAGCGAGTTGGAGACGTACACCCGGCGACCGTCGCGGCTCACCTCGACCATCTGCGGGCCGCCCGCGAGAGGCTCGTCCGGCGCACCCGGATGAGGGGTACGCCGGACGATGCCGCCGAGGCGCACCGAACCGGTCAGCACCGGGTGGAACGGGTCGCTGACGTCGTACTGGCGCAGCTCACCCGTGCCCCAGCAGGAGACGTAGAGGAACCGGTCGTCCACCGACAGGTCGATGTCGGTGACCAGCGGCGGCACCGCACCGAACGGCGCGAGCAGGTCGGGCAGGTCGGCGGGGTCGGCCGGCTCGGCGGGTATGTCGATGACCTTGGTGACCGCCCAGCCGGCACCGTCGCGGTGCCAGAGCCAGACCGAGGCGGACAGGTCCTCGACGTTGATCACCACCCCGACGAACCCGTACGTGCGCGTCGGGTCGTGCGCCGGACGCAGCTCCAACGGCATCTGGTACGCGTCACCGAGGTCCAGCCGCTGCACGTGCCGGCGGCTGGCCAGATCCCAGACGTGGATCGCGTGCCCGTAGCGGCGGCCCAGCAGCAGCTCACCGACGATCCCATCCTCGATCATCGACGGGGTGCCCCATTCGCTGGTCACCAGCACGTCGTGGTTGAGGTGCCACCAGAAGTCGTACGCGAACTCCTGCGGCCCCCGGTCGGACTCCCACGCCCCGCGTACGTCGAAGCTGGTGTGGTCGAGCACCGCGATGCCGCCGGGGCCCTCGGCACCGTCGGCGCCGCCCAGCGCGGAGACGTAGATGCCGTCCGGGCCACAGTGCACGGTGTGCGGCCGGGAGTAACCGGCCCGCTCGGCCAGCTCCCGCGCGTCGATCACCTTGACCACCGTCGGCGTACGCGGGTCGGGCCGGGTGTCGACGACATGGATCCGGGACGACCGTAGGCCGGGCACGATCAGGTAACGCCGCTCCACGTGCGGGTGCGGGGCGGTCGGGCAGAGCGCACTGCTGCACGCGTTCCAGCCGAAGTGGTGGACCTCGTCGCCGGTGTACGGCAGGTCGGTCCAGCCGACCACCCGCCCGTAGTCGGGGGAGTCGGGGTCGGTGTCGAGCACCACGATCGCGTCGGGGCGCTGCGCGCTGCGGTCGAAGGCCGCCACGTAGGCGAGCTTCTCGGCAGGTGCGGTCGCCGCCAGCCGGGGGGAGGGGTAGAAGGTCGGGTCGGGGGTCCAGCGGGTCATCGGTCCTCCGGTCGGGTCAGGACGCGGGTACGCCCAGGCGGTCGAGCAGATGGCGACGTAGTACGCCGAAGGCCTCGGCATCGGGGGTGCGGGTGGTACCGAGCGCGACGGTCACCTCCTCGGCGATCACCCCGCCGTCGAGCAGCAGCACCCGGTCGGCCAGCAACAGCGCCTCCTCCACGTCGTGCGTGACCAGCAGCGCGGCGAAGCCGTGCTCGGCACGCAGCCGACGCAGCAGCGCCTGCATCCGCAGCCGGGTGAGCGCGTCGAGGGCGCCGAACGGCTCGTCGAGCAGGAGCAGGTCGGGCTCACGGACCAGCGCACGGGCCACGGCCACCCGCTGGGCCTGCCCGCCGGAGAGTTCGGCGGGCCAGGCCCGGTGCCGGTCGGCGAGCCCGACCTCGGCCAACGCCCGGTCGACCCGGCCGAGGACGTCCGGACCGGTCAGCCCGAGTGCGACGTTGGCGGCCACCCGCTTCCAGGGCAGCAGCCGGTGTTCCTGGAACACCACGGCGGCCGTACCGTGTACGGTGGTCTCACCGGTGGCCTCCCGGTCCAGCCCGGCGAGCACCCGCAGCAGGGTGCTCTTGCCCGAGCCGCTGCCGCCCAGCAGCGCGACCACCTCGCCGGGGGCGATCCGCAGCTCGACGCCGGCCAGCACCACGGTCGGCCCGAACGCCCGGCGTACCCGGTGGGCGGTCAGCACCGGCGCGGACCTGCTCAGCTCGCCCGTAGTCCGCGTCGCCACGAGAGCGTCCTCCTCTCGACCACCCGAAGGGCCAGGTCGGACGCCAGCCCGAGCAACGCGTAGACGAGCAGCCCGAGCACCACCACGTCGGTCTGGCTGAACTCACGGGCCTCCATCATCAGGAAGCCGATGCCGCTCTGGGCGTTCACCTGTTCACCGACGACCAGGCTGAGCCAGGCGGCCCCGATGGCCAGTCGCAGGCCGAGGAAGAGTGCCGGCAGCGCGCCGGGCAGGATGACGTGCCGCAACCGGGCGAGTTGCCCCAGCCCGCAGGTGCGGGCCGCCTCGACCAGTCGTTCGTCGATGTCCCGGATGCCCGCGTAGGTGTTGAAGTAGATCGGGAAGAACGCGCCCAGCGCGACCAGGGTGATCTTCAGGGGCTCGCCGATCCCGACCCAGATGATCAGCAGTGGGACGAGCCCGAGGTGGGGCAGCATCCGGGCCATCTGCACGGGTGGGTCGACCAGGTCGTCACCGAGTCGCAGCAGGCCGGCCAGGCCGCCCAGGAGCAGGGCGAGTCCGCCGCCGATCAGCAGGCCGAGACCGGCCCGGGCGAGCGAGTCGAACAGGTGGCCGGCCAGGGTGCCGTCGCGGGCCAGCCGCCATCCGGTGTGGAGCACGGTGCTCGCCGCCGGCAGCTTCTCCGCCGGCAGCAGACCGGAGCGGGCGGCCAGCTCCCAGCCGGCGAGCAGCAGCGCCGGACTGACGGCTCGCCGCCACCGCCGCCCCGACCGGGTCGGTCGGGCCGCCGGGGCTGCCACGGCGGCGGGGGTCGGCAGGGGCGACCGGGCCAGCGTCGTGCCGCTCACCCGAGCACCTCGGCGTACCGGTCGTCGAGGCGGGACCGCAGGTCGACCGGGCCGGGGATGAGGTCCAGGGCGACGAAACCGTCCGCGATGGCCTGTAGTTCGTCGCCGATCGCGGGGGTGAGCGGAGCCAGCGGCTGGGCGCTGCGCGCCAGGGCCCGGTGGGCGGTCTCCTCGGGGATCTTCAGCTCCGGCGCGAGGACCCGGGCGCGCTCGTCGGGGTGGGCGATGCCCCAGTCGGTGACCTCGCGGTAGGTGGCCAGGAAGGCGCGCAGGGCCTCCGCCCGGTCCTTGAGCACCCCGGGCGCGGCGAGCAGGTACTCGCGGTTGCTGGCCAGACCGGTGGCGTCGGCGAGTACCCGCACCTCGGGGCGCTCGGCCAGGGCGAAGTACGGGTCCCAGATGATCCAGGCGTCGACCTGCCCGTTGTCGAACGCCGGCCGCCCCTCGGCCGGCTTGAGGTACCGCACCTCGATGTCGGTCAGGGTCATCCCGTGGGCCGCCAACAGCTTCACCAGCAGCCAGTGCACATTGGAGCCCTTGTTCAGGGCGACCGTGCGTCCTTTGAGGTCGGCGAAGCTGCGGTACGGGCTGTCGGCCCTGACCAGCACCGCCTCGCCCCGGGGCACCGGCGCGGAGCTGCCGACGATCGAGAAGGGGATCTTCGCGGCGGCGGCGAAGACCGGTGGCGCCTCGCCGGTCTGCCCGAGGTCGATCGAACCGGCCTTGAGTGCCTCGGTCAACGCCGGACCACTCTCGAACAACGACCACTGCGCCTCCGGGGCGGCGTTTCGCGCCTTGACCAGGCTCAGACCGCCGAACCGCTGGTAGCCGATCCGCAGTGGCCGGTCACCAGCACCACCGGCGTCGGCGTCACCGCAACCGGTGAGGCCGACGGTCGCGGCCAGCGCCACGATGGTGAGCAGGGCCGTGACCAGGCGGTCTCGGCGGGCGGGGCGGCGGGTGGCGACGGTATGCATGGACGTGCTCCTCGGGTCGGCCGTGCCGAGTCGATCGCATCGACAGATGTCGGCGCGGAAGCGTACTCTACTAACCCGATAGGTTTTATGGGTAGCCCGTTTTCGGGCCGATCCCGCTGCGGTCAGTACCGCAGCGGCTCGGGGCGCTCCCGCAGCGAGTTGAAGACCTGCCCGGGTACGCGTACCCGGTCGTCGGTGTCGAAGAGCTCACGCAGCTCGGCGAAGGAGCTGTCCGGGTCGCGGCCGAGCGCGGCGAGCCGGTCGAAGAAGGCCAGCTGGTCGTCGTCGAGCCACTGGTCGGGCTGCGGCTGGGCGCCCCAGGCGTCCCACGGCAGCAGCTCCACCCTGTTCAGCGCGGCCAGATCACGGACCACGTTGCCGGCGACGTACCAGAGCCCGTGCAGGTCGACGAACCCCACGCCGAACCGGTCGGGGTCCTGCTCCTGCCTGCGGCACTGGATCCAGGCGTCGCCGGCGACCAGGAACTGGTCCCGGGGCATGTCCAGGATGTCGTGGTCGACACCGAGCGTCGCCCGCCACACCTCGTCGAGCTGCGGATCGGCCAGGGCCCACCGTTCCTCGGCCGCGTTCCAGTACTCGCAGACCCAGTGGTCCTCGAAGTGCGGCGGGTTGAAGTACGCCCCGAAGCCGCACCGGGCGCGCGCCGGGACGCCCCGGGAGCGCAGCAGCGACACCAGCAGCAGTACGTAGTGGTGGCACCGCCCGACCAGGCGCTGCGGCACCGGACGCGCCACGGCCAGCGGCCGGTCGTCCAGGGCCAGTACGGCGTCGAGCTTCTCCTCGGTGCTGCGCAGGTGGATCTCGTCGGCGCGGTGCGGGGGCACGTCGAAGCCGTAGAGGTCGGCAGCGGCCACGTCGTAGACCACCAGGTGCTGGACGATCCGGACCAGCCCGCCGACGTCGTCGGGCAGGCCGACGAAGCTCTGCGCGTGTCGGCCGGCCGGAACCGTCGCCGTGGGGCGGGCGTAGAACGAGAGAATGTCGCGATCCATGCCTGATCATGCTCCTTCGGTCCCCCGATGGGCGTTCGACCACCCTGGGTACTGATCGTCTCACCCCGCCGTGCTGGTGCCCGGTGGCCGGGCCGGACCCGGCAGAGCAACGACGAAGATGCCACCGCCGGACGTCGGCACCGATGATGGGCGTTGATGTCACCCGCCCAGCGCTGACATCGGTGGCCGATGAAGCGAGGTCGGACACCAGAGGTACCAACCGAGAGGAGAATCCATGTCCGTCATGGACCGTGACCGGGTGACCGGGGCCGTCGGGGAGCCCCGTCCGGCCCACCGGGGCCGGCTGATCGGCGTGAGCGTGGCGGCCGGGTTCGCGCTGGCCGTCCTCTGGTCCTTCGAGTTCGTGGACCACGTCATCGGCGACACCGTGGCCAACGCCCTGCTGGGTCACGACGCCAAGGCCACCGCCATCGGCGGCACGTTCGCCGGAATGTTCTTCGCGTTCGTCTCCGGACTGGCCGGCACCTTCACCGCCTGCAACATCGCGATGGCCGCCTCGATCGGGCCGATGAGCCACGCCGGTACCCGTCCCGGCGGGGAACCGAGCGGGGCGGTGCCGACCCGTACCGGCCTGCGGGTGCTGCTGCGGCCGCTGGGGTGGCTGGTGGTGGGCGCGGTGGTCGTCTCGGCGGCGTACGGCTTCGTCGGGGTGCTGCTCGGCGACCGGTTGCCCCAGCTGTCCAGCGCCACCGCCGGCGGTATGCCGGTCCGGCTCATCCAGTCCGCCGTGGTCTTCGGCCTCGTCGGCCTGGCCTTCACCTACCTGGGGCTGGCCGTGCTGGGTGTGCTGCCCGACCCGTTCGCCCGCCGACCGATGGCCCGGGTGGTCACCCTCGGCGCGTTGATCGGCGGGTTCCTGATCGGCCGCCCCTTCCCGCTGTTCCGCAAGCTGTTCGAGTGGGCGGTCGAGACCGGCAACCCGTTGTACGGTGCCGCCGCGTTCGTGTTGCAGTCGGTGGGCAACATCGTGTTCGTCGCGGCGCTGTTCGCCCTGCTCATCGTGGGCAGTCGGGGGCGGCTGCTGCGGTGGCTGGCCGGCTCGCCCACCCGGACCGCGGTGATCAGCGGGACCCTGCTGATCGCGCTCGGGGTGTTCACGGTGGTCTACTGGGACCTGCGCCTGCCGGCCCGGTTCGGCTTCGGGTGGTTCCCCACCCTGCCGTACAACAGTTGACCCCGTCGGCTACCGCCGCCGGTCGCCAAAGGGCTGCGGCTCACCCGTGCTCCGGTGGCGCACCGGTGAAGGTCCGGTGCAGTCGGGCGAGGGCGGCCGCGACGTACCGGTGGTCGCCCTCGGTCAGCCCGAAGTCCAGATCCTCGATCAGCGCGCAGCGGGCGTGGAAGGCGGCCCGCGCCACCAGGTCGCCGGCTCCGGTGCCGGTCAGGCGCGCGCCGGTCCGTGCGGCGGGGGACGGGCCGAGGTCCCGGTAGAGGCGACCGAGGTCCCTCGCCGGGTCGGTGCGGGCGGCGTCGGACCAGTCGAGCACCCCGGTCAGCCGGGTCCGGTCCGCCCCGGCCAGCAGGTGCTCGGCGCCCAGGTCGGCGTGGCAGAACACGGTCGCCGGTGGCTCCGGCGGGGGAGTACGGCTCAGGAAGTCCACCACCAGGCGGTGCTGGTCCGCCGAGAGCACCGGGGTGATCCGCGGCAGCGCCGCGACGGCCTCGGCGAGGTAGGCGGCCAGCGGCTGCTCGTCCGGTTCGCCGAGGCCGGCATCGAGGGAGTGCACGGCGTGCAGGAAGTCGGCGAGTTGACCGACCAGCCGACCGGGGGTCGGGCACGGCTGGTCCAGCAGGGACGTGCCGGCCAACCGGCGCACCACCAGCAGGCCGTCGTCGGGTGCGGCGGCCACGACCTCCGGCACCGGGATCGGCGACACCCGGGCGACGGCGTCGAGGACCCGGATCTCCCGCCGGATCGCCGCCGGCCCGTTCACTGCCGGCCCGTCCCCGGCCGGCCCGTCCGCCGCTTGCCGGTCGCGGCGGACCCGGAGCACGAACTCGCCGTCGACGTCGTACGCGAGGTGGTCGGTACCCGCGCCCAGCGGGGTGAGAACCCGTGTGCCACCTCCGCCGAGCAGTCGACCGACGACCGCGATCAGCTCCCGCATCAGCTCTCCCGTCCCGCCCACCGGCCCGGCTGCCGCGGGGCGACCTCCGGGCGGCGACGGTAACCGACGGTGACGACCGAGAACAAGCAGATCGGCGGGAACCCCACCGGGGCCGGCAGCGACCAATGGTCGGTGGCAACGGTCGACGGAGAGGTGGCACAGTGACCGGTCCAGAGTCGGCTGACGAAATCACCGGGTATGCCCTGGCCGCGGGGCGGGGTGATCACGCCGCCGCGGCGGCCCTGGTCCGGGCCACCCAGCACGACGTACGCCGGTTCCTGACCCACCTGTCCGAGGTACGCGAGGTCGACGACCTGGTGCAGGAGACGTACCTGCGGGCCTGGCGGAGCCTGCCCGGCTTCGCCGGCCGATCGTCCGCGCGGACCTGGTTGTTCGCCATCGCCCGGCGGGTGGCCGTCGACCACGTCCGGGCCGCCGTGACCCGTCCCCGGACCACCGGTGTGGCGGACTGGCACCGCTTCGCCGACGAGACCGGCGCCCCGGCGGCCTCCGGCCACGACGACGAGGTGACGTTGCGCAGCATCGTCGACGGGCTCTCCCCGGACCGGCGGGAGGCGTTCGTCGCCACCCAGATCCTCGGCCTGTCCTACGCCGAGGCGGCCCGGGTGTGCGGCTGCCCGGTGGGCACCATCCGGTCCCGGGTGGCCCGGGCCCGGGAGGACCTGGTCGCCGCGATGGCACCCCCGGTGGCCCGGCCGGTGCCGCTGTCCCGGCGCGGCACCGCCTGACCCACCCGCCGCCCGGTCCGCGGTGCCACCCGGCGGCCCGGGCGGGGTGCCACCACCCGGCCCGTCACCCCGGCCGCGTTACGCGGCGCGGCGCTCGCTGGCCTGGGCGGAGTACGGCGGGACCAGCCGCAGCGGTGCCGGCGGTGGTGGGGCGTCGTCGAGCTGGAGCCGCCAGCGTGATCCCGACGGTCGACGCTGCTGCGGCGGCGGCCCGTTCGGACGCAGCCCCGGACGCGACAGCAACACGGTGATCAGGTACCCCCCGACCAGAAACCCGTGACTGGCCAGCCGCTGCACGGCGACCTGGGAGGTGACCAGGTCGTTCACCGACAGCAGCAGCAGGGTGGCGACGAACGCGCTGAGCATCGGCAGCAGCCCGGCCGGCGGGGTCCGGCGCAGGGCGACGAAGACGAAACCCGCCCCGACGGCGACGTTCCAGGCGGCGGCCTCGTGCCACAGGTGCTGGCCGGTGGCGTGCACGTGGTCGGTTCCGCCCCGCGCGACCTGCACCAGACCGAGCACCAGCTGCACCGCGCCGAGCAGGCCGAGGGCGGCCCGCAGCAGCGTCACCACCCGGGGCCGCCAGCGGTCCCAGGCCAGACCCGACGCCCACCGGCCGGCCGCCGCGCCGGGCACCGGCAGCCAGGCCGGCAGCCGGCGGCGGGGCCGCACCGTCGGCGGCGCCGCCGCCAGGATCGCGTCGGTCAGGTCGGGAACCACCGGCACCACCCGGGTACGCGCCCGCCTGGTGACCCCCGCCGCCGCCTCCCACCAGCCCCGGCAGGCCGCGCAGCCGTCCAGATGCCCCTGGGCGGCGACCCGTTCGGCCGGCGTCTCCTCACCGTCCAACTGTGCCGACAGGATCTCCCGCCACTGCTCACACCCCATGAACCGATAGTCGCTCGCCGGGGCCCTCCGGTTCCACCGCCGCGCCGGTGGGATAGCCGACAGCGACGATCTTCCCCGCCGTGGGCCTACCACCGGGGCGGACGCGGGGTACGCGCGACGAGCCGGATGGTGACGGTGGCCACGGACAGTGTTCGAACCGGTGGCGCCCGTGCCACGTGACTATGATCGAAAACTCCGCCGACCGGGAGCGGGACGGCTCCGCCAGCGGCAGACGAGGAGACACCGGTGACACGTGAGGCTCGGGCCTTCTGGTTGCGCGCGCCCGGCGAGGGTGAGATCCGGCCGGTGTCGCTGCCGACGCCCGGCCCCGACGAGGTGCTGGTCCGCACCCTGCACACCGGGGTCAGCCGGGGCACCGAGACGCTTGTCTTCACCGGCCGGGTGCCGGCCGACCAGCACGCCACCATGCGCGCCCCGTTCCAGGAGGGCGACTTCCCGGCCCCGGTGAAGTACGGCTACCTCAACGTCGGCGTCGTCGAGGCCGGCCGCGCCGACCTGCTCGGCCGTACCGTCTTCTGCCTGTACCCGCACCAGAGCGCGTACGTGGTGCCCGCCGACGCGGTGGTGTGCGTACCCGACGGGGTGCCGGCGGCGCGGGCGGTGCTGGCCGGCACCGTGGAGACCGCCGTCAACGCGCTGTGGGACGCCCCACCGCTGGTCGGTGACCGGGTCACCGTGATCGGCGCCGGCATGGTCGGCTGTGGCGTGGCTGCCCTGCTCGCCCGCTTCCCCGGCGTCCGGGTGCAGCTGGTCGACACCGACGCGGGCCGGGCGGACGTCGCCGCCGCGCTCGGGGTGGACTTCGCCCACCCGGCCGACGCCGCGACCGGCCGGGACCTGGTGGTACACGCCAGCGCCAGCGCCGACGGGCTGCAACGCGGCCTGGAGCTGCTCGCCCCGGAGGGCACCGTGCTGGAGCTGAGCTGGTACGGCGACCGCCCGGTGACCCTGCACCTGGGCGGGGCCTTCCACTCCGGCCGGCTGACCGTGCGCAGCAGCCAGGTCGGCATGGTCGCGCCGGCCCGCCGTGCCAGCCGCCGCTACGCCGACCGGCTCGCCGTCGCCCTCGACCTGCTCGCCGACCCGGCGTTCGACGCCCTGATCACCGGCACGTCCGCCTTCGCGGACCTGCCCGAGGTGCTCGCCGACCTGTCCGCCGGGCGGCTGCCCGCGTTGTGCCACCTGATCAGCTACGACGGAGAGTGAGACCATGTTCAGCGTCACCGTTCGGGACCACATCATGATCGCCCACAGTTTCCAGGGCGAGGTGTTCGGCCCGGCCCAGAAGCTGCACGGCGCGACGTTCGTGGTGGACGCCACGCTGCGCCGGGCCGAGCTCGACGACAACGGCATCGTGGCCGACATCGGCCTGGTCACCGACGAGCTGAAGGCCGTCCTGGCGCAGCTCAACTACCGCAACCTCGACGACGAGCCCGACTTCGCCGGGCAGAACACCACCACCGAGGTCCTCGCCCGCACCATCGCCGACCGCCTCGCCGACCGGGCGCACGCCGGTGCCCTCGGCGAGTCGGCCCGCGACCTGGCCGGCATCACCGTCACCCTGCACGAGTCGCACGTGGCCTGGTGCAGCTACGAGCGGACCCTCTGACCCGTGCGCGGCACGGAGCCCGACGCCGGTCGAGGTCCCGTCGGGCCCCGCGTGGTGTACGTGGTGCTGCCGGGCGACATCGACGACCCGGGGACCCCCAGCGGCGGCAACCACTACGACCGGCGGGTCCTGTCCGGGCTCACCGCCGCCGGCTGGACGGTACGGGAACACGCCCTGGCGGGCGGTTGGCCGCACCCCGACGAGCCGGCCCGCAGCGCCCTGGACCGGGTGCTCGCCGGGCTGCCGGTGGGCGGCGTGGTGCTGCTGGACGGGCTGGTCGCCTCGACGGTGCCGGCGGTCCTCGCCGCGCACGCCGACCGGCTGCGCCTGGTCGTGCTGGTGCACATGCCGTTGCACGACGACGCCGAGGCCCGCGCCCTGGCCACGGCGGCGGCGGTGGTCACCACCAGCGGGTGGACCCGACGCGAACTGCTCGACCGGTACGCGCTGCCGGCCGACCGGGTCCGGGTCGCCCGCCCCGGGGTGGACCCCGCGCCGCCGGCCACCGGCAGCGACACCGGCTCGGCGCTGCTCTGTGTCGCCGCCCTGGCCCCGCACAAGGGGCAGGACGTGCTGGTCGAGGCCCTCGCCGCGCTCGACGACGACGGGTGGAGCTGCACCCTGGTCGGGTCGCTGACCGTCGATGCGGGCTTCGTCGACCGGGTCCGCGCGCTGATCCGGGCCCACCGGCTCGACGCCCGGATACACCTGGTCGGCCCGCGTACCGCAGGTGGGCTCGCCGCCGCGTACGCCGCCGCCGACCTGCTGGTGCTGCCCTCGCACGCCGAGACGTACGGGATGGTGGTCACCGAGGCGCTGGCCCGGGGCCTGCCGGTGCTGGCCAGCTCCGTCGGCGGGGTACCCGAGGCGCTGGGGGAGACCGCCGACGGGCAGCGGCCGGGCCTGCTGGTGCCAGCCGGGCAGCCGGCGGCGCTGGCCGAGGCGCTGCGCCGCTGGCTCGACGACGACACGCTACGGACCCGGTTGCGGCAGGCCGCCCACCGCCGCCGCGACACCCTCACCGACTGGTCGCACCCGTCGGCCGTCATCGCACAGGTTCTGGAAGAGGCGACATGACCGAGCACCTCACCTTCGCGGACTGGTTGGGGCTGCGGGAGGCCGCCGACGCGGCCGCCCGCGCGGCCGACCTCGTCGAGCCGCTGCGCACCCCGCCGGCCGGCGGGGCCATCCGGTCGGTCCACGACCTGGGCACCGGCACCGGCTCGATGGGGCGGTGGCTGGCCCCCCGGCTGGCCGGCCCGCAGCACTGGGTGCTCTACGACCGCGACGACGACCTGCTGGCCCGGGCCGCCGCCGGCATGGTGACCACGGCCGCCGACGGCGCACCGGTCACCGCCGAGCCCTGTCGGCGCGACATCTCCCGGCTCACCGCCGCCGACCTGGCCGCCGCCGACCTGGTCACCGCCTCCGCGCTGCTGGACATGCTCACCGCCGAGGAACTGGAGCGGATCGTCGCGGCCTGCGCCGGCGCCGGCGTTCCGGCACTGTTCATGGTCTCGGTCGTCGGCCGGGTGCGCATCGAGCCGGCTGATCCGCTCGACGACGAGTTCAACGCCGCGTTCAACGCCCACCAGCGGCGTACCGTGGATGGCCGGCGCCTGCTCGGGCCGGACGCGGTGGAGGCCTGCGTGGCGGCCTTCACCCGGCACGGGGTCGACGTCCAGGTCCGCTCCAGCGACTGGCTGCTCGGCGCGGACCAGGCGGCGCTGGCGGTGCGGTGGCTCACCGAGTGGCTGACCGCCGCCGTCGAGCAGCGGCCGGAGTTGGCCGCGGCGGCCGACGGGTACACGCGTCGGCGCCGGGCCGAGGCCGCCGACGGGCGGCTGCGGGTGGTGGTCGAGCACGCCGACCTGCTCGCCGGCGCCGCGGTGGGCTCCCCGTCCGGGCCGGCCGGCGGGTGAACCCTTCGGCCCCGGCCCGCGTACCTGCGGGTGAGGTTCATGATCTTCGGGAGGTTCGGGTGGCGGGCGGTGAGCGGTCGCGGACCTCCTCCCGTGGCGCGTGGCTGCGTACCGTCGGCGGCCTGGCCCTGCTCGGCCTGCTGGTCTGGCAGGTCGGCAGCGGCCCGGTCCTGGCCGGGCTGCGCCTGATCGACGCGCCGGTCCTCGCCGCGGCGCTCGGCCTCGGCGCGCTGACCACGCTGTGCTGCGCCTGGCGGTGGAGCCTGGTCGCCGGCGGCCTGGGCGTCCGGCTGCCGCTGGGCACCGCGGTGGCGCACTGCTACCGTGCCGTCTTCCTCAACGCCACGCTGCCCGGCGGGGTGCTCGGCGACGTGCACCGCGCGGTACGCCACGGCCGCGACGTCGGCGACCTCGGCCGGGGCGTGCGGGCCGTGGTGTGGGAACGCGTCGCCGGGCAGGTCGTCCTGGTCGCGGTCGCGGTGCTGGTGCTCGGCACCCTGCCGTCACCGGTGCGCCGGTTCCTGCCGGCGGCACTGGTGGTGTCGGCACTGGTCCTGCTCGGCCTGGTCCTGCTGGCCCGGTTGCTGCCCCGCTCCGGGCCGTCGCGGTGGGCCCGGGCGGTGCGGGCCTCGGTCGCCGACGTACGCGGTGGGCTGCTGGCCGGGCGGACCTGGCCCGGGGTGCTGGTGGCCTCGGTGCTGGCCGTCGCCGGCCACCTGGCCACCTTCCTGGTCGCGGCCCGGACCGTGGGTGCCGAGGCGCCACTGTCCCGGCTGGTGCCGCTGATCCTGCTGGCCCTGCTCGCCATGGGCCTGCCGCTGAACGTCGCCGGGTTCGGCCCCCGCGAGGGGGTGGCCGCGTGGGCGTTCGCCGCCGCCGGCCTGAGCGCCGCCGAGGGCGTGGCCACCGCGATGGTGTACGGGGCGCTGGTGCTGGTGTCCAGCCTGCCCGGTGCCGCCGTGCTGCTGGCCTGGCGGTTCCGGCGGCCTGTCCTGCGAGAACCCGTGACGGATGGTTGAGTATCCGTACACCGGTACGAAAGGTGTCGGCGTGGCCGGCAGCGTCTGACAAGGAGCCCCATGTACGAAATGCCTGTCGCAACGGTCCGTACCCAGGTCACCGTGCCGCTCTGCTTCCCCGACGGGTACGCCACCACCGCCCGCGTCTTCACCTTCGAGGCGCTGGTGGACGGTCGGGAGCACCTCGCGCTCGGTCTCGGTGACTGGGCCGGCGCCGTCGAACGTCAGGCGGCCGCGGACGGGCCACCGACACTGGTACGTCCGCACAGCGAGTGCCTGACCGGTGACGTGTTCGGCAGCCAGCGGTGCGACTGCGGCCCGCAGCTGCGGGAGGCGGTCGAACGCATCGCCGAGGTCGGCGGTTTCCTGCTCTACCTGCGGCAGGAGGGCCGGGGCATCGGCCTGTACGCCAAGCTCGACGCCTACGCGTTGCAGGACGCCGGACTGGACACCTACCAGGCCAACGTGGCGCTGGGCCGGGGCGAGGACGAGCGGGACTACACCGTCGCCGCCCAGATGCTGGCCACCCTCGGGGTGTCCCGGATCGACCTGCTGAGCAACAACCCGGACAAGGCCGAGCAGCTCGACAAGCTCGGCATCACGGTCAGCCAGGTGGTGCCGACCGGGGTGTTCCTCTCCCCGGCCAACGCGGAGTACCTGGCCGCCAAGGCCAGCCGGGCCCGTACCGCCGACCTGCCCTTCGTGGGTTGAACGGCGCGGCGGCCGGGTCCGGGATCAGCGGTGCCGGGCGGGGGAGCCGAGTCGGTGGGTGAGCGACCGTACGTACTGCTCAGCTGTGCGGCCTCGATCGACGGGTACATCGACGACGCCACCGAGGAGCGGTTGATGCTCTCCAACGACGAGGACCTGGACCGCATCGACGCGGTCCGGGCCAGTTGTGACGCGATCCTGGTAGGCGCGCAGACGGTCCGCCGGGACGATCCGCGGCTGCTGGTGCGCTCGGCCCGGCGGCGTCGCGCGCGGGTCGCCGCCGGGCGACCGGCCTCACCGGTACGGGTCACCGTGACCGGCCGGGGTGACCTGGACCCGCAGGCGCGGTTCTTCACCACCGGCGAGACCGACCGGATCGTCTACTGCGCGTCGTCGGCGGTGGCCAAGGCCCAGGAACGCCTCGGCCACCTGGCCAGCGTGGTGGAGATGGGTGACCCGGTGGACCTGGGGCGGACCCTGCGTGACCTGGCCGCCCGGGGGGTGCGTCGGCTGATGGTGGAGGGCGGCTCGTCGATGCACGCGCAGTTCCTCACCGCCGGCCTCGCCGACGAGCTGCACCTGGTGGTCGCGCCCTTCTTCGTCGGTGACCGCCGGGCGCCCCGGTTCGTCGGTGACGGCAGTTTCCCCTGGCACTCCGGCAGCCGGGCCCGGCTGGCCGAGGTCCGTCAACTCGGCGACGTGGTGCTGCTGCGCTACGCGTTGACCGACCGCTTCGACGGTTCCTGACCGCCCGGCCCTGCTTCCTGGCCGCCCGGCCGGTCGACGCCGGTCAGGCCCAGCGCCTCGTCCACCCGGTCCAGCACCCCGCCGGCGTCCTGACCCACCCCGCGCATCAGGTCGATGGCGGTGGCCCGGATCTGGCCGACGATCATGGTCACCGGCAGCGGTTGGTCCGAGTCGAGCAGCCCGGCGGCCAGCCGTACCGCCCGCAGGGCCGCCGTGTCGGCCTGTTCGGCGTGCCGGTCGGCGTCGGCGCGGCCGGCCAGGTCGGTGGCGAGTGCCTCGCCCGCGGCGTGGACGGCCTCGGCGAGTGCCCGGATCGCGTCGCCCAGCTCCGGTGGGGTGGCGGTGTGCTGCCGGGCCAGGGTCGCCCCGGCGCGGGCCAGCACCCGGATGTTGCGGGCCGCGTAGTCGAGCTGCCGGGCCGAGGCCTGCACCTGGCGTACCTGGTCGATCCGGCGGCGGTGCCGCAGCCCCAGCCGCAGCGACTCGGCCGCGGCCGACACGGCGGTCTGTAGCCGCTCCACGCAGCCGTCCACCTCCCGGGCCCGCTCCAGCGCCGCCTGGGCGGCCGGTTCGTCGCACCGCTGCAGGGATCCGTTGATCTCGTGCAGCACCTCGTGCAGGTCGGCGAAGGACTGCCGTACCTGCGTGACCAGCTCGTCCAGGGGGCTGCGGACGGCCAGCAACTGGGCCACGGCCAGCGCCACCGCACCGCCGACCATCGCGTCGACGAACCGGAACGGCACGAGGTTGCCCGCCGGCGCGGCCACCGCGACCAGGTAGAGGGCCGAGACCGCGGCCTGCACGACCAGGGTGCTGCTCGCCCCGATGGCGGTCATCAGACCGATGGTCAGGGCAAGCACGGTGAAGACGGCAACCGGGCCCGAGCCGAGCGCCTGCACGGCCAGTTCGGCCACCAGCACCCCGGCCGCCACCCCGAGGATGATCTCGACGCTCTGCCGGATCCGCTTGCCCCGCGCCTCGCCCAGGACGACCAGCGCGGCCGTCGGGGCGAAGAACGGGTCCGGGTGCCCGATCAGTCGGGCGGCGACGAACCAGGCGATGGTGGCGGCCACCGCCGCCTCGACCACCCGCATCCAGTCCTGCCGCAACCGTCGGCCGGCCGACCTCCACCAGTGGCGCATCTGTTCGGTCCTCTTTCCGCTCCGACCGGTACCACCCGGTGTCGATCACCGGGCGGGCCGGTTCGGTGCTCGGCACTACCCCCGGACAGTCGCCGGTCAAACGGCTGCCGACGGCGGTTGGTTCGACGCTGACCTGGGATTTCGCCTGGACGTGGGCGGGGTCACGCCAGTGGTGGCGGCGCCGTCCACCCGCGTGGTCATCGACAGAACCGGGCCCGGTACCCAGATTTCCGGGCGGTAAACGGTCAGCTATCGACATTCTGCGGAAACGGTCGCAGTTCTCGGTCGGGGCTTCGTCCACAGTCGAGTGCACCGTTCGGCGTCCGGCGGTCGGTCACATTCGCGCACGTCACACGCTGTCTCGTCGGGCTAAACCAGAAGTCTGGAGGACGGTTGTGCAGAACGCGCCATTCCCACGGGGAGCGGAGTCTTGCGGGCATCGACGGCGGGCCATAATCTCGCTTACAGCAATAGAGATTGACCGAACCAAAGGCGGGGACGAAACTTTCGAGCTTTGCCGAGGCGCTGTCGAGGCGCAGCTGAATCCTGCCCGAAAGAAGTCGCCCCAAAGAGGAGGTCGGTCCGCGAAAACGTAAATCGGGCAAAGTGGCAGATTGGCATACGTCATTGCTGCTGTGCCGATCCAATCATCAGTCAGTACGTCAAACGGGCCCGCGGTGTGGCGGGCGACGTTTCGATCGAGGGGTGCACGGAATGTTGTTGGCAAGTGGTCTGCTCGCAGACAAGTCGGGCGTCGAGCTGCTCGACTGCACACTGCGCGAAGGTTCGTACGCCGTCGACTTCAATTTCGACGAGGGCTTCGTGTCCCATCTTCTCGCCAATCTGAACGAGAGCCGAATACCGCGGGTCGAGATCGGCCACGGGATCGGGCTGGAGGCGGAGCGGGCCGGGGCCAAGGCCGGCAGCATCAACCACCACCGCTGGTGCGAACTTGCCAACTCGACCCTGACGAACAAACCGTGGGGCATGTTCGCCCAACCCGAGTTCACCCGGCTGGAGACCATCGCCGAGATGACCTACCGGGGCATGTCGTTCGTCCGGGTCGGCCTGGAGCCCGACCGGGTCGGGCAGCACCTGGACTACCTCAACCGCGCCACCGACCTGTGCGGACAGGTCTACCTGAACCTGATGAAGACCAGCGCCACCCCGGTCGACCAGCTCGTCGACATGCTCGACGGGGTGAGCCCGGCGGTGGCCGGGGTCTACGTGGTCGACTCCTACGGCGCGATGCTCCCCTCCGACGTGCAGCGGTACGTCGCCGCGGTCAAGCAGCGCTTCCCGGTCGTGGGTTTCCACGGCCACGACAACCTCGGCATGGCCAACGTCAACACCATGGTCGCCATCGAGGCCGGCGCCACCATGGTGGACGGCACCCTCAACGGCGTCGGTCGGGGCTCGGGCAACGCGGCCATCGAGGCGCTGGCCGGCATCATCAAACTCTCCCAGGACGACCTGTTCGACTACCGGGAACTGGCCAGGCTGGCCGAGTACTGCCGGGCCAACATGGACGTCATTCCCGAGGACCGCACCATGCAGGTGCTCGGTGGGGTCATCGGCATCCACTCCGGTTTCTTCCCGCTGATCGCGGAGCTGGCCGCCCAGTGCGACACCGACCCCGCGTGCCTGATGGAGGCGGCGGTCCGGATCGCCAGGCAGAGCGCCCGCAAGGCCGACTTCTACGCCGCGGCCAACAGTTTCACCACCGCCCCGAGCCCCTTCACCACCACGTCCAGCAGCTTCCCGAACGGGGCCGTGCTGCTGGACAAGATCGCCGCCTAGCCGACGTGACACGGGAGAAGACAGTGCGACTGGCCAGAGTGGGAGAGTCCGGAGCGACGGAGATCGTCGTGGGGCGTCACGACGCCTGGTTCCGGCTGACGAGCATTTCCGGATACGAGAGCGTCACCCGCATCGCCGACATCGTGGGCGTACCCCAGCTGCGCGCGATCGCCGCCGCCGTCGACGACCAGGTCGACCGGCTGGAGACCGTCGAGGTCGACCTGGCGGTGGCCGGGGCGATCGCCGACGCCGACGCCGACATCTGGGGCGCCGGGCTCAACTACCGGCACCACTCCGAGGACCTGAACACCTCCCAGCCCGCCTCCGGTCCCGGTTCGTACCTGCGGCCCAGCGGCACCCTGGTGGGCAACGGTGGCACCATCGAGCTGCCCCGACAGTCCACCAGGGTGACCGCCGAGGCGGAACTGGGTCTGGTCGTCGGTCGCACCGCCAAGAACGTCTCCCGCGAGGACTGGCGCTCCGTGGTGGCCGGGGTCACCGCCGTGGTCGACATGACCGCCGAGGACGTGATCCGGGAGAACCCCCGCTACATCCCGTGGGCCAAGGGCTTCGACACCTTCTGCAGTCTGGGACCGGTGCTGGTCGGCCTGGACGAGTTCGGCGACGACCTCCTGCAGTCCCTGCAGATCACCACGGTGCGCAACGGGGAGAAGATCGCCTCGGCCACCCCGGCGGACATGAAGTACGACCTGGGCTACCTGGTGGAGTACTTCAGCGCCGGACGGACGCTGCGTCCCGGCACGGTCATCTGCACCGGCACGCCCGGCGCCGCCGTGATCAACCCCGGCGACACGGTCCAGGCCGTGGTGGAACACGTCGGCACGCTCACCCACCCGGTCCGGTGAGCGCTCAGGTGGACGGCTCGGCGGGGCGACGTGCCCTGGTGCTCTGCGGCACCCGGGGGATCGGTCTCGGGGTGGCGCGCTGCCTGGCCCGCGACGGTCACTCGGTGACCGTGCAGGGCACCGATCCGGCGCGGGCCGGCGAGACGGCCGGTGGCCTGCCCGGCACCGGGCACTCCTCGTTCGCCTGCGACTTCGCCCGACCCGACGAGGTCGGCAAGCGGGTCGCCGAGACCGGGCCGTACGACGTCGTGCTGCTCAACTCGCCGGGCGCCGCGGCCGGCACGGTCGAGGGCCTCTCCACCGCACAGCTGCGGCAGGCGGTCGACCTGATGCTCCTGTCGCTGCACAGCGCGGTCGAGGCGGTGCTCCCGACGATGCGGGACAACCGGTGGGGGCGGCTGGTCGCGGTCACCTCCAGCTCGCTGGCCACGCCGATCACCGGCCTGGCCGCCTCCTCGGTGGTCCGGGCCGCGGTGCAGTCCTACCTGAAACTGCTGGCCGAGAGCGTGGGCCGGTTCGGCATCACGGTCAACCACGTCATCCCCGGCAAGATCGACACCGATCGGCTCCGGTCGGTCGAGGCCGCCGGCGCCGCCCGCGCCGGCAGCGACCCCGACGCGGTACGCACCGCGACGCTGGCCGCCATCCCGGTGGGCCGGTACGGAACCCCGCAGGACGTGGGGGAGTTGGTGTCCTTCCTGGCCAGTGACCGGGCGGCGTACCTGACCGGCGTGGGGATCCCCTGCGACGGCGGTTACGTCCGGTCGATCTGAACGACAGCTCCAGACGCCCGCGCGCGGCGCGTCCGCCAACCGAGAGGAAGCCGAGGCGAGATGGAAACCCTGCAGATGTCCGTCGTCGACGGAGTCGCCCGCGCCGTGCGCGACCATCCGGACCGCGACGCCCTGCGCACCGTGGACACCACCATCAGCTACCGCAGGTTCGGTGAGCTCGTCGAGGACGTCGCGCACCGGATCGAGGCCGGTACCGTGCCCGGCGAGTTCGTCGGCATCCAGGCCGACCGGGGCGCCGGCGCGATCGTGGCCATGGTCGGGGCGATGCGCGCCGGCCGGCCGTTCGTCTTCGTCGACCGCCGCGACAGCGAGGCGTCGAACTCCGAGAAGCTGCGCCTGCTCGGCGTCCGGGTGCTGGCGCGTCCGGGTGCGGGCGACGACCCGGTACGGCTGACCGAGGTGCCGGACCGGTGGCGCTGTGCCGACGCGGCCCCGACGGACCTCCCGTTCGCCGCCGGTGAACTGTGCTACGCCATCCAGACCTCGGGCTCGACCGGGAAACCGAAGTGCGTCCTGGTCCGCACCGCCCCGCTGGCGGCGGTGATACGCGACCACGTCGACCGGCTGGGCATCGGCCCCGGCGACACGACCCTGCAGTTCGCCCGGCTGACCTTCGACGGCTGCATCACCGAGATCCTCTGGACGCTGACCGCGGGGGCGCGCCTGGTGGTGCTGGACGAGGCGTACCTCGCGCCCGGACCGGTGCTGCAGAACACCCTGGAGCGCTTCGGCGTCACCCACCTCAAGACCACCCCGTTCGCGCTCACCGTTACCGAACCCACCACGGCGATGAGCCTCAAGCACGTGATCAACGGCGGCGGCGCGTGCCGGCCGGCCGTGCTGCGCCGGTGGTCGGCGGTGGCGAGCTTCCACAACGCGTACGGGCTGACCGAGACAACGGTGTGCAACCTGCTTACCGACCCGCTCGACGCCGACGACTGCGCCGAGTCGGTGCCGCTGGGCGAGCTGGTGGGCGACTGCGACTACCAGATCCGCGACCTCGACGACCCGGCCGCCACGGCCACCCGGGGCGAGCTGGTGATCACCGGCAACAGTGTGGCCGCCGGCTACCTCACCGAACGGGGCGTACAGCCCTTCGGCACGCCCGGGGAGACGGCCGCCTACCACACCGGCGACGTCGTGGAGGCCCGCGCGGGCCGGCTGTACTACGTGGAACGACGCGACCGCCAGGTCAAGGTACGCGGCTACCGGCTCGATCCCGGTGAGATCGAGAGCGCCGTGTGCCGGCTGCCCGAGGTACGCGACGCGGTGGTGGTGGCCGAGACCCACGACGGCGCGGACGCCGCCGACCTGGCCGCCCTGGTCTGCTACTACCAGGGCGACGCCGACGCCCGCGCGGTCCGCCGGCACCTGGAGGGCCAGCTCGACCCGTACAAGATCCCCTCGGTCTTCACCCGGGTGGAGGTCTTCCCGCACACCCGCAACGGCAAGGTCGACCGGGACGCGCTGCAGGCGGGCCGGCTGGCCGCCGCCGAGGCGGGCGGACCCACCGCCCCGGCCACCGACGCCGGCCAGGAGGTGCTGCGCCTGGTGCGGACCCTCACCGGCGTGGAGGACGTCGGGCCGAACGACAACTTCTTCGACGTCGGCGGCGACTCCGCCTCGGCCGTCGTCCTGGTCACCCGGCTCAAGGAGCTGGGCTGGGTCGACGTCGGGGTCCGTGACGTGCTGCGCGCCGAGGACCTGCGGGCCCTGACCGACCGGCTGCCGGAACGGAGCGTGTGACGATGTGCGGTCTGTGCGGGACCTTCGCTCCCGACGGCACCCTCGACCGGGGCGTCACCGCGGCGATGCAGTCGCGGCTGGTCCACCGGGGACCGGACGAGACGTACTCGTTCAACACCCCGATCCTGTCCATGAAGCTCGGCCGGCTCGGCATGACCGCGCTCGCCGACGGCTGGCAGCCCACCGAGGACCGCAGCGGGCGGTACGTGGCGATGACCAACGGCGAGGTGTTCAACGAGCCGGAGCTGCGCACCCGGCTCGGCGGTCCCCGTCCGGCGAACCGGGTCGACGTGGCGGTCGTACCGGAGCTGTTCGCCCGCTACGGCCCGGACGGGCTCGCGCTCATCGACGGGCAGTTCGCCACGGCCATCTTCGACCGGGCGGAGAACCAGCTCTACCTCGGCCGGGACCGGTTCGGCGTCTGCCCGCTGTACTACGCCGACGTCGACGGCCTCACGCACTTCTGCTCGGAGCTGAAACCTCTGGTCAGCAGCGTTCCCGTGCAGTGGCAGCTCGACGTCGGCGCGGTCGACCAGTACCTGTCGCTGGGCAACGTGGTGGCCCCCCGGACCCTGGTGCGCGGCGTGCGCGCGGTGCCACCGGGCTGCCTGGTCCGCTTCGGCGCGCACGCCCCGACGACCCTGCGGTACTGGCGCTACGGCGAGTTCGCCGTCGCCGACCAGCCGGCCTCGGCCGAGGAGATCCGGGACACCGTGCAGCGGGCGGTGGCCGACCGGCTGCGCGCCGACGTGGAGATCGGCGCCTACCTCAGCGGCGGCTTCGACTCCACCACGCTGGTCATGGAGGCCGCCCGACTGCAGGAGAAACCGCCGCGTACCTTCTCGGTTCTCTTCGACGACGCCGCGTTGGACGAGGGCCGGTTCCAGCGTGAGGTGGCCGACGCGGTGGGCAGCGAACACCACCAGATCCGGTGCAGCCCCGCACACGTCGCCGCGGAGTTCGAGCAGATGGTGCGGCACTGCTGCTATCCGCAGCGGGAGACCTACAACGTGGCCGCCCTGATGCTCTCGCGGCAGGTCCGGCTCACCGGGCTCAAGGGGGTGATCTCCGGCGAGGGCGCCGACGAGCTGTTCTTCGGCTACGACTCGTACGCCTTCGACGGGGCCCGTCGCCGCACCCGCGATCCGCGCGCTGAGAACGAGCAGGCCTGGGGTCGGGCAGACTTCGCCTGGGAGGTCGACTGGCGCAAGGTCGAACGCCGACGGGAGCTCTGCCTCGCCCCGGGCACCACCGCCGCCCTGGCCGGCCAGGAGTTCTGGCGGGACCGGCTGATCCCCTTCGACGACCACGAGCTGGGCGAGCTGACCCCGATGCAGCTGCGCTCGATCGCCGACGTGTACGTCCAGCTCGGCGGGCACCTGCTCGGCGACCACGGGGACACCATGCTGATGGCCAACTCGGTCGAGGGCCGCTACCCGTTCCTCGGCAACTCCGTGGTGGACCTGGGGCTGCGTACCGCCGACACGCAGAAGGTCGTCGACTTCGAGGGCAAGGCGTGCCTCAAGCAGGCCTACGACGGGATCGTCCCGCAGCCCGTGCTGCACCGGGCGAAACAGGGCTTCACCGCGTACGGCCTGTCGGCGATCGCCGACCAACCCACCCTGGCGGCCTGGCGGGAACTGGTCGCCGACAGCGGCGTGTTCCGGCCGGACGCGCTCGACGCGTTGGTCGCGGCACAGACACCTGACAAGTGGGACGTCCGGCTGAGCGTGATCAGCATCAGCATGGTCATCGACGAACTGGGGTTGCGACTGTGACCGACGAGTGGCACGACCTGCTCCACGGCGACCGCTGGCGGTCGACCGGGACGCTCTGGGTCGAGGACGGTACCGAGTACACCTGGGAGCAGGTCGACGCGCTGGCCGCGACGATCGAGGAGCGCATCACCTCGGCCGGTCCGGTCCGGGTGGTGCGGGTCTGCTCCCCGGCGAAGCTGGGCTGCTTCGCGGGTCAGCTGGCGGCCTGGCGGACCGGCTGCGTGGCGATCGCCGACGACGGCACGCTCGGCCCGGCCGAGCTGGACCTGGTCCGGCCCGAGCTCACCCTCGCGGTGACCGTCGCGCCGCGACCGACCGTCGACGAACGGGAACGCGCGGCCGAGTCGTTGCCGCCGCAGCGGATCCCCGCCGAGGTCGTGGCGGTCAACTTCACCTCCGGCAGCACCGGCAGCCGCAAGGCCGTCGCGGTGACCCGGGGCAACCTGGTGGCGTTGTTCGGCTGCCGGGGCCTGGACGTGCCGGTGACCGACCGGCTGACCGCCGGCAGTTTCGCCCTGTCGGCGTACGACGGGTGGTGGTTCGACACCTGGAAGGCGGTCGCGGTCGGCGGACGGGTGGTCTGCCTGCCGAACGTCAACGAGGACGTCTTCGCCTGGCCGGAACTGGTCGAGAAGTACGCCGTCGACCGGGTGCTGCTGCCGGCCGCCGTCGTCGCCACGCTGGTCGAGGCGATGCCGGAGTGCCTGGCGGGCATCGGGTGGATCTTCAGCGGCGGTGAGCAGTTCCGGGCCACCACCTACCGGCAGGCCCGCCGGGCCGGCCTGACCAACCGGTTCGTCAACCTGTACGGCCCCACCGAGGCGACCTTCGCCACCCACCGCTACGACCTGCCGGAGACCCTGCCGTCGGCGACGATCCCCATCGGTCGGGCGTTGGACGGCTGCGAGCAGACCCTGCGCGATCTCGACGAGCCCGGTACCGACCGGCCCGAACTGGTCGTCGGCGGTCCGCTGGTCTGCCTGGGCTACCTGCGCGACGGTACGGTCAGCCGCCGGTTCACCGACCCCGGGGGCCGGCCGTCGTACCGCACCGGTGACCTGGTCGACGACCAGGACGGCGACCTGGTCTACGCCGGCCGCCGCGACAGCCAGATCAAGGTCAACGGGGTACGGGTCGACGCCGCCGCCCTGGAGCACCGGGTGACCGGCCTGGCCGGCGTGCTCGACTGTCGGGTCGTCCAGGACGAGCGGCTGACGGTCGCCTTCGTCCGCACCGCCGACACCCCGGGTGACCGCGACGTGCAGGTCGGCGTCGAGTCCGTGGTCCGGCAGTTCTCACCGGCGATCAGGGTGCACCTGATCGAGCGTTTCCCCACCAAGACCGGCGGCAAGGTCGACACCGCCGCCCTGATCAGCCTCCACCGGGAAGAAAGGGACGGACCGAAGTGAGCGGGATTTCGGTAGAAATGATCATCGATTGCGTGCGGAAGGTGGCCGACAAGGAGGTCGCGCCGGACACCGACATCTTCTCCGCCGGTGTCGACTCTTTGTCGGTGCTGCGCTGCCGGGCGATGCTGCGCCAGCAGACCGGCGTCCAGGTGCCCGGACACGTGTTCTTCGGCGGGCGTACCCCGGCGGGCATCGTCGAGCTGATCGGAGCGCAGCATGTTGGTCGTTGAGGACAGTCCGCTGTACTCGGCGCGGTTCTTCGCCGAGGACGACCCGTACGCCTATCTGGCCGACCTGCGCGAGAACGCCCCGGTGTCGCTGCACCGCCGTTCCGACGGATACGCGTTCTACGCGTTGACCCGCTACGCCGACGTGTACACCGCCTACGTCGACCACGTCCGGCTCAGTTCCGCCTACGGCACCATGGTCGACGGGTCGTACCGGCCGGAGAAGGACTCCGCCTCCGGTCGGATGCTCATCGTGGCCGACGAACCGGCCCACGGCATCATCAAGAAACCCATCAAGACCAGCGGTTTCAGTCGGGCGATGCTGGCCCGCATCGGCGAGACCGTCCGGCGCAACATCCGCGACGCGCTGGGTCAGCTGTCGGTGGGCGACCGCCTCGACTTCAGCACCGTCGTGGCGCCCGCGCTGCCCAAGGGCGTGCTGGAGGTGCTCTTCGGCATCGGCCCGGACGACGCCACCACCCTGCTGGACCACACCCGGGTGATGATCGGCTACCGCGACCAGGCCTACGTCGGGGACTCCCCGTTGGACTCGCTTGTCGACGCCCAGCTCGACGTCCTGGACTTCATCGACGACCTGATCGGCCAGCGGCTGCGCACCGGCGACGACCAGGACATGATCGGCTTCCTGGCGCAGTGCGTCGCCTCCGGCCAGCTGACCCGGGACGTGGCGCTGCTCAACGGCCTGAACGTGGCCGTCGGCGGCAACGAGACCACCCCGCACACGGCAAGCCTCTGCGTGAGCACCATTCACGACGAGCCCGCGCAGTGGCGCAAACTGGTCGACGGAAACGTCTCCAGCGACGTCGCCACCAACGAGTTCCTGCGCTGGACCTCGACAAACAGTTATGTCCAGCGGTTGACGGTTTCCGATGTCGAGATAGGTGGGTACACCATCCCCGCCGACAGCTTCGTCACCCTGTGGAACATGTCGGCCAACCGCGATTCGACGGTGTTCGACAACCCCGACTCGTTCATAATCGACCGACCCGACAACAAGCAGATCGCCTTCGGCGCGGGGGTGCACCGCTGCATCGGCGCACCGGCGGCGACCTTGGAGATTCAGATGTTCCTCGAGGAACTGGCCGCCTGGGACAAGGCATTCACCGTGGTGGGCACCCCGCAACGGTTGCACTCCAACTTCATGCTGGGCCTGACCGAACTGCCGGTCGAGGTGGTCAAGGCCCGGGACCTCGGCGCATGAGCCCGCATGCCGACCCCGTGGACCTGGTCGCCGCGTTCCCGGCGGCCGGCTCCGGCGGCACCACCCTGGAGCAGGTGGAGAAACTCGCCGCCCGGCGCGGCCTGGTGTACCTGGCCCTGGCCAACCCCGACTCGGTCGACGCGGTCGAGTCGGGGCGGTGGCGGGCGGCCACCGTCGAGCGGCTGCGGCAGGCCACCGCGGATCACCCGGTCGGCCGGGTGCTGCTGTTCGGCCACTGCATGGGTGGGCTCTCCGCGGTCCGGATCGCCGACGGCCTCGCCGCTGCGCTGGGGCTGCCGGTGCGGGTGCTGGCCGTCAACACCCCCTGCCCGGACCAGGCCGGCCGCATCCCGACCATGACCGACCTCTCCGACGCCGAGATCGGCACCCTGCTGGCCCACGACGGCTTCCCGCAGGACCTGCTCGACGACGAGGACATGCTCGCCGAGATCGCCGACGGGCTGCGCGACGAGGCCCGGGTCGCCGACCGGCTGGCCGAGCAGGTGGCCGCCGGCGACGCCGTCGCCACCCTGCACCTGCTGTCCATGCGCGGCGACGCGTTCATCCCACCCGAGCGGTGCGTCGACTGGTGGCGGCGGGTCGACGGCGACTTCCAGGTGATCGTCACCGACGGCGGCCACGGCATCGACGAGACATCGGTAGGGCTGCTCGAACGGGTGGTCACCGGAGCCCTGACCGACCAGGTGGAGCGGGTGTGAGCGATCTTCAGCGGAGGATGGGCGGTACGGTCGGCACCTTCGTGGCGCTGGCCACCATCCTGGGCAGCGGGATGATGATCCTGCCCGGCACCAGCTACCACGAGCTGGGCCGGTCGGCGTGGATACCCTGGGCCGTCGCGGCGGTCTCGGTCGTCCCGCTGCTCTACTGCTACGCCTGGCTCGGCCGGCACCACCCGTCGGCCTCCGGGGTCGCGCACTACTCCGGGATCACCTTCGGCCCGGCGGTCGGCCGTACCGCCGGGATGCTGGCCGCCCTGGCGCTGGTAGCCGGCATCCCGGCGACCGCCATCACCGGTGGCCGCTACGTCGCCGAGTTCTCCGGCGTGGCCAGCCTCAACTGGGTGTTCCCGGTGGCCGTGCTGGTCGGTGCCACGGTGGTGGCGTGCCTGGGCGCCAACGTGTCGGGCCGGCTGCAGGTCGGCCTGATCGTCGCGCTGTTCGCCCTGGTGCTCTGCACCGCGGTCTTCGCGCTGAAGGCCAACGGGGTGACCGCACCGGCCACCACGCTGCCCCGCTTCGGCACCCTCGGCGCGGTGCTCACCGCCGTGTACGTGGCCTTCACCGGCTGGGAGACGGTGGCGTTCACCTTCGAGGAACACAAGCGGCCCGACCTCATCCCGCGGATCTTCGCCGCCTCGTACGTGATCGTGGTGGCGCTCTACGCGCTGCTGCTGTTGAGCCTCTTCGCCGTGGTGGACCCCGCCGAGAAGGCCCTGGAGTCGGCGCCGCTGCTGATCCTCGCCCAGCACGCCCTCGGTGACCTGGGCCGGCCGATCATGCTGCTGCTGGCCGTCGCGTGCATCACCGCCAACGTCTGCGCCTCGGTGTTCGCGTTGTCCCGGCTGGTCTTCGGCATGGCCCGCAGCGGCTACCTGCCCGCGCCGCTGAGCCGGGTCCGCGAGCACGACCGCAACCCGGTCACCGCGGTCCTGGCGGTCGGGGCGGCCCTGACCGCGATCGTGGTGCTCTCCACCAGCGGACTGGTCGGCTTCCAGGTGCTGTTCGTCGTCTCCGGCGGCATCTACTTCGTGCTGTACGGCGTCGGCGCCGCCGCGTTCGCCAAACTGGCCTCCGGCGAGCTGGCCCGGTGGGTGAGCGTGGCCTGCGCGGTGACGGTGCTCGCCGTGACCCTGCTGGCCGGCCCGCCGATGTGGCTGTGCTGGGCCCTGTTCGCCCTGCTCTGCCTGGCGTTCCTGCGGCTGCGCCGGCGACCGGCGGCACCGGTGACCTCCCCGGCCGGGAGGTGACCGTGGACGACATCGCGATCTTCTGCGGCGCCGGTTCCTTCGGCGGCGAGTTCCAGCCCCTGGTCGACGCGGTCGGCGCCGGGGCGTGGCTGGTGCGCTACCCGGGCCGCACCGGGCGTGGCTTCGGCGTGCCGGCGGAGTCGTTCGACGCCCTCGTCGACGGCTGCGCGAAGCAGATCGTCGACCGGGGGGCCGCCGGCACGGTGCTGCTCGGGCACAGTTTCGGCGCCTACGTCGCGTACGCCACCGCCCTGCGCCTGCCCCCGACCGTGCGGGTCAGTGCCCTGGTGCCGGTCGGCGCCACCGCACCCGCGCTGCTGGAGGTGCCGACGCGGGCCACCGGCACCCCCGCCGACGCGGCGGCGTACCTGGCCGACATCGACCCCGACGCGCTGGCCGCCGCTCCGTCGGACGACTGGCGCGAGATCGTCGCCGAGACGGTGGTGACCGACATGCGGCTGCTCACCGGTTTCGACACCACCGCCGCAGCCCGGCTGCCGGTCCCGATCCTCGCCGCCCGGGGCGACACCGACACGTTGGCCCCGGCCGACGGCGTCACCGCCTGGCGGCGGCACACCGAGCAGCCCTGCACGGTGCGCAGCTTCCCCGGCGGCCACTCCGGGGTCCTGCGCACGTCGGCGTTCGTGTCCTGGCTGGGTGAGCTGGTCGGCACCGGCGAGAGGAGACTGCCATGACCGTCGTGGACCACCCCGACGGCACCGTCGCGCCGGAGCCCCCCGCCGCGTCGGACCGGTCGCTCTGGCACAACCAGGACTTCCTCAAGTTCTGGTCCGGCGAGGCGCTGTCGCTGTTCGGCAGCCAGATCACCAACCTGGCCCTGCCGCTGACCGCGGTGATCTACTTCAACGCCACCGCCCAGCAGGTGGGTCTGCTGCGGTTCCTGCAGTGGGCGCCGTACCTGTTCCTGGCGATGCTCTTCGGCGTCTGGGTGGACCGCTACCGGCGAAAGCCGATCATGCTGCTGGCCAACAGCGTCCGGCTGGTCGCGATCGCGATGGTGCCGCTGCTGGCCTTCTACGACCTGCTGCCCATCGGCGGCCTGATGGTCATCGCCTGTGTGGTCGGGATCTTCTCGGTGCTGTTCGAGGTGAGCTGGCTGTCGTTCGTGCCCACCCTGGTCAAGCACCCGACGCGGTTCGTCGAGGCCAACCAGAAGATGGGCGTCACCCAGTCCACCGCCGACGTGGCCGGCCCCGGCGCGGCCGGGGTGCTGATCGGCTGGCTCGGCCCGCCCACCGCGCTGGTGGTCGACGCCCTGTCGTACCTGGCCTCGCTGGCCATGCTGCTCTGGATCCGGACCCCGGAGCCGGCCCCGCCTCGGGCGGCGCAACGCCACGTCGGCCGGGAACTCCTCGAGGGTGTGCGCTGGGTGTTCGGCCACCGGCTGCTGCGGCCGCTGGCCCTGCTGGCCCCGTTCACCAACTTCTCCCTCACCTGCGTGTCGACGCTGTTCCTGCTCTACGCCGTGCGGGACAAGGGCCTGAACGCGGCCACCGTCGGGTTGATCCTGTCGGTGTCGGCGGTCGGTGCGCTGGTGGGTGCCCTGGTCTCCCGGGCGATCATCCGCCTGTTTCCGGTCGGCCTGGTCTACGGGGTGGCCCTGGCCGCCATCTACACCACCCCGCTGCTGATCCCGCTTGCCGACGGCCCCCGGCCGGTGGTGGTCGGCCTGTTCATGCTCTCGCTGCTGCTGGGCTACCTCGGCTCGGGGCTGTCCAACGTGGTGCAGCTGACCATCCGCCAGACCAGCACCCCGACCGCGCTGATGGGCCGGATGAACGCGGCCTTCCGCACCCTGCTGTTCGGCGGGGCGGCGCTCGGCGGCCTGGTCGCCGGCCTGATCGGTGGCGCGATGAGCCTGCGTGCCGCGCTGACCGTGGTGGCGGTCGGCTCGGCGGCGATGGTCGTACCGCTGGCCCTGTCGTCGGTGGTGCGGCTACGCACGATGCCCGAACCGGTAGGCGACCCCGCGCCGGCCGGCACCGACTGACCCAAGGAGGACGACATGACGGTCGACATCGGATCCGACGACCGCCCCGACACCCGGGTCCGGCGGCTCTCCCTCGCCCAGGAACAACTGTGGTTCCTCGACCAACTCGCCCCCGGCGAGGCCACCTACACCGTGCTGATGGTGTGGCGGCTGCGCGGGCCGCTGCGGGTGGACCTGCTGCGCCGCGCCCTGACGCTGGTGGTGGCCCGGCACGAGGCGCTGCGGGTGACCATCGACCACGTCGAGGGCGAGCCGTACCAGCGGGTGACCCCCGCCGGCGAGGTGCCGCTGCCGGTGACGGACCTGCGTACGCTGCCGCCGGCCGAGCGGGAGCAGCGGGTCCGGGCCGAGATCGACGCCCGCCGCGACGAGCCGTTCGACCTGGCCGCCGGGCCGCTGTGCCGGTTCGCGCTGCTGCGGGTGGCCGACGACGAGTACGTGTTCTGCCAGGGCTTCCACCACATCGTCACCGACGGCTGGTCGGCCGCGGTGGTCAACACCGAGCTGGCCGGGGCGTACCGGAGCCTGCACGCCGGCGGCGAGCCCACCTTCGACGACGCCGACCTGGACTTCACCGGCTACGCCCAGGCCCAGCGGGACCGGCTCACCGGTGCGGTGCTCGCCGAGGAGCTGGCGTTCTGGCGGGAGCGGCTGGCCGGCCTGCCGGTGCTGGACCTGCCGGCCGACCGGCCCCGCCCGGGCGCAGCCGAGCACCGGGGCGCGACGCTGATCCGGCAGTTCCCCGCCGACCTGCGCGGGCTCGTCCAGCGGCTGGCCGACGACCACAACGCCTCGCCCTTCATGGTGCTCGCCGCCGCGTTCGACCTGGTGCTCTCCCGCTACACCGGCGCGGTGGACGTACCGGTCGGGGTGCCCATGCTGGGCCGGCCGGAACCGGAGCTCGAGGCGCTGGTCGGTATGTTCGTCAACATGACGGTGCTGCGCACCGACCTGTCCGGGGACCCGACCTTCGGCGAGCTGATCGACCGGGTCGCCGACGGCACGCTGGAGCTCTACGAGCACCAGGAGGTCGCGTTCAACCAGGTGGTCGACGCGGTACGCCCGGTGCGTGACGCCGACCGCAACCCGTTGTTCGACGTCAGCCTCCAACTGCTCGGCGAGAGCAACTCGGGGGAGAACCTGGACCTGCCCGAGGTGACCGCCGAGTACGTGCCGCTGGAGTCGCGCACCTCCCGCTTCGACATGGCGATCAACCTCATCGACACCGGCGACGGACTGCGGGCCAACGTCGAGTACGCCAGCGACCTGTTCGACAGGTGGCGCATCGAGGCGCTGCTCGGCCACCTGGAGACGGTCCTGCGCGGCGCCGCCGCCGACCCGGACCGGCGGTTGTCGCAGCTGGCGCTGGTGACCGGCGCCGAGGCCGAGCAGCTCCTCGCCGCCGGCCGGGACGCCGACGCGACCGGACCGGTCTACGTCGTCGACCCGACGCTGAACCTGCTGCCCCGGGGGGTGCCCGGTGAGCTGCTGCGCGTCGTCGAGCCGACCGGCACCGACCCGCAGGCCGTCGCCGACCCGTTCCGCCCCGGCGGGTACGTCGTGCGCACCGGTGAGCGGGTGCGGTGGAGCGCCGACCTGCGCCTGGAAACCCTGGAGGGGCCCGGCGACGGTGCCGCCCCGGCTGGTCCGACGGCCGACGCCGCAGACGACGCGCCCCGGACGCCGACCGAGCAGCGGGTGGCCGACATCTTCGGCGAGGTGCTCTCCCGCGACGGCGTCGGCGCGCAGGAGTCCTTCTTCGCCGTCGGCGGCAACTCGTTGCAGGCGATGCGGGTGGTCAGCCGGATCAACAAGGGCTTCGGCATCAAGCTCAGCGTCCGGACGATGTACGGCAACCCGACCGTGCGGGCGGTCGCGGCGGCGGTCGACCAGAAGACGGGGGGCAGCGGGGCGTGACGACGTCACTCGACCTCGACCGGATCGTCCCGCTGGCCACCGGCGGCAGCGGGACACCCCTGTTCTGCGTGCACCCCGGCTCCGGGTCGGCGTACCCGTACCAGCCGCTGGCCGGGATCCTCGGCGACGACCGCCCGGTGTACGGCATCGAGGCCCCCGGCTTCGACGACGACCGCGAGCCGGTGACCTCGCTGCCCGCGCTCTGCGCCGAGTACGCCGACACCCTGCGGGCGTTCCGGCCGGCCGGGGACTTCCTGCTGCTCGGCTGGTCGCTCGGCGGGGTCATCGCCCTGGACCTGGCAAAACGGCTCACCGCGGCCGGGGCGCGGGTGCCCCGGGTGGTGCTGGTCGACGTCAGTGTGCCGCACCTCGCCGCGCTGCCGGACGAACGGGAGATCGCCGAGCGGTTCCTGCACGACCTGCTCGCCGCCGGCGGGACACCACCACCGTCGTTGGACGGCGTCCTGACCGGGCTGCCGGCCGACGCCGACGCGGCGGCGGTCTTCACCGCGGCGGTACGCGCCGGCGTCGTGCCGCCGGATCTGGACGAGGAACTGCTGACCGGGCGGTACGCGGTGTTCCACGCCCACGTCGAGGCGTCCTACGGCTACCAGGTGACCGGCGCGTACCACGGCCCGGTGGTGCACCTGGTCGCCGCGGACTCGGACGGGCCGCACCTGCGGTGGGCGCCGACCGTGACCGACCTGACCGAACACCTGGTACCCGGCACCCACCACTCGATCTGGGCCGGCGACGGGCTGCGCCGGCTGGCCGGGCTGGTCCGCTCGGCCCTGGCGGGCACCTGAGCGACCTCCACGCCTGCCGGGTTGACATCAACCGCGGTTGAGGTCGGAGGCTGGGCGGGTCAGGACACCGGACCGCAGAGGGGACGCCATGCCGCAGCTCGACGCCACGATGATCTGGTTGCGGCCCGGACAGGTGGCCGAGCGGGCCGGGGTGGCCGTCTCGGCGCTGCACTACTACGAGCGGCTCGGGTTGATCCGCAGCCGCCGGACCAGTGCGAACCGGCGCGAGTACCGGCGCGACACGCTGCGGGTCATCGCCTTCATCCGCACCGCCCAGCGGCTCGGGGTGCCGCTGCGCCGGGTCAAGGAGGCCCTCGACCAGTTCCCCGAGGGACAGGTGGCCACCGCCCGGGACTGGGCCCGGATCTCCCGGCAGTGGCGCGACGAGCTGACCGGCCGGATCGAGGAACTCACCGCGCTGCGGGACCGCTTCGCCGACTGCATCGGCTGCGGCTGTCTGTCGCTGACCTCGTGCCCGTACTCCAATCCCGACGACGTGCTCGGCCTACAGGGTGCCGGCGCCCGCCGGTTCCCCGACCACGGCCGCACCGACTGCCGGCCGACTCTCGACGTGGCCGGGACGTGCCGCTGACGACGGCCGGCGGGAGAGTTCCTGGCCGAACAGGTTTGCCCGACCGACGGGGTGGGGCAAGCAGACCGGACAGGACGCGGCAGGGTCGCGGGTCCGGTCGACGGAGGGGGAGCAGGTCCATGACCAGATCCAGATTGGTCGGAGCGTTCGTCGCACTCTCCCTTGTGGGGTTGGTCGGCTGCAGCTCCGGTGAGAGCGTCGACGTCGGGGGAGCCGACCCGACCGGCGGCACCGGAGGGATCCTCAACGCCGCCATCGGCGGCGAACCGGACCAGCTCGACCCGCACCGCACCTCTGCCTACTACAGCTTCCAGGTGCTGGAGAACGTCTACGACACCCTGGTCGAGCCGGACGCCGACCTGAAGATGGCACCGGCGTTGGCGACGAGGTGGACCACCAGCGACGACCAGTTGACCTGGACCTTCACCCTGCGTGAGGGGGTGCGGTTCTCCGACGGCTCACCGCTGACCGCCGACGACGTGGTCTACTCGTACACCCGGATCATCGACGGGAAGCTCAACGCCGCGTACAAGTTCGAGACCGTCCGGTCGGTGACCGCCACCGACCCGGCCACCGTGGTGGTCACCCTGACCGCGCCCACCCCGAACCTGCTGGCCAACCTCGGTGGCTTCAAGGGCGTGGCGATCGTCAAGAAGTCCAACGTCGAGTCCGGCGAGATCACCACCAAGCCGGTCGGCACCGGGCCGTTCGCGGTGGCGAGCTACACCTCCGGCGACAGCATCCAGCTGACCCGCAACGAGCACTACTGGGCGGGCCCGACCCGGCTCGACGGGGTGCGGTTCACCTTCGTCTCCGACCCGACGGTGGCCCTGCAGAACCTGCGCGGCGGCGAGGTCGACTGGACCGACAACCTGCCCCCGCAGCAGGTCGACTCGCTCAAACAGGACGACCGGCTCACCGTGGAGTCGGCGCCCTCGACCGACTACTGGTACCTCGCCCTCAACCAGGGCCGGGCCCCCTTCGACAACGTGGCGGTCCGCCGGGCCGTCGCCTTCGCCCTGGACCGGGAGGCGATCACCCGGGCGGCCAAGTTCGGTCAGGCCACGGCGAACCAGACCGCCATCCCGCAGGGCAGCAACTGGTACTACGAGTACGCGCCGTACCGCCACGACGTCGCCCAGGCCCGTCAGCTGCTGGACCAGGCCGGCGTGCGCGACCTGAGCCTGGACCTGATGGTGACCAGCGAGTACCCCGAGACGGTCAGCGCCGCGCAGGTCATCGCGTCCCAGCTCGGCGAGATCGGGATCGACGTCAAGATCCGCACCCTGGACTTCGCCCAGTGGCTCGACGAACAGGGCAAGGGCACCTTCGACGCGTTCCTGCTGGGCTGGCTCGGCAACATCGACCCGGACGAGTTCTACTACGCCCAGCACCGCACCGGCGGGACGTTCAACTTCCACAAGTACAGCAACCCGGCCGTGGACCGGCTGCTCGACCAGGCCCGTACCCAGACCGACGAGGCGGCCCGCAGGCAGACGTACCAGCAGGCGGCGAAGCAGATCGTCGACGACGCCAGCTACGTCTACCTGTACAACCCGAACGTGGTGCAGGGCTGGTCGACGCAGGTGAGCGGCTACCAGGTCCGCACCGACCGGGCTATCCGGTTCCGCGACGTCGGCCTGACCGGCTGAGTCGGCGGGGAGACGCGACGTGGGTCGGTTCATCCTCCGTCGACTGTTGCAGTCGGCCGTCGTGCTGCTCGGGGTGACGCTCGTCGTCTTCCTGCTGCTGCAACTGGTCCCGGGCGATCCCGTCCGGGTGGCGCTCGGGACCCGGTTCGACCAGGAGACGTACGACGCGCTGCGGGAACGCTCCGGGCTGGACCGGCCCCTGGTGGAGCAGTACCTCAGCTATGTCGCGCACGCCCTCACCGGTGACCTCGGCGTCAGCTTCCGCAGCGGGCAGCCGGTCACCACCATCGTCCTGGACCGGCTGCCCGCGACGCTCTCCCTGGCGGTGACCGCGGTGCTGCTGGCCCTGCTGGTCGCCGTCCCGCTGGGCGTGCTCTCCGCGGTGCGCAGCGGCTCGCTGCTGGACCACGCCGCCCGGGTGTTCAGCCAGTTCGGGGTCTCGGTGCCGGACTTCTGGATGGGCATCATGGCGATCCTGCTCTTCGCCGGCGTCCTCGGCTGGCTTCCCCCGTCGGGGTACGTGGCGTTGACCGACGACCCGCTGCGGTGGGCCTCCCACGTGATCCTGCCGGCGGCCTCGGTCGGGCTGGTGACCGCCTCGATCCTGACCCGCTTCATCCGGTCCTCGGTCCTGGAGGTGCTCTCCGAGGACTACGTACGCACCGCGGAGGCCAAGGGTCTGCGGCCCCGGGTGGTGGTGTCACGGCACGTGCTGCGCAACGCGTTGATCCCGGTGGTGACCGTGGTGGCGGTGCAGGTGGCCAGCCTGGTGGGCGGGGTGATCGTGATCGAGGTGCTGTTCGCCTGGCCGGGCGTCGGCCGGCTGACCTACGACGCGGTCCAGGCCCGCGACTATCCGGTGCTGCAGGGCGCCGTGCTCTTCGTCGCCAGCCTGTTCCTGCTGGTGAACCTGCTGGTGGACATCCTCTACGCCCGCCTCGACCCGCGGATCACCCTCCGATGACCGGCCACCGCGACGCCGCGTCGACCGGCCCCGACGACGGCACCTGGCGCCGGGTGTTGACGGCGCTGCGCCATGACCCGCTCGCCCTGGGCGGCGCCCTGGTGCTGCTGGTCCTGCTCGTGGTCGGGGTGGCCGGGCAGTGGCTCGCCCCGGCCGGGATCAACGAGGTCGACGTGGACCGGATGTTGCAACCGCCCAGCCTGGACCACCCGTTCGGCACCGACGAACTCGGCCGCGACGTGCTCAGTCGGGTGCTGGTCGCCGCCCGGGTGTCGTTGCAGGTCGGCCTGGTCAGCGTGGGCATCGCGCTGACCGTCGGGGTCACCGTCGGGCTGCTGGCCGGGTACTACCGGGGCTGGGCCGACAACGTGCTGATGCGCGGCATGGACGTGTTGTTCGCGTTCCCGGTGCTGCTGCTGGCCGTGGCCATCGTGGCGGTGCTCGGGCCCGGCCTGCGTACCGCGATGGTGGCGATCGGGGTGGTCTACACGCCGATCTTCGCCCGGGTCACCCGGGCCAGCGTGCTGGCGGTCCGGGAGCAGGACTTCGTCCGGGCCGCCATCTCCATCGGCACCTCCGACCTGCGCATCATGCGCCGGCACGTGCTGCCGAACGTGGCGGCGCCGCTGATCGTGCAGACCTCGCTGTCGCTGGCCTTCGCGATCCTCTCCGAGGCCGCGCTCTCCTTCCTCGGCCTCGGCATCCAGCCACCCGACCCGGCCTGGGGGCGGATGCTCTTCGACGGCCGGGGGTTCGTCACCGACGCCTGGTGGCTGGGGTTCTTCCCCGGCGCCGCGATCTTCCTCACCGTGCTGGCGTTCAACCTGGTCGGTGACGCGCTGCGCGACGTGCTGGACCCGCGTCAGCTCACCGTCAACGAGGCCAGAAGGAGCAGCCGATGACGACCACCCGGGAGGTACTCGCCATCGAGGGTCTGACGGTGACCCTGGGCACCCGTCGTGGCCCGGCCCACGCGGTCGCCGGCGTCGACTGGTCGGTACGGGCCGGGCAGACCCTCGCCCTGGTCGGCGAGTCCGGCAGCGGCAAGAGCATGACGGTGCTGGCCGCGACCGGTCTGGCACCCCGCACGGCCCGGGTCACCGGGCAGGTCCGGCTGCTCGGCGAGGAGTTCACCACCCTGCCCGAGCAGCGGCGACGCCGGATGCGCGGTCGGCACGTCGGGTTCGTCTTCCAGGACCCGATGACCTCGCTCAACCCGGTGCTGACCGTCGGCCGGCAGGTCGCCGAGGCCGGCGAGGAACACCTGGGGCTGACCCGTCGGCAGGCCCGCCGACGGGCGGTGGAACTGCTCGACCTGGTCGGTATCCCCTCGGCGGACCGGCGGGTCGACGAGCACCCGCACCAGTTCTCCGGGGGGATGCGGCAGCGGGCCGTCATCGCCATGGCGTTGGCCTGCGAACCGGACCTGCTGATCGCCGACGAGCCGACCACCGCCCTGGACGTCACCACCCAGGCCCAGATCATCGAACTCGTCGCCGACCTGCAACGCCGACTCGGTACCGCGGTCGTCTGGATCACCCACGACCTGGGGGTGGTGGCCGGGGTCGCCGACACCGTGGCGGTCATGTACGGCGGACGGATCGTCGAGCAGGGCACGGTCGACGAGGTGTTCGCCAGTCCGTCGCACCCGTACACCCGGGCGTTGCTGGCCGCCCGGCCCGACCCGGCGCGCTCCGGTGGTGACCTGCCGGCCATCCAGGGCTCCCCACCGAACCCACTGGACCTCCCCGCCGGCTGCGCGTTCTGGCCCCGCTGCCCGGTACGCGGCGACGCCCGCTGCGAAAACGAGCTGCCGCCGCTGACCGAGATCAGCCCGGGCCACCGGGTCCGTACCTTCTATCCACGGTCGGAGGCGTGATGAGCACCGCGGCCGAGGCGGCGCACGTCGCCGAGCTCGACGACCTCAAGGTGTGGTTCCCGGTGCGCGGCGGCCCGCCGGTACGCGCCGTCGACGGGGTCTCACTGCGCATCCGGCGGGGGGAGACCCTCGGGCTGGTCGGGGAGTCCGGCAGCGGCAAGTCGACCACCGGGCTGGCGTTGCTGCGGCTGGTCGACCCGAGCGCCGGCCTGATCCGGGTGGCGGGCCAGGACGTCACCGGGTGGTCCCGACGTCGGCTGCGGGGGCTGCGCCGCCGGGTGGCGATGGTCTTCCAGGACCCGCAGGCGTCGCTGGACCCGCGCCGCACCATCGGCGAGAGCATCGCCGAGCCGCTGGTCGTGCACCGGCTGGCCGACTCCGCCCAGGCGCGTCGGCGTCGGGTCGGTGAGCTGCTGGACCTGGTGGGTCTACGCGCCGAGGTGGCCGGGCGGCACCCGCACGAGCTCTCGGGTGGGCAACGGCAGCGGGTCGGCATCGCCCGTGCCCTGGCCGGTGAGCCGGACCTGATCGTCCTGGACGAGCCGATCGCCTCGCTCGATCTCAGCGTCCAGGCGCAGAGCATGAACCTGCTGCGCAGCCTGCAACGGGACCTGTCGTTGACGTACCTGTTCATCGCCCACGACCTGGCGGCCGTGGAGCACATGAGCGACCGGGTCGCGGTGATGTACCTGGGTCGGATCGTGGAGACCGGCACCCCGGCGCAGCTGTACCGGGCGCCCGCCCACCCGTACACCGCCGCGTTGCTCTCGGCGATCCCGGTCGCCGATCCGCAGGTCGAACGGCACCGGCGGCGGATCATCCTGCATGGTGACATCCCCAGTCCGACGAACCCGCCCAGCGGCTGCCGGTTCCGTACCCGCTGCCCGCAGGCCCGGGCGGACTGCGCCGACACCGAACCGCTGCTCGCCCCGGTGACCGACGGACACCGGGTGGCCTGCCACTACGCCGGTACGGCGGTCGAGGCGATGCGCGCCGACGAGGGCTGAACGTGACCGACGAGTCGCTGTGACCGTGCTTACTCCGGAAAGCGGGAATCAGCGCGCGGGTCGAGGATTTGCAGCAGAGTGTGACTGTTGCGCTGATCCCCACCGGACGCCGGCTTCCCGCCGGTACCCCTGACCCATGGTCGGAGCCGAGCCGATGACCGCACCGAGCAAGACCGTCGGCCCGCCGGCGGCGGCGCCGACCCCGGGTGAGCTGATGAGCACCGGGCAGCGGTTGCGCCTGGTCCTGGTGCTCGGCTCGCTGGTGGCGCTGGGCCCGCTGACCATCGACATGTACCTGCCCGCGTTCCCGGCGATCGTCGAGGACTTCCGGACCACCTCGGCGGCGGTGCAGCTGACCCTCACCGGCACCCTGGCGGGGTTGGCGGTCGGCCAGTTGCTGATCGGCCCGCTCTCCGACGCGGTCGGGCGGCGCCGGCCGCTGATCGCCGGCATCGTGCTGCACGTCGTGGCCTCGCTGCTCTGCGTGGTCGCGCCGACCATCGCGGTGCTCGGCGCGCTGCGGGTGGTGCAGGGTCTCGGGGTGGCGGCGACCTCGGTGGTGGCGATGGCCGTGGTACGGGACCTGTTCGGTGGGGTGGCCTTCGCCCGCCTGCTGTCCCGGCTGCTGCTGGTGATGGGTGCGGCACCGGTGCTCGCCCCGACCCTCGGCGGTGGGCTGCTGCGCTGGACGAACTGGCAGGGCGTGTTCGTCGCGCTGGCCGTCTTCGGGTTGCTGCTGGTAGGGGTCGCCGTGGTCGGCCTGGCCGAGACGCTGCCGCCGGCCCGACGACGGCGTGGGGGAGTGGTGGCGACCGCCCGGGTGTACGGCTCGCTGCTGCGTGACCGTACCTTCGTGGGTCTGGTCCTGGTCGCCGGGCTGGCCATGGCGGCGCTGTTCGCCTACGTCTCCGGGTCGTCGTTCGTGCTGCAGGGACAGTACGGGCTCAACGAACAGGAGTTCGGACTGGCCTTCGGCGCGGGCGCGGTCGGGTTGATCGGGGCGACCCAGTTCAACGTGCGGCTGCTGCGGTGGTGGTCGCCGCAGCGGATCCTGATGGTGGCCCTGGGCGTCGGCACCGGCGCCGGATTGGTGCTGCTCGCGGTGGCCGCGACCGGGTTCGGTGGGCTGCCGAGTCTGTTGGTGTCGTTGTGGGTGGTACTGGCGGCGGCGGGTCTGGCCATGCCGAACGCGCCGGCCCTGGCGTTGTCCCGGCACGGTGAGGCGGCCGGCACCGCCTCGGCCCTGCTCGGGGCGGTGCAGTTCGGGGTGGGCGCGCTGGCGGCCCCGCTGGTGGGGGTGCTGGGCACCGGGGCGACGGCGATGGCCGTCGTGGTGGCCGGCGGAATGCTGGCCGCCACCGCGGTCCTGCTGGTCGTGGTGCGACCCGGTCGGCTCGCCGGCCTGGAGCCGGATCCGGTGGCCGTGCCCGCGCACTGAGCGGCGCGGCACCGAGCCGGCTCCGCCGGGCCGTCCGTGCGCCGAAGGTACCTGGGCGTCGCGGCGGTGCCGGTCAGGCGCCCGCCGTGCCGCCGGCGAGGACCTGGCGCGCCGATTCCCCCATCGGGTCGTCGCGCGTGGGCAGGCCCCGCACGATCGGCAGCATCTCCTCCTGGAACACCCCGTAGAGGCGCCGCAACTCCCGGGCCGGGTCGTCGGCGTCGTCGACCCGCAGGTCCCACAGCGGGTACGGCTCCTCGGAGATGACCGTGATGGTCGCCGAGCCGGCCCCCTTGCGGTCCCCGCCGCTGTCCTCGCCGGCCTCGATGGCGCAGAGCAACCGTTCGACCAGGTCGGCCTCCGGGTCCTGCTGGTAGCCGCGGACGATGGCCGCCAGGGTCTCGGGGCCGGCCAACCGGTTGCCCTGGGCGGCGAAACCGGACCCGACGTGCTGGCCCGACCAGGGCAGCGTCCTGGCACCGGTGAACGCGTGGGAGCGGCCCTGGGCGTCGACGACACCGGCCTGGCGGACGTCCCGTCCCGGGTCGTTGGCCAGCAGTTCGTCGAAGACCTCGCGGGGGGACCGTCCCTCGGCGAGCATCGGCAGGCCGTCGTAGGCCAGGAAGGGGTTGTGGGTGGCCTGGGTGGCCACCGCCCCGGCACCGTTGCGCACGTGGGAGAGCAGCTTGCCCACCCCGGCGGTGGCGGTCAGGGCCGCCACCCCGAGCTGGCCGGTACGGGGACAGCGGGCGACGATGGAGAAGGTCATGGCCCCTCCCTACCCGCCCGGTGGGAATCCCATACGTGGCGGCGGTCCCACCCGGCTCGGTGGGCCGACCGGGATCGGGCAGGATGGTCGGCATGCCCGGTGACCGCAGAACCGTCGTCGACCCGGCCCGGAGCCTGGCGATCCTCTGGCGCACCCGGGAGCCGGTCAGCCGGGGCGGCGGCCCGGCGCTCAGCGTCGACCGGATCGTCCGCCAGGGCATCGAGATCGCCGATGCCGAAGGCCTCGGCGCCCTCACCATGCGGCGGGTGAGCGACGCCCTCGCCGTCGGCACCATGTCGGTCTACACCTACGTGCCGGGCAAGGCCGAACTGCTCGACGTCATGGTCGACACCGTGTACGCCGAGACCGCACGACCGGCCGAGCCGACCGGCTGGCGGGCCCGGCTGGAGCAGGTGGCCCGGGAGAACTGGGCGCTGTACCGACGTCACCCGTGGCTGCTGCAGGCCGAGACGTCCCGTCCGGTGCTCGGCCCCAACCTGATGGCCAAGTACGACTACGAACTACGCGCCGTCGACGGCGTCGGCCTGACCGACCTGGAGATGGACAGCGTGCTCACCCTGGTGCTCGGGCACGTCAAGAGCGCCGCCCGGGCCGCCTGGGACCAGGTGAACCTGGAACGCGACACCGGCCTGACCGAGGGACAGTGGTGGCAGTCGCACGCCCCCTACCTGAAGCGGTACGTCGGCGACGACACCTATCCCACCGCGACCCGGGTGGGCACCGCCGCCGGCCAGGCCCACGGCGCGGCCTACCACCCGGAGCACGCCTTCGAGTTCGGCCTGCAGCGGGTGCTCGACGGCATCGCCGTGGTGGTCGAGACCCGTACCACCGACACCGCGGGCCCGGCGAGCTGAGTCGACACCGCTCGACGCCTCACCGGGCGACGTGCGGGTTCCCGGCGGTCAACCGCAGCGTGAACCCACCGGGACCCCGCTGCATCGTGACGTGGTTGCAGGACTGGTAGGTGATCCACAGGCCGAGCCCACCCGGGGCGTCACCGCCGGCCGGCAGGAGCCCGACGAACGGGTCCTTCGGACCGTCGCCGGCGTCGGCGACGGTGACGACCATCCGGTCGGGGGCCCGCCAGAGCCGGAACCGGACCGGCGGCTGGCCATGGCGCAGGGCGTTGGTCACCGCCTCGCTCACCGCCACCACCAGATCCTCGACGTCGTCGACCGGCAGCCGACCGTCATCGGCGGCGTAGACCGCCGCGCGGGCCTGCACCGGGGTCGGGTCGGTCAACTCCGCGACCGGCGTCGACTGCTGCACCGGGTCGGCCAGCACCGGTCGCGGCTGGCCGAGGTACGTCACCGGGTCCTGGTAACCGGGGCTCGGCACGTGCCGGCCGTCGGCCGTGGCCACCCGGGGATGGGTGCGGGCGACGTCGTCGAGCACCGCGGGGGGAGTGGTGCGCAGGTCGTACGCGCACATGCTCCACAACGGGAACTCGTCATAGGCGTGGTTGATCGCCGACTCGTACCGCGCCCACCAGTCCCAGGTGGGGCCGAGCGCGACCGTCGGCACCTCGCCGACGACGCGGATCTGCCGGGCCCCCTCGGCCACAAACGAGCCGAACAGCCGCTGATAGGACCGGATCGCGGCGGTGGGACGGGCGTACATCCGTCCACCGGGCAGGTAGGTGACCGCACAGTCGGCCGGCAGCTCCGCCCGGACCAACGCGGCGGTGCGCTCGCCCAGGGCGACCATCGTCGGCTCACCCGCCGCCACCCCGCCGAGCAGGAACGGCACCACCACGGCGAGCAGGTCCTCGTCGCCGGCGTAGCGGACCGCCTCGTGGTAGTAGCCCTGGTGTCCGGCCGCCGCCCCGGTCCTCATCGCGCCGTCTCCACCCGGACGCGGGACAGGCTCAGCACCTCGACCAGGCGCGCGGCGGCGGTGCGCGAGGTCCGCAGCACCGCGGTCACCCCGTGCCGGCCGGCGTGCTCGTCCAGGTGGATCAGGGACCGGTGGTCGATGTAGCGCAGCTCGGCGGCGCTCACCTCCAACCGGCCGTCGACGCCGCGGGGATCGGCGTGTGTCAGCGCGGCCCGGAACAACTCGTGGTTGGTCGGATCCAACTCACCCACCAGGGCGCACTCCTCACCGGGCCCGGCGGCGAACAGCCGGAACAGCACCGACGCGTTGGTCTCGGGATGCAGGCAGGCCAGCTCGTCGACCGCCCGGTCACCGAGCACCCGCCGGTCGAAGGCACACAGCGCGGACATCGGTCGGGCCCGCATGTACCGGTCGACCAGGTGCTCGTACCGGGCGAACGCGGCACGCTCCGCCGGCCCCCGCACCAGCGAGGTCACGTCGGCCACCACCCGCAACCCGGTGAAGCCGGCGGCCAGCGCCTGCTCGGTGAGCGCCGCGTAGGCGCTCACCTGGGCCTGCGGGTCGACCCGGCGGGCACCGAGGTAGGTGGTCGACAGCGGGACGACCCGGACGGCGTCGCGTCGGATCGCCTCGGTCAGGCCGGCGAGCCGACGCAGCGCGGGTGGCGGACCGTCGTCGGCCACGTACCAGACGCGTTGCCCGGTGGTCAGCCCCTCGTCGACGAACTCCCCGGCGCGGGCCACGAAGGCGGACGGGTCGTCGTAGGCCCAGCAGAGGTGACCGTACGACCCGGTCGGTGCCTGGTCGATCACCGCGAACGCCTCACGCCCGACAGTTTATGCCCTCACCGGTCGGGACCTCGACGGCCACGTGCCCGGCACCGGTTCAGCCGACGGCCGTGGCGGACGGTTCGGCGCTGCCGCCGCGCGGCGCGGTACCGGCCATCAACGCGACGATCGCGGCCTGGTCGGCCGCCGACGGCAGCCCCCACTCCGGCTGGTAGCCGTACACCTGCCGCAGCGGGGTCGAGGAGGTACGCCCGTCGAGCATCTCCACCGAGTCGGTGCCGATCAGGCCCGGATGCTCCACCCCGCACGCCTCGGCCACCTTGATCAGGTCCCGGCGCAGGGTCCGCAGGTAGTTCGCCGCCCGGACCGCCTTCGACCTCGGGTCCAGGCCCCGGGTCAGCCACCGGTTCTGGGTGGCCACCCCGGTCGGGCAGGAGTCGGCGTGGCACTGCTGGGCCTGGATGCAGCCGATCGCCAGCATCGCCTCCCGGCCCACCGAGACCAGGTCACAGCCGAGGGCGAAGGCCACCACCGCGTTGTCCGGCAGGCCCAGTTTGCCGCTGCCGGAGAAGACCACGTCCTCGTGCAGGCCGCGTTCGGCGAAGGTCCGGTACACCCGGGCGAAGCCCTGCTGGAACGGCAGCGACACCGAGTCGGTGAAGATCAGTGGGGCGGCGCCGGTGCCGCCCTCGCCGCCGTCGACGTTCACGTAGTCCACGCCCCGGCCGGTGTCGCGCATCAGGTCGGCCAGCTCCGTCCAGAAACCCAGGTCACCGACGGCGGACTTGATCCCCACCGGCAGACCGGTCTCGGCGGCCAGCAGCTCCACCCAGTCGAGCAGGCTGTCGCAGTCGGAGAACTCGGCGTGCCGTGACGGGCTGACGCAGTCCTGCCCGGCCGGGATGCCCCGGGTGGCGGCGATCTCCGCCGACACCTTCGCCCCGGGCAGCAGCCCACCGAGGCTGGGTTTGGCACCCTGGCTCAGTTTGATCTCCAACGCGCGTACCGGGGCGCCGGCCACCACGTCCTTGAGCCGGTCGAGGCTGAACCGGCCGCGCTCGTCCCGGCAACCGAAGTACGCCGTACCGAGCTGGAAGACCAGCTCCCCGCCCCGCCGGTGGTACGGCGACAGCCCGCCCTCGCCGGTGTTGTGCAGGCAGCCGGCCAGCCCCGCGCCTTCGTTGAGCGCCGCGACCGCTGGACCGGACAGCGAGCCGAAGCTCATCCCGGCGATGTTCACCACCGAGGCCGGGCGGAAGGCCCGGGCCCGGCCCCGCGCCCCACCGAGCACCTTGGCGCACGGCAGCCGCACGTCCTGGCCGGCGGCGGGCGCTGACGGCGGCGCGGTCCGGCCGAACGTCCGGTGCATGATCACCGGGTAGCCGGAGGTGTGCTCGACGTCGTTGTCGGTGCCGAACCCGAAGTAGTTGTTCTCCTGTTTGGCCGAGGCGTAGACCCAGCGCCGCTGGTCCCGGGTGAACGGGCGTTCCTCGTCGTTGCCGGCGACGATGTACTGGCGCAGCTCCGGGCCGATCGACTCCAGCAGGTACCGGGCCCGGCCGACGAGGGGATAGTTGCGCAGCAGGGCGTGGTCGCGCTGGAGCAGGTCACGGGCGGCGAGCCCGGCCAGGGCGGCGAGGGTGACAGGGATGGCACGGTTGACCCACTTCATGCAGGCCATCCTGCCCGCCATCGCCGTGACCTGCACGGTCACCGTAGGCGGCGCATCGACGGTCGTCGGGCCGGAATGTCGTACCCCGGGCGCACCATGGGGTCATGGTTGCCCACGCCCTTCCCCATGCCGCCGGTCAGCCCCACGCCCTGCCGTTGCGTGAGGTCCGCACCCGGCTGACCCAGCTCGTCGCGATGGCCGAGCTGACCGACACCGTCACGACGATCACCCGGGACCGGGACAGCCGGCCGGTCGCCGCGATCGTCCCGGCCGGCGCGGCCCGCACCCAGGCCCAGGCCCGCGCCGACGCCGAACGCCTCGCAACGGTGACCGCCGGCTGGGCCCGCCGCCTCGACGCCAGCCACCAGCAGAGCGTCCGCCGACACGCGGCCGAGCTGCGGGCGGTCACCGAGGCGCTCGCCGAGGCCTGGGCCGAGCTCGACCGCAGGTCCACACCGGGCGGTGACCCGACGCTGGACCGCCTCCGCGCCGCCCACGCCGACCTGCTGGGCCGGTGATCCCGACCGCCCTACGCCGCCACCGTCGGCCGGCCGGGCGCCGGGCCCCTACCGGTCGCGGTGTCCGGCGAAGAAGTCGGCGAGCACCCGGGTGTGGGTGGAGAAGGCGAGCTCGACCGGTTCGGTGACGACCAGCCACTCGGTCGCCTCCTCGGTCGGCGCCGACGGCGGCAGCTCGTCCGCGTCGCGCTCGGGCAGCGTGCCGAAGATCATGATGGTGCCGCCGGCGGGAGCGCCGTGCACCGCGAAGAGGCGGGCCTGTCCGGCCGGGGCGAGCAGACCGGTCTCTTCCCGCAGCTCCCGGACCAGCGCCTCGGACCACTCCTCGCCGTACTCGATGAAGCCTCCGGGCAGGGCCAGTTCACCCCGGGCCGGTTCGATGTCGCGGCGGACCAGCACCACGCCCAGTCCGGTGGCGGTGCGGACCGGCAGGACGGCGACCGCGACCGGCAGCGGGTTGCGCCACACGGTCTGGCCGCAGGTCGCGCAGACCCGCGGCCAGCCGGCGGCCGCCGGGTATCCGGTGCCGCAGTAGGAGCAGTGGGAGAACGGTACGGCGGTCACGCCGCAGCACGTTACCCGTCCGACCCGCCAACGGCATCCGCCCGGCCGTGCCCTTCTCAGGCGGGCTCGGCACCGGTGTAGAAGGCAGCCGTCCGGGCCGCCGCCGCGTGCGCCTTCGCCGGGTCGCTGCCGCCGGCGGCGTCCGCCTCGCCCCACCGCTCGGCGGCCGCGGTGATGAAGCCCCGCCCCTGCTCGGAGGCGGTCCAGGTGGCGACCTCGGCCGGGTCGACGGGCGCGCCGCCGCCGGTGAGGTGCAACGCGAGCCCGAGCAACCCCAGCTCCCAGCCAACTCCCACCGCAGCCGGGCCGAACTGGTCCCACCGCTCGTCGTCGACGTGGGCGATGTGTTCAAGTTCGAACAGGGTGCCCCCGTCGGGGGAGCTGGTGAGGCGCAACTCGATCCAGCTGACTTCGCCGCCCAACTCCCAGGTGGCGGTGAAGCCCTTCGGCGGGTCGCACCGTTCTATGGTGCCCCCGGCGTTGCCCGCGAGCTGGTAGCGGCCGTGCAGGCGTAGGTCACCGGTGACCGGCAGGAACCAGCGGGGGATCCGTTCGGGGTTGGTGCAGGCGTCCCAGACGTCCTCCGGCGCGGCGTCGTAGGTCCGGCTGATGGTGCTCACCCGGGCCTGCCCGGCGGGCAGCGTACGGGTGCCGACCCGCCGCTGGACGGCGCTGACCTGGTACGTCACATCGATCATGATTCTCCTGTCGAAGGTTCGTCGCTGTTCTGCCTGTCGGCCTCGGCGCGCAGCCGGCGTTCCCGCCGACCCCGGGCCAACTCGGTGTCGAGGGCGAGCAGTGGCGGCGTCCAGAACCGGCGGAAGCTGTCCAGCCAACTGTCGATCTCCCGCAGCGGTTGCGGGTTCATCGCGTACAGCCGGCGGGTGCCCTCCGGTCGCACGGTGGCGAAGCCGTTGTCGCGCAGCACCCGCAGGTGCTGGGAGACCGCCGGCTGGGAGATCCGGAACTCCCGGCCGATGGCGGCGCTGACCGCACCGGCGGTCAGCTCGCCCTCGGCGAGCAACTCGAGGATCCGCCGCCGCACCGGGTCACCGAGAACGTCGAACGCGTGCACCCGAGCTTTCTATCACGCACGGCTTATATAAGCCAACCTTGACTCTCGACTCGCGGCCGGTCTGTGCGGGGTCGGGCCACGTTCCGGGGAGTGCCTACTTACCGACCACGGCGGGTCGCTCTCTTCACCTAGTGTCCTAGGATGCCTTAGCGGATATGAGCCCCCGCTCACCAACCCCGGCAGGTTTCCGGCAAGCCGGCACCGGGAACCCAGAACAACAACGAAACAAGCACCCTTGACCAGGGAGCGGACCGAGGGAGGCGACATGGGTTTCACCGACAAGGCGAAGAACAAGGCCGACGAGCTGACCGGCGCCGCCAAGGAGCGCATCGGCGACGCGACCGACAACGACCGGCTGCAGGCCGAGGGCGCCGCCCAGCAGGGTGAGGCGCGGGCCCGGCAGGCCGGCGAGCACGTCAAGGACGCCGGGCGCGACGTACGCGACGCGTTCACGAAGTAGTAGTCACCGCAACGCGGCGGCCCCGGAGGATCGATCCTCCGGGGCCGCCGCGTCGTGTCTGGTGCCGGGTCAGTCGTCGCGGTGTTCGTGCCACCACTGCCGGCCGGTGTCGGGCAGGGTGTCGATCGGGTCGTAGTAGGCGTAGCGCTTCTCCAGGGCCGTCAGGTCGGCGGACTCGATGGAGGTGCGGTAATTCTTGGTCCAGTAGGAGATCCCGCGTTCGCGGTCGTACTCGGTGAGCATGTGCACCCAGCGTTTGCCGACGAACGGGACGTCGCAGACCATCCGTGGGGTGGCGTATCCGGGCAGGTAGCCCATGATGTCGTGCTGGAGCTGCTGGGCCTGCCAGACCGGGACCCGCCAGTGTTCCGCGTTGGGGATCATGTCGCACAGGTAGAAGTAGTACGGCAGGATCCCGGCCTCACCCTGCAGGGCGAAGCAGAGGTCGAGCAGGTCGGCGCTGGTGTCGTTGACGCCGCGCAGTAGGACGCCCTGGTTGCGTACGTCGCGGACGCCGACGTCGAGGGCGGTCTGGGCGGCCCTGGCGACCAGGGGGGTCAGCGACTGGGCGTGGTTGACGTGGGTGTGGATGGCGAGGTTGACGCCGCGGCGGGCGGCGGTGCGGGCGACCCGCTCCAGGCCCTCGACGACGTCGGGCTGCAGCCAGTGCTGGGGCAGGCCCATCAGCGCCTTGGTGGCGAGCCGGATGTCGCGGACGGTTTCGATGCCCAGCAGCCGCATCAGGTACGACTCCAGGTTGCGCCAGGGGACGTTGGCGACGTCACCGCCGGAGACGACGACGTCGCGTACCCCGGGGTGGGCCTTGAGGTAGGTGATGTGGGCGTCGTAGCGGTCGACGGGTTTGAGGGTGAGCTTGAGTTTGTCGACGGCGGGGGTGGAGTTGCCTACCAGGTCCATCCGGGTGCAGTGCCCGCAGTACTGGGGGCAGGTGGAGAGCAGTTCGGCGAGGACCTTGGTGGGGTAGCGGTGGGTGAGGCCTTCGGCGACCCACATGTCGTGTTCGTGCAGCGAGTCGCGGCTGGCGTAGGGGTGTGAGGGCCAGTCGGTGCGCCGGTCGGAGGCGACCGGGATCATGTAGCGGCGGATCGGGTCGGCGTGGAAGGCCTCGGTGGTCGGTGGCGCGGACGGCACCATGGTGTTGAGCATCTGGGGGGTCACCAGCATGGACATGGTGGCCAGGGCGTGTTGGTCGGCGGCGAGGTCGGTGTAGAAGCTTTCGTCGACGGTGTCGCCGAGGACGGCGCGTAGCTGGGTGGGGTTCTTGACGCAGTTGACGCGTTGCCATTGGGCGGATTCCCACTGGTCGCGGGTTACCTGGCGCCAGCCGGGGAAGCGGGTCCAGTCGGGTTCGACCAGGGGGGCGCGGCGGTATTCGTAGGGTTGGCCGGCGGCGGGGGTCAGGTGGGGCCCGGGGATGGTCTCCGCCGGTTGGGTCTGGGTCACGGCCCCTCCTCTGGTGGTGTGTGGCGAGTTCGTAGGGTACTGGAAATTATTCGGTTGAGAAATTAGTCTGCCGTAAGTTTTCCCGCTGTGCGAGCCTGGGGCGGGGTTTCGGTCGGCTGGGGGAGGTTGGCGTGACGTCACCGGTTGGTCTGCACCGGGTCGTGGAGCCGGTGGGCGTGCTGCCGCAGGCGGCGTGGCGGTTGGACGCCGACCCCGCGGTCGGGGCGAACGAGGTACGGGTCCGGGTGCAGCGGTTGAACCTGGACGCGGCGAGCTTTCGCCAGCTCTGGGAATCCCATGGCGGGGATGGGGAGAAGGTCCGCGCCGAGGTGCGGGAGATCATCGCGGCCCGGGGCAAGATGCAGAACCCGGTGACCGGTTCGGGTGGGATGTTGATCGGCACGGTCGAGGAGGTCGGCCGGCGGTCACCGTTGGGGTTGCGGCCCGGGGACCGGGTGGCGACGTTGGTGTCGTTGACCTGGACACCCTTGACGATCACCGACGACCTCGTCGGGTGGGACGGCTGCAGCGAGCAGGTGCCGTGCGACGGCTACGCCATCCTGTTCGCGCGGTCTCTGGCGGCGGTGTTGCCGGCGGATCTCGACCCGGAGCTGTCGCTGTCGGTGTTGGACGTGTGTGGGGCGCCGGCGTTGACCGCGCGGGTGGTCGCCGAGCAGGTGGCCCGGCGGGAGCGCGAGGGGGATGCGCGTCCGGTGTCGGTGGCGGTGATCGGTGGTGCCGGTAAGAGCGGGTCGCTGTCGTTGGCGGCGGCGCGGCGGGCGGGTGCGGGTCGTACCGTCGGGGTGGTGCCGGTGGCGGCGCAGCGCGACGCGCTGGTGGCGGCGGGCCTGGCGTCGGTGGTGGCGGTGGCCGACGCGCGGGATCCGGTGGCGTTGTCGACGGCGGTGACCACGGCGTTGGGGACGCCGGCGGACGTGACCGTGGTCTGTGTGGACGTGCCGGGGTGTGAGCACGGCGCGGTGTTGGCCACGGCGGACGGCGGCACGGTGGTGTTCTTCTCGATGGCGACGAGTTTCGCGGCGGCCGCGCTGGGTGCCGAGGGGTTGGCGGCGGACGTGACGATGCTGGTGGGCAACGGGTACGTCCCGGGGCACGCGGAGTTGGCGTTGGAGTTGGTGCGCGCGGAGCCGGGGGTGCGTGGGCTCTTCGAGGCGCGGTTGGCGGCAGACTGACCGCCATGACGATTGCCTCGACGTTGTACCGCGGTGGAGTGCTGCACTGTCCGGCGGAGCCTGGCGCGACGGCGCTGTTGGTGCGTGATGGTCGGATCGCCTGGTTGGGGGTGGACGCCGACGCGCCGGTGGCGGACCGGGTGGTGGAGTTGGACGGGGCGTTGGTGACGCCGGCGTTCGTGGACGCGCATGTGCACGTGACGGACACGGGGTTGGTGTTGTCGGGCCTGGACCTGTCGGCGGTGCGGTCGGCGGGGCAGTTGTTGGACGCGGTGGCGGTGTTCGCGGCGGTGCTGCCGGCCGACGCGGTGGTGTTGGGTCATGGCTGGGACGAGTCGCGGTGGGCTGACGCGGTGTTGCCGGATGCCGATGCGGTGGGTCGGGCGGCGGGTGGTCGGCGGGTGTATCTGTCGCAGGCCTCGATTCACTCGGCGTTGGTGTCGCGGGCGTTGTTGGCGGCGTGTCCGCAGGTGGTGGGGGTGGCGGGGTACGACGTGTCGGGGTGGTTGCGGCGGGACGCGCATCACGTGGTGCGGGCGGCGGCGCAGGGTGCGGTGTCGCGGGCGCAGCGGGTGGCGGCGCAGCGGGTGGCGTTGCGGCAGGCGGCGTCGGTGGGGATCGCGGCGGTGCACGAGTGTGGTGGTCCGGAGATCTCCGACGAGGAGGATTTCACGGGTCTGTTGGCGTTGTCGGGGGTCGGGGTGCCGGAGGTGTACGGGTACTGGGGTGAGTGGGGTGGTGCGCGGCGGGCCCGGGAGTTGGGTGCGGTGGGTGCGGGTGGGGATCTGTTCGTGGACGGGGCGTTGGGGGCGCGCACGGCGCAGTTGTCGGTGCCGTATGTCGACGGTGGGGGTTGTGGGCACGGTTATCTGAGTGCCGAGCAGGTTCGTGATCATTTGTTGGGGTGTGCGGAGTACGGGTTGCAGGGTGGTTTCCACGCGATCGGTGACGCGGCGTTGTCGACGGTGTTGGCGGGGTTGGCGGGGGCGGCGCAGCGGTTGGGTACGGATCGGGTGCGGGCGGCGCGGCATCGGGTGGAGCACGCGGAGTTGGCGGACCGGCGGTTGATCGCGGGGTTCGTGGAGTTCGGGGTGGTGGCGTCGATGCAGCCGGCGTTCGACCGGTTGTGGGGTGGTGCGGGTCGGATGTACGAGTCGCGGTTGGGGTTGGCGCGGTCGTTGGCGTCGAATCCGGTGGGTGCGATGCATTCGGTGGGGGTGGCGTTGGCGTTCGGGTCGGATTCGCCGGTGACGCCGTTGGATCCGTGGGGTTCGGTGCGGGCGGCGGTGGCGCATCACAGTGCGGCGCAGCGGATGAGTGTGCGGGCGGCGTTCGCGGCGCATACCCGGGGTGGGTGGCGGGCGGTGCGGATGGATCGTGAGGGGGTGTTGGCGTTGGGTGCGCCGGCGACGTTCGCGGTGTGGTCGACGCCGGCGGGGGTGTCCGGTGGTCTGCCGGTGTTGGAGGCGGCGGATCCGGAGGTGCGGGGGGTGGGGGATCCGACGCCGTTGCCGGTGTGTCGGGCCACGGTGTTGCGGGGTGACGTGATCTATCAGGAGGGGGTGTCGTGACGGGCAAGCTGGGGCTGGATCCGGTGGTGGTGGGCCGGGCGCGGGAGTTGGCGCGTCGGGTGGGGCAGCCGGTGGTGGATCTGGCGCGTAGCCACACGACGGTGTCGGTGGAGCGGGCGGTGTTGCGGCTGGCGGGGGTGTCGGGGGCGGATCCGGATGGTATTCCGTGGGTGAACCGGCTGGTGGACGCGGTGGTGGCCGATGTGGGGTTGGGTAGCGGGGTGGCGTTGCCGGTGTTCGACGCGCTGGCGCGGGAGGGCGTCGGGGATGTGACGTTGTTGGCGCAGTTGGCGGCGTCCGGGTCGGTGCGGTTCGAGGTGCCGGTCGGGAAGGCCGCGACGGTGGCGCGGCGGGTGTCGCGGCGGGCGGTGGCGGCGGGGGTCCGGCGGATCGACAGGCGTCGGGTGGAGCGGGATCGCCTGGTCAAGCGGTTCGGGGATCCGCCGCGGCGGCCGTGGATCTATCTGATCGTGGCGACGGGGGACATCTACGAGGACATTCCGCAGGCGCAGGCGGCGGCGCGGGCGGGTGCGGACGTGATCGCGGTGATCCGGTCGACGGGGCAGTCGTTGTTGGACTATGTGCCGGAGGGGGCGACCCGGGAGGGGTTCGCCGGGACGTACGCGACGCAGGAGAACTTCCGGTTGATGCGGGCGGCGCTGGACGAGACGTCGAAGGAGCTGGGCCGGTACGTGCGGCTGACGAACTACGCGTCGGGGCTGTGCATGCCGGAGATGGCGACGTTGGCGGGTCTGGAGCGGCTGGACATGATGCTCAACGATTCGATGTACGGGATTCTGTTCCGCGACATCAACCCGATCCGCACGTTCGTGGACCAGCGGTTCTCGCGGCAGGTGCACGCGCGGGCGGGGATCATCATCAACACCGGTGAGGACAACTACCTCACGACCGCGGACGCGGTCGAGGAGGCGCACACGGTGACGGTGTCGCAGCTGTTGAACGAGTTCTTCGCGCACGAGGCGGGGCTGACCGACGACCTGCTGGGGTTGGGGCACGCGTTCGAGATCAACCCGGATGTGCCGGAGTCGTTGCGGTTGGAGTTGGCGCACGCGTTGTTGGCGCGGGAGTTGTTTCCGGATGCACCGTTGAAGTGGATGCCGCCGACGAAGCACATGACCGGTGACGTGTTCCGGGGGAATCTGCTGGACGGGTTCTTCAATCTGGTGGGTGCCATGACCGGTCAGGGCATCCTGCTGGTGGGGATGATGACCGAGGCGGTGGTGACGCCGTGGTTGTCGGATCGGGACATCGCGTTGCAGAACGTGCGGTACGTGTTGGGCGCGGCGGGTGGGTTGCATGAGGATTTCGTGCCGGCGCCGGGCGGGTTCGTCCAGCAGCGGGCGCACCGGGTGCTCGCCGACGCGGTGGAGTTGCTGGAGCGGATCGGGCAGCAGTCGTTGTTGACGGCGATCGCCGAGGGCACGTTCGGGATCATGAAGCGGCCGGCGGACCGGGGCAAGGGCCTCGACGGTGTCGCGCGGCACGAGGACGGCTACTACAACCCGGCCACGGAGATCCTGGAGTGCCCCTCATGAGTGAGCGCAGCGGGGGTGAGAAGCGGGTGGTGCGGCCGTACGGGGACACCACCGGTGACGGGATGGTGCAGGTGTCGTTCACGTTGCCGGTGGCGCATGACAAGCGGGCCGAGGGTGCGGCGGTGCAGTTGGCCAACCGGATGGGCCTGGACCCGGCGATGTTGGTGCACGCCAAGCCGATCGGTGACGGGTTCACGTTCTTCGTGGTGTACGGGCGGGTGAACCACCTGGTGGATCTGAACGCGGTGCAGGTGGTGGAGCGGGACTTTCCGTTGTTGGGCGCCAAGGAGGTCAACGCGGTGGTGAAGCGGCGGTTGCGGCGCAAGTTGTCGGTGGTGGGGGCGTGTATCGGTACGGACGCGCACACGGTGGGCATCGACGCGATCCTGAACGTCAAGGGCATCGCGGGGGAGAAGGGGCTGGAGTACTACCGGGAGTTGAAGGTGACGAATCTGGGCGCGCAGGTCAGTGTGCCGGAGTTGGTGGAGGCGGCCCGGGTGGAGCGGGCGGACGCGGTGTTGGTGTCGCAGGTGGTGACGCAGCGGGACGCGCATCTGCACAACACGCGGGAGATGTCGGCGGCGTTCCGGGAGGCGATGCCGACGGGGCGGCGGCCGTTGCTGATCGTGGGTGGTCCGCGGTTCGACGAGACGATGACCGGGGAGCTGGGGGTGGATCGGATCTTCGGTCGGGGCACCACCCCGGGTGAGGTCGCCAGTTACCTCGTCCACGCGTTGATCACGAGCAGGAAGGTCACGGCATGAGCGAGCGCACCGAGCGTAGCGAGGGCCACGAGTCCAGGCCCGACCAGCACGGCATGAGCGAGCGCACCGAGGGCCACGAGTCCGTGCCCGGTCAGCACCCCGTGGGTGATCCTCGGCTGGGTCTGACGGTCACCCATCGCCGGTACGTGCCGTACTCGCATGCGCACTATGCGGGGAACCTGGTCGATGGGGCGTACGTGTTGGGGTTGTTCGGGGATGTGGCCACAGAGGTGTGTATCCGTACCGATGGTGATGAGGGGTTGTTCGCCTCGTACGCGGATGTGCAGTTCCGGGCGGCGGTGCGCGCCGGTGACGTGGTGGAGGTGACGGCGACGGTGACGCGGGTGGGTTCGCGTAGTCGGGTGGTGGAGTTCGTGGCGCGGGTGGTGTGTCGGGGCAGTGGTGGGTCGGCGGCGCAGGTGCTGGTGCCGCCGTTGGTGGCGGTGACGGCGACCGGCACGGTGGTCGTGGCGGCGGCGTGAGGGTCGCGGTCTGCGCGGATGTGGGGTCGACGTTCACGAAGGTCGTGGTGGTCGACCTGGATGCCGGTGTGCTGGTGGGTGCGGCGTCGGTGCCGACGACGTCGGGTACGGATGTGCTGCACGGCCTGGACGCGGCGGTGGTGGCGGCGGGTGGGGGCCGGCCGGGTGGTGACGTGCCGTGGTACGTGTGTTCGTCGGCCGGTGGTGGGTTGCGGTTGGCGGTGGTGGGTCACGAGGAGTTGGTGACCGCGCGGGCGGGTCGGCGGGTGGGGTTGTCCGCGGGTGCGGATGTGGTGCACGTGGCGGCGGGGCGGTTGGGGGCGGCGCAGCTGTCGGCGTTGCGGGCGGCGCGTCCGGATGTGGTGTTGTTGACCGGCGGCACCGATGGTGGTGACGCGGAGGTGGTGACGCACAACGCGACGCGGTTGGCGCGGGCCCGGTGGCGGGTGCCGGTGGTGGTGGCCGGTAACGCGGCGGTGGGTGGGGCGTTGGGGCAGCTGTTGGCCGGTGCGGGGGTGCCGGTGACGGTGGCCGGGAACGTGTTGCCCCGGATCGGGGTGTTGGCGCCGGATTCGGCGCGAGCGGCGATCCGGGAGGTGTTCCTGCGGCATGTCATCGGTGGTAAGCGGCTGTCGCGGGGGTCGCGGTTCGCGCGGTTGGTGCGGGCGGCGACGCCGGATGCGGTGTTGACCGGGGTGGAGGTGCTCGCCGGGGTGGTGGGTGGGGATCTGCTGGTGGTGGATGTCGGTGGGGCGACCACGGACGTGTACTCGGTGTTGGTGCCGGATGAGCGGGCCGGTGGTCCGGGGCGGCAGGTGGCGGGGGCGTGGTGGCGGGCCCGGACGGTCGAGGGGGACCTGGGGGTGCGGTGGAGTGCGCCTCAGGTGGTGCGGGCGGCGGTGCGGGAGCGGCTGGTGGACGCCGACGAGCAGGTGGTGTTGGCCGCGGCGGCGCAGGCGCGGGCCGCGGAGGTGGGGTTCGTGCCGGTGGAGCCGGCGCAGCGGGCGGTGGACCGGCGGTTGGCGCAGTTGGCGGCGGTGGTGGCGGTGCGCCGGCATGCCCGGGGTGCCGCGGGTGGGGAGCGGTGGGGTCGGGATCTGCGGGATGTGCGGGTGGTGGTGGCCTCGGGTGGGGTGGTGCGCCATGCCGGCGGTGACGGGGTGCAGGTGGTGGCGGGGGTGCTCGCGGATCACGCCGGGGGGTGGGCGGTGCCGCGGGCGGCGCGGCCGGTGGTGGATGTGGAGTACGTGTTGGCGGCTGCGGGGTTGTTGGCGGTGGATCATCCGCAGGTGGCGCGGGAGTTGGTGGGTTGGGGGTTGCGCCGGTGAGCGGTTCGCCGCGGGCGAAGGTGGTGCGACACGCCGTGGCGCGGCACACGACAGGCCGGTGTGGGTTGACAACGGCGGGGGTCGGGGTCGTACCGTCTTTGAGTCCTACCACGGGAAGCGGCTGTTGTTCGCTTCGTCTCTTCGTCCGCTGGCCGAGCGACACGGTGCGATGTGTCGCGGCGGCCAGGTCCAGCGGGCGGGGGTCGGCGGGGCGGCGCGAACCGGTCGCGGTTACCGGTGTACGGGCAGGGTGAGGTGCACGGCCAGTAGACAACGGCCAGGCGTGGGGCAGCCAGTCCACGTCGGGTCGGTCCGAAGGTCGGCGTGCCGCATTCTCGCCCCACCGGCCGGGAAGGGCCTGGGAGCATCGGGGCGCGGCGTATGCCGCGCCCCGATTTCGTGTCCGTGGGGGCGCTCGGCGGGTGAGGTGGGGGCGGGTAATCTTCGGCCGGTGACGGTCGGGGAACGCGACGCGGTGCGGGTCGGGCGGGATGTGGCGTCGGTGGCGGGTGGCCCGGCGGGTCCCGTGCCGGTGTGGTGGGCGGTGCCGGGTGCGGTGTTGTCCGGGTTGGCGTTGTTGGTGGCGTTCCCGCCGTACGGGTGGTGGCCGTTGGCGCCGGTGGGGGTTGCCCTGTTGGCGGCGGTGACGCACCGGCGGCGGTTGCCGGCGGCGGCGGGTCTGGGGTTCCTGACCGGTGTGGTGTTCTTCGCGCCGTTGTTGGCGTGGACGAACCTGCACACCGGTTATCTGCCGTGGGTGTTGTTGTCGGTGTTCCAGGCCGGGTATGTGGCGGTGTTGGCGGTGGCCTCGGCATGGGTGTCGCCGGTGGTGGACCGGCTGCGGTGGGGTTGGCCGGTGGTGACCGGGGTGTTGTGGGTGGGTCAGGAGGCGCTGCGGGGTCGGGTGCCGTTCGGTGGGTTCCCGTGGGGGCGGTTGGCGTTCGGTCAGGACGACTCGCCGGTGCTGCGGTTGGCGGCGGTGGGTGGTGCGCCGTTGGTGACGTTCACGGTGGCGGTGCTCGGCGGGTTGCTGGTGTGGTTGGGGTGGCGGCGGTGGCCTGCGGGTGCGCGGGCGTGGCGGTCGGTGGCGGCGGTGGCCGTGGCGGTGGTGGCGGTGGCCGGGGTGGGGCTGCTGGTGCCGGTGGGGGTGCGTGGCGGTGGTGACCGGGTGACGGTGGCGATCGTGCAGGGCAACGTGCCGCGGTTGGGGTTGGATTTCAACGCCCAGCGGCAGGCGGTGTTGACCAACCATGTCGAGGCGACGTTGCGGTTGGCCGCGCGGGTCGACGGGGGTACGCAGCAGCGTCCGGACCTGGTGGTGTGGCCGGAGAACTCCAGTGACATCGACCCGTTGCGGGACGCCGGCGCGGGGGCGCGGATCTCGCAGGCCGCCGACGCGGTGGGCGCGCCGATCCTGGTGGGTGCGGTGTTGGCCGGTGACCAGCCGGGGCAGGTCCGCAACGCGGGCATCCTGTGGCGGCCGGGCAGCGGCGCCGATCTGGGGCAGGTGTACACGAAGCGGCATCCGGTGCCGTTTGCCGAGTACGTGCCGATGCGCCGGTTGGCGCGGATGGTCAGTGCGCAGGTCGATCGGGTGCGGGCGGATTTCGTGGCGGGTACGGAGCCGGGGGTGTTGGCCACGGGGCCGGCGGTGGTCGGTGACGTGATCTGTTTCGAGGTGGCCTACGACGCCCTGGTGCGGGACACGGTGGTCGGTGGGGCGCAGTTGTTGGTGGTGCAGACCAACAACGCCACGTTCGACGTGGCCGAGGCCCGTCAGCAGTTGGCGATGGTGCGGTTGCGGGCGGTGGAGCACGGCCGGGCGGCGTTGATGGCGTCCACGGTCGGTGTGTCCGGGTTCGTGACCCCCGACGGGCGGGTACTCGACGCCACCGGGTTCAACACCGAGGCGGTGGTGGTCCGGCAGATGCAGCTCGGTGACGGGCGGACGGTGGCCACCCGGGTGGGGGTGTGGCCGGAGGTGGCGTTGACCGTGTCAGCGTGCGCGGTGCTGGTGGCCGCGGCGGTGCTGCGGCGCCGGGCGGGCCGGGTGCGGTAGCCGACGACGGTGCCGTGCCGCCAGCCCCAGGCGTGGCCGGTGATCGACCGGCGGAGGCGGAGGAGTGGTGGGCGGAACGCACGGTCAGCCGGCGGTGGGCCACCTCGGGGTGGGGCGGGTGTTGGTGGTCATCCCGACCTACGACGAGGCCGACAACCTGCCGTCGGTGGTGGCGCGGCTGCACCGGGCGGCGCCGCAGGTGGAGGTGTTGGTCGCCGACGACAACAGTCCCGACGGCACCGGGCGGATAGCCGAGGCGATGGCGGCGGCCGACCGGCGGGTGCACGTGTTGCACCGGCGGGGCAAGGAGGGGCTGGGGGCGGCGTATCTGGCCGGGTTCGCGTGGGCGCGTGAGCGCGGGTACGACGCGGTGGTGGAGATGGACGCCGACGGGTCGCACGCGCCGGAGGATCTGCCCCGGTTGCTGGCCGCGGCCCGGGACGCCGATGTGGTGATCGGGTCGCGGTGGACCGCCGGGGCGCGGGTGGTGAACTGGCCGGTGCGGCGGTTGTTGCTGTCGCGGGGTGGCAACCTGTATGCGCGGTGGGCGTTGGGGGTGCCGGTGTCGGATGCCACGGGTGGGTACCGGGTGTACCGCAGTGCGGCGTTGTCGGCGCTGAACCTGGAGTCGGTGTGTTCGCAGGGGTACTCGTTCCAGGTGGAGTTGTGCCGGTTGGCGCATCGGGCGGGGTTGCGGATCGTGGAGGTGCCGATCACGTTCGCCGAGCGGGAGCGGGGGGCCAGCAAGATGAGCCCGTTGATCGTCGCGGAGGCGTTGTGGCGGATCACCGGGTGGGCGGTGCGGGACCGGCGGCGTGCTCCGGTCCGGCAGGTGCGGTGGCCGTGAGGCACGGCGTGTCATGCTGGAGGGGCGAGGACGTCGACGCAGATGAGGTGACATGCGCCGAGGACTGAGGTTCGTGCCGCTGGGGATGCTGCTGGTGGTGGTCGCGGAGGTGGCGGTTTTCGTCGCGGTGGGCCGGTGGATCGGGTACCCGTCGGCGTTGCTGCTGGTGTTCGCGGCGTCGTTGGTGGGTCTGGTGTTGCTGCGCCGTGAGGGGATGCGGGCGTGGCGGGGGTTCCGGGCGGCTGCGGAGTCGGGTCAGCCGCCGGGTCGGCAGGTCACCGACGGCCTGTTGGGGTTGTCGGGGGCGTTGTTGTTGGCCACGCCGGGGTTGTTCAGTGGTGTGGTGGGGTTGGTGTTGCTGGTGCCGCCGGTGCGGCGGCTGGCCGGTGTCGGGGTGCAGCGGGCCGCGGAGCGTCGGGTGTCGTCGATGGTGGCCGGTGACCTGTTCGGGCCGCGCAAGGTGCGGGTGTACCGGGGTGCCGCCGAGGAGCAGCCGGTGGCGCCGGAGCCGGTGGTCGACGCGGGTCGGGCCATCGAGGGTGAGATCGTCGAGCCCGGCCGGCACTGAGGCTGGCACCGGGCTGCCTGCCCGCAGATGCGTCTCGCCCCGGACAGCGGTGCTGTCCGGGGCGAGGGTGTGCTGGCGGTCAGGCGCGGCCGCGGCGGGTGCGGACCTCCTGCAGCCGCTCGGCGAGGATGTCTTCCAGTTCGGCGACGGATCGCCGTTCCAGGAGCATGTCCCAGTGGGTGCGTGGCGGCTTGGCCTTCTTCTGCTCCGGCTCGTTGCCGTCGACCAGCCGGGCCACGCTGCCGTCGAACTTGCATTCCCAGGTCACCGGGACCTCGGCGTCGACGGCGAACGGCACCTCGAACTGGTGGCCCTTGGCGCAGAGGTACTCCCGGGTCTGGCGCGGCGCGAGCTCCGTGTTGCGGTCGGATTCGTAGCTGACCGCACCCAGACGGCTGCCGCGCAGCATGCGCTCGCCCATGATCGACTTCCCCTCGTTCGTGGTGCTGGACTTCTCGGTGTAACGGTGCGTGGTCGTCGGGCCATTCCCGCCCACGGTGATGGTCGTCGTGTCGCGCGGGCCCACCCCAGGGTAGCCGGCCCGCGCCGTCGGCGGCGGATCAGCCGGGTCGGGGCGCACCGAGCCGCGCCAGGGCCGAGGCCAGGTCACTGACCTGGTCGACCAGTTGCGCGGTGCGTCGGGTGGCCTGGTCCCGGTCGTCCTCGGCCGCACGCAGCCGGGCCTGCAGGTCACCCAGGCGCTGCTCGGCGGCGGCGGCGGCCTGCCGGGCCAGGCTCAGGTCGGCGGCGAGTCCGTCGGCGCGGGCCGTGGCCGTGGCGACCTCGACGCGGGCCTGCTCGGCCTCGGCGCGGGCGGTGTCGCGGGCCGCACCGGCCTGCGCCACGGCGTCGGTGGCCTCGGCGACGTGCTGGCGCAGCCGGTCGGCCTCGGCGCGCACCGTGGCGATCTCGGCGGTCAGGTCGGCGGCGTCGGTGCGCGCGGCGGCCAGGTCGGCGTGGGCCTGGGTGAGCGCGGCGCGTACCTGCTCGGCGTGGCCGGTGGCCTCGTCGGCCACGGCGGTCACCCGGGCGACCTCGGCGCGGGCGGTGTCGCGTTCGGTGGTCAGCTCGGCGGTGCGGTGCCGCTCGGTGTCGACCTCGGCGCGCACGGTACGCAGCTCGTGGCGGGCGGCGTCACGGTCGCGTTCGGCCTGCACCCGCAGCGCCTGCGCGGCGCTGGTCTCGCGGTGGGCGGTGTCGCGGGCCTGCTCGGCCTGCTCGGCCCGGTCGACGGCCGCGGCGGCCCGGGCGGTGGCCTGGTCGGCGGCCTGGCGGGCGTCGGCGGCCTCGGCTACGGCGGCCTCGGCCTGCTGGCGGGCCTTCGTGGCGTCGGCGCGGGCGGTGTCGGCGTCGGTGCGGGCCTCGTCGCGTTCGGTGTGTGCCTGGGCGATCTGCGCGGCGGCCTCGGCGCGTAGCTGGGCGAGTTGCCGTTCCACGCCGGTGGGGGACAGCTCGGCGTGCAGGGTTTCGGTGAGGGTCGCCACGATCTGGTCGAGGCGGTCGACGGCCTCCCAGGTGCGGGCCACCTGCCCGGGCAGGCCGGGGGCGTGGCGGTGACGCATCCGGGTGTTGCGGGAGGCCCGCTGGCAGGCGCCGTCGTTGTCGCGGCAGTACCGGAACGGGCGGCCCGCGCCGACGCGCTGCGGCACGTCACGTCCACAGTGGGCGCAGGGGCGGGTGTCGGTGGTGGGGTGCGGGTCGTCCATCGGGGTCGAAGTCTAGCGCCGGTGGTCGACGCCCGGGCGGGGCGCGGGTCAGCCGGTGGCCACGGCGGCCCGGGACCGGTCGGTGGCGATGCGGACCGCCAGGGCGGCCAGGACGCTGCCCATGACGTAGCGCTGCACGCGCAGCCAGCCGGGGCGGGTGGCCAGGAAGGCGGCGATGGTGCCGGCGCCGAGCACGATCAGCGTGTTGACGGTCAACGCCACGACGATCTGGGTGGCGCCGAGGATGAGGCTCTGCACCGCCACCGGGGCGCCCTGCGGGTCGATGAACTGGGGCAGCAGCGACACGTACAGGATGGCGATCTTCGGGTTGAGCAGGTTGGTGACCAGGCCCATGGTGAACAGCCGGCGGGCCGGGTCGGCCGGCAGGGGTGTCGGGGTGAACACCGAGGTGCCGCCGGGGCGCAGGGTGCGCCAGGCCAGCCAGAGCAGGTAGCCGGCGCCGGCCAGTTTGACCACCAGGTACAGGGTGGGGACCAGCACGAAGACGGTGGCGATGCCGGCCACGGCGGCGAGCAGGTAGACCCCGAAGCCGGCGGCGACGCCGAGCAGGGAGACCAGTCCGGCGCGGCGGCTCTGGGCCACCGAGCGGGAGACCAGGTAGACCATGTTGGGCCCGGGGGTCAGCACCATGCCGAGGGCGACCAGTGCGATGCCCACCATCGCTGCCGTGCTGACCATCGCGACGCCCCGCTTTCCCCGCCGGTGTGTGCCGGTGGTGACTCTACCGACGACGACCGACGCTTCAGCGTGGCCGCGGCCAACGCCCTGGAGCTGACGGTGACCGAGGCGATCGCCCTGGGACACAACTACGTCGGCTGTGAACACCTGCTGCTCGGGTTGGTCACCGAGCCCGACGGGGCCGCCGGGCAGGTGCTGCGCACCGCCGGCGCCGAGGCGCGACTGACCCACCGGGCGGTCACCGCGGCCCTGGCCGGCTACGCGCACCTGCGCGCCCAGGCACCGGCGCCCACCCCGGCCGGCGACCCGGCGCGGCTGCTCGCCGCCCTCGACGAGCGCCTGCGTCCCCTGCTGGCACGCATCGACGGGCTGGAACGACGCCTGGACTCCCACCGGCCATGACCGACACCGGAAGGGAACTCCGGTGACCACCCGGATCCTGATGCTGGCCACCGGCGACACCATGGCCCACGCCCGCCGTGGCGACACACCGGTGGTGCTCACCGGCGCCGAACTGCTGGCCACGGCCGGCCCACCCCCGCCGGGCACCGAGGTCGACGTGCGGGACCTGACCGTCGGCCCCAGCTGGGACCTCGACAGCGGCGACCAGCTCACCCTGGCCCGGCGGGTCCGCGCCGGACTGCTCGACGACGGCCACGACGCGGTGGTGCTCACCCACGGCATCGACACCGTCGAGGAGACCGCCTTCCTGACCGACCTGCTGCTGGCCCCGGACCTGCCCGGCACGGTGGTGCTGGCCACCGCCGTACGGCGCGCCCACCAGCGTGACGCCGACGCACCGGCCGCCCTGCGTACCGCGCTCACCGCCGCCGCCGACCCGGCGCTGCGCCACCACGGGGTGCTGGTGTGCGCCGACGGTGACCTGCACGCCGCCCGTTGGGTCACCACCGGCGGCCACACCGCCCTGACCTCCGCACCGCACCCACCGGTGGCCCGCCTCGACGACGGCCGGATCCGCATCGTCGGCACGCCGCCGCCACGCCCACCGGGCCCATCCGGGCAGCCTGCCCGCGACGTGGCGCTGATCAGGTGCTACCCCGGCATCGACGCGACCCTGGTGACCGCGGCCGTCGACGCCGGAGCCGCCGGCATCGTGCTGGAGGGCACCGGGGTCGGCAACGTGCCGGTCGGCCTGCTGGGCGCGGTCGCCGAGTGCACCGAGTGGGGCATCCCCGCCGGTGGTGGCCGCCCGCCGCCGAAGCGACGGCCACGACTGGGGCGACCTGCTGCCCCCCGACGGGCTCGCCGCCGGCATGGGTGCCATCCACGCCCGGGACCTGCCCGCCGGCAAGGCCCGCCTGGCGTTGATGGTGGCCCTCGGCGGCGGTGGGGTCGAGGCGGTGCGGCAGTGGTTCAGCCAGCTGTGACCGGCACCGCCGGTGGGCCGGGCCGCACCGGAGCGGCGGTGCTGTCGCGTACGGTCAACCGTGGTGCCAGCAGAGTGGCCGGCGGCACCACCTCGTCACGCAGCTTGCCCATCAGCAGGTGCACCGCCTGACGGGCCAGCTCCTCGGCCGGCACCGGCACCGAGGTGACCATCGGGCTGGCCTGCTCGGCGAACTGGTCCGGGCAGATGCCCACCACCGAGACGTCCTGCGGCACCCGTCGACCCAGCCCCGGCAACGCGGCCAACACCGGGCCGACCGCCGCCTCGTTCTGCACCACCAGCGCCGACAGGTCCGGATGCTGCTCCCACAGCTCCACCAACGTCTGGCGCACCGCCGCCGCGCCCTCCTCGCAGGGCCGGGCCACCGCCTGCACACCACACGCCGCGGCGGCCTCGACGACACCGGCCCGGGTACGGTGGGCAAACCCGGTGCCCCGGTCGTAGACGGCAGCCGGGGCGCCCAACAGGGCGATCCGCCGGTGTCCCAGCCCCGCCAGGTGCTGCACGCAGAGCTGACCGGCCTGGTGGAAGTCCAGGTCCACGCAGGTCAACCCGGCGGCGTCGGCGGGAAAGCCGATCAGCACACTGGGCCGGGCCAGCTCCCGCAGCAGCGGCACCCGGCAGTCGTCCAGCTCCACGTCCATCAGCACGATGCCGTCGACCATGGCGCTGGCCGCGATGCGCCGCAGTCCGGCCGGGCCCTCGTCGGAGGTCACCAGCAGCACGTCGTGGTCGAAGCCCCGGGCGGTGGTCACCACCGCCATGGCGAACTGCATCACCACCGGCACCTGCATCCCGGAGCGCAGCGGCAGCACCAACGCGATCACGTTGGCCCGGCGGCTGGCCAGGGCCCGTGCCCCGGCGTTGGGGTGGTACCCCAACGCCCGGACGCTGGCCAGCACCCGGTTGCGGGTGACCTCGGAGATGGCCCGTTTGCCGCTGAGCACGTACGACACGGTGCTGCCGGCCACCCCGGCGTGCCGGGCGACGTCGGCGATGGTGACCTGGTCGGGTGACTTCACCGGCCGCACCGCCGAGCGGTCGTGGGGCTCACCGCTGGCCGCCGCTGCGCATCGCCGGCACGACCTCGGTCCGGGTCGCCGGTTCGTCGGCCCGGACCGCGACCGTGCCGACCAGCCGCACGTCCCGGCAGGAGCGGCCGACCAGGACACTGTGGGTGGCGGTCTCCACCACGTGGGCCTCGCGGGACTCGTCCCAGTAGCCCAGGTCCGCCGCGCGCAGCCGCAGCCGGACCACCCGCCGCTGCCCGGGATCCAGGCTGACCCGGGCGAAGTCACGTAGCTGCCGCAACGGCTGTTTGACCGCCGAGCGGCGCTGGCGGGTGTAGAGCTGCACCACTTCCTCGCCGGGGCGGCTCCCGCTGTTGGTGACCTCGACGCTCACCACGACCTCCTCACCCACGGTCATCGTCGTCGCGCTCAGGTGAAGATCAGCGTAGTCGACGGTGGTGTAGCTCAGCCCGTGGCCGAACGGGTACAGCGGGTCGCCCCGGTGGTACAGGTAGGTGGCGTCGGCGCCGATGACGTCGTAGTCGAGCAGGTCGGGCAGGTCTGCGGCGTCGGCGTACCAGGTCTGGGTGAGCCGGCCGGCCGGCTCGGTCTCGCCGGTCAGCACCGCCGCCACCCCCGTGCCGTGTTCCTGGCCGCCGTGGGCCGACCAGAGCACCGCCGGCACGTGCCGGTCGGCCCAGCCGACGGCGTAGGGGTAGCTGCTGGTGAGCACCAGCACGGTACGGGGGTTGGCCGCGCGTACCGCCCGCAGCAGCGCCTCCTGCGCCGCGGGCAACGCCAGGTCGACGCGGTCCTCGGTCTCCCGTCCGTTGACCATCGGATGGTTGCCCAGCGCCACCACGGCCACGTCGGCCGTGGCGGCCACCGCGGCGGCCTCGGCGGCGCCGTCGACGAGCAGGTCGACGGCGAACGCGGTGGCCTCGTGCGGCCCGGTGGCGTCGGCGCGCAGCACACCGTCGGTGCCGACGGTGACGTACCGGTCGCCGGCCACGTGGTGCAGCAGGACGGTGTGGTCGGGGCGGCGGTGCCAGCGGAACGTCTCCCGCACCACCCAGCCGCCGGGCCCCGGGCGGTCGTTGACCAGCCGCGCGTCGTCGTCGACGCCGACGTGCCGGCCGTTGGCCACCGACCGCAGCGCCAGCAGCCCGGCACCCCAGTCGAACACGTCGAAGCCGGCCGGGTCGGCGCCGAGGGTCAACGGGCCGCCGTCGGCGCCGGCCGGGCCGCCGACGTGCCGGTCGCCGAGGCGTAACGCGATCCGGTCCGCCCCGGCGTGGGTGGTCACCGCGGGCAGCCGCTGGGCCAGCCCGGCGTAGGTGGTGACCGCGTACGGCGGGGTGCCGCTGTACCAGTCCTGGTACACCGTGTCGGCGAGCGGGCCGAGCACCGCCACCTGACCGGTGGTGGCCGGGTCCAGGGGCAGCAGCCCGTCGTTGCGCAGCAGCACGACCGACCGGGCGGCGGCGGTACGCGCCAACTGCCGGTGCGCCGGACCGTCGAGCGCCTGCGGTGCCGGGTGGGCCCACGGGTCGTCGGTGTCGGGGCCCAGGTCGCCCAGGTGGGCCCGGACGGTCAGGATCCGCCGGACGGCCCGGTCCACGTCGGCCTCGGTGACCAGGTCGCGGCGCAGCGCCTCGGTCAGCCGGTTGATGGTGGGTGCGCTGTCGGTGTCGTCCTCGGTGAAGCTGTCGATGCCGGCGCGTAGCGCGGCGGCGAACCCGGCGACGTGGTCGGGCAGGTGGGCCTGCACGCCGGCGATGTTGGTCACCGCGCCGGCGTCGCCGACGACCATGATCTCCGTCGGCGCCCACCGGCGCAGCTGCTGGGCGATCAGCGGGCTCAGGTGCGCCGGGATCCCGTTGACCAGGTTGTAGGAGGCCATCACCGCCACCGCCGCGCCGGCGGCCAGGGGGGCGCGGAAGGCCGGTAGTTCGTACTCGTGCAGCACCCGGGCGGGCAGGTCGCTGCTGGTGGTGGCCCGGTCGGTCTCGTTGTTGTAGCCGCAGAAGTGCTTCAGGGTGGGTGCGGTACGCCACCGGTGGGGGTCCTCGCCGCGCAGGCCCCGGGCGTAGGCGGTGGCGAGCAGGCCGGTCAGCCACGGGTCCTCGGCCCAGCCCTCCTCGTTGCGGCCCCAGCGGGGGTCGCGCAGCGGGTTGACCACCGGCGCCCACACGTTGAGCCCGACCCTGTCGGGGTCGTGGTGGTGTCTGACGCGTACCTCGGTGCCGACGGCGGCGCCCACGGCCCGGATCAGCTCGGCGTCCCAGGTGCTGGCCAGGCCGATCACCTGGGGGAAGACCGTGGCCGGGCCGAGCCAAGCCACCCCGTGCAGGGCCTCGGTGCCGGTGCGGAACGGCGGCAGGCCGAGCCGGTCCACCGGCGCCTGCCACTGGTGCAGCAGACCGAGTTTCTCCGGCAGGGTGAGCTGGCCCAGCAGGTCGTCGACCCGGGCGGCGGGCCACGGGTCGGTGCTGCGGTCGGTGTGGTCGGTCATGGCGGTTGCCTTCCGTGCTCGCCGCACGTCCGGCGCGGTGTCGAAGCGCTTCGACGGGCGTCGTGACGAGGTGGCATCGCGGTGTGGTGGTCGGACCGTCGACGGTGGACGCGGTGAAGCGCTTCGACGGCCCGGTGGAACCAGCCGACCCGGGTTGCCCGGACGACGGGGCGGCGCTTCGAGGTTGGCACCACCGTGCCGATGTGGTCAAGGGCCGGCGACCGGCGGATCCGGTGCCCCGGCGGTGCCTCACCGCGCCGGAAGTCGACCACTTTCGATGGCTGCGAGTGCGGCGGTCGCCCCACCCAGGGCGGTGGCCTGCGCGCCCAGCACCGAGGCGGCCAACCGGCAACCGCCCACAGCTCGGTCGGCGAGCTCCTGGCGCGCGGTGGGCAGCAGCCAGGCGCCCAGGGTCGCGAAGTGCCCGCCGACCACCACCACCTCCGGATCGACCAGGTTGGCCACCATCGACACCGCGTGGCCCAGGTGCCGGCCGATCCCGGCCAGCTGCGCCAGCACCGCCGGATCACCCTGACGGGCCAGCGTCTCGACCCGGTCGAGCTCCGGCAGGAAGTCGGTCACCGGGCCGTCGGCGACGGAGTCGGGCAACACCCGGGCGATCACCGCGGGCAGCCCGACCCACGCCTCCACACACCCGCTACGCCCACAGGCGCACCACGGCCCCTCGGCGGCCAACGGCAGGTGGCCGAGTTCGCCGGCCAACCCCCGGCCACCCCGCAGCAGCCGTCCGGCGCAGATGATCCCGGCGCCGACCCCGGTGCCGCCGGTGAGGTGCACCAGGTGACCGGTGCCGGCGTACGCGCCGTGGCGGTGCTCGGCCAGGGCGGCCAGGTTCGCCTCGTTGTCCACGCCGACGACGTACTCCGGGTCACCCAGGGCGGCCCGCAGCTCACCGGCCAGGTCGACCCCCCGCCACCGCAGGGCGGTGGACAGCTCGACCCGACCGGCGGCGTCGACCAGTCCGGGCACCCCGACGGTGAGGCCGAGCACCGTGCGGCCCTGACCGGTGACCCGGTTCAGCGCCCGGCGGGCCAACGCGGCCAGCGCGCGCACCGTGTCACCGGGAGCCGCCGCCGGCGCGGCGAAGGCCCGCCGCCAGGTCAGCAGCCGGGTGCCGGCCAGGTCGATCGCGACGACGGTCAGCTCGTCGCCGCCGATCTCCATGCCCAACGCCGCGTACGGCTCACCGTCGAGCACCAGCATGGTGGCGGGCCGGCCGATCCGGTGCTCGGTCAGCCCGGTCTCGCGGACCAGCCGGCCCTCGATCAGCTCGGTGACCAGGCTGGAGACGGTGGCCTTGTTCAGTCCGGTGTGGGCGGCGATGTCCGCCCGCGAGCAGGGCGCGTGCACGCGCACGTGGCGCAGGACCACGGCCCGGTTGGCCATCCGGACGTCACCGAGCTCCGTCGGCTGTGGTTCGTTGTGGACGCTGATCACAGTCTGCCCGCTCCCTGCACCGGTGGGCGCGACCCCGGCGGTGCCGGTACGGCCGTCACCGCTCCCTTGTGGGTCGCATCACCGTCGATTAGTTTGTTCGGCTAGAACACCAACTAATCCTAGCCGGACGAACCTGCTCCGCAAACCCGTCCCCAACCGATGAAGGGAGTGCGCCGTGACACCGTCCCCACCGGGCGCATCCACCGACCGCCGTACCGTGCTGCGTCTGATCGGCCTCGGCGCCGCCGCCACGATCGGTGGCACCACCCTGGCCGGCTGCAGCAAGGAGGTGGGCAGCCAGGGCAGCGCCACCAAGGCCGACGCGATCAAGGCGGTGCTGCCCGCGTACCAGCCCGCCGAGCTGCTCAAGCCGGACATCCCCGGCGAGGGCTCGATCCCCAGCGGCTACCTGAAATACCCCACCGACCTGGTCGACGCGGTCACCGAACAGCCCATCCGCAGCGGACAGCCGATCCGGGCCATCAGCCCCTGGTGGGGACCGACCCCACCGGCCAACGACCGCAACGCCTACATGCAGGCCATCAACGCCAAGCTCGGCGGCGAGATGGTGGTCAGCGTCCAGGACGGCAACACCTTCGCCGACAAGCTCAGCGCCCTGCTCGGCGCCCGCGACGTGCCCGACCTGCTCAGCGTCCCCAACTGGGAGGTCGACAAGATCGCCCGGTTCTCCGACGCCACCAAGGCACTCTTCGAGGACCTCACCGACCACCTGCAGGGCGACAAGGCAGCCGCCTACCCGTACCTGGCGGCCCTGCCCACCAGCAGCTGGGAGTACTGCGTCTGGGGCGGCCGCCTCTACGCCGCCCCGTTCCCACCCGACGGTCCGTTCGCCTGGCTGCTGTTCCAGCGCAAGGACCTCGTCGACGCCGCCGGCCTGGGCACCCCCACCTCGATCGACGAACTGTACGAGTTCGGCAAGAAGGCCACCAACGCCGACCGGGGCGTCTGGGCCTTCGGCACGGTCTTCGACATGGTGCAGCAGTTCCACGGCTGCCACCAGACCTGGCGCAAGAAGCCCGACGGCGGCCTGGAACACAAGTACGAGACCGCCGAGTTCACCGCCGCCCTGGAGTTCACCGCCCGGCTGTTCGCCGAGGGGCTGGTACACCCCGACACCGTGGCCAGCAAGGGCGCCGACGAGAAACAACTCTTCAACGGCGGCAAGATCCTCATGTTCCAGGACGGCGCCGGCGCCTGGGAGGGCATGCAGGGCGAACAGTCCAAGGTCACCCCCGGCTACACCATGCAGCCCGTGCCGCTGTTCGGCGTCGGCGGCAAGGACCCGGTCGTGTGGGGCAAGGACATCCCGGTCTTCTACACCTTCGTCAAGAAGGGCCTGGGCACCGAACGGGTGCAGGAACTGCTACGGGTGATGAACTGGTGCGCGGCACCCTTCGGCAGCCGCGAGTTCGAACTGCGCGAGTACGGCGTGCAGGGCACCCACTTCACCCGGGGCGCCGACGGCACCCCCGCGTCCACCGAACAGTTCCGCAAGGAGTTCGCCGGACAGGTCAACGGCCTGGCCGGACGCCCCCCGGTCAAGATCCGCCGCAGCGACGCCCCCACCTACGTCCAGGAGTACATCGAGTACCACAAGAAGTTCATCGGCCTGCGCGAGACCGACCTGTTCGCCGGGATCAAACTGGAACTGCCGGCCAACTGGTCCAAGCAGCTGCAGCCCACCGACGACAAGATCCGCGACATCCTGCGCGGCCGGCGTCCCCTGACCGACATGGCCCAGGTGACCAAGGAGTTCCTCTCCGGCGGCGGCGAAGAGGGGCGGGCCTTCCACGAGAAGGCCCTGTCCGACAACGGCCGATGAGTCGCACCGACACACCCGCGCCGTCCCCGGTCGACCGGCACCTGCCGGCCGGGGACGGCCCGGCCACCACCACGCCCACCCGGACCCGCCGCACCCTGGGCGCACGGCTGCGCCGGGACTGGCCGCTGCTGGCGATGACCGCCCCGGCCGCCGTACTGCTGCTGGTCTTCCACTACCTGCCCACCCTGGGCAACGTCATCGCCTTCCAGGACTACAACCCGTTCCTCGGCGAGGATCCCCTGGAGGCGTTCCTCTACAGCCAGTGGGTAGGCTTCGGCAACTTCGAGATCCTCTTCCGCGACCCGCTGTTCTGGGACGCCGTGCGCAACACCCTGACCATCACCGCGTTCCAGCTGGTCTTCTTCTTCCCCCTGCCGATCTTCCTGGCCATCCTGCTCAACAGCGTGCTCTCCGGCCGGATCCGCGGCTTCGTGCAGAGCGTGGTCTACCTGCCGCACTTCTTCAGCTGGGTGCTGGTCGTCACGTTCTTCGTGCAGATGTTCGGCGGCGCCGGCCTCCTGGCCCAGGAGATGCGCCAGGCCGGGCTGGAACCCTGGAACATCATGACCAACCCCGACACCTTCATCCTGCTGGTCACCGCCGAGTCGGTCTGGAAGGACGTCGGCTGGGGCGCCATCGTCTTCCTCGCCGCGCTGTCGGCGATCGACCCCAACCTGTACGAGGCGGCCGCCGCCGACGGCGCCGGACGGTGGCGCAGGCTCTGGCACATCACCCTGCCGGGCCTGCGACCGGTGATCGTCCTGCTGCTCATCCTGCGCCTGGGCGACGCCCTGTCGGTCGGCTTCGAACAGTTCATCCTGCAACGCGACGCGGTGGGCCGGCAGGCCGCCGAGGTCCTGGACACCTTCGTCTACCACAACGCGATCGCCACCCAGCAGTGGGGACAGGGCGCCGCCGCCGGACTGTTCAAGGCCGTGATCGGCCTGATCCTCATCGTCGCGGCCAACAAGATGGCCCACAAGCTGGGCGAACAGGGGGTCTACTCCCGCTCATGAGCACCCAGATCAGCCCCGCCGGCCCGGTGCCGGCCGGCCCCACCCCCACCGCACGCCTGCCCCGGCGGCGCACCGGCCGCCCCGCCTGGGAAGAACCTCCCACCGCCGCCGGACAGGCCGGCAAGGGCGCGATGCTCACCCTGCTCGTCCTGGCGGTGCTGTTTCCCATGTGGTCGGTGGTGGTCACCAGCCTGTCCTCCCGCCAGACCATCAACGACACCGGTGGCATGGTCGTGGTACCCCGCGAGTTCGACCCGTCGGCGTACATCTCGATCTTCTCCGGTGGCACCATCACCCAGGCGGTGTGGATCAGCACCCTGGTCACCGTCGTCGGTACCGCCGTCAGCCTGGTGCTGACCGTCCTGGCCGCGTACGGGCTGTCCCGGCCCGGCTCGGTGGCCCACCGCAGCCTGCTGTTCCTGTTCCTCGGCACCTTCCTGATCTTCCCCGGGCTGGTGCCCAGCTACCTGGTCGTCACCGGACTGGGCCTCAAGGACAGCCTCTGGTCGCTGATCCTGCCCAGCGCGATCAGCGTGTTCAACCTGGTGGTGATCCGGGCGTTCTTCATGAACGTCCCCGGTGAGCTGCTCGACAGCGCCCGCATCGACGGGGCGGGGGAGTTCCGCGTCCTGTGGCAGATCATGCTGCCGCTGTCGCGGGCGGTGATCGCCGTCGTCGGCCTCTTCTACGCCGTCGGCTACTGGAACGCCTACTTCAACTCGGTGCTCTACATCGACGACAACAGCAAGTTCCCCATCCAGCGGGTCCTGCAGTCCTACATCCTGGCCGGCCAGTCCCCGAACGTCTCCGGGGCCTCGGTCAGCCTGCCCGGTGTCACCGCCTACCCACCCACCCTGGCGGTCAAGATGGCCGTGGTGGTGGTGACCGTGCTGCCGGCGGTCATCGCGTACCCGTTCGTGCAACGCCACTTCACCAAGGGCGTCATCACCGGCGCGGTCAAGGGCTGACCCGGCGCGCGGGACGCCCCGACGTCCCGCGCGCCGGCCCACCACTCTCGACGGCGGGGTGGGTGAAGGTGAGCCGTCGTCGGGCCAGCAGCGCAGCCGACATGACGATCGCCGCCGCGACGGCCGCGATGATCGCCGCTGTGGCCAGCGTCGTCCAGTCCGCGTTCGGCCCGCCGCCGTACATGGCGATGGCGAGTTGCGCGGCCAGCGGATGCAGCCACAGCATGCCGACCGGGCCGAGCAGCACCAGCAGTGCCCACGCGCCACGAAGGTCGTGGCGCACCGCCAGCCCCACGCCGACCAGCACCGTCACCACGAGAAGTGCCGTCCCGACGCCCGGCAGGACCTGCCCGGCGGGCCAGCCGTAGTACCCACGGAGCAGGCCGCCACCGTCACGGGCGAATGTCACCGCTACCGGTAGCGCCACGGCGGCACCGGCGACGGGCAGCAGTCGTAGCCACCCGGGCGGCCGGCCGGGAACGCCGAGCGCCACGAATCCGAGGCTGACCTGGGCGAGCAGGACGAACAGCGGAGGCCGGGACCGGTCGACGACGGCGGCAAGCGGTACGACGGCGACGGTGAGGACCAGGGCGAGACCGATCGCCAGGCGCGTCCACCGGCCGGGTGTCACCACCTGCACCACCGCGGCGAGCAGCCATGCCGCCCACACGCCGAGACCGATCGAGACCGACGTGCCGTGCTGTGCGAAGCCGAGCCACGGCGTCGTCCACGGATTGAGCTCCAGCATGGCCCAGCCGCCGGCGAGGGTCGTGGCGGTCACCAACGCCAGCGTCGCGGCCAGCCGCACGCCGGGGCCGATTCCGCTGGCACCGGTCGCGCGCAGGCGTTGGCGTAGCCCGCCGCCGGCCACGTCGGTCACGTCGGCGACCGAAGGCCACCGCCGGTCCGGCGAGGACAGCGCGAGGTACGTGCCCACGATCTCGGTGCCGCGCGCGTCACGGTAGCCGGCCGGGTAGCAGATCCTGACCAGTCGCCGGTAGCGGCGTTCCAGGTCGCTCATGCGATCCCTCCACTGAGTCGGGGTGCGCCTCGACGGGTACGTGTGGTCAGCCGGGCGGTTGCCGCCTCGACGTTGCGGCGCATCCGCTCGGTCTCGTTGGCGAGCAGCTCACCGCCGGGCTCGGTGAGCCGGTAGTAGCGGCGCAGCCGGCTGTCCACCACTTCCTCCCGCTCGACGGTGACCAGACCCGCGTCGAGTAGCCGGTCGAGGGCGCCGTAGAGCGTGCCGGGGCGCAGCGACACGCGGCCGTCGGACAGCCGGGCCACCTCGGTGATCAGTCCGTAGCCGTGCAGCGGCTGCGCGGCCAACGCCGTGAGAATCAGAAACGTGGGTTCGCGTACCGGTGTCTCCACGCCCTCAATATATCGGCTGCGAAGGTATACCGGCGGATTGCCGGTTCCGGCCGGTGAGCCCCCGGGTGCACACGCCGAGCGCGTGCTTCCGGGATCCGCGCGGCGAGGGTCGTACCCCGGGCGCGGGGTGGGGATCAGCCGAGGGTGAGGCCGCGTAGGCCGAGCCGCGCCAACGCGGCGGACTCGTCCGGGTCGACCGGTGTGCGGCCGGTGGTCTTGCGCAGCAGGGTCACCGGGTCCCAGTCGAGGGTGTCGACGGCGGACCGCCAGCGCGGGCCGAAGAGCAGCCGTTGCAGGTGGTGGGCGGCCGGTGTGGTCAGCCACGGTGGCTGCCGTAGCGCATCGGCGACGTCCAGTCCGTGTACGGCGACCTCGACCAGGCGGGTGGTGAGGAAGTCGGTCAGCAGCATGGCGTCGCCGTGCCGGGTCCGCACGATCCGGCCGGGAGGTTCCTGACGGCAGGTCGTGACCACGGTGGTCAGCGTCGCGGACAGGTCCCGCACGAGCAGCGTGGGCTCGACATCGGTCGCGCGAGCGCACGCGGTGGTGATCCGGTCGTCGTTGGACGTGGCGCTGAACCGGTGGTCGGGGCGGTAGTAGTCGGTGGCGGTGGTGTCCGGCCGGTGCGGTCGCGCTCCGGCGGTGGCGTCGGCCACCCGGGCCAGCACGGTGACGACGTGACCCACCATGTCCCGGACCGTCCAGGGTGCACAGCGGGTGGGTTGCTCCCAGTCCGGCGGGCCCAGCCGGTCGAGGACCGCGACGAGAGCGGCGGTTTCGGCCCGCAAGGCGGTCAGCACGTCGTCGGCACCCGTCATCGGACTCCCTTCCCGGGGGTTCACCCCATCAGTGTCCCTCCGCCCGTCCCTCCACACCGCCCCGCAATAAACGAATTACCGGTAAAACCAATACGGAAATCAAACCCAACTAAAGCGGACATACCGTCAACACATCATAATGACTGTTCTTGTGCGTAATGACTTACGCTGGTGCATCCGTAGGGTGAGCCGAAGCACCCGCAGGTGCCGAGCACCGCGGCACGCAGCCGACACCGGCCCTGGGCTCACGGTCTCCGCCGGGGCACGGTGTCGGCTGAACAGGGGAGCTAGGACAGGGCTGCCGCAAGGTCGGTGGCGGCCTCGTACGCGGCAGCGGCCCGGGTGGCGTCGTCCGCGCTCAACGCGACATGGTCCACGCGGGCCAGCATCTCGACTGCCGTGGCCGGATCGTTCAGGACCATCGCCACCTCAGCGCGGTAGACGAGCACCTCCACCAACGCGACCGGGTCGTCATCCGCCTCGGGACGAGCCAACGCGCTGTCAAGGATCCGCGCCGCCTGTCGGGCGTCCCCTCGGGAGTCTGACTGCACGACGGCGTTCGCCATCGCCCTGCCCAGCCGCCCGGTCCGCTCCGGCGCGGGGGAGGCCGGGGTTTTCTGGAAGACGCGGATCCAGTTGCCGCCCGGGTCGATGACGCTGAAGCCGCTCAGCCCGTCGGCGTTCCTGCGCGCCCGGGGCCGGGTCATCCGCGGCATCCCGGAGACCAGCACCTTGCCGTACGCGGCGCGCATTCCCGCCGCGAAGGCCCGGTACAGCTGTCCGGTGTCCGGGGTCAGCACGACACACGAACCGTAGGACTGCGCCGGATCGAAGCCCGCGATCTCGAAGAACTGCAGATGCAGGTCCTCGCGTTGCAACCCCACGGCCGGGTTGGGCTTGCGCTGCTGGTAGGTGGTGTGGAAGCCGAGCACCTGGTAGAAGGCGACGATGTCGTCGACAGACGGGCAGGGCAGCAGGGGGACGGTCATCTCGTTGGCCACCCGTACTTCGTAGCCGTCGTGAATGGGCGCCCGCACATGGAAATGGCAGGTTGTCGGCCACCGACGACCGATCGGCCGATGCTGCGGGCGGGCCCCGCCTCGGTCAGGAACCCCGCCCGTACGACGCGCGCGCCTCGGCCACCTGCGCGGCCTGCCGTTCCCGCCACCGCCGCTGGGCCTCCCGGTTGCAGACCCGGCAGACCCGCCGCAGCCGGCCCGTGGCCGGATCGACCTCCCGGTCATGACCGTTGCGGCACTGCGGGCGCTGGGTGCGCTCGCGGCAGTTGTCCGCGTGGGTGACCTGACGCAGGTGGGTCGGCTCGATGCAGTCGGGCACTCCGCAGTCGTGGTGGACCTCCAGGCTCGGGTCGTAGCCGCCGACGAAGACCACGTACGCCGCGATGTGCGCCCACGCCCGGCCGGCGACCTTCTGGTACACCCCGCGCTGGTCGCCGTAGCCGCGCACGACCAGGCAGCCGTTGTCGGCCCGGGTCGCGCGGTCGAGCAGGTACGCCCGCAGGGTGTCCGCGGTGAAGTGGCGGGACAACCCGGTGATCGCAGACAGCACCGGGTCAGGGTAGGACCCGGGTGTGACGCCGGTCGACTTGACGGCGGCGGCGCGGCGCGCTACATAAAGAGGGGAGGACTTGAGTCACCTCGACTCAACTCGACACCTTCGGCACAGGAGAACCGAGGAGGCACCGCCATGCTGATGCGTACCGACCCGTTCCGGGAGATCGACCGGCTGACCGAGCAGTTCTTCGGCACCACCGCCCGTCCGGCCGTGATGCACCTGGACGCCTACCGCGACGGCGAGCACTTCTACGCCGCGTTCGACCTGCCCGGGGTGGACCCGGACAGCATCGACTGCACCGTCGAGCGCAACGTGCTGACCGTACGCGCCGAGCGCCGCCGGCCCGCCGGTGAGGCCGTCGAGATGGTCGCCGCCGAACGGCCGATGGGCACCTTCACCCGTCAACTGTTCCTCGGCGACACCCTGGACACCGACAACCTGCAGGCCAGCTACGACAACGGGGTGTTGACGTTGCGCATCCCGGTGGCCGAGCGGGCCAAGCCGCGCCGGGTCGCCATCGCCGCGGCCGGTAACGGCCGCCGGCAGATCGACGCCTGAGCCGCGACCGCCCCACCGGGCGGACCCGACCACCACCGGTCGGTGTCGCGGGCGACGCAACGGCCCGCGACACCGACCGGCGGGAGGGCACGTACCTCCGGCGGCGCGGCGGATGGCGTTGCGCCGCAAGGGCTGAGAACATTTTTCACATGTGGTCTTCGCATGTTCCGGCGCGCTCGTCGACCCGCCTCGCCGTGGGCGACGGCCCGGCCGACTTCACCGAGGCGTGGCTGCGTAACCGGCGGCTGTCCGACCACACCCGCGACGCCTACCGCCGCGACATCACCGGCTGGCTCACCTGGTGCGCCACCCGCGGCCTGGACCCACTGCGGGCCAGCTTCCTCGACGTCAACGACTACGGCCGGCACCTGGAGTCCACCCTCGGCGCGCGCAGCGGCCGACCGTTGACCCCGGCCACCGTGGCCCGCCGCCTGTCCGCCCTGTCCAGCTGGTACGACTTCCTGGTCAAACTCCGCGCGGTCGAGGCCAACCCGGTCTCCGGCGCCGACCGCCCGCGCATCGACCGCGACCACTCCAACACGGTCGGGCTCAGCCCCGACGAGGTCGACGCGCTGCTGGCCGCCGCCGACGCCGACACCGGACCGACCGCCGCCCGCAACCGGGCCGCCATCGCCCTGCTGGCCGACCTGGGCCTACGGGTGGGGGAGCTGGTGTCGCTGGACCTGGCCGACCTGGGCGCCGAACGCGGCCACCGCAGCATCCGGTTCGTCGGCAAGGGCGGCCGGGCCCGCCGCCGCGCCCTGACCCCCGGCACCGCGTACGCCGTCGACGCCTACCTCACCGCCCGCGCCACCGCCCAGCAGACGACGGTGGCCGAGCTGACCGGGCCCCTGCTGGTCACCGCCCGCGGTGGCCGCCTGGACCGGCACGCGGTGTTCCGGCTGGTGCGCCGCCTCGCCCAGACCGCCGGGCTGCCCGCCTGGGCGAAACTGTCCCCACACTCGCTGCGGCACGCCTTCGCCACCACCGCCCGCGCCGAAGGCGTACCGCTGGAGGACGTCCAGGACGCCATGGGCCACGCCGACCCGCGCACCACCCGCCGCTACGACCGCGACCGGCACAACCTCGACCGCGACCCGGCGTACGTCATCTGGGCCGCCCGCGCCCGCCGCCGCAGCTGACCGGCGCTCAACACACCGCACGTCGAGGCCATGATGGGCCTCGACGTGCGGTGTCGTCGCGGCGCAGGTCCGGGCGACCGGGCCAAGTCGCTGCGCCCGGCCCCGGGGGTTCTCTACGGTCGTAAGGCGTGGGGGAGACCGGCTGGGTCCGACCGGCCCGACGGCGACGGCCGCTGCGGGCCGGTCTGCTGCTGGCCGGCTGCGCGGTGGCGCTGTGCTGCGTCGGCGTGGCCGGACTGGGGCTGTGGAACGTGCAGGTCGTCCGGCAGGCAAGCGGCCCGGCCCGGGAGGCCGCCGACGGGTTCCTGCGGGAGTTGGCCGCCGGCGACACCGACGCCGCCTACGAACGGCTCTGCGCCGAGACCCGTACCCGGTGGAGCCGGCTCGGGTTCGACCAGTGGGTGCGGACCCCGCCGCTGCTCACCGGCCACCAGATCCGGCAGGTGTCGGTGAACACCCGCGACGGACGGCCCCGGGTCACGGTAACCGCCCGGCTGGACCGCGACAGCGGCCGCGCCGAGGACCGGGACCTGACGGTGGTCCGCGACGGCGACGGCTGGAAGGTCTGCGGCGACCCCTACTGACCACCGAGGTCACCGGTGCGGTGGTGACGTCGGCACAGCACCTGGTAGCGCACCTGCCCGGTGGGCACCGTGTCACCGATGACGACCTGCGCACCGGAGCGCACCACCTCACCGTCGACGACCCGGGCGTTGAGCAGCCCCTCCCGACCACACCAGCACAGCACCTCGACCTGGATCCGGGCCACCTTGTCGGCCAGTTCGAACAGCCGCTGCGCGGCCGGGAACAGACACGACCGGAAGTCGGTGGCCAGACCGAAGGCGTACACGTCGACGTCGTACCGGTCGACCAGCTCGGCCATCTGCTCGACGTGCGCCACCTCGTAGAAGCTGGCCTCGTCGCAGATCAGGTAGTCCACCCGTACCCCGTCGTCGCGGGCCTGACGCACCAGCGTGCGCAGGTCGAGGGTGTCGGTGACCTCGATGGCGGTGTGCGCCAGGCCGATGCGGGTGGTGACCTGCGGACCCAACGACCTGTCGATGCGGGTGGTGACCAGACCCCGGCGGCCCTGCCGGGCGTGGTTGTAGTTCATCTGCAACGCCATCGTGGACTTGCCGCAGTCCATCGGCCCCCAGAAGAACGTCAGCGCCGCGGCGTGCCGTGGACGGCCGTCGGCACCCCGCCCACCGGGGTCGCCGACCGAGCCGGACAGCCCTCGGGCCAGGCAGGTCGGTGCGGTGGCGGCGTCGTCGGTCACGGTCGGGCAGCCTAGCTCATCGACGCATGCGGATCGTTCGGGTCGTCACAGCACCCGGGGCGGGGTGTTGCCGGCGGCCAGGATCGCCCGACGCACCGGCACCGCGGCCAGCAGCGCGAACCCGACCACGAAGAAGATCAGCAGGGAGACCAGACCCACCCGGTAGGAGTTGGTGAGCTGGAACACCAGCCCGAAGGCCAACGGACCCAACCAACTGGTGCCCTTGTCGCTGATCTCGTAGAAGCCGTAGTACTCGCCCTCCTTGCCGGCCGGGATGAGCTGACTGAACAACGACCGGCTCAACGCCTGACTGCCGCCCAGGACCAGACCGATCGCCGCACCGAGGACCATGAACGGCACCGGCGCCTCGGCGGGCAACCAGAACGCGCCGAGGATCACCCCGGTCCACAGCACCAGGCTCAGCAGGATCGTCTTCCACGCCCCGATCCGCCCGGCCAATGCCCCCAGCAGCAACGCCCCACCGAAGGCCAGGAACTGCACCAGCAGGATCGTCACGATCAGGGTGCCCTGGTCCAGCCGCAGCTCCTCGGTGCCGTACTGGCTGGCCAGGGCGATCACCGTCTGGATGCCGTCGTTGTAGACCAGGAACGCCAGCAGGAAGAACAGCGTCAACGGGTACGCCCTGATCTGGCGCAGCGTACGACCCAACTGCCGGAACCCGTCGGTGACCGGGTTACCGCCGGCCAGGGCCCCCGCGCTCGGGTGCTCGCGCAGCCAGCGCAGCGGCAGCAGGGTGAACGCCGCCCACCACAGCCCGGCCGACACGATCGAGGCCCGGGCCAGGTCCAGGGTCCGCTGGTCGTCACCGTCGCGGCTGAACATCATCACCACGACCAGGTTCAACGCCAGCAGCAACCCACCACCGAGATAACCCAACGCCCAGCCCCGGCTGGAGATCGCGTCCCGCTCGTCCGGGCCACCCAACTGCGGCAGGAACGAGTTGTACACCACCACCCCGGCACCGAAGGCGATGTTGGCGACCACGAACAGGGCGCCGCCGAGCAGGTACCGGTCGCCGGTGACGAAGACCATCGCGACGGTGGCGGCCGCGCCGGTGAACGCCGCGGCACCCAGCAGCCGCTTCTTGTGCGCCGACCGGTCGGCGATCGCGCCGACGACCGGCAGCACGAACACGGTCAACAACACCGACAACGACACCAGGTACGGAAAGTACGACCCGGCGGCCACCTTGATCCCCAACGGGTACACGTACCCGGTGCAGTCCGGCGCACCCAACGCGCACCCGGCGGCCTGCTTCGCCACCGTGGTCAGGAACGGGCCGAGGAAGACCGTCAACACGGTGGTGGAGAACGCCGACATGGCCCAGTCGTAGAGGTACCAGCCGCTGCGTTCCCGGCGGGTGCTGGCCGGCTCGCACCGGCTGGGGGTGACCGTCTCGGCCATCGGTCTCCTCGGTTCTCTGTGTGGTTCAGCGGGCGCGCGGACGGTACCGGTGGGTGCGGCTGGTGTCGACCGGCCGGCTGGGATCGACGTGCCGCGGGCCCTCGGGCTCGTCGCGGCGCAACGGCACCAGCGCGTCGGTGATCGCGTCGATGATCCGGTCGGTGGCGCGCCGGGCCGCGCCGGGGGAGTCGGCGGGCAGGTCCGCCAGCGCCACCGCGGGCCCGAAGTGCACCCGGATCACCGGCCGGCGCCACAGCGCCCGGGTGATGCCCCGCAGCACCGCCCCGGCGGTGGTGCGGTAGGGCAGCACCTCGTGGGAGCCCCACTGGGCGACCGGCACCACCGGCGCGCCGCTGGCCAGGGCGAGCCGGGCGGTGCCGGTCTTGCCGCGTTCGGGCCACAGGTGCGGGTCCAGGCCGATGCGCCCCTCCGGGTAGACCAGCACCGCCGAGTCGCTGGCCGCCTCGGCGGCGGCCACCAGGGCCCGGCTGACCGCGGCGGTGCCCCGGTCGACCCGGATGTGTCCGGCGTGGCGCATCGCCGCGCCCAGCAGGGGAGCGCGGAACAGCCCGCCGGTGGCCATGAACCGGGGGGCGACCCCCCGGGCGCGGCAGGCCGCGGCCAGCACGATCGGGTCGAACGGGTTGATGTGGTTGGCGGCCAGGATCAGCGGCCCCCGCCGCCACGACTCGGGTACGTCGCCGGTGACCCGCAGCCGGGCGAGCAGGGCCACGACGCAGCGGGCGAGCAGCAGCGCGGCCCGCCACAGCAGGGGCGGGCGCCAGGGGGAGCGCGGGGTGTCCATCAGCGCTCGATGCTGCCATGTCGAGGCACGCGGTGGGCTCGGCCGGTCGTCCGACGTTCACCGGCGCCGGCCGTAGGTGATCAAGGTCATTGGTCCCGGTCGGGTTCGGGACCTCCGCCCCTGCCCAGACTTCTACGACGGCAGGTAGTATTTACTACGTCCTGTAGTAAGCAGACCTGGGGGTCCTGGTGGACGCGTTGGACGTCGCCCGCTGGCAGTTCGGTGTCACCACCGTCTACCACTTTCTCTTCGTACCACTGACCATCGGACTCTCCGTCCTGGTCGCCATCCTGCAGACCCTCTGGCACCGCACCGGCAACGAAAAATACCTCAAACTCACCAAGTTCTACGGCAAACTCTTCCTCATCAACTTCGCCATGGGCGTCGTCACCGGCATCGTGCAGGAATTCCAGTTCGGCATGAACTGGAGCGACTACTCCCGCTTCGTCGGCGACATCTTCGGCGCCCCCCTGGCCATCGAAGCCCTCGTCGCCTTCTTCCTCGAATCCACCTTCATCGGCCTGTGGATCTTCGGCTGGGACCGGCTACCCCGACGCCTGCACCTGGCCAGCATCTGGGCCGCCGCCATCGGCAGCAACCTCAGCGCCTACTTCATCCTCGCCGCCAACTCCTGGATGCAGAACCCCGTCGGCTACCGCATCAACCCCGACACCGGCCGCGCCGAACTCACCGACTTCGTCGCCGTCCTGACCAACAAGGTCGCCCTCATCACCTTCCCCCACACCATCGCCGGCAGCTTCCTCGTCGCCGGCAGCCTGCTCGTCGCCGTCGCCGTCTGGCACCTGGTGCGCCGCCCGGACAACCCCGACACCCCGGCCTACCGCTTCGCCGCCAAGATGGGCGCCCTGGTCGCCCTGGTCTCCACCGCCGGGCTCCTGGTCACCGGCGACATCCAGAGCAAGATCATGACCGAGGTGCAGCCCATGAAGATGGCCGCCGCCGAAGGCCTCTACACCACCGAAAGCCCCGCCGCCTTCTCCGTACTCACCGTCGGCAGCCTCGACGGCAGCCGGGAGGTCTTCGCCCTGAAGATCCCCCACCTGCTCTCCTTCCTCAGCACCGGGGACCCCGACGGCACCGTCCACGGCATCAACGACCTCCAGGCCCAGTACGCCGCCCAGTACGGCCCCGGCAACTACGCCCCGATCATCCCCGTCGCCTACTGGAGCTTCCGCTTCATGATCGGGTTCGGGCTCGCCGCCGCCGCCATCGCCCTCTGGGTGCTCTGGGCCCAGCGCCGAGGCCGCACCCCACGCAGCCGGTGGCTGCTGCGCGCCGCCGTGATCATGCCGATCCTGCCCCTGCTGGCCAACTCCTTCGGCTGGATCTTCACCGAGATGGGCCGTCAACCCTGGATCGTCTTCGGGGAGATGCTCACCCGCGACGGGGTATCCCGCAGCGTCAGCCTCGCCGAGGTCCTCACCAGCTTCGCCGCCTTCACCCTCATCTACGCCACCCTCGCCGTCATCGAGGTCAAGCTCCTGCTCCGCTACGCCAGAGCCGGCGTACCCGAGATCACCGAACCACCCGACACCCACGACACCGACGACGACACCGACCGCCCCCTCGCCTTCGCCTACTGACCCCGGAGCCCCACCGTGGACCTCACCACCGTCTGGTTTCTCCTCATCGCCGTACTCTTCACCGGCTACTTCATCCTCGAAGGCTTCGACTTCGGCGTCGGCATGCTGCTGCCCGTCCTCGGCCGCGACGACCGCGAACGCCGAGTCATGATCAACACCATCGGGCCCGTCTGGGACGGCAACGAGGTCTGGCTCATCACCGCCGCCGGCGCCATGTTCGCCGCCTTCCCCGAGTGGTACGCCACCCTCTTCTCCGGCTTCTACCTACCCCTACTCCTCATCCTGCTCGCCCTCATCGCCCGCGGCGTCGCCTTCGAATACCGCCACAAACGCCCCGAAGCCACCTGGAAACACCGCTGGGACACCGCCATCGTGGTCGGCTCCCTCATCCCCGCGATCCTCTGGGGAATCACCTTCGCCAACATCCTGCGCGGCGTACCCCTGGACGCCGACCACGAATACATCGGCGGCCTGCTCGACCTGCTGAACCCCTACGCCCTACTCGGCGGCACCACCACCGCCGCCCTCTTCCTCACCCACGGCGCCGTCTTCATCGCCCTCAAAACCGTCGGCGACATCCGCCACCGCGCCCGCCGACTCGCCACCCGGCTCGCCATCGGCACCGCCGGACTCACCATCACCTTCCTCACCTGGACCCTCACCATCCGCTCCAGCACCACCGCCGTCATCCTCGCCGTGGCCGCCACCCTCGCCCTACTCGCCGGACTCGCCGCCGCCCACGCCCACCGCGAAGGCCGGGCCTTCACCGGCACCGCCCTGGCCATCGGCCTCACCGTCGCCACCCTCTTCGCCGCACTCTTCCCCAACGTACTGCCCTCCACCGCCGACCCCACCGGCACCCTCACCGCCACCAACGCCGCCTCCACCGGCTACACCCTGACGATCATGACCTGGGTCGCCGTCCTGTTCACCCCGATCGTCCTGGCCTACCAGGGCTGGACCTACTGGGTCTTCCGCAAACGCATCGGCGTCGCCCACATCCCACCCCACTGACCCCGCCAGGCGTCGACACCCACCGCTAGCCTTCGCCCATGAACCACACCTACCAGACCACCGTCACCTGGACCGGAAACCTCGGCACCGGCACCAACGGCTACCGCACCTACCGCCGCGACCACGACATCACCACCGACGGCCGCCCACCCATCCCCGGCAGCTCCGACCCCACCTTCCGCGGCGACCCCACCCGCTGGAACCCCGAACAACTCCTCCTCGCCGCCCTCTCCCAATGCCACATGCTCGCCTACCTGCACCTCTGCGCCGACAACGGCATCATCGTCACCCACTACACCGACCACGCCACCGGCACCATGACCACCGACCGCACCGGAAACGGCCACTTCACCGAGGCCACCCTCCACCCCCACGTCACCATCACCCACACCACCGACACCACCACCGCCACCGCCCTGCACGACGAAGCCCACCGCCTCTGCTTCATCGCCAACTCCGTCAACTTCCCCGTCCACCACCAACCCACCACCCACACCACCTGACACGACGAAGCCCGGGACAACACGCCCCGGGCCCCGCCACACCCTCAACTCAACCCGCCTCGCGCAACTCCGCCAACCGGGCCTCGATCTCGGCCAACTCCGCCCGCAACTTCTCCGCCTGCTGCTCGGCCTCCGACCGCTCCGCCGACAGAATCTGCTCCACCGCCTCCTGCACCCCCGGCACATCCACCAACGCCACCATCCGCAACGCCTCCGCCGGCTTCACCACGTACGGCTTCGCCAACGACTTGCTGCCCTGCTGCGCCGCCACCGTCCACTCACCATCGGCATACGCCAACGTCACCGTCAGCCCCGTCGGCGCCTTCGCCTTCACCGCCTTCACCGGCCGACGCGCCGGCTTCGCCGCCTCCACCACCGGCGACTGCGGCTCCTCCCGCCGCTGCCGGGGCGGCTGCTGATCCAACACGAACTCCGGCTCGACCACCGCAGCCACCACCGCCTCCGCCTCCGGTTCAGCCTCGGCCTCCGCCTTCGGCTCCGCCACCCGACGCCCCGCACCCCGCGGCACCACCGCCACGTCGGCAGGGGAGAAGGGCAACTCGTCCCGCCCGAAGCGCACCACCACGAACTCGTCCGACACCGCCGGATCGGTCAACTCCACCACCTGGCCCACCTGACCGGCGATCTGACCCGCCGACGCGGTGAACACCACCTTCGGCTTCCGCCCCGCCGCCAACGCCTCCCGGATGCCCTGCACCTCGTCAGTGGACAAACCCTGGCCCGCAGCACCCATCAGCAACCTCTTCCGTACACCTGTCTGAACCCTGCCTTGATACCAGCCCATCGCGACACCGGACCCGGCGGGACCACCACGCGCTACATTGGCCTCCCACCACACCGCAGGAGCACAACCGTGGCACCCGTCACCGTCATCACCGGCGGCAGCCGAGGCATCGGCGCCGCCACCGCCCGCCGACTCGCCCACCAGGGCCACGACATCGCCTTCTGCTACCGCCGCGACCACCACTCCGCCCGACAGGTCCTGGCCGACATCCACGCCACCGGCCGACGCGGCATCGCCCTGGCCGTCGACACCACCGACCCCGACCAGGTCACCGGCCTCTTCGACGCCGCCGCCGACCTCGGCGACCTCACCGGCCTGGTCAACAACGCCGGCGTCACCAGCCCCATCGGCCCCTTCACCGACCTGCGCGTCGACGACCTGCGCACCGTCGTCGAGGTCAACCTCGTCGGCTACGTCCTCTGCGCCCAACAGGCCGCCCGCCGCATGAACACCGGCGGTGCCGTCGTCAACGTCTCCTCCGCCGCCGCCACCCTCGGCGGCCCGGGGGAGTACATCCACTACGCCGCCGTCAAAGCCGCCACCGACACCCTCACCATCGGCCTCGCCAAGGAACTCGCCCCCCGCGGCATCCGAGTCAACGCCGTCGCCCCCGGCATCATCCGCACCGACATCCACGCCGTCTCCGGCATGCCCGACCGCCCCGAGCGCGCCGCCGACCGCATCCCGCTGGGCCGCGCCGGCGACGCCACCGAGGTCGCCGGCGCCATCGCCTTCCTGCTCGGCCCGGACGCCTCATACACCACCGGCACCGTGCTGCGCGTCGCCGGCGGCCTGTGACCCGCGCCGGTCGCATCGGCCATCTGCTCGACGGTTGCTCGGTGAGCCGACCCGGACACCATCGAGCCAGGTTCGATAATGCACATTATGTAAAGTTGAGCGGAAAAGGCATCCCCCGGGCCGGGGTTCGCCGGTCCTCACGAATCCCGACCACCGGCGGAGACGACAGACCTCCGGGTGCCGTCCGAACCCGAGGCTTCGTCGGCCGCTCGCACCACGCCAGCGGCCGACGCCGGGCGCGGCAGCCACGACGTCCGTCAGCACGCCAGCGGGACCACCGGGTGCGGCCGGGCTTCGGCGCGGACGTCTGACATGGTCGGCCGTGGGCCACCGCGCCGCAGTCGCGCCCCGCGCTGGCGGGCACCCCGCCGCGCCTCAGACCGTCACGTCCGACCGAGGAGCGCGTGCCACCAGCACCGGCCGGCCCTCCGGCAGGGTCGATCACGCTCGACGGGATCGACTCCGACCCCTGCAACGGCGGGGCCGGTCCCCTGTCGACGGTCTCCCCTTCCACATAAGAATCATGCATAATATCCCTTATGCATGAAGAACGGGATGAATCGGTGGAGCGGCTCATCGAGGAGTTCCTGACCGCCCGGGCCACCCGTAAGCCCTCCCCCCACACCCTGCAGGCCTACCGGCGGGATCTACGTACCGTGGCCGCCCTGGCCGGCGCGCAGGCCGAGCCCGCCGTCGCTCTCGACCAGGTCGTGATCACCGACCTCTCCCCCCGCCTGCTGCGGGCGGCGTTCGCCCGGTTCGCCACTCCCCGGGCGGCGGCGTCGGTGCACCGCGCCTGGTCCAGTTGGAACGCGTTCTTCACGTTCCTGGTCGCTGAGGGCGTCGTGGCCGGTAATCCGATGCCGGCGGTGGGGCGGCCGAAGGCCCCGCTCCCCCAGCCGAAACCGTTACGCGGTGAGGACACCCCCGAGCAGTTGCTGGCGTCGGTGGCGCGCCAGGACGGTCGGCAGCGGGACCCCTGGCCGGAACGGGACGTGGCGGTGCTCGCGTTGGCGCTCTGTGCGGGGTTGCGGTTGGCGGAGTTGTTGGCGTTGCGGGTGGCCTCGGTGACCGGGCGGGACGGTGAGCGGCGGGTGCAGGTGGCCGGCAAGGGTGGTCGGCCCCGGGTGGTGCCGGTCGAGCCGGAGTTGGATCGGTTGGTGGTGGCGTACCTGCAGAGCCGGGCCCGACGCTTCGGGGCCCGTAGTGTCCGTCCGGACTCGCCGTTGCTTGTCGACCGGCGGGGTGCGGCGTTGCGTCGGGGTGGTCTGCAGTATCTGGTGGACTCCTGTTACCGGCGGGCGGGCATCGGTGACCGGGTGCCGGCGGGGGCGCGGTTGCACGCGTTGCGGCACACCTTCGCTACCCGGTTGGCCGAGGACGGGGCGAGCGCGGCGGAGATCATGCGGTTGTTGGGGCATGCGTCGTTGGCGTCGTCGCAGACGTATATCGAGGTCACCGCGGGCCAGCAGCGGGCGGCGGTGCGGTCGAATCGGACGCACCGGGTGTTGTCGGGGTTGTTGGCGGTCGGGGCGTGACGGGGTTCAGGGCTGCGTGCGGGCGCAGGGTGTCCTCGGCGGGGCTGCCGGTGGCTTCGGTGCGGACGTGGTGCCGTCGTTGCCGCTGCGGGAGGGGGCGGGGCTGGCGGGTCGGGTGGTATGTGGAGGGTTGACGGTGGTCAGCCGAGGTCGACGACGAGGGGGCGGTGGTCGGAGATGGTCGAGGGTGGGGTGGTGGTGTGGGTGACCGGTGGGAGGCGGTGGCGGCCGTGGGGGTCGGCGAGGATGTGGTCGAGTTGGACGCGGGGTAGGTGTGCGGGGTAGGTGGGGTGGCGGGCCAGGGGGTGCCAGCCGGTGACGAGGTGGGCGGGGCCGGCGGGGAGGTTGAGGTCGCCGAGCAGGATGCGGGGGGCGGGTAGGGCGCGCAGGGCGCGGACGACCTGGCGGAGTTGGTGGATGTTCCAGCCGGGGACGAAGGACAGGTGGGTGGCGGCGACGGTGATGCGGCCGTGGGGGGTGTCGAGGACGGCGGCGAGGACGACGCGGGGTTCGTCGCGCAGGAGGACGGGTCCGCCGCCGGGGCCGGGTAGGTAGACCGGGGAGCGTACGGGGGCGGGGCGTAGTCGGGTGATGTGCCAGCTGTGGACGGGGTGGCGGGTGACGAGGCCGACGCCGTAGCAGGGTTCGCCGTGTCCGTCGTCGTCGTGGCGTAGGGGGCGGAAGTGGGCGCCGGGGGTGCCGACGAGGGCGGCGGCGAAGCGGTGGTGGTCGGCGTCGAGGGCGTGGGCGGCGACGGTGGTGAGGTCGAGGTGGCCGCTGCGGTGTTGGTCGCGGTCGACTTCCTGGAGGGCGAGGATGTCGGCGTCGAGGGCGGTGACGGCGGCGGTGAGGCGGTCGGGGTCGACGAGGCCGTCGGTGGCGGATCGGCCGTGCAGGACGTTGAAGGTGGCCAGGCGCACGTGTGCACCTTACGTGGCGGTGGGAGGGTGTCGGGATGTTCAGGTTGGTGTGCTGTTCGGTGCTGGTGTTCGTGGCGGTGGCGGGGGTGGGTGTGTGGTTGCGGTCGTGGCGTGGGCGGTGAGGGGTCAGCGGGGGCGGGAGTGGTAGCGGCCGGCGCGGATTTCGCGTAGGGCGCGGCGTCGGGTGTCGCCGTGGAGGGTGTCGACGTAGAGCCGGCCGCGGAGGTGGTCGGTTTCGTGTTGGAGGGCGCGGGCGAGGAAGCCGTTGCCGGTGATGGTGACGGGTTGGCCGTGTTGGTCGAGGCCGTGGGCGGTGGCGTGGCGGGCGCGGCGGGTCGGGAAGTACAGGCCGGGGATGGACAGGCAGCCTTCGTCGTCGTCTTCGGTGTCGTCGGAGAGGTCGAGGGTGGGGTTGACGAGGTGGCCGCGGTGGCCGTCGGCGTCGTAGACGAAGACCTGGGCGCTGATGCCGATCTGGGGTGCGGCGACGCCGGCGCGGCCGGGGGCGCCGAGCAGGGTGTCCATGAGGTCGGTGACGAGGTTGCGGAGTTCGGTGTCGAAGGTGGTGATTTGTTCGGCGGGGGTGCGTAGGACGGGGTCGCCGATGGTTCGGATGGCGCGCATGGTCATGTCTGGGAGGGTATCGCCGGCGTGGTGGTGGGGTCAGGCGGTGGTGAGGGTGGCGCGTAGGGGTGCGGCTTTGGCGGCGGCTTCGGCGACTTCGGCGGTGGGGTCGCTGTGCCAGGTGATGCCGCCGCCGGCCCAGAGGTGGAGGCGGTGGGTGTCGGCGGCGGCGGTGCGGATGGTGAGGCCGAGGTCGAGGTGGCCGGGGGTGATCCAGCCGAGGGCGCCCATGCTGGCGCCGCGGCCGACGGGTTCGAGGGTGGCGATCTGGTGGAGGGCGGCGTGTTTGGGTGCGCCGGTGACGGATCCGCCGGGGCAGATGGCGCGGAGGAGGTCGGCGAGGCCGAGGCCGTCGGCGAGGGTGGCGGAGATGGTGGATTCGGCTTGCCAGAGGTTGCACCAGCGGCGGATGGCGTAGAGGTCGTCGACGGTGACGGTGCCGGTGCGGGCGACGCGGGCGAGGTCGTTGCGTTCGAGGTCGACGATCATGATGTGTTCGGCGCGTTCTTTGGTGGAGGTGAGGAGGTCGTGGCGGCCGGTGGGGGTGGCGGGTCGGGTGCCTTTGATGGGTCGGGTGGTGAGGCGGGTGCCGGTGATTTCGATGAGGGTTTCCGGGGAGGCGCAGCCGAGGGCCCAGCCGGGGCCGGTGAGGGTGCCGCCGTAGCGGGCGCCGGGTAGGGCGCCGAGGCGGGTGAGGGCGGGTAGGGGGTCGCCGGTGTAGGGGGCGCTGGCGTGGCCGACGAGGTTGGTCTGGTAGACGGTGCCGTGGCTGATGGCGGTGCGGACGGTGTCGATGGCGTGGGCGTGGGTGGTGGGGGTCCAGCTGGGTGTCCAGTCGCCGAGGGTCCAGGGGCGGCGGGTGGTGGGGTTGGTGGGTGGGGTGGGGGTGTCGGTGTGGTGGTAGACGATGGCGACGATGTCGGGTAGTGCGGGTATGGGGGTGGGTGCGCCGGTGGGTGCGTGGGCGAGGTGGGCGCCGGCGGCGGCGGAGACGTAGAGGGCGGCGCCGCAGGTGCGGCGGGTGTGGTGGTGGGTGGTGGTGGGGCGGGTGAGGTCGTGTAGGGGTAGGTCGTGGGCGGCGAGGAAGGTTTCGAGGTCTCCGGCGGGGTTGCCGCCGTCGTGTAGGTGCCATTGCCAGCGGGTGTGTTCGGTGAGCCGGTGGCGGCAGTTCACCGGTGCGGCGGGGACGTCAATCAATCGCTGTGGGAGCGTTTCCACGCCAGTCGGCCCGACCTTCCTCGTCCGTTCAGTGGATTTCGGTGGCGCCACGGCGGAAGCCGGTCGATACGGCGCGCGGGGGCTTGGTACTGTGCGTCACTGGTCATGTGAACCATGACACAGTGCCCCCACAGTCCGGAGAACCCGATGTGCCAGCACCAAACCACCTGCCCCTCCGCTGACGCCACCGACCGGGAGGCCGCGCGGGTCATCGCCTGTTTTCCCGAGCAGGGCTGGAGTCTGCTCTGCAACGGCGTCATTCTCTTCGAGGACACCGGCGAGTTGTTGCCTGACGGCAGTTCCATCGCCCCGCACCGTGGCCCGGCCCGACATGCTCTGGTCGCCTGACCGGTCACTGTCGGTGATCGTGGTGTGACGTGGTCCGTTTCGGTCGTGCTCCCCGCCCGGGGCGGCCCGACGGATCGTGGTGTCCTGCGGCGCAGCGTACGTCAGTCCTCGTAGGCCTGGGGTGACGGGCAGGAGCAGACGAGGTTCCGGTCACCGTAGGCGCCGTCGATGCGGCGTACCGGTGGCCAGTACTTGTTCTTGGGGTCCACGCCGTCGGGGTAGGCGCCGACGGACCGTGGGTAGGGGTGTGGCCAGTGGTCGGCGGTGACCATGGCGGCGGTGTGGGGGGCGTTGCGTAGGGGGTTGTCCTGGGCTGGCCATCCGCCGGTGGCGACCTGGTCGATTTCGGCGCGGATGGCGATCATGGCGTCGCAGAAGCGGTCCAGTTCGCCGAGGTTTTCGCTTTCGGTGGGTTCGACCATGAGGGTGCCGGCGACCGGGAACGACATGGTGGGGGCGTGGAAGCCGTAGTCCATGAGGCGTTTGGCCACGTCGTCGACGGTGATTCCGGTGGTTTTGGTCAGCGGCCGCAGGTCCAGGACGCATTCGTGGGCGACCAGGCCCTTGTTGCCGGTGTAGAGCACCGGGTAGTGGGCGCGTAGGCGGGTGGCGACGTAGTTGGCGGCCAGGACGGCCACGGCGGTGGCGCGGGTCAGGCCGGTGGGGCCCATCATCCGCAGGTACGCCCACGGGATGGGCAGGATGCCCGCTGATCCGTGCCGGGCCGCGGAGATCGCCGGCCGGTCGGTGCCGTGGTCGCCGGTGGGGTCGCCGGGTAGGTACGGGGCGAGGTGGGCGCGTACGGCGACGGGTCCGACGCCGGGTCCGCCGCCGCCGTGTGGGATGCAGAAGGTCTTGTGCAGGTTGAGGTGGGACACGTCGGCGCCGAAGTGGCCCGGTCGGGCGTAGCCGAGTAGGGCGTTGAGGTTGGCGCCGTCGACGTAGACCTGTCCGCCGGCGTCGTGGACCTTGGCGCAGAGGGCGGCGATGCCGGGTTCGTACACGCCGTGGGTGGACGGGTAGGTGACCATGATCGCGGCGAGGGCGTCCCGGTGGGTGTCGATCTTGGTGTCGAGGTCGGTCAGGTCGACGTTGCCGTCGGTGTCGCAGCCGACCACGACCACCCGCATGCCGGCCATCACCGCCGACGCGGCGTTGGTGCCGTGGGCCGACGACGGGATGAGGCACACGTCGCGGTGGCCGTGGCCGCGTTGGACGTGGTAGGCGCGGATGGCCAGTAGGCCGGCCAACTCCCCCTGGGAGCCGGCGTTGGGTTGCACGCTTACCGCGTCGTAGCCGGTGACCTCGGCCAGCCAGCCTTCCAGTTGGGCGATGAGCCGCTGGTAGCCGGTGGTCTGGTGGGCCGGCGCGAAGGGGTGCACGTCGGCGAACGCGGGCCAGCTGATCGGTTCCATCTCGGTGGTGGCGTTGAGTTTCATGGTGCACGAGCCCAGCGGGATCATGCCGCGGTCCAGGGCGAAGTCGAGGTCGGCCAGTCGGCGCAGGTAGCGCAGCATGGCCGTCTCGCTGTGGTGGGCGCCGAAGACGGGGTGGGTGAGGAAGTCGCTGGTGCGTAGCAGCGTCGCCGGCAGGGCGGTGGGTGGGGCGTCGGGAAGGTCGGCGACACCGGTGGTGCCGGTGGTGTCGGCGAAGGCCCGCCACACCTGACGCAGGTGCGCGTCGGTGGTGGTCTCGTCGCAGGCGATCCCGACGTGGTCGGCGTCGACCAGCCGCAGGTTGACGCCGTGGTCGGCGGCGGCGGTGACCACGGCCTCGGCCCGCCCGGGTACCCGGGCCAGTACGGTGTCGAAGAACTCGTGGTGGACGACGTGGACGCCGTCGAGGGCACGTAGGCCGGCGGCCAGGCGGGTGGCCGTGGTGTGGGTGTGCCGGGCGATGGCCCGTAGGCCGTCCGGGCCGTGGTAGACGGCGTACATGCCGGCGACCACGGCCAGCAGCACCTGTGCGGTGCAGATGTTGCTGGTGGCCTTCTCCCGTCGGATGTGCTGTTCGCGGGTCTGCAACGCCAGCCGGTAGGCAGGGTCACCGGCGGCGTCGCGGGACAGGCCGACCAGCCGGCCGGGCAGCATCCGTTCCAGGCCGGCGCGGACCGCCAGGTAGCCGGCGTGTGGTCCGCCGAATCCCATCGGCACGCCGAAGCGTTGGGTGGTGCCAGCGGCGATGTCCGCGCCGATCTCACCCGGGGGGCGCAGCAGCGTCAACGCCAGCAGGTCGGCGGCCACGCACACCAGTGCGCCGCCGGTGTGGGCGGCGTCGACCAGCTTCTGGTGGTCGCGGACCGCGCCGCTTGCTCCCGGGTACTGCAGGTGCAGGCCGAAGTAGTCCGCCGGCAGGGCCTCGGTGTCGAGGTCGAGCACGCGTACCTGGATGCCCAGGGGGGCGGCGCGGCTGGTGATGACGGCGATGGTCTGCGGCAGGGTGTCGGCGTCGACGACGTACACCGGGCTGCGGTTGGTCGAGGCCCGCCGGGCCAGGGTCATCGCCTCGGCCGCGGCGGTGCCCTCGTCGAGCATGGAGGCGTTGGCGGTGGTCAGGCCGGTCAGGTCGGCGACCATGGTCTGGAAGTTCAGCAGTGCCTCCAGCCGGCCCTGGCTGATCTCCGGCTGGTAGGGGGTGTAGGCGGTGTACCAGGCGGGGTTCTCCAGCACGTTGCGGCGGATCACCGCCGGGGTGTGGGTGCCGTGGTAGCCCAGGCCGATCATCGACACCGCGACGGTGTTGTCGGCGGCCAGGGCCCGTAGTTCGGCGGTGGCCTCGGCTTCGCTGGCCGCGGGGGGCAGGTCGAGTTGGCCGTGCCAGCGGATGGTCTCGGGGATGGCGGCGTCCATCAGGTCATCGACGGTGGCGTAGCCGACGGCTTCCAGCATGCGGGCTTCGGCGTCGGGGTCGGGGCCGATGTGCCGGTCGGCGAACTGCTCTACGGACATGGGTTGCGCTCCCAGCGGGTGAGGTCGACACGTCGGCCTCCCCCTGAGTCACACCGCCGCGGGCTGCGCTGGTGTTCCACAGTGCCTGCCCACGAGGTCCTTTTGCCTGAGAGGTTCCGGGGAGGATATGCCCCTTCGGCGCCGCCGGTGTTTCTCGGGCGGTCTCTCCCCCGTGGGTGGTACCGGCATGGTCAACGCTACCAGCGCCGTGGTGGCCGGTGCCGGTGCTCCCCCACCGCCGGCTGTCACACGGTTGCGGGGGTGGGTGCCGGGTCGGCGGCGACGCCGGTGGTGAGCCGGTCGGTCAGGGCCGGCAGGACGGTGCCCAGCGGGGCGTTCAGGATGTGCCGGGCGTATCGGTCGCCGCGGGTCGGCCCCTGGTTGACGATCACCACCGGAATGTCCTGTTTCGCGGCCTGGATGACGAATCGGCGGCCGGAGAGCACCGTCAACGACGAGCCGAGCACCAGCACGGCGTGGGCCCGCTCGACCAGGGCCGTGCAGTGGGCCACCCGGGCCGGTGGCACGGTCTCGCCGAAGAACACCACGTCCGGTTTGAGTGGCCCGCTGCCGCAGTCCGCGCAGTCGACGGTGCGGAACGTGGCCACCTGTTCGTCGGGGAGATCCACGTCACCGTCGGGGTTGACCGCCGCGTCGGCGGCGGTGAAGCCGGGGTTGGCCGCGAGTAGCCGCCGGTGCAGCTGGGCGCGGCTGCCCCGCCGGCCGCAGGCCAGGCAGACCACCTGGTCGAGGCGGCCGTGCAGCTCCACCACCGGGTCGCTGCCGGCGGCGGTGTGCAGGCCGTCGACGTTCTGGGTGAGCACCACCGGGACCAGGCCGGCGTGTTGCAGCCGGGCCACCGCCCGGTGTCCGGCGTTCGGCCTGGCCCGGGTCATCAGGTGCCAACCCAGGTGGCTGCGCGCCCAGTAGCGTTGTCGGGCCGCGGGGTCACCGCGGAACGTCTGGTACGTCATCGGGGTGTGCCGCCGGGCCACCGCGCCGGGTCCCCGGTAGTCGGGGATGCCGGAGTCGGTGGACAGGCCCGCGCCGCTGAGCACCACCACCTCACCGGCTGCCAGCAGCCGGATCACCGCCTCGAAGGTCCGTTCCACCCGTCCATGGTGCCTCACGCACCGTCGGCGGTACCCCGGTCACCACGGGCGGTGACCGGGGTGGGTTCACCGTTGCTGGTGGCGCGGCAGGGCCGGCGGGGTCGTCGTGCCCACCGACGCCACCGGCGTCGACTGCTGGTGCAGCCGGTCCATCGTGCGGGCCAGCTGCTGGCTGCCGTCGTCGAGGTGGCGTGCCGCGGCCTGCATGTGCGACATCATCATCTCGCCGAAGATCCGCAGCGCCTCCCGGGTGGCCACCTGGTCGTCGAAGCCCGCCCCGGCCGAGCTGCGGTACTCCTGCACCGCCCGCTGCGCCTCGGCCTTGGCCTCCTCGGCGGCGGCCTGCAGGTACGCCTCGTACTGGGTGCGGGCGTACTCGGCGACCCGGCGGGCGTAGTCGTGGGCCTGGGCGATGATCTGCTCGGCCTCGCGTTGGGCCGCCGAGAGCAGGTTGACCTCCTTGGCCGCCGGTGGTTTCGCCGCGCCCGCGCTGGGGATCACCCCGTGCCGGTGCAGCTCGACGTGGTCGTTGAGGCGTTCGTTCTCGGCGCGCAGGTTCGCGATCTGCGTGGACAGCAGGTCCAGTTCGTCGGCCACCTGCATGCGGAAGCGGTCCACGTCGGTGTGGTCGTAGCCGCGTCGGGTGAACGACGCCGAGCCGAACTCCCACCGGCGTACCCGGTCGGAGGTCATCCGTACCTGCACGCCACCGGACACCTGCACCCCGTCGTAGCTGCCGATTGGGGTCGCACTCACCGCGCACCTCCGGAACTGTCGGGGACGGAGCCTGCCTGCGCGATCCGCCACGTCGGGCCGTACCACTGGGTGCCGAGGCCTTCGTGGTGGACCTGGGATTCGTGGTAGCCCGCCCGGGTCAACGTCGACACCGCGTGCGACACCATCGCGTCGGCGCCGCAGACGAACACCTGCCGGGACCGCCAGTCGGCGTCGGCCAGGGCCCGGTCCACCGCGTGGGTGAACTCACCCGGGCGGCGGGCGTCGGCGGCCACCACCTGGGTGACCGACAGCCACGGGCAGGACGCCGCCAACTTGTCGATGCCGTCGGCGTCGTAGAACTCGCTGGCCGAGCGGGCGCCCACGTACAACGCCACCTGCCGGCCGGTGTCCTCGGCCGCGACCTGTTCCACCAGGGCTTTCACCGGCGCCCATCCGGTGCCGGCGGCCAGCAGCAGCAGGTCCGACGAGCCGGCCGACCACAGGGTCAGGCGCTGCCCCACCGGTGCGGCCAGGTGCAGCTGGTCGCCCACGGCGCAGCCGTACACCAGTCGCGACGACACCGCACCGCCGGGTGCGGCCCGGACGTGGAACTCCAGGGTGCCGTCGGCGCGGGGGGCGTTGGCCGGTGAGTAGTACCGCCACGACCGCACCGCCGGATGTGACACTCCGACCGACTGGCCCGCCGCGAACGGCAGCAGGTACTGCGGGCGGACGGTCAGCACCGCCACGTCGAAGGCCCGCCGCTCGTGGGCGACGATCTCGGCCACCCACCATGGTGGGGTCTGCGCCTCGGCCGCCTGCGCCGCCTCGGTCATCACCTTGGCGATCAGGGTGTACGCCGCGGACCAGTCCCGGGCCAGGTCCTCGGTCCACCGCTCGGCCAGGAAGTGCCGCAGCGTGGCCAGCAGCGCCTCACCGACGGCCGGGTAGTGCTCGGCGCGTACCGCGAACTTGCGGTGGTCGGCGCCCAGTTCCCGCAGGAAACCGACCAGGTGGTCGACCTGGTCGACGTGGGACACGATGTGCCCCAACGCGCCGACCAGACGATCGCGTTGCCCGGCCATGTTGGTCGGGAACATCTGCCGGGTTTCGGGGTGGGCCAGGAACAACGTCGAGTAGAAGTACAACGGAACCTGGTCGCCGTGGGCGGCGACCAGGTTCCAACTCTGTTTGAGTGCCGCCGGGTCCACCGCTCAGACGCCCGGTCGGGTCCCGGTGGCCACCACCTGGTCCTGTACCTGGGCCAGCACGTCCGCCACGTACGCCAGCGTGTCCGCCGGCACGCCCAGCTGCGTCAGCGTCGCCGTCAGGTGCCCGCCGACGGTGGCGTACTGCGCCTCGGTGATGCCCAGCGGCTGGTGGGCCTGGGCCAGGTCACGGCCGGTGTACTCGTTGGGTCCGCCGAGCACCACCGTCAGCATCGCCGCCAGGTGTCGCCGCTGACCGGTCATGTTCACGTCGGTGAAGTATCCGGCCACCTCGGGGTCGGCCAGCACCCGGTCGTAGAACAGGTCCACGGCGGCCTTGACCGAGGCGGCGCCGCCGATGCGTTCGTAGTGCGACGTGGGGGTGGTCTCTTCGGTAACCGTCACGGTGGTTCCTTCCGGAGGAGGGGATCCTGCCCGGTCCACCCGTCGCCGTCGACGAACGGGCCACAGCGGACCGTCGTCGGACCATAGCGTGTCGATCCTTTCCGGCCATCGCCGCCCTATCGGGTTCCCGACAGCATCCTCACCCTCGGTGATTGTGGCTGCTCAGGGAGGCCTGCCGCGGGTGAGACATCATCCACTGCGGATGGACCAGATGGGCAGAAGTCACCGGCGGCCAGCGGCGCGAACCGCGGCGCGGGCCGGTCCCGCCGGCCGGACCCGACGTGGCCGGCGACCATGACCGACGGTCACCGCCGCCGGTGGTGTCTAGCCCGCTCGACGTCGGGCCCGGCGCGCGGCCAGCTCGTCACCGGCCGGCTGCGACACCACCGGCTCCGGATCACCGGTCGCGGCGGGCTCCGCCGGCAGGTGCGACAACGAGCCCTGGATCTCCTTGAACGCCCCGCCGATGGCGATGCCGAAGACTCCCTGGCCGCCCTGCAGCAGGTCGACGACCTCCTCGGTCGAGCGGCACTCGTACACCGTCGTGCCGTCGGAGATCAACGTGATCCCGGCCAGGTCGGCCACCCCACGCGAGCGCAGGGCCTCGATCGCCTTGCGGATGTTCTGCAGGGACACCCCCGCGTCCAGCAGCCGTTTCACGACCTTCAACACCACCAGGTCGCGGAACGAGTACAGCCGGGACGTTCCCGAGCCGGAGGCGTCGCGCACACTCGGCACCACCAACGCCGTACGCGCCCAGTAGTCCAACTGCCGGTAGCTGATGCCCACCGCGTGACACGCCGTCACACCCCGGTAGCCCACCGAACCGTCACCGTCAGCCAGCCCGTCCACCGGCACCACACCCGGGGCCCCTTGCGGACCACCCGGATCGGAATCATGCGGCTCATGCATCCGGCCACCCTCCCCGCCAGTGCGGTGACACGCCGTTTCCACGCACGCGCACCCCTCGACACGGCAACCCTATAGCGACCTTGAAGAGTTACCGTGGAGAAACCGGCGCGACACGCCGCGCAGCGACACTCCCCGGTCGCCGACAGACGACCGGACCCCCGCGCCGGGGGCCGGTCGGACCGGGAGCGGACTCAACCCGCGAAGTCCTCCGGACTCACCTGCTCCAGGAACTCGCGGAACTTCTCCACCTCGTCCTCCTGCTCGTCCGGGATGACGATCCCCGCCTCGCTGAGGACCTGCTCGGCACAACGAATCGGCGCCCCCACCCGCAACGCCAACGCGATCGAGTCACTGGGCCGCGCGGACACCCGCACCCCGTCACCCAGCAGCAGATCCGCGTAGAAGACGCTCTCCTTCAGCTCGGTGATCTCCACCGCCCGCAACGGCGCCTCCAGCGCCGCCAACACGTCCCGCAGCAGGTCGTGCGTCAACGGCCGTGCCGGCTTGACGCCCTGCTGCTCGTAGGCGATCGCGGTGGCCTCGACCGCACCGATCCAGATCGGCAGATAACGGTCGCCCTCGACCTCCCTGAGCAGGACGATCGGCTGGTTGCTGGGCAGCTCCACCCGAACTCCGACCACGCTCAGCTCGCGCACCGCCGCCTCCGTGTCGTTGTCACCTACGCCCGCCCCGCCCTTCGCCTGAACGGTACACGGGCCGCGAACCGGCCGGGCAACGCGCCGCCACCGCCGCCCGCCGCATCGGCGAAGGGTTACCCCGGCAAGCCTACGACACGCGTGCCGGGACAGATCACCGCGCACGAGCCGACGGCACTCAGCGGCCCAACGTCGACCGTAACCCCACCCGCACCAACGCCGCGTGCAACTGCTGCGACAACGTCACCAGCTCACGGGCCGTCTCCGCCGCCCGCGCCCGCGCCGCCGGATCGCTCTGGCGCGCCAACGGCGCCACCAGCTGGGCGAACAACCCGACCTCCCGGTCCGCGGCCGTACGGTACCCGCGCAGGTGACGCGGCTGGATGCCGTACTCGGCCAGCCCCGCCACCGCCCGGGCGATGATCAACGCGTCGCCGTCGTACCAGCCCGGCGGATCGGACACCAGCACCCCGAGCCGCTCCAACTCGCCCAACGTCGACTCGTTGATCCCACTACGCGCGACCAGGTCCACCCGACCCATCCGCACCTGCGACGACTCCGCCGGCGCCTCGACGGCCGGCCGACCCGGCACCGCACCGTCCGGGCCCACCGCCACCAACGTCGGGCGCGGCGGACCCGGACCGTCGGCCGAGGCGTCCCACTGCGTCAACTGCTCACGGATCACCCGCAACGGCAGGTACTGGTCGCGCTGCGCGGTCAACACGAACCGCAGCCGCGCCACATCGTCCCAGCTGTACTTGCGGTAACCCGAAGCCGTCCGTTCCGGCTCCACCAGCCCCTCGGCCTCCAGGAACCGCAACTTCGAGATGGTGATGTCCGGGAACTCCACCCGCAGCTGGGCCAGCACCTCGCCGATGCTCATCAGCGGGTGTGACCGGGCCGCTCCCGGCGCAATGGAAGCCGCAGGCTCGTTCACCCCCGGCCGGCCTCCTCCTCCGGACGCGGACCGGCGATGAACACCACCCGGAACTTGCCGATCTGCACCTCGTCACCATTGCTCAACGTCGCTGCCTCCACCCGCTCGCGATTGACGTACGTGCCGTTCAGGCTACCCACGTCCCGCACCGTGAACGTGCCACCGTCGCGGTGGAACTCCGCGTGCCGCCGCGACACCGTCACGTCGTCGAGGAAGATGTCGCTGTCGGGGTGCCGACCGCTGGTCGTCACGTCGTGGTCGAGCAGGAACCGGGCGCCGGCGTTCGGACCGCGCCGTACCACCAGCAACGCCATTCCCGGCGGCAACGAACCGGACATCCGGCTCGGCACCACATCGGTGTCCGGGCCCTCCAGCACTTCGTCGAGCGAGCCGAGATTGAGCGTCGAAGTGACGTCGAGTGGGGGGAACTCGTCGTCTGGCCGCGTCATGGGACCACCTCACGGATCTTGATCGGTCGGCGTCGGGTGGTGGCGGGTCTGGCCGCCGGGCAGTCACACACCCGGCGGCTGGCTCCCCGTGCCAGGGAAGGCAATTCCACAACGCTCAACTATTGGGTTCTCGGTCGACTGGGCGAGCCTAGCCAGCGCCGAAATGCAGGGCAACCGGACGCGCGGAGACAAGCCCCACCACGACCGGCCGGCAACTCAGTTCTCCGTAAGCTCGCGGTAGGCGTGAGCGGTCAGCAGGGTCCGCACCACCGCCGGATCGTCACACGCGATCTCCACCAGCCAACCCGCACCGTACGGATCGGTGTTGATCACCTCAGGGGTGTCGGCCAACGCGACGTTGCGCGCCGTCACCCTACCGCCCACCGGCGCGTAGATCTCCGACACGCTCTTGGTCGACTCGATCTCACCCAGCGACTCACCGGCGGCGACCACCGCGCCCTCGTCGGGCAGCTGGACGTACACGATGTCCCCAAGGGCATCCTGCGCGAAATGGGTGATACCGATCCGCACCGTCCCGGCGTCATCACCAGCCACCCACTCGTGCTCGGCGGTGTAACGCAGCTGTTCAGGAATCACCAGACGCGTCCTCATCCATCAGTGCACCGGTCACCCGGCGCCAGCCGCGCCGGTCAGGTGACCGGACGGGCGTGCTCCAGCTCGATCGGATCGTGCAGCGCCGACACCTCGACAACCTCACGCTCCTCGACGATCACGTTACCGCCGGCCCGCTCCACCGCCGAGACCACCCCGCCGGGAATCCGCAACGCCGTGCGCATCGTGTCCGGATCACCGATCACCAGGATCGTCAACGGCCCCGACAACCGCCGGCCGTCCACCACCAGACCACCACCGGAGGCATCGAGGAAGTACGTGGAGGCGATCACCCGCACCCCGGCGCCACCGGCACCGGAGATCTGCATCGCCTCGGCCCCGGCGCCCCGAAGCTCCTGCACCGCGTCCAGGATCCGAAACGCCTCCACCGGGCCGGCCACCGACTCGAACCGCACCGACAACCCCGGGCCCTTCGCCGGTAACGTACCCGCCAGGATCCCCAGCTCGTCGGCGCGCCGCCGGGCCTCCTCCAACGCCGCCTGCCTGCCCTCCACGCCCGAGGTCAACTGCCGTTGGCTGTCCTCCAACGCGGCGATGTCCTGCCGCAGCCGGCTCTCCCGCTGGTCCAGGTCCGACAGGATCCGCACCAGGTCCTCCTGCCGGGCCGCCGACAACGACGGATCCGTCGAGGTCGTCTTCAACTGCACCACCAGGGTGAAGCCCAGCAACGCCAGCAGCACCGCGATCACCACCCCGGCCGAGGACAACCGCCGCGACGGCGCCACCGGCGGCGGCAGCACCACCGTCGTGGCCGCGCTGTCGTCGGTGGCCGGCGGTGGCTCGGCCGGCCGCGGCGGATCGGCCGGCTCGGCCTCCGGCCGCGGCGCCGGCTCGCGCGGCGCCAACGGACTCAGCTCGTCCGGGTCCTCGGAGTCCGGCCGGGGATCCGCCGGCGTGGCCGGCGCCGGCCACGCCGGCGGCACCGGCCAACCCGTGCCCGTCTCGGTGTGTTCCTCGCTCACGCCACCAACCTACGCCCGGAACAGGTGCCGGCGGATCGCCGCCACGTTGCCGAAGATCCGCACCCCCAGCACGACCACCACACCGGTGGACAACTGCCCACCCACCCCCAACTGGTCACCCAGGTACACGATCAGTCCCGCGACCAGCACGTTGGAGATGAACGAGATCACGAACTGCTTGTCGTCGAAGATCCGGTCCAGTTTCGCCCGGACCCCACCGAACACCGCGTCCAACGCCGCGACCACGGCGATCGGCAGATACGGCTGCAACGCCGACGGAACGGTGGGATCGAGATACACCCCGAGCACCACACCGGCGAGCAACGCCAACACCGCGATCACCGGCCACCTCCACTGGGGCTGGGAGACGTCCGCGCATCGGACGACTCAGGACTGGTTCGCTCATCCGCCGCCGTCGGCGACGGACCCGGACTCACCGGCGGACGGGCGTAGCGTAGCCGCGGCTCGGCGGCGGCCGGCAGGGTCAGCTCCCGCGCCGTGCGCACCCCGAACGAGATGCCCGTGGTGTCGGCCACCCGGCGCATCAACGCCGCCGTGGTGCTGTCCTCGAAACGCTGCCGCAGGTCCCGCCCGCCGATCGCCGACACCTCGTAGGGCCCCGTCACCGGCCGGAAGTCCACCAGGATCGCGTCACCGGCCGACCGGATCGTCGAGGTGGCCGTCAACCGCTGACCGTTGATCGCCACCGCCTCGGCGCCCACCCCCCACAGGCCGTTGGCGACCCGCTGCAGGTCGCTGTAGATCACCCGGTCCGGACCGTTGGCGCCGTCGCCGCCGGTGACGGCGTTCGGGTTCTCCGGCGGGTCGGCCAACCGGACCACCACCCCGTCACCGCGTACCCGGCCCACCCCGGTGCCCGCCTCCAGCTCCCGCAGCCGCGCCGCGTCGGAGCCGCTCAACGCCAACCCCCGCAGCCGGGTGACCTCGTCGCGCAACTCGTCGGCACGCGTGGTCAACTCGTCGGACTGCTGCTGCCGCTGGTTGATCTGCTCCACCAACCCGGCCCGGGCCTGGCTGCGCCCCGGCTCCTCGGCCACGGTCTGGCGGTAGGCCACCGCGAACAGGAACCCCAACGCCACCAGCACCACCACGCTGACCAGCCGCGCCGACCAGCCGACACCGCCGGTGGGCCGCGGCCGGGCCGCCGCCTCGGCGTAACCCGGATCCAGCGGGTTACGGAACAACTCGGTCAGGAAATCCGGCACGTACACGCGTTCGGTGGCGGGTTCCCGGTCCTCACCGGCCGGCCCGGTCACGACCGGCCCGCCGACCGGGCCCGCACCAGACGCCCCGCCTGCACCACGTACAACGCCCCGGCCACCCAATACAGCACCAGCCCCCACCAGGCAAGCGACCAACCGGCCGCCGCCGCCACGGTGGCCGTGCCCGGCACCGCCGCGGCCAGCAGCAACAGCGGAAACGCCGCGAGCAGCAGGAACGTGGCGGACTTACCCACGTAGTGCACCGGCGGCGGACCGTACCCGTGGCGACGCAGCACCGTCAGCGACCCCAACAGCAGCAGCTCCCGGGCCAGCAGCGCCACGGTGAACTGCCACGGCACCACCTCCCGCACGGTGAACGCCAGCAGGGTGGCCAGGATGTACAGCCGGTCGGCGAACGGGTCGAGCAACTCCCCCAGCCGGCTGACCTGACCCAGCCGCCGCGCCGCCCAGCCGTCCACCCAGTCGGTGGTGCCGCCCACGGCCAACACCACGATCGCGGCCACATCCGCCTCGACGACCAGGAAGAGGTACAGGAACAGGGGCACCCCGAGCAGCCGTACGAAACTGATCACATTGGGCACGGTCAACACCCGACCCGCCGGGCCCAGCTGCCCGGATTCGGCGGTCGGTCGATGCTCCGCCCGAGCGGGCCAACGCGACACCGTGCCTCCCCCCGCGGGCGTGCGCGCCTCGCCCGCGGACAGCGGACACGCGATCGCACGTGCGTGACGCCGCGCCCACCGTGCCTGCCGGCCCCGGGCGGCACCTGCGCCTGAATGCGGCCCACGATCGGTCGATCGCGGGCCGGTGACTTGCGCTGCCACTATAACGGGCGTTGTCGCACCCCCCGGCCGGTGACGGTGACGGTCACCGCGGGTGACAGCACTCAACAGCGAAGGTCAGGCCGTGCGGGCGGTGTTCTCCGGCGCGGCCGCGGGCACCTCGACGGCCTGACCGAAGGCCAGCAACGCCAGCAGCAGCTCGTGCTGGGCCCGCCCCGGCATCCGGTCCAACACCGCCTGCACCGCCCGGTGCCGCCGCTGTTTGACCTCACCCAACAACGTCTCGGCCGCCGCGGTGGGCACCAACCGGACCTCGCGGCGGTCCCGGGGATCGGCCACCCGCCGCACCAGCCCGGTGGCCTCCAACCGGTCACAGAGCCGACTGGCCGAGGACGGCACCACGTCGAGCAGCTCCGCCAGGCGGTTGACGTTCAACTCCGGCCGGGTGCTGATCAACGCCAACACCCGCAGCTGCGTCGGTGAGACGGTCAGGTCGTGCCGGGTCACCGCCGACTCCAGCACACCGACCAACGCCTCGGCTGCCGCCTCGATCGCCACGGCAAGGTTCGGAGGTCGCTCCACCCGGTGTCCCCTGCGATCGTCCCGCTCGTTCTCGACCGACAACTCGACTACCGCCCGCATCAGCCGGCCTGGTCGTGCGTGCCGTGCCAGTCGAGGCAGACCACGACCGCGTCGTCACGCAGATCCGCATCGGCATGGTAGGCGTGCAGCTCCCGCATCACCGTACCAACCGCCTCGGTCGCCGGCTGCAGCCGCGTGGCCCGCATCGCCCGCGCCATGGCCCGCTGCCCGTACGGCTCCGCCCCGCCCGGTGACGCGGCGTAGACACCGTCGGAGACGACGAACAGCCGGTCCCCGGCGACCAGGTCGAACTCCTGCACGTCGTAGCGGGTCTCGGCGAACATGCCCAGCGGCAGCTGCTGCTCCAGGGTGATCGCCGTCACGGCACCGCCGCGTAGCCGCAGCACGTGCGGGGAACCGGCGTCGACCGCCCGCACCCGCCCGGCGCGCACGTCGACCTCCAACAGCAGCGTCGCCACGTGCCGGCCACCCCGGTGCTGGTAGAAGATCGTGTCCGAGGCCAACTCGGCCTGCTCGACCAGCGCACCCCCGGACCGTCGGGCATTGCGCATCGCGTTGACCGTCACCGCCGTCAACAACGCCGACGGCAGGCCACTGCCCGCCCCGTTGAGCACCGTGACCGTCAACCGGTCACCGTCCAGGGACCAGTCGAAGTGGTCACCGCCGACGGTGTACGCCGGCTCCAACTGGCCGGCCAACAGAAACCCCGGCTGGTCGACGCTGCGCCCCGGCAGCAGGTCCCACTGCATCTCCGCGGCCATGCTCAACCGCTCGCGGCGCCGTACCCGCCGGTACCGGTCGGTCTCCCGGTCCGCCGCGCGTAACGCCACCGCCAGCTCACCGGCGACGTCACCGAGCTGCTCGACGGTGTCGGCCCCCGGCACCCGGGGCAGCTCCACCAGCAGCGCACCGAGGCGCTCCCCCCACACCGACAACGGCACGAACACCCGGCACCGGCCGTCCTCACCGGTGTCCAACACCGGCTGTTGGCTGCTGAAACACCGCTGGGCCAGCTGCTGGCCGGCATCGGTCAACGGCCCGCCCAGCACCGGCCACAGGCCGCTGATCTGGTAGTCGGCGATGAACACGTCGGTGCGGCAGGCCGCCAACGCCAGACGGATCGCGGCGTCGGCGGCCTCGGCCAACTGGTCGGGCGGCGCCGCCCGCAGCGCACGCGACACCCCTGCGGGCGCATCCGGCATGGTCGTCCTCCGCACATGTTCTTGCCGTAGGGCAAGCATCATACGGACGGTGGCCCACCGACCGCCGCCGGCACTGGCCGTCTCCGTCCGGGCGTCGCCGGCCGGCCACCCGACACCCCAGGAGGCACCGGTGCCCCGGTATCGGCCCGGCGACACCACGGCGACGGCGATACTGACCCCCGGAACCCAGGTGGGCAGGAGGTGACCGGTGAACTCGGCACACAACGCGGCGGTGGTCGTCGGCGTGGACGGCTCACCGCAGGCACTGCGGGCCGTCGGCCTGGCCGCCACCCAGGCCCACCGCCACCAACGGCCACTGCGGGTGGTACACGCCTTCATCTGGCCGAGGCTGCACCTGCCCACCGGTGGCCCATCCGGCAGCGCACTGCGCCCCCAGGCCGAACAGCTGGTCACCGAGGCCGTCGACACCGCCCGACGCACCATACCGGACCTGCCCGTCACCGGGGAGATCATCGACGGTGAGGCCTCGGCGGTCCTGCTCGGCGAAGCCCCCACCGCGGCGATGATCGTGCTCGGCGACCGGGGTCTCGGCGGCTTCGGGGCCCTGCTCGTCGGCTCCGTCGCCGTCCAGGTCACCACCTACGCCCCCGGCCCGGTGCTCATCGCCCGGGGCGCCGACCACCCCCACGGACCCGTCGTCGTCGGCGTCGACGGCTCACCGGTCTCCGCCGCCGCCGTCGACTTCGCCGCCCAGGAGGCCACCCTGCGCGGCACCGACCTCGTCGCGCTGCACGCCTACCGGCATCCCACCGCCACCTCCCCCGGCGACATGCAACCGGTCGTCTACGACAAGCAACGACTACGCCAGATCCACGACCAGATCGTCGCCGACGCCGTCGCCGACCTCACCCACCGCCTGCCCGACCTGACCGTCCACCGCCACCCGGTGCCCGCCCGCACCCGCACCGCCCTGCTCGACGCCTCCCGGCAGGCGCAACTGCTGGTCGTCGGCGGCCACGGCCACGGCGCGCTCGGCGGGCTGCTGCTCGGCTCGGTCAGCCAGGCGGTACTACACCACAGCGCCTGCCCGGTCGCCGTGGTCCGCGCCCCGCACTGACCCGCGCCCACCACACCCGGGCATGGGTGCGCCCCCGCCGGGTAGACCCACCGCGGCACACGCACACCACCCACGGGGAGGCCCACCATGGCGGGACCACGACCAGGCAGCAACGCCTACGACAAACAACGCGCGCGGCTGCGTACCGCCGTCGAGAACTCCGGACGCGCCACCGACAGCGAGGCCAACGACGTGGCCAACCAGGTGCTGCGCGAGGACCGCGGCCAACGCGGCGTGGTCCGCGGCGACCGCACCTACGGCCCCAAGGGCGAACGGGAAGCCGGCGACCCCAAGTGACCTGCCGTACCGGCCCACGCCGCTGAGCACCACCGACACGGGATACCCGCCGCGGACACCGGCATCGCGGCCGCCCCGGCGGGTACCCACCGGACATGACCGACCCGCACCGCACCGCCCGGGCCCTGCTGGACCGCCACGGCCGCACCTTCGCCGACGACGCCGGCATCACCCTCACCGACCGGCCCACCCCGCTGTACCAGCTACTGGTGCTCACCACCCTGCTCAGCACCCGCATCCGGGCATCCCTGGCGGTCAGCGCCGCCCGGCACCTGTTCGCCGCCGGCTACCGCACCCCGCACGCCATGGCCGCGGCGAGCTGGTCCGACCGCGTCGACGCCCTCGGGGCGGCCCACTACCGCCGCTACGACGAACGCACCGCCACCATGCTCGGCACCGCCGCCACACACTGCCAGCAGCGCTGGCACGGCGACCTGCGGCGGCTACACGCCGACACCGGCGCCGACCGCACGGCGCTGCGCCGCGCGCTCACCGAATTCCCCGGCATCGGACCCACCGGCGCCGACATCTTCCTCCGCGAGGCCCAGAGCGTCTGGCCGGACCTGCGGCCCTTCCTGGACCGCCGGGCCCTCGCCGGTGCCCGCCGGCTGGGCCTGCCCACCTCCGCGCCACAGCTGGCCCACCTGGTCGCACCCGCCGACCTCGGCCGCCTCGCCAGCGCCCTGGTCCGCGTCACCCTCGACGAGAAGGCCGCCACCGACATCAGCCGCCAGGTGACCGCCTAGGCGGCGTTACCCGGCCGGGTCAGATACCACACCAGCAACGCCGCGAGCAGCGCCAACACGATCAGCCCACCGGAGACCCCGGCCGGCTCGTCCGGCCCCCGCCCGGTGGTACCGAAGTAGATCACCGCGAGCCCGGCGAGCACCGCGAAGAAGGTACGCCACCCCCGGTCATTCACCCACCCGACGATACGACTTCACCTGCCACTTCTGTCCGATTCGGCAGAGGTGTCCTCCGGACGGGGGAAACCCGTCAGTCGACCTCCAGATCGTCCAACGAGATCGCATGGGTCATCAACCACCGCGCCAACGCCGGCATCCCGAACAACCACAACGGCGCCGACTCGGTCGTACCGTTGGTCGCCACCACCGCGAACCGCAGATCCGGCACCCGGTACGCCTCGATCCGCCACCGGTGGTTACGGTCCCGCCAGACCGCCGAAGGGTCCACCACCTGACCCTAACCACCACCGCAGACCCCCGCCGGCGAACCTCAACCCACCACCGACCGACTGTCGTCGGCATGCCGACGGGTCACCCCCGTGGCATCCAACAACTCCAACAACGGCACCGCCACCCGACGGGTGGTGTCCAACGCCCGCCGCGCCGCACCGACCGTGAACGGCTGCGGCAGACCCGCCAACACCCGCGCCGCCTCCTGCGGCACCCCCGGCAACAACACCACGTTGCCCGGCAACCGCAGCAACACCCCGGCCCGCACCGCCGCGGCCACCTCCCGCGGCCCCAACCCCCACCCGGCCAACCGGTCGGCCTCCGGCGCCCGGAACCGACACCCGGCGAACTCCACCCGCAACCGGTCCACCGCCCGCGCCACCGGCACCGGCAACCCACCGGCACCCTCGGCCACCACCCGACCGTCGACCACCCGCAACGGCGCCCGCACCAACGCCACCACCAACACCCGCTCCGGCAACCCCAGACGCCGCCGCAGCACCTCCACCGGCGGCCCCGGCTCCAACGGCCGCTCCCGCCCGTACCGCTCGACCTCCACCGCCAACGCCACCCGACACCGCGCCCAGTAGTCGACGTCGGCCAACCAGTCACCGGCCACCGGCACCGCACCCGCCGTCGACACCCCCATCCGGCGCAGGTCCCCCGCCCGCACCAGACGACGCCGCCGCACCTCCCCCACCAGATCCGCAACCCCGTCCACATCGGCCAACACCACCGCCCGGGCCGCCGCCGCACCCCGACGACGCAACACCGGCGGATCGGTGTCCAACACCCGCACCCCGGCGACCACACACCGCCGACCCGGATCCCGCAACAACGCCCGGTCCCCCACCAGCACCGGCAACGGCCGATCCAACCGCAGCCGCACCGTGTCCACACCCAACGGCCGCAACCGCACCGCCACCTGCGCCGACCCGACGTGCACCATCGCCGTCGCCGGCAACTGCGCCACCGGCACACCGCTGAGACGCACATCCCACACCGAGCTCAAGGCGAACCGGCCCGGACTCAACAACGCATCCCCCCGACCCACCCGCTCCCGGGGAACCCCACGCAGGTTCACCGCCACCCGCGCCACCGCCGACACCTCCGACCGCGCCACCCCCAACGACTGCAACCCCCGCACCCGCACCGGCGCGCCCAGCCCCGTCACCTCCAGGACGTCGTCCACCCGCAGCCGACCCGCGGCAAGGGTGCCGGTGACCACCGTGCCCGCCCCCCGCACCGTGAACGACCGATCCACCCACAGGCGCACCGGCGCATCGACCACCGGCGGCGCCATGCCGGCCACCAACCGCCCCAACGCCTCCCGCAACCGTGGCAGCCCCGCGCCGGTCACCGCGCTGACCGCCACCGCCTCCACACCCGCCAACGACGTACCGGCAAGCTCCTCCCGGGCCCGCGTCAACGCCATCCGAGGATCGGCCAGATCGGCACGCGTCACCACCAGCAGCCCCGCCGACACCCCCAGCGCGTCCAACGCCGCCAGATGCTCCGCCGACTGCGGCATCCACCCCTCGTCAGCGGCCACCACCACCAGCACCGCCGGCACCGGCCCCACCCCGGCCAGCATGTTCGGCACGAACCGCTCATGCCCCGGCACATCCACGAACGCCACCGTCGCCCCACCAGGCAGCGTCGTCCACGCGAACCCCAGGTCGATGGTCATCCCCCGGCGACGCTCCTCAGCCCACCGGTCCGGCTCCATCCCCGTCAACGCCCGCACCAACGTCGACTTCCCGTGATCGACATGACCGGCGGTGGCCACCACCCACATGTCAACCCGCCGGCCAGGCCCGCAACACCGCGTCGAGGACCACCCGGTCGGCCTCCACCGGCACACACCGCAGATCCACCAACAACCGCCCCCGCGACACCCGACCCACCACCGGCGGCGACCCGGTCCGCAACGGCCCCGCCACCTGCTCCGGCACACTCACCGCCCACGACTCCAGCCGTACCCCCGGCGCCCCACCACCACCGACCACCGCCACACTCGCCACCACCTCAGCCGGCCGACCCGCCGCCACCAAACCGGCACACAACCCCTGCGACCGCCGCCGCAACACACCCACATCGGCGTGCAACGCCGCCGACACCGGCGTCACCGGCGCACCCACCGTCGCCGCCAACGCCGCCAACGTCAACTTGTCCACCCGCAACGCCCGCGCCAACGGATGCCGCCGCAACCGCTGGACCACCTCCACCGCACCCAACAACAACCCGGCCTGCGGCCCACCCAACAACTTGTCCCCACTGGCGGTCACCAACGTCGCCCCCGCAGCCAGGACACTGGCCGCATCCGGCTCGTCAGGCAACAACGCGTCAGGGGCCAACAACCCCGAACCGATGTCCACCACCACCGGCACACCCAACGAGGCCAACTCCCGCACCGACACCTGCCCGGTGAACCCCGACACCACGAAATTCGACGGATGCACCTTCAACACGAAACCCGTCCCCGCACCCACCGCAGCCGCATAATCGGCCAACGTCGTCCGATTGGTGGTCCCCACCTCACGCAACCGGGCACCCGTGCTGACCAGCAGATCCGGCAACCGGAACCCGTCACCGATCTCCACCAGCTCACCCCGGCTCACCACGATCTCACCACCCGAGGCCAACACCGTCGCCGCCAACACCAACGCCGCCGCCCCGTTGTTCACCACATGCACCGCACCCGCCGCCGGCACCGCCGCCGCCAACGCCGCCACCGCGTCCCGACCCCGCCGCGCCCGCCCACCCGCGACCAGATCGAACTCCACATCGGTGTACCCGGCCGCAGCCACCACCGCCTCCACCGCCGCAGCCGACAACGGCGCCCGACCCAGATTCGTGTGCACCACCACACCCGTGGCGTTCAACACCGCCCGCGGCCCCGCCGGCAGCTCCGCCACCGCCGCCTCCACCACCGCACCCGGGTCGATCTCACCCCGCCGGGCCCGCTGCTGCGCCCGCCCGATCGCCTGCTTGACCCGCTCCCGACCCACCACCGCCACCGCCGCGGCCAACCGCGGCTCCACCAACAACACGTCGGTACGCGGCACCCGACGGCGCACATCACCCACCGCGACAGCACCCCCGAATCACCAGCTGACGGAGACGGACGGGAATCGAACCCGCCTGGCCCGGATCCCGGACCACACCGGTGTTGAAGACCGGGAGGGGCACCAGCCGCCTGAACGCCTCCACGCAGCAGTGAACCACAACCCGACCCGGCCCGCCGCTCAGGAACCCGAACCGGCCCCCGCCACCCGCCGCGCCAACCGCTGCCGCTGCGGCACCACCGTGTACCGCGGATCCCGCGCCGACACCACCCCCGCGTGGAACACCCCGAACCGGGTCGCCACCGACGCCGCCAACAACGCCACCCCCGACACCACCGACACCACCCGGCTACGCCGACCAGCCACCGCACCCACCGCACCCAGCACCGTCAACACCCTGGCGGCCCGCAACAACCGGCCCGCCACCCCCGACCGGTACGGCTCACTGAGCAAACCCAACCGGGTCTCCACCCGATGCGCACCCACCAACTCCAACGCCGCCCCGGCCACCGCCATCCGCCGCGCCGGACCACTCTCACCCGACGGCGCCGCCACCAACCCCACCCCCGCGCCACTGGCCAACGCGCTACCAGCGAAAATCACCGGCAACTCCGGATACGCCTCATGCCACGACGGCACCGCCGTGTCCGCCAACAACACCCCCGTGTACGTCGCCAACGCCGGCGCCGTCACCGCCGCCACCCACCCCGCGGCATGCCCCACCGGCGGCACCACCCGACGCCCCACCCCGGACACCCCCCGATCCGGCAACCAGGGCACCACCTCGGCCACCGCCGCCACCCCCGCCGCCGGACCGAACACACTCAGGATCCACGTCCCCACCGACATCGGCGACGTCGGCTTCACCACCCGCAACATGTGATGGAACCGCGCCGGCCGCCCCAGATCCGCCACCAGCAACACCCCACTGGCCACCACCCCCGCCAACGCCGCCACCCGCCCCACCCGACGCAACGCCGGCCGACCCGTCACCTGCGCACCCGCCGCCAACACCGACGACCCGGCCGCCAACCCACCCGTGAACAGATACGCCGCGATCTCCCACGTCCACACCGGCGGCTTCAACACCGGCCGCCCGTAGTACGAGGTGAACTCCGCCGCCGGCACCGCCAACGCCTCCCCACCACCACCGGAACGCCGCCGCCGACCCGCCCCACCCGACACCGTCACGACGACCCCCCGACAAACGCGGCCACCGCCGCCGCCACCATCGCCAACCCCGCCCACCCCGCCCGCCGCCACATCGCCGGCAGATCCCGCGTCGTCACCCGCGGATCCGGCGGCAACCCGTACACCTCCGGCTCATCCAACAACAGGAAGAACGCACCGTCACCACCCACACCATCCGCCGGATCATGACCGTACAACCGGGCCTGCGGCACCCCCCGCCCGCGCAACACCGACACCCGCTCCGCCGCCCGCTGACGCAACTCCTCCAACGGCCCGTACTGGATCGACTCCGTCGGACACGCCTGCGCACACGCCGGCGTCAACCCCGCACCCAACCGGTCATAACACAACGTGCACTTCCACGCCCGCCCATCACCCGCCCGCCGATCGATCACCCCGTACGGACACGCCGACACGCAGTACCCACACCCGTTGCAGATGTCCTCCTGCACCACCACCGACCCGAACTCCGTCCGGAACAACGCCCCCGTCGGACACACATCCAGACACGCCGCATCCGTGCAGTGCTTACAGACATCCGACATCATCAACCAGCGGAAATCCGTCCGCCCCGCCACCCCGGACTCCCGCCCCGGCGGCCCCGAACCCGGCATCCCCACAAACTGCGCCCCACCCGAGGCCACCGACGCCGACCCCGCAACCGCCGGCTGCTCCACGAACGCCACATGCCGCCACGAATCCGCCGTCAACGCCCCCGTGTTGTCATACGACATGCCCAGCAGGTCGAACCCCGACCCCGGCACGTCATTCCACTCCTTGCACGCCACCTCACACGCCTTACACCCGATACAGACACTCGTATCGGTGAAGAACCCCATCCGGGGCGCGGCACCGGACCAACCCGCCTCCCCCGCCGGATCCCGCCCACCGGCAACCTCAACCATCCCGCCCACCCTCCCCCGCCACCGACCCACGACCACCCCGGTCACTCTCATCCGCCGACCGGGACGTCTCGACCCACCCCGGCCCGGTCGTCAGAACCGGCGGCACCCCCGGCGGCACCAACCCCGCCCGACGCTGGTAGTCCACCACCAGATCCCGCAACCCAGGCCCCCTCGGCCGCCGCCCCGGCCGCACATCACACGTACCGACCTTGCTCTCCTGGATCAACACGTTCGGATCCAACGTGATCCCGAACAGATCATTCGCCGAATCACCCGTCACCAACCCCGCCGACCCGAAGTGATACGGCAACCACACCTGATGGATCACCCGACCATCCACCCGCAACGGCCGCAACCGCTCCGTCACCAACACCCGCGCCTCGATCACCGACCGCGCACTGACCAGATGCGCCCACCCCAGATGCGCCAACCCCACCAACCCCGCCACCTCCGGCGACACCTCCACGAACATCTCCGGCTGCAACTCCGCCAACGGCGCCACCGTCCGACTCATCCCACCCGCCGTGTGATGCTCCGTCAGCCGACTCACCGTGAACACGAACGGAAACACCCCGGCATGCGGCTGCGGCGGACTCGGATTCATCGGATTCACCGGATGGTCGTACACCTTCCGCGTCGGATTCGCCTGCTGGCCGTACAACGGATTACGCAACGGCGACTCCGCCGGCTCGTAGTGCGTCGGCAACGGCCCGTCCAACACCCCACTCGGCGCGAACAACCACGCCTTCCCGTCACCCTGCATCACGAACGGATCGTCACCAGCGATACCCGCCACCCCCGACGCCCCCACCGGCGGCCGGTACGACGGCGGCTTCGTCCGCTCGAAATCCGGCACGTCGTACCCCGTCCACTCCCCACGCCCGGCGTCCCACCACACATACCGCTTACGCTCACTCCACGGCCGCCCCTGCGGATCAGCCGACGCCCGGTTGTACAACATCCGCCGATTCGCCGGCCACGCCCAACCCCACTCCGCAGCCACCCAGTCCTGCTCCCGGCCCGGCCGACGACGCGCCGCCTGATTCACCCCGTCGGCGAAAACCCCGCAGTAGATCCAACACCCCACCGCCGTCGACCCGTCGTCCCGCGCCTCCGCGAACGACGACAACGGCCGACCCGACACCACATCGAAACCGTTGATCTCCCGCAACACCGCCTCCGCGCTCGGCTCCGCGTACGGCCCATGCGTCGGATAGTCCCACGCCAGATCCAACAACGCCCGATCCCTCGGCAACGTCGAGGCCGCCAACTTCTCCCGCAGCACCCGCCCCAGATGGAAGAAGAACCACAACTCCGACCGACAGTCACCCGGCGGATCCACCGCCTTCTCCCGCCACTGCACCAACCGCTGCGTCTGGGTGAACGTGCCCTCCTTCTCCACGTGCGAGGCCGCCGGCAACAGAAACACCTCGGTACGACACTCCGCCGGCACGATCTCCCCGGTGGCCACCTCCGGCGAATCCCGCCAGAAACTGGCACTCTCGATCTCGAACAGATCCCGCACCACCAGCCAGTCCAGATTCGCCATCCCCAGCCGCTGCGCCCGCCCGTGCGCCGAACCCACCGCCGGATTCTGCCCCAACAGGAAGTACCCCTTCACCTTCCCGTCGATCATGTTCAACACCTGCTGGTACGTGCCGTGATCACCGGTCATCCGCGGCAACCAGCCATACCCGAAATCGTTCTCCGGCGTCGCCGCGTCCCCCCAGTACGCCTTCAACAAACTCGCCGCGTACGCCCGCGCGTTACCCCAGAAACCCCTCTGCCCCGGACGGACGATGCTGCCCACCCAGTCGTCGAAAGTCCGATGATCCGCCGCATGCGGCATCGGAAGATACCCCGGCAACAGATTGAACAACGTCGGAATGTCCGTCGACCCCTGAATACTGGCGTGCCCCCGCAACGCCAGAATCCCACCACCCGGCCGACCCATGTTGCCCAACAACGTCTGAATGATCGCCCCGGTCCGGATGTACTGCACCCCGACACTGTGCTGCGTCCACCCCACCGAATACACCAACGCCCCGGTCCGCTCCCGACCCGAGTTCTCCGCCCACGCCCGCGCCAACCGCAGGAACATCTCCTGCGGAACACCACAGACCCGCTCCACCATCTCCGGCGTGTACCGCGCGAAATGCCGCTTCAGGATCTGGTACACACACCGCGGATGCTGCAACGTGTCATCCCGCAACCGCTCCCCCGACACCTCCGCACCATGCGACTCGTGCTCCAACCCCGCCGCCGAATCCCGCTCCTTGGCCGTGTGCCCACTACCCGAGGCCGACTCCTGCCCCGCGTACTGCCAACTGTCCTGCACATAACTCAACGTCTCCGGATCGAACCCCGAGAAGATGCCGTCGTTGTCCTCCGCGTCCACGAACGACTCACTCACGATCGCCGACGCGTTGGTGTAGGCCAACACGTACTCCCGGAAATCCAACTCGTTGTCCAGGATGTACCGCACCACCCCACCCAACAACGCGATATCCGTACCCGCCCGGATCGGCACGAACTCATCAGCCAACGCACTCGTCCGGGTGAACCGCGGATCCACGTGAAAAACCGTCGCACCGCGCTTCTTGGCCTCCATCACCCACTGGAAACCCACCGGATGGGCCTCAGCCATGTTGGAACCCTGAATGACGATGACGTCAGCGTTGACCAGATCCTGCTGAAAATCCGTCGCACCGCCGCGACCGAAGGAAGCCCCCAGACCGGGGACGGTGGCGGAGTGTCAAATACGCGCCTGATTCTCGATCTGCAACGCCCCCAACGCGGTGAACAACTTCTTGATGAGGTAGTTCTCCTCGTTGTCCAGCGTCGCCCCACCCAGGCTGGCCACACCCAACGTACGGTTCAACGGCCGCCCCTGCGCGTCAGCGTCCTCCCAGGTCTGCGCCCGGGCCGCCAACACCCGATCAGCGATCATGTCCAAGGCGACGTCGAGCTCCAGATCCTCCCACTCGGTGCCGTACGGCCGCCGGTAACGAACCTTCGTCACCCGCAACGGACTCGTCACCAGACTCCGACTCGCCGCGCCCTTCGGACAGAGCCGCCCCCGCGAGATCGGACTGTCCGGATCACCCTCGATCTGGGTGACCCGCCCCTCGGAGTGGAACACCCGCTGCCCACACCCCACCGCACAGTACGGACAGACCGACCGCGCCACCCCCTCGGCGGCCTCGGTACGGGCAGTCAACGCCGCCGACCGCGGCGACTGCGCCGCCGCACCCCGCCCCAGCGGATCCGTACCGGTCAGCTGCCGGTAGACCGGCCAGCCCGAGATGAACGTCCGAAACCCCACGACGTCACCCCCTCTGCCACCGGCCGACCCCTCCGACCATAGGTCACCGGACACCAGTACGCGAGCACACCGACCCAACCTGGTTTGCCACCTGCCAGGACGGCAACCCCGCCACCATGTCGGTACTGACCCCGGCCCTGCTCCTGAGCGCCACCGCCCTGGCCACCACCGCCCTGGGCCTGCCCACCGCCCGCCGGCTGCCCCGCCCCTGGCGCACCACCGTCACCGCCGGCACGCTGGGCAGCGCCCTGCTACTGCTCACCACACCCCTGACCGGCACACCCGGGCGCACTACGACGACCCTGCTGCCGATCGGACTGCTCTGGTGGTTCCTGCTCGCCTCGGCCGTCTGCCACACCGCCCGGGACCGACGACGGGGCCGCCCCGGACCACCCCCGCCACCGCGCTGACCGACAGGCCACCCGCGCATCCCACCTGCGGCGCTACCCTGACAGCATGCAGGGCGTCGTACCCGTCGCGGCCGGCGTGGCCCACCTGGCCCGCCCCGGCCGCCCCGCCGTCGTGACCCGGACCCTCGCCGAGCTCACCGGCCCCACCCACGGCCTGGTCGAGCTGCCGGTCCGCCTGATGTGGCACGCCGACCGCACCTTCGACCTCACCGACCCCGACCAGCTGCTCTGGATGTACGAGAACGTCCTGCGGGAGAGCACCCGCGCCGGCGACCTCCGCGAGTTGATCAACGGCGGGGTGCTGCGTCGCCGGTGGCGCGCCCTCAACCTCCCCCGCGGCGTACGCCAGGCGTGGGAGAGCCGGCACCGGACCCTGCGCACCACGTGACCGCCAGTCACCCGCACGATTTCTACCGCGAGGTGGCCCGGGTGGCCCTGACCGCCGCCGGCCCGCACCGCTTCGTCCTCGGCGGTGGCGTGGCCTGGGCGGCACACGGCCTGGTCACCCGCCCCACCGAGGACGTCGACCTGTTCGCCGACGTACCGGGAGCGGCGCTGGCCGCCGCCACCGAGGTCCGCACCGCCCTGCACCGGGCCGGCTTCCAGGTCGTCGACGCCGACCCGGACAGCGACCTGGCCGACCTGTTCGACGGCTTCGCGCAGGACATGAAGGACTTCCTGGTCAGCCGGGACGGGCGACGGATCCGGTTGAGCCTGGCCCGGCTCGACCGGCACCGCAGCCCGGTGGTGATGGATCTCGGGCCGGTGATGGACGTCCACGACCTGGTCGCGAACAAGACCGCCGCCCTGGTCAACCGCCGGGAGGTACGCGACTTCATCGACGTCGCCGCCGCCCTGGACCACTACCCCGTGGGTGAGCTGCTCCGGCTGGCCCGACAGCTCGACCCGGGCCTGGACGACGAGGACGTCCGGGCCGCCGGGCGGTACCTCGACCGGCTCCCCGATCGCCGGTTCGCCCGGTACGGACTGGACGAGGCCCAGGTGCGGCGGCTACGCCGCCGGCTGGGCGACTGGCCTCGATAGGTTCTTCCGGTTTCTGCTGTTGCGGTTCTGGGCGTGACTGGTGGGTGGGGTCACCACCTGTACGGCGTCCTAGGATGCTAGGTGTCTACCGGGCGGCTTGCCGCCGGCGGGCATCTTCGGCACGACACCGGGTACCCGCGCGGCGCGTGCCGCCGGTGCTGCCCGGGCGGCTCGGAGTCGAAGGAGGCGGGGCCATGCCGCAGGTGCAGTTGTCAGACCTCGAACTGCTCGTCTACGAGGCGGTGGCCACGCTGGAGACGCGCGGCCAGGTGCCCTACCCCGAGCTGATCGCCGAGGAGGCGGGGCTGACCGAGGAGCAGGTCCACGCGCCCCTGCGCCAGCTCACCGAGCGCAACCTGCTGCACCGGGAGGACTCCCCGCTGGCCGGCCTGGACTTCGGCCCCCGGTGGTGTGCCCGTCAGCTGGCGTGACCGGCACCGGTACCCGGCCCGACGGGGCCGACCGGCGACGGTGGCAGGCGCTCGGCGTCGGCCTGGTCGCGGCGTTCATGACCCTGCTCGACGTCAGCATCGTCAACGTCGCCGTGCCGTCGATCGACCGCGCGCTCGGTGCCACCACGAGCGACCTGCAGTGGGTGCTGTCGGGGTACGCGCTGACCTTCGGTCTGGTCCTGGTCCCCGCCGGACGCTTCGGCGACCTGCGGGGCCGCCGCGGTGCCTTCGTCTGCGGGGTCGCGCTGTTCACCGTGACCAGCGCGCTGGCCGGCCTGGCCCGCTCCCCCGAGTGGCTGGTGGCCGCCCGGCTGCTGCAGGGCGCCGCCGCCGGGGTGGTGAACCCCCAGGTCACGGGAATGATCCAGGAGCTGTTCCGGGGGCCGGAACGGGCCCGCCCGTTCGGTCTGCTCGGGGCCACCATCGGGGTGTCCACCGCGGTGGGTCCGCTGCTGGGAGGCATGCTCATCGCTCTCGGCGGGGAGCAGCAGGGCTGGCGTTGGGTCTTCTTCGTCAACGTGCCGGTGGGGGTGGTCGCGGTCCTGCTCGGTTGGCGGCTCGTCCCGGGCCGGCCAGCCGGCCGGCCCGAGGGGCGGGGACTGGATCCGGTCGGGGTCGGGCTGCTCGGACTCGGTGTCGTCGCGCTGCTGCTGCCCCTGGTGCAGCGCGAGCAGTGGCAGAGTCCGGCGAAGTGGCTACTGGTGCCGCTCGGGCTGGCGACCCTGGTCGCCTTCGGGTTCTGGGAACGTCACTATGCCCGAACCCGCAGCCCCCTGTTCGACCTGCGTCTGCTGCGGATCCGGTCGTACCTGCTGGGCGCGTTGATCGCCCTGGCCTACTTCGGCGGCTTCACCGCGGTCTTCTTCATCTTCACCCTCTACCTGCAGAACGGGCTGGGCTACAGCGCCCTGGTCGCCGGCCTGGCGATCACCCCGTTCGCGCTGGGTTCGGCGGTCACCTCCGCCCTCGGTGGCCGGATCGTCAACCGGCGCGGCCGGCCACTTGTCGCCGTCGGTCTGGTCGTGGTGGTGCTCGGGCTGGGCGCCGTGCTCGGGTTGTCCCGGCTCGCACCCGACGCGCCCGTGCCGCTGGTACTCGCCGCGCCGCTGCTGGTCGCCGGGCTCGGCAGCGGGCTGGTGATCTCGCCGAACCAGACGCTCACCCTGGCCCGGGTGCCGGTGCCCCAGGCCGGCAGCGGCGCGGGCATGCTCCAGACCGGACAACGGATCGGCTCGGCCACCGGCATCGCCGCGGTCGGTACGGTCCTGTTCGGCAACCTCGCCGCCACCGGTGACTGGACCACCGCCTTCCGCCACGCGCTGCTGTTGGCCACCGGCATCATCGCGGTGGCCCTGGTCGCCGCCCTGCTGGACATCCGGGTCGCACGCGCACACCCGTCAGCGTCGGGTGACAGCGGGCGGTAGCCGGCGGAGAGCGGCACGCCGACGGCGTCCACCACATGCCGTGGTGGACGCCGTCGGCGGTGTTCCGGGCCCTGCCCGGCCTCACCGGGGGAGGTCAGTCACCCGCCGAGCCGAAGCGGCTGCGCCGGCGCCAGGCCAGGGTCAGCAGCATCAGGACGGCTCCCGCGCCGACCAGGCCACCACCGACCTTCACCGGGGTGCCGACGTTGTCGCCGGTCACCGGCAGCCAGCCACCCTTGTGCGGCGGCTTGCCACCGTGGTGCGGCGGCCAGGTGTGGCTGGGCGAGGGCTGCGGTCGGGGCAGCACCCGCAGGGTGGTCGACGCGGTCCGACCGGAGGTCTGACCCACCGCGGTGAAGGTGTACGTGCCCTCGATGGTGGGGGTGTAGGGCACCGAGAACCGGCCGTTGGCGTCGGCCACCACGGTGATCGACGGCAGCACCGGGTTGACCGTGACGCTGATGACCACGGTCTCGCCGGGCAGGAACCCGGCACCGGTGAGGGTGACGGTGTTACCGACGGTGGTGGTGGTCGGGGTCACCGTCAGGGCCGGTGGCTGGGGCGGGTAGTCCGTGGGCGAGACGCTCTGTGACGGTGTCGGCTGCGGCGCTGCCGCGGCCGCCACGGCCGGTGCGGCCACCACGGCCAGACCGACCGTGAGCGCCATGATGATGCGGGTTAGCCGCATGATGGTTCCCTCCTACTAGTGACAGGCTGGTGCGGTATCTATCTGGGTGGTCCACGGGGTGGCGGTGGGTGTGTGCCAGAGGTGCGCCGTGCCGACGGTGGTGTCCACCGCGGTCAGCAGGTCGACCTCGAGGGTCCGGGACTTTCCCGGGCCCAGCTCTACGTTGGCGACGACGACGTGCCGTCCCCGTTCGGTGCCGCTGCCGAGCGCCACCTCGGTCCCGTCGAGCCGTCCGCCCAGCACCGTGCCGCCTGCTGGACTGAAGACGTTGACCAGCGTGCGGACGGTGTACGGCGGGACGTGTTTCGCCGGCCCGAGCACCGAGGAGGTGAGTCCGTCGCGCGGTACCGACGAGTGCAGGGTGAGCCGCAGCCGAAGCGAACGCCTACCGTCGGGACGGCACGCGCCGACCGTCAGGTTCGCCGTCTGCGTGAGGTAGTAGCTGAGCTTCGCGCCCGTGCCGTCGTTGAGGAAGACACCGACGGTCGGCTCCTTCTCCTGCTCCGGCAACGTCCCGGCCACCCGGCTGGTGGTCAGGATCTGCTGCTCCGCTGCCCTGGCACTCCAAAACAATATCCGGCGTTCATGTACGGAACGGCTCAATGCCGACAAAACACCCGGAAGGCTTACCTGGCGCGCCAGCAGGCTGTTGAACACCGCCGACGCCGCGGCCGAGAAGAACTCGTCCTGCTCGACGGTGTCGAGGCGCAGGTAGGCGTCGGAGAGCAGGGTGCGGACCGCGGTCTGCGCGGTCAGTTTCGGGCCGTCCGGCACGGTGACCGGTCCGGTGGCCGCCAGCAGGTACGACAGCGCGACCGGATCCACCGCCAGCACCCCGTCGACAGTGGTACCGGTCCGCCGCCGGACCATCTCCCGGTAGAGCTTCGCCGCCGTCGGGAAGTGTGGGGTGAGGTTCACGTCGCCCGGGAAGACCCCGGGCAGGTCGGTGTACAGGTGCCGCATCTCGGTGCTGAGCAGGTCGACAGGTGGGTCGAACCGCAGCAGGGTCGCCGAGGAACTGCCCTGGGAGACGATGCGTACCCGGCCGTCGTCGGCCCGGATCAACGCGTACGCCCCCAGCATGCCGCCGGTGGCCCGGACCTCGGCCAGGTTCTGGGAGACCAGCAGATAGGACCGCGGCCCGTCGGCGCCCAGCAGGGCGGGCAGCACCCGGGCGCCCTGGCTGGCCGTCGCGGTCAGCTGCGACAACCGGTCCGTCTCCTGCCGTAGCGCGGTCAGCGCGGCACCGACCTGGGGCAGCAGACCGTCGGTGGACAGACCCGCCAACCTGGCCCGGTTCCGCTGTACCGCCTCGTCCCCGGCGGTCAGCGGACCGGCGACCGCTTTGAGCGCGGAGAGGTCGAGTTTCCCGCCCCGGGGCAGTAGCGCGGTGAGGTCCACCCGCAGCAGCGACGGGAACGCGTGCCGGGACAGGTCGTCGATCACCGCCGCGATCTGCCCGACCGTGTCCAGGTCGTCGCCGACGTACGGCAGCCACCCGGCGATCGACCAGGTCGGACCCGCGGTCGCGGCGCGGGCCTGGCGGGCCTGTTCCTGCAGGGCCGAGAGGGTCCGTTGGGCCCGGTCGGTGTCGCCCTGGGTCAGCTGGGCGCTGAGTTCCTGGGCGAGTTCGGCGGCGTTGAGCAGGTGGGCGCGGGCTTGCCAACCACGCAGGCCCACCCAGCCGACGGACACCACCAGCAGGCAGCACGCGACCAGAGTGGCGAGCAGCGCCCGGCGACGCCGGATCCGCCGGCGACGCCGGGACAGGCGTGGCCTCGGGGTCGTCCACCGCACCACCGTCACCCTCCGATCCGAAAAGCATGCAAAAAGTAGTCAGTCAGTCCGCTACTTCATAACATGTCCGGTACGTGATTATCAGTTACATCGGTGACTAATGTTGCAGTTGAGAGCTTTTCTCCATTGACTCGGTGGCGACCTCGTGCAGCAGGCGCTCGACGCGGTCCACCCCGGCCCGCAGCGACATCTGCCGCAGATAGGCGTCCCGACCCCGCCGCCCCATCTCCAGACGGGCGCTGGCCGGGATCGCGGCGGCCAGCCAGAACCGGTCGGCCAACGCCGCCCAGTCCTCCGGCGGGCAGGACAGCCCGGCCCGGGCGGACTCGACGAACTCGGCCGTGTCGCCACCGGCGGAGACCACGACCGGCGCGGCACAGGCCAACGCTGCCGGCAGCTTCGTCGGTACGGTGCCGGACAGCTCGGGCAGATCACGGGTCGCCACGAGCTGGTAGTCGGCGGCGGCGTACCACTCGGGCATCTCCAGCGCCGGCCGGCGGGGCACGAACCGTACGTTGCGCGCCCCCACCTCGGCGGCGAACTCCCGGACCCGTTGTTCCCGCTCCCCCGAGCCGACCAGGACCAGCTCCATGGTCCGCTCCAGCGGCACCGCCGCCCGTATCGCGGTCTCCAGACGCTGCCCGGCGCCGATGGTGCCGGCGTGCAGCACCACACAGCGACCATCCCCACCGACCAGCCGGCGGACCTCCGGGCTCGCGCTGACCGGCCGGAACAGACGCTCGTCGGTCCAGCTGAGCACCACCCGGACCCGGTCCTCGCGAGCACCGTCGGCGACCACCAGGTCCCGCATGGCCGACGTGCCCACCACGACCCGGTCCGCCGACCGGTACGCCCCCCGGGTGGCCGTGGCGAGCCGGTCCGCCCAACGCCCCGGGGTGTCGGCGGCCCACGCCCCCGGCCAGAGCCCCTGTACGTGCAGCACGGTCGGCACCGCGCCCAGTACCCGGCGGACCGCGGCGGTGGCGAACACGCCCGCCGGATGCTGGCAGACGTACAACGCGTCGACGCCCCGCAGGAACCGTCGGGCGACCCCCGCCGCGCTGGCGGCGAAGGAGAGGTGGCTCACCAGCGGGCCCCGGGTCGTGCCGTCACCGGTGAGCCGGGGCACCCGACGGACGGTCAGCCCCTGACTGTGCGTCTCGTGGTGCCACCGCTGCCGCCAGCCCGGGTAGACGTGCCCGCCGGGGTAGTCGGGGAAGCCGGTCAACACCCGTACCTGGTGTCCGCGCGCGGCCAGCTCCTCGGCCAGGCTGCCCGCCAGGAAGGCCGGCTCCGGCGGAAAGTGGTACGACAGCATCCCGATTCTCACCGGTCCGCTCTCCTTCCCGGCGCGGCGGGGCCCGGCTCCCGGCGCGCCGGCGCATACGATGCCGGCATCCCCTCACCGACCGACCGGAGGCCGCCGAGCCACGCCGACCGGTCGACGACGCCTCGTTCGACCGCACCGTGGAGAGGGGCCCCGATGGTCGACCGGATCCTGTTCGTGTGCCACGCCAACCTGTGCCGCTCGCCGATGGCCGAGTACCTCGCCGCCGACCTGCTTGCCAAGCTGCCGGTCGCGGTGGCCAGCGCCGGCACCCACGCCGTCGAGGGCCGGCCGATGCATCCGTACGCCGCCGAGGTCGCCGCCGGCACCGGTGCGGTGCCGGCGGACTTCCGCAGCCGCCGGGTCGCCCCCGGGCAGCTCCTGGAGGCGGCGCTGGTGCTGACCGCCACCCGCAACCAACGCTCGGCCTGCGTCGCGCTGGCGCCCGCGGCGCTGCACCGGGTGTTCACGCTGCGCCAGTTCGCCCGGCTGGCCGAGCTGGCGCCGCGACCGGAGGCCGCCACCGGCCAGCCGCTACGGGCGGCGGTACGCGCCGCCGCCCAGGCGCGGGGGCGGCTGCAGCCGGCCGCTCCCGCCGACGACGACCTGGCCGACCCGCTCGGCGGCCCGCTCGCGGATTTCCGCCAGTGTGCGCGCGTGATAGAGCGGTGCGTGCTGCCGGTCGCGGCGCTCATCGAGGCAGCCGGGTGAGCTCCTGGGTCGGATCGGCGACCCGGTCCGGCCCGAGGAACGCGCCGTGCTGGCCGGACGGGGCCGACCGGGCGGCGGGCACCTCGATCCGGTAGCTCTCGTACCGGTACGCGTCGGCCTTGCCCAGCTTCGCCTGGTTGAGCACGCAGCCGAGCAGCCGCACGGAGACCGACTGCAGGGCGTGCGCCGCCGCACTGACCTGGCCCCGGTCGGTGCGACCGTGCTGGCTGACCAGCAGGGCGCCGTCGGCCTGGACGGCGACCACCACTCCGTCGGTGACGCTGCTCAGCGGCGCGGTGTCGATGATCACGATGTCGGCGGACTCCCTCAGCACCACCAACAGGTCCGCCATCGCCTTGGACCCGAGCAGCTCACTGGGGTTCGGCGGGGTCGACCCGCTGGGCAGCACCAGCAGCGACTTGTCACCCCAGCGCTGCACCACGTCGCCGACCTGCACGTCACCGACGAGCACGTCGGTGAGCCCGACGCTGGACTCCAGGTTCAGGTATTCGGCGACCTTGGGGCGACGCAGGTCGGCGTCGACCAGCGCGACCCGCCAGCCGGCCTCGGCCAGGGCGATCGCCAGGTTGCAGCTGATGGTGGTCTTGCCCTCGCCCTGCAGGGCGCTGGTCACCGCGATGACCCGGGCGGGTTCGTGCACGTCGACGAAGCGCAGGTTGGTACGCAGCTTCCGGATCGCCTCGGCGCGGGGGGAGTTGGCGGCCTCGCCGACGATCAACGGATCGGTCCGGGCGGTGCCGTCGAAGGGGATCTCGCCCAACAGCGGGCTACCGGTGGCGCGTTGCAGGCTGATGGCGTCGCGCAGCCGGGTGTCGAGTTTGGTCCGCAGCACCGCCAGCGCGACCCCGGCGAGCAGCCCGCCCAGCGTGCCGAGTCCGTAGTTGCGCAGCGGTTGCGGGGAGACCGGGGTGGAGCCGACCCGGGGGCCGCCGATCACCTCGACCTTGATCGGGGCGGTGCGCCCCTCCGGTGGGGTCTCCACCTGCTTGATCAGTTCGACGAAGCCCGCCGCCACCGCCTCGGTCAGCCGCAGCGCCCGGGTCGCGTCGGTGTCGGTCACCGTGGCCCGCAGCAGCACCGTGTCGGGGACGGTCTGCGCCGCGATCCGGCTGCGCACCCCCTCGGCCGTCAGGCCCAGCGGCTGGCGCTCCACCACGCTGGCCGCCAACCGGTCGCTCTGCAACAGGTCGACGTAGGACTTGACCCGCTGCTGCATGAAGATGCTGCCCTGGTACGCCTCGCTGACGCCCTGGTTGGGGGTGGTGACGAAGAAGGTCACCGAGGCGGCGTACCGGGGTTGTGCGCGCAGCGTGACCAGGGTGGTGAGGCCCAGCGCCACCATGACCGTGACCAGCACGATCCACCAGTGGCGGCGAACCGCGTGCAAGTAGTCACGAACATCCATCAGCTGTACCTCCTCGAGCCGACACCGGCGGCCGGGAAATCCCCCGGAACACCCCATGTCTATGACAAAGTTCATGACGGGCTTTGATTGATAACTAATGCCCCGTTACCGGACGAAACGAATGTAGACGATGCGGCACCTCACCCGGCCGTAAACCACTCATCCGGGCCTAGAAGCCGAGGGCAGAGCATGGACACCGCAGCACCGACCACACCCGCAGCAACCGGTGACCGGCGCCGTCGCCCGGTCCCGCGCCGCCGCGGTGCCCTGTCCTGGTTAACGCTGGACACCCTCGCCTGGTGCGGGGGACTGTCGACCGCCGCATGGACCCGCTTCGAGTTCACGCTCACCGCCGGCCAGTGCGGGTGGGTGCTGGTCACCGCACTGGCCTGCGCGGCGGTGCACGCCAGCATCGGTCAGGTCCGCCGCAGCCTGCGCGGGCACGACCCGGTGGGCAGCCTCGACGAGGCCCGCGAGCTGGCCGGCACCGCCGCGCTGGCGGCCGCCAGCGCGCTGCTGGTGATCCTGCCGATGCCGGAGCGGCCGGTGCCCGCCACCACCCCCGTGGTCGGTGCGGTCATCGCACTGTTGATCATGGCGGTCGGTCGGTCGGCCTACCGGTACCACCGGGACCGGCACCCGGGGACGAGTCAGCCGGCAACCCGCGCGCTGATCTACGGCGTGGACGCCACCACCGCCCGGCTGGTGCGGGCGCTGCGCGCCGACCCGCTCGGCCGGTACCTGCCGGTCGGGCTGCTCGACGACGAACTCGGCAAGCGGGACCTGCGACTCGACGGCGTACGGGTACTCGGCGGCCGGCACCAGATCGGCGCGGCCCTGCAGCGCACCGGAGCCGACACGGTGATCTTCTGCATGGTCGGCTCCGACACCGGCCTGCTCCGCGACGTACGCGACCGGACCGTGCGCGCCGGCGCCACCTTCAAGGTGCTGCCGCCGCTGCACGACCTGCTGGACCGCCCGCCGGCGGTCACCGACGTACGCGACATCCAGCTCACCGACCTGCTCGGCCGGGCCCCACGGGCGGTCGCGCCGACCCGCGAACGCAACGGTCTGCGCGGTCGCCGGGTGCTGGTCACCGGAGCCGGTGGCTCCATCGGCAGCGAACTGTGCCAGCAGATCGCCCGCTGCGAACCGGGTGAGCTGATGATGCTCGACCGTGACGAGTCGGCGCTGCACGCCTTGCAGATGTCACTGTACGGGCGGGCGTTGCTCGACGGTCCGGAGCTGATCCTGGCCGACATCCGCGACGCCGAGCAGGTCAGTCGGATCATCGCCGAACGCCGGCCGGAGATCGTCTTCCACGCCGCGGCGCTGAAGCACCTGCCCCTGCTGCAACGGCACCCGGGAGAGGCGGTCAAGACCAACATCCTGGGCACCCTGAACGTGCTGGAGGCCTGCCGCGACGTCGCCGAGTTCGTCAACATCTCCACCGACAAGGCGGCCGACCCGATCAGTGTGCTCGGCTACTCCAAGCGGCTGACCGAACAGCTGACCGCCCACTACGCCGCCCGCTCCGGCGCCCGGTACCTCAGCGTCCGGTTCGGCAACGTGCTCAGCAGCCGGGGCTCGGTGCTGACCGCCTTCCGGTCCCAGCTGGCGGCCGGACTGCCGATCACGGTGACCCACCCCGACGTCACCCGCTACTTCATGACCAAGCAGGAGGCGGTGCACCTGGTGTTGCAGGCCGCCACGATCGGCCGGGGCGGCGAGGCCCTCGTGCTCGACATGGGCGAACCGGTCCGCATCGCCGACGTCGCCCGCCGGCTGGCCGACGAGTCCGCCACCAACGCCGGGATCGTCTTCACCGGGCTGCGGCCCGGTGAGAAGCTGCACGAGGACCTCTTCGGCGCCGACGAGATCGACACCCGGCCCATCCACCCGCTCATCTCGCACGTCGGCGTGCCCCCGCTCAGCCCGCAGGACGCCCGGCGACTCGACCCGTACGCGGCGGTCGACGACCTGATCGCCCAGTTGGCCGCGCTCTGCGCCCAGCGGCCCGCGCTGAGTACCCTGGCCACCCCCCGGTGAGGCCGGGTGAGACGAGCCTCCCACGCCGCCCGGCTCGCCCACCCGGCCCCGGGTGGCTAGAGTCTGACCTGGTGTGCCGGGAAGTCTGGTCGGCGATGGCTACGACCGTTCCCGACAGCAAGGCGGCCCACCACCATGACCGAACCCCGTCCGAGTCCCGACCGCCCCCGGGGCATCGGCCGACTGTTCCGACGTACCTCCTGGCCGGAGGCCCGCTTCCTGGCCGACATCCTGCGCACCGAGACCGTCGGCGGCGGGCTGCTGCTGGCCGGCGCGGTGATCGCCCTGGTCTGGGCGAACTCCCCCTGGGGGGACCGGTACGCCGACCTCGGCGCCTGGGTGCCGCTACCCGGCGCGGACGGCCTGCACCTGGACCTGTCGCTGTCCGCGTGGGCCGCCGACGGTCTGCTGGCGATCTTCTTCTTCGTGGTGGGCCTGGAGCTCAAACGCGAGTTCGTCGCCGGTGAGCTGCGCGACCCCCGCCGCGCGGCGCTGCCCGTGGTGGCCGCGGTCGGCGGCATGGTGGCCCCCGCGCTGATCTACGTCGCGGTCAACCTCGCCGCCGGCGGCGACGCGCTGGAGGGCTGGGCGATCCCCACCGCTACCGACATCGCCTTCGCGCTGGCGGTGCTGGCCGTGGTCGGGGCGTACCTGCCGCAGGGACTGCGGGCCTTCCTGCTCACCCTGGCCGTGGTCGACGACCTGCTGGCGATCAGCATCATCGCGATCTTCTACACCGCCGACTTCAGCCCGCTGCCGCTGCTGGCCGCACTGCTGCCGATCGCCGCCTTCGGCCTCCTGGTGCAGCGGCGACGCACCTGGTGGTGGGCGTTGCTGCCGCTGGCGTTCACCGCCTGGACGCTGGTGCACGCCTCCGGGGTGCACGCCACCGTCGCCGGTGTCCTGCTCGGCTTCACCGTCCCGGTGCTCGGCGACCGTCGCGGCAAGGTCGGGCCGCCCGGCGGGGAGCACCGACCCGGGCTCGCCGAGCACCTGGAGCACCGGTGGCGGCCGATCTCGGCCGGCTTCGCGGTGCCGGTCTTCGCCTTCTTCGCCGCCGGGGTGTCGCTGCGCGACGCCGACCTGGCCGCGGTGCTCACCGACCCGATCGTGCTCGGCGTCGTCGCCGGCCTGGTGCTGGGCAAGCCGCTGGGCATCCTCGGCTCGACCTACCTGCTGGCCAGGTTCACCCGCGCCAAGCTCGACGAGGACATCGGCTGGTGGGACCTGCTCGGGGTGGCGCTGCTGGCCGGGATCGGCTTCACCGTGTCGCTGCTCATCGGCGAACTGGCCTTCGGCAGCGGCAGCCTGGCCGACGACCACGTCAAGACCGCGGTGCTGGCCGGCTCGGTGCTCTCGGCGACGCTGGCCGCGGTGGTGCTCAGCCGGCGCAACCGCGCCTACCGGCGCATCGCCCTGCGCGAGCGGGTCGACGCCGACGGCGACGGGGTGCCCGACGTCTACCAGGACCGCCCGAACGGTCACTGACCCGTCGGTGGGGTGCGCCGCCGGCGCACCCCACCGACGGAACTCAGGTCAGCTCCCGGACGGCCTCCAGGATCAGCCAGAGACCGCAGATGGTGAAGAGCGCCGCCGCACCGTACTTGATGGTGCGCTCCGGCAGCTTCCTGCCGAGCAACCGGCCGACCAGGATGGCCAACGCGTCCGCGACGACCATGCCGACGGTCGAGCCGATCCAGGTGCCGAACCAGCCGTACTGGGTGGCCAGGGTGATGGTGGCCAGCATCGTCTTGTCACCCAGCTCGGCCAGGAAGAAGGCGATACCGACGGTGACGATGGCGGACTTGGTCGACCGCTCGGCCTTGCGCTTCTCCTCCTCGGTGAGGCTGTCTCCGCGCAGGGTCCACGCGCCGAAGCCGAGGAACGCCAGGCCGGCGACCAGCGAGATCCACCCGGTGGGCAGGGTCGCGCCCAGGCCGTAGCCGATGGCCACCGAGACCAGGTGCACCACCGCGGTGGCGATGGTGATGCCGATCAACACCGGCACCGTCTTGAACCGGGTCGCGAACGTCAGTGCCATGAGCTGGGACTTGTCCCCCAGCTCCGCGACGAAGATCACGCCGAAGCTGACCACCAGCGCGACGAAGAAGCCTTCCACAGGAACACCTTCCCGATCCAGGCCGGGAAGAGGATCACAGGCGCCCTCGACCCGGCTGCGACAGCCTGAGTCGAAGGTCTCGCCCGCCCTGGGAACAGGGCCGCGTGGCCGGACGCGGAACGCGCCAGTATGTCGACCACGACATTGGGGGCTACTCCCCTTCGCGCCGTCAGCCTAGCCCACCCCGGCCCGCCAGAAGGCCCCTGGGTGAAGGGCGTCACCCCGGGGGCCTGGCGCGAGTCAGTCCGCCCGGGCGAGAGTCACCCCGAACAGCCCTTCGGGATCGGTCCAGTGCTGCTCGGCGGCGAACCCCGCGCCGGTCAGCTCCGCGGCGATGCCCGCCGGACGGAACTTCGCCGACACCTCGGTACGCAGTTCCTCCCCGGCGGCGAAGTCGACGCTCAGGTCGAGCACCCGGACCCGCATCGCCCGCCGGGCCCGCAACCGCATCTCGATCCACTCCCGCTCGGCGTCCCAGAGCGCGACGTGGTCGAAGGCCTCCGGCTCGAAGTCCGCCCCGAGTTCCCGGTTGAGCACCCGCAACACGTTGCGGTTGAACTCGGCCGTCACCCCCGCCGCGTCGTCGTAGGCCGGGACCACCACCTGCGGGTCCTTGACCAGGTCGGTACCGATCAGCAGCCAGTCCCCGGCCTCCAGGCCGGCCCGGGTGGCGGCCAGGAAGGCGGCCCGCTCGGCCGGCAGCAGGTTGCCGATGGTGCCGCCGAGGAAGACCACCAGCCGTCGGCCACCGGTGGGCATCCGGTCGAGATGCCGGGTGAAGTCGCCGACGATGCCGCGTACCCGCAGGCCCGGATAGTCGGTGGCGATCTGCTCGGTGGACTGCCGCAGCGCGCTCACCGAGACGTCCAGCGGCACGAAGGTGCCCAACCCGCCGCGCCGGGTGAACGCGTCCAGCAGCAGCCGGGTCTTCTCCGACGATCCCGAACCCAACTCGATCAGGGTCTTCGCCCCGGTCAGCCCGGCGATCTCGGCGGCCCGCCGCTGCAGGACCGCGCGTTCGGCCCGGGTCGGGTAGTACTCGGGCAGCCGGGTGATCTCCTCGAACAGCTCACTGCCCCGGGCGTCGTAGAACCACTTCGGCGGCAGCCACTTCGGGCTGGCGGTCAGGCCGGTCCGCACGTCGTGGCGCAGACCGCGGTCGAGGTCCCGCTCCTCCAGATAGATCTCCAGTGGCTCCGCGTTCATCTCCGGCCCCTTCCGTGTGGTCTGTGTCGGTTGGACGGCCCGCCGGTGCCGGCAGGGCCCGAAAGCGCAGCCCGCCCGCGGTGGCGAGCACCAACTGCCCGTCCGGCACACCGCGCCAGCCGGGCTCGTCATCGGTGGGTTCCGAGGCCAGCAGCACCGCGCCCGCGCCGGCCCGCACCGACAGCGCGTGGCCGGCCACACTGGCCACCACCTGCCGCCCGTCGGTCAACAACAGGTTCAGCCGGGACCCCGGCGCCGCAGCCGCGACGGCGGCCACCGTGTCGGCCACCGCCCGCGCCGGCTCCTCGCCGGCGCGCAGTCGGTGCCGGACCAGCGCCCAGAGCAGGGCGGCGTCGGTCGGGGCGTCCAGCGTCAGCAGGTCGGTCACCGGCAGGTCACCGGCCAACCCGGCCACCGAGTCCGGCCACCCCCGGACCACCCCGTTGTGGCTGAACAACCAGGGTCCGTCGGCGAACGGGGCGGCGGCGGTCTCCAGCACCGGCATGCCGACCGTCGCCGACCGGACCGCGGCCAGCACCCCACCGGCCGTGGTCACCGCGGCCAACTCCGCCAACGTGGTGTCGGTCCAGAACGGCTGCGCCCGCCGGTAGCGCAGCGCCGCGGTGCCGGCCGACGCCGTCGGGTACCAGCCGACGCCGAACCCGTCGGCGTTGACCGTCCCGCCGCCGCGCATGTCCCGGGGTGCCCAGGACTGGCGCAGCAGGGAGTGCGGCGGGTCGTACAGCAACGCCCGCAGGGTCACCGGCGGACCCAGGTACGCCAGGTGCCGGCACATCAGCGCGGACCGCCGCTCACCCGCGCACCTCGGCGTCCGTGGCGTCGCGGGCACACCGGAAACCGCTGAAGATCTGCCGTCGGATCGGGTAGTCCCAGTTGCGGAAGGTGCCCCGGCAGGCCGCCCGGTCGGTGCCGAACGAACCACCCCGCAGCACCCGGTGGTCCGGTCCGAAGAACACCTGCGAGTATTCCTGGTACGGGAAGGCGGCGAAGCCCGGATACCCCCGGAAGGTCGAGGCGGTCCACTCCCAGACGTCGCCGATCAGCTGGTGCACGCCCAGCGGCGAGGCGCCGGCCGGGTAGGCACCCACCGGCGCCGGCCACAGGTGCCGCTGCCCCAGGTTGGCGTGCTCGGTGGTCGGGTCGGCGTCGCCCCAGGGCCAACGGCGGGAACGCCCGGTCGCCGGGTCCCACCGGGCCGCCTTCTCCCATTCGGCCTCGGTGGGCAGCCGCTTGCCGGCCCAGGTGGCGTAGGCCTGCGCCTCGTGGAAGCTGACGTGCACCACCGGCTCGTCGTCGCGCACCGGCGACCACCGGCCGAAGCGTCGGTACGCCCACCCGCTGCCGTCGGGCCGCCAGTGCAACGGGGCGGTCAAGCCCGCCTCGTGACGGTGCTGCCAGCCGGCCTCGCTCCACCAACGGGGGTCGTCGTACCCGCCGTCGGCGATGAACGCCCGGTACGCCCCGTTGGTCACCGGCGCGGCGTCGATGACGTACGCGGGCAGGTCGACGCGGTGCGCGGGGCGTTCGTTGTCCAACGCCCAGGCGTCGGTGCTGGTACCCATGGTGAACGGCCCGGCGGGCACCAGCACCTCGTCGGCGACCCGGACCCGCGGCTGCGGTGGCGGCGGCGCGGTCAACGCCGGTGCTCCGGCGCGCAGCTGGTGGGTGGCGAGCATGGTCTCGTCGTGCTGCTGCTCGTGCTGCACGATCATGCCGAAGGCGAACCCGTCGGTGACCAACGGACGGTCGGTGAACCGGATCCCGTCCAGCAGGTCGAGGACCTTGTCCCGGACGGTACCCAGGTAGGCGCGGGCCTCGGTGGGGGCCAGCAGCGGCAGGCGGGGCCGGTCCCGGCGGGGCTGTTTGAACGCGTCGTACAACTCGTCGATGTCACACCGGACCGGCTCCCGGCCGCCCACGTCCCGGACCAGCCAGAGCTCCTCCTGGTTGCCCACGTGGGCGAGGTCCCAGACCAGTGGGGACATCAGCGGCGAGTGCTGCCGGGTCAGCTCGTCGTCGTCGACGGCGCTGGTCAGCAGCACGGTCCGGGCCCGGGTGCGGTCCAGTTCCGCGGCGATGCGGTCACGCAGCCGCGCGACGTCCAGGTCGGCGGTGGTCGTCGTCTCGGTCACCGGGGTCCCCTCTCCGCGACGGTGTGCCGCCGCTGGATCGCTCGTTGCATCCGCTGGTGCAGCGCCGCCGGCAGGTCCAGCCGGGGCAGGGCCGTCAGGGCCAGGTCGAACAGGGCGGTCGCCGCCCGGGCCAGTGGCCGGTCACGCAGGCCGTACCGGGCGGCGGCGTGCCAACGGTCGGCCACCGCGGCGCCGGCGACCCGGGCGGCGCGGACCGTGGCCGGATCGGCGAAGAGCGCGGCCAGCACCGTCGCCGGCACCTGCCAGTCCGGGCCCGGCTGGGTGTCCAGGTACCGCAGCTCCAGGTAGCCACGGGGGCGCACCGGTGGGAACAGGGTGCTCAGGTGGTACTCCAGGTCGTCGGTGGTGGGTGGCTGCGGCAACGCGCCGTCGATCCAGTCGGCGAAGGTGACCCCCGCGGGGGGTGTCCAGTCGGGGCCGTCGTGCCGGAGGCAGAGCAGGGGTGCGCCGAGGGCGTACCCGGTCCAGTCCGCCACCGGGTCCGGTCGCGGGTCGTCAGGTGTCCAGGCCGGCCGGGTCCGGGCCGGGTCGATGCCCAGCCAGGCGGCCATCCGGGCCGACGCCCACCCGGTGCGCCGGCCGGCGTGGTCACCGGCGGTGGCGAAGGCGGCCAGCAGCGGCGGCCCCACGGCGTGCGCCGCGGCCCACCGGTCGCCCAGCTCCGCCGGCTCGCCCGCGTCCAGGCAGACCTGCAGGCCGGCGGTGCTGTACATCATGGTGGCCCCGTGCGGGCCGTGGCGGTCGAAGACGCAGCGCATGGCCCGGTAGCGGGGTGTCTCGACGACCGGGCGGGGTGGTCGGTACGGGTCGATGCCGGTGTCACCGAGCATCAACCCGGCGGCGGCGAGCAGGCCACGCACCTGGTCGATGTCGGCGTCCGTGGCGGTGATCAGCGCGCCGACCGAGTCCTGTGGCGCGGTGGATATCTCAAGCTGCCCGCCCGGCTCGACGGTCACGGTGCTGCCGTGCCGGAGCTGTTGGGCGGGGCTGGTCGGATGGATGGTGACGGGGCTGTGGCCCCCCAGTGCCGCCCGTAGCCGCTCCCGGTCGACCGGGCGGGTGGGGTCGGCGGCGTCGTGCACGGTCCATTCCAGTTCGACACCGGTGAATCTCGGTGGCCCGGTCTTGAAACAGATCCGGCCGATGTGCCCGGCGGCGGCCTCCACCTGCCGGATCACCGTCGTGCGGTCCAACCCGGGTGACATCACCACGAGCGGGCCCTCCTCCCCAGCGCTGGTCCGACCTCACCGACCGTTGCCGACCGGAGTGGTCATGGCCCCACCATCTTCTGTCTAGCAGAAGAATTCCGCTGACCCGAGCCGAACCTTTTTCTCCGCCGCGGTCCGCCCGGTCGGTGCGCCGCAGGCCCGCGCGCCGCCGATCCGGGCGCCGCCGATCCGGGCGCCGCCGATCCGGGCGCCGCCGATCCGGGCGCCGCCGATCCGGGCGCCGTGGGGTCCGCGGCCGCAGCTCAGTCGTCGGCCGACGCCGAGCGGGTGGGAGAGGGGCTCGCCGACGCGGACCGGGTCGCGGACGGGCTATCCGCCGAGGGGGCCGCGGGGCTGGTCGAGGTCAGCGCCCGGCAGTACTCCTCGACCCGGTCGGCGCCGCCGGCGGCCGTCACCAGGCCGGCGAAGCCGGGGCTCTGCAGCGCCCGTTGCCGTTGCGCGGGTTTCTTGGACAGGTAGGCGTTGCAGTGACCGCGCAGCTGGCCGACGTTACCGGGGGTCACCGACCCGGTCGGGGTGGGCGAGTCGGTCCGGCTGGGCGCGGGGGTCGGCGACGGCGAGGGGGTCGGGGACGCCGGAGGGCGGCTCGGGGTGGGTTCACCCTCCTGGCCCGCCGTCGACGGTGCGGAGGCGGGCTCCGAGACCGGGGCGCTCGGACGGGGCGGCGGTACCGGTGGGTCGTCGCGGCGGTCGATGGTGGCCGCCGCGACAGCCACCCCCGCCGTCGCGGTCGCGGCGAGCGCGGCGAGCCAGGCCACGATCCCGACCCGGCGGGTCCGGCGGCGAGGACCCGTGGCGACCGGGGCGACATCGCGGGCGGCACGGAAGGCCGCGAGCGCGGCATCCTCCCCGGTCAGCTCGTCGGGACGGGCCGGGGCCGCTGCCGCGGACAGCAACCCGGCCAGTGGGTCACCGGGGCGCGGTGGGTCCCCGGCCCGGGCGGCGTCGAGCAGCCGGTCGGTCTCGGACCGGCTCGCGGGCCGGCCGGACCGGTCAGACCGGCCACCGTTCATCCAGTCTCCCCTCACGTCAACCGTCCGCCGACTCGGCCCGGGAGGCCTCCGGTCGCGGCCGGGAAGCGGTACGTGGGCCCGGCAGCGCCCGCGGGCTGGGAGCTGGTGGGGAGGCCGGCTCGGATCGTTGCAGCAGGGCGGCGAGGCGACGCAGCCCGCGGTGGGCGGCGGTGCGCACCGCCCCCGGACGCCGGCCGAGGACCCGGCCGGCGGTCTCGGCGTCCAGGCCGACCACCGCCCGTAGCAGCACCGCCTCGGCCTCGCGGGGCGGCAGGGTGGCGATCAGCGCCAGCGCGTTCTCGGTGCCGAGGGTCTCACCGACGCGTTGCTCGGTGTCGGCGTCGTCGGCCAGGTCGGTCAGCGCGTGCACCGGCACCGGCAGGGAGGGGCGGCGGCGTTGCCGGCGAAGATGGTCCAGGGCGCGGTTGCGGGCGATGGTGACGGTCCAGGCGCGGAACTCGCCGCCGGCGAAACCGGGCAGGTCGCGGGAGACCTGCAGCCAGGTCTCCGAGGCGACGTCCTCGGCGTCGGCGCCGACCAGCGCGGTGAGGTACCTCAACAGTCCGGGTTGCAGGCTGCGGTACAGGAAACGGAACGCCTCCTCGTCGCCGGCCTGGGCGGCGAGGACCGCCTCGGTGAGCTCGGCGCTCATGACCGGTCCGGTCCCGCCGCCCGGCGGTCCGGGCCGGATCCGGCGACTCGGCGGTCCGGGCCGGATCCGGCCGCCCGTCCCGCGTCGAATCGACCCGGTGTCCGGGCCCACTTCCCCACCATCAGCCCCCCGCTGCCCTGGTCGTGCCCGGCACCGTGCGGACCGGGCGGCGGTGTGCCGGGCGTCTGCCGGGGCGGGTGCCCGTCGGATCCGGTCGTGCCACCGCGTCCTCGGTGGGCCCGGGTCGGGCCAACGGTAGGAGCGGATCGCTGAACGGACAAGGTGGCATGGCTCCGGATGAGAGTGACAAATATCCAGCCGGCTGCGCGGCGAGTCAACGTAACACCAGGTCCGCCGGGGACGCCATCGGCGGTTGCCGTGGGCCGGCGGCTCGGCGCACGGCCGCCCGATGGACAGGTCGGATCACCCTGTGCCGTCGGTTCGTCACCCGCCGGGCGGTATCGTTCGGTAAGGTCGGCACCGCAGGCGCACCGACAGACGTCGGCGGCCACCCTTGCGGGTGCGCCGCCGTCAGCCGCTGTGGGTACCGTAGGGCCGTGTTGTCTTCGGAGGTCGTACTCAGCGGTCGCTACCGGCTGGACGAACGCGTCGCCACCGGCGGTATGGGTGATGTCTGGCTCGCGACGGACGTGGTGCTCGGCCGGCAGGTCGCGGTCAAGGTCCTGCTGCCCGCGCTGGTGTCCGACCCGGACTTCATCGCCCGGTTCCGGGCCGAGGCCCGGATCATGGCCGCGTTGCGCCACCCCGGCATCGTGCAGGTCTACGACGTCGGCGAGGACCGGCTCGACGACGGTGGCCGGGCCGACTACCTGGTGATGGAGTTCGTCGAGGGCCAGCCGTTGTCCAAGCGGATCGAGGCCGCCGGTCGACTCGACGTCGCCGAGACGATGTCGGTGGTCAGCCAGGCCGGCCAGGCCCTGCACGCCGCGCACAACGGCGGGATCGTGCACCGCGACGTCAAGCCGAGCAACCTGCTGGTCCAGGCCGACGGCACGGTCGTGCTCGTCGACTTCGGAGTGGCCCGCTCGACCAACGTGACCAGCATCACCAGCACCAACGCGGTGCCCGGCACCGCCCTGTACATGGCCCCCGAGCAGGCGGCGGGCCGGCCGGTCACCGGCGCGACCGACATCTACGCCCTCGGCGCCGTCGCCTACTGCTGCCTCACCGGCGGCCCGCCGTTCACCGGCGACAACCCGCTCCAGGTGGCCGTGCGGCACCTCGACGACGAGCCACCTCCGCTGCCCGAGGAGATCCCGGCGGCGGTCCGCGCGCTGGTGACCCGGGCCCTGGCCAAGGACCCGGCGGACCGGTTCGACACCGGCGCCCAGATGGCCGAGGCGGCCCGGGCCGCGTTGGCCGGCGACGCGGCGGCCACGGCGGTGGTCGCGGCACCGGTGCGGCTGCGGGGTTCCACCGGGCCGGGCACCCGGGCCGAACGCCCGGTCGGCGCGGCGGTGGCCACCGGTGGCGCCCACAGCCGCCGGGGCACCCTGATCGGCGCGGCCGTGGCCGTCCTGGTCGCGCTGGGTGCGCTCGGCGCGGCACTGGGCGCGACCGGCGGCAACCGCGACGAGTCGCCCCGCGGGGTGGAGATCCAGGACACCGCACCCGCCGTGGTGCCCAGCAGCGCGCCGGAGCAGAGCACCGCCACCCAGGCGCCCACCACCGGCGGGGACCGGCCGGTCCGGCCCGCCGAGCCGACCGGCCGGGAATCAGCCGAGCCCAGCCCGTCGGCCGAGCCCAGCCCGTCGGCGGAGCCGGAGCCGGAGCCGAGCCAGCTCCCCACCCGCCCGCCGACCAGCTCGTCGGCGCCGTCGTCGCCTCCGCCGGCCCCGACCGAGGAGCCGCCGGCACCGTCCACGACACCGCCGACCAACGATCCGCCGCCGACCAACGACTCCGGTGCGGGCTCCGGCGGGGGCGAGTGACCACCCCACCAGCCTCAATAACCCCAAAACCGACATAGGATCATCGACGCCGCTCTAGGGTGAAAAGCAGGATGCTTCACTCCTGCTGCCGGAGGGCTCGGATGAACGCGGACAAGCTGGTCGTCATCGGCCAGGGCTACGTGGGCCTGCCCCTGGCCATGCGGGCCGTCGAGGCGGGGTTGGACGTGGTGGGCCTCGACGTCGACGCCGGTCGGATCAAGCGGCTCACCGTCGGCGAGTCGTTCGTCGAGGACGTCGGTGCCGACCGGCTGGGCCGGGCGCTGTCCAGCGGCCGGTACCACCCGAGCACCGAGTACGCCGACGCCGAGGGCTTCGACATCTGCGTGATCACCGTGCCGACGCCGCTGCGCGACGGCACCCCGGACCTGAGCTTCGTGGAACAGGCAGGCCTCGGCATCGGCCCGTACGTCCGACGCGGCTGCACCGTGGTGCTGGAGTCGACGACGTACCCCGGCACCACCGACGAACTGCTGCGTCCACTGCTGGAGACAGCCAGCGGGCTGCACAGCCCCGGCGACTTCCACCTCGGCTACAGCCCGGAGCGCATCGACCCGGGCAACCCGGTGTGGCGGCTGGAGAACACCCCGAAGGTGGTCTCCGGCCTCGACGACGCGGCGCTGCACCGGGTGGACGAGTTCTACCGGCGGCTGGTGGAGCGCACCGTGCCGGTGGGCTCCACCCGGGTGGCCGAGCTGACCAAGCTGATCGAGAACACCTTCCGGCAGGTGAACATCGCGCTGATCAACGAGCTGACGATGCTGTCGCACCCGCTGGACGTCGACGTCTGGCAGGCCATCGAGGCCGCCGGCACCAAGCCGTTCGGGTTCATGTCGTTCCAGCCCGGCCCGGGGGTGGGCGGGCACTGCCTGCCCATCGACCCCTGCTACCTGTCCTGGCAGGTACGCCGGAAACTGGGTAGGCAGTTCCGCTTCATCGAGCTGGCCAACGACATCAACCACGAGATGCCCGAGCACGTCGCCCAACGGGTGATGACCGGACTGAACCGGACCGGCCGGGCGGTCAGCGGAGCCCGGCTGCTGCTGCTCGGGTTGGCGTACAAGAAGAACACGGGTGACCTGCGCGACTCCCCCGCCGTCGAGGTGGCCCGCCGGCTGCGGGCGCTCGGCGCGCAGGTGCACGCGGTGGAGCCGTACGCCGAGGCGCACCTGCTGCCCGACGGGGTGGTCGTGGTGGAGCTGACCGAGCAGGAGCTGCGCCAGGCCGACGCGGTGGTGGTGGTCACCGACCACGACAGCATCGACTACGACCTGGTCACCCGGCACGCCCGGTACGTCTTCGACACCCGCAACCGCTGCCACGGCCCGACGGTCGAGCGGCTCTGAACCCCCGCACCGGCACCGGAGGCGTCAGCTCATGCTCGATCTGCGGCAGGCCGCCCGACGTTTCGGCCGCCGGTGGGTGTTCGACGGGCTCGACCTGTCGGTGCCGGCCGGCACCCAACTGTTCCTGAGCGGGCCGAACGGGGCCGGCAAGACCACCCTGCTGCGGTGTCTGTCCGGGACGCTCGCGCTGAGCGCCGGGCGGGCCACCGTCGCCGGTCACCCGGTCGGATCGTTGGCCGCCCGGCGGCTCACCGGTGTCTGCCTCGCCCCGGAACAGGGTCTCTACGGCACGCTCACCGCCCGGGACAACCTCGCCCTGGTGGCTCGGCTCCGGTTGCCCTGGCGGGCGGCCCGCACCGCGGTGGCCCGGGTGGAGGAGGAGCTGGACATCACCGGTTACGCCACCGTCCCGGCGGGGCGCTGTTCGGCCGGCATGCGGGCCCGGGTGAGCATCGCCCGGGCCCTGTTGGGCGAACCCGCCCTGCTGATCCTCGACGAGCCCGACCGGTCGCTGGACGAGGGGTCCCGCGAACGGCTCTGGCAGGCCCTGGCCCATCGCACCGGGACGACCTGCGTGATCGCCTCCCACCACCGGGCCCACCGGGGCCCACGCCAGCAGGATCTCGTCCTGACCGGCCACCGATGACCGAACCCGGACCGGGGCTGATCGGGCGCCTACCGCCCGGTCAGGGTTCCCCGGCGGCGGCGAGCCAGGCCGGCGGGGCGGGGCGGCGCAGGATCTCGGTCATCGCCGCCGCCTCGCCGTCGGGTTCCCCGTCCAGCCAGGCGTGGGCGTGGAAGCCCGTGCTCGGCGCGGTCACCCCGATCACCACCGTACGGGCGATGCGCTGACCGCCGTACCAGCGTTGCAGGACCAGCGACCGCTCCAGGCAGTTGGCCTCGCTGCGACGCAGCGCGCCGAGCAGCACCGTCCGCTGCCCGGCGGCTCCGGGCGGCGGCGCCGGCAGGTGGACCTCGGCCATCGTCCGGCGGACGAGCTGCCGCCGGACCAGCCGCACCGACCGGACGGCCGAAGCGCGGTACGCACCGCCGGCATCCCGCCCCGACGATGCATCCGCAGCACCGCCCCGGGTGTCCGCACCATGCGGCGGACCAGGTCAGTCACGACCGGACCATCGGATCAGCTGTCGTACCGGGCACAGCGCGCAGAGCGTCCTAGGCAGCTGGGTCAGTCCGCACCCGGACCGCCCGCTGCCTGGCGCCACCTGTTCCACGCTGGTTCAACGAGTGGAGGACCGTTTCGGCTCGGTCACCGCCGGGCCGACCGGATGCCGGCGGAGCAGGGCGGCTGCCGTCCGGTGGGTGATCTGGTGGTGTTGCGCCGTGGTGAGGCCGGCGCGGGTGAGGGCGTCGACGACCCGGGTACGGTCGGCCGGGCGGTCGGGCACCGGCCAGTCACTGCCGGCCACCACGTGATCCGCGCCGAGCAGCTCCACGGCGAACCGGATCGCCGCCGGGGCGAAGCCCATCGTGTCGACGTACACGTGCCAGCGCTCCGTCGGCGCGACCCCGGCGGCGATCCGTTCCACGGCGTCGGAGCCGGCCGCCAGGTGCAGGCCGGCGGCGCCGAGCATCGGGAAGACCACCCGTAGACCGGGTACCGCGTCGAGGGTGCCGGCCCCCAGCAGCGCCAGCAGGCTCGCCGAGACGGCCGTACCCCGGGCCAGGGAGGTGCCGGGGCGGCCGAGCGGGCGCAGGTCGGCGGCGAGCGCGGCGGGGCTGACCGGGTGGACGAAGACCACCAGCCCGGCCTCGGCGGCGGCCTCCAGGGTGGGCCGGCACCGCGGATCGTCCAGGTAGCGGCCCTGGTGGGCGCAGTCGACCACGATCCCGCCGAGCCCGGCGGCGACGGCGTCGGCCACGGTACGGGCCCCGGCCCGTCCGGCGTAGGCGTCGACGGTGGCCAACCCGGCGAACCGGTCGGGGTTCGCGGCGACCACCTCGGCCAGGTGGTCGTTGAGCACGCCGACGGTCCGCGGGGTGATCGTCGTACCGTCGGGGGTGACCATCGCCGGTGGGGCGCTGAGCACCCGGCGGGTGATGCCGAGGCGGTCCATCCCGGTAAGCGTCGCCCCGACGTCGCCGACGGCCCGGGCCACCCGCCGCCAGGAACGGCGCAACTCGTCGCCGGCGCCGACCGGCACCACGGCCGGTACGCCCGGGGCCACGTGGTGGCTGTGGAAGTCGACAACCGGCACCGGTCCGGTCCCGGTCTCAGCCATCGGTGTGGAACACGTACCGGAAGGCGTCGCCGTCGCGGACGACCCGGCCGGCGGTGGGGACCGGGAAGTGGGCGGGGATGAGGATCGTCGCGGTGTCGGCGATCGAGTCGAGCAGCGCCCGACGCTGCGCGGCGGACCCGTGGCCGTCCACACAGTACCGGGTGCTCCACTCCGGGTGGGCCAGCTGCACGGCGTGGTGGATGCCGTCGCCGGCGTAGACGGCCCGTTCGCCCCGCGAGGCGATCTCGACGAAGAGGTTGCCCGGGGTGTGCCCGAAGGCCGGCACGAGGCGTACCTCGGGGGTGAGGGTGAGGTCGGGGGCGACGAAGTCGAGGACTCCGGCGGTGTGCAGCGGCAGGACGCTGTCGGCGACGTAGTCGCCGGTGCGCTCCAGGCCCGCCCGCCCGCCGGGGCCGGTCCAGAAGTCGAACTCCTGTCGGGTCAGCAGGTAGCGGGCGTTGCGGAAGGACGGCACCCAGCCGTCGCCGTCGGCGGTGGTGGCGAAGCCGACGTGGTCGACGTGCAGGTGGGTCAGGACGACGGTGTCGACGTCGTCGGGGGTCAGGCCGAGCCGGGAGAAGTTGTCCCAGAAGGGCCGTTGTCGCAGGTGGAAGCCGGGCGAGGTGCGGACCTTGCCGTTGCCGCCACCGGTGTCCAGCAGGATCACCCGGTCGCCGGTCAGCACCAGCAGGGGCTGGATGTTGAGCACGATCTGCCCGGTGGCGGCGTCCACGTGCGGTGGCTGCAGGTACCACGCGTCGGCCGGTTGGGGGTCCTCGTCGAGCTGCGGAAAGAACACGTGGGGCGCGGCGAGGTAGCGGGGCTCCTCGACCAGCGGGTGGATGGTGACGTCGCCGATCCGGATCGGGGCGGGCACGTCGAGGCTCATCGGGGTTCTCCTGGTTCGGGTACACTCTCCGCGGCGACGAGCCGGAACACCTCGCTGCGCAGCGCGGCGAAGCGGGCGTCGGCGCGGGTGGTGAGCTGGTCGCGCTCGGTGGGCAGGTCGACGGTGAGGTCGGCGCGGATGGTGGCCGGCGCCCGGCTGAGCACGAGCACCCGCTCACCGAGGTAGACCGACTCGTCGATGTCGTGGGTGACGAACAGCACGGTGATGCCCAGCCGCTGCCAGAGGGCCCGGACCAGGTCCTCCAGGTCGGCGCGGGTCTGGGCGTCGACCGCGGCGAACGGCTCGTCCATCAGCAGGACCCGGGGTTCGCCGACGAGCGCCCGGGCGATCGCCACCCGCTGCTGCATCCCGCCGGAGAGCTGCCAGGGATAGGCGCGGGCGGCGTCGGCCAGCCCGACGGAGGTCAGCGCCGCCTCGGCCCGCCGGTGCCGCTGCGCGCGGGACAGCCGGCGGGGCAGCAACGGCAGGGCCACGTTGTCCCGGACGGTCTTCCACGGGTAGAGGCTGCGTCCGTACTCCTGGAAGACCACGGCGAGCCCGGGCACCGGTCCGGTGACGGCGACCCCGTCGAGCAGGACCTGGCCGGCGGTCGGTGGGAGCAGTCCGGAGACCATCTTGAGCAGGGTGGACTTGCCGCCGCCGGAGGGGCCCACCACGCAGACGAACTCGCCGGCGGCCACGTCGAGGGTGAGCCCGTCGACGGCGACCACCGGCCGGGTGGACGAGGGGTAGACCTTGCGCAGCCGGTCGACGCGCAGCAGCGGCCCGGCGGCGGTCACGACGGGCTCCCGGTGGCCCGGCGCACCCCGTGGTGCCAGGCCAGCACCCGGCGTTCGACGACCTCGAGGGCCTTGGCGAGCAGGAAACCGAGTAGACCCAGGAAGATCATTCCACTCCACATCTCGGGCAGGGCGAAGCTGCGTTGGAAGCGCACCACCGCGTGGCCGAGGCCGTCGGTGCTGACCACCATCTCGCTGACCACCATGAGGATGATCCCGATGCCGAGGGCCTGCCGGATGCCGGCGGCGATCTGCGGGGACGCCGAGGGCAGCACCAGGTGACCGAAGGTGGCCGTGCGGGACAGCCCGCAGACCCGGGCGGCGTCGAGCTGGAGCTGGTCGGTGCCGCGTACCCCGTCGACGGTGTTGAGCAGCACCGGCCAGAGGCAGCCGAACGCGATCACGGCGATCTTCATGGCGTCGCCGACGCCGACGAGCACCAGGAGCACCGGCACCAGGACCGGGGAGGGCAGCGCGCGGAAGAACGCCAGTGCGGGCTCCAGCAGCGTGCGCAACACCCGCGAGGAGCCGACGAGCAGTCCGGCGCCGACCCCGACCAGCACCGCGAGCAGCAGCCCGAGGGCGAAGCGACGCAGGCTGGGCAGGACGTCGAGCAGGAACCGGTCGGAGAACCAGACCCGCCCGAAGGCATCCAGGACGGTCGACAGCGGCGGGTAGAACGGGTTGGTGCTGCCGGCGCTGGCCACCCACCACAGGGCCACCAGGAACACCGGCAGGCCGAGGGCGGTCAGCAGCCGACCGGCCCGGTGCCGCAGCGGGTGCCCCGAGGGTGTCGCGGTCATCCGGTGGCCACCTCCCGACGTACCGAGACGTGCCAGTGCAGCAGCCGACGCTCGGCCAGCCGGACCAGCGCGTTCACGCCGACGCCGAGGACCCCGGTGACCAGGATCAGGCCGTACATGCCGGGGATGTCGGCACCGGCCTGGGCGAGCCAGATCTCCCGACCCAGTCCCGGGGAGCCGATCACCAGACCGGCGGTGACGGTGAGCACCAACGCCACCGACGCGGCCAGCCGCAACCCGGTGACCAGGTACGGCAGCACGGTGGGCCAGACCAGGTGGCGCAGTTGGGCGAGGCGTCCCAGGCCGGCCGAGCGCGCCGCGTCGCGGGCGACCGGATCGACGTCGCGGACCCCGTAGAGCACCTGGATCAGCACCAGCCAGAAGCAGGCGTAGCCGACCAGGAAGAGGGTGGCGCCGAGGCCGGCACCGGCGAGCAGCACCACCAGCGGGATGAAGACCACCGACGGGATCGGGCGGAGGAAGTCGATGGTGGAGGCGGTGGCGGCCCGCAGCACGTCGATCGACCCGACGACCAGGCCCACGGCTACCGCCGCGACGACGGCGAGCAGCAGTCCGAGCGACCACCCTGCGACGGTGGCGCCGACGGTGCGCCACAGCTGCGGCCCGCCGGCCCGCTCGGCGAGTGCGGCGACGACGGTGCTCAGCGGCGGCAGGTGCTCGCCGGAGACCAGGCCGGCGCGGGGCACGACCTCGAAGGCGACCGCGAGACCGGCCGCGCCGAGCAGACCGCGCAGCCGGTCGGCACGCGCGGCACTCACGGCAGTACGAGCGCGGAGAGGTCGGGCTTGGTGGTGATCACCTTGTCCCGCAGGGCGTAGTCGGCGAGCTTGTCGAGCGCGTCCACGCTCACCTCGTCCTGCCAACCGGTGATGGTGATCTTCGCGGCGAGTTCGGGCTTGATGGTGGTGAAGGTGGGGATGATCTCCCGGACCGCGGCCTCGTTGTCCCGGGCGTGGGCGAAGGACTCCCGTACCGCGCTGCGGAAGTCCCGCACCAGCTCCGGGTTCTTCTCGGCGAACGCGCCGGAGGTGAAGTACGCCGAGACGGTCAGGTCGTCGGCGAGGTCGCTGAAGCCCCAGCCGATCTCCTTCGCCCCCTGGCTCTTGGCCAGGGTGAGGAACGGCTCGACCAGCCAGGCGGCGTCGACCTTCCCGGCGGCGAGCGCGGCCGGCGCGTCGGGGAAGGGCAGTTCGAGCAGCTTGACGCTGGACTCGTCGCCGCCGTCGGCGCGTACCGCCTCGCGGGCGGCCGCGGCAGCGATGTTGGTCAGGCTGTTCGCCGAGACGGTCCGCCCGGCGAGCTGCCGGGGCCGGTCGATGCCGCTGTCGGCGGCGACCACCAGGGCGCCGTAGTCCTTGCCCGCGCCGCGCTGGCCGGTGGAGGCCGAGGCGGGCACGATCGCCTTGACGTCCAGGCCCTGCGAGGTGGCGGCGACCAGCGTGGTGAGGTCACCGGTGGCGATGTCGACCTTGCCGGCCAGCACCGACGGGACCGAGAGCAGGTCGGCGTTGGTGGTGTCCCACTCCAGCGCGATCCGGTGTTTGGCGAAGATGCCCTGCTTCTCCCCCACGTAGAGCGCGGAGAGGTGGGACAGCGGCGAGGAGGCGATCCGCAGGGTCCGTACCCCGTCGGCGTCGGCGGCGGCGGTCGCGCCGGCCCCGTCGGCCGACCCGCAGCCGGCGGCCGCCAGGGCGAGCAGGCCGGCGAGCAGTCCGGCGGTACGGCGGCGGGCGGTGGTGCTGTTCATGGTGGGTGTCTCCAGTACGGGTGAGGGGTAGGGGTCTGGTCGGGGATCAGAAGGCGAGCGGCTTCTCGTGCCGTGCGGCGGCCGGCAGGTCGGCCGGGCCACCGAGGGCGGTCGAGGCCAGGGTGGAGACCGCCGCCTCCTCGATGGCGACCACCAGCCGCGCGGCATGTCCGGCGTCGGTGCCGGCCACCAGCAGGCCGTGGTTGGCCAGCAGGACCGCCTGGGTACGCGGGTGCCGGGCGAAGGTGTCGACGATGCCCTGGACCGCCTCGGCACTGCCGCGGGGTCCCCAGGGCGCCACCGGCACGTCCACCGGCTGCCCGTGGACGATCAGTGCCTCGTAGCGGGCCGGTAACGGGGTGGCCGCGATGGCGTACCCGGTGGCCTGCGGCGAGTGGGTGTGGATGATCGCGCCGACGTCCGGACGCAGCCGGTAGACCTCGGTGTGCATCCGGGTGATGCCGGCGGTGAACCGACCCGGTTCACCGAGGACCACCCGGCCGTCGAGGTCGACCACCACCACGTCGGAGCTGATCACCCGCTGCCCGGCGGTCGGGTCACCGGCGGCCGGGGTGACCAGCAGGTCACCCCGGTTGAGCACGACGTGCTCCGGGGAGGCGGCGAGCCGGACGCTGATGTTGCCGTGCCCGCTGTGGGACATCACCCCGGCGGCGAAGAGGGTACGGACGGCGCGGACCAGGTCCGCTCGGGCCCGGTCGACGTCGGTGAGGTCGAAGGTGGTGTCGCCGGGCGACGGCTGCTCCACGGACATGCTTGGCCTTCCCTGCCGGTTCCCCGTACGCGCGTCGGCGCACCGGTCACTGTCGGTGATCGGCGCAGGTCGGCGGCCGATCTCACCGAGGAGGCTAACCCATAAAACCTATCTACTAAATAGGGATTGAAAGTGAGGTGGATCATCTACCAACCGCGCTGACCTGGGCTGGAAGGAGGATTGACGGCGCAGCCGACGGCCGACCGCCGTGCGGATCAGTCGTCGAGCAGCTCGCCCATCCGGACGATCTCGACGCGCTGCTCGGCGACGACCGCGTCGGCGAACTCGCGCAGGGTCCGGTCCACACCGACCCTGAGCAGGTCGCGGGCCATCTCGACGGCCCCCCGGTGGTGCGCACCCATCATCTGCACGAACAACCGGTCGAAGTCCGCGCCCCGGGCGTCGGCGAGCCGCCGCAGCGCCGCCGCCGACTGCATGCCCCGCATCGTGGCGTGGTCGTGCCCGGCCACCTCCCGAGGTAGACCCCGGGCGTCCAGCCAGCTCTCCAGCACCCCGATCTCCGGCCCCTGGGCGCTGCGGACCCGCTCGGCCAGGGCCCGCACCCGCGGGTCGGCCGCCCGCTGCGGGGCCAGCGCGGCCATCTCCAGGGCCTGGCCGTGGTGCGGGATCATCATCCGGACGAACCAGACGTCCAGCGCGGTGTAGCGGGGAGTCGCCGCGTCCCGCAGGGCCGAGCCGTCCATCGTGGCGGCCGGCTCACCGGGCAGACCGGGCACGATCACGGGCCGGTCCCCGCCGGCCGGTGGCGGTGGGCTGACCGACGGCGGGGTGCCGGCCGCCGTGCCGGACGCCGCGCCGGACGGGGCGGTGCCGACGGGTGCCGGTGGCCGGCGCAGGGCCACGAACGCGACCAGCAGCAGGACCGCGAGGACGGCCACCAGCGCCCCGGTACGTCGAGCGGTCACCCGCACCCCTCCCGTCGGGGCCACCACGGACGGAGCCGGTGTCGCACAGTCCGTAACGCGGAGGACACCACATCGATGGCGATGATAGATATGGTGACGATACCGCCACACTCCGCATCGAAGGGTGTCGTCGATGAGCAGATCCTCCCCGCCTCGCCTCCGCCAGCTCCGCGTGACCGGCGCGGCCGCCGCCGGGCTCCTGCTGGCCGCCCTGCTCGCCGTCGCACCGGGCGGCGCCACCCCGGGCAGTGCCGCACCGGGCGGTGCCGCGCTCAGCGGCGCCACCCCGGGCCGGGTCACCGGCGCGTCGACGGCGGTACCGGCGGCCGTCCCCGGCGTCGACGAGATCTCCAGCAGCCCCAACCTGCGCCAGGTGGCAAACCTGCCCAAGCAGGCGCCGTTCGACACCACCTCCGCCCTCGGCACCGACATCGCCTTCCAGGGTCGGTACGCGTTCGTCGGCAACTACCAGGGCTTCGTCATCTACGACATCGCCCGGCCCAGCGCGCCGACGATCGTCTCCCAGGTGCACTGCCCCGGCTCGCAGAACGACATCTCCATCTACGGTGACCTGCTCTTCCTCTCCACCGACGAGGGACGCAGCGACGCCAGCTGCGCCAGCGCGCCGTTGCCCGCGACCGAGCCGCAGTCCTGGGAGGGCATCAAGATCTTCGACATCAGCGACAAGGCCACCCCGCGCTACCTCAAGGCCGTCGAGACCGCCTGCGGCTCGCACACCCACACCCTGGTCCCGGCGCGCGACCGGAGGTCGGTCTACCTCTACGTCTCGTCGTACCGGCCCCGGGAGGACTACCCGGACTGCCGGCCGCCGCACGACTCGATCTCCATCGTGCGGGTGCCGCTGCGCACGCCCACCGACGCCGCCGTGGTGGCCACGCCGAACCTCTTCCCCGACGGTGGCAACCCCGCCGGCGGATACTCCGCCGAGACCAGCGGCTGCCACGACATCACGGCGTACCCGGCGAAGAACCTGGCCGCCGGCGCCTGCATGGGTGACGGGGTGCTGCTGGACATCACCCGGCCGGAGGCCCCCCGGGTGATCAACCGGGTCCGGGACACCGAGAACTTCGCCTTCTGGCACTCGGCCACGTTCAACAACGCCGGCACCAAGGTCGTCTTCACCGACGAGCTGGGTGGCGGCGGGGGTGCCACCTGCAACGAGGCCATCGGGCCACAGCGGGGTGCCAACGCCATCTACGACCTCACCGGCCGGGGCGACGCCCGCAAACTCGTCTTCCGCAGCTACTACAAGATCCCCCGGGTCAACACCGACACCGAGAACTGCGTGGCCCACAACGGCTCGCTGGTGCCGGTCCTCGGACGCGACGTCATGGTCCAGGCGTGGTACCAGGGTGGCGTCTCGGTCTGGGACTTCACCGACTCGACCCGGCCGACGGAGATCGCCTTCTGGGAGCGCGGCCCGCTGTCGGAGACCCAGCGGATCACCGGCGGGGCCTGGTCGACGTACTACTACAACGGGTACATCTACTCCAGCGACATCCAGAAGGGACTTGACGTGCTGGAGCTGCGCGACTGGCGTACCTGGTCGGCCCACCTGACCCGGTACGACGAGTTCAACGCGCAGACCCAGCCGACGTACCTGAGCTGGTAGTCGGCGCGGCGGGTGACCCGGGGCCGGGCACCCGCCGCGACCGCGCCGGCCGGCGGTCCGCCGCGGTCAACGCCGTCACCGGTGGGTCGCCGACGGGCCGTCCGACGGCACCTGCAAGGATCGTCGGACGTGAAGGTCACCGGCGGTACCCCATCCGCCACCGCTGGTCGTGTCCGCCCGCACCCGCTGGACCTGGTGGCGATCGTGCTCGCCGTCGCCGGCGCCGGGTGTGTGCTGTCCGGGCTGCTGCCCCACGCCGAGGCCACCGCGACCGTGCGGCGGATCCTGCCGCTGCTGCTGTTCCTGGCCACCGTGGTGGTGCTGGCCGAGCTGACCGCGGCGGCCGGGGTCTTCGACGTGCTGGCCACCCGACTGGCCATCGCCGCCCGGGGGGACCGTCGGACGCTCTTCCTGCTCTGTGTCGGCTTCGCTGCGGTCACCACCGTCCTGCTCAACCTGGACACCACGGCGGTGCTGCTCACCCCGGTGTTGCTGGCCCTGGCCCGCCGGATCGGGGCGGCGCCCCTGCCGCTGGCGGTGACCACCGTCTGGCTGGCCAACACCGCCAGCCTGCTGTTGCCGGTGTCCAACCTGACGAACCTGCTCGCCGCCGACCGACTCGACCTGACCCCGCTGGCGTACGCGTCCCGGATGTGGGCCCCGCAGCTCGCCGCGATCGCGGTCACCGCGGTCCTGCTCTGGTGCTGGTACTGGCGCACCGCTCCCCGCCGGTTCGACGTCCCGGCTTCGCCGGTGATTCCCGACCGCCCGCTGTACCGGATGACGGTGCTGGGCTGTCTGCTCTTCGTGGCCGGCATCGTCACCGGGGTGGAGATCGGGATCGCCTCGGCGGTGGCCGCCGCCGTGGTGCTGGCCGCCTTCGGCGTCCGGTCCCGGGCCACCCTGCGTCCGGCGCTGCTGCCGTGGCGGCTGCTGCTGCTGGTGACCGGGCTGTTCCTGGTCGTGCAGACCCTCGGCCGGGCCGGTCTGGACGACGTGGTGGGCGCCCTGGTCGGCGCCGGCGGCTCGGCGGCGGCGACGGTACGCGCCGGTGGTACCGGGGCGCTGCTGGCCAACCTGGTGAACAACCTGCCGGCGTACCTGGCCGGGGAGGCGGCGATCGCCGCCGACGACCACACCCGTCTGCTGGCGTTGCTGATCGGCACGAACGTGGGCGCGTTGGCGGCACCGTGGGCGTCGCTGGCCACCCTGCTCTGGTATGAGCGGTGCCGGGCCGCCGGGGTACGGGTGCCGCTGCTGCGGTTCGTGGCGGCCAGTGCGACCGTGGCGGTCACCGCCACCCTGGCCGCCCTCGGCGCGCTGGTGCTGACCGGCTGACGCCCGGGGCCCTACACCCCCATCTCGGCCTCGTAGGCGCGGCGCAGGCGGCGGCGGGCGGTCGGGGCGAGACAGACGTGCCAGGCCGACCCCTGGTCGATCAGGTTGATCTCGCCGGCGGCCTGCCGTGCCCGCAGGATGCCGGCGAGGGTGTCCCGGGCGCCGAAGCGGGCGAACCAGTCGAGTTCCAGGTCGACGGCGTACCCCTGGCTGTGCGCGCCGGAGCGCCAGGTGGGCGCGCCGAGGCGGCGCAGCCGGTGCTGGTGCTCGACGCTGTGCGCCAGGTCGGTTACCCAGAGCGGCGGGGTGCCCGGCGGGGCGCCCGCGGCGAACTCGCGGGCGAGGTCGTTGAGCAGCGCGATGATCTCCCGGCGGCCCCGCCGGAACGGCAGGCCGGCGGTCCGGGGCGCGGCGTGCGGTCGGAGCCCGCGGTGTGCCGCGCGCAGTCCCCGGCCGAGCGGGGAGACCGGCTGTTGCCGGTAGCCGAAACCGATCAGGCCCCGACGGCGCAGCCACTCCAGGTCGACCAGCTCCGGACTGGTGTGCACGGCGGTGTCGGTGGCGAAGGCCGCCACGTCGGCCCACCACACCGCGTCGATCCGGGAGAGCAGGTGGCCACGGACCAGTCCGGCCAGCCCGCTCAGGTCGGCCTCCGGACGTTGTCGGGCCAGCTCCAGCAACAGGGTCTCCCGGGTGCCGACCAGGCCCTGCGGGGTGGCGTCGAGCACCGTGGCCAGGTCGGGTCGGCGGAGCCGTTCGTCGAGCAGCCGCTGCCGGGCCGCACCTGACATGGCGTCGGCCAGGGCGCCCAGTTCGGTGCTCAGCTCCGCCACGGCGTCCCGGTAGCCGGCGAGGTCGGTCGGGGCGCAGGGGCCCGGAGTGGGCCGGGGGCCGTGGCTTCGGCTCGGCACTCGCATGGTCGACCCCCTGTCCCGGTACGCCACGGTGCGGACTCGATGCTGGCCACGATATGCCCACAAAAAGCAGCAAAGTGCGAGAAAGCTTCCCGGTACCTCCAAAGGTCTCCGTAACGACGAACGGCACCGGCCGACCGGGTCCGGCAGGCCCCCGGACGGTGTTTGGCCGGTCGCCGCAACCGGCCGCGAGGGGTGATGAAAAGCTTTACCCATGAGTTCCGCACCCGTGCCGACCGAATCCACCATCCCCGGCGACTCCGAGGAGGCGAACGCCTTCGCGGATCTCGGGCTACGCGCCGAGCTGCTCGGCGCGCTCGCCGCGCTCGGCTACGAGGAGCCGACACCGATCCAGCGGGAGGCCATCCCGCCTCTGCTCGCCGGCCGTGACCTGCTGGGCCAGGCGGCCACCGGCACGGGCAAGACCGCCGCGTTCGCGCTGCCGCTGCTGCAGCGGATGGCCACGGGCGGCTCGAACGCCGGGCCGGTGGCGCTGGTGCTGGTGCCCACCCGGGAGCTGGCCGTGCAGGTCTCCGAGGCCTTCCACCGGTACGGCAAGGACCTCGGCACCCGGGTGCTGCCGATCTACGGCGGCCAGCCGATCGGCCGCCAGCTGCGCGCCCTGGACCTGGGCGTCGACGTGGTGGTGGCCACCCCGGGTCGGGCGCTGGACCACATCGCCCGGGGCACCCTGCGCCTGGGTGGCCTGGCCACGGTGGTGCTGGACGAGGCCGACGAGATGCTCGACATGGGCTTCGCCGAGGACATCGAGGCGATCCTGGAGCACGCCCCGGCGCAGCGGCAGACCGTGCTCTTCTCGGCCACCATGCCGTCGAGGATCGACGGGATGGCCCGCCAGCACCTGACCGACCCGGTACGCATCCAGATCGGCCGGCAACAGCCGATGGCCGGCGAGGCGCCCCTGGTACGCCAGAGCGCGTACCTGGTCGCCCGGGCACACAAGCCGGCGGCCCTGGGCCGGGTGCTGGACGTGGAGTCACCGACCGCGGCGATCGTGTTCTGCCGCAGCCGTGAGGAGGTGGACCGGCTCACCGAGACGATGAACGGGCGCGGCTACCGGGCCGAGGCGCTGCACGGCGGGATGAGCCAGGAGCAGCGGGACCGGGTGATGGGTCGACTGCGCGCCGGCACGGCCGACCTGCTGGTGGCCACCGACGTGGCGGCCCGGGGGCTGGACGTCGAGCAACTCACCCACGTGGTCAACTACGACGTGCCGTCAGCCCCGGAGTCGTACGTGCACCGCATCGGTCGGGTGGGACGGGCCGGCCGGGAGGGGGTGGCGATCACCCTGGCTGAGCCGCGCGAGCACCGCATGCTCAAGACCATCGAGCGGGTCACCGGGCAGCGCATCGTCATCGACAAGATCCCCACGGCGGCGGACCTGCGTACCCGGCGGTTGGAGCTGACCCAGGCGGCGCTGCGGGAGTCGCTGCTGGAGGACGACCTGGACCCGTTCCGGGTGATCGTGGAGTCGTTGTCCGACGAGTTCGACCTGATGGAGGTGGCCCTCGCCGCGGTGAAGCTGGCCCACGAGGCCGCCTCGCCGGGCTCCGACGAGGACCAGGAGGAGATCCCGCAGGTAGCGGTCCGCCCGCAACGGGAGAGCCGCTCCGGCGGTGACCCGCGCGGCGGTGACCGCCGTGGCTCCCGGGCCCGCTCGGGGGGTGCCACCACGCAGGTGTTCATCGGGTTGGGCCGGCGGGCCGGGGTACGCCCGCAGGACCTCGTCGGGGCGATCACCGGCGAGACCGGGATCAACGGACGTGACATCGGCTCGATCGAGATCGCCGACCGGTTCTCGCTGGTGGAGGTGCCGAACGCGGTGGCCGACGAGGTGATCGCCGGACTACGCGGCAGCACCATCAAGGGCCGCAAGACGACCGTCCGCCGCGACCGCGGCGCCGAAACCCGCTGATGGTGTAAGGAAGGGCCCCCTCTTATCGCTTCCGGTAGAGAGGGGCACCCCGCTCACACCCCCCGAACCGACGGGCAGCCAGTTCGGGGGGCGGTGCGGCCGGTGGCTGGGCGGTCGCCCCGTCAGAGCGGGTACGGCCCGAAGCGGCCCCAGGCGACGACCGCCGACAGGATCAGCAGCACGACGGTCATCGCGGTGACCGGGTGCTCCTTGGCTCGCAGGTGCACCACGATCGCGCCGACCATCACGATCGCCAGCCCGACGGCGGCCAGCGGGGTGAGCACCGTGGCGATGCCGGTGAGGCCGGGTAGGACCAGCCCGACCGCGGCCAGCACCTCGGCCGCGCCGAGGGCCTTGACCTGGCTGGGGGGCACGTTCCTGACCCAGCTCATCCGGTCGAGCAGCTTCTCCTTGGGTTGGGTCAGCTTGGTCAGCCCCGCGCCGGCGAAGAGCCCGGCGAGCAGGACCTGCAGGATCCACAGAAACACGTTCACGGGTGAGTCGCCTCCGAGCGGTCAGGCTGGTCTTCGGGAATTCACGCCCAAGGCTACGGGCGCCGACGCCGCGCTCCGCACCGCCCAGCACCGCCGAGCACCGCCCGGCAGCCGCCGAGAACCGCCCAGCACCGCCCGGCAGCCGCCGCATACCGCCCAGCACCGCCGAGCACCGCCCGGCAGCCGCCGCGCATCGCCGAGCACCCGCCGTACACCGACGGGCCGGCAGCCCCGGGCCCCGCCGCCGGGACGACAGGGGCCGGGGAAGCCGGTCAGGCGGCGCTGAGTGGCTGACCGCCGAGGGTCCCGGCGTCGACCCCGCCGAGGGTCCCGGCGTCGACCTCAGCCGGGCGTAGCGCCAGCGCGAGCACGTCGGCGACGTCGGCGAGGACGTGCACGGTGAGCGCCTCGCGGACCTCGGCGGGCAGGTCGTCGAGGTCCGGCTCGTTGCGGGCCGGGATGATCACCTCGGTCAGGCCGGCCCGGTGGGCGGCGAGCAGCTTCTGCTTCACCCCGCCGATGGGCAGCACCCGGCCGGAGAGAGTCACCTCGCCGGTCATCCCGAACTCGGGGCGGACCGGCCGGCCGCTGGCCAGCGAGGCCAGGGCGGTGACCATGGTGATCCCGGCGCTGGGGCCGTCCTTGGGCACCGCCCCGGCCGGCACGTGCAGGTGGATCCGCCGCCCGGCGAGGGCGTTGGGGTCCAGTCCCAGTCGGCGACCGTTGGAGCGCAGGTAGGAGAGGGCGATCTGCGCCGACTCCTTCATCACCTCGCCGAGTTGCCCGGTGAGGGTCAGCCCCGGCTCCCCCGGCATGCTGGTGGCCTCGATGAAGAGCACGTCGCCACCGGCACCGGTGACCGCCAGGCCGGTGGCCACCCCGGCGACCGCGGTACGTTCGGCCGACTCCGGGGTGAACCGGGGGCGGCCCAGATAACGGGCGAGGTCGTCGGCGTCCACCCGGACCGGGGTCGGGTCGGTGGCCAGGGCCACGGCCACCTTGCGCAGGATCTTCGCCAGGGCACGCTCCAACTGCCGGACACCGGCCTCCCGGGTGTGTTCCCCGGCGATGCGGGCCAGCGCCCCGTCGGCGACGGTGACCTCGTCGGCGGTCAGCCCGGCCCGCTGCAGCTGCCGGGGCAGCAGGTGGTCCCGGGCGATGGCGACCTTCTCGTCCTCGGTGTACCCGTCCAGGGTGACCAGTTCCATCCGGTCCAGCAACGGGCCGGGGATCGACTCCACCACGTTGGCGGTGGCCAGGAAGAGCACGTCGGACAGGTCGAGGTCGACCTCCAGGTAGTGGTCCCGGAAGGTGTGGTTCTGCGCCGGGTCGAGCACCTCCAGGAGGGCGGCGGCGGGATCACCGGCGTAGCCGGTGGCCAGCTTGTCGACCTCGTCGAGCAGGATCACCGGGTTCATCGACCCGGCCTCGCGCAGGGCCCGGACGATCCGCCCGGGCAACGCGCCCACGTAGGTGCGTCGGTGACCGCGGATCTCCGCCTCGTCCCGGACACCGCCGAGCGAGACCCGGACGAAGTTGCGGCCGAGCGCCCGGGCGACGGACTCACCGAGGCTGGTCTTGCCGACTCCGGGCGGGCCGGCGAGGGCGAGCACCGCTCCGGAACCGCGCCCGCCGACCACGCCGAGGTTGCGCTCGGCCCGGCGGTTGCGCACCGCGAGGTACTCCAGGATCCGGTCCTTGACGTCGGCCAGGCCGGCGTGGTCGGCGTCGAGCACCGCGCGGGCCGCGCCGAGGTCGGTGTGGTCGGCGGTACGCACGCCCCACGGCATCTCCAGGACGGTGTCCAACCAGGTACGGATCCAGCCCGACTCCGGGGACGCGTCGCTGGCCCGCTCCAGCTTGCCCACCTCACGAAGCGCCGCCTCGCGGATCTTCTCCGGCAGGTCGGCGGACTCCACCCGGGACCGGTAGTCGGCGGAGCCGTCCGGCTCGTCCTCGCCCAGCTCCTTGCGGATCGCGGCGAGCTGCTGGCGGAGCAGGAACTCCCGCTGGGACTTCTCCAACCCCTCCCGGACGTCGGTGTTGATCTGCTCGGTGACCTCCTGCTCGGCCAGGTGTTCCCGGACCCAGCCGACCAGCAGCTCCAGCCGGGCGGTGACGTCGGCGGCGGCGAGCAGCTCGGTCTTCTGCGCCAGGCTGAGCCAGGGCGCGTAGCCGGCCGCGTCGGCCAGCTCGGAGAGGTCGGTCATCCGCTCCATGGCGTCGATGACCTGCCACGCGCCCCGCTGCTGCAGGACCGAGGTCATCAGGGCGCGATACTCACGGGCAAGGTCCCGGGCCCGGCCGGCCGGGGCGGGCTCGGACAGTTCGGTCGCCTCGACCCAGAGGGCGGCACCGGGGCCGGGGACACCGGAACCGATGCGGGCCCGGGACAGCCCTCGAATCACCGCGGCGGGCTCGCCACTGGGCAGCCGGCCGGTCTTCTCGATGGTGGCGACCACGCCGACCGGGCCGTACTCGCCGTCGATGCGGGGTACGGCCAGGAGCTGACGGTCACCACTGGCGCGGGCCGCGTCCACGGCGGCCTGGGTGCTCGGGTCGAGGGTCACCGGGATGACCATGCCGGGCAACAGGACGGCGTCGGTAAGCGGAAGTACCGGAAGAGTAGCCATCGGACACCTGCCATCAGATTGACTTGAGCGTGTCTGACTCAAGTAACCGATCGTTCCTGTTGTTCCGGGGTGTGACCCACGACACCAGCAGGCCCCGGCAGGGGTCCACCGCCCCGCCTGCCTGCGTGGCTATTGCGTCAGCGGCGATGAACTTTCCACGCCCACGTCGACCCGAGGACCCGGCAAACCGCGACCCGCCGATTCGAATACGCCGCATATTGTTGCGGATTTGCCCGGTGGTGGGTCAGACTTTTACCCACACCAGCCACACACAAGGAGTAATCGGCGATGGCCAGGAAAGTAATCACTGTTCTGACCGACGATCTCGACGGCGGAAAGGCCGATCGCACCGTCGAGTTCAGTCTGGACGGCGTCGCGTACACCATCGACGTGTCCGACGAGAACGCCGGGGTGCTGCGGAAGGCGCTCGACCCCTACATCAATGCCGGTCGGCGGGTCGGTCGCGCGCCGGCCGAGGCTGCCCGGACCAGCCGGCGAGCTGGCCGTCCCATCTCCGGAATGGACCGCGAGCAGAACCGGGCCATCCGGGAATGGGCGGCCAAGAACGGCTACGAAATCTCCGAGCGGGGGCGGATCCCGGTCTCGGTGGTCGAGGCGTACAAGAGCCGCTGAGCCGGGGGTTCGACGGCACCGGGGCCGGGGCCAGGGCTGAGAAATCAGCGCTGCCCCGGCGGGATTCGGCGCGCAATTTCCACCGCTGGCGCACTGCGGCCGGCAGAATATCCACCAACCCACTCGCGTACGGTGCGGGCATACGGCGCCGGTCGGACCAGCCAAGGGCGTGAGCCAATCCCGGCCCGGGACGGTTCCGATCCCACTCGCGACGACCAACGGGGCCGTCCGGGGATTCCCCGGACGGCCCCGCCGTCACTACTCCCGGCCGCGCCGGCTCAGTTGACTTCGATCCGGACCACGTCGAAGGCCGGGGTCTGGTTGGCCCGCTCCATCATCGGCAGCCGGTGGGAACCGTCGCCGGCCCAGACCGCACACTGCGCGGTGCCCTGCTGCGGCAGTCCGGCCACCTGGATCGCCACCTCGTCGGGGTTGCGACCGCCGCCGCCGTCCTCGGTCGCCACGAAGAACGCCGGGGCGGGTGCCGGGTCGGGTGCCTGGTCGGTGTTGCCGAGCATCCGGCAGGCGGTGTGGAAGTGACCTCGGGTCAGCCCCTCACCGTTGAGCACCGAGCTCTCCAGGTAGTACCCGCCCTGGCCGGCCGCGAGGAAGCGGTCCCGCACCAGGTTGCGGGTCGAGATCCGCAGGGTGAAGGCCTGGTTGGCCTGCACCTGCTGGGGGAACTCGGTGATCAACAACGAGGGGTTGTTGCCGGCGGCGCCGACCTCACCGAACGCGGTGCTGATGCACCGGTTGCCGTTCTGGAAGCCGTCGTGCGGCTGCAACCGGCTGTTCTCACAGTTCTGGGCCAGCACGTCGAGGCCGTTGTTGGGGTTGTTGTTGCCACCCCCGTTGTTACCGCCCCCGTTGTTGCCACCGTTGTTGTTGCCGTTACCGCCGTTGTTGCCGTTGCCGCCGCCGTTGTTGCCGTTGTTCGGGTTGGCGTTGACCACGGTGCAGGTGGCCAGCTCGTCGAGGCCCTGCGGGCGGTCGGCGACCCGGCCGATGGCGGTGGCGATCCGGTTCAGCGTCGCCCGCCGCTTGTCCGCCAGCGGACCGAGGATCGCATTGTTGATGAAGGCCTGCCCGTTGCGCCCCTCCGCCGCCAGCCGCCGGTTGGCGTCGTTGATCTGGCTGCCGAGCAGGGTCAGGTTGCGCGAGACCTCGTTCTGGGCACGGGCCGGGATCTCCCGGGGCAGCTTCGCGGTCACGTCCGGGCAGCTGATCGTGGACACCGCGTTACCGGCCCGCAGCGAACGGCATTCCGCGACGGACATCTGACCGTCACCCCAGTAGTTGCGGACGTCCCGCCCGTTCTGCTGGTTGACCGTGACCCCCGCGGCACTGCTGGCGGTGGCCCCGGGGCTCGGCGCGACGCACTCGGCAGCGACCGTCCGGGTACGCGACGGCTTGTCTCCGGCGGACGAGATCTGGGTAACGGCGACGATGCCGCCGAAGACCGCAAGCGTACCGACCGCGGCGATCACCCGCTTGCTCCGCGCGTTACCGGATGACCGTCGCGCCCGTGTGGACCTGCGCATCGAATTGTTCTCCTTCTCGATCCGGTAGTTGACTCGTGTCCTCGGCGGACCGACGGGAATTCAGGTGAACGCCGCGTCGAGGAGCACTGCGACACCTCCGGCCGCACGTCGATGACCGACGATGCCCTTTCCGCACCGTCGCCCACGCCTGGGGCGCGGGTGGAAGATCCTGTCCATTCGCGCATGAGTACGGAGCCACGGCGGCCAGGGTTCAACCCGTACCCGCGATCCTCGGAGGAATTTTCGGCGCGCCCGCCGCCGGCCGCGAACGGGCCGGTTCTCACCCCCGGTGACCTGGGACGCTCACCCGGAGGTGGTGATCAGTCCACGCAGAGATGTTCGAAGGCGAAGCCGTCGGCGAACTCGTCCCGCCGCGACCGCAACGCCAGGATGTCGGCCCGCAACTGCGACCGGGAGACCACATCCGTCGGCACGGTGTCGAACCCACGCAGCCGTTCGCCGATCGCCACGGCCGCCAGGTCCTCGGCCAACCGGGCGGTCGGCACCCCCCGGACGACCCGGTGGTCACGCACCGACACCCGTTCCACCAGACAGGAGTCCGGCCCCACCGTGACCCAGCTCCACCCCTCGGCCGGCCCGTCGGTCCACCGCACGTGCAGACCACGCACGATCGGGTCGACCAGGTGACCGCTGACGTACGCCTCGACGGCCGCGGCCCGGGCCAGCGCGCCCAGGTCGTTGACGGGGCCGCTGCGCCCGTCCGGCAGCCGGCCGAGGATGTCGCGGAACCCCACCGGCGGCGGGCTGTGCGGGGTCGGTGTCACCGGCTCCGCGGACGTGAGCGCCGCGTAGTGCCGGGCATCGAGCAGGTACCCGACGATCTGCCGACCGTGCGACCCGGCACGCAGCGTCGGCGAGCTGATCCGCAGCAGCGGCAGGCCGACGGCCGCACAGACCACGTCGGTCATCCGCCGCTCCCGCTGCTGCGCACCACCGGGCACCGCCGGCGGGCCGACCTCGACGGCGAACCTCGGGTGCCCGGTGTCGGCGGCGCAGACGACCAGGTCGAGCCCCGCCCGCACGGCCGCGCTCCACTGGTTACCGGTCACCCCGGGTGGACGGCGGTGCACCAGCTCACCGAGTCGCCGGTCGGTGTGCACCAGGTGCCCGTGGCGGCGCAGCACCGGGCCACGTCCGGTGTCGTCGGGCAGCGCGCGCAACCACGCGCCGTCGTCACTGTCGGTGCGCGCCATCCGCCTGGTCCATTCGTGTGCCGTCGACCGGCCCGAGTCTAGGCCCCGGATCATGGCCGAGGCGGCACGGGCGCGGCGGCCCGTTAGGCTCGCGGGGTGCTGCCCCATGGACCGGTCCCCGATCGACTGACCAAGCGCAGCCTGGTCACCGTTTCGCATGCCATCGAACAGGCCGCGCTGGCCACTGCCGAGGACGGTCCGCTGGTCGTCTTCGCGCTGTTCCAGCGCCTGCCGTACTTCGACCGGGAGCGACGCCGCTACGCGCGGATCGCCGCCCGGTCGGCGGTCACCGTCGTCGGCATGGTCGGTGGCGCCCCACCGCAACTGCCCGCCGGGGTGTCCGGCGTGACTGTCGACGAGCAGCACGAGCTGGCCCGGGAGTGGACAGTGCTGGCGCTGACCCCGCGCTTCGGGGCGGTGCTGGTGGCCCACGACCTCGGTGAGGTGGCCCCGGACGCGGTCACCCTGGAGGCGGGGCGGCTGTTCGCCGGCGGCTGGAGCTTTCGCCGGGACGAGGCACTGCACGAGGTGCTGCGGCTACGCGAACTCTTCGACGACCAACTGCCCGCTCCGGTCCGGTCCGTGGTGGACGAGACGGTCAGCCGGGTCCGGGACCTGCCCGCCACCCCGGGTGAGACCCGGGCCGAGGCGGCGGTACGGCTGCTGGCCGGACGGGTAGGCGGAGCCCGCCCCGCCGCGACGGCGTCAGCGGAGACTACCGACGAGCCGACCCGGCTGCTCGACGAGCCGGCGATGGCCCGCTGGACCTCCGCCGACGGGGTGACCGCCTCCGGCGTCCTGCCGGTGGCGCTGATCGGCGTCCGGGTCGACGATCCGGCCGGCTCACCGGACCGGGTGATCCGACGCAGCGTCGCCCGGGAGACCCAGGCGGTGCTCGGCGCGCTGACCGCCACGCTCGGCCCGGCCGACCGGGCGGTACGCCTCGACGAACGGGAGTACCTGCTGGTCCTGCCGGCGCTGACCGAGGAGCAGGCGGTCGGAGCCGCGCACCGGGTACACGAGTCACTGGCCGGACTGGCCCGGTCGTACCCGTTCGTCACCTTCGCCGTGCACACCGTGGTCGCCGTGACGGCCCGGCGGCCGCTGCCGGTGGCCGACGTGCGGCACGCGCTGCGGTGGGCGGTACGCGAGGGCGTACCGGTGGCCACCGTCGCCGCCGCCCCCACCGGCGTCACCGTCGACGGGCGCTGACGCCGGGCGAGGTCGAGGCGATCCGGACCCCGACGGGGTCGAGGCGATCCGGACCCCGACGGGGTCGAGGCGATCCGGACCCCGACGGGGTCGACTGCCCCGGGAACCACGGGTCGAAGGTCCCGGCGGACACCGGCCCGGTCGGCCCTGCCCGAGGACCCCGCGGCGGCGTGTGATGGGGGTGTGCCACCCGACGTGCGGGGCGCGGCACAGGAAGGGACGTGGAAACCATGACCGCCACCATCGAGCGGACCACCACCGCCAGCGGAGCCACGACGGTCGAGCACCCCCGGCAGCGGGCCGCCCGGTACGTCTTCGCGGGCATCCGGATCGCCCTGGGCTGGACGTTCCTGTGGGCCTTCGTCGACAAGCTGTTCGGCCTGGGCTTCGCCACCGGGTCGGAGAACGCCTGGCTCAACGGCGGCAGCCCCACCAAGGGTTTCCTCGGCTTCGCCGCCAGCGGCCCCTTCCAGGGGCTCTACCAGGGCATCGCCGGTGCGGCCTGGGCCGACTGGCTGTTCATGGCGGGGCTCGCCGGCATCGGCACGGCCCTGCTGCTCGGCATCGGCATGCGGGTCGCGGCGGTCGCCGGTGGGCTGCTCTACGTGCTGATGTGGACCGCCGTACTACCTCCGGAGAACAACCCCTTCATGGACGAGCACCTGGTGAACGCGGCGTTGCTGGCCGGCCTGGCGCTGGTCGACGCCGGTGACACGCTCGGCCTGGGCCGGGTCTGGGCAAATCTGCCCCTGGTACGGCGCCTGCCCTGGCTGCGCTGAACCGGCCGGTGCCCTGCCCGGCGGGGCGGGTTCCGTTCGGTGGTGGGCGTCACCTGCGGGTGGCGCCCACCATCGACGGTTGCCGGGATGCCGCCGGGGATCGGTGGTTCACGATCGGGCAGGATCAACCGTGACGGATCAGACGGATCGAGGTAGGAGGCCCACGCATGGACAAGCCCGAGGTAGGCCCGATCGAGGGCGCGCCACCGGCCGACCTCGTGATCGAGGACATCACTGTCGGCGAGGGGCCGGAGGCCCGCGCCGGACAGACCGCCCGGGTGCACTACGTCGGGGTGGCCCACTCCACCGGCGGCGAGTTCGACGCCTCGTGGAACCGGGGCCAGCCCTTCGAGTTCCCGCTGGGTGGCGGACGGGTCATCGCCGGCTGGGACCAGGGTGTCGTCGGGATGCGGGTCGGCGGTCGCCGCCGGCTGACCATCCCGCCGCATCTGGGCTACGGCAACCAGGGCGCCGGCGGCCTGATCAAGCCGGGCGAGACCCTGGTCTTCGTGGTCGACCTGCTCGACGTGCGCTGAGCGCAGCGAACACCACAAGACGCTGAGCGCAACGCACACCACAGACGCTGAGCGCAGCGAACACCGCAGGTACCGAGCGCACGGACCGGACGGGTCCGATCACCCGCGGCGGTCGGTGGGTCAGGCGGCGGCCAGGGCGCAGTCCCTGGCCGCCGTCGTGCTCGTCTCGATCGGGATGACCCGGTGCAGGCCGGTGGCGCGCAGCACCCGGCTGACCACCGGATCCGGGTCGACCAGCACCAACTCGCCGCCGCGGGCCCGGATCCGCAGGTGCGCAGCGACCAGAGCCCGGACCCCGGTGGCCGAGAGCAGGCGCACGCCGGACAGGTGCAGCCGCAGCACCGGCCGGGCCGGTGCGGCCCACAGCGCGCCGCGCAGCTGGCCGACCGTGGCCAGGTCGACCTCGCCGACCGCCCACACGTCCACCACGTGGTCGCCGATCCTCGTCCGCACGTCGAACCGGTCCTCGGTGCGCTCTGCCATGGCAAAAACCTATCCTCGACCACCGACAGTTCCACCCGTCCACGGGCCGAATTCAGGGTCCACCCCGGGTAGACCCTGAACACCCCCGGTCTCCTCCGCAGGGATGACCCTGGTCAGCAGGCTGTCGGGGTCAACCCCCGCCCCGCCGCCGCAGTCAACGGGACACCGTCGTCCGGGTAGGACCCGCCCGGGTCAGCCGCCGGACGCGGAGGGACAGGACCCGCCCGGGTCAGCCGCCGGACGCGGAGGGACAGGACCCGCCCGGGTCAGCCGCCGGACGCGGAGGGGACCGGTGCCGGCGAGCCGCCGGCCATCTTGCCCGGGTCGCCCTGGCTGGGCGCGGACGGTTGCAGCCCGGCCGGCACCGGCAGGGCGCTGCCCTTGACGTACTCGTCCCAGCTGACGTTCCAGGCGGTCCAGCCGTTGCCGGGTTGCAGCGGCACCTCGGTGCCCTTGACGGTGATCAGGTCACCGACCTGGGTCACCCCCATCAGCCAGTCGGCGGCGCTGGAGGAGACGTTGGCGCAGCCGTGCGAGACGTTGGTGTTGCCCTGGTCGCCCTCGGACCAGGGTGCGGCGTGGATGAACTCCCCACCCCAGGTGTACCGCTGGGCGTCCTCGACGTCGACGACGTAGCCGCCGTCCGGTTCACCCCGGGTGTCGAAGGTGGTGAACTCGTGCTTCTCCATGATCACCATCTTGCCGCTGGAGCTGGGGGTGCTCGGCTTGCCGAGGCTGACCGGGATCCTGCGGGCGAGCTTGCCGTCCTGGAAGACCGACATCTGCTTGGTGGCGTTGTCGACCTCCAGGGAGACCTGCCTGCCGATCTTCGAGGTGGCGGTGCGGTCGGCGTCGCCGACCAGGTTCTTGCCGATCGGCAGGCCCTGCAACGCCGACCGGACGCTGATCCGGGTGCCGGTCCGCCAGAAGTCCGGCGCGCGGTAGTAGACCTGGGTGCCGTCGCCGATCCAGGACCAGACACCGGGTTGCGGGGGGTCGGTCTTGACGAACAACCGTCGTTGTACGTCCGCCCGGGCTTCCTTGGGAATGGGCGGGTCGAATGCCACCGTCACCGGCATCGCGGTGCCGTACGTCCGGTTACCGACGAAATAGAGCGTACTGGTGACCGCCGGTTTCGACGATTCCGCCATGGTGGTGAAAGTGGTCTTCCGGGTGGTGGTCCGCCCGGAGTCGCCTGTCGCGGTGACCTCGGCGGTATAGGTGCGTTTGGGTTTCAGGGGCTGGTTCGGCACCCAGGTCGAGCCGTCCTCGCGGGGCTCGGCAGGCACCTGCCCGCCCTTGTCGTCGGTGATCCGCACGCCGGTGATCCGACCTCCGGTCACGGTGGCGCCCACCTCGGCGGTGACCGGAGTGTCCCGGGACCGGTCGGCCGGTGTCACCTCGCTGACCTCAGGCGGTTTCGCCTCGGCCTCGGCCCGCTCGGCGCCGCCGCGCTGCACGGTGCACCCGGCGACCGCCGACGGTGCGACCACGATCGCCACCGTCAGTAGACCCAACCGCCGCCTCAATCGCATGACATCCCCCCGTCTCACTGCCGTCCCGCTCATTGTCGCGACCATCGGGGGCCACCGTTGCAGGTTTTACACATTTACCGCAGTGATTAGATCCGACAATTGCCCGATTGTCCGGGAAAGCGAGGCGACGACGGTCTGGCGTCACAGGTCCGGTTCGGTGTGGTTGCGGTCCCACCGGCCGCCCACCGGTGGGGTGTCCAGTCGGACGGCCTGCTCGGCGTTGCCGGCCAGGTCGTTGTCCTCCACCCGGCAGCCCACGAAGCTGCCCCGCTCGGTGACCCACAGGCCGTGCGTCTGGGTGCGCTGCGCGTGGTTGTCCCACATCCGGTTGCCCCGCACCGTCGCCGAGTCCACCGGCGCGTTGACGGTGACACCGGCGCGTACCGACGGCGACGCCGGCAGCTCGTACCCGGTGCCGGGCAGCGGGGTGTCACCGCTCCACGCGGTCAGCCCGTCGGGGCGTACCGGGGCGAGGGTCAACTCGGTGCCGGTGTTGGCGGCCACCACCGCGGTACGCCCGCCGACCCGTAGCACCTTGCCCCGGTGGGCGTCGTGCGGCCAGTCCGCCATCCGGTCCACCAGGGAGCGCTCGCTGTAGCGGACCGAGTCTCCCCCACCGGCGTACGCCTGCGCGCACTGCCGGCCGTTGTTGCGGATCCGGTTGTTGAGCAGCACGGTGTCGGTCATCGGGCGGTCGATGCGGATCCCGTCCAGGCCGTTGCCCCAGAGGTCGTTGCTCTCGATCACCACGTCCATCGCCGGGTCCTGGTAGCCGTGGCCGAGGTTGTGCTGGTGGAAGCCGTAGGCTCCGTTGCCGGTGATCCGGTTGCCCCGCACCGTGTACGGCCCCGGGGTGTTGCCCATGCTCACCCCGTCGCGGATGTTGCCGTCGATCACGCAGTCGGTCAGCAGCCCACCACGACCGGCGACCCCGGCGGTGCCCTCGGCGGAGACGTCGAAACCGGCCTCCAGGTTGCCGGTCATCGTGCAGGCCGAGACGATCAGGCCGTCGGCGCCCCAGTCGGAGATGCCGAACCGGTTGCCCTGGCTGTGGCAGCCGATGATCCGGTAACCGCGCGGTGGGGTCCAGTAGTCCTTCTGCAGCTCCAGGAAGATGCCGTTGGTGCCGTTGCCCACGGTGGTGCAGTTGGCGATGGTGAGCCGCTCGGCCGAACCCCAGCCACCGATGCCCACCCCGATGCCCGCGCCGCCCATCTCCTCACCGTTGTCCAGCCGGCCGCAGCCGACCACCACCACCGACTCGATCACGCTGTCCTGCAGGAAGTCGCAGCCCAGGCCGGTGGCGGCGGTGTGGTGGATGTAGAGGTTGCGGAACACCCCACGCGCCACGTACTGCAGCCCCAGCCCCTTGGCCAGGTAGTTGTACTCGGCCATGGCCACGCCGGAGCCGTCGATCTCGAAGTCGGCGAAGGTGCAGTCGGCGATGTGCCGGTCCCGGTCGGCGCCGTGCTGCACGGTGGTCCAGAAGGCCAGCGGGGTCGGCTCGGCGCGGTTACCCTCGTTGCTGAGCAGGAACCGGGTCGCCCCCGGACCGGCACCGACCAGGGACACCCCGCTGCGCCAGATGGTGCCGGCGTCCCGGATGGAGTAGATCCCCGGCGGGCAGTGGATGACCCGGGCCCGTCCGTCGGCGGCGTAACCGTCGCCGAGCCGGTCCACCAGCGCGGCCAGCGCCGGCTGGTCGTTCGTGACCCCGTCTCCGACGAGGCCGTACGCGGTCGCGTCGCAGTACAGCGGTGCCCCGGCAACGGCCGCCCGAAGCTCCCGTACCGACGGGCGCAGTCCCTCAAACGGCATCGACGTGCCCCCTCCCGACGACGCGCGGCCCGGCACGGGCCGCCACGACCGGGTCGGCCGCGCCAGGGGTTTCCCCGCCCTCGTCGCGGGAAACCGACCGCCGACGCCCGGACGACGGCTGCGGTCGACGCCCGGCGGGGCCGACGGCCCGAACGGGCCGTGCGCTCACCGGCCTCGCAGAGTAACGACCATCACCCTTCGCCGTTCTGTCGAACCATTGCCTCGACGGCACCGTTGAGAGGCACGCACACGTCGCGACAACCTGTCCGGCCGGGCAGCCTGGCTGCCCGCCCCGAGGCCCCACCGAAGGAACGAAGGAACACCGCACCGATGACTGACCGTGACATGGACGACTGGACCCCTGTCTCCTCCCGTTCCGCGTACCACCGACCACGGCAGGCCGCGTCGCCCGACGATCGCCAATGGCAGACCTCCCTGGTTGCCACCATGCGGTCGGACCGCCCCGCGCACCCGCGAGCCACCGAGGACAGCCGCCCACGGCGGTCACCGGCGCAGCACCACCAGGAGCAGGGGCGAGGCCGGGGACAGCGGCAAGGCCGGACACTGCGGCCCACGCACTGACGGGTCCGAGCGCTGCCGAGGTGCTCCGGTCCCCCGCTCCGACCCCTGGGGCGGGAGGACGGAACGGGGAACCGGGGGCGCAGGTGGGTCAGACGGCGGCGATCAGCAACGCCGGTCGCTCGACGCAGTCGGCGACGTGCCGCAGGAAGCCGCCGGCCACCCCGCCGTCGCAGACCCGGTGGTCGAAGGTGAGGCTGAGCTGGGTGACCTTGCGGACCGCGAGCTGCCCGTCGACCACCCAGGGCTTGTCCACGATGCGCCCCACCCCGAGCAGCGCCGCCTCCGGGTGGTTGATGATCGGGGTGGAGCCGTCGACCCCGAACACGCCGTAGTTGTTGAGGGTGAAGGTGCCACCGGTGAGCCGGGCCGGCGGCAGCGTGCCGGCCCGCGCCGCGGCGGTGGTGTCGGCCAACTCGGCGGCGAGCTCACCGGTGGTGAGCTGGTGCGCGTCGCGCAGCACCGGCACCAGCAGCCCCCGGTCGGTCTGGCAGGCGATGCCCAGGTGCACCGCACGGGACTGCACGATCCGCCCTCCGGCGGTGTCGACGTGCGCGTTGAGTTGCGGGAACCTCCGTAGGCCGGCGAGGCAGACCCGGGCCAGCAGGGCCAGGATGCTGACCGGCTGCCCGGGACGGGCCGCGTTGATCGCCGTCCGGGTGGCCAGCAGCTCGGTGGCGTCCACGTCGACCCAGATGGTCACCTCGGGGATCTCCCGCCGGCTGCGGGATAGCTTGTCGGCGATCACCCGGCGGATGCCGGTCAGCTCGATGACCAGGTCACCGGGGTCACCCGGGTCGGCCGGCTCGGGCGCGGCCGGGAGGTCCGGGACGGCCGCCAGCCGGGCACCGGCCGGGTCGGCGGCCTCCACGTCGGCACGGCGTACGACACCACCGGGGCCGGTACCGGTAAGCGTGCCCAGGTCGACGCCGCGTTCCCGCGCCAGCCGGCGCACGATCGGAGAGATGACCAGGGCCGGCGTCGGTGCCGCCGACGCTACGACTGCCGGGGTCGGTGGCAGCGGTCCGGACGACGTGGCCGGGACGGTCGACGCCCCGGCGGCCGGAGCCGGAACAGCGGGGGTTTCCGCCGAGGCGACGGCGAGCGTCCGCCGGCGACGTCGGGCGGGACCACCGTGACCGGTGCCGTACCCGATCAGCACGTTGCCGGAGCCGGCCCGTTCCTCCTCGCGGTAGGTGGCGTGCCCGGCGGGCTCGTCGGTGTCGGCGGCGATGGTGATCAGCGGCTGGCCGACCGGGCGGACCTCACCCTCCGCGCCGTGCAGGGTGACCACCCGGCCGGCGTACGGGCAGGGCACGTCGACCACGGCCTTGGCGGTCTCCACCTCGACCACGCTCTGGTCCACGCCGACCGCATCGCCGACGGCCACCCGCCACCGCACGATCTCCGCCTCGCTCAACCCCTCCCCCAGGTCCGGCAGGAGGAAAACCTGCTCGCTCATGCCGCCACCTCGCTACGCTCGCCGACGGCACGAGGACCTGCGTCGATGATTCGCTCGCGATGCTCGTTCATGCCGCCACCCAGCGGGAATCGGGCTGGTCGTCCCACTGCAGCCGGGCCACCGCGTCGAGGACCCGGTCGACGCTTGGCAGGTGGGTGTGCTCCAGCATCGGTGCCGGGTACGGGATGTCCAGGCCGCTGACCCGCAGCACCGGGGCGTGCAGCGCGTGGAAGCAACGCTCCTGCACCCGGGCGGCGATCTCCGCGCCCACCCCGGCGAAGCCCTGCGCCTCGGTGACCACCACGGCGCGGCCGGTCCGGCGGACCGACCCGGTGACCGTGGCGTCGTCGAACGGCACGATGCTGCGCACGTCGACCACCTCCAGGTCCCAGCCCTCGGCGCGGGCCGCCTCGGCGGACTCCAGCGCGACCGGCACCGACGGGCCGTACGCGATCAGCGTGGCGTCACGGCCCGGACGGCGTACCACCGCCCGGCCGATGGGCTCGCAGCTGGCGGGCAGCTGGGCCTCGGCGCTGGAGAAGTAGAGCTTCTTCGGCTCCAGGAACACCACCGGGTCCGGGTCGTCGATCGCCGCCCGCAGCAGCGAGTACGCGTCGGCGACCGTGGCCGGGGTGACCACCTTCAACCCGGGGGTGTGCGCGTAGTACGCCTCGGAGGAGTCGCAGTGGTGCTCCACCCCGCCGATGCCGCCGGCGTACGGCACCCGGATCACCATCGGCACGCTGAGCGCGCCCCGGGTCCGGTTGCGCAGCTTCGCCACGTGCGAGGCGATCTGCTCGAAGGCCGGGTACGCGAACGCGTCGAACTGCATCTCCACCACCGGACGCAGTCCGGACATGGCCAGTCCGACGGCGAAGCCGACGATGCCGGCCTCGGCCAGCGGGGTGTCGAAGCAGCGCCGGTCGCCGAAGCGGGCCTGCAGGCCGTCGGTGATCCGGAAGACCCCGCCGAGCTGCCCGACGTCCTCGCCGAAGACCAGCACCCGGTCGTCGGCAGCCAGCGCGTCGGCGAGCGCGGCGTTGAGCGCCTTGGCCATCGTGGTCGGTGCCATCAGTGTCCGGCCTCCTCGGCCGCCGCGGCCAGCTCCGCGCGCACCTGGTCGCGCTGCTCGACCAGCTGCGGGGTGGGCTCGGCGTAGACGTGGTCGAACAGGCTCATCGGGTCGACCGTGGGGGTGGCGTTCATCCGCTCCCGCAGCGTGGCCGCGTACGCCTCGGCCTCGTCGGCCACCGCGGCCACCGCGGCGTCGTCGAGGGCGTCGGTGGCCCGCAGGTACGCCTCCAGCCGGGCGATCGGGTCCCGGTCGCGCCAGGCGTCGACCTCGGCGGCGTCGCGGTAACGGGTGGCGTCGTCGGCGTTGGTGTGCGGCTCCATCCGGTAGGTGTGCGCCTCGATCAGGAACGGGCCCCGACCGGAGCGGGCGTGCTCGACGGCCCGGGTGAGCACGGCGAGCACGGCCGCCGGGTCGTTGCCGTCGACCTGCTCGGCGGGCACCCCGTAGCCGACGCCCTTGTCCGCCAGGCTGGCGGCGGCGGTCTGCCGGGACAACGGCACGCTGATCGCGTACTTGTTGTTCTGCACCAGGTAGACCACGGGGGCCTTGAACACGGCGGCGAAGTTCAACCCCTCGTGGAAGTCACCCTCGCTGGTCGCGCCGTCGCCGATGAAGGCCAGCGCCACGGTGTCCCGTCCCTGGTACGCCTCGCCGTGGGCGAGCCCGGCGGCGTGTACGCACTGGGTCGCCAGCGGGGTGCACTGGGGTGCGGTACGCACCGCCGCCGCGTCGTACCCGCAGTGCCAGTCGCCGCGCAGCAGGGTGAGCACCTCGACCGGGTCGAGGCCCCGGCTGACCAGCGCCATCGACTCCCGGTAGGTGGGGAAGACCCAGTCGGTGTCGCGCAGGGCCAGCATCGGCGCGACCTGGCAGGCCTCCTGCCCCCGGGCCGACGGGTAGACGGCCAGCCGGCCCTGCTTGGTGAGCGCGGTGGCCTGGGTGTCGAAGCGGCGTCCGACGACCATGCGGCGGTACAGCTCGCGCAGCGCGTCGGCGGCGGGCACCGGATAGTCGGCGCGGGCCGGCAGCACGGTGCCGTCGGGATCGAGCAGCCGGACCGGCTCGGCGGCGGACAGCCCGCCGGTCTGCTCGGCCTCGACAGCGGTGGCCGTCTTCTTCGCCGGGCGGCGGGTGCGCGGGGATGCCCTGCGGACCGCCTGGGGTGTGGTCGTCACGGCGGGGACCTCCTGGACGTGTGGTGGGCCTATGGTCCAGCTGTTGGATGATTGACTCAACATCCGCCGGGAAGGCGGGACGAATGGCACCGGAAGGAGGCTCTGATGGGCCAGGAGACCACCGATATGGCTGCCGTGCCCGGCGAGGCGGGACGTTCGGCCGGGCCGCTGGACGAGGTGGACCGGCGGATCGTCGCCGAGCTGGCCCGCGACGGCCGGCTGTCGGTGCGGACCCTGGCCGAGCGGGTACACGTCTCGCGCACCAACGCGTACGCCCGGCTGGAGCGACTGCTGCGCGACCAGGTGATCACCGGCTTCCGGGCGCAGGTCGCCCCGGAGCAGGCCGGGCTGGGCACCTCGGCGTACGTGGCGCTGACCATCGAGCAGAACACCTGGCGGGAGGTGTCGGCGGAGTTGGCGCAGGTGCGCTACATCGAACACGCCGCGCTGCTCGGCGGCGACCACGACGTGCTGGCGCTGGTCCGGGCCCCGGACAACGCCGCCCTGCGCGACGTGGTGCTGGGCCGGATCCAGGGCATCGCCGGGGTGCTGTCCACGCGTACCTGGCTGGTCTTCGAGGAGTTCGACGGCACGCTGAGCCCCTGGACGTGAGCCGGGGTCAGGGCTTGCGGGCCACCCCGCCGTACTGCGGGACGCTGGTGTCGTCGCCCTCGACCGGTCGCCACCGGGCGCAGGAGACCAGACCCGGCTCGACCCAGTCCAGTCCGGCGAAGAAGCCGGCGATCTCGGCGCCGGTACGGGCCCGGATCGGCGGGGCGGCGTGCTCGTTCCAGAACGCCATCGCCGCCACGTTCGCCTCGCCGCCCAACTCGACGGTGGGATGGGTCAAAGCCAGGAAACTACCGGCCGGCAGCGCGTCCATCAGCCGGCGCACGATCGCCGTGGCCTGGTCGGTGTCGGCGACGAAGTTGAGGATGCCCAGCAGCATCACCGCCACCGGCCGGTCGAGGTCCAGGGTCCGGGCGGCGGCGGCGAGGATCTGCTCGGGGCGGTGCACGTCGGCGTCGAGGTAGTCGGTGGCGCCCTCGGCGGAGCTGGTCAGCAGGGCCCGGGCGTGCACCAGCACCATCGGGTCGTTGTCCACGTAGACGACCCGGGACTCCGGCGCGATCCGCTGGGCGAGTTGGTGGGTGTTGTCGGCGGTGGGCAGGCCGGTGCCGATGTCGAGGAACTGCCGGACGCCCCGCTCGGCGGCGAGGAACCGGACCACCCGGGCGAGGAACCGCCGGTCGGCCCGGGCGACGTCGCCGATGACCGGGAACACCGTGCGGATGTGGTCACCGACGGCCCGGTCGGACGCGAAGTTGTCCTTGCCGCCCAGCCAGTAGTTCCACACCCGGGCGTTGTGCGCCACCTCGGGGTCCAGGCGGTGCGCCCCGCCTGCGGTGCGGCTGTCGACGCCGTCGGGCTGGGACACGAGCGCTCCTCGGTTGTCTGCGGGGCCCGGTCAGAGTAGCGGAACACCGGTGTCCACACCGGAGCGTCGCCGGTCACCCTCGGTCGACGGCCCCGGTCCGGCGACCCGGCCCGGCGGGATGGCCCGGACGGCGGCGGGCGGGATGACCTGGGCGGGGCCGGCGGGATGGCCCGGACGGCGGGTTACCGGCCCGGCCCGGCGGGTACCGGGGACGGCATGGCGGAACTGTCGACGCTCTGGATCGTCCGGCACGGCGAGAGCACAGCGAACGTCGCGGCCACCACGGCCGAGACGGCGGGCGCCGAGGAGATCGAGCTGACCCACTCCGACGCCGAGGTGCCGCTGTCGGCCACCGGCGAGGAGCAGGCCCGGGCAACCGGGCGGTGGTTGGCCGGGCTTCCCCAGCGGCAGCGCCCGGACCTGGCCGTGGTCTCGCCGTACCTGCGGGCGGTGCGCACCGCCGAGCTGGCGCTGACCGGCACCGACATCCCGCTCCGCCGCGACGAGCGGCTGCGCGACCGGGACCTGGGCGTGCTGGACGGGCTGACCGCGCACGGGGTACGGCAGCGCTTCGGCACCGAGGCGGCCCGGCGGGACCGGCTGGGCAAGTTCTACTACCGGCCGCCGGGCGGCGAGTCCTGGACGGACGTGGCGCTGCGGCTGCGGGCCCTCCTCGGTGACCTGCGCCGCGACCACGCCGGGCAGCGGGTGCTGCTCTTCGGCCACGACGCGTTGGTCTTCCTGCTCCGTTATCTGGTGGAGGAGTTGACCGAGGCGGAGCTGATGGCGTTGACCCGACGACACGTGATCGCCAACTGCTCGGTCACCGGCTGGTCCGCCGACGCCGCGGGGCGGTTGACCCCGGACAGCTTCAACGACATCGGGCACCTGCGCCAGCAGGGTGCGGAACCGACCAGGGAGGACGAGGTCCATGCCGAGCCGGTCTGAGACCAGGGTGATCACCGCCGGGCTGCTGCGGGAGTGGGCGCTGCCGGTGCCCTCCGGCGGCAAGCAGGCCCGGGGCACCGTCCTGGTGGTGGGTGGGGCCCGCTTCACCCCGGGCGCGGTGCTGTTGGCCGGGGTGGCCGCGCTGCGGGCCGGGGCCGGGGTGCTGCAACTGGCCGCGGCCGAGTCCACCGCGGCGGCGTTGAGCATCCAGGTGCCCGAGGCGATGGTGGTGGGGCTGCCGGAGACCGCCGACGGTGAGGTCGCCGGGCGGGCCAGCCAGCAGCTCGGCGAGCTGGTGGCCGCCGCCGACGTGGTGGCCGTCGGGCCGGGACTCACCGACATCGACCAGACCCGTGAGCTGCTGCGCCTGGTGCTCGACGCGGCCGACCGGCAGACCGCCCTGGTGCTCGACGCGTACGCGCTGGGGGCCCTGAGCCACAGTCCGGACCTGCTGGTCGGCTCGGGCCGTCCGGCGGTGCTCACCCCCAACCTGACCGAGGCCCGGCACCTGCTCGACCGGGAGCCCGGCGACGATCTGGACGCCGACGCGGCCGAGCTGGCCCGGCGCTACGACGCGGTGGTCTCGCTGTACGGCCACATCGCCACCCCGGACGGACGCGGCTGGCGGGAGGAGAGCGGCGATGCCGGACTGGGCACCTCCGGCAGCGGTGACGTCCGGGCCGGGCTGCTGGCCGGGCTGCTCTCCCGGGGCGCGCAGCCGGACCAGGCCGCCTGCTGGGCCGCGTACGCGCACGCCGTCAGTGGCCAACGCCTGGTCCCCCGGTACGGGCGGATCGGGTTCCTGGCCCGGGAGCTGCTCGACGAGATCCCACCCACCCTGGCTGCGGTCTGAGCCAGGGGCGGGTCAGGGTGGTGGGGCGGGCAGGATGCGGCGCAGCTGCCCCGGCGGGGTGGCCCGCTTGCGCCACTCCCGGGGGTAGCCGACCGAGACCTCCTCGAAGCGCACCCCGTCGTGCCAGGTGGTCCGCGGGATGTGCAGGTGACCGTAGACGACCACGGTGGCGTCGAAGCGCAGGTGCCAGTCGGCGGTGGCCTCGGTGCCACACCACTGGGCGAAGACCGGGTAGTACAGCACCCGGGTCGGCTCCCGGACCAGCGGATAGTGGTTGACCAGGACGGTGGGTAGCGCCGGGTCGCGCTCGGCCAGTCGTCGCGCGGTCTGGGCCACCCGGGCCGCGCTCCAGGCCGACCGGCTCGGGTACGGGTCCGGGTGGAGCAGGAACTCGTCGGTGCAGACCACCCCCGTCCGGTACGCCTCGGCCAGCGCCGTCTCGGGGGTGTCGAACCCCTCCGGCAACCAGGTGTAGTCGTAGAGCAGGAAGAGCGGGGCCACCAGCGCCGGGCCGCCGGCACCGGTCCAGACCGGATACTCGTCCTCCGGGCTGACCACGCCCAACCCCCGACACAGCTCGACCAGCCGCTGGTAGCGTGCCACGCCGCGCAGGGTGACCGGGTCGGTAGGCGGCGTCCAGAGCTCGTGGTTGCCCGGCGCCCAGACCACCTTCGCGAACCGCTCGACGAGCAGCCCGAGCACCCACTCCACGTCGGCCAGGGTGTCGGCGACGTCCCCGGCGACCAGCAGCCAGTCATCAGGTGTCTCGGGGCGCAGCCCCTCGACCACCGCCCGGTTCTCCGGGTGCCCGACGTGCAGGTCGCTGATGGCGAGCAACCGCCCGCCCTCCTCCCCGGCCATGGCGACGATCCTAGGCAACGACCCGACCTGCCGCGAGCCCGCGCCCGGACGTCGGGGTCGGGAACCGGTAGGATGACCGGTGGACCGTGACTGGCGCGTGAAGATGGAGAACCATCGGGGAGCGGTCCCGTCACACGGACGTACGCCGAGCGCCTGGGCCTTCTTCACCATCACCAGGAGGTCGCATGTCGTCGTCGAGCGCCGAGTCCACCGCCTTCCGCAGTGCCCTTGAGGTGGTCCGCTCCGTCGAGCCCCGGGTCGCCGCGGCGATCGGGGCGGAGCTCACCGACCAGCGGGAGTCGCTCAAGCTGATCGCCAGCGAGAACTACGCCTCCCCGGCCACCCTGCTGGCCATGGGCAACTGGTTCAGCGACAAGTACGCCGAGGGCACCGTCGGCCGCCGGTTCTACGCCGGGTGCCAGAACGTCGACACCGTCGAGGCGCTCGCCGCCGAGCACGCCCGCGAACTGTTCGGGGCGGCGCACGCCTACGTGCAGCCGCACTCGGGCATCGACGCCAACCTGGTGGCGTTCTGGGCGGTGCTGGCCGACCGGGTGGAGGCCCCGGCGCTGCGCCGGGCGCAGGCCAGGCACGTCAACGACCTGACCGAGCAGGACTGGTACGCGCTGCGTCGGGAGCTGGGCAACCAGCGGATGCTGGGCATGTCGCTGGACGCCGGCGGGCACCTGACCCACGGGTTCCGGCCCAACATCTCCGGCAAGATGTTCGACCAGCGCAGCTACGGCACCGACCCGGCCACCGGGCTGATCGACTACGACAAGGTCGCCGAGACCGCCCGGGAGTTCAAGCCGTTGATCCTGGTCGGCGGCTACTCCGCGTACCCGCGGAAGGTCAACTTCCGGATCCTGCGGGAGATCGCCGACTCGGTGGGCGCGACCTTCATGGTGGACATGGCCCACTTCGCCGGCCTGGTCGCCGGGAAGGTCTTCACCGGCGACTTCGACCCGGTGCCGCACGCGCACATCGTCACCACCACCACCCACAAGTCGCTGCGTGGCCCGCGCGGCGGCATGGTGCTCTGCGGCCCGGAGCTGGCCGACCAGGTCGACCGGGGCTGCCCGATGGTGCTCGGCGGTCCGCTGCCGCACGTGATGGCCGCCAAGGCGGTCGCGCTGGCCGAGGCCCGCCGCCCCGACTTCGCCGACTACGCCCAGCGGATCGTAAACAACGCCCAGGCGCTGGCCGACGGGCTGCTGCGCCGGGGCGCGAAGCTGGTCACCGGTGGCACCGACAACCACCTGGTGCTCATCGACGTCACCTCGTACGGGCTGACCGGCCGGCAGGCCGAGCAGGCGCTGCTGGACTCGGGGATCGTCACCAACCGCAACGCGGTGCCGCAGGACCCCAACGGCGCGTGGTACACCTCCGGCATCCGGATCGGCACCCCGGCGCTGACCACCCGGGGGCTGGGCACGGCGCAGATGGACGAGACCGCCGAGCTGATCCACACCGTGCTCGGCCAGACCACCCCGGGCGCGGGCGCCGACGGCACCGCCTCCAAGGCCAAGTACGTCCTTGACGACGCCGTGGCCGAGAAGGTCAGTCAGCGGGCCGGCGAGCTGCTCGCCGCCTTCCCGCTCTACCCCTCGGTCGAGCTGTCCTGAGGCGACGCCGCCCCGGGGCCGGCAGGCACGAGCGCTGCCGGCCCCGGGGCACGCCACCGCTCAGTCGAGCGGGCGTTGGAGAGTGGTATGGGGCCGCTCAGTCGAGCGGGCGTTTGAGGTGGTAACGGTGCACCTCGGTGCTGCCCTGCACGTTGTTGACGTCCTCGGCGGCCGAGACCAGCTCCCAGCCCTCCCGGCCGGCCCGGTTGAGGTGCGCGATGGCGGTGTCGCCGTACGCGGTGATGTCCAGTCGGGACCCGTCCGGGCCGTACCAGATGAACGAGACACTGAAGCTGCGGCCCTGCCCCTGGTAGCGGCGGACCAGTAGGGCGTATTCCCAGGTAACCATGGCGCACATTATGGCCGTCCAAGCTGGATCTTGACAGACCCCCGGTCATGCTCCGTCGTGTGACGCACACCCTCGGTCAACGGCAGCGGGTCGTGCCCACCGCGTCACCGTTGAAGGCCACCGCCGGGTGGGCCCGCGGGAGTGTGCCCGGATCCGGGGATCGACCAGTGGGTCGGGGCCACGGGCGGCAGCCCCGGCGGGGCGGCGCCGACCGGCCCGCCGGGCGCGTGGGTGAGCTGGGCGGCCTCGGCGCGGAGGTGGTCTGTCCGCCGGATGTCCGACACCGTGCCGTCGGGGCCGTGGATCAGTGAGTACGTTCCGGCGGGCAGGCGGCGACGCCGCTCGTACCATCTCAGCTCCTCCTCGGTGACGTACTGCCCAAGGGCGGCGGTGGACCCTCCGTGCGAGTTGACGTAGGCGGCGAGACCCATCGGGGTGAGTTCCGCACTGGCCGGGAGATTCATCCGCACCCCGACGATGGCGGCGTTGGGGCCCTCCCGTCGGAAGGCGAGGCCCTCGGGGAGAAGGCGGTGCTCGCGCTCGAACTCCCGTAGGTGCGCGTTGGTGAACCGCCCCTGCTTGACCTTCAGGTCGGGACGGTACAGGCTCCAGTCGATCTTTCGCCGGCTGGCCCACTGCCGCAGCGTATCCCGCGAGGGGGTGATCGTGGGAATGAGGCTGCTACCGTCGCCACCGGCGGCAAGGTCGGCCTGCCGGTCCCCGTGCAGGCCGGTCAGGAACTCGTCGTAGCTGGTCACGCTCCTACTACGGGACCGGAGGCGGCTGGTTCAATCCGTCGTACCGAAGGACACCGGCGTGCGCGGGACCGGGACCGGGGTCTGGGCGTGGATGTGGAAGCGCAGGGAGCGGGCGTCGGTGAAACAGTCCCGCATCGGCCGGACCAGGTCCCGGTGCTCCGGGCTGCGTTCCCACGCCTCGAAGTCGCTCAGGGCGGCCCACTCGCTGGTGATCAGCCACTGCTCCGGGTCGGTGGCCGAACGGCAGACCTGGTCGACCAGGTGGCCGGGGACGCCCGCGGCGACCAGGTGCCGCACCTGCTCGTAGGCCCGCAGGAAGTCCGCGGTGCGGGCCTCGGGCACCCGGACCAGGAAGACCACTCGGGCTCGGTGTTCGGTCATGCTTCCTCCTGTCGTGGTGCTGGTGCGCCACGCAACACCAACGCGCTGTTGAATCCGTCGAATCCCCGCGCGCCGAGCAGCGCCACCCGGGTACGCGGCCGACGCGGCTCGCGCAGGAAGTCCAGCTCGCAGCCGGCGGCGGGCTGCCGCGGCCCGGCCGAGGCGGGCAGGGTGTCGTGCCGGAAGGCGAGCAGTGCGGTCGCCACGTCCAGCGCCGAACCACCCTGGTGGGCCCGGCCGGTCAACGGCTTCGCGGTGCTCACCGGCACGGGCCGGTCGCCGAAGACGGCCCGCAGCGCGTCGGCCTCGGCCCGGTCGTACCGGGGCACCCCCACCGCGTCGGGCAGCACCACGTCCACCTCGTCCGGGGTGGACCCGGCCCGCTGCAGCGCCTGCCGTAGGGCGTGCGCGTACCAGGTCGGGTCGACCGCCCCGGGGTCACCGGCGTCGGTGTGGCGGGCGTCGTGGGTGGCCGCCCAGCCGGTGATCTCGCCGTACACCCGGGCGCCCCGGGCCAGGGCGTGCCCGAGGTCCTCCACCACGAAGACCGCTCCCCCCTCGGCCGGGACGTAGCCGCTGGCGGCGGCGTCGAACGGCAGGTACGCGTCGTTCGGCTCGGTCACCTCGCTGAGCAGCCCGGAGGCCAGCTGACAGGCGAGCGCGTACGGGCTCAGTGGACACTCGGTGGCTCCGGCGATCACCACCGGGGTGCCCCGGCGCACGGTACGCGCGGCGTGGGCCAGGCTGTCCAGCCCACCGGCGGACTCGGCGACCAGCACCCCGCACGGGCCCTTGAACTGGTGGTGGATGGAGAGTTGCCCGACACTCGCCGCGTAGAACCAGGCGATCGACTGGTACGCCCCGACGGTGCGCGCGGCACCACCCCAGAGGCGTTGCAGCTCCCGTTGGCCGAACAGGTTGCCGCCGGAGGAACTGGCCAGGGTGATCCCGTAGCCGTACGGGTCGGGGGCGCGCTCGGGCAGACCGGCGTCGGCCAGGGCCAGCCGGGTGGCCGCGAAGCCCAGGTGGGTCCAGCGGTCGGTCTGCACCAGTTGCCGGGTGTCGGCGTACCCGCCGGCGTCGAAACCGGCGACCTCACCGGCGACCCGGGTGGGGTAGCCGGCGGCGTCGAAGAGGGTGACCGGGCCGGTGCGCCGGGTGCCGTCACACACCGTACGCCAGTGCGCGGCCGCCCCGATGCCGCTCGGGGCGACCACCCCGATGCCGGTGACCACGGCCCGGGCGGTCACGCCGCGCCCACCCGCTGGAACACCATCGCGGACTGGAAGCCACCGAAGCCGCTGCCGACCGAGAGTGCCACGTCCACCGGCACCTCCCGGCCCTCGTTCGGCACGTAGTCCAGGTCGCACTCCGGGTCCCGGGTGGTCCAGTTGGCCGTCGGGGGCACCACCCCGTACTCGATGGCCAGCGCGCAGGCGGCCATCTCGATCGAGCCGATCGCGCCGAGCGAGTGCCCGACCATCGACTTGATCGAGCTGACCGGGATCCGGTACACCGCCTCGCCCAGGGCCCGTTTGAACGCGGCCGTCTCGTGCCTGTCGTTCTGCCGGGTGCCGGAGCCGTGGGCGCTGATGTAGGAGACCTGCTCCGGGGCGAGCCGGGCCTGACGCATGGCGTCGGCGATGGCCAGGCCCATCTCCAGACCGTCCGGGCGCAGACCGGTCATGTGGTAGCCGTTGCTGCGGTTGGCGTAGCCGGCGACCTCGCAGTAGACGTGCGCGCCGCGCCGCCGGGCGTGCCCGGCCTCCTCCAGCACCAGCACCGCCGCCCCCTCGGCCAGGACGAACCCGTGCCGGTCGGCGTCGAACGGCCGGGAGGCGTGGGCCGGGTCGTCGTTGTCCGGGCTGGTCGCCCTGATCGCGTCGAAGGAGGCGACGGTGACCGGGGAGATCGGCGAGTCGGCCGCCCCGGCCAGGGCGATCTCCGCCTCGCCGTCGACGATCAGCTGGTGGGCGTAGCCGATGGCGTCGATGCCGGAGGTGCAGCCGGTGGAGACCACCTGGGCGGGGCCGTGCAGGTCGTGCCGGCAGGCCACGTCGGCGGCCAGGCTGCTGGGCACCAGCGCCTGGTAGAGGTACGGCCCGCCGAGACGGTGGTCGACCAGCCAGCGCCGGCCGGAGTCGCTTACCGTGACGTACTCCTGTTCCAGGGCCATGGTGCCGCCGACCGCGCTGCCCAGCACCACCGCGGTGGCGGCCCGCTCGGCGTCGGTGAGGTCCAGCCCGCTGTCGGCCAGCGCCTCGGCGGAGCAGGCCAGGGCGAACTGGACGTACCGGTCGGCGCGTTGGCGTTCGGCGAGGGTGATCCCGGCGGCGTCCGGGTCGAAGTCGCACTCGGCGGCGATCTGGGACCGGAACGGCGACGGGTCGAAGAAGCTGATCCGCCGGGTGGCGGTGCGCCCCTCGGTGATCGTCTTCCAGAACCGGTCCCGGGTGACGCCGCCCGGTGCGACCACGCCGATCCCGGTCACCACCGCCCGGCGCCCGGTCACGACGGGCTCCGCTGGGTGGCGACCTCGGTGTCGACGTGCCCCAGTTCGGGGCGGGGTGCCAACGGTCCGAGGTGGAACACCACCTCGGCCGGGATGTCGCCGGTGTTGCGCAGCCGGTGCCGGACGTTCACCGGCACGTACAGCCCCTCGCCGGCGTGCAGCGGCGTCGGCCGGTCGTCGAGGTCCACGGTGATCCGGCCCGCGGCGACGTAGAGGAACTCCTCGCTGTAGGGGTGGTAGTGCTCGGCGATCCGCTCCCCCGGTTCGAGGCTGGCCACGCCGAGGAAACCCGAGGTGCTGCCGACGGTACGGGGACCGAGCAGCACCCGGATCGCGCCGCCGCGGCGGCGGTCGGCCGGTACGTCGGCCAGGGCGACCGTACGGGCGGTGGGCTCACTCATCGTCGACTCCCGTCGCGGCGGCCCGCTGCCGGGCCACCTGTTCGATCCGGTCCTTGATGACCGCCAACTGGACGCGGCTGTTGGTGTTGATCCGCTCGGTCATGCCGGCGTTGGACAGTGGCGCCTGCGGGCGCATCGCGAAGTCCTGCACCCAGGTCATCCGGGTGCCGTCGGGTTCGCTGTCGTAGCACCAGTGGATGCGCATGTACTCGAACGGACCGGTCTCCACCCGGTGCGCGCGTACCTCGCGCTTCTCCCAGTCGACGGTGCGTTCGCTCACCCAGCTCCACACCGTGCCGTCGGCGTCCGGGTGCATGGTCAACCGGAACCGCACGGTACGGCCGTCGCGTTCGAGGATCTGCACCGAGGCGTACTCGGTGAACAGGTCCGGCCAGTTCGCCACGTCGTTGGTCAGCTCCCAGACCAGGCTCAGCGGGGCGGCGATGACGATGCTGTTCTCGGTGTGCCCGGGCGGGTCGGCCGGCGGCGCACCGGCCTCGGCGACCAGGTCGGCGATGGCGGGAATGCTCAGCTGGGCGGCCTGCTCGGGGATCCGGGCCTGGTACCGGTCGGCGACCACGGCGGTGAGTTCCAGCAGGGCCAGCGAGTCCATGCCCAGCTCCTCCAGCGAGGCCGCCGGCGCCCGGGCGGCGGCGTCGGGGTCCAGGCCGCAGTGGGTCACCAGGATGTCGGTGATCTCGGCGGTCAGCGGGTGGCCACGGGTGACGGTCATCGGGCTCTCCTCTCAGTCGGTGGGTGCTGCCGGGACGGCAGCGGCGGGGGTGGGCACGGTTGGGCCGGGGTCGACCGGGCGGGCCGGCGACGGCGGCGCGACAGCACCGGTGGCGTCGGCGGCCAGCAGCCGGTCGACCAGGCCGGTGGTGTGCCGGCCGGCCCGGAACGCCTGATCGGTCAGGACCCGGCGGACGAACGGGATGGTGGTCCGCACCCCCGGTCCGGCGATGTCGAACTCGGCAAGCGCCCGGTCCAGCCGGTCGAGCGCCAACTGGCGGTCCGGGGCCCAGACCACCACCTTGGCCAGGAGGGAGTCGTAGTCCGGGCCGACCCGGTAGCCGACCCGACCGTGGGTGTCGACCCGGGTGAACGGCCCCCCGGGTGGCTGGAACCGGTCCAGCCGCCCGGGGGTGGGCGCGAAGTCACGCTCCGGGTCCTCCACGTTGACCCGGCACTCCACCGCCACCCCGGTCAGGCGGACGTCGGACTGACGGCACCGCAACGGCGCCCCGGTGGCGATGGACAACTGTTCGTGTACGACGTCGATGCCGGTGACCATCTCGGTGACCGGATGCTCGACCTGGATCCGGGAGTTGATCTCCAGGAAGTGGATGCCGTCGGCCGCGTCGACCAGGAACTCCACCGTGCCGGCACCGGTGAAACCGACGTCCAGCACCCCGCGCAACGCCAGCTCGGCGAGGGTCTGCAGGGTCGACTCGGCCAGGCCGGGCGCGGGAGCCTCCTCGACCAGCTTCTGGTGCCGGCGCTGCACCGAGCAGTCCCGGGTGCCCAGGTGCACGCCGTTGCCGTGGCCGTCGCAGAGCACCTGCACCTCGACGTGCCGGGCGTCGGTCAGGTACCGCTCCAGGTAGACCCGGTCGTCGCCGAAGGCGACCTGCGCCGCGGCCCGGGTGCGGGCGTACGCCCGGGGCAGTTCGGCGGCCGAGCCGACCACGGTCATGCCCCGGCCACCGCCACCGGCCGCCGCCTTGACGATCACCGGGTACCCGATGGCGTCGGCCACCTCCAGCGCGTGGGCCAGCGTCGAGATGGTCTGCACGCTGCCCTGCGGCAGGGGCAGGCCGGCCCGCTGCATCAGCGCCCGCGCGGTGGACTTGTCGGCCAACGCGGCCATCACGTGCGGCGGCGGACCGACGAAGACCAGCCCGTTGTCCGCGCAGATCTCGGCGAAGTCGGCGTCCTCGGAGAGGAAACCGTAGCCGGGGTGCACCGCCTGGGCACCGGTCTGCCGGGCCGCCTCGACGATCGCCGCCGCGTTGAGGTAGCTGCGTCGGCTCGCGGCCGGCCCGATCTGGACCGTCTCGTCGGCCAGTCGTACCGCCGCCGAGTCGGCGTCCACCGTGGAGTGCACCACCACCGTCTGGATGCCCAGTTCCCGGCAGGCCCGCAGCACCCGCAGCGCGATCTCGCCCCGGTTGGCGATCAGCACCTTGTCGAACATCGCCGCACCCGGGGCCCTCACGCCGGCGCCACGGCGACCAGCGGCTGGTCGTACTCGACGGGTTGGCCGTCGGCGGCGACCAGCTCGACCACCCGGCCGGCGGTGTCGGTGACCACCTCGTTCATCAGCTTCATCGCCTCGACGATGCCGACCACCTGGCCGGCGCGGACCAGGTCACCGACGGCGACGAAAGGGGCGGCACCCGGCTCCGGGCAGCGGTAGAAGGTCCCCACCACCGGCGCCCGGACCACCACCGCAGCCACCGCCTGCCCCGCCGCGGGTGTCACGGCGGTCGAGGGGCCGTCGGGTGGCTCCTCGGTCGGGGCCACGGCCGGCTCGGTACGGGGTGCCGGCACCGGCTGGCCCGTACCGTGCCACTCCACCTCCAGGGTGGTCTGTCCGCTGCGTACCCGCACCCGGCGGACCGGGCCGGCCAGTTCGGCGACCAGGTATCGGACCTGCCGACGCAGCTCGGCCAGGACGGCGTCGTCGGCCGGGGCGCTCACCGCGAGGTCCCCGAGGACGTGCTGCGGGCCGCACCGAACCGGCGGAACCGGGCCCGGCGACTGCGTACCAACGTCGTGGGTGCCACCTCCAGCAGCGGCAGCAGGTTCGCCAGCAGCATCCCGCGCAGCGCCTGCGCGGCGGCGGCCGGATCCTGGTGGGCCGCCGGCGTCGGTTCGGGCACCACGTCGTCGACGATGCCCAGCCGGCACAGGTCCCCGGCGGTGAGCCGCAACGCGCGGGCCGCCTGCGGGGCCGCCGACCGGTCCGGCCAGAGGATCGCCGCGCAGCCCTCCGGGCTGATCACCGAGTAGACCGCGTGCTGCAGCATCAGCACCCGGTCGGCCACCGCGAACGCCAGCGCGCCACCGCTGCCGCCCTCCCCCGTGATCACCGCGACCACCGGGACGGGCAGGCAGCTCATGGTCAGGATGTTCTCGGCGATCGCGGCTGCCTGACCGTGCTCCTCGGCGGCGACCCCGGGATCGGCGCCGGGGGTGTCGACGAGGGTGACCACCGGCAGACCCAGCCGGGCGGCGAGCCGCATCAGCCGCAACGCCTTGCGGTGCCCGGCCGGACTGGCCATGCCGAAGTTGCGGGCCACCAACTCGGCGGTGGTGTGCCCCTTCTGGTGACCGATCACCATCAGGTGCCGGTCGTCCAGCCGGGCCAGGCCGCCGACCACCGCCGGGCAGTCCCCGCCCAGCCGGTCGCCGTGCAGCTCGACGAAGCCGTCGAAGACACTGTCCAGGTAGTCCAGGGTGGTCGGCCGGCCCGGATGCCGGGCGGTGCGTACCGTCTCCCAGGCGTCACCGGACGGGGCCGACCGCGCGCCGCCGGCGGGGGCCGGCACCGGCGCGGACCCGGTCGGTGGTGCGGCGGAGACCGTCGGGGCCCCGGGTCCGCCGGTCCGGGGGCCGGTGGGTCGGACGGTCGCGGCGAGCAGCGCCGTCAGCCGGCCCCGCAGGGCCCGCCGGGGCACCACCATGTCGACCTGACCGTGGCGCAGCAGGAAGTCGGCGGTCTGGAACCCCTCGGGCAACCCCCGGCCGGTGACCTGCCGGATGACCCGGGGACCGGCGAAGCCCATCCGCGCCCCGGACTCGGCAAGCACCAGGTCGGTGTTGGTGGCGAACGACGCCGCCACCCCGCCGTACGTCGGATCGGTGAGCACGCTGACGGTCAGCACGCCGGCCTCCCGCAGCGCGGCCACCGCCTGGCTGACCGTGGCCATCTGCATCAGCGACAGCGCGCCCTCCTGCATCCGCGCCCCACCGCTGGCGGTGACCAGCACCAGCGGGATCCGCTCGGCCAGCGCCCGCTCGGCGGTCCGGGTGATCAGCTCACCCACCGCGCAGCCGAGACTGCCGCCGAGGAACCGGAAGTCCATCACCGCCAGCGCGACCCGGTGCCCGCCGACCGCGGCGGTGCCGACCAGCACCGCCTCGGCCAACCCGGTGGCGGCGCGGGCCGCGCTTACCCGGTGCGGGTACGGCAGCACGTCGACGAAGTCGATCGGGTCCACGTCGGGGGTACGCTCCGGCAACGCCACGAAGGTGGCCGGGTCGACCAGCTGCCGCAGCCGTTCCGGGGCACCGAGCCGGGCCGGCACCCCGCACTCGGGACAGACGTCGAGATTGCGCAGCAGCCGTTTGCGGTACAGCAGGCTGGCGCAGCCGGCGCAGCGGGACCAGAGCTGCCCGTCGTGGGGCGCGGTGGCGGTCACGGTTGCCGCCCGGCGTCCGGGGCGTCCCACTGGTAGAACCGGTGGGCCATCGCGTCGCGGGGCGCCCGCCAGGTCGACAGGTACGGCGAGACGTAGGGCCGCAGCCGGGCGCTGACCCGGGCGAACTCGGGGTGTTCCCGGACCGCCTCCACCGCCCCGTGGCCCGGCAGCTCGGTCTCCAGCAGGTGGACGTAGAGGTCGTGCAGGCGGTAGAGCGACCGGCGGCGGACCCCGGCCAGCCGCGGCAGTTCGGTCGCGTCGGACTCGGCGAAGATCTCGGCCACCTGCTCCTCCGCGGTCGGGACCACCTTCGCGATGATCAGCGAACGCTCCATGAACGGCACCCCCACGGCACGTCGGTGGGCGTGACCCGGGCGGGTCACGTCGGACGGATCGCGTGACCCGGCGGGCCACCTCGGACGGTCAGGCCACGATGCGCGGACCGCCGTCACCGCGGCGTCACCACCGGCCGCCGTGGAGCCACCCGATCTGGTGACGTTGCGTTGACGCAAGCTATGAACAATCCCTGCCCCAGCTGTGCACCGCTTCGACGCGGGGAGACTTCTTCGCTGTTCAGAGCGGGTACGCCGGTCGACGGCACCGGTCACAAGTCCGACCAGTACGTTGACTCAGCGTAACTGCGGTTGTTAGGGTTCGTCACGGCCAGCCCGGCGGCCACTCACCCGTCGGTGCGGTGTCGCCCCGACAGTGGGGTCGGCGACACCGCGACGGGGACACAGGAGAGTCGGGACTCCGGTTCCGCTGCAGGGGGTGCCGCGTCCGTGAGCCGTGATCCGCGCCCGTCCGTCCGCGACCAGCCGGTGTCGCTGCACCTGCTCGGCGGGTTCCGCCTGCTGCGTGCCGGCGCGCCGGTGGTGGTGCCGCGTGGCCTGCAACGGGTCATCGCCCTGATCGGGCTACGCCCGGACGCCACCCGCAGCAACCTGGCCGGCCTGCTCTGGCCGGAGGCACCCGAGGAGCGGGCCCTCTCCTCACTGCGTACCGCCCTGTGGCGGTTACGGCAGGACCCGTGCTGCCCGCTGGTGGCCACCGGTGACACCGTCCGCCTCGACCCGGTGGTCCAGCTCGACGTCGACGACCTGGTGCACACCGCCGCCCGGGTCCGCGACGGCGCCGACGCGCAGATCGCCGCCGGGGCGCTGGCCGCCGGCCGGCACGACCTGCTGCCCGGCTGGTACGACGACTGGGTGCTGCTGGAGCGGGAACGACTGCGGCAGCTCCGGCTGCACATGCTGGAGCAGGTCGCCGGGCACCACCTGGCCGCCGGCCGGCACGGTGACGCCCTGGAGGCGGCCCTGGAGGCGATGGCCGCCGAACCGCTGCGGGAGACCCCGCACCGGCTGGTGGTCCGGATCCACCTGGCCGAGGGCAACGCCTTCGAGGCGGTGCACGCCTTCTACGTCTACCGTGACCTGCTCCTGCGGGAACTGCACCTGGAGCCCTCCGCGGCGATGGCCGCGCTGCTCGACGAGACCCTCGCGCCGATCCGGCAGGCCACCCGCGCGGGCACCGGCCGGCCGCCCGGCAACCCGGCGGACCGCCGCGCACCCCGCCCCCGCTGAACACCCGCAACCACCGGTGCGGTGCGGATCGGCCGGCGGCGTCACCGTTGCGGTGGTATCCGTGACGACCGGGTGACTGGCCGCTGGGCAGAGTGACGGCACAGGTGTCCGTGGCACCGGCGATCCGGTCGGCGGCGCCAACGACAGGAAGGACTGTCATGAGTCGTCTACTGATCGTCAGCCGGATCATCCCGGGTTCGGAGGGGCGGGTGGCCCAGATCTTCAACGAGTCCGACGCGACCGACCTACCCGGCCTGACCGGGGTACGGCACCGTTCCCTGTACTGCCTGCACGACCTGTGCGTACACCTGATGGAGACCGCCGACGTGGCCCCCGACGCGCTGGCCGAGGCCCGCAACCACCCGCTGTTCCGCGAGGTCAACGAGCGGCTGTCCGCGCACACCTCGCCGTACCTGCCGACCTGGCGCTCACCGCGCGACGCGATCGCCGGGTGTTTCTACACCTGGAACGCAAGCGACGCGGTGACCACGACCGGCGCTGCCGGCTGAGCGGGGTGGACGCGGTGAGGCCGGCCAGGCCACCCCGGGTCCTGGTGATCGGCGCCGGCACCGGGGGGCTGTGCCTGGCCCACGGGCTGCGCCGGGCCGGCATCGACGTAGCGGTGTACGAGCGGTACCGCACCCGCACCGACGGCCTGCTCAGTTACCGGATCGGCATCGGCCCCACCGGCAGCTCGGCGCTGCGGGAGTGCCTGCCGCCGGAGCTGTTCGACGTCTTCCTCGCCACCTGCGCGCGGTCCCCCCGGTACTTCAACGTGATCACCGAGCGGCTCCGCGAGACCGCCTCGTTCACGCTGCGCCCGGACACCGACCCGGTGAAGACCGAACGCTCGGTGGCCCGGATGACCCTGCGGCAGGTCCTGCTCACCGGCATGGAGGACGTGGTCCACTTCGACAAGACCTGCACCCACTACGTCCAGCACGACAACGGGACCGTCACGGCGTACTTCGACGACGGCGACACCGCGGTCGGCGACCTGCTGGTAGGCGCGGACGGCACCCACTCGGTGATCCGCCGCCAGTACCTGCCTGAGGCGGTCGTCTCCGACGCCGGCACGGTCAACATCGCGGTACGGATCCCGCTCACCGACCACACCCGGAGCCTGGTGCCCGAGCGGATCCGGCAGGGCATCTCACTGATCTTCGCCACCGGCGGGATCATGGGCGTGCTGCACGTGATGGAGTTCAAGTGGGACGGTGCCGGCCGGCTCAAGCCGGACGTCGATCCGGCCGACGCCGAACTGCTCGCCCGCTGGCCGGGGCTGCGTCACGACACCACCCGCGACTACCTCAACATCGTCATCTGGAGCACCGCGCGGCGGTTCCCCGCCGACGTCATGCGGATGCGGGGCGGGGAGCTGATCGCGCTGGCCCTCGACCTCACCCAGGGCTGGCATCCGCATCTGCGTGAGCTGCTGGCCCGCGCCGACCCGGCCAGCGCCATGCCGATCAGGGTGTCCACCTCGGAGCCGGTGGCACCGTGGCCGGCCAGCTCGGTCACCCTGCTCGGCGACGCCATCCACACCATGACCCCGGGACGCGGGGTCGGCGCGAACACCGCCCTGCGCGACGCCGCGCTGCTCTGCCGGCAGCTCGCCCAGGCAGCGGCCGGCGGCAAGACGCTGCTCGACGCGGTGGCCGACTACGAGCGCCTGATGCTGCCGTACGGCTTCGCGCGGGTCGCCGACTCACTGGCCCGCAACGGCACCAACGGTGACGACCGGTTGTACCGTCCGGTGTTCGGCCGGCTGGCGCTGCTCGGCGCGCGCGGCTACTTCCGGGTCACCAGCCGGGTGCCGCCGCTGCGGCGCAAGTTCGTCGACGACTTCTACACCTACCGCGGCGAGGACGACTGAGCCTTCCCGCCCGTCCGGTCACCGTACGTCGCCGGTCGGAGACCCTGGCCGAAACAGACCCCCGCACCGGTACGTGTCGCGGTGAGCCGCGCTGTCACCCGGGTCGTCGGTATGCGAAGCTGCCCCGAGTTTTCTTCGCGACTTTCGACCAAGGTGAGGGCGGTTCTCCCGTGGCGTTGACTTTCGGGCACATACTGACGGCGATCCTGGCACTGGCTGTCGGGCTGGTCGGTGGCTGGTACCTGCGTGGACGGCAGGACACCCGTCCCGCCGAGCACTCCATCGTGGACGGTGACCCGGTCGCCGGCATCACCTCGTTCGGTGGGGTGCCGGCCACCACCCCGGCCGACACCGAACCGCCGGTCGCCGCCGTCGCCACCGAGCCCCGGGCCGCCACGGTCGACCCGGTGCCCGTGCCGGCCACCGTCGACACCGAGCAGCCGAAGGCCGTGGTCGACCGGGAGCCGACCGAGGACGAGAGCACGCCGGACACCGCGACCACCGATGCGGTCACCCCGGACACCGCCCCCGACCGGACCACCACCACCGCACCCGAACCCACCTCGACCGCGACCACCGACAAGCCGGTCGCCACCGAACCCGTCGCCGGCGAGCCCGTCACCACCGAACCCGTCGCCACCGAGCCGGTCGTCGGCGAGCCGGTCGCCACCGAGCCCGTCGCCACCGAGCCCGTCGCCACCGAGCCGGTCGCCACCGAGCCGGTCGCCACCGAGCCGGTCGTCGGCGAGCCGGGAACGACCGGGGGCGACAGCAGCGCTGCCGCGACCACCGAGGTGCCCCGGCCGCGCCGGTCGTCCGACCTGCGCACCGACGAGGCACCGGCCCCGGACGGCACCGCCGACGACGCGCCGGCACCGGAGACGTCCGTCGACGCGCCGGCACCCGCCGCGACGTCCGGCGGCGTACCGGAGACCGACCCCGCGGGCACCGACGGCCCGGCGGCCCCCGGATCGGACATCGCCGCGCAGGCGACCGGGACCTCGGATGCAGCCCCGACCCCGGTGACCGGGGCACGCGTGCCGGAGACGCCGGTCGCCGAGGCCGAGCCGGTCGAGCCCCGGCCGGCACCGCCCACCACCGGCGAGACCGGAGTCGACGCCACCCCGGTGGTGCCCACGACCGCCGAGCAGGAGGCGGAGCCGGTCGACGACTTCCGCCGGATCCAGGGCATCGGGCCGAAACTGGCCACCGCCCTGCAGGCTGCCGGCATCCGCACCTACCGGCAGCTTGCCTCGTTGGACGAGGCGGCGCTGCGGGAGACCGTCCGGGCCGCCGGGCTACGCGGTGCTCCGGGCCTGGCCACCTGGCCGCAACAGGCCAAGGTCCTGGCCGGCGCCCGAACCGAGGCGGAGCAGATCCTTCCCTGAGCCGAGGCGCTGTCGGCAATTGTCCCCGGCGGGGCGCGGCACCGTTAGCCGCCCGCCACGACTGGGTACAACCCGGCTCATCTCAATCAGCGCAAGCAAATCGGGAGGCAGCCATGCGTCGTGGCCCGTCGTTCTTGGGGATCATCCTCGTCATCTGGCTCATCATCGGAGCCATCGCCGCCGGCCAGCGGGGCTACTACAGCGGCAACGACGAGACCAACTGTGCCGAGTTGGGCACCATCCTGGTGACCATCGTGGCGGGGCCACTGAACTACGTCGGTGCCAACCCCAAGGTCGACTGTGAGCTGCCGCAGCCGTCGCAGTAGGCGGCGGCCCGGCACGCGCGGCCAGCAACTGACCCACGGTAGCCGGCTGCGCGGGGCCGGAGGTTCGTGAGCACGAAGCCGGTGCGGGCCGGCCGACTCCCCCCGGGTCGACCGGCCCCACCAGCCCCCTGGACCGACCACCTGTCCCCCGGTGGTCGGTCCTTTCCCCCTGCCCCCGACCTTCCCCCCGTCGGGGACGTCGTCGATGTCCCCGCGCCCCGTGGTGCCAGGGCGCGGGGACCCCCCGTCCCGACTACTGCAACAGCGCCCCGAGGGGCGAGAGCAGCAGCCGACCGAACGACGCGGCGGTCTGGTCCAGCCGGGCCCGCTCACCGTCACGGGCGTGCGGATCGTGCCGGCACCGCCAGATCTTCTGCGCGTTGCGCCAGGCGACGTCGCGGGTGTACTCCACCAACTCGCCCTGGTACCAGTCGTCGAAGTCACCGTTGAGCATGTCGATGATCAGCTGCCAGCGGTCCAGGTAGCCCCGGCGCAACATCGGGATCCGGTCGGCGAAGATCGCGTTGATCTCCAGATAGTCCCGGTGCTGGTCACTGCCGTCGACCGGCTCGGACTCCAGGTGGTCGAAGGTGGTGACCAGGGCGAAGGGCAGGTCGAAGTTGATGTGCGCGTTGACCCCGGCGGCAGCCGAGGGCAACGGTCGGGCGTCCGGGCCCCGCATCCGCTCGAACAGGCACGCCCAGGCCTGGGGCGTGGTCGAGCTGGACTCGGTCCAGAGCCGCAACGCGTCGAAGTAGCGGGCCGCGAACTCGACGTCCAGGCGGGACAGGAACACCGGGTCGGCGAAGCGCCCGTCGTACAGGCCGTCCAGCACGCTTTCGGTGATCACCAGATACAGCCGGTTGAAGTCGGCCAACGGACAGCTCGCCTCCAGCGGAGGCAGCCGGACGAGGAGGTCCTGCAACTTCGTGAGGTGATCGACCACCGCCGGCACGTCCGCCGGATGATCGGCAAGCAGGTCGACGATGTCCCGGTGAACGGGTCCCCACACCGGTTCGGCCATTTTTTCCTCCACTGTGTCCGGGGCACCCCCGTGCCGGCGGCGACGCTGGACAGCCTCGCAGGCGGCACCCACCGACGGGATCAGTAGAATGACGTATTGCGAACACCGGATGACGATTACCGCCGGTTGTGGCGCGACTACTCCGGACGATTGCGCAGGAAGATGGCGCTGGCCTGGACCCGGGTGCGTACCTGGAGCTTGTCGAAGATGTGTGACACGTGCACCCCGATGGTGCGTTCGCTGATGAACAACCGCTGACCGATCTCCTTGTTGGTCAGCCCCTCCGCGACCGCGGCGAGCACCTCGCGTTCCCGGCTGGTCAGCCCGGCCAGGTCGTCACCGCCGGAGTCGGCCGGCGACGCGGCCGCGCCGGACCGCCGGTCCGTGCCCGGGTCGCGCTCGGCCAGGGTCACCCGGCCCCGGGCGGCCAGGTCCCTGATCTCCGAGGTCAGTGGCACGGCTCCCAGGTTCTGTGCGATCTGGTGTGCCTCGCGCAGCAGCCTGCTGGCGGTGGCCGGGCGGGCCCGCCGGGCCAGCAGGGCCTCGGCCTGCCGCAGCCGCGAGTACGCCGCCGGATACGGGTGGTTGTCCCGGTCCCAGGCCAGCGCCGACCGGGCCCACAGCTCCGGGTCGCTGCCGCCGTCGAAACGGCTGATCTCCGCGGCGCAGAGCGCCAGGAAGTTGTCCACCACGCTACGCACCTGCCGGGACGCGCCGGCGCTGCGCGCGGCGATCCGGTCCATCGCCTCCCGCAGCCGCCGCACCGCCGTCCGGTCGACCGCCACGGTACGGCTGGCGTGGGCCTCCGCCTCGGCCCGCAATCCGTGCCACACCAGCGCGGCGAGGATCACCACGTCGTCCGAGCGGCTCTCGGTAAGGCCCCGCTGCACCGCCTGCCGGGCCACGTCGTGTCGGCCCTGCCACATCGCCAGGCCGGCCCGCAGCGTCAACATCGGCAGCACGTGCCGTGCCCCGCCACCGGCCAGGACGGTGGCGACCGCGTCGAGGTCCCGGTCGGCGGCCTCGATGTCGCCGTAGCCCACCGACAACCGGCACCGGGCCAGCAGCAGCTCCACCGCGTCGGCCCCGGACGGACGGTGGCGCAACGCCGCCGCGACGACCTTCTCCGCCTCGGCCCACTGCCCCACCCGGAACAACCCGTTGGTGGCGATGGCCAGCAGCCGGGTCTCGTACGTGCGCCCCAACCCCAGCTCGGCGACCCGCTCGGCACCCCGGCGGGCCACCACCACACCCTCCTCGATCACGTTCAGCGGACCGGTCAGGAACTCCGCCAGATGCAGGTACGCGCACGCCACGTCGTCCGGCCGACCGGAGCGCTCGGCCACGGTCAACGCCTCACGCATCACCAGCAGGCCGGCATCCGGGTCCTCCAGGTACGCCTCGCTGAACCCCAGCGCCGCACTGGCCCGGACCACCTCCGAGGTCGACCCCGCCACGTCCGCGCACAGCTGCAACGCCACCCGGGCCCGCTGCCCGGCGTCGGCGTACCGGCCCATCTGCACCAGCAGCTCCGCCAGGTACGCCGCGGCGGTGGCCCGTTCCCCCGGCGTGCAGTCCGGGTCCTCCAGGACCAGCCGGTACTCGGTCTCCGCCGGCGCCGAGCGGCCCGCCGCCGCCAGGTACCGCGCCCGCCGGATCCGCAACGAGCACGACGGCGGACCGGTGCCGACCGCCCCCAACTCCTCCAGCAGGGCCAGCGCCCGCGCGTGCTCACCGCACTGGTGCGCCGACTCGGCCGCGTGCTCCAGCAGGACGGCTCGGTCCACGTCCCGGGGCCCGTCCGCGCCGTCGGCCAGCTGCAACGCCACCGACCAGTGCCGATGCGCCTCGGCGTACCCGTGCAGGCGCTGCGCCTCACCGGCGGCGGCCATCGCGGCCGGCAACGCCCGGGCCGGCTCCCCGGCCAACCGCCAGTGGTGGGCCAACCGCGCCTGGTGCAGCTCCGCCTCGGCCGAGGTCAGCGCCTCGGCGTAGCGCCGGTGCAACACCCGACGCTCGGCCGGCAGCAGCTCGTGCGCCAGCACCTCGGCCACCAGCCGGTGCCGTAGCCGGTACCCCTCGTCGGCCCCGACCAGCAGCCGGTGCGCCACCGCCGCCCGGACCGCCTCGATCAGCTCCTCCTCCGGCAGCCGGACCACCCGGGCCAACAGCCAGTGCTCCACCGGCTCCACCCCGGCCGCGACCGCGTGCACCACCTGGTGCGCGTGCTCGGGCAGCGCATCCACCCGGGCCAGGAAGATCTCCCGCAATGTGTCGGAAAGCCCGTCCCGCCCATCCCGCACATCTCGGGCCAACTCCTCGGCCACGAACGGGTTGCCGCCACTGCGCTGCCAGACCAACTCGGCCGCCTCGGCGGTCAACGCCGGCCCCACCACCGCGGCGGCGAGCTGCTCGGTCCCGGCCCGGTCCAACGGCGCCAGGTCCACCACCCGCACCGAACGCAACCGCCGCAGCTCGGTCAGGACCCGCCGCAACGGGTGCGCACCCTGCAACGACTCCGCCCGCACCGCCGCCAACACCGACAGCTGCAGATCCCCCAACCCGGCGAGCAGGTACAGCAGCAACTGCCGGGTGGTCCGGTCGACCCACTGCAGATCGTCCAGCACCAGCACCAGGGGGCGACCCTCGGCGATCAGGTGCAGCCCCCGGGAGACCCGCTCCAGCAACGCGCCGGCACCGTCGGTGGGCGTCTCAGCAGCAAACATCTGCAGCATGCCGCGCACCGAGGAGGACGTCCGCGCGCCCGCGGCGGCGGTGTCGAGGCGACGCAGGGCCTGCAGCAACGGGTGCAGCGGTGAGGCGTCACCGATGTCGAGGCAGGAACCGGTCAGCACGAGCGCCCCCCGCTCACGCAGCAGGGCACCCACCTCGCGTAGTAGTCGGGTCTTGCCGACCCCGCTCTCCCCGGTGACGAAGACCGCCGCGGTGTGCCCCTGACGGACGTCGTCGAGGAGTGCGGATCGCAGCAGGGCCACCTGGTGGGCGCGGCCGACGAGCGGTGCGCTGTCCACATCGCTGGCCATGGAACGCAGCCTAGTCAACGGGCGCCGTAGCCCTCTACGGGCTTATCGCCCTTGTGGTACTCCCCGCGTCGACATTACGACCAAAGGTTACACCTGGCCGACATACGTCGTTCTGCCGATCCCCTGTCGGTCCAGGAATGGGAATCTCCTAGGGCCGTCAGGGACCACGCGGGGGAAAGGTGGTTGCGATGCCCACATCGATGATCGTCACCGGAACCGGGTTGGTGACGCCGAGCTGGCCGATACCGGAGGAGCGACGGACGGTCACCGTCCTCTTCGCCGACATCGTCGGATCGACCGCCCTGGTCGACCGGCTCGACCCGGAGGACGTCCGGTCGTTGCAGCAGGCCTACTTCGAGGCCGTCGCCCGGGTGCTGCACCGCTGGGACGGCGTGGTCGAGAAGTACGTCGGGGACGCGGTGATGGCCCTGTTCGGCGCCCGCCACTCCGACGGCTTCGACGCGTACCGGGCGGTGCGGGCCGGTCTGGAGATCCAGCGGGCCGTCGACCGGAAGCCACTGGCCACGGGCACCGCGGTACGCATCCGGGTCGGCGTCGCCACCGGGGAGGCGGTCGTCGACCTGCCGGGCAGCCGCGACGGTGGGCACGGCACGGCCAGCGGCGCGGTGATCACCCTGGCCGCCCGGCTGCAGGCGTACGCGCCCCCCGGCGCGGTCGTGTTCTGTGCGGCGACCCGCCGGGCCACCGCCGGGCTGACCATGGCACGGCGACTGCCACCGGTCACGGTGCCCGGCAAGGCCGCACCCCTCGAGCTCTGGCGGGCCGAGGATCCCGGCCGGACCGGGCCGGCCAAACACCGGGGACCGCTGGTGGGGCGGCGCCGGGAGTTGGCCGACGCCCGCGACCAGATCGTCCGCGCGGCACGCGAGCGCAGCCCGCGCTGGGTGTCCCTGATCGGCCCGATCGGCAGTGGCCGCAGCCGGCTGCTGCACGAGTTGGTGCGGGCCGTACCGGGCCCGGACGGCGGGTCGCCGCGCTGGTGCGTCGCGTACTGCCCGCCGTACGCCGAGCAGGTGTTGGCCCCGGTTGCGGACCTGGTGCGCGAGTTCGCCGCGATCCACCCGACCGACGGACCGGTCGCGGTGACCGCCCGGTTGACCGCCACCCTGGCCGACCTGGTGCCGGCGCACCGGCTTCCGTGCGCGGTACGGGCGTTGACCGCCCTGCTGACCGCACCCGACGGATCCGCCGCGGCGAGCGAGGGCGCCACGACGTTCCGGCAGGTGCTGCTCGCCCAGGCGGCTCGGCAACCGGTGGTGGTGGCCGTCGACGACCTGGACCGGGCCGACCCGAGGGTCGACGACTTCCTGCGGGACCTGTTCCTCTCGGCCACCTGGCGGAGCCTGCCCCTGGCGGTGGTGGTGACCAACCGCCCCCGCTGGGCCGACGTGCTGCCCGGCCCGGCCGGTCAGCGGCACCGGCACCGGCACCGGCACCGGATCGTGCTGGCTCCGCTGCCGACGGTGCAGACCGGACGGTTGCTGCGCCACCTGCTGGTCCGGGCCGGTCGGCCAGCGGTCCCGGTGGACCGGCTGCTGCCGCTGGTCGCCGGCAACCCGGGGCACGCCACCGCGTACGCCCGACTGGTCGCCGAGGACGGGCTCGACCCGGCGGCGGACCTGCCGATGCCCGAGTCGGTACGCCGCACCGCCGAGGCCCGCCTCGACCTCCTGGACGGCGGACAACGGGCCGTGTTCATGGCCGGTGCGAGCCTCGACGGTGACTTCCGGGCGGCCACGGTGGACCGGCTGCTGGACTGGCCGGCGGGCCGCAGCGCGCCGGTGCTGCGGGAGCTGGTTCTGCACGGGCTGCTGGTCCGCCGGCCGGGAGCCGGCGGGTACGCGATCGCCGAACCGGCGCTACGGCGGGTCGCCGTCGAACGGCTGCCCCGGTCGGTACGCGCGGAGTTCGCCCGCCGGGCGCTGACCGGGCCGGCCGGCACCGACGACGCGGACCAGGCCGGAGCGGACCTCGCCACGCCGGTGCCGGGAACCCGGGACGCCGCACCGCGCAAGACCCGCGACGCCGTGCTGACCGGCGCGCGCGGCACCGTACTACGCGAGACCCGCGGCACCGTACTACGCGAGACCCGCGACACCGTGCTGACCGAGACCCGCGACGCTCTGTCGACCGAGGCGCGCGGCGCTCTACTGACCAGAGCGCGCGGCGCCGGGGCGGACGCCACGCCACCGGCGGCCCGGACACCCGCCGGTTGCGACGCGGAACGGCCGGCCGGTGGCGACCGGCGGGGCGACGGCTACCCACTCGCCGACGGCCGGGACGACCGGGCGCCCGGCCGATCGGGTCTCGCACCGGGAGTCACCCGCACCGGTGCCCCGGTCGAGGAACATCCGGATCCGGTCCGCCCACTTGCCCCGGTGGTGCCACTCGGTCGGGCCGAGTCCCTGACGACGGCGACGAACGCGACGAAGGGCAGGCGCACGGCGGGACCCGTCGGCGGCCCCCGGCAGGCCGACCGCCCCCCACCGCCCTCGACTCGGCCGGCAGCCGCCTGACCGGCCGGCTCAGTCGGCCGGAGGCAGGCTCCGGCTGCGACCCCGGAACTCCGCGACCACCTCGTCGTCGCGGGTGACCGTGACGTCGTAGATGCCGCTGCGCCCGTACCGGGTGCGCTCGGTGGCCCGGGCGACGAGCAGGTCACCGGCGTGTGCCGGCCGGACGAAGGTGATCTCCCCACCGGCGGCGACGGTGACCGGTCCCCGGCTGTTGCAGGCAAGCGCGAAGGCCGTGTCGGCCAGCAGGAAGACGAAGCCACCGTGGGCGATGGCGTGACCGTTGAGCATCGCCGGGGTCACCCGCATCCGGGCCTGCGCCGTGCCGTCGGCGACGCCGACCAACTCGATGCCGAGCCCCCGCGAGGCCACGTCGGCGTCGAACATGTCGTGCGCGGCGGTCCGGAGCGTCGCCGACGGGTCACCACCGGCCGACTCCGGTGCGGGCTGCTCATCGTGCGACACCGGACCGACTCCTCTCCCCGGCACAGCCGGCACCGCCGGAACCTCCCGGCGCCGCCGGGCCACGCGGCACCACCCGGCGCCGCCCGGACACGGTACGCCGACCGTCGCCGTCGCCGGTTCACCCCCTGCCGCGCGGCTCCCCCATCGTCACGCAGAGGAACGGCACAATGACCCAGTGCCCCCGGTCGGGGCAGGCACTGTCCGGTCAGGTCGGAGGGAGACGCGAGTGGTACACGGTGGAGTCGCGGCGGCGACCGCGCAACTGTCCGGCCGGGAGATCCGGCGGCCGACCGCGCCCCCGGCCACCCGGTGCGAGGACCTGGTCACCGTCCTGCTCGCCGCCTGCCTGGTGGGCGGCGCGCTGGCCGACGGCTGGGCGCACACCAACGTGATCGAGACCATCGAGGGCTTCTTCACGCCCTGGCACGGCCTGCTGTACGCCGGTTTCGCCGCGACCGCGGCGTGGACGTTCTGGCTGGCGTACCGGCGTCGGATGGTCGCCCCCCGCTGGTGGCGCGACGGCTGGCCGGCGGGCTACCGGACCGGCGCGCTCGGCGTGGTCGCCTTCGGGCTGGCCGCCCTGGCCGACCTGACCTGGCACGAGACCCTGGGCGTGGAGGTGGGCCTGGACGCCTCCTTCAGCCCCAGTCACCTGCTGCTCGACGGCGCGGCCCTGCTGGTGGTCAGCAGCCCGCTGCGGTCCTGGTGGGCCCGGGGCGAGGGTGGTCTGCGCACGGTGACCGGGGTCGCCGCGCTGACCTTGGCGGCGATGACCCCCACCATCCTGCTCAGCCACTCGTCGGCGCTGCTCACCCTGGCCCCGACCCGACCGTTGGGTCCGACCACCGGACAGCTGGTGGCGGTGCTCGGGGTGGACGCGTACCTGGTCACCACGGTGCTGCTGGTGGTGCCGTACCTGCTGGTGCACCGCCATGGGGCCGTGCCCGGCACCGGGGTGGCGGTGGTCGCCGGAGTGGCCGTGTTCGCGTTGGGGATGTACGAGTTCCCGACCGTCCAGACCGTCGCGGCCCTCGGCGCGATCTGCGGAGCCGGCCTGGCCGACCTGCTGCTGCACCGGCTCGACGCGGTACGGGGCCGATCCGCCGCGCTGCGGCTGCCGGTGGCCGGGGCGGTCTTCGCCGGCCTGGTCTGGTCCGGTCACCTACTCGGGCTGGCCCTGGCCGACCAGGTGCGCTGGACCCCGGAGGTGGTCAGCGGGGTGGTCACCCTCAGCGCGATCCTCGGTGCCGTTCTCGGCGGGCTGGCGGCCCGCCCGCTGCCGGGCGGGCCGTCGACCGACGGGGCGCGGCCGCACCGGGTCTAGGCTGACCGGGACCGGTGCCCAGAGATCCGACGGAGTGGCGCGTGACCGGAGCACCCGAGCCCCGCATCGACCCGGACGTCGATCTCGGCCAGCCCGACGACCGGTCGGTGCCGCCCGGCCCGACGGCGGTGCTGCTGGCGGTGATCGCGGCCGGCGGCGTGCTGGGCGCGTTGGCCCGGGCCGGCGCGCAGGCGGCGGCACCGAATGCGGCCACCGGATTCGCCTGGGCGACCTTCGGCGTCAACGTGCTCGGCTGCCTGCTGATCGGGGTGCTGATGGTGCTGGTCGAGCGGTGTCGGGCCAACCCGCTGCTGCGGCCGTTCCTGGGTGTCGGGGTGTTGGGTGGCTTCACCAGCTTCTCCGCGTACGTCCTCGACGTGCACCGGGCGGCGCAGGCCGGGGCGTTCGGGGTCGCCGGCGGGTACCTGGTGGCCACCGTGCTCGGCGCGCTGGCGGCGGTCTGGCTCGGCGACGTCACGACGAACGCGCTGCTGGACCGCCGGGCGGCCCGGTGACCGGGCTACTGCAGCGCCGGGCGGTCCGGTGACCGGGCTGCTGCAGCGCCGGGCGGTCCGGTGGTGACCGCGCTGCTCGTGGCGCTGGGCGCGGCGGTCGGTGCACCGCTGCGGTACCTGGTCGACCGGGCGGTGCAGTCGGCGCACCGGACCCGGTTACCGCTGGGCACCCTGACCGTCAACGTGGCCGGTTCGTTCCTGCTCGGCGCGCTGGTCGGGGTGCCCGTCGCCCCGGCCCTCGGCGCGCTGCTCGGCACCGGCTTCTGCGGCGCGTTGACCACCTGGTCCACCTGCGGTTACGAGACGCTGCGGCTGGCCCGTACCGGGGCCCGGTCGGTGGCGTTGGCCAACATCGTCCTCAGCGTGACCGTCGGGCTCGGCGCGGCCTGGCTCGGCTTCGCTATCGCCCGGGCGCTCGCCGGGTAGGCCTCAGCGGCGGCGCTCGGGGTGGGCGCGGTTCCAGACCCGCATCCGCTCCGGGTAGCCGGTGCGCGCGGCCTCGTACAGCGGTACGGCATGCCGGTGCGCGAGCTTCGCCGCCACCTGCGGAGATCCGGTACGCCGCCGGATCCACTCCCCGTCGAAGGCGATCGCCATCACCGTGGTGTCGGTGGCGGTGGTCTCCGGCTCCAGGTAGAACTCCACCCCCTGCCGGCTGGTCACGAACTCCGCCAGGGCGGCCAGGTCCTCCGGGGTCGCCTCCCGGTCGAGTTTCGTCGGGATCGTCCCGTCGGACCGGGACCGTCGGTTCCACCAGGCCATCTCCGACTCCTCTGCTCGGCACCCCAGTGCAGCACGCCCACCTGCCAGCCGCCTGCGAGCCGGGTGGGAGGAACCTGGACGCCGGTCAACGGGCCGGTGGACGGACGGCGGGGACCAACGCCAGGGTGGGCAGCAGCAGCACCGGCACCACCAGCAACGCGTACCGGGTGCCCACCTGGTCACCGAGCAGACCGAGCAGCGGCGGGCCGGCCAGGAACGCGGTGTACCCGATCGCGGCGACCACGCTTACCCGGGCCGGGGCCCGGTCCTCGTCGTCGGCGGCGGCGCTCATCCCGACCGGGAAGCCCAACGACGCGCCGAGCCCCCAGACGGCGACCCCGGCGACGGCCACCGGGCCGTTGCCGCCCAACACCGCGACCGCGGCCCCCACGACGGCGAGCAGCGTGCAGGTCAGCAGCACCGGCACCCGCCCCCAGCGGTCGATGGCCACGGTCCCGGTGGTCCGCCCGACGGTCATCCCGACGACGAAGACCGCGAAGACCGCCGCGCCGGCCGCCTCGCTGAACCCGTACCCGTCGACGAAGGCGACCGCCAGCCAGTCGCTGGCGCTGCCCTCGGCGAACGCCGCCGCCAGCACCAGCAGACCGATGAGCAGGGTCCGGGGCTCCCGCCAGGCGGCCAGCAGGCCATCGGAGCGCCCGTGCGCCGCGGCGGTGTCCGGCTCCGCGGTGTCGGGCGTGGGCAGGAACGAACCGAGCGCCACCAGGATGCCGACCGCCACCACCACCGCCATGCCCACCAGGTGCGCGGCCACCGGCACGCCGGCCCCGGCGGCGAGGGCGCCGAGACCCGCGCCGACGACCGTACCGAGGCTGAAGGCGGCATGGAACCGGGGCATCACGGTCCGCCCGAGCCGACGCTCGACCGCCGCACCCTCGACGTTGATCGCCACCTCGCAGGTGCCGAAGCCGTACCCGAAGGCGAACAGGGCGACGGCGACCGCAGGCAGCCATCCGGTCAGTCCGGCGGCTGCCCCGGTGCCGGCCAGCCCACCGGCGATCAGCAGACCCGCGACGCCCACGGTACGGGCCGTGCCGAGCCGTTGGGTGGCCAGGCCGGCAGTGGCCAGCGCCACGATCGACCCGATCGACATGGCCAGCAACAGCAGGCCGAGCCGTCCGGCGCTGAGCGACAACGCGTCGCGTACCGCCGGCACCCGGGCGAACCAGGTGGCGATGGCCAGGCCGTTGAAAGCGAACACGGCCGCCACGGCGTTGCGGGCGTTGCGCACCTGGCGGGGCACGGCCGCAGGCCCGGGGATCTTGGCGGTGGGCCGGGCGTCGGCGTTGCGCACGTCACGCTCCCTCACGGTCACTCGGATCGAACGGTCGACACCGACGGGACAGTACCCGCCACCGACTCCGCCCCTTACCCGGAGCTGCCCGGCCCCGCCCCCTTACCGGGAGCTGCCCGGCCGGGCAGCGGAACCGGGCTCCGGCGGACCCGGGTCAGACCGCGGGCAGGCCGAGCGCCGCGTCGACCCGGGCGAGGATGACGGCGTCGTCGTCCGCGCCCACGCTGCGCAGCAGGTCGACCGCGGTGGACCGGACCTGCCCGACGATCATCGCCAGTTGCAGGGTCTGCCCGGGGGCGAAGAGCCGCCCGGCGACCTCGACGGCCTCCAGCGCGGCCCGCTCGGCCTGGCCGCAGCGTTGGTCGGCGACGTCCTGCCGGCCGTCGAGGTCGGCCGCGATGGTCTCCCCGGCGGCGTCCACCGCGTCGGCCAGCAGCCGCACCGCGCTTACCAGTTCGGCGGGGACCGGGTCGGTCAGGCGGATCAGGGTCACCCCGGCCCGCGCCAGCACCCGCACGTTGCGTACCGCGTAGTCGCACTGACCGATCGCGGCGTCCACCGCCCGCAACCGGCCCAGGTGCCGCCCGCGACGCAGGTGCAGGGTCAACGCCTCGCCCGCCGCGAGCACCCCGGTACGCAGCCGCTCCACCGCCGCGTCCATCCCGCGGGCCCGCTCCAGCGCGGCCCGGGCGGCGTTCTGGTCGCTCGCGTCGAGCGCGTCGGCCACCTCCCGCAGCGCCGTCGCCAGGTCGGCGAAGGTGGTACGGAACTCGGCCACCAGTGGGGCGAGGGGGTGCCGGACTGCGGCGAGCTGACTCACCACCAGCGCCACCGCCCCACCGATCAGCGCGTCGACGAACCGGAACGGGATCAGCGACTCCCCGGTGGGGAGATCACCACCAGGTACAGGGCGGAGACGGCGGCCTGCACCACGGCGACCCCGCTCGCGCCGATCGCCACCGCCCCGACGATGGTCAGCAGGATGACCGTGAAGACGGTCACCGTGCTGCGCGCACCGAGGGCCTGCACCACCACGTCGGCCACCAGCACCCCGGCGGCCACGCCGAGCACCACCTCGACCGCCCGCCGGGTGCGCTGCCCCCGGGCCTGACCGAGGACGATCAACGCCGCGGCGGGGGCGAAGAACGGCTGCGGATGGCTGACCAGCACGCTCGCCGCCACCCAGGCTCCGGTGGCGGCGAGCGTGCCCTCCACGATCTGTGGCCAGCCCCGCCACACCCGTACGGCGGCCTGACGCAACCACCCCCACCGCACCATCGCCGTCGCCTCCCTGTGCCCTGCGCACATCGTGCACCCGCTGCGGGGGACGAATCGGCCAGGGCCCCGGGAAGTGGGTCAAGCCACTCAGGACGACGGCCCGACCCCGACCAGGTGGCTGGGCGGGGCGGTCCGCTGTTCGGCGCGGCGGGCGGGGCGTCCGCTGGTCAGAGCACGTGGTCGCGGTGGGCCGCGATCGCCGCGGCGAGGATCTCCGGGCCGGGACGGGCCCACACCTCGGCGTTGAAGACCTCCACCTCGATCGGCCCGTGGTAGCCGGTCGCGTCGACCGCCCGCCGGAACCGACGCAGGTCGACGCAGCCGTCGCCGGGCAGTCCCCGGCCGAGCAGCACCCCCTCGGGCAGCGGGGTGATCCAGTCGGCCACCTGGAAGGCGGCGATCCGGCTACCGGCGCGATCGATCTGCTGGTAGACGGCGTCGTCCCACCACAGGTGGTACGTGTCGACCACCACCCCGACCGTGCCCGGGTCGAACCGTTCGGCGATGTCCAGGGCCTGTCCGAGGGTGGCCACGACACACCGGTCGGAGCAGAACATCGGGTGCAACGGCTCGATGGCGAGGGTCACCCCGGCGGCGGCGGCCTCCGGGGCCAGGTCGGCGACGGCATCGGCGACCATCCGCCGGGCACCGTCGAGGTCCCGGCTGCCGGCGGGCAGTCCGCCGGAGACCAGCACCAGCACGGAGGTGCCCAGGGTGGCGGCCTCCTCGATGGCGCGGCGGTTCTCGTCCCGCCAGCCGTCGGTGGTGAAGAAGCCGCCCCGGCACAGCGAGGTGACGCTCAGCCCGGCGTCCCGGACCAGTTTGGCCGCCCGCGCCAGGCCGTACTCCTGGACCGGTTCGCGCCACAGCCCGACGCCGGGCACCCCGGCGTCGACACAACCGGCCACCACCTCGGCCAGCGGCCAGTGCTTCGCGGTGGCCTGGTTGAACGAGAACCGCGCCAACCCACTCACTGGTTTGCCCCTTCGATCGGGACTGCGGGGCTCCGCTGCGCTGCACTCCTCGCCCTCACTGGACCACCCCGGCGAGGGTGAGGTAGGCGCGGGCGCGGGCGGCGGCGCGGTCGGCGTCGGGGAGCAGGCCGGCCTGGTCGGCCAGGACGAGCAGCCGGGCCAGGTGCGCCGGGGAACGACCGGCCTGCTGGCCACCGACCATGACGAAGTGGTCCTGGTGGCCGGCGAGCCAGGCCAGGAAGACGATCCCGGTCTTGTAGTGCCAGGTCGGTGCGGCGAACAGGTGCCGGGCCAGCGGCAGGGTGGGGCCGAAGGCCTCGTCGTAGCCGGTCAGGTCGCCGCGGTCCAGGGCGGCCAGGGCCGCCGCGGCGGCCGGGGCGATGGCGGCGAAGACCCCGAGCAGCGCGTCGGAGTGGCCCACTTCGTCGCCCCGGATCAGCTCCGGGTAGTTGAAGTCGTCGCCGGTGTAGAGCCGCACCCCGGCGGGCAGCCGACGGCGCAGCGCCACCTCCCGGTCGGCGTCGAGCAGGGAGACCTTGATCCCGTCGACCCGGTCGGCGTGGTCTTTGATCAACTGGAGCACCGTCTCGGTGGCCAGGTCCAGGTCGGTCGAGCCCCAGTAGCCGGCCAGCGCCGGGTCGAACATGTCGCCGAGCCAGTGCAGCACCACCGGCTGGTCGGTGGTGGTGAGCAGGTCGGCGTAGACCCGCAGGTAGTCCTCGGGGCCGTCGGCGGCGGCGGCCAGGTGCCGGCTGCACATCAGCACGGGCCGGGCACCGTCGGCGAGGGTGTCGGCGAGCTGCTCCCGGTACGCGCCGGTGATGGCGTCCAGGCTGGCCGGGCCGGGAGGCAGCTGGTCGGTGGCCACCCCGGCGACGATCCGGCCGCCGACTCCCCGCGCCTCGGCGGCGCTGCGCCGGATCAGCTCCCGGATGGCCGGGTAGTCAAGTCCCATGCCCCGCTGGGCGGTGTCCATCGCCTCGGCCACGCCCAACCCGTACGACCACAGGTGGTGCCGGAAGGCCAGGGTCCGGTCCCAGTCGACCACGGCCGGGGCACCGGGGGTGTTCTCCGCGGTGGGATCGGCGACCACGTGCGCGGCGGCGTACGCCACCCGGCTGGTGGCGGGGCCGGCGGGGCGAGCGAAGGCCGTGCCGCCGCGCAGCCGGTGCCGACTGCCGTCGGGGAGCCGGACCTCGGCGGTCACCGGCGCAGCTCCGGCACCTCGACGCGGCGGCCCTCGCGGGCCGAGCGCAGGCCCAGCTCAGCCAGTTGCACACCCCGGGCCCCGGCCAGGAAGTCCCACCGGAAGGGTTCACCGGCCACCACGTGGCGCAGGAACGCCTCCCACTGGACCTTGAACCCGTTGTCGAACTCCTCGTTGTCCGGCACGGCGGTCCACTGGTCCCGGAAGTTCTCGGTGGCCGGCAGGTCCGGGTTCCAGACCGGCTTCGGGGTGACCGCCCGGTGCTGGACCTTGCAGTTGCGCAGTCCGGCCACGGCGCTGCCCTCGGTGCCGTCGACCTGGAACTCGACGAGTTCGTCCCGGTTGACCCGCACGCACCAGGAGGAGTTGAGCTGGGCGACGATCCCGCCGGCCAGCTCGAAGGTGCCGTACGCGGCGTCGTCGGCGGTGGCCGGGTAGCCGCGGCCGGCCTCGTCGACGCGCTCGGGGATGTGGGTGGCGATCACGGCGCTGACCGCCCGGACCGGGCCGAACAGCTCCTCCAGCACGTAGTGCCAGTGCGGGAACATGTCGACCACGATGCCGCCGCCGTCCTCGGCCCGGTAGTTCCACGAGGGACGTTGGGCCGGCTGCCAGTCGCCCTCGAAGACCCAGTAGCCGAACTCGCCGCGCACCGACAGGATCCGGCCGAAGAAGCCACCGTCGACGAGCCGCTTGAGTTTGCGCAGGCCGGGCAGGAAGAGCTTGTCCTGCACCACGCCGGTGCGGATGCCGGCGGCGTCGGCGACCCGGGCCAGGTCCAGGGCGGCGTCGGTCTCCTCGGCCAGCGGCTTCTCCGTGTAGACGTGCTTGCCGGCCTCGATGGCCTGCCGGATCGCCTTCTCCCGCTGCTGGGTGACCTGGGAGTCGAAGTAGATCTCGACGTCGTCGCGGGCCAGCGCGGCGCTCAGGTCGGTGGTCCACTCGGTCAGGCCGTGCCGGGTCGCGACCTCACGCAGCTTGGCCTCGTTACGTCCGACCAGGACCGGCTCCGGCCAGATCCGGGTGCCGTCGGGCAGGGCGACGCCGCCCTGCTCGCGAATGGCCAACAGCGACCGGACCAGATGCTGGCGGTAGCCCATCCGGCCGGTGACGCCGTTGACGATGATGCCGATCGGCCTTCGGGTCATGGGGTTCCTTCCGTCGGCGCCGGCGACGCCGCACGCCGCCACAGGTAAGCGCTTTCCTGGAGCTTAGATGCCGGCCCGTACCCCCGGCAAGGCCCCGCCCGCCGTAGGACGGTTCGCAGGGCGTGATCACACCCGGGACGCTGCGGTAGCCTGTCGTCGCGACTGCGGGCGGCGCGGTCCGACAACGGTTCCGGGGGTGACCATGGCGACGCTCGCCGACGTCGCCCGTCGGGCGGGGGTCTCCCCCGCCACGGCGTCGCGGGTGATCAACGGCAGCAGCAAACCGGTCGCCGAGGAGCTGCGCGAACGGGTCCTGCGCGCCGTCGCCGACCTGCGGTACGTACCCAACGCGCACGCCCAGTTGTTGGCCCGGCCGCAGCGCACCGCGGTCGGCGTCATCGTGCACGACGTCTCCGACCCCTACTTCGCCGAGGTCACCAGGGGGCTGCAACGGGTGGCCATCGACCGCGGCCGGCTGGTCATCATCTGCAACAGCTACCGCGACCCGGAGCGCGAGCTGGAGTACGTCGAGTTGCTGCGCGGCCAGCAGGTGGCCGCGGTCGTCCTGGCCGGATCCGGCTACCACGACAGCGCCTTCACCGAACGGCTCAACGAGAAGCTGGCCGCCTACGAGGCGACCGGCGGCCGGGTGGCGGTGATCGGCCGGCACGACCACGCCGGCGACGCGGTGATGCCGGCCAACTCGGCCGGGGCGCGACTACTCGGGCGGGAGCTGCTCCGGCTCGGCCACCGGCGGATCGGGGTGATCGCCGGCCCCCGGGTGCTCACCACCACCACCGACCGGCTCGGCGGATTGCGTCAGGCGCTGGCCGAAGAGGGTGCCGACCTGCGCGAGGAGTGGATCCGCTACGCCGGGTTCGACCGCGACGGCGGCGCCCTGGCGATGGCGGAGCTGCTCGACGCGGCACCGCGGCTGACCGCGGTCGTCGCCCTGAACGACTCGATGGCCGTCGGCGCCCTCTCCGTGCTGCGCGCCCGGGGCATCGCGGTGCCCGAGCGGCTCTCCCTCGCCGGCTTCGACGACATGCCGATCGCCGCGGACGTCACCCCGGCGCTGACCACCGTCCGGTTGTCCATGGTCGAGCTGGGCGCACGGGCGATGACGATGGCCCTGGACCCGGCCGCCGACCGGCACCGGGTCGAGGTGCTGCCCGCCGAGTTGATCCGCCGCGACAGTGTCGGCGTCGCGCCGCCGGACTGACCCGGGCGACCCGCACCCGGCGGTGTTCACCGGGCCGCGTCGGGGGTGGACCAGTCCGGCGGTTCGAGGGCGGACCAGTCCTGGTCGGAGCGGTCGATGAGGTCGGCGCAGAGTGTGCGGTCCGGCGGCGGTGCGGTGTCCCCGGCCACCGCGAGGGTACGGGCCGCGCAGAGATGCCCCAGCCGCAGCGCGGCACGGGGGTCCAGGCCGCGCAGGACCGCCGACAGGTAGCCGGCGGCGAAGGCGTCCCCGGCGCCTACCGGCTCCACCACCGGCACCCGTAGCGCCGGCACGAACGTCTCCGGTCCGGTCCGGGGCAGTGCGGTGGCACCGACCGCGCCGTCCTTGACCACCACCGTCGCCGGGCCGGGCAGCAGCCGGCGGACCGCCTGCGGGTCGTCGGTGTGCCAGAGCCGCTGGGCCTCGTCCAGCCCGACCAGCACCAGGTCGGCGGCGTTGGCGAGCTGCCGCAGCACCGGGGCCGCGGTGGCCGCCGGCCAGAGCCGTACCCGGTGGTTGACGTCGAAGCTGACCAGCGCGCCTGGCAGCGGACGCCGGCCGAGGGTCTGCTCGACCAGCTCCCGGCAGGTGGTCGAGAGCGCGGCGGTGATCCCGGACAGGTGCACCAGCCGGGCACCGGCCAGCCGCGGGGCGTCCAGCGCCCCCGGGGCCAGCCGGGACGCCGCCGAGCCGGCCCGGTAGTAGTGGACCTCGGTGCCGGCCGGCCGGGGGTCCTTGAGGTAGAGCCCGGTCGGCGCGTCCGGGTCGACGTCGACCGACCCGACGTCGACCCCGGCGGCGGCGATCCGGCGGACCACCAGCTGGCCGAACGGGTCGTCGCCGACCCGACTCACCCAGGCCGTCGGGTGACCGAGGGCGGCCAGGCCCATGGCCACGTTGGACTCCGCGCCACCGACACCGACGGCGACCCGGTCGGCGTCGGCCAGGTTCCCCACCGGGTCCGGGCTCATCACCACCATGGTCTCCCCGACGGTCACCACCTCCGGGTTCACCGCCGGCCCTCCTCGTACTGGCCGGCGGCGGCCAGCATCGCCGCGGTGTCCCGGTCGACAAGCGTGTCGACAAGCGTTATCCGGTGGTGTCCCACTCGGCTGCCGCCGGCGGGGACCACCGCCGGCCGGTCGAACGCGAAAGCCACGCACACCCCCGGGTACATCGCGGTCCGCACGAACCACCGGTCGCCCGGCCCCAGGCCCGAGAAGACCAGGGTGTACGCCCCGCCGCCCGGCCCGGTGCCACCGAAGGCCAACCACGGCGCGGCACTGCCGTTCACCCGTTCCTCGCCCTCGGCCTCGGCGGTGAAGGTGACCGGGTCGACCGTCGGCGCGCAGCGCCAGAAGAACCCGCCGTACCCCGCCCCGCCGGGTCGGCCGTTGGTGGCCGGACTGCCCAGGTGCACGTCGGAGCCGGCCGGAGCGGTGAGGGTGTAGTCCACGGTCAACCGCCAGGCCCCCGGCACGCCGGCGAGACGGGTGGCGGTGAGCTGCCGCTGCTCGGTCAGCAGCACCCCACCGCTGCGGTCCCGCCACTGCAGCCGGTGGGCCAACCGGTCGGCGTCGCGGTGCAGCCAGTCGGTGTGGGCGATCCGGCCGTGGTCGTCGCGCCAGGTGTAGCCGGCGTCGCGGACGTAGGTCCGGCCGCCCCACAGGTTGGTGCCGTCGACGTCCTGCACGGCCAGCGAGGCCCCGAGGTGCCAGACGTGGTCGGCCGGCAGGGTGTCGGTGACCGGCGTCCCGCCGAGGGTACGCACCGGGTGCAGGTAGGGCCGGGGGCCGTGGCGCGGGTCCAGGTCGGGCTCGATCACGTAGCTGGCCACCGGCGTCGCGTCGACGCTCAGCACCGCCTCGTCGGCGGTCACGCCGCCACCCGCCGGTGCCGGGCCACCGCGTGCAGGGCGGCGACGGCGTACCCGAGCAGGATCGGCACCGCCACCGGATGGACCAGGACGGCGAGGAAGGCCACCAGCAGGGTGAGCCCGGACAACACCGCCCAGGTGCCGGGGCGGGCCGGACAGGTCCGGGCGGCGGTGCGGGCCGCCGCCCACCAGCCGAGCCCGCCGGTGCGGCCCACCTCGACCACCACCAGGGCGGCGTACCCGGTCAGGGCCACCGTCACCACGGCGGTGACCAGCAGGGCCGGGGTACCGCCGGGGACCCGGCCGCCGGCCAGCGCCAGCAGGTCGGCGGCGAGCAGCGCGACGATCACGCCGGTCACGGCGGTGACCGCCGCGCCGGGCAGCAGGGACCTGCCGAACCGCGACAGCGTACGCCGGGCCGACGGCCAACTGCCGGTGGTCGTCCAGTCGTGCACGGCGGCGCTGGCCGTGCCCACCGCGCCGGCGGCGGTCAGCACCGGCACCGAGGCCAGTACCACCACGATCCCGAGCAGGGCCAGGTCGGCGGCGTCGCGTACCAGGTCCCGCCAGTCCCGGGCCGCCGGGACAACCTCCACGGTCATGCGCTCAGCCCTTCAGCCCGCTGGTGTTGATGCCCTCGACGAGCATCCGTTGGAAGGCCAGGAAGAACAGGAAGACCGGCAGCAGCGACAGCACCGACATGGCGAACATCGGCCCGACCGCGCTGGCGCTGGTGGAGTCGATGAACAGGGTCAACGCCACCGGGACGGTGTAGTCCTTGAGGTCGGAGAGGAAGACCAGCTGCCGGAAGAAGTCGTTCCAGGTCCAGATGAATGAGAAGATCGCGGTGGTGACCAACGCCGGTCGGCTCAACGGCAGGATGACGTGCCGGAAGATGCCGAACGCGCTGGCACCGTCGATCTTGGCAGCCTCGTCGAGTTCACGGGGGATGCCCCGCATGAACTGCACCATCAGGAAGACGAAGAACGCCTCGGTGGCCAGGAACTGCGGAATCAGCAGCGGCAGGTACGGCCACTCGCCGCCGACCAGGCCCAGGCTGCGGAAGAGGATGTACTGCGGGATGATCAGCACGTGCCCGGGTAGCAGCAGGGTGCCGATCATCACGGCGAACCACATCCCGCGCAGCCGGAACCGCAGCCGGGCGAAGGCGTACGCGGCCAGCAGGCAGGAGATCGCGTTGCCGACCACGGTCAGCAGGCTGACCATCGCGCTGTTGAGGAAGAACCGCCCGAAGCTGAAGTCGAAGTTGGTCCACCCGGCGGTGTAGTTGCCGGGGGTGAACTCCTCCGGCAGCAGCCCGATGTTGTTGACGATCTCCGCCTGCGACTTGAACGAGGTGCCGATCATCCAGATCAGCGGGTAGAGCACCACCCCGACGATCGCGATCAGGACGAGCAGGCGTACCGCCTGGCGGCCGCCGGGTTTCCGGTCGGCCCGCCGGGGCACCGTCGAGGTCACCGCCACCATCACCGCTCTCCGTCCGAGTAGTGCACCCAGAACCGCCCGGTGCTGAAGAAGATCGCCGTGATCGCCGCGATGGCGATCAGGAACACCCACGCCATGGCGGAGGCGTAGCCCATCTCCAGGTCGGTGAAGCCTGCGATGTAGAGGTTCAACGTGTACATCAGGGTGGAGTCGACAGGTCCACCGGTGCCGTTGCTGAGCACGAAGGCCGCGGTGAAGCCCTGGAAGCCGTTGATGGTCTCCAGCACCAGGTTGAAGAAGATCACCGGGGAGAGCATCGGCAGGGTGACGTGCCAGAACTGGCTGAGCTTGCTGGCCCCGTCGACCGAGGCGGCCTCGTAGAGCTCGGTCGGCACCTGCTTGAGCCCGGCCAGGAAGATCACCATCGGTGCGCCGAACTGCCAGATGGCCAGCACCATCAGGGTCTGCAGGGCCCAGTCCGGGTCGTTCACCCAGGGCTTGCCCTGGATGCCGAAAAGGCTCAGGAAGGAGTTGAACGCGCCGTCGCGGTTGAACATGTTGACCCAGACGATGGCCAGCGCGACGCTGCCACCGAGCAACGACGGCAGGTAGAACAGGCTGCGGAACAGCCCGACGCCGCGCCAGGCCCGGTTGAGCAGCAGCGCCACCCCGAGCGCGGCGGCCAGCTTCAGCGGTACGGCGACCAGCGCGAACGTCAGCGTCACCCGGACCGCGTGCCAGTACGACGGGTCGCCGGTGAACATCCGCTCGTAGTTGGCCAGCCCCACCCACTCGACCTCACCCAGCGGGGTCAGGATGTCGTAGTTGGTGAAGCTGAGGTACAGCGACAACAGCATGGGGATCGCCGTCACGCCCATCAGACCGATGAGCCAGGGCGACAGAAAGACGTATCCGGCCAGACCTTCGCCGTGCCGGTCCCGTCCGGCCCCGCGCCGCTTGGCGGGGGGCCGGACGGAACCGTCACCACGTCGGGTCGGTCCGGGCACCGTGGTCAGGGCCACGAGCCGGCTCCTCTCCGAACCTCGGTGGTCAGGCGACCGCAGCCGTGGCGGCGGTGACGAACTGTTCGGCGGCCTTGGCGGGGGTGAGGCGACCGTACTGGGCCTCCTCGGCGGCCTTGATCAGCTCGGCGCGTACCTTGCTGTGGCCCTTGATCGGCACCTGGGGGGAGGCGCCGAAGCTCTCCGCGAGCGCGGTCTCCACCTCGATGGACTGCTTCATCGCCGGGTCGGTGATCTGGTCACCGACCGCCTTGCGCAGGTCCAGGTTGGACGGCAGTCCCCGGTCGGTGCCCAGGATCTTGACCGCCTCCGGATCGTTGACCAGGAAGTTGAGCACGTCGACCGCGGTGTCGGAGTGCTTGCTGCCCCGGAACACCGACCAGTACATGGAGGCCCGGGCCCACTGTGCGCTCGGGTCACCCGGGTAGGCGACCACGCCCAACTCGTCGTTGGTGTTCTTCTTCAGCTCCGGCATCTGGTTGACCCACACCCAGCTGGTGCCGGCCTTGCCGGTGACGACGAGCTGCTTGGTGATGTCGGTGGCGTTGCCCTCGTGGATCACGTCGGCGGTCGGGGTGGCCCCCCGGTCGCGGGCGCCCTTCCACAGCTCGAACCACTTGGTCACGTCCTCGGCGGTGAAGCCGAGCTGGTTGCCCTTGTAGAGGTCCTTGCCCTGCTGGCGCAGCCACACCCAGAAGGCCTTGTAGTCGGCGCTCGGGTCCATGGTGCCGGGGACCTTGGTCTTCTCCGCGACCTGCTGGGCCCAGGCGATGTGCTCCTCCCAGCTCTGGCCGGTGGTCGGCTCGGGCAGGCTGTTCTTGGTGAGCAGGGTCTTGTTGTAGACCAGGCCCTGGGTGTTCTCCCCGGCGGCCAGCCCGGCGAGCTTGCCGTCGACCACGCCGTACTGCCAGAGGCTCTCCGGGAACTTCGAGACGTCGAGCTTGCCGTTGTCCTTGGCCTCGGTCAGGTCGAGGGTGGTGTTGCGGGCGGCGTACTCGGCCAGGTAGTTGTCGTCGATCTGGAAGATGTCCGGCGGGCTGCCGCCGGCGGTGAGCGTGGCCAGCTTGTCGAAGTAACCCTGGTTGGCCTGCCAGGTCTTCTTGAAGGTGACGTTCGGGTTCTTCTGGGTGTAGAGCGCCAGCGCCTGCTCGGTGAGCTGGTTGCGGGCGTCACCGCCCCACCAGAAGATGGAGAGTTCGACCTTGCCGTCGGAGCCGGCCTCGTCGTCGCTGCCGCAGGCCACGGCCCCACCGAGCAGCAGTGGTACGGCCACGGCGGCGGCGACCAGCCGGCGCAGGAGTCGACGTCGGGGTACGGGGGTACCGTGTGGGGGCTCGGCGGACGCGCCGGTGGTGGGGGACGTTGCGGGGTGCATGTGCGCTCACTCCTTGGCGTTAGGAGGCGACTACCTCGCCGGTGGCCGCGCTTGGGCAGCCCGGGTCCGCAAGGCGATGCGGGCCCGGGCCGGCACCGGCGGCCTCGGCTCGGGGGCGACCGGCGGCTGGTGCCGGCCCGGTCGAGTCGCGGATGACCAACTCGGTCTGGAGCATTAACTGTGCGGTGGTACGTCGGTCGCCGGATGCCGTGCTCCGAGCGACACCCCGGCGTGGGGTGTCGGTGTCCTGTTGCAGCAGCATGTCGACGGCCGACCGGCCGGCGGCCCCGGTCGGGGTGGCCACCGTCGTCAACTTGGGCCGGGTGAGCCGGCTCAGGGCGATGTCGTCGATCCCGACGACGCTGATCTCCTGCGGCACCCGGACCCCGAGGGTGTCGAGCCCCTCGATGAGTCCGATCGCCAGCAGGTCGTTGTAGGCAAGCACCGCGGTCACCCCGCTGCGGCGGACCTGGTCGGCCTGTGCTCCGCCACCGGCCACGGTGGGCGGGTTGGGGCCGAGCAGGGTCAACTCCGCCCCACCGGAGCGGGCCGCCGCACCGGCGGCCCGGCGGATCTCGCGGTTGGTCCACGACCCCCGGGGGCCACCGAGCAGCCCGATCGCGCGGTGCCCGAGGCCGGTCAGGTGCTCGACGGCCGCCCGCGCGCCCTGACCGACGTCCATCATCACGCAGGGCAGCCCGGCCACCTGGCGGTTTATCACCACCAGCGGAACCTCCCGGCTGAGCTGCTCGATGAGGCTGTTGCTCATCCGCGGGCTGCACAGCAGCACCCCGTCGACCTGCTTGGCCAGGGCGTGGACCAGCTCCTCCTCGGTGGTCGGGTCCTCGTTGGTGTCGGCCACGAAGACGTGGTAGTCGCGGTGCCGCGCCTGGCTCTCCGCCGCCTTGATCAGCGGCGGGAAGAAGGGGTTGGCGATGTCGGCGATGATCAGCCCGATGTTGTGGGTACGCCCGGTGATCAGGGCCCGGGCTGCCCGGTTGGGCCGGTAGCCCAGGTCCTCCGCGCAGGCCAGCACCCGGACCCGGGTCTCCGGGTTGACCAGGTGTGGTGCGGAGAAGGTACGGGACACGGTGGAGATGTGGACACCGGAGGCCCGCGCGACGTCGCGGATGGTGACTGGCACGACGGCCCCCTCGTCCCGGTGTGGCTGCGGTCACTCAAGTGGGCCAATTAATGCAAACGGTTGCTCCAGTGTCAACGGCCGTTGATTACAGCTGTGTTTCGGCAGCGCGCTCACCATGCCCACCTATCCCCACTTTCTGGGGTAAAAGGGGCAGGATTCGTCCGCATCGTTGACGGCGGCCGATCGAACATGGTTACTTCACTGCAAACCTTTGCAGCGCTTGGAGGTCGTCGGAATGTCATCGAACAACCAGGCGCGGGTCCGGCACGCCGTCGTCGGCACCGGTGCGCGGGCCGAGATGTTCGTCCGCGCCCTGGTCCGCGAGCACGCCGCCACGGCGCAGCTGGTCGCCTTCGCCGACGTCAACCAGGCCCGGATGGACGCGCACAACCGGTGGCTCGGCGAGCTGGGCCACCCGCCGGTGCCGACGTACTCCGCCACCGACTTCGCCCACATGCTCGACAAGGAACGGGTCGACGTGGTGCTGGTGACCACCACCGACGTCACCCACGACGAGTACGTGGTGGCCGCCCTGCACGCCGGGTGCGACGTGGTCACCGAGAAGCCGATGACCGTCGACGCGCCACGCTGCCAGCGGATCCTGGACGCGGTAGAACGGACCGGCCGGAAGGTGTCGGTGGCCTTCAACTACCGGTACAACCCGCTGCACGAGCAGCTGCGCCGGCTGCTCGCCGAGGGAGCGGTCGGCGAGATCGGCTCGGTGCACTTCGAGTGGCTGCTCGACGTGCGTCACGGCGCGGACTACTTCCGTCGCTGGCACCGGGAGAAGGCCAACTCCGGTGGGCTGATGGTGCACAAGGCCAGTCACCACTTCGACCTGGTCAACTGGTGGCTCGACGCCACCCCGGTGCAGGTGTACGCCGCCGGCCGACTGTTCTTCTACGGCGAGCCCGGCCGGCGTCACGGCTACGCCCGGGACTACGACCGGGTGCACGGCTCCCCCACCGCCGCCGACGACCCGTTCGCGCTGCGGCTGGCCGAGCACCCCCGGCTGCGCGAGTTGTACCTCGACGCCGAGGGCGAGGACGGCTACCAGCGTGACCGCAACGTCTTCGCCCCCGGGGTGACCATCGAGGACGACATGGCGGTGCTGGCGACGTACTCCTCCGGCGCGACGATGACCTACCACCTGACCGCGTACGCGCCCTGGGAGGGCTACCGGGTGATGGTCAACGGCAGCCGGGGCCGGTTGGAGCTGGAGGTCGTCGAGAGCGAGTTCGTCAGCCCGGCCGCCGCCGGAGCGCTCAAGGGCGCCGCGCTGCACGGCACCGAGGCCGCCGCCGAGGGCGGGTCGGCGACGTTGACGCTGCGGCCGTACTGGGAACCGCCGCGGCGCATCGAGGTCGACGGCTACTCCCGGGAGGGCCACGGCGGCGCGGACGCCCGGATGACCGCGGTGCTCTTCGGCGGTCAGGCCGACCCGCTGGGCCGGGCCGCCACCGCCCGCGACGGCGCGCTCGCCCTGCTCACCGGCCTGGCCGCCAACCGGTCCTTCGAGACCGGGCAGGCCGTCCGGGTCGCCGACCTGATCACCCTCCGTTGAGTCCGCAAGGAGCCGTACCCGTGCCCGATCCCCGACAGGATCTGCTGTTCCCCGCCGACCCGGGCGTGCGTACGCTGGCCCGGCGCCTGCACGCGCTCGCCGCCGAGCAGCCGATCATCTCCCCGCACGGCCACGTCGACCCGGCCATCCTGGCCGAGGACCGGCCGTTCCCGGACCCGGCGCAGCTGCTCATCGTGCCCGACCACTACCTCACCCGGATGCTGCTCAGCCAGGGTGTGCCGCCGGGGCGTCTCGGCGTGCCGACGGTCGACGGCAGCCCGACCGAGACCGACGGCCGGGCCATCTGGCGGCTCTTCGCCGCGCACTGGCACCTGTTCCGGGGCACCCCGTCCCGGTTGTGGCTGGAGCAGACCTTCCGGGAGGTGTTCGGGCTGAGCACCGCGCTGAGCCCGGCGACCGCCGACGAGGTCTACGACGCCATCGCCGCCCGGCTGGCCGAGCCGGAGTTCCGCCCCCGGGCCCTGTTCGAGCGCTTCGGCATCGAGGTGCTGGCCACCACCGAGTCGCCCCTGGACGACCTGGCCTGGCACGCCAAACTGGCCGCCGACGGCTGGGGCGGCCCGGGTGGGCGGGTGATCACCACGTTCCGGCCGGACAACGTGGTGGACATGGAGTTCGAGGACTGGGCGGGCAACGTCGAACGGCTCGGCGCGATCGCCGGGGAGGACACCGGCACGTACGCCGGCTACCTGGCGGCGCTGCGCCGACGCCGGGAGGCCTTCGTCGCCGCCGGGGCGACCTGCTCCGACCACGGTCACCCCACCGCCCGTACCCTCGCGCTCGACCGGGCCGAGGCGGCGGCGCTGTACGACCGGGGCCGGCGGGGCACGGCCGACGCCGCCGACGCCGAGGCGTTCCGGGCCCACATGCTCGTGGAGTTCGCCCGGATGTCGATCGACGACGGGCTGGTGATGCAGCTGCACCCCGGCTCGGTGCGCAACCACAACCGTTGGCTGTACGCCCGGCACGGCCGCGACGTCGGCGGCGACATCCCGCAGGCCACCGAGTACCTGCACGCGCTCACCCCGCTGCTGGACGCGCACGGCAACGACCCCCGGCTGCGGGTGGTGGTCTACACCCTCGACGAGTACACCTTCACCCGGGAGCTGGCCCCCCTGGCCGGCGGCTACGCCGCGCTGTACCTCGGGGCGCCCTGGTGGTTCCTGGACTCCCCCGAGGTGCTGCGCCGCTTCCGCGAGTCGGTCACCGAGACCGCCGGTTTCTACAACACCGCCGGGTTCGTCGACGACACCCGCGCGTTCTGTTCCATCCCGGTACGCCACGACGTGGCCCGTCGGGTCGACGCGGGTTTCCTGGCCCGGCTGGTCGCCGAGCACCGCCTCGACGAGGACGAGGCCGCCGAGACCATCGTCGACCTGGCGTACCGGCTGCCCCGCAGGGTCTACAAGATCGGAGAACGTTCCCAGTGACCGTCACCATCACCTCCGTCGACGTGCACGACGTCCGGTTCCCCACCGCGGCGGCCGGCGACGGTTCCGACGCCATCAACAAGGGTGACTACTCGGCGACGTACGTCGAGTTGACCACCGACGCCGGAGTGACCGGGGCCGGGTTCACCTTCACCAACGGCCGGGGCAACGAGATCACCTGCGCGGCGGTACGGGCCCTGGCCCACCACGTGCGCGGCCGGACCGTCGAGGAGATCACCGCCGAGCCGGTGGCGTTCTGGCGCTCGCTCAGCGCCGACGTGCAGCTGCGCTGGCTGGGCCCGGAGAAGGGCGTCATCCACATGGCCACCGGCGCGCTTGTCAACGCCGTGTGGGACCTGCGGGCCAAACTCGCCGGCAAGCCGATGTGGCGGTTCCTCGCCGAGGCCCCCACCGAGGAGCTGGTGGCCAGCATCGACTTCCACCACATCACCGACGCGCTCACCCCGGACGAGGCCGCCGCGATCCTGGACAAGGGCCTCGACGGGGCGGCCGACCGGCTGGCCGTGCTGGAACGCGACGGTTTCCCCTCGTACACCACCTCGGTCGGGTGGCTCGGCTACCCCGACGACAAGGTCCGGGCGTTGACCCGCGAGGCGTACGCGCAGGGTTGGCGGGCGATGAAGATGAAGGTCGGCGGGCCGTTCGACGACGACGTGCGCCGGGCGACGATCATCCGGGAGGAGATCGGCCCGGACGCGCTGCTGATGATGGACGCCAACCAGGTGTGGGACGTCGACGAGGCGATCGGCAACATGGCGGCGTTGGCCGGAGCCGACCCGTACTGGATCGAGGAGCCGACGCACGCCGACGACATCCTCGGCCACGCCCGGATCGCCAAGGCGGTGACCGAGCTGACCGGCGGGCGGTGCCGGGTGGCCACCGGCGAGGTGGCGGCCAACCGGGTGATCTTCAAGCAGTTGCTGCAGGCCGAGGCGATCGGCGTGATGCAGATCGACGCCTGCCGGGTCGGCGGGGTCAACGAGGTGCTGGCCGAGATCGTGATGGCGGCCAAGTTCGGCGTACCGATCTGTCCGCACGCCGGCGGTGTCGGCCTGTGCGAGTACGTCCAGCACCTGGCGATCTTCGACTACCTGCGGGTCGGCACCAGCCTGGACGGTCGGATGGTCGAGTACGTCGACCACCTGCACGAGCACTTCGTCGACCCGGTACGCACCCGGGAAGGCCGCTACCTGCTGCCGACCAGCCCCGGCTACAGCGCCACCATGAAACCGGCGTCGATCGCCGAGTTCCGCTTCCCGGACGGCCCGGCATGGCGGTGACCGTCGGCGTGGACCGGCTCGGGCTCGGCACCCTGCACCGGTTGCCCGTGGAGAGCCGACCCCTGGTGCGTCCCGGTGAGGTGCCGGTCGGCATCGTCCACCTGGGCCTCGGCGCATTCCACCGGGCCCACCAGGCGGTCTACACCGAGGAGGCGCTCGGTGTCGCCGGCGGCGACTGGGGCATCGTCGGGGTCGCTCCGCGCAGCACCGACGTGGTCGAGACCCTGGCCGCCCAGGACTCGCTGTTCAGCGTGACCACCCTCGCCGCCACCGGCAGCAGCACCCGTGTGGTGGGGGCGCTGGCCGGGGTGCGGCACGCCGCCGGTGACCCGCAGGCCGTGGTGGACCTGCTGGCCGACCCGGCGGTACGGGTGGTCACCCTGACGGTGACCGAGAAGGCGTACCAGCTCGACCCGGCCACCGGGCGGCTGCGCCCCGACCCGGCGCTCGTCGCCGACCTGCGCGGTGACCGTCCGCCGACGACCGTGCCGGGGCTGCTGCTGCGCGGCCTGCAGGCCCGGGCGGCGGCGCAGGCCGGGCCGGTCGCGCTGGTCAGCTGCGACAACCTGCCGGCCAACGGCAGCCGGCTGCGTTCCCTGGTGTACCAGGGGCTGGAGCGGGCGCGGGTGCCCGACGGGCTGCTCGACTGGGTGTCCGGCCAGGTCACCTTCCCGGCGACCATGGTGGACCGGATCGTGCCGGCCAGCACGGCCGAGACGCTGACCGCCGCCCGGCAGGCCCTCGGGGTCAGCGACCTGGCCGCGGTGGCGGCGGAGCCGTACCGGCAGTGGGTGGTCGAGGACGACTTCCCCGGCGGCCGGCCGGCCTGGGAGCGGGCCGGCGCGGTGCTCACCGACGACGCCGGGGCGTGGGAGCGGTTGAAGCTGCGCACCCTCAACGGGGTGCACTCGGCCATCGCCTACCTGGGCGCGCTGGCCGGGTACGAGACGATCGCCGACGCGCTGGCCATGCCGCACCTGGGCACCGTGCTGCGGCGGCTGATCGACGAGGAGATCGCGGCGAGTTTCACCGGGCCGGAGGGGGTCTCGGTGACCGGGTACGGCGACGAGGTGCTGGCCCGCTTCGCCAACCCGGCGATCCGGCACCGCACCCTCCAGGTGGCCATGGACGGCTCGCAGAAGCTGCCCCAGCGGATCCTGCACACCGTGGCCGACCTGCGCGCCGCCGGCCGGTCGGCGCGGTGGGCGGCGTTGGTGGTGGCGGCCTGGATCCGGTTCGTCGGCGGGCGGGCCGACGACGGCACCGCACTGCCCCTGCAGGATCCGCTGGCCGAGCAGATCCGGGCGGCCCTGGCCGGGGCCGGCGACAGTCCGGCGCGGACGGTGCAGGCGCTGTTCGCCCTGGCCGAGGTCTTCCCCGCCGAGGTCGCCGCCGACGACCAGGTGTGTACCGACGTCACCGAGTGGCTGACCGCGCTGTCCCGGCACGGCGTCGAGGCGACCCTGGCCGGTGCGGCGTGACCCGCGACGCACCCGCCGGCACGCCCGGCCCGGTCACCCGGGTGGCGTTGATCGGCGCGAACGGGCACGGGCGGTCGCACCGTCGGGTGATCGCCGGATTGCAGGCCGCCGGCCGGGTACGGCTGGTCGGGCTGGTCGACGTGCGACCGGTCGAGGACGAGCCGGAGGCGCCGGTGCCCGCCGACACGCTGGTGGGCACCGACCACCGGGCGATGCTGGCCGCCGCCGAGCCGGACGTGGTGGTGCTCTGCACCCCACCGCACACCCATCTGCCGATCGCCTCGGACGTGCTGGCCGCCGGGGCCGACCTGCTGATGGAGAAGCCTCCGGTGCTGTCCATGGCGGAGCACCGGCGGCTGGTCGACCTGCTGGCCCGCACCGGTCGGGTCTGCCAGGTCGGGTTCCAGGCGCTCGGCTCGGCCGCCCTGGCCGAGTTGGCCGCCGCGATCGACGCCGGCCGGCTGGGCACGGTCACCGACATCAGCACCGTCGCCTCCTGGCAGCGCTCCGACGGCTACTACGCCCGCGCTCCGTGGGCGGGCCGGCGTACCCTCGACGGTCGGCCGGTGCTCGACGGCGCGTTGGCGAACCCGCTGGCGCACGCGGTCATGCAGTCCCTGGCCGTCGCCGAGCTGGCCACCGGCGCGCCGGTGGTCCCGGCCGAGATCGAGCTGGAACGCTACCGGGTCCGGCCGATCGAGGTCGACGACACCGCCACCCTGCGCGTGGTGCCGGTCGACGGGCCGCCCATCGTGGTCGCGGTGACCCTGGCCGGGGAGGACTTCATCCCCGGTGAGGTGATCGTGACCGGCACCGCCGGCCGGGCCGTGCTGGAGTACCCGACCGACCGACTGCGGCTGCCCGGTGAGGCCGGACTGCGGACCGTGCCGGGACGTCGCGGCCTGCTGGCGAACCTGCTCGACCACCGGGCCGACCCGGTCGGGGTGCCGCTGATCGCGCCGCTGGCACGCACCGCGCCGTTCACCGCCGTGCTGGAGGCGGTCACCGGTGCCCCCGAGCCGACCCTGCTCGACGACGACCGGCTGGTGACCACCGGCACCGGGGCGGACCGGGTACGCAGCATCCGGGGCGTCAACGCCGCCCTGCGTCAGGCGGCTGAGGGCGGCCTGCTGCTGTCGGAGCTGCCGGTGCCGTGGGCGGTCGGGCCGCACCGGGTTGACCTGACCGGATTTACTGCAACATAGCTGCACATAAAAGTCATTGACTCTTTTGAGCGTTTCTCCCTACCGCTAGACATCGAGGCACATCACTTCGAAACTCATCCCCGAGAAGCTCGGAGAACGCCCATGCGCCGTACCACCACCAGCGCGGCGATGGCCGCGGCCCTGCTCCTGACCAGCGCCGCGCCCGCCGCGGCGGCCGGGACCACCACCGCTGCCCGCACCGCGACGACCGGGACACACACCGCCGCGTCGGTCGCGGCACACACGGCCGCCGCAGGCGCGCAACCGAAGGTCCCCCTCGCCGCGCGGCTGCTCGGTCGCCAGGCACTGCCGGCCGGTGACGGCTGGGCCGCGGCCGGACCGGGCACCACCGGCGGTTCCACGGCCACCGCCGACCAGGTCCACCTGGTACGCGACCGGGCCGGACTGGTCCGGGCGCTCGGCGGTGACAACGCCACCAACCGGCTCAACGACACCCCGAAGATCATCTACGTCGAGGGGGCCGTCGACGGCTTCGAGGGCCCCGACGGCGCACCGCTGGGCTGCGACGACCTCGCCGACCCGGAGTACTCCCTGCCCGCCTACCTGGCCGCGTACGACCCGGCGGGCTGGGGACGGGTGGCGCCCAGCGGGCCGTTGGAGGCCGCCCGGGTGCGTTCGGTGGCCAACCAGACCCGGCAGACGCAGATCAACGTCGGGCCGAACACCACAATCGTGGGGCTGCGCGGGGCCACGTTGACCGGGCTGACCCTGATGATCGACACCGCGGACAACGTCATCGTGCGCAACCTCACCTTCGACGACGCCCGGGACTGCTTCCCGGCCTGGTCACCCACCGACGGTGAGACCGGCAACTGGAACTCCCAGTACGACCAGATCTCGGTGCGGCGCAGCGCGAACGTCTGGGTCGACCACAACACCTTCACCGACGGCGACAACCCGGACAGCGCCCAGCCGAGCTACTTCGGCCGGCCGTACCAGGTGCACGACGGGTCGCTGGACATCACCCACACCGCCAACCTGGTCACCGCCTCGTTCAACCGGTTCGTCGGGCGGGACAAGCTGATGCTGATCGGCTCCTCCAACACCGTCGGACCGGACGTCGGCCGGCTCAACGTCACCCTGCACCACAACGTCTTCGACGGCGTGCTGCAACGGCTGCCCCGGGTGCGCTTCGGCCAGGTGGACCTCTACAACAACTTCTACCGGCTGGCCGGCCCCGGCTTCGAGTACGCCGTCGGCGTCGGCGTGCAGTCGGCGGTGTACGCGGAGAACAACTACTTCGCCCTCGGCGCCGACATCGCCGCCGCGGACCTGCTGTACGACTGGGGCGGCACCGCGATCACCACCCGGGGCAACTGGGTACGCGCCACCGGTGACCGGGCCCGCCCGGTGGACCTGGTCGCGGCCTACAACGCCGCACACGAGCCGGACCTGGGCTCCGACGCCGGCTGGACCCCGACCCTGCGGGCCGGGCCGGTGCTGCCCGCGGCGCTGGTGCCGCTGACCGTACCGCTGCTGGCCGGCGCCGACCGACTGCCGGTCTGACTCCCGACGCCACGTCGCCGGGCCAGGGTCGGGCCGGCGATCCCCGCCGCGTCCCGCCGCTCGGTCCGCGTGGTCGCACCGGGCCGACACCGTCACGGTGTCGGCCCGGTGCGACCGTGGTGGCGACCGGAGACGGAACGTCGCCGACGTTCCCACCGGACCGGTGCGAGTCCGACGGGAGGAGGGGCGGGTTCCGGGCCGGGCGGCCACCGGACCGGCGCGGGACGGTGCGGGCCCGCGCCGAGGGTCAGTCCGAACGGGCGGCGGCCAGTCCGGCCAGGGCCTGGTCGCGTTCGTCGAAGGTGAGGAAGACGGTGTCCAGCCGCATGGTGTGCAGCACGGTGAGCACGAACCGCGACGGCGCCACCAGGCACAGCGGGAGACCCCGTTGCCGGGCGTCGTTGTGGGCCCGGACCAGGATGCCGAGCCCGGTGGAGTCGATCAGGTCCACCCGGGAGAGGTCGAGCAGCACCGGACGGTCGGCCGTGATCGCCTCGGCCAGCGCCTCGCGCAGCGGCTCGGCCACCGCCAGGTCGATGTCGCCGTTGGGCCGGACCACCACCGCCCCGGGCAGCCGGTCGACCGCCACCTGCCAGGTCCGCGCCTCGACCGGACCGGCCGACTGGCCCCCGGTCGGGGTGTCCAGCGGGCCGGTCGGGCAGCGCGGACAGCGGTGCGGCCCGGTGGCGAACGCGGACCCGCTCCAGGCGCTCTCGGCGATCACCGGCCAGACCAGGTCCGGCTCCCGCAGGTGCGTGGTGCGTTCGGTCTGGGTGTTGCCGCAACAGTCACAGATGAGCTGCACGGTGTCGGGGCGCAGGCCGGGTACGACAGTCATGTGGCACCTCCGGTGACGCGTCCGCCCACCCGGACCGGGTGGACGGTTGGTGCGTGGCGGGGCCGGCCCGAACCGGTGCCGTCCCCGCCCGGCACCCCTCGCGGGCCGCCGCCGGACGCGGTCAACCCCGGGTCTCCGCCCTCGAACCGACAGCCGTACCGTCGTGGCCGGTCGATGCGACCGCCCGTGCCGGTACGACGTACAGGACCTGGTCGACCTGGGCGACCTGGAGCAGCCGGCTCAGCCGGGACGACGGTGAGCGCAGGACGAGCCGGCCACCGAGGGAGAACATCCGGCGGTGCGCGTCGAGCAGCAGCGCGATACCGGCGGCGTCGATGTTGGCGCAGGAGGTCAGGTCGATCACCAACCGCGTCGGGCGTAGCGCGAGCACCCGGTCCAGGACCGCACCGAGTTCTGCCACGGCGGCCAGGTCGAGCGGCTCGGTCAACGCCACCTCGACCAGTTCGGTCGCGGGCGGCCGGGCCGGATCGATCCGTCCGGTGTTCCGGGCCCTGCTCATCCGCACCTCCCACGTCCGGCACGTCGTGACCACCGGCCGCCCGACCGTTGCTCGGCGGCTGCGCCGAGCTTGCGGCAGACATGTGGCAACGACCACGCAGAGATGTGACGGTTTCATGACAACCGGACGGCGGCGGACGAATCGGGGGCGATTTGGCCACACCACCGACGGCCCGGATGATGGCCAGATGACCGGAGTGCTGGTGATCGAGGACGATGACCGGATCCGCCTGTCGCTGCTGCTCGCCCTGGAGGACGAGGGCTACCAGGCACGGGGGGTCGCCACCGCCGAGGAGGGGCTGCTCGAGCAGCGCAGCCGGCCGGCGGAGACCGTTCTGGTGGACCTGATGCTGCCCGGAGTGGACGGTTTCGAGTGCATCCGGCAGCTACGCCGCAACGACGGCGTGGCCATCGTGGTGGTCAGCGCCCGCGACGACACCCACGACATCGTCGCGGCGCTGGAGGCCGGCGCCGACGACTACCTGGTCAAACCGGTGGCGATCAAGGAGTTGTCGGCCCGGCTGCGGGCCCTGCGCCGGCGCGGCCGGGTGGTCGGGGCACAGCCGACGGTGCCGAGCCTGGTCTTCGGCGAGTTGGAGATAGTCCCCGACGGCGGTGAGGTACGCCTACGCGGCGAGCCGGTGTCGGTCACCCGCACCGAGTTCCGGTTGCTCTGCGAGCTGGCCCAGCACCCGGGCCGGATCCTGTCCCGCCAGCAGCTGCTGCAACGGGTGTGGGACCACACCGTCGGCGACGAACGCCTGGTCGACGTGCACGTGGGCCGACTGCGGCAGAAGATCGAGCAGGACACCACCCGCCCCCGGTACCTGCTCACCGTCCGGGGCCTCGGCTACAAGTTGCAGCGGTGAGAAGCACCGGCCTGCGGACCCGGGTGACGGCCGGTTTCACCGCCGGCGCGTTGGCCCTGTCCACCGCGATCGCGCTGGTGAGCTACCAGGTGACCCGGGGCTCGCTGCTGGCCGAGCGGGAACGCACCGCCGTACAGGCGGCGTACCTGGACTCGACCGTGGTGCAGTCGGGCCTGGCCGCCGAGCAACCGGACATCCTGGAGATCCTGCGTTCGCTGGACACCGGCGGGGACCGGCGCGCGGTGCTGCACCGCGACGGCACCTGGTACGCGCGCAACCTGGACGCCGGCATCACCTCGGCCATCCCCGCCGCCCTGCAACAGCTCACCCAGCAGGGCGAGCCCGCCGTGCAACGGGTCCAGGCCGGCGGCGCGCCGGCCCTGGTGGTCGGGGTGCCGCTGGCCGACGGCACGACCTTCTACGAGGTGGACTCGCTGGCCGAGCTGCAGCACACCCTGCGGGTGCTGGCCATCGTGCTGACCCTGGTCGCGCTGAGCACCGCGGTCGCCGCCGCCGCCCTGGGCCGGCACGCCACCGGGTACGTGCTCCGGCCGTTGCGCTCGGTCACCGACGCGGCCGAGGAGATCACCTCCGGTAACCTGACCGCCCGGCTCGACCCCGCCACCGAGCCGGACCTGGCCCGGCTCACGGCCTCCTTCAACGGCATGGTCGACCAGCTCTCCGCCCGGATGCAACGGGACCGCCGGTTCGCCGCCGACGTCAGCCACGAGCTGCGTTCCCCGCTGCAGACCCTGGAGGCTGCGGCCAGTGTGCTCAGTCGTCGCCGGGACCGGCTCGACGAGCGCAGCGGCACCGCGGTGGACCTGGTGAACGCCGAGATCTCCCGGTTCCAGGCCCTGGTCAACGACCTGATCGAGCTGGCCCGCAGCGACCAGCCCCCCGACCGCCGACCGGTCGACATGGTGGACCTGGCCCGTCAGGTGTGCCAGTCGCAGGGCGTGCCGGGCGACGTGGTGACCCTCGACGGGGGCGCCGACCCGGTCTGGCGGGTCGACCGGCGACGGATCACCCAGCTGCTGTCCAACCTGGTCGACAACGCGCAGCGGTACGGCGGCTGGGTGTGCGCGGTCCGCCTCGGCACCGGACCTGACGACCACCTGCTGACCGTCGAGGACGAGGGGCCCGGCATCCGCCCGGAGGACCGTGAGGTGATCTTCGACCGGTTCGTCCGGGGGCGCGCCGCCCACGTGCGGGGCGCCGGCGACGGGACCGGCCTGGGGCTCGCCCTGGTGGCCCAGCACGCCGCCGCGCACGACGGCACCGCCCAGGTGACCGACCGGCCCGGCGGCGGCGCCCGCTTCCAGGTGCGCCTGGCCCGGGAGGGCGGATGAGGGCGCGGGCACGGGTGCACCCACGGCTGACCTGGGACCTGGGGCTGCTGGCGGTCACCGCGATGCTGCTGGCCGGCTGCGGGGTCTCGGCGGAGGACCGGCCCCGGGTCATCGACCGGCCCGGCGGCCCGCATCCGGTGGGCACCAGCCCGGCCGCCCAACCGACCGGGCAGTTGACCGAGACGATCTGTTTCGTCCGCGACGAGCAGCTCGTGCGGGTCGACCGACAGGTGTCGGACGCGGCGACGCCCGTCGACCAGATCCGGTTCCTCGCCGACGGGCCGACCAGCGCCGAACGCGAGGCGGGGTTGAGCACCGCGCTCACCGGAGCCAGCCGGATCACCGGGGTACGTCTGGTCGGCCGGGAGGCGTTGGTCGACGTCGCCGACGGGCTGGTCGACACCGGCCGCACCGACGAGATGCTCGCCTTCGGTCAGGTGGTCTGCACACTGACCGCCCGGCCGGACGTCGACGGGGTGTCCTTCCTGCACGACAGCCGCCGGCTGGGGGTGCCCCGGGCGGACGGGTCGCTCTCCACCGGCCCGCTCACCGTCTCCGACTATCCCGTGCACCGCTGACGGTGCGTACTGGGTTATAAGTTACGGATGGAATTCCCGGCGTACCTGGCCTCCATGCCGATGCACGCGATCACCGAGATCCACGGTGAGGCCGGCCTGCGGGCCCGGTTCGCCCTGGAGATCGCGGCGTTCGACCCGGCCGACCGGCAACGGCTGACCGAGGCGCTCGATCTCGCCGCCGAGCTGCACCGCGACGACCGGCGGGTCCGCGAGCCGTACCTCAACCACCTGCTGCGGGTGGCGATCCGGATGACGCACCACTACCAGGTGCGCGACGTGGACGTGATCGTGGCCGGGCTGCTGCACGACGCGGTCGAGGACCACCCGGCGGAGCTGGCCGCCCTCGACCCGGCCGGCGTCGCGGTGACGTCGGGGGCGCAGCCGGTCACCGCCCACGGCCCGGTCGACGCGGACACCGCCGGGGTCCGGGCCCGCACGGCGGCGCTGGCGGTGCTGGCCCGACGCTTCGGCCCCCGGGTCGCCCGGCTGGTCGCCGCGGTCACCAACCCGGTGTACGACCCGACCCGCGACCGCAACACCCAGTACCGCGAGCACGTGGCGGCCAGCCTGGACACCGAGCCGTGGGCCCGGGTCATCAAGCTCTCGGACTTCACCGACAACGGGGTCGGGGTGATCCACGCCGTCGGTCCCCGGGTGGCCCACTGGGCGGCCAAGTACCGCCCGCTGGTGCCGCTGCTGCGGGAGCTGGCCGGCCGGCCGGACACCCCCCTGTCCGCGCCGGTCAAGCAGCACATCTTCGACCAGCTCGACCTGGCCGAACAACGCTTCACCGCCATTTTGGAGTAAGGAAGGGCCCCCTCTTAACGCATCCGGTCGAGAGGGGTACCCCGCTCACCGCCCGACGCGTGCGGGCACGCGACTCGGCCCGGCCGCCACGTGAGCGGTCAGGTGGATCGGCCCAGCTGCCACGCGGGCATGGGCACGCGGGTCAGCCCCGCCGCGCGCGGGCATGGGCACGCGGGTCAGCCCGGCCGCGACGCGGGCAGGCACGCTGGTCAGGGGGTCAGGTCGCGGCGACGGAAGGCGACCAGTCCGGCCCCGGCCAGTGCCGCCGCGACCGCGGTCAGCACCACCAGCGGCAGCGCCGTCGCGTCGACCGCGGGTGCCGCCGGCACGTGGGTGAACGGGGAGACGTCGAGCACCGGCTGGGGCAGCTCCAACACCGCGCCGAGCTGCCCCACCAGCAGAAACAGCAGCAGCGTCGCCCAGGACAGCGGCACCGACCAGCGGGGCAGCACCCCGATCAGCACCACCACGATCCCGGCCAGCACCAGCAGCGCGGGCAGCCGGACCAGGGCCGCCGCGCTCAGGTCGACCGTCCGGCCCACCGGGTCCCCGGTGACCAGCCCCTGTCCGAGCCCGGTGCTGGCCCCACCGACCACCGTCAGCAGGGTGGCGCCGAGGACGGTGTTGAGCAGGTGCGCGCCGAGCCAGGCGTAGCGGTCGACCGAGGTGGCCAGCACCGCCTCCAACACCCCGTCGGTCTCCTCGGTACGCGCCCGCAGCAGCGCCTGCACCACGTACCCGCCGATGGTCAGGGCGAACAGCGCCAGCATCGCCGACAGGTACGCCTCGACGAGCACCGCGCCACCGCCGAGCTGGTTGACCATCTCGGCCGCCGTGGGGTTCTCCGCGACCATGTCGTCGATCTCGTCGGAGACCGCGCCCATCGCGAGGCCGAGCACCCCGATGCCGACCGCCCAGCCGAGCAGCACCCCGCGTTGCAGGTGCCAGGCCAGCCCGATCGGGCTGCGCATGGCCGCCGTGGCGGTGGCCGGGCCGGGCCGGTCGGCGAGCAGTCCCGCGCCGAGATCCCGCCGGTCGGTCAACCGGTACGCCGCCACCACCGCGACCACCAGCAACCCGACCGGCAGCAGCAGCACCCACCACCGTTCCCCGTCGAACGGGCGGAGCTGGTTGCCCCAACCGAGCGGGGAGAGCCAGGACGGCCAGCCGCTGGTGTAGCTCAACCCGTCCGGGCTGACCTGCCCGAAGACGTCACCGGCGGCGCGCAGCGCGAAGGCGACCCCGACGGCCAGCGCGGCGAGGGCGTTGGCGCCCCGGGACGTACCGGAGAACTGCGCGGTGAGGCCGGCGACCGCGGCGAACGAGATACCGATCGAGCCGACGGCCGCCGCGGCGGCGACCGAACCGGCCACCGGCAGTCCCGCGGCGACCAGCGCCACCGCGACCCCGACGGTGGTCAGCAGGTTCGCTCCGATCACCACCAGCAGGGCGGCGGTGAGCAACGCGTACCGGCCGACCACGGCGGAGCCGAGCAGTTCGGCCCGGCCGGTCTCCTCGTTCTGCCGGGTGTGCCGCACGACGGCGAAGGTGCTCAGCAGGGCGGCCAGCACCGACAGGGTGAGGAAGGACTCGGTGGTCACCACCGAGCCGAGGCTGGTGCCGTGTACCGGCCCGTTGAAGGCGCGGGCGACCAGGCTGCTGGTCGCGGTGCGGGCGTAGGCGACGCGTTCGGACTCACCGGGGTAGATCCCGGCGATGCTCGCGGCCAGCGCGTTGGCCAGCAGCGGCGTGCCGAACACCCAGAGGCCGAGCTTGACCCGGTCCCGGCGCAGCGCCAGCCGGACCAGCCGGCCGGTGCCGGTCACGGCGCTCACCGCTCACCCCGCACGTCCGCCGGTACGGCGGGCGGAGCTGGCGGCACCGGTGGGGGCGGCGTGGCCAGGTCGGGCCCCGGCCCGCCGTAGTGGCGCAGGAACAGCTCCTCCAGGGTCGGCGGGGTGCTGGTGAGCGTCCGGACGCCCAGCGGCAGCAGGTGGGCGAGAAGTCCGGCGAGGTGCTGCGGCTCCACCTCCAGGTGGGCGCGGTGGGCACCGGCGGTGGCCACGTTCACCCCGGTGAGCCGGTCCAGCCCGGTCAGTGGCCGGTCGGTCTCGACGGTGACCGAGGTACGGGTGAGGTGCCGCAGCTCGGCCAGGGTGCCGTGCTCGACGGTCCGGCCGTCGCGGATGATGCTCACCCGGTCGCAGAGCGCCTCCACCTCGGCCAGCACGTGGCTGGAGAGCAGGACCGTGCCGCCGGCCTGGCTGAACCGGCGTACCTCGGCCTGGAAGACCGACTCCATCAGCGGGTCGAGTCCGGAGGTCGGCTCGTCCAGCACCAGCAGCTCCACATCGGAGGCGAGGGCCGCGACGATCGCCACCTTCTGCCGGTTGCCCTTGGAGTACGCCCGGCACCTCTTCGTCGGGTCCAGCTCGAAGCGGCTCAGCAGCTCGTCCCGACGACGCCGGTCCAGGCCGCCGCGCAACGCGCCGAACAGGTCGATCGCCTGGCCTCCGGTGAGGTTCGGCCACAGGTTGACGTCGCCGGGCACGTACGCCAACCGCCGGTGCAGGGCGACCGCGTCCCGCCACGGGTCGCCGCCGAGCAGGCGGACCGTGCCGGAGTCGTGGCGCAGCAGGCCGAGCAGGATCCGGATGGTGGTCGACTTGCCGCTGCCGTTGGGGCCGAGGAAGCCGTGCACCTCCCCCGCCTCGACGTGCAGGTCGAGGCCGTCCAGGGCGCGGGTACGGCCGAAGCTCTTCACCAGGTCGTCGACTGAGATCACGGTCATGTGGCACTCCCCGTCGTGGTGGACCGGACACAGCCACGGTACTGACCGACGGTCAGGCATTTCAAGCACCGGTCAGCAAGCGGACTACGCTGGACCGGTGGACACCGCCCCACCCGACGACACCCGCAGCCGGATCCTGCGGGCCGCGTTGGAGCGCTTCGCCGAACAGGGGTACCAACGCACCTCGCTGCGCGAGATCGCCGACCGGCTCCGGCTGACCAAGGCCGCCATCCTCTACCACTTCCCCACCAAGGAACACCTGGTGCTCGACCTGGTCGAGCCGATGCTCACCGATCTGGAGGGGCTGCTGGTCGAGGCCGGGAGGCACGCGCCGGAGCGGGCCCGGTGGGTGCTCGTCGAGGGCTGGATCGACACCATGCTGCGGCACAGCCGGTCGCTGGGCATGCTCTTCCACGACATCAACATGCTCAGTCACGGCCCCACCTTCCAGCGGCTGATGCGCATCGCGATGCGCGCCAACGAGTTGGTCGCGGGCCCGAACGCCAGCCGTCGGGACCAGGTCCGGGCGGTGCAGGCGATCGCCATGTGCAGCGACCCGGTGGTCTTCTTCGACGACGTACCGGACGAGGTGTTGCGGGCCGACATGCTGGACGGCCCCCGCCGGCTCTTCGCCGACGGCCCGCCGGCGAGGACCGGCGGCGCGCCGGCGGCAACCGACGGCCCGCCGGCCCCGGCCGACGGTGCGCCCAGGTCACGGGCGGGGGCTGCGGTCGAGGTCAGGGTCGAGGCGACCGGGGCGGGCGACGGGGGCCGGAGCGCGACGCGCCCCGGCCCGGGGCCGGGCGGCGGCCGGCGGCGGTCCGGACGCCCCCCGGCGATGAGCCCCGCCCAGGTCGCCACGGCCCGCCGGATGTACGCCGACGGCGCGCACTCGGCCGACGAGATCGCGGCCCACCTGGGGGTCTCCCGGGCCACCGTCTACCGCCACCTCGCCGCCGGGTGAGACAGATTATGCGACGATTGTGAGACTATTCTGCGACAGCGGGTGGCGTCCCGGGCTGGCCGCCGGCCTGCAGCCGGGGGTCCGGCTCGCCGCCGGCCATCGCCAGCATCCCGCGCACGACCTTGAGCAGGGTGAGCAGGTCACGGGGCCGACGCCGGTCCAGGCCGGCGACAACCTGCTTGAGGATGCTCAGCTGGTCGAAGTAGACCCGCTCGGTGACCAGGTTCTCGTCGGCGTCGAAGATGAAGTAGGCGGTCATCCGGGTCCGGTGCCGGCCTCCGGTGGCCGGGATCTTGCCCAGTGGGCCGAGATGGGTGCCGGTCAGCCAGAACTCGACGATCACCGCGTCGTGGCTGTGCCGGATCGCGATGATCTCGTGATCCTGGTCGGGAAAGGCGACCCTGGTCTCGTGGTAGTAGTCCCGCACCGCCCGGTCGCCGTCGTGCACCCGCATCGAGGCGATCAACTCGTAGTGCGGGTGCGGGAACGTCGACAGCACCTGGTCCCAGTCCTGGCGGACCTCGTCGTGGAAGTGGTCGAGGACCAGCTTCTCCCGGGCCAGCAGTACGTGCTCGGGGGGAAGGGGTGGAACGGCCACGGAACTCCTCAGTGGATCAAGAGACGACGGTGGCCCTCATTCATACCCCATCCGACCGGTCAGGCGGGCTCCACGGTGTAGTGGATCGTCTGGGCCACGATCCACCCGTCCTCGATGACGAACGAGTCCGCGCCGTCGCGCACCCGGGCCCCGTCGGCCTGCGCCGTCCACTCCAGGAACGCGAACCGCCCGTCGACCAGCAGATTCTGGTACGTGTACCGGCCGCCCGGCAGCTCCTCGGCGAGCCACCGGGCCAGTTGCCGCGCCCCGCCGGGCCCCCGGAACACCCCCCGACGTTCCAGGATCACGCAGTCCGGGGCGAGGTTACGCTCGATATCCTCGACGAACCGGTGCTCCGCGGCCAACCGCAGATGCTCCCGGAACACCTCCTCCGCCGAGCGTCGCCGCAGCTCGTCGCCCATCCCGCACCTCCTCGACCCGGCCCGCACCCCGAGGGCCATCATGACGCCGCGGGTGCGCCGCCGTCCTCGGTTCACGCCGATGACCGGCCCCACCCCGAGCTTCTGCCGCTGGGCCCGCCGCGATCAGGAGTGCCAGGACGACGCCAGGCCCGCGCCCACCCGGTGTTCGTGGCGGGCCGCCAGCCAGTCGGACTGCGCCACCGAACCACCCGGGACACCCAGGCCGGTCCGGGCAGCCTGGTAGAAGGCGTCCCTGGCCCGATCGGCCCGGCCCTTCAGGTCGACGAGCCTCGTCCCGTGATCGTCCTGCCCGTTCGGGTCATGGGCCATCCGCTCGATCCGCCAGACCGCCTCCCGCCAGCCCCGGCCGGCCTCGACAGTGGCGGCGTCCCCGAGCAGCAGCACGTTCTCCCAGGCCAGGGTGTTCCGCACGTCCGCCTCGGCGAGCCGCGCCAACCCTTCCTCGCGTTCGATGGCGTGGCCCGACCGGTCCGGTCGCGCCGCGACGAGCATCCGCGTCGACACGGCGTGGATCTCCTTGACGGCCCGGGACAACTCGACGTACGCCTCCAGCCGGCGCTCGTCCCAGCGGACCCGCTGGCCACGCCGCCACCGGCCGCGGTCGGCCAGCGAGGTGGCGAGGATGGTCCCCAGCGTGCCGACCAGCACACCGAGTAGCGCGGGAAGCTGGGCAAGAAGAACATTCACGACGACGAGCCTGCCACCACCGGGCAACCGCCGGTGAAGCCGCTTTCGCCGTTCGTCGACCAACCACCCGACGCACTCGACACGCGGCTCGTACCCGCTCGGTTCGCCGGTGGGGTCAGCGGCGGGTGTCCGATGGGACGTCCGAGGTCCGGCGGGCGACGAGAGCGGCTGCGGCGTCGAGGCGGTCCCGTTCCACTCCGGTCAGTGCCGGATCGTGACGGCGCACCGCCACGGCCGGGGTGCAAGACCCGGCAACCGATGCTCCCAGTTTCCGAACCACCCTCCCCCGTCCCCCGTAGAGCGGGCAGAAGACCGTCCTGCACCTGGGAGAGCAGATGTCACCGAGTGCCGCCGAACAACCGGACCCACCGTCGCTTGTCGACCGGACCCGCAGGTTCCTCGACGAGGCGGTGCGGCAGGACCTCGATCGGCTTCCCTCCTGGGTGCAGCGGGAGGTGGCCCGCGACTCGGACGTACGTGCCAGGGTCAAGCAGCTCGAGCAGGACTGGGCGAGCCGGGAGTTGTGGACGACCGGGATCGTCCAGGACCTGGTCGACCTGCGGCGGGCGCAGCTCAACCGGGCCACGCTGGACAGCGCGATCCAGGAGTCCATCAGCACACTCAACGATCAGGTGGCAGAGCAGATCGTCATCAAACAGCTCACGTACGGGCCTCCCGTGCCGACGCCCGCTCAGCAGTCAGCCACCGCAGCAGCAGCTGCCGCCGCCATGGACTGGTTCGCGCGGAGACACCCTGACACATCGCCGCCGGCCGCCGGGAACTCCTCCGCACCGGCGACGCCCCCGCCCCTCCCACCCGATCGCTCCGGTCGCCGCTGCGCCGACGGAAACGGCCCACGACGCTGACCAGCGGCCCGCCCCCATGCCCGTACCACTGCGCCCTCTCAACCAGCGACGAGAAGCCCCGTTGGGGGGACCCGCGTCCACGCCCACGCCTCCAACGCCCGCCGATCGATCAGCAGGATGTCGAGCTGCTGGGCGAGTCGCACCCCGTCGCCAGCGGTGAAAAACCCATTCGTCACGATCATGCACAACTGGCCGCCGTGGATGTCCCGACACGTTCCGGCGAAACGCTGGATCGCCGCGCTGCCCACCCGGTTGTGCAGGCTCTGTCGCTTGCACTGGACCACCACCCGACGCCCGTCGGGCGTCTTCGCCACGACGTCGGCACCCCGGTCCCCCGCGCCCCCGCGGACCTGGACGTCGCGGAACCCGGACGCCTCCATCAACCGGGCGAACCAGTGCTCGAACTCGGACCCGGTCATCCCGTCGGTGACGCCGATAGCCCGGTCCCGCTCAAGCTGCTCGGCCCGACGCTGCGCCCGCCGCCCCGCGCGAGCCCGCAGAACCGCGACAGCACCAGCGACGATCAGCAACAGCAGGAAGATCGACCAGTACGGGTGCCGCTGCACGAAGTTCAGCACCGCGAGCAGGAGCAGCACGACCAGCCCGGCCGCGCCCAGCCAGGGCACCATGCTGCCGGTGGTGGCCGCACCGGCCCGGCCACGACGCCGGGTCGCCCCCGTGGCACGCCGCCGCTTGCGGTGGTGGGCACGGACCCGGGCACCATCTCGACGGGTATGTGCTCTGACGTACGGCACGAGGCACCTCCAAGGGGAAACCTCATCCTGCCGTCCCCATCGGACAGAACGACCCCGCTCGCACCGCCGCTGTCAGCTATCCGTCACCCGTCGGGGCCCTTGAGGACAGGGCCGCCCGCACTACGCGAGCGCAGTACGGAACAGACGCCGGATCTCGGCGAAACGGAACCGCACTTTGGCCGGGTCACCCGTGCCCTGGGAGCGCGATGTCCAGGCAGTTCATCGAACCCCCAGCGGTACGTTACAGTCACTCGTTGTCACGAGTGTCCACAGAGGGGGCCCGCGTGCGGGAGCGGACGATTCTGCCCGATGTGGTCCGGCAGCGGCGGTGACCAACCCGCTGATCGCCGCGGCGGCAGAGACCGGACCCGCCCCCTGGGCCGGCGTCTGGATCCTGGAGGACATCGAGCTCATCCACACCGGCATCCGCGACGGCAACTGGATCGACGGCACCCTCGGCGTCATCAGCGCCAGCCTCGACAGCCTCGCCCTGGTCTCCGACCCCCCCGGCGCCCTCCTGCAGTACGGCATCGCCTGGGGCTTGCGGAGAAATAAGTAGTAGCTTCGCGTATTTTGGTTCGTTGATCTGGTATGTCGATAACGGCTGATGTTCAACGAGTGCTCGCGGTGAAGCTTGGGGTGATCCTGCCGCATCTGAATGAGCGGCAGCGTCGTCTGTTGTTGGCGGCGGAGGCCCGGTCGTTGGGCCGTGGTGGGATCCGTGTGGTGGCGCGGGTGGCGGGGGTCCGGGAAGCGACCGTCTCGGTGGGAATCGACGAGTTGGACGCGGGTGCGCCGGTGTTGGGTCGGGTGCGCCGGGTCGGCGGTGGCCGGAAACGGGCCGTGGAAAAGGATCCGGGTCTGTTGCCGGCGTTGATGGCGTTGGTCGAACCGGACGAGCGGGGAGATCCCATGTCGCCGTTGCGGTGGACGACCGCGTCGACTCGACGCCTCGCCGAGACACTGACCCGGCAGGGGCATCGGGTCAGCGCGGCCACCGTGGGTGGCCTGTTACGGGAGCAGGGGTTCAGTCTGCAGGCCAACGCCAAAATTTTGGAAGGCCATCGGCATCCGGATCGCGACGAGCAGTTCCGCTACCTCAACGAGCAGGTCAAACAGCACCAGCACACGACCGATCCGGTGATCAGCGTGGACGCGAAGAAGAAGGAACAACTCGGCGATTACGCCAACCCCGGCCGACAGTGGCGCCCACGCGGACAACCGACCGCCACACGCAGCCACGACTTCCCCGATCCAGACGCCGGCAGGGCGGTGCCCTACGGAATCTACGACCTGACCGGCAACAACGGCTGGGTCAACGTCGGCACCGACCACGACACCGCCACGTTCGCCGTCGAGTCGATCCGCCGCTGGTGGGACAACCGCGGCCGCCACGACCACCCACACGCCCGCCGGCTCCTGATCACCGCCGACGCCGGCGGCTCCAACAGCTACCGCAACCGCACCTGGAAAGCCGAACTAGCCACACTGGCAGCACAAACCGGCCTGACCATCACCGTCTGCCACCTCCCACCCGGCACCTCCAAATGGAACAAGATCGAACACCGACTCTTCTCCCACATCACCCACAACTGGCGCGGCCAACCCCTCACCAGCCACCACGTCGTCGTCCAGTACATCGCCGCGACCACCACCCGCACCGGACTCCACGTCCAAGCCCACCTCGACACCAACACCTACGACCTCGGCAAAACCGTCAGCAACCACCAACTAGCCGCACTCCCACTACACCCCCACCACTGGCACCCCGACTGGAACTACACCCTGCAACCCCCACCAACCGACCAACCCCCCACACCACCACGACCACCACGAACCCACCCCGACCTGACCTGGCTCCACCACCCCGCCCTCACCGGCCACACCCCCACCGACTGGAACGACCTCATCACCATCCTCACCGCCCTCCACCACCAACACCCCACCCGCCGCGGCCCCGCACCCACACTCACCACCGCCGACCAGCTCCTGATCACCACCCTCCACCACCGATTCCGCCTATCCCAGATCACCCTCGCCACCCTGACCGGCATCCGCGCCGACACCCTCAACCGCCACATCCAACACACCCGCCGACTACTCCAACGAGCCGGACACACCACCCCCACCACCACACACCGAATCCACACCCTCGACGCCCTCTACACCTACGCAGCCGAACACGGCGCCACCCCACCCACCACAACCAAACCCACGAGTTAAATATTTACAACTCCTGGCTCATCGAACACGTCAAACCCCTCACCGAAGCCCTCGACTGGCTCGCCGGCGACCCCGCCCAGATCACCGCCCACGCCCACACCTGGCGCAACACCGCCGCCAGCCTCCACGACGACGCCGCCGACCTCACCCGCGACACCCGCACCGACCTCACCGACTGGCACGGCCCCGCCGCCACCGCCTACCGCACCTGGGCCCACCAACAACACCAGGCCATCACCGGCCTCGCCCACGCCGCCGACACCCTCGCCACCATCACCGAAACCAGCGCTGGCCTCGTCGCCGCCGTCCGACTCCTCGTCCGCGACGCCATCGCCACCTGCGTCTCCCGCCTCACCGTGTACGCCATCGAACTCGTCGCCACCGCCGGCCTCGCCACCCCCCTCGTCATCGAACAGGTCACCACCCTCGTCGCCGCCTGGGCCGCCCGCATCAGCAAACTCCTCCGCGCCCTCATCACCAGCCTCCGCCACCTCATCCCCACCACCCGCCGCCTCGCCGACCTCATCAACAACCTCAAACAAGCACTCCAACGGCTGGGGTCAGCGCCAGCCGACGTCGATACTCTGAGCAGGGTACGTAGAAGAGGCGCCGGGCCACGAATGCCGATGAACCTTCAGTCGGTGCAGACGATCGCAAGCAAGTACCACATCGATATCTCTGACATCCAGGTCAGTATCAACAACAGAATGTCGGGCGTATGCGGGGTAACGAAACCGGACCAATCCGTCACGCTTTGCCGCGATGCTTTCCGCAGCGAAGAAGACTTGGCCCGTACCCTTGAACACGAACGCTTCCACGTCTCGGAGCTTCGGAGCGGCCTCCCCTACCCGACAGCCAAGCAGGCCGAGGCCTTCGAGGACCGTGCCTACATCCATGAGCAACAGTGGTGGGAGAATCAGCCCCAGCGACCTGACGGGAGCCGTTGATGGCGAGTTTCGACGACTGGCTTGAAGCCTACGATCACGTCTACCGTACTTCGCCAGGTTCATCCGATCTGCCCTGCCCGAACTGCGGCCGCTCCACGCTACGGCTCGTTTTCACGGGACCGCCCGACATGGACGTCGGATACGCCTCTTTCTGGTGTGACACCTGTCTGGAGGGCATCCACATCTCACGGGCCGTCATACCTGCCGGTGCCATCGTCCGCTCCCTGGCTACCGCAGCTGCCGAACGCGTACCTGCGGTTCCGGACTATCACCTCGCGGTTTGATCACCGCGCCAGGTTGTCGTCAGCGCTGAGGCGCTTTCGGGGAGCAGTGCGAGCACGTTCCCATTGCCGGGAAGAGGCCGATCGGTCACAGCCCCGCGACCAGCAGTCGCATCGACCGGATGGCCGACCGGATCTCCTGGAGGTAGTGGGCGGCGGTGAGGGCCGGACCGGGTCGGCCGTTCATCATGCCCGCCGGGTCGACACCGATCGTCTCCACCGCACAGCCGTACGGGATGCCGAGCACCCGGATCGCGTCGGCATGCTGGAACGGCACGAAATGCTCCGTGGTGACCAGCAGGACCCGCTGTCCCGGTCCCAGCCGCCCCACCGACTCCGCCCAGAAGGTGCAGGTGTCGGCGGTGTTGGCCCGACGCCCCGGGTCGGAGGAGGGCGCGGCGAGGACCCGGATCCGCGTACCCCCCGGCGTCCGGTACTCCCGGGTCCGGCAGGAGTCCTGCGGCCGGTCGGCCACCATCGCCCCGGAGTCGCCACCGCGCACCGCGTCGGGAAAGCTCGCGCGCACGGCGATGTCCATGGCGTCGAACTCGTCGCCGCACTCCCCCAGCGCCCACTCCACCGCCATCGCCCGCTCCGGCGCGGTCAGCGGCCGGAAGCTGCCCAGCCCGCAGACCTCCGGACTGTCGATACTCCCGTCCAGCAGCCCGGCCGCGTGACCGGCCCGCGCCAGGCAACCCCGCAGCAGCCCGCCGTGGATCAGCACGTGATCGTAGGCCCGCCCGTCGGGCAGGTCACGGTGGCGCAACCCGAGCGCGGCAGCCGCCGCCACCACCCGCGCGGTCACCTCCACCGAAAATTCCGTGGGTACGGCCGCAGCCCGCTCCCGGCCACGCCGGAAGTCCCAGTGCCGGGCCGAGATCTCCTCCAGCCCGGTCAACACCGCGCCGATGTCACCGGTGGGCCACCGCTGCCCGAAGCACTCCACCAGATCCCGCAGCGCGGTGGAGGTCACCCAGTCGGTGATCTCCGCACGCAGGGTGTCGACGTCCGACTCGGCCCGTCCCCGCCACTGCGGCAGCCCCACCCGCACCCCGTTGACCATCAGCGCTACCTCTCGGATCGTCCCGTCCTCGGACACGAAGATCCAAAATACCCAAGCAGCTCACTCAGACCGACCTACCACGTCGCGCCCCGCTGGACCACCCGAAGCACTCGCCGGTCCACCCTCCCCACGCCCCCGCGAGGTGCCCGCCACCGGCTGACGGCCCCGACCCCGGCCCGATCGCCGCCCGTTGTGACACTCACCGAGCGCCGTGGGGCACCACCGTCACAGATGTCCCACAACAACCAGGATGTTGTCCCCACCTGTCCGCCCGAGACCACTACAACCAGGAAGCTGTCGCCTGCCGGCGCTGCCGGAGCGTCAGGGCTCGCGCGTCCACAGTCGAGGGTCGTTCACGAAGACGCCCTTGCCCTGGTGCCGCCGAATCACCCGCAACGCCTCCAGCCGGACGTAGACCATCTGGATCGTGGTGGTCCCGACGGCGTTGTCCGCCGCCAGTTGGGCGATCGAGGGCAGCTTCTCCCCGGGATTGAGCTGTTTGCTCTTGACGGCGGCGACGATGTCCTCGGCGATACGTATGTAGTCAGGGGTCGAAGGCATGGCGCTCCTCGGGAGTCGGCGCAGGCTGTCGTCCGCCCAGCCGAGGTATGCAGGTTTGGCCGAGCGAGGTTCAAGGTTCGCGCATCCACAGCCGGGGATCGTTCACGAACACGCCCTTGCCCTGGTGCCGCCGAATCACCCGCAACGCCTCCAGCCGCACGTAGGCCAACTGGACGGTCCCGTAGCTGACCCCGTAGCGCTTGCGGGTCTCGTCGACCGAGGGCAGGCGGTCACCTGGCTTGAGCCTGCCGGCCTGCACGTCGGTGATGACGTCGTCGGCGATGCGTAGATATCCGGCTGACTCGGGCATGTCACTCCTCGCGTGGCAACCCGATTCGACCACAACCAAAACATCTCCACAAAGTTCTTTGACTTCACCATGTTCCCTAGTTATGTTTACCGAGAGTCGTCCTCGCGTGGCAACGGGTACGGCTCACCCCCTCCGGTCGGGGCGGGTGCGTGCGTCGTGCCCGTACCCGTTCCGGCCGCTCAGGGCTGGCCGTGTGGTCGTACCGCCGATTGGGGCTGCGACGGCGTGGCCGGCGGGGCCGTCCGCAGCCGGCGGTGGACGGCCCCGCCTCCACCCCACCGCGTCACGTCCCGCGCTCCCCCATGCTCCGGAAAGGATCGTCGTGGCTCAGGTGTACCGCTCCGGCCAGCCCCTCGGGACCGGCCGGCCGGCCCGGCTGACGCCCCGCGAGGTGCGCTACCGGCGGTTCGAGCCGCGGTGGCGCGGCCTCGACCCCGCCGAGGTACGCGACTTCCAGGCCAGGCTGGCCGACGAGCCGGCCGCCCTGCACGAGGAGGTACGGCTGCTCGGTCAGGAGAACGATCGGCTCAAGCGGGCGCTGCGGGACTGGCAGACCATGCACGCCCGGGAGTGTCGCCCGCCGGAGGAGTTCACCCCGCCCCACCAGGGCCGCTGGTGAGTGGTGCGCCGACCCCGGCCCGCCCGCGCCCCGGTGACCTGCTGATCGTGGACCGTCGGGCCTCGGTGCAGTTCGCCGGGGCCCGCGCCCTCATCTTCCGCGTCGTCTCCGTCAGCGACCAGCCGACGTACCACGGCTGGGTCTGGCTGACCGGCTACGTCGTCGACCAGGCGGGCCTGGCCACCGCCAAACGCGAGATCTACGTCCAGTTCGCCGGCCTCCGCCCCGCCGCACCGCCACCCCTACCGACGCAGAGCAGGCGACGAGCCACCGACACGCTCGGCCCAACGCCCCACAAGACCCGTGCCGTCGATTAGCATCAATCGATAAAGCAGGGCACCCCCGTCTACCTAACGGACGGAAGATGCGACTACTGCGGGCCGACGGCGACACCGAGATCGAACGCACACTGGCACCGGCCGTCCTGGCCAGAGATGGCCTGGTGTTGGTCAAACAGTGCGCCGTGGCGGAGTTGACCGAGTTTCTCCAATCCTGGACTCGCCCCTTCAAGCATCCACACGAAACCAGAGCGGGGCTGACCGTCATCAGGGCCAGCCGTGGGGCCAGCGGATCGGCCAATCTGGCCGCGTTCTCCTGCGCCGCGCTGCGTCCACACACCGATCGCAGCCTTCATCCACGACCACCGGCAATCGTGGCCAGCGTGATGGTGCAACCCGCCTCGGTGGGCGGCCACGCCCTACTGGTAGACGGGGCGACTCTCTCTGCGTCTCTTGTGGACCGTTGTGGTTCTGCAACCGTCGCACGGTTGCGTCTGACGGATGCCAACGGCAGAGTCGGCCCGGTGATTGCGACGCTCGACTCCGACGGGCTCGCCCAGTTTCGGTACCGTGACGATGAGATCGCCCATCCGGACGGGCCGACCGACGCGGTGATGGCGCTACGGCAGCTCATCGCGCAGACCACGCGGCAGCTGACACTGCAGGTGGGCGAGGGCTACATTCTGCACAACCACCGGATCCTGCACGGTCGCACCGCCTTCACCGGTAGCCGCCAACTCATCCGGTTGCTCGGCACTGTCGACGACGATCACCCACACGCGTGGTTGAACCAAGGATTCCCGAGTGCGTACGCCTAGACCTCGGCAGTCTTCGCGCCGCCAGCCTGAGCACGTTGCCCTCACCACCGCCCTGGCCGGCGTGCCCGCCCCGGCGGACCGAGACTTTCCCCTGGCGATTCGGGCGGCCATCGAGCCCTTTCCGGACCCGGAGGCCGGCCTGCAGCGCATCGTCGACGACACCTCCGTCCGCCGACGGCTGCGCTTCGCCGCTCTGTACGCGCTCCTGCTCCGCCTTCGACAGGAGGAACGGGCCGGCGAGTACGCAAGCACGGTCCGCCGGTACGAGGACGAATTCGCCGACGAGCCGTACTTCCACACCTTCCGGGCCATCGTGGCTCGGACGCGCGGCGATCTCGCGTCCCTGCGCAGCGCGGTCGAATACTCCCGACAGGCGGTCGCCGCGATGCCGAAGGTGGCAGCGGTCGTGCACCAGCTCGCAGCCTTCTGGGTCGAGTATCTGGAGCGCCTGGAGAGTCCCGACGGCGGCGTCCGGGACCTTGACGAGGTGGAACGTAACGTCGACCGTGCGATCACCCTGTCCCAAGGCCGAGTAGCACACTACTTCGAGACGAAAGGCCGGGTGCTGGCGTTGCGTGGTGAGTTCGAGGCCGCGCGCTCGGCGGTCTCCCAGGCGATCGAGCTGGAGCCGCGCTCCTCCCGCGACCATCTACGCCGGATAACTCAGTACCAAACCACCCGGGTACGCATCGATCTTCTCGAGGAACGGGCCCGCTGGGCGCAGGCGCACTCCCGGTTCCGCACCGAACTCACCGAGTTCAAGGTGCAGCAGTTGCAGCTTCTCGGTCTGCTGGCCGCAGTCGTGGCCTTTCTCGCCACCGCCAGCAACCTGGCCGGGCAGGTGCGAGGCGTGGACGGCATCCGTCTGCTCCTCGTGGCGTCCGGTGCGATCGGCATCGTGTTCGGTACCTTTTCTCTGGTCAACAACAGCAGAGTCGGCCGGGTGGCCACTGCTGTCCTGTTCAGTTGTGGGCTGATCGGGATGGGTGTTTTCCTGCCGGTGACCTGGATGTCGTAAGAGACGGACCAGTGATGAGAGTGCGGGACTCGATCACCACCCCTGGTGGCACACGCCCGAACGAGGATCGGGTCGGTTACCGAGGCACCCTGGCCTGGGTGACCGACGGAGCCACCGATCTTTACCACGACGCCGTCCTGCCCGCCGAGAGCGACGTCCAATGGCTCGTCGACACCGTCGACGAGCTACTTGCCCAGGCAGGAGCCGGCCACTACCGGGGTCCGGCGGCAGCATTACTGAGCACGATCGCCGACGAGGTGGCCCGGCGACAGATCACGCTCGGCTTTCCCGACGAACGCGTGCCACCTGCCTGTTCCATCGTCCTCTGCGTCGACCAGGGCACGCATTACAACATCGGTCGCATCGGCGACGCCACCGCTGTCGTCACCGGTGCGGAATCCGCCGTACTCGCCACGGGGTACTTCGACCGGCGGGAGGCCACGGCCGTCGCCGCCGGTGGCGTGGACCGGGCGGAGGTGACCCGCGCCATGCACCAGCGGCGACTGCACACCATGGCTGCCGGGGACGTCGAATCTGTCTTCTCCGGGCATCCCCGCCGGGCCCTGCGCCCGTACAGCGTCGTCGGTCGGTGGGGCGTGGACACCGCCATCCTGCTCTGCACCGACGGATTCGCGCGGCTTGTCACCGACTACCACATCTGTGCCGACTGGCCGAAGGTTGTCGAGGTGAGCCTCCGGCAGGGCCTGGCATACCTGGAAAAACTCATCCGGGACGCCGAGGCCGCCCCCGGTGGCAGGGCTGGTCGGTTCAAACGCGCCGACGATGTCGCCGCCGTGTTGCTCCGACACGGCTGAATCTGGAAGGAATCCGATGACCGAACGTCCGCCATATCTGGTGCAGCGCGGCCCCGGGTACGTCGAGTACCAGCTTCCGATCTCGGTGAAGCTGGTCGTGGACCACCACGGTCGGGTGCCGCTGCTCCGCAACGAACGCGACGAGTGGGAGCTGCCCGGCGGCAAGCTGGAGGTCGGCGAGACGCCCGAGGACGGGGTCTGCCGGGAGGTCGCGGAAGAGCTCGGGCTGACCGTCACCACCGTCGACATCGTCGACACCTGGGTCTACGAGATCACGCCGACCCGACACGTCTTCATCGTCAGTTACGGGACCCGGTACCTCGGCGAGGAACCGCTCGTCTACTCCGCCGAGCACAAGGAGTTGGGCGTCTTCTCCTACGACGAGGTGCCGGCCCTGCGCATGCCCGAGCCGTACAAGCGGACCATCGCCCGCTGGCGGGACCGCCTCCAGGTGGGTTGACCGGTTGCCTCAGCCGGCGGTAGCGGGCGAGTGGGGCGGTGACGGCACGGTGTGATCGTCATCCACCGGCCCTCTCGCATTCCGCCGATCCTGGCCGCCGCCCGCCCGGCGACGTCGTGGCGACGCCAGGCAGGCGGCCCCGAGCTACACCCGGCCCGGCCCGCTCCGACCACCCTGGCCGGAGGCCGGCCCGCCGAACTGACCACCCGCCGGGCGGTACGGCACGTGCCCGCCGGGCTGCCGTCGGGTCGACGCCCTGCTGAGCAGTTTTTCCGCCGTGGCGTGCCTGGGTAGGCTTCGGTCGCCGCGGGGACGGTTGAAGGTGTCGATCGCGGCCTGGACCGTCTGACCGAGCGTCGTCTGCGCGCTACCGGCCTTCTCCAGGTGCTTCCGCATCTCCTGGAGGTAGTAGACGTTCCGGCGGTCCCGCTCCCTGGGCTCCAGCGGCAGGTCCCCCGTGACCGCCTCGTCTTCGGCCTCGTAGCCCTCCGTCGGTTTGTCACCGAGGTTGAGCTGGCCGACCAGCTCGTCGACCTTCGCCCGCGTCTCGGGATCCAGCGGGTTCAGTCCCCGCCGGAAGCCGATGACGACCTCCTTGACCCCCTCGTGGAAGCTGCGGCCCGACGGTTGGGGCTGCGGCTGCGGTGACTGCATGGTGGCGGCCTGGCTGACCTGTGGGGCGTCCCAGTCGGTGACGTCGAACGTGGGCAGGTCAGGTGGGGGTGGGCGGCATCTCGGGACTCCCTCGTGACGGATGCTGGCGCCGTCACTACGCGCGCCCACCGGTGACGGTTCAGTCACCGGTGGGCGCGGTAGCTCACACCCCGACGGCCGCCAGGATCGCATCCCGGGAGGCGGTGACCTCGGTGCGCAACTGGGCCGGGTCCACCCCCACCAGCTCACCCGCGGCCTTGCGGACCCGGCCCGCCACCAGCACCGTCTCGATGTTGCGGGCGTCCGCGCCGAGGACCAGGGTGCCGACGGCGTCGTTGAGCGGCATGGTGTTGACGGCCGCGGCGTCGACCACGATCAGGTCCGCCTGCCGGCCCGGGGTGAGCGAGCCGGTCACCTCGCCCAGACCGTTGGTACGGGCACCCTGCCGGGTGGCGAAGTCCAGCACGTCCCGAGTGGTGATCCGCTCCGGCACCGCGTCGGTGCCGTAGGCGGCGTTGACGGCGCGCATCCGCTGGATGGTGTGCAGGGTCCGCATCTGGGTGAACATGTCGCTGGCCAGGGCCACCTCGACGTCGATGCTGAGGCCGGGGCGGACGCCGACGGCGAGCGCCTCGTCGACCGCCGGGACCGCGGTCTCCAGGCCGATCTGGGCGTCCGAGGTCGGTGCCAGCGAGACGGTCGTACCGGTGTCGGCGATCGCCCGCCACGCGTCGGCGCTGAGCCCGGTGGCGTGGATCAGCGTCACCTGCGGGCCGAGCAGGCCGTCGCCGGCCCAGCGCAGGATCGCCGCCGACGAGGCCGCGCCGAAGACCGCGTCGATGCTGACGCCGATATCCAGGTCGCGGGCGACGGCGGCCAGTTCCCGACCGTACGCCGGTCGGGGTCCGGCGATCTCGTCGGTCGCCAGGGCCGCCAGCCGCAGGGTGACCAGCTCACCACCACCACCGTGGTACGCGGTGTGCAGCCGACCCAGGTCGGCGGGCCACTGCCGGTCCCAGTCGCCGAAGTGCGGGCCCATCGAGGCGTGCACGCCCCGGATACCGGTGTCCAACAGGGCCTGGACGGCGGCGTCGGAGTGGGCGGCGGTGCGCGAGTTGTGCGAGAAGTCGAGCATCGTGGTGATGCCGGCGTCGAGCGCGGTCAACGCGGCCAGCCGGGTGCCGACGTACATGTCGTGCGGGGAGTACGCCGGGGCGATCCGGCCGAGGGTCGACGTCACGTACGCGCCCAGGTCCCCCACGTCGGGGATGCTGCGGCGCAACTGGGCCTGCCAGGCATGCCGGTGGGTGTCGACGAGACCGGGGGCGACGATCCGGTCGGTGGTGTCAACGATCTCGGCGGTGGCGGCACCCGGATGGGAGGTGAGGTCGGTTCCGACGGCGACGATCCGGTCGCCGTCGACCAGCACGTCGCCACGGGCCAGGTCACCGACGGTGGGGTCCATGGTGACGACGGCGCCACCGGTGAAGAGCATCATGGTCGGTCTCCTATGGTCGTCACTTGCGGTGCAGGACGTAGCCGGCGTGGTGCAGCACCCCGTCGACGAACTCGCCGTACGCCCAGAAGCCCAGGTCGTCGAGGTAGACGATCCGGTCACCGGTGATCCAGAACGAACCCTGGTACGCGTGCGGCCGGCCGCCGCGGGTCTCGTCGTACCGGCCGTCGGCGGTCAACTCCTGGTGCAGGAAGCCGCTCTCGTCGATCCACATCCCGAGGTGGGGGCTCGTCACCTGGCGGGGCTGCCCCGACTCGCGGGCCACCGGGGGTTCGGTGACCAGGCGGCGGCCGTTGAGCGCGTGGAACCGGCCGTCGACGACGACGGCGGCGGCCTGCTCGTACCGCCAGACGAGCCGGTGCAGCGCGGAGGTCCCGGCGGGGGCGGCGGTGAGCACCGCGAAGGTGGCCGGGTTGCCGGGGGTCAGGGTGCCGACCCGGTCGGCGGCCCGGCTGCGCAGGCCGGCGAGGGCGACGCCGTCGGTGACGCCGGGCACGATGGTCAGGCCGGTGCAGTCCACGACGATGGCGTTGTCGTCGCCGGCGGCGGTGTGCAGGCCGGGGCCGACCCCGACCACGACGGCACCGCCGAGCAGCAGGTCCGCGCCGGTGAGGTCACCGATGAGCGGGTCGAGGGTGTGGATGGTCGCGTTGACGAAGAGCAGCGGCCGATGGTCGGCGGCGGCGATCTCGGTCAGGACGTTCTCGTCGAGCGGGGTCATGCCTCCACCCTCGGTGGGGCGGCCGGGACCGACCAGGGCGGACTGTTCCGGGGTGTGACGCACCCTGGCTGCCGGCGTCGCGTCCCGCCTACCGTGGGCGGTATGGCGGTCACCGTACTGGGGAGTTTCCTCACCGCCCGGCGGGCCCGGCTCCGGCCGGAGGACGTCGGGTTGGTCTCGCACCGCGCCCGCCGGGTGGCGGGCCTGCGCCGGGAGGAGGTCGCGGTGCTCGCCGGGGTGAGCGCCGACTACTATGCCCGGCTGGAACAGGGCCGGGAGCGGCACCCGTCGGCGTCGGTGCTGGGTGGGATCGCCCGCGCGCTGGACCTCGACGCCGACGCCCGGGAGCACCTGTTCCGGTTGGCCGGGGTACCGCTCGACAACCCGCCGGCGGCGGCCGTGGAGCACGTCGATGCGGGGCTGCGGCAGCTGCTCGACGCCTGGCCGGACCTGCCCGCGATCGTCCTCAACCGGCGGTTGGACCTGCTGGCCCACAACGCGATCGCGGGGGCGTTGTTCGCCGACTTCGCCGACACCGCCAACCTGGCCCGGATGACCTTTCTCGACCCTACCGGGCCGGTCTTCTTCGTCGACTGGCAGCGGGCCGCCGAGACGTGTGTGGCGAACCTGCGGCTCGCCCACGGGCACGACCCGACCGACCGGCGTACCGCTGAACTCGTCGCCGAGCTGGAATCGGCGAGCGGGACGTTCCGCCGGCTGTGGCGGCGCCACGACGTGCGGGGCAAGACCCACGAGGCGAAGACCTTCCGACACCGCGCGGTCGGCAAGCTGACGCTGGCGTACACCGCGTTCGATGTCCGTGGGACGACCGGCCAGCAGGTGATCGTCTACCGCGCGCAGCCACACAGCCGGGACGCCGACGCGCTACGACTGCTCACCATGCTGGCCGCCGCGCCCCGGCTCGACGCCGGGTCGACGCGCTCCGACGATCTGCCCCGGCGGCACCGGTGACGGCTGCGACGACGTCCCGGCCTCCGGTGTCGGCGCCGCCAGGACAGCCCCGCTGACCGCTTGGCCTGCGGGAGGCATCGCGAACTCCCACCCGAAACAGTGAAGGGAACTGACATGACCACCTCGAACAGGCGGGCCCTGCTGCTCTCGGCCTCCATCGCCACCGGGGCCGCGCTGGGGCTCTCGACCACCGCCAGTCCCGGCCACGCCGGCCCGCCCGGTACTCCCGACGGCAGTCCCGGCGGTGGTCGGGGCCGGGGCCGCGAGGAGCGCAACCGGCAGCTCGTCATGGCCGCCTTCGCCCGGCAGAACAGCGGTGGCAGCTTCTACGACATCCTCGCCGACGACGTGCGGTGGAGCATCGTCAACGGCCGGACCTACGACAGCAGGGCGGAGTTCCTCGCGGAGGGCTCCGCACCGATCCTCGACCGGCTCAGGACCATCCTGCGCATGCGCCCCCTGCAGGTCTGGACCGACGGGGACACGGTGATCGTCCACTTCGAGGCCGACGCCGTCGCCCTGGACGGCCTGGCGTACCACAACGAGTACTGCTGGATCCTGCGGATGCGGGCGAACCAGGTGTTCCGGGTGCATGCCTTCCTCGACATGGTGGCCGTCGCGAACCTCGTCGACCGGGTGAAACTCCCCGCCGGACGGTAGCCCGGCGGGTCTGCGGCGGGTCAGCGGGCGGGTCAGCGGGCGGCGGTGAGGCTGGCGCAGTCGGTCTCGTCGGGCAGCAGGGGGCGGAAGGTCAGCGTCCAGCGCCTGCCGTCCGAGATCCACCCGGTGGCCGCGTTGGCCCCGGCAGCGGCCTGCCGTACCTGCTCCAGCGCGGCCCCGGTGACCGTCACGCAGCCCAGGTCGCCGCTCGGTCCGATCTCCTGCCCGGGCAGGCCCGGACCGGGCCAGGCGAGGACCTGCGGTGCCGCGATTCCCTCAGGCTCGACCCACGGCTGCGCGACGACCGCCAGCCCGGTCGCCTGGTACGCGGTCGTCTCGACCGGCTCAGCACCGCCGACGGTCGGCGGCGTGGCCGGCGGGGCATCGCCGACGGTGGGCGGCGTGACCGGCGGGGCACCCTCGACAGCAGCCGGTGTGGTCAGCGACTCCGCGAAGGTCCGCAGTCGCTGGCGGGCCTGGCGTTGCGCGGCGGTCAGCTCGGTCTCCGCCTCCGGCCCGGCCAGCAGCGCCTCGACCTCGGTCTCCTCGACGCCGGTGGCACCGGACAGTTGGAACCTGGTGGTGGGCAGGTCGGTGACGTTCGGGCTGCCCAGGTCGGCGGCGCTGCCCACCCCGGCGGCACGGGCCCGCTCGACCAGGTCGGCCACCTGATCGGCACCGATCGTGGCCACCTGGACGTTCGGCAGGGCCGGGCCGGGGTAGATCTCGATCTGCGGCCCCTCGGTGATCACCCGTCCGTCGCCGTACACGCTGACAGTGGGCAGCCGGGTCAGCATCATCGTCGGGGTCACGAAGCCGCCCACCTGGTCCACCCGCAGCACCACCGCGTCCGCCGGGTACGCCGGCGGCCCACCGTCCGCGCCCCCACCGGCGTCGTCCCGCGCGGCACAGGCCACGGTGGTCAGCAGCAGGGGCAGGAGCACCACGACGGGTACGGCGGGAAGCTTCGTCATGCCTCCTGGGACGTCGGCGGCTGCCGAACCGTTCCGTCCGATCCCTCGAAACCGCCCGCCATCCTGCGTCGCCGCGCGCCCCGTTCTCGCCGCACCTCGCCACCTTCGCCGCTAACCGCCACCTCTCACCGCACTTCGCCGCCACCGCTCGCCGCCCGCCACCTCTCACCGCACTTCGCCGCCCGCCGTTTCTCGCTCCGGTCCGCGCGGTGCACCACCGCCCGCCGCGGTCGACGCTCCGCGGTGAGCGGGGTTCCCTTCTCTACCGAAGGCGTTAACAGGGGGCCCTTCCTTACCGGCCTAGGGTGGGCGGATGGGTGAGATCATGCTGATCCGACACGGCGAGACCGAGTGGAGCGCCAGCCGCCGCCACACCTCGTACACCGACCTGGGGCTCACCGACAACGGGGTCCGGCAGGCCCGCGCGCTGCGGGCCGCCCTCGCCGGGCACCGCTTCGCGGCCGTCCTGGCCAGTCCCCGCGCCCGTGCCCTGCGCACCGCCGAGCTGGCCGGGCTGCGGGTGGACGACGTCGACGACGACCTCGTCGAGTGGAACTACGGCCGGTACGAGGGGCGCACCACCGCCGAGATCCGCGGCGAACGCCCCGACTGGGTCATCTGGACCGACGGCTGCCCCGACGGGGAGTCGCCCGAACAGGTAGGTGCCCGCCTCGACCGGATCCTGGCCCGGGTCACCGGGCTGCTGGAGCAGGGCGACGTGGCGCTGGTGGCCCACGCGCACAGCCTGCGGGTCGCCGGTGCCCGGTGGATCGGCCTGCCGGCGGCCGGCGGCGGGCTGCTGCGGCTGGACACCGCCACGGTCAGCGCCCTGGGGCACGAGCACGGGCGGCGGGTCATCCTGCGGTGGAACCAGGCTCCCCCGCCGGTCGGGTCCGGGTCCGCGGTGACGGCGCGGCACTGATCCGGGGCGGGCGGCTCTCGTACGGGGTGGAGAGCACCACCGTGGTCCGGGTGGTCACGTTCGCCGAGGTGCGGATCTCCTGCAGCACCCGTTCCAGGTCCACCGGGCTGGCCACCCGCACCAGCAGCAGGTAGAAGTCGTCACCGGCCACCGAGTAGCACGAGTCGATCTCGGGCAGGTGGGCGAGCCGTTCCGGGGCGTCGTCGGGTTGCGACGGGTCGAAGGGCCGGATCGCCACGAAGGCGGTCAGCGGCAGGTCGAGCGCCTCGAACGACACCCGCGCGGTGTAGCCCTTGAGCACGCCGCGCTGCTCCAACCGGCGGACCCGCTGGTGCACCGCGGACACCGACAGGCCGACCTTCTCCGCCAGGTCCGTGTAGGACAGGCGGCCGTCGGCGGTCAGCGCGGTGACGATGGACCGGTCGATCTCCTCCACGGCGTGCAACCTACCCGGAAAAGCGCTCTCCCGCGACGACGTACCGCCGACCGGTGACCGGTGCTCAGCCCTTGGCCAGGGCCCGGGAGATGACCATCCGCTGGATCTGGTTGGTGCCCTCGACGATCTGCAGCACCTTCGCCTCCCGCAGGTACCGCTCCAGCGGGTGGTCGGCGACGTAGCCGGCACCGCCGAGGACCTGCACCGCGTCGGTGGTCACCCGCATCGCCACGTCGGTGGCGAACAGCTTTGCCTTCGCCGCCTCGGTCGAGTACGGCCGGCCCGCGTCGCGCAGCCGGGCCGCGTGCAGCGTCAGCGCGCGGGCGGCGGAGATCTGGGTGGCCGCGTCGGCCAGCAGGAACCCGAGTCCCTGGAAGGCGATGATCGGCTGGCCGAACTGCTGCCGTTCGCGGGCGTACCCGACGGCGTAGTCGAGGGCGGCCTGGGCCAGGCCGACGGCGCAGGCGGCGATGCCGAGCCGCCCGGAGTCCAGGGCGGACATGGCGATGGTGAAGCCCGCCCCCGCACCGCCAATCAGCCGGTCGGCGGGGACCCGGGCGTCGTCGAAGGCGATCTGGGCCACCGGGGAGGCGTGCAGCCCCATGGTCTTCTCGGCGGCCTGCGGGACGATGCCCGGGGTGTCCCGGTCGGCCAACAGGCAGGAGATGCCCTTGGGGCCGGGTCCGCCGGTGCGGCAGAAGATGTTGTAGAAGTCGGCCACCCGGGCGTGGGTGATCCAGGCCTTGGTGCCGGTGACCAGGTACGCGTCGCCGTCACGGACGGCCCGGGTGGTCAGGGCCGCGGCGTCCGAGCCGCCCTGGGGTTCGGAGAGACAGTACGCCCCGATCAGCTCGCCGCCGATCAGCTCCGGCAGTCGGCTGCGCTGCTCGTCGCTGCCGAACTCGGCAAGCGGGTAGCAGGACAGGGTGTGCACGCTGACCGCCTCGGCCACCGCCAGCCAGCGGCTGGCCAGGATCTCCAGCACCTGCAGGTACACCTCGTACGGCTGGGCGGCGCCCCCGTGCTCCTCGGGGTAGGGCAGCCCGAGCAGGCCGGCCCGGCCCAGCGTCCGCAGCACCTCGCGGGGGAACTCGGCGCGCTGTTCGTAGCCGGCCGCGTTCGGCGCGAGCTCCCGGTCGGCGAGTTCGGTGGCGAGGTCGAGCAGGTCGTGTGCCTCGTCGGTGGGTAGGATCCGGTCGACAGTCATGGCGGGGTGAGCTCCGTGGGGTGTTGAGCCGTTGCCGGGGTGGCCGGTCGGGCAGTGGGGGCCACCCGTCGTCGACAGCTTAACGTTCGTTCGGCATTCCTGGTCGGGTGGTCACCCGGACGGGACGCGACCACCGGGAGCCGGTTTTCGTCGGTGGGTTGTGCCAGGCTGTCGGGCGTGGCACACCGACCCCTGTTGCTCGTCGACGCGCCGAGCCTCTACTTCCGGGCCTACTTCGGCGTTCCCGAGTCGGCCGCCCGGGCCCCCGACGGCAGCCCGGTCAACGCGGTGCGCGGCTTCCTGGACATGCTCGCCTCGCTGGTGCGCAGCCGCCGACCGGACCGGCTGCTCTGCGCGCTGGACCACGACTGGCGGCCGGCGTGGCGGGTGGCGCTGCTGCCGTCGTACAAGGCACACCGGGTCGCCCCGGCCGGTGGCGAGGAGGTGCCGGACACCCTCACCCCGCAGGTCCCGGTGATCCTGGAGGTGCTCGCCGCGATCGGCATCCCGGCGGTCGGCGCGGCCGGTTACGAGGCCGACGACGTGCTCGGCACCCTGTCGGTGACCGAGCCCGCACCGGTGGAGGTGGTCTCCGGCGACCGGGACCTGTTCCAGCTCGTCGACGACGCCCGTGGGGTCCGGCTGCTCTACGTCGGCCGTGGGGTGGCCAAGCTGGACGACTGCGACGACGCGGCGGTGCGGGCCCGTTACGGGGTGCCGGCCGCGGGGTACGCCGACTTCGCGGCGCTGCGCGGCGACCCCAGCGACGGCCTGCCCGGGGTGCCCGGGGTCGGCGACAAGACCGCCGCCCGGCTGATCGACCGACACGGCAGCCTGGCCGGTGTCCTCGCCGCGCTGGACGAGCCGGGGGCGGGTTTCGCGCCGGGGCTGCGGGCCAGGCTGGTGGCCGCCCGCGACTACCTCGCCGTGGCACCGAAGGTGGTCGGGGTCGCCCGGGACGTGCCCCTGCCGGAGCTGGACACCCGGCTACCCACCGAGCCGGCCGACCCGGAGCGGTTGCTGGCCCTGGCGCAGCGGTGGAACCTGGCCGGCTCCTGCCGCCGCCTGGTCGACGCCCTCACCGACCAGGCCTGACCCGGAGGCAGGCGTCAGCGGGGCGGCGGGTTGCGCCGGGACGGGAACGGGGTCCCCGGCTGCCCCAGGGTCGACCGGCCCCGCAGCCCGACCGGGTCGATCGGCTCCGGCGGCGCGGGGGTCTGTTCCGCCGCCGCGTAGCGGGAGTCCAGGTAGGCCGCGGCGGCCCGGTCCTCGTCGGTGGGGGCGGCGAGCAGGGCGTAGACCAGCCCGACCACCACGAAGATCACCGCCAGTACGATCGGGGTCAGCAGGGTACTCACCCCGGCCCCGCTCACCACGCCGGTACGCGGGTGCAGGTGCACCGAGAGCGCGCTCATGCCGGTGAAGTGCATGCCGTTGACCGCGACCCCCATCAGCAGCGCCGAACCGGCGATGGCCAGCGGACGCCGGACGGTCATCGCCAGCCAGAGCGCCACCGTGGCGGCCACCACCGCGATCACCACCGACAGCACCACCCGAAGCGTGTCGTAGCCGAAGGTGCCGTTGAGGCGCATCGCCGCCATGCCGGTGTAGTGCATCGCCGCGACACCGGCACCGGTGAACAGGCCGCCGACGAGGAGCCTCGGGGCGGTGAGCCGACCGGTGCCGACGATGGCCAGGCCGATGCCGACGGCGACCACGGCGATCACCGTGCTGGCGATGGTGATCGGCACGTCGTAGCGGATCCGGGTGCCGGAGACCGCGAAGCCGAGCATCGCCATGAAGTGCATCGCCCAGATGGCGGTGCCCCCGAGCGCCCAGGCGCTCAGCGACCCCCACCAGATGCGTTGGCCGGTGCTGGACGCGGTACGGATCCGGCCGGCGCAGACCAGCCCCAGCACCGACCCCAGCACCGACAGCGCGTAGCTGAGCGCCGGGGTGATCCACCCGTACTCGAAATGACTGATCTGCGCCATGACAGAGATCTCCCCACGGATCAAACTTCTCGTCGGCGCTCCCCAGGCCGTGTCCATGATGGCGGCCCCTCTGAACAGGCCAAACGGCACCCCCCGAAAGTTTCGGGGGGTGCCGTTTCGGTGACAGACGGGTGCGTCGTTTCAGGTCGCGGCGTGGTAGGCGAGCACCCCTCGGTTGACGGTGGCGATCGCCTGCCGGGCGGTGGCCCGCAGCTCGGCCGAGGCGCCACCGGAGTCGGCGAGCTGACCCAGCAGGTCGACCACCTGCCGGGCCCACCGGACGAAGTCACCGGCCGGCATCTCACCGTCGATCTCGTGGCCGCTGGCCAGCACCTTCGCCAGCGTCTCGCCGCGGGCCCACCGGTAGATCGGCCAGGCGAAGCCGAGATCCGGCTCGCGGGTGACGGTCAACCCGCGGGCGGCCTCGTCGGACTCGATGCCGCTCCACAGCTTCAGCGTCTCCTCCACCGCCTCGGCCACCCCGCCCCGGGGCAGCGAGGCGCGTTCGTCGACGTCCCGGCGTGCCTCGAAGACGATCACCGAGACGGCCGCGGCCAGCTCCGCCGGGGTCAGACCGTCCCAGACGCCGCCGCGCAGACACTCGGCGACCAGCAGGTCCGCCTCGGTCCAGATCCGGCTCAGCATCCGCCCGGCGGCGGTGACCTCACCGTCGGCGGTGAGGTAGCCCCGGGCGGTCAGCAACGCCACGATCCGGTCGAAGGTACGGGCCAGCGAGCCGGTCCGGCCGGAGACCCGTTGCCGCAGCTCGTCGGTGTCACGCTCCAGGCGGCGACGCCGCTCCGCCCAGCGGGCGTGCTCCTCCCGGTCCGGGCAGGCGTGGCAGGGGTGCCGGCGCAGCTCGGCCCGCAGCTGGGTGAGCCGGTCGTCCTCGCCGTTGCCGCGTCCCCGGGCTCCCCGCCGGCTGCGCCGGTCCAGACCGGTGCCGCTGACCTGCGCGGCAAGGTCCCGGCGGGCGGCCGGCGACCGGTGGTTGAAGTGCTTGGGCACCCGGATGCGGGTGAGCACCTCGGCCGGGGTGGTGAAGTCACCGGGGCTGACCCGGCCGGCCCAGCGGTCCTGGGTCAACACCAGCGGGCGCGGCTCACCGAACCCGCCGGTGGCCGGATCGAGCACCACCGCCAGCCCGGCCCGGCGGCCGGCCGGCACCCGGATCACGTCGCCGACCCGCAGCCGCTCCAGGGCGGCCACGGCGGCCGCCCGGCGCTGGCTCTGCCCCTGCCGGGCGATGGACCGCTCCCGTTCGCCGATGGCCACCCGCAGGGCGAAGTACTCGTCGAAGTCACCGTGGTGGCACTCGGCCTCCACGCCGTACGCCTCGATGGTCTCGGTGTTGCGCTGCACCTGCCGGGCCAGGCCGACCACCGACCGGTCGGCCTGGAACTGGGCGAACGAGGACTCCAGCAGCTCCCGTGCCGGCGCGGTGCCGACCGTACCGACCAGGTTGACCGCCATGTTGTACGACGGCCGGAAGCTGGACCGCAGCGGGTAGGTGCGGGTGGAGGCCAACCCGGCCACGTGCCGGGGATCGGTCTCCGGTGACCAGACCACCACGGCGTGGCCCTCGACGTCGATGCCCCGCCGCCCGGCCCGGCCGGTGAGCTGGGTGTACTCCCCCGGGGTCAGGTCGACGTGCGCCTCGCCGTTGTACTTGACCAGCCGTTCCAGGACCACACAGCGGGCCGGCATGTTGATCCCCAGCGCCAGGGTCTCGGTGGCGAAGACCGCCTTGACCAGGCCCCGGACGAACAGCTCCTCGACGACCTCCTTGAAGACCGGCAGCATGCCGGCGTGGTGGGCGGCCAGGCCGCGCTCCAGGCCGTCGAGCCACTCCCAGTAACCGAGCACCGTCAGGTCCTCGCCGGGGATCGCGGTGACCCGCGACTCCACCACCCGGCGGATCTCCGCCCGCTCCTCCGGCGAGGTCAGTCGCAGCCCGGCGGCGAGGCACTGCTGGACGGCGGCGGCGCAGCCGGCCCGGCTGAAGATGAACAGGATCGCCGGCAGCAGGCCCTCCCGGTCCAGCCGGTCGACGATGTCGGGACGCAACGGCCCCCGCCACCGGGGACCCCGACGGCCCCACCCGCCGCCGCGGGTGTCGCTGACCTCCAGCCGGCGCAGCGTGTCCCGGGTGTAGCGCAGCAACTCGGGGTGGACGTCGTGCTTGCGGGCGGCGTCGGCATCGTGGAACAGGTCGAACATCCGCTTGCCGACCAGCATGTGCTGCCACAGCGGCACCGGACGGTGCTCGCTGACCACCACCGCGGTCTCGCCGCGCACGGTGACCAGCCAGTCGGCGAACTCCTCGGCGTTGGAGACGGTGGCCGACAGGGAGACCAGGGTGACCGAGGCCGGCAGGTGGATGATCACCTCTTCCCACACCCCGCCCCGGAACCGGTCGGCCAGGTAGTGCACCTCGTCCATCACCACGTAGGCCAGGCCGTCGAGGGTGGCCGAGCCGGCGTAGAGCATGTTGCGCAGCACCTCGGTGGTCATCACCACCACCGGCGCGTCGCCGTTGATCGCGTTGTCGCCGGTGAGCAGCCCGACCTGCTCGGTGCCGTAGCGCTCCACCAGGTCGTGGTACTTCTGGTTGGACAGCGCCTTGATCGGGGTGGTGTAGAAGCACTTGCGCCGCGCCGGTGCCGGGCCGTCGGCGACCGCCGGGCCCGCAGGGGCACCCCGCAACGCCAGATGTACGGCGAACTCGCCGACCACCGTCTTGCCCGCGCCGGTGGGGGCACAGACCAGGACCCCGCTGCCCTTCTCCAGGGCCTGGCACGCCTCGCGCTGGAAGTCGTCGAGATCGAACCCCACCCCGAGGGCGAACTCGTCAAGCGCCGGGAACTCGGAGGCCTGCGCGGCCCGGCGGCGCGCCGCGGCGTAGCGCTCGGCGGGACTCGACATGTCACCAAGATTAGTGCGTCCTGCCACGGGCCACCCGGCAAGGCCGTGCGGGCGGGTGGTCGGGGGCGGTCGGTAGGGTGCACGGCGTGCCGGACCATGCCGAATCTCCCACGACCCGTGCCGCCGAGCCACACCGCCGGTCCGTCGCGGCGGTCCTCTTCGACTTCCACGGCACCCTCGCCCAGGTGGAGGAGCCCCACGAGTGGGTGCTCGCCGCCGCGGCGGCGTGCGGGGTCACCCTCGACCGGATCCGGGCCACCTCGCTGGCCGACCGGCTGGTGATGGCCGGCCGGGCGGGCGGACCCCTGCCGGCCCGGGTGCCGCCCCGGCTGGCCGAGCTCTGGGCCGACCGGGACCTGTACGAACACGCCCACCGGGCGGCGTACACCGGGCTGGCCGAGACGGTCGACACCGGCATCGACGGGTTGGCCGAGGCGCTGTACCAGCGGGTGCTCGTCCCCGAGGGCTGGGTGCTGTACCCGGACACCGGGCCGACCCTGACGGCGCTGCGGCAGGCCGGCGTGAAGGTCGCGGTGGTCAGCAACATCGGCTTCGACCTCCGGCCGCTCTTCGTCGCCTGGGGGCTCGACGAGCTGGTAGACGCGTACGCGCTCTCCTACGAGGTGGGGCGCTGCAAGCCCGACCCGGGGATCTTCCTGCGGGCCTGCGGGATGCTCGGGGTGGACCCGGAGGAGACGCTGATGGTCGGTGACACACCTGCCGACGCTGGCGCGGTCGCGGCCGGCTGCGCGGCGCTGGTGCTGCCGGCGGTCGGACCGGGGCGGCGCAGCGGCCTCGGCGCGGTGCTCGACCTGGCGCTAACCACCTCCCGTTAGCACCGTCGGTTAGCGCCGCTGTGACGATCGGGTTATCGTCGCTGCCATGATCACCGAGGTGGGTCCGGCCCGGGACCGCATCGTGCGGGCCGCCGCCGCGCTGCTGGCCGAGGGCGGCCGGGAGGCGGTCACCACCCGGGCGGTGGGCCGGGTCGCCGGAGTGCAGGCCCCGACCATCTACCGGCAGTTCGGCGACATGCGGGGCCTGCTCGACGCGGCGGCCAGCTACCGATTCGCCGCCTACCTGCACGCCGAGTCCTCCGGCGAGCTGACCGGCGACCCGGTAGACGACCTGCGCCGGGGCTGGGACGTCCAGGTCGGCTTCGGCCTGACCAACCCGGCCTGCCACGCCCTGATGTACGGCGACCCGCAGCCGGGCCGGACCCCCACCGCCGCCCGGGTCGCCGCCGACATCCTGCACCACCTGGTCCTGCGGGTGGCCGAGGCGGGCCGGCTGCGCACCGGCGTGCCCGAGGCGACCGGCATGCTGCACGCCGCCGCCTGCGGGGTCACCCTCGCCCTGATCCGGGCGGACCCGGCGACGCAGGACCCCGACCTGTCCGCCCGGACCCGCCAGGCGCTGCTGGCCACGCTGGTAAGCGACTCGGTGGCCGCCCGGGCGCTGCCGGCCGCCGCCGACCCGGTCCGGCACGCGGTCGCCCTGCGGGCCGCCCTGCCCCAGTGGGCCACCGCCCTCACCGACGCCGAACGCGCCCTGCTCACCGAGTGGCTGGACCGGCTGGCGGCCTGACCGCCCCAGCGGGCCACCGGGCCACCGGGCCACCGGGCCCGACGGTGGCGGTCAGCGCAGCAGGTGGGCGGCGGCGGGCACGGCGGTGACGGTGACCGGCAGGTCCAGCACCCGCTCCCCGTCGGCGTAGCCGGTGATCCCCTCGGCGGTGAGCTGCACGCTACGGGCCCGGAAGCAGCGCACCAGCGGATGCCGGACGTGGGTGCCCCGGTAGATGCTCGGCTTGACCCGCATCAGGGTCCGCCTGTCGAACCGGCCACCCACCACCACGTCCAACAGCCCGTCGGTCGGGTCGGCGTCCGGGCAGATCCGCATCCCACCGCCGTAACTGGCGCAGTTGCCCACCGCCACCAGGACCGCGTCCAACTCGTGCACCACCCCGTCGAGCCGCAGCGTGTACCGGCGGGCACGCAGCCGGGCCAGCTCGACCAGGATCGCCAGATCGTAGCGGCGGGGACCACGGGGCCACCGCATCCGGTTGGCCCGCTCGTTGACGATCGCGTCGAAGCCGGCGGCCAGCACCGCCCCGAACCACCGTGGTGCGCCCGCCGCCCCGGTCAGCCGGGCCAGGTCGACCGGGCGGGTCCGGCCCGCCCGCAGGGCCGCCACGACCGCGTCGGCCGCGGCGAGCGGATCGGTCGGGAAGCCGGTGTCCGCCGCGAAGTCGTTGCCGGTGCCGACCGGCAGCACCCCGAACGGCACCCCGGTGCCGGCCACCGCCTGCAACGCCCGGTGCACCGTGCCGTCACCGCCCACCGCGACCAGTGCGCCGGCTCCCTCGGCGACCGCCCGCCGGCAGGCCGACTCGGCCCCGGCACCACCGTCGGCGGTCAGCACCCGGACCGGGCGGTCGACCGCCGCCAGCCGGTGCAGCAGGTGGGGCAGCAGGTCACGATGGCGACCCCGGGACGCCGACGGGTTGACCAGGACGGCCAGGGGGCCGTCGGGAGGCGACGGTCGATCGGGGACGATCACGGCCAGCACCGTACCCGTCCCCGACCGGTCAGGTCATGTCGTCGTACCGGCGCTCGATCGGCGTCGGTGCCGCGATCGGCTCGGGCGCGGTGATCGGATCGGCGGCCTCGATGCGCTGCCCGGCGACCACCGGCTCGCGGTCGTCGGACAACGGCGACGCCTCGTCGTCGTCGACACCCGCGTAGATCTCCTTGCCGCGGCCCCGACGTCTGTCGTTGACGAACGCCACCCCCACCGCGATGAAGTAGAGCAGGCAGAGGCAGAGCGCCAGCAGCGTCATGCCGAACGGGCCCGGGTCCGGCGTGGCCACCGCCGCGAAGGCGAAGCAGATGAAGACCACGACCCGCCACCAGCTGAGCAGCCGACGGGCGCTCACCACCCCGGTGAAGTTGAGCATCAACAGGGTCAACGGGAACTCGAACGCCACCCCGAACAGCAGGATCATGTTGGTGACGAAGGAGATGTACCGGGTCACCTCCAGCTGCGAGTCGGTGCCGGTGACCCCGGCCTCCAGCAGGAAGGCCAGCCCCTTGTCGACCACGAAGTACGCCAGGATCGAGCCGGCGGCGAACAACGGCGCCGCGATCGCCACGAAGACGTAGGCCCACTTGCGTTCGTGCCGGTGCAGACCGGGGGCGATGAACGCCCAGAGCTGGTAGAGCCAGACCGGGCCGCCGAGGATCAGCCCGACCCACAACGCGATCTTGAGCTTGAGGACGAACCCGTCCGCCGGCGAGAGCATCAGGAAGTTCTGACACTCGCCGTCGACCATCATGCCGGGCAGCCGGCAGTACGGCTGCGCCAGCAGGTCGAACACGTCCTGGGCGACCACGAACCCGGCCACCAACCCGATAAGGATCGCCAGCGAGGCGCGGAACAGCCGGGTGCGCAGCTCGCGCACGTGCTCGATGAGGGTCATCGAGCCGTCGGCGGCCCGTTCGAACGTGCTCGGACCGCGTTTACGGAGGGCGAAGGCCACGGTCTCGGGGCCCTTCGGTCAGTTGTCGCGGACGCGCTGCACCGGGTCGCTGACCGGGGGTGCGTACGGCTGCTGCTGACCCGGGGCGGCGTACTGCTGCTGCGGGGGCGGCGCGTACTGCTGCTGACCCGGGGCGTACGGCTGCTGGCCCGGAGCGTACTGCTGCTGGGCGGCGTTGGGCGGCAGCGGCTGGTAGCCGGTCTGCGCGTCGGCCTTCTCGGCCAGGTCGCGGTCGTCGTCCTGCAGGCTCTTCGTCTCGGCCTTGATGATCCGCAGCGAACGGCCGAGCGAGCGGGCCGCGTCGGGGAGCCGCTTCGCGCCGAAGAGCAGGATCAGCACGACCACGAGTACGGCGATGTGCCACGGCTTGAGGGCACCCATGGGAAGCTCCAGTCGCTCTGTGTGTCTGCCGGGGTGGGTCGCAACCCATCGTACGTCCGTCACGGGCCGTTGCCACCCGCCGGGCGGTGGTGATTCGTCCCGGCCGGTGAAGTCTCGGCCAACCCGGGTTGTCCCGTCAACCACCTGCGCGGACCCTTTCCCCGGTCGGGCCGGGTCGGGTCGGCGGCCGCGACGACCGCGATCGATCAGCCGCCGCGCCGGGCGTTGATCACGGCCATCCGCTGCTGGGCGGTGGCCAGCCGCTCCTGGAGCGACTCGGCCCGCGACTGCAACGCCTCGGCGGAGTCGCGCAGCTGCTCAGCCTCGGCGGCCCGCCGTTGCAGGGCCAGCGCCGCCCGGCGCAGCCGGGGCAGCCGGGTCAGCACCGACCGGACGGCCAGCGCCAGCACGACCAGCGCGAACAGCAACACCGCGAGCACGATCCACGTCACCACGGCGTCAGCCTACCGGCCGTCGCCACGGACCGCCGGAGCGGCGGTGCCGGTGACCGCCACCGGCCGCCACCGGCGCTGATGCCGGCCCGGCGGGGGCCGGGGTGACAGCGACGGTGCCGGCCCGGGGTGGCTGCCCTCACCCGGCGGCGGGCGCGGGGGACGCGTAGGCGTCGAGCGCGGCGACCGCCTGGGCGCGTACCTGCTCGACCAACTCCGTCGGAGCGACCACGGTGACGTTCGGCCCCAGGCCCAGCACGAACCGGCGGGCCCAGTCCAGGTCGGTGACCCGCAGCGAGACCAGCCACCGGTCGCCGTCGCCGGGCTCGACCGACTCGCACGGGTAGTACTCGGTGATCCACCGCTCCCCACGACCGATCCGCAGGGTGATCAACGGCAGCTGCGGCGAGGGCCGGAACACCCCGTCACTCAGATCGTGCGGACGGGCCCGCGGCGGTGCCGCCGCCGGCTCGGCCAACTCGGTGAACGCGTCGATCCGGTCGGCCCGGAACAGCCGTACCTCCTCCGCCCGGCGGCACCACGCCTCGACGTACGCCCGGCCGCCCACCGAGAGCATCCGCAGCGGGTCGATGGTCCGTTCGGTGGTCTCGTCCCGGGCCGCGGTGTAGTACGTGATCCGCAGGGCCCGCCCCCGCTGCACCGCGTCGCGCAGCTCACGCACCTGCGGGCTGTCCCCGGCCAGCCGGACCGCCACCGGGGCGCCGACCAGGTCGCCGGCCGCGTCCTCGATCTTGGCCAGGGCCCGCTCCACCGCCTCCCGGTTGGCCACCCCGGGCGTCTCGGCGAGCATCCGCAGCGCCACCACCAGCGCCAACGCCTCGTCCGGGGTGAGCCGCAGCGGCCGGTCGATCCCCGCGTCGTAGGTGATGGTCACCCGGTCGCCGTCGAAGGCCATGTCGATCAGGTCGCCGGGGCCGTAACCGGGCAGTCCGCACACCCAGAGCAGCTCCAGGTCCTCGCGCAGCTGCCGCTCGGTGACCCCCAGGTCGCCGGCGGCCTCGGCGATCTCGATGCCGGGCCGGGCCAGCAGGTAGGGCACCAGGTTGAGCAGCCGGGCCAGCCGGTCGGCCGAGGCCCGGGAGCCGCCCCGGGCGGCCGGGCGGGTCACCGCGGGCTCCCGGCGGGCACCAGCTCGTCGTGCCGGGCGGCGATCTCCTTCAACCGTTGGATCACCGCGTCGCGGACCTCCGGCGGCTCCAGCACCCGCACCTGCGGGCCGTACCCGACGAGCTGACCGGCCAGCGAGTCCGGATCGGCGTACGGCAGCACCAGCCGGTCACCGTCCGGGCCGCCGCGGCACTCCACCGCCCAGCGGCGCAGGCCGGCGGCGCGCCCCGGGGCCACCAGGACGGTGGCCCGCCCGGTGCGCTCCACCGGCCCGGACCAGCGGGCGACGTGGCTGATCAGATCCAACCCGGCCGGCGGCTGGTAGGCCCCCGGGGGGCCGGTCACCCGGACCGCGCCCACCACCCGGGAGAGCCGGAAGCACCGGGTGGCGCCCCGGTCCAGGTCGTGTCCGACGACGTACCAGCGGCCACGCCAACAGACCACGCCCCACGGCTGCAGTCGGCGGCGGGTGGGCGCGTCGTCGTCGGGTACCCGGTAGTCGAAGCCGACCACCCGGCGGTCCCGGGCGGCGGCGGTCAACGGCGCGAACGCCGGGTCGACGGTGACCATCGGCTCCAGGCCGAGGGTCGCCTGCGGGTCCACGTCCACCCCGGCGGCGCGCAGCTTGGCCAACCCGGAGGAGGCGGCGGCGGCCAGCCCGGCGTGCTGCCACAGCCGGGCGGCGATGCCCACCGCGGCGGCCTCGTCCGGTTCCAGGGGGATGTCGGGCAGCGCGTACTCGCGGTGCGCGATGCGGTAGCCCGGCTCGGCGTCGAAGATGCTCGCCGTGCCGGTCTCCAACGGCACGCCCAACTCCCGCAGCTCGGCCTTGTCCCGCTCGAACTTGCGCTGGAAGGCCTCGTGGTCCCGGGGATCGTCGGGGTCGTGCTCGTAACCGGGCACGGTCGCGGCGATCTGCGCGGCGGTCAGGAACCGTCGCGTGGACAGCAGACAGATCACCAGGTTGACCAGGCGTTCGGTGCGGTTCCGCGACACGTGCAAACGCTAGCAGGCCGACCGGGCGCGGCGCGCACCCACGCCGCCGCCCCGGCGCCGACCCCGGGCACCGGCGCGCGGGGGGTCGAGGCTAGCGTGCCGGGCATGGTGCGATGGCGGTCCGGCACGGTCACGACGGTACGGCGGCAGTGGGCCGGCGCGGTGGAACTCGACGTCGCACTGCCCGACGGCGCCACCATGCGGGCCCTGGCCTACCCCGACCTGGTCGGCCGGCCGGAGCCCGGCGACCGGGTGCTGCTCAACGCCGGGGCACTGCTGATGGGCCTCGGCACCGGCGGGTACGCCCTGGTCGTGGCGGTGCCGGACCGGCTGCCGGCCGACCCGCCGCAGACCGTCGACACCCGCGACGCCGGGCACCTGGTCAAGGCCCGATACACCCCGCTGCAGCCGATCCTGCTCGGGGTGGACGAGGAGGCCTCCCCGCACCACGGCCTGCTCGCCGCCGCCGAGAGCCTCGACGGGATGCCGGTGGTCACCGCCGACCTGCACTCCGCGCTGCCGGCCATCCTCGCCGGCGTCCGCGCCGACGCGCCCGGTTGCCGGGTGGCGTACCTGCTCACCGACGGTGGCGCGCTACCGGCCTGGTTCTCCCGCACGCTGGCCGGGCTGCACGACCAACTCGCCGGCACGATCAGCGTCGGGCAGGCCTTCGGCGGCGACCTGGAGGCCAGCACCCTGCACAGCGGACTGCTGGCCGCCCGGCACGTACTCGCCGCCGACCTCGCGATCGTCGCCCAGGGGCCGGGCAACCTCGGCACCGGTACCCGGTGGGGTTTCTCGGGGGTCGCGGTCGGTGAGGCGGTCAACGCCGTCGCCGTGCTCGGCGGCCGGCCCGTCGGCTCGCTGCGGATCTCCGCCGCCGACCCCCGCGCCCGGCACCGGGGGGTGTCCCACCACAGCGTCACCGCCTACGGTCGGGTCGCGCTCGCCCCCGCCGACCTGGTCGTCCCCGCCGGCCTGGCCCCGGAGCTGGCCGCCGAGGTCGACGCCGCGCTCGCCCCGCTGGCCGAACGGCACCGGATCGTGCGGGTACCCGCCGACGGCCTCGACGCCGCGCTGCGCGCCAGCGCGGTCCCGCTGTCCACCATGGGTCGTGGCCTGGACGCCGACCACGCCTACTTCCTCGCCGCCGCCGCCGCCGGCCGGCACGCCGCCGGCCTCATCGCCTGACCACCGGGGCCCGCGCGGGAGTCAGAGTAGGAAGATCAACGCCAGCCAGGCACCGATCATGGCCACCAGCGCGACGGTCAACACCCAGGTCGGCACGGTGTACTCGCCGCGCCGGTTGCGCTCGATCTCGGCGCGGACCTTCTCCCGACGGCGCTCCAGCCAGTTGCGCGGTCGGGTGTCCTCGGATCGCCCGGAGGGCTCGGAACTCGTCATGACCAGGCAAGCGTACCGGTGGGCTCTCGACCGCCCACCGGTACGCCGGTGCCACCTGCCGGCGGCGCCGCTCACATGCTGGCGATCAGCCGCTCCACCCGCTCGTCGTAGGCCCGGAACGGGTCCTTGCAGAGCACCGTGCGCTGCGCCTGGTCGTTGAGCTTCAGGTGCACCCAGTCGACGGTGAAGTCCCGTCGCTTCTCCTGGGCGTGCCGGATGAACTCGCCACGCAGCCGGGCCCGGGTGGTCTGCGGCGGGGTCTCCTTCGCCTCGAAGATCTCCGGATCGGTCGCCACCCGGTCCACCTCGCCGCGCCGCTCCAACAGGCCGTACAGGCCGCGACCCCGGCGCACGTCGTGGTAGGCCAGGTCCATCTGCGCCACCCGGGGGTGCGACAGCGGCAGGTCGTGCTTGCGCTGGTACCGCTCGATCAGCCGCAACTTCGTGACCCAGTCGATCTCGCGGGACACCGGCTCCAGGTCACCGGACTCCACCGCGCTGAGCACCCGGCCCCAGAGCTCCACCACCCGCTTGGCGGTCTGGTCCCCGCCGCGGCGCTCGACGAACTCCGTGGCCTTGGCGAGGTACTCCTGCTGGATGTCCAGGGCACTGACCTCCTTGCCCGAGGTCAGCCGCACCTTGCGCCGGCCGGTGATGTCGTGCGACACCTCCCGGATCGCCCGGATCGGGTTCTCCAGCGACAGGTCCCGCATCACCACACCGGCCTCGATCATCCGCAGCACGATGTCGGCGGTGCCGACCTTCAGCAGCGTGGTGACCTCGTTCATGTTGGAGTCACCGACGATCACGTGCAGCCGCCGGTACCGCTCCGCGTCGGCGTGCGGCTCGTCCCGGGTGTTGATGATCGGCCGGCTCCGGGTGGTCGCCGAGGAGACCCCCTCCCAGATGTGCTCGGCCCGCTGGGACAGGCAGTAGACAGCGCCCCTGGGGGTCTGCAGCACCTTGCCCGCGCCGCAGATCAACTGCCGGGTGACCAGGAACGGGATCAACACGTCGGCCAGCCGGCCGAACTCACCGTGCCGGGAGACCAGATAGTTCTCGTGGCAGCCGTACGAGTTGCCGGCGGAGTCGGTGTTGTTCTTGAACAGGTAGATCTCGCCGGCGATGCCCTCGTCGTGCAGCCGCTTCTCCGCGTCGACGAGCAGCCCTTCCAGGATCCGTTCACCGGCCCGGTCGTGGGCCACCAGGTCCACCACCGAGTCGCACTCCGGGGTCGCGTACTCCGGATGCGACCCGACGTCCAGATACAGCCGGGCCCCGTTGCGGAGGAACACATTGCTTGACCGGCCCCACGACACCACCCGCCGGAACAGGTACCGCGCGACCTCGTCGGGGGACAGTCGACGTTGCCCGCGGTAGGTGCAGGTGACGCCGTACTCGGTCTCGAGGCCGAAGATTCGCCGCTCCATGATGTGACATTAGCCGCCCGAGGCCCCAGATGGGCACTGCTCACCCCGCCGGAAACCGGCGTGCCCCCGCGGCCGGGCGCACAGCGCGCTGCCCGGGCCTGGTCGGGCCCGGGCAGCACCTGGTCACCGCTGGTGCCACCGCGATCCGACCGGCTCGGCGGGCCGGGACAGGAGGCACCGCCCACCGGGTGGCTCGGTGCGCGGGTGCGCGGCGGGTTACGGGGTCGGCGGCTGGGGCTGCTGGCCCTCCAGGTCGGCCGAGCCCGCCGAGGTCGTCGGCTTGCCGGCCTCCTCGGTCGGAGTCGGCGGCGTGTCGTCGGTGGCCGGGGCCTCGGCCGTGGCCGCGTCCCCGTCGAGCAGAGCGGTCAACGCGGCACCGGTGATCCGGCGGAACGTCCGACCGACCCGACGGCGGTCCAGCACCGCGACCTCAAGCTGGTCGGCGGCGATGGTACGGGCCGCGCCACCCTCCCCGCCGACGCTGCTCAACGCCCGCATCGCGACCTTGACCGCCTCGCCGAGGGACATGTCCGGGCGGTGGTGGGACTTCAACACCCCGGTGATCGCCTCGGCCTGCCCGCCCATGGCCATCCGGCCCGGCTCGTCGTTGACCGAGCCGTCGTAGGTCAACCGGTACAGCTCGTCGTCGGCGGCGGTGGCACCCACCTGGGCCACGCAGATCTCCACCTCGAAGGGCTTGGACTGCTCGGTGAAGATCGCCCCCAGGGTCTGGGCGAAGGCGTTGGCCAACGCCCGACCGGTGACGTCGCGCCGGTCGTAGCTCAGGCCGTTGAGGTCGGCCATCCGCACGCCGGCGCGGCGCAGGTTCTCGAACTCGTTGTACCGACCGACGGCGGCGAAGCCGATCCGGTCGTAGATCTCACTTACCTTGTGCAGGGCGCTGGAGAGGTTCTCGGCGGCGAAGAGCACCCCGTCGGCGTAGCTCAGCACCACCGCGCTTCGACCCCGGGCGATGCCCTTGCGGGCCAACTCGGAGCGGTCGCGCATGATCTGCTCGGGCGAGGCGTAGAACTGCATGGCCACGGCGGCGGTTCTCCTTCTGGGGCGCGGTGACGAACGACTGCTTCGGGTGGAGGTCGGCTGGGCGGTCAGCCGCCCGGGTTCTCCCGGCGGGCCTCGACCACGCTCTGGGCCAGCGCGGAGACCTCCTCGTCGGTGAGCCGGTGGGTGCCCTCCGCCGTCGCCGTCATCACCACCGGGTAGATCCGGCGGATCAGGTCCGGGCCACCGGTGGCGGTGTCGTCGTCGGCCGCGTCGTAGAGCGCGTCCACCGCCAACCGGACGGCCTCGTCGACCGCGACCCCGGGGCGGTAGCGCTTCTTCAACGCGGACTTGGCGAAGATCGAACCGGACCCGACGGCGTCGTACCCCTGCTCCTCGTAGGGGCCGCCGGTGACGTCGAAGCTGAAGATCCGGCCGGCGCGCTGCGGGTCGCTGGCGGCCAGGTCGAAGCCGGCGAAGAGCGGCACCACCGCGAGGCCCTGCATCGCCGCACCGAGGTTGCCCCGGATCATCGCGGCGAGCCGGTTGGCCTTACCGTCCAACGAGAGCATTGCGCCCTCGATCTTCTCGTAGTGCTCCAGCTCCACCTGGAACAGTCGCATCATCTCCAGGCCGATGGCGGCCGAACCGGCGATGCCGACCAGGGAGTACGCGTCAGCCGGGTGCACCTTCTCCATGGTGCGCTGGGCGATCATGTTGCCCATGGTGGCCCGCCGGTCGCCGGCCAGCACCACGCCACCGGCGGCGGCGATGGCCACGATGGTGGTCGCGTGCGGCGACAGGTCGGCGGCGATGCCCGGCGGCAGCGGCCGCCGTCCGGGCAGCATCTCGGGAGCAGCCTTGCTCAGGAACGTGGTGAAGGAGGACGTCCCCGCGTTGGTGAACACATCTGGTAGACGCCCGGATGGATCAAAAGCCGCTGCCACGTGGTTCCTCTCAGGTACGTGATGGCCCTGGCCAGCCTCACCGGACTGTCCCGGAACTGACCAAGACCACCGTTGCAGTTGAAGCAGAGTATCCCGCGCACCCACCCGGTGCGATGATCGTGGTCCGGACGTCACGGGCCCGCGCCCGGCCGAACGGACCCCGGGCACGCCATGATCGAGCGGCCCGACAGAACGGATATGTTGCCTATTGCCCGCCTTTTTGCACATAGCCCCGCACGAACTCCTCGGCGTTCTCCTCCAGCACGGAGTCGATCTCGTCGAGCAGGTCGTCGACGTCCTCGGTGATCTCGGCGTGCCGCTCGGCGACCTCCGGATTCGCCTCGGTGGTGACGTCCTCGGTCTCCTCACCCTGGCGGGACTTGCCCGACTGCGACTGCCCGCCGCTGTCACGAGTGGCCATTGCTGCCTCCTCCACGATCGCCTGCGATGAACTTACCTCGCACCGGTGACGAAAACCCGCCCCGCCGGTACGCCGGGCGGGGTGTCAGCCCCCGGTCAGGGTCTCCAGCAGATCCTTGGCGCTGGCACACCTGTCGAACAACGCGCCGACGTGCGCCCGGGTGCCCCGCTCGGGCTCCATCATCGGCACCCGGACCAGCGACTCCCGCCCCACGTCGAAGATGACCGAGTCCCAACTGGCGGCCACCACCTCGGAGGCGTACTGGGCCAGGCAGCGGCCCCGGAAGTAGGCCCGGGTGTCCGCCGGCGGCTCGGTCATCGCGGTGCGGGTCTGCTCGTCGGTCAGCAGCGTCTTCATCGCCCCCCGGGACACCAGCCGGTGGTACAGCCCCTTCTCCGGACGTACGTCGGAGTACTGCAGGTCGACCAGCTGCAGCTTGTGCGAGCCCCAGCCGAGCTTCTCCCGCTCCCGGTAGCCCTCCAACAGCCGCAGCTTGGCCACCCAGTCCAGCTCGTCGGCGCAGGACATCACGTCCCGGCCGAGCTTGTCCAGCACCGCCTCCCAGCGGGCCAGCACGTCGGTGGTCTGCTCGTCGACGTCGGCGCCGTACCGCTCGTCCACGAAGGACCGGACCCGCTCGTAGTACGCCCACTGCACGTCCAGCGCGGTGAGTCGCCGGCCGTCGCGCAGCCGCATCCGGTGGGTCAGCGACGGGTCGTGGCTGACCGCCCGCAACTCGGCGACCGGGTCGGCGATGCCCAGGTCACCCCCGAGCGCCTTCTCCTCGATCATGGTCAGGATCAGCGCCGTGGTGCCGAGCTTGAGATAGGTGGAGATCTCCGACAGGTTGGCGTCACCGATGATGACGTGCAGCCGGCGGTACTTGTCGGCATCGGCGTGCGGCTCGTCGCGGGTGTTGATGATCGGCCGCTTCAGGGTCGTCTCCAGCCCCACCTCGACCTCGAAGAAGTCGGCACGCTGGGAGATCTGGAAACCGCTCTGGCCGCCGTCCTGGCCGATGCCGACCCGGCCGGCCCCGCAGACGATCTGCCGGGTGACGAAGAACGGTGTCAGGTACGCGACGATGTCGGCGAACGGGGTCTGCCGACGCATCAGGTAGTTCTCGTGGGCACCGTAGCTGGCGCCCTTGTTGTCGGTGTTGTTCTTGTAGAGGTGGATCGGCTGCGTGCCGGGGATGGTGGCGGCCCGGCGGGAGGCCTCGGCCATCACCCGTTCACCTGCCTTGTCCCACCGGACCAGGTCCAGGGGGTTGGTGACCTCGGGTGTGGAGTACTCCGGGTGGGCGTGGTCGACGTAGAGCCGGGCCCCGTTGGTGAGTATCACGTTGGCCAACCCCAGGTCCTCGTCGGCGAGGGCCTCGGCGGGGTCGTAGGCGGCGCCGGAGTAGGTGAACCCCCGGGCGTCGCGCAGCGGCGACTCCTCCTCGTAGTCCCAGCGGGCCCGGCCGCCCCGGTTGAGCTCCGGGCGGGCCCCGTAGGCGTTGACCACCTGCGAGGAGGTGACCATCGGGTTGGCTCCGGCCTGGCCGGGCACGGAGATGCCGTACTCGACCTCGGTACCCATGATCCGTCTTACGCTCATCGAATTACCCGCTTCGCTCGCCCGACCCGGTCCCCCGTCATGTCGAGCGTAGTCGGCCCGGCACGCGATGGTGGTGCCGCGACGCGACGGCGGGTCGCCGGTACGCGCCGGGCCCACGGCGTGGCACGCCGCGGGCCCGGAACGGTGACCGTCAGAGGTACTGGCCGGTGTTGCTGGCGGTCTCGATGGACCGGCCGGCCTCGGCGCCCTTGCCGCCGGAGACGAGCGTACGGATGTAGACGATCCGTTCGCCCTTCTTGCCGGAGATGCGGGCCCAGTCGTCGGGGTTGGTGGTGTTGGGTAGGTCCTCGTTCTCGCGGAACTCGTCGACGCAGGCGTCGAGCAGGTGCTGCAGGCGCAACCCCTTGCGGCCGGAGGTGAGGAACTCCTTGATGGCCATCTTCTTGCCCCGGTCGACGATGTTCTGGATCATCGCGCCGGAGTTGAAGTCCTTGAAGTAGAGGACCTCCTTGTCACCGTTGGCGTAGGTGACCTCGAGGAAGCGGTTCTCCTCGGTCTCGGAGTACATCCGCAGCACGACCGCGTCGATCATGGCCGCCACGGTGCTCTGCGCGTCGCCACCGTGCTCGGTCAGGTCGTCCGGGTGCAGCGGCAGCCCGGAGAGGATGTACTTGGAGAAGATGTCCTTGGCCGCCTCGGCGTCCGGCCGCTCGATCTTGATCTTCACGTCCAGTCGGCCCGGCCGCAGGATCGCCGGGTCGATCATGTCCTCCCGGTTGGAGGCGCCGATGACGATGACGTTCTCCAGCCCCTCCACCCCGTCGATCTCGCTGAGCAGCTGCGGGACGATGGTGTTCTCCACGTCGGAGGAGACGCCGGAGCCCCGGGTACGGAAGATCGAGTCCATCTCGTCGAAGAACACGATGACCGGGGTTCCCTCCCCGGCCTTCTCCCGGGCCCGCTGGAAGATCAGCCGGATGTGCCGCTCGGTCTCGCCGACGTACTTGTTGAGCAGCTCCGGGCCCTTGATGTTGAGGAAGAAGCTGGTGTGCCTGTCCTTGCCCAGCCGCTCGGCGATCTTCTTGGCCAACGAGTTGGCCACCGCCTTGGCGATCAGCGTCTTGCCGCAGCCCGGTGGGCCGTAGAGCAGGATGCCCTTCGGCGGGCGGAGCTGGTGCTCACGGAACAGGTCGGCGTGCAGGAAGGGCAGCTCCACCGCGTCGCGGATCTGCTCGATCTGCGACTGGAGACCACCGATGTCGGTGTAGTCGACATCCGGCACCTCCTCCAGGACCAGCTCCTCGACCTCACTCTTCGGGATCCGTTCGTAGGCGTACGCCGAACGGGGCTCGATCATGAGCGAGTCGCCGGCCCGGATCGCGCTGCCGATCAGGGTCTCGGCCAGATGCACGATCCGTTCCTCGTCGGAGTGGGAGACCACCAGCGCCCGGTCGGCCGGGCCACCGGAGGGGTTCTCCAGCATCTCCTTGAGCATGACCACCTCGCCGACCCGCTCGAACCCGAACGCGTCGACGATGTTGAGCGCGTCGTTGAGCAGGACCTCCTGCCCACGGCGCAGCTCGGTGGCGTCCAGCGAGGGCGAGACGGCGACGCGGAGCTTGCGTCCGCCGGTGAAGATGTCCACCGTGCCGTCGTCGTGCCGCGCCAGGAAGACGCCATAGCCACTCGGCGGTTGCGCGAGGCGGTCGATCTCCTCCTTGAGCGTCACGATCTGCGCGCGAGCCTCCTTGAGGGTGCTCACGAGCCGGTCGTTGTTCTCGGTCAGCCGCGCCAACTGGGCCTGGGTGGCCGCCAGCCGCTCTTCGAGCTGCCGGACGTGTCGGGGGCTTTCGGTCAACTTGCGCCGCACCAGAGCGAGTTCCTCTTGGAGAAACGCGACCTGCGTGGAGAGATCGTGGGCCTCCTTCTCCCACCGTGCGGCGCGCGAGTCCGCGTCGTCGCTGCGTGCCACGTCCCACCTCCCCGGGGGGCTTGAACGTTCTTGCCTAACACTAGCCGCTGTGAGGCCGATTCGGTCCCACGCAACGCCCTCGTCACTGAACCTTGATCGCCGCGACCTGATCGGCCGGCCGGCCGACCGCCCTCGGGCCGGTACTGCCACCGACGGTCCACCGGCCCCACCTCCGCCCCGTCCGGCCGCCGTGACCTGCGGCTGAGGGCCGCGGCGAGCGGACCGACACGCCGGGTGCCGGGCCCGCCACCCGGCGCGCCGACACCACCGGGCCCACCGGCGACCGGCCGGATGATCACGCCAGGGATCAATGTCATACCGCGTCGGGGTTTCGCCCCGACGACCGGACCACGGTGTGCCGGGTGCCGCCGCGTCCCGGACGTCGGGCCGGTCGGGGCCGGCGGGGTGCGGACGGGCGTGGGCACCGGGGTACCGTCGAGGTCGTGGGACGGACGAAGATGGGGGTACGTCGGTGACCGAGGTCGCGACCGATCAGTTGCAGGTCTGGGTGGATCAGGAGCTCTGCACCGGAGACGGGCTCTGTGTGCAGTACGCCCCGGAGGTCTTCGAGTTCGACGTCGACGGCCTGGCCTACGTCAAGGCCGCCGACGGTGAGCTTCGGCTGGCCCCAGGCAGCCGGGTCGACGTCCCCGAGCACCTGCGCCTGGAGGTGATCGACTCGGCCAAGGAGTGCCCCGGTGAGTGCATCCACGTGGTGCGGGGCAGCGACGACGTCGAGGTGGCCGGCCCGGACGCCGCATCGGACTGAGCACCGCGGCGCCCGGCCACACCTCTCCCCCGCACCTTTCTCCGCCGGCCTACAGCCACCGCCGGCCACGTGCCACTACCGGCGCAGGGCGACGCCGGCCCGGGTCCACAGCCGGCCCGGGTCCACAGCCGGCCCGGGTCCACAGCCGGCCCGGGTCCACAGCCGGCTCAGAGCAGTGGCCGGCCCACCACCGAGGCGACCAGTCGGGCGAACTCCTCCAGTCGGGCGATCTGGCCGGCGCCGCCGTCGTCGAGGGTCTTGCCGAACCGCAACGCGTCGTGCCGGGGCGCGCCGAGCGCTGCCTCGTCGCCCGGCGGCGCCTCGTCCAGCGAGGTCAGCAGCAGGTAGACATCGATGCTGTCGACCCGGACACCGCCGTTGTCGGCCCGGGTGAGCCGCCGTCGGCAGCCGACCTCGGTGACGGTGGAGACCGGCACCACCCGCAACGAGGAGGTCATCGCCCCGGGTGGCCCCTCCCCCGGTGGAACGTCCTCGCCGTGCCAGAGGATCAGGCGGCTGCCGTCGCAGACCACCACCTCCTGCCACACCCCGTTGACCTCGTTGACGAAGCGTTCCAGGGTGAAGCCGAGCACCGACGCACCACGCAGCACCCCGCCGAGCGCCTCCAGGGCCACATCCGGGTCCCGCAGGTAGGCGCGGGTCGCCGATTCCAGGTCCTGGTACGGCGACCAGTCGGGAAAGACCGCCGGCACGTCGCCGCCGTCGAAGCCGGGCAGGGTCATCGGGTGCCCTCCGCCCGGCCGGTGTGTCGTCCCTGCCCGGCCCCGCGGGGTCCGGTGATCCGCCCGCTCATGCCGGGCCGTCCAGCGCGCCGGTCACGACCGGTCCCGCTCCTGGGCCGTACCGGACGAGGGCTCGGCGACCTGCCCACCCGAGGGGGCGACCTGCGCACCGGACGGCGACTCGGTGACCTGCCCACCCGACGGGGCCACGGCGTCCTGCCGGCCCGACGAGGGGTCGGCGGCCTGCGCGGCGGCGGCCTGGCGGGCGGCCTCGGCCTCGCGCAGCACCTGCCGGCGCTGGACGTAGGCCTCGGCGCCCTTGCTCGGTTTGCGTCGCCGGGGCGGGGCGGTGACCCCGGGGGCGAGCTTGCGGGCGGAGACCAGGAACGCGGTGTGCGCGATCATCCGGTGGTCCGGCCGGACGGCCAGGCCGTCGGCGTGCCAGTCGCGCACCAGGGACTCCCAGGCCCGGGGCTCGGTCCAGCCGCCGCGCTCCCGCAGCGCCTCCACCAGCTCGGACAGCTGCGGGGTGGTGGCCACGTAACCGATGAAGACGCCGCCGGGCACCAGCGCCCGCTCGACCATGTCGAGGGTCTCCCACGGGGTGAGCATGTCGAGGATGATCCGGTCGAAGCCGGTCTGCCGGCAGTCGGCGACGTCACCGACGTGCAGTTGCCAGGCCGGGTGGGGGCCGTTGAAGAACGCCTCGACGTTGCGCCGGGCGATCTGGGCGAAGTCGTCGCGCAACTCGTAGGAGTGCAGCTCGCCGCTGGTGCCCACGGCGCGCAGCAGGGAGCAGCTCAGCGCCCCCGACCCGGCACCGGCCTCCAGCACCCGGGCCCCGGGGAAGATGTCGCCCATCGCGACGATCTGCGCGGCGTCCTTCGGGTAGATCACCTGCGCGCCGCGCGGCATGGACAGCACGTAGTCCGACAGCAGCGGACGCAGGGCGAGGTACGCCGTACCGCCACCGGAGGTGGTGACCACACTGCCGTCGGGCAGCCCGATCAACGCGTCGTGCTCCAGGATGCCGCGATGGGTGTGGAAGGCCTTGCCCACCTCCAGGGTGACCGTGTGCATCCGCCCCTTGGGGTCGGTCAACTGCACCCGGTCACCGGGGCGAAACGGGCCACGGTGCACGGGTGTCAGCGCCGGGGCCGCCTCGGGCGCCGGTGTCTCCGGTTCGGTCGGGGTCGCACAGGGGTGAACGGTCACGTGTTCATCTTCCGTTTGGGTTCGAGGAGCTGCACCAGATCCACGAGGTGCAGAACGCCGACGACATTTTCCCCCGAGGTCACCACGTACTGTGCGCCCGGGTGGGTCTGCACGGTCTCCAGCACGCGTTCGCCGTCGAGATCCACCGGCATCGTCGGCAGGCCGGCCAGCGAGCGGGCCACCGCGTCCACCGCCAGCCAGGGCCGACGCTCGGCCGGCACCGCGGCGACGGCCACCGGGTCGACCACCGCCAGCGGCCGACCGGCGGAGTCGGTGACACCGAGCACCACCGGCCGGTACGCCCCGGCGTCCGCCCGAGGCTGCGCGTCGACGTGGGCGTCGGCCAGCGGCTGCTCCACCGCCAGGTGGGCGTCCGCCTGCCGTTGGGCCGCCAGGTGGGCGTCCGCCCGGCGCTGCTCCGCCACGTGGGCGTCCGCCCGGCGCTGGGCCTCGGCCAGCGGGGTGCCGCTGGGCACCGGCAGCAGCGGCCGGGCCAACCGGGACAGGTCGATCATGGGCAGTCGACGGCCGATGCGGGCCAGCCGGATCGACTGGCCGGCACCGCGCCACAGGGTGAACGCGACCAGCAGCATCAGCGGCAGGGCCAGCGGCGCCAGCACCTGGTAGACGACCAGCAGCAGCACCAGCGCGACGGTGCCGGCGGCCACCGCCCGGCCGATCCAACCGGCCACCTCGGTGCCGGTGTGCCGGTCGCGGGTGACGGCCCAGACCGCCGCGCGCAACGCCCGCCCGCCGTCCAGCGGCAGGCCGGGCAGGAGGTTGAACACCGCCACGATCACGTTGCTCACCGCCAACTGGAAGGCGAGCTGATGGATCACCGTACGGTCCGGCAGGGCGAGGGTGGCCACCGTGGCGGCGACCCCGAGCACCGCGGAGACCGCCGGCCCGGCCAGCGAGACCAGCAGGTCGATCCGGGGGGTCGGGGCGTCGCGGTCCATCTCGGTGTACCCGCCGAGCAGTTCCAGGGTGATCCCCCGCACACCGATGCCGTACCGTCGGGCGGTGAGGGCGTGGCCGAGCTCGTGCAGCAGCACCGAGCCGAGCAGCGAGACCACGAACCCGAAGCCGATCAGGTATCCGGCCAGCGACGACAGGCCCAGCCGCTGCCCGGCGAACTGGCCGTACAACACGGTGATCAGCAGGGTCAGCAGCAGCATCGAGGCGTTGAGGTGCAGCGGTACGCCGAACACCCGCCCGACGGTGAGTCCGGGGCTGCGGTCACGACGGGCGGGTCTGCTTGGCTGCTGCACCCCGCCGATGCTACGGACCGCCCGGCCCCGGCCGGCAGCATGGACCACCGCCGGCCCCGGGCGGCACGGGCCACCTCTCGGCCCCGGCGGCACGGACCACCCCCCGGCCCCCGCGGCACCGGCCACCGCCGGCCCGGCGGCACGGACTACTGCCCGGTCCCGTCGGCGGGGTACGCCGACAGTGTCGGACCGGTGGCCTAACCTTCCGGACATGACAGCGGATCCGGTGACGACCCGACAGCCCGTGCCCGCTGCGCAGGTGCCCGCCACGGTCCGGGCGTCCCTGTCGCCGTCGCGGGCGGCGGACTTCAAGACCTGTCCGCTGCTCTACCGGCTGCGCAGCATCGACCGGCTGCCCGAGCGCACGAGCGTGGAGCAGGCCCGGGGCACCCTGGTGCACGCGGTGCTGGAGCGCCTGTTCGACCTGCCGGCGGCCGACCGTACCCCGACCGCCGCCGGGGACCTGGTGGCTCCGCAGTGGGACCGGCTGGTCACCGAGGAGCCCGAGTTGGCCGAGCTGTTCGCCGAGGCCGACCCGCAGGCCGCGGCGGATTTCCTGCGGTCGGCCACCGAGCTGTTGGGGGGGTACTTCGCGGTGGAGGACCCGCGCCGGTTGGAGCCGGCGGAGCGGGAGGCCCTGATCTCCGCCGTGGTCGACGACGAGCTGCTGATCCGGGGTTACCTGGACCGGCTCGACGTGGCCCCCGACGGCGCGCTGCGGGTGGTGGACTACAAGACCGGCGGGGCGCCCCGGGAGGCCTTCGAGGCCCGCGCGCTGTTCCAGCTGAAGTTCTACGCGCTGGTGCTGTGGCGGACCCGGGGGGTGGTGCCCCGGGTGCTGCGGCTGCTCTACCTGCGCGACGCCGAGGTGTGCGACTACACCCCCGACGCCGAGGAGCTGGCCCGCTTCGAGCGCACGGTGGTGGCGTTGTGGCGGGCCATCGAGCAGGCCACCGAGCGGCAGGACTTCCGGCCCCGGCCCAGCCGGTTGTGCGACTGGTGCAGTCACCATGCGCACTGTCCGACCTTCGGCGGTACGCCACCGCCGTTCCCGGTCGGCGCGGTGTCGGCCGGTCCGTCGCCGGATTCCCGGTCCGCCTCGCCGGTCCACCCGGGCGCGGACGAGTGACCCTCCTCCTCACGGAGGATGGCCGAGTCACCGCCGGCGACGATCTCAGTGGCGTGCGGGCGGTTAGCGTCACGGTATGACCGACGCGCCACGGGTGTTCCTGCGCCGGCATCCGGTCGCGGCGGATGCCCTGCTCGCGGGTGCCCTGGTGCTGTTCGACGTGCTGTTCACCCTGCTCAGCCCGCGGGACTTCTGGCCACGGCAGCTTCCGTCGGCGCTGGGTCTGAGCGTGCTGTGCGCGGCACCGGTGGTGCTGCGCCGCCGCGCGACCCGGTGGGCGGTGGGCGCGGCGGCGGCCACCCTGGTCCTGCCGGCGCTGTACGAATCCGCTCCGAGCACGCAGGGGCTGACCTTCGTCGTGCTTACCTACACCGTGGCGGCGACCTGGCCGGCGCGCCGGGCGGTGCTCGCCTCGGTGGGGTTGTGGGTGCCGGTGATGGTGCTCAACGTCACGGCGCCGTTGGAGAGCCGGTTGGACGTGGGCACCGGCTACCTGGTCCTCAACAACCTGCTCACCGCCGTGGTGTCGTACGCGGTGGGTCGGGCGGTGCACGCCCGCCGGACCTCGATCGAGGCGTTGCGGGAACGGGCCCGGGTGGCCGAGGAGAACCAGCGGGCGCTGGCCGAGCAGGCGGTGGCGCAGGAGCGTCGCCGGATCGCCCGGGAGCTGCACGACATGGTCGCCCACCAGGTGAGCGTGATGGGGGTGTTGGCCACCGGGGCGCGGCGGGTGTTGCGCAGGGACGCGGACGCCGCCGACGCCGCGATCGCCACGATCGAGGGCACCAGCCGGGCCACCCTGCGGGAGATGCGCCGGTTGCTGGACGTGTTGCGCACCGACGCCGAGCCGGCCGCGGAGCTCGCCCCGCAGCCGGACCTGGCCGGCATCGAGGCCCTGGTCGACCGGGCCCGTGACGCCGGGCTGCCGGTGGCGTTCCAGGTCGTCGGCGAGGTGACGCCGGTGCCCGACGGGGTGGCCCTGGCGGTGTACCGGATCGTGCAGGAGGCGCTGGCCAACAGCCTGCGGCACGCCGGGACGGCCACCGGGCAGGTGCGGTTGACCTTCGGTGGCACGTTCCTGTCGGCCGAGGTGACCGACACCGGACGGGGGCCGGGGCCGCAGCCGCCCCGACCGGGGCACGGGCTGGTGGGGATGCAGGAGTGGGTGGGCCTCTACGGTGGGACCCTGCACACCGGCCCACGACCCGGCGGCGGGTTCCGGGTGTACGCGAGCATCCCGGTGGAGCAGGCGGACGGGGTTCCGGCGGCAGCCGGTGCGGACAGGGAGACGCGATGACCGACCACGCGATGACCGATCAGGCGACGTCAGCGCGACCGGTACGGATCCTGCTCGTCGACGACCAGCCGTTGCTGCGTACCGGGTTCCGGATGGTGTTGGGCGCGGAGGACGACCTGGACATCGTGGCCGAGGCCGGCGACGGCGCGGAGGCGGTGGACCTGTCGCGTCGGCTGCTGCCGGACGTGGTGCTGATGGACATCCGGATGCCCCGGATGGACGGGGTGGCGGCGACCCGGGCCATCGTCGAGGCCCGGTTGCCGGTCCGGGTGCTGATCCTGACCACCTTCGACCTCGACGAGTACGTGGTGGGCGCCCTGCGGGCCGGGGCCAGCGGGTTCCTGGCCAAGGACGTCCCGGCGGAGGACCTGGTGACGGCGATCCGGACGGTGGCCGCCGGTGACGCGGTGGTGGCCCCCCGGATCCTCAAACGGCTGCTGGACCGGTTCGCCGGTGCGCTGCCCGACCCGGCGGCAGCGCCACCGCGGACGCTCAACGCGCTCACCGAGCGGGAACGGGAGGTGCTGGTGCAGGTCGCCCGGGGGCTGTCCAACGCCGAGATCGCCCGGGAGCTGACGGTCAGTGAGACCACGATCAAGACCCACGTCGGGCACGTGCTGACCAAGCTGGGGCTGCGCGACCGGGTCCAGGCGGTGGTCCTGGCGTACGAGACGGGCCTGGTCCGGCCCCGGGCGTAGCCGGCCACCGGCGGCGGCGTGGTGATGGGCTTCACCTACGGTGATGGGTGACGGTCGACTGTGACGTGGCGTCAGGTCCTACCGTCACCGACAGTGGCGCCGCCGACGGCGGGCCGGATCGCTCAGGGGTAACCCTGAGTCGGTCTCCGGGCCGACCCGCAGCGGGAAATCCGCGCCGGCTCCCCCCGGAGTCGGACGGTCCGCTGCTTGCGGTGACCGAAGATGACGAGGTACCGCGCCGACCAGCGGGGGCGGCGCGGATCGCTGGTACCCAGACATGAGGGAGATGACGTGACCGCGACGGTGGGACAGGCGCAGGCCGCGGCCCGGGCGGACGAGGTGTGGAAGGTCTACGGCAGCGGCGAGGCACAGGTCGTCGCGCTGCGGGGGGTGAGCGCCGAGTTCGAGCGGGGCCGGTTCACCGCGATCATGGGCCCCTCCGGGTCGGGCAAGTCGACGCTGATGCACTGCCTGGCCGGGCTGGACTCGGTCAGCCGGGGCACGGTGTCGATCGGGGACACCACGGTGACCGGGCTGGGTGACGCCGGTCTGACGAAGCTGCGGCGGGACAAGGTCGGCTTCATCTTCCAGCAGTTCAACCTGCTGCCCACGCTGACGGCGAAGGAGAACGTGCTGCTGCCGATGTCGATCGCCGGGCGCAAGCCCGACCCGGCCTGGTACGACACGGTGATCGACACGGTAGGCCTGCGGGACCGGTTGGACCACCGGCCGGCACAGCTCTCCGGTGGCCAGCAGCAGCGGGTGGCGTGTGCGCGGGCGCTGGTCGCCCGCCCCGAGGTGATCTTCGCCGACGAGCCGACCGGCAACCTGGACTCGCGCTCCGGCGCGGAGGTGCTCAACTTCCTGCGGAACTCGGTACGCGAGCACGGCCAGACGATCGTCATGGTCACCCACGACCCGAGCGCGGCGGCGTACGCCGACCGGGTGGTGTTCCTGGCCGACGGACAGATCGTCACCGAGCTGATCGAGCCGACCGCGGACACCGTGCTGGACACCATGAAGAAGCTGGACACCACCGCCGCCGAGGTGGGTCACTGATGCTGCGGGCAACCCTGAAGAGCCTGCTGGCACGCAAGGTCCGGCTGATCCTGTCCGGGCTGGCCGTGGTGCTGGGCGTCATGTTCGTCTCCGGCGCGTTCGTGCTCACCGACACCCTCAGCCGCACCTTCGACCAGGTCTTCGCCGACGCGTACGCCGAGGTGGACGTCAACGTGGCGGGCAAGCCGAAGGTGACCGTCTCCGAGGCCGAGGGTTCGGCGGTCGCCCCGCCGTTCGCGGCCTCGACGGTGGAGCAGGTCCGGGCGGTGCCGGGGGTGGCCGACGCGGTCGGGGTGGTCTCCGCCGACGGGGCCAGGCTGATCGGCAGCAACGGCAAGGTGGTCACCTCGTTCGGCCCGCCGCAGCTGGGCCAGAACTGGGTGGGCGAGAGCGACCTGCTGCGGCTGCGCCAGGGCCACGAGCCCCGCGCCGACGACGAGATCGTGGTCAACGCGGCCCTGGCCGAGGCCGCGAAGGTCAAGGTCGGCGACCGGGTAGGCGTGCTCACCCTGGCGCCGAAGCGGGAGTTCACCCTGGTCGGGATCTTCGGCTACAGCGGTGGCCGGGACTCCATCGGCGGCTCGCACGAGGTCTACTTCACCACGCCGGTGGCGCAGGAGCTGATGCTCGGCGAGGCCGGCACGTTCAACAGCGTGACGGTCACCGCCGCCGACGGGGTCGCCGACACCGCGCTGCGCGACGAGGTGGCCGCCGCCCTCGGCGACGACTTCGTGGTACGCACCGGTGCGGAGCTGGGCGAGGAGATGTCCGCCGCGTTCGACGAGGGGCTGACCTTCTTCAACCGGATCCTGCTCGGTTTCGCCGCGGTGGCGCTGCTGGTCGGCACCTTCCTGATCCTCAACACGTTCTCGATCATCGTCGCCCAGCGCACCCGGGAGCTGGCGTTGATGCGGGCCATCGGGGCCAGCGGCCGGCAGATCATCGGCTCGGTGGTGCTGGAGGCGGTGGCGGTGGGCCTGCTCGCCTCGGTGTTCGGCCTGGCCGCCGGGATCGGTGTCGGTGCCCTGCTGGCGTACCTGTTCGGCACCTTCGCCGGCGGGTTGGAGCTGGCCGGTGTCGGTGTGCCGCCCAGCGCGGTGATCAGCGCCTTCGCCGTCGGTCTGCTGATCACGGTGGTGGCGGCGCTGCTGCCGGCGCTGCGGGCGGCCCGGATCCCGCCGATCGCCGCGATGCAGGACGTGGCCACCCCGGACCGGCCCCTGACGAAGATCACCATCGGCGGCGCGGCGGTCACCGCGGTCGGCGCGGTGCTGCTGGCCCTCGGGTTGACCGGCAACGCCGGCGGCAGCACCCTGCCGGTGATCCTCGGTGGGGTGCTGTTCACCTTCATCGGGGTGGCGCTGCTGACCCCGCTGCTCAGCCGGCCGGTGGTGTCGTTGCTGGGCGCGGTCTTCTCCTGGTCGGTGCCGGGCAAGCTGGGCCGGCTCAACTCCGGCCGCAATCCGCGCCGCACGGCGATCACCGCCGCCGCGCTGATGGTGGGCATCGCGCTGGTCACCGGCGTGACGGTGATCCTGGACTCGGCCAAGAGCAGCCTCAGCGCCATGGCCCGGGACAACGTCACCGCCGAGCTGGTCATCGCCGGGGCGCAGAGCGGCCCCCGGTCGCCGAGCTTCGACCGGGAGGTGCTGACCCAGACGGCGGCGCTGCCCGGGGTCCGGCTGGCCGACGGCGAGTACGGCGACCTGGCGCTGGTCGACGGGGAACGCACCTGGGTGGCGGCCAGCACCGAGCCCGCCGCGCTGCGACAGATCTTCAACGCCGAGCAGGTGGCCGGGGACATCAGCCAGCTCGGGCCGGACCAGATGCTGGTCCGCAAGGAGAGCGCCGAGTCGCGTGGCTGGTCGGTCGGGTCGACGGTGCCGGTGCAGCTGACCCGCGGCGAGGAGCGCACCTTCACGGTCAGCGGCATCTACGCCAGTGAGGTCTACACCAATCCGGTGGCGTTGCCGCAGAGCGTGGCGAGCGACTTCGCGATCCCGCATCCGATCCAGGGGTTCATCCAGCTGGAGCCGGGCACCCGCAGCGCGGACGTGCTGCCCCGGGTGGAGGCGCTGCTGGCCGACAGCCCCGAGGTGTCGGTGGCCGACCGGGACGCGTTCATCGACCAGCAGGCCAGCCAGTTCGACACCCTGCTGACGATGATCCAGATCCTGTTGGCGTTGGCGATCGTGATCGCCGTACTCGGCATCGTGAACACCCTGGCCCTGTCGGTGCTGGAGCGGACCCGCGAGCTGGGGCTGTTGCGGGCGATCGGGCTGCGGCGCGGGCAGACCATGCAGATGATCACGGTCGAGGCGGTGGTGATCTCGGTGTTCGGCGCGCTGCTCGGGGTGGCAGTCGGCCTCGGCCTCGGCGCGGCGGTGGTCCGGGCGCTGCGCGACGACGGCATCACCGACCTGGTGCTGCCCTGGTCGCAGATGGGGATCTTCCTCGGCCTGGCGGCGTTCATCGGGGTTGTCGCGGCGGCGCTGCCGGCGATCCGGGCCGCCCGGATCAACGTCCTGGGAGCCATCGCCCACGACTGACCGGTACCCCACCTGTCCCCCACCGGGCCCCGCCGTCGCAGCGTCGACGGCGGGGCCCGGTGTTTCCGGCGGCCTGGCCCGACCAGGCAGGGCTCTCGGGCCAGGCCCGACCAGGCAGGCTCTCGGCAGGCACCGCCCGGTTTCCGCGGCGGGTTCGGACGGCCGGGTAGGGCCCGGCGGACACCGGAGTGGGTCAGCGCGGGGTGGGGCGGGGCGCGCGGGCCAGGGTGGCGAGCAGGTGCAGGTCGACGCCGGTCAGGTCGGCCAACTGATGGACGCCGTCGATCGGGTCGAGGGGCACCTCGGCCGGCACGGCCAGTACCGCCGCGCCGGCGGCGAGCGCGCTGGCCACCCCGGTCGGCGAGTCCTCGATCGCCACGCACCCCCCGATCGGCACGCCCAGCAGCCGGGCGGCGGTCAGGTACGGCTCGGGGTGCGGCTTGGCCGAGGTGACCTCGTCGCCGCAGACGACCACGTCGAAACTGTCCCGGCCCAGGGTGTCCAGGGCCACCTCGACCAGCGCCCGGCCGCTGGAGGTGACCAGGGCGGTCGGGATGCCGGCCGCGCGTACCGCCGTGAGCAGGGCCGACGCCCCCGGCCGCCAGGGCAGGCCGGCCCGGAACAGGGCCAGGATACGGGCGTCGACCCAGGCCGCGCTGCGTACCGGGTCGAGGTCGGGCTGGTCCAGGTCGGCGTGCAGGATCCGCATCGCCTCGGCCATGGTCTTGCCGACGATCGCCTGCCGGCCCGCCGGGGAGAGGGTGGCACCGTACTCGGCGGCCAACTCCTGCAGCGCGACGTCCCAGAGCCGCTCGCTGTCGACCAGGGTGCCGTCCATGTCGAAGAGCACGGCGGCGGGGTGGGGGCTGCTCAGCGGGTCCTCCTGACCTCGGGCGATCCTGACGGCTCGCCAATGGGAGTCGTCGGTCGGCGACCCGGGTCACGGGCACCGACACGGCGACCCGGACGATCCTGTCAAGCCCGCCGGGACCCCGCCACCGCCGGGCGTACGGGGGTGACCCAGGTCAAAGGTCGCAGGCCGCCAGGGACCGCTGGTAGCCCCGGAAGAACGCGTCGACGCGCTGCTCGGGGGTGCCGTGGGCACCCTCGGCGAACCACGGCTGGTCGGGGCTGTCCCCCACGGCGAGCAGTCCGTCGCGGAACTCCTCCAGGTCACCGTCGTCGAGGGTGAGCACCCGGTCGCGCACCGAGTCACCCAGGTACGCCCCGGCCATGCAGTCGGCCTGCAACTCCTGCTGGATGGTGAACTCGTAGCGGATGCCGAGCCGGATCTGGACCCCGTGGGCGTACTCGTGGCCGAGCAGGTAGAACACGAACGCGTCGCCGACCTGGCGGAACGCCGAGAACGACCAGTTGATGTCGTAGGCGATGAAGTCCCCGACCGAGCAGTAGACCGCGTTGTTCGCCGGCACCGCCTGCCCGCCGCAGGTGACCTCCCCGTCGCGCTGGTAGGTAAGCACCCGCCGGACCGGCTGGAACCGCTGTCCGGAGGCCTGGAACTGCCGCGACCAGTACCGTTCGGCGAGCCGCTGGGCATCGGCGATGTCCTGCTGGAACTCCTCCGGGGTGTCGGTGCCGTCGGCCCGGGTGGTCTGCGCCCCCGGCGAACGGTCCTGCTGCGCCTGCGACCGTGGCGGCTGCTGCTCCTGCGACTGCTGCGGGGCCCGTGGCGGGGCCGCGCCGTCGTCCCCGGGCACCTCGCCGACGACACAGCCGGCGGCGATCAGGGCCGCCACCAGACCGACCAGCGAGCCTCGTCGTCGAGGTCGAACCGATGCCGTCACGTGTGCCTCCCCGGCGCTCGGGCGGTGGGTCAGCTGGTACCCCGACGGCCGATCCGCCATGCCCGTCGAGATGATCTACGCGAGGCGGCACCGGATGGTTCAGTGCCGCCGGCCGGTCGCGGGCGGGCCGTCCGGGACCGGCGGCTGGTCAGGGGTGGCGGCTGGGCGTCAGGGGCTGGCGGCGAGGAAGATGAACGCGCCGAGGATCACCAGGTGCACGCCGCCCTGCAGCAGGGTGGCCCGGCCGGGTACGACGGTGAGCACGCCGGCCACGGCGGTCAGCGCCAGCAACGCCATCTGGGTGCCACCCAGGCCCAGCAGCAGCGGACCCTCCAGCCAGATCGAGGCGACGGCGATCGCCGGGATGGTCAACCCGATACTCGCCATCGCCGATCCCAGGGCCAGGTTGAGGCTGATCTGCACCCGGTCGCGCCGGGCCGCGCGGGCTGCCGCGAGGGTCTCCGGCAGCAGCACCAGCAGGGCGATGAGCACGCCGACGAACGACGGCGGCAGGTTCGCCGCCGCCACGCCGGCCTCCAGCGCCGGTGAGACGGTCTTGGCGTCACCGACCACCGCCACCAGCGCCACGATCAGCAGCGCCAGGCTGGTCAGGGCGGCCCGCTTCGACGGTGGATCGGCGTGCTCCTCGACGTCGTCCCCGGCTTCGACGGCAGGCCCGGCTTCGGCGGCAGGCCCGGACCCGATGGCGGCGGCGGGCCCGAACCCGATGGCGGTGTCGGTCGCGCCGGGGCGATCAGCGCTATCGGTCACGGCGGCGGTATCGGTCACGGCGGCGGGACGGTCGGCGGTATCGGTCACGGCGGCGGTGTGCCGGCCGGCTGCGGGGTCGGCGGCCCCGGCGGCGCTGCCCGGCGCGGCGCTGCCCGGCGCGGTGCCGCCCGGCGCGGTGCCGCCCGGCGCGGTGCCGCCCGGCGCGGTGCCGCCCGGCGCGGTGCCGCCCGGCGCGGTGCCGCCCGGCGCGGTGCCGCCCGGCGCGGTGCCGCCCGGCGCGGTGCCGCCCGGCGCGGTGCCGCCCGGCGCGGTGCCGCCCGGCGCGGTGCCGCCCGGCGCGGTGCTGGGGCCGGGCGGGGCGGCGTGCGGCACCGGCAGGAAGTAGTCCCGGTGCCGACCGGTCTGCACCATCACGAACAGCAGGTACAGGGCGAGTGAGGCGACCGCCGCGAAGGCCAGCTGGGCCGGGCTGAACTCGGGACCGGGACGGCTGGTGGTGAAGGTGGGCACCACCAGGCCGAGCGTGGCCAGCGTCGCCACCGTGGCCAACGCCCCACCGGTGCCCTCCGGGTTGAACGACGCCACCCCCCGGTGTAGCGCCCCGAGCAGCAGCGACAGGCCGAGGATGCCGTTGCAGGTGATCATCACGGCGGCGAAGACGGTGTCCCGGGCCAGGGCCTGGGTCTTGTCCCCGCCGCTGATCATGAGGGTGACGATCAGCGCCACCTCGATCACCGTGACCGCCACCGCGAGCACCAGCGACCCGTACGGCTCACCGACCTTGTGCGCCACCACCTCGGCGTGGTGCACCGCCGCGAGCACCGCCCCGGCCAGGAAGAACGCCACCACCGCCACCACCGGTCCGGGCAGCGCCCGATTCCAGGTCAGCACGAGCAGGACCACCGCCAGCAGCGGCACCACGACGGTCCAGAGGTGCATCCGGGAACGGGCGGCGGCGATCACCCACCCCACCCTGCCAGAACCCCCGATCGACCGGCCGGGAACGCCGGCGAGCCACGCGGACAGGTAACGCCCGTGGCCCGGTTTCGCCGTCCATCGTTAACCCGATCGACCTGGCTGCCCAATTCCAGCCCGGTCTATATATACGGCAGGCACCACGCCCGCTGACCTGGACGGAGCCATCATGACCCGTACCCTGCGCGCCGCCGCGACCACCCTCGTGGCGATCGTGGCCGTCGGTCTCGCCCACCCGGCGACCGCCGCCGGCTACTCGGCACCGCTGCGTACCGCCGTGGCCGACCTGCCGGTGGCCACCGAGGTCCGCACCGGCTACGACCGGGACCTCTTCCCGCACTGGACCGACGCCGACGGCGACGGCTGCAACACCCGGTACGAGGTGCTGATCGCCGAGGCCGTCACCGCCCCCACCGTCGGCAGCGGTTGCACGCTGTCCGGCGGCCGGTGGTACTCCTACGTCGACAACGCCTACTGGACGCTCCCCGCCGACCTCGACATCGACCACCTGGTCCCGCTCGCCGAGGCGTGGGACTCCGGTGCCCGAGGTTGGACCACCAGCCGCCGCCAGTCGTTCGCCAACGACCTCGGCGACGCCCGCGCCCTGGCCGCCGTCACCGACAACGTCAACCAGGCCAAGGGCGACCAGGACCCGGCCACCTGGCTGCCGCCGTACGCCCCGGCCCGCTGCCGGTACGTCAACGAGTGGGTGGCCACCAAGATCCGCTGGCGGCTGACCGTGGACACCGCCGAGAAGAACGCCCTGACCAGCTGGGCGAACAACTGCACGAACGTGACCATTTCGGTGACCTACGCGTACTGATCCACCGGTCCGGGCCACTCGACCCCCAGGTGCGTGCGGTGGTGGACGGGAGCCTCGATCTCGTCCACCACCGCCACGGCCAGATCGGCGTACGAGATCCGGCTGGCCGCGTCCGCCGGGGCCACCAGGTACCGCCCGGTACGCGGACCACCGTGGTCGAAGTCGCCCGACGGGCTGACGATCAGCCAGTCCGGCACGTCGGTGGTGGCACGCAGCACCGCCGCCCCGGCCGCGTGCGCGAGGTAGAACGCGCGGTACTGCTCCGGTCAGATGCGCCGCGCCGTCGCGCTCACCGATCGCCAACTGCGCGACGGCAAGCTGACACCCGTAGGTGCCGGTCCCGTCGACCGACGCCGAGCCGGCGTCCGGACCGCCACACCCCGCGGTCACCTCCGCCCGACACCGACGATGCCACGTCGTCTGGGGAGAGTTGTGGTCGCCATGGCGACCACAACTCTCCCCAGAACCCAGCGCTGGTGAAGCAGTCGATCAACATCCGTACCGGGTGCCGCAAGAACCGCGGACAGCAGGCTCCGACAGCACCGCCACCTTGTCCTACCTGCGGCACTGCCCCCGAGCTGCCATCACTGTCTGCCGTCGGTCCGCCCTCCGGGCAGCAGGCCGCAGCCCGGCCCGCAACGTCAAGACGGCTGGTACGCCGGTACGGACGCTGGCGGGTCGCGGTCGGTCGTCTACCCGGCCCGCCCGGGTCGACGATGGGCGGGACGGCTTCCCACCCCGACCACCCAAAGCCGACAACCCGCCGACGGCACCGGTGTGCGCTCCCCTTCTCCCGACGGCCCACCTGATCCTCACCAGGGACGGTGAGAGGGGTGACCTGCTATACCGGAGGCGTTAACAGGGGGCCCTTCCTTACACCTATTTGGCGTTGAAGTAGCTGGCTTCGGGGTGGTGGACGACGATGGCGTCGGTGGCCTGCTCCGGGACCAGCTGGAACTCCTCGGACAGCTCCACGCCGATGCGCTCCGCGCCCAGCAGGTCCACGATCTTCGCGCGGTCCTCCAGGTCGGGGCAGGCCGGGTAGCCGAACGCGTACCGGCAGCCCCGGTAGTCGGTGCGCAGCAGGCCGGCCAGGTCACCCGGGTCGTCGGCGGCCACGCTACGCCCGCCGGGCAGGGTCAGCTCGGTGCGGATCCGGCGGTGCCAGTACTCGGCGAGAGCCTCGGTCAGCTGCACGGACAGACCGTGCACCTCCAGGTAGTCGCGGTACTCGTTGGCGGCGAACATCTTCGCGGTGTACTCGCTGATCGGCTGGCCGACGGTGACCAGCTGCAGGGCCACCACGTCCGGCTGGTCGCCCTTGGGCTTGAAGAAGTCGGCCAGGCAGAGCCGCCGCTCCTGGCGCTGCCGGGGGAAGGAAAAGCGGGCCCGCTCGGCGTGACCGTTCTCGTCCAGCACCACCAGGTCGTTGCCCTCGGAGTAGGCCGGGAAGTAGCCGTAGACCACGGCCGCCTCCAGCACCTTGTCGGCGATCAGCCGGTCCAGCCAGTACCGCAGCCGGGGCCGCCCCTCGGTCTCCACCAGCTCCTCGTACGACGGGCCCTGGCCGCCCCGGGAGCCGCGCAGCCCCCACTGGCCGAGGAAGGTGGCCCGCTCGTCCAGCAGCGACGCGTAGTCGGCCAGCGGCACCCCCTTGACCACCCGGGTGCCGAAGAACGGCGGGGCGGGCACGGTGACGTCGGTGGCCACGTCGGAGCGGACCGAGGCGTCGTCCAGCTCGGGCAGCGCCTCGCGGACCACGGTGCGCTGGCGTTCCCGGCGGGCCCGCCGGGCGGCCAGGGCGGCCTCCCGTTCGGGGTCGACCACCGGCGCGCCGCCGCGCTTGGCGGCCATCACCCGGTCCATCAGGGACAACCCCTCGAAGGCGTCCCGGGCGTAGTGCACCTGCCCCGGGAACATGGCCCGCAGGTCGTCCTCGACGTAGGAGCGGGTGAGCGCGGCCCCGCCGAGCAGCACCGGCCAGCGCTCGGCGACGCCCCGGGAGGCCATCTCGGCGAGGTTCTCCTTCATGATGACGGTGCTCTTGACCAGCAGCCCGGACATCCCGATCGCGTCGGCGCGGTGTTCCTCGGCGGCCTCCAGGATCGCGTTGATCGGCTGCTTGATACCGATGTTGACGACCTCGTAGCCGTTGTTGCTCAGGATGATGTCGACCAGGTTCTTGCCGATGTCGTGCACGTCGCCCCGGACGGTGGCCAGCACGATGCGGCCCTTGCCGCCGTCCTCGGCGGTCTCCATGTGCGGCTCCAGGTAGGCCACCGCGGTCTTCATCACCTCGGCCGACTGCAACACGAACGGCAACTGCATCTGGCCCGACCCGAACAGCTCGCCGACGACCTTCATGCCGTCCAGCAACAGGTCGTTGATGATCGACAACGGGGTACGCCCACCGGCCATCGCCGCGTCCAGGTCGGCCTCCAGGCCGTTGCGCTCACCGTCGACGATCCGCCGCTTGAGCCGCTCCTCCAACGGCAGCGCCGCCAGCTCCTCGGCCCGGGTGGCCCGCGCCGAGGCGGCGTCGACGCCCTCGAAGAGGTCGATGAACCGCTGCAACGGGTCGTAGCCCTCGCGGCGGCGGTCGTAGACCATGTCGAGGGCGACCTCGCGCTGCTCGTCGGGGATCTTCGACATCGGCAGGATCTTGCTGGCGTGCACGATCGCCGAGGTCAGCCCGGCCTGGACGCACTCGTGCAGGAAGACCGAGTTGAGCACCTGCCGGGCCGCCGGGTTCAGCCCGAAGGAGATGTTCGAGATGCCCAGGGTGAAGTTGATCCCCGGGTACCGGCGGGCGATCTCCCGGATCGCCTCGATGGTCTCGATGGCGTCGCGGCGGGTCTCCTCCTGGCCGGTGGAGATCGGGAAGGTCAGCGTGTCGATCATGATGTCGGGCAGGGCCATGCCCCAGCGGCCGGTCAGGTCGTCGATGGTCCGGGCGGCGATCCGGACCTTGTCCGCCGCCGTACGGGCCTGGCCCTCCTCGTCGATGCACATCACCACGACGGCCGCGCCGTGCTCGCGGATCACCGGCATCACCCGGCCGTACCGGGACTCCGGTCCGTCGCCGTCCTCGAAGTTGACCGAGTTGACCACGCACCGGCCACCGAGCATCTCCAGCCCGGCCTCGATGACCTGCGGCTCGGTGGAGTCCAGCATGATCGGCAGGGTCGAGGCGGTGGCGAACCGGCCGGCCAGTTCCCGCATGTCCTGGGTGCCGTCCCGGCCGACGTAGTCGACGCAGAGGTCCAGCACGTGCGAGCCGTCGCGGGCCTGGCCCCGGGCGACCTCCACACAGGCCTGCCAGTCGGCGGCCAGCATCGACTCCCGGAACGCCTTGGAGCCGTTGGCGTTGGTCCGCTCCCCCACCATCAGCACCGAGGCGTCCTGAGCGAACGGCACCGGGTGGTAGATCGAGGAGACCCCGGCCTCGGGGCGCGGGTCACGGGGCGTCGGGGCGAGCCCGGCCATCCGCTCGGCCAGCACCCGGATGTGCTCCGGCGTGGTGCCGCAACAACCGCCGACCAGCGCCACCCCGTACTCGGTCACGAACCGCTCCAGGGCGTCGGCCAGCTCCACCGGGCTCAACGGGAAGTACGCGCCGTCGGCGGTCAGCACCGGCAGGCCCGCGTTCGGCATCACCGACACCGCGATCCGCGAGTGCTGGGACAGGTAGCGCAGGTGCTCGCCCATCTCGGCCGGGCCGGTCGAGCAGTTCAACCCGATCAGGTCCACCCCCAGCGGCTCGATCGCCGCCAGCGCCGCCCCGATCTCGCTGCCCACCAGCATCGTGCCGGTGGTCTCCACGGCCACGTGGCAGATGATCGGCACCGTCCGGCCGAGCTGGGCCATCGCCCGCTTCGAGCCGACCACCGCGGCCTTGACCTGGAGCAGGTCCTGACAGGTCTCGATGATCAGCGCGTCCGAGCCGCCCTCGATCAGACCGGCGGCGTTCTCCTGGTACGCGTCGCGCAGCGTGGCGTACGGGGCGTGACCGAGGGTGGGCAGCTTGGTGCCGGGGCCGATCGAGCCGAGCACGAACCGGGGGCGCTCCGGTGTGCCGTACGCGTCGGCGGCCTCCCGGGCGATGCGCGCCCCGGCCGCCGACAGCTCCCGGATGCGCTGCGGGATGTCGTACTCGGCGAGGTTGGCCAGGTTGGCGCCGAAGGTGTTGGTCTCGACCAGATCCGCCCCGGCGGCGAGGTACGCCTCGTGCACGCCCCGCACCACGTCCGGGCGGGTGACGTTGAGGATCTCGTTGCAGCCCTCCAGCCCCTCGAAGTCGTCAAGGGTCAGGTCGGCTGCCTGCAACATGGTGCCCATCGCGCCATCGGCGACGAGAATCCGACTGGTCAGCGCGTCGAGCAACGAAGTCTGCACCCGTACAGGTTAGTTCGCGCCTGACGGGCGGGCCCCGTACCCGCTGCGGTTCCCACAATGTGTCAGCGGGATCACGCCCGTCTGGTTCGTACCCAGATGTCCTTCCGGGGGCGGCGGCGAGCCGGCGCGGCCGACGGGCCGCATCCGGGCCTGGCACGTAGGCTACGGACGTGAAGGACAACAGGGACACCACCGCGCCCGGCGGGCGGACCACCGGGCGGTGGCCCGGTACCGGCCCCGACGACCAGGGTGAGGTGACGGCGTGACCGAGTTCGACGGACTGCCGGTGCTGCGGTCCCCGGTGGCGGTCGCCGCCTTCGAGGGCTGGAACGACGCCGCCGACGCCTCCACCGCCGTGGTCGAACACCTGGAGCAGGTCTGGCAGGCCCGGCAGGTCACCGAGCTGGACCCGGAGGAGTTCTACGACTTCCAGGTCAGCCGGCCGACGGTGACCATGACCGCCGGCGAGACCCGGCGGGTGCAGTGGCCGACCACCCGGTTCATGGTGGCCAGCCCCGAGGGCACCGAGCGCGACGTGGTGCTGATCCGGGGCATCGAGCCGAGCATGCGCTGGCGGACCTTCTGCGAGCAGGTGCTGGAGATCTGCCACAGCCTTGAGGTGGAGCGGGTGGTGCTGCTCGGCGCGCTGCTGGCCGACGTGCCGTACACCCGGCCGTTGCCGATCAGCGGCAGCGCCTCGGACGCCGGGGCCGCCGAACGTTTCCAGCTCACCCCCACCCGGTACGACGGGCCGACCGGCATCGTCGGGGTGCTGCACGAGGCCTGCGCCCGCGCCGAGGTCGACGCGGTGTCGTTCTGGGTGCACGTGCCGCACTACGCCAACAACCCGCCCTGCCCGAAGGCCACTTTGGCGCTGCTGCACCGGGTCGAGGAGGTGCTCGACCTGCCGGTGCCGATGGCCGACCTGGCCGAGGAGGCCGCCGAGTGGGAGCAACGGGTCCGCAGTGCCGCCGAGCAGGACGCCGAGCTGGGCGAGTACGTCCGGGAGCTGGAGGAACGGGTCGGCGACGCCGGCATCACCCCGCTGACCGGTGACGAGATCGCCCAGGAGTTCGAGAAGTACCTGCGCCGCCGGGGCGGCTCCGCCGGCCCCACCGCCGGCTCCTGGTAGCCGGCCCTCTTCGGCAACGGCTGGTGCCCGGAACAGGCACCAGCCGGCGGCCTGGGTGGTGTCGAAGGACCGGCCGTTGTCGAGCACGACCGGCAGCCCCGTGGGGACGCTGGGCGGCGTGCTGAACCTGCTCTTAGATCACCGGGAGTTGGACATGCAGGAACTTCGCCGGGCCGCCTTCCCGTCCCCATCGGCGCGTTTCTGTTCCACCTGGGAAACGGTGGGATAGCGAAGAAGAACACCGAACAGGTTCTGGTGGACGCCCTCGCGCGACACGGCCGGCGTTTCGAACAACACCCCAACCACCCCGACAAGTGGCGACTCCCACAGCGCACCGGCAGCGTCCCCACCCACGTCGCCGCCGCCCTGGCCGTTCCTCACCACCAGGGACATCCCGGGACCGGCCCGTCGTGGACGAACGGGTCTCCCGCGGCCGAGCGAGCCGGGATGACGGCACCGGGGCGGGTCAATCCCGGACCCGGTAGGTGACCAGACCGGGTGTGTCCGGGGTGGCGGCGTCAACGACGCCTAGGGCATCCTAGGAACCTAGCTGTAATCGTGGAGGTGGGCATGCAGATCAATCCGGGGGCCGCCGAGTTCCCGCACCGGCAGATCGCCGCGCAGCTCAAGGCGCAGGTTCGCCGGGGCGACTGGGCGCCGGGCGAACGCCTGCCGTCCATCCCGGCCATCGCCGAGATGTTCGGCGTGGCCAAGCAGACCGTGCAGCGCGCCGTCGACCAGCTGCGGGTCGAGGGCATCCTGATCACCAAGCCCGGCTCCGGTACGTACGTCAGGGGCACCCGCCGTCGCCTCAACCGACTCTCCCGGGGCCGCTACGGCGGCTTCCGCGGCTACCACACCGACCTGGCCGCCCGGTACCGCCAACAGCTCGTCTCGGTCGGCCGGGCCCCCGCCCCACCGGAGGTGGCCGACGCGTTCGGCGTCGCCGACGGCACCGACCTGCTCTGCCGCCGACACCTGGTGCGCACCGAGGACTCCCCGGTCGAGGTGGGCGCGAGCTGGTTCCTGCCCACCGACACCGCCGGCACCTCGCTGGAGCGCACCGAGGCGTTCGGCCGGCCGCTCTACCAGGAGGCCGAGGAGGCCACCGGCCGCCGGTACGTCACCGCCACCGACACCATCACCGCCCGGCAGCCCAGCCGGGAGGAGGCCGAGACCCTGCAGATCCGCCCGGACACCCCGGTGCTGCACCTGCTGCACGTGGCCTACGACGAGCGGCGCAAACCGATCGAGGTCGCCCAGGCCACCTGGCCCGGACCGATGACCACCCTGACCGAGGAGTACCAGGTCCCGGCCCCCGCCGCCGACCCGGACCCGGACCCGGGACTGGTCCTCGGCTGAGCACAGGTCACGCCGTTCCGGACCCGGTCACACCTCGGAGGCCGCTCGCGCTGTCGGCGGCCGGTCAGGCTGTCGCGTTGTCGGCGGCCGGTCACACGCTCAGAGGCGGATGCCGAGCAGGGCGTCCACGGCCTCGGCGAACAACGCCGGGGCGGCCGGATCGTCGGCGGCACCGGCCAGCGCCCGTTCGGCGAACTCGTCTGCCACCGCCAGCGCGCCCGGCGAGTCGAGGTCGTCGGCCAGCCGCTGGCGTACCCCGGTCAGGAAGGCCATGCCGGACGGCCCGGCGGGCGCGGCGGCGGCCCGCCGCCAGCGGGCCAGTCGCTGCTCGGCGGCGGTGAGCAGGTCGCCGGTCCAGGACCGGTCTGCCCGGTAGTGCCCGGCCAGCAGCGCCAACCGCACCGCCACCGGATCGACCCGGTCGGCCCGCAGCCGGGAGACGAAGACCAGGTTGCCCTGGGACTTACTCATCTTCTCGCCGGCCAGGCCGATCATGCCGGCGTGCGCGTAGTGCCGGGCGAAGGGGACCACCCCGGTCAGCCGCTCGGCGTGCGCGGCGGAACACTCGTGGTGCGGGAAGATCAGGTCGTTGCCGCCGCCCTGCACGTCGATCCGGTCACCGAGCAGGTTCAGCGCGATCACCGCGCACTCGATGTGCCAGCCGGGCCGCCCCGACCCCAGCTCACCACCGGGCCAGGACGGCTCGTCGGGCCGGGCACCCCGCCAGAGCAGCGGATCGAGCGGGTCGCGCTTGCCCGGCCGGTCCGGGTCGCCGCCGCGCTCACCGAAGAGCTCACGCATCCGCTCGCGGGTCAGGTTGGACTCGTAGCCGAACTGCGGCGCGGCGGCGATGTCGAAGTAGACGTCCCCGGTGCCGTCGTCCAACCGGTACGCGGCACCGTCCTTGAGCAGCGCCAGCACCCGGTCGGCGATGTCCGGGATCGACTCCACCGCGCCGACGTAGTGCGCCGGCGGGATGATCCGCAGCGCCTCCATGTCCTCGCGGAACAGCGCGGTCTCCCGCATCGCCAGGACCTTCCAGTCCTCGCCGTCGCGCTCGGCCCGCTCCAGCAGCGGATCGTCGATGTCGGTGACGTTCTGCACGTAGCGCACCGGGTGGCCGTTGTCCCGCCAGACCCGCTGCACCAGGTCGAAGGCGATCATCGTCGCGGCGTGACCGAGGTGGGTGGCGTCGTACGGGGTGATGCCGCAGACGTACATCGTCGCGGTGCCCTCGGGGCTGCTCGGGTGGGCACCCTGGCGGGCCGAGTCGTACAGCGCGAGGGGCTCGCCCCGGCCCGGCAGTCGTGGCACCTCGTGTCCCGCCCAAGACTCCATGGTCCTCAGCCTATCCAGCCGCACGGTACCGGCGCGGGCCCGCCCGGGTGACCAATGCGACAACGGCTCAGATCGGCGGCCAGGGCATCGCCGGCCACTCCTGCGACGGCGGCGGGAAGCAACCGACCTCGCGCAGCCGGTCGATCCGGGTGCCCAGCGCGGCGATCTCGGCGATGGTGAGGTGCTCGGCCAGCTCCTCGCCCAGCTCCCCGCCCAGCTGGGTGGTGAGCGACGCCAACGCGGCCAGGGCGTCGGCGGGCAGCTCCCGCCCGGCCCAGCCCCACAGAACGGTACGCAGTTTGCCCTCGACGTGGAAGCTGACCCCGTGGTCCACCCCGTGGACCCGGTCGTCCGGGCCGGTCAGCACGTGTCCGCCCTTACGGTCGGCGTTGTTGATCACCGCGTCGAGCACCGCGAGCCGGGCCAGCCGGGGGTCGTCGGCGTGCGCCAGGGCGTACGCGGTGCCGTCGTCGTCGCGGGCCGCCGCCACCGGCAGCCAACGCGGCGGCACCGCGTCGGCGGGCACGAAGCCGACCAGCGGCTCGGCATCGGCGGGCTCGTCGATCCAGAGCTGGCAGGAGCCGGGGCCCAGCGGGCCGTCGCGCAGCACGGTGGGCGGCACCAGGTCCCACCCGATCGCCGCGGAGACCAGGTACGCGGCGACCTCCCGGCCGGCGAGGGTGCCGTCCGGGAAGTCCCACAGCGGCCGCTCACCGCGCACCGGCTTGTAGACGCAGCGGGCGGTGGCGGTGTCCAGGGTCAACTCGGCACGCAGCGTGGTGTTGGAGGCGTCGACCAGCCGGCCCTCCAGGGCCAGGTCACCGTCGCGAAGCAGGCGCAGGACGGCAGCGCCGTCCCGGTGCAGCTCCACCGAGGTCACCGATGGTAGCCGTTGTGCCGGGGGCAGAGATGCCCGGCGGGGTCCAGCGGCTGGCCACAGAGCGGGCAGGGCGGGCGACCGGCGTTGACCACCCGGCGGGCCCGCTCGATGAACTCGCGGGTCGCCTCGGGGGTCAGCCGGACCCGGAGCCGGTCGAGATCCTCGTCCGGCTCCTCGGTCTCCTCGTCGGCCTCCTCGGCCTCGGCCTCCGCGCCGAGCGCCACCTCGGCGTCGGCCTCCCCGGTGGCGATCGCCTCGATCACCACGGTGGCGGTGTCCACGTCGAAGGCCAGCCCGAGGGTGCCGACCCGGAACTCCTCGTCGACCGGGGTGTCCAGCGGCTCGTTGTCGCCAGCCACCGGGACCGCCTCGGGCAGCTGCACCCCGAACCGGCGCTGCGCCTCGGCGAGCAGCTCCTCCAGCTTCTCGGCGAGCAGGGAGACCTGCACCTTCTCCAGCGCGACGCTGACCAGCCGGCCGCCACCGCGGGCCTGCAGGAAGAACGTGCGCTCCCCCGGCGGCCCGACGGTCCCGGCGACGAACCGCTCCGGCGGCTCGAAGGCGTGCACCTGGTGGGTCATACCCACGACCCTATCCGGCGCGCCACGGCGTCGCGCACCCCACCGACGCCCTTTTCGCCACGCCCGACCGACGGCGTCACCGCCGCGCTCCCGCTCCCCCACCGACGGCCGCGTCGCTGTCGGCCGCCCGGGCGGCCCGCCGACGTCGCTTGGCCGGCGGCGGGACCAGCCCGGCGAGGTCCCCGCCGGTGTCGTTGAGCCGGACCAGGAAGGGCCGCAGCGGCGTGTAACGGATCGCGGTGACCGACGCCGGGTCCGCGACGATCCGCTGGAAAAGATCAAGGTGTACGCCGAGCGCGTCGGCCACGATGGCCTTGATCACATCGCCGTGGCTGCACGCCAGCCAGACCGCCTCGGGGCCGTGTTCGGCGGTGACCCGGGCGTCCCAGGACCGCACCGCCGCGACCGCCCGGCCGGCCATCGCCGCCATCGCCTCGCCCTCGGGGAAGACCACGGCGCTGGGGTGCTGCTGGACCGCCGGCCAGAGCGGCTCCTTGGCCAGCTTCTTCAGCGGCTGGCCCTCCCAGCTGCCGTAGCCGCACTCGATCAGCCCGTCCTCCAGCACCGGGGTGACCTCCGGCAGCGCCAACTCCAGGGTCTGCCGGCAGCGAATCAACGGGCTGCTCACCACCGCGGCCAGGGGCACCGGACGCAGCCGCTGGCCCACCGCGGCGGCCTGGGCCCGACCGGTGTCGTCCAGCTCGACCGGCTGTCGCCCGGCCAGCCCACCGTCGGCGTTGGCCGTCGTCCGGCCGTGTCGCAGGAGCAGAAGGGTCGCCACGGCACCACCCTAGTTCGCCACCGGCCCGGCCGTCCGCGACGCCCGACGCCCAACGCCCACACACCGCCCGGCCACGCGCGTCGCCCGGCCACGCGCGTCGCCCGGCCACGCGCGTCGGCCGGCGGGCCCGCGGGCGTTAGGAAGGGACCCCTGTACATCAGAAAGCGTTAACAGGGGGCCCTTCCTTACACCTGGTCAGGTGGCGGGGATGGTGCCGGTCAGCAGGAGGGCGAGGACCAGGGTGCCGACGGCCACCCGGTAGAGCACGAAGACGTACAGGGTGTGGTGCGCCACGTAACGCAGCAGCCAGGCGATCGCCGCGTACCCGACCCCGAAGGCGATGATCGTCGCCACCACCATCTGGGCCACGCTCGGCGCGGAGGTGCCCTCGGCCGCCGGGGCGAAGACGTCCGGGATGCTGAACACGCCCGACATCACCACCGCCGGGATGGCCAGCAGGAAGGAGTACCGGGCGGCGGTCTCCCGGGTGAGATTCAGGAACAGGCCGGCGGTGAGCGTGCTGCCGGACCGGGACACCCCGGGGATCAGGGCCAGCGCCTGGGCCAGGCCCATCACCACACCGTCGCGCATCCGGAAGTCCCGCAGCACCCGGGTCTGCCGGCCCCAGTACTCGGCGAAGGCCAGGATGAAGGCGAAGACGATCAGGGTGGTGGCGACCACCCACAGGTTCCGGGCGGTCGCCCGGATCTGGTCCTTGAACAGGAACCCGAGCAGCCCGATCGGGATCGAACCGACGATGACGTACCAGCCCATCCGGTAGTCCAGGCTGCTGCGTACCGAGGAGTCCCAGATGCCCACCACCCAGGTACGCCCGATGCGCCAGATGTCCTTGGCGAAGTAGAGCAGCACCGCCGCCTCGGTGCCGAGCTGGGTGACCGCGGTGAACGACGCGCCGGCGTCCTGGTCGAAGAAGATCGCCGAGGTGATCCGCAGGTGTCCCGAGGAGCTGATCGGCAGGAACTCGGTGAGCCCCTGCACGATGCCCAGGACGATGGCCTCGATCCAGCTCACTCGCCCACTCCGGCCAGCTCGAGCGCCTCGGCACAGGTCCGCAGGGTCTGCACACCGCTGTCGGCGTCGGCGACGAAGAGGGTGACCGCCAGGGTGGTCACCCCGGCGGCGGCGTACTCGCGCATCCGCTCGGCGATGCGTTCCTTGGGCCCGAGCAGCGAGGTGCGGTCGATGAACTCCGTGGGTACCGCGGCGGCGGCGTCGCGCTGCCGCTTGGCCAGGTAGAGGTCCTGCACCTCGCGGGCGGCGTCGCCGTAGCCCATCCGGGTGGCGAGCTGGTTGTAGAAGTTCTGCTGCCGGCTGCCCATCCCGCCGACGTAGAGTGCGGCGTACCAGCGGACCAGTTCGGCGCAGCTCTCCACGTCGTCGCCGACGACCACCGGCACGGCGGGTACGACGTCGAAGCCGGCGAGGTCCTTGCCGGCCCGCACCCGCCCGGCGCGCACCGAGGCGAGCTGCTCGTCGGCGAACTCGGGGGCGTAGAAGACCGCCAGCCAGCCGTCGGCGATCTCGCCGGCCAGCTCCAGGTTCTTCGGGCCGACGGCGGCCAGGTAGATCGGGATGTGCTCACGGGGCGGCCGGAAGCCCAGCCGCAGCGCCTTGCCCGGCCCGTCGGGCAGTGGCAGGGTGTGGAACTCGCCGTCGTAGGCGACCTCCTTGCGGGCCACCGCCAGCTTGACGATGTCGACGTACTCGCGGGTGCGGGCCAGCGGCTTGGCGAACCGTACGCCGTGCCAGCCCTCGGAGACCTGCGGGCCGGAAACGCCCAGCCCGAGCCGGAACCGGCCGCCGGAGAGCGCGTCGATGGTGGCCGCGGTCATCGCGGTCATCGCCGGGGTCCGGGCGGGGATCTGCATCACCGCGCTGCCCAGGTCGATCCGTTCGGTCTGGCCGGCCATCCAGGCGAGCATGCTTGGCGAGTCGGAGCCGTAGGCCTCCGCCGCCCACACCACCGAGTAGCCGAGACGGTCGGCCTCCCGGGCCAGCGCCAGGTGGTCGGCGGGTGTGCTCCACGCCGTCTGGTATCCGAGGCTGAGCCCGAGTCGCACTGGTCCTCCCCCATCCGTACCACAAGGTCGCATCAGGTTACGCAATGCCGACAGTCGGGCCGACCACCGGCTCACCCGCCCCGGGCAGGCGGCACTGACCTGCGCGAACCCCGCCGGCCAGGTGGCACCTCAGCCGATCGGGACCCCCGCCGGACGGCCGGGGAGGCAGAGATGGCGGGCGTGAGGATATCGGTACGACCCCGGTTGCAAATAAGGTTCACCCATGCAGCAGCGACCGCTCGGCCGCAGCGGGCTGGCGGTCTCCCGGCTCGCGCTCGGCACCATGACCTGGGGCCGGGACACCGACGCCGACGACGCTGCCGCCCAACTCAAGAGCTACCTCGACGCCGGTGGCAACCTGGTCGACACCGCCGACGTGTACGCCGACGGCGACGCCGAGTCGGTGATCGGTTCGCTGCTGGGCAGTCTGGTCGAACGCGAGGAGTTGCTGATCGCCACCAAGGCGGGGCTGCGGCCGGGCAGCCGACGCCGCCGCGACGGCTCCCGCGGGCACCTGCTGCGGACCCTCGACGCGTCGCTGCGGCGGCTCGGCACCGACCACGTCGACCTGTGGCAGGTGCACGGGTACGACCCGGAGACCCCGCTGGAGGAGACCCTGTCGGCGCTGGACCACGCGGTGGCCAGCGGCCGGGTCCGCTACGCCGGGGTGTCGAACTTCTCCGGCTGGCAGACCGCCCGCGCCGCCGCCTGGCAGACCGCCTGGCCGGGTCGGGCCCCGGTGGTCGCCACCCAGGTGGAGTACTCGCTGCTGGAGCGGGGGGTGGAGCGGGAGGTGCTGCCGGCCTGCGCGGCGCTGGGGCTGGGGGTGCTGCCCTGGTCCCCGCTGGGCCGGGGGGTGCTGACCGGCAAGTACCGCCACGGCCGGCCGGCGGACTCCCGGGCCGCCTCGGCGCACTTCGAGCCGTTCGTCGCCACGTACCTGGAACCGCGCTGCTCCAGCATCGTGGAGGCGGTGGTGATCGCCGCCGGCGGGCTCGGGGTGTCGCCGCTGGAGGTGGCGCTGGCCTGGATCCGGGACCGCCCCGGGGTGACCGCGCCGATCCTCGGGGCCCGGACGGTGGGGCAGCTGCTCGGGGCGTTGCAGGTGGAGCGGATGACCCTGCCGGCGGAGATCGTCACCGCCCTGGACGACGTCTCGGCGGTGCCGGTCGGCTACCCGGAACGCGACGGCTGACCGGATCGGTCAGGCCCGCCCGCACTGAAGCGATCCGCGCGGCACGGCCGCGCCGAGCCGCCGGAGACCGCCATCGGGGTGGCGGATCACCGCCAGGAAGGCGCAGCATGGATGCCATGGACTACGAGTACGCGCCGCTGCGGCTGCCGCCGAACGTCGACCGGGCGACCGCCGCGGCGCAGCTGGCGATCCAGGCGGAGTTCTCCGGGTGGGAGCTGGCCCGGGTGCAGCTGTTCCGGGACGGCACCCGGCAGGTGGTGCTGCGGCGTCGCCGGGTCAACCAGCCCCAACCGGGCCTGTCCTACTGACCTTCCGGCACACCACACCACCGGAAGGCCAGCAGGCACTCGTGGTGGTCAGGCGGTGCGGTCGGCGGTCTCGGTCTCGCCGTCGGCCAGGAACGGGTGCTCGTCGAGCCGGCCCACCAGCCGGTCGTCGGCCCCCGGCTGGAACGGGCCCAGCGGGTCCTCGTCGTCGAAGGCCTCCAGGTCGACCGCCTCGGTGACCTCGCTGACCATCACCACCCCGTCGAGTGGCTCCAACTCGGGCACGTCGAGTGCGCTCAGCGAGCCGTCCCCGCCCTGCAGCAGCTCCAGCACCGCCTCGCCGACCCCCTCGACCGGGGCCGGCTCGTCCTCGGCCGGGGTGCCCTCCCGGCGGGCCGCCTCGGCCGCCTTCAGCAGCGCGGCGACGCTGGGCACCCGGAAGTCGCGGCGCTGGCGTACCGAGAGGATCCTCGGGTGCGGGTCGTCGGCGACCGCGCCGCCGCCCCCCGCGCCGAAGTGCTCGTCGGCCTCGTCGGGGTCGATCGAGTCCACGTCCCAGGGGGTGACCTCGCCGTGGGCGGCGAGCAGCCGCTGGTCGTAGTCGTACGAGGCGTTGTTCAGCGTGACGTAGGCCTGCCAGACGTCGTCGTCGTCGACCCGGCCCTCGCCGGCCCGGACGGCGGCCAGGTGGGCGCGTGCGGCCTCGATCACCCGTTCCAGGGCAACCTCCAGCTCATCGTGCTGGTCGGTCATTGTGCAGTCCCTTTCGCCTTGGAGGTGCGAGCCCGGGCCACGCTCAGCAGCTGCGGAGGAAGCGGTCGAGTACTCGCACGCCGAACTGTAGCCCGTCCACCGGTACCCGCTCGTCGATGCCGTGGAACAGGGCGGAGAAGTTCAGGTCCGCGGGCAGCCGCAACGGGGCGAAGCCGAAGCAGCGCATGCCGAGCTGGGCGAAGGCCTTGGCGTCGGTGCCGCCGGAGAGCATGTACGGCACCGGCCGGGCGGCCGGGTCCTCGGCCCGCAGGGCGGCGGACATCGCCTCGACCAGGGCCCCGTCGAAGGTGGTCTCCAGGGCCGGTTGCCGCTGCACGTACTCGATGTCGATGTCCGGGCCGACCAGCTCGCGCAGCTGTCGTTCCAGCAGCTCCGACTGGCCCGGCAGGCTGCGGCAGTCGATGGTGGCGGTGGCCCGGCCGGGGATGACGTTGTCCTTGTAGCCGGCCGCCAGCCGGGTCGGGTTGGCGGTGCTGCGGATGGTGGCCCCGATGATGTTGGCGATCGGGCCGAGTTTGGCGATGGCCACCTCCGGGTCGTCCGGGTCCAGCTCGACGCCGAGGACCTCGGAGATCTCCGTCAGGAAGGCCCGCACGGTCGGGGTGACGGTGAGTGGGAACCGGTGCCGGCCCACCCGGGCGACCGCCTCGGCCAGCGCGGTGACCGCGTTGTCGTCGTGCACGAACGAGCCGTGCCCGGGTCGGCCCCGGGCGTGCAGCCGCAGCCAGTCCAGCCCCTTCTCGGCGGTCTGGATCAGGTAGAGCCGGGCGTGCTCGTCGACGGTGTACGAGAAGCCGCCGACCTCACCGACGGCCTCGGTGCAGCCGTCGAAGAGCCCCCGGTGCCGCTGGGCCAGGAAGTGCGCGCCGTAGTCGCTGCCGGCCTCCTCGTCAGCGGTGAACGCCAGCACGATGTCGCGGGGCGGCCGGACGCCGGTGCGTTGCCAGTGCCGCACGACCGCCAGCACCATCGCGTCGAAGTCCTTCATGTCGATCGCGCCCCGACCCCACAGGTAGCCGTCGCGGATCTCACCGGAGAAGGGGTGCACGGACCACTCGGCGGCGTCGGCGGGCACCACGTCCAGGTGGCCGTGCACCAGCAACGCCGGCCGCTGCGGGTCGCTGCCGGGGATCCGGGCGACCAGGTTGGCCCGCCCCGGCGCCGACTCGTGGATCTCGGCGGCCACACCGACCTCGGCCAGTCGCGCGGCCACGTACTCGGCTGCCGCGCGTTCCCCGGCGCTGGTGTCGTTGTCCCCGGTGTTGGTGGTGTCGATGCGCAACAGATCACGGCAGATGTCGACCACCTCGTCGGTGGGCTCGGGTCCGGTGGTGGCGGCGTCGCTCGTCATCGGTTCCTTATACCAGCACGTCGTTGCGGTGTCGGTTTGCCGGTCGGTCCGCCCGGGTACCGGCGGCGTCGAGGAGGTCACCGTGACCGTTCACCTACCGCCCCTACCGCCCGGCCCCGACGAGGGGTACCGACCTGGCGGGCGAAGCCTGGTCGACATCGTCGACGACGAGCACCGTCACCTGCTGGAGCTGCTGGACGCGGCGCTCGCCCCGGACACGCCGCAGCCGCGGCGCCGGGAGCTGCTGGACGTGTTCACCGCCATGCTGTCCCGGCACCTCTCCGGTGAGGAGCAGTACGTCTTCCCCGCCACCCGGGTCGCGGTGCCCGACGCCGCGGCGCGCATCGACCGGGAGCTGACCTGCGACGCCGAGCTGCTCGCCGCGGTACGCGGACTGACCGAGCACTCGCTGCCCGAGGTCACCGACCGGCTGCGCCGGCACGTCGAGGCGGTCGACGCGCTGGTCGGGTCGTTGCGGGCGCACGCCACCGACGAGGAGCTGATCCGGTTGGGCAACCGGATGGAGATCGCCGAGGAGGCGGCACCGACCCGCCCTCATCCGGGCAACCCGCACACCCCGCCGTGGAACCGCATCGTGGACCCGGCGGTGGGGGTGCTGGACAAGGTCCGTGACGTGGTCAGCCGACGGCACACCCGGCTGTCGGATCTCCGCCCGCCACGCGACTGACGGGAGGGCGACTGGTCCGTTCGTGCACGTTCTGCAGGTCACTGCTTGGTTTCCGGTCCGTTTCAGGACTTTCGGCCAGTCCGTCATGGTCATACCGTCACGGTTATGAATCTGGAGTTGCGTCACCTGAAGGTGGTCTGCGCGATCGCGGAGACGGGGAGCGTGACCAAGGCGGCCTCCACTCTCGGTCTTGCCCAACCCGCTCTCACCGCCCAGCTCCAGCGCATCGAACGGACGCTGGGCGGGCCGTTGTTCGAGCGGGACCGGCGGGGCGCCCGGCCGACCGCGCTGGGCGAACTGGTGCTGGCCCGGGCCCGGGTGCTGCTGCCGGCGATGAAGGGTCTGCAGGACGAGGCGGCGCGGCTGGCCGGTGCGGTCGACGCGCCACGGCGGTACCGCTTCGGCGGGGTCAACAGCCCCATCCTGGGCCGACTGGTGCACCGGCTCGCCGCCGAGCAGCCCCAGGCGCAGATCACCACGTACGCGTCCTGGTCGGTCGACGAGCTGGCCCAGCTGGTGGCCGGCGGTCGGCTCGACTTCGCGCTGGCCGGGGTCTGCGGCGACTCGACCCCGCCGACGGAGTCCGGGCTGGGTTGGCGGGAGGTCGCCGTCGACCCGGTGGGGGTGCTGCTGCCCGAGCGACATCCGATGGCCGGGCGGGACGAGGTGGGCCTGGTGGACCTGGGCCGGGAGCAGTGGGTGGCGGCACCGGGCGACGGTTGCTTCGGTGACTGTTTCGCCGCCGCCTGCGCCCGGGCCGGCTTCACCCCCCGCAAGGTCTTCGAGACCGACATCCGGGCCGGCTTCGACCTGGTCGAGGCCGGTGTGGCGGTGGCGTTGTGCCAGGCCACCTTCCGGCCGGTGGCCGGGCTGGTGACCCGCCGGCTGGCCGGTTCGCCGCTGCGCTGGCGGTTGATGCTGGGGTGGCACCCGGACTCCCCGGCGGCCGACGTGGCCGACCTGGTGTTGGAGGCGGCGGTGGCCTCGTACACCGACTCGTTGGCCGCGCACCCGGACTACCAGGCCTGGTTGACCCGCAACCCCGAGTTCGGGGTACGACTGCCCGCGCCCGTCCCGCCGATCCCCGGCACCGGGGTGCGAACGGCGTGACGACGGGTAACCAGCGACCATGACCGACCTGTACCCGCCCGCCGACGAGCGGGAAGACGTGCGCCGCACCGCCGCGGCGCACACGGCCGCCTCCCGGGACGTGGAGGCCTTCGTGCGACGACTGCCCGGCACGCCCGGCGCGGCCGACGTCGCCGAGTACGCCGCCCTGCTGGCCCGGGAGGAGCTGCTGCGGGTGGAACGTCAGGCCGCCGCGGACGCCGCCGGGCTGATGCTGCCCAGCCTCGACCAGAGCTGACCCACCGGCGCGCCGGTGCCGGCCGGCACGCGCCGGCCGCCGCGCGCACCGGCCCCCGCACGCTGCGGCCCGCAGCGGCCTCAGCGCGCCCCGGACCCCGGCGCGCAGCGGGCCTCAGCGGTCGGCGAGCGGGTCGTGGCCGAGGTCGAGCAGCGCGTGCCGCCACCGATCCTCGGCGTTGCCGGCGGCCGGCCGTTCGTCGAGCAGGCCCTCGATCCGCTCGACGGCCTCCCGCATCACCTGGATGTCGGCCGGGGTGAGGTCGACCTTGCGTTTGCGCAGCACGGCGAGGATCTGCCGGCCCGGCTCGGGCAGGTCCAGGTCCGGGTCGGGCCCGAAGGACTCCTCCCCCGAGCCACGGGTCAGCAGCCAGCTGCGCAGCTGTTCGGACGGGACGTTGACCTGGGCGTGGAAGTCCGCCCAGAGCGTCTCCACCTCGGCGTCGACGCGCTGCTCGCGGGCCATCATGCCTCCTTGACGGGTGGGGCCCCGGAGACCGGGGCACCGGTGTCGGTGTCACTGCCCAGGCCCTCCGGTGGCACCCGTACCCGGGACGGGTTCGCGGTCGGTGGGGCCTCGATCGGATCGGCCGGTTCGGCCTCGTCGGGCACCTGCTCGGGCTCGGTCATCGGATTCCTCCGGGTCCTGGGCGACGTCCGGTGGCGGTCGGACCCCGGCGGCGCGGTCGGCCGGCGCGTCCCGGGCGGTCGCGGCGGACGGTCGGCCGCCGGCCGACGGTGGTCACCGGGGATGGGTCGAGACGCCGGCCCGATGGGTACCGGTCCCGGCGTTGACCTCGACCTGCAGCGCGCCGTCGCGGGCGTCGACGACCACCCGCTGCCCCGGTGACATCGCGCCTTCGAGCAGCATCCGGGACAGCCGGTTGTCCAACTCGCGTTGGATCACCCGACGCAGCGGCCGGGCGCCGAACTCCGGCTGGTAGCCGTGCTCGGCCAGCCAGTCCACCCCGGCGGTGGTGATCTCGATGGTGATGTCCTGGGCGTGCAGCCGACGCCGGGTCTCCTCCAGCAGCAGCCCGGTGATCTGGCGCAGCTGCTCGGCCTCCAGCCGCCGGAAGATGATCACCTCGTCGACGCGGTTGAGGAACTCCGGCCGGAAGTTCTCCTGCAGCCGGCGCATCAGCCGCTCGCGCAGCTCGTCGGACTCCTGGCTGCTGCCCGGCTCGCCGGCGCCGAACCCGACCGGCCGCTGGCTGCCGGTGATCAGCTCCGAACCCAGGTTGCTCGTCATGATCAGTACGGTGTTCTTGAAGTTCACCGTACGGCCCTGGCTGTCGGTGAGCCGGCCGTCGTCGAGCACCTGGAGCAGGATGTTGAACACGTCCGGGTGGGCCTTCTCGATCTCGTCGAGCAGCACCACCGCGTACGGGCGACGGCGCACCGCCTCGGTGAGCTGCCCGGCCTCCTCGTACCCGACGTAGCCGGGTGGGGCGCCGACCAGCCGGCTGATGGTGTGCCGTTCCTGGAACTCGCTCATGTCCACCCGGACCATCCGGTCGGCCTCACCGAAGAGCGCCTCGGCCAGGGCCCGCGCCAACTCGGTCTTGCCCACGCCGGTCGGGCCGAGGAAGAGGAAGCTGCCCATCGGCCGGTTCGGGTCGGCCAGCCCGGCCCGCGAGCGGCGGACCGCCTCGGCGACCGCGCCGACGGCGTCGTCCTGACCGACCACCTTCTCGTGCAGCTGCCCCTCCAGTCGCAGCAGCCGGTCCCGTTCCTCCTCGGTGAGCTGGGCGACCGGGATTCCGGTGGCCCGGGAGACCACCTCGGCGATCTCCGCCGGGCCCACCTGCGGCACCTGCGGGGAGTCCCCCTCGCCCCGGGCCCGCCGGATCCGCTCCTCAACCTCGGCCAGCCGGTCACGCAGTGTCGACGCGCGCTCGTACTGCTCGTCGGCGACTGCCTGTTCCTTCTCCCGGCGTACCTCGTCGAGTTGTTGTTCCAGCTCCCGCACGTCCGAGGCGGGGGTCCGGGTGCGCAGCCGGACCCGGGCCCCGGTCTGGTCGATCAGGTCGATGGCCTTGTCCGGCAGGAAGCGGTCGGTGACGTACCGGTCGGCGAGTTCGGCCGCGGCGACCAGCGCCTCGTCGGTGAAGCGGACCTGGTGGTGGGCCTCGTAGCGGTCGCGCAGGCCACGCAGGATCGCCACCGTGTCGTCGACGCCGGGCTCGGGCACCAGCACCGGCTGGAACCGGCGGGCCAGCGCGGCGTCCTTCTCGATGGTGCGGCGGTACTCGTCAAGCGTGGTCGCGCCGATCACCCGCAGCTCGCCCCGGGCCAGCGCCGGTTTGAGCATGTTGGAGGCGTCCATCCCGCCCTCGCTGCCGGCGCCGCCCGCGCCGACCAGGGTGTGGATCTCGTCCAGGAAGATGATCAGCTCCTCCCGGTGGGCGCGGATCTCGTCGATCACCTTCTTGAGGCGTTCCTCGAAGTCACCCCGGTACCGGGTGCCGGCGACCAGGCCGGCCAGGTCCAGTTGGATCACCCGCTTGCCGAGCAGGGTCTGCGGCACGTCGCCGTCGCAGATCCGCTCGGCCAGCCCCTCCACGATCGCGGTCTTGCCGACCCCGGCCTCGCCGATCAGCACCGGGTTGTTCTTGGTCCGCCGGGACAGGATCTCCACGGCCTGTTCGATCTCGTCGGCGCGCCCGATCACCGGGTCGATCTGGTCGTTGCGGGCCAGGTCGGTGAGGTCCTGACCGTACTGGTCGAGGGTGGGGGTCCCGCGGTCCGGTTTCGGGCCGGGCATCGGCCCACGTTCGGCGTTGGCCGCCTGCAACGACTCGGGTTGGATCCGCCCGGCCGACAGCATCCGCCCGGCCGGTGACTCCGGGTTGAGCGGCAGGGCCATCAGAATGTGCTCCGGGCCGATGTAGTTCGCGCCCATCGCCCGGGAGAGCTGGTGGGCGTCGAGCAACGCCCGCTTCGCCGCCGGGGTGAGCGACAGGTTCGGCGGCACCTCGCCCGCCGGTGCGCCGTCCGCGCGCCCACCGAGGGCGTTGACCAGGGCGTCCGGGTCGGCCCCGGCCCGCCGGACCAGGTCCCGCAGGGGCTCGCGTTGCAGCGCCGCCCAGAGCAGGTGGTCGGTGTCCAGGTCGGTGCTCTGCCGCTGGGCGGCCCGGCGCGCCGCGTCGGCCAGCAGTTCCCGGGCGTCGGCGGTCATCAGCCGGGTGATGTCGACCCGGTGCGCCGGCCGGCGCCCGCCCTCACCCCGGCCGAAGTACCGGGCCAGGAACTCGTCCCACGGATCGGCGCCGAAGTCATCGGGTCCCAACATGCGCGTCCTCCGGGTTCGGGCAGGGTCGACGCGCTGGGCTACCCGTCACTCGGGCCGGCAAACGCCCCCAGATGGCAGGCTGCGGGGATGACCGAGACACCGTTGCTGATCGTGGACGCCGCCAACGTGGTGGGTTCACGCCCCGACGGGTGGTGGCGGGACCGGGCCGGGGCCACCGCCCGGCTCCGCGACGCGTTGGCCCCGCTGGCCGAGCGGGGCCGCCCACCCGAGCTGGCACCACCGGCCGAGGTGGTGCTGGTGGTGGAGGGCGCGGCCCGGGGTGTGCAGGGCCGCGCGGAGGTCCGGGTGGTGGCCGCCGAGGCCTCGGGGGACGACGCCGTGGTGGCGCTGGTCGACGCCGCCGCGGGACGTCGCCGGCTGGTCGTCACCGCCGACCGTGAGTTACGGCAGCGGGTCCGGGCCCTGGGTGCCGAGGTGTACGGGCCCCGCTGGCTGCGCGGCGACTGAGCGTGGGCCGCTGCGGTGCGATGCGCGGTAGACGGGACTGGCGCGAACGGGACTCCCGGGCCGGCCAGCCAACCGGACACGCGGGCAGGAACACCGACAGGGCGGATGTTCTCTCACCGACCGGGATAGGCTGTAATGGAGGCCTCCCCGCCCCCAGGAGGTTCCACAGTGGCGAGCGTCGCCGAGCTGAAGGCAGCCATCGATGTCGCCCTCCAACAGATCGGCGACGGCCAGACCGCCGTGCAGGCGGCCGGCGAGAAGCTGGCCGAGGCGCAGCAGACCCTGGCCGGCGCGCTGGAGGGCAGTGGGCACGAGACAGTGGAGGCCGCGCAGGCCTCGTTGACGCAGGCCAGCCAGGAGTTGGAGGAGTGCCTCGCCGCCACCCTCGTCGCGGTGGAGCAGGCTCAGCTCTACGTAGCGACGCTCTGAGAGGCGGGTCGTGTCCATCGTCGAGGACATCGGCGCGCAGGTGCGGGCCGCCGCCGAGGACCTGCCGCTCGGCCTGCTGGCGCAGGCCTTGGAGAAGTTCGGGCAGGCCGCCGAGCGGCTGCGCTGGGTGCGGCAGGAGTCGGCGAACCCGATGGGGGTGCCGGAGCTCTCCGCGGCCACCGAGCACGCCGAGACCGCCGGATACGCGCTGCGGGTGGCCCAGGAGCAGTTGGCGGCGTACCTGACCACGCTGGGCCTGACCGCCGACGGCGCGCCGGCGCCGCGCCCGCAGCAGCGTCAACCGAAGCACGACCAGCCCCGCGACGATGCGCCCCCGGCCGCCGGCGAGGGCCCGCAGCAGGCCGCCGACCCGACGGTGCGCCGCTGGTGGGCGGTGCGGGTGACCGAGCTGACCGGCGGCACCACCGCGCCGACCGGTGAGCCGGACGCGCAGATCGGCGACGCCCGGGAGCTGCTGCGCCGGGTGACCGGCGGGGTCCGCTCCGGCGACCGCGACCGGGTACGCGCCGAGCTGTGCCGCGCCCACGCCGACGTCGGTCTCGGCCTGGCCGCGCTGGCCCCGCCCCTGCTGCGCGAGCTGGCCGGGGAGCTGCTCGGCCACCCGCCCCGTGCCGAGGACCTGCCCCGGCTACGCAGCCAGCTCGACGGCCGGGTCCGGGACCTGCTGCCCAACCTGCCCCCGCCGGTGCTGGAGACCCTGCTCAGCCGGGTCTGCCGGATGCCGCCGCCCCGAGGCGGTGAGCAGCCGCACGCCGCCGACTCGGCGGTGACCTCCGGGGTGCTGGCCGGGGTCCTGCTGGACCGGCTCGGCCGGGACCTGCCACCGGAGTCCTCCGGTTCCCCGCAGCGCCCCGGGGCCGCCGACGGGTCCACCCCGGACGGGCAGCGGTCCACCCGGGACGGCGGTGCGCCACCGCCACGCGACCCTCGACCCCGACCGGGTACCGGCTCCGGCGGGTCCACCCCGCGCAGGACCACCGGCCCGACCCCACGGACCGGCCCCGGCGGACCGGCCGGCCCGGTCCCGCGCGGCGGCACCGCGCCCCGGCGCGGCGACGGCCCGGCCCGTCCCGGGAGAGCCGATGGCTGACCGTCGCGCCCAACTGGTGACCCGGGTGCGCGGCATGCTCTCCGACGCGCTGGGCGCCACCCGGGCCCGGCTGGCCGCCGCCGACGCCGAGCTGACCGCCGGCCAGCAACGGCTGACCAAGGTACGCCGGGCCGCCGCCGCCGTACCCGAACGGGTAGGTGCCGAGCGGGACCGGCGACTGGCCCAACTCGACACCGGGCAGCAGGCCCGGATCGCCGACCTGGCCGAGCGGGCCGCCGAGGCCGCCCGGCGGGAGGCCCCCGGCGCGGCCTCGGCGGACTGGTCGGGGTGGCAGCCGACACCGAGCGGGCCGGCCGAGCCCCCGGGTGCGGTACGCGTCGGCACGCTGCGGATCCCCGGCACGGTGCCGGTGCCCGCGCTGGTGCCGCTGCTGGACGCCGGACACGTGCACCTCTCCGGCGCCGACCTGGCCGGTGACGAGGCGGTGGTGCCGGCGCTGCTGCTACGCAGCCTCGGCCGCACCGACCCCGGGGCGGTCCGGCTGATCGGGTACGACCCCGAGCACCTCGGCGGCGGGCTGGCCGGGTTCGCCCCGCTGACCGCCGCCGGGCTGCTGACCTTCGTCGGGCCCGGTGGGCTCGGGCGGCTCCTGGACGACCTGGTCGAACAGATCCGCCGGATCAACGAGACGGTGCTGGCCGGCGAGTACGGATCGCTGCGGGAGCTGGCCGCGGCGACCGGCCGACGGCCGGAGCCGTGGCGGGTGGCGGTGCTGCTCGGCGGGGACGAGCTGAACCGCCACGAACGCGGCCAACTCGACCGGGTGGTGCGCACCGGCACGGCCTGCGGGGTGCATCTGGTGGTGCGCGGGGTGCCGCTGCCGGAGCACCCGACGGTGACCCGGATCGTGGTGGGGCACGACGGTGCCCGCATCGGCGGGCCGCCCGGACTGGCCGCCCGGCTGGACCCACCCCCGCCCGCTCCCCTGGTCACCGAGACCTGCCGGACGCTGGCCGCCACGGTCAACGCCGGCCCGGCCCCGGCGCCCTTCGCCGAGCTGCTGCCGCCGGTGGAGCAGATGTGGCAGGACGACTCCGCCACCGGGCTGACCGCCCCGATCGGGTCGGCGGCCACCGGCCGGCAGGTGCAGCTCACCCTCGGCGACTATCCGCCGCACGCGCTCATCGGCGGGCCGTCGGGCACCGGCAAGACCAACCTGATCTTCGCCTGGATCGGTGCCCTGGCCGCCCGTTACTCCCCCGACCAGCTGGAGTTCTACCTGCTGGACTTCAAGGAGGGGGTGTCCTTCGCCCGGTTCGCCCAGGGCCGCCGGGACCCGAGCTGGCTGCCGCACATGCGGCTGGTCGGGATCAACGTCAACACCGACCGGGAGTTCGGGCTGGCCCTGCTGCGGTTCCTCGCCGAGGAGCTGCGCCGCCGGGCCGACGCCGCCAAGAAACACGAGGTCACCAAGCTGGCCGAGTTGCGCGCGGTGGACCCGACCGGCCGGTGGCCCCGGATCGTCGCGGTGGTCGACGAGTTCCAGATGCTGCTGGCCGGCCGGGACGTGGTGGCCCGGGAGGCCGCCGACCTGCTGGAGGACCTGGCCCGGCGGGGCCGGTCGCAGGGCATCCACCTGGTGCTGGCCAGCCAGGACGTCCGCGGCATCGAGGCGCTCTGGGGACGCCCGGCCCTGGTGGCCCAGTTCACGCTCCGCATCGCCCTGCCGAAGGCGCTGCGGATCCTGGCCGAACGCAACGACGCGGCCCAGTCGCTGCCCCGCCACCACGCGGTGGTCAATGCCGAGTCGGGCATGGCCGAGGGCAACCAGGTGGCCCGGATCCCCTCGGCCAGCGACTGGGAGAGCTGGAGCGAACTGCAGCACCGGCTGTGGCGGATGCGCCCACCGGACGCCGCCCCGGCCCGGCTCTTCGACGGTGACGCGATCCCCCGGCTGGCCGAGGCGCCGGACTTCCGGGCGCTGCGCGCCGACGGGACGGACCGGCGGGCACCGGTCGCCCTGCTCGGCGAGATCATCGACGTGCAGGCCCGTTCGGCGGTGCTGCGGCTGCCCCGCGCCCCGGGGCGTAACCTGGCCGTGCTCGGCACGCGGGTGGACGAGGCCTGCGCGGTGCTGGACGCCGCCGCCCGCTCCCTGGCCCGCCAGCACGCCCCGGGCACCGCCCGGTTCTCCATCGCCTGCCTCGACCCGGACGCCGACCCGGCCGCCCGCGCGCTGTACGAGGAGTTGGCCGACGACGCGGCCTGGTACGACGAGGAGACGGTGCCGGAGCTGATGGCCGAGACCGCCGAGGGGCTGGGTCGGGCCGGCACCCCGAGCGTCCCGCACTACCTGCTGCTGTTCGCCGTGGACGCCGCCGCCGGTCAGCTGGCCGGGCCGGCGGGTCGACGCAGCGGGTTGGAGCAGTTGCGGCGGATCCTGCACGACGGCCCGGAACGGCGTACCCACGTGTTGGCCTGGTGGCGCGGGGTGGCCCGGATGCGGGTCGACCTCGGCGGGCCGGCCGCCCGCACCGACCAGATCGGCGCCTGGGTCGCTTTGGACGTGCAGGGCGGTGAGCTGAGTTCGTCGCTCTACCCGGGCACCGGCGGCCCGGACTGGTATCCCCGCCCCTGGCGGGGGCTGTTCTTCGACCGGTCGGTGCACCGCACCGGGCAGGTCGTCATCCCCTACGGACCGGCCCGATGAGCCAACCCGACGCCAGCCCGACCTACTCCGCCCAGGTCCGCCGGCTGGCCGAGTTGACCGCGCGGGTGCAGGCCCAGCGGGCCGAGGCCCAGGACTGGTACGACCAGCAGTGCGCGGCGGCGCAACGGGCCGTCAGCGAGGCCACCGACCAGGTCCGGCGGGCCGAGGCGGAGGTCGCGGCGGCGCGGGAGGAGCTGGAACGGGTCGACGCCGAGGCGGCCCACCTGTGGCAGCAGCTGCGCGACCGGCTCGGCGGCCGGGGACTGGGCGGCCCGCCCGGCCCGGCCCTGGACGCCACCGGCGATCCGCTGCACCTGGTGCAGGGCGTGCGGGAACTGCTGGGGCGGGTGGGACAGCCGGGTGAGCTGCCCAGCTCGGCCAACCCGCTGCTGGTGCTCTGCGGGCTGTTCGGCGCGGTGCTGGCGTACGCCCTCGGGCTCGGCGCCCGGCAGCTCGGCGTCAGCTACGGCGGGGACCTGGCGGTGGGTCTGCCGGTGCTGGCCCTGGTGGTGACCCTGCTCGGCCCGCTGATCGGGCTGGTGCCGGCCAAGCGGCTGGCGGACCGCCGGCACGCGGTGTTCGGCCCGCGCCCGATGGCGGTGGTGGTGGTCGCCGGCCTGGCCGGCACCGCCCTGCTGCTGGCCCTCGGCCGCTGACGCCGCCTGCCGCGCCGGTACCGCGGGCCCGACAGGCAGCGCGCGACGTGTGGTCGGGCCGGTTACCGCAGGGCCCACCGGGCGGACCGTCAGGCCGGTACCGCAGGGCCCACCGGGCGGACCGTCAGGCCGGTACCGCAGGGCCCACCGGGCGGACCGTCAGGCCGGTACCGCGATGGCCTCGCGGAGCAGGCGGCGGGTGAGCACCAGCCGGTCGGCGTCGTCCAGGCCGGGCAGGTCACCCACCCGGGTCGCCGCACCGGTGAGCAGGGCGCGTACCGCCGGCGCACACGCCGCCGGCAGGGTGAGGGTCCGGTCGACCAGCCGCAGGCTGAACCGCTCGGCGTCCTGGTCGGTCAGCTGCCAGCGCAGCCCCGGCCGGACGGTGACCACGCTGTCCACGGTGAGCGCGCCCAGCGCGGCGGCCTGGGCCAACGGACGGATCGGCGCGGGCCGGCTGGCCGGCCAGAGCCGGTCGCGCAGCCGCCCGGCGACGGCCGCCGGATCGGCCCGCTGCAGCCAGTCGCGCAGCGCCTCGACGGTCTCGGTCAGCTCCGGCTCGATCGCCTCGGCGTCGGCCAGGTCGACGCCGAAGGGCAGCCCGGCGCGCAACCGCGCGTCGTCGGCGGCGAGCGCGAGCAGCTCCTCGACGAGGGCGTACCTGGTCAACGCGCGGATGCCGACGGTCAGGTGCAGCGAACTGGCCTCCTGCGCCTGGGCGCTGTGCAGCCAGCCACGCGGCAGGTAGAGCGCGTCGCCCGGTTCGAGGACCACGTCGAGCGCGGCGGGGCCCTGCGCGGTGGCGGAGACCTCGTCGGCCCGGCCGCCCCACGGCTGCCGCTCCAGCGGGTCGGGCAGCACCGGCGGGTGGATCCGCCAGTGCTTACGGCCGTCGACCTGGAGCACGAAGACGTCGTGGGTGTCGTAGTGGGTGGCGAAGCCCTGGCTGCCGGGCGGGGTCAGGTAGGCGTTCACCTGCAACGGCTGGGCGAGGGCGGCCCCCAGTTCGCCGGCGAAGTCGATGAGCGCCGGCCAGGTGCGGTGCAGACCCTGTAGGACCAGGGTGGCGCCCTCGGCGTACAGCTGCAGGACCTTGTCGTCGACCACCTGGTCGCCGATCTCGGCGCCCGCGCCACCGCCGCCGGTGTAGCGGCCCGCCGCGACGAGCTGGCCGTCGGTGGCCACCCGCAGGAACGGGGTACGCAGACCGCGCCGGCTCAGCAGCTCGTCGGCGTCGGCGGGGCTGAACAGGTCGGTGAAGCCGTGGCGGTTGGGCAGCTCGGCGGCGCGGGACAGCAGCGGGCCGCGTCCCCAGTGCGCGGTGGCGAACTTGGCCGGCTCGACGGCCACGCAGCGGGCCAGCGCGGCGCTGGCGGCGGACGAAACCGCCGGGCGGCCGTGGCCACCCGGCGGGTCGATGATCGACACGGCGGTCGCTTACCGGGCGCTGCCGTCGGCGCCACCGTCCTGGTGCCCCGGGGTCGCGCCACCGTCGGCCGGGCCCTCGGCACCACCGTCCGCGCCACCGTCCTGCTGACCCGGGGTCGCGCCACCGTCGGCCGGGCCCTCGGCACCGCCATCGGCGCCACCGTCCTGCTGACCCGGGGTCGCCCCACCGTCGGCCGGACCCTCCGGGCCGCCACCGGTACGGGTCGTGATGTCGTCGTCGTTCAGTGCCATCGGTGCTCCCTCGGATCTGTCGGGGGTCTGTCGTGTGACGGGTGGTACCCCACCCGCGATCTTCTAACCCCCACACGTTAGACGTCCGGTGGGCCGACACGGCCCCGTTCCGGGCACCGGGGTCAGGGCATCAGCTGCAGCAGGTCCTGCGGCATGGTGGCCCTGACGTCCTCCCACTCGCCCTGGGTGACGTGCCGCCGCAGGGACTCCAGCACCACCTGCACGACCCGTTCGGCGCCACCGGCGACGTCGTAGGGGAAGCCCTGCCGCACCTCGTACAGGAAGTCGTCGCGGTTGAGTTTGATCGGCACGTTCTCCGGCTGCCACCCGTCGAAGTAGATCCCGCGCAGCAGCACCGGCAGTTGGGCCGCGAACTCGGCGCTCTCCGGCACCGGCATCCGGTCCCGCAGCAGGTGCAGCACCGTCCGCAACGCCGCGTACGACTGGTTGCGTTGCTCCTTCGGCCAGCCGTAGGCCTGCTCGATGTCCTTGAGGATCAGGTTCGTCTTGTCCAGCGACGACTCGAACGCCGACCACATCTGCTCAGCCATCTCGCCACCCCCGTAGCTCGTCGGCCCACCGTCGGTCGTCGGCACGTCGCGGCGGGCCGGCGGGACCCCGCCACTGCCGGGTCGGGCTGAACCGGCCGGCCGGGGAGACCCGGCGGCCGCTGGGTGCCGTGCCGACGACGCGCAGCACCTCTGCCCGTCGGCGTCGCGGCCCGTGATGAAGCGTCGTCATCGGAGCAACCCCCTGGTCGACGTCCCGGTCGGTACCGGTGCGGCACCGCCGGCGGTGGGCTCAGGCGGCCCGCCGCTCCCGGCTCTGCTTGCAGGTGACACAGGCGGTGGCGGAGGGGTAGATCTCCAACCGCTCTACCGGGATCGCCACCGAGCACCCCTCGCAGAAGCCGTAGGTGCCCGCGTCCAGTCGGGCCAGCGCGTGCTCGAACTGGGCCCGCCGGTCGAGGATGGTGCGCAGCAGCGACTGCGCGGTGTCCCGCTCGGCCGTCTTGGTGCCGCTGTCGGCCTGGTCGTCGCCGGCGGTGTCGCCGACCTCGACCAGCCGCAGCACCTGGCTCTGCAGCACCGCCCGGTCGTACTCCTCGGAGAGTTCGTCGTAGCGGGCCTGCAGGGAGAGCCGGATCCGGTCGACGTCGGTCTGCGGCCGGGCCGTGCCAACGGTGTCGTGCACGAGCATCGCTGCCTGCCTTTCGTACCCCGGGCACACCCGGGCGGCCGTGACCCGAGGTCCCGGCTACGGTCCGTCTGCGGCGCGGTGGTGATCATCCACGCCCGTTGAGCCCGGCGTTTACCCCGCCCTCCCTTCCGCCAAACCGTGGTCAGCCGTAAATTTCCGACTCCACCACGGCCGGTCTGCGGGGGTCGTCGACGCGCACCACGACGTCGGCGAAGGCGGACGGGACCACCTCCTCGGCGTACCGGGCGAAGGCGGGCAGGGTCCACCGGTGCGGCTGCGGCGTGCGTCGGGCCAGGGCCGCCGGGGAGAGTTCCAGGTGCACGGTACGGTCGAACGGCAGCCCACCGCCGAGCAGCAGCGCCCCGCTGACCAGCACGATCCCGCCGGCTGGCAGCTCCAGGTAGGTGGCCCGGACGGCCCGGTCGGTGCCGGGATCGCGCAGCGCCGGCAGCAGCCGGCCCGACCCGGTCGGCCCGGCCGGATCGAGCACCTCGCGGCGTAACCCGGCCTCGTCGGTCCAGGAGTCGTAGTAGGAGTCGGCGTTGGTGTGCCCGAACTCCAGCCGTACCGACGCCGGGCGCAGGTAGTCGTCGGCCCGCACGTGCGCGACCGGTCGGCCCCGGGCCCGCAACGGGTCGACCAGGGCGGCGGCGAGCCGGTCCGGCCCGGCCGCGGGGGCACCGTCGACGGCCACCCGCAACCGCCCGGGTACGGCCGCGTCGGCGAGCCGGTCGGCCAGTTCGGTGACGAGCCGGTCGGGCGAGATCGGGCGTACGCGCATGACGTCCATGGTGACCGGCGGACGCGGTGGCGGGTCAGCCGGTGCGCTCCGTCGTGACCGGCGGACGCGATGGCGGGTCAGCCGGTGCGGTCGATGGTGACCAAGGCGTCGTCGGCCAGCCGGTAGCCCACCCCGTAGACCGTGGTGACCAGGGGAACGTCCACCCCGACCTTGCCGCGCAGCCGGCGGACGTGCACGTCGACGGTACGCACCCCGGCGTGTTCGTAGCCCCAGACGGCGTTGAGCAGCTGCAGGCGGGTGAACACCCGCCGCGGGTGGGCGACCAGGTGCAGCAGCAGGTCGAACTCCAGACGGGTCAACGGCAACGCCTCACCGTCGCGCAGCACCGACCGCGACGCGGCCAGGATGTGCAGGGTCGGCACGGCGGGGGTCAGCGGCCGGGCGGCCGTCCGGCTGGTCGGGACGGAGTCCGCCCGCCGCTCCGCGGCACCGCCGTTGCTGGTCACCGTGCACTCGCCCCGCTCGACCAGCTCCCGGGCCGCGTCGAGCAGTCGTCGGGCCGGCCCGGTCAGGGCCTCTTCGTTGGCCAGTGGGATGGACAGTGTCACGGTGAGCACTGTGGCGGTGTTTGCCGGTCGGCGCTGCCCACCGGGCGGACGACCCGGCACCACGGGTTGAGACGTGTGCCATCCGGCGCGCGACGAGGCGGGGCTGACCGACATGGTCCTCCTTGGCTGGTCGGAGTTCTCCCCACGGCCCGGGACGCCGCTGCATCGATGCTTCCCGGCACTCGCGCGAGGGTCAAGTGCCGGCTACGTTGCATGACTGTGACAATTGACGAACACACCGGAGCCGAGCGCTCGCTCTGCGTACTAGACCAGATGATTACAGCAGAGTCGTCAACATGAACAAATCCGGGGGTCCCCAACGCGTGGAACGCCCGACCCACCAACTGGGACACGGGGACAGCGGAGGACGGGCCGGGGCCCTCGCCCCGACCCGCCCTCCGCGTGCCAGCCCGACCCGCACCCCGGGCGTCACTGGTCCCGGTCGATACCGATCCGGGCCTCGTCGGCGAGCCGGTAGCCGACCCCGTGCACCGTGGTCACCAGGGGCGTGTCGGCGCCGAACTTCGCCCGCAGCCGCCGTACGTGCACGTCCACGGTGCGTACCACCGCGTGCTCGTACCCCCAGACGTTCGACAGCAGCTGGAGCCGGGTGAAGACCCGGCGGGGGTGCTCGGCGAGGAACAGCAGCAGGTCGAACTCGATGCGGGTCAGCGCGACCATCCGGCCACCGTGCTCGACGGTGCGGCACCCGACCAGGATCCGCAGGTCGGCGGGGTGCTCGGCGGGTCGCGGCCGGGGCGCGGGCGGGGTGGTCGCGGCTGCGCCGACCGGCGTCACCTCCCCCGTCACCGCCAGTTCCTGCAGCAGCTCGATCAGCCGGGCCAGCCGGGGGCTCACCGTCCCGGGGGTCAGGTCGACGGTGACGGTGAGCGTCGAGGTGGACCGCGGCCGCACCGCCGTGGGCCGGTCGGAACGGCGTCCCGGCGAGTGGGGGCGCGACGAGATGGCGACGACGGACATGGATCCTCCTGGAGATGGCGGTGCCGTCGACCACGCCCGGTGGAGCGTGGCGGTCAGGGTAGGTACGCCGCGCCGGCGGTCACCGGCGAGGCCACGGGTGAGGGACGGTGGATCGGGTCGGGACCGAACGCGGGCAGCCCGGCGATCCGCCAGGCCATGAAGCCACCGATCACGTCGGTGGCCCGGTGCAGGCCGAGGTCCTGGAGGGCGGCCGCGGCCAGCGAGGACGTGTAGCCCTCCTGACAGAGGACCAGCACCGGCAGGTCGTAGTCGGTCACACCCGGCAGCCGGGCCGCCGACCGCGGGTCGAACCGCCACTCCAGTACGTTGCGTTCGACGATCAGCGCGCCCGGCACGCTGCCGTGCGCGGCCCGTTGGGCGGCGGGGCGGATGTCGACGAGCACGGCACCGTCGCGGTGGGCCAGGTGGGCCTGCTCGGGATCGAGCCGGCGCAGCCGGGCCCGGGCGGCGGCGAGGATCTCGTCGATCCCCCGGGATCCGGGTGGGGACGGACAGGCGGTCGGGGAGACGTCGGTCTGCGACATACGGGGATCCTTTCCTGACAGCTGGTGTGACGCCGCAGCGGGTGCGAAGGCCGCGGGTACGGGTGCGGGGCTGGTCACCACGCCACGCCTGCCTCGGCCACCTCGGCGACCCGCAGTCGTCCCTCGGCGAGGAGGTAACGGGTCATCCGGCGTAGTGCCGGGCGGTAGACGTGCACGCTCACGGCCGGCTGGTCGCCCCGGTTGGTCACCTGGTGCACGTGCCGGGGACCGAACCGCCGACCGGTGCCGGCGACGAGTTGCTGCGGGCGCAGCGCGCCGCGACTGACCGTCTCCTCGGTGAGCACACCGGAGACCACCAGGAAGGCCCCCGCGGAGCCACCGTGGTCGTGCAGGTCGGTGCCCTGACCGGGCAGCCAGCTCAGCGCCCACACCTCGTGGTCGGCGGCGACCGCGAGCCGCTGGTACCACCGCTGTACGGGATCGAAACACACCGGCGTGGGCCAGGTGTGCGGGGCGTCGGCGTACCGACGGGCGGTGGCGAGCAGGTCGCGGTCAAGCTGGCGGATGCTGATCATGTCGGTCCTCGTGGAGCGGAGCGGAGCGTACCGACACAGCCTATCTGGCAAAACCTATAGACTTAGTAGGGAATACCGAATGCTGGGACATAGATCACCCGTTCGAGTGCTCCGGCGCTGCCCGGCAGGCCCACCACCGGCGGACTAGCCTTGGGTGGGTGAGTGCCGAACTGGACGCCGAGACCCTGGCCTTCGCCCACCGGATGTTCGACCTGGCCCGCTCCGGTGCCACCGCCGAGCTGAGCGGCCACGTCGACGCCGGGCTACCGGTGAACCTGACCAACGCCAAGGGCGACACGCTGCTGATCCTCGCCGCGTACCACGCCCACCCGGAGACCGTGACGGCCCTGCTGGGCCACGGCGCGGACCACACCCGGGTCAACGACCGGGGCCAGACCGCACTCGCCGCCGCCGTGTTCCGCCAGAACGCCGAGGCGGTCCGGGCACTGCTGGCCGCCGGTGCCGACCCCGACCACGGCACCCCGTCGGCCACCGACACCGCACGCTTCTTCGACCTGCCCGAGATGCTGGAGCTGCTGCACGCCGGCTGACCTCACCACGGCGGGTGTCGCGAGCTGCCGCATGGTGCCTGGCCGACGGACTCCAGGCCGGCGGAGCCGCCTTCACCACTACGGCGCACCTCGGCACCGAACGTTTCATCCCGGAACAGCTCCTCCCCAGTGGAGCCCCACTCCGGGAAGCACTCGTCGCCGAGCACCAGCAGACGGTCAGCGACGTTTCGGCACCCTGGAACGGTGTCTCCCTGCTCCCCGAACGACCCGGACCACCCCCGCGTACGCGGCGCAGGAACCACGCGCAGTGCTAATCGAAGATCTCGCACCGATCACCGCCGACACGTGACCTACAGGTGAATCTTGGACACTTATCTGGGGCCGTCGGGGGGCGACGGGCGCAAGATCGCGGATGGCAAGCGCGTACGCCAGGCCACGGGCCGGCCAAAACTCTTCGGGTCACACCACAAGCGAGTCGACCGCCGCCCGGGCGTCGGCTGTGCCGGAAAGCCCACCGGTACGCTGAGCCCACCCGCACGCCCCACCTGCCCGACACCCGAGGGACTGCATGGCGATCCTCAGAACCAAAGTGAACGAAAACGAGGAAGTTGATCTCTAGCGCCCCAGGTCAAGAAGTCTGCTCCCCGCGCATGCGGGGGTGATCCCGCGGAGCCGCCGCAGATCCGCTACCGGCTGAACTGCTCCCCGCGCATGCGGGGGTGATCCCGTCAGCAACGTCCCGTTGCACGACCTGAGTGCCTGCTCCCCGCGCATGCGGGGGTGATCCCAGCCAGTAGTCCGGCTCGGTCGGGGTGGTCGGCTGCTCCCCGCGCATGCGGGGGTGATCCGTCGTGGACCCTCACGCGGCCCGCCCTTCTCGGCTGCTCCCCGCGCATGCGGGGGTGATCCGTGCACGTCAACGGGCAGGTCGTGGCATCCGCCCTGCTCCCCGCGCATGCGGGGGTGATCCGACGACGGGCTCATCAACGTCCACCGCAACGGCCTGCTCCCCGCGCATGCGGGGGTGATCCGCACAGTCCGCCGACCACCGGCCGGTGGACCGGCTGCTCCCCGCGCATGCGGGGGTGATCCGTCTGGTACGCCGCCCTCACCGACGTGCCGTTCCTGCTCCCCGCGCATGCGGGGGTGATCCCTCTGTCGGGGACCTGGCCACGGTCAGTGTGCACTGCTCCCCGCGCATGCGGGGGTGATCCCGTTCGGCCGGCCGCGTCCGGGTCGTGCCGGGACTGCTCCCCGCGCATGCGGGGGTGATCCCTTCGCCTTCACCTCGTCCAGGTCGATGCCCAGCTGCTCCCCGCGCATGCGGGGGTGATCCCTCGGGGACCGAGGTGGACGCGGCGGCGGCGACCTGCTCCCCGCGCATGCGGGGGTGATCCCACCTTCCGGTCGGCGCGGTGGTGCTTGCCGTTCTGCTCCCCGCGCATGCGGGGGTGATCCCGTGAACTTGGGCTCGGTCACCCGGGCCGGGGCCTGCTCCCCGCGCATGCGGGGGTGATCCCCCGTCGAGCGCCCACAGACCCAGCAGGGCCTGCTGCTCCCCGCGCATGCGGGGGTGATCCCGGGCAGGCCGAACGGTGGGATGACGTGAACCGCTGCTCCCCGCGCATGCGGGGGTGATCCGGCTGTCATCGCCCTTCGGGAAGCACGCCGTGTCTGCTCCCCGCGCATGCGGGGGTGATCCCGATCCTGGCCCTGCTGGGTGAGGACAACGTCACTGCTCCCCGCGCATGCGGGGGTGATCCGCTGTCAATGCGCGAAATTGCGCAACACGCCTACTGCTCCCCGCGCATGCGGGGGTGATCCCGGGTCACACACCAGCCGCCGGTACGGCAAGTCCTGCTCCCCACGCACGCGGGGGTGGTCCCGTGGCGACCTGGATGGTGGCCATCGCCCTGGACTGCTCCCCGCGCGCTCGGGGGTGATCCCGTCGCGCAGCTGGCGTCGCCGACCACGTGAATCTGCTCCCCGCGTACGTGGGGGTGTTCCCCCGACGCTGCCGTCCACCGGGTCGTGCACGTCGTGCTCCCCGCGTAGGCGGGGGTGGTCCCGTTGACGCTGCTCAGAGGCGGCGGATGTTGATCTCGACGGTGGCGTTGGCGGGGCTGCCGAAGGCGTCGAAGGAGGTCGGCTCGGCGCGGCCCGACTCGAACTGCCGCACCAGCCGGGAGCCCAACCAGACGCCCACTGCGCCGACGGCCAGCGCGGCCACCTCGACCGCCAGCAGCATCGGCGAGACGCTCCGCTGTGGCGCGGCGGCCCGGATCAGGCAGGTGAGCAGGAACAGCCCGGCCATGGCGGCGTTGACCAGGTTGAAGGTCAGCGCCGTCCGGCGGGTCGCGTCACCTGGTACGTCCCAGAGGTCGACCATGCCGGCGATCACCGTCAGCGCGGCGGCGACCAGGGCGGCGACGGTGGTCCAGTAGCCCACCTCGCCGAGGAACGCCGGGCCACCGGCCACATCGGCCAGGTCGAAGACGGTCGCGCTGACGAACAACCCGAACGGGAACGTCACCAGCATCGGTTGGATCGGATGACCGTGCACCCGCAGTCGGCTCTCCATCGTTGCCTCCCCCGGTGGGACCGGATCGTCCCGTTCCCACCGGAGAAGGTGCTACCCGACCGGCCGTCGCCGTAACCGTGACGACCGTCCCGGGCGGCGGTCAGCCCTCCCGGGGGCGGGAGACCGTGGCGACCAGCCGGTCGGCGACCTCGCGCAGTGGAATGTCCAGCGAGGACGCCGCGCTGCGCAGCACCTGCAACGCCTCCGGCGCGGGGCAACCCCGCTGCGTCATGATCACGCCGATCGCCTGGCCGATCACCCCCTCGGTCAGCAGGGTGGCGTCCTGCTCTCCGGTGAGTGCCCGCTGGCGGGCCCGCTCCCGGACCGCGGCCAGCAGCAGGCCGGCGTGCTCGGCCAGCAGCATCGCGGTGAGCTGCCGCCGCGCGCTCAGCGCACCGGGCGCGCCGGCGTACAGGTTGACCGCGCCGATCACCTGGTCGTCGATGTCGACGGGGGCGGCGACCACTCCGTGCACCCCCAACTCCTGGGCGTGCCGGGTCCACGCCGGCCAGTGGTCCTCCAGGCTCAGATCGGCGGAGAAGACCATCTCGCGGCGGCGGATCGCGCTCATCGCCGGCGTGTCGGGGCCGTGTCGCAGGTCGTCGAGCTCGGCCAGCCGCGGATCGGAGGCCGCCACCCCCACCGGCTCCCCGGCCCGCAGGGTGGTGAACCCGCACCAGGCGACTCCGGGGACCGCGGCGCGGGTGATCCGGACCAGCCGGCCCAGCGCCTCGTCGAAGTCGGTGACGTCGAGCAGCCCGGCGGTCAGCTCCCGCAGCAGCGCCGCGGTCTCCAGGACGCCCAGGTTCTCCTCGACCGGCTCGCGCGTGTCCAGGTTCACCGGACCGCGGTCCACGTCGCCACCGGGTCCGGCCCGGTGGTTGCGTACGCTGTCCTGTCCTGTGTCATGTACCGCTCTCTTCCCGACTGATCGGACCAGGCCTACTACCCTCGCAGACTTGGGTCGAAACAGTCCCAAAAAGGGCCCCGGTCGTCGCTGATCGGCGACGACCGGGGCCCTGGAGAGCCGTCAGCCGCCGGTGCTGAGCCGCCGCCCCACCGAGGCGATCAACCGGTCCAGCTCGGAGCCGAACGGGTTGTCGTGCACGAGGTACGTCCAGGTGGCGCTGGGCCGGACCAGCTTGGCGGCGTCCGGCTCCCAGTCCTCGTCGAACTCGGTCTCGGTGAACGTGGCCAGCGTCCGGGTCTCGATCTCGGGGACCAGGTTGTTGAAGGCGGGCACCGCGGAGCGGTGGAACTCGTCGAGCGGGTCGAGGCGGCCCAGCGCCCGCAGGTGCACGCCCTCGCGGATCTCGGAGAGTTCGGCCAGGTGCTCGGCCCAGAGCCGGTCGAGGTGGTAGAGGGCGATCGACCGGGCCACCCGGGCCAGCAGGTCCTCGTCCAGCTCGCCGGCCTTCTCGGGCATCCGGTCCAGCAGCATCAGCGCCGCCACGTCGGAGGTGAGCAGCCGCTCGCGCCGCTCGGCCAGCGCCTTGCGCTGCTGCTCGATCACCACGCTGTACCGCCAGGTGTTGCGGTGGATCTCGTGGTTGACCCCCTCGGCCACCCGCTGGGCGTGCTCCACGGCGTAGTCCACCTGCTCGTCGGTGACCAGGCCGTCGGCGTTCATCCGGGGAGAGGCCGGCACCGCGTCCGCGGCGTGCCGGACGACCAGCTCGTCCTCCAGGCTGACGAAGAAGACCGACCCGCCCGGGTCACCCTGCCGGCCGGCCCGGCCCCGCAGCTGGTCGTCGACCCGGCGGCTGTCGTGCCGGCCGCTGCCGATGACGTACAGGCCGCCCAGCTCGGCCACCCGGTCCCGGTCGGTGGAGTCGCTGCCGCCGAGGCGGATGTCCACGCCCCGGCCGGCCATCTGGGTGGAGACGGTGACCGCGCCGTACGCGCCGGCCTCGGCGATGATCGCCGCCTCCTCGTCGTCGTTCTTGGCGTTCAGCACGACGCTGGACACCCCGGCCGCCGCCAGGGCCTCGGAGAGGGCCTCGGACTCCTTGACGTCGAGGGTGCCCACCAGCACCGGGCGCCCCGCCTCGTGGCACCGGGTGATCTCGTCGACCAGCGCCTCGTCCTTCTCGGCCCGGGTGGCGTAGATGCGGTCCGGCTCGTCCTCCCGGACGCAGGGGGTGTTCGGTGGGATCACCGCCACCTCCAGCGAGAAGAACTCCCGCAGCTGGTCACCGACGAGCACCGCGGTGGCGGTCATCCCGCAGATCTTCGGGTAGAGCCCGATGTAGGCCTGGACGGCGATGGTGCCGAGCACCTCCCCCTCGGCCGTGGCGTCGAGGCCCTCCTTGGCCTCCACCGCCGCCTGCAGCCCGTCGGGCCATCGGCGGCGCTGGGCCACCCGGCCGCGCATCTCGTCGATCAGCTCGACCGAGCCGTCCCGGACGATGTAGTCCACGTCGCGGTGCAGCAACGCGTGCGCGTGCAGCGCCACGTTCACCGCGGAGAGCTGCGCGACGTGCTCCTCGGCGTACAGGTCGATGTCGCCGAGCTTGGCCTCGACGGCGGCCAGGCCGGCGCTGGTGAAGGCCACGCTGCGACCGTCCTCGGCGACCGTGTAGTGCTTGCCCTTGCGCAGGCCGCGCACCAGCGCGGCGGCGGCGTGCACCGGGTCCTGCTCGCCGGCGACCGCGCCGGCCAGGACCATCGGCACCCGGGCCTCGTCGATCAGGATGGAGTCGGCCTCGTCGACGATCGCGGTCGACAGCGGCGGCTGGACCCGGTCGTCGAGGTCGGTGACGAGCTGGTCGCGCAGGTAGTCGAAGCCGGCCTCGCTCACCGAGACGTAGGTGACGTCCCGCCCGTACGCCTCGCGTCGCTCCTGGGGGGTGGAGGCCTCGTTGACCCAGCCCACGGTGAGCCCGAGCAGGGTGTAGATCGGCTCCATCCACACCGCGTCCCGGCGGGCCAGGTAGTCGTTGACGGTGATCACGTGCACCGGGCCGTTGCCGAGCTGCACGTGCCCGTAGGCGGCGATCGCGGCGGTCAGGGTCTTGCCCTCACCGGTGGCCATCTCGGCGACCTTGCCGGACAGCAGCGCCATCGCACCGAGCAGCTGCACGTCGTACGGCCGCTGGTCGATGCCACGACTGGCGGCCTCGCGGCCGACCGCGCAGATCTCCGGGTAGGTCTTGGCCTGGCCGGCGGCCTCGGTCAGCTCGGCGTCGTCGAGCGCGGCGAGCTCCTCGGCGCGCTCGGAGATCGCCGGCAGGAACTTCTCCAGCGGAGCCAGATCGACCGTCGTGCCCGGGCGCTGGAGAAACCGGCGGAACCTGGACCTCAACCGTTGCGACACACCCATGAGACTGCCGAGACCTCCCGAGACCGCGCGCCGGACGGTGGATCCGACGCGACACACCCATGAGGCGCAACGGTACGCGACCCGGGCCGGTTTTCGGTTGCCCGTCGCGGCCGAATGTCGGCCGGGGCCCCGATTGTCGGTTTCCCGCTCCTCGGGGCCCCGTACCCCGGTGGTCAGGGGGTGAGCACGACCTGGAGTTCCTGCCGGCGGCGCTGCGCCAGGTCGGTCAGGAGCGCCGGGGCCTCGTCGAAGGGCACCACCGCCGAGACCAGGTGCGTGCCGATCAGGTTGCCGTGGCAGCGCAGCAGGTCGATGGTCTCGGCGGAGAGCCGCTCGCGGTCCCAGGTCGGGGCGAGCCCGCGCGGCACCCGCCCGATCTGCGCGCACCGCAGCGCCAGCCCGTTGTGATGGAACTCCTCGCCGAGCCGGACCCGTTCGGCCCCGCCCTGGTAGAACGCCAGGTCGATCACGGTGCCCTGCGGTCGCAGCAGCCGCAGCGCCAACTGCAGCGCCCAGTCCTGCCCCCGGCACTGGAACACCACGTCGGCGCCCCGGTCACCGGCGTGGTGGGCCCACCGGGTCTTGAGCATCACCGCCGGGTCGGCCTCCTGCGGGTCGAGGGTCTCCAGTCCGAGGGCCTCGGCGACCTCGCGGCGGCGTGGGGTCGGGTCGAGCACCACCACCGACGCCGCGCCGTGGTGCCGGGCGAACAGGGTGGTGAGCAGCGCGACCACTCCGCTGCCGACCACCGCCACCCGCCGGCCCCGGACCCCGTCGCCAAGCGACCGGACGTCGGTGCCGCGCAGGTCGGCGGCGGCGTGCAGCAGCCCGTTGGCGCAGATCGGACCCATGTGCGCGGCGTAGACACCGAGCAGCGGGTCGAGGTCGTCGGGCAGCGCCACGAACCGCTCGGCGACCGCGTCGGCCAGGTAACCGGTGCGGTGCCCGTAGGTCATCGCACCGACCGCGCCGACGGCGACCGCCGGGGTCGCGCTCTCGACCACCCGTCCCACCTGCATGTACCCCAGCCGGGTGACCGGGTACGGGGTGCTGGCCGCGCCGGGCTGGAACACCTGCAGACCGGCGTTCCAGCTGACGTGCAGGTACGGGTTGGTGCCCTTGACGTAGCTCAGCTCGGTGCCGGCGGAGACCCCGCTGTGCAGCGTCTCCACCCGGAAGGTGCCCTCGCGCAGCTCGCCGGCGTCCTGCTCGACGATCTCGACCCGACCCGGGCCGCTGACCACCACCACCCGGTCACGCATCGACGCGCTCCGGACCGCTCGTCGCCGGCGGAGTCGGCAGGGTCACCCCCCGCCCGGTACGCGCCGACTCGGCCACCGCCAGGGCCAGCCGCTGGGTACGCAGCGCCTCGGCGTACGGCACCCGCACGTCGTCACCGATCCCCCGGACCGCGTCGACGAAGGCCCGGTCCACGGCCACCCGGGCGGCGTCCGGGTCGGCGCCGACGTGCCGTTCGCCCTCGGCGTCGCGGATGGTCAGTCCCTCCTCGGTCAACGCCAACGCCAACCCGTCGGCGAGGATCTCCAGCCCGGCGCGGTGTTTCCAGCCCAGGACGCAGGCGGTGGCGAGGGTGCCCACCGCGCCGCTGTCGAAGCGCAGGGTGGCCGCGGTCACCGAGTCGATGTCGGCGCCCTCCACCGGCGGTGGTGAGCCGTCGCCGTAGGCGGTCACCTCGGCGACCTCGCCCACCAACGCGCGCAGCAGGTCCAGCACGTGCGCGGCCTGCTCGACCACCGGCCCACCGGAGCGGTCCCGGCGGGCCCACCAGGCGACCGGTGGGACCTTGTCCAACCAGGCGCCGTTGACCATCCGTACCGGACGGCCGGCCAGCAGCTCCCGGGCCTGGTCCACCACGTGCAGGTAGCGCCAGTGGTGTCCGACGGCGGTCAGCAGCCCCTGCCGGGCCACCAGCTCGGCGATCCGTTCGGCGGTGTCCAGGTCCACCGCGACGGGCTTCTCGACGAACATCGGCACCCCGGCGGCGATCACCTCCTCCTCCACCGGCCCGTGCGCGAACGGTGGCACGCAGACGTACACCGCGTCCGGCCCGGCGGCGAGCAGCTCCGTCACGTCGCCGAAGGCCCGGCCACCGTGCCGCCCGGCGAGGTCGGCCGCCGCCTGGCCGACGACGTCGGTCACGCCCAGTAGTTCCACGTCATCGAATCCGGTCAACACCCGCGCGTGGCGTTGCGCCACCCCGCCGGCTCCCACCACACCCACCCGACACCTGCGCACCCGAAAGACCCTCTCGTCCCAGCTCGTTGACGGGTGTCGAACTCCCCCCGCACCGACGCAATCAAACGTTCACCGGCCGGGAACCGCCGGGTGCCGCGTTCGTGATCAAGCTGTTAGTCGTTGTCCGGTTAGCGTGGGGCGCGTACTGGGAACACTCAGTTCGCTTTTTTCCGCACACGATCTGGGGGTATGCCAGTGCGGGATACAGATTCGATGGTCTCACCGGTCGTCGAGGCGTGGGCCACCTACCGCACCACCTCGGCCCGGGAGTGGACACCACGACGACTGCTGCGGGCCAAGGGGGGCGACCGGGTGAGCGTGGTGTTGCCGGCTCGCAACGAGGAGGCGACCGTCGGCGCGATCGTGTCGACCATCCGGGAGCACCTGATGGACCGGGTGCCGCTGGTCGACGAAGTGATCGTGGTGGACTCCCGGTCCACCGACCGCACCGCGCAGGTGGCCCGCGCCGCCGGTGCCGAGGTGGTCGGCCAGGACGAGATGACCACCGGGCTGCCCCGACTGACCGGCAAGGGCGACGCGCTCTGGGCCGGGCTGGCCGCCGCCGAGGGCGACGTGGTGGCCTTCGTCGACGCCGACCTGCGGGAGTTCCGGCCGCACTTCGTCACCGGCCTGCTCGGGCCGCTGCTGACCGACCCCTCGGTGTCGTTCGTCAAGGGCTTCTACCACCGGCCGCTGGTGGGGGCCACCGGGGTCGAGCCCGACGGTGGGGGCCGGGTGACCGAGCTGATGGCCCGCCCGCTGCTCAACCTCTTCTGGCCGGAGCTGGCCGGTTTCGTGCAGCCCCTGGCCGGGGAGTACGCCGGCCGGCGCGAGGTGCTGGCGCAGGTGCCGTTCGTCTCCGGGTACGGCGTGGAGACGGCGATGCTGATCGACCTGCTGGACCTGGTCGGCCTGGACGCCCTGGCCCAGGTGGACCTCGGGGAACGCAAGCACCGCCACCAGGACACCGCGGCGCTGGGCCGGATGTCCGCGCAGATCATGCTGACCGCCTGGACGCGGCTGCAGCGGCGGGGCTGGGCCGTGCCCGGTACCGTGCCCACCGCGCTACTCACCCAGTTCCGCCGGGGTGGCACCGACGCGCTGCCCAACCTGGACCGCGAGATCGTGGTCAACGACGTGTCCATCGAGGAACGTCCCCCACTGTCCCAGCTGCGCCACCTGGTGCCCCGGCGCCGGGTGGCGGCGGCGTGAACCGCCACCGCCACGGCGAGGACGGCGGCGTGCGTCGCCGCCTCCGGCACGAGGGCGGCGTGCGTCGCCGTCGGCACCGGGTCGTTCCACCGGTCCCGGCCGGACCCGCCGTACGAAGGGACCCCACCCGATGAGCCTGACCGTCCTGATGAACGCCGGCCCGTGGCTGTCGGTTCCGCCGCCCGGTTACGGCGGCATCGAGAACGTGGTGGCGACCCTGGTGCCGGAGCTGCGCCGGCTCGGCGTCCGGGTGGTGCTCGCCTCGGTGGAGACCAGCACCCTGGCGGCCGAGGAACGGATCTCGGTCTTCCCCGACGGGCAGTTCGCCGCGCTGCAACGGCCGTACAACCAGGTGTGCGGGATCGCCCAGGCCCATCTCGCCGGGGTGGTCCGGGCGGTGCGGACGCGCGACGACATCGATCTGGTGCACGACCACGTGGAGGCCGTGGGGCTGGCCACCCTCGCCGCGATGGGCCCCGACGCCCCGCCGGCACTGCACACCCTGCACTGGGACCTCGCCAAGCACCCCGCCCTCTACGGGCACCTCGACGGCGGTGACCGGGTACGGGTCAACGGCGTCTCCGCCTCGCAGCTGGCCCGGGCCCCCCGGGCGCTGCGCGAGCACTCGGTCGGCCACGTGCACCTGGCCACCCCGCTGGCGGTCGACGCCGACCGCCGTAAGCCGCCGGCCAAGGGCGGGTACCTGCTCATCCTGGGCCGGATCAACCCGGGCAAGGGCCAGGACGTGGGCGCCCGGTTGGCCCAGCGGCTGCGGATGCCGCTGGTGCTGGCCGGGCCGGTGGGCCCGTACCACCGGCCGGCGGACCTGGCCGCGGCCGGCGACGAGGCGCGGCAGAATCCGGACGTCCGGTTCTTCCTGGACGAGGTCGCCCCGCACGTCGACGGCGACCTGGTCCGGTGGATCGGCACGGTCGCCGGCCAGGAGCGCGACGACCTGCTGGCCGGCGCGCGGGCCGCACTCTTCCCGTTGCGCTGGGAGGAGCCCGGCGGCACCGCCGTGGTGGAGTCGCTGGCCCTGGGTACGCCGGTGGTGGCGACCGCCCGGGGCTGCCTGCCGGAGCTGGTCGAGCACGGTCGGACCGGGCTGCTCACCACCGACGAGGACGAGCTGGCCGACCTGGTGTCGGCAGCCGGCCGGCTCGACCCGGACGAGTGCCGGCGGGAGGCCGCCGCCCGGTTCACCCCCGCGGTGATGGCCCAGCGCTACGTGGAACTGTACGAACGGGTCCGCGCCACCGCCGCGGCAGCGGCCCCGCCCACGGTGCCCACGGCACGTCTCACCGGTGCGGCCCTCCCCCGGCCGGCCGGCGGGTCCGGTGCCACCGTCGGCACCGCCACCGGGGACCTGCTCCCCGCCTGAACACCCGCACCCGACGCAGGGGCTCCGGTCGCCGACCGGAGCCCCTACCGCATCCCCGCATCCGCCCGGACCAGCGGCCCGGCGGCCCGGCGGCCCGGCGGCCCGGCGGCCCGGCGGCCCGGCGGCCCGGCGGCCCGGCGGCCCGGCGGCCCGGCGGCATCAGCGGCATCAGCGGCATCAGCGGCATCAGCGGCATCAGCGAGGTTAGTCGGCGCGGGGGGTGGGAACGCCGGGTCGGCGTACCAGCGGTGGTGGTCACCGACGGCGAGGAGGCGCGATGGCGGGGTCGACGGCGCATGTCCGCGCCCGACGCGGTCCCGGCGAGGGCCAGGCCACGGTCCGGCGGGTGGCCCGGGGCGTCGCGGTGGTCTTCCTGGTCGTCGGCGTGCTCGGCTTCGTGCCCGGGATCACCAGCGACGTCGGTGGCCTGCGCTGGGCCGGTCACGAATCCGGCGCCCGGCTGTTCGGGGTGTTCCAGGTGTCGGTGCTGCACAACCTGGTGCACCTGCTGTTCGGGGTGGCCGGTCTCGCGCTGGCCCGCACGGCCGCCACCGCCCGCGCCTACCTGCTCGGCGGGGGTGCGGTCTACCTGGTCCTCTGGCTGTACGGGCTGGTCGTCGACCACGACAGCACGGCGAACGTCCTGCCGGTCAACACCGCCGACAACTGGCTGCACCTGGGCCTGGGCGCGGCGATGATCCTGCTCGGTCTGGTCACCACCCGGACCGGCACCCGGCACCAGCCCCGGCACGGCCTCGACCGGTCCCGCGGGCGCGGCTGATCCGTCCCTCGCCGGGCGAGGTACCGGTCGGTGGTTCTCCGGTGACCTTGCGCACGCGCTGGCCACACGGTTTCGGGCCGCCGGGGGCCGGGTAGTTCGCAGCCCATCGACGATGCGGAAACGAGGGCGCGAGATGTCCAGCCGGATCAGCTGTGTGGTCAGCGACGAGTCCCCGGTGACCGTCGTCCGGCTCTCCGGTGACCTCGACGTGGCGACAATGCGGTCGGTGCATGCCGAGCTGGAGCGCTGCCTCACCGCCCAGCCCGACGCGCTGGTGGTCGACCTGGCCGGGGTGCGGGTGGTCGACCGGCTGGCGTTGTCGGTCTTCGCCGCGATCTGCCGGCAGGCCGCCGGCTGGCCGGTGGTGCCGATGGTGCTCTGCTCGCCGCCACCGACGACCGCGACCTGGCTGGCCGAGACGACCGCCTGCCGGGTGGTCCCGGTCCGGGCCGACTGTGTGGAGGCCACCCGGACGGCGGGTGAGGCCGCCGCGCCCCGGCTGCGGGCCCGGTTGGAGCCGGTCACCGGGGCCTGCCGACGGGCGCGGGACCTGGTCGGGGAGGCCTGCGGTCGGTGGAACCTGCCGGAGCTGGTCGGTCCGGCCTCGCTGGTGCTCAGCGAACTGGTGGGCAACGTGGTCCGGCACGCCGGCACCCCGATGCAGGTCACCCTGACGCTGCGTCGACCGTACCTGCACGTCGCGGTCTCCGACGGCAGCCGGTTGGCGGTCCGGGCCGGCGGTGGGGACCTGCGCGCCGAGGGCGGCCGGGGGCTGCTGCTGGTACGGGAGATGACCCAGCGGTGGGGCACCTCCCCGGTGCCCGGCGGCAAGGTGGTCTGGGCGATGCTGCCCACCGGCTGACGATATGCACCAATTTTCCCCTCACGCCTGGTTACATGGGCGACGGGGCGGGTAGCCACGCCCGTCCGTTCGGTCGTCACGACGGGGTGAGAGCGATGCCCAAGCGGGTAACCACGGAAGCCGGCCACGACCGGTCGCCGGCGATCCTGGCCCCGGCCCGCTTCGGCGGCTTCCCCGGCCCGGTACGCGGCACGCTGCCCGGCAGCCAGCTACGCAAGCTGCTGGGCACCACCGACGCCAAGCAGATCGGCCTGCTCTACCTGGCCACGTCGTTCGTCTTCTTCCTGATCGGCGGGGTGCTGGCCCTGCTGGTACGGGCCGAACTGGCCCGGCCCGGACTGCAACTGCTCTCCCCCGAGCAGTACAACCAGGCCTTCACCATGCACGGCACGATCATGCTGCTGCTCTTCGCCACCCCGCTGGTCTTCGCCTTCGGCAACTACATCGTGCCGCTGCAGATCGGCGCGCCCGACGTGGCGTTCCCCCGGCTCAACGCGCTGGCGTACTGGCTGTACCTGTTCGGCGGGACCATGGTGACCGCCGGGTTCTTCACCCCGGGCGGGGCGGCGGACTTCGGCTGGTTCGCGTACACGCCGTTGAGCCTGGCCCAGCACTCCCCCGGCGTCGGCGCCAACATGTGGATCATCGGGCTGGTCGTCTCCGGACTGGGCACCATCCTCGGCGCGGTCAACCTGATCACCACGACGCTCACCCTGCGGGCCCCCGGCATGACCATGTTCCGGATGCCGATCTTCACCTGGAACATGCTGCTGACCAGCGTACTGGTGATCCTGGTCTTTCCGCTGTTGGCCGCCGCGCTGCTGGCGCTGGCGGCGGACCGGCTGCTCGGCGCGCAGGTGTACGAGGCGGCGACCGGCGGACCGCTGCTCTGGCAGCACCTGTTCTGGTTCTTCGGCCACCCCGAGGTGTACATCGTCGCGCTGCCGTTCTTCGGCATCATCACCGAGATCATTCCGGTCTTCTCCCGCAAACCGATCTTCGGCTACACCGGCCTGGTGCTGGCCACCATCGCGATCACCGTGCTGTCGATGAGCGTCTGGGCGCACCACATGTTCGGCACCGGCCAGGTGCTGCTGCCGTTCTTCAGTTTCCTCAGTTACCTGATCGCGGTGCCCACCGGCGTGAAGTTCTTCAACTGGCTCGGCACGATGTGGAAGGGGCAGCTCACCTTCGAGACCCCGATGTTGTTCGCCGTCGGGTTCCTGGTGACCTTCCTGCTCGGCGGGCTCACCGGCGTGCTGCTGGCCAGCCCGCCGGTGGACTACCAGGTCACCGACTCGTACTTCGTGGTGGCGCACTTCCACTACGTGCTCTTCGGCACGATCGTCTTCGCCGCGTTCGGCGGGGTGTACTTCTGGTTCCCCAAGATGACCGGCCGGCTGCTCGACGAGCGGCTCGGCAAGGCGCACTTCTGGACCATGTTCGTCGGCTTCCACGCGACCTTCCTGGTCCAGCACTGGCTGGGCGCGGAGGGCATGCCCCGCCGGTACGCCGACTACCTGGAAGGTGACGGCTGGACCACCCTGAACATGATCTCCACGGTCGGCTCGTTCCTGCTCGGCGCCTCCACCCTGTTCTTCATGTACAACGTCTGGAAGTCCTGGCGGTACGGGGCGATGGTGTCGGTCGACGACCCGTGGGGGTTCGGCAACTCGCTGGAGTGGGCCACCACCTGCCCGCCCCCGCTGCGCAACTTCGACCGGATGCCCCGGATCCGCTCCGAGCGGCCCGCCTTCGACGCCAAGTACGGCCCGCTCGTGTCCAACCTGGGCCGGGACCTGCCACAACGGACCACGAAACCCCCGCAGGAGCTGCACGAGGAGTTCCACCACGAACGGCGTGCCCCCGAGTCACCGGCCGTCGAGGGGGCCCACGGCGCACGGGAGGCCGTCGCGTACCAACCGGCTCCCCAGTCGGGGGCCCGGCCGGTCGAGGTGCCGGAACCGGAGGAGGTCCGCCGACCCAGCTTCGAGTCCTCCGACGCCCCGGAGACCGACAGCCCCGACGAACCCGACAACCGCTGGCGCCACCCCCACAGCCGGTGAAAGGAAGGGCCCCCTGTGCAACAGAAAGCGATAACAGGGGGCCCTTCCTTACCGCGCTACTCGCGGGCTCGGGCGGGTTCGGTCTCGGCGGGGCCGTTCTGCCAGGGTGGCGGGGTGTCGGCGAGCATCGCCTGACGCAGCCAGGTCAACGCCCGCGACAGCAGCCGGGACACGTGCATCTGGGAGATGCCGAACCGGGCGGCGATCTCGGCCTGGGTCTGGTTGCCGTAGAAGCGCATGGCCAGGATGCGTCGTTCCCGCCAGGGCAGCCGGTGCAGCAGGCCGCTGATGGTCACCCGGTCGTCGACCGACTCCAGGGCGTTGTCCGACTCGCCTACCAGGTCACCGAACTCGGCCGAGCTCTCCCCGCCGACCGGGGCGTTGAGCGAGGCCGGGCTGTACCCGGCGGCGGACTCCAACGCGGCCAGGATCTCCTGTTCCGGGGTCTCCAGCCGGGCGGAGAGCTCGGCCACCGTCGGGGCCCGGGACAGCTCGCTGGTCAGGGCGGCGGTGGCCTGCCCGACCTCCAGGATCAGGTCACGCAGCCGGCGGGGTACGTGCACCCCCCAGGTCCGGTCCCGGAAGTGCCGCTTGATCTCACCGACGATGGTGATGGCCGCGTAGGCGGTGAAGGAGCCACGTTCCGGGTCGTACCGGTCGACCGCGTTGACCAGGCCCAACCGGGCCACCTGCTCCAGGTCCTCCAGGGGTTCCCCCCGGCCCCGGTAGCGGCGGGCCAGCCGGCCGGCGAACGGCAACGCGAACCGGACCAGGTCCTCGCGGGCCTCGCCGTGCCGCTCGGGTGGCAACCCGGCGATCCGGGCCGCGTACGCCATGGCGGCGGCGTCCAGGTCCTCCAGTCCGCGTTCGGTCGGCGGTGGGGTGGTTGTCGTGGTCTGTCCGAACATCCGCGCCTCCCTCAGGAAGGTCCCGCCCGGATCGGAACCGGTCGTGCGCATGGTCGAGCCACGCACCGGGCCGGAATGTGGGTCACGTGCCTGATTTCGCAGCCGGAACACCCACGCCGTCGGGCCGCCGGTCGTCGACGGCACACGGGTCTGCCAGCGCCTGCCGGCCGTCGCCGACCGGCGGTGTTCCCGCTCCTCAGGTACTCAATCACGGGTTCCGGGATCGCGAGGATGATTCGGCGGGGTTGGTCCGGACGGAGCTGACCGGGGCGCTCAGCAGACCAGCAGACCCTGCCGGGCGCCGCCGTCGCGCAACGCGGTCAACGCCGCGTCGACCGGGATCGGCGGCGGGGTCGGCAGGTCGTAGGGCTGGCCGCGGAGCACCTCGGTGGCCCGCCGGGTGGGTACCGAGGTGACCGGGTAGCCCCGGGCCGAGGTGCGGTCCAGGGCACGGCGACGCCGCCCGAAGGAGGCCACCGCGAGCCACTGCGGCAGTCCGGCCAGGGCCGGCGAGCGGACCCCGGGCGGCTCGGGCAGCACGTCGACGGAGCTGAACGGCGCACTACCGGCCAACCACCACTCCGCGCCCGCGACCGCCCGCCGGGTGGCGTTCTCGCACCAGTACGGCACCAGCCCCGTCCGGATCACCTGCCACGGATCGAGCAACCGGCCGCACTCCACCACCAACCGGTCACCGCTCTTGCCTGCCGCGCGCAGCCACTGCCGGTAGAGGTCGGCGACGGTCGCGCTCAACGCCTCGGCCTGTGGAAAGAGCACCCGGTGCAGCCGGTGTCCGCGTCGGGCACCCCACTGCCGGGTCGCCTCGGCGAAGTCGGTCTCGACGCCGTGCTCGGCGTACGCCCACGCGGCGGAGACCTCCGGCAACTCCCAGCGGGCACCGTCGCCGCCGGCCGCGCGCAACACCTGGCGCAGCGCGTGACTGTCCGGGTGGAAGTCCACCGGGTCCAGGCCGCTGGCGGGACAGCCCACCTGGAAGCTGTGTCCGTCACCGGCGTCGAGCACCGGCCAGGTCCGGGTGTCCTGCAGCAACAGCACCGGCGCGCCGGGGGCCAGCCGGTCGAGCAGGAACCGCCGGTACGCCCCCGGCAGGTGCCGCCAGCGCACCGTCATCGACACCGTCGAGCCGGCCGTCATGCCCCGGCTGGCCGGGCAGTGCACCTGACGTACGTGCACGTCGGCGTTGCCGGCGAGCAGCCGGGCGGTCAGCGCACCGCCGTGGGCCAGCGCGGCGGCGGGCCGGTCGACGGTCCCCTCGCCCCACCGCACGGCCACCTCGAAGCCGGTGGGCAGCCAGGGCACCCCCAGGGCCACCGCCAGGTGGGCCGCGGCCCCGTGCGGCGAGCCGAGCAGCACCCCCGGGTAGCGACGGACCGGGTACTGCTCGGCGAACCAGCGCGCGACCCGGCCGGTGTCGACCTGGCCGAGCTGCGCCGGGGTGAGCGCGCTGCGGCCGGCGGCCCGGGTCACCGCGGTACGGCGCACCGGCTCGGGCGCGGCGGCCAGGCGGGACAGCACGGCCGGCTGCCCCAGGTCGGCGCAGTCGGCACCGCGCAACGCCCGCGCCGTGACGGCCACCAGGACCCGGGCGGTGCTGCCGGCCGCCACCACCCGGTCACCGGTCAGGGCGCCGGTCGGATCCGCCGACGCCACCCGTACCGGCTCCACGCTGCCTCGTTCGCTCACCACGGGCCCCGGCTTCCCGTCCCGATCGGGTTCAAACAGGGCATAGGCCGCTGTCGGACAGCAACCGCCGAGCGTGGTGGCCCAGGATGCCGGTGGGACCGGACCGGGGCGGCCCGGTCAACCGCGCCGCCGCAGCCGCAGACCGGTACGCCTCAGCCTCGACCGCCGCCGCGGCCCGGTGTGGACGCGTCGACGTAGCGCAGCACCGCACCGACCCCGTCGGCCAGCTGCGGCGCCTCCTCCGGGGCCAGCACGGTCAGCTGGGCGTCCGTACGGACCAGGGCGCGCAGCAGGGCGGCGTCGGCGCGGACCCGCTGCGGGTCGCCGGCCCCGGTGAGCCGACCCGGCTCGGTGGCGATCTCGTCCGGGGCCGCACCGATCCAGAGCTGCCCGGTGGCCGACGGGTCGTCGACCAGCAGCATCGTGTCGACCTGGTCGCGTTGCAACGCCTCGACCACCGCGTCCAGTCCGGCACCGACGTCCTGCTGGCTGCCGAAACGGTCCAGGGCGGCGGTGACCCGGGCCTGCGCCGCCTCGGCGATGACCTGCACCGTCACGTCGTCCATGGCGGCCGGGTCGGCCCCGCCGGTACGCGCACCCGCGTCGGTGCGCACCAGCACGTCCTGCCAGCGGCGGGGCAGTTGGGCGGCGATCGCACCGGTGGCCCGGATGTCACCGGCGAGCACCACCACGTCGGCGTCGACCCGTTCGGCCAGTTCGGCGGTGGCCGCCGCGGTGTCCCCGGCGTTGCGCTGCCACACCTCGTCGGCGGCGCGCTGGTAGCGCGACTGCGACCAGCCACCCGCGTTGGGTCGGCGGATCGGGAAGCCACCCCCACCGCGTATCTGGGCCCGACGGGGCAGCTCACCGGCGCCCACCGCGATGGCGTCCGCACCGGTCCGGTCGGCCAGCACCCGTACCCAGGAGATCTGCTCGCCGCGTTGGGCCACCAGCGGCATGGTGTGCGGTAGCGACGCGACGCTGGCCAGGTCCCGCAGCGGCGGCGCGGAGAGGTACTCGGAGAGCACCACCCGGCCCCTGGTGGCGAAGACGGCGATGCCGTAGTCGCCGGGCATCGGTTCGTGGCTGCGGACCACCCGCTCGATGGCGTCGACCGTCGCGGGGTCCGCCCCCTGTTGCCGTAGTTGCCCGGCCAGGGCCCGCCAGCGCAGGTCCAACGCCGCACGGGCGTCCTCGGTGTCCCGGGAGGCGTCCAGGTAGACCGAGCACCACGGGCCCCGGCGGTCGTAGAGCGGACGCAGGAAGGACAGCTGCATGCTCGACCCCTCTCCAGCTCGGCCCCGCGCTTACCCGTACCGGCCGGGTTGTCACCTCGACGTGACCGCAGTTCATTCACGTCGTTCCACCGGTACGACCGATACCATGGGTGCACAGAACCCGACTCTGGGTGTTCGTCGACGTGTCGGCGACACACGGTAATCCGGTGGTGAACATGGACAGCGACCTCGACTACCGGCCGATCGCCCGCCCGACCCAGCGGATCTTCACCGGTCGGGTGGTACGGCTGATGGACGGCTACACCCGCGAGCTGAAGGTCGGCCAGCCGGTGCTGGTCGCCGTGGTGACCGCGGCCAGCGTGATGGGCCTGCTGCTGCTGGCGTTCCGTTCGCTGCTCTCCAGCGCCGGCGGTGGTGGCGCCCGGCGCAGCTGGAAGGAGCTGCGCAAGGGGCCGGAGTTCCTGGTCACGCCACTGCGCCTGCGCGACCGCGACAACCAGCTGTACGAAGTGGAGCTGCACGGTCATCTGGCGCAGAGCGCCCTGCACCCGGCGGACTGGGTGCAGATCACCCTCCGGCCGCAGGATCTGGACCTTCCGCCCCGGGTCGAGCAGATCGTCAACCTCACCACCGGGCAGCTGCTACGCCCCCGCCACGCCACCCTGTGGAGCCACCTCGGTCCGCCCCTGCTGCTCCAGGCCGTTCTGGGTGGGCTGCTGCTGCTGACGATCGTCGCCCTGGTCGCGTTCACCTGAGGTGGTGCCGAGCATGCCCCGGCGGGCGGCCCAGCGTTCGAAGACGATGGTGGCGAACGGCGGCACCGCGCAGGCCAGCGCGACCCCGGTGGCCAGCAGGCTCCACCGGTGCAGGCGGGCCACCATCAGCACCAGGACCCCGTAGGCCACGAAGAGCGCGCCGTGGATCGGGCCGAAGATCTGCACCCCGATCTCGTTTCCGGGCGGACCGTACTTGACCGCCATCCCGATCAGCAGGGCCAGCCAGGAGCCGGCCTCGGCGATCGCCGCCACCACGAACAACCTCGTCACCATCTCGCGCATCGGGCAATGTTAGACACCGGTCGCGACCCGGGACGGACCCCCTTACCCATCCGCCAGGCGAAAATCACCCGCCAGAGGGGGTAAGGGAGAACACAGGCCCGGGGCTTCCCTGGCCTGCGCGGACGTGCGAGGTTGAAGGCACCAACGGTGACAGGGTGGTGACCATGGGCGAGGAAGTGGGGATACGTACCTTCAGCCGCGAGGACCGGGCCCGCTACCGCGACAAGGTACGCCGTTGCCTCGACGTCTTCGCCGAGATGCTCCGGGAGTCCCGGTTCGACACCGACCGGCCGATGACCGGGGTGGAGATCGAGTTGAACCTGGTCGACGGGGACTCCCTGCCGGCGATGCGCAACGCCGACGTGCTGGCCGCCATCGCCGACCCGAGCTTCCAGACCGAGCTGGGCCAGTTCAACGTGGAGATCAACGTCGAGCCCCGCCGCCTGGTCGGCACCGGCACCGCCGAGTTCGAGGAGCACGTCCGGGCCAGCCTGAACGCCGCCGAGATCAAGGCCCGTACGGTCGGCGCGCACATGGTGATGATCGGCATCCTGCCCACCCTGCGCCCGGAGCACCTGACCGCCGAGACGCTCTCGGCCAACCCGCGCTACCGGCTGCTCAACGAGCAGATCTTCGCCGCCCGGGGCGAGGACCTGCGGATCGCCATCAACGGCGTCGAGCGGCTGTCGGTCACCGCGGACACCATCACCCCGGAGGCCGCCTGCACCAGCACCCAGTTCCATCTCCAGGTCAGCCCCGACCAGTTCGCCGACTACTGGAACGCCGCGCAGGTGGTCGCCGGGATCCAGGTGGCGCTCGGGGCGAACTCCCCGCTCTTCTTCGGCCGCGAGCTGTGGCGGGAGACCCGCATCCCGCTGTTCCAGCAGGCCACCGACACCCGGGCCGAGGAGATCAAGGCCCAGGGGGTACGTCCCCGGGTGTGGTTCGGGGAACGCTGGATCACCAGCGTGTTCGACCTGTTCGAGGAGAACGTACGGTATTTTCCCGCCCTGCTGCCGGTCTGCGACCCGGAGGACCCGGCGGCGGCACTGGCCAGCGGTGACGTGCCGAAGCTCGCCGAGTTGAGGCTGCACAACGGCACCGTGTACCGGTGGAACCGGCCGGTCTACGACGTGCTGCGCGGCCGGCCGCACCTGCGGGTGGAGAACCGGGTGCTGCCCGCCGGCCCGACCGTGGTGGACACCATCGCCAACGGCGCGTTCTACTTCGGGCTGGTCCGGGCCCTGGCCGAGGCGGACCGGCCACTGTGGTCGCAGATGTCGTTCAGCGCCGCCGAGGAGAACTTCCTCTCCGGTGCCCGGCACGGCATCGACGCCCACGTCTACTGGCCCGGTCTGGGCTACCTGCCGGTGACCGAGCTGGTGCTACGCCGGCTGCTGCCGCTGGCGCACCACGGTCTGGACCGCTGGGGTCTGGACCCCACCGAGCGGGACCGGCTGCTCGGCATCATCGAGCAGCGCTGCCTGACCGGGCGCAACGGCGCGAGCTGGCAGGTCGCGACCCTGCACCGGCTGGAGTCCGCCGACCACCTGGACCGGCCGTCGGCGCTGCGCGAGGTGGTGCACCACTACGTGGACCTGATGCACACCAACCAGCCGGTGCACCAGTGGCCGATCCCGTGACGGGGCAACGGAAGCGGCCCGGTTAGAGTCCTGCGGGTGGCGACCGACACCGCAGCGATCAACTCCGCCCTGACCCGGCTCCGCGTGGCCGGTGACACCCTGCCCTACCCGGGGGCCTGGCTGGCCGAGCCCCGGAGCGAGCCGTCCGGGGTGGTGCTGGCCGAGGACGAGGGTTTGTCCCGGCTGGTCCTCGATCCGGTCACCGGCACGGTGTCGCTTGTCGACGACGACGGTGCTGACCTGGTGAACTCGTCCCTGGCCGCGTTGGTGGCCTGCGCCGAGGCGTTCCTGGCCGCCCAGTCCTCCGCCGGGGCGATCGACGACGACGAGGCCGACGAGGAGCTGGCGGCACTCGGCGAGCAGCTCACCGAGCAGTTCCGGGAGATCGACCCGCCGGCGGTCGCCCACGAGAACACCCTCTGGTCGGTGGCCGCCGAGGAACTGGGCTACGGCCTGGGCTGAGCCGCCGGCCGGCTGTTCCGAACCCCCCTGCCCCGGCCAGGCAGGGGGGGGTTCGCGGCGCGCGGAGTCCGCCTACCCGACCGGCGGGAGGGAGAAGTCCGCCTCGCCTACGCGACCGGCGGGAGGCGGTACACGGAGACGTGGCTGCGGCTCTCGGCGGTGAACTCGCCGCCGGTCCAGTCCGCGTGCCGGCTCTCCAGCTCGAAACCGGCCAGCTGGCCCATCAGGTCCAGCTCGGCCGGCCAGACGTAGCGGTGCGGGGTGCGGAAGAGCGTGGCCTGTCGGCTGTCGTCGAACCGGAAGTGGTGCGAGACGATCAGTTGCGCCAGCGGGTCGTAGGTGTCCAGGCCGACGTAGCCCGGCTCGACCTGCCAGACGGTGGCCTGCTGACCGGGTGGGAGCTTGCGCAGCTCGGGCACCCAGAGTTCAATGACGAACCGGCCACCGGGGGCCAGGTGCCGGGCGGCGTTACGGAAGCAGGCCACCTGCTCGGCCTGGGTGAGCAGGTTCGCGATGGTGTTGAACACCAGGTAGACCAACGAGTACTCCCCAGGGGCGGTGGCGGTGGCCATGTCCCCCACCACCACCGGGATCCCCGACTCGTCCACCTTGTCGCGGAGCCGCGCGACCATCGGCTCGGAGAGCTCGATCCCGGCGACCGGCACGCCCCGCTCGGCCAGCGGCACCGCCACCCGGCCGGTGCCGACCGCGAACTCCAGCGCCCGACCACCGGCGGCAAGCTCCGCGAGGCGGTCGACGGTGGGCCCGATGACCTCCGGCGCGAACATGCCGGTCCCCGGCGTGTCGTAGTCCCGGGCGGTCTCGGCGTCCCAGATCTCGTCCTGTCGCATGGGCCCCACGATTCCGCCGCGGCGGCGCGACGTCCACCGATTTCCGGGTTACTTCTTCGCCGGCGCGTCACCGTTGTCGTTGAACCGGAAGCCGGCCGCCGGGGTCGGCGTCGCCCAACTCCTCCAGGATCAGCCCGGACCGGGCGGAGTGCTGGAGGAAGGCGGAGTTGTTGCTGATCTGGAAGGCCCCCTCGCCATCGGCGGCAGCGGTGATGGTGAACCGCTGCGTGGCATCGCCCTCGGCGCAGGTCGCCGAGCCCACGTACAACGACCTGCCGCCGCCGGGGTTGCGCACCTGCCAGCAGACCGGCTCGCCGGTGCCGGGACAACAGTTTCGGGGTGGCGCTCGGGGCGGCCGGCGACACGGATCCCACCCGGAGAATCTGCTACCGGACGGACCGACGGGGCCGGGGTGGGCCGGCACCACCGGAGAACCGCCCGTCGGGGCGGCTCAGAGCGCGACGACCGCGGCCGTCTCCGGCGGCAACTCCAGCCCGTCGCGCATCACCGTGACACCGGTTCCGGTGGCCAGCAGGACGCCGCGCACCACGCCGGGGGTGCTGATCCGCTGCGCTCGGTCGGCGAGGTTCGCCGCCACCAGGGTCCGGCCCCGACGGACCAGCAGGAACCGGTCGCCGTGGCGGACCTCGACGGTGTCCAGCCGGGGGTCGGAAAGGTCGGCCCGGCTCTTGCGCAGCGCGATCAGCCGCCGGTGGAAGTCGTACATCTCGCGGTGTTCGGGTTTGTCCAGCTCGGCCCAGTCCAGCCGGGACCGCAGGAAGGTCTGCCGGTCCTGCGGGTCGGGCACGTCCGGGCCCGACCAGCCGTGCGCGGCGAACTCCCGCCGCCGACCGGCGGCCACGGCGGCGGCCAGTTCCGGCTCCGGGTGGCTGGTGAAGTACTGCCACGGGGTGCTGGCGGCCCACTCCTCACCCATGAACAGCATCGGGGTGAACGGCGCGGTGAACAGCAGGGTCGCACCGACCCGCAGCAGCGCCGGGGAGAGGGTCGCGGAGATCCGGTCCCCGGTGGCCCGGTTGCCGATCTGGTCGTGGTTCTGCAGGTACGCCACCAGCCGGTGACCGGGGGTACGCTGCCGGTCCACCGGCCGACCGTGGTGGCGGTTGCGGAAGCTCGACCAGCCGCCGGCGTGGTAGAAACCGCCGGTCAGCACCTCGGCGAGGCACTCCAGGGAGCCGAAGTCGGCGTAGTAGCCCTGCCGCTCGCCGGTGAGCAGGGTGTGCAGCGCGTGGTGGGCGTCGTCGTTCCACTGGGCGTGCAGTCCGAAGCCGCCGGCCTCCCGGGGGGTGATCAGCCGGGGGTCGTTGAGGTCGGACTCGGCGATCAGCGACAACGGTCGGCCCAGGTGGGTGGCGAGGGTCTCCACCTCGACGGCCAGCTCCTCCAACAGCGGGACGGCCCGGGTGTCGGGCATCGCGTGCACCGCGTCCAGGCGCAGCCCGTCGACGTGGTAGTCCCGCAGCCACATCGTCACGCTGTCGACGACGTAGCGGCGCACCTCGTCGGAGTGCGGGCCGTCGAGGTTGACCGTCCGCCCCCAGGGGGTGTCCTGCGCGCTGAGGTACGGCGCGAACATCGGCGCGTAGGCCCCGGAGGGCCCGAAATGGTTGTAGACGACGTCGAGGATCACCCCCAGTCCCTTGCGGTGGCAGGCGTCGACGAAGCGTTTCAGCCCGTCCGGGCCGCCGTACGGCTCGTGCGGGGTGTACCAGCAGGCCCCGTCGTAGCCCCAGTTGTGCTCGCCGTTGAAGGCGTTGACCGGCAGCAGCTCGACCAGGTCCACCCCGAGGTCGACCAGGTGGTCGAGGCGGTCGACGGCCGCGTCGAAGGTGCCCTCCGGGGTGAAGGTGCCCACGTGCAGCTCGTACAGCACGCTGCCGGGCAGCTGCCGGCCGGTCCAGGACCGGTCGGTCCAGCTGAACGCGGCGTGGTCGTAGCGGCGGCTCGGGCCGTGCACCCCGGCCGGCTGCCAGGCCGAGCGGGGATCGGGCAGCTCCTGGTCGGAGTCGTCGAGCAGGAACACGTAGTCGGTGCCCGGCCCGGCCTGCGGCACCCGCGCGTGCCACCAGCCGGAGTCCGCCCGGGTCATCCGGTGGTCCTCGCCCGCGCCGGTCAGCCGCAGTCGCACCCGGGCGGCCGCCGGCGCCCACACCCTGAACTCGGTCACGAAGCAGCCTCCACGGAGTCGCTGGGCACCAGCAGTGCGACGGGGAAGGTGGTGAGCAGATCGGTGAGTGACACCTGCGGGTCACTGTAGACCCGTCCGGTGAACAGCTCCGTCATCTCGTGAACGGGAAGTGTCAGGGATGTGTCGCCCCAGCCGCCGGCCCGGGCCAGACCCAGCGGCAACCGGGTGGCCACCGCCACCGCGCCACCGGTGTCGAAGGCGACCGCGTGCGCCGCCGCGCGGCCGGTCGCCGGCACCGGCCGGTAGCCACCGAACAGCTCCGGGTGGTCCCGCCGCAGCCGCAGCGTCCGGGCGACCACCAGCAGCTTCGCCGCGCCCTCGGCGTCGACCGCGGGCCGCCAGCCGCCGTCGAGACGGGCCAGCAACTCCCGGCGTACGGCGAAGTCGACCGGCCGGCGGTTGTCCGGGTCGACCAGGGAGTTGTCCCACAGCTCGGTGCCCTGGTACGTGTCGGGCACCCCGGGCATGGCCAGCTGCACCAGCTTCTGGCCCAGCGAGTTCGACCAGCCGGCCGGAGTGATCTCGGTGGCGAAGGCGGTCAGCTCGGCGTGCAGCGTCGGATCGTCGTACATCCGGTCCACCAGGGCGTGCATGGCGTCCTCGAAGCCGGCGTCGGGCTCGGCCCAGCTGGTGGCCACCGACGCCTCCCGGGCGGCCTTCTCGGCGTAGGCGTGCAGCCGGTCGCGCTCGATCGGCCAGGCGCCGACGGCGGTCTGCCAGAGCAGGTGCGCGAAGGCCGGGTCGGGCAGCGGCGCGGCGGCCGTCCAGGCCTCGACCCGCTCCGCCCAGCGCCCCGGCAGCTCGGACAGGACGGCCAACCGGGCCCGGACGTCCTCGCCGCGTTTGGTGTCGTGGGTGGCCAGCGTGGTCATGCTGGCCGGCCAACGGGCCTGCCGGGCGGCGACGAAACGGTGGAACTCCGCCGGGGCCACCCCGAAGTGGGCGGGGGTGCCCCCCACCTCGTTGAGCGCGACGAACCGGCTCCACCGGTAGTAGGCGGTGTCCTCCACACCCTTGGCCATCACCGCCCCCGTCAGCTGCGGGAAGCGCCTGGCGAGTTCGTCGCCCGGTTCGCGCAGCCGGCGGGTGACCGCGTCCAGCGCACCGGCCAGGTCGGGCCGGCGGCGACCGGCCTCGGCGCGGGCCACCGCCAGGTGCCGGGCGCCCTGCGGCGGGTAGCCCCGGTAGACCGGGAAGCAGGCGGCCAGCTCGGCCAGGGCCGCCCGGGCCACCTCCGGCGCCAGCTCGGGGAGCAGCGCGGCCAGCCGGGTCAACTCGGTGGCCAGCAGCCGGGTGGCCGCCTCCCACTTGGTGTCGTGGGTGAGGTCCTGCCAGGAGGTGTGCCGGCCGGTCAGGCGGGTGTCCAGCGCGGTGAAGTGCCCCTCGGCGCTACCGTCGACGAAGAGACCGCAGACCGGGGCGAGGGCGTCGTAGCCGGTGGTGCCGTCGACCGGCCAGTCCGGCAACTCCTCGCCGTACTCCAGGATCTTCTCCACGATCAGCCAGGCGTCGCCGGTGGCCTCGCGCAACCGGGCCAGGTAACCGGCCGGGTCGCGCAACCCGTCGGGGTGGTCGACCCGGATCCCGTCGACCTCACCGGCGGCCACCCACCGCAGCACCTCGGCGTGGGTGGCGGCGAAGACCTCCGGGTCCTCCACCCGCAGTCCGGCCAGGTCGCTGACGGCGAAGAACCGCCGGTAGGTCAGGTCGGTGTCGCCCCGCCGCCAGGAGACCAGCTCGTAGTGCTGCCGGTCGTGGACCTCGGCGGGGGTGCCCTCGCCGGTGCCGTCGGCGATCGGGAACCGGTGCTCGTGGTAGCGCAGCTCCCCGTCGACCAGCTTCAGGTCGTCGGGCGCCGCCGGATCGTCGGCCAGCACCGGCAGCAGCAGCCGGCCCCGCTCCCAGTCGATGTCGAACCAGGGCGCGTACGCCGAGGAGCGGCCCCGGCGCAGCACGTCCCACCAGGCGGGGTTGGCCGCCGGCCGGGCCACCCCGACATGGTTGGGCACGATGTCCACCACCAGGCCGAGCCCGGCGGCGCGCAGCGCCCGGACCAGCCGGACCCGGGCCGCCTCGCCACCGAGTTCCGGGTTGACCGCCCGGTGGTCGACCACGTCGTAGCCGTGTGCCGAGCCGGGGGTGGCGGTCAGCAGCGGGGCGCTGTAGAGGTGGGTGACACCGAGGTCAGCCAGGTAGTCGACCAGGCCGGCGGTGGTGTCGAGGTCGAAGCCGGGGCGGACCTGCACCCGGTAGGTGGCCCCGACCCGACCGGGGGCGGGGCGGTCGTCGTGGGTCACCGGGCCGTCCTCTCCAGCACCAGCAGGGAGCGGTCCGGCACGCAGAGCACGCCGCCCGCCTCGACCGTCGTCGTCTTCTCCGGATCCGGTTCGGCCGTGTTGATCACCAGGTCCCAGCGTTGGCCGAAGTCGGTGCCGGGCAGGGTGAAGTCCAGCGGGGCGTCGTGGGCGTTGAAGCAGAGGATGAACGAGGTGTCGTCGTGGCGCTGGCCGTACTGGCCGCGCTCGGTGAGCCCGTCGCCGTTGACGAAGAGCATCACCGAGCGGCCGAAGTCGTTGCCCCAGTCCTCGCCGGTCATCTCCCGCCCGTCCGGGGTGTACCAGCCCAGGTCGGGCAGGGGCTCGCCGGCGCCCCGGGTGCGCACCAGCCGGCCGTCGAAGAAGCGGCGCCGGCGGAAGACCGGGTGCTGGGCGCGGAACGCGGTGAGCCGTTGGACGAAGGCCAGCAGGTCGGTGTCGACGGCCGACCAGTCCACCCAGGCCAGCTCGCTGTCCTGGCAGTACGCGTTGTTGTTGCCGTGCTGGGTCCGGGCCAGTTCGTCGCCGTGCCCGATCATCGGCACGCCCTGGGACAGGATCAGGGTGGCCAGGAAGTTGCGGCGCTGCCGGGCCCGCAGGGCGAGCACCCCCTCCTCCTCGGTGGGGCCCTCGACCCCGCAGTTCCAGGACCGGTTGTGGCTCTCGCCGTCGCGGTTGTCCTCGCCGTTGGCCTCGTTGTGCTTGTCGTTGTACGACACCAGGTCGTTGAGGGTGAACCCGTCGTGGCAGGTGACGAAGTTGATGCTGTGGAACGGCTTGCGCCCGTCGTCCTGGTAGAGGTCGGCCGAGCCGGAGATCCGGGAGGCGAACTCGGCCAGGGTGGCCGGCTCACCCCGCCAGAAGTCCCGGACGGTGTCGCGGTACTTGCCGTTCCACTCGGTCCACACCGGCGGGAAGTTGCCTACCTGGTATCCACCGGGGCCGACGTCCCACGGCTCGGCGATCAGCTTGACCTGGCTGACGATCGGGTCCTGCTGGACCACCTCGAAGAAGGTGGAGAGGCGGTCGACCTCGTAGAACTCGCGGGCCAGGGTGGCGGCCAGGTCGAAGCGGAAGCCGTCGACGTGCATCTCGGTGACCCAGTACCGCAGCGAGTCCATGATCAGCTGCAGCGAGTGCGGGCTGCGCACGTTGAGGCTGTTGCCGGTGCCGGTGTAGTCGACGTAGTAGCGGCGGTCGGACTCGCTCAGCCGGTAGTAGCTGGGGTTGTCCACGCCCTTGAAGCTCAGCGTCGGGCCCAGGTGGTTGCCCTCGGCGGTGTGGTTGTAGACCACGTCGAGGATCACCTCGATGCCCGCCGCGTGCAGCGCCTTGACCATCCCCCGGAACTCCTGCACCTGCTGACCCAGCCGACCCAGCGCCGAGTAGCCGTGGTGCGGGGCGAAGAAGCCGATGGTGTTGTAGCCCCAGTAGTTGCGCAGGCCCAGGTCGGCCAGGCGGTGGTCGTGCACGAACTCGTGCACCGGCATCAGCTCGACGGCGGTGACCCCGAGCTGCTTGAAATAGTCGATCATGGCGGGGGTGCCGAGCGCCGCGTACGTGCCGCGCATCTCCTCGGGCACGCCGGGGTGGCGCATGGTCAACCCGCGCACGTGCGCCTCGTAGATCACCGAACGGTGGTACGGGATGCGGGGCGGCTTGTCGTTGCTCCAGTCGAAGTACGGGTTGACCACCACGGACTTGGGCATGAACGGCGCGGAGTCGGTCTCCGACATCCGGTCCGGCTCACCCAGCACGTAGTCGTAGACCGCCGGATCCCAGCTGATCTCGCCGTCGACCGCCTTGGCGTACGGGTCGATCAGCAGCTTGTGCGGGTTGCAGCGGACCCCGTTCGCCGGGTCGTACGGCCCGTGCACCCGGTAGCCGTACCGCTGCCCCGGCTCGATGCCCGGGATGTAGGCGTGCCAGACGTAGGCGTCCACCTCGCGCAGGCGGACCCGACGCTCCGCGCCGGTGTCCCACTCGTCGAACAGGCACAACTCGATCGACTCGGCCACCTCCGAGAAGATCGCGAAGTTGGTGCCCATCCCGTCGTAGGTGGCTCCCAGGGGATAGCGCTCGCCCGGCCAGACCAGCATGTTGCTCCTTCAGCCACATGATCGAAGCGTCACGGCGGGGACCGCCGGAACGCACGCCGGTTATGCCCTGCGCCCGCACCCGCCAATCCACCCGTTCGGCCGATTCGGCGAAATCCACCCACCCGGCACCGGAAGGTGTCCTGCGTCACCTTCGCCCCCCTGGAGATGCGGTATGCCCCCGGATGCCTTTTCCTGTTCGCGGGGCCGTCACGCGCGCGTGCCATGATCGACCCCACCGCACACCCCACCACTTCCTGTTCCGCCGTCGACGATGACGGCGCGTGCCACCATGCCCTCGGATGGAGACAATGTGACGACCTTGCGGGTCGGCGAGCACCTCGCACACGCCGTGGACCGGTCCTGCCGGCCCACCCTGACCTCCCGCACCCAGCCCCCCGCCGCGTCCGGCGCGGGGCCCCGCAAGCGCCGCATCCTGATGCTCTCCTGGGAGTACCCGCCGGTCCTCGTCGGTGGTCTCGGCCGACACGTGCACGCGCTGTCCATCGCGCTGGTCGCCGCCGGGCACGACGTCACCGTGGTCACCCGGCACACCGAGGGCGCGCCCATCGAGGAGTACGCCGACGGGGTACGCATCGTGCGCGCCGCCGAGGACCCGGTCACCTTCCCACTGGCCACCGACAGCCTGCTGGCCTGGACGATGGCCTTCAACCACACCCTGACCCGGGCCGCCCTGCGCGCCACCGAAGCCGACAGCTACGACGTCATCCACGCCCACGACTGGCTCGTCGCGCACACCGCGATGACGCTGCGCGACCACCTGGACATCCCCCTGGTGAGCACGATCCACGCCACCGAGGCCGGCCGGCACCAGGGCTGGCTGCCCGAGGAGATGAACCGCACCATCCACGGCGTCGAGCAGTGGCTCAGCGGCGAGTCGAACCGGGTGATCGTCTGCTCCGGGTACATGCGCGACGAGGTGGGCGCGCTGTTCGGGGTGGGCACCGACCGGGTCGACGTGGTGCCCAACGGCGTCGAGCCGCACCGCTGGCGGGTGCCGACCTCGGCGGTCACCTCGGCGCGGACCCGGTTCGCCGGTGACGGTCCACTGGTGACCTTCGCCGGTCGCCTGGTCTACGAGAAGGGCGTGCAGCACCTGGTCGCCGGGCTGCCCCGGCTGCGCGAACGCCACCCGGGGCTGCGGGTGGTCATCGCCGGGGACGGGCCGTACAAGCCGGCCCTGGAGGCCGAGGTGCACCGGCTGGGTCTGGGCGGCGCGGTCACCATGCCGGGCTTCCTCGGCGGCACCGACCTGCCGGCGTTGATGGCCGCCTCGGACTGCTTCGCGGTGCCGAGCATCTACGAGCCGTTCGGCATGGTGGCCCTGGAGGGGGCCGCCGCCGGGGCGCCGCTGGCCGTGGCCGCCACCGGTGGGCTGGCCGAGATCGTCGAACCCGGTGTCACCGGGATGACGTTCGCCCCGCAGGACCCCGACGGGCTGGTCGAGGCGGTGCACGCCCTGCTCTCGGACACCGAGCGGTCCCGCACCCTGGCCCGCCGGGCCCGCCGGATGGTGCACGAGCAGTACGGCTGGTCGGCCATCGCGCAGCGGACCGCGACCAGCTACGCCACCGCGATCGCGCAGTCCGCGGCGTTCACCGCCGCCCGCGCCGAGGCCCGGATGACGCGTGGCCGGTCGGCCGTCGCGGTGCCCGAGGGCAACCTGCTCGCCGCCGCCGGCCTGCGCTGATCCGTCCGCGATCCCCCGCGGCACGACCCCGGGGGATCGCGGACGACAGGGCTGCACCGGCCGGTGGGCGCACGCGTGTCGGCCAGGTTATGTTGCGGTCACGATCTTCCGTTTGCACTGTTCGGAGCCGGTCTCCGTCGGACAGACTCGCAGGGATCACGGCGGGCCGGTCCGAGGAGAGACACGATTGCGGGTGCTTCTGGTAGAAGACGACCTGCGCGTGGCGTCGGCCCTCTCCGCCGCACTGCGCCGCCGGGGATACGAGGTCGTCCAGGCCATGACGGCGGCGGAGGCGGTCCAGGCGGGTCCGGTCGACCTCGTCCTGCTCGACCTCACCCTGCCCGACCGCGACGGCATCGAGGTGTGCCGGCGGCTGCGCCAGCACGACGAGGGAGTGGCCATCATCGCGGTCACCGCCCGCGCCGAGGAACGCGACCGGGTGGCCGGGCTACGCGCCGGCGCCGACGACTACGTGGTGAAGCCGTACTCGATGGTGGAGTTGCAGGCCCGCATCGAGGCGGTGATGCGCCGGGCGGCGCGCACCCCCCGGCCGACGAACGCCCTGCAGGTCGGCAGCCTGCGCATCGACGTCGACGCCCGGCGGGTCTGGGTGGCCGACCGGGAGGTCGGCCTGGCCCGCAAGGAGTTCGACCTGCTGCTGGCCCTGGCCCGGCAGGCCGGCACGGTGGTGCCCCGCGACCGGCTGCAACTGGACGTCTGGCAGACCACCTGGGCCACCAGTCACACCCTCGACGTCCACGTCGCCGCCCTGCGCGGCAAGCTCGACACCGTCGGTCTGGTGGAGACCGTGCGCGGGGTGGGCTACCGGTTACGCGCCGGCTGACGCCGCCGCCGCGCAAATCTCAGGGGATCCTCAAGAATCGCAGGCCAACGGCGTGGGCCGGGTCGGCGGGCGGTGTGCTGTCGGTACCCCAGCCACCCCTCCTGTTTGGAGTTCCATGAGATACAGACGGACCACGGCCGGTGTCTTCTCCGCGCTGCTCGCCGCCACCCTCGCGGCCACGGCGGTGCCCGCCCAGGCCCAGGGCGGCCCGGCGCTCGCCGCCTGGCAGCAGGCGGAGCCGAACCAGGTTCAGGGCCTCACGGTCGTGCAGGGCGACGGGTACGCGACGTTGTCCTGGACCGCGCTCGCCGGCGCCAGCGACTACCAGATCGAACGCACCCCGCTGGCCGCCGACGGCACCGCCGCCGGCCCGGCGGTGATCTCCGGCGTCTGGCGTCCGAACCGTCAGATCAACAACACCTCGCCGACCTTCGCCGACGCCGGTTTCGCCCCCGGCACCCGGTGGCAGTGGCGGGTGCGGGCCCGCGTCGGCACCGACCCGCAGCCGTACTCGGCCCCGGTGGCCGACACCACCCGCGCCCACTGGGGCGCACCGGACACCCCCGGCCAGAACCTGCGCACCCAGTGGGAGAACACCCTCGGCGCGCAGTACACCAGCGACGTCGACGAGTACGCCTACACCGCGGCGCTCGACGCGCTCAGCGACCGGGTCCGGGTCGTGGAGATCGGCCGCACCATCGGCAACCGGCCGATCAACATGTTCGTCATCGGCTACCCCACCCCGCCGGCCACCCCGGCGGCGGTGGCCGCGACGAACCCGCTGATGGTCAACTGCAACGTGCACGGCAACGAGCCCGGTGACCGCGAGGCCTGCCTGATCATGGCCCGGCAGCTCGCCTTCACCGACGACGCCGCCACCCTCGACCGGCTGTCCAAGACCACCATGCTGATCGTGCCCACCCTCAACGGCGACGGACGCGCGGCCAACAGCCGTGGCAACTCCACCGGTCAGGACCTGAACCGGGACTACTCGCTGATCCGCCAGCCGGAGACCCGGGCCTTCGTCGAGATGGTCCGCGACTACCGGCCGATCGCCGGCTACGACGGCCACGAGTACGGCAACTCCAACACCGGTGACCTGCCGATGCTGCCGCCACGCCACCAGAACGTGGCCAAGGGCATCTTCGACGAGTCGCAGCACATGATCGAGGGCCACATGTACACCGAGGGGGCCAAGGACGGCTGGTGGGCCTGCCCGTACGGCTGCACCGGGGCCAACGTGGGGCTGGGTGAGGAGACCATCCTGCGCAACACCCTGGGGCTGAAGAACGTGGTCAACTCGCTGCTGGAGCTGCGCAGCTCCGGTGGCCCGACCCGGCCCGACGAGGGCAACACGGCCAACAACCGCCGGCGCAAGACGTACTCGGCGCTCTGGACGTTCCACCAGTTCCTGACCTACCACAACGCCAACCTGACGAAGATCACCACGGCGCGGGCGGAGGCGATCACCTCCCAGGCCGCCAACGCCGGCCGGATCGTCTTCCGGGGCTCCCGCCCGATCGAGGCCTACCCGGCCCCGCACCCGGGTGAGAACCCGCCGCCGCTGGACGCCCCCACCCCGGAGCGGATCCTCGAGCAGGCGCCCTGCGCGTACCGGTTGACCGAGGAGCAGTACCTCGGGGCGCGTACCGACGGGCCGGAGGGCGGTCGTACCACCGTGGCGCAGCGGCTCGCCGCGCACGGCTGGCAGGTCGTCAAGGTCGGCGACGAGTACCTGGTGCCGCTGACCCAGCCGGAGCGGGGACTGGTGCCGCTGCTGCTCGACGGGCAGGCCGTCGAGGGCCTGGTCGCCGGGGAGCGGGTCAACCCGAACCTGACCGGCACCCGCAACGGCCCGCTGACGGTCACCGGCGTGACCTGCGTCGACGGCGCCGCCCTGCGGGGCCCCGTCCGGGTCCAGCCGGGTGCGGTCCTGATCGTCACCGGCACCTCGATCAACGGTCCGGTCGACGCCACCGGCGCCGCCGGGGTCTTCCTGACCGGCAGCACCGTCAACGGCCCGGTCCGGGTCGTCGGCACCCGGGGCCCGGTCTCCGTGGTCGGCACCCGGGTCAGCGGCCCGGTCGACGTGGTCAACAACGCCGGCAGCGCGCCGCTGCTGGCCGGCAACACCGTCAACGGCCCGCTGAGCTGCACCGGCAACGCCGTACCGCCGGTCAACCTGGAGGTCGCCAACGCGGTGTCGGGTCCGAAGTCCGCGCAGTGCTCGCGCCTGTGAGCCACTGACCCCGATCCGCCGTACCGGCAGGTCGGCCCCGCGCCGGCCTGCCGGTACCCCCTCGTGAGTGGAGAAGACCGTGTCCGACACCGTAACCGCGCGGCTACGGCCGACGTCGCCACTGGGGTGGCCCGCGACCGGGTCCGGGATCGTCCGCCGGCGGCGGGTGCTGACCGGGGCGACGCTGGCCATGCTGATCGCCCTCACCGGGTGTACCGGCTCGACCGGGCCGGAGCCGGCCCAAGGCCCGGCGCAGACCGTCCCCGTCGCGGTCGCCGGTCCGCTCTGCGACGCGCTGCCTTCGGGCACCGAACCGGGCAACCCGAACTCGCTGGCGGGACAGACCCCCGACCAGGCGCTCACCTGGATCCCGGTGCTCACCACCTTCGAGGCGGCGGTGCGGGCCACCGGGCTGGCCGCCGAGTTGGCACCCGCCGGAGGCGTGACCATCCTCGCCCCGACCGACGACGCCTTCCGCGCCAAGTTCTCCACCGACAACGTGGACGAGTTGCTGCTCAAGAAGACCGACACGCTTCGCGACCTGCTGCGGGAGCACGTGGTCACCGGCGCGCACTCGGCGGCCGAACTGGCCACCGCCGGCACCGTGACCACCCTGACCGGCAGCACCCTCACGGTCACCGCCGCCGGGGCCGGGGCCCGGGTGGCCGACCGGGCGGAGACGGTCTGCGCCGACTACCGGGCCGCCGGGGCCCGCATCCACGTCGTCGACGCGGTGCTGGGTAACCTGCCGGACACCGCCCACGAGGAGGAACACCACCACTGAGGTCCGGCCCGTCGACAGCGTACGGCCGCCGCCCCGCGCTCCGGGACGGCGGCCGTACGGCCCAGCGGTGGCCGGGTGGTCAGCGCTGCGTGGCGGGTACGTAGTCCCGCTCGGGGGCGCCGGTGTAGAGCTGACGCGGACGGCCGATCTTGGTCTCCGGGTCACCGAGCATCTCGCGGTACTGTGCGATCCAGCCGGGCAGCCGGCCCAGGGCGAACAGCACGGTGAACATCTTCGTCGGGAAGCCCATCGCCTTGTAGATCAGACCGGTGTAGAAGTCCACGTTCGGGTAGAGCCGGCGGGACACGAAGAAGTCGTCGGCGAGCGCGATCTCCTCCAGCTGCATCGCGATGTCCAGCAGCGGGTCCGGCTTGTTCATCCGGCCGAGCACGTCCTGGGCGGCCTTCTTGACGATGGCGGCCCGCGGGTCGTAGTTCTTGTAGACCCGGTGGCCGAAGCCCATCAGCTTGACGCCCTCCTCCTTGTCCTTGACCTTGCGGACGAAGGACTGGACGTCGCCGCCGGAGGCCTGGATCTTCTCCAGCATCTCCAGCACGGCCTGGTTCGCCCCGCCGTGCAACGGCCCGAACAGCGCGTTCACCCCGGCCGAGACCGAGGCGAACAGGTTGGCGTTGCTGGAGCCGACCAGCCGCACGGTCGACGTGGAGCAGTTCTGCTCGTGGTCGGCGTGCAGGATGAACAGCATGTCCAGCACCTTGGCCATCACCGGGTCGACCTCGAAGGGCTCCGCCGGCACGCCGAAGGTCATCCGCAGGAAGTTCTCCACGTAGCCCAGGGAGTTCTCCGGGTACAGCAGCGGCTGCCCGATCGACTTCTTGTAGGCGTACGAGGCGATCGTCGGGACCTTGGCCATCAGCCGGACCGTGGACATCTCCACGTGCTCGGCGTCGAACGGGTCCAGGCTGTCCTGGTAGAAGGTGGAGATCGCGCTGACCGCCGAGGAGAGCACGGCCATCGGGTGCGCGTCGCGGGGGAAGCCGTCGAAGAAGCGACGCATCTCCTCGTGCAGCAGCGAGTGCCGCTGGATGCGCTGGCTGAACTCGGCGAGCTGCGTCTCGCTGGGCAGCTCGCCGTAGATGAGCAGGTACGAGACCTCCAGGAAGGAGGACTTCTCGGCCAGTTGGTCGATCGGGTAACCCCGGTACCGCAGGATGCCCGCGTCACCGTCGATGTAGGTGATCGCGGAGGAGCAGGATGCGGTGTTGACGAAACCGGGGTCGTAGGTGACCAGACCGGTTTCCTTCAGCAGCTTGCTCACCCCGACACCCGGGGGGCCCTCGACCGCGCTCTGCACCGGCATCGACAGCTGCCCACCGGGGTGATCGAGCTTGACTTCCGTCATGTGGTTCCTCGCTTCGCCGGCAGATCTACGTTGAATTGCCTTCGCTTTTACCGTAAACGCGGTGGTGGAGATACCGCTCGGCGTGGATTGCGGGTGAGGTATGCGTCACCCGATTCCCGACCGGTAGGATCGGGAAACCTGTGCCCGCCGGAGCTGGGCGGACGCGAAAGCCCTCGGGTACCCGGTCTGCGGCCGGAAAACCTCCGGCGCCGCGCACGGCGGCCCCGGGGGCGGGCGGTACGAGTCGGTGAGCGGCCCGGGGGGCCGGACGGTCAGCCGGTGGGCGGGCCCGCCGGACGGTCAGCCGATGGGCCGCTCAGGACAGGGCGAGACGGCGCAGCGCGCCGTCCGCGGCCACCCGGTAGATGTCCAGCCGGTTGGCACCGGGCCGGAAGAACCGGTCGTCGGTGACGAAGGCGGCGAACCGGCGTCCCCGCAGGTCCGGCGGCACGACCGGGACGACCGCGCCGATCCGGCCGTTGACGGCCACCGCGAGCAGGGTGCCGTCCGGCACCGAGGCGGGCACGGTCCCGGTGACCAGGGCCGGCAACGCGCCGGTGTCCGGGTCTACCGCGTCGAAGGCGGCCAACCGGTCCACCCGGGCGGTGCCCTCGGTCGGCCGGTCGCCGACGGTGGTACCGGTCGGCCGGTCGCCGACGGTGGTACCGGTCGGCCGGTCGCCGACGGTGGTGCCGACCAGCGGATGGACGGCCGGCTCGGGTGGCGGTTTCGGCACGCCGCCGGGGATGGTCACCGGCTGGGCGGGGCGGTCGTAGAAGCTCTTCTCGGCCTGCGCGCGGGGCTCCTGCCGGGCGGAGCGGCCGTCGACCTGCCAGGGGATCCGGATCCGGACCTCGTCGGCGATGGTCGGCAACAGGTCCACGTGCTGCCAGTTGCGGTCGTCGACCCGACCGGCCCGCTGGCCGGGTTCCTTGACGAACAGCGGCACCCCGGCGACCTGCCCCGGCTCGGCCTCGATCGCGCCCATCCCCCGGCCCTGCGCCCCGGCGGTGAAACTCACCCCGTGGTCGGCGGTGACCACCAGCAGGGCCTGGTCGTAGAGTCCCCGCTCACGCAGGGTACGCAGCGTCTCGCCGATCAGCCGGTCGGTGTAGCCGAGCTGGGCCAGGTGCCGTCGCCGGGCCAGGTCCACCCAGCCCGTGCCGTCGTTGGGCAGGTCCTCGGGTGCCTCGTAGCGGGCGCCCGACGGCAGGTACACCCACGGCGAGTGCGGCATCAGCAGGTGCAGGAAGTGCAGGGTTGGCCGGTCGGTGGGGCGCAGACCGGCCAGGAAGTCGGTGAACCGGGCCGGCTGGCTGTCGTTGAGCTTGTCCCAGCGGAACCGGGGGTCCGCCGGCACCGCCTCGGCCGCGTCCAGGTCGACCGCGGCCCGGGTCGGCTCCCGGTACGAGTCCTCCGGGTCGACCCGGCTCTCCACCGGGGAGGCGATCCGGCCGAGCAGCCCGACGCTCTCCCGGACCAGCACCCCGAGCCCCTGCTCCGGACGGACCGGCTGCTCACACCGGCTGGGCGGGCAGAGCCGGGTGATGCTCTCCTGGGCGCGGATGTCGTAGAAGTCGCCGAGGGCGGTGAAGAGGTTGTCCGGGTACTGCGAGTAGTGCGGCGCGACCGGCTCGGCCGGGTACCGCCCGGTGAGCATCGCCGGCAGCGCGTACGGCGTCCAGCCGCTGACCCCGCTGGCCGCGCGGTACCAGGTCGAGCCCTGGGCCAGCTCGGCGAAGTGCGGATACCGGGCGGCGTCGATCCGCCCGTCCGGGCCGAGCAGCGACACCAGCGGGAACTCGTCCAGGATCAGCAGCACCACCGGTGGCCGGGGTCCGGTGCCGTGACCCACCCCGGCCGCCCCGCCGGGGCCGCGCGGCAGCAGCACCGCCGAGGTGGGCGAGACGAGCGCGAAGAGCGTGACGAAGACCAGCGGCCCGACCGCGGCCACCCGCAGCACCCGACCCGGTGCGGCGAAGCGGCGGTGGACGTACCCGCAAAGGATGCCCACGCCGACCGCGGCGGCCAGCAGCGGTACGCCCCGCAGCCCGGTGAGGTGCCGGCCGACCTGGACGGCCAGCGCGGCCACCAGCAGGGCGACCAGCAGGGTGTGCACCGCCGCGCGGACCCGCCGGCCGGCCAGCCGGCTCACCCCGCCCAGCACTGCCACCGCGACGGTCGGCAGCAGGGCGATCAGGGCCACCAGGGCCGCCACGTCGGCGGCGGTGGCCCCGTGGAAGAGGAAGAAGTCCGGGCTACGCCCCAGCACGTCCAGCAGCGGCTGGGTGACCACCAGCCCGACCAGGGCCACCACCTCCAGCAGGCGACGCAGCTCGGCCCGCCACCGGGCCGGTGCGGGCGCCGACGCGGGTGCGTCGACCGCTGACGGCTCAGCCGCGACGACCGGCTCAGCCACCCACGGCCACCTGGTACAGGGTCCGGGTGCCCGAGGGCAGGTCGAGCTGCCGTTCGAGGCGGAAACGGCTGGTCAGCAGCGCCTCGAAGGTTTCCCGTCGGTAGTCGGGGAAGAGCCCGTCGGGTTTGTTGGCCAGCAACCGACGGGCCATCGGGTCACCGGGGTGGACGAACTCCACCACCAGCCGACCACCCGGGGCGCAACAGTCGGCGAGCCAGTCGAGCACCGCCGGCAGCGGGACGTTGCGCCCGAGCGCCAGGTGGTGCACCACGGCCAGGGCGAGCACGACGTCCGCGGCGGCCCGCGCGGCGAAGCCGGCCCGTTCCACGCCCCGCCAGCCGCCGCCGGGCGAGGGGTCGGCCAGGTCCATCACCAGCGGCAGGATCCGCCGCTCGTCGTCGGCGCGCAGCGCCCGGTAGAGGGTGTCGACGACCTCGGGGTCCTGCTCGACGGCGACCACGTAGTCGGCGTGCCGGGCGGCGACCCGGGCGTACCGGCCGTCGTTGGCGCCCAGGTCGAGCACCAGCCGGGGCCGGCCGGCGGCGGTCAGCGCCGTCTCGACGAAGCGTTCCTTGCCGGCCCGGTCGGCGTCGGTGTAGCCGCAGGTGCGCTGGTAGTGCGCCCAGTGGCTGGCCGTCGGCGGGCGGTCGAGCCGGCGGACCAGTCGCTGCAGGCCGCGCACGGTGGCCAGCGCCAGGTCCCGGGAGTAGCCGGCGGCGCGCAGCTGGGCCCGGACGTCGCTGGTGCTCGACGCGGCGTTGCGGGCCTGCATCGCGCCGTGCAGGTGCACGTGGGTCGGCACGCCCGGCAGCAGCCGACGGGTGCCGGTGAACAGCCGACGCATCTGCTCCGGCTCGACGCCGTCGACCTGGGCGCGCAGCAGGGGCCGGAAGTCCCACCCGAGGTGGGCGGTGAGCAGCAGCGGGTAGAGCAGGGTCTGGCAGAACTGCCGGTACCCGGCCCAGGGCTCACCGTCGCGGACCGGCTCGAAGGAGCCGACGTCGATGAAGACCGGCCCGGCCCCCTGGAACTGGAGGTTGTAGGCCGAGCCGTCCTTGGTGGTGAAACCCGCCGGCAGCGCGCGTAGCAGGATCTCCAGGTGCAGCAGCGCGGCGTCGCGCAGCATGGCCGACGACCACTCGTACGGGTGGGAGACGAACGGGATGCGCTCGTGCCGCAGCACCGCCGCCCACCGGTGGCCGTCCGGCACCCGGGTCGGGTCGACGGCCTCGGTGCCGCAGACCTTGCCCTCGGCCAGCAGGGTCGGGAAGAAGTCGGTGGCGGCCAGCGCGTGCCAGTGCCGCGCCGACTGGGCGTCCAGCCCACGCAGCACCTGAGCGCCGGCGTGGAAGACCTGGTTGCCGGGGTCACGGAAGGACGCGGGCTCTATGCGGGCCAGGGGTTCGGAGATCGCCATCGGCGGTGCCGCCCGGCTCAGTTCTGGTCGGTGCGCTGCCGGCGGAACCGGGCGACCAGTCGTCGCCAGTAGAGCTTGGTCGCCACCGCCACACCGGCGGCCCCACCAACCACCGCCTGCACGATCAGGCTGCCGGAACCCGCATCCAGGTAGGCCAGGTCGATCACCGGCCGCTCCCTTCCCTCGCCGTTGCGTCGCGCCGACGCCCGCCACTCCACCAACGTGAGCAGATTTTCCGTTTTGGTGAAGGTCATGTCTCTTTGACACCGTACGCGAAGGTTCGGCCGCCGGGGGCGACACCGCTGACCTGACCCCGGTCCGTTTCGTTCAAGACCACCGGCGACCCGGGCACCTAGCCTCGAAGCCATGACGCCTCGACTCGACCTGGTCGGCACGGTGGCCACCGACATGGCCCGCACTCTGGACTTCTACCGGCGCCTCGGCCTGGACATCCCGGCCGGCGCGGAGACCGAACCGCACGTGGAGGTCACCCTGGCCAACGGCCTGCGACTGGCCTGGGACACGCCGGAGGTAATCCGGTCGTTCGATCCCGACTGGGCCCCGGGCGGCGGGGCCAGCCTGGCCTTCCGCTGCGACAGCCCGGCCGAGGTGGACCGGTGGTACGCCGAGCTGACCGCCGCCGGCTACGACGGGCACCTGCCGCCCTGGGACGCCCACTGGGGCCAGCGCTACGCCGTCCTGCGCGACCCCACCGGCACCCCGGTCGACCTCTTCGCTGCCCTGCCCACCCCCTGACCTCCACCCGACTCTGGGGAGATCTGTGGTCGCCAGGACGACAACAGATCTCCCCACACCGCGCTGTCAGGGGTTGAGCAGGGCCTGGGGTGGCAGGCCGGCAAGGTCGCGCACGTCCCGGGTCAGTTGGGCCTGGTCGGCGTACCCGCTGCGGGCCGCCACCTCGGCCAACGGGGTGCCGCACCGGGCCAGGGCCAGGGCCCGGCGCATCCGCAGGATCCGGGCGAGGGTCTTCGGGCCGTACCCGAACCACGCCTGACACCGGCGGCGCAGGAGTCGCGGACCGAGCCCCACCTCGGCGGCGGTCGCGGTCACGCTGGCACCCCTGGCCAGCCGGGCGGACCCCGCTGAGCCACGGACCACCCTCGGCACACGCGCTGCCGGTCCGGCCGCACCGCCGCTACGCGGTGGCGGTGGGCTCGGGCAGACGTACCCGGAACTCGGTGTGACCCGGCCGGCTGGTCACCTCGACCGTGCCGTGGTGGGCCTCCACCACCGCGGCTACGATGGCCAGGCCGAGGCCGGTGCTGCCGTGGGCCCGGGAGCGGGAGCTGTCGCCCCGGGCGAACCGCTCGAAGACCTCGGGCTGCAGCTCCGGCGGGACACCCGGCCCGTCGTCGGTGACGCTGAGCCACACCGCACCGGGCGCCGGGTGGAGCCGGGTGACGACCGTGGTGCCGGGCGGGGTGTGCACCCGGGCGTTGGCGAGCAGGTTCGCCACCACCTGGTGCAGCCGGGCGGCGTCGCCGCGCACCGTCACCGCCTCGTCGGGCAGGTCGAGCTGCCAGCGGTGCCCGCCGCCGGCGACGTGCGCGTCGCTGACCGCGTCGACGACCAGGGCGCTCAGGTCGACCGGCTCGGTCGCCAGCGGGCGGCCGGAGTCGAGCCGGGCCAGCAGCAGCAGGTCGTCGACGAGACGGGTCATCCGGGTGCTTTCCGACTCGACCCGGCGCAGCGCGTGCGCCACGTCGGGCGGCACCTGGTCCCGGCCCCGTCGGGCCAGTTCCGCGTACCCGCGGATCGCCGCGAGGGGGGTACGCAGCTCGTGGCTGGCGTCGGCGACGAACTGGCGTACCCGGGTCTCGCTGGCCTGCCGGGCGGCGAGCGCGGCGGCGACGTGTCCGAGCATCCGGTTGAGCGCGGCACCGACCTGGCCGACCTCGGTGCGCGCATCGGTGTCGGCCGCCGGTACCCGCACCGACAGCGCCACCTCCCCCCGGTCCAACGGCAGCTCGGTGACGCGGCTCGCGGTGGCCGCCACCCGGCGCAGCGGCCGCAGGGTGGCCCGCACGATCAACGCCCCGACGCTGCCGGCGATCAACAGCCCCAGGCAGACCAGCCCGACCTGGGCGACCACGATCGACCTGACGGTCTCCTGCATCCCGGCCAGGGGCACCCCGAAGGCGCGTACGTCGCCGTCGGGCAGCGGGCGGGCGACCACCCGGTAGTCACCCAGCTCGCCCAGGTGCCGGCTGCGGGGGCGCCCGTCGGTCGGCAGGTCGACCAGGGCGGACAGCTCGGCGACCGGCACCGCCTGCTCGGTACGGTCCCGGTCGAGCGTGGCCGCCCCCACCACCCGGTCGGCCGAGACGTGGACCACCACGGTGCCGGGCGGGAATCCGGGCGGGATCCGCAGCTGGTCCCACCGCCAGCCGGGCGGCTGGGGTTCCCGCCCGGCCGGCCACCGCCCTTCCGGCGCCAGTTGTTCGTCGATCTGAGCAATCAGCACCTGCCGCAGCGCCACCGTGGTGATCGCCCCGATACCGACGCTCACCAGCGCCAGCAGCATCACCACGGTGGCCACCAACCGAGCCCGCAACGACACCGTGGAAAGGAAGGGCCCCCTGTTAACGCCTTTGGTAGAGAGGGGTACCCCGCTCACCGGCGGATCCGCTGGGGGCCCCACCGAGGGCTCGGTGGGGGGCCCAGCCGAGGGCTCGGTGGGGGGCCCAGCCGGCGGATCGGTGGGGGGCTCAGTCGGCGGGCTTGAGGACATACCCGGCGCCGCGCAACGTGTGGATCATCGGTTTGCGGCCCGCGTCGATCTTCTTGCGCAGGTACGAGATGTAGAGCTCGACCACGTTGGCCTGGCCGCCGAAGTCGTAGTTCCACACCCGGTCGAGGATCTGCGCCTTGCTCAGCACCCGGCGCGGGTTGCGCATCAGGTAGCGCAGCAGCTCGAACTCGGTGGCGGTGAGGGTGACCAACTGGCCGCTGCGGCGTACCTCGTGGCTGTCCTCGTCCAGGCTGAGGTCGCCGACGGTCAGCACCGCGTCGGGCCGGGCGGCGACGGCGAGGCCGGAGCGGCGCAGCAACGCCCGGAGCCGGGCGATCACCTCCTCCAGACTGAACGGCTTGGTGACGTAGTCGTCGCCTCCGACGGTCAGCCCGGCGATGCGTTCCTCCACCGCGTCGCGGGCGGTCAGGAAGAGCACCGGCACCGTCGGGGTCTGTGCCCGCAGCCGGCGCAGCACCTGGAAGCCGTCCAGGTCGGGCAGCATCACGTCGAGCACCACCACGTCGGGCTGGAACTGGCGGGCGGCGCTCAACGCCGTCGTGCCGTCACCCGCGCTGCGCACCTGCCAGCCCTCGTAGCGCAACGCCATCGACAGCAGGTCGGTCAGGGTCGACTCGTCGTCGACCACCAACACCCGCACCGGCGTACCGTCCGGGCGGCTCAACTCGATCCGGCCCTGCTCGACCTGCCAGTTCATGACCATGTGCCTCATCGTGGGCGAAGTGACTGTGTCGGACCTCTGCTCTTCCTGTGTACCAGCTGTGCGGTACCGGCTGGGGGCGGTTTGCCCTGCTGGCGGCCCGGGTACCGCGTCCGGTGGTACCGGGTCGCCCCTCGACGCGGTAACGGGACGAGGAGGAACGTCGATGAGGACGCTGGACGGGCGGTACCGCCTCGATCAGCGCATCGGCATCGGTGGCATGTCGGAGGTGTGGCAGGCCCACGACACCGTGCTGGACCGACCGGTCGCGGTGAAGCTGATGTCGCCGGCCAGGGCCGACGACGGCCGGCAGGTGGAGCAGATCCGCACCGAGGCGCGCTCGGCGGCCCGGTTGGTCCACCCCAACGTGGCCAGCGTGCACGACTTCGGGATGTCCTCGACGCTGGGCGGGCGCACCGTGCCGTACATCGTCATGGAACTGGCCGAGGGTGAGACGCTCGCCGCGCACCTGCGTGCCGGGCCGCTGGACTGGCGGATCGCGGTACGGGTCTGCGCCGAGGTGTGCGCGGCGCTGGCCGCCGCGCACGCGCACGGCATCGTGCACCGCGACGTCAAGCCGGCCAACGTGATGCTCACCCCGGCCGGGGTGAAGGTGCTCGACTTCGGCATCGCCACCGCCGTCGGCAAACCCGACGCCAGCCCGGAGGGGATGGTCGTGGGCACTCCGGCCTACCTCGCCCCGGAGCAGTTCGACAGGTGCCCGGTCACCCCGGCCGCCGACATGTACGGCGTGGGGGTGCTGCTCTACTACAGCCTCACCGGACGGCTGCCGTACGCTGCCGCCACCGCCACCCAGTTGATCGGCGAGCGCCGCCGGCACCCACCGGAGCCGCTGCCGGAGATCGCCGGGCTGCCGCCGGAGGTGGCCGCGCTGTGCCAGGACTGCCTGGCCGACGATCCGGCCACCCGACCGACCAGCCTGATGGCCGCGTTGCTGCTGGCCGAGGCGGTCGACGCCCGGGTGTACGTGCCGATGCTGCAGCTGACACCACCGGCGCCGCGGATGTCGCCGTGGACCGAACGGGCCGCCACCGAGGCCACCCAGGCGGCCGTGCTCACCGACCCGACGCACCAGCACTGACCAGCCCCTCCTGCGGAGTTTCAGCAGGTGGGGGGCGGGTAGCCGGCGCGGGAGGGACGGGAGGAGCGCGATGCCGGAGCCGAGTTCCTGGTTGCACACCGCCACCGCCACCGCCGAGGGCGGGCACGTACGCACCGACGACGGCGAACTGTCGACCGCGCTGGCGTCCCCGTTGGCGCCGCACTGCACCGGGCTGACCCCGGAGCAACTACTGGCCGCCGCCTTCGCCTCCTGCCTGCACCACGCGGCGGTGGAGGCGGCCGGCGGGATCACCGACGAGGCCCACACCGTCCAGGTACGGGCCGAGGCGCGGCTCGGCCGCGACGACGACGGCCGGTACCGGGCCGACGTGCACGCCACCATCGCCTCGACCGGGTTGAGCCCGCAGCAGCTGGCCGAATTGGTGGAACACGCCGACCGGCTCTGGCCGTTCTCCAGTGCCGACGGCAGCCGGCACCGGCTCAGGGTTTCCCGGGCCGAGAACGGACGCCGCTGAGCCGCTCCCGACCGACGGGCTCCTGGGGGCCCGTCCGGACCGGTCGTCCTCCTCCGAACGGTGGAGTCCGCCGGACACCCGTGGAGCCGCCACCCCATACCGGCCTTTCGCGGCGTTGATCCCTGCAATTCGGGTTTATCCGACATAGGTGACATCGGATTGAGATCCGTTTTGCGGCCATCTGCCGGCAATCGAGCACGAGATCCGGCCAAATTGTGGCGCATGCCACCAACCTGGCCGATGGCAATCGGTGCCAGGCTTTCTAGCCTCGGCGGGTGCACCCCATTGATCCCTTCGAGCAGAACCAGGCCGGGTCGCGGTCCACTGACCATTCGACCGAAAGCTTATCCACCGAAAGGACGATCGGCCGGCATCGTACGCCGGCACGCCGCTGGCGCGGTGCCGCGCTGGTCACCTCGGCCCCGTTCCGGGTCGCCCTCGCCACCGGTGTGTGCTGCTGCCTCGGCGTCACCGCCTTCGCGGTCAGCCGGCCCGACGCCGAGGGCACCGACCGGGCGGTCCGCGAGGCGCTCGTCGACCGGGCCGCCGAGGCCGACCGACGCGCCTCGCGGGACCTGGAACGCAGCGCCCTGCCCGACCCGCTCTCACCCAGCCCGCCCCTCTCCCCCAGCCCGACCGTCTCCACGGTGCCGAGCCCGACGAAACCGGCCGCGAAGCCGAAGCCCAAGGCGACCCCGAAGCCGAAGCCGACCACGCCGCCGCGTCCCCGCCCGGTCGCCGGACTGTCCCAGCGGCAGATGGACAACGCCAAGGTGATCGTCGACGTCGGCGCCGACCTGAAGATGCCGCGCCGGGCGATGGTCGTGGCGGTGGCCACCGCCATGCAGGAGAGCAATCTGCACAACCTGGCCAGCGACGTACTCCCCGAGTCACACAGCTACACCAACCAGGGCAGCGGCTCGGACCACGACTCGGTGGGCCTCTTCCAGCAGCGGCCCAGCAGCGGCTGGGGCACCGTCCGCGAGCTGATGCAGCCGGCGCACGCCGCCCGGCTGTTCTACGAGGCGCTGCGCGAGGTTCCCGGCTGGGAGAACCTGAGCATCACCGGGGCGGCCCAGGCCGTCCAGATCTCGGCCTACCCGGACGCCTACGCCCAGCACGAGCAGCGGGCCACCACGGTGGTCAGCGCGCTTACCTGACCCGGCCGGCCGGTCACCGCACCCGGGCGTCCTGTGGTCCGGGCGGCGGTTCCACCGCGCCTGCGGCGGCCCGGGTGGCCGGCACGCCACCGGCCGCAGCGGTGGGCTGGTCGACCGGCACCGCCTCCACCGTCACGTCGCTGAGGAGTTCGTCCACCTGGTCGGCACGTCGACGCCGGGCCTGTAGGGCCGCCTCGAACTCGCGGCGGGCCCGTACCGCCTCGGCGTACGCCCGTTCCCGTAGCTGGCGGGCCTCCTCGCGGGCCGCGTCCAGCTCGATGCGGGCCTGGGCGAAGACCTCGGCGGCCCGGCGCTCCAGGTCCGCCGGCTCCCGACCGGGCCGGCCGGCCGCCGCCACCCGCCGATCCACCAGGGTACGGAGCCGGACCGCCTCCTGTCGGATCTGGTCGGCGTCCCGGCCGGGTACGACGCCCTCGGCCCGCGCCGCCAGCCGGGTCAACCCCACGCTCAGCTCGGTCAGACAGGAATCCACCTGACCCTGGTCGTAGCCGTTCGCAACGACGGAGAACCTCATTCTGTCGCCCCCCAGGCAGCTGGTGTCTCTTCCCCCACCTGCCGATCCTCGACGCACCGCCGCCGGAGCCGGGGGCGTTCGGGAAAAATGCTCAGCATTCGAGCGGGGGCCGGGGACGAACCGGCACGAACCCCGGATCAGACGCGCTTGGGCAGCACCACGACCCGGCCGAAGAACTCGTCGATACGCCGCACCACGTCGTTGAAGTCGTCAAGGTCGATCGGCTTGGTGACGTACGCGTTGGCCTGCAGGGTGTAACTGCCGACGATGTCGGTGTCGGCGTTGGAGGTGGTGAGCACGACGATCGGAATGGTCCGCAGGTCCTCGTCCTGCTTCACCTCGCCGAGCACCTGCCGCCCGTCCATCCGGGGCATGTTGAGGTCGAGCAGGATGACGTCCGGCCGGGCGGCACCGCTGTGCCGGCCCTCGCGACGCAGGAACTCCATCGCCTCCTGCCCGTCGCTGACCACGTCGATGACCTTGTCGACGTCGGAGTCGGCGAGGGCCTCCTCGATCATCAGAACGTCGCCGGGGTCGTCGTCCACCACCAGGATGCGAACCGGGCTCGGGGTACCTACGCCCATGACTACCTGCCTCATCTCGGCGGAAACGGGGACCGGACGGTCACCACGCTGGCGGGGAAATGTAGCCCATCAGGAAGCGGCCTGTGACATCGGGTCGACCCGCTCCGGGTCGTACCGCAGGACCTCCCACAGGCCGGTCACCCGCAGGACCCGTTCCACCCGGCCGGAGGCACCGGTCAGCCGCAACCAGCCCCCGTCGCGCTCCGCCCGGTTGTCCCCCCGGACGAAGGCCGCCATCCCGGTGGAGTCACAGAAGACCAGGTCGGTGAGGTCCACGAGGAAGTGACGCGCCCCGTCGTCGAGCAGCCGGTCAAGTACGGTGTGGAGTTGGCCGACCGTGCTCAGGTCAAGTTCGCCGCCCAGGCGCAGCCGCATCGCGCCGGGCGCCCAGGGCGCGTACGTGACGGTGAACGTCAACGTGGTCCCCTTCACTCCACCACAGGCTGATGCTTGCAGTGGAGCAAGTATAAGCAGGCCGCCGCGCCAACCCGACCGGCCGGGCGTCAGCGACGCCGCGCGTCGAGCCCGCCGGGCACCCGCGCCGCCGCGGCACCGAGATAACCCGCGGCCCGCGGGAAGTCCCGCAACTGTTGTCCATAATGATCCACGGTGAGCCCCAGCGCCGCGGGTGGCACGCCCCGGCTGGTCAGGATCACCAGCAGCCAGTCGATGAAATCGGTGAACAGCGACCCGTCGTCCACATAGACCGCCGCGGCCAGGAAGTCCACGATGTAACCGAGGTCGCTGACGGTGGAGTCGAGCTGGGTGGGGCTGTAGTCCCGGGTCCGCGGCGCCCGCTCGTACAGGTCGGCCAACCCGCTGTCGATCAACTCACCCCGGCGTCTGACCAGGCTGGCGTACTCGTCGTCGGCAAGGTGGGGCAGCTCGGCGGTGAGCATCCGACGTAACGCCCGCTCGTCGGCCACCAGTTCGGCGGCGGCAGGGGCGTCCGGGGCCCAGTTCACCCCGAGCCGGCCGGCCCAGCGGCCGTCCACGCCGAACCCCCGACCGCCGACCACCACCGGCACGTCCGAGCGGCGGCACGCCTCGATCATGCGGTGGGCGTACGGCAGCCGCATCGGCAACGCGCAGGCCAGCGCGACCGCGTGTGCGTCGTGGCGGTGCAGGTACGACACCAGGTGCGCGGCCGGGACGCTGGCACCCAGGAAGGTGACCTGCCACCCCCGCAGCCGCAGCACCTCGGCGACCAGCCGGGGCGGCAGCGCGTGCCACTCCCCGTCCATGCACGCCACCACGATCCGTTCCCGGGTCGGCCGGGGATCGGCGTACGCCACCACGGCGGCGACCACCCGCTCGCTGATGTGGGTGGCGGCGTGCTCCTCGGCGACGCTCCACTGGTTGCGGGCCCACCGCTCGCCCACCTCGACCTGTGCCGGTGCCACCAGGTCAAGCAACACCCGCTCGGCGGGCACCCCGGACTCCAGCAGGGCCAGCGCCACGTCGGTCGCGGCGTACTCGTCGGCCTCGGCGAGACAGTCCAGGTATTCCGGGTAGGCCGCGGCCGGGCCGGCGTGGGTCACGGGGGCGACCATGCTCAGCGCCCCCTCGCCTCGGGGTGGGGCCCGGCGGTGGGCACGGCGTGCAGATGACGGGCCGGTCGGGAGGTCGGCCCGACCGCGCGCAGGGCAAGCACCGCGATGTCGTCGTGGTCGCCCTGGGCGAGCCAGTCGCAGGTCACCTGCTCGAGCCGCTCAGCCAGTGCCGGCGCCGGCATCCGTTGACACCCCAGGAGCGCGTTGAGCAGCCGGTCGGTGCCGAACTGCTCGTCGCCACGGCGACCGCCCCGCGCCTCGGTCACCCCGTCGCTGTAGAGCAGGCAGGTCTCGCCGGGGGCCAGCCGGACCGTCACCTCGCCGAGGCGGGGATCGGGCACCACACCGATCAGCATCCCGCTGAGCTTCACGACCTCGACGGCGCCCGCGTTGCGCAGCACCAGGGGCGGCAGATGGCCTCCACCGGCCATGGTCAGGATCAGGCTGCCGTCGCGCTGCGGCCGGGCCACCCCGAGGATCATGGTGGCGAACCGGCCCTGACCGTGCGCCTGGGTGGTCTCCAGCAACGCGTCGTTGAGCAGACCCAGCAGCCGCGCCGGCTGGGACTCGACCCGGTGCAGGGCCTGGAGGCACTGCCGCAGCTGACCGGTGAAGACCGCCGCCTCCACCCCCTTGCCGGAGACGTCACCGAGGAAGAACACCGAACCGCCGTCGGCCAGCCGGTGCGAGCCGTAGAAGTCGCCGCCGATCCGCAGGCCCGCCTGGGCCGGTCGGTAGGCCGTTCCCCACTGCACGCCGCTTGTCTCCGCCGGCTCCACCGGCACCAGGCTGGCCTGCAGGGTGTCGGCCACCTCGGCCTGCTCGCGGTAGAGCACCGCGGTGGTCAGGGTCGCGCCGGCGCGGGCGGCGAAGGCCCGCACCAACTCCAGGTCGGCGTCGTCGTACCACCGGCTCGCGCGTCGGGCCACCAGCAGCACTCCCGCCGGGGCCTCCCGGCCGGGCAGCGACACCACCCGGGCGCTGGTCTGCGCCGCGCTCAGGCCCGGCAGCCAACCCGCCTCCACGGCCTGCTCGACGAGCCAGTCCACCGAGTGCGGCTCGGTGCCGGCGAGGCCGGCCGCGATCGCCGGCGGCAGGTCGACGACGGTCAGTACCCCGGTGTCGACCGCCGGCGCCTCGTCGTCGACCCGCGAGGCCCGCCACCAACGGCTCCGGCCGGAACGTGGGGCGAGCACCAACACGGCGACCTCGGCCAGGGTGGGCACGGCGAGGCGGACCACCGCCGCCGCCGCCCGGTCCGGATGCAACGGGTTGCCGAGCTTCTCCCCCACCACCGCCAGGAAGGCCGACCGGGCCCGCTCGGCCAGCAACGCGTCGGCCCGGCTGACGCTCTCGGTCACGTCCTCGACGTACCAGCAGCAGCGGGCGGCGGACAGCGCGACCCGGCGGACCCGCAGCCGACGACCGTGGTGGGTGACGTCGCCGGTGGTCGAGTCCGGGGCCAGCCCGTCCAGGCCCGCCGCGGTGAGCGGCGCACCGACGACGACCTCGGGAAGCAGTCGCTCGGCTACCGGGCTGAGGTGACGCACCACACCCTCGGCGTCGCAGACGATCAGGCCCTCGCGGAAGTGCTCGACGACCTCGGACCAGTCGGGCGCGGCGTGACTGCGGTCGGGTGCCAGGGGGGCCAACGCAGAGCGGATCCCGGCGTCGACGGGCCTCGCCGAGGCCCGTGCGGCGCTCGGCGGGGTACTCCGTCCGTCGCCGGGAACTCCACCCCGAACGTCGGCGCCAGCCACCAGCTTGAGCCTCACTCCTTGTCGACACCCCGCACCCCGCCGGCGGCGGGTGTGATCCAGTCCTTCCTCGTCACCCTACGCCGGTCTGCCGACACCGCCACCCGGGTACGCCGTCCCGGTCATAATCTGCGGATCCACCGCGTGATTGTTACGATTCCGGCAGCCACCCCCGCGGAAAGGCGTGATCTTGGTACTCCCTGGGCGGAAGCCGGAGGCGACACCCCTGGGTCTCGTTGTCGACCGGACGGATCCGAACGCACCCCTGATCCGGGTCAGCGGCGACCTCGCGTTCGCCACGGCCGGGCCGCTGCGGGTCGAGATCGACCGGATGCTCGTCGACCACCCACCCGCCATCGTGCTGGACTTCGGCGAGCTGCTCTTCATCGACAGCACCGGCCTGTCGGTGATCGTGCACGCCTGGCGGGAGGGCCAGCAGGGTGGCACCGCCATCCAGCTGCGTTCCACGCCCCGGTTCCTGACCACGATCCTGGACATGACCGGCGTCACCGGCCTACTCGCCCGCCCCCTGGCCGCCTCCGGCGGGTACCGGTCGCCGACGGCCGGCCGGGCACCGTCACCACCGGCTGCCTCCGCGTAGGCACCCCCTCGGGGTGCCCCCGTCGCGAACGGCTGCCAGACTGGGGGCATGCCGCCGCAACTGCTGTCCATCGAGGTGACCCGGCTGGACGCCGGGCGCGCCCGGCTGCGGCTGGCCGGAGAGCTGGATTTCGACACCGCGCCGGAGCTCATCGCCGTCGGTGCCGAGCTGCGCCGGGAGGGTCACCAGGAGCTGCTGGTCGACCTGACCGGGGTCACTCTCTGCGATTCCTCCGGGTTGAGTGCCTTCCTGGTGATGCACCGTGGCGGCTCCGGCGCGATCCGGCTGACCGGGATGAGCCCGCAGCTCCAGCAACTGCTGGACCGCACCGGTCTGGCCGAGCTGCTGGCCGTGCAGCACAGCGACGTGACACACCACGGCATCACCGACGGGGACCGCGCGGTCGGCTGAGCGCCCCGGCCCGATCCGGGTTTCCGGTCGGCCCGCCCGGGTAGCCGCGCGGGATGAGCGAGACCGACGGTCGACGCACCGCCCACCGGGCGATGATCGTCATCGGGCTGGTGCTGGCCACCCTGCTCAGCCTGGCGCTGCTCTGGATCACCCGACGGGTGCTGGGCTGGCTGGTGCTCGCCGCGTTCTTCGCGACCGCCCTCAAACCGCTGGTCGACCGCCTGGAGCGCCGACTCGTCCGACGCCGCGCGCTGGCGACGCTGCTGGTCTTCGTGGCCACCTTCACCGTGTTCACCGCGCTGGCAGCGGTGATCGTCGTGCCGCTGTTGGACGAGATCACCCATGCCGTCGACCGGGCCCCGACGCTGCTCGCCCAGGCTCGCGAGGGGCAGGGCCCGGTCGGGGCGGTGCTGGACCGGCTGAATCTGAGCCGGTACGTGGCCACCCACTCCGGCCAGATCGACCAGTACGCCGACCAACTGCGCCGACCCGCCCTGGACCTGCTGCGCGGCGCGGCGGAGACGGTGATCGCCATGATCAGCGTGACGGTGCTGGCGTACCTGATGGTGTTGGAGGCGCCGCGGCTGATCCGCTGCACCCTCGACCTGGTCGGCCCCGGCCCGGGTGAGCGGCTACGACGGGTCGGGCGAGCGGTCTCGCGTACCGTGACCGGCTACCTCACCGGCAACCTGCTGATCAGCGTGATCTGCGGCGGGCTGACCTTTGTCGTCCTGGTCCTGATGGGGGTGCCGTTCGCCGCGGTGATCGCGCTGCTGGTGGCGATCGCCGACCTCATCCCGCTGGTCGGGGCGACCCTCGGCGCCCTGATCGCGGCGGGCGCCGGGTTCGTCCACTCGCCCACCGCCGGCATCGTGGTGCTGGTCTTCTTCGTGGTCTACCAACAGGTGGAGAACCACCTGCTGCAACCGGTGATCATGTCCCGGGCGGTCCGGCTGAACCCGCTGACCGTGCTGGTGAGCGTCTTCCTGGCCGCCGATCTGGCCGGGGTACTCGGCGCGCTGCTGGCCATCCCGGCCGCCGGGATCGTCCAGATCCTGCTCCGCGAGTTCGCCCCGGCCCGGCCCTGGCTGCGGTCCGGCCGCACCGGGAAGCCCGTTGGCAGGTCCGGGCGCACCGGGAAGCCCGCGTCCGGGCCGGTCGGCGACGACTCAGCGGCGACGGGCGGGCACCTCGGGTGAGGAACTCTCCAGCGGTACGGCGTTGGCCGGCACCAGACCGAGTTGCACCGCCGGCCGGGGCAGGGCCGCGTCGAGCACCCAGTCGGCGCCGATCCGGGCCCGGTTGCCGGGCATCGCCAGCAGGTGGTAGCCCCGGGTGACGGCCTTGGCGGGCAGCCCGGACAGGGAGATCTTCAACGGGTTCGCCGCCGCGTCCCGGCCACCCAGATCGACCACCCAGCCCAGGTCGTGGTGCTTGTACGGCCGACGTCGCCCCTGCCCGTAGGAGGCGGCGATGTTGTGCGCCACGAGCTTGCCCTGCCGCTGGGCGTGCTGGGCGGTCATCGTGCAGATCTCGCCGGGGCGGGTCAGGTCGGGCACCGCGGCGGCGTCCCCGCAGGCGTAGACCTCCGGGAACCCGGGGACGTTGAGGTACTCGTCGACGACGAGCCGGCCCCGCTCGGTACGCAGTCCCAGGTCGGCGACGAACGGATCGGGGCGTACCCCGACGCACCAGACCAGCGAGCAGGTCGAGACGTACCCGCCGTCGGTCAGCCGCACGCCGTCGGCGGTGGCCTCGGCGACCGAGGTGCCCATCCGCACGTCGACGCCCCGACGCCGCAGCACCCGGTCGGCGGTGTCCGACATCCGCCGGTCCAGCTCCGGCAGGACCCGGGGGGCCACATCCAGCAGCATCCACCGGGGGCGGATCGACAGCCGGGGTCGTTGGGCGGCCAACTGGTCGGTGAACAACTGACCGTGGGCGGCCACCTCGGTACCGGTGTAACCCGCGCCGACCACCACGAACGTCGCCCGGGCCTGCTGCTCGGCCGGATCCTGCGCCTGCTCGGCCAGCTCGATCTGCCGGACCACGTGGTCGTGCAGGTACAGCGCCTCGGGCAGGCCCCGGAAGCCGTGGGCGTACTCGGTGACCCCCGGGATGGGCAGCAGCTTGTTCACGCTGCCGATGGCGAGCACCAACCGGTCGTACGCCAGCCGGCCCCGGTCGCCCTCGGGCTGGGTGAACCCGACCCAGCGGTTCTGCAGGTCGACCCGGTCGGCCTCACCGACGACCACGCGCACCCCGTCGAGGGTCCCGCTCAACGGCACCGAGACCCGACTCGGTTCCACCACCCCGGCGGCCACCTCGGGCAGCAACGGCAGGTAGAGGAAGTAGTCGGTCGAGTTCAGCAGCACGATCTCGGCCCGGTCGCGGGCCAGCCGGCTGAGGGTCTTCGCCGCGTGGTATCCGGCGAAACCGGCCCCCACGATCACCACACGAGGTTTCGTCATACCTGGTGCCGTTCCCGCCGACCCGCCGGACAAACCTCACCCGACGGACCGACCGGCGACCGACCGGGCCCGCTCCGGACGTGGCGAGGCCCCCGGCGCGGAGTCGATCCGCGCGCGGGGGCCTGGTCGTCGCGGCCGGCTCAGAGCCGCTCCTTGATGACCTCCGTCGGGCCGGGCTCGGCGTTGCGGGTGGCCCGCAGGCTGGTGATGGTGACGATGGTCAGCACCCCGACGATGACCCCGAGCGAGACCAGGGTGGGGATCTCCGGCAGCCCGGGCCAGATCCCGTGCGCCCAGTGCAGGCCCAGCTTGATGCCGATGAACGCCAGGATGACCGCCAGGCCGTAGCTGAGGTGCACCAACCGGCTCAGCGCGGCGTGCAGGACGAAGTAGAGCGCCCGCAGTCCGAGCAGCGCGAAGGCGTTGGTCGCGAAGACCAGGTACGGATCCTCGGTGATGCCGTAGACGGCGGGCACCGAGTCGACGGCGAAGACGATGTCGGTGGCGAAGACCGCGACCACGACCAGCGCCAGGGGGGTCAGCGTCCGCCGGCCGCCGAGCTTCACGATCATCCGGGTGCCGTGGTACTCGTTGGTGACCGGCATGATCCGGCGCAGCAACCGGACCGAGCGCATCTTCGAGATGTCGACTTCCTGCTCGTGCCCGGAGAGGGCGTCGCGCAGCAGCTTGACCGCGGTGAGGATCAGGATGATCGAGAAGAGCAGGAAGGCGAAGTCGAGCGTCTGCAGGGCGGCGGCGCCGAGGGCGATGAAGATCGCGCGCAGCACCAGCGCCCCGGTGATGCCGAAGAGCAGCACCCGCTGGGCGAGCGCGGCCGGCACCGCGAAGGCGGCCAGCAGCAGCATGAAGACGAAAAGGTTGTCGACGGAGAGTGACTTCTCCACCAGGTAGCCGGTGAGATACTCCACACCCTGCTGCGAGCCGAACTCGTACCAGACCCAGGCGCCGAAGGCCAACGGCAGCGCGATGTAGAACGTCGACCAGCCGAGGGCCTCCCGCATCGACACCTCGTGCGGGCGCCGGGTGACCAGGAAGTCCAGGCACAGCAGGGCGATCACGCCGGCGATGGTGACGGCCCACAGGGTGGGGGTACCGACCGACGTCAGCTCACCGGCGGACAGATAAGAGATTTCGGGCATGAGGTCTCCTCGAACACCATTCCATGTTCGAGGTCTCCTTCACCCAGCATTCGCTGGGCAACCACCCGAGGTGCACGCCAGTGCACCGTACTGACCGGTATGGTTCGTGGGAAGTACTCCCCTCGTGCGACAAAGATTAGGCCAGCCGGGCCGGCTTACCAAGTCCAACGGCCCAACCCGCCCGCGCGCGCCGCCGGCGAAGCCTGTCGTCCCCAATTTCGTCACGCTGGGTGATCTCCCCGGTCGACACCACTCGCCTGCGGGCCTGCCGGTCGGCCGCGCCGGTCAGGCCCGGCGCAGGGCGGTACCGGGGGCCAACGCCGGCTCGACGATTTCCCGGTAGTCGCGCGGCAGCTGGGTCACCACGTCGTCGAACTCACCGCCGGAGATCGCCTCCCGCAGGGTGGTGAAGACGGCCTGGACGGCGTACCGGGCGGCGGACTCGTCGAGCCCGGCCCGCAGGCTCACCCGGGCCACGAACTCGGCCGCACCGAACCTGTCGGCGGCCTCGGTGCCCGGGCTCGGCCTGAGGACCAACCGCAGTGGCTTGGGCAACTGCGCGGCCAGGTCCAGCACCTCGCCGCCGGTGAGCCGCTCGGCGAGGGTCTCCAGGGTTGCCCGGGTCAACTCGACCGCCCGCTCGCCGGACGTGCGGGCACGCCGGGCCACCTGGTCGATGAAGGTGTCGTAGTCCATGCCCGTACTCCCTCGGCTCGTCGGGGCGGCACGGGTACCCGCGGCTGCGGCGGGGAAACGGGGCGCGGCGCCCGGGCCTCGACCGGGCCGAAAGCCCACCGGGCCGGAACAGAGCGGGCCGAAAGCCCACCGGGCCGAAACAGGCGGTGCCCCGGACCGCGAACCGCGACCGGGGCACCACAGAACCTGACTCCGCCAGCCGGACCCGAACCGGGTCACGGCCGCGAGGCGGATGTACGCCCGAACCGGGCGGGCATCACTGCCGCCGTAAGCATACGTGCGCCATCGTCCTAACGGATGATTTTCAGCAGAACTGTGGCCCATCGCACGTTCTTGATCACCTTGGCGGGTACGTGCGGAGCGGGCCGACGCCGGCTCAACCGCGGGTGCCGCCGTGCCGGTCCCGCACCTTCAGCCGGGTGGTGGGCAGTGCCGGGGCGGGCAGGGGCGGCGCCGGATCGTCGGCCACGGCACCGAACCGGTCGCTGCCGGCCGCCCAGTCCTGCCGGGCGGCGGCGACCTCCTCGTGGGAGCGGCCGACGAAGTTCCACCACATCACCAACGGCTCCTCGAACGGGACGCCGCCCAGCAGCAGCAACCGGCTGCCGGGCTCGGCCCGCAGGGTCAACTCCGTCCGACCGGCCCCCAGGTAGAGCAGCACGCCGACCTCCAGCGTCATCCCGTCGACCTCGGCGGAGCCGGACATGGCAAGCAGTCCGTACTCGAAGTCGTGGCGCAGCGGCACGGTGGCCGGTCGGGGGCCGCCGACAGCGAGGTCCACCCCGACCAGCGGCGTGTGCACCACGGCCGGGGACCGGGCGTCGCCCAACTCGCCGACCAGGACCGTACCGACCAGGTCACCGCCCTGCCAGGTCGGCAGGTCGGCGTGGTGGGCGAAGTCGGCCGCGCCGGCCCGCGCCGGGTCGGGTAGGGCCACCCAGAGCTGCACGCCATGCATGACCGGTGGGCGCGTCGCGGGCGAGCGTTCGGAGTGGGCGATGCCGTACCCGGAGGTCATCACGTTGAGCTGGCCGGGCCGGATGGGCTGGACGTTGCCGAGGCTGTCCCGGTGGATGATCTCCCCGTCCAGCAGCCAGGTGACGGTCTGCAGCCCGGTGTGCGGGTGCGGCGGTACGGTCATCCCCGGCCGTTCGGCGACGTCGTCCGGGCCGAAGTGGTCCACGAAGCACCACGCGCCGACCATCCGGCGCTGCCGCTGCGGTAGCAGCCGGCGCACCGTGGTCCAACGCCCCAGCGGCACGTCGTGGCCGGGCAACAGGACGCTGCCCGGATCGGTCGCGGCCGTGCCGGCTGGCCGGGTCAGCGCCGGCATCGTTTCGGTACGCTCCACCGAGCTGACTCTACGCTCAGCTGCGCCCGACGGTCACCAGGTTGGCCCCGGCGACCAGGTCCACCCAGATGCGGTCGGTGGCGTTGTCCCACTGCGGGCTGTCGACCACCTGCCCGGCGGCGATGCCGGCCTGCCGCTGGTCGTACACCCGGATCGTGCCGGCGCCGGAAGCGGCCCGGACCCGCGCCGGAGGGTCCCCGGCCGACCGGATCAGCAGCTCGTTCAGGCCGCCGGACATCCGCACCGACAGGGTGCCGGTGACCTGCGGCAACCGTAGGTCGACCCGGGTCGCTCCGCCGATCAGCTCCACCCCGGCCAGCCGGCCCCGGCTCAGGTCGAGCACCTGCTCGTCGACCCCGCCCACGATCTTCAACTGCCAGGTGACCCGCGAGTTCAGCACCACGTCGACGACTCCGGGGCCGGGTCGACCGGTCTGCTCGACGTACAGCCGGACCTTGTCCCCGCGCAGCTGCGGTTCCGGTCTGACACCGCCGGCCGGGGCACCGATCCGGTACAGGTCGTCACCGAGGTCGTCGGCGCGCAGCGCCAGGGTGGTGAGTCCGTCGAGGAGCTCGAAGGTGGCCGCACGCCGACCGTCCAGCGCCGCGGTCAACGCACCGTCGGGAGCCGGCTCCGCCGGCACGGCGGTCTCACCCGTGGGTGGTCGACCGTCACCGTCCCCGGAGAACGCCACCCCCAGCGGATTGGGGGCGGCGAGCGTGGCGGCCACGGCGGCGGCGCCGAGGGCGAGCACCACCACGACAGCGGCGGTCAACCACCTGGTACCTCGCGACCAGCGGCGCCGGGGCGGCGGCGAACCGTCCGCCGGCGTGCCGTCGACGTCGATCAGCAGCCCGTCGTCCGGTGGTCCGACCGGCGGCCAGGGCGACATGCCGAGACGGTGGTCGTCGGGTCCCGGCCCGACGTCGCCGACCAACGGCTCCCACGGGTCGTGCTGGTAGCCGCCGTCGACCCGGCCCAGGGCGCCGGCCACCCAACCCGGGGCGGGATCGGCCGGCACGGCGGCGGACTCGACACTGTGCGGGGCCGCGTCGGCGGGCTTGACGGCAGCCTCGTCCGGACTCGGGCCGGCGTCGACAGGGCGCGGGCCGGCGTCTGCCGGTGGCGCGCCCGCCTCGACGCGACGCGGAGCCGCCTCGGCAGGCACGGCGGCAGGTTCGACGCGACCGGGCACCGGGTCGAAGATGGACGGCGCGGTGCCGGCGGAGGCCGAGACCGACGCGGTGTCGGCGGGGGCCGACGCGGGGTCAGCCGGGGCCCAGCCCGATTCGGCGCTAGCGGACGCGGCGGCGGGGGCCGACGCGGGGTCGGCCGGAGCCCAGCCCGATGCGGCGTCGGCGGTGGTCGGCGCGTTGTCGGCTGGTGCGACGCGGACGGGGTCGTCGGCCGGCGCACGGTCGGCGCGCGTCGGACCGTTGGCCGGCCGGTGCGGTGGTGTGGGCGGAGCGCCCCCGGTCGCTACATCCGGCCAGAACTCCTCCGTGGTCGGCACGGTGGCCGGTGCGAGTCCCACGATCTCGATCGTGGGCTCGTCGGCATCCGGGACAGGTCTCGTCACCGGACGTCGGTACATCTCGTGGTCCGACACGACCTTCCCCTTTCGCGGTCCCCCGCCAGGAGATACGTGCCCGGACCGCTTTCGGATCAACCCGGCGCAGGTCACGCTGCCGGGTGTGGGGACGCCGTTGGCCGGTACCCCCGGGTGGGGGGTACCGGCCAGTCGGCGTTGAGCCTGTATCGCGGGGGTCAGCTGTTCCAGTGCTCGGCGACCAGGTCAGCGGCCTGCTTCTCCCACTGCGCGTAGTGGTCCGGGAACGCCGACACCTGCACCGTCTGCGCGGCCCTGGTCAACGACATGTCCTCCCAGCCGTCGACCTGCTTCAGGCCCTTCAGGAACGCCGTGGTCGCATACTGCGGATCGGTGATCTGCTCCACCGTCCCCCAACCACTGGACGGACGCTGCTGGAACAAGCCCTGCGAGTCATGATCGTTACGGTCACCCAGATGACCCAGGTTCTCCAACTTCGACTCCTGCAGACTGGTAGCGATCGCCACCACCGCGGCCCGCTCGTCCATCCCGGCCTTCTTCGTCGCCGCGATGATCTCCTTCGTGTTGGTCACCTGCTCGTCGTTCAACTCGATACGCGACTGACCCGACGGCTCACCATGCGGCAACAGAGCCGCCGTGTCCGGCTTCGACTCCTGCACCGCGGCCACCGGAGCCAGACCCGAGGTCACCGGGGTGGCGTCCTGATGGTTCAGCGGACCCGCCGCCAGACCACCGGCAACCGCCAGACCCGCGATACCCAACACACTCCTACGAATGATCGTGGTCATGAGAAAGCTCCAACCTGGGGGTCGACACCCACACCACAAGGGGGAAAAAACACCGGTGCGGATGCGAGCACCACGAGGCGCCCACCAACAAGAAAACAAGGGGAAATTCGCCGGCCGGGAGCAGAGAAGAACACCGCTCACCGCGCCGGGTCCAGATGCAACGACCGACCACCCGCCACCATTCCCGGAGGCCACCCGACCCGGCCCGGCCCGCAGGCCGAACCGCCGAGCTACTCGGTCGTACGCAGGGTGTAACGACCCCCGGCCCGCACCCATTCCACCCCGACCCCGCCCAGAGAACCGGACAAAACCCCCGGACGCGCCTCAACTCGCCCCCAACAAGGGACAGGCGTTCACCTCAGACCCCCCGAAGAGACAAAGCGGACATAAGGCCTGGTCGGCTGCGTTCACGGCCGCACTGTCCACGGGCCGACGAGCGACCCAATCACCCACCCGCACCCAGGCGGTAGATCTTGGACATTTACCGTTCTATTTGAACGGTAAATGTCCAAGATCTACCCGACACCCGCGATCCACGTCGGGGCACCGTACACGGGCATCCGGTACGCCCTGGAGCACACCGCGCCCGGACCCCCGCCCGCCCACGTGTAAGGAAGGGCCCCTTTTGCATCAGAAAGCGATAACAGGGGGCCCTTCCTTACCGGTAAATGGGGGTTACCAGAGTTCGTGGACGATGTCGGCTGCCTGCTGCTCCCATTGGGCGTAGGCGTACGGGTAGGCCGAGACCTGGACGGTCTGGGCGGCGGCGGTCAGCGGCAGCTCCTGCCAGCCGCCGACGTTCTTGAGTGCCTCGAAGAACGCGGTGGCGGCGTACTCGGGGTCGGTGATCTGGTCGGGCGTGCCCCAACCGGACGACGGACGCTGCTGGAACAGGCCCTGCGAGTCGTGGTCGTTGTACATGCCCAGGTGGCCGAGGTTGTAGAGCTTCGACTCCTGTAGCGAGGTGGCCACGCCGATGACCGCGCCACGCTCCCCCACGCCGGTCTGCTTGGCGGTCGCGATGATGGCCCGGGCGTTGGAGACCTGGGCGTCGTCCAGGGGGATGCGGGACTGGGCGCCCTCGACGCCGTGCGGGATCAGTTCGTCCCGGGTCGGCTTGGCCGTCTCGGTCCGGGCGCCGCCGGCCTGCCAGGCTCCGGTGGTCAGCCCGGACTCGACCGGGTCGGCCGCTCGGCTCTTACCGGTGGCCAGGTCGATGGCGGCCACCGCGCCGGCGTGCGGGGTGCTGGTGATCGGTGCGGCGACGGCGGTGGGCCCGAAGGCCAGGCCGCCGATGACGGCCACCCCGACGACGGAGAGGGTGGCCTGACGGGAGGGGGTCTTGGCGATGGCGGGGAGCCATCGGGTGAAGGGGGACTTCACGATGGTTGCCCTTTCGATCGTTACGACGCGCTGCGACGGTGAGCGCCTCTTCGGGACAGGGGCTGCCGACGCGGGTGTGCTGGTCGGCGCTTTGGGGATGCCAACCACCCCGCCGTGTCCGTCATTCCGGACATGCGGCTATCGGCGCGGGCTGTGGTCCGGGTCACGCCCGGGAATCGGACGGGCCACCCCCGACCCGTCACAACCCAACGAGCGGACCGGATGCCCGCACCGTCCCGGACCGGGAGCGGCCGGAAACGCCGAGGTGCGCCCGGCGATCGGACGCCCGCGCCGTCCCCGGCCCACGACCGACCGGGAAACGAACGAGGTGCGCCCGGCGATCGGACGCCCGCGCCGTCCCCGGCCCACGACCGACCGGGAAACGAACGGGGTGCGCCCGGCACCCGCCGGACGCACCCCGTTCTCCGACTCGGTCAGTGGCCCCGGGCCAGCCACTGCTCCAGCTGGGGTGCCTCGGCGCCGATGGTGGTGCTGTCGCCGTGCCCGGTGTGCACCACGGTCTCCGGCGGCAGGGTGAGCAGCCGGGTCCGGATCGAGGCGATGATGGTGTCGAAGTCGCTGTACGAGCGCCCGGTGGCACCCGGACCGCCGGCGAAGAGCGTGTCGCCGGTGAAGACGACCCCCAGCTCCGGCGCGTGGAAGCTGCACGCGCCCGGGCTGTGCCCCGGCGTGTGCAGCACCCGCAGGCTGGTCCCGGCCACCTCGATCGTCTCGTCGTCGACGAGTTCACCGGCGGGTGGGACGTCGGGGTGGACCATGTCCCACAGCACCCGGTCGGCGGGGTGCAGCAGCACCGGCGCGTCGACGGCCCGGGCCAGGGCCGGGGCGAACAGGACGTGGTCGTCGTGACCGTGGGTGGCCAGGACGGCCCGGACCCGCCGACCGGCAACCACCGCCAGGATCGCGTTGACGTCGTGCGGGGCGTCGAAGACGACGCACTCGGTGTCGTCGCCGAGCACCCACACGTTGTTGTCGACGTCGAAGGTCTGCCCGTCGAGGGAGAACGTGCCGGAGGTGACCGCGTGGTCGATACGGGCCGCCATCAGAACACCACCACCGAGCGCAGGACGTCACCGTGGTGCATCCGGGTGAACGCCTCCTCCACCTGGTCCAGCCCGATCTCCTCGGTGACGAACGCGTCGAGGTCGAGGCGGCCCTGCAGGTACAGCTCGGTCAACAGCGGGAAGTCCCGGCTGGGCAGGCAGTCGCCGTACCAGCTGGACTTGAGCGACCCGCCGCGGCCGAAGACGTCGAGCAGCGGCAGCTCGACGGTCATCTCCGGGGTCGGCACGCCTACCAGCACGACCGTGCCGGCGAGGTCACGGGCGTAGAAGGCCTGCTTCCAGGTCTCCGGCCGACCGACGGCGTCGATGACCACGTCGGCGCCGAAGCCACCGGTGGCCGCCTGGATCGCCGCGACCGGGTCGTCCTCGGAGGCGTTGACGGTGTGGGTGGCACCGAACCTGCGGGCCCAGTCGAGCTTGCGGGAGTCGGTGTCCACCGCGATGATCGTCGTCGCCCCGGCCAGGACCGCGCCGGCGACGGCCGCGTCACCGACGCCACCACAGCCGATCACGGCCACCGAGTCGCCCCGGGTCACCTGCCCGGTGTTCATCGCCGCGCCGAGCCCGGCCATCACCCCGCAGCCGAGCAGGCCGACCGCCGCCGGTCGGGCCGCCGGCGCCACCTTGGTGCACTGGCCGGCGTGCACCAGCGTCTTCTCGGCGAAGGCGCCGATGCCCAGGGCCGGGGTCAGCTCGGTGCCGTCGGTGAGGGTCATCTTCCGGGTGGCATTGTGGGTGGCGAAGCAGTACCAGGGGCGGCCGCGCCGGCAGGCCCGGCAGGTGCCGCAGACGGCCCGCCAGTTCAGCACCACGAAGTCGCCCGGCGCCACGTCGGTGACGCCCTCGCCCACCTGCTCCACGGTCCCGGCGGCCTCGTGGCCGAGCAGGAACGGGTAGTCGTCGTTGATGCCGCCCTCGCGGTAGTGCAGGTCGGTGTGGCAGACCCCGCAGGACTGCACCCGCACCACCGCCTCACCCGGCCCCGGATCGGGTACCACGATCGTGGTGACCTCGACCGGAGCACCCTTGCTCCGCGACACGACTCCCCGGACCTGCTGACTCACGTTGCCTCCCTGTTCCGGTTCCCAGGGCGAACCTACCGCCGATCACCCCGGCCGGCTCACCGACCGGCCTGGGTCACCCGGCGGCGAGCTGCCGCCGGGTGACCCTGCGGTACCGCAGCACCTGCACCACACCGAGCGCCCAGAGCAGGTACTGCACGGCGAAGGCCCACCGGAAGGACGACAGCGCCGGGTTCGCCGCACCGGCGGGGGTGGTCAGGTCGAGCACGAAGCCGATCGCCAGGATCAGGACGATCGAGGCGACGAAGCCACCGACGTTGACGATGCCGGTGGCGCTGCCGAGGCGGTGCGCCGGGTTGAAGGTCCGGGCGTAGTCGAAGCCGATCGCCGAGCCGGGGCCGCTGACCGCCAGCACCACCACCAGCACGACCAGCAGCCACCCCGGTGCCCGACCGGGCCAGGCGAGCACCACCGTCCACATCAGGGCGGTGCCGCCGACCAGGGCCAGGACCAGCGACGAGCGGTGGTACGGGTGCCGCGCGCAGAGCTGCGCGATGACCGGCGCGAGCAGCAGCCCGACGACGGTCATGACGGTCAGCGTCGCGGCGGCGGTGGTGGGGGCGAACCCCTGCCCCTGTACGAGGAAGGGGTAGCCCCAGAGCAGCGCGAAGACCGTGCCGGGGAACTGGACGACGAAGTGCGTCCAGAGGCCGAGCCGGGTCCCCGGCTGCGCCCAGGCGTCGGCCAGTCGCTGGCGGACGACGGCCAACCCGGGCGGCGCGACGGTGGCGGTCTCCCGGTGCGGGGTGTCCCGGACCGCGACGGCCACCATCATCGTGACGCTCGCGCCCACCGCGGCGGCGATCAGGAACGCGGTGCTCCAACCGGTGGCGTGCAGCAGCGTCACCAACGGCACCGCGCCGAGAATCGCACCGAACTGACCGAGGGTCACGGTCAACTGCACCATCATCGGGTTGCGCCGGCCGGGAAACCAGGAGGCCACCAGCCGCAGCACGCTGATGAACGTCATCGCGTCACCGAAGCCGACCAGGACCCGTCCGGTCACCGCCAGCGGCACGTCCGTGGCGAGGGCGAAGCAGAGCTGGCCGGCGACCAGCAGGGCACCGCCGACGAGCAGCAGCCGGCGGGAGCCGTACCGGTCGAGCAGTACCCCGACCGGTACCTGCATCACGGCGTACACCGCGAGTTGGGCGACGGAGAAGGTGGCCAGCGCGGAGGCGTTGATGCCGAACCGGTCGGTGGCGTCCACCCCGGTCACCGCCAGCGAGCTGCGGTGGAACACCGCCGCCGCGTACGCGCTGAGGGCCACCGCCCAGACCATCCCGGCCCGGGCAGGGGCCGCCTCGACGGCGCGGATCCGGTCGAGCACGGTGGCAGGCATGATCTCCATCATCACCGCCGGCTCCCGGCCGGTCACCGCGCCCCGGTCGGGCGTGGTCCGGGACACGTGGGGCGGGCGGTAAGGCGGAGCCGATCGGACCATATTCCGGACACCGGGCCCGCCAGCCGGCGCGACAGTGGCGCACTGGGCAGAATCGACGTATGTCTCCTCACCGGTGGCTGCTCGCCGACCAACTCGGGCCGCACTTCCTCGACGACCCCGGTCAGCCGGTGCTGCTCGTCGAGGCACGGGAGGTGTTCCGCCGTCGGCCGATGCACCGGCAGAAGGCGCACCTGATCCTCTCCGCGTTGCGCCACCGGGCCGCCGAGCTGGGTGACCGGGCGGTCCTGCTGCGCACCGGCACCTTCCGGGAGGCGCTCGGGCAGCTCGGCGGGGCGGTCGAGGTGTGCCATCCGCACTCCCGGGCCGCCCTGGCGTTCGCCCGGTCGGTCGACGGACTGACGGTCCTGCCGCCGCGTGGCTTCATGACCAGCCAGGCGGACTTCGCCGCCTGGGCCGACCGCAGCCGGCGGGCGCCGCTGCGGATGTGGGACTTCTACCGGGAGAACAAGCGTCGGTACGGGGTGTTGACCGAGCCGGCGGGTGGTGCGCGGGCCCGTACCCCGGATCGCCGTGACCCGCTCGACGTGCCCCCGCCGCCGGCGGTCGAGGAGGACGACATCGACGCACAGGTGCGTCGTGACCTCGACCGGTGGGCCGCCGAGGGGGTCCGGTTCGTGGGCCGGGACTCCCCCCGCCGCTATCCGGTCACCCATGCCGAGGCCGAGGCCCGGCTGACGCACTTCCTGCGGCACCGGCTGGCCGAGTACGGCCGGTTCGGTGCGGTGATGAGCGCCCACGACCCGACCCTGGCGCACAGTGTGCTCTCCTCCTCGTTCAACCTGGGGCTGCTCGATCCGGAGCCGGCGGTACGCCGAGCCGAACAGGCCTGGCGCGACGGGTGGGCCCCACGCTCGGCGGTCGAGCCGTTCATCCAGCAGCTGCTCGGTTGGCGCGAGTTCCTCTGGCAGCTGTACTGGTACGTGGAGCCGTCGTTCCGGGGTGGCCGGTGGCTGCCCGCCACCGAGCCGCTGCCGGACTGGTTCCGCGACCTCGACGCCGACGCCGTGGAGGCCCGGTGCCTGGGCGACGTGCTCGCCGGGGTACGGGACCGGGGCTGGGCCCACCACGCCCAGCGGTTGCTGGTGTTGGGCAACTACGGGCTGCAGCGGGGTTGGCGGCCGGCGGAGCTGGTCGAGTGGTTCCGGCAGTCGTTCGTCGACGGCACCGACTGGGTGATGAACGCGACGGTAATCGGCATGAGCCACTACGCCGACCTGGGTCGCGTCGACACCCGGCCGTACGCGGTCGACGGGGCGTACATCGACGAGATCAGCGACTACTGTGCCGGCTGCCGGTACGTTCCGGAACGCGCCCTCGGCGACCTGGCCTGCCCGTACACCGGGGGTTTCGAGAGTTTCCTGCACCGCAACGGGGCCCGACTGGCCGACGATCCGCGGTTGACCGCGGAGCTGGCGGCCCGGGACGATCCCGAGCACCGGGAGGCGGTGCTGGCCCAGGAGGAGAAGCGCGGCGACAACCCGCCGTGACGTCGGCGGGCGGCGACACCGGACCCGACGGACGGCCCGGCGGCGTGGGTCAACCCGGCGGGGTGGCCGGATCCGGTGCCGGTGCGCGGGTCGGGGCGGACCGGGCGGCGGCCCGGCGGGCCAGGGCGTGGGTGAGCAGGCGCTGACCGACGTCCAGGAACCGGCCGTAGGACACCGGCGCGACCCGGCCCAGCAGGTCGGGCAGCTTCGCCGACCAGCCGATGAGCACCCGTGGTCGGCGGCGACGCACCCCGGTCAGGATGATCTCGGCGGCGCGGGCCGGGTCGATGGTGAGCAGTCCCTCGAAGCGGCGCAGGTCGGCGGCGAAGTCCTCGGCGGGCACCCCGCTGCCCATCCGGGCGTTGCGCGCGATCGAGGTCCGGATGCCGCCGGGGTGCACCGAGGTGACCCCGACGCCGTCAGCCCGCAGTTCGTGCCGCAGCGCCTCGGTGAAGCCCCGGACGGCGAACTTGCTGGCCGCGTAGGCGGTCTGCCCGGCCGGGGCGATCAGGCCGAAGAGGCTGGAGACGCAGACCAGGTGGGCGCCCGGCTCGGCCTTGAGCGCCGGCAGCAGGACGTGGGTCAGCTGCACCACCGACCGGAAGTTGACGTCCATCACCCAGCCGAACTCGTCCAGGCTGATCTGGTCGAACCGGCCGCCCAGGGCCACGCCGGCGTTGTTCACCAGCAGCCGGATCCGCGGGTGCCGGTCCCGGATCTGCTCGGCGACCTCGGCGGTGCGGGTCGCGTCGGCGAGGTCGACGACGTGGCCGGTGACCTGCTGGTCGGGGTACCGGGTCCGGAGTGCGGTCAGCACCGTGGCCAGCCGCTGGGCGTCGCGGTCCAGCAGCACCAGGTCGCTGCCGCGGCGGGCCAGACCGTGGGCCAACGCCTCGCCGATGCCGCTGGCGGCACCGGTGACCACGGCGGTGCCGCCGGTGAAGTCGAAGGTACGCATCGGTCTCCTCGCTGCGGGCGCTGTCGGGGTGACCGGACCGGAGAACCGGACGCCCTCGTCGTCGAGTCGACCGTGCCGCATCAGCAGCAGGTCGCGGGGGTAGTTCTGGTGCAGCCGCCAGGGGGTGCGGGCACCCTGGCGGGGCAGCTGGTCGACGCTGCGCAGCACGTACCCGGAGCGCAGGTCGATAAGCGGCACCCGGTCGCCGTCGGGTGGCGGCAGCGGCGTGACGACCCGCTGGCCGGTGCGGTCGAGGTGGCGCAGCAGGCGGCAGACGTACCCGGCGACCAGGTCCGCCTTGAGGGTCCAGGAGGCGTTGGTGTAGCCGATGGTCAGCGCGAAGTTGGGCACCCCGGAGAGCATCATGCCCTTGTACGCGACCGTCGTGGCCAGGTCGACGTCGGTGCCGTCGACGGCCAGGGTCAGGCCGCCCAGGGCGAGCAGGTTCAGCCCGGTGGCGGTGACCACCACGTCGGCGGACAGTTGCGCGCCGGAGGCCAGGCGGATGCCGGTTTCGGTGAGGGTGTCGATCCGGTCGGTCACCACCGAGGCGCGGCCGGCGCCGATCGCGGTGAACAGGTCACCGTCGGGGACCACGCAGAGCCGCTGGTCCCAGGGGTCGTAACGGGGCGCGAAGTGCCTGTCGACGGGGTAGCCGGCGGGTAGCTGACGGCGGACGGCCCGGCGCAGCAGCCGCCGGGCCACTCCGGGGGCGCGTCGGCTGAGCTGGAAGCTGACCGTGGAGAACAGCACGTTCCTGCCCCGGACCAGCCGGTGGCCGACGCGTGCGGGCAGCCAGCGCCGCAGCGTGTCGGCGAGGGCGTCCCGCGAGGGCAGGGCGACCACGTAGCCGGGTGAGCGCTGCAGCATGGTGACGTGGGCGGCCCGCTCGGCCAACGCCGGGACCAGGGTCACCGCCGTGGCACCGCTGCCGACCACCACCACCCGCCGGCCGGTGTGGTCGAGGTCGGCCGGCCAGTGCTGCGGGTGGACCAGCCGTCCGGTGTACCGGTCGAGGCCGGGCAGCGTCGGGGTGTAGCCGGCGTCGTACCGGTAGTAGCCGGTGCAGGTGAAGAGGAACGAGCAGGTGAGCACCACCGGCTCGGCGGTGTCGCCCCGCTCGGCGTGCACCGTCCAGCGGGCGGTGGCGCTGTCGAACTCGGCGCGTACCACCCGGTGCCGGAAGCGGATGTGCCGCTCGACGTCGTACTCCCGGGCGGTGTCGCGGACGTAGTCGCGGATGGCGTCGCCGTCGGCGATGGCCCGCGGGTCGGTCCAGGGGCGGAACGCGTACCCGAGGGTGTGCATGTCGGAGTCCGAGCGCACCCCGGGGTAGCGGAACAGGTCCCAGGTGCCGCCGATGGCGTCGCGCGCCTCCAGCACCGCCCAGGTCTTGTCCGGGCAGTCGCGTCTCAGGTGGCAGGCGGCACCGATGCCGGAGAGGCCGGCGCCGACGATCAGCACGTCGACGTGGTCGCTGGCCATGGCTGTTCTCCCGGTGCCGAGGGGCGGTCCGGTGCGGACCGTATCCAGCGCGGTGACGACGCGTCAACGCGGGCGGGTCGGTCGGGTTACCGGCGTGAGGTTGCAGACGACTTCCGGACATCGACGATCGCCGGCGTGTGCCACCCTGGTGACCGACGGTGCCGACCTGGGGAGGTGGCGGCCATGTTGCAGCTGTGCGAGCTCGTCGCCGTGCCCGACACCGGCCCGCTGAGCCTGGACGTGGCCGCCGGTGAGATCGCCGCCGTGACCGCGCCCGGCTGGGCGGGCACCGCGCTGGCCCGGGTGGTGACCGGCCTGGCCGCGCCGTGTGCCGGCCGGATCCGGGTCGGCGACCGGGACGTCACCGACCTGCCGCCGGCCCGCCGGCAGATCGGGTACGTCCCCGCCGGTGGCGCCCTGTTGCCGCAGCTCACCGTGCGCCGCAACATCGAGTACGGCCAACGCCGGCGGGAGCGGGTGCACGCGGTGGCCGACGACTGGGTGCGTACCGTCGTCGAGCGGCTGGAGCTCTCCCCGACGTTGGACCTGCGACCACACCTGCTCTCCGACGCCCAGCGGTTCCGGGTCGCCCTGGCCCGCGCGGCGGCCTGCCTGCCGGAGGTGCTGGTCATCGACCTGCCCACCGGCGACGACGGCATCGGACGCCTCACCGACGTGCTGCCCCGGCTCGCCCCGCCGGGAGCGGCCGGCAGTGCCGTGCTGGTCTGCTCCGGCGACCCGAGCGTGCTCGCCGGGATCGGCCGCCTGGTCTCGGTCGGACCGGTCGACCGGCCCGGGGTGACCGGCCGGTGAACCGGGCCGGGCCGGTGCGCCGCCGCACGCTGCTGCGCGCCGCCACGGCGGCCTCGGTCCCGACCGCCGTCGGGCTCACCGGCTGCCGGGGCGGGGCCCGGCCGGTCCGGGTGGCCGTGGTGTGGAGCGCCGACGAGCTGGCCCGGTTCCAGTCGGTGCTGGCCGACTACACCACCGCCACCGGGCTGCCGACCCAGGTGACCAGCGCCGGCGACGACATCGACGCGTTTCTCAATGCCCGCTATCTCGCCGGCACCAGCCCGGACGTGGCGATCCTGCCCCGCCCGGGCCTGGTCACCGAGTACGCCCGGCGCGGCTGGCTGGCCGAGGTGACCCCGGACGTCGGGTACCGGGCCCCGCGCGGGCTGACCGATCTGCTCTCCCCCGACGGCCGGCGCTACGGGGTCTGGGTGAAGGCGGCCCACAAGTCGCTGTTCTGGCACTACCCGTCGGTGCTGGCCAGCGAACCCCCGACCACCTGGGACGCGTTGGTCGCCCGCAGCCGGCAACTGGGGACGCTGGCCAGGTCGGGCGCGGGTCCCGCGCCGTTGGCCGTCGGCGCCGCCGACGGTTGGGTGCTCACCGACTGGTTCGAGAACGTCCTGGCCGACGTGACCGCCCCCCGGGAGTACGACGCCCTGGCCCGGGGCGAGGCCGACTGGGCAGGCAAGCCGGTACGGGACGCGCTGGACCGGCTCGCCGAGATCTGGAGCATCCCCGGTGCCTTCCCCGGCGGCGGACGGCGGGCCCTGCTCACCCAGTTCCAGGAGTCGGTGATCGAGGTGGTGCACCGACGCCGCGCGGTGCTGGTCTACGGCGCGGACTTCGCCGGCGGCGTGGCGCAGCGGTTCCGCCGCGGCACCGAGGAGCCAGCGACGTTCCGGTTCCCCGGCGCCTGGGCCCTCGCCGCGCCGTTGCTGGTCGGCGGGGACGTCGCCGTCGCTTTCACCGGCTCCGGCCCCGGGGCCGACCTGGTGCGCTGGTTCACCCGACGGTCGTCGTTCCAGCGCTGGCGCAGTGCCGGCGGCTACCTGTCCCCGGACGTCAACGTGCCGACCCAGGACTACCCCGACCAGAAGACGCAGCTGCTCGCCGAGCAGCTGCGGACGGCGACCAGCCCGCGCTTCGACCTGTCCGACCAGCTGCCGGGCCCGTTCACCGGTTCCGACAGCGTCGGCATCTGGCGGATCATGCAGGACTTCTTCGCCGACGTCACCACCGGGATCCGCGCCGACGAGGCGATCCGCCGGGCCACCGGCCAGCTCGCCGTGGCGGCCCGCGCGACGGGGCCAGCGCGGTGACACCCGGCAGGCCAGCCGCGCCGGGGACCCGTCCCCCGGTGCTCGGGGAGATCGCCGTCCTCGACGACGTGGGTCCCCCACGCCGTGGCCGGGCGTACCCGGCGGCGGGTGCCACCTCGGCGCTGCTGCTGCCGGCGGGCCTGCTGCTGGGCGGGCTGCTGCTCTGGCCGGTGCTGCGGACGTTGCACGCCAGCGTCACCACCGACGGTCGCTGGGTCGGCGCCGACCACTTCCGGACGGCCTGGGCCGGGCCGGGCACTCCGGCGGTGGTGGGTCGCACGCTGCTCTGGGCCCTGGTGGTGCCCGCCGTGGTGACCGCGCTGGGTTACCTGCTGGCCACCGCGACCGGCCGTTCCGCCACGGGTCGACTGGTCCGGCTCATCCTGGTGCTGCCGATCGGTGTCCCGCTGGTGGTCACCGGGGTGACGTTCCGGCTGATGTACGACCCGGACCCGACCCGGGGACTGGCCACCTCGCTCGCCGCGCGACTGACCGGGGCGTCGGTGGAGACGACGCCGCTGCTGCTCGGTCCCCGCCTGGTGACGGTGGCCCTGATGTCGGCGTTCGTCTGGGCCTGGGTGGGCCTGGCGGTGGTGGTGTTCCGGGCCGCGCTGGACGCGGTACCGCCCAGTCTGGCCGACGCCGTCCGGGCCTACGGCGGCAGCCGGCGCGACGTGTTCTGGGACGCGCAGTGGCGGCCGTTGCTGCTGCGTACCGTGGCGGTGGTCTTCGCCCTGGTGGCGCTCGGCACCAGCCGCACCTTCGACCTGATCCTGATCATGGTGCCCGGATCGGTGCGCGACGACGCCGCGGTGCTCGCGGTGCGGGTCTGGCAGACCTCCGGCGGCACCACCACCGGCGAGGGAGCCGCGCTCGGGGTGATCTGGCTGGCGGCCGTGGCCGTCGGGATGCTGGTGGCCGCGCTCTTCGTCCGGCAGGCCTGGCCCCCGCCCCGGCACGTCGACCCGCCGCCGGACGATCCGCCGCCGGCACCGGCGCGCCGGTTACCCCGCCTGGTCGCCGCGGGCGCCGCGATCGTCTGGTTGGTGCCGTTGGCGACGCTGGTCGTGACGTCCCTGCACGCCCCGGTCGACGCCGCGGCGGGATGGTGGTCCGCCCCGCCGAGCGTGGACTCCTACGCCACCGTGCTGTCCGGCGCGGAACTGTGGCACAGCCTGCTGTTCACCCTGGCCCTCGCGACCGTGGTGACCGCGACGGTGCTCGGGGTGGCGCTGCTGGCGGCGTACCCGTTGGCCTGGTTGACCGGGCCGGCCGCCCAGTTCACCGGGTTGCTGCTGATGGCCGCGGTGGTGGTCCCGGTGCAGGTGGTCGCCGGCCCGGTCAACGAGGTCCTCGGCGCGGTCCTCTCCTCCGGCACCGCCCGAGGCCTGGCCCTGGTGCACATCGCGTTGGGTCTGCCCTTCGCGGTGTTGGTGCTGCGCAACGCCTTCGCCGACCTGCCGGCCGACCAGGTCCGCGACGCCCGGCTCGGTGGTCGGCACTGGTGGGGCACGGTGGCGCGGTTGGCCCGGCACAACCGGCCGGCGGTGGTCGCGGTCTGTGTGCTGGAGTTCGTCCAGGTGTGGAACGACCTGGTGGTCGGGTTGCTGTTCAGCGGCGCCGACGCCGCACCGCTGGGGTTGTTCCTGCACGGCCAGACCCGGCACTTCGTGGCCAACAGCGGCGTGTTGACGGCCGGCTCGGTGCTCGCCTCGATCCTGCCGGTGGTGCTGGTCGTGCTGGCCCGTCGGCAGCTCGTCGTGGGCCTGGTCGCCGGTGGTGTGCGGTGACCGGTCCCCGGACGCCCCGCTGGCCGGCTGCGGTGGCGGTCCTCACCCTGGTCGGCGGGGTGCTGGGCAACGTGGCCAGCAACCTGCTCGCCGGGCTGGCCGACACGATGCTCGGGCCGGCCAGCATCGTGCTGGCGGTGGTCGGTGCGGTCGCCTCCGTGGTGGTCGAGATCCGCCGGCGGCGGGTCGAGCGGGAGCCGGCCGCCGAGCCGACGGACCTGGTCACGCCGGCCACCGGCGCGCCCTCCCTGCCCTATCCGGCCGGCTTCACCGGCCGGGCCGAGCAGACCGGGGCCATCGTGGCGGCACTGCTACGCGAGCACGCGGTGGCCGTGGTCGGGCGGCGGGCGGCGGGCACCTCGTCCTGCGCCGTGCAGGCGGCCAACCTGTGCCGGGACCGGTTCCCCGACGGCCACTACTACGTGGACCTGCGCCGGGGCGGGCGGCCCCGCTCGGCCCGGGAGGTGCTCACCGCGCTGGCCCGCATCCTGGGCACCACGCCACCGGCGTCGGGTCGGGCCGACGATCTGGACGAGGCCGCCGACGAGTTGCGCCGGCAGCTCGACGGCCGGCAGATCCTGCTGGTACTGGACAACGTGGACCGGGCGGCGCAGGTACGCCCGCTGCTTCCCCCGGCCGCCAGGACGTGTCGGCTGCTGCTCGCCGGTGGTCCGGCGCTGGCCTCGCTGGAGGGGCTGGTGGCGTACTGGCTCGCCGAGCCGGACACCGCCGACGCGGTGGAGCTGTTCGCCGCCGCCGGTGGCACCGCGCCGACGCCCCGGGTCCACCGGCCCGACCCGCGCACCGACCCGGCGGTACGCGAGATCGTCGAGGTGTGCGGGCGGCAACCGCGCACCGTCCGGGCCCTGGGCTACCGGACCGCCCAGCACGGTTGGCGCTACTCCGACGTGCGGGACACCCTGCGCCGGGCGGTCGAGACCGCGCCGCACCAGCGGGTACCGGTCTCCCCGGCGGCCCGGTTGGTCACCGACCGGGACACCGCCTACCACGCGCTGTCGGCGCGGGCCCGGCGACTGTACCGGCTGATGTCGCTCAGCCCGGTGCCGTTGGACCGGCCGACGCTCGCGGCCCTGGCCGGACGACGCTGGACCGACGTGGCCACGCTCCTCGACGAGCTGGCCGCGGCGGCGTTCGTGGTCGGTGCCGCCGGTGACCGGTACGAGGTGCGTCCGCTGCTGGCCCCGTACGCCCGACTGCACCTGCGCGAGGCCGAGCCGGTCGCCGCGCGGGTCGCCGCGCAGGCCCGGCTGACCCGGCACCTGGCCCGACGGGCCGAACGGCACGCGGCGAACCTGGCGGTCACCGTCTCGCTGCTGAACCGGGGGCGGTCGCTGCCGCTGGAGGACGACCCGGCGGGCTGGTTCGACCTGCACCAGGACCTGCTGCTCGCGGTGGTCAAGGTGCCGGCCGGAGCGGCCGAGACGCTGCCCCGACGGATCCGCCGGTGGTGGTTCCGGCTGGCGGTGGCGCTCTGCGGCTGGCTGGCCCACGCCGACCGGCTCGACGAGTGGGCCGAGGTGTGCCGGATCGTGCTGGACATGCCGACCGCCGGCGACCGGCCGGAGATCGCCGGCTGGGCGCACAACGAGCTGGGGGTGCTCCGACGCCGGCGGCACGACCCGCAGGGTGCGGCGGCGGCGCTCACCCTGGCGGTCGCCGAACGTGGTCGGCGGGGCACCGCGCAGGCCCGGATGAACCTCGGTCTGGCCCTGCTGGACCTCGGGCAGGTCGACGACGCGGTGGAGCACCTGGAGTTGTCCCGCCGGCACCGCTCCGCCGCCGACCGGGCCGGGATCGCCCTGACCGACCTGGGGCTGGGCGCGGCCCGGCTGGCCCGGGGCGAGCTGGAGACCGCCCACCGGCACCTGGTCCGGGCGGCCAACACGTTCAGGCTGCTCGGCGACGCCCGGGGCTACGCGGCGGCCCTGACCAACCTGGTGCTGGTGCACGCCGGTCTCGGTGAGCACCTCGACGCCGCGCAGGCCGGGCAGGCGGCGCTGCGGGAGTACGAGTCGGTGGCCGACCCCGCCACCCGCGCCACCGCGCTGCTCAACGCCGGCGCGACCCTGCTGACCAGCGTCCCCGGGCAGGCGCGGGAGGCGTACGAGCTGCTGGCCGAGAGCCACCGGCTGCGGGACTCGCGACGCCCGACGGCGGGGCTGGGGCGTACCCTGCTCTATCTGGGCGACGCGGCGGCGGCGCTGGGCGACCACACCGAGGCCCGCCGGCGGTGGACCGACGCGGCGGACCTCGGCGAGGAGGTCGGTGACCCGGCCGGCCAGGCGGCGGCGGACGCCCGGTTGATCGGCGAGGGTGGCCCCGCGTCCCGCTGAGGGAGTCGACCCGGCTGAGGGATCGGCCCTGAGTGCGGGAGCCGCCCCGGCAGGGGCACCCGCCCCGGACCCCGACGAGCACGAGGAGGCCGTCCCACGTGTCGGAGACCCCCCGCCAGTTGCGGGCGGACTGTTCCCGGTGCTTCGCGCTCTGCTGCGTCGCACCGGCCTTCGCCGCCTCGGCCGACTTCGCCCTGGACAAGCCGGCCGGGCGGCCCTGTGCCCACCTGGCCGGTGACTTCCGGTGCGGCATCCACGGGCAGCTGCGTGACCGGGGCTTCGCCGGGTGCACGGTCTTCGACTGCTTCGGCGCCGGCCAGCAGGTCTCCCAGGTCACCTACGGTGGGCGGAGCTGGCGCGACCAGCCGCGGTCGGCGGCGCAGATGTTCGACACCTTCGCCGTGCAGCGGCACCTGCACGAGCTGCTGTGGTACCTGACCGAGGCGGTGGCGCTGGGCCCGACCGAGCCGCTACGCGGCCAACTGCGGCGCGCGGTGGCGGAGACCCTCCGGCACACCGACGCGAGCCCGGCGGAGCTGCTGGCGCTGGACGTCGACGCCCACCGGGCCACGGTCAACGTGCTGCTGTCGCGCGCCAGCGAACTGCTGCGTGGTCGCGGCGGGGCCGACCGGCGCGGCGCGCAGCTGGTCGGGGTCGACCTGCGCCGGGTACGCCTGGTCGGGGCCAACCTGCGGGGCGCGGTGCTGGTCGGGGCGGACCTGCGCGGCGTTGACCTCACCCGGGCCGACGTCACCGGGGCCGACCTGCGCGGCGCCGACCTGCGCGGGGCGGACCTGCGGCGCACGCTCTTCCTGCACCGCTCCCAGCTCGACGCGGCCCGGGGTGACCTGCGCACCCGGCTGCCGGCGTCGCTGTCCCGGCCCGCACACTGGTCAGCGCTGCCGCTCACCCCGACCCGCCGCGCCACCCGGTGACGACTTCGCCGACCTGCCGGCCGAGCAGGCCCGGCCCACGCGGGAGACCAGCCGGGCCGGGTACGACGTGGCGGCGGTCTCCGGCACCGAGGACCCGATGCTGGAGGAACAGACCTGACGCCCGGCGTCCCGCCGGTCCGTGGCCCCGATCGGGTGGCACCACGGACCGGCGGACTCAGTCCAGGTGGATCGCGCCGGCCGGGCAGAGGTCGACGGCGCGACGGACCCGCTCGACGCTCTGCGGTGCCGGCTCGGCCACCCGCAGCAGCACCAGACCGTCGGTGTCGTCCTGTTCGAAGACCTCCGGGGCGGTGAGCACGCAGTTGCCGGAGCCGCAGCAGACGTCCCGGTCCACCCGCAGGCGCACCGTCGTCTCCGGCGGGGCCGGCCGGTCGGCGCTCACCAGCTGACCGGAAGCACGTCGAGGCCGAATACCACCGCGTTGTCCCGGATCGGCAGTTGTTCCGGCTCGGCGGTCACCCGCAGGTCGGGGAAGCGCCGGGCCAGCCCCACCAGGGCCAGCCGCAGCTCGGCGCGGGCCAGCGGCTGACCGATGCACTGGTGCACACCGAAGCCGAAGGCCAGATGCTGGTGTGCCTGGCGGTACGGGTCGAACCCCTCGGCGTCGTCGAAGACCTCGGTGTCCCGGTTGGCCAGGGCGATCAACACGATGACCCCCTCACCGGCTCGGATCAGCTGCCCACCGATCTCCACGTCCTCGGTGGCCACCCGGGCCAGTCCGGTGCGCACGATGCTGAGGTAGCGCAGCAGCTCCTCGACCAGATCGGCGACGCGTTCGGGCTCGTCGCGCAGCAGGGCGAACTGGTCGGGTCGCCGGGTCAGCAGCAGGACGCTCAACCCGAGCATGTTGGCGGTCGTCTCGTGGCCGGCGATGAGCAGCAGCAGCGCCATGCCGACCAGCTCGTCGAGCTCCAACTCCCCCGGCTCGACCCGTTCCCGGACCAGGCGGCTGAGCAGGTCGTCGGCGGCGGCGTCGGGGTGGGCCAACCGCTCCTGGGCCAACTGCCGCAGGTAGCTCTGCAGCTCCCGGACGGCGGCCTGCACCCGCTCCATCGGCTCGTTGCGGCTGAGCAGGGTGCGGCTGTGGGCCTGGAAGAAGTCGTGGTCGGCGTAGGGCACGCCGAGCAGGTGGCAGATCACCATCGACGGCAGCGGCAGGGCGAACGTCGACACCAGGTCGGCCGGTGGACCGACGGCGGCGAGGTCGTCCAGGCAACGGTCGACGGTCTGCGTGATCAGCGGCTCGATCCGCCGGACATTCTTGATCATGAACTCGGCGGTGAGCATCCGCCTCAGTCGACTGTGCTCGGCGCCGTCCATCCGGATGAACGAGCCCTTGCCGTCCTCGGCGGTCTGCGGCGGCAGGGGACGCAGCAGGGGGAAGCCGGGCCGGGTGAGGTCGGAACTGAAGGCCGGGTGGCGCAGCAGGCGACGCACGTCGGCGTGCCGGCTGACCAGCCAGGCGGTGGCCCCGGTGGGCAGCCGGACCCGGGTCACCGGGGCGGCGTAGCGCTCCTGCTCGTCCTCGGCCAGCAGGGCGAAGGGGCCGCGGGCGGCGTTCACCGGCGGCCACACGGGCAATTCAGCCTCGACGGAACGGGTCATCGGGGGCACCTCCCGCAGCGACTCCTCGTATTCATGTCGTTGCGAAACGTTACCCATCGGCACACATCTACACAAGACCCGACCACTTGAGCGATCGCTCAAAAGCGACTACGCTCCGATTTGAGCATCCGCTCAACCCAGGGAGGCCGCAGTGGACGGTAGCCACGGAGACGATCTCACCTCGAATTCCGACGACGCCCCGAAAGACCTGGACTGGGCCTTGTTCGCCCCGGGCCCGGCGGCCGACACCGACGACTCCCGGCCACCCCGGACGGCCGCCAACTGGATCCTGGCCGGTCTCATCGGCATGGTCGGCGTGCTCTCGTTCTTCGTCACCGTCCACACCGGACGGGCCGACAGCGCCGTGCTCTTCGTCGGCCTGCCGGTGACCCTCGCGGTGGCGCTGGCGCTCGTGCCCGGTCGGACCGGGCACGGTCGGGTCTTCGGGCTGACCACGGTCGCCCTGCTGCTCGCCGCGGTGCTGCTGCACGAGGGCGCGATCTGCGTACTGCTCGCCGCCCCGCTGGTGTATCTGGTGGTGCACGGCACGACCGCTCTGATCCACGCCGTCCGGCGCCACTCATCGGCCCACGTGCTGGTGCTGCTGCCGCTGCTGCTGGTAACCGCGACCGAGGGCACCGGTACGGGTTGGCGGGTCACCCCGGATCAGCGGGTCGAGGTGGCGCGGGTGGTCGCGTTGCCGGCCGACGAGGTCGCCGCCCGGCTGGCCGCCGGTCCCCGTCCGGTGCCGGTCCGGTCACTGCCACTGCGGCTGCTGCGGGTGCCCATGCCGCAGCAGGTCTCCGGGGACGGGCTGGCCGACGGCGACCGCTGGCTGTTCGCGTACCACGGCTCGGCGCACGGCCCCGGCGGACACCTGCTGGCCGAGGTCGACCGGAGCGGGCCGGGCCGGGTCGGCTTCCGGTTCGTGACCAACAGCTCGATCACCGGGCGCTGGCTCGACTGGCAGCGGGCCGACCTGAGCTGGCGGGCCGTCGACCCGGCACAGACCGAGGTCCGCGTGACCGTCGCCTACCGGCGCGGACTCGACCCGTCGTGGTACTTCGGGCCGCTCCAGGACGCCCTGATGCACCGGGGCGTCGGCCACCTGCTGGACATGCTGGCCCTGCCGTGATCCTGCTCCGCTACCTCTGGCTGGTGGTGCCGGCGCTGCTCGCCGCGGCGCGGGCGGACTCCTCCCGCGCCGGACGCGCCGGGGCGCTGCTCGCGGTGACCGGCAGTTGGGCGTTGGCCGCGGCGGCGGTGCTGGCCGTGGCGGTCGGCGCGGCGGTCGCCGACCCGCACGGGCACGATCACCTCGACCGTCGGTACGGGACGTCGTGGCGCGCCTACCGGCGGGCGGTGCGCCCCTGGTGGCCCCGGTGGCGGCCGTACCCGGGTAACCCGCCGGCCCGGCTCTGGCTGGACGCCGGCTGCGGGCCGTGCGCCCGGACCGGCCGGTTCCTGCTTTGCCGGCGACCTACCGGCCTGCGCCTGCGGCCGGCGGCCCGGCACCGGCAAGTGCTGTGGCGGGCGGAGTACGTGGGCGGCGACGGCCACATCGGACGGGGGGTGGTCGCCGTCGCCCACGGACTCGACCATCTCCAGCGGGGCTGGGCCTACCTCGGCTGGCTGCTGCGGCCGCCCGGCCCGGCCTGGCTGGCGCAGCTGGTGACCGATGCGATGATCGCACCGCCCCATCCGGCGCGCGTCCGAGGAGACCCATGTCCGACACCAAGCAGCGACTGCTCGACGGCACCCTCACCGCGCTGCGCGAACACGGGATAGCCGGCATCTCCGCCCGGACCATCGCCGCGGCGGCCGGGGTGAACCAGGCGCTGGTCTTCTACCACTTCGGCACCGTCGACGAGCTGCTCGGCGCGGCCTGCCGGGCCGGCACCGCGCAGCGGGTGGCCCGGTACGCGCAGCGGTTCACCGAGGTGGGCTCGCTGCGTGAGCTGCTGGCGGTCGGGCAGGCCCTGCACGTGGCGGAACGCGAGCTGGGCAACGTCTCGGTGCTCGCCCAACTGCTCGCCGGGGCGCAGAGCGAGCCCCGGCTGGCCGCGCCCACCGCCGAGGCCCTGCAACTGTGGGTGGACGAGATCGAGCCGGTGCTGGTCCGGCTGCTGGCCGGCTCACCGTTGGCCGAGGTGGCCGACATCCCCGGGCTGGCCCGCGCGGTCGCCGCCGGCTTCGTCGGCCTGGAGCTCTACGAGGGGGTCGACGCCGTCGGCGCGACCCGGGCGGTCGGGGCCCTGGAGCAGCTGGCCGTGCTGGTCGAGGCTGTCGACGACCTCGGCCCGGTGGCCCGCCGGGCGGTGCGCGCCCGGATCAGCCGCACCGCGCGCCGGAGTGGCCCGGGCCGGCCCGTCCGGTGAACCGGGCCGTGCGTCTGGGCCGGGCCGTACGTCTGGGCCGGGCCGTGCGTCTGGGCCGGGCCGTACGTCTGAGCCGGGCCGCACGTCTGAGCCGGGCCGTACGTCGGGTGCCACGCCGGCGGTGACCGCCGCGGGCACCGGCGCCGCCGGCACGGCCGGGCGCAGCCGGGCCGTCAGGCGGGCGGCGGCGTCACCGGCCGTCGCGGTGACCATCGGCAACAGCCTGGTCGTGCTCATCACCGCCAGCTCCTCGGCGGGGGTGCTGGTGCCGTCGAGGAACCGCAGCACCCGCTCGGCCGGGTTACGGGCGAAGAGCCGGGCGAAGAAGTCCGGCCCGCCGACCGTCCCGGCGTCCAGGGCCCGCAGCGCGACCGCGTCCATCCACCGGTGCCGACGCGGGTACGCGGGCGCGGGCACCGGTGGACCGCCGGCGGCCACGGCCCGGGCGACCTGCTCGGCCTGGCGGTGCATGGCGGAGAAGGTGAAACCGGTGGAGCCCCGGGTGGCGCCACCGGCGGTGCCGAGGCGGACCACCCGGGGTGAGGGACGGGCCACGAAGGTGCCGTCGGTCATCGGGATCACCCCGTTCTCCACCTCCCGCACCCGCAGCGTCGCCGGGTCGAGCCCGAGCAGGTCGCGGTACCCGGCCAGCGCCCGGTCGTAGGCCTCGGAGGTGAGCAGGCCCGGGGTGAACTCGGTGTACTCGATCAGGGCGTACCGGCTGTCGACCGGCAGCACGTAGCCGAAGGAGACACCCCGGGCCGGTTGCCGGGTGCGGAAATCCATCAGGACCGCCCGGTCGGGGTCGAAGACCGGCGTGGCGGCCTCCACCCACCAGCCCCGGAAGTGCTGCAGCCAGGTGGTCCGGCCGGCGCGCTCCGGTGGGCGGGGACGGGAGTCCAGCACCCACCGGGCCCGCAGCAGCGGCTGCCCGTCGGGGGCGTTCACCCGTACCCGCTGCCCGTCGTCGTCGAGCCGGCCGACGGCCGCGCCGATGCGGATGGCCGCCAGCCGCCGCTCGGCCTCGGCGGCGCGGGCGTAGAGCGGGGCGGAGCGCAGCATCGCGTACCGCAGCGGGGTGAGGTCGAGCAGCCGGCGGCCGGCCGGGGTGGTCACCTCGACCCGGTCCCAGCTCGCGCTGAGCAGTGGGTCCAGGTCGTCGTCGGGGGTGCCCCAGAAGGCCCAGGTGCGGTCCTGGCCACGCTTGTGCACCGGGTCGACCACGGCCACCCGCAGGCCGCGGACCCGGTGGCGGTCCAGGGCGGCCAGCACGAGCGACGCCGCACCGCCCCCGCCCACCAGGGCGAGGTCGACGTCCGGGACAGAGGTGACGCTCACCTTCCTGAGGCTGCCACACCGCCCGCCCGATGCCGGCGGCGGCGTACCGGGACGTGCCGGGGTGAACACGGGACGGCAACGAAGATTTCTCATTTTCACCGGATGGAGGACCCGACCGCCCTAGTGTTGGGCACACCGGTGCTCGTCACGGAGTTGGCCACCCGAACGACGTCCCACGCAGTCAGCGGACGAAAAGTGAGGGAACACGCGTATGAAGACGAAGACACTACCCGTAGCGGCGGCGCTCGGCGTGGGACTCGGCACGGTGCTCCTCCCGGCCGCCGCGCTCGCCGACACCACCGTGTCACCGGCGACCACACCGGTAGGCGGGACGGTCGTGCTGACCAGCTCCTGCAATCCCAAGAGCGGCGACGCGATCTTCCGGGTCACCGGCCCGGACCGGGACCAGAACGTCCGCTCCACCACGGCCGCCGCCGGCGGCGGCCTGAGCGCGGAACTCTTCACCGCCGGCTTCACCCTGGGCAGCTACACGGTCACCTCCACCTGCGGCGACGGCAGCGACGCAGGCAGCGCGACCTTCACCGTCACCCCGATCGGGGGCGCCCCGGCCGGAGACGGTGGCGGTGGCGGCGCGCCGGAGCTGATCGCGGCGGGCGGGGTGCTGGTGGCGGCGGCGACCGGCGGCACGGTGCTGCTGGTCCGCCGCCGGCGGCAGCGCACCACACCGGCCTGAGCCCCGCATCCGGGCCGACCTGAGCCCGGGCAGTCCGACCCATCCCTGACGCGGGTGCCCGTCCCGGTTCGCCGGGGCGGGCACCCGTCGACGCGTACGGAGGTGAGCCGTGAGCGGCTGCGCTCCCCCGCCCGGGGCCCGGCCTCCGGAACCGACCGGGTCGGCCGACCGCACCGGGACCGGCCGGCGCCCGGGGCAGCCGGTCGACTGGGGACCGCTGGCGCTCGGGCTGGCCGGGGTGCTCGGCGTGGCACTGCTCGTCGCCGGCCTGACCCTGGCACCGACCCGACCACCCGGGCCGTCCGAGGCGGCCCGCCCGGCGGGTCCGGCCCTCGACCGGCCGGGACCGGCCGTGCCGGCACTGCCCCGGGCCACCCCGGTCCGGGTGACCATCCCGGCGATCGGGGTACGCGCACAGGTGGTTCCGGTGGCCGCCGACGCCGCCGGGCAGTTGGAGGTACCCCCGCTGGACCGGCCGACGGTGGCCGGCTGGTACCGGCTCGGGGTCAGTCCCGGCGAGCCGGGCAACGCGGTGCTGGTCGGTCACGTCGACTCCCGACAGACCGGCCCGGCGGTCTTCTTCCGACTCGGTCAGCTCCGGCCGGGCGACACCGTCGAGGTGGCCCGTGCCGACGGGCGCAGCGCCCGCTTCACCGTGGACGGTGTCGCGTCGTACCCGAAGGAGCAGTTTCCCAGCGCGCTGGTCTACGGCGGCGACGGCACCGCCCGGCTGCGGCTGCTCACCTGCGGCGGCCGCTTCGACGACGCCCGCCGCGCCTACCTGGACAACACCGTCGTCTTCGCCACCCGGGTCGGCTGAACCCACCGGCCGGGACCGCCGACTGCGGGCGCGGCCACCGCGCGGCCCGGACCGCCGACTGCGGCCCGGGTCACCGGCGGGTCGCGCCGAGCGCGGGTGGGGTCGGTCGGTGCACCCCCGGTGGGGTGGGCGTTCACCGGTGGGGACAATGGTCAGGTGGCGAAACGGGGGGCCCACCGGGCGGTGGGTGGCGAGTCGGTCCGGCCCTGCGCGTGCGGCTCCGGCACGACGTACGGCCGGTGCTGTCGACCGTTGCACCGGGGTGAGGCGCACGCCGCCACCGCCGAGCAACTGATGCGCTCCCGGTTCAGTGCCTTCGCCGTCGGCCACCGGGACCACCTGCTGCGCAGCTGGCACTCCTCGACCCGCCCGACCGGGCTGAGCCTCGACCCCGCCCAACGGTGGTTGCGGCTGGAGGTGCTGGACCGCGAGCGCGGCGGCCTGCTGGACAGCACCGGCACGGTCGAGTTCCGGGCCCACTACCGCACGGCCGGCCGCACCGGCACGCTGCACGAGCGCAGCCGGTTCGTCCGGGAGGACGGACGCTGGGTGTATCTCGACGCGTCGACCGGCTGAGCCGTCCGCCTCCGCCGACCAGACCCCGGCGACTGACCGACCGCCTGCGCCAGGCTGACCGACCGCACCGCGACAGGTGGCCGATCGCGCGGTCCAAACGTTACATCTGTCACGAACTAGCGTGCGGCACGCACCCGCTTGTCATGACTAACCGCACTGGAGGTGGTCGGTCCCATTGACGAGACTTTCCTTCGCCGGGACGACAGGCCGGCGGCTCAGCGAAGGGGAGGTGCCAGGTGGACGAGCGCTACGACAGCTACTGCGCCGCAGACCCGCTGTTCTACGACTCGCTCGGCAGCGTGACGACCCAGCCCGGCTTCCCCACCGCCACCCGGCCGCTGCCCGAGGGCTGGCAGAGCGAGCCGACCGGCGACTGGCTGATCTACGCCCCGGTCGACGGAGCGCTGCCCGAGCAGGGCTGGAAGATCCACGTGTCGGCCACCCTGACCAACGCCGACGAGGTGCTCGCGGCGGTCTGGGACTACTGCGTCCCCCGGGGCCTGGCGTTCAAGTTCCTACGTGGACCGCGCACCCTGCTGATGCGCAACTCCAAGTACGCCGCCCGGGGCGCCAGCGGCAAGTTCGTCACCGTCTACCCACGCGACGAGGCGGAGCTGGAGCTGACCTGCAAGGAGCTCGACGAGCTGCTCGCCGGCCAGGACGGCCCGTACATCCTCAGCGACCTGCGCTACCACGCCGGTCCGGTGTACGTGCGCTACGGCGGCTTCGCCGCCCGGTACTGCCACTCCGACGAGGGTCAGGTGGTGCCCGCGATCGCCGACGACAGCGGCACCCTGGTCCCGGACCGCCGGGACCCGGTGTTCCACGTGCCGTCCTGGGTGACGCTGCCCGACTTCCTCGCACCGCACCTGGCCGCCCGCAACGGCTCCCGTACCGACGAGCTGCCGTACCGGATCGAGAAGGTCATCCACTTCTCCAACGGTGGCGGCCTCTACGTCGGCCGGGACCTGCGCAGCGACACCCAGGTGGTGCTCAAGGAGGCCCGTCCGCACGCCGGGCTGGACGCCGACGGCGCCGACGCGGTGGCCCGGCTGCACCGCGAGGCGGACAACCTGCGTCGCCTGGCCGACCTGCCGCAGGTGCCCCGGGTGCACGACGAGTTCGTCTTCAGCGACCACCACTTCCTGGCCCTGGAGTTCATCGAGGGCCGGGCGTTGAACAAGGAGATCGTCGAGCGGTACCCGCTCATCGACGCGGACGCCACCGACGCGGACCGGGCCACCTACGCCGACTGGGCCCGCAGCGTCCACGCCCAGGTCGAGACGGTGATCGAGGAGATCCACGCCCGCGGGCTGGTCTACGGCGACCTGCACCTGTTCAACGTGATGATCCGCCCGGACGACACCGTCGCGCTCGTCGACTTCGAGGTGGCCGCCCCGATCGACGGCCACCGCCGGCCGGGCCTGCGCAACCAGGGCTTCGCCGCCCCCCGGGACCGCACCGGGCCGGCCGTCGACCGGTACGCCCTGGCCTGCCTGCGGCTGGCGTTGTTCCTGCCGCTGACCCAGCTCGTGCGGCTGGAGACGACCAAGGCCGCGCAGTTGGCCGACGTGATCGCCGAGGCCTTCCCGGTGTCCCGGGACTGGCTCACCCCGGCGGTCCAGGAGATCACCGGCAGCCCGGCGACGTCGGACGCCGCGCCGGTGACCGGGATGACCGCGCCGGACTACCGCCCACACCGGTGGGACGCGCTGCGGGCTTGCCTGGCCTCGGCGCTCCTGACCAGCGCCACCCCGCAACGCGACGAGCGACTCTTCCCCGGCGACATCGAGCAGTTCCGCAGCGGTGGCCTCAACCTCGCCCACGGTGCCGCCGGGGTGCTGCACGCCCTGGCCGTCAGTGGTGCCGGGCAGTGGCCGGAGCACGAGCAGTGGCTGCTGCGGCGGGCCACGTCGCCGGTCTCCGGCACCCGGTGCGGCTTCTACGACGGGCTGCACGGGGTCGCCTACGCCCTGGACGGGTTGGGGCGTCGGCAGGGCGCACTGGACGTGCTGGACATCTGCCTGCGCCAACCCTGGCAGGACCTCGACCACAGCCTGCGCGGCGGGCTGGCCGGGATCGCACTGAACCTGCTGCACCTGGCCGAACGGACCGGCGAGACGCGGCTGCGTGAGGAGGCCTGGCGGGTCGCCGAGCGCCTCGTCGAACAGGTCGCCGTCGACCCGGGCGGCGAGATCAGCGGCGGCCGGAACCCGTACGCCGGGCTGCTGCGCGGCCGGACCGGGCCGGCGTTGCTGCTGCTGCGGCTCTACGAGGCCAGCGGAGACCGGACGCTGCTGGCACACGCGGCCACCGCGCTGCGCCAGGACCTGCGCCGCTGTGTGGTCCGCCCGGACGGGGCGCTGGAGGTCAACGAGGGCTGGCGCACCATGCCGTACCTCGCCGAGGGCAGCGTCGGGATCGGTCTGGTGCTCGAACGGTACCTACGGCACCAGGACGACGAGCAGTTCCGGACCGCCACGGTGGGCATCCGGCGGGCCGCCCGGTCGCCCTTCTACGCCCAGACCGGGCTCTTCGCCGGCCGGGCCGGCATCATCGCCTACCTGGCCGCGACCAGCACCGCCGGCGACGAGCCGGATGCGCTGCCGGCCCAGGTACGCCGGCTGGCCTGGCACGCGCTGCCGTACGCCGACGGGGTCGCGTTCCCCGGCGAGCAGCTGCTCCGGCTCTCGATGGACCTGGCCACCGGCACCGCCGGTGTGCTGCTCGCGGTGGCCGCCGCCCACGGCGAGGCCGCCGCCGGACTGCCCTTCCTCGCGCCCGCACCGGGCGCCCCACGACTCCCCCGGCGTTCCGGGGGCGACCAGACCGATCCGACGACCGAAGGGAGGTGACACGACATGGCGCTTCTCGACCTCCAGGGCCTGGAGATGGCCCCCGCCGACCGCACCGGCGACGGCAGCCGGGCCAGCCTGCTGCTCTGCGGCGACAGCTCGCTCTCCGTCACCACCTGCAACTGACCTCCGTTCCCCCGCACTTCTGCTCGACCTCTCGAAAGGACGTGACCACGATGGCGCTTCTCGACCTCCAGGGCATGGAGATGGCCCCCGCCGACCGCACCGGCGACGGCAGCAAGGCGAGCCTGCTGCTCTGCGGCGACAGCTCGCTCTCCGTCACCACCTGCAACTGACCTCTCGGCCCCAGCGCGGTGACCGTGACCTACCGATTCGAAAGGAGGTGACCAGAATGGCGCTCCTCGACCTCCAGGGCATGGAGATGGCCCCCGCCGACCGCACCGGCGACGGCAGCAAGGCGAGCCTGCTGCTCTGCGGCGACAGCTCCCTCTCCGTCACCACCTGCAACTGATCACGGCAGCACGGCGCCCCGGGCGGTGGACGCAACACCGCCCGGGGCCGCTGTGCGTGGGAGGACAGCATGGACGTACCCGCCGGAGCCGACCGGCTGCTGCGCTGGGCGGTACGCGCCGGCGGCGGCTGGACGTTCGGGCTGGCGGTGGTCGCCCTGGCCGGTGCGGTCGCCGAGTTGCTGCTGCCGCTCACCCTCGGCCGCGCCGTCGACGCCGCCCTGGGCGGCGACGGCGGCTGGTGGCCGGTGGCCGCCTGCGCCCTGGTGGCCCTCCTGATCGTCACCGACACCGTCGGCGACCTGGCCACCGGGTACGGGGCTGCGCGGGCCACCGAACGGGTCCGCGTCCGCCTGCTGCGCCACCTGTTCGCACTCGACGTCCGGCAGGTCCGCCGGTATCCGGTGGGTGACCTGGTGGGCCGGCTGGTGGCCCAGGCCGCCGACACCGGGCAGGCCGGCAACGCGGTGGTGCTGGGCGTCGTGTCGCTGCTGCCGCCGGTGGGCAGCGTGGTCGCGTTGACCCTGCTGGAGCCGGTGCTGGGGCTGACCCTGCTGGCCGGGCTCGCGGTGCTCGCGGTGCTGATGCGGGCCTTCGTCGCCGACGCCTCCGCCGCCGTCGGGGCGTACCAGCGGACCCTGGGCACGATCGCCGGGCGGCTGCTGGAGGCCAGCGGCGGCGCGCGTACCGTCGCCGCCGCGGCCACCACCGACCGGGAGGTCGACCGGGTGCTGACCACCCTGCCCGAGCTGGCCCGGCACGGCCGGCACGGCTGGCAGGCGCTGGCCCGGGCCAGCGCCCGGACCGCCGCCGTCGCGCCCCTGCTCAGCCTGGCCGTGATCGCCGTCGGCGGGTACGCCCTCAGCGCCGGCTGGCTCACCCCGGGGGAACTCGTCGCCGCCGTCCGGTACGCCGCCCTCGGCGCCGGCCTGGGCGCGGTGGTGGCCACGCTCAACCGGCTGGTCCGCAGCCGGGCCGGGGCCGGCCGGGTCGCCGAGCTGCTGGCCCGACCGGCCACCCCGGACGGAGACCGGCCGGTGCCGGCGGGTCGGGGTGCGTTGCGGCTGCACCGGGTGACCGTACGTGCCGACGACGGACGACCGATCCTCGACGGCGTCGAGCTGGACGTGCCGGCCGGCGCCACGCTGGCGGTGGTCGGGGCGTCCGGGGCCGGCAAGTCCACGCTCGCCGCGGTGGCCGGCCGGCTGTACGACCCCGACGAGGGCGAGGTGCTGCTGGACGGGGTGCCGTTGGCCGAGTGGGACCACGCCGCGCTGCGCACCGCGGTGGGCTACGCCTTCGAGCGGCCGGTGCTGGTCGGGGCGACCATCCACGAGGCGGTCGGCCTGGCGCTGCCGCCCGGATCCGCCGCCCCACCCGCCGGTTCCGCGCCGGCCGGCGCGGCGGTGCTGCGGGCGACCCGGGACGCCGCCATCGCCGACTGTGTCGCCCGGCTGCCCGACGGCTTCCGGACCCGCACCGAGGCCGCGCCGCTGTCCGGCGGCGAGGCACAGCGGTTGGGGTTGGCCCGGGCGCTGGCCGCCGGGCGGCTGCTCATCCTCGACGACGCGACGTCCAGCCTGGACACCGCCACCGAGCACCGCATCGCCCGCGCGGTGGCCGGACGGGCCGGTGACCGTACCCGCCTGATCGTCACCCACCGGGTCGCCACCGCGGCGGCGGCGGACCTGGTCGCCTGGCTCGACGCGGGCCGGCTACGGGCGGTCGGCCCGCACCGACGGCTCTGGGCCGACCCGGCCTACCGCGCGGTCTTCACCCCCACCGACCCGGTCGCGACACCGCGTGGCCCGGCGGATGCGACCGCGGCGACACCGGGCGGGCCTCCCGACCCACCCACCGGCCCGACGGCCGCTGCCGGCACCCCGGCGGGTACGCCGGCCGGGACCGGGGGGAAACGGTGAACGGCGCCCGGGTGGGTGCCGGGGTGGGCCGGGTCACCTGGCGGGCGCTGCGGGACCGACGGTCGGCGGTCGGCCGGCTGGCCGGCTGGTCGGTGCTGGAGTCGCTGCCGACCCTGCTGACCGGCTACCTGCTGGCCCGCGCGGTGGACCAGGGATTCCTCGCCGGACGGTTCGGTACCGGCCTGGCCTGGCTCGCGCTGCTCGCGACGGCCGTGCTGATCGCCGCGGCGGCCACCGGCCGGGTGTACCGGGGGCTCGGCGCGGTGGTGGAGCCGTTCCGCGACGACCTGGTGACCCGGGTGGTCACCGCGACCCTGCACGACGCCACCCGGGCCGCCGCACCGGCCACCGCCGACCCACCCGGCACGACGGTGATCCGGGAGCCGCGCAGCGCGGCGGTGATCCGGGAGCCACGCAGCGCGGCGGTGACCCGGCTGACCCACCAGGTGGAGCTGGTCCGGGACACCTTCGGCGGCCTGCTGATGGTGGTACGCGGCTTCCTGTTCTCCGGCACCGCGGCCCTGCTCGGGCTGCTCGCCCTGGCCCCGGTGGTGGCTGCCCTGGTGGCGGTGCCGCTGGTGGTGGGTCTGGCGGTGTTCGCGGCGGCGTTGCCCGCGATGGCCCGCCACCAGGGCGGGTACGTGCGCGCCGGTGAGACGCTCGGCGAGGCGGCGGCCACCGCCCTGGCCGGGCACCGCGACGTCTGGGCCTGTGGCGCGCAGGACCGGGTGGTCGCCGAGGTCGACCGGCGGGTACGCGCACAGGCCACCGCCGAGCGGACCGTGGCCCGGATGACCGCGGTCCGCAGCATCAGTCTCGGGCTCGGCGGTTGGCTGCCCCTGGCGGTGCTGCTCTTCGCCGCGCCGTGGCTGGTCCGCCAGGGGTTGACCCCCGGGGAGGTGCTCGGCGCGCTGGTCTACGTCAGCACCGGCCTGCAGCCGGCCCTGCACGCCCTGGTGCAGGGGGTGGGCGGCGGCGGGCTGCGGTACGTGGTGACGTTGGACCGGATCCTGCGCACCAGCGTCCCGCCCACCGGTCCGACCTGGACCGGTCCCCCGGTCGGCGGCACACCGACGATGGCCCCCGGGCGGGTCGGTACCGGCCCGGACACGCCGGTGGCCGGGCGGCTGTGCCGGGTCACCTTCCGGCACGGGCCCCGGGCTCGGGCCGTACTCTCGGATTTCTCCCTCACCCTGCCGGCCGGCGACCACCTGGCCGTGGTCGGCCCCAGCGGGGTCGGCAAGTCCACCCTGGCCGCCCTGCTGGCCGGCCTGGTCACCCCGGAGGCCGGCACGGTCGAACTGGCCGGACGCCCGGTGCGGGGCACCCCACCGGAGGTGCTGGCCGGGCGGCGGGTGCTGGTGCCGCAGGAGGCGTACGTCTTCACCGGCACGCTCGCCGACAACCTGTGCTACCTCCGACCGACGGTGGACGCGGCGGCGCTGTGGGCCGCGCTCGACGCCGTCGGCGCCGGGGCCTTGGCCGACCGGCTCGGTGGGCTGGCCGCCCCGGTCGACCCGGCGCGGCTCTCCGCCGGTGAGCGGCAGCTGATCGCCGCCGCCCGGGCCTGGCTGGCCCCCGCCGCACTGGTGATCCTCGACGAGGCCACCTGCCACCTGGACCCGGCCGCCGAGGCACGGGTGGAGGAGGCATTCGCCGCCCGCGACGGCACGCTGCTGGTGGTGGCGCACCGGATCAGCTCCGCGCTACGGGCCCACCGGGTGCTGGTCCTCGACGGTGGCACACCACAGCTGGGTGGGCACCGGGAACTGCTGGACCACTCGGCGACCTACCGGGAACTGGTCGGCTACTGGGACGATCAGGCGGTACTACCGGCGCGGTGAGCGACGACCTCGGTCGATCAGATCCAACCCGCCTCCTGGGCCACCCGGACCGCCTCCACCCGGGTCCGCGCCCGGCACCGGCGGGTGATCCGGCTCAGGTTGTTGCGGACCGTGCCCGGCGACAGCCGCAGGTTCACGGCGATCTCGGCGACCGGCGACCCGGCCGCGGTCAGCCGCAGGATCTCGGTCTCCCGGTCGGTCAGCGGGCTCGTCCCGTCCAGCGCGGCGACGACGAGGTTCGCGTCGACCACCGGCTCGCCCCGGGCCAGCCGACGGACCCCGTCGACCACGCTCTGCGGCGCCACGTCGGTGCCGAGGATGCCGACGGTACGTCCCTCGGCGAGCATGTCGCACAGGTCGCGGGCGCGCCGGGGCTCGGCGAGCACCAGCACCGGGCACCGCCCCACCGCCGCGCCGACGTCCCCGTCGAGCAGCGCCAGGTCGACCACGGCGACGTCGGGACGGTGCTCCCGCAGCACCGAGGAGACCCGGTCGCCCCGGTCGAGTTCGGCCACCACGCTGATGTCGTGCTGGGCGTCGAGAACGAGCGCCAGAGCGCCCCGCACCAGGGCACCGTCGAGCGCGAGCAGAGTACGTATCACGGCGGCCTTTCCTCTCGCACCGGTAGGGAGCGACACGTGCGCCACCCGGCGACCGTCGGTGACCATTGCAACACGACGGACCCCGGACCGCCCGTCGAGCAGTGCGCAATCTCGCGGAAGCCGGCTCGCCTTCCGCGACCGGACTGGGTCACAACCAGCCGTCGCGCTGCGCCCGGCGGATCGCCTCCAACCGGTTGCGGCTGCCGGTCTTGTGCAGGATCGCGGAGAGATGGTTGCGTACGGTGCCGTGCGCGAGAAAGAGGCGTCTTGCGGTCTCCTTCAGCGGCAGCCCCTCGGCGACGGTCCGCAGCACCTCCAACTCCCGCCTGGTCAGCGGGCAGGCTGTGGGTTTCAGGGCGGCCACCGCCGCGGTCGGGTCGATCACCCGCTCCCCGGCGGCCATCGACCGGACCATCCGGACCAGTTCGTCGACCGGTCCGTCCTTACCGAGGAAACCACGCACCCCGACGGCCACGGCGGCCCGCAGCACGCTGGGGTTCCACCGGCCGCACATGGCCAACACGGCGGTGCCCGGGGCGACCCGTTCGACCTCGCCGATCGCCTCGAAGGTCTCCGGTGGCGCGTCCGAGGGCAGGTCGACCACGACCACGTCCGGCCGTTCACGTCGGACGACGGTGGGCAGGTCGGCCACCGCGGCGGCCTCGGCGGCCACGTCGATGTCCGGCTGCCCGGACAACGCGGCGCAGAGCGCCCCACGTAACAGGCCCATGCTCTCCACCACGACCACCCGGATCGTCACACGCTCTCCGATCTTGGGAAGAGCCGGACGGTGGCCGGACGGGCGCAGCGCGGGCCGGCCTGATCCGCCCGGTCAGGAGCCCGCACATCGTAGGCACGTAACATCGGCGTAGCACAGAGTAAACAACCCGACAGTGAACTTCCGCCGGTCGATCCGCCGGTGCGGCCGGGCGGGCAGTGCGGTGCGGTGGGGCGGCGCAGCGGTGGGGCGGCGCGGGGCGCGGACCCGATCAGCGGAGGGTCCCCTCGTCGGCCCGGACACGACAGCGGCCGGGGCCGCCGACTGGTGTCGACGGCCCCGGCCTGGGTACTTCCGCGCCGAACCGGGTGCGGTTCGCCGGGGCGGGCTCAGCGTTGTTCGTCGGCCCCGTCCGGGCGCCGGGTCGACTCGCCGTCGGTGCCGCCGCCCTGCCGGGGGATGAACCGGGTCGCGTCCACATCGCTGCGCGGCAACACCCCGGTCGCCTCCGGGTCGTCGCGCCGGATGACCCCCGTGGCCTCCGGGTCGTCGCGCGGGATGACCGTGGTGGCCTCCGGGTCGTCGCGCCGGATCACGCCGGTCGCCTCCGGGTCGTCCTGCGGGATCACGCCGGTGGCGTCGGGGTCGTCGCGCCGCATGATGGTGGTGGCCGCCAGGTCGGGCCGGGGAATGACGGTCGTGGCCTCGGGGTCGTCGCGCCGGATCACGCCGGTGGCCTCCGGGTCATCCTGTGGGATCACACCGGTGGCGTCGGGGTCGAAGTCGCCCGGAGCAGCCGGGCCGGCCGCGGCGGCCCGAGCGGCCTCCTCGTCCCGCCGGGCCTGAGCGGCCTCCTCGTCCCGCCGAACCTGAGCCGCCTCCTCGTCCCGTCGGACCTGAGCCGCCTCCTCATCCCGCCGAGCCTGAGCCGCCTCCTCATCCCGCCGGGCCTGGTAGGCGCGGGCGTGCGAGACGATGGTGCGGGATTCCTGCTCGGCACGGCTGAGCCAGCCCTCCCACCGGTACTGCATCGGCCGGACCAGCCCGCCGCCGACACCCACCACCAGGATGCCGCCGACGGTGGCGAGCACCGCGATCAGTACCGGCGTGGTGACCGTGGTGGCGATGCCGATCTGGTTGAGCGCGGCGATGACGCCCAGGCCGAGGATGAACCAGGACGCCACGTTGGCCAACATCCGCCCGTAGGACAGACCGCCCAGGGCGCTGCTGATGATGTCCTTGACCGCGTTGGCGATGGCCGCCGCCACGACGATGATGACGATGGCCACGAAGGCACGGGGCAACCAGCCGATGATGCCGGCGATCAGGTCGGAGATGGGGTTGGGTCCCCAGATGCCGAAGGCCAGGTAGAGGGTGAGCAGCAGCACGCCGTAGTAGGCGAGCTTCGCGACGATGTCGCTGGCGTCGTACCTGGACCTGGCCAGTGCGGTGCGGATGCCGCCGCGTTCGACGGCCCGGTCGAAGCCCACCCGCTCCAGCACCTTGTCGACGATCTTCAGAACGGCCTTGGCGACCAGCCAGCCGGCGACCAGGATCGCCACGAAGGCCAGCGCCTTCGGCAGGAACAGCAGCACGGCACGGAACGCGTCACCCACGGCGTCGCCGACGTTGTCGGACATGAAAAGGGTCCCTCCACACGGTCGGGGCAGACAGTAGGGACCCCATCTTCCCCGAGCCGCAGATGGACAAACCCGGCGGGTCGTACCCGAAGCGGGTCCCGGCCTGCCGACGCGGGCCCCGCCGACCCCGGGGGACCTTCGGTGATCGGGTAGTGACACATCGGCACATCGGCCTGCATAATTGCCGCTGCCACGCGCCGGCACGCCGTCGGTCTCCGACGCGCCGACGCCGAGTCGAAGGGACCACTGCGTGAAGCGGGACCACTGCCCGATGCTGCCGGGCGACGGCACCACGGACTACGCGCGCTACATGCGTACCGACGCCCTGCTCGACCTGCAGCGACGGCCGGCGGAGATGCTGCACCGCGACGAGTTGCTCTTCCAGGTGGTGCACCAGTCCACCGAACTGTGGTTGAAGCTCGCCGTGGCCGAGCTGACCGAGGCACTCACCCGGCTCGACGCCGACCAGCCGGCGGCGGCCGAGGCCCTGCTGGTCCGGGCGACGCTGGGCGTCCGGCTGGTCACCGCGCAACTCGACATGCTGGAACACCTCCGCCCGGCCGACTTCCAGACGATGCAGCCCGCGCTGGGCAACGGCTCCGGTGCCGAGTCACCCGGCTGGCGAGGGCTCCAGGCGGTCAGCCGGCAGCTCGGCCGGTCCTTCGCCGCCCACCTCGCCGCCCGGCGCGTCACCCCGGCGGCCCTGCGCGAGGCGGATCCGACGGACCCCGCCCGCCGGCTGGCCGAGGCCATGTGGACGTGGGACGAGCAGGTGTCGCACTGGCGGGCCCGGCACTACCAGATCGCCCTGCGCATCGGTGGTCACGCCCCCGCCGGCACCCCGGGCAGCCCGGCGACGATGCTCGCCCGGCTGGTCGAACACCGGTTCTTCCCGGAGCTGTGGCCACCGCAGCCGAGCACGGTCGAGCGCGCCTCCCGGACGGATTGAGACAGCCGGAGTTCGACCCGCACCGTCCCGATCTGACTGGAATCCCGAGGTGCTCCACGTGCGCGATGTGACCCGCTGGCTGTCCGGCGCGGCCGAACCCGACAGTTTCCCCTACTCACCGGTGCTGCGGGAGTTCCACCGGGTGGGCAAGCACTTCGTCGCCCCGGACCTGCTCGCCCTGCTCGACCAGAGCCGGATCCGGGTGCGTCCGGCGGCGGACCGGCCCACGGGTGACGCCCGGCTGCTGTGCGACTTCCTGGACGTGGCACTGGACAAGTGGGACGGTCGGTACGACTACCGCAGCTACCTGGCCCTGCCGGTGCTCCGGCTGACGGGCCCGCCCCGACAGACCGACGACGCCGTCGAGCCGACCGACGCGCGCCGGGCCCGGGACCGGCTGCTCGTCGGCCTGGTCGCCGACGCGTTGGCGTTCGAGCTGGCCGCCGGGGTGGACACCGACCTCCTGGCCGAGCTGCGTCCGGGGCCGCAGGTGGTGGCCAAGCGCTGCCGCCTGGGCCTGCGGGCGGTCCGGCCGGCGCTGGGCCGGCTGGGCCTGACCACCACGACGGTCGCCGAACCGGCCGCGGCGGCGGCCGCCGCCGCGCTGCACGCCATGGTCACCGCCCTGGACGACCCGACCGACCGGCAGGCGTTGCGGCTGAGCATGCTGCCGGTCTACGTGTCGCACGACGAGTACCTGTTCATCCGGGTGCTCCAGGCGTACGAGTGTCTCTTCGTGGGGCTCGCCGCCGAGCTGCACGCGACCATCGCCGCGCTGGCCGCCGGGGCGGCCCGCACCGCCGCCGAGCGGCTGGCGTACGCCCGGGAGCTGCTCAGCACCGCCAGTCCGCTCTTCTCGTTGCTGGCCACCATGCAGCCGGCGGCCTTCCGCACGTTCCGCGCGTACACCGAGGGGGCCAGCGCCATCCAGTCCCGGTCCTACAAGCTGATGGAGTCGCTGTGCCGTACCCCCGACCGGTCGCGGCTGGACTCGGCCGCCTACCGGTCGGTGCCGGAGGTCCGCGACCGGGTACGCGCCGGGCAGCCCTCGGTCGACGAGGCGTACCGGGCGGCGGTACGCGGCGGTCGGCTCGACGCCGCGGAGCAGGCCCTGCTGGTCGGGCAGCTGCACGGCTTCTCCACCGCCGTGCTGCAGTGGCGGCGCACCCACCACGGGCTGGCCACCCGGATGCTCGGCCCCCGCCCCGGCACCGGCTACACCGAGGGCACGCCCTACCTGGCGGCCACCCGGGGCATCGCGGTCTTCACCGCCGTCGCCCCCGAGTCCGGCGCGCCGTCACCTACCGAACCGACTGGAGGCTGCCCCGCGTGAGCGCACCCGAACTGGCACCCGACATCGAGACGCCCCGGTGCCTGGACCCCGCCGCCCACACCGCGTTACGCGCCGAGTTTCCCCTGCTGGAGACCTGTGTCTACCTGAACAACAACTCGACCGGCGCGGTGCCCCGGGCGGCCGAGCGGGTGCTGACCGACTACTGGGACACCCTGCGTACCTGGCGGGACGACGTCTGGCAGGGCTGGCACGTCGGCCTCGACCGGTACGCCGACTCGGTGGCCGCCCTGATCGGCGCGCCGCCGGGCAGCGTCATCACCGACGCCAACCTGAGCACCCTGCTGGCCCGGGTGGCGTCCTGTTTCGACTACCGCCCGCCCCGCGACCGGGTCGTCACCACCGACCTGGAGTTCCCGACCGTGCCGTTCATCTTCGACGCGTTCCGCCGTTACGGCGCCCGGCCCGTGGTGGTCGGCTCCGGGGGGCCGGACTTCGACCTCGACGCCCTCGACGCCGGGATCGACGAGCGGACGTTGCTGGTCTGCGTGCCGCACGCCAGCTTCACCTCCGGCGCCACCATCGACCTGCCGCGCCTGGTCGACCGGGCCCACCAGGTGGGCGCGCTGGTGGTGGTGGACGCCTTCCAGACCGTGGGGACGGTGCCGCTGGACGTGACCGCGCTCGGCGTCGACGTGGTGCTCGGTGGGGCACACAAGTGGTTGTGCGGGGTGGGCACCGCCTTCCTGTACGTCCGCCCGGAGCTGGCGGCGACGCTGGAGCCGGCGGCCACCGGCTGGCAGGCCGGCGACCGGGCGTTGACCTTCCGCCGGTCGACCGGCTGGGCGGCCGACGCCCAGCGCTTCGCCGGCGGCACCCCGTACCCGCTGACCTCGCTGGTCTCCCAGGTCGGGCTGGACCTGCTGGCCGGCGTGGGCGTCCCGGCGATCCGACGGCACTCGCTGGCGCTGACCGGGCGGGTCCTGGAGCTGGCCGGGGCCGCCGGCATCGAGGTGGTCAGCCCGGTCGAACCGCACCGGCGGGGCGGGGTGGTGTGCCTGGACGTGCCCGACGGTGAGGCGGTCAAAAGGCGGCTGGCCGACCGGAACATGATCTGCAGCTGGCGGGGCTGGCTGCGGGTCGGACCGCACGTCTACAACACCCTCGACGAGGTCGAGGTCTTCATGGCCGCCCTGACCGAGGAACTCCGCCGCTGAGCGCAGACGCGCTGAAGGACGGCGGGAACCGGATCAACCCCTCGCCCGACCAACCAGGAGGAATCACGATCACGAGAAGGTAACCGATGAGCAGCAGCACCCGGCTCGGCCGACGCCGCGCCCTCCTCCTGGCCGGCACCCTGGTCCTGGCCGTCGCGGCCACCGGCTGCGGGTCCTCCGACACGACGACCACCGGCGGGCCCAGCCCGTCCGCCCCGCCCTCGGCCTCGACGCCGACGGACGCCGGGGCCGGGGTGCTGGAGATCCGCGACCCGTGGGTGAAGGCGGCCGACACCGGCATGACGGCGGCCTTCGCCACCCTGGCCAACACCGGGGACACCGACGTCACCCTGACCGGCGCCTCGACCGACGTCTCGGTGATGGAGGTACACGAGATGGCGATGCGGGACGGCAAGATGGTCATGAAGCCCAAGGAGGGCGGTGTGGTCATCAAGGCCGGCAGCAGCCACGTACTGCAGCCCGGCGGCGACCACCTGATGCTGATGGACCTGCGCGAGCCGGTCCCGGCCGGCGCCGAACTGGCCATCACCCTCACCTTCGCCGACGGCCGCAGCCAGCGGTTCACGGCCGTGTCGAAACCGTTCACCGGCGCGCAGGAGAGCTACTCCCCCGAGCACGGCGGGCCCAGCCCGATGCCGGGCGGCAGCGCGACGCCCGGGATGACCATGAGCCCGGCGTCGTGACCGGTGCCCCCGGCTCCCCCGCGGTGAGCAGACGTGGGCTGCTCGCCGCGGGGGCCCTCACCGCCGGTGGCGCGCTGGCCGGCGGCGCGGCGGTCGCCGTCGGCACCGGCCGACCGGACGCCCCGGCCACCCCGCCGGTGCCGGTGGCGGCCGTCGGTACGGCGGTCGAGCCGTTCCACGGTGCCCGCCAGGCCGGGATCGCCACCGAACCGCAGGCGCACGCGGCGTTCGTGGCGTTCACCCTGCGCCCGGCGACCGACCGGGCGGCACTGGGCCGGTTGCTGCGGCTGCTCAGCGACGACGCCGCGCGGCTGACCCAGGGCCGGCCGGCGCTGGCCGACACCGAGGCCGAACTCGGGCTGCTGCCGGCCCGACTCACCGTCACCTTCGGCTTCGGACCCGGCCTGTACCGGGCCGCCGGGCTGGACGACCGCCGACCGGCATCCGTGGTCGACCTGCCGTCGTTCCGCATCGACCGGCTCCAGCCGGCCTGGTCCGGTGGGGACCTGCTGCTGCAGATCTGCGCCGACGACCCGATCACCGTCGCCCACGCCCAACGCGTACTGGTCAAGGACTCCCGGCCGTTCGCCACCGTCCGGTGGGTGCAGCAGGGATTCCGCCGCAGCCCCGGCGTCGAGGCCGGCGGACACACCCAGCGCAACCTGTTCGGCCAGCTCGACGGGACCGCCAACCCGCAACCCGGCACCCCGCTGGACACCGCCGTCTGGATCCCCGACGGGCCGCCGTGGCTGCGCGACGGCAGCACCCTGGTCGTGCGGCGGATCCGGATGGACATGGAGACCTGGGACCTGCTCGGCCGCACCGACCGGGAACTGGCCGTCGGCCGTCGGCTGGACACCGGCGCACCGCTGACCGGCACCGCCGAACGCGACGAGCCCGACTTCGCCGCCACCGACGAGTCCGGGCTGACGGTGATCCCGGACTTCTCCCACCTCACCCGGGCCCACGTCACCGACGACCGGTTCCGGATCCTGCGCCGGCCCTACAACTACGACGGGGTACCGGCCGCCGACGGCAGCGCCGACAGCGGTCTGGTCTTCGCCGCCTACCAGGCCGACATCGAACGCCAGTTCCTGCCCATCCAACGTCGGCTCGCCGAGCGGGACCTGCTCAACGAGTGGACCACCCCGATCGGGTCGGCCGTCTTCGCCGTACCGCCCGGCTGCCCGGCCGGCGGCTGGATCGGAGAGCAGCTACTCGGATGAGAACCCGAATCGTGTTGGCGCTGTCGGGTGTCGTGGTGGTCCTGCTCGGCACGCCCACACCGGCGTGGGCGCACAACTCGCTGCGCGCGGCGACCCCGGCCCAGAACGCCACCCTGACCACCGCACCGACCCAGATCACCCTGGACTTCCAGCAGCGCATCGACCCCGCCTTCACCACCATCGTGGTCACCGACGCCAGCAGCCGCCGGATCGCGGCGACGGACCCGGTGGTCACCGGCGCGACCGGCACCGCCCGGCTGACCGAGACCCTGCCCAACGGCAGCTACCTGGTCGCGTACCGGGTGGTCTCGGCCGACGGCCATCCGGTCCAGGGCTCGTACCCGTTCACCGTCGCCGACCCCACCGCGCCGCAGGTCGCCCCGCCCACGCCCGCCCCGGCCGCCGCGGCCCCGGACGACCGCCGGCGGACCTGGCTCGCCGTGGCCGCCGGCACGCTCGCCACGCTTGCCGGGCTCGTCGTGGTGACGCTCATCGGCCGGCGGCGGCGCGCCCGTCCGGCCCGCTGAGCACCGGGTACGGGCCGAGCGGCGGGACAGGGCACCATGGGAGGCATGCGCCTGGTGTCGTTGCTCCCCTCCGCGACGGAGATCGTCCACGCCCTCGGCCTCGGCGACGACCTCGTCGGGGTCACCTTCGAGTGTGACCACCCGCCGACCGCCCGCACCGACGCCACCGTGGTCGTCGGCGGCCGGGACACCCGGGGCATGAGCCCCGCCGAGATCGACGACTACGTACGCGCGCAGCTGGCCGCCGGTGGGGACCTCTACACCCTGCACGCCGACGCGTTGTCCGGGCTCGCGCCCGACCTGATCCTCACCCAGGACCTGTGCCGGGTCTGCGCCCTGCCGTCCGGGCACGTCTCCGACGCCCTCGACCATCTCGGCTGCCGCGCCGACGTGCTGTCGTTGGACCCGTACTCGCTGGACGAGGTCCTGGCGACCATCATGGAGGTCGGCGAGCGCACCGGCGTACCGGAACGGGCCGGCGCGCTCGTGGCCGACCTGCGGGGACGACTCGCGGCGGTGGCCGCAGCGGTCGCCGGGCGACCACGACCCCGCGTCGCGGTGGTCGAATGGGTCGACCCGCCCTTCCCCGCCGGACACTGGGTGCCCGACCTGGTACGCGCCGCCGGCGGGGAACCGGTGGCCGCCCGCCCCGGCAGCCGGACGGCCCGGACCACCTGGACGGAGTTCGTCGAGGCGGCCCCCGACGTGGTGCTGGTCTCCCCCTGCGGCTTCCATCTGCCGGGCGCGGTCGAACAGGCCCGGCTGGTCGCCGAGCGGCTCCCCGACGCGGCGATCTGGGCGATCGACGGGGACGGCCTCGTGGTACGCCCCGGCCCCCGACTCGTCGACGGCGTCGAGGCGATCGCGGCGATCCTGCACCCGGACGCGGTACCGGCCGCCCCCGCCGGGACGGTCGCCCGGGTGGCCTGACCGGCAACCCCCACCACCGGTACGCAGAGCGACCGGTTGGTACCGTCACCGTGGCGCGGCATCGCTGTCGGTGGCGATCCTGACGGGTGACGCTGGTGTGATTGCCGGCCTCGTGTGGTCGGTGCCGGTCGCGGCCGGTGGGGTCCCCTGGGAGGGTCGGCATGTGGTCCGACGAGGCCGCGCTGGACGCGGCGGCGCGACGGCTCGACGACTGGGAGGCCGGCTTCGCCGACCGGGCGCAGCGGGCCCGGTCCCTGGCGGCGCGCATGCGCAAGCTGACCGGCACCGCGCAGAGTCCCGACCGCAGCATCACGGCCACCGTCGACTCGTCCGGCCGGCTCCTGGACCTGCGGCTGGACGAGAGCACCCGGCAGCACTCCGCCGCGCACACCGCCCGGCAGGTCCTGGCCACCACCCGGGCCGCCCACGCCGACCTGCTCCGGCAGGTCACCGACGCGACCCGGGACACCCTCGGCGACGACCCGGCCGGGCAGGCTGTCATCGACGCGTACCGGCCCGGTCCGGGTGGCACCGGTGCGTGACCCCCTCCAGGTCCGCCCCGGAGACCTGACCGCACACGCCGGGCACCTCGACCGCACCGCCGCCAGCCTCGACACCGCCCGCGCCGCCGGCCAGCACGTCCGGCTCGGCTCCGAGGCGTACGGGCAGCTCTGCGCGATTATGCCGGTGCTGCTCGACGGCGTGCAGCGGACCCTCGTGGACGGCATCGGCACGGCAGCCGCCTCCGTCCGCGACACTGCCGGACGCGTGCGTACCAGCGCCGATGGCTACCGCGCCACCGACGCCCGCGCCGAACAGCTGCTCGACCGGGTCCAACCCGCCGGTCAGCCCGACCCGGTCCGCGCATTCACGCAGCAGGATCGCGCCCGCGTGACCGACCACGCCCTTCCCGCCCGAGCAAATCCCGTCTGACGGACCGCCCACTCGAGATCGCGCCGCTGCCGTGGAAAGCCGCGGAGATCATGCGCCGAGTCGGGTCCACCACTGGTGTTGTCCCCAATTGGACTGCCCGGTGTAGACCGCGCCGTCGAAGTTGCTGTCCAGGATCAGGCCCGTCGCCCGGTTGCCCCAGAGGTACGAGGTGATCCCGTGATCACTGCCGATCATGTCCCAGATCTGGTGGTTGCCTCCGTTGCACGGCAGGGCGTACACGGCGCCGTTGAAATTGCTGTCCAGGCACCAGCCGGAGGCCCGGTTCACGAAGGTGTACCCCCCGTTCACCACGTTGAGGATCCAGTGCTGATTGTGGACGTTCGAGTAGCAGGGAAGCGTGTAGACCGAGTTGCCAGAGCTGTCTAGGCATCGCTTCGTGGCGTAGTTGCGCAGGGCCGTGGTGTCGGCGGCCAGTGCCGGCTGGGCGGCGACCACGAGACCGGACGCCACCAGGCCGATGGTCATGGTGACGCGGAGCAGGCTGCGGGTGAGCAGGTTCTTCACAGTACCTCCGATGCGAGTGCTTGACGTGAAGGTACGGTGGCGCCATTCGGCTCCGCGTCGGCGAAAACTACGTACGTGGGTGCCACGCAAAGTTAGGTGAACGGCCCTCTCAGCCCCCTCGACGGACATCACGATGTCGTCGTGCACGGGACCGACAACGGACTGCGCTGCCGCGTAGGCTCGTCATGAAGGGGAACGGTGCGCGAAGGTACCGGGTGGGGGGGGCTCGTGAAGGTCGTCATTCCCGGTGGCACCGGGCAGGTCGGTTCGATCCTGGACCGGGCGTTGACGGAGGCGGGCCATGACGTGGTCCTCCTGACCCGTTCGCCCCGGGGCGAGCGTCAGGTTTACTGGGACGGTGCCACGCTCGGCGACTGGGCCGAGCAGATCAACGGCAGCGACGTGGTCGTCAATCTGGCGGGCCGCAGTGTGAGCTGCCGGTACACCGCGGAGAACCTCGACGCCATGATGCGCTCGCGGGTGGAGTCGACGCGGGTCGTCGGCGAGGCCATCGCCCGGGCGGCCCGTCCGCCCCGGGTGTGGCTGCAGATGAGCACCGCGACGATCTACGCCCACCGCCTCGACGCGGCCAACGACGAGGACAGCGGTCTGATCGGCGGCAGTGAGCACGGGGTGCCCGGGTACTGGGCGTACAGCGTCGAGATCGCGCGGAACTGGGAAGCGGAGCAGGAGCGGGCGGAGACCCCGTACACCCGGAAGGTCGCCCTGCGGTCGGCCATGGTGATGAGCCCCGACCGCGGTGGGGTGTTCGACGTGTTGAGCTGGCTCGCGCGGCTCGGGCTCGGCGGACCGGTAGCCGGTGGCCGCCAGTACGTCTCGTGGATCCACGATCTGGACTTCGTCCGGGCTGTCCGGTTCCTGATCGCACGCGACGATCTCACCGGCCCCGTCAACCTGGCCGCTCCGGGTCCGGTGCCGCACCGGGAGTTCATCCGGGAACTGCGGGCGGCCTGGCGGATGCCCGTCGGTCTGCCGGCCACCAGATGGATGGCCGAGGTCGGTGCGTTCGCGATCCGGTCAGACACCGAACTGCTGCTGAAGAGCCGGCGGGTCGTCCCTCGCCGACTCTCGGAGGCCGGGTTCACGTTCGACCATCCGCGGTGGCGGGCCGCCGCCCTGGACCTGGTGTCGCGGCGTCGCCGAGGTTAGGAGCCGACCTCAGCTCGACAGGCCGACGGGCCGGGTCGGTCGATGCTGGAGGCGGGCCAGGCGCATCGACGGTAACGGTCACGAGCGGCGGTTGAGGCGGAAGGGGCGGCGGACGGCGACGAACTCGTTGAGGTCGGTGGCCTCGGCGCTCTGCCGACGGGGCAGGTCGGTGGGGATGTCCGGCCGGGCCTCGTCGGCACCCTCCGGGCCGGCCCGGCCCATCCGGCGCAGCCCGAACTGCCGCCGCAACTGCACGGTCCGGTGGTCGTTCGGGCCGAAGACCTTGGTGTGGTCGTCGATCAGCCCGGCCAGTTCCTCGCTCATCTGGTCGGTGAGTCCGAGCAGGGCGTGGCAGGTCGCCACCCTCGACCGGTAGGTCAGGGCCCGCTCGGAGAGCGGGCCGTGGCGGTTGGCGACGTCGTCGGCGAGTAGCCGGTAGACCGCTGCGGCCTGCCGGTAGTCGCCGTCGGCGAAGAAGGCGTCGGCCTGCTCCGAGCGCAGGGTCAGCACGTGGCCCTCGGTGAAGGCGCCGACGGTGACCGGGCGCGGCCCGGCGGCGAGCATCCTGCTCAGGGCGCGGGCGTAGAGGCGTACCCCGTTGGGGGTGGTCGGTGATTCGACCACGCCGGGGATGGGCGCGAGGTCGGTCACGTACGCCAGCAGCAGCTGGTGGACCACGTCGGCGTCGGCGAGCCGTTCCTCGGGGCGTTTGCGCAGCATCTCCAGGACCAGGGCCTCCAACCCGACCGGCACCTCCGGCCGGGCCTGGCGCAGCGGTGGGGGCTCGTCGCGGACCTGCCGGTTCATCACCTCGAAGGGGGTGGCGCCGGCAAAGGGGCGCCGGCCGGTGAGCAGCTCGTGGATGGTGCAGCCGAGCGCGTAGATGTCACTGGCCGGGCCGCTGACGTTCGACTCGATCCGCTCGGGGGCCATGTACTCCGGTGTGCCCATCATGAGCCCGGTCACGGTGATCAGCGACGAGTTGCTGAGCGCCGGCGCGACGGCGAGCCCGAAGTCGAGCACCTTGACCGTGCCCTCGGGCTCCAGCATCAGGTTGCCCGGCTTGAGGTCGCGGTGGATGAGCGAGGCCCGGTGTGCCGCGGAGAGCACCGCGCAGACCTGGGCGGCCACCGCAGCCACCCAGCCGATCGGCAGGCGCCCCTCCTCGACCAGGAGGGTGCGCAGGCTGACCCCCCGGATGCGCTGCATGACCAGGTACGGCCGTCCCTTGTGGGTGCCCACGTCGTAGACGGCCGGCACGCCTGGATGTTCCAGGTGGGCGGTGATCCGCGACTCGCGGACGAAGCGCCGGGTGTAGTCGTTCTCGGCCGCCTGGTCACCGGCGGGAAACCGGATGAACTTGACCACCACCTGCCGGTCGAGCCGGATGTCCCGGCCGAACCAGACCTCCCCCATGGCTCCCTGTTCGGAGGGCCGCTGCAGTAACTCGTAGCGGCCGTTGACAAGTGTTCTCCGCCCCACAGCCGCTCCAGTCACCTGTTTCGATCGGTACCCGAAGGCTAACGAAACCGAAGTCCACTGTAGTCAGCGACACTACGCAGTGCTATCGAACGGTGCACCCTGGTGACGCCCGGGGTCGGAGTCTACCGGCAGGTGTCGACCTGCCGACGAAGGACACCCACCGACCGAAACCACCTCGTCACACCCGACCTATGGATGATCGGGCGGCCTTCCGGCCGTCCCGGGTGATAGCCAGGAGTCAATTTACGACTACCGTCGGCTGATGCCAGCCCACCGACGCCGAATGCTCACGAGGATCACCGATGTGGCGGAACCCCCGAGTGGTGGTGGCGGTCGTCATCACCGGTCTGCTCACCGCGGCGACCGTCCTGACCGGCCTGATCACCAACGAGGCGTCGGCACAGCAACGCTGGCCCGGGCTGCTGGAGTTGGTGCGCACCCACCCCTGGCACACCCTCGGTGTCCTCGCGGTGCTCCTGGTCGCGCTGACCGTCGTGCTGGCCGCTCTGCCCGAGGGCGACAGGTCACGCGGCGAGGGCACGCCCGGCCAGGACGGCGCCGCCCGCCCGGCGGCCGCAGTCCCGCCGGCGGCGTCCAGTGATCCCGTGGCACCCGCGCGGACGAGCAGCGGACGGGTGAGCCTGCTCGACGAGCGGCCCGACCGGCTGGACCGGCTCTCCGCCGGCCTGGTCGGTCGACTGGGCCGGCGGCGGACCGCGTACCCCCTTGATCTGAGCCTGGCCGAGTTGCACCGGATGGGTCTCTTCGTGCCGGGACGACTGGCCGCGTACCACGATCGTGCCGCCGGGCCGGGTGAGCAGTCCGTGGTGGCACTGGTGGCCCGGCTGCGTCGCGGTGAGTCGGTGCTCCTGCTGGGCGAGCCGGGATCCGGCAAGAGCCTCACGCTCTACGGTGTGGCGCTTGCCCTGCTGTCGGCCGGCCGGTTGCCGCTCCCGCTGCGGGCGCTGGATGCCGTGGCGCTGCTGGACACGTTGCGCGGGGCGGGACTCGATCCGGCGGGGCTGCCCGGTGCGGTGGTGCTCGTCGACGGGTTGGACGAGGCGAGTGAGTTGTTCGGCGGCGGCCCGCTGGCCACCGCCCTGCTGAACCTGATGCGGCACGCTCCCGTGCTGGTCACCTCGCGCACCCGGGAGTACGAGGAGTGGATCGCCTTCGAGACCACGGAGATCAGCTTCGACGAGGTCTTCGTGCTCCGGGGCTGGTCGGTGGAGACCGAGTTCGCCGACTACCTGCTCCGGTTGCAACGGCACGGGTTGATCACCGACCCGGATCTGTATCGCACGGTGGTGACCTCGCAGCGGTTGACCGGACTGGTGACCCGGCCCCTCTACGCTCGGATGTTGACGTTCATCGGCCAGGACGCGGCGACCCGGATAACCAGCACGAGCGGCCTGTACGGGGAGTACCTGACCCGCCTGGGTCACGCCACGGACTTCGCGGTACGCAGCGGTCATCCCGACTGGACCGGCGACTCGTTGGCGCTCTGGCAGACCGCCGCCTGGTTCGTCCACTCCCGGGGACTGTCCGCCGACGCCATCCCGATCGCCGATCTGCACGTCACCCTGACCAGGGGGCGTGGCCGCAGCCCCACGGTGCGGGCTCTCGACCAGGTCATCGACCGGCGCACCCTGCACGGCATCGACATCGGCGAGTTCCTGCACTACTCGTTCTACGAGTATCTGCTGGCCCGCCACATCCGGGATCGTCTGCTCTCCGACCTGACCGCCGGACAGGCCACCGCCCTACTGCGACGGGACCTGACCAGGGAGGTCCGACATCACCTCGCCGGACAGTTGCAGGAGTTGTCCGACGAGCGGCTCGGCGACTGGCTGTCCGCCTCGTACCGGCAGATCCGTGACGAACCGGGGATCGACCAGGCCGACCGGCTCACCGTGTGCAACCTGCTGGTCTACCTGATCTCGCGCACGAGCCCGCAGGCTCAGCGTCAGTTGGACGCGTTGCTGCACCGGGAACGCGACGAGTTCCTGCTCAGCGCGATCCTGTGGGCGTTGTGCCACCACCGGTCGGACCAGGCGCTCGCGCGCTTCTTCGCGCTGTTGCAGTACGACGCCGTGTTCCGGGCGTGCAACCGCGGTTACGTCCTCTACTACTACGGGGACGTCCGGACGGGCCGCCCGCCGTTTCTGGACGAACCGCCGCACCAGGCGCACGAGCGTACGTCGACCCGGGTGTTGGCGATGTTCGAGAGCCCGACGTTCCGGATCATCCCGGCGCAACGTCGTTACGTCGACCTCTACACCTTCATTGACATCTATCTTGTACGCCATGAGACGGTCGACGGTCGCGCCCTGTCCACGCTCCGCGCGGCCGTCGCCGACCTGTCGGGACAGGGGTTGGCGAGCCCACTGGTGGAACAACTGTCCGAGATGCTGCAGGCAATCTCCGGTCAGCCCATACCGGACGCAAATCCACCCTCGTTCTCGGGGTGAACGAATGACGATCCCACGCAACCCTGGGAGGGCCGAGAAGTGAAACTCTTCGTCTGGGACCTGCACGGCGTACTGGAACAGGGCAACGACCGGGCGGTGGTCGACATCTCCAACGAGGTCCTGTCGTCGTTCGGCTACACGCCCCGCTTCGGGTACGCCGACGGCCGACGCCTCTACGGGCACAAGTGGTACGAGTACTTCGCCTTCCTGCTGCCCGAGGAGCCGCATGAGCGCCACCTGCAACTGCAGGACGCCTGTTTCACGCTCTCCGAGGAGCGGCCCGAGCTGCAGTACCGGTGGATGCAACCGACCCCGCACGTCAACGACGTCCTGGCCGGGATCGCCGCCCGGCACCAGCAGATCGTCATCTCCAACACCCGCCCCGGCACCTTGGACATGTTTCTCAAGCTGTTGGAGTTGACCGACTACTTCACCCCGGACCGCGCCTTCGCGGTGGATCAACATGTCCGGGACGTGCAGACCACCAAGAAGGACGTACTGGCCCAGTACCTCGCGACCCGTGCCCCGTTCGAGGAGATAGTGATCATTGGTGATTCAGCCGGCGACATGCACCTGGCGGAGGTCGCCGGCGGGACGACCTACCTGTTCGCCCATCCGGGTTTTGCATTCCGCAAATGTCCGTCGGATTTCCGAATTCGAGACCTACGCACGATACTCAACCACACGTAGACCCGACGAACGCCACTAAATACACTGGCGACAGTCGATGCCTCTGTCGTGTGAGGTGCCCATGGCATCACCTCGGGCCGATTGGTCCCCGTCACCGGACACACCGTCCTCGCCCTGCGATGCGTTGATCGTCGTACCACCGCCGTCACCGTCGGACACGAATCCGCCACTGGGTCCGGCGATCCTCGCGACCGCTGCGGCGCGCGGTGGTTTCCGGGTGGAGGTGCTGGACCTCAACATCCTGTTGCTCAGACGGTTCGCCAGACAGGCCGACCGCGCCGGCCCGACCCTCGGTGACCACGGCAAGGACCGCTCTGGCGTGTCCGCAGCGGCGCGGTGGCTCTTCACGCAGACCGGCCTCTACGACACCCCACCGTTGCACCTGCCCGACACCGCCGATCCGGTCGCCGGCATGCACTACCCACTGGAGGCGGTCACCGCGGCCGTCAGCGGTGCCGTCGGATCGTGGCGGGAATGGTTGGAGCAGCAACTGCGCGCCTGTTGCGACCGTCCGCCGACGATGGTCGGGGTGTCGCTGATGGGACCGTCCCAGGTCTTCGTTGGCCTGCTCGTCCTCCGGGTGGCCAAGGCGATCTGGCCCGGCACGACGACCGTACTCGGCGGCAGCCACGTGACCCTGCTGGCCGACGAGATAGAGCGCGACCAGCGGCGGAGCGTCCTGGCCGACCTGATGCTCACCGGGCACTGCGAGGACGACTTCGTGACCACCCTGGCCGATCTCGACCCACCCGGCGTCCAACGGCCACCCGCTCCGGCGCCGGACCGCCCCGAAGGCCCCTTCGAGTACCTTCCCACCTTCTCCGAACGGCAACTCGCCCACTGCGGGCCTTCGCCGAGGCACTGCTCGCGGAGCCGGTGACGTCGATCCGATGGAGCGCCACCACGAAGGCCAACCGGGCAGCCCCCGGTTGGCGGCGGGACTTCGTCAGCGCCCTGGAGCGGGTGGAACGGGCCCGGTAGCCCTCCCGCGCGAACGCCCGGCCGACGGGACGTACGCGGCGGGCCCGGCTGTGCGCCGGGCCCGCCGCCGTGGTTCTCAGCCCCTCGTGGTCACGAGCGGGTCGGTCCCCGGTCGTGTCGTCAGCGTTGCAGGGTGAGCATCCCGGGCCGGTACGGCAGGCGGCCGTAGTCGCCGCCGGAGTTCGGGTCGCGGCCCTGGTAGAGCAGCTGCAGGTTGCAGGGGTCGATGGTCATGGTCTGGTCGGCGTTGGTCCGGATCAGCTCGCCGTGGCTGATGTCGCTGGTCCAGGTGGCGCCGCTGTTGGCCTTGCCGGCGAACGGGTTGCTCTCGGTGGCCGCCTGCGGCGTCCACGTACCACCCAGGCTGGTGGCGGTGAACGACCGGAAGTACCGGCCCTGCGCACCGATCGCCTCGACGATCATGAGGTACCGGTTCTCACCCTGGAGCTTGTAGACCTGCACCGCCTCGAAGAGGTTGTTGGTGGTGTCGGTCATGATCGTGGTGTAGTTCGTACCGAAGCTGCTCGGGAAGTTGCCGATCGGCATGCTGGCCCGGTAGATCCGCCCGTTGTCACCGGCGAAGAACAGGTACATGTTCTGCCCGTCACCGATGAGCGCCTGGTCGATCGGCCCGGTGCCGGAGTTGGAGATGCTGCCGCTGAACAGCGTCTGCGCCGGCCCCCACGAGTTCACGTTCGTCGGGTCGGTCGAGGTCCGGTAGGAGAACGCCGGCCCACCCCACTGGTACGCCAGCACCCAGATGTTCTTCGGCGCGAAGTAGAACAGGCTCGGGGCCACCGCCGAGAACGGCATCGCGTTCTGGCTGGCCGAACCCATCTCCGACCAGTTGGTGAAGAGGCCGAAGTTCATCGAGCCCCACGACGTACCGTTGTCGTGCGTGGTGCCGTACACCAACTGCCGGCCGTTGTACGGCGCGTGGGTGAAGTCCTTCAGCGACACCCAGCCCGACCTCGGCTGGGCCAGCGGACCCGTCGACGACCACCGGTACGACGACGGCAGGCCGCAGGTGCCACCCGGTGGCGGCGTGGTGGGCGGCGGGTTGCTGCCGCCATCGACCCGGACGAGCTGCCACTGCTGGTTGGTGCCGCCCCAGTCGTCGTACTGCACGATGTTGCCGCCGTCGGCGGTGGAGGCGCCCTGCACCTCCACGGCCTTGTTGCTGTTGCGGTTGATCAGCCGGACGTGGCCGCCGTCGGAGTCGGCCAGCCGGAACTGCTGGTTGGTCCCGTTGCCGTCGCTCCACTGCACGATGCTGGCGCCGTTGGCGGTGGAGAAGTTGTAGACGTCGAGGACCTTGTTGGACAGTCGGGACTTGAGCCGGTAGTAGCCGCCGCCGGAGTCGACGAACTGCCACTGCTGCTGGTTGCCGTTGTTGCGGGTCCACTGGGTGATCCGCGCGCCGTCGTTGGTAGCCAGGTTGTAGACGTCCAGGGCCTTGCCGCTGTTGCGGTTGACCAGCACGTACCAGGCGCTGGTGTCGACCGTCGCGGCCGCCGCCGGCGTCGACACCGCGACGGCGGCGACACCACCGACCACCACTGCCGACACACCGGCGGCGACGGCTCGCGCCAACCACCCGCGCCGCCGCCGCGACGGCGGCGCGATCGATGGAACTGTGCCCAAGGCAGACATGATCCTCCTTCAACGACCAACAGCCGAACGGTCTGCCCGAAGCTGGGCGCACCGCTTCACACGGGCCGGGCGTGGTCGGCAGATGTCAGCGCTAACACCATCTCCCGCACGCCGTGGCGCACGCCTTGTCCAAGGTCCGGCGACGCGGGCCCGCCCGGTGAGCCCCGGGCGGCGCCACCCCTTGGCCATCGACTGTGAGCGATAACATGCTGTTCGTCAAGTCGTAACGTTCGATGTCCGGTCAGCCGGTACGGTGCCCGCGTCGCCGTTCCAGCTCGTCGAGGATGACGTCGAGTCCGTAGTCGAACTCGGCGGCGAACGAGTAGTCGCCGCTGGCGGTGAGCTCCCGGACCAGCTCGACGAGGTACGGGTACTCCGCCGACGGCGGCGCGACCTCGGCGACGAAGTCGGCGGCACCGGTGGAGGCGTCGAACGGCAGGTTCTGCTCGGTCAGGACGAAGCCGTAGACGTACGCGTCGACGACGGAGAAGGCGTGCGCGGCGAGGGCGACCGGGAAACCGTCGCGTCGCAGGCAGCCGAGGACGGCGTCGTGGTGGCGCAGCAGCGCCGGGCCGGGGTTCCTTCTCGACTCGATGAGGGTGAGGGCCCACGGATGCCTGCCCAGGACCCCTCGTGCCGACGCGGCCCGTCGCCGCATCCCCTCCCGCCACGACGATCGCCGGTCGGGCAGCTCGATCCTGGTGAAGATCCAGTCGGCGAGGCCATGAGAGCCGCCGTCGTCGTCCGTTACGGACCGCCGGAGCAGGTAGTCGTCACCGACGTACGCACGCCCGAGCCGCGCCCCGGTGAGGTGCTGGTCCGCGTCGAGGCCGCCGCGGTCACCGCCGGGGACGCCCGGCTGCGCGCCGGCCGCTTCCCGGCGGGCTTCGGCGTCCTCGCCCGGCTCGGCGTGGGCCTGCGCGGGCCTCGGGCCCGGATCCTGGGCGGCACGCTCTCCGGTCGGATCGAGCGGGTCGGCCGGGACGTCACCCGCTTCTCCCCCGGTGACCTCGTCGCCGGGATGACCGGCATGCGACTGGGCACGCACGCCGAGTACGCCACCGTCCGGGCCGCCTCCCTGGTGCCCAAACCCGCCGGGGTACGGCACAGCGACGCCGCCGGGGTGCTCTTCGGCGGTACGACCGCACTGTGGTTCCTGCGCCAGCGCGCCAGGATCAGGGCCGGGCACCGGGTGCTCGTCAACGGGGCCTCCGGGGCGGTGGGGTCCAGCGCCGTGCAGATCGCCGCACACCTCGGCGCCACCGTGACCGCGGTGACCAGCGCCCGCAACACGGCCTTCGTGACCGGGCTGGGCGCCCACCGGGTGGTCGACTACACCACGACGCCGGTCAACAGACTCGACGAACGGTTCGACATCGTCTTCGACGCGGTAGGCAACATCTCCCGCGCCGAGGGGCTACGACTCCTGGCCCCCGGCGGCTCGCTCGTGCTGGCGGTCGCGAACCTGCTCGACACCCTCCGGGCACGCGGGCCGGTCCTCGCCGGCCCCGCGCGGGAGCGGGCCGAGGATTTCGGGTACCTGCTCGATCTCGTAGCGAGCGGGCAGTTCGCTCCCGTCACCGAGGTCGTCGGCGGGCTGGACCGCCTGCCCGAGGCACATCGCCGCGTCGACACCGGCCGCAAGGTCGGCAATCTCGTGATCACCCCCCACTCGGCGGCAGGCTGACCGCCCGGCTCGGGCCAACCCGGCCGGCGACGGCCAACTGCCCGCGTCCCCGGAGGTCGTCGCCCCGTTACCAGGACGTGCACGGCGTACTCGATCATGATTTGGCGCTGCGCGACTGGGCCGTCGCGGCGGCCGGCGCGGTGGGGTTGCTGGTCGCCTCCTGGGCGCTGTTGATCCTGCTGGCCCGCCGGCTTCCGCCCGGCGTGCTGCGCGAGGTCGCCGGCTTCGTCCCGGACTGCGTCACGGCCGTCCGGCGGCTGCGCCGGGATCCCCGGGTACCCCGTCGGGCGAAGATGGCCGTCCTGGTCGCCGGGCTCTGGGTGGCCAGCCCGGTCGACCTGATCCCCGACTTCCTGCCCGTCGTCGGGGCCCTGGACGACCTCGTCGTGGTGGCGCTCGCCCTGCGCTACGCCGGCCGGCGGGTGCCCCGGGAGGTCCTGCTGGCCGCCTGGCCGGGTGAGCCCCGGCTGATCGAACGGCTACTCGGCACGCCGTCGACCCAGGGCTGCCCCGCGCCGGTCAGTCGGCCTCGACCGGCGCTTCGCCGAAGACGGTGAAGCTGACGACCCAGTAGGCGACGTAGAGGGCGAGCAGCAGGTACCCGTGCCACCGCCGCAGCCGGCGGGTCCAGAGGAAGTACGCGGCCAGCGCGGTCATGCCGACGAGCACCGGCAGGTGCCAGCTGAGCACGTCGTCGTCGACGACGATGCTGCCACCGGCGAGCAGGATGATGCCGAGCTTGCCGGTCACCCCGAAGACGACGCTGCCGACCACGTTCGCGAGACCGATGTCGACCGCGCCCCGGCGGGCGGGCCGGACGGTCAGCAGCACGTCCTCGAAGGTGAGCACGAGGGTCGCGATGATGGCGCCGAAGAGGGCTCCCTGGATCTCGAACTCCTCCAGGATGCCCTCGGTGCCGATGCTGGTCATGGCCGCGCCGACGACGAGACCGACGAGTGCGACGACGGCCAGCCCGACCGCGGGCCAGCCGGAGCGCGGACGACCCCGGTCGAACGGCCCGGTCACGACGAAGGGCGACGGGCCTGTGAGTGTCGGGCCGGTGGTGGTCGGGCCCGAAGTCGACAGGCCGGTGGTGGACGGGCCGGTGGTGGACGGGCCCCGGTGCCGCTCGCGGATGGCGACGTAGCCGAGGAAGAGCGCGAAGAGCAGCAGGAGCAGCACACCGTGCAGCGCAGTCAGCGGTCCGAACACGAGGAACGGGATCAGCACCAGGGGTGCGACGACGAACAGGACGAGGTAGTGCCCCGCGACGGCGGTCCGGGTCGGGGAGATGATCGCGGCGAGGGCGAGGACCACGCCGATCATCGAGATCGCCGTGCCCCTTTCCACAGGCGCCCGGCCAGGTCGGTGCAGCGCGCCCCGGCGGCAGACGACAATCACCCGCGACCTCGATGCGCCATCGTCGCATATCGATGCTGCAAAACCAACCGGCAGAATGCGTCAATTACCACCGCGGGAATTGCACGTCGGCGAATACCGCCGGAGGGGACTCGGGAAAGGTGTCACGGGGACGGCTTGCGGGCGTACACGCGTTCCACCGTGCCGAGTTTGCGCCGTTCGGACTCGACGACCTCGAGGCCGGCGGCGGCCAGCATGAGCCGGGGCCGGCGGGTCAGGTGCTCCCCGGCGGTACGGATCGTAAACCGCTCGACCAGCCACTGCGCCGCCCACACCGGCCACCAGGTGCTGCCGACATGGTCGAGCAGGAGCAGCCGTCCACCCGGACGCAGCACCCGGGCCATCTCGCGGACCGCCGCCACCGGGTCGGGAATGGCACAGAGCGACAGGGTGCAGGTCACCGTGTCGAAGCTGGCATCGGGGTACGGCAGGGCCTGCGCGTCGCCGACGCGCAGTTCGACCTCCAGGCCGAGTGCCGTGGCGTGACGCCTGGCGATCTCCAGCATCGCCGGACTGAGCTCGATGCCGGCAAGGCGCACTCCGACCGGGTAGCAGGGCAGGTTGCGGCCGGTGCCGACGGCCACCTCCAGCACCCGCCCGGTGGCCCGGCTGCCCACCCACTGGCGACCACCGGCGAACTGGACCCGTTCCCAGAACTCGATGCCCCGGTCGTAGCGGGGTGCCACGCCATCCCACACCCGCCGCGCCTTTGCGGTCGGGTCCTCCCCGGCTGCCATCCGACCCCCTTCGGTGACGAGTGCCCCCGCCCCTCATTGTCGGCCAGCGTCAAGGGCGGTGCCCTGAGCCAACCGGTGGCTCAGGGCACCACCGAAGCGCTGTCTGACAACGGGTCGCGGTGTCGCCACCGGCCAGTCGTGGCTCGATTCGCGCAGGTCAGCCGGTAGTCGCCGGGACGGACAGGTTGGTCTGGTCAGGGCACCACACCGAGGACCCCAGGTTGAGCATCAGGTCGTCCCTAATCCATCCCCGCTTGGTCGGATTGGGGACGCTGACGACGTAGGTCCACGTGTCGATCCCGTTGATGTCCAGCGCGTAGCTTCGAACCTCCCCGTGAAGGATTCAGACCGCTCTATCCTCGGAGAACATTCACCGCAGTTCAACACCAGGCGGTGTCAGAAGAACGTCTCGGATTCAATCAAACATCCGCCCCAAAACCGGCAGAGAACATCGTAGAATGTCGTTCGACATGATCCATTCGTGCGGACCTCCGTGCGATCGCACGGAGGCCGTCCCTCCAGTCGGCACCCCCGACCGTCACCGTCGGGGGGCACCTCGGTTGGTGTTGTCCTGGGCGGGGCCCGGCCCGGTGGCCGGCTGTCCGGGCTGGGTGGTGTCAGCCGGGCCCGACCCGATGCGCTGCCGGGCCATCCACACCCGCAAGTCGCCCACGGTCTGGTACTGCGGCGCCGGACCCGCCGGGGCCTGATACTGCATCGGGTACGACGTCGGGCCCTGCGGCGGCAGCCCCTGCATCGGGTACGACGGGGGCCCGTAGGGCTGTTGCGGGTGGCCGTACGTGGGCAGGTTGGCGACCTGGTGGGTGGCCAGGGGCGGTGCGGCGGGAGGCTGGGCCCGATTGGCCCGGTCGGCACTGCTGACTGCCGCGTTCAACTGGGTGAACAGCCCCCGCAGAGCGGCGTCGGACACCTCGGCCTCACGCCGCACGGCCTCCCCCGGATCCGGTGCCGGCGGGCCGCCGGGGTCGGCGGCCGCCTGCGGAGCATTCGGCCGGGCATATGCCGCATGCCCGTACTGCATGTTCAGGTTCTTGCGGTACTGCAGGTTCTCCTCGATGCCGTAGAGCGCGGTCTGGACGCCACGGTCCTTGGCGATCTCCGCAAGGTTCGAGCCCTGCGCCTGCAGAGCCCGCCAACTGTCGGCATGGAGGTGCTGCTCGAGCAGACCCAGCGCCTGCTCCGGGGTGTAGATCACGGTGCTACCTCCGCTTCACGGGAATGTCACATTCCCTTAACGGCCTCCCACCCCGCCCGGTTCAGGCAGTATCTGTTTTCATGGATGCACCGTCGGCAAAGAGCCTGTTCACCGGGCTCCGACGTCGTCAGCTCGGTGGCGCGGGGGGCAGGAACGGGCTGGGTTGGCCGCTCCAGGACACCTCCAGCGCCTCGCGGGCCCGGGTGCTGGCCACGAAGAGCAGGCAGCGTTCCCGCAGCAGGTCGTTGTCGTGGCCGCACCAGAGCGACGCAGCGGAACTCCAACCTTCATGGCGTGCATGGTGGCCAGCCGTACCCCGTCGACGTGCGCGCCGGGCTGGTCGCCTCCGGCGTCGTGGCATGGGGCGCATGAATCTTCATCCGTTCTGGTCAGGAAGGATGATGCCACGACACGGAACGAGCAGGAGGGTACATGTCTGAGCCGTGGGGTCCGGAGTGGAACGTCAACGCGGCAGTTGAGCTGCCGCTCGGGTCTACTGAGGAGCCCGCACCCTTATGGGGTGATACGTCCTCGGGCAGAGTCTGGGGTTCTGACGGGTGGAACGATGAAGCGTTGGACCGCCTGCTGTTCGACCCCGTCGAGTCAGCGGATACCGGGCAGCCATCGGATGCCCGACCCCGGGCAAAGGCCCAGGAACGGGCGAGAAGGATCCGAGACTACGGGAACCGAATCGACGGCGCTTCACCCAACAGCAAGAAGGCCGCCCAAGAGACCGGCCACAAAGACACCTACGACCACTTGCAGGCCCTCAGGCGCGGCACAGCGACGTTCTCTCCGGAAGTGGCGCACGCCGTCGCAGATCTCGGATGGGCCGATCATGTCGTTCCTGAGGGTTCGGCAGGCCGCCGTGGCTTTGACGCGGCATTCGCAGGTACACCACTGCCCGTCACCGCCAGACACAAGCGCCGCCTGCGCAGTGGAGAGGAGTGGGCGGCAAGGATCCGAGACTACGGAACCCGAATCGATGGTGCCCTACCCAAGGGCGAGAAAAGCGCCAAAGCGATCGGCCACAAAGACACCTACGACCACCTGCAGGCCCTCAGGCGCAACACAGCGACGTTCTCTCGGGAAGAGGCGCACGCCGTCGCAGATCTCGGATGGGCCGATCATGTCGTTCCTGAGGGTTCGGCAGGCCGCCGTGGCTTTGACGCGGCATTCGCAGGTACACCACTGCCCGTCACCGCCAGACACAAGCGCCGCCTGCGCAGTGGAGAGGAGTGGGCGGCAAGGATCCGAGACTACGGAACCCGAGTCGATGGCGCGCTACCCGACAGCATGAAGGACGCCGTGGAGATCGGCCACAAAGACACCTACCACCACCTACTGAACCTTAAGCATGGCAGAACGACGTTCTCTCGGGAAGAGGCGCACGCCGTCGCAGATCTCGACTGGGCCGATCACGTAGTTCCCCAGGGCTCAAAGGGCCGCCTGGGTTACGACGCCGTCTTGTCACAGGTCTCCTCCGGTCACCTCGCCGCGGTCGCAGCCATGACCACACCGGGAGTAGGAGCCGCACCAGCCTCGCCGACCTCAGCGACGCAACCCCTTATCGACTGGCGCACGAGAACGTCACCCTCACCATCGCACCGACCCTCCTGAGAGGGTGCGCTTGAGGGTGTCGGCGGCGACGGTGGGCCTCAAGAGCGAATCACCGAGGCGGTGATGTCGCCGTGATCGGACAGGACCTCACCGATGCCTACCGGAGCCGACTTTCAGACGCGGTTGGCGCTGGCCAATGCCGATGAGGTCGCCGACCTGGTCGCGATGCGGGATCTCGCGGTGGTCCGGCTGTTGCCGGCCCTGTCGGCGGGACGGGTGGTGACCGGGCCGACCTTCGAGGGCAGTGCGGACCTCAACGCCGACGCCGACCTGATCGTCGGTGGAATGTTGGTGGACTTCAAAGCCGGGCAGGGTGGGCGGCCCCGAGCCGACGGCACCAGGGCGGCAGCGCTGTCCCGCACCGAACTCGACCAGCTGCTGGGGTACGTGCTGCTGGACTACCGGGACGAGTACCAGCTGGACACGGTGGCGGTTTATGCCGCACGGGTCAGCCACCTCCAGGCATGGCCGCTGGCGGACCTGTGCGCCAGGCTTGCCGGTCGGGCGGTCGATGTCCGCCGTTCGCAAGGAGTTCGCCGATGTGAGTACGCCAAGGACCGATCCCTCGACCAGGAGGCGTACCGGTACGGCAAACCGCTGACCCCGGTGAACGTCGGCAAGGGACTGCTGCCCACCAGCCCGGCACAGGTGCTGCACGCACTCGGGGTGGCCACCACCCTGCTGACCGCGTCTCCGCTGGCGCAGGTGGCCCGGCACTGGGCCCACGTCCGGTATTGCGCGACGTTGACCAGGACTCGCCAGCAGCGGCTCGCGCTCTCCACGCACGCCAACGCCGTCGTCTACCACCACAAGGTGACCCAGTCCGAGCAGTTGGGCATCGGGCTGGCCCTGGTCGTGGCCAGGGACGTGCTACGCCGCCAGTTCCCGCGATGGACGTTCCACGCGGTTGACGCGGAAATGGCTCTGAAGGCAGGGCGGCCCCAGTCGTCGCTGATGGTGGCCTCATGCCTGGCGCAGTCCGGGATCACCGCGTACGCGCTCGACCCGCCCGGTGACGACGAGCTGTGGTCCGGCGGCAACGACCACCTGGACGAGTTGCTGAGCATCAATCCCGAGGAGCAGTTCTGGCGGCCTCGACCCGCCGCGCCGGACGAGACCCGCGACAGGGAAGAGCCGGCAGATGCTCCGCCCGCCGCCACCGGCACCACACCGGCGACCAGTGCGGCCGACCCTGCCGAGGAGCTGCCACCCGGGGCACCTCAGGTCTTCGACGTGCCGGCGGAGCAGCGGGGCTGGTTCACCCGGGTCCTGACCCGGGCGGTGGCAGCCACCACGCTGCTCTTCGCCGGTGACAGCGCCACCGCCAGCGGCTATGCCACGCCCCGTCAACGCGGGAGGGAGGAGCCGGAACTCCAGCCTGGGCTCTTCGAGTTGGATCCGCCCTGGGCCACGAGCACGGCCGGCACCATCCCATTGCCTGACGGGCTGTCCGCGGAGGGCACCCGATACCGCGCTCCGCTGGGTCGGGGCAGGACGCTTGAGGTATTCCGGGGTGTGGAGAGCAGCCTCTACCGCCATCTGGCCGAGGGCCGGGTCGGGCCGTACCTCAAGGGAGCACCGGCTGTCTTCGGGCGGCGGGCAACGGCGCGCGACGGCGGGGTGTATTCGTACGGCCCGGACGGCACCGTCCTCGTCGTCCACCTTCTCCACCGTGGTCAGTGACAGCGCCCCTGATCCTCCGGGTGGGACGTGACCGACACGCCGGCCACGCGCAGCAGCACACCACCTAGTCAGGGTAGAACGGCGAGCCCGGGAAAGCCGTCGAAGTGACGACGGTTCAACGTCAGTAGTGGCGCTTCGTAGCGGATCACCGTGGCGCAGATCCACAGGTCGTTGGTCTGCGCCGCATGTTCGAGCGGATGGCCGGCGGACTGGGCCTGCGCCTTGAGACGACCCCACAACCGAGCCAGTTCCTGGTCGTACAGGGCGACGACGTAACGCCGTACGGCCTCCTCCAGGGCTCGGAGCCGACGCTCACCCCAGCGTGCTTTCGCGGCCCCGTAGTGCAGCTCGGCGATGCTCGCAAAACGGATCGTCGCGCCGTTGGGCTCAAGGTCAGCGACGCCCTCCGCCATCACCATCTGGTCCATCGCGTCCAGCACGGCGTCACGCAGATCCGAGTCGAAGTCGCACAGGATACTTCCCGCGTAGGTGTCGATCCGGCAGCGCAGAGTCGCGGGCGAAAAGTCACCCATGTGGAGCCTGCCCACCACGGTCGACTCCTGAGCGATCTTCTCGAAGGATGTCCGGCGAACAGCGCTCTGCAGGGCGTCGTCGATGAGGAATCGAGAGCGATCGCCCTGCCGCAGCTCCACCCGGGTGACGTTGCTGGTGCTGATGCCTCCGGTCAGGCTTCTGAGCTGGTTGAGCACCTGCGGACCGAAGTGCGGCGGACGCACGTCGGGCCGCTCGCGGAGGCTGTTGGTGCCCTCCTCCAGCGCCGTCAACGCCTGCTCCAACACCCCTTCGCCGAGCTGGAGCTGCCCCGTCCGCGCGATATCCAGCACGGCCGAGCCCGCGCGGAAGCCGACGAAGTCGAGCCGCACCGCGTCCACGATCTCCCGAGGTCGGCGGCCAGGCCCAGCGGCCTTGCCGGCGATACTCAACGCCAGCAACTCCAGGGTCGCCTGCAACCCGCTGGCCAGTCGGGACAACTCGCGAGCGGAAGCCGTCCACCTTCGGTGGCCGGACCGACCGCCCGCAGGGTCAGGTCGACGACCGGTGAACCATCACTCGTCATCGCCACCTCCTCCACACTGCGTAACTCCGGCCCGCAACAGCGTACGCGCCCAGCGGACCACAACCGCGCTGCAAGCGGACACCCCGTCCGTCCTCGACGGCGAACGGGCGGCAAGTGAGGGGCTGCATGGGCATGTTGTACGTGCGGATCCTGCAGCGCTTCGCCCGGAACGACGGCCAGCGGCAGGACCCGGTGTCGAGCGACCGCTGAGCCTCGCCGCGCCGAGCGGCGGACACGTCGCCCGGCGCAGCCCACGGTGAGCCGTGGTGGGTCAGCGACCGCCGTTCAGCTGCCGGCCTCCTCCAGGATCTTCTCGACCAGGGTTCGGGACTGGTCCGGGTCGAGGGCAAGGTCGTCGAAGCTGGCCCAGGCCCGCTGGTACGCGGCGAGCTCGTGCGGGCGGTCGAGGTAGAGCGCGCCGGTCATCGACTCCTGATACACCACCGGCGGCGCGACCTCGGCCCGGTTGCCAGGCGGAAAATCGAGCAGCACGAACGGCCCGGCGAGCACACCCGCACACATCCCGGCGGCGAACGGCAGCACCCGGATCGACACCTGCGGCAACCCACCCACCTCCAACAGGTGTCGAAGCTGACCCACCCCGGTCGCCGGATCACAGGCCGCCCGCAGTAACACCGACTCCGACAACACCACCTCCAGCCGCGGCGGCACGGGAAACGTCCGCCGCAGCAGCCCCTGCCGGGCCAACCGCGCCTCGACCACCCGATCGCGCTCACCGGCGGGCAGGTGCCCCTCGACCCGCAGCGCGTACCCACGGGTCTGGAGCAGGGCGGGGATCAGCGCGTGCTGGTACTCGCGCAGGCGGCAGGCATCGGACTCCAGGCCGGCGTACACGTCGAACCAGGCCGGGACCGGCCCCTCGTAGGCGCGCCACCAGCCCTTCGACCGGGTCTCCCCGGCCAGCGCCACCAACGCGCCGGTCAATTTAGTACGCGCGTCGTACAGCTCGCACATCGCCCGCACGTCCGCACCCCGGGTCGGGCCGCCACCACCCTCGATCAGCCACACCCTGCGCCGACTCCACCCCAACGCGTCGGCCGCGCCCTCCAGGGTCATCCGCGCTTCGGACCGCAACTCCCGCAACGCCCGCCCCAACACCCGCCGAGGCACCCCCGACACCACACCCTCGCTCACCGCCCCCGCCCTCCCCGCAGCACCGGCACCACGCGAACCACCGCGCCGCCGCACCGCGACGCCACCACCCCATCGGGTACGCGACCACGGGCCGCCTCCCTCACCCGCACCCACCGCTTCCCATGCCTAGCCATGTGCCCTCCCCTTCTGCTAGATGCCAATAGCGAACTCGCTCCCATACCCCCTGTCAAGTACGACAGTGGCTGCAGATTGCGAGGCAACCCGATCTGAGCTGCCCGTTCAGGTGAACCGACGAGGGCTTGCGTATTCGCAAGGGGGTCAGCTCGGGATGCTTCCAGGGTGGGCTGGAAGCGGAGGCTGTACGGAAGCGCGGAGCTTCAGGAACGCTTGGGCGTCTCCCGGGTCCGCGTCGTTCAGCTCACCAGCCGCCCCGACTTCCCACACCCCTTCGACCGCCTGGCCGGCGGCGCTGTCTGGCTGGTGGAGGACGTGGAAGCCTGGATCGCCCAGCACCAGCCCTGGAAGGCCAAGGGTGCGGACGAACCGCCACCCCCGGAGAGCTGAACCGTCCCGAGCGACCCCCCGCGGTGGAGGCACGGGAGGCCTTCGGCTGGTGGCGAGCCAGGAGATCCAGGAGATGCTCGGCGTCTCCCGTACGCGTGCCTACCAGATCACCAACTCGAAGTCCTTCCCGGACCCGGTGGCCGTCCTCTCCGTCGGCCGGATCTGGCAGACCGAAGACGTCGAACGCTGGATCAAGGCCCACCGCCCGGCCCCCGAGACCACCGAAGACTAAGAACCTCGCTCGCCGGGGCGGCCAGCGCGACTCCATCCGACGTAGCGCATGAGGCAACTGAGGGCCGCTGATCGCCACCTTCGACCGGGGCGAGCGTCATCACGCAGACCCCACACCGCGCCATCACCACCGGACCGGGTACGCGAGCCTGCGAGGTCGCCTCCCCCGCCCGCACAAACCAATCCCATCGCTTTAACCATGAGCCCTCCCCATCGTTGATTAGCGACCCGGTGGCAGTTTGCCTTCCCCATCCTTCGCCCGGTGACGCGGCCGCCGCTTTCCTAGGGTTCCTAGCAAACCCACGGTTGCTTGCCGACAGGCAGATGATCGATGGTCGGATCTGGATATGACTCACGCCCAGCACCTATGGCGGTCGATTCGCGACAACCTCAGGGCCCGGATCAGAGCCGGCCTGCTGAAGCCGGGCGAGAGGATCCCCACTACCCGGGACCTCATGGACCAACACTCGACCAGCTCCGCCACTGTCCGCAGAGCCGTCGACTCCATGATCGAGTCCGGAGAACTAATCGGCAGGCAAGGGCTCGGCGTCTTCGTCGTCGACGCCCGCGCTGAAGACTCATAGATTCACATGATCAGACCTGAGTTCCCCGACTACATCCGTACACTGGTGCGCGGGGAGCACGCCGCGAACGATGCGATCGAGGCCAGGCTCCAGGCCGAGGGCTGGGACGGCTTCCCGAAGTTCCTGGCGATGGCCTTCTTCCTCGCCGTGGACCTCCGGTTCGGCGAGAACGCCGAGTGGTCCGACGTGATCAAGTTCGTGGCCGACCTGCGCACCGACCTGCACGGCGGCGCGGAAATCAACGCCGAGGCCGCCGAACGGCTGATCATGTCGGTCGTCGACCCGTCGGTGGACTACACCGCCGCCCAGGAGATGATCGGAGCCATCCAGGCCGCCACCGCGTTGAAGATCCTCGCCGAGGCCAACCTCACCGACACCGACCTGGACTCCCTCCTGGCGGAAGCGGTCACCCTGACTGATCGTCCGTAGCGCGTCCGGACGGCCGCCGGGCAGTTCAACCCCGGTGAAGCTCCACAAGGATCTTGGTAACTAGTCGCCGGGACTGCTCCTCGGCCAGAGCCAACCCGGCCAAGCCGATCCAGGTCTCCTTGTACGCGGCCACCTCCGCCGGACGGTCGAGGTGGAGCGCCCCGGTTAACGAGTCCTGGCACCACCGGCGGCCCGGGCTCGATACGGCTACCGGGCGGAGAGTGCAACGCGCGCTCTTTCGCATTTCAACCGCAGCGATCTATAAGAACATGAAAGACAACAAGCACTTGCCAAGGACCGATGTACCGCCCTTGCAACACTCGGGCCACTTTCAACGCCTTCGCTAGGATTTGCTACTAGAACCCACCTGACGAATCTTTGGCTCATCGCCCTCTTTGGACTGTGGCGAGCTCTCCGGAAAGTCTTTCTGAAAAGAAGCAAAAGCCAAACTGAGGCGAGCAATTGATTCAGGCGAAGCCTTGGATGCAGCTTGCATGGCTTGCCGCATCATACCCAACACATAAGCTTCATAGGAAAGATCGGCAGCCTCACGATCAACCTTGTCCAGTTCTGCAAACTCCATCAAAGGGTCAGCCTCGGACTCGATATTTTCAACTCTTCGGCTGCCTGGGTCATGAATATGTTGAAAGATGTCCGTCGAGAGACTCACGAACGCCTTATTCGGGTTATACGCATGCAGCGCGTGAGAAAGTTGCTCGTGGTCCACAAAACCATAATCGCTGTAACTTAGAGAAGCGCTAGATCCACTTAGATGTTGCCGTACAGCAATCCAGATAGAATCTCCGTCAGAAATTGGATTCTCTGACCACACTTGCATTACTCCATAACTTCCAGAAGAAAAGAATTTACCTTTTAAGCGCTCAAGTCCACGAAACCATCTTGGCCTTTCTAGATTTTCCGTGAGAATTATCGCCTCCACCAGTGTCGCATCAGCGCTAAACTCGGCCGCGGCCTGCCGACCAATTGCGAGTAGCTCATCACCTACTTCCCGCCGAGATCGCGTCACAATCTCTTCAGTGTCATGATATTTGCTATTGTCACGAAGTGCGATGACGGCAACCACCGCCACAAATGCTGCAGTCCAGATTGCTTTAAAGAACTCGTCCACTGTAGGCACCACAACTACCGCAGGCCCAGGACCGAGACCGCCAATAAAGCTGACCAACAAGAGCCCCAGCAATGACACTGCAGAGAAAACTACCGTCGGTATCCGCAGCCTCGAACCCCGCATCTTCAAGCTGCTAAATATCCGGACCCCCTGCGTCCGGGCGGCATGAACCGCACCAATGCCAAGTGCGCACACTACGGAGTGGCCGCCAAATCTGCCCACCGTAGTTGCGACGAGCAAGGACACCAAGTACGTCGGACCTAGCGCAAAGAGCAGGTACCGCGCGAAGCCTCGATTTACCACAACCCCGTAATCACTAGCGGCTAGAGTTGCATACTTGATCGGCCATTCCGTCTTTACCGCCAGATAAAAAACATAGAGAAGCAGGACGCCTACACAAACACCAAAAAGCGTAGGCCAAATGACTTGCCAGTTCAGTTCAGCCGGGAACACAACAAACTCCCACAGACTTATTTTGCAACTCACATTCGAGCTGCGCCGCATTATCAACCGACGACCGAAATGTCAAATTCTTGAAACATGCATTGGAGGCTGGCCTGGCGGAGGAGTTAACGGTGATAAGTAGCTCTGACCATCGACCAACGGATCATTTAGACCTAGTCCAGCCGCAGCCATGCGGTCATACTCAGCAAGGACCAGTTCCTTTGTGCGATATGAGCCATGTTTCGCGATGTCGTTGTTCTTCAGTCCGCCATTCTCTGTCTGAAACGACTCCATAATGTAGTCGACATCGTCGCGCTCAATGCCGTACAAATGGAAGAAGTAGGCGTCCAATTCGGCGCGAATCTGAGCACGGCGATTCTCGTCCCAACGGAACGGCTCCCCTTGGTAAGCAAGGTCTCTCGCAAACGGGGCCATGTCGCTGGCGGTAAAAATGAGTTCCAACACACGCGGTGCAATGAATGTCACATGGGGTTCCATCATCCCAGGGGTGGGCACTGGAAGCTGCTTCCACGTCATGAGGGCCATATGCGCGCCGCTCACCTTTTGACGACTGATGTAGTCGAAAACCAGGGAGCTCTGAGCAGCGATCAAGGCGGCAGACAATGCTGGACCGACTCCTGGAAACATCAATGGAAAAGTGTGCCCTACCGCCGTCCGCGGGATGATGGCGGGAATAGCCGTGCGCTCGTCGGTGGTACGGCACACATCACGCCAGCCACAGAGCCAGTCATACGGCCAGCCGGCTTCCTTAATGCGCAACTGAACGCCAGCAACCCTAACATCTTGATCTTTTCTCACCGTAGAAACTAATTCATCATCTGCCACCCAGTAACGAGGCATCGCCATGGTGAACGGTTGGCTCTTATCTAATGATGTCACGCGATCGCGGTCGTCACTGCCTTCGCCATAGTAGGAATTCCAGCGATGATCGAATTGATGTACCATTTTGCCCTCATAGAGCGGCAACATTCGATCTTCACCATGGACGAAGACGTTCCCTTGCAACGCCCAGCCGTTGGCCTCCAACTCTTCCCTGGTTTGGAATAGATCGGAGTCGTCGGTCATATTAAACAGATTCTTGAAGCTTAATCCCCACGGATTACTGGGTGGGCAACTCTCATTCCACAACACTGGGACTCGACGGTAGATGGCGGCCGTCAGGTCTGCATCTCGCCGACTACGGAAGATTGGCAGCGTCCCCGTATTAGGGTTGATCAGAATAATTTCTTCAGAGGTGAGTGCGAACACTCGATCGCTGCCATCAAGGTCAATCGGGGATTCCAGAAAAAAGGCGTAACGCGCAGCCGGTTCGGCCAAACCTCGCCCAGTGCCCGCTAGCAAACAAAACTTGTAGCTGGAATGCACACCTACGAACAGCGGCTTGCGATTCTCGAAGTCATAGAGCGATGCAATACGGCCACTCCCGCTGAGCCCACTGAAGAGATGCTGGGCACCGGCACCCGTAGCAATAGCCGTGGGAATGACACATCCGAAACGACCTGTCAATGTGATGATCGAGGCAAAGCGCTCGGTGAAAAGCTGGTCCGTCTGAAGCGAATTTACCCCCCTGACGGTGAGGCCCTTCGCGCAGAGAGGAAAGGCACCGGATCCAGCTGCAAAGTGGAAACTCGCCTTTACTCGCCTGCGTTCGGCTCGATAGCGCTCGCCCTCGTCCGGGAACTCCTCTGCCCAAGCGGCGATCCGACTTCGGCGAGCGGTGCCGGCAATCGCGGCAATCTCGGGCTCGACCACGCTGAAGTACTTCTTGTCCTCGAAGTCGACCTTGTCCCAGGGTGGGTTTCCGAGGACACACGAGAAGCCACCCGCCCAACCCGTAGTCGGGTCGACGTCGACATGGGGGGTGGATTCTTTCGGCACCACGAAGATTTCCGGGAACTCCAGATGCCAGTGGAAAAAAGTGTACCGCTCACGTAGGCGCGCAATCTCGTCGTGCGTGACCTGGAAAGCACCTGCTCCAGCCGGATCCCGGAGCGTTCGGAAGATCTCATGCGTGATGGCTTTGGGTGCATCCTTCGCCTTGTGCCAGACGAACGCCGCGCACCACGCGTCGGCAACGTGCTTGGCGTGCACGTACGCCGCAGAGCAGGCCCACTCACGGTATGCGGCGGCCCGCTTGCGGACGCCGCGAAGGTCGCCGGCCGAAGTGCGGATGATCTGCCGCAGGGCGGTCGCGAAGGTGATGTTGGTCAGGGACATGCCTTCGTCGAGTCCGAAGAGGACGGGATGTTCGTCCCGTTCGACTTCGTTGCGTCTCTCCAGTGCCCGTGCCCAAGCAGGATCGTCGCCTTCGACTGGTCTGAAAGCCTTACTGGGGATGCCGCCTCTGATCAAGGCTGGCGTCGCCCCCATCAAGCCGTTGCCGTGCTTGACGTGCGCGTCCAGGAAGTCCAGCGGTCGGCCCGGTTCCAGCGCCTCCAGCCAGAGGGATACCTTGGCGAGTTCCACCGCCATCGGATTGAGGTCGACGCCGTAGATGCACCGACCGACCACTTCGTGCAGCGCGTGTCGTACCGCCTCGACCGTGGGCTCCGGGTTGCCTTCCCGGATGGCCGCGACGCGCTTGGCGATCCGGCGAGCGGCAGCGACCAGAAAGTGGCCGGACCCACAGGCCGGGTCACAGACGGTCAGCGACAGCAGCTCGTCGATGATGCTCTCGGTCGTGTCGGGCTTGCCTTCAGCCGCCGCCTTCTGGTCACCGCGCTTCTGCGCGTCGTCGATGACCGGGTCGAGCGTGGAGTCGAGCAGGGTCTCGATCAGCGAACTCGGCGTGTAGTACGAGCCCGTCTTCTTGCGGTCATTGCCGGCACGGTCGACCAGTGCGAAGGTGCTGTCCGTCGGGCTGTGCTTCGGCACCGACTCCAGCAGCGATTCGTAGATCGAGCCCAGTTCCTCGGCACCCATGTTGCGGTAGTCCACCGGACGCCAACGGCCTGATCCACCGTGCCGGACCCGGCTAAGGAAGCGAACCGCTTCCAGCAGGTCCTTGTTCGCGAGCGACAGCCCGTGCAGCGGAGCATCGGCCTCGACGTCGTCGTAGAGGCCGCCGAGGCCGGGAAGTCCCAGTTCAGGGCGTCCATCGACGTCGCCGAGCGCCGTGAGGACGATCCGTAGCGCCTGGTAGAGGTCTGCGTGCGTGGTGCCCCGACGGCGCAACGCCTGGCGGCGCAGCCGCGCAGAGGAAAAGTACTTCGCATACCGATCGCGAGTCTCGTCGCTGGTGCTTGGTGGGTGCAGGGCGTCGCGATCCTCGGCGACGAAGAGGAAGATCAGCCGATAGACCAGGCGCAGCAGGGCTGCGTGGTAGGCGTTGACGTCGAGATCACGTCGCAGCTCGCCGTTGGCCGGGTGCCTGAGGAACCCGGTGCCGAGCGCCATGATCGCGCTCTTGACCGCCTCTCGGTGATAGTCCAACGCGCGTACGCCCGAGGAGATGGCTTCGGTGCGCCACTTCTCCAGCCAGCAGGTCGACGGGGTAGCCCCCTCCCCCACCGCGAAGCGGGAGACGTGCAGCAGCCGGTAGAGCAGGACGAACTCGCTGAACAGTTCGCCGTCGAAGATCGCCTCCAGGTCGAACTCGACGTAGGCGGCGGTGGCCAGGGCGTTGGAGTCGCGCAGCAGTCGCAGTTGCCGGCCGTTGGTGAGCACTCCCCACAGGTGGGCGTCGGTGCGGTTCAGGCACTCCTGCACCAGTGACTGCGGTGGCACGCCGCCGGTGGCCGGGCGCTTGTCGAGGGTGGCGTTCCACGGGGCCAGGTGGATCGGGACGTGGTCCCAGCGGTGGCTGATCGGGAAGGTCTTGCGGCCGTCGTCGGCGGTGATGCCGGTGGCCCCGATCGGGGTGAGGATGCCGAAGCCGAAGGCGTTGAACAGCGGTTCCAGCCACTGGGTGACGGCACGGCCGGTCGGGTCGGCGGGGGTGTCGGCCTCCGGGGCGACCGGCAGCGTGTCGCGCAGGTCTTTCCACACCGACCTGAGCCAGTCCCAGTGGCGTTCGGCGTCGTCGCGGACCGAACGTGCGGCGACCACCCGGTAGTCGGCGGGCTTGCTGCCGGGGACGTCCCTGCCCTCGGCGATGCGGACCAGCATGTCGGCGGGGAGCAGGCCGCCGATGGTGTGCACTGCGGTGAAGATCTGGTTGCGGGCGGTGGCGGACATCAGGCGACAGCTCCGGCGGTGGGGGCGGGCAGGTAGACGTAGGCACCGAGGACGTCGGGGCGGCCCTGGGCGGTGACGGTGAGGCCCCGGACGATCTCGCCGGCGGCGCTGCGCACCCGGCGGTGCGAGGCGAGCAGTTCGGCGGCCAGCTCGTCGCCGTACCCGGTCAGGTGGTCGTGGGTCGCGGGCAGGTCGGTGAGGATCTGCCGCATGGTGCGTTCGCCGAAGCCGGGGTCGGTGTTGGCGTCGGCGGTGGCGTCCAGCAGCGCCAGGGCCTCGGGGTGGTCGAGCCAGCGGGCGTTGCCGGGGCTGCCGGCGAAGGCGAGCAGCCGGGCGTCCTCGGCGACGAGCTGCCGGCTGCCGGCCCGCGAGGGCAGGGTGAGCTGGAAGCGGTAGCGGACCACCAGCAGGGTGGTGCGGCTGGTCACCGCGCGGGTGCGGATCACCCCGCAGCGGCGGGCCGGGCGGGGGCCGGCGGTCTGCTCGTCGAGGGCGGCGTTGAGGACGTATCCGGCCAGTGCCGCCACCGCGGGGTCGGTGCGGACCATGGCGACCTCGCCGCGTTTGACCGCGGCGGTGGTGCGGAACGGTACCGGCCGGCCGGTCTCCACGGCGTCGCCGCCGAGCGCCGGGGCGAGGGCGTCGCGCAGGCCGGCGGGGGTGCCGCTGACGTCGGCGGTGAAGTCGCCCGGGTGCGCGGGGTCGTCGCGCAGGAAGCCGTCGAGGCTGCGCAGGGCCCGTCGGACGAAGCCTTCGATCTCCGAGGTACGGCCCAGGGTGTCCCGGATGGCGGCGACCTCGCGGGCCACCTCCTGCGGGTGGATGGCGTGCTGGGCGAAGCGGGAGCGGGAGGTCTTCTCCCGTTCGGCGGCGGACTGCCAGTCGCTGGCCAGTGCGGCGGCCTTTTTGTCGATGGCGCGGTACTCGTCGGCGTCGAAGAGGCTGCCCTGTTCGCCGTCTCGGCCGCGCAGCAGCAGCCACTCCACGATCGCGTCGGTCACTCCGGAGGAGGCGGCGTCCGGGACGGAGACGGAGATGCCGAGGTCCTTGCGGATCTGGCGGTGCTTGCGGATGAGGACGTCGAGGACCTTGCCGTCGATGCCGTTGTCGCTGCCGTAGAGGGTGACGACCCGCACCACGCCGCGCTGCTGTCCGTACCGGTCGACCCGACCCTCCCGTTGATCGTGGCGGGTGGGGTTCCAGGCCAGGTCGTAGTGGATCACCGCGTCGAAGTGGTGTTGCAGGTTCACGCCCTCGGAGAGACAGTCCGTGGCCACCAGCACCCGACGGGCGGCCGGGTCGTCCCCGGCGTCGCGGGCCAGGTCCTCGATGCGCTGGATGCGCTGCTGCGGGGAGAGGGTGCCGGTGACCGCCCGGACGATGGTCTTCTTGCCGAGCTTGCCGTCGAGGTGTTCGGCGACGTACTCGGCGGTGGGGATGTAGCGGCAGAAGACGATCGGGTGGTAGCCCTCCTTGAGCAGCGCCTTGACCTGCTTGACCAGGGTGGCGAGCTTGGTGTCCTCGGCCGGCCCCTCCAGCTTCGCGGCCTGGGCGGCGAGCTGCGCCAGCCGTGCCCCGGCCGCGCTGTCGGCGTCGGTGGTCTCCGCGCCGGGGGCGACGTCCAGCCCCTCCAGCGCGTCGGCGTCGGAGAAGTCGCTGGTCAGCGGGGCACCAAGCCGGTCGGCCTCGGCGGCGTCGCGGGCGGTGGCGGTCGCCGAGCGGGTCTGCAGGGTCTGCGCGGCGGCGCGCGGTGAGGACACCAGCGAACGCAGCAGGGCGATCGCCGACCACCAGGCGATCCGGACCTCCCGCCGGCCGCGCTGGTCCGCGGCGCTCACCCGCTCGCTGGCGTACGCGATGGCGTCATCCAGCAACGCCCGGTACGCCGGGGAGAGCTTGTACGTCTCGTCCTTGAACTCCCGGTCGGTGGGGAACGAGGTCTGCTCGGTGAGCGAGTCGTCGGCGACCCCGTCCTCCCGGGTCAGGTACTTGCGCACGTCCTGGCGCTTGCGGTGCACGAAGTACGGGGCGAGGGCGCGGCGGCCGGCGTCGGAGCCGAGATCGACGTCGGCCAGCTCCGGCTTCAGCAGGCCGAGCAGGTTGCGGAAGGCGCCCTCCTTGCCGCTGTGCGGGGTGGCGGTGACCAGCAGCAGGTGCCGGCCGGTGTCGGCGGCCACCCGTTGCAGCAGCTCGTAGCGGAGCTGGTTCTGGCTGGTCACCGTGTCGTCGGCGGCCACACAGGTGTGGGCCTCGTCGACGATGACCAGGTCCGGGCAGTGCCGGACGAAGTCGTCGCGGTGCCGGGTGGACTTGATGAAGTCGGTGGAGACGATCACGTGCGGGTGCCGGTCGAAGAGCGACTGGCCGAGGTCCAGGCCGCGTTCCAGCCGGGACACCGTGGAGGCCAGGACCAGCTCCGCGTCGATGCCGAACTTGGTACGCAGTTCGTCCTGCCACTGCTCGGCCAGGGCCGGGGAGCAGAGCACGGCGAGCCCGCTGGCGCTGCCCTGGGCGAGCAGCTCGCTGGCGATCAGTCCCGCCTCGACGGTCTTGCCGATGCCGACGTCGTCGGAGATGAGCATCCGTACGGTCGGCTGGCGCAACGCCATCAGCAGCGGCACCAGCTGGTAGGCGCGGGGTTCCACGGCGATGCCGGCCAGCGAGCGGAACGGGCCGGCGCCGGAGCGGAAGCCGATCCGCAGGGCCGAACGGAGCAGCCCGGCGGCCTGGGCGTCGCCGAGGTCGGTCGGGGACGGGTCGGCGAACTCGGCGCTGCGTACCTGCTCGAAGGCGGGGAAGACGGCGGCGATGTCGTCGTCCGCACCGCCGAGCGGGCGCAGCACGAGCAGGTCGCTGGCGCTCTCCGGCAGCACTACCCAGTCGCGGCCCCGGGCGGAGACCAGCGATCCGGCGCTGAAGGGGATGGTCATGAGGGGAGGGGGTCCTTCGCGTCGTGGACTGTTCTGTTGTGGTGGTCAGGTGGCGCGGGGGTCGGGGTGGGCTCAGCGGCCGGTGCTGGTGCCGAAGCAGTAGCGGTGCTCGGCCACGATGGCGGCCCAGTCCGCGTCGTGCGGGAACCGGATCACGTCCCAGCCGGCGTCGCGGAGCCGTTCCTCGGCGTCGCGGTCGCGCTGGGCGACCGTCTCGTGGTCGTGGACCGGGCCGTCGACGAAGACGGCGACCTGGCCGCCGGGCAGCCGGTAGACGTAGTCCGGCCGGGCCAGCGCCTCGGTGATCAGGACCTGCGGCTCGTCGGGCAGCCGCAGACCCCGCTCCTTGAGCCAGGTGACGAGCTTGCGTTCCAGCGCGGTGTCCGAGCCCTCGCTGAGCCGGCTGAGCTGCTCGGTGCGGGACTCGCCCTGGCCGGTGGTGGTGGCCCTGGCGGCGGCGAAACGCAGCAGCAGGTCCCGGACCAGCTGCCGGTTGATCAGCTGGTGGGTGAGCTGGTTGCCGTAGGTGAGCAGGCAGTCGTAGCAGCCCCGGGCACAGGACCTCTCGTCGGTCAGGTCCTGCAGATCGCTGCCGTCGGGGGCGAAGTGACAGATCTCCAGGGCCTTGGCGGCGGCGGTGGCCAGCGCCTGCGGGTCGGCCTGCATCAGCCGCAGCACCCCGGCCCCACCCTCGGCGGCCTCGGTGAACAGCATCCGATCCCGGGGTCCGGTGTCCGGCGGCAGCAGCTCGGTGGTCAGCTCCGAGTCCTCCAGCTCGAACGCGGCCTCGATGCCGCGTTCCAGGGCGTACATCAGGGTCAGCGCGACCTCCTGCGCCACCGGCTCGTCCAGCTTGAGGACGAGGATGTTGCGCCGGTCCTCGACGTACGGGATGACCCGCTTCTTGCGGCGTTTCTCGTTGCCGTCGTCGTCGACGACGGGCATCTCCCGGGAGTCCCCGGCCGCCTCACCGGCGTCGCGTTCGTTCATCCAGCGGCCGTCGGCGGGGTCGAGCCAGAAGCCGTCCGGTTCGTTCTCCTTGGCCCGGACCCGGCCGACGTTGGTGACCCGCACGGTGGCCGAGTCACCGTAGGACAACAACCCCAGATCACCACCCGGATCGGCGATCAGGGCGTCGCGGCGGCCCGGTCGGGCCCCGTGGTCGTGGAAGCGGTACGAGGTGACCAGCCGGTAGCCGGCCCGGCGACGCTCCTCCTCGTCGGAGGAGATCCGCTCCCGCCGCTTGGTGTAGACGGTGTGCAGATGCAGCAGGCCGGTGCTCGTGTCCTGGCTGCTGAACGGCTGGTCGCACATCTGGCAGCGGTCGGCCTGGTGCCTGGCGTCGTGGTGGTAGCCGCACCGGGTGCAGCGGGTCGCCTCACCGGTGGTGACCTCGCCGGCCGCGTCCGCCGGCAGCTGGATCCGGGTCACCTGGTAGCGGGCCCCCTCGTGGTAGATCAGCGCGCCGGGGCCGAACTCGCGGATCGCCAGGAACCGGGGCCGTTGCAGGTAGTCGCCCTCCCCCGACCGCCGGCCGGTGGTCGGCACGTACGCGGCCAGCGGCAACCGGGGGAACGAGTAGCCGGGAAGGAACCCCTCGCTGGCCAGATACCGGTACGGGTTGAAGTCCGACAGCACCGACCGGCTGTCCACGCTCTCGTTCTTGAGCAGGTTGAGCTGGGTCTCGGCCTCCTTGCGGCGACCGACGGCGATCCGGCGGTCCCGTTCGGACAGGGTGTGGTCGAGGACCCGCCGGTTCTGCTCCGCCTGGTCGACCAGAGCCGCCTTGAACAGGCCCCGCCACCTGTCGAAGGCGCGGTCGAACCGGTCCGGGGTGGTCCGGACGGTGTCCTCGATCCACTGGTCGTCCCACCAGCTCGACTCCCGGTACTCGGGCAGCAGGCCGGCGAAGACCCGCCGGGCCGAACGCGCGGCGCTGTCCTGGAAGCGGGCGTCGTGCAGCGCCGCGGCGATGTGGTCGTGCAGCGGCAGGGTCGGGTTCGGCAGCCGGGAGTCCTCCGGGTAGCTGATGTCGATGTTGTCCGGGATGGCGCGGCCCAGCTTGAGGCCGGTCTCGGCCAGCCAGATCGCCTGCACGTGCGAGCGGACCAGGTCCTCGTTGGCCAGGTCCAGCCGGGGCGGGGCGACCGCGCCGGCGACCATCTTCTCCGAACGGCGGAAGTAGTACTGGTCGTGGCTGTTGCCGGTGGCACAGTACGTGGTCACCAGGGCCGGTTGCCCGGAGCGACCGGCCCGGCCGCTGCGCTGGGCGTAGTTGGCCGGCGTCGGCGGGACGTTGCGCATCATCACCGCGTTGAGCTCGGAGATGTCGACGCCCAGCTCCATGGTGGGCGAGCAGTAGAGCAGCCGCAGCTCCGCCTTGCGGAAGGCCTCCTCCCGGCGTTCCCGCTCGGCCGGGTCGACCTGGGCGGTGTGCTCGCGGGCGGCCAGGCCGGCGAGAGTGCTGGCGGTGTCGCGGTAGAGCTTCCGGAAGAAGGTGTTGACCCGGGGGCCTTCGCCGCTGGCGTAGGTGCGGGTCAGCGGATCGTGGCCGCCGGTCTCGCCCCGGCCGGCCCGCCAGAGCAGGGCGGCGGCGGAGACCCGGTAGCCGGTGGTCGGGGTGACGGCCCGGCGGAAGCGCGCCGGACCGCTGGGGGTCTCGGTGCACTCGACGACGAGGTTGTCGTGCTGCAGCACCTTGAGCAGGTCCACGATCAGCCGCTGCGCGTCGTCGAAGGAGAGGCCGGTGCCGAAGTGGGTCGGACGCCGGAGGAATTTGCCGACCTTGCCGCGCCCGGACAGGAACAGCCCGGACCGGCTCGACCCCTTCTTCGACGACTGCGGATAGGCGGTGCCGACCACCGGTTGGTCGCTGGCCGACAGCGTCCACGGGTCGACCAGCAGCTCCTCGCTGGCCCGCTGCAGCGAGTCGAACTCGCGGAAGTACTGCACGTCGATGGCGAGGCCGCGACGCATCTCGTTGAGCAGCGCCCGCATGATCTCGGATCGCTGACCGGGCGTGGCGTCCCGCAGGTGCCGGTCGGTGCCGGACCACCGCTTCTCGTTCCCGGCGATCCAGTCCACGTCCGAGTAGTCGATGACCAGCAGCCCGGTCTGCTCCAGGTTGGGCATGGTGACCCGCCAGCCGCGCTCCAGGTCGAGGTAGAGGCGGTAGGCGACGACGTCCCGGAACGCCTTCTCGGCCCGCTTCCTCATGTTGGGCGCCAGGTCGTCGCCGCGGGCGAAGTCGGTCAGCCGTAGTCGCAGGGCCGCCGTCACCGCGTCGGCGAGCTGCTCGTGGGTGAGCGCGGCCTCGTCATCGTCGCCGGTGGCCGCCTCGGCCGCCTGCACCGCCGCCCGGTAGAGGGCACCACGGAGCTGGGTGATCTGCACGAAGTCGTTGAAGTGCCCGGCCTGCAGCGAGGCGTCCTGCCGGTTGTCCACGAAGGTCAGCAGCTTGCGGGCCTTCTCGTCGAGGGCCTCCGGGGGTGCACTGAGCAGTGACCGGATGATGGACGTGGACACCAGCGACGTGGCGGATGACCGTCCCTCCTGGTCCAGGCTGGCCAGCTTGGCGAAATCCTGACCCCGGGCCTGCTCGTAGCTCACCCCGCAGTGCAGACAGAACCGGAACGGCGAGGGTACGAACGCGGCCTGCAGCGCCCCCTGCCCCTCCCAGCCCTGGGGGTTCACGGTGACCGCCAGCGGCAGCCGGTCCCGCAGTGTGGGGCGGACGGTCTCGTGGCCGTGGTCGTCGGCCTCCAGCCAGGACTCGGGGATCCGACGTTCCTCGATGGCCAGCTCCGCCGTGGCCGGCCAGGCCCGCTCGGAGTCGACGTAGAGGTAGCCGTCGCCGGCCCGGCCGCCGGTGGCGGTGGTGTCCCGGCGCGGCTCGTACCGGTACGAGCCCTGGTGTTCGGTGCGGAAGACGGTCAGGTACTCCTGTCCGCACTCCCGGCAGAACGCCAGCGGCAGCAGGATCTTCTCCTCCGGGCCGGGCAGCACCAACTGGTACTCCCGGGTGAGGTGCCGGGTGAGCTCGTCCTCCAGGGTGACGTAGACGGTGTCGCCCTTGGAGATGAACTGGTGCAGCCGGAAGGCGAACAGGGGCCGCTCGGTGACCGGGTGGCGGGCCTCCGAACCCGCCTTGAGGGTGTCCCGGATCGCGGTGACGCACTCCTTGACGGGCAGACCGCTGGACCCGGCCAGTTCGGCGGCGGCGTCTTCGATCTTGGCCGGTTGCTGCCGGACGAGCTGGCCGGTCGGGTCCGGGACGAGACCGAAGCGGCTCTCGATCCACCGGGCGAGGGGATCGTTGACCAGGTCGGCGTAGGCGCGCGGGGCACCAGGTGCCCGCAACCGCTCGACGGACACCGTGTCCGGCGTCGGGCCGGTCGCCCGGACCAGGGTCTCCCCGATCACGTTCTGCCGGGTGACCGGCGTACCGAACAGGGTGGTGGCCACCCGGGCCACCGCGGACCGCCGCTGCTCGGCGCTGCCCTCGCTGGAGATGGTCGCGGAGGTACCGACGCACTGAAGCTGGTCGGCCGCGCAGGCCTCCCGCACTCGGCGGATGAGCAGGGCCACGTCCGCGCCCTGCCGGCCCCGGTAGGTGTGCAACTCGTCGAATACCAGGAACTCCAGGCCATGGGCCATCCGGATCAACGACCGCCGGTCGTCCGGCCGGGTCAGCATCAGCTCCAGCATCACGTAGTTGGTGAGCAGGATGTCCGGTGGATTCTCCCGGATCTGCCGGCGCTGCTCGTCGCTCTCCTGCCCGGTGTACCGGGCGTAGGTGACCGGTTCGCGGCCCTGGCCGTAGCCGTCGCTGAGGTACTTGTCGAGTTCCTTGAGTTGGCTGTTGGCCAGCGCGTTCATCGGGTAGACGATGATCGCCCGGACCCGTTTGCCGGCCTTGTCACCCTCGGCCTGCCGGACCTTCAGCACCCGGTCCACGATCGGCACGATGTACGACAGCGACTTGCCGGAGCCGGTGCCGGTGGTCAGCACGTACGACGCGCCGGACTGAGCCTTGTCGATGGCTTCGCGCTGGTGCTGGTGCAGGGTCAGCGGCCGGCCGTCACAGGACCGGCCGCCCTCGGTCTTGCCGGCCTGGAAGATCCGGGCGCACTCCTCGTGCAGCACGCCCTGGCTGACCAGTTCGAGGATCGAGCCCCCGGAGGCGAAGAAGGGGTTGAGCGACACCCAGGGGTCCGGCCACTGCGACTTGGCCTCCAGGTCCTCATCGACAAAGATCGCGATCCGGTCGTCCCGGATGACGGTGCCGCCCTTGGTGAAGGACCGGTAGTCGTTGATGAGCTGCTTGTGCACCCCGAAGACGTCCATGCCCGACGGGGGCGTCACGGCCAACGGCCCCGGTGCGGCTCGGACGGGCACCGGCTCGGTGGCCACCCGCTCGCGGGCCTGGGCAAGATAGCGGACCGGATCGGACTCCGCCCAGCCGGGGACCGTGTCGGTGCCCTTGGCGTAGGGCAGCAGCGCATCGCGGACCGTCGCGGCGTCGGCGGGACGGTCCGCCGGATCCTTCGCCAACAGGACGGTGATCAGCCTCATCAGGTCGCCGGGCACGTCCGAGCGCATCAGATCGATTGGTGGGACCCGCTCGTGCAGGTGCTTCTGCCACAGCTCGTGCGGGTTGTCGCCCTGGAAGGGCGGCACCCCGGTCAACAGCTCGTAGAGCACGCAACCCAACGCGTACAGGTCGGCGGCCTGGGTCACCGCGGCGACACTGAACTGCTCGGGAGCCATGTACCGCACGGTGCCGACGGTGATGCCGGTACTGGTCACCTTGCCGTTCTCGGCGTCGTCGAGCATCCGCCCCATGCCGAAGTCCAGGACCTTGACCACGCCCGAGCGCAGCAGCATCACGTTGGCCGGCTTGAGATCACGGTGCACGATCCCGACGATGTGCGCGGCGGACAGTCCGTTAGCGATTTGCGCACCGATGGCAGCGGCCCAGGAGATCGGCAACTGTGGTTGCTCGTCGACCAGGTCCCGCAGGGTCCCGCCGTCGAGGAGCTCCATCGCGATGTAGGGCAGCTCGTCGGGGGCGGCGGCCCCGGCGATGATGCGCGGCAGATTGGGGTGATCGAGTTTGCGCATGATGCGCACCTCGCGCTCGAACCGCTGCCTGGCCTTGTCGTCGGCCGAGGTCCCGATGGCGGTCCCCGCCCGGCTGCGCAGGATGAGCTTCAGGGCGACCCGGCGGTGCGGCGAGTCCTCCGGCGCCTCCATGTCGTCGGCCCGGTGGACCTCCCCCATGTTTCCCTTGCCGATCGCCCCCCACAGCCTGAACCGGTCTGCCACCCAGTCGTTCTTCGCCGTCACCCTCAACGCCCCCAGCTCGTCGCGCACGACGACCACGCATGCGGCGGGACCGTTTTGATGCTGGCTGCCCACTCAGCCAGCGAGTCCCGTGCACAGGACTCCACGGGGACATTTCGCCCAGAAGAGATGTTCGTGATGCCGTCCGTGGAGTATGCCGCGCAAGCTCCAAACAGGAATCATCCGGTCGGCGACGAAGGCAGACCGTTTGTTGCCAGGACTCGGCACCGCCATCGTGGTCCTGAGCGGACCGTTTCATCATCAAGCCTTGGCGATGACAACCATCGCTACTGGTCAAGCCTGCCATTGTGGACGGCAGCGACTCTTCCCACCGACCGCACACGATGGACAAAGCTGTCGTCTGACGCGCAGCCAGCTGAGGTGTCGGATTGTCGACTCAATGTCTTTCAGCCACGGAATGTCCGGACCGGGCTACCTCGTCGTCGGAGGCCGACGGTCAGCTGTTCCAGAACATCAGCGCACGCGCCCGCCGCGCGCAGGCGGTCAACTCGGGCACGCCCCGCGCGGGAACGGCGTACCCGCGCGCCCGGATCAGGGCCAGGAACTCCGCCGGCACCGCGACCCGGTGCCGGCGTACGTAGTAGGCGAGATCCCGACGCCACAGCCAGTCACCGTCGGTCAGCACCGTGGAGCCGTTCATCACCTGATCGGTGGGCTCGAACGGGTCGGCGGCGACGTCCATCACGTCGATGAGCACATGACCCGCGTCGAGGTAGCCGACCACCCGGGCCAGGTCGGGCAGCTCCTCGTCGGCGACGCTGTCGAGGATGCTCCGCTGCGGCTCGGCCGAACGGACCGGACCGAACTCCAGGAACATCCCCGCCGTCTTCACCTGACCGCCGTCCATCAGTGCCCGCCGTTCGGATAGTAGGTCTTCCACTGCCCGTCACCCCGGCGGGCTCGGTGGCACCGGTCCGCTATCGGTCGCCGTAACGGTATCGACAGGCGATGATCTCGACGTCGTCCTTGGTGATGCGGTACACCAGCCGGTGTTCGCGATCGATCCGGCGGGACCAGAAGCCGGACAACTCGCCCCGCAAGGGCTCCGGCTTTCCGATGCCCTCGTACCCGTTGCGCATCACGTCCGCGATCAGGTCGTTGATGCGCTTGACCAGCTTGCGATCGGAGTGGTCGAGGCACTGGCTCCATGCCGTCGCGGTGAAGACCAGCCTCACGCGACGTCCCGTACAGCGGCCGGATCGGGCAGCTCCCGCTCGGTCGTGTCGCCCTGCTCAAGCTCGGCGATCGATCGGCGGAGGGCAGCAGCATTGTCGGGGCAGCGCAGGTGGGCCGGAGGCACCACCAGGTGAACGACACCGCCACGGGCCGGCAAAGCGGCAGCCCGGATGACGCCAGGAGCTAGAACCGTAGAACATATCGTTCTACACTCGTTTCCATGGAACGCATCGGTGTCCGGGAGCTGAACCAGAACACGAGCCAGGTCCTGGCTCGGGTCAGTGGCGGCGAGACCGTCGAGATCACTGATCGCGGCCGCCCGATCGCCCGACTTGTTCCGGTAGGCGACGACAGGTCGGTGTTGGCCAAGTTGGTGGCGGCAGGGCGAGCCGCCCCTCCCACCGGCGGCGGCTCTGTGCCACTCCCGCCGAAGCTCGGTGACGAGAGTGTCGACGTGGCCACCTCGCTTGCGGCGACGCGTGACGAGGAGCGCTGGTGATCTATCTCGATTCAGCTGCCGTCGTCAAGCTGGTTCGCCAGGAGGAGTGCAGCACCGACCTCGTCTCCTGGCTCAACAAGCACGACGACGTGCCGCTGGTCTCCTCCGCTCTGGTGGAAGTGGAAGTACCCAGAGCGCTGCGCCGATCAGCTCCCCAGGCCTTGATCGGAGTGCCGGCTGCCGTCGGACGGCTGTTCCGGCTGGAAATCGACAGCACGATCCGGGCAACCGCAGCAGCATTCGCCGAGCCGACGATCCGCAGCCTCGACGCCATCCACCTGGCCACCGCCCAGGTGCTGACCAACGAGTCCGGCACGGCGCTCACCGCCTTCGTCACCTACGACCGGCGGCTGCTCCAATGCGCCAGAGAAGCAGGGCTACCCGTAGCAAGCCCCGGCCAGAACTGACTCACGAAGTCCCGGCCGCCGCACGGCCACGACATCGGCCGTGCCTGCGTTCTGCGCTCTTGCACCCCTCCGCTTGAGGCATCCGTTTCGAGTGGGCCAGAGGTACCACGCGGCGATGCGTTCACAGGACGAGGTGGCGTACCAGTTCGATGGTGCCGGCCAGGAGTGCGCCACCCAACAGCGCCACCACCGCGCACCCGCTCTTGGCGTGGGAGCCGCCCAGCACCGGCGCGGACCGCCCGACCGCCGGTCCGGCCGGAAACTCCTCGGTGTCCGCCACCGGCGCGGGCGGAATCGGGTCGATGACCGTCCCGCCGTACTGGTCGTGGTACTCCGCCGGGCTCAGCTCCCGTACCCGCCAGAACTCGTGCCAGCGCGGACCGTCGTACACCTCGGTCGGCTCGTCGGTCCCGGCCTCCTGGCCACCGCCGGTCGCGGCGGCGATCGCGTCGGCCAGCAGCGGGTGGGCCTCGGCCACCGACAGCACGGGTACGCCCAACTCCCGCGCCCGCACGATCCGGGGATCGGTGTCGTCGGCGGCGGGGTCGGTGACGACCAGGCGGACGGTGCGGGTGAGCTTGACCGCGACGGTGGCCCCGTGGTCGACGGCGAGGTCGACGACGCCGGTGACCTCGGCGGAGTCGCCGACGGGCAGGATGCGCCAGCCGCGCAGTGGTGCGCCGCGGCGGGCCCGGTTGGCCGCCGCGGCCTCCTCCAGGTCCATGATCAGGTGGGTGGCGGCGAGTTCCTTGGCGGCGCGTTGCAGCTCGCGCAGTTCGGCGGCGGTGACCACGCCGTCGGATTCGGCGTGGGCGCGGCGGACGACCAGGAACTCCTCGTGTACCTGGCGGGCGGTGGCCTGGGTGAGGCCGGCCCGGCCGACCAGGGCGGCGAGGTTGGTGGCCTCGTCGCCGACGATCCGGCCGTCGGTGAGGGCGCGGGCTAGCAGCGCCCGGTAGTCGCTGAGCCCGTCGGGGCGCGGTGCGGGCGGGTCCACCGTGTACGGCAGTCGGGCGCTGAGGGTGGCCAGCCAGCCTTCGGTGCCCTTGCGCAGGCCGACGACCCGGGGCGTGACCGGGGTGTGTCGTGGCTGGCCGGGTAGGGCGACCGGGGCCAGGCCGCGCCAGTGCAGCGGCTCGGGTGCCGCGCCGACCAGGCTGGCCAGGGTCGCGGCCATGGCGCGGGCGATACCGAGGGCCGAGGGCAGCGCGCTGGGCCACTCGCCGGTGATCAGGTTGGCCACCTCGGCCAGTTTGTGGTCGGGGCGGTCGAGGTGGAGCCGGGTGGTGGTCAGGGAGCAGAGCCCGGGTACGGGTGGCAGTGCGACGCCGAGGCGGTCGTACTCGGCGCTGAGGAAGCGGTCGACGTAGTCCAGGCTGTGGCCGACCACGATCGCGCCGCTGAGCCGGGCGAGCAGGTCGTCGGCGATCTCGGCGAAGGTCGGCGCGTGGGTCACGTCGGCGTCGGTGATCCGGTGTGACTCGGGGTTCGGCACGGGGGTCTGCGGGTCGACCAGGGTGGCGTACTCGTCCAGGACGACGCCGTCGCCGCGCATCCGGACCACGGCGACCTCGCAGATTCTGGCCCCCTGCGCCGGGTCCAGGCCGGTTGTCTCCACGTCGACGAGGACGAAGGTGACGGTCCGGGGATCTGCTCCTGGCTGCCGGGTCAGCTGCCCGGCGACGAAGATCGACACCCCCGAAGTGTGCCATGCCTGTCAAACGGCATGACTGTTGACACGGTTCACAGAGGATGCTCTCATTGACGCCACCGACGACGCGAGGAGTCCATCATGGACAGTTTGACCAGGCCGCCCCGGAAGCGGTCCACCACGCGCCCGGCCGTGAACCGCCGACGCCGCCGCGCCGACGGGCCGCCGCCCGACCAGCCGGCGCTCTTCGACCACCTGCCGCACCGGCCGGACACCTACCTGACCACCGTCTACCGGCTCGACACCGCGCCCACCATGGCCGGGCTGCGCCGCGCGCTCCACCACCCGTACCTGCGGGAGAAGGGCTTCACCGCGACGCCGCGCCGGGTCGCCGGACGGCCGGCCCTGCTGGTCGACGGCGTGGTGCGGCAGCCCCGGGCCGAGTACTGCGACGTCATCGCGCGGCTCACCGGCCACGACATCGCCCTGGGCCACAGCAGCGGCGGCAGCGTCCTGCTCCTGGCCGTCGACGACCGGGTGTACGCCCTGACCTACGGCACCCTGGGCCGGCACATGATCGACCCGTCGGCCGTCGACCGGGGCTTCGGCATCGAGTTCGCGGTACGCGCCCTGCTGCCCGACCACATCCGGCAGGTACGGCGCCGGGTGCTCGGTGCCAGTGGCCGGGTCGACCGCAGCCAGGTGCCCGGTGGGCAGCCCATCCGCTGGTACACCATCGACAAGTGGAACGAGCTGGTCGGCCAGGTCGCCGGTCGGGTCGACAACCCCCGGCTGGCCGACTGCCGGCGTACCGGCAGGCCGACCGTGGTGGAGGGCAGCGACAGCCTGCGCATCCGGCTCTGCACCGAGCCGGACGGGTTGCTCGCCGACCTGCGGGAGATCGACCGGGTGTGCCGGCAGGAGTCTCCCCTGTCCGACCTGGAGTTCATCACCCAGCTCCGGCCGCTGCGGTCGGACGACCCGAGGATGAAGGAGTTGCGCGACGCAGTGGACGAGCGGCTGGGCCTGGCCGATCCACCGGCGTTCGGGCTCGCGGTCCCCGGCCCGCTGCTCGGTGAGATCGAGCAGGTCCGGTCGTACCGGATCAGGGTCGCCAGGTCGGGGCGGCCGGCAACCTCGACGACGGAGCTGGACCTGGCCGCATTGCTGGCCCACACCCGGCGGGTGCCCGACGGGAGGCGGTGGACGGGGCTGCAGGCCACCGACAGCCTGACCCTCTGCACCGACGAGGCCGGCAAACAGACCATGGCCACCACGCCGTTGTCCCGGTGGCTCACCGCCGAGGTGCCGGTGGGCGCGCACCGCCTGCTGCTGCACGAGGGCACCTGGTACGAGATGGGCGCCGGACACCAGCGTTTCCTGCGGGAGGAGATCGAGCGGTTGCTGGACCGACCGGCCAGCCTGGTGCTGCCGGCCTGGCCGACCGGCATGCCGGAGAAGGACTACAACGACCGGGTGGCCGGCGTCCTCCCGGGCTTCGTACCGCTGGACCGCAAGCTGCTGCGTACGGCCCAGCACCGGCACGGATTCGAGGCGTGCGACCTGCTCGGCCCGGACGACGAGCTGATCCACGTCAAGCGGGCCAAGGGCAGCTCACCGCTGAGCCACCTCTTCGCCCAGGGCGTCACCTCGGTCGACGCGCTCTGCCACCAGCACGACGCCCGTACCCGGTTCGTGGAGACGGTCCGGCGGCAGCGGCCCGGCCGGACCATCGACGAGAGCTTCCGGCCCCGCAAGGTCGTCTACGGCATCGCCCTGGACCCGGGCCGGGCGCTCACCGCCACCGACCTCTACACCTTCGCCCAGGTGGCGCTCTACCACGCGGCGAAGACGCTGCGGGTCGAGGGCGTCGACGTCGAGGTGGTCAGCATCCTGCCCCGCTGACCGACGACTCCTCCCGGCCCGACGGACCGGTCCACCCGGCCCGTCGGGCCGCTCCACCCTGCCCGGCCGCTGCCACACGGGCCGCTCCACCCTGCCCGAGATCAACCAGGAGGCGTCGTGTTCCCCGACGAGTTCGACGAGGCCATCGCGAAGCTCCCGATCGACCTGTACCAGCGGGTCCGGGCGCTGAGGCCGCACCTGGACCGCCCGGCCTGCCCCGACTGCCTGCGGATCACCGACCCGGTCGACTTGGCCCTGCTGGCGGCCCGCTACGGGGAGCTGTCCGCCAGCGGCAAACTGATCGCCGCCGCCGAGCGCCTCGCCGCCGCGCACCCGCACGACGCCGCCGAGCCGGACCCGCAACCAGAGACCGCGGTGCCCCCTGCCGCAGGGGCTCCGGCAGCGGGGGCTCCGGCAGCGGGGGCCCCGGGCACAGGGGCCTTGGCAGCGGGGGTCCCCGCGGCAGGGGGTACCCGGGCCGCCGGACGGCGGCCCACCAGGCGACGGCCGTCCAGGGTGGTGGCCGACCGGCGTCGGCCGTCCACGGTGACCGTCCGGCGGATGACCTTCCGCGGTTCACCTGCTGGCAGGTAGCCGATTGATCGACTCGGTTGGGTTGATGTGGCGGTATCAACCGGCCCCGGACGCCGCCATATCGCCCCAACCGAGTCGATCACCATCCACCCTCGTGCACCCACGCTCCCACCTCGGCCGGCCCGTCCCCGTGGCCGGCGACGGACTGGCAGGTCTGGCGGGCCGGGTAACCCTTCAGCCGCAGCTCCAGCCAGGTCATGATGTCGTCGTCGGCGATGGCCACCACCGTGTTGTGGTCGGCCCCGGGGTACGTCCGGTAGTCCACGACGTCGCCCACCGCACAGAGCGCGCCCACGCCCTGGTTGGCCTGGGTCTGGGCGGCGATGGTGTCCTCGGCCCCGTGCACGAAGAGGATCGGCGCGGCCGTGCGGGACCGTACCGTGGAGACGTTGCGGACCCACTCCAACAGCGTCTGGTTGCGGGCCCAGTCGGGGTTCACCCAGCGGGTGATGGGTGGCGTCACCGCCATCAGATGCGCAGCCAGCTCTTCCAGGCAGAGGCTGCGCACCGCCGGCAGTTCGGCGGCGAACTCCGGGGAGAGCAGGTCAGTGGCCTGGATGCGGTCGGGCGCGTACTGCATGGCGGCCACCGCGATGAAGCCGACGAACGCGGCCGAGGAGTAGATCCCCGTCGCGAAGGGGGGCTTCGTCGTGGCCAGGGTGTCCAGGCCGGGGGCGAAGTCGCCGCCGGACGAGATCGGCACCACGCCGAGCAGGTCCAGCTCCGGTGCCCGGTCGGCGGCCAGCTCGCCGGCACCGAGCGCGGCGAGCCCGCCCTCGGAGTGGCCCACCGAGAACCACCGCCGGCCCACCTCGGCGGAGAGGTCGCGCACCGCCCGCACGCTGTCGATCATCGACCGGCCGAGCGCCTGCCGCTCCACGAAGTTGTGCAGCTGCCCAGGCAGGCCGAGCCCCGGGTAGTCGGTGCCGGCGACCGCGTACCCGTCCCGCAGGTACTGGGCCAACAGGCCGCCGTAGTCCAGGTCAGGATCGCGCGACGGCGCGCACTGCGGCGCGACGCCCGTGGTGCCGTGCGCCCAGGAGGTACGCCGGAGGCCGAATTAGAAGAACCTTCGCGTTGTCCGCCCGTCGCAGTGGCTCGGGGCGGACCAGGGTCAGAGCAGCACGAAGAGGACGATGCTCAGCAGCGACAGGCCGAGACCGGCGACACCCAGCAGGATGCCGATGACCGCCAGCGTCTGGTTGGGCGGGCTCTTGAGGGCGGGCCGCCCGAGCAGGATCGCGGCCACCCCGAGAATCCCGCCGATGCCCCAGCAGAGCGCGAAGAACAACGACGCCCCGCCCAGGACCACCGAGACGATGGCCCAGGGGCGGGCCCGGAGGTCGAAGTCGGTGGCGGGCCGCAGGGCGACCGGGGCCACCGGAACCGGGTACGGATACCAGCGGAGCTGGCGGGGCAGGTCGGCCACCTGGCTGGTCAGGTCACCGACGAACAACGCGCCGTGGACGGCGGAGATCCGGCTCTCGTACTCGGCGAGATCGAGGTAACCCTGCTCCAGAGCCTGCGACAGCAGGTCCAGGACCTGGTTCCGCTGTGCCGTGCCCACCCGCTCTTTCAGGTTCATCGCACGAGTCCCGTCCTCCGTCTACGCCGGGGTCCCGGGAGCTGCCGGGACCTCAGCGTAGACAGCATGATCAAGCGAACCGGCTACCGCGGATCGGGGCAGCAGACCGTCAGGGCGTCCGGGACGACCTTCACCTTCATCCGGCTCACCTTCGCGCGGGCGCCACCGTCGAGTTCGTACGTCCTCGGGGTGTCCAGCCGGACGGTGACCTTGCGGGCGCGGGTGATCCGGACGAAGGGTGACTCCTCGGAGCGGCCGGCGGCCATCCGGCTCAGGGTGCGGGCCCAGTCGACCGCGCCGCTGGCGGTGGCCACCCCGACCTCCAGCGCGCCGTCGTCGGGGCGGGCGTCGTCGAAGGCCGGGATGCCGCCGGTGATCGTGCCGACGTTGCCGAAGAGCACGCAGCTCGCCTCGCCGTCGAACCAGTCGCTGCCGTCGACCCGGATCCGGGTACGCACACACTCGCCGCGCACGTGCCGCAGCCCGGTCAGCACGTACGCGAGGCGACCGAGCTTGCCCTTGAGGTTGCGGTCGGCGTCCTTGATGAGTTCGGCGTCGAAGCCGGCGCCGGCCATCACCGCGAAGTGTTCGCCGTTGAGTTTGCCCAGGTCGAGGGTACGTCGCCGGCCACGCAGCCCGATCCGTACCGCCTCGGGCAGGTCCTTCGGAATGCCCAGGTTGGTGGCGAAGAGGTTGGCGGTGCCGGCCGGCAGCACGGCCATCGGCACCCCGGAGCCGGCCATCGCGTCGGCGCTGCGCTGCACCGTGCCGTCGCCACCCCAGACGAAGACCAGCTCGGCGCCCTCCTTCAGCGCCCTGCGGACCTTCTTCGGCGCCTTGCGGCTCTTCGGTACCTCGTACCAGAGCAGGTTCTCGATACCGGCGCTGACCAGCGTCGACCGCAACTGGTCGAGGCCACCGCCGAAGGTCTTCTTCCGGTGCGCGACGACCGCGACGGTGCCGAGCTTCGGCCCGGCGCCGGCCGACTCGGCGGCGGCGTGGCCGTTCGCAGCGTGCTCGGTGGCAGCGTGGTCGGCGGCAGTCGGCTCGGTGGGGTGCTCGTCCAGGGTCCTCGTGCTCATGGTGGTCGCTGTTACCCAGCCGGGCGGTGCGGCACGCGTGTCCACGGTGGAAGAGTCGCGGTGGACGGGTACGGAGGTTCGCCGGAACCGGCCGAGGCGGGGGCTGCCTCGGCCGGGTTCGCGGTCGAGGTCAGATGCTGAGGCGCTGCCCCGGGATGATCAGGCCGGGGTCGTCGCCGACGACGTCCTTGTTGCGCTCGTACAGCGCCTGCCAGCCACCGGTCACGTCGTGCGCGGCGGCGATCTTCGTCAGGGTGTCGCCGGACCTGACCACGTACGTGTCCCGGTCGGTGCTGCGGCTCGCCGGCGGGGCGTCACGCTCGGCGGCCTCGGTCGGGGCCGAGGAGCCCGAGGAGGAGACCGGGCCGCCCAGCGGGCCGCAGGTCGGCCAGGCGCCGATGCCCTGCCCCTTGAGCACCTCTTCGGCGATCGCGATCTGCTGGGCGCGGGTGGCCAGGTCGGCGCGCGGGGCGTACTGCAGGCCGCCGTACGCCTCCCAGGTGCTCTGCACGAACTGCAGGCCGCCGAAGAAGCCGTTGCCGGTGTTGATGCTCCAGTCGCCGCCGGACTCGCACTGGGCGATCGCGTCCCAGTTGACGCTGTCGGCCTGGGCGGGTGCGGCGGTGCCGAACACGGCCGCGAGGCCGGTGACGGCCCCGACGGCGAGGGTGCCGAGTGCCCTGCGGCGGTTGCTGAGGGCGCGGTGTCGGGATTGGTGACGAGTTGCCATGGGTTCCTCCACGCCGACGAGGTGAGCTGTCGGGTTCGGGCCGGGGAGCCCGGCCGCCCGGATCGGGCGGCTTCACCCCGAGGTGACGTGCACCGTGGAACCTGGGTCCCCCGCTCCATGCCTGTGGTGAGTGTTCCGCGAGGCCAGGGGCATGGATTGGGCGTACCGGGCGGCGGTGTCCGCGTCGGCGGACCCGTAAGAATCTAGGGGTGCGCCCCGGTGGCTGCATACGCTGCGTGAGGTTGTTCACCCGGTCACGCGGGGCGACCGGCGCCGGGGTTGCGGTCGGGGCGCGGACGGGGGATCCTGCCGGTTCACCGCCCCTGACCAGGGCATCAGTGTCAACCGTCACCCAACGGGACGGGCGGGACGGGTTTGAACGGGTGTTCACTGGTGAGGTTGAAGGGAACAACGCGTACGAGGGGGGCCGCAGGTGACCAGCCAGACCGGAACCGACCGTCAGGACTTCCCGCCGGAGGGTGTCACCGACCCGATGCTGTGGCGGCTCGCGGTCAGCGTGGCCGAGGAGCACCGGGGTGCCGAGCAGGGGCACTGCCGCAACCTGCAGTGTGCGGATCAGCCGCAGCCCTGCGCGCCGTGGACGTGGGCGCAGCGGGCGATGGAGCTGGCATACCAGCAGGGGCAGACGTTCGGCTACCGGCCGGCGTCGGCGCGGGCCCGGCAGGCACCGCGGCGGCCCGACGCCGCCGCCGCCTGAGGCGGTCCCCGCCCGGATGGGCCGCGTCGACCCTGCCCGGGTCGGCCGCAGCGGGATCACGTACCCGTGGTTCCGTGTCGCGGAGGCCCCGGTCCACCCCGGTACCGGGCGGGTATCAGCCAGATCTGGGAGGCGGGCACCCCGAAGGCCACCAGGCGGACCGTCTCCAGCATCCACAGCGCCGCCCGGGACAGCTGCTGCGCCGGTCGCCGCAGCGGGTCGCCGGCGGCGGGCCGGCCCGGGGTCCCCGCCGACGGGCACCGGAGTCGGCGGACCGCCTCGTACGACAGGCCGAGCGGCTGCCGTGCGGTGACGACGACCGAGACACCTCGGCAGTTGCGCACGATCAGGTCGACCAGGTCCGCGCAGTCGTCGGCCAGGTGGTCGACGTCGTCGAGGACCACGAGCAGCCGCCGGTGTGCCAGCACCCGCAGTAGGCACTGGTCGGTGGACGGCTCGGTGGTGCCGGGCGGGTCGAGCTGACGCAGGAGGAACCCGACCAGGTCGGCGCGGGTGGCGGTGGTGGTGACGTCGACGGTGGCCACCCGGTGGGCGGCGAGGATGGCGGATGCCCGGCGTGCGATCGAGCGGGCCGTCGCCGTCCGGCCGGAGTCGGCCGGGCCGACCAGGGTCACCAGTCGCTGGGTGGCCAGCGAGCGGACGACGGTGTCCAGGTCGACGGTGTCCCGGTCGCGCGTGTCCAGGTCGGTGGTGTCCAGGTCGGTGGCTTCGGGCGGTCGCGCGGTGCCGGGGGCCGACGGGGGGAAGCAGGGGTGGCCGGCCGGATGGCTCGCCGGTACGTCGTCGACCCCGGACCAGGCCCGCCAGAGGTGCCGGTAGGTGTCCACCAGTTCGGGCCCGGGGGCGATGCCGGCATCGGCGGCGAGGCGGGCACGTAGTTCGGCATACCGGTCGAGGGCGGCCGGCAACTGGCGGGTACCGGCCAGCACCGACAGGTACCGGGCCTGCACCGCCTCGTGCAGGGGTGCCACGGCGGCCAGCCGCTCGGCGGTGGCCAGTACGGCCTCGGCCCGGTCCAACCGCAGGCCCAGGGTCACGTACTCCAGGGCCGCGTCGACCCACTCCCGCTGCAGCGTGTCGATTATCGGATGGCCGGGAAGCAGGCTGCGCAGCTCGACCAGTTCCGGGTCCTCCCAGAGCAGGACCGCCAGGTGGAACAGGTGAAAGGCCCAGCGGGGGTGTCCCAGTGGGAGCAGCCGGCGGGCGGTCCGGACGAGTTGCCGGAAGCGGACCAGGTCGGCGTTGTCGTGGTGGGTGCTCAGCTGGTAGCCGCCGGGGCCGGAGCAGATCACGGCGGTGCGGGACCGGCGGGGGGCCTCCGGCTCGACCGATCGACGCAGTCGGGCGATGTAGGTGTGCAGCAGGTGGCCGGCGTTGGCCGGTTGGATGTCTCCCCACAGGAGCTGTGACAGGGTGGCGACCGGCAGGAACTCCCCCGGCTGCAGGGCCAGCGCGGCGAAGAGCGCACGTTGCTTGGCCGGACCGAGGTCGTAGGTCGTCGACCCGTTGCCGGCGCATACCACGCCGAGCACTTTCACCCACACTGAACCGCTCGCTTTTTTCATAGGCTCCCGCCTGACTCCAGAGCCAGGGTAGGACGGCCTGCGGTCACAATCCAGTGTTGCGCAAGGCACTCTGCGTGAGATAGGTGCGTGATTCGCCCCGCTCGCTGCGGACGGGAACTATATAGCTTTCAAGAAGTCTTCAACTCGATCGTGCCAGGATCCGTACCCGTCAGACCCCGCCGACGCGGGCCGCTGCGAGGAACCGGGGAGCGCATGACCGAGGCAGCCGCGATCCCGACCGTGTACCGACCGACGGGCTGGCGTCGGCCGCTGGCCCTCCACCCGCACCTGGTGGACTTCGACATCCGGGGCTTCCACCCCGGCCCGGTCGCCACCCGACAGGCACTCGTGACGGCCGCGGGGTCGTTCCTGGACGGTTTCAACCGGGAACTGGACGTCGGCCCCTCCCACGCCCCGGACCTGGCGGCTGTCCCGCAGGCCTACCGTGGCTTCGCCGTCGAGGGGGCGGCGATGGCCGCCACCCTGCTCGACCGGCTCAGCCCGCTGCCCGGCCGGCGCTTCCGCACCCTCCTGAAAGTCCATCGTGGACGCTACGGCTACCTCGCGTATGTCGGCGCCGGCTGGGCCCTGGCCCGGTTGGACGGCCTCTCGGCCGGGCTGCTCGGCCGACTCGGCCGACTCGGTGCCACCGATCCGCTGGTGCGCTGGCTGGTCTACGACGGTTACGGGTTCCACCAGGCGTTCTTCGACCCGGACCGGACACTGTCGTGGTGGCGGCGGCACCCCGACCGGTGCGACGAGCGGTGCGCCATCCGGTACCAGGGACTGGGGCGCAGCCTCTGGTTCCGCGACTGTGCGGACCCGACGGCACTGGCCGGGCGGATCTCCGGACTGCCCGCCGGGCACCGGGGCGATGTGTGGAGCGGGGTGGGACTGGCCGCCACCTACGCCGGTGGGGTCGGCGACGACACCTACCTCGAACTGCGTCGACTCAACCGTCACCACCCCGCTGAGCTGGCCCAGGGCGCGGCGTTCGGCGCCGAGGCGCGGCAGTCCGCCGGGGCGTCGCCGCCGCATGTGCCCCGGGCCACCGAGCTGTTGACCGGCGCGTCGCCCGACGTCGCGGCCGGGTGGACGTGGCAGGCCCGACGCGGGCTCGACCGCCCGGGTGCCGGCCCGGCCGACTTCCAGCGCTGGCGCGAACGGATCCAGCAGCTGGCCCTTCCGTTCCTTCGCCGTTGACCCGAGGGAGTTTCAGACGATGCAGGTACGCCGAACCCTCCGTACGTTGCTCACGCCGGTTGTCGCAGTGGTCGCCTGCCTGGCCACCGGTCTGGCCACCCAGCTACCGGCCGTCGGTGCCGACGAACGTCGGGCGCTGGCCGCCCGGTTCAGCTTCGCCGTCGCCGACCTCAACCAGGACCCGCCGCAGACCCGCGCCGTACGCGCCGTCCAGCCCGCCCTGCACCACCTGCGGTCCTGGATCTCCTCGGTCGGTGCCGGTGTCGCCGTGGCCGACCTGGACGGCGACGGACTGCCCAACGAGGCGTGCCTGGTCGACCCCCGCGACGACTCGGTGACCGTCCTGGCCACCCCGGACCGGCCGAACCGGTTCCCCGCCTTCGCACTGCCCCCACCCGGGACCGACCCGACGGTGGCCCCGACGGGCTGCCTGACCGCCGACCTCAACGAGGACGGCCGTCTCGACGTACTGGTCTACTACTGGGGCCGGCCGCCCCTGGCCTACCTGCGCCAGCCGGCAGCCCCCTTCGGACCGGCCGGTTACCGGCCCGTGGAGGTGGTGGCCCAGCCCGACGAGATCTGGAACAGCACCACCGCCAACGCCCTCGACATCGACGGGGACGGCCACCTGGACCTGGTGGTCGGCAACTACTTCCCCGACGGCGCGCGGGTGCTCGACCCGACGGCGCGTGACGACCCCCGGATGCAGATGCAGGACTCCATGTCCTGGGCCCGCAACGGCGGCCGGAACCGGATCCTCAGATTCACCGGGTCGACCTCGGTCGACGGGCTGGAGCACCCCGGTTACCAGGACGTCTCCGACGCGCTCACCGCCGATCAGAGCGGTTCCTGGACGCTCGCCATCGGTGGCCAGGACCTCGACGGGGACAACCTCCCCGAGCTGTACGTGGCCAACGACTTCGGCCGGGACTACCTGCTGCACAACCGCTCCCGCCCCGGTCAGGTGCGCTTCACCGAGCTGACCGGCACCCGGGGGGCGGACATGCCGAAATCGAAGGTGGTCGGGCGGGACTCCTTCAAGGGGATGGGGGTGACGTTCAGCGACCTCAACCGCGACGGGCGGCCGGACATCCTGGTCAGCAACATCACCACCCCGTACGCCCTGCAGGAGAGCAACTTCGCCTTCGTGAGCACCGGCACCGGCCCGATCCGGGACGGCCTGGCACCGTACCGCGACGACAGCCAGCCGCTCGGGCTGGCCCGGACCGGCTGGGCCTGGGACATCAAGGCCGCCGACTTCGACGGTGACGGTGAGGACGAGATCGTCCAGGCGCTCGGATTCATCAAGGGCACCGCCAACCGCTGGGCCGAACTCCAGGAACTCGCCATGGGCAACGACGAGTTGCTCAGGTTCCCGGCGGCCTGGCCGGCGTTCCGGCCCGGCGACGACCTCGCCGGCCACCAGCGCAACCCCTTCTTCGTACGGCGCTCCGACGGGCGCTACGTGAACGTGGCAGAGCAGATCGGGTTCGTCCAGCACGGGCCGACGCGCGGGCTCGCGGTCAGCGACGTCGACCACGACGGTCGGCCGGACCTGCTCGTCGCCAACCAGTGGTACCGGTCGCAGTTCCTGCACAACACCGGGGCCGCGCGCCCGTACCTCGGTCTGCAGCTGATGCTGCCGGCCGCCACGCCCGGCGGGCTGCCCCGACCGGCGGTCGGTGCCGTGGTGCAGCTGCGGCAGGCCGACGGATCGGTCCGCACCGGTCAGCTCTATCCCTCCAACGGACACACCGGCGGCAACTCCCCCGAGCTGCTGTTCGGGCTGGACGACCCGAGCGCCACCGTCAGCGCCACCGTCACCTGGCGCGACGCGGCCGGGCAGCACACGGTGACCCGGACCCTGACGCCGGGATGGCACACCGTCGTCCTCACCCCCAACCCGTGACCCGCTCCGTCCCGAGGAGGTCGATCATGCCCGAGCAGAGCAACGCCACTGCCACCGCCGCAGGCCGGGGTGATCCCCGGGTGAAGGCGCTGCGCCGCTTCGCCCTGTCGATCACCGTGTTCAACGTTCTCGGTCACCTGCTGCTCGGCTTCGAGCAGGCGTACCTGACGCCGGTGGTCGGGGTGCTCACCGGGTACACGGTGGAGCTTGTGCTGGAGACCCTGGAGGCACGCGCCCAGGGCCGGCCGGCCCGGTATCTCGGCTCCCCGGTCGCGCTCGTCAACTTCCTCCTGCCGGCGCACATCGCCGGCCTGGCCTGCGCGATGCTGCTCTACGGCAACCAGAGCCTGTGGCCCACCATCTTCGCGGTGACGGTCGCCGTCAGCAGCAAGTACGTGGTGCGGCTGCGGGTGAACGGCACCCTGCGGCACGTGCTGAACCCCAGCAACTTCGGCATCAGCACGACCCTGGTGCTGTTCAGCTGGGTGGCCATCGCACCGCCGTACCACTTCACCGAGCACGTCTCCGGCGTACTGGACGTGGTGATCCCGGTCGCCATCCTCCTCGCCGGCGCCATGCTCAACGGCAAGCTGACCCGCCGGATGCCGCTGATCCTGGGCTGGTTGGGCGGGTTCGTCCTGCAGGCCGTGCTGCGTGCGGTGATCTTCGACGCGCAGCTCGCCGCCGCGCTGCTGCCGATGACCGGCGTCGCCTTCATCCTGTTCACCAACTACATGATCACCGACCCCGGCACCACCCCCACCGCACCCCGGCGGCAGGTGGTGTTCGGCATGACCGTCGCCTTCGTCTACGGCCTGCTGGTCGTCGCCCACATCACCTTCGGGCTCTTCTTCGCCCTGGTCATCGTCTGCGCCATGCGCGGCGGGCTGATTCTCGCCGCCAACCTGCGCCGCCGTCGTCGACCGTCCGGACCGCACGGGGCCGACCCGACCGGGCAGGTCGCGTCGTCCACGCCGCCGGCCACCGCGTCGGCACCGATGCCCGTCGCCGCCGTTCGCCGCTCGATGTCCTGATCACGTCGATCCGAGGGGGAGAAACCGATGGTCGACCACGTGGTGGTCCTCGGCATGGCCTGCCGGTACCCGGGCGCCGACACGCCCGGCGAGTTGTGGGAGAACGTACTCAGCCGCCGCCAGGCGTTCCGGCCCATCCCCGCCGAACGGCTGCCACTTGCCGAGTACGGCGGTGACGGCCCCGACCAGACGTACGTGCCCCGCGCGGCCGTCCTGGAGGGATGGACGTTCGACCGGCACCGGTTCCGCATCCCCGGGCAGACCTTCCGCTCCGTGGACCTGAGCCACTGGCTGGCCCTGGAGACAGCTGCCGCGGCACTGGCCGACGCCGGTCTGCCCGACGCCACCGGGATCGACCGGTCCCGGGTGGGGGTCGTCGTGGGCAACTCGCTCACCGGCGAGTTCTCCCGGGCCGCCGCGCTGCGGGTCAGGTGGCCCTACGTACGCCGGGTCGTCGACGCCGCGTTGGGCGACACCGACGTGGCAGGCGTGGACCGGGCCGCGCTGCTGGACCGGATCGAGCAGCTCTACAAGGCGCCCTTTCCCGCCCCGAACGACGAGACGTTGGCCGGCGCCCTCGCGAACACCATCGCCGGGCGGATCTGCAACCAGTTCGACCTGCACGGCACCGGGTACACCGTCGACGGCGCCTGTGCGTCCTCGCTGCTGGCCGTCATCACCGCCGCCGAGGCGCTCACCGCAGGTCAGCTCGACGTGGCGGTGACCGGTGGGGTGGACCTCAGCCTCGACCCGCTGGAGCTGGTCGGCTTCGCCCGGGTCAACGCGCTCGCCCGCGACGAGATGCGGGTGTACGACGCCGCACCGACCGGGTTCCTGCCCGGCGAGGGCTGCGGGATGGTGGTGCTCGCCCGCGAGTCGTACGCCCGGGAGCACGGGCTGCGTCCGTACGCCCGGCTCCTGGGGTGGGCCTCCTCCTCCGACGGCGGCGGAGGACTGACCCGGCCGGAGGCCGGTGGCCAGCGGCTGGCGTTGCTGCGGGCGTACCAGCGGGCCGGGATCTCGGCCGACCAGGTATCCCTGGTGGAGGGGCACGGTACCGGCACGGCGGTGGGTGACGAGGCGGAACTGCGGGCGTTGCTCGACGTGCGCGGTGCCGGCGCGCCACCGGCGGTGATCGGCAGCGTGAAGGCCAACATCGGCCACACCAAGGCGGCGGCCGGAGTGGCCGGGCTGATCAAGGCCACCCTGGCGGTCCAGCGGGAGGTGCTTCCGCCGACCACCGGCTGTGTCGACCCGCATCCCCTGCTCTCCGGCGGAAGCAGCCTGCGGCCGGCGCGGCAGGCCGGCCCCTGGCCGACCGCCCAGCGGTACGCCGGAGTCAGCGCCATGGGGTTCGGTGGCATCAACACCCACGTGGTGGTGGGGGGCTGCACCCCGTCGGGGTCGTCGCGGCTCGGCGTCCACGTGCGGCGGCTCACCGCCGTGGCGCCCGACCACGAGGTGGTGGTCTGTGCGGCGGACAGCCCCGAGGAGCTCGCCGCCGAGCTGGTCCGGCTCCGGGAGACCGCGTACGCGATCAGTCGACCCGAGCTGACCGATCTGGCCGCCGCCCTCGCCGGCCGGCACCGGCCCACCGCGACCGCCCGGTTCGCGTGTGCCGTCGCCACGGCGACGGAACTGGTGGACGCCCTCGACCGTGCGCTGGACCGGATCGCCGACGGCGACCTCCTCGACCCGGACCGACGGGTCTTCCTGCACAGCGGCACCCCGCTGCGGGTGGGGCTGCTCCTACCCGGCCAGGCCGCACCGGTGTACGCCGGCGGTGGGGCGCTCGGGCGGCTCCTCGACCCGGACGACGGGCGAAGCGCCGACGTCGACGGCCCCCGGTCGGGCCGGGACGACGCGGAACCGGTCGACACCGCCGAGGCGCAACCGGCCATCGTGCGGTCCAGCCTGGCGGGTCTGCGCTGGCTGGACCGGCTCGGCACGCACGCGGTCGCCGCCGTCGGGCACAGTCTGGGTGAGCTGAGCGCACTGGTCTGGGCCGGCGCGCTCGGCCCCGCCGACGCGGAGTCGCTCGCGGCGGCCCGGGGCGCGGCCATGTCCGACGCCACCGCGGTGCCGTCGACCATGGTCGGGCTCGGGGCCGACCTGGTGACCGCACGCCGGCTGGTCGCCGACACCGGGGCGGTCGTCGCCGCCGACAACGCCGACCGGCAGGTGGTCGTCTCGGGGCCGCGCGACGCGGTCGAGGCGGTGGCGGCCACCGCTGCCCGGGAGGGCGTGGCGGTGACCCGACTCGCGGTGTCCCACGGTTTCCACTCCCCGCTGATGTCGGCGGCCGAGGCCGGGGTGCGCTCCGCCGCACGGCGGGTGTCCTGGCGTCCGCCGCGGCGTCCGGTGGCCTCCACCGTCACCGGGACGTGGTGGGCCGCCGAGGACCCGGTCGCGGTCCTGACCCGCCAGCTCACCGCGCCGGTCCGGTTCCGCGAGGCGCTGGCCCTGGTCGAGGCGGACCTTCTCGTCGAGGTCGGCCCGGGGCGGATGCTGAGCACCCTGGCCGAGACGGCGGGACGCCCGGCGGTCGCCCTGGACGCCGGTGCCGACAGCGCCCGGGCGGTGGCGACGGTGACCGCCGCGCTCTTCGCCGTCGGGGCGTCGCAGCGGGTCACGCCGTACTTCGACGGCCGCTTCACCCGGCCGTTCGACCTCGACCGGAAGCGGCAGTTCCTGACCAATCCCTGCGAGCGGGACCGGACCGTGGCGCCGGTCCGGCACGCCGACCGGCCCGAGCCGCCGCCGGCGGCAGGACCGCCCTGGCAGTCGGCGACGACACCCGCCGTGGCGGCCCCGCACGACGGTGGCGCGCCCCTGGATCCCCTGTCCACGGTGGTCGCCCGGGTCGCCGCCGCAGCCGAACTGCCCGCCGACCAGATCGTTCCCGCCGCGCGGCTCCTGGCCGACCTGCACCTGAACTCGATCCGGGTGGGGCAGCTCGCCGCCGAGTTGGCCCGCGATCTGGGGCGGGCGCTGCCGGCCGCGCCGCTGACCCTGGCCACCGCGACGGTCGGGGAGCTGGCCGCCACCGTCGAGGCACTGCCGCCCGCCGACCGAACACCCGACCGGGTCGACGGCGTCGGGTCGTGGGTCCGGGTCTTCGACCACCACCTGGTGCCACGGCCCGCCGCCCAGACCGCCGGCACCGGCCGGTGGGAGCTCGTCGGGAACCTGGCCGGGCATCCGCTGGCCGACCGGATCCGCCAGGTCTTCGCCACCGACGGGCCCGAGCCGCTCGGCCGGTTGCTGGCGCTGCCGCCGGGGCTGACCGGCATCCCGGCCGAGGAGATCGTCGCCGCGTTGCGCGACAGTCACACCGATCGGCGACCGCTGGTGGTGCTGCACCACGGCGGGGTCGGCGCGGCGGTGGGCCGCAGCCTCGCCGTCGAGGCCCCGCAGGCGGCGGTGCTCGTCGTGGAGACCCCGGCCGACCTCGACGGGCTACGGCTGGCCGCGCTCGAGGCGGGTCAGGGCTTCACCGGATACCAGGAGGTGGTCTTCGGCGCCGACGGCGTCCGCACCACGCCGGTGACCCGGCTGTTGGACAGCATGCCGCACGACCACCGGGACATCCCGCTGGGCTCCGGCGACGTCTGCCTGGTCACCGGCGGGGCGAAGGGAATCGGCGCGTACTGTGCCGCGGAGCTCGCCGCGGCGGTGGGCGCGACCATGGTGCTGCTCGGCCGCAGCCCGCAGGACGATCCGGAGGTGCGGGCGACGGTGCGGCGCACCGGTGCGGCGTACCGGCAGGTCGACCTGACCGACCGCGCCGCCGTCGCCCGGACCGTGGCGGCGGTCCGCGCCGAGTTCGGCCCGGTACGCGGACTCCTGCACGCCGCCGGCCGCAACGAGCCCACCACGATCCCGGAGCTGACCCCCGCCGAGGTACGCGCGACACTGGCTCCGAAGGCGGACGGTTTCGAACACGTCGTCGACGCGCTGCCAGCGGAGGAACTCCGGTTCGCGGTCGCCTTCAGCTCGGTCATCGGACGGACCGGGCTGCCCGGGGAGACCGCGTACGCGGTGGCCAACGAGTATCTCAGTCGGCGGTGCACCGAACTGGCCGCCGCCGTACCCGAGGTGCGCTGGCTCAGCGTGGAGTGGTCGGTGTGGTCGGGCACCGGGATGGGGGTACGCCTCGACGCGCTCGACGGGCTCATCCGCCGAGGGGTCGCGCCCATCCCTCCGGACGAGGGCACCCGGCTGCTGCTGCGGTTGCTGGCCGCCCCCGCCCTGCCCCCGGTCGTCCTGGTCGCCGGGCGGCTCCCGGTCGGACCGACGCTGGCCTGGTCCGGCGACGAGGAACTCCCCGCCCGGTTCCTGGAGAACCGGCTGCTCCGTACCCCCGCTGTGGAGTTGGTGGCCGAGGCGAGCCTCTCCCTCGGCGCCGATCCCTACCTGGCCGACCACCGGGTCGACACCGTGCCGGTGTTGCCGGCGGTGCTGGGCCTGGAGGCGATGGCCCAGGCAACGGCCGCCCTGGGCAACAAGACCGTGCCGGGGGTGCTCTCCGAGGTCACCCTCGCCCGGCCGGTGACCGTCGGGGAACGGAATCCCCGACTGATCCGGACCGCCGCGCTCACCGACGAGGACGGGTCGGTACGCGTGGTGATCCGCAGCGACGAAACCGGCTTCGCCGTCGACCACCTGACGGGCCGCTACGGTGGGCTGCCGGGGGCCGGGCGGCCGGTGGGGACGCCGACGACCGAGGTGTCGATCGCCGGTGCGCCGCTCTACGGGCCGTTGTTCTTCCACGGGCCACGGTTCCAACGGGTGGACGGGTACCACGGTCTCAGTGCCGACCGCTGCACGGCCCGGTTGCGGGCGCTGCCGGCGCAGCAGTGGTTCGGCGGGTTCCACGGCCAGCACCTGGAACTCGGTGACCCGGGGGTACGCGACGCGGCCCTGCACGCCGTCCAGGGCTGCGTACCGGACCGTCGGGTCCTGCCGGTGGCGGTGGCCCGGGTGGAGATCCACGCCCGCGCAGAGGGGCAGCTCACCCTCGACGCCCGGCAACGCGCACAGGACGGCGACGAGTACGTCTTCGACCTGACCGTGACCGATTCCAGCGGGTTCCCCGTCGAACAGTGGTACGGGCTGGTGCTGCGGGCGGTCGGTCCACTGGCCATGCCGGCCTGGCCGCTGCCGCTGCTCGGGCCGCTGCTGGTGCGCGAGTTGCGCCGCCGCCACGACGTGACCGTGGACCTGCTGACCGCACCGGGCGACCGCACCGACCGGCGTCGTAGCCGCGACCTGGCCGCCTGGCTGGCCGACGCCCCGGTCCGGCACGACCCGCAGGGGCGGCTACGGGTCGACGGTCCGCCGGAGAGACGCCGGCTGAGCGCCAGCCACCTGGACGGCCACGTCGTGGTCGCCGCAGCGCGGCACCCGGTCGGTGTCGACTGGGCGCTGCTCGACGACGCCGCGCAGCTGCCGACGGCGGCCGAACCGGTGACGGCGGCGGTCGCCGAGGCCGCCGCCGAGCAGCCGCAGGAGGCGGCGGCGCGCATCTGGACCTGCCGGGAGGCGCTGGCGAAGGTGGGGGAACCCGCCACCGCACCCCTGACGGTACGCGGCCCGGTCGGCGACGGCTGGGTGCTGCTCGGCAGCGGCAGCCACGCCCTGTACAGCCGGATCGTCGACACGGAGGCCGGTCGGGTGGCGTTCGCCCTGTCCCTCGACAGCCGGCCGGCACCCGCGGAGGTGAGCTGACCATGGCGGTCGCGTACGTCCACAGTCACCGGGTCACCTTCGACGAGACGAACCTGGTGGGCAACGTCTACTTCGCCCACTACCTGCACTGGCAGGGGCACTGCCGGGAACACTTCCTGGCCGAACACGCCCCCGGCGTGCTGGCCGCCCTGGACGACGGGTTGGCCCTGGTGACCCTGGAGTGCTCGGCCCGGTTCTACGCCGAGGGCCGGGCGATGGACCAGGTGGAGATTCGGATGGAGTTGGACCACCTGAACGGTCACCGGGTGGCGATGTGCTTCGACTACGTCCGGGTCGCGCCCGGCCCGGCGCAGCTGATCGCCCAGGGCAACCAGTCCATCGCCTGCATGCGCCGGGGCCCGGCGGGGTTGGAGCCGGTGCGGGTGCCGCAGGAGTTGCAGGCGGCGTTGACCCGGTACCAGGCGGTGCCGCGATGACGGTGGACGCCGCCGGGTGGGGGCCGGCCGCATCACCTCGGCGCAGGCAGCGCCCCCGTCAGGCGGCCGGTCAGGTTGATCAACCGCAGGCAGCGCGGCACCGCCGCAGCCGGCCCGACGACCCGTACCGCCTGGCTGACCACCGCCTCCAGCGGGTCGAGCCGCCCCAGGCCGAGGGCGAAGAAGGTGGTGGAGTCGGTGCTCACCCGCAGCGCCGGGTCGACCGCCGCGGTGGGCACCACGCTGACCGACCCGCCGACCACCGCCACATGGAAGAGCTCACCGTCGACATCGAACTCGTAGGTCTCGTCGGGAACGTCGGCGGGCACCTCGTCGATCATCGCCTCGACGGCGAGCACGGCCCAGCTGGGCCGGGTCACCCCACCGGCCGGTGCGGGCCGGTGGGCGCTGTAGGACAGGCCGAAGCGGGCCAGGCTCAGGATCGGCTCCCGCAGCCGTTGCCCCAGCTCGGTGAGCTCGTAGCCGGAGGTACGCCGGTCCGGGTCCAGGGAACGCACCAGCCCCGCGTCGATGAGGAATCCGAGCCGGTCGGCCAGCAGATTCGTGCCGATCCCCGGCAACGCCTCCAACAGTTCTCCGTAACGCCGCTGACGCAGCAGCAGCTCCCGCACGATCAGCAGGGTCCATCGTTCACCGACCACGTCCAGCGCGTAGGCCAGACCGCACTGCTGATCGTAGGTCCGGCGCTCTCTGGTCTGCTTCATCTGCCCGCCCCCGACCGACGCTGCTCTCGTTCTTTACTATCGCATAGCAGTGGTAGCGGGAGCGACGGGTCCGCACCGCGACCGGACGGACACCGTCGGGTCCAGTCAGAGCTGGTGTCCGGTCCCGCCGGACAGGGGCCGCGCGCGCCGGTCTCCGGCGGCGTGCCGCTCGGCGGCCTGCGTCGCCGCCATCCGGTGCACCAGCCGCAGCATCTGGTACCGCACGCCGCGGGGGCCGGTACGCCGGGCCAGCAGCGACTGGCTGGTCAACCGGTCCAGCAGGCCGGGTACGGCGTCGGTGGAGTCGGTGGCGGTGGCAGCCCAGCGGCGGCGGACCTCGTCGAGCGTGAACTCCCGTGGTCCCGTGCCCAGCAGGAGCAGCAGCCGGCGCTCCCTCGGACCGAGACAGTCGACGCTGCGTCGCAGCGCGAGGTACAGGGACCGGTGGTGCACCGGGTAGCCACGCCGGTGCGGGTGCAGTCGGTGCAGCGGGTCGGCGACCCGCCGCAGCAGCTCGGTGAGGCTGTCGGTGTAGAGGCAGGCGGCGGCGAGTTCGAGGGCCAGGGGCAGTCCGTCGAGCTGGTGACAGATCCACGCCACGGCGGCGGCGTTGGTGGCCCGCAGCTGGAAACCCGGACAGACCTGGGCGGCCCGCTGGACGAAGAACCGTACCCCGGCGTTGTCCTCGACGACCGACAGACCGTCGGCGGCGGGCAGTGGCAACGGGCCGATGCGCCGCACCGCCTCGCCCGGCAGGGCGAGCGGTTGTCTGGAGGTCACCAGCACGGAGACGGCCCGGCAGCCTCTCACCACGTCGTGCACCACGGCCGCGACGGTGTCGGCGAGATGCTCGACGTTGTCGAGCACCAGCAACCGGGGCCCGTCGCCGAGCACCTGCACCGGATCGGCCGACGCCGGTCCGCCGACGGTCTCCGCCAGGCAGGCCGAGAGGGCCGCCCGATTTGTCGTCTCGGCGAGTTCCAACACCACCACCCCGGCGGGGAAGGCGCCCTGTACGCGTTCGGCCACCGCGAGCCCGACGGCGGACTTGCCACACCCGGGGGGACCGACGACGGTGAGCAACCGGTTGGTGGCGAGCGAGTCGGCGATGGTGCCCACCTCAAGGCGCCGGCCGACCAGCGGACCCACCGTCGGGCCCGGCCCGAACCAGGGGGATCGGGCCAGGCCCGCGGCACCGGGCACCGGCGGTGCGCTCGTCGCGGGCTGCTCGTGCAGGAACGAGTCGTAGACGGTAGCCAGCTCGGGGCCAGGCTCGACCCCGAGTTCGGTACGCAGCCGGGCGCGCACCTGGTCGTAGTGGTGCAGGGCAGCGGCCCGCTGGCCGGTGTGGACGAGTGCCGAGAAGTACGCGGCCTGGACCGCCTCCTCCAACGGCTCGGCCGCCGCCATCCGTTCGGCGTGCGGCAGGACCACCGCCGCCTGCCCCAGTCGCAGCCCGATGGTGGTGTAGGCCAGGCCGGCGACCAACCAGTCCCGGCGCAGCGACTCAACCTCCCGACTGTCCGGCCACAGGCCGACGCCCAACTCGGTGAGCAGCGGATCTCGCCACAGCTGCATGGCCTGGCCGTAGCACTCGAAGGCCCGGGACTCGTCCTCGGCCTCGGCGAGGACCCGGGCCGTCGCGGCGAGCCGGCCGAAGCGGACGGCGTCCACCCGGTCCGCGTCGGCCTTGAGCCGGTAACCGCCGGAGACGGAGGCGATCACGTTCGTCCGGAACCGGGGCGGGGTGTCCGGCTCCAACGCACACCGCAGTCGGGCGATGTACGTACGGATCAGCTCCTCGACCCGGCGCGGTGGCCGACCGCCCCAGATCGCCGAGGACAACGCCTCCGAGCCGACCGGTTCCCCGGCGTGCAGGGCGAGGTAGGCGAAGACCGCACGTTGCCGGGGTGGGCCGAGGGCGATCTCCTGGTCGCCGTGGTAGGCGCGGACCGAACCGAGAACGGTGATGCGCAGCTTCCGGCTTGCATCTTCCATGCAACACCCCCAGTCCCGAGGCTAGACATCCGAAGAGTGAGCGTCCAGACACGCCCAGCCCACAGGACGGGCCACCGGTCCCGATCCCGCGCGGTACGCCACCGCTCTCCCGACGTCAGGAGGTCAAGCCGTGCGTCCACCACCCCGTGACCAGCCCGCTCCACCCCCCGTGACCAGCCCGGAAGGCACACCGGGGGCAGTGGCCCTGACCGTGCGCGCCGTCACCGTCGGGATCAGTTGCGCGGCGCGACTGCTGCCCGCGGTCGCCGCTGCCGGTGTCCTTCAGGTGGTGCGCGGCCGAGCCGCCGCGCGACGGCACTTCTACCGCCGGCTCGTCGGTCAGGCACAGCGGCTGGGCCCGGCCACCGTGAAGGTCGGTCAGCTGATGGGGACCCGACGGGACATCCTCCCGGCCGTGCTCTGTGACGAACTCGGCCGGCTGCACGACCGGGTCCGGCCGATGACCGACCGACAGTTCCGGACCGCGTTGACCCAGGCGTACGGCGCGCAGACCGACCAGGTCTTCGCCCGGCTGGACTCGACCGCGGTGGCCAGCGGCAGCATCGCCGGGGTGTACCGGGCGACGTTGCCGGACGGGCGGGACGTCGCCGTCAAGCTGCGTCGCCCGGACATCCGCCGACGGATGCTGCTCGACCTGACCCTGGTGCACCGGTTCGCCGTGCTCGCCGGCCGGTTGCCCCGGCTGCGCGGAGTGCCGTTGGCCGAGCTGGTCGGGTTCGTCTGCTCGGCGATCCAGGGTCAGCTCGACCTCGCCGCCGAGCAGGAGAACCTGCTCCGGCTGCGAGCCAACTTCGCGGACAACGAGTACGTCCACGTCCCGGAACCGGTGCCCGAGGCGTCCCGCCCCGGCGCGCTGGTGATGGAGTTCATCCCGGAGCTGGTCACCGGTCAGCTCGCCTCGATCGTCCCGCAGCGGCGCTCGCAGTTGGCCGAACGCACCCTCGGGGCCGTCTACCAGATGCTGTTCCTCGACGGTCTGGTCCACTGCGACCTGCACCCGGGGAACGTCTACTTCCGCGGTCCCAGGGTGGTCGTGCTCGACGCCGGCTTCACCGTCCGCCTTCCCCCGACCGTACGCCGGCAGTTCGGTGAGTTCTTCCTGGGCCTGGCCCTCGGGCGCGGCCGGCGCTGCGGGGAGGTGGTGGTGGAGAGCGCGGTCGAGGTGGCACCCGACGCCGACGTGGACGGATTCGTCGACCGCATCGCCGACCTGGTCGCCCGCAACGCCGGCATGCCGGCACGGGAGTTCGACCTGGCCGCCTTCGGCACCGAACTGTTCACCCTGCAACGGGACTTCGGGCTCTACGCCGCCTCGGAGTTCGTCTTTCCGCTGCTGTCCCTGCTGGTCATCGAAGGGACCATCCGCGAGCTCGACCCGGACGTCGACTTCCAGGCCGTGGCCCGCCCGATGCTGCTGCGCGCCGCCGCGGCGAACGTCCACCCACCCGCAGCTGACCGCCGATCAGCCTGACCGCGACCACCCGTGCACCATCCCCCACACCCCGATGGAGGAGACCGTGACGATCTCGCACCGGAAGCCGACCGGGACCACCCTCACCGACCGGCTCAACGCGCAGTGGCACCGCCCCGCACTCTGGGGATTCACCGCCGTGGTCATCGCCCACTGGGCCGAACACCTGGTGCAGGCGGCTCAGATCTGGCTGCTGGGGTGGCCGGTACCGCAGGCCCGGGGCCTGCTCGGCCAGGCCTATCCCTGGCTCGTCCAACAGGAGTGGCTGCACTACGGGTACGCCCTGGTGATGCTGGTCGGCCTCTGGATGCTGCGGCGGGGGTTCACCGGCCGCGCCCGCACCTGGTGGCTCGTCGCGCTGGGCATCCAGTTCTTCCACCACATCGAACACCTGCTGCTGCTGGTGCAGTACCTCAGCGGTGCGCACCTGCTCGGCCGACCGGTGCAGACCAGCCTGCTCCAGCTGGTGATACCCCGGGTCGAGCTGCACCTTTTCTACAACGCGATCGTCTTCCTCCCGATGGTGGTGGCGATGTACCTGCACGTCCGTCCGACGGCCGCGGAGCAGGCCGCGAGCCGGTGCTACTGCGCGCCCCGGCGCCGCGGCGAACCCGCCGGGGTCGCGGGGTGACGGCCCGCCGCGCCATCGCGCTGACCATGCTGGCGCTCTGCCTCGCCCTGCTGGTCCGACCGCTGTTCCGGGTGCCGCCGGGGGAACTCGCCGCGGCCAGCCCGGCCGACGGTGCGACGCTCACCGCACCGCCCGACGCCGTGGTCCTGACCTTCCGGTCGTCTCCCCGGGCCGGGACCACGCACGTCGCGGTGGTCGACGGGGACGGCCGGCCGGTGTCCGCCGGGCCGCCCCGCACGCAGACGACGCAGGTTCAGCTGCCGGTGTCGATCGATGCCCCGGGTTGGTACCGGGTCGCCTACCACACGGATCTCTCCGACGGTTCCCGTGCCACCGGGTCGGTGACCTTCGCCGTGGGTGCCCCGGAGGGCGATCTGCCGCCCCAGGCCGCGACGCCGGCTGAGGACGGTGGCCACGCTGGACACGGTGGCCCACCCGATCCGCTGACCATGGCGGCGCTGGCGGCGAACGTGGTGGTGCTGCTGGTCATCGCGGTCAAGCTGGTCCGCACCCGGCGGTCGGGGTGGTGAGCGGGCGGAGCCCCCGGGCCCGTTCGGCGGGCCCGGGGGACCCTCGCCTGAAAAGTTCGTCACCGGCTCCAGCCGTGCGGACCGGCATCGACCCGCTGGGCCCCGTTCGGGGCGCCGGCGGGTGCCGGGGCGTCGAGTGGGGGCTGCCCACCGGAGGGACGCGAGCCGAACGCCTCCCCACAGAGTTGGTGGGCGCGGCCCATCGCCCCCACCCAGAAACCGGTCAGGATCCGCCGTTCCGCCAACGGGGGCGTGCCGCTGCCGAAGATCTCCCAACCGGAGTGGAAGACCTGCAACAGGCTGCGTCCCAGACCGGCCGGCTCTATCCAGAGGTGCCCGGCGAGCTCGCCCGGCCAGCCCGCGCGACGCAGGTTGAACTCCAGCCGGGGCAGATACGACGGAAACTGCTGGTACGCCTCAAGATGCCGGTGCACCGCGAGGGTGGCGACCCCGCTGGCGTCACCGAGGATGATGCCCACCGTCTCCCCCTCGGCCAGCGAGCCGCTCGTCCGGCTGAGCCAGTACTGGCTGGCGGAGACGGCGGTCAGCATGCTCCACACCTCGAAGGTGCTGCCGGGCAGCTCGACCTGCACGTAGGGGCCCATCCGCCGCCAGGGCCACCGCCACGCGGTGCCGGTACGCAGGTAGTCGGCGAGCTGGTCGAGGATTCCGGGCCAGCCCATCCCGTTCCAGGACCGCCAGTCCGACGGCGGGTTGAAGGACTCCTCGATCACGGTCACCTCGGTCCCCCGGCCGTCGCCGACCGACGCGATCTCCCAGGTGACCTGGGTCGCCGGGCCGACACCCACCCAGCGCCAGAGGTAGGTGAGTCGGCCGGTGCCGCCGTCGGGCTCCCGTCGGCCGGTGGTGCGGCAGAGAAAGAACTCGCCGTCGCCGAAGTCGAGGATCGCCTCGCCGTCGGAGGTCGCCCAGGTTCCGCGGCACACCGCCAACCAGCGGGCCACCTGCTCCGGGTCGGTCAGGGCGCTCCAGACCCGCTCGACCGGCGCCGGAATCCGGACCTGGCTGACCAGTCGCTCCCACCGGTCCTGTTGGACGGGGAAGGCACCGTTGCGGTGCAACACGGGGAAGTCGTCGGGCCCGACACCGGCGAACCGGGGTCGGTTCTCCTGCCAGCTGGCGGATCCGTTGCTCTCGGGTACGGACATGGCAACCTCCGGGAGTCCATCGAGGACCGGGCCCAGCACCCACGCCGCGGGCCCGGATGGCGGTCGGGACGGAACGAGGTGCCGGACCACCCGGGCCCGGCACCTCGGCTGGATCCGTGCTCAGAGCTCGTCGGGGGCCAGGTAGCCGCCCATGTTGAAGCGCAGGCTGGTCAGGTACGCCACCGGCTGACCGTCCGGGTCGTTGATGTCCAGCAGCGGCATCATCCGGTAGATCTGGCCCTTGCCGGGGGCCCCGGCCGGCGGGATGGAACGGACGTCGTCGATGGTGAGGATGATCGGCTCGCGGTTGATCAGCTTCAGCCCGAGCTTCGGCATGTCGAAGATCGCCCCGACGGCCATCCGGCAGGCCTTGGCGGCCGGCCCCTCACCGGCGTACGGGTCGAACGGGGTGCGGATCTGACCGGCCGAGAGGCAGTCCGGGTTCAGCGTGACGGTGATCTGGCCGAGCTCCTCGCACTCGCCGACCATCTTCATCTCGATCAGGTTGGTGTAGACCTCGGCGTTCGCCCACTCCTGGGAGGTGGAGGGCGAGCGCACCACTCGGACCCAGCCCTTGAAGGCCACCGTGTACTCGCCCACGCCGGGCACGGCGAAGGTGTCGATCGAGTCGATGCCGAGGTTGTCGATGCCCGGCTCCGGCGGGGTCCACGGTACGACCGGGGCACCGGCGTAGACGTTGGGGACGCCGTCGGTGGCGACCGGACGGCCGAAACGGATCGCTTTGGTGGTCATGATTGTTCGTCTCCTCGGCTACGGCAGCAGGGTGGTGTGGTCGCAGCAGGTCATACCGGGCCGGTCAGCCACGCCGTCCTGGTTCATGTCGATCTCACCGTCGACGGTGGAGTAGACATTGCGGGAGTTCAGGTCGATGACACCGTCACCGTCCCAGTCGTTCAGCTTTCCCTTGAAGGTGCCAAGGATGAAGGCGTTGGTCATGTGCCCGATCTCCGGGTCGTGCAGGGTGGAGAGCACTCCGTTGCCCGGCGCGAGGATCTGCTCCATCGACTGGCCGGCGATGCGCGCCAGGTCGACGTAGCCCCAGCCCTGGAACCGGCCCCGGACGTACCGGATCGCCGCCTCCTCGCGGACCTGGAACTTCGGCTCCAGGTGCCAGGTGCCGTACCGGGCGAAGCCGATGTTGGCCTGCCGGGTCCCCTGGCTCGGGTCGTCGGCCCGGCCGGACTTGAAGAACGTCCGGGGCACCAGCGACTCGAAGAAGAAGTTGCCCCGGTCCCGACGCGTACGGTCGGTGAAGCCCCGGAACAGGTAGTTGTCGCAGTGCGGGGAGCCGTCGGCGTGCAGCCCGTCGATGGTCTTGGCGATCACCAGCTGACGCTCACGGGTGGACACGTTGGGGCAGGCGTGCGCCTGGCCGTAGATGCGGGCCAGCCCCTGCGGGGCGAGCGAGATCTTGCCCCAGTGCTGGTTGGAGTTGTCCAACCGCACGTAGAGATCGCAGTGGATGAGCAGGTAGATCGTCTCGTCGAAGGTCCGGCCCGGGGTGTAGAGACCGGGGCGGCCGTCGAACGCCGGGTCACCGGTCTGCAGTTCGCTCTTGAACAGCAGCGCCCACTCGGCGATCTCCGGGTCGGCGTCGGTGGTGAACCGGTGCAGGGTGGCCAGGGCCTGCGGACCGCCGAGCTTCTCGATCGCCCACAGGGCGTCCCAGCGGACCTCCCGGTTGCTGTCGTGCAGAACGGCCTGCTCAAGCAGTTCGATCGCGTCCGGCAGGTCGCGGTCGGCGTACTCGAACAGGGCCTGCTCGCGCAGCGCCGGGTCGGGGTGGTTCAGGGCCTGGTCGCGCAACTCCTGGTTGGAGCGGTTGTCCAGCCGGACGGCCACCCGGTTCAGCGCGTAGCCGAAGTCGCTGGCCCACGCCGCCGGGTCACCCGCGACGAAGCGCGGGTCCACGCTGGACAGGGTGGTGCGGTAGGAGAAGTTGAGCGCGTCTCGTTGGTCGACACTGAGGTCGTCGACCAGGATCGGGGCAGCCTCCGCTCCGACCGCGTCCGCCCACTTGCCGGGGTCGCGATCGGCGAACGATGCCGGGGACTTGTTGCACAGGTCGATTGCCATCTGGTGCCTCCTTCGGCGGGGTCTCGCCTGTATCCCGACGGTATGAGCCCACATGCTTTCTATGCTTCTCTCAAGTTGCGCAGCACAGAACCCGACCAAGACCCCTGTGTGGTATATCTTTTTCAAGTAACTGTTTCGGAGGCGGCATGTCAGTGCCCGTACCGCTCCCGCCCATCCGGCCCCGGATCCGACTCCGCGCGCTGGCCGCCGTCCGGGTTCCGCGCCACCCGCCACCGCGCGCCGCCCGATGGCGGCTGGTCGGCACCCGGACGAACCCGCTGGCCGAACGGCTGCTCACCACCGCCTACCCGGCCGCCGGCCCCACCGTCGACCTCCTGCTGCTCGGCACCGCCTGGACCTCGGACGCGTCGGCCCAGGTACGCGCCACGGCCCGGGCCCGGCACGCCACGCTGGTCCACACCGGAGCCGGCGGGGGCAGCCTGCTCCGAGGACTCACCGCCGAACGACCCGGCACGTCGGCCACCACCATCGAACTGGCGGGGCAGAGTCCGGCCGCACTGCGCAGCGCCGCCGGACTGCTCGCCGCACCCACCTGCGGCGAGGAACTCACCGTGCACCAGGACGGTTCGGTGAGCACCGTCGGATGGCAGGAGTTCGCCCTGCCGTCCGCACCTACGACCACCCTCACCGGCCGGGAGGTGCTGGTCACCGGCGGACTCGGCGGGCTGGGCGTACGCGTCGCCCTCGCCCTCGCCCGGATCGGGGCCCACCCGGTGCTGGTCGACGTCCGCCGACCCGACGACGCCCCGCCCGACGTCGTACGTTGCCTGGACACGCTGCGCCGGGCACAACCCGCCACCCGGACCGTCCACGTCGACCTGACCGACCCGGTGGCCACCACCGGGCAGCTGGCCCGATACCGCCCCCGGGCCGTGGTGCACTGCGCCGGCCGGATCGCCGGCGGCACCGGCCGGGAACTGACCGACCCCGTGATCGACGCACTGGTGGCAGCCAAGGTGACCACGCTGCACACCGCGCTGGCGGCGATCGACCCCACCGGACTGCGGGCCGTCCTCACCTTCGGTTCGGTCACCGCACACGGAAGCCATCCCGGCCTTGCCGGGTACGCCCTCGCCAACGAACTGCTCCGCCGGGAGACCCGCCGACTTTCCGAGACCCACCGCCAGGCCCGCTGGTGCACCGCCGAATGGTCCCTGTGGTCCGGAGCAGGCATGGCCAGGAACGTCGTACGCGCCGCCGCCCGGCAGTTGGGCATGGTGCCGGTGCCGGTCTCCACGGGAAGCGCCACGGCCGTGCGGATCCTGACCGCACTGGCCGCGACCGACCGACCACCGCCGCCGCAGTCGTTGGTGATCGCCGGAACCTGCCCGGGGGCCGAGGGCGACTGGGCGGGACGCCCCGAGGGACTACCAGGGATCGACGCCGAACTGCTGGCCCCGTCCGGCGCCGACCTGGACCACCTGATGGGCACCGTGGCCCGGGCCGCCGCCGCCCGCGACGCCGCCCCGGAACCAGGGGCGGATCCCGCGCCGGCCGCCACCGCGACCGGCCCGTTGTTCGTGCGCGCCACCGTCCGCGGTGACCTGGTGGAGTGCACCGCCGTGCCGGCGGCCGAGCGGGACGCGCCCCCGCAGGCCCGCCGCCGTTACCGAATCGATCCATCAGTCCGGACGACCGAGGAGGGTGAGCACTGATGCCGGAGGACTGTTCGAGACTTCCCGAGGACTGGGTACGGGTGAGCACGACCGTGCACCAACCGCCGGCGACCGTCTGGCGGGCACTGACCGAACCTCAGGGACTCGCCATGTGGCTGGGCCGCGTCGACCCGCCGATGGCCCCCGGGGTCGCCACCCGCATCGACTTCGGCGACGGCGACTTCTTCGACGTGGAGGTCGACCTGGTACGCGCGTACGACCGGCTCTCGTTCCGCTGGCGGTTCCTCGGCGTCGGGCCGGAGGCCCAGATCACCTGGACGGTGACCGGCGACGACCGGAGCAGCACGTTCACCGTCGACGACCGGTGTCCCGGTCGCCCCCCGTCCGAGGTGGCGCAGTTGAAGGAGGGCTGGCGCGACTTCACCGAGCGACTCACGGCGTACCTGACCACCGGCGCACAGTCGCGGTACCGCTGGCGTCAGGTGATCGACGGCAGCGCGCACCTACCCCCCACCCGGTGGCGACCGCTGCGCGAGGACGGGGTGTTCGAGTGGTTGCCGATCGGCACCGACGGTGACCGGCAGGGCTGGTTCTTCGTGGTCGACAACGACGGGCCCCGCCGCTTCGCCATCACCGACTGGTCGATGGTGCCCGACCGGACCCTGACCTTCTCCGTCGCCATACCCCAGGCTCGCGCCCTGACCACCTGTGAGGTGCGGCTCACCCCGCACGACGGCGGCACCCACCTCCGGGTCCAACACGAGGGTTGGGGTCGGCTCGGGCTGACCGACCTGCACTCCCGGGGACTGCGGCACCGGTTCGCCGCGACCTGGGCGGCGGCGCTGTCCCTGGCCGAGCAGACCGCGCACACCCGGCAGGGGTCCCGGTGAGCGCGGCGGGCACGGACCAGCGTCGTCCCGGTACGCCGGCGGGCAGCCCACAGCAACGCGCGGCCGTCCAACGAGTGGTCACCGCACTGCGCGAGCACGTCGAGGAGCCGTGGACCCTGAACGGGATGTCGCGGATCGCCTATCTGAGTCCGTTCCACTTCAATCGGGTCTTCCGCCGGGTGACCGGCACCCCGCCCGGTCGGTTCCTCTCCGCGCTGAGGATGGCGCGGGCCCGCCATCTCCTGCTCTCCACCGGCATGACGATCACCGACATCTGCACCGCCGTGGGCTACAGCAGCCTCGGCACCTTCACCACCCAGTTCACCGAACAGGTGGGGATGACGCCCGGCCGGCTGCGGCTCGTGCACGCGGCCTACGGACAGCAGCAGATCGGCGATCTCCTGGCCGGGTCCGACCGGGCTCCGGTTCCCGCGGTCCCCGTCCCCGGGCCGGCAGGCCGACCTCGGCCGGCCGGCGGCACGGTGACCGGGACGGTGGAGGCCGGCCCCGGGCCGGACCGGCTGATCCTGGTGGGACTCTTCCCCGGTCCGGTCGCCCAGGGGGCACCGGTCGCCTGCACCAGCAGGACCGGGTCGGGGCGGTTCGTCCTGCCCGACGTGCCGGCGGGCACCTTCCACCTCCTGGCCACCGCCCTGCCGGCCCAGGCCACCGTGGGGCAGGTGATGACCGACACCAGCCCCGCCGACTGCTGGGTAGGTGCCGGCCCACGGCCGGTGGACGTCCGCCCGGGCGAGCGTCCCGAGCAGGAACGGCTCGCACTGGCCCCGGCAGCCTCCATCGACCCGCCGATCCTGTCCGGACTCCCCCTGCTCCACCTCACCCGGGCGGCCTGACCGGGCCGACCCCGGCCCGGCCGACCCCGGCCGGGGTCGGCCGGGCCGGGCGTGGACCGTTGCCGGTGCGGACCCGCCAGCCGGTTCAGTCCTGGCGGAAGGAGAACATCCGGGCCAACTGGCGCAGCCTCGGCCCCCGAGGCGACCGGCGGATCATCTGTTCCCGGGCCCAGCAGGCGGCCGGATGCCGCCACTGGCCCACCTGCCCGAGCATCCGGGCCTGCCGGGTCAACGCGTTGGCCCGGGTCCGCCGGGCCGCCTCGTAGTCGCGCAACGCCTCCGGCACCGACCGGCCCTGCCGCAGCCGGAGGCCGAGCACGGCCGCGTCCTCGAACGCCTGACAGGTGCCCTGCCCGAGGTGGGGTGTGCTGGGGTGGGCGGCGTCGCCGACCAGGGTGACCCGCCCCTGCCCCCACCGCCGTACCGGCCGACGCTCGTAGATGTCGGTGACCATGATCTGCCAGTCGGCGGTGGCCGCCAGGACCTGCGGAACCGGCCGGTGCCAGTCGGCGAACCGGTCGGACAGGAACTCCCGGGCCGGCAGGTGCGCGCCGCGACCCGCCGGCAGCGGAAGACTCGCGAACCAGTACGCCCGGCCGTGCGTCATCGGAAAGAGCCCGAACTGCGCCCCCCGCCCCATGCTCAGCAGACCGGGCGCGGACCCGAGGTCGAAGTCGGTGACCCCGCGCCACACCGGATAACCCGCGTAGCTGAGCTCGTCACGGCCACCGCACAGCTGCGCCCGGACCACGGAACGCAACCCGTCCGCGCCGACCAGCAGGTCGCCCGACTCCTCGGTACCGTCGGCGAGCCGTACGGTCACCCGATCGGCAGTGGCCCACCAGCCGACACAGCGGGCCCCCGTGCGGACGACATCCGCGCCGAGCCGCTCCTGCAACGCGCCGACCAGGTCGGCCCGCAGCAGTGCGATCCCGGTGCCGCCGAAGCGGGAGCGCATCGTCGGGGCGGGGACGTCGTCGAGCAGCCGACCGTCGGCCGCCCGGATCTGGTTGCCCTCCGCGGGTTGCCCCAACGCGTGGACCACGGCGGCGATCCCACCGCCCGGGTCACCTCCGGCAGGATCCGATTCGATGGCCGCCAACGCCGCCAGGGCGTTCGGCCACAGGGTCAACGCCGTACCCACCGAGCCGGTGCCGGCCGCCTGCTCCAGGACCACCGGATCGAAGCCGGCCGCGCGCAGACCGATAGCGGTGGCCAGGCCGGCCGGACCCGCCCCGACCACCAGGGCACGAGGCCTGCCGGTGGCCGCGCCCCCGGGACCTGGCCCGCTCACGACGGTGCCACCTCGGCGTCGGCCGACTCCGGGCTGCCCTGCCCCACCCGCTGGAAGTCCATCTCCGGCCACATCCCACGCACGGTGCCCTCCAGTACGAGCAGCGACATCAGCGGGAAGGCGAAGTCCGAGGCGGCGAAGATGCCGTGCCGCTGTTGCAGGGCGAAGACCTCGTTACCGAAGGTCGACATGACGAAGTCCTTGCCCGGGCCGGCCGAGCGGACCACCAGCGCCGCCAGGTCCGCCACGAACGCCTCCCGGTCGGTGTGCGGTGCGACGACCACCGCGCTCTCCAGGACGATCTCGCCGCAGCGGCGGCCGTCACCGACGGCCAACCGGGCGAAGAACTCCCCCATCAGGTCCCGCACCCGGTCCGGCAACCGGACGCAGTACCCGGCGTCGAGAATCACCACCCGTTCGTCGCGGGTCAGGTAGATGTTGCCCGGGTGCAGGTCGCAGTGGACAACGCCGCGTACGAACATCATCCGGTGCGCCGCGGCGAGCACCGCGGCACCGAGCCGGGCCCTCGCCGCGGCGGACAGACCCGCCGGTGTCGCCGGATCCAGACCCTCGACGAACTCGAAGACCAGGCAGTCCGGACCGGACAGGTCGGGGTACAACACCGGAACCCGGATCTCCGGCAGCTCGGCGACGCTACTGCGCAGCAGCTCCAGATTGGTGGCCTCGCGGGCGAAGTCGAGCTGTCCCAGCACGGCCCGGCTGACGTAGCCCACCAGGTCCGCCATGGGCATGCCGCGCATCGAGGGCAACCGCTCACCGAGGCGTACGAAGCCGCGGATCAGGGACAGGTCGGTGCGGATCCGCCGGTCGACGTCCGGACGCTTGAGCTTGAGCGCGACGATGCGGCCGTCGGCGAGTCGGGCCCGATGGACACAGGCGATACTGCCGCTGCCCACCGGGGTCTCGTCGATCTCGGCGACGGCCAACTCGGGCCGGGCCGCGACCGCGCGGTCGAGCGCGGCCCGGGCCTGCGGCCACGTCATCGGCGTGACCCGATCGTGCAACTGAGCCATCCGGTCGCAGAGCTCCGGCGGCATCGTGTCCCGTCGGGTGCTCGCGATCTGACCCACCTTCACGAACGTCGGACCGAGGTGCTGCAGCAGTCGGACCACCGCACGGTAGAGCCGGGCACGCGCCGCCGGACGCCCCCGCGTCAGCCGCAGCACCCCCACCGACGGCCCGGTACGCACGACCTCCCACCCCACCGTGGCGACGATCACCACCAGCCGGAGCATCCTGCTCGGACCGGACACCTCAGCGTCCACGACGTGCGTCTCAGCCGGCACGACAACCTCCTCGATCAGCCGGTGGATGGATCCACCCGCGTACCTGGTCTGCACGGATGGTTTCCCACGTCCCGGACCGCACCCTTCTCCTGGCTTGCCGTCCCCGGTGCCGGCGGATCAAGACCGCAACCGGGAGGAATTTCCGGCCGATCCCGCCACCTAGCGTGGTACGGGCAGTGGCCGGACCCGCTGTCAGCTGTCCCGGCACCAGAGGAAGGCAGGCCGACATGACCGCACAGGAACCGGCGAGCCGTTCGGAGTCGACCGCCACCCTGGGCCGTCCGTCGGCGCCCGGGACGCCCCCGACAGCCGACTTCGCGGCCCTGCGCCGGTACGCGGACCGCATCACCGGTGACCTCGCCGCGGCGATGGTGAGTGTGGCGTGTGCGCTCGGTGACCGGCTCGGGCTGTTCGGCGCCCTCGTCCGGCACGGCCCGTGCGACAGCGCCGAACTGGCGGCCGCGACCGGTGTGGACGAACGCTACCTACGCGAGTGGCTGCTCTGTCTGGCCGGCGCCGACTACCTGGAGGTCGACCGGGAGACCGGTCGGTACGCCCTACCCGCGCCGATGGCGCCGCTGCTGACCGGCGGTTCCCCGATGGACCTCAGTGGCGGCCACGCGCTGCTGCTGGCGCTCGCGGCGGCGGTGGACCCGGTCGCCACGGCGTTCACCACCGGCTCCGGGGTTGCCCCGCAGGACTACCCGAAGGCCCTCTACGACGCCATGGAGCGGATGAGTGCGGGCTGGCTCGACGCCGCGCTCGTCGACCAGTGGATACCGGCCGTAGCCGGACTGCCCGAACGACTGCGACGCGGTGGCACAGTGGTCGACCTGGGTTCCGGGGGCGGGCACGCACTGATCAGGATCGCCACGGCCTTCCCCGCCAGCCGCCTGGTCGGGTTGGACCTGCACCCGGCCAACGTCGACCGGGCCACGGAGTCCGCCCGGCGAGCCGGGGTGGCCGACCGGGTACGGTTCGCCGCCCAGGACGCAGCCGACGGTCTGCCGGCCGACGGCGTCGACCTGGTCACCGCGTTCGACGTACTCCACGACACCGTCGACCCTCTGGCGGTGCTGACCGCGGCCCGGCGGGCACTGGCCGCCGACGGTGCCGTCCTGGTGCTGGAGAGCCGAAGCGCACCGGTCCCACTGGACAACCGGGGGCCGGTGGCCACCATCCTCTACGCGACCAGCGCGCTGTACTGCCTACCCGCCTCCCGGTCCGCACGTGGGGACGGCGCCGGCACCCTCGGGCTGCCGGCCGGCCGGATCCGGGAACTGGCCGAGGCGGCCGGTCTCCACCGGCTGCGCGAGATACCGGTGGCGAGCCCGTTCAACGCCCTGTACGAGCTACGGCCCTGACCGAAGGGAGACGCATGTCCACCACGGAGGAGAAGAACAAGGCCGTCGTCGCCAGACTCATCGACGCGTGGAACCGGGACGACCTGGCCGCGCTGATGACCCACTGGGCACCGGAGATGGTGCACCACGCCCGGGACGGGGTCCTCGACGCCGCGACCGTCGGCGCGGAGATGGGCCGTTTCATGCGGGCGTTCCGGAAGATCCGGATGGAGGTGCACAGCGTCGTCGCCGAGGGCGACCTGGTCGCGACGCGGTTCACCGTGCACGCCCGGCACGACGGCGACTACCTCGGCGTCCCCGCGACACACCGGCAGATCCGCTGCGCCCTGATGGGTCAGCTGCGCATCGTCGACGGCCTGGTGGTCGAGCACTGGGGCGTCGCCGACGGCCTGCACCTGTTGGAGCAGCTCGGGCTGCTGCCGGAGCAGTACCTGAGCGCCACCGCCTGAGGGGAGCACCGTGATCAGCGCAGCGAGCAGCAGCCGGGTGTCGGATCGGGACCGTCGGGACCAGGAGGTCCGATGGCACCCGTCGGAGGATCCCCGGCTGCCCGACCTGGAGGTGGCGACCGTCGCGGTGCCCCTCGACCACGACGACGTCGACGGCCGACAGATCGACATCGGCCTGGCCCGGCACCGGGCGACCGACCCCGCTGCCCGCCTCGGCGTGCTGCTGGTCTGCCCGGACGACCCCGGCAACCGGGGGACGGTACTGCTCCCCCGGCTGCGTCAGTCCCTTCCGGACGACGTTCTCACGCACTTCGACCTCGTCGGATTCGACCACCGGTTCAGCGGATCGAGCACCCCGTTGACCGCCGGGCTGAGCCAGGAGGACTGCTACTGGGCGTTCCACCATCCGGTCTCCTTCGAGCAGGAGGTGGAGTTCCAGCGGGACCTGGTCGCCAGGTGCTTCCGTGCGGTCGGCCCGATGCTGCCGTACATCACCACCCGCAACATCGCCCGCGACATCGACGTGCTCCGGTCGGCCCTCGGGGAGGAGCGGATCTCCCTGCTCGGTCACTCGTACGGCAGCTACATCGCCGCGGTCTACAGCCAGCTGTTCGGCCGGCACGCCGACCGGCTCGTACTGGACAGCGTGATCGATCCGGCCTGGGTGTGGCAGGGCCTGTTCACCAACGTCGCCGAGGGTGCTCAGCACGGGCTGGGCCGCTGGGCACGGTGGGTGGCCACCGAGGGCGCGGCCCTCGGCCTGGGCGGCACGAGCGCCGAGGTGATCGGCTACGTCGAACGGCTCCTGACCGAGGCTCGGGCCCGTCCCCCGCGCCTCGGGCCGATCACCCTCGACGAGGGCATGCTGCGGATGACCATCGTGATCATGCTCAGCGACGACGCGACGTACGGCCCGCTCGCCGTCCTGCTGCGGGCCGCTGCCGGTGACGCCCCGCTGGACGACGGCACCCAGGCGATGTTCGGGGCGATGTTCGGCCAGCCCAGGGAGGAGAGCGGCGCGATCGCCCAGTTGGCCATCCTCGGTGGTGAGGCGCGGTGGTCACGTGACCTGAACTCCTACCGGGCCGCGGTGAAGGCCGACGCCGAACGGTTGCCGCTGGTGGGAGCGACGATGGCGATGCCGAAGGCCGGCACCTTCTGGCCGGTCGACCCGACGGAGCCACCCACGGAGATCGGGCCGGGCAACGTCGCACCGGGACTGCTGCTGGTGCAGTCCGAACACGATCCGTTCACCCCCGCCTCGGGGGCCCGGCACCTGCGCGAACTGCTGCCGGACAACAGCCGGCTGGTGGTCGCCGCCGGGGTGGCAGCGCACCGGCTGTTCCCGTTCCACGGGCACCCCGCTGTCGACGGGGTGGTGCGCGACTACCTGCTCACCGGTGACCTGCCCCCCGCCGACAGCACCGTGGGCGCAGACCACACCGCACCGACCGAGGAGGACTCGTGACCCGATCCCCGGCCGAACTCGCCGGCTACCACGGGCAGCAGCTGCGCTGGCAGCCGTTCACCGAGCCACCGCTGACCGGGCTGGAGGGGGCGGAGCTGTCCGTACCGCTCGACCACGCCGAACCCGACGGCAGAACCATCACGCTGACCGTCGGCCGCCGCCGGGCGAACCGGCCGGACGCACGGCGCGGGGTGTTGCTCATCGGCCCCGGCGACGACCTCGGCAACCGTGGTCTCGTGCTGCTCGGCCAGCTTGCCACGATGCTGCCCGAACCGGTCCTCGACCACTTCGACCTGGTCGGCTTCGACCACCGGTTCATGGGGTTGAGCAGTCCCCGGCAGGCCGACCTGGAGGCCGAGGAACGGCTGTGGGTCTTCCACCACCCCCGCGACTTCGACCACGAGGTCCGCTTCCAGGCCAGGGTGGCGGCCAAGGTGGCGGAACACGCGCTGGACATCCTGCCCCACGCCACCTCACGCAACATCGCCCGGGACATGGACATCATCCGGGGTGCGCTCGGCGAGGAACGAATCTCCTACCTGGGCTACTCCTACGGGACGTACCTGGGCGCGGTCTACACCCAGATGTTCGGCGAGCATGCCGACCGGGTGGTGCTCGACTCGATGTGCAGCCCGGACTGGGTGTGGCGCGGCCTGTTCACCGACTTCAGCCCCAACGGCGAGCGGGCCCTGAACCGCTGGGCGTCCTGGGCGGCCGATCAGCACGATCGGTACGGACTGGGTGCCACCGGACCGCAGGTCCGCGCCACCTACGACGTGCTGCTCGACCGGGCCCAGGTGGAGCCGGTCGGGTTGGGCGGCTTCCCGCTGGACCGCACGTTGATCCGGCTGATCGCGGTCGGGATGCTCAACAGCGAGCTGGCGTACGAGCATCTGGGGGACATCGTGCGGGCCGCCGCGCACGGCGGGCCGCTGAGCCCGGAGACGATGGCCTACCTGGCACCGATGTTCGGCCAGCCCAAGGAGGAGACCGGCACCATCGCCCAGCTGGCGATCCTGGCCGGTGACTGGGCCTGGCCCCGGGACCCGGAGTACTACGAGCGGGACATGCGACTGCACGCGGAGAAGTGGCCGTTCGCCGGTGCCGCGATGGCCGGCGTCAAGGCACCCGCGTTCTGGCCGGTCCTGCCCCGGGAACCGGTCACGGCACTGGGTGCGGGCAACCGGGCGGAGAGCATGCTGCTGGTCGCCGCCGACCAGGACATGTCCACTCCCCTCGCGGCCGGCCGGCGGATGCGGGAGGTCTTCGCGCACAACTCCCGGCTGGTGACGGTCGCCGACACCGCGCACCACCGGGTCTTTCCCTTCTACGGCAACACGGAGCTGAACGAACTCGTCACCGCCTACCTGGTGGACGGCCACTACCCGGACACCGACCCGACAGTTGCGAACCCGAGGAGGCGGCTGTGACCGCGTCAGGACCGTTGACCGGACGGATCGCCCTGGTGACCGGGGCGTCCAGCGGAATCGGCGCCGCCACCGCGCGGGCGCTTGCCGCCCAGGGTGCCGTCGTGGTGGTGACCGCCCGGCGCGCCGACCGGCTGGAGGCACTGGCCAAGGAGATCGGCGCCACCGGTGGCGAGGCGTGGGCGTACGAGGCCGACGTGACCGACCAACACCGTTGCGAGACGATGGTGGCCGAGGTCGTCGACCGGTACGGCCACCTGGACGTGCTGGTCAACAACGCCGGGTTGCTGCTGCTCGGCCCGATCGAGCACGCCCCGATCTACGAGTGGCGGCAGATGGTGGAGGTGAACCTGTTCGCCGGCTGGCGGCTCACGCACCTGGCCCTGCCCCATCTGCTCGCCGCAGCCGAGCACGGGTCGCGTCAGGTGGCGGACGTGGTGTTCGTCGGCTCCGTCGGCCGCTACCTGGCCGGCCCCGTCTCCGGTGTCTACGACGCCACGAAGTCGGCGGTGGCGTCGTTCGCCGAGTCCCTGCGTAAGCAGGTCGCCCGCCGGCACGTGCGGGTCGCGGTGGTGGAACCGGGATTCGTCGCCCCGACGGAACTACCCACGCAGAGTCGGCCGGAGATCCTCTCGGCGCTGAGCGGGAACTTCGACCCCGGCACTCCGATCACCCCCGAGGACGCCGCGTCGGCGGTCGTGTTCGCCGTGGGGCAGCCCCGGCACGCCGCGGTCAGCAACCTCGTCCTACGCCCCACCGAGCAGCTGGACTGAAGCGGAGCCTGCCGTGACCACTGAACCGGACCTCCCCCGGGCCGCACCCAAGGCCCGCTACGAGGAGATCGTGCGCCGATTCCGCGGGGCGGTGATGTTCCACCGCGACTTCCACGTGATCCGGGAGACCCTCACCGAGGGCTTCGTCGACCACTTCGCGCCCCCCTGGGACCCGCCGGGAAGGGCCGGCGTCGAACACCGTTTCGGCCAGGCCGCCGACGCCCTGACTACCGAACGGGTCGAGGTTCTCACCTCGGTGTGTGAGGGCACCATCCTGGCCCAGGCCATCGCCCTGCACCTGAGGCACACGGGCTCGTTCATGGGCCTACCGCCGACCGGACGGCAGCTCGTGATCGGAGGGTCGAACACCTTCCGCTTCGAGGGCTGGCGCATCGCCGAGCACTGGGGTGTCTTCGACGTCGCCAAGATTCCCGATCTGCTCGCCGGCGAGCCCGGCAGTACGGGCGGCTGGTCGTCGATGTGGGATCGCAGCCCGGCCGAGTGAGCGTGCCGCCGGCGGCTTCCGGGTTCACCCGGTGCCGCCGGCGGTGCCCCCGGTCACCAGGTGACGGGCAGCCGAACCGGTCCCCGGACGAAGCCGTCGGTGCGCCACTGGACCTCGGCCGGGTCGACCGCCAGTCGCAACCGCGGCAGCCGGTCGAGCAGCCGGTCGAGGCTCACCTGAAGCTCGGTCCGGCCCAGGTACGAGCCGAGGCAGAGGTGGATGCCGTGGCCGAAGGCCAGATGGGGATTCCTGGCCCGGGTCAGGTCCAGTCGGTCGGGTTCGGCGAAGGTCCGGGGGTCCCGGTTGGCCACGGACAACCTGACGAACACGACGTCGCCGGCTTCGAGCCGAACCCCACCCAGCTCCAGCTCCTCGGTGACCACCCGGGAGAACGCACCGCCGGCTGTCTCCAGGGGCAGGTACCGCAGCAGCTCCTCGACGGCGGTGGGAAGCAGCCCAGGATCGGCGCGCAGGCGCTCGACCTGCTGCGGTCGCTGGAGCAGGACGAACATCGCGTCGGCGATCGCCTTCTCCGACGTCTCGTGTCCGGCGACCAGCAGCGTCACCCCGAGGAAGACCAGTTCCTCCTCGCTGAGCTGCTCGCCGTCGTCCCGGGCCGCCACGAGCTGGCCGAGCACGTCATCGGTGGGGTGCCGGCGGCGCGCGGCCACCAGCTCGGTGAGGTAGCCACTCAGGTTCGCCAACGCGGCCTCGAGCTCCGCCGGGGCGACCGTCTGCGCCGTCACGGCGGTGGTCGACCAGCCGCGGAAGCGCTCCTGGTCCCCCGGCGGTACGCCGAGCACGTCGCAGATCACCGCCATCGCGAGTGGCTTGCCGAACCCGGCGACAAGGTCCGCCGGAGGGCCGGCGGCGAGCATCCGATCGATGAGATCGTCGGCGTGCGCCTCGATCATCGGCCGCAGTGCCGCCACCTGCCGGGCACTGAACGCTCCGGCGACCAGCCGACGGATCCGGGTGTGGGCCGGGGGGTCCATGGTGAGGATCGCCGGGGCGTAGTCGGGGTCGGGCAACATCCGGGGAATGTCGGCACCGAGCGTGGCCGCCCTACTGAACCGCGGGTCGGCGAGCACGATCCGGGCGTCCGAATACCGGGTGACCAGCCAGGCGTCACCACCGTACGGCAGCCGCACCCGACTGACTGGTTCGTGTTCCCGCAGTTCACTGTATATCGGCTCAATGTCGAGCCCGTGGTCCGGGCTGAATGGATATCTCCGCGGTTCACCCATGGTCGACCCACCGACCTTTCTCTGTTCAGATCCGGGGGACGGCCGGACGCAAGCTGGACGGTAATGGAGCGACCACCGTCGGATCTTCTCACCGGTTGCTCCGAACTTTCTCATCCATTGCCCTCTTGAGCAGGGCGGACAGTTTTCATTGACCGACCCCGGTGAATGCTGCACGATTTCGGGGACGATCCCGTATTACCCGCGCCCACCAGTCGAAATGGAGACTCGATGAGCCGCACTGAGAATCCAACCGAGCCGCGCCGCAGTCTGCTCCCGCCACCGCCGGCTGAGGGCGCCGACGGGCTCTACAGCCAGACCTGGTTTCCGGTCTGCCTCTCCGCCGATCTCGCCGCCGGCCGGCCGCTCGGGTCTGATCTGCTCGGCGGCCGGGTCGTGGCGTTCCGCGGCGCGGGAGGCACGGCACGGGTGGTCAGCGCGTACTGCGTGCACGTCGGGGCCGACCTGTCGGTGGGTAGCGTCGTCGACGGCCAACTCCGCTGTCGGTTCCACCAGTGGACCTACGACGAGCAGGGTGTCTGCACCGCCACCGGGATCGGTGACCCGGTGCCCGCCGGCGCCCGGCTGTTCTCCTTCCCCACCGTCGAACGGTACGGCGTCGTGTGGGCCTTCAACGGAGTCGAGCCGCTCTTCGAACTCCCGGAGTTGCGCTGCGCCCAGGAGGATCTGGTGCTGCGCACGATGGCCTTCCCGCACGCGCTGGACTCGGACCCGTGGGTGATCACCGCGCAGACGATGGACCTGCAGCACTTCTCGCAGCAGCACGACTTCGAGTTGTTGCAGGAACCCGGGTCGACGTTGTCCGCGACGCCGTACTCGATCGGCTGGCAGTTGAAGGGCCGGACCCGCGACGGAGAGATCTACGACGCGCGGACCGAGATCGTGGGGAACAACATCTACTGGCAGAACGGCGAGATCGACGGCCGCTGGTTCTTCTGGGTGACCGGCATCAGCGTGGTACGACCGCAGCGGTGCACCTCGGTCTTCGCCTACGGCACCGATCGGCAGCCGGGGGAGGACGACCAGGCGGCTCAGCAGTTCCTGGACCGCGCGGCGGGAATGATGATGGCCCTGCTGGAGGACGACGCCCCGGTCCTGCAGAGCATCCATTTCCGCCCGGGCCTGCTCACCGAGAGCGACGGCGCCCTCGACCAGTTCATCGACTATCTGCGGAAGTTCCCACGCGCGAACCCTTCGGCGGACTTCATCGTCTGACGGGTGTCGGCAGGGGTACCCGGGCCCGACGCGGCTATACTGCGGTGGCGAATCTTGTCACGCACATGGCGCCGGGCGGAGAGGGATGCAGGACGAGCAGCTGACGACCATTCTCCTCGACCAGTTCATCGCCCACCCGCCCCGGCGGGTGTGGCAGGTGCTGACGGATTCGGAGAAGCTCGCCCGGTGGCTCATGCCCAACGACTTCGAGCTCGCGGTCGGCAGGAAGTTCACCTTTCGGGGGCTCTCCGTGCCGGTCGTACACTTCGGCGGGGTCGTGCACTGCGAGGTCCTCGACTTCCAGACCGAGCGCATGCTCAGGATCAGCTGGGACGACCACGGCCAGAACGGGCTCCGTTCCACCGTCACCTGGCGGCTGGAGCCCGAGGGCACCGGCACCCGGGTCTTTCTCGAACACGAGGGATTCGACGACGACGACGCCGTTCAGCAACTGTCCCGGAAGCTGCTGGGCGGCGGCTGGTTGGGGGTCCTGCGTCGACTCGGGGAAGTGGTCGCGACCACTGCTCCGCTGAAGGAACATCGGAGCAATATCCGATAAGCATTTCCCCGCCCGGTCGATAAAGAATGTTCCTGGCTATCGTCGACACCAGGGGGTTCCCGTGGCCAGGACCGAAACCACAATCGCCGCCCCGATCGATCCCGCACAGGCCGGTGCGTTCCTGCAGAGGTTCATGGGTGACATCAGCGGTTCGGCGGTCACCACGATGTGCGCGGTAGGCGACCGGCTGGGCCTCTTCGGCGCGCTCGCCGCGGCTGGACGGAGCAGTAGCGAGGAACTCGCCGCCCGACTCGGTCTCACCGAACGGTACGTCCGCGAGTGGCTGCTCACCCTGCACAGTGCCGGCTACCTGGACTCGGAGGTGGACCCGTCGACCGGCGCCACCACCTACACCCTGCCACCCGCACACGCGGCGGTGCTGGTCGACGGCTCTCCGCTCTACATGGGCGGCGTGGCGCGGCTGCTTCCCACCCTCGGCGTGCTGTTGGGCGAGGTCGTCGAAGGCTTCCGCTCCGGCAGCGGCATCGACGTCGACCGCTACCCACCGGAGTTCTTCCACACCATGTGGCGGATGAGCGAGCTCTGGCTGGACGCGATGCTGGTGGACCAGTGGATCCCGGCGGTGGACGGTCTTGCCGAACAGCTCCGTACGGGTGTCGACGTGGCGCACCTCAGCTCCGGCAGCGGTCGGGCTCTCATCCTCCTGGCGGAGGCGTTCCCGGAGTCGAGGTTCGTGGGTTTCGACCGAGTCCCGGCCAACGTGGCCCACGCCCGGGAGATGGCCCACCGGGCCGGGGTCGCCGACCGGGTCCGCTTCGAGGTCGGCGACGGCGTCGACGCTCTCACCACGGGGCGGTTCCCGTTGGTGCTGGCGCTGGATGTGCTGCACGACGCGCTGGACATCACCGCCACCCTGACCGCGGTCGCCGGGACGCTCGGCCCGGACGGGGTGTTCCTGCTCCTCGAGACCGACTGCGCCGAGCGTCCGGAGGAGAACCGGGGTGCCGCGGCCTCGCTCTTCTACAGCACGAGCACGCTCTACTCGGTGCCTATCGCGCTGGCCGCCGGCGGGGAGGCCCTCGGGATGATGGGCCTCCCGCCGGGTCGGCTCCGGTCGCTGTGCGCGGACGCCGGCCTGTCGACCATGCGTACGCTCATGCATCCGATTCCGACTTTCAACACGCTCTATGCGATCGGCGCGTGACCGGGCTACCGGCGTCAGCGACGGCTGATCCGAACCAACGCCATGGTGCCGAACACGAGGATGATCGCGGCGCTCCAGAGCAGCGCCGACCACACGTAGAAGGCGGCGCTTTCGTCGAGCAGAGCCTCGGCCGGCTGCCCCTGGGTCAGCACCCGCGCGGCATTGACCACCATGGTCACCGGTTGGTACTCGGCGACGGCCTGCAACCAGCCCGGCATGGTCTGCACCGGCACGAACGCGCTCGACGCGAAACTCAGCGGCAGAACGAGGAAGCCGAGCGCCTGAGCCGCCTGGGGATTGCCCACCGCGAACATCCCCAGGCCGGTGAAGACGCAGACGAAGGCTGCCCCGAACAGGACCACCAGGCCGAAGGCGAGGACACCGGACCACACATCGGTGTGCACTCGGAAGCCGACCGCGAAGGCGACCGCCACCATTGCCGTGGTCGCCCAGGCGACCAGGGCGGTGTCGGCGAGCACCCGACCGATCAGGATGCTGCTGTGCGGCATCGGCATCGACCGGAAGCGGTCGAAGAAGCCGCCACCGGCGTCCTCGGCCACGCCCACGGCAGAGAGCCCACCGCTGAACAGCACCCCGGCGGTGACCACCCCGGGCACCAGGTAGTCGATGTACTTGAGGCCACCGCTGTCGATCGCACCACCGAAGGCGTAGCGGAAGATCAGCATGAAGGCCACCCCCTGCACGGCACTCACGAAGAGCGTCTGCGGGTTGCGGAGGTAACGCAGCATGCTGCGTCGGGCGATGACCCGGGTGGCGGGGAGGAATCGCGACCCGGTCGCGGCGGTCAGGGCTGGCGCGGTCATACGGCCCCCTTCGGTGCGGATGCGGCGTCGACCCGCTCGTCGTCGGCGGAACTTCCGGTCAGGGCCAGAAAGACCTCGTCCAGGGTGGCGGGACGCAGTCCGATGTCCTCCACCGCGACACCGTGCCGGTTGAGGAGACCGACCGCGTCCACGAGCCCTTCCGAGCCGTTCTCCACAGGTACGGTGACCAGCCGGGTGGCCGGCTCCACGTACGGGTTGCCGGAGCCGACCCGGCGGAGCAGTTCGGTCGCGGTGGAGAGAGCGTCGTCGTCGGCGGTGTGCACCGCGACGATGTCCTGGCCGAACTTCCGCTTGAGCTCCCGCGGGCTGCCCTGGGCCGCCACCCGACCCCGGTCGATCACGACGATCTGGTCGGCCAACTCGTCGGCCTCGTTGAGGTACTGGGTGGTGAGCAGGATGTCGGTACCCTGGCGCACCAGCTCTCGGATCGCCGTCCACAGCTCGATGCGGCTGCGGGGGTCCAGACCCGTCGTCGGCTCGTCCAGCAGCAGCAGTCGGGGCGACGCGACCAGGCTCGCGCCGAGGTCAAGCCGACGCCGCATGCCGCCCGAGTAGCCGCCGACCCGGCGGTCGGCGTGCTCGGTGAGCCCCAGTCGGTCGAGCACGGCGGCGCTGTTGGACTTCGCCACCCCACGGCGCTGACCGAACAGCTGAGCCACCATCTCCAGGTTCTCCCGCCCGGTCATCACCTCCTCGACCGCGGCGTACTGACCGGCCAGGCCGATCACCTGGCGGACCTTGCGGGGTTGCCGGGCCACGTCGAACCCGGCGACCCGCAGCGTCCCCTCCTCCATCCGCAGGAGGGTCGCCACCAGCTTGACGAAGGTGGTCTTTCCTGCGCCGTTGGGCCCGAGCAGGGCCGTCACCTTTCCGGGCTCGGAGATCAGGTCCAGGCCATCCAACGCGGCGGCGTCGCCGTACCGCTTCCGTACGCCGGTGGCTTCAATCGTTGGTGTCATCGTCGTCCTCACACGACTCGGGACCGTCCTCGGTCTCGGCGTCCAGCAGCTCGGACATGCTCCGGAGCCGGTCCCGCCAGAACCGCTCGTAGGGTCTGAGCCACTCCTGTACGGGATAGAGAGCGTCGTGGTCGAGGCGGTAGAACCGCTGTCGGCCGACCTGCTCACAGGTGACCAGCCCTGCGTGTCGGAGCACCCGCAGGTGCTCCGACACGCTGGGACGGGTCATGCTGAAATGCGCCGCCAGCTGCTGCACCGGCTGGCCGTTCGTGGTCAGGAGCCGGCCGAGTAGTTCGCGACGGGTGGGATTCGCCAGGGCGGCGAAGACCACGTCGACCTGGTCCGGCGCCACGTCGTCAGCCCTGGCCGTCAGCCCGCTGAGCGAGGACGAAGCCGTTGCCGTCGGGGTCGCTGAACGTCGCCTGCCGGCCGAACGGCAGGTCGACAGGGCCCTCGACGGCGACCCCGGCGGCGCGGAGCGCCTCGACGTCGGTGTCGATGTCGGTGGACTCCAACATGAGGCCGACGACGCTGCCGGGCGTCATCTCCAGCCAGTTGGCGAGGATCAGGGTGGTGTCGGCGCCCTCGGGAGCGACCTCGATCCAGCGGGAGTTCTCCCCCATGGGCACCGGCATCTCGAGGAGCGTCCGGAACCCGAGGGCCTCGGTGTAGAAGGCCTTGGCCTTGTCCTGGTCGGTGACAGGCACTGAGACACGCTTCACGTGGGTGATGTTCATGCCACGATGATACGTAGGAAATTCCCTACGCGACAGCATCGACAGCGACACCGGCAGGCGTGTCGCCGAAAGACCAGCCGCTGACGCGTTGTCAGGCAGGCGCATCACCCGAGGAGACAACCCATGATCACGAGTGTCGGCAGTGTCATCATCTTCGTCACCGACCAGCAGAAGGCGCTCGACTTCTACACCGACACGCTGGGCTTCGAGGTTCGGCTCGACGTGACCGTACCGGCCGACCAGGCACCGGAGGTGGACTCCGCGGTCCGCTGGATCGAGGTCGCGGCGCCGAGCACACCGACCACCCTGTCGCTGATCTCCAGACAGTTCGCACAGCTGCGGCCGGGGAAGGGCTGCGGAGAGTTCACCGACGTGAACCTCCTGGTCGACGACATGAAGGCGACCTACGAAGAGCTCAACCGAAAGGGGGTACGGTTTCGGGTCGAGCCCCAGCACGACCCGTTCGGCTGGCGAGCGGAGTTCGTCGACCCCGACGGCAACGGCTTCAACCTGATCGAGACCGCCGCCGGCTATCGGGCGATGTGAGGCCGAGCCCACCGTCGGGTGCCTGCGGTCCGCGAGGTGGCGTCCTCACCCCCGCCCCGACCGGCGGGCGGGGGGTGAGGACTCACTGCCACCTCGTGGACGGTCGGATCAGAGGGTGCGGGCCAGCCGGTCGGCCAGTAGCCGGGTGAAGCGGGCCGGGTCGGTCAGCTCGCCGCCCTCGGCCAGCAGCGCCATGCCGTAGAGCAGCTCGGCGGTCTCGGTGAGCGCGGGCTCGTCGCCGCCCTGCTCGTGGGCCTTACGCAGCCCGGTGACCAGCGGGTGCGTCGGGTTGAGCTCCAGGATCCGCTTGACCGTCGGCACCTCCTGCCCCATCGCCCGGTACATCTTCTCCAGGGTGGGGGTCATGTCGAAGGCGTCGCCGACCACGCACGCCGGCGAGGTGGTCAGCCGCGACGACAGCCGGACCTCCTTGACCTGCTCCTTGAGGTGCTCGGTCAGCCAGGTCAGCAGGGCGGCGTACTCCTTGCCCCGCTGCTCCCGCTCGGCCTCGGCCTCCTTCTTCTCCTCCTCGGAGTCCAGGTCGACCTGGCCCTTGGCGATCGAACGCAGCGCCTTGCCGTCGACCTGGCCGACCTGCTCGACCCAGACCTCGTCGACCGGGTCGGTGAGGATCAGCACCTCGTAGCCCTTGGCCCGGAAGGCCTCCATGTGCGGCGAGTTCTCGATCATCGTGCGGGACTCGCCGGTGGCGTAGTAGATGTCGCTCTGGCCGTCCTTCATCCGCTCGACGTACCCGGCCAGGGTGGTCAGCTCGGCCGGGTCGTGGGTGGAGGCGAGCGAGACCACCTCCAGCAGGGTCTCCCGGTTGTCGGTGTCGGAGATCAGGCCCTCCTTGAGGGCCCGGCCGAACTCGGTCCAGAAGGTGCGGTACTTCTCGGCGTTGTTGGCCTGCAGGTCCTTGATCGTGGCGAGCACCTTGCGGACCAGCCGGCGGCGGACCACCTGGATCTGGCGGTCCTGCTGCAGGATCTCCCGGGAGATGTTCAGCGACAGGTCGTGGGCGTCGACCACACCCTTGACGAAGCGCAGGTACTCCGGCATCAGCGCCTCGCAGTCCTCCATGATGAAGACGCGCTTGACGTAGAGCTGGACGCCGCGCCGGCCCTCCCGCTGGAACAGGTCGAAGGGGGCGTGCGAGGGGATGAAGAGCAGGGCCTCGTACTCGAAGGTCCCCTCCCCGCGCATGTGGATGGTCTCCAGCGGGTCGGACCAGTCGTGGCTGACGTGCCGGTAGAAGTCCCGGTACTCCTCCTCCGCGACCTCGTCGCGGGGCCGGGCCCAGAGCGCCTTCATCGAGTTGATGGTCTGCACCTCGGTGGTGCTGGAGCCCTCCTCCCCACCCGGGCGCTGCACGGCCATCCGGATCGGCCAGGAGATGAAGTCGGAGTACCGCTTGACGATCTCCCGGATCTTGGCCTCGGCGGTGTAGTCGAAGAGGTTGTCCTCGCTGTCCTCCGGCTTGAGGTGCACGGTGACCGAGGTGCCCTGCGGCGCGTCGTCGACGGTGCCGATCTCGTACGTGCCGGCGCCGGTGGACTCCCACCGGGTGCCCTCGGTCTGCCCGGCCCGCCGGGTCAGCAGGGTGACCTTCTCGGCGACCATGAAGGTGGCGTAGAAACCCACCCCGAACTGGCCGATCAGCTCCTGGGAGGCCGCCGCGTCGCGGGACTCCCGCATCTTCTGCAACAGCTCGGCGGTGCCGGAGCGGGCGATCGTGCCGATCAGGGCGACCACGTCGTCCCGGGACATCCCGATGCCGTTGTCACGCACCGTCAACGTCCGGGCCTCGGGATCGGCCACCAACTCGATGTGCAGGTCGCCGGTGTCGACCTGCAGATCCTTGTCGATCATCGACTCCAGACGCAGCTTGTCCAGCGCGTCGGAGGCGTTCGAGATGAGTTCCCGCAGGAAGACGTCCTTGTTCGAATAGATCGAATGGACCATCAGCTGCAGCAACTGGCGGGTCTCGGCCTGGAACTCCAACGTCTCGGTCTGGTTGCTCACGTCATCCCTCCCACGACACACACTGTTCCGCAGAAAGGATACGAGGCGTCCCCGACCGGTCGCGCTCCGGTCAGCCGCCCGGTTCGCCTGGTTGCCTGGTTGCCTGGTTGCCGCAGCGAACTCTTCGCGCGTCGTACCCGTACTACTGTGCGCAGCCCAACCGCGGGCCGGTGCCGAGCGCCCGGCCCGACGGTGGTGAAACGGAGGCGTCAGGTGAAGGTGTTACTGGTCGAGGACGACGACTCGATCGCCGAGCCACTGGTCGACGGCCTGGCCCGGTACGGGATGACGGTCCGACGGGTGGCCACCGGTGCCGCCGCGCTCGCCGCCGGGCCGACCGAGATGATCCTGCTCGACCTGGGGCTACCCGACATGGACGGGATCGAGGTGTGCCGGGCGGTACGCCGTACCTCCGCCGTACCGCTGATCATGTTGACCGCGCGCGGCGACGAGGCGGACCGGGTGCTGGGGCTGGGCCTCGGCGCGGACGACTACATGGCCAAGCCGTTCAGCGTCCGCGAGCTGGTGGCCCGGATGCACGCGGTGGGCCGCCGGACCCGGCCGCCGGCCGACGGGCCACCGCCGGCGCGCGACGACCGAGTGCGCACCCTCGGCCCGCTCCAGCTCGACCTGCGGGCCCGTGAGGTCCGGGTACGCGGCGAACTGGTCGCCCTCGCCCCCAAGGAGTACGACCTGCTGGTGCACCTGGCCGCCGACCCGGGAGCCATCGTGGCCCGGCGGGACATCCTGGAGACGGTGTGGGAGCCGAACTTCTTCGGCCGCGGTAAGACGCTGGACTTCCACGTGGCCAGCCTGCGGCGCAAGCTGGGCGACCCGGCCTGGATCGAGACCCGGCGCGGCGTCGGATTCCGGCTGGTGGTGCCGGCGTGACCCGCCGGCTGCTGCTGACGTACCTGACCCTGGCGTTGTTGATCCTGGTGGCCCTGGAGGTCCCGCTCGGCTACGTCTACCACCGCAGCGAGCAGCAGCACGCGTTCGGGCAGCTGGAACACGACGCCGAGGTCCTGGCGGCGTTCATCGACACCGCGTTGCGCGACGGTGACCTGCCCCGGGCCGACCTGCTCGCCCGGGAGTCGGCCCAGCGCCTGGGCGGTCACGTCGACATCGTCGACGCCCGGGGCGAGCTGCTCACCAGCACCCACTCCTGGAAGCATCCGCCGGGCAGCCTGGCGGCGGCACCGGACCTGCGTACCGTGCTCGACGGCAGTGGCCTGATCAGCACCCGCACCGCCGAGTACGGCGGTGAGCGGATCATGTCGGTGGCCGTACCGGTGCACCCGGGGGACGCCGGACAGGGCGCGATCCGGGTGAGCGTGCCGATCGCCCCGATGGAGAACCGGATCCACCAGTTCTGGATCATCCTGGCCGCGGCCGGGGTCGCGGTGCTCGCCATGGTCGCCCTGGTGGCGTTCGCGCTGGCCCGGTGGATCAGCCGCCCGGTACGGGAGCTGGAACGGGCGACCCGGCGGCTGGCCGACGGGACGCTGCCGCTGGTCTCCACCGACACCGGTCCACCGGAGCTGCGCCGGCTGGCCGCGACGTTCCACACCACCGCGAGCCGGCTGCAGAACCTCATCGCCACCCAACGCTCGTTCGTCGGCGACGCCTCGCACCAGCTCAAGACGCCGCTGGCCGCATTAAGGCTGCGGCTGGAGAACCTGGAACCCGACGTCGCGCCCTCGGGCACCCGCAACCTGCGGGCCGCGCTTGCCGAGACCGACCGGTTGGCCCGGTTGGTGGGCACGCTGCTGGCCATCGCCCGCTCCGAACAGACCTGCCCGGTACGGGAGACCGTCGACCTGCCCACCGCGGTCGCCGACCGGATCTTCCTCTGGACGCCGCTCGCCGCCGAACAGGACGTGCAACTGGTGGCCACCGGCCCCGACCGGACACCGGTACGGGCGGTCGCCGGCGCGGTGGACCAGATCCTCGACAACCTGCTCTCCAACGCCCTGCGGGTGGCCCCGCCGGGCAGCGCGGTACGGATCAGCTGGCTGGTGCCCCCGGCCGACCGACCGGGACCGGGGCTGGTCGAACTGCACGTGGTCGACGCCGGTCCGGGGCTGACCGCTGAACAACGCAGCCGGGCGCTGGACCCGTTCTGGCGCGCGCCGGACGCCGCCAAGGGCGGCACCGGACTGGGACTGTCGCTGGTACGCCGGCTGGCCGAGGCCAGCGACGGTACCGCCCGGCTGGCGCAGGCCCCGGGGCGGGGCATCGACGCCGTGATCACCCTCCCGGTCGCGCGGCCGGCCCCCGCCGACGACCCGGCCCCCGCCCGGGGCCTGCCGGTGGCCTCCGGCACCCGCTGACAGCAGCCGGCGGGTCAGGGGCGACCGGCGGGTCAGGGGCGGCCGGCGCCGCCGGTCAGGGGTGGGCGGTGAGCAGGTAGTCGTCCGCGTCGGCGCTCCACTCAAGGTCGACCGCGCCACTGGTGGCGGCGGCCTTGCAGAACTGGAGGAAACTGCGGTAGCCGAGCTTCTTCTCGCTGAAGTCCGGTCGGGCCCGGCGCAGCTGGTTCTTCAACCCCGACAGGGCCACCGCACCGTCGCCGCCGGCCACCTCGACCACCACCGTACGCAGCAGCCCGAAGGCGACCTCCCGGTCACCGGTCTCCGGCAGCGACACCGACGGGTCACCCTTGGCCGGGCCCTCCCCCAGCTCCACGACCCGCTGCCCGGCGAGGTGGCTCAGCAGCTCGCCGAAGGTACGGAAACCGTGGTCGGACTCGCTGAACGTGGGGTCCTTGCGCAGCAGGGTGCGCTTGAGCCGGGAGGCGGTCACCTCGTCGCTCAGGCTGCCCTGCAACCCCGCCACCGTCTGGGCGACCAGCACCGCCAGGCTGTCCGCGTCGCGTACCGGCCCGGCGTCCTGCAACTGCTCGGCGTCGTTCAGCTGCTCGGTCTCGGTCAGCTGCTCGGCGGTGGACCCCGGCCCGGTCCGGGGCGGCTGCTCCGGCTCGGCGGGCCGCTCGGCCGGGGGAAGCTGCTCGGCCCCGGCGGCCGGTCGGGCCGCCGGTCGACCCGCCCGGCTCCGGCCCCGCGCCGACGCCGGCACCTCGACACCCTCCAGCCGGTCGTAGTAGAGGAACTCGTCGCAGGCCGGGGGCAGCAGCGCGGAGGTGGACTTCTCCACCCCGACACCGATCACCCGCTTGTTGAGCTCGCGCAGCTTGTGCACCAGCGGCGTGAAGTCACTGTCGCCGGTGCAGATCACGAAGGTGGAGATGTAGTCCCGCTCGAAGGCCAACTCCACGGCGTCGACCGCCATCTTGATGTCGGCGGCGTTCTTGCGGGAGGCCCCCATCCGCTGCGGAATCTCGATCAGCTCGACGTGGTTGCGGGTGAGCATCCGGCGGTCCTCGTCGAAGTACGACCAGTCCGCGTACGCCCGGCGCACCACGACCCGTCCCCGCTCGGCCAGCGCCTCGGCGACCGGACGGAAGTCGAAACTCATCCCACCATGGTGGTCGCGCGCACCGAGGGCAAGGTTCTCGTAGTCGAGCAGCAACGCGATCCGCTCTTCGTGATCCACACCCGCCACCCTACGCCCCGAAGGAAGGGCCCCCTGTTAACGCTTACGGTAGAGCGGGGTACCCCTCTCACCTGCTCGGACACGCCGGGACGCGCCGGACGGCGGCACGCGCCGAGAATCGGCGGACGGCGGGACGCGGCGGGACACACCGGGACGCGGCGGGACGCGCCGATACACTGCCCATCCCAGCAGAGCCGGAGGGCGCCGCATGGCCGATCGCGCGTACCGGACCCCGCGGTGGAGGCTGGCCGGCTACCTGCTCTCGGTCACCGCGCTGCTGGCCGCCTGCTCGGCGAACGACCCCACCGGCCAGGCAGCCCCGACCGGCCAGCCCGGCCCGACCGGCCAGCCAGCGCCGACCGGCCAGGCAGCCCCGACCGGGCCGGCAGCCCCGGACCGGCCGGCCGGCGTCACCCAGCTGCGGGTCCTGCAGGCGAACCTGTGCAACAGCGGCCAGGCCGGCTGCTACACCGGCCGGTCCGTGGCCCGTACCGCCGAGGTGATCCGGGCCGAGACCCCCGACGTGGTCACCCTCAACGAGGCCTGCCGGGATGACCTGGACGCGCTGCGGCCGGCGATGGAGCAGGCACCCGGCACCGTCATCCCGGCCTTCCGGGCCGCCCGCAACGCCCGCACCGGCGACGCCTACCGCTGCGTCAACGGCCAGCAGTACGGCGTCGGACTGCTGGTACGCCTGCCAACCGCGAACCCAGAACACACCGCGAACCCAGGAGACACCGCGGACCCAGAACACACCGCGAACCCCGGACACACCGCGGACCCAGGAGCCACCGCGGACCCAGGACACACCGTGCACAGCGGCATCTACCCGGCGCAGGACCCCGCCGACCCGGAGCAACGCGCCTGGCTCTGCCTCGACGCCCCCACCGTCGTGTACGCCTGCACGACGCACCTGGCGTACACCAGTTCCAGCCTGGCGCTCGCGCAGTGCGGCCACCTGCTCGGGGTGGAGATCCCGCAGCGTCGGGCGGACGCCCGCGAGCAACCCACCGTGGTCAGCGGCGACCTGAACCTCCGACACGGTGGCACCCCCGACGTCCGGTCCTGCGTGCCCACGGACTACCTGCACGTACACGACGGTGCCGTGCAGCAGCTGATGGCGAGCGGTCGGGTGACCATCGACTCCAGCCGGTCGGTCGACATGGCCGGTACCACCGATCACGCGGGCTTCCTGGTCACCCTCACGGTCACCCGGTGACGGTGGCGATTACCATGGCCGCCGATGCAGTTGACCCGGATGTCCGGGTCGGACAGAGGGCGGCGACGTTGCGTTATGCCGACGGACCTTCGGTGACCTGCGAGATTCACGTCGAGACGGATCCGTCGAAGGTCTGGGAGCTGGTGACCGACATCCACCTGCAGCCCCGGCTCAGTGCCGAGCTGCAACACGTGGAGTGGCTCGACGGGGCGGACCGGCCGGTGGTGGGGGCGGCCTTCCTCGGCCACAACACCCACCCGCTGCTCGGCCGGTGGCGGACCGCCTCCCACGTCACCGAGTGTCAGCCGCCCCGCGTCTTCGGCTGGGTGGTGACCGACGTGGACGGCAGGTTCGCCGGTTCCGACGACGCGGCAGACCGGTCGTCCCCGGCGGCCACCTGGCGGTTCGAGCTGGCGCCCGAGGCGGCCGGCACCCGGGTACGACAGTCGGTGCGGATCGGTCCCGGCCGCTCCGGGCTCAGCCTCGTCATCGATCGGAGCCCGGAGCGTGAGGAGGAGATCGTGGCGGCCCGCCTCGACCAGCTCCGCGCCGGCATGGAACGCACCCTTCAGGGCATCAGGGCCCTCGCCGAGTATCCCGCCTGACCGTCCCGCATGCCCCACCGCCCACCGGGGCCTGGCTCTGGCGGTAGTTCGGCGAGCATGCGCAGGAAGGCGCGGACCCGGACCAGGTCGGCGGGGTCCAGGTCGCAGCGCAGCAGCGCCGCACCGGTGCCGGGGACGGCGGCGACCCGGCGGCCGTCCGGTGCCCAGAGGGCGGTGCCGCCCCGGCAGGGCCGGTCGGGTGGTCCGCCGACCGGGTTGACGAACGCGGTGTAGCAGGTGTTCTCCAGGGCCCGGGCGGCCAGGTAGATGGCGGCCCGGTGCTCGGCACCGGCGGCGAAGGCACTGGCACAGAGGTACGCGTGGGCACCCGCGAGCGCGGCGGCGCGGGCGTGCTCCGGGAAGGACATGTCGTAGCAGATCGCCGGGGCGACCTGCCAGCCGTCGACAGCCACCAGCGCGCCGCCGGCCCGCCCGGGGGCAGGCCCACCGGCCCGCCCCGGAACGGGACCACCCGTCCGCCCGGGGGTGAACAGGGCCCGCTCGTCGTGCCAGAGGTGCTGCTTGTCGTAGCCGACCCGCACCCCGGTGGCGTCCACGACCAGCAGTGAGTTGGTGAGCCGCCCGTCGGGGTGCCGTACCGCCGCGCCGACCAGCACGGTCACGTCCCGGTCGACGGCGACCTCGACCACGGGGGCCAGCCGGTCGTCGACGACCCACCCGCTCTCGTCGGCCGCGACGGCGGCGGCGGTCACCCCGGGCAGGTCGTACCCGCACAGGTGCAGCTCGGGCAGGACGACCAGCCGAGCGTCCCGCCGGGCGGCGCGGAGGGCACCGGCCGCCGCCCGGCGGGAGTTCTCGGCGACCTGCCCCGGCACCGCCCGGGCCTGCACGACCGCCAGCCGCAACGGCTCCACCGGCAACCGCGACAGCTCCACCGGCAACCGCGACGGCCCTGCCGGCAGGGGCACGGGCGAGGGCACCGGCGGGGACGAGGGCAGGTCGGTCACGGCCCGACCGTCGCTTCCCCGGCCTGCGCGCCGTCGCGTTCCACCCGGACCCGCAGGCCGACCGGGCCGGTTGCGGGCAGCGCCGTGTCCGGCAGGGCGACCTCGACGAGCAGGTCACCGTGGCGGTCCGCCGGATACCGGCCGAGTCGGGTCAGCGCGCCGTCCGGGGCGAGCAACGAGATCCGCCACTGCGGCGTCGACCCGGCCGGGACGGCGGGACCGGTGGCGGCGACGCGCAGGGTGCCGTCGGGCAGCAGTCGGGTCGCGGTGAGGATCCGGGTACGCCGTACCGGGTCGCCGAGGGCGTACATGGCACCGTGTTTGACCAACGGACGTACCGGCTGCTCCGGCAGGTGGGCGGCGACCACCTCGCCGACGTACATGGTGTGCACCGGCATGGGCACCACCTGGCGCAGTTCGCACTCCACGGCGAGGACTCCGCCGCGTACCCAGGGGGTGTGGGTGCCGGGGGCGAGATCGACCGCGACGCTGGTGGTCTTGTCGACGTCGGTGACCGAGCAGCTGCCCGCGAAGTCGGCCAGGGCGGCCTGGTCCTCGGCGCAGAAGGTCACCGCCCAGCGGCCGGCCGCGTCGATCAGGTCCCGGCTGGCGGTCCGCGGCCCGAGCACCACGGCGACGTAGAGCGGGTCCTTGTTGACGAAGTACGACCACTCGGCGCTCATCACGTTGGTGCCCCGGGGTCCGGGCACCGCGACCAGCCCGACCGTGCTGGTCAGCTTCTTCCACAACGTCGGCGGCAGCAACGTCGGCGGCAGCGGTGCCGGAGACACCGGCGTGGGCTGCGGGTCGGGGCTCATCGGGGCGGCTCGCCGGTGGCGAGGCGGAACCCGACCGGGTACAGCGGGCCGGGGTGGGCGCCGTGGCGGCGGCGGGTACGGGCCAGGTCGCCGTAGCGGGCGAAGCTGCCGCCCCGGGCCACCCGGTACCGCCCGACCCGGGTGACCAGGTCGTCGTGGACCGCCCGGCCGCCCGGGTACGGACGGTAGTCGTCGGCGACGTACTCCTCGACGTTGCCGGCCAGGTCCAGCGCGCCGCACCAGCTCCGGCCGGCCGGGAACGCCCCGACCGGGCTGGTGGTGTGCAGGCCGGTCTCCCGGGTGTTGGCCGCCGTCGGGTCGAACCCGTCGCCCCAGGGAAAGTCGGTCCGCCGTGGTCCGGCCGCGGCGTGCTCCCACTCGGCCTCGGTGGGCAGCCGCCACGGATGCCCGGTACGCCGGGACAACCAGGCGGCGTACCGGTCGGCGTCGTCGGCGTCCACGCCGGCCACCGGGTGGTTGGCCCGCTCCCACGGGTACGCCCCGAGGTACCAGGTACGGGGTCGGCCGGCGGTGGGCGTGTCGGCGAGGTAGCGGCGGTACTCGGCGTTGGTGACCGGGTACCGGGCGATCCAGTAGTCGGCCAGCTCCACCCGGTGCACCGGGGTCTCCTTGTCGATCCACTCGGCGGTCACCCCGACGTGGGCCCAGGCGGCGGCGACCGGGGCGACCCGCCGCGGGTCGAGTCCGATCTCGACCTCGCCGCCGGGCACCGGGCAGACCGCCGGCCGGTCGCCGATCCGGGGGTCGCCGAGCAGGGCCAGGAGCCCACCGGCGGTGAGCCGGTCGGCCAGCGGCGCGGTCACCTCCTCGACCAGGGCCGCCAGGCCGGCCGGCCCGTGCGTCGACAGCCGGGTGACCACCGCCGCCGACGCGACGGGCCCCTCGGCCAGGTCGGCCTCCTCGGTGAAGTGGGCGGCCCCGGCCGGTTGCGGGGCCCGCAGGTCGGTCATGGTCTCTCCTCCGGATGCTCGACCGACGGGTACGCCGGGGTGGTGCGCGACGGATCGTCGCGCTGGTGGGCGGAGGACTGTCGCAGCAGGCCCGCCACGGTGAACGCCCGCTGGACGTACGGTTCACCGCTGCCGTCGAGGGCCACCACGAGGATCGTCCCGTCCCAGCCGGCGACGGCCACCCGGTGGGAGTCCAGCGCCGCGATGCAGGACAGCCCCTGCCGGAACTCGGCCAACAGCCGACCGGACCGCAGGCTCGTCGAGGTGTCGGCCCAGTCGACCGTCCAGGCGTACAGGCCGAAGTCGTAGGAACCGGCGAGGACGGTGGGCCGGTCGGGGTCGCCGAGCAGGCCGACGCACTTGACCGACTCGTCCGGCCCGAGCAGGGTCTGCCGCTCGACCACCCGCCAGCCGGACCCGTCGCGTACCAGCCGGCCGACCTTCACCGTGTGGTCCCGCGAGGCGCTGGCCACCACCGTCGGGCCGAGGGCGGCCACGGCGTTCACCAGGTTGCCGTGTTCCCACAGCACCCGCCGGTCGGTGCGGGTGCCCACCGCCACCGTCCGGTCGGTCGAGGCGGAGAGGAACCCGCCGGGCAGGGCCACCAGGGACTTCACCGATCCGCCGTGCGGCAAGCCCACGCCCGCACCGACCGGGTCGCCCCCACCGCCGACACGCCTCCCGTCGCCGTCACCGGCGACCGAACCGTCATCGCCGTCGGTGACGGCGACCAGGTCCCCCTGGTAGGTGCCGGCGACCACGCCGTCGGCCGTGGCGCAGAGCGCGGGCACCGGGGCCCGCAGGTCGACCCGGCCGACCGGTCCGCCGTCCGGGGTGTCGCGCCAGCTCAGCACCGTACCGGCGTACGTGCCGGCGTAGGTGACGCCCCGGTGGGTGGCCAGGGACAGGATCGGGCCGTCGGTGACCTGCCGGCCACGGGTCGCCGAGGTCTGCGGGTCGACCGCCAGGACCAGCCCCGAGTCGCAACCGACCAGCAACTCGCTGCCGGTCCAGGCCAACGCGTTGGGCCCGTGGGTCACCCCGACCGGGCCGGCCAGTTCGGCCCCGGTGCTCAGGTCGAACAGGTGCGGTCCGGTGGCGAAGCTGCCCGCCGCGATCAGGCCCCGGCCGACCGCGACCGACCGTGGCCACACCCGGGCGTCGTCGATGCGCCGCAGCCGTTGCCCGCAGACGTCGAAGACGTGCACCGACCCGTCGTAGGCGCCGACGACGAGACACGAGTCGTCGTCGGACCAGTCGACAGTCCGGGCCGCCGAGGTGGAGACCGCCATACTGAGCAACAGGTCCAGCTGGGGGGTCAGCAGGTCGACCCGCCCGTCGTCGCGGGCCACCGCGAGGATCTTGCCGGACCGCGACCAGGCGCAGCCCTCCACCGAGACGTCGTACGTGCGTCGCGCCGGCGCATCGGAGCCGACCAGGTCGTACACGCTCACCAGGCCGTCCTCACCGACGGTGGCGACCAGGCCGTGCCGGCTGGCCGCCACCGCCATGCAGTGTGCGGCGTGCGCGCCGACCTCACCGAGGAACGTTCCGTCGACGGCGTGCCACAGGGTGGCCCGGCCGTCCTCGGAGACGCAGACCAGCCGCTCGCCGTCGGGCAGCCAGGCCACCGAGTTGACGTCGTCGGTGTGCCGGGCCAGCGTGTTGAGCAGCGACGGCGGCTCGTCGTCGGCAAGCCGCCACACCGCGACCGTCTTGTCCGCCGAGGCGGTGGCGAGCACACCGGCGTCGGTGGGGTGCCAGGCGGCGGCGTTGACCAGCCGGCGGTGCCGCAGTCGGTGCCGGGCCACCGGAGCCGTCGGGTCGGCGGTGTCCCAGACCAGCACGGTCCCGTCGTACGAGCAGGTGGCGAGCCGGTCCCCGGCGGGCCGCAACGCCACGTGGGTGACGGGCGCGGCGTGTCCGCCGGGGTGTTCGTCGAGGTCGATCACGCGCACGCGGTCACCTCCGGCCGGTCGTGGGTGGTCAGCGTGTAGCGGGCCGGGTGGCGGGGCAGCCACCGGTCGCGCAGTTTGGCCAGCGGCGCGCCGCTTGCGGTCTTGTCCAGCTGGTACGTGGAGAGCAGCCCGCCCCGCGCCCCCACCACCAGGTACGGGGTGCCGGTGGCGTCCCGGGCCACGGCGAGCGCCTTCGGGTAGTCCGGCAGATCCTCCAACAGCCCGACGAAGGTCGCCGTGGCATGCTCGTAGGCGGCCACCTGCATGCCGTACGAGCTGGCGTAGACCATGCCGTCGGCGATGACCGCGTTCTCCACCGTGTTCGAGAGCAGCTTGGACCAACGGCAGGTCACCCCCAGCCCGACCACGATCTCCTTGAGCCCGCCGTCGCCGACGACGTACACCCGGCCGTCCTGCACCCACATCCGCTTGGGGTACTCCCCCTGGTCGAAACGCCAGGTGACGCTCCGGTCGTCAGCGGAGAGCACGACGATCACCCCGTTGCGGGTGACCAGCATCAGCTCCCCGTCGGGCAGGTGGACCCCGGCCCAGACCGGCAACCCGTCGACGCCGTGCCAGGCCAGCGTGGCCCCGTCGGCGGCGTTCAGCTCGACCGCGCCGGCGTTGGTGGTGACCAGCACCCGCTCGCCGCGTTCGTCGACGGCGATGGTGTGCGGCAGCGCCGGCAGCGGCGTACTCCATCGTCGGTGGCCCTCGCGGTCGAGCCGGAACGCCCGGTGGTCCCGGGTGATGCCGACGACGCCACCGGGCAACGCGGCGACCCGGCGGGTGAAGCCGAAGCCGGTGACGTGCTCGGCGGTCACGGTCAGGGTCGGTCCGGCCCGGTCCTCGCCGACGGCGACCAGGGCGACCCCGGTGTCGGTGGCACACCACACCACCGCCGGGTCCTCCACCGCGGGCTGCAGGTCCCAGACCGCCTGCCGGCGGAAACCCATCCCGGCGACCAGGTCACCGGCGGCGTCGAGGTGGACCACCTCGCCGTCCTGACAGAGCAGGTACACGTCCCCAGCCGGGGCCACGGTGCAGTCGACGAGCTGGTGGGGGAAACCCGTGACGGTACGTTCGACGCGCAGCTGCCGCTCGGTGTTGTCGAAGATGTGCAGCTCGCCGTCGAACCCGCCGCTGTAGGCGCGGCGGTGGTCCGGGGAGAAGACCACGAACTCCACGTCGTCGCGGGCGAAAAGCAGCTCGGCCTCCTGCTGGCCGGTCGGCGAGACCACCACCACGCCGTTGGCCACGTCGGCGGTGACCCCGGCGCCGAAGTCCTGGGTGGCCCAGAACCGGTCGTGCCGCCGGTCGTAGCGGACCCGGTGGATGTTGCCGTCGTCGAGCTTCACCACCTCGTCGAAGGTCAGCGTGTCGAAGGACCCGAACCGCAGGTTGCCCTTCTTGTCGCTGATCGCGTGCCGGGTGGGATGCTCGGTGCAGGCCCACTCCATCGGGCTGGGTCCACACAGGTTGGGCCGGATGTCGAGCACCTCGAAGGTGGCCAGGTCGATCACCAGCAGCTGATGGTGGTAGCCGCTGGTGACGTGGACCCGACCGGCCCAGATGCCGATGCCCCGCGAGCTGACCGGGGAGGGCTCCTCCCCGGTCAGCAGCGCCGAACGGTCACAGACCGTCGCCGGGTCCAGCCGGTCGACCAGCTCCAACGTGGCCAACCGCCAGCGCAACACCGCGCCCATCCGGTCCTTGCCGACGACCCAGCCGTCGGCCACGGCCAGCCCGTAGACGGGCCGGCCGTGGCGGACGAACGGCGACGAGCGCACCAGCCGCAGGTCGTCGTCGAACAGGTGGATCCGGCCGTGGATGTCGGAGGCGAGCAGGCCGTGCCCCTCGACGTACAGGATCCGGATGAGCCGGTCGGTGACCGTCACTTGTTGGCCTCGACGCCCTGCCGGACCGGGCCGTCGTCGTCATCGTCATCGTCATCGTCATCGTCGTCGTCATCGTCGCGGTCGCGCTCGCTGCCGTTGGCGCTACCGGTCGAGCCGCCGCCGGTGGAGCCGCCGTTGCTGACCGAGATGACCTGCCCGGTGAAGGCGTCGATCACGGCCGTCCGCAGTTGGTTGCCCCGGACGAACTGCACCCGGTAGAGGGCCTGCCCCTCCTGCTCGGCCAACTGGACCCCGGCCAGCCGGCCGCCGCCCACCCCACGCAGGGCCGCGTCGCCGGCCTGGGCCGAGGTGAGCATCCGGGGTGCGGCGGGGGTGGCGCAGGACGCGGCCTCCCCGGTGGCGGAACCCTGCTCGGTGGCGACCGCGATTCCCGTGCCGCCGATCAACAGACCCGCCGTTACCGTCGCCAGTACTGCCTTGCGCATCGAAGCCTCCAGTTCGTTTGGGCCTTACGAACCGGACTTACGAAGGCCGCGGCGCGGCGGTCGAACGGTTGGCCGAAGCTTGCCCGAGTCCTCGCCATCTCCTGGTTTTCCTGGCTATCTCCTGGTTTTCCTGGCCGTCCCCTGGCATTGGCCGTCACCCGGCACGACGGAGCCGACGGGGAGGCCGGTGGTGGCGTCCCCGTCGGCTCGGCGGCGGTCGGTGGCTCAGGCGGCGGGCAGGCCACCCACCTGGGTGTTGATCCAGGCGCGGATCGACGGCAGGTCACCGTAGATGGACGGGGCGGTGGCGCAGGTCGAGTCGTTGTTGCCGGACCGGCTGGTGGCACCGATCAGGTTCCACACCCCGTTGACCCGGCGCACCTGCGGCCCACCCGAGTCGCCGTAGCAGGCACCGGAGTTGCCGTTGGTGTTGTTGGTACAGATCTCGTACGTCGCGTTGATGCCGCCGCACCGGTTGTCGGCCACGATCGAGGTGTCCAGCTCGTTGGCGACGCTCGGTGCCGAGCCACAGCCACGCGGGGCGCAGGTCTGCCCCCAACCGATGATCCGGGTGGCCGTGCCGACCGCACCCGAGGTGGTCGGGATCGGCGCCGGTGCGTAGCTGACCGAGCTGGCCAGCTGCAGCAGCTTGACGTCGATGCTCGGGTGGTTGACCGCCCGGGTCACCCTGACCACGGTGCCGCCGCTGGTGCGGTTGACGCTGCCCACCCGAACCGAGGCCGGGGTGCCGCAGTGCTTGGCGGTGACCGCCCAGTTGGCCTTGATCAGCGTGCCGGTGCAGCCGGAGACGTACACCATGAAGGGGTAGTTCTCGGTGGCCGGCCGGCCACCGACCACCAGCGGGGTGACCTCGCCGTCGGCGGTACCCGCGCCGGTCCAGGTGAAGCTGCCCGTGGCGGCGACGGCGCTGCCGGCGAAGTTCCGCTGCACCTGGGCCGCCTCGGCGGCGCTGGGGTTGGCGTTGCGGCAGGACACCGGGGCACTGCTGCCGGACATCAGGTCGGAACAGAGCCCGGTACGCCGGTCGGGCAGCCCGAGGATGTGCCCGATCTCGTGGGTGGCGATCCGGGTCCGGTCGTACCCCTGGTTGACAGCCTCCCAGCCCATCCAGACCCGGCCGTTGCCGAGCGAGGTGGTCTGGGCCCGGGGCCAGCCGTTGTCCACGTAGATGGTGATGTTGCCCGGGGTACGGGGAGCGAGCTGGACGTTGCTCACCGAGCTGTTCCAGATCCGGGCCGCCGCGTCGAAGTTGGTCCGGAACTCGCCGGTACGGCTGGCGTCGTAGTAGACGGTCCGTACCGCGGCAGCGGCCGGCGCCGCGGCCACGGCCGTCAGCCCGGTCGCCGCCAGCGCGGCCGCGACCAGGGCTGTCGCCGCCCGCAGCAGGTGTCGTCGCACCATCGCACACTCCCTCGGTCCCGCGACGGCACAGCACCGCCGCGTATCGATGCGTGCTGATGCTAGGTGTGTCAGTGTCCGGCTGTCGTATACCGTTTGCGTCATACCTGGACGCCCCGACGCGACGCGTGGGGGTCGGCGTACGGTCAGCCCTTTACACAGACCACCTGCTTGAGGTGCGCCACCACCTCGACCAGGTCCTGCTGCTGCGCCATCACCTCGGTGATGTCCTTGTACGCGCCGGGGATCTCGTCGACCACCCCGGCGTCCTTGCGGCACTCCACCCCGGCGGTCTGCGCGGCCAGGTCGGCGGTGCTGAACGTCCGCTTGGCCTGCCCCCGCGACATCCGCCGACCCGCGCCGTGCGACGCCGAGCAGTACGCGTCCGGGTTGCCCTTACCCCGCACGACGTACGACCCGGTGCCCATCGAGCCGGGGATGATGCCCAGGTCCCCCTTGCCGGCCCGGATCGCACCCTTCCGCGTCACCAGCACCTGCTCGCCACCGTAGGTCTCCTCGGCCACGTAGTTGTGGTGGGCCGAGATCGGCTCGTCGAAGCCGACCGTCGGGAAGCGCTCCCGCACCACGCCACAGAGCAGCGCCACCATCATCGCCCGGTTACGCCGCGCGTACTCCTGCGCCCACCACAGGTCCCGCCGGTAGGCGTCCATCTCCGGCGTACCGGTCAGGAACACGGCCAGGTCCCGGTCGGGCAGGTCGGCGTTGTGCGGCAGCCGCCGGGCGACCGCCATGTGCCGCTCGGCCAGCTCCTTGCCGATGTTGCGGGAGCCGGAGTGCAGCATCAGCCAGACCCGGCCGTCGTCGGCACCCCCGGACTCCAGGCAGACCTCGATGAAGTGGTTGCCGCCGCCGAGGGTCCCCAGCTGCTGCCGGGCCCGGGTCTCCAGCTTCGCCACCCGGGAGTCCAGGGTGGCGAACCGCTGCCAGAAGTCGCCCCAGCCGCCCTGCTCCAGCCCACGTACCCGCCGGGGATCGACCGCGTCGGCGTGCTTGGCGAACCCGACCGGGATCGCCGCCTCGATCGCGCCACGCAGCGCGGCCAGGTCGTCCGGCAGGTCGGCGGCGGTCAGCGAGGTACGCACCGCCGACATGCCACAGCCGATGTCCACGCCGACCGCGGCCGGCGAGACCGCCTGCCGCATGGCGATCACCGAACCGACCGTGGCCCCCTTGCCGAAGTGCACGTCGGGCATCACCGCGACACCCTGCACCCACGGCAGTGCACCGATGTTACGCAGCTGCCGGGCCGCCTGCGCCTCGATCGTGTACGGGTCGGTCCAGACCCGGACCGGCGCCCGGGTACCCGGCAGCGGGGTGAAACTCACGATTGCTCCTCACGTCGTGCCGTCGACGTCGACGGCGGTGGACCAGCTGGTGCCGGCGGAATCGGCAAAGGCTGGACGGATCAGCCGACGACCGGCCCGATCAGGACCGGTCGTACGGGTCGGACGATGGCGAATGGGCGACCCGACCCGCGTACCGGAGTCGTTCCGGCTACCCAGGACGGACCGGATCGGGTCAGGCTGACCTCGCCCGGTCACCGGGCGGCCCGGCCGCTAACCGCGTCGGGGCGCGGCTGGCCGCTAACCGCGTCACGGTGCGGACCGGCCGCTATCCGCGTCAGGGTGCGGCCCGGCCGTTATCCGCGTCAGGGTGCGGCCCGGCCGCTATCCGCCTCAGGGTGCCGAACCGGCGGGCCCGGGGCGCGGATGTTGCCGCTCCGGGCCGCGCCCAGGTCGCAGCGGGGCACCGGGGCACGGCGTGACACGCCTGATGCGGGTGCTGAGCAGCTGCGGCACGGTGGGACTCCCCGGTCGGCTCGATCGGACGGTACCCGTCGACGGTAGGCAGATCCGGGGAACCCCGCAACGGGATTCCCGGCAGGATGGGTCTGCTGAGCCCGCCGACCATGCCGGCTCGGCGGCCGGTGCCCCGTCCACCCATTCGTTAGCCTCGACGGTCATGGCGCGGATCCGTTGTGACTTCTTCTCCGAGACGCTCGGCCTCAGCACGTCGATGACGGTGCTGCTGCCGGAGCGGGCCGCGACGCAGATCGGCATGTCCGGCAGCACCCGTACCGGTGATCCGCCGGTGCTCTACCTGCTGCACGGCCTCAGCGACGACGACACGACCTGGCTGCGCCGTACCTCGGTCGAGCGGTACGTCGCGCCCCTGGGTCTGGCGGTGGTGATGCCGCAGGTCGCGCGGAGCCTCTACGCCGACCAGGAGTACGGCAGCCAGTACTGGACGTTCCTCAGCCAGGAGCTACCGAAGGTCTGCCACTCGTTCTTCCGGCTCTCCCGCCGCCGCGCCGACACCTTCGTGGCCGGGCTCTCCATGGGCGGGTACGGCGCCCTCAAGTGGGCGTTGCAGCAACCGGGACGGTTCGCCGCGGCGGCCAGCCTCTCCGGCGCCCTGGACCTGGCCTCCCGTCACCGGCACCCGCAACGCCCTCTCGATCCGGCCACCTGGCACGCCGCCTTCGGCGACCGGACCGTCCGGGGCACCGACGACGACCTGCTGACCCTGCTCGACCGGGCCACCTCCGTGCCCACCCGTAGCCGTCCCGACACCGGCAACACTGACGGAGCCGGCCACGGTGCCGGTGCCGCCAGTGGTGCCGGAGCCGAAGCCGGCCACGGTGCCGGTGCCGGTGCCGGCAGTGTTGCCGGTGCCGGCAGCGATGGTGACCGCGACGGCGGTCACGGTGACCGCGCTGATGGAGACGGCGGGCTGCCGGCGCTCTGGATCGGCTGCGGTACCGGCGACTTCCTCTACGACGACAACGTCCGCTTCGCCGACGCGCTCCAGCGGGCCGGCGTACCGGCCACGGTGGACTTCTCCCCCGGCGGGCACGACTGGGAGTACTGGGACCGCGCGATCCGCGACGTGCTCGCCTGGCTGCCGCTGGCCCCCGCCACCGACTGACCCGACCGACGCCTGTCCCCACCACCGACGGCCGTCCCCACCGCGCCGAAGCCCATCGCGTCACGCCCGAATCCAGCTGTGAGAGGGGTACCCCGCTCTACCGAATGCGTTAACAGGGGGCCCTTCCTTACCTGCGGAGGGAGGTGCGGGTGATCGGGAAGTCGAAGTACGTCCCGGGGTACGGCTCGTCGGTGAAGCGGTAGTGCCACCACTCACGGGGGTAGTTGACGAATCCGCCCTCGGTCATCAGCCGCCGCAGCAGTAGCCGGTTCTCCCGGGCGGCACGCGGGACACCGGTCGCGGCGGTGGCCGCGAGCGGGTCGAAGCAGTCGAAACCGGTGCCCATGTCCACACTGTCGTCGGGGTACCGCAGTGCCTGCGCGGCGGTGCAGGCCACCGGGGGCGTACCCGGCGCGGCTGGTGGTGAGGTGACGGCTGGCAGGGCGACCAGGGTCAGGTCCACGGTGCTGCCCCGGCTGTGCGCGGTCGGCGCACCCAGGTACCCGGCGTCGAACAGTTCGGACTTCGCCACCCGGGGATGGAACTCCGGACCGGTGTCCGGCCCACCCGGTTGGCGGGCCCAGGCCACGATGTCGTCCACGGCGCGTTGCGGGCGGTAGCAGTCGTACACCTTGAGGGTGTGACCCTGCTCGACGGCGGTGGCCTGCACCCGGCGGAGCGCGTCGGCGGCCGCCCTGGTGAGCAGGCAGAGCGGCTCGCGGTAGCCGTCCAGCGGCCGGCCGACGAAGTTGTGCGCGGTGGCGTACCGCAGGTCGGTGCGGATGGTCGGGTCGACGTCGGCGAGGGCCACCACGTCCGCCGGCGCGCGCGGCTCGGCGGAGGCGGTGGGTGTCGGCGGTGGCTGTGGCGGGTGCCGCTGGCAGGCGGCCAGCAGCACCGCGGCGACCAGGCCCAGGACAACGACCAGGCCCAGGACAACGCCCCGGCGCATGGCCGGACCACCCACGCACGCTGTCGCCAAGGTCAGCCGGGGTCGGCGTCGCCACCGGTGGCGCGCAGGGGTCGACGGCGGCGGCTGAACAGGGAGGTCAGCAGGCCGGTGCCGACCAGGCCGACCGCGACCACCAGCAGGGTCCACCAGCGGCCGACGCGGGCCAGCCCGTCACTGTGGGTGGCCGCCCGGCCGGTGTCGACCACCGGCAGGGTCGCCCCGGTGGTGGGGCTCGGAGTGAGCGTCTCGCCGGGAGCGACCAGCCGCCCCACCGAGGCGTCGCGGGGCAGCGCGAACCCCCAGTCGAGCAGGGTCGCACCCTGCTGCCAGCCGCGTTGCCGGTCGACCTCCGCGCCGAGCAGGGTGACCACCAGCCGACGGCCGCCCCGCTCGGCCGCGCCGACGTAGGTGTGCCGGGCCAGGTCGGTGAAGCCGGTCTTGCCACCCAACGCTCCCGGGTACCGCTGGATGAGCTGGTTGTCGTTCTGGATCTCGTAGCCCTTGCGGCGCAGCGCCGGCTGGGCCGGCACCCGGGCCCGCTCGGTCAGCTCGTACCGGCGGAACCGCGCGTCGGCGAAGCAGGCCCGGGCGATCAGCGCCAGGTCGTAGGCGCTGGTGAACTGCCCCGGGCCGTCCAGCCCGGACGGGGTGACCGCGTGGGTCTGCAACGCGCCCAACCGTCGGGCCTGCTCGTTCATCGCCCGTACCCCGCCGGGCAGCCCGTCGGGGCCACCGCCGAGGCGGGCCAGCAGGTTGGCCGCGTCGTTGCCGGAGGTGAGCAGCAGCCCGAGCCAGACGCTCTCCAGCGGGTAGTGGCCGCCCTCGACCAGCCCCATCGCGGAACTGCCCGGCTCGATGTCCACATCACCGTGGGTCGCCGTCACCAGTTGGCCCGGGTCCAGTCGCGGCAGCATCGTGGCGGCCAGCAGGAGCTTCTGCACGCTCGCCGGGGTGGCGTACTCGTGCGGGCCGCAGCCGCCCAGCACCGCACCGGTGTCCAGGTCGGCGACCAGCCACGAGGTCGCGCTGACCGCCGGTGGCCGGGTCGCCCCCGCCGGGGCCACCAACCCGGGCGTGGCCAGGCCGGTCCCGCCGACGGTGCGCGACACCGGGTCGACCCGGGGCGGGGTCGGTCGCGGTGGTCGCGTGGCGGGCACGCTCGGACAGGGTACGGTCGCCGACCCCGGGTCCGGGGCCGCGACGCCGGTGGCGGGTACGCCGAACGACGCCAGGAGCAGCGCGACGGTCAGCACGGCGGCCCGACGGCAACCTCTCACGCCCTCACGCTAACCGCGCGGCGGTGCTCCGGTGGCCGGTCGGCGGATTCGGCCGTTGCCGCTGGTTCCGACGAATCGGTGGACCACCCCCAGAAGGATCTTGGAAGAAGACGGCCCCTCCAGGAGGCACTTCCCTTCCAAGATCTTTCCCGCCGCCGCACAACGACGGGAAGTCACCGCTCCGGCAACACCGCGCCACCGGCCACCACGGGTCGTCGTACGCCACCGGCCACCACGGGTCACCGTGTCCGGGGCCGGTCGGTGCGGCGTCGGCGGCGTACCAGGGCCAGCCCCAGCACCAGTGCGGCCAGGGTGACCGTGCCGGCGGCGTACCCGATGGTCAGCGGGCGTCGGTCGGCGGCGCTGTCGTCACGGGCCGGACGGGCGGCGGCCGGGCGGACCGTGCCCGCCGGCAACGGCTCCGGCTCGGCCGTTACCCCGGTCGGGGCCGGAGCCGCACCGTCCAGCTCCCCCGGCTCGACGAGGTGCCCGACGGTGGCCTCCCGTGGCAGCGAGAAACCCCAGTCGAGCAGGGCGGCACCCTGCTCCCAGCCGCGCATCGGCCGGGGTTCCGCGCCGAGCAGGGTGGCCACCAGCCGGCGGCCGTCGCGTTCGGCCGCGCCGACGTAGGTGTGCCGGGCGTAGTCGGTGAAGCCGGTCTTGCCGCCCAACGCACCCGGGTACCGGTAGATGAGCGGGTTCTCGTTCTGGATCTGGAAGCCCTTCTGCTTCAACGCGGGCTGGGCGGGGATCCGGGTGCGCTCGGCTCGGGCGTACCGGCGGAAGGTGGGATCGGCGAAGCAGGCCCGGGCGATCAGCGCCAGGTCGTAGGCGCTGGTGAACTGACCGGGACCGTCCAGCCCGGACGGGGTGACCGCGTGGGTCTGCAACGCACCGAGCCGCCGGGCCTGCTCGTTCATCGCCCGCACCCCGCCAGCGGCACCGTCGGCCCCACCGCCGAGGCGGGCCAGCAGGTTGGCTGCCTCGTTGCCGGAGTTGAACAGCAGTCCCAGCCAGACCGTCTCCACGCTGTAGCGGCCTCCCGCCACCAGGCCGACGGCCGAGGAGTTCGGGGCGATGTCCAGGTCGGCGGGGGTCGCGGTGACGATCTGTTTCGGGTCCAGCCTCGGCATCATGGTGGCGGCCAGCAGGAGCTTCTGCACACTCGCCGGGGTGGCGTACTCGTGCGGGCCGCAGCCACCCAGCACCGCACCGGTGTCCAGGTCGGCGACCAGCCACGAGGTGGCGGTGATGGCCGGTGGCGCCGGCGTGCCGGGCGGGACCACCAGCCCGGCGGTGTCGAGTGCGGCCCCACCGACGACCCGGTCCGGCGGTACCGCCGGCGGCGGGGTCGGTCGGGGCGACCGGGTGACCTTGGGTGCGGCCACCCGTGGGCAGGGCACCGCCCCTCCGGCGGCGGCCGCCGTACCGTCCGGGGTGACCGCCCCGGACGGCGGCGACACCGGAGCCGGCGTCCCGGGACCCGGCGCGGCAGCGAACGGCACGGCAGCGAACGGCCCAGCAGCGACTGGAGTCGCGGCTGTCGGCGCGGCAACGGCCGGAACGGGAGCCGTCAGCAGGACGGCGGCCAGCATGGCGGCCGGGAGCCGAACTCTCATGGGGTGACCCTAACGCCCGGTGATGTCGTGGCTGACTCAGCTCGACAGGCGCTGCCGAAGGTCACCTGGGGCTCCTCTGTGCACAGCCGAGGGCGGCCGACAAAAACAATCCGCGCGTCGTTGAACTCCTCCCGCGCCGGTTCCGTATCCATCGCCGGAAGGACGGAACAGCGGGGTCCGCCATTGCCGGAGCGGACCCGGGGCAATTCCGGGCAACGGATCGCAGGCGTCGTACGCCTCGATCCACTGCCATGGTGGTCACCATAGCCAGTGGTGCCCGAATACCGTTCCCGCGCCACATCGCATCGCCGTTTCCGCAGGCAGTCACGCCCATGTTGACTGCATCGGCGGGTCAGTCAGAGGAGAGGTACATGGCCAGGCGTACGCAGAAGAACGCCGTCCTGAAAATCGCCGGTGTCGGTGCCTTCGCGGCGCTGCTGCTCGGCGCGGGACTGCAACTGGCATCTGCCGACGACAATTCGGCGACCGCCGTGTCGGTGACCTGCCCGACCGTCGCCGACAAGCTCGGAGCGGTGCCGGCGGCCGCGCAGGCCGGTGTGGACCAGGAGCTGCGGAACCTGGAGAACCAGATCGCCAACGTCAACGCCCGCCTCGCCCGGGAGCCCGGGGCCGCCCAGCAGCAGCTCGGTGACATCGCCGGCAAGCGCAACGCGGTGCTCGAACGGATCACCCTGAACATCACCCGGGTCGGCGGCACCGCTCCGGCCGGCCTGCAGGGCCTGGCCGCCTGTGCGCTGTCCAACGGTGCCGCCAGCGGCAACCCGAACGCGGGCAGCAACAACGCGGGCAACGGGAACAACAACGCGGGCAACAACAACGCTGCGGCACCGGCCGGCGCACAGACGGTGAACTGCCCCGACGTGTCCGGTCGCATCGGCGCGGTGCCGGCGGCGGCGCAGGCCAACATCGACCGGGAGCTGGCCGCCCTGCAGCAGCAGATCAACGAGGCCAATGCCCGGCTGGCCCAGCTCGCCGTCCGCCCCGAAGGCGGCCCCAACTTCGTGCAGCTGGCCATCCTCGGCCCGCTGGAGGACAAGCGGATCGCCGTACTGGACCGGATCCGGCAGAGCTTCACCCGGCTCGGTGCCGCCGCCCCGGCCGGCCTGGACGCCCTCGCGACCTGTGGGGTGAACGCACCGGCCAACGCCGGCAACGCGGGCAACGCGGGCAACAACGCCGGAAACGGCAACGCCGGAAACAACAACGCCGGCAACGCGGGCAACAACGCCGGTAACGGCAACGCGGGCAACGGCAACGCGGGTAACGGCAACGCGGGCAACGGGAACGGCAACGCGGGTAACGGCAACGCCGCACCGGCCGGCGCCCAGACGGTGAACTGCCCCGACGTGACCGGCCGCATCGGCGCGGTCCCCGCCGCCGCGCAGGCCGGCGTCAACCAGGAGCTGGCCAACCTGCAGCAGCAGATCAACGAGGCCAACACCCGGCTGGCCCAGCTCGCCGTCCGCCCCGAAGGCGGCCCCAACTTCGTCCAGCTGGCCATCCTCGGCCCGCTGGAGGACAAGCGGATCGCGGTGATCAACCGGATCGCCACCAACATCGGCCGGGTCACCGGCGAGCGCCCCGTCCCGCCGCTGGAGCTTGCCACCTGCGGCCTGAACTGATCACAGACGTCCCGGGCGGGGACGGTGACGGGCGGTACCCGATCCGGGTGCCGCCCGTCGCGCCGTCCCGGCCCTCAGTCGGTCAGGCCGAGTTCCACCAGGTAGTCGTGCAGAGCGGACGACCCGCGCAGTCGCCGTAGGCTGCGCCGGTTCAGCTCCTGCTCCCGCCGGGCGAGTTCGGCCCGGACCCGCTGCGGGCTGCCGGTGGAGCGGATCTCGTCCAGCACCGCGTGCACGATGTCGAACGGGTAGTCACCCCGGCGCAGCAGCGTGACTACCTGCGCGGCCCGCAGCTCGGCCTCGTCGTACACCCGGTAGCCGGTGCCCGGTTGGCGGGTCGGGCGCAGCAGGCCACGGGCCTCCCAGACCCGCAGCTGGGAGGTGCGCACGCCGACCAGCGCGGCCACCTCGCCGATGCGGCTCCCCCGACGGCGTACCGGTGCGGGAGCCGGGCCGGCCACCACGGTCTCGAAGGCGGCCAGCACCCGACGGATGTCGGCCCGTTCCCGGTCCAGCTCCGCGTGGCCGCCGTCGAGCGACGCCAGCGCCGCCGCCGGGTCACCCCGGTGGACCGCCGCCATGATCTCCCGGGTACGCGTCCAGCCGTGCCCCTCGGCCACCTGCCGGGCCACGGTCAGCGCCCGGGCGTGCGCGGTGGTGAAGACGCGGTAACCACTCGGGGTACGCGACACCGGTGGCAGCACCCCGAGGTCGACGTAGTTGCGCACCTGCTGCACGGAGATCCCGACCGTCGCCGCGAGGTCCACGCCCCGGATCCGACCCCGCTCGTCCACCCGACCCGTCACCGGCCAAGCCTAGCGACTCCACGTGCGGTTGAGACTTTCACCGTCATATCGGCGGCGGACGAGCGTTGACGATCTTCCAAACCCTCTATATGAAGTTGAATGAGACAATTGAATGCGGCCAGGCCGGTACCGGATACCGGCGGGATCCTCCCTGCCCAGAATCTCGCGAAGGGTTCGCATGCAGCAGCCAGCACGGTCCGCCGCCGACAGTCACGACGTGATCGAGGTACGCGGCGCGCGCGGGAACAACCTCGCCGACGTCTCGGTCGACATCCCCAAGCGTCGCCTCACCGTCTTCACCGGGGTCTCCGGCTCCGGCAAGTCGTCCCTGGTCTTCGGCACCATCGCCGCCGAGTCCCAGCGCCTGATCAACGAGACGTACAGTGCGTTCCTCCAGTCGTTCATGCCCAACCTGAGCCGACCCGACGTGGATTCGTTGCGTAACCTCAGCGCCGCGATCGTTGTCGACCAGGAGCGCCGTACGCCGGATCGGCCGGCGCCTTCAGCTTCAACCTGGCCGAGGGGATGTGCCTGACCTGTGAGGGCCTCGGCCGGGTGTCGGACCTCGACGTGGACGAGCTGGTCGACCGGGAACGCTCCCTCAACGACGGGGCGATCACGGTGCCGAACTTCGCCGTCGACTCCTGGTACTGGCAGCAGTTCGCCCACTCCGGGCTCTTCGACCCGGACGTCAAGCTGCAGGACTACACCCCGCAGCAGTGGCAGGACCTGCTGCACAAGCCGGCCACGAAGCTCAAGGTCGGCAGCAGCACCATCACGTACGAGGGCCTGGTGGTCAAGGTCCGCCGGTTGTACCTGGTCAAGGACCGGGACTCGATGCAGGCCCACATCCGCGCCTTCGTCGACCGGGCGGTCACCTTCGCCACCTGCGCCGACTGCGGCGGCACCCGCCTCAACCAGGCTGCGCTGGCCAGCCGGATCGCCGGACGCAACATCGCCGAGTGCGCGGCGATGCAGATCAGCGACCTGGCCGAGTTCCTGCGGGAGGTAGCCGATCCCGAGGTGGCACCGCTGGTCGGCACCCTGCGGGAGACCCTGGACTCGCTTGTGGAGATCGGCCTGGGTTACCTCAGCCTGGACCGCGAGTCGGCCACCCTCTCCGGCGGTGAGGCGCAGCGGGTCAAGATGGTCCGCCACCTCGGGTCCAGCCTCAGCGACGTCACGTACGTCTTCGACGAACCCACCGTCGGGCTGCACCCGCACGACATCGCCCGGATGAACGACCTGCTGCTGCGGTTGCGGGACAAGGGCAACACCGTGCTGGTCGTGGAGCACAAACCGGAGACGATCGCGATCGCCGACCACGTGGTCGACCTCGGGCCGGGCGCCGGGCCGGACGGCGGGCGGATCTGCTACACCGGTGACGTCGCCGGGTTGCGGCGCTCCGGCACCCGTACCGGCCGACACCTGGACCATCGGGTCACCCTGCGGGAGACGGTTCGCCGGCCCACCGGTCAGCTGCCGATCCGCGGCGCGGACCTGCACAACCTGCGGGGCGTGGACGTCGACATTCCGCTCGGGGTGCTGACCGTGGTCACCGGCGTGGCCGGCTCCGGCAAGAGTTCCCTGATCCACGGCTCGTTGCCGCGCCGCCGCGGGGTGGTGGTGGTAGACCAGTCCGCGATCCGCGGCTCCCGGCGCAGCAACCCGGCCACCTACACCGGTCTGCTGGACCCGATCCGGACCGCCTTCGCCAGGGCCAACGGCGTCAAGGCGGCGTTGTTCAGCGCCAACTCCGAAGGGGCCTGCCCGACGTGCAAGGGCATCGGGCTGGTCTACACCGACCTGGCCATGATGGCGGCGGTGGCCTCGGTCTGTGAGCAGTGTGAGGGGCGACGGTTCACCGCCAAGGTGCTCACCTACCGGCTGCGGGGCAAAAACATCAGCGAGGTGCTCGCCATGTCGGTCGTCGAGGCCCGCGACTTCTTCCCCAGCGGTCCGCCGGGTCATCCTCGACCGGCTCACCGACGTCGGTCTGGGCTACCTCAGCCTGGGCCAGCCGCTCACCACCCTCTCCGGTGGCGAACGGCAGCGGCTGAAGCTCGCCATCCACATGGCCGAGCGGGGCAGCACGTACGTGTTGGACGAGCCGACCACCGGGCTGCACCTGGCCGACGTGGACCAGCTCCTCGCCCTGCTGGACCGGCTGGTCGACGCCGGCAACACCGTCGTGGTCATCGAGCACCACCAGGCGGTGATGGCGCACGCCGACTGGATCATCGACCTCGGGCCGGGCGCCGGGCACGACGGGGGCCGGGTGGTCTTCACCGGTACGCCGGCCGGACTGGTCGCCGACAGCGACACCCTGACCGCCCGTCACCTGCGCGAGTACGTCGGCCACAGCCGGCAGTGAGGCGGAGCGCCACGGCTGGTCCGGTCCGCCGGTCCCGGGCCGCTGCCGGGTGTGGGGACGCCGCTGGCCGGTACCCCCGGGTGGGGGGTACCGGCCAGTCGGCCTTGAGCCTGTATCGCGGGGGTCAGCTGTTCCAGTGCTCGGCGACCAGGTCAGCGGCCTGCTTCTCCCACTGCGCGTAGTGGTCCGGGAACGCCGACACCTGCACCGTCTGCGCGGCCCTGGTCAACGACATGTCCTCCCAGCCATCGACCTGCTTCAGACCCTTCAGGAACGCCGTGGTCGCATACTGCGGATCGGTGATCTGCTCCACCGTCCCCCAACCACTGGACGGACGCTGCTGGAACAAGCCCTGCGAGTCATGATCGTTACGGTCACCCAGATGACCCAGGTTCTCCAACTTCGACTCCTGCAGACTGGTAGCGATCGCCACCACCGCGGCCCGCTCGTCCATCCCGGCCTTCTTCGTCGCCGCGATGATCTCCTTCGTGTTGGTCACCTGCTCGTCGTTCAACTCGATACGCGACTGACCCGACGGCTCACCATGCGGCAACAGAGCCGCCGTGTCCGGCTTCGACTCCTGCACCGCGGCCACCGGAGCCAGACCCGAGGTCACCGGGGTGGCGTCCTGATGGTTCAGCGGACCCGCCGCCAGACCACCGGCAACCGCCAGACCCGCGATACCCAACACACTCCTACGAATGATCGTGGTCATGAGAAAGCTCCAACCTGGGGGTCGACACCCACACCACAAGGGGGAAAAAACACCGGTGCGGATGCGAGCACCACGAGGCGCCCACCAACAAGAAAACAAGGGGAAATTCGCCGGCCGGGAGCAGAGAAGAACACCGCTCACCGCGCCGGGTCCAGATGTAACGACCGACCACCCACCGTCATTCCCCGGCGGGCCCACCCGGCCCGGCCCGCAGGCCGAACCGCCGAGCTACTCGGTCGTACGCAGGGTGTAACGACCCCCGGCCCGCACCCATTCCGGCCCCACGAACCCGACATTCGGCCCTGAATCACCCGAAGACTCCCCGGAAAACCGGACGTCGAGGTCGCCGACCGACGACCCGGAATCACCGGTCTTCGACGACGAGCCGCCCGTCACGTCGGACCACCCGCAGACCACCCGGCAGATGGACCGCCCCCTGGCCCCGCCAGGCGGTCACCAACGCGTCGAGCGCGGCGACATGCCGGTGCGACAGAGCGGCGGCGAAGTCAGCCTGGCGCTCGGCCGCCTACGGGTGCGCCAAGCCGTCCGACCCCGCGCCCGACCGGCAGACGGCAACGTCCTTGTCGTAGTGGTCTCGGACGGGTTCGCGGACGACATCCGACACTTGCCGACATGCGTGACGACCGTTTTGTCCTTGATTTGGCCGGGTGTCACGACCACCGAAAGAGAGCGGGGCCCCGGACAGGTGCCGACGCGGAGCTCGTCCAGCCGCCGCCGACGTCCCGGTGGCAACGCGCACCCACCACGCGGTCGCAACCCGCCCCGCCCGTACCGAAGCGGTAGATCTTGGACACTTACCGTCCTATTTGAACGGTAAGTGTCCAAGATCTACGAACTGCCCACCCGCTGCGAAGCGCGGCTCCGGGGGCGAGGTCGCCTGGATCACCGTTGCGCCGACGGTCCGGATCGGCCCACCGACCGGCAGGACGGACGACAGCTCAGCAACCGGCGGAATCGGGACATCGGCCCGCCGGCCGGCGGGGCAGACGACGTCCCACCGACCGGCGGGACTGAGGTCGGCCCGCCAGCCTGCGGCACGGGCGCCGCCCACCGACCGGCGAAACGGACTCGGTTGCCACGCACGGGACCGTGCCGGGCAGCCGGGGCTGCTCGGCACGGTCCGACGGTGCGGTGTCTCAGGGCGGATCGTGGGCGACCCGGTCAGCCGGCGGTGCAGGACCTGATCGTCGGGCGGGCGCTGGAGTTGCCGTTCATCATCGTGGTGAACCCGAACGTGTCGCCGCTGCCGTTGGAGCGCATCGTCATCACGTTGCCGCTGCCGTCCCAGCTGGGGCTGCCGCTCCAGGTGGAGGAGATCCTCTGCGGTGAGGTGATGGCCACGACCACCGACCAGCTACTGGCGCCGCTGACCGTCACCGACGTGTTGTACCGGTCGCCCCAGACCTGGCCGGGGGTGATCGAGGCGGTGCAGCCACCTCCGCCCGGCGGGTTGGTCGGCGGGGTGGTCGGGTTGCCGGTGCCACTGTTCAGCGCGGTGAGCACCGCGTTGTAGGCGGCCTTCTTGTTGCCGGAACCGTCGAAGAGCAGCGGGCTCTCGTTGGAGCGCCACGAGTCGGAGTCACGGATGCCCCAGACGGTGACGCCCTTGCAGCGGGCGACCGCGAGGCAGTCGTTCACCACGTTGCGGTACGCCTCGGACGGGGCGTTGCGGATGTCCAGCTCGGTGATGTGCACGTCGACGCCGAGGGCGGCGAAGCTGGACAGCGTGGTGCGGTAGTTGCTCGGGTAGTTCGAGCCGCCGGTGAAGTGCGACTGCAGGCCGACGCAGTCGATCGGCACGCCCCGGCTCTTGAAGTCCTGAACCATCCGGTAGACGGCCTGCGTCTTGGCGTCGTTCCAGTTGTCGATGTTGTAGTCGTTGTAACAGAGCGAGGCGTTCGGGTCGGCCTGGCGGGCGGCCCGGAAGGCGGCCTCGATCCAGTCGTTGCCGGTGCGCTGCAGGTTGGAGTCGCGCCGGGCGCCGCTACCACCGTCGGCGAACGCCTCGTTGACCACGTCCCACCAGGCGATCTGGCCGCGGAAGCGGGTGGCGACCGTGGTCACGTGGTTGAGCATCGCGTTGCGCAGGGTGCTGCCGGACATGTTCTGCATCCAGCCGGGCTGCTGCGAGTGCCAGGCCAGGGTGTGTCCCCGTACCTGCATGCCCCGGCTGCGGGCGTGCTGGACGATCCGGTCGGCGTTGCCGTACGAGAACTGGCCCTGCTGCGGTTGCAGCGCGTCGATCTTCATTTCGTTCTCGGCGGTGACCTGGTTGAACTCGCGATTCAGGATGGTCGTGTACGTCGAGTCGCTCAGCCGGCTCGCGGCGACGGCGGTGCCGAAGTACCGGCCGCCCTGCTCGGCGGCGGACGCGCCGAGGGTGCTCGCAGCGCTGGCGGTGCCACCGGGCAGGACCACGGCACCCACCGCGGTCAGCAGGCCGACGGCCGAGACGACGAGCGCGTTACGCAGCCGGTGGGGCCGGCGGGATTCGGCAGACTTCTTGCTCATCTGATGCCCCTTCTGCCAGGTCCGGAGGACGCCCCGAGCGGATCGACGAAGCCGGTCTGGCGGGTGGTGGTGGGCAGGATCGCGTCATGTCCGACAAGGCGGATAACATCGACCTGAATGATTGGAAGTATTACAGCGGTGTTTCCACAGCGTCAACGACTTCCGGAAACTATCGACCGCTGCCCGGCAGCGTCCCAGCCCTGCCGTGCACGTGCGGCGTCACCGTCGCCGATGAACCCACCGCCGTCGGCGACACCGCCGACGGCCGGCCGGCAACAGCTACCGGAACTCTCCGGAAGTCCCACCGGCCCACGCAGCGACCGACCCGCGCACCCACCGACCCGCGCAGCGACCGACCACGCACCCACCGACCCGCGCACCCACCGGCCCACGCACCGACCGGCGGACCGAACTGCGGACGGGTCAGTGGCCGGGCCAGCCGCCGGGTGCGTCATCGCCGGAGGCCGCCCACTGGCTGCGGTACACCGTGCCGGCGGGTGGCTGACCAGAACCGCCCCGGCGGTCCTCGGCACCGGTGCCGAACACCGGTTCGACATCCGAGCCGAGGTCCAGGCCGAGGTCGTACCCGGTGGCGGGTTGGACCCCGGCGTCGACGGCGGCGTCGTCGCCCCGGCGGGCACGGCGGATCCGGGAGACCACGAACCACCCGGCGGCACCCACGCAGGTGACGATGACAATCTTCTGGAAGACACCGGCGTACGTCTCCACCAGGTGCCAGTTCTCACCGAGGAAGTAGCCGGCGAGCACGAAGAGGGTGTTCCAGATCAGGCTGCCGGCCGTGGTGTAGAGCAGGAAGGTGCCCACCGGCATCCGTTCCACCCCGGCCGGGATGGAGATGAGGCTACGGAAGATGGGGATCATCCGGCCGAAGAAGACGGCCTTCTTTCCGTGCTTGATGAACCACGCCTCGGTCCGGTCCACATCGGAGAGTTTGATCAGGGGCAGCTTCTCGGCGATGGCCCGCATCCGGTCCCGGCCGAGCAGCGCGCCGATGTAGTACAGCGCGAGCGCGCCCACCACCGCGCCCAGCGTCGTCCAGGCGATCGCCCCGAAGAGGCTCATCCTGCCCTGGCTTGCGGTGAACCCGGCCAGCGGCAGGATGATCTCGCTCGGGATCGGCGGGAAGAGGTTCTCCAGCGCCACGGCCAGGCCGGCGCCCGGCCCGCCCAGGGTCTCCATCAGACCGACGACGTACCCGGTGATCCCACCCGACGGCGGTGCACTGCCACCGTCGGCCGCCCACGACTGCCACCCACTGATCATGAGACAACCGTATGGCTTCGAGACCCAGCACAGAAATCCACCCGGCTACCGTACGGCCCCGCGCCGCCGCGTGCCGAGGGCGGAGCGGGCCGTCGTCGGCGGCGGGGCGCTAGTCGTCGTCCTCGTCGTCGCGCAGGTCACCGTAGGCGTCCGCCAGGTCACGCAACCGTTCGGCCGTGGCCGCACCGATCTGCTGACGCTCGGCGGCCCGATCGATGCGTTCGGTGAGGTCCTCGACGCGCTTCTCCACGTCCTTGGGCCGGCTGCCGATCAGCCGGCCGGCGCGGTCCCGCAACTCGTCGGCGGTGCGGCGGTCGATGTCGCCACTGAGCTGCGCGCGCAGCAGCACCGCGACGAACTCGGCGGCCACCCCGGCGGCGGTGCGCGGAATGCCGAACGCGTCGGCGGAGGGTGCCGACCTGGACGGTGCCGGAGCCGAGGTCGCCGGGCCTGCCGGGGTCGACGGACGGGACGCCGGAGCCGGCGCCGACGGGGCGGTGCTGGGGGTCCCGGCGACCGAACGGTCCCGCTCCCCGCCCAGCCCGAACGCCCCCACGAAACCGGCCAGCACCAGCAGGGCCACCGCCGCGAGCACACCTACCAGCCGTAGCCCCGACCGGGGACGACCCGGGACACCGGCCGGGGCGGGCCGGGCGGACGGACGGGCGACCCGCTCGACCAGGGTCGGCGGTTGGCTGGCCGCCGTCGCCGGAACGACCGCGGTGGGCGCGTCGGTCGGGCCGGCGGCACCGAGCCGGGCGGCCACCCGCGCGGCACTCGGCCGGCGGGCCGGCTCCTCGGCCAGGCAGGCCATCACCAGCGCCGCCAGCTCGGTGGGCAGACCGGGGACCGCCGGCGGTGGCACCGGCGTACGCCGGGCGTGCGCCTCGATCGCGTCGGTGAAGCTGCGCACCGGCAGCGGGGTGCGGCCGGTGAGGGTGCGGTAGAGCAGCGCGCCGAGGGCGTACACGTCGCTGGCCGGGTCGGCCGGCCCCGGGGTCAGCCGCTCCGGCGCGGTGTACGCGGGGGTGCCCATGAACAGCTCACCGGAGGCGCTGGCGAGCGGATGCGGCCCGGCGAGGGCGGCGATGCCGAAGTCGAGGACCTTCGCCCCGGTCTCGGTGAGCATCACGTTGCCGGGTTTGATGTCGCGGTGCACCACCCCGACCCGGTGCGCGACGGCCAGGGCGGCGGCCACCTGACCGGCCAGCCGGGCCGCCTGCGGCCAGGGCAGTGGCCCGGTGGCGAGCCGGTCGGCGAGGTTGACCCCCTCGACGAGCTCCATCACCAGGTACGGCACGACGACGCCGCCGGCCAGCGTCGCCTCGCCGTAGTCGTACACCTGGGTGATGTGGGGGTGGGTGAGCCGGGCGGCGGTGCGGGCCTCGCGCCCGATGGTGGCCCGCAGCTGGGGGTCGACGGCGAACTGCGCCACCAGGGCCTTGACCGCGACGGGCCGGTGCAGCACCTCGTCGTCGGCCCGCCACACCTCGGACATCCCGCCCAGGCCGATACGTTCGGCCAGGACGTACCGGCCGTGCAGGCGCAGCGCGGGGGTGAACGGCGACATGATGTTCCAGTCTGCCTGGTCCGGCCCATCGCCCACCAGTGACCGACAGGTCAGCGGTAGAGCTCGTCCCGGATCCGGGTGAGGATCTCCGGCGTACGCTCCGGCGGCTCGGCCTCGACGCAGAGCCGTTCCATGGCCACCGCGTAGTAGTCCAGGTCCTCGCGCTTGTCCAGGTAGAGCGCGCTGGTCAACTGCTCGATGTAGACGATGTCCGGCAGGTCCTGGTCGCCGAAGCGCAGGATGGTGAACGCCCCGCCGGCGGCGGCGTGTCCACCGGCGTCGAAGGGGATGACCTGCAGTCGGATGTGCGCCGCCCGGGTGGCCTCGATCAGCGCGGTCAGCTGACCCCGCATCACCTCCGGCCCGCCGATGGGCCGGCGCAGCACCGCCTCGTCCACCACCGCCCACAGCTGCGGCGGCCGGGGGCGGCGGAGCAGCTGCTGGCGTTCCATCCGCAGGTCGACCCGGCGGTCCAGCTCGTCGGTGGCGGCCCGGCGGTGGCCGAGCAGCACCACCGCGCGGGCGTACTCCCGGGTCTGCAGCAGGCCGGGGACGAACTGCACCTCGTAGCTGCGAATCAGCGCGGCGGCTGCCTCCAGCCCGAGGTAGGACTGGAACCAGGTGGGCAGCACGTCGCCGTAGCGGTGCCACCAGCCAGGGTTGTTGGCGTCGCGGGCGAGCTTCAGCAGCGCCTCACGCTCCTGCTGGTCGGTGACGCCGTAGAGGGTGAGCAGGTCGGCCACGTCGCGTTCCTTGAAGCCGACCCGCCCCAGCTCCATCCGACTGATTTTGGACTCCGACGCGCGGATCTCCCAGCCGGCACCCTCCCGGGTGACCCCCCGTCCCTCGCGCAGCCGACGCAACTGGGCACCGAGCAGCATGCGTAGCACGGTGGGGCCGGTCGCCGGACCGCCCTCGACTGGAACCATCGTCACGTGCCGCCCCTCCGCCTGCCACCGCCGGTCGGGCCTGGGCCCGACCGACGTGTAAGCATGCCATGGACCGACGGTGAGGAGAACTCCCTGGGTGCCCGTGTTCTGCACGCCGGGTGAGCCGGGCGCTCAGCCGATCAGGTGGTCGAAATCCCCGTCCCGGGCGCCCAACACGAACGCGGTGATCTCGTCCACGGTGTAGATCAACGCGGGTCCCTCGGGGTGTCGGGAGTTACGCAGCGCGATGCCGGTGCCGCCGGGCAGCTCGGCGAGTTCGACACAGTTGCCGCTCGGGTTGCTGCGCCGGCTCTTCTGCCAGCTCAACGGTGGGAGCTGACTGGTGGGAACGCCGTTCGGTGGTGGCTGCATGAGGCGTCTTTCTTTCCAGAGCCTGCCGGTGCCGTGGGGAGGAGCGGAGTCGGCGAGGAAGCGTTTGAACCCGGACTCAAATGCACGTGCATCTGCTATTGCATCTGCATTGGACAGGGAGCATGATAGCCGAACGTGGGTGTAGGTGTCCGTTCACTCAGAGTGACCCCTGGACCGGTATTGACCAGGGAAAACAAGGCCCGGCCCGGTGCGTCGACCGCCGCCCGCCGAGGCCTGAGGGAGCTGCGGCGAAGGGAGGTCCCGTGCCGGATCCGTTGACCGTCGCATCCGGCGTTTCCGCCGCCGGGGCCCTGCTCTCGGCCTGGCAACTGCGTCGCCGTGCGGTCCGCGCCGAGTCGGAGATCGCCCTCCTGCAGGCCGAACTTGCCGCCGAACGCCACGCGGCCAGCCACGACCCGCTCACCGGGCTGCCCAACCGGCGGGCGTTCTACCGGCTGGCCGCGACGCTGCTCACCGACGCCGCCGGCACACCGCTGATCGCGGTGGTCCTCGACCTCGACGACTTCAAGCAGGTGAACGACCGGTACGGACACGCCGCCGGTGACCACGTGCTGATCAACGTCGCGCAACGGCTGGCCGCCTTCGCCGGGGAGAACCTGGTGGCCCGGCTCGGTGGTGACGAGTTCGCCGGGCTGCTGGTCGGCCCCACGGTGGACCGGCGGTGGCTCGACCACGCCAGCCGACGGCTCTGCGAGGCGATGGCCGCGCCGATCCAGCTCGGCACGCTGAGCCTACGGGTCACCGCGTCGGTCGGCCTGGCCCCGGTGACCGGGGCGGCGCAGCTATCCGAGGCGCTCTGTCGCGCCGACGCCGAGATGTACCGGGCCAAGAGCCTCAGCGGCACCCGGTCGGCCCGGCAGCTCGCCGACTACTGACCGGTCCCGGCCACCACGGCGGTGGTCACTGCCAGCCGTACCCGGCGCGCAGCGCCTGACCCACCCGGTCGAACCGGGCCCGGTCGAGCACCGCGCCCTCCCGCCGGATGCCGTCCTCGCGCATGGTCAGGACCCGGTCGAGGCGTACCCAGCTCGGGCGGTTGTCGCGGTCCCACTCCCCCGGGCCCAGCGCGAGCCAGTGCCGCTGGCCGTCGCGGTCCTGGCTGGAGAGCATCAACCCGAAGAGGGTACGGCTCTGCCGGCCCACCACCAGCACCGGACGGTCCTTGCCCTGCCGGGGGTCGTCCTCGTACGCCACCCAGGTCCACACCACCTCGCCGGGGTCGGCGTGCCCGTCCAACTCCGGTGCGTAGGTGAGCTGCCGGCGTTGCAGGGCCGACACCTGCCGGGGCCGGGCCACCCGGGCCGGAGTCGGCACACCCCGCTGCGCCGGCACGGCCCCACCTCGGGCCACCCGGCTGATCGTCGCCGCCACGTTCCTCAACAGACCTGCCACGACCCGGCAGCCTAGCCGGTGGCCAGGACGTCCAGCAGGAGGGCCGCGGTCCAGCCGAACCGCGGCGAACCGAGACCGGCCCCGGTGTCCGGGTGGAAGTACTCGTGGCAGCCGGCGGTGGCCACCAGAGCGGTCATCGACGCGGCCAGCCCGGCGGCCAGCTCGGGCCGGCCGTGGGTGCGCAGCCCCTGCCAGAGCAGCCACCCGAGGTTGAGCCAGCTCGGCCCGCGCCAGTACCGCAGCGGTTCGAAGTCCGGCGCGGTCCGGTCGTGGCTGGGCAACGGCCGGTCCATCCGGGCGGCCAGCCCGAAGCGTGGTGAGCGGGCCTCGGTCAGGACCGCCTCGACCTGACCGGCGGGCAGGTCCGGCAGGAGCAGCGGGACCAGGCCGAGCGCGGTGCGCGCCGGGACCAGCCGGCCGGTGCGCAGGTCACGCGGGTGGAAGGTGCCGGTGACCGGGTCGTAGAGCCGCTCGACCAGGACGGCGGTGATCCGCCCGGCCCGCTCGCGGTGCCCACCCGGGTCGACGCCGACCACGGTGGCGATCTCGGCCAGAGCGTGCTCGGCGGCCCCCAGCGCCGTGTTGACCAGGGGACACTCGACCAGGAAGGGATGCCGTCCGACGAGGCCCTCGTCGCGGTAACGCCCGGCACGGTAGGACTCCACCAGGGCCACGTACCGCGCGTAGTCGAGGTCCGTCGGGCGGTGCGCGGCGTCGGCGTGCGCGGTGTCGTGCCGCCGGTACGCCCGCAGCACCGCGGCGTCGGCCGGTACCGCCGCCAGCGGCTCGTCCCAGGCCGGGCTGTTGTCCAGCCCGGACTCCCACGGGTGCACGATGGCGGCCAGCCCGGCACCGCCGACGTCGCGTGCCACGGTCAGGTAGCGCTGCTGGGCCACCAGCCGCGGGTAGAGCCACCGCAACGCCGACCGGGCGGTTGCCGACGGCGCCCGCCGGTAGGCCAGCCACGCGGCCAGCGCGTGCACCGGCGGCTGGACCAGGCCGGAGGTGGCCACCGCCGGAGCCCCGTCGGCCACCGCCGAGTCCCAGAAGTCCGGCCCGGGAAAGTACGACCCGACCCGGGCGGCGGGGTTGAACACGATGTGCGGCACCCGCCCGTCGGCCCACTGCGCGGCGAACAGAGTACGCAGCTCCCGCCAGGCGCGGTCGGGACGCAGGTGGGCCCAGCCCAGGGCGATGAACGCCGAGTCCCAGCTCCACTGGTGCGGGTAGAGGGTGCGCGAGGGCACGGTGTGGTCGTGTTCCCAGTTGCCCTCCAGGGTGGCCACGGCCAGCGCCCGCAGCTCGGCGGCACCCGTCGGCGGCGTACCGCCCGGATCGATCCCCGCCATGGTGGACGGCCCGGTCACGCGGCGGCCCGCCGGGGCTCGGCGTTGTGCAGCACGGTGGCCGCCTGGTGCAGGGCCCGGACCGGGTCGCCGCGCAGCCGGCACTCCAGCGCCAGCCAACCCGGGTAGCCGAGCTCGTCGAGGGTACGCAGCAGCGCCCGCCAGTCCAGGTGACCGGCGCCGGGCTGGTACCGGTTGGAGTCGCTGACCTGCACGTGGCCCAGGTACGGCGCGGCGGCCCGCAGCGCCGCCGGGACGTCGTCCTCCTCGATGTTCATGTGGAAGGTGTCCGCCACGACCCGTACCGAGGGCAACCCGACGGCCGCGCAGAGCGCCACCGCGTCCGCCAACCGGTTGACCATGTGGTCCTCGTACCGGTTGAGGGGTTCGAGAAAGAGGGTGACCCCCTCGGCGCGGGCGTGCTCGCCGAGCGCGCCCAGGGCGTCGACGAGCACCTGCCGGTCGCCGGCGGGTGAGCGGGGCGGCTCGAACGGCGGCAGCCGGCGGGAGAACATCCCCCAGGCCGCCGGGGTGCACACCCCGGCCCCGCCCAGCTCGGCGAGCACCGACAGCTGGGACCGGAGGTTGACCAGCGCGTCGTGGGAGCGCGCGGGGTCGAAGTCACCGATGAAGTGGTCCATCTCGACGCAGACGGTCGGCATGACCACCCCGTTGGCGGCCGCCCGGCGTAGCTCGGGTCGACGGCGGGCGAAGTGCAGGTCACCCCGTCCCCGCAACTCGATGCCCTGGTAGCCCAGGGCGGTGGCGAGGGCGAACTTGTGCTCCAGGGTGTCGCCGGGCAGCAGCTGCTCCTGGCAGGCGAGAGAGAGTGTCATCGGAACTCCAGCACGACTTGGCGGACGTCACCGGCACCGTGGTCGAGCAACGCCAGCGCGTCGGCCACGGCGCGGGCGTCGACGACGTGGCTCACCAGGGGCAGCGGGTCGACGCTGCCGGTGGCCACCAGGTCCATGAAGGTGTGTGCGATGCGGGCGCCGGTCCAGCGGCCGGCCAGCGCGGGCACCGGGGTCGGCCCGGAGACCTGGGCGGCCACCAGGTGGATCCGGTTGTGGTGGAACTCCTCACCGAGGCCGAGGCCGGCGGCCTGACCCTGGTAGAAACCGGCCGCCACCACCCGGCCCCCTTGGGTGGTGGACCGGATCGCCTCGTGCAACGCCGGGTACGCCCCGGACAGCTCCAGGCAGACGTCGGCGCCCCGGCCGTCGGTCACCCGGTGCAGCACGGTGGCGGCGGACTCGCTGTCGGCGGCCACCACCAGACCGGCGCCGTAGCCGGTGGCGACGTCGAGCCGGCTGGCGAACCGGTCGACGGCCACCACCCGGGCCCCGGAGAGCACCGCGAGCCGGGTGGCCAACAGCCCGATGACGCCCTGGCCGAACACCCCCACCCAGTCCCCCAGGTGCAGGTCACCGGAGAGCACCGCGGTCAGCGCGATGGCGCCGGGGCGGGCGAAGACCCCGGCCAGCGGGTCGAGCCCGGCGGCCAGCGGGGTGACCGCCTCGGCCGGCAGCACCGCCTCGGCGCGGTGCCCCCAGATGCCCCAGACGATCTGCCCCGGATGCCGGTCGGTGACCTCCGGGGCCACCTCGACCAGCTCGCCGACCTCCTCGTAGCCGAAGCCGACCAGCGGGTACGGCACGACATCACGGGGCCGGGGCACGAACATCCGGCTGACGTCGTCCCAGGCCTTGCTCAGCCGGGGGTTGCTGCCCCGGTAGAGGGTGAGTTCGGTGCCGGCGGAGATCCCGGAGTAGCGGGTGCGGACCCGGACCTGCCCGGGGCCGAGCGGTTCCGTCGGACAGGGCTCGAGGCTGACGCGTCGGGGCCCGGCCAGTGAAACGACGTAATTGCCCATGAGTCACATCCCGGAAGTACCGGACTCCATCGTAGAACAAAAAATCGCCATATGTCTTGTCATTGATCAATGCGGAGCGTTGAATCCGACATGTGCCCCTTGAGAGGAGTGCCGCCGATGTCATCCCCTCCGAAGCGGACGCTCACCGCCGCCCTGATCATGGCAGTGACCGCCGGCACTCTGCTGGCCTGCGGTGACGATGCGCCGAAAAGCGACAGTCACCAGATCACCGTCTGGAGCCTGGAGGACGTGGCCGACCGGGTCACCGCCACCAGGGCGATCATCGCCGACTTCACCGCCCGCACCGGGATCAAGGTCAACCTGGTGACCGTCAACGAGGACCGGTTCCCCGCCCTGATCGCCACCAGCGCCGCCGCCGGTGACCTGCCCGACGTGGTCGGCTCGGTCTCCCTCGCCGGGGTACGCACCCTGGCCAGCAACGAGCTGCTGCACCCCGAGGCCAACGGTCGGATAGTCGACACCCTGGGCCGGGCCACCTTCTCCCCCCGCGCGTTGGAGCTGACCAGCGACGACGGCCGGCAGCTCGCGGTGCCCAGCGACGGCTGGGGGCAGCTGCTGGTCTACCGCAAGGACCTCTTCGACGCCGCCGGACTGCCGGCCCCCGACACGTACGAGCGGATCGCCGCCGCCGCGGCCCGGCTGAACACCGGCGGCGTCGCCGGCATCACCGCGGCCACCGCACCCGGCGACACGTTCACCCAGCAGACCTTCGAGCACCTGGCACTTGCCAACAACTGCCAGCTCACCGACGACTCCGGGGCGGTCCGGCTGGACTCCCCCGAGTGCGTCGAGGCGTTCGGCTTCTACGGCCAGCTGATGCGCACCGCGTCGGTGCCCGGCGCCCAGGACGTCGACACCACCCGGGCCACCTACTTCGCCGGCCGGGCAGCCATGCTGCTCTGGTCACCGTTCGTCCTGGACGAGCTGGCCGGGTTGCGCGCCGACGCCCGGCCGACCTGCCCGCAGTGCCAGGCCGACCCGACCTGGCTGGCCCGCAACAGCGGCTTCGTCACCGCGATCAAGGGCCCCGCCGGCACCGCGCCGGCCCAGTACGGCGAGATCAGCTCCTGGGCGGTGCTCGACGGCGCGGTCACCGAACCGGCCCGGTCCTTCGTGGAGCACCTGCTCGGCGAGGCGTACCCGCGCTGGATCGGGATGTCGCCGGAGGGACGGGTGCCGGTGCGCACCGGCACCGCGCAGGAACCACAGAAGTTCCTCGACGCCTGGAACACCAGCCCCGCCGGGGTGGACACCCGCCGGCCGCTGGTCGACGTCTACGGCGAGCAGGTGCTGGCCGAGCTGCGCCGCAGCCCGGACACGTTCAGCCGGTGGGGGCTGACCCAGGGCCAGGGCGACCTGGTCGGGGCGATCCTCGGTGAGCTGCCGGTGCCGAAGGCGCTCGCCGAGGTGATCGGCGGACGCACCGATCCGGCGGCGGCGGCCCGTCGGGCCACCCGGGACGTCGAGGCGATCACGGCGGGCGTCAAGTGACCACCACCGCGCCGCCGGAGCCACGACAGCGGCCCCACGCCGGCCGCCGACCGCTGACCCTGCGTCGCCGGGAGTCGCGGGCCGGGCTGGCGCTGGTCGCGCCCACCCTGCTCGTCGTGGTCGCGGTGGTCGGCATCCCGATCGGCTGGACCGTGGTCCTGGCCTTCCAGCGGGTACGCCTGGCCACGCTGCGCAGGACCGGGCTCTTCGGCGAGTTCACCCTGGACAACTTCACCCGGGTGCTGAACACTCCGGGCTTCGCCGACACCCTCTGGACCACCCTGCTCTACAGCCTCGGCGCCACCGGCGGTTCGATCCTGATCGGGCTGGTGGCGGCGCTGGTGGTCCGTCGGCCGTTCCGGGGTCGTACCCTGGTCCGGGCCTCGATGCTGCTGCCGTACGTGGCCCCGGTGGTGGCGGTGGCCTTCGTCTGGCAGGTGCTGCTGGACCCGCAGCTCGGCCTGGTCAACGACTGGGGGCAGCGGTTCCTCGGCTGGGACGCCGCGATCCCGTTCCTCACCCAGGACTCCACCGCGCTGGCCACCGTGATCGCCTTCGAGGCCTGGCGCTACTTCCCGTTCGCGTTCCTGTTCCTGCTGGCCCGGCTCCAGGCGATCCCCGGTGAGTTGGAGGAGGCGGCCCGGGTCGACGGGGCCACCCCCACCCAGCGCTTCCGGCACATCCTGCTGCCCCAACTGCTGCCGGTGATCGCCCTGCTCGGCGTCCTGCGGTTCATCATGACCTTCAACAAGTTCGACGACGTCTACCTGCTCACCGGCGGGGCCGCCGGCACCGAGGTGGTCAGCATCCGGGTCTACGAGTTCCTCACCGCGCGTACCGACGTCGGCGCGGCGGCCGCCCAGGCGGTCGTCCTGGCCGTGGTGCTCTTCGTCTTCGTCGGCGTCTACCTGCGGTTCTTCGCCGGACGGAGGGAGTCGTGATGGACCGCGACCGGATCGAGACGGTCAGCCTGCGGTGGCTGCGCCGGCTGGTGATCGCCGGGTTCCTGCTGATCACCGTGCTGCCGTTCTGGTACATGCTGGTGCTCTCGGTGCGCCCCATCGAGCGGCTGCTGCTGGCGCCGGGCACCCTGCTGGTGCCGCTGCGGGAGCTGACCTTCGACACGTACACCGAGGTGTTGCGGTCGGTGGCCGGCGGCGGCCAGGGCTTCCTGACCTTCATGGGCAACAGCGCGGTGGTCGCGCTGGCCGCCACCGCGCTGACCCTGCTGGTGGCCATCCCCGGCGCGTACGCGGTCTCCCGGCTGCGGTTCTTCGGCCGGCGGCAGATCGACGTGCTGTTCCTGGCGGTCTACCTGTTCCCGTCGATCGTCATCGCCATCCCGCTCTTCGTGGTCTTCACCCGGGCCGGGCTGCGCGGCTCCCTGCTCGGCCTGGTGCTTGTCTACATCTCGCAGACCCTGCCGGTGTCGGTGTACATGCTGAAGAACTACTTCGAGACGATCCCGGTCAGCCTGGAGGAGTCGGCGGCGATCGACGGCGCGAGCCGGCTGGGCATCATCCGCCGGGTCAGCCTCCCACTGGCCGCCCCCTCGATCATGGCGGTCGCCCTCTACGACTTCATGATCGCCTGGAACGAGTACCTCTTCGCCCTGCTCTTCCTGGTGGACCGCCCGGACCGGTGGACGGTCTCGCTCGGGCTGTCGCTGCTCTCCGACGGTGTGGAGGTGCCCAAGACGGTGCTGATGGCCGGCTCGGTGGTGCTCACCCTGCCCATCGTGATCCTCTTCTTCGCCAGTGAACGGCTGCTCACCGAGGGCCTGACCAGCGGCGCGGAGAAGGGCTGACGGCCGGCACCGGCGCGTGGGCGGCCCCGACCAGCTTCCGGCACCGCGCCGGTCACCGCAGCGGCTCCCACCAGGTGCGGTTGTCCCGGTACCAGCGCACCGTCTCGGCCAGCCCGGCGGTGAAGTCGACCCGGGGCCGCCAACCCAGCTCGGTGCCGATCTTCGTGCTGTCCAGCGCGTACCGGCGGTCGTGGCCCTTGCGGTCGGGCACCGCCTCGACCCGGTCCCACCCGGCGTCGCAGGCGGCCAACAGCAGCCCGGTCAGCTCCCGGTTGGTCAACTCGGTACCGCCGCCGACGTGGTAGACCTCGCCGGGCCGACCGCCGGCCAGCACCGCCGCGACACCGGCACAGTGGTCGTCGACGTGCAGCCACTCCCGGACGTTGCCGCCGTCGCCGTAGAGCGGCACCGGCCGGCCGTCGAGCAGGTTCGTCACGAACCGTGGGATCAGCTTCTCCGGATGCTGGTACGGCCCGTAGTTGTTCGAACAGCGGGTCACCAGCACCGGCAGGTCGTGGGTACGGTGGTAGGCCAACGCCAGCAGGTCCGAGCCGGCCTTCGACGCCGAGTACGGCGACCGGGGATCGACCGGGGACCGCTCGTCCCAGGACCCGACGGCGATCGAGCCGTACACCTCGTCGGTGGAGACGTGCAGGAACCGGGTCACCTGGTGCCGGTACGCCGCGTCGAGCAGCACCTGGGTGCCGAGCACGTTGGTCCGGGTCACCACCGCGCTCTCCCGGATCGACCGGTCGACGTGGCTCTCCGCCGCGAAGTGCACCACCGCGTCGTGGCCCGCCAGCACCTGCTCCACCCGTGCCACGTCGGCGACGTCGCCGGTGACGAAGCGGACGTCCAGCCCGGCGAGGTTGGCCCGGTTGCCGGCGTAGGTGAGCTTGTCCAGCACCGTGACGTCGGAGACGGTCAGGCCCGGGTAGCCCCGGGTCAGCAGGGTACGCACGAAGTGCGACCCGATGAACCCGGCTCCCCCGGTGACCAGAACCCGCACCTTGCGGACTCTAGACGAGTCGCCCCGCCCCCGCGTCCACGCCAGCCGGACCGCGCTGGACCGGTCAGGCCGGGCCGGTCAGGCCGGGCCGGTCAGGCCGGGCCGGTCAGGCCGGGCCGGAGGGGCCCCTTCTTCCACATCACCCGAGTCTGGTGCAGACGCCTCACAGGCACGGAACCAGAACAAGTCACCTCAATCCTCTTATTTCCCCCACCCAGCCCACCACCTCACGCCCCCATCGCCGCCCAAAGCGGGCTCCGTAGTGAATCTTGGACACTTACCGTCCAAATAGAACGGTAAGTGTCCAAGATTCACCCGCCGATCGGATACGGAGAGAGCGAGGCGAGCCGCGGAGGAGAGCGGGAGCGTGGTGAACGGGAAACCGAACCGCCCTGCACCCACCTGTCCCGTCGGGCCTGCCGGGCGCCACCAACAGGCCGGCTGGACGGCGGCCCGGTCCAGCCGGTCCAGGTCCTCGTGTCTGCGGGGCGTCACCAGCAGGCCGGTTGGTGGGAGAACAGACCCTGGCATTTGATGCAAGATCTCTCTGTCGACTACACATGCCGCTCAGGCCTGGAAAGAGGGCAAGTCGGGTGCGAGGTGGTTCGGTTCTCCGGCCAGTTCATTCCTGCCCCGCCAGGTCGGCGGGGGCTGGCAGCGATCGGCGGGGGTCGGGCTAACGTGGCGGCATGGGTAACCCGACGCGTTGGAGCACCGACACCGGTCCGGAACACTCCCGGTGGTACGTCGACCGGTTCCGGCAGCTGGCCGCCGAGGGTGCCGACCTGGCTGGCGAGGCACGCCTGGTGGACGCGCTGGTCGCGCCGGGCGCGCGGATCCTCGACGCCGGCTGTGGCACCGGCCGGGTGGGTGCCGCGCTGGCCGCCCGGGGCCACACCGTCGTCGGCGTGGACGCCGACCCGGTGCTGGTCGACGCCGCCCGCGCCGACCATCCCGGGCCCCGTTGGCTGGTCGCCGACCTGGCCGAGTTGGACCTTGCCGCAGCCGGCGAGCCGGAGCCGTTCGACGCCGCCGTGGTCGCCGGCAACGTGCTGACCTTCGTCGCCCCCGGCACCGAAGCCGCCGTGCTGACCCGGATCGCCGCCCACCTGCGCCCCGACGCGCCGGTGGTGGTCGGCTTCGGCACCGACCGGGGGTACCCGCTGACGGCCTTCGACGTCGACACGGTCACCGCCGGCCTGCGCCGGGAACATCGCTTCGCCACCTGGGACCTGCGTCCCTGGCACGACGACGCCGACTTCGCCGTCACCGTCCTGCGCCGCCCGACCCCCTGACCCTCCGGCCGACCACCTGACCGACCGCCGGGCCGACCGCCTGACCGAACGACGGGCCGAACGACGGGCCGACCGACGGGCCGAACGACGGGCCGACCGCCTGACCGACCGACGGGCCGAACGACGGGCCGACCGCCTGACCGACCGGCGGGACGAACGACGGACCGACCGGCCGACTGCCCGACGGACCGGCGGACCGACCGACCGGCGGTGTTCCTACCGGTCGGTCGAGGGTGCGGCGACCGCGCGGGCCGCCGCCGGTTCGAGCGGGCTGCCGGCGGGGACCAGGCTGACCAGGCCGGCGGGCAACCGGAGCGGGCGTACGCCGCGGTAACCGAGCATGCCGAGCACCTCGCCGTCGGCGAGCACGTACCGTCGGCCCAGGTCGGTGATGACGGAGACCGCGCCGCCGGTGGCACCCGGGGCGGCCGAGGACTCCACGACGGCACCACGCCCCGGCTCGACCACCACGTGGTCGGCGCGTACGCCGCGACGGTCGTCGGTCCGCGGTGCGGTGCCGAGATCCGGCACGGTGACCCCGTGCCGCAGGTCGCGTACGCCGCTGTCGTCGGCCACCCGGGCACAGAGCCCGCCGCCGTCGGGGCTGACCAGCCGGGGTGGTGCCGGCGGCGGGGCGGACGGACCGGTCGGGGTCAGGTCGGGCAGCTTCGGCAGGTCGGCGAAGCGCCCGAGGGTCATCGACTCCGGCTCGCCCTGACCGGTGCGGGCCAGCAGGAGGCTGGCCTGCAGTTCGGTGATCCCGGCCAGGCCGTCGGTGTCGACGACCGCGTACTGCCGGCCGCCGCCGGAGTTGCGGACCAGGTAGACGTCGCCGACCGTCGCCCCGGAGACCCGGGCGGAGGCCCGGCCCAGCTCGGGTAACGCGGGCGGGACCAGGTCGGCACCGGCCGGGATGCTGTTGAGTAGGGCCGGTGCGACCGGCACCGCGCGGGCCCGGGTGGCGGCCAGCGCGGCCAGTACCCGGTCGGGATCCCGGACCAGGTACCGCCGGTGCCGCCAGAGCAGGTGCAGGCTGCCGTCGGGATGGCGCAACAGCAGCCCGTCGTCGCCGAGCTGCCGCCCGTCCGGAGGGTCCACCCCGATCAGCAGTGCCGAGCGCGGCCCGGACCGGTCGTCGCCGGCCGGGTCGACCGAGCAGACCGTCCAGGCGGCGGTGGAAAGCCGGTCGGGAGCGGGCAGCGAGTCCGGCGCGTCGGCGATGCCCAGCGGCAGCCCGCGGGTCACCCCGTCGATCGACCGGCGGGCGACCAGAATCGTCCTGGGCTGCTCCGCGCCGATGATCAGCAGTGCGGAGGCGTAGTTGAGCACCGGGTGGAGCTTCTGCTCGCGGTAGACGAACCGCGCCCCGGACTCCTTCTCCACGATCACCGCGCCCTCGTCCCGCCACTTCGTGCTGCCACCGGCGAAGAGCCCGTACAGCGCGAAGCCGCCCAGCCCGATCGCCGCGACCAGGACGCTGGCCAGGGCCGCGCCGGCCAGCCGCCGAAACGGCGACTGGGCTGGGTCGGTGTCCCGCATGACCAGGGCCGCGACCGCCCGCTGGATGGTGAACTGGTACGAGTGGAGCTGGTCCTGCCGCGACGGCATCGGATCCCTTCCGGCGAGTCGGTCGGGGCACAGGATAAGCGCTGCGTCGATATCCCACCGACCCTGCGTGCACCCGCTCCGGCGGGTCGGTACAGTCCCGGGCACGGGCTGGACGAGCGGGGGACGACGTGGGCGTACGGTTTCAGGAACTGGCCTGGCGGCAGACCCCGATCGGCGAGATCAGCCTGCGCCGCCGTCGGGACCCGGCGCTGGACACCGAGGTGTACGAGGTCAAGCTCGACGACGAGTACCTGATGTCCAGCCTCTTCCCGGTCGCCGAGATCGAGCTGGCCCGACTGGGGCTGGCCGAGCTGACCGGCGACGACCTCAACGTGGTGGTGGGCGGGTTGGGCCTCGGCTACACCGCCCGCACCGCGTTGGCCGATCCCCGGGTCGGCTCGCTGGTGGTGGTGGAGGCGATCGAGGACGTCATCGACTGGCACCGGCAGGGGTTGCTCCCCTTCGCCGCCGGGCTGGCCGACGACCGGCGTACCCGATTCGTGCGGGCGGACTTCTTCGCCGCCGCGGAGGCCGAGGCCGGTTTCGATCCGGACGAGCCGGGCCGGCGCTTCGACGCGGTGCTGCTGGACGTCGATCACTCCCCCCGCAACGTGCTGCACCCGGACCACGCCCGCTGCTACACCCCGGCGGGGCTGCGGCGGCTCGCCGCCCACCTGCGCGACGAGGGGGTCTTCGCCCTCTGGTCCGACGACCCGCCGGACGAGGAGTTCGGCGCGGCCCTGGCCGAGGTGTTCGCGACCTGGCAGGCACACGTCGTCAGCTTTCCCAACCCGCTCACCGGCGGCGAGTCGGCCAACACGGTCTACGTGGCCCGGCGCTGAGCCAGGGCCGCAGGCCCCGCCCGGCGCTGAAACCCCCCACCCCGGATTTTTCCGCAGCTACCAGGCATGACGGGCCGCGAGGCGGGAACCATGATCGGAAGCCGCCGGTCGGTACGCGGCGCGACTACGACCCCGGGAGGGGACCATGCGGGCCATGCTGTTGATCATCGGTGTCGTCGCCGTGGCGTTCATCGTGCTCGGGGTGCTCCTCGAAGCCGCCCGCTGGCTGGTCATCATCGGCGCGATCGCGTTCCTGGTGATGATCGTGCTGGCCTTCGTCAAGGGCCGCCAGGCAACCCGCCGCTGACCGGCGGGCCGCCCGCCGCGCCGTTGCGCCGCTGACCAGCGGGCCGATGCGGGCCGCCGGCCGGGGGCGCCCGCCGGGGCCGCCCGCCGGGGCCGCCCGCCGCGCCGCTGACCACCTGGCCGGCCGGCCCGCCGCCGGGTGGTCAGGCGGGCAGTGCCGTCGCCGGGCGGCTCTGGCCGCTGACCCGGGGCCGGCGGTTGGGCAGGGAGAGCCGGATGACCTTCCACCAGGCGGAGGCGACCTGCTTGGGCAGCGGCCCGGTGGTGTAGGTCAGGCCGTACCTGTCGAACAGGGCGCGCACCTCGGGGGCGATCTCCTGGTAGCGCTTGCTCGGCAGGTCGGGAAAGAGGTGGTGCTCGATCTGGAACGACAGGTTCCCGGTCATCAGGTGCATCAGCCGGCTGCCGCTGATGTTTGCCGAGCCGAGCATCTGCCGCAGGTACCACTCGCCCCGGGTCTCGCCCTCGATCGAGGTCTTCTCGAAGGTCTGCACCCCGCTCGGGAAGTGGCCACTGAGGTTCCCCCGATAGCGTGGAGGCCGGACCTAAGGGGATAGATGGTCATGGCTGAGACGAGGAGACGGTTCGACCGGGAGTTCCGTGAGGGCGCGGTGCGGATCGTGCGGGAGACGGGTAAGCCGATCGCGCAGGTCGCTCGGGATTTGGGGATCAACAGCGGCACTCTGGCGAACTGGGTGGCGCAGGATCGGCGGGATCGGGGTGAGGCCGCCGCCGGCGGGCTCGGTGAGGACGAACGTGCCGAGTTGGCCAGGCTGCGTAAGGAGAACGCCGAGCTGGCGATGGAGCGTGATGTCCTCAAGCGATCCGTGGTCCTGTGGGTCAAGGAGGCGACGAAGTGACCGTGGCCGGGTTCGTCGCCGCCCAGAGGACCGAGCACGCCGTGCCGCACCGGCCTTGACAAGTTCCGCCAGGCGCACGCGGTCGGTTGATTCCGTGAACCGACGGCGGTGCGACACGTCAACGTGATGGCGATAGAACCCCACTGTCAAGGAAGGGCACGACGTGGACACCGAACGGCGACGTACCAACTGGACCGACGAGCACTACGCCCAGGCCCTCAACACCCGCGAACCTGGCGACCTCCCCAAGCAAAGGGACACCGACCGGATCACCATCAACGGCCACGACGCCGACGTCCCCACCGGCAGACTCCTGAACGCCCTCCGGGCCGTTGGCCGGAGTGACAGGGGCACCGAGCAGGTGCTCCTCGACGCCCTCGCCCGACACGGACTCACCCCCATCCCACACCCCACCAAACCCGACCACTGGCGGCTGCCCCCCACCGGCGACCTGGTCATGTGGACCGACCGCATCTACGCCCAAGCCCTCGACACCCGCGAACCCGGCAACCTACCCAAGCGAGAGGAGACCGACCGCGTCACGATCAACGGCCACGACGCCGACGTCCCCACCGGCAGACTCCTGAACAAACTCCGGGCCGTTGGCCGGAGTGACAGGGGCACCGAGCAGGTGCTCCTCGACGCCCTCGCCCGACACGGACTCACCCCCATCCCACACCCCACCAAACCCGACCACTGGCGGCTGCCCCCCACCGGCGACCTGGTCATGTGGACCGACCGCATCTACGCCCAAGCCCTCGACACCCGCGAACCCGGCAACCTCCCCAAGTCCAGAGACACCGACCGGATCACCATCAACGGCCACGACGCCGACATCCCCACCGGCGCCCTCCTGAACAACCTCCGAAGCAAAGGCCGGAGTACCGCGGGCACCGAGCAGGTGCTCCTCGATGCCCTCGCCCGACACGGACTCACCCCCATTTCGCACCCCACAAAACCCGGCCACTGGCGACTACCACCCACCGGCGACAAGGTCATGCGGACCGACCGCATCTACGCCCAAGCCCTCAACACCCGCGAACCCGGCAACCTCCCCAAGTCCAGAGACACCGACCGGATCACCATCAACGGCCACGAGACCGACGTCCCCACCGGCAGACTCCTGAACAACCTCCAGAACGGTGGCCGGAGTGACGGGGGCACCGAACAGGTACTCCTCGACGCCCTCGCCCGCCACGGACTCACCCCCACCCCACACCCCGACAAGCCCGGCCACTGGCGGCTGCCACCCCCGGTCAGCAGCATCGCCGCCCTCACCAGCCCACACACCACCAACCCCAACCGGCCTGCCACCGAGACGACCCGACCCACCACCGACCCCACCACACCACCAACCAAACGCCCCAAACGCTGACGACACAATCACCACCCCAACCCGTCCGACCAGCTCCAACAGAAAAGAACACAACATGGACACCCAACCCCGACGCACCACCTGGACCGACAAGCACTACGCCCAAGCCCTCAACACCCGCACACCCGGCAACCTCCCCAAGTCCAGAGACACCGACCGCGTCACCATCAACGGCCACGACACCGACATCCCCACCGGCAAACTCCTGCACCACCTCCGAACCGCTGGCCGGATCACCGGGGGCACCGAGCAGGTACTCCTCGACGCCCTGACCCGCCACGGACTCACCCCCATCCCCCACCCCGAGAAACCCGACCACTGGCGACTACCACCCACCGGCAACCGGATCACGTGGACCGACCGCATCTACGCCCAAGCCCTCAACACCCGCCCACCCGGCAACCTCCCCAAGTCCAGAGACACCGACCGCGTCACCATCAACGACCACGACACCGACATCCCCACCGGCAAACTCCTGAACACCCTCCGAACCGCTGGCCGGCGTGACGGGGGCACCGAACAGGTACTCCTCGATGCCCTCGCCCGACACGGACTCACCCCCATTTCGCACCCCACGAAACCCGGCCACTGGCGACTGCCCCCCACCGGCGACAAGGTCATGTGGACCGACCGCATCTACGCCCAAGCCCTCAACACCCGCCCACCCGGCAACCTCCCCAAGTCCAGAGACACCGACCGCGTCACCATCAACGGCCACGACACCGACATCCCCACCGGCAGACTCCTGAGCAACCTCCGGACCCATGGTCGGAGTACCAGGGGCACCGAACAGGTACTCCTCGACGCCCTGACCCGCCACGGACTCACCCCCATCCCCCACCCCACCAAACCCGACCACTGGCGGCTACCACCTGCCGTCAGCAGCATCGCCGCCCTCACCAGCCCACACACCACCAACCCCAACCGGCCTGCCACCGAGACGACCCGACCCACCACCGACCCCACCACACCACCAACCAAACGCCCCAAACGCTGACGACACAATCACCATGGTGTACGAGGTCAAGCTCGGCGACGAGTACCTGGCGGCCCACGTGGTGACCTTCGCCAACCCCCTGACCGGTGGGGAGTCCGCCAACACCGTCTACCTGGCCCGCCCCTGAGCCTCCCTGCGCTGCCCTCGGCCCGGGCACGCCGGACCCACCGCTGACCGTCTCGGCGGGCATGACCGGGCGGGTACATGCGGGCCATGCTGCTGGTCATCGGCGTCGTCGCGGTGGCGCTCGTGCTGCTCGGACTGCTTCTGGAGGCGGCCCGGTGGCCCATCGTCATCGGGGCGATCGCCTTCGTGGTCCTCTTCGTGCTGGCCTTCGTGCGGGGCCGCCAGAGCACCCGACCGTCACACCGTCGCTGAGCGGACCGGTTGTCCGGGGTCGGCCCGCCGTCGAGTCGTACCCGGGAAAAGACCGGGCCCCGGCGGGTGACGCCGGGGCCGGGCGGGGTCGGCCGTGGGGCGGTGGCCCCCCGGCCGGGGTTACCGGCCCAGGTCGGGCCGGGGTCTCGTACCGGTGCGGAAGCGACCGGTCAGGCGGCCGTGAGGGCCGGGGTGGGTGCCTCCGCGCCGACCTCGGTGGTGGCCCTCGGGGGCGCGGTGGGGGTGGCCGGGCGACGGTTGGGCAGGGAGAGCCGGATGACCTTCCACCAGGCGGAGGCGACCTGCTTGGGCAGTGGCCCGGTGGTGTAGGTCAGGCCGTACCTGTCGAACAGGGCGCGCACCTCGGGGGCGATCTCCTGGTAGCGCTTGCTCGGCAGGTCGGGAAAGAGGTGGTGCTCGATCTGGAACGACAGGTTCCCGGTCATCAGGTGCATCAGCCGGCTGCCGCTGATGTTTGCCGAGCCGAGCATCTGCCGCAGGTACCACTCGCCCCGGGTCTCGCCCTCGATCGAGGTCTTCTCGAAGGTCTGCACCCCGCTCGGGAAGTGGCCACACATGATCACCGAGTGGCTCCACAGGTTGCGGATCAGGTTGGCGGTGAAGGTGGCGGCGAGGGTGGTCAGGAAGGACGGGCCGGACAGCAGCGGGTGGATGACGTAGTCCTTGAGCACCTGCCGGCGGATCTTGCGGCCGACGGCGCGTACCCGGGCCCGGAACTCGGGGGCCTTGTGCCGGCCCTTGCGCAGGTTGCGCCCCAGCTCCAGGTCGTACGCCGCGATGCCGTACTCGAAGAAGCAGGCGTTGAGGAAGTTCCACAGCGGCTGGCCGAGGTGCAGCGGGTACCACTTCTGGTCCTCGTCGACGCGCATGATGCCGTACCCGAGGTCGTTGTCCTTGCCGAGCACGTTGGTGTAGGTGTGGTGCAGCTCGTTGTGCGAGTGCTTCCACTGGTCGGCCGGGGAGACGTGGTCCCACTCCCAGGTGGTCGAGTGGATCTTCGGGTCGCGCATGAAGTCGTACTGGCCGTGCAGGATGTTGTGGCCGATCTCCATGTTCTCCAGGATCTTCGCCACCGCCAGGCCGGCGGTGCCGACCAGCCAGGCCGGCGGGAAGAGCGAGAAGAGCAGGACCGCCCGGCTGCCCAGCTCCAGCTTGCGCTGGGTGGCGATGACCTTGCGGATGTACGCCGCGTCGGCCTCGCCCCGCTCGGCGATGACGCGGTCGCGGATGGCGTCGAGTTCCTTACCGAGGACCTCGATGTCCGCCGCGCTGAGGTGGGCGATCGGGTTCTGGGACTTGTTCTGGATCGCGGTCACGTCCGCCAACTCCTGTCACAGGTCGATGTCGCAGGCGCCGGCCGCAGCCGACACACAGGTCTGGATGAGTACGCCGTCGCCGGGCACCGCCGTGGTGACGGTGCCGTTGCGCAGGTCCCGGACCGCGCCCTGCCGCAGCGGCAGCACGCAGCCGTAGCAGATGCCCATCCGGCAGCCGGAGGGCATCAGCACGCCGGCGGACTCCCCGGCGTCGAGGATCGGGGTGGCGCCGTCGGCCCGCAGGGTCACCGCCGCCCGGGTGAAGGTGACCTCGCCGCCGGCACCGGGGGTGACGACGGTGGGTCGGAAGCGTTCGGTGTGCAGCCGCTCGGCGCGCTGCCGGGCCGTCCAGTGCGCCTCGACGGCGTCCAGCAGGCCGACCGGGCCACACGCCCAGGTCTGCCGGTCCAGGTGGTCTCCGACCAGCTCGTCGAGCTGGTCGACGGTCAGCGGACCGGCGGTGTCGGTGTGCCGTTCGTGCAGCCGGATGGCTCCCCGCGCGGCGAGGTCCCGCAGCTCGGCGGCGAAGATCACGTCGTCGGGGTTGGGTGCGGAGTGGATCAGCACCACGTCGGCGGCCCGGTGGACCCCGGCACGCAGCATCGCCATCACCGGGGTGATGCCGCTGCCCGCGGTGACGAAGAGGACCCGCTCCGGGACGGGCCGGGGCAGCACGAAGTCACCCTGGGCCTGGTCGAGCTGGACGATCGTGCCCGGCTGGATCCGGCGTACCAGGTGGTTGCTGACCACGCCGTCGGGAATGGCCTTGACGGTGACCGAGATGGGCGCGCCCGGCCGTCCGGGCACCGAGGTGACCGAGTACGCCCGCCACTGGCGCACCCCGTCGACGTCGACACCGAGGCGGACGTACTGGCCGGGGGTGTGGCCCCGCCAGCCCCGGCCGGGCTGGATGGTCAGGGTGGCGGCGTCGCGGGTCTGGGGTTGCACGGCGAGGATCCGGCCGCGCAGCGCCGCGCCGGAGCGCAGCGGGTCGATCAGGTCGAGGTAGTCCTCCGGCAGCAGCGGCGTCGTCACCGTCTCGGCGAGCCGCATCAGCCGGTCCCGCAGCGAGGCCTTCCGGGGCGGGCGCGTCGCGATCGAGGTCATATCCCCAGAGTGACTACCCCGGCGGATAAAATCTTGACCTGACGGTGTGAATGAGTCCTGCGTTATTGTTCACTGGGAACAAAGCAGGGAGGCTCCCCCATGTCAGACGACTTCCCGGCCGGCCCGCTGCCCGCCCGGTTCGGCCTCGACGAACAGGCCAGCCGGGCCCTGCGTGACCAACTGCCCGCGCTCGCCGAACGCACGGTCACCCGGATCACCGCCGAGGTGCCGAGCTACTCGGGCACCCTCACCGGGCAGATGCGGGAGAAGATCGAGAACGCGGTGCAGATCGCCCTCGGCACCTTCCTCAACCTGATGGAACGGTCCCAGGGTATCGACCCGAGCACCCCGCTGACCCACGCCCTGGCAGCGGCGTACGCGCTGGGCAGTGGGGAGGCCCGCGCCGGTCGGAGCATGGACGCGCTGCTGGCGGCGTACCGGGTGGGCGCCCGGGTGGCCTGGCGGGAGATGTCCACCACCACCGTGCGGGGCGGGCTGCCCGCCGCCACCGTCGCCGAGTTCGCCGAGCTGATGTTCGCCTACATCGACGAGCTCTCCGCCGCCAGCGTGGCCGGGCACGCCGACGAGCTGGCCAGTGCCGGCCAGGCCCGCCGGCGCAACCTGGAACGCCTGACCCACCTGCTGCTGGCCGGCGAGGCCGAGGAGGCCCTGCGCGGCCGGGCCGACCGGGCCGACTGGCCGGTGCCACAGACCCTGACCGCGGTGCTGCTGCCCCGCAGCACCGTCCGGGGCGCCCTGGCCCGGCTGGACCCGCACACCCTGGACAGCGCCGAGGACCTGCCGGGCGTGGAGGCCACCGAGGAGCTGTCCGTGCTGCTCGTGCCGGACATGCACGCCGCCCGCCGGGCGCACCTGCTGCGGACCCTGCACGGCCTGCGGGCGGTGGTCGGCCCGGCCCGGCCCTGGCACCGGGCCGCCTTCTCCTACCGGCGGGCGCTGCGGGCGCGCCAGGTCGGCCTCGGCGAGGGAGGCGACGATCCGGTCGACACCGAACGGCACCTCGCCGAGCTGCTCCTCGGCGCGGACCCGGAGAGCCTGGCCGACCTGCGCGCCCAGGCGTTGGCTCCGCTGTCGGACCTGCCGCCGGCCACCGCGCACCGGCTCGCCGAGACGTTACGTTCCTGGCTGCTGCACCAGGGCCGCCGCGACCAGGTGGCCGCCGACCTGTTCGTGCACCCGCAGACCGTGCGGTACCGGATGGGCCGGCTGCGGGAGCGCTACGCCGACCGCCTCGACGACCCGGCCGCCGTCCTGGACCTGACCGTGGCGTTGGCCTTCCTCCCGCCGCCGCCCGGCCCGGACCGGCCCGACCCCGCCCCGCAGGACTGACCGTCACCGCCGGTCCTGCCGGCTGCCCGTACCGGCCAGCCAGATGCCGGCCAGGATCGCCACCGCGGACACCCCGAGCCCGACGAGCCGGATCCCACCCAGCGACACGGTCTCCTGGAAGGCGGTCACCCCGACCACGACGCTGACCACCGGATCGGTGAGGGTCAGCGCGGTCAGCGGCGCGGCGAGCCGGCCGCTCTGGAAGGCGTTCTGGTTGAGCAGCAGACCGAGCAGGGCCACCAGCGCCAGGGCCGCGAACCGCCAGTCCAGCAGCACCGGCACCAGATCGCCCTGGTACCGGCCGACGACCGCCTTGGCCAGGGCGGCCGCCACGCTGTAGGCGATCCCGCAGGCCACCCCGAGCACCGCGCCCCGCACCGCCCCCCGCAGCCGGACCGAGAGCAGCACACAACCCGCCACGGCCACGCCGGCACCCACCCCGACCCAGACCCAACTCGACAGGGACGGGTCGGTGACGCCGGCCCGCGCGTCGGAGACCACCAGGAAGGCGGCCAGTCCGGTCGCGCCGACCCCGATGGCCATCGCGTCCCGGCGCAGCACCCGCCGCCGGTCGAGCACCGCCTCGATCAGGATCGCCATGAACAGCCCGCTGGCCAGCACGGGTTGGACCAGCACCAGGGGGCCGAAGCGCAGCGCGGTGGCGTGCAGGGCCGCCCCGGCGGTGTCCGGCAGCCAACCGGAGAGCCACAACCGGTTGCGGAACAGCCGTACCAGCAGTCGGGGGTCCAGCGCGGCGTGCGGGCGTTCCCGCTTCGCCGCCCGCTGGTGCACGGCGGCGGAGACCCCGTAGCAGAAGGCGGTGGCGAAGGAGAGCAGGACGGCGAGCAGCATGGGCGGCCGTCAGGCCCACCGCGGCAGCGGCCGGGGGGCGGCCACCGGCGTCGTCGGTGCCAGCCCCTCGACCACGGCGGCCACGTCCACCCCGGCCGGCGGGACGGCGGCGGGTTCACCCGCCCCGGTGAGCAGGTCGGTCAGGGCCGGCCCCAACCGCGCGGTGGAGTCGACGTACGTGGTCAACCCGCAGCGGGTGAGGATCTCGGCGTTGGCCCGGCCGTGCCCCGGCAGCGGCCGGTAGGTGACCGTGGGCAGGCCGGAGGCGAGGGACTCCTGGCAGGTCAGCCCGCCGGCGTTCTCCACGATCACGTCGACCGCGCGCATCAGGGCGGGCATGTCCGCCACCCAACCGAGGACGTGCCCGGGAAAGTCCCGCAGCCGGCGGCGCAGCCGCTCGTTGTGACCGCAGACCACCACCGGCTGGACCCCGTCGGTGGCGAGCACCTCGCGGGCGGTCCGGACCACGTCCCCGGCGCCCCAGGCGCCCGCCACGATCAGGGCCAGCCGGGCCCGCTGCGGCAACCCGAACCGGTCCCGGGCGGCGGCCCGACTCAACCCGGCCGCGTCGGTGAACCGCCGGGAGATCAGCGGCCCCACCACCCGGACCGCCCGCGCCCCGTTGGCGTCCGCGGTGTCCCGGGCCGCGTCGTGGACCACGCAGTACAGGTCGACCCCCGGGCTGATCCAGGAGGGATGGACCGCGAAGTCCGTCACGTACGCGACGACCGGGACGGTGATCCGCCGGTCCTCGCGCAACGGTCCGAGCAGCTGGTTGGCGAACGGGAAGGTGGTGACCACGGCCCGGGTGTCCGGGGGCAGGTGCGCAAGCATCCGCCGGTACGCCGGACGCAGCGCGGCCCGGATCAGCGCCAGCGCCACCGGCGACCGTCTGGTGACCGTGAACAACGCCTGGTAGCTCCAGGGCAGCCAGCGCAGCATGCCCCAATAGGTCTGGCGGACCAGCCGGTCCAGCGGGCCGGGCAGGGTGGCCAGGAAGTTCACCCGGTCGACGGTGAACCCCCGCGCCCGCAGCCGCCGCGCCAACTCCCCGGCGGCGGCGTCGTGACCGGCACCGATGTCGGCCGACACCACCACGATCCGGTGGCCGACGTGCTCGTTCCCACCGCGCCCCCTCACCCGGCGCGCTTACCCCGCCGGATGGAGAACAGTCACCGGTTGTTCCGGGTTGGCCCGCGCCAGCCGTCCGGATCGTCCCCGCGGGGGGTGCCGAGTCCGTGTTCGGCCAGCGGACCGAGGGTGATCCCCCGTCGCCCGGCCCAGCGCGCCAGCAGGGGCAGCGTGCCCAACGCGCCCTGCCAGGCCCGAGGCGACGAGGCGCAGTCGGAGTCGTGCAGCAGGACGGTGCCGCCGTCGGCCAGGGTCCGGGTGAGATTGCGCTGGATCCACTCCGGCTCGGCCCCGGACACCCAGTCCCGGCCCCACGCCGTCCACAGCACCGGGGTCAGCTCCAGCCGTCGGCAGGCCAGCACGGCGGCGGTGGTCAGCACCCCGTACGGCGGCCGGTACCAGCGGGGTGTCGTCCCGGTCGCCGCCGCGATCCGGTCCCGGGCCCGGCCGATGTCGGCGTACGTCACCCGGGGCGGGCACCGCAGCAGGTTGCGGTGCCGCCAGCCGTGCACGGCGACCTCGTGCCCGGCGGCCACGATCTCCCGCCCCAGCCCGGGGTCCCGGTCCACCATCACGCCGAGCAGGAAGAAGGTGGCCCGGACCCGGGTGTCGGCCAGGGTCCGCAGGAACCAGGGGGTGGAGTCGCGGTCCGGCCCGTCGTCGAGGGTCAACGCCACGTGCCCGGGTCGGCCGACCCCCGCGAGACCCGGCAGGAAGCGGCGACGCAGCGGCAGGATGGCGCTGAGCGCCGGCCCGGCGTGCACGGCGAGCGCCCCGGCGAGCGCGGCGGCGCCGAGCCCGGCCCGGTTCACCACGCTTCCGCCCGACTCCGCCGTCCGTCCCGCACGACCCGCCGATACCCGGCCCGACCGGGCACAAACCCGGCCGGCGGGCCACCGCGACGCCGGCGCCGGCTGGGACCGGCGGTCGGTCACCGGTCTTCGGTCACCGGTCGTCGGGCAGGCCGGGTCTGCTGCCGAAGGCGGCGGCGGCGTTGGCGGTGGCGGCCTGCCGGGCCAGTGGGTCGTCCCGGTCGCCGAGGAACGCCGCCGGGTCGTCGGTGCCCATCGGGAACGGCCAGTCGCTGCCGAGCAGCAACCGGTCCGTACCGAACACCTCGGCGACCACGGCGGTCATCGACGGCTGGTGGGTCAGGCAGTCGGTCCAGATCCGGCGCAGCGCCCGCGCCGGGGACAGCGACAGCGGACCGACGCCGGGCCGGTCGGTGGCCACCCCCCGGTCCCAGCGGCCCACCAGCGCCGGCACGGCCCCGCCGCCGTGCACCAGCACCAGCCGCATCCCCGGGTACCGGCCGACGACGTCACCGAAGACCAACTGCCCCACCGCGACGGCCGTCTCCACCGGATTGCCGAGCAGGTTGCCGAGATAGAACTCGTCCAGCCGACGATCCGGTGACGCCGACGGGTGCAGCAGCAGCCCCCGCCGGTCGGCGTCCAGCGCCGCGAAGAGCGGCCCGAACGTGGCACCGGCCAGCGACGGAATCCGCCCACCCGCCCCGGCGGTCACCCCCCACCAGCGGTCGTCGGCGCGGATCCGCTGGTACTCGGCCAGCGCCACGGCGGGCTCGTGCAGCGGCAGGAACGCCAGCGGGCGCAGCCGGGGCTGCCCGGCGGTCCGGGCCAGCAGTCCGTCGTTGACCGCCGCCGCCCACCGCGCACTGTCCGCCGGCCCGAGATGCTGACCGTGGTACGGCGGCGGAACGGTCACCACCGCGGCGTCCAGCCCGGCCGCGTCCAGGTACGCCAGCAGCGCCTGCGGCCGGTGCAGGGCGGCCGGCCCGACCGGGTGTCCGGCCACCACGTGCCGCCCGTCGTCGGCGGTGGTGACCAGGTCGTCGATGCCCGCGTCGACAAGCGACGGCGCGAGATGGGTGTGCACGTCCACCCCACGCTGAGCAGGCTCGTTCGCGACTGCGGTACTCGCAACACCGGCGAGTTCCTCGCGCTTCACAGCTGGACCACGCGGTTGTGGAGGGTGCCGAGCCTGTCCACCTCGGTGGTGACCACGTCGCCGGGGGCCAGGAAGACCTGCGGGTCGCGGGCGTTGCCGATGCCGGCGGGGGTGCCGGTCAGCAGCACGTCGCCGGGGCGCAGTGTCATACCCCAGCTCAGCTCGGCGATGAGCTGCGCGACCGAGAAGGCCATCTGCCCGGTTACCGCGTCCTGGCGTACCTCGTCGTTGACCAGGCAGCGGATCCGCAGCGCCGCCGGGTCGCCGATCTCGTCGGCGGTGGTGACCCACGGGCCCAGCGGCATGGTGTCGTCGATGCTCTTGCCCTTGAGCCACTGGCCGCCGTGGGCGCGTTGCAGGTCCCGCTGGGAGACGTCGTTGGCCACCAGGTAGCCGAAGACGTGCTCCAGCGCCCGCTCCGCCGGGATCGACCGGCCCACCCGGCCGATCACCAGGGCCACCTCGGCCTCGTAGTCCCAGCGGTCAGAGACCCGCGCGTCGTAGCGGATGTCGTCGTACGGGCCGACGACGGTGTCCGGGCCCTTGGTGAAGAAGGTGGGGTGGCGGGGCCGCTCGGCCGGGTCCTGCCCCTCCCGACGTCCGGCGGACTCCTCGTAGTGGGCCCAGTAGTTCCAGCCGGTACAGAGGATGTCCCGGTTGAACCGGGTAAGCGGCGCGCCCAGCAGTGCCGGATCGAGCCGCCGCACGGGTGCCGTGGACTGGGCCGCCTGCGCCGCGGCGAGCGCCGGCGGGCCGCCCCGGACCAGGTCGTCGACGCTGCCCAGGTCGGCCGGGAGGACCACGACCTCCTGCTCGTCGGGGCGGACCGAGACGGTACGCCACTGACCGTCGAGGAGCATCCGCCCCAGCCTCACGCCGACTCCCCCGCGTCGAGCACCGCGATCGCGTTGATCTCGATCAGGTAGTCCGGGTGGACGAAGCGGGACACCTCCACCATGGTGGACGCCGGTGGCGGGCCGGTGAAGTACTGCCGGCGTACCCGGTGGATGGTGTCGAAGTGGCCGATGTCGCGGACGTAGACGTCGACCCGCGCGACGTCGTCGAGGGTGCCGCCGGCGGCCCGCACGGCGGCGTCCAGGTTCCGGCAGACCTGGTGGGTCTGCTCCTCGACGTCGCCGATGCCGGCGATGCCGCCGTCGGCGGTGCGGGCGGTCATCCCCGAGACGAAGACCAGCCGGCCGGGGCCGGCGACGGTGGCCTGGGCGAAGTGCCCGTTCGGCGGGGCCAGGTCGGGCGAGACAAGCAGTTCCTTCGGCATGGCGGTGTCCTCAGCGGGCGTCGTCGGTGCTGGTGTACCAGTCGGGTTGGGTCGGGTAGTGCGGGCCGTCGTAGACCTCCAGCAGCACCGACTCCTGCTCGGCCAGCGTCGGGCCGTGCACGCTGCCCTTGGGGTTCCAGTAGAACGAGCCGGGCACCAGGGTGATCCCGGTCGGCTGGTAGGTGTAGCGGCCGGCCAGGCAGTACATGAACTGGTTCGAGGCGTGCGCGTGCGCCGACGGGATGCCCGACCCGGCCTGGAACCGGACCAGGGCGATCGACGCGCCGGTCTCGTCGTCGCGCCAGAGCATCTTGTGCGACAGCCCGGCCAGCGTCTTGTCCACCCACGCCAGGTCACCGACGTTGACCATGATCTCCCGGAACCGGCGCAACGCCGGATCGCCGTCCACCGGGACGGCCGACCGGTCGGGCAACTCCCCCGAGTACGCCGCCGCGGCGGAGAGGTTGTCGACGGGCGGGATCTCAGCGGACATCAGTGAACTCCTTCGGGTGCCGGTGCCACGGTGCTCGGGGGTTGGTCGGGCAGGCCCAACTCCCCCGCCAGTTGGTGCAGTCGGTCCAGCAGCGCCCGGTCCAGGGGCGTCCCCCGGTACGCCGACTCGCGCAGCCGCCGCGCGGACCGCTCGCCGGGCAGGGTGACCCGGTCCACCCCGGGCGCGTACGGCGGCGCGGTCACCTGCCGGCCCAGGGCGGCCAGCCGGGCGGTGAACTCCGCCGGATCGCCGAAGGCCGCCGGATCCAACGCCAGGAAGAAGTGCGCACAGTCGTTGGGTACGGCGGTGTCGGCGTACAGGCCGCGCACCTGCTGGCCGAAGCCGCCCCCGGAGAGCACCCCGGTCAGCGCGTCGACCATCAGGGCCAGCCCGAAGCCCTTGTGCCCGGCGGCGGGCAGCAGCATGCCGGCGAGCGCCGCGGCGGGGTCGGTGGTGTCCCGGCCGAGGCTGTCGGTGGCCCAGCCGGTGGGGATCTGCCCGCCGGCGGACTCGGCCAGCCGGATCCGGCCCAACGCCACCTCGGACAGGGCGATGTCCAGCACCACCGGCTCACCGTCGACCCCGGCCGGCAGGCCGAGCGCGACCGGGTTGTTGCCGACCACCGGGTGCCCGCCACCGGGTGCCGGCATCAGCGGTCGGGTGTTCGACATGGCCACCCCGATCAGGCCGGCCTGGGCGGCCGCGCGGGCGTACCGGCCGGCGGCGCCGAAGTGGAAGGCCCGCCGTACGCTCACCGCCCCGATTCCGAACTCGCGTGCCTTGCCGACCGCCAGGGCCATGGCCTGGTCGGCGGTGAGCACGCCGAGGGCGTGGCCGGCGTCGAGGACGGCGATCGCGCCGAGGTCGACCACCGGCTCGGCCCGGGTGGCGGTGCTGACCGAGCCGCTGCGCAGCCGGTCGAGGTACATCGGGACCAGCATCACGCCGTGCGACGGCACCCCACGACGGTCGGCGTCGACAAGCGACTCGGCGACCGTGGCGGCGGCGGGACGGGGTAGGCCGGTGGCCGCGAGCAGCCCACCGACCAGGGTGGTCAGCCAGTCGCTGTCGACCCGTACCCGGCCGGTCGGCGCGGCCGGGTCGGCGCGCACCGCTGTCGGACTCCCGGACCCTCGTTGCATGGCGGCCGTTCCCCTGCCCCTGGTGCGGATCCCACCGGCCGCAGTGGATGGTCGGCGGCGCGGGTGGACCACGTCCGGTTCGGACGTTGGCCGAAGGGTAACCGCCCGACCGGTGTCCCCAGCAGGAAGGATGCAGATCCGTTCGCCCTGGCGGGCCGCCGTCAGCGCACCGTGACCGGGCTCTCGCGCAGCGGGGTCGGTCGGGCCCGACCACGGTCGGCCCCAGGCCGGGCGGTGACGGGTCCCCGGCGGCGGGCCGGACGGCGGCGGGTGCCCGCTCAGGCGGCGAGTCCGGCGGCGCCGAAGGAGACCGAGAAGCGCTTGCACCAGATGGAGACGCTGGTCAGCGCGGTCAGGTCGACGCTCGCGGGAATGTCGTAGGCCTGGGTGCCCCGGTTGCCCTTGAGTCGGCCCAGCTCCACCCACTCGCCGTCGTCGAAGACCCGCCAGCCGGCGACGCCGGGCAGCACCGGCTGGTCGGTCAGCCAGACCCGCAGATCCGGACCGTTGCTGGTGGCGAGGTCACGCAGGACGAGCTGACGGCGACCGTCGGGCAGCTCGACCACCTGGGCGACGCCACTGGTGTCGTGCTCGTGGGTGACGAACTCCCCGGCGGCCAGCAACCGGTTGCCCGTCCGGCTCGGCGAGGGCTCGACGGGGGTGGGCACGGCGGTCGGGGACGCGGCGGTCGCCGGTTCGGCGGGACCGGACGGCAGGGACGCGGGCGGGCCGTCGACCACCGGGACCGCCTCGTCGACCACCGTCTCGGTGACCAGTTTCCACGGTTGGAACCAGTAGAGCCCGAAGACCGCGCCGAGCACGACGGCGAGGGTGACGGTCCAGATCAACGGCTTGCTGCGCGGCGATTTCGACACGCCGGTCAGCGTACGGCCCCTTGGTGCCGTCCCTTGCGGACGTTCACCGTCGGTGCCCCCTGCGGGTACGGTCCGGCACCGGAGTCAGGCGGCCCGGCCGTGCCGCCAGTAGCCCATGAAGGCCACCGCGCTGCGGTCCATCCCGCAGTCGACCACCAGGTGCCGACGCAGGGTACGGATCACGCCGGCCTCCCCGGCCAGCCACGCGTACAGCGGCACCGCCGTCGGCGGGGTCGGGCACTCCCAGAGGATCTCGGTGTCCACGTCCACCTCGGCGATCAGCGACGCACCGACGGGCTGCCGGTCGGCCAGCAACCGGCCGGCGGCCTCCCGGACCGCCGGGACCAGGCGGCTGCCGTGCTCGGCGTCGCCCCGGGCCAGCCAGGTGATCTCGACCCCCGGTGGCGTCAGCAGCGGCAGGGCGTCGGTCGACTCGGGCACCTCCAGCAGCACCCGGCCCCGGGCGTCCAGCGGCAGCCGTTCCAGGATGGCGCTGATCGCCGGCACCGCCGTCTCGTCCCCGGCCAGCAGCAGCTCTCCGCTGGTCGGGGGCCGGAACTCGATGCCGCCGTGGTCGCCGTCGTAGCCGGCGTCCGGGCCGACGATGGCGACCTCGTCGCCCGGGCGTACCCGACGGGCCCAGCGGGTGGCCGGGCCGCCGTCGCCGTGCAGGACCAGGTCGACGTCGAGCTCACCGAGTTGCGCCCGGACCGCGCGCGCGGTGTACGTGCGGATCGGGTTGCGGCGGTGCTCGGGCAGGGCCCGCCACTGCGCGTACCAGTCGGGGCCCTGCGGCAGGTACACCCCACGCTGTCCGGGCAGCGGCAGGGCCAGCTTGATCCGCTGGTCGTAGCCGTTGTCGGCGAAGCGGTCCAGGTCGGCACCGGTGAAGGTGACCCGGACGAAGGAGGGGCTGAGCCGACGCACCGCGCGAACTTCCACGGTGAACAGGCGCCACGGCGTGATGGGCAGGGTCTGGGTCATGGGTTCTTCCTGTGCGGGATCCGGCGCACGGGCGCGCGCCTATCGGGGACCGGTCGCCACGGCGCGTGAACGCCACAGCAACCAGACGAAGTAGGGGGTGCCGATCATGGCGGTGACCAGGCCGGCGGGGATCTGGGCGGGGGCGATGACGGTCCGGCCGACGGTGTCGGCGAGGCTGACCAGGACGGCACCGAGCAGGGCGGCGACCGGCAGTACCCGGGTGTGCCGGGCACCGACCAGGGCGCGGGCGGCGTGCGGCGCGACCAGGCCGACGAAACCGATCACCCCGACGGCGGAGACCGCGGTGGAGGTCAGCAGGGCCGCGGCGGCCAACGCGACCAGCCGGGTGCGTTCCAGCCGGACGCCCAGCACCCGTGGGGTGTCGTCGTCGAGGGCGAGCAGGTCCAGCTCCCGGCGGGCCGCCAGCACCGCCGGGGTGAGCACCACCAGGGCGATCGCCACCGGCAGCACCTGGCCGGCGGTACGGCCGTAGGTGGAGCCGGAGAGCCAGGTCAACGCCTTGCCGGTGTTGTACGGGTCGAACGCGACGATCAGGAAGGTGATCACCGCCATGCCGCCCTGCCAGGCGCCGAAGCCGATCAGCACGAGCCGGTCGGAGCTGAGGCCGCCCCGCCAGGCGGTGGCGTAGACCAGGGTGAACGCCAGCATCGCGCCGATGCCGGCGACCCCGGAGACGGCCCACACCCCGGCGGCCGGCAGGAAGGTCAGCAACGCCACCGCGCCCACTCCGGCGCCGGCGGTGATGCCGAGGATGCCGGGTTCGGCCAGCGGGTTGCGGCAGACCGCCTGCACGGTGGTGCCGGCGACCGCCAGGGCCACCCCGGCCAGGGCCGCCGCCGCGACGCGTGGCCAGCGCTGGTCCAGTACGAAGGTGTAGCCGGGCCCGGTGCGGCCCTGCACCCAGTTGACGATGTCACCGAGCAGTACCCAGGTGTCGCCGAGCAGCATCCCGACGGCCAGCGCCGTGACGACGAGCGCGACGCCGCAGCCCACCACCAGGCGGTGGAACCGGGCGGACCGCACGGCGGCGTGGCCACCGGGGGGACGGCGGGTCGGGCCGGCGTCGCGGTGCCGGCGGGCCAGCCAGATCAGGATGGCCGCGCCGAGCAGCGTGGTGACCACGCCGGTGGGGATGTCCACCCCGGCCTGCCCGCCCATCACCGCGCGCAGCAGCACGTCCGAGCCGAGCACGATGATGACGCCGGCGATGCCGGAGAGCGGCAGCAGGATGCGGTGCCGGTGCACCCCGGGGAAGACGGGGGCGAGCAGCCGGACGATCACCGGGGCGCAGAGGCCGACGAAACCCACCGGCCCGGTAAGGGTCACCGCGACGGCGGAGAGCAGCACGGCCAGCAGGGTCACCAGCAGTCGGGTACGCCGCACGTCCAGCCCGAGCACGGTGGCGGTGTCGTCGCCGAGGGCGAGGATGTCCAGGCGGTGCCCGAGCAACAGCAACGCGCCGACCGCGACGGCGATCACCGGGGCGAGCTGGGTCAGGGCGTGCAGGTCACTCTGCACGAGCGAGCCGTTGCCCCAGGCGAACAGGCCGATGGTGCCCTGTTCGAACAGGAGCAGCAGAAGCATGGTCAGGCTGTTGAGCGCCAACGCGATGGCCGAGCCGGCCAGGATGAGGCGGGTGGTGCTGGCCTGGCCGCCGGCGGCGAGCGCCATCACCAGGGCGGCGGCCACCAGCCCACCGCCGAGGGCGAGGCCACCGGCGGGCAGCACCGGCAGGGTGATGCCGAAGGCCGCCACGCCCACGATGGCCAGGTGCGCTCCGGCGTTCACCGCGAGGGTGTCCGGGGAGGCCAGCGGGTTGCGGGCGATGGACTGCAGGGCGGCACCGGCGAAGCCCAGGGCGATGCCGATGGCCAGTCCGGTGAGCAGCCGGGGCAGCCGGGAGGCGACCAGGACCCGGGCCGTCTCGTCGTCGCCGCCGGTGGCGAGCCGGAGCAGGTCCAGCGCGCCGACCGAGGATGTCCCCTGGGTGAGGTGGACCGCGGCGACCACGATCAGGACGGCGGTGGCCAGCACGAAGGCGGCCACGATCCGGGTGGCGGGGGGCCTGCCGACCGGGGCCGGCCGGGTGGCCGGCTCCGGTGCGGCGGGTTTGAGCAGCTGGTTCACACCGTGTAGACCTTGACGAGCTCGTCAAGGTACTGCTTGCCGGAGAGCGGGCCACCGAAGGTCCAGATGCCGTCGGGCATCCGGTGCAGGTTGCCCTGCTTGACGAAGGCGAAGGAGGTCCAGATGGCGTTGCTGTTCAGGCCGTCGGCGAAGACGTCCCCGCCGTCGGAGGCGTTGTAGAAGAAGTGCAGGTCCTGGTCCTTGAGGTTGGTCAGCCCCTCGACGTCGGTCTGCCCGAGCCCCCACGCCTTGTCGACCTCACCGGTCCAGGCGTTCTTCAGGCCGAGCTGCAGCCCGATCTGGGAGACCAGCGCACCCTGACCGAACATCCGGATGGAGATGGTGCTGCCTTCCTTCCAGCCGTCGGCGATGGCGAAGGACTTTCCGGCGGCGCCGGCGTCGGCGATCTTCTTCTTGCCGTCGGCGATCGCCGCGTCGAAGTCGGTGAGCAGCTTCTCCGCCTCCGCCGTCTTGCCGACGGCGGTGGCGATCATGTTCAGGTCGGAGCGCATCCGGCCCAGGTTGTCGGTGGCGTCGCTGCCCTTGGTGACCACCACCGGCACGTACTTCTCCAGCTGGTCGATGAGGGTGGCGCCCCGGTCGGAGCCCAGCACCACCAGGTCAGGCTCCAGGGCGACGATCGAGTCGACGCTCGGCTCGGCCCGGGTGCCGACGTCCTTGACGCTGGCGTCGAGCTTGGCGGCGGTCACCCAGGTGGCGTACCCCTTGGGGTCGGCGACACCGACGGGCATCACGCCCAGGCTGACCAGCATCTCGGCCTCGCCCCACTCCAGGCCGACGACCTTGGTCGCCGGGGCGTCCAGGGTGACGGCCTTGCCCCGGCTGTCGGTGACGGTGACCGGACCGCCGGCGGCGGCGCTGGTCGGCGTCTCGGCCGGGGCGTTCTCGGTGGTGCCGCAGGCGCTGACCAGCAGTGCGGTCAGGGCGGCGACCAGGACGGTGGCACGGGTACGGTTCATCACTGTCTTTCTGCTTCTGCGTGGGATGGGGGTGTTCAGGCGGGGAGACGGACGCTGTGCCGCCCCACCGGTCGGGTCGACAGCAGTCCGGTCGACGGGTCGATGCTCACCTCGATGCGGATGCCGTACGTCTCGGTGAGGGCGGCCTCGGTGAAGACCTCGGCGGGGGTGCCGGTGGCCCGGACCCGCCCGCCGTGCAGCAGCACCACCTCGTCAGCCACGGCGGCGGCCTGGTTGAGGTCGTGCAGGACGACCCCGACGGCGACGGCGTGCTCGTCGGCCAGGTCACGCATCAGGTCGAGGATCTCCACCTGGTAGCGCAGGTCCAGGAAGGTGGTGGGCTCGTCGAGCAGCAGTACCGGGGTGTCCTGGGCCAGGCAGGTCGCCAGCCACACCCGCTGCAGCTCGCCGCCGGAGAGTTCGTCGACCGGCCGGTCGGCCATCGCGGTCACGCCGGTGACCGTCATCGCCCGGGCGACCATGGCGGGGCCGTCGGGGTCGGCGGCCCGCCACCGGCCCCGGTACGGATGCCGGCCGTAGCCGACCACGTCCCGGACGGTGATCCCGCTGGGCACGGGGCGGCTCTGCGCCAGCAGGGTGACCCGGCGGGCGAACTCCCGGGCCGGCAGCTCGCCGGCGGCGGTGCCGTCGCCGAGCAGCACCTCACCACCGGCCACCGGGTGCAGCCGGGCCAGCGCCCGCAGCAGGGTCGACTTGCCGCTGCCGTTCGGGCCGACCAGGGCCGTCACCGCGCTGGGGCGTAGCCTGATCGCGGCATCGTGGACCACGACGGTGCCGTGGTACCCCAGCCGCAGATCCACCCCGCGCAGGCCCACGGCAGGGTCGATCGGCTCTTCACCGTTGGACATGCGGTTAGGCTAGCCTAACCTTGCCGCCGGGTGTCAAGAAGGGGTCGACACCCCGGACGAACCCGCTCACGAGGCCCTCGGCCGGATCTCTGTGGGAAGCTGGAGCCGGCCTGCAGGCTGGCGCGACGCGGAGGGAGACGGGCCGGATGATCAAGACGCTGCGTCCCAGGGACTACGACGAGGCGATCTACATCGGCCACTACTTCTGCGAGGGCTTCACGGTGGTCATGGACCTGACCGGGTTGACCAGCGAGCAGGCCCGCTCCTTCGTCGACTTCGCCTCCGGCCTGGTGATCGGCCGCGACGGCGGGATGGAGCGGGTGGCACCCCGGGTCTTCGTGCTGCGACAGCCAGCCGGCCGGCCGGTGTCCGTCGTCAACCCACCCGCGACCACTCCGGCCTGACCCCCGCCACGCAGCGCCTGCGCGCCCCGGCCAGCGGACACCCAGCCTGGCCGGACGGCCGGACGGCCACGATGGACGGTCCCGTGACCCATCGTGGCCGCGCCGCGGCCGCCCCCGCCGACGTGCGGCGCGGGTCGACCGAGGGCGGGCACAGCTTCGCCGGACCTGCCGGAATGGATCCACCCCCGCTCCGACAGAACCGGCGACGCCGCCCGACCCGTCCCCCCGGGCGGGCCGGTCGTCGAACTGTTCGACTCCCCCCACTCGCGCAACAGGCGTTGAGCAAAAACCCGAACCGCTCAACGCTTGTTGCTCAAGTACGGCGAGCATACGCTCACGTTCGGTAGAGATGTCAACACCTGTTTATCCGGCAGCGGTACCTGCGACACTGTTGTTCACGCCGGGGAGGGACACAGTCATGGCCGAAGAACCACCCGAGGAACCACGCCTGCCCTCACTCGACACCCTCGCGGCCCGCCTGGAGTACCTCTTCACCACGATCCGGCCCACCGCCGAGGAGATCGGCGAATCCGAGGACCCGCTGCGCAGCTACACCAACCGGGAGATCGCCGACAAGATCAACCTTGCCGCCACCGACACCGGCGTCACGATCAGCGCGGCGTACGTCGGCGAGTTGCGCCGCGGCGTTGCCCAGGATCCCCGGATGTCCCACATCCGGGCGCTGGCCCGGGCCTTCGGGGTCAGCTCGGGATACTTCGTCGACGACGCGGCGGCCCGGCGGGTCGAGGAACAGATCACCCTGCTGGCCGAGCTACGCCGGATGGACGTCAAGCAGGTGGCCCTCCGCCAGGTGCTCACCGACGCGGGCCTCTCCCCCACCGACACCCAACTGGTGGAGCAGATGGTCGCCCGGTTGCGGGCGGTGGCCGCCGAGGTTGACCCCGACGAGCACCATCGGCTGTGACAGCGGGGCGTGGTGTTGGTCCTCCGATGGCACCGTGCCGACGAGCGGGAGTGGGCAGAGGTGAAGCTGCACCGGCTACGAAAGCACTGTGAGCGGGTCCTGGCCGACCTCGGGGTGCCCGAACCGTTCGACATCCACCAACTCTGTCGCCTACTGGGCGAACGCCGGGGTCGCCCGCTGCGGCTGGTGCCGATCAGCCTGCCGGTGCACACCGTCTGCGGCATGTGGGTGCCCACCGGCGGCTTCGACGCCATCTTCTACGAGCAGGACACCTCACCGCTGCACCAGTTGCTGATCATCGGCCACGAACTGGGGCACCTGCTCGCCGGGCACCGCGCCTCGGCGGTGCTCGACCCGGCCGCGTCCCGACTGCTCCTGCCCGACCTCGACCCGCAACTGGTACGCCGGTTCCTCGGCCGCAGCAACTACGACGCCGACGAGGAACGGGAGGCCGAGATGATCGGGTCGCTCCTGCTGCGCCGGGCCCGCGACGACCGCGGCGTACGCCCCGACGCACCGTTGGACGCCGACCAGAGCGAACTCTACGGCCGGCTCCGGCACTCCCTGGAACATCCGGACCGGTGACGGCGGTGGCCGTCGTCCTCTACACCCTCTGCGCCGCCACCGGCTGGCTCGCGTTCGGGTACCTGCTGCGGCTGCAACGACGCCGCCCCAGTCAGGCCCGCCGGGCGATCTGCGTCGCCTTCGGCGCCTTCGCCGCCGGCATCACCCTCGCCGTCCCTCCGGTGGCCACCGTGCTCGACCAGGGCTCGGGCCTACCCAACCTGGCCAAGGTGATCTCGCACGGCTGCGCGCTGACCATCGCGGCCAGCGCCGAGACCATGCTGCTGCACCTCGCCCTGCCCCCGGCCACGGCCGCCACCCGCAGCCGGTGGTGGATCCGGATCACCGGCGTCACCTTCGCCGTGATGGTCGCCCTCTTCGCCTGGACGCTGCGCTACCCCACCCCGGTACGGTTGACCGTGGAGTACGCCACCGACCCGGTGGTCACCGCCTATCTGCTGATCTTCATGGCGATGGGCTTCCTCGCGTACTGCTTCGACATCACCCGGCTCTGCTGGCGCTTCGCCCGGATCTGCGGACGTCCCTGGCTGCGACGAGGGTTGCGGGTCACCGCCGTCGGCGCGGTCTTCGCCCTGCTCTACAGCATCAACAAGATCTGCTACCTGGTCGCCTACCGCTCCGGTGCCCGCCCCGGCGGCGAGGAGGAGATCGCGGCGGTACTGGTCACCGCCGCCGCCCTGCTCATGATCACCGGCCTGACCATGCCCGCCTGGGGTCCCCTGCTCACGCTCACCCGCCGCTGTGCCGACCTGCGCGCGTACCGTCGGCTCGGTCCACTCTGGCACGACCTGGTCCGCGCCCTGCCCGGCATCGAACTCGACGACAGCCTGCGGCGACCGTTCACCGCGCTGCGCGACATCGACTACGCGCTCACCCGTCGGGTGGCCGAGATCCGCGACGGCCGGCTGGCACTGCGCCCGTACCTGGCGGTCGCCGTCGGCCGGACCGCCGAACGCCTCGCCGACGCCGCGGGCCTGACCGGCGCGGACCGGCGGGCCGCCGTCGAGGCCGCCCAGCTGGCCTGCGCGCTGCACGCCCACCGGGCCGGAACCCTGGCCGCCGAGCCGCAACCCGCCGACGACCTGCACCGGCCGGCCGGTGGATACGCTGGCGAGGTCGCGTGGCTGGGACAGGTCACCGACGCGTACGCCCGATCGTCGGTGGTGGCCCGGACGCTCGACGCGGTCCGCGGCGCCCCGCAGCATCCGGTGGGAGACAGCAGGCGTTGAGAGACCGTTACGCGAACCTGGCCCGCATCCGCACCCTCGATCCCGAACGCGACCATCTGGAGATCTACCAGATTATGCTGCGGCGGGAGTTCTGCTGGGACCTCAAGCTCGGGCTGAACCTCGCCTTCAACCGTTCCTTCTCCATCCCCCGGATCGCCGCCGTACACACCGGCACCGGCGAGCTGACCGAACGCACCCAGCGGCGCATCGACGACACCGGCCTGCTGATGTACGAGATGGTGCTCAACGGCTTCGACCAGCCGCGTGGCCGCGAGGCGTTGCGCCGGATCAACCAGATCCACCGCCGGTACGACATCGACGCCGACGACTACCGGTACGTGCTGGCCTGCCTGGTGGTCGTCCCGATCCGCTGGCTGGAGCGCTACGGTTGGCGCCGCCCCTGCTGTCACGAGCGCCAGGCCACCCACGCCTTCTACCGGGAGCTGGGCCGACGGATGGGCGTCACCGACGTCCCCGCCAGCTACGCGGAGTTCGCCGCCTGGTTCGACGCCTACGACGCCGCGCACCTGCACCCCAACGACGACGCGGCGACCATCGAACGGGCCACCCGGATGCTGATGCTGACCCGGCTCCCCAGGCTCCTCGCGCCACTGGGAAATTCCCTGGTCAGCGCCATGTACGACGCACCGCTGCGACGGGCCACCCTCCTCGCGCCGCCCGGCTGGCCGATCCGGGCCGGAGTGCACCTGACCCTGCGCGGCCGGGCCCGACTGCAACGCTGGTTCGGCCGGCCCCGCCGCACACCGCTGTTCGCCGACGGCATCCGCACCCGCACCTACCCCGACGGGTACGACATCAGCCGCCTCGGACCGCCCCCGCCCCCGGCCGGCTGACCGGGAGCGGGGTCTGGTCGATCAGCGTGGTTCCGGAGCGGGAACCTCCCGAAGGTCACCGGCGTCCAGCCGAAGCCAGCGCTGCACGCCGATGTCGGCCAGGAACCGTTCGTCGTGGCTGACCACCACGAACGCGCCCCGGTACGCCGCCAGCGCCCCCTCCAGCTGGGCCACACTGGTCAGGTCCAGGTTGTTGGTGGGCTCGTCCAACAGAAGCAGGTGCGGTGCCGGCTGGGCGTAGAGCACACAGGCCAGGGTCGCCCGCAACCGTTCACCGCCGGAGAGCACCCCCACCGGCAGTTGGGCACGGGCGCCCCGGAACATGAACCGGGCGAGCAGGTTCATCCGCTCGGCCGGCGGCCGGTCGGGGGCGTAGTCGGCCAGGTTCTGCGCGACCGTCCGCTCAGGATCGAGCAGGTCCAGCCGCTGCGACAGGTACGCGACCCGACCGTCCCCGCGCCGCACCGACCCGCCCTCGCTGGCCAGGTCGCCGTGCAACAGACGCAGCAGGGTGGACTTGCCCACCCCGTTGGGTCCGGTCAGCGCGATCCGTTCCGGGCCCCGAACCATCAGGTCGACGCCGTCGTCGGCGAACAGGGCCCGCCCGCCGTGGCGTACCTGCAGGTGTTCGGCGGCGACCACGGTCCGGCCGGCGGGTACCTGGGTGTCCGGCAGGTCCAGGGTCAGCGTCTGGTCCTCCCGCAACGCCCGGCTGGCCTCGTCCAGGCGGGCCTGCGCGCCGGTGACCCGGCTGGCGTGTGCCTGCTGGGCCCGCCCGGCGGACTCCTGCGCGCTGCGCTTGAGGCCACCGGCGACGATGCGGGGCAGGCCGGCGTTGCCGAGGTTGCGGGCGGCGGTCCCGGCCCGCCGGTCGGCTCGTTCGCGGGCCTGTTGCAGCTCCCGCTTCTCCCGCTTGACCTCCTGCTCGGCGCTGCGCACCGTCCGCTCGGCCGCCTCCCGGGCCAGCTGCGTGGCCTCCTGGTACGCGGTGAAGTTGCCGCCGAACAGCCGCAGCTCGCCCCGGTCCAGCTCGGCGACGCGGTCCATCCGGTCCAGCAGCGCCCGGTCGTGGCTGACCAGCAGCAGACACCCGGACCAGTCCGCCAACACCGCGTACAGGCGCTGCCGGGCGTCGATGTCGAGGTTGTTGGTGGGCTCGTCCAGCAACAGCACGTCCGGGTGTGCCAGCAGTTGCGCCGCCAGCCCGAGGGAGACCACCTGACCACCGCTGAGGGTGTGCAGGCGCCGGTCCAGGTCCACCGCGCCGAGGCCGAGCCGGTCGAGGGCGGCGTGGCTGCGTTCGGCCACGTTCCAGTCGTCGCCGATCGCCGTGAAGTGCTCCTCCGCCGCGTCGCCCGCCTCGATGGCGCGCAGGGCCGCGAGGGTGGCGTCGACGCCGAGCACCCGGGCGACCGTCAACTCGCCGGCCAGCGGCAGGTCCTGCGGCAGATAGCCGAGGTGACCCTCGACCGTCACGGAGCCGGTGGTCGGGGTGAGTTCACCGGCGATCAGCCGCAGCAGGGTCGTCTTCCCGGCACCATTCGGCGCGACCAGGGCGGTCCGGCCGGGTGGCACGGTGAAGGAGAGTTCCTGGAACACCGGAGTGTCATCCGGCCAGGAGAAGGAGAGGTTGGTGACGACGACACAGGATTCAGGCATCGGGGAACACCCTCGGGACGAGAGCCGGGGATGCGACCGGCATCCCCGGTCAGGCAGACAGGTCGACGGCAGGAACCGGCCGTACCGGCACTGGCCGGTACGGCTGCGGTGAGGTCACTCACCCGCCGATGTCGTCGTCCCCCGTCACCATGCTCTGTCTCCTCGCTGGGCGTCCGGTCCGCTCGCGCGGACCGGATCACGGTCGGTGCGCCGGGTCGGTCACGGGCACCGCACGGCGACCAGCTTAGTACGGCGAAGGCGGCCCGGCGACCGCATTGTCGGCCGGGTCGGAGGCTGTATCAGGCCGGCCGGTGTCCGCACGCCCCGACCGCGGGCTCCGATGCGATAGCGTGTGGCCGCATGGGAGCCGTGGAAGTGACCCTGGCCGTGATGGTGGCCGTGGGCAACCTCGCCATCGCCGCCGTGCTGCTCGTCAGGAGCCGCGGTGGCGCGGTGCCCCGGCTGTTCGGTCGCCCGCAACCCCTGCCGCGCCTGCGGGCCGTGATGCACGTCTGCCTCGGTCTGGGGCTGGGCGTCGGCTGGCTCGTGCAGGACGTCTTCCCGGCCCACTCCACCGGCGACACGGTGCTGTCCAGCCTGACGAGGTTCCTGCTGGTGGCCGGCATGATGACCGCCCTGCTGGTCGCCTTGCGGCATCCGCGCCCCGTCCCCGACGAGGCCACCCGCTAGCCACCCGGCACGACCCTCGGACCGGGAGGTGACCGTGGACGGCGACGTCAGGGCTGCTTGGGTGGGGCGGCGCTGTCGCGGATGACGAGTTCGGTGGCGAGTTCCACCCGTGGGCTCTCGATCTTCTCGCCGTTGGCCAGGCGCAGCACGGTACGGGCAGCCAGCATGCCCATCTCGGCAAGTGGCTGGCGGATCGTGGTCAGTGGCGGCGAGCACCACCGTACCTCCGGCAGGTCGTCGAAGCCGACCACGCTGATGTCGTCGGGCACCCGCAGCCCGCGTTTGCGCACCGCCTCGTAGACGCCGAGCGCCATCTGGTCGCTGGCGGCGAAGATGGCGGTGGGCGGGTCGGACAGCCCCAGCAGTTGGGTGCCGGCGGCGTACCCGGACTCGTGGTAGAAGTTGCCGGGGCGGATCAGGGCGTCGTCGACGGCGATGCCGGCGGCGTTGAGGGCGGCCCGGTAACCGTCCATCCGGGCCCGGCTGCACATCAGCTGCGGTGGGCCGGCGATGAAGCCGATCCGGCGGTGGCCGAGGCCGAGCAGGTACTGGCTGGCGCCCAGGCTGCCGGCCCAGTTGGTGGCGCCGATGGTCGGGTTCTCCTGCAGGCTCACCCCGGCGGGGTCGACCATCACCACGGGCAGGTTGAGCCGGTGCAGTTCGGCCTGCAGCGGGGGTGCCACCATCGAGGTCACGAAGATGACCCCCTCGGTGGACCGGTTGCGCATGTTGTCCAGCCACTGCTTGGCCGATGAGGTACGCCGGTGGATGGCCGAGACGACGGTGCCGGTGCCGCTGGCGTGCGCGACGTCCTCCACCCCCCGGATGATCTCCACCGCCCACGGGCTGTCCAGGTCGTTGAAGACCAGGTCGATCAGGGCCGAGCTGGGCCGTCGGCCCGGCGAGCGGCGGCGGTACCCGTGCGTGGTCAGCAGGTCCTCGACGCGCTCCCGGGTCCCGGGAGCGACGTCGGAGCGACCGTTGATCACCCGGGAGACCGTGGGCACGGAAACGCCGGCCAGGCGCGCGATCATCGCGATGGTGACGTTTCGGTTGTTGTCGGAACCCACGGTCCGCCCTTTCTTTCTGGCTGGGGCCTACGGTCGCGCAAGGCTACCGGACCGGCGGTACGTCACCCCTTGACGCTGCCGGCCAGACCGCCGATGAGCTGGCGTTCCGCGACAGCGTAGAAGGCCAGCGCGGGCACCATGGACAGCACGACGTAGGCGAGCACCCGGGCGGTGTCGTCGGCGTACTGACCTTGAAACGCCTGGACCCCCAGCGGCAGGGTCCACCAGCTCTGGTCGGTGAACACGACCAGCGGGAGCATGAAGTTGTTCCAGCTGGCCACGATGGCCAGCACCGAGACGGTGGCCAGCGCGGGGCGGGCCATCGGCAGCAGGATCCGCCAGAAGAAGCCGAACGGTCCACAGCCGTCGAGAGTGGCCGCCTCCTCGACCTCGCCGGGGATGGTCCGGAAGAACTGGCGCAGGATGATGATGGTGATCGGCAGCCCGAAGGCCGCCTGGGGCAGGATCACCCCGAGCGGGTTGTCCAGCAGGCCGGCGCTGCGCAGCAGGACGAACAGCGGCAGGATGGCCACCGCGAACGGGAACATCAACCCGATGGCGAAGAGCGTGACCAGCAGTTCCCTGCCCCGGAAGGCGTAGCGGGCGAAGACGAAGGCCGCCATCGCCGCCGTGGCGACCACGATGAAGGTGCTGCTGACCGCGACCAGCAGGCTGTTGAAGAGGTTGCGGTAGAACACCTGCGAGGTGAGGATGTCGGTGTAGTTGCCGGGCGTCCAGGGATCGGGCAGCCCGAGCGGGTTGGTGGAGAGCTGCCCGTTGTCCTTGAACCCGCCGATCACCCCGAACCACACCGGTACGACGATGAGCGCACCGACCGCGACGCAGACCAGGTGCAGCACCAGGCGGCGGGTACGCGCTGAGGAGTTCGTCGTGCCGGTCATCGTGGGCCTCCCTGGGTGGTGAGCGCGCCCTCGGTGTCCCGGCGCAGCACGAGGCGCTGGTAGAAGAGGGCGAAGACGAGGCTCAGCAGGAACATGATGATGCTGATCGCGCTGGCGTAACCGACCTCGAAGCGGCGGAAGCCGTACTGGAACATGGTGACCGCCATGGTCTCGGAGGCGTGGATCGGTCCGCCGCCGGTGAGCACCCACACCATGTCGAAGAGTTGGATGGTGCCGATCACCGACAGGAACACCGCGATCCGGATGGTCGGGCCGAGCAGCGGCAGGGTGACGTGCCGGAAGGCCTGCCAGGCGCCGGCGCCGTCGGTGCGGGCGGCCTCGTTGAGTTCCCTGGGGATGCCCTGCCGGGCGGCCAGGAAGAGAATCATGTAGAGGCCGAAGTACTTCCAGCTCACCACCAGGAAGACCCCGAACAGGACGGTGTCCGGGTCGGCGAAGATCGCCCCGGCCTCGGCGCCCAGCAACCGGGAGATCGCGTCCCCCATGCCCCGGTTCGGGCTGAACACCAGGTTGAACAGGACCGCGGTGGTCACCTCGGAGAGCACGTACGGGGCGAAGAAGATCACCCGGTAGATCGCCCGGCCGCGCAGCGGCTGGTTGAGCAGCATGGCCAGGGCCATCGCGAAGGGCAGCTGGACCACCAGGGAGAGCACGATCAGGATGGCGCCGTGGACCAGGTCGCCGCGGAAGACCGGGTCGGCGAAGGCTCGGGTGTAGTTGTCCAGCCCGACGAAGTTCTCCGGCAGGCCGAAGCCGTTCCACTTGAACAGGCTGGCGTAGCTGGCCACCACGATCGGGGCGACGACCAGCAGCAGGAACAGCAGCAGGGCCGGGGCCAGGAACACCGCGAGGGTGAGGCGACGGCCCGCCCGGGGCCGGCCGCCGCGCGTGGCCGGGCCCGACGCCGCGGGTGCGGCTTCCGGGCCGCCGGGCCGCGGACCCGACATGGTCGAGGATGTGGTCATTCCTGCTCCACTCGGGTCGCGCGGCCGGCTGGGGGTCGGTGGTGGCTGGGCATCGCTACTGGCTCTTCGCCACCTGGGTGATGTCCTTGACGATCTGCGCGGGCGTCTTGGAGCCGGCGACCAGTTCGGCGACGCTGTCGTTGACCTGCTGGCCGACGGCCGGCGGGTACGCCTGGTCGAGGTAGAGCTGGAAGCCGGTGGCGCTGGCCAGGGTCTCCGCGACGGTCTTGTTGTTGGCGTCGGTGACGGCGTCGACGGCCTCCTTCACCGTCGGCAGCACCGCCCCGGTCTTGGCGGACGTGCGCTGGTTGTCCGCGGTGAGCAGGAACTTGAGGAAGTCGATGGTGGCGGCGGGGGCGTCCTTGCCGACGGCGAAGCCGTTGCCGCCGCCGAAGGCGTCGGTGGCGTTGCCCTTGCCGCCCTCGACGGTGGGGAAGGTGAAGAAGCCGAGCTTGTCGCCGATCCCCTTCTTGCTGGTGGAGCTGGACGCCTGCATCGACGGGGCCCACTGGCCCATGAGTTCCATGGCCGCGCCGCCGTTGCCCATGATGGCGGCCTGGCCGTCCGGTGAGCCGTACTCGGCACCGAGGAAGCCCGGCTGGAAGGGCTGCAGGTCGGCCAGCTCCTTGAGGCGTTCACCGGCGGCGACGAAGTCGGGGGTGTCGAAGTTGCCGTCCTTGGCGGCCTGCTGCAGCGCGCCCAGCCCACCGATGCGCATGGCCAGGTACGCCCAGTAGTTGTGCACCGGCCACTTGTCCTTGCCGGCCAGGGCGATCGGCACGGTCCCGGCCGCCTTGAGCTTGCGGACGGTGTCCAGGACGCCGGCCCAGGTGGTGGGCGTCTCGGTGATCCCGGCCTGCGAGAAAAGATCCTTGTTGTACCAGAAACCGACCATTCCGACGTCGAACGGGATGCCGTAGATCCTGCCGTCGATGGTGTACGGCTGCAGGGAGGCCGGCAGGAGACCGTCGACCCAGGGCTTCACGTCGTCGGTGAGGTCCTTGACCAGGCCCGCGTCCAGCTGCTGCTTGAGCACTCCCCCGCCCCAGGACTGGAAGAGGTCGGGCGGGGAGCCGGCCTGGGTGGCGGTGGTCAGCTTGGCCTTGAAGGCCTCGTTCTCCAGCGGCTGGATCTCGATGGTGACGTTGGAGTGGGCGCCCCTGTACTCCTCGGCCATGGCCGCCCACACCGGCAGCATCGGCTCGGTGTTCTGGATGTGCCACCAGTTGATGGTCTGCGGGGCGTCCGGGTCGTCGCTGGAGTCGTCACCGCTACAACCGCCGAGCAGGTACGCGCCAGCACCGGCGCCGACGAGGCCGAGCAAGGATCTACGGGAGAGAGGGGCGGTCATGATCATCCCTTCGGGAACTGACGGGTACGGGCACGCCGACGGGTCGACGGTTATTCGAAGTTCTGGCTCCGGAACTTTCGGTGTCTGTGCGGAATTACCGATCGATGGCCGGCACGCTACGACGTCGTTTCAGTCCGGGTCAAGGGGTCTGTCCTATGCCGACACAACCGGCTAACGTGGTCGGTACTTCCGAATCTGCCGGCCCATGAGGCCGGAAGTTTGCCGAGAGCCGAGAGCCTTCCGCAGAGGAGCCGACGTGTCGACCGAGACCGCTGACGTGGCGACCACTACCCGGTCGATCCGCAACCCCGTCCTCGCCGGGTTCCATCCGGACCCGTCGATCCTGCGGGTCGACGACGACTACTACCTGGCCACCTCCACCTTCGAGTGGTATCCGGGCGTCCGGGTGCACCACTCCCGCGACCTGGTGCACTGGCGTGCCCTGGGCGGGATCATCACCGAACGCCGCCTGCTCGACCTGCGCGGCTGCGGTGACTCCAACGGCGTCTGGGCCCCGGACCTGACCTGGCACGACGGGGAGTTCTTCCTCGTCTACAGCGACGTGGCCAGCTTCGCCAGCGGCTACTGGGACCCGCAGAACTTCCTGGTCACCGCCCGGGACATCGCCGGGCCCTGGTCGGATCCGGTACGGCTGCACGGGCGTGGTTTCGACGCCTCGTTCTTCCACGACGACGACGGCACCACCTGGGTGCTGAGCATGAGCGCCGACTGGCGGCCCGGCCGCGACCGCTTCGGCGGCATCGAGATCCAGCAGTACGACCGGGCCTCGCGCAGGCTGGTCGGCCGGCCCCGGCTGCTGTTCACCGGCACCCCGGTCGGGCTCACCGAGGGCCCCCACCTGTACCGCCACGAGGGGTGGTACTGGCTGGTCACCGCCGAGGGGGGCACCAGCTGGGAGCACCAGGTGACGGTGGCGCGTTCCCGCGAGCTGTTCGGGCCGTACGAGGTGGACCCGGACGGGCCGCTGTTGACCTCGGCGGGGCGCCCGGAACTGCGGTTGCAGAAGGCCGGACACGGCAGCCTGGTCCAGACCCCGCGCGGCGAGTGGTACCTCGCGCACCTGGTCGGACGCCCCTACACGCCGCTGGGCAACTGCGTGCTGGGCCGGGAGACCGCGATCCAGCGGGTCGAGTGGCCGGCCGGTGACTGGCCCCGCATCCCCGGTGGCGTGCCGGCCGACGAGGTCACCGCACCGGACCTGCCGGCACACCCGTGGCCGGCCGAGCCCGCCACCGACCACTTCGACGACCCGCGGTTGGCACCGAGCTGGTCGACGCTGCGCCGGCCGGCCAGCGAGGACTGGCTCGACCTGCGCAGCCGCCCGTCGTACCTGCGGATCCACGGTGGGCAGTCACCGGTGGGTCGGCGGACCCCCAGCCTGGTCGCCCGGCGGGTCGGCGCGACGCACTGCTCACTGGAGACCGTTGTCGAGTTCGACCCGGTCGACCACCGCCAGCTGGCCGGGATCACCGCCTACTACAACACCCTGAACTGGCATCACCTCTACCTGACCCGGGACGACGACGGCCGGGTGGTGCTCAACCTGCTCAGCTGCGACAGCGGGCGGCGCACCGCGTACCCGGAGATGTCCGTGGACACCGACCGGGCCGACCGGGTCGGTCTGCGGGCGACCTTCGACGGCCCGGTGGTGCGCTTCGACTACGACCTCGGTGCCGGCTGGCGGCAGGTGCCGGTGGAGTTGGACGCCACCATCCTCTCCGACGAGCACGCCGCGCTGGTCATCGACGGCGAGCCGGCGGCGTGGGGGTTCACCGGGGCGTTCCTCGGCCTGTGGGTGCAGGACCTCGGCGGCGACGGCGGCTACGCCGACTTCGACCTGGCCACCTACCAAGAGCACTGACCCCCCGCCCCCGCCCACCCCCGCCCACCCCGTTGATCATGAAGTTATTGCCGCGACACGCCGGTGTGCACGGTCATAACTTCATGATCAACGCGGGCCGATGAGAGGGGGCGTCTGTTCGGTAGTCGACAGTGCGGTGCCCGCAGCGGCTGTGGTGCCACATCCTGAGGGCCGGCATCACCAGTCGACAGGAGACGCGCGTGCTCTGGATCATCGAGACCAGCGAGCAGATCAGCCCCGAGTTCCAGGCTGACCTCGATCACTTCAAGGTCAACAAGGCGGTCGCCGACAAACTCGGTGACCAGGTGCTCAACTCGTCGATCAAGCAGATGCAGACCCCGCTCGCCGCGCCGCTGGCCGCCAGCGAGCCGGTGTTCGTGCTGGCCCACTCCGGCTACGACACCGACCCGCGCAACAACCAGCGCGCGCCCTGGATCGGCGGGCGCTGGCTGGACGAGCTGGTGAGCGACATGATCGCCAAGTTCACCCCCGCCGGGCTGAGCGGCCGGGTGCTGTGGTTCCTCGTCTGCCACACCGGACACGACGTCGCCAACCTGGCCGGCCGGCTGGCTACCGCCGGCGTCGACAACGTGACCCTGTACATGCCGAAGGACTTCATGTACATCAGCACCAAGGGCATCCCGCACATCCTGCCCAACCAGCAGAACGTCAAGAGCGCCAACCGGACCGTCGCCCAGGCCGGCTGTGACTACTACCGGCTGCCCTCCTCACTGCTCACCGGCCGGGGCTGGGCCGGCAGCTCCATCAGCGGCCAGGTGGTCACCCCGGTGTCGGCAAAGGCCGTCGAGGACGCCGTCATCGAACTCTTCGACCCGGACGAGGACGAGGCCTGACCTGGTCAGGACACGCGGCCAGGTCTCACTCCTGCTGCTGCCGGTTGTCCGGGTCGCCTGTGGTCGGCGCGGTGCCGACGCGCCAGAGGCGGACCTGGCTGACCGTCCGGATGACGTCGCGGGCGGCGTCGGCGATCCGGCAACCGGTGCTACGGCAGGTGGGGCAGCGTCCGTCCGGCTCCGGCTCGTGTTGTCGGAGGATCTGGCGGGCGGTGAGGATCAGTCGGTTGTGGATCTGGGCCAGAGACAGGTTCGGGCCGGTCATCAGCCGATGCCGAGGCGGGTCGCGAGGTGGGTGATGGTGGCCGGCACGTCGGGTTCGTGGGCGATGCGGGCGAGCAGGTCGCGGCCGGCGGGTCGGTGGCGCACCTCGGCGGGTGCGGTCCGGTCCGCCTCGGCGAGGATGCGGCCGGCGGCATATGGGTCGTTGGTGTGCAGATGGGCGCGGGCGGTGTCGATCAGGTGCGCGGCGCGGTGTTCGGTGGGCAGCCACCGCCAGCCGTCGCGGCGGATACCGCTGTCGTGCCAGGCGATGGCCTGCCCGGCGTCGCCGAGGTCCACGGCTGCGGTGGTGCGGGCCAGCGCGACGGCGGTCGGCCCGAACCCGGTCCGGTGATGGTCGAGGCCGTCACCCACCTGCGCGGCCAGGGCGGCGGCCTCGTCCAGGAGGTCCGCTGTCGTGCTGTCGTCGCCGTCGGAGGCGGCGGCCAGGGCCGCCTGCACCAACAGGGTGCCGCAGAGAGACAGGTGCGGGCCGTCACCGTGCTCCGGCGGAGCAACACGGTACGCGGCGGCCAGCATCGCCGACTTCGCCACCCGCACCCGCCCGGCAGCGCGTAACACCTGCCCGAGCTGCACCGCGGCAGCCGCGACGAGGGTCCGGTCGCCGGTGGCGACCGTCATCGCCCGGTCGGCGGCCAACCAGGCCAGATCCGGCTCCCCGAGCTTGACCAGAACAGCGGCGGTGACCCGGTAGACCTGCACCAACGGGACCCGCCCACCAGCGGAATCGGCGGCGTGACAGTGATGGGCATCGGTCAACAGGCCGGGCAGCAGACCGAGCAGGTGCCGGTACCGGGCGTACTGGAACGTCGTCCAGGCGTGCGCGACCTGCCGGGCCATCCGATCGGCCGGCAGCACCGGCCGAGCCCCCGGCGGCCGACCGAGGGGGATCTCGTACCGGGACAGGGCCGACCGGACACCTTCCAACTCCTCGGCCCGAGTGGTCACCTCGACGGGGCGGGCATCGCAGCCGAGCAGCACTGCGGTGTCGATGCGCAACACGGCGGCGACGTCCTGGAGCGTGGAGACCCTGTCCAGGGCCCGGACCCCACGCTCGACCTTGTCCACCCAACTCTTCGACTTCCCGAGCCGATCGGCGAACACCTGCTGCGACAACCTGCGCCGAGCCCGCCAGTACGCCACCCGACGCCCCACCGGCAACTCACTCACGACCACGCCGCCTGCGCCGGTCCGGGACCACCCGGGTGGTCTCCTCGACCGGAATCCGCTCCGCCTCCGCCAGATCCAGAATCCGCTGGCGGGCCGCCTCGTGCTCAGCCGCCTGCACCCGCTCACCAAGACTCTGTTCCGATTTCTCGTCACCCATTGCCACTCCCGCTCGAAGGGGGCGCGGCGGCGTGCTTGTGGAAGGACCGTCACTGCCGCGCCAGCTCAGGGGCGCGACGGCAGCCACTCACACCGTCGCACCGTGATCGAGACGCTACGGAAGGCACAGGCAGTCAACGGAACACTTACGCACCATCATCAGACGACTACGGAGTGGCAAGACTCATGCGTTCGCAGAGACCCCGCAACTCCGGTGAGGTCGCGCCCCGGCGCAGCAACGAGCGCACCGTCTCCCGAGCCGACGTCGACGACCGGGCGTGCTGCGGGCCCACCCGTTCGGCCGCCAGCAGCATTCGCACCGCGTCCCGGTCCCGACCGAGGGCGTCGGCGGCCCTGCTCTGGTCGAGCCAGAAGTACACCTGCCGTACGGCCGGCAACCCGGCCACCGCGACACCGGTGGCCGTCCGCATCGCCAACTCCGGGCGACCGGTGTCGAGCTGGAACGCCATCCGCCACAACGCCACGTTCCGGGGACCCCAGGCGAGATCCCAACCATCGGTCTCGCCGGTATGGGCCGCGATCCGCGCCGCCTCGATGAGGTGATCCTCGGCTTCGACCTGGTTCCGCAGGCCGGCGAGATGATGCGCCCGTGCCAGATGCAGGAACCCGAGCACCGCCAGCGCGCCATCCGCCCCGCTGCCGGCCAGGTCAGCACCAGCCGCGTCACACCACGCCCGCGCCGGCCCGTACGCCCCGGAGTAGGCCGACACCCGGGCCCGGTTGGCCGCCGCCACCCCTGCCGCCACCGGATCGTCGAGCAGGGCCGCAGCCTCGGCACAACGCTCCGCCGCCAGCCAGGCATGGGCCGGATAGCTGACGTTCAGCAGGGAACCCATCGCCACCCCGTAGACCGGCACCATCTCCCGCAACGCAGTCCGCCGGTCGGCCAGAGCGTGCATCGCCGGCACCAGATCCACCAGCCGGCGCAGCGCGCCCGCGTAGTCGCACCGGCCGTACAGGTCGCGCACCAGCGCGGCCTCCCGGTGCACCTGGTCGACGGTGACCGGCACCGCGCGCCGAACGGTCAGCGGCGTGTCCATCATGATCCGCCACACCCGCTCCGCGTCGATCCGGGCGGCGTCGAGCTGCCGATCAGCCGGTGTGTACGGCTGCCCGGTCAGATCGACTACCGAACACTCCAGCGCAGCCGCGAGATCCACCACCATGTACCGGTCGGTGCGCTGCTGTCCCCGCTCGATCCGCAACCAGGACGTGTGCGAGATGCCGGCCCGACCGGCGGCATGCCGGACGCTCCACCCACGCAGCTCACGTCGAGCCCGGATGCGATCACCGATCGACGGGTCCACAGGTATCGGGCGACGAGGCATCAGCGAGGCTCCCTGGTAGTGGGCTGGCCAGCGTCGATACTGGCCTTCGAGCGACCAACCGCCACTGCGGACGGTACACCCGAACCTCACTCACAGCACGCATCGACGCTACGGTGCGGAGGCGCCGGCCACCGCTGGTTGCAGGGCCCTGGCCCGAACCAGCACCGTCGCCCGCGTTCCGATCTTGAACCGTGCCGTGGCACGGACACCCGCGGGGAGCCCGACGCGGCGTCCCCGTGTCGTCAACGCGACCATGGTGTCGGCGGGGAGCACCGACCCGAGCGTCCCCAGCAGGCCGGAAAGGCCCGCCTCCTGAGGTGCGCCCCGCCACGAGGTCTGCTCGCCGTACGGCAGGTCGGTCAACACGAGCCCCGGCGGTGGTGACGCGGTCAACAGAGCGGACACCTGCTGCTGGTCGAGGGCGTCGGCCGCTCCGACCACATGGGGAAGGTCGCCGCCCCCCTGGGCGAGCAGTGCCTGCAGGCGTCGAGAAGCCTCGGCGGATTCCCGGTAGGAGGGCCGGCCGAACCGGCGAGCCAGGTCCTCCAGCTCGGCGGTCCGCCTCCGCATTCCCTCGGCGGACAGGAGAGCCAGGTTCGCTCGGGCGAGCCGGAGCGGGCCATCGGCGATGTCCGAGGCGACAACTGCCGCGATCTTGTCCCGATGCAGCAGGCCCAGCACGGTGAGCAGATAGCCGCCACCACAGCAGGGATCCCACACGGTCAGCGGCCGGGACTGCCCCAGAGCGTGCCACGCGCGGAGGAACACCTCCGAGGCGAGGCGGACAGGAAAGGCCGGATGGCCCGGTGCCGAACGCAGCACCGCCCCGCTGGCCAGGTCGGAGTAGTCATGTCGCTCCGCCACGAACCGATAGGTCATCACACCTCCGAACAGCCACCACTGCCCACGCCACATATCTCAGGCATCGATGTACGTCTACTGTGCCACGCGACCCCGGTTTCGTGGTCAGCACGACCCAACCGTCAACCGGCGCGGCATCGCACGAGATCGAGCAGCCGGCGTCGTCAGCAGGATAGATAGGCGATCAGCCGGTCGGCGAGTTGTTTCGGGTGGCTGAGCGCCACCGCGTGGCAACCGTCCATCTCGTCCGGGACGATGCCGAGCCGATCGGCGGCCACTCGGCGCTGGAAGTCCACCGGGAAGAACCGGTCCTCGCGGGCGATCAGCACTCTGGTCGGCACGGCCGGCCAGGCCTCCAGCGGCCACGGCTCGTCCCACTCGGCACTGACCTGCTCCCGGTTGTGCGCCGCAGCCGCCGCGACGATCTCGGCCGGCACGCCCTGGTAGAACTGCTGCTCCTCGCTCAGTCCCTCCGGGCCACGGTGTCCGGTGTCGTCCCACCACTGGCCGGGACGCTCACCGGGCTTCGGGATCATCGGTGTCAGCAGGACGATCAGCCGCACCGGCAACCTCTCGGCGACCAGCGGCGCGGTGAGGGCACCGTACGAATGGCCCACCACCACGAGGTCTCTCCGGTCACCGACCGCGTCCACGACGGTCTGGCGGAACTCGGTGAAGCCGGCCGACCTGTCCCCGATCGGCAGCTCCGGCACCACCACGTCGTGACCTCGACCGGACAACTCCGGAACCACCAGATGCCAGTCCCAGGCGCTGCCCCCGCCGCCATGGATCAGAACGAACGTCGCCACACCCGCAGCCTCACACCCCGGTACGACACCGACGCGTAACCGGTGGCACGCTTTCAGGTGCGTGGCGAGTGAAAGCGTCTCGCTACCGAAGAAGGGTGCTGCTTGCTCCACGTGAAGCAGACAGCACCCTTCCATCGGCTCTGGTCAGAGTGTGACGACGGCGTCCTCGGCGAAGGTGAACAGGCCCGCGTCAAAGATGATCTTCTTCAGTTTGACGCCCTTCGGCACGTCGAAGAAGACGTTCGCGCGCACCGCGTTACCAGGGTTGATCTCGCTGAGGAAGCCCTGCGCGTCGTCGTTGCCGTACATGGCGGCCACGCCGTCCGGCTTGTACTCCCGCTTGTCGGCATCCTCGGCCCGCAGCACGTTGTCCGCGTGGAACATCTGCGCCTTCTTGGTCACGTTCTTCGCCGTGACGGCGACCCGACAGAAGGAGCCCTGGGCCTTCTTGTTGAGGAATTCGTTGCCGACCTGGGCGAGACCGCACTTCATGCCGTGCACGGTGAACTGGAAGTCGCCACCGCGTACCGGATCTCCGACGCCGTAGGTCTTTGGCTTGTCCTCCTCGACCGGCTTCTTCTCGACGGGTTCGTCCTTCTTGGGTTTCTCTTCCGGAGCCGCCGCGCGAGCATCGGCATTCTGCTTCGACGCTTCCGGAACGGGAGCGGCGGCATTGGTGGTGTCGGTGTCACTCCCGCCGGAGGCCACCATGGCGATTCCGCCACCGCAGCACAGGACCACGACGGCCGCCACCCCGACCAGGGTCGGCACGACCCAGCCCTTGCGTCGGGGGGCCGGCGGCACCGGTTGCGGCGTCCAGCCCTGGGCGGGCATCGGGGCGTGCGGGGGCTGGTCAGGCATGGACATTGCGGGGAACTCCCAGATTGGTCAGTCGCCCCTGAAGGTCGAGGCGGTCCGCACGACCGTGTCACGTCGCCCCGACCACTGACAGGACTGTTTGTTTCCTGTTCTGGGGCCTTCCGTTCCGCCACGTCGGGCCGTGTCGGGAAGCATCGATCCGGCCGGCGATCACGCTGGCAAAAGGACCGCTCGTCCCGCAGCCGATCCGCCGGTCAGGGCCGCCCGTTCGGTCGTACGTCGTGGCTCTGTCGTACCGTGACGGCCAACCGGTAGTGAGGGGTGGCGGCGGATGCGGCTTCGGGTGGGGTGCGCGATGTGGACGCACAAGGCCTGGCCGGGGCACGCGTTGCCGGCGCAGGAACGCCTGCGGGACTACGCCGGCTGGTGCACCGCCGTCGAGGGCAACACCACCTTCTACGCCACCCCGACCCGACAGACGGTCGAGTCGTGGGCGCACCAGACCGGGCCCGACTTCCGGTTCGTGCTCAAGCTGCCGAAGGTGGTCACGCACGAGCGTCGTCTCGGTGCCGTCGACGAGGAGTTGCGGATCTTCCTGGCCGCGATCGAGCCGCTCGGTGAGCGCACCGGGGCGCTCTGGATCCAGGTGCCGGGCTCGTTCGGCCCCGACGACGTGCCGGTGCTGGCCCGGTTCCTGCGGCGGGTGCCCCGCGACTACCGGTACGCCGTGGAGGTGCGCCATCCGGCCTTCTTCACCGACCCCGACGCGGCGCGGCTGCTGGAGGAGGCGCTCGCGGTCGCCGGCGCCGAGTGGGTTCCGTTCGACACCACCGCCTTCTTCGCCTCCCCGCCGACCAGCGACGCCGAACGTGACGCCTGGACGAAGAAGCCCCGGATGCCACGCCGGTCGGTGGCGTTGACCGACCGGCCGATCGTGCGGTACCTGGGGCGCGACGACACCGCGCGGACGGTCGAGGGCTGGCAGCACTGGGTCGGGGTGGCGGCCGGGTGGCTGCGCGAGGGCCGCAGCCCCACCGTGTTCGTGCACACCCCGGACAACGCGGACGCGCCGGTACTGGCCCGCCGCTTCCACGACGAGGTACGCGCCCGGGTGCCCGAGCTGGCCGCCCTGCCCGACCCGGTGCCGGTCGAGCCGCCGACCCTCTTCTGACCGACCGGCTATGGTTGATTCGTCAACCAAGTCTCGGAGGTACCCCCCGTGACCGACTACGGGCATGAGCTGCAGTTCGGAACGTTCCTCACCCCGCGCGCCGACCGCGCCGACGAGGTCGTCGCCCTCGCCCAGCTCACCGAGCAGGTCGGACTGGACCTGGTCACCGTACAGGACCACCCCTACCAGCCGGCGTTCCTGGACGCCTGGACGCTGCTGTCGGTGGTCGCGACGAGCACCGAGCGGGTCCGGGTCTCGCCCAACGTGGCCAACCTGCCGCTGCGCCCGCCGGCCGTGCTCGCCCGCGCGGCGGCCAGCCTCGACCTGCTCAGCGGGGGCCGGGTCGAGCTGGGCCTGGGCGCCGGGGCCTTCTGGGAGGCGATCGTGGCCAACGGCGGCCCGCAGCGCACCCCCGCCGAGGCGGTGCAGGCGCTGGAGGAGGCGATCCGGGTCATCCACGGGATCTGGGGGCGCTCCGGGCGCAGCGTGAAGGTCGAGGGCAGCCACTACCGGGTCACCGGGGCCAAGGTCGGCCCGGCCGCCGCCCACGACATCGGCCTCTGGGTCGGGGCGTACAAGCCGAGGATGCTCCGGCTGGTCGGCCGGCTCGCCGACGGTTGGCTGCCCAGCCTCGGCTACCTCAGGGTCGAGCAGCTGCCCGAGCTGAACGGGATCATCGACGAGTCGGCCGAGCGCGCCGGCCGCCGCCCCGCCGACGTGCGTCGCCTGCTCAACATCAACGGCAGCTTCGGCCACGACGGGAACGACAACGGCGGTCAGGCCATCACCGGCAGCCCCGGGGACTGGGCCGAGCAGCTGGCCGAGCTGACCCTGACCCACGGGATCGGCACCTTCATCCTGGGCAGCGACGACCCGACCGACATCCAACGGTTCGGGCTGGAGGTCGTACCCCAGGTCCGGGAACTGGTCGACGCGGGCCGGACCGGGACCGTCGCGGCCGGGCCCGGGACGGACGGGCCGGGCGAGCAGGACCGCGGCACGGCCGTGACCGCAGGTCAGCCGGCGGCGGTGGCGCGGGAGATCCCCGGCCTCGGGGTGACGCCGACGCCCGACGACGGCCGGCGGCACAGCGACACGACCGTCTGGGACGAGAGCACCCGCCCGAGCGGGCCGCCGCCACCGGCGGGTCACGTGTACTCCGCCCGCGAGCAGGCCCAGGGCCAGCACCTGGTCGACGTGCACGACCACCTCCGGCGGGAGCTCGACCAGGTGCGCGACCTCGTCGACCAGGTCGAGGCGGGCACCGTCGGGGTGGCGGCGGCCCGCTCGCACATCAACCAGATGACGATGCGGCAGAACAACTGGACCCTCGGCACCTACTGCGAGTCGTACTGCCGGGTCGTCACCACCCACCACACCCTCGAAGACGCCACCATGCTGCCGCACCTGCGTCGCGCCGATCCGCGGCTGGAGCCGGTCACCCGACGGCTGGAGGAGGAGCACCACGCCATCCACGGCGTCATCGAGGGCCTCGACCGGGCCCTGGTGGCGCTGGTCAGCGGCGACGGCGACCTGAAGGGCCTGCGCGCGGCGGTCGACCTGCTGACCGACACCCTGCTCTCCCACCTGTCGTACGAGGAACGCGAACTGGTCGAACCCCTGGCCCGACTGAGCTTCCAGTAAAACGGACATCTATCTGGGTCACTGCCGTTGAGTACACTGTGGGCGGTCGGCGCGGCCACAACCGGGCCGACCGCCAGCCGGAACGGCCCCGCCACGCCCGCTGGCCCCTCCTGGAGATCGGCACCGTCGTCCCACCGACCCCGAGGCGGTCCCGCCCGGGGCCACCCCCCCCGGTGAGGAGAAACGATGACCAGTTCACCTCTGCGGGTCCGGCTGCTCGCGCTCGCCCTGGCCGGCACGCTCGGCGGCGCACTGCTGCCGGCCGCCGCCGCGAGCGCCGCCGAGGGCACCATCGGCCACGCCGACACCGCCGACGCCGTCGCCGGCAGCTACCTCGTCCGGCTGCGCGACACCCCGGCGAGCGCGTCGGCCGGTGCGGCCGACACCGAGGTCACCCGGGTCGCCGACCGGCTGCGGGCCCGCTACGGGGGCACCGTCGGCCACGTCTGGCGCAACGCCCTGAAAGGCTTCGAGGTACGCCTGCCGGAGCGGGCCGCCCGTCGGCTGGCCGCCGACCCGGCGGTGGCCGCGGTCGAGCAGAACCAGCGTACGGCCCTGCTCGCCCCGGGCGTGCAGCCCAACCCGCCGTCCTGGGGGCTGGACCGCATCGACCAGCGGTACCTGCCCCTGGACGGCCAGTACGCGTACCCGAACACCGCGCCCAACGTGCACGTGTACCTCGTCGACACCGGGGTCCGGGCCACCCACGTCGACTTCGGCGGCAACCAGGTAAGCGGCGGCATCGACCTGGTCGACGGGGCGCTGCCGGCGGCCGACTGCAACGGTCACGGCACCCACCTCGCCGGCACCATCGGCGGCACCGCCCACGGGGTGGCCAAGGACGTGCGGATCCATCCGGTACGGGTGCTCAACTGCACCGGCAGCGGCACCACCGCCACGGTGATCGCCGGCATCGACTGGATCACCGCCAACGCCGTCCGACCCGCCGTGGTGGAGTTGGCCATCGGCGGACCGGCCAGTACGGCGCTGGACGCGGCGGTGACCAACTCGCTCAACCGGGGGATCACCTACGTCACCACCGGCGGCAGTTCCGGCGGCAACGCCTGCAACTTCTCACCGGGGCGGGTGCCCGGCGCGCTGACCGTGGTGGGCACCTCGGCCACCGACGCCCGGCTGTCCAGTGGCAACTACGGCAGCTGCATCGACCTGTTCGCCCCCGGCGCGAACATCGTCTCCACCTGGCACACCGGCGACACCGCGGTCGCCACGATCAGCGGCGGCTCGACGGCCTCGGCCCACGTGGCGGGCTGTGCCGCGCTGGCCCTGTCGGACAATCCGACCTGGACCCCGGCGCAGGTGGCCAGCTACCTGACCGGCCGGGCGACCACCAATGTGGTCTCCGGCGTGCCCGGCGGCACCCCGAACAGGTTGCTCTACTGCGGCCCGTGAGGCCGGGCGCCACCCGGCGCAAAGAAACTGCGATTGTCGATACGATGACTCCATGCCAACTGGCTCCAGGCCCGGCCGGCGGGCCCGTGGCGAGATCGAAGAGCTGCCCAGCGGTTCGCTGCGGGTACGGGTGTACGCCGGGATCGACCCGTCGAGCAGGCGGCGGCGCTACCTGACCGAGACGGTGCCGGCGGGTCCACACGCGCGCGAACGGGCCGAGACGGTGCGCGCCCGACTGCTCGACGCGGCGAGCCGGCAGCCACGGACCCGGGTCCGGACGCAGCCCGATCGGGTGCCGACGCCCAGGGTGGGGCCCGAACCGTTCGTCCGGCCGGCGCCGGAGGCGCAGCCGCGCGGGTGGCGGCGGGGAGAGATGACGCTGACCATGATCGGCCGGCTGGCGGACGTCTCCCCGCCGACGGTGTCGAAGGTGCTCAACGGGCGCTCCGGGGTGGCCGCACAGACCCGCGCCCGGGTCGAGGCGGTGCTGCGGGAACACGGGTACCGCCGGCCCGGCACGGTCACGCCGAGTGCCACCGTGGAGGTGGTCTTCTACGGCATGCAGAGCAACCTCGCGGTGGCGATCATGCACGGGGTGGAGCGGGTCGTGGGTGGGCACCGGCTCACCGTCGGCTTCACCGACGCCCGCCGGCAGGTCTCCGAGGGCAGGTACTGGGCACACGACCTGTTGGTCCGACGCCCGACCGGGGTGATCGTGGTCCACCTCGGCTTCACCTCCGAGCAGCACGCCCTGCTCGCCGCGAGCGGGATCCCGCTGGTGGCGTTGGATCCGACGGGTGAACCGCCGCTGCACACCGTGCCCTCGGTGGCAGCGACCAACTGGAGCGGCGCCTTCGACGCCGCCCGGCACGTGCACGCACTCGGGCACCGACGGGTCGCCGTACTCACCGGGCCGACGGAGCGGTTGTGTGCCAAGGCCCGCCTGGACGGTGCCCGGGCCGCCCTGGACGCCGCCGGCTGCGGGCTGGATCCACGGCTGGTGCGTACCGGGCCGTACTTCTCCTTCGACGACGGGCTGCACCTCGGCCGGGAGTTGCTCCGCCTGCCCGAGCCACCGACGGCGATCCTGTGCGGCAACGACCTGCAGGCGCTCGGTGTCTACGAGACGGCCCGGCAGGCCGGTATCCGGATCCCGCAGGACCTCAGCGTGGTCGGCTTCGACGACATCCCGGCCACGAGCTGGTGCGGACCGCCGATGACGACCGTGCGGCAGCCGTTGCGGGAGATGGGGGAAACCGCTGCCACCATGGTTCTGGCCCTGGCTGCCGACGAGCGGCTCGCCACCACCCGCATCGAGTTGTCCACCACCCTCGTCGCCCGGGACAGCACCGCCGCCCCGCCCGCCCGTTGACCGAAAAACGCCTGGCCAAGACGCCGACACGAGATGATCACACTTGATGATTGTCTATGTTAACGATAACAGATATGCTCGGCGCCAAGGAGCCCCGGGCAGGCTCCGGTCCGCAGGCGCCGCTATCCCTCGGGTTTCGGCCGTCCTGACTCAGACGGCATCGACCACGGTGAGAACGTCCGGGTTCACCCGTCGACGCCGCCGAGCACCCCCTCGGCAACGCGGTCACCGGTCACCAGCTGACGGCCCAGCCTCCCGGCACGCCGTCACGACCGGGCACCGGGCCGGCTTTCCGCTAGTGGAAGGAATCCGATGAGAAGACGTTCGCGACTGCGGCTCTGGCTCGCGTCGAGCCTGGCGCTCGCCGTCAGTGCCGCCGGCGCCGTCACCGCTGTCTCCGCCCAGGCGGCGGTCGCCTGCCGGGTCACCTACACCGTCACCAACCAGTGGCAGGGTGGCTTCGGCGCCAACGTCATCGTGGACAATCTCGGCGACCCGGTCAACGGTTGGCGACTGACCTGGTCCTTCGCGGCCGGGCAGACGGTCGGTCAACTGTGGAACGGCACCGCGACGCAGTCCGGGACCCAGGTCACCGTCACCGGTGCCGACTGGAACCGCGACCTGGCCAGCGGAGGCAGCGCCAACTTCGGCTTCAACGGCACCTGGACCTCGTCGAACCCGGTACCCACCAGCTTCGCCCTCAACGGCGTCACCTGCACCGGCACGACCAACCCGACGACTCCCCCGCCCAACCCCACCACCCCGCCACCGACCACCCCACCGCCCACGACCCCGCCGCCGTCGGGGAGTTTCACGAATCCGGTGGTGTGGCAGGACTTCGCGGATGTGGACATCATCCGGGTCGGGGACGTGTACTACATGTCGGCCTCCACCATGCACTACTCCCCGGGTGCGCCCGTCCTGCGTTCCTACGATCTGGTGAACTGGGAGTTCGCCGGGCACTCGGTGCCCCGGCTGGACTTCGGCACCAAATACGATCTACCCGGCAACGCGCAGGCCTACGTCGACGGGATCTGGGCCTCGACCCTGAACTACCGGCCGTCGAATCGGACGTTCTACTGGGCCGGGTGTATCGACTTCGCCCAGACCCACATCTACACCGCCACCGCCGTGGACGGCACCTGGAACAAACACACCACCATCCCGAACTGCTACTACGACGCCGGGATGCTCATCGACGACGACGACACCATGTACGTCGCCTACGGCAACGGCCGCATCAGCGTCGCCCAACTCTCCGCCGACGGCCGCACCCAGGTCCGCAACCAGCAGGTCTACCAAACCCCCACGAACATCGGCACCCTGGAAGGCGCCCGCTTCTACAAACGAAACGGCGCCTACTACATCTGGCTCACCCGACCCGCCAACGGCCAGTACGTCCTCAAATCCACCAACGGACCCTTCGGCCCCTACGAACAACGCCAGGTCCTACTCGACCTACCCGGCCCCATCACCGGCGGCGGCGTCCCCCACCAAGGCGGCCTCGTCCAAACCCAGACCGGCGCCTGGTACTACATGGCCTTCACCGACGCCTACCCCGGCGGACGCATGCCCACCCTCGCCCCCATCACCTGGACCGCAGACGGCTGGCCCCAAGTACAAACCGTCAACGGACGCTGGGCCACCACCTACCCCAACCCCCTACCACTACGCCCCGTCAAACCCCTCACCGGCACCGACACCTTCACCGGCACCACCCTCGGCCCCCAATACGAATGGAACCACAACCCCGACAACACCCGCTGGAGGGTCAACAACGGCCTCCACCTCACCACCGCCACCGTCACCAGCGACCTCTACAAAGCCCGCAACACCCTCACCCACCGCATCCAAGGCCCCACCTCCACCGCCACCATCGAACTCGACCACACCGGCATGCGCGACGGCGACCGGACCGGCCTCGCCGTCCTACGCGACACCTCCGCCCACATCGGCCTCAAACGCGACAACGGCACCACCAGAATCGTCATGACCAACGGCCTGACCATGAACACCAACTGGGACACCACCAACACCGGCACCGAACAAGCCAGCGCCCCCATCACCGGCACCCGCATCTGGCTACGCGCCACCGCCGACATCCGACCCGGCACCGGCCGACAAGCCCGCTTCTCCTACAGCACCAACGGCACCACCTACACCCCCCTCGGCAACGCCCTCACCCTCAACAACAACTGGCAATTCTTCATGGGCTACCGCTACGCCATCTACCACCACACCACCGGCCAACTCGGCGGCCAAGTCACCATCCGACAATTCACCCAAACCACCCCCTGATCAGCGGAGGCGTCACAGCCGAGGCTCCCGGTGGTGCCACGTCGCGACGAACGGCGCGACACCACCGGGAGATCACGGCGATGGAGCCATTCCTGGAGCAATTCCGGGCTGTTGGCTCCACGAACCTTGGGTTCCCCACGCCTGGTCGACGCGTGCGGAGCCGCGCCCGCAGCGGGCCACCTGCCTCGGTCGAGCGCCTTCACCGGGCCCGGAAACCAGCCCTTGTCGCTTCCGACATATTTCGGTAACATCCGGCTCGATCGATAGCTCGGCTACTCCGCCCCACTCCCCGACCACTCCGGCTCCGCCCGGAATCCGGCAGGCCGCCCGCCGGAAACGAGGCCAGGGGGCGTACCCGACCGGTCGCGCCGGTCCGTCGAGAAAGGAAGGTGCCGCCCACCACCACCCGCGTCGCCCCACCCGAGCCGCACCGCCCACCGATGATGACGAACGTCACGGGACGCGAGCGGCAATCGGTCGTGCCGTGCGGTCCCCGGACAGCGCTACGCCGCGTACACTTTCGCTGATCTAGCGTTGTCCACGGTGGTGTGCCCGGACCCGCCGTCGGCTTGCCGTCACGGCGGCCGGACCAGGCACCTCCGTCGTCGACAGCTCGCGGCGGCGGACGGAGAGTGGGCTGCGATGACCGTACGCGTTCCCGCGATGCGGGACGTCGCCCGCCTGGCTGGTGTCTCCCACCAGACCGTGTCGCGCGTGCTCAACGGGCATCCCCACGTCCGCGAGCAGACCCGGGTACGGGTGCAGGCCGCCATCGCCGAGTTGCACTACCGCCCGAACCGCGCAGCCCGCGCGCTGGTCACCGGCCGGTCGCAGGTCATGGGCGTGGTCGCGCAGAACACCACCCTCTACGGCCCGGCGTCCCTGCTCTCCGCCTTCGAGCTCGTCGCCGCCGAGGCGGGTTTCGCCGTCAGCGTGGGCAGCGTCCGCAACCTGGACCGGACCTCCATCGCCGAGGTCGTCGAGCGGCACCTGGCCCACCGGGTGGCCGGCATCGTGGTGATCGCGCCGGTGGAGTCCGCCGGTGAGGCGCTCGAGGTGCTGCCCACCGGCATCCCGCTGGTCACCGTGGACGGTGATCCCCGACGGCCGGTGCCGCTGGTCACCGTCGACCAGGTGGAGGGTGCCCGGCTGGCCACCCAGCACCTGCTCGACGCCGGTCACCAGACCGTCTGGCACGTGTCGGGCCCGGCGGACTGGTTCGACAGCGCCGGCCGGATCGCCGGCTGGCGGCAGGCACTCCGGGCGGCCGGGGCCGAGGTGCCGCCGCTGATCCAGGCGGACTGGTCGGCGGAGTCGGGCTACCGCTGCGGTCAGTTGCTGGCCAGGATGCCCGCGGTGACCGCGATCTTCACCGCCAACGACCATCTCGCGCTGGGTGTGCTGCGCGCGCTGCACGAGCACGGCCGGCGGGTGCCGGACGACGTCAGCGTGGTCGGCTTCGACGACGTCCCCGAGGCGGCGTACTTCATTCCGCCGCTGACCACCGTGCGGCCGGACTTCGACGCGGTGGCGGCGGCCAGTCTGGACCTGCTGATGGAGCAGATCGAGTCCGGCAGCAACCGGGCGCTGCGGCACACCATCGCCCCGACGCTGATCACCAGGGACAGCGTCGCCGCACCACCGAGCTGAGGCGAACGGGCCGCCGTTCAGACTGCCCGGCCGCACGGTGGATAAATCCACAAACCTCGACCTTTGTTACGGGAATGTGACCCACAGATTGCGAGGGCACTATTGACCTTCAATTATGTGAGCGCTAACACTGGCCCAGATACGGCGTCGGTGCGGCCGGCGGCGAAGTCCTGGGGAGGAGAAGCCCGTGCGCAGAAAGTTCTTGGCAGCTCTCGGCGGCGTCGTCCTGGCGTTCAGCATGGCGGCCTGCAGTGGTGACGGTGCCGGCAGCGGAGGTGACACCGGCGACAAGGCCCCCGGGGACCTGACCATCGGCGTCTCGATGCCGACGCAGACCTCGGAGCGATGGATCGCCGACGGCAACTCGGTCAAGGAGAAGCTGACCGCCAAGGGATACAAGGTCGATCTCCAGTACGCCGGGGACGACATCCCCACCCAGTCACAACAGATCGACCAGATGATCACACAGGGTGCGGACGTGCTGATCGTCGCGGCGATCGACGGCACCGCGCTCAGCGGCCAGCTCCAGGCGGCGGCGGAGGCGAAGATCCCGGTCATCTCCTACGACCGGCTGATCCTGCAGAGCCCCAACGTCGACTTCTACGTCAGCTTCGACAACTACAAGGTCGGCGTCGCCCAGGCCACCGCGCTCCTGGCCGGACTCGGCCTGCAGAACAAGGACGGCTCGAAGGGCACCGCCACCGGGCCGTTCAACATCGAGATCTTCGCCGGCTCCCTCGACGACAACAACGCGCAGTACTTCTTCAACGGCGCGATGGAGACGCTCAAGCCCTTCCTCGACAACAAGTCACTGGTGGTCAAGTCGGGCCAGACCAGGATCGAGCAGGCGGCAATCCTGCGCTGGCAGCAGGAGACCGCGCAGCAGCGGATGGAGAACCTGCTGACCTCGACCTACAACGACGGCACGACGGTCGACGGGGTGCTGTCGCCGTACGACGGGATCTCCCGGGGCATCATCACCGCCCTGCAGAACGCCGGCTACGGCGCCTCGGGCAAGAAGATCCCGGTCATCACCGGCCAGGACGCCGAGATCGCCTCGGTCAAGCTGATCAACGACGGCGTGCAGAACTCGACCATCTTCAAGGACACCCGGCTCCTGGCCGAGCAGGCAGTCGTCGCGGCGGAGGCGTTCCTGCAGGAAAAGCAGCCGGAGGCCAACGACACCACGACCTACAACAACAAGGTCAAGGTCGTGCCGTCGTACCTGCTGCCGGTGGTGACCGTCTACAAGGAGGACATCACGAAGGCGCTTGTCGACTCCGGTTACTGGACGGCCGAAGAGGTCGCCTCCGGTCAGGCCAAGGGCTGACGGCGCTGCCGGGTGCGACGCCGGCGGGAGCGACAACACCCGCCCGGCGTCGCACCCGGCACCACCCGACCGTGCCAGCGACCCCGATCCGACCAGCAACGACCAGGAGGATGACGTGGCAGACCACATCCTCGAGATGCGGCGCATCACCAAGACCTTTCCCGGAGTGGCGGCACTCCAGGACGTCTCCCTCGCCGTCCGGCGGGGCGAGATCCACGCCATCTGCGGGGAGAACGGCGCGGGCAAGTCCACCCTGATGAAGGTGCTCTCCGGCGTCCATCCGGCCGGCAGCTACGACGGCGAGATCGTCTTCGCCGGCGAGCCGGTGCGGTTCCAGGGCATCCGCGACAGCGAGGCCCACGGCATCGTCATCATCCACCAGGAGTTGGCCCTGGTGCCGCACCTGTCGATCGCGGAGAACATCTTCCTCGGCAACGAGCGGCGGGGCCCCGGCGGCCTCATCGACTGGAACCGGGCCAACGCCGACGCCGCGAAGCTGCTGGCCTCCGTCGGCCTGCAGGAGAACCCGGTCACCCCGATCATCTCGCTCGGTGTAGGCAAGCAGCAGCTCGTGGAGATCGCCAAGGCACTGTCCAAGAAGGTGCGGCTGCTCATCCTCGACGAGCCCACCGCCGCCCTCAACGACGTCGACTCGGCGCACCTGCTCGATCTGCTGCGTCGGCTCCGCGACGAGGGCATCACCTGCATCATGATCTCGCACAAGCTCAACGAGATCACCGCCGTCGCCGACTCGATCACGGTGATCCGCGACGGCCAGACCGTCGAACGGCTCGACGTGACCGCCGGCGAGGTGACCCAGGAACAGATCATCCGCGGCATGGTGGGTCGCGACCTGCACAGCTTCTACCCCGAGCGGGTGTCCTCGCCGGGTGAGGAGGTGCTACGCGTCGAGGACTGGACGGTGCACCACCCCACCCAGGACCGCCGGGTGGTCGACGGGGCCAACCTGACCGTGCGGGCCGGCGAGATCGTCGGCATCGCCGGGCTGATGGGCGCCGGGCGTACCGAGCTGGCGATGAGCATCTTCGGCCGCTCGTACGGGCGTGACATCTCCGGTCGGCTCTTCCTGCGCGGCAGACCGATCAGGGCCCGCAGCGTCGCGGAGGCGATCCGCAACGGCATCGCCTACGCCACCGAGGACCGCAAACGGTACGGGCTCAACCTGATCGAGGACATCCGCCGCAACGTCTCGGCGGCGGCCCTGGGCAAGCTCGCCCGCCTCGGTTGGGTCAACGACAACGAGGAGATCCGGGTAGCCGAGTCCAGTCGCCGTGACCTGAACATCAAGGCACCCAGTGTGATGGCCGTGGTCGGCAAGCTCTCCGGCGGCAACCAGCAGAAGGTCGTCCTGTCGAAGTGGCTGTTCACCGACCCGGAGGTGCTGATCCTGGACGAGCCGACCCGGGGCATCGACGTCGGGGCGAAGTTCGAGATCTACACGATCATCAACCGGCTCGTCGCCGACGGCAGAGCGGTCATCATGATCTCCTCCGAACTGCCCGAGCTGCTCGGCATGTGCGACCGGATCTACACCCTGGCGGCCGGTCGGATCAACGGTGAGCTGCCGGTGGGCGAGGCCACCCAGGAGAAACTCATGCAGCTCATGGCAAAGGACAGGGACCTGGTCTGATGAAGCGCACCAACAACGAGGCGGCCGAGAGTTCCCCCTCCATCGCCCTGCACACCGGCATCGCCGATCCGCGTACGCTGATCATGCGCAACCTGCGGCAGAGCGGCATCTACGTCGCCCTGGCCGTCATCGTCGCCCTCTTCGCGGTGCTGACCGGGGGCACGCTGCTGAGCCCCGGCAACATCACCAACATCGTCCTGCAGTACTCCTACATCCTCGTGCTCGCGATCGGCATGGTCATCGTGATCATCGGCGGGCACATCGACCTGTCGGTGGGCTCGGTGGTGGCGCTGACCGGCGCGGTCTCGGCCGTCCTGGTCATCCGGCAGGGGCAACCCTGGTGGGTCGGGGTGTTGGCCGCCCTAGCCGTCGGCCTGGCGGTCGGCGCCTGGCACGGCTTCTGGGTGGCCTATGCCGGCATCCCGGCCTTCATCGTGACCCTGGCCGGCATGCTGCTGTTCCGGGGTCTCACCCTGCAGGTGCTGGACAACATCTCGCTGTCGCCGTTCCCGGCCGAGTACCAGCGCATCGCGGCGGGTTTCCTCAACGGACTGGTCGGTGGCGACGGCTACGACGCCTTCACCCTGCTCATCGGCGCCCTGGCGGTGGCCGGGTACGCGGTCAGCGGATTCCGTACCCGGGTGGCCCGGATCCGGTACCAGCAGCCGGTGGAGTCGTTCCCGCTCTTCGTCGCCCGGGTGCTGCTGGTCGGCGCGGTCATCATGTACTTCGCCTGGCAGCTGGCCCACGCCCGGGGCCTGCCGATCGTCCTGATCATCCTCGCCTTCCTGGTGCTGGTCTACGGGCTGCTCACCCGGCGGACCATCTTCGGCCGCCAGGTCTACGCGATCGGCGGCAACCTGTCGGCGGCGATGTTGTCCGGCGTGAAGGTGCGTACGGTCAACTTCTGGATCTTCGTCAACATGGGGTTCCTGTCGGCGGTGGCCGGGGTGATCTACTCCTCCCGGTCCAACGGCGCGCAGCCCGCCGCCGGCAACATGTTCGAGCTGGACGCGATCGCCGCGGCGTTCATCGGCGGGGCAGCCGTCACCGGCGGGGTCGGCACCGTCGTCGGGGCCATGGTCGGTGGTCTGATCATGGCGGTGATGAGCAACGGCATGCAGCTGATGGGCGTGGACCAGTCCATCCAGTCCGCGGTCAAGGGGCTGGTGCTGCTGGTCGCGGTGGCCTTCGACGTCTACAACAAGCGTCGGGCCGGCACGTCGCGCTGACCTGCCCCCACGAACGACGAACCGCCGCCGGCCAGGACAGCCGGCGGCGGTTCGTCGTGCTCCGTACTATCCGCGCTGGGCCAGCAGCCACCGCAGGATGCCGCGGTCGGCGTACGTCGGCCCGTAGGCGGCGTGGTAGTCCGGCAGGGTGAACGCCTCGTTGCCGTACTCGGTGTAGCGCAGCAGCGTGTCGATCTGCGCCGGCGTCCGGCCCTCGGCCGCGTGTGCCTCGCGCAGGGCCGTACGGGAGTTGCGGGCCAGCGAGATGTTCAGCAGGTGGTCGTTGACGCCGTGGGTGATCCAGATCGGGATGCCGGCGGCGGCGATGGCCGTGGCCTGCGTGGGGCTGACCTGGAATCCACCGGTGACCAGGCCGCCGGCGAAGAGGTCCGGGCGCTTGGCGAACGCCTCCCAGAGCAGCTGCGAGCCGTAGGAGACGGTGGTCGCGTAGACGCGCCTGGTGTCGACCCGGTGCTCGGTGACGAACTGGTCGATCAGCTTGACCAGCAGGTCGGCCTCGGCGGGCGCGCCGACCCGCTGGTGCTGCGGGGCCAGCACGATGACGTCCTCGTCGCTGCCGGTCCAGCTGCGCTGCAGCCACGCGGTGGCGGGGATGTCCGCCGCGAGCTGCACGCCGGTGTTCTCACCGTCGAAGCCCATGCCGTGTCCGGGCAGGACGACCATGAGCGGGTACGTCCGGCCGGGCTGGTAGTTCTTCGGCAGGTGGTAGTGGTAGGGCAGCACCATCCCGCCGCTGAGGAACGAGGCGTACCGGAAGTCGTCGACCAGCCGGTCGACCGGTTCCTCGGTCATCGCCCGGACCCGGTTGGGCGTCCCGGGCGCCAGCACCGGCCGGTTGCCGCCGTCGGTGGCCAGCCCGTGCACCGGCTTGCGCTGCACCAGGGTGGTCGGCTGGTCCGGGTTGACCTTGACGGTGCAGAGGAAGGTCGGGCACTTGGAGACCTGTACGGTCCAGCCACCGGTGTCGGCCGGATCGAGCTCGACGATGACGTACCGGCCGGTGACCGACCGCTGGTCGGCCCGGGGGTGCGGCCGGTTGTTGGTGTAGACGTGGGTGATGGTCCGGTCGGCCATCTTGGACAGGTCCTCGACGGGATCGAACCGGAAGTTGTAGGTGGTGTCGGCGACGGTGAACGTGCGCGCGTCCAGGCCGACGGGGTCGACGGTGCCGGCGTACTCGACGGCCACCGCGGACACCTTCTGCCCGTAGGTGTAGACGGTGGTGATGGGGGTGATGCTCTGGATCCCGGTGGCGGTGCCGCTGCCACCGTTGTTGGCGTACGCGGCACCGGCGGTGGTGAGCACCACCGCCGCGGCGAGCAGCGCGACCAACTTCTTCCGAAGAGCCATGCGCCCTTCCTTCCTGGCTGGCAAGTAGACGCTAAATTGATTTAGCCGAGATTCACTAGGCCGGAGCATGCGGGCCGCGGTCACGGAAGTCAAGAAACCTGCCGGAAACACCGGCCGGGTCAGCGGTCCAGGCAGGAGCGCAGGGCCGCGGTGAGCCGGTTGGCCCGGTCGTCGGCGGCCCCACCCATCTGGTTCAGCACGTACCCGAACCCGACCTGGTACGTGTCGTCGCCGAAGGCCAGGTGTCCCCCGGCGCCGTCGTGGCCGAAACTGCGGTCACCCAGCAACGGGCGCGCCGGCGGGGAGTCCAGCAGGAACCCGGTCCCCCAGCGCTGCCCGGTGTCGGGCGGGCCGTACCGCTGCTGTCCCCGGACCCGCACCATGGTGGCGTCGGTGACGGAGGCGGGGTCGAGCAGCCGGGGACCGGCCACCTCGGAGACACAGCCGGCGTAGAGCCGGGCCAGCCCGTCGGCCGTACTGAGCGCACCGGCGCCCGGGATGCCGGCCGCCTGGATCGTCGGGTCGTTGAAGCTGACCAGGCCGGCGTCGTCGGCGGGGAAGGCGAAGGCGCCACCCATGGTCAGCGCCCGTCGGGCGACCGGGTCGGGGTCGGCGGCCGGTTCCGCCGGCGGCGGCAGAGTCCAGGCGACCGGATCGGCCCGCGCCCCGGCCGACCCGAGCCAGGTACGCAGGCCGAGCGGGCCGGCGACGGCGTCGCGGAAGAACTCCCCCGGCAGCTGACCGGTGACCCGGTGGACGACCTCACCGACCAACCACCCGTACGTCATCGGGTGGTAGCTGTGCGCGGTACCCGGTGGCCACAGCGGTGCCTGCTCCTCGATCGCCCGTACCACCGTCGGGAAGTCGAGCACCTCGTCGAGGCTCAGGTCCCGGTCGAGGGCGGGCAGCCCCACCTGGTGGGTGAGCAGCCACCGCACCGGGACGCCGTCCTTGCCGCGCTGGCCGAACTCGGGCCAGTAGCGGGTCACCGGCGCGTCGAGGTCCAGCTGTCCCCGCTGCACCAGCAGGTAGGCGCAGACCGCGAGGATGCCCTTGGTGCAGGAGAAGACCACCGCCGGGGTGTGCGCGGTCCAGGGGCGCCGCGACCGGGGGTCGGCCAGCCCGCCGTACAGGTCGACGACCTTGCGACCCCGCAGGTAGACGCAGACCGCGGCACCGACCTCCCCCCGGCTGGCGAAGTTGTCGCGGAACACGTCGGCGACCGGGCCGAACCGTTCGTCGGCGACCCCGTGGATCGCTGGCTGGGTGGGCACGCACTATCCCTTCACTGACCCCTGGATCAGGGCCTTGATGAACTGACGCTGGAAGATCAGGAAGACGATGAGGGTGGGGGTGAGGATGAGCAGCGAGCCGGCGCAGAGCAGCACCAGGTCGGTGCCCCACTGCCCCTGGAACGCACCGAGCGCGCCGGCCATGGTGCGCTTGGTCGGGTCGTCGACCAGCACGATGGCGATCAGGAACTGGTTCCAGGTCCAGAGGAACAGCAGGATGGTCAGCGAGGCGATGGCCGGCCGGGCCAGCGGCACCTGGACGCGCCAGAACACCTGCCAGGTGTTGCCGCCGTCGACCCGGGCCGCCTCGGACAGCTCCTTGGGCACGTTGATGAAGTGGGCCCGCATCCAGTAGACGGCGAACGGCATGTAGAGGCCGATCAGCGGCAGGATGATCGCCCACCGGGTGTTGAGCAGGCCGAGGTCGCGCATCTGGTAGTACAGCGGGGTGACCACCGCCTCGAAGGGCAGGGTCAGGCCGAGCAGCAGCAACGCGAAGGCGATCCGGCCGCCGGGCACCCCGAGCTGACCGAGGCCGAAGCCGGCCATCGTGGCGATGAGCACCCCGACCGGCACCACCCCGGCCACGATCAGCAGGCTGGAACGGAGCAGGGCGCCCATGTTGGCGGCGGTGAACGCGTCGACGAAGTTGCCCCACTGCGGGTCGGACGGCCAGGCGAGTCCGGTGGGGACGGTGCCCCGGGGTTGCAGCGCGGCCGAGAGCATGCTGAGGAACGGCAGCAGCGTGACGACGACCAGCGCGATCAGGAAGATCCGACCGGTCAGCCGTTCACCACGGGTGGTGAGGTTCATGCCTTGTCCTCCCGAGTCAGCCGCTGGATCGGCAGCACGCAGAGCAGCACCAACGCCATCAGGACCACGGCGAGGGCCGAGGCGAGCCCGACCTGACGCTGGGAGAAGGCGAGCCGGTAGATCTCCAGGCCGGGCACGGTGGTCTGCAGGCCGGGGCCACCGCTGGTGGCGATGTAGACGATGTCGAAGCTGGCCAGGGCGGCGATGATGGTGACGGTGAGGCAGACCCCGATCTCCTGGCGCAGGCTGGGCAGGGTCACCGCGAAGAACTCGCGGACCGGTCCGGCGCCGTCGATGCGAGCCGCCTCGTACAGCGAGGGGTCGATCTTGCTCATGCCGGTCACCAGCAGGATCGTGCAGAGGCCGAGGCTGACCCAGGCGCCGATCACGCCCACCGCCGGCAACGCCGTACCGAACTCGCCGAGCCAGGCCCGGGTGACCGAGTCCAGGCCGACCGCCCGCAGCACCTGGTTGACCAGACCGTTCGTGGAGAACAGCCAGCTCCACGCGATGCCGGCGGCGACCAGCGGGATCACCTGCGGCAGGAAGAGCACGGTCCGTACCCCGGTGCCGAACGCGCCGGTGGTGATCCGGCGGACCAGGCTGGCCACCAGCAGGCCGAGCGTGACCGGGATCAGGCTGAAGAAGATGATCAGGATGAACGCGTTCGAAATGATCTTCAGCAGGTCGCGGTCGGTGAAGACGGTGAGGTAGTTGTCCAGGCCGGCCCAGCGGGCCGCGCCGATGCCGTTCCAGTGGTACAGCGAGTACTGCATGGTCAGCAGCAACGGGCGCAGGACGAACAACCCGTACATGAACAGGGCGGGCAGCACCCACAGCCAGCCGGCCCACCGCATCGGGCGACGCCGTCGGGCCGGGGTGACCCGCCGGGCGCCCCCGGCGGACCGGGGCGGGGTGCCCGGTCCGGCGGGGGCGCTGCCGACGGCAGAGGTCACCGGGACAGTTCCTTCTCGTACTCGGCCTGGACCGCCTTGACGTACCCCTCGGGGTTCTGCTGGCCGGCGATCAGCTTCTGCATCTCCGGGGTGATGGCCGCGGCGAAGATCCCGCCGGTGGCGTTGGCGGTGAAGTCCACCGCGCCGTTCTCGGCGCCGAGCTGCTGCGAGGCCTTGAGGGTCTCGGCCAGCACGGTGCCCTCCTCGACGGCGGGCAGGGGCAGGTCGCTGGGGCCGCCCGGGTGCGAGCCGCCGACCTTGACCGAGATCTCCCGGGCCTTGTCGTTGGTGTGCAGCCAGTTGAGGAAGAACGCGGCGGCGTCCGGGTTCTTGGCCTTGGCGCCGATGCCGAAGGTGTTCGGCGCGGACATCGCCACGTGCTTACCGCCGGCGCTCTCGGCGGGGAAGAGGAAGAAGCCCACGTTGCCGGTCATGCTCTGGTCGAGGTTGCCCGACTCCCAGTCGCCGTTGAACATGAACAGCCCGTTGCCCTTCTGGAACTCGCCGACCATGGTGGCGTAGTCCAGGGCGTTGGCGTCCTTGGTGAAGTACCCGGCCTGCGCCCACTTCTGGATGCTCTGGGTCGCCTTCAGCGCGGCGGGGGTGTCGAAGGTGGCACCCGGCTTCTGGAAGATCCAGTCCGCCACCTGCGCCGGGTCGCCGAACTGGTTCTGCAGCGCCTGGTGCGGGAAGTTGATGCCGGCGGTGTTCTTGTTGAACTGCACGATCGGCTGGACCCCCGCCGACTTGGCCTTGGCCAGCAGGTCCTCGAACTCGGCGATGGTGGCCGGCGGCTGGGTCATGCCCACCTGCTCGGCCAGTTTCCTGTTGTAGAAGACGCCGGTCACGCTGTAGCCCAGGCCCATCCCGTACAGCGAACCGGAGCCGCGCAGCGCACCGCCGTCGGCCAGCCGCGACTGCACCAGCTGCGAGGCCGGGAAACGGTCCCAGTCGTACGCCTCGAAGTACGGGTCGAGGTTCTTCAGCAGCCCGTCCTTGACCAGGTCGACCATGGTGGGCAGCCGGATGATGTCGGGCGAGTTGTCCGAGGCGAGCACCCGTGGCGCGTTCTCGGTGATCACCGTGAACTGGTCCTCGCGGATGTTGAACGTGACGTTCGGATGCTGCTTGGTGAACTCGTCGGCCAGCGCCTTGGCCAGCGGGAACCCGGTCTCGGCGTACAGCTCGAGGGTGATCGGGTCGCTGCCCAGCTCGGTGCTGACCGGCTGGTTGGTGTCGGTCGTCGGCTGCTCCTCGCCGGGTGCGCCGCAGCCCGCCGCGACCAGGCCGACCGTCAGCAACGGGACGAGCAGCGCGCTGCGCCGGGAGAACTTCCGCGATGTTTCGGACACTTCGACCACTCCTTGACTCCTGCACGCGTCCACCGGGTGTTCTGGCGCGGGCCACCGCGTGGCGCAGAACCTCGTGGCTAAATTGATTTAGCAGAGCATGCTCAGTGACCTCCGGCACTGTCAAGGGCGACGTTGGCAACGAGTTCGCAACGACCGCTTAACACCGGGCGCACCAACCCCCGCCGGTACGCCCGCCCCGCGGGGCCGCATGATGATGGGCAGGCAGCATCCTGGTGTCGGGCAGACCGGCCACCGATCGGAGGAGTGATGGGCCGCAGCAGAGTGACCCTGGCCGACGTGGCCCGGCGGGCCGGCCTGTCCAAGACCGCCGCGTCGATGGTGCTCAACGGCCGGGAGGGCACCCGACTCTCCGCCGAGGCCCACCAACGCGTCTTCGCCGCCGCCGAGGAGCTCGGCTACCGGCCCAACATCGCCGCCCGCAGCCTGCGTACCCGCAAGACCGCCACCATCGCCTTCGTCTCCGACATCGTCGCCACCACCCGGTTCGCCGGTGAGCTGATCCGGGGCGCGGTGGACGCCGCCCGGGAACGGGACCACGTCCTGCTCATCACCGAGACCCAGGGTGACGCCACGTTCGAGCGGTACGCGATCGAGGCGATGCTCGACCGCCAGGTCGACGGGGTCATCTACGCCGCCATGGCCACCCGCCGGCTGAGCGTGCCACCGGCCATCCTGAACGGACCGGTGGTGCTGCTCAACGCCACCAGCACCGACGACCTGCCCCGTGTCCTGCCCGACGACGAGCAGGCCGGCCGGACCGCCGCCGGCACCCTGCTCGCCCACGGTCACCACGACCGGATCGCCATCATCGGGCGCCACCAGCTCAAGGAGGAGGACCCGGAGGTCTCGCTGGCCGCGACCGCCCGGCTCACCGGCATCCGGGACGCGCTCGGCGCCGCCGGGGTCCGACCCCTGACCGAGGTGGCCAGCGCCGAGTGGCAGCCCGAGCACGGTTACGCCGCCATGCGCACCCTGTTGCGCCGCTCCGTCCGACCGAGTGCGGTGATCTGCATGAACGACCGGCTCGCGTTCGGCGTCTACCAGGCGCTCGGCGAGGCGGGCCTGACGGTCCCCCACGACATCTCGGTCATCTCGTTCGACGACGACCCGATCGCCGCCTGGCTGCGCCCCGGGCTGTCCACGGTGGCCCTCCCGCACGAGCAGATGGGGCGTCGGGCGGTGGAACTCCTGCTCGACGGCGCCGACAACCGGCCGGTCATGGTGCCCATGCGGTTGCGGCGGCGGATGTCGGTCGCCCGCCTGGCACCCGGTCCCGAGGCGCCCCGGCCGAGACCCGGTGCCGAGCCCGCCGGACCACCGGCCACCGCGGACGACCCGACGGCGGTGGTCACGCCCGATCCACCGGGACCCGCTGGCCGTACCGCGGATCCGGTGGCCTGAGGCGGACCGGCCGCGACACCGCGGTCGGTCTGGTGCCGGACCTCCACGGCTCTCGGCATCGCGGTCGGTTTCGGGCGGTCGGTTTCGGCGTGACCCGGACAGCGCCCGGGTCACGCCGAAACGCGCGCCCCCGCGGATCGCACAGTCGTGACCCCGGACCTCACGACTCGACGGCATCCAGCCCCAAGTATGTTACCGATAACACGAACAGTGTCAATGCCCCGATCGGAACGATGCGGCCACCAGTCGGCCGAAAAGATCATTCGGTGGCACACCGTCCAAGTTTGATCTCCTCCCGCCCACCGCGGCCATTGCGGAATATTTGCATCCTTGGATTCAATGACATGCTGCCGTAACGTGACCGACACGATTGTTATCGCTCACAGTTGTGCCTTTCTCGTCGGAGGTGCCATGTCATCCCTACCTCTCAGCCGACGTCGCGTGCTGCAGGCCACCGGTGCGACCGTGCTGTTCTCGGCGACCGGGGCCACCCTGGTCGACCCGCGGTCGGCCAGCGCGGCGGTGCTGCCGCCGGCCCGGCCGGACCTGGGCGTCTCGGCGTACCCGTTCGACCTCGGGCAGGTACGGCTGACCGCCGGCCGCTGGCTGGACAACCAGAACCGGACCCTCAACTACCTGCGGTTCGTCGACGTCAACCGGCTGCTCTACGTCTTCCGCACCAACCACCGCCTCAGCACCAACGGCGCCCAGGCCACCGGCGGCTGGGAAGCACCCGGGCACTTCCTGCGCGGGCAGAGCCAGGGACACTTCCTCACCGCCTGGGCCCAGGCCTACGCCGTGCTCGGCGACACCACCTGCCGGGACAAGGCCAACCAGATGGTCACCGAACTGGCCAGGTGCCAGGCGAACAACGCCGCCGCCGGCTTCAACACCGGGTACCTGTCGGCCGCCCCCGAGTCCGACATCACCACCATCGAGAACGGCGGCAGCGCGGGCGTGCCGTACTACTGCCTGCACAAGACCCTGGCCGGGCTCCTGGACGTCTGGCGGTACATCGGCAACACCGAGGCCCGTGACGTGCTGCTGCGCTTCGCCGGCTGGGTCGACTGGCGTACCGGCCGGCTCAGCGCCAGCCAGATGCAGACCGTCCTGCGTACCGAGTTCGGCGGCATGAACGCGGTGCTGACCGACCTGTACCAGCAGACCGGTGACGCCCGCTGGCTGACCGTGGCCCAACGCTTCGACCACGCCGCCGTCTTCGACCCGCTGGCGGCCAACCGCGACCAGCTCAACGGGTTGCACGCCAACACCCAGGTCCCCAAGTGGGTGGGCGCGGCCCGCGAGTACAAGGCCACCGGGACCACCCGCTACCGGGACATCGCCACCAACGCCTGGAACATCACCACCGGCGCGCACACGTACGTCATCGGCGGCAACAGCCAGGCCGAGCACTTCCGCCCACCGAACGCCATCGCCGGGTACCTGGTGGCGGACACCTGCGAGTTCTGCAACACCTACAACATGCTCAAGCTGACCCGGGAGCTGTGGCTGATCGACCCGAGCCGGGCCGCCTACTTCGACTTCTACGAGCGCGCCCTGACCAACCACCTGATCGGGGCGCAGAACCCGGCCGACAACCACGGGCACATCTGCTACTTCACGCCGATGCGCCCCGGCGGCCGACGCGGCGAGGTCGGTCCGCTGGCCGGCGGCGGCAGCTTCAGCACCGACTACAACTCGTTCTGGTGCTGCCAGGGCACCGGCCTGGAGACCAACACGAAGCTGATGGACTCCATCTACTTCCACAACGGCACCACCCTGACGGTGAACCTCTTCGTGCCGTCGGTGCTGACCTGGGCCAGCCGTGGGATCACGGTCACCCAGACCACCAGCTACCCGGTCGGCGACACCACCACGCTCACCCTGGCCGGGACGATGAGCGGCTCGTGGAGCATCCGGGTCCGGATTCCGGGCTGGACCAGCGGCGCGAGCATCGCGGTCAACGGCACCACCCAGAACGTCGCCACCACCCCGGGCAGCTACGCCACCGTCACCCGCACCTGGGCGGCGGGTGACACCGTCACCGTACGCCTGCCGATGCGGGTCGTCATGCAGGCCGCGAACGACAACCCCGGCGTCGCCGCGGTCACCTACGGCCCGACGGTACTCAGCGGCAACTACGGCAACACCGCCCTGAACGCCCTGCCGGCGCTCTCGGTCGCCTCGATCACCCGGTCCAGCACCAACTCGTTGGCGTTCACCGCGACCGCGAACGGCGCCCAGGTCAACCTCGGCCCGTTCTCCGACGCCCACGGCCACAACTACACCGTCTACTGGAACACCGGCGGCAGCGACCCCGGTGGCACCACCCACCGGCTGGTCAACGCGGGCACCGGGCTGGTCCTCGGGATCCAGGACATGTCCACCGCCGACGGTGGCCTCGCCGTGCAGTGGGGCGACACCGGCACCGCCGACCACAACTGGGTGGTGGTGACCGACGGCAACGCGGTCCGGTTCCGCAACGTCAACAGCGGCAAGGTCCTGGGGGTGGAGAACATGTCCACCGCCGACAACGCCCGGGTGCTGCAGTGGGCGGACAACGGCACCGCCGACCACCGGTGGACCCTGCTGGACAACGGCGACGGCACCTACCGGATCCGCAACGTCAACAGCGGCAAGCTGCTCGGCATCCTCAACGGCTCCACCGCCTGGGGCGCGCAGGCCGTGCAGGACGCGGACAACGGCAGCGCGGACAACCGCTGGCGGCTGGTCCGCAACGGCTGACCGCAGCGGCCGGGCACCGCCCTCGGGTGGCGGTGCCCGACCGCGACGGGTACCACGCGCCGCGCTCCGGCGCCCGGGGCCGACAGTGGTCGGCCGGGTGCCGGAGCGCGGTCGTCGCGGTCCCGGTCAGCTGGCGGTGCAGGTCGGGGTCACCCCGGTGACGCTGCCGTTGCCCTGGAAACCGAACTCCGTCGACTGGCCGGCCCCGAGCCGACCGTTGTAGTCGACGTTGGTGAACCGCACCGTGCCCGAACTGCCACCGGCCACGGCGCTCCAGGTGTTGGTCACGCTGGTCCCGGCGGGCAGTGCGACGGTCACCGTCCAGCCGGTGGTGCCGGCCGCGCCGGCCGTCACCCGCACCGTGGCCACGAACCCACCGGTCCACGAGTTGACCGACATCGATGCCGAACAACCACCCGTACCGGGCGGCGGCGTGGTGGTCGGGCTCGGCGGTGGGGTGGTCGGGTTCGTCGGCGGTGGGGTGGTCGGGCTCGGTGGCGGGGTGGGGCTCGTGGTGTCCAGGCCGACGAACCGGATGGCCTGGGCGGCGTCGAAGGGGATGGAGTGGCCGTACCCCTGGAAGCTGATTGCCTCGACCGGCGCGGTGCCGCCGGTACCGCCGTATCGGGTCCGGGTGGCACTGGCCTGCGGGTAGTCGGTGTAGCTGGGGGTCTGGGACAGGCCGTGGACGTTGGTCCACTGCTTGATCTGCTCACCGAAGTTCACATAGCTCAGCGTGGTGTCCGTGGTGCCGTGCCAGATCTGGATCCGCGGGCGCCGGCCGGTGTAGCCCGGGTAGGCGTTGCGCACCAGGTCACCCCATTGCTGGGGGGTCTTCACGATACGTCCACCGGAGCACTCACTGTTCCACTCTGAGCCGTTGGTGGTGGCGAAGCAGCCCAGCGGCACACCGGAGGAGCTCACCCCGGCGGTGAAGACGTCCGGGTAGAGGCCGAGCATCACGTTGGCCATCATGGCCCCGGATGAGAAGCCCGCGAGGGTGATCCGTTCCGTGTCGACGGGGTAACGCTGCCGGACGTGGTCGACCATCGACTTCAGACCGACGGGGTCGCTGCCGCCACCCCGCCGCAGCGCCTGTGCCGAGGAGACGTCCCAGCACTTGCTGCTCCGGGTCACCGACGGGTAGACCACGATGAAGCCGTACCGGTCGGCCAGGGCGCTGAGGCCGAAGCCGGTGTGCACCGCCGGGCCGCTGCCGGTGCAGTAGTGCAGGGCGAGCAGCAGTCCCGGTCGGGCGGCGAGCCGGTCCGGCACGTAGAGGTGCATCTGCAGATTGGTGGGGTTGGTACCGAAGTTCGTCACCTGGGTCAGCGTCGCGGCCGAGGCCGGAGCGGGTGCGGTGACCACGGCCGTCGTCGTCGCCAGGACGGTCGCCAGGGCGACGGCCAGCAGGGTGATCCTCGTCCTCATCGTGCGGTTCCTCTCCTCAGCGGTACGGCCGACAGCGGTCCGGTCCCGGCCACTCGACAGTCCGGGGCCGGACCGCTGACCGGTCAGCTGGCGGTGCAGGTCGGGGTCACCCCGGTGGCGCTGCCGTTGCCCTGGAAACCGAACTCCGTCGACTGGCCGGCCCCGAGCTGGCCGTTGTACTCGACGTTGGTAAACCGCACCGTGCCCGAACTGCCACTGGCCGAGGCGCTCCAGGTGTTGGTGACGCTGGCGCCACCCGGCAGGGTGAGGCTCACCGTCCAGCCCCGGGTACCGCCCGAGCCGGCCGTCACCCGTACCGTCGCCACGAACCCACCGGTCCACGAGTTCAGCGACACCGTGGCCGAGCAACCACCGGTGCCGGGCGGCGGGGTCGTCGGGTTCGGTGGTGGGGTGGTCGGATTCGGCGGGGTCGTCGTCGGGTTCGGCGGCGGCGTGGTCGGGTTACCCTGGCCGGCGTTGAGCGCGTTCAGCACGGCGTCGTACGCGGGCTTCTTGTTGCCGTTGCAGTCGAACAACAGGGCGTTGTCGCTGCCGCGCCAGGAGTCGCAGTCCCGCACGCCCCACACGGTGATGCCGGTGCAGCGGGTGACCGCCATGCAGGCCCGGGTGACGGCGCCGAAGATGTTGGCCTGGTTGCCGCCCTGCATCACGTCCAGCTCGGTGATCTGCACGTCCACGCCGAGGTCGGCGAAGCGCTGCAGGTTGGCCTGGTAGTCGCTGGCCAGGCCCGTGCCCAGGTGGGACTGGAAGCCGACGCAGTCGATCGGCACGCCCCGGGCCTTGAAGTCACGCACCATGTTGTAGATGCCGGTGGACTTCGCGTTGATCCCGTCGGTGTTGTAGTCGTTGTAGCAGAGCTTCGCGCCCGGGTCGGCGGCCCGCGCGGCGCGGAACGCCGCCTCGATCCAGTCGTTGCCGGTGCGCTGCAGGTTCGAGTCACGCCGGCCACCGCTGCCGCCGTCGGCGAACGCCTCGTTCACCACGTCCCAGGAGTGGATCTGGCCCCGGAAGTGGGTGGCGACCTGGGTGACGTGGTTGATCGCGGCGTTGCGCAGGGCGCTGCCGGACATGCCCTGTGCCCAGCCGGGCTGCTGGGCGTGCCAGAGCAGGGCGTGGCCGCGGACGGTCATGCCGTTGGCGCGGGCGTGACTGACGATCCGGTCACCGCCGGTGTAGTTGAAGCGCCCCTGCTGGGGCTCGGTGGCGTCCCACTTCATCTCGTTCTCGGCCACCAGGCTGTTGAACTCGCGGTTGAGCACGTTCATGTAGGTGGTGTTGGAGAACTTGCCCGTCCCGACCGCGGCGCCGAAGTACCGACCCTTCTCGGCCGCCGCCGCTCGCAGGGTCGTCCCGGCGCTGGCGGACGGGGCCAGGGTCAGCGTCATGCCGACAGCCAGGACGCCGGCGGCGGCGAGGGTCACCGCCGTTCTCAGGCTTCTCGTTCGTGTCATGGTGGGTCCTTCTCGGTGTGGGGTGCCCAGCACGGAGCGGCCGGGTGACGCGGTGGTGGGGGTGCTGCCCGTGCGGAGTGGCAAGGTGCGGGTACGGGTGGAGCCGGGACCGGAAACGAGGCCGGACGCGTCGTCCCGCATGCCCTGGGGGGACGTCGTGATCCGAGGTGCGACCTGCAGGGCTCGCCCGGTGAGCCGTAGGCACTGTCGCCTCGTCCATCGACTGTGAACGATAACATCGTGTTCGTCAAGTCGTAACGAAGTCGTGCCGGTAAGATCCCAACGCATGCCCTCCGCGCCTGGTCACAGCGTCACGCCCCCTGCTCAGCGGCTCGCCCGGGCGGTCACCGAGGTCTTCGCCCCGGCGGTCCTCGCCGCGATCGTGCCGCTGGTCATCGCGGTGCACAGCGCGCCGACGTTCGCCGGTGGCGTCGGCTGGGGTCTGCTGGCCATGCTCTTCTGCTCCCTCGTCCCGTACGGCGTGATCTGGCTCGGGGTCCGACGCGGGCACCTCACCGACCACCACATCGGCCGGCGTGAGCAACGCCGCCGCCCGCTGGCGTACGGCCTCACCTCGGTGCTCGTCGGACTCGCCGTCCTGGTCCTGCTCGGCGCGCCCCGACCACTGGTCGCGATGGTGGTGGTGATGCTCGCCGTACTCCTGGTGGTCACCGCGATCAACCTGGTCTGGAAACTCAGCGCCCACGCGGCGGTGAGTGCCGCGTCGGCGACCGTCCTGGTCGTCGTGTTCGGCTGGGTGCTGCTGCCGGCCCTGGCCCCGGTGGTGGCCCTGGTCGGCTGGTCCCGGGTCAGGCTGCGCGACCACACGACCGGCCAGGTCGTGGCGGGCACGGTGGCGGGCGTGCTGGTCGCCGTACCCACGTTTCTCGCGCTCGCCTGAGTGCATCAAAGGCGCACCGCCCGGGTAGGGCACCCCCCTACGGAGCTGAGAAGACTCCCCTGTCCAGGGGTGCTGGTGGTCGGTCCCGGCGGAGTTTGCCGGGATTTTCCCGTTGACCCGCATCCAGAACGAACCGATCGGCCGTATTTCCCGTGTTGAGGGTGAGGGGTCGCAACGAAGAGTCACGGAGGCACGATGCACACGGTTCGTCAAGGTCCCGCGATCGGACTGGTCGTGCAGATTGCCCTGTTGGCACTGCTCACCGTGACCGTCGGCCTGAGCACCTGGGGATGGCTGGCGGGGCTGGCCTACGGGGTCGTCCTCTGTGCCCTGCTCAACCGGGGTATGGCCGGTGCGCGCGTGCGGGTGCTCAGTCCCGCCGACCGGGTGACGTTGGGCCGGGCGATCCTGGTCGGCGGAGTGACCGCCCTGGCGGTGCACTCCCTCGACCGGCCGGCACCGATCGTGCCGATGGTCGCCCTGACCGCCGTGGCGCTGGCGCTCGACGCGGTGGACGGGTACACCGCCCGACGGACCGGGACCAGCAGCGCGCTGGGTGCCCGGTTCGACATGGAGGTCGACTCCTTCCTGGTACTGGTGCTCTGCCTCGTGGTCGCGCCGTCGGCGGGTCCCTGGGTTCTCGTGATCGGCGCGATGCGCTACCTCTTCGTCGCGGCGAGCTGGGTACTGCCCTGGATGCGGGGTTCGTTGCCGCCGCGCTACTGGCGTAAGGTCGTCGCGGCGGCCCAGGGGGTGCTGTTGACGGTGGCCATGGCGCAGGTGCTGGGTTCGGTGTTGACGCTCGTGGTGCTGCTGGTGTCGCTGGGGCTGCTCGTCGAGTCGTTCGGCCGGGACGTCCGGTGGTTGTGGACGACCCGCCGGGTCCACCCCGCCGCCATCGGGGTCCAATCCGGGCCTGCCGAGCGCGCGGTGCGTCCGGGGCTGCCCGAGCGTGCGGAACTTCCCGCACACACCGCACGGCCCGAGCGCACCGGACGGCTCGAGCGGCCCGGGTACACCGGGCGTCCTGCCGCGGGGCGGGGCACCCTGGTGGCCGGCCCCAGGGGCGCGCGGGCAGCGCACGAACGTCCGGCCGGGGCCGCGGCCCGGGACCGGGTCGTGCGGGTCTGACGCGGCGCCACCACGATTCTCCGAAAGGGCGGGGCAGGTTGTCACTCTCGACGCGGGTACGTCGGCTGCCGGGCGACGGCGGGCGGGCGGCACCCGACGACGCGCGCCCGGACGAGGCAGCCGAGCCGACGGCGGCCCCGGCCGACGAGCACGACGCCGGGACCGCGGGCCGGCGCTCCCTGCCGGCGGCGGTGCTGACCGCCCTGGCCGGGTTGCTGGTGGTGCTCGTGCTCACCGCGCCGCACGACTACAGCCGGCTCACCCCGGCGGCCTTCGTCCGGCTGCCCCTGGAGGCGCTGCTGGTCGTCGCCGTGCTGCTCGCCCTGCCGCCGCGCCCGCGCCGGCTGGTCGCCGTGCTCGTCGGGGTGGCACTGGGGCTGCTGGGCATCCTGAAGCTGCTCGACCTGGGCTTCTCCGCGTCATGGAGCCGCGCGTTCAACCTGGCGTTGGACTGGACGCTCTTCGGCCCGGCCTTCGGTTACCTCACCGAGTCCTACGGCCGCCCCGCCGCGATCGGCATCGCGGTCGCGTTGGCGCTGCTGGCGATCGCGCTGCCGGTCCTGCTCGCGCTGGCGATGCTGCGGTTGACCCGCCTGGTGGTCCGGCACCACACCGGCACCACCCGGGCCGTCGCGACGCTGGTGGTGGTCTGGGTGGCGTGCGCCGCGTTCGGCGTGCAGGTGGCCCCGGGCGTGCCGGTCGCGGACACCTCCGCGACCACCCTGGCCAACGGCCACGCCTTTCAGATCCGGCAGAGCGCCGACGACCGGGAGAGCTTCTCCGCCGCGCTGGATGCCGACCCGTTCCGGGACACCCCCGGCGACCAGCTCCTGACCGCGTTGCGCGGCAAGGACGTGGTCTTCGCCTTCGTGGAGAGCTACGGCCGGGACGCGGTCGAGGACCCCGAGTTCGCCCCGCAGGTCGGCGCGCTCCTGGACACCGGCACCCGGGAGCTGGGCGCGGCCGGTTTCACCGCACGCAGCGGCTTCCTCACCTCGCCGACGATCGGCGGCGGCAGCTGGTTGGCCCACGCCACCCTGCTCTCCGGGCTCTGGATCGACAACCAGCAGCGGCACAGCACCCTGTTGACCACCGACCGGATGACCCTCGGGGACGCCTTCCGGCGGTCCGGCTGGCAGACCGTGGGGGTGATGCCCGCGGTCACCAAGGCGTGGCCGGAGGGGGCCTTCTACGGCTACGAGCGGTTCTACGACGCCAACAAGCTGGCCTACCGGGGCCCGAAGTTCAGCTTCGGCACGATGCCCGACCAGTACACGCTTGCCAGTTGGCGGCGGCTGGAGCAGGCCCGACCGGCTGGGCCGCCGGTGATGACGGAGCTGTCGCTGGTGTCCAGCCACTCCCCCTGGACGCCGGTGCCGCCGCTTGTCGACTGGGCCCACATCGACGCCGGCGGCGCGGTGTTCAAGGGCACCGCCGGGGACGGCAAGGGCGACGAGCGGCGTGGACTGGCCCGGATCCGGGCGGACTACCGGGAGTCCGTCGAGTACACGCTTGGCGCGCTCATCTCCTACGTCAAGACCTACGGCGACGACGACCTCGTCCTGGTCATCCTCGGTGACCACCAGCCCGCCCCGGTGGTCACCGGCGACAACCCCAGTCACGACGTACCGATCACGATCGTCGCCCGGGACCGGGCCGTCATGGACCGGATCTCCGGGTGGGATTGGCAGGATGGACTCAAGCCCGGCCCGCAGGCCCCGGTCTGGCGGATGGACGCCTTCCGGGACCGCTTCCTGACCGCCTTCGGCCCGTAGCCCGACCACCGACCACCCACCGCACGGATCGGAACACAGCAAGTTGACCGACACCTTCGCCGGCAGGATCGCGGCACTGAAGAACGATCCCGCCACGGCGCTGCTGAGCCGGTCGCTGGAGGTCTACTACGGCGACCGCGCGCGGGACGCCCGGATGGACGCCTTCTACTCCCGGTTCGTCGCCACCGGTGATCTCGTCTTCGACATCGGCTCACACGTGGGCGACCACATCGCCTGCTTCCGTCGCCTCGGTGCCCGGGTCGTGGCCCTGGAACCGCAGCCGTCCTGCCTGCGGGTGCTACGGACGCTCTACGCCGACGACGACCAGGTGACGCTTGTCGACGCCGCGTGCGGGGCGGCACCCGGCACCGCGCGGTTGCACGTCAACTCCGCCAACCCCACCGTGTCGACCGTCTCGGCCGGTTTCGTCCGGGCCGCCGAGGGCGCGGGCGGGTGGGCCGACGAGGTGTGGGACACCGAGATCGAGGTACCGGTCGTCACCGTCGACACCCTGATCGACCGGTACGGTGTGCCGACCTTCGCCAAGATCGACGTGGAGGGTTTCGAGGACCAGGTACTGGCCGGCCTGAGCCGTACGCTGCCCGCCCTCTCCTTCGAGTTCACCACGATCGCCCGCCCGGTCGCCCACCGGTGTCTGGACCGGTTGACGGAGCTGGGTGTGGACGGTTTCGACGTCGCGACGGGTGACGACAAGTCGTTGGTCCTCCAGCGTTGGGCGACGGCGCGGGAGATGGCCGCGTACCTGGACGCGTTGCCGCACGAGGCCAACTCCGGCGACGTGTACTGCGTGTCCCAGGGCGCATCCGGCCCCGCCTGACCCGGCCCCGCCGGCCGGTCGTAGCGGTCGGACGGTGGTGGCGGTCCCGGTCAGGTGCCCGGTGGCGCGGTGGCCGGATAGGCGTACGTGTCGGTCGCCTTGACCGCCGCCCACACCTGCTGGCCCGGGGCCAGGCGTAGGTGCGCGGCGGCTGCCGGGGTCAGGTCGGCGACGGCGGCGATCGGTCCGTCGAGCTGGACCCGCAGGTTGTCGCCGTGACGTTGGATCCCGACGACCGTGGCCGACCAGGTGTTACGCGGGCTGCCGTCGGGCCGGTGCGGGTGCAACGCGACCGCGGCGGGTCGGAACACCACGAACGCGTCGCCGTCGAGCCGGTCGACCGCGCTGAGCGCGAACGTCTCCCGCCCGGCGTCGCCGAGCTGGACGGTGTGGCCGTGGGCGTGGCCCCGGTAGAGGTTGAGTCCGACCAGGCGGGCGACGTAGTCGGTGCGGGGCCGGGCGGTGACGGTCGCGGCGTCGCCGGTCTGCACCACCTGGCCGTCTTCGACGATGACCAGCCGGTCGGCCAGCACGAGCGCGTCGAGCGGATCGTGGGTGACCAGCAGGGTGGCACCGGTGTGCGCGTGGAGATGCCTGTGCAGTTCGGCCCGGGTGTCGAGCCGGGTGCGGGCGTCGAGGGCGGCCAGCGGCTCGTCGAGCAGCAGCAACGTCGGTCGTACGGCCAGGGCGCGGGCCAACGCGACCCGCTGCGCCTGACCACCGGAGAGCTGGCGGGGTCGACGGTGGGCCTGCTCGGCCAGCCCGACCCGGGCGAGCCAACCGGCCGCCTGCTCGCGGGCGGTACGCCGGTCGGCACCGTGCCGGCGGGGACCGAAGGCGACGTTGTCCAGCGCGCTCAGGTGCGGAAAGAGCAGGTAGTCCTGGAACACCACGCCGATCGGGCGACGCTCCGGTGGGACGAACCGGCGCCGGTCGGGCCGGTCGAGGTCGACCCCGTCGAGGGTGACGTGTCCGCCGGCCAGCGGTTGCAGACCGGCCAGGGCCCGCAGTGCGGTGGTCTTGCCGGCGCCGTTGGGGCCGAGCAGCGCGACCACCTGCCCCGCGGCGATGCGCAGTCGTACGTCCAGGCGGAAGGTGCCCCGGTCCACCACGAGGTGCCCGTCCAGCAGGGCCGGACCGGTGCCGGTGCGGTCGGTGTCGAGGCCGGTCATCGGGTGGTGATCCAGCGGTCGCGCAGGCCGGCGAGGATGACGACGGAGACGGTCAACAGGATCAGGCTCAGCACGATCGCGGCGTCCAGGTCGGTCTCCAGCGCGAGGTACACCGCCAGGGGCATGGTCTGGGTGGTGCCGGGATAGTTGCCGGCGAAGGTGATCGTGGCGCCGAACTCGCCCAGGGCACGGGCCCAGCAGAGCAGCGCCCCGGCGGCGACACCCGGCGCCACCAACGGCAGGGTCACGTGGGTGAAGGTGGTCCAGCGGCCCGCGCCCAGGGTGGCGGCGGCCTCCTCGTAGCGGCTGTCGGCACCGCGCAGGGCACCCTCCACGGCGATGATCAGGAACGGCATCGCCACGAACGCCTCGGCGACGACCACACCGGCGGTGGTGAACGGCAGGGTGACCCCGAACGTGCTGTCCAGCCAGCCGCCGACCAGCCCCTGCCGGCCGAAGACGAGCAGCAACGCCACCCCGCCGACCACCGGCGGCAGCACGAGCGGGACGGTGACCAGGGCCCGGACCAGTCGCCGACCGCGAAACTCGACCCGGGCCAGCAACCAGGCAAGCGGGACCCCGAGGACCAGGCAGACCACCGTGGCGAGGGTGGCCGACTGCAACGACAGCCGCAACGCGGCCAGCACCTCCGGCTCGGCCAGCCGGCGCGGCAGCGTCGTCCACGGGGTCCGCAGCAGCAACCCCAGCAGCGGCAGCGTCAGGAACAGCAACCCCAGGCAGGCGGGGAGCAGCAACGCGACCGGCACCCGCTGGCGGCTGGCACGACGGCGCGACCTGGCACCCCCAGCGGGGACCGTCCCGGTGCCGTTCCCCATCGACATCACTGGCGGTACGACTGCCTACGGGGCCTGGAAACCGGCGTCGGTGAGCACCCTCAGCGCCTCGTCCGACCGCACGTGTTCGACGAACGCCCGCGCGCCGGCGGGGTTCGGGGCGTGCCGGAGCACGACGATCGGGTAGTCGTTGACGGCTTCGGCGGACTCGGGGAACTCCACCGCATCGACCTTGGCCGCCGCCGACCTGGCGTCGGTGCGGTACACCAGCGCCGCGTCCACCTCACCGAGCGTCACCTTTGCCAGCGCGCCCTTGACGTCCCGCTCCAGGGTCACCGGGGTCAACGCCACCCGTGCCACGTCCAGGGCCGTCCTCGCGGCGGCGCCACAGGGCACCTGCTCGGCGCAGAGCGCCACCTTCACCCCCGTCCGGGCCAGGTCGGCCAGGCCCCGCACGCCGGCCGGGTTGCCCTTCGGCACCGCGATCACCAGCTGGTTGCGCACGAAGACCGTCGCGGCACCCGCACCGTTGCCGGCCTCGGTCACCGTACGCATGTTGGCCGGCGCCGCGGAGGCGAACACGTCGGCCGGCGCACCCTGGTTGATCTGGGTGGCCAGGGCGGCACTGCCGGCGAAGTTGAGCACGACCCGGGTGCCGGGGTGGGCGGCCTCGAAGTCCCGGCCGAGCCTGGTGAACGTCTCGGTCAGCGAGGCGGCGGCGAGGACCGTCACCGTGCCGGTGACCGCCGCCCCGCCGCCGTCACCGGTCACCGGCGGCGTGCTGCCGGTGACCGACCGGTCACCACAACCGGTGAGCACCACGGCGACCAGGGCGGTGAGCGCGGCCAGGGCGATCCGCCGGACCGTCACGAGCAGCCCCTCCCCCGGGCGTCCGCGCTCGTGCCCCGCGATTCGACCGGCACATACCTCACCCGGTCAGCCTAGCCGCTTGGCCGCACCGGCCGGTGCTGCCCCCTGCCGGCAACCTTGCCCCGTCGATACATGTCCATCTATCCTTTGGCTGCCCATCGACTGTCCGTACGGGCAATCGAACATCGTTGAATCGCTTCGACAACCCAGCGTGACGGTTTGGCTCGAAGACGGGAGATACCGGTGAAATCCACCCTCAGAAAGATCCAGCTCGGCTTACTTTCCGGCGTGCTGGCGCTGGCCGGATCCGCCGTCGTGATGACGAGCTCCGCGTCGGCCGACAGCATGACCCAGGTGAACGCCACCCAACTCGTCGCCGACATGGGGGCGGGCTGGAATCTGGGGAACACCCTGGAGGCCAACATCAACGGGATCCCCAGCGAAACGGCATGGGGTAACCCGGTCGTGACGCAGGCCTTCATCGACCGGGTGCGGGCGGCGGGGTTCAAGACGATCCGCATCCCGGTCTCCTACCTGGGACACATCGGGTCCGCCCCGAACTACACGATCAACTCCGCCTGGCTGAACCGGATCCAGCAAGTCGTCGACTACGCCCACGGTCGCGGCCTGTATGTGCTGATCAACATGCACGGTGACGGCTTCAAGACCGTCACCGGCTCGTGGTTGATCTGCGACTCGTCGAACCAGACGACGATCCGGGACAAGTACCAGAAGGTCTGGCAGCAGATCGCGACCAGGTTCCAGAACTACAGCGAGCGCCTCATCTTCGAGGCCATGAACGAGGAGTTCGACGGACAGTACGGCAACCCCACCCAGCCGTGCTACTCGAACATCAACGCCTACAACCAGATCTTCGTGGACACGGTCCGCCGGTCCGGCGGGAACAACGCCTCGCGCTGGCTGCTCATCGCCGGCTGGAACACCAACATCGACTACACCGCGGGCAACTACGGCTTCGTGCTGCCGACCGACCAGTACCGGTCGCCGTCCATTCCCGCCAACGAGCAGCGGCTCATGATCTCCGTGCACTACTACGACCCCTGGGACTTCGCCGGCGAGGAGAACGGCACCATCACGCAGTGGGGACCGGCCGCCACCAATCCGGCCCGGAAGTCGACCTGGGGACAGCAGGACCACATGGACGCGCAACTGAAGAAGATGCGCGACACCTTCGTCTCGCGTGGATACCCGGTGTTCGTCGGTGAGTACGGCTCGGTCGACAAGACCTCGGCCGACTCGACGAACAACAGGTACCGCGCCGACTACGCACGCACCCTGGTGTCCACCGCCAAGAAGTACGGCGCGGCCACCGCCTACTGGGACAACGGCTGGAACGGGGCGTACGGGTTCGGGCTGTTCAACCGCAGCAGCGTCACGGTCACCCAGCAGGGCATCATCGACGCCATCATCAGCGCCGTCGGCGGTACCACCCCGACCACCCCGCCGACCACCACGCCACCGACCACCACCCCGCCGACCACCCGGCCGCCGACGACCCCGCCGCCGAACGGGCGGTCCTGTTCGGCGTCCTACACGGCTACCGGCCAGTGGCAGGGCGGCTTCCAGGCCGAGGTGCGGGTGACCGCCGGCAACTCGGCGATCAGCGGTTGGACGGTGACCTGGACGCTCGCGAACGGACAGCAGGTGACGCAGGCGTGGAACGCCACGGTGACCACCAGCGGATCGACGGTCACCGCCCGCAACGTCGGTTACAACGGTTCGATAGGTGCCGGCGGTAGCACGACCTTCGGCCTCCTGGGATCGTCGAGCGGCGCCACCGGCGTACCGTCGTTGTCCTGCACGGCGAGCTGAGCAGGCGGATACCGGAGCCGGCGGGGACGGACGCCCGGCACCGGTCCGTCGCAAGCGACGAGACCGGTGCCGGGCGTCCGCCCTGGTCGGGTGTGGTCAGCGGGTGAAGGCGACGAACTCGGCGACCGACCACCAGTTGCTGGCCGAACCGGTCTGGACCACCCGGATGTAACGGGCGTTGCGTGGCGCGAAGTCCGCGGCGATCGTCTCCGCGCCCGGCCCGCTGGCCACCGGCGATCCCCAGTTGGAGCCGTCGTTGGACAGGTACACCTGGTAGCGGCGGGCGTAGTCGGAGCCGTTGGACAGCAGTGAGATGCCGCTGACCGACCGGGCGGAACGCATGTCCACGGTGACGGACTGGCCGTCGACCATCGGGGTGCCGCTGGTGAAGCGGGAACGCGGGTCGCCGTCGAGCATCTTCGCCGGCTCGCTGCCCCGGCTCACGCCGGAGGCGGTGGCGGTCCACCCGCCGCGGTCCAGCACCTTACGGCTGCCCGGGACCTGGTAGTGCTCGTCCAGGGCGGCCCCGGCCTCGGGCTCGAACTGCGAGTAGCCCCGGGCGTCACACTGCCGGCCGGCGTTGATGCAGTGGGTGACCAACGCGTTCAGGGTCGGCGCGTCCCAGGCGTTGTAGAAGTCGTAGTGGAAGGTGAAGCCCCGCCCGCTGGCCAGTCTGACCTTCGACGTGTCGCCGCTGACCGGGAAGGCCATCTTGAACTCGAGCATCGGCACCGCGACCGGGTGCGTCTTCGGGCACACGCCGTCGACCGGGTACACGATGTGGCTGATGTGGTCGGGGGTGTCCAGGTGCTTGCCGTCCCAGCAGCTCGGCGCCTGCATCCGGATGTTCAGCTGGCTGCCGGAGCGGCAGGTGGCGGGGAAGTCGACGTTGTCGTAGCTGTCGCCGCACTCCCAGCCCTTCTGGTAACCGGGGGCCTTGGCGAACTGCTCGGCGGTGGTCGTCGGGCTGCCCACCAGGTAGCGCAGGCCCACCGGGAACGGCCGTACGCTTGTGTAGTCGCGTACCCCGCTCTTGTAGTAGATGACCTGCGGGCCGGTCGGCTCGATGGCCCGGTCGCCGTCGAACACCGTGGGCATCCAGTAACCGGAGCGGTCACCGGGGACCCGGCACAGCGTCGAGCCGGCCAGCAGCGACTCGGTGGTGCTGTTCGCCTTCGTCGTGGTGTTGCCCATGAAGGTGTGGTTGTGCGAGGCGCCCGGCTTGTTGAAGAAGACGATCGGGTCGTCGTCCCGGCGGTGGCTGACCGAGCAGTTCGCCTGGAACTCGCGGTGCGCCTTGCGCGGCGGGGTCTTGGTGGAGGGGGTCACCCCGGTGACCGGGTTCTCGGCCAGCACGTAGTCGCCGGGCACGGGCTTCGGGTGGTTGCCCTGGTGGGAGCTGCTGCTCGGGCTGGCCGACCGGGTCGGCGACTTCTTCGCGGCGGACTGCGTCGGCTCGGGTCCGGCCGGGGCGGCGGGCGCCGAGGAGTGCTCGTGTGCCGGTTCGGTCACGGCTGCCGGCGCGTCCTGCGACGACGCGGCCTGCTGACTGCCGGTGAGCCGCAACGGGCCGACCGCGGTCCAGGAGGCCACTCCCACGGTCACGGCGAGAGCGGCCCCCACCAGGGCGTATCGCAGGCGTACGCGGCGCGGCGGGCCGGACGATGGTGAGATCCGGGTTCCCATGGAGCCTCCGAGAGAGCGGTTGTCGGTTCTGGACGCCGGCGAACGCTAACCACGCCCGACCGCGCGGCGAATGAGGCGAAGGACCCAGGGCGACGCGGTCGACGGCCCAGGTCCACCGTGGCGGAACCGGGTGCGAACCGGGCAGGTTCCGGTCATCCGGGCAACGTTCGACGCCCACTTCGACACGCTCTGCGTGTGCCGCGTTGCAGCACGTCAGAGCCCTGGGTGGAGGTCGGTGACAGCGGTGATTCGGTGTACCGTGAGATGAATCGTCCTACCGGTTCGTCGCGCTAGACCCACGGGAAATCGAGTGGCTCATACCACGGGGAGTCGAGTGGTGCCCAGCAGAACGGTGTTCGATACCGCCGACCCCGTGCCACGCATGCTCGCCGGTCCGCCGGATCCCATCCGGTCGCTCCGGCTACCGCACTGGGTGGGCATCAGCGCCCTGGCCGGTGGGATCGTGCTGGCTGCCATCGTGATCCCGCCGCAGCTCTCCCCGGCCGTCGAGCAACCGCCGGAGCGACCGCTGGGTCAGACCGCGCCCGCCGGGACGGAGTCTCCGACGACCGGGTACGTCCCCGACGGCGCCCCGGGTGTCGTCCCGGAAACCGGGGCACCGGCACCGGAGTCCACCGGCTCGGCCCGCCCGGACCCGCGCCCGACCGCGCCGACGGCCACGCCGGGCCGGCCGGCGGCGCCGGATGAGGGTCGGTCCGAGGCTCCCCGTCCCACGCCGACCCGCACGTCCGGGCCGACCCCGTCGTCGCGGTCGATCACCGTGCAGGCCGAGGACCCCGGCAACGTGCTCGGCGGCGGCGCCAAGGTGGCCAGCTGCCCCAGCTGCGACGGCGGGGCCCGGGTCCGCTACCTCGGCACGCTGACGGTGAACTTCACCAACCCCACCGCCGGGGGGCGGACCATCGCCGTCACCTACCAGACCGACGGTGACCGCCAGCTGAAGATCTCCGTGAACGACGCCGCGCCCACCACCCACGCCGTCTCCGGTGCCGGTTGGGACGTCCCCCGCACCTTCCGGTACGATGCCGAGCTGCCGGCCGGACGGACCAGCCTGACCTTCTTCAACGACACCGGGCCACCGCCCGACATCGACAAGATCACCATCAGCTGACCTGGCCCCGATGAGTCGATTCGTCGCCTACGCCGCGCTGTGCCGGGCCATGTTGCTCGGCCGACTCGTGCTCACCTACGCCGCCGTCGGCATCGGCTTCCGGCTGGTCGACGATCCCTGGTGGACCGTGGTCACCCTCGCGGTGGTCACCGTCATCACGGTCGCCCAGGTCACCGTGCTGGGGCGATGGCCGGCCGTGATCCGCTGGCGGCTGTGCGTGCTGGCCGTCGACGCCGTCCTGATGATCGGTGTCCTGGTGCTCACCGATGGCGGCCTCGCGTACTTCTGCTACGCCGCCGGCTACGCCGCACTCAGTGGGGCGTTGCTGGGCAACCACGGGTTACTGCTGTGGATCGTCAACGCGGGGCTCGGCCTGGCCGTGGCGACGAGGTTGCTGCAGGCCGCCGGCACCGGAGCGGCCACCTCCACCGTCGCGCCGTTCGTGCTGGCCTTCCCGATGATCTTCGTGGTCTGCGGCATCGGGGCCGCCGTCGTGACCGCCACCCTGGCCCGTTACATCGACGTGTCCGTGGCGGTGGTGACCAGCGCCCAGCAGTCGGCGGCGGCCTCCGAACGGGCCCGGCTGGCCCGGGAGCTGCACGACTCGGTGGCCAAGACGTTGCGCGGGGTGTCGTTCGCCGCGGTGGCCCTGCCCAGCCTGCTGCGCCGCCAGCCCGACCTGGCCGAACAGCTCGCCAGCACGGTCTCCGTGGGCGCCGACACCGCGATCCGGGAGGCCCGCGACCTGCTGGCCGGGCTGCGCCGGGACGCCTTGGACCGGCCGTTCGCCGAGCACGTCCGGCAGATGTGCCGGGACTGGTCGCAACGGACCCGGGTGCCGGTCCGGGCCGAGGTCGCGCCCGTCGAGCCACCGGTGGCCGTCCGGTACGAGCTGGCGCAGATCCTGCACGAGGCGCTGGAGAACGTGGCCCGGCACGCCCACGCCCGCGAGGTGTGGGTCCGCCTGGAACGGCGCGACGGGCACGCGGTGCTGACCGTACGCGACGACGGCCGCGGTTTCGTGGTGCCCGACGAGCTGACCACACTTTCCACGGCAGGCAGTTTCGGCGTGGTCGGCATGACCGAACGGGCCCACGCGGTCGGCGGTACGCTGCGCGTCGAATCCAGCCCCGGTCGGGGCAGTGCGGTGGTGGCGCGGGTTCGGCTGCCCGACCCCGCGCAGGTCGGAGACGTTTCGTCCGGGATGGTGGTGCACCGGTGATCGACGTCATGATCGTCGACGACAACCCGATCGTCCGGATGGCCCTGCAGGGCTATCTGGCCAGTGCCGAGGACGTCCGGGTCGTCGGGGAGGCAGCCGACGGCCGGACGGCGGTGACCACCGCCCAACGGTTGCAGCCGGACGTGATCCTGCTGGACTACCGGATGCCCATCGCCGACGGGCTCAGCGTCGTCGGTACGCTCGCCGAACGCGCCGCCGTACTGGTGCTGACCAGCGACTCCGCCGACGAGGTGATCGCCGCCATGCTGCGCGGCGGGGCCCGTGGCTACCTGGTGCACGGCGAGTTCGACCCGGCGGAACTGCTGCGCGCGATCCGGTCGGTCGCCGCCGGCCAGGGCTGGTTGTCGCCACGCAGCGCCTCGGTCACCATCGCGCTGCTGCGCGAGCAGGCCGACCGGGACCGGGCCGGGGTCCACCGCCAGGAGCAGCAACGCCGTACCCAGCAGGGTTTCGGTCTGACCCCGCGCGAGCAGGACGTCATGACGCTGCTCTGCGCCGGGCACTCCAATGCCGCGATCGCCCGTCGGCTGCTGCTGACCGAGAAGACGGTCAAGAACCACCTCAACCACATCTTCACCAAACTCCAGGCCAGTAACCGCACCGAGGCGGTCGTCCGGTGGACCGGTCGGCAGTAGGCCGGGCAGTCGGCAGAGAAATCGGGCCGCCGGTTGAACGCGGTGGCGCTCGGCATCGTTGTATGGGCGGCGGGCACCGCCCGCCCGAGACGCCGAGTGGATGGCACCTGGATGAGCGACACAGCGACGGCCGCAGCGACGGGAGACATCGACGGCCGCACCACCGGCCGGCCCCGCACGATCAGCGCGCTGATCGTGCACCCCGGCGGGTCCGAGCAGACCGCCCTGCGCACCGTGCTCGACGCCGGTGAGCGGGTACGGGTCCTCGGCCTGGCCCGCGACGGCCGGGAGGCGGTACGGCTGGCACACCGGCTGCACCCCACGGTGACCCTGCTCGACGACCGGGTGACCACCCCGGAGGGCACCGACCTGGTGCGGGCCCTGGCCCGGCGGTCCCGGGTGATCGTGCTGACCGGGTCGACCGACCGGCCCACCATCACGGCGATGCTGTGCCGGCCCATCCGCGGCTGTCTGGTGTACGGCCAGTTCGAGCCCGCCGACGTACTGGGCGCGGTCCGCGCGGTGGCCAGCGGGCTGGGCTGGCTCTCGCCGGTGGCGGTGGCCGCCGCGAGCTGGTCGCTGCGTAACCCGTCCAACGCCGGTGCCGCGCGGTGAACCACCCGGCCGACCTCGGGTCGGGGCTCGGGTCAGCAGGCCAGGGCCTCGACGTCGCCCAGGATGTTGCGGGCGGCCCGCAGGGCGTAGAACGAGCGCGAGCGTACGGTGCCGGCCGGGATGCCGATCCGGGCGGCCGCCTCGGCCGTCGAGGCGTCACCGTAGTACAGCTCGACCAGGACTGTGCGGTGTTCGGGGCTGAGCTTGCGCAGCGCGTCGGCCAGGGTGAACCGGTCGAGCAGCTCGTCGAACTCGCCGGCGGGGGCGGGGGCGCACCTGACGTCCATCCCGTACACCTCCGCCGGCCGCACGGAACGGGCCCGGGCCACGTCGATGGCCACGTAGCGGGCCGCGACGAACAACCACCGGCGGATCAGCTCCGGATCCTCGGGCAGCTCCGGCAGCCGACGCCAGGCCCGCAGCATCGTCTCCTGCACCAGGTCCTCGGCCAGTTCACGCTGGCCGTGGGTCAACTTCAGAAGGAAGTAGTACAGCGGCCGGGCGTTGGCCGAGAAGACCGCCCGCATCCGGCGTTCCCGCTGCGCGTCGGTGTCGCTTGCCGCCCGGACATCCGGGCATCCCTCGCTGTCCACCGCAGCCGTCCTCTCCTGGATGATCCACCTGCGTTCGGGACGGACGCTAGCCAACCGGTGTCCGGGCGGGCGTGAGTCCAACGGCCCAGGGGGGCCCAGGCCCGGACCCGGCCGGCGGGAAAGACCTTGAACGGTTCCCCCGTCCCGTCCGTCATGCAGGCATGGAGAACAGCCTCATCAACCGACCCTGGGCTCGACTGGCCCTGACCGCCGCGGCGGTCACGTCGGTCCTGCTGGGCGGTGGCCTGCTGGGCGGCGGCCTGCTGGCCGCCGCCCGGCCCACCGAACCGGCCCCGGCCGCCACGACGCTCGGCGCGGCCCCGCCGTTCGAGGTCCGGGAGGTTCCGGGTCCGGTGTCGACCACCGACCCGACCACCGACCCGACCGACGCCCCGGCCGAAACCCCGGTCGCCACCGCCTCGCCCACCACCTCGGCCAGTCCGTCCCGACTGCCCACCACCGCCGCACCGGTACCGCGTACCGTCGCGCCACCACCGTCGGTACGCCGCTCCGACCCGCCGCCCGCGCCCCGGTTCACCAGCGCCAAGAAGGGGGTGGCCGCCTGGCGTTTCGACGGGGCCGAGAAGGCCCTCGCGGCGTCGGGGGCGAAGTGGTACTACACCTGGAGCAGCGGTCACGAGGGCATCGCCCCACCCGCCGGTGTCGAGTTCGTGCCGATGATCTGGGGGCCCGGCAGCGTGACCGACAAGGCGCTGGCCGAGGCCCGCCGGTCCGGGCCGTACCTGCTCGGTTTCAACGAACCGGACCTGGCCGAACAGTCCAACATGAGCGTGGAACAGGCGCTGGACCTGTGGCCCCGGCTGATGGCCACCGGTAGTCGGCTGGGCAGCCCGGCCGTCGCCTGGGGTGGGGCCGACCCGGGCGGCTGGCTGGACCGCTTCATGTCCGGCGCGAAGGCGCGCGGCCACCGGGTCGACTTCATCGCCCTGCACTGGTACGGCGGCGACTTCGTCACCGAGCGGGCGGTCGGACAGCTGCAGCGGTACCTGGCCGACGTGTACGCCCGGTACCGACTGCCGATCTGGCTGACCGAGTTCGCGCTCATCGACTTCGCCGGCGGGCAGGCCCGGTTCCCCACCCAGGCACAGCAGGCCGCGTTCCTCACCGGTGCGACCAAGATGCTGGGCGACACCTCCTATGTGCACCGGTACGCCTGGTTCGGGCTGCCGGCCACCGACCGGGACCGCACCGGGCTGTTCCGCAGCGCCACCGACCCGACCGTGGTGGGCCGCGCCTTCCAGGCCGCCGGCTGACCGGCGACACCCGTCGACACGCCCGGCCGTCGTCGCCCGGAGCGGGGCCCGTGCCCCGCTCCGGGCGACGACCACCGGTCAGCGGACCTCGAACTCGTGCAGTGAGTACCCGTAGCCCTGCATGACCCGGGCGGTGCCGACCATCCGCACGTAGCGGGCCGGGGTGCGGGGCACGTCGATCCGGACCGTGCCGCCGGAGCCGCTGCCGGTCTGGTAGACGACCTGCCAGTTGCGTCCGTCGGTGGAGACCTCGACCCGGTACGCCGTGGCGTACGCCCGCTCCCACAGCAGCCGGACCTCGGTCACCTGCCAGAGCTCGCCGAGGTCGACGGCGAGCCACTGCGGGTCCGACCCGAAGGAGCTGCTCCACCGGCTGTCGGTGTTGCCGTCGATGGCGTAGCGGGCGTCCCAGACGGCGTTGACCTCGACGCTGGAGGCGCTGGCGCTGCCGCTCAGGGCCAGGTTACGGCCGGCGGAGTTGACCCGTCCGGGCATCGTGGACGGCTGGGCCGGTGCCGGCTTCGGACTGGCCTTGCCGGTGGGGGCGGTGGGGGCGGTGGGTGCGCCGGGGGGTAGAACCCCGCCGCCGGCTGCGGGGGGCCGTTCGCCCCCGTCCGGGGCCGGTGCCGGGGCCGGGGCGGACCCGGCCGCGCTGGTGCTGGGCTCCGGGCTGGCGCCGGCCCCGGGGGTGGCGCCGGCACTGAGGGTGGCGGCGGCCGGGACGGGTGCCCCGCTGCTCGGCACGACACCGTCGGGCCCGGGTACGCCCGGCAGCGCCGGCGGCAGCATCGGGTCGACCGGCGCATCCTGGGAGGCCCCGACCCCGACCGACGGGGCGTCCCCGCCCGGGCCCGGCGAGGTCAGGTTCAGCGCGTACCCGCTGGCGGTGGCGACCGCCAGCACGGCGGTGGCCGCCAGGACCGGGGTGACCCGGCGGCGGGACCGCCGCCGGTGTCCGATGATCGGTCGGCCCGGGGTCTCGTCGGAGCCCATGGTGATCGACCCGATCGGGGTCCCGGTGGGCACCACCTGCGCGCCCGTCGTGGGCTTGTCCGGCGTGGACGACGCCGCCGTGGTGCGGACCAGCGCGGTCTCGGCCTGCGGGTCGGTGCCGGTCACCGACTGCGCGTCCGGGCGGGGGTCCGCGCCGGTGACCGGCCGTGACGGGCTCGTCGGGCCTGGAGCAGCGGGCCGCACGAGCGGGTCGTCTTCCACCGGAGAGCCGGCAGCCCGGTGCGGCTCGACGGCCGCGGGCGCCGGTCTGCCCGTCGCGACCGGGGTGGGTGGTTGCCGGCGGGCCGGCGGGCCGGCGGGCGTGCCGGTGCCCCCGGAGGCCGGGGTCGGGTTCGCCGCCGGCCCGGTGGGCCCGGCCACCGGCACCGGCGGCCGGGCCGGCCCGGCCGGCATACCGGTCCGGGCGGCCGGCGGCGTCGACCCGGCGGCGGGCAGCGTCGCGGGTCGCTGCGGCGCGGACCCGGTGCCGGCGGGCGTCTGGTGCAGCACCGTCGCGCCCTGGACCGCCGGTGCCTCGGCGGTGGTCGGGTCCGACGACAGGTCGTCACCGGCACCGGCGGCGACGGCGAACTGGGCGGGCAGCAGTTCGACCCGGCGGCGGGTCGGGGTCGGCATCCGGGCCAGCAGCGCCCCGAGCACCGGCAACACCTCGTGCCCGGGAGGCTGGCCGGGCGCCCCGACGAAGATCCGCAGCCGGCCGAACATCCAGCGGTGTGCCCGGACCACCTGTGCCCCGGTCTCGTCCCCCGGCGGCCGCACCCAGAGGCCGGACTGCGTCACCTCGGCCACCCAGTGCTCGGTGAGCCGGAACACGTGCTCGGCGACCATCGGGTACCCGTCGAGGCCGCGCACCGCTCCGGTGGGCCGGGCCGGGCCGGTCGGTGCGAGCGTGAGGGCGGTGCCCAGGGACGCCCAGACGGCACCCGAGTGGTCGATGACCAGGCTGCTCTGCAGCCCGTCGGGGGTGAGCGCGGGCAGGCCGGTGCGGATCTGCACCGGGTGCCCGGCCTCGCGGGCCAGGGCCGTGCCCGCGACGAGGGTGGCGGTGGCCGACCCGTACGGCGCCAGCACCAGGTGCGGGCGCAGTCCCGGCGGGAGCCGGCGCAGCAGCGCGCCGATCGCCTGCACCGTCGGCTCCGGGTGACCGGGTCGGCCGATCACCAGCACCGGCCGTGTGAGGTCCATCGGGATGCTGTACGCCGGGTCGTCGTGCTGCGGGGTCGGCGCGCCGGCCCGGTGCGGGAAGGCCCACAGCCCCGCCGGTACGGGCAGCAGCACCAGTTCGTCCGCTCCGGCGCCCTCGACGCAGAGCCCGTCCAGGTCGCTCTCCCAGTCCGGTTGCGGCGAGCGGCGGCCGGCCTCGCTGGTCACCCCGTCCGGGGTGTGCCGCAGCCAGCCGTCGGGGGCGAACAGCGAGCCCCCGGGCACCAGTACCAGGTCCGCCCGGGGGGCGTCGATGGTGGCGGTCAGCTCGCGGGCGAGCCGGGCGATCAGGTCCTTCTCGGCCGCGCCCGCTACCGCGACCCGGGCCCGGCTGCCCGGCGGGACCGCGATCGGCAGCACCGTCTCCACCACGGACCAGTCGTCGTGGTCGACGAGTCGACTGAGCACCGTCACGACCCCGGGCTCGGCCGGGAGGCCGGCCGCCACGGCGGCGACCACGCCTGCCGGGTCCGCGCCGACCACAGCGATGCGGTCCCCCACCCAGTTGAGGGCGGAGCCGAGCCGGCGGTACCGGCCGGTGTCGGCGTGCCAGGCCGGGGAGGCGGGCGCCCCCGACGGTACCGGCTCGCTCGCCTGGGCCTCGTCGTCACGGGCCGGGCGTCGGTGCTCACGAGTCATACCCCGTACAACGGGCCGGTTCCGATCGCTGTTCACCGTTAGCTACCCCAACAATAGTTGACTTTGGAACGTAACATATCGGATTTCCCCTGGTGACCGGCCCGGCACGCACCGCCACCCTGATCCGTCGGTCAGCTCACGGTTCCACCGTCGGCGATGTCGTCGTCGACCGTGAGGTAGGCCCCCGACCGGTCGTCGGCGGCCCCCTCGACCAGGCGACGGAACACCGTCGCCGCCCGCTGCACCGAGGTCATCTGCCCGTCGGCCAACTGCTGCTCCCCCCACTGCGCGGTGAGCCGCTCCCAGCGGTCCCCACCGCCGCGGCGCACCCGGTCCAGGCCCGCCCGGGTGATCCCGAGGTCGACCAGCCCCGGGTGGTAGCTGAGCACCACGACGCCGCTGGTGCGCAGCTCGTCGGCGAGGTTCTCGGTCAACTTGATGACCGCGGCCTTGGACACCGAGTAGGCACTCAGGTACGGCCACCGGAACCGACCGGCGTGGCTGACCACATTGATGACCCGCCCGACGCCGCGTGGGACCATCACGGCCAACGCGGCCCGACACCCCAGCATGGTGCCCCGCAGGTTCACCTCGATGGTGTCGGACCACTCGTCCTCGTCGACCTCCCACATCGGACCGATCGGGCCGGACACCCCGGCGTTGTTCACCATCACGTCGAGCCCACCGTGGGTCTCGACCACGGACCGCACCACCCCGGCGGTGGCACCGCGCTGGGCGACGTCGGCCACGAACGCGTCGACGGTGGACCCCTCGGCCCGCATCTGGTCCCGCGCGCGGTCGAGCGCGTCGGCGTCCCGACCGGTGATCACCACATGGGCACCGGCCCGGCCCACCTCCTCGGCGAACGCCCGGCCCAGTCCCCGGGACCCGCCGGTGATCAGGACCGTCCGGCCCGCCAGGGTCTGCCCGGTGGCCCCGGTCAGGGAGCCGGCGAGCGGCCGATCCGCCACCGCCGTGGTCGTACGGGCGACGGGTCCGGCGGTCCGGACCGCAGTGGGCACCTCCGCCGACCGGATGCCGGACGGCGGCCCGGGGTCGCCGGAGACCGCAGGCCCGGCCGCGGAGGCGTCGGCGGGACGCCCGGTCGGCGCGGGTGAGGGGTCGGCGGGCCGGCCGACCGCCGCCGGGACGGCGTCGGCGGGACGCCCGGTCGGCGGCGGGACATCCGCCCACTCGCCGGCGAGCAGACCGACCAGACCCGCCACCGTGAGGTTGCGCTGCAACCGCACCGCCGGCACCGACACGCCGAGCGAGTTCTGCAGCAGGACCCGCAGCTCCACACCGGCCAGCGAGTCGATGTCGACGGCGTGCTCGTCGCCGAGCTGCTCCTCGGACAGGCCGGTGATCCGGCCCAGCAGCGGCGCGACGAGGGCTGGCAACATCGCCCGGCGCTCCTCGTCGGTGGCCGCGCGCAGCCGCTCGGGCACCGACAGTTGGCCCGGGTCGTCGGCGACGTCGACGGGCACCAGCGCGGCGTACCGGGGCAACCCGGCCAGCTGCGGGTTGGCCCGCGCCCAACCGGCCCAGTCCACACCGGCCACGCAGGCCTCGACCGGCCGGGTCCGCAACAGGACGCCCAACGCCTCGACGAGCTGCCCGGGGGTCATGCCGAGCTGACCGTTGCGCCGCAGCACCCGGCCCACCGCGCCGTCGTTGTCGACCGCCACACCTACCTGGTCGACCATTCCCCACCCGACGCTCAGCGCCGGCAGGCCCCGGGCCCGCCGGTAGCGGGCCAGTCCGTTGAGGAACTCGTTGGCGCTCACGTAGGCGCCCCCGGCCGCCGGCCCGATCTGCGCCGCGAACGAGGAGAACAGCACGAAGAAGTCGAGCTGGTCGGTCTCGGTCGCCAGGTGCAGGTTCCAGGCCCCGTCGGCCTTGGGCCGGGTCGCCGCCACCAGCCGCGCCGCGTCCGTCTCGGCCAGCACCGCGTCGTCGAAGCCCGCCGCGGCGTGCACGACACCGCGCACCGGGGGCAGCTGCGTACGGACCCGGTCCAGCAGGTCCCGCACCGCCGTCCGGTCGGCCACGTCCACCTGCTCCACCCGGACCTGCACGCCCGCGCCGGTCAACCGGTCCACCACCCCGGCGGCCTCGGCCGTGGCGATGCCGCGCCTACCGACCAGGACCAGGTGCCGGGCGCCCTGGTCGGCGAGCCACCGCGCCACGGTGAGGCCCAGCCCGCCCAGGCCACCGGTGACCAGGTAGCTGGCGTCCGGCCGTACCGGTGCGTCGGTGATCGACGCGGCCGGCACGGTCACCGGCTCGTCGGCCATCCGCACCACGATCTTGCCGAGGTGTTCCCGGCGGGTCATCGCCCGGAACGCCGCCCCCACCTGTCCGGCCGGCATCTCGGTGACCGGCAGGCGGACGACCTCGGCCTTGTCGTACAGGGCGGCCACCTCGGCCATGGCGGCACGGACCACCTCCGGGGCCAGCCGCATCATCTGGTCGTAGTCGAAGGCGTGGAAGGACAACGCACGGTGGAACGGCGCGAGCCGCAACGAATGGTTGGCGGCGATGTCGGCCTTGCCCACCTCGACGAACCGGCCGAAGGGACGCAACAGGCCGAGACTCTGGTGCAGGATCTCGCCGGGCAGCGAGTTGACCACGACGTCGACGCCCTCACCGCCGGTGGCGGAGCGGATGTCGTCGACGAAGGCGATGCTGCGGGAGTCGGAGATCCCCGCCACGCCCTCACCGCGCAGGAACTCCCGACGCTGCTCACTTCCGGCGGTGGCGTAGACCTGCGCGCCGAGCCACCGGGCCAGCCGCACCGCGGCCAGACCGACGCCACCGGCGGCGGAGTGCACGAGCACCCGTTCCGTCGGCTGCACCCGGGCCAGCCGGACCAGCGCCTGGTGCGCGGTGACCACCGGCAGCAGCGAGGCGGCCTCGGCCAGCGACAACCCCGCCGGTTTGCGTACCACCCGGACCTGGTCCAGCGTCACGTGGGAGGTGAACAGGTCCCGGCCGTGCGCGAGCACCTCGTCGCCGGGGCGCAGGTCGGTCACGGCCCGGCCGACCCGCACGATCGTGCCCGAGCACTCCAGTCCGAGCGTCGACTCCGAGTAGCTGCCCGTCATCGCCTCGGCGGAGAGCAGGCCGGTGGCCTTGAGGACGTCCTTGAAGTTCAACCCGACGTAGGCGACCTCGATCTCGACCTCGGTCGGCCCCGGTTCCGGACGGTCGACCGCGACGAAACGCAGCCGGTCCAGATCCCGGTCGGCGGTACGCAGCGTCACCGGTGTCCGGTCCGTGGCGGTACGCAGATGGTGCAGCGGCGACCGGTCGTCGGCGGGTTCGAGCCGCCGCACGTACCGCCGGCCGGCCCGCAGCACCACCTCGTCCAGGCTTTCCCGGGCGAGTTCGTCGAGCAGCGCCGCCATGCCCTGCTCGGTGTGGTCGGTGTCGACCAGCCGGCACCGCAGCTCTGGCCGCTCGGCGTTGACGACCCGGCCGAGCCCCCACACCGACGCGGCGAACGGATCAGTGGTGGGATCGTCCTCGTCGACGCTCTGCGCGCCGACGGTGACCAGCACCAGCGGTACGGTGTCGGCCGGCAGGGCCTGCACCAGCCGCAGCGGCACGGCGACCGGTTCGCAGGCCGGCGCGTCGGCCGCCGGGGTGCCGTCGAGGTGCACGACGCCCCGGCAGGCCGGCTCGTCGGCGAGCACCGCCCGGACCTCGTCGGGCCAGTCGGGTCGGCCGGTTGCCACCTGCCGCACCGTCGCGCCCCGGCCGGTCAGGCCCCGTACCAGGGCCTGGGTTTCGGCTCCGCCGACGACGAGCCAGGTGCCCGCCAGGGTCCCGACGCCCTCGGCCGGCTCAAGATGCCAGACGGGCCGGTAGTAGCGGCTCTCCGGCGGGTCCGGCCGGTCGGACTCCGGTCGCGCGGTGCGCTGGGCGCGCAGGCCGACCACCTCCGCGACCACGTCACCGTCGTCGGTGAGGATGGTCAGGTCACACTCCAGCCAACCGTCGACGGCGCTGCGGCGGTCCCGTCCGTGCACCCAGAGCCCGCCGGTGCCCGGGGTGCGGTAGAGCCGAAGCTCGGCGATGCGGGCCGGCACGTAGCCGCCCTCGTCGGTGTGCCACACGGCACCGCCGATGGTGGCGTGCAGCGCCGCGTCGAGCAGGGCCGGGTGCAGCCGGTAGCCGTCGGTGTCGACCGGTCCCGGTTCCAGGGCGGCGAAGATCTCCCCCGTCTCCTCGCGGTGCCACACCCGTCGGACCGCGCGGAACGCCGGACCGTAGTGCAGGTTGCGGTCGGCGAGCCGGGCGTACAGGTCGTCACGGGTGAGTTCCGGCAGGTCGCGGGTCAGCTCCGCCAGGGTCTCGCCACGTGGCGGCGGGGATCCCGGCGGTACCAGGTCGGGCCGGCGCAGCTCGGCGTGCAGGGTCCAGAGGTTGTCGTCACCCGGCTCCCGGCTGTGCATGGTCACGGTCCGCTGGACCGGGTCGTGGTTCGTGCGCAGCGTCGCGACCGTCGCCGGGCGCACCGGCAGCGGCCGGTGGAACACCACGTCGGCCAGGAAACACGGCGTGTCGTCCGGGAACATGGCCAGCGCCGCCTCCAGGTAGCCGGCACCGGGGAAGACGGCGTCGTCACCGATGCGGTGGTCGACCAGGTACGGGAACTCCGCCGCGGAGAGTTCCACGTCGCGGGTCGGCGTCGCCGCCGGCACCTCCCGACCGGCCAGTCGCAGCCCGCCACCGCCCAACCGGGCCGACCGGGAGACCGCCGACTCGATCCAGTGCGCGTCGCGCTGCCACGGGTAGCGGGGCAGGTCGAGGTGTTCCCGCGGACCCGGGTGGACCCCCTTCCAGTCGACCTCGACACCGGCGGCGTAGAGCGTGCCGAGTGCCTGGCGCAGGTGCTCACGCTGGGGCCGGTCCCGGCGCAACGAGGCCACCTGCACCGGGTCGCCGTCCTGTTCGGCCAGCGCCTCGTTGATGGCCGAGGCGAGGACCGGGTGGGGGCCGACCTCCAGCACCGCGCCGGGGCCGGCGGCGAGCAGCTCGCGCACCGCGTCGGCGAAGCGCACCGGCTGGCGTACGTTGCGCCACCAGTAACCGGCGTCGAACCCGGTGCCGTCGACCCGGCCGCCGGTCACCGTCGAGTACAGCGGGATCCCGGCCGCCGCCGGCCGGATGTCGGCAAGCGCCGCCAGCAACGGTTGGTGGATCTCGTCCATCTGGGCACTGTGGTAGGCCACCTCGACCCGTAGCGCCTTGACGGCCACGCCGGCGGCGCGCAGCCGTTCGCTCACCGTCTCCAGTGCCTCGGCGTCACCGGCCAGGGTGGTCGCGGTGGCGCTGTTGATCGCGGCCACGTCCACCCCGTCGACCAGGTACGGACCCACCGCACCGGCGGGCAGGTCAACCGCCGCCATCGCGCCCCGGCCGGCGAGCCGGGACTGCAGGTTCGCCCGGTGGAAGCTGACCGTGAGCGCGTCGGGCAGCGAGTAGACCCCGGCGGCGTACGCCGCGGCCACCTCCCCCACACTGTGCCCCACGATCATCGCCGGCTCGACGCCCCAGCTGCGCCAGAGGGCGGTCAGCCCGGCCTGCACCACGAAGTTGCCGACCTGCGCGTACAACGTGCTGGTGAGTCGGGACTCGGCCTCGTCGCGCAGCAGCTCGTCGGCGATCGACAGGCCGAAGCGGGCCAGGAACCGGTCGCACTCGGCGACCGTCTCGGCGAACAGCGGTTCGTGCCGCAGCAGTTCCCGACCCATCCCCCACCACTGCGGGCCCATGCCGGTGTAGACGAAGGCCACCGGTCGGGGCGTGGCCCGGCGCGGGGCGACCGTCAGCTGCCGGAGCTGCCGCGCCGCCCCGGCCGGGTCGCCGGCCACGACGAAGGCCCGCAGCGGATGGTGCTCGCGCTGGCGGGACACCGCCCGGCAGACCCGCCGCAACGTCGGGGCGTCCGGCTTGTCGAGCAGGTCGGCGTACGCGTCGACGAGTGCCCGCAGCGCCTGCGGGCTGCGCGCCGACAACGGCAGCAGCTGGGGTTGACCGTCGGCGTCGGCCGTCGGGTCCCGTCGTGGCAGCGGGGGTGCCTGCTCCAGCAGGGCGTGTGCGTTGGTGCCGCCGAAGCCGAAGGAGTTGACCCCGGCCCGACGTGGGCCGCCGTACTCGCCGAACGGGGTCATCTCGACAGGTACCCGGATCGGCAACCTGTCGAAGGGGATCGCCGGGTTCGGGCGCTCGAAGTGGATGTTCGGCGGGATCAGGCCCCGGTCCAGGCAGAGGATGGCCTTGATCACCCCGGCCATTCCGGCGGCGGCCTCGGTGTGGCCGAGGTTGGACTTGACCGAGCCGATCCAGTGTGTCGCGGCCGACCCGGCGAGCATCTCGCCGATGGAGCTGGCCTCGATCGGGTCGCCGACCGCCGTGCCGGTGCCGTGCGCCTCGAAGTAGCCGATCGAGCGCGGGTCCACCCCGGCGGCCCGGCAGGTCTGCCCGATCACCGCCCGTTGGGCCGCCGCGCTGGGCACGGTGATGCCGGGGGTCCGGCCGTCCTGGTTGACCGCCGAGCCCCGGATCACGGCGTGGATCCGGTCGCCGTCGCGTTCGGCGGCGGCCAGCGGCTTCAGGACCACGATCCCCGCACCCTCGGCCCGGGCGTAGCCGTTGGCCCGGTGGTCGAAGGACCGGCACCGGGCGTCCGGGGAGAGGAACCCGCCCTTGGACAGCATGATCGTCATGGCCGGGCCGACCATCACGTTCGCCCCACCGGCCACCGCCACGTCGCAGTCGCCGGAGGCCAGGGCCGCACACGCGTGGTGCAGCGCCACCAGCGAGGACGAGCACGCGGTGTCGATGGTCAGGCACGGGCCGCGCCAGTCGAAGGCGTGCGACAACCGGGCCGACAGCATGGTCATCGCCATTCCGGTCGGGGTGGCGGTGCTGACCAGGTGCCGGTTGGCCTCCGACAGCTGCACCAGCGCGGCGTCGAAGGTGAACGCTCCGATGTAGGTACCCACCCGCGCACCGGCCGTCGAGACCGGCGGGATGCCGGCGTCCTCGAAGGCCTCCCAGGTGACCTCCAGCAGCAGTCGTTGCTGCGGGTCGAGAGCGGCGGCGTCGCGGGGGGTCATCCCGAAGAAGCCGGCGTCGAAGCGGTCGACCGGCGAGCGCAGGAAGCCACCCTGGCGCACGTGTGTCCGTCCCGGTGTCGCCGGATCGGGATCGAAGTACGCCTCGTTGCGCCAGCGGTCGGCGGGGATGTCACCGATCGCGTCCGTGCCGGTGGCGAGCACGTCCCAGAAGCTGTCGCGGTCCTCGATGCCGCCGGGGAACCGGCAGCCGATGCCGACGACCGCGACCGGACCGTACCCACCCTGGACGGAGTCGCCCGGTGCGGGCACCACGCCGGGGTACGGATCTGTGTGCACTCTCACCGGAAACCTCCATGTTCGGATCAGCGATCTTGCCGATCCAATCAGGAGAATCGGACGGTGCGGGTAACAGGTTCACTACGGCTTTGAACAGGCGTTTCAGTAAAGGTTACTGACTGGTCACACAGGTGACGGGGTCAGCTTCCGGTGCTGGCCCGGTACACCGCCTCCTCCAACGCGCCAATCGCGGCCCGCAGGTCCCGCACCGCCGCCAGCACGGTCGCCCGCTCGACCTCGGCGGCCTCGCCAAGCTCGCCGCACCGCTGTCGGCACGCTCGCCACCGGTCGACCTGCGCCGCCACGGGCAGCAGCTCCGTGAGGTGCCGCAACTGCGTTCCGGTGTCCTCGGGCGCCGGCGACGAGCAGACGAAGGCGTACCAGGCTCCGAGGTGGCGGTCGCTGGCCTCGCCGACCGCCACCAGCGCCGCGCGCCGCTGCCGGCCGGTGAGGCGAAGCTCGACGGCGGGCAGGTCCACCGGCGGCGGAACGGCCCGGTAGTGGGTAGCCACCAGGTCCGTGATGGCCCGGGCGGCGTGCCGGAGTTCCTCGGTGACCGCCACGGCCGCCGGCTGGTGGACCCGGTCACCCAGCCGGTCCATCCGGTCGCGCGCCTGACCCATCCGGCGCACCGGGTCGGCGAAGTCCGCGCTCACGGCGATCAGGCCCGCCTCGACGTCCGGGTCCCACCGGCCGCGGTCGAGGCAGTAGCGGGCCACCTCGTCCAGGAACCGCCCGGCGGCGACCCTCGGCCGGCTGATGCTCCACCGCGGGCCCTGCTGCTGGCGGGCCCGTTCCCGCCGTCGACCGCCGATCAGCCGACCGGCCTGCTTCGCCATGACGACGGCGGGGTGCAGTCCGCCGCGCAGGTCGGCCTGGAACTCCCGCTGGGCGGTCAGCGCGTCGCCGGCCGCCGAGCCCGGTGGGCGGGTGTCGACCGGCGAGAAGTCGTACGACCGGTGGTCGGGTGCCCGTCGTCGGCGGGCCCGCCAGCCGCCCCAGGTGCCGCTCGCGACCTGCCTGCCGTGGGGTACCGGCGTCATCGGAACTCCTTCCCGTCGGATGCGTCCACAGTGGTCCGTCGGGCATCGCCGTGACATCAGCCAGCCGACAGGTACGGGTCAACCGAACGGTCCGTCCGGGGGCCAGCGGCGTCGTCGGCCCGAACACGCTCCGCTAACCTCTGTCGGCGTGTCTGCCTTCCGCAACTCGCCAAACGTGCTGTTCGAGACCACCGTGACGGCGACCCGGCGACTGTCGCCCGGGTTCGTCCGCGTCACGCTCGGCGACGAACGGTTGCGGGAACTGGCGCCGTACCAGCTCGACCAACGCATCAAGATCATGTTGCCGGTCGCCGGCGACTACCCGGCCGGGTTGCGGGCGGGGCTCGTCGAACAGGACTGGCGACGCGCCTGGCGGTCCGTGCCCGACCGGGAGCGTCCGCAGTTGCGCAGCTACACCGCCCACCGGACCCGACCGGCGGCGGGCGAGCTGGACCTGGACTTCTACCTGCACCAGCCGCACGGCCCGGCCAGCGGCTGGGCGGCGGCGGCCCAGCCCGGGGAACGGCTGCTCCTGTCGGGTCCGCACGTCGGGGCCGGCCAACCCCGCTACGGCGTGCAGTGGGAGCCGGGACCGGCGGTGCGGGTGCTGGTCGCGGCCGACGAGACGGCCTACCCGGCGGTGCGGGGCATCCTGTCCGGCCTCGGCCCGCAGGTGCGGGCGACGGTCCTGTTGGAGGCCGGCACCGCGGCGGACGCGGCCAGCCTCGACGACGTGACCGCCGGCCACGAGGTCGAGGTCCGGTTGCGGGGCGGGGCCCGGGGCGGGACGGTCCTGACCGCGGCGGTGGGTGACTGGCTGGCCGAGCACGGTCGGTCGGCGGCCGGAGCGGGGAACGGTTTCTACGCCTGGACAGCTACGGAAAGTAGCAGAATCGCGCGGGTACGCGGACTCTTCGCCGAGGCGGGCGTCGATTCCACCCGGGTCCACACGCAGGGCTACTGGCACGACCGACCCACCCGCGACGAGGTCCAGATTAGGTAATGCTAACCTAACCCGCACCACATGATCGTCACTGTATGTCGCCAGACGGGAAGCTGCCCCATGCGCTCGCCAACCCCTCGAACATCCCGCCGCCAGTTCCTCGCCCGCACCGCCGCCGTCATGACGACCGCGCTCGTCCTGGCCGGCTGCGGCGCCGCCGAGACCGACCCGGTGAGCAGCGGCGACACCAGAAGCGTCGAGCACGCCCGGGGCACGACCGAGGTACCGACCGCGCCGACCCGGGTCGTCGTGCTCGAACCGGTGCAGCTCGACACCGCCATCGCCCTGGAGGTCACCCCGGTCGGCGCGGCCGTGCTCAACGAGACCGCCGGGGTGCCCGCGTACCTCGGTGAGAAGGCCGCCGGCATCAGCACCGTCGGCACCGTGCAGGAACCCAACGTGCAGAAGATCGCGGCGCTGCGGCCCGACCTGATCATCGGTACCGAGTCCCGGCACTCCGCCCTCTACGACCAGCTCACCGACGTCGCCCCGACCGTGTTCATGGCCTCGCAGGCCGATCCGTGGCAGGACAACGTCCGCTTCACCGCGACCGCGCTCGGCGGTGCCGACTCCGCCACCCGGCTCCTCACCGGCTACCAGCAGCGGTGCGCCGAGATCGCCGGGAAGTTCGGCACCGCCGGTAAGACCGCCCAGCTGATCCGCCCCCGCGACGGCGTGCTCACCCTGTACGGCCCCACCTCCTTCGCCGGCAGCGCACTGGAGTGCGTCGGTTTCACCACCCCGCCCCGCGACTGGGAGAACTCCATCTCGGTGGACGTCTCCCCCGAACGGGTGCTGGAGGCCAAGGCCGACCACGTCTTCGTCACGACCGTCGACGTCAACGACCGCGGCACCATCCCCGCCTCGGTCAGCGCCAACGCCCCCGCCTTCCCCCGCCTGCACCTGGTCGACCAGTCCTTCTGGATCACCGGGGTCGGCACGGTCGGCGGGCAGCGGGTCCTCGACGACCTCGAACGCATCCTCACCGCGTCGAGTTGACCACCACCACACCCCCGCGCGCGGCACCGTCGACCACCGGCCGTGCCGCGCGCCGCCGTACCATCCGGCGCTGGTGGGGCGGGGCGGTCGCCGTACTCCTGGGGTCGCTGGTGTTGTCGGTCTTCGTGGGCGCGAACCCGGTGCCACCGTCGGACGTCTGGGCGGCGCTGCGGGGCGCCGGCAGCGAGACCGCGCAGTACGTGGTCTGGGGACAACGACTGCCCCGCACCCTGGCCGGGCTGCTGGTCGGCGCCGGGCTCGGGGTCGCGGGCGCCCTGATGCAGGCGTTCACCCGCAACGCGCTCGCCGAGCCGGGCATCCTCGGCGTCAACGCCGGAGCCGCCGCGTTCGTCGCCGCCGGCATCGCCTTCCTCGGGGTCACCTCGCCGGCCGCCTACATGTGGCTCGCCCTGCTCGGCGCGCTCCTGGTCGCCCTCCTCGTGTACGCCGTCGGCGGCGCCGCCGACCTGCGGGCCGCACCGACCCGGCTGCTGGTGACCGGGGTGGCCACCGGTGCCGTGCTGGCCGGGCTGACCACCGGGATCACCCTCACCCACCCCGACACCTTCGACCGGATGCGCGGCTGGAACGCCGGCAGCCTGCTGGAACGTGACGCCAGCGTGCTGCTGCCGGTACTGCCGCTGGTCGGTGCCGGGCTGGTCGCGGCGTTGGTCGCGGCGCGCGGCCTGAACGCGCTCGCGCTCGGGCCGGACCTGGCCGCCGCGCAGGGCGTCAGTCTCGGGCGGACCCGGCTGCTCGTGCTGGGCGCGGTGACCCTGCTCGCGGGCGGGGCGAGCGCGGTGGCCGGTCCCATCTCGTTCGTCGGGCTCGTGGTGCCGCACCTGGTGCGCTGGGGGGTCGGCACCGACCAGCGCCGGATCCTGGCCGGATCCCTGCTGGCCGGCGGGACCCTGGTGCTGCTGGCCGACGTCCTCGGCCGGGTCGCCGTCCTGCCGAGCGAGATGCCGGTCGGCATCGTCACCGCCTTCGTGGGTGCACCGGTCCTGATCGCGTTGGCCCGCCGCCGACGGGCGACGGCACTGTGAGCGCCCGGACACCGGCGGACGCCACCCCGGCACCGGCGGACCAGTCGACCGCGAACGCCCCCGCGCCGACGGGCGGGGACGTGGTGGGCCTCGGCCGCCGGTCACCGCGCCGCGCCGGCCGCCGCCGGCTGGTGATCGGCACCGACCGGACGCACGTGGTCGTCGGCGTCCGTGAGGCCGCCGTCTGCGCCACCGCGCTGCTGGCCGTCGCGGCGCTGGCGGTGGTCGGACTCGGGGTGGGTGACTTCCCGCTGCGCGTCGACGAGGTCCTCGGCGTGCTCGGTGGCCGGATCGGTGGGCTGCCCCGCACCGTCGTGTGGGAGTGGCGGCTGCCCCGCATCGCCGCCGCGATCGGCTTCGGCGCGGCGCTCGGCGTCGCCGGTGCGGTCTTCCAGACCATCACCCGCAACCCGTTGGCCAGCCCGGACATCATCGGCCTGGCCAACGGCTCGTTCACCGGCATGCTGGTCGCCCTGCTGCTGCTGGGCGGCGGCTGGCCGTTGCTGATGGCCGGCTCGCTCACCGGTGGCCTGCTCGCCGCCCTGGCGATCTACCTGCTCGCCTACCGGGACGGGCTCTCCGGGTTCCGCTTCATCGTGGTGGGCATCGGGGTCTCCGCCATGCTCGCCGCCACCAACACCTGGCTGCTGCTGCGCGCCGAGTTGGAGACGGCACTCTTCGCCGCCGCCTGGGGCGCCGGCTCCCTCAACACCGCCACCGCCGAGGTGGTCTGGCCCGCCGTCGGGGTCGTCCTAGCGGTGCTGCTGATCACCCCGCTGTGGTCGGCGGCCCTGGCCCAGCTGGAACTCGGTGACGACGTCGCCGCCGCCAGCGGAGTCGCGGTCGAGCGGGACCGGGCGGTCCTGGTGCTCATCGCGGTGATCCTGGTCAGCGCGGTCACCACGGTGGCCGGGCCGATCTCGTTCGTGGCCCTGGCCGCCCCGCAGATCGCCCGCCGGCTGGTCCGGGCACCGGGCCTGCCGCTGGTCGCCACCGCCGTGGTGGGGGCGCTGCTGTTGCTCGGTGCCGACCTGGTCGCCCAGCACGTGATCCCGCTGACCCTGCCGGTGGGGGTCGTGACGGTGACCCTCGGCGGCGGGTACCTGCTCTGGCTGCTCGTCCACGAGGTCAGGAGGACCAGTTGACCACCCGGTTGCGCGCCGAAGGCGTCACCCTGCGCTACGACCAACGGATCGTCAGCGAGGGCCTGTCCGTCGCGGTGCCGGACGGCTCGTTCACCGTGCTGATCGGGCCGAACGCGTGCGGCAAGTCGACGCTGCTGCGGGCCCTGTCCGGGCTGCTGCGCCCCACCGTGGGACGGGTCCTGCTCGACGGGACGGACCTCGTGGCCCTGCCGGCGAGGGAACGCGCCCGGCGGCTCGCCCTGCTCCCACAGACCATGACCGCGCCCGAGGGGATCACCGTCCGGGAGCTGGTCGGCCGGGGTCGCTACGCCCACCAGCGGGTGCTGCGTCGGTTCTCCCGGGCCGACGAGGAGGCCGTCGAGGCGGCCCTGGCCGCGACCGGCACCACCGACCTGGCCGACCGGCGCACCGACGAACTCTCCGGTGGGCAACGGCAGCGGGCCTGGATCGCCATGGTGCTCGCCCAGGAGACCCCCCTCGTCCTGCTCGACGAACCCACCACCTACCTGGACGTGGCACACCAGATCGACGTGCTCAACGTGCTGCACCGGCTGGTCGTCCAGGGCCGCACCGTCGTGGCGGTGCTGCACGACCTCAACCACGCCGCCCGGTACGCCACCCACCTCGTGGCGATGCGCGACGGGCGGATCGTGGCCGAGGGCGATCCCCGCTCGACGGTGGACGCCGGTCTCGTCACCGAGGTCTTCGGGATGCCGAACCAGGTGGTGGCCGACCCGGTCACCGGTGCGCCACTGGTCGTGCCGGCCGACACCCGCCAGCCGGCCGCCGACCGGGCCGGCACCGGCGGCCCGGCGGCGGCCGGTGGGTAGAGGTAGAGCACCGTCGGCGGGCCGGAGCTCACCTCAGCGCGTCGTCTCGCCGACGAAGTAGGGCTCGGCTGCCTCCAGCCGGGGCACCGGTACGCCGAGCCGGCGGGCTTCGGCCAGGGTGTCGCGACAGACCGCGCGCAACTCCTCGGGGTTGGCGTGGGCCCGCAGCACCCGGCGCACTGGCGGGAAACGTCGCATCAGCAGGGCGAGCACCGGGGCCACCAGCCAGTGCGGTGCGGTGAGGGGCAGCAGCTCACCGCGGTGTCGCCGCAGGTCGACGCCGCGGGCCTCGGCCAGCGGTAGCAGTTCGCGGGTGGCCAGGATCGCCTCGCGTACCTCTGCGGTCCTCAGCCCGGACAACGAACTCTGTCTCAGGTTCTGGGTGTGCAGGCCCGCGTTCTGGATGAAGTGGATCGACAGCCAGCCACGGAAGTCGGAGCTCTCCCGGATCCTGAGCCCGGCCGCGCGGAAGACCTGGCGCACCACCCGCTCGCGTTCGGTCGGCGGCCGGTCGAACGTGCCGAAGAAGACCACCGGCAGCAGCGCCGCCCGCAGCACACCGTCGTCGCCGAAGCCGCCGCCGGCGCCGGGAAAGCCCCAGGCCACCTGCGCGGCGGGCAGTTGCTCCGTCGCGGTCGGCGGGTCGACCCACAGGTTGTTGAACACCAGCACCGTCGCCCCGCCCACGCGTGGGCCCAGGAACGCCACCGCCTCCGCGAAGGAGTAGTGCTGCACGCTCACCACGATCAGGTCGAAGTCGTGGTCCGGCTCCAGGGACTCCCGGTAACGCACCGGCCACGCCTCGGTGACGCGCTCACCCCAGGGCCGCCGCCGTGCGTCGAGCAGGTCGAGGTCGATCGTGTCTCCGTACTGCGCCGCCCGCCCCGGCCGGACGTAGAACTCGACGTGGTGCCCGGCCCGCTCCAGGGCCCACCCGTAGACCGCACCGATCACGCCCCGACCGAACATCAGGATCTTCACGCGCACCTCGTATCCTCTAACTGGAGAAAATCTCCGGTTCAGAAAATATGGAGACAGTCTCCACTTGTCAAACCGGGAGGTCACGTGACCGACGCCAAGCCGCTACGCGCCGACGCCCGTCGTAACCGCGACGCGCTGATCGCCAAGGCCCGCGAACTCTTCGCCGGGGGCTGCTTCAACCTGCGCTTCGACGACTTCGCCAAACTGGCCGGAGTCGGCACCGGCACGCTCTACCGCCACTTCCCCACCCGGGAGGCCCTGGCCGAGGCGGTCTACCGCGAAGAACTGGCCGCCCTCTGCGACCGCGCCCGGCACCTGCAGGCCACGCTTCCCGCCGCCGAGGCGCTGGCGGCGTTCCTGCACGGCTTCGTCGATCACCTGCACACCCACGAGGGCCTCGCCCGCACCCTCGCGAGCCTCATGGCCACCCGCCCGGACACCCAGGCCGAGGGCGCCCAGGCCCTGGGCCAGGCCATCGCCGACCTGCTGACCGCCGGAGTCCGGGCCGGAACCATCCGCGACGACGTGGGCGCCGGCACCGTCACGATGGCCCTGCACGGCATCTGCGCGGCCTACGACCAGCCCGCTCACCGCACCGACGCGCGCGGCGTGGTCACCCTCCTGCTCGCCGGCCTCCGCCTCCCGCCGGGCGGCGAGGACCGCCCGGCGGACCCGGCCGGCCGGACCAACAGATCCGACGCCGCCGACCAGGCACCGGCGGCAAGCGCCGGCCGGGACTGCGTAGCCTGGTGCGGGTGACATCGGTACGGGAACGGATCAGGGCGGTGCTCGCCGGGACGGTCGACTACGAAGCGGGGTTGGACGCGCTGACCGTCACGCCGTCGGTCGAGGTCGACCCGGAGCTGGTGGCCGCGAAGGACGAGGCGTGCGCGCGGCTGTGGCGCAGCGGGTGGCAGCCGGCCGAGCTGCACCGGGTGGTCGCCCGGCGGGGCCGGCCGCACCAGGCCGACCTGGTGACCGACGCGGTCGCCGGGTACCTGCGCCAGTTTCCCGGTGCCACGGTCGACCACCGGTGGCGGGCGCAGGCGGACACCCTCGGCGCGCGGGTCTGGTGGACCGGCGACGCGACGTACGTCGACGAACTCGCGGCCCGCTGGCGGCTCGACCGGGTGGTCGTACTCGATCTGATGTTGGGCCTGCTCGCCATCCTGGCCACGCTCCCCCCGATCGAGAAGCTCGTCCCCGCGCCCGGCTCCGCCACCGCGCCGGCTGACGCGTCGGGCACCGTCGGGTCGTCCCGGACCGACCCCCGGCTGCTGGACCGGGTACGCGCCCTGCTGGCCAAGGCGGAGTCCACGACCTTCCCGGCCGAGGCGGAGACCTACACCGCCAAGGCCCAGGAACTGGTCACCCGGCACAGCCTGGACGAGGCGCTGCTGGCCGCGCGCGGCGGTGACCCGGCGACACCGGTGGTGCCGTACGCGCGGCGGATCGGCGTGGACCACCCGCACGAGAAGGCGAAGGCCGCCCTGCTGGACGCCGTCGCCCGGGCCAACCACTGCCACACGGTCTCGTCACCGGAGCTGGCGTTCAGCACCGTCTTCGGCTTCGACACCGACATCGACGCGGTCGACCTGCTCTACACCTCCCTGCTGGTGCAGGCCCACCAGGCGATGGCCCGGGCCGAGCCGCCGGGCGGGAAGGCCGGCCGGAACCGCCTGAAGGCGTTCCGCCAGTCGTTCCTGGTGGCGTTCGCGGCCCGGATCGACGAACGACTGGCCGGCGCGGCACAGCTCGCGTTGGCGCAGGCCACCGGCCGGGGCGCCGGCGACGGGGGAACCGACCCGGCCGACCTGCTGCCGGTGCTCGCCCGCCGGGACGAACAGATCCGCGAGACCATGCGGCGGGTCTTTCCCCACACGGTCCGGGCCCGGGCCAGCCGGGTGGACAGCCACGAGGGCTGGGAGTCCGGCCGGCGGGCCGCCGACCACGCGGCCCTGCCGACCGGCACCGCACCAGGCCGGTAGTCCCGCTGCGGTGCCGGCGGGACCGCTCAGGACTTGCGCGCCACCCCACCGACGATGGTGTGGTAGGTGGCGGTCTGCGGGGAGATCTTCTCACTGTCCGGCCGCCACTCCGCCAACGGGACCAGCCCGGGCGGCAGCAGCTCCAGACCGCCGAAGAAGCCCATGATCTCCTCGCGGGTGCGCCACCGACCGGTGCCGAGGGTCTCGTTGAAGACCTTCTCCACCTCCCGGGCCCGCTGCGAGACCTCCGGTTGGGCGTCGCCCGGATCGTGGAAGTGCGAGATGGCAAGGTAGCTGCCGGCCGGCAGGGCGGCGACGAGCCGCCGGGCGACACCGGCGGGATCGTCGTCGTCGTGCAGGTGGTGCAGGATCGCCAGGAGCAGCAACCCGACCGGCCGGTCGAAGTCGATCAGATTCCGGTCGTGCAGCTGCGCCAGCAGTTCCTCCGGCTGCCGGGCGTCGGCCCCGACCACAGTGGTGGTCCGGGCGTCGGCGAGCAGGGCACGACCGTGCGTCAGCGCCATGGGATCGTTGTCCACGTAGACCACCCGGGCATCGGGGTCGACCTCGTGGGCGATCTCGTGCACGTTGCCCTGGGTGGGCAGACCGGAACCGAGGTCGAGGAACTGGCGGATGCCGGCCTCCGCGGCCAGGTACCGCACCGATCGGCGGAGGAAGGCCCGACAGGCCCGCCCCGCCTCGGGACCGTCCGGCGTGACCCGCAGCGCCATCTGGGCGGCTTGCCGGTCGACCTCGAAGTTGTCCTTGCCGCCCAGATAGTAGTCGTAGACCCGGGCGATGCTGGGTCGGGTGATGTCGACACCCGGGGGCGCCGCCTGCTCACTCGTCAACGTTTCCATCCCTCCGAACATGGCCACGCTGGTCACCGTACTATGTGCACGGTCCGCAGGGGGTGCCGCGTCGCGGGCGGAGGCTGCCTGACCAGACCCTAGGACCGCCGCTGGCCGGCATCGGTCCCGGTGCCCAGTTCGGTGAGCACCCGCTGCCTCAGGAGTTCGTACTGCCGCCGGCAGCGTCGCGGGGCACCCGGTGGCCGGTGTTGCACCCGACCGCCGACGATCACCTCCTCCGGCCGGAACTGCTCGGCGGTGAGGTCCACGTCCCGACCGTCGGGCAGCCGGTTCCAGTAGTGGTAACCGGTCCGGGCGCCCCCGACGAGGACCTCGCCGAGGATCAGGTCCCCGCCGAGCAGATCCTGGACGACGAGCGCGGTGACCCCGCACTGGCCCCGGGCGGGGTTGTCCGGCCGCCAGTTCGCACGTCGTGCGGGTCGCAGGTCTCCACCGTCCAACTGGCCCGCAGAATCGGCGACAGTACTTCCAGGTCGGGCATTCGCGGATCTCCTCGTTCGGCTAAGCCGGGTAGGACGCTTCCCCGAAGGGGTGCGCCCTCGACCGGATCGAGGGTCAAGCTCGCGGGCGTCCGTGCGGCCGGCCCACGAGACCCGAAAATTCCGGAACCACAAAATTCGACAGACGTCGATGTAGAGTCTGGTCGCGACCACGTGACGGGTCGCTGGCGATCCACCGGGGCAGCGCCGCCTCCACTCTGCAGAACCAACGACGTCTGGGGACGAGCACATGAACGAAGATCAGGAGGGTCGGCTGCGGACCCGATGGCGGCGGGCGGCCCGAACCGCCGCCGCGACGGCGGTCTCCCTCGGGGTGGCCATCCTCGCCATCGGCGTCACCGCCGGTGCGGCCGTGGCGGGTGGCAGCCCGGCCGAGCGGAGCACCTCGAACATCTCGCTCGCCGCCGCACCGGTGTCCCGGGTCGCCGCCGGTGACCTGCACACCTGTGTGATCCGCACCGACGGGACGCTCTGGTGCTGGGGCAACAACTTCAACGGTCAGCTCGGCGACGGCACCACCACGAACCGGACCGGCCCCGTCCGGGTCGGCACCGCCACCACCTGGGCGCGCATCGACGCCGGCAAGACCAACACCTGCGCGGTACGTACCGACGGCACGCTGTGGTGCTGGGGTGGCAACAGCAACGGACAGCTCGGCGACGGCACCACCACACCCCGGACCAGCCCGGTGCAGATCGGCACCGCCACCACCTGGGCCAGCGTCAGCACCAGCAGCAACCACACCTGCGCGGTCCGGACCACCGGCACCCTGTGGTGCTGGGGCCTGAACAGTCACACGCAGCTCGGCACCGGCACCACTCCCCTGCTGACAACCACCCCGCTGCAGGTCGGCACGGCGACCACCTGGGCCAGCGTCACGACCGGGTACGCGCACAGCTGCGCCCTGCGCACCGACGGCACCCTGTGGTGCTGGGGCAGCAGCTCCGACGGACAGCTCGGCCTCGGCATCTTCAGCTTCCGGTCGACCCCGACGCAGGTGGGCACCGCGACCACCTGGACCGGCGTGACCGCCGGATACGTACACACCTGCGCGGTCCAGGCCAACGGGACCCTGTGGTGCTGGGGCGAGAACGGGTACGGCCAGGTGGGCGCGGGCAGCGGACCCCAGACCACACCCCTGCAGATCGGCACCGCCACCACCTGGGCACAGGTCGCCACCAGCGTCGACACGTCGTGCGCGACGCGTACCGACGGCAGCCTGTGGTGCTGGGGCAGGAACACCGACGGGCAGGTAGGCGACGGGACCACCACCCACCGGCCGGCACCGACCCGGGTAGGCACCGCCACGGCCTGGACGGGCGGGCTGGCCGTGTCCCACCACGCCTGTGCCACGCGCACCGACGGCAACCTGTGGTGCTGGGGCGACAACTTCCTCGGGCAGCTCGGTGACGGCACCACCACCGCCCGGTCGACCCCGGCGCTGGTGGTCCTGCCGGACTGACCCGCACCGTCGGCCGGGGTCGCCGCCAGCACGGCGACGACCCCGGCCACCGGCGACGGTGCCACCGCATCGGCCGTCATGTTCGCGGCACCTGTCCCACGTTCCCGGCCGACGACGGGGCCTCGGGTAGGGTCGCCTCCCGTGGATGCGGCCCCGGAGAGTCTGATGATCGCTGTCGCAACGGGGCAGGTGACGCTGTCGGACCGCCGGACGCAGCGCCGGTGGTCGGTCGCACTCGAACCGTACGAGATCGGCGCCTACCCGGTAACCCAGGCCCGGTACGCCCTGGTCACCGGCGAACGGCCGAGCACGGTCCACGGTGCGCGGCTGCCGGTGGAGGGCGTGTCGTGGTGGGAGGCGGTCCGGTTCTGCAACGCCCTGTCGCAACGCGAGGGCTGGAAGGTGGTGGGTCTACCGGCGTTCTTCATCGAGCAGTGGTTCGAGTTGTCGAAGCAGGGTCGCTCGGTTGACGTTGGGCGGTAGCTCGATTCGCAGGCTGATGCCTGCTCCCTCGACCGTCAGCACGGCCGGCTTCTGGTGGTTGCGCAGGCGCCAGTTGCGAATGGATGCCACCAATGCCTCTGCCTGTGGCTGCAGCGTGGCGAGGGTGGCGAGGTTCGCCAGCACGGCTACGCCCTGGATGGCCACGGTGACGGCACCGCCGTCGCGGACGCCTTCATAGGGGAGGTCAAGCTCCTCGATCACATCCGGCGGAAGCAGCAGTTTGACGCTTGTCATTGTTCCCCTCTCACGAGCGATGCGATCCGCTCTTGGGCTGATGGCTCCAGTTCACGCAGCGTGGTCGAGGCGACCGATCCGCTGAAGTAGCCCTGCACGTGGTGGATGCCCAACCGGAAGATCTCATGCAGGCTGACTGGTGCGTCATCGTCGAAACCCTCGACGATGACCGTTCGCGGCTGCCCGGTGTGTCCCTGGTCGGTGGCGTAGCGAGCGATGCCTGCGACCAAGGCGAGTTCCTCCAGCGCCATGGGGTGGTGCAGGATCGCCCGGTCGACCTTGATCTGGGTGAGCGGTAGTTCGGCCATCCGTGCCAGCGAGGCGTAGCCGACACCGAAGTCGTCGACCGCGAAGCTGATCCGCAGCTCTCTGGCGAGGGTGGTGAGCCGATTGTGGAAGTAAACCAGGGGTTCCTGTGGCCATCGCTCACCAGGATCCGGGGTGATCGGGTCCTGCTCCGAGATCTCCAGGGTCAGTGTACGCGGATGCAGTCCTGTTTCCGCGAGCGCCTTGTTCACCTGGCCGAGGTAGGCGTCGCTGAGCAGTGAACGGACGGCGACGTTGACCGACAGCGGCTTGGTCCCCTGCCAACCGGAGGTTGCGTCGGCTTCGGCGTAGGAGTGGAGGGCCTTGGCCACCAGGATCGCGTCGCGTTCGACGACGAACCGGTCGCCCCAGTCGTGAGCCATCCGGAGGGCGGACCAGGGAGCACGCAGCTCACTGTCGTTGCGGCGAGCCAGCGCTTCGAAGTTGTGGACGCTGACACCGGCCGGACGCTTGTCCAGCTCGACCACCGGCTGAAACACCATGATCATCGAACCGATCAACTGCTGGTAGAGGCTGAAGGCGTCTTCGTACAGCTTGAGCGGCAGTCGGCCGAACGAGGTGCGCAAGGCCGTCAGGACGGCCATCTCCGACTGTATGGGATCTGCCGCCGGGTCGGACTCCCAGACCGCTCGAAGCATGACGGCCAGGGGCTCCCCCATGTCGAGCTGGGTAAGTGCCGGGTCGACCACCGTGAGAGCGAGGGTGCGGCCGCCTTCGAACGAGACGGGCACGCAGAGCATGCGGCGGTTGATCCCGTGGGACACCACGTATCCCGGGGTCGCCCTCGGATGCTTCGCGGCGTCGACGGCGGCGAGTTCCAGCATGGGCGACAGGGCGTCCTTGTCGAACCGTGCCGTCCAGTTCACCGGACGGAAGCTGCTGCCGGCAAACTCCACGACCGCAGCCGACTCCGCGTCGAGCGCGTGGCGGATGAGTTCGACGCGCCCGTCGTGTTCACCCTGCTGAGGGTGACGGGCCGACCGCGAGTCCGTGCGGAACATGCGGTCCATCAGCTGCCGAATCGAGCTCGTCTGGTCTTCGAGGGGATTGAGGCAGGGTCGGGTGGTACCGGGATTCGCCGGGCTGCTGAGTGCTTGGCGCTCGTGCCGGGACATGGGCCGTTGGGCAAACACAGTGGTGGCCCCGTAGACGTGCGCCGTGTGCACCGGAGGCGGGTCCATACCCTGCTCGGCGACGAACGTCGCCATCTGCGCGAATGACACCCGTCCGGCGTCGTCTCCCGCCCCGCCCCGCAGGGCTCGCAGCACATGGTGCGTCAGCGTCCCGTGTCCATGTTCGGCGCTCTCCCGAGTCACGGATTCACTGGGGCAGGCCAGCAGCGCGTTGTGCCGGGGCCGGTCCACCGTCTCCGCGTACGACTGAAGAACTTTGGTGTTGCGTCGGTCCGCATCGGCGTAGACACCCGCGTGACAGCAGTCGAGCACCAGGAAGGAGGCGCCAGCGAAAGCATCGAAGATGTCCCGTTTGAGGAAAGACATCCGTAGCCCGTTGTCGGGCTCACGGGCGAGCACCTCCGGCTCGAGGTCTGCCGTTACCAGGTAGGCATCGGGCAGGTCACTCCATTGCGGGACCAGCGTGTGGCCGGCGAAGTAGACGAACAAGACATCCGACGGCGCAGCCTGCAAAGCCAGCTCACGGAGGAAGACCTTAATCTGACGCCAGGTGGCGTCGGGACCGACGAACATCGTGACATCGCCATCGTCGAAGGTGCCGATGTCCTGATCCAACAAGACATCCTTGACGGCGAGGGCATCGCTTTCGGCATAGCGGAGCGGAGGCAGTTGAACGTCACGGCCACACTGGTTGACCCCGATCAGGACGGCCCAACGTCTACTCGGCGCCATCAACCCCCCAAGGAGATCCGCTGCGATTACCGAAAGAGTTCAACCCAATGCCGCGAGTGACACTATCAATATCTACTCACCCGCACCTGCCTGAGCAAGCAGTCAGATTTCCGTCACGACACCGTCGCGCGGGACCACCCACGACAACCTCCACCGGCTGACGCCGCCGCACCATGTTGGACACCTGGATCGCGTGGTAGTCGTCGGTGATCCGCCGGACCGGCAGGCTGTCGGGGCGGCGGACGTGCGCGCAGAGCACGCCCCTGGCCAGGGGCGATGGCAGCGTTGATCCACTACACTGGCGGAGCTGTGACCCGCGACCGAAGGACGTACATGGCCCGCCCCTACGATCCCGGACCGAAGCAGTTCGTCTTCGCTGTCGGTGACGGCAACGATAAACACGTCTCGGTGGGCGACCCCCAGGAGGCCTACACGGCGTTCTCGGCGTTCTTCCAGGGTCGGGAGGCTGACACCTACCGCATCGAAGATGAAGCGGCGAGGCAGAGTCTGGTGCTCATGCCCGGTCTGGGGGTGATCTCCCGGATCAGGGAGGCGGATCGACCTCGGTCGGAACACCTCCGGATCGACCGGGTCAACCGTTGCCTTACGGGCGCGATGCTGTTCTTCGAGAACGGGTACGCCGGCCTCGACTACTTCGGCCAGTGGTTCTCCGACCTCGCCGACCTCGACGCGGCACCGGAGGCCCGCGGTGCCGCCCGCGCCGCCACGTTCACGACAGAGGCAGCGGCGATCGTCGAGGTCGCCCGGATCTGGGCGGCTTCGGGCTTCGTCGACCCCAGCGACCGGTACTTCGTCTTCTTCGGCTCGCGCAACGTCGACGAGGACCGAGCCGAACGAGCCGAGCTGCTCCAGTTGATCGAGTTCCTCGGTCTCGAACGGGTCGACGCCCCGGCCGAGGCCGCCGGGGGCGAGGTCTGGGTACGCACCGACCCACGTCTCGACACCGAATTCGCCCGGTGGTCGTGAACAGCCGACGCGGGGGAAGGCCTGAGCGGTGAGAGACATCGTTTTCACGCGGAGCGGCTGGCTGCCGAGCGCGATCCGCGAGGACGGCGAGCTGAAGCTGATGCTCGCCGCCGGGGCCGACGCCAACCACGATCCCCGCACGTTCACGTTCCCGATCTCCGAAGCGCATCTCGCGGTGATCCGGGAGGACCTGGGTCGGCACCTGCTGCTGTGGAGTGCGGTCCTGCCGCTCTGTGACGCCGCCGGCACCCGGGGTCGACTCGACGAGGACGCTGCCGTCGCGCTCCTGGACCCGATTCTGCTCTCCTCGCCCGGGGACGTCGACGCGTTCTTCCGGCGCGTCCGGTGGGACAGGAGCCGGTTGGTCGCCCATGGTGCCGACATCGGTCTGCTTGAGCGCGGTCAGCTCTGCGCGGCGATGCGCGCGGCGACGGAGGGTGCGGACGACAAGCGTGCGCAGCAGTATCACGCGGATCGCCGGCGCGCCGAGCGCGGAGTGGTCCTCGGGCCACTCGACACCGGGATCCTGAGGTACACGGGCCAGTATCTGCACGGCGCGACGATTCCCAGGCGGCTGCCCGATGCCGTCGACCCGGCGCTGCTGCCCCAGGTCATGCAGGTGATCGACACCGCGGAGCGGGCGTGCGTCGGGATGCGGATCGGCCTCGATCCGCGGCGGGGAAACCGGGCCACGGACCGGCACGACTGGGATCGGATGGCGACCACGGTCGACGCGGCCCTGCGCCGGGCGTACCCCGAACTCGTCGAGGACGCGGTGCGGACGGTGAGTTTCCTGATGTGCTCGGAGGCTGCGGACCGCGCCAGGAGCACCCCGGTGGAGGACGACGACGAGGTTGCCGACGGCCACGGCGACCTCGGTGAGGGTGCGAGAAAGACCGTCCTGTCGTTCACCGATGACCAGGGCACCGAGAAGAAGTGGTTCCGGGACGGCCCGCGCACCGCCTCCGCCGAGTTCTGGGAGTTCGTCGCCGAACGCTCCACCGGCGACAACGAGGTGTTCACCATCGAGGACGAGGAGCGGGGCGAGGGGATCCAGCTGCACTTCTACGCGGACTCCGTCGCCCGGATCACGACGGTGCGACCCGGCGATGCCGGGTCGGACCCGCAGTACCGGGTCGAGTACTGCCTGGTCGACGGGCTCGGCGGGTACCGGAAGCTGGTGAGCGCCTTCGTCCGTGGCGGCTGCGCCGCACTCGACCAGTTCGGTCCCTGGATGTCGGAGGTCGCCGAGTTCGAGCGTGCGCGTCGTCGGCGCGTCGTCCGGTAGTCCCCAGCGGGAACCCACCCCCGCGCCGGTGGCGGCAGCGGCTCCGGGTCGGGGCGGGGGTCGTCAGGTCGAGTCGAGTCGCAGGTCCCCGTCGACGTCGATCCTGGCCAGCTCGGCACGGTTGGTGATGCCCAGTTTGAGGTAGACGTTGGTCAGGTGGTGGCCGACCGTGCGGGGGCTGATCAACAGCTGGGCCGCGATCTCCCGGTTGGTCAGCCGGTCCGCGGCCAACCGGGCGACCCGTAGCTCCTGCGCGGTCAGTCCGGCCGCGGTCGACGGACCGGTGTCGTGGGGAGCGGACCGCCGGTCGGTCAGGGCCTGTTCACGCAGGGCCCGCGCCCGCAGTGGCTCGGCGCCCAGCCGGTTGAAGGTATCGGCTGCCGCAGCGAGCTGCGACCGGGCGTCGGCCCGGCGGCGGGCCCGCCGCAGCCACTCCCCGTACAGCAGTCGGGTCCGGGCGTACTCGAACGGATGCGCCCCCGCCCCCGTGACGGCCAGGGCGGCTCGGAACGACTCCTCGGCCGCCGGTCCGCGCTCAACGATGGCCCGGAGACGGTGGCCCGCCGTACGGGCCCAGGTCGCGCCGGTACGTCGTGCCCACTCCTCCACCATGGCGACCTGGGCCTCGACGACGTCGCCGCTGCCGACCTGCGCCGCCGCCTCGACGGTGTCCACGGCGGCGAGCAGCGCGAACGTGCGGTGCGCGGCCTCGTGGCCGGGCTCGGCGAGACACCGCAGATCGCTCAGCGCCTCCTGCGGGCGGCCGTCGAACAACGCCGCCCGCCCGCGCAGCCAGTACGCCGAGGCGGTGAACGCCCGCACCCCACGCGGCACCGAGACCTGAAGTACCCGGCCGGTGTGCTCGTCGACGCCGCGGTACTCGCCGCGGGCGGCAGCCAACATGCCGAGGGCGCTGCGGCTCTGCACGGCGAGGTGTTCCGCCCCGACCTCCTCGGCCAGCCGCAGGCCCTCGGCCGCCCCGAGCGCGGCAGCGTCCCACCTCCCCGCAGCGGTGTCGAGAACGGAGATCTGCGCCAGCACCAGCGCCAGCGCGGTGAGCTCGTGTCGACGCCGCAGCTGCGCCGCCTGCAGGCTCAACACGTCGATCAGTCCACCGTCGACGCCCCAGACCTGAACCAACGGCACGGGCGGGAGCAACTCCCAGGCGGCCGTACCGAGCCGACCGACCGTGTCGCTGGTCAGGTCCGCGCTGGTCGGGGTGACGTCACCGGTTTCGTCGTAGCAGGACCACCAGTTCCGCAGCACGGGCATCAGCCCCGACACGGCGGAGTCATCGTCGGTGTCCACGGCCCGTACCCGCCGCAGTGCCTCCCGCTGGAGGTCGGACCGGCCGGCCGACCACGCGGCGCGGACCGCGACCGTGCCCAACTCCACCGCGCGGCGGGTCCGGGGCACCACAGCCATGTCGCACAGCAGGTAGCGGTGGGCACGCTCGGGCATGCCGTGGGTGAACTCGAGGATCCCGCGCAGCCCGCCGCTCAGCCGAACGACGGGAAGCACCCCGCCCAGCCGCTCCGCGTCCTGGAGCAGCTGCCGCGCCGCCCCGGCGTGGCCGGCGTCCCACGCGGCGCGGGCGGCGGCGGCCAGGCGGCGCGCGGCGTCCGCCGGCTCCGGCGACAGCTCCGCGGCTCGACACAGTGTCCGGGCCGCAATCGGGGCCGCGCTGCGGCGCAGGCACTGCTCGGCGGCGTGCTCCAACAGGGTGGCGACGTGCTCGTCCGGTCCGTCGGCGGCGGCCGCCAGGTGCCAGGCCCGTTCCGTGGTGGCGTCGGGCGGCAGGGCCGCGGCCAGCGCCCGGTGCGCGGCCTGCCGCTCCGGCAGGGGGGCACCGTCGTAGATGGCCGCCGGGACCAGCGGGTGCCGGAAATCCAGGCGGGCTCCCGAGGCGTGCAGCAGACCGGAGCGCAGGGCCTCGTCCCAGCTGGACGTGTCGACGCCCCAGCCGGCACCGGCGCGGTGCACCACGTGCCGGTCGCCCCGGCCCTCGGCGGCGGCCAACAGCAGTAACGCGCGGGTCGACGGTTTCAGACCCTCGGCCCGTACGTAGAACGCCCGTCGCAGCCGTGGCCCGACCGGCGCCGGTGCCCCGGGCGGGGGGTGCGGGGCCTCGCCGCCGGTTTCGCGGTCGAGGGTGGGTAGCTCGTAGAGTGCCAGCGGGTTGCCTCCGGCCGCCCGCACCGTGCGATCGACACGCCCCGGGTCGGCCTCGGGCAGGACGGCGGCCACCAGCCGGCGTGCGTCGTCGTCGGCCAGGCCGCCGACCTCCAGCGCCGGCACACTCTCCCACGGCCCCGAGGCGGGATCCTCATGCCCGGTCAGCAGCACCGCGACCGGCTCCGTCGCCACCCGCCGGGCCACGAACACCAGACACTGTACGGTCGCCTCGTCGATCCACTGGGCGTCGTCCACCACGACGAGCACCGGTCGTTCCCGGGCCAGACCGGAGACCAACGACAGTACGGCCGCGCCGATGAGGAAGCGGTTGGCCGGGTCCCGGCTCATTCCCAACGCGCCTCGTAACGCCGCGGCCTGCGGGGCGGCGAGGGTCTCCAGCCGATCCAACACCGGCCACAGCAGCTCGTGCAGCGCCGCGAACGCGAGCCCCGTCTCCATCCGGGTGCCCCGACACCGCAGCACCGTCGCATCGGACGCCGCCTCGACGGCGTGCTCGAGCAGGGCGGTCTTGCCGATACCCGGCTCACCCCAGAGCATGAGCCCGGCCCCCGCCCCGTCCGCCGCCCGGTTCAGAAGTCGGTCCAGCGCCGCGATCTCGGCGTGCCGCCCGAACAGTTCCATGCCTCATTCCGAAGTGTCGCGTCCGGCCGCGGACGTACGGCCGTCGCCCAGGCTATCCCGCGGTCTGCCGTTCGGCGGATGCCCGATCGACCGGTCGATCCGCTGACGGTGGCGCGGCCCGACGCTCGATGCGGTGAGGGAGAAACCCGTGAGCAGCGACATCACCTCGTCGGCACCGGTCGGCGGGGGCAGCCAGCGCTGGCTGCCCCCGCCGACCGGTGCACTACTTGGACAGGAAACCCTTCAGCGCGGCGTTGACCTCGTCGGCGTGGGTCCACAGCAGGCCGTGGGGCGCGCCGTCGATCTCGACGTAGTCGGCCTCGGGGAACGCCTTGTGGAACCGGCGGCCGGTGGCGTCGATCGGGAGGATGTTGTCCTTCGTGCCGTGCAGGATGAGGGTCGGCTTGCCGGCGGCGCGGACCGCCTCGACGTCACCACGGAAGTCCTCGATCCACGCGGGGACCACCGCGTACGCGGCCACCGGGGCGCTGCCGATCGCGACGTTCCAACTGCCGGTGACCGCCTCCTGGCTGATGCGGGTGCCGAGGTTCTCGTCCAGGTTGTAGAAGTCCTGGTAGAACTGCGTGAACCACGCGTACCTGTCGCCCTTCGCCGCAGCCGCGATCCCGTCGAAGACCTCCTGCGGTACGCCCTCGGGATTGTCGTCGCGCCGTACGAGGAATGGTTCGAGCGACGCGAGGAAAGCGAGCTTCGCGACCCGCTCGTGCCCGTGGCGGGCCACGTAGCGGGCAAGCTCCCCGGTGCCCATGGAGAAGCCCACGAGCACGACATCGCGCAGGTCGAGCGTCTCCAGCACGGCGTTCAGATCCGCGGCGAACGTGTCGTAGTCGTAACCGGCGTGGACCTTCGACGACTGGCCGAAGCCTCGGCGGTCGTACGTGATCACGCGGTAGCCCTGGTCCAGCAGCTCGCGCGTCTGCTTCTCCCAGCTGTGCCCGTCGAGCGGATAACCGTGGATCAGCACGACCGGCTGGCCGGCGCCCTGGTCCTCGTAGTACAGCTCGATCGGGCTGCTGTTCTCGTGTCCGACGGTGAGGTAGCCCATTGTCCTGTTCCCTTTCAGACCATCGGGTTGCCGTCGACGGTCGCCTCGGGTGCGGTGAGGTCCTGGATGACGTCCCAGTGCTCGACGATGCGGTCGTTGTGGAGCCGGAAGATGTCGACGATGACGACCGGGTTCGGCGCCCAGCCGTGCACGATGCTGTGGGTGAATACTAGGTCACCCTGTGCCGCGATCCGCTGCGGCTCCCAGGAGAAGCCCTCCAACCCGGGCACCGCCGCGCGGAGTGTGTCCAGGCCGCTTGCCAACTGCGGACTGTGCTGCACGTAGGGCTCCGCCCAGTACCGGTCGAGCGCGGTGAGGTCCTTCTCGGCGAAGAGCTCCCGCATGGCGGTCAGGACGATGTCGGTGTTGCGTTGCGCCCGGTCCGTCGCCGTACTCTCGGTCATGCTCATGCCTCCTCGATGAAGCCGACAAAGTTGCGCAAAGCGCCGCCTAGACCTGGGCGGTGGCGAGGAGCTGCATCTCCCAGGCGAAGGCCACACCGCTGGCGCCGCCGTGCTGTGCCTGGACCTCGGCGACTCCCGGCACGGTCTGCTCACGGGCCCAGTCGCGCTGCCACTCCCCCAGCACGGCCATCCAGGTGATCGGAACGACGCCCGCCTGCACCAGGCGCCGCACCGCCATGTCGTGGGCCTCCTTGGAGACACCACCCGAGGCATCGGTGACCGCGAAGACCTCGAAGCCCTCACCCGCCGCCTGCAGAGCCGGCATCGCCACACAGATCTCCGTCCAGAGACCAGCGATGATCAGCTTCTTGCGTCCGGTCGCCTTGACGGCAGCCACGACGCGTGCGTCCTGCCACGTGTTGATGAAGGTGCGGTTGATCGGCTTCTGCTCCGGGAACACGTCCCGCACACCCTGCACCAGAAGGCCGCCGCGTTCCTCCAGCACGGTGGTCAGAATGGTCGGGACCTTGAAGACCTTGGCAGCCTTGGCGAGGCCGACGACGTTGTTCAGGACCATCGTCGGCTCGTGGCTGTTCAGGTTGGCGAACTGGAACGGCTGATGGTCGATCAGCACGAGGACACTCTCCTCGGGCGTCAACAGCGCGTCGAGACCGACCTTGCTTCCCGTACTCATGGACGTCCCTTCTGGATCTTGACGTTGGCGGACCTGACTGGCGCCGGGGTTCGGTGCCACCGCAACGGGTCGTCCTCCAGGGCCGGGCGGTCCCAGCCCCCCAGGTCCGCGGCGGCTTCGTAGGTGGTGCGGAGGAACTCGGCGACCGCGCGGTCGGGGTCCGGTGCGGCGCGTACGGCCTCGTAGGGCAGCAGGAACTGCTGGAACTGGGTGCTGAAGTACGCGCCGTCGGGACCGACCTGTTGCTCGGCGAAACCGTCGGGTGCCGGGTAGGCGTAGGAGTAGAAGGCGCCCTCCTCGCCGCCACCGGGCCAGAAGCCGCAGCTGGACAGCTCCCGGGAGTAACCCTCGACCATCACCCAGTCCCCGCAGTTGGGCACTCCGCCGGGGTGCGGCGGGGCCGACCGGCCGGAGAAGCGGGTGCAGGCGAGGTCCATCCCGCCCCAGAAGAAGTGCACCGGGCTGACCTTGCCCACGAAGTGTGACCGGAACTCGCCGATCACCCGGTTCGCCTGCAGCAGCTGTCGCCAGAACAGGGTGGTCGCCGCCGGGTCGTAGGAGGCGTGGTCATGGTCCTCGGCGAACGGGACCGCCGGGTCGACCTCGTTGGGCCGCGGCCGGATCGGTGCCTCGATCCCGAGATCGTCGAGCATGGTCAGGACTCGCGTGTAGAACTCGGCTACCGACATCGGTCGCAGCGGGAGACTCCGCGCGCCGCCGTCGCTGGTGCGGACGTCGAGCCGGTGGCCGAGGAAGTCGAACTCGATCTCGAAGGCCCCCGTGCGGTACGGGATGGTCGACGTCGTCAGTCCGCGCGGACTGACGTACAGGGTCACCTGCCACCAGTGGTTGAGTAGCGGGGCGTGGGCCATGCGGATCTTGCCCACGACCTGGGTCCACATGTGCAGGGTGTCGCGGGTGGGCGTCCAGTCCGAGACCCGCAGGCTCGGCCAGCTCGTCGTTGCCGGGTTGGTCATCGCTGTTCACATCCTTGGCGCTGGCACGAAAGGTGCCGGTCGTCGTGGTCGGGTCCGGCTAGCGCGGCAGGTCGAGCAGCACGACCGCGCCGATCTCGACGACCTGGCCGGGAAGCGCCAGTTCCACGGCACCGAAGGTCGTGCTCGTCGGCCGGTGGTCGCCGAAGTAGGCGCTGTGCGCGGCAGCGGCCGGGCCGAAGTTCTCCCGCAGGTTGGTCAGGATCACGGTGGTCTCGATGATCTGACGGCGAGTCGCGCCGAAGTGCGCCAGCACGCGGTCGAGGTGGGCGAACGTCACCTCGCACTGCCTGTGGATGTCGTTCTCACCCACGATGCCCTGGTCGTCGTGGGAGAGCTGGCCGGAGACGTAGACCGTGTCGCCGACCCGGATCGCCTGGCTGTAGCCGTAGGCGGCCTCCCACCCGACGCCGTGGTTGAAGGTGTCACTGATCCTGGCCATCGTCGTTCCTCCTGCTGGTCGCGGCGTGTGACGCAAGCCGGGTGGCCGGCCGTCGGGTCAGCGGTACTCGGGATTGGCGGCGTCCGGATGAACGCCCGCGTCCCACGCGGTGCGTTGATTGCCGTAGGCCGGGAACCCGCCGGCACGACGGATCATCGACGCGAGGTGGAGCAGGTTGTAGGTCATGAACGCGGTGTTGCGGTTGGTGAAGTCGTTGTCCGGGCCGCCGGAGCCGTCGTCGAGGTAGGAGGGGCCGGGGCCGATCTCACCGAGCCAGCCCGCGTCGGCCTGGGGCGGGACGGTGAAGCCGATGTGCTGCAGGCTGTAGAGGATGCTCATCGCGCAGTGTTTGAGGCCGTCCTCGTTGCCGGTGAGCAGGCAGCCACCGACCTTGCCGTAGTAGGCGTACTGGCCGTGCGCGTTGAGCACACCGGAGTAGCCGTAGAGCCGTTCGATCAGCCGGCGGGTGACCGAACTGTTGTCACCGAGCCAGATCGGTCCGCCGATGACCAGGATGTCGGCCGCCAGCACCCGGGTGAGCAGCGCGGGCCATTCGTCGGTGTCCGCCCCGTACTCGGTCATGTCCGGTCGGACCCCGGTGGCGATGTCGTGGTCGACCGCGCGGATCTGGTCCACGCTGACCCCACTCGCCTCCATGATCGCCACACTGCGATCGATCACGCCCTGGGTGTGACTACGGCCGGGTGAACGGTTCAGGGTGCAGTTGATGTACATCGCGCGCAGCCCGGTGAAGTCGGGCCGGTCGGTCACCGCCGCGGTCATGGGGGTCCTTCCCTGGAAATCGGTCGTGCTGTCGGCCCGCCGGTCGCGTCCGGTGGTCCCACGTGACGAGTGTGGGAGGTCGCGGCCGGCACCGAATCGGTAGGTCAATCGGTCGGTCGGCCGCGGCGGTGCGGGATGCCGCCCCGGTCACTCGGGGGACGACACCCCACGACAACCCCGGGGTACGGAAGACTGGCGGGCATGGGTGACCCGGACGATCTGAAGACGGAACTGCACCAGTCCCTGCGGACGATTCGTGAGAACCTGATCTGGAAGCTCGACGGGGTGAGCGAACGCGCTGCCCGGCTGCCCCGCACCGCCACCGGAAACAACCTGCTGGGAATCGTGAAACACTGCCTGAACGTCGAGGCTTCCTACTTCGGGCCGACCTTCGGACGCGACTTCCCCACCCCTGACGAACTGGTCGCCCTGCAGGCCTTCGACGAGGATCCGCAGGCCGACTGGTACGCCCGCCACGACGAGACCAGGGACGGGCTGATCGACCTGTACCGGCGGGTCGGAGTGTTCGCGGACCAGACGATCGACCAACTGCCCCTGGACGCGCCGGGACGGGTGTCGTGGTGGCCGCCGGGCAGCCAGACCGTGACGCTCCGGAAGATCATCCTGCACGTGACGTGGGACCTCACCCGGCACGCCGGTCACGCCGACATCCTGCGCGAACAACACGACGCGACGATCGGCCTGGGACGGACCGACTCCAACATCCCCGACGACTACGACTGGCAGGCGTACGTCACCAAGCTGACGGCACTGGCCGACCAGGTCGGAGACTCACCGGCCGGCCGTGGGTGAGTCACCTTCCTTTGTGGCGGCAATGGCCGCGTACGCGCGGTCGGGGCGCTCCGGAGACTGCTGCCGGGAGCGCTCACGTTCGGTGAACCCGGCTCTGGTCAGGCGGGCGGAAAATTCGTCCACGGGCCAGCGGTATGCCGTACAGACCTTGTGGTCAAAGGCAGCCACCTCGTCGTCGCTGTCGAAGAAACCGATCACCAGCCTCCCGGATGGCACGAGCAGTCGGCGAAACTCGGCAAGTACCCCGTCCAGCTCCGGTGGCGGTAGGTGGATGGTCGAAAACCACGAGAGGATGCCCGCCACCGAATGGTCGGGCAGGCCCAGGTCGGTCATCGACCCGAGCCGGAACCGCGGGTGCGCCGCTGGGTGGACGCGGGCCGACTGCCTGCCAGCCGGGACGAGCATGGCCACCGGGCGATCGACGGCGTCGAGCTGGCCGGATTCGTCCGCGCGCAGGGGGGCCAACCGGACGGCCGGTCGGAGGAGTCCTCGGCGCGCAACCGGCTGCGAGGGATCGTCACCGCGGTCGCCAAGGACAAGGTGATGGCCCCGCCGGCTTCCAGGCACCCTGACCGGCTGGCCTCGACCGGGCGTGGCACGTTCAGTGGGCGGCCCAGTAGGTCCGGACGTTGACGAACTCGCGCAGGCCGACGGCGGCCAACTCCCGGCCGTACCCGCTGCGTCTGGTGCCACCGAACGGCAGCCGCGGGTCCGAGACCACCATCGCGTTGACGAACGCCGCCCCGGTGGTGACCCGCCGGGCCAGCGCCGCGCCCCGCTTCCGGTCCCCGGTCCAGACGCTGAGCCCCAGACCGTACGGCGAGGCGTTGGCCAGTCGTACCGCGTGCTCCTCGTCGGCGGCGACGGTGAGCGTGGCGACCGGGCCGAAGGTCTCCTCGTCGAACGCGGCCACCCCCGGACCGGCGTCGGCGAGCACGGTGGGCCGGTAGAAGAACCCGGCCCCGGGCAGCGGGCCGCCGCCGGTCAGTACCCGGGCCCCGGCCGCCACCGACTCGGCGACCTGCCGGTCCAGCCCGTCGCGCAGGTCGGCGCGGGCCATCGGGCCGACGTCGGTACGCGAGTCGGTCGGATCACCCACGACCAGCGCACGGACGCCGGCGACGAACGCGGCGGTGAACCGGTCGGCGACCGGCTCCTCGACGACGAAACGCTTCGCGCAGACGCAGCTCTGGCCGGCGTTGAGGAACCGGGCCCGCACGGCGGTGGCCGCGGCGGCCTCCACGTCGGCGTCGGCGAGCACCACGAAGGCGTCGGAGCCGCCCAGTTCCAGTACCGACTTCTTGACCGCCCGCCCGGCGGCGGCGGCCACCGCCGCGCCCGCGCCGGTGCTGCCGGTCAGGGTCACCGCGGCGATCCGGTCGTCGGCGATCAACCGGGCGGTCACCTCGGGCACCCGGGGCTCGGCGAGCAGCACGGTGGTCAGGACACCCTCGGGTAGTCCGGCGGCCCGGAACAGGCGTTCGATCTCCAGCGCGCAGCCGGTCACGTTCGGCGAGTGCTTGAGGAAGACCCCGTTGCCGGCGACGACGGAGGGCACCGCGAACCGCATCACCTGCCAGAACGGGAAGTTCCACGGCATCACCGCGAGCACCAGCCCCATCGGCTCGTACGCCACCCAGGCGTCCGCCTCCGGCACGTCGACCGGTTCGTCGCCGAGCATCCCGGCCGCCCGCTCGGCGTAGAAGTCGCAGGTCGCGGCCGACTTCTCCAGTTCGGCACGGGCCTCGGCGAGGGGTTTGCCCATCTCCTCCGTGATCAGCCGGGCAAGCCGGTCCCGGTCGGCCCGCAGCCGGCCGGCGACCGTGTGCAGCACCGCCACCCGCCTCTCCAACGGGGTCCTCCCCCACGCCCGGGTGGCCACGTGAGCGCGGGCCAGCAGGTGCTCCACCCGGTCGTCGTCGTGGGTGTCGTAGCGGGCCAGGGGTGCCCCGGTGGCCGGGTTGACGGTGGTGATGGGCATGCGGGTCCTCTCGTACCAGTGGGTCTGGTGGCGTCGCCGGCCGGTCAGCAGGTGAGCAGGGCCCGGGTCACGGCGGCGCCCGGGGTGCCGGCCAGCCGCATCGCCTCGTCGACATGTGCCAGGTCGAAACGGTGCGACACCACGGCCGCCGGCCGTACCCGGCCGGTGCGGACCAGTTCGACCGCCTCCGGGTAGGTGCCCACCCCACCCCGGGAGCCGAGCACGGTCAGTTCCCGGCCGAGGATGTCGGCGGTGGCGAAGTCGGCAGGCGCCCGGCCGACCACGACGAGGTACGAGCCGGGGGTGGCCAGCCGGGCGGCCAGCGCGACGCCGCCGCCGCTGGCGGAGGTCTCCACCACCAGCAGCGGACCGTCGTCGGGGTCGGCCGGCGGCACGTCCGCGCTGTCGCGCACGTCGAGGCCGAGTCGCTCGCCGACGCTCCGCCGGTGTGCCTGCGGTTCGTGCACGACGGTGCGCCATCCGTGGGCGATCAGGGTCTGCGCCAGGACGAGGCCCAGCGGTCCGCCGCCGACCACCCGGGCCCGCGCCGGGATCGGGGCGAGACCGCCGACGCGGCGCAGCGCGTGCAGGGCGACCGCGATCGGCTCCAGCACGGTGGCGTCGGTGTCGGAGACCTCGTCGGGCAGCGGCACCAGGTTGCCCGCCGGCAGGCAGAGGTACTCGGCCATGGTGCCGTCGCAGGTCATGCCGAGGTAGCCGCCCCGCCGGCAGAGCTGCGGCCGGTCGTGGCGGCAGTAGACGCAGGATCCGCACCACAGGGTGGGGTCGAGGGTCACCCGGTGTCCCACCGGGGCCGGGCTGTCGGTGTCCGGGCCGACGGCGGCCACCACCCCCACCGCGTCGTGGCCCAACGTCACCGGCAGGGTGTCCGGCCTGCCGTGGTACGCGTGCAGGTCGGTGCCGCACACCCCGCACGCGGTGAGCCGGACCAGTGCCTGCCCCGGCCCCGGCTCGGGTACCGGCAGCTCGACCAGTTCCACCCGGGCGGTGTCGACGAGCCGGACGACCCGGCCGCCGACGGTGGTCGACGGGCTCATCCCCGTGCCGCCGGCACCGGGTACGCGTTGCCCAGCGCCCGGTTGTCGCGGATGGCCGCCGGGTGGTTGATGGAGTGGGTCTGCAGGTACTCGGCGACCCCGGCGACGCCGAACTCGCGTCCGTGGCCGCTGCTGCGGCGGCCGCCGAACGAGGCGCGCAGCGAGGTGCCGGCCCGGTTGTGGCAGTTGATGAAGGTGAATCCGGCGTCCAGCCGGCGGGCGACGGCGACCGCGCGGTCGGTGTCGGCCGACCACACCGAGGAGGCCAGCGCCTGCTCGACGCCGTTGGCGCGGGCCACCGCCTCGTCGACGCTGTCGTAGGTGAGCAGGGGCACCGTCGGGCCGAACTGTTCGTCGACGACGAGCGGGTGGGCGTCGGGCAGGTCGAGCACCAGCGTCGGGCGTACCCAGTAGCCGTCCTCGCTGCTCGGCGCGTACCGGCCGACGTCCAGGACGGTGCCGCCGGCCGCGCGGGCCGAGTCGACCAGGGCCGTCAGCCGGTGCTGGTGCTCGCGGGAGACGACCGGTCCCATCGTCGAGGTGGCATCGAGCGGGTCGCCCACCCGTAGCACCCGTTCGGCCGCCTCCCGGTACGCCTCGACGAACTCGTCGCGGCGGGCGGCGGGCACCAGCAGCCGCTTGATGGCCATGCAGACCTGGCCGCTGGTGAGGAAGGTGCCGAAGACCGCGCGCTGCATGGTGGGCAGGTCGAACGGGGCGTCGGGTAGGAAGATCGCGGCGTCGTTGCCGCCCAGTTCCATCACGGTCGGGCGGACGTGGTGCGCGGCGCTGGCGGCGATGTGCCGGGCGGTGGCCAGCCCGCCGGTGAAGCTGACCTTGGCGACGCGGGGGTCGGCGACCAGGGCCTGCCCGACGTCGGCGCCGCCGTTGACCACGTTGAGCACCCCGTCGGGCAGCCGCCGGGCCACCTCGGTGAGGAAGTCGGTGACCGCCAGCGGGGCCAGCGGTGACGGCTTGACGACCATGGTGTTGCCGGTCATCAGGCCGGGCACCACCTTCAGCGCGGCGAGGATGACCGGCGCGTTCCACGGGGTGATGGCGGCGATCACCCCGTACGGGTCGGTGGTGGTGACCAGGGTGCCCTCGTCGTCGTGCAGGACGGTGTCCGCGCCGAGGCGCTCGGCGACCGGTCCGTCGTAGCGGGCCAGGGCGTGGGCGAAGTCGAGTTCGCCCCGTACGTCGGCGATGACCTTGCCGAGTTCCCGGCTGAGCAGCGGACCCCGGACGTCGTTGGCGGCGGAGGTCTCGACGATGGCCGAGGTGACCCTGGCCACCCGTTCGGCCACCGGGACCGCCGCCCAGGGCGCGAAGGCGGCCGCGGCGGCGGCGACGGCGGTGCCGGTCAGCGCGGGGTCGGCGACGCGCACCGCGCCGACCCGCTCGTCGGGGCGGGCCGGGTTCTCCCGGGCGATCTCACCGACGCCCGGGTGCGGGGCACCGTCGATCCACAGTGCGGTGTTCATGGGTGTGTCTCCGGCTTCTGGTCGGCGGGTCAACGGGCCGACCGGCCCGACAGGTCGTCGTTGATCTCGGTGGCGACGCGGCGGACCGCGCCGATGATGTCCTGCCGCCGGGTGTCGTAGAGCCGGTACAACGGCCCGGCGACGGCGAGTGCGGCGACCACGTCGCCGCCGTCGCGGATCGCCGCCGCGCAGCCCCAGATGCCCTCCTCCACCTGGCCGAAGCTCTCGGTCCAGTCGCCGGCGGCGATGCTGCCCAGCTCGTCCTCGGTGGGCAGGTCGGTCTCCCCGGTGGTCTTCGCGATGGTGCGGTAGTAGGACTGCCGCTGGGCCGGCGGCATCGCCGCCAGCAGCAGTCGGGCCGCCGCGCCCTGGTGCAGCGACATCAGCGCGCCGCGCTCGAAGCGCAGCCGGACCGCCTGCGGGGATTCGCCGATGTCCACGGCGACCACCGAGTTGCCGATCCGCTTGACCACCAGCGCGGTCTCGCCGGTCTCGCGGGCCAGCTGGTCGAGGTAGGGGCGGGCGATGACGGCCAGTCCCCCGGCCGCCGCGCGGGCCGCCCGGGCCAGCCCGGTGACCCGCATGGAAACCTGGTAGCGGCCCCGGTCGGCCTCCTCCAGCAGGCCGTACTCCCGCAGCAGACCGACGTACCGGTAGACGGTGCTGGTCGGGGCGCCGAGGTAGGCGGCGAGGTCGTTCACCGACTGGGTGTGGTTCTCCTCGGTGAACGACAGCAGCAGGGTGAGCATCTTGCGGGAGCTCTCGTTGCCGGAGCCGTTCCGGGTGTCGGCGGGGCGTGGGTCGTCCGTGGTCCGCATCGCGTCATCCTCTCCCCTGTGGGCTGACCGGCGCGCCGCCGGTACGCCCGGCCGGTCGGCCGCCGGGGCGTTCACAGCTGCTCCAGCAGCCGGCCGAAGCCGGTGATCCGGTCGGTGAAGCCGGCCTGGCGCAACGCGTACCAGAAGGTGGCCGCGTTGATCGCCAGCACCGGCTTGCCGAGCCGGGTCTCCAGGTCGGCGGCGACGGCCACGGCGGGCAGGTTCGTGCCCGCCTGCACCAGCGCGTCGACGCGCGGACCGTCCACGGCGAGGAAGGCGCGTTCGACCTCGGCCAGCGGTACCTCGGCAATCGACGTCGCGGTCGGACACTTCAGGCCGAGCACCTGGTCGACCTCGAAGCCGAGGCCCTCGAAGAACTCGCGGACCTGTACGTCGCCGACCGGCTGGTACGGGGTGATCACCCCGATCCGGCGTACCCCGAGGGCGGTCAGCGCGGCGGCGCAGGCGGCCGCGCCGGTGGCCGGGGTGAGGCCGCAGCGCTCCCGAACCCAGGCGGTGAACTTCCCGCTGCCCTCGACGCCGCCCCAGAACGTCTCGGCCGACATCCCCATGATCATTCCGTCGGGTTTCGCCGTCATCACCCGGTCGATCGCCGCGCCGAGTTCGGTGCGCAGCTCCGCCAGGAACTCCTCGAACCGGTCGTCGCCGGCGAGGCTCTCGTTGCGCATGTGGATGCGTCCGGTGTGCACCGAGATGCCGGGCGGACGCATCAGGTTGTACTCGTCCTCCACCACGGTGTTGGTGGAGGGCACGATCACGCCGAAGACGGCGCGTCGGGCCAGGCTGGTGGTCACGGAAGGCTCCCGAGGGTCGGCTCCCCGGCGCCGGGGCCGGGGAGGAGGGTGGCGGGCGGGCGGACCGCCCGCGCGGGGTCGTCGACCCGGTCCAGGAACCGGGTCACCGCGTCGGCGGTGGTCGCGGCGGCGGTGGGGTCGGCGTGGCCGGCGCCGTCGGCGACCGTGGCGTGCGGCAACAGCGCGCGGACCCGGGCCAGGTCGTGGCTGAGCGGGTCACCGGGGGTACGCAGCAGCAGGGTGGGCGTCACCGGGCCGGGAGGTTCGGCTTCCACGGCGTGCCGCAGCACCGCCCGGTACAGGTGCCGGTAGCTGGCCGCGCCGCGCAGCAGGTCGACCGTCCAGGCCCACTGCCGGTGCGGGTCGGCCGGGCGCGGGACGTGGGCCGCGGCGGTGCGCGCGTACCAGGGCGACCACAGGGTACGGTCCTCGGCCATCGCCCAGGCCCGCAGCAGGTGGTGGCCGTCGACGTCCGGTTCCAGGGTCGGCAGGTACCGGTCGAGGTCGAGATGGGCGAAGTCGGCGCCCAGGGGCAGCCCGTCGAGGACCAGACCCCGGACTCGCCGCGGATGCCGGCGTTGCCAGAGCAGGGCCAGCAGCGCACCGGAGTGGCAGCCGAAGACGTCCACCTCGTCGAGGCCTAGCCCGGCCACCAGTGCGTCGAGCCGCGTCAGGTACTCCGGCAGGGTCGGCGCCGCCGCGCGGGCGTCCGGCAGGGTCGGCGATGCCGCCGGCCGGGGGTCGGCGCAGGTCAGCGGCGCGGAGCGGCCGTGTCCCGGGTAGTCCACGCCGAACGCGGGCCGGTGGCGGCCGAACGCCTCGACGAGGTGCGCCACCGAGGTGCTGGAACCGGGGGCCGGGGGCAGCACCACGACCGGCCGACCGGGCCGGTCCCCGCCGGCGGCCCGGATGTGCAGGGGCGCGTCCAGGACGGTGCGGTAGGCCACCGGACCGAGGGTGTCGGCCAGTGCCGTGGCCCCCGCCCGCCGGTGCCGCCCCGGTACCCGGTGGGCGGTCAGGGCGGCCCGGATGGCCTGCGCCGACCAGCTGGGCAGCGGCAGCCCCGCGGCGCGGTCGAGGTCCTCGGCGGCCACCCGGGCCGGTCCGGTCGTCGCCGGCTGGCCGAGCACGTCCACGACGGCCTCGTGCAGGTCGGCGGCGTCGGGTAGGTCGCCGCCGCTGGTCGGCCAGCCGCCGGTGACCGCGGCGCGGCGGATCCGCCACCAGGTGTCGAGCAGGGGTCCGACGCCGTGCGGTGCCGGGTCCGGCAGCCGGGCCGGCCGGCCGGCCGTGGCAGCCAGCAGCACCAACGACGCCGGGCGGCGCAGCCGGGCCGCCACGTGCGCGCCGTAGCCGACCCCGGCCACCGGGGCGGCATCCAGGTCGAGGGCCTGCCGGACGGCGTCCACCGCGTCGGCTGCCTGACCGACCGGGTCGTGGTCGTCGACGGTGCCGGTGCTGCCGCCGTGGCCGGGCAGGTCGATAGTGACCACCCGGTACGCCCCGGCGAGCGCCACGGCCAGTGGGGCGAGCGCCGCGCCGGAGCCGGGTGTGTCGTGCAGCAGCACCAGCGGTGTGGCGTCGACCGGCCCGTAGTCGCGCACGTGCACCGCACCGGTGCCGACCGTCAGGTAGCCGGGCTGGCCGGCGTGGACGGTCGGCACCGGATGCGGTCGGTGGTTCACCCCTGTGCCTCGCGGACCCGGATGCCGGCCTCGAGGCCACCGGTGTCGTCGCCGGCCAGCTGCACCGACTTGATCTCCAGGTACGACTCGAAGCCGTAGATGCCCAGTTCGCGGCCGAACCCGGACTGCTTGTACCCGCCGAAGGGCGAGACCAGGTTGGTCTTGGCGCCGTTGACGTCGATGCGTCCGGTGCGCAGCTGCCGCACGTACGGCATGGCGGCCTGCTCGTCGCCGGCCCAGACCGCGCCGTGCAGGCCGAAGATCGAGTCGTTGGCGATCGCCACGCCCTCCTGCGGGTCGCGGTAGCCGATGATCGACATGACCGGACCGAAGACCTCCTCCTGGGCGATCCGGTCACCGGGGCGTACGTCCGCGAAGACGGTGGGTCGGACGAACCAGCCCCGGTCGATGCCGTCGGGGCGGCCCGGTCCACCGGCGACCAGGGTGGCGTCGGAGGCCATCGCCTCGCCGATGTACTCCTGTACGCGGTCGAAGCAGGCCTTGTTCTGCTGCGGGCCGAGGTCGGTCTCCGACGAGGTGGGGTCGCCGCTGCGGTACAGCGCCGCCTGGCTGGCCGCGATCTCGGCGGCCTCGGCCATCCGCTCCTGCGGCACCAACATCCGGCTCCATGCCAGACACGCCTGGCCGGAGTTGAAGAACGCCTGGTCGATGGTGGTGCGTACGGCCTTGTCGAAGTCGGCGTCGGGCAGGACGAGGCTGGCGCTCTTGCCGCCGAGTTCGAGGTGCATCCGCTTGACCGTGGTGCTGGCGGCGGCGAAGACCTGCCGACCGGCCCGGGTGGAGCCGGTCATCGAGACCATGTTCACCAGCGGGTGGCGGGAGATGGCCTCGCCGACGACGGGGCCGGTGCCGCAGACGATGTTGAACACCCCGTCGGGCAGGCCGGCCTCCTGGAAGATCTCGGCGAGCAGGTACGCGGTCAGCGGGGTGTACTCGCTGGGCTTGAGCACCACCGTGCAGCCGGCCGCCAGGGCCGGTGCGAGCTTGGCCATCACCAGCTGGATCGGGAAGTTCCACGGGCTAATCGCGCCGACCACGCCGACGGGTTCCTTGAGCACCAGCGAGTTGGCGATGGTCTCGCTCCACGCGAAGTCGCGCAGGATGTCCACGTGCGAGCGGAGCACGTTGAGGGGGAAGCCGACCTGGGCGCTGAGCGAGATCTTCGCCGGGGCGCCCACCTCGGCGGTGATCACCTCGGCCAGTTCCTTGCCCTGCCGCTGCATCCCCTCGGCAGCCCGGGCCAGGATCTCGGCGCGCTGCTGCGGGCTGGTCGTGGACCAGTCGGCGAACGCACCGACCGCGACGGCCACCGCTCGGTCGACGTCGGCGGCGGTGCCGGCGGGCACCTGGCCGAGCAGCTGCTCGGTGCTGGGGTTGATCAGGTCGATGGTCTCACCCCCGGACGGGGTGTACGGCTTGCCGTCGATCCAGTGGTAGCGGCGGGAGTGATTGGTCATGGTCGCCCTCCTGGGCATACGGCGGGTTCAGATGGTCAACGGGCGGATACGGGGGTGGAGACCATGGCGGTGAGGACCGCCTGCTCGGTAAGGCCGGCACCGGGCAGGTCGGCCACCAGGGCACCCCGGTCGAGCACGAGCACCCGGTCGCTGAGTTCGACGAGTTCGGGTACGTCGGTGGTGACGACGACGACGCCCAGGCCGGTGGCGGCGAGTTCCCGGACCCGCTGGTGGATCTCGGCGCGGGCCCGCACGTCCACGCCGGCGGTGGGGTCGTGCAGCAGCAACACCGTGCAGTCGCGGGCCATCCAGCGGGCGAAGACCGCCTTCTGCTGGTTGCCGCCGGACAGCGAGGAGATCGTCTGCCCCGGTGCCGCGGTCAGCCGCACCGCGTCCATCAGTCGACGCACGACGGTGGTCTCCCGTCCACCGGTGGGGACCCCCCACCTGCTGAACGACCGCAGGTTGCTGATGCTGACGTTGGTACGGATGTCGTGGTTCGGCAGCACCGCCAGGGTGCGGTTGCCCGGCACGTACGCGACGCCGGCCCGCACCGCCCGGACCCGGTCGCCGGAGGGCAGCGCGCCGCCGGCGACCCGTACCGTGCCGCCGGCGCGGACGGTGATGCCGGCGACCATGCTCATCAGCTCGTCGGCGCCGGAGCCGGAGAGACCGGCGACGCCGACGATCTCCCCCGGCCCGACGGCGAGGCTGACGCCCTGCAACGGCCCGCCCCGCAAGTCGTCGACGCGCAGGACGGGTTCCGCGGTGGCGGCCGCGCGGGCGGCCCGGGCGGTGGGTGGCACCGGGTGGGACAGTTCGTCGACCGGGCTGACCAGGGCGACCAGGGCCGCCCGGCGGATCTGGTCGCGGGGCAGGTCGGCCACCACCCGGGCGTCGCGCACACCGGTGACCGTGTCGGCGATCTGTTCGATGTCGTCGAAGCGGTGCGAGACGTAGAGGAACGACACCCCGGTGGCGGCGATGGACCGTACCGCGGTCAGGATCGCACCCGCCTCGTGTGGTGCCAGTGCGGCGGTCGGCTCGTCGAGGATGACCAGCCGGGCGTCGCGGGCCAGCGCCCGGGCGACCATGACCAGCCGGCGGTCGACCGGGCTGAGGCTGGTCACCGCGGCGTCGGGGTCGAGGTGCGCGCCGAGCCGCCGCAGCGCGGTCTCGGCCAGTTGCCGGGACCGCCGGGCGCTGACGAAGCCCAGGCGGCGAGGTTCGTTGCCGAGCACGACGTTGTCCGCGACGCTGAGGTTGGGCCCCAGCCGCATCTCCTGCGGCACCAGGGAGATACCGGCGGCGATGGCGTCGCCGGGACGGCGGAAGGTCACCGGCGTCCCGTCGATCCGGATCTCGCCGTGTTCGGGGGTGAGGTTGCCGGCGAGGATCTGCATCAGGGTGGACTTGCCCGCGCCGTTGGGGCCCACCACGCCCCGGATCTCGCCGGGGCGCAGGGTCAGGTCGGCGCCGCTGATGGCGACGGTGGGGCCGAACTGCTTGTGCAGACCGACCGCCGAAAGCCACGGCTGGCCGGTCATCGGGCGACCTGCCGGCGGGTCAGCAGGAACACGGCGGTGAGCAGGACGAGGCCCTGCAGCAGCTGGCTGAGCCAGCTCGGGTAGTTCAGCATGGTCACCCCGGTGGTGACGCAGGCCAGGAAGATCGCGCCGAGCAGTGCCCCGCCGACGTTGAACCGCCAGCCGCGGCCGAGGGAGAGGCTGAGGAACGCGGCCGCGTAAGCCGACAGCAGCAGGGCCGCGCCGGGGTCGGGGTAGTACTGCCCGGCCTGGGAGGTGAGCAGCACCCCGGCGATGCCGGCGCAGGTCCCGCTGAGGGCGAACCCGATCAGCCGGGCCCGACGGACGTCGACCCCGGCGATCCGGGCGGCGTCGGGGTTGTCGCCGATCGCGGTGGCCTGCCGGCCGAAGACCGAGTGCCGCAGCACCGTCCCGAGCACCAGCAGGACCAGGCCGATCGCGATGAGGTTGACCGGCACCCCGAGGAAACGCAGCAGGGTGAGTTCGAGGTAGCTGTCGGGGATGCCCTCGAAGACCGTCTGGTAGGCGATGGCCTGCATGACGCCCTGGATGATCGATCCGGTGGCCAGGGTGCCGATGAACGAGGGCACCCGCAGGTAGCCGACGAGGAAGCCGTTGGCCGCGCCGAGCACGAGACCCAGCAGGATCGCCTGCAGCACCGCCCACCAGACGGTGGCCTGCCAGAGCACCATGGACTGGACCGCGAGCGCCCCGCTGGCCCCGGCGATGGAGGCGAACGACAGGTCGAACTCCCGCATCGCCAGGACCACGCAGAGTCCACCGAGGACGATCAGCAGTGGAGCGCTCTGTTGCACAAGTGACCTGGCGTTGGTGACGGTGAGGAAGGCGTCCGGTCGGGCGATCGAGAAGAACCCGACGGTCAGGACGAACACACCCGGCAGGATCCACCGTTCCAGGGACTGCCCCGACCATCGTGACGCACCCGGCGCGGCGGCACCGCGCGGCGGGGCGGCGTCGGCGGGCCCGGTTGCCGTACTGGCCCCGCCCTTCCCGTCACGCGTCTCGCTGTCCACTGCCATCGCTGTCTCTCCTCGTACCCGGTGGGTCGTCGATTGGTCCGTGCCGTGGGTCATGACGGTCAGTCGGCGGTGCCGTACTCGCTGGCCCACCGGTCGGTGAACTCCTTGGTCACGTCGGCCAGCGGGTAGACCGCCGAACCTTTGGCCGGCGCGTTGTCAGCGTCGACGATCTTGTATTCCAGGGCGTCCTCGGCCGGGATGTCGGTCGGGATCGGGGTGTCGTTGGTCCAGAGGGCCAGCAGGGCGTCGATGGCGAGGAAGCCCGCCTTGATCGTGCCGTCGCTGGTGGCCACGATCGCCTGGCCGGAGCGGACCGCCTCCAGGGCGGAGCTGATCGCGCCGAAGCTGTAGACGGGCACCTTGCGGTCGGTCTGCTTGAGGGCGGGCACGATGGCCTGCGGGCCGATGTCCAGCGCGGCGTAGAAGGCGCCGAGGTCCGGGTTGGCGTTGAGGAAGCTCAGCGCCGCCTTGGTCTGACCGTTGAAGACGTCGGCGACCGGGGCGTTCGCCGTCTGCAGGACGTTGAAGCCGTGCTGTGACTTCTGCTGGTCCAGGGTGGCCAGGACCTGGTCGATGCCGTAGTAGCCCTGGACGGCGATCGGGGCGATCTTGGCTCCCTGGTCGAGGTCCTGGCCCATCCGCTCGATCAGGAGCTTGGCCTCCTCGGCCTGGTCCGGGGCGTACTCGGCGGTGATGTTGGGGTTGGGGGTGCCCTGGTAGCCGACGCTGATCACCGGGATGCCGGCGGCCTTGGCCTGGGCGAGCTGGCCGGAGATCAGGCCGCTGGCGACGAAGACGGTCAGGATGGCGTCGACCTTCTGCGAGATCAGCGACTGCATGGTGCTCTGCATCGCCTGCTGGTCGCCGTTGGAGTCGGTGACGATCACCTTCCAGCCGAGGGCCTCCGCACCGGCCTTGATGCCGGAGAGCGTCTCCACCTGGCCCTCGCCGTCACCCTGTGACTGCCAGACGCCGAGGGTCTTCTCCGGTGCCTTGATCTTGGTGGTCACCAGCGGTTCTTCCGCGCTGGCGGTGGAGGTGTCCTCCGCGGTGCAGGCGGCCAGTCCGAGGGACATGACCAGCGCTGCGGCGACGACGCGCAGTGTTCGCGTGCGGCTCATGGTGTCTCCGAGAGTGAGGCGGGATCCAGCGGTGGGGGGACCGGCGGGAGCCGGGAGTCAGAAGCTGGGCGGAGCCTGTGGAGGACCGCCCCGAAGGGCTGCTCTCAATATGCGAGGACTTGGTTTCGCTATACGAGAAGTAGACGTGGCAGGACCATACGTCTGGCCCGTGAGCAGGGTCAAGAGCCTGGGGTTTCTCGTTCATCGCCAGCGAGTAACAACTGTGTATCGCCATGATCGAGTAAGTTCTCCCAGCTCAAGCCGCATCTCGTCCCGTTGACTACTGGGAGGACACCGCCTTATCCTTTCTCGCATATTCGTACTCAATTTCTCATCTCACGAGAATTTGGTGAGGCATGACCTCCGCAACCGATCACCCCTCCGTTCTCCAGCGCCCGCTCTCCCCCGACACCGTGGTGGTGCTCGGGTTGGGGCCCGTCGGGTCGGTCGCCGCGCTGGCGCTCGCCCAACGCGGCATCCCGGTCCTCGCCCTGGAGGCCGCGCACGAGCAGTACGCCGACCCGCTGGAGTCGCGCGCCTCGACGTTCCACCCACCGACCCTGGAGATGCTCGACGAGCTGGGGGTCACCGAGGAACTCCTCGACACCGGCCTGCGGGCCCCGCGCTACCAGTACCGTGACCGGCGGGCCGGCGTGGTCGCCGACTTCGACCTCGCGGTGCTGGCCGAGGAGACCCGCTACCCGTTCCGGCTGCAGAGCGAGCAGAGCAACCTGGTCCGGATCATCCGCGAGCGGTTGCTCCAGATCCCGCACGTGCAGGTGGTGGTGGGCGCCGACGTCGTCGGGGTACGACCACTGCCCGACGGGATCGGACTGAGTGTGCGCACCGGCGAGGACGTCCACCTCGTCGACGCCCCCTGGGTGCTGGCCGCCGACGGGGCCAACAGCGTCGCCCGCCGTGACCTGGACATCGGCTTCGACGGCACCACCTACGAGGAGCGCTTCCTGGTCGCCTCGACCACCACCGAACTGGCCGACCTGCTGCCGGACCTGGCCTACGTCAACTACGTCTCCGATCCGCAGGAGTGGCTGGTCCTGCTGCGCACCCCCCGGCACTGGCGGGTGCTCTTCCCCATCCCCGACGGCACCGACCTGGACCAGGCCCGCGACCCCGCCGACGTGGCCCGCCGGCTCCAGGACGTCGCCGCCCACCCACCCGGCTATGACGTCACCCACACCACGCTCTACAACGTGCACCAGCGGGTCGCCGCGACCTTCCGGGCCGGGCACCTGCTGCTGGCCGGCGACGCCGCGCACATCAACAACCCGCTCGGCGGCATGGGCATGAACAGCGGCATCCACGACGCGATCGCCGCGGTCCGGGCCCTGCACGACACCATCGGCGGTGCCGCCGACAGCCTCGACGAGTACGCCACCACCCGCCGGCACGTGGCGATGACGTACATCCAGCAGGCCACCCACCGCAACTGGCAGCTCATGCAGGAACGCGACCCGGCGGTCCGGCAACAGCACCACGACAAGCTGCGGCGCACCGCCGCCGACCCGGTCGCCGCCCGCGAGTACCTGCGCGACGCCGCCATGCTCACCTCGTTCCGGGCCACCCTGCCGACCGGCTCCCCGGGACCCCGATGAGCACCCCGCAGACCGCCGAGGAGGCGTACCGGCGCGGCGCGTTCGGCGGCGCACAGCGCACCGGCCGCCGGCCGTGCCTGGTCGTCGTCGACCTCAACCTGGGCTTCACCGACCCCGCCTCGCCGCTGTCCTGCGCCACCGACCCGGCGGTCGAGGCGGTCCGCGACCTGCTGACCGCCGCCCGCTCCGCCGGCAACCCGGTGGTCTACACCAGCATCGAGTACGACGACGCGGCGGAACGCACCGCCCACGCCTTCGTCGCCAAGTCACCGAACCTGCTGCTGCTGCGCCCCGGCTCCCGGTGGACCCGGATCGACCCCCGGATCGCGCCGCGGCCCGGTGAACCCGTGCTGACCAAGCTGTTCGCCTCGGCGTTCTTCGGCACCCACCTGAACGCGCTGCTCACCGCCGAGCGCTGCGACAGCGTGGTCGTCGTCGGCGCGTCCACCTCCGGCTGCGTCCGGGCCACCGCCGTGGACGCCCTCCAACACGGCTACAGCGTCGTGGTTCCCCGCGACGGTGTCGCCGACCGGGCCACCGACGCCCACCAGGGGTCCCTGCGGGACCTGCAGGCCAAGTACGCCGACGTGGTGGACCTGCCGACCGCCCTGGCCCTGCTCGGCCGACCCCCCACCACCTGAGGCAGAGGAGACCCGGATGGTGCACGCCGCCGTACTGCACGACAGCGGGCGTACCCCGCCGTACGCCACCAGTCGACCGCTGGTGCTGGAGGACCTGACGCTGGCCCCACCCGGGCGGGGTGAGGTGCTGCTCGACCTCGCCTACGCCGGGCTCTGCCACTCCGACCTGTCCGTGGTCGACGGGGCCCGTCCCCGCCCGGTACCGATGGTGCTGGGCCACGAGGCCTCCGGTGTGGTCGCCGAGGTCGGGCCGGGCGTCACCGACCTCGCCTGCGGCGACCACGTGGTCTGCACGTTCGTACCCGCCTGCGGGGCCTGCCCGCCCTGCGTCGACGGCCGCCCCGCGCTGTGCCGGCCCGGCGCGGCGGCCAACACCGCCGGCACCCTGCTGCGCGGCGGCCGGCCGTTCCGCCGCGCCGACGGTCAGCCGCTGCACCAGCACCTGGGGATCTCCGGCTTCGCCCGGCAGACCGTGGTCTCCCGCGAGTCCCTGGTCCGCGTCGACGCCGACCTGCCGCTGGACGTCGCGGTGCTGTTCGGCTGCGGCGTGCTCACCGGCGCGGGCGCGGTGCAGAACGCCGCCCGGGTCCGCGCGGGCACCTCGGTGGCCGTCTTCGGACTGGGCGGGGTGGGCCTGAGCGCGTTACTCGCCGCCCTCGCCGCCGGCGCCTACCCGGTGATCGCGGTGGACGTGCTGCCGGAGAAGCTGGCCCTGGCCGCCGCGCTCGGCGCGCACCACACCGTGCGGGCCGGCACGGACGACACCCGGGCCCAGATCCGCGAGTTGACCGGCGGTGGCGCCGAGACGGTGGTGGAGAGCGTCGGCAACGAGCGGGTCCTCGCCGAGGCGTACGCGGTGACCGCCCGGGGCGGCACCACCGTCACCGTCGGGCTGCCCCATCCGCAGCGGGACCTGAGCATCCCCGCGGTCTCGCTGGTCGCCGAGGAACGCACGCTGCGCGGCTCCTACCTCGGCTCGGCGGTCCCCGCCCGCGACATCCCCCGGCTGATCCGGATGTACCGGGCCGGGCTGCTGCCGGTGGACCGGCTCGTCTCCCGCCACTACCCGCTCGACGAGGTAAACGAGGCGCTCGACGCGCTGCGCGCGGGTGAGGTCGCCCGTGCCCTGCTGGACCTGCGTACCACACCGCACACACCCGACCCGGAGGACCGATGAGCACCGCCCCGACCGCCCGTGACCTGCTGAGCCGCCCCCGCATCGACGTCGTCGCCGGGGCCGGCAGCCCACTGGAGGCACGGCTGGTCGAGGCCGCCGGCTTCGAGGCCGTCTACGTCAGCGGGTACGCCATGGCCGCCGCCATGCACGGCCGTCCCGACATCGGCATCCTGGACGCCGCCGAGAACGTGGCCGGAGTCCTCGCCATCCGCGCGGTCACCGACCTGCCGCTGCTTGTCGACGCCGACACCGGCTACGGCGACGTGGTCAACGTCCGGGACACCGTGCGCCGGCTGGAGCAGGCCGGCGCGAACGCCATCCAGTTGGAGGACCAGGTCTGGCCCAAGCGCTGCGGACACATGGCCGGCAAGCGGGTGGTCGACGTCGAGGAGATGCTGCGCAAGATCGACGCGGCGGTCAACGGTCGCCGCGACCCGGCCACCGCCATCGTCGCCCGCACCGACTCCCGCGCCCCGCTCGGTCTGGCCGAGGCACTGCGCCGGGTGGAACGCTTCCGCGCGGCCGGCGCCGACGCCGTCTTCGTCGACGCGCCCCAGAGCGCCGACGAGCTGCGTGCGGTCGGCGCGCTGGCCGGGGGCGGGCCCCTGGTGGTGAACATGTCCGAGACGGGACTGACTCCGATGCTGCCGGCCGCCGAGCTGGAGGCGATGGGGTTCAGCGTCGCCATCTACCCCACCGCCGCGCTGCGGGTCGGCGCGTACGCCACCCTGGAGCTGCTGCGTGGGCTGCGCCGCACCGGCGACACCCGGTCCGGCGCACCGGCGATGATGTCGCTGGACCAGCTCAACGAGCTGGTCGGGCTCGGCGAGCTGACCGCCTTCGAGGACACCGTCGCGGCCCGGACGGCCACCCGGTGAGCGGGATGACCCTCACCGCCAAGGTGCTGCGCGCCCACGGCGTCACCGACACGGTGCCCGGCGGCTACGGGCTGCTCGACGTCGACCTGCTGATGCTCAACGACGTCTCCGGTGCGGTGGCGCTGCGGGAGTTCGCCCGGATGGGCGCCGCCCGGGTGTTCGACCCGACCCGGGTGGCCTGCGTCGCCGACCACTTCTGGCCGGCCAAGGACATCCGCAGCGCCCACCAGGTACGACTGCTGCGGGAGTTTGCCGACGCGCAGGGCATCACCGACTACTGGGAGACCGGCGCCACCGCCGAGGCCGGCATCGAGCACGCGCTCCTGGCCGAACAGGGCCGGATCCGCCCCGGCCAGGTGGTGGTGGGCGGCGACTCGCACACCTGCACCGCCGGGGCACTCGGCGCGTTCGGCACCGGGGTCGGCTCGACCGACGTGGCCGCGGTGCTCGCCCTGGGCCAACTCTGGATCCGGGTGCCCGAGGTGCACCGGGTCACCTTCACCGGCCGACCCGCCCCCCACGTCACCGGCAAGGACCTGGCGCTGGCGTTGCTGCGCCAGGCCGGGGTCAGCGGCGCCACCTACGCCGCCGTCGAGTACGCCGGGCAGGCGCTGGCGCGGACCACCGTCGACGACCGGATGGCACTGTGCAACATGGCGGTCGAGGCCGGTGCGAAGACCGGCATCGTCCCGCCCGACGAGGTCACCCTGGACTGGCTGGAACCCCGGCTCGGGTACCGCCCCGAGGCGTTGACCCCCGACCCGGACGCACGCTACGACCGGGAGGTCACCATCGACGTGTCCGGCATGCCGCCGCTGGTCGCCGCACCGTGGAGCCCCGGCAACGTACGCCCGGTCGACGAGTTCGGCACCGGCATCCGGGTGCACCAGGTGTACGTCGGCAACTGCGCCAACGGCACCATCAGTGACCTGCGGGCGGTGGCCGAGATGATGCGCGGCCGGAAGGTCGCCAGGGGCACCCGTCTGGTGGTGGTGCCGGCCACCCAGCGCACCTACCGGCAGGCGCTCGCCGAGGGGCTGGTGGCGTCCCTCGTCGAGGCCGGCGCGATGATCTCCCCGCCGACCTGCGGGGCATGCTTCGGCGGCCACACCGGCATCCTCGACGACGGGGAGGTCGCGGTGGCCACCACCAACCGCAACTTCGTCGGCCGGATGGGCCACCCCGGTTCCCGGGTGTACCTGGCCAACGCCTGGGTGGCCGGGGCGAGCGCGGTCACCGGCGAGCTGACCGACCCGGCCGTGCTGCTGGCGGAGCGGGCCCGATGAGCACGCTACGCGGGCCGGTGGTCCGCATCGGCGACGACATCGACACCGACATGATGGTGCCCGGGGCGTACCTCAACGTCACCGACCCGGTCGAGCTGGCACCACACCTGCTCGAAGCGTACGACCCGGCGGTCACCGCCCGGATCGTGCCGGGCTGTGTGCTGGTCGCGGGCCGCAACCTCGGGATGGGTTCGTCGCGCGAGCACGCGCAGCTCGCCCTGCGCGGACGGGGGGTGCAGGCGGTGGTGGCGGAGAGCTTCGCCCGGATCTTCTTCCGCAACTGCGTCAACCTCGGCCTGCCGGTGGTGGAGCACCGGGAGGCCGCCCGGGCGCTGCGCGACGGTGGCGAGGTCACGGTGGATCTGGCCGCCGGGCTGATCAGCGCGGACGGGCAGCGGTGGCAGATCCCGCCCACCCCGCCGTTCGTGGCCGATCTGGTGGCGGCCGGTGGCCTGGTGCCCTGGGTACGCAGGCGGCTCGGCGCGAGCTGAACCCGCAGGTGCCCGGCCGTGGTCAGGCCGCGCAGGGGCAGCTCCCACCTGGTGGGGCTATACCCGGGCGGCCGAGACGTGGTGTCGGCCGATCGGCAACATCAGCGGCCGACCGGAGACCGGATCGGCGATGACCCGGCTGTCCAGGCCGAAGACGGCCCGTACACAGTCCTCGGTCAGCACCTCGGTCGGCGGCCCGGCGGCGTGCAGTCCACCGTCGGCCAGCGCGATGAGGTGGCCCGCGTAGCGGGCCGCCAGGTTCAGGTCGTGCAGCACCATCACGATCGTGGTGCCGCGGGTGGCGTTCAGGTCGGTGAGCAGGTCCAGCACCTCGACCTGGTGGCTGACGTCGAGGAAGGTGGTCGGCTCGTCGAGCAGCAGCAGCTCGGTCTGCTGGGCCAGCGCCATCGCGATCCACACCCGTTGACGCTGCCCACCGGAGAGTTCGTCGACCGACCGGTCGGCCAGGTCGGCGGTCTGGGTGGCGTCGAGGGCGGCGGCCACCGCACGGTCGTCGTCCCTGCTCCATCGCGACAGCAGGCGCTGGTGCGGGTGGCGACCCCGGCCGACCAGGTCGGCCACGGTGATGCCCTCCGGCGCGATCGGCGACTGGGGCAGCAGGCCGAGGGTGCGGGCCAGTTCCTTGGCCGGCATCCGGTGCACCTGCCGGCCGTCCAGCATGACGTGACCGGTTCGCGGGGCGAGCAGCCGCGACATCGACCGCAGCAACGTCGACTTCCCGCAGGCGTTGGCGCCGACGATCGCGGTGATCCGGCCGGGCGGGACGAGCAGGTCGAGCGATTCGATGACGACGCGGTCGCCGTAGCCGACGGTCAGTTTCTCGGTCGTCAGTGCGTGGTCGGTGGTCACAACGAGCCTCCGGCGCGGTTCGAGCGGACGAGCAGGTAGATGAGGTACGGGGCACCGAGGACCCCGGTGATCACACCCACTGGGAAGCGGATGTCGAAGGCGAACTGGCCGAGGAAGTCGGCGACCAGCACCAGCAGTGCGCCGACCAGGGCGGACGGCACCAGCGGTGAGCCGCCGGCCCCCACCAGCCGGGCGGCGATCGGTCCGGACAGGAAGGCCACGAACGCGATCGGCCCGGTGGCCGAGGTGGCGAACGCGATGAGGCCGACGGCCGCGACGATCGAGATCAGCCGGGTACGCTCCAGCCGGGTGCCGAGCGCCGCGGCGGTGTCGTCGCCGAGCTGCAGCATGGTCAGGCTGCGGGCCTGGGTCAGCAGCAGCGGGCCGAACACGGCCAGGGCGGCCAGCACCGGAACGGCCTCGTCCCAGGTGGAGCCGTTGAGGCTGCCGTTGAGCCAGCGGGTCGCCGCCTGCAGGTCCCACTGGCCGGCCTGGTTGAGGACGTACGAGGTGGCGCTGTTGAGCATGGCGGCGATGCCGATGCCGATCAGCACGAGCCGGGTGCCGGCCACCCCGTCCTTGAACGACAGCAGGTAGATGAGGACGGCGACGCCGAGCGCGGCGACGATGGCGAAGACCGAGACGCCCGTCTCGCCGAGGCCGAGCACGATGATGCCGAAGGCCGCGGCGGCGCTGGCCGCCGAGCTGATGCCGATGATGTCGGGGCTGGCGAGCGGGTTGCGCAGCATGGTCTGGAAGGTGACACCGCCCATGCCGAAGCAGAGCCCGGCCGCCAGGGCCAGGACGGTCCGGGGAAGCCGGAGTTCACCCACCGTGAACGAGGCGCCGGGGACGGTGTCGCCGAGGACGACCCGCAGCACGTCGCCGGGTGGGTAGACGGTCTGCCCGACCATCAGCGAGACGACGACCATGGCGGCCACCGCCGCCCCGAGGGCGGTCAGCACGGCGCGTCGTCGTCGGCTGCGCCGCACCCGGCCGCGGGTGACGGCGTGGAGGGTCGGGGTGCTCACAGTTCGCGTACCTTCTGCCGGCGGACGACGTAGATGAAGAAGGGTGCGCCGATCAGGGCGGTGATGATGCCGGCCTCGATCTCGTCGGGGCGGTTCACCACCCGACCGGCGACGTCCGCGGCGGTCAGCAGCACCGCGCCGGCCAGGGTCGCGAACGGCAGCAGCCAACGGTGGTCGAGTCCGACGAGCAGCCGGCACAGGTGCGGGACGATCAGGCCGACGAAGGCGATCGGGCCGGCGACCGCGGTGGCCGCGCCGCAGAGCACCACCGCGCCGGCGGCGGCGATCCCGCGTACCAGGGCGACGCGTTCGCCGAGGCCGGCGGCGAGTTCGTCGCCGAGCGCGAGGGAGTTCAGGGCCCGGGCGCACAGCAGGCAGACGGCCAGGCCGGCGAGCAGGAACGGCAGGACCTGGCCGATGCTGTCCCAGGTGGCTCCGCCGACGCCGCCGATCTGCCAGGACTGGAAGTTCTCCGCGATGTCGCCGCGGGGCAGCACGACCGCGACCACCAGCGACGCGAGGGCGGCGGAGGTGGCCGCCCCGGCCAGGGCGATCTTGAGCGGGGTGGCACCGCCGCGACCGAGCGAGCCGACCGCGTAGACGAACAGTGCGGACACCGCCGCTCCGGCGATGGCGACCCAGATGTACATGGTGGCGGTGTGCATCCCGACGGTGGCCATGGCGACGGCGACCGCCAGCATCGCGCCCATGTTCACGCCGAGGATGCCCGGGTCGGCGAGCGGGTTACGGGTGACGCCCTGCATCACGGCCCCGGACAGGGCCAGCGCCGCGCCGACCAGGGCCGCGAGCACCGTACGGGGCAGGCGTTTGACCACGGCCGCCTGGTCGAGCGTGTCGTGGATGCCGCCGAGAGCGGCGGTGATGTCGGCCCAGCCGACGATCCGGGAGCCGAAGGCGACCGACGCGGTCATAGCCAGCAGCAGCGCGGTGAGGACGACCAGGAGCCAGGTCAGGCGGGTCCGGGCCGGGCGTCGCCGCAGGGCGACGTCCGGCCCGGATGTCGTGTCGCAGGTCATCAGAGCTGGTCGGCGGCTTTGCCGAGCAGGTCGACGTAGTCCTTGAGCACGAACGAGACGCCCAGCGGCGTCGGGTTGGCGGCGGTGGCCACCGGGGTGCTGCCGGGCAGTGAGACGAAGGAGCCCCGCTTGATCGCCGGGATCTTGGAGAGCAGCGGGTCCTTCTGCAGGGTGGCCAGGGTGGCACCGTCGGCGTCACCGTAGGTCACGATGATGTCCACGTCGCTGAGGTTCTGCACCTGCTCGGCGCTCTGGGTGAGGCTGAACTCCTTGGTCGCCGCGGAGGCTTTCGCGATGCTCTCCGGGTGGGTCATACCGAGGTCGGTGAAGAACTGGGCCCGGGTGTCGTGCGTGGTGTAGAAGCTGATCTTGCTGAGGTCCGTCGGGTCGAGGTGGGTAAGGAACATCGCCGACCTGCCCGCCAGCTTCGGGTAGCGCGCGGCCTCGTCCTTCATCTGCTTCTCGATCTTGGTGATCAGCGCGTCGCCCTCGGCGGCCAGGCCCAGGGCCCGGCTCTCCAGCTTGATGCTGTCGCGCCACGACGTGGCCCAGGGCGCCTGCGGGTACGCGACGACCGGCGCGATCTTCGTCAGGGTGTCGTAGTCCTGCTTCGTCAGGCCGGAGTAGGCGGCGAGGATGATGTCCGGTCTGGTGTTCGCCACCGCCTCGAAGTCGATGCCGTCGGTCTCGTCGAACAGCACCGGTGTCGAAGCGCCGAGTTCCTTGAGCCGGGCGGCGTCCCAGGGCAGCAGTCCGTCACCGTCCTCGTCGCCGAAGTTGGCCTTGGCGTAGCCGACCGGCACGACCCCCAGGGCGAGGGGGACCTCGTGGTTGGCCCAGTTGACGGTGGCGACCCGCTCGGGTTTCTTCTCGATCGTGATGGTGCCCAGGGCGTGGGTGACGGTCAGCGGGAACGTCGCCGTGTCGGATCCGGACGCGGCGGGCGTGTCGTCGGTGCCGGCGGAACCGCCGCAGGCAGCGAGGACGAGCGTGGTGGTGACCGCGACGATTCCGGCGAGCAACCGGGAGGGGCGCATAAGGAGTACTCCAACTCACATAGTAAGGGAAGGCTTACCTAAGACGTGATCGGTAAAGTACTCCACGTTCCCGATGCCGTCTACCAGGGGGTACAAGGCAGTGAGCAAGGCCAGTGCCGGCACCGCCATCCTGCGTAGGGCGGTCACCCGCAACGGGCGACGCCTCTGGACCGGAACGGCCCTGGCCGGCGTCTACCAGCTCTGCGCGGCCCTGGTGCCGATCCTCGTCGGCGTCATCGTCGACCGGGGCGTGGCCACCGGAGACCTCTCCGCACTGCTCAGCTGGATCACGGTCCTGGCGTCGGTCTACCTCGTCCTGGTGGTGACGTACCGCTTCGGCGCGCGACACCTGCAACGGGCCATCGCCGAGGAGGGCCACCAGCTACGGGTCGAGCTGGCGGCGAGGATCCTGGACCCGCGCGTGCTACGGACCGAGCGGCACACCGGCGACCTGCTCGCGGTCACCACCACCGATGCCGAGTACACCTCCTACCTGCTCGACCACATTCCGCGGATCACCAGCGCGCTGGTGGCGGTCGCGGTCAGCGCCGTCGCGCTGCTGCTGATCTCGACGCCGCTCGGGCTGACCGTGCTGATCGCCATCCCGCTCGTGCTGGCGGTCCTCAACCGCACCGCACCGCTGATCGCCCGACGCGTCAGGGAACAGCAGGACCAGGCAGGTAGGGCCAGCGCGCTCGCCACGGACCTGGTGACCGGGCTGCGTCCGTTGCGCGGCATCGGCGCCCAGGACGCCGGCGTCGAGCGGTACCGCCGGGTGAACCGCCACGCCCTGGCGGCCACGTTGCGCGCCTCCCGGACCCAGAACACCTACCTGGGCGCGTCCACGATGCTGAGCACCCTGCTGGCCGGGGGCATCGCGCTCATGGCGGGCTGGTTCGCGCTCACCGGCCGCATCACGGTCGGCCAGTTCATCACGGTGATCGGTTCGGCGCAGTTTCTCATCGAACCGTTCGGCGTGCTCGCGGTCGTACCCAGTTGGACCGCCGCCGCCCGCGCGGCCGCCGACCGGGTCGCCTCCGTCGTCCGGGCCGGGGTGGTCCTGCCCGAAGGTGCCGCCGCACCCGGCGGCAGCGAGTGCGAGCTGCGCCTGGCCGACGTGACGTACGGTCCTCTGGCCGGTCTGCACCTGGACGTCCACAGCGGAGAGTTCGTCGGTGTGGTGGCTCGCCGGCCGGCGGACGCCGAGGCGCTGGCGCGGCTGCTGGCGGTACCCGACGCCTACACCGGTGACATCCTGCTCGGCGGCGAACGGCTGGAGGCCGTGGACCGCGGCCGGGCGCGTCGCGTGCTGCACAGCGAACCGCACCGCTGCGACCTGTTCACCGGCACCCTCGCCTCGAACATCGCCCTCCACGAAGACGACGGTGAACGACTCACCGAGGCCCTGCGCGCCGCGGCCGCCGACGAGGTGGCACACCAGCATCCGGAGGGCCTGCGCATGCCGGTCACCGAGCGCGGCGCGAACCTCTCCGGCGGCCAACGCCAACGCGTCGCGCTCGCCCGCGCGCTGCTCGCCAGGCCGCCGCTGCTGGTCCTGCACGAACCGACCACCGCCGTCGACGCGGTCACCGAACGGGCCATCGCCGACGGCATCCGCGCGCTGCGGCACGGGCCGGGTGCCGGCTACGGCACCCTCGTCATCACCAGCAGCCCGACACTGCTGGCCGCCACCGACCGGGTCGTGTTCATCGGGGACGGCACCGTCGCCGCCGAGGGCGCCCACGCCGAACTCGTCACGCACCACGACAGCTACCGCCGGGCGGTGCTGCGATGACCCACCCGGTCCTGCCCGTGGCCAGCCCGCGCGAGAGCAGAGCGTGGCTCGGCGCACAACTGCGGGCCCGCCCGGGCGCCACCGGCCTCACCCTGGTCGTCGGGCTGCTCGCCGCGGCCACCGCGATCGTTCCCGCCTACGCCCTCGGCCTGCTTGTCGACCGGGTCCGGGCCGGTGGCGGCACCGACGCACTCGTGCCGGTCGCCGTGGTCATCGTGGCCGCCGCGGTCGTGGGCGGCCTGGCCACCGGCCTCAGCGCCCAACTGATCCGCCGGTTGGGCGCGCGGATTCTCGCCGACCTGCGCGAACGTGTCCTGGACACCGCGCTGCGCCTGCCCGTGGCCGTGCTCGACCGGGCGGGCCGGGGCGACCTGGTCTCGCGGGTCGGCGCGGACGTCAGCGCCATCGACAGGGCCGTCTCCGAGGTCCTACCCACCATGATCTCGGCAGTGCTGCTGGCGGCGATCAGCCTCGGCACGATCATCGGCATCGACTGGCGGCTCGGGCTGGCCGGCGCGGTCGCCGTCCCGCTCTACCTGCTCGGGTTACGGTGGTACCTCCCCCAGGCCGCACCGGCATACGCGGCCGAGCGGGTCGCCATCGCGCAGCGGTCGCAGCAGTTCGTCGAGAGCACGCAGGGCATCCGCACGGTGCACGCCTACCGGTTGGAGGATCGGCACCTCGCCGGCATCACCGCTGCCTCCGCACGCGCCCGGGACATCTCGACGAGCGTGTTCGCCCTCTACACCCGGTTCGTGGGACGCATCAACGGGGCGGATCTGACCGGGCTCGGCGCGGTGCTGGTGGTGGGGTTCCTGCTCGTCCGCCAGGGCACCGTCACCCTCGGCGAGGTCTCGGCGGCCGCGCTGCTGCTGCACCGCCTGTTCGGCCCGATCCTCATGCTGATGGTCACCTTCGACAAGGCCCAGGACGCGGGAGCGAGCCTGGCCCGCCTCGTCGGTGTGCTCCGCACGGATCCCGAACGCCGTACGGGCGGCACCGCGACGTCAGCGCACGACCTCGTCCTGGCCGGTGTCAGCTTCAGCTACGACGGGGCCACGCCGGTGCTGCGCGACGTCTCCCTGCGGGTCGGGCCGGGCCAGGTGGTCGCGTTGGTCGGCTCCACCGGCGCCGGGAAGACCACCGTCGCGTCGATCGCCGCCGGGGTCCTGCGCCCCGGGCACGGCGAGGCCACCCTGGGCGGCGTCCCCGTCACCGAGCTGCCCGCCCGCACGATCGCCCTGGTCAGTCAGGAGACCCACGTGTTCGCCGGCCCGCTCGGCGAGGACCTGCGGCTGGCCCGCCCGCACGCCACGCCGGAGGAACTCACCGCGGCCCTGGCCCGCGTCGGCGCCCTGGCCTGGGCGCTCAACCTCCCCGACGGCCTGGACACCGTGGTCGGCGACGGCGGCCACCGGCTGACCGCGGCGCAGGCCCAGCAGCTGGCGCTCGCCCGGGTGGTGCTGCTGGACCCGGCGGTCGTGGTGCTCGACGAGGCGACCGCCGAAGCCGGCAGCGCGGGTGCGCGCGACCTCGAACAGGCGGCCGCCTCGGCGCTGGAGGGGCGCACCGCCCTGGTCGTCGCCCACCGCCTCACCCAGGCCGTGGCCGCGGACCACATCATCGTCATGGACCATGGTGAGATAGTCGAGAGTGGCCCGCACGCCGATCTGGTCGGCGCGGACGGAAGCTACGCCCGCCTGTGGGCGGCGTGGACCGCCCGGGCCACCACCGGCACGCAGCCGATCCGCACCGACGCCACCGCGGGGCCCGCGGTGGGCAGCGGCGACCCGCCGGTGCCGCACCGGCGGCACGTACGGTGGACCGGGTCGCCGCTGACCGCTCAGCGGGAGTAGAACTCCACCACGAGCTGCTCGTCACAGATCACCGGCACCTCGTGCCGGGCGGGCTCGCGCAGCAGCGTGGCGCGCAGCCCGGTCAGCTCCACCGACAGGTACGGCCGGGGCCGGTCGTCGGCGTGCGCGCCGGTGGCGGCGAGCTGGAACGGTGGCAGGGCGCGGCTGCGTTCGCGTACCGCGACCACCTGTCCGGGCCGCAGCCGGTACGAGGGCCGGTCGACCTTGCGCCCGTCGACGGTGAAGTGGCCGTGCCCGACGAGCTGGCGCGCCTGGTAGATGCTGCGGGCCAGCCCGGCCCGGAGCACCACCGCGTCGAGTCGCCGTTCCAGGAGCGCGACCAGCGACTCGCCGGTCTTCCCGGCGCCCCGGACGGCCTCGTCGAACGTGCGGCGCAGCTGGGCCTCGCTGACGTTGTACTGGTGGCGCAGCCGCTGCTTCTCCAGCAGTCGCACCTGGTAGTCGGAGGTCTTGCGCCGGTTGCGGCCGTGCACGCCCGGCGGGTAGGGACGTCGCTCGAAGTACCGCACGCACTTGCGGGTCAGTGGGATGCCAAGGGCTCGGGAGAGCCGGACCTTGGGGCGGGGGTGGTTCACGTCGACGTCTCCGATCGAATGGTCTAGCCTGCAACTTAGGTAAGGCTAACCTACGTTGAGGAGTTCGGGATCATGCGACCCAGCCCGGCGGAAATCGTGCGTACGCTCGTCACGGGCCGACTGCCCGCCCTCGCCCACCTGGCCCGCAGCGCCGGCCCGCACCAGGTCCGGCACGCCACCGACCCCGACGGCCGGGTGCTGCTGCTGGTGCCGACCCCCGGTGACCTGGCCACGGCGCTCACGCCGCCCCCCGGGGACACCGACGTCGCCACCGTCCTCGACGTGCGCGACCTACCGCCCACCACCAGCGCTCCCGCACTCGGCCGGGCCTGGCTCTCCGGCTGGGCCGAACGCCTCGACGGCGACGAGGCACGTCAGGCCGCAATGGACTTCGCCGCCACCCAACCGGCCGGCGACCTGCTCGACGTCGGTAACCGGTTCCAGCTACACCGCTTCGAGGTGGCCGAGGCCCGCTGGGAGCACGCCGGCGCAACCCGCCGGATCGACCCGCAGGCGTACGCGCGGGCCGAGCCCGACCCGCTGCACGCCGTCGAGGCGGAGTTGCTGGCCGACCTCACCGACCACCACGCCGAGCAGGTGGCGGGCTACCTGCGCCGGCGGCTGAAGCTCTCCGGCACCGAGTCGCCGCAGGTGCTCCGGATCGACCGGTACGGCCTACTCGTCGCGTACGGTCGACCCGGGGCGACCCGACAGACCCGGGTGCGCTTCGCGCGACCCGCCGCCGACGTCGCCGACCTGTCCCGGTTGCTGCACCCGATGCTCTGCTCCCAGCAGCCGGCGGCTCCGACGGTGTCGACGACGATCCCGTGATCCAGCGGCACTCGCTCCTCGGTACGGATCGGGCGATGCCGGACCAGGCGGATCAGCCGCGCAGGTAGGCGAGGACGGCGAGCACGCGGCGGTGCCCATCGGTGACGACCGGTAGGTCAAGTTTGTTGAAGATGCCGCCGACGTGCTTGTTGACCGCGGCATCGCTGATGTGGAGCGCCGCTCCGATGTGGGCGTTCGATCGTCCCTGCGCCATGAGGGCCAGGACTTCCTGCTCGCGCGGGCTGAGCCGGGTGAGCGGACTCTGCCGGCGGCGGATGAGCTGGCGGACCACGTCCGGGTCGACGACCGTCTCGCCGGCCGCCACCTGGTCGACGGCGGTCATGAAGTCGGCGACCGCGCCGATCCGGTCCTTGAGCAGGTATCCCACGCCGGCGCCGTCGTCGGAGTCGAGGAGTTTGACGGCGTAGGACTGTTCCACGTACTGGCTGAGCACGAGCACCGACAGACCGGGGAGCGCCTCGCGCAGCGCCACCGCGGCGCGCAGTCCGTCGTCGGCATGCTTGGGCGGCATCCGGACGTCGGTGATCAACAGGTCCGGCGGGTCCTCGTGCACCACTTCCACGACGGCGTCGGCGTCGGCGACCGCGGCGATGGTCTCGTGGCCGAATCGGCTCAGGATGCCGACGAGGCACTCCCGGAGCAGCGGCGAGTCCTCGGCGACGACTACACGAAGGGGCACGGGATCTCCACGCGCGGTGGCGCGAGCTGAGAGCACACAAACGCGCCATCCGCGCCCTGGCCGATCGGATCGACCAGGAGATGCCGGGGCTACGTAAGGCGCTGTTCTACTCCATCGCGGTGCGTCGCGGCGGATGACCCGACGGACAACGGCTCGGCGTCGAGATCTTCGACATCACCGCCGACGCGGCCCCCGTCCCCGGGGCCCGGATGGCGGGTCACCTGAGGATGGCAGGGGCTTCCGCCCGTACCGGATCTCGGTGTCCGGCAGTTGCTCGGCGAAGACGCCGTCGGGAGAGACCTCCCGCAGCAGCTCGCGCAGGTCCCGCTCGAAGTCCTCCCGCCGCTCGCCGAACAGGTGCGGTGCCATGTCCGACCGTGAGAACACCCAGGCGACGACATCGTCCGCGCTGCGTTCGACCACCGCACCGGACGCGACGACGAGACGACTCAGATCCGCGAAGCCGGCCCGAGCCAGGATCGCCCGCTCGCCGCCGGGCGTCCCGTTCACCAGGACGCCCTGCCCGGCACGACGCACCTCACCCAGGTACGCCCTGGTCAGCGCGACGATCCGGCCGTACGGCGGGGCCGGACGCGGCAGCGGAGCCGGATCGGCGCGAGGCGTCTTCAGGTCACTGAGGTGCACGACCCAACCGCCCGGCTGCAGCATCTCCAGGACGGTCGCCGCGACGCGGTCCCGGTCGGTCCAGTGGAACGACTGCGCGAAGACCACCACCTGAAAGGCTCCCAGCCCGCAGGGAAGATCCTCCGCACGGGCCTGCACCCAGGTCACGTTCCGCACCCCGAGGGAATCGGCCCGCCGCCCCGCCTCGACAAGCATCCCCGGATCCGGATCCACGCCCACCGCCTCGCCGAAGTACCGCGCGAACGGCAGGATCACCGTGCCCGGACCACAGCCCACATCCAGCAGCCGACCGCGACCGTCCAGCCCGAACGTCTCAGCGAGCCGGTCGGTGTAGCCCGGCGCGTACGGCAGCCGCCCCTGGTCGTAGTAGGCGGCGCTACCCCGGAACAGACTCTCATCCCACCGCCAACCGTCCGGCATGCTCGGCTCCCGAGACCAATCAACTCTGCGTCATGCCGTCCCGCCTTCGCTGAGATGCCAGACCTCCTGCATCGGCGCCCACCAGTGCCCGGAGTCCGGTTCGGCCAGGGACTGCTGGCACGGATCGGTGAGCTGCCACCACTGGCGCGTCTGCGGGTCGGCCGCGATCCGGGCCTGGTCGGCGGCGTGGTCGGTGCCGACGTACTCGTAGTAACCGAAGAGCAGGTCGTCGTGCAGGAAGATCGTGTAGTTGCGGATGTTGGCCGCCCGGAGCGTCTGCTCCACACTCGGCCAGACCTCGGCGTGCAGCCGCAGGTATTCCGCACGCCGTTCCGGGCGTAGCCGGATCACCGCGCCGTAGCGTTGCATCTTGCTCACTCCGTCCTGTCACACCGCGAGCCGCGGCACGGCGTCGGATCCGTCGCGGTGCCGCGGGGTCGGGAATCGCACGTCGAAGATCACTACCGAAGAGATCAGCGCAGTCGCCGTCTGCACCCGGAGGTTCGATCGGTGCCGACCGGCGGCCCGTTGAGGCGTGGTCTGATGTGCGGCCGGAGCAACGACACCCAGGGCGAACATCAGATGTATTTCTACCCGCACAGCTACGGATAGTCCATAGCTCGTCAAGCAGGACCGCCCGGGGACCTCCGGCACCGCGCGTCCCAGCACGTACGTCACATGTATGCGCCCCTGCCGGTCGCCCACCCCACCCCGGACGACGTCGGCGCCCCACCGACCTTGGCATGCTTCTCCTTCACTTTGGCATTGATAGTTGTAGATGTATGGTGGAGCCGTTTCCGCATCCCGTTTCCACCGCATCCGCTTCGAGGAGCTGAGAACATGTCGCGCTGGCGTCGTCATCCAGCCCCCGCACTGGCAGGACTGCTCGTCCTGGTCCTGTCCGCGCTCCTGTTGCCACCGACTTCGGCGGCCGGCACCTCCCCCACCAGGGCAGCGGTGCCCCTCACCGAGCTGACCGTGGTGTCCGAACAGGTGGCTACCGGTCTCCGGCGTCCCATCGCGCTCACCGGACTGCCGGACGGCCGGATGCTGATCGCGGAGAAGAACGGCACCGTCCGCGCCTACCATCCCGACACCGGCCTGGCGACCCAGCCGGTGCTCGACCTGACCGCCCGGATCGACACGTCGGGCAACGAACGTGGCCTCCTCGGCATCACGCCCGCGCCGAACTTCGCGCGGACCGGGATGCTCTACGTCGCCTACACGAGCCTGCCGGCCGGCGCGCTGACCCTGGCGCGACTGCCGATCGGCGCTCCCGAGCGGCTCCAGGTGCTGCTCACTCAGGAGCACGCCGAGTACAACAACCACAACGGCGGACAGGTGGCGTTCGGCCGCGACGGCTACCTCTACTGGTCCCTCGGCGACGGCGGCCACACGAACGACCCGTACAAGGCCGGTCAGGACCTCGGCACCCTGCTCGGCAAGATCGTGCGGATCGACGTCAACCGCAACTGCGGGGCGAAGCCCTACTGCGTACCCGCCAGCAACCCGTTCGTGCAGAAGCGCGGCGCGCGGCCGGAGATCTGGCTCTACGGGCTGCGCAATCCGTGGCGGTTCTCCGTCGACCCGGTCGACGGCTCACTGTGGATCGGTGACGTCGGCCAGGGCCTGGTCGAGGAGATCAACCACATCCGCCCGTCGCAGGGTGGGGCGAACCTCGGCTGGTCCTGCCGGGAGGGCACGCCGGTGTTCGACCCGGCGCAGTGCCGCCCGGGCGTGGTGTACACCGACCCGGTCTTCGAGTACGAACACTTCATGACCGAGAGCTGCTCGGTGACCGGCGGCGTGGTGTACCGCGGGTCCGCCACCCCGGAGGCGCGGGGGACCTACATCGCGAGCGACTACTGCTCGACCCTCGCGTTCGCCGTACGCCCCAAACCCACGGGCGGCTACGAGACCGCCACGATCGGCCGCTTCCCCACCCAACCGACCGCGATCGACGCCGACGCGCGCGGCGAACTGTACGTGCTCAGCGACCTGCCGGGATGGCTGAGCCGGGTACGGTTCGAGCGCGTCGCTGGCGACGGGGCCGCGAACCGCTGAACGGGCCCATCAGCAGTACCCGTCGGGGGACGGCCACGTCCGAGTGGCCGCCCCCAGCCCAGGTGCCCTCCGTCGGGGTACCGGTTGGGCAGCGACGCCCCGGCCCGCCCAGGAGGCCGGACTCCCGACCGCGAGGCGGCCGGCGGCTGTGCTGTGGTCGGCGCCGGCCAGAGTGGCGTGCCCACCGATCCGGCAACGCCGCAGCACCCGCGCGTTATCGGGTCTTACCGAACAAACCAGGCTAATAAGGTGTGATGCTTGCCTCACCATCGATCGACCTCTATCGTTTATGGAAAGCGCTTTCCCGTACACGGTACTCATGCTCGAAAGGTGAATCGGATGAGACGCAAAGTCGTCACACGGTGGTTGGCCGGCGGTGCCACTGTGGTCGCAGGTGCCGTCGTCGCGCTGGCGTTGCACGTTCCCAGCGCCTCGGCCGCCACGAACCTGAGCCTCGGCGCCGGCGCCGACGGCTCCAGCAAGGCCAGTGGCACCAGCTACGGCAACGTCACGGACGGCAACGCCGGCACCTACTGGTCGCCGAGCGGCTCGACCGGCACGATCTCGGTCAAGTGGGGCAGCGCCACCACGGTGTCCTCGGCCGTCATCGTGCAGTCCTCGGGCGGCGGCTCGATCAGCGGCTGGCAGCTCAAGAACCACGACACGGGCTCCGTCCTGGCCAGCGGCAGCAGCGCCCCGAGCACCATCAACTTCTCCTCGACGTCGCTGAAGAAGGTCTCCTTCGTCATCACCAGCGCGTCCGGCACGCCGCGGATCGCCGAGTTCGAGACGTACTCCAGCGGCGGGTCGAACCCGACCACTCCCCCGACCAGTGGGCCGACGAACCCACCCACCAACCCGGGCACGCCGACCGGCGCGTGGCCGTCGTCGGCCGGCTCGGTGAGCATCTCGGGCACGGTCAACGTCTCCGGCACCTTCGACGGCGGGATGAAGACCTACTGCTGCATCGGTGACGGTGGGCAGGGCGAGTCGCAGGACCCGATGTTCAAGATCGCCAACGGCGGTACGCTGCAGAACGTCATCCTCGGCTCGCCCGCCGGTGACGGCGTGCACTGCGAGGGCACCTGCACGATCCGCAACGTGTGGTGGAACGACATCGGTGAGGACGCCGCCACCTTCAAGCAGACCAACGGCGGCACCTCGTACGTCATCGGTGGCGGCGCGCGTAGCGGCAGCGACAAGACCTTCCAGCACAACGGCAACGGCACGGTCAACATCTCCGGCTTCTACCTCAGGGGATCCGGCAAGCTGTACCGCGGCTGCGGCAACTGCTCCACCTCACACACCCGCCACGTGCGTATCGACAACGTCCTCGTCGACGACATCGACATGCTCGCCGGCATCAACAGCAACTGGAACGACACCGCGACGATCACCCGCGTGGTCGTCATCGGCTCGGCCACCATCTGCGGCAAGTACAAGGGCGTGGCCAAGGGCAGCGAACCCAGCTACCTCGGTGAGGGCTGGAACGACGCCAACTGCAAGGTCAACAGAAGTGACGTCACCTTCCGGTAGTCACTGGACGCTCTGCTCGCGAAGGGGCACCCGCCTGGCGGCGGGTGCCCTCTCGTGCCGGTCGACGCCTGCGGACTGCCGATGATCGCCGGGCCGGTCGAGGCCACCGCGTTGGGTAACATCCTGGTGCAGGCCCGTGCCGCCGGCGCCATCGGTGGCGGCCTGCCGGCGCTGCGGGCCCTGTTGCGCCAGACCCACCGTTTCGTCCACTACGGACCGGGTGGTGACCAGGCGGCCTGGGCCGCCGCCGAGGAACGGATGGTCGGTTGACGATGCGCGTCGCACTGTTCGTGACCTGTCTGGCCGACACCCTGTTCCCCCAGGCGGCGGTGGCGACCGTCCGGCTGCTCGAACGCCTGGGGCACGAGGTCGTCTTTCCCGAGGGGCAGACCTGCTGCGGTCAGATGCACGTCAACACCGGTTACCCGGACGACGCGCTGCGGCTGGTCCGCCGGCACGTACGCACCTTCGCCCCGTACGACACGGTGGTGGCGCCCTCCGGCTCGTGCGTCGGCTCCGTCCGCCACCAGCACACCGTGGTGGCCCGGCGCGCCGGTGACGGGCGGTTGGCCAGCCGGGCCGAGGAGGTCGCCGGCCGCACGTACGAGTTGTCGGAGTTCCTCGTCGACGTGCTCGGGGTGACCGACGTGGGCGCCTACTACCCGCACCGGGTGACGTACCACCCGACCTGCCACTCGCTGCGGATGTTGCGGGTCGGCGACAAGCCGCTCCGCCTGCTGCGCGCGGTACGCGGCCTGAAGCTGGTGGAGCTGGGGCAGGCGGAGCAGTGCTGCGGTTTCGGCGGCACGTTCGCGGTGAAGAACGCGGACACCTCGACGGCGATGCTCGCCGACAAGATGCGCCACGTGCTGGCCACCGGGGCGGAGGTGTGCACCGCCGGCGACGCATCCTGCCTGATGCACCTCGGCGGCGGCCTGTCCCGGCTCCGCGCCGGGGTGCGGACCGTGCACCTGGCCGAGATCCTCGCCAGCACCGAAGCCGACCCGGCCACCGGAGGTACCCGATGAGCGAGACCTTCCTCGGCATGCCCGCCACCGCCCCGCCCGGCGTGGGCCACCTGCGTGGCACCGAGCCGTTCCCGGTCGCCGCCCGGCAGGCGTTGGGCGACGCCCAGCTACGCCGCAACCTCGGCCACGCCACCGCCACGATCCGGAACAAGTCGGCGGCCGTGATCGGCGAGGTGCCGGACTGGCCGCGGTTGCGGGAGGCCGGGCGGGCGATCAAGACCGACACCATGGCCCGGCTACCCGAGCTGCTGGAGAAACTGGAAACGGCGGTCACCGGTGCCGGCGGAACGGTCCACTGGGCCACCGACGCGGTGGCGGCCAACCGGATCGTCACCGACCTGGTCCGGGCCGCCGGCGCCGACCGGGTGATGAAGGTCAAGTCGATGGCCACCCAGGAGATCGGACTCAACGAAGCCCTGACGGACGCCGGGATCGAACCGGTGGAGACCGACCTGGCCGAGCTGATCGTGCAGCTCGGCGAGGACCGGCCCAGCCACATCCTGGTACCGGCGATCCACCGCAACCGGGCAGAGATCCGGGAGATCTTCCTACGGGCTATGCCCGGCGTCGACCCGGGGCTCACCGACGAGCCGGCCGCCCTGGCCGCCGCCGCGCGCCGACACCTGCGGGAGACGTTCCTGAGCACCCGGGTGGCGGTGTCCGGGGCCAACTTCGCCGTCGCCGACACCGGCACGCTGGCCGTGGTCGAGTCCGAGGGCAACGGGCGGATGTGCCTGACCCTGCCGGAGACCCTGATCACCGTCATGGGCATCGAGAAGGTCGTGCCGACCTGGCGCGACCTGGAGGTCTTCCTGCAGCTGCTGCCCCGGGCCTCGACCGGGGAACGGATGAACCCGTACACCTCGATGTGGACCGGGGTCACTCCCGGCGACGGCCCGCAGTCGTTCCACCTGGTGCTGCTGGACAACGGGCGCAGCGCCGTGCTCGCCGACCCGGTCGGCCGCCAGGCGCTGCACTGCATCCGCTGCTCGGCCTGCCTCAACGTCTGCCCGGTGTACGAACGCACCGGCGGGCACGCCTACGGCTCGGTCTATCCGGGGCCGATCGGCGCGGTGCTCTCCCCGCAGTTGACCGGTGTGGCGGACAACGCCTCCCTGCCGTACGCGTCGTCGCTCTGCGGGGCCTGCTACGACGCCTGCCCGGTCATGATCGACATTCCGTCCATCCTGGTCCACCTGCGCGCCCAGGCACCCCACTCCCGCACGGAGGCGACGGCGATGGCCGCTGCCGCGTACACCATGGACCATCCCGCGCGGTACGCGGCCGCGCAGCGCGCCGCGAAGCTGAGCCGGCTCGCCGGCCGCCGCGGCCGCGGCCTGCCGCCACCGTTGTCCGGCTGGTCGGACAGCCGCGACCTGCCCGACCCGCCCGCGCGGACCTTCCGGCAGTGGTGGGCCGGACGGTGACCGGACGGGAGACGATCCTCGGCCGGCTCCGGGCCGCCCTCGGCGAGCCCCGGCCCACCCCCGACGAGATCCCCCGCGACTACCGGACCGCCGGTGTCGTCGCCGCCGACCTGGACGTCTTCGTGGACCGGCTCACCGACTACCGGGCCACCGTGCACCGCTGCGCCGACGCCGACGTCGCCGGACTGGTCGGCCAGCTGCTCGGCGGGCGACAGGTCGTGGTGCCGCCCGGGCTGCCCCGGCACTGGCTGCCCGAGACCGTCCACGCCGTACCCGACGACGGCCTCGCCGCGACGCGGATCGCCGCCGCCGACGGGGTCGTCACCGCGGCGGCGGTGGCCGTCGCCGAGACCGGCACCATCGTGCTCGACGGCAGCCCCGACCAGGGCCGCCGCATCATCACCCTGCTACCCGACGTACACGTGTGCGTGCTGCGCACCGACCAGGTCGTCGCCACCGTCCCGGACGCCCTGACCCGCCTCGACCCGCACCGGCCACTGACCTGGATCAGCGGGCCCTCGGCCACCAGCGACATCGAGCTCGACCGGGTCGAGGGCGTCCACGGCCCCCGGAACCTGCACGTGATCGTGACGGGCTGAGGGCGACGCTCTCCCCACGCCGACCGTGCGGACCTGGTCCACCACGGTCTCGCCGACAGCCCCAGACCGTAGTGCGGGGCGGTGTCGTGGTACCGCTCGACGTCAGTCCTGGGCCTTGCCGCTGGTGAGCCGCGCTGCAGGCCGCCGTGGACGCGACGAGCGCCGCAGCCATGGCGACGCCGGCGGTTACGCCAATCGTGATGGGTTTGCTCTATTCGCTGGCCGGGACGGATCTTTCGCCACCGGAGGTCGCCGTGGCGTCCGGCCGAAGGCGGAGCCCGTGCATGCCGCCGTCGACGGCGAGCACGGTCCCGGTGGTGGCGGCGGCCAGCGGGCTGGCCAGGTAGGCGATCGCGGCGGCGACCTCGTCGGCGGCGACCAGCCGCCCCATCGGCTGGCGGGCCCGCAGGGCGGCGAGTTCGGCGGCCGGGTCGGCGGCGGAGTCGAGCAGTCCGCGTACCCAGGGGGTGTCGGTGGTGCCCGGGTTGACGCAGTTGAACCGGATTCCCTGGGCGACGTGGTCGGCGGCCATGGCCAGGGTCAACGATTGCACGGCGCCCTTCGTCGCGCTGTACAGCGCGCGGTTGGGCAGGCCCACGGTCGCCGCGATGGAGCAGATGTTGACGACGGCGGCGTTGGCGGAGGCCCGCAGGTGGGACAGGGCCGCCCGGGTGACCCGGACGACGCCCACCACGTTGACGTCGAAGACCCGATGCCACTCGTCAGCCGGGTTCGCCTCGACGGTCCCCTGCGCGCCGATGCCGGCGTTGTTGACCAGGATGTCGATGCCGCCGAGGCGGTGGGCGGCGGCGGTGACCGCCTCGGTCACCGAGGTGTCGTCGGTGACGTCGCACCGCAGGCCGTGCAGCGGGGCCGGCACCCCGGACGGGTCCAGGTCGAGGCAGGCGACGGCCGCGCCCCGCTCGGCTAGCAGGCGGGCCGTGGCCAGGCCGATGCCGGAGCCGCCGCCGGTCACCACGGCGGACAGTCCGGTGAACTCGCCCGTCATGCCCCCTTCGCCTCCGCCCAGACGGGGCCGCCCGGGTAGGCGTAGTCGCTCATCAGGCGGCGCCCACGGTCTGGCGCTGCCTGCCGAGGCCGTCGATCTCGACCTCGATGACGTCTCCGGCCCGCAGGTAGGGCTTCGGCTCGGGCATGCCCAGGGCCACGCCGGCCGGGGTGCCGGTGTTGATGACGTCTCCCGGCTCCAGGACCATGAACTGGCTGACGTACCGGACGACCTCGGCGACACCGAAGACCATGTTCCTGGTGTGCCCGTCCTGGCGGCGGTGTCCGTTGACGGTGAGCCGCAGACCCAGTTGCTGCGGATCGGGCACCTCGTCGGCGGTGACCAGCCACGGGCCCAGCGGGTTGAACGTCTCGCAGGACTTGCCCTTGTCCCACTGGCCGCCGCGTTCGAGCTGGAACTCCCGCTCGGAGAGGTCGTTGGAGACCGCGTACCCGGCGACGCAGGCCATGGCCTGCGCGGGGCTGTCCACGTAGCGGGCGGTGCGGCCGATGACGACCGCGAGTTCGACCTCCCAGTCGGTCTTGACGCTGCCCCGGGGGATCAGCACCTGGTCGTTCGGGCCGACCACCGTGTTCGGTGCCTTCATGAACAGGATCGGCTCGGCCGGCAGCTGCGCGCCGGTCTCTGCCGCGTGGTCGGAGTAGTTCAGGCCGACGCACACGATCTTGCCGGGACGGGCGATCGGGGCACCGATCCGCAGCGAGGTGTCCGCGACCAGGGGCAGCTCACCGCCCGCGACCGCGGCACGCGCGGCCTGGATGCCCGCTCCGGCGAGGAAGCCTCCGTCGATCTCGGCCACCAGGCCGGAGAGGTCCACGAGGCGTCCCCGCGCGTCCAGTGCCGCGGGACGCTCCTGACCGGCCTCCCCCACTCGAAGCAGCTTCACTCCACACCCTCCGGCAAAACATCGGATCTGTCACCGAGTTGTATAGTGGAGTGACGCACATCTTGCAATAGGCAGTCCTCGATAGGATGCACAAAGGTCGGATGACATCGGCCCAACGGGATGGTCGGTAGTTAGTCGCCGGATAGACGACGCCCCGACCCTGCCGGGGCTCTCCCCCAGTCGAGGAAGGGCCTACTCCGGCTTGCCGAGGGCGTTGCGGAGCCACTGCTCGACGCCGGCGACGTGCACCGTGGCCCAGGCCCGTGCCGCTTCGGGTTGACGCGCCTCGATCGCCTCGCAGATCGCCTCGTGCTGCTCCCGCGTACGGCGTACCGCACCCTCCTGGGTCAGGCCGCGCCAGACCCGCGCCCTGGTCGTCGGCCCGGACAGGCTGTCGATCAGGGAACACAGGACCTTGTTCCCCGAGCCGGCCGCGATGTGGTGGTGGAACCGGAGATCGTTGGCCACCAGCGCCTCCACGCTCGGCGACTCACCCAACTCGACGAGGATCGCCCGCAGCCCGGCGATGTCCGCGTCCGTCATCCTGGTCGCGGCCAACTCCGTTGCCGCAGGCTCCAGGACCCGACGCACCTCGAGGAACTGCAACACCGTGTCGTCCTGGTGGAAGTCGACCACGAACCCGATCGCGTCCAGCAACAGGGCCGGCTCCAGGCTGGTCACGTAGGTGCCGTCACCCTGGCGTACGTCCAGCACCCGGATCAGTGACAGCGCCTTGACCGCCTCCCGCAACGAGTTGCGGGACAACCCGAGCCGCTCGGCCAGGTCGACCTCGCGAGGAAGGCGCGATCCCGGCATGAGCTCGCCCTGGACGATCATCGCCTTGATCTTCTCGATCGCCTCGTCGGTGACGGGCACCCTTGCCTCCCTCAGGAACATCCGATCTTTCGGATCCTACCTCGGTCCATCATGATGTCCGGGCCGGAAGGTGCGACCGGGACTGCGGATCGCTGTCCTGACCTCGCAGCGAACGGGTTCCCCCCGCAAAATCCCCGAGCTCACGGCCGACCGGACATTGGAGTTTGTCAGTGCGAAACCTTGCTCTGGGGCGAAACCGGCGGTAACGTCCGCGAAACACATCCGATGAATGGACGACCAAGGGGTTGCCATGCCGATCTTCGCAGGGAGAACGCCCGCCGCCCCACGGGCGTGCCCCCGGCACCCGGGCGGCCCGCCGCACCGGACCGTCGCCGCAGCACGGCGCTGGCCACCGCAGTGACCGTCGCGGCCCTCGGGCTGCCCGGTCCCCTCGCCGGACCCGCGACGGCGGCAGCGCAGCAGCCCGCACCGCCCCCGAACGGTACGACCCTCTGGTACGACAGGCCCGCCACCGACTGGGAGTCACAGTCCCTGCCCATCGGCAACGGAGCCCTCGGGGCCTCGGTCTTCGGCGGGGTCGAGACCGAACAGCTCCAGTTCAACGAGAAGTCACTGTGGACCGGTGGCCCCGGCTCGCCCGGCTACAACTTCGGGGACTGGACCACTGCCCGGCCGGGGGCGCTCGACGAGGTCCAACAACGGATCGCGACCGACAAACGCGTGGACCCCTCCTGGGTGGCAGGCAAGCTCGGCCAGCCCAAGAGCGGGTTCGGCGCCTACCAGGCCTTCGGCGACGTACGCCTGTCGTTCCTGCGTCCGCCGGCCAACTACACCGACTACCGCCGGCAGCTCGACATCTCCGACGCCACCGCCGGCGTCTCGTACACCGCCGACGGGGTCCGGTACACCCGCGAGTACTTCACCTCCGCCCCCGACAACGTCCTGGTCGCCCGGCTCACGGCGGACCGACCCGGCAGGATCGGGTTCACGGCGTCGATCACCACGGCGTCCGACCGGTCACGGAACCTCACCGCCGCCAACGGACGGATCACGCTCAGCGGCCGGCTCAACGACAACGGCATGCGTTTCGAGTCGCAGCTGCAGGTGATCAACACCGGTGGCACCCGGGTGGACAACAGCGACGGCACCGTCACCGTCGAGGGAGCGGACTCCGTCACGCTGCTCCTCGCCGCCGGCACCGACTACGCCGACGACTACCCGACCTACCGGGGCGACGACCCGCACGCGGCCGTGACCCGGCGGGTCGACACGGCGGCGGCCAAGCCGCACCAGGCGTTGCGGGCCGCACACGTGCGCGACTACCAGCGGCTGTTCCAGCGTCTCAGGCTGGACGTCGGCCAGCGGATGCCGGCCATTCCCACCGACGAGCTACTGACCAGCTACCGCAGGGGACAGACGGACCCGGCGGCCAGCAGGGCCCTCGAAGTGCTCTTCTTCCAGTACGGCCGATACCTGCTCGTCTCGTCCTCGCGGACCGGCTCGCTGCCGGCGAACCTGCAGGGGGTCTGGAACAACTCGACCAGCCCGCCGTGGTCCGCGGACTACCACGTGAACATCAACTTCCAGATGAACTACTGGCCCGCCGAGACGACGAACCTCTCCGAGACGGCCCTGCCGCTCTTCGACTACGTCGACGGCATGGTCGAGCCCGGCCGGGTCACCGCGAAGAAGATCCACGACAACCGCGGCTGGGTGGTGCACAACGAGACGAACCCGTTCGGTTTCACCGGTGTGCACAACTACCCCTCCGCCTTCTGGATGCCGGAGGCGGGAGCGTGGCTGGCACAGCACTACTACGAGCACTACCGGTTCACCCGCGACGACAGGTTCCTGCGCGAGCGGGCGTACCCGCTGATGAAGGAGCTGACGCAGTTCTGGCTCGACGAGCTGGTCGTCGACCCACGCGACGGCAAGCTCGTGGTGACCCCCAGCTACTCGCCCGAGCACGGGGACTTCTCCGCCGGCGCGGCGATGTCCCAGCAGATCGTGTGGGACCTGTTGACCAACGTGTCGGAGGCGGCCGGGGAGGTCGGTGACGGCGACACCGAGTTCCGCGCGCAGGTCGCGGCCACGCTGGCCACGCTCGACCCGGGGACCCGGATCGGCTCGTGGGGGCAGCTGCAGGAGTGGAAGGAGGACTGGGACAGCCGAGACGACACGCACCGGCACGTGTCGCACCTGTTCGGCCTCTTCCCCGGCCGGCAGATCTCCCCGCTGACCACGCCCGGGTACGCGGAGGCAGCGAAGGTCTCGTTGACCGCGCGCGGTGACGGCGGCACCGGCTGGAGCAAGGCGTGGAAGATCAACTTCTGGGCCCGGCTGCTCGACGGCAACCACTCCCACAAGATGCTCTCCGAGCTGCTCAAGACCAGCACCCTCGACAACCTCTGGGACAACCACCCCCCGTTCCAGATCGACGGCAACTTCGGGGCCACCGCCGGCGTGGCGGAGATGCTGCTGCAGAGCCAGACGGGCGTCATCGACGTGCTGCCCGCGCTCCCCGACGTCTGGGCCGACGGCTCGGTCAGCGGCCTGCGGGCCCGCGGCGACGTCACGGTCGGCACCGAGTGGAGCGGCCGCACCGCGACCCGGATCACCCTGGACCCCGGCCACACCGGACCGCTCCGGGTACGCAGCGCCCTGTTCGGCGGCCGCTTCCAGGTCACCGACGCCACCACCGGCCGCCGGGTCGACGTCGCCCGCGACGGGCAGGAGATCCGCTTCACCGGGGTCGCCGGCCACCGGTACGTGGCGGAGTCACTCGCCCAGGTGGCGATGCGGATGCCGGCCACCGCAGCGCCGGGCAAGCCGTTCCCGCTCGAGGTGACCTTCTCGGCCAAGGCCACGACGCTGCCGGCCGGCACGCTGACGCCGCACCTGCCCGGTGGCTGGACCTACGAACCCACCGCCACCGACGTGCGACCGATCCGACCCGGACGGTCCCGGACCTACACGTTCCAGGTCACGCCCGCCCTCGGTGCCGAGAAGCTCCAGGCGGTACGGGTCGCGCTGACCGGGGACGACTGGCGGGTGGAGTCCTTCGGCCGGCTGACGGTGGAGACAGCCGCGCCGTGTGCGGTACCCGCTCCCGCAGCTCCCGTCCTCGCCTGGGATCCCCGGTCCGGCTCCACCGTCGAGGACTCGTCCCCCCACGACCGGGACGCGACGATCGTCGGCACCCCCCACGTACGACAAGAGCGCGCCGACCTGGGACGGGCTCACCCCCGACGGTGAGACCTACCTGCGTACCGCCCCCACCTCGCTGGGCTTCCTCCGAGAGGCCAGCTTCGCCGCCGACCAGGACGGCGGACAGCGGTTGACCGGAGGGGTCGACCGGGTGGCGGTCTTCGCCCGCGCCCTGACCCCGACCGAGGTCACCACCTGGCAGTCCCGGGCGGCCAGAGTTTCGGGTTCGCCGCTGTCGGCCCGGGCGTAGGGCTGCAGGCAGCCGCGGGAACCACATGCACCGTCGCACCCGACGTGGTCGAGGTGCAGCATCATCGTCTGGCCCATCTCGGCCTCGTTGTCCTCATCATGGGCCAGAGCCGTGGCACCCGGTCGGATAACCTGTCTAGCGAGGTTCGGAGGTTACATGGACGAGGAACTACTTCTTACCCTGCTCAACAGCACGCCCGTGATCGATGGCACCCGCACCGACATCCTCGACCTCGACGTCGACGACCCGGCAGTCCTGCGGGCCGGTCGCGACCTCCTGCAAGCCGTCGTCCGCGGGAACGAGCCACCCACGGCTCTGGCGCCGCTGCTGCACGGCGTGACGTCACACCCGTCCATCGACGAGGACGGCCACCTGCTCTGGACGACCGACGCCCACGGCGCTCAGAGCATCCTGCTGCGGGCCATCACCGCCTGGGACGAGTTACAGCGCACCCGCCCCGATCGGCTCCGCCCGTGCGCCAACCACGAGTGCGCGCTGTTCCTGCTGGACCGCAGCAAGTCCAACAGCGCCCGATGGTGTTCCATGGCCACCTGCGGCAACAAGCTGAAAGCCCGCCGCCACTACCAACGAACCCGACGAGGCTGACCGCCTCCCCGTGTTCGTCCGGCCTCGACCGGGTCAGCGTCGAGGCAGTCCGGCCAGGAACTCCCGGATCAGCCGGGACACCTCGTCGAGGTTGGTCTCGAGCAGGAAGTGCCCGCCGCCCGGTACCAGGTGGATCTTCGCGTCCGGGAGGTCGTCGGCGAACGCGCGGGCGCCGGCCGGGCCGAAGATCTCGTCGCCCTCACCCCAGACGGCCAGCAGCGGCGGCTGGTGGGCGCGGAAGTACTCGTGCAGCTTGGGATAGAGCGGCAGGTTGCTCGCATAGTCGTAGAACAGGTCGAGCTGCACGGCGTCGTTGCCCGGCCGTGACACCAGGGCGAAGTCGTGCCACCACACGGTCGGGTCGACCAGCGTCGGGTCGGCCACACCGTGCACGTACTGCCAGCGGATCGCCTCGAGCGACATCGCATGGCTCATCCCGGCCTCGGTCTTCTCCTTGCGGTCGCGGTGGAACTCCCAGACGCCGTCCCAGAACGACGGCACGAACCCGGCCTCGTAGCCGTTGCCGTTCTGGGTGACGATTCCGGTGATGGCCGAGGGGTTGTTCAGGGCCAGCCGCCAGCCGATCGGGGCACCGTAGTCCTGCACGTAGATCGCGTACCGCTCCACCCTCAGCTGGGCCAGCAGCCTGTTTGTGAGGTCGGCGAGCGCGTCGAAGGTGTAGGTGAACTGCTCCACCGAGGGGGCGTCGGAGAGCCCGAAGCCGAGGTGGTCGGGCGCGATCACGTGGAAGTCCCCGGCCAGCCGTGGGATCAGCTCGCGGAACATGAACGAACTGGTCGGGTAGCCGTGCAGGAGCACGATCGTGGGCTTGGACGCCTCGCCGGCCTCACGGTAGAAGAGCCGGTGCCCGTCGACTGTCGCGAACCGATGGTGGACCATCGCCATAACCCCCTTGATTGTTTTTGGTAGTTAGAGCATGTCACCGTCTCCTGCAACCCGTCAACTCGGTTTCGGGGGTTAGATGAACAGAGAGCAACGTCGCACGTCGCTGACCGCCGCCGCTACCACCGGCACCAATCAGCCTCGTAGTGCACGTCGACCGCGTCGGGGTGTCCCTTGGAGAACACCACCTTCGCAGCCGCCGGCGCGGCGGTCGGCGCCTGCACCGTGCCGGCGACCACCACCGCCCCGGCGGCCATCAGGCCCGCGAGACCGCGAACCCCTCCCTGCCGCTCTCAATCTCCCCTTTCGCCCCGCGCGCCCACGGGCGTTGGCGCCTGCGGTGCGATCACCAGGACGCCTTGCGCACTCCGGGCATGTCGCCGCGCAGGGCCAGTTCGCGGAACCGCACCCGGGACAGCCCGAAGCGGGTCAGCATCCCGCGTGGGCGGCCGTCGGTCTGGTCGCGTGAGCGCAGCCGCACCGGGCTGGAGTCGCGCGGTAGCAGGCTGAGCCGGCGGACCGCCTCGGCGCGTACGTCCGGGTCGGTGTCGGGGTGGGCGACCACCCGCTTCAGCTCCACCCGCGCCCCGGCGTGCCGGGCCACCAGTTCCTCGCGGCGCGCCTGCCGGTTGACCAGACTCTTCTTGGCCATCAGCGGGCCTCCTTGAACTCGACGTGCCGACGCACGATCGGGTCGTACTTGCGCAGCACCAGCCGGTCCGGGTCGTTGCGGCGGTTCTTGCGGGTCACGTACGTGTAGCCGGTGCCGGCGGTGCTGCGCAGCCGCACGATCGGCCGCACATCGGTCTGGCGGGCCATCAGATCTTCACCCCCCGGTTACGCAGTTCGGCGACGACCTTCTCAATGCCCTTGCGGTCCACGGTCTTCAGCGCCTTGGCGGTCAGGGTGAGACTCACCCACCGTCGTTCCGACGGCAGCCAGTAGCGGTGGTTCTGCAGGTTCGGGTTCCACCGGCGGCGGGTGCGCCGATGGGAGTGGGACACGGCGTTGCCGAAGCTCGGCTCCGCCCCGGTGACGTCACAACGTCTGGACATGGTGATCGCTCCTTACCCAGGTGCCACGATAACGACAATCGTTTTCATTTTTACATCAACCGTTCGACCGGATCCACCCAGGGGCCCAGCAGGGACACCTGCGCGGGGGTCGGCGGCCAGCCGGGCCGCGACCCCCGTCGCGCGTCGGCGGTGGCAGCGCCGGCCGATCCGGTGGCACCCCTGCCCGCTTCGACCGCTCGCACGTGCCTATAATGACAATCGTTTTCAAGTAGCCCGGGAGGAATCCGATGTCGTCGTCACCTCAGGCCCCGCCCCATGCCGTGACCGTCGATGCCGACACCCGACCGTCACTGACCGTGCTGTCCGGGTTCTGGCCGGCGGCCACCCTCGCCGTCGCCCGCACGTTGCTCGCCGCCGATCCGTCGCTGCTGCTGGTGCGGCACGACCTCAGCGGGATCCGGCAGGGTGTGGTCCGGCGGGTGGTCCGTTGCGGCGTCGGCATCATCGAGGACGAGCAGGTCGAGCTGCGGCACGGCTGCGCCTCCTGCACCCTGCGCGAGGACGTGCTGCCCACCCTCGTCCGGTTCACCCGCAGTCATCCCGGCCAGGACCTGGTGTTGATGCTGCCCGAGGTGGTGGAGCCGGAGGCGGTCGCCGCCGCCTGCGCCCACTGCCTCGTCGACGGCGCCCCGATCACCGATCTCATCCGGATCGACTCGTACGTGACCGTCCTCGACGCCGAACACCTGCTCGACGGCCTGGCCAGCACCGACGACCTCACCACCCTGGGCATCCACGCCGCCGACGACGACCACCGCGCGCTCGCCGACGTCGTCGTCCGGCAGATCGAGTACGCCGACACCCTGGTGCTCTGGGGACAGTCCCGCGACGGCGCCTTCGACACCAGCAGGATGGCGGTCCTGTTGCAGCGGATGGCACCGTGGGCGACACACCTGCGCGTCGACGATCCGGTCGATGCCGGCACGTTGACCCGACAGCTGCGCCACACCCACCGGCACCGGTCGGGGACCCCCGGAACGCTCGCCCGCGGCCTGCAGGGCTACACCCTCGGGGCGCACGAACCGGAGCCCGACTGCGGCGTCGTCTCCGCCGTCCTCCGCGCCCGCCGGCCGTTCCACCCGCAGCGTCTGCACGACGTCCTCGAAGAGGTCAACGCCGAGGTCATCCGCTCCCGGGGGCACCTCTGGCTGGCCAGCCAGCCCGACACGGTGGTGGCCTGGGAGTTCGCCGGCGGTGGTCTGACGATGGGATCCCTGGGGCACTGGCTGGTGAGCCTGCCCGCCGACCGCTGGGAACACGTCGAGGACCAGCGCCGCCTCGCCGCCGCCCTGGAGTGGGATCCGTACTACGGCGACCGCCACCAGCACCTGGTCTTCATCGGCCTCGACCTCGACCCCGTCGAGCTGCACCGCGCCCTCGCCGGCTGCCTGCTCACCGACGCCGAACTCGCCGACGGCGAAGACACCTGGCGCAGTTACCCCGACCCGTTCGCCGGCTGCTTCCCCCTCGGGGCGGAGGAGCTGACCGACACCGACACCGAAGGAGCGCAGCGCGCATGAAGCCCGGCATCCATCCCGAGTACCGCCCTGTCGTCTACCGCGACAAGGGCGCCGACTTCGCCTTCGAGAAGTTCCGCGCCAAGTACGCCCGCCGCGAACCCCAGGGCGAACGAGCGCCGACGCGCCGGTCGACGGGACCGAACTGACGCCGCCGCCGGCCACCACTATGGAAACCAGGCCGCGAAGCCTCGAATTCCGCAATTTCGCGATTTCAGTCGCCACCCGGCCACGCATTGCGGAAGATAGGCAACACTAACAAAGGTTAGGCTTACTTGTTCGGATTCCCCGAAAGAGTAACCGCTGCGCATCGTGCCGGCTCTTTCGCCACTTTTTGCTATCGTCACGTCGTTGGCAATGTATTGTTTGACGCCGTGGGCACAGGGGTTCACCTCCCCTCGCCCAGGCAAGAAAGGAACGACCGACCCGCACGGCGGATCTACCCGCCGCGACAGCATGGAGGCGCCATGAAGACCTTGTTGCAGTCACCGCCTGTCCGCGAGTGCACCGCGACCGCATGCAGTTTCAACGACAACGGCTGCCACGCCCCGGCGATCACAGTAGCCGCGGCGGGCTCGGCCGCCTCCTGTGCGACCTTCGTCGAGTCGTCGGTGCAGGGCGGCATCGCCGAGGTGACCGGATCCGTAGGCGCGTGCGCGCGATCCGAGTGCGTCCACAACACCAACCTCGCCTGCACCGCCGAGTCCATCACCGTCGGCCCGAGCGCCACGGCCAGCGACTGCCTCACCTACCAGCCCGCCTGACCTGGCCGGCCGGACCGTCGACGATTTGGCAAGGTAAGGCTTACCTACTACTGTCAGACCCCTGGGCCGAACTGGCCCGTACCTCCATGGCCGAGGGGACTGACATGGCGCTCCACCCCGCCGGGCGGCCGACAGACCTGGCACACCCGCCTCACGGCACCGACGCGTTGGCGGCGGACGGGCACGACGCCGCCGTCGTGGCGCGCTCTGCCCTGTCCGCCGCCACTTCCCTGCGCCTCGCCGTCGCTGATGCCGCTGTCGACCTGACCGGGTCACACGCCGTCCTGCCCGAGGGCACGGTGGTCCTCGCCGTCGACGCGATGAGCAGGACCGGAGGTTTCCTGGTCGCTGCCCGTGGACGAACGGGAGCGGCACAGATCGACGTCACACACCTCGTCCCCGTCGCGGCGCGGTCACGGGTACGGGCCAGACTGCGGATTCTGGGTACGGCACGACCGTTCGACCCGGCGAGTCTGGACCTGTGTGACGGCGACACCGTCATGTCACTGCTCGCGCTACCTCCGGTAGCGCTCTGGACCGTCGAGCCGACCCGCATCCGCCTCACGCGCGACCACGACGAGCGGACCGTGGACACCGGCGCCTACCGCGCCGCGCGGGCCGACCCCGTCGCCGGCGACGAAGCCGCACACCTGCATCACCTCACCGGACGACACCGGGACCTCGTCGACCAGCTCGCGATGCTGCTCGACCCGACGTTGCGGGCCAGTTCGGCGCGCGTCCTACCGATCGCCCTCGACGCCGACGGTGTCGTCCTCCGCGCCGAAGCGCCGCACTGGCACACCGACGTACGGCTGGCGTTCCCCCGCCGCGTCGCCGGGGCCGTCGGCCTCACCGAAGGACTGCGCGCGCTGCTGGCGGAGGCGGCCCGAGCCGCCCGCTCCCCCGATCGGACATCGCGACCTGCGGGCTCCACCTGCGACTGCGACCTGCTCTCCGGGTGATCGTGTTGGTGGCGCCGGCCGGTGTGCAGTCGCATGCTCGGGGGTGCCGCGACTCTGTTCGTTGTTGTCCGTGCTGTCACCTGCTGGTGGAGGGTGAGGTCGCGGCAGATGCGGCCGGTGACTGGTTGGCGCCGATCGGCAGGAGGAAGGTCGCCGTGGTCAGTGCCGAGGCACCGGACCGGAAGTACGCGAAGAGGACCGCGTGCAGCCAGGCGGCTGGCCCGGTCAGGCGCAGCGGCTCGGTGTCGGCGAAGAGGAGCACCACGCCGTGCGGGTCGAGGTGGTATTCCAGGACGCCGGTGTGGTGGAACGCCAGCCAGCGTCCGTAGGAGTAGCACCAGGTCCGGGTGGGAGTGACCACGACCCGGGTGAGTTCGTGGTCGCGCCACTGCGGGCTCGCGAGGCGTGCCGCCCGGGATCGGGCGTTGCTGTTACCGATGGCGTTGGCGAGCAGGGCGCCGGTGACGAAGGCCGCTGATCCGAAGGCCAGCGCGGAGGTCTGCTGGTAGGTGACCGTCGTGCCGTAGTGCCGCGCGTAGTGCAGCCGGGCGTCCAGGTGAACCGGTTCGTCGATGAGGAACCCCGGGGGTGGGCACCGTGCCGGGCTGTCCGCCCCGGGCGAGGAATTCCAGGGTACGACGCGCGGCGTCACGACCCTCCGTCCAAGAGGTGTCGGCGGCCGGGGGTCGTAGTAGCCGACCGATGCCGTAGCCGGCGGCGTAGCTGGCAAGTGCCCATGGGGCGGTGACGCCGACGACGGTCACCGTGAACCAGCGACGGTGGCCGAAGCCGCGCCGGCGACGTCCCTCCGCCACCCCCACACACAACCCGGTGACCGCCGTCGCCGCGACGTAGGCACCAGCGATCAGTACCAGCAGGCCCAGGAGCGCGCTGATGTCCGAGCACGCGTCCGGAACTTCGACGTCGGGATCGTCGATCGACAATCCGTTGGCCCGCAGGCACCGATCCGTGGCACGGTACGACCGGTCGACGCCCCACACCAACGCCGGTGTGACGACCACGGTGGTGACGGCGGTGAAGGTCCAGTGCCGACTCTTCGGCAGTGGGGGCACGAAGGACATGACGGATCGTGGCTCCCTATGTCACCGCATCAGTACGCTCCGACGCGCGATGCTACCGCTCGGTCGATACGCTGTGGGGCCCACAGTGCACGAACGTAAGGTCTTTTCTGGTCACTGCGGCCACCGCGGCCACCGCGGCGCCCTCCACGTACTCCGCAGCATCCCCCTTGATCACGTACCCAGGACCTCGCCTCACGGGGGAGTCGGTGGCGGACACACCACCGGCTCCCCCGTCCTGCCCGTCCACGACCGACGATCAGAGTGCGCGACGCAGTCGGTCGAGGGTCTCGGCCCGCTGCCGCGCGGCCTCGGCGTCGAGCGTCCGCGTCCCGGGGCCGCAGAACCTGTCCTCCGGCATCGTGCCGTCGACCAGGTAGGCCGTGGTGACGTTGAGCGCGCACGCGTTGTCACCGAAGACGTAGACGCCGTGCCCGCTACCGTCGACGGTCACCAGCCGGGACCGGTCGTCGAACTTCTCCCGGAGCAGCTTCCCCCCACGCAGCGGGGTGGCCGGGTCCCGCCGGTTCTGCAGGATCAGCACGTTGCGCGGGCCGTCGTCGTTGATCGCCACCGGCGGCTCGGACGGCTCGTGCGCCCAGTAGGCACAGGGGACGATGTTCGCCCCGGCGGCGCCGAACATGGGGAACTTCTCGCGGTCCGTGGCCACCGAGGCCTGGTACCGCGCCACGTTCTCCGGCCAGTCGGAGTCGTTGCAGGTCACGGCGAGGAACGCCGACCAGTTGTTGTCCCACGGCAGCAGCTCCACCGGATCGTCGGCCCGGTTCGTGCGCTGCGGGACCGACCGGCTGTCGGCCCTGGCCACGAGCCGGGTGACCGCGGCCTCGTCGGAGTTCAGCAGCGACTGCCAGGTCTGCGCCAACAGTCCGTACTGCGCCTCGCTGTAGAGCGCCGTGAAGGTGAGGAACCGGAAGGTAGCGCCGTCGACGCCGGCGACCGGGGTCCGGTCGAGCCGTTCGGCGAGGGTGAACCAGTTCCTGGTCACCTGCGCCGGGTTGCGGCCCAGGCCGTACGCGCCATGCCGCGCCGCCGCAAACGCCGCGAAGTCGGGGAACGTCTGCTCCATACCCAGCGCGAACCGGCGCAGGGCCGCGCGGCTGAGGTGGGTGTCGCCGACGTTGCTGTCGAGCACGACCCGGTCGGTGGTCTCCGGGAACATCGACGCGTACGCGGCACCCAACGCCGACCCGTACGACGCCCCGTAGAAGCTGGCCTTCTCCTCGCCGAGCGCGACTCGGACCGAGTCCAGGTCGCGCGCCGTGTTCGCCGTGGTCAGGTGCCGCAGTCGGCCCTCGGTGTCGTTGGCCGCGCACCGCTCGGCGACCGTCTTCGCGATCGTCGCCTGCTCCGCGACCGCCGCGTCGTCCACCGCGTACGGCGGAACGTTGCCACGGTAGTCCAGGTCGCCGGTGAAGGCACAGCTCACCGGGGCCGACTGCCCGACCCCACGGGGGTCCACGCCGATCAGGTCGTAGCTGTTCGACACGGTGGACGGCAGGCCGAGGCTGACCATGTCCGCCGGCATCGTCAGCCCGGAGGCACCCGGCCCGCCCGGGTTGAGCAGCAGGATGCCCCGGCGCTCGGACGGGTTCTGGCTGGCGATCCGCGACACCATGATCTCGATCTCGGCACCGGCCGGGTCGCCGTAGTCCAGCGGAACCGGCACCGTCGCGCACTGCAACGACGGCGATACGGCCGCGACCTGCTCGGGGCAGGCTCCCCACTGGACCTGCACCCCCGGCTCGTCCGCCCCGGCGGGCACCGCGGTCAGGGTCGCGACGAGCCCGACGGCGACCGTGACAGCCATCCCCCGGCCCACGATTCGGCGTTGTTTCACGTTCTACCTCCGACTGGTGGTCTCACGGCGCTTCCTCTCCCCTGCATCACTTGTCTTCATGCCACCAGCCGGCGCATCGTGCCGACAGTGGTGCCGTGTCACCCCCAACGTGTGACGCGGTGGCACTGGCGCCACATCGGAGCCGACGGTACGGGGACAGGAGCCGGCGTCAGAGCGCGCGGAGGTGGTCGTGCGGGGTGGCTCGACGTCGAGGGGCTGCACCTCGCCTACGGCGGCGTGCAGGTCGCTACCCCGCCCGCGACGGTGGGCAGGCCGAACACGACCGGCACGCCGGGGGCGTACAGCACACTCACCGGCGCTGCGGCGGGCGCGGGCAGCCCGGCGGCGGCGACCAGTCCGTCATCCAGGTGCAGCAACTCGGCCCGGTGCAGCGGCCAACGGGGGTGCCAGTTCGGCAGGTGCAGCGTGCGTCCGTACGCCCGGGTGTGCAACCCCCAGCGGGCGGTGAGAAAGTGTTCCAGCGGGGTCGGGTCGGCGATCGGGTCGCCGACCCGGACCACCATGCGGCTCGCCGCGCCGGCCGGGCCGGGCCAGCGACGCCGGCAACGGTACGTGCAGATGTCGCCGTCACGGTCGATCCCCATCTTCGACCACAGGTACGGCAACCGCAGGCTCGCCCGGGCGACGAGCACGGGTACCAGCCGGGACGCGTCGAGCGACCGGAACACCACGGCGCGTCGCCCGGCGTCGTCGACGGAGTAGAGCCGGACGTTGGTCTCCCAGAAGGTGCCGAAGTACGGCACCCGCGGCCCCCGGCCGAGGCCCAGCCCGACCATCTGGAAGCCGACGAGACCGACATGGGTCAATCCGTCGAGGGTGTCCGGACGGGTGCCGGAGGGCAGCAGCGGTGCGACGAGTTCCGGCGCGACCGCCCAGTGCACGAACGTGAGATCTTTCCAGTACTGCCGCAGGCTCGCCCGGGAGAACGCCCGGCTCGGGGCGGGGTCGACCGGCTCGATGTCCACTGCCCCATCCTCCTCCCTCGCCGCTTCGGGCCGCGACCGAGGAGCGGGTTCAGGCCTTCGCCGGCAACAGGATCGCGGAGGGGTGGTCGCCATCGTGCAGGATCTCGAGGTGGGTGACGTGGGTGGTCGTGGCGGTCGCGACCGGCTCGTCCCCGCCGAGGTTGCGGGCGAACCGGGGAAACGCCCCGGCGGACACCTGAACGCGCAGGCGGTGCCCGCGCCGGAAGACGTACGCGGTGGGTGACAGCTCCACGGTCACCTCGGTCGTGCCGTCGGGCCGAACGGTGACCAGGTCGTCGCACACGTTGATCGACTTGCCGCGCTCGTCGACGTCGCACAGCCGGACGAACAGGTCATGGCTGGGCCGGTCGGCGCGCAGCCACACCTGCGCCGTGACCTGCCCGACAACCTCCAGGTCGGACTCGAGCACCGGTGAGGTGAAGGTCAGCACGTCCGCCCGCTTCTCCAGCGACCGGTTGTCCTTGGGGCCGGGACCGTTACCGTCCAGTTTCGGCCCGCCCACCGACGGGGTCGGGTCGTTCGGGTCGTAGCTGAAGGTGCTCGGCGGCGAGGCCGGGTTCACCCCCCGCTCCAGCGCGCCGCCGGAGCGCAGGTGCCAGCGCTGCTGCGGGTACCCCGCCGGTGGCCACTGGTCGAAGTCACGCCACTGCCCGGCACCCATCACGAACAACCGTACCGGCGCCCGGTCGGCCGGTTGCTCGCCCCGTGCGAGCGCGGCCCCCCAGTCGACCACCTGCTCGATCGCGGCGCCCATGCCCACCGGGGCGGCGTGCCACCACGGGCCGACGGTCAGCCGGGGGTTGCGGCCGGCGGCGGCCAGGGCCTGGAAGTCGCGCAGCTGGTCGGTCAGGAAGATGTCGTACCACCCGGTGATCGAGCTGACCGGCACGGTCACGTCGCCGACGGCGCCGCTGTGGTCCTCGTCCTTCCAGTACGGGTGGTTCTGGTCGTACCGCAGCGTCTCCTGAAAGAACGGTGACTCGTGACCGAGCAGTGCCGTGTCCACACCGGTCAACGGGAGCGTGTTCATCGCCGCGGCGACACGCTTACGGTCCAGGCCCAGCATGGACCGCAGCAATGCCCGCGGGCGCTCCTGCGTCTCGGTGTTCCACACCCAGTTGGCAAGCGTGTCGAGCTCGAACCGACCGGGACGCAGCAGGGTCAGCGCCAGCCGCGACGACGTGATGTGCGGAACCATCGCCTTGACCTGGACCGGTGCCTCAGCGGCGAGCGTGACTCAGTGTGCACCGAATCGTCGGATCACGAAGCTGTCCATGGCGGTTACAGGAGGTTGTGCCTACGGGCGTAGTTCGGGAACCCCGCCCCGGAGCAGGGCAGGCGAGCACCGGTCGCTCGCAGCGCCTCGATGAGGTTGCCGGCAGCCGTCGGGGTCTGCTTGCCGTCCCGGCAGGCACCGGCGAGAAGCCAGATGGTGCCGTGGACGCGGGCACCGTGGGTACGGGCAACCTGGGTCGCGTTCCTGTCGTCCGTGATGGCCACGCCTGCCCGCAGTTCGGCGGCGGCAAGAACGGATGTCGCGATCGCCCGAGCCGAGCCGGGCGGCCCGTTTGGTGAAACACCGCACCTCGTCGAGCGTGTCCAGTTCGGCAGTGGTCAGCCAGTCCGCCTCGCATGCGACGACCAGTTCCCGATACGCCTGCGAACCCACTCGCAGTTCCTCCCGCACCATCTTCGTCGTCCAGCAGTCGGCATCGAGCAGCAGATCCTGCAGGACGTCCAGCCGGTCAGCGAGAGTGAAGTGGCTGAGGACCATCGTGTCGAGCACAACGACGGATGCGCCTTGTGCCATCAAACTCACGGGGCGATCTCCGAGTCGTCGTCCTGCGGCAGGTCCGCCTCGACAATCTGGTCATGCATCAACTCCACAGCCCTCGCCCGGGTGATTCGCCTGTTCCGCAACGCCTCCATCACGGCCTGCGCGTAGGCGGGCGATACCCGTACTGACGCGAGGTCGGGCTGCGGTGCCCAGCCCAGCGCCTCCATGAACTCCGCGTACGTGGGCCGAGCCTGGCTCCAGGTCCTTCGGGTATCCGGGTCGATCACCCCCGCCTGCTCAGCCTGCCGCAATGCCAACAACCAGGACGTACGGTATCGGGCCGCGTAGCCGACGAGCTGTTCCCGGCTTATCGTCGCGTTGTCTGCGGTGAGCGCGAACGCCTGCACCGGCAGCAGCAGTTCCGCCGCGAAGACGTCGATCACCGCCTCCCGCTCCGCCCGCGATGTACTCACACCGAGGTCGGCGGAGTACTCGTCACCAACGATGAGATGCCCCAACTCGTGTGCTGCGGTAGCCCGACGACGGCCAGGATCACCCACCGTGCTGACGACAGCGACGGCAGTGTCTCCCTCGACCAGCGATGCGCCGTCGCCCGGCAGATCGGTGACCAGCACCCACTGACCTGCGCGCTCACAGACGTCCATGATGCTGTCGATCGGCTCCGCACCGAGCCCGAACCGCTGTCGTAACCAACGGGCTGCCCGACGAGCGTCATCCTCGCTGGCCACCGGGTGCGGGTAGCGAAGCAGCGAACGGGCACGCAACACCCCGATATCCCGCAACTGCTCGACATGACGGAGCCACTCGACCATGGCGATCTCAAGGCGCTCCGACGAACGTGCTACTTGGGTGTCGGTCTCCTCGGTCAGTGGCGCCGTCCGTCGGGACACCACCGCCGGCGGTGGATGGATCAGGTACTCCATCGACACCTTCAGAGCCTTGGAAAGCCGAGCCAACTCCAAACCGTCCACGCGACGGCTGCCCGCCTCGACCTTGGCCAGCATCGTCCGGTCCAGCCCCACCACCGCCGCGAGATCCTGCTGCGACATCCCTAACGACAGGCGGGCCCGCCGTACCTGCTCACCGACGAGCGGCCAGTCCCAGCCATCAGCCATAGTGCGATAATCGCACACTCGGCGTCGGAATGAGACAACACAAGAAGGTCTCCGGCTTTACCTCGAGCGTGAAGACGCCCGGGCCAAGGTGGTCGTCACCGTCCGATCGGCCGACCGGGCCGGCACCCCGTCACGCCGACCCGACCCGCAGGAAGGTGACCCGCTCGGCGGTCTCGGTCAGTTGCAGGGCCAGATCACCCGCGTCGACCTCGGCCGCGGGCCGCCCCAGCGCCTGCGCCACCGCCCCGGCCAACTCCCGCATCGGCACCGTCCCCCGGGGCCCGAACGGCAACGGGCCGAGGTGTCCCGGCGGGTCGTCGGTGCCCCCGGGAGCACGCAGCACCCGCCCGAAGGAGGTGCCGGAGGTGTCCGGCTCGACCGCCAGGTGCTGCGCCTCCGGCGGCTGATGCAGGTCCAGCCGGGCGAGCTGGTCGCCGGTGAAGAGGCAGAGCAGGATGTCCGGGGCGAGCCGGCGGCTCCCCCAGGACACCAACGGCTGCCTGCCCGCCAGGTCGGCGTAACCGTCGACGAGCAGCGCCGGATAACCGGAGACCACGTCGGAACGGATGAGCGCGCCGGTGACGGTGGGGAAATCCACCGGCACCGGGGCCACCGCGTCGCGTTCCTCGTCGGCCGGCCCGAGCCGGCCGATGCTGGTCGCCCCGTCGAGCAGGTGCCGAACCCAGGTCTGGTCCACGCCGAGGAACCTGATCGTCTCGGCCGGCAGCAGCCGCTCGTCGGGCACCAGGTAGGTGAGCGGGATCCCGTCGAGGCGGGTCAGACCGGTCAGCCAGTCGAGCACGCCGGCCGGCAGCGTGTCGTCGATCGGCGCCACGGCGAGCGGGTACCCGGGATCCACCTGCTGCTTGGCCCGCTGGTCCCGGCGGCGGCGCCACCCGTACAGGCCGGTGGCGACGTCGCCGCTGCTCAGCGCCAGCAGTCGGCCGAGCTGCCAGGCTGCGGCGTACCCGAGGTCGAACATGCCCAGCTCGGTGTCGAAGCGCAACAGCGCGTCCCCGGTCCGGGTCGGTGCGACCGGGCCGCCGTCGGTCGGGCCGGGGACCAGCGGACCCCGGTACCAGCCGATGCTGCGCCCGCCCTGACGCAACTGGTGCCGCAGGGGCACGAACCCCGCTGCGAGGTAGCGGTCGACGGCAGCGCCTCCGGCCGGCGGCAGCCGGAGCGTGCCGCCGTCGTCGGCCAGGTCCCGTACCAGCGTGGCGAAGGTGTGGTCGGCACTCACCGAGGCGAACCGCCAACTGGTCAGACTGACCAGGCGGACGGTGTGCGTCCGGCCGCCGCCCGGGGCCGGTCCGGGGTCGAAGACCGCCGGCCCGTCGCCCGTGGTCCGGAACCGGTGTTCCAGGGAGACCAGGTGCACCGTGCTGGTGCCCCCGGGTGTCGGCAGCCGGTTGCCGACCACCACGGCCGCTTCGGCCGCGTCGCCGTCGCCGGCGCGTACGTGCGCGAGCAGCGGCAGCTCGGCGTAGTCGGGCAGCAGCTCCGTCAACAGGTCGAGTGGGACGTCGATGACGGTGACCGGATCCTGGGCCGACTCGTGTCGCTCCGGGGTGGACGCCGCCGTGGGCAGCCAGCTGTCCGTCCCGAGCTGGCCGAGCGGTACGGTGTGCGGCTCGGGCCGTTCGTCCTCGGTGAAGAGCAACAGCGCCAGCCAGGGTGCGGCCGCCGGGTCGTCGCCGACCGGGCTGCGTTCCCAGGGCAGGGTGGCCCGCTCCAACACCACGTGCGGCAGTACGTTGCCGTGGTCGCCCACGCTGCCGTGTGGCGGGAACACCGCCCGGATCAGCGACGGGGCGAGACCGAACCGGTCACCGGCGACGGTGAACCGCCGGGTCACGGTGAAGTCCTCCGGTTCCAGGCTCACCTGCTGCGAGACGGTGACCTGGTAGTCGCCGGCGGGCAGCACCGGACGGTGGTGGGCGCGGAACTCCAGACGGGACTCAGACATGGGCGGCCACCTGGGGGATCGCGTGGAACTGGCTGGTGTCGAAGCCGGCGAGGTCGACCCGCGCCGAGGGCAGCAACGCGGCGAGCACACCGGCCCGGGCGGCGGCGACGGTGGGCGCGGTGATCGTCTGCTCGATGGTGGCCGCGCGGGCGGCCGGTTCGTCGGGTGCCACCTGCCAGCGCGGCGGCGGATCGAGGGCGATCGCCTCCCGGGTGTACAGCGGGGTGCCCGCGCGCAGGTGCGCCCGGTCGACCCAGGCCGGGTCGGCGGGGGTGACCGCCGGTCGGGGCCGGATCTCGTACCCGGTGACCAGGTCGGTCAGCAGCGCCGGGTCGGTGACCTCGGCCCGGAGCCGCCCGCCCCACAGCGCGTACGGCAGATCGGCGCGGACCGGGGTGTAGTCGAACCGGTCCTCGACCGGGGTGCCCTCGTGGGTGATGGCGATCCGGTGCACGGCGGTGACGGCGCCTACCGCGACGTCGACCGGTCCGACGCCGAACAGGGTCCGTCCGGACCCGGTGGGCAGGGCGGTCTGCCCGGTGCCGCGCACCGCGCTGCTGGCCGGCACGGCGCTGCTGCTGGTCAGCACCAGCCCGGTCGGGTCGGCGATGCCCAGGTCGTCGGCGGCGGCGTCCGGGGTGCTGCGGTGCGAGTCGGCGCGCAGGGACAGACCGACCACCTGTTCCCGGGGCGGCAGCAGGGTGTCCCGGAAGCGGGACCACGTCAACGGGGTGGGGGTGGACGTGGCGGCGGCCCCGAACGTGATGTCGATGCTGGTGACGTCCAGGTCGATACGCGCGGTGCCGCCGAAGTCCGGGCCCCAGAGCTGGACGTCGGTGCCGACGTGCACGCTTATCGTGTGCGCGCCGAAGGCCTGGAACGTGTACGACGCGGTGACGCCGACGTGCAGGGCCGCCTCGTAGTGGTACGGCTGCCAGGAGAGCAGGAAGTCCATCGAGGCGTCGAAGGCGGCGCGCAGCGAGTCGTCCTGCCACACCGCGCTGACCCGACCGCCGGCCATCAGCATGCTCGGGGTCAACGCGAAGTAGCCGCCGCCGGAGATGCTGAGCTGCTCGCAGACCTGCCAGCTGAAGCCGAGCCGGGGCACGTTCGGGTAGTGCGCCGGCACCGGGAAGTGCGGGTGGTAGCCGCCGGCGGTCAGGGCGAAGTCACCTGCGTGGTCTCCGGCGAACCAGGTGGAGAAGGCGAGACCGCCGGTGAGGTGACAGTCGGGGGACAGCAGGTACGACGCCCGGGTGAGCTGGGCGACCACCGTCAGGTAGCCGTCCTCCGGCACGATGCTGGCCCGCAGCGCGAGTTGGACCTGCGCGATCGGAGGGACCGGGGAGGCGGCCGGTTCCGGGGCCGGGAGCACCACCGTGGACAGGCCGAGCACGTCCAGCTCGAAGCGGTGCCCGAGGGAGGCGGCGACCAGCACGAACGAGTCCACCATCTCGAACGAGTTGAGCCGCAGGCCGAGGGCGAGAAAGTAGTCCCCGACCGACGGCGGCAGGTAGTCGTCGAGGATCCGCAGCTCGTCGGCGAGGGTGGTGCCCGGCGGTGGCCCACTGATCGCGTCGATGACCAGCGGGAACGTCGCCACCGCAGCGATCTCGGGGGCGATGAACCGGCGGTTGTAGCCGAACCCGGCGGCGAGTCCGCGTACCGACAGGAACGGTGGGCCGCCCTGGATGCCGTTGAGGAAGGCGTAGGCGAACAGCGACGGCCCGGCGGGCAGCTGGGCGTACGCGCCGAGCGCGCCGAGGGAGAACGACAGGGTACGAAGCTGCAGTCCACCGCTGTACGCGGGGTAGCTGTGTCCCTCGTAGGTGATCGTGCTCTTGCGGAACGCCCCGTCCACCCGCAGCGGGCCGCTGGCGTACGACAGGCCGATGCCGCCGAGGTCGAAGGTCGGCAGGCTGAGCGGGGCGGAGGCGGACACCTCGACGGTGAGGCCGGTCAGCGACAGGGTCAGGCCGGCCACCGTCACCGACGCGTCGAGCAGCAGCGCGATCCGGGCACCGCCGGCCGGTGGCCTACGGAACGCCAGGCCGACCCGGGCGATGTGCAGCGGGCCGAACGACCGTTGCACGGTGATCCACGACGCGTCGTCGCCGGTGCGTACCGGCGGGTTGGTAGGTGCCGGCCCGGGGCTGCCGGAGGTCGGTGCCGCGACCCCCGGCCGGCCGCCGACCGGCACGGCGAGCGCCTGGGTCAGCGGCCCGAGCATGACGGTGGCGTCGACGGTGAAGCCGGCGGCGAGGTCGCCGGTGGGCAGCCGGGGGGCGGTGTCGGGCAGCAGCGCGTTGAGCGCGGCGGCCTCGGCCGCGACGAGCGCCGCGGTGCTGGCGATCACCCGTAGCGGGTCGACGCCCATGGTGGTCGCTCCGGTGAGGTGGTCACCGACGACCGGCAGCTTCGCCAGGTCGAGCGTGGCGGCGACCTCCACCCCGAAGACGTACGACTTCGTGGCGCTGCCGGTGCTCGGGGCGGCCAGCGCGAACAGCGCCCGGCGCAGGTCGAGCCGCACCCCCTCGGGTACGTGGCCGGCGGCCGACGCCGACAGCGCCCCCACCAGGGCGCGCAGTTCCGGCACCGGATCGGTGGTGGCGTGCGAGTACGACGCGGCCAGCCGGCGGGCCGTCGGGTCCTGAGCGAAGTGCACGTCGAGCCGGGGGTGGAAGGTTCCCCCGTCGACCGGTACGGCCAGCGCCAACGCGCCGGCGACGGACCGGGCGGCGGTGTCCACGGCGACGGTGAGCGCCACCTCGGTGTCGTCGACCGGGAACCGGGCCTGCCCGGTGACCGCCAGCCGTTTCGCTCCGGTGGAGACCGCCATCGCGAGGTTCTCCACGGTCGCCCCGGCCAGCGGGGCCGGCAGTGCGGGCCCGCCGAGGCGGCTCGCCAGGTCGTCGAAGAGCCCACCGATCGGGATCCGCTGGCCCGGCCCGGTCTCCCCGGCGAACTCCCACCCGCGCTGCGGCGACGGGTCGTAGCCGGCCCGCACCCGGAGGCTTACCTGGTGCAGGTCGAACAGGGCCTCGGCCAGGAAGGTGGTCGAGGCCGACGTGTGGTCCAGGGCGAAGCTGACGGCCCGCAGCTCGACTCCGTCGGTGATCGCCCAGACGCCGTCGATCTCGATCATGCCGGTGAAGCTGGTGCCCTCGGTGCCGCTGCCCGGGAGGGCCACCTCGGCCATGAACGCGTCCACGGCGAGGTCGGGCAGGTGGGTCGGGTCACCTCCGGTGAAGTGTTCGTACACCTCTCGGATGCGCAGCGGTGGGTCGCCCTCGCGCAGGTGCCCGCCGAGCTGCCGGGTGCCCGGATCGGCGAAGAGCTCCAGCGTGCCCTCCTCGCCGATGCCGACCAGGCCGTTCACGGTGACGCCGAGGGCAGGGCTGCCGAACGGGTCGTTTACCCGGACGTTGACGTCGATCTGTTCCAGGGTCAGCAGGTCGGTGACGATCACCCAGTCGGCCTGCGTGTAGACGGTCGCGGTCACCCGGTCGACCGGGCGGGCCGTCCCGGGCGTCACGGTCAGGGCGACCTCGCCGAGGGTGATGCCGGCACCGGGATCGATGCCGAACGGGACGGTGAGACTGGACTGCCCGAGCAGGCCGGCGATGTCGGCCATGGTGACCGGGCCGAGCGGCCCGAAGTCCGCCGCGAGCCGGATCGACTGCCGCCACCCGCCGACCATGGCGCTGACCAGGACCGACCTGGTCCGGGTCGCACCGGCAGGACCGTCGGCCGTGCTGACGGGCAGCGCGCCGCCGACCCGGACGTACGCAACCACCTCCTGGTCGATGGTGGAGACGTTGAGTTGCGGCCGGCCGACCAGCTCGTACCGCAGGTCGGTGAGGGTGACCGGACCGAGGTCGAGTTGGTGTCCCCGATAGCCGGCCAGCTCCACCTCGGGCACCAGCGGGGTCGGCACGGGCAGGTCGGTGGGGGCGACCCGGCGCATGGTGAGCGTTCCGGTCACCGGGTGGGCGGTGCCGGGGAAGAGCAGGGTCAGCAGGCTCATCGCGGGGGTGATCCGCAGGTCACCGCTGAAGGCCATCGGCACGTCGGCCACGGCGGGCGCGGGGTCGGTCCCGTCGAGCAGGGTCGAGTCCAGGGTCAGGGTGGGGCCGTCGAAGCGCAGGTCGGCGAGGAGCCCGCCGCGCAGCGCCGGGAAGGCGTCGGCGAGGGACCAGCCCGGCCCGGCGGTGGCCGTGACGACGATTCCGGTGACCTCCTCGGCGACCAGCGTGAACCGGATCGTCACGGACATCGCGGCGAACGGTGCGGTGTCCCCGGTGCCGCTGACGACGGTGTCATCGCCCGGGACCGGCCGGGTGGCGGCGGTGAGCGTGATCCGGTGGGTGGGCAGGAAACGGCCGAGGTACCCGGCGACCCGTGCGGGGAGCGTGTCCACCGCAAGGTCGAACGTGCCGGCGTCGACGGCGGCCGTCAGTACGGCGAGGTCCCGGCGGTTCATCCTGGTGCCACCCAGGTGATGTCCAACGGCGACAGGGTGAGCGGCTGGGGCACGACCGATCCGGTGGAGTAGACCGGGGTCGTGATGTTCTCTGCCGACGACGGCGTGACGATTCCGTTGGGGTACGACCAGACGTCGTGTGCGGACGCTGCTTTGCCGTCTGTCACGAACTGGTTGTGGTACCGCTGCACCACGGCGCGGGACGGAAGCCCGTACCCCGGGTCACCGACCTTGCCGGAGCTGATCAGCGCGCGTTCGGTGGGCGCGACGAGCTGCACGAACTCCGGCGAGGAGGAGGTGTTGACGCTGCCGTGGTGGGCGACGTGGACGATGTTCACGTTCTTGAGCCGCTTCTTGTACTTCTTCGCCCAGATGCTCTTCGTCATGAGGTACTCCTCGGTCGACCAGGTGGCGTCCCCGCAGAGCAGCAGCTTCCTGCCGAAGACCTCGACCAGGGTGACCACACAGGCCCGGTTGTTGCCGTCGTTGGTGTCGTCGTCGGCGACGTACTTCTCCTCGACGCCACTGGCCAGGATGGTGATCGTGCAGTTGGGCTCGGTCAGGATCCGTAGCCCGCCCTCCGGATCGAGGCTGGGTGGACCGGCTCCGAGCGGGTGGGGCTGGTATTTGGTGTCGCTCGGGCCGCGGCGCTGCAGGGTGGTCGAGCCGTTGTCGTCGGTGTCCTCGTTGCAGGTCACCCACCACTCCGTGCCGGTCTGGCTCTGCTGGATCCATTTGCTGAGGGTGCTGCTGTACTTACTCAGCTCCCTGCTGTGATAGATCTCGCCGACGGTGACGTCGCCGTCGTGCAGCTTCATGACCTCCTTAAGCTTGTTGAAGTGGTCCTTGTCGCAGTGGGTGAGGATCAGAATGTCGATCTGCGGATAGTCGGCGCTGAGGAACCGGTCGCAGAAGAGGTTGTGGTAGGCGAAGAGCTTCAGGTAGGCGTCGGAGAGGCCGTCGTCGGTCCGGGAGGAGCCGCAGTCCACCAGGACGACCTTCCCGCCGGGGGTCTTGAGCACGATGCAGTCGCCCTGGCCCATGTTGACGAAGCGGGCGTAGAAGTTCCCGTCGTCGCGGGTGCCGGTCAGGCTGCCGTCGCCGCCCAGCGTCAGGCGATGCTTCAGGTTCGTGACGTCCGCCGGCTCAATCTTGATCTTCTTGCTGGCGGTCGGATCCTCGACGATCTTGCGCTTGCGTGCCATCGGAACGCGTCCTCCTCGTCGTTCAGCCCGGGAAGGCGATCCGCCAGCGGCCCTGGCCGACCCGCTCGCCCTTGCGCCGCCAGGTGAAGACGTGCCGCCGGTCGTTGTCGAAGGGACTGAAGTCGGCGGCGTAGGCGAACTCGTTCTGCAGCACGTTGAAGAGGTCGAACTCCAACTGCCCGGCGGCGAGCCGCACCAGCGCGCGCAGTTCGTGCGCGCCGATGGAGACCCCGTCCACGGTCAACGCCTGGAAGGTGCCCCGCGCGGCGCTCACGTCGATCAGCCCTTCGGAGCCCCCGTCCTTGAACGTGATGCCCTCGGGGCGGCCCTCGATGCGGTGCCAGAACTTGTGGGAGTGGTGGAACCTGATGCTGGGATAGACGTCGACACCGTTCGGCGTCTGCGCCTGGAACAGCTCCAGGAACAGCGCCCCACCGCCGGACTGCTCGTCGCGACGCAGCTGAAGGTGGTCGGAGCCGGCGGTGACCACCACCTGACCGGACCGGACCCGGTTGGCCCGCACCTCGGCGGCGTGCGCCACCGCGGCGTGCACGTCGATCAGCCCCTCCGATCCCCCGTGCTTGAACGTGATGCCGTCGGGGTTGGCCTCGATGCGGTGCCAGAACGCGTCCGCGTGGTGGAACCGGATGCTGGGGTAGACCTGCACACCCTTCGGGGTCGCCGCCTGGTACAGCTCCAGGAACACCGGGCTGCCGCCGGTCTGCTCCTCCCGGCGGAGCTGGAGGTGGTCGGTGACAGCCTGGACGGTCAGCCGCGCCACCGGGGCGGTGGTGCCGACCCCGACGTTGTTGCCCACCGGGTTGATCGCCAACGGCGCGCCACCGTGCGACTGCACCCACGAGTAGCCGCGGTCGTAGCCCAGCCGCAGGTTGGGCTGGTTCGTCGGTCCGACGATCACACTGCCCGCGTGACCGTTGGTGCTCTGGTCCACGACGTGCAGCCGCGCCTCGGGAGCGACCGTACCCAACCCCGCCGCACTGCCCGCGAAGACCAGCGGCGCACGCTCCACCTCGACGGCGAGCACCCCGTCCCGGAAACCGGGAATGTTGCGGTACGCGAGCAGCACCGGTGCCCGCCCCGGGCTGGCCAGACCGTGCACCTCGCTGAGGGTCAGGTCCCACCAGCCGTCCGGCGGTACCGCGGTGTCCTCGTCGGGAATCAGCGTCCACTGCGCGCGCTGGCCCAGCTGCTCCCGCCGGACCTGCCACCCACCGCCGGCCGGCCCACCGACGGCGAGATCGACCGCCCCGGCCGTGCCGGCGTCGGTCAACGCCCAGTCCCGGGACTCCTCGGCCAACTGCACCTCGAAGGAGAGCACCAGCTCCGACGGGGCCACGCCGTCGGCCCCGGTCAGCGGCACCGCGACGTCGCGGGACAGGTTCGCCACCCGCAGGCGCAGGGTGCTGGCGGTCACGCCGTCGCTGAGTACCCGGTCACCGCCGACCAGCCCCAGGTGCAGCGGAGGATCGGAGCGGCCCCGGTCGTTGACGATCTCCAGGATCTGGTGCCGGGCGCCGGTCAGCTCGGTCGGCTCGCCGACGTACCCGACACGTCGGTAGCCCAGCTCCACCCGGCTGCCTCGGGTGCCACCGGCCGCGTCGGCGCGTACCCCGGCGATCGGCAGCTCGACGCTCTGGCCGGCCGGGATCGTCAGGGCGTCCGGCCCGCGCAGGTAACAGGTGGTGGGGCCCGCGTCGGTGGTCAGGGTCCAGCCCGGGACCGACAGGGTGGGCACGGAGCCGGCGGCCAGCACCCCGCCCCGGAACCGCAGCGCGACGTGGTGCTCCTGCGCCGAGACCGGCCCGAGCCCCGGCCACAGGGTCAGGTCGTGCCGCGACGAGTTGGTCAGCCGCAGGGTGAGGCGTTGACCGGTCGGCGTGTCGTCGATCCGGAGCACCGGCTGTTCGTCGGCATCGACCAGCTCGAAGCCGATCGGATGGGTACGCACGAACGACGGCCGGACGGCCTGCCCCGCGCCCATGTCCTGACGCAGCTCCTCGACCGACCGGGTGTCGCTGTGCACCCGTACCTGGGCCGCCGAGAAGTCGAGGTACGAACCGGCGGCGTCGGGGTCCCGCCCGAGCGTGAACGGTGCCGTCGTGGCACGCACCGGCGCGGGCAGCGCGGTCTCGGCGACGACCACCCCGTCGAGCAGGACCCGGGCCGTCCGGTCCTCGCTGGTCACCGCCACGTGGTGCCATTCGCCGAAGGTCAGCGTCCCGGTGGGGGTGTCGTGCTTGACGATGCCGTCGGTGGTGACGAGCTGGTGCACGAGGCGACCGTCACCGAGCAGCCACAGCGTGAAGCCCTCCGCCTGCCCGAACAGGACGCCCGCCGCGTCGGCCGACATCGGCGGAACCCGCACCCAGGCCTGCGCCGTGACCGGTGCCGGCAGAGCCGAGACGCTGGTCACCGCGGCGGCACCGCCACGCAGCTCAAGGCAGCTGCCGAACCGCTCGTCGGGGCGGACCACCGCAGCACCCTCCACCGTGCCCGTCGTCCGGGCGACCGGGGTGCCGACCACCAGCGGACCGGATGCCAGGTCGTCGAGCTGCCAGTGCAGCAACAACCGCTCGCTCATGCCGCCACCTCGCTGGACGTGGTCGGGACGCCCACGGTGACCGGGCTGGTCGCGGCGGCCGGGGCGGTGGCCGGCTGGAGCTGGGCGCCGGCCTGCTCGCCGATCGCCTCGATCAGCGCGTAGACGCGCACGTAGGGCAGTTGCCCGAGCGCTTCCAGGACGGTGTTTGTCTGGTCCAGCGAGAGCTGGAGGGTGATCTGCGGCATCGGTGCGGTCCTCGATCCGACGGTGGGGTTCGGCTGGTGGCTCATCGGGTGGGGGCGGGTGGGCTGCTGCGCAGGGCGAGCCAGCCCTCGCGTGCGGTCAGGTCGGTCGGGAACCCGGCCTGCGGGCCGGGCGGGTCGTCGGTCTCGGTCCAGCCTGTGGCGTCGCGCTCGCGCCAGGTCCAGCTCCGGCCCGGCTCGGCGGCCAGGGCGAGACCGACCTCGTCCGCGCCGGTCAGCACCGGGGCCACCAGGAAGCCGGTCTCCAGGCGGGCCAGCGCGTCGTGGTGGTGGGCGGTGTCCAGACGCACCGAGACGGTGGGCAGGATGCCGGTGGTGGCGTGGATCGCTCCCGCGGGTTCCAGCAGCACCGTCAGCGTCTCGTCGGGCAGACCGAAGGCCAGCCGTAGCGGAGGATCGACGCCGGCTGCGGCCATCGCGGCGACATCGTGGTAGTCCGGGTCGAGAGCGCCGTCGGGCTGGTGACGCCAGAAGCCCAACACGCCGTCGCCGAGCCGGCCGTGCTCACCGATCCGGACCGGGAAACGTACCAGCGGAAAGCCGTTGGTCTCCCGGCCGGCCCGGCCGAGATCCTCACGGAACACGTTCCAGTCCTGGTGGATCGGGGGCGGACCGAGCAACTCCAGCCCGACCGTGAGCCGAACCACCGCGACGGGTCGGCCGGTCAGCCGGGCCCGGAGCAGGTGAGCGCCGGCCTCCGCCGGCTCCACCGCGTCCAACGCGTCGTCCAGTCCGCCGAGGAAGTCACCGACCCGGCCGGGGCCGTACGCCCGCAGCCGGGAGACGACGGCCCGCAGCCCCGGATTGTCGATCTGTTCGACGGCGGGCACGCCGCTGAGCGGGGCGGCCCGCCAGAGCGCCCACTCAGGTCGGTCCACGTCGGAGGTGGGATGGAGCGTGCCGAGCCACTCCCCCGTCTCGGCGTGGACCCGCAACCCGTCGTCGAGAAAATCGGGCAGCAGCCAGCCACAGACCGGTGTGGACTCGACCAGACCGCTGCACGGCTGATCGGGGCGGTCGGCGTCGAGCAGGCGCAGCCGCAGGCGGGCCGGTTGGGCCAGCCGGGGCGGCAACTCCACCCAGCCCGGTCGGGCGGAGACCCGCAACCGGTCCGTGGTGGCGAGCCGGTCCACCGGTACGTCGTGGCCGATGCCGAAGTTGTCCACCATGCGGATCCGGGCGACGCGCAACAGGCCGGCCCGGATCGGGTTGAAGTCGGCCAGCGGTACGGGCGCCTGCCGGTTCTGGTCGGCGACCCGGTCCCGCACCTCGGCGGCGAGCTGCTGGTCGCCGGGGAACCCGAGCGGGTCGGCGACCGGCAGCTGCCGGGTCAGCCGGTGCATGACCAGGGCGTCGTTGAAGCCGCCGAGGCTCTGCGCGAGGTTGCTGCTCTCGTGTTCGGCCAGATGGGCGTAGGCGGCGGCGAGCAGCGGCAACCGGGGTTCGTCGCTCTGGTCGGCGCACCAGCGCAGCAGCCGGTCCGGCTCCTGCCGGGCCTGTTCAGGGGTGATCGGCTCGGCCCCGGCGACCCGGTGCTCGTCGTTGCGGCGCAGCAACGGGGCGCCGGTGAGATACCGCAGGATCCGGGTGGAGAGCACCGTCCGGGCGGCGGAGGACAGCACGGTCACGCCGGTGTAGCTGGTGGCCACCGCGTCGGCCACCGCCCGGCCCGGCCGGGGGGTCAACTCCACACCGTCGTGGGGTAGCCGGTAGCTGGCCTCGACGAAGCCCGGGTCGTAGTCCCGCCCGTCCGGTCCGAGGTTCGTGCCGGTGCGGGTCGGGAAGAACTCGACCTCCCAGTGCAGCAGCACCGGATGCCACGGCTGTCCGGTCCAGCGGCGCAGCGCCGGATGCGGCTCGTCGAGTGAGCTCAGGTAGGCGTCGATCCGGTCGCCGAGCTGGGCGAGGGTCTCCGCGTCGCTCGGCGCGGGCACCTCCAGCACCGCGCCGGGCAGCACTCCACCGGGATGCTCGTCGTCCCGGCCGTACCGGTCCGACGGAGTCGCGGAGGCACCGGTGAGCAGCACCACCGGCTCGTTCGGCACGAAGTACGGGTCGTCGGGCAGCTGCTGCAACCGGTAGCCGAGCCCGTCGGGAACTGCGGCGTTCACCGAGTCCACCACCTGCTCCACCGCCCGCAGCGCGGTCAGCAGCCGGTGGGCCAGCGTGTCGCCCGTCCCGTCGGGCGGGAACTCGCCGGTCTCGGCCAGCAGCGCGTCCAGATCGGTCATCTCCTGCCGCAGGTACTGCGCGACCAGATCCGGATCGGGATAGTCGTGCGACTCCCCCGGCGGCGGGTAGGCGCAGACCAGGTAGCGGTGCCAGTCCGCGAAGAGGCGGCGGCGGGCCCCGTCGACGTCCGCCCCCGCCCTGTCGTACGCGGTCTGGGCGGCGTTCAACGCGACCAGCAGGTCACCCAGCTCGGTGGGGAGGTCCGCGCGTTCCCGGGCCGGCGCGGCGGCCCGGTCGCCGGCGGCGGCGACCAGCATCCCGGCATCGGTCTGGGCGGGCGCGTCGGCGGGCCGGACCGTCCACCGCAGGCCGGCGGCGACCGGGGTGAACGCGCCGGTGTGCCGGGCCTCGGCGAGCCGGATCGGCAGGTCCAGTGCGGCGGCTTCCAGTTCGTCCGCGCTGACCAGCGCCGCCAGCAGCCGATCCATACTCTCGGCGGTGACACCGGGCAACGCGTCCCCGAGGTGGCCGGCGAGCGCCTCGGCGGCGGTGTCGGCGATCCGGACACCACTGTCGTCGACGCCGGGCGGAACGGTGGTGACCCCCTCCTCGTCGAAGATCAGCCGACCGACGCAGACCATCCGCTCGGGCGCGGCACCATCGACCCGGGTGGTGGACCAGCCGAGCCGGTCGGCGATCTGGTCGGCCCACCCGTCGACCTCACCGACCGCCAGGGCGCGGGCCAGCTCGTCGAAATCCCCCCGGGAATAGAATCCGAGCAGGTCGTAGCGGGTTCCGGCCGGCGGACGCTCGCGGTGGTCCGGGTCGAAGAACCCGAAGACGCTGTACGAGTTCGGGTAGCTGGCGGCGAAGCTCGGCTCCCCGTAGCCGAGAGCAGTCAGCCGGGCCACCCGGTCGACATCGGTGCCGGGCCAGTCGGCCAGCGGCAACGTCCGGCCCAGCCGACGGTAGGGGCGGCCGGTCGTACCGGGCGGGTCGTCGGGCGTCAGGGGGTAGCCGACCGCGTCCCCCTCGTCGCGTAGGGCGTCGCTCTCCACCACCCACCGCGCCCGACCACCGTCCCGGTCGGTCCGGGTGACCAGCCACCGGTCAGGCACCCGGGGCGGCTCGTCGCCGTGGGTCAGCCGGGTGAGCGTGTCCGGCAGCGACCAGTGCAGGTGGACACCGGGGGGAAGGGTGAACTCCTGCTCGAACGCAGCGCAGAGCACCGCGTCGCTGAGGAACGGCTGGTCCTGGTTGACGTCGCGTCCGCTGCGCAGGTCCAGGTAGGGCAGGCGACTGAAGTCGGCCACCGGGCCGGTGACGTTCCGCTCGGCGGCGAGCCACAACGCATCGATGCGGACCGGCACGGCGAGCACACGCATGGCGGCATCCCTTGAGGCAGATGGCAGGTGGTGGCCCGCCATCAAACCCGCGGGCGAAACCGCGGTTACGGCTGCGGATCCACATTAGACTGTTACCAGCATCGAGAACAGTGCCGGGGATGCCCACCGTCCACAGGACGATCCCGCTCGGCGCGAAGATCCGGAATGGCGGACCCGGGAGTCGAACCCCTATGCCTGCCCTCGGCGCGCCAGGCGTCCGGAGCTTCTTCGCCGCAGCCGCCCGTCAACCCACGTCGTGGTGAGTCGTCGATCCGACAACTCACCCACGACCAGGACGAGCCGTTCGAACTACCGCTGCCGTTACTAGTCCTGCCAGACGTTCAGTGCCCAGGCCAGGACGTACCAGACGCAGACGTACTTCCGCCCGGAAGCGATTCCGGCGATGTGGCAGGTGATCGGGTCGGGAAAGACACCCTGAAGCCCCCACCCACCCGCCGCCATCGAGACGGGAACCACACTCGAAGCCGCGTTGACGGCGGGCACCGGAGCGGCTTGGGCAGCCCCGACCGTCATGCCCAGGCCACTGGCCACCAAGGTGACCACCACCATGGTCTGGGCCAGTCGCTGCCGCAGGGATCTTTTGCGCATCAGGCTCCTCCCACACCCCAGGCCCAACGTTCGACCGTGGGCGTCCGTCGATGAAACGTTGCGATACATGCAAAGCCGGGGAGGAGCACCAGAGCTAAAGCAAAGTTAGTTGATCTTCGTTTCGCCTGGTGAGGCGGCGTGCTCGCGGGTCAGCTCCGGGGTGGTGAACGGGTGCGGCCTTCCTCAGTAGACGATGACGGTTCTTCACGCCAGTCGTCGTCTGCAAAGAAAGGCCGCTCGTGTCAGTCTCCCATGCTGTCGTCGGTGTCGTCACGGATGAGGGTGGGGAGGTCGACACCGGGCAGGTAGCCGCGCTGGCTGCCGTGTTCGGGCAGGTCAGCGATCCGCGTAAGGCACGGGGCGTGCGTCACCGCCTGGCTGCGGTGTTGACCGTGGTGACGCTGGCGCTGTTGCGCGGAGCGCGGAACTTCCGGCAGGCCGCAGATCGGGTGGCCGAGTTGCCGCAGCCGTTGCTGGCCGCAGCGGGTGCCCGCCGGCACCCGGTCCTCGGGATCCGGACTCCTCCGGGTCGAGACACGCTGCGCCGGCTGGTCGAGGCGGTCGACGCGGCGGTGGTGGACCGTCTGGTCTGCGCCCGGCTGGCCACCCGGCTCGCCGATCCCGCCGAGGTCGGGCTGTCGCTGGACGGCAAGACCGTCCGGAACTCCGGTGGCGGCACCGGCATCGACGTGCAGTTGTTCTCCGCGATGCGGCATGACACCGCAGTGGTCATCGCCCAGAACCAGGTCCCGGCCGACACCACGGAGGTCACCCAGATCAAAGCCCTGCTCGACCCGATCGACATCACCGGCATGGTGGTCACCGCGGACGCCGCGCATCCCAGCAGCGGCACCGCCGCCTACCTGAGACAACGAGGCGCGGACTACGTATTCACCGTGAAAGGCAACAGGCCCGCCCTGCTGGCCGCGATCACCGACCGGCTACCAGAGGCGACAGCGGCGACCAGCGCCCACACCGACACCGCACGCCGCAGCGGCCACCGGATCACCCGCACCATCTGGATCGCATCCGCCACGGGCATCGACTTCCCCGGCGCGGCCCTGGTCCTCCGGCTCCGCCGCGACGTGTACACCCCCGACGGCCAACGCGTCAGCAAGCAGATCGTCCACGGAATCACCAGCCTGAACCGCACGGCAGCCGACATCGCCGCCTACGTACGCACCCACTGGTGGATCGAAAACAAGATCCACTGGGTGCGGGACGTCCTGTTCGGCGAAGACACCCACCACGCCGGGCTCGGCAACGTCGCCCACACCATGGCTGCTCTACGCAACCTCGCGATCGCCCTGATCCGGCTCGCCGGACACTCCAGGATCAAGCAGGTCATGGAACGTCACCACGCCGACAAGATGCTCATCCCCGCCCTGCTCAACGCATCCCGACCATGATCAACAGACTTTGCTTCGGCTCTGGCACGGATCTACCGCGAACTAGGGCTAACCCTGACCTACCGGCCAACCACCCGGATCGTGTCCGCTCAGGCAACCCCAAGTGGATCATGTACTAGTTTGTGTCCGAGGGGGGACTTGGACACCGATCTGAAGCACTCATGCTTACATGAGTGTTCATGGGCCTAGTGTACCGCCTCCGCGGATTGCAGGTTCGACATGAGTGGCCCGTTTCTATCGGCACCACAGTTGGGCTGACGCGGGCGCGAGAGCTGATCGGGTACGCCCGATTCCGGCCGGAGCAACCTCTGGTCCCGGCAAGGTCGCTTCCGAGGCCGGCACTCCTACAACCAGACAGCCATTTTCATCCTGCGTAGTGGTTGGCCTCGACGTGGTGTAGGACGAGGATGCCCCCCGGGGAGGTCGTCGGCCTCCTGGGCGTCTCCGGCTCGGGCAAGACCACCCTGGCGCTCGCCCTGCTCGGTCACCTGCGCCCCGGACTGCACCTACGGTCGGGGCGGCTACGGGTCTTCGGCACCGACCCCTTCCGTCCCGAGGGCCGGGCCCTGCGCGGCCAGGTCGTCTCCTTCCTCGGCCAGGACCCGGCCGCCGCCCTGAACCCCGCCCGCCGCCTCGGTGCCCAACTCGCGGAGGCCGCCGGGCCGGGCCGGGTCGGCGAACTACTGGCGGCGATGAACCTGCCCACGGACCACGCCTTCACCCGACGACGGCCCCACCAGATCTCCGGCGGGCAGGCCCAGCGGGTGGCCCTGGCCATCGCCATCGCCGGCAACCCCCGCCTGCTGATCCTCGACGAACCGACCAGTGGCCTCGACGTACCCCTCGCCCGGGACCTGCGCGAACGGCTCACCACCTACCTGCGGGACCGGGACTGCGCCGCCCTGGTCATCACCCACAACCCCACACTGGCCTCGACCATGGCCCACCGGATCCTCCACCTCGACTCCGGACGCCTGGCACCCGCCCCCGTCCACCCCGACCCGCCGCCGTTTCCTTGCTGCTGCGGCTCGGGGACTGGGAGGTGGCGGGTTTCAGCCCGGAGATCGCCCGGGTCACCCCCGACGGCACGGTCGTGACGCAGCCCCTCGCCGGCACCCGCGCCCTCGACGGCAGCCCGCTATTCGACGCCGCCCGCTGCGACGAGCTGTACCGGGACGCCACGGAGGTGTTCGAACACGCCCCTCGGTCCACCTCGCCGCCACCGAGATGTCCACCGTGTGCGCTCGCGCGAACCGACCGCCGCCGACGCCGGTGCGGGGCCTGCCCTCGTACCGCTGCCGGTGGCCTGCTCGCCAACGGCTGTCTGCCGGTCGCCGCCCACGGCCGGAGCGGGTGGAGCCGGTAGCACACGCCAGCCTGGTTGGCCCGATGCGCCTTGTTCGCGGTCGCGGCCGCTGCTCGTGCGCCGGCCCCGCCCGCCACCGCCGTGTCGAAGCCCACGGCGATCGCCTCCGCGGGAGCCACAGTCGACTGCTCCGCCGCTGGCACGGTGGAAAACGTCCGGGGTACGAGGCGCAGCCACGCAGACGATCCGACCAGTACGGGTTCCGCGGCGCCGCCACTCCCTCCTGCGGTGCCCGACCCCCGACCCCGCCGTGTGATCCTGCCCGACTGGTGACCCGTACCACCCGCTGCGGAGGTGGCGTGAAAAGGGCGTCAAAAAGCAGCTCACCGCCGTGATAGTTGCGTTAACACCCCTGTTCGGCCGGCGGCCCGAGGCGTTTGCTTGCCCGGCACGACCGGCCCGGTCGTGCCGAAGTCGTCCCGGTGGGAGATCAGTCGTGTCCGACGTGCCGTTCGTGGTGTTGACGGTGGTGCTGTTCGCAGCGCTCGCTCTCGTGGTGAGGGGGGTGGAGAAGCTGTGAGTGCTGTCAACGCCGTCGGCTTGGTGCTGGCGATGGGCTTGGCCGTGTTCCTGGTGATCGCCCTGCTCTTTCCGGAGCGCTTCTGATGACCACGACGACAGCTGGCGTGCTCTTCATCCTGTCCCTTCTCGCCGCTTTGGTCGCGGTCTACCGGCCCTTCGGTGACTACATGTACCGGGTGGTGTCCGGCACCCGGCAGTCCCGCGTCGAGCGGGGGGTCTACCACCTCGTCGGTGTCGACCCGGCCGCCGAGCAGACCTGGGGGGTGTACGCCCGCAGTGTGCTCGCCTTCTCCGCGATCTCGATCCTGTTCCTGTACGCGTTCCAGCGCCTCCAGCACCACCTCTGGCTGTCGCTGGGGCTCGACCCGGTGGTGCCGCACGGCGCCTGGAACACCGCGGTGTCGTTCGTGACCAACACGAACTGGCAGTGGTACTCGGGTGAGTCGACGATGGGGCACCTGGTGCAGATGGCCGGCCTGGCGGTGCAGAACTTCGCCTCGGCGGCGGTGGGCATCGCGGTGGCAGTGGCCCTGGTACGGGGGTTCGCCCGTCGTCACACCGGGGAGTTGGGCAACTTCTGGGTGGACATGACCCGTATCGTCCTGCGAATTCTGCTACCGATCGCGCTGCTCGGCGCACTGGCGCTGATGATCGGCGGGACGGTGCAGAACCTATCCGGCGGCACCGAGGTGACCACCCTGACCGGCGGCACCCAGACGATCACCGGCGGGCCCGTCGCCAGCCAGGAGGTGATCAAGGAACTGGGCACCAACGGCGGTGGCTTCTACAACGTCAACAGCGCCCATCCCTTCGAGAACCCGTCGGCGTGGACGAACTGGCTGGAGATATTCCTGCTCCTGCTGATCCCGTTCAGCCTGCCGAGGGTCTTCGGCCGCATCGTCGGGCAGCACCGGCAGGGCTACGCGATTGCCGCCGTCATGGGAGTCCTGGCACTCGCCAGCGTCACCCTGACCAACGTCTTCGAGCTGACCGGGCACGGCACCGTCCCGGAGGCGGTCGGCGCGGCGCTGGAGGGTAAGGAGGTCCGGTTCGACGTGTCGAACTCGGCCACCTTCGCCGCTGCCACCACGCTGACCTCGACCGGCGCGGTGAACTCGTTCCACGACTCCTTCACCGCGCTGGGTGGAGGCATGCTGCTGAGCAACATGATGCTCGGTGAGGTCGCGCCCGGCGGGGTCGGTGCCGGCCTGTACGGGATCCTGATCCTGGCGGTGATCACCGTCTTCGTGGCGGGCCTGATGGTCGGCCGGACCCCGGAGTACGTGGGTAAGAAGATCGGCTCCAGGGAGATCAAGTTCGCCTCGGTGTACTTCCTGGTCACGCCGACGCTGGTCCTGGTCGGCACGGCTGCGGCGTTCGCCACCGGGAACAACTCGACCGCGTTGAACGTCGGCCCACACGGGCTGTCCGAGGTGCTGTACGCGTTCACCTCGGCGAGCAACAACAACGGTTCCGCGTTCGCGGGCATCACCGTGAACACCCCGTGGTGGAACACGGCCCTGGGGCTGTGCATGCTGCTCGGTCGTTTCCTGCCGATCATCCTCGTGCTCGCCCTCGCCGGCTCGCTGGCCCGACAGACCCCCACTCCCGCCTCCGACGGGACCCTGCCCACGCACCGGCCACTGTTCGTCGGCATGGTCGTCGGGGTCACGGTGATCCTCAGCGCGCTCACCTTCCTGCCCGCGCTCGCCCTCGGCCCTCTGGCAGAAGGGCTGTGACCAGTATGAGAGAGATGGACATGACCACCTCCACGCCGGCGCCGCACGGCACCGCCGACACGGGAACCGCCAGTACCCCGGGCGCCCACGGCAGCCGGACCGGTGGTGGCCTGCTTGACCCGAGGCAACTGCTCCGCTCGCTACCGGAGGCCGTGCGCAAGCTCGACCCACGGACGCTCTGGCGCAACCCGGTGATGCTGATCGTCGAGATCGGCGCGGCCTTCACCACCGTGCTCGTCGTCGCCGCCCCCTCGATGTTCGCGATCGCGATCACGGTCTGGCTGTGGCTCACCGTGATCTTCGCCAACGTCGCCGAAGCGGTCGCCGAGGGCCGGGGCAAGGCCCAGGCGGCCACCCTGCGCCAGGCCAAGACGAACACGATCGCCACCCGGCTGATCGACTGGGCCCCCGGCACCCGCGCCGACGCGCTGCGGGACGAGGCGGTACCCGCCCCCGAACTGCGACAGGGCGATGTCGTCCTGGTCGTGGCCGGTGGGATCATCCCGGGTGACGGTGACGTGGTCGAGGGCATCGCCAGTGTGGACGAGTCGGCCATCACGGGCGAGTCGGCTCCGGTGATCCGGGAGTCCGGCGGTGACCGCAGCGCGGTCACCGGCGGCACGAAGGTACTCTCCGACCAGATCGTCGTGCGGATCACGCAGCGCCCTGGCGAGAGCTTCATCGATCGGATGATCGCCCTGGTCGAGGGTGCCAACCGACAGAAGACCCCGAACGAGATCGCGCTGAACATCCTGCTCGCGGCGCTCTCCGTCGTCTTTCTGCTGGCCGTGGTGACCCTGCAGCCACTGGCGATCTTCTCCAAGGGCTACCAGGCCGCGGCCCCGGACACCCAGGCGATCACCGACACCGGCGTGACCGGCGTGGTCCTGGTCTCCCTGCTGGTCTGCCTGATTCCGACCACCATCGGGGCGCTGCTGTCCGCCATCGGTATCGCCGGCATGGACCGCCTCGTCCAACGCAACGTCCTGGCGATGAGCGGTCGGGCCGTGGAGGCCGCGGGTGACGTCAACACCCTGCTGCTCGACAAGACCGGCACCATCACCCTCGGTAATCGGCAGGCGGCGGACTTCCTCCCCGTCGGGGGCATCACCGCTGCCGAGGTGGCGGACGCCGCCCAGTTGTCCAGCCTCGCCGACGAGACGCCCGAGGGTCGGTCGGTGGTCGTGCTGGCGAAGAACGAGTACGGCCTGCGCGAGCGGGAGCCCGGACTGATGCCGCACGCCACGTTCGTGCCGTTCACCGCCCAGACCCGAATGAGCGGCGTCGATCTGGCCGCCGCCGGTGAGGGATCGGACCGGCGGGTGCGCAAGGGAGCCTCGACGGCGGTGCTCAGATGGGTCCGCGACAACGGCGGAGACCCCACCGCTGACGTCGCCGGGATCGTCGACGCCATCAGCGGCAGCGGTGGTACTCCGCTGGTGGTCGCCGAGCACGTCGACGGCGAGCCGGCCCGCGTCCTCGGGGTGGTCCATCTCAAGGACGTGGTCAAGCCCGGGATGCGGGAGCGGTTCGACGAGATGCGTCGGATGGGCATCCGGACTGTGATGATCACTGGGGACAATCCCCGTACCGCGAAGGCGATCGCCGACGAGGCGGGGGTGGACGACTTCCTCGCCGAAGCCACCCCGGAGGACAAGCTCGCCCTGATCCGCAAGGAGCAGGAAGGTGGTCGACTGGTCGCGATGACCGGCGACGGCACCAACGACGCGCCCGCCCTGGCCCAGGCCGACGTGGGCGTGGCGATGAACACCGGGACCTCGGCCGCCAAGGAGGCCGGCAACATGGTCGACCTCGACTCCGATCCGACCAAGCTGATCGAGATCGTGGAGATCGGAAAGCAACTGCTGATCACCCGGGGTGCGCTGACCACCTTCAGTATCGCCAACGACATCGCCAAGTACTTCGCGATCATCCCGGCCATGTTCGTCGGCATCTATCCGAGCCTGGACACGCTGAACGTCATGCGTCTGTCCAGCCCCGAGTCGGCCATCCTCGCCGCGGTCGTCTTCAACGCACTGGTCATCGTGGCGCTCATCCCGCTCGCCCTGCGGGGTGTCCGGTACCGACCAGCCGCGGCCTCGAAGCTGCTCACCCGCAACCTGTGGATCTACGGTCTCGGCGGGATCGTCGTCCCGTTCGTCGGCATCAAGCTCATCGACCTGCTCATCCAGTTCGTACCGGGGATCTGACATGCGACTTCCCACCTGGCTCAACCAACACGTCGCCGCGCTGCGCGCACTGCTCGTCCTCACCGCGCTGCTCGGGTTGGCCTACCCGCTCACCCTGGTCGCCGTCGGGCAACTGCCCGGTCTGTCCGGCAGGGCAGACGGTTCCCTGCTCACCGCAGACGGCAGGGTCGTCGGCAGCGCGCTGATCGGCCAGTCCTTCACCGACATGGACGGCAACCCCGTTCCGCGCTACTTCCAGCCTCGTCCGTCGGCCGCCGGTCACGGGTACGAGCCCACCGCCACGGCCGCCAGCAACCTGGGCCCGGAGAGTGTCGTCGACACCCTCTCCGCCGAACCGGACGGAGCCGCCGAGAGCCTGCTCACCCAGGTCTGCTCACGCAGCAAGGCGGTGGGTGACCTGGAGGACGTCGACGGGCGCCGACCGTACTGCACCCCGGACGGGGTCGGCGCGGTCCTCGCCGTGTTCCGCTCCGACGGGCTCACCGGCCCGATCACCCGCGTGGTGAGCGTGAACCAGACCGCCCCGGCGACGCCGTTCGTCGGCACCTACGAGGGCGTACCGGTGGAGCTCGCCCAGCCGGGCGAGGACTACCTCGCCCAGGGCGGACTGATCATCCCGGTCCGCGGAGACGCCCCCGCCGACCCGGTCGTGCCCGCCGACGCGGTCACCGCCAGCGGCAGCGGCCTCGACCCGCACATCTCCCCCGAGTACGCCCGCATCCAGGTCACCCGCGTGGCACGGGAGCGCGGCGCGGACCCGGCGGCCGTCCGACGACTGGTCGCGACGCACACCACGGGCCGGGCGCTCGGCTTCATGGGCGCACCCGGCGTCAACGTCCTGGCCCTCAACCTCGCCCTGGACAGGGAGCTCCCGACCCGCTGAGGCACGATCCCGGGCAGGGTCCATCCCTGCCCGGGATCGTTCACCCATCGACGGCCCCAGCGGGCCCGAGGCCCACCCGACGAGCCACGAGCAGATCCACATCCAGAGAGGACCTTCCAGGTGTCACGAGGAGAACTCCGAATCTACCTGGGTGCGGCCCCTGGGGTCGGCAAGACCTACGCGATGTTGGAAGAGGCACGACGACGTGCCGAACGCGGCACGGACGTGGTGGTCGGCTTCGTCGAGACCCACGGTCGCCGGCACACCGCCGCCATGGTCGGCGACCTGGAACAGGTCGACCGCCGCACGATCACCTACCGGGGGACCGGGTTCACCGAGATGGACCTCGACGGTGTCCTCGCCCGTCGGCCCGAGGTGGTGGTGGTCGACGAACTGGCTCACACCAACGTGCCCGGCTCCCGCAACGAGAAACGGTGGCAGGACGTCCAGGAACTCCTCGACGCCGGCATCTCGGTACTGAGCACGGTCAACGTCCAACACCTCGAATCGGTCAACGACGTGGTCACCCAGATCACCGGGACCAACCAGCGTGAGACCGTGCCCGACGAGATCGTGCGGGCCGCAGGACAGGTCGAGTTGGTCGACATGACGCCGGAGGCGCTCCGCCGACGGATGGCACACGGCAACATCTACCGACCCGACAAGATCGACGCGGCGCTCGGCAACTACTTCCGGGTCGGCAACCTCACGGCGCTTCGTGAACTCGCCCTGCTCTGGCTGGCCGACAAGGTCGACGACCAACTCGACCGTTACCGGAACCAGCAGGGCATCTCCGACACGTGGGAGGCCCGTGAGCGGGTCGTCGTCGCCCTCACCGGCGGCTCGGAGGGTGAGACGCTGATCCGACGGGCCGCCCGGATCGCGGCCCGGAGCAAAGGCGCCGACCTGCTCGCCGTGCACGTGGCTCGCAGCGACGGCCTCGCCGGGTTCGACCCCGCCCAGCTCGCCCGGCAACGGGTGCTGGTGGAGAGCCTCGGTGGCACCTACCACCACGTGCTCGGCACCGACATCCCGACGGCGTTACTCGACTTCGCCCGAGGGGTCAACGCCACCCAGCTCGTCCTCGGCGCCAGCCGCCGGGGCCGCCTCGCCCAGGTGTTCTCCCGGGGGGTCGGGGTCACGACCACAGCCCTCTCCGGCGCCATCGACGTCCATCTGGTCACCCATCCCGAAGCCGGGCGGGGTCGGCCGGGCAGCGGGGTCCCGGCGGCGCTGTCACGGCGACGCCGGCTGCTGGGGTACGCACTGGCCGGGGTGGGCATGCCGGTGCTGACTCTGCTGCTGCGGGCCCTGCCGGACCTCAACCTCAGCAACGACATCCTGCTCTTCCTCGCCGGCGTCGTCGGCGTCGCGCTGGTCGGCGGCCTCTGGCCGGCCCTGGTGGCCGCACTCGCCGGGTCGCTGCTGCTGAACTGGTTCTTCACCCCGCCGTACCGCACGCTGACCATCGCCGAGGCGGACAATCTCCTCGCCCTCGGGGTGTTCGTCGGCGTCGCCCTCGCGGTGAGCTGGGTGGTCGACGTGGCTGCCCGCCGTACCCGGGAGGCGGCGCGCGCGTCCGCCGACGCACAGACCCTGGCCACCGTGGCCGGCAGCGTACTGCGTGGGCAGCGTCCCCTGCCGGCGCTGCTGGACCGGCTCCGGGAGACCTTCGGGCTGCGCGCGGTCAGCGTCCTGGAGTTGACCGCCGAGGCCGAAGGACGCCCCGGTCGGGCCCGCGAGGTGAACGCCTGGCGGGTCGTGGCAAGCGTCGGGGAGGCACCGGCGGGCAGCCCCGAGGAAGGCGAGACAACGGTACCCGTCGACGACCGGCTCACCGTCGTGCTCTGCGGCCGCCGACTGGACGCGGCCGACCGGCGGGTCGTCGAGGCGTTCGCCGCGCAGGCCGCCGTCGCGCTCCGTCAGGAACGGCTCGCCGAGGAGGCGGCCGCGGCCAAGCCGCTCGCCGCAGCCGACCGGATGCGCACCGCCCTGCTCGCCGCCGTCAGCCACGACCTGCGTACCCCGTTGGCCTCGGCGAAGGCGGCGGTGAGCAGCCTGCGCAGCCTCGACGTCGAGTTCGACGCCGACGACCGCGACGAGCTGCTGGCCACCGCCGACGAATCCCTCGACTGGCTCGGCCGGCTGGTGGAGAACCTCCTCGACATGAGCCGGCTCCAAGCCGGGGCGCTGGGCGTCACCGCCACCGCCATCGGGTTGGAGGACGCGGTACCGAGGGCTCTGGACGAGCTGGGGCCGGCAGCGGCCGACGTCACGACGGACATCCCCGCCGACCTGCCGGCGGCCGTCGCCGACCCGGGACTCCTGGAACGGGTCCTGGTCAACATCATCGCCAACGCCCTCCGGTACAGCCCAACCGGACAGCCACCCACCATCACCGCGAGCGCCCACGCCGGTCATGTGGAGCTACGCGTCATCGACACCGGCCCCGGCATCCCGGAGGACCAGTGGGAACACGTCTTCCTGCCGTTCCAGCGCCTCGGCGACCGGGACAACACCACCGGCGTCGGCCTGGGTCTCGCCCTGTCCCGGGGCCTCGTGGAGGCGATGGGTGGCAGCATCACCCCCGAGACCACTCCCGGCGGCGGGTTGACCATGGCGCTACGACTTCCCGCGGCCGCCCAGACCGTCACGCAGGAGTCAAACCGATGACCCGGATCCTCGTCGTGGACGACGAACCGCAGATCCTGCGGGCCCTACGGATCAACCTGCGCGCACGGGGCTACGATGTCGTGGTGGCCGAGAACGGCACGACGGCCCTCAAGGCTGCGGCCACCCACCCACCCGACCTCGTGGTTCTCGACCTCGGCCTGCCCGACATCGACGGAGTCGACGTCATCCGGGGGCTTCGGGGGTGGACCGCTGTACCGATCATCGTCCTCTCCGGTCGCACCGGCAGCGAGGACAAGGTGATCGCCCTCGACGCGGGTGCCGACGACTACGTCACCAAACCCTTCGGCGTGGACGAACTCCTGGCCCGCATCCGAGCGGTCACCCGTCGCCTCGCCGCGACGCCGACGGACTCCGCCGCGCTGCCCGTGACGGCCGCTGCCCGGGTGGGACGGCACGTCGTCAACCTCGCCGACCGCACCGTCACCCGCGACGACGGTGCCGAGGTACGGCTCACCCCCACCCAGTGGGCCATGCTCGAGCAACTGCTGCGCCATCCGGGCAAATTCATCAGCCAGCGTCAACTACTGCGGGAGGTGTGGGGCCCGGAGTACCAGCACGAGACGAACTACCTGCGGCAGTACATGGCCCAGCTACGGCGCAAGCTCGAAGACGACCCGGCCCGCCCCCGACACCTGATTACCGAACCAGGAATGGGGTACCGATTCCGCCCCTGACCATACCAACGGCCCGAAGAGTCATCGAAGCAGCGGCCCGGGGCGTCAGGTGTCACGTCGAGACCGGTGGCGCGACTCTCACCGACCGGTAAAGCGATTGGACTCGCGCCTGCCACCTAAGGTGTCCATCTGGTCGGCAGCATCCGACGTGGACGTACCCCCGCCGACTCACCAGAAGCTGACGCCTTCGCCATATGTTGGTCACTTCACTCCTTCAGGCTGGCGGGAAACGACAGGCCCGGAGAAAAGCCGGCCAGGATCCCATCAGGCGGTCCGGCGCAAGGCAATCACATTGTCGGTCACCTCGGCCGTCTGGCCACCTGGGCCGGTGGCCGTCCGATCGCGGGCTTCGCAATAGAGCACCTGCCAGGACGCGAGATCGAGATCCAGCCCGGCCAGGGTCTCGTCCGGGGTGGGAATCGTGGCCCCCTTGTTCCACGACCACGGGGCCACCGAACCATGGTCGACGATCAGCAGCATGCCACCGGGGTTCACCTGTCCGCCGAGATCACGCAAGATACGGGCCCTGGGAAACTCGAAGAGGCTCTGCAGGTAATGAGCGCTGACCAGGTCCCAACTTCCCGAGGGCAGGGAATCCGCCAGGTCATGCCGTTCGGTGCGGATCCTGTCGCTCAACCGCTCGTCGGCGGCGCGCTCGCGCAGCCGCTGCAAAGCGGCCTCGGCGATGTCGACCGCGGTGACCTGCCAGCCGCGTTGTGCGAGCCACAAGCTGTCCGCACCCTGACCACATCCCAGGTCGAGGGCGGCACCCGGCGGTAGGTCGCCGACCGCAGCGGCCAGGACCGCGTTGACGCTCAACTCCCAGGGGGAAGCGGCGATCTGTTGGTGCAGGCTCTCCCAGAACTCGGCCGGTGTGGCCGCGTCCGGTCGTTCCATGTATGTCATACGCTCACGTCCTCGCGATCGATCGGGCTCCACGGGCACAGTGCCCTTCGATCCACCCCCGGGCAAGTGAACTTGCGATATCGGCAAAACTGACCGGTGACGCCCCCAGACCACCGCCCGTCGCGTCCATCCGGCGCCACCGCTCCATCTACGCCGCACGACCAAGATCAAGGACTCGGGGTGCTGGGTCAGCTACGGAGAGACTGGGCAGGAGAACCCGCTCGAGCCGGTAGACAACGCGGCACAGGCCGCCGGCCACGGTCAGAGGAGAGCGGCGGCGCTGATGACCATACCGATCGACATCAGCAGATGGCACCCGGACGCGCCAGCCAGGGCCAGTGCCAACGTCGGTGGTGGCGCCTGGACTGGTGTCACTGTTCAAGTGTCGGAGGTCAGGCGAAGCGAGCTCTCCGGCACCTCGTTCAGCGACCAGGCAGAATCGGAGACCTCATGGGCACCTCAGCGGTGACGAGGCGATTCGAAGTCGTCGGCGATGACGACCCGCTGTTCCGCCGGGGCGGCCGGGTCGACGTACAGTTCCGGGCAGCCACAGTTGCAGTTGCCGCAGAGGGCGAGCGCCTAAACGAGGGCGGTCCTGGGTCATGAGTGCCTCCGGTGACGGGGTTTCACCCACCGTAAGTAACCCCCACCGGATCCGACATGCAGGACTGTCGCTTCTTCGGTTGTCGGAGGACCCGCGACCTCCGGGAACTCAGTCGAGGTCCGGACCGACCAACCGCCACACCAGCCCACCTCAGCGGGACAGCACGGCCGCGTCGATCAGGAGGCCGCCCACCCACCCGGCCGCGAGCAGGTCGGCCGCCTCAGGTCCAGCGGTCGCGGTCAACCCGCTCAGGGTACGGCTGCCGTCGCAAGCCAAATACAGGTCGTGGGCCTGCACGGTCAGCCGGAAGGTACGGACCGCCCCGTCGGGACGACCCGCCAGGGCCAGACAGGTGGGCCCGGACGCAGCCGGTGGGCGACCGCCGGCGAGCGCGAGCACATCCGCCTCGAAGCGGGCCACCCGTACGTGCGGGGCGAGCCGGAGGAGGGTGCCGGCCTGCGGCGGCGTTCCCCCGGGGTGGTGAGCCTGCACCCACGCGGCGCCACGCGCCGCCTCGGGGCTGTATCTCAGCTCCGCACGGAGCCATTCCAGCCAGGCCAGGTCGGCCACCGCGGTGGGTACCTCACCCCGGGCAGCCAGCTCAGCCAGGTACCCGACGAACCGCTCCCCCTCGTCGATCCACTTGGTGACCTCGTCTCTGGCGACCAGCGGTACGACCGACCGGAGGTAGCCGATGACGAGCCGGTCGGCGGCCTCCGGGCCTCCGGCGACCCGGAGTGTCGCCGGGAACATCCGCTTCAGGGTGCGGGCCCGGGCGCGTTCGATCCCGCCAGCGGTGAAGTCGAGCCGGTCGGGGTCGATGGCGGACAACATCCGGCGGTCGTCGGCGTCGAGGTCCAGCTCACCTGAGAGTAGCCGGGGGTCGCTGCGCCACCGGGCCCGCAGCTCGGGTTCGACCAGCAGCCGCGCCAACGCCTCCTGGAATCCGGAGGTGGTCACCGCAGGCCGCCCGGCCGGACGCCGAGCACGTCGCGGGTGCGGGCGATGTCCGCGAGGATCTCCGGGAAGTCGTCCGGGAGTTTCCCGTCCCGCTCGATCATGAATCCGCTGATCGGCGCCCGCGGTAGGACGTGCCGGAGCAGGTCCCACACCTCGGTGTGGACCGCCGCGCGGTGGTTGTCCTGGAGCAGACCCTGGGCGTACGTACCGCCGGCGAGGTGCACCTGGACGACGCGTTCCAACGGCAGGGCGTCGAGGTAGGTCAGGGGGTCGAAGTGGTGGTTGACCGAGTTGTTGTAGACGTTGGTGAGGTCGAGCAGGATCCCGCAGTCCGCCGACTCGACGATTCGGGCGAGGAACTCGGCGTCGGGCATCTCGCCCGGCAGCTCGATGAAGGAGCTGATGTTCTCCAGCAGGAAGGGCACCCCGACGACCTGCTGGATGTGGCGCACCTTGGCGGCGACTGCCCTGACCACCTCGTCGGTACGCGGTAGCGGCACCAGTGCGCTCAGGGCGATGCCACCCGCCCTCGTGTAGCAGAGGTGGTCGCTGCACCAGGGGGCTCCGACCAGGGCGACCAGCTCCGCGAGGCCGGTGAGGTACGCCTCGTCCAGGGGTTCGGCGCTGCCGATGGAGAGCTCGACACCGTGCGGTACCAACGGGAACCGCTCCCGGAGCGCGGGCAGGGTGGCCCGCCGGTGCGGGCTGAACACGTAGTCCTCGGTGATCAGCTCCAACCAGTCGATCCGGTCGGCGTGTTCGACGACGAGTTGCTCGATCTCCGGTCGTAGTCCGACGCCGACGCCGAGGCGGGGCATGCGGGCGGCGGCTGGCCACACACTCATCGGTTCCTCCTTCACTCTCGTACGGGTTTGCGGGCCTTCCAGATGACGTCGAACGGCCAGTTCGCCAACCAGTGGCGCCAGGTGGCCTCGTCGAGGTGGTCGGGAACCGGGACCGCCGGGTCAGGGGTCGGCTCGACCAACGCCTCGACGGTCAGTCCGGCCTGCCGGAAGGTCTGGATCCACCCGCCGTAGGGCAGTTGGAAGCGGACGGTTCCGGTGCCACCGGCGGATCGCCGCAGGTCGAAGTAACCCCGGCGCAGGTCGGTCCCGGGCTGGTCGGCGTCGGGTGCGGTGCAGAGCCAGTAGATCGGGCTGGCGGCGCAGACCACCAGCAGCCCACCCGGGCGCAGCACCCGGGCCGCCTCGGGCACCGCGACGACGGGGTCGGCGAAGCTGAGGGCACCCCAGTTCGAGACGGCGAGGTCGAAACTGCCGTCCGCGAACGGCAACCGTTCGGCGTCCCCGTTGACCAGGCCGACCCGGGCCCCCCCGGTGGGTGCCGCCGCGACGGCATGGGTCAGCTGCCGCGCCGCGGCGTCGATCCCGACGACGGTGGCCCCCTCGCCGGCGAGCCTGCGGGCCCACCCGGCGCCACCGCAGCCGAGGTCGAGCACGACCCTGCCCGTCACCTCGCCGAGGATCCCCAGCTCCCGCTCGGGGTGCCGCCACCACCCCCAGGTCAACTCCTGCGGGACGCCCATCTCCGCGAGGATGTCCTGGTACTGGTCCGCCATCCGGTTCCACGCCCGGCGGTTCCGGCGACCGTGGTCCTCGCCCGTCTCCGATCTCATCCCGTCTCCCTCCCGTTCGTCGCCGTGCCCTCGCCGGCCCGCAGCGGAAAGAAGGCCAGGTGCCGCCGGCCGGTGACCGGGTGCACCGACGGCACCGCGCCGACCCCGAACACCGTGCCGACCAGCTCCGGGCTCAGCACCTCCTCGGGTGGACCGCTGGCGACCACCCGACCGGCGTCCAACACGTACAGCCGGTCGCAGTAGGCCGCGGCGAGGTTCAGATCGTGCAGGGCGGTCAGGGTCGCGATCCCGAGTTGCCGCGTCAGTTCGAGGGTCTCCAACTGGTGCCGGACATCCAGGTGGTTCGTGGGTTCGTCGAGCACCAGCAGATCCGGTTGCTGGGCGAGCGCCCGGGCCAGCAGCACCCGCTGCTTCTCGCCACCGGAGAGGGTCCGGAAGCGGCGGTCGGCCAACGACGCGGCACCGACCCGGTCGAGCGCCTCGGTGACGATCCGCTCGTCGCCGGTGGTGGCCGGCCGCAGCACCGACAGGTACGGGGACCGTCCCATCCGGACGATCTCGCGGACGTCGAAGTCGAAGTCGGCGACCGGTTCCTGCACGAGGGCCGCGACCCGGCGGGCGGCTGCCTTCGCGGTCAGGTCCCAGATGCTGTGGCTGTCGACCTCAGCCCGCCCCGCCTCCGGTCGCAGCACCCGGTACACGCCGCGCAGCAGGGTCGACTTCCCGCTGCCGTTCGGCCCGACCAGTCCCACCACCTCACTCCGGCCGACAGTCAGGTCCACCCCCGAGACGATGGGGTGGCGATCGATGGTCATCGACAGGCCCGAGACGCGTAGCCGCATCATCGCTCCCCCACCACGTTCAGGCGGCGCTTGGATCGCATGACGGCGACGAAGAACGGCGCGCCCACCAACGCCGTGATGATCCCGATCGGTAGTTCCTGTGGTGCGACCACGGTCCGGGCCGCCACGTCGGCCCAGACGAGGAAGATCGCCCCGAGTAGCATCGAGATCGGCAGTACCCTGCGGTTGTCGGAGCCGACGAGCAGGCGTACCGCGTGCGGCACCATCAGTCCCACGAAGCCGATGCCCCCGCTGACCGCGACCATCACGCCGGTCATAAGTGCCGTCAGCGTGAACATCTGCAGCCGGAACCGGCCCAGGTTCACCCCGAGGGTCGCCGCGGTCTCCTCGCCCACCAGCAGCGCGTTCAGCGACCGGGCCCGCATGGTGACCACGAGCGTGCCCAGCACGGTCACCACCCCCGGTACGAGAACGTGGGACCACCGCGCCCCGCCCAGTCCCCCGAGCAGCCAGAACAGGACGGTCTCGGCGATGCTGGACTGACCGGCGGTGGCGGCCAGGAAGATCATCAGGCTGGTCAGCGCGGACATCGTGTAGGCGACGGTCAGGCCGGCCAGGATCAGCCGGGCCGGTGCGAGGCCACCGCCCGCACCGGCGAGGGCGAGCACCAGCACGAAGGCCACCACCGCCCCGCCGAAGGCGGCCACGGAGAGCGAGGCGCTGCCGAAGGCCGCGATCCCGAGCGCCATCAGGGCGGTTGCCCCCGTGGACGCCCCGGAGGTGATGCCGAAGACGTAGGGGTCGGCGAGGGGGTTGCGGACCAGCGCCTGCAGGGTCGCCCCGACGGTGGCCAGTCCGGCGCCGACGGCGGCCCCGAGCAGGATCCGGGGCAGCCGGATGTCCCAGACGATCTGCTCACGGACCGGGGTCCAGGTGACCTCCCCACCCAGCCCGGGATGAATCCGGTCGACCACGATCTGCCACACCTGCAGGAAGGGGATCGGTACCGGGCCGATGGTCACCGCCGTGGTGAGGGTGACCACCAGTCCGGCTGCCAACACGACCAACACCGACCAGAACGGAGGGCGGCGCCAGCCGCGGCCGCGCCCGGGCAGGGCGCGACCCCGACCTGTGGTCCCCGCGAGACTCCGCGAACTGATGGTCGTCATCGGCTCACGGGAAGGTGGGGAAGGACTTGTCCGGGTGCAGGCACCTGCCCACCACGTTGACGTCCCGCGCCAGTCGGAAGGGGGTACCGAAGGCGTAGAAGTCGGTCACGCAGAACCGGCCCTCCCGCACCGCGTCGCTCTGCCCGAGGATATCGCGCAGGAACCTCTCCTTCTCCTGTGGCGACTGCTCGTCCTCGTCGGAGATGACCACGGCCTTCGGATTGAGCGCCGCCACCGACTCGACGCTGACCTCCGGCGGCGGCAGCGGGGCCTTGTCGTCGAAGATGTTCTGCCCACCGGCCCGGCGGAGCCCCTCGTTGGAACCCCCGCCACCGCCGAAGGTAGACAATGGTCCGCTGCCGGAGCGGTAGATGAAGGTGGGCACCGGCGTCGCCCCACCCAGGGCGGTCTCCGTCCTGGCCAGGGACTCCCTGACCTGGGTGATGATCTGCTGCGCCTTCGGCTCGGCCCCGAAGATCCGGGCCAGTTCGGCGAACCGGACGAACATCCGCTCCGGATCGGGCTGTTCGTTCTGACACTGCAGGGTGTAGGACTTGATGCCCTTGTCGCCCAACTCCTGCCGGGTGAAGTTGGAGCCCGGCGGGAACCCGCTGTAGGTGAAGAAGTCGATGTTGCCGACCACCAGGTCCGGCTCCGCGCTCAGCAACACTTCCTTCGAGGGGTACATCTCGGCGAGGACCTTGACCTTGGCGTACTCAGCCGACACGGCGGGAAAGATCTCGTCGTTGCGGAACGCCGTACCGGCGATGGCGTCGGTGAGCCCCAGGTGCAGCAGCGACTCGGTGGAGATCTGGTCCATCGCCACCACGCGCTTCGGCGGGGCGTCGAAGGTCACCTCCTGGCCGCAGTTGCTGATCGTCACGGGGAAGCTCCCCCCGGCGGACACCGGTGCCCCACCCGTCGACTCTGCGTCGGCCCCGCCGTCGCCGCCGCATCCGGAGGTCGCCAGGATCGCGGCGAGTGCCGCCGCGGTGAAGCCCTGTCGCCATCTGTTCCTCATACCGTGTCGCTCCTCGTTGCGGTGGATCTGGTGGATTCGGAGTCCGGGGTGGTGGTGGCCGGCTCGGCGGCCAGGTCGGCGTCGCGTAGCCGCCAGGACAGCAGCCAGGCGCCCACCGCGAGCGGAAGGGCGACGAGCAGGGCGTCCCGGAGGCTGGCCGCGTACGCCTCCCGGATGCCGTCCCGGACGGCGGTGGGCAGCGCGGCGACCCGCCGGGGGACGTCGATGACGGCGTTGACGTCGCCGGTCCAGCCGGGCAGGCGCTCCGGCAACCGCACTCCGAGTCGCGCCACCAGGACGGCGCCGAAGCCCGCCGCGCCCACCGCCCCGCCCAGGGCCCGGAAGAACGAGACGGCCGACGAGGCGACCCCGACGTGCTGGCGCTGCGCGGCGTGCGTGGTCGCGATGAACAGCGCGGGGGTCGACATGCCCACCCCCACCCCGAGCAGCACCAACGGCATCACCACGAGACCGTAGGAGGTGGACTGACCGACGGTGGCCAGCAGCCCGACGCCCACCGCCAGGGCGGCCATGCCCGCCGTGACGAAGCGGCGGTACCGACCCAGTCGTCGGATCAGCCGGCCCACCACGGTCGAGGTCACCAGCGCGCCACCCAGTACCGGGACCATCGCGAGCCCCGCCCTGCTGGCGCTCATGCCCTGCACGAGCTGGAGGAACTGCGGCAGGAACGCCAGCAGGCCCAACATGATCGCGCCGATCACGAAGGCGAGCGTGAAGCTGGTGACGATGGTCCGGTCGGCGAAGAGGGCGGGCGGCAGCACCGGCTCGACGAAGGTGCGCTGCCGCAGGACGAACCCGGCCAGCAGTACCGCCGCCAGCACCGCCAGCGCGAGGGTGCTCACCGAGAACCAGTGCAGTTCCCGGCCGCCGAGGGTGAGGACCAGGATCAGCGCCATCACCCCGGCCACCAGCAGCAGCGCACCCCACCAGTCGATCGCCGCCGGCCGGGTCTGCGCCGGAAGGCGCAGCAGCACGCCGACGAGGACCGACACCCCCAGGGCGAGGAGGGCGGTGACCCAGAAGGCCCAGCGCCAGCCGGGCCCGTCCACGAAGTAGCCACCGAGCACCGGCCCGAGAATGGCGGCCAGCGCGAACACGCTGACGTAGGCGCCCTGGTACCGGCCCCGTTCCCGAGGAGGGAACAGGTCCGCCACCACCCCCAGCGTGGCGGCCAGGATGCCACCGGCCCCCACCCCCTGCAGGCCACGGAAGGCGATCAACTGCCACATCGACTCGGCCAGCGCGCACAGCACCGATCCCGCGAGGAACACCACGATGGCGAACTGCAGGATGCGCTTGCGTCCGTACAGGTCACCGGCCTTGCCGAAGATCGGGGTGAACGCCGTCTCGGCCAGCAGGTAGGCCGTGACCACCCAGGCGTACCGGTCGGCGCGCTGGAACTCCCCGACGATGGTGGGCAGCCCCGTGGCGACGATCGTCTGGTCCACCGAGGCCAGGAACATCGCCACCAGCAGGGCGCCCATCACCACGCGGATCCGGGCCGGTGACATAGGTACGTCAGCCACGGGCAGCGGTCACCCCGAACTCGGCGACGGGTTCCAGGCTGTCCAGCGGCGCGAACATCGCCCCCCTGGCCCGCAGGTCGGCCTGCCCGCCGAAGCCACGGTCCAGCAACGCGAAGGCCGGCTCCGCGACCCCCCACCGACGGCCGACCCACGCCCGCAGCTTGGTGTCCGCGATGTAGTGGGGGTTGAAGGTGGCCCGCAGCTGCGCCAGCTTCTCGTTGCAGCGCACCGCCCGGGCGACGAGCCGCTGGGCGGTGTCCCACGCCTCGGTGCCGGCCAGCTCCTCCACCAGCGGCTCCACCACCCGCACGTTCGGGGCCCAGCGGAACGAGCGGACCAGGGCCAGCAGCCCCGCCTCGGCCGGTGACAGTTCACGCTCGGCGGGGTTCAGCCAGTGACCGAAACCCGGGGGCAGCGGTTCCGACTCCGGCCCGATCAGGCCCCGGTCGCGGGCCCGCCGCAGTGCCGCCGACGGCAACTCGTCCGGGTCGGCGTCGACCGGCAGGCCGGCCAGTTCCCGGAGCACGATCCGCCGGTGCAGAGCCGGGTAGTCCGCGCCGAACAGCTGGACGGCGGTGAGCGCCGCAAGATCGGACACCGGGACCCCGTCCACCTCGACGGTCGCCGCCGAGCGCCGCCACCGCAGCAGGAAGGAGGTCATCGGCATCGTCCCCGCCGCCGCCGGAGGTGGGGTGCAACGGTCCCGACCCAGCTGGTCGAGCAGCAGTTCGGCGTCGGCGTGCTTGGCGTTGAGCCGGCAACGCCGGACGTACCCGAGGGTGGCCTCACCCACCCCCGGGTCCAGCCCTTCGGTGGTCGCCTGCTCCACCAGCCGGCGCCAGGTGCGGTCCCCGAAGGGCAGCCGCTTGGCGGTCACGACCAGCCGGTGCTCCTCGTCGGGGCCGAACACCCCGTCGACCCGGGCCCGACGCAGCGCCAGCCGGATCGAGACCAGAGCCTCGCTCATCTGCCGGTAGCCGTCCTCGGCGTCCGCGTGCAGGACGGCTACCTCGTCGTCGCCCACGACGACCCCGCTGGAGTAGAGACGGTAGACCCGGCCGACCCCGCGCATGCCGAAGCTGTCCAGCTCGGCCGCGCGCAGCGCCCCCATACTGCTGGCGCCCCAGACCGGCACGCCCTGCTGGAGCAGGTGCAGGATCTCCTTGTGCCGGATCGCCCCGGTACGGAAGAAGACCCCGTCGATGATCGCGACCCGGTCCCCGGGCGTGAGCCCCAGCGCGAGCAGGTCACCGTGCCGCACCGGGGGGTGGACCACGGCGCCCGGCAACCGCCGGGTGATCGTGTCGGCCCCGATGGTGGGCCCGGCGAACACGTGGGTGGTCATCGCGGCCCCACCCGCTCCACCAGTCCGTGGGCGGCCTCGAACCGGAGGCCGGGGGCCACCACCTTGGCGACCGCCACACCCTCGTGGCCACGACCCAGGTCGACGTAGAACGGCTCCCGGCCCCGCCCGGCGAGGAGCCGACGGGCGGCGACGGCCAGGTCCCCGGCCAGGGTCGGACCGGACTGGTCGGGCCGGGTGAAGTCGACCACCCGGGTGTCGTCCGACGGCGGCGGTGGCCGTTCCTGCCGCACGTTCTGCAGCAGGTAGACCTGCTCCGGGATGCTCTCGCGGGTACCACTGATGATGGCCAGTCGGGACTGGGCCGCCTCGGTCAGCGCCCGGTTCAACGCGACCGTCGGGTCGAGGTGACAACCCGAGCCCGAGACGAGCACCGGGAACGACGGAGACCAGAGGTTCACCACGTAGCAGGCCATTTCCAGGTCGTTGGTGGCGTCCACGATCTCGAACCAGTTGTCGGCCGCGTCGAACCGCGACATCAGCCACCGACAGTCGGTGTCCTCGACGGTCTCCGGACGGACCCGGACATGGGTGGACCTGGGCACGGATTCGATCTGCGACAGACAGTCCCGCTCAATCAACTCGTACAGTCCGTGCAGCACGGCCTCATCAAGACAGTTGCCGCTGGCGAGCCCGTTCGTGGAGGTCTCGAACAGTGGCGGCGCCCATTCCCGGCGGAACTCGTTGGACATCTCGACATACTGCTTCGGAACCGGCACCGGTCGGGCACCGAGCACGGTGTGTCCCTCGACCCAGTCGAACAGAACGGCGTCGGAGACCAGCGAACCGGCGACGAGTTGGAGTTCCCGCAGCCCGTAGGAGCCGTCCAGCACCTCGTGTGCCGGACCCCGGACCGTGGGCAGGGTCACCCGCTCGGCGTGTGCGAACTCGATCATCTCCATCGCCGCCGACACCCGGGCCAGGTCGTGTGTCACACCCTTGCCCTGAGAGACCGCCAGGGTGGCCGAGGCCGGACGAATCGCCTGGTGGACCGGGATACCCAGGTCGTCCAGGTCGGTCACATCCGCGACCCGGGTGATCCCGAACAGCGGCAGCAGGGGACGGATCGCCGCCCATGTCTGCTCCGGCGGCACCAGCCGGTGCGTACCGCGAAGGTGGCCCTTCCTGGCGGTTCCCGCCATCGCCGCGACACCCATCCAGTCCTCCCTGGTTCAGGCTGGTTCCGGCTGGTTCCGGGGGGCTGATGCCCCCCGGAACGTCATGCCAGCCGGCTGCTACTTCGTGGTTCTAGAACGTCACTCGTCCTCGAAGGAGAGCGCCTTCGTGCAGGAGAACGCGAGGATCTCGCCCTGGATCTCGCTCTCGAACAGGTCTTCCACCAGCTCAAGCATCGCCATATGAATCACCTCCCTCGCCACGGACCGGCCACACGTGACCCGCGATCGAGGCGCCATCGATCGATCAACGTGCGACAGTCGAATGGTCGAAGGATGTGAACAGTTGGTTCCGGGAAAGTTCCACAAATTCACCGACGACGAGCCGACCGGGGCCAGACCCGGTGACGAAACCCTCTCCTTCTCCGCTCCCATCAGGGCTTCCTTACCGAATAAACCACCGGGCGGGGCTCGCGACTTTCTCCTACCGGAGCCCTGCTCGTGGTGATCTCCTCCTCCACCGCACCGTCCTGTCCCGTCACGGCCAGGGCCGGACCGGACCTGTGCCGACAGGAACCGGCACGGGTCCTCATCCGACCAACCAGCCAGGAGAAACACAGAATGATCGGACCGAGGACACCCGACGGCTCGCCCCGCCGACCCACCTCGTGCCCCGTCAGCACGGTTCTCCCGACCGGGAGGAGGAGACAGGGTGAGGGCTCTCGGCGGCGACTACCCGGAAGCGTTGGCGGATCTGGTGGACCGGGTCAGGATCATCGCTCAGCAGACCGGGAACAGGCTGCCGCTGTACGCGGATCCAGCGGCCGGCCGGTGGACGACACGCTGCCGGGGTACCTGGTCGGGGGGATTCTGGACAGGCTGGTGGTGGTTACGGGCCACCGCGACCGGCGACCCGGAGGACCGCAGGACCGCACGTCGCTGGAGCAGGGAACTACTCCCCCGCGCAGACCACGACGGCATGACCTGGGCCACGACCACCTGGTACGGGACAGGTATCGCTGATGGCGCCCGCGACCCCGCCACCCGACAACTCGCCCTGGCCGGCGCCGCCGCTCTGGTCGATGCCTTCGACGACCGCTACGGGCTGATACCAGCGGCTGCCGTGCCCCGCTCGGGATTCGGTGCACGGGTGGGGGTCGAGGGGCTCGGATGCACGGTCCGGCTGCTCGGGTTCGCCGCCGACGAGGGACACCACGAGTTCGATGTCTTGGCCGGTTGGCACGTCGACCGCCTCGTGGGTCTCCTGCTCGACCCGGACGGCCGGGCACGACGCGAGGTACGACTGCCTCCGGTGGCGTCCCGGACCTCGACACGCTCCGACGTCGACGCGGGGCCGCACGCCCAGGCGTGGGCCCTGCTGGGTTTGACCGCCGCCGCGAGCCGGTGGGGCCGGTTCGTCCTGCCCGCCCGAAGGGCCGGCCTCTGGTGGCTCGAGCACTTCGGCACCCGGGTACCCGCGGTGCCTCTGAAGGACTCCGCCGGGGCGGTGGACACCTCGGCGGCCGTCGTGGCGGCCGCCGGGCTGCTGGAACTGTTCCAGGTCACCGGCGACCGACAGTGGGACACCGCAGCCCGAGCGCTCGTCGACGACGTGGTTGGCCGGTACCTCGACGGCGGGATACTCCGCGACGGATGGTACGAACCCGGTTCCCCGACCCGGAGCCGGGGCGAGGTGGTGCGGGGGAGCTTCTTTCTGACGGCAGTGCTGATGGTGCTCACCGGAAGGATCCGCCGCCCGCTCTGGTGACCGGTGACGGCCCTGGCGAGGGGACCTATCCGTGCGCCCGCAGCAACTCCTCAACGACCGTCGCGGGAGCGGTGGCCGGCGATCCTGCGTCGTACGGTGGCTGTGGCGCGTACTCCACGAGCAGCTGGATGGTCTGCGCGACCTCGTCTCCGGCGATCAGGCCGGCGAGGGTGAGCGCCATGTCGATGCCGGCCGACACCCCGGCCCCGGTCGCGTAGTGGCCGTCGATGACCACACGCTCGGTCGTCGGGACCGCGCCGAAGCCGGCGAGGTTGTCGAGCGCGGCCCAGTGGGTCGTAGCCCGACGCCCCTTGAGGAGGCCCGCGGCGGCGAGCAGCAGGGAGCCGGTGCAGACCGAGGCGGTCCAGGTGGAGGTCAGGTCAACCGTCCGCAGCCACGAGTGCAACGTGTCGTTGGCCATTTGCTCTGCCTGCCCAGGTCCGCCTCCGACGAGCACCAGGTCCGGAGTCGGCACGTCAGAGATGGTCGCCCCGACGTCGATCGTCAGGCTACCGAGGTCGTTGCCGACCGGACCGGCGTGTTCGGCGACGAAGACCACCTCGGTGTCCGGGAGGCGGCCCAGGACCTCGTATGGTCCGAGGACGTCCAAGGCGGTGAATCGGGGATAGACAACAATCGCGATCTGCATGCACGGGCTCCTTCAGCGTGTCGGTTCCAGGTGCCGGATGCGGCCGCTGTTGCCTGCACGACGACCACCAGATCCGGACGGCCGTCGGCGGCGGACGCCTCGGGAAGCGGTGATGACACCTGGCGTGCGGTGGAGCGCCGGGACACGGCTGAGGAGGATCGGCGTCGCGCGCACAGTCAGTTGGTCGTCACCGGACCGCCATCGGTTCCGCCCGCTCGACCTGGCCCTCTCACCGGGCCGACGCCACACCGCATCCACTCAACAGCAGGGAGTCCCCAGACCGGCTCGGTGGTATCGACGGTCGGCGCAGGATTCCCGAGTCCGGGGCGGATGGCACGAGTGCCGGCGCCCGCTCGTAGAGTCCCAGACGGCAAGACGCTGCGCGCCGCCCGCCTGCGCGAGGGCTGGCAGGTCCATCTGTTGTCCACACTGGTGACATGATGGAGGCCCCATGGCCGCCGATCCCGGCCGTGATCCCGATCGTATCCGGCACCCCGGCGAAAGGATCTTCGCGATGGGCAGACGCTGTCCCGGCCGGGTCCTGCTGGCCGCCGTCGTCGGCGCGGCGATGGCGGCGCTACCGGCCGGTCCCGCGCAGGCACACGTCTCGGTCACGCCCAGCCAGGTCGCGCCCGGCTCGTTCACCACTCTGACCTTCCGGGTACCAAACGAGCGGTCCGACGCCAGCACCGTCGGCCTGCGACTCGTTCTGCCCTCCACGGCACCGGTCAGCTCCGCCGCCGTACACAAGCTCGCCGGATGGCGGGCGGAGGTCGAACGCACGGCACCGGGCACCGACGACACCGCAACGGCCACGAGTGCGGTCTCCGCCGTCACCTGGACGGCGCTGAGCGACGAGGCCGCAGTCGACGGCGACCAGTTCCAGGAGTTCCGGGTGTCGCTGGGCCCACTACCGACCTCCGGTGATCGGATGGTCTTCAAGGCGCTGCAGACATACTCGGACGGCCAGGTCAGTAGGTGGATCGAGGAGCCCGCCGAGGACGGGACGGAGCCGGCCAACCCTGCTGCGGTCGTCTACCTCGACCGGTCCGCCGTGGCGGCGGTCGACGAGCACGGCATGCCGATCCCGGGTGAAGCCTCGTCCGGGGACGGCCGCTCCTCTACCGCTGCCCTGGGCGTCGGGATAGCCGCCCTGGTGGTCGCCGTCGCCGCGCTGCTGCTGGGCCTGCTCAACAGGACACTCACGACCCGCCGGACCCGCTGAACGTCGCTCGTGTCCGGGCGCTTGCCCACCATGGCACCTCCATCGTTGGTCGGGCCACCGGACCACCCGGTTCCCGGCACCGGTGATATGCGCACAGGTCCGCAAAGGAACGTGCGCGCAGCGACCAGGACGCGGATCCGGCTCTAGCGTGGCGGTCAGTCAAGCCTTGGGAGGGCAGACATGGCGCAAGAGAACCTCGTGCACATCCTCACTCTCTGCGGCAACTGCAATTGCGGCTGTCCCGAGCTGTACGTCGACCCGAAGGCACCGGCGGAGCAGCGGGTCGTCATCACCGACGACTTTGGCAACGCCATCCGCCTCAGCGGCGGGCAACTGCGGGACATCGTCGATCTGGCGCGGGCCGGAGCGCTCGACGACGCGGCCAACGCCTGAGCGGCGACAGCCTGGGCGCGACCTCAACGGTGTCCTGGTGGGTACGCACCCACCGACCCGAGCAGGGTGCCGTCGCGACGGCCACGACGGATCGGGTCGTGCGGGACCCGGTACATGGCGCGCCTTGGCTCACCGGTCGGTGGCCACGGCGCGCCCTGCGTCAGGTGGACGTTGGTGGCTTCCGGGTGGTGCTCCTGGGTGTCTGCCCCTTGTCGCAGCGGACCCTGACCGAGCAGATGAACCGCGCCGTTCGTCACTATGATCTGGGTGCGCTGCCCCGGCTGCCGGGCAGCTTCCTGACCTTCGTGCGCACTCCCTACAGCACATACGCTGCCGGTGACGTCACAGGAGTCCAGCGGCTGCATCTGTCCCCCGCCGGCGTGGCCGACTCCCGTCCGGGACAGACCACGACACCACTTGCCGAGGCGACCGGGGCCCACCTGCATGACGACGGGGCGATCCGCGTCGAACCGTACTGGTCACCGCCGTTGCCCCAGGTGCCGGCGACGCTGACCGGTCCCCTGCTGGGTATGCGGCTGCGGATGGCGGTCGCGGCCCGTGCGGACCTGCTCGGCGCGAGCGAGGCAGTCGTCGACGAGGCGGTGGCGGCACTGCTGCGGGACCGGCCGACAACCCTCTCGGGCCCGCGCGGCCGGATCGAGCTCGCGTCTGCCGGCTTCGACGCCCTGTTCCGCGCCCTACCAGCCGCCACCACCCGCCGGTCTTCTCCTCGTCTGTGCCTCGCCCGCGCCGAGGCCGCGCGCCAGGCCGGTGCCGTGTGCACAGCGTCCTGTCTGCGTCTGCCGATGCTGGACGCGCATGTGGTGGCGGCCGCTCTCTCCACCCGCGAGCGGGACATCCGCCGCGGGCGGCTACAGGAGCAGGTCCAGCGGGCACACAGAGCATGACGACTTTGCGCAATATGCGATGAACCGATCGGGGCTTCTGGTCGTACCATGAGCGGGAGCCGGACACGTCCGCCCCTCAGGGTTGCAGCGATCGTCCACCGACGGCACAGGGCAAGTGCCGCCGAGTAGCTTCTCGCCTGCTGTGCGAGCTCATTCACTCGAAAGAGGTTCTTCCGTGCGTTCGACGTATCACGTCCTCGGCATGACCTGCGGTCACTGCGTGCAGTCCGTCACCACCGGCCTGACGGCGCTACCCGGTGTCCTGGCGGTCGAGATCGACCTGGCCACCGCACAGGTGACCATCAGCAGCGACAGCGCCCTGGCCACCGCCGACGTCCGGCACGCCATCGACGAGGCGGGCTTCGATCTCGCGGGAGTCGTCTCGTGACCACCGCGGAACTCGTGCTCACTCGCCTGACGGTCGGTGGAATGACCTGCGCGGCGTGTGCCAATCGGATCGAACGGAAACTGAACCGGATCGACGGGGTGCAGGCAACGGTCAACCTCGCCACTGCCACCGCCTCCGTGACGCACCCACCGTCGCTGCCCGCCTCGGATCTCGTCGCGACGATCGTGGCCATGGGCTACAGCGCCCGCCCGCCACAGGCAGACGGACCGGCCTCGGCGGGCGACCACTCCGATGACGTGCTGCGTCGCCGGCTGGTCGTCGCCGGGCTACTCACCACGCCCGTGCTCATCGTGTCGATGGTGCCGGCATGGCAGTTCACCGGGTGGCAGTGGGTCGTCGCCGTGCTGGCCGGACCGGTCGTCGGGTGGGCCGGCTGGCCGTTCCATCGGGCGGCGCTGCGCAACGCTCGGCACGGTAGCGCCACCATGGACACGCTCGTCTCGCTGGGCGCCCTGGTGTCCTACCTGTGGAGCGGGTGGGCACTCGTCGCGACTCCTGCCGGAGGGCCCGAGGTCCGGATGTCCTTCGCCTTTCTGGGTGGCCACGACCACGCGCTGTACTTCGAGGTGGGCGCGGCGCTGGTGACGTTCCTGCTGACCGGGCGTTGGCTGGAGGCGCGGGCGCGATCGCGGGCCGGGTCGGCGCTACGCGGAATCGCCGAGCTCGCGGCCCGCGACGTCGCCGTCCTCGACACCTCCGGTCACGATCACCGGGTGCCGCTTGCCGACCTCCGGGTCGGGGATCGCTTCGTGGTGCGGCCGGGAGAAAAGGTCGCCACCGACGGAGTGGTGGAGGCCGGTGTCAGCGCAATCGACGCTGCGCTACTCACCGGGGAGAGCATTCCGGTGGAGGTGGGCCCCGGTTCGGGGGTTACTGGTGCGACGGTCAACACTGGGGGTCGGCTCGTGGTCCGCGCGACCAGAGTGGGTGAGGACACCCGGCTGGCGCAGATCGGCAGGTTGGTGGCACAGGCCCAGGCAGGCAAGGCCCGAGTGCAACGCCTCGCGGACGAAGTCGCCGGGGTCTTCGTTCCGTTCGTGCTGGTCTTGGCGCTGGCCACCTTCGCCGGCTGGCTGGCCCTCGCACCGGCGGCCACCGCAGTGGGTGTGGCGGTCGCGGTGCTGATCGTCGCCTGTCCCTGCGCTCTCGGGCTGGCCACCCCGACGGCACTGCTGGTCGGCACCGGGCGCGGGGCGCAGCTCGGCGTTCTGATCCGCGGTGCCGCCGCGCTGGAGTCTGCCCGCCGTATCGACACCGTCGTCTTCGACAAGACCGGCACGCTGACCACTGGGCGGATGCGGGTTAGCGACGTCCATCCGGTCGACGGTGTCAGCCGCGACGAGGTCCTCCGAGCCGCGTCCGCCGTGGAGACGTACGCCGAGCATCCGGTCGCCCAGGCCGTCGTTATCGCCGCCGGACAGCACGGTGGCGCCGCCGTCCCGACCGTGGCCGACTTCCGTGTCGTACCAGGCCGGGGTGCCAGCGGAGTGGTGGACGGCACGCGGATCGTGGTCGGCAACACCCTTCATCTGGCCGATGCGGGCGTCAGCGTGGACACGCCGACGGGGGTGACGGACACCGTCGTCCACGTCGCCCGCGACGGGCGATGGCTGGGCTGGATCGGCGTGTCCGACAGTCTGAGGGACACCGCGGTACCGGCGGTTGCCCGGCTGCGGGCATTGGGCCTGCGCCCCGTCCTGCTTACCGGGGACACCCCTGCCGCCGCCGAGGCGATCGCGAAGCAGATCGGGTCGATCGAGGTCATCGCTGGGGTTACCCCCGAGGTCAAGGCCGCCACCATCCGCCGACTACGCGATGCCGGGCACACTGTGGCGATGATCGGCGACGGCGTCAACGACGCCGCCGCGTTGTCCGAGGCCGATCTGGGCATCGCCGTAGCCACCGGCAGCGACATCGCGATCGAGGCCAGTGACGTGACACTGGTACGCGCCAACGCGGGCACGGTCGACCTGACTGCGGCTGTCGACGCGCTCGCCCTGGCCCGGGCCACTCTGCGCACCATCAAGGTTAATCTCTTCTGGGCCTTCGCCTACAACATACTGATGATCCCGCTGGCGGGGATCGGCCTGGTCAACCCCATGCTCGCCGCAGCCGCGATGGCCTGTTCCAGCCTGCTCGTCGTCCTGAACAGCCTGCGCCTGTCGCGGTGGCGGCCCACCATGCAGGCACCGTCGACGTCGACTGAAGCCATAGGAGCAGCCTGCTGACGCACCCCGAAAGGTCACGATCGCGGGTCGCGAGGATCCGGCAAGGCCGGCTGTTCGCAGCCGCCGGCGCGGTGGTGGTCGCCAGCACCATGCCGGCGACCACCACCGCCCCGGCTGCCTTCAGGGCCGCGACCCCGCGAGCCCTCCTGTCACTCTCCATCTCCCCCGCCCATGCGCGGTGGTACCTGGGGTGGGCTCACCAGGACACCTTACGTACTTCCGGGCAGCTCGCCGCGCAGGACCAGCTCGCGGAACCGCACCCGGGACAGCACGAACCGGGTCGGCACCCCGGGTGGGCGGCCGTCGATCTGGTCCCGTGACCGCAGCCGCACCGGGCTCGAATCCCGGGGCAGCCGGCTGAGCAGGCGGACCGCCTCGGCGCGTACACCCGGGTCGGTGTCCGGATGGGCGACCACCCACTTCAGCTCCGCCCGCACCCCGGCGCGCCTGCCGGTTGACAAGGCTCTTCTTGGCCATCAGCGGGCCTCCTTGAACTCGACGTGCCGACGCACGATCGGGTCGTACTCGCGCGGCACGGATCACCGCCCCCGGGCAAATTAACTTGCAATATCGGCAAAACTGACCGACGACGCCCCCAGACCACCGCCCGTCGCGTCCATCCGGCGCCACCGCTCCATCTACGCCGCACGACCAAGATCAAGAACTCGGGGTGCTGGGTCAGCTACGGATGAGGCTGGGCAGGAGAACCCGCTCGAGCCGGCAGGCAACGCGGCACAGGCCGCCGGCCACGATCAGAGGAGAGCAGCGGCGCTGATGACCATACCGATCGACATCAGCAGATGGCACCCGGACGCGCCAGCTGGACCGAACACCTGACGAGTGGTCGCTCCCGACATGGCGGTAAACAACCGTATGAACCAGCCCCCCGCGGCCAGCCCGAGGAGCAAAACCAGAACAAGCGTCACGATGGTCGGTAACAGGTTCCCGGCCGTGTCACCGCTCGTCACATTGGCCGCCTGGTGGTGGTGAGGTTCGGCGTTCATGCGCAGCAGCATCCAGGCCATTGCACCCATCGCCACCGCCTCGTAAATAGTGGTCCTGCGCAGGCTCCCGCTACCCGAGGCGGCTCCGGAGAGTCCGACCGCCCTGAGCGTGAACCATCCACACAGCAGGACGAACAGCGCCGCCTGGAGGCCCAGCGCGTCCCACCCGGTGCCCCACCATGTCATGGCGACCATCGACACACTCATCGCGACGTGTGCCACATCCGAGATCCAGGTACTGACCGACCTGTCCACCGTCGGTTTCCGCACGTCCACCCAGCATCGGGCCAGGCAGTACCCACCGGCAAGGACGAACAACGACGTCAGCAGCCACCGTGCCCACAGCGCCTCGATCACGGGTTCCCCTTCCCCCAGGGCAGCACTCAGTCATTCGTCGAGTACGCCCCCAAGTGGGGTTCCGCGGTGATGAATATTGTCTCAGTGCACCGCAGACCCTTGACCGTGCTCGGGCCGGAGTTGTCCCGCCTCGGACAACTGGAAGTTCCGCAGCCGCAGACTGTTGGAGACCACGATCAGTGAGGAGAGCGCCATCGCGGCGCTCGACACCAGCGGGCTGAGCAGACCGGCGGCCGCGATGGGAATGGCCGCGACGTTGTAGCCGAAGGCCCAGCCGAGATTGCTGTGAATCGTGGTCAGGGCACGGCGAGCCAGGGTGACAGCGGCCGGAACGGTACGCAGGTCGTCGCGGACGAGGATGATGTCGGCCGCCCCGACGGCCACATCCGTTCCGTTCGCGATCGCCATGCCGAGATTCGCGCGGGCGAGGGCCGGAGCATCGTTCACACCGTCACCGACCATCGCCACCGCCCGGCCGGACGCTCGGAGTCGCTCGATGACCACCGCCTTGTCGCCGGGCATCACCTCGGCGATGACCTCGTCGACGGCTATCTCCCTCGCGACGGCCGCAGCAGCCGCCTTGTTGTCCCCCGTGAGCAGAATCGTGCGCAGGCCGGCTGCCCGTAGCTGGGCGACCGCGAGGGCAGCGGACGGCTTGATGGTGTCGGCCAAGGCCACAGCGCCGGCGACGGTGCCGTCGACCGCCACGACGACGCAGGTACACCCCTTGTTCTCCCACGTGGCGCTCCGTTCCAGGAACTCCTCGGGCAGGGTCAGCCCCGACGCCCGGGCCAGCCGAATCGAACCGACGAGGACCGGCAGTCCGTCGACGACGCCGCAGGCACCGAGGCCGGGCATGGCCTGGAATTCGTCGACCTCCGGCAGTACCCCTATCTCCGCACGGGCGAAGTCGGCAATCGTCCGAGCAATGAGGTGCTCGGCCGCGTGCTCCACGGCGCCCGCCCTCCGCAGCAGGAGACTCCGGTCGACGTCGTCGGCGACCCACAGGTCCGCCACGGTCATCTGACCGGTCGTCACCGTTCCGGTCTTGTCGAGCACGACCGTGTCGATGGCGCGGGCCGACTCGAGAGCCTGGTGTCCCTTGATGAAGATCCCGAGTTGTGCCCCCCGACCCGACGCGGCGAGCAGGGCCGTGGGGGTCGCCAGCCCCAGCGCACACGGACACGCGATGATCAGCACCGCGAGCGCAGCGCCGATGATCCGTTCGGCGGACGCGCCGGAGAGTGCCCACCCCACGCCGGTCAGCAGCGAGATCATGATGACCGACGGCACGAAGACGGCGGAGACCCGGTCGGCGATGCGCTGGACCTTGGCCTTCTCCGCCTGAGCGGCCTCGACCATGCGGACGAGCTGGGCGAACTGGGTGTCGGCCCCCACCCGGACGGCACGTACGATCAGGCGGCCGGTCAGCACCGTGGTGGCACCGATCACCGACTGTCCCTGTCCGACCTCGGCTGGGATGGACTCCCCGGTCATCGCGCTGCTGTCGATCGAGCTGCTCCCGCTGAGCACCACGCCGTCCGTGGCGACCATCTCGCCGGGCCGCACGACGAACTGGTCACCGATCCGCAGCGCGTCGGCGGGAATCCGCTCCTCGACACCGTCGCGTAGCACCGTGGCCTGCTTCGCGCCCAGTCGAGCCAGGGCGCGTAGCGCCTCGCCTGCGGCCCGTTTCGCCTTGGCCTCGAAGAATCGACCGGCGAGGACGAAGATCACCACACCGGCGGCCACTTCCAGGTAGATCGAGCCCTCTGGTTGGAAGAGGAGCCCCCAGCCGCTGGACTCCCACGTCGCCGAGCGACCGTGGACGAAGATGGTGTACAGCGACCAGAGGGTCGCCGAGGCCACCCCCAACGACACCAACGTCTCCATGGAGCTGGTGCGGTGCCGGGCGGCGGCGATGGCCCGACGGTGGATCGGCCAGGCGCACCAGGTGACGACAGGCACGGCGAGACCGAGCAGGACCCACTCCCAACCAGGGAAACGCAGGCCGGGCAGCAGGATGAGGGTGATGGAAAGGTCGGCGAGCGGAACGCCGACGAGCAGGGCCACCACCAGCCGGCGCCACAGGGCGCCGACCGATTCGTCCTCGGTGTCGGCCGATCCGGTCGGCGCGAACGGTGCCGCCTGGTAACCCGCCTTCTCCACCCTCGCAATCAACTCGTCGGTGGGTACCGGTCGGGCCAGGCGTACGGTCGCCCGATCGGTGGCGTAGTTCACCGAGGCATTCACGCCGTCGATCTTGTTGAGCTGTCGCTCGACCCTGCTCGCGCAGGCCGCGCAGGTCATCCCAGTGACCTTGAGTTCGATGGTGGCGGACGCGTCCGCGATGGTTGTCAACGCTGCCTCGGTTCCGACGTGAACGCCATCGACCGGTGACCGACCGTGACAATGGTCGATGGGTACTGGCGCCTGGGTCACTGCCTGTACACAAGAATAATGCTCGGACCGTCGAATACTACCGCGCGTAGTACTCGCTTCGCGTGAAAGGCCGCCACTTTCACCCACCACCAGGGTGCCACACTGACCACCGACCGGCAGTGACCCAAAGTATCGGCCAACCACTCTGAGTGATACGCCGATGATCGGTTATCCACCGTTGACTCGACGTCCGGACTATCCGTCCCGCCCTGACGCACGGGAGGCGTCGCGCTCCGCCATCCGGGCGAGCCATGCGTTGTACGCGTCCAGGGCCGCGTCGTCGTCGTCCAGCCGCCGGCTCAGCGGGGTGTCGCCCCCACCTGTCGTCGCCTGCTGGTACCGGACGACGTTCTGCCGGCGCGCCTCCTCGACCCACCCGATCCGCCCACCGCTCCCGCCGATGTCGCGCACCCAGGGAATCGCGGCGATGATGATGAACACCATCATGATCGCATCGCCACCCACCCACATGATCGCCCCGCCCCAGTGCACGTCGGTGAGCAGGTCGGGCCCCCACCCCGGATAGTTGTCCGCATAGGCGGGCCAGGGTGGGGCGGTGGTCATCATCAACGCGACGCCGGTGAACGTGTCGATCGGCATGGAGAAGAGAATGATCACCATCTTGATCGGGCGGGACAGGCGCCACCGGATCGGCTCGTCACCGAAGCCGGACAGCAGGTAGAGGTACCCGACCACCAGGTACGCCACCTCCTCGGCGGCGTCCACCGCCGGGTTCTGGATGCTCAGCGTATTGAACGAGGTGAGGTGGGTGAACACGACGATGCCCGCATAGGCGGGCACGGCGACCAGCGGACAGGTCAAGGCGGTTACCACCCGCGAGCGGAGGACCCGCTTGATCCTCGTGTGCCACGGGTTGCGGGTGGCGTGCAGCGACAGAATCAACGGGCGGCCGAGGATGAGCAAAACCGGCGCTATCATGATCAACATTAGGTGCTGGATCATGTGGATCCAGAAGAACGCGTCGTCGTAGACGGCGATGGCACTCTGCAGGGCGACGACGATGACGACCAGCCCGCCGTAGAAAGAGGCGGCCCGGGCCAGCGGCCACGGTCGTCTCGGGTGTCGAGCCCGGACCCGCACCACGCCCCACCCGTACAGTGCACCGGCCAGGAGCACCAGCAGCATGGTGATAGGTTCGATGCTCCAGGTGGCGAGCACCTGGGCGATGGTGGGTGCCGAGAATTCCATGGAGTCCCGCCGTCGATGACACACACGTCGTGCCCAGTATGCTCCACCACGCCGTGTGGCACGCAGACCGGCAGTTGACGCCGTTGGTGGGTGCCGGGGTTCGATGGGCCGGCATGCTCGATCACGTGGCGAAGGGTTGCGAACAGCGGATGACGGACACGTCGCGCCACGCTGCGGTTTCCCCCAGAGATCATGATCAACCTGCGACGGTGCCCTCGGCCAGCACCGACCTTCCCGCTCGTCTCGCCCGGGTACCCCGCAGGTTCTGGCTGCTGCTGATCGGGGCGGGACTCGCCGCAGCGGCGATCGGGCTCGGGGTCCAGGCCGCACTGAACGGTCAGCCGTACGCGGTCCTCGGGGTCGGCGACGCGGGCGCAGTGGTGCGGACCGCGACTCCCATTGTCCGGCTGGTGGCGAACGCCGGTGCCACTGTGTGCGTGGGCGCCCTCGTCTTCGCCACGTTCCTCACCCGGCCACAGGCGACCGGCGTCGTCGCGCCGATCGGCTACGCCGCCCTGCGCACCGCAGCGAGGTCGGCGCTGGTGTGGTTCCTGGCCGCGCTGGCCATGGCACCACTGGACGCCGCCGACAAGGCGGGGGTCCCCCTTCGACGCGCCGTTGATCCCGCCGCGTTCGTCACCCTTGTCGACGCCCTCGGCGCCCCGCGGGCCTGGCTCGTCTCGGCCCTGTGCGCGGGGGCCGTCGCGGTGGGGTGTCGGCGGACCCTGCAGTGGCGCACGGGTGCCGGCCTCATCCTGGTGACGTTCGTCGGCCTGGCGGCGCCACACACGGTGGGGCACTCCGCGTCGCAGGAGAACCACGACCTGACCACGGCCGCCATCATCGTCCACGTCACCGCGGCAGCCGTCTGGCTCGGCACCCTGGTCGCGGTGCTGCGTGCCCGCGGCAACGGTCGTGACGCCTACGTGTGGCGTCGTTACCGCCGCCTCGCTGTGGCCTGTGCCGTGCTGGTCGCCGTCTCGGGGCTGGTCGACGCCGTACTGCTGGCCCCCGGGGGCACCCTGCTCACCACCGGGTACGGGATCCTCCTCGGCGCCAAGGCGGTGGTGGTGGTTCTCCTCGTGGTGGTGATGGCGTGGCTCAGCATCAGGGTGGGCCGGTCCGGTGGAACACGCCCGCTGCTGCGGCTGATCGCCGCCGAGTCACTCCTTCTCGTGGGTGCCTACGGGCTCTCGGTCGCCCTGACCCGGATTCCCGCGCCGAAGTTCCTCGCCGGTCGACCGACGGAGCACGAGACCCTGATCGGCTACGACCTGACCGAACCGCTGACCGCGACCGTCGTGGTCACGAACTGGCGGGTCCAGATCATCTTCGCTCCGCTCGCCGTGGTGCTGGCCGGCTGTTACCTCCTCGGTGTACGTCGACTCCGTTCGGGCGGAGCCCGATGGCCCGCCGCCCGTACCGTCGCCTGGTGCACCGGCTGTGCTCTGCTGCTGGTCGGCACCTCTTCCGGGCTCGGCCGGTACGCGCCGGCGATGTTCAGTGCCCAGACGGTGTTGCACATGCTCACGGGCATGCTCGTACCACTGTTGTTGGTGTCGGGCGCGCCCTTCACCCTTGCCGCACTGGCCCTACCGGCCGCTCGTGGTGACCAACTGCCGGGTCCACGCGAGTGGACCGAATCGCTGCGGACCGCCGCGCCGACCCGGCTGCTCACGCACCCGCTGACAGGCACGCTGATCTTCAGCGGGGCCCCGTTCCTGCTCTTCTTCACCGACCTGTTCGGCCTCAGCATCCGCTACCACTGGGCGCACATCCTGGTGCACGGTTGCTTCATGGTCATCGGATTCGCCTTCGCGTGGCTCGTGGCCGGGCCGGATCCGTTGCCACGCCCCACCCCGGCCTTCGCTCGCCTCGGTGCCCTGATGACCGCGATGCCGGTCTGTGTGGTCTTCGCCACGGTCGTCGTCAACAGCGACCGCATCATCGGCAACGGATTCTCGAGCGGGAACATGTACACCGCGCTCGACCTGCCCTGGGCAACCGACTTCACCGCCGACCAGCGCCTCGGCGGTTACCTGGCTCTGGCGATCGGCGAGGCCTGCATGCTGGTACTGCTGGCCTTGCTGCTGCTCGGGTGGGGTCGACGGGAGACGACGCCACCCGACCTCGCCCATCCGGCCTCGGTAGGGCACGATACCGTCGTCCGCCACGGTGGCCCTGGTGCACCGGTCGATCATGCCAGCCGGGGGAGGAACCGGGTAACCAACGGCACCCCGGACGACGACGAGGTCGGGCGCTTCGATCGCGACGTCACCGCCAGCGGTCGCGGCAACACCTGACGCCGGCCTGCGGGGCACCACCGTCGCACGGCACGGGTCCGAACCGGGTAGACCCCGTCGTGACCGCCCGGGCTCGCCCAGAGTCGCGTCAGAGCCAGGGCCTCTGCGAGGTCGACAGCCGGGGTCGTCTGACCCTCGGGCGACGTCTATGCATGATCTCGGCCCGAGTGAGCGCGGCGTACACGCGAACCCTGCGGGTTATCTCGGTGGCCTGATCCAGCCACCGCTGGCAGTCGGAACACAGCACGAGGTGAGCTGTGGCCGGCGTTCGCTCGACCGGCGTCGCCTCGCCATCCATCTGCGCGGACAGTACTTCGCGCCACCCCTCACATGTCACGTCAGGAGTAGTCGGGCACGGAACCTGTGAGGTTCCGACACCGCCACCACATACTACTTCCGGTAGTAAACGATGTCGACTCGCCCTGAACGTCGGATCTCGAGGAACAGACGAGGAACCGGAAGCGCCGCCCTGCCGACCTATGCAGAGCGACGCCCTTCCGAGTCGGCTCACCGGCCACCGGTGGTCGGCTCCGGGACACGTCGTCGAGTACCGAAAGGTGGAGAAGCGGTGACCGACCCGGTCTGGTGGCTGATCATGGCGGCGGCCGCCGTTGTTCTCGGTAGCCGCCGGGGGCGGCTCCAGTCCTCGCCCGGGTCCGACGGGGAGCACAGCCTCGTCAACCAGGAGGACCTGGCGCACGACGAATCCGACGATCAGGTCAGCCGTCCCTGCCGGCCCACCCCGCGACCGGCGAGAGCGCCCGGGACGTCCAGAGGGACCACGGTCGACACGAACGCCACCCGGTATGCGGCGCGTCGCAGCGGTTCCCGGGGGCTCAGGCTCCTACACCACGGCTCGTCGGAGAGGACCACGGTGGGTCACCTCGTCGTCGTGGCGACCCGATCGGATCCCAACACGCCGGCGGCTCCCGCCCCCCGCCCGTACGGTCGTCATCGCCTGCCCCTGCTGGCCGCACTCACGGTTGTCACCCTGACGGCGGTGTGCGTGGTCCTCGTTCCGTTCGGCCAGACTTCCCGCTCCGGGCGCCCCTTCTGCCCCAAGCGTGAGTCGAGGGTGATCAGCGCGGAGGGGCAGACCCTGTGGGTGTGGCTGCGCCGGGAAAATTCGAGTACCTTCGTGAACCTCTGCTGGGTGGGCAGCCCGACGCAGAAGGTCACCGGTTGGTCCGGAGCCGCCGTGGACACCTCGCACGCAGACGCGCAGGTGACCTTCACCGTGCTGGCCCTCACCGCGCACACCGCCCTCGGTCATGCGGAACTGCAGCCGGGGCGAACCTGGCGTGTCACGTTCCGGTTCGACTCCGCCGGGAAACGGCCCTCGCTGTCGACCACGGTTCGGACCTGAACAGACCACCAAGATTCAGGCCCAGTAAAGCGGACAACCAGTGTGATGAGCGACGATCCGACAGGAGATGACCGCGATGTCCAGGAAGACGACGAGTAGCCCCGGTCGCAAGACGGGAACGGCCCCCACCGCGAGGGCCGGGGCGAACAGCTCTCGCAAGCAGGCGTCCAAGGCCGCCAAGGCGATGGCCCAGCCCCGGTTCAGCACGAACCTCAAGGTCACCGTCGGGCTGCTGGCGGTGGTGCTGGTCGGCCTGACCGCCCTCCTGGTCTACGTCCAGCGGGGCACCACCGGGGACGCCGAGCGCATCCTGCGGGCCGACAGCCACCGGCTCTCCACCGCCGCCGACGGCCGGGTCACCCTCGTGGAGTTCCTGGACTACGAGTGCCCCGCCTGCGCCCAGGCCTTCCCCGGAGTGGAGCAGCTCCGCGCCGAGTACGACGGACAGATCACCTACGTGGTCCGCAACTTCCCCCTGCCCAACCACCGCAACGCCGAGAACGCCGCCCGCGCCGCCGAGGCCGCCGCCCGCCAGGACAAGTTCGAGGAGATGTACGTCGCCCTCTTCGAGAACCAGGCCGCGTGGGGCGGCCAGCAGCAGGACCAGAGCGCACTCTTCGAGGGCTACGCCCAGGAGATCGGCCTGGACCTGGCCAGGTACCGCACCGACCTCACCGACCCGGCCCTCACCGACCGGATCAACCGGGACAAGAGTGACGGCAGCGCCGCCGGGGTCGGCGGTACCCCGACCTTCTTCCTCAACGGGGAGCGCTTCGACGGGGAGCCCACCTACGCCGGGCTGAAGGCGGCCGTGGACGCGGCCCTGGCCGGATGAGTCAGCCTCTGACCGCGGTACCAGCCCGGATGGTTGCCCCGGAGGTGCCCTTCGCCGCTCGGGTCCTCGGCTGGGTCCTCACCCTCGGCGGGGGGATCGGCGCCCTGGCCGCCCTGACCCTGATCATCGAACGTTTCAACCTGCTCGTCGACCCCACCTACCGGCCCACGTGCAGCATCAACCCGATCCTGTCCTGCGGTTCGGTGATGACCACCTCCCAGGCCGCCGTGTTCGGGTTCCCCAACCCCCTGATCGGGGTGGTCGGGTTCAGCGTGGTGACCACCATCGGGGTGGCGGCCCTCACCGGGGCCCGGCTGCCCCGCTGGTTCTGGCTGGGTCTCCAGGCCGGGGCCACCTTCGGGGTGGTCTTCGTGCACTGGCTGATCTACCAGAGCCTCTACCGGATCGGGGCCCTCTGCCCGTACTGCATGGTCGTGTGGGTGGTCACCATCGTCATCTTCTGGTACCTCACCCTGCACAACCTGCACCACCGCCACCTGCCCACCCCGGCGGTCCTGCGGGGGGCCGTGACCGGGCTCGTCCGGTACCACACCGTCGGGCTGCTGCTCTGGTTCCTGGTCATCGCAGCCCTGGTCGGTGAGCAGTTCTGGTTCTACTGGCGGACCCTGCTCACCTGAGCCCGGACCTCGGGCCGCGAGAATGCGGCCCGAGGTTCGCGATGTGCGTCGATGCCCCCGGCGGAGAGGGGTTCGGCGCCGGGATCACCCTGCCTGGTCGGCCTCAGCCTCCGAGCTGATGGCCACCCGGACGCTTCCGATGGCCAGTCCGCCCCAGTCGTCGGCGAACCGGAAGGTGGTGTCGATCGAGACCAGGGGTGGCCGGTCGGCCCAGAGCCGGCGGGCGGTGACCCGTTCGAGGGTCAGTTCCCCGACGAAGGACCGGGGGTCGATCGGTCTGCGGAAGTCGTGGGCGCTTCGGACGACGAGGATGTCGGGAAGTCGGCGCCGCCAGTAGTCGTCCATACTCCAGTCGGCCAGCGCCGGTTCGGTGCGGTCCCGGACCGCCATGGCCAGCGTGGTGTAGAGCATCTGGTTGTAGCAGATGGAAACCTCGACGGCGTTCAGGTGCCCGGTGTCGTCGATGTAGCACGAGCTGGGGATCGCGAACCGACCGGTGAGGTGTCGTTCCCCGACGGTGGCGCCGAGCAGGTACCGGCAGTGCGGCTTGTAGCAGGACAACACCTCGGTGAGCAGGTCGGTGGCGACGAGCGCGCTCACTGCGCGGACTGGGGCTCGTCGTACACCGTTACCCGGTAGGAGACAGTCGGCTCGGGGGTGGTGGTGTGCAGGGCCCGGTGCACCATGCTCCAGTTGTCCCAGACCAGGATGTCGCCCTTCTCGAAGGACTGCAGGTGGATCGCCGGATGGGTGCAGCTCTCGTCGAGTTGACCGGTGTGCTCCAGCAGGGCCTGCAGCAGGTCCGGACGGGAGACGCCCTCGGCGTCGGTGACGGACTGGGTGAAGCCCGCGCTGATGTAGAGGATGGTCTCGTCGGTGTGCCGGTGCGGGTACGCCGTGGGGAAGTCGACCGGTGGGGTCTTGGCGTCGACCTCGTCGATGATCTCGGACAGAGGCCGGTACACGTCACTGGGGCGGATCTTGAAGTAGCGGCGGACACTGTGGGTGGCCATGGTGCCCTTGACCGCCAGTTTCAGCTCCTCCGGCAGGGTCTCGTACGCCTTGCAGAGGTCGATGAAGTAGGTGCCCCGGTTCCTGGTCGGTACCACCTGCGGGTAGATGAAGGTGATGTCGAAGGGTCGGGGCATGAACTGGTAGTCGGAGTGCCAGAACTTGCCGGTCTTCGGGACCCCGATCTGCTTCTCCCCGTCGGAGACGTTGGAGGAGACGAACACCTCGGGCACCTCGGGGTGGTGGTAGATCGGCTCGTAGTAGGTGGCGGGTTCGCCGAACCGGCTGCCCAGGGCGAGGAATTCGCGGGGGTCGAGGTCCTGCCCCTTGAGGACCACGATCTTGTCGCGGTAGACCGCGCTCCGGATCTGCCGGACGTCCTCGTCGGAGGTGGGGTCGAAGCCCTCGACGATGACGCCGAGGCCCTCCTGCTGGCTCATCTTCATGGTGGTTCCTTGTCGGTTCAGCGAGCGGTGACGTGGGCGACGAGGTCGCCGACGGTCGTGATCTCGGGTAGGTCGTCGTCCGGAATCTCGATCCCGTGTTCCCGTTCGAGCAGGAACAGGAGATCGACGAAGCTCATCGAGTCCACGCCGATCTCATCGAAGGTGTACTCTGGCTTGAGCGGGGTGATCGGTTCACCGGGGTTGAGGTTCTCGGCGAAGTCACGCACCAGAGCGCGGATCTGTTCCTCGGTCACGGCAGGTCTCCTTTCGTTCGGGCAGCGACAGCCAGCTCGGGCCAGGTGAACGCCGCCGCTCCCCACGTCGTCCCGCCACCGAAAGCGCTGACGAGCACCCGGTCACCCCGGCGCAGGACGCCGGCTGCGGCCGCGTCGGCCAACGCGAGGGGAACCGACGCCGCGACAGTGTTACCTACGTTCGTGATGTTGGAATAGACCCTGTCCGGCGGAATCTCCAGTTCGGCACCGACCGTGGTCAGAATGCGGGCGTTGGCCTGGTGGGCGACCAGCCGGTCGACCTCGTTGGGTTGCCAGCCGGCCACCGCCATGGCCGCCCGGGCGGTCTCCGTCATCCGGAGTACTGCGTGCCGGTAGACCGCCTGACCACGCATGGCGAACCAGCGGTCGGCCTCGTCGGCTTCCCTAGGATCGGGTCGGGCAGAGCCGCCCGCCGCCACGGTGATCAGGTCTGCCTGGTTTCCGTCGGCGCCGAGGTCGAAGCCGAGCAGCGCGCCGGGCTCCCCGGCCTCGCCCGCCCGCAGCACCATGGCGCCCGCTCCGTCGCCGAAGACGGTCGCGGTGGCCCGGTCGCCCGGGTTCAGGATCGTGGTGAAGGCGTCGGCGCCGATGACGAGCACCCGGCGGGCGGTGCCGGCCGCGATCATCCCGTCGGCTACGGAGAGTGCATAGACGAACCCGGAGCATACGGCGGAGAGGTCGAAGGCCGGGATCGTGTCCAGTCCCAACCGGGCGGCGACGAGCGGGGCGGTCGCCGGGCACGGCCGATCCGGGGTCGTGGTGGCCAGGATCACCAGGTCCACCGCCGGTCCGCCCAGGTCAACGGCGGATTCGAGCGCGGCCTGCGCTGCGGCGACCGCGAGGTCCGAGGTCGACTGCCCGGGGGCCACCCGGTAGCGCGTCGAGATGCCGGTACGGCTGACGATCCACTCCTGCGTGGTGTCGAAGCGGCGGCACAGGTCGGCATTGGTGATCACCTGGTCGGGTGTGTACCCACCGATGCCCGCGATGACAGAGGATCTACGCACGGTCCAATGGTCGGCCTCTGAGCAGGGTGAGTTCCCACCTGTGGTGGAACTTTCAACGACTCCTCACCGACTTCCCGATCATGAGGTTGTCTCACCGTCACCCGTGCGCCGGGTGTCATCCCGGCTCTGGACGCTGTGCGTCCGGCGGCTCGACCCCAGGGCAGCCTCGCCTCACACTCCGTGACGACGTCGGGTGTGTTCCGGCACGGAGCCCCCGGCGCCGTCCGGACGAACCGGTGGGGGCACCGGGGGTGATCGATGTCCTACCCGGATAGCCGCCCGCGACCGCCGTACCCGTTGGTCCTCGTCGGCGCGGTGGGGTCGCTGCTGGCCGCGCTCGGGGTGGTGATCGGCCTGGATGGGGTGTCGGCGGGTGCGGCCGTTGCCGCCTTCGCCGGTCTGTTCACGGGCGAGCAGGCGCCGCACGGGGCGGTGGCAGCCACGGGTGGGGGCGTGGTCAGGGTCGTCACGGCGGCGGTGGCCGGTGCCGGGCTCGGGCTGGCGGGGATGTGTCTCCGCTCGCTGTTGCGTGATGCCCTCGCCGACGCGCAGGTGGTGGGGGTGTCCGCCGGGGCGGCCGTCGGGGCGGTGCTGGCCCTGGCCATGGGCGCGACGAGTGCCGTCGTGGTCTCCGGCTCGGCGTTCACCGGCGCGCTGGTGAGCCTGCTCGTCGTCCTGGCCCTCGCTCACGCCCGGCCGGCGACCGGGGTGCTGTTGGCCGGGCTGGGGGTCACGTACGCGGGGTTGGCCCTGGTGGCCGTCGCGCATCCGGCCGTGGCGCCGTCGCGTTCGCCGGGTCTGGTGTTCTGGCTGTGGGGGTCGGGGGCCGGCGGACCGTGGGGAGCCCCGGTGGTGCCCCTGTCGGCGGTCGTGCTGTGCGCGGTGGTGCTGACGACCCAGACGCGGGCGATGAACGCGGTGGCCTCGGAGCCCGGCAGCGGGGCGTTTCGGGTCTCGGCGACCCGGGTGCGTGTGCTGCTCCTGGTGGCGGCGGCGGTGCTCACCGCCGCCGCGGTCAGCAGCGTCGGTGGGGTCGGTTTCGTCGGCCTGCTGGCGGCACACGCCGCCGGGTGGCTGGTCGGGGCGGACCACGGCAGGACGATCCCGGTCGCGCTGCTGGTGGGCGCGGTGGTGCTGGTGGTGGCCGACCAGGTGAGTCGGTGGGTGGGTCCCGTGGCGGATGTGCCGGTGGGGGCCGTGACCGCACTGCTGGGGGCGCCCCTGTTCTGCGCGGTGCTGCGGCGCCGGACCCGGGGGGCGCGGTGAGGGTGGAGGTCCGGTCGGTGACCGTCACGGTCGACGGGGCCCGGCTGGTCGGCGACGCGGGTTTCGTCGCGGAACCGGGGACGGTGACGGGCCTGGTCGGTCCGAACGGCTCCGGCAAGAGCACCCTGTTGCGCTGTGTCTCGCGCGCGGTGCGGCCGACCTCGGGAAGCGTGTTCGTGGGGGCCGAGGACGTGTGGCGCGTGGGCGCGCGGGCGGTGGAACGTCGGGTCGCGGTGGCCGCACAGCACGCCGGTGAGTGCGACGGGTTGTCCGCGGCGGAGTGCGTCGAGATGGGCCGGTACCCGTACCGGGGCTTCCTGACCCGGGGGGTGGCGGACCCGGGCATCGTCCGCTCGGCTCTGTCGGCGGTAGGCATGCTCTGGGCGGCGGACCGGCTCGTCGGCGGGTTGTCCGGGGGTGAACGTCAGCGGGTGGTGCTGGCCCGGGCCCTGGCCCAACGGGCGCCGGTGCTGCTGCTCGACGAGCCGGGCAGTCATCTGGACGTGCGCGCCCGGCTGGAGTTGTTCGACCTGCTCCGCTCGGCGGGGGTGACCACCGTGCTCGCGGTGGGTGACCTGGACGAGGCGGTCGCGCACTGCGACCGGGTGGTCCTGCTTCACCAGGGTGCGGTGATCGCCTCGGGGTCTCCCGGGGAGGTGCTCACCGCCGACCGGGTGGACGAGGTGTTCGGGGTGCGTAGCGCGATCGTCCCGCATCCGTTGACCGGCCGCCCGCACCTGGTCACGGCGGCCCGGCAGTGAGGGTGTCTGCTCTGGCCGGGCTGTGGCGGCGGGTGGCGGCGGTGCGTCCCGGTCGTGGCGGGCACCGGCCGGATGCAGCCGTTCGGCGTCGAGCACACTCGATGCCCTTATTTCTACATCATGTAGTGTTCGGTGCGCCGAACGGGAACGTGGGGAGGCGATCGGCCTTGGTGTCTTGCGTGGTGGTCGAGAGTGAGACGGACGGCTCCGTCGCCGTGAGCGGGCCGAGCCCGTGCGCGACGGTCCAAGAGACCCGCGTCGGCCAGGTGCGGACATGACCGCGGCGACACCCGGCACCCCCCGGGTCTCCGTGATCGTTCCCTCCCTCGACGAGGCCGACAACCTGGAGGAGGTCATCCCCGGGGTGCCCCCCGAGTACGAGCTCGTCGTGGTCGAGGGCGTCCGGTACCGGCGCACCAGCGAGCTGCTCCACCGCATCCGGCCGGACGCGACCGTCGTCGAACAGAACCGCTACGGCAAGGGCAACGCCCTGGCCTGCGGCTTCGCCGCCGCCACCGGCGACATCATCGTCATGTTCGACGCCGACGGCTCCGCCGACAGCGCCGAGATCCCCGCCTTCGTCGACGCGATCGTCCGGGGTGCGGACTTCGCCAAGGGCACCCGCTCCCGGGGCGGCGGCAGTGACGACATCACCGTCCTGCGTTCCCTGGGCAACTGGGGGCTGACCAGACTCACCAACCTGCTGTTCGGCACCCGCTACTCCGACCTGTGCTACGGCTTCAACGCCTTCCGCCGCGAGGTCCTGCCGGTGCTCGACCTCCCGTCACCCGGGTCGAGCCGTGGTCCGATGCGGTGGGGCGAGGGCTTCGAGGTCGAGACCCTGATCAACTGCCGGGTCGCGCGGGCGGGGATCGTCGTGGCCGAGATTCCCAGCCACGAGCGCCGCCGGGTCCACGGTGTCAGCAACCTCAACGCGTGGCGCGACGGCAAACGCGTCCTGCGTACCCTCCTACGGGAACGGCGACGGCCGCCCACCGGCCTTCCGCTCCGCACCCCCCAGCCGGAGCCCGAACCAGCCCTTCAGGAGCGACCCACCGGATGAACGTCCGCAATCCCGTCTCCCTCGGCGTCGTCGTCTGCACCTACACCCAGCGCAGGGAGACAGGGCTACGCCGGCTCGTCGACGCGGTCCGCGCCGAACTCGGCCCGGCCGACCGGCTGCACATCGTGGTCGACCACAACCCCACACTCGCCGCCCGGCTGAGCACGTGGGGCCGACCGGCACCCGGGGCCGTCACCGTCCTGGGCAACACCCACGCCCCCGGACTCTCCGGGGCCCGCAACACCGGCGTCGAGGCGGGCACCGAGGAGGTCCTGGTCTTCTTCGACGACGACGCCGTCCCCCGGCCGGGCTGGGCCACGGCCGTCCGGGAACGCTTCTCCCAGCCCGACACCGACATGGTGGGCGGGGCCGTGGACGCCGACTGGGCCGACCGCACCACGACGCCCCCGTGGTTCCCCCCCGAGTACGGCTGGGTCGTCGGATGCGACTACCCCGGTCTGCCCGACGACGGCGCCCGGATCCGCAACCCCATCGGGGCCTGCATGGCCGTCCGACGCCGAGTGTTCGACCAGGTCGGGCTCTTCACCGAGGGGATCGGCCGCCGCGGCGAGCACCCGGTCGGCTGCGAGGAGACCGAACTCGCCATCCGGTTCGCCGCCGCACGGCCAGAGGCCCGGATCGTGCGGGACACCCGACTGCGGGTGGACCACCTCGTGCCACCAGCACGGCAACGTCCGACGTACCTGGTGCGACGCTGCTTCCACGAGGGGCGGTCCAAGGCCCAACTGGTCCGGCTGGTCGGTCGCTCCGCCCTCTCGGCGGAGCGCGCCCACGTGGCCGGCAGCCTCACCCGGGGTTGGCGCCGCGACGCCCTCCGGTTCCTGCGCGGCGAGCGCGCAGCCGGCGCCCGGTTGGGCCTCAGCATGGCGGGCCTGGCCTGCGCCGGGCTGGGCTACCTGACGGGCTTCACCCCTCGCCGGGGCGGGTCGGCACCCCAGGTTCGCCCCGAAACTGGCGGCACCCCCGGCGGGCTACCCGCCGTCAGCATCGTGCTGTGCACCCTGGGCACCAGCCCGCACCTGCGCGACAGCGTCGAGGCCCTGACCGCCCAGGATCTTCCCGACATCGAGATCCTGGTCGTCGACAACGATCCCCGCTCCGGTGCGACCCGCCGGGTGCTCGCCGGGCTGCACGACGAGCGGCTCCGTATCGTCGAAGAACCCCGGCGTGGCCTGTCGCAGGCACGCAACCGGGGCGTGCGGGCCGCCCGCGCGCAGGTGGTCGCCTTCACCGACGACGACGCCATCGCCGCCCCCACCTGGGCACGGGTCCTGACCGGCGGCTTCGCCCCGCCGGACGACGACGTCGTCTGTGTCACCGGCCGGGTGCTGGCCGCCGCGACCGACACCGACCCGCAACGCTGGTTCGAAGCCGGCGCGGGCTTCGACAAGGGGGCACAGCCCCTGGTGTGGCGGCCCGGACACGAACCGGACCCGGGCGCGGACGCCGGCCCGCGCGGCCCGCTCTACCCCTACGCGGCCGGCGAGTTCGGATCGGGGAACAACATGGCGTTCCTGCGGTCGTTCCTGCTGCGCACCGGCGGGTTCGCCGCCACCCTCGGAGCGGGGGCACCGACCCGGGGCGGCGAGGACCTGGACATGTTCCGGCGGGTCGTGCTCGCCGGGCACGGCCTGCGGTACGAACCGACGGCCGTCGTCCATCACCACCACCGGCCCACCCTCACCGCGCTGCGCACCCAGATGTACGGGTACGGCACCGGGATGGCGGCGAGCGTCACCCGGTACGCGCTGTCCAGCCCGGTCGCGTTCACGCGGATCGTCCGCCGGCTGCCCACGGCCGCGGCGATGCTGCTCAGCCCGACCTCCAGGAAGAACATCCGCAAGGACCCCGGCTACCCCCGGGCGCTCGACCGCGCCGAACGCCTGGGTTACCTCACCGGCCCGGTGCTGTTCGTCGCCGCGGCGGCACGCGACGCCCTGGTGGGAGGGGGTCGGTGACCACGCAGGCCCTGCACCCGACGCCCACCACCATCGTCGACGAGACCCCGGACGGACGGGTCGAGCGCGGGGCGCTCGTGGCGACGGCGGCGCTGGCCCTGATCGTGCCGATCCTGGTCTGGTGGCGGATCCCGCTGCCCGGCCGGGAGGTCCTCGCGGTGCTGTTCGCGCTGACCAGTCCGGGTGTTCCCGTGGCGATCCTGCTGTTCGGCAGGAGTCGACCGATGTGGGTGGCGGCCGCGCCCGCGCTGTCGGTCGCCGCGATCGTGCTGATCACCCTCACCCAGACCCTGACCGTGACCTGGAGTCCATCGGTCGCGGCCTCGATGCTGGCGGTGGCGACCGCCGCGACGACGGTGCCCGCCTGGGGCGCCTGCCCGACCCCGCCCCTACCGTCGCGTACTCCCGTCGACCGGGCGGCGGTGGTGTTCGCGCTCCTGCGATGCTCGGCCCTGGCCGGCGCCACCGTGATGTGGATCTGGGCGGTGCGGGTCGTCGACCTCGACGCGGCGGGCGCCCTCGGCCTGATCCAGGCCCTGCCCTGGCAGTACGTCGTCGCCGTCCTGGTGGTCCTGGCCGTAGCCGCCGGCGCCCTGCACCGGGGACGGACGGCCACGCTGGCCGTCTGCGCGGTCCTCACGATCACCATGACCACCACCTTCGTCTCCTTCGCCGACGGCGGAGCCGTCGTGGGCACCGGGTACGTCCACGTGGGGTTCGCCGACGCCATTGCCCGCTCGGGGGTGCTACTCACCGCGACGGACGCCCGGTTCAGCTGGCCGGGCTTCTTCACGGCGGCCGCCGCGCTCACCGGCTGGGCCGGGCTCGACGACGCCGCCCCGCTACTGCTGGCCTACCCCGCCGTGCTCGGTAGCCTCTACATCGCCCCGGTGTACGTCATCGGGCTGGCCGTCACCCGCGACCGCAGGCTGGCCTGCGCCGGTGTGCTGCTCTTCGCCTGCGGCAACTGGGTCCAGCAGGACTACTTCTCCCCGCAGTCGGTGGCGCTGCTGTTCTTCCTGGTCGTCCTCGCCGTGCTCTTCTGGCAGACCTCCCACGCCCCGGTGCCCCGGGTGACCGGCGGTCCCCTGGCCCGGATGTGGGCGACGGTACGACGGACCCCCGGCCGACCCGTGGGGATGTCCGCGGGCAGGGTGGTGGCCATCGAGGTCACGCTGCTGGTGCTCACGACCGCCCTGGTGGTCACCCACCAACTCACCCCGGTCGCGCTGATCGTCGCACTGGCGCTGTTGGCGCTGACCGGCACGATCCGCTCGCGCACCCTGTGGTTCGCCGTCGGTGTGCTCTTCGCCGCCTGGTTCGCCTTCGGTGCCACCGACTGGTGGACGGGGCACCTGTCGGTCCTGATCAACGGGTTCGGGCAGGTCGAACAGGCGGTGAGCAGCGGAGTGACCGAGCGGGTCCGCGGTGACGGCTCCTACCAGGCCATGCAGCGGCTGAGAATCGGCTGGTCCGCGCTGTTCGCGCTGGCCGGATTCGTCGGCTGGCTGGCCAGCAGACGGCTGTTCCCGATGTCCGCCACCGCCGCCGTCGTCGCCGCGCCCGGGGTCCTCGTCGTCGCCCAGCCCTACGGCGGTGAGGTGGTGCTACGGGTGTTCCTCTACGCGCTGCCCCTGCTCGCCGTACTCGCCGCGGTCGCCCTCGGCGTACTGGTGCGGTCGAGGCGGTGGTGGGCCACCGCCGGGCTCGCCGTCGGACTCGGACTGGCGGGCCTGGGCCTGACCGCCGTACGCGGCGCGAACACCGCCTTCGAACGCAATCCCGCCGACGTGGTGGCGACCGCCTCCCGGGTCCTGGACTCGGCGCCGACCGGCAGCACCATCTGGCCGCTGTTCACCGACGGGACGCTGCGCGCGACACGGGTCGGTGAGGTCTGGCCGGTGGACATCACCGCCGGGGAGGGCACGGCATTCCAGCGGCTGCTACGTGCCGAACCGGACTACGTGGTCCTCACCCAGTCCCGGCAACGCTACGAGCACATCGTCAACGGGGCGCTGCCCACCTGGTTCGACACGGTCGCCAGGCAACTGGTCACCACCGGGCGCTACCGCGTGATCGAACGGTCCGACCACGTGACCGTGCTCGCGCGCACCGACCCGCCCACCGAGCGGAGGCCCCGATGAGCCCACTACAGATGGTGATCGGCCCGGTGGCCGGTGCAGCCGTTGCCACGGCGCTCGCCGTGTACGCCGGGTCGGTCCTGCTCCGGGAGCGGCGCGGCGCCCTGGCCCGGACGACCGACCTGGCGACCTCACGCCCGTACCTGACGGCGCTGTTCGTCGTCGTCGGGTTGGCCGGGCTGGTCCTGCTCACGTTGCGACTGGGGGTGATGTCGTGAGGCGCGCCCTGGTCACCGTCGTGGCGGTGCTGGTGACGATCGCGGTGGCCGCGGGTGGGGCCCTCGCCGGACGGTGGAAGCCGACCCTGTCGGAGCGACGCACCGGCGACGAGGCGTTGCTGGACCGGTCGGCCCGGCTGTTGACCGGCGTACGCCACTCGGCCTCGGTCTGCTACGTCACCGACGACCAGGTGCGCTACGCCCACTTCGGGTCCGACGAACGCCGCCGCTACGAGATCGCCTCCCTGACCAAGACCTTCACCGGGGAACTGCTGGCCGACTCGGTCGCCCGCGAGGAGGTACGCCTCGACACCCCCGTCGGTGACCTGCTGGACCTCGGCGAGGGACCCGTCGCCGACGTCACCCTGCAGGATCTGGCCACCCACCGCTCCGGGCTGGGTGAGTGGGGCGACGACGACCGGGACGACACCCTGCGCCGCTGGTGGGTGGAGGAGGTACGCGGCGACACCGTGCACGACGTCGACCTCGCCGAGGTGCTCGACCGTGCCCGGCGGGATCCGCTGGCCACCCGGGGCCGGTTCGCCTACTCCAACATCGGGATCGCCCTGCTCGGCCACGCCCTCGCGGCGGCGGCGGAGACCGACTACCCCACCCTGCTCCGGCAACGGCTGATCGAACCGCTCGGTCTGCGGGACACCGGGTTGGGATCCGCCGCGAACCACAACCGGCCACGCGGCTACACCGACCAGGGCAGACGCAGCCCACCGTGGAACCTCGGGGCCTACGCCCCCTCGGGATCCGGGATCTCCACGGTCGCCGACATGTGCCGCTACGCCCAGCGGCTGGTCACCGCGGACACCAGGGCTGCGGTGAAGGACGGCAGGCCGGTCGCCCGGCTGGAGGCCGACGACGCCGACGGCAACGGACTCGGCTGGTACATCCGGGCCGGCGAGGACGGGCCGATCGCCTGGAAGACCGGCCGCACCGGCGGGTTCTCCAGCATGATCGCCGTCGCCGGGGACCGGGCCGTGGTCGTGCTGACCGACACCGCGAGCCCCGTCGACGACCTCGTCTGGGACCTGGTCAACCGTGCCCCCTGAACCGTCGGTGACCGTCGTGGTGCCGGTCCGCGACGCCCGGGCCTACCTGCCCGCCGCGCTGCCCCGGCTGGCCGCGCTCCAGGGGGCACCGGAGATCGTCGTCGTCGACGACGGTTCGACCGACGGCGGCACGGAGCTGCTCGCCGAGTTCTGCCGGGACCGGCCCGACCGGCGGCTGGTCCGCATCGCCGAGCCGGTCGGGGCGGCGGCGGCCCGGGACAAAGGCGTCGAGTACGCCAGGGGACGCTACGTCTGGTTCTGCGACGTCGACGACGAGTGGGCACCCGATCTGGTGACCCGGCTGCTGGGCGTCGCCGAGGAGACCGGCGCGGACATCGTGTGCTGCCGCGCCGAACGGGTCGAGGCCGACGGGCGCACCTGGTTGATGGAGGGGTTCCCCACCCCCCGGGTCGTCGACCGGGAGGGCTTCGCCCCGCTGGTGCTGACCGGGACGCTGCGCGGGTACCTGTGGAACAAGCTGTTCCGCGCGACCGTGCTGCGGCCGACCACCCGCAGACGCCTCACCTCCCAGGACGACTTCCTCGTCGTCCTCGACGCACTGGAGCACGCCGAGCGGGTCGCGTTCGTCCCCGAGGCCCTGTACCGCTACCGGGAGCGCCCCGGGTCGGTCAGCACCGGCGACGCCCTACGGCTGGAGAACACGGCGTACTGCTGCGAGGTGGCGTTGTCCCGGTTCGGCCCCCGGCTTCCCGGACGGGAGCGGGCGTCGGCGGAGTCCTACTTCCGGCTCTGGTTCCACGCGGTTCCGTGCGTCACGACGCCCGTGCACCAGGGCTGGGATCCCCGGGTTGCCGCCGAGGTCCGCCGCCGGTTGCGTCGTCACCTCCGGTGGCGTGCCGTGGTCACCGCGGTGCGCCGTGGCCGCCCGGGACTGGCCGCGCACGCACTGCTGATCAAGATCACCGGGCCGCTGTTCCCGCCGCTGTACCGCCTCGCCAGACGGGTCGTGTCGTGACCGCCGGTGGGTCCGACCGGATCGGCGCGGCGGCGACGGCCGCCGTGGTCGGCCTGACCCTGCTGTACGGTCCCGACCCGTCGCGGGCCGCGCTGCCGGCCGACTGCGGACGGGTCGGCGGGGACTGGCCGGTGGTGTTCGCCGACGACTTCGACGGCCCCGCGTTGGGTCCGAACTGGTCCGTGTACACCGGTCAGCCAAGCTCCGACCCGCGCACCCGCTGGCACCGTGACCAGGTCGCGGTACGCGACGGTGCGCTGGTGCTGTCCGGGCGGCCCCGGCTGGACGAGCCGGGGCGCTGGCACACCGGCGGGGTGTCGAACTGGCGGCAGGCACGCACCTACGGCCGCTGGGACATCCGGTTCCGCGCCCCGGCCAGTCCCGTGCTCAGCTACCACTTCCTGCTGTGGCCCTCGTCGGAACGCTGGCCGCCGGAGATCGACATCGCCGAGGGGTTCACCGCGACCCGGCAGCGCGCCGAGGCGTTCGTGCACTGGCGGGACCCGCAGGACGGCGGGCGGCGCAAGACCCAGTTCACCGCCGTGGCCGACTACACCCGGTGGCACACCGTGTCCGTGCTGTGGACCCCCGAGGTGGTGTGCTGGAGCCTCGACGGCACCCCCTTCGGTGCGGTGACCGGCGACGCGGTTCCGCACGAGCCGATGTGGCTGGCCCTGCAGACCGAGACCCAGGTGGGCGGCACGGCCACCGAGGGCGACCACCGGGTCGAGATCGACCAGGTACGGATCAGCGCCCCCTCCCCCACGGATCCGCCGCCACCGACGACCCCCGGGCCGGAACCGGCTCCGGCCGCCCGGCGCCCCGGTCAGCCCTCCCCCGCCGCCGACCCGCCGACCAACCGGTCGTAGAGACCCTCGAGGGCGGCGGTGCGCTCGCGGATGTCGAAAGCCGTGACGGCCCGCGCGCGGCCCGCCGCGCCGAGGCGCTCCGCGAGGGCCGGATCGGACAGCAGCCGCCGCAGCGCCTCGGTCAGCGCGGGCAGCTCCCCCTCGGGGGCGAGCAGGCCGGTCACCCCGTCGACGACGGCTTCCGGAACACCCCCGTGCCGGTAGGACACCACGGGCAGCCCGGCGGCGGCGGCCTCGAGGAAGACCATGCCGAAGCCCTCGGCGTCGCCGTCGGGGGCGGTGCGGGAGGGCCCGAGGAACACCCGGGCGCGGCCCAGGTACCGGCGGACCTCCGCCGGGGGGAGCGCGCCGGGGAATACGGCGTCCAGGCCACGGGCTGCCGCCTCGGCCACGGCAGCGGCGCGCAGCGGGCCGTCGCCGATGAAGACGCAGCGGGGTGCCACCCCCGCCGGGAGGGCGGCGACGGCGGCGATCGCGTCCGCGACGCCCTTCTTGGCCACGAACCGGCCGACGAAGACCACGTCCCACTCGGTCGGGGCCGGTTCCGGCGGCTCGGGCAGCCGGATGCCGATCGGCAGCACGACCGTGCGGGCCGGATCGGCGCCCTGCGCCAGGACCCGGTCCCGGATGAACTCCGAGACCGCTACCACCGCGTCCGCCCGGCCCAGGACCGCCCGCAGACGGCGGCGGGCCCGTCTGCCGCGCCGGCCGGGGGCGGCGGGCAGGGCGGTCACGTCGTAGCCGTGGACGGTGACGACCAGCGGTACCCCGAGCCGACGTACCGCCCGCAGCACCAGCCACGCGTCCTTGCCGAAGTGGGCGTGCACCAGGTCGGGGCGGGTCCTGGCCAGCTCGGCGGTAATCCGCCCCGACCGGCCGGTCAGGTCAGCCAGCGCCAGCCGGACCCGGTCGCCGAACCCCCGTCCGAACACCGCCGTGTCGTCGGCGCGTGACAGCGGCGAGGGGACCCGGAGGCTGCCCAGCAGGGTGGGGGTCCACCGGCGCAGGGCGTCGGCCTGGTCGCGGACGAAGGTTTCCGATCCGGGCAGCAGCTCCAGCCGCCACACGGTCACCCGCCGTCGGGTACTCACCGCCGCTCCCGCAGGGTCACCCGCAGCAGCGCGACCAGCGGGGGTATGGCGGCGGCCAGGACCAGCAGGTCGTGCACGAGGTAGGCCCAGGCCACTGCCATGATCCCCATCGGTTCCAACCAGCGGGCGACCAGAACCACCAGGACGACCGACCCCACCGCCTGCACCACCATCGGGTAGCCGATCCGACGGTGCACCCGCGCCAGGGCCCCGTAGAGGTGGCCGGGCCCCGACAGCAGGTGCACCACCCCCATCACGACCAGCAGGGGTGTCCCCGCCTCGGCGTACTCGGTGCCGTAGAACATCAACGCGACCGGGCCGGCCACCGCGACGCCGAGACCGCGCAGGAGGCAGACCAGGGCCAGGACCCGGATGAACGAGCGGGTCAACCCCGGCAGGTCGGCTCCCGGGCGGGCGGCCGCACTGACGTACGGGCCGGCGATCAGGGAGGTGACCAGCAGGGAGGCGGTGACCACCGTCCAGCCGATGTTGTAGTAGGCGGCCTGGTCGACCCCGGCGATGGAGAGCACGAGCACCGGCACCACCAGACCGGGTACGGCCTGGGCGATCATCCACCCGAAGGAGACCCCGGCGTAGCCCGCCAACTCCCGCGCGGCTGGCAGGGTGTGCGATTCCTGCCGGCCGCCTCGCCGCAGCACCGTCAGCAGCAGCACCTCGATGACCACGACGGCGACGGCGGCGGGCACGATCCACCCGAGCACGATGGTGAATCCGGTGCCCGCGCAGGAGACCAGCACGATCGCGACGAGTTTGGCCACCGCGTGCGCGGTGTTCTTCAGCGCGGCCCACCGCGCCCGGTGGGCGCCGATGAGGACGGCGTCCAGCAGGGAGAAGGCGGCCAGGACCACGACCGCCGCGACGAACGCCAGCGCCTGCGCCCTGCTGGTGACCAGTCCGTCGGCCGAGGTGACGGCGAGGAAGACGGTGCCGAGCACCACCGAGAGGACGGCGGAGAGCACCAGGCCGGCCCCGACCAGCCGCGCCCGCAGGGCACCCGCGGCGGGCAGGAAGCGTTCGTAGAGCGGGCCGAGGCTGAGATTGGCCACGCCGGCCAGGACGGTGGCGGCGTTGACCGCCGTGGTGGCCTGCCCGACCGCCTCCACCGGGTACAGCCGGGTCGCCGCGACCCAGAACACCAGCCCGAGTGCGGAGGTCGCCGCGCTGGACAGGACCAGGCTGGTGGAGTCGCCACGCAGCCGCGCGCCCGCCTGGCGGCGGGCGGCGGTCGAGGCCAACCTCAATTTCATCTACATACTGTAGAGTTCCGCCCGTGGACGCCCTCTCACCACTCCCCTGGGCAGCGCCTGCGACCGATCTCCCGGCACGCTACGGGAACCGCGACGGCACCCCGGCCCCGCCCCGACAGGAACCCCCCGGCCCCGCGCACCAGGAGGCCCCGGCGTGAACCCGGACGAGGTCACCCCACCCCGCACCGCCATGGAACAGGAGGTCGCCCAGGTCTGGTCCGAGGTCCTCGGCCTCGAACCGATCGGCCGCGACGACCGCTTCGCCGACCTCGGCGGGACCTCCCTGGCGGCCGAGAAGGTACTCGCCCACCTCCACGCCCGGCTCGCCGTCCCGACCGACGCCGAACTGCTGGCCGGCGGCCCCACCCTCGCCGACCTCGCCGGACGCATCGACGAACGGCGCAGGGCCCACTTCCGCTCCGGCGCCGCGACCTGCGTGCGCCTCTCCGACCCCACCGACCCGGTCGCCCCGCCGGTCTTCTGCTTCGCCGGGGCGGGTGCCACCGGGGTCGCCTTCCTCGACCTCGCCTCGGCCCTGGGCCCCCGACGGCCGGTCTACGCCCTGCAGGCCCACGGCTACACCGCCCGTGCCCTGCCCTCCTTCACGGTCCGCGGCCACGCCCGCCGCCACCTGCGCGACGTGCTGCGCCACCAGCCCGAAGGCCCGTACTACCTGGTCGGCCACTCCTTCGGCGGACACATCGCCCTGGCCGTGGCGGACCTGCTGGCCGGAAAGGGCCACCAGGTGGCCGCCGTGGTCCTGCTGGACACCGTGCTGAAGGAGACCCCCCACAGCTCCGTGGCCGACTTCCGCACCGGCGGTGCCGCCGCCCCACCGCCGCTACCGGAACGGCTCCGTACCCACCTGCGGGTACTCACCGCTGGCGTCGTCCAGTACGACGCCCCCACCCAGCAGGCGGCCTTCTGGGAACGCGACGTCCGCGCCCAGAACCGCCACCGGGTCGGTGCCGTCCCCGCCAACGCCGTGGTGCTCGTCACCGACCAGAACAAGGACCAGGAAACCCTCTGGAACCAGGTGCCCGGAGTGCGGATCCGGCGGGTCGCCGGGGACCACTACGCCGTACTCAGCGCTCCCGACCCACTTCGCGCGATCGTCCAGGAACTCACCCCGGGGGTCCGACCGACCAATTCTGAGCCATGGGAAAAACAGTGATCCACCATCCGCACCTGACCACCATGACCGAGACCATCGCCTTTCACAGCGAGCGGCACCCCGACCACACTGCGGTGCTGACCAGCTCCGGTCAACGATCCACCTACCGGGATCTGCACCAGGCCAGCGACGCCGTCGCCGCCGGCCTCGCCGCGCTGGGGGTCACCGCCGGTGACCGGGTGGCGTACCTGGGCCGGGAGGGCCCCGCCTACTGGGAGGTGCTCTTCGCCGCCGCCAGGACCGGCGCCGTCCTCGTCCCGGTGAACTGGAAGCTCACCGCCACCGAGGTGGGACACATCCTGGCCGACTGCGACGCCCGGGTCGTCTTCCTCGACGGTGACCACCCCCTGCGGGGTACGACCAGCCGGCACGAGGTGGTCACCGACGGCGACTACCCGCGCTGGCGGGACACGCCCCGCCCGCCGGCACCCCGGCACGAGGCCACCCCGCAGACCCCCCTGGCCCAGCTCTACACCAGCGGCACGACCGGACTGCCCAAGGGCGTCGTCCTGCCGCACCACAGCTTCTTCGCCATCCGCGACGCCCTGGCAGCCGCCGAACTCGACTGGATCGACTGGCGCGACGGGGACGTGGCCCTCATCGGCATCCCCGGCTTCCACATCGGCGGACTCTGGTACGCGACCCAGGCCTTCCACGCCGGCGCCACCGTCTACAGCATGCCGACCTTCGACCCGGCGACCGTCCGCCGCGCGGTCTCCCAGGACGGCGTCACCGTCGCCATCTTCGTACCCGCCATGATGCGCTCCATCCTCGCCAGCGGCGCCGACGCCGCCGAGTTCGCCGGCCTCCGCAAGGTCGTCTACGGCGGCGCGCCGATCTCCGAGGCGCTGCTGGAGGAGTCCGCCCGGGTCTTCGACTGCGACTTCGCCCAGATCTACGGGCTCACCGAGACCGGCAACACCGCGATCTGCCTGCCCCCGGAGCAACACGTCCCGGGCTCCGTCCGGCTGCGGGCAGCGGGCCGACCGTACCCGGGGGTGCAGGTCCGCATCGTCGAAGACGGCGCGGAGGTACCCCAGGGCGGGACCGGCGAGGTCCACCTGCGGACCCCGGCGGCCATGCTGGAGTACTGGAACCTGCCGGAGGCGACCGCCGCCACCCTGGTCGACGGCTGGGTTCGCACCGGCGACGCCGGCTACCTCGACGACGAGGGCTACCTGTACATCCAGGACCGGGTGAAGGACATGATCCTGGTCGGCGGGGAGAACGTCTTCCCCGCCGAGATCGAGAACGCCCTCGCGGCCCACCCGGCGATCGCCGATGTCGCCGTCGTCGGTATCCCCGACGACCACACCGGCGAGGCCGTCCTCGCCCACGTCGTCTTCCGGCCCGACCAGCAGGCCAGCACCCGCCAGTTGATGCTGTTCCTGCGCGGCCGGATCGCCGACTTCAAACTGCCCAGCCGGTACCAGGTCCTCGACGCCGTGCCCCGTAACCCCAGCGGCAAGATCCTCCGCCGGGAACTGCGCGAACCCCACTGGCGCGGGCACCAGAGGCGGGTCAATTGACCCCGCACCGCAGAACCTCCGTCGTCACCGGCGGGGCGGCCCTCGCCGTCGCGGCCTGCCTGGTCGCGCCCCCCGCAGCCGCAGCGGCTCCCCCACCCGCCACCTCCGAGGCGACCTGGACCCTACGGGCGCCGCAGGACGCCCCCCGCCTCGGCGACCTCGTGCTGGTCGCCAACGACCCCGGCGGACGCGCCACCGTCAGACTGACCCTGGACAACGAGGGTCGCCGGGCCGTCACCGTCGCGGTGGCGGCGGCAGCGGTCACCAGCGACGGGGGGACCCTCGAGTACGCCGAGCCCGACAGCGTCCGTGACCCCGCGACCTGGGTCGGCGTTCCCCCGGCACGACGCACGGTCACCGTCGCCGCCGGCAAGTCCCGCACCTTCACCGTGACCATCCGCACCCCCACGGCGACCACCGCAGGCGACTACGCCGCCGCGGTGACCGCCGTCGCCCGGGACACCGAGGAACACCGGGCGGTCCCGCTGCTGGTACGGGTGCCAGGCAGCCGACCCTCCGGCCTGACCCTGCAGGACACCGAACGACCCCGCACCGCCAACGCCGCGACCTGGCCGCTGACCGGTGCGGACCAACCCGTCCGGTACCGGGTGGTCAACACCGGGAAGACCGTCGTGGCGGGTCAGCTCAGCGTGGGACTGGCCACCGTCTTCGACCGGTTCGCCGTCCTCGACGACCTCGGCGAGGTCGTCCTCCTGCCCGGCGACAGCGTCACCGGTGCGACGACCGGACGGGTTCCCGCCTCCGGGCCGGTCACCGTCGAGGCACGGGTCCGGGTCGCCTACACCGTCCCCGACGGCAGCGAGCGGACCTACCTGGTGCGGGCCGCCGGCCCGAGCGTGTTCGCCTTCCCGTGGGGCCTTCTCGCCGGGGCCCTGACCCTCGTCGCGGCGTCGACCGTGGCCTGGGCGGTGGCGCGACGACGCCGGATCCGGACCACGACCGGAGCGCCCCAGCTGCCGACCCACCGACACCGAGCGGAGCAGAACCGATGACACCACCACACCCCGCACGCCGGCCGGTCGCGGCGCTGGCCGCCCTCGGCGTGGCGCTGTCGACCATCCTCCTGGTCACCGGCTCACCCGCGCACGCCCACGCCCAGGTGATCGCGCAGAGCCCCAAAGCCAACGCCAACCTCGCGGAGGCACCGGAAAAGGTCTCCCTGACCTTCTCCGCGAAGCCGCTGGGCCTCGGCGCCGTCGTGACTGTCGTCGACCCGACCGGACGGAGCTGGGCGGCGGGCGAGCCCACGATGACCGGGGCCACCGTCGAACAACCCCTGGCGGGGCCCCTGACCGACGGCAACTACCAGGTGCGCTGGCGGATCGTCTCCGGCGACGGGCACCCGATCAGCCAGAGCTTCCTGTTCTCCGTCGGCGACGTGTCCAACGCACCCGCCTTCCCCAAGCCCTCGCCCGGCGCGGCGGGGGCCACCACCGGACCGGACAACGACAACCAGGGCGAGTTCGCGCTCACCGGTGCCGCCGACACCCCGACATCCGCCCAGGCGGCGGTGCCCCGGGTGGCGCTGTTCGCCGTCGCGGGCGCCGTGGTGGGCCTGCTCCTGTTCACCGTCGGCAGTTTCACCGCGAACCGCCCCCGGCGGCTGCGGCCCCAATCGGAAGGGACGACACCATGATCCGGATGCGCGCCAGGATGGCCGCCGCAGTACTTGCTCTGGGACTACTCGGTGCCGCCGGCTGCTCCCAGGAGGCGGGCACCACCACGCCGACCAGCAGCGAGGGCTCCCGAGCCGCCACCGAACAGGCGGCCGCAGTCAAGATCAACGACGGTTGGGTGAAGGCCGCCGACAAGGGCATGACCGCAGCCTTCGGTGTCCTGGTCAACAGCAGCGGGAAGGAGGTCCGGATCGTCTCGTCCACCTCGAACGCCTCGCCGGTCATGGAACTGCACGAGACCATCGAGAACGCCGACGGCGAGATGGTCATGCAGGAGAAGGAGAGCGGCTTCGTCATCCCGGCCAACTCCCAGTACGTGCTCCAGCCCGGTGCCAACCACCTGATGCTCATGGATGTCGTCCAGCCCATCAAGGCCGGCGACACGGTCAAGCTCGCCCTGGAGTTCGAGGACGGCTCCGCCTACGAGTTCGACGCACCGGTCAAGGACTACACGGGCGCCAACGAAAGGTACGTCGACGATGAGTGAGACCCCCGCCGCCGACCCCACCCCCGAGTCGCCTCCGCAGAAGGTCGAGGAGCGCAGCCGTCGGGCGGTACTCCTCGGCGGGGTGGCCGCCGCCGGAATCGGCGCGGCGAGCGCAGTCGGCCTGGAGTCGTTCGTCAGCGGACGGGAGGCCCAGGCCCGCGACGCCGCCCGGGGCGAGGCCGACACCGCCAACGGCCTGCGGAAGGTGCCCTTCCACGGCGAACACCAGGCCGGGGTGGAGATGCTGCCCCAGGCCCACCAGAGCCTGGTCTCCCTGGCCCTGCGTCCGGAGGCGGACCGCGACACCATCCGCCGGCTGCTCGTCACCCTCACCGACGACGCCGCACGCCTCACGGCCGGTAACTACGCCCTCGCCGACTCCGAACCGGAACTGGCTCTCGTGCCCGCCCGACTGACGATCACCTTCGGGTTCGGGCGGGGCCTGGTCGACCGGGTCGCCCCCGGCGCGGCACCCACCTGGCTCACCGACCTGCCCCCCTTCGGAGTGGATCGGTTGCAGGACCGCTGGAACGGCGGCGACCTGGTACTCCAGATCGCCGCCGACGACCCCCTCACCGTCGCCCACGCCCAACGCATGCTGCTCAAGGACAGCCGCACCGCCACCACCGTGAAGTGGATCCAGACCGGGTTCCTGCGCGCCTATGGGTCCGAGCGGGCCGGCCGCACCCCCCGCAACCTGCTCGGGCAGGTGGACGGCACCAAGAACGTGACCCCCGGTACCCCGGACTACACGAACGTGGTGTGGCAGGGCTCCACCACCAACCCCGACTGGCTCGCCGGCGGTACCGGCTTCGTCGTGCGGCGCATCGAGATGCTGCTGGACAAGTGGGACCGGCTCGACCGCAGCGGACGGGAACTGTCGGTGGGCAGGCGGATGGACTCCGGGGCACCGCTGACCGGGAAGCGCGAGGACGACGAACCGGACTTCTCGGCCACCACCCCGCTCGGCTTCCCCGTCATCGCCGAGTTCGCCCACATCCGGCGGGCCCGCACCGACGACCCCCGCCAGCGCATCTTCCGCCGGGCCTACAACTACGACCTGACTCCCGAGGGGGACCAGGTCTCCAACTCCGGGATGATCTTCACCAGTTTCCAGCACGACGTGACCGCCCAGTTCCTGCCGATCCAGCGGCGCATCGACGAGGTCGACCTGCTCAACGAGTGGGTGGTGCCGATCGGCTCCGCGGTGTTCGCGATCCCGCCCGGGTGCGCGGAGGGCGGATTCATCGGCGAGACCCTGTTCGCGGGATGACCCGGTCCCACCCGCTCTCCCCCGCCGCACCGCCGGTGCCCCTCGTGAGGGGCACCGGCGCACCGCTGGTGACTGCCTTCGACCGGTTCCTCGGAACACCCCTTCGACGGACACTCCACTCAGACCAATCGACGAGGCGAACCCACCCGGGGTATGTTGGACCCGTGCGGGGTATTCGGACGCGTGCTCCTGGCCAACTCGAAGCCGAGGTGCTGCGCGTCCTGAGAGAGCACGCCGAGGCGATGAACGCCAAGGAGATCCAGGAAGTCGTCACCGGCCGTACCCCCGCCTACACCACCCTGTTGACCGCCCTGGACCGGCTGCACAAGAAGGGTCAGGTCGAACGGGTCGGCGAATCCCCGCGCAAGATGCGGTTCCGCCCGGTGCTCTCCGGTGAGGAGCACGCCAGCACCACCATGCTGTCGGCGCTGGACGACGCTACCGACCGGCACGCCGCGCTACTGAGATTCGCCGGCAACCTCAACCCCGACGACCTGGCCATGCTCCGCCGCGCGATCAGCCCCGACACCGCCACCAGGTAGGTCGTGTTCGCCGCCGCTGTCTGCCTGCTCGTCGCGGTGACCTCGGCGGCGGCCGCCCCCGTCGTCCTGCGGACGGGAACCTGGCAGGTCAGGTCCCCAAAAACCGCACTCACGGTGTGGCTGACGATGCTCCTCGTCGGTGCCGGGTCGGCCGCCTTCGCGCTGGCCGACCTCGTCCGGATCACCGCCTCCCCCCACCCGGTCCTGGGCACCGGTCTCGCGGCACACCTGGTGGCCTGGACCGCCCTGGCCCTGCTGGCCACAACCGCGCTGCTCGTCGGAGTCCATGCCACCACCCTCGCCGCACGCCATCAGGACGAGGTCGCGGACAACGCACCGGACGTGATCCGCCGAGAGAAGCGCGGGAAAATCACCATCGTCGAATTCCGATCCGACACCCTCACCGCCTACGCGGCACCCGGCCGTGACCCGAGGATCCTGTACTCCTGCGCCCTGGAGGCGGTGCTGACGGCCGACCAGATGCAGGCCGTCCTGGCCCACGAGTACGCACACCTGCGGTATCGCCACGACTGGCTGGTACGCATCGCGGACCTCAACGCCCTGCTCCTGCCGCGCTCGTGGGCAGCGGGGATGTCGATGCGCCGCGCCGTGGGCCTGCTCGTGGAGTTGGTCGCCGACGACACCGCAGCCAAACAGGCGGGTGCCGCGCACCTCGCCGATGCCCTCGTCCGCATCGGCGAACCCGGGATGCAGTTACGGGCAGAACGCCTCGGCCTACGCCCGTGGCCGCCGAGCCGACCCCACCGGCTGCCAGCAGCCATCCGTCTTCCTGGTTGATCCGAGCGCCCCGAGCCGGTGCAGACCGGGGCACCGAAACCCGAGCCAGGGCACACTCCCACAGCTGCTGCCTCCCCGAGAGGTTGCAGGTGTACCTGGAGGACAGGATCAACCGGCGGCGTGTTCGGTGCCGAGGTGGCGCAACTCCACGACCTGGGCGTCGAATGGGATGTCCCCGGTGTTGCGGATGGTGTGGGTCTCGCCGGGGCACAGGTAGTGCACACCATCCCGGGAGTCGGTGTCGGTACCCCCGGCCAGGTTCACCAGGACCACGGGGACCGCCCCGGCCCGCCAGACCTGCGCGGTGGCCGGTGGGACGGTGAACCGGCGTACGCGTACCTCCTCGGTGTCCAGCGCGGTGATCAGGGCGGGCACCTCGGGGGTCGTCCCGGGCAGGGGGGTGGGGTCACCGGGGGTGAACGGCTCCCCCGAGGCCTCCTCCCCCAGGTCGAGGAGTTCGATGATGCGGTTTCGGTACGGGCTGTCGCCCTGGTTGGTGAGCATGTGTACCGGGGAGACCGGCCGGTAGATCGCCCCGCCGACCTCTTCCTGCAGATGTCGGGAGGGGCTGCCGTCGAGCCAGTCCATCCGGCAGGCCGAGGTGTCGAGGCAGAGCACGACGTACGGGTTGTGGTGCAGGTGCCAGGGTTGGCTCTCCCCCGGTGCGAGGGCCACCTCCCAGACCCGTACCCGGGTGTTGACCAGGAGGACCCGCTGGCCGATCTCGCCGAGGACGACCTCGGTGTGGTCGGGGGTGTGGACGACGGTGCCTGCGGTCATGGGGTTCCTGTCCGGGTCGGTGGCGGGTGGACCCGCCCGCACGGGTGGTGGGGCTGTCAATCGGCGGTGGTGAGGGCGGCGATGCGCAGGGAGAGGCCGATTCGGGGGTCATGTCGGGCGGATCAGGTTCCGGAGCCGGTCGAGCAGGTCGGTGGGGTTCCCGCCGGCCTTGCCCTGGGCGGAGGCGGTGTTCCCGCCGCCCTTGCCGGCGAGCAGTTCCTTGATCAGGGTGTTCGCGGCCAGTCCGCGTTCGGTGCCGGCGGGGGTGAGGGTGACCACGATGCTCGTGCCGGCGACGACGGCGACGACGCCGGGGCGGCGGCCGAGGCGGTCGCGGATCCTCTCGGCGAGGCGGCGGGCGTCGACGGTGGTGGTGACCCCGACGTAGGCGACGCCGTGGATGTCGACGGCGTTGCTCGCGTGGGTGTCGGCGTCGAGGTCGACGAGTCGACCCCGGAGGTCGTCGCCGTCGCGTTCGAGCTGCTTCATCCGGGCGAGCAGGGCGCTGACCCGGTCGGGTAGTTCCTCGGGGCGGGCCTTGAGTTGTGCGGCGAGCTGCTGCACGAGGTCCCGTTCGCGGGCCAGGTACCGGAAGGCCTCGATCCCGGTGACCGCTTCGACGCGGCGTTGCCCGGCGCCGACCGAGGACTCCCCGGTGAGGGCGAGGGAGCCGATCTGCGCGGCGTGCGCGACGTGGGTGCCGCCGCACAGCTCGCGGGACCACTCCCCGCCGATCTCGACCACCCGGACGGTCTCGTCGTAGGTCTCGCCGAACAGGGCGAGGGCGCCTTCGGCGCGGGCCTGTTCCAGCGACACGTACCGGACCCCGACCGGGAGGTCCCGGCGGATGGCGAGGTTGGCGACCTCCTCGATCTCGCTGCGGGTCGCCTCGGTCAGCCCCCCGCGCCAGGCGAAGTCCAGCCGCAGGTACCCGGGCCGGTTGTAGGAGCCGGACTGCAACGCGGTCGGCCCGAGGACCTGCCGGAGGGCGGCGTGGACGACGTGGGTACCGGAGTGGGCCTGCCGGGCTCCGGTCCGCCACTCGGGGTCGACGGCGGCGTGCAGGTCGTCGCCGACCGTGAGGCCGCCGTCGAGGACCCGGACGGTGTGCGCGACCAGCCCCCGTACCGGCCGTTGCACGTCGACGACCTCGGCCCGCAGGTTCGGGCCGGTGAGGGTGCCGGCGTCGGCGTGCTGGCCGCCGCTCTCGGCGTAGAAGGGGGTCCGGTCCAGGGCGACGGTGACGATGTCGCCCGTCGTGGCGGTGTCGACGGGGCGGCCGGCGACCCAGATCGCGAGGACTCGGGAGCGGGTGTCGAGGGTCTCGTAGGCCAGCCAGTCGGTGGGGCCGTGGGCGTCGAGCACCGTCCGATACGCCGTCAGGTCGGCGTGGCCGGTCTTGCGGGCCTTCGCGTCGGCCTTGGCCCGGGCGCGTTGCTCGGACATCAACGCCCGGAACCCGTCGGCGTCGACCTGGAGGCCCTGCTCGTCGGCGATCTCCAGGGTGAGGTCGATGGGGAAGCCGTAGGTGTCGTGCAGTTGGAACGCCTTGTCGGCCGGCAGCGCGGAGCGTCCGGCCCGCTTGGTCTCCGCGATGGCCGTGTCCAGGATGGTGGTCCCGGCGCGCAGGGTGCCGAGGAAGGTCTCCTCCTCGGCGTAGGCGACGGTGGCGATCCGGTCGAACCCGTCGGCGAGTTCCGGGTACGAGGGGGCCATGCAGTCCAGGGCGACGGGCAGCAGCTCGGGCAGCGCCCGGTCCTGCCAGCCGAGCAGGCGCATGGCGCGAACGGCCCGCCGCACGATCCGGCGCAGCACGTACCCCCGGCCCTCGTTGCCGGGGGTGACCCCGTCGCCGATCAGCATCAATGCGGTGCGGACGTGGTCGGCGACGACCCGTAGGCGTACGTCGTCGGGGTGGGACTGGCTGGCGGCCGGCCCCGAGTGGGTCCCGTACCGGCGGCCGGTCAGCTCGGCGGCCCGGGTCAGGATGGGTCGTACCTCGTCGATCTCGTACAGGTTGTCGACCCCCTGCAGGATCGAGGCCATCCGTTCCAGCCCCATGCCGGTGTCGATGTTCTTGCGGGGCAGCTCGCCGACGATGCGGAAGTCCTCCTTCGAGGCCACGTCGGCGATCTCGTACTGCATGAACACGAGGTTCCAGAACTCCAGGTACCGGTCCTCGTCGACCTCCGGGCCGCCCTCGGCGCCGTAGGCGGGGCCCCGGTCGTAGTACAGCTCGGAGCAGGGGCCGGCGGGGCCGGGGATGCCCATGGACCAGAAGTTGTCCTTCTTCCCCCGCCGCACGATCCGCTCCGCCGGCACCCCGGTGGCGATCCACAGGTCGTACGCCTCGTCGTCGTCGAGGTAGACCGTCGCCCAGATCCGCTGCGGGTCCAGCCCGAAGCGGGAGCACCGCGTCTTAGCAGTCGGCGAGGTGTTGTCCCGTCGGCAGCATGGTGATCACCGCGTCGGCGCTGCGGAGACGCTGTCGGTCACGGTGACGCCCGGGCGGTCGCCTGGTCGGCGGCGGGTGCGGGGTCGTATCCGATCACGTGGTGGCCTGCGGCGACGAGGTTGGCTGCCATCGGGGCGCCCATGTTGCCCAGTCCCAGAAACGCGATGGTCACAGTGCCTCCACGGTCAGGTCCGGCGGGTTGTCCAGTGGACGGAAACAGGCGTCCACGAGATGTGGTGGCACGCCGGCGAGCGTCGACGGCTGCCAGCGGGGGCAGCGGTCCTTGTCGATGATCTGGGCGCGGATGCCTTCGGCCAGGTCGGGCAGCCGCAGCATCGCGGCGGACAGCCGATACTCCTGTGCCAGGGCCGCCGGCAGGTCGGGCAGGGTTGCGGCGCTGCGCAGCGAGCGGAGCGTGACGGACAACGCGGTGGGTGACCGGCTGTCGAGCATCGTGGCGGCGGCACGTGCGTCGGGTGCGTGGTGACGGATGAGTCGTTCGATGATCTTCTCGACCGATCCACCGGCGTAGCAGTCGTCGATCCAGTCTTGGGCGGCGGCGAGGGTGGCCGGGGGCGGGGTGGTGACGAACGAGGCGACGGCGCCGGCGGCGTCGCGGCGGGCCAGCGCGGACCTCAGGTACGGAAGCCTCGCGGTGGGGATGTAGTGATCGGCCAGGCCGACGGCGATGGCGTCGGCGGCACCGATGGGCGTGCCGGTCAGGGCGAGGTGGGTGCCGAGTTGGCCTGGGGCGTGGGAGAGCAGCCACGATCCGCCGACGTCGGGGTGGAAACCGATGCCCACCTCCGGCATCGCCAGCCGGGAACGTTCGGTCACCACCCGCAGCGACGCGTGGCCGGAGATGCCGATCCCACCGCCCATGACCAGCCCGTCCATCCAGGCGACGATGGGTTTGGGATAGGCGGCGATGGTGGCGTTGAGTCGGTACTCGTCGGCCCAGAAGTCCAGTGAGGCGGTTCCTCCGGACACCGCGTCGGCGTGGATGGCTCGGATGTCGCCGCCGGCGCACAGGCCACGGTCACCGGCGCCGGTGATCAGGACGGTGCGGACCCGATCGGAGGCGGCCCACAGGGCCAGGGTGCGGCGGATGATGGTCACCATCTGAGCGGTCAGGGCGTTGATGGCGGCCGGCCGATTCAGGGTCAGGTGCCCGAGATGGCCGGTCAGCCGGGCGATGACCGGTGGCGCGCTCACGCGGCGCTCCGTTCGTCGAGCATGCTGCGGGCGATGATCAGCCCCATGATCTCGTTGGTCCCTTCAAAGATCTGGAATTCGACCACCTCCGCCCCCCGCTGGTTGTCGCCGTGTGCGTCGCCGAATCGGCCGGTGCTGCCGGCGACGCGTCTGCCGGCGATGAAGTGGGTGAGCTGGTCCATGGCGTCTCCTGATGGGAAACGGACGGCCTGGTCCTGGTGGGACGGCGGGCGTCGGGGCTTCTGGGTGGTTGGCGGTGCAGGTCAGGCCGGCACGGGGCGCTGTTGCGGGCCGGTGTAGGCGCTCAGCGGGCGGATGAGCACGTTGGCGGTGAGCTGCTCGACGATGTGCGCGGTCCAGCCGGTGATGCGGCTCATCACGAAGATCGGTGTGAAGGTGGGGGTGTCGAAACCCATCACGTGGTACGCCAGCGCGGAGGGGTAGTCGAGGTTGGGGTGGATCCCCTTGCGCTGGAGCATGGCGGTCTGGAGCCTGGTGTACACCTCGGCGAGCCGGCGGATGCGGTCCTCGGCGTGGGAGGCGATCAGGTTGTCCAGGGCGTCCTGCATGATCGGTACGCGGGAGTCGCCGTTCTTGTAGACCCGGTGCCCGAATCCCATGATCTTCTGCTTGGTGGCGAGAGCGTCGTCCAGCCAGGACTCCACCCGGTCCGGGTCGTCGATGGCGACGAGCATGTGCATGACCGCTTCGTTGGCGCCTCCGTGCAGCGGGCCCTTGAGCGCGCCGATCGCGCCGGTGATGGCACTGTACAGGTCGGACAGCGTTGAGGTGATCACCCGGGCGGCGAAGGTGGAGGCGTTGAAGCTGTGCTCGGCGTACAGGATCATCGTGGTCTCGAAGGCGCGGACCATGTCGGTGGACGGTACCTCGCCGAAGCACATGTGGAAGAAGTTCTCGGCGTAGCCGAGCGTCGGGTCCGGTGGGATCGGGTCCTGTCCCCGACGTCGGCGCAGGTCCAGGGCGACGACGGTGGGCAGCTTCGCGAACAGTGACAGGGCCTTGGCCTGGTTGGCCGCGCGGTCGGCGAGGTCCTCGGTCGGGTCCTGGGCACCGAGGTAGGACACTGCGGTGCGCAGCACGTCCATCGGATGGCAGGTCTCGGGAAGCTTGCGCAGCAGTTCCTGCCCGGTGCGGTCCAGGGACCGCTGGGCGGCTTCGGCGGCGCGGAAGTCGGCGAGTTGGGTCGCGTGGGGTAGGTCGCCGTGCCACAGCAGGTGGGCGACCTCTTCCCAACTGCGGGAGGCGGCGAGGTCCTGCACGGCGTAGCCGCCGTAGGTAAGCGAGTTGGTCTCGCTGATCACGGTGGAGATGGCGGTGGTGTCGACCACCACGCCGGTCAGGCCACGGCGGATGTCGGTGCTCATCGGTGTCGTTCCTCCGGGATGTCGGGACGCGCCGCGCCCGCGTGGTGGTCAGGCGTCGGGTGGCAGGGTGAAACCGGCGACATCGGCGTCGAAGCGGCTGTACTGGTCGTATTCGATGACCTCGTAGAGCCGGGAACGGGTCATCATCGTGTCGAGCAGCCCGGTGGCGGTGCCGTCGGCGGCGAGTCGACGCAGACCGGACTCGACCGCGCCCATCGCCAGTCGCAGCGTGGTGACCGGATAGATGACGAGGTTGTAGCCGAGGTCGCGGAGTTGGTCGACGGTGAGGCTCGGGCCCTTGCCGAACTCGGTCATGTTCGCCAGCAGCGGCACGTCGACGGCGGCCCGGAACGCGGCGAACTCCGCCTCGTCGGCCAGCGCCTCCGGGAAGATCGCGTCCGCTCCGGCGTCGACGTACGCCTGTGCCCGGGCGATCGCACCGTCCAGGCCCTCGACCGCACGCGCGTCGGTGCGAGCCATGATCAGGAAACCGGGGTCCCGGCGCGCGGCCACGGCAGCCCGCAGGCGACGCACCATGTCCTGCGGCGTGATCAGTGTCTTGCCGTCCAGGTGTCCGCAGCGTTTCGGGTTTACCTGGTCTTCCAGGTGGCAGCCGGCCAGTCCGGCGTCCTCCAACCGTTGCACGGTGCGGGCCGCGTTCAGCGGTTCACCGAAGCCGGTGTCGGCGTCGACGAGCGCCGGCAGGTCGGTGCTGGCGGCGATGTCCGCGGCCCAGCCGGCGACCTCGGTCAGTGTGGTCAGGCCGATGTCGGGCAGCCCGGCTGCGGCCGACAACGCACCGCCGGAGACGTACACCCCGTCGAAGCCGGTCTGCTGCACGATCCGGGCGGTCAACGGGTTGAAGGCGCCCGGTAGCCGCAGCAGTTCGCCGCTGGCCAGGCCGGTGCGCAGCGCCGCGCGTTTGGCGGCGGCGCTGGTGCGCGCGTACAGGTAGGTCATCGGAAGATTCCTCCTGGCAGGGCGGCGTCGGCGTGCGTGATCGCCGCGTGGTCGACCGTGGGGAACAACGCCGGAAGTTCCTCACCGGTGAGGTCGGCGAGCCGGGCGGCGGCGTCGAGGAACTCCCGCTGGGCGTCGGCGGGGACCACGCCCTCGGCGAGGGTGGTGAACTTGCGGACATAGGCGGGGCGGTCGAAGGGACGCGCGCCGTCCGGGTGGGCGTCGGCCAGGGCGAGGGAGTCCGCCAGGACGGTGCCGTCGGTGAGGGTGATCTCCAGGCGTCCACCGAACGCCTTCTGCGTCGGGTCCGGGCTGTGGTAGCGGCGGGTCCACTCCGGATCCTCGACCGTGGTGATCTTGTGCCAGAGGGCGACGGTGTCGGGGCGACCGGCCCGGTGCGGGTCGTACGAGCCGACGTGGTGCCAGGCGCCGTCCTGCAACGCCACGGCCAGGATGTAGGGGATGGAGTGGTCCAGCGTCTCCCGGCTCGCGGTCGGGTCGTACTTCTGTGGGTCGTTGGCCCCCGAGCCGATCACGTGGTGGGTGTGGTGGCTGGTGTGCAGGACGATCGAGTGGATCCGGTCCACCCCTGCGGCGGTGTCGATGCCGGGCAGCTTGTCGCGCATCGCGCGGGCGAGGTCGATGAGCGCCTGAGCCTGGTACTCGGCGGAGTGTTCCTTGGTGTAGGTGCGCAGGATGCCGCGCAGCGGATCCCCGCCGGGAGCCGGTAGCGGCACGGTGTAGGTGGCGTCCGGGCCGTCGAGCAGCCAGGCGATGAATCCGTCCTCCCCCTCGTAGATGGGTGCCGGGGCACCCTCGCCGCGCATCGCGCGGTCGACCGCCTCGATCGCGGCCTTGCCGGCGAACGCGGGGGCGAACGCCTTCCACGAGGAGATCTCACCCTTGCGGGACTGGCGGGTGGCGGTGGTGGTGTGCACCGCCTGACCGATTGCCTGGTAGACCACCTCGGTGGGCAGACGCAGCAGCGCGCCCAGCCCGCAGGCCGTCGCCGCGCTCAGATGCGCCACGTGGTCGATCTTGTGCTTGTGCAGACAGATCCCGGTCACCAGGGCCACGTGCACCTCGTAGGCGACCAGCAGACCGCGCAGCAGGTCCGCACCGCCGGCACCGACGTGCTGGGCGACGGCGAGCAACGGCGGGATGTTGTCCCCCGGGTGGGAGTAGTCCGCCGCGAGGTAGGTGTCGTGGAAGTCCAACTCCCGTACGGCCGTGCCGTTGGCCCAGGCCGCCCACTCCGGCGACACCCGCAGCGCCGGGTCGGCGCCGAACACCGACGCCCCCGGGGCCGTTCGATGCGGTCGGGCCTGTGCCCGGGCCACCGCGACCGGACGCCGGGACAGCGAGGCCATCGCCACCGCGGCGTTGTCGATCACCCGGTTGGCCACCATCGCCGCCGCGTCGGCATCCAGCGGAGCGGGCGCGGTGGCCACCTCGGCCAGCGCCCAGGCCAGTTGCCGGTCGCGGGGCAGCCGTTCCGCACTGGGCGATACGCGTACGACATGCTCGATCAACGGGGTCTCCTCAGGCTCGGCGGTCACCCTGTCAGGCTCACCGACCGACAGGGCCGGCGTCGAGGCCCGGAAGATGCGTACTTTCCACTGCGGGAGCAGCAAAACCGCAACGTTTGCGAACTTTGCAAGTGTTATATTCGCAGCTCCGGGGGCACCGCGAGGAGGTGACGAGTGACGGCGGACAAGAAGCTCTACGCGTACGCCAAACTGCGCCGGCTCCGCCGCGAGCAGGGCCTCACCCAGGCCGAACTCGCCCGCCGCCTGGACATCTCCACCAGCTACCTCAACCAGATCGAGAACAGCCAACGCACGCTCACCGCGCCCATCCTGTTGCGCCTGGCCAAGGTCCTCGGCGTCGATCCGGAACACTTCGCCGACACCGATGCCGAGCGACTCGGTGCCGACGTGCGCACCGCGCTGGCCGACGAGGCGAGCGGCGTGAACATCGACCCGGTCGAGGTCGTCGAACTCGTCCGCGACTATCCGGCTGCCGCGCGCGCCCTGGTCGCCCTGCACCAGCGCTACCAGGACGCCGCCGGACGGGTCGCCGCCCTCGCCGGACCCACCGGCAACCCGCCACTGCTCGGTGAGCCGCACGACGCGGTACGCGACTTCTTCTACGAGCACTACAACCACTTCGACCCGCTGGACACCGCCGCCGAGCAGCTCGCCGGCCGACTACGACTGACGCCCGCCCGGGCAACCGAGACGCTCGGCCGACACCTGCGCGACCAACACGGCGTCGGAGTGGTCGTCACGGCTCCCACCGCCGAGTCACGCCGGTACGACCCCGACAGTCGCGTGCTCCACCTGGCCGCCGACCACACCGACGGCCAACGCGCCTTCCAGATGGCCACGCAGCTGGCATTCCTCGAACACGGCGACCGGATCGGCGAGCTGGCGGCCGGCCTCACCTCGCCGCCGGCAAACGCGCTGGCCCGCATCGGCCTCGGCAACTACTACGCGGGCGCACTGCTGATGCCCTACACCGACATCCACCGCCAGGCCGAACAACTGCGCTACGACGTCGAGCTGCTAGGCTGTGTTTCGTAGTGCGCGGAGCCATTGGTTGATGGCGGCGATGGTGAGGGTGGCTTCGTAGCGCACGGCGAGTTTGTCGTATCTGGTGGCCATGGCGCGGTGGTGTTTGAGCTGGTTGATGCCGCACTCCACGGCGTGACGCAGGCGGTAGACCTCGGGGTCGAAGGCGGGTGGACGTCCGCCTTTGGACCCTTTGGCCTTGCGGTGCGCGTCCTGGTCGGCCTTGCTCGGGATGCACGCTCGGATGCCCCGGGATCGTAGGTGGGCTCGGTTGGCTTTGGACGTGTACGCCTTGTCGGCCAGCACCATGTCGGGGCGGGTCCGGGGCCGGCCGCCACCGGCGCGGGGGACACGTAGTTTGGCCAGTACGGGGATGAACTGTGGGCTGTCGCCGTGTTGTCCGGCGGTCACCACCATGGCCATCAGTTTGCGGCCCTGCTCGCAGGCCAGATGGGTCTTGGTGGTCCAGCCGCCCCTTGACCGGCCGAGGCCGTGATCTGCCGGCTCGGTCTGCACACCACCGGGTGGCTCCTTCTGCGCCTGCCCGTCACGGCGGGCCCCAGCGGCGTGCTGGTGGGCACGGCTGATGGTCGAGTCCACGCTCACCGTCCAGCCGATCAACCCCGCCGCGTCCGCCATGGCCTGCAACGAGGTGAGGATCTGCGCCCAGACGCCGTCGCGCTGCCAGCGCCGGAACCACCGGTACAAGGTCTGCCACGGCGGGTAGGACGCGGGCACGTCCCGCCATGGTGATCCGGTCCGGACCCGCCACCGGATCCCGTCGATGATCACTCTCATGGTCCATCTGCGCGGCCGAGCATGACCCGTTCCCGCAGGCAGCAACGGCTCGAGGACCGCCCACTGCACGTCGGTCAGGTCATGTCGCCTCGCTGCCGCTACGCTCGGCACGAGGTCTCCGGTGTGAAGTTCCAGCTTGGTCGCTGAACCAACTACCGGAGACCTCTCCCATTAGCGACCACCGCCACGCCCCAACAACGCCGCCCTACGAAACACGGCCTAGCCGGCCAGTACGGCGTCAGCTTCGAAACCGTCTGCCACCGGCTCAGCACCCTGCAACGACCGACCCGCCGTGGAGTGCCGTTCTCCTTCCTGCGCGTCGACCGCGCCGGGAACATCTCGAAACGACAGTCCGCGACCGACTTCCACTTCTCCCGCTTCGGCGGCACCTGCCCCCTGTGGATCATCTACGAGGCGTTCGCCGCCCCCGGACGGATCCTCACCCAGGTCGCCGAGATGCCCGACGGTAAACGCTACTTCTGGATCGCCCGCACCGTCACCCACGGCGGGCGCGGACACCACAGCCCGCGCAGCACCTTCGCCGTCGCCCTCGGCTGCGAACTACGCCACGCCCACCGGCTCGTCTACAGCGACGGCATCACCCTCGACGACCCCCGCACCGCCACCCCGATCGGCCTCGGCTGCCGCATCTGCGAACGCCGCGACTGCGCCCAACGCGCGCGACCCCCCGCCGCCGGCGGCCTACTCATCGACGAGAACCGACGCACCGTCATCCCCTACGCGGTGGACCGCAGATAGCAGGCTGCCGCCGTCTCCCCGAAGCGACCGTCCGCTACCCGGTGCGCTCCGGCCACAACAGTTCCACGACTGGCCCGTACCCGGCCTGAAGGAAGTCGCGGCCGTGACCCGACAGGGTGCGATCATCCAGATCGTGCCGGGACAAGGAGAACAGACACGATGAGCATCAGCTACCGGCTGACGCTGGCAGGCGACATCCCCCTGCAACAGGTGGCGGACCTCGCCGCCCCCCACGCCACCGAAACAACCGCACCAGCCGGCAACCGCCTCCTCAGCGCCGACCTCTACGCCGAACTCGGATACCTGATCAGCATCACCTCCGGACACCACGGCTACTACGACGCCGAAGACGACAACGACACCTACTGGGAATGGGAACCCGAGCAGTACACCGACATCAGCTTCGACATGCGCACCGACGACCTCGCCGACAAGGGCATCCGCAACATGGCAGCAGCCGTGGCCCGGATCCTGACCAGACGGACCGAGGACGCGGCCCTCGTCCAAGACGGCAACCACCTACTCTTGACCCGAACCGCCGGCACAATCCGCAAACACCGACCAAGCTGGTGGCACCACTACCACCTCCACCACCACATCACCTGACCACCCGCGACCACTACACACTCGGCGGCAACACGCCTCTCCAGTAGATGTCCGCTCAGCCAGTCCCTACCCGCTCAAGGGGTGCTCGGGGGGTAAACGGGGCAGGGCCCTGGCAACGCCGTGACTGTGTCCGATTCGCGAGGCTGAAGTTAGAAGCGCCGATGGTGACCGGCTGCGGGGGTCACCGCGACCGCATCGTCCACGGCGACGCGGGACACATCGTAGGCGGCTGCGGCCTCGCGGGTCGCCAGCGTTGTTCAACCGCCCCAACGGCGTGGGTCGGCGGTCATCAGCGGGGGCTGAAAACCGAGCCCAGCTTGGACAGCCGAGCGTTGTCCAGCTCCCACTGCAGCACGGTATCGAGCGTGTCGAGTGCCCGCCCCTCGACCGTGGCCTTTGTACTCTGCAGGCCGTCAACTACCTCGGGCAGGGCCGCCACCACCGCTGCGGTGGCGCTCCGGATGGGCTCTTCGGCGCCGTCGGCCACGGCCCGGATCAGGTTCACCACCGGGATGCGAGCGGTGCCCGCGTACCGCCCGGCGATCCGCTCCAGGCCGGCCGGCATTCCGGCCCCCGCCTCCCGCGTGGCCGCGGACAGCCCGGCGAGGAGGAACTCGGCCAGTTCGCTGCGGCCCACTGCGAGACCGGGCAGCGCCGCCGCGACGGCGGCCCGGGTCGCCGTCTCCGCGGGCGTCTCGGTGCCGCCGTCTTCCGGGGCGTCCGCTTGATGGGCCAGCCGCCGCCGACCCGCGGTGCTCATCTGGAACAGCACCATGAGCGCCATCGCCCGGTAGAAGTCGCTCACCCCGTCGGCACCCGACAACGCGGCCAGCCGCGGCACCGCCCCCGGGGCGGCGGGCACCACCGAGCCCTGCGGGAACGCGTCGTCCACGATCGCCGCGATCAGGTCGCCCACACCGTCGAAGGTGCGGCCCTCGAAAGGCACCACCTCGGCGGCCGCACGAAGATCAGCGGCAGGACGACGGAAACCACCGCACTTGAGTCCGGCAGGCGCGGGCAGAGACGGCGCGGCAGCTGTCTGCACGCCGACGAGCTCCGCGCGGATCCGGTCGGCCTCGGCCCGGTCGAGCTCGTGCGCCAGGCCCTCCCGGGAGAAGCGCTCGATCGCCTTGTCCGGAAACTGGCCGCACGCCGAGTTGACCTGCCCGCCGTACTTCCAGGCAATGGCCGTAATGGCCTTCTTCTCGGCCGGTGAGACCTCCAGCGGACCCTCGTAGGGCGGGTCCACGGCCAGCGAGTGGACTCGCCACCAACCGGCGAAGCGACCCTCCAGCGGGTTGGTCGGCACCTCCCGTACCGCGACCAGCAGGTGGCCGCGCTCGGCCAGCTTTTCGGCGACGGCAAAGGCCGAAACCTCATCCGGCACCGACACGACGAAGCGCATCTCACGAATCACGGCGGCATCCTATCGACGATGGGTCGGCTGCCCGGCAACGCAAGCACCGGGCAGCCCAGGGCTCAGAGCAGCGTCGAAGTTGACCGCTTCTTCCTCCCATCCAGCACGCCGGACGCCGTTCGGGCGAGATGCTCGACGATGCCGTCCGGCATGGCGGTGGGCAGACGCAGCGGTGCCCATCTGCTGATCCCCGTATCGGAGGCTCGTCCGGACACAGGAAATTCATCACGGGCAGATGGAGGCCGTCCACCAATACGGCCAACCATAGCTGCATTCGACCCTGACTGATACGTGCCCGAGCAGCAGAAACATGCCGTCAGGAACCCCGCCTACGACGTCTGCACTTGGATCACGAAGCGACTGCCAGCTAATGTGGACGGCACCAAGCGCCGTGGGATCACGACACCCGCATCCCATTCCGGCGATATACGTGCCCGGTTGACCGAACTCGTTCTACGACATGAGGTGAAACATGACCTTCCATATGCTTCTCGAGGCCGAAGGCAGCTTGAAATCGGCGGACTCATCGACGCTTGCGGGCTCGACGTGGGCCTGATGCCTGAGCCCTGCTGATGAGGCTTCGCGTGATGCGTGATGCCACAGGGCGAATCGTGGCGGGACAGATTCCTTCCAACTTCCACAAATAACGATGGACTGAACCTATGCTGGCCACGGCATCGTCCGCACATATTCAAGCGCTCCTCGGTCGGCCAGGTGGGGGTGACCTGTGACGGCCAAGTCGTGGCTCTGACCGCCACAGGCAAGACCCCTAGCACCCCGGCGCGACGACGAGGTTTTAGCGAACTAGAACGGAGACGCTGTTATTCGCTAATACTGAACACCGCAGTCAGCAGGTGATGTTCACGGTCGCCGACTAGGCGACTTGACCAACACCCTTGTACAGAGTCGCCCTCCATGTCCCGGAGCTGCATTTGATGCCCACTGACGATCCCCCACCGGAGTAGAACGGCGAGGAGGACACCTTCGTGCTCCACTGGAGAAGTTCCTTCTTCTCCAAGGCCACTACGTAGCCTCCCGGGGCGCAATCCATGCTCACATTGGCCCCGGCGGAGATCGACCCGTACGACAACCACGGCTTGGCGACGTTCAGCGAGCACGTCGCCGCAAAAGCTGGCTGCGAAACGGTCATCCCGGCCATCAATGCCGCAAACTGCAGTGCTAAGCAACAGCTACTAGCAGCTTGCTTCGTAGATTCCTCGCCCTTGGGGCAGGATCGTGCCGATGTACTCGTCCGTCTCAGTGGCATAGGCCGCAACGCTCTTCAGCGGGTCGCCGACACCAGGCACATCAACCCGGTAGCACTTCTTCGAGCCACAGGAGTTGCGCACAGTGACAGTCCGCCACACACCACTTGTGCCCCAGCGGACGAAGTGGACGCAAGCCGCCTCTGCAGAAACTGCGGCCTCACTCATGCGGATGTTCGCCGAGGCAGGAACGGTGAAACTCAAAGGAGCCACTAACATGATCGAGAACACGACTCCTAGGCCGTGTTTCGTAGTGCGCGGAGCCATTGGTTGATGGCGGCGATGGTGAGGGTGGCTTCGTAGCGCACGGCGAGTTTGTCGTATCTGGTGGCCATGGCGCGGTGTTGTTTGAGCTGGTTGATGCCGCACTCCACGGCGTGACGCAGGCGGTAGACCTCGGGGTCGAAGGCGGGTGGACGTCCGCCTTTGGACCCTTTGGCCTTGCGGTGCGCGTCCTGGTCGGCCTTGCTCGGGATGCACGCTCGGATGCCCCGGGATCGTAGGTGGGCTCGGTTGGCTTTGGACGTGTACGCCTTGTCGGCCAGCACCATGTCGGGGCGGGTCCGGGGCCGGGCGCCACCGGCGCGGGGGACACGTAGTTTGGCCAGTACGGGGATGAACTGTGGGCTGTCGCCGTGTTGTCCGGCGGTCACCACCATGGCCATCAGTTTGCGGCCCTGCTCGCAGGCCAGATGGGTCTTGGTGGTCCAGCCGCCCCTTGACCGGCCGAGGCCGTGATCTGCCGGCTCGGTCTGCACACCACCGGGTGGCTCCTTCTGCGCCTGCCCGTCACGGCGGGCCCCAGCGGCGTGCTGGTGGGCGCGGCTGATGGTCGAGTCCACGCTCACCGTCCAGCCGATCAACCCCGCCGCGTCCGCCATGGCCTGCAACGAGGTGAGGATCTGCGCCCAGACGCCGTCGCGCTGCCAGCGCCGGAACCACCGGTACAAGGTCTGCCACGGCGGGTAGGACGCGGGCACGTCCCGCCATGGTGATCCGGTCCGGACCCGCCAGCGGATCCCGTCGATGATCAGTCTCATGGTCCATCTGCGCGGCCGAGCATGACCCGTTCCCGCAGGCAGCAACGGCTCGAGGACCGCCCACTGCACGTCGGTCAGGTCATGTCGCCTCGCTGCCGCTACGCTCGGCACGAGGTCTCCGGTGTGAAGTTCCAGCTTGGTCGCTGAACCAACTACCGGAGACCTCTCCCATTAGCGACCACCGCCACGCCCCAACAACGCCGCCCTACGAAACACGACCTAGTCGCCTAACTCTGGAACGCAACCTCACCAGAAACCCCTCACCCGTCGAAGTAATCACTTCCACAAGACACGAGACGCCAGACTCGATAACACCTATGACCGCACTAGAAAGTGCAGAAGTCCAAGCGCCTACCGTGCACCCCCTCGCCCCCTGATCAGTTGATCATTTTCAATCCCTTCAGAAGTTTTTCCGGGAGCTTGTCTCGTTTATAAATCTTTAGCCAAAGAAGCTGCCCTGTCGTTAGCTCTGGACGCACGGCTGTACGCAGGGAGTGCACATCGACGGATAGCTCGCTACGCTGGATCCACGTTGGGGGGGCGGGGGCCATGATCAATGTGTTCGACAGTGCCACGATTCCGGTCCGGGAGCGCCTGGATGCCTGGTGGGACGTCGCCGACGGTTCCCTGATGCCGACGACGATCCACAGCCCCGACCCGGAGGCCTTCACCGCCCGCCTCAGCGTCCTGCCCCTCGGCCAGGCGCAGGTGGCCTCGATGGTCTACGCCTCGCTGTCGTCACGGCGCTCACCCAAGGACATCCGCCGGTCCGACCCGGAGTCCTACCAGTTCGCTCTCATCCGGGCCGGTCGGCAGGGCATCGAGCAGAACGGCACCAGCGCCGTGTTCCAGCGCGGGGACCTCGTCATCTACGACAGCTCCCGGCCCTTCGAAGCCGTCGTCAGCGCCACCACCCCGGCCCAGACGGTGCTCCTGCAGTTCCCCAGGAGAATGCTCCCCCTGCCCGCCGACCAGGTCGCCGCCCTCTGCGGCACCTCACTGACACCCGGATCCGACGGCATCGCCCGGCTCCTGGCCACCTTCCTCACCACACTCACCGACAACCGAACCCCCTACACCCCACCCGACGCCCTCCGCCTGGAGACCGTCGTCGTCGACCTGACCACCGCCGTCCTCGCCCACCACCTCGACCACCGCAACCCCCCACTCCGCTCCACCACCCACACCCTCTACCTGCGCATCATCGCCTTCATCGACGACAACCTGCACGACCCCCACCTACGACCCACCACCATCGCCGCCGCCCACCAGATCTCCCTGCGCTACCTCCACCGCATCTTCCAACGACACCACCCCGACACCGTCGCCACTCACATCCGCACCCGCCGCCTCGACAAGGCCCGCCACCACCTCACCGACCCCCACCTCACCCACCTCACCATCGCCACCATCGCCCGCCGCTGCGGCTACACCCGCCCCGCCGACTTCACCCGCGCCTTCCACCACCACACCGGCACCCCACCCCGCGACTACCGCAACAACACCTGACCTCAAGGCAGCCGATCCCTGCGCCCCGCTCCTGGAAGATCCTGAAACAAACTGCGCTGCTGCCCACATCGATCGAGCATGATCGGTGCAGCAGACCCTCACGGTCGGGTTGACGCGGGCGCGAGAGCTGATCGGGTACGCCCGATTCCGGCCGGAGCAACCTCCGGTCCCGGCAAGTTCGCTTCCGAGGCCGGCACTCCTACAACCAGAATAAACGGAGACAATGCCTTCGAAAGCGTTCATCCGCGCGGTGGCCTTCCGGCCGGACTACCAGCTGTTCACGCTACGAGACATCGACAGTGACGCAGGAGTCGGGGCCGGCGAGGCGATCGGGACCGCCATTCGCGACGTTGCCGCGTGTACCGGCTACGAGCTGTACGTCAAGGTCGCCCAAGACCTGCTACCGGTGGCGGTCACCATCGAGATCTGGGACGCGAGACCAGGCCTGCCGGACCGAGACGCCACGTGGTCACCGACGTCGGTGTTTCGGCTGCAGAGCCCCACGGGACAGCTCGTACTCAGCGCTCCCGCCGGCGATGCTTTCGACGGCATCGACCCACCATCAGGGCCCGGCACCTACGCCATCGAAGTTCATCACCACGGCCGGCAGGAAGCCCACAACGCTCGTCAGAAGCTCCTCCAGGACACGAAACGACTCGATGAACCAGGTGAACGCCCTTGCCTCGAGCGCTACCTGCTCCGACTGTGGCCCACTCGATAGCCCGCGAGTCGGCCTACTGGAGCCCCTCCTTCACTGACAGAAGATGCCGGACCAGTCACGATCCTCCAGGGGCGATGAGCGATACAGATCCTTGTCGGCTTCGCCTGAAATTGGTGGGTTAAGGGCGGGCACCGGCGGTGCGGTAGGGATGGCCAGCCGGGGTCAACCCCGCCAGATGGGGACCGGAGACGCTCCTGTGCTGCTGGGCCAGATGCTTTGCGAGAGGCCCGGTATCTACGTCGGTTCTTGTCTAGGCTTCAGGCGCCCGTGCTCGATGTTGCTCTTGCTCGGCGGTGCCGACGGGATGGTCGTCGTTCTCGGGCGTACCAAGGGTTACCTGGATTCGGTACTCTGACCTGCACTGATGCACGACCGGCGGTCCGCTGCAGAATCTGCCCGAATCCGGGTGGAGAAAGCCGCTCCGACCTGCGACTTAAGACTCGGGTCGCTCATCACCCCTGGAGGAATCGCAACACTGCACTCACGGGGCCGACTGCACCACCCACCCCGTCGCTCATCACCCCTGGAGGAATCGCAACTGGCCGTGCTCGCGCCGCTGGCCGTGGCCCTGGCCGGGTCGCTCATCACCCCTGGAGGAATCGCAACGCACTGACCTCACCTGCCCCGGCGAGCCCGGTACCCGTCGCTCATCACCCCTGGAGGAATCGCAACCGGGGGGTGACGTGGGACAACGGCGGGTCGGCGATGACGTCGCTCATCACCCCTGGAGGAATCGCAACGCCGTACCCGACTCATCGTCGAGCGGGGCGACCTGGTGTCGCTCATCACCCCTGGAGGGATCGCAACGCGTACACCAGCCACTCGTACTCCGGCAGCAGCCGTTGTCGCTCATCGCTCCTGGAGGGATCGCAACGGATCGGTCAGTTCAAGAGCCAAGGTCGCCATGCTCAGGTCGCTCATCACTCCCGGAGGGATCGCAACACGACCCGGCGAATCGCCGCGGGTCGCTCATCACCCTGGAGGGGACGGCTGACCTCACCAGCAGACCGCCGAGTGGATCATCCGGCGGTCCGGATCTCGTCGTTGTTCGTGGCCAGCAAGGGGTGCTGTTCGCCGGTCAGGGCGCTGAGGGCCCGGGCGACCTCGTACACGTCGGCCCGGACGTACGTGCTGGTGGTGCCGGCGTCCGCTCTGCCGCCGTGGCCGGCGTACTCCCGGGCCACGGCGTAGCCGAAGTGGCGCTCCACCCAGGTCAGGGTCGTGTGTCGGAGCCAGTGGGTGCTGATCTGCTGGGCGGCGACCCAGGGTAGGTGTTTGCCCAAGCGTTGCCACAGGTGGTCGTAGCGTCGGCTGGTGATCGGCTCGCCGGTCCGGTAGCTCAGGAGCGGCTCCTGCGGGTCACCTCGGCCCCGCTGGCTGGCATGCTGCGCCAGCCACCGTGCCAGGGTGACGGACACGGGTTGCCACCGGACGGTACCGCCTTTCTCGCTCAGTTTGACCAGGGCATGGTCGGCGTCGAGATCGACCGGGCGCAGGTGCAGCGCTCCCCCACGTCGGCACGCGGTCTCGATGTGCAGTCTCAACAGGAGGGTGTCGAGGTCCGGATCGTTGCCGGTGGTGCCGGCCACCTCCATGATCAGTTCCAGCTGACGCTCGGTGAGGGCGCGTCGGGTGGTGGCCAGTCGGCGGGGCTTGGCGACGCGTCGCGCGGGGTTCCTGTCCTCGGCTATGAGGCCGTCGGCTGCGGCGTGACTGTAGAGGCAGCGCAGGGCCGAGATGAGATGCTCGGTGGCGGTGCGGCCTCCGCGGGCGTTGCGGCGCGTCACCACCTGGCCTTTCATGGTCTCGACCAGTTGTTTGATCTCCAGCGGGGTCGGCTCGTCGAGGCGGCGGTCTCCCCAGGCGTGGCACACCCGGTTCCAGTACGTGCCGTAGGCGCGTCGGGTCGGGGCGGACACGGCCATGGACACGCGTGGCACGTACTCGTTGAAGGTCGGCATGTCGCCCGGCGGCGGGTTCGGGTCGAGGAGCTGTTCGGGGGTCACCCCCAGGCGGGCGATCAGTGACCGGACGGCGGCCAGCTCGGCGCTGTTGGGGCCCTGACTGCTCGATCCGCTCACGGTGCACCACCCAGTTTCCCTACGTGGGCGGTGAGGAGCGCGTCGAGCAGGTCGAGCGGGTGTACCAGGAGAATGCCGTCGGTTCGGTGTGCTGCCACGAGTACGCGGCCACCGGGGCGGAGACGCAGGTGGTGGCGCAGCCCTTGGGGTAGGCGTAGGTGCCCCTGCGAGGTGACTGTCCATCGGCCGGAGGGGCGCGCGACGGCGGCGACGATGCCTTGTCTTGCGGTGAGGTCGAGTCGTTGTCCGGGTGGCCAGTCCATCTGCCGCACCGGGGATCGGCCGGCGAGGCGTCCTCGGTTGTCGACGGTGGTGATGGTGAAGAACGTCTCGGTGTCACCGGTGAACGGCATCGGCGGGGGCAACGGTAGTCGGCGTGGCGCGGTGGGGGTGCTCCCCGGTGCGTGGTGCAACAGCCACTGGGCCGTGAGCCGTCCGGTGTCGTACGTCTGTTCTGGGGTTTCGGTCATGCCGTTCACCTGGATCCGATGGTCTCGGATGGTCGGTGGTGGTTTCCGGTTCGGGACGGATGGCGGCAGGTGGGGTGTCACGACTCGGGGCCGTTCGGTGGGCCCGCGTCGGGGCAGCGGCGGAATACCGGGTGGTGGCGGGTGTCGGCGAGGTAGGGGGTGCCGTGGGTGTGCCCGGTGCCGGGTTGGTCGGTGCCGAGCATCCGTACGGCGAGTCGGTAGTGGGTGTGGCGCCATTGGCGGAGGGCGGTGGCGAAGGTGGCCATAGCGGGTGCCAGGGTGCGGGCGTCGTCGGCGGTTGTGGTGTGGGTGAGGTGGTCGAGGATGTCGTCCAGGCCGGGTTGTCCGTCGAGGATGCGGGTGCGGACGTGGGGTACGGATCGGTAGGCGGCGGAGTCGCGTCGGTCGGGGTGTGGTCGGCGGCAGAGTGATTCGACGAGTTTGTAGTGGTGTGACTGGATGGCGCTGGCGCCGTCGGTGTGGGGTCGGAACTGGTGGAAGGCCTGTGGTTGCAGGGTTGCCATCACCGACCACAGTGGGGTGCTTTCACGGAGCAGGTTCGCGGCCGTGGTCAGCCGGAGGGCTGCGGTGCGGGTTCGGCCGGTCCGGGTGGCGGTGATGATGTCGCGCAGGTCGACGGCCAGCAGCGCGAAGGTGGTCTCGAAGGTCTGCAGGATGCGGATGAACATCCATTCGTCGTGGACGGTGGAGACGGGGAGCATGCTGGCCCCCAGTAGCAGGTGTTCCTCGGGGGTGCGGTCGATGGTGACGGCGGCGGCGATCTGCGTCGCCACGGTGTGGGGGTCGTCGGCGGTGCGGGGGTCGATGAGTCGCAGCCGGTGCAGGGCGGGTAGGGCGGCTCGGGTGGCGTGTCGGAGTCGTTTGGTGGTGAGGGTGCGGTCGGGTCGCAGGTCGGGCAGGGGTGTGGACGGGTCGTGGGTGGCGGCGAGTTCGAAGGCGATCAGGTCGGCCAGGAGGTGGGCGTGTAGGCGGTCGCGGCGGGCGAGGAGTCGGGCGGCGGGTGCGGGTGGGTCGTCGGGGTCGGGCATGGGTAGGAGGTTCAGTGCGAGGTACGTCGGGTAGGCGTAGCGGCCGTCGGTCTTGTCGAGGGTGTTGGCCAGGAACGCGCGTAGGTGCCGGCCTTGCGTGCCGGGCACGTTCGGGTACTGGTCGCGGGCGGTGCGCAGGAGTCGGGTCCACCGGTCGGGTACGTGGTGTTTGCCGTGGTGGTGGTAGGCGGCGATGACTGCGGTGTAGGGGAAGTGTCGGGCGGTGAGGGGGCGGCGGGTCAGCCAGCGTCGTAGTGGTTCGGTGTCGGTCATCGGTGTGCTCCGGTGGGCTGCCGGCTGTTGGTGCCGGTGCGGCTGGTGGCGAGGGCGTCGCAGAGGGCGGTGATGTCGTCGTGGGTGGTGTAGGCGTGGACGGCCACGCGTACGACGCCGCCTCGGGGTGCCACGGTGATGTGCTGACGGGCCAGGTGCGTGGCGGTCGCTTCGGCGTTCGGGACCACCAGGGCCAGGTGGGCGCCCTGCCGGTCGGGGTCGTGGTGGAGGCGTACCGTCTCGCCTTGTGCGGTGAGCCGGTGGGCCGCGTCGGTGATCAGCTGCTGGGTGTGGCGGCGTACCTGGGTGAGGTCGAGGGTTTCGATCAGGGTGAGGCCGGCGGCGGCGGTGTAGGCCGCGGCGGCCGAGGGGGTGCCGGCGGTGAACCGGAATGCCGGGGTCGGCACGTCGGTGTCGAAGGCGGCGTGCCGGTCGTGGTCGGTGGCGGGTTCGAAGCCGATGCGGTGGGGGTCGCGGGCGTAGAGGAACGCCAGGCCGGGTAGGCCGAGCAGGTACTTGCCGGTGCCGGCGACGAGGTAGTCGCAGCGCAGGGTGTCGACGGACAGGGGCATGACGCCGGCGGCCTGGTAGGCGTCGACGAAGACCGCGGCGCCGGCGGCGTGCGCGGCGTTGGCGATGCGGGCGACGTCCAGACCGATCGCGTCGCGGTAGGTGACCGCCGGTACGGACACCAGCGCGGTACGGGTGGTGATGGCGGACAGGTAGGCGTCCTCGGTGGTGTCGCACCAGCGGACCTGTGCTCCGCCGGACTGTTGGGCCAGCCAGGCGTGGGCGATGCCGGGGAACTCGGCGTAGCTGCCGAGCAGGTCGGGACGGCTGCGCCACCGGCGGCCGGCCACGGCTTGGAGTGCGGCGATCCGGGCGTTGGGCACGATCATGACCTGGTCTGTGTGGGCGTCGATCAGGTGGGCGAAACGTTGCCGGGCGTGGCGCAGCTGCTCCTCGCAGGCCGCCCAGAAACCGCAGCCGGCGAGGTCGTCGGCCATGGCGGTCAGGGCGTGGTCCAGGTCGGTGCTGCGGGCGGTGATGCTGCAGGTGGCCAGGTGCACGGTGTGGGCCAGGCTGGGGAACCGGGCCCGGATCGCGGTCACCGGCGTGCTCGTCGGCGTGGTCATCGGCGGTCCTGGTGGCCGTGGCGTCCCCGGGGGCTGTGGTCGGTCAGTTCCGTGCGGGCCTGCCACAGGCTGGGGAACCGGCGGTGGCTGATCAGCGTGGCCAGGGCGTTCACCGGCATGTCGCGGGTGCCCAGGACGTCGGCGCCGATGATGCGGGTGGCCAACTGGTAGTGCTCGGTGCGCCACGACGCGATGCGTTCGTCGAGGTCCACCAGTGCCTCGGCGAGCCGGTACAGCGGATCGGACGGCTGCTCCCGGTAGATCCCGGCGGGCGTGACATCCAACGAGGTCAGCAGGCTGGTGAACGCGATGTCGAGGTCAATGGTGGCGGATCTGAGCTGCTGCCAGCCCGGCGACTCGAATCCTGAGCCGTTGCCGAGGACGGTGCGGATGAGCGCGAACTGTGCCGGTTGCAGCTGGCGCAGCATCTGCAACTGGTCGGTGATCAGGCGCAGGCCCAGGCAGGCGCGTCGTAGCAACAGTTCGGCCTCCCCCACCCGTCCGGTGGTGAGGTGGGTGAGGGTCCCGGCCAGGTGGGTGCGGGCGAGCTTCAGCCACAGCTCGGCGCTCTGGTGCACGATCTGGAACATCAACTCGTCCGGATGCACCCACTCGGCGGGGCCCCGTTGCAGAGCGAGCAGGTCGTCGGTGCGCAGGTAACGGGCGTAGTCGGTGGTGCCGCCTCCGGGCAGGACGGCGGGCAGGGTCTTCGAGGGCACAGTCGGGGCTCCACTTCGAGGGATCCGGACAGGAACAGCCCGCGGGTCGGCGTGGACCCGGCACGTCAGCTGCGCAGACGGTCCAGCGCGCCGGCGGCGGTGCGGGCAAGCCGGTCGACCACACCGTCGGGCAGGGCGGTCTCCAGGCGCAGCGGGGCCGCGACGATGCTCAGGTACAGGTTGTTGTCGTAGGTCACGACATGGGTGCCGGTCAGCTCGTCGGTGTACGTGTAGGCGGCGGCACCGACCCCGGTGACGTCGGTGACCGGGCCGGTTTCCTGCTGCACGGCCCGCAGGCCCTCGTACATCCGCTGCCCGGACCGCGGGCCGTCGACGGTCACCAGCACGTTGACCACGGCCCCGTCGGGCAGTCGCCCGAGGGTCACCGCGCACATCATGGTCGTACCGGTGCCGGCCCGCCGGAACTGACTCCGCCGGTCGCTGACGGTCCCGTACTCCTGCCGGAGCGCGGTGAGGTCCAGGACGTCGCACAGCTTACCGACCCGGCGGTAGGTGACAGACGGCAGCGGTACGGCCGACGCGGTGGGTGAGCTGGCAGCCGACGTGCCGGCGGCGGCCGGCGGTGTCGTCGGTGCCGTCGGCGCGCACGCGGTGAGACCGGCGGCGAGCAGCACCGCGCCGACTCCCCCGCCGGGACGCGGCAGCCGGAGGCGCCGGCCATGGGTCTTGCGGATCGAGGTCACGTATTTCTCCATCGTGGTGAGGCCGCCTCAACGACTGCGTGAGAATCAGCTGGGCGGGGTGAGCCATTACCCGTCGCCGCCTCCGGTTCGAGGGTGTGTCGGGTTCCCGGAGAATTCATCACAGGCGGGTTGGGTGCGTCCATCGATACGGCTATCCGTAGTCGCTTTCGATCGCCACTTGAGCGGCACCGAGCAGCGGAAATGCGTCATAGCGTCACATGCGCCCTTTGATGATCATGCGGTCGGTGGCTAATGTGGAATCGACCGACCGGATTCCGCTCGACAGGCCCGGCATAGGCACCGTCCCGCAATTCCACCGCGAACCCAAGGTAGGCACGTGACCCTCCACCTGCTCCTCGACGCCGAACGCGGCCTGCACACCGACGCCGACCCGGACGGGCTGGCCGCACAGACGGCACTGCTCGTCGCGTACTCGTCGGCCATGTCAGCCGCCGCCCTCGACAACGACACCGCGGACAACTGGACATTCGCCGCCCTGAGCATCCGGGAAGGCCTCGGCCGGCTCACCGAGCAACTGCACGACGTCCCGACACCTATCGCCGACCCACCACAGCTCGACCCGCAGAACATCACCGAGGCCCGCCCGAGGATCCGCGCTCTGGTCGCCGCACTGGCCGCGTTCTACACCGCCGCGGCACAGCGCGAATCCGGACTGCCCTGGCGCAGACTCGCGTGGGCATCCGTCGCCCAGCACCTGGACCGGGCCGCCCGCGAAACCCCATGACCTACGGGGAACACCTCGACCACGCCGCAGCCGCCCTCGCCGACGTCCAGACGCGCCTGCGGCACCCACGACCCGCCGGCATCACCGACCACGCCGCCGCCGCGATCGCCCGCACCCAGCTCTACCGAGGGCTCGAACGGCAGGTGGCCCGCATCATGGTCACCGGGCAGGAAAGCACCTTCGCCTGGGAACTCCACAAGGCCACCCGCGCCACCGCGTCGATGGTGCCGCTGCCACCCCACTCCGAGCATCCGGCGGCGACGTCCCTGCGCCGGGCAGCCGACCACATCCGTACCGCCGCCGAGATCCTCGGCCTGCAGTTCGACGCCACCACCGGCCGGCCGCGCACCACCGACGGCCTGGCCATCGCCCGAGGCATCAACCGGAGCGCCAACCTCACCGCCCTGGCCCGCCTGGCCCGCGCCGCCAGCGAAATCGACAGTCCCCTCGCCACCTGGCTCCGCGACGGTCACCTCGCCGGCAGCGGCCAACCCATCGTCGCCACCGCCGCCACCGACGCCGCACGCACCAGCATCTCACTGCACCACGCCGCGAACAGCGTCATCACCGGCCCAGCCGACCGCCACCCGCTCCACGCACTCGCACCACCACCCCTGACCGACGTCGCGGAACGCTGGACCTCCCTGCAGGAACCCCGCGACACCATCACCGCCGTCGACGCCGCCCGAACCTGGCTGATGCAACACCACCGCGACCTGACCGCCGTCGACATCACCACCCTCACCCGCACCGGCCTGGCCCTGACCTACGAAGCCGACTACCTCATCCGCCTCGGCGCCCCACGCGGCACCCCGCTGCACTCCACCCCGACCGCCGCCGCGGCCTGGCGACAGGCGGCGCAGGCCGCAGAACACCTACGCAGCCTCGACACACCCCAACCAGGAGTCGGCCCCACCGTCCTCGCCGCCACCGAACAATGGCTCCGCCAGCACCTGCGCCCCCACGGCACCTGGGCCGAACCCGCCGAACTCCACCGCCAACACACCACCGACTGGCGCACCATCGGCATCGCCCTCGCCGCCCGCCTGCCCGACCTCGCCGCCCTCGTCCACACCGGCAGCCGCGAAGCCATCGACCGGGGACGCCTCCTCGAAGCCGCCCCACGCGCGCTGGGCCGCCCCTCACCGACTCCCCGCTGGACCACAGCGACCATCGGCACCAGGCGAGGCGTCGATCTACTCCTCACCACCTCGCACCTGCGGGCCGAAACCCTCACCATGACCCGGGAGGCCGGAACCACACCCACCCCCGGCCTCACCGAAGCCGACCCCCGCCATCCGACCCACCGCGACCCGCCCCGCACCCGAGCCGCCGAACTGACCCCGGCCCACCACCCCGACGGGCAACAGCCCCACCACCAGAGCACCGACCCGGCCGGACCCGACCTTCAGGGCTGAGCGAGACCCTTCAGGAACACCCGCGGCCACAGCCGGTCCGGCTCGGCCGCCCGGACCCCGCCTGACGCCACAACCCCCGACGTCGGTGAGCACGGTCCAGGAGCCCGCACCGGGTACCGTCTACGTGCCCGTCCAGGTGGTGCCGTCCGTGTGCCGGGCGGTCACCTGCACCCCCTTTACCCGGCACCCCGCCGGTCATCGACGCTCCGGCCCGGTCGCCCGGTAAGCGCTCGCCGGACCGGAGAGGAGCGCCACCGTCCGGCTCTCCCCGTCGTAGCTGCGCGCCGCCACGAACTCACCGCCCGGCCGATCCACCCCGGCGACGGCTCGGGCCAGCCGCCGGTCAGCGTCGCGGAAGCGCAGCGCCAGGCTCAGGTGCGGCACCCAACGCCCCGGCCGGTGCCACGGATTGCCCCGCTCGTGGCCACCGAGCACGTCCCAGACCGCGGCGTGCAGCGCCACCAGCTCGGGGCCGGGACGGACCAGCCAGACCAGCGGCGCGCTGCCGTCGAGCACCTCGATCCGGTCCAGCCGGACCGGCAGCGGCAGCACGGCGGCGCAGAGGGCGGCGATCCGCTCCTCAGCGCCGGGCGGGAAGGCCTCCACGGCCGCCAGGGTCAGGTGCGGCCGGTTGGTGGGGTGGACGTTGCGGGCCAGACTGGGCAGCCCGGCGGCGGCCAGCCGGTCCCACGCCGCCCGCACCGCCTCCTCCAGCCCCGGCGAACAGAGCAGCTCGACCGTACGCACGCCCACAGGCTAACTAACAGCGATGATCTGACGCCCGCAGTTCGGGACGCAGGAAGAAGTGCGTCACCCTCCGCGCCGTGCAGCGCGGCGGCCCCGGGTACGCCACGGACGGCCCGGCTGCCGCCTTCCGGGGGACCCGCAGCTTGCTCAGTCGAACGCGCTGACCTCGACCGCGACGGACGAACCGGTTGCTGTCTTACGCACGTGAAGACGCGCCGGAATACGTCTGCGCAGTTCGGCGACGTGACTGACCAGACCGACGGTACGCCCGCCGGCTCGCAGGCCGTCGAGGGTGTCGAGCACCTCATCCAGGGCCTCAGGGTCGAGGGTGCCGAATCCCTCGTCGACGAAGAGGCTGCCGAGTTGGGTACCGCCGGCCTCGGCCAGGACGACGTCACTGAGGCCGAGGGCCAGGCACAACGAAACCAGGAAGGTCTCTCCCCCGGAAAGGGTAGCCGGACGGCGATCCTGACCGGTCCAGGCGTCGACAACGGACAAGCCGAGCCCGTTGCGCCCGGCACGCCGACCGGTGTCCGACTCGGTGACATGGCGCAGCAGGTAACGGTTCGCGGTGACCTGCGCGAGACGGGTGTTCGCGGCGGTCACGACATGCCGGAACCGGTGGGTCAGCACGTAGGTGGACAGGGTCATCCGGGTACCGCTGTCAGTGCTCTTGCCCTCGACGAGTTGAGCGAGACGGTTGGCGGTCTCGTAGTCGGCGCGCAGGGGTGACCAGCGGGTAAGGGCATCGGCCAGGGCCGGTTCCAGCTGCGTCAGCCGATCGCGTTGACCGAGGGCGAGTTCGTGCTGGGCATGCAGGTCGCTGGCGTGTCGCCGGGCACTCTGGTACGCCGTTTCGCTGCCGTCGACGTCTGGTGCGGGCTGCTGGGCGGCGGCGAGCAGTTCGGGATCCTGGAGTCGCCCGGTGGTCTTGTGGTACTCGCTGTCGAAGGTGTCGATCCGCTCCTGCAGCTCGACGATCTCGGCCTCGGCCAGGGCGGCTTTCCGGGCTGCCGCCGCGTCGGTGAACTCCGACATGGTCAGGTGGTGGTGTGCCTGCAGGCGGGCGTCGGTGAGTTCCTTCGCCGCCTGCTGCCACTGGCCCAGGTGATTAGCGGCGGCCTTGACCTCGGCGATCTCCTGGGTCAGCCGGGTCACCCGTACCCGCAGGCTCTTGTCCTCGCCGCGCACGGCATCGATGGTGGCGGTGAGTTCGGTGATCTGTCCGGTCAGGGCGTCCTGGTGGGCGGTCGCTGCCGACTCCTCGCGGCCGATGGTGGCTGATTCGTCGTGTTGTTCGTCGAGCAGCACGGTGATGGTCTTCAGTTGGGCACCGAGTTCGTCGGCCAGTTTCGCTGCCTCGGTCGCCGTTCGGACCGCCTTACGGGCCTCGGCGACGGCCGCCTTCGCCTGGACGGCGGTCAGCTCACCGATCTCCTCGCTGACCTCCTGGAGTTGGGTGGCGATCCGTTCGGCGGTCACCTCGGCGGCGCGGCGTTCGTCGAGCCGCATGCCCGCCTGCGCCTTGGCGTGGTCCTCGTCGGTGGCGGAGACGGCGTCGGCTGCGGCTCGAGCGGGATCAGGGTGCTCCGGAGAGCCGCAGACCCCGCAGGGCTGTCCGGGCTGCAGCTCGCCGGCGAGCTCTGCTGCCATGCCGGCCAGCCGACGACGGCGTACGTCGAGATGTCGGGCCTCCGCGGCCTGGTGGCGGTCGGTGGCGGCACGCCGTTCCTCCTCGGCGGCGGTGAGCTGTCCGACGAGGTCGTCCCGCCGTTTGCACGCCTTGGCGCGCTTCTGGGCGTCGGCCAGGAGCAGTTCGGCGGCGTTCTTGCCGGCGGCCACCGCGAGGGTCTGTTCGTGCCGGGCGGTGATCTCGGCGTGCTCGACGGGCAACTCGGCGAGCGACGTGTTGACCTTCTCGCTTCGGCGGGCCAGGTCTTCGAGTTTCTTGCGCAGCGTGGTCTGCTGACGCAGGAGTGCGGTCCGCCGGGTCTCACTGTCGATCGCGCCCTGGGTGGTGTGCAGCTGCGCGGCCCGGCTCTGCTCTGCGTGGGTCAGCGCGTCGAGGTCGAGATCGGCCACGTTGACCGTGCCGGCCGGCCCCGTGCGGTCCGGCAGCACCGCGATGTCGGCGGGCAGGGCGACGAGGTGGTCGATCGTCCTACGGCGGAACAACTCCAGGTTCTTCTGTCGGTGGTCGACCTGGTCGAGGTACGGCCTGAGCACCGCCGCGGCGTGGGCGAGGTCGAGCTGGCGTCTCCAACGGTCGCGCTCCGGCTTGCGGTCGTGCAGCTCGTCGCGCTGCTGCAACGCCGTACGATGCTCACGTTGCTGCCCGGCCAGCGTGGCGGCTGCCTGCCGGACCTGGTCAAGGCGCTTCTCCTCCGCCGCACCTGCAGTCGCGCTCCCGCTGAGCCTCTCGACCAGTTCACCGACCCGCTTGCGGTGGGCGGAAGCCCAGCCCGCCACCTCACCGAGGCTGTCGGGCTTGTCGAGATCGGTGGGCACCTCGGCCTTCACCACTTCGGCGAAACGCTGCGTGAGGTCACGGATCTCACCGACGGCGGCCCGTTCCCGCTGGCCGAGTCGCGTGCGGTGATCGGCCAGCCAGCCCTCCGCGCGGGTGAAGATCTCGATGTCGAACAGACGCCGCAGCACTCCCTGCCGGTCGTCGGGAGAAGCCTGCAGGAACGTGGCAAAGCCGCCCTGCGGCAGCAGCACCACCTGGCAGAACTGGTCCACGTCGAGCCCGATCTCCGACCTGATCAGATCCGCGGCTTCCCGATGGTCACGGGTGACGAACGACTGGGTACCGTCCGGCATCAGCTCGATGACCTCGACGTGCGCCGTCTCCCGGGTGGTGCCGGTGCCCCGTTTGCGGGGACGAACCCATTCCGGGGTACGGGTGATCAACAGTCTTTTGTTGGTAAGGGTGACATCGAGTTCGACCCGGGGACCATCGCCAGCGGCGGCGTGGTGGGAGTGCAACGACTTCGCGTCGTCCCGAAAGCCGGGCACGGCTCCGTACAGGGCGAAGCAGATCCCGTCCAGGATCGTGGTCTTTCCCGCACCGGTGTCACCGTGGATCAGGAACAAGCCGTCAGCCGTGAGTGCCTCGAAGTCGACGCCGACCGTATGCGGGAACGGTCCGAACGCGGTCATGGTCAGCCGGTGAAGTCGCATCAGCGGGTCACCTCCGCACGACGCAACTCGTCGAAGGCACGATGCAGCAGCGCGACTTCGTCACCGTCGGCGGACCGACCCCGGACCTCGGTGACGAAGTCGAGCGCCACCTCGACCGGCGCCAACCGGTCGAGCTCGGCGAGAGTACGGCTGCCCACCTCGACCGCCACGCTCGGCACGACGAGCTTCAGCAGATGCGGAAACCGGCGCTTGAGCCGCTCGTACGGCGACACCGGTCGCACCCGGTCGGTGAGCGTCGCCTCGACCCAACACTGCTCGTAGGCGCCGTAGATCGGGCTGTTCAGCAACTCCTCGACGGTGCCGGTGAGCCGGGCCATCCGCCTCGGCACCGGCGCGGGAACCTCCTCGACCCCACACAACCCGCCGCCGTCCAGATCGACAAGGTACGACGACTTGATGTGGGCGGCCTCGGAGAAACTGAAAGCCAACGGCGATCCGCTGTACCGAAGCCCCTCGGCCAACCGCTGACGTCCGTGCAGGTGCCCGAGCGCGACGTAGTCGACACCCTCGAACACGGCACCGGGCACATGCTGCACACCACCCACGCTGATGTCCCGCTCGGTGTCACACTGCTGCCCACCGGAAACGAACGCGTGCGCCATCACCACAGACCGGTAACCCGGGCGGACAGCCAGATCCGACCGAACCTTCCCCATCGCGACACGCAGCGCCGCCGCATGGCTGCGCTCCTCCACCGCCCAGTCCGTCACCGCCGAAGCGGGCTCAAGGAACGGCACCGGGTAACACGCGACCCTGGTCTCGTCGTCCTCCAACAGCACCGGCGTACCCACCGCCGCCGTGCCCACCCGCACGTGAACCCCGGCGCGTTCCAACAACCGGGAGCCGACCCCCAACCGCGCCGGCGAATCATGGTTCCCCGCGATGACCACCACCGAGGTCCCCGCTTCCACCACCAGCCGGGTCTGCGCCTGGTCCCACAGACCGACAGCGTCAGGCGGTGGCACCGCCCGGTCGTAGAGGTCACCGGCGATAAGCACCGCATCGACCCGTTCACTGCGGGCGACGTCCACCAGGTGATCGACGAACGCCTGATGGGCATCGTGCAGGCTGAGACCGTGCAGCTGACGACCCAGATGCCAGTCCGAGGTGTGAAGGAAACGCACGAGCGGTGACGCTAGGACACCCATCGACCGCCGCACATCAACCCAGCCGACCACAGTCCCGTCCGAAAATCGAGCGTGTCCGGGCAGTCCGAACACGACGGTTCTGGTATCCCGCGCCAGGAAAACGCAGCAAGCCCACCGATTCACCTCGCCAGCAGCGCGACGGGTTGTCGGTTAGTCGACAGAGGCTGCCACGGTGTTGATCCAGCCGGCATGATCCAGCTTCGTGAGGGGGCGATGCAGGTCGCCACCTACCGGCCGGCAGTTCACGAGCGCACGACGAGAGCCAACCCGAGCGCCCACGTTTCGACGCTCACCGAGAAGAGAAGATTGGGTACGGTCACTTCACCGGTGATCACCAATGTCGCATCGTCATCAGGAAGATCCGGGCCCCTGTGCAACCGTCCGGCCGGCGCCTGCAGGGTGGGATGCGTCGGCTCCGTCGCTGTTCTGCCACCCTCGGCGTCGGCAGTGAAGGTCCAATTGGGCGGAGGTTGGCCGGCGGCGCCCGGACGGCTTGGGGTTCCACCTGACCGGACCCACCTTGGTCAGCGCTCTGACCAGCACAGATGCACAACCGCCGGTCCGCTGCAAAAATGGCGTCAGCAGGCGCATCGGCACCTACCCTGACCTGCAACTTAAGGTTCGAGTCGCTCATCGTCCCTGGAGGGATCGCAACATCGGCACGACGATCGAGCTGTCGACGAGGGTGGTGTCGCTCATCGTCCCTGGAGGGATCGCAACCCCCACCGGTCAACCCCAACCGTGACCGTGACCAGCCGTCGCTCATCGTCCCTGGAGGGATCGCAACGACCGGGTCATGGTGAACTGGCGGACCACGTGGCGCATGTCGCTCATCGTCCCTGGAGGGACCGCAACGTTGGCGGGGTGGCCCCGTGATGACCACGACCGGAACCCGTCGCTCATCGTCCCTGGAGGGATCGCAACAACGGGGAGCGGGCCGCCATCAGCGCCACCGTGCCGTGTCGCTCATCGTCCCTGGAGGGATCGCAACACCGGATGCGCGCCCGGATGCGGATCGAGACCGACGTCGCTCATCGTCCCTGGAGGGATCGCAACGATCATCTCGCGCCGGTCGCGGGTAGTTCGTCGTAGGACAGACAGGGCGCGATGCCGGTTGTGCCGTCCCGCACGGCTTCCGTGAGTCTGCTGGTCGTGCCTCCGTCTTCTGGTTTGTGCGCGGCCAGTGAAAGATCCCCATAGGCGGCCATTTACCGCCCCGCTGATGGCCAGGGTTCTCCCCGTGGACGGCCAGATACCTCCCCGCTGATCATGACGAGACGCTGGTCGGCGAGGGTCGGCGGCGTGAAACGCGGCAGGGAGATCGTGGAAATCTTGGAGGCGTACGACCTCACGGGTAGTTACCGTGCGGCGGCTGAGTTGGCCGGGTGTGATCACCACACGGTGGCCCGGTATGTGAAGTTGCGGGCCGAGGGGCGCAGTCCCGAGGAGCGGACCCAGCGGGCTCGGCCGATCGACGAGTTCATGGACAAGATCGAGGAGTTGGTGGCCCGCTCGGGTGGCCGGGTCCGCGCCGATGTGGTGCACCGGCGGATCACCACGATGGGCTTCGCCGGCGGGGAACGCACCACCCGCCGGGCGGTCGCGGCGGTGAAGAAGTCCTGGCAGGTAGGGCAGCGACGGGTGTTCCGCCCGTGGATCCCCGAGCCCGGTTTGTGGCTGCAGTTCGACTGGGGCGAAGGCCCACGCATCGGCGGCCGGCGGACCACGTTGTGGTGCGCGTGGCTGCCCTGGTCGAGGTTCCGGGTCGTGATCCCGGTGCTGGACAAGACCCTGCCGACGGTTGTGGCCTGCCTGGACGCCACCCTGCGGCGCCTGGGTGGGGTGCCGGCTTATGTGTTGACCGACAACGAGAAGACGATCACGGTGGAGCACGTCGCGGACATCGCGGTCAGGAATCCGGAGATCGTGCAGGTGGCCCGGCATTACGGGATGACGATCCGCACCTGCGTGCCGGCGGACCCGCAGTCCAAGGGCGGCGCCGAGAACACGGTGAAGATCGCCAAGGCGGACCTGGTCCCGACCAACGCGAACCTGCTCGGCCAGTACCGCACATTCGCAGAGCTCGAAGCGGCCTGCCGCGACTTCACCGACGAGGTCAACGCCCGTCTACACCGCGACACCCGCCGCCGCCCGGCCGAAGCCCTGCTGGAGGAACGGACACGGCTGCACCCGTTGCCGGCAAGGGCGTTCACCGTCGCGTTCGGCACCACCCGCCGAGTGAACTGGGACTGCACCATCTCCGTCGACGGAGTCCGCTACTCGGTCCCACACCACCTGGTCGACACCCGGGTCTGGGCCCGGTTCCACGGCGACGAACTGATCGTCACCGCCGTCAGCGAGGACGGTCCGGCCGAGGTCGCCCGCCACCAGCGGGCCCAGCCCGGCCGCCCGTCGATCCGAGATGAGCACTACCCGCCCCGATCACGCCAGTCCGACACCGCGCAGCGGGTGCCGCGGGCCCGCACCGCCGACGAAGCCGCGTTCCTCGCCCTCGGCCCCGGCGCCGCCGCGTGGCTGGTCGAAGCCGCAGCCGCCGGCATCCGCGGAGTCCGACGCAAGATGGCCGAAGCCGTCGCCCTGGCCAAGCTGCACGGCGTCGACCACGTCGACCGGGCCCTCGGCACCGCCGCTTTGGCGGGCCGGTTCACCGACAACGACCTGATCCGCATCCTCGCCCACCAACGCGACGACGACACCCCACCCACCCGGGCCAGCGAAACCCACAGCCTGCAACCAGGCACCTCCGCCTGGTCAACCTTCGGCACGACTGGAGAACAGTGACCATCACCCCGTTGCGGGTCACCGGCACGGCCGGTGACCCGCTGACCGAAGCGATCGAGCTCACCCGCCGCCTGAAACTGCCGCACCTGCGCCGAGCCATGGCCGACCTCATCCCCACCGCGAAAGCCCAACGCTGGGACCCCGCCGAGGTCGTGCGAGTACTCCTCGCCGAGGAAGCCGCCGGCCGGGACCAGGCCAACCTGCGCACCCGCCGCAAACGCGCCGCGTTCCCCGCCGGCAAGACCTTCGGCGACTGGGACGAGACAGCCTCGTCGATCCCACGGCCGACCCAGGACGCGCTACGCAGCCTGGAATGGGTGCACCGCAAGGAGAACCTGTCCATCTGTGGCCCGTCGGGCACCGGCAAGAGCCACTTCTGCGAAGCCCTCGGCCAAGCCGCCGTCGAAGCCGGCATGACCGTCGCCTGGTTCACCATCGAAGACCTCGGCGTCATGGTCCGCCGGCACCGCCCCGACGACTCCGTCACCCGAGCCATGACCCGACTGATCCGCACCGACCTGATCATCATCGACGACATCGGCCTGCTACCAGTCTCCCCGGACGCCGCCGAAGGGTTCTACCGCCTCGTCGACGCCGCCTACGAACGCCGCAGCCTCGCGGTCAGCTCGAACCTGCACCCCTCCGGCTTCGACGAGATCATGCCCAAAACCCTCGCCACCGCCACCGTCGACCGACTCCTGCACCACGCCCACGTCGTCGTCACCCAGGGTGACAGCTACCGATTCAACCAAGCCACCGCCGGACAAGGCGTCAAAACCTTGCACTGACCCCAACACCACCCCACGGCGGGAAACTATCTGGCCGCCGCTGGGGAGAAACCAAGGCCGCCAGCGGGGAAAACTACTGGCCACCTACGGGGAAATCCGATTGGCCGTTGACACAGGTCAGAGTACCGAACTCGGGTAACTTGGGTACGCCCCTCCGCCGCTGGTAGTTCGAGTCTGCGGCGGCGTGGACGACGGTTGTCGGGTGGTGCCGTCGACGCCCGACGCCTCGTCTCCGCCCGCGGCGACGCCACGCTGAGCAACGCCAGCCAGTAGGTGCATGCCTCTATCAACGACGATGCCATGGCGTTTTATAAGGGGCCTGTCAGGTGATGGTGATGGTGGGGGCGTAGTTGGTGACGAGGTGCTCGTGCACAACGGTGGGTGGCATGAGGTTCCAGTGGTGGCCGAGCATCAGGACCGCGCCGGCGGGAGCGGCGAAGAACATATGGAGTCGCGGAGCTCGGGTCTGGGCAACCGCACTTCGGATGACCGCGCGGGCAGCATGGGACCAGCCGACGGCATAGGCGGCGTCGGGTACCGAGGTTTGCCCAGGGACGATGGCTGTGCTGAGCACGATCAGTTCATGGATGGGAGCGGCAACGTCGCGGAGATAGTTCGTAACGTCGTCGGTCGGGTCGTGGGTGAGCGCAAGAGCGACGGCGAGGTCCGGTCCTTGGCCGAGAACGACGCGGCTGCGCACGGACGCCTCGACATCTGCGGGGGGTGCGTCGCTGCGCCACTCGACGTTTCGCTGGTCGAGCGAAACGACCCATCCTCGAGTATCGGGCAGACGTGCCCCGATGGCGAACCACAAGGGCAGCCGCATGGCGCCGATGATGTGTACGCGCCGGACGCCGAACGCTTCCAGGTCGTGTACAGCCCGCGCGAGGGACGGGGTGACGACTTCTTGCCAGTCAGCGGGGTCTCGAAGCTGGCGCCGTTCACGGTCTGTCTCGCCGTCATAGAGGTCGACGAAGTCGACGGTGACTGCGGGTTGCAGATTGTGGGCAGGGCGGTCGATGGCGTGGACGGCGAAGATAAGGGTTCCCTGGCGTGCGAGCAGGTTAGCGTCAGCGACCTGACGGCGGATGGCCTCAGGGGTCTGGGGTCCAGCACCGGTCTTGACCCAGTCACGGACGATGTCCCGACCTCGGATGACGGCGTCATCGTCGGTGCGCAGCCCGGCCCCCCGCATGGCGTCGCGGGCCTGCCGAGCCCAGGATGTTTCGCCGCCTTCATGGTGGAGTTGAAAATCGACAAGGAAGTCCAGCAGTTCGTCGTTGCTGATACCGAGGTGCTTGGCCCAAGCGCGGCGGGCCTTGCCGGCTTCGGTGCGACGCCCCTTGGTTCCGAGGAGCCGGGAGACGGTGTGGGTCAATTTATCGCGCAGCTTGAGGATTGGGTCGTCGGGGTCGAAGCTACGGTTGGTCACTAGGCGGAACTCCGGCTTCGGAGCCTCGTGGCGGTGGGCAACCCAGGTTGTGTGGAAATGCTGCAGCGGGCTTTTGCCGGCGGCTGTCGCTGGGGTGGTCAGCCAGTCGTTGTCGACCACCGTCTCGTCGCTGTTGGAACTCTTGATTTGCTCGTAGCTGTTGCGGCCGGTGTGTCGCAGCACGACAATGTCGTCGAAAGCCCCTCCGGCGGTGTCTTCGATGCTGACCGAGATGATGTCGGGGTCAACGAGGGCTTGGCACGCCCAGTACCAGCCGATGATGTGCTGGTAGTCGTCGCCTCGAAGCGCCGCAGCGCGGGCGGGCAGAGTCATGGTCTGGTCCTCGGGCTGGTTGATGTGGCATGAGTGAGCCGGATCTGTCCAGCATGGTCGGGGTGTGGGTGTCGAGGCTGCCGTCGGGCAGAACGACGATGAGTCTGATGGGCTGGCAGTACGGGCGGGTCCAGGACTACGAGATCCCGACCGCGTTGCGATCCCTCCAGGGGCGATGAGCGACCTACACCCGCAGCAACGGCACGCCGGAAGAGTTGACGTTGCGATCCCTCCAGGGGTGATGAGCGACGTGCGGGTCCTGCGGCGGCACGAGCGTCGGCAACAGTTGCGATCCCTCCAGGGGTGATGAGCGACAGCCCGGCCCGCCCCAGAACCACTTGTGGGAGAAGCGTTGCGATCCCTCCAGGGGTGATGAGCGACGTGGGTCTCCAGCGCGGTGGCGGCCGCGTAGAGGTTGCGATCCCTCCAGGGGTGATGAGCGACTCAGCCATGGCGCACCGTCCCGTGCCGGACGTCGTCGTTGCGATCCCTCCAGGGGTGATGAGCGACCCGAACCTTAAGTCGCAGGTCAGAGCGCCTTTCTCCACCCCGGTTCGGGCAGATTCTGCAGCGGTCCGCCGGTTGTGCATCTGTGCAGGTCAGAGTACCGAATCCAGGTCACCCTTGGTGCTCCGAGAGCGACCATCCGTCGGCACCAACGGGCTTGCCCGACGTCGATGACGAGCACCTGAATCGGCGGCAGGAAGCCGAAGCACATACCGGGCCACTCGCGAAGGATCTGGTCCAGCGGAGGAGCGTCTCCGGTCCCCGTCTGTGTACGCGCTCTGGCGCGGTTTCCCTACCGCACCGCCCGTGCCCGCCCCCGATCCACGGCAGGTGATCTGCTGTGATGTACCCGTGGGCCTGGACGACCGTGACGAGCTGACCGTGCTGGTGGACCGCCTGCGGTGGGACCGCCGCCGTGACCCCTACTCGGGCGGGCGTGCCTACTCGCGCGCCGCCCAGGACCTCGCCGGCCACTGCGAACAGCTGATCCACGTGGGGCAGTCCGCCGTCGCAGTGCCGGTGCTCCGTAAGGCGGTCGACCGGATGACCACCGCCCTGATGTACCTCGACAGTTCCTCCGGGGTGCTGGGCAACGACCTCGCGTACCTCATGGATCTTTACGCCCGGGCCTGCCGGGACGCGCCGCCACGACCGAAGAGCCTGGCGGCGTGGCTGGTGAAGCTGGCCTTCGACGGCCCCGGCTGGCCGGACGTACGGCTACCCGACTGGACACCGGCACTCGGGCCGGCCGGAATCGCCGAAGTCAGCCGGCTGGTCGACCAACGCGCCGCCGCCGGAGGCTCCGACGGCCAGCAGTGGGCGGTACGGTACCTGCGCGAGCAGTTGGCCGAGGTGTCCGGCGACGTCGACCGGTACGTCAACGTCCTGGCCGAACACCTCGTCAGCGCCGCCCGGTACACCCTGATCGCACGCGTCCTGGCCGACGCCGACCGGCCGGCCGAGGCCATCGACTGGGCACGCCGCGGCCTCACCCACCACCCATCCGGCTTCCAGACGGCAGACCTACGCGACCAGCTGGTACGGCTCCTCATCGACACCGGCGACCCGGACACCGCAATGGCCGAACTGTGGACGGCGTTCCACACCCAACCAACGGTCGACAACCTCCGGAAACTGCTCGTCACCGCGACCGACACCCACCAGGACACCCCCCACACCACCGGCCGCGCCCTGACGGCACTACGCGAACGCGCCCGACAGGACCCCCGGTACCTGCCCCACCTGATCGACGCCCTCACCCTCACCGGCCACCACGACGAGGCCTGGCACACCGGCCTACCCCACCTCCAAGACCTATCGGCCCGACAACGCACCGAACTCCTCCAGAGCCGGCAACGCACCCACCCCGCCGACGTCCAGGCACCCTACCGGGAAGCCATCGACACCCAACTACTCGACTCGTACGACAAACGCCGCTACGACAGGGCGATCACCCTGCTGGGCAACCTCCGCGACGCCCACATCGCAACCGGCGACACCGCCCCATTCACCGCCTACCTCGACCAACTGCGCGTCGAGCACCGACGCCGGCCGACCTTCCTGGCCAAACTCGACACCGCCCGCCTGCACTCCCGAACACCAGGCTCCTCCGGCCACACGTGAATCCGACGCTCTGACCAGCACAGATGCACAACCGCCGGACCGCTGCAAAAATAGGCCCAACACGAGCACCAGAAAGCGCCCTGAGCTGCAACTTAAGACTCGGGTCGCTCATCACCCCTAGAGGGATCGCAACGAAAGAACCCGGCCATGTTGTGGGTGCTGAACACGCGGTCGCTCATCACCCCTGGAGGGATCGCAACATCCGGCTCGCCGGATTCGAGATCCGCGACAGCATGTCGCTCATCACCCCTGGAGGGATCGCAACTTCAAGGGCGGGGCAGGGTGGGGCCGGCGGCATTCCGGTCGCTCATCACCCCTGGAGGGATCGCAACACCGGCTTGTGTCCGGCGGCGACGGCCCACGTCCAGGTCGCTCATCACCCCTGGAGGGATCGCAACGGGTGTCCGCGTCGACCCCCACGGCCAGGTACGAAGTCGCTCATCACCCCTGGAGGGATCGCAACCCATCTGCCCGTTGTGCATGCGAGGGGCGGTCGGCTGTCGCTCATCACCCCTGGAGGGATCGCAACACCGTCGGACCCCAGGTGTGACCGTGGTCCATCGCCCGGTCGCTCATGACCCCTGGAGGGATCGCAACGCGTACAGGTAGCCGGGCCGCGCGTTCTTCCACTCCCAGTCGCTCATCACCCCCTGGAGGGACTGCCACGCCCTCCCAGCCCGTACCCCTTGATGGTCGTTAAGGCCCCAGGAAGACCGCAACGGAATGAGTTCACCCAGCAGGCCGACTTCGCCGCACCACGACCCGCCCGCACCTCCGCCGCAATCACCAAGATCCGGTAACGCTGCCGGCCCGTAGCCGGCCGGGCAAGGGAGTGGGACCACAAGCACCCGCGCAGGCCCCACTCCCTTACCGAACGTCAGGCCAGCGGATGCGGTTCACTGGTCAAGGCCGCCAATGCCGCCGCCACCTCATGAACCGTCGCCCGAACGTACGTCGACGTCGTACCGGCGTCGCCACCGGTGCCCGAATGCCCGGCGTAAGCCCGCGCGATCGCGTACCCGAAGTTGCGTTCCACCCAGGTCAGCGTGGTGTGCCGCAACCAGTGTGTACTGATCTGCTGCGCCCGCACCCACGGCAGATGCTCACCGATCCGCACCCACAGATGGTCGTACCGCCGATACGTGATCGGCTGACCGCTGCGATACCGCAGCAACGGCCCCTCCTCCGTGGCGTGCCGCTGCTCCGCGTGCCGCAACAGGTACCGCATCAGCGTCGGTGACACCGGCTGCCACCGCACCGTCTCACCCTTCTCCCGCAACAGCACCAGACACTGCTCCCGGTCCAGGTCGACGGGGCGCAGCGCGAGGGCCCCGCCTCGACGGCAGGCCGTCTCGACGTGCAACCGCAGCAGCAGACTGTCCAACGCGGGATCGTCCCCCGACGACGCCGCCACCTGGCTGATCTCCGCCAACCGGGCATCAGCCAACGCCCGACGCGTACTGGGCAACCGACGCGGCTTTGCCACCCGCAACGCCGGATTCGCCTCCTGCGCGATCAACCCGTCCGCGACCGCCCGCCGGTACAGACACCGTAGCGCCGCGATCAGATGCTCCGCCGCGCTGCGCCCACCACGACCGTTACGCCGCACCACCACCCGCGCCTTGACCTCCTCGGCCAACCGCTCGATATCCGACGGCGACGGCTCATCGAGCCGCCGATCACCCCACTGCTCCACCACCCGATTCCAGTACGACCCGTACGCCCGGCGGGTGCCCGTCGACACCGCAGCAGCCACCACCGGCACGTACTCCGCGAACGTCGGCACCGGCGGCCCCTCCGACGCCGGCTGCACCAGCTCCGCCGCCGAGATCCCCAGCCGCGCCAACAACAACCGCGCAGCGTCCCGCTCAGCCTTCCCCGCACCACTCACCGCCGGTCACCACCGAGCACGGCAGCATGTACCTCGGCGAGCACCGTGTCCAACACGACCGGAGGGTGGACCACCAGCAGCCCGTCGACCGGATCAGCCGCCAACAGCACCCGGTCACCCGAGCGCAGACCGCACCAGTGCCGCAGGGCAGCGGGCAGATGCAGATGCCCACCGGCGGTCACCGCGAAGGAACCGCACCGGGCGGCTCGTACCACGATCATCCCGCCACCCTCGGCGGCCTGCAGACGTGTACCCGCCGACCAGCCGAGAACGCCGTTCATCATCCGGTCGCCGATCCGGCCGCTGGCGTCGACGGCGGCCATCCCGTACACGAGACGACCCACCCGCTCCGGCGGGACGACCGACAGCGGCAACGGCGGTCGCTGCAACGCACGACCACCGGAAGATCGGGTACCGGCCCGCTGGCCGGGCAGGGCCACCGGCGGGATCACGGAGGCGAGTTGGCCGTCAGCCACGACGACACCCCCTGCCCATCAGACAGAGGGTGTTCGAGAGTGTTCCAGCACCAGTACGTCGGATACAGCACAGGTGCTTCAAATCGGTGTCCGAGGGGCAACAGCAACCAGACATCCATGATCGCCATTCGAGATGAACTGCAACTGGTGCCCAAGTGACCCGTCGACGCCGACGCTACGCCGCCGGGGCGGTGGCGGCGGGCATGGCTCGGCTGCGGGAGGCGATCGGGGTAGCCGCCTTTGGGGATCATCAACCGGCCGCCGACAGTCGCGGCCGTCGGCTCGGTGCCGGACTCCTGCCGGAGTGCAGGTCAGGCGCAGGGGTTCTGGTACGGGTGGTCGCCGACGAGACGGTTCCACTCGTCTTGGCTCACCAGGTCACCGGTCGTGTTGCAGATTCGCTGTGCGGCGGCGTCGGGATCGGTGTTGTAGATCCAGGTCTGTTGGGTGATTCCTCCGGCTGCGAGAGTTTGGCCGTCCGGGTGGAAGTCCACCGAGTAGACCGCGCCGGTGGGGGTGGTGATCGTGGCGATGCGTTCGGGTCTGCTTAGGTCGGTGAGATCCCACAGCCATACGCTGGAGTCGGTGCCGGCGGCGGCGAGGGTTTTCCCGTCCGGGGAGAACGAGAGCAGGTAGACGTAGTTGGTCGGTCCGGTGATCGGCTCTCCCGTGGGACGTGCTGGCCCGTCGCCTGCCACCCGCCACAGGCGGACGGTGCTGTCGGCGCTGCTGGTGGCCAGGATTTGTCCGTTAGGGCTGAAGGCCACGCTGTACACGTAGTGGTTCGATACCTGGACGGTTTCCCCGCGGGGCCGCGGGGTTCTCGGCACGCTGACATCCCAGATCCGGATGGTGTGGTCGGCGCTGCTGGCGGCGAGCGTGCGACCGTCGGGGCTGAAAGTGACCCAGGTGACGTATCCGGCGAAACCTTTCAATGTCGCGATGGGGACGGGGTTGGCGGGCTGTGAGGTGTCCCAGAGCCGGATCGTCCCGTCGTCGCTTCCGCTGGCGAGTAGCGTGCTGTCCGGGTGGAAGGCGACGGACTCGATCTGAGCGTCGTGGGCGTCGACCGGGTCGCCGTATGGGGTCGGCCGGGCGGGATCTGAGACGTTCCAGAGCTGGTAGGTGCCGCTCCCGCCGTGGCTGACGGCCATCGTGCGGCTGTCTGAGCTGAAGGCGAAGGTGCCGGCGAAGGCGTCCGGGCTGGGGAGGGGGGGTCCGTAGGGAACGGGAGCGGCGCGGTCGGTGACATTCCATAGCTGGGTCTCGGTGCTGCCCACCGCGAGGATGCGCCCGTTGGGACTGAAGGTGGCGGAGCTGACGACGCCGGGCGCGGTCATGGTCGGGCCGTTGACGGGCCAGATCCGGGCGGCACCGTCGTTGGTGGCCGTGGCGACGGTCCGACCATCGGGTGCGAAGGCGACGCCGGTGACGGGAGCCGGGTGGGGATGGCTGCCCACCATTTTCCGGCTGGTCACGTCCCACAGTCTGAGGCCCACGGCGGTGTCGGAGCTTCCGGCGGCGAGAAGCGTTCCGTCGGGGCTGAACTGGACGGCGTTCACCCAACTGTCTGCTCCGGACAGGGGCGGTCCCAGCTTTTTGGGGCGCGTCGGGTCGGACAGGTTCCACAGGTGCACCTGGTAGTCACGGCTCGCCACGGCCATTCTCGTGCCGTCGGGGCTGACGGCGAGGTGGTGCACCTGGCCCTTCGCACCGGTGGCCAGTGCAGGGATGGGTGTTCGGCGTGGCGCGCCAAGGTGCCACACCTCGACGGCGCCTGTCTCCCCTCCGGCTATCACTGTCTGAGCATCGGGGGTGAGGGCCAATGCGGAGACAGGCGTGACGCCGGATCGAAGTGTGGTCCCGATCTTTCTGGGTCGTTGGGGATCGCGGAGGTCCCATCGGGAGAGGAGGCCGTCACCGCTGGCGGTGGCCAGCACGGATCCGTCGGCGTTGACGGCCAGCATGGTTGATGCCCGGTCAAATGTCCCCTCGGGCACCGCGATCGGCACCGGGCGACGGGGGTCGGTGCTGTCCCAGAGGCGGACCACTCCATCCTCGGTGGCTGCAGCGAGGTAGCGGCCGTTGGGGCTGTAGGTGACAGATCGCCAGGGGGCGGCCTGGTCGTCGAATGGGGCGAGCCGCTCGGGGCGTGGCTGTCGACTCAGGTTCCAGCTGCGCAGGCCGGGACCGGAGGCTGCGGTCAGGACCGTCCCGTCTGGGTGCCAGCTCACCGCCTGCATCTGCCGATCGCCCGTACTGCTCAGACGTACGGGAAGGGTGTTGCCGGTGGCGCCGATCATGCTGGCTCTGGCCTCGGGTGTCGGCCAGATCCGGAACGCGGCGACCGCCAGTTGCGCGGCCAGCGACAGGTCCTTGTCGCGTAGCTGGTCGGCACGGCTGGCGACCAGACGGGATAGCGCCTGGTCCCGCTGCACCACCGCCGCGCCGCGAAGATGCTCGGACCGGTTGCGTTCGACGAGGGCCAGGGCACCCCCGGAGACGGCTGCCATCAGAAGGACCGTGAGGACTGTGACCGCGAGGTACAGGCGACGCGCCCGGCGACGCTCGTGGCGCAGGCTCGCGGCGACGAAGGCGGTGGTCGTCGGAGCAGCCTGCCGCTGATGCTCACGCAACCACTCCACCGCCGAGGCGAGCTGGCCACCCCGGTAGAGGTGGTCCTCATCCTGGCCGGCAGCACGCCACTGCGCGACGGCGGTGTCGAGACGCCGTCCGACGATAAGGGCGGCGCGGTCCGCGTCCACCCATTCCCTGAGCTTCGGCCACGACGTCAGCAGGGCCTCGTGACTGATCTGCACGGTGGTCGCGTCGACGCTGACCAGGCGCTGGGCGACGAACCGGTCGACGACCTCCCGGACGGCCTGGGCCTCAACCGGGTCCAGGTGGTCGACCAGTTCGGCGGGCGCGACCCGGCGACGGACATCCACGACACCCGGCGCGACATGGACGAGCTGCAGGAAAACGCGCCTCGCCGCCACGCGCTGGACCGGATCCAAGCCGTCGTAGATGGTGTCCGCGCTGCTCGCAATGGCACCGGAGATCTCGCCGGCCGCACGGTAGTCGGCAGTACGCAGCCGACGTCGCCGTCCCTGCTGCCAGGTCGCGTACAGTGCGTGAGACAGCAAGGGCAGGACACTGGGATCGGTCTCGGACCTGTCCGGGCCATGGGCAGGGGCAACGTCGCGCAGGATCAGGTCGACAAGGCCGTCGTCGACGGCGAGCCCGGCCCGCTCCGCCGGTCGAACGATGGTCTCCCGCAGTTCCTCATCGGTCATCGCGCCGACCATGAACTGATTGTCACGCAGAGCATCCAACAGGTACGGGTGGCGGAGTGCCGCAGCGTAGAAGTCGGCGCGCAGCCCGATCACCACGGTGTGGCCATGCCGCTGGGTGAGCTCAGCCAGGTTCAGGAGGAACTCGACACGTTCCCGCTCCTCGGCGCAAGCGGTAAAGATCTCCTCGAACTGGTCCACGATCAGCAGGAGGCCCGGCGGTCCAGGGGATGGGGAACCGCCGCCAGCCGTCAGGTGTCGTGACAACTCCTGCACCGGTCGGCTCCCCGGGGTCATCACCACCGCTGGCCGCTCCTCGTTCCCTTTCCGCACCTCAGCCAGCAGACCAGCCCGCAGCAGGGACGACTTCCCCGCACCCGAGGCACCCACGACGACCAGGGCGCCGCCACCGCACGCATCGACCTCACGTACCCGTTGCAGCAGGTCGCGCGTCAAGCGTCCACGGCCGAAGAACCAGTCAGCCTCCTCGACGTCGAAGGCCGCCAGACCACGGTAGGGAACGACGAGGCTGGAGCGTCGGCCGGGCGCCTGCCGAATGCGCTCCCAGGTCCGTAGCCACGCCTGCAGCTGTTCCGGGTCCACGACTCCACAGGCCCGCAGCACGTCGACCAGCACATCCCGAAGGGCCAACGAGGGCAGGCCCTGACCGGAGAACCACCCCCCGATGGTGGTCCAGGGAACCCCTACCCGAGCGGCGACCTGACGCACGGTCTGCCCTGACCGCTCCCGCAACACGGTCAGCTCACGGGCGAAGTCCTCCCGGTCGCGTATGCCGGACAACCCGGCACGCTCGTCGTCTTCACGGCTCACACCCACCCCCGGCCAGCCAACCGACCCACGCCTCGACGCTAGTCGATGCCGAAGTGGCTGTCACGGGGCTGTACGGCCTCGTACGGACAATCGCCCATCCCTGTCCCTCAGCCCTGAGCTGCTGCGACGGTCAACGGGCCGAAAGGCATCCGAGCAACCCCACGAACGGAGGACACACATGAACATCCCCACGATCACGGCCCCGCCCCCGTCGCCCGATGACACCAACAGCCGCGCTGCGCGCCGGACGGTGCTGGCGGCGCTCACCGCGCTGATGGCCGTCGTGACCGCGGTCGTCGTCGCACCCACCTCGGCGCAGGCCATGTCGGTGTGGAGCGGGCGTAACCCATACGCCAACTACTCGGGAACGGTCTGCAATACCTCAGGCTGGCAGTGGAGATCGGGCGAGACGGCGGTGTACGACGGCTCCCGCCTGGTCGGATACGGCTCCCTCCGTTACTCCGGGGGATGCGCGGCGAACTGGACCGAGTTCCGGTACGCCGACGGAGCCACCCACAGCACCTACACCGTGGAACCCACGGCCTGGGAGCAGGGCAAGTCCGGTACCGACCAGGGATCGCCGGACCTCTGGGCCTGGAACGTCTACACCAACATGGTCGACGGCACCGGACCTGCATGCGGAGGGGCACAGCTCTACCGCTACAGCCCTCGGCAGTGGATCAGCTGGAACTTCTTCACCTGCGCCTGACCCCCACCAGGGGCAACGACGTGGAATGACCACGACAGGGTGGGGCCGGACTCTCCGGCCCCACCCTCCCCTCATCTCCCTGCCGAGTGCACGACAGTCGAGCCTCAACCGAGGAGCACAACTCCAATCCGTCGGGGCGGTGCAGAGCAGGCCAGCGCTGCCGCCCACCCCAGGTCGCCCCGGACACCCAGGCGCCCGCGTCAGCCCAACCGTCCGAGTGCCTTCGGCAGCCGGCCACCACCGCGCAGACCACCGCCGCGACCACCGTGCACAGTAGGTGGCTACTCGTCCCCGAATCGGCCATGCCGCGTCCGTCCCGCACGCTCGGTCGAAGGCAGGTGGTGATCGGCGGGCAGGCGACCGATGAACCGCCCCGGATCTTGTAGAGACTCCGCTTGGGAAGGATCGAGTGATGGCAGGGACGAAGCCGTATCTGCAGGAGTTGCGGGAGCGGGCGGTGCGGATGGTCGCGGAGGTGCGGCCGAACTACGAGTCGGACTGGGCGGCGATCACGGCGGTGGCGGCCCGGCTCGGGAGGCATGGCCGAGACATTGCGCAAGTGGGTCCGGCAGGCGCAGGTCGACGACGGCCGGCGGTCGGGGGTGACGTGGGAGGAGTCGGTGGAGCTGCGGCGGCTGCGGCGGGAGAACGCCGAGTTGCGGCGGGCGAATGAGATCTTGAAGGCCGCGTCGGCTTTCTTCGCGGCCGAGCTCGACCGGCCTACGACACGCTCGTGAGTTTCGTCGACGAGTATCGGGACCGTTTCGGTGGAGTCGAGCCGATCTGCCGTGTGCTGCGTCAGCACGGGCTGCAGATCACCCCGAGCGGATACTGGGCGGCCAAGAAACGTCCGCCGTCGAAGCGGCAGGTGCGTGATGCCCGGTTGACGGACGTCATCGGCCAGATTCACTCGGCAAACTACGGCGTCTACGGACCCCGCAAGATCTGGCATGAGCTGCGCCGCCGAGGGCATCCGACGGCCCGGTGCACGGTCGAGCGGTTGATGCGTGATGCCGGCCTGACCGGTGTCGTGCGAGATAGGAAGATCCGCACCACGGTCGCCGACCCGGGCATGAACGCGCCGCCGATCTGCTCAAACGGGACTTCACCGCCGCCCGGCCGAACCGGTGCTGGGTTGCTGACTTCACCCACGTCGCCGCCTGGTCCGGCGTTGTCTACGTCGCGTTCGTCGTGGACGTCTACTCCAAGGCGATCGTGGGGTGGTCCGCGGCGACGAACAAGCGGACCCCGCTGGTCCTGGCCGCGGTGGACATGAGGTTGTGGCGCCGTGACCGCGCCGGCCAGCCGGTCGGGTCGGGTCTGGTGCACCACAGCGATGCGGGCAGCCAGTACACGTCGTTCCGGTTCACCACCCACCTGCTCGACGTCGGTATCGACGCCTCGATCGGCAACGTCGGCGACGCCCTGGACAACGCCCTGATGGAGTCCACCATCGGCCACTACAAGACCGAACTGATCACACCCCGAGGCCCGTGGCGCAGCCTCTCCCAGGTCGAACTGGCCACCGCCGAGTGGGTCGACTGGTACAACAACCAGCGCCTGCACTCCGCAAGCGACCACGTCCCACCAACCGAATACGAATCGATGTTCTACGCACAACCCCAGCCCCGCGAGGCGGTTGGAGCCAACAGCTGAGGTCTCCACAAAACCCGGGGCGGTTCATTCCAAGCCGGTGAGGTTCTGTGCGTCCGCTCGCCGTCGTTCTGCTTGCTCGTTCAGCGCTTAACGCGCATCACTCAACGCCTCGGCCAGCGCACGGTTCAAGCCAGAGGCACAATGCTGAGCAACCCAACGGCCATCGATGGCGCAGGAGCTGAGACCGCCCGCGCCGCCGAGCAGGTCACCACGGCCTGGTGACTCGTCGGCCCACCGCCGCCGGGTGCACCGAGTAGTCGTTGCTGTCCAACCGGACGTAATGATCCCGAGGCAGGCGGGTGGTCTGCCGCCAGCCAACCACCGGCGCGACCGGCGGCAGCGACAGCATCGCGGCCCGGTCGGCGTCCCACCGGTCCAGCGGGCGGCAGCCCCGCATCCAGTGTTGGCGGTGGTTCGCCCGCACCAGCCAGTCGGTGAGCTGGGCGTTGAAGTCCTGAGGTGAGGCGAAACGGCGTCCGGGCAGGAACGACGTCTCCAGATAGCCGTTGGCCCGCTCCACCAGACCCTTCGATTCCGGGTCCGCGGGCCGGCACTGGATCACCTTGATGCCGAGAGTGCCGCGGAAGGCGTTCATCGCCTCCGTCAGCTGCGGCCTGCCGGCCCGCCACTGCCCGACCGCGGACTCGTTGTCCCACACCAACGCCTTCGGCACCCGCCCCCAGCCGGAGATCAACGTCCAGTGCCCGACCAGCAGGTCCGCCGACTGCCTGGTCGGGATCATCACCGCCGACAGCCACCGCGAATACCCGGCCACCATCACCAGCACCGGCGGCCGGCCGACCTGCCCGAACCCCAACGGCACGTCCACCGCCGGGAACCACAGATCACACTGCACCAGCTCACCGGGCAGATACTCCGTCCGCTGGGCCGGATCCGGACGCCGGAACAACGGCCGCAACTGCTGCACCCGATCACAAAACACCGTCTTGCCCCGGGTCCACCCGACCCGCTCCATGATCACCGTCGAGGGCATCTCCGGGAACTCCGCCAACAACGCCCGAATCTGCGGCTCGACCACATCCACGATCGACCCCTTCACCGCCCGCCGATACCGCGGCGGCTCATCACTGGCCAAGGCCTTCTTCACCGTGTTGCGAGACATCCTCAACCGCCGTGCGATGGCCAGGATCGCCATGCCCTCCGACCGCCGCAGCCGCCGGATCTCCGCCCAGTCCTCCACGCTCAGCACCTCCCGATGCTTCGGGAGGTGGTCCCGATTCAGCCGGAACCACGTGGGCAGTTTCAGGCGGAGCCGACAGCCGTATGGCATAGACGCCCCGCAACCCCTGAGGATCAAGAGTCTTTGTCTTCCCCTGTTGGGGCGGGCAGCAGAGCGGCAAGGTGAGGGCTTCCGAACGTAAGCAAAATAACGTCATCGCGGCTGGTGTCGGCGACGGCTCTGCTGAACGTGACCTCGATGGCTCCCGAGACATCCAGGCGTTCATATGCGGCCGGGCCGGAAGGGCTCGAGCCATAGTCCAACGACAGGCTGATCCTGTCGTCGAGACCCGCGCGGGCGGGGGGTGCAGGCAAGGCAAGTTCGTAGACGCCAGGTCGCCCTTCGACGGAGGTCAGGCAGGCCCGCGTGAGTAGGTTGCCGGTCAAGGTGCGTTCAAGATCGGCGAGCGTGACGGAGCCGACGAGAACAGGCGGCGCCTCGATGTGCCCAATGATCTCGGGAGTGTCGCCGAGGTCGCTGGTCTGAACAGGACGCGCTGCCAGTTCCGCGATGTCGCTCTTGATACCTCCGACCGCCGCGTCGGCCTCGCGATCGCGGTCGGCGATGTCGGTGAGAGCAAGCTGCTGGATCGTCTTTTCGATAGTGCCGAGGACAGGCTGCGCGTTGCCGATGATGTCGGTGAAATCACTGAAGTCGGCAGCAATTCCTTCGTAGACGCGCTGTTCGATTGTGTCAGCGTAGAAGTAGTTAGTGACGCGGATATCGCGGTAGCTGGTTCCAATGCGGTCGACCCGTCCGATGCGCTGCTCGACTCGCATAAGGTTCCACGGCATGTCGTAGTTAATAAGCCTTCCCGCCGTCTGCAGGTTCAGACCTTCACTCATCGAGTCCGTGCCGAGAAGCACGGTGACCTCGCCGCTTCGGAACAGCTCCTTCAACTCGGTACGGGTGACCGGCCCCCAGGCGCGTGTCTCTGGGTTGTAAATCTCACCGCCGCGCCCTGAGTAACAGCCGATGGAGCGATAGTCGGCCATGACGAGGCGCTCACGAACGTAGTCAAGAGTGTCAGTGTACTGAGTAAAGACCACGACGCTGGCGTAGGTATTTAGGGCGTCGCGGATGTCGTTTACTAACTGAGTCGCCTTGGTGTCCTCACCGGTGATCTTCTCAAGGTCCGCGATAAAGTCGCGAAGCTCGGTGATCTCGCCTCGGAGGAGGTCTGCAGTGGCGTCGAACTCCTCGGGATCAAACAACGCATCCTCAAGGTCGACCTGGTCGTCGGCCGCCAACAACTCGTTGAGGTTCTTGCCCTGTTCCAGCACCTCTAGCCGACGACGGAGAGAGCAGCGGATCGCCTCGAACGATGACGTGAGGCGACGGCGATAAACCGTCATGATGAAGCCGAGCGCCTGATTTGCCTTACTCTTGCTCGCTTTGTAAGTGTTGTAGTGCCGCCGAATATACTCCTCGATACGGTTATACAACTTCCGTTCGTGGGGCGCGAGCGGGATGAACTCGTCGTCCACGTGTCGATAAGGGATGATCACGTCGGGCGAGATGACGCCTGCTTGCTGGTACGCTCGCAGGGTTTGGCGGGTATTTCTGAAGACCCGATCGCGCATCGGCGTATGGCGCCGCAGCCACTTGTCTGCCCACTCGGCGGCTGCTGGGGGCAGGTGCCTGGCGGTTTCCGGGGCGAGCGGTGTCTTGTCCAGGCCGAGGATCTTGTAGGACTCCACCCATCCCAGGTCATCTTGAATCTGACGCTCTAACACGGTGTCGCGCTCAGCCTTCGGATCGCTGAAGTAGTCGCCCAACATCCGCGTAAGGGTGGCCCAGTCCCGCTCGCTAGGCGCCGTCCGCAGCCGTTCGTAATAGCCCGTGAAGTCTTGGGCAGACCTCCCCCATCGGCCTGGCAACCCCAGCAACGCGATGAGATCCCACGCCTCGTGCGGGTGCATCTGCATCGGCGTGGCCGATGCAAGGTAGAGCGCCTGCCACGACTCTCGGGCACGCATCTCCAACAGCAACGCGAGCAGCGAGTTCGGCGTATCGGCCGGCTTGGAACCGCGGCGGCGCGCATGGTGCGCCTCATCCACGAGGACGACGTCCCACGGTCCTGCATCGAGAATCTGCCGACGTCGTGACCGTCGCCGTGCGAGGTGGCTGGAGCCGAGGACGATCGGGAAGGCTGACCACGGGTTTCCGCCCTGAGAGTCGATCACATTACCGTGTCGGTCCTCAAGTGAAGTACCGGTATACCGGGGCACGTCAAGGCTGATCTTGTCGTGCAGCTCGTCCTGCCACTGCTTTATCACCGACGCAGGAACTAGCAGCAGAACCTTCTGGGCCTTGCCGGACAGCAGTAGCTCCCTGATCACCAGACCGGCCTCGATCGTCTTACCCAGACCGACCTCATCTGCGAACACATAGCCCCGCGGGAATGACGACACCACCCGGTGGATGAGACGGGCTTGGTGTGGCAGCGGTTCAGCCTGTGCGGTGCCGACAGCCGTGAACTGACTCTCGCGCGGAGCCTGCGATAGGGCGAGAAGCTGAGCCCACGCTCTCTCAATCTCCTCCCTGGTAGGGCCTTGCCGAGGCTGGGGTGGGATCGGGCGTGCCAGGGAAGGCGGCGCGTATGTCACGAGATGCTTGCGCACTGCGGTTGGCAGCGGGACGATGACCCATCCGTCGTCCGGCTGGCCCTCCCAGTGACGTTGAAAATCCTCGACTGAAGCCTGCCCGTTCCACTCCCAGACCTGCCGCTTCCACGAGGGGTACACGTCGAACGTCTCGTGGTTGGCGATCCAGCCGCTAACGGTCGCGTTGTTGGAACCGTCGAAGGCCACCCTGTTGCTGTACACGTCGGTGAAGATCCCGTACTTGGTGTGGAAGTACCGACCCGATTCCGCGTACGTCAGCAGCCGTCGGCCGTCCGTCGGCACGCCAACGCGGATGTGCAACCGCTCGTGCTTGGCCATCCATGCGAGTACCGCCAGGTGCTCGCTCTCCACAATTTTCGCGCCTTCGAGGTCTGGATCAGCCAGTAGGCGCTCTGCTAGCACCTCCTCCAACGGCTTGCCCGCTAGCACAGCATTGACATCTGCCTGATGCAGTTGCGCACCCACGATAAGGCGCATCGTACCCCCGCGGGCGATGAAGTGCGCCAGCCCTTGAGCGGCAAACTTCAACTCGGTTGCGGACCAATAACCAACGGCACGGTCATAGAATTTCGCCCTCTTAAGCAGAGGGATATAGAATGTATCGAGAGGTTGTTTTGCAGGCGAATACCGCGGCAATAGCGGTACGGCTCGAAACGAATCATCACCCTCGTTCGGGACTTCAAACATTGCTGGCGTCTGGGATCGTCGAGGGTGCGGCATCCCCGGAAGCAGCTGCTGTTCTTCTTCCCGAAAGGTTGACATGACTCAGAACAACCTTTCCTGCTCGCTGACTACGGGTCCAAACTCCTCGGCAGGACACACAATAGACGGCAGATACAGAGTCGCAAGAGTGTCGAGGAGTCCCGCTTGAGGAATAACCCAGCCCCCCTTTATCTTTGTTCGCGGAATTGCGTTCACTAGACCTTGAACAGCAGTGAGGAAGGCGGCGTTTCCGGTAAGGCCCAGTCGATCCATGAACTGCTTGGCCGCGGGCATACCGTCCTCGGCAGCAATATAAAGGGTCGTGTCTACAGCATCGATAACGTAGTCGAACTTCGGCGCCACTGGCTTGACGCCCGAAGAAGCGCTGTCCCCGCCTCGCCGAAGCCGATCCTTCGGCTCCAACAAAGCAACGGTCCCGTTTCCGATCTTGACGATCTTCGCCTTCGCGAGATCGTCGATGCGCAGGCCGCCAACGGCCAGCGCGAGCAGTCGCGCGGTGTCAAAAGTAAACTCGCGGGCCCGGAAGATGTCCCAGGCGAGCAGGACGAAGTCCGTGTAATCATCGACTTGGGCGGCCTTGCCAACGAGCCGACTACGGCGTAGACGGACAACCTCCTGCCGAGCAATGTCCAGCGCCTCCTCCGGGCGAAGAAGCCGCTCCCGGCCCGACTCGTCTGGGGTCGAGGAGTAGACCGGCCAGTGGCTGGAGATAACGGAAAGAGCGGGCCCGTATGTGGAGAGCATAAGGTCCACACCATCAATGCCGTCTTCGGCGAAGCGGGTGGAGGCGTTGCGTGCTGCAGCCCTAATGTCCGCAGCTAGATCGTCTAGGAACGACTTAACGGTGCTGGCTGATTCGCGCTTGCGACAGACTAGCATAATCGTAGATTCGGCGGCGTTCTTGTTCGCCTGATGGCTGCTTGATTCAGATTCGGTGGCAACCGGCCATGAGGTTTGAACAACGAAGCCAGCGGTGATGAGGGCAGAGCCAAGGGCGTCCCAGGCTCGGGCATCTTTATTGGTGAACATGACGGTCAACACGCCGTTATCTGACATAACTCGACGGCATTCTGCGAAGATCGCTTCCATCTTCGCCTCGTAATCCAGGTCCGCGAGCTCTTTTTTCCGCCGACCTAACGCACCGAATCGCGCCTGGTTCGTCACTGCCTCGTTGTCGGCGTCCGTGCTTTCCTCACGAAACAGATCTGGTCGCACAAGACCGAGAGTTAGACGCTCCCATGCGTAGAAGAAGTTTGACAGCTCCGAGTACATCACGTTTGCGTAGTAAGGAGGGTCCATGCAGAGATGGTCTACAGAGCGGGCCGGAAGTGTGGCCAGGTCAGCAGCATTCCCGCGTGTGATGTGCACAGATCGCGGAATATTCCTACTACTCGGATCTCGCCGCCCTGTCGCATCGACGAGACGCGCAATTTCATGGTAGGCGCCTGGACGGCCTGTTTCTTCAAGGAGACGCGCGATCTCGTCGTAGGCGTCGACGAGCTGACTTAGGCACCAAGGGAGCAGCTCCTCCGGCCCGGGAAATTCAACAAAGGTCCACTTGAACGCGAAATTGTGCTTCTCGAAGACGCTTCGGGTTGACTGGCGATTGACGTTCCAAGACGTTTGCCGAGCGTTGTAGTTCAGCGCCTTCGCCTGCATCAGCGCCAGCTCGGTCAAGACGTGGTCGGCGACACGTGGGTCCAAGGCACCTCGGACTTCAGGCACCAAACGTTGAAACTCCTCGACAAAGACCGCGTGGGTTAACAGCTGCCGGGGAGAAAAGAAATCGGCCCACTTGCTGATCCCGTACATTCGGTGGCCGCGGTCATAGTTGGAGGTGGTAGGGATTTCTGCAGCGGGCACCACCCCATCGGCATGCCATCTAGGCATGCATGCCTCTACCTCCTCTTGGGCGGCGGCAAGCGCTGTGAGGTCCGCGTCGGTTGGTGCCCGGAAAGAGCGCCCGTTTGTCGTCTTCGTCACGACGGCGTAAAGCACCGACACCATCCGCCCAGCTTTGGCCTCACCCTTGATATAGCCACCGTCAATGGCAAGGTTGTCGTAGGGGCTGACAGCCCGGCCGCCGGCGATGGTGCCCTTGTTGGGATCGAAGTCGATGTCAATGCCGTTGGCTACTTCGAACCTCGGGGTCGTCAGCTGGGCGCCGTCAACCTCGGTGACCATTCGTGCGGCAACCGGCTTGTCGCCCTTCCGTAGCCACCAGTCGGGCGTAAGAGGGACGAGGCCGCCTGTTCTTGGGCATGTTATTGCATGGGCAAAGAGGTAGTTGGTGACCTTCTCGTGTGCAGCCTTCGGAAAGAAAGACTCAAGACGCTTGCTGGCTCGTTCGACGAGCACGCCACCCCACTTGCGTAGGAGCGGCGTCAGCACGGTCCCATGAGTGGCCGGGATTTCCAGGCCAGCTATGAGGACGCTGGTGGCGACGCTGTTCAGGTCGTTGGCATGGGTCGGAAGACCAAGTCGCAGGGCGGTCCACGGTATTGACCCACCTCCAGCGGTGACGTCAGCGACAACAGGCAGACGTCCCCAAGTCTCTTCAAGCACCCGATGGAGCGCCCTCACCGATATTTCGTCCAAGCTGTTTTTGAAGGCGGGGCGGTATGTGTAGGGGTTGGACTTCAGCTTCGTGCCAGTAGCCTTCGCCTCTTGGCTCAGCCGCTTCGCCTCAACTGGATCTCCCCAAATTCCCACCAGATGCAACAGCCACTTCCGGTATGCCTTTTCCGACCGAAGCTCTGGAATATCGGGAATCCGGGCGGCCAGATTTGGTGACCATGCAGGGAGTAGGCCGCCTAGCACAGTGGCCGCCGAAGCGACGATCGGCCGACGCGCCCACCACTGATGCAGCGTCTTCAACTTGGGAAACTGGCCAGGAATCGGCGCAGCCTCTCGTCTTGACTCGATGCTGAGTTCGGCAACGGGGAGCCAGTCCTCGCTAAGTACGCGCGGCTCGATGTGGTTCATGCTGATTCGTTCCTACTAGTCTAGGCGTCGGCGAGAAGCACCCGAAGAGCTTTGCGAGCGCGGTGGGCGTCGGGACCAAGGCACTTGGCGTACCAGTAGTAGGTTTCTTCGACGCTCATCGCATTAAGGCCGGCGACGAGGGCACGGACACGGTCGTGCTTGCTGACTGGCTGCGTGGTAAGCAAGATCAGGGCGAGTCGGACCCCTGCTGCTTCATCGATCCGGATAGCGGCCCTGCGGCTGAAGGCCAGTACGCTTGCGGCGTGTCCCGAAGAGCGGAGGGCCGCGAGCAGAGCGTCGATTACGCGCCCCGCTTGATTCGGCGTTGTAGTGATGACAGGGGCAGCGAGGATACTGCCGTTGTCACCGTAGGTCTCGTCGAGCGAGACGCCATAGGTATCGCCCTTACTGGCCGGGTGAACGGTAAGCCGGAACGCCCGTGACGTTTCCACCACAGAGAGAGTCGGGCGCGGATGCAGCCGGCGACTGGTGCGCAGGGTCACTTGGTCACCTCGGCGGCGAGGTCGGCGTGCTGGATCTGCAGGTCCTTGACAACCTTGTGAACTTGCTTGAACTCAGGTGAGTCGACGGTAACCGGTGGCGTGAAGGCGAGGTTGAGCGTGAGGGTTCCGGCCACCTTGCTCGCACCCTTGACGGCTTTGATGATGTGGCCGTAGGCAGTCTGAAAGTCAGCACGAGCAGCGGAGCCCCGGAAGGCGATGCCCCCCGTGACATTCCGGTACTCGGCAACCAGGTCGGTGGCAACCGTGATGGCGTGCTTTGGAAGCATGCCAAGTGCCATCACGAGCAGATCGAGGTCGCCGGTGCCCTTGATGTCGTCGGCGATGACCTTGATTGTCAGACGGCTGATGGTTTTGATGCTGAAGTCACTGACCTGGTCAGTGACGCTCTGGATCGCTGCGCCGCCCGGGCCGCTACCGGCGAAAGTCTTCCCCGTCACGCTACGGGTGGGGACTTCGATACCCTTGGTGTCGGCGTAGTCGCGGGTTACCACGTTAAGCGCGTCGAGGCCCTTGTCCCGGATCTGGCTGGGCGTGAGAGCGCGAACGCCGGAGGCAGGCTCGCTATCGAGGACGATGATCCACTTGTACTCGGCGGCGTGAACCGCCGTGGCGAGCAAGTCAAGGACTTCCGTCTTACTTGGTTCACCACCGCATTCGGGCTCTAGGCGGGCGCGGATCTCGGCACCGGTTAGGCTCGGTCCAACGTAGACGTTCTTGAGGTCGCTCTGCGTAGGCTTTCGGACCAGTAGACCGCGGCCGGTTGCCTCAGCAACGGTCATGACCTCGGCGTCGGAGCGGAACTCTACTGACAGGCCGGCCATGGTGTTGGCGGTGTACGCCTTGCCAGTAGTCGCGTCGTAGTACACCCAGCTGTCGTTCTTGATCCCGCCGACGATCGCCTCGCGCAGGAGTGAGGGGTTGCGGATAATCGGTGAGGTGTGGTCGATCCAGAACCAATCGGCGATCTCGGTCGTGGTGACGGATCGCTTTGGTTCAGGCCATGTCTTGGACCGCAGGTAGGAGTACGTGAACGGCTCATTCCGAATCTTGCCTTCGTCGATGAGCAGGTTCAGCACCGCAGACGTTGCAGTCTTCGTATCGCCTTGCTTCTCCGGCGGCAGATCGCGGTGGCGCAGGTATCCGCTGGCCTTCTCGTTCGCTGGGTAGTAGACGTGCTTGTAGCAACGTGTGACGGCAACGCGAGCTTCGAGCGCAGCGTTCTTCTGATACGCCTCGATTTTTTTGCGAATTTCGGTGCTGAATTGTCCCAGTCTGGCGCGATCCACTGCAAGTGTGTCAGCGGCAATCAGCGCCCGCGCCCGGTCCTTCAAGGCCTCGACCTGCGTCTCGTCGGCAACAACGAACGCCACGGCGTTACGGTACTTGCGTGGAGCACCGGACGACCCGACCTGGTCAAGCATCTCGACGAGTATCGGGGCCGGCTGGTCTGCCTTTTGATTGCTTGCAGTTAGCACGTTATGGTGCACGACCACCACGCGAAGATTCGGCTGGTCAGGAACCTCAGACGGGCCTGCGGGGAAGTGAATAGCACCGACGCCGCCGTCGTTTGAGTAAGCGCGGACAATCAGGTCATCAACGACAGCAGACACACGCGTGTTAGCAATATTTCGTTTTTCGGTCTCAAGGATAGCGTTGACGTTCGGTTCGACGTTGAACCGCCACCTGGCGCCGTCGAACGCCAAGTGCCAGAACACCTTCTCGGACTCGGTGAGCGCCTTCTCTAGGATGGCGGGGTCCTCACCGGGGCGGAGCGTTCCGAGCAACCAGTCGTTCCGAGCCGCCCCCACGTTGACCTTCATCTCTAGTGAGTGCGTGAAAACGGTTCGGGCAACCCGCGTCGCATACGGGGGTCTTCCGGGAAAGACCTCATCATCGACTGCCTCAGCATGCGAGGTCGCGCCGGCGAAGTCACCCCGAGCGACTCCGGCGAACTCGCCTCGACCCAGGCCGTCGGTAAGGTGGTTCAGGACGGGGCCACTGCCATAGTCGATATCTGCAACGTTTATAACCGCGCAGTCATCGCCTTCGCGGTAAATTCCTGCGACAACCTCGGCGAGCAGCTTGAGGGCACCGCGGGCCCGCTGGAACTGCGGGATGTCGCCAAGCCGCTTGTCCAGGACTCGGACGAGTTCCGGGTGGAAGGGGTAGGACCGAGCAACAGCGTCACCGTAGGTGACGGGCCGCTCGGCACCACCTGCCAGCGATTCGTTCCTCGCGAGCGATTCGTAAAGGTCACGGTAAGCGTCGCCAGCCGCGCGGGCGGCATCGGGGTCTATGTGCTCGAAGAGCCGGGTCTTGAGAATCTCACCGATCTCTGTGTCGTCCGCGGGCTTGATCACTGCACTCGGTTGCACGGCACGAGCGAGCAGATCGGCGGTCTCCGAAACCGCAGCGTTGGCAGCACTGGTGGCATCTTCGAGCAGTTCGTCGATCTCATCTGTCTCGGCGCCGAAGGCGTTCGTGCTCGCAGCGAGCGTGATGATCACGACGACGCGGTTCGTCGGGTCCGAAGCGACCTCAAAGAGGTTGCCAAGGAAGACGGGGATGGCTCGCGCCATTCGGCGGACATCTTCACTGCCGGAGGAGGTGACCTGTCGCAGGTATTTTGCGATCTCGTCGACGATAACAATCGCCGGTTTGCGCCCGAATGCCTCCTTGATCGTCGCCGTACCAGGAGCAGTTCGCTCAGCATCGTTCGCGGCAACGACGGTGTAGGCGTCAGGGCCGGCTTGCGCGGCCATCTCGCCCCAGAGGGTGTAGGTGCGGATGCCGTTCGTCTCAACCCCAGCGACCGGATCAAGCGCGTCGCCGACTAGCGCCGCGACCTGAACCGGGCCGTCGGGAAGCAGCGTCGGATCGACGAAGTTCTCGATATTGCCGGGCCGTGCCCCCTTCCCCACGTGGTAGATCGCGGTGAGGCCATGGGTCTTGCCGCCACCAAACGACGTAGTCGGTCTCAGTACCCCGTTCTCACCCGCAGGTCCGTTCGCCCGGGTAAGCCGCCCGAAGGTTTTAGTAAGCAGCGTCCTCAGCCCCGACGTCGGGTAGGTCTGAGCGAAAAACCGGTCGGGGTCCCCGTAGATCGGGTAGTGGTCGGGGTCTCGAACGACCTTGTCGAGTTGCGCGGCGAAGTGGTTGTCGGCGAGACCGCTTGTCAGGACATCTTCGCGCGCCCGACACACAGTGCGGAGGGAGACAAGACCCGATACCGCCTCGGTGGGGCGTTGGTCCTTGATCGTACTCACCTTGCCGGTCCGCCTCTCGCCACGCCCACCCGTGTCCTCCACATCGGATGCAGGCCCACCTCAATGGAGGAGTGATTCTCCTCCACAATGCACCATGTGACCATCGGCCGAACCGGTGGGTGAGCATCGCTCAAGTTCAGGCCAGGACCACTGGGTTCGGTGGCACCCGCATACAGCAGAGGGGTCGATTGCTGTCTCACCGGGAGCCTCGTCCTCTATGGACACCGGCCTCCCCCAACGTCCGTGACCAGCACCGTCACGATGAAAATGGCTCAGTGTTCATCCCGGTGAGCTGACTTGCGGCCCTGTGTCTGGGCCTTGCCAGGGTTTCGTGTCAGAGAAGGGGCGCTGGCTGGTCGGGTGGCGCCAGTGAACCGCCCCGGATCTTGTAGAGACTTCCCCGCTTGGGAAGGATCGAGAGATGGCAGGAACGAAGCCGTATCCGCAGGAGCTGCGGGAGCGGGCGGTGCGGATGGTCGCGGAGGTGCGGCCGAACTACGAGTCGGACTGGGCGGCGATCACGTCGGTGGCGGCCCGGCTGGGGATCGGCACGGCCGAGACGGTGCGTAAGTGGGTCCGTCAGGCGCAGGTCGATGACGGCCGGCGGTCGGGGGTGACGTGGGAGGAGTCGGTGGAGCTGAGGCGGCTGCGGCGGGAGAACGCCGAGTTGCGGCGGGCGAATGAGATCTTGAAGGCCGCGTCGGCTTTCTTCGCGGCCGAGCTCGACCGGCCTACGACACGCTCGTGAGTTTCGTCGACGAGTATCGGGACCGTTTCGGTGGAGTCGAGCCGATCTGTCGCGTGCTGCGTCAGCACGGGCTGCAGATCACCCCGAGCGGCTTCTGGGCGGCGAAGAAGCGTCCGCCGTCGAAGCGGCAGGTGCATGATGCGCGGCTGACAGAACTCATCCGGGATATCCACGCGGTGAACTACAGGGTCTACGGAGCCCGCAAGATCTGGCACGAGCTGCGCCGCCAAGGGCATCCGGCGGCCCGGTGCACGGTCGAGCGGTTGATGCGTGACGCCGGCCTGACCGGTGTCGTACGCGGCAGGAAGATCCGCACCACCACCGCCGATCCGGGGCATGAACGGGCCGCCGACCTGCTCAAACGGGACTTCACCGCCGCCCGACCGAATCGGTGCTGGGTTGCTGACTTCACCCACGTCGCCGCCTGGTCCGGCGTTGTCTACGTCGCGTTCGTCGTGGACGTCTACTCCAGGACGATCGTGGGGTGGTCCGCGGCGACGAACAAGCGGACCCCGCTGGTCCTGGCCGCCCTGGACATGGGACTGTGGCGCCGTGACCGCGCCGGCCAGCCGGTCGGGTCGGGTCTGGTGCACCACAGCGACGCGGGCAGCCAGTACACGTCGTTCCGGTTCACCACCCACCTGCTCGACGTCGGTATCGACGCCTCGATCGGCAGCGTCGGCGACGCCCTGGACAACGCGCTGATGGAATCCACCATCGGCCTCTACAAGACCGAACTGATCAAGCCCCGAGGTCCGTGGCGAAGCCTCGCCCAGGTCGAACTGGCCACCGCCGAGTGGGTCGACTGGTACAACCACCAGCGCCTGCACTCCGCCATCGGGCACGTCCCACCGGCCGAACACGAATCGATGTTCTACGCTCAACCCCAGCCCCGCGAGGTGGTTGGAGCCAACATCTGAGGTCTCCACAGAACCCGGGGCGGTTCACCAGTGCGGCGGGGGGATGTCTGCGGTGCGGTGTTGGGTGAGGGCGTTGGTGGCGGTTGCTTCGAGGTGTTTGACGTTGTCGATGGTGGTGTGCAGAGCCATGGCGGTCTGGGGGACGGTCAGGCCTCGCCAGTGGCGGAGGTAGAGGCAGGTGCGGTGCCGGATGTCGAGTTGGTGGTAGGCGGTGAGGGCTTGTTGGAGTTCGTACTTGGCGATGACGGCTGATTCGGCGCTGGTGGTGTCCCGGGGTTCTGCGGCGTGGTAGTCGTCGGTGAGGCCGGCGGGGTATTCGGGGCGGGCGCGGGTTGCTCGGGCGTGGTCCAGGACGAGGCGGTAGGCGATGGTCTGCAGCCAGGCGATGATCGGTCGGCGAGGGTGGGTGTACTGGTGCAGGTTCTTCCAGGCTCGTAGAAACGTCTCGGCGGTGATGTCCTCGGCCAGGTGTCGTTGGTGGTTGCCGACCCGGGTGGTGACGTAGCCGAGGACGTGACCGTGGTGATGCTGGTAGAGCTGGCCGAAGGCGTCGCGGTCACCGTGTTGGGCCCGGCACACGAGGTCCCATTCCGGCGCGCCGTCGGAGGGGGCGGCGAGACCGTGGTGGCGGGATGAGGTGGTGGAGTCGGGGCGGGGCATGAGGGTCACCTGGCCTGGTCGTTGATCGGGTGGGGCCGGCGTCATCGGGTGGCGCGGTGGCCTGGCCAGGGCTCGGGGGCGGAGCACGGCCGGCTCGACCCGGGTGTGGTCAGAAGGTGGTGGTGAGCAGGGTGTGGGGGCGGGTGATGTCGCCGGGTCGGGCGGTTCGGGTGCCGGTCCGGTGGGCGGTGATGGTGGGCCGGTTCGGGCGGTCGGCGTCGTCCCACTGGTGGAGGAGACTGGTGAGGTCGGCGGCGAGGGTGTCGGCTTCTGGTCCATGCGCCGATGACGCCGAAGGGCCGGGCCTGACGAGATGAGGCGGTCCTGCGGTCACGGGGTCTCTCTGGCGACGTAGCCAGAGGCGCAGACGACGATGACGAGCAGGGCGAACAAGGCGGCCAGTCGTGTCAGGCGTAGGCGGAGCAGGATCCAGCGGGTGGTCGACAGGCTGGCCTTGGCCAGCGCGGCGGCCAAGAGGAGAACACCGATCAGGGTGATCAGTTCATGCATCGTGCACTCCCGTGGGTGGTTCAGCGGCTGATATCGGCGTTCGGGCGGTTTCCGGTTGACGTGCTGGTCGAGTCAGTGCTGTCTCGGTTGCTGTCTGGGCGGTAGAGGGCTGCGGACTGGTACTGGGAAGGGCGAACGCAGCCATCGACCTCTGTAGGGCGCGTGTCGATGCGCCGGATGGAGCCGACCGAGGCCGAGAGCCCTGCGATCGTCTTACCCGGTGGGTGATGGCGAGGGCGGGTGTCAGCCCTCGCCATCGTGGTGGTGTCTTCTGCCTTGGGGGGTCGAGCCACGACCGGAGACGGGATGGTCAGTGCTGTTGCGGTCCGTGGGCCGTGATCTCGGTGGGGAAGAGTGCGTTGTCGTCGGGGTTGCCGATGCGGCGGCGGTCGAGGATCAGGGTGTGGGAGAACAGTTCGGGTTGTGGTGCGGTGGTTTGTTCGTGGGCGGTGAGGAGTTCTCCGGTGTGTGCGTCGATGGTGAGGGTGGTGGTGGTCTGGTCGGCGGTGATGGTGAAGGTGAGGCCGGGTCGGGCGGCGATGTCGCGGGTGGTGCCCTGGTAGGTGATGTCGGGGATGCCGGCGAGGACGCGGAGGCAGGCGGCCCGTTGGTCGCGGTTCAGGTATTGGTGGGTGGCGAGGCCGATGATGCCGTGGGCCAGGATGCGGGGGTAGGCGGGTTCGGTGGCCAGTTCTCGTGGTGCGAGGAGGGCGGCGAGCGCAGCGGGGTCGGTTGGTGGGGGTTCGGGCCGGTAGGCCTGGAGGGTGCCGGCGGGGTGTCGGGTGGTGGTCGGGTTGGCGTCGGTGAACAGGTTCCGTTCGACGGCCCGGGGTTGGTGGTGGAGGCCGGGTAGGTCCGGTGGTCGGCGGGTGGTGTCTCTGCCGGAGCCGTCGGTGTGGCGCCAGCGACGCAGGTCGGTGCGGGTGATCCTGTCGGTGGCGCGGGCCCAGGTCTGGGTGTGCAGGTAGGTGTAGGGGCCGGTGGTGGTGTCGGCGGGGACCGTGTCGATGGTGTCGGCCAGGCGGACGAGGCGTTGCGGTGCGGTGAGTCCCGGTGCCGTCACGGCCACCGACGGCCGTGCGGTGGTGGTGGGTGGTGTAGGGGTGGGGTTGGTGGTGCAGCCGGCCAGGAGCAGACCGCCGGCGAGCAGCAGCGTCCGACGGGGCAGGAGGCGGGACATGGGCTTGTCGTTCCTCTGGGTTGGCGGGGTCATCCGCGGCAGATGTGTGGGATGCGGTCAGCGGTGGCGTCGATGGACACCCCGGCTGGTGGGAGGCGCTGCACAGCCGGGGGTGTGAGGGATGGTCAGCTGGCCTGGGGTGCGCCGGCCGACGCGGGGGCACGCACCGGCTGCTGCGTGGTGGTTGCCGGAGTGCGAGGGGTAAGGCCGCGCAGCAAGGGGGTCCTGGTCGCGAGGAGACCCACGATCGTGGCGTAGACGGCGACGGTGAGTCCTTGGATGGTGGCGTTCTGCCAGTCGGCGCCGGCGGCGTTCGCGGTCGGGTCCGCCAGACGCTGGAACGCGGCGGTGATCAGTAGGAGGGGGCCGCTGACGGCGAGGTGGAAGGCGATACCGGCTTCGATACCGCCGGTGGTGGTGGTCAGCCAGCCGAGGGCGACACCCATGGCCAGGACCAGCAGGACACCCCAGACGGTGCCCGGCCCGTGTAGGGCGGCGAACACGACGGCCTGTCCGGCGATGGCCGGCCACGGGGACCGGGAGAACCGGCCGATGGCCTGGAGGATGATCCCACGGCTGATGTACTCCTCGGCGGTGACCTGCCCGACCAGGAACACGCCCACGATCGCCACGGTGGCCAGGTACGGGCCGACACCGGGCCACCCCGACGGCTGCGCCGCAACCGGCGCGGCCTCGACGGTGCGGGTCAACGCGCTGATGACGAAGCCGAAGATCATGCCAGCCAGGACCGTCGGCACCGCGATGGCGAGGCAGATCGCCAGCCACAGGCGGCGGATGCGACCGGCGGTGCTGAAGACGCTACCGGCCGGCCGCCGCTCGACCAGCCTGACGGTGAGCATGGCGATCGGCAGCGCGGCAGCGATCCCGGCGATGCTGTAGGCCATCAGCGTGTAGTCACCCAGCAGCGGCAGCCGTGGCACAAAACGCATCGCGAAGGCCGCGGCCAGCAGGCAGACCATGACCCCGAGGAACACCAACGGAACGGTGACCGCGGAGCGCCACCAGCGGGGCGTCAACTCCCGGGACATCCGGTGGTACGGCGGGACACCTCGATCTCCCGGCGTTCCGGTGGGTGGGGTGGTCGGGTGGAACTGGTCGAGAGATGGGGTCGGTAGGGGTGGGTTGTGCACGGTGAACTGGCCGTTTCTGTGGAAGGTGGAGAGGGGTTCCGGGAGGCAGACCGGGGAAGGACTTGGTGGGTCAGCTGGCGGGGGTGGTGCTTTGGTGGTGTGCCGTCGGGGGGCGGCCGTTGCGGCGTAGGGGCCAGAGTCGGGGGCCGCCGGGGAGGTGCAGGGGTGTGTCGGGGTGGTATCCGCAGGCGGTGAGGGCGTCGCGGGCGCCGGTGGTGGTGACGACTGTGTCGATCGGATGGGTGTGTTGGTCGACGGTGTGGTGGCGGTGGTCGAGCAGGTGCCGGCCGAGGCCTCTGCCTCGGTGGGTGGGGCGGACCCACAGCCAGGACAGCCAGTCGTGCGCGGCGGCGGACCGGTAGCTGTCCACCGTCTGCAGCAGTTGTTGGAAGCGGACGGCGGCCCGGCCGGCGGCGGGGCCCAGGTCGTGCTGGTGTGGTGTGGTCCAGGGTGTGGTGTGGGGGTACGGGTGCCAGACGGCGATGGCGGTCATGTGCCCGAGGATGGTGACGTCGCCGCGTGCGACGGCGTGGTCGACCTGGACGCCGATCAGCCGGTGCAGCACGGTACGGCGTTGCTGCCGGTCGGGCACCAGCCACTCGGCGACCGGATCGAACAAGGCCACCGCGGTAAGGAGCATGGTGATGGTCGGGACGTCGTCGGGGCGTGCCGTCCACGCCTTCTGGTCCAGCTGCCCGGTCATGCCGTGTCGCTTCCGGTCGCGGTGTCGTCCATCGACGTGCTCTGGCTGGGGAATCCGGGTGGGAGGGTGCCGACGCCGGGTCGCCACATCCGCCAGAACGTGGGTCCGTCCGGAATCCAGATCGGCGTACCCACCCGGTAACCGGCCCGCTCGTACAGGGCCCGGTTCCGCGGGCTGGTGGCCTCCAGGTAGGCGGGCAGGCCGTCGGCATCCAGGCGACGATGGTGGGCGGCCAACAGGGCGGCCCCGATTCCCTGGCCTTGCCGGTCGGGTGTGACGGCGAGGTAGGCCAGGTGGTGGTGCGGTAGTGCGGGGTGGTGGGTTTCGAAGAGGGTGTCCAGCAGGGAGAACACCGGCGCGTACCGGCCCGTGGCCACCTCCAACTCCCTGACGTGGGCGAGGCTCGGTGGGGGCGGTGGTTGGAGGCGGGGGTACCAGATCGCCACCCCGGCCCGGTCGCCGGTGGTGTGCACCTGCCCGTGGTCCAGGCCGTGGCGCAGGACGGTGGTGAAGTAGGCGTGGTAGATCAGGCGTCGTTCGGTGGGGTCGGGGACCAGCCAGTCGGCCACCGGCCCGTGGAAGAACGCGTCGACCAGCACCGGGACCAGGGCGTCGGTGTCGGCGGGCGTGGCCGGGCGTACCGCGACAGCGGGGATCGTCATCTCAGGGTCGTCCTTACACATGGATGGTCGTGGGGATGCGCCAGGACACGGTCGCGGTGTGCGCGCCCAGCCCGATCGCCTCGTACACCTCTGGGCGGGTCCGGCGCAGGATGAGCGCCCAGCCGGCGCCGAGCATCGCGGCGGCGGCGTAGGCGGCGGGGAACGCCCACCGCAGCGGGGAACTTGTCTCGACGCCGAGGAGAGTGTCGAACTCGACCAGGGTCGCGGCGAGGATCGCAGTGAGCGCAAGGGTGGCGGCAGTGGGTGCGACAGTGCTGCGCCAGCGGCCTTCTCGGTGGGAGGTGCGGTGGAAGAACCCGGCCACGGCGGTGGAGGTGACGGTCATGAGGATCAGCACGCCGAGGCCACCGGTGACGGTGACCCAGAAGAACAGGTGCACGATCGGATCCGCCCCTGCGACCGCATAGCCGATCAGCACGGTCAACGCGACGATGCTCTGAAGCAGCGAGCCGACCTTCGGCGCACCCGTGCGGCGGCTGGTCCGCCCCAGCACCGCCGGGAGGACGTGTTCGCGGCCGAGGGCGAACAGGTAACGGGCCACCGTGTGGTGGAAGCTGAGGAGGGCGGCGAAGAGACTGGTGACGAACAGGACCCGTGCCGCCGACACCACCACGCCGGGCAGGTACGGGCCTGCCAGAGAGAAGATCAACTCCGTACCCTCGGTGCGGGCCGCTTCCACGATGCGGTCCGGACCGGTGGCCACCGACATCGCCCACGCCGACACCGCATACAACACCCCGGTCAACGCGACCGCGATGAACGTCGCACGCGCGATCGTCCGCCTGGGATCCCGGGTCTCCTCCGCGAACACCGTCGTGGCCTCGAAGCCGACGAACCCGGTGATCGCGGTGACCAACGCCGCCCCGATCCCCGCACTCACCACCAGCCCGGGATGCAACGTGCCCAGGCTGAGTCCGCCGGGGGCGGGCTGGTGGAGCATGACCGCGTCGAAGACCACCACCACCGCACACTCGCCCACCAACATGACCGCGAGGATCCGGCCGTTCAGATCGATCCGCAGCACCCCGAGGGCTGCCACGACCGCCCACGCGGCCAGGGCACACAGCCACCAGGCGACATCCCAGCCGTAGCGGGAGCCGAGAAGATCGGCGAGGATGGCGCCGAAGCCCCCGTACAAGCCGATCTGCATGGCGTTGTAGGCCAGCAGGGCGACGGCGGCCGCGGCGACGCCGGCGGGACGGCCGAGACCATGACGCACATAGGTGTAGAACGCGCCGGCGTTCACCACGTGCCGGGACATCGCCACGTAACCCACCGCGAACAGGCCGAGGACCGCGGCGACGAGCAGGTACGCGATGGGGATACCGGTGACACCGGTGACCGCATAGCCGGTGGTCGCACCACCAGCCACCACCGTCAGCGGCGCGGCGGCGGCCATCACGAAGAACACCACGTGCGCGACACCGAGGCGGCCACGGGCCAACGTCACCGACACCGCACCAGGCGCAGAACGAGACATCAACAATCGCCTTTCGGGGAGAGGAATGAGGGGCTGTGAGGGTTCAGGTGCGGTGGGACAGGACGGCGTTGCCGACGGCGGCGGCGAGGTCGCCGAACAGAGCCCGCACCGGCGGCTGCACCTCATCGACCACCTCCTGCAGGTAGCCGCGGGCGTACGACGGCGCGCCGTCGAGCAGGCTGGCATCGAGTTGGGTGTGCAGGACCAGGCCGGCCAGGACCCGGTCGGTGTCGCCGAGGGGTCGTCCGTGGCGGAGACCCTGCGAGAGACGAGCTCCAGGCCACGCGGCGGTGTTGATGTCAGCCGGCAGGTACACGGTGCGCTGCCGCCACAGACGCCCCACCTGCTCCGGCAGCAGAAGCCCGGCATGCCACATCCGCTGCGCCACCTGCACATACGCCGTGTCAGCGACATACGCCAGCCACGTCCGAATCGGATGACCGGGCTCCGCGATCAACCTGCTCAGGATCAGATGCTGAAGGGGATCCGCCGGCGGGTGGGTGTCACGAACACGCACGTGGCCGTCTGCGAACGTGACCCGACCGGCAAGATGCAACTCCGCCAGCAACGCGGCGGCCAGGCCGTAACCGAGGGCGGAGGCAAACAGCCGCTGCTGCCCGTAATCGTCATGGGCGACGAAGAAAAACTCGTCCCCCAGCAGCAACGGCACACCACCAGGCGAGACGGGAGCCCGCCGGGACAGACGGCGGGGATCGTGCCGCCCGACAGAGGGTTGACGTGTCACCACAACTGACCTTCCTCACTCAGGAATCCGAACCGGGTAAAGGGATGGGCGCCTGGGCCAGCAGCGGCAGGCCGCCCGGATGCTCGGACAGCTCTTCGACCGCCCACCGCAGTTGCTCGCAGCCCTCTGGTTGGCAGTGGGGGCAGCCGCCGGTATCCCGGTGGGCCCTCAGCGTCAGGCGGGCGGCGTCGAACCGGTCTATCGGGCTGGCCGCCTCTCGAGGCGGGTCACCGGCCGACGGCAGCGACCCCGGCGGACGACGACAGAGCTGTGAGGTCGATATCGACCACCACCGGCAGATGGTCGGACGCCCTACGGGTCACCTCGTCATCCACCACCCGGAAGCCCTTCACCGCCGGCAACAGTGAGGCGGTGGCATGGATCGTGTCGATCCGCCGACGCACACCCCGCACCGCGAACGGCGACGACGGCCAATGCCCCGTCGTCGCCCGCCACGGACTACCCGTAGCCGCCGCCACGTCGCGCAGGCCACCGGCCTCCCACACCTCAGACGGCCGCCGATCCGCACGATGATTCATCCCGGGATGCGTGACCTCCCGACACTGATGCACCAACTCCGGAAACCACTGCCCGGTATACGGATCCCGGTCGTAGTAGTCCCCACCCACCCTGGCCGCACCGACCGAGTTGAAATCCGACCCCACCACCGCGGCGAGATTCGGCCCGGTGACAGCAGCCAGAGCCATCTCCGCCTGATCGATCCGCCGATGCCGACCGAACGCCGGCGCGTGATACGACGCAAACAAGATCGGACGACCCTGCACCTGGAAAGCCAACCGGAACAGGGACCCATAACCCGCACCCCGCCAGCCACCGTCGTCGTGTACGGCCGGGCCGAAGGTCCTGAAGGTGTCGGGTAGCGGCACGAGACCCTCCCGCCAGAGCAGGGCCACGTGCACCGTGTTGTCGCCCACCGCAACCGCCGGCACCTCCCGACCATCCACGGTGCCGACCGTGGCGGTCAGACCGGTACGCTTCGCCAACTCCGCCAGCACCACACCGACGTGCCCCGGCGCCCCCTTCAACTCCTGCACGGCGATCACATCCGGATCGATCGTCCTGATGGTCTGGACAACTCGACGCTGCCGCTCAGCCTCCCGCCCACCCGCCGGGTACGACGTCCAGTCCAGCAAGTTGTAACTGGCAAAACGCAAACGCATGTGCACCTTCCAGTGGATACAAGTGGGCGGTCAATGGCTTACGGCGTCCGGCGCAGCGTCACCGGTCAGCAGCGCGCGTCTCCTACCGGTGGGATTAGGGCAGACAGCGAGGAAGTTCGACGCCTAGCTCGCCTGCGCCCGCCCGACTGTCGACGCGTGCACCGCTGAACCAAGTCTTCTCTGCATAACCGGAAAGATCGACCCCTGTCGGCGGGGTGCGTGATCAATGGGTACTCCCCGGATTCCGGGGAGTACCCGCATGATTGACTTCCGTTGCGGCGGACACGGTCACTAATGTGTAAGAACAGTGAGCTAGCAGCCGTGGAGGCGAAAGTGGCGAGGAGCGCGCAAAGCTACGAACGGGAGGCTGACGACCTCCGGGCCAGCGGCTGGACCTACCGGCAAATCGCCGTACACTGGCAACAGCGATACGGCTTTAACCCGCGGGTCGCCTTTCGCCTTGCTCACGGGTTGACGCAGGCGGATGTAGCACAGCGCTGGAACGAACAATGGCCTGACACCGACACCCCGAAGACCGCGAAGCAGGTCTCGTACTGGGAAATCTGGCCAGGTCCAGCCGGCCGGGCCCCGTCCTTGGACACCTTGAACAAGCTCGCGTTCCTATACCGATGCTCAGCCGGCGATCTGCTGGGCGGCGAGGACCATAGCCATCTGGACACAGCGGCCACACACTCAACCGAACCGCATACCGATAGGAGCAGCCTCACCAACGTGACTCCACTCGCGGTGGCCGCCATCCCGGGGTCAGTGCTTCCGCAGCGTGGGGTCGGCACATCCATGATCATAGGCGCGATCCCGCACCGGGTGACCGAGCAGATCGTCGAGAACCTTGAAGCCCTGACGGACACCTATCGGCTCATAGACTATCGCGAAGGTGCGGGTCGGGTAACCACAGACGTGGCTGCTCACCTACGACGGATGCTGGAGGCCAGCAACCGCACCACCACCAGCACCACACATCGCCGATTGCTTCACGCCGCCGGAGACGCCGCACAATTGGCCGGCTGGCTCGCAATCGACGCCCAGCGCTACCAGCAAGCCGAAGGCTACTGCCGACTCGCCGTCTCACTGGCGGAAAGAGCCAACAACCGAGGACTCCACGCCTACAGCCTCGGCGTCATCGGTCACATCCACCTTCATGCCGGAGACGGCAAGGCCGCGCTCGGCGTCCTCAACACCGCCCAGGAGTTGGCTGCCCGTGGTAGCCCGGCAGCCGTACGATCCTGGCTGCACGAGGCCGCAGGAGAGGCGTACGGCGTCCTCCGTCAGCCCCGGCCCGGACTCGCCGCACTGGCACAGTCCGAACGGGTCTTCGATGCTGTCAACACGAACACCTCTCCGGTGTGGCTCGGTTTCTACAACGCCGATTGCCACGCGGCACGCCTGAAGGGCAGATGCCTGACGCGACTACGTCAACCTCAAGTCGCTTCGCGGGCACTGTACGAGGCGCTCACGCTGCTGCCCCCGAACTTCGTCCGCGAGCGATCCGGGACTCTGATCGACCTCGCTGTCGCATACGTGCAGATGGGCCAGTTCGAACAGGCCTGCGATGTGGCCAGCCAGGCCGACATCCTCGCCCGACGCACCGGATCGGAACGCAACCGGAAACGCCTCCGGAAGCTGCTGCTCGAGCTGATGCCATGGACCGATGTCGACTGCGTCCAGAGCCTCTACCGCCAGGTACTGCTTAACTAGAGGCGTGCCGACGGCCATCTACACGAGTCCCTGATGAGCAAACGAGCCTGGGCCGAGCTCGTCGTACTCGCCGCCCTCTGGGGAGCGGTCTACCCGCTGATCGACGTCGCGTTGCGCGACCTGGCACCCACCGTCGTTGTCCTCGGTCGGGTCCTGCTCGCGTGTCTCCTCCTGGTGCCACTGGCCATCCGCCGCCACGCACTGCCCGACCTCTGGAAACACCCCCGGGCGATCATCGAGACCGTCCTGGTCCAGTCGACCATCCCCCTCGTACTGCTCACCTACGGACAGCGCTACGTCCCTGCGGGCATCGCCGGCATCCTGATCGGGGCGCAACCACTGTTCGTCGCGCTCCTGGCCTACCGATACGCACCAGACGAACGCCCCCAGGGCTGGAAGGGCGTCACCGGCATCGCCACCGGACTCCTCGGCCTCATCCTGCTCTTCGGCGTCGACCTCCGCGGCGGCACGCAAGCCCTCCTCGGCGGCGCACTCGTCCTCGTCGCCGCACTCTGCTACGCCGCCGGCGCCATCATGATCCACCGACGCCACGCCGCCGCCCCACCTCTCGGGGTAGCCACCAGTGCCATGCTCGTCACCAGCAGCGCGATGATCGGACCGGCAACCCTGGCCCTACCCGACCACCTCCCCGACGCCCGCGTGCTCGCGGCCGTGCTCATCCTCGGCATCGCCTGCACCGGCATGACCCTCGTGCTGTTCTACACCGTGATCGCCCGAACCGGACCCGCCCGAGCAGCACTCGCCTTCTACCTGTCGCCCGCCTTCGCCGTCGCGTTCGGCACCGTGTTCCTCCACGAGCGACTCACTCCCACCGCCATCATCGGCCTGGGCACGATCGTGGCAGGCTGTCTCCTCGCCGCTCAACGCGCTGAACCGGCACCTGCGTAACCGCACGGGCCTACTGCCGTCAAGGATTGGTGCCGCCGATCGAGGCCGTGGCGATCGTCGTCCACCGGTAGGTGTGGTCCTCGCGGCGCAGGGCGATCAGGGAGGCCTCACGGATCCGTACGGTGACGCCCGGGATGTGCCGTAGCTCGGTGAGGCGATCCCTGATGGGAGCGGCGGCGGTCGACGAGCCGCTGTAGGCGATGGTGACGTGAGGCCGGAAACCTTGGGCAGCTTCGGGGACGGTGTCCCAGACCGTTCCGATGGCCTCGCGGATCGCAGTGCGAAGCCTCTCGACCTGGTCCCATGGTTGGACCAGGAGGCCGATGCCCTCGGCGTCGGGGTCGACAGGTCCGAGCGTCAGTTCCGGGGCTGGAAGGTCGGCGCATCGGGTTCGTGCGTGTTCGACGATGCGGTCCAGATCGCTGTCCGTGACGTGATCGGTGAAGCCGACTCCCTGCATGGTCAGGTGGAGGGCATCGAGGGGCACCGGGTCGAGGCCGGGCATCACCAGTTGGCTCTGCAGGTGGGTGACAAGTTCGTGGAGCAGTGGCTGATACTCGAAGGTCAGATGCCAGGTGTAGAACTGTCGGCCCTCCTGCCAACCCGGTCGCCAGTACCAGTGTTCGGTGAGCGTCGACAGACGCTGGTAGTCGCTCCAGCGCTGCTGGAGGCTGGCGTGTTCGCGGCTGGTCATGTCGGCGATCGTAGGGCCGGCGGGGTCGAGGTGCCCTGGTGTCTGCGGCTTGCCAGGATATCCGCGACTTGACGCAGTTCGGGCCGTTTGAAGGCGCGGGCGGTGGCCAAGAACTGCCGGGCCCGTTGACTCACGGATTCGTAGCGTTGGTCGTCGGTGATGGCGAGTGCGTCGATCGCCAGTGCGGCGGCGCGTTCATAGTCGGGGTCGGTGCCTTTCAGGTGTGCGGTGGCCAGGTCGAGGCGGCTCAGTGCCTGTGGTCCCCGTAAGCCAGCTGCGTCGAACGCGTCGATGGCTGTGGTGAGGTGGGGTGTGACATCCGCTTCGCGGCCGAGGATGAGGTACGCGGTGGCGGCGTTCGCCGCGGTGCGGGCTTGGCAGTATGGGCCGACGGCCAGACTGGTGCTCACCACACCGTCCGAAGGCTGGTTCGACAGCGTCGAGAAGGCATGGTCAACCGCTCGGTCGACGCCTCGGTGGTCACCGAGCCGGGCTAGTGCCCGTGCTTCCCCGTTGATGGCCAGCCGGGTCCGGTGGGGGCCGGTGCCGGCATGACGCAGCCCGTCCTGCGCGTAGGCCAGTGAATCGTGGTAGTCACCGGAGTAGAAGGCGACCAGGCTCTGCGTGGCGCGTGCCCACGCGCGCGCGTCGGGTATTTGCGCGGCGTCGGCGAGGTCGTACGCCTCGGCGGCATAGGAATGGGCGATGCGGAACGCGCCGAGATCCAGCGCGAGAGCGGCTACAAGCCCGGACAGGTGGACGGCGGTGAGATAGAGCCGGGTTCGTTGTGGTGGGTGTTGCCGGCCAGCCATGAGCTGATCGACGTAACCGCGCAGAGGGCGCACCCGCGCCAGGAGCACGGTGGGGGTGAGGCGCTCATTGTCGGCAATCGCCCGTTCGACCTCGTGTTCGAGGTAGGTCAGTCGGGCGTCATCACCGCTGCAGAACCTCAGCGCCGCCCGACGGGCATCGATGGTGTCCTCGGGTTCCCACAGCCCCAGACTCTTTGGTGTGACGATGGGACGGGGACGCACGGCCGATACCTGCCGTTGCTGACGGGCGAGCGCGGCGATCTGGTCATAGTCCCGGGCGAGAGCCCCGTCGGTGTGCAGGACCTCGTCGCAGCGCGTCCAAAACGTTCGGTCGGGCCACTGGTGCCCGGTCTCGGTGTTGGCGATGGAACTGCGGCCGTACTGAATGAGCCGAGCCAGGGCATGCTGGGTGTGTCCGGCGCTCCGGCGCAGTCCCGCGAGTTGCCGGCCGAGCGCGTAGCGGGCGGCGGTGATCTCGTCGCTGTCGGCCATCGTCGGCTCCATCATCCTGTGCTCGCGAACAGGCAACGGTGGGTCCCGATTCTAGTCGTTTCATCATGTATCCGAGCACGTGTCGGTTCGCCCGCCCGCCGTGCACGACAGCATCCAACCCTCGTCACCGCCGAGGACGACCAGATCAAGCGGCATCACGCCGTTCCTCCCGGCGTCGTGACGACCCTGCGGATCGAAGTGTCGGAATCTTGTCGGCTTCTGCCGACATTGCCGGTTGCCGTCGGTAGATATCTCGGGGCCCTGCCACATCCGCTGGGATCTCGACCGGCCCGAGAAGGAATCCTTCTGACCTTGGCTCCCGGTCCGTCAGGAACGGGGCTCCAGTCTCACGGTTGTCGTGCCCGGTGGGCCGCCCATCGGCTACTCCAGGTCGCAAGATCGTGTATCCATGGCTCGGTGCTTCGCTTCGACCTGATGGACCACTTCGAGGCGTTCCTCACCGCGAAGCCGTCCAGGACCTCGGTGCCGGCCGCCGGCCAAGCGGAGAACCTTGCCAACCAGTCCTCCGCCTGCTGCGGAGTGTGGCCGCTGCCGATCAGCCATGGAACGAGGAGCGCGAGTTCCACCCACGACGCCGCCTTGGTCGTGTACGCCCAGTCCACGATCCGCAGGCCGCCGGCGGTGACGATCAGGTTGGTGGGATTCAGATCGGAATGCACGAGCATGTCCCCGGCCATCGCCGGCAACTCGAACCCGCACCGGGCGGCCGGGTCGTACCAGGTGCCCTCCGGCGCTGGAGTGTCCTGCAGCACCTTCAACCCGACGGCGAGTAGTTCCAGGTCCGGACTGTCGGGGGACAGATCGGGGTGGGGACCCTCGAGGTGATCGGTCCCCACCACCAGCCAACCGGCAGACTCGAAACTCCATCTCACCGCAGGCGCAAACCCGCCGACAGCCCTCGTCGCCGACAGCTCGTAGCGCAGTGACCGGATGCCCACGTCGGTGGAAGCTGCCTTGACGAAGAGCCGACCACCTCGCCCCACGACGGACGCAGCGATCTCCGCGTGATCACCGTGGCAGGCCGGCACCACGTCGATCACTCCGCCGAGACGCTCGGCGATCGCGGTGGTGACGTCCTCCGGCAGAATGGTCCAGTCACGGCGCACCGATCACTCCTTCGTCAGATCATGCCCGGCTGAGGCGGGTTCGGCGGACAGCACGACTCGGCCTCACCACCCCAGAATTCCATGTCGAGTTGGAAACCGGTGGCCTGCAACGCGGCCAGCGTGTAGACGATGGCGGTGCCGTCCCGCATGGCCTCGGTCAGGATCGGCCGGTGATGCACGAAGTGGCCCGCGATCTCCTCGCAGACGGCGGCGTACGGCTCGCTGATCTGGAGCGCGGCATGCCAGACAGCGTCGACCGGGCGGGTCGGGACGACGCGGTACGACTCGCCGGACGGCAGCAGCAATCCGAAGTCGGGCTTGTGCTGCGCGTCGGCATAGGCCTTGAGGAAGACGAGGAACTGCCCGACTGCCCGTTCGGCGTAGAGGTGAGTGACCTCCTGCCTGGCGGCGAAGTAACGGGTGATCTTGTCGAACACCTCGGCCGAGACGAGAGTTCGGGGGTCGGCGGCACTGGGTGCCGGGTTCGATGCGGCAGTGTCCGACAGTGCGCTGCCGATCGTTGTCGGCCTGTCCACGGTGACGGTCACAAGCTCCTCCTTGAATCCTTGCGAGTCGGCAGCTCTGTTGAATCGCGAGGCGAAGCACTTTTCCGATGCGGGTCCAACTCTTGGTGTTCTGCGACGACCGACTTCGCTACGGCTCTTGCAGCAAATTCGAGCAAGTCGCCCCGGCTGTCGGCAAGTCCGCAGCGCACGCTCCGACATTGACTTGACAACGAAAATGCTGCACAAGCGCGAGCAGTTCCCTCACTGAGTCGAACAGGGAAATTGTGATGGTGTTACCCCGGCCTCCACACGCCCGTTCGACCTTGCGGGCCCGGCGTGATCCGTTCGGGCATGACCGCTGTCAGGGACGAGGACAGTTCGGCTGCCGTTGCGGGCGGGACGGTCCAGGCCTTGGGAGTTGGCAGGTCATCGTCGTCAGGAGAGGATGAACGCGTGCGGTCCTTCCTGTCGACGCCACCGGCCATTCCCGCCGGTGCCCTTGCCGCAGATCCGCAACCGTTGCTGTTCGCCCCGGGTGGCTTGGTCCTGCGGCCGTGGGAGGCTTCCGACGCGTCGGTCTTCTTCGCCGCGTACCAGGACCCTGAGATTTAGCACTGGCACACCCGTCAACCCGCCTCCGAGGACCAGGCCCGTGAGTGGTTCGAACGGTACCGCCAGGCCTGGGACAGGAGACGGGCGCAAGCTGGGCGGTGACGCACGACGGTGGGAAGGCACTGGGGCGCATCGCCTTGGGCAGCATGAACCTCGATGACGGCGTCGCGGGGTGCGCGTACTGGGTCCTCCCAGCCGCCCGTGGGGCAGGCGTGGCCTGCCGGGCGCTGACGGCCCTGAGCATCTGAGCACTCGGCAAAGCCGGCTTCCATCGCCTGCACCTGGACCACTCCACCCGCAACCATGCCTCCTGCCGGGTCGCCGTCAACGCCGGATTCCTCCTGGAGGGCACCAAACGCAGCGACGCCATCCACTCCGACGGCCGCCACGACATGCACCTGCACGCCCGAATCCGTGATCACGAATGACTCGGCTCGCTCCGGCTCGGGTCGCAGATGGGCGCCACCTGCAGAATTCTGTCGACAGGGCCCCGTCGACAACACGGCGGTCGACATCGATCTCCAACTCAAGGTCCGCATGTTCGGCGCACGCCCCGACCCTCCGCTGCTGTAGCCGGCGAACCGTTGACTACACCCCGGCCTGGGCCGCCCTGATCAGTGAGTCGTAGGTGTCGGTGATGCGTTCCAGGGACACGCCCAGCGTGGCGGCGAACCGGTCGAGGTCGGCCTGGACCCGCCCGCCCTGCTCACCGGCGGCGACGATCTGCTCGATCTCCAGGAACGCCCCGAGGCCGTCCACCTCGTCGAGGCACAACGACATCGGCCCGAGCACCGCCGTACGGCGGAACTTGCGGATACGTACCGTCGGATAAAAGCCCATCTGCCGGAGCGCGGCGTCCATCTGCTGCCGATCCGCCACCTCGGTCTCATGCTCGACACACGACAACTCATTGACCACCGGCGTCTTGACCGTCAACAGATGCCGCCCCCCGCTCGGTGCGCAGCCGGGCGAACGGAACCCCGATCGATGGCACCGTTGACCTCGCGATGCTCGGGGCGATTGTCGACCAGGGCACCGGAGTCGTCTGCTCCTGCCAGCCCAGGGGTGCCGCACCGTCGGCCGGCGGCGACGGCATCTGGTGGTGGCGTGACGGCCCACCACCGACGACCATCCCCGCCACCGAACCCGGAACCTGGCGCGTCCGGCTGATGCCACTCCTCGAAGGAATCCCGGTACGCCTGCACGGGATGGCCCTCGCCACCAGGATCATCCCGTTTCCGCCCATGGAACTCGTGACGCTTCCCCGCCCCGAGCAGGGGACCTTCCTGTGCGCCGGCGCCGTCCCGATGCTCGGCGACACGGCCGCCCTCGTCACCGAGACCGAGCGGATCGGAGTTGGTCTGCGCGACCGCCTCGGCTACCGCGGTGGCTTCTCCGTCGACGGCATCCTCACCCGCACGGGGTTTCAGCCCACCGACTTGAACGCTCGGCTCACCTCCGCCATGGAAGCGGCACCGTCGGACCGCCGGGTCCTGCTGCACGCGGTCAACCTGCTCGCGCGAGAAGGAAACGAACCCGACACCGGCGCGGTCGCGCAACTCGCGGAGGACATGTTCTCCATCGGCAGGACATGCACGATCTTCGGCGCGGCCTCGTCTGCAGACGAGAGGGCCTCTCGGAAGGCGTGGGTTCGCTGGGACGGCGACCAACTGGTCCCCGCCGCAAGCAATGACGGAGACGGAAACCTCGTCATCCTCCCGTCCCCACGCGGTTGGCTGCTGACCACGACCCTTGCCACCGCCCGGCTCCCCCGCGGTGGCCGGGTCGGACCATGGGCACCCGAGGCCTTCCGGCTCAGCGACGAGACCCTCGGTACCAACTTCGGCCACCTCGCACCGCCATTTGGCACCCGGTCCCGCATCTGTCTGCCGGAAGCACGCCTCAGTGCGGAGTGGGCTCGGGAGTAGACCTGCGGTCCGCCGAGCACACGTGGTCCAGCCGACGATCGGCTACATACGGTCCGGGGTGGCGATGCCCAGCACGTACAGGCCTTGGTGCAAGACCCGGGCGGTGAGGTCGCACAGGGCCAGCCGGCTGTCGCGTACCTCGTCGGCGGCGCGCAGGACCGGACAGTGCTCGTAGAAGCCGCTGAAGGTGGCCGCGAGGGTATGCAGGTATCCGGCGAGCCGATGGAACTCCAGGGTCTGCTCGACGCCGGTGACGACGGTGCCGAAGTTGACCAGCTCAAGGGCGAGGGCGTGCTCGGCCGGATGCGTGATCAAGATCGATGCCGCAGTGAACTGCCCGATCCCGGCGCGGCGGAAGATAGACCGGATCCGGGCGTGGGCGTACTGGAGGTACGGAGCGGTGTTGCCATCAAGGGAGAGCATCCGCTGCCAGTCGAAGACGTAGTCCTTGATCCGGTCGGTGGACAGGTCGGCGTACTTGATGGCACCGATGCCGACCGCGCGGGCGACGTCGGCGACGGCCGCCTCGGACAGGTCGGGGTTCTTCTGCCGGGCCAGTTCGGCGGCCCTGGCCACGGCCTCGTCGAGCAGTCCGACGAGCTTGATCGAGCCGCCGGCCCGGCTGCGTAGCATCTTGCCGTCCGAGCCGAGGATCGAGCCGAAGCCGATGTGCTCGGCCCGCGCGGGTGGGCTCAGCCAGCCGGCCTGCCGGGCAACCGCGTACACCATCTCGAAGTGCTGACGTTGCGGCAGACCCACCACGTAGAGCAGCCGGGTCGCGCCGAGGTCCCGGGTCCGGTGCCGGATCGCCGCGAGGTCGGTGGCCGCGTAGCCGTATCCACCGTCCCGCTTGCGCACGATGACAGGCAACGGCTGCCCGTCGCGGCCGGTGAAGCCCTCCGGGAAGACGCAGGCGGCGTCACCGCTGTCCCGCAGCAACCCGAGCCGGTCCAGTTCCTCGGTCACCGGGGCGAGCATGTCGTTGTAGTAGCTCTCGCCGTGGAAGTCCTTCTCGGTGAGCAGGACACCGAGCTGCTCGTAGACGGTCAAGAAGTACTTCTCCGACTCGACGACCAGCAGTTGCCACAACCGCAGGGTCAACTCGTCGCCGCCCTGCAGGGCGACCACCCGCCGCCTGGCCCGCTCCTTGAACGCGTCGTCGACGTCGAACTTCGCCCTGGCAGCCTTGTAGAACGAGTCCAGGTCACCGACGGACAGCTCGTGGACGGCCTCAGACTCGCCCAAGTCGAGCAGGTGCTCGATGAGCATCCCGAAGGGGGTACCCCAGTCGCCCAGGTGGTTGGCCTTGATCACCCGATGCCCGAGCCACTCCAGCAACCGGACGGCGGCGTCGCCGATGACGGTCGACCGAAGGTGCCCAACGTGCATCTCCTTGGCGACGTTCGGTGCCGAGTAGTCGACGACCACCGTCTGGGGCTCGGCGCTCACCGCGATGCCGAGCCGGGGGCCCGTGGCCATCCTCGACAGCAGGGCGCCGAGAGCCGGGTCGGCGACCGTCAGGTTGATGAACCCCGGGCCGGACACCTCCACGGCTGAACAGAGGTCCGCCAACTCCACCCGGCCGAGGACCTCGGTGGCGATGTCCCGGGGCGGGCGGCCGAGCCGACGCGCCAGGCCCAGGGCGGCGTCGGACTGGTAGTCGGTGTGCTGCGAGCGCCGCACGACCGGGTCGACCGGCATGCCGGCCACGGCTGAGAACGCCTGCGCCAGCCGGTCGGCCAGCAGCTTTTCAAGATCCATCGGGGTACGCCAATCTCGCTCCGATCCGCCTCACGCCGGAGGCGGATCTGCCGGGAAATGCTCGGGGAGCGGATCGATCGACGACCAGGTTGACCGGCGGAATCGATCCGCCGGTCGCGAAGAGGTCAGCTCAGGCGGTCTAGGGCGGCTCGCAGGCGAGCCACGGTTCGCTCACGTCCGAGCATCTCGATCGACTCGAACAGCGGCAGCCCGACCGTGCGGCCGGTCACCGCGACCCGTACCGGAGCCTGGGCCTTACCGAGCTTGAGCCCCCGCTCGGCGCCGATCGCCTCCAGCGTCGACTTCAGCGCCCCGGCCCGCCACTCGCATGTCTCATACGCCTCGACCACTGCGGCCAGCAGCTCCGGGGCATCGGCCTTCATGGCCTTCGCCCAGGCTGCCTCGTCGGTGACCGGCTCGTCGAGGAACAGGAAGTCGACCATCGGCACGATCTCGGAGAGCACCGCGATCCGGGTCTGCGCCAGTTCGGCAACCGCAGCGAACACCTTCGCGTCGTACGCCTCCGGCCGCCACGGCGCGGTCCCGCCAGTCAACCACGGCTGGCACGCTTCGATGAACGCCTCCACCGACAGCGCCCGGATGTAGTCCCCGTTGAACGCGCGGAGCTTCTTCACGTCGAAGAACGCCGGCGACGGGTTGACATCCTCCAGCCGGAACTCCGCCACGATGTCGTCCCAGGGCAGGATCTCCCGGTCGCCGGACGGCGCCCACCCGAGCAGCATCAGGTAGTTCCGCATCGCCTCGGCGAGGTAACCCTCGGCGCGGAAGTCTTCCAGGGCCACGCGGTCGCGACGCTTGGACAGCTTCTGCCGCTTCTCGTTGACCAGGATCGGCGCGTGCACCCACACCGGCGGCTCAGCGCCCAGCGCTTCCCACAGCAGTTGCTGTTTCGGCGCGTTCGGCAGATGTTCCTCGGCCCGGATCACATGGGTGATCCCCATGACCATGTCATCGACGACGTTCGCCAGCAGGAACACCGGGGACCCGTCACCCCGGGCGATCACGAAGTCCTCGACCAAGGCGTTGTCGAAGGTCGGCTTACCGCGCACCAGGTCGACGACCACCGTCGAACCGTCGTCCGGCGTACGGAAACGCAGAGCGCGGCCTTCCCCGGCGGACAGGCCGCGGTCGCGGCAGAAACCGTCGTAGCCCTTGTGCTCGCTGCCCGTACGCGCGACGACCTGCTCCCGGGCGCAGTCGCAGTAGTAGGCACGCCCTGCGGAAAGGAGCCGATCGACGGCCTCCCGGTGGTGCGGGGCGTAGTCGGACTGGAACAACGGACCCTCGTACTCGCTCGGGCCGATGCCAAGCCACTCCATCGCGTCGAGGATGCCCTGGACCCACTCCGGGCGGCTCCGCGCCGCGTCCGTGTCCTCGATCCGTAGCACCATCGTTCCGCCCGACTGTCGGGCCAGCACCCAGTTGAACAGGACAGAGCGGGCGTTGCCCACGTGGAACATGCCCGTCGGAGAGGGTGCGAAACGAACGCGGAGACTCGAGTTGGCCACGAACAGCAGGCTACCCAACGACAGGCGGGCGGCCTCACCGATATCCGGCGAACATCGCCGACCCGCATCATCGAGTCATCACCGTCCGCTTCATGCGGCGCAGTTACGACCGAAGCGTCGAAGCATCTGCAGTACTGGACAGACCTATGGTCGGACTACCACCCCTCCAGCATCCCCGCTCACAGGATTCTCCATCGATGGCGTGTCGCCGATGGCCTTCCGGCAGCCTCATGGTCAAGTCGGACCGTAGGTCGGCACTCCGGCCCGTTCTCACCGGCGAGAGCCCCCACCCAGTCTTTCCTCGTCTACCACTGGCGACCTGGGCACCGTGTTCCGACCGGTAGCGACGACCGACCAGGCAGGCAGGGTGTTGACCTTATGACCACGATGAACGAGAAGGGCACCTCGGCACTGCGGGCAGCGATGGTCTCCGAGTTGCGCGGGGACACGATCTCATCGGCGGCCGTTGCTGCTGCCTTCTCGGTCGTGCCCCGTCACCTGTTCGCCCCCGCCCGGGCGTTTTCGGGTAAGACGCACTTGCCTGATAGCGTCTTCCGATCGCCCACGCTGTGCGGCATCCAGTTCTTCAAGGAGTAAAGCAGTGCGGATCCTGCCCGAGATCTCCCGCACCTTCGGTGAATACCTGCTCCTGCCCAACCTCACCGACGAGGAGTGCACGCCGGACCGGGTGGATCTGTCCGCCCCCGTGGTGCGACACCAGGTCGGGGAACCCTCGGCGCTGCGGATCGCCGTGCCGATGGTCAGTGCGATCATGGGGGCGGTGTCCTCACCCCGGCTCGCCATCGCCCTGGCGCAGTGCGGAGGGCTGGCGTTCATCCACCAGAACCAGCCGATTGCCGAGCAGGCCGAGATGGTGGCCGCGGTCAAGCGACACAAGGCCGGCTTCCGGCACAGCGACATCAACATCAAACCGTCCGCGACCCTCGGTGAGGTCGGTGACCTGCTGGCCGCCGCCGAACGCGATGTCGCGGTCGTGACCGACGACGGAAGCCCCGGCGGCATGTTCCTCGGTCTGATCTCCACCAGCGACTTCAACGTTCACCGCCACGACCTCGGTGACAGCGTCGAGACCCGGATGCGCCCCGCTGCGGGACTGGCCACCGCACCCACCGGCATCTCGCTGTCCGAGGCGAACACCCTGATCTGGGACGCCCGCCAGGACGTCCTGCCGATCGTCGACGAGGACGGTCGGCTCACCTCGATCGTGCTCCGCCGCGACTACGAACTCCACAAGCAGTTCCGCAAGGAGAGCATCGACCAGGACAAGCGGTTCATGGTCGGTGCCGGGGTCAACACCCACGACTACCGTGAGCGGATCCCGGCCCTGGTCGCCGCCGGGGCCGACGTCCTGTGTCTGGACTCCTCCGACGGCTACTCGACCTGGCAGCGCAGCGTGCTCCAGTTCGTCCGTGAACAGTACGGCGACACGGTCCGCATCGGGGCCGGCAACGTCGTCGACGGACGCGGTTTCCGCTACCTCGCCGAGGCCGGCGCCGACTTCGTCAAGGTCGGCATCGGCGGCGGCTCGATCTGCATCACCCGCGACCAGAAGGGCATCGGTCGCGGGCAGGCGTCCGCCCTGGCCGACGTCGTCCGCGAACGCGACGCCTACGCGCGCGAGACCGGCCAGTACGTGCCGCTCTGCTCCGACGGCGGGGTCCTGCACGACTCCCACATGGCCATCGCCCTGGCCTTCGGTGCCGACTTCCTCATGCTCGGGCGCTACTTCGCCCGATACGACGAAAGCCCGTCCCCCCTGGTGAAAGTCGACGGGCAGCTCTTCAAGGAGTACTGGGGCGAAGGCAGCCAGCGCGCCCGCAACGCCGCCCGCTACGGGCAGGGCAAGGCCCTCGTCTTCGAGGAAGGCGTCGACGGATACGTCCCCTACGCCGGCAGCCTCTACGACAACGTCTCCGTCACCCTCACCAAGATCACCTCAACGATGATCAGCTGCGGCTCCACCACCCTGCCGCAGTTCCACGACACGGCGACCCTCGTCGAGGTCTCCCACCAGAGCTACCTGCAAAACCGGGAAGACGTACGGCTACGGGATCGCCCCAGCGCCATCAGCTGAGTTCGCGGCCACGTGTTCGGGCAGGCTTGTACTGGCAGGCCCGCCGCTGTCGCCGGTCGGGCCACGAAGGGCGTCTTCGGCATCGGGTTCGAGGGGCGGCCAACGGCCATCCACGGTGAGCACGTCGGCGTCATCCAAAAACGTGGGGGGTGGGGTCATGGGAAAAGGTTGTTGACGCCGTAGTTGTCCCACCACGAGGGTTGGTGCTTGTGTAGGGCTCTGGCGACTCGGGTGAGCAGTAGCCAGTTGCCGTTCAGAACGAGCGCGGCGTCTCCTGGCTCTTGGGTGAGTATGCGGGCTACCGCCTTGACCATGTCGGGTGTGGATCGGCCGGAGGGGTCGTTCTGCGGCATGTGAAAGGTGATGTTGACGTACTGGTCGGGTTCCCACTCCCAGTGGGATCCGTCGTCGTTCTCGGCGTCGAAGTAGCCGTTGCGGCCTGCGAGGATGCTGATCGTGTAGCCGGAGGTGTCCTGGAGGTCCGCGCTGAGGAGCCGGGGGTAGCCCGGCAGGTTCGACTCCTCGACGCCCGCAGGGGCGACGAGCGCGGCCACCTGTTCCAGCGGGATGTCTCGTGCCAGCGTCAATCGATACTCGATAGCCATGCGCGCGCCGTCCTCTCAGCCTCGCCGGACGATCTGAATGATCTCACCCTTGCGGGTCACCGCCGTGAGTTCCTTGAGCTGCGGAATCGGCCAATCGTCGAACTGCCTCTGAAGGGCTGCGAGGTCGCCACGCCAGTCGTGCAGGTTCAACACCACACGCTGGGTCTGTTGGTTGGCCACCTTCCCCGACACCTCCGTCCAGACGCCCCGTACGGCCTTGGCGGGCGTCGGTGAGTAGCAGTCGAAGACATGGCCCTCGATCAGGTAGTCCGGGTCCTTGTCCGGCTTACCGATGTCGCCGGTGCTCTGCCGCGCCTCGGCGATCTCCCGCCTGGTCGGGTTCTGATGAACCCGGTAGCCGTGTGCGGCGGTCGTGTCGGCGCAGGCGTTCTCCAACTCCAGTGCCCGCTGGACTCTTGCGTCCTCCCGGGGTGGAATTCGGGTTCGCGGGCCGGTCGGTGATCCGCCGACGACACCGGTCGGTGGACGGGTCCATGGAATGCCGCGCACATCGGAGATGCCACCGTCGAGGCTGGGGGCGTGGCGGGTCGGGGCGCTGGTGTCAGGCGGGACCGGGCTGGTCGGTGCGTGGCCGCCAGCCCCAGGAGTTTTCCCGAGGATCCGAGCTGCCGTGCTTCGGCGACCGCTGCTTCGACGTACTGCCGAATGCTGTCGATTCGCTGGACCACCACGACCAGAACCTGCTTGATGCTCTCCAACGACTGCAGCAGTGGCCCGGGCTGCCCACCCTGAAGCACTGCGGCGACGACCTGCTGCACCTCACCGACCAGGGCGACGGCGGCTACCGCCGCGTCACGACAGTTGCCGACCCCGGTCTGGACCACCGCCAACACGGCGACAGCCTCGGAGGATATGACCGCACGATCAGTGGTGGTAAACCGACTCATGGTCTCCCCCACCACTGGTCAGGGCCCAGGCCGACCGGACGCAACGCCAGCGCCCCACCCCGCCGGCACGCCGTCTCGGTGTGCAACCGCAACAGCAGACTGTCCAGCACCGGATCGTCACCGGTACTGGCGCCTACATCAAATCCAATGAGGACACTGGCTTGGATGCGAGGGCAGCGATTGTCCGCAATCTGACAGGATTGCGCCGGACAAGCTCGTAACGCAGTGACCGGACGCCCACGTCGCTGGACGCCGCCTTGACGAAGCCCGACCACCCCATTCCACGACGGTCAGCGGGGTTGTGATCCTTGCCGGCCGTCGTGGCTGGGCCTGGCGTCCGAGCACCCATGGAGTTACCGCGTCGACAGGCACCGATTGGGAAGTCAGGCCAGCCCGGTCATGCGGAGGCTGCATCGGCCCGGCGAGCTCGGGCCCGATCCTCGTCGGGGGACTCACGCTGACGCATGAGGGTTACGTACTCCGCGAAGGGCCCCATCCCGACGCTGCGGCGCCGCTCGTCGAGTTGGTCGGGGTCCTCGATCGGCTGCGGCTGCAACGGCCCCCCACCATCCGGTCCGTACCAGAACTGCGTTCCGTACAACTGCGGCCTCCCGTCGGCTCGACGCATCCGGTCGGTCAGGTAGGCCAAGTGGGAAGGCTGTGCCTCACCGTCCCGCACCGCCTGATCGAGGAGGCTCAGGCAGCGGCGCTGGAACTCCCGGTCACGATCGCCGTGCTGCGCGATCAGCCACGCCGCCGTCGCGGCATCCGAACCCACCTCACTACGCCGAGGCCACCCGTACTCGTCGAGAACCTCGGCGAACCAGGCTGCGTTGTCGGCGTCGACCTCCGCCACCCGCGCCCAGAACTCGTCAGACGGCTCGCGACCCGTCACCTCGGACCTCACCCGTTGGTCAAGACCCATCCGCTCCACCAACTCGGCAGCAAGCCCACCAACTTCCACCCCCTCAGCATCCCCGCCCTCGGACACAATTTGGTACATGATCCACTTGGGTTTCCTGAGCGGACACGATCCGGGCGGCTGGCCGGGTAGGTCACGCCCACCACGGCGACCCCGCCGACAACGGAGTCCGGACGAGCCCAGCTACGGGTCCTCGGCCCACCGCACATCGAGAACATCGCCGCGTCGGGGCGCCCGCTACGGGCCAAAGCGCTGGAACTGGCGGTGTACCTCGCCGTCCACCCCGACGGGGCCACCACCCGCGAGGTCGGCGAATACCTCGAACCCGACGCCCGCCTCAGCCAGGCCGACCAACGGGTACACACCAACGCCTCGAACCTGCGGCACGTCCTCGGCCGAGCCGGCACCGCGGAGTCGAAGAACGCCTACCTCATCAAGTCCTCCGGACGGTACCGCCTCGACCCTGCCACCGTGGACGTCGACGTCTGGCGGCTCCGCGACCTGATGCGCACCGCCACCATCGCCACCGGGGCGCGCCGCCGCGACCTGCTCACCGCCGCCTGCGACCTCTACACCGCACCCCTGGCCGACGGCCAGGACTACGAATGGCTCCAACCGCACCGCGAGACCGTCCGCAGGTGGGGTACCGAAGCCCACCTCCTGCTCGCCGACGACCTGCTCCCCGCCGACCCGCAGGCCGCCTCCGACCTGCTCGACAAGGCCATCGTGCTGGACCGTTACAACGAGGCCCTCTACACCCGGGCGATGCACGCCCGCCACGCCCTCGGCGACACCGACGGCATCCGCACCCTGCTGCGCGCCCTCACCAGAGTCTTGGTCGACCTCGACGCCGCACCGCAGGACGAAACAGTCACCCTGGCCGATCAGCTCCGCATCAGTCTGCAGGCGGAGTGACGAGATCCCCTGTCACCGTGGCGGGATTGGGTGTTCCCGAACGGGCGATCAGTGTGCGGGGTCCACCTCCACGGCTTCACGCAGTCCATCGATGTCCCGAACGATGATCTCGCGGTAGCCGGTTGCCACGATCCCAGCCTTGCGCAGGCTGCTCACCGCCTTCGAGAGGTGTTGAACGGCTCCGCCCAGGCGTGCACGCCGTACGCGGTGCGAGCGTTGACGCGGCCTGCTGCGGCTCGGACAGCCCACCGAGCGAGACAGGTCCGTTCCGGGGGATGCCCTGCCGTGCTGGGGTGTGGGGATCGTCGGGTGTCGAGAGGGCGGGTAGGTTGCAGGCGTCGGAATTCGTTCTCGGTCAGGGTGGCCCGTACGTGTCGAGCATCGAAGAGATCACCGGTGAACTGCGTACCCTGGGCACCGGAGTCGAACGGGCACAGAGCCTGACCGCTGCGGCCGACAACCAGGCCCGGGAGATCGCTGCCCGCGCCGCCGGCACCGGCTTCACGGCGGTCGCCGCCGGCATGGCCCGGGTACGCGCCGCGATCGCCACCATCCACAGCGGCCTGGGCGGCCTCGCGGGCGCCGTCGGTGAGGCGACCACCGCCACCACGAACGTCCCCCGGGAGGCCACCCCGCAGGAGAGCATCGCCGCGCTGGCCCCGGTCGGGCAGGGCATCGCCAGCGCCCGCGAAGCCGCCACCGCGACGATCGGGCACGTCGACCAGGCCCGGCAGCTCGTCGGCGCGCTCCTGCAGGGCGGGCAACCCGGCCCGCTCCTGCAGGCCCTCGACAGCGTCAAACAGGTCCTGGTGCTCCTGATACAGCGCGGCACCGCCGCCCAGCAGGCCGTCGAAGCGGCGATCAGCCAGGCCCGACAGTTGGGGTCGGCGGGAAACTGACCGGGGCTGACCGCAGGGTGGCGGTCAGCCCTTCACCCACCACCAACGGCGACTCGTCTCGCCCGCCGTCCGGACAGGACACCCAGGCTGTGTTTCCGCCCTGGGGCAGGACACCCACGGGGGTTGACAACGGCAGGCCGACCGGGCCGCGTACCAGAATCGGACCCCTGAACGACCAGAGCACGAGACGCGCCCTCGAACTGGAGAACGAGTGCGCCGACACGATCGCCGACAAGGGTTACCGGGTGCACCAGAACCCCACCCCACCGGAGATCGGCACCGCCCGGGAACGCACCGGCGACAGCGGAACCCCGGACAAGGACCCCGACTATCTCATCGAGGGCCACGTCTTCGACTGCTACTCCCCGCAGGCCACCACGTCGGTGCGCAACATCTGGACCCAGGTCCAGGAGAAGATCGACGACGGGCAGACCCAACGCGTGACGCTGAACCTCACCGATTGGCGAGGCGACCCGGCGGCCCTGCGCCGCCAGTTCGACAGCTGGCCTATCGACGGGCTGAAGGAACTGGTCGCGGTCACCCGCGACGGTAGGATCGTCCAGATCATCCGGCAGGACCGAGAAGGGAAGACCTGATGGCCGTCGAGTTCCGTCTGGTCCTGGCCGGCGATCCTCCCGTCGGCGAGGTGGCCGCACTGACCGCCGCCGAGCCCGCCGAGACACCACAGCCGGCGTTCAAGCCGGGCCTGCTCACCGCCCGCCTCTACGACCAACGCGGCTACGCCGTCGCCGTCCGCTCCGGCAGCCACGGCTACTACGAGGCCGAGACCGACGACGACGCCCGCTGGGAATGGGAACCGGACACCTACGTCAACGTCACCTTCTCCATGCGCGCCGACGACCTCGCCGACAAGGGAATCCCCAACATGGTGGCGGCGGTCGGGAGGGTCCTGGCCGGCCGAGCGGAGGACGCCGCACTGATCCAGGACGGCAACTACCTCTACCTGACCCGCATCGACGGCGTCATCCGCAAACACCGCCCAAGCTGGTGGACCCACTACCACCTCGACCACCTCATCACCGGCTGACAGACCTCGGCCATGGATGCGGCGAACCGGTGAGTCTCCTGCCGAGTGGGCCACCGATCCACCAGGAGCGGGAGGCCGGGACATAGGTATCGCCTACCAGCTGACCCTGGCCGCGGACGTTCCGCTGCAACAGGCGGCGGGGCTCGTCGCACCGGACGGGTTCGAGCAGTCGACCGAACCGGGTTACCCCCGTCTACTCAGCGCTGACCTCACAGCGCGGTGGGGATACCACGTCAGCGTCCTCGGGGGTGTCGACGGTTACGTCGACGCCGAGGACGACGGGGCCCAGTAGGAATGGGAACCCGACAGGTACGTCACGGTCATCTTCGACCTGGCCAGGAACGAACCGCCGGAGACCGCGACCGCTCACATGGTGGCCACCGTGGCCCGTATCCTGACCGACCGTCCGGAGAACGCGGCACTGGTCCTCGACCACAACTGGCTCCTGCTCATCCGCACCGACGGCATCCTGCGGAAACACCGATCGACCTGGTGGGACAACTACGGACTGGCTGACGCCTTCACCGAGTAACCGGGTCCCCACACCTGCGGCGGGGCACACCAGAGGGCAGAACCGAGCCCGAGCACCCGACACCGATTCAAGGACGAAGCGGGCCCGAACCGCGCACCCCATCTGATGCGGCACGGACGCGCCGGACCCGCACTCCTCGGTGGGCCGACCTGTCATTCGCAGGCGATGCCGTCGCCGTCGCGGTCCAGTCGGCGAGAATAGCCCGGGTCGCCGCGTCGGATCGGTGCCTTTCCGGCGGCTCGTACCGCAGTGCAGTTGGCGTAGTGGACGCCGCCGTCGTCGTGGTCCAGTTCGCCCCGGTCGCCGTTGCCGCGTCCCGGTTCGCAGGCTTCGCCGTCCCCGTCGCGGTCGAGTTCCGGCCGGTACCCGGGTTCGCCCTGAAACAGGGGTGCCTCTCCGGCGGCCCGGACGGCGTCGCAGTTCTTGTAGAACGGGGCCGGTCGCCGGGTGGTCGGCTTCGTGGCCGGCCTGCGGGTGGTCGGCTCGGAGACCGGCGTCGGTGTCGGTGGCTGTGACGGCTCGGCCGGTTGCGTCGGCGACGGCCGTACCGGGACAGCCGTCGTCGGGGTCGGGCTGGGCGTGGCATCGAGCCCGTCTGCTCCCTGGCGTGCCTGCACCGTCTGCGACGCCGTGGGTGGCTCGTCGTCGTCGCCGAGCAGGGCTGTCGCTCCACCGCAGCACATGATGGCCACCAGAACGGCGAGACCGACGAGTGGACTGGGATTCTTCTTGGCGGGCGGTCTTCTGATCACGCCGTGCAATCTCTGTCCCTGCGGCGGTCGGCCGTTACCGGCCGATCGGACGGCGACAGTGTCAACAAACTGACGACATCGTCAGACGTGAACCGCCGGACTCAGCGGTGGCCGTTACCTCAGCCCACTACGTACACGAGCGGCCACGGCCTGTTCGGCTAGTCCGCAGCCTCGGTGTCATCCTGGGCTTCCACGGGATCGTTGTTCCCGCTTGCCGGGCCGGTGTAGCCGATCGCGAGCAGGTGGCTGTCGAGGATCTCGTAGAGAAAGTGCCCCTCACCGACCCACAACCGGCGGGTACTGCCGTCGGCTCGCGCGACAACAAAGTGAATCTTGTCGGTCTGGTTCCGGTGCCGCCAGGCCCGTAACACCACACGATCCGAGATGATCGGCATAGTAGCCCTCCCTTGTAGATCACAGAGGATGCACGATCCATCCCATGGTCGGCACCAGCCGGGTAGACGGCAGGCCTCGTCCGCTCGGTTGCCTCTCATGGGCTCGATGGGCGCCCATGATGTGAGCGCCACACCACCACCTTGCTGTCGGAGCGAGTCGTCGATCCGACAGTGAACGCTTTGCGGCAAATCAGGGCATCTGCCCTTCCCCTGCCGCGTTGACGAGGCGACACTGGGTCGATGCACTCGGGCCCCTCAGAGATCATCTTCGACGTACCGGGATGGCCACCGCTCAAGAACGAGGCCAAATCCATGCTGGCCGGCGGTCATCCGCACGCCGGCAGTGTTCGGACTCTGTTGGAAGCAGCTGCCGCAGCATCGCAGCGCGTCGGCTGGACGACAGTGGATGTCGACATCGCGCTCGATGTCGTGGTCCGGACGCCGGCGGGCCGTCCTCCCGGAGACGCGACCAACTATCTGGGTGGAATCGGGGACGTCCTGCAGGGCAAGAGTCACCGGGCCGACATCGACCTCTCCCACCTCGCAGCACTCCGAGACGTCGCACTCTACGTGGATGACCGGCAAATATGCCGGGTGACCTACCTTGTCGAGCATGCCGCGAGCGCTTCCTACTCTGTGCGGGTCTCAATCCTGGCCAACCAATGAACGACTCGCGTTAGGGCTGCGACAGGACAGTGAGTGTCTTCTGCTGCTGCCGATGTCCTAGACCCGTGCGGAGCTGGCACGACCTTCACCGAGGCGGCTGGCGCCGAGGTGCTGGTGAAAGGAGAAAGAGGCGTTGTCTGCGTGGTGGTGGGCAAGCCCACCACCACGCCGTGTCGAAACCTAGGAGCCTTCGGTGTTGCCTTCCCTCTCGGTGGTCCGGCTACCGAGTACCCGGACGGTGGTGCTCAACTTGATCGGTAGGTTGTCGTCTCCCTTGAGGAACGGTGCGATGTCGATGCGGCGGCGGAGGGTGCGGCCGGGGCCGTACGCCTGTTGACGTTCGTGTCCGGAGACCCAGAATCGGTGGTCGGGTTTCGCGGGGCCGCCGGTCCCGGGGGCCGGGGTGTGTGGTGGCGGCGTGGTGGTGTTCGAGGCTTTGATCCGGACGATCCTGACGTCGGGGGTTGCACGCCGGTCGCGTCGGTAGGCCCTGGTGGTGCTTTTGCGGAGTTTCGCCGGTACGGCTTCGGCCAGCTGTTGTGTGATCAGCAGCCAGGTGGTGATGAGGGGTCCGAGTGGGTGGCGTCCGTCGATGGTGGTGCGGCGGATGAGGTGTTCGGCGTGGATCGGTGTGAGCCAGCCGATGTCGTGTCGCAGTGCGGGCATCAGGTCGTCGTCCAGGGCGGTGCCGATGCTGCGGTAGCCGATGAGGTGCCAGCCGTCGCGGTGGGGTGTCCAGGAGACGGCTGCGAGGTGCCTGTCCCTGCCGACCGGTTCGGGCCAGGCGAGCAGTCCCGCCGGTGATGCCGTCAGGTCGTGGGTGATCGTTGCCGGGGGTTGTGCGCTGCTGACCTCGTTGACCATGTCGGTGAATTCTTGGTTGATCCAGTACATGGGTGCGAGGTCGAGCTGGTTGGCCAGGGCCTGGCGTTGTTCCCTGTCGTTGAGGGGTCCGGGCAGGTCCGCCGGGCTGTGTAGGAGGCGGGTGAGCCGGTCGCGGATCTTCGGCAGCATGTCGGCGGTGAGCCGGGCCGGTGGCCACGCGGTGGTCGTGAGGAGCGTCCTGCCCTCGCGGCCGATGACGATTCCGCGGTGCAGCGTGCGCAGGACCGTGTACTCGGCGGTGTGGGGCGGCCAGAGCATCGCGGCGGCGCAGTGGGCGGTGAGGGCCTCGGAGTCGTCGGCCTCGATGAAGTGGGCGCACCGGTAGCAGACGTGCCACTGGTCGTTGTAGGTGGCCAGGACGCCGGTGGTGAGGTCGGCGATCTGGATGCGGCCTGTGCGGTAGTTCCAGACCGGCTCGCTGGTGGTGCAGGTGTGGCAGCGGTTGAAGACCTGTGGGACGTGGTGGGCCGCGACGGGGACGACGTCGTGTCGGTCTTCGGTGACCGGGTGCCGGTAGATGGTCCGGTTGCCCTCCGGATGCTCGGTGAGGGCATGGCGGCAGGTGGCGCAGGCCATCAGGGTCGCGAGGTTCATTCGGCGCTCCCCCGCTGCTGGCGGCGCAGGTCACGCAGCCGGAGACCGCGGCGGCGTCGGCGGTCGGGCATGGTCATGCCGGGGGTGTAGATGACGTGGCGGCCTCGTCCCTGGTGCTTGGCGTGGTACATCGCGACGTCTGCCCGGTGCAGTGCGGTGCTCTCCAGCGGGTCGGTGCTGGCTACACGGGCGACGCCGATGCTCGCGGTGACGGTGACCGGGACGGGGCCGGTGTCGGCCTGGACCTGGACGGGCGTGGCGATGGTCTGGCTGATCCGGTGGGCGATGGCGTCGATGGGGTGGGTGTGTACGGGCAGGAGAATGGTGAACTCGTCGCCGGAGAGGCGGGCGACGACTCCGCCGTAGGTGGAGGCGGTGTGGGTGAGCCGGTTGGCGATGTCGGTGAGCAGGTCGTCGCCCGCGTCGTGGCCGTGGGTGTCATTGACCTGTTTGAACTGGTCGAGGTCGACGAGCATGACGATGATCGGCTGTGGTCCGCCGGTGGCGGTGATGGCGGTGTGGACGGCGTGCAGGCCGGTGCGGTTGAGCAGGCCGGTGAGGGGGTCGTGGGCGAGTTGCCAGGACGCGTCGGCCAGTTCGCCGCGCAGCCGTTCGGTGGTCGGCCGGGTGGCCAGGTAGCCGACGGTGGCTCCGAGGATGGCGGCCACGACGGTGGCGATCACGAGGAGTGTGGTGAACACTGGGTTCCTCCATTCGCTGGAGGGCCCGGGACGCGACGTATGAGGCGCGGCGTCCCGGGCCGAAACGACGACGGCCCGCCTGGTGGCGGGCCGTTCTTCGTGCTCGCTGCCCTTGTCGTGCGGGCAGCATGGGCGGGTTCGGCGTTGCGCGGGGTCGACGGGATCCGCCAGGTGTGTGCGGTCGGGAGTCGGTCAGTCGGTGGTGGCCTGCCGTCGTGCGCGCCGGTAGGTGGCCATGGGTGTCGGCATGTCGCGCCGGAGGTGGTGGGTCAGCCACGAGCAGGCGGTGGGCAGGACGATGACGTATGTCGCCCCGAGGCGCTGACTGTGTACCCGGACCCGCGTGTCGAGTGGGTTGACCGAGGCCACGACGAGAAGGCCGCGGCAGGTCAGGGGTTTCCGGACGCGGGCGACGAGATCGGTGCCGACGATGATCAGGGGACGGTGGCGGGCGTAGCGGCGGCCGGCGGCGACGGTGTCGGCGTACTCGATATCGAAGCCGGACTGCTCTTCGACGGCGCGCAGTTCGGCGCGCAGCAGTCGACTACCGGTGATGGCGATGGGCGGGAGCCATTGGGTGGGCATGAGGGGAACCTCCGTGGGGATGCGCCCGGTCGACGTGGTCACCTGGCCACGACGGTGGGATCGGTTGACGACGAGCCGGTGCATGGTCAGATGGTGGGACGGGCACCCGGCAGTGCCGGGTGCCCGCAGGGTGGTCAGGCGGGGCGTCCTCGCCGCAGATGATGGTGGACGGTGTCGGCGGTGAACGGGCCGCCGGTGACGACCGTCGGGACGTCGATGCGCTTCCAGCCGATGGCCTCGCAGGCCAGCCAGGTGGTGTGGCCGTCGGCGGTGACGGCCACGACGTCGCCGGTGGAGACTGACCGCAGGCGGAGCAGCCGGTAGGTGCAGGCGATGAGGAAGTCGGCCTCGCCGGCAGGCGTCGCGCGGGCGTTCTCCAGGTGGTCGAGGTCGATGTTGAACAGGCCGTAGATCCAGGTGGCGGTCTTCTCCGCGGTGGCGGTGTCGGGCAGATGCCGCCAGTGGGAGATGACCTGGGTCAGTGCCTGTCCGGCCTCGTACGGCAGGAACCGGCTGTCGGTGTTGTGGTAGACCGCGATGACGTGCAGAGGCATGGTGGAGCTCCGTTCGGGTCAGTGGTGGTCGGCGGGTCGGGGGCCGATCGGGCGCACGCGCAGGATCTGCTCGGGCAGGACCATCGCGGCGGGCTGGTCGGTCAGCGGGTTGGTGAAGGGCCGGTAGCCGGTGGCCCAGACCAGGTTCCAGCGCTCGGCGGGCGCGGCCGGGCGGGCGCCGGTGGGATCGCCGTGGCTGGTGACACCGAGGTCGGCCAACTGTGCGGCGAGCGGGGTGGCCTGGTAGTGGCTCATCCGGCCGGCCAGCATGGGGCAGCTGGTCGCGGAGTAGGCGGCGCAGACTGGGTGCATGCCCGGCTCGTGGCTGATGAACATCCGCAGGTCGCTGTCGCGCATCGCGAAGACGAGCCGGGCCGGTTCCAGTGGGGTGCCGCAGGTCTGGCAGAGCCGGTCCCGCATAGCGTGGGCCTGGCGGTGGTAGTCGACGTGGCCGAAGCGGTACCGGCCCTGCGGGGTGCGGGCGGTGATCCACGGGACGACGAGCCCTCCGATGACTGGTTGTCGGGCCAAGCACACCGGGACGGCGGGCGGCGCAGCCTCGCTCCCCTGCTGCTCTGCCGCGGCGGGGCGTGGGTCGGATGGGTGGAAGCCGTGCGCTGGCATGGGATTCCTCCGTGTCGGGATGGAGCGAATCCGGGCACGGCTGGCGGCCGTGCCCGGATTCGCGTGTTCGGCTGGGCACTGGCCAGGTAGTACAGACGGTGGGACATCCGGTGCCGGGCCACGAGCCCTCCGGCAACGGCCGGCAGGCTTCCGCCACCGGCCGGCTGGTCGAGGTGTCCGCCGACCGGCTCGGGACGTACGGGCGGTGGCCTACGCGAAGGTGGACGGTGGCAGTCCGACGCGCAGCGCCTCCAGCACCAGACCGGCGAGCTGGTAGTCGGGGTTCACCTGGAGGGCACGTTCGGCTGCCAGGCCGGCCAACGCTCCGTCCCCGCAGCGCCACGCGGCGATGGCCAGCACGGTGGCCGGTGCCGGCACGAGGGCCTCGTCGGCGCGGCGGGTGACCTCGACCCAGAGCGTGACGTGCCGGTCGTGCGGCTCGGTGAGTTGGACCGCGAGATCCCGCACCGACGTACGCGTCAGAAGCACGCTGAGCCAGGCCACCTCGTCGTCGGTCAGACGTCGGGCCCGATCACGCAGCGCCTCCCGGAGCGCTTGCGCGCCGGCCGCTTCCACGGCCCTCGCGCCGACGGTGTTTTCGGTGGCCTGCAATCGGGCGATCGCCACGCGGGTGGCCTCCTGGATGGCGTCGCGGGCGGCACCGGAGACCGGCGCGAACCGGGCCGCGATGGCCGCCCGGTCCGGTAGCGCGACCATGCCGGCGGCCGTGGCCTGCACGGCGACCAACGAGGTGCTCGGGTCGAACGGGATTCCCTCGGGCGAGCAGCAGGCCGGGTCGTGACACACCAGATTGAAGAACCGGGTACCGGCCACCCGCAGCACCTCACGGACGACCATGCCGCTGCCGGTCAGGACCTCATCGATGGTGCGCAGGGCCGCATCGACGTGATCGGCCTCGCCGTAGCCGGTGAGCACCAGGTCGTTGATCGGCTGCTGTCGCCGCAGGACAGGAACCAGGTGCCCCACGAGGTCGAGAAGATGCTGGGTGGGGGCGTCGGCTGCGGGCAGGTCACACCGGGCGGCGAAGACGACCCGGCCGTCCCTGACGGCGATCACGACCACACTGCCGTCGGCAGGATGGAACCCGAGCAGGTACGGCACGGCGGCCACGAAGTCGCCCGGGGAACGGACGGTCAGCTTGTTGTCCGGGAAGGACACGGTGAACTCCCATACGATTCTCGATGGATCAGGCGAGTTGCCCAATGGCGGTGGGCCGACGTACGCCGGCACGGGCCGGGCCCGACGCGCAACGGCAGGAAGACTGCCGGTCCGGGGCGTCCGAGCCGGCCGGTTCAGTCGCGCTCAGGGTCCAGCCACCGGTCGATACCGGCCGGTTCGACGGTGGCAGTCACCATGGTCAGGCGATGATCGACGCCGGCCAACGCGCACGTCAGGTCCGTACGCACGAGAGCTTCGGCCGCCGTTCCGGCGCCCTCCAAGGTGATGTGGCCACGCAGCAGCATCTGGTACTCGTGCTGCCACGGCATCCGCCAACCGTCGCGGTCGCAGGTCACGGCATCGTGAATCGTCCAGCCGTAGGCCGTCCACGGCCGTGCCGTATCAGGAACGGTCCTGCCGACTGCCCGCATCGTGGCCCGGGCCGCGTCGTAGGCATCCTGCACGGTGCCCTCACCGACCCGCAGCATCAGATCCGCCAGCACCGAGACGGGGTACGCCCGAGGCAGCGGATCGAGCCCGAGACCAACCAGGAACCGGTCGACCAGCAGCGCGTAGTGCCGGAACCCGCCACCGAACTCGTCATCGACCAGCGCCCGGATCGCGCGAGCCCGGATGCTGCGCCGCAGCCCGGTAAGCGCCGTGACAGCCGCGTCCCGTGCCGCCGTCGCCGTGGCAAGCTCACGGACGTCAGCACCTGATCCCATCCCTGCCGGGGCGGGCGGGTGGACGTCAACGTCGTTCGGCATGTTGGCGGGTCCGCCGACGGTGTGCGCCGTCAGCTGCGGCTGCGGCTGCGGCTGCGGCTGCGGCTGCGGCTGCGGCAGGTAAACGGGCGGCAGCGGGTCCAGACCCCATGCCGCGAGGGCGTCCTCACAGCTGGGGCGGCAGATCAGTTGCTCGCGAAGCGCGACGATGAGAGCGGAACGGGCTGCGCCTGCCAGGGCCCGCCGCTGCTGGATCGCCGAGGTCGTTTCGATCACCACCAGGCGAAGCTTCTCCGCCGCGGCCGGGCCGGTCATTGCGGTGCCGCCGCATCACCGACGGTGAAACAGTCGTGGGCTCGACGGTGCTCGGTGTCGACCAGACACCACGGGGATTGGGACATGTGTCCTCCTTGGGACATGACAAGACGACCACCCGGAGGTGGTCGTCTGAAGGGATGGGAGGGCCCACCTCAGTCGCACAGAGGCGACGAAGGTCAGGCAGTGAGTGCTGGGGGTAGACGGCGGTGCGTGCGGCGGCCGACCGGGGAAGGTGGGCGCGATGCCGTCGCGGACGCGTCAGAACAGCACAAAGAACAAGAGAAGAGCCTTCAGGCTAAACGCCAGGCGACCGGTGTAGCGGTGCTGTCAGGTTGACCATCCGGACAGGACCTGACAGCACCGCCAGCCTCTGCTGTCAGCCCGCGACGGCCGCCGGCGACGGCCCTTGCAGTCCCCGCCTGAGAACCAGCACGTCCTCGTGCGCAATCAGATGCACGGGGATGCCCGCGTTCCTCGACCTCCGTACGGACATCAGCCCGAACGTCGACGCGCGGTGCACGATCTTCCCGTCCCGCACGGCGGCGAGCAGCGCCGCGCACCGCTGCACCGGCTCCAACCCCACCGACCGGGCCACCGCCAACAACTCACCCGGCAGGTCGATCAGGTCGTCCCGCTGGCGACGTACCGGCCGGCAGCTGATCACCACGAACCCGCCCGGACGCAGCAGCAGGTAACAGGCGGCCAGGATCGCGGCGAACCCGTCGAGAAGGCGGGCCCAACCGCCGTAGGCAAGGTTGCCGCGCTCCCGGTCCCCGTACAGGTGGTCACGCTTACGCAGCCCGCTGCTCGTCATCTGGATCAGACCGTGGGTCCCCCGCCCGTACGGCGGCGAGGTCAACACAAGCCCCACCCGACCCACCACCCAGGCCGGCACGATGTCCAGCAGACCGGTGGCATCGCCCGTGAACACCCGCCCAGACCCGGACGCGCCCTGCCCGGCGGCGAGAGCAACGTTGGCCTCGGCCAGCGCGGTGAACCGGGGCTCGATGTCGATCCCGAGCCCCTGCCGACCCAGATGCATCGCCTCCACCACCGTCGTGCCGGACCCACACATCGGATCGAACACCACATCACCCGGCATCGAGTACGCGCCGATCGCGTACGCGGCCAGATGCGGCAACATCTTGCCCGGATGGCTCGACGTCGCCCGCACATACCGGCCCCGCCGCTGATCCCGCGCCGGCTGCTGACAGGTCAACCACACCGACGTGACCGAAAAACCGTCAGCCACCGACACCACCCACCCCGGAGGCGCTGCTCATCATGATCAGCACGTCGGTATGGATGTCGAGCTGCGTCCGCTGCCCAGGCCGAGGTGGCCGGTCAGCCGCCACGACATGCTGCAGGTACGCCAACCCGACCCGCCTGGCAGCGATGACAACATCAACCGGCAAGGCCACGTCCCCGTGAGGCAGCAGCACCGCCACACAACCACCCGGCACCAGGGCGCCACGGCAACGTTGAAAGAACTCGACCGGACCGGCTGCGTCGTCGACCGGCCAGCCGGTGACGATCAACGCCGCCTGTTCCCTTCCCCACCCGGCCACATGAGCCAGAGGCAGGTGGCTACGGCGACGTGCGGCGATGACCGCGCGGGCCAACTGCGGCCCCGCCGCCAGGTCAACGACCAGATCGGACGGATGGGTCAGGTTGTGGACCAGCCGCACCCCCATCGCGTTGGACATGGTCTCGCCCTGCTGCGGGGCGGGAACCGGCCAGACGGTGATCGGCACGGGCGGATCACCGGGCACCACATCCCCCACAGGGACCGGCGCACGAAACGGAATCTTGTCGGCCATAGGCACGGTGGCCCCCGGACCGGCGGACGTACTGACGACCCCCAGAGCGCCACCGACAGCCCGATCGAACCCACCCCCGCCCTGACAGAACCCGTCAGCGCCCTCACGTCTCAGCCTCGGAGCGAAAGTCAGCTGCAGCTCGGTGAGCGCACCCTGCCACGGATCCGATCTCGGAGGTCGACCGAGCGACTACAAGGCCTGAGGAGGCCAGTCTCGTTGCTCGGTCGGACCTGCACCACCTGGCGATTCGACTTCCGGTAGCCGAGAAGAGTGTGTTGTGGGGTTCCGGGCGCGTCTGCGAGCGGGCGTGCGGGGCGAGCGCCGGTGGTAGATTGCCAGGCATATACGTTCTTGGTGATCCGAGCCTGTCTGGCCGTGCTCGGGCTTTTCTCGCCCGACGTTCTCGCCGCCGGATGCCGCACCTGGCCGCTACCGACATTCGCTCGATAGCCGCCCTGCGCGTCGACGGCCGGATCGAGGCGGTGCCCGACGAGCTGGTCAAAGCGATGATCAGGTTCGAGGAGCGCTTCGGGGGACTTTGGTACCCGGTCATTGGACCTAACGGCATGGAGTACGGCCTTGATGGTGATTCGATGGTTCATCGCAGCCCGCTCGGGCTGGCCTTCACCGGAATCGTGGACGGCGACTGGACCTGGGGCGTCGACGTTCTTGCTGACGGCCGCACCGCTATGGGACCCGGCCAGTGGTCCTACCGCGTGATCGACCGCTCCGTCGATCAGCGTCTGGAGAGCCACGCCATGCTCGTGATGGTCAGTGGCTGGTTCCATCGGACCTTCACCTGCTGCACGCCGCGCGAGGTGGCCCCTGTAGTCGACGAGCGGCGTCTACCCGAGCGCGTGCCGGAAGCGACCGGCCCGACCGAGTCCTGGTGGCTGGACGACGACGCCGGTGTCGCCGTCCAGGCCCAGCTGAGCGCCTGGCCGCACGACCGAGACGAGTGGACCATCCGGTACTTTTCCCGGGCACCGAAGCAGGCTGCCGAGGCGAACCCAGTCGCCTTCCGGGCAACAATCCATGAGACCGTACCGGCGCTGTGGTGCACGCTGTGTTCCCACCGGGTCGAACCGGGAGGCACCTGCCACCGTCCACGATCCCTGATCGATGCGAGTGGAATCACTGGTCCTTCTGCCGATCCTTCCGGCCAGGAGAACGAGGTGCGCAGGTGTCCCACCTAGCAATCCGCCCGCCAGTATCCGGATCTTGCCGCCGGTCGTGCGCGCGCCGGTGCCGGCGCCTTCGGTAGCCGCCGACTTCGGGCGTCGACAGCTGCGAGGGCGCACGAACGAGTCGAGATCCGGGCGGTCCGGCCAACTGACCGGATGCCGATAGCGACCAGCGTGCTGCCGAGGCTGTCCCGGCATGGGCCTGACGTCACACCGGCACGATCGGATATCCAGTTGCGACGATGTCCCCGTGCAGCCTGGCAACGGTTACTTCCGGGTTCAAAGCCTGCACAACGACGTCGGTGAGCGGGCGGTGCGCGACGACGTGCTCGATCACCATCGGGTCCACCTCGATCCCGTAGTGGTCCTTGGCAAAGATGACGTACCGGTCGACGATGTCGTCGAGCAGGATCTCCAGCCGGTGAGAGCCGTCCGGGTCGGTGTCGTACGGTCCGCGGGGCGGGGGGAAGGTGATGTCTTCGCCGGTGTGCCAGCGGGCGTCATCGGAGAGTCGCCAGAGCACAGCGGTGGCGAGGAACTTTCCCTGCTCGTCGCCGAACGCTGGTTCCTCGATCTGCGGACAGAACACCGCCGGGATGCCCTCGAGCAGCCCGGGCCACAGCTCGTGCTCCGGATCGCGGTACGGCGTCATCGCCGACTCGTGGTCGAGCACGCGGATGAAAGCGCCGTCGGCGGTGAACACGACCGCCCACTCGTCGCCGCTGCCGTTGCTCATCAGTGCGGCCTCATCGTCACCCCAGGCGCGGGTGTAGGCGTAACAGGGCTCACCACCGTCGACGATGCACTCGAGAACGGCGAGTGCCCTACAGCGGTCCCGCAGCACGCCGATGGACGGCAGCTTGGCGGCGATGTCGTACACGGTCACTCGGTGAGCCTATGCTGAAAACAGCACGGATGCCGTCACGCACCTTCAGGACATGCACAGGACCTCGGCGACCATGCACGCTCACGCGCGAGCACCTCGCCGTGGCCTCGGAACGACCCTTAGCACTCATAGCGAGCAAGTTTCGCAACTCGGCAGCGTGCCCCGAAGAGTCACCCGGCCAATACGCCTCGCTCTTCAGGTGCCGAGTCCTGCGGCGCTCATGCCGCTGATCGTGCTCACCTGATCCCACCCATGTGCCGATGCGGTAGCGGCGTCACAACCACTGCTCATCGATGTTGCCGGCGTACAGGTAGGCGGTGCGGTAGGACGGCCGCGCGAACAACTCCGACTCACCGGAGTACACAGCAGCGAGTAGACCCGGCCGGTACCACCAGCCGTTCGTGATGCCACCAACCTCTGCGACCGGTTGCATCGCGGTCAGGTCGAGTTGACCGACGGCTGAACCGGTCAGCCTGGTGACCCTGTCCGCGATGTCCATCGCCGCGTACGCCAGAGCCAAGGCCTCCACCCAGCCGTCGATGCTGCGATACAACGGAACCCACTGCCCATCGTCGCCACCGGCGATACCGAACGTGCCGTCCGGACCGATCAGGAACGCGTACGGCACAGCGGTGCGTTGCGGCCCGGCCTCGAAAAACCACCCCGGGGGAACAAAGGTGTCTTCCCACTCCGGCGTGCCCACGCTGAGCATCCGCGGGCCCGCGGCATCCTCGGGCATGCCCGGCGCGGACGGCAGGACAAGGCCACCCCACCGAGCCCGATACGCCTCGCCTCGGTCGATGACCTCGTCAGGAATATGGGCCTCCCGCCACGCGCCCCGAAACTGACTCACCGGCACGTCGAGCCGAACTCCATGAACGCTGACGAACGAGCTGGCCCGGCTACTCAAACCCGCCGGCGACCGACACAACCCCGACACACGCACATGTTATCCAGCTATTGGATGCCCGCTCATACGGCGATTCGCGCTACGCAGCGTCACGTCGAGCGGGGCCCGGTGGCCTTCCGGACGTGCCGATGACCGGATGGAGGGAATGCAACCGGACGGAAGTGCCGAGCGGCGATGGATCTACGGGCCGCTCGGCGATGCGGTTGTCCGTGCCTTCTCGCAACACAACCGGTCAGACCCAGGCAGGGAACGAAGCAGTGCCGGCAGGGCGCCAAACACGAGGGGAAGGCCGTCCAGCTCACCGCTCCCGACCCAGGCGATGTCGTCATGCTCCTCAGGTGCACGGTTGGTGGGAGACCCGACCCAGTCTCTGATCTGCCAGACGCCCACGTGGACGGCGTCCTCGCCACTGCCGGCATGCAGGTCACCCGACCGTGACGAGGATTCCACCACAATGTGAACTCCTAGCTCCTCGTGCATCTCACGCGCGAGGGCCTGTAGTTCCGACTCACCCGCTTCGACGTGCCCGCCGGGCAGATCCCAGAGATCCGGGTATGCCCGGCGCGTCGGGCTGCGGTGCACCAGCAGGACCGCGCGTTCTCCACTGCGCGCCACAGACGACATGCGACGGGATTAGAGCACAGGGATAGGACAAGCTCGGTCCGGCCAGAGGGCAAGGGCAGACATCCGGCTCTGCCGCGATCCGCGTTCCACCGGTACCAGAGCCGTCAATCCTGACAAGACCGGCGGTCGGGGCTGAAGTTGCGCGTCGAGGCTGTCGAGCGCTGTCACCGCACCGCCTGCGCGACGACGACCAACAGCGCCAGTCCGCTGGCGGGGTGGCTCGTACGACGGACGACGTCGCTTGTCGGACCGCGATGAACACGGGCAGCGGCAGACCTGTCGTGGTCGGACTCGACCTGACGCGATCTGACAACGGCGTCCGGTGTCAGGTCGAGGTGTCCCAATCGGTGGCCTCGGAGGCCCACGCAGTCGGCGATGGGCCCCTGTCGAGGAGGACATGATGGTGACGACGATGCGTACCCGCACGACCGACACGGCGTTGACCACCGCCGAGACGGCGTTCGGGTTGTTGACCTGCCAGCCGGCGCCGTTGGTGTTCGATGCCCGGCCGGTGCCGGGGCTGCCGGACCGGACGATGCCGTTGGACGAGCTGCGGGCGCTGCTGGTCTTCGAGCGTCACGACAGCGATACGACCGATGCGCTGTGGCGGCAGCTCGCCTGCCAGGCGCGGGAGTGGGGATCGGCCTGGGTGGCCGGTGCGATCGGTGTCGCGTTGCCGGCGTTGACGCATCTGGCGGCGAAGATCAGCCGTGGGCAGGCCCGGCACGCCGACGACGTCGATTCCGAGGTGCTCACCGGTTTCCTGCAGGCTCTGCGGACGGCGGACCTGGCGGCACCCCGGCTGTGGCTGCGGTTGTGCTGGGCGGCGTGGCGGGCCGGAGTCACGGTCGTCAAGGGAGTCGACAGTGAGGAGTTGCCCCTGGACCTGCCGAGTGGGTCGCGGTCGCCGCGGATGCCGTACGGGCATCCGGATCTGCTGCTCGGCAGGGCTGCCGCCGCCGGCCTGATCAGCGCCGACGCCGCCGAGTTGATCAGCGCGACCCGGTTCGGTGACGCGTTGATCGAGCAGTTGGCCGTCGAGCAGGGTGTGACCGCCCCGGCGTTGCGGATGCGCCGCCGCCGCGCCGAGCGGATCGTTGCCGCTGCGCTCGTGTGCGGTGACCTGTCCAGCCCGTGGCGCTCCCCCGGCCCTGCGGCCGGCATCGTCTGACAGGACTGCGTCGTACGAGACCGAGGGCCGTCCCGGGCTTGCCCGGGACGGCCTCGTCGTGTCCCGACTGGTTCCGCCGATCGGCCCCGCCGAAGCCCGGTGAGCTGGTCCGGCCATGGCGTTGACCGGCGGTGTCAGACCGGGACAGGCAGGGAGCGGGTTCGATCGGCCGGACAGTCGAGATCTGGGCGGTGCATGTCCTCCACGGCATGCCCGCCCGGTGGGGGCCATCCATCGGCGGGGCCCACGGTTCGGCACGGCTGGCGCGGCGTACTGACACCGCGATCCCTTCGTCCTACGCAAGGGAGGAGCGCCCCCACCGGACCAGCGGTTCCGCTTGGCTCCCACCGCGGCGGCCCACCTGATCGCGTGTGGAGCGCCCCATGGATACCACTGTGCATGTCCTGTCCGAACTCGCCGCCGCGCAGCCACTGGCGGTGAACAGCATCAACCAGGTCATCTCCAACATCACTGGTTGGATCATGGGCATCATCGCGTTGGTCGCGACGATGTTCCTGGTCGTCGGTGGCCTGCGGTACATGGCGGCCGGAGGCGACCCGGCCCAGGTCGAGCAGGCCAAGGGCAACGTCAAGTCGGCTCTGGTCGGCTACGCCCTCGCGGTGCTGGCCCCGGTGCTTCTGCAGGTGCTGCAGGGCATCCTCGGCGGCTGACATGACCCCGGCAATGACCATCTGGCTGATGGACGGCCTGGTCATCTGGCTCGCCGAGAAGGTCGTCGACCTTCTCGGCGGCCTGCTGGCCTTCCTGACGACATCTCTGTTCGTCTCGCCGGACGTCACCGTCCTGCCGCAGGTGCAGTCGATCGCCGGCAGGAGCAGTGTGGTCGTCAACGCCTGCTTCGTCCTTGCGATCATCGCCGTGGGTGTCGCCCTCATGCTCGGCGACTCGGTCGGAACCCAGTACCAGCTCAAACAGCTACTCCCCCGCCTCGTCGTCGGGTTCGTCCTGTCAGCGTTCGCGGTCCCCCTGACGAGTCTGCTCATCGGCGTCGCCAACACCCTGACCACGACGATGGCCGGGACGTCGGCACCGACCACCGAGACGCTCACCTTCGTCCGACGGCGCGTCACCTCGGCGTTGATCGACGAGAGCGCCGCCCTGTTGGTCGCGGTCATCGGGCTGATCATCGTCGTGTTGATGTTCATGCTCGTCGGCAGTTGGCTGGCACGCATCGGATTGCTGGTCGTGCTGGCCGGGATCGCACCGGTAGCGCTGGCCTGCTACGCCACCCCGTGGACGCAGGGTGCCGCCGACCTGTGGTGGCGCACGCTGCTCGGGTGCCTGGCCACGCCGGCACTGCAGGCGGTCGCCTTCTCGGCGGGCATCAACCTGATCGTCGGCCCCGACACGAACCTGCCGATCCTGCTCGGCTTACCCGGCTCGGACACCCTCAACCTGCTGCTGGTGATCGTGGTCCTGTGGACCACGATCCGCATACCGAGCCTGATGCGCCGCTTCGCCGCCCCCCTTGGCCGGGGTTCCGGTATCACTTCGCTCATCCTGCGCATCGCACCGCTGCCCAGACTCCCCCGCTCCGGGGGACGGCTCCGGCCTGGCCGTCGGGACATCTGAACCATTACGCCTACCGTCGACCCCTGATCAGGAGTGGCCTGTGCACAGTCTCGACGACACCACACCCCGCGCGGTCGTCCCGGCCGACATCAACGAACCCGACCACATAGCGTTTGGGTTGACGTTCCGGCAGCTCGGCATCATCGGCGGTACCGGTCTGGCCGGCTTCGGCCTCTACCGCAGCCTCGGGCCCCTGCTGCCGCCGGTGGCGTGGATCGCCGCCGGCCTGCTCGTGTTCGCCGTCGCGACCGTGGTGGCCCTCGGCCGCCGTGACGGCCTGCCCCTGGACGTGTGGCTGCGACACGCGGTCACGCTGGCGCACCGTCCCCGGACCCTCACCCCCGGCGCGGCACGGACGAGCACGGTCGCCGTCGTGGCCGGCACGCCGCCACTGCCGGCACCGCTGCGGTCGCCGGCCACGAAGGTCAGCCCGGCCGGCGTCCTCACCAGCGACGGCACCGACAAGGTGCTGATCGCCTGCGGCACCACCAACATCCACCTACGAACCGGCAGCGAACAGAACGCACTGTTGACCGGCTTCGGCCGGTTCCTCAACAGCCTGACCGGCCCGGCGCAGATCGTCGTCACCGCACGCCGACACGACCTGACCCCGTACGCGCAGGCGGTCCTGGACCAGGCAGCCCGCCTGCCGCAGCCGGCGTTGCAGACGGCAGCTGGCGACTACGCCGCCTTCCTGGTCGACCTTGACCACCAGCGCGATCCACTCCGCCGCCAGGTCATCGCCGTCGTCTCCGGCACCCACGCGGCCGACACCGCCGTCCGGGCCCTGTCCGGCCTCGGCGTCGAAGCCACCGCGATGGATGGCCCGGCCGTCACCTCGGCCCTCGCGGGCGCCGTCGACCCCTTCACCCCACCGGTGCCAGGGCCCCGCGCGGTACCCGGCACCCCGATCACTCTGCGGAGCACACCGTGAACCTGCGCAAACACCGGTCGACCAGCAGCACCCCGGCAGACGCCATGCCGTCCCCCGCCGCCCTGTCGGTCACCCCACGCCACGTCCGGGTCGGCGACGGATACGCCGCCACCTACATCGTGTGCGGCTACCCCGCCGAGGTCGGCCCCGCCTGGCTCGACCCGCTGCTGTCCTACCCCGGCCGCGTCGACGTCGCCGTCCACCTGGAGCCCGTCGCACCACCGGTGGCCGCGCCGATGCTCAAACGTCAACGGGCCCGCCTCGAATCCACCCGCCGCCTCGACGCCGACCAGGGACGCCTCGGTGACCCCGCCGTGGACGCCGCAGCCACCGACGCCGCCGACCTCGCCGACCGGGTCGCCCGAGGAGCAGCGAAACTCTTCGAGGTCGGCATCTACGTCACCGTCCACGCCCGCACCCTCGACGAACTCGCCACCATCACCGCCGGCGTCACCTCGGCCGCCGCCAGCGTCCTCCTGGACCTGCAACCGGCGACGTTCCGCCACCAACAGGGCTGGATCTCCACCCTCCCCGTCGGCGTGGACCCGCTACGCATGCGCCGCATCCTCGACACCACCGCCCTGGCAGCAGCGTTCCCACTCGCCTCGGCGGACCTCGCCGCCCCCGCCCCCGGCACCACCGCCACCTCCGAAGGGGTGCTGTACGGGGTCAACACCACCAGCAACGGCGTACTCATCTGGGACCGGTGGGCCCAGGACAACCACAACAGCGTCATCCTCGCCCGCTCCGGCGCAGGCAAAAGCTACTTCGTCAAACTCGACGTGCTCCGCAACCTGTACCAGGGCACCATCGTCAGCGTCATCGACCCCGAAGACGAATACACCGCCCTCGCCGAACACGTCGGCGGCACCGTCGTCCAGCTCGGCAAACCCGGCGTCCGCATCAACCCCCTCGACCTGCCCGCCGACCACCGCCCCGACACCCTGACCCGACGCGGCCTGTACCTGCACACACTGATCACCGTCCTGCTCGGCGCAACCCCGCCACCAGCCGAACGTGCCGCCCTGGACCGGGCCATCACCGCCACCTACCACCGCGCCGGCATCACCACCGACCCCGCCACCTGGACCCGGCCCGCGCCCCTGCTGCGCGACCTGGCCGAAACACTCGCCACCGACACCGCAGACCCGGCCGCCGGGCAGCTCGCCGCCCGGCTCACCCCCTGGACGGTCGGAAACTTCGCCAGCCTCTTCGACGCCCCGACATCAACCCGACCGGAGGGCCACCTGGTGGTGTGGTCACTGCGGCACCTGCCCGACGAACTACGGACCGTCGGCACTCTCCTGGCCCTCGACTCGATCTGGTCCGGCATCGACACACCCGCCCCGGGCATACGCCGACGGCGCCTCGTCGTGGTCGACGAAGCCTGGCTGCTGATGCGCGACGGCGAAGGCGCACGGTTCCTGTTCCGGATGGCCAAGGCCGCCCGGAAACGATCCGCCGGACTGTGCGTCGTCACTCAGGACGCCGCCGACGTCCTCTCCACCGACCTCGGTCTCGCCGTGGTCTCCAACGCCGCAACACAGATCCTGATGCGGCAGAGCACCCAGTCCATCGACACGGTCTCCGAGGCGTTCAACCTCACCACCGGCGAGTCACAGCTGCTGCTGTCCGCACCTCGAGGCGAAGGACTACTCGTCGCCGGACGCAGCCGTATCCCGTTCCGCAGCATCGGGTCCACCACCGAACACCGAATCGCCGTCACAGGCCACGAACTGGAGGAATGCGATCGGTGACCGGGCACCTCATCCGGTTGATGAATGGTGACCTCGGCGTCACGGCCACCTACGAGAATCATGATCCCGATCCTTCGATCTGAGCGCCCTCGCATGCGTGATGAGCTGTTGGACCTGCTCCGGTGATAGCCAGCTGGCGACAGCTACCAGGCTGCCGATCTCCTGACTCGCTTCGTAGGGGCCTTTCCTCGGGCGCAGATCGTCGACCGGCAGCCCCGCAATCACCGTGAGGTCAGCCACCGGCAGTTGCATCGCAGGCGCGATGTCCTGAAGAACTTCGAGGCTCGGCGGGATCGCACCACTGAGAAGTTGCCGGATCGTCGATTCAGCGCGGCCGGAGGCACGGCTCACCGCTTGTGGGGTGAGACGACGGTTCGCCATGAGGCCACGCAGGATCATCGCGAAGTCACGGCTCATCCGCACACGCTACCGCTGGAACATGCTGGTTGATCGACACGGCGCTTCCCGGCTCACCAACAGCGTGCCGGGGTCTGTCTCTTCCTCGATGACCGGTTCGGTGCCACGTGAGTCGCGAGGGCACAGGTCAGGTCGGCTCCGCATCAATCACTAGAGATCGGCAGGAAGTCATGGCGTCAGAAGACACAGTAGAGCCTGCTACCAGTGGGCTGTCTCCCGTCACGTCGACGAGCACGGCCAGATCCGAGGGCTGGCCGCCGGTGGCTCATCCGGCCTGGAGGACCGGTGCCGATCCGCTGGCCATCGGGCCGATACCGGAGTGCGGGGAGAACCGGTGAGTCCGCTGACCAGTCCGGTGTGGCCGGCGCAGGTGTGGCAGTGGGTCGTCGTACGGCCGTGGCTGGGGCTCGTCGCCGCTGCCGTGCTGATCGTCGCGGTCCTCGGCCACGATCTGGTGCTCGCCTGGCGGCACCGGCGGTTGACCGCCGGCGCAAGGTGGTTGACGGTCGCCGCTCCACCCGAGGTCACGGCGGAGTCCGCCGCCGTGTTCTGGACCGTCCTGATGGGGGTGCTGACGCCGTCGGTGTGGCGGCGCCACCTGTTCGGTTATCCGCACATCGGCTGGGAGTACACCTGGTCGGGGCGGGCTCTGACCGTGCGGGTGTGGGTGCCGGGGACGGTGCCGCCCGGCGCGGTCGAGGCGGCGGTGCGGGCGGCCTGGCCGGCGGCGACGGTGACGACCACGGACGCCGCCGCGCCGATCCCCGCCGAGGTTGGGGAGCAGGTGGGTGGGGCGCACTGGCCGCAGCGGCCCGACGGGCTGCCGCTGCGCGTCGACCACGATGCCGATCCGCTGCGGGCCCTGCTCGCCGCCGGGGCCGAGGTCCGCCACCGCGAGCACGCCTGCGTGCAGGTTCTGGCCCGCCCGGCACCGGCACGGCGGATCCGGTTGGCCCGACGGGCGGCGGCCACCGCCGCCCTGCATCCGCACGGGCGCCCTGACGCGGCCACCCGAACCATGTCGGGTGTCGCGCACCTGGTGGTCGAGCCGCTGCGGTGGATCCTGGACGTGTTCACGCCCGGCTCGTCCCGGCCCCGGACGCCGGCACCGTACCAAAGGGGCGCCGAGCGGGATCCGGTGGCCACGGCGGATGCCCGCACGGTGGTGGAGAAGGCGGTGCGGGTGCCGCACTTCGAGATCGCGGTACGGTTCGCCGTCGCCTCGGACCCCACCCGCCCGGGCCAGGGCCGGTCACCGCAGGTCCGGGAACGCCTGACCGGGTTGGCGCACACCGTCGCCTCGGCCGCCGCGGCGTACACCGGCCCGAACCGGCTGCGGCGGATGAAGATGCCACAGCCGGTGGCCACCCTCGCCGGCCGCCGACTACGTCGCGGTTTCCTGGCCAGCGTGCCGGAGCTGGCCGCGCTCGCCGCACTGCCGCAGGATCTGGCGGTGCCGGGCCTGGACCGGGCGCGGGCCAAGGCCGTACCGGCGCCCGTGCAGGTGCCCTCCGGTGGCCGGGGGGTGAAGGTACTGGGTCGTTCGCAGGTCGGCCGGCACAGTGTCGGCCTGCGGGTGACCGACGCCCGCCAGCACGCGCATGTGGTCGGCAAGACCGGCGTCGGCAAGTCCACGCTGCTGTTGAACATGATCCTCGGGGACATCAGGGCCGGCCGGGGCACGGTCGTCATCGACCCGCGTGGGGACCTGATCACCGACGTCCTCGACCGGCTGCCCGTGTCGTACGCGAAGAAGATCGTGCTCATCGACCCGGACCAGGAGAACCCGGCCTGTTTCAATCCGCTCGACGACGGCGGCGACGCCCATCTGGCGGTGGACAACCTGGTCGGGATCTTCGCGAAGATCTTCGCCGGGCAGTGGGGTCCCCGGATGGACGACACCATGCGGGTGGCGTGTCTGACCCTGATGCGCCACGCCAAGCCGACGCTGAGTCTCGTGCCGTCGTTGTTGCAGGACCGGGAGTTCCGGGGCCGGTTCACCCACGGCCTGGACGATCCGGACGGGCTCGGCGGGTTCTGGGTCTGGTACGACGGCATCAACGAGCAGTTCCGTGGCCAGGTCATCGCCCCGGTGCTCGCCAGGCTGCGGGCCTTCCTGCTGCGGGATTTCGTCAAGTCGGTGATCGGCAACGCCCACTCGTCGTTCGACATGGGCGCGGTCCTCGACGGTGGGGTGCTGCTGTGCCGACTACCGAAGGGCATCCTCGGTGAGGAGACCAGCCGCATCCTCGGTTCGCTGATCGTCGCCCGGGTGTGGCAGGCCGCCATCGCCCGGGCGACGGTGCCGGAGGACCAGCGGCGCGATGCCGTGCTGTATGTCGACGAGTGTCAGAACTTCCTGACCCTGCCCGGAAGCGTCGGCGACATGCTGGCCGAGGCGCGTGGCTTCCGGCTCGGGCTCGTCCTGGCTCACCAGGATCTCGCCCAGTTGCCCCGCGACGTGGCGGCGGCGGTATCGGCCAACGCACGGTCGAAGCTGTTCTTCACCGTCGACCCGGCCGACGCCCGGGAGCTGTCCCGGCACACCCGACCGGAGGTGGACGAGCACGACCTCGCCCACCTCGACGTCTACACGGCCGTCGCCCGGCTGCTGGTCGGCAACCGGGAACTGCCCGCGTTCACCTTCACCACCAACCCGCCGGCCCCGATCGTGGGTGAGGCGACCGCGATCCGCCAGGAATGCGCCGCCGCCCACCGCCGCAGCGACGGTGAACCACCGATGCAACAGCTCGCCCGTACGGCGATGAAGCGGCGCATGAACGCCCGAAACCCCTGACCGATCTCGTCCGGTGCGGCCCTCGTGTCAGGGCTCGGCTGGCTACGGCATCGGGGGCTCGCCTGGGGGTGTCAGCGACACGAGGTCCCAGACGAGCCTGCCGGGCCCGGCCTGTCAGGTCCCTGGCCTGCCCGAACCCGCCAGCCGACCGACCCCCGACCAAGATCGACTCATCCAGACTCCCTACGGGATTCTCTCTCCACGGGGTGACCTTCATGCCACCATCGCGTGTCCCCGGCCTGCTGGCCATCTACCCCCACATCACCGACCGGGACCGGCTGCTCCTGCAGCTGCTCGACGACCACCAGGTCCTCACCACCGACCAGATCCACCGGATGCTGTTCCACGCCCGCCGTACCTGCCAGATCCGGCTCAACGAGCTGGCCGCCCTGGGCCTGCTGGACCGGTTCCGGTTCGCCCGCGCCGGCGGCGGCAGCCACCCGTGGCACTGGACCCTCGGCCACCAGGGGCACCGGTTCCAGGCCGCCACCCGCCGCCGGCCCGAACCGACGCTGCGGGCCTCCCGGCAGGCCGTGCACCGGATGTCGGCCAACCCGCGCCTACCCCACCTGCTCACCGCCAACGAGTTCTTCGTCCGGCTCACCGCCCACGCCCGCCACCACCGGCCGGCCCGGTTGGACCGCTGGTGGTCCGAGACGACCACGACCCGACGGTTCCGGACCATCACCGCCGACGGACACGGCGTGTGGAGCGTCGACGACACCACGGTCGGGTTCTTCCTGGAAGCCGACACCGGCACCGAGCCGCTGCCGCGGCTGGTGGCCAAACTCGACCGGTACGCCCAACTGACCCGCCGAGGCGGCCCCCGATACCCGGTGCTGTTCTGGCTCGCCAGCGAACGCCGCGAGGAACACCTCCACCGGTTTCTCGACGGTGACGTGCCGGCCGCCACCGCCACCCACGACACCGACCCGGCCACAGCGGTGTGGCTCCCCGCCACCGCCACCGGCCGGGTCACCCTCACCCGGCTGCCCAGCGACCACGGCCAACCGGTCGCGGACAACCCGAACTACGACGACGGCGTCTTCAACCTCTGACAGACCCTGACACACCTTCGGCGAGCCCTGTCACCGCAGCTCAACAACCCGACCGCCGGACCTGACAGAGCTGCTGCTGTCAGGTCACGGCGCTACGGTGCAGCTTCCTTTCTTTGCTCGCACCGCCGCCCGTCCCCACCCGGACCTGCCCGCGCCAACGCGATCACCCACAGCCCACCCCGGTCGGCCCGTGATCACGCCCGCGTCTTCTGGCAGCCCACCGATTCCGGACGCCGCGCCCGGTGGCACCACCGCGCACCCACCCATGCCCCAGCCTGCCCGCGAAGGGAGCACCCGCCATGCCCACCCACACCCCGACCGCTGCCACGGTGGTCACCGTCTGCTTCGCCCCCGGCGACGACGCCGACTGGTTCGCCGCCTCCGAGAAGGTCAACGACCTCATGCACGCCAACGGCACCCCGGCCCGCCGCTACCACGTCCGCCACCGCCGGCTGATCGGCTGGCTCACCCGCTTCTTCGGCTACTACCTGCTCGACGCCGCCCGCCGCTTCGGCACGGTCACCCTGGCCGCCGGCGGCCGCAAGAGCCGACTCGACCTGACCGGCACCGCCGCCACGGCCACCCACCACGCCGGTCTGCGCTGGCGGGCCTGGAACACCCACATCAACGCCACCACCAAACCCGCCCGCCCGTGGGAGGACTACCTGGCCCAACACCACGCCGACCCCACCAAGGTCACCCTCAACGAAGCACGCCGACGCTTCGAGCAACAGCCCCGCGTCCTGGCGATGCTCGCCCACTCCTTCGACCCCTACGAACTGTCCATCTACCAGGCCGGCGAAGCCACCTACGTCGGCCTGCACTGGCGTACCGCGCTCATCGGCGACGCCCTGATCACCACCGACGGCCGACTCCTCACCCCGGCCAGCAGCTCGGCAGCCGACCGGTTCCGGTTCCTCAACCACGCCTGCGGCTACCTGCGTGCCCTGCGCTCCGACGCGCACCTGTGCGCCGTCACCATCGCCTGACCCACCACCCACCCGGAGGCCGGCCGCCGCACCTGCGACCGGCCTCCCCCGTACCCACCGCCGAAGGAGATTCCCGGTGTTCCTGACCGATCCCGCGTTGCGGCGCATCGCCGCCGACACCAACGACGTCCTACCCGAACAGCTGTGGCGTCACGACACGGCCACCCTCGACCCGGTCGGCGACCTCGCCCGCATCCTGCACAAAACCGCCCGAGAGTTCACCACCAGCAGCGCAGCCCTCGACCAGGCCCTCTCCCGCCTGAAAACACTCGCCACACACGCCCGCCGCCGGCTGGCCACCCACGCCGACCTGCCCGTGGCCAGCTACGACCGCACCGCCGGCGACGCGCTCGCCGCCCGCGAACGCCACATCTTCCTCGGCGCGCTGCTCGTCACCGCCTACCGCGCCTGGCGCAACCACCGGCCGATCAGCACCGGCACCGAGCAACACCTGCTGCTGTACCCCGGCGACCCGGCACACGGCGTCGCCACCCTGCACCTGCACCACGACCGCACCTGGCTGATGGTGCCCGACACCGAGGCCGCCGACGCCTTCGCCGTCGCCCACCCCGGCCAGGTCATCGGCGAGCTCACCGAAACCTCCCAAGGCTGGACACCGACCGCCCACCCCACCGGGACAACGAACCAGCCCGACACGACCTGGCCACTGCCGGCCTGCGACGACCTCCCGTCGGCCTGCCGGTCGCTGCTGCGCTGGCGGCACCTGCACCACTCCGGACGCAAACGGACCCCCGACCAGCTCACCCCCGACGAACTCGCCCAGCTCCGCTCCTGAACCAGGAGATCCCCATGCAGCATCTCGACCCGATCGGCCGCCGGATCACCGAGGCCACCGGCCGCACCCTCGACCAGCACGCCGCCGACCCCGTCCCCGCCGCCGCGCACCTACCCGAAGCCGCCGCCAACCTGCGGCACCTGCGCACCGAACTGCTCCACACCGTCGACGGGCTCCGGACCCTGCTCATCAACGCCGACGACCTCGGCGGACCCGCCACCGCTGTCAGCGGCACGGTGAAGACGATCACCGACCTGAGCCGCGACTACCGCCACGCCCACGATCGAATCGACGCCCTCATCGCCGACGCCGCACGCACCGCGTACGCGAAGGCACACCCGGGCCGGCAGGTGCACCGCCGCTACGTCACCCCCGGCGACACCATCCTGGTCGTCCTGCCGCACACCGACACCTGCCGCCGGCAGAACCTCGCCGGGCAACGCGCCCACATCCGGGTCGGTACCGCCGACGCCCGGCTCCGCCTACCCGGCAGCATCAACCCGCTTCGGCTGTCCCACGCCGACGCCGGCATCTACCGCGACCCCACCGAGAACCGCCTCTACACCCTGCAGGTCGCCGCGCCGAGAAGCACCGTCGACGGCCGCTGAGCCCCGTACGGCGTCGCCCCGGCCCACAACCACCGGGCCGCAGCCCCACGCCACACCGGCACCGCAGCGCGCCCCGCGCCTGCCGTGCCGGCTGCTGCCCACGGCCCGGCGCACCACCGGCCGCACCCCCTTCCGGTGTCGGCCGATACCCCACGAGAAGGGAAATCCTGATGCCACACCAGCCCCTGACACCTGCCACACAGGCTGTCCTCGACGCCCTCACCGAACTCGGGCAGGGCGATGTCCACGCGCTGGCCGATAAGGCCGGCAAAGCCCGTTCCACCACCGAAAAGGCGATCAAGACCCTGGTAGACGCCGGATTGGTCTCCGCAGTGGACACCGGCCCGGAGGCGGCCGACGGCACCCCCACACGGTGGACCCTGACCGAGGTGCCCGAAGGCGCGGACAGTACGTCGCAGGACACCAGCCCCGACGAGACGCCCGCCGGTCCGGACGCGCCCACCGACGCGGGCCCGGCGGCCGACCCGGACACCGTTCACACCGAGCCGGACGCCGAAAGCGGACCGGACGGCCCCGACGATGAGCCAGCGGGGCAGTCCGCCGACCCGGTCGACACCGAGGCGCAGGATCCGGCCGACCGGGAAGCCGAGGCCGACGACCCGCAGAACACGGCACCGGGCACCGAGCCGGGCGACGACGATCCGGAGGGGCCCGACGAGCCGACCGACCCGAACGGGGACACCGACGCCACGGCAGGACCGCAGGGCGAGCCGAACACCCGCGGCGACGAGGTGCTCCGGCCTGTCGCCGCGCTCACCCCGGTACGGCCCGGTGACCGAAAGATCATGGCCATCAAGGGCGTACTGGCCGACCACGGCGATGACGCCGCGACCCTGGACACGATCGTCGCCGAGAGCGGCATCGGCCACGCCACCGCCACCCGGCTGCTCACCGCGATGGAACAGGCTGACGCCGCCCGCCGGCTACCCGGCCTTCCGCAACGGTGGGTCACCGGCCCGACCAAAGCCAGCGAGGTTGACCCGAACCCGGAACCGCCCCGCTGCCCGCTGTGCCGCCAGGTCCTCCGTGGCCTCGCGACCGCACCCCACACCACGACGGCGGTGGAGCCACTGATCCGCCCCGACGGCACCCTGCACATCGCCGGCCCCGACGGCGACATCCACGTCGTCACCCTGCCCGCCCGCACGTCCCCGCGCACGACGGGCCTGCCCCGCTACGCCGGCCGACACGGCGGCGAGGGCACCGTCAACGCCGACGGCAGCCAGCCGTTCGGCCGAGGCGAGCTGGAGAAGCACACCCTCGACGTGCTGACCGGCAACCCCGGCATGGCCATGACCCCACAGGACATCGCCACGGTCCTCTCCGGACAACTCAACCGGGCGGTCAGCAACGGCGCCGTACGCAACAACCTCACCAAGGCCGCCGCAGCCGGGCGCATCCTCCTGGCCTCCGACGCCCCACTGACCTTCGTCTACCCGGCGCAACCCGATTCGGACACCACCACGCAGCCCTGACCCACAATCCCCGACCCGCGGTGGGGGCCGAGCCACATGCTCAGCCCCCACCGCAGCATGGAGAGAAGAAACCCTGTGCCGCACGAACTCGAAACCTTCGCCGACGGGACGACCGCCTTCGCGTCCGCCCGCCTGTCGGCCTGGCACCAGCTCGGCACCGTCACCCAGGACACCATGCGCGCCGAAGAGATCATGGCCGCCGCCCGTCTCGGTGACTGGGGCGTGCGCACCATCCGCACGGTCGGCATCGACGTCGTCAACGGCGTCGAGGTACAGATCCCCGCAGACGACAAGCGGATGACCGTCCGCCGTAACCCCGTCACCGGTGTCACCGAGTACCTGGGTGTCGTGGGCACCGATTACACGGTGGTCCAGAACGAGCAATGCGCGGAACTCCTCGACCGCCTCGTCGACCAGGTCGGCGGTGCCCACTTCGAAACCGCCGGCAGCCTGCGCCGCGGCAAGAGCGTCTTCGTGACCATGAAACTGCCCACCAGCATGCACATCGCCGGCGTGGACCGCCTGGACCTCTACCTGATCGGCACCACCTCCCACGACGGCACCGCCGCCCTACGGGTCGACGCCAGCCCGATCCGGGTCGTCTGCGCCAACACCCAACGCGCCGCCTTCGCCCACTCCGTCGGCCACTACACCTTCCGACACACCTCCAACGTCAACGCCCAGATCAGCCAGGCCCGCGAAGCCCTCGGCCTCATGTGGACATACATGGAGACCTTCGAACAGGCCGCCGAACGGATGATCCAGACCGACCTGACCATGCGCGCGTTCGAGAACGTCGTCGCCCAGGTGTGGCCGGTCAAGGACACCGCCTCCGACCAGACCCGCAACAACGCCAAGCAACGCCTGGGCACCCTCAAGTACCTCATCCGCGAGGCCGACACCCAGAAAGCCATCACCGGCACCCGATGGGCCGGCTACCAGGCCATCACCGAATACCTAGACCACTACCAGCCCGCCAAGAACGCCACCGTCCGCGCCAACCGCGTCGTCACCGGCAACGCCGGCGACCTCAAAGTGACCGCCTTCGACCTGCTCAAGGTCTGACCACTCCGCAACCTGTCGGGGCAGCGGCCGTCGCAGGCCGCTGCCCCGATCTGGCATCGAACTGGGGAACCCGTGAGCACCATCCGGTACGGCACCAACCAGGCGGACAGCCGATGAGCAGCCACATCCGCCACCCCCGCGACCCCCGGCAGTCGGTCTGCGGAGTACCCGCCAGCGACATCCGACGGTGGGAGACCGAGAACCCACCACGCCACGACCACACCTGCGAGGACTGCTACACCCTGCTGCCCGAAGCCGCCCGCCCCGACGACGCCCACCACCCGCCCGGCGACGCCACCCTCATCGACACCCTGCGCCACATCGTCGCCAACCGTCAGTACGCCAAGATCGACGGCGTCCTCGTCGACGTATGGTCTGCCTCCGTCACCATCCTCATCTGGGACCAGCTCCGCGACGACAAACGCCAACGGTTACTGACCCTACTGATTCTGCGCTGCGTCGCCATCTACAGCCGCCTGAGCGAGAACCACGGCAGGCAGTGACCGCGCCCCGACCACCGACCTGACTCGCACCACCCCCACGCACCGTCGTACGCCTCGGACATCGTCCAGCCACGGCGGTGGCCGCAGGCGTGCGCCCGTGCACCACCCCGGGAGGACTCCGATGGCATACACCCCGCCCTGGCAGAGAACCTGCGACTGCCGCTGCATCCTCCACCACCACCGAACGCGCACCAGCTACAACGACCCCGACTGCGCCTGCACCATCACCTGTGCCACCCAGCCCCTCACCCTCCTGGCCGGCCGCCGGAACGGCGCCTTCTTCCTCAACCCCCACGGCGACCACTCTGGCACGTCCCCACCATCACCAACGGCACCTGGGACTGGGCCGGCGCGGCACCAGTCGACAGTCAAGCCGACCTACGCGATCCCAACCGACTCATCGAGCACCTGCTACGCCACATCGCCCCGGTGCTCGCCACGCCCGTCGTCTGACCCGGAGCACGGTGCGCCGCCCACGTGGGCGGCGCACCGCTCTTTCTGCGTATCCGTGACCCGGTGCAATCGCCCAGGGTGCCGCCGCCGAAAAGGCTCCAGTCCGAACCGCGCACCCACCCCACCGGCCGGGAACTCACGCAGACCCGGCCCCTGCCCGAAAGAGCCGTCACCATGACCAGGATCGTCACCGCCGTTGTCACCGTCGTCGTCGTAGCTTGCCTCGGCCTGCCCGCACTCCTACTGCCGGCCGCCACCGGTGGCAGCTCCGGTCGTTGCGGCTCCACCTTCACATCCGTCGCACGCCCCACCGGGCATCCACTCGAAATCGGCAGGTGGGACAGCGAACAAGTCGAGATTGCCGCGACCATCGTCGATGTCGGCGTCACCCGAGGCGTACCCCGCTGGGGCTGGGTCGTCGCCCTCGCCACCGCCATCCAGGAATCCGGCCTCCGCAACCTGCCCCACCTCGGTGACCGCAACGACCACGATTCCATCGGAGTCTTCCAACAACGCCCGAGTCAGGGCTGGGGCACTCTCGCGCAACTGTCCGAACCGGCTTACCAGACCGGCAAGTTCTTCACCAAGCTCCTGGCAGTGCCCGGATGGGAGTCGATGCCGCTCGCCGAGGCCGCGCAGGCGGTCCAGGTCTCCGCCTTCCCCGAGGCGTACGCCACATGGACTGACGAGGCCCTACGCCTGGTGGAACACCTGACCGGCACCCTCACCGATTGCAGCACCGACGCGTTCACCGCGCTGCCGGACGGATTCACGCTACCGGCTGACACCCCGCCGCCCGTGACCACGGCCGTCCTCTGGGCCGTGAACCAGCTCGGCACCCCGTACCACTTCGGCGGATCCTGCACCGACCCCCACTCCGACGACCCCGCCAAGCAGTGCGACTGCTCCTCCCTCATGCAGGCCGCCTACCGGGCCGCCGGCATCATCATCCCCCGCGTCACCACCGACCAGGCCAACAGCGGCCGACCAGTCGCCAACCCGGGTCTCCTCCTGCCAGGCGACCTCATCCTCATCCCCGGCAGCCTGGGAACGCTCTCGAATCCCCGCCACGTCGGCATGTATCTCGGCAACGGACTCGTCATCCACGCTCCGAGCACCGGTGATAGTGTCAAGATCATCTATTTGGATGCCTGGCTGAGCCGGATCGCCACGATCCGGCGGGTTGTTGCTGGTGAGAGCACTACTTCTGTCCGATGACCCCCGGCGTCGATTGGTGCCATCGAAGGCCTGCCTGTCAACTTCGGCCGTCATCACACGGCCCCATTGCGTCCCGCTCCCGCCGCCTTGTGATTGGCCCTCCGCCGCTCGGCGAGAATATCGAACGAGGTGGCCCGTTCGTAGGCGTCGTCACTGTCGAGACGATCGACCAGCAAGTCGTCCAATCGTTGATCGGCAGCGTGGCGTTCGGCGAGAAGATCCTGAACGACAGCCGCCAGAGCTTCATCGGTCAGGCGTGCCGCACCACCGGCCATCGGGCTGTCGACCAGCTTCTCCAGGACCGTCAACCAGTGCTGGCTGAGCCGATCCGCATACTGCGCCTTCATGGTGTCCACATCGTGCTCGCAGTCGAGTTTGATGAGCTGCTCCCAGTAGGGACGGACAGCCTGTTTCACGCCCTCATCCAACTCAACCCAGACGTACGGGTGACACGTCAGGCGCGCACTTCCGCGTTCGAATCGCCAAGGGCCATCCTCGGCCAACCGACGCTGCAGCTCCACCTCCAGCTCTCTCGCTCGGTGGGCCGGGTAGTTACGTGCCCGAGCTGCGGCAAGCCGTGTCAACGCCCGCACCGCGTACGGCGTGCACGCCTGAGCAGAGCCATTCAACACCTCTCGGCTGATGCCATCGGAGGACCACACAAGAGCAGCCCGAATATTGAAGGTGAAGACATGACCTCGGGCAGAAACCACAATCGGTGTCGCCACGGAGTGGCGCTCTTTGAGCCGGCCCGGCGGAGGTGGCGGCGGCGAATGAACGGGCTCGGGCCCCCGCAGTATCAGGAGCATGCGTTGCCACGTGCGGCGCAGCCACCTCGTGACATGACGCCAGCGTCCACTCTGGCCTGATGTTGCGGTTCTCAGGAACATTCTACCAATCCTTGATCGTTGGTTCGAGCCACTCCGGCAGCCCTTCCGGCGATTCCCTCATCCGGCCAAGGTGGAATTGGAGTCGACGACGCAAGGTCAGATCCTCCGCCATCTCGTTGACCATCGCACCCACTGACTTGCTGCAGCTCTCCTCCTGTTCGGCCTGGTGAAGCCACTGACCGAACAGGTGCCAGGCGGTCTTTGACATGCCAGTGGCAACCAGCGACACCCGCCAGAGGCGGACAAGATCTCCGACCTCGATGGCGCCTCGGTTCAGGCCTGCCATCAACTCCGGTAGGTCGCTCGGCAGATCGGCAACCGGCTTGGCAGCTAGCCGGAGGAAGGCATCAGCCGCATGTCGCTGCAGTGGGACATCCGCCGACCACTGGGCAAGTTCGGCGATGATCTGATGCGCCCGCTGGGGCTGGTACAGCTGATGTACGCCCTCAGCGACCGTGGAGTCGTACTGTTGCATCTGATCATGCGCGATCCGACGCAGGTCCGTGAGACTCCAGCTCAGATCAGGTTGCCGCAGTCCACTTGCGTACACCCGCGCGGCGGTGTCCCGTTGGTAGTTGCGCTCACCCTGGGTCCAGTCGCGCAGCTTCCAGCGGACCAAGTGCCCCACCCGACCTCCCATGTCCGCCGTCACCACCGCCCATGCTGCGGCCTGCCGAACCCGCGCCCGAGGCGCGGAGGCCCAGCCGTCAACGAGATCGGCGCAGACGCGGTGGAAGTCATGGTGGAGCAGTACGCCGGCGGTCGCTGCGGCGGCTCGCCGGACCGGCTCATCGGCGGAAGCGAGGGTGTTCAGCCAGCTGAGCAGTGCCGGCCTGGTGCTGTCGAACTCGTGCCATGCCTCGTCGATGATGGCGCCCCTCAGAGCACCGTCCCGCAGCCAGGCGGTCCGCGATGCCCCATCGCGCGGGCGCGCCTTCTCGCGGCCATCGTGCCAGTCCACGGCGAGTGGGCCGAGCAAATCGGCAACTGGATACTGCAGGGCCATCCTGCCCCAGCCGGTACGTTCGGCCTGGTCGTCGATTTCGGTCAGCAGAAGCCCTGCGGCTTCGAAGACGTCATGCAGCGGTTCTCCTACGCACACGGCGTACGCGATTCGGAAAGCACGTTGATGCTGGTCGGTCCGACGCGGTGGCCGTTGGTCCTTCAGGCAGTCCGACCGCAGTATCTCGGCCGCCCGGCTCCGACGCCGGGGTTGCGAAAGTTCGAGGACCTCGTTCAGTTCGTCTTCTTGCGCCGGGAACCGCTCGGCCACCAGTTTTGCCATCTCCACCACCTCGCGGGGCCCGTAGCTGCTGTTCAGCACGGAGGCGAGGATGGTTTGGGACCGGGCCAGGTAGTCGGCCACCGCTTCCGAGTTGTGGTGCCCCGCCTTGTGAAGCAGGTGGCGTAGGCGTCTGCCGAAGACAGCCGAAGGGACTGCCGCTGTGAGGTACACCTCTGCGCTATGCGTCAGATCAGCCGGCCGACCAGCATCACGAATGAGCAGAAAGCTGGCCTCCCGGCGGCGGAACACCTCCCCCACGCGGCGCATCGTCTGCACGTGGTCGTGGTCAAGCAGCCGTAAGAGATACCCGTGATCCGGCTGAATGCTGTCGACGGCACGGTGCAGTACGTCTGGGTCGACATCCGTGGGCAGGAGAATCTCGTGGATGCGGTCCGGTGCGTGCCGCCGAGCCAGAGCGATGCAAGCGGTGCTGAACCGGCCGGTATGCGATCGACCGGTCAAGCAGGCCGTCGATCGGAGGCTGAGCAGGTCCACCAGAGTCTTCTCGGTCGTCGTGTCCGCATACACTTCCGTGAGCTCCGGCACGCCAACGAGATCTCTGATGATCGGTTGCTTCGGTGGTTGCCCCTCCACGTTTATGACGCGGAGGACATTGTTGTTGCCGAAGGCGTTGACGCCGCTGGCATGGACGCCCGAGTAGTAGGCCGAAAACCCTGCACCGAACAGGTCCTCGCCAATCTGGGGATCCAGCCGAAGCGAGTCAGGGGCAATATCATCCTCACGCTCCCTGAGGTGCTCGGGTGCGTCCTGTGACGGCTCTTGTGGATCCTCTTTGCCACCATCGGGCCGGGCAAGCGCCTTCTGCTCCTTATCTTCCTCCGAGGAGGCAGAGGCTTCGTCAGGCTTTTCGGGATCGGGCTCACTCATGAATGAGGCCGCCAGGAATCACTGGGCAGAGCTGCCGGAGCTGAGATCGAGTTGCCGTTGCCGAACACGTTCGTGCCGTGCGAGGTGATGTCGCGAAACACCTGTCCACCGGCGGGCGGATACGAGTGCGACGTAGAGTGCCTCGCCTCGGCCGACTCACCCGCCCTGCCCCTGGGCCCCTGGTCACCGATTCCACTGCCATCCGCCGAGGACAGGGCAGCAGCCGCATTCTCACCAGGGACGTAGATCCAGGCGACTGCCTCGAACCCCTTCTCCGGCAATCTCGCGATCACTCGCAGGAACTGGTCAGGACGGGGGTCCCGGTAGTTCTGCACGATGTCCTGGTAGATCCTGTCGGAGACCATGAGGGCGATCTGCGCGCCGGGATGCCGACGGAGCACTTGTCGCAGCTGCGGCGAATCAACCAGTCGGCAGACGAACACCACCGCGTCGCTGGGAAACCCACCGACGCCGCTCAGGTGTACCGGGCCTTCGTGAACAGCGAGCCGAAGACGGATCCGTGCCTCATCGCTCAGACCCCGGTTGTACTCGCGTAGCAGGCGATCCAGCGTGGGGGTCAACCGTGCGACCACTACCCGTTCACTTGTATGCGGGGGGAGGATTGCAAGTTCTCCGTCCCCGCCGTGTTGGATCTTCCAACTGTCTCGGTCCAGGCCAAGCTCGGCACAGGCGCTCTTCATGATCTCCTGAAAGCCCAGTTGGGCACGGTACTGCAGGACGTTGTCCCGCTTGCTGTAGCTCTCCATGTCCACTGTGATGACGATCCGCCGGTCCGGATCTGCAACCTCAACCACCCGTGACTCCTCCCGTAAGACGACGCTCGATCAGGAGATATATCTACCGGCTACACACCCTGAGAACTCCATACAAATATGGGATATCCACAATCTGTCGACTCGCCGACACCCCGTAATTCGATCGGTTGCCCTGCGCTGCCGTGCAGTTCACTCAAGGTATGAGACCTACTCGGAGCACGGACCGTCATGACGGCTTCGACTGCTGGCGCGACCTACAAATCGGCCTACTGGTAGCCGCATCGGTGCAGAGATCCATCCGACACGCCGACACCAAAGCCGTCGCCCTACTGGGCGTCGTGGGCACCGTGGGTACGGTTGCCATGGACCGAGTACTGCCGGCACTGCCGACCACCACGATCGCCCTCACCGTCACCGCTGGCCTGCTGATCGCCGCAGTGGGCAGCCTCGCAGTCGCCGCCTGGCACCTGCTCCTAGCGGTGCTGCCTCGGCTCGATACACCCGCTGGCACCAACCGCTTCGCCTTCCCCAGCCTGGTAGCAGCAGGTTCGCCGGCACACGCCACGCTCGACCTGCAACGAGACGAGGCATGGGACTACGCCGTGACCATCGCTCGTATCGCCGCCGAGAAACACCAGCGGGTACGCAGAAGCATGTCGTGGCTCGTGGTCACAGCCCTCTCGACCGCCGGCCTCGTGGCTCTCGTCCACATCGCGGCCTCCTGACCCACAACAAGGCAGTATCTCAGGGTGGCGATTTCGACGCGGAACGTGAATCATGGTCTCGCACAGGGAGCCTGGGAGGCAAAGTGCAGGAGAAGACCTGGCTCGCCGGTACGTTCCTCGGGCGCCTCAGCCACACCGCCCGCAAGCAGCTGTTCGCTGCCGGGGTCCGCCGCTCCGTCCGCGAGGCCCAAGTCGTACTACGCGAGGGTGACCTCGAAACCTACGTCGTGGTGCTCGAAGATGCCCTCGCCAAGGTTACCGCCGCGATGTCCGACGGCCGGCAGGCCTTGTTGGCGATACGGATGTCCGGCGACATCGTCGGTGAGACCTCCGCAATCAACGCCACGCCGAGAACAGCCACGGTGACCGCCTGCCGACGATCCACCATCCAGATCGTGCACCGGGACGCATTTCGTGCCTTCCTTCATGCCAACCCGGAGGCGGCCATGGAGGTGGCTGGCATCGTCGCTGATCGGCTGCGCTGGGCCGACACCCGGCGTGTCGACTTCGCATCCTGCTCGGTCAAGGTCCGACTGGCCAGGGTGCTCTTGGAAATCGCTGTGGCTTATGGCCGGCGAAGCACCTCCGGTGTGGTCATCGGTGTCGGGCTGAGTCAGGCGGAGATGGCGACCCTCTGCGGCGCGGCCGAGATCACCGTCCAAAAGGCGGTGAGCAGCCTGCGCAAGGCTGGGATCGTGGCAACCGGCTACCGCGAGATCATCGTTCGGGACATCGATGGACTACGTGAAGTCGCGGAGGTGGACCTCGCGCATTGATCGCCCGTTCGGAAGCACCCGATCCCGGCACCGTGATCGCGATCCCTTCACTCCTCCTGCAGGCTGATTCGAAGTTGGTCGGCCAAGGCGATCGTGTCCGCCTGAGGTTCGGCGTCGAGGTCGGCCAAGGCTCTGGTGAGGGCGCGGAGCAGCGTGCGGATGCCGTCGGTGTCGCCGAGGGCGTGGCGGGCGTGCATCGCCCGGGTGTAGAGGGCCTCGTTGTAACGGTCCAGCACGATGGCCTTGTCGAGCAGGTCGGAGGCGGCCTGCGGGTCGGCGGGGAGCAGGTCGTCGGCGAGCAGGAGGTGGGCTTCGGTACCCCACCTGCGGACGGTCTCGCGGTGCGGTTGGAGCCATTCGTAGTCCTGGCCGTCGGCCAGGGGTGCGGTGTAGAGGTCGCAGGCGGCGGTGAGCAGGTCGCGGCGGCGCGCCCCGGTGGCGATGGTGGCGGTGCGCATCAGGTCGCGGAGCCGCCAGACGTCGACGTCCACGGTGGCAGGGTCGAGGCGGTACCGTCCGGAGGACTTGATGAGGTAGGCGTTCTTCGACTCCGCGGTGCCGGCTCGGCCGAGGACGTGCCGCAGGTTCGAGGCGTTGGTGTGTACCCGTTGGTCGGCCTGGCTGAGGCGGGCGTCGGGTTCGAGGTATTCGCCGACCTCGCGGGTGGTGGCCCCGTCGGGGTGGACGGCGAGGTACACCGCCAGTTCCAGCGCTTTGGCCCGTAGCGGGCGCCCCGACGCGGCGATGTTCTCGATGTGCGGTGGGCCGAGGACGCGCAGCCGTGCCTGGGCAGGTTCTGCTGCCCTCGGCGCGGTGACGGTGGTTGGTGTGACCGGACCGGTGTCGGTGGGGGTGTCGGCGGTACGGCTGTCGTGCAGGGGCACGGTGGTGACCGTGACGGTCGGTGGGGCGGAGGGTTGGCCGGTCTGGGCTTCGCGCAGGGTGGTGAGGATCTGCACGGCGGTGTCCGGTTCGAGGACGGACAGCCGGGAGGGCAGCGTCTCGGCGGGCGGGCCGGCGGTGTGGTGGTGATGACCGGTCGGGGTGACCTCGATGGTGGGACCGTGTTCCCATTCGCCGAGCAGCAGCGCGGTGATGTGCAGGTCTCTGCCGAGGCCGAGCGCGGTGCGGGTGCGGGTGCCGGCTCCGGCGGGTGGGGCGGGGGTGATGAGGACGACCGGTGGTTGCGCGGCGGGGGCGTGCGCAGGTGGGCTGTCCAGGTCGGTCAGGGTGTGTTCGTCGAGGATGCGGCTGTGGTGCAGGAGCCGGGCTTCGATCGTGGTGAGTGCGGCGTCGACGGTGTCGACGATGTGCAGGCGGGGCCATGGTGCGAGGCTGGTCGCGTCGGCGCCGAGGAGGGTGTCGAGGGTGGAGGCGTCGATGACGATCTCGCCTCGGGCGTGGGGGTGGTGGCGGTCCCCGGCGGCCAGGACTGCGACAAGCACGGCCCGGGCGGCGGCGTGGGCGCCGTCGCCGACAACGCCGAGTCCGCCGGCGGGCAGTGTCGCGAGTTCCGGTGGGTCGTCGGTCGGGCCGGCAGGTGCGGGCCCGTTCTCGGTGGGCTCGGCGGGGCGAGCGGCCACGGCGCGGCGCAGTTGGGTCACCGCGGCGGGTAGGTCGGTGGGTGGGTCGGCGTCGGGAGAGCCGGTGTAGCGGCGGCGGCGGTGGAGCCAGACCAGGGTGACGGTGGCGCTGATGGCGGCGGCGAGTGTCCAGGTGAGCCAGGTGGCGGTGGACAGCTGCACCCCGTGTTCGTCTGTGGTCACCGACGGCCGGTGGGTGTCGGTGGCCTCCGGCGCGGGCCGGCGCGGGGTGGCGGGCGGGGCCTGCGCCGACGGTGCAGATTCCTCCGGGGCGGGCGTCGACGGGTGTGAGGGTTCGGGTGCGGGATCCGACGGCGCGGTACTGGGCGGCGGAGGTGGTGCGGGTGTCGAGGGTGGCGTAGGTGGTGCGGCCGGTCGGGCTGTGCGTGGGGGGCGGGCGTCGACGGGGAGTCGGAGTTCCCAGCCGGGGTAGATGAGGTCGCAGTCGCGCAGGGTCCCGCCGACATCCGGGAAGTGGCGGTGCTTGTTCAGGCGGCAGATCTCCGACCATCGGCCGCTGTCGCCGAGCCATTCCTTGGCGACCTTCGACATGGTGTCGTGGCGTTCGACGGTGTAGACGTACCGCTGGTCACCGACCTGGATGACGGCGAGATCCCGAGGGGCTGGTTGCCGGGGGATGTCGGTGCGGACCGTCGCCACGGCGAACGCAGTCGGCGTCTCCGGGGCTGCACTCCGGTCGAGGGGGCCCGTGGAGGTGATCGCGATGGCGGCCGAGCCGGCCAGGCCGAACACGAGCCGGTGCAGCGGCGCCGGCAGTCGGGGTACCGGAATGCGCCAGCGGGTGAGCACCGCGACGATCTCGGCGAGCAGGAGCAGCGCGAGCACAGCCCACAGCAGCCACATCACCCACAGCGCCACGCCGATCAGCACGGTGGGGGTGAACCGTCCGCTGATGTCGTCGAACCAGGCCGGAACCTGCGACCACGTCGGTAGCCGGTGAACGGGGTTACCTCCGACCAGCCACAGCAGACCGGGAACCGCCACCAGCAGTACGGCAGCACTGACCACCGCGCGAGCGGCGTGGGCCAGTCGACGCGACAGGGTCACCCGGCGGGCGGGCGTCTCCCGAGGTTGGTGGACCGTGGCCCGCACCCCGTACTCCGACCGTGGATCGCCTCTGTCTGGGGACATCTGCGGCACCCGTGTCTCCCCACCGTTGATCGTCAATCTTCCCGGGGTACACGAGATCGGCGATCATGGCTATCACACCGAGAGGAATTCTCACTATCCGCGTACAGAAGATCACCGGAGTGGATCGTGGTTGACGGCACCGCGCCCCCACCGGCAAGACTGCCCGTCATGCCGACCGGGGGCGCCAGGGCGTCGATTGACCTCACTTCCTCGGCCATCGCCGTGACCGTGCACCGGCAGGGCGCGCGGGTCCCGATCCTCATCGACGGCCGCGTCACCATGCCCACCGGCGTCGCCGTCGGCCCGGCAGGGCAGCTCTACGTGGGCATCGATGCCGCAGCCGCACGATCCCTGCCTGCCGACCACCGGTACGTCGAGGATCCGGGCCACCTGCTCGGCGCTGCTGCTTCCGCTGACGACACCGCGCGACCGGGTCCGGTGGATCTACTCGCGGCCGTGCTGCGTCACGCCGTCCTGTACGCCGCCCACCAGGTCGGGCAGCCGGTCACCGAACTGACCCTGACCGTGGCTCCACAGTGGGGGCCACGACGCCGGGGACAGCTGGCGGACGCCGCCGCGAGGGCGGGACTGCCGTCGCCCACCCTGGTCACCGCGCCCGCCGCGCTCACCGGCTACGCCACGACGATCGGTCTCACGGTGCCCGATCACGGCTGTGTCCTGGTCTGCCAGGCCGACCGGCAGCCGCCCACCCTCACCGTCCTGCAACGCCACGGCGACGACTACCGTGAACTCGCCACCCGGCAGATCACCACCGCCGACGACGTCGACCACCTCATCATGCAACGGGTCATCGGCGCCGCCACCGGCATCGACGATCCACTCCGAAACACGGGACACCCAGCCTCGGACGGACGGCTTGACCTCGTCGAGTCGGTCCGCGCCGCCCGTCAACTCCTCGCCGGACAAGACCGGGTACCCATTCTGCTACCCGCCCCCCGACAGCCAGCCATCATCACCCGCGACGACGTCACCATCGCCGCCCAGCCCTACCTCGACCAGGTCACCCGCACCATCGACGACATCCTCGACGCCGCCGACGTCGACCGCACCCACCTGGCCGGCGTCGTCGTGCGACCCACCCACGGCCTGCCGGCACTGACCGAACGAATCGCACAGGCCACCGGCACCACCCCCGGCGTCATCGACCACCCGCACGCCCTCGCCGACGGAGCCCTCACCCTCACCACCGCCAGCCAGACCGAACAACGCGCCGCCGCCACCCGGCTGCCCCGCGTCCGGCTGCGCATCAGCGACCTCGCCGGTGTCCTCCTGCTCGGCGCATGCTCCCTGGCACTCCTGCTGCAGGCCGTGCTGACCGCCGAGATCACCACCGTCGACACCTGGATCATCGGCGTGCGCACATCCCTGCCCCAGATCGGCACGGCCGGCGCATTCGCCATGCTGGCCGCGCTCGCCGTCGCCTACCTCACCCCCACCACCTGGCTCGCCGGCACCCGCGACACCGCCGCCCCCGAACCCACCACCGGCAGCCTCATCCGCCAGGGCTACCTCGCCGCCGCCGTCGGCGGCATCATCACCGCCACCCTCTACGGCCTCGCCACCGGCACCGCCTTCGAGTTCGACTACACCCCGTACCTCAAGTGGACCCTCGGCGCAGCCCTACCCCTGGCCACCTGCACTGCACTCATCGCCGTCACCGCACCCCGCATCCCCGCCGAAGCCCTACCCACCTGGCTCACCCTCACCCGACCCGCCCTCACCCCCGCCATCCTCGCCGTCACCGGCATCTTCCTCATGCGCGCCGCCCTCACCCTCACCATCCCGGTCGACCTCACCGGCATGCCCGGCCTCATCGGCAGCCTCGGCGCAGCCCTGCTCGGAGCAGCCACCATCCTCACCCTCACCGGCAGCAGCATGCTCCGGCTCATCGCCGCGCCCGGTCTCGCCATCGGCTACGCGCTCGTCTTCACCCACGCCACCACCAGCGCACTCATCGTCGCCTACCTCGTCACCCTCACCTGGTGGACCATCCGCATCACCACCACCACGCTGCGACTGGCCTTCCCCGGCACCGGAGCAGCACTACACCGCCTCCTCGACCGCCCCAGCAACTGAGACGCCTGCCGACCACCACCTTGCTGCGGCACCGACCGTGGACGCCTTCGACGCCGGCCAGACCCATCAACCGGACCACCCCCTTGCGGCCCCACCGGTGCCCGCGCTCGCGCAACCCGGCGGTGACCCGTCGAACTCCACACACCTGCGGCGTCCTGCCCCGGCATCCCGGTCGAACTCAACTCGGTGATCGTCGTGACGCTCCCGGTCCACGGCACACTGCCGGCCTGCCCGGAGCCACCGGTAAAGAGCGCGGGGGCGATGCCGGAGAAGGCGCCAAAGCAGACGGTGCCTTCCCGCAGTGATGAACCAGCACATATTGGGCCGATTCACCGCTGCATCTCGCGTGCGAAGAAGACCGTGGCTCTTCAGGATCTCCTCCACCGGCTCCCACTGCGCGACCTGACGCCGCGACCGCACCAGGCCGGCCCGAGCACACCCTGGGCGGCTACGCCTCACTCGGCTACGGCAACCTGACCTGCCCCTGCGCCCCAGCAGGGTCGAGCGGTGGCGGCGTGGCTGACCCTGCCCACCCCGAGATGAATCCTCTCCCCATCGAGGCGACCAGCCCCTCGACCGCCCCGATCCGCGCCGTGCACGGCTTGCTCGTCACGGAGTAGGCCCCCGACACCCTCACCGAGGCCGGCCACCGCCGGTTGCCGGAGTTTCCCGCCCCACCGAAGGAACTGCCTTGATTAACCACACCTACAACCGCCCGTCCAAACCGACCGGCGTCACCCCCGGCGACGCCATCGGCGGTGAGGTCTTCGCCGCCCACCGGGACATGCTCCGGCAGTCGCTGCAGCCGGCCTGCTGCAGCCGCGGACCGCTACGCCACATTCACGACCACATCGATGAGCACTGCTGTCTCCACGCCCACCCGCCCTGCCTGAACGGCTACCCCATCGGTGACGGCGACTGCCGCCATGTCCCTACGAACCGAGAGGCCAGCCTATGACCGCCCCCGCCAGCATCTACCCGAGGTCCGTCGAGGAGCTGCTGCCCACCGCCCGGAAGCTGGCCGCCGAGCTGGGCACGATACCCAGCCGGAACAAGCTGATGGGCACCCTCAGGATCGGGGCCGCGAAGGCCAACGAGCTGCGTGACCGGCTGGCCCGGGAGCAGGTGGGCGAGGCGACCGGCGGCGACCAGGACGAGCGGGCAACCACGACCGCCGAACAGACCGCCGATCCGGCCGGCATCGGAGGCGACCAGACCGAGGAGGTACACGCCGTCGTCGCCGGTGCCGGCGGCTCGTGGGACTACGCCGAGCCCATCGGCCCGAACCCGGCCACCGACCGCCACGAGCAGATGCGGAAGCATATCGACGGGAAGCTGGACGAGGCCAAGCAGGCCGGTCAACTGTCGAGGCCCGGCATCCACCCGGACGACCCCGGCGGACCCGAGACGAACCCAGGTACCACCGACGCGAACCCAGGTACGACTGAGGCGAACCCGCTTGGCATCGCCCTCGACGACACCACCGAATCGGACGTCGAACCGGACCGGTCCGAGACGCCGTCTATCCCGATGGCCCCGCCGGGCGGTCTCACCGAGCCCACCCCGGGCAACAACGAGACCACCCCGGCAGACCCGGGTACGGCCCAGCCCGACGCGAAACAGAAGCGCCACCGGAAGTGGTTCCGGCGACGCAAACGGCCACAGGCGTCGCCGCAGATCCGGATGAACGGACACCCGGGTACGCCACCCGCCGCCGAGCCGGCCCCGGCCGCTCCGGCGGCCGAACCCACCCCGCCCGGCAACGGGCCGGCCACTGCCGGTGAACTCACGTCACTGCTACGGATCCGGTGGGCGGTCCGAGCCGTACTCGTCCTCGGCGTCGCCGCCTCCATCGCCGGCAACGTACTCCACGCCCGCGACGAACTGATCTCACAGATCATCTCCGCCTGGTCGCCCCTGGCGCTGCTACTGACCATCGAGCTGATCTCCCGGGTTCCGGTGCACCGCCGGCACCTCGCCATCGCCCGGTGGGCGGCCACCACCCTCATCGCCGGCATCGCTGCTTGGGTGTCGTACTGGCACATGGCGGCGGTCTCCGCCCACTACGGGGAGACCAACGGGGCCCAGTACCTGCTGCCCCTGTCCGTTGACGGCCTCGTGGTCGTCGCCTCGATCTCCCTGGTCGAACTGGGTGGCCGCATCGCAGCCGGTAAGGCGGCGAACGATGACCTGCCGAAGGTATGCAACACGATCACCAACAGCAGACGGCCCGCCTCCAGCATCACACCGGGGCCGTCGAACCCCAGTGGTTCGCGTCGAGGCGATCAGCCGGCGAATGACGTCGTCGGCCAGCAGAGCAAGGCCGACCAGACCGGCCGGCCGGCACACGAAAATGCTCCTGTGAAGTGCTCAATTTGCCGTACCGCGAAGGCCGCCCGCCGCGTCACCGAAACCAGCACCAAGGGTGAGCCCATACCCTCACGCCGATTTCGAGGCTGATCTTGGTCGAGACACCCAGTCCAACCGGATCGCGTGAGTCCATCTGTTCGTGGTCAGGCCCCAGCTTCAGTGGGACGGCGTCCGGCCCAGTCCATCGTGCGCCAACCCCGTCCATCGCGCCTGAGCACCCACGGAGCACCCCGTGAGACGCCGCACGGATGATCACCCGTCAGCCGGCCATCAGTCACGATCGGCCCTGGACCGTCGTGACGCAGCACCATAACAGGGACAGAACCCTCGGCGAGAAACTACCCATCAGCTGCGTCTACAGGGCTCCTGGCATTATGCCTAGTGCCGTGACCACGATCATCCAGGGCGCTGGGGCCAGGGTGTTGAGGCCCGGCTGTGCGGGTCGCCGCTCAAATCACCTGCACCCCAAACCGGTCCACTATGGACCTGATACTGAGCTATGTGACGTCCTTTAGCATTCCAGCTATGGCGATCACTCCGTCGCGTCAGCGCAACGCAGTCTCCGAGGGCATGGCCCTCGGCCTCATCATGTGCGACCGCTTCACGCTGCCGTGGGACAAGGTCGCCATCGACCTGTCCTTCGAGGGCGCATGGCGGTCGTGGGAGTACCGGCTCCGCTTCTCCCAGGTCGACACCGACATCTGCCATGGTAGCGGTGGCGCCCGGGTGATGACTCGTGCCGATGAGGGTAAGCACACCTTTAACTTCTACTGGGACACCAGCGGACGCGAGATTGCCATCTACCCGCGAAACGTCTGGTCGGACGGCGAGGTCGACGTCGACCAAGCGGCGGGTTGGATCGACGGTGACGTCCCGGCCGAAGGCTGGCAGGATCTGGCCACAGACTTCCTCCAACGCTTCAAGAAGTGACCAACAGGCCGACGCGCCAAATCTGTCCGCCTTTGATGATCGGATTGCTCTATGACTGTGAATGTTCGGCGTGCTGTTCTTCAGCGTCTCGGCAGCGGAGGTGCATCACGATTCGGTCGTCCGTACCTCGTGGGCGCCATCCATCAGGAGACTGGCTGCTCCGAGGCAGAAGTGTGGGAAGTACTGTGGGGTCTCGTCGGCGACGGTCTGGTCTACCTAGACACCGCCGGCCAGGGCTCAGGCACTGACAACTGGCAGTGGCGCCTCTCGGCTGATGGGCAGCGAGTCGCCGGGGGCGGCAACTGGGAGCCTCGTGATCCGGATGGCTACCTGGATCGTGTCCGCCACGAGATCCCAGACCTCGACGACCTCATCGAGCTGTACCTCACTGAGGCACTGCGGTCCTTCAACGGGCGGTGCTACCTCGCCACTTCGGTCATGCTCGGCGTCGCCGCCGAGCGCGCTTTCCTGGTCATGGCCCAGTCCTACGCCACCTCCTTCGTGGCCGGCGCACCGGCTATGGCCAAAGAGCTTGCCAAGCCACGCAGTAACTACTTCGCGCTGTGGACGGAGTTCCGAAAGCGCATCGAGCCGGTTCGACAGGATCTGCCGGACGGGCTTGCTGACGCTCTCACGCTCGACGCCATCGCTGACCTGATTCGCTTGACTCGCAACGAGGTGGGTCATCCGACCGGGCGGCAGATCGACGAGGACACGGCTCGGGTCCATCTGACGATCACCCCGGTGTACCTGCGCAAGATGCAGCAGCTCACCGTTCACTTCGCTGGTCCGTATGCCGGAGCTACGGCATGACACAGCTTCCGATCCCGGTCCACGTCGGGGTTGAGCCGCCTGACCACTGGGACGACATCGAGGCCAGGCAGCGCCAGTTCGGTGAGGAAGCAGCACGGTGGCTGCAGGAGCAGCGTCGCCCAACGATTGCCAGTGCGACTTTCGCGTGGGCTGCCCTTGGCTTTGAGCCCCGATGGGTGGGGTTCGACACCGCCGACTGTGCAGTAGCTCTGCAGCCGAGCGTCTACTCCGGGCATGGCGCCGACGAGTTCAACCGCTTCCGGCAGGGTGCTGAGGGCCGGGGCGAGACAGCCCTGGTGATCAGCCCGATCGGTGACCTCGAAGACAAGCCACGCAGTGTTCTCTTCCAACACGATGACTCCGTCTCTATCGGCCAGAGCTATACGAGCGTCAGCAGTCGGCCGATCGGCAAGGGTGCGCGGGTGCGGGCTGCCGAGGATCTCGGTGACGCCGACGGCCAGCTCGCACTACGGATGCTGAACTGCAACCCGGCACCCCGGTGGCGCAGTCTGTCGCTTAGCGGAGCGACGCTTGAGTCATACAACGGGCGAGTCCCGCATCCCGCCGAAGGCACCCTGGTGCCGATCTTGGAGACTGAGCTCGGTGAGCCAGCCGTGGCAGCATGGATCTCGCCGGATGGTGTCGAGCGGCGTTACGTCGTGCCCGTTGAGACGCCGTGGCCACTTCTCCTGCAGTGGTTGCGGGAGCAGGCGCTGCCGGAGTTCGTCCCAGGCGCGATGCGTCGGGCGAGACGCCAGCTCGCGACCGACCAGACCCTTATGACCCGCCGTGAACGTGATGCGCGAACCGCGCTGGCCGCGCTTGAGGCGGACTACGTCACTCGCCGGAGCGCACTGGAGCTCGATCTCGAGGAAGCCCAAACTGGGGCGAGGACAATCCGCGAGGGCCTACTTTACGGCACCAGCAAGCAGCTCGTCGATTCCGTCCGCGCGGTACTGGAGTCGGCCGGAGTCGATGTCGTCGACCTCGACGAAGAGCTCGGCGGCACCACGAACGCTGATCTGCTCTGCACCTACTCCGGTCGCGCACGACTGGTCGAGGTGAAGGGTTTCAGTGGCAGCGCTCCGGAGCGCGCCTACCAGGATCTCGTTCGTCACCTTCGGGAGTGGGAAAAGCTACCAGGTGCCACTCCAGTGGCGGGCGGCGCGCTGATCCTAGGTCACCAGCTCCGGGTCGCCCCGGGGGAACGAAGTAGGCAGCCATACGGCCGCCCGGAGTTTCTGGCCGCTCAGGCCGAACCGGTGATCACGACGCTAGATCTCTTCGATGCCTGGCGTGAGGAGGACGCCGAGGAGATTCGAAGACTGCTGTTCGGTCCTGCAACGAAGGAGGTGGCTCAGCCTCTGCCCGGTGACGCGCAGCCGGTGCCCTCGGCGGGGCAGGATGGTTTACGACGCTGGCCATTGACACTTGGCCGGCGTCGTTGGTTCCGGCGAGGTTAAGGACGACCTGGTGCGCCGGTTTTGACAACACTTGTGATATCCCCCTCTCGTCCCTGGGTAACGAATCAGGTCGTTGGTCGGGCGTAGATTTGATCTTGGTGGGGTGGTCGGCAGGATGTCCGGATGCCCGAGACGCCGTCCATCGTGGAGTTGTTGGAGCGGCTCGTTGCGTTGGAGAGGGCTGTCGCGGAGCGTGATGTCCGGATCGAGGCCTTGGAAGCGGAGAACGCCGAGTTGCGCCGCCGGTTGGGTCAGACTCCGCGGAACTCGAACATGCCGCCCTCGGCGCAGGGTCTGGCCAAGCCTGCGCCGAGTTCGTTGCGGGGTCGTTCGGGGCGCCGTCCGGGTGGTCAGGGCGGGCATGAGGGGCGCACGCCGCGTGGTGGCTGTTGTCGCAGCTCGACGCCACGATGCTGGCCGGCCAGCAGGTCGACGGCCTGGTCCTGGACATCGACGCCACCATCGTGACCTGCGGCACTTTGATGACCTGACCATCCGCTCTTCCGGTGCCTTCGGTTTCTCTGCAGACCTCATTGCCGTTCGGCTGGCTGACTGCGGCTGTTGGCGTATTCCCAAACCGTTCTGGTGGGAATCGAGTGATGGGTGCTCGGTGGTCTTTCGACGAACAGCAGGTGCCGCAGTTCCTCGGCCGGATCCTGTTCCGCCAGCAGCCACGCCCGCAGCAGTAAGTCACCGGACCCCAGGACCTCCGCGGTCTGGTCGAGAACGACCACACGGTTCAGCAGAGGAAGGATCCGAGGCATCGTCTCGTCCAGACGCTGCCCCATTAGTGTAGACACCTCGTACGCGGTGTCGTCGTCTGCAATCCGCCACTGGTCACCAGCCGGCGAGAGACGGTTGAACCCGAGCCCCACAGGCCATTGAAGTGCTGCGGCAGCACCGAAGCGGATCGCCTCGTACGCTGCCGGTCCCACTCCCACTTGGGTGCCAGCACCAAGGCCACATTGAGGTAGAAGACCTTCTCGTGCCTGCTGGAGTGCTCCGAGATCTGCACCTCGACGATCAACGCGTCACCATCAGGGGAGAACCGGCGGAAGACGAGCCCTCCCTCACCCTGCTCGAAGCCGTACCCGGCGAGCTGAGCCGCCAGATCCTCGACGAAGCCGTCAAACGACGTCTGCACGGACATCCGCAACTCCCTCCACGCTCGCCGCGACGGCGACGCGTAGATGACCATCCTGCGGCGGCCAAGGCATCGCCGATGGCGCCGACGTCAATGACGATTCCATACTCGTCCGCAGTAGTGACCGAACGGTAAGCATCCCATGGTTTCTCGAACTGGCTGCGGCCACTCCACGAAAGGAGGCACTCATGACCCTCCCACTCGACTTCACGATTGCGGATTATCCCGCATCCCGGAGCGCCCATGAATCAGTACCAAACAGATTTCCCCGATGACCCGGACAACGAATACAATCACGTCGGCAACCGACAGAAGAGAATCGGAAAATATGCACCACCCACCGTGATCACCCCATCTGATCCACCCACAATGAATCCGGCTGCCGCCCGTGTCCTTCTGCGGATAGTCCTCTCCGCATATCGGCGGCTGCCGCACCCCGACAGTGAGGAACGACCACCATGAACTGGAACACCCATCGCTCCGGCGAACCGCCGGCCCGGATGCGTTTCGCCTTCTACGGGCGGGTCTCGACAGAGGACCAGCAGGACCCGGAAGCGTCACGGGCCTGGCAACTGTCCCGGTCACGAGCCCTGATCGAACCGGCCGGCGGACACGTGGTCGAGGAGTTCTTCGACGTCGGCCTGTCCCGCTCACTACCCTGGAAACGGCGCCCTCAGGCAACCCGGCTCCTCGCGGCGCTGCGAGATCCCCGGCGAGGCTTCGAGGCGGTGGTGATCGGCGAGCCACAGCGCGCCTTCTACGGCAACCAGTTCGGGTTGACGTTTCCCCTGTTCGAGCACTATGCCGTCGGGCTGTGGGTGCCGGAGGTCGGTGGAGCCGTCGACCCGGGCAGCGACGCCCACGACCTCGTCATGGCCCTCTACGGCGGCATGAGCAAAGGCGAACGCAACCGCATCAAGGTCCGCGTCCGTAGCGCCATGGCCGCCCAAGCCGCAACCGAAGGCCGGTTCCTGGGCGGAAGCCCTACGGCTACCGCCTCGCCGACGCCGGCCCACACCCCAACCCCGCAAAAGCAGCCGACGGCCGACGGCTGCACCGCCTCGAACCCGACCCACTCACCGCAGACGTCGTCCGACGCATCTACACCGAGTACCTCGCCGGACACGGCTTCTTCGCCATCGCCGAAGGACTCACCCGCGACGGCATCCTCTCCCCCTCGGCCTACGACCCGCGCCGCAACCCACACCGCACCACCACCGCGTGGAGCAAAAGCGCCGTCCGGGTCATCCTCACCAACCCCCGCTACACCGGCAGGCAGGTCTGGAACAAGCAACGCAAGACCGAGATCCTCATCGACGTCGACGACGTCGCCCTCGGACACGAAACCAAACAACGCTGGAACCCCAGCGACGAATGGATCCACTCCGCAGCCCTGGCCCACGAACCCCTCGTCAACGACGACACCTTCAACCGCGCCCAGACCCTGATCACCGCCGCCGGCAGACGCCCCGACGGAATCAGGAAACCCCGGGCCAGCAGCCGCAACTACGTCCTGTCCGGCCTCCTGCACTGCGGCATCTGCAAACGCCGCATGATCGGCAGCTTCAACAACGACCGCAACAACTACCGCTGCACCTACGCCGCCGAGTACGCCGACGCCAACCGCGTCGCCCACCCCCGCAGCGTCTACGTCCGCGAAGACCACATCCTCGAACAACTCGACCCGTGGCTCGCCAAGGTCCTCTCACCCGACCGACTCACCGACACCGTCCAGGCCATGACCGACGCCCAACACGACGACACCGACCACCAGGCCATCGCCGCAGCCCGGGAAACCCTCGCCACCTGCACCACCCGACTCGACCGCTACCGCGCCGCCCTCGACACCGGCGCAGACCCCGCAGTCGTCACCCGATGGATCGCCGACGTCCAAGCCGAACAGGTAACCGCCGAAGCCGACCTACGCCGCCTCACCGGACGCCGCACCATGAACCCCGACGAGATCCGCCACATCGTCAAGAGCCTGGGAAACATCACCAACGTGCTCCGCGACGCAGACCCCAAAGACAAGGCACGGATCTACCGCGAACTAGGGCTAACCCTGACCTACCGGCCAACCACCCGGATCGTGTCCGCTCAGGCAACCCCAAGTGGATCATGTACTAGTTTGTGTCCGAGGGGGGACTTGAACCCCCACGCCCTATACGGGCACTAGCACCTCAAGCTAGCGCGTCTGCCATTCCGCCACCCGGACCTACTCGCGCAGCCTACCCTGTCGGCGACAGGTGATTTCACCGCCTGTCGCCGGCCCCGGAAAGCCGCACGGGGCATTACTGTACACGTCCCGGTGTGGCCGCGCACATCGCCTTCAGGCCTTCCGGACGGTGTCGGATCCGTCGTGCGCCCACGGCGCACCGGCACCGGTTCCGGCGCCCAATCGGGGTGCGTTCGTGGCCGAAGGCCTACCCGCCCGGACGCTGCGAGCGGGTCTACCCCCGCCCGTTCACCGCCGACGAACAGGACGTCGTTGGCGACGTGGACGGCCATCGCCGGTAGCACGGGTGGGTTCCCCCGCCTCGTCAGATCACAGCCACCGCGAGGCAGGTTCGCGACACAGTGTCGCAACCTTGACGACAGGTTGTCGCATAAGGCAGGGTGCGGGCATGCAGAAGCTGATCGTGGTCACCGGTGCTTCCACCGGCCTGGGTGCCGCCACCGCCCGTGACCTGGCCCGCCGAGGTTTTCACGTACTGGCCGGTGTGCGACGCGATCGCGACGCCGACGCCATCCGCGCGGCCGGCGTCGAGCCGGTCATCCTCGACATCACCAACTCCGAGCAGGTGGCGGCGCTCGCCGCCCGGATCGGCAATGACCCGCGTACGTTGCATGCCCTGGTCAACAACGCGGGGATCCAGGTGAACGCGCCGGTCGAGGCACTGCCGATGGCGCAGTGGCGGTGGGTGTTCGAGGTCAACCTGTTCGGCCACGTCGCCGTCACCCAGGCACTCCTACCCCAGCTGCTGCACGGCAGGGGCCGCGTGATCAACATCAGCTCGATCGGTGGCAAGGCCGCCATGCCGACGTACGGGGCGTACGCCGGTGCGAAGTTCGCCCTGGAGGCGGTGAGCGACGCGCTGCGGCGGGAGGTCGCGCCGCTGGGCGTACCGGTGGTCGTGATCGAGCCCGGCGGCGTCCGCACGAAGATGGCCGCCCGGGGGATCGCCACGGCCAACCAGCTGGCCGCCGAGATGACGCCGGAACACCACGCCCGGTACGGCAGCCTGGTCCAGGCGATCAACACGATGATGGACACGGGTACCTCCTCGGGCGTGACCGCCGACGCCGCCGCCCGGGTTATCGCGAAGGCCGTGACGGCCCACAGACCGCGTACCCGGTACACCATCGGCCGCGATGCCGCCCTGGTCATCGGCCTGACCCGGCTGCTCTCCGACCGGATGCTCGACCGCGTCATCGCCACCACCGTGCGCCGCCACTACCCGAAGGCAGCCACCGGATGACCCGCTGCCGTAGGGGAGGATGACCGGATGCCGCGCATCCGGGGAGCCAGCATCGGCCAACACCACGAGCTGGTCTGGGCCGACCTCGCCGAGGCGATGCGGCAACTCCTGCTCGAACGCGACTACGACTCGATCACCATGGGCCACCTCGCGACCCGGGCCGGACTCGCCCGCAACACGCTCTACAACTACGCCCCCGACCGGACAGCGCTGACCCTGGCCCTGACCCAGCGGGTGGGCCAACCCACCGTCGAGCGGGTGGCCACCATCGCCGCACGGACCACCGACCCGGCCGCCCAGCGGCTGCGGGAGATCATCGAAACGGTCCTGACCGCCTTCCAGGACCAGGTCCTACAGCTGATGTTCCGCCCCGGCGTCGGTCCGTCCGACGACGCACCGAAGGGACCGGACAGCCCGTTCCACGCGATAGTCGTCGAAGTCGAAACCGTGGTACGCGACGGCATCGCACGCGGCGAGTTCCACGACGTCGGCGACGTGCACCTGACGGTGGAACTGCTCTCCGGCATCATGCGCGCGGGCGCGGAACGCATCGGCCGAGACTCGACCACCTACCCACCCACGCTCCACGCCGCGCGGGAACTCATCCTCGCCTCCCTCGGCTCCCGTCCGGACCAGCCCTGCGGGTCATAGCCCGTACCCGCTGCGGAAACGGCGGTCCACTGCCCCGGCCGGGCGTCACGGGATCTCCCTGGCCGTCCGTGCCGGTACCGGCGTGACTCCGGCTGGTGGCGCGGCTCGACACCGGCCGGTCGTCGGGAGCAGTGGTTCCGCCAGGAGCAGGAGCAGCGCCAGGGCGGTCAGGGCCGCGCCGAGGAGGAAGCCGGCCCGGGCGTCGAAGGGTGCCAGCAGCAGCCCGCCGAGCAGCGCGCCCAGCGCCACCCCGACGTTGAACGCCGCGGAGTTCGCACCCGATGGGCAGGTTCTCCGTGGTGTTGAAGACGAACGCCGACAGGGCCAGTGCCACCAGGGCGGTTACCCGGCGCCAGAGGTCGGACCGCATACCCGAGAGACCCCTCTCGAAGGAAGGACTCACCCGACGTCCACCCAGTGGCCGCCGTCGAGCCCACGTCACACCAGACCAGCAGAGCGTCACCTGCCGACCCCGTACCCGGCCCATCCGCCCTGATCGGGCCGGTCGACCCCGGTTCCGGCAGGATCACCGGTGGCTCGCGGCTGCGGAGGACGGGTAGCGGGCGGAGGCGTTTCACCGGCAGCATGGGTCGGGTGTCCCACCCCTCTCCCCTGACCGCCGCCCAACGTCGAGCGCTCGCCCTGCGTACCTCCGGTGACCTTGCCCAGGCGCGCGCCCTGTTGACCGACGTCATCGAGTCGGTTCGGCCCCGGTACGGAGGGGACCACGCCGAGGTGCTGAGCACCGCCCGGCTGCTGGCCCAACTGCACCGGGAGGCGGACGATCCGGCGGCGGCCCGGCGGGTCCTGGAGGAGGCGTTCGCCGACGGCGAGCGGATCCGGGACCTGGCGGACCCGCTGATGGTGGCCATCGCCTTCGATCTTGCCTCGGTCGCCGGGGAGCTGGGCAACCGGCACGAGGCCCGCCGCAACTACACCCGGGTGGCCACCCACGGGCCTGCCGCCTTCGGGACGGACCATCCACTGGTCCGGGCCGCCCGCGACTACCTCGGCGACGCCGCACCGACCGTCCCGGTGAGCGACCCCGGTCCCCCACCGCCGGCGCTGCCCGAGCCGCCTCGGACCGCGCCCGGGTCCACTGTCGACTCCGGCGTCACGGCCGGTTCCGGGTCGCCGCAGGTCTCGTCGTCCTGGGCACCGCAACCCGGCACCGGGGCGTGGGCCGACGACCGGCTCAGCCCCGGCACGCCACCCCATCCGGCCACCGGACCTCAGGAGTCCTCCGGACCTCAGCCGCCCACCGAATCGCCGCCGCCCGCCGGACCGCTACCGCCTGCGGTACCGCCTCGGCCCTATCCGGTGCCGTCGCCCCCGACCGGCGCGACACCGGTACACGGCGCGGCGCTACCGATCTCCCGCCCGCCGACGATGCCGGCCGGGCCGGGCCGGACCGTCTCCGCACCACCCGTCCCCGCACCCCCTGTTCCCGCACCCCCTGTTCCCGCACCGCCCGTCAACGCACCGCCCGTCAACGCACCGCCCGTCAACGCACCGCCGGTCCTCGCACCGCCCACCGGCACACCGTGGGTCAGCACGGACGCCGTCGCCGCGCCGCCCGTCAAGGCAGACGCCGTGGCCGCTCCACCCGTCGGCCCGGACGCCGTCGTCGCACCGCCACCGCGTCCCGGCCCCGCACCGGGACCGGGCCAACCGCCGGTGGTCCGGCAGCCGGACTGGGACGATCCGACGGTCCAGGTGACACAGATCGGGCCGTTGCTGGCCGAGGAGCAGGGCCGGCCCGATGCCGCGTTCCCGGCTGCGGAGCAGACCGTCGCTCCGGTCAGTGGGATACCAGTTTCCGGGGAGCGGGTACCACCCCGGGAGGCGACCGGGCCGCCGTGGCACCGCTCCGCGCCCCGGCCGCCGATCGATCCGCCCGCTGCGACGACGCAGGCAGCACCGCCGGGCCCGGTACCGCACGGGCCAGCGGCACCACACGGGCCAGCGGCAGGGCACGATCCCGAACCCCGGGCGGGAGCCGGTGCGGCACCGGAGTCGCACCAGACGAAGATCGGCCCGGCATCAGACCGGGCGGCCGAGACACCGATGGTGGCCCCGCCGAGCCGGCAGGCCCCGGTGCCGTACCCGGGTGTGGCGCCGGTGGAGTCGTACCCGGGTTATTCGGCGGAGCCGGTGGCGGCGCAGGTGCCGGGGGGTCGCAGCCGGGCGATGGTGGTGCTGGCCGTGGCCGGGACGGTGCTCGCGGTGGCGGCGGTGGTCGGGGTGGGGGTGCTGGTCGTCGGTGGCGGGCCGGCGGCGGGTCCGCAGCCGGGCGCGGGGGCGTCGGTGGGCGCGCCGGTGACCAGCGGGCCGCCACCGGAGGATCTCCGGTTACGTGACGATTCGACCACGATCACGATCACCTGGTCGGATCCGACCGACGGTACGGTGCCGTTCATGGTGGCCGGTGGCCGGTCCGGCAAGCCGCTCGGGGTGATGGCCACCGTGGACCCGGGTGAGACGACGTACACGGTGAACGGGCTGAACTCCAGGATGGACTACTGCTTCACGGTGCTCGCGGTGTACTCCACCGAGGCGTTCGCCACCTCGGGTCAGGTGTGCACCGAACGGCGCAGGACCAGCCCGCCGGGTTGACCGATCGCCGCGTCCGGGGTGTACACGCAGGGTGTCCGGCGGCGGACGGTGCGGGTTTCCCCACTGTGGAGTGGGCCATATGATGGCACCCGGCTCCGGGCGGGTCGGACCGCCACCGGAGGCGTCATCCGCCACGACGCACGACACGGGAAGGCAGTCGGCTGTGGCCACGATCGACGAGAGCGAGAAGGCCGGGGCCGGCGGCTCACGGCCTGGCCGGCGACTGCGCGGTGGCCTGGTGACCATCGGTACGGTGGGCGCTTTGCTCGCCGCGATGGGGCTGACCGTGTTGGGTCTGGGTGCCGCCGACAACGCGGTGGCCAGCTTCGACGCTTCCTCCTGGTTGTGGAGTTCGTCGCGCAGCGAACTGGCCCGGGTCAACGGGGTCACCGCCCGGGTGGACACCCGGATGGAGGTGCCCGACGCCCGGCGGCATCCGGTGCAGGTCACCCAGACCGACCGGCAGCTGATCCTGCGGGACCTGCACACCGGCCAGGTCAGTTCGCTGGACCTGGCGACGTTGCAGATCACCGCGACCACGCCGACGACGCCGGGGCTGGGGGTCAGTGTCGCCCTGCACGAGGAGGCCGCGTTCGTGGTCGACGCCGTGCAGGGGGTGGTGCGGCAGCTCGACCCCCGATCGTTGACCCCGGTCGGGGAGCCGGTGCGGTTCCCGCCGGGGATCACCGGTGGCTCCTTCGACGGTGAGGGCCGGCTCTGGATCGCGGTGCCGAGCGAGGGCACGGTGTCGGCGATCACCGCCGCGGAGTTACCCGCGACGCCGGGTGAGGCCGGTTCGGGGTTGAGCCCGAAGCAGGTGGCCAGCTACGACGTCGCCGAGGGCAGCCACGAGCTGGTGCTGTCCACCCTGGACGAGGGGGTCGCGGTGCTGGACCGGACCCGGGGTGAGCTGGTGACGGTGCGGGGTGGCAGGACCGAACGGGTCAGGTTGGAGTTGACCGGGGCGGGCACCCTGCCGGCGCGGACCAGCGGGCCGGTGGTGCCGGTCACCGTCGTGGGCGAGCGGCGGGTGCACGTGGTCGACGGGGCGCGGGTGCGGCAGTTCACGGTGCCGGGTCGGGGTGACCGGCTCAGTCCGGTGGTCGCCTGGTCCGGCCGGTTCTACGCCGCCGACGAGGCCACCGGGACGGTCTACTCCTTCGACGCCGACGGGCAGCTGGTGCAGACGGTGCGCACCCGGGGCATGTCCGGGCCGCTGGAGCTGGAGGTCCGGGAGAACCACCTGTTCATCAACGCACCGGAGTCGGCGCGGGCCCGGGTGGTCAACGACCGGCACGAGGTGCGTGAGGTCGACAAGTACGCCAACGACGTGCTCGGTGGGGATCCGCCGGAGGAGCCGCCGCCGCCCCCTCCGCCGCCGCCGAAGCCGAAGGTGGGCAAGCCGGGTGCGCCCCGGGACGTGACCGCCGCCGCCGGGAACGCCCAGGCCCGGGTGAGCTGGCGGCCGGCCGCGGCCAACGGCGCCGAGATCGTCCGGTACGTGGTGCGGGGTGGCGGCCAGCGGCTGGAGGTGGGTGCCAACCAGCGGGCGGTGGAGATCACCGGGTTGACCAACGGTGAGACGTACCGGTTCTCCGTGCACGCGGTCAACGCCAAGGGCGACGGTCCGGACCGGGAGAGCAACCCGGTCACCCCGACCGCCGAGGTGCCCGATCCGCCGGCGGGTGTCAGCGCCCGGGAGCGGCCCGACGGTACGGTGCTGGTGACCTGGCCGGCGGCGGACGGGCAGGGCAACGTGATCGGGTCGTACACGGTGACCGCGACCTCGGCCGGGGCGAACGCCCCGGTGGGTACGGCGAAGAAGACGGAGCTGGTGGTGCCGGCCGGGGAGCTGGAGTACGGCACCCAGTACGCGTTCACGGTGGTGGCGGTGACCGAGCGGGGTGCCGGTTCGAAGGCGTCGCCGGTGAGCAACACGGTGGTGCCGTTCACCGCGCCGGGGCAGCCGGGTGAGCTGACCGCGTCGACGGTGCCGGACCGGCCGGGCACCGTCACGGCCCGCTGGTCGCCGGCGCCGGCCAACGGCCGGCCGGTGACCGGGTACCGGGTGGACGTGGCGGGTCGGCAGAGCGTGGTCACCGACCCGCAGGTCACCGTGGACTCCCTCGGTGACGGCCAGAACGTGACGGTGACCGTGGCGGCGGTCAACGAGGCCGGCGAGGGACCGACGGCGACCACCACGGCCCGGACGGTGGCCGAGCCCCGGGTCACGGTGACGGGTACGTCGGCCACCGCCACCTCGGCCACGGTCAGCTTCACCGTGGACGCCGGCGGCGGGCAGGCCACCTGTTCGGTCAGCGCCCCGGGCACGGCGACGACGTCGGGGTCCTGCACGAAGCTGACAGTGCCGGAGCTGAAGCCGGGCACGGCGTACACGTTCACCGTCACGGCGTCGAACGCCGCGGGCAAGGGTACGGCCACCCGCAAGCAGAGCACTCCGGCCCTGTACGGCATCGCCACCTGCAAGAACGGCTCCGAGCCGGAGCAACGCGACTACTGCGACAAGGATCGTGACGGGCGCAACGGCAACGAGGTCTTCGAGGTGCCCCGGCAGGACGACGACCGGCAGGCCGGCTGGGCCAAGCCTGGCACCCGGCTGAAGGCGTACTGCCGGAAGCAGGGCGAAGAGGTGTACGCCTACGTCTACAACAACGACAAACGCAGCACCTGGTGGGTGCAGGTCGAGTACCGGGGGAAGAACTACATCCCGTGGGCCTGGCTCAACCTGGAGGGCGGCGACAAGATCAACGTGCTGCCCACCTGCTGACGACCGAGGAGCCCTGACCCCAGACGTGAACACGCACGAGCCGCTCGGTCAGCCGGAGGTGCAGGGCTTCGCCGCCCTGGCCGCCCGGCTGGCCGAGAACGTCAACTCGGTGGTGCTGGGCAAACCACAGGTGGTCCGGCTGGCGTTGACCGCCCTGTTCGCCCAGGGTCACGTGCTGCTGGAGGACGTACCCGGGGTGGGCAAGACGACCCTGGCCCGGGCGGTCGCCGCGACCGTGCGCGGCGAGTGGCGGCGCATCCAGTTCACCCCGGACCTGCTCCCCTCCGACGTGGTCGGGGTGACCATCTTCAACCAGGCCACCCGGGGTTTCGAGTTCCACCCCGGCCCGGTCTTCGCCAACATCGTCATCGCCGACGAGATCAACCGGGCGTCGCCGAAGACCCAGTCGGCGCTGCTGGAGGTGATGGAGGAACGCACCGTGACCGTCGACGGGGTGCGGCACCCGGTGCCGCAACCGTTCCTGGTGGTGGCCACCCAGAACCCGGTGGAGATGGACGGCACGTACCGGCTGCCCGAGGCGCAACTGGACCGGTTCCTGGTGAAGCTGTCGGTGGGCTACCCGGACGAGGCCGTCGAGGTGGAGGTGCTGCGGGGGGCCACCGTCCGCTCCCCCGAGGCGCTGACGGCGGTGACCGACACGGCCACCGTCGGGGAGATGGTCCGGATGGCCCGCCGGGTGCACATCGCCGAACCCCTCTACGCGTACGCGGTCCGGCTGGCCGCCGCGACCCGAACCCACCCGCACGTGCGGGTCGGGGTCAGCCCCCGGGGGGTGATCGCGTTGACCCGGGCCGCCTGCGCGTACGCCCTGATCGACGGCCGGGGCTGGATCATGCCGGAGGACCTGAAGGCGCTCGTCGAACCGGTCTTCGCCCACCGGCTGCTGCTCACCCCCGAGGCGCAGGTGCGGGGCGTCAGCGCCGCAGAGGTGCTGCGGGAGGCGGTCGCCTCGGTGCCGGTGCCGCTGCCGTCGGGGCAGCCGGCCCCGTCGCGGAGCTGACCGGCGGCGTGGGGATCACCGCCCGGGGTGCCGGGTTGCTCGTCGCTGCCGTCGCGCTGCTGGGCGTCGGCTTCCGGTTCGCGTACCCGGAGTTGACGGTGCTCGGCGCGGCGGCCGGCGCGGCCCTCGGGCACGCCCTGCTCACTGCGGCCTGGCGGCCCCGGCTGGTGGTACGCCGGCACGCCGACCCGGACCGGGTGGCCCGGGGCGAACCGGCCCGCATGGCGGTGACCGTGGCCAACACCGGGCGGCTGCGGGCGGCGAACCTGGTGGCCGAGGACCGGTGCGGTGACCGGGTGGTGCCGGTGCCGCTGCTGCGGTTGCGCCCCGGCCGGGACACCCGGGTGGGCTACGACGTGCCGACCGGCCGGCGGGGGGTGGTGCCGGTGGGGCCGCTGCGGGTGACCCGACGCGACCCGCTCGGGCTGGTCTCGCTTACCCGCCCGTACGGCGACACCGTGCCGGTCTGGGTGTACCCGCGGGTGCATCCGCTGACCGCCGCGCCCACCGGTGCCGGGCGCAGCCTGGACGGCCGGGTCGACGCGGTACCGCAGGGTTCGATCACCTTCGACTCACTGCGGGAGTACGTGATCGGCGACGAGTTGCGGCGGGTGCACTGGCGCACCAGCGCCCGGGTCGGTGAGCTGATGGTCCGGGAGAACGTCGACACCAGCCTGCCCCGCATCGTGGTGGTGCTGGACAACCGGGCACCGGCCCATCCCGACCTGGTCGACGGGGTGGCCGAGTCGTTCGAGGCCGCCTGTGAGGCCGCCGCCTCGGTGGTCACCGCGGCGGTGCGGGCCGACCTGCCGGTGGTCCTGCTGCTGGTGGCCCCGGACGCGACCGTACTGCCGACGCCGGCCGACGATCGCGGACCCACCGGCGGCGGACCGCTGGACCTGCTGGCCGCCGCCGACCTCGACCGGGGCGACGGCGCGGCGGGGCTGCGGACCGCCACCGCCCGGCTGCGCCAGGAACGTCTCGGCGACACCCTGGTCTTCCTCACCGGCCCCGGCGGCCGGGCCGACCTGGGGTTGGTCGGGGCGTTGCGCGGCGGCTACCGGTCGGTGGTGGTGGGGGTGCTCGGTGTCGGGCAGCCGACGGCGGCCTCGGCGACCGGCCCGCTGCTGATCGAGGCCGCCGACGCCGCCCGGTTCGCCGCCGAGTGGGACCGGATCCGCCGATGGTGACCGGCACCGCGCTGGCCCGTGGCCTGCGGGCGACGGTGTTGCCGCTGGTCCTGGTCGCCATGGTCGGCCTCGCCGGGGTGGTGCTCGGCCGGGTCTACGCCGGGCCGCTGCTGACCCGGCTGATCCTCGGCGCGGGCATCGGGGCGGTGCTGGTCAGCCTCGCCGCCCGCCGGCTGCGGTCCTGGCTGGTCGCCCCGCTGTCGGTGCTGGCCCTGGCCGTCTTCACCGCCTGGTCGTTGCGCCTGGCCGCCGGGCACGCCGAGGTGCCCGGTGGGCTGGCCGAGGTGAGCCTCGACGCGGCCCGCAACGGCATCCCCCGGCTGTTGACCGCGATGATCCCGGTGGAACCGGCCCCGGACACCGTGCTGGTGCCCCTGGTCGCCGCCTGGCTGGCCGGGTTGACCGGCGCGGAGGTGGCGCTACGTGCCGGCCGGGTGCTGCTCGGCTACCTGCCGCCGGCGCTGCTCTTCGCCGGGGCGGTGTACGTGGTGGGCCCCAACGCCGACGCGGCGGTCTGGCCGACCGTGGCGTTCACCGCCGTCGCCGCCGTCGGCCTGGCCGTACCCGGTGGCCGGGCCACGCCGACCACCGGGGTGGCCGCCACCGGATCGGACGACGGGATCCGCGCGGCGGTGCGGGCCCGGCTCGCGGTCACCTCGGCCGCCGGGGTGGCGGCGGTGGTCGCGGCCACCGCGCTGCTCGGCCCGGCGGTCGCCGCCCTGGTCGACCGGCGGCCGGTGGACCCCCGCCGGTACGTGGAACCGCCCCGGGTGGAGTCGCTCGACGAGAACCCGCTGATCCGGATCTCCGGATGGGCGTTGAACCCGCAGCAGCGGCTGCTGGAGGTCCGCACGACTACTCCGACGACCCGGGAGGTCCGGGTCCGGTTGGCCGTGCTCAGCGACTACGACGGGGTGACCTGGCGGGTCGGCGCGACCTACCGCAACGCCGGGCGGATCCTGCCGGTCACCGACCCGGCCGTGCACAGCATCGTCGAACCGGTCCGGCAGGAGATCACCGTGGTGGACCTCACCGGCCGGTTGCTGCCGGCCGTGGCCACCCCGCGAGAGGTCACCGGGGCGCGGGTGGCCTACGACCCGGCGACCGGCACGCTGATCCGACCGGAGGGCCTCAGCGCCGGGCTGCGGTACACGGTGGAATCGGCCCGGGAACGTCCGGACGCGAACCTGCTCGGCCCGGCGCAGGTGCCCGCGGGCGACGAGGTGGCCCGGGTGCTGCGGGTCGCCGACGGGGCACCGGAGCCGTTGACCCGGCTGGCCGGCCAGTTGGCCGAGGAGAACAGCGCACCGTACGCCCGCGCGGCGGCCATCGAACGGTTCCTGGCCGAGCACTACCGGGTGGTGGCGGACGCCCCGAGCGGGCACGCGTACCCGAATCTGGCCTTCTTCCTGTTCGGGCCCCGCGACGGCGGCGGGCAGCGCGGTACCTCCGAGCAGTTCGCCGCCGCGTTCGCGGTGCTGGGCCGGCTGACCGGGCTGCCGACCCGGGTGGTGGTGGGTTTCCGGTCCACCGGCGACGGTCCGGTCCGGGCCGCCGACGCGATCGCCTGGCCGGAGGTGCTCTTCGACGGCCTCGGCTGGGTGCCGTTCGACCCGATGCCCCGCCCCGACGACGAGCCGCGTCCGGTGGAGCCCGACGTCCGCCCGCAGCCGGAGGAGACCCCGCCGCCGGACGTGCCGGAGCCGTCCCTGGCGCCGACCCCGACCCCACCGCCGGTGGCCGCACCGGGAGCCGACGACACCACCGGTGGCGTACCGGTGCCGGTGCTGGTCGCCGGCGGCGTGGGTGCCCTGTCGGCGGTGCTGGCGGGCCTGCTGCTGGTGCTGCTCGTGCTGCGGCGGGCCCAGCGGCGGACCCGGCTGGGCCATGGCGACCCGGCGCAGCGGATCACCGGGGCGTTCCGGGAGGTCACCGACGCGCTGCGGTTGGCCGGCCAGCCGGCCGGCGGCGACCTGGCCGCCACCGAGGTCGCCGCGCACGCCCGCCGGGTCGCCGCGCGGGTCCCGGTCGCCGCCGGTACGTCACCGCCGGCCGTGGACGAGCTGGCCGACCTGCTCAACCGGACGGCCTTCGCCCCCGGCACCGCGACCGAGGCGCAGGCCGACCGGGCGGCGACGGTGGCCGGCGGGTACGTCGACGCGCTGCGCGCGGCCCGCCCGTGGTGGCGGCGCCTGCTCTGGTCGGTGCACCCCGGCCCGCTGCGCTGGCATCGGTAGCCGACCCGCCGGCCGCCGCGCCCGGTTACCGGCGAACCGGCCCCGACCGCCCCGCGCGGGTGCTAGGACGGACGGGTGGCATCCGGCCGGTGGTGGGGACCGCCGCCGTGACGACCGGATCGGGCGGTCCCGTCGCGGCGGCCGGTGCGACGACCCGGGCGACCTTCCTGGAGCTCTTCTTCGATCTGGTCTTCGTCTTCGCGCTCACCCGGATCTCCGCCCGCGCCTTCTCCGACCTGGCCCTGGAGACCGGCGGCAACGTGGGCTGGGCCCCGGTCACCGGTGGCGGGAAGACGCTGCTGCTCCTGCTCGCCCTCTGGTCGGTCTGGCAGGGCACCGCCTGGACCACCAGCCGCTACGACCCGTACCACAGCTGGTTGCAGACCATGGTGATCGTCGCGCTGTTCTGCAGCATGGTGATGGGGGTGGCCATCCCGCACGCCTTCAGCACCACCGGGTTGGCCTTCGCCGTCGCCTACGTGGCCGCCCAGCTGTCCCGGCCGTTGATCCTGCTGCTGGCGGTGCGGGTACGCCGGTACCGGGGCCTGAAGCTGCGGATGCTGGTCGGCTACGGGTGCTGCGCGGTGCCGTGGATCGTCGGCGCGCTGCTGCCGGTGCCGTGGCGGGTGATCCTCTGGGCGGCGGCCCTGGCGGCCGAGTACCTCTGGTCCCGGCTGGGCTGGCCGGTGCCGGGCCTGGGCCGGTCGACCACCAACCGGTGGCAGGTCGTCGGGGAGCATCTGGCCGAGCGGTACCAACAGTTCTTCCTCATCGCCCTCGGCGAGACGGTGCTGGTCACCGGCCTGGCCTACAGCGGCGGAAATTACGACCTGCCGCGGACCGCCGCCTTCGCGGCGGCGCTGGTGACCTCGGTGCTGCTGTGGCGGATCTACTTCCAGCGGGCCGGTCAGATCCTGGCCGAGGCGGTGTCGAAGGCCGCCCACCCGGCCACCATCGGCCGGTCGGCGGCCGACACCCACCTGCTGATGGTGATCGGGGTGGTGGCCACCGCGATCGGCTACGAGTTGAGCATCGAGCATCCGTTGGAACGCGCCGAGACGGCCTGGGTGGTGCTGATCGTCGGCGGGCCGGTGCTGTTCCTGCTCGCCCGGGCCCGCTTCGAGTACGAGGTCTTCGGCCGGGTGTCGCCGGCCCGGTGGGTCGCCGCCCTGGCCCTGGTGGCGCTACTGCCCCTGCTGCTGCGTGCCCGGCCGCTGCTGTCCAGCGCGGTGACCGCCGCCGTACTGCTCGCGGTGGCCCTCGCCGACGCCCGCCGAGCCCGGGGCGCGCCACCGGAGCGGGCGGCCCCACCGTTCTGAGCCGGCCCCGGGTGGGTCGCCGGTCAGCCCTTGTGTCGGGGAACCAGCCGGTGCACGACGACCAGCACCAGCGCCGTCACCACGGCCATCGTGCCGACGATCCCGGCGGCGCTGCCGGCGTAGCCGACGAACAGCGGCCGGCGGGTCAACTCGCCGACGGCGACCCGGGGCAGGTCCACCAGCCAGGCCAGGGCGAGCGCCGACACGCCGATCGCCACCAGACCGATCACGCCGAGCACCGCCGTGGCGACCCGGTGCGCGTCCTCGGCGCTGATCTGGGCCTGTTCCCGTTGGGTGATCAGCAGCAGCAGACCGGCCAGCGCCGCCCAGACCCCCACGACCAGGTAGGCCGCCACGGCGTCGCTGGGACGGTGCCAACCGGCGGAGAGGGTGGCCACCCCGGCGGTCGCCGCGTACCCGGCGGCGAGGAACGCCCCGAGGACCCGGACCTTGGGCGGCAGGACCAGCATCAGCGCCATCGCCACCGACGCCGCCACGGTGGTGTGACCACTGGGCAGGCTGTTGCCGACGAAGGCACGTTCCGGGTCGACGCCGAAGTCCGGGCGGGGCAGTCCGTACTTGAGCAGTTGCGTGGTGACGTTGGCACCGGCGATGAGCAGGGTGGCGGTGATGGCCAACGCGACCCGGCCACGGATCAACGCGATGAACCCGATGACCGCGGTGGCCGCCAGCAGGGACACCACCGACATGGCGTTGAGGATCCGGTCCACCGGCCCCTCGATGCGGTCCTGGCCGATCCGGTTGCCGGTCAACGCCACCGTGTCTATCCACTGACCGAGCTGGGTGTGCACGGCCAGCCGCCAGACCACGACGAAGGCCACCGCCTGCGCGAGGGCCAACACGACCAACCAGACCGCGGTCCAACCCCTAGCCGTCTCTCGCACCCGCACACCGTAACGGCACGACACCGCCGGCCGTTCGTTGGCCCGCCGGCACGTTCGGTGTTTAGGTGGGTGCGACCACCGAGGAGGGTGACGGTGACCGGTACACCGCAGCGGGATCGACCCGAATCCCTGGCGGATCTGCTCGGCGGCCGCCGGGGCGCGCTCGACGCGACCCTGCCCGCAGTGGCGTTCGCGCTCGGCTGGGTGCTCAGTGGCCGGTCACTCGGTGGCGCGGTGGCCGCCGCCGTGCTGACCGGCACGGCGGTGGCCGGGTGGCGGCTGCGCCGCGGCGACCGGCCCCGCTCGGTGCTGATCGGCCTGCTCGCCGTCTGCGTGGCCGCGCTGATCGCGGTACGCACCGGCCGGGCCACCGACTTCTTCCTCGTCCAACTGCTGTCCAACGCCGCCAGCGCGCTGGTCTGGGTGGTCAGCATCGTGGTGCGCTGGCCGCTGCTCGGGGTGATCGTCGGCGTGCTGTTGGGCCAGCGGGGCAGCTGGCGTCGGGATCCGGCGCTGCTGCGCGCGTACGGCCGGGGCAGTGCGGTGTGGGCGGCGACCTACCTGCTGCGGTTGCTGGTCCTCGTGCCGTTGTGGCTCAGCGGCCAGGTGCTCGCCCTGGTCGTGGCCCGGGTCGCGTTGACCTGGCCGGTGGTGGCCGCGGCGTTGGCGGTGAGCTGGCTGGTGATCCGCCGGTCGCTGCCGGCCGGACATCCGGGGCTGCGCCACCCGGTGACGCCGGACGGGACCGGGCTGGACGCCGACGACGGCCGGGGCTCGGCGGCCTCCGGCGGACACTCGACGGCCTCCGGCGGACATAGGGAGAGGCCGCCACGGGGGGAGCGGCCTCTCCGGTGATGTACGTTACTCCGTCGCGGGCTGTCCCGCCGTCCCGCAGCGCCCGGTTTTCTCCGGTCGTCGCGGAATTTTCTCTGGTTCTCGCGGATTGCTGCGCTGGTGTGCGGTGTGGTGGGCCGACCGAACCGCTGCGTTGGCCGGACGGCCGGCCCACCACGGCCTGACCGTGGGAATCAGGCCGCTCGCCGACCGGATGTCGTCCATCCCCGGACCCGGTCGGCGCCTCCGGGTGGACGGACGCCGCCGTCCACCCGGAGAGCTGGATCACCCGTTCGGGAACAGGTTTCCGTAGTCGGCGTAGGCCATGGCCACGTCGGCCTGGGCCCAGAACCGGTGGTAGTTGAACGTCGGTTCCGGCCCACCGTCGAGGTACGCCTGCACCTTCGGCCAGTCCGGGTCGGACTTGTAGAAGGACCGGATGTCGAGGAAGCTCTTGCCGGCGGTGATCGGGTCACCGTTGGGCATGGTGCCCGTCCAGCCCGGCGGGACGTAGAGGCCCTGACCGGTCGAGGCGTTGTAGGTGTCGTCGAAGCGCTGGTAGTCGCCACGCTTCTCCGGCCTCGACACGCCCTTGGCGTCGCTGGCCGCGTGCAGCGCGTCCAGCAGCCCCTTGGCGGTGGTCTTGGCCGCCGCGTTGCCCGACTTGGCCGCGTACGCGATCAGGGTCCGGGCGTAGGCCGCGGCGACGCCGACGTCCTGGCCCTTCACCGTGACCTCGACGTGCAGGTTGGTGTTCGGCTGCGGGTTGGTCGGGTTCCAGTTGTTGGGCTGGCCGGTCCACTTCATGTCCGACGGGATGGACCAGTTGGTGCCCAGCGTGGTGTTGGCGATGGCCCACGGCGCCCACTTGTCCAGCAGCGCCTTGGCCTTGGCGTTGCCGGTCTGCAGGTACAGCTCCGCGATCCGCTGCATCGACCAGACCTGCATGCCGAACCACTGGTTCGACGGCGGGTCCTCGTACACCGGGTCGACGTCGTAGAACATGCCGTAGAAGGTGGCGGTGCCGGCCGGGGGCTGGCCGTAGTTGCCGCCCCAGCTGTTGGTCGCGCCACCGGCGATGCCGCCCTCGGCCGACTGCAGCCAGGTGTAGAACTCCAGCTGCCGCTCGAAGCTCTTGGTCCAGTCCGCCGCCGCGGTCGGCGACTTCGGGGCCAGCTCCGGGGTGTTGGTGAGCGCCCAGGCCGCGAACGGGTTCTGGTAGCCGAAGTGGCTGTGACTGGAGCCGATCCGCCACGACCAGTTCTGGTTGGCCTCGTACGCGCCACCCCAGGCGTAGTACCAGGACATCAGGTAGTGCGCGGAGTCCTTGCCGTTGGCGGCCGGGCAGGCGGTGGCCCCGACACAGTTGCCGATCTTCTTGAAGTACTTGTCGAACATGGCGTACCGCAGGTAGTCGCCCATCTTGGCGGCCTTGGCCACGGTGGCGGCCACGTCGGCCTGCTTGTTCTGCGCCTTGGCCCAGGTCAGCGCCCAGTACGCGGCCTGCACGGCGCGGGCGTCGGCGTCCGGGGCGTTGGTGTACTTCCACTGCTTGGCCGGGGCGTTGGCCTCCTTGACGAACAGGTCCAGGTAGCCGTTGCGCCCGCCGTGGGCGAAGGTGTCGCAGGAGGGCTGCGGGATGGTCTCCCACACCGACTCCTGGGCGCCGCGCTGGAAGGTGTTGATGTACGCCGGGCGGGTGGTGCCGTCGCCGCACCGGCCGAAGCCGTAGACGTTGTCCACGTCCAGCAGCCAGTGCATGCCGTAGATGTCACCGGTGCCGTAGGTGGACTGCAGCTCGCTGCGCAGCGGGTCCTTGCCGACCGGGACGTTGGCCTCCAGGGCCGACGGGTACCGGTTGGGCAGCGGGTGCTCGGCGGCGTACTGGGCGTCCCCGGCCGAGCCGGCGGTGGCCTGGTCGGCGTGCGACGGGATGATGTACTTCTCCATCACCGTCCAGGCGTTGTTGAACGGCGCCCAGTTCTGGGTGACCCGGCCGTAGTGGGCCTCCAGCCACAGCCAGAAGCTGAACGCCTCGGAGGTGGTCTCGTGGCCGTGGTCGGGGGCCTCCACGATGAGCGTCTCGATCGAGTGGTACGGCACGCCCTCGGGGCTGAAGTACCCCGAGTTCTTGATCTTGCCGTACTGCTCCAGGAACCGCTCGGTGTAGACGTTGTCCCCGCCACCGGGTACGTCGTTGTCGATCTCGGTGGCGGTGATGGCCAGCGGGGCGTACCCGGTGGCCGAGGCGGTGATCGTGGCGGTGCCACCCACGGTGTCGGCGTCCTCGGCGGCGGCGACCGTGACGTTGGCCCCGGTGCTCCAGTTCGCCGTGGTCAGCGTCACCGACGTCGGGGAGACGGTGATGTCGCTGTCACCGGTACGGGTCAGGGTGACCGGCACGTTGCCCGCCGGCGCGCCACTGAGCTTGAGGTTGACCGAGGCGGTGCCGCCCTCGTTGACGCTCACCGAGGAGGGGGTGGCCACCAGCCGCGGCCCGGAGGCGGGGCTGACGGTGAACGCCTTCTCCGACACCGCGCTCAGGTTGGCGTTGTCGTAGGCCTTGGCCTGGACGGTGTACGCCCCGGCCGGCAGGTCCTCCAGGGTGTAGGCGTACGGCGCGGTGGTGTCGGTGTTGACCAGCAGGCCGTTGCGGTAGAACTCGACCTTGCTGATCGTGCCGTCCTCGTCGGCGGCGGTGGCCGTCAGCGGCACGTCCGCCGGGGCCACGAACGGCCCGGCCGGCACGGTGAGGTTGACCGTCGGCGGCTTCTGCGCGGCGCCGCCGCAGGTGACCCCGTTGACCGAGAAGGAGGTCGGCTTCGGGTTGCTGCCGGTGTGGGAGCCGTTGAAGCCGATGCTGGTCGAGGCGCCGGTGGCCAGGTTGCCGTTGTAGGACTCGTTGGTCGCGGTCACCTCGTTGCCGGACTGGCTGAACCTGGCCGACCAGCCCTGGACGACCCGCTGGCCGCCGGGGAAGGCGAACTTCAGGGTCCACCCGTTGATCGGGTCGCCGAGGTTCTTGATGGTGACGTTGGCGGTGAAGCCGTTGCTCCAGTCGCTGGTGGCGTAGACCACGTCGCAGGCGGGGGCGGCCTGCGCGGCGCCGGCGGGCAGGGTCACCCCGCCGACGACCAGCGCGGCGGCGGCGAGCATCGCCAGAGGGCGACGTCTTGCCTTGAGTCTCATGTGCGCGGTGTCTCCTCGGGCCGAGCCGGGGCGAATCCCGGCGGAGCGCCTCCACGCGTGGTGTCGTACGCGGGGGGACGGAGGCGCCCGGAATGGTGGTCACCCGGCGGCTGGGCCGGGCTCGGGGATCGGGGGATCCCCGCTCGGGTGCCGTACCGGTCGGCAGACCGGGTGCCCTCGGCGACCCACGTTCGCGCGTACTGGCTCCGCGACGCGGTAGTTCGACAGTCTCGCATGGAAGCGCTCCCATCGACAAGAGAAACACCCGTAGATGTTTCGATCTCGTGTAGGGGGTTTCACAAACCCGTGACGGGCGTTACAGTCGCTGCATCGCCGATGGGAGCGCTTCCATCGACGGAGATGGTAAGTAACGTTTGCTGGGGACCGTCCTCGGACGATCCCCGACATCAGCCCGAGGGCTGACGGCGGGCCAGCCCGGACGCCGCCGCCAGCCGATGCCCACCGGCATGGAGGGAGGTGGAAACAGAGCCACTCGCGTGGCCCGGCTCCCGCGCAAACGCACGCAGATCCCACAGTCATCCGTGCGTGTGCTGTACCACCGCTGGGGACGGGGGTTGCCCTCCCCCGTCCCCACACTAACCCCCCGTATCCGACGGGAAAAGAGGCCGACGGGACAGGCATCCGCCACCCGGCCGGCCTCGCTCGCTGTACCGGCGCACCCGACCGACCTCGGCCGCCTCCGGCAGTACCCCGCGCCGGACGCCTCGACCTCGGCAGACGCCGTCGACTGGCTCCACCCCTTCCCCGCCCGGCCGCCGACTGCGGGTCGATCCGCCGCCACCTGAGCGGCCGACCGCACGCGGTGCCGCGGGCCGGCCGCGCCTACCCTATTCTGGGAGCGCTCCCGGTCGTCGGTGGCAGGCAACCTGCTGTGAGGAGAACGCAGAATGTCGAGACTCACCCGGCGGCGCCTGCTCCAACGCGCCGCTTCGTCCCCCGCACCCACCGGTGCGACCGGCACCCCGCTGGGTGCCGCGGCCGCCATGACGGCCGGCGCCACCGTGGCCAGTGCGGTCGCCGCACCCGAGGGCGGGAGCGACCCGGCCGCCGAGCCGCGGACGGCGCTGCGCTTCCCGACCGGCTTCGGCTGGGGCGCGGCCACCTCCGCGTACCAGATCGAGGGGGCGGCGAAGGAGGACGGCCGGGGCGAGTCGATCTGGGACACCTTCAGCCGTACCCCGGGACGGACCAGCAACGGTGACACCGGTGAGATCGCCGCCGACCACTACCACCGCTGGGCCGAAGACCTGGACCTGATGCGCGACCTCGGGTTGGACAGCTACCGGTTCTCCATCTCCTGGCCCCGGATCCAGCCCGACGGCACCGGCCAGCCCAACCAGCGTGGCCTGGACTTCTACCGCCGGCTCGCCGACGGACTGCGGGAGCGGGGCATCGCCCCGATGGCCACCCTGTTCCACTGGGACCTGCCGCAGGCGCTGCAGAACAACGGCGGTTGGGAGTCCCGCGACACCGTCGAACGCTTCGCCGACTACGCCGACATCGTCTTCCGGGCCCTCGGCGAGCGGATCCCGGTCTGGCTCACCGTCAACGAACCCAAGACCGTGGTGCAGAACGGCTACCTGCGCGGCCACCACGCGCCCGGCCGACAGGACCCGGACGCGGCCTACCTGGTCGCCCACCACCTGCAGCTGGCGCACGGTCGGGCCGTGCAGGCGTTCCGGGCCACCGGCCAGCCGGGCCGCATCGGCCCCGCGCTCAACCTGCACCCCTGCTACCCCGCCGACGACTCCCCCGCCGCCGCCGCGGCGACCCGGCTCTACGACGGATACGAGAACCGCCTCTACCTCGACTCGGTGCTCACCGGCAGCTACCCCGCCGACGTGCTGGCCGACCTTGGCCCGCAGAGCCGGCTGGCCAGGGGCATCGTCGACGGTGACCTGGCGGTGATCTCCGCACCGGTCGACCTGCTCGCGGTGCAGTACTACACCCCGATCTACGTCACCGCCGACGGCGGCACCGAGCAGCGCTGGCCCACCTCGGTCGCGGCCTGGCAGCAGATCTACCCCGACGGCATGTTCGACATGCTGACCCGGGTGACCCGCGACTACGGGCCGATCCCGCTCACCATCACCGAGAACGGGCTGCCCACCGCCGATATCCTGGCCGCCGACGGCACCGTCGAGGACACCGGACGGGTGGAGTTCCTGCGCGACCACCTGACCGCCGTGCACCGGGCCCTCGCCGCCGGAGTGCCGCTGGAGAGCTACCACGTCTGGTCGCTGATGGACAACTTCGAGTGGGAGGTCGGCTACGACCAGCGCTTCGGCCTGGTCTACGTGGACTACGCCACCCAGCGCCGGATCCTCAAGCGCAGCGCCCACTGGTACCGGCAGGTCATCCGGGACAACGGCTTCTGACCGCCGGCCGGCCGTGCGGTGGCCCCGGTCCGCACCGGGGCCACCCAGCCCGCCCGATCAGCGCGGCAGGGCCTGCTGGAGCTCGGCGCGCAGCGCCGGGGTCAACATCTCCCCGGTCTGCTTGACCAGCCGGGCCATCTCGTAGCCGACCACCCCGATGTCGGCGTCACCGGCGGCGAGGGTGGCCAGGATCGAGCCGTCCCGGATCTGCATGACCAGGAAGTAACCCCGGCCCATCTCGACCACCGTCTGCTTGACGATGTCACCGTCGAACATCTGCGCCGCACCGGCGGTGATGCTCATCAGACCGGAGGTCACCGCGGCGAGCTTGTCGGCGTGGTCACGGGGCAGGTGGTCGGAGATCGCGACCAGCAGGCCGTCGGAGGAGACCACCACGGCGTGCGCCACGCCCGGCACACGCTCGGCAAACGCGCTGACCAGCCAACTCAGGTCCCGAGCCTCCTGGCTCAACGTGGTTGTCACTGTGCTCCCCCTTCACTGCGCACACCCGCCGGCGGCATGATCATTTCAGTGGTCTCCTCGTTCTCGGCCTGTCGTACGCCACTGTAGAAGCGCGACAGCATCCCGCCCACGGCCTCCGGGTCCGGCTCGTGCCGCGGCGCGGCCTCCACCGGCCGGGCCGGTTGGGTGACCGCGGAGAGCTGCGCCATCGGTACCCGCACCGGCAGACCGCGCGCGTTGGTGCCGCCGGTCACCGGCCGCTCCGGTGGCGCGGCCGCCGGCCCGGTCCCCGGAGTCGGACCCTGCCGCGACCACCAGCCGCTGTCGGGGGTCTGCCGGGCCTGCGGGGCGAGCACGTCCTCGGCGCGCACCGACCGGGCCGGCATGGCCCGCTCCGCCGCCGGACGGGCCGGTCGCGGCACCGTCGTCGGGCGGGGCCGTCGCCCCGCCACCGGCAACTCCGCCGTGCCACCGGCCACACCGTTGCCCGCCTGCGGCAGGCCGACCGCACCGTTACCGGCCTTGGGTAGGCCGGCCACACCGTTACCGACGGCCGCCGGCACGCCGATCGCGCCGTTGCCGGCCGCCTGGCGGGGCAGCATCCGCGGCACCGTCGGCGGGTCCAGCTCCATCGCCTCGACCGGGGCGAGCAGGGCCCCCGGCAGCCGCATCCGGGCCACCAGACCGGACGACTCCCCGAGGTGCAGTCGCACCTCGACGCCGTGCCGGGCCGCCAGGTGGCTGACCACGAACAGACCCATCCGCTCGGAGGCGGCCACGTCGGCCGCCGGCGGGCTGGCCAGGATCGCGTTCGCCTCGGCCAACGCGGTCGGGCTCATCCCGAGACCCCGGTCCACGATGTCGATCAGCGCGCCGTCGCCGTCGTTCCACGCGGTGACCACCACCATGGTGTCCGGCCGGGAGAACGCCGTGGCGTTCTCCAGCAACTCGGCCAGCAGGTGCACCAGGTCCCCGATCACGTGCCCGACCAGCTGCAGGTCCGCCACGGAGTCGTGCCGGATCCGCTGATACTGCTCGATCTCGGCGCTCGCGGCCAGCAGGACCGCGCCGAGCCCGACCGGCCGGTTCCACCGCCGGGTCGACTCGGTACCGGCCAACACCAGCAGGCTCTCGTCGTTACGGCGCATCCGGGCGGCGAGGTGGTCCAGCTTGAACAGGTTCTCCAGCTGGTCCGGGTCGGCCTCCTCCCGCTCCAGGTCGTCCAGGAGCTTCAGCTGCCGTTCCACCAGCACCTGGCTCCGACGGGCCAGGTTGACGAACATCGCGTTGACGTTACGCCGCATGGTGGCCTGCTCGACGGCGACGCTGACCGCGCTGCGGTGCACCGCGACGAACGCCTCGGCCAGCTCACCGATCTCGTCCAGGGAACGCACCACCGCCGGGGCGACCTCGATCTCGGGCACCCCGCCGCTGACCGTCCGGAGCCGGTCCAGCGCGTCCGGCAGCTCGACCTGGGCGATCCGCAGGGCCTGTCCGCGCAGCTGGCGCATGGACCGGGCGATGGAGCGGCCGATCAGCACCGAGGTCAGGACCGCCGCGCCGAGCACGATGGCGATCGCGCCGGCGACCAGCAGGGTACGACGCAGCTGGCCGCTGCTGGCCCCGTCGGCCTGGACCACCGCGTCCTCGAGCACCTCGGCCAGCACCTGACCGAGCAGCTCCTGCCGCTGTTCGCTGGCCGTCCACCACTGCAGGGCGGGCAGGACGATCGGCTCCGCACCGCCGGTCGGCAGACCCTGCTCCTCCAGCACGGTGGCCGCGGCGAAGGCGGGGTTCACCGAGGCCTGGTCGTAGCGGGCGATCTGGGCGTTGTTCGCGGCGACCCGGAAGGCACCCAGGGCGGTGAGCTGCTGCGCCCGCAGGTCGGTCAGGATGACCTGGTCCTCCAGCCCGTACTCGCCGGCCCGGGCCGCCTCGAAGAGCTGGGAGCTGACCCGGGAGGACAGCTCCTTGACCCGGGCCAGCTGCACGTAGCGCAGCACGGCGTCGGTGAGCACCGACTCCCCCTCACCGGGCGAGGGCTCGGCGAGCAGGTTGAGCAGCGAGTCGATGGCGCGGTGGTAGTTGCTGAGGATGGTGTCGCTGCTCAGCACGGCCGCCGGCACCGCAGCCCGGATGAAGACCACCTGGTCGGTGGCCTCCTGCACCTGCGAGTACGTCACCTGCCAGGACGCGTCGGCGTCGAGCAGGGGCTCCGCCGCCCGCCGCAGGTCGGCCAGGGCCCGGTCGGTGTTCTCCTGCAACGGCCGCAACGCGGCACTGGCCTGCTCACCGCTGTAGCGGCGCTCCGCGGCCCGCAGCTCGGCCAGCTCACCGGAGGTCCGGTCGCGTTCCTGCTGCAGCGCGTGCACCGCGGCGTTGATCTCGCGGCCGATGCCTACCTGCGCCGCGAAATCACTCAGCGTGGTGGTCTGTCCGATCAGATTGGCGGTCTGCACGCTGGCCAGCACCAGGAACGCCAACGAGGGGATGATCAGCACCGCGGCGAGCTTGGTGCCCATCCGCCAGTCCTTCAACCGCAGCGCAGACCGCCGTCGGTGGGGTACGACCCGCACGTCGAACCTGCGCCGGCGGTGGCTCGACACCCCGCCGGGATTCGAGTCGGGACGTGTGCCCACTCTGCCTCCTTGATCCCCGCGCACGCCGATCCCCGGCGGGCGGGGTCCATCCAACCAGGCCTGTGAGCTGTGTCAACGCCCTGGGTTAAGGAAGACTTCAGGAAGCAGCCCCCGAGGGTGCGGAAGCTGGCACGGTCGGTGGATCCGACTCGTCCGTCCGGCCGATGTCGACCGGTTGCGCAGCGTCACCAAAGCGTCCCGACGCCGCCAACGCGGCACCACTGGCGCCGATCTCCGGATCGGGTTGGTGGCGTACCGTCCGGGGCGCGAGCGTCGCGGCGAAAGCCCGCCGCCACCAGGGCGAAGCCGCCACCGCACCGCCACCCAGCACCACCTCGACCCGGCTGTCCACCGTGGACTCCAGCACCGCCAGGTCCTCGGCGACCAGGTCACAGAGGCCCCGCATCAGCCCGGCCAGCAGCTCGACGCCGGTGGTGCCGAAGCTGATCCCGCTCAACTGCCCGGAACCGGCCGGTGCCAGACCCGGCGGCCGGTCGCCGCCGAGGCGCGGGTCCGCCGCCGGTCCACCGTCGAACGGCACCCGGTCCAACGCGGCCGCCAACTCCGCGCCGCGAGGCAGCCGCAGCTCCCGATCGGCCCAGGCGAAGAGGTTGCCGCCACAGGAGTACGCCGCGCCGGTCACCACGTGCCCGTGGTCCACCCGGTACCGCCACAGCTGCTCGGGCAGCGGAGGCAGCGGCGCACCGGCCGGCACCGGCTGGATCAACCGGACCGCGGCCGAGGTGCCGACGGTCACCGCCGCCCGGCTCTCGTCGACGCAACCGGACCCGACGTTGGACGCCGCGCCGTCGCCCACCGGCGCGTGCCACGAGACGTCGGCCAGGTCCGGCCAGCGGCGGGCGTGCTCCGGACGCAGCCGGCCCCGCCAGTCCATGTCGGCCAGGTGAGGCAGCTCACCCGGGCGGACCCCGGCCAGCTCGCACGCCTCGGCGTCCCAGTCCAGGGTGCGCAGATCGAGCAGCCCGGTGCCGGAGGCCTGCGAGATCGACATCGGCATCTCGTCGAGCAGCGCACCGAGGACGTACTCGACGAGCCCGGCGAAGCGGGTCACCGGGGTGTCGGTCCGCGCCCGCAGCCAGGGCAGCCGCATCGACCAGTAACAGCGGTGCCACCAGGTGCCGGTGCGCTGGTGGAAGGCGTCGGCATCGGCCGGGCCCGGCGCACCCGGCGCCGGCACGGCCCGGGTGTCCAGCCAGGTCAGCACCGGCCCGAGCGGCTCACCCCGGGCGTCCAGCGGCACCACCGAATGCCACTGGGCGCAGGTGGCCACCATGGTCACCCCGCGCAGGTGCCCGCCGGCTGCCAACTCGTCGAGGCACTCGACCAGGCCGGTCAGGTACTGCCGACCGTCCAGGGTGCCGGTGCCGTCGTCGTGGGTGCTCAGCCGCATCCTGCGGCGGGCCAGGGCACCGGAGACGAGGTCGCCGTCGGCGTCCAGCACCAGGCCCCGCACCGACGAGGTGCCCAGATCGAGAGCGAGAATCTTCATCGCGGCTCACGGTACCCAACGGGGCCGGTGTCGTACCCCGATCGGCCACCGGTACCGACGACCGCTTCCGGTGCCTGGGTGCGGCGGCGTAGGGTGTCGGCATGCTCGCGCCGTTGTCCTTCTGGTGGCCCGCCGACCCGGCGGCCAGCACCCGCGCGTAGCTTCCCGACGCGGCCGCCGACGAGGCGGCCGCCGGTCCTCCCCGGCTCCCGGGCCGCCCCGGAAGCGGCAGCCGAGCCCGAGGAGAACCGATGTCCTGCCTGTCCGACCTGCTCGACGCCGTCGCCGACGGCCGCGACCCCGGACCCTTCGCGCTGCTGCACCGGGCCGGCACCGAGCACCTGGAACTGTTCACCGGCACGCTGCGCACGGTCGACCGGCTCGCCGACATCCCGCTGCCCGACGACGCCGCCGGCCCCCGCACGTTGGCCCTGGTGCCGTACCGGCAGATCACCGAACGCGGGTTCGCCTGCGTCGACGACGAGCTGCCGCTGGAGTGCCTGGTCATCGAGGAGGAGCAGCGGATCCCGGCGGCGCTGGCCCGCGGCGTGCTGCCGGCGGGTCCGGTGGTCACCGGCGGCGCCGCGTTCGACAGCACCGACGAGGAGTACGCCGCCGCGGTGGACCGGGTACTGGCCGACGAGATCGGCCGGGGCGAGGGGGCGAACTTCGTCATCCACCGGACCCTGCGGGCCCGGGTGGAGGGGTCGGTGCTGGTGGCGGCGCTGGCCGCGCTGCGCCGGCTGCTGCTGGCCGAACGCGGCGCGTACTGGACCTTCGTGGTGCACACCGGCACCCGCACGCTGGTCGGGGCGAGCCCGGAGCGGCACGTGAGCGTCGACGACGGCCTGGTGATGATGAACCCGATCAGCGGCACGTTCCGGCACACCGGGGCCGACGCCGACCGGGACGCGCTGCTGCGGTTCCTGCACGACCCCAAGGAGGTCGAGGAGCTGTACATGGTCCTCGACGAGGAGCTGAAGATGATGGCCCGGGTCGCCGAACGCGGCGGGCAGGTCGTCGGCCCGTACCTCAAGGAGATGGCCCACCTGGCGCACACCGAGTACCTGCTGGCCGGGCGGGGTTCCCTGGACGTGCGCGAGGTGCTGCGCGAGACGATGTTCGCCCCCACCGTCACCGGCAGCCCGATGGAGAACGCCTGCCGGGTGATCGCCCGCCACGAACGCACCGGCCGCCGCTACTACGCCGGCGTGCTGGCCCTGCTCGGTCGCGACGACGCCGGCCGGCAGACCCTCGACGCGCCGATCCTGATCCGTACCGCCGAACTCTCCGCCGACGGTGACCTGCGGGTGAAGGTCGGCGCGACCCTGGTGCGGCACTCCACCGCCGACGGCGAGGTGGCCGAGACCCACGCCAAGGCCGCCGGGGTGCTGGCCGCGTTGGGCCTCGGGCCGCAGGCCCCCGACCACGGCCCCCGACCGCCGGTCCGGCTCGCCGACGACCCCGAGGTACGCGCCGCGCTCGCCGCCCGTAACGCGCCACTGGCCCGGTTCTGGCTGGACCAGCGTCCCCCGGGCAGCACGGTGCTGCCCGGCCTGGTCGGCCGGCGGGCGCTGATCGTGGACGCCGAGGACACCTTCACCGGCATGCTCGCCCACCAGCTCGCCGCCCTCGGACTCGCCGTCGACACCCGACCGTGGCACCGGCCCGGCCCCCTCGACGAGCACGACCTGGTGATCGTGGGTCCCGGACCGGGCGACCCCGCCGGTGACGAGCCGAAGATGGTGGCGCTGCGCCGGTTGCTGACCGGGCTGCTGGCCACCGGCCGGCCCACCCTGGCGGTCTGCCTGGGCCACCAGGTGCTGGCCGGGCTGCTCGGCCTGCCGCTGCACCGGCGACGGACGCCGTACCAGGGGTTGCAGCGGCGGGTACGGCTCTTCGGCGTGCCACGCCGGGTGGGTTTCTACTCGACATTCACCGCCCTGGCCGACGTCGACCGGCTGCCCACCGGGTACGGCCCGGTGGAGCTGGCCCGCGACGACGCCGACGGCGCGGTGCACGCGCTGCGCGGGCCGGGCTTCGCGGGGGTGCAGTTCCACCCGGAGTCGGTGCTCAGCCCGGACGGCCTGGCGGTCCTGGCCGATCTGCTCGGGCACCTGCTGGACCGGCCGGACCGGACGTTGGCCGGGCATGGTTTCCCGGAGCGGGGGTAGGAACCGTGACGCCCGGGGCCGGGCGGATTCGAGAGCCTCCGCCCGGTCCCGGGTCCACGCTCAGCCGGCGGCCAGGCCGGCGCGCAGCGCGGTGCCGATCCGCACCGCCCGCTTCGCGGTCAACGCGGTGGCCGCGAGCGCCACGTGGTCCGGCGGCACCTCCCCGTTGTTGCTGGTGTGCGAGGCGCCGTACGGGTTGCCGGCGACGAACTGGCTGGGGTCGGTGTAGCCGGGGGTGACCACCACACCGCCCCAGTGGTAGAAGACGTTGAAGAGCGCCAGCAGGGTGGACTCCTGCCCGCCGTGCGAGGTCGCCGTGGAGGTGAACCCGGAGTAGACCTTGTCAGCCAGCGCGCCCCGGGCCCAGAGCGGGCCGGTGGTGTCGATGAACTGCTTGAGCTGCGCGGCGATCATCCCGTACCGGGTCGGCGACCCCATGATCACCACGTCGGCCCAGTCCAGGTCGTCGGGCTCGGCCTCCATCACGTCCTGGGTCTCCAGGCGGTGCGCCTGCCAGCCGGAGTTGGCCCGGATCGCCTCGTCGGGGGCGAGCTCGCGAACCTTGCGCAGGCGAACCTCGGCCCCGGCCTCACCGGCGGCCTCGCAGGCAGCCTGGGCCATCTGGTACGTGATCCCGGTGGCGCTGTAGTAGATCACCGCGACTTTGGTCTGGCCGTCCATCAGGTAGTCCTCCCTGTTTTGTGGATCAACTCCGGCGACTACCCGTTACTTGCGTCGTCAAACACCGCGGGGAAATCCCTGGACAGCGCCCCACCCCCGGCTGGCATCCTCGGCGACATGCAGATCCGGGACGCGACCCCCGACGACTGGCCCTCGATCTGGCCCTTCCTGCGCGAGATCGTGGCCGCCGGCGAGACGTACACCTACCCGCGCGACATCACCGAGCAGCGGGCGCGACAGATCTGGCTGCCCGCCCCACCGGGACGCACCGTGGCCGCCGTCGGGGCCGACGGCACCGTGGTCGGCTCGGCCAAGCTGGGCCCCAACCAGCTCGGCCCCGGCTCCCACGTCGCCAACGCCAGCTTCATGGTCGCCCCCCACGCCGCGGGGCGGGGCGTCGGCCGGGCCCTGGGCCGGCACGTGCTCGACCTGGCCCGCGCCGAGGGCTACCGGGCGATGCAGTTCAACGCGGTGGTGGCGAGCAACCACCGCGCGGTGGCGCTGTGGCGCTCGCTCGGCTTCGCCGTCGTCGGCCGGGTACCGGAGGCCTTCCGGCACCCCACCGAGGGCTACGTCGACCTGCTGGTCATGCACCAGCGGCTCTGAACCGACCGGCCCGTTGGCCGGGCGTGTCGGGGCGCGCCGGGCCGGTCGGGGGTGCGCGGTAGCCTGGCCCGGTGATGCTGCCCCTGCCCGCCGGCGAGTTCCAGGCGTACCTGTTCGACTGCGACGGCACCATCGTCGACTCGATGCCCCAGCACTACGCCGCCTGGCAGCAGACGCTCGACGAGTGGGGCTACGCCCTGTCGGAGGAGCTGTTCTACGCCTGGGCCGGCCGCCCCAACGCCGACATCATCGCCGAGCTGAACCAACGCCACGGCCTGACCATGCCCCTGGCGGAGGTGGTCGCCCGGCGGGAGGCCCTCTTCCACGAGCTGCTGCCCACCGCCACCGGCATCCCCGGCGTGCTGGCGCACATCGACGACGCGCACGGGCGGATCCCGTTCGCGGTGGTCTCCGGCAGTACCCGGCCGGCCGTCACCGCCTCCCTCGACGCGCTCGGCATCCTCGACCGCTTCGACGTGCTGGTCTGCGCCGGCGACTACACCCGGGCCAAGCCCGACCCGGAGCCCTTCCTGCGCGCCGCCGAGCTGCTCGGCGTACCCCCGCAGGACTGTCTGGTCTTCGAGGACGCCGACCTGGGCATCGCCGCCGCCGAGGCGGCCGGGATGGCCGTCGTGCGGGTGCCGCAGCCCCGCCGGGGCTGACCCCCGCACGCCGCGCGCTTGCTCAAGATATCCGCAAGGTGTCCGGAGTACGGTTCCCGGTCGGCCCGGAAAGCGCCATCCTGATGGGTGCCGGTGCTCGCCACCGCGTTGCTGGACCTGAACGGGGGATCGCGCTGGGCCGCAACGACGCTGGCACAGCGCGATCAGGGGGTGCGGCGGCTTCCGGCCGGGTGTCGGTGCCCGTGCCTATGCTGCGGTCGACCACCGGCGGAAGGCGGCATCCTCGTGGCACCCGTTTCGACTGCGCTGACCCGCGCCGAGGCGCTCGCGCTGCGGATGGCCGCGCTCCGGCTGCGCCCGCACCCCACCGCCGCCCCGTTGGCCACGGTGGCCGAGGTGGTGGAGTGGTTCGGTGCCATGCAGGCGCAGGACCTGGCCAGCGGCATGTGGTCGTTGGGCGTACGACTGCCGGGGTCGACCCACGCGGACGTGCACGCCGCGCTCGAGCGCCGGGAGGCGCTGCGGACCTGGCCGATGCGCGGCACCATCCACCTGGTGCCGGCCCGCGACGCCCGCTGGCTGCTGGAGCTGACCGGGGTACGGGCCCTGGCCGGCGCGGCCCGCCGGCGCGCGTTCCTCGGGCTGTCGGAGGCCGAGGCGGACCGGGCCGCCGACGTGCTGGGCGGCGTCCTGGCCGGCGGCGGCCGACTGACCCGCACCGAGTGCGTGGCCGCGCTGGTCGCCGCCGGCATCGACGGCGCGGGCCAACGCGGCTACCACCTCCTCTGGTACGCGGCCCAGCGCGGCGTCACCTGCATCGCCCCCAACGTCGGCAGCGAGCAGACGTTCGCGCTGCTCGACGAATGGGCGCCGGGCCAACGTCAGCTCGACCGGGACGAGGCGCTGGCCACCCTGGCGCTGCGTTACTTCCGGGGCCACGGCCCCACCACGCGGCAGGACTTCGCCGGCTGGACCGGGCTGACCGCCGCCGACGCCAAGCGGGCCATCGCCGCCGCCGGCGACGAGCTGACCACGGTCGACCTCGACGGCGTGCCTGCGGTGCTGTCCGCGCCGCTGACCGACACGCCCCACACACCGGCCGACGCGCCCGGCACCCCGGTTGACACGCCCCACCTACCGGCCGACGACGTGCTGGCCCTGCCCGGCTTCGACGAGTACCTGCTCGGCTTCAAGGACCGGGCACTCATGCTCGACCCGGAGCACCGGCAGGCCATCGTTCCCGGCGGCAACGGCGTCTTCCAGGCCACCGTCGTCGTCGGCGGCCGGGTGGTCGGCACCTGGAAGCGCAGCCTGACCAAGACCCGGGTCACCCTGACCGTGCACCCTCTCGTCGATCTCACTGCGGCCCGCCGCGAGCAGGTGGAACGGGCCCTCAGCCGGTACGCCGACTTCCTCGCCCTGCCACCCCGGGTGACCTGGGCCTGACCCCGCCAACGCGGACGGCCCGACCCCACCCGACGGGCTGACCCCGCCAACGCGGACAGCCCGACCCCACCCGACGGGCTGACCCCGCCAACGCGGACAGCCCGCCCCCGCCCGACGGGCTGACCCCGCCGACGCGGATGGGTGGAGCAGGCTGGACAGCCCGCCCCACCCGTCAGCGGTTCGTGGGTGTGAGAAGGGGACCCTTCTCTACCGAAAGCGTTAACAAGGGGCCCTTCCTTACAGGGCGCCGGCGGCTCGGCCCTCGTGCAGGGTGAGGTTGCGCCCGTCGGACGGGTTGAACAGGTGGATCTTCTCCAGGTTGAACCAGACCCGGTGGTCCTGCCCCTCGGCCACCGTCGACTCCGCCGACAGCCGGGTGACCAGGTTCGAGCCGCCACCGGCGAAGTCGGCGGCACCGGCGTCGGCGGCCAGCTCCTCCAGTTCGGCGGCGGTGGCCTTCTCCCCCTCGACGGTGAAGTAGACGTACTTGTCCGAGCCCATGGATTCGACGATGTCGACAGGCGCGGTGAACTCCACCCCCCGGCGGCGGGTCTCGTCGTCGATCAGGCCGGCGTCCTCGAAGTGCTCCGGGCGGATGCCGAGGATCAGCTCGCGCGGCGCGTCGGCGCCCTCCAGCTCGCGGCGGATCCGGTCGCCGATCGGCACGTCACCCAGGGCGGTCCGTAGCGTGCCGTCGTCGACCGCGGCGTGCAGGAAGTTCATCGACGGTGAGCCGATGAACCCGGCGACGAAGAGGTTGCGCGGGTTGTCGTACAACTCCTGCGGGGGGCCGACCTGCTGGATCGCGCCGCCGCGCATGATCACCACGCGGTCGCCGAGGGTCATCGCCTCGGTCTGGTCGTGGGTGACGTAGACGGTGGTGGTGCCGAGCTGCTTCTGCAGCCGGGACACCACGGTACGCATCTGCACCCGCAGCTTGGCGTCCAGGTTGGACAGCGGCTCGTCCATCAGGAACGCCTTGGGTTTGCGGACGATCGCCCGGCCCATCGCCACCCGCTGCCGCTGGCCGCCGGAGAGGTTGGCCGGTTTGCGGTCCAGCAGCGCGGTCAGCTCCAGGACCTTCGCCGCCTCCTCGACCTTGGCGTCGATCTCCTGCTTGTCGAGCTTGGCCAGCCGCAGCGGGAAGGCCATGTTCTCCCGCACGGTCATGTTCGGGTACAGCGCGTACGACTGGAACACCATGGCGATGTCCCGATCCCGGGGGGCCTTGTCGTTTACCCGTTGCCCGGCGATGCGCAGCTCACCGGAGCTGATGTCCTCCAACCCGGCGATCATGTTCAGGGTGGTGGACTTGCCGCAGCCGGAGGGGCCGACCAGGATGACGAACTCACCGTCGGCGATCTCCAGGTCCACGTCGGACACCGCCGTGGTCCCGTCCGGGAACTTCTTGCTCACCTTGTCCAGCACGATGTCAGCCATGAGTACCACCTATCCCTTGACAGCGCCGGAGGTCAGGCCGGAGACGATGCGGCGCTGGAAGAAGAGCACGAACAGGATGATCGGAACGGTGATCACCACGGCGGCCGCGCAGATCGCCCCGGTGGGGTCCTCGAACTGCGACTCGCCGGTGAAGAACGACAGCGCCACCGGCACCGTGCGGGCCCGCTCGGTGGAGGTAAGCGTGATGGCGAAGAGGAAGTCGTTCCAGCAGAAGATGAAGACCAGGATCGCCGTGGTGAACAGCCCCGGCGCGGCCAGCGGGGCGATGACCCGCCGGAACGCCTGCGCCTGGGTGGCGCCGTCCATCTTCGCCGCCTTCTCCAGGTCCCACGGGATCTGCTTGAAGAACGCCGACAGCGTGTAGATCGCCAGCGGCAGGGCGAAGGTGATGTACGGCAGGATCAGCCCCGGCCAGGTGTCGAAGAGGCCGAGCTGCCGCTCGATCTCGAACAGCGGCGACACCAGCGACACCTGCGGGAACATCGCGATCAGCAGGGAGACGCCGACGAGCAGTTTCTTGCCGGGGAAGTCCAGCCGGCTGATCGCGTACGCGGCCATCGCGCCGAGCACCACCGCGATCGCGGTGGCGATCAGGGCGATGCCAATCGAGTTGATCAGGGCCCGGACGAACTGGTCGGTGGCGAAGATCGACCGGTAGTTCTCCAGCGTCCATTCCCGGGGGATGAAGTTGCCGTCGGTGAGCGTCGCCGGTGTCTTGAACGACAGCGAGGCGATCCAGAGCACCGGGACCAGGGCGAAGACCACGACGATGGCGTCCATCAGACCCCAGCGCAGCTTGGCCCGCGTGGTGGTGTCGGCCATGTCAGCGCCTCTCCCCGTCGTCGCTGCCGGGGGCAGCGGTACCGAACAGCTTCACGAAGACGAACGCGATGATCGCCACGGTGATGAAGATCAGCACCGACATCGTCGACCCGATGCCGAGGTTCAGGCCCCGGATCAGGTTGTTGTAGGCCAGCATCGACACCGACGAGGTGTCGTTGCTGCCGGCGGTCAGCACGAAGATGTTGTCGAAGACCCGGAACGCGTCCAGGGTGCGGAACAGCAGGGCGACCAGGATCGCCGGCTTCATCACCGGCAGCATCACCTTGGTGAACCGCTGCCAGGCGGTGGCCCCGTCGGTGGAGGCCGCCTTGAGCAGGTCCTCGGGCACCAGGGCCAGACCCGCCATCAGCAGCAGCGCCATGAACGGGGTGGTCTTCCAGATCTCTGCCAGCATGATGATCGCCAGCGCGCTGCCCCGCTCGGTGAGCGGCGCGCTGCCGTCGAAGAGGTTGGCCAGGTATCCGGTGCCCGGCGTCCAGGCGTACCGCCAGGAGAAGGCCGCCACCACCGTGACGATCCCGTACGGGATCAGCGCCGCGGTCCGGACGATGCCCCGGCCGACCAGCGTCCGGTGCATGATCAACGCCAGCCCCATGCCGAGCACCAGCTCGACGGCGACGGTGACCACGGTGATCAGCATGGTCACCCCGAACGCCGTCCACCAGAACTCGTTGGTCAGTACGGTGACGTAGTTCTCCAGCCCGATGAACTCCCGCTCGTCGGGGAAGCGCAGGTCGAAACGCTGCAGCGACAGCCACACCGAGTACAGGATCGGGTAGGCGGTCACCAGCACCATGACCAGCGCGGCCGGGGCGCAGAGCAACCAACCGAGGCGGCGTTCGGCCCGCTTGTTCTCGCTCAGCGGGGCCCGGTCGCGTCGGCGTTTGCGCGGCGGTGGGGCGAAGGGGTGCCGCCCGGTGGGCGTACCCCCGGTGGTGTCGCTCTCGGCGGTGGCGGCGGCCTGCGCGCCGGCCGGCGTGGCGGGCACGCTCATGGCAGCACCCCTCTCGACACCAGGGCGTCGGCGATGGCCTCACGCAGTTCCTTGGCGGTCTGCTCGGGCCGGATCCCCGACGGCGGCGACAGGTAGGCCGACATGACCGTGGAGATGTTCTGGTAGGCCGGGGTCAGCGGCCGGGTCGCCGGCTCCTGCAGCTCCTCCAGGATGGTCTCCTTCATCGGGTACGCCTCGTCCATCTCCGGGTCGTCGTAGATCGCCTCGATGGTCGGCGGCACGCCGTCGTTGATCGCGGAGAACTTCTGGTTCTCCTCGTTGCGCAGGCACTTGGCGGCCTCGAACGACTCCTGCGGGTACCGCGAGTACGCGCTGACGGCGAGGTTGTACCCGCCGACGGTGACCTTGCTGGGGGTGCCCGGGTCGACACCGGGGAAGCGGGCCCAGCCGACCTGCTCGGCCAACTGCGGGTTCGCCTCCTGCAACGCCGGATACACGAACGGCCAGTTGAGCTGGAACGCACCGTTTCCGGACTGGAACTCCAACCGGACCGGGTCCTCGGTGGCGTTGCTGAACGACGGGGAGGTCACCCCGGAGGTGGCGAAGCGCTGCAGGGTCTCCAACGCCCGTACGGCACCGGCGTCCATCACCGCCTCGGTGCCGTCCTCGCTGAGGATGCGGCCACCGGCGCTCTCGGCCAGGGTGTTGTAGAGCACGACCAGCCCCTCGTACTGGGCGCCCATGGTGAGCACCTGGTACGGCTGGCCCTGGCTCTTGAGCTCCTGGGCCATCTTGATCATCTCGTCGAAGGTGGTCGGCGGCTGCTGCACCAGGTCCTTGCGGTACCACAGCAGCTGCACGTTGGTGTTCTTCGGCGCGCCGTACAGTCGGTCCTCGTAGCTGGCGGTCGCCAGCGGCCCGGCGAGGGTGCCCTGCTCCACCTCGGTACGGTCCGACCCGGTCCACTCCCGGATCCAGTTCGCGCTGGCGAACTCCTGGGTCCAGGTCACGTCGAGCCCGAGCACGTCCATGCCGGTGTCCTCGGCGGCGAGCCGGCGGACCATCTGCACCCGCTGGTCGTCGGCCTCGCGTGGCAACGTCCGGTAGACGATCCGGTACCGTCCCTGCGCTTCGGCGTTGCAGTTGTCGACGACCTGTTGCAGGTTCTGTTCGGGCCCGTAGTACAGGTTGATCGTGGGAACTCCACCGGTGTCGTCCGAGCCGCACGCGGCCAGCGGTCCCAGCAGTGCCAACGCCGCCGTCGCGGCAACCACCCGTACCCGTGGCCGACGCCGATGTCGCGCCTGGTCAGCGTGTGTCGTCATCCGCCCCTCCCCTCATGTGCTACGGCGAGAGCCGGGGAGGGGGTCCGTGCCCCGGCGCACGGCGAGACGGACGGCGGCCGTACCGATCCGATCCGGCCCGGCCCCGGGCGTTTCGTGGCGCTAACACTGCCCGACCTGCGAAGCAGCGAAACCTGATATCTGGTCCGGTCCGAAAAATACTGACATTTACCCTAAGGTTATCGCCGCTGTGGACCGGCCGGGGTCACCGTAGGCTCAGGGGATGGACGCGACCTTCTTCTTCGACCCGGCCTGCCCCTGGACCTGGCGGGCCTCCCGCTGGCTGGTCCGGGTCGCCGACGCCCGGGACCTGACCATCCAGTGGCGTGCCTTCAGCCTCGCCATCCTCAACGATGGTCAGGTTCCGCCGGCCTTCGCCGAGATGATGGCCGCCTCCAGCCGGGCCCTGCGGCTGGTCGAGGCGCTGCGGGCGGCCGACCGCAACAACGACATCGGCCGCTTCTACACCGAGCTCGGCACCCGCACCCACGACGCCGAGGAGCCGCTGTCGGACAAGACCGTGACGGCGGCGGTGGAGGCGGCCGGGGTCCAGGACGCGGCGGCGGCCCTCGACGACGAGCGGTGGGACCGGGCGGTCCGGGAGTCGCACGACCTGGCGTACGCCTCGGCCGGCCCGGACATCGGCGCGCCGGTGCTGATGGTCCCGGGTGTGGAGCGGGGCATCCACGGTCCGATCCTCACCGAGGTTCCGGAGACCGCAGACGCCCTGACGATCTGGGACTCGATGCTGCCCCTGCTGCGGATCCCGGCCTTCCACGAGATCAAACGCGGCCGCCGCTGACCGCCCCGGTGGCGGACGGCGATGCGACCGTCCGCCACCTACAGGGCTGACGTGGGAGTGCCTGCCACCGCCCATTCGGACCTGCACTGTGGCGGGGCACCTGCGTCCCCCGAGTCACGGGCAGCAGATCAACGGAACCCGCCTGCGGTTGGTGGAGATGCTGGCCACGACGGTCGTGCCGCACCCTGCCGCAGCGCGAGGTGGTCTACCGTAAGAACGTGGACAACGTGTTTTCGATCGACTACGAACCGGTCCGACAGCGGTTCCCGTGGGTCGGGCTGGTCAACACCGGTGAACATGATCTCTCGGGACGCTACCGAGACATCATGGCCGAGGCACAGCGCGACCGCGCGATCGTCGAAGCGATCGATTCGATCCGACGTAGCGCATGAGGCAGCTGCTCTGCGACTCGGGGCCGCTGATCGCCACCTTCGACCGGGGCGACCGCCATCACGCCGCCGCCACCCGGCTGCTCGCCGAGTGGCCAGGACAGCTCCTCATCCCGGAGCCGGTGCTCGGCGAGACCTGCAACTTTCTGCGTAATCATGTCCGTGGCGGACCGGCGCTGGAGTTGCAGTTCCTGGAGGCTGTCACCCGCAGCGGTCCGGACTACACAGTGATCGTGCCCACCGAGGACGACCGACGCCGAGCAGCCGAGCTGGTTCGCCAGCTCGTCACGGCACCCCTCGGCTACGTCGACGCGACGGTCATCGCGTTGGCCGAGCGGCTCAGTGTGCCAGACATCGCCACGGTCGACTTCAAGTTCGTCGGCATGGCCAGTCGGGTCAGCACCGTCAAGTCCCTGCGCTGGGTGCTTCAGGAAGGTTGGTCGTAACGGAGGTCGGCCAGGCTCAGGGGTTTGGCGCTGTCGAGTCGACACGGCTCGGTAGGGCGTGGGATGGGATCCTCGTGCCGGTCGGCTCCGGCTCGCCCTCACCCGCGCCGTGGTGGACGTCTTCCAGGATCGTCGTGATGAGTCGGGCGGACTGGGCCTCGTCCAGCGCCAGGGCGTCAAGGCTGGCCCAGATCCGTTCGTACGCCGCCACCTCGCCCGGCCGGTCGAGGTAGAGCGCGCCGGTGAGGGCCTCGCGGTAGATGACGGGTGGTGCCGGTTCCACCCGGTTGCCGGGCGGGAAGCCCAGCAGCACGAACCCGCCCGCGACGGTACCGGCGTGCGGGCCGGCGGCCAGCGGCACCACCCGGATCGACACGGTCGACTGCCGACCCACGGCCAGCAGATGCCGAAGCTGGCCGGCCATCGCCGCCGGGCCACCGACGGGACGCAACAGCACCTCCTCGGCGAGCACCGCCTCGAAGCGGGGCGGCGCGGGCAACCGCCGCCGCAGCAGCCCCTGCCGACCCAGCCGCGCCTCGACCAGCCGATCCCGCTCACCGTCCGGACGATGCTGGCAGGCGACCGCCGCGTACTCCCGGGTCTGCAGCAGCGCGGGAACCAACGCCGGCTGGTACTCGCGCAGCCGGCCGGCGGTGGCCTCCAGGGCCGCGTACAGGTCGAACCAGTCGGGGACCGCCCCGCCGTAGGCGTGCCACCAGCCCTTGGCCCTCGTCTCCCCGGCCAGGCCGACCAACGCGGCGCTCACCGGGCCCGTCGCCCCGTACAACTCGCACATCGCCCACACATCCGAGCCACGGACCGGGCCGGCACCACCCTCGACCCGCCACACCCTCTGCGAACTGCACCGCAACGCACCCGCCGCGCCCTCCACCGTCATCCGCGCCTCGGTACGCAACTCCCTCAACACCCGCCCCAACACCCGCCGGGGCACACTCGACGCCACGTCCCCGCTCACCGCTCCCGCCTCCCCCGCCACCAGGCGTCCGCCGCCGGAGACCACACCGGCCGACACCCCACGCGCTGGTCGCCACCCCGCCCACCGGGCCGCTCCGCACGCCGGTTCACCCGCCGCCCCGGCCGTTCCGCCGGCATCTCGTAGACCACCGCGCCGTCACACCGCAACGTCACCACCGATCCGGGTACGCAAGCCTCGCCATCCACCCGCCGCCACCTCCCCGGCGAGACCCCGCCGGACACCACCCGCCCGATCAGGCCCGCCCCCGCCTTCCCCACCCGCAAGAACCACTTCCACCGCCTGGCCACGTGCCCTCCCCGGGTAGCTGATCGCAACGCAGGAACCTTACCTCACCTATAAAGCCTGTAAAGACAGATGGGGGATGCTTTATGAGTCGCTGGAACCGGGTGTTTCGCTGGCGGCATGCCGTACGCCCAGCCGCTGTGGCGCCAGATCAGGGACGATCTTCGCGCCAAGATCAAGGCTGGCATCTACCCGCCCGGCAGCAAGCTTCCCTCCACTCGACTTCTGGCCGAGGAGTACGAGACAAGTCACATGACCGTCCGCCGCGCTCTCGACTCGATGATCGAACACGACGAACTCATCGGGCGGATGGGCCTCGGTGTTTTCGTGACCGAGGCCCGCGACCAAGACCCATAGGAGCAGCCGGCCGTACGGCAACCCCGACGGCCCACCCCAGGAGACCGCCGACAGATCACGTTGGCGCCGAGGGCGTGGACCCCGATCGCCGTCTCGATCATCTCGGCCGCTGTCTGGTGGAACACCGCGTTGGCGCGGGTGTTGGAGCGCCGCATCGGACAGAAGTCGCAGTCGACCCGGCACAGGTTCGTCACCTCAACGACCGCGCGTACCACCACCCGATCGCCGTACACACCGGCGCGGGTGGCGCGGGCCTGGCAAAACAGTTCTTCTCGCTCGGAGCCTCGCAGGGTGAGCATCGCTCGGATATCGCGTTCGTCGAGCATGGGAATCTCCTCTTCGTCGAGCGCGGTGGCGCGGAAAGGGAGGCACATCGGCCTGCCCCCGTGGGAGCGGGACAGGATGGAGGCAACGCCGCTGGGGGGGCGTCGCCTCCGGCTTCCGGCCCAGAGTTGCGCCGAACGGCCGGACTGACGGTGGTCAGCAGTGCCTCATAGATCGATTGCACATAGCGGAACGTAGCCATGTTCGCGCGTCTTGCAATCATCGGTAAATGCCGCTATGCCACCCCAGCGCTGAACTTGTGCCGAACTTGCCAGGCCCAGTAGTGACGGACGCCGAGGTAATGGGAGAGACTGGCGCCATGCTGCTGAATGGGAAGCCCGTTGATTTGGATGAACTGAAGATCCTCGGTCTCACCAACTACGGTCACTTCACGTCCATGCGAGTGGACGGTGGCCGAGTGCGAGGGCTTACGCTGCACCTCGACCGGCTGTCGAGGGACTGCCGCACGCTTTTCGGCACGGAACTCGATCAAGATGAGGTGCGGCGCTACGTCCGCCGCGTCGTGGACGGTTTCGCCGGGTCGATCGTTGCCAGGGTGACGGTGTTCGACCCGGATCTCGATCTGGGGCACCCTGTCGACGCATCAAGCCCTCAGGTGCTCGTCACGATGCGGGTTGCGTCGAAGGTTCCGCCACCGCCGTTAGTGCTCACCGCCCACCGGTACGAGCGGGAGGTTCCAACTGTCAAGCACGTCGGCCTGTTCGGGACGGTATTCCACCGGCGTCAGGCTCAGCTCGCAGGCTTCGATGATGTCCTGTTCGTGGATGAAGAAGGGCTCGTCTCCGAGGGGGCGACCTGGAACATCGGTCTGATCGAAGGCGACGAGATCGTGTGGCCGCAGGCACCGGTGTTGCCGGGAGTCACGATGGCGTTGATCCAGCAGGAGCGTGCAGGGCTCCAGCGCCGCGTCAACGTGACGGAGTTGGATCGCTACACCGGAGCGTTTGTCACCAACGCCGCGATTGGAGTCCGGGGTATCGCCGCGATTGACGCCGTCCGTTTTGCCGACGCGGTACCGCTGGTGGAACAGATCCGGAAGGAGTACAGCGCCATCCCCGGCGAGCTGCTTTGACGAGCTTTACATCGGCGTATGCAGCGGTATGCTGACCCGCGACATCAAACTGGAGGAGTCGCAGGTGACCACCGTACGCCAGTGGTCCGGCAGGGAGGTCCGGGCACTACGCGAAGCACGCAGGATGAGCATTCGCGACTTCGCCAGGCATCTTGGCGTGTCAGACCGCATGGTGTCCAAATGGGAAGCTGGCGGGCAATCGATCAAGCCACGCCCGATGAACCAGGCTGTTCTCGACACCTCACTAGAGCGCGCAGGCGATGACGCGCAAGCACGATTTGTGTTGCTGATCGATGCATCGGTCATCGCATCCATACCCGAGCAGACTTCAACGCCCGAGGCGACTCATGTGCGCCATCCTGCGGACGGCAAGCTGATGGCGCTCGTTGACGCCGGCGTATACCTAAGCGGACCCGCCAACGAGCCAGTCTGGCTTCCCGCATTCTACATCGATGTCTATCCCACGACGAATGCAGACTACTCACGGTTCGTCAGAGCAACCGGCTACCGGCCCCCCTCCCACTGGCCGGAAGGCATCTGCACCTCGGAGTTGTCCGACCACCCAGCGACCTTTGTGAGCTGGAATGACGCGAGCGCCTATGCACGCTGGGCGGACAAAAGCCTGCCGAGTTCGCAGGAGTGGGAGAAGGCAGCGCGCGGCCCGAGAGGCAACGTGTACCCCTGGGGTGACCGGCCGACCCCTGCCAAGTGCAACGTCCGAGAAGGCAGCATTAGGAACACCACGCCCGTTGGGCGTTACCAAAGCGGAACGAGCATCTACGGGATTTTTGACCTGTGTGGAAATGTCTGGGAATGGTGTCGAACCGAGACTACGCCGGGGCGTTTCGAGCTCAAGGGAAGTGCCTTTACCAGCGGTTTTGAGCGAGCCACTCCCTCGAACTTCAATGACGCCGATGCCTTGATGCTTGACGACGACACCGGATTCCGGTGCGTCGTGGTAGCAGACGCCATGCAGGCCCTGTTGGCTGCCTGATGCGCGGCTCGCGTCCCGACGTACTGCCGGGCGTTGCTCGTAGATCTGCTCGGCAACAGGCCAGACGGCCTCTATCGCGTGCGGCCGTAAGAGGGACTCACCTCGCGAGCGGGGGCAATCACGGCCCGAACCTCACCGAGGTCCCGGAGACTACCGACGCCGGACCGGCCGGCATGATGGTGCGATGATCGCCCGTTTCAAGGACCTCTGCCTGGACGCCACCGACCCGTACGCGCTGGGTGCCTTCTGGGCCCGGGTGCTCGACGGCGAACTGGCGGACCTCGGTGACGGGGACGTCCGGGTCGACCCGGGTACGGCCGGCGCGGGCGCGGAGTCCATCTGGGTCAACGCGGTGCCGGAGCCGCGTACCGGCAAGACCCGGGTCCACCTCGACCTGCGGCTGGCCGGGGCCGGCCCGGACGTCCTGCTGGCCGCCGGCGCCCGGCTGGTACGCGAACCGGACTCGGAGATCGACTGGTGGGTGCTGGCCGACCCGGACGGCAACCTGTTCTGTGCCTTCGCCGCCCGCGAGGGTCAGCCGCCCGGCCCGTTCGAGCTGGTCGTGGACGCGGCCGACGCGGCCGGACAGGCCGCCTGGTGGGCCGGGGTGCTCGGCGGTCGGATCGAGGCCAGCGAGAAGGGCCCCGCCTCGGTGGTCGGCGGGGCCGGCTTCCCGTGGGACTTCCTGGTCTTCGACCCGGTGCCGGAGCGCAAGACCGTCAAGAACCGGATGCACTGGGACGTCGATCTGCTGGAGCCCACGCCCGCCGCCCTGATCCGGGCCGGCGCGACGCTGCTGCGCGAGCCGGACACCGAGATCGGATGGTGGATCCTGGCCGACCCGGAGGGCAACGAGTTCTGTGCCTTCGGACCTGATTCCAATCAGTGACCACGCGGAGGTTCCGAGTCACCGCCGGGTGCACTAGCGTCTCTTGCCAAGCGCCGCAGCGGGCGCATCGCCGTCGACGTCGATCCGCCTCCGGCCGTCCCCAGCTCCGCCCGATCGGCTGGTAATCCCGGGATCCCCCTCCTACCGCCTCACCGGTTGGGCAGGATCGTTCCACGAGGAGGTGCCGTCGTGCAGGACACCCGCGCTCTCGCCCTGACATTCGAGGTGAGCGGCCTGCCCCCGGTCAAGACCGAAGCCCTGTCCATCTTCGCCGCCGGCCACCGCCAGGCGACGAGGGTCCGGACCCTCCTCCAGGCGGCCCTGGTGGCGGCCCAGCGTACCGGCTGGACGTCGCTGCCCGGGCCGGTCGAGGTGGACCTGACCCTGCGCTGTCCACCCGGGCACCGCACCTCCGACGCCAGCGGACTGCTGGGCGGGGTCTGCGCGGTGCTCCAGGACAAGAAGCGGGTGTCCAGCATCGGCCTGACCCATCTCGGGGTCCTGGTCGACGTCGCCCTCTACGACGACGACCGGCAGATCCGCCGGCTGTCGTACACCGAGGAGCCGGCCGAGGACTTCTCGTACCAGGTCCGGGTAGCCGCCGTACCCACGGCGGTGTGAGGCATCGCCGCCGTACCCACGGCGGTGTGAGCATCGCCGCCGTATCCACGGTGGTTTGACCGACGGTCGCGGTGGGGTACCGCGGACGCCGACGAAGGGAGCGCCGATGTCGGAGCCACATGTCACGCTCGATCCGAGCGGGCTCGACCCCGTGCAGCGCAAGCTGCGCGGCCCGCTGGAGGATCAGCTGACCTCGGCCCTGCAGGCGGCGACCGGTCGCGTCCGCGCCAGCTACGCCGGCGAGCCGGTCGAGCAGGTGTGCCAACGGCTGCTCGACGAGACCCGCTCCGGCCTGCACCCCGACATCGCGGCCGGCTTCACCCCGGACATGGACGAGTTCTGCCGCGTCGCGGTGGCGATCGTCCGGGGTGAGGTCGGCCAGCCCTGACCGGCGTGCCGGTGACCGCTCAGAAGTGCCGGGTCAGGTCGGTGAAGGCGCCCAGGTGCAGCACTCCGGCGTCGGCCGGGTCCAGCACGTCGTGCTCCAACACCCAGGTGTAGGTGTTGGGGATGAACACCGCGTTCAGCCCGGCGGCCCGCGCGGGCAGGATGTCGGACCTCGGGGAGTTGCCGATCATCCAGGCCCGCACCGGGTCGAAGCCGTGCTCCCGGGTCAGCCACCGGTAGGTCGCCGCGTCCTTCTCGGCGACCACGTGGGTGGCGCGGAAGTGGTGCGCCAGGCCGGACGCCTCGATCTTGCGGCGCTGCTCGGTGTCGTCGCCCTTGGTGAGCAGCAGCAGGTCGTGCCGGCCGGCCAGGTCGGTAAGCGTGTCGGCGACCCCCGGGATCAGCTCGACCTGCCGCTGTTCGAGCGCCCACGCCAGGCCCTCGATCTCCTGCCGTTCCCGGTCGCTGGCCGGCCGGGCACGCAACCGCTCCATGCACTCCCGCAGACTGTTCAGGAACACCCGGCTGCCGTAGCCGTGGGTGACGACGTTTGCCCGTTCGATGTCGTCGAGGATGTGCCGGATCTCGACCCGGTCCAGCGTCGGGTGGTCCAGCCAGTCGAGGAAGTCGTCGATCACCCGCTCGAAGAGGACGTTGTTCTCCCAGAGGGTGTCGTCGGCGTCGAAGACCAGCACCTGCCCGACCGTCCGCTCACCGCCCCCACCGCCGCTGTCGTGGCCCGTCATGCGTCCTCCCCCGTCGTCGGTTCCGGCTGACGAGGGTACGGAACCGACGGCGGAGACGGCACACCGGTTTCTGGTCGGGCCGGCGGTGGCGTGCCGAACAACCCGGCCATGATCAGGGTCTCCCGCTGGTCCTGCCGGTCCGGCCGGAGCCGGCCACCCCGGGTGAGCATCACCATGCCGTGCAGGACGCTCCAGCCGACCTCGGCCAGCGCCTCCGGGTCCCGCCCGGCGGCCAGCGGGGTGAGCGCCGAGCGGAGTTCGGCGAAGACCGCGTGCAGCGCGGGTGGCCCCTCCGGCACGCCGAACGGCAGCTCCGCGGTGAGCAGGAACATCGCGTCGTAGACCTGCGGGTGGGCGTAGGCGAAGTCGAGGTACCGCTGCACCACCCGCGACCAGGCCACCACCGGCCCGTCCCGCTCCACCGCCGGCGGCGGCTCAGCGGACGGCTCGGGCCCGGCCGGCGGGCAGGACGGGGCCGGCGGCGGCTCGGACCCGGCCGGCGGCTCAGCCGGGGTTCGGGCCTCGGTCAGACTCCGGGCCAGTTCGGCGAAGCCGTCGACGGCGACCGCTGCCACGATCGCCTCCCGGCCGCTGAAGTGCTGGTAGATCGTCACCTGGGAGCAGCCCAGCCGGTCGGCCAGCCGCCGGGTGGTGACCCCCTCCCAGCCTTCGGACTCGGCCAGTTCCCGGGCGGCGTCGACGATCCACCGGCCGGACTCCGCCGCCTCCCGTCCTGCTTCGTCACCGGTGGTGACGGGTTCCTCGACGGCTGCAGACACGCGGTGGATGGTAGCCACCCCGGCACCCACAGTCACGGCCTCGATCGGAGATCCGCCACCCGCCGCTCCGGCGCCCGCGGCGTCAGTAGCGGCCGAGCTGCTCGTACGGGCTGAGCACGATGCGCGGCGCGGCAGCCGGATCCAGCCAGGTCAGCACCCGTACCAGGTGGTCGCGGGAGAGGCTGACGCAGCCCGCGGTGGCGTTGCCCGCCGCGGTGCTGAACTGGTGCAGGAAGATGCCGCTGCCGGCGTTCGGCACCGGCTTCGCGACGTTCGGCGGCATGTTGTAGGTGATCACCGCGAAGTGGGTGTACGCCGGCACCTCCTTCCACAGCGCCTCGCTGTAGCCACCCGGGTTCGTGGCGGTGTGCTGGAAGGTGTTGTACGCCGGCGACTTCGGGTTCTCGTTCCACCAGTCGTTGGTGACCAACCGGTGGTACGGGTACCGCACGCCCGGGTCGGCCGAGATGCCGTACATCGTCGGACCGACCGAGTAGACCCCGGTCGGGGTGGTCGCCACCCCCTCGACGTGGTTGTCGCTGAAGCCCTTGGACCCGATCCGGGCCGGCAACGCTGCGGTGACGGGGGTCCAGCGGCCCCGGATCCGCTCGAAGGTCTCCAGGGTGGCGTGGGTGGTCGCGTACCCGTTGCCCGCCACGACCACGACCTGCCGGGTCTGGCTCGGCAGGGTGGTCAGCCGGTCGGCCCGGTTGGCCGGCGTCGGGTCGCCGCGCTTGTCCGACGGGGCGACGGCCGCCCCACCGGCGGACCGGGTCGCGCCGGCGGTGGTCGCGGCACCGGCGGGTACGACCGCTCCGACGGCCGCGCCGAGGATCAACGTCCTTCGTTTCATTCCGGAGATCCTGGCACCCGCCGGGCCCCGACGGAAGCCACCACCCGGCAACGGGTCAGGACCGGGGCCGCAACTCCCCGGTCCTGACCCGCGACGCTCCGGCGCGGCGGCGGATCCCGCCGCCGACACGGCCCGGCGGGGCGTGGCACGCCGCCCACGCCGGGTCCCGACGCCGGGTCGGACCGCTCGCACTCAGCTCCACGGTGCCCGCGCCGGAGGTCGACACGCCCTCGGCCGGCCCCCCGTAGGCCGGCCGTGACGCGGGCATCACGCTAGATCCACCGCGGCCCGCCGGACAAGGTGACCGGTGCCGCCGACGGTGCCGATTCGCGGTATGGGGCGAAACCGGCGTACGGGCGTAACGGGACCGCCACCGGCAGCGCTGTTCGGGTCAGCGCCGCAGGGTGAGGATGAGGTCGAGGACCAGGGCGGTCCAGCCGGTCTGGTGCCAGGCGCCCAGCCCCGCCCCGTTGTCACCGTGGAAGTACTCGGGGAAGGCGATCAGGTCCCGCCAGTCCGGGTGGGTCTGGAAGAGCTGACAGGCGCCGTAGATCGGCCGGCGTCCCCAGCCGTCGCGGGTGAACAGCGAGATCAGCCGGGCCGACAGGTCGTCGGCGATCTCGTCCAGCGACCGTTGCGTCCCGGACCGGGTCGGGTACTCCACCCGCAGGTCGTCACCGAAGAACGCCGCGTAGTCCCGCAGGGCGCTTACCAGCAGGAAGTTGGTGGGCATCCAGATCGGCCCGCGCCAGTTGGAGTTGCCGCCGAAGAGTCCGCTGGTGGACTCGGCCGGCTCGTAGCCGACGCTGAACTCCAACCCGCCGAGGGTCACCGAGAACGGCTTGTCCAGGTGGGCCCGGGAGAGCGTGCGCAGGCCGTACTCGCTGAGGAACTCGTCGGGGTCCAGCATCCGGGCGAGCAGCCGGACGACCTGGTCGGGGCCGACCATGGAGAGCAGCCGCTGCTGACGGCCGTCCGGACCGATCCGCCGGGCGTCCATCACGTGGGCGTACTCCGGACGGTTGGTGAGGAACCACCGGATCCGGGCCCCCAGCTCCGGCAACCTGTCCAGGGTGCCGGCGGTGAGCCGGGTGGTGGCGGCCAACGGCAGCAGCCCGACCACCGAGCGGACCCGCAGCGGGACCTGGCTGCCGTCGGCCAGCCGCAGCACGTCGTAGAAGAACTCGTCCTCGGCGTCCCAGAGCCCCTGGGAGTACGCGGCGGCGGCGATGTAGACGAAGTGCTCGAAGAACTTGCAGGCGGTGTCCACCCAGGTCCGGTCCTGCTCGGCCAGGACGATGGCGATGTCCAGCAGGTTGAGGGCGTACATCGCCATCCAGCCGGTGCCGTCGGACTGCTCCAGCACCCCGGCCACCGGCAGCGCCGCCGAACGGTCGAACGGGCCGACGTTGTCCAGTCCGAGGAAGCCACCCTCGAAGACGTTGTTGCCGCCGGTGTCCTTGCGGTTGACCCACCAGGTGAAGTTGAGCAGCAGCTTGTGCATCACCCGGGCCAGGAACGCGTGGTCGGTGGAGCCGTCGATCTCGAAGACCTTCAGCGCCGCCCAGGCGTGCACCGGCGGGTTCACGTCGCCGAACGCCCACTCGTACGCCGGGATCTGCCCGTTGGGGTGCAGGTACCACTCGCGCAGCAGGAGCAGGATCTGCTCCTTGGCGAAGCCCGGGTCGACCCGGGCGATGCTGACACAGTGGAACGCCAGGTCCCAGGCGGCGTACCAGGGGTACTCCCAGGGGTCGGGCATGGAGATGACGTCGAAGCTGGTCATGTGCCACCAGGCGCTGTTGCGCCCGTGCCGGCGGCCCGCCGGGGGCGGCGCGGCCCCCGGATCGCCGGAGAGCCAGCGGGTGACGTCGAAGTGGTAGAACTGCTTGCCCCACATCAGCCCGGCGATGGCCTGCCGGGCGACCAGCGCCTCGTCGGGGGTGGCCGTGGCCGGGACGACCCCGGCGAAGTAGTGGTTCGCCTCGGCCCGGCGGGCCCACACCGTGGCGTCGAACCCGTCGCCCAGGTCGAGCGCCGGCGCCGCGCCGGTGGCCGGAGGCGGGGCGGTACGGGTGAGCCGCAACCTGATCTGCCGCCGCTCGCCGGCGGGCACCTGCAGGACGTAGTGCAGGGCGCCCTTGGTGCCCTCCCGGGCCGGGTTGACCGTGGCCGCGCCGTTGACCACGTGGTCGTTGATGCCGTCCTTGGGGTACTTCGAGCGGCCGGGCAGCCCCCAGAGCCGCTCGGTGTTGGAGTCGTTGTCGCAGAGCAGCGGGACCGGCTCGCCGTCGCCGGCCAGCACCAGCTGACCGAGGACGTGGTGCTGGCCGACCAGGCGGGCCGGGGTGGCCGGGCCGGCCGGGCCCCGGGAACTGGCCCGTTTGCGGCCCCGGAAGGCCGGCTCGCCGACCAGTCGGGGCACCCGGTCGCTGCCGGGCAGTCCCCACGCCCAGGTGTTGCGGAACCAGAGGCTGGGCAGCACGTGCAGGGTCGCCGCCCGGTCACCCTGGTTGGCCACGGTGACCGTCATGCACAGGTCGGTCGGGGAGGCCTTGGCGTAGTCGACGGTCACCGCCCAGTACCGGTCGTCGTCGAAGATGCCGGTGTCGACCAGCTCGTACTCGGTGTCGTCGCGGCCCCGCGTCGCGTTCACCGAGACCAGCTCGTCGTAGGGGAAGGCGGCCTGCGGGTAGTGGTAGCGCCAGCGCATCCAGGAGTGGGTGGGGGTGGAGTCCTCGTACCACCAGTAGTCCTTGGCGTCCTCGCCGTGGTTGCCGCCGTCACCGCCGAGGCCGAACATCCGCTCCTTGAGGATCGGATCCTCGCCGTTCCACAACGCCAGGCCGAAGCAGAACGTCTGCCGGTCGTCGCAGACGCCTGCCATGCCGTCCTCGTTCCACCGGTAGGCTCGGGAACGCGCGTGGTCGTGGGGGAAGTAGTCCCAGGCCGTGCCGTGTTCGCTGTAGTCCTCCCGTACCGTCCCCCACGCACGTTCGGACAGATAGGGACCCCATGCGCGCCAGGCCTGTTCACCCGAGTCGGCCTGGGCGAGCCGGAGCCGTTCGGCATCGGGGGGCGTCTCACGGGAAGCCGACACGTCAGTGAACATCTGCCTATCTTCGGTGCCGTTGGTGTCCTTGACCACAGCGGCCATTCTCGTCGTGGCGTGTTACACCTCGCCGCCGGTGGAGGAAAGTTGATCGACATCAGTTTCGGGCCCCAGGTCTGTGGTGACGTGACGACCGGCGGCGCGAGCCGCGAGTGGTTGGTCACCGACGGGGTCGGCGGGTACGCCATGGGCACCGTCAGCGGGTTGCGGACCCGCCGCTACCACGGCCTGCTGGTGGTGGCCGGTGACACCCCGGCGACCCGCAACGTCGGTCTGGTGAGCCTGGACCCGGCGGTGCTGCTGCCCTCCGGTGCGCAGGTCCGCCTCGGCGCGCACGAGTGGTCCTCGGGTGAGGTCGACCCGCGCGGCTTCGAGCTGCTGGAGCACTTCGCGCTGATCGACGGCGTGCCCCGGTGGCGCTGGCGGATCGGCGCGACGGTGATCGAGCGGGAGGTGGCGATGCTGCCCGGCCGCTCCTGCGTGGCCGTGGTGCACCGGTTGGTCGCCGGCGGCCCGGTCCAGCTGGACCTGGCCGCCGTCTGCACCTGGCGCGACGCCCACGGCGAACGCCGGTCCGACGGCCCGGACCTGCGGGTGGAGCCGGTCGGGCAGGGCGCGGTGGTCGAGGGGGCGTTCCGGCTCGCCGGTCCGGGCTGGAGCCCGCAGGGGCAGTGGTGGCTCGGGGTGCACCACCGCGAGGAAGCCACCCGGGGCCTGCACCCGGACGAGGACCTCTGGTACGCGGGGCGGTTCTCCGGCGCGCTGGAGCGTCCCGGCGACACCGTCTCGGTGCTGGCCTGGGCCGACCAGCTCGACGTCGAGCCGATGCCGGCCACCGACGTGGTGGCCGCCGCCCGGCGGCGCAACCGGCAGGTGGTGGCGGCCGCGAAGCCGGTCGACGACACCACCGCGACGCTGGCCCTGGCCGCCGACGCGTTCGTGGTCCGCACCGCCGCCGCGCCGGTCGAGGTGGTCGCCGGGTACCCGTGGTTCGGTGCCTGGTCGCGGGACACGATGATCTCCTACGAGGGGCTGTTCCTCTGCACCGGCCGGGCCGACGAGGGGCGCGAGCTGTTGCGTTCGTACGCGGCGACGCTGTCGGAGGGGATGCTCGCCAACACCGCCGACACCGGCCGGGTGGAGTACAACACGGTCGACGCCACGCTGTGGTTCCTGCACGCGGTCAGCCGGCACGTCACCGTCACCGGGGACACCGACCTCGGCGACGAGCTGCTGCCGGCGCTGCACTCGGTGGTCGGGGCCCACCTCGCCGGCACCCGGTACGGCATCGTCGTCGACCCGGCCGACGCGCTGCTCACCGCAGGTGCCCCGGGTGCCGCGCTGACCTGGATGGACGCCCGGGTGTACGGGGTGCCGGTGACCCCGCGGATCGGCAAGCCCGTCGAGGTCAACGCCCTGTGGGTCAACGGTTTGGCCGGGTTGGCGGAGCTGACCGAGCTGGCCGGGCAGGACGCGACCGAGCTGTGGCGGCTGCACGGGCGGGCGCTGGCCTCGTTCCGGCAGCGCTTCCCGGCACCGGAGCTGGGCTGGCTGCACGACGTGGTGGACGCGCCCGCGCCCGCGTACCCGTTGGGAGGTGCCGCGCACCACGACGACGACCTGCTCCGGCCCAACCAGCTGCTGGCCTGGTCGCTGCCGTACGCGCCGCTGGAGCCGGACCCGCAGACGCTGCGGCGGGTGGCCGACGGCCTGCTCACCCCGCTGGGGCCGCGCAGCCTCTCGCCGGACTCCCCCGGCTTCGCCGGCCGGCACCGGGGCGGGCCGGCCGACCGGGACGGCGCGTACCACCAGGGCACCGTCTGGCCGTGGCTTACCGGTCCGTACGCCGACGCCTGCCGGCGGGCCGGGATCGACGTCGACGACCTGTTCACCGGCATCGACGGGCACCTGCGCGAGTACGGGCTGGGTTCGGTGAGCGAGACCGCCGACGGGCTGGCCCCGCACCGGGGCACCGGCTGCCCGTTCCAGGCCTGGTCGGTGGCGGAAACGCTGCGAGTCCGACGGATCGGATAGGGGCGCTTTACACGACCGCAACGGCGGCGTCGCCAGCGGTTATCCGGGCCGCGAAAGGATGGGGGCATTCCACCCGGCCGAGTTGGCCGGCACCCGGTACGGGGTGCCGGCCCGGCCGCCACGGGACAACTCCAAGGGGGCCGCATGTCACCGGACGCCGACGTGATCGACATCCACCCCAACCGCCGGCAGCGCATCCTGATGCTCTCCTGGGAGTACCCTCCGCTGCTGGTCGGCGGCCTCGGCCGGCACGTGCACGCCCTCTCCGTGGCGCTGGTCGCCGCCGGGCACGACGTCACCGTGGTCACCCGGCACACCGAGGGCGCGCCCATCGAGGAGTACGCCGACGGGGTACGCATCGTGCGCGCCGCCGAGGACCCGGTCACCTTCCCACTGGCCACCAGCAGCCTGCTGGCCTGGACGATGGCCTTCAACCACACCCTGACCCGGGCCGCCCTGCGCGCCACCGAAGCCGACAGCTACGACGTCGTGCACGCCCACGACTGGCTGGTCGCGCACACCGCGATCACCCTGGCCGAACACCTGGACCTGCCGCTGGTCACCACGATCCACGCCACCGAGGCCGGCCGGCACCAGGGCTGGCTGCCCGAGGAGATGAACCGCACCATCCACGGCGTCGAGCACTGGCTCAGCACCGCCTCCGGCCGGGTGATCGCCTGCTCCGGGTACATGCGCGAGCAGGTGACGACCCTGTTCGGGGTGCCGGCCGAACGGATCGACGTGGTGGCCAACGGGGTGGACGACCGGGCCTGGCGGGCCCGCCCCCGCGCCGTCGCCTCGGCCCGGGCCCGGTTCGCCGGCGAGGGGCCACTGATCGGGTACGCCGGCCGCCTGGTCTACGAGAAGGGCGTGCAGCACCTCGTGGACGCCGTGGCGCAGTTGCGCGGCCGGCACCCGGGACTGCGGCTGCTGATCGCCGGCGACGGGCCCTACCGGGGCGAGTTGGAGGAGCGGACGCAGCGGCTCGGCCTGGGCGGCAACGTGCACTTCGCCGGGTTCCTCGACAACACCCAGCTACCGGCGGTCCTCGGTGCCACCGACGCGACCGTCGTACCCAGCCTCTACGAGCCGTTCGGCATGGTGGCCCTGGAGGCCGCGGCGGCCGGCGCGCCGCTGGCGGTGGCCCGCACCGGTGGGCTGGCCGAGATCGTCGAGCCCGGCGTCACCGGCGTCACCTTCCCGCACAGCGACCCGTCGGCCCTGGCCGGCGCGGTCGACCAGCTCCTCGGCGACGAGGTCTTCGCCCGCCGGGTCGCCCGCCAGGCCCGCCGCATGGTGGGCCAGCGCTACGGCTGGGCCACCATCGCCGCGCACACCGCGCAGACGTACGCCGTCGCCCGCCGCGAGCACGGCACCACCCAGGCCCGGCGGGTCGCCGAGCTGCCCTCGCCCCGCCGGGCACCGGTCATCCCGACCGGCAACCTGCTCGCCGTCGGTGGCGCCGCCTGCTGAACTCCGCACGCCGGCCGGCCGCTGCCGGCACGATGGCCCAGCGGCTGCGGCCTGGCCTGCGGGTCGCGGCAGCTACCCTCGACGGGTGGAACCGGAACGGTACGACGACACCGACCGACTGCGCGTCTCCGACCGGGAGCGGGAGGAGGTCGTGCAGCTGCTCGGCCAGGCGGCCGCCGAGGGCCGGCTCACCCTCGACGAGTACGCCGACCGGGTGGGCGAGGCGCACGCCTCGCTGACCAGGGGCGAGTTGACCCGGGTGACCCGGAACCTGCCGGACGCACCGGGCCGGGCCGTCGCCCGCCCGACCGACGCGGCCGCGGAACGGCTGCTGGCGGTCTTCGGCAACGAGGTACGCAAGGGCGTCTGGGCGGTACCGGAACGCATCGAGGCCCGCGCCGTCTTCGGTGACTGCCGCATCGAGCTGCACGAGACCGAGCTGCACCGGCGGGTCACCACGATCGACGCCGACGCCATCTTCGGCAACGTCACCGTCGTGGTGCCGGAGGGCACCGACGTCCGGCTGACCGGCTCGGCCGTCTTCGGCTCCAAGCGGTCCAAGCTGTCCGGGCCGGTCGTCCCCGGCGGTCCGGTGATCGAGGTACGCGCCCGGGCGATCTTCGGCGACGTGACCATCCGCCCACCGCGTCGACGCTGGTGGTGACCCTGGTTATGGTGTACGACACGTAGCCGAGGGAGTTCGTGGTGCAGCAGGAGCTGATCGCCGGTCGGTACCGGCTGTTGGACCTGGTCGGCTCCGGCGGCATGGGACGGGTGTGGCGGGCCCGTGACGAGATGCTGCACCGCGACGTGGCGCTGAAGGAGATCATCCCGCCGGTCTGGCTGGCCGAGGCCGAACGCGACGAGATCCGCCTGCGTACGCTGCGGGAGGCCCGCACCGCGGCCCGCCTCGACCACCCCAACGTGGTCCGGATCTACGACGCGCTTGTCGACCGGGACAGCCAGTGGCTGGTCATGGAGTACGTTCCGTCCCGCTCGGTGCAGCAGATCATCGCCGCCGACGGGCCGCTCAGTCCGCCGCACGCCGCGCGGATCGGCCTGGCGGTGCTGACCGCGCTGCGGGTCGCCCACGCCGCCGGGGTGCTGCACCGCGACGTCAAGCCGCACAACGTGCTGGTCACCGAGGGTGGCCGAGTGGTGTTGACCGATTTCGGCCTGGCCACCTTCGTCGGCGGGGACGCCGCGATGACCGGCCCCGGCATGGTGCTCGGCTCCCCGCAGTACGTCGCCCCGGAGCGGGCCCGCACCGGCGCGTCCGACCCGCGCAGCGACCTGTGGTCGCTGGGCGCGACGCTCTACGCGGCGGTCGAGGGCCGATCGCCGTACGCCCGCGCCAGCGCGATGGCCACGTTGAGCGCGCTGGCGGTCGAGCCACCCGACCCGCCCCACCGGGCCGGCCCACTGGAACCGGTACTGGCCGGGCTGCTGCGGCGTGATCCGGCCCGGCGACTCAACGCCGCCGAGGTGGAACCGATGCTGCGCGCCGTGGCCGACGGCGAACCGGCCTCGCCCGGCCCGCCGCCCTCCGGGCCGCCCGCGCCGACCTCCGAGCCGGCATGGGCGGCGCGATCCGGCACGCCCGTCGAGCCGCGGTGGGCCGCCGATGACCGGACGGCCGGGACCACGGTCAGCAACCCGACGCCCGCGCGGCGGCGGGCGACGGTCGCGGTGGTGGCGGCCGTCGTGTTGCTGGCCGGGGCCGGTGGCGCGGTGGCGTTGAGCCGAGCCGGGAACGGGCCGGCCGGGCCGGATCCGGTGGCCGGCCCGCCGCCGACGGCCACGGTTCCGGCCGCACCGACGGCGTTCGCCTGTGCGGGCCCCCCACCGGCCGGTGCGACGCCGGTCCGGCCGATCCCCCCACCGGACGGGGAACTCGCCCTGATCGCCGGCTGGACCTGGCACCTCGACCCGACCGGTTTCCGGATCGCCGTACCGGTCGGCTGGCTGCGCTGGACCGAGGAACCCGACCGACCGGCCACCACGAGCGCCCCGACCCAGCCCGCCGACACCGAGGGTCCCGCACGGACACCGTCCGCGGTGGCCTCCGCGCGACCGGTAGCCGCCACCGCCGCCGGACAACCGGCAAACCCCACCGCCCTCGGCCGACCGGCCGCCGCCACCGCGGAAGAACCGGCAACCACCACCGCCCTCGGCCGACCGGCCGCCGCCGGGTCCGCGCGATCGGTTGCCGCAGTGGATCCGGCCCGGGCCGGCACGACGCCGGTGACCTGTTTCCGGGAGCCGGGTGGGTCGCGGCTGCTCAGCATCGCCCCGGGGGCGGCACCGGCCGACCCGGTGCGATACTGGCGGGCCGAGGAACGCCGGTTGACCCAGGCCGGCCTGCTGCGTGACTACGAACAGATCGACATCTCCGGGCTGGACCTGTTCGCCGGTGGCGCACTGTGGGAGTGCCGCTGGCGCGACGCGCGCGGCGAGCAGGTGCACTCGTCGCGGCTGTTGGTCACCGTCTCCACCGGGCGGGCCTACACGGTCGCCTGGCAGACCAATGAATTCGACTGGCAGGTGAACACGCCGTACCTCCTGATGATCCGGCAGAGCTTCCGCCCCACCCCCTAGCAACGCGGCACCCCACCCCACCCCACCCACCCCCGCCTCCCTCCCCCACCCCCGCCAAGGCGGGCGTCGAAGTGAATCTTGGACATTTACCGTTCTATTTGGACGGTAAGTGTCCAAGATCTGAACCCCGACCGGGTACGGAGGGAGAGCAAGGCGTATCAGTCGCGGGAGGGGGCGGGAGCGGGGGCGTTCGACGGGTCGGAGTTGGTGGTGGTGACCGGGAATCCGTCGAGCCGGCGAGGAGTCGACAGCAGGCCGGTGATTGGACGAAAGTGGCCCCTGAGGGCGCGACACCCTGCCTATCGCAGATGCCTCACAAGCCCGCAAAAAGCGCAGTTTGGTGCAAGATGGTTCGGTCAGATCCTTCAGCCCGGCCGGAGCCTGAGCGGACCCGACCGAGGCTTACCGGAGTCGTCCATCCTGGACCCGAGCGATCCCCCTCGACGTCGACCCGACACTGTGGCGTAGGTTGTGGATCAAGCTTTTTGGGGAGGGTGACGCGAGATGATGGGACCGTCCCACGCGCTGTCCGGCGCGGCGGTGTGGCTGGCCGGCTCGTGGGGGCTGTACCAGTTCGCCGACTACGAGCAGTCGCCGCTCGCGCTCGCCGTCGGGACCGCGGTCTGCGCCGGTGGCGCGCTCTTTCCCGACCTGGACCTCTCCGGCAAGGTCACCCGCAACCAGGGCGGCGCGACCGTCGCCCGGACCTTCGGCGTGGTCAGCCTCTTCGCCGCCGAGGTGATGGAGAAGATCTCGCTGGGCGTCTACTACGCCACCAAGTTGAGCAAGGATCCCAAGCGCAACAACGGCCACCGTACGCTTACCCACACCATCCCGTTCACCGTCCTGGTCGGCTGGGGCACCACCTGGCTCTGCGCCACGTACGGCAAGTGGGCCGTGATCGGGATCCTGTTCTTCATGATCGGTCTGGCTCTGCGCGGGTTGTTCGACAAGTGGGCCGAACGGGCCGGCTGGGTGATCGTGACCCTGGTGTCGGCCGCCGCCGCCTGGTTCACCTTCGCCAACCTCCCCGGTGACCGGGGGTATCCGCTGCTCGGGCTGGCGATGGGGGTGGGCTGTTTCGTGCACATCCTCGGCGACATGATCACCCGGGCCGGGGTGCCGATCCTCTGGCCGATCCCGATCAAGCGTCGGATGTGGACGCCGATCCGGCTGCCGAGCAAATTCGCCCTGCGTACCGGCAGCAAGACCGAGACGGTCGTGCTGCGTTCGATCATGACTGTCGTCGTGGTGCTCTCCGCGATCGGCCTGGTCGCCCCCTCGGTGCTGGAGCGGTTCACCACCGAGCTGTGACCCCCGCCCGGCCCGCGCCGGGACGCACCGGGACACGCCGCCCCAGGTCGGGAGGTGTCCTACCGGTCGACGGAGCCGGCTCCGTCGACCGGTTGCGAACATCCGTCATCCGCTATTGACGTCCCGGTAACACGTGGCCTAGTTTCTGTCGAAACGCTTCGACGAACCGCTTCGACAGGTGGTCCGGGGCCGGCCCGACCGGGCCGGTGGCGGGGCGGACCGGGAGGTGCGCGATGGCGAACATGCAGGATGTCGCCCGTCTCGCCCAGGTCTCGGTCAGCACCGTGTCGTACGTGCTCACCGGCGCCCGCCCGATCTCCGCGGCCACCCGGGAGAAGGTCCGCGCCGCCATGGCCGAGCTGGGTTACCAGCCGCACGCGATGGCTCGGGGGCTGGCCAGCCGGCGCAGCCGGATCCTCGGGCTGCTGCTGCCGATCGACGAGCGCGGCCTCGGGGCGACCGAGACGGCCTTCGTCACCGGCGCCGCGACCGCGGCCAGCGCGGCCGGCTACCACCTGGTGCTCTCCCCCGTCGACGCCGGTGACCTCGACGGGCTGCGCCAGCTGGCCAGTCAGCGGATGCTCGACGGGGTGCTGCTGATGGAGGTGCAGCTCGACGACCCACGGGTCGGGGTCCTGCGCTCAGCCGGCGTCCCGGTGGTGCTGATCGGGCGTACCGCCGACACCACCGGCCTTTCGTACGTCGACATCGACTTCGACCGTACGGTGCACGACGCCGTCGGGTACCTGGCCGACCTCGGGCACCGGCGCATCGTCTACGTCAACCACTCGGCCACCGCGATCACCGAGGGCTACGGTCCGGCACTGCGCTCCCGGGACGCCTTCGCCACCGCGACGGCCGGTCGCCGCATCGAGCCGGTGATGATCCCGGCCGAGGACAGCCCGGGCGGTGGCCGGGCGGCGCTGGCCAGCGCCTTCGACCGGGCCCCCGAACTCACCGCCGTGCTGGCCATGAACGAGAGCGCGGTCTTCGGCATCCTCGGTGGGCTCGCCGCGCACGGCCGTACGGTCCCCGACGACGTCTCGGTGGTCTCGATGGTCACCTCGCCGCAGGTGGCCGAGTTGGCCACCCCCGCGCTGACCACGATGACCTCACCGGGCACGGCGGTGGGGCGGATCGCCGTCGAGCAGCTGCTGCGCCACCTCGGTGCCGGGAGCACCGACAGCGCCGGGAGCACCGGGAGCACCGACAGCGCCGAGATCCACCAGCAGTTGCTGCCCTGCACCTTGGAGGTCCGCGGCTCCACCGGACCACCACCGACCCTGACACCCGCACCGACCGGCCGGCGCAGCGCGCACCCATGACGACCGGGCCCGCGCCGCGACGCGACGACGGGCCAGCGCCGCACCGACCCGACCCGACCCGACACCCACGAGGAGAATGCTGATGCGACGACTGCGTACCCTCGCCGCGATGGTGGCGCTGGCCACCCTGACGGCCGGCACCCTCACCGCCTGCGGTGGTGACGACGACGCCGGCGACGCCAACGTGCTCAAGCTCTGGCACTACGAGGGCGAGAACAGCGCGATGAGCATCGCCTGGGACCGGGCGATCGAGGTGTTCAAGGACGAACACCCCGGCGTCGAGGTCCGCTTCGAGCGCAAGGCGTTCGAACAGATCCAGCAGAACGCGGCGATGATCATCAACTCGTCCGAGGGCCCGGACGTGATGGAGTACAACAAGGGCAACGCCACCTCGGGACTGCTGTCCAAGCAGGGCCTGCTCACCGACCTGACGGCCGAGGCGACCGAACGGGGTTGGGACAAGGCCCTCAGCCCCAGTCTGCAGACCACCGCCCGGTACGACGACAAGGGCGTGATGGGCTCCGGCAACTGGTACGGGGTGCCGAACTACGGCGAGTACGTGATGGTCTACTACAACAAGGACCTCTTCGCCGAACACCAGGTGGCGGTGCCGACCACCCTCGCCGAGCTGACCGCGGCGATGGACACCTTCGTCGCCAAGGGCATCGTGCCGCTGGGCACCGCCGGCGCCGAGTACCCGGCCGGGCAGCTGTTCTACCAGCTCGCGCTCGCCGGAGCCGACCGTTCCTTCGTCGACGACTACCAGCTCTACCGCAACCCGGTCGACTTCGGCAGCGGCCCGCTGCGCGACGGTGCGCAGACCTTCGCCGACTGGGTCCGCAAGGGTTACGTCGCCAAGGACTCGGCCAGCGCCAAGGCCGAGGACATGGGCACCGCGTTCATCGCCGGGAAGACCCCGATGATCGTCTCCGGCAGTTGGTGGTTCGGCCGGTTCGCCACCGAGATGAAGGCCGACTGGGACACCTTCCTGTTCCCCGGCAACACCCTGCACGCCGGTTCGTCGGGCAACCTGTGGGTGGTGCCGGCCACCAGTAAGGCCAAGGACCTGGCGTACGACTTCATCGACATCACCATGCGACCGGAGATCCAGGCGCTGATCGGCAACAACGGCGGCGTCCCGGTTGCCGGCGACCCGGCGACCATCACCGACGCCAGGGGCCGCAAGCTGGTGGAGAGCTTCAACGCCGTCAGCGCCGCCGACGGGCTGGCCTTCTATCCGGACTGGCCGGTGCCCGGCTACTACGACGTGCTGGTCTCCGGCTTCCAGAGCCTGATCAACCAGTCGAAGTCCCCGGCCGAGGTGCTCGACGCCATCGCGAAGCCGTACGCCGAGGGCGTGGCGGAGATCCGACGCGGCTGACCGACCACGGGCGGGCGGGCCGACGGCTCGCCCGCCCGGCACCGGAGGGACCCTGATGGCCGTACCCCGATCCCCCGTCGCGCCGGAGAGGCGCCCGCCGCGTCGCGGCACCGCCCGCCGGGGCCGCGACGGCACGTACTGGCTCTACCTGATCCCCGGCGCGGTGTTGTTCGCGCTGGTCATCGGTGGCCCGTTGCTGTTCACCGGTTACCTGTCGCTCACCCGCTGGTCGGGCATCGGCGACCCGAGTTTCGTGGGCCTGGAGAACTACCGGCGGCTCCTCGACGACCAGGTGTTCTGGTTGTCGTTCCGCAACACCCTGTCGATGATCGTGGCGATGGTGCTGGTCCCCACCGCACTCGGGCTGCTGCTGGCCACCGTCCTGTTCGACACCATCGGTCGACGGTTCCGGCCGCGTACCGCCGCCGCCCTGCGGGCCGCGTTCTACCTGCCCCAGGTCCTGCCGGTGGTGGTCGCCGGCATCGTGTGGGGGTGGATCCTGCGCCCCGACGGGGCGCTCAACGGGCTGCTCACCGCGGTCGGCCTGGACGGGCTGCGCCACGACTGGCTGGGTGACCCGGACACCGCCCTGCCGGCGGTGCTGGGGGTGATGATCTGGGTGCAGATCGGCTACCCGGTGGTGGTCTTCATGGCCGCGTTGCAGCGGGTCGACCCCGAGCTGTACGAGGCGGCGGAGCTGGACGGGGCCGGCTGGTGGCACCGGTTCCGGGCGATCACCCTGCCGCAGATCCGGCCGGAGACCTTCGTGGTGGCACTCACCTGCACGATCGCCGCGATGAAGGTGTTCGGCCCGATCTACGCGCTGACCCGGGGCGGGCCGGAGAACGCCACGATCGTGCCGTCGTACTTCGCGTACCACACCTTCTTCAACAAGCTCCAGGTCGGCTACGGCTCGGCGATCTCGACAGTCCTCACCGCGATCATCGTGCTGGTGGCGTTGGTCGTCCTGGCCGCCCAACGCCGCGCCGAGCGTGCCGACGGAGGCAGCTGATGTCCCTCACCACCGCACCGGGCGGCACCCCGGTCGACACCGCGCCGCGGGCCCGTACCCGGGACCCCCGCCGGCACGGCTCCGGCGGCTGGCTGGCGCTCGGCCTGGTCAGCGCCGCCGCGCTGCTGATGCTGGTGCCGTTGGCCATCATGCTGCTCAACGCGTTCAAACCGCCGGGGCAGTACTCCACCGAGGGGCCGCTGAGCTGGCCGACGGAGTTCTACACCGACGGCCTGCGGGCGTACTGGACGCGGGTGGACTTCCCACTGAAGCTGTGGAACTCGACGCTGATCGCCGGCTCGGTGGCGGTCTTCGCGGTGGCGGTGTCGCTGCTCAACGCGTACGCGCTGGGTATCGGTCGGGTCCGCGGCCGGCTGACGATCGTGGGCCTGTTCCTGCTGGCGAACATGCTGCCGCAGGAGTCGCTCGTCTACCCGCTGTACTACCTGGCCAAGGAGGTCGGCCTCTACAACACCCGACTCGCCGTGATCATCATCTTCACCGTCATCCAGAGCGCGTTCGGCACGTACCTGCTCGCCTCGGTGCTCGGCACCTTCCCGCGTAGCCTGCTGGAGGCGGCGGCGTTGGACGGGGCCGGCTCCTGGACGATCCTGCGCCGGGTCGTGCTGCCCAACGTCCGCCCGACCCTCGCGGTGCTGCTGGTCTTCTTCTTCGTCTGGACCTGGAACGAGTTCCTGATCCCGCTGGTGATGCTGATCGACAACCAGACCCAGACGATCCCGGTGGCCCTGGCGTCGTTGCAGGGCGACCGGCTGATGGACGCCCCCACGACGAACGCCGGGGCGCTGGTCAGCCTCGTCCCGGCGATCGTCTTCTTCCTCATCTTCCAACGCACGCTGAGCCGCGGCATCACCGTAGGAGCCGAGAAGTGAAGTTCACCGACGGGTACTGGCAGCTGCGTCCCGGGGTCAGCGTGCTGCGCCCCCGGGTCGTCGAATCGGTGGAGGTCGAGGAGCGCGGCTTCACCGTGTACGCCCCCACCGGGGCCATCAACGGACGCGGTGACACCCTCAACCGGCCGGTCGTGACGGTACGGTTCTTCTCCCCCGCCGCCGGCGTGGTGGGGGTGACCATCGGACACCACGCCGGCGGGCTGCCCCGCGAGCCGCGGTTCGGGCTGCACACCGGCACGGACCACCCGGTCACCGTCGACGTCACCGGGTTGACCGCCTCGTTGACCACCGGTGGGCTGACCGTCCGGGTCCGGCTGGTCGACGCCTGGCAGGTGGACTTCCTGCGCGGCGACGAGGTGGTCACCTCGTCCACCGAGCGCAGCGTCGGGGTGGTCACCGACGGCCAGGGTCGCGCGTTCGTGCACGACCGGTTGGCCCTCGGCGTCGGCGAGACCATCTACGGCCTGGGCGAGCGGTTCGGCACGTACGTCAAGAACGGTCAGGTGGTCGACGTCTGGAACGCCGACGGCGGCACCGCCAGCGAGCAGGCGTACAAGAACGTGCCGTTCTATCTCAGCAGCGCCGGCTACGGTCTCTTCGTCGACCACCCGGAGCACGTCTCCTTCGAGGTCGGCTCCGAGGTGGTGTCGCAGACCCAGTTCAGTGTGGCCGGACAGTCGCTCACCTACCACGTGATCGACGGGCCGACCGGCAAGGACGTGCTGCGCCGGTACACCGCGCTGACCGGCCGGCCGGCCCGGGTACCTGCCTGGTCGTACGGGCTCTGGCTGTCCACCTCCTTCACCACCTCGTACGACGAGAAGACGGTCACCGAGTTCATCGACGGGATGGCCGAACGGGACCTGCCGCTGTCGGTGTTCCACTTCGACTGTTTCTGGATGCGCCAGTTCCACTGGGTCGACTTCATCTGGGACCCGCAGACCTTCCCCGACCCGGCGGGAATGCTGCGCCGGCTGCACGAGCGGGGTCTGAAGGTCTGCGTCTGGATCAACCCGTACATCGCCCAGCGGTCGTACCTGTTCGAGGAGGGCCGGCAGGCCGGCTACCTGGTACGCAACCCGGACGGCTCGGTCTGGCAGTGGGACAAGTGGCAGGCCGGGATGGCGCTTGTCGACTTCACCAACCCCGACGCGGTCGCCTGGTACGCCGGCAAGCTGAAGGCCCTGCTGGACATGGGGGTGGACTGCTTCAAGACCGACTTCGGCGAGCGGATCCCCACCGACGTGGTGTGGCACGACGGCGCGGACCCGCAGCGGATGCACAACTACTACTCGTACCTCTACAACCGGGCCGTCTTCGAGCTGCTGGAGCGCGAACGGGGCGAGGGTGAGGCGGTGCTCTTCGCCCGCTCGGCCACCGCTGGCGGACAGCAGTTCCCGGTGCACTGGGGCGGCGACTGCGAGTCGACCTTCGTGGCGATGGCCGAGTCGCTGCGCGGCGGGCTCTCCCTGGCCGCCTCCGGCTTCGGCTACTGGAGCCACGACATCGGCGGCTTCGAGGGCACCCCCGATCCGGCGGTGTTCAAGCGCTGGATCGCCTTCGGGCTGCTCTCCTCGCACTCCCGGCTGCACGGCTCCGGCTCGTACCGGGTGCCGTGGGCCTACGACGCCGAGGCGGTGGACGTGCTGCGCCACTTCACCCGGCTCAAGCTCGCCCTGATGCCGTACCTGGCGGCGGTCGCCGAGCAGGCGCACACCGAGGGGCTGCCGATGATGCGGCCGATGATCCTGGAGTTCCCGGACGACCCGGCGGTGGCGCACCTGGACCGGCAGTACCTGCTCGGCCCGGACGTGCTGGTCGCGCCGGTGATGCGCGCCGACGGCCGGGTCACGTACTACCTGCCGGCCGGCACCTGGACCAACCTGCTCAGCGGTCAGCGGCTGACCGGACCGGGGTGGGTGACCGAGGAGCACGACTTCTTCGGCGTGCCGGTGCTGGCCCGCCCCGGCGCGGTGCTCCCGTTCGGTACGGTCTCGGACCGACCGGACTACCCGTGGGCCGACGGCGTACGGCTGCGGCTCTACGCTCCCACCGAGGGACAACGCACCCGGGTACGCGTACCCGCGCCGGACGGCGGGCCGGGAGCGGAGTTCGAGGTGACCTACGACGGTCAGGTGGCGGGCGTCTCGTTGATCTCCGGGGAGTCATCGGGGTACACCTGTGAGGTTGTGAAGGCGGAAGGACAGTAGATGACAGCGCGCAGTTTTCCCGAGGGTTTCCTGTGGGGTTCGGCCACGGCGTCGTACCAGATCGAGGGAGCGGCCACCGAGGACGGGCGGGGGCCGTCGATCTGGGACACCTACAGCCACACCCCCGGCCGGACCCTGAACGGGGACACCGGTGACGTGGCGGCCGACCACTACCACCGGTGGGCCGAGGACCTGGACCACCTCAAGGAGTTGGGGCTCGGCGCGTACCGGTTCTCGATCGCCTGGCCCCGGGTGCAGCCCGGCGGTTCGGGGGCGTTCAACCAGGCAGGCATCGACTTCTACTCCCGGCTGACCGACCGGCTGCTGGAGCTGGGCATCCAGCCGGTGGCCACCATGTACCACTGGGACCTGCCGCAGGAGTTGGAGGACGCCGGCGGCTGGCCGGCCCGGGACACCGCGCTGCGTTTCCAGGAGTACGCCGCCGGCATCGTCGGCGCGCTCGGCGACCGGGTGCACACCTGGAGCACCCTGAACGAGCCGTGGTGCTCGGCGTACCTCGGTTACGCCTCCGGGGTGCACGCGCCGGGGCGCACCGAACCGGCGGCGGCGCTGGCCGCCGTACACCATCTCAACCTGGCGCACGGTCTGGCCGGTCGGGTGGTGCGCGAGCTGGCACCGGCCGCGCAGCTGTCGGTGACGCTGAACCTGCACGTGATCCGGCCGGCGTCGGACTCGGCCGCCGACGCCGACGCGGTCCGGCGCATCGACGCGCTGGCCAACCGGGCGTTCCTCGGGCCGATGCTCGACGGCGCCTACCCGGCGGACCTGCTCGCCGACACCGCCGAGGTCACCGACTGGTCGTTCGTGCGTGACGGCGACGAGCAGACCGCCGCGGTGCCGCTGGACGTGCTCGGGGTGAACTACTACTCCACCACCCTGGTCCGCGCCTGGGACGGCGTCGCGGCCCGCTCGGACAACGACGGGCACGGCCGCTCGGCGCACACCCCGTGGGTGGGCGCCGGTGACGTGGACTTCCTGCCGCAGCCCGGCCCGTACACCGCGATGGGCTGGAACATCGACCCGAGCGGGATGACCGAGCTGCTGCTGCGGCTCAGCCGGGAGTACCCGAACCAGCCGATGATGATCACCGAGAACGGGGCGGCCTTCGCCGACGAGGTCTCGGCCGACGGACGGATCCACGACGAGCCCCGGGTCGACTACCTGTACCGGCACATCGACGCGGTGGGCGAGGCCGTCGACGGCGGCGCGGACGTGCGCGGCTACTTCGTCTGGTCGCTGCTTGACAACTTCGAGTGGGGCTACGGCTACGACCGCCGCTTCGGCATCATCCGGGTCGACTACGACACCCAGGTACGCACCTGGAAGGACAGCGCCCACTGGTACCGCCGCCTGGCCACCACCGGAGTCCTCCCGGATCGGAAACTCGACTAACCCCGCCGCCTTCCGCCCCCGGCTCCGGGCCCCCGCCTTCCGCGTTGATCATGAAGTTGTTGCCGACAGACCTGGCATTCCGCGGCAGCAACCTCATGGTCAACCGGGCGGGGGGCTCAGGCGCCGATGCGTTGGGGTGGGATGGTGAGGCCGTAGAGGGCCATCAGCTCGGGGGTGTCCACTCGGCTGCCGTCGGCCACCGTGTCGCAGGCGATGTCGACGATCTGGTCCTTGTGCGCCAGCAGGTACGGCCGGGCCCCGACGTCGGCGCTGGCCAGCGTGGCGATCCCCGGCCAGTGCCGGCGTCCGAACAGCATCGGGTAGCCGCGCAACCCGTCGTAGGTCGCGCAGACCAGCACATCCGGGTACGGCAGCGCGGCGACCCGGCGGACCGCGGCGACGGTGAGCCCCGGCATGTCCACCGGCACCACCACGACCGCCTCGATACCGTCGTCGGCCAGCGTGGCCAGGCCGGCCCGGATGGACGAGCCGACGCCGGTGCCCCAGGCCCGGTTGACCACGACGGTGGCCCCGGTCAGGTCCGCCGTCTCGCGTACCTGGTCGGCCGAGGCCCCGAGCACCACCACGACCTGCGCGCAACCCGCTTCGGCCAAGGTGTCGATCATTCGGCGCACCAGTGGCTTCTCCCCCTGGTGCAGGAGAGCCTCGGGGCCGCCGATGCGACGACCGCCACCGGCGGCGATGATCATTCCTGCGATCCGCACACCGGGTGCAACGAACACCGCCACCCCGGAGTGTCGGGGCGAAACGGATATTCTGCGCATAACTCAGCTGGCGTCGGCGTAGCAGTCCACGATGCTCAGATCCAGCGGAAAGCGGACCGGGGTGTCGCCGAAGAGCAGTGCGGTGGCCCGTTCCCCGCTGCCGGTGACCGCCTCGGCCACCCGATCGGCCAGCCCGGCCGGACAGTGCACCACCACCTCGTCGTGCTGGAAGAAGACCAGCTCCGCGTCGGTGCCGGCCAGTGCGGCGCGCAGCGTGGCCAGCAGGGTCGAGGCCCACTCCGCGGCGGTGGCCTGGACGACGAAGTTGCGGGTGAAGCGGCCCCGGGACCGGGCCGCGCGGGCCCGGTCCGACCGCGGGTCGACCGGCTCCGGGTCGGCCTGGCCCACCCCGTCCAACCCGGCGAACCCGGCCGACCCCGGCGGGCAGGTCCGGCCCAGCCAGGACCGGACCAGACCACCGGCCTCACCGGTCCGGGCCGCCGTCTCCAGGTGGGCGAACGCGGTCGGGTAGTGCCGGCGCAGCACCGCCAACGCCGGTGCCGCCTCGCCACCGGTCTGCCCGTACATCGCGCCGAGCAGGGCGACCTTGGCGCGGCCCCGGTCACCGGCGAAGGACTCCCGGGCCAGTGCCGCGTACAGGTCGCCCGCCCCGCCGGCTGCGGCCAGCCGGGCGTCACCGGAGACCGCCGCGAGCACCCTCGGCTCCACCTGACCCGCGTCGGCGACCACCAGCCGCCACCCGGGGTCGGCGACCACCGCCCGCCGGATCACCTTGGGAATCTGCAGCGCGCCACCGCCCCGGGTGGCCCACCGTCCGGAGACCACCCCCGCGGGTACGTACTCCGGGCGGAACCGGCCACCGGAGACCCAGGCCTGCCGCCACGCCCACCCGTGGGCCGTCCAGATCCGGTACAGCTCCTTGTAGGTAAGCACCAGCGGCACCGCCGGATGGTCCACCGCGCGCAACACCCAGGCCCTGGTGTTGGGCAGCTCGAAACCGGCCCGGGCGAAGGCGCGCAACAACTCAGCCGGGGAGTCGACGTGCAGCTGCCGCAGGCCGAACGCGGTGGCGATCCGGGCCTGCAGCTCGGCCAACCGGCGGGGCTGCCCGCCGGTCGCCGACGGCTCACCGAGCAGCTCGGCCAGGATCTCGTCGTGCGTCTCCACCCGCCAGGGCAGCCCGGTGGCCCCCATCTCCACCGCGACCAGCGCGCCGGCCGACTCGGCGGCCACCAGCAACCGGAACCGGTACGGGTGCCCGGTGCGCCCGATCCGGGTCAGCTGGTCGGCGTACACCCTGCTCAGGTCGGTGAGGTCGGCCGGCGGCGGGCCGGGCCGGGCGTCGAAGAGCGTGCCCTGGGCCTGGCCCGGCGGCTCGACCGGGCGCGGCGGCGGGTCGGGCGGGACCGGCCCGCCGGTCTGCCGGGCCAGCGCCGCCGCGACCGACCGGGGCTCGCCCCACCGGCCGGCGTGGCCGAGCAGCAGCGCCTCGGTCAGCTCCAGGTCGTGGCAACGCTCGACCCGCGCCCCGCCACGCAACAACGCCGGGTACGCCGACGCGGCCGACGCCCACAGCCACCGGGGCCGATCGGCGGCCTCCCGGGCGGCCACGGCGGCCACCAGGTCGGTGGCCTGCTCGACCGGCCCGGTGGGGCGGCCGCCCGGATCGAGCGGTTGCAGCATCCCGCCGCCCCGCCCGTCGGCCACCACCGCCACCAGCACGAACCTGATTCTGCCCGCCCGGTACGACATCCCGCGCCGGCGCCTCCCCGCTCCCGCCCCACCGCCCGCGCCCGGCGGCGCACCACCGCCGGCCGAGCCGGTGAGAGGGGAACCCCGCTATACCGTATGCGTTTGGAGGGGGCCCTTCCTTACACCTACTTGCCGACGCCGGCGGTAAGGCCGGACTGGACCTGGCGCTGGAAGACCAGGTAGACCACGAGCACCGGGAGCATCGCCATGGTCACCCCGGCGAAGAGCCCACTCCAGTCCGACCGGTAGCCCTGGTTGACCGAGATTTCGATCAGCCCCTGGGCGATCACCTGGTTCTTCGGCTCCCCGGCGACCGACTGCATCAGCAGGGTCGGCAGGTACCACTGGTTCCACTGGCCGAGCACGTTGAAGATGCCGATGCTGATCAGGCCGGGTCGGGCCATCGGGAGCATCACGCTGAAGAAGAGCCGGCTGTGCGAGGCCCCGTCCACCAGTGCCGCCTCGGCGACCGCGGTCGGCAGGGTCCGGAAGAACGAGTGCATGAAGAAGACGGTGAACGACAGCGACCAGGCGACGTAGACCAGGATCAGCATCAGGTGGCTGTTCGGGCCGAGCAGCGGGAAGACGATCCCCATGTTGTAGACGCCCTTGAACAGCGGCACCGCCGCCAGGTAGATCGGCAGGGTCAGCCCGGACAGGAACAGGTAGTAGATCGCCCGGTTGCCGGGGAACTCGTAGCGGGCCAGCACGTAGGCGGCCATCGAGCCGAGCAGCATGGTCAGTCCGACGCTGCCGACCAGCACCAGCAGGGTGTTGCCGAAGAACGAGCCGAGCTGTCCGTCGAACCAGGCCCGGGAGAAGTTGTCCCAGTTGAGCTTCTCCGGGATCAGCGACAGCGGCTTGCGGATCACCTCGGCGTCGGACTTGAACGCCGACATCACCACCCACAGCAGTGGGTAGATCACCATCACCGCCCAGACCACCAGGAAGACGTGCGAGAAGCCGTTGAAGACCCGCCCGCCTAGGGTGTCGCCGGTCGGTTTCCCCGCCGCCGGGCGCGCCGGGGAACCCCCGTCGGGGTGGGCCGGCTCGGCCGCCCGGGTGATCGTGCTCATCAGACCGTTCTCCTTCTAGTACTCGATCCGCTCACGGCGGGTGATCCGGAGCTGGAGCGCGGCCAGCAGGATGGTGAACAGCGCCAGCGCCACACCCATCGCGCAGGCGTAACCGAACTGGCCCTTCTGGAACGCGGTGAAGTTGAGCACCGAGGCGAAGATCTCGCTGGCGTGGTCCGGCCCGCCCTGGCTGGGTGTCATCACGAAGACCAGGGCGTACATGTCCAACGCGATGAAACCCAGGTACACCCAGGCGACCGAGACGGTGTCGCGCAGCAGGGGCAGGGTGATCCGGAAGAAGGTGTGCAGCCGGCCGGCGCCGTCGAGCAGGGCCGCCTCGTAGATGTCCTTCGGGATCGACTGCATCGCCGCCGAGAAGAGCACCATGTAGAACCCGGCCCCGCTCCAGACCGCGATCAGCAGCAACCACCAGAGCACCGCCGGTACGCCGAGGAAGGGCACCGGGTCGGCGGTGAAGGCGATCGGGTCGGCCTCGTCGACCAGCCCGATCTTCATCAGCAGGCCGTTGATCAGGCCCTGCCCGTCGCCCCGGTAGATCTGCTGCCACATCACCGCGATCACCACGAGCGACAGCACCTGCGGGAAGAAGAACACCACCCGGTAGAAACCGGAGCCGAACACCCCCCGTACGCCGGCCCTGTCCTCCCGCCCGCCCACGTTGAGCAGGAAGGCGAGGAACAGGGCCAGCGCGATGGTGAACAGCGGCACGGTGACCAGGAAGAAGACGTTGTGCCAGAACGCCTTGCGGATCAGCTCGTCGGAGAACAGCCGGACGTAGTTGTCCAGCCCGACGAAGTCCTGCCGGTCGGAGTACCCGCCCCAGTTGGTGAGCGAGTAGCCGGCCGCCTGCGCGAACGGCCACACCACGTACAGCAGGTAGAGCGCGACGGGCAGGAAGAGAAAGCCCGTCACGAACCGCCCGACACCGTGCCGCATGGAACCTACTCTCTCGAACTGTTCGCCGGGTACGCCGTGCTCAGGACCGGGTCTGCTTGGTGATCGACGAGTCCTTGGCGACCTTGTCGGCCGCCTTCTGCATCCGGTCGACGAACCCGGCGGCGGTGAGCCGTCCGGCCATCAGCTCGGCGGAGAGGTTCTGGCTCTCCTTGTCCAGGTCGGCGTAGAAGTCCCAGAATTTGGTCTTGATCAGGTCGGCCGGGGCCTTGCTCATCAGCTCGTTGGCGCTGGCCAGGGCGGTGTCCTGGATCGCGTCACCGGAGCCCTTGGTGGAGGCCAGCGACTTGGTCAGCTCGGCGAACTTCGCCGAACCGGACTTGGACAGAACCGCCCGCAGGAACTCCTTGGCCGCCGCCTTGTTCGGGGCCTTGCTCGGCACCACCAGGCCCTCGCCGGCACCGGCGAAGACGTCCTTCGGGGCCTTGTCGGAGGCACCCAGTCCCCAGTAGTCCGACAGCTTCATCTCGAAGCCCGGCGGGATGGTGGCGGCCATCTCGTTCTTCAGCCAGGTGCCTACCTGGATGAAGGCGGCCTTGCCGTCCAGCCAGGCCTGCTGGGACTGGGTGTGGTTGAGGTTGCCCGGCAGCAGCAGCTTGTCCTTGACCAGCTTCTCCCAGGCCTCAAGGGCGGGCAGGATCCCCTCGGCCCGCCAGGCGTTCTCCTTCAGGTTGTCGATGTCGTACACGGCCTGCTTGCCGGCGGACTTCCAGATGGTGGCCATCAGCGCCCAGCGCGGGTAGTAGCCGTGCACCGCGTCGTGGACGTACGGGGCGATGCCCTTGGCCTTGATCTTCGGGGCAAGGGTGAAGAACTCGTCGAAGGTGGTCGGCGGGGTCCAGCCCTCCCGCTCGAACAGGGCGCTGTTGTACCAGTTGCCCCAGACCGTGAAGGCCACGTTGACCACGTAGAACTTGCCCTGGAAGGTGCCGTCCTCGCGGGTGCCCGGCAGCAGCGAGTCGCCGACGGTGCCCTCGCCGTCCCAGGCCGGGGCGTCGAGCAGGTCGTCGAGCGGTTCGATGGCGCCCTCGTTGACCAGGGTGCTGACGTCCATGATGTCGGCACCCGAGTTCATCACCAGGTCACTGGGCTGGGTGGCCATCTTCGGCTGCTCTTCGGTCTTGATCTTCTGGGTGGAGCTGAGGTTGACCGTCACGCCAGCGTGCTTGGCGGCGAAGATCACCTGGTCCTCCTTGGCCCACTGGTCACCGAGGCCACCGTTGAAGATGACCACCTTGACCGCGCTGCCGTCGGCGACCCCGAACGGGTTGTCCTTGTTCTTCGCGCCCTCGTTCTCGGCGGGTCGGTCGGGCTCGCTGCCCGCGCAGGCGCTGAGCAACCCGGCCGCCGGGGTCACCAGCAGGCCCACGGCGGCGGCCCGGCGCAGCAGCGTACGACGGTTGAGGTCGGCCACGTTCTCGGGGTAGTCCGGCATCGTCTTCTCTCCTTGTGTGGTGGGATCAGGTGCTGGTTGCGGTGGTGGCCTTGTGTCCGCCGACGGCCTGGGCGGTCCGCCGGAAGGCCGCGTGGGCCCGGTCGTGGGTGCGCTGGGCAACGGCGATGTAGAGCAGGTCCAGGACGACCAACTGGGGATGCCGGGCCGACAGCGCGTCGGGGCGGAAGCTGGTGGACTGGCTGGCGGTGAGCAGCACCACGTCGGCCAGTTCGGCCAGGGCGGAGCGGGGGAACCCGGTCAGCGCCACGGTGGTGGCGCCCCGGCTGCCCGCCTCGGCGAGCATCTCGACGGTCTCCCGGGTCTGTCCGGTGTAGGAGATGCCGAGCGCCACGTCACCCTCACCGAGCAGCGCCGCGCTGGCCAGCCCGTCGTGCACGTCGTTCCACGCCCACGCGGCCACCCCGATGCGGTGCAGGCTGAGCTGCATCTCCTGGCCGACCAGGGCGCTACCGCCGGCCCCGACGATGGTGACCCGGCCCGCACCGGCCAGCGCCACCGCCGCGCGCTCCACCTCGGCCAGGTCGAGCAGGGCGGCGGTGTCGTGCATCGCGCGGGTGTCGGCGGCCATCAGCTGACCGAGCACCCGGTCCAGCGGATCACCGGGCAGGATCTCCCGGCCGATGTCGACGGTCCAGCCCGCCGACCGGGCCCGGCCGGTCTCGGCGGCGATGCCCAACCGCAGGTCGGCGTAGCCGTCGAAGCCCATCGCCCGGCAGAACCGGGTGATGGTGGCCGGGGAGGTGCCGCTGCGCTCGGCCAGCTCCACGATTGTCGACCGGGCGGCGGCCTCGGGGTCGCTGAGCACGTGGTCGGCGACCCGCCGCAGTGCCCCGGTCAGTTCGTCCACTCCGGAGCGGACCCGGGCCAGCACGCTGTCGTTGATGATGGCGGGGGCGAGTCGTCGGTCGGTCGACGCGGCCTCGACCACCGCGGTCGCCGCGGGAGTGTCCACCTCGGGGTCGGCCATCGATCGCCCTTCTTCGGGAAAGAGTGTTAACTGTTAGTGGTAAAAGTTCTTACTAACCGACCCTTCCTGTCAAGGCCATGGATGAAGTTTTCAAACTGTTACCTGGGCGGCGATCTGGCCGCTGACCCGGGAAACACCCTCCTACCTGCACGGACCCCGGTCGAGCACACGCACCGCCGATCCGCCGCGTCCGGCCCCGACCCGGTCACGCTGGCCTAGCCTGAGGGGCATGGGTCGCCTGCGACAGCTCGCCGACCGTACGCCGCCGGAGCGCGAGCGCTACCTGGACCTGCTGCGGGCGCTGGCCATCGTCATGGTGGTCCTGGGCCACTGGACGGTCACCGTCATCGGCTACGACGCCACCGGCGCGCCGGACGGGCACTCCGCGCTGGCCGAGCTGCCCTGGGCGTACCCGCTCACCTGGCTGGCCCAGGTCATGCCGGTCTTCTTCCTGGTCGGCGGGTACGCCAACGCCGCCAGCCTGCACTCGTTCCGGGACCGGGGCGGCGACGGGGCCGGCTGGCTGCTGGACCGCAGCGTCCGGCTGGTCCGCCCCACCACCGTGCTGCTGGTGGTGCTGGCCGTCGGCGCGGCCGGGTCGTCGCTGGTCGGCGCGGAGGCGACCCGGGTCCGGACGGTGGTCTGGTTCGCCACGATTCCGCTGTGGTTCCTCGCCGCCTACCTGGCCGTCGTCCCGCTCACCCCACCGATGTACGCGCTGCACCGCCGCCTCGGGCTCGCCGTGCCCCTGGTCCTGGTGCTGCTGGTCGCCGCCGGTGACCTGGCCCGGCTCGCCGGGCACGAACGGCTCGGCCTCGGCGGCTACGCGTTCGGCTGGCTGGCCGTACACCAGCTCGGTTTCGCCTGGTACGACGCCCGCCAACGGGCCGACGCCGCCCGCCGACCGGGCGAGGACCGTGCCGGCGACGCCGGCCTCCGACGCCGACGGCTGCCCACCGGCCGGCCGGCCGCCCTCGCCCTGCTGGCCGGCGGACTGGCCGCCACGATCGGACTCACCGGCCCCGGGCCGTACCCGGTGAGCATGCTCAACGTGCCCGGTCAACGGCTGGACAACGCCTCCCCGCCCAGCCTGGCCCTGCTCACCCTCTTCGCCGCCCAACTCGGCCTGATCCTGCTGCTGCGGGACCCGGTGGAACGGTGGTTGCACCGGCGTCGCCCCTGGCAGGCGGTGATCGCGGTGAACTCGGTGGTGCTGACGGTATTCCTCTGGCACCTGACCGCCGTACTCCTGCTGGTCGGCGCGCTGGACGCGGTGGGCCTGCTGCCCACCCCGCAGGCCGGGTCGGCGGCCTGGTACGCCTGGCGGGTGCCGTGGCTGCTGATGCTCGCCGCCGTGCTGGCCGTCCTGGTGGCGGCCTTCGGCCGGGTCGAGGCCCGCACCGTACGCCGGGACCGCACCACCGCCGAGCCCACCTCCCCGGTACGCGGCGTGCTGATCGTCGCCGGCTACGCCGCTGTCGTGGCCGCCCTGGTGGTCAACAGCCAGACCCCGAAGGCCGCCCCCGAGCCGCTGGGGCTGCCCGTCGCCGCCCTGGTGACGTACCTGGCCGGGGCCGGCCTGCTCCGCCTCCTCACCTGGATTCGTCCGTCACCGAGGTGAACCGGACGCCCTCGGCGAACGCGTACCAGTGAAACCCGAACTGGGATTCAACTCCACCCGACGCCGCGGTCCGTGATCAGGGCCCGGGTCGGGGCGACGGTGCGGGCTGCCGCTGCCCCAGGTGGGGTGCCGAATAAGTCAGCGACGAGTGCGCCGAAGAACCAGACGACACATGCTGACCTCCCGGTGACGACAGCGAGGCCAAGAAAGCAACGGCAGGAGAAGCAACAGAGGAACCACCGACACGACCCCCCAGACCCTCGTCGAAAATCGCCCGGTTCATCCCGCCCGGCGGAAGGAACCGCTCCAACCAGGCACCACGGGACCTGAAGAACACCACCTCCTCGGGCGTCACCCGAACCCCACCCGCCCAGAGGTTCCGGAGACGATGGTCGCTAGCGAGGTCATCGGCGCTCTGCTGCGGCCGGACTGATGGCACCTCGCCCCCACACCGCCGGAAGTACGCCTCGTGCAACACCACCCACTCGGCCCCCGAACGCAGCATTCTGCGGCTGGCGACTCCCTCGAAACCCTTGTCGAAAATCGCCCGGTTCACCCCACCCGGCGGAAGGAACCGCTCCAACCAGGCACCACGGGACCTGAAGAACACCACCTCCTCGGGCGTCACCCGAGCCACGGCCGCCCGGAGGTTCCGGAGACGACGGTCACTAGCGAGGTCATCGGCGCTCTGCTGCGGCCGGACTGATGGCACCTCGCCCCCACACCGTCGGAAGTACGCCTCGTGCAACACGGCCCAATCGGCACCGGAACGCCGGGTCCTCTTTCGTGGTTTATCGACTGCCGGAGCGTGGCTGGCGGATCCCTGCTCCTGGGTCAGCACCATCACATCAGCATCGGCTGACTGCGACGACCCGGGCACGACCACACCGTCAGGCCCATCAAAAAGGTCAGCATCGGCACTCCCGTCGAACTCGGCCAACGGCCCAAACATCGCCTCCCAGTAGGAATTTTCGTCGCCACCGAAAGACGATCCACCGACACCAGCAGCATGATCCCAACCACCAGCCCCGTCGCCGTACTCCTGAAGAGCAGAGCCCCCCAAACCATCGGTCAAGCTGCAATCAATCTCGTCACACACGATCCCCGATCGCCCGGCGGGATCCTTGGACGGGTCCGTCACGGCTCCTCCTTCACGTCGACCTCCCCACCATGACGACCACGAACCACCCACGGTTCACCCGCAGGGCTTCGGCGAGGTGCCTCGGACGACGAGGACGGCCTGGCGAACTCCCGTCAACCAACGCACCCTGGCCGGGGCCGGACTGCTCCGGCTCCTCACCTTGCGTCGTCCGTCACTCAGGTGAACCGGACGCCCTCGGCGCCCGTGGGGACGACGACGTCCACCGTGGAGGCAAGATGACGAACCCGTGGGAATTCACCCCCGAACAAGTTGACGACATCAACTCAAGTTATGTGGAGGTGATGGGGAATCCGACGCTGAACGCCCGGCCGGCCACGCCGGAACGCGAACTCAACCCACGGCAGCAGCCGGCGTCGACAAAGCCCGAACGGGGCGACAACTCGCAGTGGGTGCCCGAATACCACCGACTCCGAGCAAACGGAGAGATCGACAACAACGGAAAATCCCATCTCTACCAAGACCATTATGTCAAATAAGACGTTTACAGATGACTTCGGAAGGGAATCCCGATGCGAGTTCAGAACGACGACAAAGAGATCGTCGAGGCCCTACTCGCCGACCGTCACCTAGGACGCCTGTTCCCGGTCAACGAAAGGTCCCGGAACACCCGGACTGGAGAGGAGCACTTCCTGCCCCCGGGACGTGCAAACCGCAGGATTTACGAACAGCTACTGGCGCAACGACGGGGCGGGGAACTGCCGGCACCCGGTCCTGCCACGGCGACAGCGGGGCAACCCGCCCCGTCTCCGATGCCTGCCGGACAGGCATCCTGGGACCCCACCCGGTCCGTCGCCGGCGCTGCCGCAAGACCGCTGCCAGGCACTACCCAACCTGCGGCGTCAGCTCAGCCCCGGGTGTCGGCGACCGCCTGGGCGAACACCTCGGAGCGGTGCTCGAAGTTGCGGAACCGGCCGTAGCTGGGCGCGGCCGGCGACAACAGCACCACCCCGCCGGTCGGGGTCACCTCCCGGGCCAGCCGGACCGCATCCACCAGGTCCTCGACCACCTCGGTACGCACCTTCGGCAACCCGGCCAGCGCCTCGACGATCCGCCGACCGCTGTCCGGCACCCCGATCACGGTGATCTCCCGCTCGGCCAGGTGGTCCCGGAACACGGTGTAGTCCAGCCCCCGGTCGGTGCCGCCGACGATCACCGTCAACGGCCGCCCGTCGTACGCGTCGATGGCGTGCATGGCCGCGTACGGGCTGGTGGCGAGGGTGTCGTCGACAAAGGTCAGCCCGGCCTCGGCGTCGACGATCTCGGTGAGCCGGTGGGCCAGCCCCTGGAACTCCGCGACCGCCACGGCCAGGGTGTCCCGGGCGGCGACGACGTCCACGCCGAGCGCGTCGAGCACGGCCAGTGCGACGCAGAGGTTGCCCTCGTTGTGCCGGCCGACCAGCGGCAGCACCGCCCGGGGAAAGAGCGGCCGGTCGCCGAGGTGGAACCAGGGCGTCCCGTCGGCGCCGCCGGCCACGTTGGTGCTGCCCGGGGTGCCGGCCCGGATCGCCGCCCGGTCCCCCAACTCCACGGCGAGCCGGGGGTCGTTGCCGTTGACCACGACCGTGCGGGGGCCGTGCGCGATCAGGTTCAGCTTGTCCCGGTAGTACTCCCGCTCCCCGCCGTGCGCGTCGAGGTGCTCGGGGAAGAGCGAGGTGACCACCGCGACCCGGGGCGAGTCGGTCAGGTCGCTGCACTGGTAGCTGGAGAGTTCCAGCACGTACCGCTCGGCCTCGGGCAGGTCCAGTAGCGGCACCCCGATGTTGCCACCGAAGGCGTTCGGCCGGTCCACCGCGGTGAGCAGGTGGCTGATCAGGCTGGCGGTGGTGCTCTTGCCCTTGCTGCCGGTGACCCCGATGGTCCGGTCGGCGTGCTCGGCCATCCAGAGCGCGGTGCCGCTGGTCACCGTGGCACCCCCTTCGCGCAGCCGGAGCAGCCACGGGTGGGTCTGCGGCACCCCCGGGGAGCGGACCACCACGTCGGCGGCGGCCAGCCGGGCGTACCCCTGCTCGCCGGTGACCACCGGCGCGGCCTCGGCCAGCTCGCCCTCCCAGGGCAGCGCGAGGAAGTTGGCGCTGTCGTCGACGGCGACCAGGTCGGCCGGGGCGTGGGCGGCGACCGCGGTCACCGCGGCCCGGCCCTCCCGGCCGGTCCCCCAGACAGCGACGGTACGTCCGCGCAGGTCAGACAGGCGCACAGGTGATCTCCTCCACGGTGGGCGGCGGTTGGCCCGCACCCGGCACGGTGGGCCGGACCAGGGGCCTAGTATGGCGTGTGCCCAACGATCAGCTCCGGCGGATGGACGCCTTCACCTTCCCGTCCTACTCGATCGATCTCGCCACCGGTGAGGCGTTGTTCGACTACGCTCTGACCGGCCCGGCGGGCGAGCAGCGGTTCACCGAGGTGATCACGCTCCCGCTGCCGGACGCGCCGCCGTCGGACGCCACGGTCGCCACCCTGGACCGGGTGCTGGCCCTGCTGCACCTGGTCGCCGGGGTGAGCTACTACAAGACCGCCGCGCCGGCCCGGCTGGTGCTGCCGGCGCCGCTGGGGTCCGACGCGGTGGCGCTGGTCACCGCCGTCTACACCAAGGGCCTGGCCGAGTACGCCTACCGCAACCAACTGCCGCACGTGCTGGAGCTGACCCCCGAGGTACCCCCGGGTGAGGTGCCGGCGGCCCGGGTCTACGACAACTCCGAGCTGCGGCCACTGAGTGCGGTCGGCGGCGGCAAGGACTCCATCGTCAGCCTGGAGGCGCTGCGCCGGGCCGGCTTCGACCCGGTGCCCTTCTCGGTCAACCCGAACCACGTGATCGTGGCGGTCAACGAGGCCTCCGGGCTCACCCCGCTGGCCGCCCGGCGGCGGATCGACCCGGTGCTGTTCGAGCTGAACGCGGCCGGGGCCCGCAACGGCCACATCCCGGTCACCGCGATCAACTCGCTGATCGCGGTGGCCACCGCCGTGCTGCACGGGCTCGGCCCGGTGGTGATGTCCAACGAGCGCTCCGCGTCGGACCCGAACCTGGTCTGGAACGGCCACGAGATCAACCACCAGTGGTCCAAGGGTGTCGAGGCCGAGGGGCTGCTGCGGGCGGCGCTGGCCGGGCACGCCGGGCTTACCGAGCCGTACTTCTCGCTGCTGCGCTCGCTGTCGGAGCTGCACATCGCCCGGCTCTTCGCCGCCATCGACCGGTACGACGCGGTGGTGACCAGCTGCAACGCCGCGTTCAAGCTGCGCGACGCCAGCGAACGCTGGTGCCGGAACTGCCCGAAGTGCCGGTTCGTCTTCCTGGCCATGGCACCGTTCATGCCCCGCGAGCGGGTGGTCGGCATCTTCGGCGGTGACCTGCTGGCCGACGAGAGCCAACTGCCCGGCTACCGGGAGCTGCTCGGCGTGGACGGCCACAAGCCGTTCGAGTGTGTGGGCGAGGTGGAGGAGTCGGTGGTGGCCCTGGGGCTGCTCGCCGAGCAGGACCAGTGGCGCGACGCCCCGGTCGTCCAGGCGCTGGTCGCCGCGGTCCCGGAGACCGCCTGGGCCACCGCCGCCCGCTCCGACGTCTTCACCCCCGGCGGCCCCAACTTCGTCCCCGCCCCCTACGCCAAAACCCTCCAGGCGTAAGGAAGGGCCCCTTCTTAACGCTTTCGGTAGAGCGGGGTACCCCTTTCACATCGCCGGTGATGCATCCCACGCCGACGGGGAAGAACTCTACTCTCACGAAAGGGTAGGTTCAGGATGCTCCAAGCCGTGGGGCCACCCCAGCGCGTACGCCCGTGACGGTGTCCGCCTCGAACGGAAATGAGCTGCATGTCCGCGCTGCTGTCGGCCGCCCGCCGCCCCTCCCGCCCGTCCTGGCTGTCACCACGGGTGCTGCGTGTCGAGGTGCTCGCCGGCCTCGTCGTGGCACTGGCGTTGATCCCGGAGGCGATCTCGTTCTCGATCCTGGCGGGGGTCGACCCGCGGGTGGGGCTGTTCGCGTCGTTCACCATGGCGGTCACGATCGCCTTCTGCGGCGGTCGGCCCGCGATGATCAGTGCGGCCACCGGAGCGATCGCGCTGGTCGTCGCGCCGCTGGCCAAGGAGCACGGCCTGGGCTACCTGGTCGCCGCGGTCATTCTCGGCGGGCTGATCCAGGTGCTGCTCGCCGTCCTGGGGGTCGCCAGGCTGATGCGGTTCATCCCGCGCAGCGTGATGGTCGGTTTCGTCAACGCCCTGGCCATCCTGATCTTCACCGCGCAGGTACCGCATCTGGTCGGGGTGCCGTGGTTGGTCTACCCGATGGTCGCCGTCGCGGTGGCCATCATGGTGTTCCTGCCGAGGGTCACCACCGCCGTCCCGGCACCGCTGGTGGCGATCGTCGCGCTCACGGTGTTCACGGTCGTCGCGCACCTCGCCGTGCCGAACGTCGGTGACGAGGGAACCTTGCCGGACAGCCTTCCGGTGTTCGGGCTGCCCGACGTGCCGTTCACCCTGGCCACCCTCCAGCTGGTCGCCCCGTACGCGCTGGGTATCGCCCTGGTGGGGCTGCTTGAGTCGCTGATGACCGCCAAGCTCGTCGACGACATCACCGACACCCACTCCAACAAGACCCGCGAGTCCTGGGGCCAGGGTGTCGCGAACATCGTGACCGGCTTCTTCGGTGGCATGGGCGGCTGCGCGATGATCGGCCAGACGATGATCAACGTGAAGGCGTCAGGTGCCCGGACCCGCCTGTCGACGTTCCTCGCTGGCGTGTTCCTGCTCGTCCTCGTCGTGGCGCTGGGCGACGTGGTGGCGCTGATCCCGATGGCCGCCCTGGTCGCCGTGATGATCATCGTATCGGTGGCGACGTTCGACTGGCACAGCGTCGCGCCGGCCACGCTGAAGCGGATGCCGTGGGGCGAGACCATCGTCATGGTGACCACCGTCGCGGGGACCCTGGCCAGCCACAACCTCGCCATCGGCGTCGTGCTCGGGGTGCTGGTCGCGATGGTCGTATTCGCCCGTCGGGTCGCGCACCTGGCCGAGGTCACCAGCGTGCTGGACCCCGACGGCGCCACCCGCGTCTACTCGGTGCACGGCGAGTTGTTCTTCGCCTCCAGCAACGACCTCGTCTACCAGTTCGACTACGCGAACGACCCCGACGACGTCGTCATCGACCTGTCGGGGGCGCACATCTGGGACGCGTCCTCCGTCGCGGCCCTGGACGCCATCACCACCAAGTACGCCGCCAAGGGCAAGGCCGTCACCATCGTCGGTCTCAACGAGCCCAGCGCCGCCATGCACGGCACCCTCGCCGGCACCCTGAGGGTCGGGCACTGATGGTCGCGGCATCCCGGTCGGGCAGACTGGTCGAATGACCGGACGGCACATGCAGATCGGCGAGGTCGCCGAACGCGTCGGGTTGAGCATCCGCACCATCCGGCACTACGAGGAGGTCGGCCTCGTCCCGCCCTCGTCCCGCAGCGACGGCGGGTTCCGCCTCTACACCGAACCCGATCTCGCCCGCCTCGCCGTCGTCAAACGCATGAAGCCGCTCGGGTTCACCCTCGACGAGATGCGTGACCTGCTCACCGTCCTCGACGGCCTCGCCGACGGCAGGACGCCGGACACCGAGCGGGCCGCGCTGCGTGAGCGGCTCGCGACGTTCCAGACCGCCGCCCAGACCAGGGTTAGCGCGCTACGCGAACAACTGGCCACCGCCGAGGGCTTCGCCCGGCAGATGCAGGACCAGATCGACAGGCACAGCACCTGACCCCCGCCGTCACGCGGCCACGGGTCACGCCCGGCACCGCTCGCACAGCCGCGCCGCACCGGGCCGGACCCGCGACCGGTCGCCCCGGCCCACGAGCGTCACCCGGGTACGCCGGTCAGCTGCCCCGACTGATCCGCAGGGTCAGGATGTCGGTGCGTACCGTGATGTGACCGTGGAACAGGGCCAGGTCGCCGCTGCCGTACCCGATCTGGGTGGCGTTTATCAGCGGGTGACCGGCGGGGACGCCGAGCCGGGCGACCAGCTCGTCGTCGGCGAGCACCGCGGCGAACTCGATCTCGGCGCGGCGCACCGGCATCCCGGTCGCGCCGGCCAGGAACTCGAACATGTCCAGGTCGATGCTGACCAGCCCGGACGGGTCGAGTTCCCGGTCGGCGACGCGCAACGGCAGGTGGTCGCGGATCCACACCGCCGGGACCTCGTCGACGGCGAAGAGCCGGTCGACCCGCCAGCACGGGTCGCCGGGGGCCAACCCGAGCACCTCCGCGCAGTCCCCCGGGCAGCTCACCCGGCTCACCGCGGCGTCCTGCAGGGCGGGGCGGTGGCCGGAGGCGGTGATCCGGTCCCGCAGGGCGGTGACGTCGCCGATCGCCACCGGTACCCGGCCGGTCGGCTCGTGGACGAAGGTGCCGATGCCCCAGGTGCGTTTGACCACGCCCTCGGCGGCGAGCTGCCCGAGGACCTCGCGCACGGTGGCCCGGCTGACCTCCAGCAGGTCGGCCAGCTCACGCTCGTTGGGCAGCTTGTCGCCGGCCTGGAACTCGCTGCCGATGAGTTCCATCAACCGACCCTGTGCCGCCTGGAGCGCGGTCTCCCGCCGAGCCATCGACTCTCACCTCTCGCTCCCCGCCGCCGGTTCGGCGTACGGAGTGTAGTAGTTACCGGCGGCCGGCCGGCGTGGTCGGTCGGGTGCTCACCACACCTGCTCCAGTACCCGGACCGTGTTGCCGCCGATCACCTTGGCGATCTCGTCGTCGGAGTAGTCGTGTGCGACCAGCCAGCCGACGATGCTGTTGAACGCCTCGGCGGGGTTCTCCACTCCGGACACGTACTCCACCCGGGGGTGCTCCGGCCGGTTGCCGGCGTCGTGGGCGTAGTTCGCGGCGTACGTGTCGTGCACCCCGACGTGGTCGCCGAACATGGTGTCCGGGCCGAAGGTGACGTGGTCGATGCCGACCAGGTCGACGCAGTACGTGAAGTGGTCCATCACCGACTCGATCGAGTGGTGCGGGTGCTTCTCCGACAGCGTGGTGTGCGGTGCGGCCTCGATGCCGATCACCCCACCCCGCTCGGCACAGGCCCGGATCACCTCGTCCGGCTTCATCCGGGCGGTGTCCCAGACCGAGCGGGCTCCGGCGTGGGTGATGAAGACCGGCACCCGGGACGCCTCGATGGTGTCCAGGCAGGTGCGGTCGCCGGAGTGGGAGATGTCGATGGCGATGCCGAGCTTGTTCATCCGGTCCACCGCGCGGCGACCGAAGTGGGTCAGCCCACCGTCGTTGCGCTCGGACAGGCCGCCGCCGAGCATGTTGGCCTGGCTGTAGGCGATGCCGAGCTGCCGGATGCCGAAGCCGTAGAGGATGTCGATGCGGTCCAGTTCGTTCTCGATCGGGCTGCTGCACTCCAGGCCGGCGACCAGGGCCAGCCGGCCGTCCCGCTTGGCGGCGTGGATGTCGGCCAGACTGGTGGCCAGGGTGACGTAGTCCTGCTGGTAGACGTCGGAGAGCCGCATCCCGACGGCGTAGACCAGGTCGTTCCACTTCCAGCCGTTCTCGCTGGTGACGCAGGACGCCCCGGCCATGAAGTTGTCGAACACGGCGGTCAGCCCGGAGCGGGACAACCCCTCGTACCCGGTGCGCTGGCGGGCGGTGCGGTTGTACGCCCGCAGCTCCCGGACGTCCTCCGGCAGGATCACCGGATGCTCGTGTAGTGAGATCGCGACGTGCTCGGTGAGCAGCCGGGTCACCCGCTGCCGTTGGGCGTCGGTCAGGCCGAGGTCGTGTTCGGGCACCCGACCGAGCTCCGGCGCCAGGGCGAACACCCGGTAGTCCGAGTGCGGCTCCAGGTACTCGTAGGACTTGTGGCCCTGGTACCGCGGCGCGGGTTCTTGCAGCACGATGGTCTCTCCTTCGTCGACGGTGCCGGCGCGTCAGGCGGCCAGCGGGTAGTGGCAGGCGACCGGATGGTCCGGCCCCGCCAGGGGTGGCTCCTCGGTGGCGCAGGTGTCGGTGGCCTGCCAGCAGCGGGTGCGGAACCGGCAGCCCGAGGGCGGGTCGACCGGGCTGGGCGGGTCACCGGCGAGCAGGATCCGCTGCCGCTGGGCCCGCCGGCCCGGCTCGGGCACCGGCACCGCCGACAGCAGCGCCTTGGTGTACGGGTGCCGGGGCGTGTCGTACAGCCCGGCCCCGGGACCGCTCTCGACCAGCTTGCCCAGGTACATCACGGCGACCCGGTCGGAGATGTGCCGGATCACCGACAGGTCGTGGGCGATGAAGACGTACGCCACGCCCAGTTCCTTCTGCAGCCGCTCCAGCAGGTTGACCACCTGGGCCTGGACCGAGACGTCCAGCGCGGAGACCGGCTCGTCGCAGACCACCACGTCGGGTTGCAGGGCCAGTGCGCGGGCGATGCCGATGCGCTGGCGCTGGCCGCCGGAGAACTGGTGCGGGTAGCGGTCCAGGTGCAGGCTGGCGTCCAGGCCGACCAGGTCGAGCAGCTCCCTGATCCGGTCCAGCCGGCGGGCCTTGGGCAGCACGTCCGGGTGGATCTCGAAGGGCTGGAGCAGGATCTCCCGGACCGAGCGGCGCGGGTTGAGCGAGGTGTACGGGTCCTGCAGCACGATCTGGATCCGGCGGCGCAGCTCCCGCAGCTCCCGGCCCCGGGCGGTGTGCACCGTCGAGTCGCCGAAGCGCACCGCGCCGGAGGTCGGCTTCTCCAGCCCGACCAGGGTCCGGGCCAGGGTGCTCTTGCCGCAGCCGGACTCGCCGACCACTCCGAGGGTCTCGCCGCGGCGCAGCGTGAAGCTGACCCCGTCGACGGCCTTGACCACCCCGCCGGCGCGCAGCGAGCCGCGTCGCTTCAACGGGAAGTGCTTGACCAGGTCCTCGACCCGCAGCACGACGTCATCGCTGGGTGGCATGCAGCACCTCCGTGCGGTGGTGGCAGGCGCTGGCCCGGCCGGCGGGCAGCGCCTCCAGGGCGGGCAGCGTCGTCCGGCACTCGTCGGTGACCCGGTGACAGCGCAGGTGGAACGGGCAGCCGGACGGCAGCCGGGCCGGGTTCGGCGGTGCGCCCGGGATGGCGTACAGCTGCTCGTCGGTGCGGTCCACCCGGGGCATCGAGGCGAGCAGCCCCTCGGTGTACGGGTGCGCCGGCCCGTCGAAGATCTGCTCGACGGTGCCCCGTTCGACGATCCGGCCGGCGTACATCACCGCCACGTCGTCGGCGACCTCGGCGACCACCCCGAGGTCGTGGGTGATCAGCAGCAGGGCCATCCCGCTGTCCCGCTGGATCTCCGCGATCAGCTCCATCACCTGCGCCTGCACGGTGACGTCCAGCGCGGTGGTGGGCTCGTCGGCGATCAGCACCGCCGGTTCCAGGGCGATGGCCAGGGCGATCATCACCCGCTGGCGCATCCCGCCGGAGAACTGGTGCGGGTAGTCCTTGACCCGGTCGGTGGCGGCCGGGATGCGTACCCGGTCGAGCAGTTCCACCGCGCGGCGGCGGGCGTCGGCGCGGGACAGCCCACGGCGGACCCGCAGCAGCTCGGTGAGCTGGTCACCGACGGTGAAGACCGGGTTGAGCGCGGCCATCGCGTCCTGGAAGACCATCCCGATCTCCTCGCCGCTCACCCGGTCCCGGTCCCGTGGGGACAGGGTGAGCAGCTCCCGTCCGCGCAGGGTGACCGAGCCGGCCACCCTGGCCGGCGGTACGTCGAGGATGCCCATCACCGCCTGGGCGGTGACGCTCTTGCCGGAGCCGGACTCGCCGAGCACGGCCAGGGTCCGGCCGGCGGTCAGGGTCAGCGACACCCCGTTGACCGCGTGCACCGGCCCGCTCCCGCCGGGGAAGGACACCCGCAGGTCGGTGACCTGAAGCAGCGGGTCCATCAGCGGATCCCGGCCTCGTCGAGGAAGTCCCGCACCACCTGCTGGAACCGCTCGGGCTCCTCCAGCTGCGGGCTGTGCCCGGAGTGCTCGAAGACCACCAGCCGGGCGTCCGGCACCAGGTCGGCGATGACCTGGGAGGCCTCCACCGGGGTACGCCAGTCGTGGCGGCCCACGGTGACCAGGGTCGGGCAGGCGATGCCGGGCAGCTTCGGCTTCAGGTCGTAGCCCGGCATGTTCTGCCCGAAGGCCGCGTTGTGGGTCCGGTAGTGGAACCGGGTGGCGGCCAGCCGGGCGGCGTCCTTGGCCGGGTCGTGCTGGTGGTCGTAGAGCGGCAGGATCGCCTGCCAGTAGTCGCGCAGCTGGTCGTTGCTCTCGAACCGGCCGGTGCCGATCCGGTCGACGGCCCACTGCGGGATCACCGTCCGGTCGGTGCTGCGGGCCCGTTCCACGGCGAGGTGGTCGTGGGCGGTGTCGGCGGCGGTGTCCCGCAGGATCAGCGCGCAGACCCGGTCGGGGTGGGCGATCGCGTACTCCAGGGCGATGAACCCGCCGTACGAGCCGCCGGCCATGACGATCTTCTCGTAGCCGAAGTGCTCCCGGATGGCGTCGACGTCGGCGACCCACTGCTCGTGGGTGAAGGGCTCGTCGTCGCTGGACTCCCCGGAGCCCCGGGCGTCGAAGACGATGACCCGCATCCGGTCGGCGAACGGCCCGAAGGAGCGCTTCGGCTCGCTGCGGGAGCCGAGGCCGGGCGCGCCGTGGTGGACGATCATGGCCGGGGCGTCCTCGGGGCCGAACGCCTCGACCACCAGCTCGGCACCGTTGATCTTCATCGGACTCCCTCGATGATGTTGGCTTCCAGGTCGCGGGGGTAGCTGGTCAGCCGGCGCGGGCCGGCGTCGGTGACCAGGACGGTGTCGGAGATCCGGTAGCCGGCGTGGCCGGGCACGTAGACGCCGGGCTCGCTGGAGAGCAGCATCCCGTCGGCCAGCACCGTGTCGTCGCCGTCGGACACCCAGGGCGGCTCGTGGTTCTGCAACCCGATGCCGTGGCCCTGCCGGTGCCGGATGTACTCACCCAGGCCGTGCCCGCGCAGCACGTCCAGGCAGGTCCGGTTCACCTCGGCGCAGGTCCGGCCGACCAGCATCGCCTCGGTGCCTACCTGCTGGGCCTCCCGGTCGGCCTCGTAGTAGCGGCGCTGCTCGGCGGTGGGCTCACCGATCACGAAGGTCCGCTCGCTCTCCACGAACCGGCTGGCCACCGCCGCGCCGAGGGAGAGAATCAGGGTGTCGCCGGGCTGGACCCGACGCCGGGTGGGCAGCCCGTGCGGCAGCGCCGAGTTGGGACCGGCGTAAACCAGGCCACCGGCCAGCTTGGTGGTGTAGACGACCAGGTCGTAGTCGGCGTACATCCGGTCGGTGCCGTACCCGATGACGTGCCGGGCGATCTCGTCCTCGCGCGGCAGCTCCCGGCCGGCGCGCAGCGCCTCGGTGATCAGCTCCCGGCCGGCGGCGAGCATCTCGTCGCAGATCCGGGCCGCCGCCTCGTGCAGCGGGATCTCCTCGGGAAACTTGCGCAGCCGCAGCTGGGCCACCGCGTCGGTGACCACCAGCTCGGTGTTGGGCAGGGCGGCGTCGAGCTTGGCCAGGGTGCCGACGGTGAGCCCGGCACCGAACCCGACCCGCCGGGTACGGCGACCGGAGAGCGCGGCGGCCAGGGTCTGCTCGGCGGTGACCACCCCGGGGAACTCGGGATAGCTGACCGTGTCGATCGTGACGCCCTGCTGGGCGGCGTACTCGACGTCCAGGTGCGGCAGGACCAGCAGCGGGTCGCCCTCGGCCGGCATCCAGAGGTAGACCGGCCGTTCGGTGGCGATGTAGAAGAACCCGCTGAGGAAGGCGACGTCCGCCGGGGAGCTGGCCAGGAAACCGTCCAGCTCACGGTGGTGCAGCGCCTCGGTCAGCCGGGCACGCACGGTCGAGTAGAAACTGTCGGGCAGCCGCACGGGTCAGCCTCCGTTGCGTCGGGGGTCACGGGTGTCGTTGAAGCGCATGCCGGCCACCGTGGCGGAGAGCACCAGGAACAGGATCGCCAGCGACGGGAAGAGCGTCTGCCACCAGGCGATGGCGACCACGCCGCTGCGCTGGGCGTTGAGCAGGATCCGCCCCCAGGACCAGGCGTCCGGGTCGCCGAGGCCGAGGAAGCTCAGCCCGGCCTCGGAGATCACCGCCCGGGAGGCGGTCAGCAGCACGCTGACCACCATCAGCGGGATCACCGCCGGCAGGATCTCCCGGGTCACGATCCGCCAGCCGCTGGCCCCGAGCACCCGGGCCCCGTCGATGTAGGGCATCGCGGTCACCACCAGGCCCTGCGACCTGATCAGCCGGGCCACCTCGGGCCAGGCGAAGACCCCGATGATGATCGTCAGGGTCACCACGCTCGGGCTCACCACCGCCGCCAGCATGATCATCAGCGGCAGGGTGGGCAGCGCCAGCATCACGTCGGTGACCACCGTGCCCACCGCGTCGACCCCCCGCACGTACGCCGAGGCCAGCCCGATCGCGGTACCGAGCAGCAGGGCGATCAGCGAGGCGGCCACCCCGATCACCAGACTGGTCCGGGTGCCCCAGACCACCTGGGCGAAGATGTCCTGCCCGAGGTCGTCGGTGCCGAACCAGTGCCCGCCCGAGGGCGGTTGCAACACCTCGGCGCTGGTCCCGCTGGGCTCGTCGGCGATCAGCGGCGCGAAGACGGCCAGTAGCACCATCACCGCCAGCACCAGCATCGACAGCAGCGCCGACGGCTGGCGCAGCCAGTTCCGCCAGGCCGCCCGGGTGGCCCCGACCTGGGGCTCGGTGGGCGGCACCGTCTGCTCGGTCAGCACCGGAGCGCTCACCGGACTCTCCTTCCGTCGACGACGGCCGTCAGGGCTGGACGGCCGGGGCCCGGTGCGCCGGCCGGCCGGTGCCGGGCCGGGTCCGGCCGCCGGGCCCCGGCCGGGAATCGGAGGATCACAACCGGATCCGGGGGTTGAGTACGGCGTAGAGCAGGTCGGTCAGGGTGTTGGCGACCACCACGGTGACCGCGAGCATGATGAACGCGCCCTGCAGCACCGGATAGTCGCGCTGACCGACCGCCTCGAAGATCAGCCGCCCGACACCGGGGTAGGCGAAGACCGTCTCGGTGAGCACCGCGCCGCCGACCAGGGTGCCCAGTTGCAGGCCCATCAGGGTCAGCGCGGGCAGGATCGCGTTGCGCAGCCCGTGTTTCCACACCCGACGCCGGGTGGAGAGCCCCCGGGCGCGGGCGGCCCGGATGTAGTCCTCGCCGAGGACCTCGATCATGTTGGTCCGCAGGGTCAACGCGTACGGACCGAGCTGCACCAGCACCAGCGAGGCCACCGGCAGCACCAGGTGGTGCGCCAGGCTCAGGTAGGCGCCCAGGCCCCGGGTGTCGGGGTCGATCGCCCCGCCGATCGGGAACCAGCCCGCCTGCGCGCCGAGGTAGACCAGCAGCAGCATCGCCACGCTCGGCACGAACAGGGCGTGCCCGCCGATCCCGGCGGCCTGCAGGATCTTGTCCGGCCAGCGGCCCCGGTGCACCGCCGCGTACACCCCGATCGGGATGCCCACGGCGATGGTCACCAGGAACGCCGTACCGGCCAGCAGCAGGGTCCACGGCAGCCGTTCGACCAGGATGTCGGTGACCGGTTGGATCTGCCGGAACGAGATGCCGAAGTTGCCCTGGGTCAACTCCCGCAGGTACGACACGTACTGCTCCCACAGTGGCCGGTCCAGGCCGTAGGTGCGCAGCAGCGCCTCCTGCATCTCGGGGGTCATGTCCCCCTCGACCATCAGGGTCGTGGGGTCCCCGGGCAGCAGCCGGAGCAGGAAGAACGTCGCGGTGATCGCGATCCAGACGGTCAGGACGGCCTTGACCGCCCGGCTGAGCACGAAGCGTGCCACGGGAACCCCCTCCCTTCTCTACGGTGGGTCGGCTCAGCCGACCGGCTTGACCTGGGCCAGCGAGTACGCGGTGACCATGCCGAGCAGGTCCGACGGCGACGCGACGAAGCCGGTGAACTTGCTGGCGTTGTAGGCGAACTGGAAGTTCTCCACGTACAGCGGGGTCAGGTACGCCTGCTCGTGGACCACCTTGTCGATGTTCTTGATCTTCTCGGCGAAGGCCGCCTGGTCGGTGGTGGCCGCCGCGTCGTTGATCAGCCGGTCCATCTCGTCGGACTTGAGCAGGTTGTAGTTGATGCCACCCGGGTTGCTGGACAGGTAGGTGCTGCGCAGCTGGTCCATCGGGTTGTCGAAGACCCCCCACTGGGAGGCGTCGATGTCGTACTCACCGCTCTTGGTGCGGGCCAGGAAGGTGTTGCGCTCGACGCACTCGTTCTCCAGCTTGATGCCGGCCTTGGCGGCGCTCTCCCGGAACAGCTGCACCACCCGGGTGATGTTGGCGTTGGACTGGTCGCAGGCCACCCCGAAGGAGAGCGCGTCGAAGAACCCGTCGCCGTTGCCGTCGGTGTAGCCGGCCGCGCTGAGCTTGGCCTTCGCGCCCTCCGGGTCGAACGGGTACGGCTGCAGCTCGGTGTTGTCGTAGTCGCCGAAGATCGGCGAGATCGGGCCGGCCATCTGCTGGGCGTCGCCCTGCAGCACCGAGTCGATGATGGCCTTGGTGTCCACCGACATCGACAGCGCCTGCCGGACCTCCTGCTTGGCCAACTCCTTGTTGGTCATGTTGTAGGTCAGGTGGGCGAAGCCCAGCGCGCCGACCTTCTCCAGCTTGATCTTGTCGTCGTTCTCGAAGGTCTTCGCCGCCGACGCCGGCACCGGGTTGCCCATCAGGTCGATGTCACCGTTGCGCAGGGCCAGCATCATCGTGTTGACGTCCGGGTAGACCCGGTACTCGACCTGGCTGATCGCGGGCTTGCCGCCGGGGGCCAGCGGGTAGTTGTCGTTGCGCTTCATCACGTACCGCTGGCCCTTGGTGGAGCTGTCCAGCACGAACGGTCCGGCGCCGACCCAGTCCGAGTCGTTGGCGAACTTCGACAGGTCACCGGCGTTCTCGAAGACGTGCTTCGGGACGATGGACATCCAGAAGCCGACGCCCTCGGCGAACGGCGCGTACGGCTGGGAGAGCTTGAACTTCACCGTGGTGGCGTCCGGGGCCTCGATCGACTCGACCCAGGTCAGCTTGGCGGCCACGTTGCCGAGCTTGTATTCCATGATCTTCTCGGCGCTGAACTTGACGTCCTCGGCGGTCACCGGCTTGCCGTCGGTCCACTGGAAGTCGTCCCGCAGGTTGAACACGGCGGTCTTGCCGTCGTCCTCGTACCCGTAGTCCTTGGCCAGCTCCGGTGCCTTCTGCGCGTTCTCGTCGATGCGCAGCAGGTGCGGGTACATCGCGTTGAGGATCCAGGAGTCGGTCTTGCTCAGCGACTGCAGCGGGTTGAAGTTGGACACGTCGGTGGTGGTGCCGATGCGCAGCACCGTGTCACCGCCCGAGGTGTTCCCACCGGAGTCGTTGCCCTCGTTGAGACCGCAGCCGGACAGCGCCAGCGCGGCGGCCGCGCCGACCGCGACGGCGACCCGCCAACGGCCGGGCCGACGGATGTTGGACATGGTCACCAGACCTCCCGAAGTACGCGAATGATGTTGCCGCCGATGACCTTGGCGATCTCGTCATCGGAGTAGTCGTGCGCTACCAGCCAGCCGACGATGTTGCTGAAGCACTCCGCCGGGTTCTCCATGCCGGAGACGTACGGCACCCGGGGGTGGTCCACCGCGCCGTGGGCCTGCCCGATCGCCAGGTGCTGGGTGAAGCTGTCGTGCAGTCCGACGTGGTCACCGAAGTTGGTGTCCGGGCCGAACGCGACGTGGTCGATGCCGACCAGGTCGACGCAGTAGGTGAAGTGGTCCATCACCGACTCGATCGAGTGGTGCGGGTGCTCGGCCGACAGGGTGGTGTGCGGAGCGGCCTCGATGCCGATCACCCCTCCCCGCTCGGCACAGGCCCGGATCGTCTCGTCGGACTTCATCCGGGGGGTGTTCCAGACGCTGCGGGCCCCGGCGTGGGTGATGAAGACCGGTACCCGGGACGCCTCGATCACGTCCAGGGACGTCTGGTCCCCGGAGTGCGAGACGTCGATGGCGATGCCCAGCTTGTTCATCCGGGTCACCGCCCGGCGGCCGAAGTGGGTGAGCCCACCGTCGGTGACCTCGGAGAGCCCGGAGCCGAGCATGTTGGCCTGGCTGTAGGCGATGCCCATCTGCCGGACGCCGAAGCCGTACAGGATGTCGATCCGGTCCAGCTCGTTCTCGATCATCGTGGCCGCCTCCAGCCCGGCCACCAGGGCGAGCTGGCCGTTGCGCTTGGCGGTGAAGATCTCCTCCAGGGTGGTGGCCACCACCACGTAGTCCTGCTTGGCCACGTCGGCGAAGCGCAGGCCGATGTCGTAGATGACGTCGTCCCACTTCCAGGCGTGCTCGCTGGTGACGCAGCCGGTGCCGTTCATGAAGTTGTCGAAGACCGCGGTCATCCCCGAGCGGGCCAGGCCCTCGAAGCCGAAGGAGTTGCGGCCGGTGCGGTTGTAGTCACGCAGCTGGGTGACGTCGGCCGGCAGGATCTTCGGGTGCTCGTGCAGCGAGATCGCGAACTGCTCGGTGAGCAGCCGGCTGACCCGCTGCCGCTGCGCCTCGGTCAGACCCAGGTCGTGCGCCGGCACCCGGCCCAGCTGCGGGGCCAGGTCGAAGACCTTGTAGTCGACCCGCGGCTCCAGGTAGTCGAACGACCGGTATCCGTCGTATCGGGGGGCTACGTCCTGCACCAACCAGCTCACCTCGGTCCACTCGGAGGCATGAGGATGGAGGTCTGACCTCCTGCCTTCGAGGGGCACGCTATGCGAACGTGAAACCTCTTGGGAAGATCCCGTTATCCGACCGTTACCTCGCCGGGCGAAATTAATCCGCCAGCAACAAACGCCCTGCTCAGCTGCGGCGGACCGCGTCCAACGCGAGCAGCGCCACGTGCAACGACAGGCACACCTGGACCGAGTCGAGGTCCACGTCGAGAATGCGGCTGATCCGGGCCAGCCGCTCGTAGAACGCCGGCCGGGACAGATGCGCCGCGGCGGCCGCCGCCGACTTGTTGCGGCCCTGCTCCAGGTACGCCCGCAGGGTGTCCACCAACTGGTCCCGGGGGTGCCGGGCGTCATGGGCCAGCAGCGCGGCGAGTTCCCGCTCGACGAAGGTCTGCACCCGGGGTTCCTCCCGCAGCAGGTGCAGCAGCCCGGCCAGCCCGATGTGCGGCAACCGGAAGATCGGCAGGTCCCGGCGGTCCCGGCGGGCGGCGTCGGCGACCTGCCGGGCCTCCACCAGCGAGTGCCGCGCCTGCCGCAGACTCGCCACCCCCGCCCCGACGGCCACGATCAGGGCGGCGGAACCGGCCGGCACCGCCACCCGGTCGGCCCTGGGAGCCGCCGGACCAGGCCGCTCGGGGCCGGGAGCCGGCGGGCCCGACCGCTCGGGACCGGGAGCCGCCGGACCAGGCCGCTCGGGACCGGGAGCCGGCGGGGCCGACCGCTCCGACCCCGCAGCCAGCGGGGCACGTTGGCGGGGCAGCGGACCGGCCGGGGGCGGCGGCGCGGGGTCGGGTCGGAGGCGGCGCAGCGCGGCAGCGAACGCGGTGAGCGCCCGCTCCTCGGCCGCCGGGTCGGGCAGCGCCAGCAGCACCCCGACCGCCTGCTCGTCCACCGCGCTGTACAGCCCGACCAGCCTGGTCTCGCGCAACGCCTGCCCGACCGCCTCGGCCAGATCCCGTAACCGGGCCGCCCCGGCATCCGGCCGGGGCCCACCGGTGACGTCAGTGCCGGGCCCGCCCACGACGCCGACGCCGACCGGCCCACCCACGACGCCGGTGCCGCCCGGCCCGCCCACGGCGCCGGTGCCCGGCCAACCGCCGACGCCCGGCCAGCCGATCGCGCCGGCCTCCCGGGGGGCGACACCGTTGCCGGCCCAGGACGCGGCGTCGCCGGTGCCCGCCGGTCCGTCGCCCCGGGGACGGACCACCACGCCCACCAGGTGCCGACGCTCCAGCACCACACCGAGCGCCCGGGCGCGCAGCGCCACCTCGTCCACCGGCAGGGAGTGCTCCAGCAACGCGGTGAGCAGCGTACGGTGGATCTGTCGTTCCAGGCCCTCGGCGTCCCGCTGGATCAGCCGGCCCAACGCCAGGGTGGAGGCGGCCCGCTCGACCAGGATGGTCAACCGGTTCGGCGGCAGCTGGTCGACTCGGCCACCCGCACCACCGGCGGCGATGGTGGTGCCCGCGGCCGGCCAGCGCAGCAGCAGCCGACCCCAGTCCTGCCCCCGAGCGCCGACAATGGTCACCAACCAGCCGTTGTCCGGGTCGTACGCCGTCCGCCCGGCCGGCCGGATCCGCCGCGAGTGCTGCTCCCAACCGGCCAGCAACGGCTCCGCGTCCTCCCCCGCCGGGTCGTACCCGAGCACCTGGCGGGAAAGGTTCTCCAGCACCACCGGGCAGCCGGAGAGCTCGGCGGCCTGCCGGAGCACCTCCCCCGGCCCGGCCCCCTCCACACTCAGCTCGGTGAACCGCTGGTGGATCTCCTCGGTGGCCCGCAGCTCGGTGAGCTGGGCGTCCACGATCAGCGCGTGCACCGCCTCGGTGATCCGCACGAACGGCGTGGCCCGGCGCAACTCGACCAGGGGCAGCCCACGCCGCTGCGCCGCCGCCACCATCGCCCGCGGCGTCCCCTCGACGTACCGCCGGCCGAGCTCCACCACGAGACCGGAGACACCGACGTCGACCAGCGCGTCGACGAAGGCGCGCAGGCCGGCGTCGGCACCGGGCAGCCCGATGCCGGTGGTCAGCACCAGTTCGCCACCGCCGAGCTCGGGGGCGATGTCCGGTACCTCGGTCACGTGCACCCACCGCACCGGGCGGTCCAGCCCGGCCTCCCCGGCGACCAGCCGAGGGGCACCGTGCCGCACCGACGACAGCGCGAGCACCTCACGGACGGTAGGAAACACGGGCGACACGCTACCCTCCGTGATCTGACGTCGGATACCCCCGGCGCTCGCCGTACGCCGCGAGCCCTTGAACACACACTCATGTACGCCGCGAGCTGTAAACCCCGCGCCCGCGTACGCCGCGGGCCGGCACCCGGCTCGCCCTGGTTGCCCCGTCTTCGTAGATTGGTCCCCGTGTCCACGATGATCGAGTCACTGCAACGCGCCGCCCGTCGCCTGCTCGTCGGCGGGCTGGGGCTGGCCGTAGTGGCAATGTTGATCATCTGGAGCTGGCCGGGTGCGGGAACGGTCTTCGAGATCGCCCTGTTCACCGGCACCGGCGTCGGGCTGCCCGGTGCCGCCGGGATCTTCCTGCCCGTCGGCGACTCGACCGCATCGGTACGGGACGTCCATCCCCCGGTCGCCGGTCGGTGGCTGGCCCTGAACAGCCCGGCCAGCCGGGTACCCAGCCACGGCACCCGCAGCTACGGCCAGGCGTACGCGATCGACCTGATCCACGACCCCCTACCCGGCGCACCCTCCACCCGGCCGGTGCCGGGTGAGGGGCCGGGGATGCGGCCGGCCAGCGACTATCCCGGCTTCGGCCAGCCGGTGCTGGCCATGGTGACCGGCACCGTCGTGCGGGTCACCGACGGTGCTCGCGACCACCGCAGCCGTACCCGGGTCTGGTCGTTGCTCTACCTGTACGTCGAGGGCGCGCTGCGCGACATCGCCGGCACCCGTCAGGTGCTCGGCAACCACATCGTCGTCGACGCCGGGGACGGCTGCTTCGCCCTCGTCGCCCACCTGGCCCGGGGCTCCGCGCTGGTGCGCGTCGGCGACCGCGTCGAGGCCGGGCAGCCGGTCGGGCGGTGCGGCAACTCCGGCAACAGCAGCGAACCCCACGTACACGCCCAACTGATGGACCGCGCTGAGGCGACGAGCGCCCGAGGCCTGCCGCTGCGGTTCACCGGCATCCGCATCGACGACGCCCCGCCGGCCGACGGGCTGCCCGCGACCGGCCAGCACCTCACCACCAGTTGAGGCCCCGCCACCTCGCTCGCTTGCGCCACTCGGCACCCGCCATCCGCCCCTCGGCACCCGCCCCTCGGCCACCCGCCACCCGCCACCCGCCACGTGCCACTCGCTCCTCGGCACCCGCCACCGCCGCCTGCCACTCGTCGCGCGCCACGAGCCCGCCGGTGGGTGAGAGGGGTGCCCCGCTATACCGAAAGCGTTAAGAAGGGGCCCTTCCTTACAGGGGGTCGGCGCGGGTTAGCTCCCAGCAGGCGACCGCCGTCGCGGCGGCCACGTTGAGCGAGTCGACGCCGCGGCGCATCGGGATCACCGTCCGGACGTCACTGGCGGCCATCGCCGCCCCGGTCAGTCCGGCCCCCTCCGCCCCGAACAGCAGCGCCGTCCGCTCCCGCTGGTCGGCGGTGAGCCGCTGGATCGGCACCGCGTCGTCGGCCGGGGTCATCGCCAGCACGGTGAAGCCGGCCGCGCGTACCTCGGTCAGCGCCTCCGGCCAGGGCGCCAACCGGGCGTACGGCACCGCGAAGACCTCCCCCATGCTGACCCGTACGCTGCGCCGGTACAGCGGATCGGCGCAGGACGGGGAGAGCAGTACCGCGTCCACGCCCAGCGCCGCCACCGCCCGGAAGATCGCGCCGAGGTTGGTGTGGTTGTTCACGTCTTCGAGGATCACCACCCGGCGGGCGTCGGTGAGCACCTGCGCGACGTCCGGCAGCGGCCGGCGGTGGAACGAGGCCAGCACCCCCCGGTGTACGTGGAAGCCGGTCGCCTGCTGCAGCACGTCCGGGGTGGCCGCGTAGACCGGGGCGTCCCCGGTGTCGAGGTCGGCGAGCTGGTCGGCCCGTTTGGCGTCGACCAGGAACGACCGGGGCGGGTAGCCGGCCCGCAGCGCCCGCCGCAGCACCAGCTCCCCCTCGGCGATGAACAGCCCGTGCGGGGGCTCCCACCGGGTACGCAGCTCGACGTCGGTCAGGGCGCGGTAGTCGGCGATCCGGTCGTCGTCGGGGTCGGTGATCTCGTGGACGGGCACGGCGACGATTCTGCCGGACCCGGCTGCCCTGTCCACGGGGCGGTGGCGGTCGGGGCGGCGATGCGACCGGGGTGGCGATGCGACCGGGGGCGGCCGATGTGCCCGGCGGGTCAGGGGCCGGAATCGGGGTTTCTCCGGCCGTGGGCGGGGAAGGTGCCGGCGACAGGCAGCCGAGGCGGAGGGCGGACACCGTGGGCGCAGCGGACGACGGCGCGGCCGGTGCCGGCCAACCATCCGACGGCGCGGCCGGTGCCGGCCGGCTACCCGACGGTGCGACGGTCGCCGACCACATCGTGGCCCGGCTGGCGCAGTGGGGCGTGCACCGGTACTTCGGCTATCCCGGGGACGGCATCAACGGCATGACCTCGGCGTTGCAGCGGGCCGGCGACCGGGTGGAGTTCGTCCAGGTACGCCACGAGGAGACCGCCGGCTTCGCCGCCAGCGCCCACGTCAAGTACGGCGGCGGCCCGCTCGGCTGCGCCCTGGCCACCAGCGGACCGGGCGCGATCCACCTGCTCAACGGCCTGTACGACGCCAAACTCGACCACCAGCCGGTGGTGGCGCTGGTCGGCAACACCGCGTTGACCGCCGAGGGCGGCGGCTACTACCAGGAGGTCGACCTGCTCGCCCTCTACAAGGACGTGGCCGCGGACTTCCTGGCCCAGCTCGACCACCCCTCACAGGTACGGCACCTGGTGGACCGGGCCTGCCGCACGGCGCTGGCCCGGCGTACCGTGACCGCCCTGGTGCTGCCGTTGGACGTGCAGGACGAACCGGCGGTGCCGGACCCGCCGCACGCGCACGGCTACTACCACACCAGCGCCGTGCCGAGCAGCGCCAGCACCGTGCCACCGGCGGCCGACCTGCGGCGGGCGGCCGAGGTGCTGCGCGGCGGTGAGAAGGTGGCGATGCTGGTCGGCCAGGGTGCCCTCGGCGCCGAGGAGGAGGTACGCGCGATCGCCGACCGGCTCGGCGCCGGGGTGGCCGTGGCGTTGCTCGGTTACGCCGCCGTCGACCACCGCGAACCCTGGGTGACCGGGGCGATCGGGCTGCTCGGCACCCGCCCGAGCTGGCAGCTGATGAAGGAGTGCGACCGGCTGCTGATCGTCGGCAGCAACATGCCCTACTCGGAGTTCTATCCGCCGCAGGGGCAGGCCCGCGCGGTGCAGATCGACGTGGACGGCACCCGGATGGGGCTGCGCTACCCGACCGAGGTCAACCTGACCGGTGACGCCGGGCCGACGCTGCGGGCCCTCCTCGACCAGCTCGGCGACCAGCCGGGGCCGACCCGGTGGCGGGAGACCATCGCCCGCTCCACCTCGGCATGGCGGGCCGCCCAGCGGGACCTGGCCGGGCAGGCCGCCGACCCGGTCAACCCGCAACTGCTCTTCAGCACCCTGAACGACGTACTGCCCGACGACGTGATGCTCGCGGTCGACTGCGGCACCGCCACCGCCTGGTACGCCCGGCACCTCCAGGTCCGCCCGCCGATGCTGGCCAGCCTGTCGGGGACCCTGCTGTCGATGGGCGGCGGGATGCCGTACGCGATCTCGGCGAAGTTCGCCCACCCGGACCGCCCGGTCGTCGCGCTGCTCGGCGACGGCGCGATGCAGATGAACGGGGTCAACGAGCTGATCACGGTGGCGAAGTACTGGCGTCGGTGGTCCGACCCCCGGTTCGTGGTGCTGGTGCTGAACAACCGCGACCTGGCCTTCGTCAGCTGGGAGCAGCGCTCCACCGAGGGCACCCCGAAGTACCCGGCCAGTCAGGACCTGCCCGACGTGGCGTACCACCGGTGGGCGGAGGTGCTGGGGCTGCACGGCGAACTCGTCGACTCCCCCGACCAGGTGGCCGGCCTGTGGCACCGGGTCCTCACCGCCGACCGCCCGGTCGTCATCAACGCCATGGTGGACCCCGCCGAACTGATGCTCCCCCCACACTTCACCCTCGACCAGGCCCGCAAGACCGCCAGGGCGGTCCTGAGCGGCGACGCCGACCGCGCCGGCATCATCCGCCGCGGCATCCCCTCCACCCTCGCCACCTACCGCCCCCGCCGGACGTAAGGAAGGGCCCCCTGTTAACGCTTTCGGTATAGAAGGCTTCCCCTCTCACAGCCGCCCCTCCCGCACCGCCCCCGCAAGCTCCGGCGTTGGGGGCATCGGGCCGGTGGGGGTGGACGGCAGGTCCGGATCGGCAGGCCAGGTGGGGGCGGGCAGCGGCCGGTGTGGGGAGGTCGGCAGGGCCTGCCGTACCGCCGACCCGAGGTGGGCGAGGCAGTCCGTAGCAGCCGCCTCCAGGCTGGGCCACCAGGGCTGACGTAGGTCGACCTCGGCCGCAGGGCCGGTGACGTCGACGCGCCAGCGTACGCCGTGGAGTCGGGTCGGGTCGGCGGCGTCGTGCCGGTGGTCGCAGGCGACGACGGTGACGGCGAGGTCGAGCCCGACGGCGAGGCGGATCAGCTCCACCACCGGGGGTGCCGCCGGTGGCTGGGCCAGCACGAACAGCCGGGCACCGGGGGTGGAGCGGGCGGCCCGGGCCACGTACCGCTGGGCCGGCCCGTCGCCGAACGAACCACCACCCGAACCACCGAACGAACCACCGAACGAAGAACCACCCGAACCACCACCCGAAGCGTCGCCTGCGTCGGTGACCGTGCCGTCGAGCAGGTGCTGGTCGAGGGGGTATCCGCCAGGTTGGTCGAGGCGGGTCAGGTGCTCGGGGCGTACGCCGAGAAGGTCGGCGAGGCCGGCGACGCGGTAGTGCGGAGGGAGTTGGACGATCGGCGTACCGTCGGGGTTGCTGCCGACCTTCGACATCTACGGCCTCTGGTCGTTCTCGTGGCGTGACCCCGACCTGTGGCAGTCATGCGGTCCGGTACCCGCGTCGGCACCCGTCCCGAGCCTCACACAGCTGCCAGTTGTGACGCCTCCCTAGCACCAGGGGGACACCTCTGTCACAGATTTTCCACAGAATCCAGGATGTTGTCCCCACCCACCCGCCCGAGCTCACTACAACCAGGAATGTGCAGCCTGGATGCCGGCCTCAGGGGCCTCCCCGGCCCTGCGGTCGGCCGCCCGGGAACTGCGGGCCGAAAGCCCCCTGGCCGCCGTACGGCAGGGTCGCCGAAGCTGCCAAGCTCTGCGTCCCGCTCGGTCCCGGTGCCGTCCGGGCCAACTCACGCTCGTAGGCCTGGCTGAAGGCAGCGAATCTCACCTTGTTCATCCCGGAGGCAAGATACTTCTGCTGCTCCGGGTTCTCATAGAAAACCTGGAACTGCGCGTCACCCAGCGCAGCGGTACCGCCATGACGGATTCTTTTGCGCGCGCCACGAGAGGTATGTGGATGTTCTTGAATGTCTTTCCTGAGGACCTCAGCCGCTTTCCGGTCCTGGTAAACCCACGTCCGGCTGGGGAAGTAGGAGCCAGCAGACTTCTCGTTCAGCGCACGATACAACTCGGGGCATACTTCGATCACGCGGGCCGGGACGCCGTCCTTCGCCCACCTCAACACGCTCTCCCGAGCACCTTGCGGCACCGCGTGCGAGTTAAGAATCGATCGGGCATCGGTAATCTGTGCGGCCACAAACTTGATCTCATCGTCTCTGAGCAATTTCAGGATCTCAAGAAACGGACCCCGGTCAACCCATCCCTTTTCATCGAGCGCGGCGACGAAGGCTGGATCGTCGACGCCCCGTGCCAGTGACAACAGATCGCCGGTGGTCGAGCCGCCCGGATGTGTTCCGGATAAGCCCGGTCTGAGCTGCGCCGAGGTCGCGACGGAGAGGTCGCCGTAGCCGGCCGGGGTGGCGGGCCAACTGGGCCGCACATCCGGGAGAGCACTCCCAAACAACACCTCGCGCTGCTGCGGGGTCAACGCGGCCAGGCTCGCTTCGAGGTAGTCGTCGGGGAGTGGCACGTCCGACAGCGACAGATCGCCGGTGTTCCAGGAATTGCTCACGCCGTCCTCCGGGAGGGTTGATTGCGCCCTCTCTGACGATCGGCGGCCCGGTTCGGTTCACTCCGTCCCAGGATTCGGTCAGCCCCGACGGCCCTGGAGCCAGCGCAGGATGTCGGCGGGCTCGGGGCGCTGCGGTTCGACGGTGGGGGCCGGCGGCGGTGGCGGGGCCGGGCGGGTCGGGTTGCCGACCAGGTCCCGGCTCGGGGCGGTGAACTGCCGGACCTCCCGGCCGTCCACGGCGGTGGAGATGACCTCGGCGACACCGGTGATCACCCGGGCCTGCACGGCCGCGCCTACGTAGTCGCCCGGGTCGTCCGGGTTGGCGGCGATGCCGGCCACGGCGACCTGCGGGGTGAAGCCGACGAAGCTCTCCGTGGCGGCCTGCTCGGAGCTGCCGGTCTTGCCGGCGACCGGGCGGCCGTCGAGGATCCGGTTCACCGCAGTGGCCGTACCGCCGTTGCACTGGCCGAAGGCGGACTGCTGGCCGACCGGGCAGCGGGCCGCGTCGGTGGCGGCGCGGGCCACGTCGGCGTCGAGCACCCGCCGGCAGGACGGGTCGCCGACCGGCACCCGGGTGCCGTCGGGCGCGGTCACCGACTCCACCGGCGTGGGCGCGCAGTACGTCCCCTCGGCGGCCACGGTGGCGTACGCGTTGGCCAGGTCCAGCGGGGTGGTGGCGGCCACGCCGAGGGTGAAGGAGCCCCAGTCCGCGGCGTTGTTCTCGGCGAAGTTCGCGTCGGCGGTGGAGCGGAAGGTGATGCCGAGGCGCTGGGCCATCTCCACCACCTTGTCCTGGCCCACCTGCTCGGCCAGCCAGACGAAGTAGGTGTTGACCGAGCGGCCGAAGCCGTCCCACATCATCCGGTACCCGTCCATCCAGGACGGATTGGAGTTCGCCGGACACCAGCGGCCGTCGCAGACGGCGTCACCGGAGTCGGCCGGGTAGCGGGTCGGCAGCCGGCTGGGCGCGTCGAAGCCGGTGGACAGGGTACGGCCGTTCTCCAACGCGGCGAGCATGGTGAAGAGCTTGAACGTCGAGCCGGCCTGGTAGCCCTCGACCCCACCGCCCCCGGCGACGAGCTGGTTGACCGTGTTCGGGTGGTTGTCCTGCCCGTCGGGGTTGGCGGCGACGCTGTAGTGCCGGTTCACCGCCATGGCGAGCACCTTGCCGGTGCCCGGCTCGACCGCCGCGATCGGCAGCGCCCGCTTGTTGTCGTAGTCGTACACGTCGGTGGCCTGACGTTGCGCGGTGGCCTGGATCTCCGGGTCGAGGGTGGTGACGACCCGGTACCCGCCGCGGCGCAGGGCCTGCTCACGCTCCTCGACGGTGTCGCCGAAGGCCGGCTGGGTCAGCCACCAGCCGCGCAGGTAGTCGCAGAAGAAGCCGTACCCGGTGTCGCTGCCGTCGGGGGCGGCGGTGCAGCCGTTGGCCTGGGCGGTCGGCTTCAGCGTCAACTCCTCGGCCTTGGCCTGCTCGGCCTGGGCCGGGGTGAGGTCACCGGTGGCGACCATCGAGTCCAGCACGTAGGCGCGCCGGGTGAGCGCCGCCTCGGTGTCGCCGTCGATCGGGCTGTACTCGTCCGGGGACTGCACCAGACCGGCCAGCAACGCCGACTCGGCAAGCGTCAGCTCCGCCGGGGACTTGGCGAAGTAGCGCTGGCTGGCCGCCGCGATGCCGTACGCGCCGGAGCCGAAGTACGCGATGTTCAGGTACCCGTTCAGGATCTCGTCCTTGCCGAGGCGCTGCTCCAGCGCGGAGGCGTACCGGATCTCCTGGAGCTTGCGCCCGACGGTCTGGTCGGTGGCCGCCTGGCGCTCCTCGGCGGTGAGGTTGGGGTCGTTCTTGAGCACGTTGCGGACGTACTGCATGGTCAGCGTGGAGCCGCCCTGGGTGCCGCCGTCGGTGACGTTGGCGACCAGGGCGCGGGCCAGGCCGCGCAGGTCGACGCCGCCGTGGTCGTAGAAGCGCCGGTCCTCGGCCGCCACGATCGCCTGCCGCATCACCGGCGCGATCTCGGCAAGCGGCACGTCGCTGCGGTTGACGTCGTAGAACGTGGTGATCAGGGTCTCGCCGTCGTTGGCGTACAGGTACGAGCGCTGCGGCGTGGCCGGGGTGCGCAGCGAGTCGGGCAGGTCCGCGTACGCCCCGACCGCCGACTTGGCGGCGATCCCGAGCAGCAGGTTGCCCGGCAGCGCGGCGACGGCGACGACCAGGCCGACGAGCACACCGGTGAGCAGCACGGTGACCAGCCGCGACAGCGTGGTCCGGGATGACGGCATGTCAGCAAGCATCGCCGCGAAAGCCGCGATCCGACCACCCTCGGCGGGCACCTGTCGCCCACCTCACCCTCGGACCGGAGATCCGGGTCACATCCGGACAGGTTCTCCGCTCAACGGGTAGGTGGGCTGCTGGGCAGGCTGGCCGCTCAAGGGGTAGGTGGGCTGCTGGGCAGGCTGACCGCTTACGGGGTCGGCGGGCTGCTGGGCAGGCTGGCCGCGGCGGCGTCGCGGGCGATGGCGGCCGGGACCAGCCGGCCGGAACGGTAGCCGATGCCGATCCCGGCGATCAGCACGAAGATCGCGCCGAAGGTCTGCAGCGAGCCGATCAGCGCGCCACCGAGGCCGAGCAGTGGGGCGGCGATCATCAGCATCCCGCCGTCGCCGTAGCTGAAGGTGCCGGAGCGGGCCACCGCCCAGCCGGTGAGGAACCAGCCCACGCTGTAGCAGGTGGCGCCGACCAGGACCAGCGCCCGCGCGGTGGTGCCGAAGACCGGGGTCTGCTCGGCGAGCCCGGCGAACGGCAGCATGAGCACCGTGCCGGCGATGCTGACCAGCAGCCCGGCGGCGGCGGTGCGGCGGCTGCGGGTGGCGGCCAGCAGGCCGGTCAGCGCCAGCAGGGCGAGCAGTCCCAGCCAGATCGCGGCCACCCAGCCGACCAGGTACACCGCCCGGCCGTCGGCGGGGTACGGGTCGTTGCCCACCCCGCCGTCGCTGGCCATCGCCACGATGCCGTAGAGGACGGCGTACGCCGGCAGCAGCCAGACCGCCGCGCGGGCGAAGCGCCGCACCGACCAGGCCCAGGTGGCGTTGGTCGCCGGTCCGGCCGGCGTCGGGTCGACGAGGAAGGGCAACACCCCGAACCCCCCGCCGGTACGCCGGGTGCCCAGCGGCCCGGCGGGATCGTGCGCGCCGGGCACCGCGGCCGAGGAGCGCACCCTGTTCGCCGGATCCTTCATGCGTCACCTCGCTCCACCAGGAGCGGTACGCCGAAACGCATCCGGCGCCCCGGCTCCCGCTCACGACCCGTCCTCGGACCGATCGTGGCAGGCGCCGGAACGCCGCATGAGTGTTTCTCGCATTTCTCCCGGGGTCGGCCGGGACGTGCCCGACCCCGGTGTCACCCAGGAGTCAGCCCAGGGTGCGGTGTCTCGCGGGGTCGTCGACGAGGCTGTCCGGGGCGACCGGCTCCGGCGCGGGCAGCCCCTTCGGGGCGTTGTTGCCGGTGGCCTGCGCCTCGGCGACGCGTACCTCGTCGTGGATCTCCTGGGCCGCCGCGGCGGCGGCCTGGGCGGCCTCGGCGGCCTCCCGCTCGACCTCGCTCGCGGTCTGCGAGGCCTCCTGGGTCGGGACGTCGCCGACCATCTGGCTGAGCCCGCCCAGCGCGCCGCCCATGCCCTCCAGGGCCCGGGTCAGCTCGGTCGGGATGATCCACACCTTGTTGGCGGTGCCGTTGGCGATCTGCGGCAGGGCCTGGAGGTACTGGTAGGCAAGCACCTTCTGGCTCGGGTTGGCCTTGTGGATCGCGTCGAAGACGGTACGCACCGCCTTGGCCTGCCCCTCGGCCTGCAGGATGCGGGCCTGCCGGTCACCGTCGGCGCGCAGCACCGCGGCCTGCTTCTCACCCTCGGCGGAGAGGATCTGCGACTGCTTGTGCCCCTCGGCGTTCAGGATCGCCGCCCGGCGGTCCCGCTCGGCGCGCATCTGCTTCTCCATCGAGTCGCGGATGCTCGGCGGCGGCTCGATCGCCTTGATCTCGACCCGGGTCACCTTGATGCCCCAGCGGCCGGTGGTCTCGTCCAGCACCCCGGAGAGGTGCCGGTTGATCTCCTCGCGGCTGGTGAGCGCGCGCTCCAGGTCCAGCGAGCCGATCACGTTACGCAGCGTGGTGACGGTGAGCTGCTCGATCGCCTGGAGGAAGTTGGAGATCTCGTAGGTGGCCCGAACCGAGTCGACCACCTTGAAGTAGAGGACGGTGTCGATCGACACGACCAGGTTGTCAGAGGTGATCACCGGCTGCGGCGGGAAGCTGACCACCTGCTCGCGCATGTCGACCTTGGTCCGCACCGCGTCGACGAACGGGACCAGCACGTTGAGACCCGGGTTCAGGGTGCGCTTGTAGCGGCCCAGCCGCTCGACCACGTCCTGACGTTGCTGCGGCACGATCCGCACCGACTTGGCAAGGGTGATCACCCCGATCAGGGCGAAGGCGATCAGCAACATCGGCAGAATAAATTCCATCTATTCACCTTTCTTCTCAGGTAGCTCATCGGTCTTTCCAGGCAGCTCACCGGTCTTGTCACGTAACTCGCCGGTCTTGTCAGGCAGCTCACCGGGCGACAGGATGTCGTCCCGCCAGACCAGGGCGGTCGCGCCCCGGACCTGGATCACCTGCACCCGCTCACCGGGTGCGAAGACCTGGCTGGCGTCGTAGGAACGGGCGCTCCACAACTCGCCGTCAATTTTGATCATGCCGTGGTCGACGTCGACCTGCTCCAGCACCAGCGCGGGCGAGCCCTCGATGGCCTCGATGCCGAACGGCTGCTCGCCGCTCTCCCGCGCGGAGAGCCGGTGACGTTGGATCGTCGGACGGGCCAGCAGAGTGGTCAGCGCGGAGACCACCGCGAAGACCACCGCCTGCACCTCCACCGGGGCGCCGAGCGCCGCCGCTCCCGCGGCGGCGAACGCGCCGACCGCGAACATGATCAGGAACAGCGTCGCCGTGAAGATCTCGGCGACCGCCAGCACCACTCCCAGTACGATCCACAGCACGGCGTCCACCCCTCGATCGTGACACGTCCGCGCACCTGCTGCCGACTTCCATGATCATTTCGATGAATTTGTCATGATCAGCCTGTGCCGGTCCCGCCGGAATGCCGGTCGGCACTCCCGGTCCGCCGCCGGCCAGGGCCGGCCGAGACGCCCGGTCCGCCGCCGGCCAAGGGCGGGCGGTCTCGTGCGGTCCGCCGCCGGCCAAGGGCGGGCATCCTCGTCCGGTCCGCCGCCGGTCAAGGGCGGGCGGTCTTGTCCGGTCCGCCGTCGGCCAAGGGCGGGCATCCTCGTCCGGTCCGCCGCCGGCTAGGGACCGGTGGTGGGCTCGGTCACGAAGTCGATGAGGCGTTCCATCGCGTTGATCAGCGGGGTCTCCACGTCGGCGAAGCTGTCCACCCGGGACAGGATGCGCCGCCACATGTCGGCCGACTCAGCCACCCCGAGGGCCGCACAGACACCCTCCTTCCACGGCCGCCCCGGTGGCACCACCGGCCACGCCCGGATGCCCAGCGCCGCGGGCTTCACCGCCTGCCACACGTCGACGTACGGATGGCCGGTGACCAGCACGTACGGCGAGTTCACCCGGGCCACGATCCGGCTCTCCTTGCTGCCGGGGACCAGGTGGTCGACCAGCACCCCCAGCCGCCGGCCCGCGCCCGGGGCGAAGTCGCGCACCAGCGCGTCGAGGTCGTCGATGCCGTCCAGGGGCTCCACCACCACCCCCTCGACCCGCAGATCGTCACCCCAGATCCGCTCCACCAGGGCGGCGTCGTGGATGCCCTCCACCCAGATCCGGCTGGCCTTGGCCACCTGGGCCCGGACGTCGTCGACCGCTACCGAACCGGAAGCGGTCCGGCGGCGGGCCGCCGGCACCGGCGCGCGCACCGGCCGGCGCAGCGTCACCGGCTGGCCGTCGAGCAGGAACGCCGCCGGCAGCAACGGGAAGTTGCGCCGCCGGCCGTGCCGATCCTCCAGCACCACCGCCCCGGACTCGAAACCGACCACCGCACCGCAGAAGCCGGAGTCGGCGTCCTCGACCACGAGATCGTTCTCGGCGGCCACCTCGGGGATGCTGCGCCGCCGTCGCCAGTCCCCGGACAGCACGTCCTCGCCGTATCGCCCCGCCATGTCGATCACGGTATCCCGGCCGCCAGCGGCGTCAGCCCCGACGCGCCGCCCAGCCCACCCCAGGGGTGAAAGGAAGGGCCCCTTCCTATCGCTTTCTGGATAGGAAGGGGCCCTTCCTTTCACTCGGGCAGAGCCCTACAAAGGGTGCAGGAAAGGGCATCACACGCATCGACGACCGAGCGTGGACGGGCGGGTCGGCAGTCGAGACACGGGCGGCGCTCACCACGTACTCTTCTCTGCATGTCCTCCCCAGCAACGGGCGCAGACACCCTTGCTCCGCGCCGGTCGAGCCGGTTCGTTGCCTGGGTCCGCGCGTGGCGGGCCGGTCTGGTGCCCTACGACGACGTCGCCGAGGAGATCGCCGGAGGTGAGGAGCACCTGGTCGCCGACGCCCCCGGCACCTGGACCGACGTCCCGCTCTCCGCCGCCCTGCCCACCCTGGCCAAGCTCTCCCCGGACGAGATCCGGCTGGTGCTGCCGGCCCCCGGCGACCCGCGCGGGCTGCCCGGCCCGGGTGACTTCACCGGTGCCGCCCTGCTCGCCGGTGAGGCCGTCGTCGCCGGTGAGCTGGGACTGATCCCCCAGGTCCGCACGCACACGTCCGGGTCGGGGATGACCTTCGAGACCGTACTGTGGCGGGTCTGGCCGTTGCCGGCCACCGCGTCCGCCGCCGCGCTGAGCGCACCCTGCGCGGCCGAGGCGGAGGCCGAACTGGCCGCCGCGCTGGCCGAGACGACCGCCGCGCTGACCCGGCTCGACGTCGCCCAGTGGCGGCCCGAACTGGCCGGGGCGCTGGCCGCGCTGCGCCGCCCCGACGGCACCACCGACCTGCCGCCGGGCTTCGACCCCCGCGCCCGCCGCCTCTTCGCCCGCGCCGCCGTGCTGGACCGGGTACTGGCCCTGGCCGGGCACGCCGCCCCCGGCGGCGCGGTCAACAACTACGAGGCCCAGCAACGCGACGCCGCCCTACGACCGTTGACCGCCGCCTGCCGGCAGGCCCTGGTCGCCGCCTGCAACGCCCCCCTGCGCCTCTGACCGGCAGCGTCGCGCGGCGGGGCGGTCAGATCTCGTCGATCAGGTCGGCCACCGAGTTGACGATCCGCGACGGCCGGTACGGGTAGCGCTCCGCCTCCGCCCGGGTGCTGATCCCGGTCAGCACCAGGATCGTCTCCAACCCGGCCTCCAGACCACAGAGGACGTCGGTGTCCATCCGGTCGCCGATCATCGCCGTCGTCTCCGAGTGCGCGTCGATGGTGTTCAACGCCGAACGCATCATCATCGGGTTGGGCTTGCCCACGAAGTACGGCTCCACCCCGGTCGCCTTGGAGATCATCGCGGCCACCGAGCCGGCGGCCGGCAACGCCCCCTCCACCGACGGACCGGTCACGTCCGGGTTGGTGCAGATGAACCGGGCCCCGTTGTTGATCAGACGGATCGCCTTGGTGATCGCCTCGAAGCTGTAGGTGCGGGTCTCCCCCAGCACCACGTAGTCGGGAGCGAAGTCGGTCAACACGTAGCCGACCGCGTGCAGGGCCGTGGTCAGCCCGGCCTCCCCGATCACGTACGCGGTGCCGCCGGGCCGCTGGTCACCGAGGAACTGGGCGGTGGCCAACGCCGAGGACCAGATCGCCTGCTCCGGTACCTCGAACCCCATCCGGGTCAATCGGGCCCGCAGGTCCCGCGGGGTGTAGATGGAGTTGTTGGTAAGCACCAGGAACGGCTTGCCCGACGCGCGTAGCCGGTTGACGAACTCCGGGGCACCGGGCACCGGCTGCCCCTCGTGCACCAGCACCCCGTCCATGTCGGTCAGCCAGCTCTGCACCGGCTTGCGCTCGTTCATCGTCTCGTCCCAGGGCAGTCGGAGTGGCTCACGGGCGGCCGGCCGACACGCAACACACCGTCGGGCAGGTGTCCCACATCGGCAGCTCACCGAGGCGGCGGCGCAGCCCCACGCCGTCCGGGTCGGTCCGCTCGGCGACCAGCTCACGCACCATGGTCACGAAGCGGGGGTCGACCCCCGGGGTGCCCGCCCGGACCAGGTCCAGCCCGAGCTGCTTGGCCGTCTCCCGCGCCTCGGTGTCCAGGTCCCACACCACCTCCAGGTGGTCGGAGACGAAGCCGATCGGGCTGACCACCACCGAGGTGGTGCCCGCCTCGGCCAGCGTACCGAGGTGGTCGTTGACGTCCGGCTCCAGCCACGGTACGTGCGGCGGGCCGGAGCGGCTCTGCCACACCAGGTCGTACGGCAGGTCCGGGGCGGCAGTGGCGGCCACCAGCCGGGCGGTCTCGGCCAACTGTGCCTCGTACCGGCCGCCGTGCGGGCCGGCGTTGGCCGCCATCGAGCTGGGGATCGAGTGGGCGGTGAAGACCAGCCGGGTGGTGTCCCGGCGGGCCGGGTCGAGCTGGGCCAACGCCGACCGGACCGCGTCGGCGTGCGGCTCGACGAACCCGGGATGGTCCCAGAACTGGCGCAACTTGGAGATCACCGGGGCGTCCGGGCCGACCGCCGAGCGGGCCGCCACGATGTCCTCCTGGTACTGCCGGCAGGAGGAGTACCCACCGTAGGCGCTGGTGACGAAGGCGAGCGCCTGGCGCACCCCGTCGTCACGCATCTGCGCCACCGTGTCGGCCAGCATCGGATGCCAGTTCCGGTTGCCCCAGTAGACCGGCAGGTCGACGCCGTGCGCGGCGAAATCGGCCCGGACCGCGGCGAGCAGGTCCCGGCACTGCTGGTTGATCGGGGACACCCCACCGAAGTGCTGGTAGTGCTCGGCCACCTCGGCGAGCCGCTCCGGGGGGACCCCGCGCCCCCGGGTGACGTTCTGCAGGAACGGCAGCACGTCCTCGGGCCGCTCCGGACCACCGAAGGACAGCAGCACCACCGCGTCGTATCCCATGGTGACCATTCTTCCCCGCCCCCCACACCACCCCACCCCCGGGGGTGAAGGAAGGGCCCCTTGTTAACGCCTGCGGTAGAGAAGGGCACCCCTCTCACCGCCGGGCCGGGAAGCTGCGCCGGACCAACGCGGAGTGTGAGAGGGGTGCCCCGCTATACGGAATGCGTTAACAAGGGGCCCTTCCTTACACCCTCAGGCGGCGCCTAGGGCGTGGTAGCCGCCGTCGACGTGGACGATCTCGCCGGTGGTGGCCGGGAACCAGTCGGAGAGCAGGGCCAGGCAGGCGCGGGCGGCCGGCTCCTGGTCGGTGAGGTCCCAGGGCAACGGTGCCCGCTCGGACCAGGTCTGCTCGAACTTCTCGAACCCGGGGATCGACTTCGCCGCCATGGTGCGCAGCGGGCCGGCGGCGACCAGGTTGCTGCGGATGCCCTTCGGGCCCAGGTGCATCGCCAGGTAGCGGGAGGCGGACTCCAGCCCGGCCTTGGCCACGCCCATCCAGTCGTAGACCGGCCAGGCCTTGGTGGCGTCGAAGGTCAGCCCGACCACGGCGCCGCCCGGCTGCATCAGCGGGAGCGCCGCCATGGCCAGCGACTTGTACGAGTACGTCGAGACGTGCAGCGCGGTCGCCACGTCGTCCCAGCCGGCGTCGAGGAAGCCGCCACCGAGGCAGCTCTGCGGGGCGAAGCCGATCGAGTGCACCACCCCGTCGAGGCCGTCCACGTGCTGGCGGACGGAGTCGGCGAGACCGGCCAGGTGCTCGGTGTTGGTGACGTCGAGTTCGATCACCGGGGCCGGCTCGGGCAGCCGCTTGGCGATCCGCTCGACCAGGGAGAGCCGGCCGAAACCGGTGAGTACGACCTGCGCACCGTTCTCCTGGGCGAGTTTCGCCACCGAGAAGGCGATCGAGGCGTCGGTGATGACGCCGGTGACCAGCAGTCGCTTACCGGCGAGCAGTCCGGACATGTAGTGGTTCCTCCGTTTTTCTCAGTGACCCATACCCAGGCCGCCGTCGACCGGGATGACGGCGCCGCTGATGTAGCTCGACGCGTCGCCGGCCAGCCAGGTGACCACGCCGGCGACCTCCTCCGCGCTGGCCAGCCGGCCCGCCGGGATGGCCTTGACGTACTCGGCGCGACGCTCCTCGGGCAGCGCGGCGGTCATGTCGGTGTCGATGAAACCGGGCGCGACGACGTTCGCGGTGATGTTGCGGCTGCCCAGCTCCCGGGTGATCGAGCGGGCCACGCCGACCAGGCCGGCCTTGCTCGCCGCGTAGTTGACCTGGCCGGGGCCGCCGTACAGGCCGATCACCGAGGAGATGAAGATCATCCGGCCCCACTTCGCCCGGAGCATCTTCGCCGAGGCCCGCTTGGCGCACCGGAACGAGCCGGTCAGGTTGGTGTCCAGGACCGAGGTGAACTGTTCCTCGGTCATCCGCAGCAGCAGCGTGTCGGCGGTGATCCCGGCGTTGGCGACGAGCACCTCGACCGGCCCCAGCTCCGCCTCGACGGCGGTGAACGCCACGTCGACCGAGGCCGCGTCGGTGACGTCGCACCGCACCCCGAACAGCCCCTCCGGCGCGTCCCCGGAGCGGTGGGTGACCGCAACCCGGTCGCCCTGCTTGGCGAAGGCCTGCGCGATGGCCAGGCCGATCCCCCGGTTGCCGCCGGTCACCAGCACGGTACGGGCCACGGGTCCCCCTCGTTGTTCAGCTGATCCACGTCGGTGGGAGCCTAGGCGTTACCGACAGGTAAGCGCTAACGCAGCGCGCCGTGCCCCCGCCCGCCCTCAGACGATCCGGGAGGTCCAGAGCAGACTGGTCGCCCCGGCGCAGAGCGCCAGCAGCAGTGCGATCCCGGCGTACCACTGGGTGATCTCCCGGGCCTCGGTACGGAACCCGATGGAGCTACCCATGTCCTGGTACACCTGCTTCAGCTCGCTGACCGAGGCCGCCTCGTAGAAGTAGCCCTCGGTGGACTCGGCCAGGTCGGCCAGGGCCATCCGGTCCACCGGCACCCGCTGCGACTGGCCGCCGATGTCCACCCGGCCGGTGTCGGTGCCGAAGGCGATGGTGGAGACCGGCACGTTGGCCGCCTGCGCCGCGGCGGCGGCCTCCTCGACCGACCGGCCGGAGGTGCGGAAACCGTCGGAGAGCAGCACGATCCGGGCCGGTGGGATACCGGCCGCGCCGTCGGCGGGCACCGACCGGATCGCCTCCAGGCAGGTGAAGACCGCCTCACCGGTCGCGGTCGCCTCGGCCAGCACCAGCCCGTCGATCGCGCCGGTCACCGCCGCCCGGTCCTTGCCCGGCGGCACCAGCACGTTCGCCGCCTTGGCGAACGAGACCAACCCCAGGTTGTAGCTCGGGGGCAGCTCGCCGACGAACTGCTTGGCCGCCTCCTGGGCGGCCTCCAACCGGTTCGGCGCGACGTCGTCGGCCTGCATGGAGAGCGAGACGTCGATGGCCAGCATGATGGTGGCCCGCTCCAGCGGCTCGCGGGTGTCCAGCGCCGGCCGGGCCAGCGCGGTGGCGAGCACCAGCAGGCAGAGCAGGAACGCGGTGGCCGGCACGTGCCGGCGCCACCCCAACCCCTTCGGGGCGAGGGTACGCAGCAGGTCGACGTTGCTGAACCGCACCGCGTACGCCCGGCGGTGCAGTTGCCGCCAGAGGTACGCCCCGGCGAGGGCGAACACCGGCAGCACGGCCAGCAGCCACCACGGTTGCAGAAAACGGATCATCGTGTCGTCCCCCTGGTGCGGGCGTGCCGCTGCGCGGCCACGAAACGCACCATGTCGAGCAGCCAGTCGGTGTCGGTACGCAGCCGCAGGTGGGCGGCTCCGGCGGTACGCAGCTCGCGGGCGATCGCCGACCGTTGGGCGGCGGCCGCCTCGGCATACCGCTGGCGCAGTCGTGGGTCCGCGGTCTGCACCTCGTGCAGCTCACCGGTCTCCGGGTCGACGACCGGGAGCACCCCGACGTCGGGCAGCTCCAGCTCCCGCGGATCGACCACCTCGATGGCCAGGACGTCGTGCCGGACCCGCAGCTTCCGGACCGGCCGCCCCCACTGCTGCGGCGGGGCGAGGAAGTCGGAGATGACCACGGCCACCCCCCGCCGACGCGGCGGCCGGTTCAACATGTCCACCAGCACACCCAGGTCACTGCGGCCGGGCCGGACCGGGGTGGCGGCCACGGCCCGCAGCAGCCCCTGCGCCTCCTTGCGTCCGGAGCGGGCCGGTAGTCGCTGGATCGTCCCCGGCCCGGTCGACGTGCGGCCGGCTGGCATGGCACCGGCTGGCGTGGTGCCGGCTGGCGTGGAGTCTGCCGAGGCGGGGCGGCGCCACCACCGGCGGGCCGGCGCGGCAGGCTGGCCGCCGCTGCCGATCACCGCGCCGATCCGGTTTCCGCCCCGCACCGTCAGGTGTGACATCGCCGCCACGGCGGCCACCGCCAGGTCACGCTTGAGCCACCGGCCGGTGCCGAAGTCCAGACTCGCCGACAGGTCCACCGCGAGCCAGGTCTCCAGCTCCCGGTCGGCCACGGTCCGCCGGACGTGCGGGGTCGTCGTGCGCGCGGTCACCGGCCAGTCCATCCGGCGTACGTCGTCACCGGGCCGGTACTCGCGGGACTCCCCCGCCTCGCTGCCCGGACCGGGCAGCAGGCCCGCGTAGTCACCCTGGAGCAGGCCGTCGAGCTTGCGGGAGACCATCAACTGCAGACGGGCCAACACCGCCTCGGTACGCGGCTCGGCGGCCACCGGTCGGGTGGGACCGGTCACGGCAGCTGCCCGGGCCAACCGGCACTACCCGGCGCGCCGGTCGGTGCCGGCGTGGCCTGTTGCCGGGGGGCCACCGACGGCAGCGGGATGGTCGACATCACCCGGTGCACCACGTGGTCGGCGGGTACGTCGTCGGCGAGCGCGTCGTAGCTGAGCACCAGCCGGTGGCGCAGAATGTCGGGGGCGATGTCCTGCACGTCCTGCGGCAGGGCGTAGTCGCGGCCCCGCAGCAACGCCAACGCGCGGGTGGCCCGGACCAGACCGAGCGAGGCGCGCGGACTGGCACCGTACTGGATCAGTTGCGCGACGTCGGGCATGCCGTGCTCCGCCGGGGTACGGGTGGCCAGCACCAGCCGGACCGCGTAGTCGACGAGTGCGTTGTGGACGAATACCTGATCCGCCTTGCGCTGCAGGGTCAGCAGGTCGGTGGTGGTGAAGACCGGCGCCGGCACGGGCGGGGCCACTCCCATCCGGTAGACGATCTCCCGCTCCTCGGCATCGGTCGGATACCCCACCACGATCTTCATCAGGAACCGGTCCCGTTGCGCCTCCGGCAGCGGGTACACGCCCTCCTGCTCGATCGGGTTCTGGGTGGCCATCACCAGGAACGGGTCCGGCACCCGGTGGGACTCGCCGCCGATGGAGACCTGCCGCTCGCTCATCACCTCCAGCAGGGCCGACTGCACCTTGGCCGGGGCCCGGTTGATCTCGTCGGCGAGCAGGAAGTTGACGAACACCGGCCCCAGCTCGACGTCGAACTTCTCGCTTGACTGCCGGTAGATCCGGGTGCCCATGATGTCGGCGGGGACCAGGTCCGGCGTGAACTGCACCCGGGCGAAGGAGCCACCGACCACCCGGGCCATGGTCTCCACGGCGAGGGTCTTGGCCACCCCGGGCACCCCCTCCAGGAGGCAGTGCCCCCGGGCGAGCAGCGCGACGAACATCCGCTCGACCATCCGGTCCTGTCCGACGATCACCCGCTTGATCTCGAAGAGCGCCCGCTCCACCAGGGTGGCGTCCTGCGCCGGCGTCGTCTGCGGTACGGCTCCACCCGGGTACGGCCGCGGGCCGGACGCCCCCGGCTGCGGCCCGGACGCGTCCGGCGTCGGCTGCGGGGCGGACCCGTCCGGCGTGGCCCCGTCGGCCGGGGTCGGGGCGTCGGGTGTGGTCGGCTGGGCCACCGGTCCTCCACAGCGTGATCGGTTGTCGCGGCGTCGTGCCCCACAAGACTCGCATGCCCGGCTGAGAGCCGAGACGCCGGAGAAGCCTTTTCCGCCACGCCGTCCCGACCTGTCCGAAACGCCGACGCGGGTGGACACGAAGGGGTTCGGCGTGTGTACGATTCACCCCGTCGCCGGGCGGCTCCCCCCGTGGTCGCCCGGCGCTCAACCTTCTCCCGAGCGCATCGAGCCGAGTCCTCACGGCCGAGTGCTCACAGCTGAGTGCTCACCGCCAGGGCGCTTCGATCTGAGTGCAGCGATTTGAGCGCGCCGGCCCGCCGAAGCACGCCGATGGTTCCGGGTCCTCGGGCCTGGCCCACCAGAAAAGATCTTGAGGAAAATGCCCCTCCGGGGGTCGTTTTCTTCCAAGATCTTTTGCGTCGACGAGTCCACATCCCGGCAGGTGTCGTGCCACCCGGCAGGGTGTCGTGCCACCCGGACACCTGATCTCCGCGCAGTGCCGGCGACGCGTGGCGCGGATAGAGTGGTCGTGATGACCAGCCCCGCCGAAGAGATCCCGATCTGCTCTGCCCGTGGCTGTCGGGCCCCGGCCGACTGGGCCCTGCGGTGGAACAATCCGCGTCTGCACGACGCCCAGCGGCGCAAGACCTGGATGGCCTGTCCCGAGCACCGACCCACCCTCGCCGACTTCCTCGACGCCCGGGGCTTTCTCCGGGAGGTCGCGCCGGTGGCCGGATCGCCTACCCTCGACACGTGAGCACACCCGACAGATCACCGAAGGTGAGCGACGACGACCTGGCCGGGGTGGCTCCCGCCCCGATCGGTCCCCCGGAGCACGCCCCGATCAGTCCCCTGGAGCCGTGGCCGGCCACCGTACGTTGGCAGTCGATCTCCCGAGACCTGGTCTGGGTGGAGTTGATCCGGCTGGCGATGACCATGGCCTTCCTCGTGGTCGGCCTCGCCGTCGGGTGGGCCCTCACCGGCCACTGGCTCTTCGGTGCCGCGCTCGGCGCCCTCGGCGTGCTCGTCGTCCTGCGGGTGGTGACGATCGTGCGGGCCGTCCGCGCCTGGGGGTACGCCGAACGCGACGACGACCTGCTGGTCCGGCACGGCCTGCTGGTCCGACGGCTCTCCATCGTGCCCTACGCCCGGATGCAGTTCGTCGACGTCAGCGCCGGCCCGCTGGAACGCGCCTTCGACCTGGCCACCGTGCAGCTGCACACCGCCGCCGCGGCCACCGACGCCCGGGTGCCCGGTCTGCGTCCGGCGGAAGCCTCCCGGTTGCGCGACCGGCTCACCGCCCTCGGTGAAGATCGCGCGGAGGGCCTGTGACCGCCCCGCACGGACCTGACGGGCCGACGGGTGATCGTGATCCCGCCGGGGCGGCCTGGCCGGTGCACGGCACCACCGACGCCGACCGCCCCACCACCGACGCAGGCTGGCCCACCGAGGGGAGCACCGACACAGGCCGGCCCACCGACACAGGCTGGTCCGCCCACGGCAGCACCGACACCGACCGCCCCGCCGCTGGCGTCACCGACGCAGGCTGGCCGGCGGGTCCGCCGGAACAGCCCGGGCCGCCCGGACCGCAGGCGCCACAAGGACAACAAGGACCACATGGACAGCCCCGACCACAGGGACCGCAAGCGCCACACGGACAGCAAGCGCCACACGGACAGCAGGCACCACACGGACAGCAGGCGCCACATGGGCAGCCGGGGGCGTACGGGCAGCCGGTGGTCGAGCCCCGGCAGCGGTTGCATCCGCTGAGCCCGGCCCTGCACGGGGCCAAGTCGCTGGTCGTGGTGATCGCGGGGCTGTCCTGGTCGACGCTGTCCCGGGTGGGCTTCGGCTGGTTCGCGGCGATGGTCGCCGTGCTGGCCCTGGGGGCCACCGTGCTCGCCGTGGTCAGCTGGTTCAACACCGGATACCACGTGGTCGGGCGCGAGCTACGGGTCTACGAGGGCCTGCTGTGGCGTCGTACCCGGGCCATCCCGCTGGAACGGCTCCAGGCCGTCGAGGTGGTCCGGCCGTTGCTCGCCCAGCTCACCGGGTTGGCCGAGCTGCGCCTGGAGGTGGTCGGTGGCGGCAAGACCGAGGCCCCGCTGGCCTACCTGAGTGTGGCCGACGCCGCCGCGTTGCGCGGTCGGCTGCTCGCCCTGGCCGGTACCGTCCACCCGGTGTCGCCGGCCAGCACACCGGACGAGACGCCGGGTGCCGCGCCCGTCCCGCCGGTCGGTCGGCCCCTGCACGCGGTACGCAACCAGGATCTGCTGGTCAGCCAGCTGCTCACCCCGCAGGCGTTCCTGTTGCCCTTCGGCGTGGCCTTCGTCGTGGCGCAGTTCCTCTCCGAGGGGTCCTGGTCGTTCATCGCGGTGGCCAGCACGCTCACCGCGATGGCCGGGGTGCTGCTGCAACCGGTCCGCCGGGTGCTCGACGACTGGTCGTTCCGGATCGGGCACGACGGTGAGGTGCTGCGGATCCGCAACGGCCTGGTGGAGACCCGCGCCCAGACCGTGCCGCTCAACCGGGTGCAGGCTCTCGGGGTCACCTGGCCGTTGCTCTGGCGGATGAAGGGCTGGCTGCGGCTGCGGCTGGAGGTCGCCGGCTACTCCGCGGGCGAGGCCGACGACCGTAACCGGCCGGACCGGCTGCTGCCGGTCGGCGACGTGGCCACCGGCGAGATGATCGTGGCCGAGGTGCTGCCGGGGGTGCGCCTGGGCGGGTTGCCGTTGACCCCGCCGCCGCCCCGGGCGCGGTGGCTGAACCCGCTGAGCCGGTCCCGGCTCGGTGCCGGCCTCACCGACGAGGTGTTCGCCAGTCGATCCGGCCTGCTCACCCGGCAGCTCGCGCTGGTGCCGTACGCCCGGATCCAGAGCGTGCGGGTGGTGCAGGGCCCGGTTCAGCGCCGGCTCGGCCTGGCCACGGTGCACGCGGACACCGCCGGTGGGGCGGGCGCGGCGGCCCAGGACCGGGACCTGGCCGAGGCCTGGGCGTTGGCGGCGGAGCTGACCGCACGCTCGCACGCCTCCCGGCGCATCGTCCGCTGATCCCGCCGCAGCCGCACCCGGTCGTCCACGGCAGCGGCCGTACCGGTGTCGTTCGCCTGAGCCGCGCCGGCGGGCGCGGACTACTTCGCCGGGCTGGACGCCGGCTCGCCGGCGTCGCCGGTTGCCGTCGTGGCCGAAGTCGGCGTCGAGGTCGGTGCAGTCGGTGCAGTCGGTGCAGTCGGTGCCGACAACGCAGGAGCCGGCTCCGACGCCGGTGGTGGCTCCGACGCCGGTGGTGACTGCGGGTCGTGGTCGGGGCCCGGGGGGCCGTCGGCCGGCCTCCGCCGACCGCGTCGGGCCGCCCACCAGCGTTCGGCCAGCCCGACCACCAGGAAGGTCAGCCCCACGTACGCCCAGCCCACCAGGACGTCGATCACGTAGTGCTCACCGGAGTAGACCAGGGTCAGGGTCATCGCCAGCGGGTACGCGAACAGCAGTGGCCACCAGCGCCGGCGTACCGACGGCAGGAAGAAGACCACGACGAAGAGCGCCCAGGCGGTGTGCAGCGACGGCATGGCGGCCACCGGGTTCGAGGCGATCTGCCCGGCGTTGAGCAGGTTGCCCGCGCCGCCCATGCCGAAGGCCCGCCAGCCTCGGGTGGAGATCCGGGCGACCTCTTCCAGCAGGCCGTACTGGGCCGCCCACCACGGCGGCGCGGCCGGGTAGAGGAAGTAGGTGGCCAGGCCCGAGGCGCAGAGGAACCCGAACCGGCTCATGTACGCGATCCAGCGTTCCCGGTTGCGCATCCAGAGCACCGCGGCGGCGGCGAGGGCCACCACGAAGTGCGAGAAGTAGACCCAGCTGGCCGCGATGTCCCACCACTGCAGCTCCGGCCGGTAGAAGCGCTCCTGCAGCCAGATGGTGGGCACCTCGCCACCGGTGGCCCAGCCGAACATCACCAGGTCGGCGACGATCAGCTCGTACGAGTGCGGGGTCGCGCCGTTGTCGGCGAAGCCACGGGAGAGGTTGTAGAGCGCGAGAAGAATGACCACCGGCGCCCAGTCCCGGCCGAAGCGGAGATGGTCACGCCACGGGCGGGCCGAGTTCCAGGCGATGGTCCCCGCCCAGATCCAGACGAAGGCGTACACCGGGTCGGTGGGCAGACCGATGGTCAGCCAGCAGACGACGAAGGCGACGCTCCAGATCGCCATGGCGATCACGCGGCGTCGGCCTCCGTCGGGCGACGCCGACGGGTCCGTGCGGGCGGGGGGCTGGGGGTCAGTCACGACGGCCATCGCGGTCAAGGTTAACGGCGTGGGTCGCATCGATGGACGCCGACCACCGGGTTGGCGGATGACGGCAGGTCCCACGGCTACCCCGGGCACGGTCGGCCGGCCTAGGCTGGTGGCCATGCCGGAGCATTCCCTCACCCCCGGACTGGGCGCCCGCGTCGAGCTGACCGTGACCGAGGCCGACACCGCGCAGTCGGTCGGTTCCGGCGACGTGCCGGTGCTGGGTACGCCCCGGGTCCTGGCGTTGGCGGAGGCGGCGACGGTGGCGGCGACCGTGACCGGGCTGCCATCCGGCCTGACCAGCGTCGGGGTCCGCGCCGAGCTGACCCACCGGCTGCCCACCCCGGTGGGCCGTACGGTGGTGGCGCAGGCCCGGCTGGCCGAGGTCGACGGGCGGCGGCTGCTGTTCGAGGTGACGGTCAGCGACGGCGACGAGGTGGCGGCCCAGGTACGGATCGAACGGACGGTGGTGGACCGGCAGCGTTTCGTCGCCCGGGCCACCGGCTCGTCGTGACGCTGCGGTTCACCGAGGCCGCCGACCGGGTGTACGTGCTGCGCGAGCCGATGCTGGAGGTCAACGTCACGCTGGTCGTCGGCGACGGCGCGGCGCTGCTGGTGGACACCCTCTCCACCGCCGGGCAGGCCGCCGAGCTGGCCGCCGCCGTCCGGACGGTCACCACCGGGCCGTTGACGGTGGTCAACACCCACCACCACTTCGACCACTGCTTCGGCAACCGCACCCTCGCCGCCGACCCGCCCCGCCCGGTGTACGCGCACACCTCGGTCGTCGCGGCGCTGCGGGACCGTCCGGACCGGGTACGCCGGGCCGCGGTCGAGGAGATGCGCGCCAGCCAGCCGGCTCTCGCCGTCGAGCTGGCCCGCACGGCGCTGCTGGCCCCGACCGAGCCGGTCGAGGTCCAGACGGTGCTCGACGTGGGCGGCCGGCGGGTGCTGCTGCGCCATCCCGGCCCCGGGCACACCGCCGGTGACCTGGTGGTGCAGCTGCCCGACGTCGACGTGCTGGTGGCCGGGGACCTGGTCGAGTCGGCCGGCCCGCCGGACTTCGCCGACGCGTACCCCCTGCGGTGGCCGGACGCGGTCGCGGACCTGCTGCGGCTGACGGGCCCGGGGACGGTCGTGGTGCCGGGGCACGGCCCGCTGGTCGACGTCGGGTTCGTCCGCACCCAGCACGCCCGGCTCACCGAGCTGGCCGGGCTGATCCGGGCCGCGCACGCTGCCGGCGACCCACCGGAGCGGGTGGCCGAGGTGGCCCCGTTCGGCACCAGGGCCGGCCTCGACGCGGCCCGGCGGGGCTTCGCCCAGCTCGACGGGGTCGACTGAGCCGTGGCCAGGCAGACCGGCCGGTCGGGCCCGAGAGCCACGCGGGGCACCCTGGAGCTGGCCCTGCGGGTCGGTGAGGCGCTGCTGACCAGCGGTGCCGGATCGGCCGACGTGGTGGCGGCGATGCTGCGGATCGCCGCCTCCTACGGCGTCTCCTCCTGCACCGTCGACGTCACCTTCACCTCGATCACCGTCGCCGCCGCGCAACCCGGTGACGAGCCGCCGTTGAGCCTGCTGAAGGTGGTGCAGGTCCGCGCCACCGACTACACCCGACTGGACCGGCTGCACGAGTTCGCCCACCGCCTGGGCGCGGCCCGGCAACCATTGGATGACGCCCACCGTGAGCTCGACGGCATTCTCGCCCCGCCGCCGGCGTACCGGAGCTGGTTGGCCACCGCGGCGGCGGCCGGCCTGGCCGCCTCGGTGGCCGTGCTGCTCGGCGGCGGGGCCCTCACCGCGGTCGTCGCCGCCGTGGCCAGTGCCCTGGCCGACCGGACGCTGCGCCTGCTGACCCGGTTCGGCCTGCCCTCGTTCTTCCAGCACGCCGCCGGAGCGGCCATCGTGTCGCTGGCCCCGATCGTCCTGCTCCTGTTCACCCGGCACACCGGCGTCGCCCTGGACGCGCCGCCGTCGCTGGTGGTCGCCGCCGGCCTGGTCGTGTTGCTGGCCGGATTGTCCCTGGTCGGGGTGGCGCAGGACGCGATCAACGGATACCTGGTGACCGCCTCGGCGCGGGTGCTCGACGTCCTCATCCCCACCGCCGGCATCGTCGCCGGCATCGGCACGGTGCTGGACCTGGCCCAGGCCGCCGACGTGCCGCTGCGGCTGGCCGCCGTGCCGGGACGGGCGGTGCCGTTGTGGGGACAGGCCCTGGCCGCAGCCGCCGCAGCGGCCTGTTGGGCGCTGTCCGGGCACGCCCGTCGGCGGGCGGTGCTGCTGGCCGCGGTGGGCGGGGCGGGGGCCCAACTGACCTACGTCGCCGCTTTCCGGGCCGGTCTCGGCGCGGCGACCGCGAGCTTCGTCGCGGCGCTCGTGGTGGGCATGCTGGTCACGGTGGTCACCCGCCGCCTGTCGATGGCTCCGGTCGTCGGGTACGCCTGCTCGATCGTGCCGTTGCTGCCCGGCGTGGCGCTCTACCGGGGCATGTTCGAGGTGGTGCACGGCACCCCGCTGGGCGGCACCCAACTCGTGCAGGTGGCCATGGTCGGGCTCGCCCTCGGCGCGGGGGGTGACGCTCAGCGAGTTCCTGATCACGCCGCTGCTGGGCCGGCAGGACCGGTGGGACCGGTGGGACCGCCGGGTCCGGCGTCGGGCCAGGGGCTCCCGGTACTGACCCGCCGGACCACCGGCGGAGGGCTCACCCGCCCGGCCAGCCTGTTCGGGTCCAAGACCGGCGTCCCCGCTCAGCCAGGAAGCCTGTGCGGTACGGGACCGGCGTCCCGCTCAGCCCGGGAAGCGGGCCTGCACCTGGGCCCGGGTGGGCATGGCGGTGGCCCCGCCCGGGGACTCGCAGACCGTGGCGGCGACCCGCAGCGCGAACGCCACCCGGTCGACCCACCCGTCCGGTCCGGCCGGCTCACCGTCGGCCAGCAGGTCGGCCATCAGGGCTGCCATCACCGAGTCGCCGGCGCCGGTGGCGTCCACCGCCTCGATCTTCGGTGCCGGCACCCGGACCAGCTCCGGACCGGAGGCGACCAGCGCGCCGTCCGCGCCGAGGGTGACCACGACGGTTTCCGCGCCCAACTCCCGCAGGTACGCCGCGACCGACTCCACCGGCTGGTCGGGATAGAGCAGCTCGGCGTCGGCGGTGCTCAGCTTCACCAGGTGGGCGCTGGCGGCGAACTCGGCCACCACCGCGCGCAGGTCCGCCAGCGCGGTCGGGCCGGTCAACAGCCGGGGCCGGACGTTCGGGTCGAAGACCCGCCGACCGGTGTGCAGCGACCAGGCCCGCCGGGCGGCGGCGAGGGTGGCCGGGCAGAGCAGCACGATCGACCCGCAGTACAGCACCTCGGCGCCGGAGACCAGCTCCGCGTCCAGCTGGTCGGCGTCGAGCAGGCCGTACGACGGCGGCTCGCCGTAGAAGCGGAAGTCCGGCTCCGGACCGGAGAAGGTGGCCACCGCCAGGGCGGTCGGCGCGGCGACGGTCACCGCTCCGGCCAGGCCGACGCCCGCCCCGGTCAGGAAGGCACGGATCCGCCCGGCGAGCACGTCGTCGCCGAGCGAGCCGACGAACTGCACCGTACCGCCGAGGCGGGCCACGCCGACGGCCACGTTGAGCGGGCCACCACCGATCGCCTGCCGGTAGACGGGCGCTCCGTCGTACTCGGTGTCGAGCAGGTCGACCAACGCCTCGCCGAGCACCACCGCGTGTCCCATCCCGGTCCCTTCCTCGCCCTGGCGTCCCGGATGCCCTCGTCCGTTCCCCGCCGAGGTCACCGTACCGGGGCGGGGGCGGGCACCCGGCGGACGGGTTGACTGTCGCCCCGGCCGGCGATCCGCAGCATCCGTGGCATCGAAGGCGGACTATTGCGGGTGACGTGCTCGGCGTGGTGAGATGGGGTCAGTCGGATGGTGCGGGGGGCTGCCGCGCCATCGATCCGGGTTGAGTCACACGCGAGGGCATCCGGTCCGTGATGCGGGCCGCACGCGACACGTGCTCGTCCGGCCCCCTCATCGGGCCGCAGCGCGTCACCGCGAACATCACCACCGTTCGTCACAGCGGGGCTGGTCCACCACGGCCGCCCCCGCGAGTCAGGAGAACCCCTGTGACCCGTTCCCGCACGGCCGCCCTGCTCACCGCGGCCGCCACCCTCGCCGTCGGCGCTCTCACCGTGGTGATCAGCCCGTCGCCGGCCGCCGCACACGGCGCCGCCATGACCCCCGGCAGCCGCACCTACCTGTGCTGGCAGGACGGTCTCAGCAGCACCGGTGAGATCCGGCCGCAGAACCCGGCCTGCACCGGCGCGGTCAACGAAAACGGCGCCAACTCCCTCTACAACTGGTTCAGCGTGCTGCGCTCGGACGCCGGTGGCCGGACGACCGGCTTCATCCCGGACGGCAAGCTGTGCAGCGGCGGCAACCCGGGCTTCAGCGGCTACGACGCGGCACGCAACGACTGGCCGCTGACCCACCTCACCGCCGGCCGGCAGATGGAGTTCAAGTACTCCAACTGGGCGCACCACCCGGGCACCTTCTACTTCTACGTCACCAAGAACAGCTGGAGCCCGACCCGCCCGCTGGCCTGGAGTGACCTGGAGGAGCAGCCGTTCCTGCAGGTGACCAACCCGCCGCAGCGCGGCGCGGTGGGCAGCAACGACGGCCACTACTACTTCAGCGGCAACCTGCCGGCCAACAAGAGCGGCCGGCACATCATCTACTCCCGCTGGGTCCGCTCGGACAGCCAGGAGAACTTCTTCGGCTGCTCGGACGTGACCTTCGACGGCGGCAACGGCGAGGTCACCGGGATCCGGGGCGGCAGCAACCCGCCCACCACGCCCCCGACGACCCCGCCGACCACTCCCCCCACGACCCCGCCGACCACTCCCCCCACCACGCCGCCGACGACCCCGCCGGGGCACAGCGGTGACTGCATGGCGGTCTACAAGGTCACCGGCAGCTGGTCCGGTGGTCTCCAGGGCGAGGTGGAGATCATGAACCACACCGCCTCCACCTGGTCGGGCTGGACGGCGAGCTGGACCCTGCCGCCGGGCCAGACGATCCAGAGCGTGTGGAACGGCACGTCGAGCGTCTCCGGGTCGACCGTCACCGTGACCAACGCCGGCCACAACGGCAGGATCGCGCCGGAGGGCAAGACCTCCTTCGGCTTCGTCGCCGGCAACACCGGCCAGGGCGGCCTGCCGACCGTCACCTGCAGCGGCAGGTGAGCTGACAGACCCGTCACCTGCAGCGGCAGGCGAGCTGACCGGTCATCACCCGCCGCAGCGGGTGGGCTGAGCAGCAGTACGGCACGACGTGGGGGCCGCTCCGGCAACGGAGCGGCCCTCACTGTCAAACAACAACTCGTCGGCTCAGCGCACCATCGAGCCGACCACCGGCTTGGTCAGCAGCGCGGACTGGTTGCGTTGGATCCCCGGGTCGAGGGTCTTCGCCACGAAGATCGCGTGCCAGACGCAGAAGATCAGCACCGTCCACACCTTGCGGGAGTGGTCGGCCTCCTCCCGCTTGTGCTCGTCCAGCAGCCGCATCGCGTACTGCAGGTCGATCAGGTCACCGGCGCCGGAGTTGGACAGCACCCAGCGGGCCCACTCGTACATCTCGCCGCGCAGCCAGACCCGGGTCGGGGTCGGGAAGCCGAGCTTCTTGCGGTTGACGATGGCCGGCGGGACCACCCCCTGCAGGGCCTGGCGCATGGCGTACTTGGTGGCCTCGGAGCGCGGCGGCAGCTTCAGGTCCACCGGGATGGTGGCCGCCACGTCGAAGACCTCCTTGTCCAGGAACGGCACCCGCACCTCCAGCGAGTGCGCCATGGAGATCCGGTCGGCCTTGACCAGGATGTCGCCGCGCAGCCAGGTGTAGAGGTCGACGTACTGCATCTTGGTGACGTCGTCCAGCTCGGTGCACTCGGCGTAGATCGGGGCGGTGACGTCGGTGTAGCGCACCGAGGGGTCGTAGCGACGCAGCAGGTGCTGCTTCTCCTCCTCGGTGAACATCCGGGCGTTGCCGTAGTACCGCTGCTCGATCGGGGTGGTGCCGCGCTCCAGGAAGCTCTTGCCCTTGACCCCCTGCGGGATCGCCTTGGAGACCGCCCGCAGGCCCTTCTGCACCCCGCCCGGCAGGCCGTTGACGGAGCCCAGCGAGAGCGGCTCCCGGTAGATCGTGTACCCGCCGAAGAACTCGTCCGCGCCCTCACCGGAGAGGACCACGGTGACGTGCTCGGCGGCCTTCTTGGCCACGAAGTAGAGCGGCACCAGGGCCGGGTCGGCCACCGGGTCGTCGAGGTGCCAGATGATCTTCGGCAGGGCGTCGATCATGTCCTGCGGCCCGATCTTGGTCGGGATGGTGGTGACGTCGAGGTGCCGGGCGGAGTCCTGGGCGACGTCGATCTCGGAGTACCCGGGCACGTCGTAGCCGACGGTGAAGGTGAGGATGTTCGGGTTGAACTCCCGGGCCAGGGCCACCACGGCGGTCGAGTCGATCCCGCTGGACAGGAAGGAGCCCACCGGCACGTCGGAGCGCATGTGCATCCGGACGCTCTCCCGCAGCGTCTCCCGGATCTCGTGGTACAGCCGCTGCTCGTCGGAGACCGGGGCGGGGCGGAACACCGGCCGGTACCAGCGGCGCACGTCGAGCCGGCCGCCGGGGCTCCAGCTGAAGTACTCCCCCGAGCCGATCCGGTTGATGCCCCGGTGCAGGGTGCCCGGCTCCGGCACGTACTGCAGGGTCAGGTAGTGCGAGAGGTTCGCGGTGTCGATGCCGGCGTCCCCGGCGTACGCCGACTGGGCGAAGGGCAGCAGGGCCTTCTTCTCCGAGGCGAGGTAGAGCCCGTCGGCGGTCTCCAGGTAGTGCAGCGGCTTGATGCCGAAGTTGTCCCGGGCACCGAAGGCCCGGCGTTCCTGGCGGTCCCAGATGACGAAGGCGAACATCCCGCGCAGCCGGGTGAGCACCTGCTCGCCCCAGTAGTGGTAGCCGGCGACGATCACCTCGCCGTCACCGGCGGTGGCGAACTGGGCGCCGTACTGGCGGATCAGCTCCTCGCGCAGCTCGATGTAGTTGTAGATCTCACCGTTGAAGGTGAGCAGGTAACGACCGCCCGCGTACGACAGCGGCTCTTGGCTGGAGGCCACGTCGATGATGGCCAGCCGCTTGTGGGCGAAGACCCCGTCCGCGTACCGGCCACTGGCGTCGCCGACAACCTCCACCCCTGTCTCGTCCGGTCCGCGGTGGTGCAGGCATTCCAGCGCCCCCGCGATGTGGTCGCGGTGGGCGGCGGCGTTGCCGTTCGCGCTGAAGAAGGCCAGGAGTCCGCACATGGTGGACATCTTTCCACGCGTCCACAGCGACCGTCGCAGCACCGCAGGGTCTCCGCCCGGGCGCGGGCCCGGGTACCGTCTGGACAGCGAGGCGACGCGAAGGAGCTCTGATCATGACCGAGCAGCGCACCGGCGGCCAGCCGGCGGACGGCACCGAGTCACACGACCCGGACTTCCCGGAGGCGTTCCTGTCGTTCATGCGGCAGGGCTGGCAGGACAGCACACTGCCGGTCCAACCCCGGTCGGAGGTGCCCGACCACGCCAAACGCCGCGCGGCGCTCTCCGCCGCCTTCCCCGGGGAGACCCTGGTCATCCCGACCGGCGGCGAGAAGGTACGCGCCAACGACACCGACCACCCGTTCCGCCCGGGCAGCGACTTCGCGTACCTGACCGGCGACCACGACCCGGACAGCGTGCTGGTGCTGCGGCCCAACGGCTCCGGGCACGACGCCACCCTGTTCATGCGGCCCCGCTCGTCCCGGCTGACCGACGAGTTCTTCCGCAGCCGCCACGGTGAGCTGTGGGTGGGCCGCCGGCACACGCTGGCCGAGAAGTCGACCGAGCTGGGGCTGCCGACGGCCGACCTGACCGAGCTGGAGGCGACGCTGGCCCGGCTCGCGCCAGCGCGTACCCGGGTGTTGCGGGGTTTCGACGCCGAGGTGGACGCGGCCGTACGTCGCTACGACGGCCCCCGTGAGGACGGGCAGCCGAGCCGGGACCGGGAGCTGGCCATCGCGATCTCCGAGCTGAAGCTGGTCAAGGACGAGTGGGAGATCGCCCAGCTCCAGGACGCGATCGACGCCACGGTACGCGGCTTCGAGGACGTGGCCCGGGTGCTGCCGGCCGACCGGGGCGTCTCCGAGCGGCTGCTGGAGGGCGTCTTCGCGCTGCGGGCCCGGCACGACGGCAACGACGTCGGCTACAGCTCGATCGTCGGTGCCGGCGAGCACGCCACGATCCTGCACTGGGTGCACAACCACGGCGTCACCCGGCCGGGTGAGTTGCTGTTGATGGACATGGGGGTGGAGGGACGCAACCTCTACACCGCCGACGTCACCCGGGTGCTGCCGGTCGACGGCCGCTTCACCGCGCTGCAGCGCCAGGTCTACGACATCGTGTACGCCTCACAGCAGGCCGGCATCGACGTCATCAAACCGGGGGTGGCGTTCAAGGACGTCCACCTGACCTGCATGCGGGTGCTCGCCGAGGGGCTGGCCGAACTGAGGCTGCTGCCGGTGAGCGTGGACGAGGCGATGGACGAGAAGTCCCAGGTCTACCGGCGGTGGACGCTGCACGGCTTCGGCCACATGCTCGGGCTCGACGTGCACGACTGCGCCAACGCCCGCAAGGAGCGCTACCGCGACGGCACCCTGGGCGAGGGGTACGTGCTCACCGTGGAGCCGGGGCTCTACTTCCAGCCGGAGGACGAGCTGGTCCCCGCCGAGCTGCGCGGGGTGGGCATCCGGATCGAGGACGACGTGCTGGTCACCGCGGACGGCGCGCGGAACCTGTCGGCCGGCCTGCCGCGCGCCGCCGACGAGGTGGAGAGCTGGCTGGCGCAGCAGCGCGAGGCAGGTCCCCGGCTGCCCGGCTGACCGCACCGACCGTCCGGTCACCAGGCCCCGCTCCGGCAACGACGGAGCGGGGCCGTTCGGTATGCCCGTGTATCGTCCAACACGGGTTTTATTCCGGTTAGCGCCACCTTCGTGACGATTGGCCGACTACGGTGGTTTTCAGAACGCTGGTCCCGTTGGTGCCCGTCCGGCACCTTCGCCCCTCGTCGGCGACGAACCGGCGAGCCGCGTCGAGCCACCCGGTGCTCGGCTGATCCACATAGGCCAGGGGCCCTGCCGCGCGCCACGGCCACGGCACGGGCCCCTGGCCCGTGGTCAAGGCCACGGCACGGGCCCCTGGCCCGTGGTTGAGGTGCACGGCACGGGCCCCTGGCCCGGGTGTGGCCGACCGTGCCGTCTGCGCCGACCGTCCCGACTGCGGCACTCCCGGGCATCAGATCCCCTATGTGGGCTTTTTTCAGATATGACCACGACGCGAGGAACGCTCTCCTACGGTGGGTTTCAGCAGCTACAACCGATTTGTAGCCAGGGGCGCCTCCCGTCACGGCGGGGTGACCTTGTCCTATACAAGGAGAGGGCAGAGAGCACCGATGTCCAATCACCTTAGAAAGAGCGGTGTCACCGACACGGCACCGCGCAGCCGCAGCAAGAAGTGGATCGCCACCGGCATCGCCGGGCTGACCGGCGTGGTCGCCCTCGGCATGGTGGCCGGGTCGAACGCCGGGGCGATGACCCGCCTCGACGACATCGGCGGGCAGCAGAGCCAGAAGGACGGCTCGGGCTGGGAGGGACGTGAGGGCGCCGAGCGGAGGCCGCACGCCACGTCCGTTCCCTGTGACGCCACCGCCCTGGTCGCCGCGATCAACACCGCCAACCAGTTCCTCGGCGGCACGTTGAAGCTGGCCCGTGGCTGCACGTACGAGTTGCGCAACGGCACCGCCAACAACGGGCTGCCGCCGATCACCACGGACATCACCATCCAGGGTGAGCACTCGACCATCGAGCGGGCCTTCGACCTGGCCAGCGCGGCTCCGACGCTCTTCCGCATCTTCCAGGTCAACGCCGGCGGCAACCTGCGCCTGGCTGACGTCACCCTGCGCAACGGCCTGGTGACGTCGGTTCCCGGCGGCGGGGCCATGCTGGTCCAGGCAGGCGGGCGGGCCGAGGTCAAGAACGTCAAGTTCGCCCAGAACAACGCCCGGGGCCCGGGTGGGATCAACGGCGGCGCGCTGACGAACCTCGGCACCACCGTCATCAAGGACAGCAAGTTCACCCTGAACAACGGTGGACAGAACGGTGGTGCCGTCTACAACACCGGCACGCTGACCGTGGAGAAGTCCCACTTCGAGACCAACCGGGTCTCGGGTGCGGCGAACAACGGTGGCGGTGGTATCGCCAGCGCCGGTGGTTCGGTCGTGGTGCGGGAGAGCACCTTCGTCGGCAACCAGAGTGCCGGCGACGGTGGCGGCCTGCTGCTGACCTCCGGCACGGGCGAGATCAGCGACAGCACGTTCCGCCTGAACGTCGCCATCAACAACGGCGGTGGCGTCGCCAACGACGGGGGCACCCTGTCGTTGCGCAACGTCAAGTTCCTGGAGAACACCGCCGCGGCCGGGGCCGGCGGTGGCCTGTACACCGCGGCCGGCACCACCACCACCATCCTGCCCGCCGAGGGCGAGTGGCCCGGCAAGTTGTCCGAGTGGGGGCACTCCGAGTCCGGCAAGGACAAGGGTGGCAAGGAGGAGGAGTCCAAGAAGGACGAGAAGGCCAAGAAGGAGGACGGCGGCAAGGGCAGCACCGCCACCGACAAGACCGAGAAGTCCGAGGGCCACGGCGGCGGCGACGGCGGCAAGCCGGTCGACGACGAGAAGTGGGCCGCGGGTGAGAAGTCGGCCGAGGGTGACAAGCTGGCCGACTTCGCCGGCCCGGACGCCGACGAGAAGCTGGCGCAGCACCGGGGCACCATCTTCTACGGCAACGTCGCCGGCAACGCGGTCACCGGCGGCGGCGCGATTTACAACGCCGGCACCATCACGATCGCCGACAGCCTGCTGCTGCGCAACCAGGCCGGCGCCAACGGCGGCGGCCTCAACAACGCCGTCACCGGCGTGGCCGTGATCCAGCGCAGCGTCATCACCGAGAACCAGGCCAGCAACACCGGCGGCGGCATCTTCAACCTCAACGCCACCGCCGGGTCGGTCACCATCGACACCAGGACCCTGGTGTTCCGCAACAACCCGAACAACTGCGCCGGACCTGGCACCCCGATCGCCAACTGCCAGGGCTGACCACATCCGCTCGACCGGTGAACCACCGGCCGACGGAGCACCGAACCGGCCCCGCCGGACGCGACCGACCAGGTCGCCTCCGGCGGGGCCGGCCGTACGGGATCAGAACCCGACGCAGTCGGCGCCGTTGACGGTGCAGGTGACCGGGCGGGTGGTCGAGCCGGTCCGTTCCAGGTGGAAGCGCAACGACACAGCCGCGCCGGGAGCCAGTTCCGCCCCGCCGGTGTAGCTGAAGACACTGCCGGTCATCTCCGCCCGCCCCTGCTCGGCGCTCTCCACCCAGGCGGTCACCAACCGTCCCTGCGGAAAGACCAGTCGGGTCCGCCACTCCTCGGCCCGCGATCCGGTGTTGGCCAGCCGGACCTCGGCGATGAACGCGTCGCCGTAGCTGTTCATCAGCTGGTAGGTGCCGGTCACCGGCGAGCGCCTGGCCGGCGGGGTGGTGGCGCGTGCGCTCGGACGCGACGGCTGCGTCGACTCGGCCGGCGAGGGCACCGGAGACGGCGGTGGTGGCGGTACGGCCGTCTCGGTGGGCGGCTCCGGCGCGACCTCCAGATCGGTCGAGCGCGGCGAGAGGCCGGGCACCACCGGCGGTGGCGGCGTCGGCGCGACCACCTCGGGCGTCCGGGGCGGCTCACCCTCCGACGGCGGTAGCGCCGGCAACGACACCGTGCTGTCCGCGGAACCGAAATACCCGTCGGCGTCGGGCCCTCGCCCCTGCGCCGAGCAGAAGGCGACCACCATCAGCACCATCATCACGATCACACCGGCGGACACCACGATCCACGGTGAGGACGCGACAGCACCGCCACGAACCGAATGCTGGGTACGACGCCGCATGCCGGACATAAGCCTCCCCGGTCCGTCCTGTCCGGAGAGCGTAGCGATCAACGGCAATGTCGGAAAGTACCGGGGTCATCCCGGTGGGTTTTCCACCACCGTGCCGGCCGCGATCCGTGCTCCACAGTGCCCGGTACGGCCTCGACCGGCTCGTGGTGCGCGACGCTCCACACCGGTCGGCCGGTACGGACCGCCGACCCACCGGCGGTCCACGCGGCGCGGTAACGATAGCGCTCACCGGGGCGGGATGCGCACCTCGATCTCGGCGCCGAGTCGGGCCGGGCCGGCCAACCCGAGGTCGTCGCCGCTCCAGAAGCGGCCGGGGTCGTACCAGTTGGGCCGGCGCCCCTCGGGCAGCAGTCCCATCGCCTCGTAGGTCACCGCGACCACCTCGGCGCAGTACGCCGTCTCCAACGCCCGGTCCGACGGCGCGGCCGGATCGTCGGCACGACCCGGAACGGGAGCGGGGGCCCACCGCCCCGGCAACGGCAGCCGTACCTGCGGCACCCGGCCCCGCGCCCAGCGCCAGGCGAGTTGGGCGGTGGACGGGAACGGCGTACCGTCCAGCCGGGCCACGGTACGCAGCGCCGCCTTCTCCATCTCGGCGTCGGCGGGCGGTTCGAGCTGACGCAGCCAGGCCCGCTGGCCGTACCGGTTGGCCCAGACGCAGACCGCGTCCCGCAGGTCGTGCAGTTGCACACCCCGGTGGTGGGTACCGGTCCACATGTCCGGCAGCGACCGGCCCAGCTCGGCGTGCCACATCAGCGGCGGCATGTCGTCCAGCACCAGCGCCATGCCGACGTGGTTGACCGGACTGTTCGTGGTGAGCTGGATGGCCCGGTCCGGCACGCTACGTCCGCGGAACACCCAGACGTCACCGGTGCGACTCAGCTCCACGGCCTCGTCCAGGCTGATGCTCGTGCCGCCCCGCCGTCCGCTCTGCTCGCTCATGGGGGTCTACCCTAGGCGGATGCGGCAAGGGATGCGGTGGTGGAAGGTGCTCGGTCTGGCCGGTATCGCCGGGGTCGCGGCCTCCGGCGTGGTGATCGCCCGGGCGGAGCGGCGGCGTCGGGCGTACACCCCGGAGGAGATCCGGGCCCGGCTGCGCGACCGGCACGCCGAGGCCACCGCCGACGAGTAGGGCAACCAGACAAACGTGCCATTTGGGCGTTTTGTGGGGTTTTGGGGTGTCGGCGAGTGGGCCGGGCCACCCGGCCGGCGGAATCGCTGCCGGGGGCGGGGCGTTATACCTGGCATACCCCGGGCGCTCCGCCGCCCACCGCAGGCGCTCCACGGGCTGCGGCACGGGGCCCGGAAGCCACCGGGCACGCGATCCCGCGGCCCACGGCAGCCGGCCGGAATGCCACCGGCCCCCGGGTCGTTACATCCCCCGGACCCCGAGCGACCGGCGCCCAGCACACCGGATCGCAGCCGGCCGGAATGCCTCCGGCCCCCGGGTCGTTACACCCCCCGGACGCCCGAGCAGGTCACCACGAGATCGCCGGGTCGTCCCCCCTAGCTGAGACATCCCCCGCCAGCGCCCGCGTCACCCCCGGCGCGCGGTGCGGCACACCCCCGAACAGAGAGGCACACATCATGCGTACCGATCTGCTTCGTAAGACCGCTCTGACCGTTGCCGGCCTGGCCCTGACCGGCGGCACCATCGCCGGCCCGGTGACCACCGCCATGGCCGCCCCCGCCACCACCACCGGCGTCGCGTCGGTGCAGGCCGACCGCAAGCCGGCCGGCGAGCGTCAGCTCAACGTCCGGTACGAGGCGCAGCCGAACTTCTACTACTGCGGCCCGGCCGCCGCGCGTAACGCGCTGAGCGTCCAGGACAAGGTCATCGACATGGACGCCATGGCCAAGGAGATGGGCACCACCGAGGCGGGTACCGACTCCGTCAACGACATCACCCCGGTGCTGAACAAGCACAGCGGCAAGGACGCGTACCGCAGCGTCGAGATCCGCAGCAGCAAGGCCGACGACAAGCAGACCGACACCCTGCGGGCCGACATCGTCCGCACCGTGGACAACGGCCGGGCCGTGGTGGCCAACATCGCCGGCACCGCGACCGACACCGACGGCACCGTCCACTCGTTCGAGGGTGGCCACTACATCAGCGTGGTCGGGTACTCCGACGACGGCAAGACGGTGACCATCGCCGACTCGGCCAACCCGGACCAGGCCTCCTACCGGATGAGCGTGGACAACCTGGCCGACTGGATCGCCAGCCGCGGCTACGCGACCTCCTGACCCACCGCACACCACGAGCGGGCCGACCCCACACCGGGGTCGGCCCGCTCAGCGTTGCGCGTCGGCACCCACCGGGTCTGCGGCCGGCGGGTCAGCGGCCGGCGGATCGGCGGCCATCGGGGCGGCCGCGTCGGCGGCCGGCGAGTCGGCTGCCGGCGAGTCGGCTGCCGGCGAGTCGGCTGCCGGCGAGTCGGCTGCCGGCGAGTCAGCCGGGTCGGTCTCGTCGGACGGCTCGGGGTTGCGGGTCCGGCTGCGCAGCCACCAGGTGCCGCCCAGACCGACGAGCACCGCGACAGCCAGGGCGATCCAGGAGAAGTCCTTGAGCCAGTGCTCGGCCACCCGCCCCAGGGTGTAGATCAGGTAGGTGGTGCCGAAGGCCCAGACCAGCCCGCCGGCCGCGTTGGCCACCAGGAACCGGCGGTACGGCACGTGCAGCATGCCGGCGAGCGGGCCGGCGAGGATCCGCAACAATGCCACGAACCGGCCGAAGAAGACCGCCCACACGCCGTACCGGGCGAAGGTCCGTTCGGCCTGGGCCAGGTGCGCCGGCCCGAGGTGCTTCGGGAACCGCCGACCCAGCCGGTCCAGCAGCGGCCGGCCGCCCCGACGGCCGATCGCGTAGCCGACCGAGTCGCCGACGATGGCGCCGAACGCGGCGAAGCTGGCCAGCCAGAGCGGGTCCACCGCCCCGGTGGTGGCGGCCAGCAGCGCGGAGCTGACCAGCACGATCTCACCCGGCAGCGGAACGCCCATGCTCTCCACGCCGATCACGCCGGCCACGATCAGATAGATGGCGGCCGGCGGCAGCGCGGCGAGCCAGTGTTGTACGTCGACCACGACCCACCCCTTGCGATCCGGCCCCGAACCCTACCCGCGCCGACGGCCGGGTGAGTGCCCGATAGCGGACCGGTCGGCGGTGGTGGATCATGGCTGCACCGCGTGCCACGGGTTGCGTCCTTAACAAGACGGACGTACGGTTTTGTTGGAAGCGGGAATCGGCGGTAAGTGTCACCTAACCGGGGCGTCGCCCCGGGCGGTGCGACAGACTGCCTAGGACTACTCACGGTCGCTGGTGTGAAGGAGTACGACGTGGCGAGCCTCGACACCTTCGGTGCGAAGACCCAGCTACGCGTCGGAGACGCGAGCTACGAGATTTTCAAGGTCGACAAGGTGGACGGTCACGACCGGCTGCCGTACAGCCTGAAGATCCTCCTGGAAAACCTGCTGCGGACCGAGGACGGCGCGAACATCACCGCCGACCACATCCGGCAGCTCGGCGGCTGGGACCCCACCGCCGACCCGAGCGTGGAGATCCAGTTCACCCCGGCGCGGGTGCTGATGCAGGACTTCACCGGCGTACCCTGCGTGGTCGACCTGGCCACCATGCGCGAGGCGGTGCGTGACCTGGGCGGCGACGCCACCAAGGTGAACCCGCTCGCCCCCGCCGAGCTGGTCATCGACCACTCGGTCATCGCCGACCTGTTCGGCCGCGAGGACGCCTTCGAGCGCAACGTCGAGCTGGAGTACGAGCGCAACAAGGAGCGCTACCAGTTCCTGCGCTGGGGCCAGACCGCGTTCAACGAGTTCAAGGTGGTCCCGCCCGGCACCGGCATCGTGCACCAGGTCAACATCGAGTACCTGGCCCGTACGATCATGGAGCGCGGCGGTCAGGCGTACCCGGACACGGTCGTCGGCACCGACTCGCACACCACCATGGTCAACGGCCTCGGCGTGCTGGGCTGGGGCGTGGGCGGCATCGAGGCCGAGGCCGCGATGCTCGGCCAGCCGGTCAGCATGCTGATCCCCCGGGTCGTCGGGTTCAAGCTGCACGGCGAGATGCCGGCCGGCACCACCGCCACCGACCTGGTCCTGACCATCACCGAGATGCTGCGCAAGCACGGTGTGGTCGGCAAGTTCGTCGAGTTCTACGGCCCCGGGGTCAGCGCGGTGCCGCTGGCCAACCGGGCCACCATCGGCAACATGTCCCCGGAGTACGGCTCCACCGTCGCCATCTTCCCGATCGACGCCGAGACCGTGCGCTACCTGGAGCTGACCGGCCGCGACCCGCAGCAGGTGGCGCTGGTCGAGGCGTACGCCAAGGAGCAGGGGCTGTGGCACGACCCGGCCGCCGAGCCGGCGTACTCCGAGCGCCTGGAGCTGGACCTGGGCACCATCGAGCCGTCCCTGGCCGGCCCGAAGCGCCCGCAGGACCGGGTGCCGCTGGGCAGCGCCAAGACCCTGTTCCGCGCGGCCCTGTCCGACTACGTCGCGGCCGACGAGACCGGTGGCGACCCGAGCCGCAAGCCGGGCGTGCCGCAACAGCAGAAGCCGTTCGGCACCGCCGGCCCGGCCGATGAGGCCAGCGCCGAGTCCTTCCCGGCCAGCGACGCCCCGGCCAACGGGGTGAGTGACCCGGCCGACGCCCCGCGCGAGCTGACCACCGCCGCCGTCGGCTCCGGCGGCCGGGCCAGCAACCCGATCCGGGTCACCGGCGACGACGGGGTGGAGTACGAGCTGGACCACGGCGCGGTGGTGATCGCCGCGATCACCTCCTGCACCAACACCTCCAACCCGCAGGTGATGATCGGCGCGGCGCTGCTGGCCCGCAACGCCGTCGACCGGGGCCTGGCCCGCAAGCCGTGGGTGAAGACCACCCTCGCCCCGGGCTCGAAGGTCGTCATGGACTACTACGAGCGCGCCGGGCTGACCCCCTACCTGGACAAGCTCGGCTTCCACCTGGTCGGGTACGGCTGCACCACCTGCATCGGCAACTCCGGTCCGCTGCCGGAGGAGGTCTCCGCCGCAGTCAACGAGGCCGACCTCGCCGTGGTGTCGGTGCTGTCGGGCAACCGGAACTTCGAGGGCCGGATCAACCCGGACGTCAAGATGAACTACCTGGCCTCCCCGCCGTTGGTGGTGGCGTACGCGCTGGCCGGCACCATGGACATCGACCTGGCCAACGAGCCGCTCGGCTCCGACAGCAAGGGCGAGCCGGTCTTCCTGCGCGACATCTGGCCGAACAGCGCCGAGATCCAGGAGGTCATCGCCCAGGCGATCGGCGCCACCGGTTTCAGCGCCGCCTACGAGGACGTCTTCGCCGGTGACCAGCGGTGGCAGTCGCTGCCCACGCCGACCGGCGACACCTTCGCCTGGGCCGACGACTCGACGTACGTGCGCAAGCCCCCGTACTTCGAGGGCATGGCGCAGGAGCCGACGCCGGTGGTGGACATCAGCGACGCCCGGGTGCTGGCCAAGCTGGGCGACTCGGTGACCACCGACCACATCTCGCCGGCCGGCTCGATCAAGGCCGACTCCCCGGCCGGCAGGTACCTCGCCGAGCACGGGGTGCCGCGCCACGAGTTCAACTCGTACGGCTCCCGCCGGGGTAACCACGAGGTGATGATCCGGGGCACCTTCGCCAACATCCGGCTGCGCAACCAGCTGCGGGTCCCCGGGGCCGACGCCGCGCTGCCCGAGGGCGGCTTCACGGTCAACCACCTGACCGGCGAGCAGAGCACCATCTACGACGCCTCCACCGCCTACCAGGAGGCGGGCGTCCCGCTGGTCATCCTGGCCGGCAAGGAGTACGGTTCCGGCTCCTCGCGGGACTGGGCGGCCAAGGGCACCATGCTGCTCGGCGTCCGGGCGGTCATCGCCGAGTCGTACGAGCGGATCCACCGCTCCAACCTGATCGGCATGGGCGTGCTGCCGCTGCAGTTCCCGGTGGACACCACCGCCGAGTCGCTCGGCCTCACCGGCGCCGAGACGTTCTCCATCACCGGTGTGACCGCGCTGAACGACGGCGACACCCCGCGTACGGTGCGGGTCACCACCGACACCGGCGTGGAGTTCGACGCGGTGGTCCGGATCGACACCCCGGGCGAGGCGGACTACTACCGCCACGGCGGCATCCTGCAGTACGTGCTGCGCCGGATGATCGCCAGCTGACCCGCTGACCCCCCGGTACGCCAGCAGGGCCCCTCGTTCGCGAGGGGCCCTGCTGGTTTTTGTCCCGCTCAGCCCGCCCGGCTCTCCCGCAGCTTCATGGCGTGTTCCATCAACGTGATCAGCACCTGCTTGCCGGACTCCCGCTGGCGGGCGTCACAGAGCAGCACCGGGACGCCCGGATCCAGGTTGAGGGCGGCCTGCACCTCGTCGAGCTGGTAACGCCGGGCCCCCTCGAAGCAGTTGACCGCCACCACGAACGGGGTGCCCCGGCGCTCGAAGTAGTCGACCGAGGGGAAACAGTCGGAGAGCCGGCGGGTGTCGGCCAGCACCACCGCACCGATCGCCCCGAGCGCCAGCTCGTCCCAGACGAACCAGAACCGGTCCTGCCCCGGCGTACCGAACAGGTAGAGCACCAGGTCGTCGCTGATGGTGATCCGACCGAAGTCCATCGCCACGGTGGTGGTGGACTTGTCCTCCACCCCGGAGAGGTCGTCGACCGCGACGCCGCTGGCGGTCAACACCTCCTCGGTACGCAGCGGTTTGGTCTCGCTGACCGCGCCGACCATCGTCGTCTTGCCCACCCCGAAGCCCCCGGCTATCAGGATCTTGATCGCGGTGGGTAGCAGGGGTGCCGCGTCCGCGGCCGGGTCAGAGTGCCCGTAGTCCATGGAGAACCGCCTCGAGGATGCTGTCGTCAGGAAGGTCGGCGGGGATGAGTGGCTCCCGGACCTGGACCAGGCCACGGGCGACCAGGTCACCGAGGAGGACCCGGACCGCCCCCACCGGCAGGTCGAACTGGGCGGCGATCTCGGCGACCGAGCACACCCGCCGGCAGAGCTCGATAATCGCCAGGTGCTCCGGCCCCAGCCCTGCCGGGGCGGGCGGGGCGGCGGGAGTGGTCATCACCAGCGAGATCAGATCGAAGGTGCCGGTGACCGGGCGGCCCCGACCCCGGGTGACCGCGTACGGGCGCACCACCGGCCCCGCCTGCTCGTCGACCCACCGGTCGTCCCACGATCCGTCCGCAACGGCCACCGTGGACTACCGCCCGTCGGCGGGCAGGTCGAGGCCCCGGGCCGGTGAGTTGACGTACTTGCCGACCCGGGTCACCAGCATCGCCATCTCGTACGCGATCAGACCGACGTCGGCCTCCTCACCGGCGAGCACCGCCAGGCACGCGTTGCGCCCGGCCGCCGTGACGAAGAGGAACGAGGACTGCATCTCGATGATCGTCTGCTGTACGTGGCCGCCACCGAAGCGCTTGCCGGCCCCCCGGGCCAGGCTCTGGATCCCGGCGGCCATCGCCGCGAGGTGCTCGCCGTCGTCGCGGCTCAACCCCTGCGAGGATGCCATCAGCAGCCCGTCGGTGGAGAGCGCGACCGCATGCTCAGCCTGCTTCACCCGACTGACCAGGTCGTCCAGCAGCCACGTCAGGTCTGCGCTCGGAGCCGTCTTCTGCACCACTCGTCGTCCTCTTCTCCCCGGCTGGTGTCGCCGTGCTCGTCTCGGGCTTCCCCACGTACCCAGGGCGGTCGCACCCGCCCCGCGGTCGGCTCAACGCGCCATCGGTCGGCGGTGCGGCCTTCCCGGCGGACCGGAGCGTCCACCGGCCACCAGTTCGGTGCGGACGGACCGCACCCATGCCGTACTCCATTATGGACCGCCGGCCGAGACACCGGTCCGCCCGGTCCCGGCGAGCGGGATCGGCGATGGCCGACCTTCGGGGTTCCCGGCCCCGACCCCCGCAGCCGCCCGACCGGTGGACGGTACCCGTTCCGGGTTTCGGACGGGTGCACGGGCGACGGTACGCCGGACGGGCGGCCTATCCGGTCCGGGCGACAGTGGCCGGTGTGCTGTGCCACGCTCAGGGGCATGGACGACAGGAACATCTTGAAGCGCATCTCGGAGCTGGTCGACGAGGAGCACCGGCTCCGGTCCACCGCGCAGGTCAACGAGGCGGGCACCGCGGACGAGCAGGACCGGCTACGGGAGTTGGAGGAGTCCCTGGACCAGTGCTGGGATCTGCTGCGCCGACGTCGGGCCGCCCGGCAGGCCCACGGCGACCCGGAGGCGCAGGGTGCCCGGCCGGTCTCGGAGGTCGAACGCTACCTGCAGTGACGTCCGCCGGCTCGGCGCTGCCGCATCCGCCGGTGGGCGCCGGGTGGCCCGGACCCGAAGATCGGTTTCCGGGCCACCCGCGCCCAACGGATGCCGGCCTCCCGCGCTCAGCGGATGCCGGCCTCCCTCAGCAGCAGCTCGGTCAGGGCGGCCGGATCGGCGGTGCCGCCGGGCAGTCCCCGGGCGGTGAACCAGGCGGCGACCACCCGGACGTCGCGGGCCAGGAACTCCGGGCCCTGCGGGTTGGCCACCACGTCGACCACCTGCGGAAGATCGATCATGACCAGTCGTCCGTCGTGCACGAGCAGGTTGTACGGGGAGAGGTCGCCGTGGGCGTACCCGACCCGCGCCAGCACCACCAGGGCGTCCACCAGCTGCTGCCAGAGCGCCCGCAGCTCCACCGGCCCGGGACGCAGCTGGGCCAGTCGCGGCGCGGCGTGGCCCTGCTCGGCGTCACCGAGGAACTCCAGCATCAACTCCGTGCCGAGCACCTGCACCGGGTACGGGACGGCGATCGTGCCGAACTCCGCGCCGATCCGCCAGAGCCGACCGAGCGCGTCGAACTCGGCGGCGGCCCACTGCCCCGCTATCAACTGCCGGCCGAAGTCGGTCCGCCCGGCCATCGCCCGGTTCTCCCGGGACCGGCGGACCCGACGGCCTTCGAGATAGCCGGCGTCGCGGTGGAAGAGCCGTTGGTTGGCGTCCCGGTAGCGCTTCACCGCCAGCAGGCAGGACCGGTCGGTCCCCGGCACCGCCCGGCGGAGCAGGTGCACGTCGGCTTCCTTGCCGGTCTTGAGTACCCCGAGTTCGGTGTCCCGGGCGGCCGACTCGGTGACCACCCAGTCGGGGTACGGCTCGGGGCCGTGCACGGCGGTGTCCCAGGACGACCACCGGTCGCCGGTCTGGGGATCGGGCTCGTCGCCGGGGTCGGCGGTGACCGGTGGGGCCGGTCGACCGCGGTTCAGGAGGTAGGGCTCGTCGTCGTCGAAGCGGCTCCGGCCGCGGGCACGGCGCGGCTGCGCCGGTAGGTCGTGTTCACGCACTTGTCTGGTGATCCCTTGATCGAGGCTGGTGGGGACGGACGGGAAGAGCCTGCGAAAACAGCCATGACCGACCTCCTCTCCACTCGACCGGGCGTCACCCGGGCACGTGCCACACGCGCGCCGACCATCCTCACCGCCGCCGGAGCGGACGGTCAACCGATTTATCCACCGACCGGTCGGTTGCGCGCTCCGGCGCCTGCGGCGAGGCCGCCCGGCGGTCAGCTGCCGAGCACGACCGCGACGGCGGCGATCAGGCCGTCGACGACGTGGGTGGGTGCGAACCGGGAGTCCGACCAGGTACGCCCCCGGTGCAGCCAGACGCTGGGCAGCCCGACCGAGGTGGCTCCGCCGATGTCCGCCTCCGGACCGTCACCGATCACCCAGGCTCCCCGCAGCGGCATCCGGACGCGTTGGGCGGCGAGCGCGAAGATCCTCGGGTTGGGCTTGCTCACCCCGGCCTCCTCGGAGATCACCCAGTCGGCCACGTACCGGTCCAGCCCGGTGCGCCGGATCAGGGCCTCCTGCTGGCGTACCACGCCGTTGCTGACCACCACCGGCAGCCAACCGGCGTTGTCGGCGATCCGCAGCGCGCACGCCACCAGCGGGTCGAGCCGGGTGTACGACAGCGCCCCGTCGTGCAGCTCCTCGACCAGGTCGATGGAGGGAATGAGCAGGCCGTAGCGGTCCCGGATGGCGTCCGCGACGTCCCACCGGTCGGTCAGCCCGTCCGCGTCGATGGCGACCAGCCAGTCGATGTCGCCGGGCGGGGCACCGACGGCGTCCAGGAAACGCTGTCCCCAGGTACGGAACGACCCGGCCCGATCAAGCAGGGTGTTGTCCAGGTCCAGCAGGAGCAGCGGCACCCGCCGAAGGGTACGGGACCACGCTGTGTCATGGACAGGGCCGGTTGGCCCACCGTGGCGCTGCGGTACCGCCGCGTACCGCCCCGGTCACCCCAACGCACCAAGCCGTACGTACGGTTTGCACCGGTCCACCGCACCTGACACGATCGTCAGGTGCCCAGAGTAAGTCAGGACCAGCTTGACGCCCGACGACAGGAGATCCTCGCCGCGGCGCGGGACTGTTTCGCCCGACACGGGTACGAGGGGGCCACCGTCCGGCGGCTGGAGGAGGCCACCGGCCTGTCCCGGGGGGCGATCTTCCACCACTTCCGGGACAAGGACTCCCTCTTCCTGGCCGTCGCCGAGGACGACGCGGTGGCCATGGTGGAGACGGTGGCGCGCAACGGTCTGGTCCAGGTGATGCGCGACCTGCTGGCCCGTGCGGTCTCCCCGGACACCACCGGCTGGTTGGGCAGTCAGCTGGAGGTCTCCCGCCGGCTGCGTACCGATCCGGCCTTCGCCCGCCGGTGGGCCGAGCGGTCGGCGGCGATCGCCGAGGCGACCCGGGACCGGCTGACCCGCCAGCGGGAGGCCGGCGTGCTGCGCGAGGACATCCCGATCGACGTCCTCGCCCAGTTCCTGGAGTTGGCCTACGACGGCCTGGTGCTGCACCTGGCCATGGGGCGGCCCGCCGGCGACCTGGCCCGGGTGCTCGACCTGGTCGAGGAGGCGGTCCGCCGCCACTGACCCCGGTCCCGGGCCAGCCGCACCGACCTCCGGTCCGCCGGCACCGACCGGCGGGACCGTGGGTGGCGGGGCTGACCCACAATGGGCGCACCCCTGCCACGTGCGACCACAGGAGCCGACACATGCTGGTTCTCGCCGCCCCGGACGACACCTGGGGCATCTCCGGTCCGGTCTTCCTCGGGAGTTATCTGACGGTGGCCGTCCTCATCGTCTGCTGGTCGCTCGTCGACCGGGCCCGTCTGCTCGCCGGATCGCCCGGGTACGGCCCGCTCGGCGCGCAGCCGGTCGCCTACCTCAACGGCGGCGAACAACTCGCCGTCTGGGCCGCCCTCGGCGGGCTGCGCGGCAGTGGTCTGGTCGGCGTCACGCCGGACCGGCGGCTGGCGGTCACCGGCAGCCTGCCCGCCGGTGCCACCGGCCTGGACGTGGCGGTGCACCACGCGGCGTACCGCCGGTTGACCGCCCGGCAGCTGCGCCAGGACCCGGCGGTGCGTCAGGCGCTGGACGCGCTGCGGGAGGGGTTGCGGCGACAGGGCCTGCTGCTCACCCCGGCCCAGCGTCGTCGACTGCGTCGGGGCGCGGTACTGCTCGGCGTGCTGCTCCTGGTCGGCCTGGTCCGGGTCCTCGCCGGCCTGGCCAACGACCGGCCGGTCGGCTTCCTCCTGCTCGGCATGGCGGTCATCGGGGTGACCGCCCTGCTGCTGACCCGGGCGCCCCGGCGGACCAGGGCCGCGACGGCCGCGCTGCGCGCCCATCGCCAGCAGCACGTCCATCTCGCCCCCACCAACAATCCGGCGTACGCCACCTACGGCGCCACCGGGGCCGCGATGGGGATCGCCCTGTTCGGCACCGCCTCGATCTGGGCCGCCGACCCCACCTTCGCCGAGCAGGCCGACATCCAGCGGCAGACGGCCACGGGTGGTGGCTCCACCGGCGGCTGCGGCAGTGGCTCCTCCGGGGACAGCGGTGGTTCCTCCGGCGACAGCGGCGGTGGCTCCAGTTGCGGTGGTGGTTCCAGCTGCGGCGGCGGGGGGTGTGGCGGGTGACCGGACCGGCCGGGGTGGGCATCGGCTGGCGGCCGGAGATCGCCGGCTTCGTCGCCGACCTGCCCGGACTGCGTTTCGTCGAGGTGGTCGCCGAGTCGATCCCGTCGACCGGGCCGCTTCCCGCCGCCCTGGCCGAGCTGCGTGGGCGGGGTGTCACCGTCGTACCGCACGGGGTGCGACTCTCCCTCGGCGGCGCGGAACCGGTCGAGGCGGCCCGGGTGGCACACCTGGCCCGGGTCGCGGAGCTGACCGGGGCCCCGCTGGTCAGCGAACACATCGCGTTCGTCCGGGCCGGCGGCCTGGAGGCCGGGCACCTGCTGCCGTTGCCGCGCAGCCGGGAGGCGGTGGCCGTCACCGTGGCCAACGTGCGGCGGGCCCAGGCCGACCTGCCGGTCCCGCTCGCCCTGGAACCGATCGCGGCGCTGTTCGACTGGCCGGACGACGAACTGGACGAGGCGGACTTCCTGACCGAGATCCTCGACCGGACCGGCGCGCAGCTCCTGCTCGACCTCGCCAACGTGTACGCCAACGCACGCAACCGGGGCACCGACCCGGTCGCCCTGCTCGACCGGCTGCCGTTGGAACGCGTCGCCTACGTGCACGTCGCGGGCGGCGCCGAGGCGGGCGGTTTCTACCACGACACGCACACCGATTCGCTGCCCCGGCCCGTACTCGACCTGGTCGTTGCGCTCTGCGCGCGCCGGCGTCCCCCGGCGCTGCTGTTGGAACGGGACGGCCACTACCCGCCGGCCGCCGAGCTACGCGCCGAACTGGACGCCATCGCCACCGCCTCCGGCCACCCGCCCGTAACCCCCACCGGTAAGGAAGGGCCCCCTGTTAACGCTTTCGGTATAGAAGGGAACCCCTTTTGCCTGCCGAGTGGCGGAGCCGAACTCGGTCATCCGGCGGCGGGCGCACCGGGCCATCCGGCGGCGAGCACACCAGGCCCGGCGACGGGCACACCAGGCCGGCCGGCGACGGGCACACCGGGCCGGCCGGCGACGGGCACACCGGGCCGGCCGGTGGCGATGTGAGTACGCCGGAGGGGACCGGCGCGGCGCGGGCCGCCGACGGGCCGAGCACCCCTGACGGTGCCGGTGACCTCGCGGTCCGGCAGGCCGCGCTGGTCGCCGCCCTGGTCGCGGGTCGACCGGCCCCGCCGGGCTTCGCGCCGGAGCCGCTGGCCGCCGCCCGCGCCGCCCTGCTACGCAAGCGGGCCGGGGAGGTGGCCCGACACTGGCCCCTGCTCGCCGCCGGCCTCGGTCCGGCCTGGCCGGGCACCTTCACCGGGTGGGCCGCCGGCCGCCCCGGCAACGGTTCGCTGCGCGACGGCTGGGACCTCGCCCGGCACCTGCTCCAACGGGACGCCCTGCCCCCGTTGGGCGCCGACGAGTTGGCCGTCCGGGAGGCCACCGTCGGCTACGACGGGCAACGACCCCCGCGTACGCGGCGGCTGCCGGCGGTGGGCCGGGCCGGCGGTGCCGTCGCGCTCCAGGTCGCCGGTCGGGTACGCCTGCTGCGGGCCGCCAGCCGTTCGCGGTGACCTCGACCGCGACCCCGGTCACCGGGTACGGCAGGATCACCACATGGCCGAGCTACCTGACCGGACTCCCTCCCCCGGTCGACGGTCGGGCACTGCGCAGTCGTCGCCTACCGTGCGGCCGGCGCCTCCCGCACCGCGCCGGGCACGCGCGGGATCGCCCACGCCGAGCCGGGAGGAGTTGGCGGCGGCGGCCGACCGGACCATCCCGGACGTCGTCGCGCCCGGCCTGGACGTGCTCTTCGTGGGGATCAACCCGGGGCTGTGGTCGGCCGCCACCGGCCGGCACTTCGCCCGACCGGGCAACCGGTTCTGGCCCGCCCTGCACCGGGGCGGCTTCACCCCGTACCAGCTTGCCCCGCACGAGCAGGACGACCTGCCCGGCTACGGCCTGGGCATCACGAACATGGTGGCCCGGGCCAGTGCCCGCGCCGACGAGCTGACCGCCGCCGAACTCGTCGCCGGCGCGGAGATCCTGACCGATACCGTCGAGCGGTACCGGCCCCGCTGGGTGGCGGTGGTCGGGGTGACCGCGTACCGGACCGGGTTCGGCCGGCCGAAGGCCACCTACGGACCGCAACCGGAGACGCTGGGCCCGGCCAAGCTGTGGGTGCTGCCCAACCCGAGCGGCCTGAACGCGCACTTCACCGCCGAGACCCTGGGTGCCGCCTTCGCCGAGTTGCGGGCGGCGACGGCATCCCGGTGACCGGTTCGCCACCGGGCGGCGGAGTGGCCGGTTCGCCACCGGGCGGCGGAGTGACCAGTTCGCCACCGGGCGGCGGAGTGACCGGTCCGCCGCTGGGCGGCCGGGCTGCTCCTGCTGGTCAGTTCGCCGCGGCTGGCGGCAGCGCCTCCTCGGCGAGGTACTGGCTCGTCGGCACGGTGGTGATCACCGGCTCGGGGCCGGTGGCGTCGGCGTACGGGCTGGGCGAGTCGGCGACCGCGAACTGGGTCCGGTACAGCTCGGCGTAGAGCCCGCCGACGGCCACCAGCTCCTCGTGCCGGCCCCGCTCGACGATGCGTCCGCCGTCGAGGACGAGGATCTGGTCGGCGTCGCGGACGGTGGAGAGCCGGTGCGCGATCACCAGCGCGGTACGCCCGGTCAACGCCACCGACAGGGCCCGCTGCACCGCCGCCTCGCTCTCGGAGTCCAGGTGTGCGGTGGCCTCGTCGAGGATCACGATCGACGGGGCCTTGAGCAGCAACCGGGCGATGGCGATGCGCTGCTTCTCCCCGCCGGAGAAACGGTAGCCGCGCTCCCCGACCGTGGTCTGCAGGCCGTCGGGCAGCGTCCGGACCAGGTCGGCGACCTGGGCGCCGGCAAGCGCCGCCCAGATCTCGTCGTCGGTGGCGTCGGGTTTGGCGTAGCGCAGGTTCTCCGCGATCGTCTCGTGGAAGAGGTGCGAGTCCTGGGTCACCACCCCGATCTCGTCCCGCAGCGAGGCGAGGGAGGCGTCGCGGACGTCCACCCCACCGACGAGCACCTGGCCGTCGGTGACGTCGTAGATCCGGGAGACCAGCATGGACAGGGTGGACTTGCCGGCACCCGAGGGCCCGACCAGGGCCACCATCTGACCCGGCTCGACGCTGAACGAGACCCCCTTGAGCACCGGCTCGTTGATGGTCCGGTCCAGCGTGGTGACCTCTTCGAGGGAGGCCAGGGAGACTTCGGCGGCGCTCGGGTACCGGAACCGGACGTCGCGGAACTCGACCCGGCCGTTGCCCGGCGGCACCGCCACCGCACCCGGCTTCTCCTCGATGCCCGGCCGCAGGTCGAGCACCTCGAAGACCCGGTCGAAGGAGACCAGGGCGCTCATCACGTCGACCCGGACGTTCGACAACGCGGTGAGCGGGCCGTACAGGCGGGTGAGCAGCAGGGCCAGCGTCACCACGGTGCCGGCGCTGACGCTGCCGGTGACCGCGAGCCAGCCGCCGAGACCGTAGGTGAGCGCCTGGGCCAGCGAGGCGACCAGCAGCATCGCGACGAAGAAGGTCCGGGAGTACATGGCGGACTGGATGCCGATGTCGCGGACCCGTTCGGCCCGCCCGGCGAACCGGCGGGCCTCCTCGTCGGGGGTACCGAAGAGCTTGACCAGCAGCGCGCCGGCCACGCCGAACCGCTCGGTCATCGTCGCGTTCATCTTGGCGTCGAGGTTGTACGACTCCCGGGTGATCTCGGCCAGCCGCTTGCCCACCCGCCGGGCCGGCACGATGAAGATCGGCAGCAGCACCAGCGAGAGCACGGTGATCTGCCAGGAGAGGGTGAACATCACCGCGGCGGTGAGCACCAGCTGGATGACGTTGCTGACCACCCCGGACAGGGTCGAGGTGAAGGCCCGTTGGGCACCCATCACGTCGTTGTTGAGCCGGCTGACCAGCGCACCGGTCTGGGTCCGGTTGAAGAACTGCAGCGGCATCCGCTGCACGTGGTCGTAGACCCGGGTCCGCAGGTCGAGGATGATCCCCTCGCCGATGCGGGCGGAGTACCACCGTTGGGCCAGCGAGAGCAGTGCGTCGAGGACGGCGAGCCCGGCGATGAACAGCGCGAGGCGGACCACCGCCGCCCCGGCGTCGGTGCCGCCCCGGTTGATCGTGTTGATCACGTCGCCGGCGAGGACCGGCGTGGCCACCCCGATGATCGCGGCGAGCACCACCGTGACCAGGAAGACCACGATGTCGCGGCGGTAGGGCCGGGCGAACGCCACGATGCGCCGGGCGGTGCCGTTGCTCAGTCGGTGGGCGGTGACCTGGTCCCGGTCGCGCATCGACCGGAGCATGCTCCATCCGCCCATGCCGCCGCCGGGCATCGGGTTCGCCACGTGTCACCTCCGGGTCGTCGGGCCGCCAGGTCCATTCTCCCGACGTGTACGACAACCTCGGCGGTAACCTGGCTCTTCCCGAGCGGTCCTTACTATCCGGCACGACCGAAACGGCCGCCAGTCGGGGCGACCCGGCCCGTGCCCGGGCACGTCCGGCTCGGCTATTCCCCGCGTCCGGCCAGGTCACGCAGCCGACGGGTCTGCGCCTCCCGCTCGGCCCGCTGCTGGTCGGCGGCGTTGCGGTTGACCGCGCCCGCCAGCAGGGCCTTGATCTCGACCACCGCGTCGCGGTCGTGGGCGAGCAGGCCGGCGGTGAGGTCCCGGACCGCGTCGGTCAGCTCGGCGGTGGGCACGACGAGGGTGGCCAGGCCGATCCGGTCCGCCTCGGCGGCGTCCATCCGTCGACCGGTCGCGCAGATCTCCAGGGCCCGGGAGTAGCCGACCAGGTCGACCAGGCGCTTGGTGCCGGCGAGGTCGGGGACCAGCCCGAGGGTGACCTCGGCCATCGCGAGCCGGGCGTCCTCGGCGAGCACCCGCAGGTCGCAGGCGAGGGCGAGCTGGAAGCCGGCACCGATGGCGTGCCCCTGGACGGCGGCGACCGAGACGATGTCGGGCCGGTGCAGCCAGGTGAACGCGGCCTGGAACTCGGCTATCCGCTGCGCGCACTCGGCCTCGGGCAGGGTGGCCAGCTCGGCGAACGAGCCCGGCCCGGTGGCACCGGCGACTGCCAGGTCGAGGCCGGCGGAGAAGGCCCGCCCCTCGCCGCGTACGACGACGACCCGGACGTCACCGGGCAGCTCCCGGGAGATGTCGACGAGCGCGCGCCACATCGCCGGCGTCTGGGCGTTGAGCACGTCGGGCCGACACAACGTCACCGTCGCGACCGGCCCGGCGCAGTCGATCCGTACCCCGTCCGAACCGGCGGTCACCGGCGAAGCCTGGGGACGGCGTTGATGGGCGAGACCGGGTGGGTCACGCCTTCTTGCGACGGCGGGCACCGCCGCGCTGACGCAACTGCACGCCGGACTCGGTGAGCACCCGGTGGATGAATCCGTACGAACGGCCGGTCGAGGCCGCGAGCGCACGGATGCTCTCCCCCGAGGTGTACCGCTTTACCAGGTCCTTGGCGAGCGTCTGACGCTCGGCTCCGACGATCCGGCGACCCTTCTCAGTGCTGGTGGCTGTGCCAGTGGCTGCCATGCTGATTCCTCACGTCCCAGACTGTGCGGTTCGGATACGGTCAACACCTATTAGACCGTCTCGAACGATCATGCGCCAGATATCAACTCATCGCCAACCGACACGCTCTGCATTGTCAGGAACCCGATAGAGTGACGCCGCCGGCCCGACGGGAAGCGCACGCTGCGGATTCCCACCGGAGGCCGGTCTCATCCGACGCGACGCAATGTCCAGGACCGGACACCGACCGTCAGCGCAAGGTCGCCCGGGGGCCGCACCGGCCGGCGGGCGACAGCCCTGCTCCGGGCCGCATCGGCCGGCGGGCGGCGGCCCGACTCAGGCCAGCTCCACCAGCTCCAGCAGGTCGTCGCTCCAAGCGTCCTCGTCGCCGTCGGGCAACAGGATCGCCCGGTCCGGCTTGAGCGCCGAGACCGCGCCCGGGTCGTGGGTGACCAGCACGATCGCCCCCGGGTACCGGGCGATGGCGTCGAGCACCTGCTCCCGGCTGACCGGGTCGAGGTTGTTCGTCGGCTCGTCGAGCAGCAGCACGTTCGCGCCGGAGCAGACCAGGGTGGAGAGCGCCAGCCGGGTCTTCTCCCCGCCGGAGAGCACCCCGGCCGGCTTGTTGACGTCCTCGCCGGAGAAGAGGAACGCACCGAGGATCTTGCGCAGCTCGGTGTCGGTCTGCTCGATCGCGGCGGCCCGCATGTTCTCCAGCACGGTCCGCGAGACGTCCAGCGTCTCGTGCTCCTGGGCGTAGTAGCCCAGCCGCAGCCCGTGCCCGGCGTGCACCTCACCGGTGTCCGGCTCCAGCAGCCCGCCGAGCATCCGCAGCAGGGTGGTCTTGCCGGCGCCGTTGAGGCCGAGAATGGCCACCCGGGAGCCCCGGTCCACGGCCACGTTGACGTCGGTGAAGATCTCCAACGAGCCGTACGACTTGGACAGGCCGCTGGCGGTCAGCGGCGTCTTGCCGCACGGCGCGGGGTTCGGGAAGCGGACCTTGGCCACCTTGTCGGAGACCCGGACCTCCTCCAACCCGGAGATCAACTTCTCGGCACGGCGGGCCATGTTCTGCGCGGCGACGGTCTTGGTGGCCTTGGCCCGCATCTTGTCGGCCTGGGCCATCAGCGCGCCGGCCTTCTTCTCGGCGTTGGCCCGCTCCCGGCGGCGGCGGCGCTCGTCGGTCTCCCGCGCCTCCAGGTACGCCTTCCAGCCCAGGTTGTAGACGTCGACCACCGATCGGGTGGCGTCGAGGAACCAGACCTTGTTGACCACCGACTCCAGCAGGTCGCCGTCGTGGGAGATCACGATCAGCCCGCCCTTGTGGTTGGCGAGGAAGCCGCGCAGCCAGGTGATCGAGTCGGCGTCGAGGTGGTTGGTGGGCTCGTCGAGCAGCAGGATGCCCCCGCCGTTCTCGCCCGCGTCGCGGAACAGGATCCGGGCCAGCTCGATGCGACGGCGCTGGCCGCCGGAGAGGGTGCCGATGGTCTGGGCGAGGGCCCGGTCGGGCAGCCCGAGGTTGGCGCAGATCCGGGCGGCCTCGGCCTCGGCGGCGTACCCGCCGAGGGCGGCGAACTGGTCCTCCAGGGCACCGTACCGACGGACCAGCTTCTCGTCGGTGTCCTCGGCGAGCCGCTGCTCCAGCTCGTTCATCTGGGCCATCAGCACGTCCAGGCCCCGGGCGGAGAGCACCCGGTCGCGGCCGGTCACCTCCAGGTCGCCGGTACGCGGATCCTGCGGCAGGTAGCCGATGGCGCTGCGCCGGTCGAGCTGCCCGGCGTACGGCTGCCCCTCCCCCGCGAGCACCTTGAGGGTGGTGGTCTTGCCGGCGCCGTTGCGCCCGACCAGGCCGATCCGGTCCCCCGGCTGCACCCGCAGGGTGGTGTCGGACAGCAGGATCCGGGCGCCGGCACGCAACTCCAGGCCGGTGGCAGTGATCATTTCGGGGAACTCGCTCTCGGGGTCCGGAAGGGCTGACTCGGGGCACGCGAAAGCGCCGGCGGGCGCGGGGCCCGTCGGCGCGGGGCGGTTCAGCCTTCGCAGAGCAGCACCCGACAAGTGTACCGGGCGTCGATCGGCGCTTCGTCCGGATTACCCGGCAAGATCATCGGGTACCGGAGCGACGTGGCGGACCCGGTCCGATACCGCAACCACACCCACGCCCAGACGTTGATCGAGGTCGACATGGAGCTGAACGAGAACGCCCGCATCGACACCAGCCAGGTGGACGACCGGCGAGGATCCGGCGGAGGTGGCGGGATCAGCGGGATACCCATCCCGATCAGCGGCGGCCGGGGAGGGATCATCGGCATCGTCGTCGCGGTGGTGGTCGCCCTGGTCGGCGGCGGTTTCGGGCTGAACTCCGCGTTCAGCGGCGGCGGCGAGGCCGGCGACAACACCGCCCTGGAGCAGCGCTGCTCGGGTGAGGACGCGCTGGCCCAGCTCGACTGCCGCAACACCCTCTACGTCAACTCGATCCAGGCGTACTGGCGTACCGCGCTGCCGCAGGCCCTCGGTGAGCAGTACCGTCCGGCCAAGACCGTCTTCTTCAGCCAGGGGGTCAGCACCGCCTGCGGGCAGGCCGACTCCGGCGTCGGCCCGTTCTACTGCCCCGCCGACAGTCAGATCTACATCGACCTGACCTTCTACCAGGTGCTCGCCGAGCAGCTCGGTGCCGCCGGCGAGTTCGCCCAGCCCTACGTGCTGGCCCACGAGTACGGCCACCACGTGCAGAACCTGCTCGGCACCAACGAGCAGGTACGCCGCCAGCAGCAGCGCGACCCGGGCAACGCCAACGAGCTGTCGGTCCGGCTGGAACTGCAGGCCGACTGCTACGCCGGCGCCTGGGCGAAGAACGCCACCGGCACGGCCGACGACACCGGCCAGAAGATCTTCACCAGCATCACCGAGCAGGACATCCGGCAGGCCATCGACGCCGCCGAAAAGATCGGCGACGACGCCATCTCCGAGCGGGCCAACCGCCCGGTCAACCCGGAGGAGTTCACCCACGGCTCGTCGGCCCAGCGTCGGGACTGGTTCACCCGGGGCTACGAGTCCGGCGACCCCACCCGCTGCGACACCTTCTCCACCCCCCTCTGAGGGGTAAGGAAGGGCCCCTTGTTAACGCTTTCGGTAGAGAAGGGTTCCCCTCTCACTATGGGGCGTTAACAAGGGGCCCTTCCTTCGTGTCAGGTGGGGTCGCGGATGAGGATGTGTACCGCGCGGGCTGCGGTGATCGCCTCGACCAGGACGGTCCGCCGGGGCTCGGGTACGTCGAGCAGCCGTTCGGCACGCAGTGCGGCCAGCGGGGCCAGCCGCCGGTCGGTCAGGACGATGTCCACCGCCCGCCGGTCCCCGCCGCAAACCAGCGTGGTCAGGGTGGCGACCTCCGGCAGCAGCAGCCGTACGGCCAGCTCGGCGGCGTCGGCCAAGGCGGCTTTGGCCTGATTGTCCCGCCGTCGGGCGAACCGCTGCTGCGACCAGCCGCCCGCGGCGGTACGCCCCTGCACGTACCGCGTGTCGACCTTGGAGATGATCAGCTCCTCGCCGGCCGCCACGCCCACCGCGACCGCGCCCTTGCGGGCCAGCAACAGGCCGATCCGGCGGGGCGCGGTCGCCGCCGCCGCGAAGGCGACCAGATCCGGGGTACGACGCACCCCGGGCGGGGCGTACAACTCGGCGGTGGCCCCGTCGGCGGCGGTGAGCAGCAGGCCGTGCGAGAGCGCGGTGGTGCTCGGCGGGCCGTGCCGGTCGGCGAAGCCGTCGACCCAGCGGGCGACGCGGGCCGGGTCGACCTGCACCCATCGGCCGCCACCGGCGGCGGGTCGGCTGGACATCACCCGACGGTACGGCACCCCGGGCGGGCCACTACCGGCCCGGCGGCCCCGTCGCGCCCGATCGGGCAGGCGGCGGCGGGGCCGGACAGCGCAGCCGGGCCGGAGAGCAAGCCGGGCCGGACAGCGCAGCCGGGCCGGAGAGCAAGCCGGGCCGGACAGCGCAAGCCGGGCCGGACAGCGGCCGGGCCGGACAGCGGCCGGGCCGGACAGCGGCCGGGCCGGACAGCGGCCGGGCCGAGCGGGACGGCGGCGGGTAGCGGGCCGAGCAGCGAGCCGGGCCGGGCCGGACGGCGCCGGGTAGCGGCCGAGCGGGACAGGACGGCAGCGCCGGCGGGCGGCCGGTCCAGGCAGCGGCGGGCGAACCGCGCTGACGAGACGGACGGACCGTAGTCGGCACTCGGGTGCCGGCTACGGTCCGCCCACGGCCGTGCTCAGCCCACCTCGAGCGGCAGGGTGGGGTCGCTGGTCCACTCCCGCAGCGAGCCGTCGTAGACCGCCACGTCGGTCTCGCCGATCAGGTGCAGGGCCAGGGCGTCGCCGGTGGCGGCGATCCCGCCCCCGCAGTACGTCACCTTCCGGCCCGATTCGGCCTGTACGTCCCGGAAGATCTCCCGCAGCTCTGGTACCGGCCGGAACGTCCCGTCGGCCGGGTTGAGCAGGGCGGCGACGAAGACGTGCCGGCTGCCCGGGATGCGCCCGGGGCGGGGGTAGCTCAGCGTCTCGGTGGCGTGGAAGTCCTCCGGCGACAGCGAGTTGATCAGGCAGGCGCCGGTGCCGCTCTCGACCACCCGCCGGACCTCGTCGAGGTCGGCGAAGAGTTCCGGTCGGGGGGTGCCGACGAACTCCGCCGGCGGGTAACTCTCGGTGCCGGAGCGGGTCGGGCGGCCCTCGGCGGTCCACTTGCCGAAACCGCCGTCGAGCACCGCCACGTTGTCGAAGCCGTTGGCCAGCAGCAGCCACCAGACCCGGGTGGCCCAGAACACGTTCACCGCGTAGACCACGACGGTCGTGTCCGGGCCGATGCCCAGCCGGCCGGCCGCGGCGGCGAACCGTTCCGGTGTCGGCTTGGTGAACCACCCACCGTCGGGCTCGGAGAGCTCGTCGATGATGTCGGCGAAGGCCGCTCCCGGGATGTGGGCGGCCTCGTAGTCGGGGCGACCGGAGCTCTGGCTCCAGTCCGCGCCCGCCTCGGTCGGCGGGGCCAGGTGCACGGTAGCGTCGAGGATCCGCAGCTTCGGGTCGTCGAGATGCTCGGCCAGCCACTCGGTGGAGACGAGCGGGGTGGTCAGGTGGGCGGCGCCTGCCTGGCGTTCCGGTGGAGCGGCTTCGAGCTGCACTACTACGCGCCGAGCGCGACGGCCCCGTCCCCCGGCCAGCCCGGCGGCTGCCTGGTGATGGTCGACGCGGTCGCGCCGTACCACGCGGTGTTCAGCACGGCGATGCGCCACGCCTACTGCAGGGTGCTGGCCAGGGGCGAGCCCAGGATCACCCGGTTCCGGCCCGGCGCGTCCCGCTTCACCGTGGTCGATCCCTCCGGAAACTCGATCACCTTCATCCAGCGCGACGAGCCGGCCGACCTGGAGTACGGCGGCGCGAAGGATCTGACGGGGTTGGCCCGGTCGCTCGACAACGCCCGGATCCTGCGTGACTTCAAGCGGGACGACCGGGCAGCCTTCCGGGCGCTCAACTCCGGGCTGCGCCGGCACGGGGACGCGGCTCCCGCCGTCGAGCAGGCGTCGGCGCTCGCCGCGCTGATCGAGCTCTCGGTGGCGCTGGAGGAGCCGGAACGGGTACCCGGGTGGGGTGCCCGACTGCGGACTCTCGGGCTGACCGATCCGGAGCGGCAGCAGGTGACACGCTCCGTATCCGACCCCGAGGTGCTGGCACCCTGGCTGCCCTGATCCGCTGCTCGACACGGTCAAGGTCCTGGCCTGCGTCGCTCCGGCGACGCTGTCCGGCGCCCAGTCCGGTGTCCCGCGCTCGGCCAGGTCGAGAGGTTCAGGTCACGCCTGCGAGGCCGATGCGCCTCGCTCTCTCCGTACCCGATCGGAGTGTAGATCTTGGACACTTACCGTCCAAATAGGACAAAAAGTGTCCAAGATCCACCTCGGGGCCCGCTTGGTGCGGTGACGGGAGGGGTGGGGTGGGGGTGGGTGGGGAACGGGGCCCGGAAACGCGTCGAGCGCGGCACCCTGGTCGGGTGCCGCGCTCGGACGATGCCACGCTCCGAGGGGAACGCTCAGACGTTGAAGCCGAGGGTACGCAGCTGGTCGCGCCCCTCGTCGGTGATCTTGTCGGGGCCCCACGGCGGCAGCCAGACCCAGTTGATCCGGATGTCGCTGACCAGTCCCCCGCCGGGGCCGGTGGTCAGCGCCGACCGGGTCTGGTCCTCGATGACGTCGGTCAACGGGCAGGCCGCCGAGGTGAGCGTCATGTCCAGGGTGGCGACGTTCTCGTCGTCGACGTGCACGCCGTAGAGCAGGCCGAGGTCGACCACGTTGATGCCGAGCTCCGGGTCGACGACATCCTTCATCGCCTCTTCGATGTCGGCGGTGGCGGCCTTGCCACCCCCGTTGCCGGCCGATGCCACCACGCCGTTGCCGGCCGATGCCACCGCGCCGTTGCCGGCCGATGCCACCGCGTCGTCGCCGGTCGGCGCCACCGCGCCGCTGTCTGCCGTAGGCGCCACGTCACCGGCGGCGTGCGGTGCCACGGTGCCGTCGACGGCCGGCGTCGTCGCGCCGTCGGTGGCCACGGTGCCGCCCTGCGGCGTGGTGGCCGTTTCCTCGCTGCTCATGCCTTCACCTCCGGGCTCACGCCCACCCCGGCGCGTGCCGCGGCGTCCTTGAACGCCATCCACGGCAGCAGCGCGCACTTGACCCGGGCGGGATAGCGCGCGACACCCGCGAACGCCACCCCGTCACCGAGTACGTCCTCGTCCGGCGTGACCTCGCCACGCCCGGACATCAACTCGACGAACGCCTCGTGCACCGCGAACGCCTCACCCGCGTCCCGCCCCCGCAGCAGCTCGTGCAGCACGCTCGCCGAGGCCTGGCTGATCGAGCAGCCCAGCCCGTCGTACGAGATGTCGTGCAGCACGGTGCCGTCGCTGGCGACCCGTACGGTGACCTCGTCGCCGCAGGTCGGGTTGACGTGGTGCGCCTCGGCGACCCGGTCGGCCGGGTCGTCGGCGTCGCGCAGACCACGGCCGTGCGGGTGCTTGTAGTGGTCCAGGATGATCTCCTGGTAAAGAGAATCAGGATGCGTCACGCTGACCTCCCGTCGATCGCGGGCTCCTGCGTCGCCGCTCACGCGAACACCTTCCGCACCTGCTCCAGACCACCCACCAGGGCGTCGATCTCCGCGGTGGTGGTGTAGAGGTAGAACGACGCCCGGGTCATCGCCGGCACCCCGAACCGGGTGCAGACCGGCTTGGCGCAGTGGTGGCCGACCCGCACCTGCACGCCGAGGGAGTCGAGGACCTGCCCGACGTCGTGCGGGTGGATGTCACCCAGGGCGAACGAGATGGTGCCGCCCCGGCCCACCGGCACCGTCGGACCGAAGATCCGCAGGCCGGGCACGGTGGCCAGCGCCTCCAGCGCGTACGCGGTCAGCTCCTTCTCGTGCCACTGCACGGCCCGCATGTCCAGGCCGGTGAGGTAGTCCACGGCCGCACCGAGCGCCACCGCCTCGGCGATCGGCGGGGTGCCCGCCTCGAACCGGGCCGGCGGCGCGGCGAACGTGGAGCCGCTCATCCGTACCGTCTCGATCATCGAGCCGCCGCCGAAGACCGGTGGCATGGCCGCCAGCAGCTCGGCCCGCCCCCAGAGCACCCCGATGCCGGTCGGCCCGCACATCTTGTGGCCGGTGAAGACCACGAAGTCGGCGTCCAGGTCGACCACGTCGACGGGCAGGTGCGGCACCGACTGCGAGCAGTCCAGCAGCAGGAGCGCACCCACCTCACGCACCCGCGCGGTGATCCGCGAGGTGGCGTTGACGGTGCCGAGGATGTTCGACATGTGCACCAGCGAGACCAGTTTGGTCCGCTCGTTGACCAGGTCGGTCAGGCCCGACTCGTCCAGCCGTCCCTGCTCGGTGACCGGGAACCAGCGCAGCGTCGCGCCGGTCCGCTCGGCCAGCAGCTGCCACGGGACGATGTTCGAGTGGTGCTCCATCTCGGAGATCACGATCTCGTCGCCGGGGCCCAACCGGAACCGCTCGTCGGTCGCCGCCGACGCCGCGGCGGGCAGCGAGGCGTTGGAGAACGCGTACGCCACGATGTTGATCGCCTCGGTGGAGTTCTTGGTGAACACCACCTCGTCCACGCTCGGCGCGTTGACGAACGCGGCGATCTTCGCCCGCGCGCCCTCGTACGCCTCGGTGGCCTCGGTGCCCAGGGTGTGCACCGAGCGGGACACGTTGGCGTTGTGCCGGGCGTAGTGCTCGGCGAGCACGTCGAGCACCTGACGCGGCTTGTGCGAGGTGTTGGCGCTGTCCAGGTAGACCAGCGGGTGCCCGTTGACCTCCCGGTCCAGGATCGGGAAGTCCGCGCGCACCCGCGCCACGTCGAAGCGGGGCACGTCGTCGTACTGCGGCATGCCCGGCGGGATCGCGATCGAGGTCATGGTCAGGTCAGGCCCGCGCCGAGCCGGCCCCGGCGACGTACCGCTCGTAGCCCTCTTCCTCGAGCTTGTCGGCCAGCTCCGGGCCGCCCTGCTCGACGATCCGGCCGGCCACGAAGACGTGCACGTGGTCCGGCTTGATGTAGCGCAGGATCCGGGTGTAGTGGGTGATCAGCAGCAGGCCGGTGTCGCCGGTGTCGCGGACCCGGTTGACGCCCTCGCTGACCACCCGCAGGGCGTCGACGTCGAGGCCGGAGTCGGTCTCGTCGAGGATGGCGATCTTCGGCTTGAGCAGCTCCAGCTGCACGATCTCGTGCCGCTTCTTCTCACCACCGGAGAAGCCCTCGTTGACGTTGCGCTGGGCGAACGCCGGGTCCATGTGCAGGCGCTCCATCGCGCCGCGCAGCTCGCCACCCCAGGTACGCAGCTTCGGGGCCTCGCCGTCGATGGCGGTCTTGGCGGTGCGCAGGAAGTTGGCCACCGAGACGCCGGGCACCTCGACCGGGTACTGCATGGCCAGGAAGAGCCCGGCGCGGGCCCGCTCGTCGACGGACATGGCCAGCACGTCGACGCCGTCGAGGGTCACGGTGCCGCCGGTGATCTCGTACTTGGGGTGACCGGCGATCGAGTACGCCAGGGTGGACTTGCCGGAGCCGTTCGGGCCCATGATGGCGTGGGTCTCGCCGGAGCGCACGGTCAGGTCGACACCGGCCAGGATCGGCTTGAGCTCACCCTCGGGCAGCTTGACCGACACCTGCAGGTCGCGGATCTCCAGGGTGCTCATTATCGGGTCACTCCATTGCTCGGCAGCGGACGGCCCTCGCCGTCGACGGGAAGGTAGATGTCGCCGTCGCGCACGTCGACGGGGTAGACGGGTACGGGTTCGGTGGCGGGCAGCCCGGTGGGCTCACCGGTACGCAGGTCAAAACGGGATCCGTGCAGCCAGCATTCCAGCGTGCACCCGGATACCTCGCCCTCGGACAGCGCGACGGCGGCGTGCGAGCACTCGTCCCGCACCGCGTAGAACCGGTCGTCCTCGGCGTGCACCAGGGCGATCGTCGTACCACCGACGTCCGCGCTGATCACGCTGCCCTTCGGCACGTCCTCCGTCGAACAGATCCTGATCATCAGGCACCGGCCCGGGTGAGTCGGGCCTCGATGGCCTCGCCCAGCCGCTCGCGCAGCTCCTCGACCGGGATCTTGTTGATCATCTCGGCGAAGAAGCCCCGGACCACCAGACGACGGGCCTCGGCCTCCGGGATCCCCCGGGCCATCAGGTAGAACAGCTGCTCGTCGTCGAAGCGGCCGGTCGCGCTGGCGTGACCGGCGCCGGCGATCTCGCCGGTCTCGATCTCCAGGTTGGGTACGGAGTCCGCCCGCGCGCCGTCGCTCAGCAGCAGGTTCCGGTTGATCTCGTAGGTGTCGGTGCCGGTGGCATCGGCCCGGATCAGCACGTCGCCCACCCAGACGGTGTGCGCGTCGTCGCCCTGCAGGGCACCCCGGTAACCGACGTGGCTGCGGCAGTCCGGCACGGTGTGGTCGACCAGCTGGCGGTGCTCCAGGTGCTGGCCGGAGTCGGCGAAGTAGAGGCCGTACAGCTCGGCCTCGCCACCCCGGTCGGTGTACTCCACGCTGGTGTACTGCCGGACCAGGTCACCACCGAGGGTGACCTGCACGTGGCTGACCCGCGCGTCGCGGCCCAGCCTGACCTTCAGGTGCTGGGCCTGCACCGCGTCGGCGGCCCAGTCGGCGACCGTGACCAGGGTCAGCTTCGCGCCGTCGGCCACCGCCACCTCGACGTTGTCGGCGAGCGTGGTCGATCCGGTGTGCTCCAGCACCACGGTCACCTCGGCGAACCGGCCCACCTCGACGAAGGTGTGCCCGAAGGCCAACTGCTCCGCACCGTCGCCGGTCACCCGTACGGTCACCGGCGCGTCCACCACGGTGTCCGCGGCGACCGCCAGCAGCAGCGCGTCGGTGGCCCCGCCGTAGGCCAGCGCGCTGATCCGGTCGACCGGGGTGAGCACGCTGCCCACCCGCGCGTCGCCGGTGTCGATCCGCTCGACGGTGACGCCCGCGGGCAGGTCACCGTGGGAGTGCCGGACCGCGCCGGTGGCGGTCTGGTCGTCACCGACCAGACCGCGCAACCGCTTGAGCGGGGTGAAGCGCCACTCCTCCTCCAGGCCGGTCAGGGCCGGGAAGTCGGCGACGTCGTACGAGCGGAGCGCCTGGGACTTGGTGCTGGGCGGCGCGGAAGCCTGAATGGTCATCTCTTCCTTGGTCTTCTGTCAGTGCGACGACGGTGTCCGGGGTGCGCGGACGGCGGTGCGGGCGGCCTCAGCCGACCGCGCCCTCCATCTGCAGCTCGATGAGGCGGTTGAGCTCCAGGGCGTACTCCATCGGGAGCTCCTTGGCGATCGGCTCGATGAAACCGCGCACGATCATCGCCATCGCCTCGTCCTCGCCCAGACCCCGGCTCATCAGGTAGAAGAGCTGGTCGTCACTGATCTTGGAGACGGTGGCCTCGTGCCCCATCGAGACGTCGTCCTCGCGGATGTCGACGTACGGGTACGTGTCGGAGCGGGAGATCGTGTCGACCAGCAGCGCGTCGCACTTGACCGTGCTCGCGCTGTGGTGCGAGCCCTCCAGCACCTGCACCAGACCCCGGTACGAGGTCCGGCCGCCGCCCCGGGCGATCGACTTCGACACGATGGACGAGGAGGTGTGCGGCGCGGCGTGCACCATCTTCGCGCCGGCGTCCTGGTGCTGACCCTCACCGGCCATCGCCACCGAGAGCACCTCGCCCTTGGCGTGCTCACCGGTCATGTAGACCGCCGGGTACTTCATGGTGACCTTGGAGCCGATGTTGCCGTCGACCCACTCCATGGTCGCGCCCTCGTGGCACACCGCGCGCTTGGTGACCAGGTTGTAGACGTTGTTCGACCAGTTCTGGATGGTGGTGTACCGGCACCGGGCGTTCTTCTTGACGATGATCTCCACGACCGCGCTGTGCAGCGAGTCGGAGGAGTAGATCGGCGCGGTGCAGCCCTCGACGTAGTGCACGTACGCGCCCTCGTCGACGATGATCAGGGTCCGCTCGAACTGGCCCATGTTCTCCGTGTTGATCCGGAAGTAGGCCTGCAGCGGGATGTCCACGTGGACGCCCTTGGGCACGTAGATGAACGAGCCACCGGACCACACCGAGGTGTTCAGCGCGGCGAACTTGTTGTCGCCGACCGGGATCACCGTGCCGAAGTACTCCTTGAAGACGTCCTCGTGCTCGCGCAGCGCGGTGTCGGTGTCCAGGAAGAGCACGCCCTGCTCCTCCAGGTCCTCCCGGATCTTGTGGTAGACCACCTCTGACTCGTACTGGGCGGCGACCCCGGCGACCAGGCGCTGCTTCTCCGCCTCGGGGATGCCCAGCTTGTCGTAGGTGTTCTTGATGTCCTCGGGCAGGTCCTCCCAGCTGGCGGCCTGCTTCTCGGTGGAGCGTACGAAGTACTTGATGTTGTCGAAGTCGATCCCGGTGAGGTCGGCGCCCCAGGCCGGCATCGGCTTGCGGCCGAACAGACGCAGGCCCTTGAGCCGCAGGTCGAGCATCCAGGCCGGCTCGTTCTTCTTGGCCGAGATGTCCCGCACCACCGCCTCGCTGAGGCCCCGCTGGGCGACCGACCCGGCGGCGTCGGGATCGGCCCAGCCGTACTCGTAGTTACCCAGGGCGGCGAGCTGCTCCTCCTGGGTCAGGGGGGCGACGATCTGCTCGGTCATCTATCTGTCCTCACAGTGGTGACGGGCTTTCCGGACTGGTCACGCCCCGGCTGGGCGGGAATGTGCGTGGTGCACACCCCGTCGCCGTGCGCGATGGTGGCCAGGCGCTGCACGTGGGTGCCGACCAGACGGGAGATCACCGCGGTCTCGGCCTCGCACAGCTGGGGGAACTCGGCGGCCACGTGCGCCACTGGGCAGTGGTGCTGGCAGAGCTGGCCGCCGGAGGCGATCGTGGTCGCGTTGGCAGCGTAACCCTCGGCGGTCAACGCCGCGGCAAGTGCCTCGGCCCGCGCCGGGAGATCGTCGCCGGCGTCCTCCATCGCGGAGCGGCAGCGGGCCTCCAGGGCGGCGACCTGGTCGGTGGCGAACGCCTCGACCGCGTCCGAGCCACCGGTACGGGCGATCCACCGCAGGGCGGCGGTGGCCATGTTGTCGTAGTGGTGGGTGCCGCAGCGGACCCGGGCCGCGTCGGTCAGCCCGAAGAGCTTGGCCGGTCGGCCCCGGCCCCGGTGCCCCCGGACGGTCTGCTCCCGGGCGGCCACGTCACCGTCGGCGAGCATCGCGTCGAGGTGCCGGCGGATCGCCGCCGGGCTCAGCCCGAGCGCGGCGCCCAACTGCGCGGCGGTGGTCGCCCCCTGCTCCAGCAGGAGCCGGGTGACCCGGTCCCGGGTCGAGACGTCGGCCGCGGGCGCGCTGCCGGACGGGGCCGCACCGGCGGCCGGACCGGCCGTCGGCCGGTGCCCGTGGAGCTCCGCCGCGTATTTCACAACGCCAACGTTACGTATTTCCGGCAGGGGTGGCAAACCCGGGTCCGGGTGATCCGAACCACCGGCGCCCCGGAGCCGCCCGGACCCCGAGCACTACGGTGCGTAGGATTTGCGCCGTGACGCCCTCTGCCCGGCTTCCGGTATCCGCCACACTGCTCCGCCGCCTCGCGTTCGCGTCGATCGTCGCGAACGTCGCGATCGTCGGCACCGGCGGGCTGGTCCGGCTGACCGCCTCCGGTCTCGGCTGCCCCACCTGGCCCCGGTGCACCGACGACTCGTACACCACCACCGCCGAGATGGGCATGCACGGGGTGATCGAATTCGGCAACCGGCTGCTCACCTTCGCGGTGGGGGCGATCGCACTGGCCGTAGTGGTGGCCGTGCTGAGCCACCGTCCCCGCCGGCCGGAGCTGGTGCCGCTGGCGGTCGGGGTGCTGCTGGGCATCCCCGCCCAGGCGGTGATCGGCGGCATCACCGTGCTCACCGACCTCAACCCGTGGGTGGTGGGGCTGCACTTCCTCGCCTCGATGGTGGTCATCGCGGTGGCGTACGCGCTCTGGCGGCGGATCAAGGATCCGGCCGGTCCGGTGGTGCCGGTGGTGCCGGGGCCGCTGCGCACCCTGGCCCGGCTCACCGCCGTGGTCAGCGCCTCCGTGCTGGTGGTCGGGACCTGGGTCACCGGCAGCGGCCCGCACGCCGGCGACCACGGCGCGGCCCGCAACGGCCTGGACCCGCAGACCATCTCCCAGCTCCACGCCGACGGCGTCTTCCTGCTGATCGGGCTCTCCGTGGCGCTGGTCTTCGCCTTCCGCGCCGTGGGCGCGGCGCACGCCGCCCGGGCCGCCGGGATCCTGGTCGCGGTGGAGCTGGGTCAGGGCCTGATCGGTGTCGTGCAGTACCTCACCGACCTGCCCGCGCTGCTGGTCGGCGCGCACATGGTCGGCTCCTGCCTGGTGCTACTGGCCACCCTGTCGATGCTCTGGTCGACCCGCGAGCGCCGCCCGGTTCAGCCCGGCCGCGACGACGACAGGCGGCCGGCGATGGCCTCGGCCAGCCGGTCGGCGGCACCCTCGGCGTAGCCGAGGAAGAGCGACGGCTCGGCCAGCTCCAGCTCGACCAGCACCGGCGCGCCGTCCGGACCGGCGATCAGGTCCACCCGGGCGTAGAGCAGCTGGTCCGGGCCGCCCGGCACGGTCGCCAGGGCCTTCCCGGCAACCGCCAGCTGGTCGGCGGTGGCGCTGCGGGCGGTGATCTCCTCCGGCCGGTACAGGCCGGGCGCACGAAGGTCCGGGCCGGTGAGGATCGGGCCCTTGCGGATCGCGTGGCTGAAGACCGGGCCGTCCGGGCCGGCCAGGAAGAGCAGCGCGGTCTCGCCGTCGGTGTCCACCGCGCTCAGGTACGGCTGCACCATGACCGTCCGGCCGGCCGCCGTGAGCCGACGGACGTGGGCCACGGCCAACTCGCGGTGCCGGGGGTCGGCCGGGTCGTACCGGCCGGTGTCCTGGCTGCCCGCGCTGACCGCCGGCTTGACCACGTACTCGCCGGGCCCGGTCGGGGGTTGCCAGTGCTGACCGGGCTCGACCCAGCTGGTGGGCACGGTGGGCACCCCGGCCCGGTCCAGCTCGGCCAGGTACCGCTTGTCGGTGTTCCAGCCGACCACCCCGGCCGGGTTGGCCAGCCGGGGCACCCGGGTCGCCCAGGCGACGAAGTCGTCCCGGCGTGGCACGTAGTCCCACGGGGAACGGAGCACCACCAGGTCGTAGCCGGCCCAGTCGACCCGTGGGTCGTCCCAGACCTCCGGTACGGCGGTGACGCCCCGGGCGGCCAGCGGGGCGATCACCAGGCGGTCGTCCGCCTCCAGCTCCGCGAACTCGGTGCAGGTGACCAGGGCGATCCGCGCCCCGGCCCGGGTGCCGCCGGTCATCGCGGTCAGCGGGCCATCGTCCGGCGGGCCATCGACCGCCACAGGTCGTTGCTCGGCCGCATCTGGTCCATCAGCTCCCGCTCCCAGGCGTTCTCCACGTCCACTCCCGCCTCGGCGCAGGCCTGGCGGGCGGTGACGGTGTCCTCGGCGAACTGGTCGCCCCAGGCACCGTCGGTGCCGACCAGGACGATGCGCGCTCCACGCTTGCCGACGTACTCGACGACCGCCTTCGCGCCGCCGTGGCTGGCGGCGAACGACCGGATTCCCGCGACCAGGCCGTTGGGGGCCGGCGCGGGGGTCTGCTCGGCGGTCAGGGTTGTATCGGAACCATCTGCCATGACGCGAAGCCTAAGCAGACTTCGGATGACACGCGGCGGAACCATCAACTATTTGTGATGCCGATTACGAAAAGGTTTAGCCTTGCTCCGCAGCGTAATGCCCGAATATATCCGCTTATGACGGGACCAAATGCACCAGAAACGGTGCCGGCGTGGCTCAGATCAGCGCGTCCAGGGCGACCGCGGCGAAGACGATGGTCAGGTACGTCGTCGACCAGTGGAACAGCCGCATCGGCCGGACCGCCTCGCCACGGGTCACCCGCCCGCAGAGCCGGTGCGCCTCCAGCAGGAAGATGCCCCCGACCACCAGGGTGGGCACGCCGTAGATGGCGCTCATGCCCAGCGGCCAGAGGGCCAACGAGGTCAGCACGGTGAGCCAGGCAAAGATCAGGATCTCGGCGTTGACCCGACGGGCCGAGGCCACCACCGGCAGCATCGGGATGCCGGCCCGGGCGTAGTCGTCCTTGTACTTCATGGCCAGCGGGTAGAAGTGCGGCATCTGCCAGAAGAAGACCACCGCGAAGAGCACCCAGGCGGCCGGGGCCAGCGACCCGGTCACCGCCGCCCAGCCGATCAGCACCGGCGCGGCCCCGCACGCCCCACCCCAGAAGGTGTTGGCCGTCGTGGTGCGCTTGAGCCAGAGCGTGTAGACCAGGTCGTAGTAGAGGATCGCGGCGAGGGTGAGCCCGGCGGCCAGCAGGTTGGTGAAGACCGCCATCAGGGCCACCGACACCGCCGCCAGCACCAGCCCGAACACCAACGCGCTGCGCGGCGACACGGTGTGCGCGGGCAGCGGGCGCCGCTTGGTGCGCCGCATCAACTGGTCGATGTCCCGGTCGATGTAGCAGTTGAGCACGCTGGCCGCGCCGGCGGCGAGCGAACCGCCGACCAGCACCACCGCCACCAGCCAGAGCGAGGGCAGCCCGCCGTGCGCCAGCATCATCGCCGGCACCGTGGTGACCAACAGCAACTCGACGATCCGGGGCTTGGTGAGCGTGACGTAGGCCGAGACGACCGCCCGCACGTCCCGCCGTACCACCGGCGGCGCGTCGTCCGTCCGCACCGGCGGTGGCCCGGCAGGTTTGCTGACGGGGCGCTCGGTGATCATGCTCACGGATTGCCACCTTCCGGCATCGGCAGGGGGAGTTCGAGTCGGTCGGGGCCCGGATTCCGGGGCCACACACCGACCGACAGCCTACGCGTCGCCGTTTGCGCTGCCCGGGCGACCCGACAACGGTGCGCCCGTCGTCACAGTACGAGATGAACGATCCACCGGGTCCGTCCCGTACCTCAGACCATGCAGAGATCCCTGGGCGGATGTTTAGAACCGCTCGATAGGGTCATCACCGAGGGTTCCGCCCAACCGAGGAGCACATGCATCGTGGCTGCCAACCGACCCGCGCACTCGACACTGAACTGGACCGACCTCGACCGGCGGGCGGTGGACACCGTCCGCGTACTGGCCATGGACGCCGTGGAGAAATCCGGCAACGGCCACCCCGGCACCGCGATGAGCCTCGCTCCCGCGGCCTACCTTCTGTTCAACCGGGTCATGCGGCACAACCCGACCGACCCGAACTGGCCCGGCCGGGACCGCTTCGTGCTCTCCGCCGGGCACTCCAGTCTGACCCTGTACATCCAGCTCTTCCTCGCCGGGTACCCGTTGAGCCTGGACGACCTCAAGGCGCTGCGGCAGTGGGGCTCGCTGACCCCGGGTCACCCGGAGCACGGCCACACCCCGGGCGTGGAGACCACCACCGGGCCGCTCGGCCAGGGGCTGGGCAACGCGGTCGGGATGGCGATGGCGGCCCGCCGCGAGCGGGGGCTGTTCGACCCGGACGCCGAGCCGGGCGCGTCGGTCTTCGACCACCAGATCTGGTGCATCGCCTCCGACGGTGACATCGAGGAGGGCATCAGCCACGAGGCCAGCGCGCTCGCCGGCCACCAGCAGCTGGGCAACCTCACCCTGATCTACGACGACAACGAGATCTCGATCGAGGACGACACCCGGATCGCGATGAGCGAGGACGTCGCCGCCCGGTACGCGGCGTACGGCTGGCACGTGCAGACCGTCGACTGGCGCACCGGCGACGCCGACCAGGGCGACTACCACGAGAACGTCGAGGCGCTCTTCGAGGCGCTTACCGCCGCCCGGGCCGAGACCAACCGGCCGTCGTTCATCGCGCTGCGCACCATCATCGGCTGGCCCGCGCCGAACAAGCAGAACACCGGCAAGATCCACGGCTCGGCGCTCGGCGCCGACGAGGTCGCCGCCACCAAGCAGATCCTCGGCTTCGACCCGGCCCGCACCTTCGACGTCGACGAGGAGGTCCTCGGCCACGCCCGGCAGGTGGTCGGCCGGGGCGGCGAGGCCCAGCAGGAGTGGCAGCAGGCGTACGACAAGTGGGCCGAGGCCAACCCGGAGCGCAAGGCGCTGCACGACCGGCTGGCCGGGCGGATCCTGCCCGACGGCTGGACCGAGGCGCTGCCGACCTTCCCCGCCGACGCCAAGGGCGTGGCCACCCGGGCCGCCTCCGGCAAGGTCCTGGAGGCTCTCGCCCCGGTGCTGCCCGAGCTGTGGGGCGGCTCGGCCGACCTGGCCGAGAGCAACAACACCACCATGAAGGGCGAGCCGTCGTTCGTCCCGGCGGTGCACGCCACCAAGGACTTCCCCGGTCACGAGTACGGCCGCACCCTGCACTTCGGCATCCGTGAGCACGCCATGGGCGCGATCCTCAACGGCATCGCCCTGCACGGCGGCACCCGCCCGTACGGCGGCACGTTCCTGGTCTTCAGCGACTACATGCGCCCCTCGGTGCGGCTGGCCGCGCTGATGAAGCTGCCGGTCACCTACGTCTGGACGCACGACTCGATCGGGCTGGGCGAGGACGGCCCCACCCACCAGCCGGTGGAGCACCTGACCGCGCTGCGGGCCATCCCCGGCCTGGACGTGGTCCGTCCCGCCGACGCCAACGAGACCGCCTGGGCGTGGCGGCAGGCCCTGGAGCACACCGACCGGCCGACCGCGCTGGCGCTGAGCCGTCAGGCGCTGCCGACCCTGGACCGCGCGGTGGTGGCCGGCGCCGAGGGGACCGCCAAGGGCGGTTACGTGCTGGCCGAGGCGTCCACCGGCAAGCCGCAGGTGATCATCATCGGCACCGGTTCCGAGGTGCAGCTCTGCCTGACCGCCCGGGAGCGGCTGGAGGCCGAGGGCACCCCCGCCCGGGTCGTCTCGATGCCCTGTCAGGAGTGGTTCTTCGCCCAGGACGAGGCGTACCGCGAGTCGGTGCTGCCCCGTGGGGTAAAGGCACGGGTGAGCGTGGAGGCCGGCATCGCGATGTCCTGGCGGGGCATCGTCGGCGACGGTGGCGAGTGCGTGAGCCTGGAGCACTACGGCGCGAGCGCTCCGCACTCCGTGCTCTTCGAGCAGTTCGGTTTCACGCCCGACCGGATCGTCGCCGCCGCGCACGCGGCGTTGAGCCGGCAGGGCGACATCACCGGTTTCACCACCGGCAACTGAGGGAGCGGCAGCGCATGACAGACAGACTGGGTGAGCTCACCGCCGCGGGAGTGGCGGTCTGGCTCGACGATCTTTCCAGGGTGCGGCTCAGCTCGGGCGGGCTGGACCAGCTCCGCCGGGAGCAGCACGTGGCCGGGGTGACCACCAACCCGACCATCTTCGCCAAGGCGCTCAGCGACGCCGACGAGTACAACTGGCAGTTGCGGGACCTGGCCACCCGGGGCGTGGACGTCGAAGAGGCGGTCCGCATGCTCACCACGTACGACGTGCGGTGGGCGTGTGACGTGATGCGGCCCTCGTACGACGGCAGCGCCGGGGTCGACGGCCGGGTCTCCATCGAGGTCGACCCCCGGGTGGCCCACGACAGCGACAAGACCCTCGCCGAGGCCAAGGCGCTGTGGTGGCTGGTGGACCGGCCCAACCTGTTCATCAAGATCCCGGCCACCGAGGCCGGCCTGCCGGCGATCACCAAGACCCTGGCCGAGGGGATCAGCGTCAACGTCACGCTGATCTTCGGGCTGGACCGCTACTCGGCGGTGATGGAGGCCTTCCTCGCCGGGCTGGAGCAGGCCAAGGCCAACGGCCACGACCTGTCCAAGATCGGCTCGGTGGCCTCGTTCTTCGTCTCCCGGGTCGACTCCGAGGTCGACAAGCGACTGGAGAAGATCGGCTCCGAGCAGGCCAAGGCGCTGCGCGGCAAGGCCGCCGTGGCCAACGCCCAGCTCGCCTACGAGCGCTACGGCGAGGTCTTCTCCTCCGACCGGTGGCAGGCCCTGGCCGACGCCGGCGCCCACCCGCAGCGCCCGCTCTGGGCATCCACCTCGACGAAGAACCCGGACTACCGGGACGTCATCTATGTCGAGGAGTTGATCGCCCCGGGCACCGTCAACACCATGCCCGAGTCGGTGGTGCAGGCGTACGCCGAGCACGGCGAGACCCAGGCGGACACCATCACCGGCTCGTACGACGCGGCCCGGCAGGTCTTCGACGACCTCGCGTCGGTCGGCGTCGACATGTCGGACGTGATCGCCACCCTGGAGCGCGAGGGGGTGGAGAAGTTCGAGGCGAGCTGGCAGGAGCTGCTCGACGGGGTCCGCAAGTCGCTGACCGCCGCGGCCCAGGGCACCGGTGCGCCGAACCAGGCCGCCCAGGACAACGCCGCCGCCGCCCAGCAGGCCGGAGGCAACGCATGAGCGAGCGCAGCGAGCGAATCATCAACGTCGCCTTCGATGTGGACGCCGAGCGAAGCGAGGTGGCCGCATGAGCGAGCGCAGCGAGCGAATCATCAGGGCCGGAGGCAACGCATGAGTGACCTGCTCGACGGGCCGGTCGAGGCCGCCGCGGGGCTGTCCGTGCACGGCGCCGACACGGTCGACCGGTCCGCCCCGGCCTCCACCCGGGACGCGCTGGTCTCGGCCGGGGTGCCGGCGAAGCTGGCCGCCAAGGACCCGACGCTGTGGGGTCCGGACGCCCAGGCCGAGGCGCAGGTCCGGCTGGGCTGGGTGGACACCTGGCGGCAGAGCCGGGAGCTGCTCCCCCAGCTCGCCGAGCTGCGGGCCGAGCTGGCCGACCTGGACCACGTGGTGCTGGCCGGGATGGGCGGTTCGTCGCTGGCCCCCGAGGTCATCGCGCGGACCCTCGGCAAGTCGCTGACGGTGCTGGACACCACCGACCCCGGGCAGGTCCGGGCGGCGCTGGCCGACCGGCTGGAACGTACGGTCGTGGTGGTGGCCAGCAAGTCCGGCTCCACGGTCGAGACGGACAGCCACCGCCGGGCGTACTGGCAGGCGTTCCTGGACGCGGGGCTGAGCGAGGCGGAGGCCGGCCGGCACTTCGTCATCGTCACCGACCCGGGCTCGCCGTTGGCCGACACCGCGGCCGAGATGGGCGCCTTCACGGTGCTCGCCGACCCGAACGTGGGCGGCCGGTACTCCGCGTTGACCGCGTTCGGGATGGTGCCCGCCGCCCTGATCGGCGTCGAGGTGGCCGAGCTGCTCGACGAGGCCGAGGCGCTCGCCGGTTCCTTCGGCGCCGACCGGGACAACCCCGGGCTGGCCCTGGGCGCGGCGCTGGGCGCGGCGGCCACCATGGGCCGGGACAAGGTCGCGCTGGTCTCCGACGGCACCGGCATCGAGGGCCTGGGTGACTGGGCCGAGCAGCTGATCGCCGAGTCGACAGGCAAGGCCGGAATCGGGATCCTGCCGGTCGTGGTGGAGTCGCCGCAGAGCCCCGGCGCCACCGGCGCGGACGTGCTGACCGTGAGCTACGGCGGCGCGCTGACCGCCGGTGCGGTGCCCGGCGGCGGGGCCACCCCGGACGTCGCGGTCAACGGTTCGCTCGGCGCCCAGTTCATGACCTGGGAGTACGCCACCGCGATCGCGGGCGTGGTGCTCGGCATCGATCCGTTCAACCAGCCGAACGTGACCGAGAGCAAGGAGAACACCAACAAGATCCTCGCCTCGGGTCCGCCGGCCGAGCGGCCGTCGTTCACCGACGGCGCGATCGAGGTGTACGCACCGGACGGCGCCCCGGGTGACCTGGTAGGCGCGCTGCGCTGGCTGCTGGACGGGCTGGGCGCGGAGGGCTACCTGGCCGCGATGGCGTACCTGGACCGGTTCGCCGATGCCGAGGCGGCCCGGCTGCGACCGCTGCTGGCCGCGGCGGGCGGACGTCCGGTGACCTTCGGCTGGGGGCCGCGCTTCCTGCACTCCACCGGCCAGTACCACAAGGGTGGTCCGCAGGTGGGCAGCTACCTGCAGCTGACCGGCTCGGTCGGCGACGACCTGCCGGTGCCCGGCAAGCCGTACACCTTCGGGCAGTTGCAGGCGGCGCAGGCCGCCGGTGACCGGCAGGCGCTCGCCGGCCGGCAGCGGCCGGTGCTGCGGCTGCACCTGACCGACCGGGCGGCGGGCGTCGCCCAGCTGCTGGATGCGGCCGGACGGCTGTCGACGTGACGATGAACGACGTGGACCGAGCGGAGCGAGGAGGCGGCGTGAACCCCCTACGCGACGCCCAGGACCGGCGGCTGCCGAGGATCCCGGAGCCGTGCGCTCTGGTGATCTTCGGCGTCACCGGTGACCTGGCTCGCAAGAAGCTGTTACCCGCGGTGTACGACCTGGCCAACCGGGGGCTGCTGCCCCCGGGCTTCGTGGTGCTGGGCTTCGCCCGGCGCGACTGGGCCGACGGCGACTTCGAGTCGCTGGCCCACGAGGCGGCCAAGGAGCACTGCCGGACCCCGTGGCGGGAGGAGGTCTGGGCCCGGCTGGCCGGCAACATCAAGTTCGTCGGCGGCTCGTTCGACGATGACGCGGCCTTCGACCGGCTCGCCCGGACCCTGGACGACCTGCGCGACAGCCACGGCATCCACGGCAACGCCGCGTTCTACTTCTCCATCCCCCCGGCGGCGTTCCCGGTGGTGCTCAAGCAGCTCGCCCGCACCGGCATGGCCGACAACGAGAAGTGCGGCGGCTGGCGTCGGGTGGTGGTGGAGAAGCCGTTCGGGCACGACCTGCCCTCGGCCAAGGAGCTCAACGACCTGGTCGACGACGTCTTCACCGGCCAGGACGTCTTCCGCATCGACCACTACCTGGGCAAGGAGACGGTCCAGAACATCCTCGCCCTGCGGTTCGCCAACAACCTGTTCGAGCCGCTGTGGAACTCGCACTACGTCGACTCGGTGCAGATCACCATGGCCGAGGACGTCGGGATCGGCAGCCGGGCCGGCTTCTACGACTCGGTGGGCACCGCCCGGGACGTGGTGCAGAACCACCTGCTCCAGCTGCTCGCCCTGGTCGCGATGGAGGAGCCGACCAGCTTCGACGCCGACGAGATCCGGGCCGAGAAGCTCAAGGTGCTGCGGGCCATCACCATCCCGGCCGACGTGGCCCGGGACACCGTCCGGGGTCAGTACCTGCCCGGCTGGGTGGGCGGTCAGCGGGCTGTCGGCTACCGGGACGAGGACGGTGTCCCGGCGGACTCCACCACCGAGACGTACGTGGCGGTCAAGCTCGGCATCCAGAACCGCCGCTGGGCCGAGGTGCCGTTCTACATCCGGGCCGGCAAGCGGTTGCCCCGCCGGGTGACCGAGGTCGCCATCATGTTCAAGAAGGCGCCCCACCTGCCGTTCAACGACGCCGACATGGAGATGCTCGGCAACAACCAGCTCGTCATCCGGGTCCAGCCGGACGAGGGCGTGGTGCTCAAGTTCGGCTCCAAGGTACCGGGCACCACCATGGAGGTCCGCGACATCGCGATGGACTTCCAGTACGGCGAGGCGTTCACCGAGTCCAGCCCCGAGGCGTACGAGCGGTTGGTGCTGGACGTCCTCATCGGTGACCGGACGCTCTTCCCCGACGCCGCCGAGGTCGAGCAGAGCTGGGCGGTGGTCGACCCCCTGGTGCACGCCTGGGAGGACACCAAGCCGAAGCCGTACCGCTCCGGCGAGTGGGGCCCCCGGGCCGCCGACGAGATGCTGGCCCGCGAGGGCCGGGCGTGGCGGCGGGCGTGACCAGGCGCAGCGAGCAGACCAGGAGGCTCCATTGATCGGCCTGTGGGACACCACCGGTAACGAGGTGGTCAAGGCGCTGGCCGCCGAGCGGCGCAGCGCCGGCGGAGTGGCCAGTGGGATGGCACTCACGCTGATCGTGGTGACGGACGAGAAGCGGGTCCGCGACGCGGAGGCGGCGGCGACGGTGGCCGCCGCCGCCCACCCGTGCCGGCTGCTGGTGGTGGTCCGCGCCGACGTGGAACGCAACCGGGACCGGCTGGACGCGGAGATCGTCGTCGGCGGGCGGCTCGGCCCGTGCGAGGCGGTGGTGATGCGGATGTACGGGCGGCTCGCCCTGCACGCCGAGTCGGTGGTGATGCCGCTGCTGGTGCCGGACGTACCGGTGGTGACCTGGTGGCACGGCGAGCCGCCGACGGAGATCGCCACCGACTTCCTCGGGGTGGTGGCCGACCGGCGGATCACCGACACCGCCCAGGCTCCCGACCCGCTCGCGGCACTGCGCCTGCGGGCCGAGGACTACGCACCGGGTGACACCGATCTGGCGTGGACCCGGATCACCCCGTGGCGCACCCTGGTCGCGGGGGCGTTCGACACCACCCAGGCGCAGGTCACCGAGGCGACGATCGTGGCGCCGCCGAAGGATCCGACCGCGGCGCTGATGTCCGGCTGGTTGAGCAGCCGGCTGGGCATCACCCCGCGGTGGGAGGCCACCGAGGAGTTCCCCCGGATGCGTCAGGTGCAGCTGCGCTGCGCCAACGGTGACGAGTTGACCCTGACCCGGGACGACAGCCGGGCCACCTTCCGCCGTACCGGGCAGCAGGACCGGACCCTGCCGTTGGTCCGTCGGCCGCTCGGCGACGAGCTGGCCGAGGAGCTGCGCCGGCTCGACGCCGACCAGGTGTACGCCGAGGCGCTGGGTGCCTCGGCCGGCCTGGCCGACCTGGACCGGCGGCCCGCTCAGCGGGTGCACATCTGGAAGGACCCGACCACCGCCGAACGGACCCGGGCCGGCGCCACCGCGCACGCCGGCCCGGCCGACAACTGATGGCCCCGACTGTGACCGCAGAGACGAAGGCAATCCATGAGTGAGGCGAGTGTCGCCGTACACGCCGACGCCGACCTGCTGGCGCAGGCGGTGGCGGCCAGGTTGGTGGTGAAGCTGCTCGACGCCCAGGCCGAACGGGGTCAGGCGTCGGTGGTGTTGACCGGTGGGCGGATCGCCGCCGCGGTGTACCGGGCGGTGGGCGCGCTGCCGGCCCGGGACGCCATCGACTGGTCCCGGGTCGACGTGTGGTGGGGCGACGAGCGGTTCCTGCCCGCCGGTGACCCGGACCGCAACGAGACCCAGGCCCGGGCGGCCCTGCTCGACCAGGTGCCGCTGGACCCGGCCCGGGTGCACCCGATGCCGGCCTCCGACGGCCCCGACGGCGCCGACCCGGAGGCCGGTGCCGCCCGGTACGCCGAGGAGCTGGCGGCGGCGGCCCGACCGGGGCACGCCGCCCTGCCCCACTTCGACGTCCTGATGTTGGGCGTCGGCGAGGACGGGCACGTCGCGTCGGTCTTCCCGGAACATCCGGTGCACCACGACAACCGACCGGTGAGCGCCGTGCGGGGCAGCCCCAAGCCGCCGCCGGTGCGGACCACCCTCACCCTGCCGACGATCAACACGGCGGAAGAGGTGTGGCTGGTGGCCGGCGGGGCGGACAAGGCCCAGGCGGTGGGCATGGCGCTGGCCGGGGCAGGTCCGCAGCAGCTGCCGGCGGCCGGGGTGCACGGCGTGAGCCGTACCCTCTGGTTGCTGGACCGGGCGGCGGCGGCCAACGTGCCACCCCGCTTCCGCAGCCTCCGCTAACCCCGGTAAGGAAGGGCCCCCTCTTAACGCCTGGGGTAGAGAAGGGAACCCTTCTCACCGCCTCTCACGGGAGGCGGCGCAGCTGGTGAACGTCGAGGGCCCCCGCCGTCCATGGACGGCGGGGGCCCTCGAACCTTCGGTACACCGGACGCGCGCCGGCCGTGGAGACGACGGCACCCGGCGACCGCGCCCGCACGGACCTACGGCGACCACGCACCCGCGACGGCCGTGGGAGACGACGCCCGGCGACCGCGCCCGCAACGGACGCGCCGCAGCGGGTAGGCGACCGCACCCCGCGGCCGGGCCCGCAACGGACGCGGGGCGGCGGGTAGACGACGACGCGCGCGGCCCGTCTGAGGACGGGCCGCGCGCGGTCTGGTCAGGTACGGCTACTCAGGCGCTGTTCATCGCGAGCCGGAGCCAGAGCCCCAGCCCGACGATGCAGGCGAACCAGACGATCCCCACCAGGACGGTGTACCGGTCGAGGTTCTTCTCGGCCACCGACGAACCGGCGAGGCTGGAGCTGACCCCACCGCCGAACATGCTGGACAACCCGCCACCCTTACCTCGGTGCAGCAGGATCAGCATGACGAGCAACACGCTCGTGATGACCAGCAACACGATCAACGTGTATGCGAATGCGATCGGCATGGCTGGGGTCAGTCCTCTCGTTACGATCCTCGCCCGGACAGCTCGGGCACGGGGGCACCGGCCGGTGGACGGGCGGGATCCAGGATAGCGAGCCTTCAGCGGGCGATGTGCTCCGGGAACCGACAGATCTGAGAAAACTCGTCGGCGTCCAGGCTCGCCCCGCCCACCAGCGCGCCGTCCACGTCCGGCTGGGCCATGATCGCGGCGACGTTCGAGGACTTGACCGACCCGCCGTAGAGGATCCGTACCTGGTCGGCGGTGGTCGGGTCGAACCGCTCGGCCAGCCGCCTACGGACCGCCCCGCACACCTCCTGGGCGTCCTCGGGGGTCGCGGTCTTGCCGGTGCCGATCGCCCAGACCGGCTCGTACGCCACGACGACCTTGGTCACCTGCTCGGCGGTGAGCCCGGCCAGGGCCGCGTCGAGCTGGTCGCAGCAGTGCGGCACGTGCCGCAGCTCCTCGCGGACCTCCAGTCCCTCCCCCACGCAGAGGATCGGCGTCAGGCCGTTGGCCAGCGCCGCGCCCACCTTGGCGTTGACCAGGGCGTCGTCCTCGTGGTGGTACGCCCGCCGCTCGGAGTGCCCGACGGTGACGTACGAGCAGCCGAGCTTGGCCAGCATCGCCCCGGAGATGTCCCCGGTGTACGCCCCCGACTGGTACGGCGACAGGTCCTGTGCGCCGTACCGGATGAGCAGTTTGTCCCCGTCGACGAGGGTCTGCACGCTGCGCAGGTCGACGAAGGGTGGCAGTACCACCGTCTCCACCGCGGTGAGCTGGTCCTCGTTGAGGCTGAACGCCAGCTTCTGGACCAGTGCGATGGCTTCCAGGTGGTTCAGGTTCATCTTCCAGTTGCCGGCCATCAACGGCCGGCGTTGCGTTGCCGCCATCAGTCCTCCAGCGCCGCGATGCCGGGGAGGGTCTTGCCCTCCAGGTACTCCAGCGAGGCTCCCCCGCCGGTGGAGATGTGTCCGAACGACGACTCGTCGAGCCCGAGGGCCCGCACCGCCGCGGCGGAGTCCCCGCCGCCGACCACGGTGAACGCGTCGGCCTTGGTGATGGCCTCGGCCACCCCCCGGGTGCCGGCGGCGAACGCCGGCATCTCGAACACACCCATCGGGCCGTTCCAGAAAACCGTCCGGGCCGTCCCGATCACCTCGGCGAACGCCGCGACCGTACGCGGCCCGACGTCCAGGCCGAGCCGCTTGCTCGGGATGGCGTCGGCCGGCACCGTGTCGTGCGCGGCGTCCGGGGCGAACGCGTCGGCGGCCACCACGTCGACCGGGAGCAGGATCTTGCCGTCGGCCCGCGCCAGCAGATCGGCACAGGTGCCGACCATCTCCTCCTCCAGCAGCGAGGTGCCCACCTCGTGGCCCTGGGCCTTGAGGAAGGTGAAGCACATCCCGCCGCCGATGAGCAGCTTGTCGACCTTCGGCAGCAGCGCCTCGATCACGGCCAGCTTGTCGGAGACCTTCGAGCCGCCGAGGACCACCACGTACGGCCGCTCCGGCTCGCCGGTCAGCCGGGACAGCACCTCGACCTCGCGCAGCACCAGCCGGCCGGCCACGTGCGGCAGCCGGGCCGGTACGTCGTGGACGCTCGCGTGCTTGCGGTGCACCGCACCGAACGCGTCGTCGACGTACGCCTCGCCGAGGGCGCCGAGCTGGTCGGCGAAGGCACCCCGCTCGGCGTCGTCCTTGCTGGTCTCGCCCTTGTTGAAGCGCAGGTTCTCCAGCAGGGCCAGCTCGCCGTCGGCGAGCGCGTCCACGGTGGAGCGCGCCGAGTCACCGACGGTGTCCTCGGCGAAGCTCACCGGGACCCCGAGCAGCTCACCGAGGCGCCCGGCGACCGGACGCAGGCTGTACTGCGGGTCCGGGGCGCCCTTGGGGCGGCCCAGGTGGGAGAAGACCACGACCTTCGCGCCGGCCTCGGTCAGCGCCCGCAGCGTCGGCAGCACCGCCCGGATCCGGCCGTCGTCGGTGATCGCACCGGTCTGCTTGTCGAGTGGGACGTTCAGGTCGGCGCGCACCAGCACGCGCCGACCCGACACCCCCTCGGCGAGCAGGTCGTCGAGGGTACGGATGCTCACCGAGCCAGCCCTCCATTCATGACCACGGGGCTCGCGATCACAGGGACTTACCCACCAGCTTGACCAGGTCGACCAGGCGGTTGGAGTAGCCCCACTCGTTGTCGTACCAGCCGACGACCTTGACCTGGTTGCCGATCACCTTGGTCAGCGGCGCGTCGAAGATGCACGACGCCGGGTCGGTGACGATGTCCGAGGAGACGATCGGGTCCTCGTTGTAGACCAGGATGCCCTTGAGCGGGCCCTCGGCGGCGGCCTTGATGGCGGCGTTGACCTCGTCCACGGTGGTCTCCCGGCCGACCTCGACGCTGAGGTCGGTGGCCGAGCCGGTCGGGATCGGCACCCGCAGCGCGTACCCGTCGAGCTTGCCCTTGAGCTCCGGCAGGACCAGGCCGATGGCCTTCGCGGCGCCGGTGGAGGTCGGCACGATGTTCAGCGCGGCGGCGCGGGCCCGACGCAGGTCGGAGTGCGGCGCGTCCTGCAGGTTCTGGTCCTGGGTGTACGCGTGGATGGTGGTCATCAGACCCTTGTTGATGCCGAACGTGTCCTGCAGCACCTTGGCCATCGGGGCGAGGCAGTTGGTGGTGCAGGAGGCGTTCGAGATGATCGTGTGCTTGGCCGGGTCGTACTGGTCCTGGTTGACGCCCATGACGACCGTGACGTCCTCGTTCTTCGCCGGAGCGGAGATGATGACCTTCTTGGCCCCGCCGTCGACGTGCGCCTTGGCCTTGGTGGCGTCGGTGAAGAAACCGGTCGACTCGATGACCACGTCGACACCCAGGTCGCCCCAGGGCAGCTTGCCCGGGTCCCGCTCGGCGTACGCCTTGATGGTCTTACCGCCCACGGTGATCTCGTCGGCGGTCGCCTTGACCTCGTGCGGCAGACGACCCAGGATGCTGTCGTACTTGAGCAGGTGGGCGAGCGTCGCGTTGTCGGTCAGGTCGTTGACCGCTACTACCTCGACGTCCGCTCCGGACGCCAGGACGGCCCGGAAGAAGTTACGGCCGATGCGGCCGAAGCCGTTGATGCCAACCCGGATGGTCACAGGTCCCATCTCCTCGCGTTGTGATCCGCCGGCGTCGGTGTCGGACCGGCGGGATGGTGTGCGCCGACCGTTGGGCCGGCCGCTGACAGTTCATCTCGGCCGCCCCGCCGCGGTCCCCGAGGGACCTGACCGCCAAGGGCGGTGAATGCGGCGAGATGGGCCGGTTGTCGGCCCCCTTGCCGTACGCTTCGAGCCTATCCGAGCGGGCGACACGCCGCTGCGCCGGGGCGTGAACCCGCCCCCGCACCGCTGTCCCGCAGGTCGCTCCGGCCCTCACCGTCTCATCAGACCACGAGCATGTCGGGCGTGACGGCCGCTTCCGTATCCGGGATGCCCAGGTCGCGGGCCCGCTTGTCGGCCAGGGCGAGCAGTCGCCTTATCCGGCCGGCGATGGCGTCCTTGGTAAGCGGCGGGTTGGCCAGCGCGCCCAGCTCCTCCAGCGAGGCCTGCCGGTGCTCCAGGCGCAACCGGCCGGCGTCGGTCAGGTGGTTCGGCGCGTCGTCGGCCAGTATCTCCAGCGCCCGGGTGACCCGGGCGGCGGCGGCCACCGCGGCCCGCGCTGAGCGGCGCAGGTTCGCGTCGTCGAAGTTGGCCAGCCGGTTCGCGGTGGCCCGCACCTCACGGCGTACCCGACGCTCCTCCCAGGCCAGCACGCTGGAGTGCGCGCCGACCCGGGTGAGCAGCGCGGCGATCGCGTCGCCGTCCTTGACCACCACCCGGTCCACCCCCCGCACCTCGCGGTTCTTGGCGGTGATGCCGATCCGTCGGGCGGCACCAACCAGGGCCAGCGCCGACTCCGGGCCTGGACAGGTGATCTCCAGCGCGCTGGAGCGGCCCGGCTCGGTGAGCGAGCCGTGCGCCATGAACGCGCCCCGCCAGGCCGACACCGCGCAGCAGACGTTGGCGGCCACCACGTGCGGCGGCAGACCCCGCACCGGCCGGCCCCGGACGTCCAGCAGGCCGGTCTGGCGGGCCAGCATCTCACCGTCCTTGACCACCCGGACGATGAAGTGGCTGCCCTTGCGCAGGCCACCGGAGGCGAGGACGTGGATCTCACTGGGGTAGCCGTAGACCTCGGCGACCTCCCGCCGCAGCCGACGGGCCACCGAGCCGGTGTCGAGTTCGGCCTCGACCACCACCCGGCCGGAGACGATGTGCAGCCCCCCGGCGAAGCGCAGCAGGGCCGCCATCTCCGCTCGCCGGCAGCAGGGCTTGGGCACGTCGACCCGACTCAGCTCGTCCTTCACCGCAGCCGTCATCGCCATTGTGCGTCCCCTCACGGACCGGTTCCGGCGTGTCGCCGGTGATTACGTACGTGTCTAACGATCGGCGCCCAGGACAGGCACCAGTGCGGCGCCCAGGGCGTCTGGATCATGGCGAGGTGTGCCGTCGGCGACGGCGACCGGGGCGAGGACCAGCCGGGCCCCCAGGGATTCTGCCGCACCCTCGACCGGTCCCGGATCGCCCACCGCCTTGGCGTCGGCCAGCACCAGGTCCACCGACAGTTCGGGCAGGTACCAGCGCAGCGCGGCGAGGTGGTCGGCGAGGGAGAGCCCGAGCGTCTCCTGCTCGGTGGCGAGGTTGAGGGTGACCAGTCGCCGGGCCCGGCAGGACACGATCGCCTCGGCCAGCCCCGGCACCAGCAGGTGCGGCAGCACGCTGGTGTACCAGCTGCCGGGGCCGAAGATCAGCCAGTCCGCCTCGTGGATCGCCCGGACCGCCTGCGGGCAGGCCGTCGGGGCGGTCGGGGTGAGCCGCAGCGCCTCCACCCGGCCACCGGTCACCGCGACCTGGTGCTGACCCCGCAGGGTCTGCACCTCGTCCGGTCGGGCCGGGTCGACGCCGCGTACCCGGGCCTCGATGTCGACCGGCTGGCAGGACATCGGCAGCACCCGGCCGACCGCGCCGAGCATCGACCCGGCGTGTTCCAGGGCGGCGACCGGGTCGCCGAGCAGCTCGATCAGGCCGGCCAGGACCAGGTTGCCGACCGCGTGCCCGTCCAGGCCGTGCGGGGAGTCCCCGGCGAAGCGGTGCTGGAACAGGCCGGCGCTGCGCCGGGCGGCCGGCTCGTCGGCGGCCAACGCGACCAGCGCCTGCCGCAGGTCACCGGGGGGCAGGCCGCCGCGCTGGGCGCGCAGCCGGCCGCTGGAGCCGCCGTCGTCGCCGACGGTCACCACCGCGGTGATGTCCAATGCCAGATCGGGTACGCACCGCCGCAGCGCCCGCAGCGACGCCGCCAGCCCGTGTCCCCCGCCGAAGGCGACGACCCGGGTCGGCGTCATTCCCGCCCCAGGTCGCGGTGCTGGGCGTTGGCGGCGAGACCGGACCGACGCAGCCGGTCGGCCAGCTCCTCGGTGATCGCCACGCTGCGGTGCTTGCCGCCGGTGCACCCCACTGCCACGGTCAGGTACCGCTTGCCCTCCCGCTCGAACCCGCCGGTGGTGGCGTTCACCAGGTCGGCGTAGGAGGACACGAAGGCGTCCGCGCCCTCCTGACCGAGCACGTACGCGCTCACCGCCTCCTCACGACCTGTGTGTTCCCGCAGTTCGGGCACCCAGTACGGGTTGGGCAGGAACCGGGCGTCGAGCACGAAGTCGGCGTCCGGCGGCAGGCCGTACTTGAAGCCGAAGGAGAGCACGGTCACCCGCAGCCGCCGGGCGTCCTCGGCGCCGAACAGCTCCTCGATGCGCCGCCGGAGCTGGTTGACGTTGAGGTGGCTGGTGTCGATGATCACGTCGGCCTGGTCGCGGGCCTCCTCCAGCAGGCCACGCTCGACGGCGATGCCGTCGGCCAGCCGCCCGTCGCCCTGCAACGGGTGCGAGCGGCGCACGCTCTCGAACCGCCGGATCAGCACCTCGTCGTCGGCGTCGACGAAGACCACCCGGGGCGAGAAGCCCCGGTCCTTGAGCTCCCGGATCGCCCCGGCCAGGTCGGTGGAGAAGGCCCGGGAGCGCACGTCCAGCACCATCGCCGTACGCCGGGCCGCGCCGCCGGCCTTGACGGCCAGCTCGGCCATGTCCAGCATCAGCGCCTGGGGCAGGTTGTCGACGACGTAGAAGCCGACGTTCTCCAGGGCCCGGGCGACCGTGCTGCGCCCCCCGCCGGACAACCCGGTGACCACCACCAACGTGGTGTCCGGCTCGGCCGGGTGGCCGGTCTGCGGTGTCGTCTCGACTCTTCGCGCCTCGCTCAATCCGCTACCCCCAAGCCGTGGCGCGCGGCCGTTGCCGACCGCCGATGGTCAGTCAGCGACTCTATCCCGCCGGAGGAGGTCGATCGGTGCGCGGCCACGGGCAGCGCGGCCCCGGTACCGCAGCGCGACCGGCCGGACCGCGTTTTCGGACCTTCCGTCATATTCCCGATAGATCAACCACTTGCTGACGATCAGTGATCGTACCTAACCTCTCGGCGACAACCGCAGGTGGAGGCGGTACGAACGCGGTGGGTGCGAGGCACGAGCTGGCCGCCCGCGGCACCGTGACAGCCGACCGGGCGACCCGTCCAGGCCGCCCGGTCGTGTCCCGGTCACGCCCGCCAGCAGCCGGGCGCCGGGTGCGGTCCGGCGGTCAGGCGTCGGCGTACCGGCGGGCGGCGGCCAGGGCGGCGCGTAGCTTCTCCGCGTCGACCGGCGCGGGTCCCGCCTCGAAGAAGTTCGCCGGGTCCGTGGCGTAGAGGCCCGCGTACGCGGTGGTGTCGCGCTGGAACCGCCAGCCCTCGGCCAGCGGACCGGCGTCCACGGTGTCGTACCCGATGCTGTCGAGAAAGGCGGTCACGGCGGCCTTCGCGGCGGCGTCGTCCCCGGCGATGGCCAGGACGCTGCGGTCGGCGGCCCCGGCCGGGCGGGCCAGCGCCCGCAGGTGCGCGAAGTAGATGTTGTTGAACCCCTTGACCACGTACGCCTCCGGCAGGTGCGCCTGGAGCAGCTCACTGGTGGTCGTGGACTCGTCGTCCAGCTCCGCGATCCGCCCGTCGCGGTCCGGGTAGTAGTTGTTGGTGTCGATCACGATCTTGCCGGCCAGCTCCTTGACCGGCACCTGCCGGTAGGCGTGCAGCGGCACGGTCACCACCACGATGTCCCCGGCCGCTGCGGCCTCCGCCGGGGTGGCCGCCCGCGCCCGCGGCCCCAGCTCGGCCACCAGTTCCGCGAGCGTCTCCGGACCACGCGAGTTGCTCAGCACCACGTCGTGACCGGCGGCGACCGCCAGCCGGGCCACGGTGCCGCCGATGTTGCCGCTTCCGATGAGTCCCACAGTCGTCATGCCCGGTGCCAACCCCATCGACCCCGCCCGAATTCCCGGACCGGTGCGCCCCCGTCGACTCCCTGCGGGCGGCGCCACAATCGCGCGGTGCGGTCGAACCGGACCGGGGCGTCCCGCGTAATACGGTCCGGCGCGGGCCGACCACATCTGGGCGGACAGCGCCGACCCGACCACCGGATCCACGCGGGAGGAAACCGACATGTCGCCAGTTCCCACGGACCAGAAGAGACCGACACAGGTACGGCACACATTTTCCACGGCAGAGGTCAAGGAGGGCCTGGAAAAAGCGGCGGAGCTGAGCGTGTTTCCCGGTTTCAGGATCAATCATCCGATCGACCTTCAGAACGGGAAGTCGTTCAATCCGAAAATCTGGCTGAGCAACAAGATGACCCAGCAAGCCCCAATCGACGAGAGCCTGTGGACCGTGGTGGGAAAATTCCGCCACCTGGAGCACCTCCCGGACGGAACGGCAATCATCGTCGCCAAGCCCGGCCCGGACAGCAGCAAGACCCCCTATCAGAAGTTACCGCACCCCGGTCCGCTCCGGTCAAGGCACCCACTCTCGGATACCGACATCCGGGAGGGTCTCGAAAAGGCCCATGAGAAAAGGCAGACGAAGCCCAATTTCAGGTTGGCCGAGGACATCCTGCTCCAGAACGGCAGGAGATTCAATCCTGAGGCCTGGCTGAGTAGCGCACAACAGGCCGGAAGAGCCATCCCCGAAGAATTGCGGCCGGCGGTCGCCAGATTCCGAAACCTGGAATGGTCCGGGCCGCTCATGGTGATCGCCAACTCCCGGCGGGGCCAGGACAGCACCGCACCTACCGACGCCCCGAGCGGTCAGCTGACCGCCGCCGCAGCCGGAGCCCGGATCACTGCCCCGGTCCAGCCGCCACCGGAACCATCGGACCTCCTCAGCCCGGCCAACGCCGCCATGGCCCGGATAGCTCCCGCTGCCCCGCCTCCGCCGGCACCGGCGGATCGCTCGGCCACCAGGCCCGCGGCGGGTGGCCGGGCGGCGTCACCCGACCCGGACGTGCCCGTCAAACGCCGCCGTTGACCGGCTCCGCCTGCACCTGCCCGGTGGGTGCGGCACCCAGGTGCAGGCGGGGCCAGTCCGCCAGGTCCCGGAGGAGTTGCCGGTCGTGGGTGGCGAGGACGACCGCAGCTCCGGTGCCGCGTAGGGCGGCGGTGAGTTCGTCGACCAGGGTGGCCGAGAGATGGTTTGTCGGTTCGTCGAAAATGATCAGCTCGGGGCGACCGGCGAGTTGGACGGCCAGGTCGAGGCGGCGCTGCTGACCCTGTGACATCCGGGACACCGGCACCCGCAGCGCGTCCCGGTCGAGCAGACCGAGGCCGCTCAGCGGGAGCACCGCCCCGGCGCTGACCGTCCCGGCGGCGGCCAGCCGCCCCACCTGCCGGTCGTAGACGTCCCGCGCGGTCCGCTCCGACTCCCACCGGGGCACCTCCTGGGTCAGCACCGCGACGCGTACCCGGTTGGCCCGGGTCACCGTGCCGGTGGTGGGGGCGAGCCGCCCGCCGAGCACCGACAGCAGGGTGGACTTGCCGGCACCGTTGCCCCCGGTGACCAGCAACCGGTCGCCGGCGGTGACGGTGAGCGAGATCGGTCCCGCCAGCCGGCCGGTCACCTCGACGTCGACGGCGCGCAGCAGCGACGCGCCCGCCCGCGCCCCGAGGTCGGGCCAGCGCAGCGTCAGCGGCGGAGGCGGGACGGTGATCCGGTGCGCGTCGAGCGCCTCCTGCTGCCGGTGGAAGGCCTGCACGACGCCGGGGGCCCGGGACTGCCGCTGGTGCTTACCGGTGCCCTTGTCCGGCCGCCATCCGGTGTGCAGCCGGTCGCGGGCCTGGGCGACGGCCTCCGTGAGTCGGCGGCGCTCACCCTGCTGCCGCTCGTACTCCTGCTCCCAGCGCTGCCGGTCACGGCGGCGTTCGTCCTGCCAGGCGTCGTACCCGCCGGCGTACAGCTGGGCCTGGCCGTCCTGGCTGGGGTCGAGGTCGAGGAACTGGTGGGCCACGTCGCGCAGCAGCGCCCGGTCGTGACTGACCAGCGCGAAGCCGCCGGGATGCTCGCGCAGGCGACGGGTGAGGAACGCCAGCCCGTCCGCGTCGAGGTGGTTGGTGGGTTCGTCGAGCAGCAGGATGTCGTGGCTGGCCCCGAGCAGGCAGGCCAGCCGTACCCGGTAGCGCTGCCCCACCGACAGGGTGGCCAACTCCCGGTCGCGGTCGGTGCAGGCACCGAGCGCCGCCAGCGCGATCTCCACCCGGCGCTCGGCGTCCCAGGCGTCCAGGCGGGTCGCCGCGTCCAGGGCGACGGCGTACCGGTCGTCGGCGCCGGCGGCCCCCTCGGTCAGCGCCAGGGTGGCCGACTCCAACGCGGCCAACGCGGCCAGCGGGGCCCGCAACGCGGCCGAGGTCAGGGTCCCGACGGTCGCGCCGGCGGCGACCGTCAACTCCTGCTCGACCAGACCGACCGTGCCGGTCCGCGCGACGCTACCCCGATCGGGTACGAGCAGACCGGCGAGGACGTGCAGCAGCGTGGTCTTGCCACGGCCGTTCTCGCCGACCACGGCCAGCCGGGACCGGGCGGAGACGGTGACCGAGACGTCGTGCAGGACCCGGCGGCCTCCCCGAATGACGGAGACGTCGTCGGCCCGCAGGTGGGCGCTCGGACCGGCCGGAAGGTCGTCGACCGCTACCGGGCCGGACGGGGTCGACGGGGACAGGGAGAGGTCAGGGGTGTGGGACACGAGGCGCTCCGCAGCTCGGGATCGAGCCGGGCAGCCGGAAACAGCCGCCCGGCGGGGAAGCCGGGACGGCGAGCGCGGATCAGGTCAGAGGTGCGCCGCCGTCAGCGGGCGGAACGCACCTTCTGCGACCACAGGCCTCTACTCATGCCGGGAACGATAACAGGAAGCAACCTCCGTACGTCAGCCGTCAGTACCGACGCCACCCCATGATCCGCTCACGACCGAGCACACCGACATAGTCCCAGGGTTCATCGAGGCAGGACGCCGTGTCGGCCGCACGGATGATCCCGGTCAGCCGTTCCATCAGCTCGTCCGGGTCGGGCTGCGCCTGCTCACAGAGCTGGACGTGCACCGCGCGGATCGCGCCGCCGATCTCAGCCGGCTCTTCCTCGTACGTCTCCCAGGCGTCCATGAGGTGCCCGGCGATCCCGTCCCAGGCGCGGGCCGCCCGTTCGACCACCAGCAGCGTGGCCTCGGTCACCGGGCGGGCGGCCAACGTCTGCACCTCCTCCACGATCGCCTGGCCGGCCTTCGCCACGTCGTGCAGGTCCCAGCGGTATCCGCTGGTCGACTCGTCGGCCAGCCTCTCGACAGTCCGGGCGATGTCCGCCAACTCGGCATCGGTCGGCGGTGCCAGCCGGCCGGTGTGTGCCCGCAGCCGAGCCTCCAACACCCGGTCGGTGGCCGCGTACTCCGCGATCAGGAAGGCCAGCCGGCGGGCAGGCAGCGTGCCCGCCAGGTCGGCCAGCTCGGCCACCTTCGGATCGACGGTCACCGCGGACGGCGGGGTGGCAGCCGACGAGAAGGAGAAGTTGTCGGCCAGGGCGACCGTGGTGACGGCCACCGCGTGTGCGCAGAGTTCCTGCTCGTCCGGGCAGTCACACTCGACGGTGAAGCCCTCCGAGGTGACCCCGACCCAGACCTCGTACGGCGGCTCGCCGGCCGCCCGGAGCACGGCGGACACTCCCCCGCCGGCCGAAACGACCGTTGCCGGCTCACCGGCGGCCCGAAGACGGTCGGCCACCTCGCAGGCCGACGGACCGGCGATGTCGCGCAGGGATTCGATGTCGATGCGTACGGCCATCCCGACATCCAACCCGGTCACCCGATGCCACCGGCATCCGGGGCGACGTCACGGGTGGAGAATCGCCCAGGGCCAGCAGGTCGACATCCTCCAGCGGCCGGGCCGACCACCAACCTGAGCCCCGACCTCGCCGCTCCTGGCTACGGAATCCTGGTCACGGCCGACCTGCACCAGTTGCAGCGCGAAGAGGAACGCCGAGAAAGTCCGGCTTCCACCACGTGCGCTTTCCACAGGTCGGCAACGGGCTGCCGGCGGTGGCCAGCGTGATCGCCACCATCGTGACAGGTCTACCGGCTGTCCTTCCAGAGCTTCAAGCGGACACAACTTCCTTGTTGTAGTGGTCTCCGGAGGGTGCGTGGGGACAACATCCTGGTTGTTGTGGAACATCTGTGACGGACATCGGCCTGGGGCGACGGTGGACGTTGCATCTCAGTTTTCCGGGCCGGGACCTGACGGAGGCTCGCGAGCCGGCGGTGATCGACACGGAGGGGTTGACCGTGCTGCGGTCGGTGACCGCGCCCCCGGGTGCGGGAAGTCGGTCAGCGGCCCACGTACGCGGCGAGGTGTTCGCCGGTCAGGGTGGAGCGCGCGGCGACCAGGTCGGCCGGGGTGCCCTCGAAGACGATCCGGCCGCCATCATGGCCGGCGCCGGGGCCGAGGTCGACGATCCAGTCGGCGTGCGCCATGACCGCCTGGTGATGCTCGATGACGATCACCGACTTGCCGGCGTCCACCAGCCGGTCGAGCAGGCCGAGCAGCTGCTCGACGTCGGCCAGGTGCAGGCCGGTGGTCGGCTCGTCGAGGACGTACACGCCGCCCTTGGCGGACATGTGGGTGGCGAGCTTGAGCCGCTGGCGCTCACCGCCGGAGAGGGTGGTCAGCGGTTGGCCGAGGCTGAGGTAGCCGAGCCCGACGTCGACGAGCCGGTCGAGGATGGTGTGCGCGGCCGGGGTGCGGGCCTCGCCGGTGCCGAAGAACTCCTCGGCCTCGGCCACCGACATCGCCAGCACCTCGCTGATGTTGCGCCCGCCGAGCCGGTACTCCAGCACCGAGGCGTCGAACCGGCGGCCCTCGCACTGCTCGCAGACGCTGGCGACGCCGGCCATCATCGCCAGGTCGGTGTAGATCACCCCGGCCCCGTTGCAGGTCGGGCAGGCCCCGGCGGAGTTGGCGCTGAACAGCGCGGGCTTGACCCCGTTGGCCTTGGCGAACGCCTTGCGGATCGGCTCCAGCAACCCGGTGTACGTCGCCGGGTTGCTGCGCCGGGAGCCCCGGATCGCACCCTGGTCGATCGAGATCACCTCGGCCCCGGCCGGGATCGACGAGTGGATCAGGGAACTCTTGCCGGAGCCGGCCACCCCGGTCACCACGACCAGCACGCCGAGCGGGATGTCGACGTCGACGTTCTGGAGGTTGTGCGTGTCGGCGCCGCGGATCTGCAGCGCCCCGGTGGGCCTACGGACCTGCTCCTTGCAGCTGGCCCGGTCGTCGAGGTGCCGGCCGGTCAGGGTGTCGCTGGCCCGTAGCCCCTCGACGGTGCCCTCGAAACAGACGGTGCCGCCGGCCGTGCCGGCCCCGGGGCCGAGGTCCACGACGTGGTCGGCGATCGCGATCGTCTCCGGCTTGTGCTCCACCACCAGCACCGTGTTGCCCTTGTCCCGTAGCCGCAGCAGCAGGTCGTTCATCCGGGCGATGTCGTGCGGGTGCAGGCCGGCGGTGGGCTCGTCGAAGACGTACGTGACGTCGGTGAGCGAGGAGCCGAGGTGCCGGATCATCTTGACCCGCTGCGCCTCGCCACCGGAGAGGGTGCCCGCGGGCCGGTCCAGCGAGAGGTAGCCAAGCCCGATCTCCACGAACGAGTCGAGGGTCCGTCCGAGCGTGGTCAGCAGCGGCGTCACCGACGGCTCGGCCAGGCCCCGGATCCAGTCGGCCAGGTCGCTGATCTGCATCGCGCACGCGTCGGCGATGCTGATGCCGGCGATCTTCGACGAGCGGGCGCCGGGGTTGAGCCGGGTGCCGGCGCAGTCGGGGCAGGTGGTGAAGACGACCGCCCGGTCCACGAACGCCCGGATGTGCGGCTGCATCGCCTCCCGGTCCTTGGCCAGGTACGACTTCTGGATCTTCGGGATCAGCCCCTCGTACGTCAGGTTGACGTTGTCGACCTTGATCTTGGTCGGTTCCTTGTGCAGCAGGTCGTGCAGTTCCCGCTCGGTGAACTCGCGGATCGGCTTGTCCGGATCAAAGAAGCCGCAGCCGCTGAAGATCCGGCCGTACCAGCCCTCGACGCTGTAACCGGGCACGGTCAGCGCGCCCTCGTTGAGCGACTTGGTGTCGTCGTAGAGGGCGGAGAGGTCGAAGTCGCTCACCCGGCCCAGGCCCTCACAACGCGGGCACATCCCGCCGGTGATGCTGAAGGTACGCCGTTCCTTCGTCGGGCTGCCGCCGCGCTCGACGGTGACCGCGCCGCTGCCGCTGGCCGAGGCGACGTTGAAGGAGAACGCCTGCGGCGAGCCGAGGTGCGGCTGCCCGAGCCGGCTGAACAGGATCCGCAGCATGGCGTTGGCGTCGGTGGCGGTGCCGACGGTGGAGCGCGCGTTGGCCCCCATCCGCTCCTGGTCGACGATGATCGCGGTGGTCAACCCGTCGAGCACGTCGACCTCGGGGCGGGCCAGCGTCGGCATGAACCCCTGCACGAAGGCGCTGTACGTCTCGTTGATCATCCGCTGCGACTCGGCGGCGATGGTGCCGAACACCAGCGAACTCTTGCCGGAACCGGAGACACCGGTGAAGACCGTCAGCCGACGTTTGGGGAGCTCGACGCTGACGTCCTTGAGGTTGTTCTCCCGGGCGCCCTGCACCCGGATCATCTCGTGGCTGTCGGCGACGTGCCGACCGGACGCCTGCGGCGCGCTGCTCGGGGCCTTGCTCATGGTGTCTCCAGGGTCAGCCACGGGTGCCGACGAGGCACCGTTGATGCAGGTCAGGGCGGTGGGTCAGCCTAGCTGCTGGATCCGGATCAGGTTGCCCGCCGGATCGCGTACGGCGCAGTCGCGCACCCCGTACGGCTGGTCGGTTGGCTCCTGGACGACATCGGCGTCACCGGCCTGCAACCGCTCGAAGGCGCCGGCCAGGTCTTTGCTGGCCAGCAGAATACCGGCGTACGTCCCCTTTGCCATCATCTCGGCGATGGTCCGGCGCTCGTCGTCGGTGACACCGGGGTCGGCCGCCGGCGGGTGCAGCACGATGGAGACGTCGGGCTGTCCGGCGGGGCCGACGGTGAGCCAGCGCATCCCGTCGTAGCCGACGTCGTTGCGGACCTCGAAGCCGAGGGTGTCGCGGTAGAAGGCCAGGGAGGCCTCCGGGTCGGTGTGCGGCAGGAAGCTCGCGTTGATGGTGATGTCCATGCCGGTCACGCTAACTGCGGTTCGGCGGCCCGCGCTTCTCGATTCCTGATCGGTCTGGTGACCTGTCTGGCCAGGCAGGGCGGCAGCTCCGCGGTCGCCCGGTGCCGGTTGCGGTAGACGCCGGGCGGCACCCCGACCAGCTCGGTGAAGCGGGTGCTGAAGGTGCCCAGCGAGGCACAACCGACGGCGAGACAGACCTCGGTGACGCTCAGGTCGCCCCGGCGCAGCAGCGCCATCGCCCGCTCGATGCGCCGGGTCATCAGGTACGCGTACGGCGACTCACCGTAGGCGGCCCGGAACTGGCGACTGAGATGCCCGGCCGACAGGTGCACGCCCCGGGCCAGCGACTCGACGTCCAGCGGCTGCGCGTACTCCCGGTCGATCCGGTCGCGCACGCGCCGCAGCCGGGCCAGGTCGCGCAGGTGCTGCGCCTCGGCGGAATTCCTGCTCACCTGCCCGATCGTGCCACGTCCCGCACCGCCTGACTCCTGGGCATGCCGCTCAGAGTCCGCCGACGAAGGACCGCCAGGCATCCCGGCCGAAGCGGAGCACGGGCCCGTCCGGATCCTTGGAATCCCGAACCGCCAACCCGCCGGACAGGTCAGCCACCTCGACACAGTTCGACCCGCTTGCGCTGCTCCGGCTGCTCTTGCGCCACTGCATCGCGTGGACATCGAGAGCAGTCATCGCCTCGCCCCTAATCTGCAGGTCAATCCGGATAGCCCTCGGCCACCCGGGCAAGGAAGGCTGTCGACTCGTCCGGGTCGAGCGCCTTCGCGCGCAGGTGGTCGAACACGAGTCTATATCGCACCACCTGCTTCTCCTCCTCCAGAAGCAGCGTGCTGGAGTCGTTGTCGAGGTAGACCACGGTCGGGTCCAACAATGGGTCGGCATAGTCCAGCAGGGTGAAAGGACCGCCCATGGCCGCATGCGCCCCGGCGGCGAACGGCAGGATCTGCAGCTCGACGGTTGCCAGCTCGGAAACGTCAATCAGGCGTCGGAGTTGCGCCTTCATGACTCTCGGCCCACCGACGACACGACGCACCACCGCCTCGTCGAGCACGACCCACAGCCGGGGCGGTGCGTCTCGGGACAGGAGCACCTTGCGGCTGAGGCGAGCTGCCACCCGTCGGTCGACCTCGTCGTGGTCGGCGGTGGTGCGGCCGGCCTTGACGATGGCGCGGACGTACTCCTCGGTCTGCAGCAGACCGGGAACGTAGAGGCTCTCGAAGGCACTGATCGACGTCGCCTCGGCCTCGAAGCCAACGTAGTCGTCCGGCAGCACGTCGCCGTACGCACTCCACCAGCCCTTCTGCCGCGCCTGTCGGAGCAACCCGGTCAGCGACTCACGCTCCCCCTCGGAGGCGTCGTAGAGGTCGAGCAAGGACTGCATGTCCTTGGGCATCACCCGGGAGTGCCCGAGTTCGAAGCGGATCACCTTGGTCCGGTGCCAGCCCAGGATCTTGGCCACTTCCTCCGCCGTACGCCCGGTCCGGTCGCGTAGCCGACGAAGCTCGCGACGGAGCCGACGTGCTCGGATCGTCGGACTGGGCACCTGAGCCATCGCAGCCACCTCCACCAGGAGTCATCGATTCTTACCACACGGCTAAAAAAGAGTTCAAGCATCTCCGTCAGTAAACACAACGTTGCATTTTCTCTCCTCACGACGCAGACTGTCGGTAAGCGGTAGCACACAGAGCGGAAGGGGTGGGAGTGGACAGCAACGGATCTTCGTGCCGGAGGGTGCCCGGTGGCGGGTTCCAGGAGGAACTGGCTGCCGTGCTCGACCGGGCGGACGTCTCCGAGCAGGTGCGGGCCGCCGTCGCACACGCGCTGACCCGACGGGACCCGCTCTCGTCGTACGTCGAATCGTTGGTGGGCCGGTATGCGACCGAGCGGGAGCGGCGCTCGGGTCCGCCGCTGGTTCCCGCCTCGGTCGCGGACGCGCACCGACGGTGGACCCTGCACCTGAGTTACCTCGCCGACGACCTGCAGGCGGCCCGGGAGCAGGCGGTGGTCTACACGGAAGGGCTGATGATCCTGCGCCCGGAGCTACCCGGCGACGCCGCGCTGCTCTCTCGTGCCGACGCCTGGAACCAGGTCGAGCCGCTCTTCTGCGGCCTGCCCGGCCCGGACGGCGAGGTCTGCGCCGACGTCACCGGTCATCCCGGCTTCCACAGCGCAGCCGGCCTCGGCGGACTCTGCTGGGGCCACGGCGACACCCCGACCACGTCCTGACCGATGAGGATGCCAGCGGACGAACATCACCGATACGAGATCAGTCCTGACGGATTTCTCTCGATCAGGCTGCCGTCAGGGTTCACCGATGCGGTGATCGCGACCCGGTTGACGGTCTGGTTGGCCGCCGCCGGCCTGTCGGCGGACCGGATCGCCCAGGCCGTCGGGTTGGCGATCCCCGGCCGGGACGGTGGTGTCGGCGGACGGATTCCCGACCTGGTCGTGTGGAGCAAGGGCCAGGCCGACGGGGTGTGGCTGCCGGTCACCGACGTACGGCTCGTCGTCGAGATCGTCTCCCCCGGTTCCGAGGGCGTCGACACGGTGACCAAGCGCAACGAGTACGCCTTCGCCGGCATCCCGCAGTACTGGCTGGTGGAGCAGGACTCGACGCAGACCGTCACCATGCACCGGCTGGTCGGCGACCGGTACGTGACGCACGCCAGCATGCCGCTCGCCTGGCTGCTCAACACCGCCCCGGCCGAACACGACCTCGACTGAGCGCGGAGGTGTCGGTGCCCGCTCGTAGAATTCGCGGATGGTCTCCCCCACCGACGTGAGCGACCCCGCCGTGAACGACCCCGGCACGACCGGCGCCGACGCCAGCGACCCCGGCACCGGCGGCCCGACAGCGGCGCTGGACACCCTGCGGCGGGTCTTCGGCTACGACGAGTTCCGGGGCTTCCAGGCCGAGGTCATCGACCACGTGGTGGCCGGCGGGGATGCCCTGGTGCTGATGCCCACCGGCGGCGGCAAGTCGCTGTGCTACCAGATCCCGGCGCTGGTCCGCGACGGCGTCGCGGTGGTGGTCTCGCCGCTGATCGCGCTGATGCAGGACCAGGTCGACGCCCTGCGCGCGGTCGGGGTGAAGGCCGGGTTCCTCAACTCGACGCTGGACCTGGACACCCGGCGGCTGGTCGAGGCGGAGTTCGTCGCCGGTGAGATCGACCTGCTCTACCTCGCCCCGGAGGCGCTGGGCAGCCAGGCCACCCTCCGGCTGCTGGAGCGGGGCCGGATCGCGCTGTTCGCCATCGACGAGGCGCACTGTGTGTCGCAGTGGGGGCACGACTTCCGCCCCGACTACCTGACCCTGTCGATGCTGCACGAGCGCTGGCCGGACGTCCCCCGGATCGCCCTGACCGCCACCGCGACCAGCGCCACCCGGGCCGAGATCGCCACCCGGCTCCAGCTCACCGAGGCCCGGCACTTCGTGGCCAGCTTCGACCGGCCCAACATCCAGTACCGGATCGTGCCGAAGCGGGAGCCACGCAAGCAGCTGTTGGCGCTGCTGCGCGACGAGCACCCCGGCGACGCGGGGATCGTCTACTGCCTGTCCCGGGCCTCGGTGGACAAGACCGCCGAGTTCCTGGTCGCCAACGGGGTGGCCGCGCTGCCGTACCACGCGGGGTTGGACGCGGCGACCCGGGCCCGCAACCAGCAGCGGTTCCTGCGGGAGGACGGCCTGGTCATGGTGGCCACGATCGCCTTCGGGATGGGCATCGACAAGCCGGACGTCCGCTTCGTGGCCCACCTGGACCTGCCCAAGTCGGTCGAGGGCTACTACCAGGAGACCGGGCGGGCCGGCCGGGACGGGTTGCCGTCGACCGCCTGGCTGGCCTACGGGCTGCAGGACGTGGTCCAGCAGCGCAAGATGATCGACACCTCCGAGGGCGACCTGGCCCACCGGCGTAACCTCGCCGCGCACCTGGACGCCATGCTGGCGCTCTGCGAGACGGTCCGCTGCCGCCGGGGCCAACTGCTGGAGTACTTCGGCCAGCCGGCGACGGTGGCCTGCGGCAACTGTGACACCTGCCTGGAGCCGCCGGAGTCCTGGGACGGCACGGTGGCCGCGCAGAAGCTGCTCTCCACGGTGTTCCGGCTGGACCGCGAGCGCAACCAGCGCTTCGGCGCGGGGCACTGCGTGGACATCCTGCTCGGCAAGCAGAACGACAAGGTCACCCAGTTCCGGCACGACCAGCTGAGCGTCTTCGGCATCGGCACCGAGCTGCGGGACACCGAGTGGCGCGGGGTGGTCCGGCAGCTGCTCGCCGAGGGGCTGCTGGCCGTGGAGGGTGACTACGGCACCCTGGCGTTGACCGAGGCCAGCGCCGAGGTGCTGGGTCGCCGCCGGACGGTGATGATGCGCCGGGAGCCGGAGAAGCCGGTCCGCACCGCCAAGCCGCGCGGGTCGGCCACCGTCGTCGCCGAGCTGCCGGCCGGGGCCGCGCCGGTCTTCGAGCGGCTGCGGGCGTGGCGGGCGGCGACCGCCAAGGAACAGGGCGTACCGGCGTACGTGATCTTCCACGACGCCACCCTGCGGCAGATCGCCGCCGACGCCCCGACCTCCCTCGCGCAGCTGGCCACGATCAGCGGCGTCGGCGAGAACAAGCTGGCCAAGTACGGTGAGCCGATTCTCGCCGTGCTCGCCGAGGGTGATCACGCCGGCTGACCGTGGCTTGATCAGCTTTACTATCCTGCCCGCCATGCGACGCCGACAGCTCATCACCGCCACCCTGCTCACCCTCGGCCTGGCCGCCGCCGGCTGTGGAAGCAGCGACGGGGGTGCCGCGCCCGACGGGGGTGGTGACGGCGGCGCAGCGGAGACCGGCTCGTTCGTCGACCGGCTCGCCCTGCTGCCCGGCGCGGTGGCCCAGGGCGACGGCGGCATCCTGGTCACCATGGCCGACATCGAGGCGGCGGCGCGGGCGGCCGGGGTGAGTCCGCCCAGCGGCCCCGAGGACCAGGCGGCGGTGAGCGCCTACGTCAACGCGCTGACGAGCACGGGCACCCCCGGTGGGCCCACGCCGGCGGTGGCCGCCCTGTTGCCGCAGGGGGTCGGTCGGGGCGCGCTCGCCCGGGCCGGGGAGTTCCAGGCCGAGTTGGGCTGGTCGGTGCTGGACCTACGCTGGTTCGTGGAGTACCCGACCGCCCCGAGACCGCTCACCGTGGCCGGTGGCACCTTCACCACGGAACGACTCAGCGCCGCCATGGGCGAGGCCGACGGCGGGCGGTGGCGGGTCGGCGACGGCGAGGACCTGTCGATCGACCCGGGCGCACGCACCGTCGCCCGCCCGCTGGGCCAGCCGCTGACGCTCGCCCTGGACTCGGGCCGGCTCTACGTCTCCCCCGTCTCCGGGCACGTCCAGGCGGCGGTCGGGTCCACCGGCGACACCCTGGCCGACCTGCCCGAACTGCGGGCGCTGGCCGGGGCGATGGACACCCAGGGCGCGTACGCGACGATGCTCAGCGCCCGGGACAACTACCGGGGCGGCGGCGACAACCCGCTGCGCCCGTTCACCGGGGTCGCCACCGGGCTGGCCCACGACGGCGGGCCGGTCCTGCTGCTGGCCTACGCGCACGCCGACGCCGGCAACGCCGAGGCCAACGCGACCGCGCTGCGGACCCTGCTCACCGAGGGCAGCTCGGCGAGGACCCGTCAGCCCTGGTCGGAGTTGCTCTCCGTCACCGACATCACGGTCGACGGCAGCACGGTGGTGGCCCGGTTGACCCTGGGTCAGAGCCACCCCCAGCTCGCCTGGCAGCTGCTGACCAGCCGCGACTCCCTGGTCCAGCACGGCGGCTGACGGCTCGGGCACTCAGGCTTCGGTCTCCGTGCCGGTGAGGGCCTGGATGATCGCCTCGGCGGTGCGGCGGCCCACCCCGGGAACCTCGGTGATCTCCTCCACGGTGGCCGCCGAGAGCCGTTTGAGCGAGCCGAAGTGCCGCAGCAGCGCCTGCCGGCGCACCTCGCCGAGGCCGGCCACGCCGTCCAGCGCCGAGGCGGTCATCCGCTTGGAGCGGCGCTGCCGGTGGAAGGTGATGGCGAACCGGTGCGCCTCGTCCCGGATGCGTTGCAGCAGGTAGAGCGCCTCGGAGGTGCGGGGCAGGATGACCGGGAACTCGTCGTCGGGCAGCCACACCTCCTCCAGCCGTTTGGCCAGCCCGCAGAGCGCCACGTCGTCGACGCCCAACTCGGCCAGGGCCTGGGCGGCGGCGGCGACCTGCGGCGGGCCGCCGTCGACCACGACCAACTGCGGCGGGTACGCGAACCGGCGCGGCCGGCCGGTGGTGGGGTCGATGCCGGGGCGGTCCGGGTCGGCGGCGGTCTCCTCGCCCAGCTCCCCGGTCTCGGCGCGGGCGTCGAGGTAGCGGGCGAAGCGGCGGCGCAGCACCTCCGACATCGCCGACAGGTCGTCGGTGGCGCCCCGGACGATGAACCGGCGGTACTCGCTCTTGCGGGGCAGCCCGTCCTCGAAGACGACCATGCTGGCCACCACGTCGGTGCCCTGGATCTGGGAGACGTCGTAGCACTCGACGCGCAGCGGGGAGGTGCGCATGCCCAGCGCCTCGCCGATCTCGTCCAGGGCCTGGCTGCGGGTGGTCAGGTCACCGGCCCGCTTGAGTTTGTGCCGGGCCAACGCGTCACGGGCGTTGCGGGCGACGGTCTCCAGCAGGTCCTTCTTGTCGCCGCGCTGGGGCACCCGCAGGGTGACCCGGCTGCCCCGGCGGGTGGTCAGCCAGTCGGCCAGCGCCTCGGCGTCCGTCGGAAGCGCGGGCACCAGCAGCTCACGCGGCACGTCGGTCTCGCCCCGCTCGCCGCCGTAGACCTGGGTGCAGAAGTGGTGCACCAGGTCACCGGTGGTCAGCTCCTCGGTCTTCTCCACCACCCAGCCCCGCTGGCCCCGGATCCGCCCGTCCCGGACGTGGAAGACCTGCACTCCGGCCTCCAGCGGGTCGTCGGCGAAGGCGACCACGTCGGCGTCGGTGCCGTCGCCGAGCACCACGGCCTGCTTCTCCATGGCCCGGCGCAGCGCGGCGACGTCGTCGCGCAGCCGGGCCGCCCGCTCGAACTCCAGCGCCTCGCTGGCCTGTGCCATCTCGCGTTCCAGCCGACGGACCATCGGGTCGGCCCGGCCACCCATGAAGTCGCAGAACCCGTCCACGATGCGCCGGTGCTCAGCCGCGGAGACGCTGCCCACGCAGGGTGCCGCGCACTTGCCGATGTAGCCCAGCAGGCACGGGCGGCCGACCTGCCCGGCGCGCTTGAAGACCCCGGCCGAGCAGGTCCGCGCGGGGAAGACCCGCAGCAGCAGGTCGAGGGTCTCGCGGATCGCCCAGGCATGCGAGTACGGCCCGAAGTAGCGCACCCCCTTGCGCTTGGCCCCCCGCATCACCTGCAGGCGCGGGTACTCCTCGTCGACGGTGACCGCGAGGTACGGGTACGACTTGTCGTCGCGGTAGCGGACGTTGAACCTGGGGTCGTACTGCTTGATCCAGGTGAACTCCTGCTGGAGCGCCTCGACCTCGGTGCCGACGGTGATCCAGTCGACCGACTCGGCGGTGGTGACCATCTGCCGGGTCCGCTCGTGCAGGCCGAGCGGGTCGCCGAAGTAGGAGCTGAGCCGGGCCCGCAGGTTCTTCGCCTTGCCGACGTAGATGACCCGACCGGTGCCGTCGCGGAACCGGTAGACCCCCGGGGACTCCGGGATGGTGCCGGGCGCGGGGCGGTAGGTCGACGGATCTGCCACCCTGCCGACACTAGCCCCCACCACCGACAACCTCTCGCACGGTTCCCGGGGTATCGACTTCTTCCGATATCGACAGGCGTCGCTTACCATCCGGTAAGTGAAGGTTCTTCACGTCACCGCCGGTCACCCGTCCCGCGTCATGATCCCCAGCCGCCGGAGGATCACCATGCCCCGTCCCACCACCACCCGACTCCTGGCCGCCGCGACCACCGCCGTCGGCGTGGCCGCCCTGCTCGTGGCCACCCCCACCCCGTCCACCGCGACACCCGCCGATGCGACGCCCGCCGCAGCGCCCGCCACCGCCGCCGCGCCCGTGGACTACTGCCTCGGGCAGTGCGCGGAGATCCTGCCGCCGGGCCAGAACGGCAACGCGACCCTGGTCGAGATCCTCGCCCACCAGACCCTCGGCACCCTCCCCCGGCACTCCGCCGACCAGCTCGGCCGCTACGCCGACCTGGTCTACGGCTACGCCGGGCTGCGCGAGGACCAGATCGGCCAGTTCTTCCACGACGCCTCCTTCGGGGTCCCGGCCGGACAGGTCGAACGCTCCTACTCACCCCGCGCCGACGTGCGCATCGTGCGGGACCGGGCCACCGGCGTACCGCACGTCACCGGCACCACCCGGGGCGGCACCATGTACGGGGCCGGGTACGCCGGCGCCGAGGACCGGCTGTTCACCATGGACCTGCTCCGGCACGTCGGCCGGGGCACGTTGACCCCGTTCGCCGGTGGCGCACCGGGCAACCGGGCCCTGGAACAGAGTGTCTGGCGCACCTCGCCGTACACCGAGGCCGACCTGACCGCCCAGGTCGAGGCGCTGCGCGCCAAGGGCCCGCGCGGCCAGCAGCTCTACGCCGACGTGCAGGAGTACATCGCCGGCATCAACGCCTACATCGGCGTCTGCATGTCCCGCCGCAACTGCCCAGGCGAGTACGTGCTGACCGGGCACCTCGACGCGATCACCAACGCCGGCGGCCCGGAGCCGTTCCAGCTGACCGACCTGATCGCCATCGCCGGGGTGGTGGGTGGCCTCTTCGGCGGCGGAGGTGGCACCGAGATGCAGTCCGCGCTGGTCCGCATCGCCGCCCGGGCCCGCTACGGGCCGGCCGAGGGCGACCGGGTGTGGGCCGGCTTCCGCAACGAGAACGACCCCGAGACGGTGCTGACCCTGCACGACGGGCAGAGCTTCCGCTACGGCGACGCCGACCCGGACGCGCCGAGCGTGGTGCTGCCCGACGCCGGCACCGCCACCTTCGAACCGATCTTCACCGACCCGACCGGCTCCGCCCGTACCACCGCCGGCACCGGACGCGGCTCGGAGCTGGCCGCCGCGCTGTCCGGGCTGACCATCGACCCGGCGCACCGGGGAATGTCCAACGCGGCCGTGGTCTCCGCCGCACACTCCGCCACCGGCCACCCGATCGCGGTCTTCGGCCCGCAGACCGGCTACTTCTCGCCGCAGCTGCTGATGGTGCAGGAACTGCAGGGCCCCGGCATCAGCGCCCGGGGGGCCGCGTTCGCCGGGCTCAACCTGTACGTGCTGCTCGGCCGGGGACAGGACTACGCCTGGAGCGCCACCTCGTCGGTGCACGACATCACCGACACCTACGCGGTGCCGCTCTGCACCGCCGACGGCAGTACCCCCACCCTGGCCAGCAACCGGTACCGGTACCGGGGGCAGTGCCTGGCCATGGAGGAGCTGTCCCGGGTCAACCGGTGGACCCCGACGGTCGCCGACGGCACGCCGCCCGGGTCGTACAAGCTGGTCGCCTGGCGGACCCGGCTCGGCCTGGTCGGCTGGCGGGCCATGGTGGACGGACAACCGCACGCCTTCACCCAGCTGCGCTCCACCTACCGGCACGAGGCCGACTCGGCGATCGGCTTCCAGATGTTCAACGACCCCGCCCAGATGGGCTCCGCGGCGGCCTTCCGCACCTCGGCCCAGAACGTCGAGTACGCGTTCAACTGGTTCTACGTCAACTCCACCGAGTCGGGGTACTACAACTCGGGCCTCAACCCGTTGCGCGCCGACGGTACGAACCCGAACCTGCCGATGCGGGCCGACCCGGCGTACGAGTGGCAGGGTTTCGACCCGACGACGAACACTGCCCGCTACGCGCCCGCCGCCGCCCACCCGCAGTCGACCGACCAGGACTACTACGTCAGCTGGAACAACAAGCAGGCGAAGGACTTCGGTGCGGCCGACGGCAACTTCAGCTTCGGCGCGGTGCACCGCGCCGACCTGCTCGACCGGCCGTTGAAGGCGGCGATCGCGGCGGGGCGCACCTTCGACCGGGCCTCGTTGACCGAGCTGGTGCAGCGGGCCGGCCTGACCGACCTGCGCGGGGCCGAGGTGCTCGACGAGCTGATCCGGGTGCTGGAGAGCCAACCCGTCGGTGACCCCGCGCTGGCCGCCGAGATCGGTCGACTCAGGGCGTGGCGGGCCGACGGCGCGCTGCGGGTGGAGACCGCCAAGGGCAGCCGGGTGTACCGGCACGCCGAGGCGATCCGGACCTTCGACGCCTGGTGGCCGCTGCTGGTCCGGGCGATGTTCCGGGCCCCGCTCGGCGCGGAGCTCTACCAGGCGCTCGTCGACACCCTCCAGGTCAACGAGTCACCCTCCGGCCACCAGCGGGGCGACACCTCCACCCTGCCCACCTCGGCCAGCACCGCCCAGACCCACAAGGGCTCGGCTTTCCAGTACGGCTGGTGGGGCTATGTCGACAAGGACCTGCGTGCGGTGCTCGGCGAGCCGGTGGCCGGCGGTCCGGGGCGTACCCACTGCGGTGGGGGCAGCCTGACCGGCTGCCGGCAGCTGCTGCTCGACACCCTGGCCACGGCGGCGGCGACCCCGGCGACCGTCACCTACCCCGGCGACGACAGCTGCCCCGCGGGCGACCAGTGGTGCGCCGACGCGATCGTCCAGGCGCCGCTGGGCGGCATCACCCACGCCACCATCGCCTGGCAGAACCGCCCCACCTACCAGCAGGTCGTCTCCTTCCCCACCCAACGGTAAGGAAGGGCCCCTGCTTAACGCTTTCGGTATAGCAGGGGCCCCTTCTTAACCTGAGGGGAGCGCGGGACCGGCTCGGCTAGGCCAGGGTGATGTCCTCGCCGGAGACGGTGACCTCCTTGGCGGCCAGCGGCCTGGTGGCCGGGCCGCCCTGGACCGAGCCGTCGGTGATGGAGAACTTGCTGCCGTGGCAGGTGCAGTTGATGGTGCCGCCGTCGACGTTGGACACCGGGCAGTTCTGGTGGGTACAGATCGGGTCGAAGGCCTTGAACTCCCCCGCGGTGGGTTGGGTGACGACCACGCCCTGCGGGGCGAAGACCTTCCCGCCGCCGACCGGGATGTCGGCGGTCTTGGCCAGCACCGCCGCGCCGTCGCCGGGGGAACCGTCGCCCCCGGTGGAGCCGTCGCCGTCGGGCTCGTTGTCGGTGGTCGCGGTGGGCCGGTCGCTGCCGCAGGCGGTCAGCACGACGGCCGCCCCGAGGGCACCGGCCCCCGCCAGCAGGGTCCGCCGCGTCTGCGTGACCGGGGCGTCGAACACCTGGTCGTCACTCATGTCTGGCTCCCTCTCTCGGCTGCCGCACCGTGGTGATCGCGGCCTCTCCTGCGTACACGGATGGTGATGGGACCCAGTTCACCCCGAAAGCCTGGGAAATGCCTGAGTGGCCCGTGGTTGTCCGGTCAGCGGGCCTTGGCGGGAGTCCGGCGGGTCGACCGCGACGGGCCGTTGGCGGCACCGGCCGCCTTGCCGGCGCCGTCGGCCGCCGCACCAACCGTCTTACCGGCACCGTCGACCACCGCGGCACCAGCGGCCTTGCCGGCACCAGCAGCCTTGCCGGTGCCATCGGCCTTGCCGGCACCAGCAGCGCGGCCGGCCTTGGTGCCGGTGGCCTTGGTGCCGGTGGCCTTGGTGCCGGTGGCCTTGGTGGCCTTGGTGCTGGTGGCCTTGGTGGCCTTGGTGCCGTTGGCCCTGGCCGCCCGGGTGGTGGCCGCCGCCGCGCCCCGGGCTGCGCCGTCGAGCTTGAGCACCGGACGCAGGAACTGACCGGTGTGGCTCTCGGCGACCTCGGCGACCTCCTCCGGGGTGCCGGTGGCCAGCACCAGACCGCCCCGGTGCCCACCCTCGGGCCCCATGTCGATCAACCAGTCGGCGGTCTTGATCACGTCGAGGTTGTGCTCGATGGTGATCACCGTGTTGCCCTTGTCGACCAGGCCCTCCAGGACCATCAGCAGCTTGCGGATGTCCTCGAAGTGCAGCCCGGTGGTCGGCTCGTCGAGCACGTAGACGGTCCGCCCGGTGGAGCGCTTCTGCAGCTCCGAGGCGAGCTTGACCCGCTGCGCCTCGCCACCGGAGAGCGTCGGCGCGCTCTGACCCAACCGGACGTAGCCCAGACCGACGTCGACAAGCGTCTTCAGATGCCGGTGGATGGCCGGGATGGCGGAGAAGAACTCGGCCGCCTCCTCGATCGGCATCTCCAGCACGTCGGAGACGGTCTTGCCCTTGTAGTGCACCTCCAGGGTCTCCCGGTTGTACCGGGCGCCCTTGCACACCTCGCAGGGCACGTACACGTCGGGCAGGAAGTTCATCTCGATCTTCAGGGTGCCGTCGCCGGAGCAGGCCTCGCAGCGGCCACCCTTGACGTTGAACGAGAACCGGCCCGGCCCGTACCCCCGGACCTTGGCCTCGGTGGTCTCGGCGAAGAGCTTCCGGACGTGGTCCCAGACCCCGGTGTAGGTGGCGGGGTTGGAGCGCGGGGTCCGGCCGATCGGCGACTGGTCCACGCCGACGACCTTGTCCACGTGCTCCAGGCCACTGACCCGGGTGTGCCGGCCGGGCACCAGCCGGGCGCCGTTGATCTGGTTGGCCAGCACCGCGTAGAGGATGTCGTTGACAAGCGTCGACTTGCCGGAGCCGCTGACCCCGGTGACCGCGATCAGCTGACCGAGCGGGAACGACACGTTCAGGTTGCGCAGGTTGTGCTCCCGGGCGCCGTGCACCACCAGCTCCCGGCCGGCGGTCTGCGGACGCCGCCGCGCCGGGGTGGGGATCTCCCGCCGCCCGGACAGGTACGCCCCGGTCACCGACTCCGGGTTGGTCAGCAGCTCCGGCACCGAGCCGGAGTGCACGATCCGACCGCCGTGCTCGCCCGCGCCGGGGCCGATGTCGACGATCCAGTCGGCGGTGCGGATGGTGTCCTCGTCGTGCTCCACCACGATCAGCGTGTTGCCGAGCCCGCGCAGCCGGATCAGCGTCTCGATCAGCCGGTGGTTGTCCCGCTGGTGCAGGCCGATCGACGGCTCGTCGAGCACGTAGAGGACACCGACCAGGCCGGAGCCGATCTGGGTGGCCAGCCGGATGCGCTGGGCCTCCCCGCCGGAGAGGGTGCCGGCCGCCCGGTCCAGGGAGAGGTAGTCCAGGCCCACGTCGAGCAGGAACCGCAGCCGGGCGTTGATCTCCTTGAGCACCCGCTCGGCGATCATCTTCTGCCGGTCGGTCAACTCGATGCCGGCCAGCAGGTCGGCCGCCTCCCCCACCGACAGGTTGCAGACCTCGGCGATGCTGCGGCCGGCCAGGGTGACCGCGAGCACCTCCGGCTTGAGCCGGGCCCCGCCGCAGGCCGCGCAGGGCACGTCACGCATGTAGCCCTCGTACTTCTCCCGGGACCACTCGCTCTCGGTGTCGGTGTGCCGGCGTTCGATCCACTGCACCACGCCCTCGAAGCCGGTGAAGTAGGAGCGCTCGCGGCCGTACTTGTTGCGGTACCGCACGTGCACCTGGTCGTCGGAGCCGTGCAGGATCGTCTTCTGCGCCCGCGACGGCAGCGCCCGCCAGGGCGTGTCCAGGTCGAAGTGCTCGGCGTCGCCGAGGGCCTCCAGCAGCCGGAGGAAGTACTCCAGGGTCTGCCCGCCGGACCAGGGCTGGATGGCGCCCTCCCGCAGGGACCGCTCCGGATCGGGAATGAGCAGCTCCGGGTCGACCTCCTTCTTGGTGCCCAGACCGGTGCACTCCGGGCAGGCGCCGTAGGGCGCGTTGAAGGAGAAGACCCGGGGTTCCAGGTCCTCGATCGCCAGGGGATGGTCGTTGGGGCAGGCCAGGTGCTCGGAGTAACGCCGCTCCCGGTCCGGGTCGTCCTCGGCCAGGTCGACGAAGTCGAGCAGTACGATGCCGCCGGCGAGCCCGAGGGCGGCCTCCACCGAGTCGGTCAGCCGCTGCTTGGCGCTGGCCTTGACGGTGAGCCGGTCGATCACCACCTCGATGGTGTGCTTCTCCTGCTTCTTGAGCTTCGGCGGCTCGGTCAGCGGGTGCACCACCCCGTCGATGCGGGCCCGGGCGTAGCCCTTGGACTGCAGCTCGGCGAAGAGGTCGACGTACTCGCCCTTGCGGCCCCGGATCACCGGGGCGAGCACCATGAACCGGGTGCCCTCGGCCATGGCGAGGACCCGGTCGACGATCTGCTGGGGGCTCTGCCGGGAGATCAGCTCCCCGCAGACCGGGCAGTGCGGCACCCCGACCCGGGCGAAGAGCAGCCGCAGGTAGTCGTAGACCTCGGTGATCGTGCCCACGGTGGAGCGCGGGTTGCGGGAGGTGGACTTCTGGTCGATGGACACCGCCGGGCTGAGGCCCTCGATGAAGTCGACGTCCGGTTTGTCCATCTGGCCGAGGAACTGCCTGGCGTACGACGACAGCGACTCCACGTACCGACGCTGCCCCTCGGCGAAGATCGTGTCGAAGGCCAGGCTGGACTTGCCCGAGCCGGAGAGCCCGGTGAACACGATCAGGGCGTCCCGAGGCAGGTCGAGACTCACGTCACGCAGGTTGTGCTCGCGCGCGCCACGGATGATCAGACGGTCGGCCACGGTACGTGTGCTCCCGGGTGCAGAAGATGAGGCGGGTCTGTGCCGCTCTGGCGGGATCTGTACGGCTCTGATGGATCCGTACGGCTTTGTGGACTCCGTACGGGGGATCCGCGAGCGGTTGTCGGGGCGCAGGAAGACGCCTCGGCAACTCTAGCCCCGAGGTACGACACTTTCCCGCACGCCGCCATTCCCCCAGCTCAACCCGGTCGGGCGGGGTCAGAAGCCGCCCGGGGTGGCCGGGCGGGGCGCCCGGCGTCGCCCGTTGCGCCAGCCGCCGCGCCGCTCGGCGGCCAACCGGGCCTGGCGGCGACCCGACTCGAAGGCCACCTCCCCCCGCAGCCGACGCCAGCTCTCCCAACGCCGGACGCTCAACTCACCGCTGTCCACCGCCGCCCGCACCGCGCAGGCCGGCTCGGCCTCGTGGGCGCAGTCGCCGTACCGGCAGCCGGTGGCCAGCTCGGCGATGTCGGTGAAGGCGCGGTCCAGCCCGGCCGAGCCGTCCAGCAGACCCACCGCCCGTACCCCGGGGGTGTCCACGACCGCGCCACCGCGCGGGACGGGCACCAACGCCCGCCACCCGGTGGTGTGCCGACCCTTGCCGTCGACCCGGCGGATCGCCTGGGTCGGCATCACCGTCGCCCCGGCCAACGCGTTGACCAGGCTCGACTTGCCCGCACCGGAGGGCCCCAGCAGCCCCAGGGTGCGGCCGGCGGCGACCAGCGGGCGCAGCGGGCCCAGCCCGGTGCCCCGCTCGGCGCTGACCGGCAGCACCGGCACCCCGGGGGCGACCTCGGCGAGCTGCCGGGCGATGGTGGCGGCGTCGGCGGCCAGGTCGGCCTTGGTGAGCACCACCACCGGCCGTGCCCCCGACTCGTGGACCAGGGCGAGCAGCCGTTCGATCCGGCCGTTGTCCGGCTCGGGGTGCACCGGCTCGACCACGGCGGCGGTGTCCAGGTTGGCGGCGAGCACCTGACCGCTGGCGTCCTTGCCGGCGGTCCGACGGATCAACGCGGTACGGCGCGGCAGCACCGTCTCGATGGTGGCCCGGCCGTCCGGCCAGGCACCCAGCAGCACCCAGTCGCCGACGCAGGGCAACCGGGTCAGGTCCCGGGCGGCGTCGGCCAGCACCGCGCCACCGAGGGTGGCGCGCACCGGACCGTCCGCGCCGAGCACGGTGCAGACCCCCCGGTCGACCCGGGTGACCCGGCCGGGCCGCCGACCGGTACGCCGGTACGGAAGGCTCGCCCATCCGGCGTCCCAGCCGAGGGCGGTCAAGTCGACGGTCATCGCATCCTCATCACGGTCGAGAGCTGGTCGTGGCGGTGTCCGCGTGCTGCCACCGGCATGCCACCACCCCCCTGTGCCGTCGCGGTGCCGCGTACCACGCCGACGGTAGGGGCCGGACCGCCGCGCCGAAAGCGATTTCCCCGACGACACGGGCCGGCCCGGACCGATAGGGTCGACGGGTGACCACCGATCCGCTCCTGCTGACCGGAGCGGTGGCCGAGGCCACGGCCCGCCTGCTGGACACCGCAGCCACCTTCGACACCGCCGGCGTCACGGCCGGATCGGCGCTGCCCGGCTGGACCCGTGGCCACGTGCTGACCCACCTGGCCCGCAACGCCGACGGCTTCGTCAACCTGCTCACCGCCGCCCGCACCGGCCAACGCATCCCGATGTACGCCAGCGCGGCGAGCCGTACCGCCGACATCCAGGTCGGTGCCGCCCGACCGCCCGCCGCCCACCTCGACGACCTGCGCCGTAGCGCGGACCGGTTCACCGAGGCGGTCGCCGCGATGCCGGTACGGGCATGGGCGGCCACCGTCGAGACCCGGCGCGGCCCGTGGCCCGCCGCCCAGCTGGTCTGGGGGCGGCTGCGCGAGCTGGAGGTGCACCACGTCGACCTGGCGGCCGGCTACCGGCCGACCGACTGGACACCTGCCTTCGCCCACCGGCTCCTGCACGACGTGACCACCACCATGGCCGACCGGACGGACGTGCCGGCCATGGTCCTGCGCGTCGACGGCAGCCGGCACGAGCTGGCGCTCGGCGACCGCGCCGGGGCACCCACCGTGCGGGGCCCCGTCCACGACCTCGCCGCCTGGCTGATCGGCCGGTCCGGTGGCGACCTGCTCACCGTCGATCCCGACGGCCCGTTGCCCATCCCACCGGAATGGATCTGAAGAACACGATGACCTACCGCGGAGACGTCACCGTCGGCGGCGCGCCGGCCGTACGCGAACTCGACCAGCTCACCATCACCAAGGTGGCGGTCGGGCCGATGGAGAACAACGCCTACCTGCTGCGCTGCCGGTCCACCGGTGAGCAGGCGCTGATCGACGCGGCGAACGAAGCGCCCCGACTGCTCGACCTGGTCGGCGACGCCGGGCTCGCCACCGTGGTCACCACCCACCAGCACATGGACCACTGGGTGGCCCTGGAGGAGGTGGTCGCCAAGACCGGCGCCCGGGCGCTGGCCCACGTCGACGACGCGGCCGGCCTGCCGATCCCCACCCAACCGCTCACCGACGGCGACACCGTCACCGTCGGTGACTGCACCCTGGAGGTCATCCACCTCGTCGGCCACACCCCCGGCTCGATCGCGCTGCTCTACCGCGACCCGGCCGGCAGCCCGCACCTGTTCACCGGGGACTCACTTTTTCCCGGTGGCGTGGGCAACACCGACCGGGACCCGGAGCGTTTCGGCAGCCTCATCGACGACGTCGAGCAGAAGCTCTTCGCCCGGCTGCCGGACGAGACCTGGTTCTATCCCGGGCACGGCCGGGACAGCACGATCGGCGCGGAGCGGCCCTCGCTGCCGCAGTGGCGTACCCGGGGCTGGTGACCCGGGTCGGTGCGCCGGGTGCCGCCCGGCGCACCACCGGTCAGCCGCCCCGCAGCACCTGCACCCGGCGCACCGGCGAGTCGACGAACGGTTCGGTGGTCGGTACCGAGTAGCTGGCGACCACCGACAACCGGTGCGGTGGCAGCTCGCCACGGCCGGGATCGCCGACCAGCACCTCGACCCCGGCGGCGGAGATCCGGTCCAGGAAGGCCAGCATCCGGGCGGTCATCGCCGGGGTGTAGAAGACGTCCCCGGCCACCAGCAGGTCCGCCGCCGGTCGGGGTGCGTCCAGCAGGTCACCGCTGCTGGTCACGACGGTGACCCCGTTGGCCCGGGCGTTGACGGTCGCGGCAGCCAGCGCGTACGGGTCGATGTCGTTGGCCTCGACCCGCTCGGCCCCGGCCAGGGCGGCGGCGATGGCGACCAGCCCGGAGCCCGTGGCCAGGTCCAGCACCCGACGCCCGGCGACCAGCTCGGGGTGGTCGAGCAGGTGGCGGGCCAGGGCCTGACCGCCGGCCCAGGCCGAGGCCCAGTACGGCGCCGGCAGCGCGTTGCCGGCACTGGCCTCCATCCGGGCCCACCAGACGATCGCGTCCTCGGCCAGGTGTAGTCGCACCTCCGGCACGAACGGGGTGGGCATCAGCCGGAGCCGGTCCATGCCCGCACCGGGCACACCGATCTCGTTTTCCAGCTCCGTCAGTGCGGCACCTGTTCTCACCGGGGCAAGCATGCCCCACCGGAGGGCCGGCCGGAGGCAGATCCCCCTTCGTCGGCGCGGCCTGCGGCACTTCGGCCAGCGAATCGGGCCTCGGCCGGCTACTGTTCGGGGTGGAACAGGCGATCATCGACCAATGGCCGGTGGTCAGCCGCAGGAAACAGGGAGAGATGCATGGCAACCGGCACGGTCAAGTGGTTCAACTCGGAAAAGGGCTTCGGCTTCATCGAGCAGGACGGCGGAGGCCCCGACGTCTTCGTGCACTACTCGGCGATCGCTTCGAGCGGCTACCGGGAACTGCATGAGGCGCAGAAGGTCGAGTTCGAGGTGACCCAGGGGCAGAAGGGTCCGCAGGCGGACAACGTCCGTCCGCTGTAAGTCTGTGTGCCGGTGGCGGCGGCCGGGTTCCGACCGTCGCCACGGCTCGGACTCGCCGCCGGCACCCGGCTCAGGTCACGTCACCGCCCGGGTGACGATCGCGACAAACCCGTAGTCGCCGCTGACGCACAGCCGCAGCGGCCATCGCGCAACGGGTGTTGCGCAATGCTCGCTGCCGACTGCGCCCGACCGTGGTCACCCGGTCGGCCGTGGTGTCACGCCATCCGGCGGTCGATCTCGTCGGCGACCTGGGTGACCAGGCTCGACGGGAGCAGCGCGGCGAGCTTCTCGGGGGTCAGCCCGGCGAGGACGCCGGCGATCACCGCCTGCTCGTTGACTGCCTGCCTGGGCAGTTGGCTGACCTGCGCCACGAGCGCGTCCAGCCGCAACATCGTGTAGTCCAGCTTGGCGACCATGCTGTTGGCTGCCTCAGCGCCACCCGGCCCGTCCGGGTCGACCTTGCGCCCCATGCTCGTACCGCCGTAGAACATCCCGAGGTAGACGTTGTGGATCTCGTTCTCGGCCTGCTCGCTCATGTCTTCCTCCAGTAGTCCGATGCTGGTCAGGTAGCGGCGGAACAGCGGGGTCTGGTCCCGCCCCGCCTTCGTGGCGTCCCGGAAGAAACTGACGTGGGTGTGCCAGAGATGGGAGTTGTCGCCGGTGGTACGCCGGCCCAGCCGGTCCCACCGCCGCACGACCCGCCCGTCCGGGGAGTAGATGATTTCGCGGATGTCGCGGGTGTCGGCCGCGCCGGCAACGCACTGGGAGACGCACCAGACCGAGAAACTTCGCAGGTCATGGGTACGTCCGCGGGACGTGACGCGGAACATGCCGACGTCCAGCGCCGAGGCGTCGAGGGTCAGGCCGTTGCGGTCGCGCGTCGACTCGACCACCGAGTAGTCGTTGGTCACCACCCGGTCCGAGCCACAGTGGTAGCCACCCCGGTGGTTGGCGTCGCCGACGATACCGACCTCGTTGGGCTCCAGGTCGTCGTCCCGAACCCGGTCCGGATCGGTGTTGAGATGTCGTAGCAGCAGGCTGCGCACAGCCAGCAGATTCGCCGGTGCCCGAGTCATCGATTACCTCCTCTGGTGCGGCCGGAGCGGCACGGGGAACCACCCCTGGCCACCGTGGAGCTCCGGTACGGATGCCCGATCAGGATCATCAGGCGATGACCCAAAGTTACTTACGGGCATCGAAAGGTAACAACGTCAAATGTCCGTTTTTCTCACCGAAGCACCCCGCGAGTCCCGCTCACGAACCACCGCACCCTGATCCGCACCGGAAGCGGGCTGAGCTGGGATTATCTCGGACACTCGCGAGGGTGCCCGGCCGCTGCGGCCACGCCGGGCGGCATCCCGCTGCGCCCGTAGACCATCCGCCACGGCGGCCAGGAAACGACTCACCACTACCAACTCATCGTCACTCAAGGTAGCCATAGCCGCGTCTGCGGCGGTGTCCAGCGGCCGGCGGAACTCCTCGGCGAGGCTGGTCCCCTGCACCGCGTCACGCAGCAGCAGCCGTCGCCGGTCGGCGCCGTCGCGGTCGCGGCGCAGGTGTCCGGCCCGTTCCAGCCGGTCGAGCAGGGCCGTCACCGACCCCGGGGAGAGGTCCAGATGGTCGGCGAGACGGCCGGGGGTGAGCGGATCGGCGGCCGATTCGGCGTCCCGGACCGCGATCAACGCCCGCAGATCGGTGTCGACGAGGCCGTGCAGCTGGGCGAAGGCAGCCCCGGCCTGCTGCCCGTGGGTCAGCAGCCGGCGCAGACCGGCCACGGCCTCGCCGGTGAGCCGCGCCCGGGCCGCGCCCTGCGACGGACGGCTGCCGGACGCTGCCACCCTGGCCACCTCCGGGTGACGTCGGACCCCTCACGGGCATGGCATCCAGCATAAAACCGGCAACGCGGATTCCGGTCTCTTCCCGGCCGCGCCACGGCGCGCAATTGCCCGGCCGCCTGCTGCCGAGCGAGTCGACCGGGCGCCCGGCCAGCGGTGGGCCGGTCAACCGGTGCGGTGGCGGGGCTGCTCCGGTCGGGCGGTGCGCACCGAGTCGCGGTGCTCGGCCATCGAGGTCACCATCGCGGCCAGGAACCGGTGCACCACCTCCAGCTCGGCGTCACTGAAGGCGTCCATCACCTGGTCGGTGCGGCGGCCCAGCGGACGGAAGAAGTCCATGGCCAGGGCGGCACCCCGGTCGGCGTACCGGAGGAAGACCTTGCGGCGGTCGGCGGTGTCCCGGTCCCGGCGGACGTGACCGCCCCGCTCCAACCGGTCGACCAGGGCGGTCACCGAGCCCGAGGAGAGGTTGAGGTGCTCACCCAGGCGACCCGGGGTGATCGGGTCGTCGGCCAGCTCGGCGTCCATCACGGCGAGCAGGGCCTGCAGGTCGGTGGCGTTGAGGCCGTGCAGGTTGGCGAAGGCGTGCCCGACGTGCTGGGCGTCACCGCTGTAGCGCCGCAGGTCGGCCGCGATCTCCGCGACGAGGTGCGCCCGCCGGGTGTCCCTGCGCCGGTACATGCCGTGCCCTGCCACGTCCGTCACCCCCTCGCCGCGGGTTGCAGCATAACTCAACTGCCGATAATCTCGCCTATCAAGATATTCGACTGTCGGGAGATGCCAGGTGGCCTCCTGCGAGAGACCTTGAGGCATTGGATGTCCGTGTTCACCCGCGTCGTGCGCGGCCGGTTGGCCGCCTGGCTCACCGTGGCCGCCGCGATCGCTCTCGGCGCGGCCGTCTTCGCGCTGCCCACGCCCGACAACCCGGCCCCGGTCTCCTCGACCGGGCTCTCCACCCAGTGGCAGTCCACCCAGGTCCAGCGCCTCCAGGACGAGTTGCCCTCGCGCGACGTCCAACCGGCGATCGTCGTGGTCAGCCGCGCCGACCGCGCCGCGCTCACCGAGGAAGACCGCGCGGCGGTAGCCGGCACCACCGACCCGCTGAACTCCTTCGCCGTCGGCGGCCGGACCAGCTCACCCCAGTTCTCCCCGGACGGCACGGTCGCCCTGGTCGCCGTGCCGTTGTCCACCAGCGGCGGCCAGGAGCAGGTCGCCGACACCGTCAAGGAGCTACGGGCCGGCCTGACCGGACTGCCCGACGTCCTCACCGTCGAGGTGACCGGTCCCCCGGCGTTCACCACCGACCTCACCAACGTCTTCGAGGGTGCGGACACCACCCTGCTGGCCTTCACCGCCGCCGTGGTCGCCCTGCTCCTGCTGGTCACCTACCGCAGCCCGTTCCTGTGGATCGTGCCGCTGCTGGTGGTGGCGGCGACCGAGCAGCTCACCCTGCGGGCCATCGAGACCATCGTGCCGGCCGTCGGGATCCACTTCGCCGGTGGCGCCGTCACCGGCATCGCCAGCGTCCTGGTCTTCGGCGCCGCCACCAACTACGCCCTGCTGCTGATCGCCCGCTACCGGGAGGAGCTGCGCCGCGAGGAGGACCGCTTCGTCGCCATGCGCGCGGCGCTGCGCCGCACCGCCGAGCCGATCCTCGCCAGCGGCTCCACCGTCGTGCTCGGCGTGCTCACCCTGCTGCTGTCCGAGCAGGAAACCAACCGGGCCCTGGCGGTGGCCTGCGCCACCGGTGTCGTCTTCGCCATGGCGTCGGCGTTGTTCGTCCTCCCCGCCGCACTGGTGATCTTCGGCCGGGGGCTGTTCTGGCCCTTCGTGCCCCGCGTCGGCGGACCAGCCCGCGAGGGTCGGCTCTGGGGCCGGCTCGGCGCGCTCGTGGAGCGCCGCCCGGTCCCGGTGGCGCTGCTGGCCACCCTGCTCCTGGCCGGCCTCGCCCTGGGCGGCCTCGGCATCCGCACCGGCCTGTCCGAGACCGAGCAGTTCCGGGTCAAACCGGAGGCGGTCGCCGGCGCGGAAACCCTCGCGCGGGCCTTCCCGGCCGGGACGACCCAACCCGTCACCGTCCTGACCACCCCCGCGGCGGCGCAGGCCGTCACCGCCACCGCCGCCGAGGTGGACGGGGTGGCCTCCGCCCGCCCCGGCGACGCGGGCGACACCGTCGCCCAGATCGACGTGGTGATCGAGGCCGAGCCGGGCACCGCCGCCTCCGACCGGACCATCGAGGCGCTGCGCGACGCCGTCGCCGCCGTACCCGGCTCCGCGCCACCGGCGGTCGAGGGCGCCGGGAGCTTCGACGGCGCCCTGGTCGGCGGCACCGTCGCCGCCACCTACGACTCCGCCCAGGCCGACCGCAAGGACCTGCAGCTCATCCTGCCGCTGATCCTGCTCCTGGTCGGCAGCGTCCTGGTGCTGCTCCTGCGCGGCATCGTCGCCCCCATCCTGCTGGTGCTCACCGTCATCGCGTCCTTCTTCGCCAGCATCGGCGCGGGCTGGCTGCTCTTCGACCACGTGCTCGGCTTCCCCGCCCTCGACAGCGGGGTGCTCCTGCTGGGCTTCGTGTTCCTGGTCGCCCTCGGCGTGGACTACAACATCTTCCTGGTCACCCGGGCCCGGGAGGATGCCCGGCGCACCGGCACCCGCGCCGGCATGCTCTCCGCGCTCCGGGTCACCGGCGGGGTCATCACCAGCGCCGGCGTGCTGCTCGCCGCGGTCTTCGCCGTCCTCGGCGTACTGCCGCTGCTCACGCTCACCCAGATCGGGATCATCGTCTGCATCGGCGTCCTGCTCGACACGCTGCTGGTCCGCACCGTGCTCGTACCGGCGCTGGTGTTCCTGCTCGGTGACCGCTTCTGGTGGCCGGGCCGGATCAACCGCACCGCCTCGGCAGCGCACCCGGCTGACGAGCCGGGCCCACCAGCCAACCGGCCCGACCAGACAGCCGGTGCGCCGGCGCCGGTGACCAGCCGGGATTGACCGGACGACCACCGTGGGGCGGGGACGGACCTCATCCGGCCCCGCCCCGCTCCCTCTCCCCCTGCCGGGCGGCGTCCTCGGCACCGACAGCCAGCTGCCGCGGCGGCGTCGGGCCCGGGGTGAGCCGCGCGCGGGTCGCCCAGGCGACCATGAACACCGCCGGCCACGCCGCCCCGAGCAGGACCGCCGTCGCCGTGCCGCTGGCCGTACTGACCCCCAGGTACAGGCGGGCCAGCCCGATGCCGACCACGCCGGCCACCGCCGCGGTCCAGACCGCCACCGCCACCGGCCACCGGGTGCCCCGGGCCAGCAACCAGGCCAACGTGCACAGGCTCGCGGTCGTCACCGCGCCCTGGGTCGGAAACCACAGCTCCGCCCCGTCCGCACCGATGGTGTCGGTGGCCACCGCCAGGACCAGCAGCGGCACGAACGCCCCGACGGTGCCCAGGAGCCCGAGCAGATCCGCCCGCCACGTCCGGTGCCGCCAGGCCAGCACCGCGGCCACCAACGCCACCACCACGATCAGGTACGACCCCCGCAGCACCGACACCACCAGCATCGTCACGTCGACCGCCCCCGGGGTCCGCCGCTGGGCGAACCAGGCGGCGATCGCACCGTCGACCAGCGCCAGCCCGCTGTTGCGGACCACCACCCCGAGCAGCCAGGTCACGGCGAACCCGGCGGCCACGACCAGCGCCAGCCCGGCGGTCAGGTTCAACAGGAACGTCCAGACCGGCCCGACCCGCATGGCGACCAGGAAGAACAACACCCCGTACCGGTCCCGCAGCCAACGCACCGGGGGCAGCGCCACGGCCCGGGACAACAGGGCCCGCGCCGGATCGGGATTGCGCCCCAGCCACCGGCCGGTCAACACCACCGCCACCAGGCAGACCACCAACAGCAGCAACGCACCGGTGGCCTGCCCCAGCAGCCGGGACACCGTCTCGTAGGACTCCCCGGCCAGATACCCCACCAGCACCGACCCGCCCACCCAGGTCAGCACGCCACCGACGTTCCAGGGCAGGAACCGCCGGTACGGCATGCCGGAGGCGCCCGCCAGGCGGGGCACCAGGGTACGGGCGAAGGCCAGCCACCGGGCCCCGAAGATGCCGCGCCCACCCAGCCGGCCCAGCATCGCGTCCGCCCGGTCCCACCGGGCCGCCCCGACCCGGGTGCCCAGCCCGCTGGCCCGCAGCCTCGGTCCGTACCGGCGACCGGAGCGGAAGGCCAGCGTGTCACCGGTCACCGCTGCGACAATCATCACCAACAGCGCCGGCCCCAGCCGCAGCGTGCCGGCGTAGGTGAGGAAACCGACAAGCAGCAGCGTCGCCTCGGCCGGCACCAACAAACCGAAGATCACCGCGGTCTCCCCGGCCACCAACACCGCGGCGATCACGTAGATCGCCAGGGACGGCAGTCCCTGCAGGGAATTCAGCAGATCGTGCACGACGGCTTCCGCATCACGCGGCCAGCATGCCAGCCGCCGTACCGATGACGGCAGGAGTTACGACAGAGATCCGGGGGAACCGGGGGTGACCCCGATTCGGCCTCGGAACCGAGCAGGCGGGAGGATGGACCCATGCAGCTTCGCACCGACCTCCGCAACGTCGCCATCATCGCTCACGTCGACCACGGCAAGACCACCCTGGTCGACGCCATGTTGCGGCAGGCCGGCGCCTACGGCGCCCGCGGCGAGACGACCGAGCGGGTGATGGACTCGATGGACCTGGAACGGGAGAAGGGCATCACCATCCTGGCCAAGAACACCGGCGTGCGGTACCTGCCGGCGGACGGCTCGGAGCCGGTCACCATCAACATCATCGACACTCCCGGGCACGCCGACTTCGGTGGCGAGGTGGAGCGGGGCCTGACCATGGTCGACGGGGTGGTGCTGCTGGTCGACGCCAGCGAGGGACCGCTGCCGCAGACCCGGTTCGTGCTGCGCAAGGCACTGCGGGCCCGGCTGCCGATCATCCTGGTGATCAACAAGGTGGACCGTCCCGACGCCCGGATCAAGGAGGTCGTGGACGACACCTACGAGCTCTTCCTCGACCTGGACGCCGACGAGACCCAGATCGACTTCCCGATCGTCTACGCCTGCGCCCGCGACGGCATCGCCTCGCTGACCCAGCCGGCCGACGGGGCCGTACCCGACGACAGCAACTCCCTGGAGCCGTTCTTCCGGACCCTGCTCGACACCATCCCGCCCCCCGCCTACGACCAGGACGCCCCGCTGCAGGCGCACGTCACCAACCTCGACGCCTCCCCCTTCCTGGGTCGGCTCGCGCTGTGCCGGGTCCGGCAGGGCACCATCGCCAAGGGCCAGTCCGTCGCCTGGTGCCGCACCGACGGCAGCACCCAGCGGGTCCGCATCTCCGAACTGCTGATGACCGAGGGACTGGAGCGCAAGCCCGCCGAGTCCGCCGGCCCCGGTGACATCATCGCCGTCGCCGGCATCCCGGAGATCATGATCGGCGAGACCCTCGCCGACGCCGAGGACCCCCGGCCGCTGCCCCTGATCACCGTCGACGAGCCGGCCATCTCGATGACCATCGGCACCAACACCTCGCCCCTGGTGGGCCGGGTCAAGGGCGCCAAGGTCACCGCCCGGATGGTCAAGGACCGGCTCGACAAGGAGCTGATCGGCAACGTCTCGCTGCGGGTGCTGCCCACCGAGCGCCCCGACGCGTGGGAGGTGCAGGGCCGGGGCGAGCTGGCCCTGGCGATCCTGGTCGAGCAGATGCGCCGGGAGTCCTACGAGCTGACCGTCGGCAAGCCGCAGGTGGTCACCCGGGAGATCGACGGCAAGGTCTGCGAGCCGGTCGAGCGGCTCACCATCGACTCCCCCGAGGAGTACCTCGGCGCGATCACCCAGCTGCTGGCCACCCGCAAGGGCCGGATGGAGCAGCTGGTCAACCATGGCACCGGCTGGATCCGGATGGAGTGGCTGGTCCCGGCGCGTGGCCTGATCGGTTTCCGCACCGAGTTCCTCACCGACACCCGGGGCACCGGCATCCTGCACCACGTCTTCGAGTCCTACGAGCCCTGGTTCGGTGAGCTGCGCACCCGGCAGAACGGCTCCCTGGTGGCCGACCGGGCCGGCGCGGTGACCTCGTTCGCGATGATCAACCTGCAGGAGCGCGGCCAGCTCTTCGTCGAGCCCACCACCGAGGTCTACGAGGGCATGATCGTCGGAGAGAACTCCCGTTCCGACGACATGGACGTCAACATCACCAAGGAGAAGAAGCTCACCAACATGCGGGCCTCGACCTCCGACGAGACCGAGAAGCTGATCCCGCCACGCAAACTCTCCCTGGAGCAGGCCCTGGAGTTCTGCCGGGAGGACGAGTGCGTCGAGGTGACCCCGGCCGCGGTGCGGATCCGCAAGGTCGTGCTCGACCAGACCACGCGGGGGCGGGCCGCCGCCCGCCGCAAGCACGCCGGCTGAGGTACCCGTCGAACGGGCCCCGCCACCACACCGGGGGTGGGGCCCGGCCAGGTCAGGAGTGGGCGTGGTGAACTTCGCCGAGGTCGACCGGGAACTCGACGGACTCGGCGGGAGCGTGTCGGCGTACCTGGGTCGACTCGACGCCCCACCCACCTGGACGCGGCGGGCCGACGCCACCCACTACGCGGCGAGCACGATGAAGGTCGCCGTGCTCGCCGCGCTGCACCGGGCCGCCGAGTCCGGCCGGCTCGACCTGGACGCCCCCGTCGAGGTGGTCAACGAGTTCGCCTCCGCCCGTCCGGACGCGCCCCGGTTCTCCTGCGCCCCGCACTTCGACAACGACCAGGCCGTCTGGGCCCGCCTCGGCACCGGGGCGACGCTGCGCTGGCTCGCCGAACGCATGATCGTCCGCTCCAGCAACCTGGCCACCAACATCCTGCTCGACCACGTCGGGCTGCCGGCGGTCGCCCGGGTCTGGGCGGCAGCCGGTGCCCGGCACAGCGTCACCGGCCGGGGCATCGAGGACTTCGCCGCCCGGGACGCCGGCATCGCCAACCTGGTCACCGTCGCCGATCTCGCCGCCCTGCTCGCGGCGATCGCCACCGGTGCCACCCGCCGGGGACCGCTGGCCTCCCCCGCCCACTGTGCGGCCATGCGCGACGTGCTCCTGGCCCAGCAGCACCGCGACGACCTCGCCGCCGGGCTACCCGAAGGTACCCCGATCGCACACAAGAGCGGCTGGGTACGCGGCGTCCGGCACGGTGCCGGGGTGGTCTACCCCGACGACGCCCCGCCGTACGTGCTGGTCGTCTGCACCACCACCGAGGGCCGCGACGTGGACGCCTGCCGGCTGCTCGCGGACCTCTCGGCCCGGTCGTGGCAGGCCCGGCAGCAACTGACCCCCGCCCACTGACCCCAGACGGCGACCGGTCAGTACGGGCTCTTGGCCAGCGCGCGGCGACGGTCCACGGAGGACTTGACCAGGCTGGCCACGGTGGCCACGGCGAGGGTGCTCAGGATCACCACCAGGGACAGCCAGATCGGCATGTGTGGGGCCCAGCCGACGTGCTCGCCACCGTTGATGAACGGCACCCGGTTGTCGGCCAGCGCCTCCAGCACCAGTTTGACGCCGATGAACCCGAGCACCACGGCCAGCCCGTAGGTCAGGTAGACCAGCCGGTCGAGCAGACCGCCGAGGAGAAAATAGAGCTGCCGCAGCCCCATCAACGCGAAGACGTTGGCGGTGAAGACCAGATACGGCTCCTGGGTGATACCGAAGATCGCCGGGATCGAGTCGAGAGCGAAGATCAGGTCGGTGGTGCCGATGGCGATCATCACGATCAGCATCGGGGTGAACAACCGGCGGCCGTGCTCCCGCTTGGTAAGCCTGGCGTCGTGGTAGTCGCCGGAGATGGGCAGCACCCGACGGCTCCAACGGATCAGGACGTTCTCCTTGAACTCGTCCTCCTCCTGCTCGCCCTGCCGGGCCAGGTTGACCGCGGTGTAGATCAGGAACGCTCCGAACAGGTAGAAGACCCAGGAGAACTGGGTGATCAGGGCCGCACCGGCGGCGATGAAGCCACCGCGCATCACCAGCGCCAGCACGATGCCGATCAGCAGCACCTTCTGCTGGTACTGCCGGGGCACCGCGAACCGGGCCATGATGATCACGAAGACGAAGAGGTTGTCGACCGAGAGGCTGTACTCGGTGAGCCAGCCGGTGAAGAACTCGCCGGCCGGGCGCGCTCCGGCGACGAACCAGAGCCCCGCGCCGAAGATCAGGGCCAGTCCGACGTAGAGGCTGACCCAGATGCTCGACTCGCGAATGCTCGGCTCGTGCGGGCGACGACCGATGATCAGCAGGTCGACCGCCAGGACGACGGCCAGCACGAGCAGCGTCGCCGCCCACACCCATACGGAAACGGTCACGTTCATCCTCCGGCAGACCCGCAACGTCGGGCACACCGTACTGCCCCGGCGGGGCTGGCATACCGGCGACGCTGACTCTGGTGGGTGGCGGAGGTCTCTTCCGTCACCGACGCGGGTGCGAGCCGGTGACCGACGACGCCGGGTCGGCCACCGGGACCGGCGACCGGCCGTGCTGACGACCTCGTCGTAGGGGAATACTCCCCTCCTCGCGGGCCATTGTTCACCATCGTTGGCTTCCGTCGCATCCCGGTGGCGTCGAATGCCGAACAGATCACGTGGTGCCGGTGCCGTACGGCACCACGCCTAGAGCATCCTAGGAGACTGGGCCGAGGCGACTGCCGGGGTGGCCCGGCGGCTGTCGTCGTCAGGGTGGACCGGGCCGCTGCGGATCGTCAGGCCGGGGCGGTGACTGCGGTCGTCAGGCCGGTGGGAGCAACGGATCGGCCAGCGACCAACCGGCGGCCAGCACCGCGTCGCAGGCCGCCACGGCCCGCGCCAACCGTTGCCGGTGGCTGCCGGTCAGCTCCACCACCGGTACGCCACTGGTCGCCAGCTCGGCCCGGAACCGCCCGGTCATCCAGACGCGCAGGTGTTCCCCGTCGCGCAGCCCGTCGTCGGTGAAGGGCACCTGCCGGTGATCGGTCAGCAGGTACAGCGCCGGACGCCGGGCCGCCGCCCGCACCTCTGCCGATGTCGAGCCGAGGTACCGCTCCTCCCACAGGGCGGTCGCCCGGGTGTCGGTGTCGCAGATCAACAGCGGGCCGGACGAGCGGGCGGCGGCGTCCTCGGCAGCCTGCTGTTCCCGGACCACCTCGGCGAAGTCGTCCCGGTCCCACGTCACGTCGGCGACCGTCGCCTCCGGTCGGTCCCGGCGCAGCCGGTCGAGCTTGCGGGCGGTCAACTCCCGGCCGTACTCGGGCACCCAGCCGGTGCCGTAGTGCTCGGCGAGGGCCCTGGCCATGGTGGTGGTGCCGGTCGACTCCGCGCCGAGAACCACCACCCGCCGCACGAACCACGCCCGCACCGGCGGACTCAGCCAACGCCAGTGCCCGACCGGGTCGGCCCGCACCGACGTACCGGAGACCGGCACGGCCCGGCGGTCCACGTCCACGCAGACCGGCACCGCGTCGAACCGGCGCGCCAGCTCCTCGCCGTACGGCTCGGAGGAGAAGACCGCGTCGACCGGGTCCGGCCCGACCGCCTCGCGGAACACCGCGCAGTGCGCGTCCCAGGCGACCGGATCGGTGTAGTCGACCGGATGGTCGTCGTACCGGCCGACCACCCGGACCCGCCCGGTGCTGGCGTGCACCTCGCGCAGCCACGCCACCCGCAGGTCCAGCGGGATCGACTCGCGCCGGGACGGGGCCACCACCACGGTCACCCGGGCACACCGGGCCGCCGCCGCCTCGATCAACGCGTGGTGCCCGGCGTGCGGCGGATAGAACTTGCCCACCACCATCGCGTGCCGGAACTCCAGGTCGGCCACCGCAGGCTGCCGGGCGATCGGCCCGCCGTCGGTACGCACACCGTCGGTGCTCACGCCGTCGGTACGCATGCCGCCGTCGGTGCTCACGCCGCCGCCGGAGCGGGGCCGGGCTGCACCGGGGTGGCCGGTGCCGCGGCCCGCAGGTCGGCCCGCCAGGCCCGCAGGCCCAGCACACAGAGGGCCAGGAAGATCAGGTAGAGCCCGGCGGTGAGCCAGAGCCCCTTGTACGCGTACAACGGGATGTAGATCAGGTCCGCAGCGATCCACACCCACCAACTCTCCACCAGCTTGCGGGTCTGTCCGTAGGTGGCCAGCAGGGACAGGGCGGTGGTCAGCGCGTCGGCCAGCGGCACGGTCGAGTCGGTGGCCCGTTCCAGCAGGGTCCAGAGCCCGCCGGTGAGCAGCGCGCCGGCCACCGCCAGCAGCAGCCACTCCCGCCGGCCGGTACGGCTGACCGTGAGCCGGCTGCGCTGCTCGCCGCCGAACAGCCAGTGCCACCAGCCGTACAGCCCCAGCCCGACGTAGACGATCTGCAGGCCGGCGTCGGCGTACAGACCGGCGGTCCAGAAGAGCACCATCAGCAGCAGCACGTTGGCGATGCCGACCGGCCAGTTCGCGATCCGTTGCCGGGCCACCAGCCAGACGTTGAGCACGCCGGTGACGAACCCGAGCACCTCGGCCCGGGTGGTGCCGACCCCGGCCACCTCGAACACCGGGACCGTCAGCCAGTCGATCATCAAACTCTCCCCATTCGCGCGAGCCCACCCTAGACGAGCTGCCCCTGGGGCGGCGATAGCCGTTTCGGCCCGTCGAGCACCGCCGCCTCGGCCCCTCCTGCGGGTGGGCGGACCCCGGCGGGCACGGTGGTCGGGTCCACGTGGGAGGCTTTCGACATGGTGCTTGAGGTCGCGCTCATCGACGTACTGCCCGGACACGAGGACGACTTCGCCGCCGCGTACGCCGAAGGTCATCCGGTTCTCGCCGGGGCCCCGGGCTGCCGGTCGGTGCGGATGACCCGGGGGATCGAGTCCCCCACCCGGTTCGTGCTGCTGGTGGAGTGGGACTCGGTCGAGGCGCACGAGGAGAACTTCCGCGCCACCGAGCGGTTCCAGCGGTGGCGCTCGCTGATCGGCCCGCACTTCGCCGGCCCGCCGGTGGTCGAGCACTTCGTCGACGTACCCGCCTGAAACTTCGACGGACCGGCCGGAACTGTCGTACCCCGGGGTACCGTCCGCCGGCGGTCGCCAGTCCCGGCGGGCTACGGGGGCGTCGGGCCCGGCGACCGCGCCCGGATGACATCGGCCGGCGTCGTGCCGACGCAGGCAATCGACTGGACTCGCCACGGCGAGAGGCGATTGACTGTCGACCATGACGGAGCGGGTCGTGCTGGTGACCGGGGTGAGCAGACGGATCGGCATCGGCGCGGCCGTCGCCCGGATGTTCGCCGCCGACGGGTGGCGGTTGCTGCTGACCGGATTGCCGGCGTACGACGACGCCCAGCCCTACGGCGGGGATCCCGATGGGGTGCCCGCGCTCCTGAGTGAGCTGGGTGACCGGGCCGGGTTCGTCCCCGCCGACCTGCTCGACGCGGCCGCCCCCGGCGAGTTGGTCACCGAGGCGGTCCGCCGGCACGGCCGCCTCGACGCGGTGGTGGCCGTGCACGCCTACTCCACCCGCACCGAGCTCGGGTCGCTGGACGCCACGGAGATCGACCGGCACCTGCTGGTCAACGTACGGGCCACGCTACTGCTCGCCGAGGCGTTCGGCGCGGCGTTCAGCGGCGACTCCGGTGGCCGGTTGGTGCTCTTCTCCAGCGGGCAGCGGCTCGGTCCGATGCCCGCCGAGCTGGCCTACGCCGCCAGCAAGGCCGCGGTGGAGAATCTGACCACCCAACTCTCCGTGCTGCTGACGCCCCGCGGGATCACCGTCAACTGCGTGAATCCGGGGCCGACCGACACCGGTTACGCCACGCCGGACGCGCACGCCGCCGTGGCGGAGCTCTTCCCCGGCAGGCGCTGGGGCACCCCGCAGGACGCGGCCCGACTGGTCCGTTTCCTCTGCTCGCCGGAGGCGAGCTGGATCACCGGCCAGGTGATCGACTCGGAGGGCGGTTTCCACCGGTACCGGTGACGGCCGTCGGGCTCACTCCGGGTCGGCCGGACGGTGGCCGTTGGACGGGTCGACCAGCTGCTCGCGCAGCCACGCCAGCGTCTCCCCCGCGTCCAGCGCGAGCGCGGCCAGCCACTCGGCCGTCCGCTGGTACCGCTCGACGTCGGCCTCCGTGCCCAGCCGCACGTCGGTGGTCAACGTCTCCAGCATCACGGTGCGCGGGTCGGCGGGGTCGGGAAACGAGTAGCAGGAGAACGGGGCGAGTGGATGCAGCCCGGCCCGTAGTGCGGCTCCCCGGGGCAGCACCCGTACCGTCACGTTCGGCCGGCCGGCGAGGCCGAGGAGGTGTCGCAGCTGCTCCTGCCACACCTCCTCGGGCACACCGAGCGGGTCGCAGGCGGCCTCGTCGAGCAGCGCTGTGTAGTCCGGCGGGTGGGGTCGGCCCAGCACCTCCTGGCGAGCGAGCCGGGCCCGCACGTCGGCCTCCACGTCGATGTCCGGGCTGACCAGCCGGCCCGCCTCGACCCGGAGGCGGGCGTACGCGGCGCTCTGCAGCAGACCGGGCAGCACCGCCGGCTGGTACTCCACGATGGCCGCCGCGCCGGCCTCCAGCTCGGCGTAGGTGCGCTGGCGCTCACTCATCTCGCTCAGCGACTTCCACCAGCCGCGGCCGGTCGCCGCGTCCCGGGCGATGACGATGAGCGCCTCCCGTTGGGCCGTCGGCACCTGGTAGACGTCGAGCAGGTCCAGCACGTCGGCGAGGTCCGGCCGGCTCTGCCCCAACTCGATGCGGGACAGCTTCGACGTCGACGCCCACCCCAGTCGGTCGCAGACCTGTTCCAGGGTGAGCGTCGCGTGTCGGCGCAGTTGACGCAGCTCGGCGCCCAGGCGCGCACGGCGGATGACAGGACTCGTTGGCAACGGCATGCGGCCTCCCCAGGTGGCAGACTACGCAGGTCCGTCACTCAGGGCAATACTTCCCTTGCTGTTAGCTACCGCCCTTAATGGGACGGTTACGTCGTTTCACCGGGAGCCCTCGGCCGCTCCCACGATCCGCCCCGACCCACCGGCGCTGCCGTCCGGGGGAACGCCCCGGCATCACGTCACCCCGGCGGCGTCCATGCCGCGCAGCTCCTTCTTGAGGTCGGCGACCTCGTCACGGATCCGGGCGGCCAACTCGAACTGCAGCTCCCGGGCGGCGGCGAGCATCTGGTCGTTGAGCTCCTGGATGAGCTGGGCGAGGTCGGCCCGGGCCATTCCCTCCCTCGACGGGGTGGTGTCCGTCCGGCTGCGGCTGCGGGTCTGGCCCACCGGCGCCTTGCCCCGGGACAACTGCCGGGCCGCGCCACCGACCCGGGTGTTCTCGGTGTCCTCGGCCTCGCGGTAGATGTCGTCCAGGATGTCGTGGATCTTCTTCCGCAACGGCTCCGGGCTGATCCCGTGCGCCTCGTTGTGCGCGATCTGCTTGGCCCGCCGCCGGTTGGTCTCCTCGATCGCGCCCGCCATCGACGGGGTCACCTTGTCGGCGTACATGTGGACCTGACCGGAGACGTTACGGGCGGCCCGACCGATGGTCTGGATCAGCGACCGGCCGCTGCGCAGGAAACCCTCCTTGTCGGCGTCGAGGATCGCCACCAGCGAGACCTCTGGCAGGTCGAGCCCCTCCCGCAGCAGGTTGATGCCGACCAGCACGTCGTAGTCGCCCTTGCGCAACTCGCGCAGCAGCTCCACCCGGCGCAGCGTGTCGACCTCGGAGTGCAGGTAGCGCACCCGGATGCCGTTCTCCAGCAGGTAGTCCGACAGGTCCTCGGCCATCTTCTTGGTCAGGGTGGTGACCAGCACCCGCTCGTCGCGCTCGGTGCGCAGCTTGATCTCGTGCATCAGGTCGTCGATCTGCCCCTTGGTCGGCTTGACGACGACCTCCGGGTCGACCAGGCCGGTCGGGCGGATCACCTGCTCGACGTACTCCCCCTGGGCCTGCTCCAGCTCCCAGGAGCCGGGGGTCGCCGACAGGAAGACCATCTGCCCGACCCGCTCCAGGAACTCGTCGAAGCGCAGCGGCCGGTTGTCGGCGGCGCTGGGCAGCCGGAAGCCGTGGTCGATCAGCATCCGCTTACGCGACGCGTCGCCCTCGAACATGCCGCCGATCTGGGGAATCGTCACGTGCGACTCGTCGACCACGGTCAGGAAGTCGTCCGGGAAGTAGTCGAGCAGACAGTGCGGCGGGCTGCCGGGCAACCGACCGTCCATGTGCATGGAGTAGTTCTCGATGCCGGAGCAGAAGCCGACCTGGCGCATCATCTCGATGTCGTAGGTGGTGCGCATCCGCAGCCGCTGGGCCTCCAGCAGCTTGCCCTGCCGGTCCAGCTCGGCCAACCGCTCGGCCAGCTCGGCCTCGATGTCGCCGATGGCCCGCTCCATCCGCTCCGGCCCGGCCGCGTAGTGGGTGGCCGGGAAGATCATCAGCCCGTCGACCTCACGGACCACGTCCCCGGTGAGCGGATTGAGGTAGTAGAGCTTCTCCACCTCGTCGCCGAAGAGCTCGATCCGGACCGCCATCTCCTCGTACGCCGGAATGATCTCCAGCGTGTCGCCCCGGACCCGGAAGGTGCCCCGGTTGAAGGCCACGTCGTTGCGGGTGTAACGGTTGTCGACCAGCCGACGGAGCAACTCGTCGCGGTCCAACTCCTGCCCGACGGCGATCCGGACGGCCTGGTCGAGATACTCCTCCGGGGTGCCCAGGCCGTAGATCGCCGAGACGGTGGCGACCACGATCACGTCCCGACGGGTGAGCAGCGACATGGTGGCCGAGTGCCGCAGCCGCTCCACCTCCTCGTTGATCGAGGAGTCCTTCTCGATGTAGGTGTCGGTCTGCGGAATGTAGGCCTCGGGCTGGTAGTAGTCGTAGTAGGAGACGAAGTACTCCACCGCGTTGTGCGGGAGCAACTCGCTGAACTCCTTGGCCAGCTGCGCGCAGAGCGTCTTGTTGGGGGCGAGCACCAGCGTCGGGCGCTGCAACCGCTCGACCAGCCACGCGGTGGTGGCGCTCTTGCCGGTGCCGGTCGCGCCGAGCAGCACCGTGTTGCGGTCACCGCGGCGGACCCGCCGCTCCAGATCGTCGATCGCCGCCGGTTGGTCACCGGCCGGCTGGAACTCGCTGACGACCTGGAAACGGCCGTCGAGCCGAGGAATGTCGAGCGCCATGACCCCACCGTACGCCGGGGGTCCGACACCCTCGGCCGGCTACCGAGAGTTGGTGATCGGCTTCTATATTCGCATTGTGTGGCGCATTTCACCGCGCTAGGGTATGAGCCGTAGGCCGCTCGCGGCGGCCGACCGGGCCGGCGGCCAGGCTTCATCGGCCGGCTGCCCCCGGCACAGAGGGTCGCAGCACCCGGTTCATCCCGGCGTGCGCACCGGACGTGGTCGCGCCTGGCGCGCAGACCGGCCGCCGCGGGCGCCCCTGCTCGTCACCCACCGGTCACCCCGACAGTTCAACCCTGCGTGACCAACTCAGCCCGATCCGGGCGCGTCAGCCCCCCGGCGTCCGCCGGCAACGGCACGGCGGTCAGCAGCCCCGCCGGCAACGGCACGGCGGTCCGTGGCCCGGCCGGCAACGGCACAACGGTCAGCAGCCCCGCCGCCGGCGGCGACCACGACCACGATGGCCCGGACGACGACGCCGGCACCCCGGCGGAGCTCGTCCGCCTGCGGCGGCGGATGCTGGTGGCCCTGACCACCACGGCTGCCGCCTCCGCCGTCGCGCTGGTCGCCGTCCTGCTGACCTGGGTGCCCGAACCGCCCGCCGCCGACCGGGCGGCCACCGCCGCCGAAGCCGAACGGCTCGCCGCGATGCGGGTCACCAACCACCGGGACGTCCGTGCCGGCCTGCGGGTCGTCATCGGCGCCGGTGGCAACCGCACCGACCTGCTCGGCTGGATCGACTGGGCCCGCCCACTTGTCTACCTCGATGTCGGCGGTCCCGGCGCCGGTGACGAACGAGGGCTGCTCCAGGCCACCCCCACCGTGGCGCTGACCCGGCCGGACCCCACCGCGGTGCCCACCCCCGCGCTGCCCCCGCTGCTGCCCCCGGCCGACCGCTGGCGGCTGCGCGAGCCGTCTGCCGAGCGTGCCCTGGACGTCGTGCTCCGCCTGGTGTTCGCCCTGGCCGCACCGCAACCCGACCCGGTCGCCACCGGCGACGAGGCCCGGTGGCTGGGCCGTGCCGACGCCGCCGGTGGACCACTGGACATCCTCCGGGCCGCGCTGCCCGGCGCCCCGGCGCTCGACGACCAGCCGCGCCTCTGGCTCGACCGGGACGCCCGCCTGCACCGCCTGACGACCCGCCTGCCCGGAGGCGTACCGCTGACCGTGGAGCTGCTGCGCGCGGACCGTCCGGTGCTGCGGCCGGTGCCCGCCCTGGGCGGCCGGCCCGGACTGCCCCGGGCGCTCACCGAGGTCGAACGACGGCGGTTCACCCGGCTGGCGACCCGGCTGCGCGCCACCGGCGGCGCCCGGCTGACCCTGACCGCGCCGGTCACCGCGTCGACCAATCTGCGCGGCGCCGGCTGGGTGAGCTGGACCGAGCGGTCGGCGTACCTGTCGGTCGCCGACCTGGCCACACCGGGTCAGCGGACGCTGCTGCGACACGACCGGACCGGGGCGGCCAGGTTGGTGACCCGGGCCGCAGCCGCCGACGGCACCGCCGAGGCGCCGGGGCGGCCGCCGCTGCCGCCACCGACGACCGGCTGGCGGTCCATCCGCACCGACCGGACCGACCCCGACCGGCTGCTCGCGGCGGCGCTGCGGGCCGGCCGGACGGACGTGTCCGAGGCGTCGGCCGTGCGGCTGCGCGAGGACCGGCTCGCGGAACGGACCGTGGACGTCATCGAGGTGCCCGACGGTGCGGCCCCGCTGCGCTACTGGATCGACCGCGACGGCCTGCTCCGCCGGTTGGAGCTGCGCACCGCCGCCAGCACCTGGAGTCAGCTCGACCTGGTGCCCGGGCCGGTGCCACGCCTGTCGGCGCTCACGGCCGCCACCCCGTCCGCTCGGCCCACCGCTCGGCCCGTCGGTGCTCCTCCTCGCACCCCGGATCCCGCGCCGTCGGGCAGCCGCCGGTAGCCGGCGCGGCGGTCGGCTCCCGGCCCGGCGCCGGATACCCGACCCGCTGGTCGGGGGCGGCACGCAGGTGGTCGCGGAGCAGCAGAGCGCAACGCCAGGTCGGCGCGTCGACCTGGCGCAGGTGCAGGCGTACCGGACGACCCGGGTCGGCGCTGCCGTGCAGCCGCTTCGCCACCCGCTCGCCGCCGGCCGACCCGGCCCGGTCCCACCACTGTCCGGGCCGGCGGGGAAAACCGGCGTCGACGAGCCGGTCGGCGAGCGGCCCGTCCGCGTCGGCAAGGGTTTCCACGGTGAGCTGGATGTCGATGACGTCCGGGGCGGCCAGACCCGGCACGGCGGTCGGACCGATGTGGTCGACGCGGGGCTCGGCCGGGGCGAGCGCGTGCCGGATCCGGGCCGCCAGCCGCGCGTACTGCTGCGGCCAGGTCGGGTCCGGCCCGGTCAATCCGGTCCGCGGTGGGCTGACCGCCCGGCGGCGGCGCAGGTTCTCCGCGTAGGGCAGCAGCCGCTCCCGCCAGAGCGCGTCCACCTGTTCGTGCAGCTCGGCCAGGCTCCCGTCGTTGGTCACCAGGACGTCCGCGACCGCGCGGCGTCGCTCGTCGTCGGCCTGCGCGGCGATCCGCCGCTCGGCCTCCGCCCGGCTCATCCCCCGGTCACGGGCCAGCCGCGCCAACCGGACGGGCACGGCCGTCTGCACCACCACCACCAGGTGGTACGTCGGCGCGAGCCCCACCTCGACCAGCAGCGGTACGTCGTTGACCACGATCGCGTCCGGCGCTGCGGCAGCGACCAGTTCGGCGGTACGGACCCGGACCCGGGGATGGGTGATCGCCTCCAACCGCCGTCGGGCCGTCTCGTCGCCGAACACCACCGCGCCCAGGGCGGCCCGGTCCAGTGCCCCGTCGGGGCCGAGCACCCGTTCGGAGAAGGTGGCCACCACCTCGGCCAGGCCGTCGGTGCCGGGGGCCACCACCTCGCGGGCCACCCGGTCGGCGTCGACGAGCACCGCGCCCAGCTCCCGCAGGCGGCTCGCCACGGCACTCTTACCCGATCCGATCCCGCCGGTCAGTCCCACGCGCAGCATCAGCCCAGTCAACCCGATCGGCACCGGTGCGCCAACGCCTTCGCCCGGTTCACCCCGCGGCGACCACCGGGACGCGGAAACGGGCAGGGCCCCGCCCCGACGGTCCGGGGGTACCGGATCGTCGCGGCGGGGCCCGTTGTCCTCAGCGAGCGCCCTCAGCGGTCACTTGCCGCCGGCGAGCTTCTCCCGCAGGGCGGCGAGCGCCTCGTCGGTGGCCAGCGTGCCGGCCGGCTCCTCGTTCTGCCGGCTCGGCGCCGACGACGAGGTCGAGGTGGTGGTGCCGGCACCGGCCGACACGACCGGAGCCGGGTTCGCAGCGGCCTCGGCGTCGGCGGCCCGGGAGGTCTGCACCTGCTTGGTGTGTGCCTCCCAGCGCTGACGGGCCTCGGCGTACTGCGTCTCCCACTCCTCGCGCTGCTTGTCGTAGCCCTCGAGCCACTCCCCGGTCTCCGGGTCGAAGCCTTCGGGGTACTTGTAGTTGCCCTGGTCGTCGTACTCGGCGGCCATGCCGTAGAGGGTCGGGTCGAAGTGCTCCTCGCCCTCGACGAAGCCCTCGTTGGCCTGCTTGAGCGAGAGCGAGATCCGGCGACGCTCCAGGTCGATGTCGATGACCTTGACCATGACCTCGGAGCCGACCTGGACGACCTGCTCCGGGATCTCCACGTGGCGCTCGGCCAGCTCGGAGATGTGGACCAGGCCCTCGATGCCGTCGTCGACCCGGACGAAGGCACCGAACGGCACCAGCTTGGTGACCTTACCCGGCACGATCTGCTGGATCGCGTGGGTCCGGGCGAACTGCCGCCACGGGTCCTCCTGGGTCGCCTTCAGCGACAGCGAGACGCGCTCGCGGTCCAGGTCGACGTCGAGCACCTCGACCTCGACCTCCTGGCCGACCTCGACCACCTCGGACGGGTGGTCGATGTGCTTCCAGGACAGCTCGGAGACGTGCACCAGGCCGTCCACGCCGCCGAGGTCGACGAACGCGCCGAAGTTGACGATCGAGGAGACGACGCCCTTGCGGACCTGCCCCTTCTGGAGCTTGTTGAGGAACTCGGTGCGCACCTCGGACTGCGTCTGCTCCAGCCAGGCCCGGCGGGACAGGACCACGTTGTTGCGGTTCTTGTCCAGCTCGATGATCTTGGCTTCGAGCTCGCGGCCGACGTAGGGCTGCAGGTCACGCACGCGCCGCATCTCGACCAGAGAGGCGGGCAGGAAGCCGCGCAGCCCGATGTCGAGGATGAGGCCACCCTTGACCACCTCGATGACCGAACCGCGGACGACCCCGTCCTCGTCCTTGATCTTCTCGATCGTGCCCCACGCCCGCTCGTACTGCGCGCGCTTCTTCGAGAGGATCAGACGCCCCTCCTTGTCCTCCTTCTGGAGGACAAGGGCCTCGATGTGGTCGCCCACCGACACGACCTCGGCCGGGTCCACGTCGTGCTTGATCGACAACTCCCGAGAGGGGATGACACCCTCGGTCTTGTAGCCGATGTCGAGCAGGACCTCGTCCCGATCGACCTTGACGACGGTGCCTTCGACAATGTCGCCGTCGTTGAAGTACTTGATGGTCTCGTCGATCGCGGCGAGGAAAGCTTCCTCGGAACCGATGTCGTCGACGGTGACCTTGTTGGCGCTCGAGGGGGCCTCGATGCTGCTCGTCATGTGGGCGGTTGCTCCGGTCGGATGGTGTGTCACAGCAGGCTGGTGTGTTGCGGTGACCTGTTCGCGCCAACGGATCCGCCTGCCGGGGCACACCGAACGATCGCCGTCAGAAGATCATTAGTGGCTCCGGTGGCCGCGCACCTGCTCCCTGCCGAGGCACACGATCCGCGAGCGCATCCACCACCCTACCGTGTGCATTACCACAGCGTGCAAGCCCCGGGGTACGTGATCCGGCCCGCTTTGTGGCCCGAGCGGTCCGCTCTGCGCCGAAAAAGGGGCACACAGGCGAAAGGTCCCGCTGATCGCAGCCCGGGAATCCGGCCACCAGACCCGCGACACCCCCGGTCCACGCGTGCCGGGGACCGGCCCGGACGGCCCCTAGACTGCCGGGGTGACCGACGACCAGCCCGGCAACACCGGACCGGACGAGCCGGCCGGATCCGAGGATCCGGGTGTGCTGCGCCGCCCGGTGACCGACACGGATGCCCGCCGGGCCAGCCGGGTCTGGTGGGACGTCGACGCCGACAACTACCAGGCCGAGCACGGCGCCTTCCTCGGTGACCTGGACTTCGTGTGGTGTCCGGAGGGGGTACGCGAGGCCGATGCCCGGTTGCTCGGCAAACTGGCCGGCCGGCGGATCCTCGAGGTCGGCTGCGGTGCTGCCGCCGCCGCCCGCTGGCTGGCCACCCAGGGCGCCCAGGCGGTGGCCGTGGACCTCTCCGCCGGCATGTTGCGCCACGCCCGCCAGGCCGCCGACCGCACCGGGGTACGGGTGCCGCTGGTGCAGGCCGACGCCCTGGCGTTGCCCTTCGGCGACGCCGCCTTCGACACCGCCTGCACCGCGTTCGGGGCGATCCCCTTCGTGGCCGACTCGGCCGCGGTGATGCGCGAGGTGCACCGGGTGCTGCGCCCGGGCGGCCGGTGGGTCTTCTCGGTCACCCACCCGATGCGGTGGATCTTCCTCGACGACCCGGGCGAGGGCGGCCTGCGGGCCGTGCACTCGTACTTCGACCGCAGCCCGTACGTCGAACAGGACGCCACCGGCACGCCCACCTACGTCGAGCAGCACCGCACCCTCGGTGACCGGATCCGGGAGCTGGTCGACGCCGGGTTCCGCCTGACCGACCTGGTGGAGCCGGAGTGGCCGGCGGGTCACGAGGGCGTCTGGGGACAGTGGAGCCCGCTGCGCGGCCGGCTCTTCCCCGGTACCGCCATCTTCGTCGCCGAGAAGCCCGCGCCGTGACCCGGCCGGGTGCCGGTGCCGGTGCCGGTGCCGGTGCCGGTCCAACGGAACCGTCGCACCGGCGGTGCGACGTCGGCGGGCCGGAGCGGGGCTACGCTGAGCCGATGAGTGCCGAACCGATCCCGACATCACCTGGCCCCTGGTGTCCGGACCCGATCCGGCAGCAGCGTGCCGACTACACGCTTGCCGACCTGCGCAACCTGCCGGACGACGCCCCCCGCGTCGAACTCGTCGACGGAGTCATTCGGGTGACACCCTCCCCCACCCTGGGCCACCAGGACATCGCCAGTCTGCTGTGGCGCTGGCTGGCCGAACACGCGCCGCGCCACCTGCGCGCCTCGCAGGCGGTCGGCGTGGCCCTCTCGGCCAACACCAGCCGCCAACCCGACGTCCTGCTGCGCCACGCCGAGGTGGACCGGGACCGGTCCCTGCTGCATCCGGCGGACGTCGTGCTCGCCGTCGAGATCGTCTCCCCCGGCACCCGGTGGACCGACCGGTTCGCCAAACCCGGCGAGTACGCCGCCGTCGGGATCGCCCACTACTGGCGGATCGAGCAGAACCCGGTGCACGTCTACGCGTACCGGCTCGGCGAGCAGCCCGGTCCGGCCGGTGTGCCCCAGTACGAGCTGGTCACCGACAGCGCCGACGTGATCGAGCTGACCGAGCCGTTCGTCCTCAAGCTCCCGGTCGCCGACATCACCCCCTGACCCCGACCAGCACCTCCCCGGCCCGGCCACGCGTCGCCGGCAACGCCACGGCACCCTGGGGTGGCCGGGCCGAAGCGCGGTCGTTATTCCGCCGCCACGGCGGGTACCCGCCGGTCATGGCCGAGCAGAGGTTCCGCAAGGGTGACCACGTCTCCTGGGCCAGCCACAGCGGCCGGGGACGCGGGGTGGTCACCGAGGAGTTGACCGAACGGACCCGGGTGAGTGGACGCGCCGTCGACGCCAGTCCGCAGCAGCCCCAGTACCGCATTCGCAACGACCACTCGGGCCGGGACGTCGCACACCGACCGGAGGCGCTACGCCATGAGTCGTGACCAGGGACGCGACACCTACCGCGAGTTCGGCGAGGCGGTCAACATGACCCCCGGTGAACTGTCGGCGTGGTTGGCCAGCGACGAGTCCGCACACGTCGGCTGGCGGAAGAAGGGCACCAAGGGCGGCGAGTCGGTCGGACACGCCTCCGGCCGGCGGATCGTCGACCTGCTGCGGCGCAAACGCGCCGACCTGACCGCCCAGGACTACGCACACATGCGCAAGGTCATCGGGTACGTGCACCGGCACCTCGCCCAACGCCCGTCCGGCGACGTCCGGGACACCCGGTGGCGCTGGTCGCTGATGAACTGGGGCCACGATCCACTACGGTGACCCGGCTCAGTGGTCGGCGCTGTTCCAGTCGGTGCCCTCACCGACGGAGACCTCCAGCGGCACCGAGAGCGGGTACGCCGCGCCCATCTCCTTGCGGACCAACGCCTCCAGCGCCTCCCGCTCGCCCGGCGCGACCTCGAAGACCAACTCGTCGTGCACCTGCAGCAGCATCCGTGACCGCAGGCCGGCGGAGCGCAGCGCGGTGTCCACGTGCAGCATGGCCAGCTTGATGAGGTCGGCGGCCGAGCCCTGGATCGGGGCGTTGAGCGCCATCCGTTCGGCCATCTCCCGGCGCTGCCGGTTGTCGCTCACCAGATCGGGAAGGTACCGCCGGCGGCCGAGGACGGTGGAGGTGTAGCCGTCCTGTCGGGCCTTGGCGACCACCTCGTGCAGGTAGTCGCGGACCCCACCGAAGCCGGCGAAGTAGTTCTCCATCAGCGCCCGGGCCTCCTCGGCGGTGATGCCGAGCTGCTGGGAGAGACCGAACGCGCTCAGCCCGTACGCCAGGCCGTAGTTCATCGCCTTGATCTTGCGACGCTGGTCGGCGGTGACCGTCTCGACGGCGACCTCGAAGACCGAGGAGGCGGTGGCGGCGTGGAAGTCGTGGCCGGAGTTGAACGCCTCGATCAGCGCCTCGTCCGAGGACAGGTGCGCCATGATCCGCATCTCGATCTGGCTGTAGTCGGCGGTCAGCAGACAGTCGTAGCCCTGCCCCACCACGAAGGCCCGACGGATCCGCCGGCCCTCCTCGGTGCGGATCGGGATGTTCTGCAGGTTGGGTTCGGTGGAGGAGAGCCGACCGGTGGCCGCCACCGTCTGGTTGAAGGTGGTGTGGATCCGCCCGTCGTCGGAGATCGACTTGAGCAGACCGTCCACGGTGGACTTGAGCCTGGCCACGTCCCGGTGCCGCAGCAGGTGGTGCAACAACGGGTGCTCGGTCTGCGCGTAGAGCCAGCCCAGCGCGTCGGCGTCGGTGGTGTACCCGGTCTTGATCTTCTTGGTCTTGGGCAGGCCCAGCTCACCGAAGAGGATCTCCTGCAGCTGCTTCGGCGAGCCCAGGTTGAACTCCCGGTCCACCACCCGGTACGCGGCCTGCGCGGCGGCCTTCACCTCGGCGGCGAAGTGCGCCTCCAACTCCGTCAGGTAGTCGGTGTCGGCGGCGATGCCGATCCGTTCCATGTCGGCCAGGACCCGCATCAGCGGCAACTCCACCTCGGCCATCAACCGGGCCGACTGCTCGCCGTCGCGGGACAGCTCCGCGTCGATGGCGTCGGCCAGGTCGAGGGTGGCGCGGGCCTGGAGCATCAGGTTCTCCTCGGCCTGGCCGTCGTCGCCCAGCCCGTCCAGGGTCAGTTGCCCGGTCTCCGGCGCGTCCACCCGCAGCTCCCGGTGCAGGTAGCGCAGGGCCAGGTCGGTCAGGTCGTAGGACCGCTGGTCGGGGCGGGCCAGGTAGGCGGCGATCTGGGTGTCCCGGGCGATGCCGGCCAACGACCAGCCGGCGGCGGCGAACGCGAGCACCGCAGGCTTGCTGTCGTGCAGGACCTTCGGCCGGGCCGGGTCGGCCAGCCAGCCGGCCAGGGCGTTCTCGTCGGTCGCCTCGAGGGTGGCCGGGGCGACCCAGGCCGCGGCGGCGTCGGCGGTGGCCAGGGCCAGGCCGAGCACCCCGGCGGTGTGCCGCCGGTTGGGGCCGGTGTCCAGCTTGACCGCCACCCCGACCGGGGTGCCGGCGGGGGCGTGGGTCTCCAGCCAGCCGGCCAGGGCGCCCGGCGCGGTGAGCACCTGCCCGGTCAGGTCGAACCCGGACTCGGCCTCCGGCTCGACGGCGTCGAGGTACTGGTAGAGGCGGTCCCGCAGGATCCGGAACTCCAGGGTGTCGAAGACCTGGTGCACGGCCTCCCGGTCCCAGCCGGTCCAGCGGGCGTCCTCCGGGCGCAGCGGCAGCTCCAGGTCACTGACCAACCGGTTGAGCTCGTAGTTGCGGATCACGTCGGCGAGCCGCTCCCGCAGACTCTCGCCGGCCTTGCCCTTGATCTCGTCGGCGCGGGCGACGACCCCCTCCACCCCACCGTAGGTGTTGATCCACTTGGCGGCGGTCTTCGGCCCGACCCCGGGAATCCCGGGCAGGTTGTCGCTGGTCTCGCCGACCAGAGCGGCCAGGTCACGGTAACGCTGCGGGCCGACACCGTACTTCGCCTCGACCGCGGCGGCGTCCATCCGGGCCAGGTCGGAGACGCCCTTGCGCGGGTAGAGCACGGTGATCCGGTCGTCGACGAGCTGGAAGGCGTCCCGGTCGCCGCTGCTGACCAGCACCGACATGCCCTGGTCCCGGCCCTGGCAGGCGAGGGTGGCCAGCACGTCGTCGGCCTCGTAGCCCTCCTTCTCCACCACCGGGATGCGCAGCGCGGCCAGCACCTCCTTGACCAGACTGACCTGGCCCTTGAAGTCGTCCGGGGTCTCGCTGCGGCCGGCCTTGTACTCGGCGTACCGCTCGGTGCGGAAGGAGCGGCGGGAGACGTCGAAGGCGACCACGATGTGGGTGGGCCGTTCGTCGCGCAACACGTTGATCAACATCGAGGTGAAGCCGTACACCGCGTTGGTCGGCTGCCCGGTCGTGGTGGAGAAGTTCTCCACCGGCAGGGCGAAGAAGGCCCGGTATGCCAGGGAGTGTCCGTCGACGAGGAGCAGGCGCGGCGTAGTAGCTGTCACGCAGGCGACTCTAGTCCGCCGGTGTGACAACCCCCTCGGCCGCTCCGCCCGTGTCGGGACCGACCCGCCGACAGGCACACACGACGAAGCCGGTGGAGGCGCGAGCGCGCCCCCACCGGCTTGCCGGTGCCACGGGTCAGGCCACGCCGAGGTACGCCTCCTTGACCGCCGGGTCGTGCAGGAGCTCCTGACCGGTGCCCTCCTTGACGATCCGACCGGTCTCCAGCACGTAGCCCCGGTGCGCCCGGGACAGCGCCTGCTGGGCGTTCTGCTCGACCAGCAGGATCGTGGTCCCCTGCTGGTTGATCTGCGTGATGATCTCGAAGATCTGCTGGATCAGCATGGGGGCCAGCCCCATCGAGGGCTCGTCGAGCAGCAGCAGCTTGGGCCGGGCCATCAGCGCCCGCCCCACGGCCAGCATCTGCTGCTCACCACCGGAGAGGGTGCCACCGGCCTGCTTGCGCCGCTCCTTGAGCCGGGGGAAGAGACCCATGACCATGTCCAGGTCCTTGTGGATCTCCGCCCGGTCCTTGCGGGTGTAGGCACCCATCTCCAGGTTCTCCATCACCGTCATGCCGGGGAACACCCCCCGGCCCTCGGGTGCCTGCCCGATGCCCCGGATGACCCGCAGGTCGGCGCGCATCTTGGTGACGTCGGTGCCGTCGAAGACGATCGAGCCGGCCGCCACCGGGCGCAGCCCGGAGATGGCCCGCATGGTGGTGGTCTTACCGGCGCCGTTGGCGCCGATCAGTGCCACCACCTCGCCCTCGTTGACCGCCAGGCTGATCCCGTGCAGCGCCTGGATCCGCCCGTACAGCAGGGTCAGGTCCTTGATCTCAAGCAGCATCGGTCGGCACCCCCAGGTACGCGGCGATCACCTTCGGGTCGTCCCGCACGTCGGCGGGCAGACCATCGGCGATCTTCTTGCCGAACTCCAGCACGACGATCCGGTCGGTGACCCCCATGACCAGGCGCATGTCGTGCTCGATCAGCAGCACGGTGGTGCCACTGTCACGGATCTTGCGGATGAGGACGAGCAACTCCTCCTTCTCCGCCGGGGTGAAGCCGGCGGCCGGCTCGTCCAGGCAGAGCAGGGTCGGGTCGGTGGCCAACGCCCGGGCGATCTCCAACCGGCGCTGCTCGCCGTAGGAGAGGTTGCGGGCCAGGTCCCCGGCACGACGCGGGATCCCCACGAACTTCAGCAGGTCGTGGGCCTTGTCCCGGCCGTGCCGCTCCTCCTTCCAGTGCCGCGGCAGGCGCAGCATGGCGGAGATGACGCTGGTCTTGTGGTGGGCGTCCGCACCCACCATCACGTTCTCCAGCGCGGTCATCTCCGGGAAGAGCCGGATGTTCTGGAACGTCCGGGCGATGCCCGCCTTGGTGATCCACGACCGCTGCCGACCGCTCACCCGCTCCCCCTTGAACCGGATCTCACCCTCGGTCGGGCGGTAGACGCCGGTCATGGCGTTGAAGCAGGTCGTCTTGCCGGCGCCGTTCGGCCCGATCAGACCGAGGATCTCCCCCTTGTACAGGGTGAAGTTGACGTCGTTGAGGGCGACCACGCCGCCGAAACGGAGCGTGACGTGGTCGACCTCCAGCAGTGGCTCCCGCCCGGCCGCGCCCGGCGTCGCCGGAGCCGGCTCCGCCGCGGTGGCCGGGGTCGGCTCCGCCGGGGTGGCCGGCACAACCGGCTTGGCCTCGTCCGACGGTGGCTCCGGCGGTACCCCGACCGTGGCCCGCCCGTCGGCGGTGATGTCGCGGTCGCTGGACTCGTCCCGCTCGCTGTTCATCTTCGGCTCACTCACTGGGCACCGTCTCCTGGGGAACCGCTTCCTTACGCCGGTCGGCGAACTCCGCCGCCCGCCGCCGGTTCGGCACCAGACCCTGCGGCCGGAAGATCATCATCACGATGATGATCAGACCGAAGATCAGGATGCGGTACTCGGCGGTGTCGAACTCCAACCCGATGATCTCACCGAAGCCACGGAACCACTCCGGCAGATACCAGGTCAGCGCACCACCGATGATGGCTCCCTTGATACCACCGGCGCCACCGAGGATGACCGCGGCGAGCACCAGGATCGAGCTCTCCAGCAGGAAGCTGTCCGAGTTGATGAAGGTCTGCTTCCCGGCGAAGATCGCCCCGGTCAGACCACCCACCGCCGCGCCGATGGCGAACGCCCAGAGCTTGTACTTGAAGGTGGGCACGCCCATGATCTCGGCGGCGTCCTCGTCCTCCCGGATGGCCACCCAGGCCCGACCCACCCGGCTGCGCTCCAGGTTCCGCATCAGGAAGATGACCAGGATGATCACGGTGAGGATCAGCCAGTAGTACGGCTTGGAGTCGACCACCCCGAACAGCGGCTTGCCGTCCACCACCGGGCCCGGCGGGTGCTGCACCTCCGGAATGCCCCGCTGGCCCTGCAGCAGGCCGTCGGTGCGGGCGGCGTAGAGCCGGATCATCTCGGCGAAGCCGAGCGTCACGATCGCCAGGTAGTCACCGCGCAACCGCAGCGTCGGCGTACCGAGGATGACACCGGAGATCATCGTGACCACGATCGCCACCGGCACCGCCGCCAGCCACGGCCAGGTCAGGTCCAGCCGGCTCGCCGGCGAGGTCAACAACGCCACCGTGTACGCGCCGATGGCGTAGAAGCCGAAGTACCCCAGGTCGAGCAGACCGGTGAAGCCGACCACCACGTTCAGGCCGACCGCCAGCAGCACGAAGACCGAGGTGTCGAAGAGCACCGCGGCGAAGTCCGACCGGGTGGTGTAGAACGCGAAGTACTCGCTGCCGATCGGGAAGCCCAGGTACTCGTAGAACCACCGGTTCGGCAGGATGTAGAAGAAGGCGACCAGCGCCACCAGCCCTGCCCACCGCACCTGCTTGGGCATGTTCGACCAGCGCTGCCTCATCTGGGACAGCTTTCCCTTGTCCGCGGTCGCGGTCATGCGCGGGCCCTCCCCAGCGACTCGCCGAGCAGACCGGTCGGCCGGAACATCAGCAACACGACCAGCAGCACGAACCCGGTGAAGTCCTTCCACTCACCGCCGAACAGGCCGGCGGCGTAGTTCTCCGCGATCCCGAGCAGGAGGCCACCGAGCAGCGCCCCGCGCAGGTTTCCGATGCCGCCGAGGACAGCGGCGGAGAACGCCTTCAGCCCGATGAGGAAGCCGACGTTGAACTTGGTGTAGCCGTACCGCAGGCTCCACAGCAGCGCGGCCACGCCGGCCATCAGACCACCGAGGATGAACACCAGCATGATGACCCGGTTCTTGTTGACACCCATCAGGGCCGCCGTGTCGGCGTCCTGGGCCACCGCCCGGATACCACGGCCGAGCCGGCTGCGGTTCACGAACTGGTCGAGCGCCACCATCATCGCCAGGGTGACGCCGAGGACCAGCAACTGGATGTTGGTGACCGCGGCACCGAAGACGGTGAACAGGGTCTCCGAGGGGATCATCACCGGCATGCCGAACGGCGCCCGGTTGGTACCGACACCGAAGGCCTCGGCGATCACGAACGACGCGCCGATCGCGGTGATCAGGAAGGCCAGCGGCGGAGCGTTGCGCTTGCGCAGCGGGCGGTACGCCACCACCTCGACGGTCACCGCGGTGAGGGCGGAGGCCGCCGCCGCCGCGAGCAGACCGATGATCACCGCCACCAGCATGGCGCCGAACGCCGGAGCGGCGGAGTTCTGGCTGTAGCCAAGCGCCTGCCAGGTCCACAGGGCGGTGAAGGTACCGACCATGAAGACCTCGGAGTGGGCAAAGTTGATCAGGCGGAGAACGCCGTAGACCAGGGTGTAGCCGAGGGCCACGAGCGCATAGATCGCGCCCTGCTCCAACCCGGTTATGGTGAGTGCGGGAAAGTTCCCGAAGAACTCAGCGAAGTTCACGTGAGGGCTCCAACTGTGCGGCCACACGGCGCGGCCGGGAGCAGAACTCCCGGCCGCATCGTGATGGCGTCCCGGTGAGGCGGGACCGGATTACTCCGGTCAGGCCTTCGGGATCTCGATGTCCGGAACGACCTGGCCTGCGTTGACCTTGAACGCCCAGACCACGACCTGAGCCGGGTCCAGCTCGCCGTTGGACTCGAACTTGTAGGTCACCCCGGTGGCGGAGCCAGCCTTGTTGTAGGCCTTGATGAAGGCCAGGATGTCCTCGCGGCTCGACTTCCCGTCCTTGATGGCCTCAAGGAAGATCTTGGTGATGTCGTACGACACGTCGCCGTAGGTGCCCGGGTCGGCGTTGAACGCGGCCTTGTAGTCGGTCACGAACGAACCCTCGGCCGCGGTGGCCGGGGCGCACGGGCAGGTCAGGATGGTGCCCTCGGCGACCTGCTCACCGGCGACCTTGATGAAGTTGGCGTCGTTGACGCCGTCACCGGCGACCATCGTGCCCTTCCAACCGGCCTCCTTCAGCTGCTTGATCAGCAGGCCGGCCTCGGTGTAGTAGCCACCGAAGAAGAGAGCGGTCGCGCCACTGCCGACGATCTTGCTGACGACGGCGGAGAAGTTGGTCTGCTTGACCTGGATCTTGTCCTCACCGGCCACCGTGCCGAGGACCTTCTTGACCTCGTCCACCAGACCCGCGCCGTACGCCGACTGGTCGTCGACGACGTAGACCTTCTCGGCCTTCAGCACGTCCTTGATGTACCGGCCGGCCGCCGGGCCCTGCGAGGTGTCGTTACCGACGCCCCGGTGGAAGATCTTCCAGTTCTTCTCGCTCAGGCTCGGACGGGTCGCCGACGGGGTGATGATCGGCAGACCGGCCTGGTCGAAGATCGGGTCGGCCACCTCGGACTCACCCGAGAACGCCGGGCCGATGATGCCGACGACCTTGGTGTCGCCGACCGCCTGCTGGGCCAGCGCCGGGGCCTTGGCCGGGTCGCCCTGCGAGTCGTACTCGGTCAGGTTGACCTTGCAGTCCGCGTTCTCGGCGTTGTACTGGTCGATGGCCAGCTTGGTGCCGTTACGCATGTGAATACCGAGACCCGCGGCGTCGCCGGTCAGCGGCCCGAAGAAACCAAGCTTGAGGTCGCAGGCAGCGGAACTGCCGGTACCCTCGCTACCACTGTCGGCCTTACACGCGGCCGCGCCACTGATGACGAGCGCGCTGATGGCGACACCACCGAGCACCCGTGCGAGCTTCTGCCTCACGGCTCGTACCCTCCTTGTTCGATGGCCCGACCCGCCGCAGAAACAGAACCCTGCGAGGTGGACCAGGCCGACCGCGATCCCGGTCTGGGGGCGGACGTTATCCCACGGCCGAGTGATGGCGTAAGTCCCGACAGTGGGGATTGACCGAACCGTTACACGCGATGCCGAAACAGCGACCATCGCTGTAAGAAGGTTGCGCTCCGAGTATTTTTCGAGTTTGTTTCGGCGCCGGAAATCACGCCCCGAAAACCCCTCACCGGACAAGATCCGCCGTCCGAACGGACCAGACACCGGACGATCGGCCGTCATCGACGAAGACCACCAGCCGACCACCGCCAACGGTCACGGTCACCGGGTGGTCACCACCGCCGGGCACCTCCACCGGCAAGGCCACCTCGCCCCACGAGCCACCCCCGTCACCGGACCACCACAGCGACCGCTCGGCGCCCACCCCCACCGCCACGGCCAGCCCCGCGCCGTCGGCCGCCAGCCCGTCGACCGACCGCACCCCCGCGCCACCCGCCGCACCGGCGAACCCGCCGGCCACCCGCCACCGCCCGGCCACCCGCCGCCACAGCACGAACCCCTGCCCCACCGCGCCCACCACCACCGGCTCCCCCGCCACCGACACCACCCGCTCGGCCGACCCACCCGGGGTCGACCCGCCAGGAGCCGACCCGCCCGGGGTCGACCCGCCAGGAGCCGACCCGCCCGGGGTCGACCCGCCAGGAGCCGACCCGCCAGGAGCCGACCCGCCGGTCGACGCCGAGCCACCCCTGGTTGACCCGCCGGCCGACGCCGGGTCGCCCACCGCCGACGTCGACCCGTCCCGCTCGACGCCGGACAGCCGATCCGGCAACGTCGAACGTCGCCAGGACCGCCCGTCGGACGACGTCCAGACCTCCGGTACGAAAGCCGTACCGCCGGGCGGCAGCAACCAACCCACCACCACCCAGCCGTCCGACGCGGCCACCGCGTCCAGGCCGGCGGTCCGCCCCCGGGCGTCCCCGGCCAACTGCGCAACCCCCGAACGCAGCGTGAACTCCCCGGCGTCCGGCGACGTCCAGACCGCCGCCCCGGAGACCCGTCCACCGGCGATCAGCCACCCCCCGGGGCCGCCGGCGACCCGGGCCACCGCCACCGCCTCCGGGCCGCCGAAGGTCTCGAACTCCGCCGGCACCTCGACCAACGCGCCGTCGGCGGCCTGCCGCCAGGCACTCACCCGCGGATTGCCGTGCGCCCCACCGGACTTCGCCCCCAACGCCGCCACCCGGGGATCCCGGCAGCCCACCGCGTACAGCACGTTCCGCGCGCCGTAGAACGACTCCGCACGTACCGCCCGCGCCCGCCAGGACCTCCCGTCGTCGGAGGCCCAGAAGGCCGGCCTGGTCCCCCCGTCGGCCGCGGCCACCGCGCCCACCGCGTACCACCGCCCGCCGCAGGCCACCGCGTCGCGGACCAGCAACCGGCCGGGCGCACCACCGGGCGGCTCCACCACGCCCGCGGCCCAGTCCGGCCGCACCACCGGTGCGTCGGCGGCGGGACCGTCGGCGACCGGCTCGGCCCGACAACCGACAACCACCAGCAGCGGTACGACCAGGGACGCGAGAGCACGCCGCGCGAACATGGACCGGATGCTATCGATGCCCGGCCACACCCGACGCCCCGTCACACCGGGGCGACGACACTCAGGAGGCGGGCTCGGCCACCTCGCCGCCGGCGGTCTCGGCCAGGATCCGCTCGGCGACCTCCTTCATGGTCATCCGGTGGTCCATCGCGGTGCGCTGGATCCACTTGAACGCCTGCGGCTCGGTCATCCCGTACGTGGTCATCAGCGCGCCCTTGGCACGCTCCACGGTCTTGCGGATCTCCAGGCGGTCGGTCAGCCCGGCCACCTCCGCCTCCAGCGCCGAGACCTCCGCGTACCGGGAGAGGGCGATCTCCACCGCCGGCACCAGGTCGCTCTTCTGGAACGGCTTCACCAGGTACGCCATCGCCCCGGCGGCACGGGCCCGCTCGACCAGGTCCCGCTGGCTGAACGCGGTCAGGATGATCACCGGCGCGATCCGGCCCCCGGCGATCCGCTCGGCGGCGGCCAGACCATCCATGATCGGCATCTTGATGTCCAGGATGACCAGGTCGGGCTTGAGCTCCTCGGCCAACCGGACGGCGGTCTCACCGTCACCGGCCTCGCCGACCACCTCGTAGCCCTCCTCGACCAGCATCTCGGCCAGGTCCAGCCGGATGAGCGCCTCGTCCTCGGCGATCAGTACGCGCCTACGCTCGGCATCCGTCTGCGTCTCCGCCACGAGCCACTCCCACCAGTCTGTGCTCCGACACCCGCCGTGCCCGGGTGTCACCGTCTCCAGCCTAGTGGGTAGTCTGTCAGTGCCGAATCACGGAAGCCCCTGTACTCCAACCGGAAGAGAGACGGAGCTCAAACCTCCGACAGTGTGGGTTCGAGTCCCACCGGGGGCACCAAAGTGTCATACGCCTGTTCGAATATGACCGCGTGCATCCGCTTGAGATCCATACTCTGGCCCGCCGCATCTACTTCTCCGGATGCACGGTTGCCGAGACGGCGCGTCAGGTAGGACTCCCCTACCAGACCGTCTGGCACTGGTGCCGGGACCGCACAGAACGGAAGCAGCACGGCACAGCCCTGCGTTGCTTCCGCTGCAACCCGGCTCTGGCCGGCCCGGTGGACATTGTCAGCTACGCCTACCTGCTGGGCCTCTACCTGGGCGACGGCCACCTTGTCACGTCGACGAAGGCACCCGTGCTGCGGGTCAGTTGCACGGAGATCTACCCCGGCCTCATCGACGCTTGCGAGCAGGCGATGCTGGCCGTCCTCGCGGCCCGGGTGCAACGGACCCCGAAGCAGGGATGTGTCCTGGTGCAGAGCAGTGGCGCGCACTGGCCGTGTCTGTTGCCGCAGCACGGGCCGGGCAAGAAGCACGAGCGGCCGATCGTGCTCGCCGACTGGCAGCGCCGCATCGTCGCCGACCACCCCGGCGACTTCCTCCGCGGCCTGTTCCACTCCGACGGCTGCCGGGCCACCAACCGGGTGACCACCCGCGGGAAGGTCTACGTCTATCCGCGGTACATGTTCTCCAACCGGTCGACCGACATCATGGGCCTCTGCCAGTGGGCCCTCGACCTGCTCGGCGTCGAGTGGCGGATGAACATGCCGTACTCGTTGTCGGTGGCGCGGCGCTCGGCGGTGGCCGTACTCGATCGGCATGTCGGGCCGAAGCACTGAGCACCGCGCGCCCGACCGCCGGGCCGAGCGCGGCGGCCGCCGGGGCCGGCCGAAGGCGGCGCGGCCTGGGGTACCGGTCGCGCGCGGCGGCCGTCGGGGCCCTGGTGCGCCGACCGCCCGGGGCCGGTGGGGTCCGGGACACCGGCGCCGAGGAGTCGTTCCGGAAGAGGCCCGGGTGCGCCGACCGCCCGGGGCCGGTGGGGCCTGCGGGCGTCAGCCGAGGGTGGCCAGGGCGCGGGCCAGGTCGTCGCGGAGGTCCTCGGGGTCCTCCAGGCCTACCGAGAGGCGCAGGAGTCCGGCTGCGGGTCGCGCGTCGCCGGCGACCGGGCGGTGGGTGAGCGAGGCGGGATGTTGGATGAGGGTGTCCACGCCGCCGAGGGAGACGGCGTGGGTGATGAGCCGGCAGGCGTCAGCGACGGCGGTGGCGGCGGGCGCGCCGCCGGCTACCTCGAAGGCGAGCAGGCTGCCGCCGCCGGCGAGTTGGCGGCCGACCAGCCCGGCGGGGTCGTGCAGGCTGGGGTGGTGGACCCGGGTGACGGCCCGGTGACCGGCGAGCCAGCCGGCGAGTTTCTCGGCGCCGGCCTGCTGGGCGCGCACCCGTAGCGGCAGGGTCTGCAGGCCGCGGTGCAGGAGGTATCCGCCGAGGGGGTGCAGGATCGCGCCGGTGAGGGCGCGGACCTGGCGTAGTCGGGTGGCCCAGCCGGCGTCGCAGGCGACGACGCCGGCGAGGACGTCGCCGTGTCCGCCGATGCTCTTGGTGGCGCTGTGCAGGACCAGGGCCGCGCCGTGCCGGGCGGGTTGCTGGAGTACGCAGGTGGCGACGGTGTTGTCGACGAGCAGGGGTACGTCGCCGGCGGCGTCGGCCAGGGCGGCGATGTCGACGAGGTCGAGGGTGGGGTTGGCGGGGGTCTCGGCGATGACCAGTGCGGTGTCGGGGCGGATCGCGGTGGCGACCTGCTCGGGGTGGGCCCAGCTGACGGTGGTGCCGAGCAGCCCGGTGGCCAGGACGTGGTCGGTGCCGCCGTAGAGGGGGCGGACGGCGACGACGTGTCGTCGTCCGTCGGTGGCGGCGGCGAGCAGGGTGGCGGTGAGGGCGGCCATGCCGCTGGCGAAGGCGACGGCGTCGGTGGTGCCTTCGAGGTCGGCGAGGGCGGTTTCGAACCGGGCGACGGTGGGGTTCCAGAGGCGCTGGTAGACGGGGCTGTCGCCGGTGGGGAGGGTGCCGCCGGTGGCGAGGGTCTCGTAGGTGTGGCCGCCGGCGTCGACCGAGGGCAGCGGGTTGGTGGTGGACAGGTCGATGGGTGGGGCGTGGACGCCGAGGGCGGCCAGGTCGGCGCGGCCGGCGTGCACGGCTCGGGTGTCCACGGTCGTCATGGCGGGAAGCGTCGAACATCTGGCCGCATCGAGGCAAGTGATCTGTGGAAGATTCTTCACGGACCCCTTTCCGCGCGCTGATGTTCGAAGCAGGATGGGCGGATGCCTGCTGTACCGAATGATGTGCGGCCGTTCGCGGCCCTGGACGACGTCGACCGCGCGATCCTGACCGAGCTGGCCGCCGACGGCCGGTTGCCGAACAACGCCCTCGCCGAGCGGGTGGGCGTGGCGGCGTCGACGTGTCTGACCCGGACCCGGGCGCTGCGCGAGTGCGGGGCGATCCGGGGTTTCCACGCCGACGTCGATCCGGCGGCGGTCGGGTTGCCGTTGCAGGCGTTGGTGTCGGTCCGGTTGACGGCGCACGAGCGGGCGGCGGTGGACGCGTTCCGGGCCCGATCGGTGCGGTTGCCGGGGGTGGTGTCGGTGTTCCACGTGGCGGGTGCCGACGACTACGTGTTGCACGTGCGGGCGGCGTCGGGGGACGCGTTGCGGGACTTCGTGCTGGACCATCTGGCGGTGGATCCGGCGGTCGCGCACACCGAGACGTCGTTGATCTTCGAGCAGGTACGCGGAGCGGGCTGACCAGGCGGTCCCGGGGTGTTTGGAAGGGCCCCCTGTACATCAGAAAGCGTTAACAGGGGGCCCTTCCTTGCACGGGGGTGGGAACAGAACGGGCGGGGGGGCGGGTTGGGGCATGGTGTGATCGACGTACCGATGTCTGTTCTTGACCTTGCTCCGGTCGCGGCCGGGACCACCGCCGGCGCGGCCCTGCGGCACACCACCGAGCTGGCCCGACGTACCGAGGAGTTGGGCTACCGCCGGTTCTGGGTGGCCGAGCACCACAACATGCCGGCGATCGCGAGTTCCGCGCCGGCGGTGTTGCTGGCGCACCTGGCGGCGAACACCTCGTCCATCCGGTTGGGTTCGGGTGGGGTGATGTTGCCCAACCACGCGCCGTTGGTGGTGGCCGAACAGTTCGGCACCCTGGAGGCGTTGCATCCGGGGCGGATCGATCTGGGGATCGGGCGGGCGCCCGGCACCGACCAGGTGACCGCGTTGGCGTTGCGGCGGACGATGGAGGGGCTGTCGGCGGAGGGTTTCCCGCAGGAGTTGGCGGATCTGGTGAACTACTTCACCGGTGAGCGGCCGGGGCCGATCACGGCCACGCCGGGCCGGGGGGACATGCCGGCGGTGTGGCTGTTGGGTTCCAGTGGGTTCAGCGCGCAGTTGGCCGGGCTGCTGGGGTTGCCGTTCTCGTTCGCCCACCACTTCAGTGCGCAGCACACGTTGCCGGCGTTGGCGTTGTACCGCAAGCACTTCCGGCCGTCGCGGTGGCTGGCCGAGCCGTACGCGATGGTGGCGGTGAACGCGGTCTGTGCCGACACCGACGAGCGGGCGGAGTGGCTGGCCGCGCCGAGCGCGTTGTCGTTCCTGCGGTTGCGTTCGGGGCGGCCGGAGCCGTTGGCCACCCCGCAGGAGGCGGCGGAGTACCCGTACACCGAGGTGGAGCGGGAGTTCGTGCTGGCCCGGCGGGAGGGGCAGGCGTTGGGGTCGCCGGAGACGGTCCGGCGGCAGTTGACGGAGTTGTTGGCGCGTACCGGTGCGGACGAGTTGATGTTGACCACGCTGGTGTACGACCTGGCCGACCGGGTGCGGTCGTTCGAGTTGATCGCCGAGAAGGTGGCCGGTGGCCTGCGCCGGAGTGCCTGAAACACGCTCTTCATAGCCACGTCACCGGCCCGTCGCCGAGGCCGCCTAGTTTTGTCCTCGGTGGTGGTACGGCATTCCCGGTCGGGACGGGTCGGGGGTGCTGCGGTGTGGGGCACCGGGGCGGGTTGTGCGGGTTCACGCTTCCCCGGTGCCTGTCCCGGGTCCGCTGGTTGCGGCGGACCCGGGACTGCACCACCCTCTTTTCCAGGTCGGGTGCGCGGTGGGCTCAGCGTAGGTAGATCGCGGGGGTCGGCGGAGGCGCCATCCCGTCACCGATGAAGAAGCTCGGGTGCGGCGGCTGGTTGTAGGCGGTGTTCTGCCAGGCGATGGCGACCCGGTACTGCGGGTCGTGCATCAGGGTGTGGATCCGGGTGCTGGTCGGCGTCGGGGTGCTGTAGATGCGCAGCGCCCGGTTGTCGGTGGTGCGCCAGATCACCTCCTCCCGCCAGTCGCCGAGGAGGTCGGCGGAGAGCGCCGGGGTGGACTTGGTGCCGTTGTTGGCGGTGACCCCACTGCCGGTGAGCAGTCGGGTGTCGCCGCCGGTGCCGTACTTGTCGATGCGGGTGCCGTCGAGCAGTTCCCGGACCGGGTCGCCGTCCCACCAGGCGAGGAAGTTCGTCGAGGAGGGTTTGCGGCCGACGTTCTGTCCCCGGGTGTTGGCCAGGTAGCTCACCGCGGCGGACCAGGATTCGGCGCCGGGGCTGCCGGCCCAGATGTCGGCGGAGACGCCCCGGCCGTTGTCTCCCGAGGCGGGGGTGGACCAGAGGAGCTGGCCGGTACGGGCGTCGGCGAAGTAGGAGCTGGGTTTGCTGGCGTCCTCGTCGACCTTGAAGACCTCCAGGCCGGCGCGGGTGGGGTCGAGGTCGCCCACGTGCATGGCGTCGCCGTGGCCGTTGCCGGTGGAGTGCAGCAGTCGGCCGTTGTCGTCGATGGTGGCGGCGCCGTACACGATCTCCTGCCGGCCGTCGGCGTCGACGTCGGCGACGGAGAGCTGGTGGTTGCCCTGGCCGGCGGCGGCGGAGTTGCCGGCGGCGTTGGAGTCGAAGGTCCACCGCTTGGTCAGGGTGCCGTTGCGGAAGTCCCAGGCGGCGACGACCGCGCGGGTGTAGTAGCCCCGGGCCATGATCAGCGAGGGGCGTTGGCCGTCGAGGTAGGCGGTGCCGGCGAGGAACCGGTCGACCCGGTTGCCGTAGTTGTCGCCCCAGGAGGAGACGGTGCCGCGTGGCGGGTCGTAGGTGACGGTGGAGAGGACGGCGCCGGTACGGCCGTCGAACATGGTGAGGTACTCGGGGCCGGCGAGGACGTAGCCGCTGGAGTTGCGGTGGTCGGCGTTGGCGTTGCCGATGACCTGGCCGGTGCCGGAGCGGGTGCCGTCGGCGGTCTTCATGGCCACCTCGGCGCGCCCGTCGCCGTCGTAGTCGTACACCTGGAACTGGGTGTAGTGCGCCCCGGCGCGGATGTTGCGGCCGAGGTCGACCCGCCACAGCCGGGTGCCGGTGAGGGTGTACGCGTCGACGTGGACGTTGCCGGTGTAGCCGGACTGCGAGTTGTCCTTGGCGTTGCTCGGTTCCCACTTGAGCACGATCTCGTACCGGCCGTCGCCGTCGAGGTCGCCGACGCTGGCATCGTTGGCGGTGTACGTGTACGCCTCTCCGCTGCCGGTGGTGCCGCCGGGGGGAATCTGCAGCGGCACGTCGAGGTAGCCGGCGCCGAACTGCAGGGCGGGGGCGGAGGCGGCCTGTTCGACGCCGCCGACCACGGCCCGCACGGTGTACGTCGAGCCGGCGGCGGCCCCGGTGTCGAGGTGGTTGGTGGCCCCGGTGATCGGGGTGGCGTTGACCCGGGTGGCGCCGCGGTACAGGTTGAAGGACACCCCGGTGGTCTCGGTGCCGAGCAGCCGCCAGCTGACCAGGTTGCCGTTGCCGGAGCGGACGCTCACCAGTCCCCGGTCGAGGTTCTCCAGTTGCTTGGCCCCGGCCGGCGGGTTGGTCGGTGGCCCGGTGGTGGGCGGTGGCGTGGTGGGTGGCATGGTCGGTGGCCCGATGGTCGGCGTTGGTGGGCTGGTCGGTGGCGGGGTGGCGCCGGTGCAGGTGGTGCCGTTGAGCGCGAAACTCGTCGGCACCGGGTTGCTGGCGGTCCATGAGCCGTTGAAGCCGAAGCTGGCCGTGCCGCCGGTGCCGAGCACGGCGTTGTAGCCGGCGTCACGGGCGGTGACCTGCGCGCCGGTGGAGGTGACGGTGGCGTTCCAGGCCTGGACGACCTGCTGGCCGGCGGCGAACGACCAGGTGAGGGTCCAGCCGTCGATCGGGTCGCCGAGGTTGGTGACGGTGACGTCGGCGCCGAAGCCGCCGGTCCACTGGTTGGTGATCCGGTAGTCGACCCGACAGCCGGCGGCGTCGGCGGCGGCGACCGTCGGCAGGGTGCCGGCGGCGAGGGTGCCGACCGCCGCGACGGCGGCGAGAACCGCCCGGGTACGGGCCGGGGTACGGCGGCGTAGGTGTTTGGTTGGCACGGGGGCTGCCTCCACTGGAGGTAGGGCGCGCGGCGTCGGAGCCGCCACCGGCTGCCCGGGCCGGTGGTGGGTCGCCGCGCTGACGACGGTGGCGGACATCCATCGACATCCGTAGTTCTATCCCGCGCACCCGGATGCTAGGACACCGCTTTCCCGGAGCACAACCGGCTGACCGCTTGATCTTCGCCGGGGCAGCTGCTCGACTCGTCGGATGGCTGAGCACATGGACCCCGAGGAGTTCCGCCGGGCCGGGTACGCCGTCGTGGACTGGATCGCCGACTACTGGGCCACCCTCGGGCAACGCCCGGTGACCACCACGGACCCGCCGGGTACGGTGACGGCGTCCCTGCCGGCCGGGCCGCCGGAGCACGGTGAGCCGGTGGCCGCGGTCCTGGCCGACCTGGACGACCTGATCGCACCCCAACTCACCCACTGGCAGCATCCCGCCTTCTTCGGGTACTTCCCGGCCAACACCAGCGGGCCGAGCGTCCTCGGCGACCTGGTCAGCTCCGGTCTGGGAGTGCAGGGCATGCTCTGGGCGACCGGCCCGGCCGGCACCGAGTTGGAGACGGTGCTGCTGGACTGGCTGGCCGAGCTGATGGACCTGCCCGAACGGTTCCGGTCGACCTCGTCCGGCGGTGGGGTCATCCAGGACTCGGCCTCCTCGGCGACCCTGGTGGCCACCCTCGTCGCGCTGCACCGGGCGAGCGGGGGTCGCTGGCGGACCGCGGGCGTCGACCGCCGCTACCGGGTGTACGCCTCCACGCAGGGGCACTCCTCGATCGAGAAGGCCGCCCGGATCACCGGACTCGGCACCGACGGGCTCCGGCCGGTCGAGGTGGATCCGGACACCCAGGCGATGTGCCCGCGGGCGTTACGCGCGGCGATCGCCGACGACCTGGCCGACGGGATCGTGCCGGCGATCGTGGTGGCCACCGTCGGGACCACCTCCACCACCGCCGTCGACCCGCTGCCCGAGATCGGCGCGATCTGCGCGGAGTACGGCGTCTGGTTGCACGTCGACGCCGCGTACGCCGGTGCCGCCGCGGTCTGCCCGGAGCTGCGCTGGACCCACACCGGCCTGCGGTACGCCGACTCGTACTGTTTCGATCCGCACAAGTGGCTGCTGACCGGCTTCGACTGTGACGCGTTCTGGGTGGCCGACGCCGCCGAGTTGGTCGAGGCGCTCACGGTGCTGCCGGAGTACCTGCGCAACGCGGCCTCCGAGTCGGGTGCGGTGATCGACTACCGGGACTGGCAGGTGCCGCTGGGCCGCCGGTTGCGGGCGTTAAGCTCTGGTTCGTGCTGCGCTGGTACGGCGCGGCGGGCCTGCGGGCGCACGTCCGCTCCGGGGTGGCGCTGGCCGACCGGTTCGCCACCCGGGTACGCGCCGACGACCGCTTCGAGGTGGTCGCCCCGCACCCGTTCGCGCTTGTCTGTTTCCGGCTGGTCGCCGGGGACGGGGCGAGCGCCGAGCTGCTGGCCCGGGTCAACGCCACCGGCCGGACGTACCTGACCCACACCCGGGTCGCCGGCCGGTACGCCCTGCGGCTGGCGGTCGGCTCCCCGCAGACCACCTCGGCACACGTGGACCAGGTGTGGCAGCTGCTCGCGACGACCGCGACCGACCTGCTCGCCGACCGACCGGGGTGAGCCCGCCGGCCAGCCGGCGACGGACGCCGGCCCTGCCCGCGTGCTCCCGACGGGGACCGGTCAGTTGTCGACGGAGGCCAGGGGCCGCTCGGGGGTCGCGGTGGCCGCCGCGGCGGCCTCCTCCCGGCGGGTCCGGCGCAGGGCGCGGACCGCGAGCACCAGTGCGGTGACCCAGCCGGCCACCAGCAGCGCGTAGATCACCGGCTGCGCGCTGCTGCCGACCGGGCCTACCTGGATGAGGATCCGGGCGTTGGTAAGCACGATCACGCCACCGACCGCCGCGCCGAGCAGTTGCGCCGGGACGACGCGCACCAGCCAGGCGGCGATCGGCGCCGCGATCAGCCCGCCGATCAGCAGGGCCAGCACCATGGGCAGCACGAAGCCCGCCCCGCCGAGACCGATGAGGAACCCGAGGCTGGCCGCGACGGAGACCACGAACTCGGAGGTGTCCACCGAGCCGATCACCTTGCGCGGCTCCATCCGCCCGGAGACCAGCAGCGCCGGCGTGGCGACCGGTCCCCAGCCACCGCCGCCGGTGGCGTCGACGAAACCGGCGACCAGCCCGAGCGGGCCGAGGAACCGGCTGCGCAACCGCCCGACGGTACGGGTGGCGGGCAGCCGGCGGGCGAAGCGCACCAGCAGGTAGACGCCGAGGGTGAACAGGATGGCGGCCATCCAGGGTGCGGCGGTCTCGGTGGAGAGCCAGCTCAGCACGGTGGCGCCGGCGAACGCGCCGACCGCGCCGGGCACCGCGATCCGGCCGACCACCCGCCAGTCGACGTTGCCGAAGCGCCAGTGGGCCACCCCGGAGGCCAGCGTGGTGCCGATCTCGGCCAGGTGCACCGAGGCCGACGCGGCGGCGGGGGCCACCCCGGCGACCAGCAGCAGGGTGGTCGAGGTCAGGCCGTACCCCATGCCGAGGGCACCGTCGACCAGCTGCGCGGCGAGCCCGACCAGGGTGAGGACCAGCAGCTTACGCATGAACGCCCCCAGCTTTTCCGCATGTCCTACCGACTTGGTCGACAATGCGGCAGAGGAGCGCCCGGGTCAATCCCCCGACCGGTGGATGGGACACCCCGCCGCAGGCGGGTCGGACCCCGCCGCAGACGGGTCAGACCTCGCCCCAGGCGGGTCGGCTCGAGGCGGTCAGACCCAGGCGTCAGGGTCGGCGACCAGCTCGTTGATGCGTTCCGGGAGCTTGCCGGCGGCGACGTCGGCGATCGAGACCAGCTCCAGGATCTGCCGTTCGCTGGCCCGCAGGGCGATCCACACCTCCTGCAGAGCCCGCGCCGCCCCGAGGTAGCCCAGCTGCTCGGGCCGCTGGCCGCGCACGTGTGCCAGCGGGCCGTCGATCACCCGGATCACCTCGGCGAGGGAGATCTCGGCCGCCGGTCGGGCCAGCCAGTAGCCGCCCTCGGGGCCACGCTGGGCGTGCACGATCCCACCCCGGCGCAGCTGCAACAGGATGCTCTCCAGGAATTTCGGCGGAATCTCCTGGGCTCGGGCGATCTGCTCGGCGGTGACCGGCCGGGAGCGCCCACCCTCGGGGACCGCGGCCAGCTCGGCGGCGGCACGGAGGGCGTAGTCGACCCGGGCGGAGAGGCGCATGTCGGCAAGGTTAGCCGTCAGGCAGGCGCGGTCGCTGGCGGGGCCGTGGCACGATACCCCTTGTCGTCGGTTCGACGCCGCCCGGCGACGTGAAGCGCGTCCGCGCGCGGATATATAGGGCGCGCCTCCGCGCGCAGACATATAGGGCGCGCCTCCGCGCGCAGACATATAGGGCGCGCCTCCGCGCGCAGACATATAGGGCGCGCGTCCGCGCGCGGACATATAGGGCGCGCTTCCGCGCGCGGAGCCGGGGCGATAGGGGCAGCGACACCAATGCCGGATGTGATGCCGCTGAGTTCACGCGATCCGCAGCGGACCGGCCCCTACGAGCTGCTCGGTCGGCTCGGCGCGGGCGGTCAGGGGGTGGTCTACCTCGGCCGGGACCAGGACGGCCGGCTGGTCGCCGTCAAAATGATCAACGTGGACCTGCACCAGAACCCGCGGGCCAAGGCGCAGTTCGCCAAGGAGATCAACGCCGCCCGGCGGGTGGCGCCGTTCTGCACCGCGCAGATCCTCTTCGCCGACGTCGACGGCGAACTGCCGTACGTGGTGAGCGAGTTCATCGAGGGCCCCACCCTGCAACGGCACGTCCGGGAACACGGCCCGATCACCGGCAACGCGCTGCACCGGCTGGCCGTGGGTACCGCCACCGCGCTCACCGCGATCCATCGGTCCGACATCGTGCACTGTGACCTGAAGCCCGACAACGTGGTGCTCGGCGCGGACGGCCCGCGGGTGATCGACTTCGGCATCGCCCGGGCCCTGGACGTCACCGAGACGCTCACCAACCGGATCATGGGCACCACCCCGTACATGGCACCGGAACGGTTCCGCGACACCGAGGTCGGACCGGCCAGCGACGTCTTCGCCTGGGCGGCGACCATCGCCTTCGCGGCGGCGGGACGGCCGCCGTTCGGCACCGGCCCGCTGCCGGTGGTGATGCACCGGGTGTTGCACGATCCACCAGAGCTGGCCGGGCTCTCCGCCGCGTTGACCGAGCTGATCCAGGAGTGCCTGGACAAGGAGCACCAGCGCCGGCCGAGCGCCGACCAGGTCCTGCTGCGACTGCTGGGGCACGCCGCCCACCCCGGCGCGGCGCTGCCGATCCGGTCCGTGCTGCGCGCCGGCACCGACGCGGCGGCCACCCAGGCGGTCCCGCGCCAACAGGGTTCCACCCGCCCGTACGACATGCCGGCCACCCACCAGCAACCGGCACCGGACGAAGGACCACCGTCCACGACGGGCCAAGGGACGCAGCCCGCGACCGGCCAAGGGACGCAGCCCGCGACCGGCCAAGGATTTCCACCCGCACCGGGCCCACGAACGCAGCCCGCGACGGGCCACGGGTTACCACCCGCGGCGGGCGGAGGGCTGCGGCCCGCGCCGCCGTATCGGGGCGGGTCGGGGCCCGCGGTGGGCTGGCCGGGGCGGTTGCGTCGGGAGGTCGGCGACGCCTGGGGGATCTCGCTCGCGATCTTCTTCGGCTCGGTCGGGGTGGCCGTCGGCTACGTCGCGTCCACCATGGTGGGCGTCGCCGCCGCCGTCGGCGCGCTGACCTTCGTCGTGGTCTACGGTGTGCGTCTCCTGGTCGCCGCCGCCCCGAACGGAGCCGTCACCCCGAACGGAACCACCGCCCCGAACGGAACCACCGCCCCGAGTTCGGCCGTCCCGGGCGCGACCGGCACACCGGGCGCGACCGCCGGGACCGACGGAACCGACGGTGCTGCGACGCGGGCCGGCACCGGCCACAGTCAGCACGGTGGACCGGGCGCCCGCCCGGACGCCTGAGCCCCGACCACAGTGGAGGACGCGATGACCACCGGTCGACCCGCCCGGCAGTGGTTGCCGTACCTGGTGTCCGTCGTCGCCGGCCTCGCCGTGATCGTCGCCGCGTACCTGGTCGTCGGGCCGGCGACCGGCCCGGACCGGCGCGACTGCGTGGTCCTGCAGGTCAGCTCCTCGACGGAGAAGAGCGAGCTGCTCGGTCGGCTCGCCGCCCGGTACAACGACAGTGACCGTCGGTTCGACGGCCGGTGCGCCCAGGTGAGCGTGCACGGGCTGAACTCGGGCGCGGCGATGGAGGCGCTGGCCGGCGGCTGGGCCGCCCGGCAGCCGCAGCTGCCGGCACCGCAGGTGTGGCTGCCGACGTCGAGTCTCTGGACGGCCCGGTTGCGGGTCCTGGACACCACGGCCGGGCGGACCCCGCAGACCCCGGGCCGGTACCCGTCGATCGCCAACAGCCCGCTTGTCGTCGCCATGCCGCAGGACCGCGCCGAGCTGGTGCGGCAACGCGGCCAGCTGGGCTGGGCGGAGCTGCTCGGCCTCTCCGGCGACACCGGCTGGGCGGCGTACGGACGGCCCGAGTGGGGGCGCTTCACCTTCGGCAAGGACAACCCGAACCTCTCCACCTCCGGCCTGGCGGCCACCATCGCGACCTACTACGCGGCGGTGAACCGGGCCAGCGATCTGACGGTGGCCGACCTGGCCAAGCCGGCGGTCACCCAGTTCGTCCGCCGGATCGAGGCCAACGTCTCGCACTACAGCGACGACTCGGTGGACCTGCTGCGCGATCTCGCCGAGGCCGACCGGGCCGCCGCCGACCCGAGCCCGACCGCCGATGGTCCGACTGCCGATGGTCCGGCCGCCGGGGCGCCGGTGACCGACATGAGCGCGGTCGTGTTGCAGGAGGAGCTGGTCTACCTCTACAACGAGGGGCAGCTCGGCCCGACGCCCGGCCAGCGGCCCCGGATGCCGCTGGTGGCGATCCACCCGAAGGAGGGGACCTTCAACCTCGACCACCCGTACGTGGTGCTGCCCTCGGCCGAGGCGCCCCAGGCGGCGGCCGCCGCGGACTTCCTGGCGTACCTCCAGGATGCCCCGCAGCAGCGCAGCTTCGCCGAGCTGGGCTTCCGCGACCACGAACGGCGCCCCTCCGACGCGCTGGTCGCCGCGGTCTCGGCCGGCGACGCCGCCCCGCTCACCTACTTCGACCCACCGGAGCCGGAGGTGGTCGACGCGATCCTCGACGGCTGGGCCACCCTGCGCAAGAAGGCGAACATCCTGTTCGCGGTGGACACCTCCGGGTCGATGGAGGCCAAGGTCGGTTCCCGGACCCGCTTCCAGGTGGCGACCGGTGCCGCCGGCCGGGGCATCGGCCTGCTCAACTCCGCCGACCAGGTGGCGCTCTGGTCGTTCTCGTCGGAGACCCGGCCGCACCGGCCGACCCGGCCCTACAGCGAGGAACTCAAGCTGGCGCCGTTCGACCGGGACCGCTTCACCGACCGGCTCTCCGGGCTACGGGTCGAGGGCAACACCGCGCTGTACGCGACGGTCCGGGCGGCGCACCGCCACCTGACGCAACGCTACGACCCGAACCGGATCAACGCGGTGGTGATCCTCACCGACGGCAAGAACGAGTACCCGAAGGACCAGGATCTCGACCGGCTGCTCGCCGACATCGCGCTGGACCCGCAGCGCCCGGTCAAGGTCTTCTGCATCGCCTTCGACCAGCAGTCCGACTTCGCCAGTCTGGACCGGATCGCCAAGGCGTCAGCCGGCAAGGCCTTCGACGCCACCGACCCCACCACCATCGACGACGCCTTCGTCAAACTCGTCAGCAGCTTCTGACCGGGCCCGCTACCCCACCCCGCCCGCACTGTTTCGGGCGAACAGCGGCCTTCCTCCACCCGGACCGCACTGTTTCCCGGAAGCAGCGACCTTCTTCCACCCGGACCGCACTCGCCGACCGGCGGGTCACTCGCCGACGCGGCGCAGCAGTCCTTCCTGGACGGCGGTGGCGATGTGCCGGCCGGTGGCGGTGAACATCCGGCCGGTGGCCAGGCCCCGCGCCCCGGAGGCCGACGGGCTGGTGCTGTCGTAGAGGAACCAGTCGTCGGCCCGGAAGGACCGGTGGAACCAGAGCGCGTGGTCGAGGCTGGCGCCGACCACGCCACCGGGCCCCCACACCTCGCCGTGCACCGACAGCACCGAGTCCAGCAGGGTCAGGTCGGAGGCGTAGGTAAGCAGGCAGGCGTGCAGCAGCGGGTCGTCGGGCAGCTTGCCGTCGACGCGCATCCAGACCCGCTGGTGCGGCTCGGCGGGCCGGTCACCGGGGCGTACCCAGCCGGGCTCGCCGACGTAGCGCACGTCGATCGGGCGGGGGATCTGCCCCCAGATGCCGAGCCGCTCCGGGTAGCGGGAGAGCCGCTCGGCCATGGTCGGGACCTCGTCCGGCCCCGGCACGTCCGGCGGGGTGGGGGCTTGGTGGTCCAGACCCTCCTCGGCGCGTTGGAACGACGCCGACATGAAGAAGATCGGCTTGTCGTGTTGCAGCGCCACCGACCGGCGGACCGAGAACGACCTTCCGTCGCGGACGTTCTCGACCTGGTAGTCGATCGGCTCCGCCGGGTCGCCGGGGCGGACGAAGTAGCCGTGCAGCGAGTGCACGGACCGTTCCGCCTCGACCGTGCGGCCGGCCGCCACCAGGGCCTGGCCGGCCACCTGGCCGCCGTACACGCGTAGTGGGCCGACCGGCGGGCTGACGCCGCGGAAGGCCATCCTGCCGACGGCGGCGAGGTCGAGCAGCTCCAGGAGCTGGTCGACCGCGGCCTGACCGACCGCCACGCCGCCGCCGGTCACCGCAACGCCCGCGCCGAGTCCGCGTCGACCAACGAGCCGAGCTGGTGTACGCGCAGCGTGTTGGTGGAGCCCGGGCTGTCCGGCGGGCTGCCCGCGACGATCACCACGTAGTCACCGGGGTTGGCCCGGCCGAGGCCGAGCAGCAACTCGTCGACCTGGCGGAACATGTCGTCGGTGTGCTGGACGAACGGCATCAGGAAGGTCTCCACGCCCCAGGAGAGGGCGAGCTGGCTGCGCACCTCCGAGACCGGCGTGAAGGCCAGCAGCGGCAGGTCGCAGTGCAGCCGGCTGAGCCGCCGGACGGTGTCACCGGTCTGCGAGAAGGCGACCAGCGCCTTGGCGCCGATGGCCCGGGCGATCGAGGAGGCGGCGACGGTGAGCGCGCCACCGTGGGTACGCGGGTCGTGCTGCAGCCGGGGCACGCCGATCGAGCCGGCCTCGGTGGTGGTGATGATCTTGGCCATGGTGCTCACCGTGAGCACCGGGTACTTGCCGACGCTGGTCTCGCCGGAGAGCATCACCGCGTCCGCGCCGTCGAGCACGGCGTTGGCCACGTCGGAGGCCTCGGCCCGGGTGGGCCGCGAGTTCTCGATCATGGAGTCGAGCATCTGGGTGGCCACGATGACCGGCTTGGCGTTCTCCCGGCAGAGCTGCACGGCGCGCTTCTGCACCAGCGGGACCTCGTCCAGCGGCATCTCCACGCCCAGGTCGCCCCGGGCCACCATCACCCCGTCGAAGGCCAGCACGATGGCCTCCAGGTGGTCCACCGCCTCGGGCTTCTCGACCTTGGCCAGCACCGGCCGGTACACCCCGACCTCGGCCATGATGCTGTGCACCAGCTTGATGTCCTCGGCCGAGCGGACGAAGGACAGGGCGATCATGTCGGCGCCCAGGTTGAGGGCGAAGCGCAGGTCGTCGGCGTCCTTCTCCGACAGGGCCGGGACGCTGACCGCCACGTTGGGCAGCGAGACGCCCTTGTTGTTGGAGACCGGGCCACCCTCGGTGACCAGGACCCGGATGTCGTTGCCGGTGACCTCGGTGACCTCGACGGCCACCCGGCCGTCGTCGATCAGCAGCCGGTCACCGGCCCTGACCTCCTGCGGCAGCTTCCGGTAGGTGCAGGAGACCCGGTCCCGGCTGCCCACGACGTCGTCGCCGGTGATCACCACGGAGTCACCGGTGCGCCACTCGTGCGGGCCGTCGGCGAACCGGCCGAGCCGGATCTTGGGCCCCTGCAGGTCGGCCAGGACCGCCACCGGCACGCCGGCGGCCTCGGCCGCCTCGCGGACCAGTCGGTACACCGACTCGTGGTCGTCGTGGCTGCCGTGGCTGAAGTTCAGCCGGGCCACGTTCATCCCGGCCTCGACCAGTCCCCGGATCCGCTCCGGCGACGAGGTGGCGGGACCAAGAGTGCAGACAATCTTCGCGCGGCGTGTCACGCCCATCAGGCTAGTCTCTCCCCCGGGTCGACCCACCGGCCGGCCCCTTTCGGAAACGGAAACATCGGTCCAACCCCGGGGTACCAGGACCGGTCGACGGACTCGTGGTCGTCCGGTGTCACGCGGGGGGCCTCGGACGCGGGCATCGGCGACCGCGACGCAGAGCGTACTCGCCCGGCGGACGGCCGGTCGGCCGGGCACCGCGGCGACGGTGGATTCCGCCCGCCCGGTGGGTGTCGTCGGCCACGATCGGGTAGTGGGACGTTGACGAGGGCCCAGTCGGGGGAATCAAGACCCGTTGGTCACGTGACGTAGAGGAACGAGGTACCCCTGATGGCACAGCCCGCGAAGGCCGCCGGAAGCTACCGGATCGGCGGCGACCTGACCGTCGACCGGCTCGGCTACGGCGCCATGCAGCTCACCGGCCCAGGGGTCTGGGGCGACCCGCGCGACCCGGCGGAAGCGGTCCGGGTGCTGCGCCGGGCGTACGAACTGGGGGTGACGTTCATCGACACCGCCGACTCGTACGGGCCGTTCGTCTCCGAGATGTTGATCAAAGAGGCGCTGCACCCGTACGCCGACGACCTGGTGATCGCGACCAAGGCCGGGCTGACCCGCTCCGGCCCGGGTGACTGGCGCCCGGTGGGCCGCCCGGAGTACCTGCGCCAGCAGTGCGAGCTGAGCCTGCGCCACCTCGGCCTGGACAGCATCGGGCTGTACCAGCTGCACCGGGTCGACGCCAAGGTGCCGTTGGAGGACCAGCTCGGCGAGCTGGAGCTGCTGCGGCAGGAGGGCAAGATCCGGCACATCGGCCTCTCCGAGGTGACCGTGGAGCAGATCGTGGCGGCCCGGCGGATCGCCCCGATCGTGTCGGTACAGAACCTGTACAACCTGGCCGACCGCTCCGCCGAGGAGGTCCTGGAGCACTGCGAAGGCAACGACCTGGCGTTCATCCCGTGGTTCCCGATCGCCACCGGCAACCTGGCCAAGCCGGGCGGGCCGCTGGACGCCATCTCCACCGCCCACGGCGCGACGCCCGCCCAGCTCGCGCTGGCCTGGCTGCTGCGCCGCTCGCCGGTCATGCTCCCCATCCCGGGCACCTCCTCGGTGGCGCACCTGGAGGAGAACGTGGCCGCCGCCGAGGTGCAGCTCACCGACGACGAGTACGAAGCCCTGGCCAAAGCCACCTGACGGTAAGGAAGGGCCCCTTGTTAACGCATCCTGTCTAGCGGGGCACCCTTCTCACCACCGACCGGCTGGGCAGGGCGGATCGGCCGCCCCATCCGGCGGAGCGGGTCGGCCGGCTCGACTGGGGCCCGTCGACCCGGGTGGGCGGGTGGCGTCCTGTCCGGTGTGGAGCGCACGGGGCGTACCGACGAACTGCGGGTGATGCCGTGGTGGCTGGCGCTGGTCGGGTTGCTGGTGGCGCTCGGGGCCGGCTGGCTGGTGCTGGACCTGCTGCTGGCCGAGGCGGACCGGGCCGCCGCACCGGACACCCGGGCCGGGCTGCGCATCGACGCGATCCGTACCGGCCTGACCGTGGTCGTCGGCACCGGCGGCGGGATGGCGTTCCTGCTGGCCGCGCGCCGGCAGTGGCTCACCGAGGGCGCCCAGCGGCACCAGGAGACGGTGGCCGCGCACGACCGGGCCCACCGCGACCGGGTGCAGACGCACGCCGAGGCGGTCGCCGAGGCCACCGGACGCCAGCAGGAGTCCCAGGCCGACACCGCCGAGCACGACGCCACCGAACGCCCCCGCTTCGGCCGGGCGCTGGCCATGGACCACGTCGAGTTCTTCGGGTACGCCGGTTTCCGCCTGGTCGGCTTCGCCGACCTGGCCCTGTTCCGCTGGGCGGTGTTCGGCCGCGACGCCCACTTCGAGCGGGCCAGCTTCGACGGGCCGGCGAACTTCGAGCGGGCCAGCTTCGACGGGCCGGCGAACTTCGGCCGGGCCAGGTTCGGCCGGGCACCCCTGCGCCGACGCGGGTCCGCCCGACGTGTCACGCGGGTCGGCCCGGTCGGGCTGGTTAGGCTGGCGTGGTCCCCTTCCGGCCGACTCCCACGGACGCGCTGATGACTTCCCCCGACGTGTTGACCACCGACGACCTCGACGACATCGGCCACTACGGGCATCCCGGCCGGGCGGAACCGCAGGCGCTGCTCGACCGGCTGGTCCGGGCCGTCGACGAGGGCCGGATCGCCGACGAACGCGACCGTGGGTACGCCCTGTCGCTGGCCGCCGGGATCGCCGAGGAGGACCTGAAAGACCTGGACCGGGCCCTGGCGTTGATCGAGCGGGGCATCGTGGAGGACCGGGCGTCCGGCGAGTCGGAGCTGGACTCCCGCGCGGACCGGGCCCGGCTACTGCACCTGACCGGTCGCGAGGACGAGGCCCTGGCCGAGCTGACCGAGCTGCGCCCGCTGCTGGAGTCCGAGCCGGGCGCCACCCACGTCACCGAGGTCCTGGAGGAGATCGGGCGGGCCGACCTGGCCGAGCGGTGGCTCACCGAGGCGGTCCGGACGCTGCTCACGCGCACCCGGGAACCCGGCGGCGACACCCTGACCGGCGACGAGCAGGAGCAGGTGGCGGCGATGCTGTTCGGGCTGCTCCGGCAGCGGCACCGGCTCCGCCACGAGCTGGACCTCGGACACGACGACCTCGACGAGTTGGCCGACCGGCTGGACGTCGCCGCCGAGCAGGCCGCCGACCGGGCCGCCGCCGAGACCAGCGGGCTGCTGTACTGGCCCCGGAACGAGTTCAACGGCCTACTGCTGCGCTGGCCCCAGTTGGCCGACCAGCTCGGCGGGACCTGGGACGAGCACCGAACCGGGGTCGAACGGGAGCTGGTGGCGCTGGCCGGCGAGGGCGTACCCGGCCTCGCCCTGGTCCCCGGCTCGGCCGAGGCGTACGCCGGGTTCGTCACCGCCGGGGACCGGGACCCGGCCGACGAGGACACCCTGGACGACTACGCCGACGGGTTGGCCGACCAGGCCGACGCGGTGTCCTGGCCGCCCGGCCGCAACGAGCCCTGCTGGTGCGGCTCGGGCAGCAAGTACAAGAAGTGCTGCCTCCCCCGCTCCCGGTAAGGAAGGGCCCCTTGTTAACGCTTTCGGTATAGCGGGGCACCCCGCTCACCGGGCACCGGTGGGCGGGGCGGGTGTGCAGCCCCGCCCACCGGTGCGGGTCAGCCGGTGACGGTCTGCGCCTGGTCGGTGACGGTGGTACCGCCGTAGGCCCGGACGGCCGGGACGGAGTCGGTCCGCATGGCGACGGCCGGGACGGAGTCGTCCCGGCCGGCGCTCGTACCGATCAATTGTTTATCGAGTTCATCATCGTGAGGCGGGTGTGGGTGCTGATACCGCTCGCGGCTCGGTCGCCGGCGACGGCGGCCTCCTGCGGGGTGGCACCACTGGCCATCGCCCTGGCGACAGCCCTGTTGCGCTGCTCTTCGATCTTCCTCCTGCGCCGCTTCAGAAACCTGCTCAAGATAGACATACGCTGCATGTTCCCGACTGGCCGCCGCACTAAACCGCCCCATACCGCCCATCGAAACGGGTCGGGCTGTGGTGCTGAGGCGGACGGCCAGCGGGTCGGCACGCCCCCTCAGCCGGTGAGGCCGCCGGCGAACGGCATCGGCCGCCACTGCTCGGGGAGGGTCCGGGCGGCCTCGGCCAGCAGGGGCAGTTGTGGCGCGAGGGCGAGGGCGGCCACGAACCGCAGCATCCCGACGGCGTCGACGAAACGCAGGACGTCCCGGTCGAGCCGACGCATGCCCCGGCGTTGCGCCTCGCGGTCGTAGGCCGCCGCGCCGTCGGGGCCGACGCCGGCCAAGTCCCACTCGACCGGCCCGAGCGTGACCATCTCGAAGTCGGCGTACCGGTCGCCGTCGACGCCGGGGAAGATGTTCACCGCCGGACAGTCGCCGTGCACGGGCTGGAGTTCGATCCCCGGGAAGGTGCGCGCGAAGGTCGCGCGGTCACGAACCACCGGCCCGAGGATCTGCCACTCCCGCCGCGCCCGGTCCAGGTCGGCCGGGTCGATGAGGTCGGGGTGGTCCGCCAGCCGGACGAGGCCGTCGTCGATGAACCTCGGCTCGGCAGCGGACAGGTACGACAGTTCGCCCGGGTAGTCGCGCATCGCGGCGTGCAGTTCGGGGACGCGACCGGCGTTGGCCACGTAGTCGGGCTCCCGGTCGGCGTCCTCGGCGACGAACTGCCAGAACGTCATGGACAGGCCGTCGCACTGGACCGGCTCGGCGGGCACGAGCGGGCTGGGCGGGATGACCGGGGTGCCCCGGTCGGCGAGCCACCGGGCCAGGTCCAGCTCCGCGCGCTGCCGGCGGGCCTGGCCGGCCAGGTCCGCGTAGTGCGGCAGCACCGTGAGCACCCGGGCCACGACCGGCGCGGGAGCGAGGTGGACGACGACGGAGAACACGTCGTGCAGCACCCTCGGCTCGGTCACGGTGAGCCCGAGCGTACGCCCGGCGCGCACCGCCGCGTCGACCGCGCGGGCGGTACGGTCGGCCAGCTGTTCCGGCGTCATGATCACACTCATCGAGCGAGCGTCGCGGACCGCGACGTCCGACGCAACCGGGTTTCCCGACGGGACCGACCCGACCCGGCTCGCCCGGCCCGGTCCATCCGACGGGCCTACCCGGCGGGGCCCACGGCCGGGTGGCTGAGCGCCTAGGCTGCCGAGAATCGGGGAAGGAGCAGGCGCGTTGACCGAAGAAGTGATCGAGGAGAGTCCGACCGGGTGGGTCGCCGAGCACGTCCGGCGGTACCTGGCCACCGACGGCGCGGACGGCGCCACGTTCCACGGGTACGACTCGTTGCTGCTCACCACCCGGGGGCGTACCTCGGGCAAGCTGCGCCGCACGGCGCTGATCTACGGCCGCGACGGCGACCGGGTGCTGCTGGTGGCCTCCAACGGCGGCGCCGCCAGGCACCCGCACTGGTACCTGAACCTCGACGCGCATCCGGAGGTGGGTGTCCAGATCGGAGCGGAGCGGTTCACCGGGCGGGCCCGCACCGCCTCCGCCGCGGAGCGCCCGCGACTGTGGGAGCTGATGGTGGGGGTCTTTCCGCAGTACGCCACGTACCAGCGGGAGACCGACCGGGAGATCCCGGTCGTCGTCGTCGAACGCGGTTGACCGCCGGCCGGTGCGGCGCGGCCCGCAGATCCGGTGGTGCCGCGCCGCACGTACCCGAGGGGATGCGTGCGGCGCGGCACCGTCGGCTCACTTGACCGGCTCAGCCTCCGTCGACGCCTCGGTTGCCGGCCCGGTCGACGCCCCGGCCCCGGTCGACGCCCCGGCGCGCTGCTGACCGTCCTTGACGTAGGTGGGGTGCAGGTGCACCGGCGTCGCCTCCTGGCGCTTGCGCCGGGACTTGGCCCGCAGGTTGAGGAACTCGACGAAGATCGAGAACGCGATCGGGCCGTACACGTAGCCCTTGGGAATGTGCTGGTCGAGCCCTTCGGCGATCAGGCTGCCGCCGATGAGCAGCAGGAACGACAAGGCCAGCATCTTGACCGTGGGGTGCTTGTTGACGAAGTCGCTGATCACGCCGACCGAGACGAGCATGATGACCATCGCGATCACCACCGCCGCCACCATGATGAACAGTTCGTCGACCATGCCCACCGCGGTGATCACCGAGTCCAGGGAGAAGACCACGTCGAGGATGAGGATCTGCACGATCACCGACCCGAACGAGGCGGCCTTCTTGCCCGCGCCGCCGTGGTCGGAGCCCTCCAGGTGTTCGTGGATCTCGTAGGTCGCCTTGCCGAGCAGGAACGCCCCGCCCAGCAGCAGAATCAGGTCACGCCCGGAGATCTCCTGACCGAGGACCGTGAACAACGGCGCGGTCAGTCCGATCACCCAGGACAGTGAGGCCAACAGCAGCAGGCGGGTGATCAGGGCGAGCGACAGCCCGATCGTGCGCGCCCTGGCCTGCTGATGTTCGGGCAGCCGCCCGGCCAGGATCGAGATGAACACGACGTTGTCGATGCCCAGCACGATCTCCAGCAAGAGCAGGGTCGCGAACGCGATCCACAGCTCTGGACTGGCCAGAAACTCCATCTCAGCCTCGTCTTTCCAGGTCACCGCCGGTCGACCACCGACCGTCGGGCCGATCTTCGCACGCGGTGTCACGCACCCGGCGGATCGAGCGCCGCCGTTGGTACCCCGCCGACACCGCCCCCAACCGGGGATACGGACCCGAACCCGCACGGCACCCACCCGACACTCGCCCGGCAGCCGGCGGTCGCGGCAGATTATGAGCGGCCGTTCAGTTTTGCCGACCGGTGCGGTATCGGGTATCCGACAGATACTCGGATCGGCTAGCCTTCGACCGTGATCCATGGGGGGTGTGGATCAGCACTCGACAGCGGCGGTCCGGACAGACCCGAGGGAGCCCATGCCAGACAGCGACCCCAGCCCGACCGACGCCGCACTGGAACGGCTCGACGACGAGATCACCTTCCTCGTCGACAGCCTGCGTGATGTCTCCGACAGCCTCGCCGACCTGGCGTTCCGCCTCGACGCACAGCTCACCGAGTCCGACCACGAGCAGGTCCGGATCACCACCGACCGGCTGGCCGCCACCCTGAACAACCACCTCACCAACGACCTGACCGCCCTGGTCGGGCTGGGCGCGATCCGGCACGGCGCACCGGCCGAGGTCGGCACGGTCGACGACGAGATTCCCACCCTGACCGCCACGGACCTGCCCCCGCTGTCCGGGGCGGCCACCGGCGCGGCCACCGGTGGAACCGCCAACGGGACCACGGGTGGCAACGCCACCGGGGCCACCGGCGGATCCGCCAACGGCACCACGGGTGGGGCCACCGGCACGACCACGGAGGCGGAGACCGGTGCCCGGCTCGTCGCCGCCGAGCATCTCAGGCGGTTGGCGGCCTTCGTCGGCAGCCACTTCGACCTGGCCCGCCTCGCCGCCGAACACGGCAACGCCGAGCGGGCGATGAGCGAGTACCGGCTGGCCCGCCAGGCCGCCCACAGCGCGCCCGAGGCGTACCGGCTCTGGCTGGGTTGTCTGTCCGAGCCCGGCCAGGAGCACGACACCGGGCCCGACTGACCCGGAACGAGCTCGCTCCCCCTCCCATGTGGATCGTGGACACTTACCGTCCTGACCGGACCTCACGAGCGGAGAATGTCCAGGACTGCGGCGGACCACAGGGGAAGGCCGGGTGGATGGGACCGATCGATGTGGTGGTGGTCGGGGGCGGGATCATCGGGCTGACCGCCGCCGTACGGCTGCAGGAGCGGGGTGCCCGGGTGACCGTGCTGGCCGCCGACGACCCGGAGCGGACCGTCTCCACGGTCGCCGCGGCCGTCTGGTACCCGACCCACACCGACCCGGATCCCCGGGTGCTGGACTGGGCACGTCGGACCTACGCGACGTTGACCCGCCAGGCCGCCGAGGGCGTACCCGGGGTGGTGCTCCGGCCCACCCGGATGTTGCTGCGCCACGGGCCGGTCGAGCTGCCGTGGTGGTCCGAGGCGACCGGCGACCTGGTGGTGCGGCCGGCGGCACCGCCGTACCGGGCGCAGTTGCGGTTCACCGCGCCGACGGTGGAGATGTCGCCGTACCTCGGGTGGTTGCGGGAGCGGATCTCCGCCGCCGGCGGCCGGGTGTTGCGGCACCGGGTCGCCCGGCTGGCCGACGCCTTCGTGGACCCGGCCACCTCGGCCGGCGTGGCGACGGTGGTCAACGCGACCGGGCTGGCCGCCGGCCGGCTGGCGGCGGACCCGGCGGTGTACCCGGTGCGCGGGCACATCGTGCTGGTGGCCAACCCCGGCCTGACCACCTCGGTACGCGACGAGGACGACCCGCGCGGCATCACCTACGTGCATCCGCGCCGGCACGACGTGGTGCTCGGCGGCACCTACCAGCCCGGCCGCGCGGACCTGGACGCCGAGCCGGAGACCGCCGCCGCGATCCGTCGCCGCTGTGTGGAGCTGGTGCCGGAGCTGGCCTCGGCGCGGGTGCTCGGCGAGCGGATCGGGTTGCGGCCGGCCCGGCACGGTGGCCCCCGGGTGGAGTCGACCTCGACCGGGGTGCCCGGTCAGCGGCTGGTACACGCCTACGGCCACGGCGGCGCCGGAGTGACCCTGGCCTGGGGCGTCGCCGACGAGGTCGCCCGGCTGGCCGGCTGACCCGGCCCGCCGACCACCGCAGGGTGCGGACCCGGCACCACTCAGCGCAGGGTGCGGACCAGCACCAGGTAGGCGCAGTAGGCGACCGGCACCAGCACGAAGCAGATCAGGAAGCCGAAGTGGACGTACCGGCTGCCGGTACCGGCGTGCAGCGCCGGGCTCCCCCACTGGCCGAGGATCAGGTACCCGGCGAAGAACGACAACGCGGGCAGCCCCGCGCACATCCACGCGCCCAGGGTGAAGCCGTCGACCAGGCCGACGCCGGAGGCGACCACCAGCATCAGCATGACCAGCACCCCGACCGACGCGCAGGCGGTGTAGACGGCCAGCGCCCGCGCCAGTGGCGACCAGCCGGGCAGCAACGCCGGCTGGTGGGCCAGCGTCTCGGCCTGTTGGCCGTACCGGTCGGCGTCGTCGGCGAGCCGCCGCGCCAGCTCCAGCTCCGCGCCCGGCTCGGCCGCCGCCGCCCGCTGCGCCGGCACCGCCGGGTCCACCGTCGCCGGCAGCCCACCCGCCGTCGGCCCCGCCTGCCGATCCGGGTACGCCCCGACCCCCGACCGCCCTGGCAGGGCGGCTGCGCCGCCGCCAGCCACCGGCACCGGTCCGGCACCGGCGTACCCCGCGCTCCCGGCGGGTGCCGCTGCGCCGGCCTGGTCCGGCCAACCGCCCGCTGCCGGTCCACCCGCCGCCGTCGCGGTGCCGGCCGGTGCCGGTCCGGCAGCTGGTGGCACGGCGTCGGCCGGCGGGTACGGGGGTGGCGGGACGTCGATCGTGCGGCCGAGCTGCTCCAGGCGTTGCGCCTGGCCGGCGAGCCGGTGGTCGAGCTGGTCGGCGGCGGCGTGCAGGCCACGGCGGCGTTCGGTGTCGGCGGCGGCGTCCCGCTGCCCGGCCCGGCGGCGCTCGGACAGCTCCCGGGCCAGCGCCACGTAGTCGTCGAAGCTGCTCACGCCGCTACCTCACCACGCCCGTAGGACCCGTTCACTGCCCCTCCTCGTCCAGCTCGTGCCCGGGACGCAGGAACGGCACGATCAGCCGGATCCGCTGGTCGTGCCGGTCCACCAGCAACGCCCGACCCGGTCGGGGGGTGTAGCTCAGCTGGTGCATGCCGAGGTAGAGGCCGAGTTCGCCGCCCGGCACGTTCAGCGCGACCAGGCAGGCCACGTCGTCGCGGTTCTGCGTACCGCCGATGTCCTCGGAGAGCCGACGCAGGCCCCGCCACCAGCCCAGCAGATGCACCCCGTGGCCGGGGGCCTGGCGCAACAGGGTGCGCAGGTCGTCGTAGCCGCTGCGGAAGCTGCCCGGGTCGCTGCGGCCCAGCGCCCCGCCGGCAGCGTCCACCCCGAACACCACCAGGTACGTCCGCCCCACCGCGCTGGCGGCGACCTCCGCTGGTGGACCGGCGGACGCATCCGGCGGTGCGGACGGTCCGGCGGGCGGAGCGGACGCATCCGCGGGTGGCTCGGTGAGGCTGCTGATCCGCTCGCGCAGCCCGGCGGCGTCGAGCTGCTCGACGAGGTGTCCGGCGGCGGTCAGCTCCGCGATCGTCTCGTCGGCCGCCTCGTCGGCGGCGGCCACGAGCGGGACGACCAGGAACCGCGCGCTGCCGGGGGTGTGCTGCCGGGCCAGGCTCAGCGTCGCCGCGCGCAGCACGTCCGCGCCGGTCACCGCGGTACCCACCACGGCCAGGTGCCGGCCGGGGGTGGCGTCCATGGTGAACAGGGCGGTGGTCCCGTCGACGTCGACGGTCCGGCCGACCAGGGCCAGCGGCCGCCGGCCACCCGGGCGCAACCCGGCGAAGGTGGGATCGTCCTCGACGTGCGCCGCCTCGTACCCCCGGAAGACCGCGGGTGGTCGCGAGCCCGCCGGGCGGTCCTGCCACAGCTCGTGGCGCAGGGTGGCCAGCGCGGCGGCGTCGGCGTGCGCGTCGGGGAACCGGACCACGGTGTCCGCGCCGACCTCACCGGCGGCGGTGTTGAGCACCGCCGAGCCGATCGGCAACGCCCCGGCGGCGTCGTTCGTCGCCGCCAGCACCCCGGAACCGCCAGGCAGCGCCACCCGCAACGGGAACTGCCCGAAGATCGCCTCGGCCCGGCCGTAGAGGGCCTCGATGCCACCGGTGCTCTGGCTGGCCAACACCAGGTGTACGCCGTACGAGCGGCCCTTGCGGGCCAACTCCTCCAGCAGGTCCACCGACTCGCGGGCCACCGCGTCGTTGCCGGCCAGCAGCACGTGGAACTCGTCGATCACCGCCACGATCCGGGGTACCGGGTTGTCGCGGGGCAGGTCGGCGAGCTTGGTGACGCCGTGGCGTTTCAGCGCGGCGGCCCGCCGGTTCAACTCCCGGCGCAGCTCCCGGAGCACGGCCACGCCGTACTCCCGGTCGCTCTCGATGCCGACCGCGCGGGCGTGCGGCAGCCAGGACGGGTCCCGGCCGGTCGGCACGAAGTCGGTGAAGCTGACGCCCTCCTTGAAGTCGAGCAGGTAGAGCTGCAACTCGGCGGGCGGGTAGCGGGCGGCGAGACCGTAGAGGACGTCGATCAGGAAGACCGTCTTGCCCGCCCCGGTCCGCCCGCCGACCAGCCAGTGCGGGGTGGTGTCGTCGAAACCGACGGTGGCCTGCTCCCGGCCGGCCCGGCCGATGACGGTACGCAACCCGGGGCCGGCGGACTCGGCCCACCGGCGCGGCGGCAGCAGATCGGTGAAGGTCAGCGCGCCCTGCCGACGGGTGGCCGCCGCGAGGTGCTCGGCCAGGGCGTGCACCGAGGCGGCCGGCGGATCGCCGTCGAGGCGTACCGGGGCGGCCAACCCCGTACCGTCCACGCTGTACGGCCGGCCCGGCGGATCGCCCAGGTACGCCCAGCGTTCGTCGAGCCGCAGCCAGGTGGTGCTGCCCAGCGGCGGTGGCGGCTCACCGGGGGCCTGCCGGGGATGGCCGGCCACCAGGACGCAGACCGAGGCGGCCGGGCCGGCGTGGGTGAGCGCGGCCAGCCGGGCGAACTCCCGCGGCGGCAACGTCGACGCGGCGACCACCAGCAGCAGCTCCGCCCGGCCGGGCTCGGCGTGCCGGGCGTCGCGGGCGTGCCGTTCGGCCCCGTCCAGGCCGGCGGCCACCTCCGCCTCGGTGATCGCCGGTGCGGCCAGCACCCCGGCGTCGACCAGGGGACGCAGTGGGGCGAAGGTCGCGCCCAGGGCGGCGGTGTCGATGCCCCACACCCGCACCGAGCCGGGCGGGGCGGTGGCCAGCAGGCGCAGCACCACCGCCCGCAGCAGCGCGCCGACCCGGGCGTCGCGGGCGTCGACGTCCACCGTCAGGTGATGGCCACCGCCCAGCGGCGCCAGCGCCGGGAACTCGCCGTCGGGGGTCTGCGCGGCGCCGACGCGTACCGGGGCGAAGCTGGTGCCCAGCGGGGTCTGCCCGGGCGACGGGGTGCCCAGCGCGGCACCGAGCCGGGCCAGCCGGGCCACCAGGTCGGCGCTGCCGTCGCCGGCCACAGGTGGCTGGTCGGCGAGCATCCGGCGGGCGGCGGCCAACCGCTGCCGGGCCTGCCGGTGGGCCGTGATCGCCTGCCCGTACGCCGAAGCGAGCCTGCCCACCCACTGCTCCCCACGTCGCTTGTGGTCCGGTCCCCCGCGAACCCTAACGGACCGACGCGGACCCGCCCAGTCCGCAAGGGACCCCACCCCACGCCCAAGGTAAGGAAGGGCCCCTTGTTAACGACCCAGCGGTGAGAGGGGTGCCCTTCTCTACCAAAGGCGTTAACAAGGGGCCCTTCCTTACCCGTGCCTAGCCGGTGACGGTGGTGAGGGCGCGCAGGTAGCCGTCGCGGTAGCCGGCGGCGTTCGGGTGGTACGCCTCGATGACCCCGGTGACGTCCCGGATCCACGGGTCGGCCGCGCAGACGCCGTGCCCGGTGAACTGGGGACGGGTGTCGGCGAAGGTGGCTCCGGCGGCGGCGGCCCGCGCGGCGGTGACCGAGGCCAGGACGTCGGCGGCCTCGTTGAGGATGGTGCGCTTGTAGGTGCTCATCGCCAGCAGCCCGCAGGAGCCGGTCTCGAACAGTCGCGGGTAGCCGAGCACGATCAGCCGGGCGTTCGGGGACCGCTGTTTGATGGCGGCGTAGGTGCGGTCCAGTCGGGCGGGCAGCGTGCCGGTGATGAAGGCCTTCGCCCCGTCGACGGCGCTGGTGCAGGACGAGGTGCTGCCGAACCGGCAGCTGGTGATGACGTCGACGAATCCGGCGTCGTTGCCGCCGATGGTGATGGTCACCAGGGTGGTGCTGGTGCTCAGTGAGTTGACCTGCTTGCCGAGCACGTCGTCGGTGACCGCGCCGCCGCAGGCGGGGAACGTGAAGCTGTCCACCGAGTTGGCGGCGGCCCAGAGCGGGGCGTACGACTTCTGGCTGCGCAGACAGCCGGAGAGGTCGTACGGGCCGGCGCCCACCCCGGAGGAGTACGAGTCGCCGAGGGCTACGTAGTTGACGGCCGCGGCTGCCTGGGCGGTGCCGGGGACGAGGAACGCGCCGACGACGGCGGTGAGCAGGGCTACCAGCGCGGTGAGGGCGCGGGCCAGCGGGCGGTGGGGCATGGACGGACCTCCACGGACAGGGGGTGGTGGATCCTCGAAGCCGCGCGCGTGGCCGAAGGGGTCGGTGGTTACCGAGCGGTAATGCTATCGAAACATTTCCATCGAGGGAATAGCCGACCTGGGATGATGTCTGAGGTGGCGGGCCCACCGGTCCGCGTCCGGAGACCACGGGGAGTGTCATGGGCAAGACGTACGACAGCATCAGCGGGCGGCTGCGCGCCTTCGTCGAGGCGCAGCCGATCTTCTTCACCGCGACCGCGCCACTGGCCGCCGACGGCACGGTCAACCTGTCCCCCAAGGGGCTGGCCGGCTCGTTCGCCGTCCTCGACGAACACACCGTCGCCTACCTGGACTTCGCCGGCAGCAACGCCGAGACCGTCGCCCACCTGCGGGAGAACGGCCGGATCACGCTGATGTGGTGCGCCTTCGACGGCCCGCCGAACATCGTCCGGATCCACGGTCGGGGCGAGCCGGTGTTCCGCGACGATCCACGCTGGCCGGACCTGCTCGCCCACTTCCCGCACATCGACCCCGCCCGGCACGGGCACCGGGCGATCATCGTGGTGCACGCCGAGCTGATCCGCGACACCTGCGGGTACGCCGTACCGCTGATGACCTACCAGGCCGACCGCGACCTGCACGCACGGCGCTTCGGCCGGGAGGACGACGAGTCGCTGGACGCCTACTTCACCGCCAAGGAGCACGTCGGGACCAGCATCGACGGCCTGCCCGGCCTGCCCCTGCCGTTGCCACCCACCCCACCGGCCGGGCAGCCGTCCCCAGCCGCCGGGTAGCCCACCCCGCCCGCCGGACAACCGTCCCGACCCGCCGGACAACCGTCCCGACCGGCCGGCGAGCCGTCCCGGCCGGCCGGGTGAGGTGTGACGGGCGCGGACCCGCTCCGCCGGTGGTCACCGGCGGAGCGGGTCCGTAGGTCGCGGGTGGGTGCCGGTCAGCGGGCGGCCAGCGGCTGGGCGGCCGGGTCGACCGGAGCCGGCAGCCGACCGTGCCCGCCGAGGTGGGCGTGGATGGCGGCGGCTGCCGCCCGCCCCTCGGCGATGGCCCAGACGATCAGGGACGCGCCCCGGTGCATGTCACCGGCGACGAAGACCCCGTCGGCGGCGGTCTGCCAGTCCGGCCGGGCGTCGAGGGCGCCCCGGGCGTTGCGGGTCACCCCGAACTGTTGCAGCAGCGGCTGCCGTTCGGTGCCCTCGAAGCCGATCGCCAGCAGCACCAGGTCCGCCGGCAGCTCCCGCTCGGAGCCGGGTACCGGGGTGACGATGCGCTGGCCGGCGCGCTTCTCCACGGTCACCTCGGCGATCCGGACCGCCCGGACCTGGCCGGTGCCGTCGTCGACGAACTCCTGCACGGCCGCGGCGAAGACCCGCTCGCCGCCCTCCTCGTGCGCCGGGTAGCTGCGCAGCACCCACGGCCAGGTCGGCCAGGGGTCGCGGGCGGCGTCCCGGGCGCTCGGCGGCTCCGGGTAGAGGTCGAGCTGGTACACCCCGGCCGCGCCCTGCCGGTGGGCGACACCGAGGCAGTCGGCGGCGGTGTCACCACCGCCGATGATCACGACGTGCTTACCGGCGGCGTCGATCGGGGTGCCGTCGGGCAGCACCGCGGTGGCCGGTCTGCCGCCACCGGCGGCCGTCGCCGAACCGCCGCCGCCCGCGGCGGCGACCACCCGGTTGGCCGCGACCAGGTGCGACATCGCCTGGTGTACGCCCCGCAGCGCCCGTCCCGGCGTCGCCGGGGTGTCCCGGCCGGCGAGCGCGCCGCAGGCCAGCAGCACCGCGTCGTACTCGGCGCGCAGCTGCCGGGCGGTGACGTCCACGCCGACCTCGACCCCGGTGCGGAACTGCACACCCTCGGCGGCGAGCTGGGCCAGCCGCCGATCGATGTGCTCCTTCTCCAGCTTGAAGTCGGGGATGCCGTAGCGCAGCAGCCCACCGAGGGCGTCGTCACGCTCGAAGACGGTGACGGCGTGGCCGGCGCGGACCAGTTGCTGGGCGGCGGCCAGGCCGGCCGGTCCGGAGCCGACCACGGCGACCCGGCGGCCGGTCGGGGCCGGCACCGGCTGCGGGGCGAGCAGGCCCCGCTCGACCGCCGCGTTGGCGATCTCCACCTCGACCTGCTTGATGGTCACCGGCTCACCACCACCGATACCCAGCACGCAGGCGGCCTCGCAGGGCGCCGGGCAGAGTCGCCCGGTGAACTCCGGGAAGTTGTTGGTGGCGTGCAGCGAGTCCACCGCCGCGTCCCAGGCGTCGGTACGGACCAGGTCGTTCCAGTCCGGGATGCGGTTGCCCAGCGGGCACCCCTCGTGGCAGAACGGGATGCCGCAGTCCATGCACCGGGTGGCCTGCTCGCGGATCAGCTCCGCGCCGGCCGGCGGGTACACCTCACGCCAGTCACTGATCCGCACCGGCACCGGGCGGCGGGCCGGCAGCCGCCGGTCGTAGCGCAGGAAACCGTTCGGGTCAGGCACGAGCCACCTCCTGGGCCACCGCCGGCGACGCGGGCGGTACGGACGCGTCGGACGGCGCCGCCGGGGCAGCTGTCGCCGCCAGCGCGCTCATCACCGCGTCGTCGACGTTCTGGCCGGCGGCTTCGGCGGCCTGCATGATCTCCATCACCCGGCGGTAGTCCCGGGGTACCACGGCGGTGAACTCCTCCACCGCCTCCGGCCAGCGCTTGAGCAACTCCTCGGCGACCGCCGAGTCGGTCTCGGCGAAGTGCCGCTGGACCAGCTCGTGCAGCTCGGTGCGTTCGGCGTCGCGCAGCGGGGCCAGGTCGACCAGCTCGGCGTTGACCCGGCGACGATCCAACCGCCAGACGTACGCGGTGCCACCGGACATGCCGGCGGCGAAGTTGCGGCCGGTCGCGCCGAGCACCACCACGGTGCCGCCGGTCATGTACTCGCAGCCGTGGTCACCGACCCCCTCGACCACCGCCACGGCACCGGAGTTGCGCACCGCGAACCGCTCGCCCACCCGGCCACGCAGGAACAGCTCGCCGGCGGTGGCCCCGTACAGGATGGTGTTGCCGGCGATGATCTGGTCCTCGGCCCGCTCCCCCGGCCCGGCCGTGCCGGCGACGAACGGCGCGGCGGCGTCCGGGCGGACGACGAGCCGCCCGCCGCTGAGGCCCTTGCCGACGTAGTCGTTGGCGTCGCCGTGCAGCCGCAGGGTGACCCCGGCGGGCAGGAACGCGCCGAAGGACTGCCCGGCGGTGCCGCGCAGCACGAACTCGATGGTGTCGGTGGGCAGGCCGGCCCCGCCGAAGCGGCGGGTCACCTCGCCGCCGAGCATCGCGCCGACGCTGCGGTGCTCGTTGCGCACCGCCACCTCGACCCGGACCGGCTGCCGGTCGGTGAGCGCCGGCTGCGCCAGCGCGATCAGCTCGTTGTCCAGGGCCAGTGCCAGGCCGTGGTCCTGGGCGCGGATCCCCCGGCGGGAGGCCCCCTCGGGCAGCTCCGGCAGGTGCAGTACGCGGCCCAGGTCCAGGCCCTTGGCCTTCCAGTGGTCCACCGCCGGGGCGACGTCGAGCAGCTCGGTCCGGCCGATCGCCTCGTCGATGCTGCGCAGCCCCAGCTCCGCCAGGTAACCCCGGACCTCCTCGGCGAGGAAGAGGAAGAAGTTCTCCACGAACTCGGGCTTGCCGGTGAAGCGTTCCCGCAGCACCGGGTTCTGGGTGGCGATGCCGACCGGGCAGGTGTCCAGGTGGCAGACGCGCATCATCACGCAGCCGGCGACGATCAGCGGTGCGGTGGCGAAGCCGAACTCCTCGGCCCCGAGCAACGCCGCGACCAGCACGTCCCGGCCGGTCTTGAGCTGGCCGTCGACCTGCACGGTGACCCGGTCGCGCAGCTTGTTGAGCAGCAGCGTCTGCTGCGCCTCGGCCAGGCCCAGCTCCCACGGGGTGCCGGCGTGCTTGAGGGAGTTGAGTGGGGACGCGCCGGTGCCGCCGTCGTGCCCGGAGATCAGGATGACGTCGGCCTTGAGCTTGGCCACGCCCGCCGCGACGGTGCCGACGCCGACCTCGCTGACCAGCTTGACGTGCACCCGGGCGGCCGGGTTGACGCACTTGAGGTCGTGCACGAGCTGGGCGAGGTCCTCGATCGAGTAGATGTCGTGGTGCGGCGGCGGGGAGATCAGGCCGACGCCGGGGGTGGCGTGCCGGGTCCGGGCGATCCACGGCCACACCTTGTTGCCGGGCAGCTGCCCACCCTCGCCGGGCTTGGCACCCTGGGCCATCTTGATCTGCAGGTCGTCGGCGTTCACCAGGTACTCGCTGGTCACCCCGAACCGGCCGCTGGCGATCTGCTTGACCGCGCTGCGCCGGGCCGGGTCGTGCAGCCGGTCGACGTCCTCGCCGCCCTCGCCGGTGTTGGACTTGCCGCCGAGGCGGTTCATCGCCACGGCCAGGCTCTCGTGCGCCTCGGCCGAGATCGACCCGTACGACATGGCGCCGGTGGCGAACCGCTTGACGATCTCGCTGGCCGGCTCGACCTCCTCGATCGGCACCGCCGGGCGGACGCCGGTCCGGAGGCTGAACAGCCCACGCAGCGAGCCGGTGTGCGCGGCCAGCTCGTCGACCTTGGTGGTGTACTGGCGGAACACGTCGTACTGGCGGCTGCGGGTGGCGTGCTGGAGCAGGAAGACCGTCTCCGGGTTGAACAGGTGCAGCTCGCCCTCGCGGCGCCACTGGTACTCGCCGCCGACCTGGAGCCGGGTGGGCGCCTCGACGCCCGGCGCCGGCCAGGCGCGCGAGTGCCGGGCGGCGACCTCGGTGTGGATCTCGGCCAGCCCGATCCCGCCGATGGTGCTCGGGGTGCCCCGGAAGTAGCGGTCGACCAGCCGGCCGTCCAGGCCGACGGCCTCGAAGACCTGCGCCCCGCAGTACGAGGAGACGGTCGAGATGCCCATCTTCGACATGATCTTCAGGACACCCTTGCCGAGCGCCTTGACGTAGTTGCGGACCGCCGTGCGCGGCTCGACCCCCGGCAACGCGCCGGTGGAGATCATGTCCTCCACCGACTCGAAGGCCAGGTACGGGTTGACCGCCGCCGCGCCGTACCCGATCAGCACGGCGGCGTGGTGCACCTCGCGGCAGTCGCCGGACTCGACGATCAACGCGACCTGGGTCCGGGTCTGCTCCCGGACCAGGTGCTGGTGGACGGCGGCGGTGAGCAGCAGCGACGGGATCGGGGCCAACCGGGAGTTGGAGTCCCGGTCGCTGAGCACCAGGATGCGTACCCCGTCCTCGATGGCCTCGGAGACGTGCCGGCAGATCTCGGTGAGCCGGGCCCGGATCCCCGGACCGCCGTCGCGGACCCGGTACAGGCCGGAGACCCGGACGGCCTTGAAGCCGGGCAGGTCGCCGTCCTCGTCGATGGAGAGGATCTTGGCCAGCTCGTCGTTGTCGATCACCGGGTGCGGCAGCACGATCTGCCGGCAGCTCGCCGGGGAGGGGTCGAGCAGGTTGCCCTCCGGCCCGATGGTCGAGGCCAGACTGGTCACCAGCTCCTCCCGGATGGCGTCCAGCGGCGGGTTGGTGACCTGGGCGAAGAGCTGGTGGAAGTAGTCGTAGAGCAGCCGGGGCCGCTGCGACAGGGCGGCGATCGGGGTGTCGGTGCCCATCGAGCCGATCGGCTCGGCACCGGTACGCGCCATCGGCGCCAAGAGGATCTTGCGCTCCTCCTCGGTGTAGCCGAAGGTCTGCTGCCGACGCCGCACCGAGTCGTGGGTGAAGACGGTGTGCTCGCGGGCGGGCAGGTCGTCCAGCTCGATCAGGCCGGCGTGCAGCCAGTCGGCGTACGGCTCGGCGGCGGCCAGCTCGGCCTTGATCTCGGAGTCCTGGACGATCCGCCCGTTGACCGTGTCGACCAGGAACATCCGGCCGGGCTGCAGCCGCCCCTTGGCGACCACGGTGGCCGGGTCGAGGTCGAGCACGCCCGCCTCGCTGCCCAGCACCACCAGCCCGTCGCTGGTACGCCACCAGCGGCCCGGGCGCAGCCCGTTGCGGTCCAGCACCGCGCCGACGATCTCACCGTCGGTGAAGGCGACCGAGGCCGGCCCGTCCCACGGCTCCATCAGGCTGGCGTGGAAGCGGTAGAAGGCCCGCTTGTCCGGCCGCATGTCCGGATCGTTCTCCCAGGCCTCCGGGATCATCATCAGCACCGCGTGCGGCAGGCTCCGGCCGGCCAGGTGCAGCAGCTCCAGCACCTCGTCGAAGTTGGCCGAGTCGCTGGCGGCGGGGGTGCAGACCGGGAAGAGCCGGCGGATGTTGCCCGGAATGTTCGGGCTGCGCAGCAGCGCCTCGCGGGCCTGCATCCAGTTGCGGTTGCCCCGGATGGTGTTGATCTCGCCGTTGTGCGCGATCAGCCGGTACGGGTGCGCCAGCGGCCAGGACGGGAAGGTGTTGGTGGAGAACCGGGAGTGCACCAGGGCGATCGCGCTGGTGACCCGCTCGTCGGTCAGGTCGGGGAAGAACTCCGGCAGCTGGTCCGGGGTGAGCATGCCCTTGAAGACCATCGTCCGGCCGGACAGCGACGGGAAGTACGCCGGCACGCCCCGCTCGGCGGTCTCCCGCTCGACCTGCTTGCGCAGGCAGAACGCCACCCGGTCGAGGTCGATGCCGGACAACGGCGAACCCGCCGGGCCACCCGGGGAGCCGGTCAGCCGGTGCGCGGCGAGGAAGACCTGCCGGACCCGGGGCATCGCCGTCCGGGCGGTCTCACCCAACCCCTCGGGGTTGGTCGGGACGTCCCGCCAACCGAGCAGGTCGGCCCCCTCGACCAGGGCGTACTTGTCGACCACCCGGCGGGCCTGGGCCTCGGCCGCGTCGTCGTCGGGCAGGAAGACCAACCCGGTGACGTACTCGCCGGCGGGCGGCAGCGGGAAGTCGACCACCTCACGCAGGTAGGCGTCCGGCACCTGGATCATGATCCCGGCGCCGTCGCCGGTGTTCGGCTCCGCGCCCCGGGCACCCCGGTGGTCGAGCCGGCAGAGCGCACCGAGACCGCCGGCGACGACCTGGTGGGAGCGTCGGCCGTGCAGGTCCGCCACGAAGGCCACACCGCACGCGTCGTGCTCCTGGGCCGGGTCGTACAGCCCGGCCGAGGTGGCGGGGCGCGGCGGGTCGAGAGGGTACGGGAAAACCACCGGGTCTCCTGTCGTCACTCAGGTGCTGATCACGGTCGGGACGACGTCGGCCCTGCGGGGTCTATTGAGTCTACGTTAGGGGCTGCCGCGCAAGGCCAGTGCAGATTGATCACACTTCCAGTACGTGGGACAGGTAGTCTCGCGCGGTGGATTCCGTACCCGCCGCACTCTTCGACCGCCTTGAATCCTTCTACGACGCGGTGCCCCGGGATGCCGCCCGTGCCGAGGAGCATGGCGGCCTGGTGCTCTTTGTCCGGGAAGGCCCAGGGTGGCCGTTCTACGCGCGGCCCCGACCCGGTGCCACCGAGCCGGCGTCGCTGGCCGACATCACCAGCGTACGCCAGCGGCAGCGCGCCCTGGGGCTGCCCGAGGCCTTCGAGTGGGTGCACGAGCAGCATCCCGACCTGCTCGCGGTGGCCCGCTCGGCGGGGCTGGACGTGCTGGAGGCCCCGCTGATGGTGCTCGACCCGGCGGCACTGCCCGATCCGGGCACGCTCAGCGACGTACCGGTGCGGTTGTTGACGCCCACGGCACCGGACTTCGCCGCCGACGTGGCCACCCGCCGGGCGGTGGCCGCGGTGGGCTTCGCGGCCACCGGGACGGCCCCGGGCCCGGCCGGGCCGGCCGAGCGGGAGGCCGCGCGGATCGAGCTGGAGGTGGCCGCCCTGGACGAGGAGGCGGTCCGGGTCGCCGACGGACGGCGGTTGTCCGCGCTCGCGGAGGTCCCCGGCCAGGGGGCACTGGCCAGCGGGATCGCCATGCGGGTCGGGGACGTGGCCGAGATCGCCGGGGTGGCCACCCTGCCCTCGGCCCGCCGACGGGGCCTGGGGGCGGCGGTGACCGCGACCCTGGCCCACGCGCTGCGGGCCGCCGGCACCGAGCTGATCTTCCTCAGCGCCGGCGCTCCGGAGGTCGCCCGGATCTACCTACGGGTCGGGTTCCGCCGGATCGGCACCGCCTGCCTGGCCGAACCCGCCGCCCTGGTCGGCTGACCCCGAGCCCGCCGACGCCGCCGCACGCGGCACGGTTGCCGGCGCGACGCCGGACGGCTACCGCACCGTCCGGCAGGTCACGCCGGGAGGACCACCCGGGGGTCACTGTGGTGGACGCCACCGCTCCGCCACCGTGGCGGCCCGGCCCAGCAACCGGGGGGTGACCGCACCGAGGGCGGCGTCCCGGGCCCGCAACGCGAGCCGGCCCCGGGTCTGCAGCACCGCCGACATCCGGCGGGTCTGCCGCACCACCGTCGCCGCCCGGGACCGACGGGCCCGGTCGTACGCGGTGAGCGTGTCCGGGAGGCTGAGCTCCCGGGCCAGGCTCTGCAGGGTGGCCGCGTCCTCGAAGGCCAGACACGCCCCCTGACCCAGGTGCGGGGGCATGGCGTGCGCGGCGTCGCCGAGCAGGACCACCCCGCCCGGCCCGGCGGGGAAGGCGTACGTGCGTGGTAGCGGGCGCAGTTCACGGATCTCGCGCTGGACCAGGGCCGCCGGATCGGTGGCGGCGAGCAGCCCGGCGACCGGCTCGGGCCAGCCGGCGTACCAGCGCCGCAGCAGGGTGAGCTGGGTCTCCGGCGGCTCCGGCCGGGGTGCTCCGGCCGCCGTGGCGATCCAGTGGACGCCGCCCCGCCCGGTCGAGGAGTGCCGGCCCAGTGGCGCCGACACGAAACGGTAGCCGGCCCCGAGCACCTCGCCACCGGCCGGACGGTCCGCCACCGCCGGTGGCACCTGGTACCAGGGGACCACCGCCGCCCAGGTGACGCAGCCCGAGCTGACCACACCGGTGGCGGGTGCGAGCTGCCGACGGAGCACGCTGTCCGTGCCGTCCGCGGCGACCACCAGATCCGCGGTGAACGTCTGCCGCCCGTCGCCGACCACCGGCCGCTCGCCCGGCTCGGCCCGCACCGAGCGGATCGTCACCCCGGTCCGCAGGTCCACCCGGTCACCGAGGGCGGCGATCAACGCGTCGTACAGGTCCTCCCGGTGCGCGACCAGCGGCGTCCGCTCCGCCGACGCCGGACGGGGCTGCACCAGCCACTGCCCGTCCGGCCGACGGACCCCACCGTCGGGCAGCGGGGTCGAGATCGCCGCGAGGGCGGCGTCGAGACCGAGCGCCCGCAGCGCGCGTACCCCGTTCGGCCAGAGCACGACGGCCGTCGGCTCCGGGCGGACCCGGTCGGCCCGTTCCAGGAGGGTCACCTGCCAGCCGGAGCCGGACAACGCGCCGGCCACCGCGAGGCCGCCGAGTCCGGCCCCGACGACCACCGCGCTGCGCATCGCCGCCGCTCCCCCGCTCAGCTGTCGCGTTCGGTGCGCGGACCGGTGCCGCCCTTGGCGGGGGCCGTTCCGTCCGCCTCGGCACCGGTCACCTCGGTCCCGGCCACGCCGGACGCGTCACCGGGACCCGTCGGGTCGTCCGGGTCGTCCGGATCGGTCGGGGCCGCCTCGGCCGCCGGCTGCCCGGACTTCTCGTCGGGAACCGCACCGGTCTCCTGGTACGCGCGGAACTGTTGCTCGTCGACCACCCGGTAGCCCTGCGGGGCGGCGGCCGCGGCACCGGCTTCCCGCGCCGAGAGGTCCACCTGGGAGACGTCCCCACCGGCACCGACCGGGCCGGGCGCCGCGGCGACACCGATCGGGATCAGGAACTCCCGCGGGCCGCGTACCCGGACGAAGTAGATCAACGCGCCGAGGAAGACCAACGCGGAGGTCCAGACGTTGAGCCGCAGGCCGAGGATCGTGTTGGCGTCGTCGGTGCGCATCAGCTCGATCCAGAACCGGCCGACGGTGTAACCCATCACGTACACCGCGAAGGCCCGGCCCCGGCCCAGCCGCAGTCGCCGGTCGAGCAGCAGGACCAGCGCGACGACGCCGAGGTTCCAGAGCGCCTCGTAGGCGAAGGTCGGGTGGTAGAGGCCCGGTTCGAGGATCGGTTGACCGGCATCGTCGCGCAGCGCCCGACCCGGGTTCTGCGGATCCATCCGGTGGATCTCCAACCCCCACGGCAGGGTGGTCCGGCCGCCGTACAACTCGTTGTTGAACCAGTTGCCCAGCCGGCCGATGGCCTGCGCCAACGGCAGGCCCGGGGCGAGCGCGTCGGCCACCACGGTCAGCGGGATGCCGAGCTGCCGGGCGGCGAACCAGGCGCCGACCGCGCCGCCGGCCACCGCACCCCAGATGCCCAGGCCACCCTCCCAGACGAAGAACGCCTTGATCGGCTCACCCCCGGTGCCGAAGTACTTCTCCGGAGAGGTGATCACGTGGTAGATCCGGGCCCCGACGATGCCGGCCGGCACCGCGTACACCGCGATGTCCAGCACCGCGCCGGGAGCCACCCCACGCTGCCGCAACCGCCGCTCGGTGACCCAGCAGGCCACCACGATGCCCAGGATGATGAAGAGCGCGTACGCCCGCAGCGGCACCGGACCGAGCTGCCAGACCGCGGTGCTGGGGCTGGGCAGGGCCGCCTGGGGAGACAACGAGACGAGAGTCACGGGTGCACACGCTACCGCTGCCCTCCCTTCCCCCGGCACCCCGGTGTAAGGAAGGGCCCCCTCTTAACGCATCCGGTAGAGAAGGTCACCCCTCTCACCCACCACCCCCGGGCAGCCCCGGGCAGGATGAGGGCGGGGCAGGCAGGGCGGGGCAGGGAGGGTCAGGAGGGCGGGGCGGAGGGGGTCAGGCGGGTTGGCGGGTGGGGGCACGGGTGCCTTGGGCCAACTCTGTCGACAGGGTGCGTAGGGCGGCCAGGCCGCTGGCGGAATCCGGGGCGTCCAGCAGGCAGCGGATCAGGGCGCTGCCGACGATCACCCCGTCGGCGTACCCGGCGACCGTGCCGGCCTGCGCGCCGGTGCCCACGCCCAGGCCGACCCCGACCGGCAGGTCGGTGACCGCACGGACCCGGGAGACCAGCGTCGGCGCGGCGTCGGAGGTACGCGACCGGGCGCCGGTGACCCCCATGACCGCGGTGGCGTAGACGAAGCCCCGGCAGTGCTCGACGGTCATCGCCAGCCGGGCGTCGGTGGACGAGGGCGAGACCAGGAAGGTCCGGTCGAGCTGGTGGGCGTCCGAGGCGGCCAACCACTCGTCGGCCTCGTCGGGAATGAGGTCCGGGGTGATCAGGCCGGTGCCGCCGGCCGCGGCGAGGTCCCGGGCGAAGGCCTCCACGCCGTACTGCTCGATCGGGTTCCAGTAGGTCATCGTCACCACCGGCGCGCCGGTGGCCGCGACCGCCTCGATGATGCGCAGCGTGTCGGTGGTCCGGACGCCGCCGGCCAGGGCGATGTCGCTTGCCTTCTGGATCACCGGCCCGTCCATCACCGGATCGGAGTACGGGATCTCCACCTCGATGACGTCGACGCCGGCCTCCACCATCGCGGTCATCGCCGCGATGCTGCCCTCGACGGTCGGGAACCCGGCCGGCATGCAACCGACGAGCACCGCCCGCCCGTCGGCGCGGGCCTTGTCGAACGCAACCCCTATCCGGCTCACGCCACCGCCTCCTGATCGAGGATGCCGAAGTACTCGCCGGCGGTGTGCACGTCCTTGTCACCCCGGCCGGAGAGGTTGATCACGATGGTGGGCTCCCGGCCCAGCTCCGCCGCGAGCTTCGGAGCGATCCGCAGGGTGCCGGCGAGGGCATGCGCGCTCTCGATCGCCGGGATGATCCCCTCGGTACGGCAGAGCAGCTCGAACGCGGCCATCGCCTCGGCGTCGGTCACCGGCAGGTACGTCGCCCGCCCGGAGTCGTGCAGCCAGGCGTGCTCCGGCCCGATGCCCGGGTAGTCCAGCCCGGCGGAGATCGAGTGCGACTCGATGGTCTGCCCGTCGGCGTTCTGCAGCACGTAGGTGCGGGCACCGTGCAGCACGCCGGAGCTGCCGCCGGTGATGCTGGCCGCGTGCCGGCCGCTCTCCACCCCCTCGCCGCCGGCCTCGAAGCCGTACAACCGCACGGCGGAGTCACCGACGAAGGCGTGGAAGATGCCCAGGGCGTTGGAGCCGCCGCCGACACAGGCGGCGACCGCGTCCGGCAGCGCACCGGTCAGGTCGAGGCACTGCTGGCGGGCCTCGTCACCGATGCCCCGGACGAAGTCGCGCACCATGGCCGGGAACGGGTGTGGCCCGGCGGCGGTGCCGATCAGGTAGTGGGTGTCGTCGACGTTGGCGACCCAGTCCCGCATCGCCTCGTTCATCGCGTCCTTGAGGGTGCGCGAGCCGGTGGTGACCGGTACGACGGTGGCACCGAGCATCCGCATCCGCGCCACGTTCAACGCCTGCCGCTCGGTGTCGACCTCGCCCATGTAGACGACGCACTCCAGGTCGAACAGGGCAGCCGCGGTGGCCGTGGCGACACCGTGCTGACCGGCGCCGGTCTCGGCGATCACCCGCCGTTTGCCCATCCGCCTGGTCAGCAGCGCCTGGCCGAGCACGTTGCGCACCTTGTGCGCCCCGGTGTGGTTGAGGTCCTCCCGCTTGAGCAGCACCTTCGCGCCGACCTTCGCGGAGAAGCGCTCGGCGGGGTACAGCAGCGAGGGGGTGCCGGCGTAGTCGCGCAGCAGGGCGCCGAACTCCGCCCGGAAGCCCTCGTCGGCAACCGCCGTGCGCCACGCCTGGTCCAGCTCGTCCAGGGCCGCCACCAGGGCCTCGGGCACGAACCGCCCACCGAACCGGCCGAAGTGACCGGCGGTGTCGGGTTGCGCCCCCGGATCGGGGCTCGGGCCGGCCGCGGCGGCCAGCGCGTCGGCGCTCATCGCTGTGATCCTCTCGGTGGTGGCGGAACGACCGGTGGTGGCGAAACGACCGGTGAGAGCGGGACCGGTGCCGGTCAGCGCACCGGCCGGGGCGTGGCCGGATGGTTGCCGGCGTTGACCAGCTCGGCCACCGCCTCGCGGGGGCTCTTCTGGGTGACCAGGCCCTCGCCGACCAGGACCGCGTCGGCGCCCGCCGAGGCGTACCGGATGAGGTCGTGCGGGCCGCGGACCCCGGACTCGGCGATCTTGACCACGCTACTCGGCAGGCCGGGGGCGATCCGCTCGAACACCGACCGGTCCACCTGCAGGGTACGCAGGTCACGGGCGTTGACCCCGATCACCTGCGCGCCGGCCTCCAGGGCCCGGTCGGCCTCCTCCTCGTCGTGCACCTCGACCAGCGCGGTCATGCCCAACGACTCGATCCGCTCCAGCAGGCCGACCAGCGCGTTCTGCTCCAGCGCGGCCACGATCAGCAACACCAGGTCCGCGCCGTGGGCCCGGGCCTCGTGCACCTGGTAGCTGGAGACCACGAAGTCCTTGCGCAGCACCGGCACGCCGACGGAGGCCCGCACCGCGGCCAGGTCGTCGAGGGAACCACCGAACCAGCGGCCCTCGGTCAGCACACTGATCGCCCGCGCCCCACCCGCGGCGTACTCGCCGGCCAGCTCGGCCGGGTCGGCGATCTCGGCCAGTTGCCCCCGCGACGGCGAGGAACGCTTGACCTCGGCGATCACCGCGACCCCGGGCCGACGCAGGGCGGCGTACGCGTCCAACGGCGGCGGCGCGGCGGCGGCCAGCTCCCGGATCCGCTCCAGCGGAACCTGCTCCTGCCGGTGGGCGACGTCCTCGCGAACCCCGGCCAGAATCTCGTCGAGCACGTTTGCGGGCGCCGCCGGACCGGGCTGGTCACCCTCCGCGTGCGCATGCTCAGCAGTCACCAACGGACTCCCCTCTCCGGGCGTCATGGGCCGATGCTAGGCGGCGCCACCTGGCGACGGCTGGCGGGGGTATGGCGCTGCTCACGAGACGGGCTGGGGCATAATGGCCGACCTCCGGTGAACGCCGGGTCACCCTGCGCCACCGCGACCATCGACCACCGTCATCCACGCCGGACATCCGCGAGCGTTGCGTCATCGACCACCACCCATCGCGGTTCCATCATCGCCGGTCGACGACCAACCCGCAGCACAAGGATGCACATCGATGCTGTGACGAGGATCAAGGAAGTACGGCCCTGGCCGTGCCGTTGGTCCGGGCGGACAGTTGACCCGCCGGTCACCGTGGCGAAACCCGCGCCCGGCAGCATCGGTTCACGGCAGACTCGACCACGGGCCTGCCCACGTCGGAACGATCCTCGTGCGGAGTGTGGAGATGAGCGCGGAGAAGCCCCACCCGACCATCGGACTGACCACCGTCTCCCGGACCGTCGCGTCCCTGGCCGTCGGCATGGTGCACACCCTGGAGCGGGCCGTGGTCGGTGAGGCCCGGGTGCGGACCGCCCGGGGCAACGCCTGGGAGGCGGTCTGCGCCGATCGGGCCCGTGCCGACCAGCGCGCCGAACTCGACCGCCTGGTCGCCGAACTGGCCGTCGCCCACGCCCACGCCGCCGCCCGCGACCGGCAGCGGGTCGGCTGAGCGCCCCACCGGTCCCGACCGGCCCGCCGCCCAACCGGTCCGCCGGCCCCGGCCCCGGCCGCCCCTCCGCCCCACCGGAACCGGACGGCACACCGGTCCGACGGACCGACCGGGCCAGCCTCACCGTCAGTGCAGCGTCGGATCCTCGCCACGGTCGAGCGCGTCCCACGCCTCGACGGTGCGCCGACCGGTGACCGGGCTGCCCGCGTCGGTCACCGGGCCGGTCGGGACGCCCGGACCCGGGGCGTCCGGGCCGGTCGGGACACCTGGGCCGGTGGGCGTCGGGCGGACCGGGCGTTCGTAGCGGGCGCCCATCGCCGGCCAGCCGGCCCCCCGCAGCGCGGTCGAGACGCCACCCAGTGCGGTGAGCAACCCGCCGACCAGGCAGAGCACCGGCCACTGCCGGTTCGCCTCGCCGTCGAACCCGGCCACCAGTCCGTAGCCGCCCCCGGCGGCCAGCAGGCCGTAGCCGCCGCCGGCCGCCACCGCCAGCCCGAGACCGGTCAGCAGCACCCCCAGCCACCGCCGGAGGCGGCCCCGGGTGGCCAGCACCGCGCCGCCACCGGCCAACGCCACCAGGGCCAGCGCCGGCAACCACGGCAGCAGGCCCGCGCCGGCCCGGTCCTGGCGTACCGGCGGCAACGGCACCGGCCGGACGGTCAGCTCCACCGACCAGGTCCGGGTCGCCGCCCAGAGCGCCAGACCCGCCCCGGCCAGACAGAGCAGCACCGCGTACGTCAGCTCACGCCGTCCACGCCCCGCAGCCGGGTCGGGGGCGGTCACCGGGCCGGCCGGAGGGTCTCGGCGGCGGCGATGGCGGCCAGTACGGCGGCGGCCTTGTTCCGGGTCTCCTGGTCCTCGGCGGCCGGGTCGGAGTCGGCGACCACCCCGGCCCCGGCCTGGACGTAGGCCCGGCCGTCGCGGATCAGCGCGGTCCGGATGGCGATCGCCATGTCCAGGTCGCCGCCGAAGCCGAAGTAACCGACGGTACCGCCGTACAGGCCCCGCCGGACCGGTTCCAACGCCTCGATGATCTCCATCGCGCGGACCTTCGGCGCACCGGAGAGGGTGCCGGCGGGGAACGTCGCGGCCAGCGCGTCGAAGGCGGTGCGGTCCGGACGCAGGGTGCCGACCACGGTCGAGACGATGTGCATCACGTGGCTGTACCGCTCGATGGTGGCGAACTCGGGCACCTCGACGGTGCCCGGCAGGCAGACCCGACCCAGGTCGTTCCGGCCCAGGTCGACCAGCATGACGTGCTCGGCCCGTTCCTTCGGGTCCCCGAGCAGCTCCGCGGCCAGGCGGGCGTCGTCCGCCGGGGTCCCGCCCCGGGGGCGGGTGCCGGCGATCGGGTGCAGCAGCGCCCGCCGCTGCCCGTCGGCGCCGACGCTCACCTTGACGTGGGCCTCCGGCGAGGAGCCGACGACGTCGAACCCGTCGAAGCGCAGCAGGTACATGTACGGGCTGGGGTTGGTGGTGCGCAGTACCCGGTAGACGTCCAGCGGGTCGGCGTGGGTGGTCCGCTCGAAGCGCTGCGACAGCACGATCTGGAAGCACTCGCCGGCCCGGATCGCCTCCTTGGCCGTCTCCACCGCCTTCGGGTACCCACCGACCGGGGTACGGCCGACCACCTCACCGGCCGGCCGGCGCTCGACCGTGGAGATCATCGGCGGGATGGGGCGGGACAGCGCGGTGGTCATCGCGTCGAGCCGGCCCACCGCGTGGTGGTACGCCGCGTCCACCTCGGCCTCGCGGTCGGCGGCGCCCGGCGGTGGCAGGATCGCGTTGGCGACCAGGATCGCCGAGCCCTCGTAGTGGTCCAGCACCACCAGGTCGGTGGCGAGCAGCATGCCGAGCTCCGGCAGGCCCAGGTCGTCGCGGGTCAGCTCGGGGAGGCGCTCGAAGCGCCGGATCAGGTCGTACCCGAGGTAGCCGACCATGCCTCCGGTCAGCGGCGGCATGCCGCTGTCCGGGTCCCAGGCCGGCCCGGCGAGCGCCTCGACCGTGGCACGCAGCACCGCCACCGGGTCGCCCTCGGTGGGCAGTCCGGCCGGCGGTTGGCCGGTCCAGACCGCGACGCCGTCGCGTTCGACCAGGGTGGCGCTGCTGCGTACGCCGATGAAGGAGTACCGCGACCAGGCCGTGCCGGCGGTGCCGACGCCCTGTTCGGCCGACTCCAGCAGGAACGTGCCCGGTCCACCGGCGAGCTTGCGGTAGACCCCGACCGGGGTCTCGGCGTCGGCGAGCAGCCGCCGGGTGACCGGGACGACCCGCCAGCGCCGGGCCAGCCCGGTGAAGGTGGCCAGATCGGGACTGACCGCACCGTCGGTCACGAGCCACCCCCCTGCGGTACGGTGCCCGACGGCTGCCCGTCGACGGCGGAGCCCGATGGCCGCTGGTCAGCGGCGGAGCCCGATGGCCGCTGGTCGGCAGGGGTGGTGACCGGCAGCTCGGTGTGGAAGCAGGTCCGGTCGCCGGTGTGGCACGCCGCGCCTACCTGGTCCACGCTCACCAGCAGCGCGTCGCCGTCGCAGTCCAGCGCCACCGAGTGGACGTACTGGTGGTGCCCGGAGGTGTCGCCCTTGACCCAGTACTCCTGCCGGCTGCGCGACCAGTAGGTGGCCCGGCCGGTGGTCAGGGTCAGGTGCAGGGCCTCGTCGTCCATCCAGCCGACCATCAGCACCTCGCCGGAGTCGTACTGACGGACCACGGCGGCGACCAGGCCGTCGGCGTCGCGCTTGAGCCGGGCCGCGACGGCCGGGTCGAGGCGGGAACCACGGGCCGCGCCGGCGGGCGTCGGCCCCGGCGGGCTGGGGTGGGCGCCGGTCACCGGCGCGTCAGGTACGGGCACAGTGACCCATTGTCCGCACCCGCCCGGGTCCCCGGCCACCCGGCCCACCGGAAACGGGTCTTCCGGTGACCTCGGCACCGGACCGGCCGAACTGCCGCCGCGTGGCTCAGTCGGGGGTGTGGACGGGACGGGGTCGGCAGAGCACCGGGTGCAGGGCGCGGGCCAGTTCACCCGGGTGCCGCACGGGGTGCGGGAAGGCCAGCCGGAGCTGGTGGCGCTGCGGCGTCCGGCCGTACGTGACGACCAGGCCGTACCGGTCCACCCGGACCGGCCGGACCGGACCGGGCGGAGCCGCGGGGCCGAGGTGTCGCCGGACGTACCCGGTGACCTCCGCACCGTGGTGGTCGGCGAGGTCGGCGAGCACCTGTGCCTCGACCGGGTGCAACGGGTCCGGCTCGGCGGCGGCGTACTCCCCGGGGTCGACGCGCAGCACGGTGCCGGCGCGTTCCAGCCGGGCCTCGGCGACCTCGAAGCGGTACAGCCGGAATCGGGTGCCGACGTCGAGCAGGTCTCCGGTCGGGGCCACGTCGGCGAAGTCCAGGGTGGCCTGCCGCTGCGCGTCGTCGCGCAGCCGGCTGGCACGGCCGGAGACCCAGGCCCGGCCCAGCGACGGGGCACCGGCGCCCGGCGGCAGGTCGAGCACGTCGAGGACCACGGCGACGTCGCCCCCGGTCGCCGGCTCCAGCGCGACGGCGAGGTCGCTGACCACCGGCACCAGCATCAGCAGTTGCCCCTCCTGGTCGGTGACGTGCCGGACGTGGTGCGGGCCGGGACGGTGCGCGACGTGGACGAGTGCGGGCAACCGCCCGGCCGTCAGGGTACGGACGAGTTCGGCGGGACTGGGCCGCACGACGGCGGGGCTGGGGCGCACGGCGCACCTCCGGAAGTAGGTTAGGCTTACCTAACTCGCACCCTAGAGCACCGGCCCCGCCGCCGTCCACGTCCCATCCCGACAGCCACCCCGTCAGCTCACCGGGTCTGCTCCAGCCAGGAGGCGTAGAGCAGCGCGTAGACCGAGCCGGGCTCGCGCAGCAGCTCGTCGTGCGGGCCACGCTGCACGATCCGACCCTTGTCCACCACGATCACCTCGTCGGCGGCCTGGGCGGTGGAGAGCCGGTGCGCGATCGCCAGCGTGGTACGCCCCCGGGTCACCGCGTCCAGGGTCCGCTGCAGCCGTACCTCGGTGGCCGGGTCGACCGCACTGGTCGCCTCGTCCAGCACCAGCAGGTCCGGATCGGCGACGTAGGCCCGGGCCAGCGCGACGAGCTGCCGCTCCCCCACGCTGAGCGCCTCGCCGCGCTCACCGACCGGAGTGTCCAGCCCGGCCGGCAGCCCCTCCAGCCAGTCGGCCAACCCCAACTCGGTGAAGGCGGCGGTGAGCTGGTCGTCGCTGAGCTCCGGCCGGGCGAACCGGACGTTCTGCCCCACCGTGGCGTCGAAGAGGAACCCGTCCTGCGGGACCATCACCACCCGCGAGCGCAACGAGGCGAACCGGACCCGCCGCAGCGGCACCCCGGAGAGCAGCACCTCGCCGCTGCTCGGATCCATCAACCGGGTGAGCAGCTTGGCGAAGGTGGTCTTGCCGCTGCCGGTCTCACCCACCACCGCCACCCGGCTCTTCGCCGCGATCTCCAGGTCGACGTCGTGCAGCACCGGCGCGCCGCCCGGGTAGGCGAAGCCCACCCCGGCGAAGCGGATGTCCAACGGCCCCGCCGGCAGGTCCCGGCCCTGCTCGCCCGGGTCGGCCACGTCCGGGGCGACGTCGAGCACGTCCAGCACCCGCCGCCAGCCGGCGATCGCGTTCTGCGCCTCGTTGAGCACCTCGGTGGCGATCTGCACCGGCTGGATGAAGAGCGTCACCAGGAACAGGAACGCGGTGAGCTGACCGATGGACAGGGTGCCGTCCACCCCGAGGGTGACCCCCAGCACGACCACCCCGGCCAGCGCCAGACCGGCCGCCAGCTCCCCCACCGAACTACCCAGCACACTGATCCGGATGGCCCGCTGCTGGGCCCGGCGCTGGTTCTCGATCGCCTCGTCGAGCCGCCGGGAGGTCCGCCCGGAGATGCCGTACGCCCGGATCACCGGCGCGCCCACCACGCTCTCGCCGATCGTGCCGAGCAGCGTGCCCATCCGTTCCCGGACCACCCCGTACGCGGCGCCGAGGCGGCGCTGCAGCGACCGGATCACCAGCACCGCCGGCAGGAAGGCGGCGAACACCACCAGGGTCAACTGCCAGGAGTACGCCAGCATCACCGCCGTGGTGACCACCAGCTGCCCGAGGTTGACCAGCAGGATCACCCCGCCCCACTGGAGGAACTGGGTGATCTGGTCGACGTCGCTGGTCACCCGGGACACCAGCGAGCCCCGCCGCTCGGACTGCTGGTGCAGCATGGACAGGTCGTGCACGTGCCGGAAGGCCCGGGTCCGGACGTTTGCCAGCGCGGTCTCGCTGACCGTGAAGAGCCGCCGGGTCATCAGGTAGCCGCAGGCGGTGGTGACCACCAGGACGGCCGCGGTCAACGCCACGACGACGGCCACCACGTCGAGGTTCGGCCCGCCCGGGTCGGTCAGCCCCCGGTCAATGCCCTGCTGGACGGCGACCGGCACGGCCACCCGGCCGACCATGTAGACCAGGGCCAGGGCCAGGGTGCCGGCCAGCCCGGTCCGCAGCTCCGGGGAGAGTGCCAGCCCACGGCGGAACGTCCGCCAGGTGGAGTCGCCCACCGGCCGCCCTGCGGTCCTCGCCGTGGTGGTCACCGGTCCGCCTCCACTTCCAGGCCCGAATCGACCGGGATCACCGGGTCGTACCCGGTCGGTGGTGGGTCCACACCACCCGCCTGTTCGCCCTCGGCGTCGGCCTGCTCGTAGGCGGTGACCAGGTCGGCGTACCCACCGACGGTGGCCAGCAGCTCGGCGTGGGTGCCCCGGGCGACCACCCGGCCCTGCTCCAGGTAGATCACCTCGTCGGCGAGCGCGATGGTGGCCCGCCGGTAGGCCACCACCAGGATCGAGGTGGCCGGGCCGGCCGGCCCGGCGGAGCGCAGCCCGGCCAGGATGGCCGCCTCGACCCGGGGGTCCACCGCGCTGGTGGCGTCGTCGAGCACCAGCAGCCGGGGCCGGCCGGCCAGCGCCCGGGCCAGGGTCAGCCGCTGCCGCTGCCCGCCGGAGAGCGAGGTGCCCCGCTCACCGACCATGGTGTCCAGGCCGTCGGGCAGGGCGGCGACGAACCCGTCCGCCTCGGCCAGCCGCAGCGCCGCCCAGACCTGCTCGTCGTCGACGCCGGGCCGGTCCAGGCTGATGTTGGCCCGGACCGTGTCGTCGAAGACGAACGGCACCTGGGCCACCAGCGCGGCCGTCTGGGCCAGCGAGGCGGCGGTGAGGCTCCGCACGTCCACCCCGTCCAGGGTCACCGTGCCGCGCGGCGGGTCGACCAGCCGGACGGCCAGCGAGGCGATGGTGGACTTACCGGCCCCGGTCGGCCCGACCAGGGCCACGGTCCGGCCGGCCGGCACGGTGAAACCCACCTCGCCGAGCACCTGGGCACCGGGCCGGTGCGCCTCGACCGGCTCGTAGGAGAAGTGCACGTCGGCGAAGGTGAGACTGGCCGGGCGCGACTGCGCCGCGTCGAGCGTCACGTCGCCGTACGGCATCTCGCCGGAGGCGTCGAGCACCCGGCGGACCCGGTCCCAGCCGGCGACGCTGCGTGGCAGTTCGGCCAGGACCCACCCGATGGCCCGCACCGGAAAGGCCAGCACGGTGAAGAGGAAGGCCACGCTTACCAGCTCGGCGACGCTGATCGCCTCCTGCCGGAGCCGGATCGTGCCGACCACCAGCACGGCCAGGGTGCCGAGACTGGGCAGGGTCTCCAGCAGCGGGTCGAAGAGCCCGCGCAGCCGACCGACGGAGATCAGCGCGTTGCGCAGCTCACCGGCGCGTTCGGCGAACCGGGCGGTCTCCTGCGCCTCCCGGCCCATCGTCTTGACCACCAGGGCGCCGTCGAAACTCTCGTGGGCGATGCCGCTGACCTCGGCGCGCAGCCGTTGGGCGCGTTGCTGCCGGGGCGCCATCCGCCGGGAGTAGACCACGTTGAGCGCGAACAGGGCGGGAAACACGGCCAGGCCGACCAGGGCCAGCGCCCAGTCGGTGAGGAACAGCGACCCGATCGCACCGACCAGCATCACCAACGTGCCGACGGCGAACGGCAGCGGCGCGATCGGGTACCAGGCGGCCTCGACGTCGGAGTTGGCGTTGGACAGCAACGTGCCGGTGGCGTTGCGGTGGTGCCAGGCCAGTGGCAGGTCCAGGTAGCGGCGGGTCACCCGGCGGCGGTAGGCGGCCTGGAGCCGGAACTGCATGAACCCGGCACCGAGCCGCCGGCCGAAGATCCCCACCACCCGCAGCACACTGATGCCGAACAGGGCCGCCGCCGCGAGGGCCAACACGCCCAGCCCCACCGATCCGGCCGAGATCGCCGGCACCACCACGTCACCGACCACCGCGCCGACCACGAAGGCGCTGGCGATCACCATCACGCCGAACAGCACGCTACCGGCGACCGCCACCGCGAAGATCCGCGGTTGTTCCCGGATCGCCAGACCGAGGACGGAGAGTCCCCGCAAGAGCACGTCCCGACTCGTCCTGCTCGCCACGCTTCCCCCGCCGTAAGTTGCCCGTCTGCCTACTCATCCTTACCGTTCGCCGCCACCTCCGCCGACCCGCCAGGATATGTCCACCATCACGCCCGAACCGGTAGGCCGAGCGGCCCACTCGCCGCGCCGGGGGGCGCCGGCGGGCCTACGATCAGGCCATGCCTCGGTACGCCCGATCGGAGCGCTTGGCGCTCGCCGACCTCTTTCTCGCCGTGGGCCCGGACGCGCCCACCCTCAACGAGGGGTGGACGACCCGGGACCTGGCCGCCCACCTGATCGTGCGGGAGCGCCGCCCGGACGCCGGCGCCGGCATCGTGCTGCCGCCGTTGGCCGGGTACGCCGAGCGGGTCCGCCGCCGGATCGCCGCGCGGGACTGGGCCGCCCTGGTCGGGCAGGTCCGCCGGCCACCGCTGTGGAGCCCGCTGAGCAACCCACTGGTCGACGAGGCGGCCAACCTGATGGAGTTCTTCATCCACCACGAGGACGTCCGCCGGGCGGTGCCGGACTGGCAGCCGCGGGAGTTGCCGGCCGGGTTGACGGCGGGGCTGTGGCGGCGGGTCGGGCCGGTGGCCCGGTTGGCGCTGCGCCGGTTCCCGGCCCGGGTGCTCATCGAGGCACCGGGGCACGGTGAGGTCGGCAGCGGTCGCGGTGGCGAGCAGCTCCGGGTGGTGGGCGACCCGGGAGAGCTGCTGCTCTTCCTCTCCGGTCGGCAGCCGGCGGCCCGGGTCCACCTGGACGGCCCGCCGGCGGTCGCCGAACGGCTGCGCACCGCCGCGCTCGGCTTCTGAGCAGCCGGTCGGGCCCCGACGGGGGTGGTCGATGGCGGGTGCAGGCAATACGCTTCGGTAACCGCACCCCGACGTGACCTCGGTCACGCCTCCACCCCCAAAGGCGGCTACCACGATGGCTCTCGACGTACCGTACCGCTCCATCCCCGACATGTTCCTCAAGCGGGTCGCCGCCTCCGGCGACCGCCACGCCTTCGGCCACCCCTCCGCCGACGACTCGGGCCCGGTCTGGCTGACCTGGGAACAGGTCGGCCGGCGCGCCAAGGCGGTCGCCGCCGGCCTGCAGGGCCTCGGCCTCGGCCCGGAGGAGCCGGTGGCCATCCTGGCCAACACCCGGCTCGAATGGGTGCTCGCCGACCTCGGCATCATGTGCGCCGGCGGCGCGACCACCACCGTCTACCCGACCACCGAGCCGGACGACACGGTCTACATCCTCGCCGACTCCGCGTCCCGGGTGCTGTTCGCCGAGAACCCGGCCCAGGCCGCCAAGATCACCGGCGCGAGCCTGCCGGCGCTTACCCACGTGGTGCTCATCGACGGTGCCGCCGACCCCGCCGCGGCCGTCCCCCAGCTCACCCTCGCCGAACTGGAGGAGCAGGGCAGCCGGGCGCTGGCCGCCGATCCCGACCTGATCGAACGGACGGTGGCCGGCATCGGCCCGGACCACCTGGCCACCCTGATCTACACCTCGGGCACCACCGGCCGGCCCAAGGGCGTCGAGCTGCTGCACGGCGGCTGGTGCTGGGAGGGCGTGGTCCAGGGCGACACCGCCCTGATGCGTGGTGACGACCTGCACTACCTGTGGTTGCCGCTGTCGCACTCCTTCGGCAAGACGCTGCTCTGCGGTGGGATCCACGTCGGCATGCCCACCTACGTCGACGGAAGGGTGGACAAGCTGGTCGAGCTGCTGGGCGTGGTACGCCCGACGGTGATGTGCGGGGCTCCCCGGATCTTCGAGAAGGTCTACAACAAGGCGGTCACCACCGCCCAGGGCGCCGGCGGGGCGAAGGCCAAGATCTTCGCCTGGGGGGTCCGGGTCGGCCGGGAGAAGGTCGCGCTGGAGCAGGCCGGTCGGCCGGTGCCGGGTGGCCTGAAACTGAAGTACACGCTGGCCGAGAAGCTGGTCTTCAGCAAGCTCCAGGCCCGCCTCGGCGGGCGGATCCGGGTGCTGGTCTCCGGCTCGGCCCCGCTGAGCCAGGAGATCTCCAGCTTCTTCGCCGCCGCGAACCTGCCCGTCTCCGAGGGGTACGGGCTCACCGAGACCAGCGCCGGCAACTTCGTCAACCGGCCGGGCCAGCTGCGCATCGGCACCGTCGGACCGGTCCTGGGCGACCTGGAGTGCCGGATCGACCCCGACGGCGAGATCCTGCTGCGCGGCCGGCCGGTGATGCGCGGGTACCACAACCTCCCCGAGGAGACCGCCGCCGCGTTCACCGACGACGGTTTCTTCCGTACCGGCGACATCGGCAGCCTGGACGACGACGGCTACCTGCGGATCACCGACCGGAAGAAGGACCTGGTCAAGACCTCCGGCGGCAAGTACGTCGCGCCCTCGCACATCGAGGGGATGTTCAAGGCGGTCTGCCCGTACACCTCCCAGGCGATCGTCGTCGGTCAGGCCCGCAACTACTGCACCATGCTGGTCACCCTGGACCCGGACGCGATCGCCGGCTGGGCCGCCGGCGGCCCGCTGGAGGGCCGCCCGTACGCCGAGATCGTCACCTCGCCGCAGGCGCGGGCGATGGTCGAGGAACACGTCGCGCAGCTCAACACCAAGCTGAACCGGTGGGAGACGATCAAGAAGGTCACCATCCTCTCCCGCGACCTGACCATCGAGGACGGCGAGATGACCCCGTCCATGAAGATCAAGCGGCGCGGGGTGGAGACCAACTTCGCCGCCGAGATCGACAAGATGTACGAGGGCAGCCTCGCCGAGCTGTGAGCACCGCGTACCCGCGCCGGCCGGGTCCCGACCACGACGGGACCCGGCCGGCGGTGTGTCTCCCGGCGGCCGGTCACAGGTGTTCCCGGCGCCACCTGCTCGCCTCGTGCTCGGCCGCCACCTCCTGCGCCAGCGCCAACCGGCGGACCTCGCGCCGACGCCGCCCCTCGCCCCGGGTGCCCAGTACCACCAGCCCGACGCAGACCAGCGCCAACAGCACCAGCGCGGCCAGCGCCGGGATCCGGGCGGCCACCGGCGAGAGCAGGACCAGCACCACCACCGCGACCAGGGAACGCCAGCGCAGGATCCGCACCGCCCGCAGGCCACAGCCGACCAGGCCGAGCAGGTAGAGGCCGACCCCGCCGTAGAGGACCAGGATCCAGAACCCGCCCAACGGTTCGCCCCACGGCGGGCTGGTCGGGTCCGCCGTCTCGACGAGCAGGTCCTTGATGCCCAGGGCGAAGAGAATGATGCCGGTGACCAGCGGCAGGTGCCCGAAGGTGTACGCGTCGCGGGCCAGCCGCCCCCGCCGGGCCGGGTCGCGGGCGCGATGCAGGGCCTGCTCCATGGCGAAGGCCAGGGTGTCGAAGTACGCCCACCAGAGGGCGGCGGCCACCGCGATGCCGGTCACCGCGGCGATCACCACCGGCCAGGTCAACGGAAGCTGGTCGACGACGAACCGCTGGCCGAGCCCCAACGCGATGATCGACTCGCCGAGGGCGACCAACACGATCTGGGCGTGCCGCTCCGCCCAGTGCCCGGCCGACACCACCACCCAGTACGCCCGGCCGAGCGCCACGCCCGCCCCGTACTCCAGGGCGAGCGCGCCGGTCCAGAGGCCCAGTTGCAGCGCCGTGGCCGCCCCGCCGGAGTCGATCCTGGGCGGCAGCAGCGCGGCGGTGACCAGCAGCAGCGCCGCGACCACCGGCAGCACGGCCAACAGCGCCCAGCGGCGCAGCCGCTCCGGGTCACCGCGCGCCACCCAGCCGAAGATCGCCAACTGCGCGGCCCGGACCAGCAGGTAGCAGGTGGCGAAGACCAACGGACCGTTCAACCCGCCCGGTACGTCCTCGAACGCGCCGGGCATGCTCAGCGCGAGCAGGAAGGTGGCGGCGACGGTGACGAACCCGACCAGCGGCAGGATGCCCTGGTCGGCCCGGACGGCGTTGCCGAGCCCGGCGAACCCGGTCCAGCACCACCAGAGCAGCCCCACCACCAGCAGGCACCGGTACAGGTTCGCCGCGCCCGGGTGGTACCCGGTCAGTGTGGTGACATTGAGGAAGGCGAAGACGAAGACCAGGTCGTAGAAGAGTTCCAGCCGGGTCACCCGGGAACCCGGCGCACCCCAGCTGACCGGTGCAGATCGGGTGCCCTCGCCCACCCGGGCAGTCTCCCAGCCCACCGGTGCGCCCCGGAGGCGATCGGGGCGAAACGGCACCGGTCAGGCGATGACCACCGGTTCCCGCCAGCCGGGCCGGCCGACGCGGTCGAGGTCGTACCGGACCGTCGCGATCCGCCCGACGGCCTCGACCAGGTCGGCTGCGGGCAGCGTGAACGGCAGCCGCAGGAACCGCTCCAGGGTGCCGTCCAGCCCGAACCGGGGGCCAGGGGCCAGGCGTACCCCGACGTCCTCGGCGGCGCGGGCCAGCGCGCTGGAGATCGGCCCGTCCAGCTCCGCCCAGAGGGTCACCCCACCGCGCGGCACGGTAACCCGCCACTCCGGCAGCCGGGCCGCCACCGCGTCGAGCAGGACGTCGCGCTGGGCGGTGAGCTGACGCTGGCGGGCCGCCACGATGGTCGCGGCGTCGGCGAGCAGGTGGACCGCGACGAGCTGGTCCAGCACCGGACTGGCCATGTCCACCCCGACCCGGGCCGCCGCCAGCCGCTGCACCTGCGGGGCGGACGCCCGGACCCAGCCGATCCGCAGCCCTCCCCAGTACGGCTTGCTCATCCCGCCGATGGAGATCACCCTGGAGTGCCGGTCGAAGGCGGCGGTGGGCGGCGGCAGCCGGGTGCCGTCCAGCGGCAGATCCACGAAGGACTCGTCGACCACCAGGTCGGTGCCGATGGTGTGCGCCGTGGCGACCAGTCGTTCCCGCAGGTCGGCCGGCATCAGATGACCGGTCGGGTTGTGGAACTCGGGGATCAGGTAGGCAAGCTTGGGGCGGCTCTGCCGCAGGCTGCCCAGCAGCAGGTCGCCGTCCCAGCCGGCGTCGGTGGCCAGGCCGTGGGTGGTGATCCGGGCCCGCCGCGCCGCCAGCGCGGCCAACCCGTTGGGGTACGTCGGTGACTCGACTAGCACCGGCCCGCCGGGTGTCAACATCAGCCGCAACACCAGGTCCAGCGCGTGCTGGGTGCCGCTGGTGACCATGATCTGCTCGGCCCGGGTGGGCAGCCCGCGCGCGGTGTACCCCTGGGCGACCGCCTCCCGCAGCTCGATGATCCCGGTCGGGTGGTAGCCGGCGTCACCCAGGTAGCGGGGCAGGTCCTCGGCGGCGGCCCGGGCGGCCGGCACCAGCTGCGGCGGCGCGGCGAGCGCGGCGACCCCGAGGTCGATCATGTCCCGGTCGTCCAGCGGGGTCCAGAGTCCGGAGCTGGCCACCCGGTGGGTGCCGGGCAGCATGGTCCAGCTGCCGGCGCCCCGCCGGCTGGCCAGGTGGCCGGTCTCCCGCAGTTGCCGGTACGCCGCGCTGACCGTGGTACGGCTGATCCGCAGCGCCTCCGCGAGGTCCCGTTCGGCAGGCAGGCGTACCCCCAGGGGTAGCCGACCGTCGGCGAGCAGACCCCGGACGGCGGCGGCGAGCGCGGCGTAGTCCGGGCTGCGCCGACGGCCGGGCAGGGCGTGCCACTGCCCGAGCAGGCGGGCCAACTGGCCTCCCCTGACCTGGGTCGTCACCGGCCACCCCCCGGATATTGGCTCTTTCTCCCGCACAATTGGCTTCTAGAGTGGCACGCATGGCAGCAACTGGCAATTTCCGGTACCGGCCGGTCCGCCGACTCACCCAGCTCTATCTCGGCCTGGTGCTCTACGGCACCAGCATGGCCATGATGCTCCGCTCCGACCTCGGCCTGAACCCGTGGGACGTCTTCCACCAGGGGCTCAGCCGGGTCTCCGGAATGTCGATCGGCACCGCCACCATCGTGACCGGGGTGGCCGTGCTGCTGCTCTGGATCCCGTTGCGGCTACGCCCCGGGCTCGGCACGGTGAGCAACGTCCTGGTGATCGGCCTGGTGGTGGACGGCGCGCTGGCGCTGATCCCCACCGACCTGCCGCTGGCCGTCCGGATCGGGCTGCTGGTCACCGGCATCGTCGGCAACGGCCTGGCCACCGGTCTCTACCTGGGCGCCCGGTTCGGTCCGGGACCCCGCGACGGCCTGATGACCGGGTACGCCGCCCGCCGCCCGGGCCGCTCGGTCCGGCTGGTCCGTACTGTCATCGAGATCGCCGTGCTGGCCCTGGGTTGGCTGCTCGGCGGCACCGTCGGCCTCGGCACCGTCGCCTACGCGCTCGCCATCGGCCCGCTCGCCCAGTTCTTCATCCCGATCTGCACCGTCGCGCCCCCGCCCGAGCCCACCACCGGGCCGACCGCGCAGCCGGAGCGGGCCGTACCCGCGGGTTAGCGGAACCGGTCCGGACGGCGGTCCGGCAGGCACGGGCCGGACGGGCGGTCCGGCGGTCACCCACCGGTGCTCCGTCGGCCACGGCCGGGCACCGGTGGACGCAGAGTGAGTTACGCCGCACCGGAGGGACCGCGCTGACCTGCGTGGACGTACGGGCGGAAAAGACGGTGTTTCCACGACCGGAAACGCGAGGCATCATCTGGTGCATGGCCGAGAGCGGATGGCGGTGGACCGACGCCTGGATCTTCGTGTCGCTGGTGATCGCGAGCGGGGCCGGGCGGCATCGTCGGGCGGCGTACACCCGGCGCCCCGAAGGAGTCCGACTGGCCGACGTGCTGTCCACAGCGGACCATCTCAACCAGTCGATCCCGCAGCGGCACGAGGTGGAGGAGGCGGTCCGGCGGCTCGCCGGCGCCGGCCTGGTCAGCGTCACCGACGGTTGGTTCCGGATCACCGCCGACGGCGAGCAGCTCTGGCGTACCCGGCCGAGCGGTGGGCTGACCACGACGGTCGAGACCATGCAGGTGGTGCTCAGCCGGCGGCGTTCCCCCGGCACCGCCGAGTGGCGGCTCGACGAGGACGAGCACGCGGCGGCGGTGCAGGAGTACTACGTCCGGTCCATCCCGGCACCCCGCCGCTCGACAGAGGGACACCCGCGCCAGAGCTGAGGGTGCCGCCCCGGGCCGATGGGCCCGGTGAGCGATGGGCCTGGTGAGCGATAGGCCCGGTAAGCGATAGGCCCGGTGAGCGATGGGCCCGGTAAGCGATAGGCCCGGTGAGCGATGGGCCCGGTGAGCGATGGGCCCGGTGAGCGATGGGCCTCGGTGGGCCCCGGGACGGGTGGTCAGCGGACCGGGTGACCGGCCTCGCGCAGCGCGTCCTTGACCTCGGCGACGCTCAGCTCGCCGAAGTGGAAGACGCTGGCCGCCAGCACCGCGTCCGCGCCGGCACCGATCGCCGGCGGAAAGTGGGCCACCTCGCCCGCACCGCCGCTGGCCACCACCGGGACCTCCACCACGGCCCGGACCGCCCCGATCAGCGCCAGGTCGAAGCCGGCCTTGGTGCCGTCGGCGTCCATCGAGTTGAGCAGGATCTCCCCCGCGCCCAGCTCGGCCGAGCGCCGGGCCCACTCGACCGCGTCGATCCCGGTGCCCCGCCGGCCGCCGTGGGTGGTCACCTCGAAGCCGCTGGGCGTGGTGCCGGCCGGGGCCCGCCGCACGTCCAGGGAGAGCACCAGCACCTGCCGGCCGAACCGGTCGGCGATCTCGGCGATCAACTCGGGACGGGCGATCGCGGCGGTGTTCACCCCGACCTTGTCCGCCCCGGCCCGCAACAGGGTGTCGACGTCGGCGACCTGCCGGACGCCGCCGCCGACGGTCAACGGGATGAAGACCGACTCGGCGGTCCGGCGGACCACGTCGAGCATGGTGCCCCGGTCACTGGACGAGGCGGTGACGTCCAGGAAGGTCAACTCGTCGGCACCGGCCCGGTCGTACGCCGCGGCCAACTCCACCGGATCGCCGGCGTCACGCAGGTCGAGGAAGTTGACCCCCTTGACCACCCGCCCGGCGTCCACGTCCAGACACGGGATCACCCGTACCGCCACCGTCATGGGCAGAGCCTATCCTCCCGCCCGCCTACACCCGGACGAGCATCTTGCCGAGGTTCTCCCCGCGCAGCAGACCGAGGAAGGCCTCCGGGGCGTTGTCGAGGCCGTCGACGATCGTCTCGTCGTAGGAGAGGCTGCCGTCGCGCAGCCAGCCGGCCATCTCGCCGACGAACCGCTCCCGCAGGTGCCCGTGGTCGCCGACCAGGAAGCCACGCAGGGTGAGCCGCTTGCCGATGACCTGGGCCAGGTTACGCGGCGCGGCCGGCGGCTCGGTGTCGTTGTACTGGGCGATCATGCCGCAGATCGCGGCCCGGCCGTGCAGCCGCATCGAGGAGATGGCCGCCTCCAGGTGGTCCCCGCCGACGTTGTCGAAGTACACGTCGATGCCGTCCGGGGCGGCGGCCCGCAGCGAGTCGCCCACCGGGCCGTCGTGGTAGTCGAACGCGGCGTCGAAGCCGAGCGCCCGCAACCGGTCGACCTTGGCCGCCGAGCCGGCGCTGCCGACCACCCGGCCGGCGCCCTTGAGCTTGGCGATCTGGCCGACCAGGCTGCCGACCGAGCCGGCGGCGGCGGAGACGAAGACGGTCTCCCCCTCGGCCATCCCGGCCACCTCCAGCAGACCGGCGTACGCGGTCAGCCCGGTCATGCCCAGCACGCTCAGGTACGCGGTCAGCGGGGCGAGGTCCGGATCGACCGTCCGCGCGGCGGTGGCGTCGAGCAGGGCGTACTCCCGCCAGCCGAGGCCGTGCAGGACGACGTCGCCGGGCGTGAACCCGTCGGCCTCACTGGCCACCACCTCGCCGACCGCGCCGCCGTCCAGTGGCGCGTCGAGCTGGAACGGCGGGACGTAGGACCGGACGTCGTTCATCCGCCCCCGCATGTACGGGTCGACGGAGACGAACCGGTTACGGACCACGATCTGCCCCGGTCCCGGAGTGGGCACCGGAGTCTCGACCAGGCGGAAGTTCTCCGCCGTCGGCCAGCCGGTGGGCCGGGAGGCGAGGTGGATCTCGCGGTTGACGGTACTCATGGGTCTGCCTTTCCTAGTCTTTTCGGCTCCGGCACGCCCCGGCCCGGACGCGCTCAGGCGGCGCGCTCAGGCTCCGGCTTGCTCACGCTCCGGCTTGCTCAGGCGGCGGTGCGCTCAGGCGGCGGTGCGGACGGTCAGGGTGGTCGCCACGTTGCCCCGGGTGGCGTTGGAGTACGGGCAGACCTGCTCGGCCTGCTCGACCAGCTGCTCGGCGACGGAGCGCTCGACCGACGGCAGGTCGACCACGAGCGTGACGGTCAGCCCGAAACCACCACTGCCGTTCGGGCCGATGCCCACCTCGGCGTCGACCACCGAGCCGGTCACGTCGGCCTTGGCCCGGCGGGCGACCACCCGCAGCGCCGAGTGGAAACAGGCGGCGTACCCGGCGGCGAAGAGCTGCTCCGGGTTGGCGGCGTCGCCGGCGCCACCCATCTCCTTGGGGACCGCGAGGTCCAACTCGACGACACCGTCCGAGGTCCGGACGTGGCCGTCCCGGCCGTCGCCGGTGGCCTGGGCGGACGCGGTGTAGAGCACCTGCATGATCACTTCTCCTTGGCTCGGTGGATGGTGTCGGTGACCTGGGTCAGGGTGTCGCGCAGGGCCACCAGTTCGGCTTCGGTGAGCCCGGTGGCACCGGCCACCCGCAACGGCACCTGGTGCATCCGCTGCCGCAGCTCCCGACCGGTCCCGGTCAGCGCCACCCCCACCCGCCGCTCGTCCCGCGCGGACCGTCGGCGGACCACCAGGCCCGCCCCCTCCAGCCGCTTCAGCAGCGGGGAGAGGGTGCCGGAGTCCAACCGCAACCGGGTGCCCAGCTCGGAGACGGTGATGTCCCGATCGGGATCGACGGCGCCGCCGTCACCGCTGGCGTGCCCGCCGCCGCTGGCGTGCCCGGCGGCGTGCCCGGCGGCGCTGGCGTGCCCGGCGGCGTCAGCGCCCCCGGTCGCGACGGCGGCGGCGTGGTCGTACTCCTCGCCGCGCCCGGTGGTCTCGGCGTGCTCCCAGAGCACCAGCAGGACCAGGTACTGCGGGTAGGTGATCCCGAACTCGTCGAGGATCGGCCGGTAGACGTCGGTCAGCGCGCGGTGCGCCGCATAGAGCGCGAAGCACACCTGCCGGCGCAACACCAGATGATCGGTCACGCCCACGACCGTAGCGCGCAATTCAATTGCGCACAACTCAAATGCCGGAAACTCCGCCCGCAGCTCCCGGCTCCCCGGCCGCCCGCAGCTCCCGGCTCCCGGCTCCCGGCTCCCGGTGAGAAGGGTGACCTTCTCTACCGGAAGCGTTAACAAGGGGCCCTTCCTTACCGCTTAGCGGAGGGTGGCGAGGGCCTCGGCGACGGTGAAGGCTCCGGCGTAGAGGGCCTTGCCGGCGATCACGCCCTCCACCCCGATCGGCTCCAGGGTGGCCAGGGCCCGCAGGTCATCGAGGGTGGAGACACCACCGGAGGCGATCACCGGGGCGTCGGTGCGGGAACAGACCTCACGCAGCAGGTCCAGGTTCGGCCCGCGCATGGTGCCGTCCTTGGTGATGTCGGTCACCACGTAGCGCGAGGCGCCGGCCTTGTCCAGCCGCTCCAGCACCTCGAACAGGTCACCGCCGTCGCGGGTCCAGCCCCGGGCGGCCAGGGTACGACCGCGCACGTCCAGCCCGATGGCCACCCGGTCGCCGTACTCGCCGCAGATCCGGTCACACCACTGCGGGTCCTCCAGGGCGGCGGTGCCGATGTTGACCCGGGCCGCTCCGGTGGCCAACGCGGCCCGCAGCGAGGCGTCGTCCCGGATGCCACCGGAGAGTTCCACCTTGACGTCCAGCCGGCTCACCAGCTCGGCCAGCAGCGCCGCGTTGCTACCCCGGCCGAACGCCGCGTCCAGGTCCACCAGGTGGATCCACTCGGCCCCGTCCCGCTGCCAGGCCAGGGCGGCCTCCAACGGGTCGCCGTACGCGGTCTCGCTACCGGCGGCGCCCTGCACGAGGCGTACGGCCTGGCCGTCGGCGACGTCCACGGCGGGCAACAGGGTCAGGCTCACGGTCTTCTTCTCCTCGGATTCGGTACGACGGTCCAGGTGTCAGGTACGGCGGCCGGCTTCAGGCCCGGCACCCGACGGTCTCAGGTACGGCGGTCCAGGGCGATCACCACGATCGCCGGCAGGACGAGCAGCAGCAATGCGATCAACGCCAGCCGCAGCGCCAGGTTGTCGACAAGCGACCAGATTCCGATCAGCGCCGCCCCGGTCAACAGCACGATGGCGGTCCGCTCCCGCCGGGTGTGCCGGGGCAGCCGACCGGTACGCCGACGTCGCCAGCGTGGGGTGAGCCGCCGTACCAGTGCCCGCCGCCGCTGCCGACGGGCCACCCGGCGCTGGCGGACGGCCCGGTCCCGCTCCTGCTGCGCCTGCCGGACGGCGCGCAGCCGGGCCCGCTCCTTGCTCACCGGCCGCTCACCACGGCGCGCCCGCCGTCGGCACGGTCACGGCCCACCGTCGGGATCACAGCGTGGTGAGCCAGTTGCGCAGCAACCGGGAGCCGTTGTCCCCGGACTTCTCCGGGTGGAACTGGGCCGCCGACAGGGCGCCGCGTTCCACCGCGGCGACGAAGTCCGCACCGTGCCGGGCGGTGGTCACCACCGCGCCGGTCCCGGCCAGGGCAGCCTGGTCGAGCACGCCGTAGGAGTGGACGAAGTAGAAGCGGCCGGTGGCCGGCAGACCGGCGAAGAGCACCGAGGCCGGCGGCGGCTCGACGGTGTTCCAGCCCATGTGCGGCAGCCGGCGCGCCGGTAGCGCGGTGACCGACCCGGGCAGCAACCCGAGCCCCTTGGTGACCACCCCGTGCTCCTCGCCGTACTCGAAGAGCACCTGCATGCCGACGCAGATGCCGAGCACCGGTCGGCCGGCGGCCACCCGCTCGGCGATCACCGGCCCGGCGCCGAGCGCCTCGATCCCCGCCATGCAGGCGGCGAACGCACCGACCCCGGGCACCACCAACCCGTCGGCGTCGGCCGCCGCGGCCAGGTCGGCGGTCACGGTCACGTCCCCGCCGGCCCGCTGCAGCGCCCGCTCGGCGGACCGGAGATTGCCGGAGCCGTAGTCCAGCACCACCACCCGACTCATGCGTTCTCCCCCGGGAAGAGGTAGAGCACGCCACCGGCGGCGGCCAGCACGGCGAGCGCCCCGGCGATCACCAGGGTGCTGCGGGCCGCACCCTGCCGGTGCAGCGACCACACCCCACCGGCCAGCACCCCGGCCAGGGCCAGCAACAGAACAGGCAGCACGGCACTCATAAGGCGGTGCTGCCTTCATGCGCGACTGCGGGACTCCGCTGCGCTACGTTCCTCGCGCTCATCAGAGCCTGCCTTCATTCGCGACTGCGGGACTCCGCTGCGCTACGTTCCTCGCGCTCATCAGAGCGCCCCCTTGGTGCTGGGGATGGCGCCGGCCGAGCGGGGGTCCAGGGCGGTGGCCTCGCGCAGGGCCCGGGAGACCGCCTTGAACTGGGCCTCCACCACGTGGTGGGCGTCCGGGTGACCGCCGGGACGGGCCGCGCGCAGGACGTCCACGTGCAGGGTGATCCGGGCCGCCTGGCCGAAGGACTCCCAGATGTGCCGGGTCATGCTGGTCGGGTAGACCGGGCCGATGTACGGCGCGAGCACCGGCTCGTCGTGCAGCACGTACGGCCGTCCGGAGAGGTCGACCGCCGCCCGGACCAGCACCTCGTCCATCGGCACGGTGGCCGAGCCGTACCGGCGGATGCCGGCCTTGTCGCCGAGCGCCTGGTCGAAGGCGGCACCCAGGGCCAGCGCGGTGTCCTCCATCGTGTGGTGGGCGTCGATCTCCAGGTCACCCACGGTCCGTACGGTGAGGTCGAAGCCACCGTGCCGGGCGATCTGGTTGAGCATGTGGTCGTAGAAGCCGACCCCGGTGCCGATCTCGGCCTTGCCGGTGCCATCCAGGTCGATCTCGACGAGCACCTTGGTCTCGTTGGTGATCCGCTCCACCCGGGCGCTACGGCTCATGGTGATTCACCTTTCAGAGGGGCGAGTTCTGCCATCGCGGTGAGGAAGGCGTCGGTCTCGGCGGGGGTGCCGGCGGTGACCCGCAGCCAACCGGGCAGCCCGACGTCACGGACCAGCACCCCGGCGTCGAGCAGGGTCTGCCAGGCGGCCCGCTGGTCACCGTCGACGGAGAAGAGTACGAAGTTGGCGTCGCTGTCGGCCACCGTGCGCCCCTGGGCACGCAGCTCGGTGACGATCCGGTCGCGCTGTGCCTTGATCGCCTCGACCGTGCCGAGCAGGGCCTCACGGTGGGCCAGCACCGCCCGGGCGGCGGCCTGGGTCAGCGAGGAGAGGTGGTACGGCAGGCGGACCAGACCGATCGCCTGCACCACCGCCGGGTCGGCGACCAGGTATCCGAGCCGGCCACCGGCGAAGCCGAAGGCCTTGCTCATGGTCCGGGTGACCACCAGCCTGGGGTGGCCGGGCAGCAGGGCCAGGGCGCTGGCCGTGCCGGCGCGGGCGAACTCGCCGTACGCCTCGTCGACGATCACCATCCCCGGTGCCTCGGCCAACACCGCGGCGATCACCGCCGGGTCCAGCGCGGTGCCGGTGGGGTTGTTCGGCGAGCAGAGGAAGACGACGTCGGGGGCGTGCTCACGGACCCGGGCCACCGCCTCGTCGACGGTCAGCGAGAAGTCGGGCCCGCGCGTCACCGGCACCCACCGGGTGCCGGTGCCCAACGACAGCAGCGAGTGCATCGAGTACGTCGGGACGAAGCCGAGCGCCGTGCGACCCGGCCCGCCGAAGACCTGCAGCAGCTGCTGCTGGATCTCGTTGGAGCCGTTGGCCGCCCACACCTGTGCGCCGGTGAGCCCGTGGCCGAGATACCCGGCCAGGTCGGCGCGCAGCCCTTCGGCGTCCCGGTCCGGATACCGGTTGAGGTCCCGCAGCTCGGCGGCGAGGCCCTTGGCGATCGCCTCGGTGACCTGCTCGGGCACCGGGTACGAGTTCTCGTTGGTGTTCAGCCGCACCGGCACGTCCAGCTGCGGCGCCCCGTACGGGGACAGCCCGCGCAGGTCGGCGCGGATCGGCAGGTCGTCGAGGGTGGTCGGCCGCCTCACGCCGACACCTCCGGGAACCGTGCCTGGACCGCCTGGCCGTGGGCCGGCAGGTTCTCCACGTTGGCCAGGGTCACCACGTGCGGGGCCACCTCACGCAGCGCCTCCTCGGTGTACTCGACCAGGTGGATGCCGCGCAGGAACGACTGGACCGACAGGCCCGAGGAGTGTCGGGCGCAGCCGCCGGTGGGCAGCACGTGGTTGGAGCCGGCGCAGTAGTCACCGAGGGACACCGGCGACCAGGCGCCGACGAAGATCGCCCCGGCGTTTCGTACCCGCAGCGCCCACTGCCGGGCGTCGCGGGTCTGGATCTCCAGGTGCTCGGCGGCGTACGCGTCGACCACCCGCAGCCCGGCGTCGAGGTCGTCGACGAGCACCACGCCGCTCTGCTCGCCGCCGAGGGCGGTGCCGACCCGGTCGGCGTGCTTGGTGCCCGGCACCTGCCGGGCCAGCTCCCGGTCGACCGCGTCGGCCAGCTCGGTCGACGGGGTGACCAGCACGCTGGCCGCCAACGGGTCGTGCTCGGCCTGGCTGATCAGGTCGGCGGCGACGTGCGCCGGGTCGGCGGTCTCGTCGGCCAGGATGGCGATCTCGGTCGGGCCGGCCTCGGCGTCGATGCCGACCGTGCCGCGCAGCAGCCGCTTGGCGGCGGTGACCCAGATGTTGCCCGGCCCGGTGATCATGTCGACCGGCGCGCAGCGGCTGCGACCGTCGGCGTCGGTGTCCGACCCGTACGCCAGCATCGCCACCGCCTGGGCGCCACCTACCGCGTAGACCTCGTCGACGCCGAGCAGCGCGCAGGCCGCCAGGACCCGGGCGTCGGGCAGGCCGCCGTTCTCCTGCTGGGGCGGACTGGCCACGACCAGGCCCTCGACGCCGGCGGCCTGGGCCGGCACCACGTTCATCACCACGGTCGACGGGTACATCGCCAGCCCACCGGGGACGTACAGCCCGACCCGTCCGACCGGCACCCAGCGTTCGGTCACCGTGCCGCCCGGCACCACCTGGGTGGTGTGGTCGGTGCGCCGCTGGTCGGCGTGCACCGTACGGGCCCGCGCGATCGACTCCAGCAGCGCGGCGCGTACCTGGGGGTCGAGGGTGCCCTCGGCCTCGGCGATCGCCTCGGCGGGCACCCGCAGCTGGTCGGGGGCGACGCCGTCGAAGCGTTCGCTGGCCGCCCGGATCGCCGGGTACCCATGGTCGCGCACCGACTCGACGACGGGACGGATCCGCTCGACGGCCACCGAGACGTCGAGCTGGGCACGGGGCAGCAGGCGGCGGGGATCACGCACCGCGCCGCGCAGGTCGATCCGAGTCAGCACGCCTGCGAGTCTAGGCGGCCCGGCCGACGACCACCCGGACCGCCCGCACCGCGGGACGCGTGAGCCGGGCCACGTCGCTCTCGATCGCGCGGGCTAGGCTCGACAGCGTGACTGCTCGGCTGCCGGTGTTCCCGCTCGGGACGGTGCTCTTCCCCGGCCTGGTGCTGCCGCTGCACATCTTCGAGGAGCGCTACCGCGCCCTGGTCCGGCACCTGGTCGAGCTGCCCGAGGGGCAGCCCCGGGAGTTCGGCGTGGTGGCGATCCGGGCCGGCTGGGAGGTCGCCGCCAGCGGGCCGGGTGGTGCGGCGCTGGCCAACCCGGACGTGAGCCTGCACGAGGTGGGCTGCACCGCCGAGGTGCGCCAGGTCACCGAGCTGCCCGACGGCGGCTTCGACCTGGTCACCGTGGGGCGTCGCCGGTTCCGGCTGCGTGACGTGGACGGCCGGTCGGCGCCCTATCTGACCGCCGAGGTGGAGTGGCTGCCCGAGCCGACCGGCCCGGACGAGTCCACCGCCCTGCTCGCCGCCCGGGTGATCGCGGTCTTCCGGCAGTACCTCACCCTGGTCCGCGCCGAGGACGAGGAGCTCTCCGAGCAGCTGCCGGAGGATCCCACCGTGCTGTCACACCTGGTGGCGGCCACCGCGGCACTGACCGTGGGCGACCGGCAGGAGCTGCTCGCCATCGACGACACCGCCGCCCGGCTCCGGGCCGAGCTGCGGCTGCTCAACCGCGAGGCGGCTCTGCTGCGCCAGGTCCGGGCGGTTCCGGTGCCGTTGTCGGAGCTGGCGGCGCCACCGACCCCCAACTGACCTGGTCCACCCCACCCGGCCCACCCGACCAGAGCGGGGGCTCCGGCTCCGGGTGCAGGGACGGCCACCGCGACCAGCCGGCCAGCAGGGTGTACGTCACCGCCGCGCCGAACGCGACAAGCAGTACGTTGCCGTACGGCACGGGCAGCACCCCGAGCACCCGCTCCACCCCGCCGGCCCGCAGGTCGACCGGCCGTTCGAAGGCCTGCCCCGCCGGCGCCTCGGCCAGCAACCGCTGGTAGGTCGACCAGCCGATACGCCGCCCCACCTGCCACGCCACCAGGGCGGCACCGATGCCGCCCACGGTCAACGCGACCAGGCCCGCCGGGCCACGCAGGCGGCGCAGCAGGAACCACAGCCCGATCGCGGCGAGTATCCCGAGGCCGAGCGCGAGCAGGCTGAACCAGCCGTCGGCGGCGATCGGCTGCTCCGGCTGCGGTTCGGCGTAGATCGCACCCTGCGCTGTCTTGATCACCGGAGTGGCGGGGGCCAGCCGGGCCCAGAGCAGCCCGAGCGGTACGCCGAGCAGGGTCAGCCCGGCCACCACCGCCCCGACCAGCCCGACGACGCGCCGCAGCGGCAACCGTGGCTCGTCGAAGCGCAGCTCCAGCCAGCTCCGGTACGCCCCGGGCACGCCCGGCGGGTAACCACTCACACCCCCGCCCGGCACGGCGGCGGCCGACGGAGCGGCGGAGGGCGGTTCGGCAGAGGGCGGATCGGCGGAGGGCGGATCGGCGGCCGACGGCAGCGGGGCGCCGGCCGGGTCGACGGGCGGCACCCGACGATCGGGGTCGAAAGTAGCCGGACTCACCTCGTGATCCTCTCAGGCCACCGAGTTCCCCGGATCCCCGGTGACCGACACCGACGCCAGGTCCCTGCGGGTCAGTGCGCGAAGGGCTCCAGCATCACCGAGGCGGCCCGCAGCCAGGCCTGCCGGGTCTCCGGCTGGAGTTGGTGGTATTCGATCGACGAACCGGTCTCCAGGGCCGGGTCGTACGGCACCACGGCGACCGCCCTGGTCCGGGTGGCGAAGTGCCGCTCCAGGTCGGTCTGCAGGGTGGAGCGCCCCGGGGTCGGACACGAGATCAGGGTGACCGCGTTGTCGGCCAGCTCGCCCATGCCCACCTCGTGCAGCAGGTCCAGCATCCAGTCGGCGCTGAACGCGGCATCCTCCCGGGGCACCGTGGTGACCACCAACTGGTCGGCGGCCTGCATCACGGTGCGCCAGTTAGGGCTCTCCACGTTGTTTCCGGTGTCCACACAGACCACGTCGTGGGTACGCCGCAGCAGCTCCAGCACCCGCTTGACGGTGTACTTGTCGAGCCGCTGGGCGAACCGGGGACTCTCCTCCCCCGCCAGCACGTCGTACGAACCGTCGGAGGCGTGGCGGAGGTAGTCGTCCAGCTGCTCCAGCAGCGGAGCGCCGTCCAGGATCTCGATCTGGGCCAGGTCGGTGACCAGGTGCCGGATGGTCCGGGCGTGCCGGGCGCTGCCGGCGCGCAAGCCGAGGGTGCCCCGCAGCTCGTTGTCGTCCCAGGCGAGCACACCACGGCCCCGCACGCTGCCCACGGTCGCCGCGGCCAGCACGGTGGCGGTGGTCTTGTGCACCCCGCCCTTCGGGTTGGCGAAGGCCAGCACCCGTGGGGTGCCGAGGTCCCGGCGCAGCACACCGGCGGCCCGGTCCACCTCGCTCTCGGCACTCTGTGCACGCCACTCGATGCGGGGGGCCGGATAACCTCGCTCACCCACCACCGCCGCCCCCGCCGACTGGGGCGCGGACGGGGACGGTGGCGCAGCCGGGGGCGGTGCCACGGCCGGGGGCGGCGGTGCCGGTGCGGCCGGGGGCTGAGGTGTCGACAGCGGCTGAGGCGGAGTCGCCGAGGGCGGCGCCGGTGCGGGTGGCACCGGGGCCTGGTAGGCGCGCTGCCGGTACCCGTTGTCCAGCAGGGCGTACCGGGACTCCACCGGCGGTTCCGGGCGGTAGCCGTTGTCCAGCAGGGCGTAGCGGGACTCGGCCGCCCCGTCCCGGACCGGCGGATCGGCCGGCGACGGGTCGGGGCGGTACGACGGTCCGGCCCGGGACGCGTCGAGGCCCGACGTCCGCTCCCGCCGGGACAGCGCCTCGCCCCGGGACGCCTCCGAACGGTACGACGGCTCGCCCCGGTGGCCGGGCTCCGGCTGGTGCGGACGCTCCGGCCGGTACGACGGATCAAGCTGGTACGACGGATCCAACTGGTACGACGGGTCCGACCGGTAGGACGGGTCGGACGGGTAGGACCGGTCCGACCGGTACGACGGGTCCGGTCGGTAGCTGGGCTCGGCCCGCTGCGGCGGCTGCGCGCGGTAGGTCGGCTCCGCCGGGTGACCCCGCTCCGCGGGCGGGCCGGCATCGGACCGGCCACCGTAGCCGTTGCCGGAACCGCGTCGGGGCAACGGTTCCGGCGCGACGGCCGGCTCGTCGGCGCGGTGGTCGGTCTCCGGCTCGGCATGGCGACCACCGAGTCGGGCGCGGTCGAGCAGCGCCCGCCAACGCGGTGCTGGTTCGGCCGGCCGACCCCAGCCGGTCTCGCTGCCGTCCACGGCTCGCCCTCCCAGCACCATCGGATCCCGCCTGACAGGCTACGAACCAAACCCTATTCGGGCCACACCGGTCCGCGCACCTTCCCCCGTGGACGAGCTGTCCCCCCGACGTACGGCCGAACCGCCGCTCGGCCCATCAGCCGAGGTGGACAGGGCCGTTCAACCCCCTGGAACTGGTCCTTCAACCCGGCCGGCGGCACCACGCGGCGGGCACCGCCAGCCACGAACCGACCACGCTACGGGATGCCCCGTCCACCACGTGGCCGGCCACCTGGCTAGTCACGCAGGACGTCGAGGGCCTGGTCGAGGTCGGCGGGGTAGTCGCTGACGAAGGTCACCTGCTCGCCGGTACCCGGATGCACGAAGCTCAGGGCGCGCGCGTGCAGCCACTGCCGGCTGAGTCCCAGCCGGGCGGAGAGGGTGGGGTCGGCGCCGTAGGTGATGTCTCCCACACACGGGTGCCGCAGGGTGGAGAAGTGCACCCGGATCTGGTGGGTCCGACCGGTCTCCAGGCGTACCTGCAGCAGGCTCGCCGCCGGGAACGCCTCGATGGTGTCGTAGTGGGTGACGCTGGGCTTGCCGTCGGAGACCACCGCCCAGCGGTAGTCGTGGGTGGGGTGGCGGTCGATCGGGGCGTCGATGGTGCCGCGCAGCGGATCCAGGTGCCCCTGCACCACCGCGTGGTACTGCTTGTCCACCTCGCGGTACTTGAAGGCCCGTTTCAGCGCGCTGTACGCCGACTCGCTCTTGGCCACCACCATGATCCCGGTGGTGCCGACGTCGAGCCGGTGCACCACCCCCTGCCGCTCGGCGGCGCCGCTGGTCGCGATGGTGTGGCCGATCGCGGCGAGCCCGCCGATGACCGTCGGCCCGGTCCAGCCGGGGCTGGGGTGGGCGGCGACGCCGACCGGCTTGTCGACCACCACGATGTCGTCGTCGGCGTGGACCACGCGCAGGCCGGGCACCGCCTGCGGCACCACACTCGGCGCGGCGACCGGGGCGGGCAGGGTCACCTCCAGCCAGGAACCGGCCTTGACCTTGTGCGAGTTCGGCCGGGTGACCCCGTCGACCAGGGCGTCGCCCGCGTCGACCAGGGCCGCGGCGGCCGTCCGGGAGAACCCGAGCAGCCGGGACACCGCCTGGTCCAGGCGCATCCCGTCCAGGCCGTCCGGCACCGGCAGAGAACGCTGGTCACGATAGGTGCTCACGCGCGCCCCCGCTCCTGGGCCGGGCCCGCCGGGCTCCGGTCGTCATCGCTGTCGGTCTCGGTGTCGGTGGTCCGGCCGCCGCCGCTGATCCGGGTGCCGTCGCGCTGCCGGCCGGTCAACTCCAGCAGCACCGCCAGGATCACCCCGCAGACCAGGGCGCTGTCGGCCAGGTTGAACACCGGAAAGACCTGCCCGTACGGATGGAACGGGCTGATCATGTCGACCACGTGACCGAGGAAGTGCCCGGGCGCGCGGAAGATCCGGTCACCCAGGTTACCCAGGGCCCCGCCCAGCACCAGACCGAGCGAGACCGCCCAGGGCAGCGACCGCAGCCGCAGCGCCATCCACCCGATCCAGACCACCACCCCCATGGTGATCACCGGGAAGATCCAGGTGTAGTCGCCGCCCAGCCCCCAGGCCGCCCCGCTGTTGCGGACCAGGGTGAGGTAGATGGCGCCGCCGAGCAACCGTATCGGCTCCCGGTCCTGCAGGGCCGCCAACGCCCAGTGCTTGGTGAGCTGGTCGGCGACGAGCAGGAACAGGCCGAGGCCGAAGAGGGTCCCCACCGCTGCGCGACGGGCTCTGCCACCCGCCGGCTCAGCGTTGGATGACCCGGCGGGCGGTGCTGCGCTCATCTGCTCCCCATCGACACTCTCGGCGGTGACCGGTCACCGGTGGTACCGGCTGCCGGGGAGCGGTGTCAGCGCCGCTCCTCCAGCTGCTTGCAGCTCACGCAGAGGGTGGCCGACGGGAAGGCGGCAAGCCGCTCCACCGGGATCGGGTTGCCGCACCGCTCGCACCAGCCGTAGTGGCCCTCGTCGAGTCGCTCCAGGGCCCGTTCGACCTGCGTGATCCGCTCCTTGATGCTGTTGGCGAGAGAGATCTCCTGCTCCCGCTCGAACGTCTTCGTCCCGGTGTCGGCCTGGTCGTCGCCGGCCGAGTCGGTCAGCCGGTCGCGCTGCAGCTCGGTGATCTCGCTCAGCGTCTGATCGTACTCGGCGCGCAGCTCGTCGCGGCGTGCCGCCAGGGCCGCCCGGATCTTCTCGGTCTCCGCGGTGCTGCGGGTGGGCTTCGCCACCGGCTTGCGGCCGGCAGTCCGGGTGTCGGCTGGCTTCGCCATCGTCAGCTCCCTCGGCCGCGGAGTCCGCAGCGGTCGGCGGTGCCTGCGGGGCCACGCCGGTCAGGCATGTCCCCCGGGTACGAAAAGGGGCACGCGGCACGACGGCCGCGTACTCCGGAGGTTGGCAAGAATACGGAACGTAGGCCTGTTACGACAACGTGCCGAACCGGCTCACCGCGATCCCGCCGCGATTAACCCCTCATCGGGGCAAAAAGTACGCTAGCAGCTGTTTGTCCTGGTCGGCGGCGTACTCGCCGAACCAGCGGACCAACCGGTCGGGCGCCGGCCGACCACGGTCGACGTCCCCCGGCGGGACAGTCCGAGCCGGTGTCCGGCTTACGGCGGGGATCCGTCCCTGAGGCGGGACACCAGCTCGGGCAGTCCGGCCGGTGGACGGTCGACGCGGAAGAGCTTGTCCCGGCTGGCGGCGCCGGTGCGCAGGGACACCGCCGCCGGCCGTACGCCGCACGCGTCGGCCAGGGCCCGCCGGGCGGCCTCGGTGGCCCGGCCGTCCACCGCCCGGGCGTGCACCGCGACCACCAGGGCCGGTCCGTGGGGACCGTCGAACCGACCGCCGACCCGGGTCCGGGAGGCACCCGGTTTCACCCGTACGGCGATGGTGAACATGTCGTCGACGGGAGCCACCGGGTGCTGCGCTCAGTACGGCTCGGCGGCGGCGAGCAGGACGGTGTCCGGGCAGCAGAGACCGCACGGGGTGAAGCCCAGCTCGACGGCCTCGGAGACCGCCAACTCCTCGGACTCCCGATCGACCAGGTGCGGACAGTCGGCCAGATGGTAGCGGGGTCGGCCGTCGACCACCCGCACCTCGACGTGCAGCCGGGCCACCAGCGCGGAGTCGGCGAGGCTGACCGGTTGGGCGTCCGGCTCGTCCGCCAACGTGTCGAGGCCGGCCAACCCGGCGGCCTCGGCCAGCGCGGCGTCGTCGACCAGGGCGGCAGCGTCGGTAAGCGCGGTGCTGTCGCCGGCGGGACCGGCACCGCTGGCCGGGCCCGCACCACTGGTCGGGACGGCGTGGGCGGCCGACGGATCGGGGTACGCCGACAGATCGTCGTCACCCGACCTCGGTACGGGGGCGACCACACCCGCCGGTGCCGCCGGGCCGGCAGCCGGCCGGCCCGGCGTGACGTCGACGTCGTCCGGCCACGGTTGGTCGGACGCGGCACGGCTCGACCAGGCCTCGTCCCCGCCCGCCCACGGCTCGCGGTCGACGTCGGCCGACCAGGGGCTCGGGTCGGCCGGGACCGGACCGGGGTCGGCCATCGGGAGATCGGGTGGTTGCCGCCACCCGAGGTCATCGGTGTCGACCGGCTGCGGGCCCCGCCCGAACGGCCCAGGGCCGACCGGGTCGTGGTCGACCGCCCGTTCCGGTACGGCGTACTCCGGCGGTTCCGGCTCGACGGCGTCCTCGGCGGGCGGACCGCCGGGGGGCACCGGGGACGCCCGGTCCGTCGACGCGCGGGCAGCGACCGCCTGGCGGGCACCAGCCACCAACGCGACGGCGGCCAACAGGCTGGCCGCGATCGAGGTGACCAACAGCGCACTGGAACTGCCGGCCAGGCCGACCACCAGCAACGCCACCGCGAGCAGGATGAGCAGCAGACTGGCGACTAACAAAGCTCACCCCCGCCGCGTCGGGCCGGCTCGGTGGTCGACGGCCGCGCTCCGGCGGCCGTCGACCGGTGGATCAGCGACCGGATTCGAGTGCGCCGGCGCGACCGCCGTAGGAGCCGGCGAGACCGGCCGCGGCGAGACCGTTGCCACCGCCGACCGCCCGGCTGCCGTCGGCCCGGGTCAACTCGGCCTCGACGCTCTGCCCGCGACCGTCGAGGTCACGCAGCTGGCTCTCCAGGTAGGACTTGAGCCGGGTCCGGTACTCCCGCTCGAACTGCTTGAGCTCCTCGATGTGCTTGCTCAACGCGGTCCGCTTGGCGTCCAGGCCACCCATGGCCTCCTGGTGCCGCTGGCGGGCGTCCCGCTCCAGCGCGTCGGCCTTCGCCCGGGCCTCCCGGGTGACCTCCTCGGCCTTGGAACGGGCCTCGGAGAGCAGCGAGTCGGCCTCGCGACGGGCGTCGGAGACGTGGTCGTCGGCGGTGCGCTGGGCCATCATCAGCACCCGCAGCGCCTGCTGCTCACCGTCACCGGTGACGGCCGGCCCACCGGCGGAGCGGACCTGCTCCAGCTCGGCCTGCATCGCGCGGGCGGCCTGCTCGGCGGCGGCCTTGTCACGCTGCACCCGGTCGAGCTGGGCCTTGACGTCGTTCAGCTCGGCCGCGAGGCGCGCGTCACCGCCGGGACCGGCGGGCGCTCCACGGCCACCGCGCTCCACCTGGGCGCGCAGCTCGTTGTTCTCCTCTATCAGACGGGCGAGCTCGCGCTCGACCTCGTCCAGGAAGGCGTCGACCTCCTCCTCGTCGTACCCCCGCTTGCCAATCGGCGGCTTTTTGAAGGCGACGTTGTGCACGTCGGCCGGGGTCAGCGGCATCGAAACTCCTCGGGTCAGTTGCGGCCGCGTAGCGGGCTGGACCTGCGGGTCTGCTTCACCCGAGGATCAGCCGCTTCAACACGAACTCCATCAGCACGAACAGGATAACCAGGAGCACAAGGGAGGCCAGGTCGATGCTCACGGTACCAATTCGCAAGGGAGGGATCACACGCCTCAACGCCTTGAGGGGTGGATCAGTGACGCTCCACACGGATTCCAGTCCCGCCGAGGCACCCCGACCCGGCTGCCAGCGGCGCCCGTACTGGAGCACCGCGCTCAGGACAAACCGGGACAGAAGAAGGAGCAGGAAGACATAGAGGATCAGATAAAGGACTTGGAGCAGGATCGACAACACGGTAGGCGACGTCCCTCGGTCGGGTGATCTAACTGAGGCTGAAGAACCCGCCCTCGGCGATCTTGGCCTTGTCTTCTGCGGTGACCTGGACGTTGGCCGGTGAGAGCAGGAACACCCGATTGGTCACGCGCTCGATCGTACCGCGCAGCCCGAACGCCAGACCGGCGGCGAAGTCCACCAGACGGCGGGCGTCCGACTCATCCATCTCGGTGAGGTTGATGATCACCGGCACCCCGTCGCGAAAGTGCTCACCGATGGTGCGCGCCTCCCGGTACGTGGTGGGGTGCAGGGTGGTGATCTGGTACCGCTGTTCCTCCTCGACCACCGGCGCCCGCTCTCGGGCCTGGGCCTGCGGAGCCAGGGCGAGGTTGTCCCGGGTGTGGTAGCTCAGGCCGCCGGAGTTCTCGCCGCCACCCGGCCGGGTGATGGAACGCACGCTGGCCCGGTCGAGCCGCTCCGGGCGTTCGGGGCGCTCCGGCCGGTCGGTGTCGGCCCGTTCGCCGTCCAGGGCACGCGCGGTGGACCGCTCGGCGAGCCGGCCCCGCTCACCGGCGCGCGGTCGCGGCGCGGGCGGCTCGTCGGCCTCGTCGTCGTCCTCGTCGGCGAACTCCTCGGCATACCGGCTCTGCCGGTACCGCGAGTCACGGTAGCCGCCCTTCTCGTAGCCACCGTCGTCGTAGGGCCGCTCGTCGTCCTCTTCTACCAGACCGAGCCAGACCCCCGCCTTGCGCAGTGCACCCATCCCGCGCCCTTCCGTCCGCCGTGCGGCACGTGCCCCCATGCCGTGTCGCATGTCGCGAGTGGACAACGGGTGTCCACCAGAGCGGAACGACCGTCCCCGGCGTGCGGTTCGCGTCCCGCCCGCCGTGCCCCCGGACAATGGGAAGCCGTTCCGTAAACAACAGCGATGTAATTTATTCTCCCGCAGCCAGGCTACCGCAGCGTGGGACGCATTCCGAGCAACGCGCTACCGACGCGGACCTGTGTCGCGCCGTGGGCGATCGCGATCTCCAGGTCACCGCTCATCCCGGCGGAGAGCGCGGTGGCCTCCGGATGGTCCGCCCGGAACGCCGCGGCGACCTCGGCCAACCGGCTGAACGCCCGCTCCGGTGCCCAGCCCAGCGGGGCCACCGCCATCAACCCGGTCAGCCGCAGCGCCGGCGCCGCCGCCACCGCCTCGGCCACCGGCCCCAGCCCGGTGTCCGGATCGGCGGAGTCCGGCACGGCCCCGCCCCGGTCCGGGTCGGCGTCGATGCTCACCTGCAGCAGGACGTCCAGTGGCCGGTCCCGTGCCGCCGCCGAGGCGGTGGCGAGCGCACCCACCAACCGGACCCGGTCGACCGAGTGGACCACGTCGGCGTAGCGGACCACCGAGCGGCACTTGTTGCGCTGCAACTGACCGACGAAGTGCCAGCGGGGACGTACCCCGGCCGCCGCGACCTCGGCGGCCTTGCCGGCCGCCTCCTGGTCACGGTTCTCCCCCAGGTCGTGCACCCCGAGGCCGGCCAACGCCAGCACGTCGTCGACCGGGTACGTCTTGGTGACCGCGATCATGGTGACCGTGTCGCGGTCCCGGCCCGCGGCGGCGCAGGCGTCGGCGATCCGGGTCCTGACCCGGGCCAGCCCGGCGGCGAGTTCGGCCCGCCGGTCGGGCCGTACCGTGCTGTCCTTGTCGGTCATCGACGCCGCTCAGGATCCGTTCTTGAGGAAGTCCGGCACGTCGACGTCGTCGAAGAGCACCCGACGCGGCGACTGGGTGGGTGGCGACATGGTGGCCGGCGGCGGCGTGCTCGGCGGAGCCGGCTGGTTCTGGTTGGTCTTGCGGGGCGGCTCGGCGGTCTTGTACGCCGGCACCCCACCGTCGAAACCGGCGGCGATCACGGTGACCCGCACCTCGTCACCGAGCGCGTCGTCGATGACCGCCCCGAAGATGATGTTGGCGTCCGGGTGGGCCGCGTCGGTGACCAGCTGCGCCGCGTCGTTGATCTCGAACAGGCCCAGGTCGGAGCCGCCGGCGATGGAGAGCAGCACCCCGCGCGCCCCGTCCATGCTCTGCTCCAGCAGCGGGCTGGAGATGGCCGCCTCGGCCGCCTCGACGGCCCGGTTCTCGCCCCGGGCGCTGCCGATGCCCATCAGCGCGCTGCCGGCCCCGCTCATCACGCTCTTGACGTCGGCGAAGTCCAGGTTGATCAGGCCGGGCGTGGTGATCAGGTCGGTGATCCCCTGGACACCGGAGAGCAGCACCTGGTCGGCGGTGCGGAACGCGTCCATCATGCTGATGTTGCGGTCACCCAGGGCCAGCAGCCGGTCGTTGGGGATGACGATCAGCGTGTCGCACTGGTTGCGCAGCTCGTCTATCCCGGACTCGGCCTGCACCTGGCGGCGCTTGCCCTCGAACGAGAACGGCCGGGTCACCACGCCGATGGTCAGCGCGCCGAGCTTACGGGCGATGTTCGCCACCACCGGCGCGCCACCGGTGCCGGTGCCGCCACCCTCACCGCAGGTGACGAAGACCATGTCGGCGCCCTTGAGCACCTCCTCGATCTCGTCGCGGTGGTCCTCCGCGGCGTTCTTGCCCACGTCCGGGTTGGCGCCGGCGCCGAGCCCCCGGGTCAGTTCGCGGCCGACGTCCAGCTTGACGTCGGCGTCACTCATCAGCAGCGCCTGCGCATCGGTGTTGATCGCGATGAACTCGACGCCCTTGAGCCCAACCTCGATCATGCGGTTGACGGCGTTGACGCCGCCGCCACCGATGCCGACGACCTTGATGACCGCCAGATAGTTGTGCGGAGGTGTCATCTCCGGTCCTTTCCCTTCGAGATTGGCCTTCGCTCGACCGGGTACGGCGGAGCCGCACCCGTGGTCGACGACAGCTGCCCCACGTGGAGGATCAGGGTTAACCCTCACCCTCTACTAGAGGCTTAGAGTTATGTCAACCACTGATTCTCTTCGGGGCAACGTAAGCGCCGCCGCGCCAGGAGCCAAGGACCTGACCGGCGTGTCGCCCCGCGGAGCCGCGACTCGTCCCGGCGCGGGCCGAACGCCCAGCCGCGACCTGCCCCGGAGCGGCCCGAACGGGCAGCCCGGCTGACCGGTGACTCACTTGACCGTCACCACGTCCGGCGCGCTGACGTCGACCCGCTCGGCCGGCTGACCGAGCAGCGCGGTGGCCACCCGGGACTTCTCCGTGCCCCGGGTGGCGTCGCCCCAGAAGACGGTCCGCTCGTCGCGCAACCCCAGGCTGATCCGGGCCAGCCCCTCGACCCGCACGTCGAGCAGGCGCTCCCGCAGCTCCGGGGTGAGCACCGCGAGCACCGCCAGGGCGGCCCGGGTGCCCGGATCGGCCGGCCCCGGCCGCACCACCCGGACCACCGGCAGGCCGGCCGGAGGCTGGGCCACCGAGCGGAAGACCACCCCCGAACGGTCGATCACCACGAACCCGTCGCCCTGCGGCACCACGGCCACCCCGGTGCGCTCCACCACCCGCACGACCAGGGTGCCCGGCCAGTCCCGGGACACCGTGGCCCGCTCGACCGGCGCCAAGGCGCCGACCCGGGCCGCCGTGGCGGCCAGGTCCACCCGGGCCAACGGCGTGTCGTCCGGCACCGCCACCGCGTCGCGTACCTCGACCGGGGTCACCAGGTCGGCACCGACCACCCGGACCTCGCGTACCCCGAACAGGCCGGTGCCGAGCAGCGTCCAGGCCACCAGTGCGGCCAGGGTGAGCACCCCGGCCGCGACCGCCCAGGGCAACGCCGCCCGGACCCGACGCTGCCGGGCGCGGGCCATGAACCGCCGGGTGGACGCCGGCACCGCGTCGGAACCGGCGCGCACCAACTGCCAGCGGCGGTGCGGTCCGCGCCGGCCGCCACCGGCGTCCGGGGTGGGGCGGCCCCGGCGACCAGCGGCGTCCGGACCGCGCCGGCCACCACCGTCGGAGCCGCCCGCGCGGCCCCGGGCCGGCCCGGAACTCATCCGAGGGTGGACGCCGGCGGGTCGACGACCTCCCCGGCCCGGGCCTGCAGGGCCGCCAGCAACTCGTCGCCCATCAGCGAGATCGGTGGCGCGCCCATGGTCACCACCACGTCGCCGGGGCGGGCCCGCCGGGCCACCTCCACCGGGACGTCGTCCCAGGAGTCCACGAAGACCTTCCGCTCGGCCGGCAACGGCACCGCCTCGATCAGCGCCGCCGACCCCTGGCCCGGCTGCCGCAGCTCACCGGGGCCGAAGACCTCCAGCAGCACCAACTCGTCGGCGATGCCCAGCGCGGCGGCGATCTCCGCCTGCAGGTCCCGGGTGCGGTACAGCCGGTAGGGCTGGAAGACCACGATCAACCGACCGTCGGCGGCCACCTCCCGCAGCGTCTGCAGGGCCAGCGTCATCGAGGTCGGGTGGTAGGCGTACTCGTCGTAGACCAGCACACCGTCGGCCACGCCCTTGCGCTCGAAGCGCCGCCGCACCCCGGGGAACGCACCGAGCGCGGCCTCGGCCGCCTCGACCGGCAACCCCAGCAGGTACGCGGTGAGCACCGCAGCGGCGCTGTTGAGCGCCATGTGCCGGCCGGGCACCGGCATCCGCAGCTCGCCCAGCGACCGGCCGTCGATCTCGGCCAGGTACCGCACCCCCCGGGCGGACGAGGCCAGCTCGGTCAGGCGCAGGTCGGCGTCGGGCGCCTCGCCGTAGGTGTACACCCGCCGGCCCTCGGCCCGCAGGGTCGCCGCCAACCGCTGGGCGCCCGGGTCGTCGGCGCAGGTCACCACGTACCCGTCGGGGTCGGTGAGCCGGGCGAAGTCGGCGAACGCGGCCTCCAGGGTGGCCAGGTCGCCGTAGGTGTTGAGGTGGTCGGCCTCGACGTTGGTGATGACCGAGACGTACGGGCGGTAGATCAGGAAGGACCGGTCGCTCTCGTCGGCCTCCACCACGAAGTACTCGCCGGTGCCGTGGTGCGCCCCGGAGCCCACCTCGGAGATCTCCCCGCCGATGACGAAGGACGGGTCCTGGCCGGCCCGCTGCAGGACCATGGTCACCATCGAGGTGGTGCTGGTCTTGCCGTGGGTGCCGGCCACCGCCACCGCCCGCCGGCCGGTCATCGCCGCGGCCAGGGCCTCCGAGCGGTGCAGCACCCGCAGCCCTCTCCGACGGGCCTCGACCAGCTCCAGGTGGTCCTGCGGGATGGCGGTGGAGTAGATGACGGTGTCCACCCCGTCCAGGTTGGCCGCCTCGTGGCGCATGTGGATGGTGCCGCCCAGCGCCCGCATCCCGGCCAGCGAGGGCCACTCCCGCAGCTCGCTGCCGGAGACCGGCAGGCCCCGGGTGAGGAAGAGCCGGGCCAGGCCGGCCATGCCGACCCCGCCCACCCCGATCAGGTGGATCGCCCCGAGGTCCTCGGCGGTCAGCGTGCCGGCCGGAGTGAACTGCGCGGTGTTCATCAGAGGTACCTTCCCGTCGCGGCCGGCCCGGCGTTCACCGGTTCACCGCCTCGTAGACGAAGTTCAGCAGCGCCTCGTCGCCGTCGCGCCGCCCGTACGCCGCCGCCGCCGCGCCCATCGCGGCCAGTCGCTGCGGGTCCCGGACCAGGGGGACGACCGTACGCTCCACCCAGTCCGGGGTCAGCTCCGCGTCATCGACCAGCAGCCCACCACCGGCCTCCACCACGGGCAGCGCGTTGCGCTTCTGCTCCTGGTTGCTGTGCGGGTACGGCACGTAGATGGTGGGCAGCCCGATCGCGGCCACCTCGGCGCAGGTCATCGCGCCGCCCCGGCCCAGCATCAGGTCGGCCGCGGCGTAGCCGGCCTCCATCTCGGACAGGTACGGCAGGGTCACGTACGGCACCGGCAGGTCGGTGGGGACCGGCACCGGCTCGTTGCGGGCGCCGATCACGTGCAGCACCTGGATGCCGTTGCGGGCCAGCTCCTTGGCCGCCCCGGAGACCGCCAGGTTGATCGAGCGGGCGCCCTGCGAGCCACCGGCGACGAAGAGGGTCGGCAGGTCCGGGCGGAGTCCGAAGTGGGCCCGCGCGGCGGCGGCGTGCCGGGCCCGGTCCAGCCCGGCGATGCCCCGGCGCAGCGGCACCCCGACCACCCGGGCGTCACGCAGCGCCTCGGCCTGCTGCGGCTGGTGCGGGAAGCCCACCGCCACGTGGTTGGTGAACCGCATGCCGAGCCGGTTGGCCACCCCCGGTGGGACGTTCACCTCGTGGATCACGATCGGCAGCTCGCGCCGCCAGGCGGCCAGGTACGCCGGCACCGAGACGTACCCGCCGAAGCCGACCACGGCGTCGGCCTGGACCTCGTCGATCACCTTGCCCGCCGCGCGGGCCGCCGTCCACATCCGACCCGGGGTCTTGACCAGGTTCAGGTTGACCGACCGGGGCAGCTGGTAGGCCGGGATCTGGCGCAGGTCGTAGCCCTGCGGCGGGATCAGCTCGTTCTCCAGGCCCTTCGGTGTGCCCAGGCAGGTGATCCGGACGCCGGGGTCGTGCCGGCGCAGGCAGTCGGCGAAGGCGAGCAACGGGTAGATGTGCCCCCCCGTGCCACCTCCCGCGAGTACCACCGAACGCAGCGGACCCATCAACGTCTCCTCTCAGTCGCCGCCCCGGCGCCCGTCCGGGTCGGCCGGGCGGCGTGCGGCGCGGCCCGGTCTGTCCTCCCGCCGCGCTCGCGACCGGGGTACGGACCCACGGGCAGCCGGCGGCGTCGCCGGCCGGCGACGTCCACCGGGAAGCGGCGGCAACGGGGCCCAGAGTAGTCGGACCCATCTGGCCGTCGGACGGGCGTGCAGGGCTCGGGCGGCGTCGGGCTCGGCGCGGGCGAACGAGGCCAGCATCCCGATCGCGGCCAGCGTCACGACCAGGGCACTTCCCCCCTCGGAGATGAACGGCAGCGGCACCCCGGTGATCGGCAGCAGCCCGACCACCCCACCGATGTTGATCACCGCCTGACTGACCAGCCAGGTGGTCGCCGCCGCGGCGGCGAGCCGGCGGAACGGGTCGTCGACCCGCCGGGCGATCCGCAGTCCGGTGTAGGCCAGCACCGCGAACAGGCCGAGGATCACCGCACAGCCGACCACCCCCAGCTCCTCGGCGACGATGGCGAAGATGAAGTCGTTGCGGGCCTCGGGCAGCCAGTCCCACTTCAGGACGCTCTTGCCCAGCCCCACCCCGAACCAGCCGCCGTTGTCGATGGCGTTGCGCCCCTGGCCGATCTGGTAGCAGTAGCCCTCGAAACACTCGTCGGGCGGGCTGATGAAGTAGGTGAGCCGGGCCAGCCGGTAGTTCGTCTCTCCGCGTTCGCCGGAGCCGGCGCCGAGCGAGGCGGCGGCGATCAGCAGACCGATGCCGGCCAGCCCGACCACCGACAGCACGGCGAAGACCCGCGCCCGCACACCGGCCGCCCAGAGCAGCCCGACCACCACCGCGAGCAGGATCAGCATGGTGCCGACGTCGTTGTAGCCGACCAGGACAAAGAGCAGGGCGACCACCGGGAACAGCGGGGTGGCCAGCTCCCGCCACCAGCCCAGCGCCGCGCCCTTACGGGCGATCACGTGCGCCCCCCAGAGCACCAGGGCGAACTTGGCCAACTCACTGGGCTGCACCTGGAAGCCGCCGATGAACAGCCAGAGCAGCCGGGCCTCCAGCGGACCGAAGCTGGCCGACTCCTGGCCGGTGAGGCGGGCCACCACCAGCAGCAGGTTGAGCAGGACCAGCAGGCCGACCGCGACCGCCAGGGCCGGCCGGCCCAGCGCCCGGTAGGTGCGGGCGGGCAGCCGCTGGCAGGCCCAGAACGCGACGATCCCGATCACCGCGAAGAGGGCCTGCTTCGACAGCGCGGCGAAGGCGTTGCCGCCGGTGGCGTACTCGGTGACGCTGGTGGCGGAGAAGACCATGGTCAGACCGATCACCAGCAGCAGGCCGGCGCTGGAGATCAGCAGGTAGTAGGAGGCCAGCGGCCGGGACAGCAGCCCCCGCAGCGCCGCCAGCGGGCCCACGGCCAGCCCGCGCGGCGACGCCGGCGGATCAGCGCTCCGCCCCGTCCCCGCCCGCTGCTGTACCTCGGTCGCTCCGCCGGAGCCTCGGTCCTCCCCCACCTGCCCATCATCGCCGCTGGACCGACCCGCCACCCGCCCAACGCCCGACTCGGCGTGTCGAAGCCGTAAGGAAGGGCCCCCTGTTATCGCATTCTGTTGTGCAGGGGGCCCTTCCTAACAACCAGCGGACGCGGCGGGCCCGGCGCGGGGAGGGGGTGGTGCGGGGAGGGGGTGGTGCGGGTCAGCCCATGTTGGCGAGGAAGTCGCTGTAGAACAGGCCGAGCGCGATCGCCACGCCGATCCCGGCGATGATCCAGAACCGGACCACGATGTTGACCTCGCTCCACCCGGCCAGCTCGAAGTGGTGCTGTAGGGGCGACATCCGGAAGACCCGCTTGCCGGTGGTCTTGAAGGAGATGATCTGGATCACCACGGACATGGTGATGATCACGAAGAGGCCACCGATGATCGGCAGCAGCATGATCGTGCGGGTGGACATCGCCATCCCGGCGATCAGCCCGCCCAGACCGAGGGCACCGGTGTCACCCATGAAGATCCGGGCCGGGGAGGTGTTCCACCACAGGAAGCCCACACAGGCCCCGGCCGCCGCCCCGGCGATCAGGGCGATCTCCAGCGGATCCCGGACCGTGTAGCAGTAGTTGTTCGGGTTGGCGGTGTACGTCGGGTCGGCGCACCAGTGCCGGTACTGCCAGAACGCGATCAGGGCGTACGCGGCGAGCACCATCACCGAGGCGCCGGTGGCCAGGCCGTCCAGGCCGTCGGTGAGGTTCACCCCGTTGGTCGAGGCCATCACGACGAAGATGAAGATGATCACCGCGCCGATCTTGGTGACGTCCAGCACCGGGATGTCCCGGATGAAGCTCAGCGTGGTGCTGCCCACCGTCTCGGTGTTGGTGAGCGTGCCGCTGGCGTCGGTCATGGTGCTCGGGAAGTAGAGCGCGACGACACCGAAGACCGCACCGACCAGGATCTGCCCGAGCAGCTTGCCCCGGGCGCTCAGCCCGCCGCTGTGCCGCTTGCGGACCTTCAGGAAGTCGTCGATGAAGCCGACCGCGCCGCAGAAGACCATCAGCCCCAGCAGCACCAGCGCGGTGATGGTCGGCTCGACCTGGGCGATCTGCGCGTCCGGCAGGGTGGTCAGGGCCAGGTGACCGGCGACGTACGCGATGACCGTGGCGAGGATGAAGACCACCCCGCCCATGGTCGGGGTGCCCTTCTTGCCCTGGTGCATCTGCGGACCGTCGGTCCGGATCGGCTGCCCCGCCTTGAGCCGGGTGAACACCTTGATCGCGATGGGGGTGCAGAACAGGGAGACCAGGAAGGCCACCCCGATGGCGACGATGACCGCCCTCATGCGGTGCCACCCCCACGGGTGACCGCGGCGTCGGTGCCGCTCTCGGCACGCAAGGCGTCGGTGCCGCTCTCGGCACGCAAGGCGTCGGTGCCGCTCTCGGCACGCAGGGCGTCGGTGCCGTCGGCGCGCAGCGCGTCGACCACCTCCCAGGTGCGGTACCGGGAGCCCTTCACCAGGACCACGTCCCCGGCCCGTAGCTCGCTGCGCAGCACCTCGACGGCCGCCGCCTGATCGGTGAGCAACACCGACTCTCCTCCCCAGTCACTTACCGCTGTCGCCCCTTCGTGGATCGGCGCCGCCTGGTCACCCACCACGAGCAACCGGTCGACGCCCAGGTCGGCCGCGAGCCGGCCGACCTCCAGATGCCCGTCCCGCTCGAACGGACCCAGCTCGGCCATGTACCCGAGCACCGCGACCCCGCGCCGGCCACGGGCCAGGTCGGCCAACGCCCGCAGCGCCGCCGCCATCGAGGCCGGGTTGGCGTTGTAGGAGTCGTCGATCACGGTCACCCCGTCGGACCGTTCGAAGACGTCCATCCGGCGGGTGGAGACCAGCCGCAGCTCACCGAGGGCCTCGGCCACCTCGGTCACCGGCATCCCCAGCTCCCGGGCCACCGCCGCGGCGGCGAGGCTGTTGGAGACCTGGTGCCGACCGGTCAGCCCGAGCCGTACCGGCGCGTTGCCCTCCGGGGTCACCAGCGTGTACGCCGGCCGCCCCCGCTCGTCGAAGCTGACGTCCTCGGCCCGGACGTCGGCGTGCGCCGCCTCGCCGTAGCGGACCACCCGCGCCCCGGTCCGCGTCGCCATCGCGTCCACCAGCGGATCGTCGGCGTTGAGCACGGCCAGCCCGTCGGCGGGCAACGCCTCGACCAGCTCCCCCTTGGCCAGGGCGATGGTCTCCCGGGAACCGAACTCGCCGATGTGTGCCACCCCGACGTTGAGCACCACCGCGATCCGCGGCGGCACCACCTCGCACAGGTACCGCACGTGCCCCACCCCGCGGGCGCCCTTCTCCAGGACCAGGAAGCGGGTGGCCGGCCCGGCCTGCAGCGCGGTGTACGGGTGCCCCAGCTCGTTGTTGAACGATCCGGGCGGTGCCACGGTCTCCCCGAGGCGGGCCGTGAGCTGGGCGATCAGGTCCTTGGTGGAGGTCTTGCCGGAGGAGCCGGTCAGCCCCACCACGGTCAGGCCGGGCAGCCGGTCGACCACCGCGCGGGCCAGCCGGCCCAGCGCCGGCAGCGCGTCGTCGACAAGCACCATCGGCACGCCGGGCACCTCGCGGGTGCCGAGCACGGCCACCGCGCCGGCCGCGACCGCGACCCCGGCGTAGTCGTGCCCGTCGACCTGCTCGCCGGGGAAGGCGACGAAGAGCGCCCCCGGGGTGACCTTGCGGGAGTCGAACTCCACCGTCGCGGTGACCCGGGTCTGCGGGTCGGCGGCGACCAGCCGGCCACCGACGGCGGTGGCGATCTCGGTGAGGCTCAGCGGGATCATCGGCGACCCGCCAGGTCACCGAAGCGGGCCCGCAGCGCGTCGGCCAGCTCGGTCCGGTCGTCGAAGGGCTGGACCTCGCCGGCGATCTCCTGCCCCCGCTCGTGGCCCTTGCCGAGCAGCGCCACCACGTCCCCCGGCTCGGCCAGCCGGACCGCCTCGTCGATGGCCGCCCGGCGGCCCGGCACCTCGATGATCCGGGCCGGCGTGCCGGCCTGGTACGCCCCGGCGAGCACCTCGGCGCGGATCGCCGCCGGGTCCTCGGTACGCGGGTTGTCGTCGGTCACCAGGACCACGTCGGCTCCCTCCGCCGCGGCGGCGCCCATCACCGGGCGTTTGCCCCGGTCCCGGTCGCCGCCGGCACCGATGACACAGATCAGCCGGCCGGCGCTCAGCTCGCGCAGGGCCGCCAGCACCGCGACGATCGCGTCCGCCTTGTGCGCGTAGTCGACCACGCCCCGGACCGGGCCGGCCGTGGCGACCAGCTCCAACCGGCCTGGTACGCCACCACAGCCGGCCACTCCGGCCACCGCGGTGGCCGGGTCGATCCCGACGGCGGTGAGCATGGCCACGGCCAGCAACGCGTTGGCCACGTTGTGCCGCCCCGGCAGCGCCACCTGGGCCGGCAGGACCAGGCCGGCCGGGCCGTGCGCGGTGAACCGTTGGGCGTACCCCTCGCCGTCGACGTCCGCGGCCCACCAGGTGGCGGTGGGGTCGCCGGCGGCGGAGTAGCTGACCGTGGCCGGGGTGAACAGGACCCGCAAGGCCGGGTCGTCGTGGTTGAGCACCTCGACCGCGCAGCGCCCGTCGAAGAGCTGTGCCTTGGCCGCGAAGTAGTCCGCCGAGTCGGCGTGGAAGTCCAGGTGGTCCGAGCCGAAGTTGGTGTACCCGCCGACGGCGAAGCGGACCCCGCCGACCCGGCCCATCGCCAGCGCGTGGCTGGAGACCTCCATGACCACGGCGGTGACCCCGCGCTCCCGGGCCGCGGCGAGCATGGCGTGCAGGTCGGTGGCCTCCGGGGTGGTCCGCACGCTGGCCACGACCAGGTCGCCCAGCCGGGTCTCGACGGTGCCGATCAGGCCGGTGGTGTGGCCGGCCGCCCGCAGTCCCGCCTCGACCAGGTACGCGGTGGAGGTCTTGCCGGCGGTGCCGGTGATCCCGATGACGGTCAACGCCTCGGTGGGGTCGCCGTAGACGGCCGAGGCCAGCCCGCCGAGCACCGCGCGGGGGTCGGCGACCACCAGGGCCGGCAGGCCGGCCTCGGCGACCATGGCCGCGCCGGCCGGGTCGGTCAACGCGGCCACCGCGCCGGCCGCCGCCGCGGCGGCGGCGAACTCCGCGCCGTGCCGGCGGGCGCCGGGCAGGGCGGCGTACAGGTCGCCGGGGCGGACCTCCTGGCTGGCGTGGGTCACCCCGGTCACCGACCGGTCCGCGACCTGCGGGTCCAGGGCCGGCTGGGCACCCGGCGAGGCGTCCGCCGGGAGCCGGGCGGCGAGGTCGCCGAGTCGGACGGGAGGCACGCTACGGGGACGTGGATTGCCGGGCACGGCGTCAGACCCTACCCGGTCGTCCGGTTCCGACCGCACAGCCGCCCCGGTGGTTCGTCCGCACCAACCGATGATGTCGTGATCTGGCCGGTCAGCGGGGATAGACCACGAAGTTCGGGGTGTCATCGCTGCTGGACGGGGGCACCCGGTAGTGCTGCAGGGTGAAGCGCATCATGTCGGCGAAGGCCGGGGCGGTGATCTCGCCGCCGCCGCCGACGGGAGTGTGCGCGAAGACCGCGATGACGTACCGGGGCTTCTCGGCCGGGGCCATGCCGATGAACGAGGCCACCTCGCCGGGCTGCTTGCGCCCGTCGACCAGCCGCCAGCCGGTGCCGGTCTTGCCGGCGACCCGGTAACCGCTCACCGCCGCCGCGGTCCCGGTGGCGTCGGGCACCGTGGTGACCGCCTCCAGGATCGTGCGCAGCGCCGCCGCGTTCTGCGGGCTGAGCACCCGGTGGGTCTTCGGGGCCGCCGCCGGGGTGCGGTCGCCCTTGGCGTCGACGATCTCCTTGACCAGGTGCGGCTGGATCCAGGTGCCGTCGTTGGCGATCGCCGCGTAGGCGGCGGCCATCTGCAGCGGGGTGGCGTCCACGCTGTGCCCGATCGGCACCGACCCGTACGACGAACCGCTCCACTCCTGCGCGGGCAGGATCCGACCGGCGGCCTCACCCGGCATGCCCTCCCCGGTGGGCTGGCCGAGCCCGAACCGGCGTTGGTACTCGATCAGGTTGTCCCGGCCCAACAGTTCGGCGATCTTGATGGTGCCGACGTTGGAGGAGTGCGCCATCATCCCGGCCAGACTCATCTCGCGGCCCTGCGCGGGATGGGTGTCGGCGAACCAGGTGTCACCCATCTGGATGGCGTTCGGGATCGGCAGGGTGGTCTCCGGCGTGATCACGCCCTCCTCCAGCGCCGCGCCGAAGGTGATCGCCTTGTGCACCGAGCCCGGGTCGACCACGAAGCTGGTCGCCGCGTCCTCCCGGTCGACCGGCTCGCTCTGCGCCGGCTTGGCCGCGTCGTAGCCGGGGTAGCTGGCCTGGGCCAGCACCTCGCCGGTGGCGACGTCGAGGACCACGGCGGCACCGGTGCTGCCCCGGGTCTCGGCCATCCGCTCGCCGAGGATGCGCTGCACCCGGAACTGCAGGTCCCGGTCGATGGTCAGGCACACCGAGCTGCCCGGCTCGGCTCTGGTGGTCTGGCTGAAGCCGCCGGGGATGGGCGCGGCCAGCTTGTTGCGGCCGGACTCGTAGACCCGCCGGCCGTCCACCCCGCTGAGCACGTCGTCGTAGCGGGCCTCCAGCCCCTCCAGCCCGGTCATGTCGTCGCTGGTGAAGCCGAGCAGGTTGGCGGCGAGGTCGCCGTTGGGCACCTCGCGCCGCTCGTCGCGGTGGCTGCCGATGCCGTTCAACTCCAGCGCCATGATCTGCCGGGCCCGCTCGATCGGCACTCCGCGGGCCAGGTACTCGAACTCGGAGGGCTTGCCGTTCTCCCGGATCCTCGGGCGCATCCGCTCGGCCAGGTCGGAGGCGGCCACGCCGAGCAGTGGGGAGAGCGCCTGGGCGGTCGCCGCCCGGTCGTCGATCCGGGTCGGGTCGGCGAAGACGTACCGTGCCTCGATGCTGTGGGCCAGCGGCGCGCCGTCGCGGTCGTAGATGGCCCCGCGCGGTGCCGGCAGGTCGACGCTGATCAGCCGGTCGCTGAGTCCGGCCCCGGCCCAGGCGGGGGTCTCCACCGCCTGCAGTACGACCAGCCGGATGCCGATGGTGGCGAAGACGGCCAGGGTGAGCACGGTGGCCAGGCGGAGCCGGCGACGCGGATCGGCCAGCTTCGGGGCCCGCCGGGGCTTGCGCACCGGCCGCCGGGCCGCACCACGACGGTCCGGACCACGGGCCGGCCGCGGACCGGGTCGGCGGCGCGGTGGCGGGCCGGCCTCGTCGTCGGGGTCGTCGGCGACCGGACGCGCCTGCACCGTCCGGATGACCCCACCCCGGCCGGTCGCGGCCGCGTCCCGCCGACCGGTCCGGTTGGTACCGGCACGACCGCCGTCGAGCACCTGCAACGCCGGCCGGAACGGGTCACCGGCCCGACCCGCGCGGGGCGTGCGCCGCAGCGACCCGTCGGCGGCGCCCTCCCGGATGGTTCGGCCCCGGGGCGTGTACGCGCGGGCGTCGGAGATGCCGCCGCCCGCCTCGCCGCCGCGCGCGCCGCTGGCCCGCGACGAACCGCGCCGGGCGCCTGTGGCGTCCCGGCGCGGCTCCTCCGAGCGTGGTGGTGGCACGGGTCAGCCTCCCGCGCCCTGCTGGCTGGTGACCGACGGCGCGCCGTCGGCGGGCCGGGGCACGCCGATCATCTTGCCGTCCGGCAGCCGGATGTACGCCGGCTCGGCCGACTCGACCAGCCCCAGCTTCCGGGCGTTGGCCTCCAGGTTGCCCGGCGCCTCCTGCTTGGCGATCTCCTTGTGCAGCTGCTGCTCCTCCAGGTCGAGCTTGGCCTGCTGCTGCTGGAGCTCCTCCAACCGGAACGCGTTCTCGTTGATCTTCGTGTTGACCACCAGGATGCCCAGCACCCCACCGACGACGAGCACCAGGATCAGGGCCACGAAGGGCGCCCGCGGCACCGACACCGGCGGCGGCGGCGCGACCCGCAGCCGGGGCGCCCGTGCGGTGGCCGGCGCGGGCCGGGCCCGCTCGGCCGGTCGCAGCGCGGCGCTGCCCTGGGTCGGGAACTCGCGCGCCCCCCGGCTGCGAGTTGCCGACCGCTCGGCACGTGCCGTCCCGGACGTCGGTGCTCCGCCGCGCGTGACCCGCTCCGCCGCGGCTGCGCCGCGCGTGGCCCGCTCCGCCGCGGTCCGGCCCCCCGACCGCGGTTCGCGCTGCCCGACGCCGGATTCGTTCCGGCGGACGTGCCCCTTGACGCTCATGTTCCCTCCCCCTCTTCGTCCGTCCCGTCCCGCACCGACCGCTGCGGATCCCGCCCGGATCCACCAGCGGTCGTCCCCGGTTGGTGCATCCCCTTCACCCGTCGGCGGTACCGTTCGCGGTCGGTCCGCCCCTGCTGTGCCACGTTCGGGTCGAGGCGTTCCGCGGCCCGCAACCGCACCGAGGCGGCCCGCGGATTCGCGGCGACCTCCCCCTCCCCAGGCAGTTCCGCGCCCCGACTGAGCAGTCGGAACGTCGGCCCCGTACCGGGGAGTTCGACCGGGAGGTCGATCGGGCCCTTGCTGCGGACCCGGTCGGCGAGCGCCTGCTTGGTGAGCCGGTCCTCCAGCGAGTGGTAGGACAGGACCACCATGCGGCCGCCCACGTCGAGCTTGTCGAGCGCGGCTGGCAACGCTGTTTCCAGTGCCGCCAGTTCCCTATTTACCTCGATCCGTAAAGCCTGAAACGTTCTCTTTGCCGGATGACCGCCTGTTCGTCGGGCTGGTGCGGGAATGGCGTCCCGGACCAGCTCGGCCAACCGCGCCGACGAGGTGATCCGGACCCGTTCCCGCTCCCGGATGATCGCCGAGGCGATCCGCCCGGCGAACTTCTCCTCGCCGTAGACCCGCAACAGCCGGGTCAGCTCCGGGTGGCCGTAGGTGTTGACCACCTCCTCGGCGGTCGTCCCCCGGGTCTGGTCCATCCGCATGTCCAGCGGTGCGTCCTGGGCGTAGGCGAACCCGCGGTCGGGCGCGTCCAGCTGGAGCGAGGAGACCCCCAGATCGAACAGGATCCCGTCGATCGTGGGGTAGCCCAGCCGGTCGAGCACCTCGGGCAGCTCGTCGTAGACGGCGTGCTCCAGGTGGACCCGGTCGGCGAACCGGGCCAGCCGGACCCGCGCGTGGGCGAGGGCCTCGGTGTCCCGGTCCAGACCGATCAGGACCGTCTCCGGATGCGCCGCGAGCACCGCCTCGGCGTGACCGGCCAACCCCAGCGTCGCGTCGACGTGTACCGTCCGCCCGCCCCGACCCAGCGCGGGAGCGAGCAACTCGAGACACCTCTCGAGCAGCACCGGCACGTGCGTGCCGCGTAGCTCCCCCATCTGGACCCCCATTGGTTGCACCGGTTCAGTTGTGTACGCGTCCTGTCGTCGGACGACGCCTGCGTCGTACCGCCAGATCCCCATCCGCTCCCGGCCAGTTCGTGGGTCGCGCCCCACGGAGACTGGATCGTGCGCCTGGCACCGGGGAAGGGGTGCCAGGAACTCGAAGCGGCTGGAGATCTCGCAGTACGTCGGGGCGCCGTCACGCCCTACAGACCGCCGGGCAGCACCCCCTCCGAGATGTCGGCGAAGTCGTCCTCGCTGTCGGCGAGGTAGCTCTCCCACGCCGCCCGGTCCCAGATCTCCACCCGGGTGCTCGCGCCGATGACCACCAGATCGCGGTCGAGAGCGGCGTAGCCGCGCAGATGGGCCGGGATGGTGACGCGGCCCTGCTTGTCCGGGACCTCGTCGTGGGCACTGGCGAAGAAGACCCGGCTGTAGGCCCGAGCCGCCTTGTTGGTCATCGGTTGGGCGTGCAACTGCTGCGCGATCCGCTGGAACTCGGGCATCGGGAAGACGTAGAGACAGCGCTCCTGCCCTTTGGTGATCACGACACCCCCCGCCAGCTCGTCCCGGAACTTGGCCGGAAGGATCAACCGGCCCTTTTCGTCCAGGCGTGGAGTGTGGGTGCCGAGAAACACCGGCCCAACCCCCTCGCCCTGAGCGGCGTTCGCGGCGCCGCTGACCCCCCGGGCCGGTGGGGCCCTCCCGGCCTCACCATCGCGCCCCACTCTACTCCACTTCCCTCCACCTGCAACCAGATTCGCCCGCGTGGCGCGCCGGTTTCGACGACAAAAACGCACGTCAGAAAGGGTGGAGCCGAGTGGAGGGCCAGCGCGCCCCGGTGCGCCGCGTCCGCTTTCCGACATTGATCGACTCCGTCCGACCGCACCGTCGGAGGTGGACCGACGGCCGCCGGCGGGACGGAGGGAACGCCCTCGGTCTGAGATCGGGCGGGGGCGCCGGTCCGGTAACCTCGCTCGCGTGACGGACGCGAAGATGCCCATGCGGGCAAAGGTGGCCAGCTCCGTGTCGCGTACCGCTGCGGCGCTGTCGCGGGCTGCGGGCCGCGGCGACGGCTCGGTGATCGGTGGCTGGATCGGCCTGAAGATCGACCCGGACCTGCTCGCCCACCTCGCGGCCGGGCGGGCGATCGCCCTGGTCTCCGGGACCAACGGCAAGACCACCACCACCCGGTTGGCCGCCGCGGCAGTCGGCGTGCTCGGTCGGGTCGCCACCAACTCGTTCGGCGCCAACATGCCCACCGGGCACACCTCGGCGCTGGCCAAGGCGGGCAGCACGCCGTACGCGGTGCTGGAGGTGGACGAGCACTACCTGGCCCAGGTGCTGGAGGCGACCGACCCGCACGTGGTGGCGCTGCTCAACCTCTCCCGGGACCAGCTCGACCGGGCCAAGGAGGTCGCCATGATGGCGCAGCTCTGGCGGGCCGCGCTGGTGCGGCACCCGGAGGTACGGGTGGTGGCCAACGCCGACGACCCGATGGTGGTGTGGGCCACCACACCCCCGCCCGAACACGACAGGCGACTCGCCTCGCCGCACGTCACCTGGTTCAGTGCCGGCCAACGGTGGCACGACGACTCCTGGGTCTGCCCCGAGTGCGGCTCGACCATCCAGCGCTCCGGCGTGCAGTGGTGGTGCAGCGGTTGTCCGCTGCGTCGGCCCGAGCCGAACTGGGTGGTCGAGGACGAGGGGGTGACCGATCCCACCGGTGCCTGGCACAAGGTCAAGCTCCAACTCCCCGGCAAGGTCAACATCGGCAACGCGGCCACCGCGCTGGCCGTCGCCGCCGAGTTCGGGGTACGCCCGGTCGACGCGGTCCTGCAGCTGGGCAGCGTCACCTCGGTCGCCGGCCGGTACGCGCAGGTCGACCGGGACGGGCGCAACATCCGGCTGCTGCTGGCGAAGAACCCGGCCAGTTGGCTGGAGGCGTTCGACATGGCCGACCACGCCCCGACCCTGCTCTCCATCAACGCCCGGGACCCCGACGGGCTGGACACCTCCTGGCTGTTCGACGTGGACTTCGCCCCGCTGCGCGGCCGGCAGGTGCTGATCACCGGCGACCGGGCGTACGACCTGGCCGTCCGCCTCGACGTCAACGACGTGCCGTTCCAGCACGTACGGACCTTCTCCGAGGCGCTCCGGGCGGTCCCACCCGGCCGCCTGGAGGTCATCGCCAACTACACCGCCTTCCAGGACATCCGAGCGGAGCTGGACCGTGTCAACTGAGAGCCTGCGTATCGTCTGGATCTACCCCGACCTGCTCTCCACCTACGGTGACCGGGGCAACCTGCTGATCCTGGCCCGGCGGGCCCGGCAGCGCGGCATGCCGGTGGAGACCATGGAGGTCCGCTCCGACCAGCGGCTGCCGGCCACCGCCGACATCTACCTGATCGGCGGCGGGGAGGACGGTCCGCAGGCGCTCGGGGCGCAGCGGCTGCTCGCCGACGGTGGCCTGCACCGGGCGGTGGCCCAGGGCTCGGTGGTCTTCGGCGTCTGCGCCGGCTACCAACTGCTGGGCACCTCGTTCTTCGCCAAGGGCACCCAGTACGCCGGGCTGGAGCTGCTGGACATCGCCTCCGACCGGGGCCCCAGCCGGGCCGTCGGTGAGCTGGCCGGCGAGATCGACCCGCGGCTGGGTGTCCCGGCGCTCACCGGCTTCGAGAACCACGGCGGGCGTACCCGCCTCGGTCCCGGTGTCGCGCCGGTGGCCCGGGTGACCGCCGGGGTCGGCAACGACGGCCAGACCGAGGGGGCCTGGCGCGGCAAGCTGCTCGGCACGTACTCGCACGGGCCGGCCCTGGCCCGCAACCCGGCCCTGGCCGACCTGCTGCTGCGCTGGGCCACCGGCGTACACCAGTTGCCGCCGTTGGACGACACCTGGCACGAGCGGCTGCGCTCCGAGCGACGCCACGCGGTGGCAGCCGCCGCCCGACCGTGACCCCGCAGGGCCGGGAGCCGCACGGGCGGCTCCCGGCCGGCGGGGCCGACTCCGGGCCCCGGGAGAGCGCAACCCCCGCCGGAGCCGGCGCACCTCCCGACGGAGCAGGTGCCGGTCCGCCGCCCGGGGGGAACGCTGCGGGTCGGCGGCTGTGGCCCGGCCCCACGGCGGTGTTCGCCGCGCTCCGCCGGATGGCGGCGCAGCCCTCGGCCCGTCGCTTCCTCCTCCTGGTGGCGATGCTGGCCGGCTTCGGTCTGCTGGTGCTCCTGGTGCCGCTGCCCGCCCCGGGCGAGATTCCGCAGCTGGCCGACCGGCTGGGCCCGTTCGCGCCGTTCGCCGCGATCGTCGTCGGGACGCTGCTGCTGGTCGCCCTGGTCCCCCGGACCTTCGTGACGCTCGCCGCCGGCGCCGTCTTCGGTCCGTTCACCGGCGCGCTGTACGCCCTCGGCGCGGCGCTGCTCGCCGCCGCTCTGGGCTTCGCGGCCGGTCGCCTGCTCGGGCGGGAGTTCGTCGCCGAACGGGTCCGCGGCCGGCTGGCCCGGCTCGACCACTGGTTCGCCAGGCAGAGCGTGTTCGGCGTGATGACCGTACGGCTGCTGCCGATCTCCGGCTACGGCCTGGTCAGCTACGGCTACGGCACCACCGGCGCGCGGCTGCTGCCGTACCTGGTGGGTAGCGTCCTGGCCTCCGCGCCGACCGCCCTGGGCTACGCCGCGATGGGTGCCTCGGTGACCACCCCCGGCGGGATCAACTGGTACGCCGCCGCGCCGGCCACGCTGGGCCTGGTCGCCAGCGCGGTGCTGGTCGCCCGCTGGTGGCGGGCCGAACGCGGCCGGCGCACCGCCCGCTGACCCCACCGTCGGCCCGTGGCTGGACGGCACCCACCCCGCCACCGTCTCCGGGGCGTGGGCCACGTAAGCCGGCTGGGCGGCGGTGGCCGCCCTGGTCACCATGCTCGCGCTACACCGCCGCGACCCCTGACCGTTGCGCACGCACCACAGGCCAGCGGCGGTGGTGAGAAGGGCCCCCTGCTATACCGAAAGCGTTAACCGGGGGCCCTTCCTTTCACCTCACAGGACTACGGAGACCATGCGGCCCTTGACGACAATGACCTTGCGGGGGTCCTTGCCGGAGAGGATGCCGGCCACGGCTTCCAGGGCCGCGGCGCGCACGGTGTCCTCGGCGGCGTCGGCGGGGACCTCGACGCGGCCCCGGACCTTGCCGTTCACCTGCACCGGGTAGGTCACCGTCTCGGCCACCAGCAGGGCCGGGTCGGCGGTCGGGAAGTCGACGTAGGTGAGCGAGCCGGTGTGGCCCAGCCGCTGCCACAGCTCCTCGGCCACGTGCGGGGCGAACGGGGCCAGCATCAGCACCAGTGGCTCGGCCACCTCGCGGGGGGTGGCCGGCAGCCGGGTCAGCCCGTTGGTCAGCTCGATCAGCTTCGCGATCGCGGTGTTGAACCGGATCCCCGCCATGTCGGCCCGGACCCCGTCGATCACCTTGTGCAGCAGCCGGCGGGTCGCGGCGTCGGCCGGCTCATCGGTCACCCGTACCGCGCCGGTCTGCTCGTCGACGACCGCCCGCCAGACCCGCTGCAGGAACCGGTACGAGCCGACCACCGCCCGGGTCTCCCACGGGCGGGACACCTCCAGCGGCCCCATCGACATCTCGTACACCCGGAAGGTGTCCGCGCCGTAGACGGCGCACATGTCGTCGGGGGTGACCACGTTCCGCAGCGACTTGCCCATCTTGCCGTACTCGCGGCGGACCTCGTCGTCACCCAGGAACCAGCCGCCGTCGCGCTCGACGACCTCCTCGGCCGGCACGTACGAGCCGCGCGTGTCGGTGTACGCGTACGCCTGGATCATGCCCTGGTTGAACAGCCGGCGGTACGGCTCGAACGACGAGACGTGGCCCAGGTCGTACAGGACCTTGTGCCAGAAACGCGCGTACAGCAGGTGCAGCACCGCGTGCTCGGCGCCGCCGACGTACAGGTCGGTGCCCCCGCAGTCGCCCTCGCCCTGCGGGCCCATCCAGTACCGCTCGTTCTCGGCGTCGACGAACCGGCCGGAGTTGGTCGGGTCCAGGTAGCGCAGCTCGTACCAGCAGGAGCCGGCCCACTGCGGCATCACGTTGGTCTCGCGGGTGTAGCGCTTCGGCCCGTCGCCCAGGTCCAGCTCCACCTCGACCCAGTCCCGCCGACGCGACAGCGGGGTCTCCGGGGAGCTGTCGGCGTCGGTGGGGTCGAACGTCTTCGGCGAGAAGTCGGCCACCTCGGGCAGCTCGACCGGCAGCATCTCCTCGGGCAGCGCGACCGCGTTGCCGTCGGCGTCGTAGACGATCGGGAACGGCTCGCCCCAGTAGCGCTGCCGGGAGAAGAGCCAGTCACGCAGCCGGTAGGTGACCGCGCCGGTGCCGTGGCCGTTGGCCTCCAGCCACTCGATGATCCGGGCCTTGGCCTCGGTGACCCCCAGGCCGTCCAGGTCCAGGCCGCGTTCGGGCGCGGCGCTGTTGATCGCCGGGCCCTCCCCGGTGTACGCCTTGCCGTCGAAGCCCTCGCTCGGCTGCACGGTACGCACGATCGGCAGGTCGAAGACCTCGGCGAAGGCCCAGTCCCGCTCGTCCTGGCCGGGCACCGCCATGATCGCACCGGTGCCGTAGCCGGCCAGCACGTAGTCGGCGACGAAGATCGGGATCTGGCCGCCGGTGACCGGGTTGACGCCGTACGCGCCAACGAAGACGCCGGTCTTCTCCCTGGTGTCGGCCTGCCGCTCCAGGTCCGTCTTGGCCGCCGCCGCCTTCCGGTACGCCTCGACGGCCGCCCGGGGGTTGGCGTGCCCACCGGTCCAGGCGTCCCGGGTGCCGGCCGGCCAGGCCGCCGGCACCAGCGCGTCGACCAGCTCGTGCTCGGGCGCCAGCACCAGGTAGGTGGCCCCGAAGACGGTGTCCGGCCGGGTGGTGAAGACCCGGATCGGCTCCCGGTTTGTGCCGAAGTCGATGTGTGCGCCGGTGGAGCGGCCGATCCAGTTGCGCTGCATCAGCTTGATCGGCTCGGGCCAGTCCAGGGCGTCCAGGTCGTCCAGCAGCCGGTCGCCGTACGCGGTGATCCGCATCATCCACTGCTTCAGGTTGCGCTTGAAGACCGGGAAGTTGCCCCGGTCGGAGCGTCCGTCGGCGGTGACCTCCTCGTTGGCCAGCACGGTGCCCAGCCCCGGGCACCAGTTCACCGGCGCCTGCGAGACGTACGCCAGCCGGTGGTCGTCGACGATCGCGCGCTGCTCGGCGGCGCTCAGCTCGGCCCAGGGCCGACCGTCCGGGGTGGGTCGCTCACCGGCGGCGAACCCGGCGACCAGTTCGGCGATCGGGCGGGCCCGGCGCGCGTCGGTGTCGTACCAGGAGTTGAATACCTGCAGGAAGATCCACTGGGTCCAGCGGTAGAAGTCGGTGTCGATGGTCGCCACCGACCGCCGCTCGTCGTGGGCCAGCCCCAGCCGGCGCAGCTGCGTGCGGTACCGCTCGATGTTCTGCTCGGTGGTGGTGCGGGGGTGGGTGCCGGTCTGCACCGCGTACTGCTCGGCGGGCAGGCCGAACGCGTCGAAGCCCATCGCGTGCAGCACGTTGCGCCCGGCCATCCGCTGGAAGCGGGCGTAACAGTCGGTGCCGATGTAGCCCAGCGGGTGCCCGACGTGCAGGCCCGCCCCGGACGGGTAGGGGAACATGTCCAGCACGTACATCTTCTCGGCGCCGGCGCGCGGGTGGCTCGGGTCGGCCAGCGGACCGGTCGGGTTGGGCGCGTGGAAGGTGCCCTCCCGCGCCCAGGTGTCCTGCCACCGGCGCTCGATCTCGCCGGCCAGCTGCGCGGTGTACCGGTACGGGGGAACGTCGCCCGTCGGTGCGGCGGCCTCAGTCATGGCGTCTCCTCGGCGCGTTCTGCTCGAAACGGTGGTCGGTGTGGCGGGGTCGGGACTCTGCTGCGGGCACGAAAAAGCCCCTCACGCAAGAGGGGCCGCCGTGCTGCTCACGCGTCTGCGCGGATCAGCACGGCCCGGTAAGAAGCAGGAAGACTCCGGCCATGCCCGGCAGTGTACCCCGCCGCCGCGGCCCGGGTGCCCGCCGCCGCGGCCCGGGCCCTGCTGTCGGGGGTACGGGTCGCCTGCCGGCCGCGGATTAACCCAGCGCAGTCGTCCGGCGACGACCGGTCGCCTCTCCCGGTGGATATTCCCCGGGTAACCCGGCGTCGACCTGCGGGGGTCGGCGATAACCGTAAACATGGTTAGCCTGAGAGACCAGTGAGATTCCTGCGGCAGACGAGGCTGACCCGTCGCGTGCCCGTCGGCGGGGCCCGGTGCCCTGCGACGAAGCTGCCGTCGGAGGCGACGAGGAGGAGGCCCGTGACACAGCAGACCTGGGACGAGGTGGGCGGACTGCTGCCCGACGACGAGTTCCGCACCGCCAGCGAAGCCATCGTGGGCAACATCGAGCAGGTCATCGAAGGCAAGACCGCCACGGTGCGGCTCGCCCTGGCCGTCCTGCTCGCCGAGGGCCACCTGCTCATCGAGGACGTCCCGGGGGTGGGTAAGACCAAGCTGGCCAAGGCGCTGGCCCGCTCCATCGACTGCTCCGTACGCCGCATCCAGTTCACCCCCGACCTGCTGCCCAGCGACGTGACCGGGGTCAGCGTCTACAACCAGGAGACGCACGACTTCGAGTTCCGCCCGGGTGCGGTCTTCGCCAACCTGGTCGTCGGCGACGAGATCAACCGGGCCTCGCCGAAGACCCAGTCCGCGCTGCTGGAGTGCATGGAGGAGCGGCAGGTCACCGTCGACGGTGTCACCTACCAGCTGCAGACGCCGTTCATGGTGATCGCCACCCAGAACCCGATCGAGATGGAGGGCACGTACCCGCTGCCGGAGGCCCAGCGTGACCGGTTCACCGCCCGAATCGCGATGGGGTACCCGGGTCCGGAGGCGGAGCTGGCCATGCTGGACGGGCACGGCGCCCTCGACCCGTTGCAGGAGCTGCGCCCGGTCTCCGACGCGGCGACGGTGCGTCAGCTGATCGCCACCGTGCGGCAGGTGCACGTCGCCGACGCGGTCAAGCAGTACGCGATCGACCTGGTCACCGCCACCCGGGAGGCCCCCGAGCTGCGACTGGGCGCATCCCCCCGGTGCACCCTGCAGCTGCTGCGCACCGCCCGTGCGGTGGCCGCCCTGGAGGGCCGCGACTACGTCCTCCCCGACGACCTGCAGACGCTGGCCGTGCCGGTGCTGGCCCACCGGATCATCCCGACCGCCGACGCGCAGCTCGCCCGGCGTACCACCGACGCGATCGTCGCCGAGCTGGTGCACCGGCTGCCCCTGCCGCACGACCGGCAGCGTTCCCCGTACGACACCCGGTCCGCAGGCGGCAACGGCCGGCCGCCGTTCGAGCCCCGGAGGCCGTGACCGTGCGTGACGGGCTGCGCGGCCTGACCACCCGGGGTCGGTCCTTCCTGGCCGCCGCGGTCGCGGCGGCCATCTCCGCCGGCATCCTGGGCGAGAAGGACCTGCTGCGGGTGGCCGTGCTGCTGGCCGTCCTGCCGTTGCTCGGCGCGGCCTACGTCGGGCGGAGCCGGTACAAGCTGGCCTGCAGCCGGTCGCTGGATCCGCACCGGGTGCCGGTGGGGGCCAGTTCCCGGGTGGTGTTGCGGCTGCAGAACATGTCCCGGCTGCCCACCGGGACGCTGCTGCTGGAGGACCGGCTGCCGTACGCGCTGGGCAGCCGGCCCCGGGTGGTGCTGGAACGGCTCGGCGCCCACCAGGCCAGCTCGGTGGCGTACACGGTCCGCGCCGACGTGCGCGGCCGGTACGAGGTGGGTCCGCTGGTGGTCCGGATGACCGACCCGTTCGGGCTCTGCGAGCTGAGCCGGTCCTTCCCCAGCACCGACCACCTGACGGTGATTCCGCAGGTCACCCCCTTGCCGTCGATCCGGCTGCCCGGCGAGTACGCCGGCAGCGGTGACAGCCGGGCCCGGTCGGTGGCGGTGCACGGCGAGGACGACACGGCGACCCGGGAGTACCGCCGCGGCGACGACCTGCGCCGGGTGCACTGGAAGTCCACCGCCCGCACCGGTGAGCTGATGGTCCGGCGCGAGGAGCAGCCCTGGGAGAGCCGGGCCACGGTGGTGCTGGACACCCGCGCGTACGGCCACAAGGGTGACGGGCCGACGGCGAGCTTCGAGTGGGCGGTCTCGGCCGCCGCGAGCGTCGCGGTGCACCTGCGGCAGTCCGGTTACAAGCTGCGGTTGGTCACCGGCTCCGGGGTGGACGTCGACGCCGGTGAGGGCACCGGGGACGGCATGGTCCTGGACCAGTTGGCCGACGTCCGGCTGGACCGGCACATCGAGATCACCGAGCTGGTCCAGCGGGTCCGTCAGCGCGCCGACGGCGGCCTGATCATCGCCCTGCTCGGGTCGCTGAGCCCCGCCGAGGCGGAGCTGCTGTCCGGGCTGCGCGGCAACGGGGCGACCTGCGTCGGGTTCCTGCTGGACAGCTCGACCTGGCTCAGCCTGCCCCCGAAGGCCCGGACCGAGGCCGAACACGCGCACGGTACGGCCGCGCTGGCCCTGCTGCAGAACGGCTGGCGGGTGATCGGCGTCGACCACGGCGCCCAACTGCCGGCGCTCTGGCCCCAGTCGGCCCGGGGCTCGCAGGGCTTCGCGCTGCGGGCGGCGATGGCCGAGACGGTGTCCGGGGGCAGGAAGTGACGATCGACCAGTGGAACGGAGTGGCGTGGTGACCGCGCACCGCAATCTCGGCTTCGTCGCGGCGGCGGCGACGCTGCTGGCCTCGGCGCCGTTGTCGGCCATCTTCGAACGGTGGACCTGGCTGATCCAGTCGGCTGTCGTGGTGGCCGCGGTGGCCGGCGTGGCGGCGTTGACCCGGCTGGTCCGGGCCCCGCTGTGGGGCCAGGTGCTGGGCATGCTCGCCGGTCTGCTGCTCGCCCTGAACTGGCTCTTCCCCAGCGGCAGCGGGCTGGCCGCGCTGGTGCCCACCCCGGGCACCTTCGCGCACTTCGGCACCCTGCTCGGCGCGTCGCTGGAGGACATGCGCTCGTACGGGGTGAAGGTGCCGGACACCGACCCGTTGCTCTTCCTCGCCGTGCTCGGCATCGGCGCGGTGGCGGTGGTGGTCGACGTGCTCACCGTCGGGCTGCGCCGGCCGGCGCTGGCCGGCCTGCCGATGCTCGCGATCTACTCGGTGCCGGTCGCCGTCTACGTCGACAGCGTGCCCGCCGTGCCGTTCGTGGTCGGTGCCGTGGGCTACCTGTGGCTGCTGGTCACCGACAACATCGTCCGGGTACGCCGGTTCGGTCGCCGGTTCACCGGTGAGGGCCGCGACGTCCACGTCTGGGAGGCGTCCCCACTGGCCGCGGCCGGCCGGCGGTTGGCGGTGGTCGGGGTGGCGTTGGCCGTCGTGCTGCCGCTGGCGGTGCCGGGGATGTCCGGTGGGCTGCTCAACCGGCTGGGCAACGGGGCGGGCACCGGCACCGGCGGCCCCGGACAGGGCGGCGCGCCCGGTCGGATCGACCTGTTCGCCTCGCTCAGCGGCCAGCTCAACCAGTCCCAGGTCACCGACCTGATCAAGGTGACCACCACCGAGCCGAACCCGTTCTACCTGCGGTACGGGGTGGCCGACGTGCTGGAACCCAACGGCTTCCGGGTCCGTAGTCCCAGTGGCCGGTCGGTCGCCCAGGAGCTGCCCGACCCAACCGCGCGGGCCGCGAGCGGCGTCGAGCAACGCCAGTACCGGGCCACGGTGGAGATCAGCCGGGACCTCATCATGCCGCTGCTGCCGACCTACGCCGAGCCGGTGCGCACCGAGGACCTCAGCGGCAATTGGCTCTACGACCCCAACCTGCAGGTGCTCTTCTCCAACCGGGAGACCTCGCGGGGCAAGCAGTACTCGTTCGACTACGTACGCTCGGCGTTCACGCCCGACCAGCTGCGGGCGGCGCGTACCCTGCCGGCGGAGAACGAGATGCGGCGCCGGTACACCAACACCCCGCCGGTGACGGAGGTCGAGCAGCTGGTCAGTGGGTTGGTCCAGGGGCAGCGCACCGACTACGACAAGGTCCGCGCGATCTACGAGTACTTCTCCGCGGAGAACGGTTTCAGCTACCGGCTGAGCACCGAGGGCGGCACCAGCGGCCAGGACATCGTCAACTTCCTGGACAACAAGGTCGGTTTCTGCCAGCAGTACGCCGCCGCGATGGCGTGGCTGGTGCGGGCGGCGGGCATCCCGGCCCGGGTGGCGTTCGGCTTCACCAACGGCAGCCAGCGGGACGGCAACACGTACACGCTCACCAACCGCAACCTGCACGCCTGGACGGAGGTCTACTTCGACCGGTTCGGCTGGGTGCCGTTCGACGCCACGCCCACCTACGGGGTGCAGGGGTCGACCCGCTCCGAGTGGGCCCCGGACACCGACGCGCCCGAGCCGACCAGTCCCGAGGCCGACACCCCGGCCGCACCGGACGACCCGGCCGCGCCGGCTCCGGCCGAGCAGCAGGACGCCGCCGAGCAGGACATCGACACCGGCTTCGACCCGGCCGGTGGCGCACCGGTCGACGAGTCGCCCCGCTGGCCGTGGTGGACGCTGGGGATTCTCGGTCTGCTGGCGCTCTCGGCCGCACCGGCGCTGCTCCGGCTGGCGCTGCGTCGACGGCGGGCCCGCCCGACGGCGGTCACCGCCCCGGCGACGACGGTGGACGACCCGACCGGGTCGACCGCTACCGGCGACCGGCAACTGGTGGTCGAGGTGGACGCCGACCGGGCCCGGGCGCACGCCCACGCCGCGTGGGACGAGCTGGTGGACACGCTTGTCGACTACCGGGTCCCGGTGGACCGGACGGAGACGCCCCGGGCCACCGCCGACCGGCTGGCCGGTGCCGCCCTGACCGGGCACGCCTCCGCCGCCACGGCGGCCCGGCTGCTCGGTCACGCCGAAGAACGGGCCCGGTACGCCCGCACTCCGCTGACCGGCGAGGACCTGCCGCCCGCACTGCACACGGTGCGCAGCGCGCTGGCCGAGCAGGCCGACCGGAGGACCCGGCTGGTGGCGACGGTCCTGCCCCCGTCGACGCTGCTGCGCTGGCGGACGGCCCTGGCGGAGTCGTCGGGCCGGCTGGTGGCCGCCTCGGGGCAGCTACGCCAGCGGCTGGTGCGCTGGAGTCCCCGGCGGCTCATCGCCGACCGCGCCACCCGCTGACGGCGAGCTGACACCGCGGCCGCCCGGGACAGTCGTCCCGGGCGGCCGCATCATGACGGGGATCGGTGTGCCGGGCGGACGTGACGGGCGGACGTGACGGGCGTGACGGGCTCTCAACGGGCAGCAAGATGCCACGAGGCTCGTCGGCTCCGCGACCTGCCTCGTGGCTGCTGGCTCGTCCCGCCCACTGTGCCGGCAGGACGAGCTGACCCATCAGGCCGGCTCAGCGAGCTGGTCCAAGCCCAGCGAGCTGAACCGGCTCCCTATCGGACCGGCTCAGCGACCGGCCCGGCTCAGCGGTGCCCTTCCGGGCGCTGCCGCCACCGGTCCTCCATCCGGTCCAGCATCGACGACCGACGCCCCGAACGGCCCCGGGGCCGCCGGCGGCTCGTCGTGCCACCCACCACGTGCAGGTCCGGTGACTGGGCCCGACGATGCGACTGCACCGCGAACGCCGCCGAGGCCAGCATCACGACGAAACCCGCCACCGCCAGCGGCGGCGTCTTGATCACCGCGCCGTAGACCAGTAGGGCGAGGCCAACGATGATCACGGCGGCAGCGACGAGCAGGCGACGCCGCGCGTGGAAACGCGGGTCGCTGGCGCGCACGGCCGAGGCGAATTTGGGGTCCTCGGCAAGCGACTGCTCGATCTGCTCGAACAGCCGCTGCTCGTGCTCCGAGAGCGGCACGGCACTCCTCCCCGGTCACATGGGTCGGCCCACTCGGGTCGACAGACCGTGGCAGCCATTCGGCTGCTTACCCGCAAGTCTACGAGGGGGGTCGCGCGTCGGAAAGCGGGACGACCTACGGGTGGGGAGGATTTTCGTTTCGACGGGGATCGGCCCTGCCGAGCAGACTGGCCGGACCTATGACGGACCGCCCGAATCGGGCAGCCGCGGCGTCCGCCGCGGCCTCCGCCTCCCGCCAGCCGCGCTCGGGAGCGCCGAGCGCGAGTTGCTGTGGGGTCTGGGCCGCGGCGGCCAGACCCTCCATCCGGAGCCCGACCAGTCGGATCGGCTCGGTCGGGTCCAGAGCGGTGAACAACGCCCAGCCGGTGTCGAACATCTCCCGGGCGGTGTCCGTCGGCACGTCGAGGGTGCGGGACCGGCTGACGGTGCGAAAGTCCGCCCACCGCACCTTCACCGCGACCGTCCGCCCGACCTGGCCGGCTCGGCGCATCCGGGAACCTACCCGCTCGGCGAGCGAGAGCAGGGCCCGGCGGATCTCCTCGGGGTCGGTGACGTCCACCTCGAAGGTCACCTCGGCACCTATCGACTTTTCCACGTGCTCCGGCACGACCCGGCGGTGGTCCCGCCCGGTGGCCAGGGCGTGCAGGTGCGTGGCGGCGGCCTCGCCGAGGGCCCGGCGCAGCATGCCGGCGGGCGCCTCGGCGAGATCACCGATGGTGTTCAGGCCGAGCCGGTGCAGGGTCGCCGCCGAGCGCTCCCCCACCCCCCACAGCGCCGAGACCGGCAACGGGTGCAGGAACTCGATCACCCGGGCGGCCGGCACCACCAACAGGCCGTCGGGTTTGGCCCGGGTGGAGCCGAGCTTGGCCACGAACTTCGTCGAGGCCACCCCCACCGAGCAGGTAAGCCCCAGCTCCCGCACGACGCGGGCCCGGATCAGCCGGGCGATCTCCACCGGCCGGCCGAACAGCCGCCGGGCCCCGGCCACGTCGAGGAACGCCTCGTCGAGCGAGAGGGGCTCGACCAGCGGGGTGACGTCCCGGAAGATCGCCATCACCGCCCGCGACGCCGCCGTGTACCGGGTGAAGTCCGGCGGCAGGTAGACCGCGTGGGGACAGAGCGCCCGGGCCCGCGCGGTCGGCATGGCGCTGCGGACGCCGTACCGGCGGGCCTCGTAGCTGGCGGAGCTGACCACGCCGCGGTTGCCGACCCCACCCACGACCACCGGCCGACCCCGCAGCTCGGGGCGGTGCCGCACCTCGACCGAGGCGAAGAAGGCGTCCATGTCGACGTGCAGGATCGAGCACCCGGTGTCGTCCGCGTCCGGGCCGGCGCCCGGACCGAGACCCGCGCCCGGACCGAAGCGTGGATCACCACCGCGCGGCAACCACTGGCTACGCCCCATCCCCGCAGGTTAGCCGCCGGCTACGACAACCCGGCCGGTCGGCCCCGTACGACCAGCAGCGGGACGGTCATCTCGACGGCGGTGTCCGCGCCGTGGTACCCCACCAGCCGGGACGCCATCGGCGGCTCGGACCGGGTGGCCACCACCGCGTGGGTGTCCCGGCAGATCACCACCACGTCACCGAGGCGCGCCAGGTGCGCCGGGGCCACCGGCCCGAACCAGCCGGTGGCCACCGCCTCGTCGCGGGTGAGCACCCGGGCGGCGGCACCCAGCGTCGCCGACCAGGCGGCCAGCACGTCGTGCTCCGCTCCTGGCTCGACGTGCAGGTAGCGGACCCGGGGCTCGCCCGTGACCAGCCGCACCCCGGCCCGCAGAAGCGGATCGGCGTCCACGTCGACGCGGTGTTCCACCGGGATGTTGAGCTGCCCGTGGTCGGCGGTGACCAGCAGCGCCGCATCCGCCGGCAGTCCGTCGACCAGCCGGGCCAGCAGCGCGTCCAGCTCGGCCACGGCGACCCGCCAGTGCGGCGAGTCGACGCCGGTGACGTGCCCCCACCGGTCCACGTCCGGGTGGTAGCCGGAGACCAGGGTCGGCCCGGTGCCGGCGGCCAGCGCGGTCAGCAGCTCGACGGCGAGCGCGTCGAGGTCGGCGGCGCCCCGGAAGTCACCACCCCGGTTCGCGGCCAGGGTCAGGCCACTGCCGCCGTGTTCCGGGCGGCTGACCACGGTCGTGGTGACTCCGGCGGCCCGGGCCCGCTGCAACTGGGTGGGCACCGGCTGCCAGCGCGCCGGATCCGGGTCGTCGCCCCACTCGATGTGGCTGAGCACCCGGTCGCTGCCGGGCACCCGGACCCGGAAGCCGAGCACCCCGTGCTCGCCCGGCGCGACCCCGGTGCCCAACGTCACCAGGCTGGTCGGGGTGGTCGACGGGAAGCCGGTCACGATCGGTCGGCCGGCGGTCGCGGCGAGGCCGGCCAGCGTCGGCGCGTGCGGGGCGGCCACCGGGATCTGGTACCAGCCGAGGCCGTCGACGAGCAGCACGGCGATCCGGCGTACCCCGGCCAGCCGGGGCGCCAGCCCCAACCGGTCGACCGCACCCGGCACCCCGAGCACGGCCAGCGCGCTGGGCAGCACGTCGACCAGACCGTCCCCGGCGTAGCGGGGCGCCACCGGCGTCAACGGGTCCGCCGGCGGAACGTAGCGGCTCATGCCGGCCGACGGGCGAAGACGTGCAGCGCGGCGGCCAGGTCCCGGTAGGGCGACCGGCCGGCCAGGGCCTGTTCCAGGTCGAGCAGGGCCGCCGGCTGGCTGTCGGCCACCGCGGCGGGCAGCAGGTCGGCCAGGACCCGTACCCCGTGGATCTCCTCGACCACCGCCCCGGCGGCGCGCAGCAGGTCGGCGGCGCTGTCGGCGTCGTAACGGCGGCGCAGGGTGTCCTTGGGGCCGGCGGTGCCGGCCGGGTCGGCGGCGAGCGTGGCGGCGGTGTCCAGGTGGCCGTTTGTCGCGCGGGCCAGCACCGCGGCGGCCCGGCCGGCGACCAGCACGCTGGCCGCGCCGCCCGGCCGCAGCGCGGCGACCAGGGCCGCCACCACCGGGGCCGGGTCGTCGACCACCTCCAGGACGGCATGGCAGAGCACCAGGTCGACGCTGCCCGGCTCGACCAGACCGGCGAGCGCGTCGCCGTCGCCCTGCACGGCGCGTACCCGGTCGGCGACCCCGGCCTCGGCGGCCCGGCGGGTCAACGCGGCGAGCGCGTCGGGGCTGGCGTCGACCACGGTGACCTGGTGTCCGGCCCGGGCCAGCGGCACGGCGAAACCGCCGGTGCCGCCGCCCACGTCGAGCATGGTCAGTCGGTCACCGCCGCGCCGTTCCAGCTCGGCCCGGAGCACCGACCAGATCACGGCGGTACGCGGGGTCAACGGCGGCCCGGCGAGCGGGTCTCGGGTCTGCTCCACCCGGTCGAGCCTAGTCACGGCCGCCCGGGCGCGCAGGGCCCCCTCCGGTGCCCCGCAGGTGTGGCCCCGGGGTCACACCTGGTTGGTGGCGGGAGGCTCGTCCTCGGCGCGGGACCGGCGGTCGTTGGCCACCGGGCCGTCGGTCACCGCGTACTCCCGCGACTCGGCGTGGTGGACCGGTACCCACCCCGCACCGAGCCGGGTCCGCCGCGTGTTGGCCACCGCGTTGTAGCCGTTGTTGCCCATGCTGTTGTTCTTCCTCTCCACGGACGACGAGATCACCAGATCTTCGCCGGCACCCGACGGGACCAACAAGATGCTCCCGTGAGGCGGCTACGCGCGAGTCTCTCCCGAGAATCGTCGCGGTAAACAGCGTTGTGACATTGTCGACGGTTCGCCACCGGTCCGCGACCGCCGCGCCGGACCGGCGGCGCGGGCTCAGCGGAAGTCCCGGGAGGCGGGATTGACCGGCGCGTCGATCGCGTCGAGCCGGTCGGCGGTGAGGCCGGTGACCCCCTCGTGACGCTGCAACCGACCCCGCACCACCAGGGCGGCGCTGGTCCTGGCCACCCGGCGGTAGCGCTGCCACAGCCCCGGTGAACAGGTCACGTTGAGCATCCCGGTCTCGTCCTCCAGGTTGAGGAAGGTCACCCCACCGGCGGTCGCCGGCCGCTGCCGGTGGGTGACGATCCCGCCGACCCGGATCCGGCGACCCGGCTCCACCCGCCCCAGCCCGGCGATCGGCACCGCCCCGAGCGCGTCGAGCCGGTCCCGCAGGAACCGGGCCGGATGGCTCTCCGGCGACAGGCCGGTGGCCCAGACGTCGGCGACGAGGCGGTCCACCGCCGCCATCCCGGGCAGCATCGGCGCGGCGGTGCCGGTGACCGTGCCGGGCAACCGGCCCGGTGCGTCCTGGGCCGCCGCGCCCGCCGCCCAGAGCGCCTGCCGCCGGGTCAGCCCGAAACAGGCGAAGGCGTCCGCGGTGGCCAACGCCTCCAGCTGCCCGGCGGTCAGGCCGACCCGCCGGGCCAGGTCCGGCATGTCCCGGTACGGCCCGTGCGCCGTCCGCTCCGCCACGATCCGCGTCGCCGCGTCGTCACCGAGGGTACGTACCCCGGACAGTCCCAACCGGACGGCCGGCCCGCCCAGCCCCCACCGCGACGGCGGCTCCCCCGGGACGCTGCCCCACCGGGTGCTCGGGGTGCTCTCCAGGCAGGCGTGCACGTCGCTGGCGTTGACGTCCGGCCGGCGTACCTCGACGCCGTGCCGGCGGGCGTCGTCGACCAGGGTCTGCGGCGAGTAGAACCCCATCGGCTGGGCGGCCAGCAGGGCGGCCAGGAACGGGCCGGGGTGGTACCGCTTGAGCCAGGAGCTGGCGTACACCAGGTAGGCGAAGCTCATCGCGTGGCTCTCCGGAAAACCGTAGCTGGCGAAGGCGGTGAGCTTGCGGTAGACGTCGTCGGCCAGCTCGCCGGTGATGCCCCGCCGCGCCATGCCGGTGTAGAGCCGGTCGGCGATCCGTTCCATCCGCTCCACCGAACGTTTCGCCCCCATAGCCCGACGCAGCTGGTCGGCCCCGGCCGCGTCGAAGCCGGCCAGGTCGATGGCGAGCTGCATCAACTGCTCCTGGAACAGCGGCACCCCGAGGGTCTTCTCCAGCGCGTTGCGCATCAGCGGGTGGGCGTACGTCACCGGCTCCTGGCCGTTGCGTCGCCGGATGTACGGGTGCACCGAGCCGCCCTGGATCGGGCCGGGCCGGATCAGCGCCACCTCCACCACCAGGTCGTAGAACTCGCGGGGCTTGAGCCTCGGCAGGGTGGCCATCTGGGCGCGGCTCTCCACCTGGAACACCCCTACCGAGTCGGCCCGGCAGAGCATGGCGTACACCTCGGGGTCGTCCAGGCCCATCTCCCCCAGGTCCAGGCTCGCGCCGATCATGTCGTAGCCGTAGTGCAGGGCCGAGAGCATGCCGAGGCCGAGCAGGTCGAACTTGACCAGCCCGACGGCGGCGCAGTCGTCCTTGTCCCACTGCAGCACGCTGCGACCGGGCATCCGCCCCCACTCCACCGGGCAGACCTCGATCACCGGCCGGTCGCAGATCACCATCCCGCCGGAGTGGATGCCCAGGTGCCGGGGGAAGGTCTGCACCTCGTCGGCGTACGCCACCACCTGCTCGGGGATGCCCTCCACGTCGACCGTGGCGACCGGCCCCCAGCGGTCGATCTGCTTGCTCCAGGCGTCCTGCTGGCCGGGGGAGAAGCCGAACGCCCTGGCCACGTCCCGCACCGCCGACCGGGGGCGGTAGGAGATGACGTTGGCCACCTGGGCGGTGTGCTCCCGGCCGTACCGGGCGTAGACGTGCTGGATCACCTCCTCCCGGCGGTCGGACTCGATGTCCACGTCGATGTCGGGTGGGCCGTCACGTTCCGGGGCGAGGAACCGCTCGAAGAGCAGCCGGTGCCGGACCGCGTCCACGTTGGTGATCCGCAGCGCGTAGCAGACCGCCGAGTTGGCCGCCGAGCCCCGCCCCTGGCAGTAGATGTCCTGCGCGCGGCAGAACGCCACGATGTCGTAGACCACCAGGAAGTAGCCGGGAAAGCCCAGCTCGTCGATCATCCGCAGCTCGTGCTCCAGCTGCCCGTACGCCTCGGGGTGCGCCTCGGGCGGGCCGTAGCGCTCGCCGGCCCCGTCCATGGTCAGCTTGCGCAGCCAGCTCATCTCGGTGTGCCCCGGCGGCACCGGGTACGCCGGCAGCCGGGGCGCCACCAGTTGCAGGTCGAAGGCCAGCTCCGCGCCGAAGGTGGCAGCCCGGGCCACCGCGCCCGGGTACCCGCCGAAGCGGGCCGCCATCTCCGCGCCGCTGCGCAGATGGGCGGTGCCGGCGGCGGGCAGCCAGCCGTCGATCTCGTCCAGGCTGCGCCGGGCCCGCACCGCCGCCAGGGTGGTGGCCAGCCGTCGCCGCCCCGGGGTGGCGTAGTGCACGTTGTTGGTGGCCACCGTGGGCAGCCCCGCCGACGCGGCCAACTCGGCGAGGGCGTCGTTGCGGTCGCCGTCGACCGGGTGCCCGTGGTCGGTCAGCTCCACCGCCACCGTCTCCGCGCCGAACAGCGCGGTGAGCCGGTCCAGCTCCCGGGCCGCGGCGTCGACGCCCGCGTCGAGCAGCGCCGCCGGTACGTGCCCCTTGCGGCAACCGGTGAGCACCAGCACGTGGTCACGCAGCTCGGCGGCCACCTGCTCCAGCTCGCCGTAGACCGGGCGGCCCTTCTCCCCGCCGCGCAGCTGGGCCCGGGCGATGGTGGCGGCCAGCCGGGCGTACCCCTCGTGGCCGTGGGCGAGCAGCAGCAGGTGCCGACCCTGCGGGTCCGGCTCGCCGTGTTGCGGGCCGGGCAACCCCAGCGACAGCTCCGCGCCGAAGACCGTCGGCAACCGCAGGGTACGGGCCGCCTCGGCGAACCGGACCACCCCGTAGAAGCCGTCGTGGTCGGTGACGGCGAGCGCGGTGAGCCCCAGTCGGGTGGCCTCCTCGGCCAGCTCCTCCGGATGGCTGGCCCCGTCGAGGAAGCTGAAGTTGCTGTGGGCGTGCAACTCGGCGTACGGCACCACGTCGGTGGGCGGCGCCGGGTGGTCCCGCCCGGCCGGCGGTCGGTACGGCTGGCGGTGCCGGCTCCAGGCCGGTGCGTCCCCGCCGTCGGCGTCGACCGCGAGAGGGTCCACCACGTGCAGGTGCCGCTGCGCCCGCCCGGCGGGGCGGCCCGCCGCGCCGGGACGGCCGGAGAGCACCTGTTCCAGCTCCGACCAGGGCAGCTTCGGGTTGTGGAAGCTCACCGGACCACTCCCCCACGAGAACCCGGAAAGATATTGGAAGAAAAGTGCCCCTGGAGGGGCCGAAATCTTCCAAGATCTTTCCGGCCGGCCGAGCCGCCCGGGAGGCAGCCATCGACCGCGGGTAGGTCAGTCATAGATCGCCTCCACCCGCCACTGACCGGCCCGCACCACCAGCAACAGGGCGGCACCGTCGGCCAGGCAGACCTGGAACCGGGCCCGTCGGGACGCCTCGGCCGGCGCCCACCAGCGTTCGTCCACCGGCCACGGACCGGCCCACCCCACGATCCGGGCGGGTTTCGCCGTACCGACGACCAGTCGACACGGCACGGCGGTGAGCTGTAGCCGGGCGCTCACCTCGACCGGCCGGCCGGCGTCGTCGTGGACGGTCGCGGCCAGCGGCGCGGGCAGCACCACCGCCGGCGCGGGCGGTGGCAGCCGCCCCGGCCACGGCGGTTCACCCGGCCACGGCGGTTCACCCGGCCGGGCCACCCCGGCGGAGGACGCCGCCCCGCCCCGGGCCACCCCGGCGGAGGACGATGCAGCACCCCGGGCCACCGCGGCGGAGGACGCCGCGCCCGGAGGTAGGGGTGGCGCACCCGGGCGGGCCGGCAGTCGTTCGTCGCCCCAGGGCACCAGGCGTACCTGGTCGGCCGGGGAACGGCCGCCGCCCAGCACGGCGGTGACCACCGACTCCGGACCGAGGATTCCCTGTACCCGGCTCAACGCCCGGTGCGCCCGGTCCCGTTCCTCGCCGGCCTCCCCCCACAGCCCGGGTTGCAACCCGACCTGGGCCAGCAGCCCGTCGGGGACCAACCGCAGCCGGACGATCCCGGCGGTCGGCCGGGGTGGTCGGGAGTTCGGGTGTCGACCGCCGCCGGAGAGCCAACCGTCGAGTTGCCAGCGGACCCGGTCGGCGATGGCGGCGGCGGTCAACAGTCCGTCGTGTCGCCACACCCGGTGCAGTTCCTGGCCGTGTGCGGTGACCGCCTCGATGCCGAGTCGGGTGCAGGCCAGTCCGTACCCGGCGAGTCGACGGTGCAGCTCTTCGGCCAGGGCCCGGCCGGCGAAGGCCGCCGCGTCGACCCGGTCGACCGGCTCGTCGTACGCCGCGGTCACGGTGAGGTCGGTCGGCGGCTGCCGGGGGGCGAGCGGTCGGTGGTCCCGACCGGCGGCGAGCCGGTGGGCCAGCGCGCCGTCGAAGCCGAACCGGGTAAGCACGTCGCCGGCGGGCAACGCGGCGAAGCCGCCCAGGGTACGTATCCCGAGCCGACGCAGCAGGTCGGCCAGGGCCGGCCGGCCCAGTGCCTCGACCGGTCGGCCGGCGAGGAACTCCGGCGTCTCGCCCGGTGGCACGATCCGGCCGGTACGGGCGGCCAACCCGGCGGCGAAGACCCCGTCGGCGATCCCCACCTGGCCCTCCACCGCGCAGGACTGGGCGACGTGTTCGACGAGCTGTTCGGCGGCGGTCTCCTCGCCACCGAGGTAACGGCTCGGGCCCCGGGCCGCCACCGCGCAGGCACCGGCGCGGACCACCTCGACCCCGGCGACCACCTCCTCGACTGCGGCGACCACCGGCTCGAACGCCCGGGCGTCCCGGCCGGGGTCGTGCTCGACCACCGTCAACTGTGGGCAGCGCCCCTGGGCCTCGCGTTTGCGCAGCCCCCGGCGCACCCCCTCGGCCCGGGCCGGTTCCGAGCAGGCCACGACCCGGTTGGCGTGCAGCACCGCGACCGGTCCGGTGGCCGGTACCCCGTCGACGATCTCGGCGGCGAGCACCGGCCAGTCCGGGCACCAGAGCAGCATCGTCCGCACCGGCCCACCGGCCGTCCCCGCGTTCCCGGTCATACCAGCGCGACCAGCGGGCCGCTGGTGGTCGCCGGGGCGACCGGGGCGGTGCTCGGGTGGGGCGGACGCGCGGTGGCGGACCGGGGGATGATCCGGGTGCGCTCGGCACCGGGCAGCCACAGCCTGATCTCCTTGGGGCGCGCGGCGGCACCCCGCCCCCGGGCGGAGACGGTCACCTCCCGGCGGCGGAGCCGGCCCCGGCCCGCCCCGAGCCCCTCCCAGACCCCCCGGACCACCTGCAGGGTGACGTCCGCACCGGTCCACCGCCCGTACGGCACCAGCACGCTGCCCCGTTGACGGGCCCGGGCGGCCAACCGGTGGGCGGCCGAGGGGGCGACCGTCTCCGGCGCCATGGTGACCACCAGGTCCACCCCGTCGATCAGCGCGGCGACGACGGTCGCCCAGTCCGGCCCCGGGTCCGGCACCAGGGCCAGCCGGTCGAGGACGACACCGGCCTCGGCCGCCGCGCCGGCGGCGAGGCCCGGCACCCCGACCACGGCACACCAGGAACCGGTCCGGGACGCCTCGGCGAGCAGCGCCAGCAGCAGCGATGTGCCGCCGCTGTGCCGGGGATGCCCGGTGGCGACCGCGACAGTGCTGCCCCGGCGCAGCCCACGGTGGGGCAGCAGACCGGTCAGCTCGGGGGCCACCGGGAGCATCCGGTGACCACCGGTCGGCCCCGGCGCGCTCGCCGGAGCGACCAGGCCGGCGAGCGCGGTGGAGCCGACCACCATACGGCCCGCCATCGGACCTACCCCCCGTCGTGTGTCTGCTGGGTCAACTGCCGTCGGACGCCCGGCCGGCGGTCAGGCGGCGAGACCATCGAGTGGGGGTTGGTGGGCGATGCCCAGTGCGGTCTCCACCACCGTCACGAACGCCTCGGCGGCGCGGAGCAGATCGTCGGCCTCCCGGGCGTTGACCACCCGGGGGATGCCGGCCTCGGCAGCGGCTCGTTTACCGGCGGCCGAGGCGAAGAACCGGGCCCACTCGTCGAGCTCCGGGGCGACCGTGCCGAGCAGGACCCACACGCTGGTGACCCGGTTGCGGCGGGCGGGCGAGGGGCGGGCCCGGGCGGCGAGCAACGCCGCGGCCGCCCGCAGCGCCGCCAGGTGGGCGGCCGCGTAGCGCAGACCGTCGGGTCGGGTCTGGGCGGCCTCGGTCAGCCCGCGACGGGCCACCGCGAGCAGTTGGGGCGCGGTGCGGTGGGGCAGTACGTGCGCCGGCACCGTCGGTGCCTGAGCCGGACTGGTAGGCATGTGTCTCCTCCACGGGCCGAAGCGGTCACCTCGCCGGCGGCGGAGCTCAGGAGCCCACACCCCGGCGAGACGTCCAGGCGGCGCGGAGGAAGACGCGCCATGGTGACGACCGGCCGGGTGTGGACGCTTCCCCACACCACACCCGGCCGGCGAAACCGGCGGGTTCGTCGTCCGCCGCCCGGGGGTCGTGGGCGGCGGACGACGTTCCTGCCTGACGGGACCGGACTCGCGACTGCCCGGTGCCCGGCGCGGTCCGCGGAACCGCGCCTGCCGGGAGCCGGTGCCGCGAAACACCTCTCCCGGCGTTGGAACGCACGTACGAGTAAATCGAACACGCGTTCTAACACTGCCGACAGTACACCTCCCCCACGACAAAAACGCAACGTCCGGCCAGCTCCAGCGTGGCGGGGTGTCCGCGGGGGCTAGCCCGGCGTGGAGAGCGAGTTGTACTCCTCGGCCGGCTGCTGACCGGAGAGCTCCCGGATGGCGGCCATGATCTCGTCGGTGGCCGCCCGCCGGGCCCGACCACCGGCTGCACCCGTCGGTGGCGGGGTGAACCGCAGCGGCGTACCGAAGTGCACCGTCAGCCGGCCGGGCCGGGGCAGCCGGGCGCCGACGGGCTGGATCCGGTCGGTGCCGCCGACGGCGACCGGGACGACCGGAGCGCCGGAGGCCAACGCGAGCCAGGCCACCCCGGTCCGCCCACGGTAGAGCCGACCGTCCCGGGACCGGCTGCCCTCCGGGTGGATGCCGAACGCCTGCCCGGCGGCGAGGACCCCGAGCGCGGCGTCCAGGGCCGCCTGCGCGGCACGATGGCCACCCCTGGGTACCGGTACGGCGTCGACGGCGGTCAGCACGGTCCGCAACAGCCAGCCCTTCACCCCCGGCTGCCGGAAGTACTCGGCCTTGGCCAGGAAGGCCACCGGGCGGGGCGCGACCAGCGGGACGACGAAGCTGTCCAGCACGGACAGGTGGTTGACGGCCAGGATCACCGGCCCCTGCCGCGGGATGTTCTCCCCGCCCCGGACCTCCGCCCGGAACAGCAGCCGCACCAGCGGGGCGAGCACCGATCGTGCGGTCGTCTGCAACAGCATCTCGTCCCCCGGGGGCGTCGGTACGGGCGTGGCGGCGGGTGGGCGGCCACCGCGCACATTGTCTACGGGCACCGCGCACCCGCTCCCCGCGCCCGCCGCAACTCCCACCGCATGCAAGTCCCATGAACGGGGCCAGGTCCGGTGTACGACAGGCGGCAAACCGCGCACTCCGTTGACACGAATAATCACGCGCTGCTTCCCTGTCGACATCGCGCGGACGAATGTTCCGCAATTTTTCGACAGCAGTAACAATCGGAGGGAACCGTGTCGCACAGCCCGTTCCACCGCAGCGTCGCCAGCCGGCTGCTCATCCTTTCCGCACTCGTCCTGCCGCTGTTGTACGCCACCGGCGCGACCGCCGCCCCGACAAGAACCACCGACCGTGCAGGAACCATCGACCGCGCCGGAACCGCCGACCCCGCAGGTACCGCCGGAACCGCCGGTCCGGCCGCAACCGGTGTCCCGGCGACGGTCGACGCCGACGGCACCGCCCGGTTCACCCGCGCCGCCGGCCCGGCCACCGACCCGGCGCGGTACTGGACGGCCCGGCGACTGGCCGCCGCGACCCCGCTGGACGAGACGGCGAAGACGGCAGCCGCCACCGGGGGCGCGCGCACCCCACTGCCCCGGCCCGACGCCGTGGTCCGGTACGCCACCGGCGAGGCCGCCCCGGCCGCGGCCGCCCGACGGGCGGTGCAGCTCAACGAGTCGATCACGGTCGGGAAGATCTTCTTCACCAACTCGACCACCGGTGCGGGCAACTACTGCTCCGCGAGCGTGGTCAACAGCGCCGCGCGCAACATGGTCTTCACCGCCGCGCACTGCCTGCACGACGGGCCCGGTCGCACCTGGCACACCGCGAACTGGATGTTCGTCCCGTCCTACCGGGACGGCGCGCGGCCCTACGGCAGCTGGAGCTGGTCGACCCTGGCCGTGCCGAGCGGGTGGGTCAGCACCCGCGAGCGGCAGTACGACGTCGGCGTGGCGCTGGTGATCGGCAGTCGCTCCGTGGTCGACGCGGTCGGCGCCAACGGCCTGCTCACCGGGGGCGGCCGGACGTACCACTACGACATCTTCGGCTACCCGGGCAACCGCAGCGGTGGCGAGGTGCAGTGGGTCTGCTCCGGCACCTCCTCCGACGGCGGCAGCAACCGGATCGAGATGGGCTGCCCCTGGGGCGGCGGGGCCAGCGGCGGCCCCTGGTACTACCGCTACGACAACAGCACCAGAATCGGCGACGTACACGGGGTGACCAGTTACACCAACGATCGCGACAATCCCTCGTACATCGGTTCTCCGTATTTCTCGGACGCCGTTGTCGGCACCCTCTACCGGACGTACGCCAACCGGACCTGGTGACCGACGGGGACGCAATTTACATTCACTTTCCGGGGGCGTCCCGGCCAGCTCGACCGGGACGCCCCGAATCAGTTTCCGCCGCCTGCCGACACCGGTGCGTGGCACGATGGACGAGATGGCACGGAGCCACGAAGGGAGTTTGGCGATGACCGGTCGAGCCGTGATCGGAGCGGGCGTCGCCGTCCTCGTGCTGCTCGGTGGGGCCGCCGGAGTCGCCGGGTGGCTGCGGGTCGGCGGTGACCGGCCGGTCGGCGGCCCGCCCGCCGGGATCAGCGAGACGACCCGCTCCACCAGCGCACCGCAGGAGGCCGCGGAGTACTGGACCCCGGAGCGGATGCGCGACGCCGAACCGGCCCCGATGCCCGAGGGGCGCACTTCCTGACCCGCCCGGCCGACGAGGCCACCGCCCGGGCACCGGCGAGATGGAACGCCAGGTACCGGGGAGATCCCGGGGACCGGCACCGGGGACAATGGCCGGCATGCCCGGTACCCCGGAGTTGGTCACCCTGCACGTGTGGCGGATCCGCCCGAGCGCGCTGCCCCGGGCGCTGGTCCGGATGGCACTCGACCCACGCCGGTTGCGGGCCACCGACGGCGTCCGGTTCGGCAAGGTGCTCGGCACCGGGACCGGCACCGGTTTCGGCCCCGGCGACGCCGACCCGACCCGCTGGGCGGCGCTGACCGTGTGGGACGACCCGAGCGCCGCCGCCCGGTTCGACACCTCGCCGGTCGGCCGGGCCTGGGCCCGCCTCGCCGCCGCCGCCGTCCGGGTCGACCTGCGCCCGCTGAGCAGCCGGGGCGAGTGGTCCGGCCAGCGCCCCTTCGGTGACCCGCCCGGCGGCCGGGTCGACGGGCCGGTGCTGGCGCTGACCCGGGCCCGGCTGCGTCCGGCCCGGACCCTCACCTTCTGGCGGGCGATACCGCCGGTGGCCGCCGCCCTGCACGCCGCGCCGGGTCTGCTCGCCCGCTTCGGCGTCGGCGAGGCCCCGCTCGGTTGGCAGGGCACGGTCACCGTGTGGCGCGATCCGACGGACCTGGTCGGGTTCGCGTACCGTCACCCCGAGCACCGGGCGGCGATCACCCGGACCGCCAGCGAGAACTGGTACGCGGAGGAGCTTTTCGCCAGGTTCGCGGTGCGGGACGTGGTCGGTGACCGGACGGTGCTGGGTTGGGTCGCCGACGGCGACGCGGGAACGGTGAGGGGCGGACAGGCGTGAGGTTGGTGCGGTGGACGCCGGACGATCTCCTGCGGCGGCTGGACGACGTGGTCGCCGTCTACGGCGAGGCGATGAACTACCGCGCCGGCCTGTTGGAGGCCCGACGTGGTTACATCGCCACCCACGTCCGCCGCCCCGACTTCCGCGCGGTGGCCAGCCTGACCCGCGAGGGTCACCTGGCCGGTTTCGGGTACGGCTACCGGGGATCGGCCGGCCAGTGGTGGCACGACCAGGTGTACCGGGCCCTGGCGGTGCCGGAACGGCAGCGCTGGCTGACCGACTGTTTCGAGGTGGTCGAGTTGCACGTCCGGCCCGCGGCGCAGGGCCACGGCCTGGGTGCCCGACAGCTGCGGGCGCTGCTCGGCATGGCCCCGGGTGGCACCACCCTGCTCTCCACGCCGGAGGCCGACGAGCAGACCTCACGGGCCTGGCGGTTGTACCGCAGGTTCGGTTTCGTCGACGTCCTGCGGCACTTCCACTTCCCCGGCGACGAGCGCCCCTTCGGCGTACTCGGTCGGGACCTGCCGTTGGCCCCGGCCGAGCAGGGCCCGTCGTGACCCGGCACCGGCTGCCCTGGCTGATGCTGGGCGCGTTGATCCTGGCCCAGATCTGCTACCCGTTGACCACCGGCGACACCCGGGCCGGGCTGACCGTGGCCACGGTGGTGCTGGGCTACCTGCTCTCGGTCGGCCACGCCCTGCTGACCCGGGGCCCCCGGACGGCGGCGGCGCTGGTCGCGGTGGCCACCGGCGGCGGCTTCGCCATCGAGGCGCTCGGGGTGGCCACCGGTTTCCCGTTCGGCACCTACGACTACTCGGGTGAGCTGGGCCCGAAGCTCGCCGGGGTGCCGTTGATCATCCCGTTGGCCTGGACCTGGATGGCCTGGCCGGCCTGGCTGGCCGCGGTCCGGCTCACCGGCGGGCCGGGACGGCTGCGACCGCTGCGCCGGATCGCGCTGGCCACCGTGGGGCTGGCCGCCTGGGACCTCTTCCTCGATCCGCAGATGGTCGCCGAGGGGTACTGGCGCTGGTTGAACGCCACCCCGGCGCTGCCCGGCCTGCCCGGCATCCCGGTCAGCAACTACCTGGGCTGGTTGCTCTTCGCGGTGCTGATGATGAGCGCGCTGCGGCCGCTGGCCGGGGCGGCGGTGGAGCACACCGGGCCGGCCGACCACCCGATGTTCGCGCTCTACCTGTGGACGTACTTCTCCAGCGTGCTGGCCCACGCGGTCTTCCTGGACCTGCCCGCCTCGGCGGTGTGGGGCGGGGTCGGCATGGCGGTGACCGCGGTGCCGCTGGCGGTGACCCTCGGCCGGCACCGCCGTCGCAGCCCACGACCCGACCGGCGGGACGAGCCGGTCGACGCCGGCGCGGTCGGCTGACGTGGGCCCCGGCCGCGGGTGCCGTGAGGTGAGCCGGTGACCGTCCTGTTCGCCCTGGTGCTCGGCGTCGCCGTGCTCACCGCGCACACCTGGGTCAACGCCACCCGCTGGCTGCGCCGACCCGGTGACCGACCGGCCGGGGTCGACGAGCCGGTCGCGGTGCTGCTGCCGCTGCGCGACGAGGCCGACCGGGTCGGTCCGTGCCTGTCCGCCCTGCTGGCCCAGCGGGGCGTGGCCGACCTGCGGATCGTGGTGCTCGACGACGGTTCCACCGACGGCACCGCCGAGGTGGTCCGGGCGACCGTCGGCGACGATCCGCGGGTCGACCTGCGCACCGGGGTCAGCCCGCCACCGGGTTGGCTGGGCAAGCCGCACGCCTGCCACCAGCTCGCCGGGCAGGCCGGCGCGGCGGGCGTCCTGGTCTTCGTCGACGCCGACGTGGTGCTCGCCCCGGACGCGGTCGCGGCGGCGGTCGGCGAGCTGCGTGCGGCCCGGGCCACCCTGCTGTCGCCGTACCCGAGGATTCTGGTGGGGTCGGTGGCCGAGCGGCTGATCCAGCCGCTGCTGCAGTGGTTGTGGCTGACCTTCCTGCCGCTGCGGGCGATGGAGGCCTCGGCACGGCCGTCGCTGGCCGCCGCCGGCGGGCAGTTCCTGGTGGTCGACCGGGCCGGGTACGACGCCGCCGGTGGCCACGCGGCCGTGCGTGACCGGGTGCTGGAGGACATCGAGCTGGCGCGGGCGGTGAAGCGGGCCGGCGGCCGGATCGCGCTGGCCGACGGTTCCCGGCTGGCCAGCTGCCGGATGTACCAGGACTGGCCGCAGCTGCGCGACGGCTACAGCAAGTCGCTCTGGGCCACCTTCGGGCACCCCGCCGCGGCGGCGGTCGTGGTCGGTCTGCTGCTGGCCCTCTACACCGTTCCCGTCCTGCTGGCCGTCGTCGCCGCGGTGGCCGGCGCGCCGCTGGTGACATTCGTCGCGTCGACCGGGTACCTGCTCGGGGTCCTCGGGCGGGTGATCAGCGCCCGGGCCACCGGCGGACGGTGGTGGCCCGACGCGCTGGCCCACCCGGTGTCGGTCGTGGTTCTCGGCTGGCTGACCCTGCGGTCGTACCATCTGCGGAAGCGGCGCCGGTTGTCCTGGCGGGGCCGCCCGGTGACCTAGGAGGCGCGACATGGCACGGATCGTGGTCATCGGCGCCGGGGTGGGCGGGTTGGCCACCGCCGCCCGGCTGGCCGCGGGCGGGCACGAGGTCACCGTCTGCGAACGGGCCGAGACCGTCGGCGGCAAACTCGGCAGGTACGTCCACGACACCCCGGCCGGCCCGTTCCACTTCGACACCGGCCCGAGCCTGCTCACCCTGCCGCAGGTCTTCACCGACCTGTTCGAGGCCACCGGAGCCAAGCTCGACGAGTACCTCGACCTGCTGCCGCTGGACCCGATCGTCCGGCACGTCTTCGCCGACGGCGGCCCCACCCTGGACTCCTGCGCCGACCCGGAGGTCTTCGCCACCCGGATCGCCGCCGCGTTCGGTGACCGGGCCGCCGCCGACTGGCAACGGCTGTGGCGGCGGGCCGGCCGGGTCTGGGACGCCTCCTGGCGGGACATCCTGCGCCGCAGCGTGGACTCGCCCCGCGACCTGGCCGCGTTGGCCTGGCGCCTGGGCGACCTGGCCGCCATCGCACCGGGGCGGACCCTGCGCGGGCTGGGCCGGCGGCACCTGCGCGAGCCGGGGCTGCGGATGCTGCTGGACCGGTACGCCACCTACACCGGCGCCGACCCGCGCCGCGCCCCGGCCGCGCTGGTCGCCGTCCCCTACGCCGAGTTGACCTTCGGCGGCTGGTATCTGCGCGGCGGGCTGGGCACCCTCGCCGACGCGCTGCTGTCGCGCTGCCTGGACCTCGGCGTGGTGGTGCAGACCGGAGCCACGGTGACCCGGATCGACGCCGCCGGCGGCCGGGTCCACGGGGTACGCCTCGCCGGCGTCGCCGCGCCGCTGCCCGCCGACGTGGTGGTGGCCAACGTCGACGCGCTCACCGTCTACCGGGACCTGCTGCCCGACCCGCGCCGGCTGGCCGGCCTGGCCGACCGGAGCCTGGCCGGTTTCGTGCTGCTGCTGGGCGTCGCCGGGAACTCCGGCCTGGCCCACCACAACGTCTTCTTCCCCCGCGACTACGACGCCGAGTTCGACGCGGTCTTCGGCGACCCGGGACGGGGCGTACCGGCCCGACCGGCCGTCGACCCCACCGTCTTCGTCACCGTCGCCGACGACCCGATGGTCCGCCCGGACGGCCACGAGGCGTGGTTCGTGCTGGTCAACGCCCCCCGCCAGGGCACCGCCGGATCGGCGGTCGACTGGCGTCGACCGGGGCTGGCCCAGGCCTACGCCGACCGGATCCTCGACGTGCTCGCCGAGCGGGGAGTGGACGTACGCGACCGGGTGCTGTTCCGCGAGATCCGTACCCCGGCCGACCTGGACACCGCCACCGGCGCCCCCGGTGGCGCGATCTACGGCACGGCCGGTGGCCTGCTACGCCCGGCCAACCGGGGCCCGGTCGCCGGGCTGTTCCTGGTCGGCGGCTCCAGCCACCCCGGAGGCGGGCTGCCGATGGTCACCCTCTCCGCCCAGATCGTCGCCACCGAAATCGGCCCCGCAGCGTAAGGAAGGGCCCCCTGTTAACGCATTCGGTAGAGAGGGGCACCCCTCTCACACCCCGGACCGTCAGGGACCGCAACGAACGCAGGCGGGGCGGGTCCAGGGCGGGGCGGGTCAGGTGGTGGCGAGCAGGGAACGGCGTACGGCGGAGAGCAGTTGCCCCAGCCCGAAGCCGGCCAGCAGCACCCAGACCGTGGCGACCATGGTGCTGGTGCCCGCGGCCAGGTCCAGCTGGATCAGCCCGGCCAGCCCGACCACCAGCAGCCCCAGCAGCGCCACGCAGACCCGGGTGGGCCGCTCCCCAACGGTCACCGCGCCGATCTCCCGCATCCCGGCCGAGACCGCGCGGGCCCGGACGTACTCGTGCAGCCAGGACAGCGCGCCCCCGGCGACCACCAGCGCTCCCGGCGCACCGAGCAGCCAGAACGCCACCAGCCAGGCGATCTCGCCGAGCCGGTCGGCGACCGAGTCGTAGACGTAGCCGAGCCGGGTGGTCCGGCCGGTCGCCACCGCCAGCGCGCCGTCGACGCTGTCGGCAACCGCGGCCAGCAGGACGAACAACGCGCCGAGGAACGGCCCGTTCGGTGGGCGTACGGCGAACAGCGGCACACAGAAGCAGAGCAGCACCCCGGCCACGGTCACCGCGGTCGGGGTGACCCGCAGCCGGCCCAGGACGTACCCGAGGTGGTAGGCGAAGCGAAGCCAGCCGCGGACCACCGGGGCGGCCACCCGGGGGTCGAAACCGCCGTGCAGCCGCGCCCAGGTGGTCGCGTACTCGTCCCAGTTCAGCTGTCTGCCCACCACGGATCAACCCTCGAAGCGGGTGTCAGGTGTCGCGGCAGCAGCCCTCACACCCGCGCGCCGACCTGCAGGTTCTGCCAGACCTCACGGGTGGCGGTGGAACGGTTGAGGGTGATGAAGTGGATGCCCGGCACACCTTCGTCGAGCAGTCGGCGACACATCTCGCTGGCCTGCTCGACACCGAGCCGACGGACCGCCTCCGGGTCGTCGCGGACCCGGTCGAAGCGCTCGGCCAGGGCGGCCGGGAACGGCGCGCCGGACAGTTGGGCGGAGCGCTCGATGGTGCTCATCTGGGTCACCGGCATCACCCCGGCCAGGATCGGGGTGTCGCAGCCGGCCGCGGCGACCCGGTCGCGCAGCCGCAGGTACTCGTCGGCGTCGAAGAACATCTGGGTGATCGCGAACTCGGCACCGGCCCGGCACTTGCGGACGAAGTACTCGGTGTCGCTCGTCATGTCCAGCGACCGCGGATGCTTGTAGGGGAAGGCGGCCACCCCGACGCTGAAGTCGCCCGACTCGCGGACCAGCCGCACCAGGTCCTCGGCGTAGCGCACCCCCTCGGGGTGGCAGATCCACTCCCCACCGGGGTCGCCGGGCGGGTCACCCCGCACGGCCAGCACGTTGCGCACCCCCACGCCGGCGAGCCGGCCGATGACGTTGCGCAGCTCGGCGACGGAGTGGTTGACCGCGGTCAGGTGGGCCATCGGCAACAGGGTGGTCTCGGTGGCGATCCGCTCGGTCACCGCGACCGTGGTGTCCCGGGTCGAGCCACCGGCGCCGTAGGTGATCGACACGAACGAGGGACGCAGCGGCTCCAGCTCCCGGATCGCCTGCCAGAGCAGGCGTTCGCCCTGCGCGGTCTTGGGCGGGAAGAACTCGAAGGAGAAGGTGGGCCGACGGGCACGGATCAGCTCGCCGATAGCCGGCTCTGGGGGAAGGACGGAGGGAAGACCGAGTGCCACCCCACGACTCTAGCGGGCGACGCCCCGCACGCCACGCCCTTCCCACGCCGGCCGCGCCCGTGGCGGCCGGAAGTGTCGTACCCCGGGGGTAGACAGGGACCAGCGCGGTGGGCAGCCGGCCACCCCGGGGGTACGCACCACCCCGGGGTACGGGTCAGCCGGTCGGACGCCGCGCGGGGGTCAGTGCTTCTGGTGGCGTCGACCGTCCCGTCCGTCGGGTGGGTCGCCGCCGCAACGTCGACGTCTGCCCCGGAGGTTGCCGTGCCACCGCCCGAGTCGTCCGGCCCGCCGCTGATCGGGCCGCTGATCGCCCAGCTTCGACTTGCCCGGAGGTGGAGCCAGCCCCGGCTCGCCGCCGAGCTCTGTGCCGTCTCCGACGTGCCGACGCTGGGCCGGCACGAGATATCCCGGTGGGAACGCCAGTTGCGGGTGCCCGGCGACTTCTGGCTCGGATGGCTCGCCGTGGTCCTGGCGGTGCCGGTCGCACTGCTGGTCGAGGCGGCGACGCGGACCCGGTCGCTCGGCACCGCACCGGCCGTCGTCGGGGCCCGCTCCCGGTCGGCGCTGCTGGCCCTGGCCCAGCGCTGGCTGCTCGACCCGGGTGACCCGTCGTTCGCTGCCGCAACCGGCTGGCTGCCGCCCACCGGTCCGCCCACCGGAGCCGGGGCAGCGCCACCCACCGGAGTTCCGGCCCTGCCACCGACCGGAGCCGGGGAGCCACCGCCGACGGGAGTCCCGGCGCTACCGCCCACCGGGCCGGTCGACCGGTCCGCCGAGGTCGTCCGGCTGGCCGAGCTGCGCCGACTGGACGACCTGAGCGGTGGGGCGGAGCTGTCCGGGATCGGGTTCAGCTGGCTCCGGCGCGTCGCCCGGGCATCGAGCGAGGCCACGCCGGTCGGCCGACGCCGGTTGCTGCCGGTGCTGGCCGAGACGGCACAGCTCTGCGGCTGGCTCGCGGCCGATGCCGGCGCGCCGACGGACGCCCTGGAGGCGTACCGCTTCGGGTTGCGGGCCGCCGGCGCCGCCGGTGATCCGGCGCTCGCCGGGCACCTGCTCGGCTCGGCCAGTCACCTGCTCGCCTCGGTCGGCGACCCGCACGGGGCGCTCGTCCTGGCCCGTACCGGGTACGCCGGTTGTCACACCGTCGCCAGCCCCCGGCTGCGGGCCCTGTTGCTGCACCGGATCGCGCTGGCCGCCGCGCTTGGCGGCCGACACCAACCGGCACGGTGTGCGTTGGCCGCCGCCCAACGGGCCGCCGACCGGGTCGAGGAGGGTCGCGAGCCGCCCTGGCTCTACTGGGTGGACGGTCCGGAGCTCGCCGCGATGACCGGACGTGCCCTGGTGGTGTTGCGCCGCCCGCGACGTGCCGTGGCCCTGTTGGGCGTGGGGCAGGGCTCGGGGCGCCCCCGCAGCGGGGCTGTCTACGGCGGCTGGCTCGCCCGCGCCTACCTGCAGCTCGGTGAGGTGGAACAGGCCTGCGCGGTGGCCGACGACGCGCTGCTCGACGCGGTACGCGCCGGCTCACCCCGGGCGGTGACCCAGCTGACCGCCGTACGCCGAGGGCTCGCGCCGCACCGCCACCGGCAACCGGTACGCCGGCACCTCGCACTGGTTGCGGCCGCCGGCCCGTACCTGCCCCGCCCGGTCACCGGGTCCCGCCCCGACCCGACGGACCGGACCGCCCCACCCGTTGGGAACGGCGGAGCCGACCGACCCGGTACGCCGGCCCGGAGGGGTCCGGGCGGCCGAACGGGCAGCTCGGTCCGACCGGTCGGCGGTCGGCCGAACGGCGGACGGGCGGCGCGTCGGACCGACGGTCGTGCGGCGACACATTCTGAGACCGGCTAGCGTCGTGACGTGACCCACGCTGCCCCAGTTTCCCCAGTCGACCGCGCGGATCTTCGGCAACGTGTCGACAAGGCCCTGACGGAGTTCCTTACCGACCAGCGGAGCTGGATGGCCGGTGTCGATGCGGCGCTGGCCCCGGTGGCCGAGTCGATCGAGACGTTCGTGCTCGGCGGCGGCAAGCGGCTGCGCCCCGCGTTCGCGTACTGGGGCTACCGTGGGGCGGGCGGGATCGACTCCGACCAGGTGGTGACCGCCCTGGCGGCACTGGAGTTCGTGCAGGCCAGCGCCCTGATCCACGATGACCTGATGGACCGCTCGGACACCCGGCGAGGCGAGCCGTCGGTGCACCGCAGCTTCGCTGCCCGGCACCGTCGCGCCGGCTGGGGTGGGGACGCGGACGGCTTCGGCGACGCGGCGGCGATCCTCCTCGGTGACCTGTGCCTGGTCTGGTCGGACGAGTTGCTGCACTCGGCCGGGTTGCCGCCGCAGACGGTCGCCCGGGCCCGCCCGGTCTTCGACGAGATGCGCACCGAGGTGACCGTGGGCCAGTACCTCGACGTGCTGACCCAGGCCACCGGCGACACCTCGCTGGAACGGGCCGGCAAGGTCGCCCGGTACAAGTCGGCGAAGTACACGGTCGAGCGGCCGTTGCTGCTGGGCGCCGCGCTGGCCGACGCGCCGGCGGACGTCCGGACGGCCTACTCGGCGTACGGTCTGCCGCTGGGCGAGGCCTTCCAGTTGCGCGACGACGTGCTGGGGGTGTTCGGCGATCCCGCGCAGACCGGCAAACCGGCCGGGGACGACCTACGCGAGGGCAAGCGGACGTACCTGGTCGCGGCGGCGGTCGAGACGACCGACGACGCCGGTCGGGAGTTGCTGCTGGGCCGGCTCGGCGACCCGGACCTGGACGAGGCGGGCGTGGCCGAGCTGCGGGAGTTGATCGTGGCGAGCGGGGCGCTGACCCGCGCCGAGCAGCGGATCGTCACGCTCACCGACGCGGCGCTGGCCGCGTTGACCGCCGTCGACCTCGACACCGAGGCCCGGCAGGCACTTGTCGATCTCGCCATCGCCGCCACCCGACGGGCCGACTGAGCCCGCACCGGACCCCACCGGCCCCGGTCGACCCGACCACGTCCGATCTGGCACGGGCCGACCAGGACCGATCTGGCGCGGCCCGGCCAGGACCGGTGGGCGCCGGTCAGAAACCGAGCGCCTGGGCCCGGCGCTTGACCTCCCGGGCCAGGTCGCCACCGAGGGCTACCGCCGGGGTGCCGGGCAGCGTGTCGTCCGGCTCGTAGAGCCAGCGCAGCACGGCCTCGTCGTCGTAGCCGGCGTCGGCCAGCAGGTTGAGCACGCCGGGCAGATGCTTGAGCACGGTCTCGTTGGCCACCAGGTCGGCGGGGATCCGGCGGACCCCGTCGCGGCGGACGGCGAGCAGCTCACGGTCCCGGATCCGCTGGTGGACCTTGCTGATCGGCAGGTCGAGACGCTCGGCGACATCGGGCAGGGTCAGCCAGCCGGCCGGATCGGTCGGTCCGGCCAGTTCGGTCGGCCCGGTGCGGTCGCGGCCGGGCGCGGCCTGGTCGGCGGGTACTGGTTCGGTCACCCGGTCACCCTGCCACGCGACCGGACGGCACGGCCACCGGCACCCCCACCCGAAGGTCGGCGGATGGGATCCGACGGGACGCAGAGGCACCGTGAGCTGCTCTTACGTACGAGGACACCGGTTGTCGGAGGCTGGCTGTAGCATCCTGTTCTGCCCTGGCCCCCACAAGACTTAGACTTCTCGCCGATGGACACACAGGTCGCCGACACGCTGCTTGGCTCGCTGCTCGACGGGCGCTACCGCATCCGCGGTCGCGTGGCCCGTGGTGGCATGGCGACCGTGTACACCGCCACCGACGAGCGGCTCGAACGCACCGTGGCGGTCAAGATCATTCACCCGAGCCAGGCGCCCGAGGCACGCAACCGGCTGCCGGGTTTCGTGCAGCGGTTCACCGACGAGGCCAAGACGATCGCCCGGTTGACCCACCCCAACGTGGTGGCGGTCTACGACCAGGGCATCCACCGGGGCCTGCCGTACCTGGTCATGGAGTACGTCCGGGGTCGGACGCTGCGCGACGTGCTCGGCGAGCGGCGTCGGCTCAACCCGGACGAGGCGTTGGCCATCACCGAGCAGATGCTCGCCGCGCTCGCCGCCGCCCACCGGGCCGGGGTGGTGCACCGCGACGTCAAGCCGGAGAACGTGCTGGTCGCCGAGGCACCCACCGGCGGGCCGGCGAACCTGGTCGACAGCGTGGTCAAGGTCGCCGACTTCGGTCTGGCCCGGGCGGTGGAGGCCAGCGCGGACTCCGCCGACGGCAACCAGCTGATGGCCACCGTGGCGTACGTGGCCCCGGAGCTGGTCACCCACGGGCACGCCGATCCGCGCACCGACGTGTACTCCGCCGGGATCGTGCTGTTCGAGATGCTCACCGGTCGGGTGCCGTACGACGGGGACCGTCCGGTGGACGTGGCCTGGCAGCACGTCGACCGGGACGTGCCGGCCCCCTCGACCCTGGTGCCGGGGCTGCCCCGGGTGCTCGACGAGCTGGTCGGCCGGGCCACCCGACGGGACCCCGGCGCCCGCCCGACCGATGCCGGTGCCCTGCTCGCCGAGGTGCAGGTGGCCCGGGAGGACCTGGGCAACGCGAACACGCACACCGCGGTCATCCGGCGGGTGACCGACGACGTCACGCCGATCGCACAGCCGACCATGGCGGTCGCGGCGGTCCAACCGGCGCAGCGGCCGTCCTGGGCCCGACTGCCGGAGGCCGAGGCCCGGCCGCACCGACGGCGGGCCGCACCGGAGCCGTCCGGCGTGGGGGCACGGCTGGCCACCGTCCGGGAACGGCTGGCTGCCGGCGCCCAGGGCCGGTTGGGCATCGCCGCCGTCATCGTGCTCCTCGGCCTGCTCGCCACCGCCGGTGGCTGGTGGTTCGGGGTGGGCCGCTACACGGTCGCGCCGGAGCTGACCAGCCTGACCAAGGCCGAGGCGGAGAATCGGGCCGACCGGGCCGGGTTCACCGTGGTCTACGCCGACCCGCAGTTCGACGCGCAGGTCCCCCGGGACGGGGTGCTCCGCCAGGAGCCGGCGTCGGCCGGCCGGATCCTCAAGGGCGGGACGATCACCCTGACCCTGTCGCTGGGCCCGGAGCAGTTCCCGGTGCCCGACGTGGTCGGCAAGGACTTCGAGCTGGCCGAGACGGACCTGCTCAACGCCCGGTTGGTGGTGGAGAAGGGCAGCGCCCGCTTCGACGACAGCCTGCCCAAGGGTGTGGTCGTGGAGACCAAGCCGAAGGCCGGCGAGGAGGTCCGCCCGGACACCAAGATCACCGTCATCCTCAGCAAGGGCCGGGCCCCGATCACCGTGCCGAACCTGGTGGGCAAGAACCTCAACGACGCCCGCTCGACGCTGTCCGGGCTCGGCCTGGAGGTCTCCGAGGATTACCAGGACTCCGACAAGCCCCGGGACGAGATCCTCGACCAGGATCCCAAGAACGGCGCCGGTGTCGAGCGGGGCGCCAAGGTGACGCTCAAGATCAGCAAGGGTCCGCCACAGGTGGGTGTCCCCCGGGTCGTCGACCTGCCCTGTCAGCAGGCCAAGCAGCAGTTGGAGGGCCAGGGCTTCCCGGTCACCGTGCAGTTCAACCCCAACGGCACCGTCCGGTTCCAGAACCCGGGCGAGGGCACCCAGGTCCCGCCCGGCACCTCGATCACCATCGGATGTTTCTGACCATGTCACCGCCCGCCGGCCCGACCGGCCAGCCAGCCCCGGACCGGGCCGCGTCCGGCGTGTCAGCATCGGACCGGGCCGAGCCCGGCATGTCAGCACCGGACCGGGCCACCCCGGACCGGCCCGTCGGGGCGCACACGCCGACCTCCGGCGGCCTGGCGAAGGCCACCCTGCCGTACGTCGACGCGACCGGTGCCGAGGTGGCGCAGGTCTACGTCGGCAACTCCCGGGGCTGGGCGCTGCCGCCCGGCGACCCGGGTCAGGACGCGCTGTTCCGCACCGGTTGCGCCGAGCGCGGGCTGCCGGTCTTCATCCACGCCTCGCTGCTGGTCAACCTCGGCTCCCCCACCGCCGAGACGGTCCGCCGGTCGGCCGAGACCCTGGCCCACGCGCTGCGCCGGGGTGCGGCGATCGGGGCGCAGGGGGTGGTCTTCCACGCCGGCAGCGCGGTCGACGCCGGGCACGCCGAGGCGGCACTACGGCAGGTACGCGAGGCGTTGCTGCCGCTGCTCGACGAGGCGATGGCAGCCGAGGGCCCCCGGCTGCTGGTCGAGCCGAGCGCCGGCGGCGGGCGGTCGCTCGCCTCCCGGGTCGAGCACCTCGGCCCGTACCTCGACGCGGTGGACCGGCACCCCTGGCTCGGGGTCTGCTTCGACACCTGTCACGCCTGGGCTGCCGGGCACGACCTGGCCGCCGAGGGCGGAATGACCGCGACGCTGGACACCCTGGTGGCGACGGTGGGCGCGGACCGGCTCCGACTGGTGCACGCCAACGACTCGAAGGACCTCTGCGGCTCCACCCGGGACCGGCACGAGACCATCGGCAAGGGCAGCATCGGCGAGCCGGCCTTCGCCGAGCTGATGACGCATCCGGCCACCGCCGGCGTACCGGTGCTGGTGGAGACGCCTGGTGGCGACCGGGGTGCGGGGCACGCGGCGGACATCACCACCCTCAGACGCCTGCGTCCCTGACCCCGCAGGGCCAGGGACGCAGGCGGCGTCGCGGTCAGCCGCGCAGGATCCGGGTCAACACCCCGGCCGCCCGGTCGACGCCGTCGTCGTCGAGGTCCAGGTGGGTGACCAGGCGGGCGATGCGGGGACCGAGCACCGAGATCAACACCCCGTCGGCCCGGGCCGCGGCGGCCAGGCCGGGCGCGTCCAGCGTCGACTTGCTCAGATCCAGCGGTACGAGGTTGCTCCGCACCGTGCCTGCGAGCACCCCGAACGGGGCGACCGCCTCGGCGAGCCGGGCCGCCCGGACATGGTCCTCGGCGAGCCGCTCGACGTGGTGGGCCAGGGCGTACCGGCCGGCCGCGGCGAGGATCCCGGCCTGCCGCATGCCACCGCCCAACCGTTTACGGATCGTCCGGGCCCGCTCGATCTTCTCGGCGCTGCCCACCACCACCGAGCCGACCGGCGCGCCCAGGCCCTTGGAGAGGCAGACCGAGAGGGTGTCGAAGAGCCCGCCGTAGGTGTGCAGGGGCACCCCGTCCGCGACGTGGGCATGCCAGATCCGGGCCCCGTCACAGTGCAGGGCGATCCCCGCGTCGTCGACGATCCGGCGCAGTTCCCGGAGGGTGGCCAGCGGGATGATCCCGCCGCCGCCCCGGTTGTGGGTCTGCTCGACGGCGACCGCCCGGGTCGGCACCGCGTGATAGCCGCCCGCCGGGCGGATCATCGCCGCGACGACCTCCGGATCGACGTCCGCGCCAACAGGTGACCAGGTCCGGGTGGAGATGCCACCGTACGCGGCGGCGGCACCCACCTCGTAGGTGACGATGTGCGCGTCGGCGTCGCAGAGCAGTTCCTCTCCGGGCGGCACCAGCAGTTGCAGGGCGATCTGGTTGGCCATCGAGCCGGTCGGGGCGAACAGCGCCGCCTCGTGCCCGAACAGCGCGGCGACCTCGGCCTCCAACGCGTTGACGCTGGGGTCCTCGCCGTACACGTCGTCGCCGACCTCGGCCCCGGCCATCGCGGTACGCATCCCCGGCGTCGGCCGGGTCACCGTGTCCGAACGCAGATCCACCAGCTTCGCGTCAGCCACTCTGCTTCCCTTCGGCCGCCGACTGCGGGGCTCGCAAGAACGGCTCACTCCTCGCGTCAGCCACTCTGCTTCCCTTCGGCCGCCGACTGCGGGGCTCGCAAGAACGGCTCACTCCTCGCGTCAGCCACTCTGCTTCCCTTCGGCTACCGACTGCGGGGCTCGCAACACCGGCTCACTCCTCGCGTCAGCCACTCTGCTTCCCTTCGGCCGCCGACTGCGGGGCTCGCAAGAACGGCTCACTCCTCGCGTCAGCCACGGAGCATCTCCGCTACGAGGAAGGCCAGTTCCAGTGACTGCTGGGTGTTCAGTCGGGGGTCGCAGGCGGTCTCGTACCGGTCGGGCAGATCCAGGTCGGCGATGTTCTGCGCGCCGCCGAGGCACTCGGTGACGTCCTCGCCGGTCAGCTCGACGTGCAGCCCACCGGGGTGGGTCTCCAGGCCCCGGTGCACCTCGAAGTAGCCGAGCACCTCGTCGACGATCCGGTCGAAATGCCGGGTCTTGTAACCGTTGGACGACTCGTGGGTGTTGCCGTGCATCGGGTCGCACTGCCACACCACCTTCGCACCGGCGGCGGTGACCTTGGCGACGATCGGCGGCAGGGCGTCGCGTACCTTGTGGTTGCCCATCCGGCTGATCAGGGTGAGCCGGCCCGGGATGTTCTCCGGGTTGAGCTTCTCGCAGAGCTCGATCGCCTCGTCGGGGGTGGTGGTGGGGCCGAGCTTGACCCCGATCGGGTTGGCGATGCGGGAGATGAAGTCGATGTGCGCGCCGTCGATCTGCCGGGTGCGCTCACCGATCCAGAGGAAGTGCCCGGAGAGCCCGTACGCCCGGTTGTCGGAGACCCGGGTCAGCGCCCGGTCGTACTCCAGGGCCAGGGCCTCGTGGGAGCAGTAGAGGGTGACGGTCCGCAACGCCTCGTCGTCGGTCATCCCGCAGGCCCGGATGAAGGCCATCGCCCGGTCTATCTCGCGGGCGATGGCCTCGTAGCGCTCACCGGCCGGTGAGTTGCGCACGAAGCCCTTGTTCCAGTCGTGCACCGCGTGCAGATCGGCCAGCCCACCGGCCAGGTACGCCCGGAGCATGTTCATCGCGGCGGCGGAGTTCGCGTACGCCCGGATCATGCGCTGCGGGTCGGCGGCCCGGGCCTCCGGCGTCGCCTCCAGCGAGTTGATCATGTCGCCGCGGTACGCCGGCAGCCCGCGCGCGTCGGTAGGCAGCGACCGGGGCTTGGTGTACTGCCCGGCGACCCGGGCCACCTTGACCACCGGCAGGGACGCCCCGTAGGTGAGCACGATCGCCATCTGCAGCAGGGTGCGGGCGTTGGCCAGCAGGTGGCTCTCGGTGTTGTCGACGAAGGTCTCGGCGCAGTCGCCGCCCTGCAGCAGGAACGCCTTGCCCTCGCACACCAGGGCCAGCCGCTGGCGCAACTGGTCGACCTCGTAGGGGGCGACCACCGAGGGGACGGTGTCCAGCACCCGGCAGACCTCGGCGACGGTGGCCTGGTCCGGCCAGGGCGGGGTCTGGGCGCGGGGCAGCTCCCGCCAGCGGTCCAGGCCGAGGGCGGCGTCCTCGGCGTCGACGGTCGGCCGGCTGGTCTGCAGGCCGGGGCTGCCCACCCCGGGATGGCTCAACTGGTGCCACTCTTGGCGCATGACAGAAAGCGTACGGCGACCGGCTGGCTGACCCCACATCGAGGTGGACGCTTCCGGCAGATGGGAGGCCGTGCCGGGGACGCCGGCCGGCGGGCGTACGAGCCGGCCGACAGGCCCCGCGGGCGGATACGCCCGGCCTGCCGGCAACGAGCCGGCGGATGCGCGCCCGGCCTGCGGGCGCTGGGCCGGCGGTGTGCTCAGCCGGCGGGGGTGGGGGTGGCCGAGAGGTCCGGGTCGGCGGGGCTGCCCGACGGGGCCGGGGTGCCGGGGGCCTCGCCGGAGATGCACCAGTCCGCGCCGGTACGGGTCACCGTGAAGTCCAGCGCCCGCTCGGCCTGGCGGCTGCCGGCGGTGACCGTCAGGGTGACCGCGACCTCCTGCCCGCGCGAGCCGGACCGGACCTCGGTGATGGTGGCCTGGGAGACCTCGAAGTGGTCGGCGAAGTCGCCGTTCGGGCCGGTGGCGGCGGCGTCGAAGCCCTCGTGCAGGGGCGCGCAGAACTGGTTGCGTCCGGCTGCGGCGTCCTTGGCGACCATCGCGTCGAGGTAGGCCTGCACCCGCTCCCGGGCCTTGGTGTCGGCCTCCTCGACGGGGGCCCGGTCCGGCCGGTCGGCCGGCTCTTCGTCACCGCCGAGGCTGCAGCCGAGCAGGGTGCCGGGCAGGAGCACCAGCGCGGTGACGGCGAGCGCCAGCCTGCCGCTGCGTACCGCCATCGGCCCTCCCCGTCGGTGTGCGTGGCCCGGGTCGTCGCGACCCGGGTCGAGCCGCGAGTCTGCCACATCGACCCCCTTGCATGTGGAGCCGTTCGGGGAGAAACTTTCTGTTAACTTTCCTAACAGTAGGAGGTGTCAGATGAATCGACGCCGTACCGCACTGATCGCCACCGGGCTCGGTGGCCTCCCCGTCCTGCTCACGCTCACCCTGACCGGCCAGGCCGGGGCGCACGGCAGCATGCAGTCCCCGGCCAGCCGGACGTACACCTGTTTCCTGGAGGGGGCGGAGAGCCCGGACTCCGCCGCCTGCCGCGCGGCGATCGCCACCGGCGGCACCCAGGCGGTGTACGACTGGCACGAGGTCAACATCGCCAACGCCGCCGGCAACCACCGGCAGCTCATCCCGGACGGCCGGCTGTGCAGCGCCAACCGGGACAAGTACCGCGGCTTCGACCTGACCCGCGCCGACTGGCCGGCCACCGCACTGCCCTCCGGCGGCACCTGGAGCTTCGCCTACCGGGCCACCGCCGCGCACCGGGGCACCTTCCAGCTGTACCTCACCCGCACCGGGTACGACCCGACCCGGCCGTTGCGCTGGGCCGACCTGGAACTGTTCCACACCGCCACCGATCCGACGCTCAGTGACGGGGCGTACCGGATGACCGCCCGACTGCCCCAGCGTGCCGGGCGACACCTGGTCTACTCCATCTGGCAACGCTCGGACAGCCCGGAGGCCTTCTACACCTGCTCCGACGTCACCTTCGGCGGCACACCCCCGCCCACTCCCCCGCCGCCCACCACCACACCCCCGACGTCTCCCCCGCCGCCGACCACCGCCCCACCGACGTTTCCCCCGCCGCCCACCACCGCCCCACCGACCACCGCGCCGCCCACGTTTCCTCCGTCGCCGACCACCGCGCCGCCGCCGACCAGCACCGCGCCGCCTACGTTTCCCCCGTCGCCGACCACCGCGCCGCCGCCGGGTCCGTCGACCTGGCGGGCGAACGTGGCGTACGCGGTCGACGCCCTGGTCAGCTACGCCGGCCGGACGTACCGCTGCCGGCAGGCACACACCTCGCTCACCGGCTGGGAACCACCAAACGTGCCGGCGCTCTGGCTACCGGTATCCACCTGACGCACGCCCACACCCGCAGGCACCCCCTTGCAGGTACGCCCCGAACACCTGACCTGATCGGACTGATCGGCCCGGCACGCTGGACGCGCCGGGCCGATCACCGCCACCCACGCGTCGGGTCCGGCGTTGATCGACACTCGTTCAGGGACAAAGGGCCCTCCCGGGCACCTGACGCCCCCGATATCCCGGAACGAGTGCCGATCATGAATCGCCCCCACGAGCGACCGGGATAAAGGGTGTCGGTGTGGAGGCGGCGGAGCCCCGGCAGGGTCGTCGACTGTGACGACCCGATAGCGCCACGGGGAGACGCCGTCATAGATGTTGCGCAACTTCCAGGATGATGTCCCCACCTGCCCGCCCGAGACCACCACAACAGGGAAACTGTCGCCTGACCGCCGAGGTCGCTCGGGGCGGATGGGGGATGGGGTGGTGCACCCGTGGGCAGCAACTGGCCGGGATCGGCCGGCGTCTGGGGCATACGCCGAGCATCGGGCTGACGTCGCCGGAGCCCTGGGCGAGGCGGAGCCGGTCCGCGTGGCCACGAGAAGGGCCCCCTGCCAGCCCGCTGGTGAGAAGGGTGCCCTTCTCTACCGAAAGCGTTAACAAGGGGCCCTTCCTTACACCTCAGGTGAGGCCGGAGCGGATGGCGGTGATCAGCTCGCCGTTGCTGGTGTCGCCGGAGAGCTCCCAGAAGAACGCGCCGCCGAGGCTCTGGTTCTTGGCGTACGTCATCTTGCCGCCGATGGTCGACGGGGTGTCGTAGCTCCACCAGTTGCTGCCGCACTTGGCGTACGCGGTGCCGCCGACGGTGCCGGTGGCCGGGCAGGTGTTCTTGAGCACCTTGTAGTCCTCGATGCCCTGCTCGTAGGTGCCGGGGGCGGGCCCGGTGGCGGTGCCGCCCGGGGTGCTCTGGGTGACCCCGGTCCAGCCCCGGCCGTAGAAGCCGATGCCGAGCAGCAGCTTGTTGGCCGGGATGCCCTTGCTCTTGAGCTTCTGGATCGCCGCGTCGGACCAGAAGCCCTGCTGCGGGATGCCGGTGTACGAGGTCAGCGGCGAGTGCGGGGCGGTGGGGCCCTGCGGGGCGAACGCGCCGAAGTAGTCGTAGGTCATCGGCATGATCCAGTTGAGGTGGCTGGCCGCGCCGGCGTAGTCGGTGGCGTCGATCTTGCCGCCGTTGCTGCCGTCCGCGGTGATGGCGGCGGTGACCAGCGCCGAGGAGCCGAACCGGGTCCGCAGCGCGGAGGCCACGTTCTTGAAGGCGTTCGGGCCGCTGGCGTCACAGGTCAGGCCGCAGGCGTTCGGGTACTCCCAGTCGATGTCGATGCCGTCGAAGACGTCGGCCCAGCGCGGGTCCTCGACCAGGCTGTAGCAGCTGTTGGCGAAGGCGGTCGGGTTCTGCGCGGCCTGGGTGAAGCCGCCGGACCAGGTCCAGCCGCCGAAGGACCAGATCACCTTCAGGTGCGGGTACATCTTCTTGAGCTTGCGCAGCTGGTTGAAGCTGCCGCGCAGCGGCTGGTCCCAGGTGTCGGCGACCCCGTCGACACTGTCGGCCGCGGTGTAGGCCTTCTCGTAGTCGGCGTAGCTGTCGCCGATGGTGCACCGGCCGCCGGTGGTGTTGCCGAAGGCGTACAGGATGTGGGTGAGCTTGGCCGCCGAGCCGCTGGTGTGGATGTTCTTCACGTGGTAGTTGCGGCCGTAGACACCCCACTGGGCGAAGTAGCCGACGACCTTCTTGCCGCCGGGGTCCGGTGGGGTGGTCGGTGGCGGCGTGGTGGGTGGCGTGGTCGGCGGCGCGGTGGTGGGTGGCGTCGTCGTCGGCGGGGTGGTCGGGGTGGTCCCGCCGCCGCAGGAGACGCCGTTGACGGTGCAGCTCACGGGTGCACGGTACGCCCCGGTGCCGTTGTATCCCCAGCTGAACGACGCGCCGGGGGCGAGCGCGCCGGCCCAGCTCTTCTTCACCGCCACGTAGCGGCTGCCGCTGGCGGTGACGTCGGCGTCCCAGGAGCTGCTGATGGTGGTGCCGGCGGGCAGCTCGAACTCGATGCGCCAGGTGGCGACCGAGGCGGTCGAGCCGTTGGTGACGGTCACCTTGGTCTCGTGGCCGGTCCCCCAGTCCTGCGCCCTGGTGAAGGTCGCGGTGACACTGCCGGCGCCGGAGGCGGCGGCCACCGGGACCGTCGCCACGGTCACCGCGACCACGGCGCCGACCCAGAGGGCGCGGCGGAGCGATCTCTTCATGCGCGTCTCCTCAAACAGTTAGGAAAGTTTCCAATAACGATGCTGAGACGCTACTCACGGGTTCATCAATTCGTCAAGATGTACGCGCTTCGATCCCTACCGAACCCGGGATCCGCTGTCCTCTTGCCACGCTGTGCCACCGTGGTCGACACGAAACGTGTTTCAGCTGGAGGGCGCTGGAGGGCGACTGATGGCTCGACTGGTGATCGCGGTGGATCCGGCCACGGGCATTTCGCCCACCACGCTGGCGCGGACCTGGGAGGACGACGACGAGGCAGCCGCGCTGGGCACGGCGTCGCTGCACCGACCCGGCCCCGGCACCTTCTGGCCGGGACCGGCCGAGCTGGTCTGGGTGCCGTTGGCGGTCAACCTGGCCAGCACCCTGCTGTACGACCTGATCCGCCGCCTGGTGACTAAGCAACGCCCGCCGGTGGACGTCACGGAGTTGGAGCTGGTCGAGACGGTCTCCGGCGACGACCGGGTGGTGGTGATACGCCTGCGCCGGAGCCGTCGGTGAGCCCGCCGACCACCGGCGGACCGGAGACGGTCATCCACGTCGCCGAGCGCTCACAGCGGTCCGACGGCGCGTTCGTCACCCGGGTGTCCTTCGGCGACGCCACCGAGTTCGAGGTGGTGCTCACCGATCCCGCCGAGCCCGGCGACGAGGAGCGCTTCGCCTGGTACTTCGAGGAGCACCTGCGCTTCCCCTTCCTCGACCGCGACCTGGCCGAGGACGCCGAGCAGCGGCTACGGGCCTACGGCGAGCGGTTGTTCGGACAGGTCTTCACCGGGGAGGCGATGACGCACTACCGTGCCCTGGCCCGGCGGGGCTTCGACGGGTGCCGGTTGCAGGTGCAGGGCTCGGCCGCCTTCCACCGGCTGCACTGGGAGGCGCTCTGCGATCCCGCGCTGCGGGTGCCGTCGGTGCTCCGGCTGCCGGTGACCCGGCGGGTGGACCTGCCCTCGGTCGGCTTCGAGCTGCCCCCACCACCGTCGACGCTGAACATCCTGGTGGTCACCGCCCGTCCGAACGGGCCGGCCGACGTGGGTTACCGGACCATCTCCCGGCCGCTGCTGGACGGGCTGCGCCGGGCGGAGCGGCCGGTCGTGGTCGACCTGGTCCGCCCCGGCACCTGGCCGGCGCTGCAGCGGCACCTGCGCTGGAAGACGAAACTGCACGGCTCCGGCCACTACCAGGTGATCCACTTCGACGTGCACGGCGCGGTCACCGACTTCGCCGAGCTGACCCGCAGCCGCGCCGCCGACCGGTACACCTTCTCCGGCTACACCTTCGCCAGCGCGCCCACCGCCTTCGCCGGCCAGCGGGCCTTCCTGTTCTTCGAGACCGCGCAGGACGGGCGGGCCGAGGCGGTCCCCGCCCAGGACGTGGCCGACCTGCTGGCCGAGCACCGGGTGCCGGTGGCGGTGCTCAACGCCTGCCAGTCGGCCAAGGAGCCGGTCAGCGAGGCCAGCCTGGCCCAGCGCCTGGTCGCCGCCGGCGTCCCGGTGGCGATCGGGATGGCGTACTCGGTGACGGTGTCCGCCGCCCAACTGGCGATGCCGCTGCTCTACGCCGCCCTGACCCAGGGCGACGACCTGGTCGACGCGGTCCAGGCCGCCCGCCGGTCGCTCTTCGACGCCAAGGGCCGGCAGGCGTACTTCGACCAGCAGCTCGACCTGGAGGACTGGGTGCTGCCGGTCTTCTTCCACCAGCGCGACGTCCGGCTCGCGCTGGCCGAGATGTCGGTCGAGCAGGAGAACCGCTTCCTGGAGTACGAGGCCCGGGTCCGCGACGAGCCGCGACCGGAGTACGGGTTCATCGGCCGCGACCTGGACGTGCTGGCCATCGAACGGCGGCTGCTGATCCACGACGACCGCAACGTGTTGCTGGTGCGTGGCATGGTCGGGGCCGGCAAGACCACCCTGCTGCGCCACCTGGGTTGGTGGTGGCAGCGCACCGGGCTGGTGGAGATGGTCTTCTGGTTCAGCTACGAGAGCCGGGCCTGGACCGTCGACGAGATCGTCGAGTCGATCGCCGCCGACCTGCTCGGCCGGGCCGAGCGGTACCGGTGGGAGGAGTTGACCACCACGGCCCGCACGGAACGGATCGTCCGGCTGCTGCGGGCCCGCCGGTACCTGCTCGTGCTGGACAACGTCGAGTCCGTCACCGCCACGCCGGCCGCCATCCCCCACGCGCTGGCCGAGGCCGACCGGCACCGGCTCGCCGACTTCCTGGGCGCGCTGCCCGGCGGCCGGACCCTGGTGCTGGTCGGTTCCCGCGAGGACGAACGGTGGCTCGCGGCGCGGACCTTCGGCGACAACACGTACCTGCTGCCAGGTCTGGACGAGCAGGCCGCGTCGGTGCTCGTCGAGGCCGTCCTCAACCGGCACGGCGGCGCCCACCACCTGCGCGACCAGACCCAACGGCAGGCCCTGGAGGAGCTGCGCGGCCTGCTCGGCGGGTACCCGCTGCCACTGACCGTGGTGCTGCCGACGATGGCCACCCATTCCCCGACCCAGGTCCTCGCCGACCTGCGGCAGGGCATCCCGGACGCGGACCCGTACGGCCTGATCAGCACGGCGATCGCGTACAGCCACGGCAAGCTCGACCCGGCCACCCAGCACGCGCTGCTGCTGCTGGCCCCGTTCACCGGCAGCATCCCGGTCACGATGCTCGGGGCGTACCGCGGGCGGCTGGACACCGACGAGGCGGTCCGGGCCCTCGGACCGGTCGACCTCGACGCCGCCGTCGCCGAGGCGGTCCGGGTCGGCCTGGCCACCCCACACCCCCGGCATCCGCGTTGGGTGCAGATCCTGCCGGTGCTGCCGTACTTCCTCCGGACCCGGTTGCGGGAGCACCCCGGCGTCGAGGCCGCCACCCGGCAGGCGCACTACCGGCTCTACACGGTGCTGGCCGGGAAGATCCACGGGATGCTCGTCGCCACCAGACCCAGCCTGCGGCGCAGCGGCGAGCTACGGGCCGAGATCGACTACGCCAACCTGCGCGGGGCCCTGAGCCACGGGTTGGCCACCGGGCAGCCCGTCCAACAGATCGTCTGGGCCATGGAGGAGTACCTCGACCAGAACAAGCAACAGGAGTCCCGACGGCACCTGCTGGACCTGGTCCTCGCCGCCCGCCGGGACGCCGTCGGAGAGCTGCGCCGGGACCTGTCCACCGTCCACTACCTGATCGGGGGTCTCGCCCACGGGCAGCGGCGTTACGCCGACGCCCGGGAGCACTACCGGCAGGCACTGGCGATCCTGGGCGAGTTCGACGACGAGAAGGAGAGCGCCCGGATCGTCCACCACCTCGGCATGGTCGCCCAGTCCGAACGCCGCTTCGACCAGGCCGAGCGGCACTTCCGCGCCGCGCTGGCCGGTTTCCTGCGGTTCGACCCGGCCTCGGCCGGCTTCAGCTACCACCACCTCGGCATGCTCGCGCACGAACGGGGCCACCTCGACCAGGCCAACGAGCACCTCCAGGCCGCACTGGACAGCTTCCTGGCCGGCCACAACCGGCACAAGGCGGGGTACGCGCACCACGGGCTGGGGATCGTCGCGCAGGAGCAGGGCCGCCACACCGAAGCGGCCGACCACTACCGGCAGGCGCTGGAGATCCTGCAGGCGTACCAGGACAGCCACGGCGCCGCGAACACCCGGTACCAGCTCGGCACCCTGGCCCAGACCCGGGACCGCCTCGACGAGTCCGTCGGGCACTACCGGGAGGCCCTAGTCGCCTTCCGCGCCGTCGCCGACCACAAGGGCATCGCTGACACGTACTACCAGCTCGGCACGGTCGCGCAGCGCCAGCAGCGGTACGACCAGGCGGAGAGCCACTACGAGCAGGCGCTCACCGGCTACCAGGAGATCCACGACCGGATCAGCCTCGCCGACACGCACTACCGGCTCGGTACCCTGGCCCAGCAACGGGGCCGCCCCGGAGCCGAGGAGTGCTACCGCACCGCCCTGCGCCTGTACCACGAGGCCGGGCACCCGGCGGGCGTCACCGCCACGACCCACCGGCTCGCCCAGCTCGCCCTGGAGCAGCCGTCCGCCGAGGGCACCGAAACCGCGCCGACCAGCGGCGCAGAACCGAACGGGTGACTTGCGCGCCAGTCCCGTTCACGGGACCCTGTTACCCGCTGTGTTCCCCCTGACCGACTCCTGCGGAGGCGTGATGCGCATTCCCCGTACCCCCGGTCGTCGCCGGTCGAGCGCGGTGGCCGCGCTCGCCGTCACCGCCGGTCTGACCCTGGCCGCCGCCCCACCCGCCACGGCCGGCCCGACCACCGGGGGCCGGGCCGCGACCGAGGCGGCCGCGCTGGCCCGCGCGGCCGGCCAGGACCCCGTCGGGTACGTCCGGCTGGCCCATCTCTCCCCCGACACCCCGGCGGTCGACGTGTACCTGAGCGCGCCGGACGCCGCCGAACCCCGGGTCTTCCCCGCCGTCGGGTACGGGGCGGTGTCCACGTACCTGCCGGTGCCGGCCGGCCGGTACGCGGTGGCCATGCGCACGGCGGGCGCACCCGCCGACGAGCAGCCGGTGCTGACCACCGAGGTGGCGGTGACCGCCGGCGAGGCGTACACGGTCGCCGGGGTGGGCCGCTACGCCGACCTGGGGCTGCGGGTGCTCACCGACGACCTCACCGCCCCACCCCGGGGGCAGGCCAAGGTACGGGTGGTCCAGGCCTCGGTCCGCGCGCCGGTGCTGGACGTGACCGCCGTCGACGGCCCGCCCATCGCCGAGCAGGTGCAGTTCGCCACCAGCACCGGGTACCGCCCGGTCGAGCCCGGCCCGTGGCGGCTACGGCTCGGCGGCACCAACGGTCCCCGTACCGACGCCCGGGTCACCCTGACCGGTGGCGCGGTCTACTCGCTGCTGGTGCTCGACGCCGAGCGCGGCGGGCTCACCGCCGAGCTACGCGAGGACGCCCGAGGTGGCACGGTCACCCCGACCGGCGGCGTGGACACCGGCGCCGGCGGCCTGGCGCTACCCGGCGGGGTGGCGCTACCCGGCGGGGTGGCGCTACCCGGCGGGGTGGCCCTGCCCGGCAGCGCCGACGACGCCCAGCCGACCAGCGCCGAGGCGGCCGGATCGGCCGGTACCGAGGCTGGCGACGCCGAAAGGGCCACCGGCGGGACGTACCCGATGATCGTGGGTGCCGGGCTCGCCACGGTGACCCTGGTCGGTGGGCTGGTGCTGCTGCGGCGCAGGTGGCGGCCGGTCCGGTGAGTTCCCGGCCCGGCGGCTCGGCGATCCGGCGGCACCGTCGCCGGTCGCCGCTGCTCGGGCTGGTCGCGGCCGGTGCGGCGCTCGGGGTGGCGGTCGGCACCGGCGTCGGCGTGGCCACCACCGACCCCGGCGGGTCGGCGGCCGGCTGGCAACCGGGCTGCGCCGAGCACTGTCCGCCGGCCACCGCCGGCACCGCGCCGACCGGTCCACCCACCCGGGTACGCGTACCGCGCATCGACGTCGACTCCCCACTGACCGTGCTCGGGCTGGACCGCACCGGCGCGCTGACCCCGCCGGCCGACTTCGACCGGGCCGGCTGGTACGGCGGTGGCCCCGCCCCCGGCGACCCCGGCCCGGCGGTGCTCGCCGGCCACCTGGACTCCCGGCACGGCCCGGCCGTCTTCGCCCGCCTCGGCGAACTACGCCCCGGTGACCGGGTCCAGGTGTGGCGCGGCGGCACACCGGTGTCGTTCCGGGTGACCCGCACGGTACGGGTGGCCAAGGGCGAGTTCCCCACCACCGCCGTGTACGGCCCGACCCCCGTGCCGGAGCTGCGCCTGGTCACCTGCGGCGGCGACTTCGACCGGACCACCGGCCACTACCGGGACAACGTGGTGGTCTTCGCGGTCACCGACGACCCCGCCGACCCGTTCCCGACCTCGACCGCACCGACCCGCCCGCTTCCGCCAGCGGACGGTTACTCGTCCGACTGATCGTCCGGCATCTGGCGACCTCGCCGGATCGCCTCGTCGTAGAGACCCATGTCGACCGCGTCCGCAGTCAACTCGTCCAGTGCCTCCCGGCGTGTTCTCGGCCGGTGCTCCCGGCCTTCGGAAAGCCCGGTCATCGCGGGATCGGCAAGCACGAAGACCCGCCGCAACACCTCCTCGAAGCTCTGCGGCAGTCGATCGTCGAGGCGATGCCTGCGCCGCCAAACGGCCCAGCGCCGCTGAGCGAGCGTCGCATAGCCGTCGAGAGCCTGACTCAACGGCACGAGCGTCACCTCGCGGTACTCGGCCACCCTTCGTACGGCTGCGGCAAGCTCGTCGCCATCGACGTCGTGCCGGCCTGACAGCAGGTAGACGTCGGCGAAGTCGCGCCATCGGGTGTTTGCCACACCGCGCTGCAATGCCGTCACCAGCTTTTCGGCGTACACCATGGAGAGCGGATAGCCCGTCACCGCGATCTCACCGTCGAGCAGGCGCGGCAGCTTGATCGACTGCGGCTCTGGCCAGATCGGGTCGCCGACGTTGACGTCGACATGGAAGGCGAGACGGGCAGCGGCGAGATGGCCGCTGAGGCTGACCCGAACACCGGTGTAGATGTCGTCGTCCCGGATGCTTTCCGCAGTTGCGCTAGCCGCGTCGAGCGTCAAGCCGTCGTCCAGATCCATCGCGGCGATGCGACGGACGATACCGAGCACCTGCTCGGCGTCGTTCGAGATCCATCGCCCCTGGAGATCCACATCGCGGGTCGGCCGGCGGGCGGCGTAGGCGGCCAGCAGCACGCCACCCTTGAGGACGAGCTTGTCCGCGTACGGGGATTGGGCCAAGCGGGCGAGGAAGCCCTCCAGGGCATAGATCTGATGTAGCTCGTCGGTCGGGCGGCCGGTGCGGCGCGCAAGATTCTGAAGGTCGAGGTAGGCACGGCCGGCCACGGTGGCTCGGGTCGGGCGCACGGTCACAGCAATATCTCCAGAGCCTCTCGGAGGGGTCGTTCGGCCTGCGGAAAGTATCGAGCCATCGCCAGCAACTTCGCCGGTGCCGCGCCGTCCCGTCTCAGCCACCTACGCAAAGCCGTGTACGCCAACTCTGGGCCCTCGCGGTGCCGGAGGCGAACGGCATCGATGATGCTGCGCTCCGGGCCATAGAGTCCGATCGAGGTATCCGGATCGAGTGACAACTTGGTGCGGCCGATCTCGAAGGTGCCCGGATCGAAGGTGTGCCAGGCGACCGGGGCCACCGTCGCCGGCCGATGCCGGCCACGAGGCAGCGCGACGTCGATGCGGGAGGGAATCTCGTCAGTGAGGCCGTGCCGAGCCAGCGCGCTGGTCAGGCAGAGAGTGGCAGGCGGGGCTCGGCGGGCGAGCTCGATGAGGTCGATGTCTGCGGCCTCGGCGTCGTGACGCCGGTAGAGCCCTCCGCCCAGGGGCTCGATCAGCCCCTGATCCCGCAACCGGTAGAGCCGCCACTGCGTCAGGCCGGCGGCCAGCGCCTGCGAGTAGCTGAAGGTTGCCGGCAACAACCGCACCGACGCCGCCTTGGCCTCTCCCCCTCGCATCACCAAAGAAATCCTACACACCTCCCGGTGACCTGTAACGAATTTCTTCGGTTGTGAGAGACCCGTCAGCCAGCAGGCTCTGTCGGCAGGTGGATGCGCCCGGCCGGGACACCGGCGGCGAGCAGCCGCAGCCGCGACCCGGCCACCATCAGCGGCGGCCCACACAGGTAGACCTCCTGGCCGGGCCGGTAGTGCTCAAGCGCCACGGTCAACGCGTCGCCCCACTCCCCCGGCTCGGCCCCGGGATCGTGCGAGAACGCCGGCACCAGGGTCAGCCAGTCGTGGGCACACTGGAGCTTGTCGAGGCTGATCGCGTCGTAGAGATCGGCGAAGGTACGAGCGCCGACGACCAGGGTCACCCGCCGTCCGGCCGGGACCTCGGCGACCTGCTCGGCCAGGGAGCGCAGCGGCGCGAGGCCGGTGCCCCCGGCCACCAGCAGCAGGTCCGACCGGGACGCCGGGTCGAGGCTCAGCCCGACCTCGTGCGGTGGGCCGAGCCAGAGCCGGTCGCCGGGGCGTACCGCGTGGACCAGGGCGCGGGAGACTGCCGCGACCGCCCGGACGTGCAGTTCCACGCTGCCGTCCGGGCGCGGAGCGTTGGCCGGCGAGTACCAACGCCACCGGCCGGGCCAGCGCTCGGTGCAGACCGGCACCGCCTGACCGGGCCGCAACGGAAGGCTTCGCCAGGGGCGTACGGTCAGGATGGCGACGCCCTCGGCGGCCCGGTCGTGGTCGACGACCCGGGCCGGCCACCAGGCCGGGCCGTCGCCGGCCCGCTCGGCGGCGTGGGTCACCGCCACCGACGCCGACCGCGCGGCCTGTGCCCACGCAGCCGCCGACTCCGGCGTCCCGGGCGCGTACCGGGCGACGGTGGCGACGAGCGCGGCCTCGACGGCATCCTGGTGCGGCAGCAGGCGGTAACGGCGGTAGGCGGAGCCGAGCACGGCCAGCAGCGCCGCCCGCCCAGCCGGGTCGTCGCCGCCGCTGGCCAGCCGCCCCAGCGCGGCGAGGAACACGGCCGCCTCCCGCTGCGGCAGCCGCCCCGGGCAGCGCTGCTCGACCGCACCCCAGAAGTGTTCGGCGGCCAGGTGGGCGTGGCGCAGGGTGGCCGACCACGACGCGGCCAGGCCGCCGGTCATGCGCCGGCCTCGTCCGCGAAGGCCCGCCGGGCCGCGTCGATCGCGCCGGCCGGCACGTCGAGCGCCCAGAGCACCCCGGTCAGGTAGTCGACCACCCGGCGGTGCTGCTCCTCGGTCAGGCCCAGACCCCGCCACGCCCCGACCGCCGGTCGGGCGAGGTCGCCCGCCGGCCCGCCGAGCGCCACCGTGAGACTCAGCGCCAGGTGCCCACCGAGCCGGGCCCGATCGACCCCGACCAGGTACGGCGCCAGCTCGGCGTCCGCCGCCACCAGCCCCAACCACCGCGCCACCGCGTTCCGCACCCCCGCCGACCCGAGAACTTCCACCGGGTACGGCCCGAACCCGCTCACGCCCACCGCCAGGTGAATTCGTCCATGACAAGCCCTTCCGCCGAAATCGAGTGATGGAACGGCACCGGGGCGGGCGGGGACGGCGGACGCATCGGGGGAATGCCCACCGGAGCCCAGCATCCGCCCCGGGCCATGCGTCCACCCTGGTCGGCATGGCGATCCTTGGGTACGACTACGCTCTGCACCTACGCTGTACTACTTCTGAAGTCGAGCCGCTAGGCTCTGACTGGCCGGTCTCTGGCCGAGCGAAGGCGAGTCGATGACGACCGTGCAGAAGTGGACCGGGCGAGAAACCCGAGCGCTGCGCCATGCCCTGCGGATGAGCATCCGCGACTTCGCCGAACATCTCGGCGTCAGCGAACGCACGGTGTCCAAGTGGGAAGCGGGCCGGGAGGGGGTGCAGCCCCGACCGGAGATGCAGGCTGCGCTGGACACCGCCCTACGCATGGCAAGCGACGAGGTGGTGCGCCGATTTGGCGCTGCGGCAGACGCGACCCCGAGACCCGCTGCCGCTGCCGCTTCGGTCGAGGGCTACCGCGTCCAGTCCCACAAGTTCATCCCGGCATACATCGGGGCGGAGGCAGCCAAGGATCTGACCAGATCGCCACAGGTGCAGCCACGCACCCACGAGTGGCTGCACGTGTCGGCGACGAAGGTGCCCCATCCGAGCGGCCGATGCACCGCTCACATCTTCGCCTGTGGCGTGCTGGTGTTCCACCTGGAACAGGAACTCGCCCCCACCAACCTGGCCGAACTCGCGGCCTGGCGGTACGCGAGTTACGAGGAGGACCTGCCGTGGGCAGCCCACCAGATCGATCGACTACTGTCGGCCCGGCCGGACAGCCGGGTGGCAGCGCCGGAGTATGTGATGTCGATGTATCTCCTCCACCAGCCGGGATGCCGCCCCGAGGACCTGGACAACGTCGTCCGGCTGTTGAGCCTGCCTTCTGTCCTGGTCGACCGCCACGCGACGCCTCGACCCCAGCCTGTCTCGGAGCAGGTAGAGCGGGGGTTGTTGGCTGAGGGATTCGACCAACTCCCCGCCGAGCCCTTCGGAATCCCTGGTGTGTCCGTCGGCTTCGCGGCCTGGTCGGGGTTGGCCTACCACGCGATCTCACCGGAACGGGCCCTCACCGCTGATGAACTGCTTTCGCTGGAGATCGATGTGCAGATGCTCTGGGCCTACTGCCGGCACGTTCAGCGAGCAGTGGAGGCAGGCCGAGATCCGGTGATACCGCAGCAGTTCGGCTGGCGCTTCCTGCGGGCCGCCCACTCGCGGCTTACCACCGCACGGGTACGGGAGACGGCTCAGCACTGTTTGATGCGTCAGGCAGCCGTCACGACGAGCGGCTTACCCGAACGCCTGACGCAGGCCCAGGCGGCGCTTCGAGAGGCCGAGCCGATCAGCAGTAGCGGAGTCTACGAATGAGCAGCACCCGAGCGGCCCTGATCGTCATCGACATGCAGAACGGCTTCATCAACGACCAGAGCCGGCACGTCATCCCGAAGGTCGTGGAGTTGGTGGAGCGCTGGGAGGCCATCGGCGGTACGGTCGTCTTCACCCGCTACCACAACTACCCGGGCAGCCCATTCGAAAGACTGATCCACTGGTCAAAGGTGCAGCACCCACCGGAGACGGACATCGTGCCCGAGCTGAGCCAGCACGCCACCCGGGCAAGGGCAGTGATCGACAAGCGCATCTACTCGTACTTCAACGAGGAAGGCATGGACCTTGCCGTCCGGGAAGGTTGGACCGACCTCGTGTTCTGTGGCGTGGCCACCGAAAGCTGCGTCCTGAAGTCGGCGGTGGACGCCTTCGAGCAAGACTTCACACCCTGGCTCGTGACGGACGCCTCGGCCAGTCACGGGGGACAGTTCGCTCATGATGCTGGCCTGACGGTGGCACGACGTTTCATCGGGGCCGGTCAGCTCATCACTGCCAGAGAAGCGATCCTCATCTGAGAAGGCGGGCCCGACGAAGCGTCGGTGCGCTACGGACAGGAGCGGTCGGTGACGGACAACTCGGATGACCGCTCGCTCTACGAGCGGGATCCGGTCGCGTGGCAGGCCCACCTGGCGGAGGGAAACGCGAGGAAGGCCCGCAAGCGCGTCGGCGCGGACGTCCTGATCAGGAACGAGCAAGGCCAGGTGCTGCTCGTCAACCCCCACTACAAGCCGTACTGGGATCTCCCTGGTGGCATGGCCGAGGCGAACGAACGACCCGACCAGGCCGCCGAGCGGGAGCTACGCGAGGAGTTGGGCATTCGGCTGAAGGTCGGAAGGATGCTGGTCGTGGACTGGGTGGCTCCGCACGGCCCGTGGGACGACAGCCTCATGTTCGTGTTCGACGGCGGCGTGCTCCGTGGCGACGAGACGGCGGGGATACGACTGGCCGACGGAGAACTACTCGAGTACCGCCTGAGCCCGCTCGACGAGGCCGAGTCGATGCTTCGACCGTACGTCTGGCATCGGCTTACCAATGCCATGGCGGCGATCACGCTGGGCGGTAGTCAGTACCTCGTCAACGGCGAGCCCTCGTGATCCGGGGGCCGTCTCCTCGGTAGCTGTCCCGTGGAAGGTCTGCCGGCGGACCGTCCACCATGTCAGGTCGGGCGGCGGCCGGCGAAGCCGCAGTCGGCGCGGTGGTACCAGCGCACGTCGGAGTCGCCCTCCAGCCAGCACCAGAGCACCGGCCGGCCGTCGCGTTCACCGGGGAAGTCGAGCAGCACCGGGGCGATCCCCTTGACCTCGATGTCGTGGGCGTTCAGCTCCTCCAGCACCGCGTGCAGCCGCGCCTCCAGCCCCTTGACCTCGGCCTGGCCACCCAACACGGAGACTCCCGAGGCGGCCAGGTCGACGCGCAGTTCGGTCAGGTCGGCGCGGATCCGGATCAGCTCGTCGATGCGGGGACGCAGCGTGGAGACCAGATGACGCGCCTGGGCGAGAGTGAACACCGGGCCAGTATGCGGCACCGACCAGACCCGGGCGACCACTACTGACGGTCCACCCGGGTCACCGCCGGAGTTGGCCGGCCCGTTTGACCGGGATCCATATCGGACACCATGATCCGGTCTCTAGGTACGTGAGGCGGACACGCCTTCGTACCCGGTCCTCACTCGGGAGTCGGTAGAACGTGATCAACAAGTACGGTGGGCGCTGCGGCGCGTGCAACAGCTGGGTCGAGGCCGGAGCGGGCCGACGGATCAGGGTCGGTGACGACTGGGGCTCGTACCATCCGGGGTGTGCACCGGCGCGGACCGCACCGCCCCGGGGTGACCATGCCGGCTGGCACGACCTGCCGTTGGTCGGCTTCGACCTGGAGGGCACCCAGCGGGAGCCGATGCGTACCCGGATCGTGTCGGCGGCGCTGACCTTCCCCGACGGTACCCAGCGCACCTGGTTGGTCGATCCCGGCGAGCCGATTCCGGCGGACGCCACGGCCGTGCACGGCATCACCGACGACCTGGTCCGGGCGCAGGGTCGACCGGCCCGGGAGGCGCTGGCCGAGCTGGGCACGGCGGTGGCGAAGCTGATCGCCGACACGACCCCGCTGGTCGCCTTCTGCGCAGGGTACGACGTGACGGCCCTGCACACCGAGCTGGCCCGGCACGGCCTGCCGGCGGTCGGTTGGGAGCAGGCGGTCGTCGTCGACCCGTCCGTCCTGCACCGCGAGGTGGAACGGTACTGGTCCGGTGGCCGGCAGCTCGGTGACCTCTGCACGTACTACGAGGTCGAGCCGGGCACGGCGCACGAGGCGGCCAGCGACGCGCGGGCCGCGGTCGGCCTGGCCCGGTCGATCGCCGCCCGGCACGAGCGGATCGCCCGGATGTCCCTGACCGAGCTGCACCAGACCCAGGCCCGGTGGCACGCCGAGCAGGGCCGCGACCTCCAGGCGTACTTCGACCGCACCGGCCAGGCCCGACAGGTGAGCCTGGAGTGGCCGCTGGAAACCGCGGACCGCGACTGACCGAACGCTCCCGCATTCCCGCTCATTCAGGGAAACAGTGGCGTCGTGGCCGGCGCAGACCACGGTTTCCCTGATCGAGCGCCATCCGGGGCCGCGGGTGGGCGGGGAGGTCAGTCGGCTTGGGTGGCGAGTTCGCGGGCTCGGTCGCGGGCGGCCTCCAGGGCGGCCAGCAGGGCGGCGCGTACGCCGTGCTTCTCCAGCTCGCGGATGGCGGAGATGGTGGTGCCGGCGGGCGAGGTGACCGCCTCGCGCAGCTTCACCGGGTGTTCGCCGGAGTCGCGCAGCATGACGGCGGAGCCGATCGCGGTCTGCACGATCAGCTCGTGCGCCACCTGCCGGGGCAGCCCGAGCAGGATGCCGGCGTCGATCATCGCCTCGACGAGGAGATAGAAGTACGCCGGGCCGGAGCCGGAGAGGGCGGTCACCGCGTCCTGCTGCGACTCGGGCACCCGTACGGTCGCGCCCAGCGGGCTGAACATCTCCTCGGCGAGGGCCAGGTGCTCGCCGGTGGCGTGGGCACCCGCCGAGATGGCGGTCATCGCCTGGTCCACCAGGGCCGGGGTGTTGGTCATCACCCGTACCACCGGGGTGCCCTCGGACAGTCGGCGGGCGAAGAACGTGGTGGGCAGGCCGGCGCAGAGGGAGATCACCAGCTTGTCGGCGGGGACCTTCGGGCCGATGTCGTCGAGCAGGGCGGCGGCGTCCTGGGGCTTGACCGCGACGGCGAGCACCTCCGCCTCGGCGACGGCGGTGAGGTTGTCGACCACCCGGACGCCGTAGCGGGCGGTGAGGTCCTCGGCGCGGCTGGGCCGCCGGGCGGTGGCCAGCAGCCGGTCCACCGGCCAGCCCGAGCGCAGCAGCCCGGAGAGCACCAGCTCGCCGATCTTGCCCGCCCCGACCACCGCGACGGTGTGCACCGTCTTCGCCATCGGCCGTACCCCTCTCATGCCGGCGGCGCGCGGCGGACCCGGGAAGGTCCGCCGCGCGCCGAGGTGACGATCAGCTGCCGAAGAAGACCTCGGCCTCGGCGTACCGCTCCAGCGGCACGGTCTTCAGCTCGGCCGTGGCGTCGGCCAGCGGCACCCGGACGATGTCGGTGCTCTGCATGGCGACCATCTTGCCCCAGTCGCCCTCGTTGGCCGCGTCGATGGCCTGCAGGCCCAGCCGGGTGGCGAGCACCCGGTCGAACGCGGTGGGGGTGCCGCCGCGCTGGATGTGGCCGAGCACGACGGTGCGGGCCTCCTTGCCGGTCTTGGACTCCAGCTGCTCGGCGAGCCACTGGCCGATGCCGCCGAGGCGGACGTGACCGAAGGCGTCGAGCTCCTGGTTGTGCAGGACCATCTGGCCGTCCAGCGGCTGGGCGCCCTCGGCGACCACGACGATCGGGGCGTACTGGTGGTCGAACCGCTTGTTGACGTAGCCGGCGACCTGCTCGACGTCGAACTTCCGTTCGGGCAGCAGGATCACGTTGGCGCCACCGGCCAGGCCGGCGTGCAGGGCGATCCAGCCGGCGTGCCGGCCCATCACCTCGACGACCAGGGTGCGGTGGTGGCTCTCGGCGGTGGTGTGCAGCCGGTCGATGGCCTCCATCGCGATGTTGACCGCGGTGTCGAAGCCGAAGGTGTAGTCGGTGGCGCCGAGGTCGTTGTCGATCGTCTTCGGCACGCCGATCACGTTGACACCCAGCTCGTGCAGCTTGGTGGCGACGCCGAGGGTGTCCTCACCGCCGATCGCGATCAGGGCGTCCACGCCCTGCGCGGCGAGGTTCTCCTTGATCCGCTCGACGCCGTTATCGATCTTGAAGGGGTTGGTCCGGGACGAGCCGAGGATGGTGCCGCCGCGCGGCAGGATGCCGCGCACCTCGGCGATGCCCAGCGGCTTGGACAGGCCCTCCAGCGGGCCCTTCCACCCGTCCCGGAAGCCCACGAACTCGTGACCGTAGGTAGCGACACCCTTGCGGACAACCGCGCGGATGACCGCGTTGAGACCTGGGCAGTCGCCGCCGCCGGTGAGCACGCCGATACGCATGATCTGCTCATCCTCCTGAAGCATCAGGTTAAGCCCGAATTCACCCCAGGATGTTGGGTCAGGTCAGACCATCGGCGTCGTTGCCGGCCCGGGGCGGGCCGTCACTGCGAACTGTAGTCGCCGTGCCGATCCGCCGACAGCGCGCCCCGGGACCACCGGCCGGCTTCAGTAGCTCACCGACTCGTGCTCGCCCGCCTTCGGCCCCCGGCCGGTCACCGCCGCCCGGGCGATGTCGAACAGGTTGACCATCGTGCTGCCGGGCGCGTCCCAGTACTCGGCGGAGCTGGGGTGCACCTTGATCAACGTCAGGCCCGGGGTGTCCAGCCCGTCGGGGAACCACGCCTTGAGCATCGGGTTCCACAGCTGCTCGGCCCGCTGCCGGTCGTACGCCTCGGTGGCGGTGCCGGACAGCGACACCCAGGAGTGGTTCCGGGGATCGGAGAAGGCCACGTTGACCTCCGGATTCACCCGGAGCTGGCGGATCTTGGCAGAGTCGGTGGCGGCGAAGAACCACAGGTTCCCGTCGAACTCGGCCTCCTGCAGGCCCATCGGCCGGCTGACCAGGTGACCGTCCACCCCGGTGGTGGTCAACATGCAGATCCGGGCCTCGCGGATCAGCTCGGTGACCCGACGGCGGGCGTCGGCGGTGCTGGTCGGCTGCTGACTCATGGCTGGTTACCCCCTCGCGTGCGGCGGCGGAAGTCGAACCGGTGCCCCGGACAGAACCGGTCAAACCTGCGCGGCACCGCCTTTCCGGTGGCGCCGACCCGGGCGGTTCACCGCGCGGTCATCGCCTGCCAACGGGCCAGGTTGTGCCGGGCGTCGACCAGGGCGTCGTGCCGGGCCGAGGCGGCCTCCGGCAGACTCGGCCGGCCCCGGTCGTCCCAGAGCTGGCGCAGGTCCTTGGTGAACCGGGGCAGCTCCCGGGGCAACGCCGGCATGGCCCCCCAGAGCTGTGCCAGCACCACGTGGTCGTACGCGGCGTACCAGGCCCAGAGCTCCAACTGCTCGCCAGGGCGGCTGCGGACCGGCTCGACGAGGAAGTCGTACAGCTCGTCGCGGATCCGCTCCCGGGAGCGCCAGGCCCGGTCGGCCGGGGAGGGCAACTTGTCGAGCACGTTGCGGCGTACCCAGGGCACGGCCCGGGAGTCGTCGAACTCGGTGGAGACCGCGTAGAACTCGCGGCCGTACTCGTCGACGACGCCTATCGACACCAGGTCGACGATCCGGCCGTCCTCGATGAACTCGCAGTCGTAGAAGTAGCGGTAGACCATCCCGGTCATCCTCGTCCACCGGGCCACCGGGGCCGACATCGGGGGCCGGCCGGCCCACCGACGGCGTCCGCCGGTCGGGCGGCGGCACCCGGCCGGACGGTCAGCCCGCGGCCCGACGGTCGGTCAGACCCCCGGCCCGGCGGGCGGCCGCGCAGGTCGCGAGGCAGGTCGGGACTGTCACGCAAGTGATTTGAGGGGTGTACAGCAAGCGACCGGGGCGTCATGATCTGATGTGTACCGCTACCGGACGCCGAACCGGTTCAGATCGCCTCGCAGCGGGGGCTGTCAGGTTCACCCGGCTGCGAATGGTCTTCAACCGGGAAGGGTTCGCCGACGTGGAGATGCGCCTGCCGGAGCCGGGTGACGCGCTCACGGGCGTCGACATGTTCGCCGGCCTGGAGCCGGAGGTCCGCCAGCGGGTGATCGCGGCGGCCGTGCCCCGCACGTACCGCAAGGGTCAGCTGCTGTTCGTGGAGAACGACCCGGGCGAGTCGCTGATCGTGCTGCGGCGGGGAGCGGTCGCGGTGTTCCGCACCGCGCCGACCGGGGAACGCGCGGTGCTGTCGGTGGTCCGGCCGCCGGACGTGCTGGGTGAGGTGTCGCTCCTGGACGCCTCCACCCGCTCGGCGTCCGCCGAGGCGATCGAGGACTGCGCCGCGTTGGCGCTGTCCCGGGGTGCCTTCATGGAGCTGGTCCACTCCAACCCGCGCATCCTCGACGCGGTGATGCGCTCGCTCGGCGGGCTGATCCGCCGGCTGACCGAGCAGAACGCCGACCACGTCTTCCTCGACCTGCCCGGTCGGGTGGCCAAGACCCTGGTCCGGCTGGCCGGGGAGAGCCAGGCCCCGATGATCACCATCGAGCTGAACCAGAGCCAGCTCGCGGAGATGGCCGGCGGTTCCCGGCAGAGCGTCAACCAGGCCATCGGCTCGTTCGCCAGCCGGGGCTGGTTGCGTACCGAGGGCCGGCGGATCGTGGTCACCGACGTGGCCGCGCTACGTCGGCGCGCCGGCATGAGCGATCGCTGACCGCTCCCGGTCGATGATCGACCGCTGCCCGCCGCCGGGCCGGTGGCGGGTGGGACGGGGCCGTCCGCCGATGCCCCCGTTGCAGCCGATACGCGAAAACCGACATTGGGCCCTGGCCGCCACCTGCGACAGGGGCGCTGACTTTGCAAGACGCGGCCCAACGCACTCCCGGAACAGGGTGTGGACGTGTCACGATTCAAGGCACGGCGGGCGGCGCGACGCCGAGGGGTTCGAAACGGCGTGCCACGGGCGCGCGACGAGGAGGATGTCCGGTGTCAGCGGGTGGGGCCCGTCGGGGACGGCGGGACAACGGGCTCGACGCGAGTGAGTACGCGGTCGCCGGCGACGTGGACCCTCGGGTCGGTGAGCACCTGCTCGACGTGCTGGCCGCCGGCGGGATCGCCGCCTACCTGCAGCCCTCGGCCGATCTGAACCCGGTCACCCGGACCACCACGGTGCCGGCCCGACCGGTCGACCGGCTCTACGTCGACCGGTCCCACCTGAGGACCGCCCGGGACTACCTCACCCAGCTCGCCGACGAGGCGACCCCGGAGCGTCCCCGCGACGACGAACCCGACATCGACGCCGAGTGGGCCCGCATCGTCGCCGGCTACCACGACACCCCCACCGTCGACCGGCGCCCCTGGCCGGCGGCGGAGGACGTCGACGACGAGCCGGCCGGCGGCCCCTCCCGGGCCACCGTGGACGACACCGCCGCGCCGACCGCCACCGACGTGCGCCGGCTGCCGTACGCCGGCGACATCTCCGGCATCTCCCTGGGCCGGGACCGGTCGGACGAGCCCTCCCTGTTGGAGGGGCTGGACACCTTCGGCGCCCACCTGCCCGACGACGACAACGACCGGTACCATCCCCCGCCGCCACCGCCGCTGCCCCGGGTGTCGAAGTACGCCGCGGTAGGTGTCCTGGCCATCGTGCTGGGTTTCGTGCTCTTCCTCTTCCCCTGGCTGCTCCCGGTGGACCGGTCGGTGGTCACGCTGCTCGGCTTCACCGGCATCCTGGCCGGCTTCGTCACCCTGATCTGGCGGCTGCGCCCCGGTGACGCCGAGGACGACCCGGACGACGGCGCGGTCGTCTGACCCGGCCACCCCGCCGCCGGCCACCCGGTCACCGTCCGTCCCGACCGCATCCCGGGACGGTGGCCGCCGGGCCGGCCGAGGTAACAGTGGTGTAACTTACGGTCAGTAGGAATACCGCTGTCCGTCACTCCCCTCACCGGCTGCCGGGTTGCTCCCCCCTCGTGGCGGCTGGTCCCTCGGCAGATCGGAATGCCCCGATATGCGACAGAGTTCCCTGGTCGTGGTGGCGATGCGCCTCCCCATCGACGACAGTGTGGCCCCCGACGGGGCCTGCGAGTGGCGCCGGAGCCCGGGCGGTCTGGTCAGCGCCCTGCACCCGCTGCTGCGCAACACCCCCGCCACCTGGGTCGGCTGGGCCGGCGGCAGCGGCCCGGCACCCAGCCTGCCCGACGTGGACGGCGTGCACATGCACACCGTGCCGCTGAGCCTGGAGGACCTGCGCGACCACTACGAGGGTTTCGCCAACGCCACCCTCTGGCCGCTCTACCACGACGCCGTCGAGCAACCCGAGCACCACCGTCGCTGGTGGGAGGCGTACCAGCGGGTCAACCAGCGGTACGCCGAGGCCACCGCCGAGGTGGCCGAGCCCGGCGCGATCGTCTGGGTGCAGGACTACCACCTGCAACTCGTTCCCGGGCTGCTCCGCGCGCTCCGCCCCGACCTGCGGATCGGCTACTTCCTGCACGTGCCGTTCCCGCCGCCGGAGCTGTTCATGCAGTTGCCCCGTCGGGCGGAGCTGCTGCACGGCATGCTCGGTGCCGACCTGGTCGGGTTCCAGCGACCCCAGGCGGCGCACAACTTCGCCCAACTGGCCACCAAGGTGCTCGGGGTCGCCGCCACCGACCGGCGCATCGCCGTCGACGACCGGGTGGTCCGCATCGGCGCGTTCCCGGTCTCCATCGACACCGCCGAGATGTCGGCGCTGGCGGCCAGCGCGGAGGTCGCCGAGCGGGCCGAGCGGTTCCGCCGCGACCTGGGCGAGCCCGAGCGGGTCATCCTCAGCGTCGACCGGATGGACTACACCAAGGGCATCGAGCAGCGCCTCACCGCGTACAGCGAGCTGCTGGCCAGTGGGCACGTCAAGGTCCGCGACACGGTCCTGGTGCAGGTGGCGGTGCCCAGCCGGGAACGGGTCGGGCAGTACCAGATCCTGCGCGAACGCGTCGAACGCGAGGTGGGGCGGATCAACGGCGAGTTCGGCCGGGTCGGCGAGCCGGCCATCCACTACCTCACCCAGCCCTTCGACCGGGCCGAGCTGGCCGCGCTCTACCGGGTCGCCGACGTGATGGCGGTGACTCCGCTGCGCGACGGGATGAACCTGGTCGCCAAGGAGTACGTCGCCGCCCGGGTCGACGACACCGGCGCGCTGCTGCTCAGCGAGTTCGCCGGGGCCGCCACCGAGCTGTCCCAGGCGTACCTGGTCAACCCGCACGACCTGGAGGGGCTCAAACAGGGCCTGCTCTCGGCGTTGCAGGCCGACCCGGCCGACGTCACCACCCGGATGCGGGCGATGCGCGAGCACCTGCACCGGCACGACATCACCGCCTGGGCCCGGTCCTACCTCAGCGCCCTGGACGAGACCGGCTCGCTTGTCGACCGCCTGCCCGCCACCCACTGACCCGCCCGGGGTCGCAGCCGGCGGTCAGGCCTTGGCCGGCTGGCCTCCGCCAGGCGGTCAGGCCCTGGCCAGCCAGTCCAGGATCGCGTCGATCGGCTCCTGCCAGCGGGTGTCCAACATCAGGTCGTGCCCCATGCCCGGAAAGAGCAGCGGCGCGGCGCCGTAACGCTGGGCCGCCCGGTTCAACGCGGCCGGCGGGACCACCCGGTCGTCCGGGCTGCCCAGCACCAGCGTGGGCGGGTCGCCCACCGCCGGCTCCGACTCCCGGTGCGCCAGCAGCTGCCACTGGGCCCGACGGCTGGCCCGCCCCAGCCGGGACAGGTACCGGCGGGCCTGGGCGTCGGGCAGCTCCCGGCCGAACAGCTGCTGGCGGTTGAGCCGCAGCCGGCCGCCGAAGACCGCCGGCAGGGTGCCGGCCGGGTGGTGCCGCAGCGCCGCGCCGAGCGTCGCCCAGCCGCCGAGCACCGGCGCGACCAGCACCGCGGCCCGCGCCGGGTAGCGGGCCAACGCGCGGGTCACCACCAGGGCCCCGGCGCCGTGGCCCACCAGCACCGCCTGGCGCGGCAGGCCCGCCGCCACCTGGGTCACGTCGTGCGCGTACGCCCGCAGCGTCGCCTCCGGTGCCGGCGCGCTCTCGCCGTGCCCGCGCAGACTCAGCGCGTACGCCGGGAAACCGCGCGCCGCCGCGTGCCCCAGCCAGTGCTCGGCGAACGCCCAGGCACCGTGGCCGAAGCCCGGCACGAACAGCAGTGGTGGACGCCCCTCGTCCAGCTCGGGCAGGGCGCTGAGCACCTCCCGGCGGGCCGCCGGAACCGGGCGGGACCACTCCCGGGCCCGCAGCACCCGCACCGGCGGTCTCTGAGTGCTCACTTGCCCTCCAACTCGTGCAGGGCGCGCTGGACGGCGCGCAGGTAGTCGGCGTGGGCCACCTCGAACCAGTGCCGGCTGCTCTCCTTGACCCGCCCGGAGTACCGCTGCCCCACCCCGGCGGCCACCCGCTCGGCGAACGCCGCCGCCCGCTCCGGACGCTCCACGCGGCTACGCAACAGCCGGGCGAAGAGCACCGTCTGCCAGTGCGACAGGGCGAAGATGCCGGAGTCCGGTTGCACCAGACCGGCCACCGCCAGCGTCGGGTGGCCGGCGGCGAAGGCGTTCAGCCAGAGCCGGGGCCGACCCGAGCCGTCGGTGTCGCCGAGCACCGCGGGGTCGAGGAACTCGAACCGGGGCAGGTACCCGGTGGCGAAGACGACCAGTTCCGGCTCGATCCGGCGGCCGTCGGTCAGCTCCACCGAGCCGCCGTGGAAGCGGGCCACGTCCGGCACCGGTCGCAGCGCACCGTGCCCGGCGTAGTACACCAGCTGGCTGTTGGCGATCGGATGGGTCTCGTAGACCCGGTGGTCCGGCTTCGGCAGGCCGAAGCGGGTCAGGTCGCCGACGGTCAGCCGCAGCAGCCGGTGGTAGAGCCACTGCCGCACCGCCAGCGGTACGCGCCACGCCAGCAACAGGTCGTTCACCTGGTCGGCGGGGCGACCCAGGACGTACTTCGGGGCGTACCAGTAGCCGCGTCGGCTGGAGTGCCAGCAGGCCGAGGCCTGCTGGGCGGCCTCCACCGCGATGTCGCAGCCGGTGTTGCCGGCGCCCACCACCAGCACCCGCTTGCCGCGCAGCTGGGTCGGGTCCTTGTAGGACGAGGCGTGCATGATCTCGCCCCGGAACTCCTCCAGCCCCGGGTAGTCGGGCAGCTTCGGCGACCAGTTGTGGCCGTTGGCGACCACCACGGCGGCGTACCGGGAGGTGCGTTCCGGACCGTACCCGCCGGTGCTGCGGGTGGTGACGTCCCAGCGGTGGCCGGCGGCCGGCTCGACCCGGACCACCTCCGTGCCGAACCAGACGTGCGACCGCAGGTCGAAGTGGTCGGCGTACCGCTCGAAGTAGGACAGCAGCTGGCTGTGGTGCGGATAGTCGGGCCAGTCGTCGGGCATCGGGAAGTCGGGGAACTGGGTGAACGGCCGCGACGAGATCAGGTGGGTGCTGGCGTAGACCGGGCTGCGGTCGTGCCGCCAGTTCCAGGCGCCGCCGACGGAGGTCTCCCGCTCGTAGCAGTCCACGCCGAAGCCGTGCTCGCGCAGGTTCTTCACGGCCACCAGGCCGCTGGCCCCGGCGCCGATCACGCAGACGGTCTCACCCCGGTCGGCCACGGACCGCCCGTCGGGTGCCGGGGCGTCCGACGGGTCGGGCTCGGGACGGCCGTGGTCGGCGGAGGAGGACACCGGAAGACTCCTTCTGTACGGCACGCGGGCCGGCCCTGGTCGCCGACGTGGCCGGCGGTGCTGCGCTGCGAAATCCTCTCCACATCGGAGCGCGATGTCCAGTCCCGGCCGGTGTGGTGACACCCCGACGGGTCAGCCGGCCACCGGAAGCAGCAGGTCGGCCAGGATCGGGAAGTGGTCGCTGGCCCGGCGGGTCTCGGGCGTGTCCACCACGTCGTAGTCGACCACCCTGATCGAGGGGTCGACGAAGAGCGCGTCGATGCGCCGACGCGGCTCGGCGCAGGAGTAGGTGAGCCGGTCGGCGCGGTCCATCTCCAGCGCGGCGTCGGTCAACCCGTCGGCGAGGGTACGCCAGGCCGGGCCGTCCGGCCCCTCGTTGAGGTCCGCTCCGGCGACCACCGGCCAGGCCGCCCCGGCCAGGTCCTGCTTGAACGCCGCCGCCTGGGCGGGACGCTCGGCGGGATCGGTGGACAGGTGCGAGCCGGCCAGCACGAACCGGGCCCCGCCGACCGCGCAGTCGGCCAACGCGGCACCCCGCAGGTGCCGGCCCGGGGTGAGCGGGAACCGCCGGCAGCTCGTGCCGAGCACCCGGACCCGCAGGCTGGTCAGCAGCACGTTGCCCAGCGACGGCAGACCACCGGCGGCGACCACCAGGCCGAACGACTCGGCCAGGGCGGCGTTGCGCTGCCGCCAGCCGAACCGGCGGGCCCCCTCCTGCACGATCACCACGTCCGGCGCGGCGCTGCGGACCACCGAGGCCAGCGCGGCGGTGTCGTCCCGCTGGCCGTGGATGTTGTACGACACCACCCGCAACCGCACTCCGGCACTCACTGTGCCACCTTCCGTTCGCGACTGCGGGGCTCCGCTGCGCTGCACTCCTCGCGCCTCACCGTGCCGACCTTCCGTTCGCGACTGCGGGGCTCCGCTGCGCTGCACTCCTCGCGCCTCACCGTGCCGACCTTCCGTTCGCGACTGCGGGGCTCCGCTGCGCTGCACTCCTCGCGCCTCACCGTGCCGACCTTCCGTTCGCGACTGCGGGGCTCCGCTGCGCTGCACTCCTCGCGCTTCACAGGCGACGGGCGAGGTCGGCGGCGCCGATGACGCCGGCGCTGTTGCCCAGCTCGGCCGGGCGGATGTCGGCGACCGGCAGCCGGCCGCGCTGGGCCAGCGCGTCGGCGAAGGAGCGCCGGGTGGGGCCGAGCAGCAGGTCACCGGCGTCGATCACGCCGCCGCCGACCACCAGGGCCTGCGGGTCGAGGATCTGGGCCATGTCGGCCAGGCTGGTGCCCAGCCAGCGGCCGATCTGGGCGAACGCCTCGGAGGAGACCGGGTCACCGCCCTGGGCCGCGGCGGTCACCATCGGGCCGGTGATCGCCTCGGCCTCCCCACCGGCGAGTTCGAGCAGGGCACCGGCCCGGTGCGGCTCCTGGCGGGCCCCGGCACGGGCGAAGCGGACCAGCGCGTTTCCGCTGGCGTACTGCTCGATGCAGCCGAGCCGGCCGCAGCCGCACTGGTGACCGTCCGGGACGGTGAGCATGTGGCCCAACTCGGCGGCGATGCCGTGGGCGCCGCGGACCAGCTCGCCGCCGAGGATGATGCCACCGCCGACCCCGGTGCCGATGGTGAACATGACCATCGAGTCGTCGGCGTCGCGGGCCGCGCCGTAGCGGAACTCGGCCCAGGCCGCCACGTTGCCGTCGTTCTCCACGATCACCGGCAGCCCGACGGCGGCGCTGACGTACTGCCGCAGCGGCTCGTCCCGCCAGGCCAGGTTGGGCGCGAAGAGCACGGTGGAGCGGGTGGCGTCGATCCAGCCGGCCGCGCCGATGCCGACGGCGTCGACCGTCCGGCCCTTGGCCAGTTCGGTGACGACCTCGATGATGACGTCCCGGGTCTTGCCGACGTCCTCGGCGGGGGTGTCCCGTCGGACCTGCACGAGCACTGCGCCGGTGTCGTCCACGACACCGCCGGCCACCTTCGTGCCACCGACGTCGACTCCGATGGTCAGCGTCACCGCTGCCACTCCCCTCTGCTGTGCTGCCGCCCCCGACCGGCTGGTGGCCGGTCGGGTGCCGCATGTCCGGTGGTCAGGCCCCGTCGCCCGGTGCGTGCTCGCCCGCTTCGGGCGCTCGCGAGGCGGGCACCGCGGGACCGTCGGCCGGCGGCCGGGGCGTGACCGGCGCGCCGGGCCCGACGACCTCGGCGGGCGGTACGGCGGCGGCCCGAGCAGCCGCGTCCCCCGAACGGGTCGCGGCGGACCAGACGTCCTGCTCCGGCGCCGAGGCAGAATCATGCCCGGTGCGGGTGGCCTCGCGCCAGACGTGATCCGCGTTCGCGTCGGTTCCGGTGGCTGCGGCCGACGGCCCGGCGGCCCCGGCGCCCCCGGTGGCCACCGGCGATGCCGACGACGGCGGTCGATCGTCGGCGCTGGCGAAGGCGCGCATCATGCTGGCCACCCCCGCCGCAAGATCACCGGCGCCGGTGGCGAGCCGCTCGGCGAACTCGGGACTCGGGTCACGCATCGCGACGATGGCCCGGCAGAGCGGACAGACGCAGCATTCCGGCGTGCCGGTGGCGAAACCTCCGGCGGGTGCCGCCGGCCGGGTGCGGGACGACCCACCGGGGCCGCCACTGTGACCGAGGACACCCGACAGCATCCCACCGAGCGGACCCCAGGCCTGCGCCGCCCGGGAACCGGACGAGGCGAGCCGGGCCGCCGCGAGCAGGGTGGCGACCAGCCGCTCCGCCTCTTCCCGGGCCGAGCCCGGTTCTGCCTCAGCCATGGTCGGCTCCCCCTGTCGTGGCGACCGTGCCGCCGGGCGCGTCACTGCGCAGCATCAGGTGTCTCTACCCGGCGCTTGAGTTGCTTCAACGCGGTATCCATGATCATTTTCTCGGCCTTGCGGCGAAACATCCCGATCATCCCGACCGAGAGCTCCACCTCGAGGGTGTAGGTCACCGTGGAGGTGCCATCGGCATTGCCGACGATGTCGTACGACCCCCGCTGGGCGCGCTGCATCCGCGAGGGGGCCACCAGGTGCCACTCGATGTGCGACAGGTCCTCGGCGTAGGCGTACGCCAGGACGTACTCGTCGGCCATCACCCCCGCGTCGATGGTGAACCGCACCTGGCTGGCGTACCCGTCGGTGTACTCCTCGACCACCTCGGTGCGCCGCACCGTCTCGGTCCACTCGGGGTAACGCGGGAAGTCGCAGATGACCGCGGCCACCCGTTCCGGTGGCGCGGCGACGACGATCGACTGGGTGGAGGAGTCCGCCATGGGGGGAGGCTACCCGGCGGCGGTCCCGCCCGCGCCGGGTCCCACCCCGGCCTGCCTGCCCGGCCCGCCCGGCCGAGCAGGTAGGTTTCGACACAGCCGACCCGCCGGCTGGGTGGCACAGGACGAGTACGAGGGAGTGCCAGGTGCGCGAGTTCTCCGTTCCGCCGGTCGTCACGGTCGGCGATTCGGCCAACCTGACCGACCCGGTCTGGAGCAACGCCGAGTCCGCCCCGGACGTCGTGCAGTTCAGCCGTCCCGACCCGGTCGGCGGAGCCGGCTGGGTCGACGTGACCTGCCGGCAGTTCCGCGACGAGGTGGTCGCGGTGGCCCAGGGCCTGGTCGCGGCCGGTATCTCCCCCGGCGACCGGGTCGCCCTGATGAGCCGGACCCGCTACGAGTGGACCCTGGTCGACTACGCCATCTGGGCGGCCGGCGCGGTTACCGTGCCGATCTACGAGACCTCCAGCGCCGAGCAGGCCGCCTGGATCCTGGGCGACTCCGGCGCGGTCGCCGTCGTGGTGGAGACCACCGCCCACGCCACCCTGGTCGCCGGGGTCACCGACCGGCTGCCCGCGCTGAGGACCGTGTGGCAGATCGAGACCGGTTGCGTGGCGGAGCTGACCACCGCCGGCGAGGCGGTCGACCCGGCCGAGATCGAGCGGCGGCGGGCGGCGTTCCGGGCCGACGACGTGGCCACGATCATCTACACCAGCGGGACCACCGGCCGACCGAAGGGCTGTGTGCTCACCCACCGCAACATGTACGCCGACATCGCCAACGCGGTGCCGGTGCTGCCCAACCTGTTCAACGCGGGCGCGTCGACCCTGCTCTTCCTGCCCCTGGCGCACGCCTTCGCCCGGCTGATCCAGATCGGCGTGGTGCAGGCCCGGGCGACCATGGCGCACTGCGGCGACCCCACCAACCTGGTGCCCGAGCTGCAGCGGTTCCGGCCGACCTTCGTCCTGTCGGTGCCCCGGGTCTTCGAGAAGGTCTACAACGGGGCCCGGCAGAAGGCCGAGGCCGGCGGCAAGGGCCGGATCTTCGACCGGGCCGAGAAGGTGGCCGTGGCCTGGAGCGAGGCCCAGGACACCCGCGGCGGCCCCGGCCTCGGGCTGCGCGTCCAGCACGCGCTCTTCGACCGGCTGGTCTACGGCAAGCTGCGGGCGGCGCTCGGCGGCCGGTGCCGGGACGCGATCTCCGGCGGGGCGCCGCTGGGTGCCCGGCTCGGCCACTTCTTCCGCGGCATCGGGGTGACGGTCTACGAGGGCTACGGCCTGACCGAGACCTCCCCCGCCGCCGCGGCGAACCTGCGCGACGCCATCCGGATCGGCACCGTGGGCCGCCCGCTGCCCGGGGTCACCATCCGGATCGAGGACGACGGCGAGATCCTCATCGCCGGTGACCTGATCTTCCAGGGGTACTGGCACAACGACGAGGCGAGCGCGGAGGCGCTGACCAGCGACGGCTGGTTCCGCACCGGTGACCTGGGCCACCTCGACAACGACGGTTTCCTCACCATCACCGGCCGCAAGAAGGAGATCATCGTGACCGCGGCCGGCAAGAACGTCGCCCCGGCCGTGCTGGAGGACCAGGTCCGGGCGCACCCGCTGGTCAGCCAGTGCGTGGTGGTCGGCGACCGGCAGCCGTTCGTCGCGGCCCTGGTCACCATCGACGAGGACGCCTTCGCCACGTGGCGCACCTCGGCCGGGGTGCCGGCCGGGGCCACCGTCGCCGACCTGCGGGACGACGAGACCCTGCGGGCCGCGGTACAGGAGGCCGTCGACGCCGCCAACCAGGAGGTCTCCCGGGCCGAGGCGATCAAGGTGTTCCGGATCCTGCCCCACGACTTCACCGAGGCGACCGGCGAGCTGACCCCCTCGATGAAGGTCCGGCGCCAGGTAGTCCAGAAGACGTACGCGGCGGAGATCGCCGACATCTACCGTCGCTGACTACGATCCGTCACGTGCCCGCCTCGACATCCGCCCGGTCCCGTCCGCACCCGCTGGCCGTCGCCGCCCGACTGGTGATGCTGGCGCTGGTCGCCGTCCTCACCCTGCTCGCCACGGCAGACCCGGCCCAGCTCTGGTGGGTGGCCCTGCTCGCCGCCGCCGGAGTGCCCGCCCTGCTGGCCCCCCAGCACCGACTGCTCGGCCCGCTCAGCCGGCTGGCCGAGGCGGTGCTGCTCGGGCTCGCGGCCAGCCAGGTGGCCGCCGTGGCCACCCTCGGCGGGACGACCCCGGGTGTCGGCGCGTCGGCGGTGCTGCCGTACCTGGCGGTGCCGGTGACGGTGACCGCGCTGCGGCGACGGTTCGTCGAGGGCGGTGTGCTGGTCGGGGTCACCGCGCTGATCCTGCTGGTCAGCGGGGCGTTCACCGTCGTCGACGGGCAACGCCAGCTCGTCCAGCCCGGCTACCTGGCGGTCTGCGCCCAGTGGCTGATCCTGGCCGGCCTGGGCTTGGCCACCGGCTGCGCGCTGCAGAAGCTGGTCCGGGTACGGGCCGAGAGCGCCCCCCAGCCGTACGCCGAGGCGACCCGCCTGCTGACCCAGCTGCGTACGGTCGCCCGTCAGCTGCCCGGGGCCACCCTCGACCCGGGCGGCATCTCCGAGCACCTGCTGGAGGAGCTGCGTACCGTGGCCCGCGCCGACCGGGCGGCGGTCCTCTCCGCCAGCGGCGGTGGCCGGCTGGTGGTGCTCGCCCAGGTCGGCGCGGAGCGGGTCGACTGGGAGACGACGCTGGACGCCGACTCGGCCATCGCCGACGCCTGGGCCAGCCAGCAGCCGCAGACCGCCGCCCGCACCCAGGCCCGCTCGCACGCCGGTGGGGACGTCTCGGCGCTGATCGTGCCGCTGGTGGCCGGGGTCCGCACGGTGGGTCTGGTGGTGTTGGAGGCCGACGCCGGGCAGGCCTACCCGGCACCGGTGGTGGCCGGGGTGACCGCCCTGACCGGCCCGGCCGCGCTGCGGCTGGAGGCGGCGCTGCTCTTCGACGAGGTCCGCTCGCTGGCCACCAACGAGGAGCGGCAGCGGCTGGCCCGGGAGATCCACGACGGGGTGGCGCAGGAGCTGGTGATGGTCGGCTACGGCATCGACAACGCGCTGGCCACCGTGCACGACGACACCGAGGAGACCGCCGAGAGCCTGCGCGCGCTGCGGCACGAGGTGACCCGGGTGATCACCGAGCTGCGGTTGAGCCTGTTCGAGCTGCGCAGCGAGGTGGACCGACACGGTGGGCTGGCCGCCGCGATCGCCGAGTACGCCCGCACCGTGGGCGCCTCCGGTGGACTTCGGGTGCATCTGTCGCTGGACGAGTCCACCGCCCGGCTGCCGGCGGCCACCGAGGCCGAGTTGCTGCGCATCGCGCAGGAGGCGGTGACCAACGCCCGCAAGCACGCCGGAGCCGCCAACCTCTGGGTCACCTGTGAGGTGGATCCCCCGTACGCCCAGATCGAAGTGTCGGATGACGGTCACGGCATCGGTGACCAGCGCGCCGAGGGGCACTATGGTCTTGCGATCATGGCCGAGAGGGCGGAACGTATCCGGGGCCGGCTGGAGATCAGGCCACGGCAACCCAGCGGGACGACCGTGGCGGTGGTGGTCGGCTCCTCGCCTCGGCGCGATAACGTGCGCGGTAGCGCAGCAGCAGCAGAAGGGCAGGAAACCCGAGGATGACCACTCCGACACCGGCCACCCGCACCAAGGTCCTCCTGGTCGATGACCACGACCTGATCCGTAAGGGGCTGCGGCACGCCTTCGAGCGTGACCGGCAGTTCGAGGTCGTCGGCGAGGCCGCCACCGCTGCCGAGGGCGTCCGGCAGGCCGGCGCCCTCCAGCCGGACGTGGTGATCATGGATCTGCGCCTGCCGGACGGCAGTGGTCTGGAGGCGACCCGGGCGCTGCGCAAGTCCAGCTCCTCGATGGGGATCGTCGTGCTCACCATGTACGCCGGCGACGACCAGCTCTTCGGCGCGTTGGAGGCCGGCGCGAGCGCGTTCGTGCCGAAGACCGCCCCGGCCGACGAGGTGGTGGCCGCCGCCCGGCACGCCGCCTCCTCCCCCAGCGCGTTCACCGCCGCCGACCTGGCCGAGGCGATGAAGCGCCGGCTGGCCCCGTCCGGCCCGCAGCTCTCCCCCCGGGAGGGCCAGGTGCTGCGGCTGCTCGCCGACGGGATGAGCGTGGCGGGCATCGCCAAGCAGCTCTTCGTCAGCGAGTCCACCGCCAAGACGCACATCTCGAAGCTCTACGAGAAGCTGGGCGCGGCCAACCGGGCCCAGGCGTTGATGACCGCGCTGCGGCTGGGTCTGCTGGAGGCCCCGGACGCGCCGAAGTTCTGATCGACCGCCACGGAGGTCCGGGTCCGCGTCGTCGGCCCGGACCTCCGGTGTCTCCCGGTCTTCTCAGTCGGGCACGGGACGGGCAGAATACCCGGGTGACCCGCGCAGGTGATGATTCTCGCGTTGCAGGCAAAACGGATGAGAGCACGCGGCGGCCGGACCGGACGGCCACCACGATCGACATGGAACGGCCCAGTGTGGCCCGCATGTACGACTACTACCTCGGTGGCTCGCACAACTTCGCCGCCGACCGGGCGGCGGCCCGGGCGATGATGGACGCCGTGCCCGAGGCCCCGCTGATGGCCCAGGCCAACCGGGCGTTCCTCCGCCGGGTGGTGCACCACCTGATCGAGGCCGGGGTACGCCAGTTCCTGGACATCGGCTCCGGCATCCCCACCGTCGGCAACGTGCACGAGATCGCCCAGCGGGCCGCACCCGAGTCCCGGGTGGTCTACGTGGACGTGGACCCGATAGCGGTGGCCCACAGCCGGGAGATCCTCGCCGGCAACGAGCGCGCCGTGGTGATCCAGGAGGACCTGCGCAACCCCGCCGGGATCCTCGCCCATCCCGAGGTCACCGGCCTGCTGGACTTCACCCGGCCGGTGGCCGTGCTGATCGTGGCGGTGCTGCACTTCGTACCGGACTCCGACCACCCCGACCAGCTGCTGCGGACCCTGCGCGAGGCGCTGGTGCCCGGCAGTTACCTGGCGCTCTCCCAGGTCAGCCTGGACGGCCGCCGGCAGAGCCCCGAGCAGGGCGAGGCCGAGCGGGTCTACCGCCGTACCGACAATCCGCTGTGGTTTCGCAGCCACGCCGAGCTGACCGCGCTGCTCGCCGGGTTCGAGCTGGTCGAACCGGGAGTGGTCTGGGTGTCGCAGTGGCATCCGGAGGCCCCGGAGGGTGCCGAGGACGCCGAGGCGGCGGGCTTCCTGGGCGGCGTCGGACGCGTCGGTGGGTGAGTCGGATCGCGCCGGCGGGCTGGCCTCCCGCCCGTCGACGTTCGCCCGGGCCTGGGCCAGGGCGGTCTCCGGCACCAGCTTCGTGCCGATGAACCGCGACCAGCTGGAGGCGTTCCTGCACCGGCTCACCGAGCAGTTGGCGGCGGCGTTGGTGGCGGAGCCCTTCGACCTGCGGGCCGGCACCCGGGTCGGTGCCGAGCTGGTCGCCGCCCACATCTCCGCGCCCGAGGGGCTCGGCCGCAGCGTCGAGGTCATCCAGCTCCGGTTGCTGCGCGACCTGGGTCTGGCCGCCGACGACGTGGAGGACCGGCTGGCCCGGCTGCTGGGCGCGGTGGCGACCGGCTTCGCCCACGCGCTGCGCGACCGGACCCTCGACGAGCAGGAGAAGATCCGCCGGGCCGCGACCAAGGCCCGTACCCAGGCCGAGGGCGAGCTACGCGACAGTGAGGCCCGGTTCCGGCACCAGGCCACCCACGACCCGCTCACCGAACTGCCCAACCGCAGGTTGTTCACCGAACGGCTCACCGCCGCCCTGGCCGCACCGACCCGGGACACCGCCCGGATCGGGGTGTGCTTCCTCGACCTGGACCGGTTCAAGGTGGTCAACGACTCCCTCGGTCACCAGGTCGGTGACCTGCTCCTGGTGTCGGTGGCCCGGCGGCTGCGGCAGACCCTGGGCGAGCACCTGGTGGCCCGGCTCGGTGGTGACAAGTTCGGCATCCTGGTCGAGGCCACCGGCGGCACCGACGACGTGGTCAAGGTCGCCGAGGCGGCCCTGGCCGCGGTCAACGAACCGGCACAGGTCGACGGGCACGAGCTGACCGTCGCGGCCAGCGCCGGCATCGTCGAACGTCCGGTCGCCGAGGCCCGCCCCGGTGACCTGATGCAGGCCGCCGACAGCACGGTGACCTGGGCCAAGATGGCCGGTGGGGCCCGCTGGTCGCTGTTCGACCCGGAACGCAACCAGCGGGAACTGGACCGGTACGCGCTCTCCGCCGCGCTGCCCACCGCCCTGGACCGCGACGAGTTCTTCCTGGAGTACCAGCCGTTGACGTCACTGCGCGACGGCAACCTGCTCGGCGCCGAGGCGCTGGTCCGGTGGCGGCATCCCGAACGGGGGCTGCTGCGTCCGGACAGCTTCATCGGCCTGGCCGAGGAGACCGGGCTGATCGTCCGGCTCGGTGCCTGGGTGCTGGCGCAGGCGTGCCGCCAGGCGGGCGCCTGGTCGGACGGGGGTACGACCGCACCGTTCGTCAGCGTGAACCTGGCGGTCCGGCAGTTGCACACCCCCGGCCTGGTCGGCGAGGTGCGGGAGCTGTTGGCGCGCACCGGCCTGCCGCCGCAACGGCTGCAACTGGAGATCACCGAGAGCACCATGATGACCAGCGCCGAGGAGCCGATCCGGGCCCTGCGGACCCTTGTCGACCTCGGGGTGGGCATCGCCATCGACGACTTCGGCACCGGTTACTGCAACCTGGCGTACCTGCGTCACCTGCCGGTGACCGCGTTGAAGCTGGCAAGTTCCTTCGTCACCGGGCTACGGGCCCCGGCCAGTGATCCGGCGAGCCAGACCGACGAACGGATCTGCGCCGCGCTGGTGTCGCTGGCCCACGCGTTGGACCTGCCCGTCACCGCCGAGGGGGTGGAGACCGCCGAGCAGGCCGAGCGGCTGCGGGCGATCGGCTGCGACGCCGGCCAGGGCTGGTACTTCGGCCGTCCCGGCCCACCCGAGCAGATCCTGTCGCAGCTGAACTAGCCGGTACGGCTGGCCGGGTCGGCGAGCAGGGCGGTCAGCCGCTGGGCCTGGGTCTCCCAGCGCCACTCCCGCTCGACCCAGGCCCGGCCGGCCGCGCCGAACTGGCGGGCCAGGTCCCGGTCGGTCAGCAGGGTGGCCACCCGGTCGGCAAGCTGGGCGAGATCGTCGCCGCGGACCACGAAACCCGTCTCGCCCTCGCGGACCGCATCCGGCGCGCCGCCGGAGTCCCCCGCCACCACCGGCAGCCCGGTCGCGGAGGCCTCCAGGTAGACGATGCCCAGACCCTCCACGTCCAGGCCACGGTTGCGGGTCCGGCACGGCATCGCGTACACGTCGCCGGCGGCGTAGTGGGCCGGCAGGTCGGCCGCGGGCACCGACCCGGTGAACACCACGTCGCGCTCCACCCCGGTCTGCCGGGCGAGCTTCTCCAGGGTGCCCCGGTACGGCCCACCCCCGACGACCAGCAACGCGGCGTCGGGCACCCGGCGGCGGATCGCCGGCATGGCCCGGATCAGCATGTCCTGTCCCTTGCGGGGCACCAGCCGGGAGACACAGACCACCACCGGCCGGTCGGCCAGGCCGAGCCGGATCCGGACCTGGTCGCCGTCGACGTCCGGGTGGTAGGTGTCCACGTCCACCCCGGGGGCCAACCGGTGCAGCTCGGTGAGCCCGTGCAGGGCCCGGTCCAGCCGGGTCCGGGTGTACTCGCCCAGGTAGGTGACGACGTCCGTACCCCGCGCGATCCGGCGCAGCGCACCCCGGGCACCCGGCAGGGCCGCCCACCCCACCTCGTGGCCGTGGGTCAGCGCCACCACGCGGCGGATGCCGGCCCGGCGGCGCAGCCCGGCGGCGAGCAGCCCGAGCGGGGCCGCCGCGCCGAACCAGACGGTGTCACAGTCGTACGTCCGGGCCAGCGCCGCCGTCCGGCGGGCCACCAGCGGGGTGGGCAGCAACACCCGGGTACGCTCGCGGACCACCTCGAAGGGCTGGTCGGCGTCGAACTTCGCGGCACCGGGCCAGCTCGACGCGTACACCACCACGGAACCGGAGGGCTGGCGCAGGGCGAGGTTGTGCACGAAGGACTGGATGCCGCCGGGGCGGGGCGGAAAGTCGTTGGTGATCAGCAGCGTACGGCTCATCCGCCGGTCTCCCTGGCGTAGGCGCGGGCGGCGGCCATCCGCTCCACGGTGGACGGGTGGGACGCCGACCAGAGGTACTCCCAGCGGGGCGGGTCCGGGTCGGCGAGGTTGATCCCGGCCAGCCGACGCTGCATCGCCTCGAAGGTCGCCGGGTCACCGGTGAGGGCCAGGGCGTGCGCGTCGGCGCGGGCCTCCACCCGGCGCGACACCAGGGCCTGCACCGGCGTGGCGACCAGCCCGGCCACGGTGACCAGGGCGATCAGCAGCCCGAAGGCCCGGGGTTCGGCGATCGAGTCGACCCGGGCCAGGCGCAGCAGCGGCCCCCAGGAGCCCACCAGGTAGAGCGCCACCACCAGGGCGGCGGCACCCAGCGCGCCGGTCAGCGTGCCCACCGTCACGTCCCGGTCCTTGGCGTGGCCCAGCTCGTGCGCCACCACGCTGGTCACCTCGGCCGGCGTCGCCTCCCGCAGCAGGGTGTCGTAGACGACCACCCGTCGGGTCGGCCCCAGACCGGAGACGTAGGCGTTCACCGCCCTGGTCCGCCGGGACGCGTCGGCGACCAGCACGTCGCGCACCGGCACGCCGTCGCGGGCGGCCATGTTCACCAGCTCGGTACGCAGCGAACCCGGCTCCATCGGGGTGAACCGGTTGAAGACCGGCTCGACCAGCACCGGCAGGACGAACGACAGCAGCACCACCAGGCTGGCGGCCCCTGCCGCGCCGAGCGCCCACCACCAGCGCGGGGCGAGGCGGGTCACCGCGTAGAAGCCGAGCAGCACGGTCGCGCCGAGCACCGCGCTCACCGCGTACGACTTGAGCAGGTCGAGGGTCCAGCCGCCCCAGCCGTTGGTACTCAGCCCGTACCGGGTGAGCACGGAGTGCCGCCAGGCGGCGAACGGCAGGGTGAGCAGGTCGGCGACGAGCACCACGACCAGCCCACCGAGCACCGCCTGGGCCACCCAGTGCCCGCCGAACGGACGGCCGGCCAGCTCGATCAGCCGCCCGCCCAGCGGGGTGAGCCCGAGCGCCAGTGCCGCCAGCAGCCCCACCACGAGCCCGGTGTACCGCCCGGGACGCAGCGCCGCCCGCAGGGCCCGCCCGTGGGCGACCTCGTCGGCGGGCAGGTCCCGCAACGCGGCGAGCTGATCGGCCCGGGGCGCCGGTGGTCGGCTCCAGGGCACCAGCAGGACGGCGACGACCACCAGCGCGACGACCAGCCCGGCGAGGGTCAGCACCGCCCAACCACGCGGCGTCACAGCCCGCCACCCTCGCGCCATACCCGGCTCATCCCCGTACCTCCCCAGCCGTGAAAGGAAGGGCTCCCTGTTAACGCCTACGGTATAGCGGGGCACCCTTCTCACCGCCGGCTGCTCATCCTAGGGCGCGCTCGCCCCCCGGACACCGAGGGCCCGCGTCGCCACCGCCGAACCGCCCGGCGCCTGCCTGTCGCCAGCCTGACACCTCCATGGCACCACCAGAACCTTGAAGTGGTGCCATTTTGATGCCATGATGGCACCATGGACCTCACGTCGTACGTCGATCAGCTCCGGCAGGAGCTGACCGGTGCCGCCGAGCTGGGCGGGCCGGACACCCGGGCCCTGGCCGAGCGGCTGACCGGGCCGCTGGAGTCGGCGCTCCGGCTGGCGTTGCTGGACGCCCTGACCGCAGCGACCGAAGAGATCACCCGCGAGCTGGCTCCCGGCTCCGTCGAGCTGCGGCTGCGCGGGCGCGACCCCGAGTTCGTGGTGACCCCACCGCCCGGCGAACAACCACCGCCCGGCGAACAACCACTGCCCGCCGACCGACCGTTCCCCGCCGACCAGAGCACCGGCGGCACCCCCGCCGACGGCGCGGAGGGAGCCGCCGCCCGGATCAACTTCCGCCTCTCCGAGCACCTCAAGGGCCGGGTCGAGGAGGCCGCCGCCCAGGAGGGACTCTCGGTCAACGCCTGGCTCGTCCGGGCCGTCACCGCCGCCGTCGACACCCACCGGTCGGCCCGGTCAACCCACCGACGCGCCTCCTTCGGCGGCGAGCGCTACACCGGCTGGGCCCGATGACCGCCCCCGACGACCCGTCACACCGACCGGACCCGGCGACAACCCCCGACGACCCGTCACACCGACCGGACCCGGCGACAACCCCCGACAGGCCGTCACACCGACCAGACCCGTCGACGACAGCGCCGCATCCGTCCCTACCGGCCCACCGTGGACCGGTCCACCACCTCCCTAAGGAGGAACCCGTGATGCCCACCTTCGACACCCCGAACCCCGTCTCGGTCAGCCTCGACCTGGTCGTCTGCGACGTACGGGTCACCGCCAGCGACCGCGCCGACACCACTGTCGAGGTCCGCCCGAGCAACGCCGCCGCCGAGACCGACGTCCGGACGGCCGAGCAGACCCACGTCGAGTTCACCGACGGCCGGCTGACGATCCGAATGCCCAAGCAGCGTGGCCGTCTCGGCATCTTCGGACGTCCCGGCTCGGTGGACCTGACCATCGCCCTGCCCACCGGCTCCCGACTGGACGGCGGGGGCGCGGTCACCACCATCCACACCGAGGGCCGGCTCGGCAGCTGCCGGCTACGCACCGCCACCGGCAGCATCGTGCTGGGCGACGCCGGCGACGTCGACCTGCAGACCTCCGCCGGTGGCATCGAGGTGGGCCGAATCGACGGCCACGCTCAGGTCACCACGGCGGCCGGCCGGGTACGGCTGGGCGATGTCGCCGGGAACCTGGCCGTGCGCAACTCCAACGGCGACACGAGGATCGGCGCGGTCGGCGGTGACCTGCGGGCCAAGGCGGCCAACGGCGACATCACGGTGGACCGTACCCAGGGCACGGTCACCGCCGCCACGGCCAACGGCGACGTCAGCATCGGCATGGTCGCGGCCGGCTCGGTGTCGCTCAAGACCGGTTTCGGTGAGGTCAGCGTGGGCGTCCCGGCCGGCACCGCCGCCCGGCTCGACCTGCACACCCAGCACGGTCAGGTGGTCAACGACCTGGCGACCTGCGAACCGCCCGGGCACCCCGACGGTACGGTCGAGGTCACCGCCCGCACGTCCTTCGGCGACATCGTCGTCCACCGCCGCTGACCCGGCCACCGGGTCGGTGTCACACCGGCCCGGCCTGACCCGGCGGGGTGCCCGGCCCGCCGGCCCACGCGGCGCGGTGCCCGCCGGCACACGCGACACGGTGCCCGACGACCCACGCGACACAGTGCCCATCCGGCCCACGCGACGCGGTGCCCGACGGCCTACGCGACACAGTGCCCATCCGGCCCACGCAGGGCGGTGCCGGATGGGTACGGCCCGCGCGGGCATCGGCCGGCAGCCGGCCGGTGCCCGGTGGTGGTCAGGACCGGGCCAGCCGGCGCAGCAGGGAGTCCGCGCCGAGCGGGTACGCGCCGTGCCGGCGTACGCCGTCGGCGACCTCCCGGTCCGAGGAGATCACCACCACCGGCCGACCGGACGGTTCGGCGCGGACCAATCGGCGGATCAACTCGTCGGCGGTCTCCCCCTTGCGGGAGAAGAGCACCCGCACGCCGCGCGGGGTGGGCGGCAGCCCGTGGATCCGCTCGGCGCCGTCGAAGACGACGGTGACCTCGTCACCGGTCTGCGCGGCGATCCCACCCAGACCGGTGATCAGCCGCTTGCGCTGCTGCTCCAGTGACATTTCCCCGAAGCCCCGCTTGGTGACGTTGTAGCCGTCAACGACCAGGTGGGCCCGGGGCAGTGCCAGGAGCTGATCCAGCCGGGCCGGATCGTCGGTGTCCCGGGCCCGGGTGTTGGCGGCGGCACCGGTGGCGTTGCCGGTGGCGGCGAAGGTGTCGGCGACGAAGTCGGCGGGCAGCTTCTCCACCGGGTCCAGCGCCAGCTCCCGGCGGAGCCCGACGGCGGCCTGCCCGATGGTCTCCAGCAGCAACCAGAGCCGGGCGTCGTCGACCGAACGGGCCTCCTTGGCGCTGGCCCGGGCGACCCCGGCCGCCGCCTCGGCCTCGGCCAGCCGGGCGCGGGCCCGACGCAGCTCGGCGTCGGCGTCGGCGGTGGCCCGGGTGGCCCGGCCGCGTTCGGTGGCGAGCAGCTCGGTGGCCTTACGCTCGCGCGCCTGGGTCTCCCGCAGCGAACGGGCCAGCTGGCGGGTCTCCTCCCGCAGCTGGCCCAGTTCCTCGCGGACCCGGGCCAGCTCGTCGCGGAGCTTCTCCACCTCCACCCGGGCCACCGCCCGGTCGTGCTCGGCGCGGGTGGCCCGCTGCTCGGCCTCGCGGACCAACTCGGCCACCACGGCGCTGTCGGACTCGGCGCGTACCGCCGCGCCGCTGGCCTCGATCAGCTCGCGCCAGCCCCGGGGCCGGGCCAGGTAGGCCAGGGCGGCCACCTCGACCGGATCGGCGGCGGCGGGGGCGGTCCCCTCGATCACCGCCGCACCGAGGTCTCCGGCGTCGGCGAGGACCCGGTTGGTCACCCGCTGCCGGAACAGCGGATCGGCGGTGAGGTGCGCGGCGATCATGGGCGCACCCAGCCGGGCGCGGCGGTTGGGGGCGAACTTGGCCACCCGGCGCAGCGGCACCGGCACCTCGTCACCGGGCAGGCCGGGCAACACGGCGGCGGTGAGCGTCACGATCCGCTGCCGCACCGGCTCGGGCAGCACCGGCTCGGGCTCCGCACCCGCCGACTCGGACCCCACCGGCTCCGACCTCACCGACTCGGACTTGGCCAGCTCCGACCCCACCGACTCGGACTCGGCCAGCTCCGACCCCGCCGACTCGGACTCGGCGGACCCCACCGGCTGGGACTCGGCCAGCTCGGACCCCACCGGCTCCGACCTCGGCAACTCCGACCCAGCCAGCTCGGACCCGGCCAGCTCGGACCTAGCCGGGTCGGATCCACCGGCGGCGCACGCGGCGTCGACCTCCCCGCCGGGGAGGTGCTCGTCGGGTGGCTCGGTGAGGGGCATGTGGCAAGTCTCCCACCGGAGCCGGGCCCACCGCCCGGTGAGTGAGCCGATCTCTCATCCTATCCCCGTGGTAACGGTTGGGGCCGCTGCGACGCGAGTGTCGGACCGAGCAGTTACCGTGCCGCAGGTGGCAGCTGAGGAGTACGTGCAGCAGACCCTCGCCGGCCTGGACCCGACGGCCGGCCCGGGGGTGGACCCGGCCTTGCCGTTGTCCGCGACGACCTTCGTGGTGGTCGACCTGGAGACCACCGGCGGCGCGCCGGACGGCGGTGGGATCACCGAGATCGGCGCGGTGAAGGTGCGCGGCGGCGAGCAGTTGGGCATGTTGGCCACGCTGGTCAACCCGGGTGTGCCGATCCCGCCCTTCATCACCGTGCTGACCGGTATCACCCAGGCCATGCTGGTGCCGGCGCCGCCGATCGAGCAGGTGTTGCCGAGTTTCCTGGAGTTCGTCGCCGACGCGGTCCTGGTCGCCCACAACGCGCCGTACGACGTGGGTTTCCTCAAGGCCGCCTGTGCCCGGCACGGCTACCGCTGGCCGGCGCCGCGGGTGCTGGACACCGCCGCGTTGGCCCGCCGGGTGCTGACCCGCGACGAGGTGCCCAACCGCAAGCTCGGCACGCTGTCGGCGTACTTCCGGACCACGGTGCGCCCGACGCACCGGGCGCTGGACGACGCGCGGGCGACCGTCGACGTGCTGCACGGGTTGATCGACCGCCTCGGCGGGCACCGGGTGCACACCGTCGGCGAGGCGATCGAGTTCACCCGGGCGGTCACCCCGGCCCAACGGCGCAAGCGGCACCTCGCCGACGGGCTGCCGAAGCGGCCGGGGGTCTACATCTTCCGGGCCGCCGACGACCGGCCGCTCTACGTCGGCACCTCCGGCGACATCGCCACCCGGGTGCGCAGCTACTTCACCGCCGCCGAGAAACGGGCCCGGATCTCGGAGATGCTGACCGCCGCCGAGCGGGTGGAGGCCGTCGAGTGCGCCCACTCGCTGGAGGCGGAGGTCCGCGAGCTGCGGTTGATCGCCGCCCACGCCCCGCCGTACAACCGGCGGTCGAAGTTCCCCGAGCGGGTGGTCTGGCTGAAGCTGACCGCCGGGCCGTACCCCCGGTTGTCGGTGGTCCGGAGCATCACCGACGGTGACGACGCGTACCTCGGTCCGTTCAGCTCGCGGCGGGCGGCCGAGCTGGCGGCGGCGGGTTTCCACGACGCCCTGCCGCTGCGCCAGTGCACCCACCGGTTGTCGCTGCGCACCACCACGCCGGCCTGCGTGCTGGCCGAGCTGGGTCGCTGCCCGGCACCCTGCGAGCACCGGATCACCCCCGAGGAGTACGACCACCGCGCCGCGCAGCCGTTCCGGACCGCCACCGCCAGTGATCCCCGACCGGTGGTGGAGGCGTTGCTGGCCCGGATCGAGGCGCTCGGCGCCGACCAGCGGTACGAGGAGGCCGCGGTGGTGCGTTCCCGGCTGGTCGCGGTGCTGCGCGCGACGGTCCGGATGCAGCGGCTGGCCGGGCTGAGCCGGATCGCCGAGCTGGCCGCCGCCCGACCCGCCGCGCACGGCGGCTGGGAGCTGGCCCTGGTCCGGCACGGCCGGCTGGCCGGCGCGGGGGTCTCCCCGGCGGGGGTCCATCCCCGACCGACGCTGAACCTGATCCGGGCGACCGCCGAGACGGTCCCGGCCGGCACCGGGCCGGTGCCGGCGGCCACCGCCGAGGAGTCCGAGCGGATCCTGTCCTGGCTGGAGCGGCCGGAGACCCGGCTGGTGGAGATGACCTCGGCCTGGGCCTCACCGGTGGCCGGGGCGGCCCGCTTCCGGGACCTGCTCGCCAAGGCCGAGGGCGCGGCAAGCAACCAACTCTCGACCGAACGCCCATGAGCAAGTGACCGATCGGACTACCTCGGCTCACTTAGGCTGTTAAGGGAGTGCAGTCCTGCCCGATTCGTGGGCCTGCTTCCGGTTGCCGCCGTGCCCGGCTACCGTGGAGCGGGGTGAGGAGGTGTCCCACGTGGACGTCGACGCCGGACACGGGGCCGCCTTGGGCGGCGCGTTGTCCAACCAGTCGGGTGAGCTGCCGCTCGCCCGCCGACTGCGCTCGCTGCTGACCTGGCCGACAACCGAGACGGACCCGGTCAACCACCTGGTGCGCAGTCACCGGAGCATCCACGCCAGTGCCGACGTCTCGGTGCTGCGCCGGGCGTACACGATCGCCGAGACCATGCACCGGGGGCAGTTCCGCAAGAGCGGGGAGCCGTACATCACCCACCCGCTGGCGGTCGCGGAGATCTGCGCCGACCTGGGCATGGACACCACCACCCTGGTCGCGGCGCTGCTGCACGACACGGTGGAGGACACCCGCTACACCCTGCAGGCCCTCTCCGACGACTTCGGACCCGAGGTGGCCCACCTGGTCGACGGGGTGACCAAGTTCGACAAGGCGTTCTACGGCAAGGCCGCCGAGGCGGAGACCACCCGAAAGATGATCATCGCCGCCGGCAAGGACGTCCGGGTGCTGATCATCAAGCTGGCCGACCGGCTGCACAACATGCGTACCCTCGGGGTCCGCTCCGCTGCCTCGCGCGAGCGGATCGCCCGCAAGACCCTGGACGTGCTGGTGCCGCTCTGCGAGCGGCTGGGCATCCAGACCCTCAAGCGGGAGCTGGACGACGTGGTCCTGCTGCACCTGGAGCCGGAGGAGCACGCCCGGATCGCCCGGCACGTGCACGACCGCCCCGGGTGGGACTCCTACCTCGGCGACGTGGTCGCCCGGACCCGGGTGGCGCTGCGCCGCGACCGGGTCGCCGCCGAGGTCGCCGCCCGCCCCCGGCACCTCTACTCAATCTGGAAGGACACCGTCGCCGGCGGCGTCCCCTTCGACCTGCCCCGGATCGTGGTCGTGGTGGACGGCCCGGCAACCGACTGTTACGCCGCGCTCGGCGCGATCCACGGGATGTGGCGGCCGGTGCCCGGCCGGTTCAAGGACTTCATCGCCTCGCCGAAGAACAACCTCTACCGCTCCCTGCACACAAGCGTCTGCGGGCCCAGCAACCGTACGGTCGAGGTGCTGATCCGGACCACCGACATGCACCGCGCGGCCGAGTACGGCATCGCCGCCGAGTTCCGCTTCCCCCGGGCCAAGGGACGGGCCGCCGCCCGCGCCGAGCAGCTGGACTGGCTGCGCCGGGTGCTCGACTGGGAGCAGGACGCCCCGGACCCGGCGCAGTTCCTCGAGTCGCTGCGCTGCGACCTCGCCGAGGCGCAGATCCAGGTCGTCGCCGACGGCCGGCAGGTCCTCCTCCCGGCCGGCGCCACCCCGGTCGACCTCGCCTACGAGCTGGGCACCGACCGGGGCGACCACTGCCTGGCGGCGCGGATCAACGGTCGGCTGGCACCGCTCTCGTCCGAGCTGGACGAGGGGGACGTGGTGGAGATCTTCACCGAGACCGACGCCGACAGCGGCGTCGCGGCGGACGCCCCGCCCCGGGGCCCGCGTCGGGAGTGGCTCGGCTTCGTCAAGTCCCCGCACGCCCAGATGCAGATCAACCGCTGGTTCGCCGACCACACCGAGCCGGGCATCTCGATCGCCGACAAGATCCGGCTGGGCCGGGCCACCATCGGGCTCGCGCTGCGCACCCACAACCGGGGTCTCGCCAGCGACCTGCCCCTGCTGCGGCTCTCCGAGGAGCTCGGCTACCCCGACCTGGAGACCCTCCTGGTCGCGGTCTTCGACCGCTCGGTCGAGCCGGACGACGTGGTCCGCCAGCTCATCGACCTGGTCGACCACCGACAGTAGACCCACCCGGCGCGACGCGGCCCCTCCGGCGGCGACCGACGCGTGGCGGCCACTAGCCTGGACGCATGATCCCCCGCACCCGCGCCACCGGACGGGCCATCGGGTACCAGCTGTTCTACCGGCTGCCCTTCCCCCTGCGACGCCGGCTGGTCCGACTCGCCGTCCCGAAGTACGTCGTCGGCGCGGTCACCCTGGTCCGCGACACCGAGGCCGACGGGGCCGGACGCCTGCTGATGCTGCGGCAACCACCCGGGCACAGCTGGACCCTCCCCGCCGGCCTGCTGGAGCGGGCCGAGCCGCCGGCCGTCGGCGCCGCCCGGGAGCTGTTCGAGGAGACCGGCATCCGGCTGGCGCCCACCCGGCTGCGGCCGGCCACCCCGAACGCGATCGTGCACGCCAAGGGCTGGGTGGACATGGTCTTCGAGGCGGAGGTGCCGGCGTCGACAACCGAGTTGCGGGTGGACGGCGCGGAGGTGTTCGAGGCCGCCTGGCAGCCGCTGGACGACCTGCCCCGGTTGAGCTGGCCGACCGCCCGGCTGCTCGGCTACTACGGCATCGGCCCGGAGGCGGGGAACTTCCCGCCGCCACTGCCCGACACGGCACCGTGACCGACGTCTGCGCGGTGGTCCTGGCCGCCGGGGAGGGCACCCGGCTGCGCCCGCTCACCGAGCAGGTACCCAAGGCACTCTGTCCGGTCGGGAACGTGCCGCTGCTGGACCGGGCGTTGCACCGGCTGGCCGGCCTCGGTCTGACCGGCCCGGACACGGTCGCGGTCAACGCCTGCTACCTCGGCGACCAGGTGGTGGCACACGTCGGCGACCGGGCCCACCTGTCGGTGGAGCCGGGTGACCCACTCGGCACCGCCGGGGGAATCGGCAACCTGCGGGACTGGATCGCCGGCCGGGGTGTGCTGGTCGGCAACGCCGACGCGTACCTGGCCGACCCGACCACTCCCCCCGGCCCCGACATCGCCGCGCTGCTCGCCGGTTGGGACGGCGAGACGGTACGCCTGCTCGGCCAGCCGGCCCCGGACCCGGCCGAGCCGGGCACCTTCGACGGTCACCGGTTCGTCGGCTTCTCGCTGCTGCCCTGGCGACTCGTCCGGGACCTGCCGCCGACCTTCGCCGACCTGGTCCGCACGGTGTGGCGGCCGGCCGAGGCGGCCGGGGCCCTGCACGTGGTGCCGTATCCGGGCACCTTCTACGACACCGGTACGCCCGCCGACTACCTCACCGCCAACCTGCACGCCGCCGGTGGGGGCAACCTGATCCACCCGAGTGCCACGGTCACCGGGCGGTGCCACCGGTCGGTGGTGGGCGCCGGTGCGCGGGTGGCCGGCGAGGTCGTCCGCGCGGTGCTCTGGCCCGGCGCGACGGTACGCCCCGACGAGTCACTGCAGGACGTGATCCGCGTCGGTGCCGACCGCACCGTCGGTGCCTCCGGGCTGCTCCCGCCGTCTAGCATGGTCAACGGCGTCGGCGCCGATGCCCGCGCCGACGAGGCACGACGAAGGGCGGACCAGTGATCACCGCGATCGTACTGATCGACTGCGCCACCGACTCGATCCCCGAGGTCGCCGAGGCCCTGGCCGCCCTGCCGGGGGTCAGCGAGGTGTACTCGGTCGCCGGACACGTCGACCTGATCGCCATGGTGCGGGTCCGCGAGTTCGACCAGATCGCCCAGGTGATCGCCGGCCACATCTCGAAGGTTCCCGGGGTGCTGAACACCGAGTCGCACATCGCCTTCCGGGCGTACTCGCAGCACGACCTGGAAGAGGCCTTCGCCATCGGCCTGAACAGCGCCGACTGACCCCCGCTGCCGCCGGATGACACGGCAGGGCCGGTCCGCCCGTTCGGGCGGACCGGCCGCATGTCGACCGTCGGCTCAGCTCTGGCTCGGAGCCGGGGCCTCGGTGGTCTCCGGAGCCGGCGCCTCGGTGCCGCCACCCGGGGACTCGCTCGTCGCGCCCGGAGCCGGCGTACCGGCGGTGCCACCCGGGCTGGGCGTGCCGCTGGCGCTGGTCTGCGGGACCGGGATGCCCAGGGTCTGGGCCAGGGCCACCAGCGCGTCGTAGTGGGCCTGCAGGACCGGCAGGGCATCCTGGGCCAGCATGATCACCGACTGCTCGGAACCCTGCGAGATCTCGGTCTGGGTGGCCTGGATCGCCTGTACGTGACCGGCCAGCTCGGCGATCACCCACGCCTTGTCGAACTCCGCGCCGCTGAGACCGTTCAGCTTGTTCAGCACGCTCTGCTGGTCAGCGGTCGGTTTGTCGGGCAGGGTGACGTTCAGCTGCTTGGCGGTGTTCTTCACCGACTCGTCGAGCGTGGTGTGGTCCGTCACGAACTGCTGACCCAGGTCCTTGACCTGCTGGTTCTGGCCCTTCTTCTCGGCCAGCTTGCCCGAGGCGATCTCGAACAGGTTCACCTGGTGCAGTGCCTGCAGGTACTGGGTGTCCTGCGTCGACGGCTGCGCGGCGGCGTGCGCCGCGGCCGCCGGGGTCAGACCGACCACCACCAGGGTGACCAGTAGCCCGAGACGTTTGAGACCCAACATGTTCCCCCCCTTTTTCGTTGGACCGCACGGATACCCGGCTGACCCGGGATATTCCTGCGATCGCGGGGGCTCGGCGGCTCGGGGTGCCTAACCGGACCGACCCGCCACAACGCGACGGCGCCCACCGGAGATCCGGTGGGCGCCGTCGGCGTGCTGTCGGAGAACGGTCAGCGGGAGTCGCCGCTGCCGATCCGTTCCCGCTCGGGGCGGGGCTCGACCGGCGGGTGGCCGGGCGACACCGGCGCCTCGGCCGGCTTCTCGATCGGGTAGAAGAAGCCCCGGATCGCCGGGCCGAGGGCACCGAGCCGGTTCATCTTCTTCGGGACCACCCAGCCGGCGTACTCCAACTCGTGCCCGTCGCTGCTGAGCGGCTGGTGCACCTCGACGAAGCGGCCGTCCGGCAGGCGCCGGATGATGCCGGTCTCCACCCCGTGCGCCAGCACCTCACGGTCGTGCTGCTGCAGCCCGAGGCAGATCCGGTACGCGACGTAGTACGCCAGCGGGGGCAGGAGCAGCAGACCGATCCGGCCACCCCAGGTCATCGCGTTCAGGCTGATGTGGAACTTGTCCGCGATGACGTCGTTGGCGCCGGAGAGGGTCAGCACGATGAAGAAGGTGACCGCCATCGCGCCGATGCCGGTCCGGGCCGGCACGTCCCGCGGCCGCTGGAGCAGGTTGTGGCTGCGGTAGTCCTTGGTCTGCCGGGCCTCCAGGAACGGGTACATCAGGGAGAGCCCGACCAGGATGCCCGGAAGCACCACCGTGGGCCAGAACAGCGGGGGTATGACGTACCCGTCGCCGATCGGAATGTTGATCTCCCAGGCGGGCATCAGCCGGGTCGAGCCGTCGAGGAACATGACGTACCAGTCGGGCTGGCTGGCGGCCGAGACCACCCATGCCTCGTACGGACCGAAGTACCAGATCGGGTTGATCTGGAACAGGCCGCCCATCAGCGCGATCACGCCGAAGATGACCATGAAGAAGCCGGCCTGCTTGATCACGTACCGGGGGAAGAGCCGCTCGCCGACCACGTTGTTGTTGGTCCGGCCGGGGCCGGGCCACTGGGTGTGCTTCTGGGTGAAGACCAACCCGACGTGGACGCTGATCAGAGCGACCAGCAGGGCCGGGATGAGCAGCACGTGGGCGATGAAGAACCGGCTGATGATGATCATGCCGGGGAACTCCCCGTCGAAGATCGACGTGGTCAGCCAGGAACCGATCACCGGAATGGAGAGCATGATCGCCGAGGCGATCCGCAGGCCGGTGCCGGAGAGGCCGTCGTCCGGCAGCGAGTAACCGGTGAAACCGGCCAGGAAGCCGACCCAGAAGAGCAGGCTGCCGATGATCCAGTTCGTCTCACGCGGCTTCCGGAATGCGCCGGTGAAGAAGATCCGCAGCATGTGCACGACGATGGCGGCCATGAAGAGCAACGCCGACCAGTGGTGCATCTGCCGCATGATCAGACCACCCCGGACATCGAAGGAGATGTCCAGGCTGGAGGCGTACGCCGCCGACATGGGGGTGCCCCGCAGCGGGGCGTAGCTGCCGTTGTAGATGACCTCGGTCATCGCCGGCTCGTAGAAGAAGGTGAGGAAGACGCCCGTCAGCAGGAGCACGACGAACGAGAAGAGCGCGATCTCACCGAGCAGGAACGACCAGTGGTCGGGGAAGACCTTGTTGAGCAGTTTCCGGAGCGGGGTCGCTCCGTTGAACCGGTCGTCCAACCCCCGTGCGGTCCTGCCCGGTACCGCGGCAACATCTAGCTTGCGGCGTTTCATGGACGCTCCCAGAAGTCCGGGCCGACAATTTCAGTGTAGTCGCTTCTCGCGACGAAGAAACCCTCGGAATCGACCTCGATCGGCAACTGAGGCAGCCGCCGGCTGGCCGGGCCGAAGATCGGCTTGGCATTGTCGGTGATCAGGAACTGGGACTGGTGACACGGGCAGAGCAGTCGGTTGGTCTGCTGTTCGTACAGGCTCGCCGGGCAACCGGCGTGCGTGCAGATCTTGGAGAACGCGACGTAGTTGCCCCACATGTAGTCGCCGTGCCCGACCTGCTCGTTGGCCTGGCGCGAGCGCTGCGCGTCGTCCTCGCGCAGGTGGATCAGCAGGGTCGGCGAGTCCGCGTGCCGGTTGCTCACCCCGTGGTCGATGCCCGGGAAGACGGTGATCTGACCACCGGCGCTGACGTCGGCCGGGCGGATCGGCCGGCCGTCCTCGCGGATCAGCCGGACCGGCTGCCCGTCGACCGGGGTGAACCCGGTGGTGGCGAGCTGGTTGTTCTTGTGCGGGTCGGAGATCAACCCGCCGACCAGCGGGGCCGCCGCGACCGCGGCGACCGGCGCGAGCCCGGCCAGCAGCGAGATCCCGAGCAGCGGCCGACGCCGCACGCCCAACTCGTCGGCCATGTAGAGCATGGTCTCGCCGGTGATCCGGCGGGACTCCTCGTCCCGGACACCCTCGTGCCGGTCCTGGATCGAGACCTCCTTGGGCAGCAGCTTCTTGCCCCAGATCAGGATGCCGAACCCGACGGCGAGCAGGGAGATGCCCAGGGTCGCCCCGAGCAGCGGGGTGTAGTAGCTGTCCCCACCGCGGCCGGGAGCGTACTCCCACGGCCACCAGATGTAGATCGCCAGGAAGGCGGTCGCCGCCACCCCGGTCAGCAGGAACAGCCCGGCCACCAGTCGGGACAGTCGACGCTCGGCCTTGCTGCCGACGACCACCTGCGGCTCGTAGTGGACGATCTCGATGTCGTCGCGTCGAGCGCCCTCCTGCACGACGTCGAACCGGGTCACCCGGGGGTCGTTCAGGTCCAACGGCTCACGCCGGGCGGGGCTGTCCGTGTGCGCGCTCACGCCGGCACCTTCCTAACGGCGGTGCCGGCCCCCGGCACCACGGCACTGTCACCAACGATCGGTTCGGTCACGACTTACCCGCAATCCACAGGGCGGTGAAGACGAGCGCCACGATACCGACGAGGAAGATGGCCAGCCCCTCGGTGGACGGCCCGTACCGACCGAGGTTGAAGCCACCCGGGTCCTGGTCGTACTTCAGGGTCTCCTGGATGTAGGCGATGATGTCCGCCTTCTCCTGCGGCGCGAGCTGGTTGTCGCCGAACACCGGCATGTTCTGCGGGCCACTGAGCATCGCGGCGTAGATCTGCCGGTCGGTGGCCGGGCTCAGGCTCGGCGCGTACTTGCCGGAGGAGAGCGCACCGCCACCGCCGGCGAAGGCGTGGCACTGCGAGCAGTTGATCCGGAACAGCTCACCGCCGACGGCCAGGTCGGCGTCGCGGCGCAGGTCACCCTCGGGCACCTCGGGGCCGCCACCGAACTGCTGCACGTACTCGGCGAGCTGTCGGGTCTGGTCGTCGGTGAAGACCGGGGGCTTGCGCTGCGCCTGGGCCTCCTGCCGGGCCATCGGCATCCGGCCGCTGCTCACCTGGAACTCGACCGAGGCGGCACCGACCCCGACCAGGCTCGGACCGCGCCCCTCGACGCCCTGCGCGTTGCTTCCGTGACACGTCACACAGCTCACGTCGAACAGGGCCTTGCCCTCGGCTGCGGCACCGGTGACCGGCGGGTTCTCCTGCGCCTGCACGCTCGGGGCGAAAGCGGTGTACGCGCCGCCGGCCAGCGTCAACGCGGCGATCAGCCGGACCGCGGCGCCCAGCCGCCGGCGGCCTCTGCTGCGCGCCACGGACCGCTCGCGAAGGCGCGCGAGCAGACCGCGTCGGCGGTCGTTGTCAGAAGTCATGACCTGTGTCCTTCACCGGTTGGACCTTGTCTGAGGGGACGGGGCGACGGCGCGGTTGATGACCAACGCCAAGATCACTGAAGCCAGTAGATCATGGCGTAGAGCCCGATCCACACGACGTCGACAAAGTGCCAGTAGTACGAGACGACGATCGCCGACGTGGCCTGCGCCGGGGTGAACCGACCCATGGTCGTGCGGATCATAAAGATGACGAAGGCCACCAGACCACCCGCCACGTGCAGCCCGTGGAAGCCGGTGGTCAGGTAGAACACCGAGCCGTACCCGTCGCCGTTGATCTTGACGCCCTCGTGCACCAGCGTCACGTACTCGTTGAGCTGGCCGAGGATGAAGATCAGGCCCATCACGAAGGTGAGCGTGAACCAGCGCCGCAGCGCGTGCACGTCGCCCTTCTCCGCCGCGAACACCCCCATCTGGCAGGTGATCGAGGACGCCACCAGGATCACCGTGAAGGTGGTCGCGTACGGCACGTTGAGCACCGCCGTGTGCTCCGCCCACTGCTCCGGCGCCGCCGCGCGGATGGAGAAGTACATGGCGAAGAGCGCCGCGAAGAACATGAGTTCACTGGAGAGCCAGACGATCGTCCCGACGCTGACCATGTTGGGTCGGGTCAGGGAGTGGATCCGGCTCTTGTCAATGGCTGGGGCCGCAGTCACGCCGTCATTATTGCCCGTGACCTCCGCCGGCGATCAGCGGGGTGGCAATCCGGCGCCTTTCGTGGCCCCCCGGACCAGGTCCGCTTCGCCTGGCCTAGCCTGAAAAGCGTGCTGCTAGTCGATCCGATCCGCACGGCGGCCGCCGAGGCCGGCCCGCCGCCGTTCACCGTCTCCGCGGTGCTCACCGAGACCCGACTGGACAGCTGGCTGGCCCTCGGGCTGGTGGTCGCCGCCGGGCTCTACCTCTACGGCGTGCACCGGCTGCGGGTCCGCGGCGACCGCTGGCCGGTGCTCCGGACGGTCTTCTTCCTCGGACCGGGGCTCGGTGGCATCGCCTCGGTCACCGTCTCCGGGCTGCACGCCTACGACACCGCCCTGCTGTCGGTGCACATGGTCCAGCACATGGTGCTCTCCATGATCGCGCCGATCTTCCTGGCCCTGGGCGCTCCGGTCACGCTGGCGCTGCGCACCCTGCCGCTGCGCCCCCGCAAGCGGCTGCTGGCCGTGGTGCACAGCCGGTTCGCCCGGATCTTCAGCTATCCGCTGGTGGCGTTCGCGATCTTCGTGGTGAACCCGTTCGTGCTCTACTTCACCGACCTGTACCGCTACACCCTGGAACACACCTGGGCACACGAGGTGGTGCACGCGCACTTCATCCTGACCGGCTGCCTGTTCTTCTGGCCGCTGCTCGGCCTGGACCCGCTGCCGGGGCGTTGGCCGTACCCCGGGCGGGCGCTGCTGATGGTGCTGTCGGTGCCGTTCCACACCGTGCTCGGGCTCACCATCATGCAGAGCACCACGCTCTTCGGCGGCGACTGGTACCCGTCGCTCAACCTGAGCTGGGCGGATCCCTGGGAGGACCAGGTGGTCGCCGGGGGCATCCTCTGGGCCGGCGGCGAGTTCGTCAGTGTGACCATGCTCGCCGTACTGGTGGTGCAGTGGGTGCGGCAGTCCGAGCGGGAGGCCCGCCGGATCGACCGGGAGTTGGACCGCCAGGAGGCCCGCGACCACGCCGGGCAGACCTCCGCCTGACCGGTGCGCCCCGGGCGGGCCGTCGTCGGGGTCACCCCGACCGGTACGATCGGCGGGCAGCTACGACGTGGGAGCCAGCCAGCGATGAGCGATCGTCTTTACACCGTCCTGCTCTACAGCGACGACCCCAAGGTCCGCGACCAGATGCGGCTCGCGGTCGGCACCCGGCCCGCGCCCGACCTGCGGGTCGAGTTCGTCGACGCGGCCAGCTACGACGAGTGCATCCGGCTCTTCGACGACTACGAGATCCACCTGATGCTGCTCGACGGTGAGGCCACCCCGGCCGGCGGCATCGGCATCGCCCGCCAGGTCAAGGACGACCGGGACGACGCCCCCCCGACCTGCGTGGTGATCGCCCGTTCGGCGGACCGCTGGCTCGCGGCGTACGCCGAGGTGGACGGGACGCTGATGCACCCGCTCGACCCGGTGACCACCGGCGCGAAGGTCGCCGAGCTGCTCCGCGCGCACGCCCCGGCCTGAGCCACCCACGTCCCACCCCGCCCCGGTCCCGGCCCGCGCAGCGCTGTTCCGAACACCGCGCGGTACCGGCCGACGCCGGGGTGCCGTCGGCGCCGGTGACGCCCGGCCCCGATGGCCCCGTCCACCTCACCCACGCCCCGCCACGGGAGGCCCGCCATGGGCGAACGGACCTGGTCGCACCTGCTCGCCACGCTGCTGCGGGCCGAGGATCTCACCGCCGCGGACACCGCCTGGGCGATGGGCGAGATCATGTCCGGCGCGGCGGGCCCCGCCCAGATCGCCGGCTTCGCCACCGCGCTGCGGGCCAAGGGCGAAACCTCGGCGGAGCTGGCCGGCCTGGTCGAGGCGATGCTGACCCGGGCCGTCCCGGTCGAGCTCCCCGAGGAGGTACGCGCCAGCGCTCTCGACGTGGTCGGTACCGGTGGTGACCTCGCCCACACGGTCAACATCTCCACGATGACCGCCCTGGTGGTCGCCGGCGCCGGGGTACGGGTGGTCAAGCACGGCAACCGGGCCGCCTCCTCCTCCTGCGGCACCGCCGACCTGCTGGAGTTCCTCGGCGTGCCGCTGGACCTCGACCCCGGTCAGATCGCCCGCTGTGTCGTCGAGGCGGGGATCGGCTTCTGCTTCGCCGCCCGGTTCCACCCGGGGATGCGCCACGCCGGTCCGGTCCGCCGCGAGCTGGGCGTACCCACCGCGTTCAACTTCCTCGGCCCGCTCACCAACCCGGCCCGGCCGACCGCCGGCGCGGTGGGTTGCTTCGACCGGCGGATGGCCCCGGTGATGGCCGACGTCTTCGCCGCCCGAGGCGACTCGGTGGTGGTGATGCGCGGCGAGGACGGCCTGGACGAGTTCACCACCACCGCGCCGACCCGGCTCTGGGTGGCCCAGGGCGGCACCGTCCGCCAGGCCGTGCTGGACGCCGTCGACCTGGGGATCCCCCGCTCCGCCCCCGGTGACCTGCGCGGCGCCGACGCCGCGTACAACGCCGACGTCGCCCGGCGGTTGCTGGCCGGCGAGCCCGGTCCGGTCCGGGACGCCGTCCTGGTCAACGCGGGCGTCGCCATCGCCACCCAGGGGCCGCTCGACGGCGACCTCACCACCGCGGTACGCGCCGCGATGGACCGGGCGGCCGAGTCGATCGACTCCGGCTCCGCCGCGCAGACCCTGGACCGCTGGATCGACACCGCCCGCTCCGCCTGACCACATCCCGGCCCCGGCCCCGGCCCCGGCTCCGGCTCCGAAAAGATCTTGGAAGAATTCGGCCCCTCCCCAGGGGCACATTTCTTCCAAGATCTTTCTGCCTTGGGCGCTCACCACACACGCTGAGCCCGCGCACGACGAGGCCGTGCACGACGACGAGGCCACGCCCGCGCACGACGAGCCCGCGCACCGGACGACAAGGCCCGTGCCCCCGGTGGGGGCACGGGCCTCGGCGGTTGAGCTGGTGGGTCAGTGCTCGGCGGTGCGGCGGGTGCCGGTGTAGTACTCGAAGAGCAGGCCGCAGGTGGCGAAGACGACCGCTACCAGGCCCAGCCCGACCAGCCAGAGCTGCCAGAACACCAGGCCGAGACCGGCGACGGAGGCGGCCAGCGCCAGACCGAAGGGCCAGTAGCTGCCGGGGCTGAAGAAGCCGATCTCACCGGCGCCCTCGGCGATCTCCGCGTCCGGCCGGTCCTCCGGCCGCAGGTCGATCCGGCGGGACACGAACCAGAAGAAGCCGCCGAGCATCGAGCAGAGCAGGAACGACAGCAGCAGGGCGGTGGAGCCGATCCACTCGATCTGACCGGAGTCACCTGCCGTCCACGCGCCGTAGAGGACCGTGGTCGCGAAGAGGAAACCGGCGATGATCAGGAAGATGCGCCACTCGGTCTTCATCGGCGTACCCCTCAGTTTCCCGCGCCGGCCGGAGCGTTGTCCGGGTTGAAGTTGCTGGTCGTACGACGGGTGTCGAACGGCTTGGTGGTCTGGGCGTACGGCTCCTCGCCGATGGCCTCCAGCGCCTGCTGGGTGGACTGGCCGTCCTGCTTGGCGGCGAGGAACTGGTCGTAGCGCTCCGGGGAGACCACCCGCAGCTCGAAGTTCATGAAGGCGTGGTAGCTGCCGCAGAGCTCGGCGCACCGGCCGACGTAGGCGCCCTCGGAGAGCAGCTCGGAGACCTGGAAGGAGTTGCGCACCTTGCCCGGGAAGACGTCCCGCTTGAACAGCAGCTCGGGCACCCAGAACGAGTGGATGACGTCGCGGCTGGTCTCCTCGAACCGGATCGACCGGCCGGTCGGCAGCACGAGCACCGGGATGACGTCGCTGGTGCCCAGCACCGAGGCGGTGGTGTTGGCGTCCTCACCCTGGCCGTCGCGGTAGTTGAACTGCCAGTTCCACTTGAAGGCGACGACCTCGACGGTGACGTCGGGGTTGGGCGACTCCCGGTTCACGTCGGTCTGCACGATCGCCGTGTAGTAGAAGAGCACCGAGACGATCAGGATCGGCGCGATGGTGTAGAGGAACTCCATCGGCAGGTTGTAGCGGGTCTGCACCGGCAACTCGTTGCCCCGCTTGCGGTAGCGCACGACACACCAGAAGATGAGGCCCCAGACGAAGACACCGACGGCGAGCGCCGCGATGCAGGAGGCGATCCACAGGTCGTACATCCGCTGGGACTCCGGCGTGATGCCGCCCTGCGGCCAGCCGAAACCGCCGAAGGCCGCACCGACGTCACAGCCCGTCAGCAGGAGCAGCAGCGCCGCCGCGCCGAAGCCGAGCCCGGCGATCCGACCGGCACCACGTCCCCGTCGCCCACCGGCTCCCGGGGAAGCGTTGTGCCGTACGGCGTGGGGCCGTACCTCCGAACTCCTTGCGACCACCTGGTCCTGCCTCCCTAGCGCGCCGCAGCCGGCGATCTCTCGCCGCCGGCGGCAAAGGCGTCACCGACGGTCGCAGATTACTCGACCAATCCGCACTCCACGGCCTTGGGGGTCGCTCTCCGCCCCCGTCGGGGGATCTTGTATCACCGGAGGCGGGTAGCGTTTCCCTCCGTGAGTGCTCCCCCGGTCTACCTGGACGCGGCGACCGCCGCGCCGTTGCACCCGGTCGCCCGGCAGGCCCTGCTGGCCGCCCTCGACGACGGCTGGGCCGACCCGGGCAAGCTCTACGGCCAGGCCCGCCGGGCCCGGCAACTGCTCGACGCCGCCCGCGAGGCCGCCGCGCAGACCCTCGGCGTCCGCGCCGACGAACTCTCCTTCACCCCCAGCGGTACGACCGCAGCCCACTCGGCGGTCCTCGGCGGTCTGGCCGGACGGTACCGGTCGGGCCGCACCCTGGTGCACTCCGCGATCGAGCACTCGGCGGTACTGCACGCCGCGGAACGGCACGTCGCCGACGGTGGCACGACGGTACCGGTGCCGGTCGACCGGCTCGGGCGGCTGGACCTGTCCGCCTGGTCGACGGCGGTCCGGGCACCCGGGGTGGCCCTCGCGGCGCTGATCGCCGCCAGTCACGAGGTGGGCACCGTCCAGCCGGTCGAGGCGGCGGGGCAGACCTGCGCCGACGCTGGCGTACCGCTGCTTGTCGACGCGGCCCAGGTGGTGGGGCGGGCACCGGTGCCGGCGGGCTGGTCGATGCTGACCGCCAGCGCGCACAAGTGGGGCGGCCCGGCCGGTGTGGGGCTGCTGGTGGTCCGCAAGGGCACCCGCTGGGAGTCGCCCTGGCCGGCCGACGAGCGGGAGTCGGGGCGTACCCCGGGGGTGTTGAACCTGCCGGCGGTGGTGGCGGCGGCGGCGAGCCTGCGCGCGGCGGCGGCCGACGCGGCGGCGCAGGCGGCCCGGCTGGCGCCGTTGGTGGACCGGATCCGGTCCCGGGTCGCCGCCGAGGTGCCCGACGTCGAGGTGGTCGGCGACCCGACCGACCGGCTACCCCACCTGGTCACCTTCTCCTGCCTGTACGTCGACGGCGAGGCGCTGCTGCACGCCCTGGACCGGCGCGGCTTCGCGGTCTCCTCCGGATCGTCCTGCACCTCCTCGACGTTGCGCCCGTCGCACGTGCTGGCGGCGATGGGGGTGCTCACCCACGGCAACATCCGGATCAGCCTGCACCGGGAGACCACCGAGGCCCAGGTGGAACGGTTCCTGACCGAACTGCCCGGCATCGTGGCCGACCTGCGCGCCGAGGCGGGGGTGGTGGGACTGTGACCGGGCCGGCCGAGGTGCTCGACTGCCGGGGCCAGCGCTGTCCGCTGCCGGTGATCGCGGTGGCCCGCCGACTGCCCGAGCTACCGGTCGGCACGGTGGTCCGGGTGCTTGCCGACGACCCGGCCGCCGCCGTCGACCTGCCCGCCTGGTGCCGGATGCGCGGCCACGAGTTCCTCGGCACCACCCACGGCCCCGACGGCCCCGCCCACGACCTCCGCCGCTCAGTGTAAGGAAGGGCCCCCTGTTAACGCTTTCTGTCGACAGGGGTACCCCGCTCACCTCCGCCGCACGGCAGCAGCCCTGCCGCACGGCAGCAGCCCTGCCGCACGGCAACAGCCGCATGCCGCACGGCAGCAGCCGCATCTCGCGGCAGCATCCGCGCTGCGGAGCGGCAGTCGCGTCGCGGGGAGACAGTTGGCTGATCGGGGCTGAGTTGAGCCGTTACCGGCGGGACGTGCCACTGTCGTTGAGCGAGCTGGCCGACCGTACCGGGATCGGCAAGCCGAAGCTCGGGCACATGGAGATGGGCCGGTACCAGCAGTTCCCCGAGGACATCGCAACGGTGCTGCGGGCCTGCGGCGCCGAACAGGGCCTGCGGTGCCGAACAGGCCGTCGTCGACCGGCTCACCGCCCTCGCGTCGCGCTCCGACGCCCGCAGCTGGTGGGCACCCTGGGCGCACGTGATGCCGGACTGGTTCAAGACGTACGTCGGCCTGGAGGGCCTGGCCGACGGCGCGTTCGTCTTCGAGTCCATGGTGATACCGGGGCTGCTGCAGACCGAGGAGTACGCCCAGGCGCTCACCCTGGGCACCGGTTTCGTCCGGCCGGACCACGCCGAGCGCTTCGTGTCGTTCCGGCAGGCGCGGGCCCGACGCCTCACCGACGACGAGCCGCTGGGGCTGCACGCGGTGATCGGCGAGGCGGCGTTGCGGCTGCGGGTCAACGGCGACGAGACCCGGCGGGCCCAGCTACGACACCTCGCCACCATGTCCGAGCTGCCGAACGTCACCGTGCAGGTGCTGCGTCCCGAGGACGGGCCGCATGCGGCAGGTGCTATCGGCAAGTTCGTGGTGCTCGACTTCGCCCACGTGCGGCCGATCGCCTACACGAAGCTGCTGGACGGGGCGATGTACGTACAGGACCCGGACGGGGTGCGCACTTATACGATGGTGGCCGACAACCTGCGCCAGGCCGCTCTCTCACCCGCCGAGTCGCGCGCGTTGATCCGGGAGCTGGCCGGCCTGGTGGCGGTGCGCGACAGCAAGGACCGCTCGGGCCCCACCCTCACCTTCGCCGCGGACCGCTGGGCGGCCTTCGTCCACGCCCCACCCCTCCCCCGCACCTGAGCGGACACCGCGCTCAGCCAGCCCCGGCAGGCGGTGACCGGGAAGATCTGACCGGACAATCGAGCCATCTTGCACCCATCCGTCCCGTTTCCGCTCACAGCAGCCCACCTACCTCAACCGCCCACCCACCGCTCGGCGCGAACCCCGAGGTGAATCTTGGACACTTACCGTCGTATTTGGACGGTAAGTGTCCAAGATTCACACCCTATTCGGGTACGGAGAGGGCGCGGCGCTTCGGCTTCGGCCGGGGAGGAGGGAAGGAAAGGGTGGGGGTGAGGGTGAGGGGGCGATCGAGGGCTGATCTGGGCAGCAACCGATCTGGCCGGGAGGCCGAACCACCCGCCCGCGAGCGTCTGCAACAGCCAGGGCAACTTGGAAGAAATCGGCCCCTCGGGGGGCACTTCTCTTCCCAGATATTCTCGCCTCCCCGGCCAGCCGGTCGACGATCACCCATCCGGCCGCGCTGGAGAGAGTTCGCCGCCGCGCCCCGCACCGCCACGCGGCACGGGGACGACAACAACCAAAAAACAGTGCCCACCGGCGAACCGGTGGGCACTGTTTCCGAGATCCAGTCGCTTCCGCCCGCCCGGGATGCCAGGATGCGCCCCCACGCCCAGGGAGGCAGGACACGCCCCGCCCGCAAAGAAGCAGGTCAGCCGATCAGGTGGGGGCGGACCTCGTCGGCGGCGGGGTCGCCGTAGGACTCGGCGAGGCGCTTGACGAAGAGGTCCCGGCGGACCTGGTACTCCTGGGTGCCGACGGTCTCCAGGACCAGGGCGGCCAGCAGCGAGCCCACCTGGGCGGCCCGTTCCAGGCCCAGCCCCCAGGAGAGGGCGGCGAAGAAGCCGGCCCGGAAGCCGTCGCCGACCCCGGTGGGGTCCACCGCCTGGGCCTCCCGGGCGATCGGCACGTGGATCGGGTCGAAGTCGCGCCCGACGATGTCCACCCCGCGCTTGCCCAGCGTGGTGACCCGGACCTTCACCAGGTCGAGCAGTTGCTCGTCGGTCAGCCCGGCCTTGCTCTGCAGCAGGGACTTCTCGTAGTCGTTGGTCATCAGGTAGTCGGCGCCGTCGATCAGCCCGACCACGTCGGAGCCCTCCATCCGGGCCAGCTGCTGGGACGGGTCGGCGACGAAGGCGTACCCGCGCTCCCGGCACTCGGCGGAGTGCCGCAGCATCGCCGCCGGGTCGTTCGCGCCCACCAGGACCAGGTCGATCCCGCCGAGGCGCTCGGCGACGGGGGTCAGCTCGATGTTGCGGGCCTCGGCCATCGCGCCGGCGTAGAACGAGGCGATCTGGCACATCTCGGTGTCGGTGGTGCAGACGAACCGGGCGGTGTGCGCGACCTCGCTGATATGCACCGAGTCACAGTCCACGCCGTGGCGTTCCAGCCAGGAGCGGTAGTCGGCGAAGTCGGCACCGACCGCGCCGAGCAGCACCGGACGCAGTCCGAGCTGGCCCATCCCGAAGGCTATGTTCGCCGCCACTCCGCCCCGGCGGACGACGAGGTCGTCCACGAGGAAGGAGAGCGAGACCTTGTCGAGCTGGTCGGCGATGAACTGGTCGGCGAAGCGACCGGGGAAGCTCATCAGGTGATCGGTGGCGATCGAGCCGGTAACGGCGATCTTCATGTCAACCCTCGGGGTCGGCGGCACGGCGCGGGTCAGCCTACCGGCCGGGGCCGGCCACCGGTCGGGGGTCGGCCGGATCTCCGTCCGGTCCGCCGGCCCCAACCCCCAACCCCGACCGGGTACGCCGCCGAAGCGGCCCGTCCCCGCCGCCGACGCCACCCGACAACCGCCAGCCGGGGCACCCGAGACCGCCCGGCATGACACCCGACCGGGACAACGGACGACGGACGACGGACGACGGGCCACGGACGACGGGCCACGGACGACGGGCCACGGGCCACGGACGACGGGCCACGGACGACGGGCCACGGGCGGAAACGCCAGAGCGCGACACCCCGCACGGGTGTCGCGCTCTGGTAATGCCGTTGTCGAGTCGGCTCAGCTGAACGAGTCGCCGCAGGCGCAGGAGCTGCCGGCGTTCGGGTTGTCGATGGTGAAGCCCTGAGCGTCGATCCGGTCGGCGAAGTCGATGGTCGCCCCGGTCAGGTAGGGGGCGCTCATCCGGTCGACGACGACCTCGACACCGTCGAAGTCGCTGACGACGTCACCGTCGAGGGAACGCTCGTCGAAGAAGAGTTGGTACCGCAGGCCGGAGCAGCCGCCGGGCTGCACCGCCACCCGCAGCCGCAGGTCGTCGCGGCCCTCCTGCTCGATCAGGGCCTTGACCTTCTCCGCCGCGACGTCGGTGAGGACGACGGAAGCGGAGGCCTTGGCCTCGGTCGACTCGGTCTGCGCTGGCGTGGTCACGTGGAATTCTCCCTGCACGCGTCGGTGTGGTCTTCTGGGCCAACGTCACCCGCCGGCCCGGTGATTCCCACTGCGGTCCGTCTCCGATTGTAGGCCGCTGTCGGCCGCCGGCACCGGCACGGCCCGATCCCGCCCACCCGGGGCTCCGGCCGGTGACCGGGATCACCGGCTCCACTGCCTGGCCAGCCGGGCGCCCAGCTCCCGTAGCCCGTCGGCAGGGCGGCTCATGGCCGTCTCCAGGCCACCGCGTTCCTCCCCGCCGAAGTGTTCCACCAGGCTGTACGCGTCGGTCACCCCGGCCGAGGCGGCCTCCCGGCGGCCGGTGCTCACCCGTCCGGCGACCACCACGCACGGCACGCCCCGGTCCCGGGCCGCGCCGGCCACCCCGGCGACGACCTTGCCGCGCAGCGACTGGTGATCGAAGGAGCCCTCCCCGGTGATCACCAGGTCGCAGTCGTCCAGCGCGGCGTCGAGGCCGATCGCGCGGGTGACCAGGCCGATGCCGGATTCGCAGTGGCCGCCGAGGGCGAGGATGGCCGCGCCCAGTCCGCCGGCCGCACCGCCGCCGGGCAGCGTACCGAGTTGCGGCGGACACCCCGGAAGATCCCTGACCAGTACGTCGGCGAAGCGCTCCAGAGCGGCGTCGAGCAGCAGTACGTCCTCGCGGGTGGCGCCCTTCTGCGGGCCGTACACGTTGCTGGCGCCGTGCAGCCCGAGCAGCGGGTTGTCCACGTCGGTGGCGGCCACCAGCCGGACGCCGCGCAGTCGGGGCGTACCGTCCAGCGCGGCCACGGCGGCCAGCGCCGCTCCCCCGTAGGGCAGGGCCTGACCGGCCTGGTCCAGGGCGGTGGTGCCGAGCGCGGCGAGCATCCCGGCACCGGCGTCGTTGGTGCCGGAGCCGCCCAGGCCGATCACCACCGTCCGGGCACCGCTCTCCACGGCGGCGGTGACCAGCAGCCCCAGCCCGTACGAGGTGGTCGCCTTCGGGTCGCGCTCGGCGGCCGAGAGCAGGTGCAGGCCGCAGGCCTGGGCGCTTTCCAGGTAAGCGGTCGAGCCGTCGGCGGTGAGCAGGATCTCACCGGCGGCCGGGCGGCCCAGCGGGTCGACGGTCGACACCGGCAGCCGGCGGCCGCCGAGCGCCCCGGCGAGCACCGCGACGAACCCCGGACCACCGTCGGCCAGCGGCCGGATGACGAGGTCGTCACCGCTGGCCACCTCCTGCCAACCCGTGGCGACGGCGGCGGCCACCTCCTGAGCCGGCAGGGTGCCGGCGAACTTGTCCGGACAGAGCAGCACTCGCATGCCCAGCAGTGTGGCAGGCCACATCGGCAGAAGTTCCACCCTGGCCATGCTGTGGGACCATGGGTGGTGTGACTTCGACCTGGGTGGAACCCTCCAACACCGCGACTGCCCTGTTGCTGCTCGGCCGGGGCAGCGATCCTGCCACCGAGCGTGGCGTCGAGTGTCCGGGTGACCTGCCGGCGCCCAGCGACCCGGACCTGGTGGCCCGGGCGGCGGCGGCGAAGGCGGCGCTGGGCAGCAAGGTCTTCGTGCTCGGGCACCACTACCAGCGCGACGAGGTGATCCAGTTCGCCGACGTGACCGGCGACTCGTTCAAGCTCGCCCGGGAGGCGGCGGCCCGGCCGGACGCGGAGTACATCGTCTTCTGCGGTGTGCACTTCATGGCCGAGAGCGCCGACATCCTCACCACCGACGCGCAGCGGGTGATCCTGCCGGACCTGGCCGCCGGCTGCTCGATGGCCGACATGGCGGTGCTGTCGCAGGTCGAGAAGGCCTGGGACGTGCTGACCGACCTGGGCGTGGCGGCCGATACCGTCCCGGTGACGTACATGAACTCCTCGGCGGACATCAAGGGTTTCGTCGGGCGCAACGGCGGGGTGGTCTGCACCTCCTCGAACGCCAGGACCGCCCTGGACTGGGCGTACCAGCAGGGGCAGAAGGTGTTCTTCCTGCCCGACCAGCACCTGGGCCGCAACACCGCCGTGCTGGAGATGGGTTTCTCGCTTGACGACTGCGTGCTCTACGACCCGCACAAGCCCGGTGGTGGGCTGACCGCCGAGCAGCTGCGCGACGCGAAGATGATCCTCTGGCGGGGGCACTGCTCGGTGCACGGCCGGTTCACGCTGGACAGCGTCGAGGACGTCCGGGCCCGGGTGCCCGGGGTGAACGTGCTGGTGCACCCGGAGTGCCGGCACGAGGTGGTCACCGCCGCCGACCAGGTGGGCTCGACGGAGTACATCATCAAGGCCATCGAGGCGGCCCCGGCCGGCTCGGCCTGGGCGGTCGGCACCGAGCTGAACCTGGTCCGCCGGTTGGCGCTGGCCCACCCGGACAAGCAGATCATGTTCCTGGACAAGGCCGTCTGCTACTGCTCGACGATGAACCGCATCGACCTGCCGCACCTGGTCTGGGCCCTGGAGGAGCTGGTCGCCGGTCGGGTGGTCAACCAGATCACGGTGGACGCCGACACCGCCCACCACGCCCGGGTGGCGCTGGACCAGATGCTCGCCCTGCCCGGCGCAAGCACCCCGCCACCCACAGCCTGATCACTCACGGTGACGACATTGGTACGGTGACGTACCGGTTGCACCGATTCATGCCGGCGCATACGGTGTGACCGACTCGCTTCTGGTCACCGAGGGCTATGCTGCCGGAGCGACGACACGAGCGGCCCTATCGACGCGGCCGCACCCCGGGTAGCGATGACCATCGTTGGTGACCATCGTGGGCCCGCCCCATCCACACATGGCAGCACCGACGCGCTGGAGGTTGCGTTGACCGACGACGTCCTGGTCGTACACGGAGGTAGTCCGCTCGAAGGGCGGATCCGCGTGCGCGGCGCGAAGAACCTGGTCTCCAAGGCGATGGTCGCGGCCCTGCTGGGTGACTCCCCCAGCCGGCTGTTCGACGTGCCGCGGATCCGTGACGTCGAGGTGGTCCGCGGGCTGCTCGGCCTGCACGGGGTGAAGGTGACCGACGGCGCGGAGACCGGTGAGCTGGTCTTCGACCCGGCCAACGTGGAGAGCGCCAGCACCGACCAGATCAACGTGCACGCCGGCTCCAGCCGGATCCCGATCCTGTTCTGCGGCCCGCTGCTGCACCGGCTCGGCCACGCCTTCATCCCCGACCTGGGTGGCTGCCACATCGGTCCGCGCCCGATCGACTTCCACCTCCAGGCGCTGCGGGAGTTCGGCGCCACGGTCGACAAGACCCCGGAGGGGCTGCACCTGTCCGCCCCCAACGGGCTGCACGGCACCAAGTTCGCCCTGCCGTACCCGAGCGTCGGCGCCACCGAGCAGGTGCTGCTGACCGCGGTGATGGCCGAGGGCGTCACCGAGCTGCGCAACGCGGCGGTCGAGCCGGAGATCATCGACCTGATCTGCATCCTGCAGAAGATGGGCGCGATCATCAAGGTGCACACCGACCGGGTGATCGAGATCCAGGGCGTGCCGAAGCTGCACGGGTACACCCACCGGCCGATCCCGGACCGGATCGAGGCGGCGAGCTGGGCGGCGGCGGCCCTGGCCACCCGCGGCCACGTCGAGGTCCTCGGCGCGCAGCAGGCCGACATGATGACCTTCCTGAACGTCTTCCGCTCCGTCGGCGGCGAGTACGAGGTGACCGACGCCCGGCCGCCGAAGCTGGGCGACCCGGGCCAGGAGGGCGGCATCCGGTTCTGGCACCCGGGCGGCGAGCTGAAGTCGGTGGCCCTGGAGACCGACGTGCACCCGGGCTTCATGACCGACTGGCAGCAGCCCCTGGTGGTCGCGCTGACCCAGGCCCGGGGTCTGTCGATCGTCCACGAGACGGTCTACGAACAGCGGCTGGGCTACACCGAGGCGCTGAACACCATGGGCGCGAACATCCAGGTCTACCGGGACTGCCTGGGTGGCACCCCGTGCCGCTTCGGCAGGCGCAACTTCAAGCACTCCGCGGTGATCGCCGGCCCGAGCAAGCTGCACGCCGCCGACCTGGTCATCCCGGACCTGCGCGCCGGGTTCAGCCACCTGATCGCCGCGCTCGCCGCCGAGGGCACCTCCCGGGTGTACGGCGTCGACCTGATCAACCGGGGCTACGAGGACTTCGAGGCGAAGCTGGCCGACCTGGGCGCCCACACCGAGCGTCCGTGACCCGACCCGGGTAGCCCCGCGCGGCCCCCGTCCACGCCCGGTGCACCCGCGATGTGCACCGGGCGCCGACGTTTGGCTACCCTTTCGGCGTGCCGTCGCTGTTTCGCCGCAAGTCCACCGACCTCGTCGACGAGTCCGTCACCACGGTGACGACCGACGAGGAGTCCGCTGCCGCCCTCCGCCGGAGCCACACCCCGGGCAAGGGGCGCGAGACGCCGAAGCGGCCGGGTGCGGCCCGCCGGCCGGCCGGCTCCTCGAAGCCGCTGAGCAAGGAGGAGGCGAAGGAGCGTCGCCGGCAACTGCGCGCCGAGGCCGCGGCGGAGTTCCGCCGCGAGGGCGGCCCCCGCGACCGTGGTCCGGAGCGGCTGCTGGCCCGTAACGTGGTCGACTCCCGCCGTACCGTCGGCACCTGGTTCTTCGGTGGCGCGCTGATCGTGCTGATCGGCTCGAACGCGGCGATGCCGCCGGTCGTCCGACTGGTCTCCAACCTGCTCTGGGGGGCGCTCGCCCTCGGCGTGGTGATCGACTCGATCCTGATCTCCCGCAAGATCAAGAAGCTGGTCCGGGAGCGGTTCCCCCGGACCGACCAGCGGATGGGGTCCCTCTACCTGTACGCGATCATGCGCTCGATCACCTTCCGCCGGATGCGCGCCCCGGAACCCCGCGTCACCATCGGCACCCCCGTCTGAAGGTGTAAGGAAGGGCCCCCTCTTAACGCTTTCTGTAGAGAAGGGGCCCCTTCTAACACCCCGGGAGCCCGAGCCGGCGACGGTGGCCGGGTCAGGCCAGGCCGGTGACGTCAGCCGTGATCGGCGAGGAGCGCTCGGGCCCGGTTGATCATCGCCTCCTCGGTGGCGGCCCGGGATCCGGCATCCGCCTGCCACTGCTCGAACAGAAGCCGGAACACCGTCGTGGCGTCACCCGGTGCGTACCGCGCCCAGAGGCCGTACCAGGCCAGGGCCCTCGCGCCTACGGCAGGGTGGACCCCCCGTTACCGACGAGCGGGCCTTGGGCACGGGACGAGCAGCGCGTGGCAGCGGAGAACCCAAGATCAGGTCTGCTCGCCGGCCGTACCGCCGAGGCCACCCCGCCCGTTGAGAAATCCGGAACACCCGATCCGACCATGACGCCAAATGTCCGAAACCGTGGGATAAAGTTTGGGTTAGGGGCGGCACCACAGTGGCGGTGACCGAGCCCACGCCGTTACCCTCCATCCGCAGCCACCCCGCGCCGGACGAGCAACTCCACCGGCAGTTGGGGCCGCCCAGCGTGACAATTTCCGACGAGGTGACATCGCCGTGAGCGAGCGACGCGAGCCGGGCACCGGGACGCGTCGCGCACCTGGCAAGGCCCGCCGATGAGTAGCGGCGGCTACGACCGCTGGCGTGATCCGGCCGAGCCGTCCTGGGTCTTCGCGCCCACCAACGAGTGGCAGCCGCAGTTCCCCGGACAGCGCTACCCCGGTGACATCGGGCTACGGCAGGCGCCCGAGCCCACCGGCCGGGCCACCGTGACCGGTCGGGCCGAGGTGCCACCGCTGGCACCGACCCGCCCCGACGGGTCGTACCGGGTGGGGTACGTCTGGAACGACGAGGACCTCGACGAGCAGTCGCCGCCCGGCGGCCACAGCGGGTCGGGCCAGCACGACCGGTACCGCTTCGACGAGTCGTACCGTCGACCACACGCGGAACCGACCTGGGACCGTGACCGGTCGTCGTCACCGCGGCACGGCGGAGCTGACCACCGGGCGGCCCCGCGCGAGCCCGGTCGGCGGCCGGCCGCGGGCGACCCGGCGCAGCGGACGCCCTCCGGGGATGCCGGCCGGTGGGCCGCCCGGACCGAGGCAGACCGGTGGGCCACCACCGGTGAACCGGACCGCCGGGCCGGTCGGGACGAGGCCGCCCGGCGCATTCCGCCCACCGAGCCCGACCGACGGACCCCGCCCACCGAGCCCGACCGGCGCGTTCCCTCCGGAGAGCCCGACCGGCGCACCTTGCCCGCCGAGTCCGACCGGCGCACCCCGCCCGGAGAGTCGGACCGGCGGGCCGTCCGGGGAGAGTCCGGTCGGCGGGCCACCTGGAGCGACCTGGAACCCCGCGCCACCTGGAGCGACTCCGACGGCCGGTCCGCCCCCGGCGAGCCGGACCGGCGGACCGCCCGAGGCGGACCGGACCGGCGGGTAGCACCGGACGAGCCACCCCGTCGGATACCGCCGAGAGAGCAACCGCGGCAGGTACCGCCGGACGGGCCACCGCGGCGGGTAGCGCCGGGAGAGCCACCGCGCGGCGAGTCGGACCGGCGGGTCACCTGGAGCGATTCGGAGCAGCTTCCCGCGGCCGGCGGCCCGGACCGGTGGTCGCGGGGTGAGCCGGACCGGTGGTCCGGTGCCGGCGACCGGCCCGGTCGGCGACCGGCGGCCGAGTGGACGTCAGCCGGGGACACCACCTGGTCCCGGCCCGACCGCGACCGTTCCGACCACCGCTTCGACCGGCCGGAGCACCGTAGCCGCCCCGTCTCGCCCGCGTCCCGGGCCGAGCCGGGTTGGATGCCGGAGCCGGCGGAGCAGCCCGCGCCCCGCCACGCCGGACGCACTGACCGGCCGAGCCCCGGGTACGGCCGCCCCACACCCGCTGACGGCCGCCCCGCGACCGGCGACGACCAACCCTCGTCCGGCAACGGCCAAGCCTCGTCCGGCTACGACCGGCGGCCGGTGGAGGAGTCCGGGCGCCCGCAGCTGCGGTGGAGCCCGCACCCGACGGAGCCCCCGGCGGCACGGCAGCCGATCGATCCGGCCGAGCCCTGGCGGGCGGGTGACCGGTGGAACGACACCGTCCCACCAGCCGGGCCGGCATCGGCCGAGTCGGCACCGCCCGGACCGGTCCCGGCCGGACCCGTACCGGTCGGGCCGACACCGGTTGGGGCGGCACCGGTCGGGCCAGCATTGGTCGAGTCGGCACCGGTCGAGCCGGCATCGGATCCGTTGGATTCCGACCCGCACCAGCTGTACCGGCGGCCACCAGGCGCGCAACCACGCCGGGAACCGCAGCAGCGCCGGGATGTCGAGCCCCGCCGAGGCCCACAGCCGGTCGGGAACCCACAGCCGGTCGGGAACCCACAGCCAGTCAGGGACCCGTTCCCGGTTGGAGACGCACAGTCGGTCGGGGACCCACAGTCCAGCCGAGGTACGCAGCCGGTCAGGGACCAGCGGCCAACCGTGGACCAGTGGCCAACCGTGGACCAGCGGCCGTCTGGGGACCTGCCGCCGACCGGGGACCAGGAGCGCCGGTCGGCCGCACGACCGGACGGCGGGCTGCCCTGGCCCGATCAGGGTCCGCTCCGGCCGGAGCAACAGCGAGGGCACGGCCGACCGGAGCAGCAACGTTCCGGGGAGCCGGTGGTGCCCGCCCCGATCCGTCCCGGCTCGACCCGACCGGCCCCGATCCACCCGGCCCCGATCCACTCCGGGCCGGTCCACGCCGGGCCGATCCCGCCGCCGCCACGGCCCGCGCCCCGGCCGGGTGTCGGGCCGGTCCGCCCACCGGGGCGGGAGGCACCGCCCCGTACACCGGTCGGCCCGCACGAGCCAGCCCGCCCGCCCGTACCGGTGCCGCCACCAATGGCGGATCGTCCGGCCGTACCGCTGGAACCGCCGGTGGCGAGCCGCCCGGCCGCGCCAAGCGACGTCCGGGAGCAGGGACTACCGGCGCCCGTGGTACGGCGGGAACCGGCCGGGCCGGAGACCGCGACGCCGTCGCCGGCACCCGTCTCACCGGCTATCCCCTTCTCACCGGCTATCCCCTTCTCACCGGCTGCCCCCTTCTCACCGGCTGCTCCCGTCGCACCGGGCTCGCCGGCTGCACCGATCTCACCGGCGGCGCCCGTCTCACCGGCGGCGTGGGGACGTCCGGAGCTCCGGCCCCAACCGGTGGCTCCTGCCCCGTTCCCGATGCGGCCCGCCGCCCCACCGCAGTCCGCCCCACCGGTCTCCACACCACGGGAGCCCATGCGACCGACCTCCGGAACGCCGGAGGTCACGCGACCGGTCTCCGCACCACCGGTGCCCACGCGACCGGTCTCCGCACCACCGGTCTCCGCACCACCGGAGCCCACGCGATTGGAGCCCGTACGGCCGGTGTCCGCGCCACCGCGGTACGCGCGACCGGTCTCCGCGCCACCGGTGTCCGGGTTGCCGGTCCCGGGTGGGCCGGTATCCGCGTCGGTGGAGTCGGCCGCGGCGGCGCTCGGGACCACCGAGGCCACACCGGCTGTCCCGGCCACCGACGGTGGTCAGCCCGCCCCGATGGCCGAGAACGTCGGCGATGCGGGGCGCACCACCGTCGCCGCCGGCAGCGGGACGCTCGGGTCCGCGCCGTCGGACGGCACCGCCGGCGATCCACCCGCGACCACTCCCGCCGACGTGTCGGCAGCCCCGGCAGTCGACGCCGTACCCGGACCGGAGGTCGAGCCCGCGCCGACCGTCCGGCCGGCGGACGGGCCGGTCGGTACGCCGAGCGCGGAAGCCTGGTTCCGGTCGAATCGTCAGGTCCGCCGGGACGAGGACCCACCGGGGCAGGTCTCCGGACCACCGGCCGTGGCGGACGCCCCCTCGGCGGCGCGATGGACCGAGCTGGCCCCGACAGCCGGGATGTCCCGAGCGCACGCCGCCGCCGAAGAAGCCGCCGGCGACCGGGAGGCAGTCGACAGCGGGGCGACCACCGCCGCGGGTGCCGCGCCAACCGCCGACGACGCGGTGTCGGCGCCGGCCGCCGACGACCCGGTGTCCGCGCCGGCCGCCGATCGGCCAGGGTCCGGGGCCGAAGGGGTGGACGACCGGCCACGGGGCGACGCGCAACCGTCCGGGGAACGGCCGACGGCCGAGCCGGCCGGCGAGCGTGGCGGACAGGCAGCCGGCCTGCTCGACGAGGACCGCGCGGCCGATGCGCCGGTCGATCCCGAGCAGGCGTTGGCGGGTCTGCGCTGGCGGCTCGACCCACGGACGCTGCGCGAGGTGGTGACGGACCCGGACGAGCTGCGTACGATCCGGCGGCGCCTCACCGAGAAGCTCGACACCGCCGTCGACAACCGGACCCGGACGCGGCTACTCAGCCTGCGCGCGGTCGCCTCCCGGCTGCTCGGCGAGCTGGACGACGCGCTCGACGACGGGCGGCTCGCCCTGACCTACGCCGAGGCGACCGGGGAGCTGCGCCGGACCGCGCTGGTTCAGGCGCGGCTGGCGCAGGTGCTGCGCTGGCGTCGGGAGTTCGGCGAGGCCGACCGGCTCTTCGCCGAGGCCGCCTCTCCCGAGTTGCCGGCCCGGCTGCGGGCGGCGATGCACGAGCACGCCGGGCGCTCCTGTTACGACCAGGGCCGGCTGATGGAGGCCTGCCACCACTTCGAGCAGGCCCTGGACCTGCGTGGAGACGGCGACGCCGAACTGAGCGGCCGGATCGGGGTGGCACTCGACGCGGTACGTGACCGGGCGGCCGAGGGCGGCTTCGGGCCGTACCCACGGGATCGGCACGAGATCCTGGAACGGCCGCGACCGCCGGTGCCGGCTCCGGACGCCGACCACGAGCGCTGGGGATACGTCGACCCGGACGGCGAGTTCGTCATCGCGCCCGACTACGCCATGGCGCAGCCGTACCACGAGGAGATGGCCTGGGTCCGGCGCCCGGGCTCGGCCGGTTGGACGCTGCTGGACCGGGGCGGTGTCCCCGTCCTGGAGACGTCCTGGCAGGCGGTCCGGCCGTTCGCCGGGGGCCGGGCCTGGGTGTCGCCGGACGGCTCCGGCTCCTGGCTGGGCATCGACCCGTCCGGCGAGGTGGTCGTGCCGCACGGCTTCGACCAGGTGTACCCGTTCCGGGCCGGACTGGCGGTGGTCCGCCGGGGGCCGGGTTGGGGTGCGGTGGACGCCACCGGTCAGTTCGTGGTGCCCACCCGGTACGACGGCTTCAGCACCCAGTGCAGCGACGGCCGTCAGGTCGACGGCTTCACCGACGAGGGCCTGGCCGTGGTCGTACGCGGTGGGCTGCGTGGTGTGGTGGACCGGGCCGGGCGGCTGGTGGTCGCCCCGGCCCACCCGGTGCTGCTCATCCACCCGGTCGCGTTCCTGGTAGGCGACGGGGTGAGCCGGTGGGGCGCGCTGGACCGGCGCGGCGCCCGGTTGATCGATCCGGTGCACCGGGACCGGGGCGCGGTGTCGGCCGAGATCGAACGGCTGCTCACCGACACCTCCCCGGTCCTCTGACCCGCGCCCGCCACCGGCACGGGATGAAGGCCCGCACCGACCGGGCTAGGGTCGGTGACATGGAATTCCGACACCTTGGCCGCTCGGGCCTGATGGTCAGCGAGATCTCGTACGGCAACTGGATCACCCACGGTTCCCAGGTCGAGGAGGAGGCCGCCGTTTCCTGCGTCCGGGCCGCCCTGGACAGTGGCATCACCACCTTCGACACCGCCGACGTGTACGCCGGCACCCGCGCCGAGGAGGTACTCGGCCGCGCGCTGGCCAACGAGCGTCGCGAGGGGCTGGAGATCTTCACCAAGGTCTTCTTCCCCACCGGACCGGGGCGCAACGACCGGGGCCTGTCCCGCAAGCACATCATGGAGTCGATCGACGGCTCGCTGCGCCGGCTGGGCACCGACTACGTCGACCTGTACCAGGCCCACCGGTACGACTACCACACGCCGCTCGAGGAGACGATGACGGCGTTCGCCGACGTCGTACGGGCCGGCAAGGCGCACTACATCGGCGTCTCGGAGTGGAAGGCGTCGCAGCTCCGCGAGGCCCACGAGCTGGCCCGGGAGCTGCGCATCCCGTTGGTCTCCAACCAGCCGCAGTACTCGATGCTCTGGCGGGTCATCGAGGCCGAGGTCGTGCCCACCAGCACGGAGCTGGGCATCGGGCAGATCGTCTTCTCGCCGATGGCGCAGGGCGTACTCACCGGCAAGTACCTGCCGGGCCAGCCGCCGCCGGCCGGCTCCCGGGCCACCGACGAGAAGTCCGGCGCGGGCTTCATCGCCAGGTTGCTCACCGACGACGTGCTGACCCGGGTGCAGCGGCTCAAGCCCCTGGCCGAGCAGGCCGGACTGAGCCTGGGGCAGCTCGCCATCGCCTGGGTGCTGCAGAACCCGAACGTCTCCTCGGCCATCATCGGCGCGTCCCGCCCCGAGCAGGTACGGGACAACGTCAAGGCCGCCGGGGTGAAGCTCGACGCCGAGCTGATCAAGGCGATCGACGAGATCACCGACCCGGTCACCGAGCGGGACCCGGCCCGTACCGAGAGCCCGGCCGAGCGTCCCTGACCGTCGCCTCCCGAGCGTTCCCGGCCCGGTCAGCCACGCACCGGGCCGGGAACGCCACGGCGTGGGCCCGGCCGGCCCGGAACAGCCGGTCAGCTCTGCCAGAACCGGATCAGGTCGAGGCCGGTGGCGTAGAGCCAGGGCGGCAGGCCGAGCAGGTCGGCCAGGGCGAACACCGCGTCGAAGAACCATCCGCCGATGCGCGGGTTCCACAGTAGGGCGAAGAGCAGGATGAACCCGAAGGGGGCGAAGAGGTCGTACATCCGCCGCCACTGCGGGTTCAGCCACGGCTGGAGCATGTTGCCGCCGTCCAGGCCGGGCACCGGGAGCAGGTTCAGCACGCTGGCGGTCAACTGGAGGAACGCCAGCAGCGCCCACCCGGCCCAGAACTCGATCGACCCGCCGGTGCCGGTGCCGATCCGCAGCACCACCACCAGGACCAGGGTGAACAGCACGTTGGTGGCCGGGCCGGCGAGGCTGACCAGGGTGTGCCGCAGCCGTCCGGGGATCGCGTGCCGGTCCACCCAGACCGCGCCGCCGGGCAGGCCGATGCCGCCGAGCAGCACCACCGCCACCGGCAGCACCACCGACAGCAGCGGATGGGTGTACTTGAACGGGTTCAGGGTGAGGTAGCCACGGTGGGCGACGCTGCGGTCCCCGGCCCGGAAGGCGACCACCGCGTGCGCGTACTCGTGCAGGCAGAGCGAGACCAACCAGCCGGAGACCACGAAACCGAAGACGGCCAGCCGGACGTTGCCGACCTGGTGCCAGGCCAGCACCGCGCAGGCCACGAAGATCGCGACCAGGGCCAGGAAGATCGGGCTGGGGCGCCGGGCCGCCCGGGGTACGCCGAGCACCAACGCCTCGTCGCCCGGACGGTCGTACGCCATCACTCCGCCGTCGGCTGCAGACTCATCCGGTACTCGACCCGGTCGTCCTCGGTCAGCGTGACCGAGGTGACGCCGGACGCCGCGAGCTCCCGCCAGGTCTGACCGACCCAGGACTCGGCGTCGGCCTGACTGCTGAACGTCTCCGTCGGTCCGTCCACCGACGCACCGTCCGTGCCCTCGTACCGCCAGCTCCACGCCATGCCGCGTCTCCCCTCGCCGCTGAAAGTCCCGCCGGGACGAACCCCCGCCAGCGTAGTCGCCCGGCAACCGATCGGCCCGACGGTGGCCGCCCGGGCCCCGGAGAGGCCGGGCCGACGGCCCTGCCGTCCAGGGTGTTCCTCGGTCGTTCTGGCGGGTAGGTGACCAGTGGGGCCGCAGCGAGACGTGGGCCCCGACCGGACGAGGGAGGACGAGATGGCGCAGCCACTACCGGAGATGGACACCGAGCAGTTGCGGAAGATCGCGGTACGCGGCGGGATCCAGGGCACCGAGGCGATGGACCGGGAGGAACTGGTCGATGCGCTGGAGGCCCGACCGGGCGAGGGCGCCTGGCAGCAGGACCCGAAGCCGGCCGATGTCAACCCCAACGACTACCGGTACGGACACTGACCACCGGGTGTCGACCGGCCCCGGTTCCGGTCCGGGCGGGCGTACCTCGACGTCACTGCCCGGTCGGGGGGATCTAAGGTACGCACATGTCCGTTGACGGGTGGAACAAGGTCCTGGTGCTCGGCGGTATCCGGTCGGGCAAGTCCGAGTTCGCCGAGTCCCTGGTCGGTGAGGCGACGACCGTCCGGTACCTGGCCACCTCCGCCGAGGGCGATCCGGAGGATGCCGAGTGGGCGCAGCGGTTGGCCACCCACCGTGGTCGCCGGCCGGGCGGTTGGCGTACCGAGGAGACCGCGAGTGACCCGCGTCGGCTGGCCGATGTGGTCTCCGCGGCCGAGGCGCACGAGACGCTGCTCGTCGACGACCTGGGCGGCTGGGTGACGGTGCTGCTCGACCCGGCCCACCAGCCGGCGGACGACACGGCCACCATCGACGAGCTGGCCACCGCGATCCGTACCTGCGCCGCCCGGATCGTGCTGGTCAGCCCCGAGGTCGGGTTGTCGCTGGTGCCGACCACCCCGATCGGCCGGGCGTTCACCGACGCGCTCGGCGCGGCCAACCGGGCGGTCGCCGACGCCTGTGACACCGTCGTGCTGGTGGTCGCCGGTCAGCCGTGCCGGCTGAAGCCGGCCGGCACCTCGGGCCCGGTCGTGCTGCCCGCGCAGGCTGTCCCGGCGGCGGCCGAGCCGGCCTCGGCGCAGGCCGTCGGCCTGCCCACCGCGGACCGCGCCGCCGCACCGGCACCCCGGGACGCGACGCCGCCGCCTCACGCACCTGTGCCGGCGGACGCGACGTCCGTCCCGGTCGCACCAGAAGCGGGTACGGCGGTTACGGACGCCGGGACGGGCACCGGCACCGGCGGGGCGACCTGGGCCGCGCCGACCATGAGCCTGCCGGTGCTGGCCACCGGGCTGGTCATCCAGCCGGGCATGGAGCTGCCGATGCCCGACGACTACGCCGGGCCGCAGGCCGTCGAGCGGCTCGCCACCCTGGACGTACCCGGGGCGGGGTTGGGGGTGTTGGAGCGGGTGGTCGGTTTCGCCGCCGCCACCCAGGGCACCCCGACGCCTGCCGCCTGGGAGCGGGTCCGGTTGGTGCTGCTCAACGGCGAGCACGAGGGCGGGGCCGCCGCCGGCACGGTGCCCGGCGAGTCGGGTCGACGGGCCCAGCAGGCCGAGAACGGCACCGGCGTGCTCGGTCGGTTGGCCGCCGAGACCGGGGCGGCCGTGCAGGTGGTCGACGTGCCGACGGCCGCGCCGATGGAGCAGGTGCCGGCGCTGACCGCCGAGACGGTAGAGGCCGCGCTGCGGTTCGGCTGGCAGTTGGCCGAGGAGGCCGCCGAGGCAGGGGTGCAGCTGCTGGTGCTGGGATCCTGCGGGGCCGGCGCCGACGCGGCGGCGGCGGCGGTGCTCGCGGCGACCGCCGGCGCGGAGCCGGCAACCGTGCTCGGCCGGGTGGTCGGCGCCGACGGGCAGATCGACGACGCGGCGTGGATGCGCCGGTGCGCGGCGGTCCGCGACGCGATGCACCGGACCCGTCGTTCGCCGCGCGGTGCCAAGGACATCCTGGCCGAACTCGGCGGCGGGGACGTGGCCGTGGCCACCGGGATCCTGCTCGGCGCGACCGCACGCCGGCTACCGGTGCTGCTGGACGGGCCGGTCGGCCTGGCCGCCGGCATGGTTGGCCGGGACCTGGCCGGACAGTCCCGGCACTGGTGTCTGCTGGCCGACGCCGGTGGCCATCCGGCAGTCACGCTCGCCGCCGACGTACTCGGCCTGAGCCCCCTGCTCGACCTGCGGATGGGGCTCGGTGAGGGGGCCAACGCGCTGGCCGTGCTGCCGCTGCTGCGCTCGGTGCTCGCCCTCGCCGCCGGCCTGCCCACCCGCCCGGCCGACACCGACGACCCGGCCGACCGGGCCGCCCCTGACGCACCGTCCACCGACGGGCCGGGCACCGATGCACCGTCCACCGACGGGCCGGGCACCGGCGACCAGCCGGGCAGCGACGGGTCGTCCGGCGACGAGCCGGTGACCGCGCCGCCGGTCACCGGCACCGGCCCCGCCGACCTGCCACCGGGCGACGACCTCCGCGACTTCGTCGAGCCGGAGCCGACCGGTCCGGGCCCGGCGACCACCGCCGAAGGGCAGACCGGGCCGGCGCAGACCACCCCCGACCAGGCCGGGCCGACGCAGGCCGGGCCGACGCAGGCCGGGCCGACGCAGGCCGGGCCGGCCGGATCCGGCCGGCCGCTCGGCTGACCCGCCGGTGACCGGCCGGTCCCGGTACGTCGACGGTCTCCGGTTGGCCGTCGGCACCTTCACCGTCCTGCCGGTGCCCGGCGGGCGGGTGGACCGGGCGACCGCCGGGGTCGCGATGGCGCTGGCCCCGGCCGTCGGTGCCCTGCTCGGTCTCGCCCTCGGCGGGGTGCTGCTGGCGCTCACCCCGCTCACCTCGCCGCTGATCGCCGCCGGGCTGACCCTCGGCTGCGCCGCGCTGCTCACCCGGGGGCTGCACCTGGACGGACTGGCCGACACCGTCGACGCGCTCGGCTCGTACCGGCCCGGACCGGCCGCGCTGGAGATCATGAAGAAGCCGGACGTCGGCCCGTTCGGGGTGGTCGCCCTGGTGGTCGTACTCCTGGTGCAGGCCGCGGCGCTGGCCGAGCTGGCCGGCCGGTCGGCGCCGGCGGGCCTCGCGGCGGTGGTGGTGGCCGTCGCGACCGGTCGGCTCGCGGTGACGGTGGCCTGCCGGCGGGGGGTGCCGGCGGCCCGACCGGACGGGCTGGGCGCGCTGGTCGCCGGCACCGTCGGCCCGGTCGCGCCGGTCGTCGGCACGGTCGCCGTCGCGGTGCTGGCGTCGGTGGCCGTGCCGGGGCGGCCGTGGCAGGGGCCACTGGTCGTGATCGCCGCGCTCGCCGTCGTGCTGCTGCTCCTGCGTCATCTGGTACGTCGCCTCGGCGGCATCACCGGCGACGTGCTCGGTGCCGGCGTGGAGGTCACCTCGACCCTGGTCTACCTGGGACTGGTGCTGTCCGGCTGAGCGCCGCGCGCCGGGGCGGGTAGCGTTTCGGTTGGACAGCACCGGTGCGCCACGATCGGGGACGACATGCTCATCACGGACGACTTCCTGCCCGTACCGGTGCCGGAGTCGCTCACCGCGACGTACCTGGTACCGATGGTCGGGTTGCCGCGGGTCGGTACGAAGTCGGCGGTGGCCGCGGTGGCCGACCGGTTGGCCGAGCCGGTGCGGGGGTTGGCCCAGCAGATGCTGGACGGCCCGCTGATGTCGGTGGAGACCCGGTCGATCGCCGAGTTCCCCCAGCTCCCGCCGGATCTGCTCAGCGCGTTCGGCGCGACCGAGGCCCAGTTGGCCCGGCTGGCCGAGGCCAGTCACCTGGTGGTGGTGCAGGCGCAGTACCGGCCGGGCTGGCCACCGGCGCACGAGTGGGCGGCGCGGGCGGTGGCCGCCGCGATCGCCGAATCGGTCGACGGTGACGTGGTCGACGTCTTCGGTCTGCAGTTCCTCGACCCGGCGACCGCACTGCGGTCGTTGCCCGACGAGCAGGGCCGGGTCCGGCTGGTCGACTGGGTGCTGGTGCCGTACTCCTCCGACGCCGAGGGTCTCTGGTTCACCACCAAGGGGCTGCGCCGGTTCGGGCTGCTGGAGCTGCAGACCCAGGGGGTGCCGGACCACCTCACCCGGGCCTGGGGAGCGGTGATGACCGGCGCGGCCCGGCGGCTGCTGCGGGACTGGACCGAGGGGCTGGCCGGTGCCGAGGTGCCGGCGTTCGTGCAGCTGCCGGTGCTGGCCACGGTCACCGGCCACGACATCGCGGTGGCCTACGGCAACCCGGAGCAGCACGGGGCGACCGCGCCGGTGCTGCTGCGCCTGGAGCTGGACCCGGCCACCGACCCGGAGGCCGACTCGTTCCTGAGTCTGCGCCCGCCACCCGGGCACTCCGGACCGGACGGGCGGTACTTCGCCGCCGCCTGCGCCACCCTCTTCGCGGGTATCCAGCCCGACGTGCGCTACACCCGCCCCGGTGACGCGATGACCAAGGCGATCGCCACCGCCCGCGCCGGGCTGGCCGACGCCCGCGCCCGGTTCCTCGCCGGTGACCTGCCCGCCGAGACCCAGCTGGTGGTCAAGTACGGTCTGCCCGGCGACGAGGGTCCGGAGTTCGTCTGGGCCGGGGTGACCTCCTGGGACTCCCCGGAGCGGATCGTCGGCGCCAGCGCCAGCGACGCCCACAGCGACCCGGGCGTGCGCATCGGCGCAACGGTGGTGGTGGCCGCCGACGACGTCGTGGACTGGGCGGTGCTCGGCGCCACCGGCGTGCTGGAGGGCGGTTGGACCCAGGCCGTCCTCGACTCCGGCGACCGCCCCACCCCCTGAGCCCGACGGCCGGCCGGACCGGGGCTTCCGCCCCGGCCGTGGCGGCTCAGCACACCCGGCTGCGGCGGCTCAGCGCACCCGGCCTGGCGGCTCAGCGCACCCGGCCTGGCGGCTCAGCGCACCGAGGGCTCGACGAAGGGCGGTCGGGTCAGCCGCATCCGGGACCGCCGACCCCGGATGTCGACCTCCACCAGGTCGCCGTCGGCAAGTCCGGGCGCGGTGTCCAGCAGGGCCAGGGCGATGCCCTCCTTGCGGGTGGGCGAGAAGGTGCCGCTGGTGACCGTGCCGACGCAGGTGTCGCCGACGTACACGCTCATCCCGGCGCGCGGGATCGCCCGGTCGACGGCCACCAGGCCGCGCAGCGTACGGCGGGGGCCGGTGGCCTTCTCGGCGAGCAGCGCGGCGCGGCCCCAGAAGGCCGGCTTGTCCCAGCCCACCGCCCAGCCGGCGCGGGCCTGCACCGGGGTGATCTCCAGTGACAGGTCCTGCCCGTGCAGCGGGTACCCCATCTCGGTGCGCAGGGTGTCCCGGGCGGCCAGCCCGCAGGCGCGCGGGGCGGGCGCGGCGGCGTGCAACGCGTCCCAGACCGCCACCGCGTCGGCAGCCGGCACCACCAGCTCGTAGCCCAACTCGCCGGTGTAGCCGGTCCGGCAGACGGTCAGCTCGACCGCGCCCAGGCGGGCCGGGGAGAAGCTCATGTAGTCGTGCCCGGTGGGCAGGCCCAGGGCGGTGAGCAGCTCGCCCGACCGGGGGCCCTGCACGGCCAGCACCGCGTACGCCTCGTGTTCGTCGGTGACGGTGACCGACGACGGCGCGGCGGCATGCAGCCGGCGCAGCACCTCGGCGGTGTTCGCGGCGTTCGGGATCAGGAAGACGTGGTCGTCGGCGTACCAGTAGGCGATCAGGTCGTCGACGACCCCGCCGGTGGCCTCGTCGCAGCAGAGCGTGTACTGCGCCCGACCGGGGGCGATCCGGCCCAGGTCGTTGCTGAGGCAGGCGTCGACGAACACGGCCGCGCCCGCCCCGGTGAGGCGCACCTTGCCCAGGTGCGACACGTCGAAGACACCCACCTCGGCGCGGACCGCGGTGTGCTCCTTCAACACGCCGCCGCCGGCGTACTCCAGGGGCATCTCCCAGCCGCCGAAGGAGGCGAACTTGGCGCCGAGAGCGGTGTGCCGCTCGTGCAACGGGGAACGACGCAGCCGGGTCGCGGCCGCGTCGGGGGTCACCTGGGTCATGGTCCAACGCTACCGGCCGCGGCGATCTGGTTAGCATCGGCGGGACCCGTTCCGGCCTGTGGGCCGGACGTGGCCACGCTCCGGCGGGTAGGTTGCGCCGGAGACAAACCCTCCGCCGGTACGCGACGAACCGCGACCGGCCTGGCCCGTCCGGAGTTGCCTTGACATCGTCCAGCACCAACCTGAGCCTGGTCGACACCGACCCCGCCGAACTCCCGGTCGACGCGATCGTGATCGGCCTGCACAGCCAGACCGGCGAGCAGGACGCCACCGACGGCCCCGCCGGCACCCTGCTGCTGGCCAGCGGCGCGGAGAGCATCGCCGCCGCGTTCGACGGCCGGCTCACCGAGACCCTGGCGCTGCTCGGCGCGACCGGTGCCCCCGGTGAGGTGATCAAGCTGGCCACCCTGGGCACGGTCACCGCCCCGCTGGTCGCCGCGGTGGGCCTCGGTGCCGAGCCGACCGGGGCCGCTCCGGCGCCGGAGACGCTGCGGCGGGCCGCCGGCGCGGCCGTCCGGTCGTTGGCCGGTGCGGCGCGGGTGGCGCTCACCCTGCCGCTGCCGGACGACGCCGACGCCCCGGCCGCGCTGCGGGCGGTGGCCGAGGGCGCGCTGCTGGGCGGCTACCGCTTCGCCGGCTACCGCACCCGGCCGCAGCCGAGCCGCCGGGAGCCGGTGGCCGAGGTGCTGGTGGCGGTGCCGGACGCCGGTGACGCCGGCGCCCAGGCGGAGGTCACCCGCGCGCAGGCGGTCGCCGGTGCGGTCCGGCTCACCCGGGACTGGGTGAACACCGCGCCGAACGAGAAGCGTCCGCCGGCCTTCGCCGAGGTGGTCGCCGATGCGGCGCGTTCGGCCGGGCTCGGCGTCGAGGTGCTCGACGAGGCGGCGCTGGCCGCCGGCGGTTACGGCGGCATCGTCGCGGTGGGTCAGGGTTCCGAGGCCCCGCCGCGCCTGGTCAAGCTCACCTACACCCCGGAGCAGGGCGGTTCGGGCAAGCGGGTCGCGCTGGTCGGCAAGGGCATCACCTTCGACACCGGCGGTATCTCCATCAAGCCGTCGCAGGGCATGTGGGAGATGAAGTCGGACATGGCCGGGGCCGCCGCGGTCGGCGCGACCATGCTGGCGGTGGCCGCGCTGAAGCCGGCGGTGGCGGTGACCGGGTACCTGCCGATGGCGGAGAACATGCCCTCGGGCACCTCGTACCGGCCGGGCGACGTGATCACCATGTACAACGGCAAGAAGGTCGAGGTGCTCAACACCGACGCCGAGGGCCGGATGATCCTGGCCGACGCGATGGCGCGGGCCTGCGAGGACGGCTGCGACTACCTCTTCGAGACCTCCACTCTGACCGGCGGTCAGGTGGTGTCGCTCGGCAAGCGGATCTCCGGCGTGATGGGCACCCCGGAGCTGTGCGAGCGGGTCCGCTCCGCCGGCGACGAGGTCGGCGAGCCGGCCTGGCCGATGCCGCTGCCGGACGACGTGCGCAAGGGCATGGACTCCGACGTGGCCGACATCTCCCAGGTCAACGCCGGGATGGACCGGGCCGGGCACATGCTGCAGGGCGGCACGTTCCTGCGCGAGTTCGTCACCGACGAGGTGGCCTGGGCGCACATCGACATCGCCGGGCCGAGCTACCACACCGGCGAGCCGACCGGGCACCTGACCAAGGGCGGCACCGGCGTCCCCGTCCGCACCCTGCTGGCCCTCATCGAGGACGTCGCCACCCACGGCTGACGTGTAAGGAAGGGCCCCTTGTTAACGCCTTCGGTATAGAAGGGTTCCCCTCTCACCCAGAGGTGTTAACAAGGGGCCCTTCCTTACCTCCGGAGGGGGTCAGTAGCGGTCGGGGCGGCGTTTGCGGCGCTCGTTGTAGTCGCGCATCCGCTGCGGGTAGCCCATGATGCGCACGTCGTAGACCGGGATGCCCAGCTGGTACGCGAAGCGTCGGGCGCCGTCCGGCCCGTCGATGCGCCGGCGGGTCCACTCGCCGTCGTCGGCGATGAGGATCACCGTGGTCTCGGTGACGGTCGTCTTCGGCTCGACGAACGCCTCGACCCCCCGCCGGCTGCGGACGAAGTTCGCCAGGTGCTCGAGATCGGCCCGGTCGGCGGTCCGGTCGCGGCTCTCCGGCCTGGCCTGCTTGCGTCGTCGGAACAGCGCCACCGACGGTATCCCTCCCCAGTTCGGTCACCACGGACCGGACCAAGCGTACGTGTCGTGGACGTGTCGTTGGGCACCTCACTACGCGCCCGGCAGCCGGTGGTGACAAGATGACCGAGGCGAGTATGCCCGTTTACCTGGCATGCCCCCTCGTAGCAGCGACGCGACCTGGGAGTTGAGTGTGAGCGAGCCGAACGACGCGACCTTCGACGTTGTCATTCTCGGAGGAGGCAGCGGCGGCTACGCGGCAGCGCTGCGCGCCGCCCAACTGGACCTGAAGGTTGCCCTGATCGAGAAGGGCAAGCTCGGCGGCACCTGCCTGCACAACGGCTGCATCCCGACCAAGGCGCTGCTGCATGCCGCCGAGGTCGCCGACCAGACCCGGGAGTCGGCGCAGTTCGGCGTCCAGGCGGAGCTGGTCGGCATCGACATGGCCGGGGTCAACTCGTACAAGGACGGGGTGGTCTCCCGGCTGTACAAGGGCCTGCAGGGCCTGGTGGGCGGTGCGAAGAACATCACCTTCGTGGCCGGCGCCGGCAAGCTGGTCGGCAAGGACACCGTCGAGGTCGACGGCAAGCGGTACACCGGCCGCAACGTGGTGCTGGCCTCCGGGTCGTACGCCAAGAGCCTGCCGGGCCTGGAGGTGGACGGTGAGCGGATCATCACCAGCGACCACGCGCTGACCCTGGACCGGGTTCCCGCCTCGGCGATCGTGCTCGGCGGCGGCGTGATCGGCGTCGAGTTCGCCAGCGTGTGGAAGTCCTTCGGGGTGGACGTGACGATCGTCGAGGCGCTGCCCCGACTGGTCGCCGCCGAGGACGAGGAGTCCTCGAAGGCGCTGGAGCGGGCCTTCCGCAAGCGGAAGATCAACTTCAAGGTCGGCAAGCCCTTCGAGACCGTCGAGAAGACCGACAAGGGCGTCAAGCTCACCATCAAGGGCGGGGAGACCGTCGAGGCCGAGCTGCTGCTGGTCGCCGTCGGCCGCGGCCCCAACACCGCCGACCTCGGGTACGAGGAGCAGGGCGTCAAGACCGACCGCGGGTACGTGCTGACCGACGAGCGGCTGCGCACCAGCGTGCCGAACGTCTACGCGGTCGGCGACATCGTGCCCGGCCTGCAGCTCGCCCACCGGGGCTTCCAGCAGGGCATCTTCGTCGCCGAGGAGATCGCCGGCAAGACGCCGGCCGTGATCGACGAGGTGGGCATCCCCCGGGTCACCTACTCCGAGCCGGAGCTGGCCTCGGTCGGCCTCACCGAGGCCAAGGCCAAGGAGAAGTACGGCGCTGACAAGATCAAGACCTACAACTACAACCTGGGCGGCAACGGCAAGAGCCAGATCCTCAAGACCGCCGGCTTCGTGAAGCTGGTGGGCGTCGAGGACGGCCCGGTGGTCGGCGTGCACATGGTCGGCGCCCGGGTCGGTGAGCTGATCGGCGAGGCCCAGCTCATCTACAACTGGGAGGCGTACCCGGGCGAGGTCGCGCAGCTCGTGCACGCCCACCCGACGCAGAACGAGGCCCTGGGCGAGGCGCACCTGGCCCTGGCCGGCAAGCCGCTGCACTCGCACGCCTGAACAATGCCAACCCGCGGCGTCCGGCGACGGGCGATGACCCCACCAGGGAACGAAGGAGTCTGAAGGATATGCCGGTATCGGTCACCATGCCCCGGCTCGGCGAGAGCGTCACCGAGGGCACCGTCACCCGCTGGCTCAAGCAGGAGGGCGACACCGTCGAGGTCGACGAGCCCCTGCTCGAGGTCTCGACCGACAAGGTCGACACGGAGATCCCGTCGCCCGCGGCGGGGGTGCTGAGCCGGATCGTGGTCGGTGAGGACGAGACCGCCGAGGTCGGCAGCGAGCTGGCCGTCATCGCCGGTGAGGGCGAGTCCACCGGCGGTGCGCCCGCGCAGCAGGAGGCCCCCGCCGAGCAGGAGGCCCCGGCCGAGCAGGCCGAGGAGGCCGCCGCCGAGCCGCAGGCCGAGGCGGAGCAGCCGGCCGTCGAGGAGCCGGCGGGCCAGGCCGCCCCGGCGCCGTCGGGCGAGGGCACCGCGGTGAAGATGCCGGCCCTGGGCGAGAGCGTCACCGAGGGTACGGTCACCCGCTGGCTCAAGCAGGTAGGCGACTCCGTCGAGGTCGACGAGCCGCTGCTGGAGGTCTCCACCGACAAGGTCGACACGGAGATCCCCTCGCCGGTCGCCGGCACCCTGCTGGAGATCAAGGTCGCCGAGGACGACACCGCCGACGTCGGCGCCGAGCTGGCCGTGATCGGCACCGCCGGTGCCGCCCCCGCCCAGGCGGAGCCCGAGGCCAAGCCCAAGGCGGAGACCAAGCCGGAGCCCGAGGCCAAGCCGGAGCCGAAGCCGGAGCCGGCCGCCGAGAAGCCGGTCGAGGAGCCCACCCCGGGCCTGTCGTACAACGAGCCGTCGGCCGAGGCCGAGACGTCGGCCCAGCCGGCCCAGGCCGAGCAGGCCGCGACCCCGCCCGCCCCGACGCCGGCGAAGACCGCCGGCGGCCAGGGCGGCGACGGCGAGGCCGCCGGTTACGTGACCCCGCTGGTACGCAAGCTCGCCGCCGAGCACGGTGTCGAGCTGTCCTCGCTCAACGGCACCGGCGTGGGTGGCCGGATCCGTAAGCAGGACGTGCTGGAGGCGGCGGAGAAGGCCAAGGCGGCGAAGGCCGCTCCGGCCCCGGCCGCCCAGCCGGCCGCCGCGGCGGCCCCGGCCAAGCCGGCGGCGAAGCCGCAGCCCAGCGCCAAGCGGGGCACCACGGAGAAGCTGCCCCGGATCCGGGCGACCATCGCCAAGCGGATGCAGCAGTCGCTGCACGAGATGGCGCAGCTCACCACCGTGGTCGAGGTGGACGTCACCCGGGTCGCCAAGCTGCGGGCCCAGGCGAAGGCGTCGTTCCAGCAGCGGCACGGCGTCAAGCTGTCGTTCCTGCCGTTCTTCGCTCTCGCGGCCATCGAGGCGCTGCAGACGTACCCGATCGTCAACGCCAGCATGGACCTCGACGCGGGCACGATCACCTACCCCGAGGGCGAGAACCTCGGCATCGCGGTGGACACCGAGCGGGGCCTGATGGTGCCGGTCATCCACGGTGCCGGTGACCTCAACCTGGGTGGTATCGCCAAGCGGATCGCCGACCTGGCCGAGCGGACCCGGACCAACAAGATCAGCCCGGACGAGATCGCCGGGGCGACCTTCACGCTCACCAACACCGGTAGCCGGGGTGCCCTCTTCGACACCCCGATCGTGCCGTCGCCGCAGTCGGCGATGCTCGGCACGGGTGCCGTGGTCAAGCGGCCGGTCGTGGTCAACGACCCGGAGCTCGGTGAGGTCGTCGCCGTCCGGTCGATGGTCTACCTGGCCATGTCCTACGACCACCGGCTGATCGACGGCGCCGACGCGGCCCGGTTCCTGGTCGCGGTCAAGGAGCGGCTGGAGGCCGGCAACTTCGAGGCCGAGCTGGGCCTGTAACACCCACGCACCGCCACGACGGGCGCCCCGGTCACACCGACCGGGGCGCCCGTCGCCGTCGCGGTGGGCCGGCCGGAAACCGCCCCGGAGACGGACCGGTCGCTGACAGACTCGTACGGTGGGCGGCAACCGGGGCTGGCGGAGCCTGGGTCCGGCGGTGGCGATCGCGCCCGGGGCCCGGGTGGACCGCTTCGAGATCTTCTTCGACCTGGTCTTCGTCTTCTCGTTCTTCGTCATCGTCCGCTCCACCGCCACCCACATCAGCGGCCACACCCTCCTGCACGCGCTGCTGGTGCTGGCGGTGCTCTGGTGGTGCTGGGTCATCCACAGCGTGGTCGCCACCCGGGTACGCCTCGGCGAGGGCTTCGTACCGGTGGTCATGGTGGTCGGGATGGCCGCCCTGTTCGCCTTCGCCCTGTCCGTGCCGCAGACCATCGACAACAAGGAGGAGGACGGGCTGGCCGGCCCGCTCACCGTCGCCCTGAGCTACCTGGTCCTGCGGGTCGTCCATCTCTGGGTGCTCTGGCACGTGAGCCGGGGCCAGGCGGCCGAGCGCCGACGCCTGCGGCGGCTCGCTCCGGAGCTGGTGGTCAGCACCGGCCTGCTGCTCGCCGCCGCGCTCGTGCCGCTCTACGTCGACGCATCGGAGACCGGCGGACTGGTCCGCGACGGCCTCTGGGCCACCGTGATCCTCATCCAGTACGGCACCGGCCTGCTGATCGGCACCGCCGGCGCCGGGGTGGCCTCGGCCGAGCACTGGACCGAACGGTACGAACTGATCCTGATGATCGCCCTCGGCGAGTCGGTGATCTCCGTGGGTGTCGGCAGCAACCTGGCCAGCCGGCCGGTCACCTGGCCGGCGATCGTCTCGGCGAGCCTCGGTCTGGTGCTGGCGGCCACGCTCTGGTGGCTGCACTTCGACGTGATCGGTCCGGCGGCCCGGATCGCCCTGCACGCCACCCTGGGACCGCCGCGGGTACGGATGGCCCGGGACGCCTACGTCTACTTCTTCCTGCCGATGATCGCCGGACTGGTGCTCTTCTCCCTCGGCGCCGAGGAGATGCTGAACTGGCTCGCCGCGCCACGCCCCTCACCGATCGGCGAGCCACTGCCCGGACCCGGCGTCCCGCTGCTCTACGGCGGGGTGATCTGCTACCTGGCCGGCAACATGCTCTTCCAGCTGCGTACCCTGCGCACCCTCACCTGGTTGCGGGCCGGCGCGGTAGTCCTGTTGGCGGTGTTGATCCCGGTCGCCGACCGGCTGCCGGCGCTGGCCGCCCTGGTGCTGCTGACCGTCGTCACGGTCGCCCTGGTGGCCCTGGAGGTGGTGACCATGGCCGACTCCCGTACCGCGCTGCGGGAGGCCGTGCTGGCCGAGCGCACCGCCCACGAGGCGCGGGAGGCCGAGTGGCGGCAACGCTGGCACGACGAACAGCGGTAAGGGCTCTGCCGTCGGCAGAAGGTCTGGGCGCTGGCCGCTCGGCGGCGCATGCTGATCCGATGGTCACCTTCTCCCTCCAGGTCAGGCCGGACAACGCCGAGGAACTGCTGACGTCGGCCCGCCGGGCCGAGGCCGCCGGCTTCGACACGCTGCACTGCGCCGACCATCCCGGGGCCATCGCCGCGCCCTTCGTCGCCCTGGCCGCCGCCGCAGCCGTGACCTCCACCATCGGCCTCGGCCCGTACGTGGCCAACACCGGCATCCGGGAGCCGATGCCGCTCGCGGTCGACGTGGCCAGCCTCGACCTCATCTCCGGCGGGCGGGCCCGACTCGGGCTCGGCGCCGGGCACAACCCGGCGGAGTGGCACGCCCTCGGCCGGGAGCGCCCCGACGTGGCCGGCCGGGTCCGCCGCTTCACCGCCGTCACCCGGGCCGTGCGGGAGCTGCTCGACGGCGCGGAGGTCACCGTGGACACCCCCGAGCTGACCGTCCGGGCCGCCCGGCTGACCGCACCGCGCCCGGTGCAGGAGCGCATCCCACTGACCGTGGGCACCAGCAACTCCAGGCTGCTGCGCTGGGCCGGCCGGCACGCCGACGTGGTCGGGCTGAGCGGTGCCGGCCGGACCCGACCCGACGGCTACCAGCACGACGTACGCTGGCGCGAGGCTGACATCGAGGCCCAACTCGCCCTGGTCGCCGAGGGCGCGGCCGGACGGAGCGTACCCCCGGCCATGGAGGCGCTGGTGCAGCTCTGCGCGGTGACCGACGACGCCGAGGCGGCCACCGCCGACTTCGCCCGGGACACCGGGCTGACCGTCGACGAGCTGCTCGCCTGCCCGTACGTCCTGATCGGCACCGAGGACGAGATCCTTTCGGCGGTACGGCGACACGAACGCCGCTGGGGCATCACCCGTTTCGTGGTCCGGGCCGACGCCCTCGACCAGCTCACCCCGCTCCTACCCCGCCTCTGAGCCCTCGGTCAGCGTCGGCGGCCCGAGGTGGCACGGCGCGGCCCGAGGTGCACCGGCAGCGCGATGTCTTCGTGATCGACTCGGTTGAGCCGATATGGCGGCATCAAACGGCCTCGGACACCGCCATTTCTACCCAACCGAGTCGATCAACCCCCGACGTCGACCCCGCCCCGGTCGGGCGGGTCCGGCGAGGGGCGGTCAGGTGTCGGATCGCTCGGCGACGAACACACCGAGCCCGTGCACCCCCTCGACCAACCCTTCGGTCTTCAACACGATCATCGCGTGGTTGACGACCCCGGCCGACACGCCATGCTCCTTGCACAGCTGCGCCGTCGACGGCAACTTGTCGCCGGGATGGAGTTCTCCGGACGCGATCTGCCCACGGATCAACTCCGCGAGCTGCGCCCACTTCGGTTTGGCGGGCATGGCGGCTCCCTGGTCTGCCCCGCCATCTGATCACGATTTCCCTTCTCCCGACAAGTAAGTGGTACTAGGTCGTTGACCTATGAGCAGTACTAAGTATAAGTTGGCTCCAAGCCGGCTCCCTGGTCTGCACACCCGGAGTTGGCCGTCCTGCAGGACGCACCCGGCCGGCCTCACCCCCGGGGTCGGCCGGGTGCCCCATCGACCACCCCGCGGTCCGCCACCCCCGCCCACCTACCCGGCTCCGGCGGCGGACCCGTCCGCGGCCAGGCCGAACGCACCACCCTCAGGCCACACGCACCACCTCAGGCCGAACGCACCACCTTCCGGAGGGAGAGCACCATGCGACCACGTCGGCGGCAGCAACCCGTACTCCTGGCTCCCATCCACCGACAGACCTGGCGGAACTGGCGGCGCTGGTGCTCGTGCGGACTGCGTTGGCGCACCTGCCCCGACCGGCACGCCGCCGTGCCGACCGAGCCACCGACCCCCGCGCCCCGTCCCCGGTGGCACCCGGGCCGGACGCCCCGGACCGGACGCCCGAACGAGGGTCACTGGTGACCGGGCACAACCGAGGGTCGCTGACGACCGGGCGCGCCGACGGAGGCGGGCACCTGCCACTGCGGCCGCTCTGGCTGTGCCGGTCCTGCGCCGCGCCGTGGCCCTGCGCCACCGCCCGCCTCACCCTCAGCCAGGAGTACGCCAGCGACCGGACCGCCCTGATCGTCTACCTGAGCCTGCTGCTGCACGAGGCGGACGAGCAGCTCTACACCCTCGATCCCGCCGGGGCACCCGACCCACGGCACCTCTTCGACCGCTTCGTCGGCTGGGCCCGCCGCCTGCCACCGGTGGCCGCTCCCCCACCGACACCTACCTCCGGAGCCTCGGACCAGCCCACCGACCAGTCCGCCACGCCGTGACAGCCTCGGGGAGCCGGCTCACCCGGCTGACTAAGCTCGGATCATGCTGACCCGGCTGGAGGTTCAGGGCTTCAAGAACCTACTCGACGTGACGATCGAGTTCGGCCCGTTCACCTGCATCGCAGGAGCCAACGGCATGGGCAAGTCGAACATCTTCGACGCTATCGAGTTCCTCAGCTACCTGGCCAGCGACACCCTCGTGGAGGCCTCCCAGCGGGTCCGGGGAGCGTCCGGGCTGCGCGGCGGCGACCCACGGGACCTCTTCTGGGACGGTTACCGCGATCATCAGCACCGGATAACGCTCGCCGCTGAAATGATCGTGCCGGAGCAGGTCGAGGACGATCTGGGCAGCCCGGCGCAGGCCAGCACGACCTTCCTGCGCTACGAGGTGACGCTGGGCTTCGAACCGCCCGCCCGGGAGGGCAGCATCGGCCGGCTGAGCCTTTTCGGCGAAGAACTGCGGCACATCACCCGGGGCGAGGCGCCACGTCACCTCCGTTTCCCGCACAGCGCCGGCAGGTTCCGCAACGCGGTCATTCGCGGCGAACGACGTGGCGGACCGTTCCTCTCCACCGAGTTCCGCGAGTCCGGCACCGTCATCAACGTGCACGGCGACGGTGGCAGTCGCGGCAAACCACAGCCGCGAGCTGCAGCTCGGGCCGGGCGCACCGTGTTGAGCACCGTGACGACGAACGACTACCCCACCATCCTGGCCGCCCGCCGGGAGATGCAGAGTTGGCACCGGTTGGCCCTGGAACCCTCCGCGCTACGGGCTCCGGACAGCTTCTCCGCGCCCCGATCGCTCGGCACCGACGGTGCCCACCTGGCAGCGACGCTGCACCGGATCGCCCAGGAATCCGGTGGCGACGACCAGAAGATCGACCCGGAAGCGGTGTACGCCAGGGTCGCCGACCGGTTGTCGGACCTGGCCGGTGTCGCGGTGGCCGGAGTCACCGTCGAACTCGACCAGATCCGCGAGGTGTTCACGCTCTTTCTCGAAGAACGGGGGGACCTGCGGTTGCCCGCCCGGGCGCTCTCCGAGGGAACGCTTCGTTTCTTGGCGCTCTGCGTGCTGTTGGAGGATCCCCGCTTCACGGGTCTGGTCTGCATGGAGGAGCCGGAGAACGGCATCCACCCCGCCAACGTTCCCGCCATGCTGGACCTGGTCCGCGATCTGGCGGTCGATCCCCGCCGGGCGCCTGGCGGGGACAACCCCTTCCGTCAGGTCATCGTCAACACCCACTCGCCCTGGCTGGTACGTCTCTGCGATCCCGCCGACCTGCTCCTGGCGGACGTGCGGCCGCGGCCCGGTCCGACCGGTCAGGTGACCCGCTCACTCGCGTTGCTCCCGTTCCACGGCACCTGGCGCGCGGCAGCGGACACGGCGACCTTCTCCAAGGCCGACGTCCTCGCGTACCTCGCCGCCCCGGTCGGTGCACAGCTCAGCCTCCCCCTGGACATCGCGGAATGACCGATCGCCCGTACTCCGGACTGTTCGTGTCCGAAGGCACCTCGGACCTGCCCCTGGCCGACCTGGTCGAGTCGCTGTTCGTCGGTGCCGGAGCAAGCGTGCGGCTGAGCAAACCGGACTACTCCCTGCTGCCCAAGGTGTCGAAGGACGTCAGGTCCCGGGTTCAGGCCGGGCTGAAACTGGTAGGTGGGACGGTCGACCTCATCGTCGTGCACCGCGATGCCGACAACGCCGGGCATCATGCCCGGCAGCAGGAGATCCGAACGGCGGTCCAGCCGATCGGTGGTACGGCGGCACTGGTACCGGTCATTCCGGTGCGGATGACCGAAGCGTGGCTCCTGCTCGACGAGACGGCCATTCGCCAGGTGGCCGGCAACCCCCGGGGCAGGGTCGATCTGGGACTGCCGAAGCACCACCAGGTGGAGTCGATCGCGGATCCGAAGGAACTGCTCCGCACCTGCCTGGTCAGGGCGTCGGAGGCCGGTGGAAGACGACGGGAGGCGGTGGGCAAGCGGTTCAACCAGCACCGTCGCCAGTTGTTGGAACGGCTCGACCCCCAGGGTCCGGTGGTACGGCTCGACAGCTGGGCCCGGCTGGTGGACGACGTCGACCGGACCATCAAGACGTGGGACTCGACCGTCCGCTGATCCCGAGCGCCCTCCCCACGGTGGGCATTCGGTCGACGGGGTTGGAGTCGCTGGCGCGGTCGACGCATCCGTCGGCGGTGTCGTGCACGAAGATGGAGACATGCGGATCCTGATGGCCGGTGCGTCCGGCTTCCTCGGCACCCGGCTGGTCGACCGGCTCGGCACGGACGGGCACCAGGTCACCCGGCTGGTCCGGCGGCCGGCCCGGTCCGGTGACGAGCGGCGGTGGAACCCGTCGGCCGGGCAGCTCGACCCGGCGGTGGTGGCCGAGGCGGACGCCGTGGTCAACCTGGCCGGCGCGGGGGTGGGCGACAGGCGCTGGACCGACGACTACCGGCGGCTGATCCGGACCAGCCGGGTGGACAGCACCGGTACGCTGGCCCGCGCCATCGCCGGGCTGCCCGCCGCCGACCGGCCGAAACTGCTGCTGAACGCCTCCGCCGTCGGCTGGTACGGCGACACCGGTGACCGGGTCGTCGAGGAGGACGCCCCGGCGGGTGAGGGCTTCCTGGCCGACGTCTGCCGGGTGTGGGAGGCCGCGACCCGACCGGCCGAGGATGCCGGGGTACGGGTGGTACGGCTGCGTACCGGGCTGCCGCTGCACCGCGACGGTGGCCTGCTCAAGCCACAGCTGCTGCCGTTCAAGCTGGGGGTCGCCGGCCGGTTGGGCAGTGGCCGGCAGTGGCTGCCGTGGATCTCGATGGCCGACTGGCTGGCGGTGGCGGTGTTCCTGCTGGACCGCGACGACCTGGCCGGGCCGGTCAACGGTGTCGGTCCGGCCCCGGTAACCAACGCCGAGTTCACCCGGGAGTTCGCCAGGCAGCTACACCGCCCGGCGATCGTCCCGATCCCCGCCCTGGCACTGAAGGTCGTCCTCGGCGGCTTCGCCCAGGAGGCGCTGACCAGCACCCGGGTCCTGCCCGGGGTGCTCAGCGGCGCCGGCTTCGAGTACCGCCACCCGGACCTCGCCTCGGCCCTGCACGCCGCCCTGCACGACGAGTGACGGTCCAGCCGAGGACGGCGAGGTCCCGGCCGACATCGATCTGAACAGTCAGCCCCGCCCGGACGTAGGGAGATCGTCCGATCATCCGACAGCGGGAGACGACGATGGCCCCACGGCAAGAGTCAGCGGATCGGCAGGAACTGGAAGCGCTCCTGCCGGATTCGGACAGGTACCTGGTCGCCAACCTGGAACCGGGCCAGGCGAGGACTGTCATGCGTGCAATCCTTAGTTTTTATGACCGGTTGACGATTGCCCGAGAAAACCTGGCCAACCTGGAGAACCGGGCCTACCTTGATCCCACGATCCCCTTCCACACCGTGATCGCGGAGCGGGCCGCGGTCGAACAGACCACCCGGCATTTCGTGGATCAGGTCCGCAACGCGATGAGAAACAACAGCATCCCCATCCCCTTCTCCACCGCTGAGGTGGCCGCCGCCAGGGCGAACGTGCCCCCGCCGCCTTCGCCCAACGCGGGACGGGCAGACGCCTGGAGAACCGAACACGGATACGCCTCGGATTCGGATTCGGAAAGCGCCTACCTTTCCGACGGGAACAGCTCACGCGCCGGCACCGAGTACACCGCGGCGTCCTCCACCGCTGGCCGCTACCGAATCGATCCTCAGTACGACGAGCGGCAGACCGAGCCCTCGCCCGCCGCCCAGGCGTTCTATGCGGAGATGGTCTCCTACGCGGTCAGCTCCGCCGGGGTCAGTGAGGAGAACCTGGCGGTGACCGACCCGTCCCGCCGTTCCCACCGACCCGGCGGCTCCTCGCACCGCCCCAGCGGCTCCTCCCACCGACCGGGCAGCTCCTCCCAGCGCCCCGCCGGCCGCCGGTAGGCAACGAGGACGGTCTGCCCGACGGCCACCACGCCACCCGGCTGGCCCTGTCCGCCGGGCAGCGCCGTCGCCACCGGATCGGCCGGGTCTGACCGGGCTGTCCAGCTCCGGTTGGTAACGTCCGCTGCGTGCCGACCTCCCCGTCCCTGGTCACCGACCCGTCGCCGCCGCCGGCCACCAGCACCCGGGACCGGCGGGTCGACCTGCTGGTGGTGCTCGTGGCGGTGGCGCTGGCGCTCTGGGTGACCAGCGGCCTGTGGCGCGGCCCGGACACCCGGGCGGTCACGGTGAACTCCAGCGACCAGGCGTTCTTCGAGTGGCTGCTCTCCTACGGCGCGCACGCGCTGACCCACGGGCAGAACCCGTTCTACACGTACCTGATCAACGTGCCCGACGGGGCCAACCTGGCGGTCAACACCTCGGTCACCGTGTACGCGGTGCTCTTCGCCCCGGTGACGTACCTGCTCGGGCCGTCGGTGTCGTTCCTGGTGATCCTGACGCTCAACCTGGCCGCCACCGCGCTCGCCTGGTACTGGCTGCTCGCCCGGCACCTGGTCGGCAGCCGGCTGGCCGCCGGGGTCGGCGCGCTGTTCATCGCCTACTCCCCCGGCATGGTCTCGCACGCCAACGCCCACCTGAACTGGACCGCCGGATGGCTGGTACCGCTGCTGATCTGGCGGTTGTTCGCGCTGCGGCGGCCGGAGCACCTGCTGCGCAACGGCATCCTCTTCGGCGTCACCGTGGCCGTCGCCTTCTCCATCGCCGCCGAGGGGCTCTTCTTCACCGCCCTGGCGCTGGGCGTCTTCGTCGGCGTCTGGGCGCTGCACCCGGCCCGCCGGGGCGAGGTGCGGATGGCGCTGCCGAACTTCCTACGCGGGCTGGGGATCACCGCCGTCACCGCCGGCGTGCTGCTCTCGTACCCCTTGTGGTTGCACTTCGCCGGGCCGCAGCGGTTCCACGGCACCGGCTTCGACCCGGTGATCCACGCCGAGGACATCGCGGCGTTCGGCGCGTACCCGCAACGGTCGGTGGCCGGCGCGGCCGGGCTGGAGACCGGGCTCGCGCCGAACCCGACCGAGGAGAACTCCTTCTTCGGCGTACCGCTGCTGGTGCTCGCGGTAGCCGCTTTCGTGGCCCTGTGGCGGCGGGCCACCCCGGCCCGGCGGGCCACCCTGACCGCGCTGGGCAGCACCGCCGTGGTCTTCACCGTGCTCTCCTGGGGGCCGCAGATCAAGTTCAACGGCCACCGGTACGACGTACCGCTGCCGTTCGACCTGCTCGGTCGGCTGCCGGTGGTCAACGCCGCGCTGCCGTCCCGGCTGGCCCTGGTGGTGGCCCCGGTGATCGGGCTGCTGCTGGCGTACCTGATCGACCAGCTGCGCACCGACCCCGGCCGGCACCGCTGGACCCGGCCGGCCTGGGCGGTGGGGTACGCGGTCGCGCTGCTGCCGCTGCTGCCCCTGCCGCTGCTGACCATCGAACGGGAGCCGATCCCGACCTTCATCACCGCCGGCACCTGGCGGGAGTACGTCTCCCCCGGCGGGGTGCTCACCCCGATCCCGCTGCCGCTGGACGTCACCCCCGACGGGCAGCGCTGGCAGGCGTACGCGCTGGCCCACCGGCAGGGAGAGTTCGCCCTGCCGGCCGGCTTCTTCCTCGGCCCCGGCGGACCCGACGGCCGGGGCCGGATCGGCCCGCCGCCACGCACCTTCGACACCCTGATGGACCAGGCCGGCCGGACCGGCCTGGTGCCGATCATCACCGAGGGCAGCGTCGAAATGTCCCGCGCCGACCTACGCTACTGGGGGGTGCAGGCGGTGGTGCTGCCCGACCGGGTACACGGCGCGAAGTACCCGATCGACGTGGACGCGCTGCGCCGCACCGCGACGGCACTGCTCGGCAAACCGCAACGCGTAGCCGACGTCTGGCTCTGGCAGGTGTAAGGAAGGGCCCCCTGTTAACGCATTCGGTATAGCGGGGAACCCCTCTCACAGCCGCGCTGCGGCGGGACGGCCGCAGGTGCAGTCGGATTCCCCGGTGGTGAGGCGGCTCACGGGTGGAGCCGGGCAGGTCGCGGACTAGGCTGGGCGGCGTGACCGTGACGTCTTCCGGCCTGACGGCCGTCCGTGTCGGGGAGCTCGACTACCAGGCCGCCTGGGACGAGCAGCGCCGGCTTCACGAGTCCGTGGTGGCCGGCACCAGCGCCGACACGGTGCTGCTGGTGGAGCACCCGAGCGTCTACACCGCCGGCAAGCGCACCGAGCCATGGGACCGACCGATGGACGGCACCCCGGTGGTGGACGTCGACCGGGGCGGCAAGATCACCTGGCACGGTCCCGGGCAGCTGGTCGGGTACCCGATCCTGCGGCTACCCGACCCGGTGGACGTGGTCGCCTACGTACGGCGTACCGAGCAGTTGTTGATCGATGTCTGTGCCGAGTTCGGGCTGGTCACCGACCGGATCGAGGGGCGCAGCGGGGTGTGGGTGCCGGCCGACGGGCGCGGCCCGGCCCGCAAGGTCGCCGCCATCGGCATCCGGGTGGCGCGCGGCGTCACCCTGCACGGTTTCTCGATCAACTGCGACTGCGACCTGACGTACTTCGACCGGATCGTGCCGTGCGGCATCCGGGATGCCGGGGTGACCTCGATCAGCGCCGAGCTGGGCCGCCCGGTCACCATCGCCGACGCGCTGCCGGTGGTCGAGCGTCACCTGCCCACTCTGCTCGCCTGAGCCTCCCCCGGATACCACCCCGCCCGTGCACTCCCCGCCCGTCCGCTGGGACATCCCGGGCGGCATCCGCCCCGCGCCTGTCCGCTAGGGCGTCCGAGGGCCATCCGCCCCCGCCCGCCCCGCGGACGTCCGTCCCCGCTATTCCGCCAGGGACGCCCCACGGACGTCCGCCCCCGCCTGCCCGCCAGGGGCGACTCGCGAACGTCGCCCCCGCCTTCCCGCCAGGGTGCCCCATCGACGTGAGAGGGGTTCCTTTCTCTACTGAATGCGTTAACAGGGGGCCCTTCCTTACTGCTGGGGGGTGGTGGGGGTCACAGGGGGTGGGAGGTGATGGCCGTCGCCCGACGTGCATTGACGGCCGCCGACCGGCGTAGGCTCGGTTTTGTGACGATCTCGCACTCCACGCCGACGACCGAGCAGGCCGCGCGCACCGCGACGGTCGCCCCCGAGGGGCGGCGGATGCTCCGGATCGAGGCACGCAACGCAGAGACCCCGATCGAACGCAAGCCGCCGTGGATCAAGGTCAAGGCGAAGATGGGCCCGGAGTACACCGAGCTGCGCGGGCTGGTCCAGCGCGAGGGGCTGCACACGGTGTGCCAGGAGGCCGGCTGCCCCAACATCTACGAGTGTTGGGAGGACCGGGAGGCCACTTTCCTCATCGGCGGTGACCAGTGCACCCGACGCTGTGACTTCTGCCAGATCGACACCGGCAAGCCGGCCGAGTTCGACGCCGACGAGCCCCGCCGGGTCGCCGAGTCGGTGGCCGCGATGGGTCTGCGGTACGCCACGATCACCGGGGTCGCCCGTGACGACCTGCCCGACGGCGGTGCCTGGTTGTACGCCGAGACCGTCCGGCAGATCCACGCCCTGCGGTCCGGTTGCGGTGTGGAGCTGCTGATCCCGGACTTCAACGCGGTCCCCGAGCAGCTCGCCGAGGTCTTCGGGTCCCGGCCGGAGGTGTTGGCGCACAACGTCGAGACGGTGCCCCGGATCTTCAAGCGGATCCGGCCGGCGTTCCGGTACGAGCGGTCGCTGGACGTGATCCGGCACGCCCGCGCCGACGGGCTGGTCACCAAGAGCAACCTGATCCTGGGCATGGGCGAGGAGCGGGCCGAGATCTCCCAGGCCCTTCGGGACCTGCACTCCGCCGGTTGCGAGCTGATCACCATCACCCAGTACCTGCGCCCCACCCCCCGGCACCACCCGGTGACCCGCTGGGTCAAGCCGGAGGAGTTCGTGGAGCTTCGCGAGGAGGCCGAGGAGATCGGCTTCGCCGGGGTGATGAGCGGGCCGTTGGTGCGCTCGTCGTACCGGGCCGGTCGGCTGTACCGCCAGGCCCTGGACGCCCGCGAGGGCAGCCCGGCCGTCTCCGCCTGAGCACCGCCGGATCCGACCCGCCGGGCGAAGGGACAACCGGGAGACTCACTCCCTGTAATGATCACCCCCATGAGTACGGGGGTACGCCAGCAGGCGTCCGAAGTGTCGTCCGACCGGTGGTCGGCGTACCGGTCGGCGCTGCCGACAGTGCTGGCCCTCGGCGTGGTGGTCGCCGGCCTCGGGTACCGGGTCGGCCTGGTGCTGCACGGGGCACCGCCGACCAACAGCGACGAGGCGACGATGGGCCTGGCCGCGTTGCACATCGGGCAGGGCCGGCACTTCCCGGTGTTCTTCTACGGCCAGGCCTACATGGGCACCCTGGAGGCCTGGCTGGCCGCGCCGCTGCTCGCGCTGACCGGCCCGTCGGTGCTCGCCCTGCGGCTGCCCACCCTGGCGGCGTACCTGCTGCTGCTCGTGCTCCTGTGGCGGCTGACCTGGCGGTTGACCGGTGACCGCTGGTTCGGGGTGCTGGTGTTGGCGCTGCTCGCCCTGGGCTCCGACCGGGCGGTCAAGAACCAGCTGATCGCCGGCGGCGGTTATCCGGAGCTGGGGCCGGCGGTGGCGGCGTTGGCGCTGCTCACCTTCGGTCTGGTCGCCGGGGACACCGGTCGCCGGCTGCCGCGCTGGGCGGCCTGGGGGTTCGTCGCCGGGCTGATGATCTGGGTGGATCCGCTGCTGCTGCCGTACCTGGTGGCCTTCGGGGTGGTCCTGGCGGCCCGCTGCTGGCGGGAGCTGCGCGGGGCGGCCGGCGCGGTGCTGGTCGCCGCCGTGCTGGCCGGTGCCGCGCCGCTGCTTGTCGACAGCGTCCGGGCCGGCCGGAATCCGCTGGCGGCCGTGTTGACCGCCGGCGGCGCCGGTCAGGCCGCCGGCTGGGTCGACCGGCTGCACGGCGGGCTGGTGCTGGGGCCACCGTTGGGCATGGGGTTCTGCTCGCCGGGTCACTGCGCGCCGTGGCAGCTGTGGTGGACGGCGGCCTTCCCGGTGCTGCTGGTGGTCGCCGCGGTCAGCGCCGGCCGTACGCTGCGCCGTGCCGGGGACCCGGCGGTCCGGGCCGCGGCGGCGCTCTGGTTGGCGCTGCTGGCGGGTGCGGTGGGCACCCTGGCGGCGTACACGGTCAGCAGCGCGGCCGGACTGACCCCGGTGGAGAGTTCCCGGTACCTGTCCTGCCTGCTGGTCTCGCTGCCGGCGCTGCTCTGGCCGGTGTGGACCGCGGCCCGCCGCCCCGGCACCCGGAAGGCACGGCGGCCGACCGGCCGGGACACCTGGCGACCAACGGCCGGCCGGGACGTATGGCGGCCGGCGGCCGTCCGCGACGTATGGCGGCCGGCGGCCGTCCGGGGGGTCGCGGTCGTCGTGCTGGGGGCGACCGTGGGTAGCGCGGCGGTGGCCACGGTCGGCGCGGTGGCCACCGTGCCGGCGGCCCGTGCGGAGGCCCGGCGGCACGACCGGCTGGTCGCCACCCTACGGGACCTCGGGGTACGGCACGTCCTCGCGCCGTACTGGACCTGCAACCGGTTGACCTTCGCCACCGGCGAGCAGGTGGTCTGTGCCGTGGTGGCCGACGACCTGTCGCCGGGGATGGACCGTTACCGGCCGTACCGGCGGCTCGTGGCGGCGGCGGCCCGACCCGCCTTCGTCGCCCCGGTCGGCTCGCCGGTCGCGGCGGCCCTGGACCGCCACCTGGCCGACCCGGCGGAATCTGCGGCGAGCCACCCGGCCGGGCGACCGGGCGAGCCGGAGGGGCACCCCGCCGAAGAGCCGGGGCAAGGGCCGGTCGGACCGGCGGGGCGGCTGCGGCTGGTCGAGGTGGACGGATACCGCATCTATCTCAAGATCGCGTGACGCGTCCCACTCCTCGATCTACCGGTTGCCGGCATGTTTCGAAGATGATGAATTTAGTCATGGCCCAGCAACATACCGTCGTCATCGGAGCCGGCCCCGCCGGTCTGACCGCCGCCTACGAGCTGACCCGACGCGACGCCTCGGTCGAGGTGGTCGAGTCGGACGACGTGGTCGGCGGGATCAGTCGGACCGTGGAGCGCGACGGCTGGCGCTTCGACATCGGTGGACACCGGTTCTTCACCAAGGTGCCACAGGTGGCGGCGCTCTGGCACGAGATCCTGGCGGCGGAGGACTTCCTGCTGCGGCCCCGGATGAGCCGGATCCACTACCGGGGGCGGCTGTTCGACTATCCCCTCAAGGCCGGTAACGCCCTGCGCAACCTGGGCGTCGTCGAGGCGACCCGCTGCGTCGGGTCGTACCTCTGGTCCCGGCTGCGGCCCCCGGCGGACCAGAGCCACTTCGAGGGGTGGGTGTCGGCGCGGTTCGGCGCCCGGCTCTACCGGATGTTCTTCAAGACCTACACCGAGAAGGTCTGGGGAATCCCGGCCACCGAGCTGCAGGCCGACTGGGCCGCGCAGCGGATCAAGAACCTGTCGCTGGCCGGCGCGGTACGCAACGCGCTGCTGCCCAGCCGCGACCGGACCGCGATCACCAGCCTGATCGAGGAGTTCGAGTACCCGAAGTACGGCCCCGGCATGATGTGGGAACGCTGCGCCGAGCTGGTCACCCGGGCCGGTGGCCGGGTGACCCTGAACGCACCGGCGCAGACCGTGCACCGCGCCGGCGGCCGGGCGGTGGCGGTGACCGTCACCGACGCCACCGGCACCCGGCGGATCGCCGCCGACCACGTGGTCTCCAGCATGCCGATCTCCGCGCTGGTCCGGGCGATGGACCCGCCCGCGCCCGAGCCGGTCCGGGCCGCCGCCGACGCGCTGCGCTACCGCGACTTCCTCACCGTCGCCCTGGTGGTGCCCTCGACCGCCGGCTTCCCTGACAACTGGATCTACGTGCACACCCCCGGGGTACGGGTCGGCCGGATCCAGAACTTCGGCTCCTGGTCGCCGTACCTGGTGCGGGACGGCTTCACCTGCCTCGGCCTGGAGTACTTCGTCAACGTCGGTGACGAGCTGTGGTCGGCCGACGACGACGCGCTGGTCGCCCTCGGCACCGCCGAGCTGGCCCGGCTCGGCCTGGTCGACCCGGAGGCGGTCAGCGCCGGGTACGTGGTCCGGATGCCCAAGGCCTATCCGGTCTACGACGAGGGGTACGAGCAGGCGGTGGAGACCATCCGCCGGTGGCTGGCCGAGGCGGTGCCGAACGTCTACCCGGTCGGCCGCAACGGCATGCACCGCTACAACAACCAGGACCACTCGATGCTCACCGCGATGCTCACCGTGTCGAACATCCTCGACGGCACCGCCCACGACGTCTGGACGGTCAACGTCGAGGAGTCGTACCACGAGGAGAGCGGCCACGAGCAGACCGGCGCGGGCCAGCACGGCACCGGCCGGGCCGCCCCCGTCCTCCCCCACCGCGCCGCCGCCTGAGGTGTAAGGAAGGGCCCCCTGTTAACGCATTCGGTAGAGAGGGAGCCCCTTCTCACACCCCGGTGGCCGGGGAGGGCGGAGCGCGGGCGGGGGCGCGGGGCGGACGGCGTACGGCGGGAGCGGGACAGGCCCTGGGCACGGGACAACGGCTTGTGGGGCGCCCACTAGAATCAGCCGCATGGCAAAGCCCCCGCAGGAGAAGGTCTCGTTCGGCCAGCGGCTGAAGCAGATCGGGATGGTGTTCCGGTTCACCGCCAAGCAGGACCGTTGGTTCGCGCCGATGGCCACCGGTGCGGTGCTGATCCCGCTCGCGCTCACCGTGGTCGCGGTGATCCTCTGGGGCTGGATCTGGCTGCCGCTGGGCATCCTGCTGACCCTGCTCGCCGTGTTGATCGTGCTGAACCTCCGGTCGAACAAGGCGATGATGAACGCCGCCGAGGGCCAGCCCGGCGCGGCGGCCCAGATCGTGGAGAACATGCGCGGTGACTGGCGGGTGACCCCGGCGGTCAGCTCCACCACCCAGATGGACATGGTGCACCTGGTCATCGGCCGGCAGGGGGTGATCCTGCTGGCGGAGGGCAACCCGCAGCGGGTCCGTGGCCTGCTCGGGCAGGAGAAGCGGCGGCTGGCCAAGGTGATCGGCTCGGCACCGCTGCACGACTACGTGATCGGTCAGGACGAGGGTGAGCTGCCGATCCGCAAACTGCGGATGACCCTGATGCGGCTGCCCCGCGACCTCAGCGGCAAGGACGTCAACGCCCTGGACAAGCGGCTCAAGGCCCTCACCGCCCGCCCGCAGCTACCCAAGGGCGCGATCCCGAAGAACATGCGGCCGCCGAAGGGCGCCTTCCGCCAGTCCCGGGGCCGCTGACAACCCCTCGGGGGTACGCCGACAGCAGCCGGGTCCGTCGTCGACGGACCCGGCTTCGTCGTTACCGGGGGCGCGACGGGTCCGCCGCCAGCCACCGACGGGCCGGACGGGCACGCCGCCAGCCACCGACGGGCCGGACGGGCACGCCGTCAGCCACGGCGCGGGTTAGGACGAGCGGGACGAGGCGGTGCGAGGTCGGGCGGTGCGCCGGTCAGCTTCGACGGGCGGGGGCGGACACGATCACCGAGTCGCTGAGCCGGTCGTGGACACCCCGACGCTGGGAGTCCATCAGCACGGCGGGCACCACCAGGGCCAGCAGCAGCCCGCGCAGCAGCGCCCGGGGCACCCCGATCCGGCCGCCGTGGGTGTGGGAGACGCAGGCGATCCGGCAGATGAACATGCCGGGGGTCTGGCCGAAGAGGCCGAGGAAGAAGCCGTACTCGCCGATCAGCACGGCCACCGGTGGCCAACCGTCGCGCAGCGGGTCGGCGAAGAGGGTCGCGACCAGCAGGCAGAGCACCCAGTCGATCATCAGGGCCCCGAACCGACGGCCCAGGCTCGGCGGGACGAACGACGGGTCCGCCGAGGGCGGCACCGGGGGCTGCGGCGTGGTCACAGCGATCAAGGGTATCCGGCCACGCTGAACCGTCGGCGCACGGCCGTCCCGGGGTGCGGGGCCGACGCCCGGACGCACCCCGGGACCGGCGGCTGGCCTTCGCCGGTGGCAGCCTGCCGAGGTGCGCTGGGTACGTCGTCACGGTGAGCCGTGACGACGCTGTCGTAGCGGCGTCGACCCGATCGGCACCTCCGCCGCGCGCCCCCAGGTTACGGCCGGTATCGTCGGAACGGACAGTGAACAGTGCCTGAGCGGCGCAGATGACCCTCCGCGAGCGACGTAACACGGCAGAAACAACCAGGACACGGTCGAGCAACCGTACGGTCATAGCGTCGCCAGGAGCCCAGCCCCGTGGACGAGCCAGGAGGACGTGTGTTCGCCAATCCCGAGGAACTCCTGCGATACCTCAAGAACGAGGACGTAAAGTTCGTCGACGTACGTTTCTGTGACCTTCCCGGCGTGATGCAGCACTTCAACCTGCCGGTGGAGTCCTTCGACGACAGCGTCTTCACCGACGGCCTCGCCTTCGACGGCTCCTCGATCCGCGGTTTCCAGGCGATCCACGAGTCGGACATGCTCCTGCTCCCGGACGTCGCCTCCGCCTTCGTGGACCCGTTCCGGGCGCAGAAGACCGTCGCGATCAACTTCTTCATCCACGACCCGTTCACCCGTGAGGCGTACTCGCGGGACCCGCGCAACGTGGCCAAGAAGGCCGAGGCCTACCTCGCGGCCAGCGGCATCGCCGACACCGCGTACTTCGGCGCCGAGGCGGAGTTCTACATCTTCGACTCGATCCGCCACGAGACCTCCGCCCACCAGTCGTTCTACTACATCGACTCGATCGAGGGCGCGTGGAACACCGGCCGCGAGGAGCCGGGCGGCAACCGCGGTTACAAGACCGCGTACAAGGGTGGTTACTTCCCGGTGCCGCCGGTCGACCACTACGCCGACCTGCGTGACTCGATCGTGCGTCGGCTGGTCGACACCGGCTTCACCGTGGAGCGCTCGCACCACGAGGTGGGCACCGCCGGCCAGTCGGAGATCAACTACAAGTTCTCCACCCTGCTACACGCCGCCGACCAGCTCCAGCTCTTCAAGTACATCGTGAAGAACGAGGCCTGGGCGAACGGCAAGACCGCGACCTTCATGCCGAAGCCGCTCTTCGGTGACAACGGCTCCGGCATGCACACCCACCAGAGCCTCTGGCTCGGTGGCGAGCCGCTGTTCTACGACGAGACCGGGTACGCCGGCCTGTCGGACACCGCCCGCTGGTACATCGGCGGTCTGCTGCACCACGCCCCGTCGCTGCTGGCCTTCACCAACCCGACGGTCAACTCGTACCGTCGGCTGGTGCCGGGCTTCGAGGCGCCGGTCAACCTGGTCTACTCGCAGCGCAACCGCTCCGCCTGCACCCGGATCCCGGTCACCGGCAGCAACCCGAAGGCCAAGCGGGTCGAGTTCCGCGTGCCGGACCCGTCGGCCAACGTCTACCTCGCCTTCTCGGCGATGATGATGGCCGGCCTGGACGGCATCAAGAGCAAGATCGAGCCGCCGGCGCCGATCGACAAGGACCTGTACGACCTCCCGCCGGAGGAGTGGGGCGACGTCAAGCAGGTGCCGGGCTCGCTGTCGGCCGTGCTCGACTCGCTGGAGGCCGACCACGACTACCTGCTCGACGGCGGCGTCTTCACGCCCGACCTGATCTCCACCTGGGTCGAGTGGAAGCGGACCAACGAGGTCGACCCGGTGCGCCTGCGCCCGACCCCGCACGAGTTCGCGATGTACTTCGACTGCTGACACACGCTGCGACGGAGCAGGCCCCCCGCGTTCCGCGGGGGGCCTGCTCCGTCTCTCGCGCGAAGGAAGGGCCCCTTCTTAACGCATACGGTCGAGAAGGGTCCCCTGCTCACATCTTGCGCCGCCTCGGGCAGCGCTCAGCACGGCCCGGGGCGTCGCAAGCGCACCGTCGGCCCTCGACCTCATGCCCGCACGGGTCACCCGCCTGCAGATCACGCGGGCACGGATCACGCGGGCACGGATCACCCGCCCTCAGGTCGCGCCGGTACAGGTCACCCGGTCACAGCGGCCCGAGGACCACGTGTGGGTCGGCGTCCAGGGCGAGCGTCTCCAGCACCGACAGGAGCTGGCGTTCCTCGTACCGGAAATGGCTTTCCATGATCGCGGCGACCCCCTCCAGATGTCGGCCGATCTCGGCGGGGGTAGCGGCTCGTTCCACGGTGGCCCGCAGCCCGGCGAGCAGGTGCCCGATCATCGAGTGGTCCTGCTTGAGGTACCGCAGGGTGTCGCGCAGTTCGGGGTACGCCGCCGCGATCGCGGGGAACAGATGCTGGTCCTCGCCCTCGTGGTGGCCGGTAAGCGCGGCACAGAACCCGTGGCAGAACAACAACAGATCCCGGGTGGCCGGCTCGGCGTCCACACCGTCGCGTACCGCGTCCTGAGTCACCCGCAGCGCCTCGCGCAGCCGATGGTGGACGGAACGCATTTCCTGACTCCAGGCGATCAGCCTGGCCCGCTCGCCCTCAGACACGGGAGGGCGAAGGGAACGACGGCATCATCGTCGTGCTCCTTCTCGTTCGACGCCTCCATGCCTGACACGGTCTGCCACCGGCACGCGACGTTGCCGGTACCCTACCCGAAACGACCCGCCCGATCAGTCCCGCCGTCTGGTCGAATAGATTCATGACGGGCTACGTTCCGACCTTTCGCGTGATCATCGAGGACATCCGCAGGAGCGTGGCGACCGGGCAGCTCAAGGAGGGCGACAAGCTGCCGTCCCTACCGGAACTGGTCGAGAGGTACGAGTGCTCAGTGGGCACGGTCCGCCGCGCGATCGAGTTCCTCCAGATCACCGGCGAGCTACAGAGCCGGCAGGGCAAAGGCACCTACGTCACCGGCCGAACGTCACCCACCCAGGGCTGACCCGATGTCCCAGCGTCGAGGCCCCAGCCCTCAAGGTCGGACAGAATCCAGGAAATGGTGGCCTCGGGCCGCCCGGACCCCACCACTTCCACGATCCTGCGCCATCGCCCGAGTTAGGGACGGGGTGGCGAGATCGGGGGCGGTAGCGCTCGCTTACCTCGGTGGCACGATAGATCTTGGAAACGGGAGGCCCCGATGGAGGGGCCATTTCCCTCCAAGATCTATTACGCTGGCCCGTCCTCTCCGCCCGGTGCGGCCCCAGTCTGGCGGGTGCCGTGCGGATGGGTTCCGGCAAGAAGGGAACCCTTCTATACCGAAGGCGTTAAGAAGGGGCCCTTCCTTACCCGGGGGCGGCGGGTTGCCCAGACCAGGCCGGCGAGCACCAGGACGGTCATCGCTACGGCGCCGGGGGCCTTGGTGTACCGGGCCAGCGTGGTGCCGTCGGGCAGGGTGAGGAAGCACGCCACTGCGGCCGGCAGCACGAACCAGGTGGTCCGGGTCGCCACCACGGCGAGCACCGCCAGCGGCCAGGTGGCGTACCAGGGGTGGAAGACCGGAGCCAGGACGACCGTGGCGGCCAACGCCAGCCCCGCCCCGAGCAGCGCCAGCCGGGCCCGCGTCACGTCGCGCGGGACCGTCGCCCGGTCCCGGCTCGACCGTTGCGGCACGGCACCCGACCGGCCGCCGTCCGCATCTGGCCGGGCCGCAACGGCACCCCGCCGCCCGCCCTCGCCCCGCCGCCGGTTCTTGCCCCGCTGCCGACCCTCGCCCGGCCGCCCGCTCTCGCCCGGCCGCCCGCCCTCACCCCGCCGCCGGTCCTCGCCCCGCTGTCCACCGCTGTCCAGCCGGCGCAGCGAGCGCCAGGCCCGCCACCAGAGGCCGATCAGGAACGCGGCGAGCAGGAGCATCGCCACGAACCGGATCACCGGTACCGCGCCGGCCGCAGCCCCGGCGGCCTCCAGGCCGTAGTCGATCACGAAACCGATCGCGGTCGGCGGGGACGTCCACTGCTCGGAGTCGCCGCTGCGCGCCAGCCCGGCCACCCAGCCCAGGCCGAGCCCGGTCAGCAGGGAGATGCCGACCAGGGTGGCCAGCACCCCGGCGGCCAGCCGGCCACCGTCGCGCAGCAGCGCCCGCCAGGTGTACCGGCCGCCGACGGCGGCGAGCGCGGCGAACGGCAGCACCACCAGGGCGGTCGCCTTGACCGCCACCGCCAGCCCGAGCAGCACCCCGGCGGCCAGCAGCGGGACCGGCCGACCGGGGCGGCGGACCAGCACCAGCAGGCCGGCCAGGAGCAGGCCGACCAGGACCGCGTCGTTGTGTGCGCCGGCCACCAGGTGTACGCCGACCAGCGGGCTGGCCAGCGCCAGCCAGGCCGCCCGTCGGGTGGGCACGCCGGCGGACCGGGCCAGGCCAGGCAGGCAACGCGCGGCCAGCAACACCCCGACCACGGCCAACACCCGCAGGCCCACGAGTACGCCGACCAGGCCGCCGCCGAGGGTGGCCGCCGCCGCGAGGAGCAGGAAGAACGGGCCGTACGGTGCGGGGGTGTCCCGCCAGATCGGGGCGACCGAGTCGAGCCACGGACAGCCGGCCGCCGCCACCCCTGTCGTGTAAGGGTCGTGCCCGGCGGCGTACGCCCAGCCCTGGCAGGCGTACGAGTAGATGTCCCGGCTGGCCAACGGCGGCGCGAACAGCAGCGGTACGAGCCAGAGCCCGGCGGTGCGGTACGCCCACCCGGTCGACGGCGCCCCCGCCCGCAGTGACCACCAGGCGCCGACCAGCAGTACGGTGCCGGCCGCCCAGCAGCCCACCGCCGCCCAGCCGGCCGGTGTGCCGACGGGTCCCGGCGGTGGTGGACCGGGCAACGCACCGCCCAGCCAACCGGCACCGGTCAGCAGCACCGCGCCGACCAGCCCGGCCCAGCGCGCCGACCGGGCCCGAGCCGACCGGGCCCGAGCCGACCGGGCCCGACCGGCCGTCGGCGGACCGGGGTCGGTGCTCACCGGCGGGGTGTGGGCGCGGGGCGGGCGCGGACGTGCAGCCGCTCCCCCTGCGGCCCGAACAGGCTGAGGATCTCCAGCGGTTCGTCGTACGGGTTGCCGAACCAGTGCGGGGTACGGGTGTCGAACTCGGCGACCTCCCCCTCGGTCAGGACCAGCTCGTGCTGGCCCAGCCGCAGGCGGCACCGGCCGGCCAGCACGTACAGCCACTCGTACCCCTCGTGCACCTGCTGTTCGACCTCGCCCATCCCCGACCGGGCCGGGTAGATCATCTTGTAAGCCTGCACTCCGCCGGGGCGACGGGTCAGCGGCAGGATGGTCACCCCGTGCCGGCGGATGGCCCGGGGTCGTACCCGGGGGTCGCCGGTGTCCGGGGCGCCTACCAGGTCGTCCAGCGGCACCCGGTGGAACCGGGCCAGCGGCAGCAGCAGTTCGAGGGTGGGCCGCCGCCCTCCAGACTCCAGCCGGGAGAGCGTGCTTACCGAGATCCCGGTGGCCGCCGCGAGCTGGGTCAGGGTGACGCTCCGCTGCTGGCGCAGGGCCCGCAGGCGCGGCCCGACCGCCACCAGCACCTCGTCCGAATCAGTTTCGTCCACCCTTGGGAGTTTGCCATCCCGGCAACTTTCTTTGTCATTCCATCGGTAATCAGCGCAGGATCCACCGCAGTGATACCGAGGTGAGGGAGACAGCGATGCGAGACGGGTACGACGTGGTGGTGATAGGTGGTGGGGCGGCCGGGCTCAGCGGCGCGCTGGCCCTGGGCCGGTCCCGCCGGTCGGTGCTGGTGGTGGACGACGGTACGCCGCGCAACGCCACCGCCGGCCGGATGCAGAACGTCCTGACCAACGACGGGGTGCCGCCGGCCGAGCTGTCCGCCACCGGGAGGGCCGAGGTGGCCCGGTACGGCGTCGAGGTGGTCGACGCCACGGTGGTCTCGGCCGTCCGGAGCGACCCTCCGACGGGTGGGATCGGGTTCACCGTGGCGCTGGCCGACGGACGGTCGGTGGCCGCCCGGCGGCTGCTGCTCACCACCGGGCTGGTCGACGAGCTGCCCGAGGTGGTCGGGTTGGCCGGGCGGTGGGGCCGGGACGTGCTGCACTGCCCGTACTGCCATGGTTGGGAGGTCCGGGACAGCGCGGTCGGCATCCTCGCCACCGGGCCGACCGCCGCGCACCAGGCGTTGTTGTTCCGGCAGCTCACCGACGACGTGGTGTTGTTCACGCACACCGGGCCGGCGTTGTCGCCGACCGACGCCGAACGGCTCGCCGCCCGGGGGGTCACGGTCGTCACCGGTGAGGTCACCGAGGTGGTGGTGACCGACGACCGGCTCACCGGCGTCCGGCTGGCCTCCGGCGAGGTGGTCGCCCGGCAGGCCCTGGCGGTTACTCCCCGGCTGCGGGCCCGCGCCGACCTGCTCGCCGGGCTCGGCCTGGCTCCCGAGGAGTTCGAGGTGGCCGGCACGGTCTTCGGCGACCGGGTACCGGCCGATCCCCGGGGGGCGACCGCGCTGCCCGGGGTCTGGGTGGCCGGGAACGTGACCGATCCGGTCGCGACGGTGACCGTCGCCATCGCGGCGGGTACCACGGTCGGCGGGCAGCTCAACGCGGACCTGGTCACCGAGGACACCGACCGCGCCGTGGCCCGGAGGAACGCCGCCGCCCAGGAGGACGCGGCGGGGGCAATCGATCCGGAGACCGCGCGGTACTGGGACGCGCTCTACGCCGAGCAGAAGCGGCGGTGGAGCGGGAAGCCCAACGTCCGGTTGGTCGAGGAGGCGGCGGAGCTGCCGGCCGGTACCGCGTTGGACCTGGGTTGCGGGGAGGGCGCCGACGCGATCTGGCTGGCCCGGCGGGGCTGGCGGGTGACGGCGGTCGACGTGTCGATCACCGCGCTGCGACGCTCGGCAGCCGAGGCCGTACGGGCCGGGGTGGCCGATCTGATCGACTTCCAGCGGCACGACCTGGACCGGACCTTCCCGGCGGGCGAGTTCGACCTGGTGAGCGCCCAGTTCCTGCAGACACCGCTGGAGTTCTCCCGCCAGCGGGTGCTGCGCGCCGCCGCGCGGGCGGTGGCCCCGGGTGGGCGGCTGTTGATCGTCGAGCACGGCGCGTTCCCGCCGTGGGCCCGGGGACACCATCCGGAGCACCGGTTCCTGACCCCGGAGGAGATCCTGGCGCTGCTCGACCTGGACCCGGCCGACTGGGTGACCGAACGGCTGGACGCACCGTCGCGGGAGGCCACCGGCCCGGACGGTGAAACCGGCACCCTGCTCGACAGCCGGGTGCTGGTCCGCCGGAGGGGCCCGGCCTGACCCGGCCCCACGCCGGCCAGGCAACGCTCCGCCCGGGCACTCCGCCCAGGCACTCCGCCCAGGCACTCCGCCCGGGCAACGCCGGCCAGCGGAGCGGGCAGGGGTCAGGACGGGGTGGCCGGTTCGGCCCGGCGTCGGTCCTCGACGCGCTGCCGGTCCTCGGCGCGGAACATCCGTACCAGCGCGACCGCGCCGAGGATCAGCGCCAGCGTCATCAGCGGCGCTCCCGGGATCTTGGTGTACCGGGCCAGCCCGATCCCGTCGGGCAGGATCATGAAAAGACTGACCAGCGCCACCAGGGCGGCCCAGTTCGACCGGACGGTGGTCGCGGCGATCACCGCCAGCGGCCACGTCCAGTACCAGGGGTGCACCACCGAGGCCAGTGCCACGGTGACCGCCAGGGCCAGGCCGGCGTAGCGCAGCGGGTCCTGGTGCCAGGCCCGGAACCACATCCACACCAGCGTGCCGGCCAGCAGCACCACGCCGACCCCCCGGGCGGCCGGGATGGCGTCGATGCTCGCCCCGAAGAGCTGGGCCACCGAGTTGACGGTCTGCCCGACGGCCGTCGGCGGTGAGGTCCAGGCGACGGCGACGCCACCGGTGGTCAGCCCGCCGATCCAGCCGAAGTCCAGCCCACCGCCGAAGGTGATGCCGACCATGGTGGCGGCGGCCCCGAGCGCCACCGGAAGCCCGTCCCGGAACAGCGCACGGAGGGTGATCGGGCCAGCGACCGCGGCGAGCACAGCGAACGGCACCACCACCACCGAGGTGACCTTGACCGCGACGGCCAGCCCGAGCAGCACGCCGCCGCCGAGCAGCGGCCACCGTCGTCCCCGGTTGCTGGCCACCACCGCCAGGCCGCCGACCAGGGGGGCGATCATCAGCGAGTCGTTGTGTGGGCCGCCGACCAGGTGGATCGCGACCAGCGGGCAGGCCAGCACCAGCCAGAGCGCCCGCCCCACCGGTACGCCGCAGCGGCGGGCCAACGGCGGCACGGCGTACGCGGTGGCCACCACCCCGAGCAGGCAGAGCACCCGGAAGATCACGATGCTGGCGGTCAGCGAGTCGGTGATCCCGACCACCGCCCCGGCGATGATCACGAAGAGCGGTCCGTACGGGGCGGGGGTGTCCCGCCAGATGTAGGACATGGTCTCCAGCCAGGGGCAGGGCAGCGCGGAGACCCCCTGCTCGTACGGGCTGATCCCGTTGATGAAACTGGCCCCCTGGCAGGCGTACGCGTAGACGTCGCGGCTGCCGAACGGCGGCGCGACCGCCATCGGCAACACCCACAGCGCGGCGGTGACCAGCACCCAGCGCGGCGACAGCTCCCGGTTGCGCAGCGACCACCAGGCCCAGGCCAACAGGCCGGTACCGACCAGCCAGGCGATCAGGACCAGCGGGCCGTACCGGGCCTGCCAGATGACGACCGGCGAGCTGCGCAGCGGCGCCGACGGCAGCGCGCCGCCGAGGAACGCCGAGAGCGCGAGCAGGACGGAGCCGGCCAGGCCGGTCCAGCGTACGAGGTGGTGAGGCACACCCGTCATGCTGCCAGCTACGCCGGCGGCGGTGTCGAGGTGGGCGTACGCCACCGGGCCGGCACCGGCCGGACGGCCCCGACGGGCAGCCCCGGCCGGCCCGGGTACGCCGGTCAGGGGTGCGCCGGTCGGCAGTGGCCGGTCGGGCGGAGGGCGCTGCTCAGCTCGTACTCTCCGGTCGTGGGGGCGCGGACCGTCACCGACGACGCGTCGCCGGGGGCCACGCAGCCGGCCGGACCGGACAGGCTCAGCCAGCGCGACCATCGTACCCGGACGGTCACCTCGCCCGGGGTGTCCACGGTGAACCGGACCGCGGCCTGGTCGGCGGAGAGCAGCCGGCCGGGCGCGGCGACCAGCGGCGTCGGGTCGACCACCGCGTAGAGCCGCCACGTCGGGTCACGCCACACCTCCCGCAGGTACGGCAGGTCACCCTTGATCAGCGCCGCCTCGGTACGCCCCCACCGGTCCGGTGGGCTGTCCGGGGCGAGCGCCACATGGCTCACCGCCTCCCGGCGCAGCCATTCGGCGTACCGGTCGGCGGTCAGCTCGCCTGCGTAGAAGATCGCGTTACGGTCGCTGTCGACCTGGCGTTCCCAGCCCCGGGCGAGCGGGACCTCCGGCGGCAGGTACGTCGACTCCCAGTGGTCGCGCAGCGGCACCACCTCGATCCGGCCGACCGGCTGGCGGCGGGCCAACTCGTCGACCAGCGGCTGGTAGAACCGGGCGGAGGTCTCCACCGAGCCGGCCCGGCCGAGGTCGTCGAGCATCACCGGCGGCTGCCACCACACCAGCGCGGCCAGCAGGGCGGCCAACCAGACCGGCGAGCGGGCACCGCCCCGCCCCAGCCGGGGCGGCAGCACGGCGAACGCGGCAACCAGCGGCACCGCGAAGAGCATCGTCAGCCGCAGCGAGTTGGAGCCGATCGGACTCGGCAGGTGGTAGGCGGCGACCAGCAGCAACACGGTCAGCAGCGCGCCGATCCGCAGCACCCGCAGCCGGCGGGGCAGCACGAGGAGGACGACCACCGCCAGCGCCACGTTCGCCTTCATCGACTCGACCGAGAACGGCTGGGTGCCGCCGTTGCCGAACAGCAGGGCCATCGGCACCAGTGCCAGCGCGGGCGCCAGGCAGAGCACCAGGCTCTCCGCCAACGGCCGGTCGCTCCACCAGCCACCCACCAGCCGCCTGCCCGGCGACCCGGCCGGCTGCCCGGCCGGCCGGCCCATGCCAGCCCGGTCCACGTCGGCCGGATGCGCCTCGTCCTGATCCGCGTCGGCCGGATGCGCGTCGTCCTGATCCACGTCGGCCGGATGCGCGTCGGTCGCACGTGCTGGCGGCGGGTCGGCGCGGCGCAGGCCGGCCAGCAGGATCGCCCCGCCGGCCAGGCCGACGAAGAGCCCGGCGACCGGGCTGGCCCAGGTCGCGGTGGCGGCCAGCAGCGCCGCCAGGGCCAACCTGAGCAGCCGGCCGGGACGCTCCGCCGAGATCGCGCAGAGCGCCAGCAGACCCAGTGCCAGTCCGACGGCGAAGGTGATCCGGCCGCTGACCAGGTTGCCGACCAGCACGACCGCGCCCAGTACGCCGCCGAGTACCGGCCGCGGGGCCCGGTGCCGGGCCAGCAGCCACCCGAACGCGGCGGTGCCGACGAGCGCGGCGAGCACCCCGAGCACCGGTACGCCGAGGGTCGCGCCGAGGCCGGCGGTGAGCAGGCTGTAGCCGAACTGGTTGACCCCGCCGTACCAACCGAGGTCGATCGGGAGGTAGCCGTGCCGCTCCACGAAGGCGGCCCGGGCCACCTGGGCGGCCAGGTCGGTGCCCATCGGCGGGGCGGCCAGGAACGCCGCGCCCAGCAGCAACGCGACCCCGACCGCCGGCAGCGTCGTTAGGAAGGGGCCCCTGCTATACAGAAAGCGATAAGAGGGGGCCCTTCCTTTCTCGTTAGGCATCTAGGACGCGTTCCATGGCGCTGCGGCTGCGGCGGGCCGTGCGCAGGTACTCGTCGAGGAACTCGCCGGGGTCGTCGCGGCCGAGGATGCGGGTCACCCCGGCCAGTTCCACGCCGTGCCGGGGCAGCTGGTCGCCGGCCCGGCCGCGCACCAGCATCAGCGCGTTGCGCGCCTGGGCGGCCATGGTCCAGCCGGCGGCCATCTCGGCGGCGTCGGCCTCGTCGACGAGTTTCGCGTCGCGGGCGGCGGCCAGGGCGTCGAGGGTACGGGTGCCCCGCAGCGCCGGGTACTGCCCGGCGTGCCGCAGCTGGAGCAGCTGCACCGCCCACTCGACGTCGGCGAGCCCGCCCCGGCCCAGTTTGGTGTGGGTGGCCGGGTCGGCGCCCCGGGGCAGCCGCTCGCTCTCCACCCGCGCCTTGATCCGCCGGATCTCCACCACCTGCTCGCGGGTCAGCCCGTCGGCCGGGTACCGCACCGGGTCGACCATCGCCTCGAACTCCGCACCCAGGTCGGCGTCGCCGCAGACGAACCGGGCCCGCAGCAGCGCCTGCGCCTCCCACACCTTCGACCAGCGGGAGTAGTACTGCGCGTAGGCGGCGAGGCTGCGTACCAGTGGACCCTGCCGGCCCTCGGGACGCAGGTCGGCGTCGACGCCGAGCGCCGGGTCGGGGGCGGGCATGCCGAGCAGCCGGCGCAGCTCCTCGGCGACGGCGTGGGCGGCGGCACTGGCCGCGCGCTCCTCCACGTCGGCGGGCCGGTCGTAGACGAAGAGCACGTCGGCGTCGGAGAGGTAGTTCGACTCGTACCCGCCGAGGCGGCCCACCCCGATCACCGCGAAGCGCAGTCCCTCCGGTCCCGGCTTGGCGGCGCGGGCGATGCGCAGCGCGGCGGTGAGGGTGGCGTCGGTGACCGCGGCCAGGGCGGTGCCGGCGGTGATGACGTCGGCCATCGCCGCCGGACGACGGGGGTTGCCCTCGAACCGGGGCGGCCGGGGGGCGATGCCGTCGGCCCGGCTCAACACGTCGGCGCAGGCCAGCCGGAGCAGTTCCCGCCGGCGCAGGGCCCGGACCGCGTGGGTGGCCTGGACCGGGTCGCCGTGTCGGCCGGCGGCGGCGAGGAAGCCCTCGCTGAGGGTCTCCCGGGTACGCGGGGCCAGCTCGCTCTCCTCGGCCAGCAGCCGCAGCGCCTCCGGCTCCCGGGCCAGCAGGTCGGTGGCGTACCGCGACAGCGACAGCACCCGGGCCAACCGGCGGGCCACCGGGCCGGAGTCGCGCAGCAGGCGCAGGTACCAGGGGGTGCTGCCGAGCTTGTCGGAGACCTGCCGGTAGTTGAGCAGCCCCCGGTCCGGCTCGGGTGCGTCGGCGAACTCGCCGAGCAGCACCGGCAGCAGGGTCCGCTGGATGGCGGCGGTGCGGCTCACCCCGCCGGTGAGGCGTTCCAGGTGCCGCAGCGCGCCGGCCGGATCGGCGAAACCGAGGATCTCCAGCCGGTTGCGGGCCGCCTGCGGGGTCAGCCGCAGCCCGTCGGCAGGCACCCGGGCCACCGCCTCCAGCAGCGGGCGGTAGAGCAGTTTGGCGTGCAGCCGGCGTACCTCGGTGGCGTGCGCGACCCAGTCGGCGCGGAACGCCTCGACGGCGCTGCGCCCCGGCGTGGCGGTGTAGTCCAGCGCGGCGGCCAGCCAGCGCAACCCGGCCGGGTCGGTCGGCACGGTGTGGGTCCGGCGCAGGCCCTGCAACTGGAGGCGGTGCTCGACGGCGCGCAGGAAACGGTACCCGCGTAGCAGGCCCTCGCCGTCGGCGCGACCGACGTACCCGCCACCGACCAGGGCGCGCAGCGCCGGGATGGTGCCCGGCACCCGCAGCTTCTCGTCACCCCGGCCGTGTACGAGTTGCAGCAGCTGGACGGCGAACTCGATGTCGCGCAGCCCGCCGGGGCCCCGCTTGATCTCGCGTTCCTGCTCCCGGGGCGGGATGTTCTCGATGATCTTCTTGCGCATGGAGCGGACGTCCTCGACCGCCTCGGGCCGCTCGGCGGCCCGCCACACCAGCGGCGCGAGCGCGTCGATCCACTCCTGGGCCAGCGGCAGGTCCCCGGCGGCCGGGCGGGCCTTGAGCAACGCCTGGAACTCCCAGGTCCGCGCCCACCGCTGGTAGTAGGCCAGGTGGCTGGTGAGGGTACGCACCAGCGGGCCCCGGTTGCCCTCGGGCCGCAGCGCCGCGTCGACCGGCCAGGCGACCAGCCCGCAGATGTGGATCAGCCGGGTGGCGACCGTGGTGCCGGCGGTCAGGTCGGCGTCGTCGGCGGCCACGAAGATCACGTCCACGTCGGAGACGTAGTTCAGCTCGTCACCGCCGCACTTGCCCATCGCCACCACGCCCAGCCGGGGGCGCGGCGTGCCCTCGGGCAGCTCGGCGACGGCGATCTCGTACGCCGCGGCAAGGGTCTCGTCGGCAAGCGCGGAGAGCGCCGCCATGGTCTGCTCCAGGCCCCGGCCGCCGGTCAGGTCGGCCGCCGCGATCCGCAGCAACGCCAACCGGTACGCCCGCCGCAGCTCGGCGATGCGCGGACCGCTGCCGACCGGCCCGCCGCGCCGGTGCCCGGCCACCCGGGGCCGCTCCCGCCCACCGGCGCGGGTCGGTTGCGCTTCGGCGGCCGGGGTGCCGGCGGGACCGCTGCCGGCGGCCGGAGTGCCGGACGCCGCTCCGGTGCCGGCGGCGGGTCGTAGGCTGCCGGCGGTCGTGCGCGCGGTGTCGGCGACCGACCGGGCGGTGCCGGTGTCGACGTCGGTCAGGTGCAGGTGGCCGTCGGCCAGTGGGGCGAGCCCGTCGGCCTCGGTGGCCAGGGTGGCCCACTGGTCGGGGTTGGCGACCAGGTGGTCGCCGAGCGCCGACGAGGCACCGAGTACGGCCACCACCCGGCGGCGCAACCCCGGATCGTCACGCATCGCCGCCAGCAGGGCCGAGGGCGCGTCCCCGGCGGTACGCCGCTCGGCCTCGACGATCCGGTGCAGCTGACGCAGGGCGAGATCCGGGTCGGCGGCCCGGGAGAGGCCGGTCAGCAGCTCGGCGGCGCGGGCGTCGACCGGCTCCTGGCTGGCCGCCCGCCACAGGTCCAGCCCGTCCGGGCCGAGCAGTTCGGCGGCGCGCGTGACGTCCTCGCCCTCGGCGGTGCCGAAGCCGTACCGGGCGAGTCTGGTGTTGGGTCGGTTCATCGTCGGCTCAGTGCCCGAGCAGCGGCAGGCTGGGCCGGATCGGGGCGTCGTCCAGCTCGCCCAGGGCCAGCGCGGCGAACCGGGCGGCGAAGGGCTGCCAGACCTCCTCGACGTCGGCCATCACCTCGGCGCAGGCGCTCACCACCACCTCCGGGTCGTAGCCCAGCTCGGCCAGGAGATCCGCGTCGGCGGCGGCCCACTCGGCGACCATCGCGGTGTCGCACCCGATGTGGAACTGCAGCCCCCAGGCCCGGTCGCCGAGGCGGAACGCCTGGTGCGGGTAGCGGGTGGAGGCGGCCAGCAGGGTCGCGCCCCGGGGCAGCTCGGTGACCTCGGCGGAGTGCCACTGGAACACGTCAGGCATCAACGGCACGTACCGGAACAGCGGGTCCCGCTCGGCGGCGTCCCGCTTGCCGGCCACCGTCGGCCCGATCCCCGGCCCGGCCGGGCTGGGCTCGACCAGTCCGACGTGCGCGGTGGCGAGCAGGTGCGCGCCCAGCCCCACGGCGAGGGTGGGCACCCGGTGCCGCACCGCCTTGCGCAGCAGCCCCTCGACAGCGGGGAACCAGGAGGGCTGCGCGCCCGTGCCGACGTGCCGGTCACCACCGAGCACCACCAGGGCCACGAACCCGGACAGGTCGGCCGGCAGGTCGTCACCGGCGTACGGGCGCAGCACCCGCAGCTCCAGCCCGGCCTCGGTCAGCCACTCCCCCAGTCGACGGGGGTCGTCAAACGTATCGTTCTCGATCACCAACGCAGTTCCCACGCGTCGAGGCTATCGGGTCCCACCCCCTCCCCCCGCGCCCCGCCCAAGGTGTAAGGAAGGGCCCCCTGTTAACGCATACGGTCGAGAAGGGTCCCCTCCTTACATCTGGCGGGGTGGCACGAGCGGCGATGGGGGCGGGTTAGGCTCGGCCGCTGTGAGCACGGATCGCACCCCGTCGAGCGAGGCGGCCGACCGCGCCGGGGATGAGGCGGTACGGCCGCCCGCCCTGCGCCCCGGCGACACCGTGCTGCTGGTCTCCCCGTCCGGGCCCACCCGCCCGGAACGGGTCGCCCGGGGCGTCGAGCTGCTCACCGGCTGGGGCCTGCGGCCGGTGCCCGCCCCGAACGCGTACGCCCGACAGGGCTACCTGGCCGGTGCGGACGCGCTGCGGGCGGCGGACCTGAACGCCGCCTTCGCCGATCCCGCGATACGCGGGGTGATCTGCACCCGGGGCGGGTACGGCGCACAACGGATCGTCGACGCCATCGACATGGCTGCCGTACGCCGGGATCCGAAGGTGGTGGCCGGCTTCTCCGACATCACCGCGCTGCAACTCGCCCTCTGGCGGGGCGCCCGGCTGGCAAGTGTGCACGGGCCCGGGGCGGCCTGGCTGGACGAGCGGACCCCGCTGCGCTCGGCCGAGTCGCTGCACGCCGCCCTGACCAGCACCGCACCGGTGACCCTGACGGCCGACCCGGCGGCCGAGACCGGCCCGGTACGGGTGCCCGGCCGGGCCACCGGCACCCTGCTCGGCGGCAACCTCTGCCTGCTCGCCGCCTCCGTCGGCACCCCGGACCTGCCGGACCTGACCGGGGCGATCCTGCTCGTCGAGGAGGTGCAGGAGCCGCCGTACAAGGTCGACCGGATGCTCACCCACCTGCGGCGGGCCGGCGCGCTGGCCGGGGTGGCCGGGGTGGCGGTCGGCCAGTTCACCGGCTGCGCGGACGGCTGGGCCACCACGGTCGCCGACGTGCTGACCGAGCGCCTCGGCGACCTGGGCGTGCCGGTGCTCGGCGGGTTTCCGGTCGGCCACGGCGAGGGGCAGCTCACCGTCCCCGTCGGCACCCCCGCCACCCTCGACACCGCAACCGGCACCCTGACCGTCGCCGCCGCCGTCCGCTGAGGTCGCGCCACCCCGTCCGCCGCCGCCAGGTCAACCGGACGTCAGCGGGTGCCACCGCGCTGGCACCGGGTCAGCCAGACCTCAGGTGCGCCACCGCGCGCTGACACCAGGTCAACCGAGCGCGGGGTACGCCACCCCGTCCGCTGACACCGCGCCACCCCGCGCGCCGGCACCGGGTCAGCCGGGCGTCAGGTGGGCCAGCGCGCCGGATTCCAGGGCAGCCCAGACGGTACGGTCGCCGGCCACGGTAAGGCCGTGCGGTTCGCTGCCCGGCGTCGGCAGGTCGTACCCGTCGATCGTGCCGTCGGGGCGGACGTGGCCGATCCGGTTGCCGGCCCACTCGGTGAACCAGCAGCCGCCGGCCGGGTCGGCGACGATCGCGTGTGGCCGGGCCGCGCGGTCCGGCAGCGGGTACTCGTCGATCCGGCCGTCGGGGCTGATCCGGCCGACCTGACCGGCGGCGATCTCGACGAACCAGAGCGCCCCGTCGACGCCGGGGGTGATGCCCACCGGTGCGGCCTGCGCCGTCGGCAGGGCGTGCAGGGTCACCTCGCCGGCCGGGTCGATCCGGCCGATCGCGTGCGCCTGGTTGAGGGTGAACCAGACGGCGTCGTCGCCGCCGGCGGCCACCATCGACGGCATCCCGCCGGTCACCGGCAGCGCAAACTCGGTCACCTGGCCGTCGGTGGTGAGCCGGCCGACCACGTCGCTGGCCATCCCGGCGTACCAGAGGGCCCCGTCGGGACCGGCGGCGATCCCGCCGGGTGCGGTTCCGGCCGGCAGCGGGTACGACGTCTGCTCGCCGTCGACGGTGAGCCGGCCGATCCGGTGGTCGCCGGAGCGGGTGAACCAGAGCGCCGCGTCCGGCCCGGCGGTGATGACCAACGGTCGGGCCCCGACGTCGACCGGGTACGTGCGCAGCCCGCCGTCGGTGGTGAACCGGCCGACGGCGTCCGAACCGACCAGGGTGAGCCAGAGCGCCGCATCGGGCCCGACGGTGATCCCGTACGGGCCGACGACCCCCGGAAGGGAAATCTCCCGGATCGGGGTGTTTGTCATCGGGGCACCTCCATTGGTGGCAATCGGCACCACCCTGACCGACCCGACCGGCCCGTTCAACGGGTTTTCCCAGCCGGGCGGAGAAACTTTCAGCTGGGTGACAGGGTCGCCACGGGTCCCGTCCAGCCCGGGAGGTCACGTTGGGTCAGTCAGATCATCACCGACAGTTGGAGGACTACATGTCCCGCACGATGTCGAAGAAGCACGTCCTGGCCAGCATCGCCGCCGCCGGCGTACTCGGGGTGGGGATCGCGGCCCCGACCATGGCGTTCGCCAACGACCCCAGCCCGTCACCCAGCGCGAGCGCCGACGCCGGCACCGACCGGGAGCAGCGGCACGCCGACCGGCAGGCCGAGTTCGCCGAGGCGCTGGCCAAGGAGCTGGGGGTGGACACCGACAAGGTCACCGCGGCGCTGGAGAAGCTGCGCGAGGAGCACCAGGGCGACCGCCCCGAGTGGCCCGGCAAGGGCGAGCGCGGCGAGCCTGGCGAGAAGGGCGAGCGCGGCGGGGACGCCGCCGACCGCCAGGAGAAGCTGAAGGAGCGGCTGGCCACGGCGGTCGAGGAGGGCAAGCTCACCCAGGAGCAGGCCGACGCGATCACCAAGGCCGTCGAGTCCGGCGTCTTCCCCGGCGGCGGGGGACCGGGTCGCGGCGGTCACCCCGGCGCCGGTGCCGACAAGACCGGCGAGTGACCCCACGGCCGCTGGCGTACCGCTCGCATCCGGTACGCCAGCGGCTGGCCCGTCCGTCCGCCGGAGACGGGCACCCGGATCGCTGCCGTCAGAGTCCGGAGACGGGCACCCGGAGCACTGCCGTCAGAGTCCGGAGACGGCACCCGGAGCACTGCCGTCAGGGTCTTCCGGCCTGGGCGATGTCGGTGTCACCGTCGGACCGGCGGCCTGACGCCGACTCGCCCGCACTGCCGGCCAACTCTGCCAGGCGCACGACCAGATCGGGCCGGCGGTGGCCGTACCGCTCCCGGAAGCGAGCGGCTTCGTCGGGGTCGATCCTCCTCCGGTGGAGGCCGAGTTCCCTGAACCGCACCAGCATCTCGATGGAGAGCTCGTCCCGCGAAACAGGGTTCCAGTGGTGGAACAGCTCGGCCAACCGGACATCGACCAGGTGATCCTTGCCGAGGGTTGCCAGGACGCAGCGGAAGGCAGCCCGCTCCGAACTCAGATCGAACGAGACGTCGCACGCCTCGAGAACGTCGGCCACCACCCCTGGTTCCACCTGCGGATCGACCGACAGGCGGTCGAGCAGCAGCCGCACGTACTCAACGGTCTCGCGTCTACCAAAGGCGTCCCGCGCCAGGTTGACGATGGCCGCGCACCGGTAGTACGCCGCCGATCGTTCCTCCGGGGTGGTGGCATGCCGGGGCAGCAACCAGACGTCGAGCAGAGCGTGGGCCACCGAGGGCATGACATCCGGCCAGCGCCCGACCATCTGCTCCAGCGCCGACGGCAGCCGCTCCACCAGCGGTTCGAGGGCGTGCCGCAGCGTGTCGTCGGCCACCCCGCACTCCAGGTGCACCCCTCGCGCAGACCGCGCGCCGAGGTCGGTAACGACGTGGACGAACGGCCCGGGCTGGTGGCGGTCGTAGGGCTGGTCGCGGTCGTAGGTCCAGTGCAGGTCGACCGGGGGGACGACGAAGGTGCCGTCGTCGCGGGACACCACCACGTACCGTCCCTGGTCGTCGCGGCGCCGGTCGAGGGCGAGCCAGTCGGCCATGCTCTGCCAGCCCTCCTTGCCGAGCTGCGAGCGCCAGAGCCGCACCTGGGCCCGCCACGCCTCGACCACCTCGGTGGTGTCCGGGTACAGACTCCGGGCGGAGACCTCGCCGGCCGCGCAGATGGTCAGCAACAGCAGGTTCGCCTCGTAGGCGGCGTAGCGCGCGGTGACCCGCAGCGGCCGCGGGCGGTAGGTGTCGTACCGCCGGGCGGCGGTCACGTACGGGGCCTGGCGGAACAGTCCCAGCAGTACCTGGGTCCAGGCCGCCCGCCCGTCCTCGCCCCGGGTGTCCAGCCGCTCGGTCAGAAAGGCGAGCACCGGGGCGCGGACGGTCAACACCGTGTGTGACAGCAGGGCGTGCAGCAGATCGTCGACCGGAGCGTCGGTCACCCCGAGGCTGCTCACGGTCTCCCGGGCCACGATGTCGTCGACCACCGTCCAGGTGAACTGGGCCACCAGGTACTCGCCGAAGGTGGCGTGCAGGAACTCGTAGGTCTCCCGCCGGTCGTCGCCGGCCGAGGCCCGCGAGCGGTGGACGAAGAAGAACCGGCCGAGCAGCAGTTCGGCCGCGCGCAGCGGAGTACGCAGCCCGGCCCGCTCGCCCACGCTCCGGCCGCCGAAGGGCAGCGCTGCCAGGTCGACCTCCAGCTCCCGCTCGGTGACGTGCTGGGCCCGCCGGTTGAACATGGCGAACGCCACCACCGCCAGCCGACGCAGCTCCTCCTCGACCGCGAGGTCCAGCTCCCGCTCGGGTAGCCCGACCCGGTGCTTGGCCACCTCCCGGCGGACGAACCGGCGCAGCAGCCGCTCGTACAGCTCACCCCTGCGCAACTCCCCGGCGGCCCGCAGCGCGTTGCCCTCGACGTCGTACAGGGCCAGCATCAGCAGCAGCAGGGGCTGCTCGGCCAGGTCCGGATGGGCCAGGACCAGCTCCGGATCCAATGGCTGCACACCGACCTGCCGGAACGCGGTGTGGTTGGTCCGGTTCCAGGTCCGTACCCAGGCGCGGACCCGCTGCTCGTCGAAGGGTTCCAGCCGCACCGCCACCGTGCCCGGCGGTGCCTGGGCCCGGTCGGCGACGGTGGTCCGGCTGGTCACCAGCACCGCGACCGGACGTCCCTGGTCGGCCTCGCGGCGTTGGAAGGCGGCCACCCGCAGGAGATAGTCGGTCTGGCTGACCCCGGTCGCCTGGAGCAGCTCGTCGAAGCCGTCCAGCAGCACGACCGGCAGGGCGTCCCCGGCCGACCGGGACAGCGCCGGCCACTCGACCCGTTCCCCGGTGTCCTGACGGACGGCCTGCTCGATCTGGTCCTGCACCTCGCCCTCGGCGGACACCTCCCGCAGGACCACCCGTACCACCAGGAAGTCGGCGGCCGGCAGCTGGGCGGCCAGCACCCGGGTCAGCACCGACTTGCCCGAGCCGGGCTGGCCGAGCACCAGCAACGGCGCGTGTACGGCGCCGGGTGCGGTGAGGTGCACCACGAGGGCCTGCCACAGGTCGTGGCGCAGCGGTGGCTCGGCCCACCAGGAGTCGTCACTCGGCCGGGACCCGGGGTCCAGCGCGACGATCCGGCACAGCGGCGGCAGGTACGCCGCACCGAGGGTCGGTACCCGCAACCCGGCGGGGACCTCACCTGAGGAGATGACCGGGCGGTCCAGCTCGGCGCTGTACGCGGCGGCGAGCGCGGCCCGCATCTGCTCCGCCGGGCCTCCGGTGGAGATCTCCCGCAGCAGCCGGCCCATCTCGTGCAGACCTGCGGCGAGCACCCGCACCTGCTCCCGGGTGGCCTCGACCTGCTCCCGGGTCGCCTCGACCTCCTCCCGGGTGGCCTCGTGCTCGTGCAGCCCGAGCCAGAAGCCCACCTCGGGAAAGTCCACGGCGAGCTGGGTCAGTAACTCCCGGTGCCGGTCGGCGGCCCGCTCGGGCAGCCCGGCCAGCCGCTCCTCGGTCTCCCGCCAGCGCGCCGGGCCGGCCTCATCCCTGACCACCAACCCGGACAGGAAGTGCCGCAACCGCTCCACCAGCGTCCGGTGGAAGGCGGTCACCGCCGTGCGGAACCGCGGGTACGGCAGGTGCGGGCCGGGCACCGGCGCGGCGGTGGCGAAGAGCGCCTCGGTGAACGCCTGCGGGTCGGCCCGCCCCGCCCCCGCCAGCGACAGCTGCTCCGCGGCGGTGATCCGGGCCCGGGTCAGGTCGATCGGCAGCTCGGCCTGCTCCAGTGCCTCGAAGAAGGCGGTCACCACGATGACCGCGTGCGCCGCCGCCAGCCGTTGCGTGCGCCCGTACCGGGACAGGCCGGAACGTTGCTCGGCGACGGTACGGACCAGGTCGTGGCCGAACCGGACCAGCTCGACCTTGGCGTCGAAGATGCCCAGGGCGTCGGAGACCCCGGCGGCCGACGATCCCAGCAGGGTCCACCCGACCACCTTGTCGGCCCAGTCGACGAACCTGCTCTTCCCTCCGCCGAGCAGACGTACCGCGTCGGCGTAGCTGAGCGTGTCGGGCACGGGTCCTCCCAGAGAACGGCGGACCCGCCATGATCACCGACCGACGTCCGGAACGCAGTCGGGTTTCAGACCCGCCTGCGCCGCAGGAGGGCCTACAGCGACAGGTAGCGCTGGCGCTCGTAGGGGGTGACCTCGCGGCGGTACTGCTCCCACTCGGCCCGCTTGTTGCGCAGGAAGAAGTCGAAGACGTGCTCGCCGAGCACCTCGGCGACCAGCTCGGAGCCGGCCATCACGTCGATCGCCTCGGCGAGGTTCTCCGGCAGGGCTTCGTACCCCATCGCCTTGCGCTCGGCGTTGGACAGCGCCCAGACGTCGTCCTCGGCGCCCGGCGGCAGCTCGTAGCCCTCCTCGATGCCCTTGAGGCCGGCACCGAGCATGACCGCGAAGGCGAGGTACGGGTTGGTCGCCGCGTCCAGCGAGCGGACCTCCACCCGGGCCGAGTTGGGCTTGCCGTAGGCGGGGACGCGGACCAACGCGGACCGGTTGAGGTGACCCCAGCAGACGTACGCCGGGCTCTCGGTGATCCGGTCCGGCAACGCCTGCGGGAAGAGCCGCTTGTACGAGTTGACCCACTGGTTGGTGACGGCGGTGTACTCCCGGGCGTGCATCAGCAGGCCGGCGATGAACGACTTGGCCACCTTGGACAGCTTCATCGGGTCGCCACCGTCGTGGAACGCGTTGCGCTCGCCCTCGAAGAGCGACAGGTGGGTGTGCATGCCGCTGCCGGGCTGGTCGGTGAAGGGCTTCGGCATGAAGCTGGCCTGCACCCCGGTGGAGAGCGCCACCTCCTTGACCACGTGCCGGAAGGTCATGATGTTGTCGGCGGTGGTCAGCGCGTCGGCGTAGCGCAGGTCGATCTCCTGCTGGCCGGGGGCCACCTCGTGGTGGCTGAACTCCACCGAGATGCCGATCCGTTCCAGGGCCAGCACCGCCTGTCGGCGGAAGTCCCGGGCCACCGCGTGGGTGGTGTGCTCGAAGTAGCCGCCGGTGTCCACCGGGATCGGCACCGTGCCGTCGGCCGGGCCGTTCTCCAGCAGGAAGAACTCGATCTCCGGGTGGGTGTAGAAGGTGAAGCCCTTGTCGGCGGCCTTGGAGAGCATCCGGCGCAGCACGTGCCGGGGGTCGGCCCAGGAGGGCCCGCCGTCGGGCAGCAGGATGTCGCAGAACATCCGGGCGCTCTCGCCGCTGACCCCGCCCTCGAAGGGGAAGACCTGGAAGGTGGTCGGGTCGGGCATGGCCACCATGTCCGACTCGAAGACCCGGGCGAAGCCCTCGATCGCCGAACCGTCGAAGCCGATGCCCTCGTCGAAGGCCGACTCCAGCTCGGCCGGTGCCACCGAGACGCTCTTGAGGGTGCCCAGCACGTCGGTGAACCACAGCCGGACGAACCGGATGTCGCGCTCTTCCAGCGTACGGAGGACGAACTCCTGCTGACGGTCCACTACCACTCCTCCGCGACACACTTCTCCGCCACCGGCTGGGTCGGCGCGACTGACCGCCCAGTCTCCACTGACCCCGTTAAGCAGACGTTACGCGACCCCGTGGCACCCCGTCCCGCCGTGTCCCATCCGCCGGTCGGCACCCCCGCCCCGGGTGCACCGGGGCGCGGCGAGCCGTCGTCGTCGGACTGCCCGGCCCCGGTGGCGGGCAAACCTGGCCGAGGGTGTTTGGGTCCGGCGGCTGGGGCAAGATGAGGGTCATGCCCACCCTGCGTCTCGCTCTCTGCCAGGTCAACCCGAGCGTCGGCGACCTCGCCGGCAACGCCGAGCTGATCCGCTCCTGGACCGCTCAGGCCGCCGGGGCCGGCGCCCAGCTCGTCGCCTTCCCGGAGATGGTGCTCACCGGGTACCCGGTCGAGGACCTGGTCTTCCGGCGGTCGTTCGTGGCGGCGTCGAAGGCGGCGCTGGAGTCCCTGGCCGCCGCGCTGGCCGCCGACGGCCTGGGCGAGGTCGCGGTGGTGGTCGGCTACCTGGACGCCGACGGGCCGCCGCAGGTGAGCGGGGACGCCCAGCCTGGCCGGGGGGCCCGCAACGCCGCCGCGCTGCTGCACGGCGGTGCGGTGGTGGCCACCTACTTCAAGCACCACCTGCCCAACTACGGGGTCTTCGACGAGGACCGCTACTTCGTGCCCGGCGACACCCTCACCGTCATCCGGTTGGGTGGGGTGGACGTGACCCTGACCATCTGCGAGGACCTGTGGCAGGCCGGCGGCCCGTTCGCCGCCGCCCGCGCCGCCGGGGTCGGGCTGGTGGTCAACATCAACGGCTCGCCGTACGAGTTGAACAAGGACGACCTGCGGCTGCCGATGGTCCGCCGCCGGGCCGCCGAGGCGGGGGCCACCATCGCGTACGTCAACCTGACCGGCGGCCAGGACGAGCTGGTCTTCGAGGGCGACTCGATGATCGTGACCGCCGACGGCACGCTGCTGACCCGGGCCCCGCAGTTCGTCGAGCACCTGCTGGTGCAGGACCTGGAGCTGCCGGCGGCGGGCGCGGCGGCCACCGGTGACGGTGCGCTGCCCGACGGGATGCGGCTGACGCGGGTCACGGTCGACGCCGAGCTGCCGGCACCGGGCCAGCCCACCGACGCCGGCGGTGTCATCGAGCCGGTCGCCGACGAGGCCGAGGTGTGGCACGCCCTGGTGCTCGGGCTGCGCGACTACGTCGACAAGAACCGGTTCCCGTCGGTGGTGCTCGGCCTCTCCGGCGGCATCGACTCGGCGGTGGTCGCCGCCCTGGCCGTCGACGCGCTCGGCCCGCAGCGGGTGGTCGGGGTGTCGATGCCCAGCCAGCACTCCTCGGAGCACTCCCGAGAGGATGCCGCCGACCTGGCCAAGCGCACCGGACTGGACTTCCGGGTGGAGCCGATCCAGCCGATGGTGGACACCTTCCTGGCCAACCTGTCGCTGTCCGGGGTGGCGGTGGAGAACCTCCAGGCCCGGGTCCGTGGGGTGATCCTGATGGCCCTGTCGAACCAGGAGGGCCCGCTGGTGCTGACCACCGGCAACAAGAGCGAACTGGCGGTCGGCTACTCCACCCTGTACGGCGACTCGGTAGGCGGGTTCAACCCGATCAAGGACGTCTGGAAGACGCTGGTCTGGCGGCTGGCGAAGTGGCGCAACGCCGAGGCCACCCGACGTGGCGAGACCCCGCCGATCCCGGAGAACTCGATCGGCAAGCCGCCCAGCGCCGAGCTGAGCCCGGGTCAGCTGGACAGCGACACCCTGCCCGACTACGACGTGCTCGACCCGATCCTGATCGGCTACGTCGACGGCGACCTGGGGCGCGACGGCCTGGTCCGGGCCGGCCACGACGCGGCGGTGGTGGACAAGGTCCTGCGGATGGTGGACACCGCCGAGTACAAGCGCCGGCAGTCCGCCCCGGGTACGAAGATCTCGATGAAGGCGTTCGGCCGGGACCGCCGGCTGCCGATCACCAACCGGTGGCGCGAACGCGGCGAGTGACATCCTGCACTGTCGCCTGTCCGTCGGGCCCGCCCCGGTGCAACGATCGGGGCGAAGCCCGGGGACCGCGCCAGCGGCCTCGAGGAGAGGAGACAGTCATGGTGGAGTCCACGCCCACAGCCGACCCGACACCGGCGGAGGTGACCGCCCTGTACGGCGGTCCGGCGACCCGCCGGGTCCGTACCCGCGACCTGTTCGCCGCCAAGGAGCGCGGCGAGCGGTGGTCGATGCTCACCTCGTACGACCAGTACACGGCGTCGATCTTCGACACCGCCGGGGTGCCGGTGCTGCTGGTCGGCGACTCGGCGGCGAACAACGTCTTCGGGTACGAGACCACGGTGCCGGTCACCGTCGAGGAGCTGCTGCCGCTGGTGCGTGCCGTGGTCCGGGCCACCCGGCAGACGATGGTCGTCGGCGACCTGCCCTTCGGCTCGTACGAGGAGAGCCCGACGCAGGCGCTGCGCACGGCCGTACGGTTCATGAAGGAAGGCGGCTGCCACGCCGTCAAGCTGGAGGGCGGCCGGCGCTGCGCGGCCCAGATCGAGGCGATCACCGGCGCCGGCATCCCGGTGATGGCACACATCGGGTTCACCCCGCAGCGGGAGCACACCATCGGCGGGTACCGCGTGCAGGGGCGCGGTGACAGCGCCGAGGAGGTGCTCGCCGACGCCCGCGCGGTGGCCGGGGCGGGCGCGTTCGCGGTGGTGCTGGAGATGGTCCCCGGCGAGGTGGCCAAGCGGGTCACCGCCGAGCTGGCCATCCCCACCGTGGGCATCGGCGCCGGCCCGGAGACCGACGCCCAGGTGCTGGTCTGGCAGGACATGGCCGGCCTGCGCACCGGGAAGGCCCCGCGCTTCGTCAAGCGCTACGCCGACCTGGCCGGCACCCTGTCCCAGGCCGCCCGCACCTTCGCCGACGAGGTCCGCGACGGCACCTTCCCCGCCCCCGAACACACCTTCTAAGGTGCAAGGAAGGGCCCCCTGTTAACGCTTCCGGTATAGCGGGGAGCCCTTCTCACCCACCTCCGGCAGCGCCCGGCGGGCGGCGGCGCGCCAGCAGCCGGGCGGCGGCGCGCCAGCAGCGGCGGGCGGCAGAACAACCAGCAGCGGCAACCGACGTCGTCGGATGGCCCCCGTGCGGGTGTCCAAACATCTCAAGTTGATCAAGGGGGCCGTTCGGGGGACACGGACCTGAGTGGACCCGCTAGAGTTCCGGCCCGTGAATCAACTGCGCCTCGTTCCTGTCGTACTCGCCTGCGTCTCTCTTCTTGCCCTCAGCGCCTGTGGTGGGGAGGACTCCACCTCCTCCGCCGGCTCCACCTCGTCCGACACCACGTCCGCCGCTCCGGCCGCCTCGTCCCCTGCTCCCGCCGCCCCGGCGGACCCGGCCAGCGACAAGGAGGTCTGCGAGGAGGCGGCGAAGGCCAGCACCGAGATGAAGCAGGCCATCATGAAGATCGCGATGGACAGCGGCAACGACCCCTCGGCCGACGATGCCAAGAAGGTCATGACCGAACTGGCACAGAAGATGTCCGCCGCGGCCGCCACCGGCAGCCCCGACAGCCCGGTGGTCACCGCGCTCACGGCGTTCAACGCGGAGGTCACCAAGGCGGCCTCGGCGGCGGACCCGGCGACGGCCATCGACAACGAGGCCATCGAGAAGGCCAGCAAGGACCTCGGCACCGCCTGCGAGAAGGCCGGCGTCAAGGCGACCTTCTGATCTCCGGTACCCGTCGGACGGGCCCCTTCCCACCCGGGAAGGGGCCCGCTGCCATCCCGGCACACCAAACGCCGCTGCCCCACCACCGCAGCCCCAGCCGCAGCCCGGCGGACACAGAAACAACGTTGTAGTGGCCTGCCCCGCAGGAGCAGACGCAGAATCAACGTTCTAGTGGCCCGCCCCGCACAGTAACTCCACTACAACCCGGAACGGGGCGGCCGGACGCAGGAACAACGTTGTAGTGGCCTCTCCCGCAGCAGCGGACGCAAAATCCACGTTGTAGTGGCCTGGCCCGGACAGCAACCCCACTACAACGTGGATCGGGTGGGCGGAACAGGGCACGCAATGGGCGACGCGGGACCAGAGCGACCCCGGGACCAGAGCGACGTGGGACCAGAGCGACCCCGGGACCAGGGCGACGTGGGACCAAAGCGACGTGGACCAGGGTGCGGTGTCAGAGGTCGGTGACGCGGATCCCGGCGTGGGTCTTGTAGCGCTTGTTGATGGCGATCAGGTTGGCGGTGAACGCCTCGATCTGGTGGGCGTTGCGCAGCCGGCCCGCGTACACCCCGCGCATGCCGGGGATGCGGGCGGCGAGCGCCGCGACCACGTCGACCAGGTCGCGGTCCTCGGTGCAGATGAGCACGTCCAGCTCGATCCGGTCGACCTCCGGGTCGGCCAGCAGGGGCGCGCTGACGTGGTTGAACGCCGCGCAGACCCGGGAGTCGGGCAGCAGTCGGGCGGCCTGCTGCACGGCGCTGCCCTCGGCGACGGTGAGCGCGTACGGGCCCTGCTTGTCGAAGCCGAGCGGGTTCACGCAGTCGATGACGATCTTGCCGGCGAGTGGCTCGGCCAGCGAGGCGACGACGGTCTCGTGGCCGTCCCACGGCACCGCGACGACGAGCACGTCGCTGCGCCGGGCCACCTCGACGTTGTCCGCGCCGTCGATCCTCGCCCCGGCGGGCATCCCCGGCAGGGCGGCGATCTCGCGGGCGGAGTCGGCGGCCCGCTCGGCGGACCGGGAGCCGATCAGCACGCTCTGTCCGGCCCGGGCGAACCGGTAGGCCAGCCCCCGCCCCTGGTCACCGGTGCCACCGATGATGCCGACGGTCAGTCCGGATACGTCGGGCAGCCTGCTCGCGTCGTGTGCCATGTGACCATCCTCGCAAAGTCGTCCCACCGACGGCAGTCACGCACCCCTGTGACAAACCCCGCCGCCGGGTCTCAGGCGCGTTCGAAGAGCACGGTACGACGGGTCGGGTCGGCGGTGACCAGCCGGACCCGGACCCGTTCACCCAGGGGCAGTTCGCCTGCGCAGCGGGCCCGTACCGGCGGGTCGTCCACCGCCACCGTGCCGCCGGGCGGACGCGGTCGCCCGTTCGACGACGGCACGGTCACGTCCAGCACCGCCGCGTCGAAGACCTCACCCACCCGGTGTTCCAGCAGCACCGCCTCGGCCAGTTCGATCGCGCCCCGGCTGGCCGCCCCGGCGGTCCGGTCGGTGGCCGTCATCACCTCGGGCAGCCGTGGCAGCGCCGCGCGGACCTGGTCGGGCACCGGCCGGCCCGCGTGCAACGCCAGGCACACCTCGGTGGCGTACCGGTCGGCGAGGCGCCGCAGCGGCGCGGTGACATGGGCGTACGCGGCGGCCACCCCGCCGTGGGCGGGCTGCTCGGGCAGTTCGCCGTCGAAGGCGGTGTACGCGGCCCCGCGCATCAGGTCGGCCGCCTGGTCGACGAAGGCGGCCTCCCGGGGCCGGGCCGGGTCCAGCCCGGCGAGGATCTCCCCCACGCCGACCCCGTCCGGCCAGGACACCCCCAGCGGTACGGCGGCGGCGCGCAACCGGAGCACCGCCTCGGGTTTCGGCGCCGGCATGGTACGCAGCAGTCCGATCCGCCCGGCCAGCATGATCTCGGCGGCGGCCATGCCGGTGAGCAGGGAGATCTGCGCGTTGTGCTCCTCCATCGGCACCGGCGGGCGCAGGACCAGCCGCCAACCGTCGCCGTCGGGCTCGACGTCCTGCTCGGGCAGGGGCAGGTTGACGGCACCCCGGCGCAGGCCACGGGCGGTCAGCAGGGCGCCGAGCCGGGGCAGCAGGGCGATCGGCTCGGGTAGCCGACCGGCGTCGGCGTCGGCCTGCACCCGGACGTAGTCGAGCTGGGCGCGGCTGCGTACCCGGGCCCGTTCCAGCTCGACCGCGACGGTGCCGCCGTCGGCGTCCAGGTCGATGGTCCACAGCACGGCCGCCCGGTCGACGTCGGGCAGCAGGCTGGCCGCGCCCTCGCTGAGGGTGTGCGGGTGCAGCGGCACGTTGCCGTCGGGTAGATAGATGGTCTGCCCCCGCCGCCAGATCTCCGCCTCCAGGGCACCACCGGCGGGTACGTGCGCGGCGGTGTCGGCGATGGCGTACCGCACCCGGAAACCGCCACCGGGTCGACGGGCGAGATGCATCGCCTGGTCGAGGTCGCGGGAGCCGGCCGGGTCGACGGTGACGAACGGCACGTCGGTCCGGTCGACGGCGGGCGTGGGCGGTGCCGCGGCGGCCTGCTCGGCCTCACGCTGCGCCTCGGGCGGGAAACTCTCGGGCAGACCCAGCTCACGGCGGAGAGCGCCGAAGTCGATGCGGGGCGCCAGCACGCGTCGGATGACCACGGACCAATCCTGGCAGCGTACGGCGCGTTCCGCTCACCGGCGCGGGGTCGGGGAACCGACCCGTCCCGGCGGGGTTCGGCGCCGACCGGTCAGATCGACGTCGAGCCCCCGCCGGGACGTACCCGGGTCTCCGGGGTGGTGCGGGTCGCCCGATCAGCCGGCGGCGCGGCGGGCGGTCGTGCGGGCGGCGGTCGCCCGCGCCGTGCTGGGCTTGGCCGGTGCCCGGCCTGCGGTGGTGCGGGTCGTGCCGGTGCGCGCGGTGGTCTTGCGGACACTGGCCTTCTTCGCCGTGGCCTTCCTGGCCGGTGCCTTCTTGGCCGTGGCCTTCTTCGCCGGTGCCGTTCTCGCCGTGGTCTTCTTGGCCGGGGCCTTCTTCGCCGTGGACTTCGCGGCCGTGGTCCGCTTCGCGGTGGTCTTCTTCGCCGTGGAGCTCGTGGCCGTCTTCTTCGCCGGGGCCTTCTTCGCCACCGCCGAGGTGGTGCGTGTGGCCGCCGCCGTGGTCCGCTTCGCCGCCGAGGTGACCTTCCGGGCGGCGGTCGAGGCCTTGGCGGGGGCCTTCTTCGCCGTCGTCGTGGTCTTCCTGGCCGGCGCCTTCTTCGCGGCGGCGGAGGTCGTCTTGCGGGTGGTGGTCTTCTTCGCCGGAGCCTTCTTGGCGGTGGTCTTCGTCGCCGGGGAGCGGCCGGCGGCCCCGGCGGTCTTCTTCGCCGGTGAGCGGCTCGCCCCGGTGGCTGCCTTCTTGGCCGGCGCGCGGCCGGTGGCGGTCTTGCGCGCAGGCGCCTTGGCCCCGGCCGTGGTGGACCGTGCCGTGCCCGTGGACCGCTGCGCCGTGGTGGTCTTCGTCGCGGTCGTACGTTTGGCGGCCGGGCGGGTGGTGGCCTTCTGTGCTTCGGCCATCTCGGTTCCCTCCTTGGGGACATGCTCTCGCGTGGCTCCGCACGGAGCACGGAGTTCCTCGACGCGGGCAGTCCCGCGCCGTCTATTCGTCCTCCCCGGCCCATCGGGCGTCCTCGGCCTCCCACGCCTCGTTGCGCTCCCGCACGGTCTGCAGGGCGTTCTCGGCGTCGGCGGCGGAGGCGTACGGGCCGAGAACATGGCGCGCGGCACAGAGGTCCGCATCCGTCTCGACCCGGTGGTGTCGGGTGCACCAGTAGTAGCGCCCACCACGCCCGCTGTCGCTCATGGGATCACTGTGCACCGGGAACCGCCCGGCCGCCACCGGTTCCGCAAAAGTCTCCGAGGATCTCCACAGTAGAGCCGCTGGCGGCCACCCGTGGCGAAACGACGGAACCGGCCCTCAACCTGGCGCTTTAGCAGGTGGACCGAGGCCCGGCCATCCTTCGGCCGGCGCTTCTGCCCCGGCCGGGAGTCGACCGGGATCAAACCGGTCAGACCCTAACGTGCCGTGCAAGATGCGGACGGGCCGGTAGATGTGCGAACCTCGGCCGGGATTCCCGCGAGATCGCCAACGGCGTCACCGCGTGCTCACCCTACGCTTCGCGGGCGTGAACCGCCTGCTCACCCTGGAGGCAACGTGGCCAACCTCGACACGGCACTGAAGGACATCATGACCATCGACGGCGCCATCGGTGCCGCCCTGGTCGACTACACCAGTGGGATGACCCTCGGGGTGGCCGGCGGCACCCCGGAGATCGACCTGACCGTCGCGGCGGCCGGCAACACCGACGTGGTCCGGGCCAAGATGCGCACCATCGAGATGCTCAAGCTCAACGACGAGCTGGAGGACATGCTGATCACCCTCGGCAACCAGTACCACCTCATCCGGCCGCTCACCAGCCGTACCGGCAAGGGGTTGTTCCTCTACCTGATGCTCAGCAAGACCCGGTCCAACCTGGCCCTGGCCCGGCACCAGCTGCGCACCATCGAGGGGCAACTGGAACTGTGAGCATCGGCGACACGGCCCTGCCCCGGCGGGTCGCACAGCGGCCGGAGACCCCGCCGCCCAACCGGTACCCGCCGTCACTGGCCGGCAACCAGTCGTTGCCGTACCCGGCGATCGGGGCCGAGCTGACCGACCTGCGCCTGCAGATCCCCGGCGTACACGGCAGCGTGCTCGGTGGCGTGGACGGCCTGCTCATCACCCACGACGCCCCGGCCGACCTGAACCCCGAGGACCTGGCCGCGCTCGCCGCGACCACCTACGGGCTGGGCCGGCAGGTCGGCCTGCGGCTGGGCCAGGGACACTTCCAGCAGTCGACGGTCCGCAACCAGTACGGCTACCTGAGTGTCTACGCGGTCAGCAGCCAGGCGCTGCTCGCCGTGGTCGGCGGCGACACGGTGAACGTGGCCCGGCTGCACCTGCACGCCCCACCGGTCGCCGAACGCCTCGCCACCCTCCTGGCCCAGCCGTAAGGAAGGGCCCCCTCCTAACGCATACCGTCGAGCGGGGCACCCCGCTCACCCCACCCCCACGGCGGCACGGCCGGGGGCCGGGTGGGCGGCGGGAGTCCACACGGCCACGCTATGACCCAACCGATATATATTCTTTGGTTTAGATTGATCGATAGTCTCTCCTCAGGATCAGGGCTGTTGTGCCGTGGCCACCGCCACGGGCCGGCCCGGTGGACAGAGGAGAACAGATGCCCCTCCCCCGCAGACTGGCCGCTCTCGGCGTACTGACCGCCTCGGCCATGGCCACCACGATGATCGGCACACCGGTGTCCGCCGCACCGGCGACCGGCGAGATCCGGCACGCCGGCGGCGCCACCGCCATCTCGTCCAGCTACATCGTCGTACTCAAGGACAGCGCCGTGGGTGGCCGGGCCGGCACCCGGCAGGCCGCCGTCGGCCGCTCGGCCGACAGCCTGGCCAAGCGGTACGGCGGCACGGTGGCCCAGGTGTACGGCAGCGCGCTCAACGGCTTCGAGGCGAGCCTGACCGAGCGGGCCGCGAAGCGGCTGGCCGCCGACCCGGCGGTCGAGTTCGTCGAGCAGAACCACACGGTCACCGCCGACGTCACCCAGGTCAACCCGCCCTGGGGACTGGACCGGATCGACCAGACCGCCCTGCCGCTGAACAACGCCTACAGCTACGTCAGCACCGGCAGCGGGGTGGACGCCTACATCATCGACACCGGCATCCTGACCAGCCACACCGACTTCGGCGGCCGGGCCATCGACGGCTACGACGCGGTCGACAACGCGCTGCCGGCCGCCGACTGCAACGGCCACGGCACGCACGTCGCCGGCACCACCGGCGGCCTGCGCTACGGGGTGGCCAAGAGCGTCCGACTGATCGCGGTACGGGTGCTCAACTGCGCCGGCAGCGGCACGAACGCGGGCGTCATCGCCGGCGTCAACTGGGTCACCTCGCACCACCAGCCGGGCCGGCCGGCGGTGGCGAACATGAGCCTCGGCGGTGGCCTGAACACCTCGCTGAACACGGCGGTGGCCAACTCGATCGCCGACGGCGTCACCTACGCGGTGGCCGCCGGCAACTCCAACGCCAACGCCTGCAACTCCTCGCCGGCCGCCGTCGGCGCGGCGATCACCGTCGGCGCGACGCAGAGCAACGGGGCGCGGGCCTCGTACTCGAACTACGGCACCTGCGTGGACATCTTCGCCCCGGGCTCGTCGATCCTGTCGGCCTGGTACACCAGCACCACCGCGACCAACACGATCAGCGGCACCTCGATGGCCTCGCCGCACGTGGCCGGTGCCGCCGCCCGGGTGCTGAGCAACAACCCGAGCTGGACCCCGCTCCAGGTGCGCAACTACCTGGTCAGCACGGCCACCCCGAGCACCATCAGCAACCCCGGCAGCGGTTCGCCGAACCTCCTGCTGTACGTCTCCCCGACCAGCTGACCCGAACCCACCGTACGGCCCCGGGGCACCTCCCCCGGGGCCGTACCCGTGTCCGGGTACGACCCGACCCCGCAGGTGTTCGGCGCACCCGGCCGTAACCGATCCCCGCACGGCGAGTTTGACCACACGACGTCGCCGTGTGGTGGCGCGAGCAGCCGTCTCGACCTGGGGGTGAGCGGTGCGGCGCAGATTCCTCGCCAGCGGGCCCCTGGTCGTCTGCGCGCTGCTGCTGCACGTCGGGATGCCCTACCACCCGCCCACCGACGCCACCGGCACCCGGCCCGCGACGGGCACTCCGGCCGGGCAGGTCGGCAGCCCCGAGGTGCCCCCCGCCAGGACGCCACCGGTCACCGCGCTCCACGCCGCCACCATCGCCCACACCGCACCGGCCGCCCCCACCGGCGACACCGCCCACACCGCACCGGCCGCCGGCACCTCATCGGCCGCCGGCACCGACGACACCGCCCACACCGCACCGGCCGCTCGAACCGACGACACCGCCCGCACCGCACCGGCCGCGGGGGTACCCGCCGGTCGGTCCCGAAGCAGCCGGTGGATGACCGGCTGCGGAACCGAGGCGTACGGGTTGCTCGTGCGGACCGGGCGGGGCGGCCAAGGCACCGAGCGCCGGGCCGATCCGACGGCCCCACCGAGGACGATCCGGTACGTGCAGTCGGGGCAGGGCGGCACCAGCGCCGCCCCAGGGGCGTCGCACCGACGGTCCGGCTCCGGCCAGGACCGGTCGACCGTGCTGCGCTGCTGAGCCGGCCGCAACCTCCGACACACCGCCACACCGCCGTTCCGACGGTCGCCGAGCCGCGACCGGGACCCTTCACCCCTCCCGCCGGCCCGATCCCGTGATCACCGGCCACCGCCGCACCGGCCGGCCCCGCAGCCCGGCAACACCACACCGGCCGGCCCCGCAGCCCGGCAACCACCACATCGGCCGCACCAGCAGGCCGGCAACCACCACACACCGGCTACCAGCACACCGGCAGCCAGCAGGCCGGCACCAGCACACCGGCCGGTCCGGTCCTGACCGGGCCAGCCTCGGGCCGTCTCGGCGGTACCACCGCCGACACGTCGCGACATCCCACCCGAGTCACCACCCGACCGTCGCCGGCCGGCACATCCGCGTCGCCGCACGACGCCTTCGTCCGTACCCGAAAAGTCTCTTCTACCGGAGGTGCACCGTGACCGCTTCCGTCGCGAACCTGCGTACGCTCCGCGCCGACCTGCCCGCCTCGCTGGTGGTCTTCCTCGTCGCGCTGCCACTCTGCGTCGGCGTCGCCGTCGCTTCCGGCGTACCGGCCGAACTGGGGCTGGTCACCGGCGTGGTCGGCGGCCTACTGGTCGGATTCCTGCCCGGCAGCAGCCTGCAGGTCAGTGGCCCGGCGGCCGGGATGACCGTGCTGGTCGCCGAGGCGGTGGACAGCTACGGACTGGCCGGGCTCGGCACGATCGTGCTGGTCTCCGGGCTGATCCAGATCGCCCTGGGGCTGTTCCGGCTGGGCCGCTGGTTCCGGGCCATCTCGGTCGCGGTGGTGCAGGGCATGCTCGCCGGCATCGGCCTGCTGCTGATCGCCGGGCAGCTCTACGTCCTGGCCGGCAGCGCCACCCCGCACTCCGGGCCCGGCAAGTTCACCGGCCTGCCCGGCCTGGCCGCCGACCTGGTCACCAGCACCACGGCCCAGCTCGCCCTCTCGGTCGGTCTGGCCACGCTGGTGATCATGGTGCAGTGGGACGCCCTGCGCGTCCGGGTACGCCAGCTGCGGATGGTCCCCGGCGCGCTGGTCGCCGTGGTCGTGGCGGCGGCCCTGACCGCCCTGCTCGACCTGCCGGTGGACAAGATCAAGGTGGCCGGCCTGATCGCCGCGATGGAACCCTCGTTCGGGCACTGGCGGCAGCTCACCGAGTTGGGGGTGCTCGCCACCATCGTCACGTTCACCCTGGTCGCCTCGGCGGAGAGCCTGTTCAGCGCGGCGGCGGTGGACCGGCTGCACAAGGGTCCACCCACCGACTTCGACAAGGAACTCGTCGCGCAGGGCACCGGCAACACCGTCTGCGGCCTGCTCGGCGCACTGCCGTTGACCGCCGTGATCGTCCGCAGCTCGGCAAACGTGCAGGCCGGGGCGCAGACCAAGGCGTCCCGGGTACTGCACGGACTCTGGCTGCTGCTCTTCGTGGCGGCCGTACCCGGGCTGATCGGGCTGATCCCGCTGCCGGCGCTGGCCGCGGTGCTGATCCACGCCGGGGTGAAACTGCTGCCCCTGCGGGCGGTACCGGCACTGTGGCGCACCGAGCGGGGTGAGGTGGTGATCCTGGTGGTGACCGCACTGGCCATCGGCACCACCGACATGTTCACCGGGGTCCTGGTCGGCCTGGGCCTGGCCATCGTCAAGGCGGCCTGGGAGACCTCACACGTCCGGGTCACCGTCGACGACGCCGGCACCGGTCCGATCGAGGTACGCATCACCGGCAACGCCACGTTCCTGCGGCTGCCCACCATCCTCACCGCACTCAACGAGCTGCCCACCGACCGCACCGTCCGGTTGGACCTACGCGGCCTGCGGCACGCCGACCGCGCCTGTCGTACCGCCCTGGAAGAGTGGGTCGAGACGCACAACGAGGGCACCACCACCCCGGTCCAGATCCTCACCACCGACTGACTCGGGCAGGGCAGGGTGCCGCGGGATGACGCACAATGGTTGCCGGCGGGCCGTACCGGGCACCCTAGGAGTCGACGGGCTGCCGTGCCGTGGAGGTGGTGCAGGTGTCCGAGATGTTGACCTTCGTCGCGGGCTGGGGCTGCGTCGTGCTCGGCCTGTTCGGCACGGTCCAGGCCGTCGGGCTCATCCAGGAGGAACGACGCCAACGGCGTACGTCGACGACCCCGGACCGGTTCAGCGGCCGGGAGATGCTCGCGGCGGCGCTGGCCACCGGGATGATCGGCGTGGCCAACCTGCTCGGCGGCTGGTGGAGCGCGCTGATCCTGCTGGGCGTGACCGTCCTGGTGGTACTCCTGGCCCGCATCCTCACCCGGTCCCGCAACCCCCGCCCCGAATCCAGCTGACCTTCCCGACCGGCGGAGCCGGCTTCGGGTGCGGGTTTTTTCGCATGATCGACTCGGTTGGGCCGATATGGCGGTATCCCGGGCCGGTCGACCCAGCCATTTCAGCCCAACCGAGTCGATCAATGGGGTGCGCCTCGACTCCAGCACACCACGCTGAAAGATCTTGGAAGAATTCGGCCCCCATAGGGGCACATTTCTTCAAGTCTTCACTGTCGTCACCTGCCCGGCCCGCTGGCTTGTCCGACGCGGTCGCCACCTGGAAGCATGATCGTTGCTGAAGTCCAGGAGAGCTGACCCATGGCAACCAGGCCGCCGCACTACCGACGCGTCGCCGACGACATCGAGGGCAAGATCCGATCGGGTGAGTACCCGAGCGGGCACCAACTGCCCTCGGTCTCCGAGATCGGCGAGATCTACCACGTCGCCCGCTCCACCGCGTACCGCGCGGTCAAGGAGCTGCACGAACGCAACCTCGTCTACGGCCAACAGGGCCAGGGCGTCTTCGTCATCGAAGACCTCGACGACGCTCGCCCCCAACAGGACTGAACGAGTGCGTGAACCCCTGATGGGTGCATACGAGATCGCGCAGCGACTGGGTGTCTCGCGTCAGCGCTTTCAGCAGCTCACCCGCTACCCGAGCTTCCCCGAGCCGTACGCGGTGCTGCGGGGCGGCAAGGTGTGGCGTACCGAGGACATCGAGCAGTGGATCCGTGACCACCGGCAACCGGGACCGGCCGACGGCGACGAGCAGCACTGAGCATCACCGGCAGGGGCAGACTGAGCGCCACCGGCCGGGGCAGACTGGGCACCATGGATGTCCACCTTGAGCCCTGGTCGGAGTCCGCGCTCGATCTGCTGCGGCAGATCAACACCCCGCAGATGCGCCGGCACGTCGGCGGACGGCCGCATCGACCACGGCACGCCCATCGAGATCCGGCAGGGCGTCGAGATGGGGCGGCCCTCGACGATGCTGGCGACCGACTGGGGCCACGGGGACCGGATCGACGCCGTGAAGGTGGCCGGGGCGGCGGTCGTCGTCGGACGCGGCGAGTTTCTCATCACCGGCGCCGAGGTGACCGCCACCGCGTGAGATGGGGGCCGGCCGCGCGGTCACGTCGTACCGTGGTCCGATGGCGGCGGGATGTCGCCCAGCGCCGGGACGGTACCGGCCGGCGCGTGTTGTTCGTGGTGGTGGCGGTTTGTCGGGAAACAGGTGGTTGCTGTGGCGTTGGTAGGTAAGGTCATCCGCTTCGACGAGGTACGCGGCTACGGGTTCATCGCCCCGTCGGCCGGGGGCGAGGACGTGTTCGTCCACGCCAACGACTTCGGCGAACGGCGGCACGAGGTCCACCCGGGCACGAGGGTGGAGTACGAGGTCGAGGAGGGTGACCGTGGCCTCAAGGTGGCCACCGTCAGCATCCTCGACGGACCGACGACCCGGGTGGAACGTCCCGCCGGTGAGTGGGCACCCGCGCGGGCCGCCCCAGGCGACGACGACGGCCTCTGCGACGTGCTCTCCTCGCGGGAGTTCATGACCGAGGTGACCGAGTTGCTCATCGAGCGGGCCCCGACGTTGACCGCCGGGCAGATCTCGACCATCCGGCAGGCGTTGACCGAGCGGGCCCGCGCCCACGGCTGGGTCGAGGCCTGAGGCCGATGGCCCACTTCACAGAAGCTGGTCGAACCTGAACGGCCCGTCGCCCGTCAAGCAGGTGACACCACCCGGGTACGCCGCCGTCGACCTGACTGGAAGAAAATATGTCTACATTCACCCCCGAGAACCTTGCTAAACGCCTGGGCGAGAAGCAGGCGGAAAACTACGCCGCACTCAAACCAGTGGACCGCTTGTCGGTACTGAATGATGACGATGTCAAACGCCATCTGGCGCTGACGGAGACCGCCCTCGCGAATTGGAAGAACGCCGACGAGCAGAACATTTCCTCAACTGAAGACGCCTATGACAGAGCTGGTAGGAAACTCGACAGGCACGTGTTCTTGGCGATAGCCACATTAGAACTGCGGGCGAGGCAGGCGGAGATCACCCAGACCCGGCAGGCGGAGATCGCCCAGGCGCGGCACCCAGGCTATCAGGAATCGACCAACAGCAGCGCAGCCCAGCCCGCCCACCCGGGCCCGCCCGCACTCCCCTCCAGCCAACCAAAGCGATAACCCCGCCGGCACAGTCGTCGGTTACGACGACTACGCGGTGCCCCGGGGAGCTGCCGTCACAGCGGCTCCGCCACCCCCAGGGACCGCAGCCGGTCAAGCAGGAGAACTCACCGAGTACGCCACTTCGGTACGCACTACCTCGGAGTGGACGCCGAGAGACGAGCAGGAGCGCAGATGCCACAGAAGAAAGTCAACGTGGCCAACCTCAAAGCCTTCCTCAGCGAGAACGTTGGCCCTCAATTCGATGAGCTCGAACCTGACGAGCAGAAAGGAGTCCTGAAAGACACCGCCGTGATCAATAGCCTTTTGGACTGCATGAAGCCCGGCACAAGCTTGGCAGACGCAGACCAACGAGAGTTGAACCGGCATGTGGGCCTGGCAATCGGCAAAATAAGCCTGGAGAACCGACGCGCCGCAGCCGCCCAATCACGGCATCCGACCTATGAAGATTCAGGTTCCAGCACACAGGACCAGAAACCGCACTCGACGCCCTCCTCCTCACAGTCCCACCGACCCGGTAGAGGGTGATCACAAAGCTTCGTCCGCCCTCGACCCGCTGCGGTCGATCAACACCCCGCCGGTGCGCCGGCACGTCGGCAGAGCCGAGCCCGCCGACGACCGCACCCGTGCCGTCCGACTCCCACCGGCCAGGTTGTGCCTCATCTCACAAAGTTCGATCGAACCTGACAGGGCCGCCGCTCGTCGAGCCCCTGAACGGCGAATCCCGCGAGATGTACGCCGCACCATCGACGCCGACCAGGGAGCACGCATGCCGCAGGAAGAATCACCAGGAATTGCCGACATCCTACCTCTTCTGAACGACAACCAGTACGCCAGATGGCAGAAGCTCTCCGTCAACGAGCAACTCGCGGTGATTTCCGACGCCGAGGTCCAAACTCGCCTGAAGTCCGCCATGACCACAGCGAAAACTGCCGACGAGGCGCCGGGCAGGTCAGCCGGGAGGGATACCGAGGGGGCCGAGACCAAACGAGACTTTTCCAAGGTGAAGCTCAACCTGCAGGTAGGTCGGACCATCGACCAGATCAGGAACAACAGCCAGTTGGCGGAAGTGGCGCAGTTGCGGCATCCCAGCCACCAGGACCCGGGACAGGGCACCGGCAACCTGGGCAGCGACCAGATGGAGGCGCGCAGATCAACAAGCGAAGACATCTCCCTCGTGAGAGCAGGAGCAGAAAAGCCGCAGCAGTCGGAATTCACCCCTGATGACCTCGAAGAAAGACTGTCCACGAAGCACCACATGAAGTGGTTTCAGCTTTCCGACAGCGAACAGGTCCGAGTATTCAAGGACAGTGACGTACAGAAGCATCTTGGGTCCACCTGCGAGGCAGAAAGGAAGCTGGAGTTCGCGAGGAAGCACTACTCCAGGGAGGAAATCGACAGGCACGAGGCCACCGTCGCCCTATTCACGACCCGCCTGAACAGGTGTGCGGGCCTGGCAATCGCTGAGATCAACATAAGCGAACAGAAGAGCGAGTGGGCGGAAATGGCACAGTTGCGGCATTCCAGCCATCAGAGCACGGCACAGGCCACCCCCACCTACAGTCAGGTTGCTGCGCGCGGCCTACCCGCTCAGTCGCCGGCCGGCCCACCCAAGAGGTGACTGTCCCGCAACTCGCCAGGCACCGATCAAGCTCAAGGTGAAACCGCGCCGCCGGCCAGATCTGGCCGGGTGGGACCTCTTCCGGGAGCTACTGACCACCGCTCTCGACTGGATCGGGTGCAGCTGGTGGGCGACGGACGAGTCGACCTGTACGCCGGATTATGAAGTTGACTCACGCCCTGAGCAGGCATTCTGTTCACCAAGTGCCCACTCAGGGCGTCGCCAGGGCGTCAGGGCTTTGAGGGTCACGTTGGGCTGGGATCCACACACCACTTGGACCACTCGGGGTCGATCTTGCGAGCGAGCGACACTCCAAGAGCACCGTACAAACTGGTGATCGTCCTCTTGGCACGGTCGAGTGACTCAGGATTATCAAGATCCAACGCCCGAGTAAGCCGCTCGATCTCTATGAAGCGTGCATGGGCTTCACGCACCAAGACCGACTTGGACAGCACGAGCTCTTCATCGTCAGGGTCGCGGTTGAATACCCATCCCGACCAGAACTTCCACTGCCGGTCGACCATAGGACCATCCCTAACAAACGAAACGGCCTCTTGTGACTCTTTAATGTGCCGCATCATCCTGTGGCAAACAGGACAAAGAGGAACTAGGTTCTCCGGAAGAACCGACCCTCCACGCTCATGCGCGCGCAGGTGCGCCTTCTCCAGCCAACCACTTGCCGAGTTCCAGCGACTACTTAAGCTGGATCCCAGCGAGACGCGTGGCGCTGGCCATGCACACCTGAAACAGAAGGGGTCAGCCCAATTCCCCTCCTTACCCGGGATGCCCGGGAAGACGCTCCTCCAGCGGTCCTCGGTCATCCAGTACTCAACGATCCGGTACAGGCTCGGCGTACCACTACGCGAACGACCCACAACTCATCCTCTCCAGCCACAGGGGCTCTCCAGGGCGGGATGCTACTGAGGGTCACTGACAAACTCGGCGGCTCTGAACGGGTCTCAAAGACGAAAGCGCAGCTCATCGAGTCAAGACCTTTCTACGACCCCCTGCTGGAAGGTGGCATCGATGAACCGGCGAGTCCGTTCCTCGCTGGCCGGCATCAGGTGGGTGTAGACGCGGAGGGTGAAGCCGGGGTCGGCGTGGCCGAGGTACGACGCCAGGGCCTTGATGCTCTCCCCCGCGTCGAGCAGCGACGAGGCGTAGAAGTGGCGGAGCGCGTGCATCCCGGTCGCCCTGGTCGGCACGATGCCGGCCGCCACGACAGCCGGTCGCCAGCTCTTGCCGTCGAAGGTGCGCCGGTTGATCGCGCCGCGCCGGGTGGTGGTGAACAGCAGCGGCACCGTGACCCGTTCATCGCTGGCCGGGTTCTCCCATAGCAGGGTGAGTGACGTCGGGGCGAAGTCGTCGACGTGCTGCCGCAGCACCAGGGCGACGGAGTCGGGCAGCGGCACCCGGCGGTCCCGGTCATTCTTGGGCAACCCGAAGACCAGCCGGGAGCGGACGAGCTTGACCTGACGCGAGACGTGCACCCAACCGGCGTCGAAGTCGATGTCGTCAACGCCGAGCCCAAGGATCTCCCCCTGCCGCAGCCCGCACCCGGCGCCGAGGTCGACCATGGGTCGGTATCGCTGGGCGAGGCCACCGCGGATTGCCGAAACCTGGTCGTACCGCCACGGCACCACCCGGCGCTGAACAGGTCGCGGTGGCTTGACCGACTTTGCCGAACACGGGTTCTTCACGATCCGTTCGTCGTCGACGGCCGCGCCGAGAATGGTCCGCAGGTGCGCGAAGACGACGGACCGAGTCGACGGGGCCAGTCTGCCGACCATCGCAGCGTCCCACTCCCGGATGTGGCCCGGCTTGATCGAGGCCAGTTGCCGAGAGCCGAAGAACGGGAGCAGGTGCTTGCGTACCCGAAACTCCGTGGTCTCCCGGGTCGACTCGTCGAAGGAGCGGGTGCGGAGCCAGGTTTCGGCGTACTCCATGAAGGTCATCCGGCCGGCGAGCGGGTCGACGTAGGAGCCCCGGAGCTTGTCCGTCTCGGTCGAGACGAGGAACGCCTCAGCGTCCCGCTTGGCCCGGTCCGGGAAGGACTTCTTGCGCTCCTTGCCGTCCGGCCCGATGTACCGCACCCGGTAGCGCAGCCCCTTGCCGAACAGATCCGTCTTGACCCGCTCCCGTCGCCCGCCCGGATGGTGTTGGGTCTTGTACCAGCGGTCTTCCACGTGTCCCATCAGGCCGCCGCCTGCTCCCGGAACCAGGCCCGGACCGCTTCCGGCTCGTACCGCAAGTGCCGACCGATGCGAGCCGCCGGCGGACCGTACTTGACCTTGCGCCAGCGGTAGAGCGTTTCCTGCGGCACCCGGAGGTAGTCCGCCACGTCGCCGATCGTCCAGAGCCCTTGGTGCGTCGTCATAGCCCCTCCCCCGTCCTGCCGTCCGTCCCCGTTGTCGTCGCGTCGTCGGGCGTCTCTTGGGCGGCCCGGTCCTTGGGCGAGGAGTTCGGTTCGCCAGCGGGCGCGTTCGCTGATCGAGCGCATGAGCCGGTGGGCGAGAGGTCCCACGTCGGGGTCGTCGGGTCGGGCGAGTTCCCAGGCGTGGCGGACGGGTTCGGTGGTGGCGCCCTGGTCGTCGGCGAGGGTTCCGGCGGTGGTGCTGTCGGTGGTGACGCCGAGCAGGGCGCGGACCCAGGCGCGTACGTCGTGTTTGTGGTCGGAGAGGGTCTTGCCGGACCAGTCGCGGGAGATGAGGACGCGCCGGCCGCCGATGCCGAGGGTGTCGCGCTGGTGGACTTTGCCCTTGCACCGGCCGGGCTTGAGTTTGGCGTTGGCCTTGCGGGGTTGGACGCCGTAGAGCAGCCAGTTGGCGCAGCGGTCGGTGCAGGGGGTGACCCGGAGTTGGTGCCACAGCCGGTCGAGGTGCTTGCGTTGCCGGTCGGTGGCCGCCTTGTGGACGTCGCCGGTGTGTTTGGTGATGTATTTCGTGACGTACCGGATGGTGCGTTCGGCGTCGGTGGTGCCGGGCATGACGCCGCGTGCGTCGACCTGGGTGCCGAAGCGGACCACGTGGACGGGTTCGGGGTCGGGGTCGTCGTCGATGGCGTCGAGGGCTTCGGTCCACGTGGTCAGCGGCTGTCGGGTGTCGGGGTCGACCCACGCCGAGATTCCCTCGTCCCAGACCGGCGGGCGATCGGCGGTGTACCGCTGGACGTCAACGGCGGGCCACCACACCTGATGGTAGGTGGCCGCCGCGACAGTGCGGAGGGTGTCCCGGGGGATGGTGCCCCGGATGGCGAAGTGGGCGTGTGGGGCGAGCCGGCGTTGGGGTTCGACGCAGCCGGCGTACTGGACGTTCCAGCCCTCGCAGCGGCGCAGGTTCTGCCAGAACCGGTCTAGGAGCCGGGGGAAGTGCACGGCGTCCCAGGCGGCGCGGCGGTAGTCGTACCGGTCGGGGTTGACCGGGGTGCCGTCGGGGCGGACCGGGCCGTAGGAGTCGAGGGTGAGGGTCAGCCACATCGAGGGTCGGAAGGTGGAGCCGTCGGCGGCGGTGTAGGTCTTGCCGACGGTGCGCCGTTCGACCTTGCGCCGGGGCAGCTCGGGTGCGTCCTGCCGGCGTTTGGTGGACCGCTTGCGGCGGGGGCCGGGGTCGTCGTCGCCCTGGTCGTCGTCGGCGGTGGCGTGAGGTGGTCCGACTCGGCCGCGTAGGCCCTCGGCGGCGATGGCTTCCTCTACCTCGCGGATGGCGTCGTCGAGGTCGGCGAGCTGGTCCCACTGGGCGGCGCGGTCGGCTTCGTCGCGGGCGAACTCCAGGTGCGCGCGGAAGAGGATCAACGACTTCTGTGCGTCCGTGGCGGGGTCGGGGGCGGGTAGGGGTTCGTCGTCGCGGTGCCAGCCTTCCCGGATCTGGGCTTGGCGCAGCCGGCGGTTCTTCTTGGCGCACGGCGGGCACTTGTCTTCCCGGGTCGCGCCGCAGGGCAGGTCGATGACCTCGGTCAGGCCGGTGGCGAGATCGGTGCGGCGCATGGCGAGCGGGCGAACGCAGACGCCGTACTCAGCGGCGATCTCTTTGAGGACGTCGACGGAGCGTGGGAGTGCCATGCGGGCCGCCCGTGACCCCGGCCGGGGAGGGTCAGCCGGGGTCGGGGCGGGTTCGAGGCCGGGCAGGGTCGCAGCGGTCAGGGTCGAGGCCATGCGCCTCCCCGAGATCCGTTCGGGCCAACAGTGGTGGGATGCTTCGTCCGTGGAGTCGCGTGCCTGGCGGTACAGGTTCGATGAGGTCCCGTGGCACGACATCGATGACTGGTTCCGGCATCTCGCGCAGCGACACCCCACCTTCCAGCACATGGCGGCGGTGGTGGAGAGCGTTCTTTCCTGCGACGGTCCCGTCCGCCTCGCCGCCCTCACCTCCATGCACGACCTGGTCGTGACTCCTCGACCGGCACCCGATCAACCGCCGATCGAAGTGGTGATCGTTCGGTCGCCCTCGTCCGGACGGGTCGAACCGGGCCAAGTTCTGATCGAGTACCGCAGTACCTCCGGGCACGACGACACGGTCACTGGCCCCTCGGAGGAGGCAGTACCGCTGTTCTGGCGCTTCATGACTGAGAAGTTCGACGTTGCGCAAGGCCCGTAGAGCTACGGCGCCCCGCCCACCCAGCCTCATCGGATGATCCCGACGACGTGGGGCCGGTTGGGCTGAATCACACCGCGCGGGGGCAGCACCGCAGCCGGGGCCGGGACGGTGGCCGGGACCGGTGCCAGGACGGCAGGCGAGGTCGGGCGGTGGTCCGGTTCCGGTTCGGTGGTGACCTGCTCCGGTGCCTCACGCAGGTCCACCGAGGGCCGAGCCGAAGCCGGGGCGGGAATCGGTGCCGGCGGTGGGGTGGCAGGGGCGTTGGAGAGGACGACCTTCACCAGGGCGAGGAAGGCCAGGGAGGGTACGGCGGCGACGATCCAGCCCCACACGGACGGTTCGGCTTCGGCGACCTGCGCGGCGAGGGAGAGCAACGCGAACGCGACCAGGAGCGAGGCGACCAGGCCGACCGGACGGCCGGCGCGTCGACGGGCGCGTAGTTCGAGGCCGAGGTAGATGGTCATGAGTTCGACGGCTACGGCGTTGGCCCAGCCGATCCAGTGGGGTTGGCCGTGGGCTACGGACAGGTCGTGGACGTGGGTGAAGGCCGCGGCGCCGGCCATGGTGCCGATGGCGAGCAGGATCACCAGGCGTACAGCCGACTCGGTACGCTCGGTCATCACTGCGCCCCCTTCGGCTTCTCGCGGATGGTCAGGTCGATGCGGATGCGCCGGCCCTCCATGTCGGGGCGACGGTTGATGAGGTAGGCCAGGCCGTGCAGGGCGGCGGCGCTCTGGTCGGCCGGGCCGACGAGTCGGACGTACAGCGGGCGGCGGAGGCGGTTGGTCGAGCAGGTTGCGCAGCGCATCAGGCAGCAACGGCCCGGACGGCTTACGCGGCAGCGGAAGGCGGACCGGTTCGGCGGCGGTTTCCCGGCCGACCTGGGCGAGGATGTCCGCCGCGTCAGCCGGGGCCGGGCACCGCCGCGCCATGTCGCGGATGTCGTCATCGCTGACGTAGGAGAACCGGACCCGCATAGGGTCGGGGGTGCCGTCGAGGATCACGTACCCGACACCCTTCGCCCATCGGGGCATCTGATCCGCGAGAGCGCCCCGGTTGCGGGCACCGTCACCAAGGACCATGTCGACCTGGGACGCCTCGGTCAGCCCCAGCGCGATCCGGGTCGGGAACAGGTCCCGGAACGGCAACACCTCCTTACGTGGGTCCTGCAACGCCGCCACCACCAGCACCCCGACCCCGGCACCCTGCGACAGCAACAACCCCAGCGAGCCCGCGATGCGCTTACGGAGGTCGACGTCTTGCAGGTACGCCGTCAGTGCGGCCATCTCGTCGATGACGACCACGACCAGGGGGTCAACCTCGGTCGGCGTGTGCACCCGAACCGTGCCGGCCAATCGGGTCTGGCGCTCCCGCAGGACGGTCACGGCCTCGTCGAGCAGATCCGCCATGGCCTCGAAGGACTTGCAGGCGAACCGGGCGAACATCGGCCGACCGAGCGCGAACTCCATCCCGCCCTTCGGGTCGATCACCCAGAGCCGCATCAATCCGGAGGCGATCCCGTCGCCAAGGACCCGAACGAGCGACCACAGCACCGAGCCCTTCCCCGACCGGGTCGCCCCGCCCACCAGGACGTGAGTAGCGAGCAGGTGCAGCGACCAGGTACGCAGGTCTTCCCGCCGGGCCAGCGGCAGCGCGGTGAAGTCCGGCACCGCCGGCACCGGGAACGGCGGCACCAGCGTGCGCAGGGCATCGGTACGTACCAACGCCAGGTAGACCACCGTCGGCCGATCCCGGTACCGCACCCGGTCGACCAACCGCAGCACCCAGGCACCCCCCCCCGACCGGTACGGGTCGGAGCGTCGTCGGGACGTTCCGTGTAGACCCGGGCGTACCGCCGGCCGAAGGCGTAGGCCACCGCGCCTGGTTCGACAGCCTGTGGGGCACCATCGCCCGTGAGTACGCCTCGTGACCGCCGCCGACCTGGCGAAGGTGATCAACCGCGCCCGCGTGATCCTGCTCGACTTCGACGGCCCCGTGTGCAGCATCTTCTCCCAACACCCGGCGTCGACCGTCGCCCACGAGTTGCGCCGGCTGCTCGTCGACCAGGCGGTGACCCTGCCGCCCGAGATCCTGGCCGAACGCGACCCGCTCGCCGTGCTCCGCTTCACCGCCACCGTAGGGCGCCCCACCGTCGTCCGCCTGGTCGACAAGGCCCTGACCCACCAGGAAGTCACCGCGGCCCGCACCGCCGAACCCACCACGTACGGCCGGGAAGTCGTCGTCGCCGCTCACCAGACCGGCCGCAGGGTCGCCGTGGTGTCGAACAACTCGGCCGACTCGGTTCACGCCTACCTACACGCCCGTCGACTGATCGGATACGTGCACCCGGTCATCGGCCGACCCGAAGCCGCCCCCGAGCGGATGAAGCCGGACCCGTCCCCGGTGCTGGACGCTGTGCGGGAACTCCGTGCCGATCCAGCGGAATGCGTCCTGGTCGGGGATTCGGTCAGCGACATTGAGGCCGCCCACGCCGCCGGGGTCGCCGCCATCGGGTACGCCAACAAGCCCGGCAAGCGCGAACGGTTCGCCGCCGCAGATGCCGTCATCGACAGCATGGCCGAACTGGTGGCCGCCTTCGCTGTCGACGAGCTGTAGCACTTTCTAAACTGACAGAGCATTACAAACAATTCCATTTGGAAAAAGGGACCGCAGATTACAGAATGAAACGACCATTATCATGATCGAAGCCACATCGCGACCAGCCCGGACCCTGGACCGCCTCACCCCTGCCCAGGCGCACCCTCTCCGCTCTCGCGAGCCAGTCGTAGGATCGAATCATTAGATTCGGGCGAGAAAGAACCAGTTCCGATATGCGCTCATTGTCATCCAACGTGCGCTTATGTGCACGCCCAATAACTACCACACCGACCGCCGTAGTATCCAAATTTGGATAGGAGGATGAAAGGGAATCCCGACCTGTCCTCCTCAGCCAACCTCGCCACCTTTCAATCTGGTCGATACCCTCCCTCAGTTGCCCGGACGGCTCACCCCTACGCCTACCAGTGCCGCGATCCGGGTTGCCGATATTGAACAGATGAGTATCAGGACGTTGCAACTCAATTATGTACCAGGAAAGCCCTCCGCTGTTCAGGCGAGCCACCATAAAGTCAAGCTCGAATTCACGCGCAAACCAGGGGTGGGGCTTGACCCAACAACATCCTAGACCTAGGTCATCTGGAGCGACAAGATGCGGGTGAGAACCAAGAACGCGCTGCATTTCCAACTCACCCTTAGCCGCATTCAGGGTGCGGTTATAAAGCTCAAGCGGGCCGGAGTCTGTTCCTTGGTCGCAGACCCTTACAAAGCCGCTTCTCCGCAACGTTTGATCGTAGCCTCGAACAATTAAATCCCAATCCATTGCTGGCAGCTCTCCTAGCAAAGTAGAAGCTGTTACCGACGCGGCATCTTACAGCAGATACGACCACCGCGAGATAAGGCGAGCGAGCGGCACCGGTCAGGGTGCGGGCTGTCCTTCAAAGCCTCCACACCCCGACCGATCACGAAGGAGAGCGAGATGCCCAACTTTCCCCATAACCGTGCAGCGAGGAACGTGGCACCTCACGAAGGCCGAAAGCCACAGCCTCCGAGAGAGTACGAAGAAAGCACCGAGCGCTATGTGATACACCTTCCCTTCAACGCTTCAACGCTCGACGACGCCATGACTTTTGCGGCGCAGATTGCAGGCGTAATGGCGTTCGCACCCAGCGTTGAGCACACCGAAATTACTATCAGCTTGGAGGATGAGCAAAATCGACATTATCGAATAATCTGCGGCCTCAGAACAGCCGCAGGTTCTCGTTGCGATCGCCGCGAGGGCCACTTGCCCCCCTGCCTCCCCCTATAGCAGTACGAGGAGAGGGAATGCTGCCGGGCTTGATGAGGTCGATTTTGGCTAACGCAACACCCAGTCCAGCCCCATGGATAGCACGGACCGCAAGGTCGAGATTTACCTTACTGAAAAAGAACAGCGAATCAGCGATCCTTCCCGGCCTGTCCGTAGCTATTGCAAAGACGACCTTCCAGCTCTCAAAGTCTCCGACGCGAGGAACTCCCACCAATCGGCCAAGGTGCTGGAGGACGACACCCCGGTATTGCCTATTGTCCCTGAAGAGCCGCGCCGACACCGACCCCTGGGCAAAGAGATGCGAAAGAGTAGGCGACGATCGGTCCATCTTTTTTACACAAATCATTTCTTTACGCTTCGTCAGCAAATCACAGATTTCCACTTTTAGGTTCTTGCCACCTTTGGCGTAGAACAGTGACTTATCTAGCACGACATGATCGTTGCCCGCCAACGCCTCAAGGTTATATTCACCCTCATCCTCCGCCCCCGAAACCCAAGAACGAAGAGAAAGATCGCCAGTCAAATCAGGTATGCTCCGGACGCGTTCTTGCAGATTACTAAGGTGGTCTTTGTCAATACGGTACCAAGCGCCAGAGCAAGGCGCGTACACCTCCTCCCCCAACTCAATCTCAGTCACCACGTAAGGCATGAGCGAGGTCTTGACTGGCTTCTCAATTCCATCAAAATAGGCGTGCACTTGGAGAGACCTCATCGGGTCAGGAATCTCCCACCGCGACATAACCTCCAAGATGACGCTCCTGCTTAACTCACCTTGGACCTGAAGAGATTTCCTTCCCCATTTGAGAAGAAAACGGTCAGGGCTAGCCAAACGATCCGAGTCAGGGTTCATGAAATCTACTCCCTCGCCGCCAGAAAGAAGGAGTTCATCCACCTTCGCTTTAAGCTTCGAGTGGAGTTCACCTCTTGTCCGAGGGACGCGAGTGAAGTAGTCAAGGAAAGGGAACTTCTCCTTGTACTCCCGAGACTCATATGCTGCAACTACCTCATCGAGCTTCTGGGGCAACGACGTATAGCTGAACGATTTCATTGTGAGTCGCAGGGAGTCGCCACCTGCAATTCCGGTACCAATCTCTTCCGGCGGCTTGCCTTCCAGGTACCGCACAAGGTCAACCGTGGGTTCAATGCCAAGACGGTGCAGAGAGCCGGCCGACGGCATCGAAACCACTTGACTACGCCCCGACCCGGCAATCGCGCGCGTATCAACGCCTTTTAGCGCCTCAGCATCAATTACGTTCGCCGCCACCCTCAGGCCAAACCCAGCTTCAATTTTGCTTGAATCAACCGCGTGGCGACCAGTCCCATAGACAAGCAGGAATTTATGCCCATGACGCTTAACTTTGACCACCGCGCCCGTGCTTTGATTCTTAAGCCCTATTATCTCTTTAGCCTTTTGATTAAGCGCTATCAACATCAGGTCTTCCTGCCATTTCGGCACATTCACCTTAGAAGATTTTACGTGTAATCCGATTTCCAAGCCTTCGATCTCCCTGACCGCAACCTCTTTATAATCTTCATCGATTACAGCCCTCAAACCCCACTCACCCTCGTCAAGATCATCGCGAAGCTTGAACAGAACCAGATCCACTCTTCCCCCTAAAGACAAGGAACAGACCAGGTTATCGAACCAAGCGGAGCCGGAATATCCAGATAGCGGCCTTGACAACACAGTGCGGCATCTTCCGGATTTGACAGAGGAAGAGATTAGAATTCAGTCGGATTTGCGACGGGCCGTTGACGTGAGGTGAGCGCGTCAAGCGCACTCACCTCGCGAAGAGGATTCAGCCGGCAAGGTCAGCCAGGTGAGAGTTGCCGAATAGTTCTTTTGTAGATCAAGGCACCGCGCTCCGCGCGGTGCGGGGCGGCAAGCCCGGCCGGCGGTAAGCCGCCGACAGCCACCGGGACACCGCCCCATCAACCAGAGGGACCAGACCCGGCGAGGCCGTGACGGAAGCCGGCCGGTCGGACTGGTCGCGTGGTCGGGGCTTCCGGCTGCCGCACCAGTCCAACCCCGGGACTGGCTTGCCACTGGCTCATCCCATCGCGGCACGCAGCTCCACGGCCAGGACGTGCCCGGCCCTCCCCCGCAGCCACCGGCGCGCCCGCACACGGAACCCGCGCTGGCCCCGCAGAGACCCCACGACGGGAGCAGCACGGCCGACCCGAGGCTAGGCAACTGAGCCGGCGCTCAGGGCGTCTCCAGGGCGTGAGGGCGTCGTCAGGGCGTCAAAAGCCGGCCAATGTTGACCATGAACGACCATCGACGCCCGAACATAGAACCAGCTCAGAGCCTTGATCACGGCTCTGAGCTGGTGGGCGACGGACGAGTCGACCTGTACGCCGGATTCTGTGCGCGACGCGTACCCCTTGCGGGGTCCGCATCGGCGGCGGCCATCCATCTCGGCCTACCGTTGCCGGCAGGCTCCAGCGGCCTACCCGCAGACATCGGGCGGGCAGCCCTCAAGCGTCTGCGCCGGGTCGTCAGCTTGCGATGACGACCCTTGCTTGGCCTTGCTCCGGGTGGGGTTTACCGAGCCACCCCGGTCACCCGGGGTGCTGGTGGGCTCTTACCCCACCGTTTCACCCTTACCGTCCCCGTACGGGGTCGGCGGTCTGTTTTCTGTGGCACTGTCCCGCGGGTCGCCCCGGGTTGCCGTTAACAACCACCCTGCCCTGTGGAGTCCGGACGTTCCTCGGCGACGGGCCGGAGCCCGTCGACGCGACCGCCCGGTCGACTCGTCCGTCGCGTCCTCATCCTAACGACCGGCCGGGCCAGCTTATTGCGGCCCCGCCCCGGCGGGCGCTGAGGCCCGCCGCGCTCAGGTGGCCGGTACGGAGTTGCGCATCATGGTGCCGACGAGCACGGTGGCCTGGCGGCGGCTGAGCAGTCGGCCGAAGACGTCGGTGGCGATCCGGTTGGCCCAGCCGGCCACCACGCTTGGCGGCGGGTTGCGGCGGTCGAGGGCGGTCAGGGCGGTGCGGACCACCTTGGCGGGGGGCATCCGTCGGGTGCCGCCGTCGGCACCGGAGCCGGCGACGTCGAAGAACTCGGTCTCGGTGGCCCCGGGCAGCAGGGTCAGCACGCGCAGTCCGGTGTTGCGCGACTCGTACCAGAGGGCCTCGGTGAAGCTGAGGACGAACGCCTTGGTGGCGCCGTACACGGCCATGGTGGGGTCGGGTTGGTAGGCCGCCACGCTGGCCACGTTCACCAGGAAGCCGTCCCCGCGGCGGCGGAGGCGTTCGATGAAGGTGCGGCTGATCTCCACGACGCTGGTGACGTTGAGGGCGATCTCGGCGGCGAGGCGGTCCGGGGCCTCGGTGTGGAAGAGGCCGTGGGTGCCGAAGCCGGCGTTGTTCACGATGCTGGTGATCTCGATGCCCCGACTGTGCAGCTCCCGGTCGAGCAGGCCACCGATGTCGGGCGTGGTGAGGTCCAGGGCGAGGGCGGTGGCCTCGACCCGGTGTCGGGTGGCGAGTTCGGTGGCGAGGGCGGTGAGCCGGTCCTGGCGGCGGGCGACGAGCACGACGTTGGCACCCCGGGCGGCGAGTTGGCGGGCGAACTCGGCGCCGATGCCGGCGCTGGCGCCGGTGACGAGGACGGTCTGGTTGCGGTAGTCGATGGCGTTCATGGCGGGCCTTCCCCGAGCCGGGCGGTCGGTCACTGTCGAATGACACCGTACGACTTTCTGGCACTGAGTGTCAATGGGACACTTGGGGTCATGGTGGCTAGACTCGTCCGGAGGAGGCGAGAGCATGAGCAGTGAGGGCCTGTGGAGCCGCACCCGGCGTACGGCGATCGCGGAGATCACCGAGGTCGCGATGGAACTCTTCCTGACCAGGGGATTCGAGGCGACCACCTTCGACGACATCGCCGCCGCCTCGGGCGTCTCCCGGCGCTCGGTGCTGCGCTACTTCGGCACCAAGGAGGACATCGTCCTGGGCCGGTTGGCAGGTGAAGGCGCCCACGCCCGAGCCGTGCTGGCCGCGCGGCCCGACGACGAACCCCTCTGGACCGCGCTGCTGAACACGATGGTGACCCTCAACGAGGACTCCGGCGTCGACCAGGAACGGCTGCTCAAGGTCTCCGAGATGATGTACGGCACGCCGTCGCTGCGCGCCCGCAGCGTCGAGAAGCACCTGCGCTGGCAGACCGACCTGCTGCCCGAGGTCACCCGCCGGCTCGGCGGCGACCCCGACGACGACCTGACCGCCCTGCGGGCCGCCGCCGTCGTGGCCGGCGCGGTCGCCTGCCTGGACGCCGCTGGCGAGATGTGGACCCGACAGAAGGGTACGGTCCCCCTCCGCGACCTGCTGACCACCGCCTTCGACTCGCTGCGGGACGCCGCCTGAGGCGCACCGCCCGCGCGGCCTATGCTGTGCCGGCTGTCCGAACAGGATGAGGAACGATGCGACGTCGAATCGGTGGTACGGCACTCGGGCTGCTGGTGGGCGTACTCCTGACTGGTTGTGGTGCGGCGGACGGTGCCGCCGACGACGCGGTCCGGGCCGGCGCGGCGGCCGGGAGCCCCACCCCGGGTGACGCCGCGCCGTTCGTGCCGGAGGCGGGGGTCTGCCACCCGGAGGTGGAGACGATCGGCTACCGGGCGCTCTACACGGTGGTGGACTGCGCGAAGGTGCACAAGACCGAGACCGTGCACGTCGGGGCGTTCACCGGCGAGGATGCCGAGCGCCGGACCACCCCGGCGGTCGGCTCGGATCCGATGCGGGAGGCGTTCGACGCCTGCGACGCCAAGGTGCGGACGTTCGTGGGGGGCGACTGGCGGGACGGGTTGCTGACCGTGCAGGTGGTGGTGCCGGAGCCGAAGGAGTGGGAGGCCGGCAGCCGTTGGTACCGCTGCGACGTCTTCGCCCTGCCCGCGGTGGACGGCAACACCGCCCGGAAGAACCCGGACGACCGGCCGGTGGAGCGGGACGGGTCGCTGCGCGGGATCCTGACCAGGTCGTCGCCGCTGGCGCACGGCTGCTTCACCGGCGGCGAGGACGAGTGGCTGGCGCCGGTGTCGTGCAGCAAGCCGCACCGCTTCGAGTACGTCGGGGTCTGGACCGCGCCGGACGGACCGTACGAGCAGGCCGACCGCGACCCGGACGCCGTCCACGACCGCTGTGGCGCGGTCGTCGTCAAATACACCAGGGGTACGCCGAACGCGAAGCTCACCCGGGCATCCGGTACGACGTTCCGACTGCCCTCGCCACAGGCGTGGGAACGGGGTGACCGGGGCATCCGCTGCTTCCACTGGTCCGCCGACCGGGACCGGACCCGCTCCCTGAAGGGCTGACCGGGTCCGGCGTACTAGCCTTCCGGACCATGGATGTGCCCGACGCCGGACTGCTGCTCGACGGCCTGCTGCTGGTCGTGGCCGGGTTGGCGGCGGGGACCGTCAACGCGGTGGCCGGCGGCGGCTCGCTGCTGACGTTCCCGGCGTTGCTCGCGGTCGGGCTGCCGCCGGTGGCGGCGAACGTCAGCAACTCGGTGGCGGTCTGCCCCGGATACCTGGCGGCGGTGGCGGGCAGCCGGACAGATCTGCCGCCCCGGCGGGACTGGCTGCCGCTGCTGCCCACCGCGGTCGTCGGCACGCTGGGCGGGTGCCTGCTGCTGTTGGGTACGCCGGCTCGGGCGTTCGAGCTGGTCGTACCCTTTCTGGTGCTGGCGGCGACGGCGGTGCTGGCCTTCCAGGGGCCGTTGCGGCGGCTGGTCGGGCACCCCCGCGACCTGGGGCCGCGTCGCCGGACGGTGACGCTGCACCTGATGGTCGCGGTCGGCGCGGTGTACGGCGGGTACTTCGGCGCGGCGCTCGGGGTGATGCTGGTGGCCGGGCTGGCCCTGGTGCTGGACGCCACGATGGCCCGGGTGAGCGCGCTGAAGAACCTGCTCTCGGCGGTGATGGGGCTGACCACGATCACGGTCTTCGCGCTGTTCGGGCCGGTGAACTGGGCAGCCGTCGCGCTGGTCGCCCCGGCCACGCTGGTCGGTGGGTACGCGGGGGCGCGGTTGGCGCGACGGCTGCCGTCGGCGGTGCTCCGGGTCGTGATCGTGATCTTCGGTACGGCGATCGGCGGCTACCTGTTGTTCCGCGCGTTGCGCTGATCCTCCCCGGCCGCGGTGCGCGCCGCCGGCGGTGCCGGCGTGTCCGCCGTCGGCGGTGCTGTGCGCGGTGCTGGGGTGTTTGGAAGGGACCCTTCCTCTACAGAATCCGTTAACAGGGGGCCCTTCCTTACCTCCGACTCGGTGAAGTAGTCGTCGGGGAGGGTGTGGTCGCCGGTGTCGGTGCGGCCGGCGGCGCGTAGGGCCAGGGTGAGCAGGGCGGCCACGGCCAGGTTGACCCCGACGGCGACGATGCCCACGTAGATGGTCCGCCGGGTGTCGAGGCCGAAGTCGGCAAGCGGGAAGGCCGACCCGCCGAAGTGCCGGCGGCCGGTCGCCGCGTTGGGGATCTGGTAGAGCATCCACATGCCCAGGCCCATGCCGGCGGCCCAGCCGGCGATCAGCGCGCCCTTGTGGAACCAGCGGGTGTAGAGGCCCAGGGCCACCGCCGGCAGGGTCTGCAGGATGATCACGCCGCCGATGAGCTGCAGGTCGATGGAGAACTGCGGGTCGAGGAAGACGATGCAGGCCACTGCGCCGACCTTCACCACCAGCGAGGTGATCTTGGAGACGTTCGCCTCCTGGGCGGCGGTGGCGGCGGGGCGCAGGTACTCCTTGTAGATGTTGCGGGTGAACAGGTTCGCCGCCGCGATCGACATGATCGCCGCCGGGACCAGCGCGCCGATGCCGATGGCGGCGTAGGCCACCCCGGCGAACCAGTCCGGGAACTGCTGGTCGAACAGGACCGGTACCACGGTGTTGTTGTCCACGCTGCCCTCGGTGGCCCCGGGCAGCGGCGTCACCCCGGCCGCGATGGCCATGAACCCCAACAGCGCGATCAACCCCAACAGCAGCGAGTACGCCGGCAGCGCGGACATGTTCCGCTTGACCACGTCCCGGCTGCGGCTGGCCAGTACGCCGGTGATGCTGTGCGGGTAGAGGAAGAGGGCGAGCGCGGAGCCGAACGCCAGGGTGACGTACTGCAGCTGGTTGTCGGCGGTGAGCAGGATGCCGTCGTTGGGGTTCGGAGTCGCGGCGAACTTCGCGTCGGCCGCGTCGAAGATCGCACCCCACCCGCCGAGCTGGTACGGCAACCAGATCACCGCCACCAGGATCACGACGTAGATCAGGGTGTCCTTGACGAAGGCGATCAGCGCCGGGGCGCGCAACCCCGACTGGTACGTGTACGCGGCCAGAATGGCGAACGCGACGATGATCGGCAGGTGCCGGGCGAGGGTGCTCTCCCCGGTCACGCCCATCGTCTTGAGCACCGCCTCGATGCCGACGAGCTGCAACGCGATGTACGGCATGGTGGCGACGATGCCGGTGATCGCGATCAGCAGCGCCAGTACCGGCGAGTCGAACCGCTTACGGACGAAGTCGGCGGGGGTGACGAAGCCGTGCCGGTGCGAGACCGACCAGAGCCGACAGAGCACCAGGAAGACCAGCGGATACACCACGATGGTGTACGGCACGGCGAAGAACCCGGCCGCCCCCGCGCCGAACATCAGCGCCGGCACCGCCACGAAGGTGTACGCGGTGTAGAGGTCCCCGCCCACCAGGAACCAGGTGATCCAGCCGCCGAAGCTGCGCCCGCCCAGCCCCCACTCGTCGAGGTGCGCCATGTCCTTCGGCGCGCGCCACCGGGCGGCCACGAACCCCATCCCGCTGACCAGCCCGAACAGCGCCGTGAAGACGATGATCTCGGTGAGGTGTTCCCGCCACATCAGTTGTCACCCGGCTTACGGGTCATCCGGTAGACCAGCGAGGTGGTGCCGACCCCGAGCAGGATGAAGGCCAGTTGCAGCCAGTAGAAGCGGGGGAACCCGAACAGGCGCGGCTGGTCGGCGTTGAACAGCACCGGCAGCAGCGGAACCAGGATCGGGACGAAGAGCAGCCAGTTCCACCGGCTGTGGTCCCTGGCCCGGGATCGGCGGGCCGACCGGGTTCGGGGTTCCGGCTCCGGCGCTTCGGACATCTGACACTCCTCCGGTGGGTGGCGAATCGGACCGCCGGAGGCTACGACCGGGTGACCGCCGTCACGTTACATCGGAGGGTGATGGTGCGCTCAACGGAGCGCATTCTGCGCCGAACGGCATCCGTCGATCTCTACCCGGTCAGGCACGGGCCCGGGTGGCTGGCTTGCCGACCCGGGCCCGGCTGCGTCCCGTGCTTGTTTGGAAGGGGCCCTTCCTATACAGAAAGCGTTAAGAGGGGGCCCTTCCTTACCGGTGGGCGGGGCGGACGGCTACGCCGCTACCGGGTCCGCGCCCCCGCTGCCGACCATCACCGACTCGACCGGCTCTGCCTCGACCGGGCCGGCACCCCACCACTGGCGACAGGTGCGGTCCTGCTGGTGGGGGCGTTTTCCACCGGTGACGTCCCGGATCGCAGCGCCGCTGCCGCACTCGACTTCACCGTATGGCTGGCGGCCAGCTGATCCGCCCGCTCGTTGATGGACCGCTGCCTCACCTTCAACCTGTACATCGGAAGCGGCGTCTCGGTGACGCTCTCCGGACGAAGCGCGACCGCAGCCGCGTGCAGGACTTCGGTCAGATGTTTCAGCTGTGACTTCGCCACGTCCCGCACCACTGCGGCGGCCTGTGGTCTGTCCGCGGCCAGCCACTCCTTCTCACACTCCCGGAGGAACTTGATGGCCTCCACGTGGAAGACCGACGTCCGGGCCAACACCGCTACGGCTGCTCCTCGGTCCTCGACCAGGTCGATCTCCTCCAGGCGCGCCTTGGCCGCTCGTTGACTGTCGGCGGCCATTTCCACGTACCTGCCGGCGTTGTAGGCACTTGTCCGGTGATTCTCGGCCGCTGTGTAGCGGAGCTCACCGAAACGCCTGTTGAAGCCTTGCAGTGCCTCCCACGCGTAGGAGAGCTCCTCCTGCTCGAACTCCTCGAACAACGTGCCCGCCCGATCGATGTTCGGCATGTCCTGCCCTTCGCTCCTGGGGTCGCACCTGCACGACCGTCTGAGCCAACGACGACTCCCGCGTCCGCCAGTTCAACCCTGACCTGGGAAAACACGGTTCGCCGATCGGCGGTTACCCTCGGCGACCGGCCCCGGTCGGGCGCGTTACGACGTCCAGAGCAGGGCGCGGCCGAGCTGGGGCTGGAGGCCCTTGGGGTGCAGGCGGAACGTCGGGGACGTACCGATCAACACCACCGGGTTGCCGGCGGCGGCGAGCCCCCGGACGATGCTGGCCTGGCCGGCGGCGGCCGACCGGCCGATCCCGCCGTCCCGGGCCCACCAGCCGGCCAGCAGCGGATCGGCCGCGTACGACTGCTCCACCACCGCGTTGCCACCGAGGTTGGTGAACCAGACCGGCTGGCTGACGAACGAGTGCGGGATCGCGCTCGTGCTCACCGGGCCACCGTGGTTGACCACGTTGACCACCCCGCTGGCCAGGCTCGGGCCGGCGGTGGCGGTGGCCGACAGCAGACCGGTGTCGGTGCTGACCCGGGCCCCGGCGGTGCCCAGGCCGACCAGGCCGCCGCCGCGGGCCAGGAAGGCGTCCAGAGCGGTACGGTTCTCCGTGGTCAGGGTCGCCACGTTGAGGGTGCCGGCGACCAGCAGCACGTCCACCTCGGCGGTGAGCGTGCCGGCCAGCGTCGCGGCGGTCACCGGGCGGGCCTCGAAACCCAGCGCGCCGAGGGTGTCGCGGGCCTCGACGCCGCCGAGGTAGCCGACGACGACCTTGTCCAGCCGGGTGCCCCGCCAGCCCTTCGGCGCGGCACCGAAGGTGACCCCGTGGGCGCGTACCGCCTCCCGGGCGAGCTTGCGGTTGGCCGGGGTGCCGGGCACGACCACCGAGCCGTCGGCCAGGCGGTGCACGGCCACGCCCCGGTCGAGCAGCCAATTGACCACCCTGAGGTCGACCGCGTCGCGCAGGTCCAGCCGCAGGTCACCGTTGCCGCCGGGCAGGTCGCCGGTGGCGACGCCGTCGTACACCCGGTCCAGCTTGACGTTCGGCAACTTCTTGTCCCAGAGGGTGTCCACGGTGGCGCCCCAGGTCAGACCCTGACTCCAGGCCGCCGGCCCGGCGTACAGGTCGTCGACCCGGTCGGTGAGATCGATGCCCGGCTCCAGCAGCGAGTTGACCAGTCCGCGCTTGGGCTGGTGCAGGTCGACGACGTACGAGCCGGCCGGGTAGGACTTTCCATTGACCTTGAACGACTTCTTGGCCTGCCACACCCGGCCGCCACTACCGATCAGCAGGTCGACCAGGCGGGCCGCCGCCGGCTCCGAACGCTGGGCGGTGCCGACCGGGATCACGTACGCCCGGGGAAAGGTCGTGTTGTAGTTGTCCTCCGGGCCCCAGCCGGGCACGAACCCGTCGGGGATGTCGCGCAGCGGCTCACCCTGCCAGCCACGCCGGTACACCTCGGCCTGGTCGTGCAGCAGTTGGGCCCGGTTGTCCTGGATGTAGCGCAGCGAGGTACGGATCGCCACCTCGTGCACGTCGGTGTTGATCGCGGAACGGCGGACCCGCTCGGCCGGCGACAGGTTGCTGCCACGCGGGTTCAACGGGGCCTCGATGGTGTACGGGATGCTGCTCTGCAGCAGCGCGAACGACGGCACGTAGATCGGCGGGAAGTCGTCCCACACGCCCGGCTCGTCGTCGCGGAACGGGATCCGGGCCCGCTGGGTCTCGGCGTACCCGAGGTCGCGCAGATCGGACTCGATGGCCAGGGCGTTCGGCAGGGCATGCTTGATGAAAAGGTCGTACTCGTTGTTGACGTTGTGCGGCGGGGTGCTCGGGTGCAACAGCGTAGGGCTGACGTACCCGTGCAGGTCGAGGGTGATGATCGGCTTGCTGTCGATGGTCAGCTCGCGGATCAGGTTGGTCTCCGGCTGCGACACGTTGGTCAGGTCGCGGTTGAGGTCGTACCCGTTGCCGTTGGCCCGGGTGCCGGCGACCCGGCCGTCCGGGTTGGCGGTGACGTTGAAGACCAGCCGGTTGCGCTCCAACAGCCGTGCCACCTCGGGGCTGCGGTCGGTGGCCAGGTCTTCGATGACCCGCAGCGCGGCGTCGGTGCCCTCCCACTCGTTGCCGTGGATGTTGGCGTTGACGAAGAGCGGGGTCTTGTAGCCGGTGAGCAGCTTGCGGTCGCGTTGGGCCTTGACCGGTTCGTCCTCGATGAGCCGCTTCCAGGTCTCCTGCTGCTGGGCCTCCTTGCGGCTCTCCGGCGCGGTCACGGTGACCGCGTACAGGTCGTACCCGCCGGAGGACTTCCCGGCGACCCGGGCGGAGACCCGGTTGCTTGATCGCTGCAGGGCATTGAGCTTCGGGGCGATGTCGTCGTAGGCGACGGTGCCGATCGGCAGCGAGGCATCGGCCGGGTTGTCCGGCCAGACCGGCAGGACGTTCTGCTGCGGATAGCCGCGTACCGCGGAGACCTTGACCGGGCGCGGCGGGACCTCGGGCAACGCGGCGGTCGCCGCGGACGGCGCGGTCGCTGCGGACGGTGCGGTCGCTGCGGACGGTGCGGTCGCTGCGGACGGTGCGGTCGCTGCGGCCGGTGCGGTCGCTGCGGCCGGCGCGGCGGTCGCCGCGGGCGGGGCCAGGCCGAGGGTGGCGACCAGGACGGCACCCACCGCCGCCCCGGTCAGCCGCCGCAGCCGGGCCACCGTGGACGGCCTCGGGTCGGGTGTCGTCGACGGAAGCGGACCGGCCGTTGCCGAACTGGACGGATCCCTCCGACTGAACGAGGCCTGGCTGGATGAGATCGGGCCGGACGGATCCGGGCTGGACGGGGTCGGGCCGGACGGATTCGGGCTGGGCAACAAGGAGTGTTCTCCTGTCGGGGGCAGCGCGCAGGCGGGCGTACCCGGGGGGCCGGAGACCCACGGGAGGATAGAGACGGCGACGGCGTGCGCGCGGAGGGAGGATGACCCGGCGTCAGAGGGAGCGTCGACAGGCGGCGCTGGCGACGCGCAGGAGGTCGATGTGACCCCGCTTCGTCAGGTGAACGCTGCGCACGAGTTCGATCCTCGGCCGGACCGGGGCTGACTGTCAACGGTTTCCGGCCGGCAATCCCCTCCGAAGTGGTAGGGATTACCGGCCGGGGCGTTTGGAAGGGACCCTTCCTATACAGAAAGCGTTAAGAGGGGGCCCTTCCTTACAGGTGGGCGGTGTCGTTCACGGTGCGGACGGCCACGCCGCCGTCGGGGTACAGGTCCACGATGGAGATGCCCGCCGCGTCCAGGAAGAGCCGGTGCAGGAACGCGTCGTCGGCCGCCAGGGCGTCGCGCAGCGCCAGCTTGATCGGCGAGACGTGCGAGACCACCACCACGGTCTCCTTCGGGTACGCCGCACGCAGCGCCTCGACCGCCCGGCGCACCCGCAGGCCGACGTCGGTGAAGGATTCCCCGTCCGGCGGCGCGACCCGGGTCGAGGCGAGCCAGGCGTCCAGCTCCCCCGGCCAGCCCGCCCGCACCTCGGCGAAGGTACGCCCCTCCCAGGCACCGAAGTCGCACTCGATGAGGTCGGGCTCGGTGCGTACCGGTGGGTCACCGACGGCGGCGGCGATGGCCTGCGCGGTCGCCGTACACCTCGACAGCGGGGAGCTGACCACGGCCGCGACCGTCGGGGCGAGGGCGGCCACCCGCTTGGCGGTGGCCTCGATCTGGGCCCGGCCCCGCACGGAGAGCGCCACGTCACCGCGACCGGAGTAGCGGCGTTGCTCGGTGAACTCGGTCTCGCCGTGCCGGACCAGAATCAGCCGGGTGGCGGTGTCGCTCGGCCGGGGCTCCCACGAGCCCTTCGCCCCGCCGGTGGCGCTCGACGCGCCCTCGCCGGCAGCCGGTGCCCCCGTGGTCCCGCCGGTGGCCGATTCGGCGGCCCCACCGGTGGCCGGTCCGGCGGTAGCGGTGGTGGTGGCCGGTTCGGCGGTATGGGTGCGGCCGGTGGTCGGGTCGGTGGTACGGGCGGTGGCCGGGTCGGTGCCGGCGGTCCGGGCGGTCGTGGCGCGGGCGGCGGCCTCCCGGGCCTGCTGGCGGGCGGCGGAGTCCGGGGCGGCGACCTCACGCGGCGGCTCGACGATCCGGGGGGCCGCGACGGTCGGGCGGGCCGGCGTCCGGCCGGCGGCCACGTCCATCGCGGCGTTGGCCAGGGCGTCGGCGTGCTTGTTGCGTTCCCGGGGGATCCAGCTGAACCGGACCGCGTCGAAGCGGCCGACCAGCGCCGCCGCCTGCGCGGCCAGCGGGCGCAGCCCCGGGTGCTTGATCTGCCAGCGGCCACACATCTGCTCGACCACCAGCTTGGAGTCCATCCGCGCGTCGACCTCGGCGGCACCGGCGTCGGCGGCGGCCTCCAACCCGGCGATCAGTCCCCGGTACTCGGCGACGTTGTTGGTGGCCACCCCGATCGACTCGGCGCGCTCGGCGAGCACCTCGCCGGTGGCCGCGTCGCGGACCACCGCGCCGTACCCGGCCGGGCCGGGGTTGCCCCGGGAACCACCGTCGGCCTCGATGACGACCTTGCGTCCCGCCACCGGACTACAGCCCGGACTCGTTGGTACGGACCATGATGCGCCGGCAGTCCTCGCAGCGCACCACCTCTTCCGGGTCGGACTTGCGGATCCGGGCCAGGTCCATGCCGGAGAGCTCCAACCGGCAGCCGCCGCAACGGCCGGCGGTCAGCAGCGCCGCGCCCAGCCCGGTGTCGGCCCGGATCTTGTCGTAGAGGGTCACCAGCTCCGCCGGCAGGTCGGCGGCGAGCGGCTGACGGGACGTCCGCTTGTACTCCTCCTCCTTGGCGATCTCGGCGAGGGTGTCGTCCCGACGCTGCTCGGTGGCCGCCCGACGCTCACGCGCCTCGGTCAGTCGCCGTTGGATCCCGTCCAGTACGCCCTGGGCGTCCTCGCGCTGCTGCATCAGCTCCAGCTCGGCGTCCTCCAGGTCGGACTGCCGCCGGTTCAGCGAGACCAGCTCGTGCTGCAACGCCTCCAGCTCCCGGGCCGGGCCGGTACCGGCGGCGAGCCGGTCCTCGTCCTTGGTCTTGCGGGCGCGTACCTGGTCGACATCCTTCTCCAGGCGGGCGATGTCACGATCCAGATCGTCCACGGTGACCTGGGCCCGGACCCGCTCGTCCTCCAGCGCGGACAGCTCCCGGGCCAGCGCGTCCAGCTCGGCGTGCTCGGGCAGCGTCCGGCGACGGTGCGCGAGCTGGGCCAGGTTCGTGTCGATCGCCTGAAGATCGAGCAGGCGACGCTGGACCTTGGGGTCTGCCTTCACGGGCGGGGCTCCTTGTCGTCCACGAGGTGCGGGTGGTGGTGTGCGGTGGAGCTGGCGGCGTGCACCGTCCACGGGTCGGTGGCCAGGTCGGAGACGTACCCCTCGACCCCGAGGGTGGCCCGCAGGTGGGCCGCCACGTCGTCCAGCCAGGGGCGTTCGGTAGCCCAGTGTGCGGCGTCGAGCAGGGCCGGACCACCGGCGGCCAGCTGCTCGCCGACCGGGTGGTGCCGCAGATCGGAGGTGAGGTACGCATCCACCCCGGCGGCCGTGGCCGCGGCCAGGAAGCTGTCCCCGGACCCACCGCTGACCGCCAGGGTACGGATCAACCGCTCCGGGTCACCGGCGGCACGTACCCCCCAGGCGGTCGGCGGGAGCACGGCAGCGGCGTGCCGGGTCAGCTCGGCGAGCGTCATCGGCCGGGGCAGCTCACCGATCCGGCCGATCCCCCGGCCCCCGGCGGGACTTCCCGAGCCACCGGCTGGGGTGCCGCCCCCGGCGGAGCCGACCGGGCCGGCGGGGCCAGCGGGGCCAGCGGGGCGAGCGGGGCCAGCGGGGCCAGCGGGGCCGCTGGTCGCGGCAGAGCCGACCGGGCCGCTGGTCGCGGCGGAACCGACCGGGCCGCTGGTCGCGGCGGGGCTGCCGGGGGTGGGTGGGTCCAGGGGGCGCAGGCCGGTCAGCCCGAACCGGGCCGCGAGTGCGTCGGAGACGCCCGGGTTGGCGACGTCGGCGTTGGTGTGCGCCACGTACAGGGCCACGTCGGCGCGGATCAGCTGGTGCACGATCCGCCCCTTCCAGGTGGTCGGCGCCACCGAGGAGACCCCGCGCAGCAGCAGCGGATGGTGGGCGACGATCAGGTCCGCACCGGCGTCGAGGGCCTCGGCGACCGTCTCCGGCACCACGTCGACCACGTACGCCACCCGGCGTACCGGGCTGGCCGGCTCACCCAGCACCAGGCCGACCCGGTCCCACTCCTGCGCCCAGGACTGCGGATACCAACGGTCCAGCTCGGCGACCACGTCAGCCACGGTGACAGCCTGGTCCGCACCCGAGTCGCCTGGACGGTCACTCAGGGTGCTCTGGTCGCCGGTCCGCGGTGCACTTGTGCTCACGGCGGGTCAGCTTACCGGCGTACCCCCGCCCGCCCGGCCACCCGGCCCGCCCCGCCCCGCCCCGGTCAGGCGAGGCGAGCTCCCGTCCGGGCGAGCTGTACCGGCCAGGCCGGCTGCCCCGGGCGGGCCGTCAGCCACCAGAGCGCCCCGGGCGGGCAGACCGGCCGCGCCCGTAAACCACCAGCCCGGGGTGGACAGGACCCGGGCGGTCCGCCGGCCGCCAGACCCGCCAGGCAGACCGGGCGAACCCGACCAGCCAGAGCCGGGCGGGCAGAACCGGGCGGGCAGACCCGGGCGGGCCGTGAGCCTTCAGACTTGGGCGGGCGGGCCGTGAGCGGCCTTGATCGACTCGGTTGGGGCGATATTGCGGTATCAACCGGCCCCGGACACCGCCATTCCAGCCCAACCGAGTCGATCAACCCACGACCACCCCCAAAACGCGCTCCCCCAACGACCACAGCGACGACCGTGGCAACGACAGCAGCGACAGCAGCGACGACGAAACGTGGCAACGACAGCAGCGACGACGACAGTGGCGACGACAGCAGCGGGGGCAGGGTTCAGCGCAGTGGAAGGCGGTGCTCAGTGTAGGGCGGCCAGGGGGGCCTGCCAGGGGAAGGCGTGCAGGTGGGCCTCGCTCTTCCCGGGCGGATACAGCGGGAAGACGTGGTCGCCGAAGAGCACCGTGATGCCCCACCGGTCGAGCCGGGCCAGCGCCTCCTGGAAGGCCGGATGGACCGCCATCGCCGAGTTGGTGAACGGTACCGCCACGATCGGTAGCCCTCGGCCCTGCGCCTCCACCAGCAATCCCAGCACGAGGGTGTCGGTGATGCCGGCCGCCCACTTGGTGACCGTGTTCACCGTCGCGGGACAGACGATCATGGCGTCCGCCGGGGGCAGCAGGTCCGGGTCGCCCGGGTGCTTGTAGCGGCTGCGGACCGGGTGACCGGTCTGCCGGGCCAGGGTCTCGTGGTCGATGAACTTCTGCCCGTCCGGGGTGGTGACCACGCAGACGTCCCAGCCGTCGGCCTGGGCGGCGGCAACGAGCTGGCCCACCTGCCGGGCCAGGGGCGAGCCGCAGGTCAGCACGTAGAGCACCGAACGCCGGTGCGCCGGCCGGGCCCGGTCGCCGGGCCGCGCCAGCGCGCTCGACCGGACCGGCTCCCCCGACCCGCCGGACGCTCCGGAGCCCAGCGCCGCATCCGAGCCCAGCGCCGCATCCGAGCCCAGCGCCGCATCCGAGCCCAGCGCCACATCGGAACCGAGGGCCACATCGGAGCCCCGCGCCGCCCCGAAGCCCAGGGCCTCCGCACCCAGCACTGCCCCGAAGCCAAGAGCCATATCGGAGTCAAGAGCCGTGTCGGAGCCCCGGGCCGCCCCGGAGCCCCGGGCCGTTCCGGAGCCCCGGGCCGTTCCGGAGCCGGGGGCGCCCGGTGGGGTCGGGACGGTCACACGCCCACCCCCATCTGCTCGGCCAGTTCGGCGAGGTGGCTGGTCGGTGCGCCCCGGGTACGGCGTAGGACGTCGGCCATCACCTCGTGGGCGATCGGCCGGCAGCGGATCTCCGACGGGGAGAGCCGGTCGGCGCGCAGCAGCATCTCCCCGGCCGGGCCGACCTCGCCTACCTGTGCGTAGGCGCGGGCCAGGTCGAGCAGGTGGTGGGCGCGGCGCTCGGGCAGCAGCGCGTTGAACGCCGGCTCCGGCAGCCGCTGGTGGATCAGTACCGCCCGGCCCCCGTCACCCAGCTCCACCGCCGCGGCGGCCCGGTGCAGCTCGATGTTGGTCGGGCCGAACGACGTCCAGTAGTGGTTGTGGTCGCCGCCCAGCTCGGTGGCGGCCTCCTGGGCACCGGTGAGCAGGTCGTCGACGGTGGCCGAGTCACCGAGCCGGGCGGCGGCCATCACGGCCTGCAGCAGCAGGGTGCCGAACACCGACAGGTTCTCCGGGGTGACCTTCCCGGTGTCGGGGGCGAGCAGGTTGGCGATGTTGACGTTGAGTTCCAGGGCGGGCCGGGGCCGGCCCATGGCGACCAGCGCGTTGCAGACCCGGGAGGTCGCAATGCCGGCGAGCAGGGGGTCGTTGGCGCGCTGGGCCACCGCCGTGGCCCGGTCGGCGGCCAGCCAGGCCAGCTCGCCCTCGCCGATCCTGCGCAGCACCGAGGAGGCGATCTGGTACGCCTGGCCGAGCAGGTGGGCCGCCTCCTGGGCCTGGTCACCGGTGCACCCGGCATCGGCGGCCTGGGCGTCCCGCAGGAGTTTCGGCAGCGCCCGGGTGAGCAGTCCGTAGCGGCCGTACTGGTAGGTGAGCCAGGCGTGGTTGACCGCCTTGGTCATGTCGGCAAGCGGCGGTGGGCAGGGCGCCCCGGCGAAGTACGCGCTCATCGCGTCGTACCGTTCCAGGGCGGCCCGGATCTCCTCCACCTCGACCTGGTCGATGAAGCTCATCCCGTCGGTACGGCGCTCCGGGTCCTTGCCGAGCAGCAGCTGCACGTCGATCTCGAGGATGTCGGCGATCTCGTGCAGGACGGAGAACTTGTCCAGCCGGCGGACGCCCCGCTCGACCTTGTCCACCCAGCTCTTGGACTTGCCCAACCGGTCGGCGAACACCTGCTGCGACAGTTTGCGTCGGCTGCGCCAGTAGGCAACTCGTCGGCCAATAGGCAACTCGTCCATATCGGTCCTTTCCGGGCTCCGGTAGGGGCGGAGCTGGTCGTCTGCGGCGGCTCGCGCCATCCGCCTTGTGCAGGTATTCGCTGGTCGCACTGCCTGTACGTCACCCTGCCAGGCGGTCCTCATAACTTCGTGCAAGTTGCATCAGCCGTTCGTCGACTTAACGACGTCGGTTCAGGCGCAGTCACGGGCGCCCTATATGTGACCTGGCACCCAGACGGACGAAACGAGGGGAGATCGGCCATGTGGCGGAACGTGAAACCGCACGTCGCGCAGCTGTCGCCGTTGGAACGGGTCCGGTTGCGGAGGGTCGCCGTGCGGTACGCCCTGCACGGCTGGGAGGTGACGCCCGGGGCCTGTCTGGCCCGCAGCCGCTTCGTCTGCGGGCGGGCCGGCTGTCCCACGGTCGGCTGCCATCCGGCCCTGGAGAACTGGGAACGCGCCGCCAGTGCCGATCCGGCCCGGGTGGCCACCTGGTGGCACACCCGGCCACACGGGGTGCTGCTGCCCACCGGCCGGGCCTTCGACGTGCTGGATGTCCCCACCAACCTCGGCCGGTACGTCCTGGACACCGCCGGCTCACACCCGGCCGGTCCGGGCGTACGCGGTCCGGTGGTGGTGACCCCGACCGGCCGGTGGATGTTCCTGGTCCGTCCCGGTGACCCGCTGCGCCCGGAGTTGGAGCACTGCTTCCACGTGATCCGGCACGGCCTCGGCTCCTGGATCCCGGCCCCGCCGACCCGGCTGCCCGAGGGGCCGGTCCGCTGGGCGGTCGCCCCGGAACAGGCCCGCTGGCGGTTGCCCGACTCGTACCTGGTGCAGAACACGCTGATCGACGCGCTGCGCGCCACCGGCGTCACGTTCGGAGCCGAACTCCTGTCCAGCCATCTGCCCCTCCCCCGCCGCGCCACCTGATTCCGCACACCGCACAGGCTGTCCCGCCGAAGGGGCCGTACCGTCGGACAACGTCGCACTTCCGGACCGATCCGGCCGCCCCGCCACCGCCGGACCGCCGGAAAGCACCCGGCCCGCCACCGCCGGACCGCCTGGCAGCCCCCGCCCCGGCGATGCCGGGCCGCCGCACCGGCACGTCTCACCCGGCCAGCGGGAGGTCGGTGGAGTGCAGGCAGCGGCCGTCGTCGGTGACCACCGCGTGCCGGTACCCGGCGAGGCGGTCCAGCCAGCCGATCCCGGCCGGCCCCATGGCGACGGCGGCGGTGGCGTACGCGTCGGCCGGGCCGAGGTCCGCACCGACCACGGTGACCGACCGCAGCCCCCCGGCCGGCCGGCCGGTGCGGGGGTCGCGCACGTGGGGGCCGCGTTCGTAGCAGCCGGAGGTGGCCACCGCCAGGTCGGTGCCGGTCAGCACCAGGCAGGTCGCCGTGGCGTCCCACGGGTGCCGGATGCCGATCCGCCACGGCCGGCCCGCCGACGAGTGGCCCCGGACCCGCAGGTCACCGCCGGCGTTCAGGCAGTGGTTCGACGCGCCGGCGGCGAGCAGCCGGTCCGAGGCGACCTGCACCGCCCAGCCCTTGACGTAGCCGGAGGGGTCCAGCCCGCCGGTGGCGTACGCGTCGAAGAAACCGTCGGTGTCGCGCCACAGGTCGGCGCAGCACGCCAGCACCTCCCGCAGCTGCGGTGACGCCTCGGGCAGCGGCAACTCCCCCCGGTCCACCCGGCACACCTCGCTGTCCGGGCGGTACGTGCTGAACCGGGCGTCGACCGCGCGCAGCCAGTCGAAGACCTCCTCGGCCAGCGCGTGCAGCTCGGTCGGGGGCAGGTCGTCGGCGAGGTCCAGGCTGATCGCCGTACCCATGATCTGCTCGACCCGCCGCAGTCCGGGCCGGACCGCCGACCCGCGCAGCCCGGCCGGCACGGACCCGGCGGGCGGGCCGGCCGACGCGGACCCGGCGGGCGGGCCGGCCGGTGCTCCGGCGGGCATGTCAGCGGGCCCGGTCGAGGGCGGCCTGCAGCGACTGCCGGTACGACCCGCTGGTGGCGGTGGCCCCGGAGACGGTGTCCACCTCGGCGCTCTGCCGCTGCACCACCTGCCCGGAGGTGCCGCTGTACCGGCCGTCCACCTCGCTGCTGCGGCGGTCCGACTGGGCGGTCTCCCGGGGCAGCTCCAGCGCGGTGGCGTCGACGATCCGGCGGCCGTCGAGGGTGATCCGCACCTGCACGTTGCCGTACTCGTTCTCCACCACCGGCCCGGTCACCGTCCGGCGGGTCGGCTTCGGCGCGGCGCTGGTGGTACGCGGCGCGTCCGGGGTACGCGGCGCCGCCCGGGTGGTCGGCGGGCGGGTCGTCGTCCGGGGAGCGGCGGAGTCCTCGGCGGTCGTCCGGCTGGGATTGGGGCTCTTCCGCGTCCGGCTCGGCGTGGGGGTGACCGGTGGCGTGGCGGTGGGTCCGGTGCCCGAGGGGACCACCGGCGGCCGGTCGACCGGCAGGTCCCGGGCCGCCACCGTGGTGTCCGGGGCACCCTTGAGGACCACCAGGGCGGTGGTGCCGGCGGCCAGGCCGGTGATCGCGAGCAGGGCCCGACGCATGGCAGCCTTCCTACAGTTCGAACGTGGCGAGGTGGATCTGTCGGCGGGGCACCCCGGCGGAGCGCAACGCCCGGACGGAGTGCGCGACCAGCCCGGCGGGTCCACAGAGGTAGACGTCGCGTTCGGTGAGGTCCGGCACCAGCCGGCGCAGCCCGGCGGCGCTCATCAGCTGCCGGGGGCCGGGATCGTCGCGGGAGCCGATGACGTACCAGATCGAGGTCTGCCGGGCCTGGGCCAGCCAGTCCAGTTCCCGGTGCAGCAGCACGTCGTCGGGGGTCCGGGCCCGGTAGATCAGCGCGGCACCGGGCGGCAGCTCCTCCAGCATGGCGCGGATCGGGGTGATCCCACTGCCACCGGCGATCAGCAGGGCCCGGTCGGTCCGGCGGTGCGCGGCGGTGAACGTGCCGGCCGGCCCGCTCACCCAGACCCGGGTGCCCGCGTCCAGGTTCCGCAGGTCGCGGGTGTGCGTGCCGACGACCTTGACGGTGATCCGCAGCCAGCGGCCGTTGGCGGCGGCGGAGACCGAGAACGGGTGCGACTGCCCCCAGCAGCCCCGGGTGAGGAATCGCCAGCGGAGGAACTGCCCGCCGAGCAGGTCCACCTGGCCGAGCCGCTCGCCGGTCAGGTAGATCGAGACGGTCTGCGGGTTCTCCGCGACCACGTCGGCCACCCGCAGCCGGTGCCGCAGGTTGAACCGGAGCGGGCCGAGCACCCGCCCGACCAGCAGGGCCGCCAGCACCGCCGCGTACATGCCGAGCCACCAGGTACGCGCCGGGCCGGGCGGGAAGAGTTGCGCGCCGTTGCTGAACTGGTGACCGAAGCCGAGCAGCAGCACCAGGTAGCTGGCCAGGTGCAGGCGGTGCCAGAGTTCGTAGGGCAGCGCCCGGCGGACGGCCCGGACACCGGTGAGACCGAGCAGCACGATGATCCCGGCGGCGGTGAACGCCGACACCATGTCCTCGTAGTCGCGCAGCAGCAACCCGACCTGGGTGAGCACCGGGTGGCCAGCGGAGCGGGCGTAGCCGACCACGATCAGCGCCAGGTGGGCCAGCACCGCGACCAGCAGCGTGGCCCCGACGTCGCGGTGCCAACGGACCAGCCGCTCGGTGCCGACCCACCGTTCCAGGACCCCGAGCCGGCTCATCAGCAGCACCTGCACCAGCAGCAGGTAGCCGGCGACCAGCCCGGCGATCCGGCCGGCCGCGGTGAGGGTCGCGGCGGTGCTGTCCAACGACCCGGCGGGGGTGTCCCGCCACCACGGCGACACGCTGACCACCAGCCCGGCGGTGGCGGCCACGACCAGCAGCCGCCGGCCGCCGGGTCCGCGTCGGGGCGGTGCCGGCGGGGGTAGCGGTGCCGACCGGCCGCCGGCCCGGGTGGCGGTCCCGGGTCGGCGGCCGGCGGCATGGGTGCCGGGGTACGTCACGCGTACAGCTTCATCGGGGTGTACGTGCGCCGGGGGAAGATCCGGTCGACCTCGGCGTTGGTCAGCCCGAACCGGCCCTGCGCCACCGAGCCGTAGACGTCGAACATGTTGTTGTACTCGGGCACGTCCCCGGAGTCCAGGTCGGATAGCCCGTTCCAGCGGCCCAGCAGCGAGCCGGCCAGCTTGCGCCCGGACAGGACGGTGACCACGCCACCATGGCCGTGGTCGGTGCCACCGCCGTTGGAGGCGACCCGCCGGCCGAACTCGCTGGAGACCATGACGGTCACGTCGGCGGCCCGGTCACCGAGGTCGGTGAAGAACGCCGCCATCGCCCCGGCCAGCTCGGTGAGCCGCCGGTGCAGCTGGCCGCCCTCCCGGGTGCCCTGGTTTTCGTGGGTGTCGTACCCGCCCATGCCGACGGTGGCGACCCGCACGTTCGCCCCGCCCTTGATCAGCTGGGCGAGCTGCTGGAAGGCGCTGCCGACTCCGTCGGTGTACTCGACGCCCCCGGCCGGCTCGTACGGCTTCGCGGCGAGTTTCTGCGCGGTGCCCAACGCGCCCAGGCCGGACCGGACGGCCTCCTGCACCGGGTGGTTGATGCCGGTGAAGAGGCCCCTGATCGCCTTCTCGGTGGCCTCCCGGTACCGGTCGTCGCCGTTGAGCCGCAGCGACCCGACACTGTTGAGCGACAACGCGCCGTTGGTGCCTACCAGCGACCGGGGCAGGGTGCTGCCGATGCCGACGCTGCGGAAGGCGGTGCCCTTGCCCAGGGCGTCGACCAAACTGTCCAGCCAGCCCCGGCCGCCGGTCTCACCGGGCAGGCCGCCCAGGTTGCAGGCGTCGGCGGCCTGGAAGTGGCTGCGGGACAGCCGCTCGTCGGAGACCGCCGGGACGAACCCGAGCTGCCCGGCCCTGAGCCACTTCTCCAGCGGCCGGAAGGCGCTGGTCAGCTTGAAGTCCCGGCCCAGGGCCAGCGAGTCCGCGCCGAGCAGCAGGTCGGGACGGGCCTTGGCGAGCACCGGCTCGTCGGCCGGGGCGACCAGGCTCAACCCGTCCAGCCCGCCGTAGAGGAAGACGTGGATCAGGGTGCCGGTCTTCGTCGCCGCGAACGACGCCGAGGTGGTGACGAACTGGGCGGTGGCCAGCGCGGTGGCGGTGGCGGCGGCACCGGCCACGAAGGTACGCCGGGTGACCCCGCGACCGTCCTGCTGGGCCTCCTCCAGCTCCTCCAACCGGCGGTACCGGTCGGCCTCGGCGGCGTTCTCGGCGGCGACGATGTCGGCCTCGGCCCGCAGCAGCGCCTCGGCCGGGTCGTCCGCCAGTCGCCGTACGTCGGGGCACTCGGGATGCAGGGGGTACGGGTGCACGGTCATCTCCATCGCTGGCTTCACCGGAGGTGGTGCTGGGGGGAGGCGAGGATCGCCCGCGCGACGGCGACGACGGCACCGCCGAGCGTGGCGTCGACCTTCGCGCCGGCCGGGACCCCGGCGATGTCGAGGATCAGCTCCCGCTCCCGGGTGGTCAGTTTCTGCTGCACCAGCCGCCTGGCCAGCGCGTCCACGTACGCCCCGGCGGTGCCCGGCGGGTCGGCGACCAGCCGTTCGGCGGCGGTGTACGTGAACTGGGTGCGCCTGCCGGTGAGCAGGTCGCCGGCCTCGTTCCAGCCGTTGACCATGGTGCCGGCCGAGGTCCAGGCGAGGTAGACGTCCGGGTAGCCGTCCGGGGTGGGCTGTCCCATCGGGTGGTGGCCCAGCTCGCGCAGCTTGTCGTGGACCTGCCGCAGCCCCTGGGCGTACGGGGTGCGCCGGTTGTCCCGGTTGTCGTGCCCCGGCGAGGCGTCGGGGGCGACGCCGAGGACCCGGTAGGTGGCGACCAGGTACTCCAGCGGCCGGCGGACCTTCTGGCCGACGGCCGCCCAGAACTCCGAGGAGCTGAAGAGCGTCATCAGCACCGGCCGGATCCGGCCCCGGTTCGCCGTGTACGTCTTGGCCAGCCGGTCCACCAGGGACTTCGGCGGGGTGTCGGAGACGAACCGGACGGCCAGGTTCTGCGCCACGTACTTCGCCGTCGACGGGTGCAGGGCCAGGTAGGTGAGGTACGCGTCGATCGCCGCCTCGGCCTTCTTCGGATCGGCGGAGTCGTTGGCGTGGCTGAAGCCGAGGATCTTGACCTTGCCGACGTAGTGCCGGTCCGGGCGGAAGACGTACTCGCCGTCGTCGACGCCGCGGCCGGTCTGCAGGAGGGCCGCCTGCCGGACGTCCTTCTCGCGGTAGCCGCCGTCCACGCCTACCGAGTACAGCTCCAGGTTCTCCCGGGCGAGGTTCTCGTTCACCGCGTCGGCCCGGGAGTCGTTCTGGTTGAGGTAGAGCAGCAACGCCGGGTGCCGGTTGGCGGCTACCAGCATCTCCGGGTAGCTGCCCAGGGCGTGCGCCCGGACCACGTCGCGGTCGAAGGCCGTCCGGTACGGCCCACCGCCGTCGAAGTCGGCGGCGACGTGCAGGAAGTCGTTCCAGAAGTCGACCATCACCTCGAAGAGCTGCCGGTCGGACCAGATCTGCCGGGCGATGGTGGCGTCCACCACCTCCTTCTCCGGTTGGGCGCCCCGCTGGTCGAGCTGCTCCCGCTGGTCGCGCAGCTGCCGGCTGTTCAGCTTCAGCGTCGGCAGGTCGGCGAGCTTCAGTTCACCCCGGGTCGGGGCGATCTTCGCCGGTTCGAGCTGGGTCCGGATCCAGGCGTCGATGCCGACCTTGCGGATCTCGGCGACCAGTCGGGGTGTCGCGCCGAAGGTGGCCCGCCGAGCCAGGTGCAGGACCGGATCCTTGGCCAGCACCGTCTTGACCGTGACCTTGGTCGCCTCGGCGGCGGCGGCCGGCCCGGAGTAGGACCGGCCACCGGTCGGGGTGTTGCGGCGCAGCTCCTTCCCGGCGCGCGAGCCCATGTAGCTCTCGTTCTGCTCGGTGTAGGTGCGTACCGTGCTGGCCTGCTGGCCGCTGGGGCGGGCCGGGGTGCCGTCGGTGACCGTGGGACCGGTGGCGTCGCCGGCGACCGTCGGCCCGGCGTCGCCGAACAGGCCGCGTACCTGGGGGCTCAGGCCGAGCGCCACCCCGCCGGCGACCACGGCGGCGGTCCCGCCGAAGGCGGCCAGGGCCCGGCGGCGACCGACCGGGCGTTGCGGCTCGTCGTCGTCGAGGTACGGCAGCCCGACGCCGTCGGACCTCAACGGGGTCGGCTGGCCGAGGCCCTGGGGGCCGATCCACTGCGGGCCGGTCCACCGCGGTTCGGGTTGGACGGTCGGGCCGGGTTGGTGGGCGGGGGGTGGCTCGTTCTGGTCGGCCATGTACCGATCCGATTCCTGGTGAGGCGCCGACACGGTCACGACCGGGTGGGGCGACGATGTGGATGAGGACTGACCTGGGCGGTTGATACGGGAAGGTAGCCAAAGCCCTCCGGCCCCTTCAAGATGCGGCTCCGCCGGCGAGTGGGACACTTAAGACAGCGCTCATCGACAATCCCAGGGCCGACAATTCCCCGGCATCCACGCTCACCGCCCCGAGCAGGGCGGACACCGCCCGGGGTGGACCGCAGGCGGCGATACCGGTCACGCGGATGATCAGCGGGTCGTTCACCGGCACAGGGAAAATTAAGGTGCCGATAAATCTGGGCTGAGTTGTTCCCGAGTCGACCCGCGGATCCGTTTCGCCCCGCTTTGCCGATCCGGGGAGGAAAAGTAGCAGCAGCAGGAACGCATTGGCCGCCACCGCAGCGGGTAAGCCGCCGAACCGCTGAACCGCATGAGGGGAAGGCAGCGCCATGCTCAGCAAAGAGGATCAGCGCAGGTTCGACGAGATCACCCGACAGTTGCGGGAGAGCGATCCGGAGTTCTTCAGCCGGTTGGCCCGGCGTACCCGTTCCCGGGTCCGCCGCGGCCGGTACCTGCTGCTGTTGACCATCGTGTTGTGGGCCTCGCTGCCGGCCGTCACGGTGCTGGCCGGCCGCCCCACCGGCGCCGTCTTCGCCGTCGTGCTGCTGGCCAACGCCGGACTCCTGTGGCGGTACCGGCACCGGCTGCTCTGAGCCGGCCAGCCCGGTCGGTAGTGGTCAGTCGGCCGGGTCGGTGCGACCGAGTTCCCGGTACGCCCGGCGGAGCCGTTCCAGCAGGCCGGGACCGCCGATGGCGGCGGCCGGCGGGCCCAGCTGACGCAGCACCAGCTCCGGCTCGGTGGCCAGGGTCGGTGGCCGGTCCGGCAACGGCACCGGGGGCAGCCAGAACCGGTCCACACTGTCCGCCAGCGACACCGACGGCTGCCCGGCGAGCGCCCGGTACGCCCCGACCGCCGGCACCGCGCCCCCACCTGCCGCCGCACCCGCCACCACCGCGCCGGCCCCGGCTCCTGCCGTGCCGGTGCCGGGGTCCGTGGGTTGTCGGCGGGCCCGTAGCCGGGTCAGCAGGTCCGCGCGGCTGCGACCCCGCCAGTGCAGCAGCTCGAACGGGTCGGCGTCGAAGGTCTCGGCGAGCAGGTAGCAGCTGGCCGCGAGATGTTTGCAGGGCACCGCGAAGTCCGGGCAGGAGCAGTCCAGCTCCAGCTCGGCCAGCCGCCGGGGAAACAGCGGCGTGCCCGCCGTGGTGAACAGTTCCTCCAGCTCCGCCGGCAGGTCACCGGCGAGCAGCCGGGCGCTGAAGAACGCCTGCCCGGCCAGGTCGGCCTCGATCCGGTCCCACTGCGCCGCGGAGAACGGCGTCACCGCGATCCGTACCCGGTACGGCCGGGGTCGGGAGCCCTGCACGGTAGCGGTGACCACGCCCGGCGTCACGGCCAGGGTGAGCACCTGACCGGCGCGGGCGTAGGCGCGTCCCCGGGTCAGCCGGGTGCCCAGCGCGAACGACTCCAGCACCTCCAGGAAGCGTCGGGACCACCAGGAGACCCCGATCGCGCCCCGGGTGCTGCGGGCCCGCAATCCCCCGTCGACCCGGCGGGGCGGGCCGAAGTCGGCGTACCGGTCGGTCACTCGACCACCGCCTGGTCGCCCAGGGTGAACAGCTCCCGCAGCTGCCCGGTGGACAGCTCGGTGACCCACTGCTCGCCGCTGCCCACCACCTGCGCCGCCAGGTCGCGCTTCTGGCGGATCATCTCGGCCACCTTCTCCTCCACGGTGCCGGCGCAGACGAACTTGCGGACCTGCACCCGGCGGCGCTGGCCGATACGGAACGCCCGGTCGGTGGCCTGGTCCTCCACCGCCGGGTTCCACCACCTGTCGACGTGCACCACGTGGTTGGCGGCGGTCAGGGTGAGCCCGGTGCCGCCGGCCTTGAGCGACAGGACGAACAGCGCCGGCCCGTCGGCGGACTGGAAGCGGGTGACCATGCTGTCCCGGTCGGCCTTGCCGACCCCGCCGTGCAGGAAGAGCACCTCCCGGCCGAAGCGGGCCGACAGGTGGGCCCGGAGCATCCCGCCGAACTCGGCGTACTGGGTGAAGAGCAGTGCCTTCTCGCCGGCCGCCAGCACCTCGTCGAGGATCTCCTCCAGCCGGGCCAGCTTGCCGGAGCGGCCGGGCAGGGCGGAGCCGTCGCGCAGCAGCTGGGCCGGATGGTTGCAGATCTGCTTGAGCCGGGTCATGGTGGCCAGTACCAGGCCCCGCCGTTCCATCCCGTCGCTGGTTTCGATCTTGGCGAGCATCTCGTCGACCACCACCCGGTACAGCGATGCCTGCTCGGCGGTCAGGTTGCAGACCACCTCCATCTCCAGCTTCTCCGGCAGGTCGGAGATGATCGACGAGTCGGTCTTGAGCCGGCGCAGCACGAACGGGCCGGTCATCCGGCGCAGCCGGGCAGCCGTCTCGGTGTCGCCGTGCCGCTCGATCGGGACCGCGTACGACTGCCGGAAGCTGGCCGCCGGACCGAGCAGGCCGGGATTGGCGAACTGCATGATCGACCAGAGGTCGGCGAGCCGGTTCTCCACAGGCGTGCCGGTGACCGCCACCCGGTGCCGGGCGGGCAACGTCCGGACCGCCTCGGCCTGCCGGGTCGCCGCGTTCTTGATCGCCTGCGCCTCGTCCACCACCACCCGGTGCCAGTCGGTCCCGGCCAGCTCCACGGCGTCGCGGGCCGCCACCGAGTAGGTGGTCAGGACCAGGTCCGCACCCTGCACGGCCTCGGCGAACGCCGCGCCACGCGCCCGCTCGGCCCCGTGGTGCACGTGTACGCGCAGCTTGGGGGTGAACGTCGCCGCCTCCCGTTGCCAGTTGCCGACCAGCGACATCGGGCAGACCAGCAGGGTCGGCCCGGTGCCCGGCGGGTCGTGCGCGAGCAGGGCGAGCAGCTGCACCGTCTTGCCCAGCCCCATGTCGTCGGCGAGGATCCCGCCCAACCCCAGCGACTGCAGGAACGCCAACCAGGCCAGACCCCTACGCTGGTACGGACGCAGCGTCCCGACGAAGCCCGGTGGCGCGTCCAGCGGGGTCAGTCGCTGCTCGGCCCGACCGGTGAGCAGATCGCCCAACGCCCCGTCGGCGGTGATCTCCAGCACCGGCAGCGCATCAGTCTCGTCGGCGTCGGCCAGCCCGAGGCGCAGCAGGTCGGCGACGGTCAGCTCACCACGGGACCGGAGCAGTCGCAGCCCGGTGGCGAGCCGTTTCTGGTCCAACTCGACCCACTGGCCGCGCAGCCGTACCAGCGGGGTCTTCAGCTCCGCCAGCGCCGCCAACTCGTCGGCGCTGAGCAGCTCGTCGCCGAGGGCGACCTCCCAGCGGTAGTCGACCAGGGCGTCCAGTCCGACGCCCCCGCCGGCCCCGGCGACCGTACCCGGCGCGGTCCGCCCGCCCGCCCGCAGGCGGGCGCCGAGGCGGGCCGACGGGCGACGCCACCAGCCCGGCAGCAGCACCCCGAAACCGGCCGCGTGCAGCACCGGCGCACCCTCGCGCAGGAACCGGTGCGCCCCCTCGGTGTCCAGGTCCAACCCCTGCGGGGCAGCGGTACGCAACGCGCCGTCCAGCTCCGGCCAGAGCCGACTGGCCCGACCCAGCTCGGCCAGCAGCAGCTCCTCGACCTGCTGGTCCGGCCGGATCCCCAGCTCACCGGCCGCCTCGGAGCCGGCCGCCCAGATCTGCCCGGCCCCGACGTGCAGCCCGGGCCGGTCGGCACTCTGCAGACCGAACTCGACCCGCCACGTCCCGTCCGCGACCAGCATCGCCGCCTGCCCGACCTGCTCGTCTCGCTCGGACTGCCCGTCCTGCTCGGCCGCCCCGGCCAGCGCGGTGGTCTGCCCGTCCTGCTCGGTCAGGTCGGAGAGCGCGCCGGCCAGCAGTTCCAGCGGCACCTCGGGGGCCGGCTCGACCAACCGGAAGCTGGCCCGCACCGCGCCACCGGCGGCGTCGCGCTGCCAGGCGTCCAACTCGGTACGCAGGGTGTCCAGGGCGGCCGGGTCGGCGGTGAACCCACCGTCGGGACCGGTCAACGCGGCGAGCCAGGCCGGTGCCGCGCCTCCGCGCGGGCCCCCCGAGGCCAACCCGGCCCGCTGCAACCCGGCCCGGTGCAACGCCGCGCGGGTGGCGGCGTCGGTCAACTCGTCCAACACCTCGGCGACCAGCACCGACCCCTCGTCCGCCCGCACCGGCACCGTGGTCCCCGCCGGCGCAGTGGTCCCCGCCGGCGCAGTCGTCCTTGCCGGCACGGTCGTCCCCGCCGGCACAGTCGTCCCCGCCGGCACAGTCGTCCCCGGCGGCACGGTGGGGTCCGCCGGCACGGTGGGTCGCCGGTCGGGCCGGGATCCGGCCGGCAGCGCGGATCGGACGACCGGAGGCAGCGCGAGCGCCAGCGACCGGGCCCAGGCGGCGTCCGCGCCGGTGAGCAGCGGTCGCCACACCGCCCGGCCCGCTGTCTTCCTGCCGCGCGCCCCTGTTCGCCCGGCCCGCCCGGCCGCCCCCGGTCCGGCGACGGTTGGACCGACGGCGGCTGACCCGCCGGCAGCTGGGCCGACGGCAGCTGGGCCGACGGCAGCTGGGCCGACGGCAGCTGGGCCGACGGCGTCGGCGGGTGTGCTGGCCACGCCGGGCAGGACCCGCCCCCGGCCGACCAACTCCTCGGCGAACCGGGCAGCCGACACCAGCCAGCGCAGTCCGGCCCCGGCCACCCAGGGCCGCTGCCCTACCAGCGGCTCGGCGAGCACAGTCAGCAGCAGGTGGTGGGCGGCGTCCGGGGCGTACCGCAGGGCGGGTGCCCGCCAGGCGGCGAGGGTGACCGGACCGCGCGCCGGATCCCCGGCGTCGGCCCGGACCAACTCCGGCGACTCCAGCGGCGAGCCGGCCCGGGTCGGCAACGCGCACAGTACGGTCGTCGCCTCGACGGTCCCTGGTGGACCCACCGACTCGGTGGCGGCACCGGACGAGCCCTGGTCGGTGGACGAGCCCGGCTCAGCGGCGGCACCGGACGAGCCCTGGTCGGCGGCGGCAGCGCCGAGCACGCCGGCCAGCGTGGCGTGGTCGGCGGCGAACGGGTGCGGACGTTCCCGGGGCGGCCGACCGGGACGACGTGGCGCACGGGCCGGTCGGTTGCTGTCCTCCGCCCAGACGGCGAGCCCGGAACCCGGCAACCACACCCCGTGGACGACCAGCACCGGACCCCCTCCACACGACGAGAGGAGAGGATAACCGCCGGCCCGGCCGGCCGGTCGAGGGACGCGCCCCGGGGGCCGGGATCGACCCTCGGGCCAGCCCTGCGATGAGCGACCCACTCGTTTCCGGCGGGGTAGGTACTCGGGGCGCCTCCCCCGATCTTTCCCCGATCTCTCCCCGATCGTCGCCGATGGCGTAGATGACTCAGCTCGACACTGTCTCGAACAGCATCCTCGCCGGCATAACCATCAGGTGGGCCCAGCCGACAGCCCACCGAATGGCGACGACGCCACGCGGCATCGCCACCCGGGAACACCGCACGAACACCCCGACGGTACGGACCGAACCCCGGTCACACCGCCCCGGTGGCTCCGTCGGTCTGTTCGCGCAGGATGTCGGCGTGGCCGACGTGGCGGGCGGTCTCCTCGATCAGGTGCACCAGGACCCACCGCAAGGAGATCTCCCCGATCAGCGGATGCGTCACCACGTGGTCGAGGTCGTACGCGGCGCTGACCTCCCGTGATCGCGCACACGCCTGCCGGTACGCCTCGGCGAGCCGGTCGACGGTCTCCCCCTCGCGAACGGTGAAGCTTTCCCGGCCCGCCTCGGCGGAGTCGCCCCGCGGGTCGTCCGGAGCCGGCTCGAACAACCTGGGCAGCCAGTTCCGCTCGACCATGGTCAGGTGCTTCACCAGCCCGGCGACGGTCGTGTCGGAGGGCACCAACCGACGGGTGGCCTCGGCGTCGGTCAGCCCTTCCAGCTTGCGCAGCAGCACGCCCCGGTGCAGGTCGAGGAAGGCCTCCAGCACGGCCCGCTCGTCACCGGTACGGGCCAGCATCGGGGGAAGCATCGGATCGATCGGAGCCTGCGTCATGCCCTCGGACCCTAGCTCCGCCGCCCTCGTCGCGCTGCCCCAGACCCGCGCTGCCCCAGGCCCGCTGCCCCAGGCCCGCGCTGCTCGGGATCGGCTGCGGGGTGGCGGTGGTCGGGGCAGGATGGGGCACATGGCATCCACGGTGCAGATCCCCCTGGTCGGCGGCAGGGCCGACGGCGAGACCGTCAACGTCGAGCTGGACCCGAACGGCCGCCCGCCGTTGACGCATCACCACCTGGGTACCGGCGGACTGGCCGACGCCGAGATCTACGAGCTGGAGTCGACCCCCGACCCCGATGCCTGGCGGTACCACTGGCGCGGCCCGGCCTCCTGACCGCGCCCGCCACCGCGTGGTGGCACCGACCCGGGGTTGCATGGGCATGCAGTTGGGTGCATACTTTTGCTCGTGTCTAAGGTTCTTACCTCCCTGCCCAGTGGCGAGCGTGTCGGCATCGCCTTCTCCGGTGGCCTCGACACCTCGGTCGCGGTCGCCTGGATGCGCGACAAGGGTGCCGTCCCGTGCGCGTACACCGCCGACATCGGCCAGTACGACGAGCCCGACATCGCCTCGGTGCCCGGCCGGGCCCTGGCCTACGGGGCCGAGGTGGCCCGGCTGGTCGACTGCCGTGCGGCCCTTGTCGAGGAGGGTCTGGCCGCGCTTACCTGCGGCGCCTTCCACATCCGCTCGGGCGGGCGGGCGTACTTCAACACCACGCCGCTGGGCCGGGCGGTCACCGGGACGCTGCTGGTCCGGGCGATGATCGCCGACGACGTGCAGATCTGGGGCGACGGGTCGACCTTCAAGGGCAACGACATCGAGCGGTTCTACCGGTACGGGCTGCTGGCCAACCCGCACCTGCGCATCTACAAGCCCTGGCTCGACACCGACTTCGTCACCGAGCTCGGTGGGCGTACCGAGATGTCGCAGTGGCTGCTCGCCCACGACCTGCCGTACCGGGACAGCACCGAGAAGGCGTACTCCACCGACGCCAACATCTGGGGGGCCACCCACGAGGCCAAGACCCTGGAACACCTGGACACCGGGATCGAGACGGTCAACCCGATCATGGGGGTCCGGTTCTGGGACCCGGCGGTGGAGATCCCCACCGAGGACGTCACCATCGGGTTCGAGCAGGGCCGGCCGGTGACGATCAACGGCAAGGAGTTCGCCAGCGCGGTCGACCTGGTGCTGGAGGCCAACCTGATCGGCGGCCGGCACGGGCTGGGTATGTCCGACCAGATCGAGAACCGGATCATCGAGGCCAAGAGCCGGGGCATCTACGAGGCGCCGGGCATGGCGCTGCTGCACGCCGCGTACGAGCGGCTGGTCAACGCGATCCACAACGAGGACACCCTGGCCAACTACCACACCGAGGGCCGCCGCCTCGGTCGACTGATGTACGAGGGACGCTGGCTGGACCCGCAGGCGCTGATGCTGCGCGAGTCGCTGCAGCGCTGGGTCGGTACGGCGATCACCGGCGAGGTGACGCTGCGGCTGCGCCGGGGCGAGGACTACTCGATCCTGGACACCACCGGTCCGGCCTTCAGCTACCACCCCGACAAGCTGTCGATGGAGCGTACCGAGGACTCGGCCTTCGGGCCGGCGGACCGGATCGGTCAGCTGACCATGCGCAACCTGGACATCGCCGACTCCCGGGCGAAGCTGGAGCAGTACGCCACCCTCGGCCTGGTCGGGGCCAGCGGGCAGCGGTTGGTCGGTGCCGCCCAGGCGGCCTCCACCGGGTTGATCGGCGCGATGCCGCAGGGCGGCGCCGAGGCGATCGCCTCCCGCGGCATGATCTCCGAGGAGGACGCGGCCCTGGACCGCGCCGCCATGGAGTCCGGCACCGACTGAGGTGTAAGGAAGGGCCCCCTATTAACAGCCCGCTGGTGAGAAGGGTGCCCTTCTCTACCGAAAGCGTTAACAGGGGGCCCTTCCTTACGTGCGGGTGCGGAGGCTGTCTAGCACCGCCCGGGTGACCTGCGAGGTACCCAGGGCCTGGTCGCACACCTCGGCCACCCGGCGCGCGGTGGCCGCCGCCCGTGCCTCGCGCTCGTCCCAGAGCCGGTCCACCTCGGCCAGCAGCGGGCCCTCCACCTCCCGGGCCACGCCCTTGAGCGCTGGCACGCCGAGCCGGTTGGCCAGGTCGAAGACCTTCCCCGCGTACGGCAGCGGCAGGAACGGGGTACCGATCATCGCGGCGAAGATCAGGAAGTGCAGGCGCATCCCGACGGCGAGGTCGAAGTGGCGCATCAGTCCGAGCACCTGCTCGGGTGAGTAGTCGCCGTGCAGGATCCGCCCCCGGTCGGCGGCGGTCATGTGCGACATGACCCCGTGGGAGTGCCGGATGTCGTCGCGTTCCATCGGCACGAAGAGTACGTACGCGTCGACCCGGTGCACCAGGAAGTCGGCGATCTGGGCCAGCAGCCGGTGGTACCCGTCGACGTCGAGCCGTTCGGCGGCCCGGCCGGGTTCCCGTACGCTCATCCCGATCAGCCGGGTGCCGGCCGGCACGCCCTCCTCCCGTAGCAGCTGTGCGGGGAAGTCCGCGGGTTGCAGCAGGAACGCCGGGTCACCGGTGACCGTGATCGGGTTCAGCAGTCCCGCCTCCTCCAGCACCACCCGGGACTCCTGGTCGCGTACCGTCACCTCGACGGCGCTGGCCAGCGTCTCGCGTACCATCGCGGTGTCGACGCCGTCGGTGAGCGGCCCGACGCCGACGGCGTAGGTCAGCAGCGGCAGCCCGCGTTCCTGGGCCACCCGGACCACCCGCAGGTAACGGCGGGCCTCGCGGTCGTAGAGGATGCCGCCGCCGCCGAGGATCAGCAGGTCGAGTTCGCCGAGGATCACCGACGAGTCGACCCGGCTCACCCCCTCCCACGGCACCGCCTCCACGTCGGGGTGGGCGGCCCGGGTGTGCGCGGGGTTGCGGGAGAACACCACGATCCGGGCGTTCGGCTCCTGCTCCCGCAGGTCGTTCAGGAGCCCGGTGAGAATCGCCTCGTCGCCGAGGTTGCGCCCACCGTACGAGCCGAGTACCCCGATGGTCAGTCCGGTACGGTCCGTCATCCCTCACCCCTTTTCGCGCGTCGCGCCGGGCACGATCGGGATGACTTCCCACTGCCGGAGGCGCCATGCCCGGCGGCCACCACGCGTCGGGCCGGCGGGGCCGGGCGGGCAGTCGGCCGGGCCAGGTCGCGGTCAGTCGGACGGGGTCGGCTGGTCGGGGTCGGTCGGGTGCCGAGGGGCGGCCGGGGCCGACGGCGCGGCGGCGACGAGGCGGGACACCAGGGCCGAGACCACCTGGTCGGAGTGGTGTCCGGCGTCGATCGAGGTGGAGAGCAGGTCGAGCAGGAAACCGTCGATGGCGTAGTGCAGCAGGGCGACCTCGAAGGCGCCGCCGGGCAGGCCGGCCGCGACGTGGAAGGCCACGTCGTCGCGGTACCCCCGGCGCAGCGTCCCGCCGAGGATCCGGGCCAGGTCGGGCCGGCGTACCGCCTCCAGGCGCAGCTCGATCAGGGCCCGGGTCAGCTCGGGTTGGGCGGTGGTCCGCTCGACGATGTACCGGACGTAGTCGGTGAACAGCTCCACCGAGGGCTCCCGGGCGGCGAGTTCGGCGACCCGTCGCTCGTCCGGCGCGATGCGTTCCATGATCCGCTCCCCCAGCGCGCCGAGCAGCGCGTCGCGGGAGCGGAAGTAGTTGGACGCGGTGCCGACCGGCACTCCCGCCTCGGCGTCGACGGCCCGGTGGGTCAACCCGCGCGCCCCGGTCGCGGCCAGCACCCGCAGCCCGGCGTCCGCCAGGGCCGCCCGCCGCTGCGGATTCGACGCCATGGTCCCCACCCTAGCAACAACCACAACACCTGTTGTACGTTAAACCACGACATCAGTAGTGGTTAGCCTGGAGGTCGACCGTGCGCAAACTCGTGTACTACGTGGCCAGCACGCTGGACGGGTTCATCGCCGCCCCCGACGGCTCGTACGACTTCTTCCCGCTGGAGCCGGACGTGACCGCCCACCTCGGCGCGGCGTACCCGCAGACCATCCCGACCTTCGCCCACCCGCAGTTCGGCATCGAGCAGCCCACCGGCCGCTTCGACGCGGTGGTGATGGGCCGGACCACCTACGACCCGGCCCTGGCCGCCGGCATCACCAGCCCCTACGCCCACCTGCGGCAGTACGTCGTCAGCCGCAGCCTGCCGCCGTCGACCGACCCGGCGGTGGAGATCGTCGCGGGTGACCCGGTCGCCTTCGTCCGTGACCTCAAGGGCCGCGCCGGGGGCGACATCTGGCTCTGCGGCGGCGGGGACCTCGCCGGACAACTCCTGCCCGAGATCGACGAGCTGATCGTCAAGCTGCACCCGATCGTCGCCGGCAGCGGCGTGCCGCTGGTCCGCCGGGACTTCGACCCGCACCGGTTCACCCTGGCCGAGACGACCCCGTTCGACAGTGGACTGATCATCCTGCGCTACCTCACCCGGTGAGGTGGCAGGTCAGGTCGGTTCGCGGACGGGGTGGGTGAGGAAGGGCAGGACCGCCGCCGGCAGCGCCGGGGCGTCCAGGATGTCGTAGTGGGTGAGACCGGGTAGCACCGCCAGCCGGGAGGCGGGCCGGTCGGCACCGTCCCAGCCACCGTCGCGGTGCCCGCCGCCGAGCAGTCCGAAGAACTCCGCCGCGTGCCCGACCGGGATCGAGTCGGCGTCGGCGAAGACCAGCAGCGTCGGGACCGTCAGGGCGGCCACCTCGGCCGACCAGTCGTACTCGCGACGCATCAGCTCACCCGAGCGGGCCCAGAGCCGGGGCCAGTCCTGCGGCCGGGGCGCGATCCGGGCGTACGTCTCGTGCGCCGGCGTACCCCTCATCCGCTCGCCGGTCCGCTCGTCCTGGGCGGCCATCGCGGCCAGCACCGCCGGGTACCAGCCGCGCCGCCGGAACGGCGTCGACACCAGCACCAGCCGGCGGAGCAGCCGCGGGTGCTGGATCGCCAGCCGCAGCGCCACCGCACCGCCGAGCGAATAGCCCAGCAGGTCGGTCTCGCCCAGATCGAGCTGCCCGACCAGCGCGGCGACGTCGTCGGCCATCGTCTCGTACCGCAGCGGCCGGTCGGCGTCCGCCGTCCGGCCGTGCCCCGGCAGGTCCACCGCGACCAGCCGCCGGCGGGCCAGCAGGGCCGGCCGCAGCGCCGCGAAGGACTCCGTCGAGCCGAACCCACCGTGCAGCAGCACCAGCGGCCGGCCGCTGCCGGACACCTCGTAGTACAGCCGCACCCCGTTGACCTGCGCGTAGCCCACGGACCCCTCCATCCCGCCGCTTACGCTGCCCGACAGCGCGGCTGAGCACAGCGTGGCCGATCCAGCGGATTCGTGACCCGGTTCGGCCCGAGTCAGTCCCGCCGGGTGATCCCACTCGGGTCCAGCACGGCACGGGCGACGTCCACGAACGAGTCCCGGTGACTCGACCGTTGTCCGATCGCGGCCAGGTGCCCGGCCCGTTCCCGTACCGCCAGCGGCTCGTCGCCCGGCTCCCCACCGCCGAGGCGACGCTGACCGGCGTACTCGGCGTTGACGCTGCGCACCACCGCCCCGGCGGCCTCGGCGACCCGCGCCGGCCCCTCCAGCAGCACCAGGTTGTACGCCTCGTCCAGCGCACGCAGCGCCGGATAGGGCCCATCGTCGCCGGCCGCACCGGCCCCCAGCCAACCCCGGTCCAACCGCCGGTACGCCCGGTCGCAGGCGGCCAGGAACCCCACGTACGCGTCCCGGCGTACCTGCTCACGGCGCAGCGCGCGCTGCTCGGCGCGGTCCTCCCGGACGGCGGCGAGCTGCCCCGCGACCTGCCGGCGGACGGTCAGGGCGGTGACCAGGCCGGTGAGTCCGGCGGCGGTCAGCGTGGCTAGCGACGTGATCAGGGCGATGGCGACCGTGTCCGGCATGCCGCCCATCATCGCCGGGGCGGGCGTGGTGATGTTCCGGCCGGGGTCACGCCGGGGCGGCCAGGAAGGCGCGTATCCGCTCGGTGACGGCCGGCCAGTCCGGGCCGTACTCGTAGAAGTGGTGGTGGGCCCGGCTCTCCAGCAGCTCGGCCCGCCGGATTCCGGCGACCAACGCCTCGGCGTGCGCGAACGGCGCCCCGGCGTCGTGCCGGCTGGCGACCACCAGCGTCGGCTGGCCGACCTGGGCGGTGAGATCCGGGTGGGGTCGCAGGTCGTTGCGGAAGCCGGTGCCGGAGCGCATCCGGGAGAAGAGCCAGACCAACCGGGTACGCTGCTCGGCGCTCAATCCGGCCAGCACCTGCCCCGGCGGCAGGGTGGAGAGGCCGCGGAACAGTTGCCGCAGCCCCGCGTCCGGGGCCAGGCGCAGCAGGGCCCGCATCCCGCCCCAGGTCAGGCCCTCGGTGTACGGCGAGAACAGCAGACCCGCCAACAGCCGGGTACGCCGGTCCGGATAGGGCAGCGGACCCAGCGCGCCCTGCGTGATCAGCCGCTCGACCAGGGCCGGATGGCGGGCGGCCAGGGCCACCGCGGTCGGCCCGCCGGCGGAGATCCCCACCACCGCGGCGACCCGCCCGATCCGCAGGTGCCGGCACAGGTCGGCGAGCACGTCGGCGAAGCCGGTGACGCTGGTGCCGGTGGTCAACGGCGTGTGGCCGTACCCGGGACGCGAGGGTACCAGCACGGTGAGGTCCGCCTCGGCGTACAGCCGCTCGTCCAGGGCCAGACCGGCCCGCAGGTGCCCGCCGTGCACCACCACGACGACGGCGTCCCCACGCCGGTCCAGCCGGTACTCCACCGGGCCGGCCGGTAGGTGCGCGATGCTCGTCGGATACTCGGTCGTCGATGCCACCACCCGCCAAGCGTAGAAGCCCGGACGCGCCACCGGGTGCCCGCTCCTACTCCCCGAGCGGGCCGCCTGCCAACTCGACCACGATGTCCAGGTGACCGACGTGGCGGGCGTACTCCTGGACGAGATGGAACAGCACCCGCTCCAGCGGCGGCGGCTCGGCACCGTCCCACCGGGGGCTCGGCGCCCCGACCGTGGACAGGTCGTGGGACAACACCACGGTACGGGTGTGCGCCCCCTGCGTGCGGAGCGCGTCCAGCAACTCCTGCCGGGTCTCCGTCGGTACGACGTGCCAGCGTTGCCCGTGGCGGTCGCCCCACGGGTCGCCGACGTCGCGGCCCTGGAATCCCCACTCGATCCAGCGCAGTTCCACGTACCGCAGGTGTTTGACCAGCTCCAACGGGGCCCAGCCGGACGGCAGCCGACTGCCGCGCAGCTCTGCCTCGGGTAGCGCGGCCACCTTGGCCACTACCTGCTCGCGGAAGTAGTCCAGGTACCGCACGAAGACCTCGGCACGCCCGGCGGCCGGGCCCGTCGGCTCGGGGAACGGCAACGTCATCCGCCCATTGTCCCCGCGCTCGCGGGTCTGCCGCTGATACCCCCGGGCCCGCGCGGCTGCCGAGCGGCCGGTCCGAGTGTGAGAGGGGGCCCCTGCTATACCGAAAGCGTTAAGAAGGGGCCCTTCCTTACCGGTGGGCGCGGCAGGTTTCGAACCTGCGACCCCTCGCTTGTAAGTTCTGGGCGCTCCGTCCGGGCACGTCCGCGCACGTCCCTGACGTCGGCCGTCGGTCCGTAGCTCTCTGCCTCTGACCCCGTGCGTCTGGCCCTGTTGCTGTCACCGTTGCTGTCGACAGCAGCAGGGCCATCGCCGCTTAGCGCTGGTCGGCAATCGACACTCGCTGCCCAAGGAACTCGCGGAGGAGCCGGCAGAGGCTCGAAATGGCCCGCGTGTGGTCGTCATCGCTGGTAAGGCTGTCCTCGGTCGCACCCTCACCGAAGGTCTCCGCCAGCACCAGCGACCAAAAGGCAAGGCTGCTGCCACGGTGGCGGGAGGACATCCACCCTTGGAACGCTGCCAGTTCGCCCCGGCCACGCGCGAGGTCGAACCCTGTCAGCGCCGAGAACGCTCGCTCGTACCTTGGCCGTCCGACGTACATACCTAGCCGGTGGTCCACATGCCAGAGGAACTCTTCCCAGCCCACCAGAGCATTGTTCCTGATCACGACCGCTTCGGCGTGAAGGAACGAGGCCGGTCTGTTGAGCTGTAAGCCAGCGGTCTTGAGAGGTTCGGACGGTCCGCTGGCGTCCACGGCCGCTCGTCGTAGGCACCACCCGTCGTCACTCAGTAAGTCACTCTGCCCGCTCTTGTAGCAGTCGGTTCAGCCGCCGTCGTGCGTGCACGTCGTTCTGGCCCAGGGCCGCAAGTTCATCGTGCCGTCCGGCTCGGGCAAGCAGGTCCATGTGCCATAGATGGGCGTTATGCCGGGAAGGATCGGAGCTGTAACACCCTGCTACAGCGCTGACCATCGCAATGGCTCGAACCCAGTCGCCACGCTCCTCGGCCATACGCGCGGCTTCGTACCAGTGGAGCACGAGAGCCATGGTAGGCCCTCGCGTACTGGCACTGTCAGCTTGGGAATCGGATTGATCACGGTGGTGAGTGGTCGTACCACCTGGCTGTAGAGCAGGGAAGAGACAGGTCAACATCATGCGACAGGCCGTTGTTGGCCCCTGCTGACCGCCCCATCGGGCACGGTCCGGGCACGGCGGCGTGCGGACTTGAACCCTTAACCTGGAAACGCGGTGGCAAATCCTGCTAAAAGTGGACAAATAAGTGCGTTGGTCTAGCCCGTGGCTCTTGGCAACTCTCGACGTCTCGCACGGGTCCTCGCTGTCGGCTGCGCCAGATCTGCGCCCGATAATCTTGGAGAGACTTCGACTACCCGGCAACGACCTGGCGTCCCATGAACCCACCCCCCTGGGCATCTGTCATCCCAGCAGAGCTCCGATAGGATCACAGCCGACCCCTACGAGATGGACACCGAGACCATGAAGGATTTCTTCGGTCGCTTTTGGACGATGGTAGTTTCGATGGCTGGCCTTGTCGGTCTCTACCTCGGTGCCGTTCAAGTCGATCTGACATGGGCGTTCTGGGCCGTCATAGGATTGGCTGCGGTTGGCACTTCCGTTTCCCCGATACGCCGATGGGTAGCCGATACCCGTGCGAGGATTCGCAGCTATCCGGCAATGGAAGCCGAATCCGCATCTCTGAGAGATCAGCTAGAAGCTCTTGAGAAAGAACTGGCCGACGCACGAGCATCGGCCGACGAGAGGTATGCAGCCGGCCTTAACGAGGGGGCCGCCCGAATAGTCGGAACTATCATGTCCGCCGATGCAAAACCTCCAACTATTATCGCGTTAGCCGAAAGGAATGGAGCCGTCGCACTTGTCGCACGCTATGACGGATCAAGACCCGATCGGCGGCTGCGCTTTACAGTAGTCGCATCCGGATCGGGAGAAATCAAGGGCGCGGTAGGCGTGCTGAACGTCGACGAATCTCGGAGAGTTGCATATTTAAAGTGCATAGATGCAATCTCTCATCAATTCTGGTCGCACCTTGAACAGCGAATGGCATACGATTCCAGCGCTCCCAAGGGAATCGAATTAGTCCGGTACATATACAACGGTGACCGGCTTATCGTTGACGAGGTTGCTCTGACCGAAGCGGTTGAACCAGCACATCCGGAAGGAGAGAAGTGAGCGAGATTCGGGCGAAGGTTGCGACGATAGTGTCTGAGCACCAGTTGGCGCTAAATGCCGGAAGCGACCAAGGTGTTGAACTCAACGATGTCGTTCATGTCATCCGGGAGGTTGATGTCGATGATCCCGACAGCAACGAGCGGCTGGGGACGGTCCGCATCGTCCGATTGCGACTCAAAGTTAACTACATTCAGAATAAACTCTGCGTCGCGATTGTAACTGATCAGTACGGCAGAGATGAGTCAGGTGTCGGAACAATAGCGGCCCTTCTCGCAGCGCGCCGAATCAGGAAAGTCACCTCTCAGCATCGAGAGGGGCTACCAGGAGAGTACTGTCAAATCAGTCCGGGCGATACGGTCGTGATCAAAAAGGAACCACCTGCCGAGAATGAAGAATCAGATGCCTAATTTGGTCTGAAGCAAGGCCCAGCCTCTGCTAGCCATCCCGTCTGCCGTCGACCCGCCCTCCTGGGGAGCGGGCCGCCGCCCGGCCCGCCACGTCAAGACGGCCTTGACGCCCGTACGGACGCTGGCGGGTCGGGCGGTGGTCTGCTCGGCTCGTCCGGGTCGACGGCGGGCGGGATGGCTCCCCACCGCCACCACCCACAAACCGCAAGCCGCCGACGGACCCCCGGCCATCCTGGAGCCGGAGCGCCCCCGCCGGAGGCGCAGTAACCGCAACCCCACCACCCACCCGGTAGCCGCCTACGGGCCCGGCGTGCGCTCCACTGCGCCGCGCGGTGCTCGCCGCGCGGCCCGGCCGGCTGCCGGCCCCACCACCCCACCGGCAACGGCCCGTCGTCATCCGGCGGCCCACCGGGCTACCCGCCCTCCGCGCCAGCCGCCGGGCGTGTTGCGTGACCGGAGTCGGAGCGACAGCGGAGCGACGGGCACGCGCCCTGGCGGCGGCGCGTGCGGCCCGTTCAGGGCCGCCTTGAAGACGTACAGAAACTTTGAACCACTTCGCCGGCAGCCGGCCGGCCCCGCCTCGCCGGGCGTCCGGACACGGGATGGCGTGGGCCGAGTGCGCTCCGTACCCTGACGGCATGGCCGCCCTCGTCGATACCGCCCGGGAAGTTGCGCGACACCTGCTGGAGACGCCGTTGCCTCGGCGGTGGAGTCACGTCCAGGCGGTCGCCGCCAAAGCGGACCGGATCAGCGAGGCGGTCCCGGCCGAGGATCGGGAGGTGCTCGTGGCGTCGGCGTGGCTGCATGACGTGGGCTACAGCCCCAACCTCGTCGACACCGGCTTCCACTCCCTCGACGGTGGCCGCTGGCTTCGCCGCGAGCGGTTCAACGAGCGGATTTCCGCTCTCGTGGCGCACCACTCCTGCGCGTGGCTAGAAGCGGAGGAACGCGGGCTCGGTGACGTCCTGGCCGCCGAGTTCCCTCGGGAAGAGACGCCGGTAACCGACGCGCTCTGCTTCTCGGACATGACGACCGGACCCGACGGCCAAGACTTCGAGGTGCTGGACCGACTCGCCGAGATCCGGTCGCGGTACGGGCCGGAGCACCTGGTGACCCGGTTCATCTGCCGAGCGGAGCCGGAGATGGTCGCCGCCGTGCAGCGGACTCAGCGCCGGCTCTCCGGCAGCGTCGCTCAGCCGATGTAGGGCTCGGGGCGGTCCTCGTAGCCGTGGGTGATGCGGAGCAGGGTCGACGGGTGGATGTCGAACGCGCCCAGATCGTCGCGGGCCACCCACCGGACGTCGCTTGATTCGTCGCTCGGGGTCAGAGTGCCGCCGACGGGCACGGCCCGCAGACACAGGGAGAACTGCTGCCGCACCTCGCCGTCGGAGTAGGCGATGACGTGGCCGGGGTCGGAGTAGACGCCGACCATCCCGGTGACCTCGACCCGTACGCCGGTCTCCTCCCGGGTCTCCCGGACGGCCGTCCCCGCGACCGACTCGCCGATCTCCTGGCCGCCGCCGGGAAGTGACCACAGGCCGTTGTCGGTGCGTTGGATGAGCAGCACCCGACCGCCCTCGTCTCGGACGAAGACGGAGACGGCCACGACGATGCTGTTGGCCTTCGGCGCGTTCGGATCGTGGTAGTGCTCGGTTCTCGCCATGGTCCTAGGTTGCCACCTCGCCGCCCGGCTGCGGCTTCGCGCCCAACAGGACCCGGTCGAAGCTGTCGGAGTAGGTGCCGAACAGGTCGCCGCCGTTGAGCCTGCGAAGGTGCATCACGGGCGCGTGTGGTGCCGGGAACCCGAGCACGTGCATGTTGACCAGCATCTCGTCATCGAATCGATAGATCGAGTTGTACAGCGTCGTGTCGTGGTAGAGCACCGTCACCCCGGGTGCACCCTCAAGCCGGCTGTAGTAGTGCTGAACCTGCCGGATCTTCGCGGCCATCACGCCAGGCGCACCTTCCTCGACGCTCTTACGTTCAATCGCCTCGCTGGTCGGGTCGCCGAGAAGGATCGTCACCTTGACGCCGTCAACGGCCTTTTGACGCAGGACGTCGACAAGCCTCGGGTCTTGCTCCACGAGGAAAAGACCGGCGTAGGCCAGGATGTCGATTCGCTTCTGCGCCCGCTCGATCAGTCGGCCCCACAGGTCGTACGGGACGGAGGAACGCCGGGAGTAGAGCCGAATCAGTTCGCTCTGCCCAATCTTCGATGCCTTCTCCGGGGTCACCGCGTCCGGCCACAGATAGGGCTCGTCTTCGCGCACGATCGCGGCGATTGCGTGCCTGTGACGGGGGTACGGAATCCGGTCCTGCGTGATCCACCGTTCCACCGTCTTCGGGTCGACGCCGATCTTTTCGGCCACTGCGCCGGGGGTGAGGCCGTTGCGCAGGATGGCATCGCGTAGCCGGTCGTTCGCCATTCGACCCTCCTCAAGGGACGACTAGGGACGAGTAGACGATAACCTAGACGTCCCCTAGTCGTCCAGCTCACCGGATGGGGTGTCCTCGGCTTTCCAGGAGTCTTATCCGCAGAGGCCACGAGCAAGAAGTCCACCGGGGACAAGCTCACCATCTGGCCCGAGACACAGGAGGTTCGAAAGTGAAGCTGTACGTGGACACCAAGGCGAAGCAGGTGACGGTGTCGAGGGACCCCGAGCCGAAGAACGACCAGAACGGCAACCAGCGATCCGAGAAGGGAACGGGCCGGCTCATGTGGTCCACCCAGGTCTTCGTTCTCGACGAGACCGGCGGTGAGGTCATCTCCATTACCACGGCGGGTGAGAAGCCGAGCGTGATGGTGGGACAGCTCATCGACGTCGAGCAGTTGGAGGCCATCCCGTGGGCGACCAACGGGCGTAACGGCGTCGCGTTCCGTGCGATCTCGCTGAAGCCGAAGGCTGGTTCGGCGGCAAAGTAGTCCTTCGCACATCGTGCTGTGTGAAGCCTACGGTGTCTCCTGAAGCGGCCTACGGTCCGCTCTCCTGATCCACCTTGAGTCCGGGAGCGTTACTGGCTCCTACTCTCCCGGCCTCGGCAACCCGTGGTTGCCCTCATCAAGTTGTGGCGCGGGGTCGGTACTGGCTCCTACACCTGCCGACCCCGTCTGCCCTTTCCAACCCGTCTGCCCACTGTCGTTGGGAGTGGTTGTCATGCTCATTTCCGCCATCGTGTTCGCCGTCGTCGCGGCGACCTTCTCCGCCGGCCACCAGGTGGCCGACCACGTCTTCGGCCAGTCCGACAAGCAAGCCGCCCACAAGGCCGCTCCCGGCTGGGACGGCTGGCGTCACCTGCTGGGCCACGTCCTGGCCTATCACCTCGTCGTGGCGGGCATGCTGGCCGTCGCCATCGTCGCACTCGACCTGCCCGTGACCGTCGTCGGGCTCGTCGCCGGCATCGGCTTCTCCGCCGTCTCCCACGCCATCCTCGACCGGCGCTGGCCGGTTCGGTGGCTGCTCATCCACACCGGCAGCCCGGACTTCGCCGACCGTCAGGCCCCGATCTGCGGCATGTACCTGGCGGATCAGTCCCTGCACGCGGCCTGCCTGTGGGTGTCCGCGCTGCTGGTCGCCTGCTTGTAGGCGTGAAGGTCGCTGCGCGGCCTGAGTGATTTCGAGCGCGGGGCCGGTACTGGCTCCTACACCTGCCGGCCCCGGGCTCTCCAACCCATCCAGCCCAATCGCTTGGGAGGACGTGTCATGTCCAAGTCTAGCCCTCGCCGCTCGTTCGGGCGGAAGTCAACCGGAACCGTGACAGTCATCGAGGCCAAGGTCCACCGGTCCTCGGCCCGGAACGCCCGGATGGCGTTCATCCTCGCTGCGGTCATCATCGGCATCTTGACGGCCGTGGTGGCCGCTTCCTACGTACACCCGATCATCGGGCTGTTCGTCGGCGTGGCCGTCGGCGTCCCGTGCGGCTTCCTGGCGTGGCTCCTGGTCCGTGTCTGGCCGGTGCTGCGGCTGCTGTGGTGGTGGACCCCCGAAATCGTCCTGTCCACTCTGCTGCTCGCGGGTTGGGTGCAGCTCGCCACCCACACCTCGACCCTGGTCACCCTGGCCGTCGTCGCCGTCGTCCTCGGCGTTCCGGCCGCTGTCCCCGTTTCCCGCCGCCAGGTCGTCGCCTGGGTGTGGTGCCTGATCGTGCGCCACCGGCTGCGGGTGTGCTTCGCACAGTTCATCGTCGCCAACCAGTCCGGGTCCCTCCCGCTGATCCTGTGGGCCCGACCGACGCCGGTCGGCGAGCGGGTCTGGGTCTACCTGCGACCCGGCCTGTCCCTGGCGGACCTGGAAGGCCGCCTCGACAAGATCGCCGTCACCTGCCACGCCTCGTCCGTCCTGGTCGAGCGGGCCGCCGACGGCAACGCCGCATACCTGCGGTTCGACGTCAAGCGCCGTGAGGTGCTCACGGCAACCGTCACGTCCCCGTTGGCCGACGTCATCACCTCCGACGCCCCGGCCACCGACCGGCCGACGCCGGTCGTCCCCACCGCCCTGGACCTGTCCGACGTCCAGGCCCCCACGATCGCGCTGCCCGTCCAGCAGCCCAGGAAGCCGGCCGCCACGTCGGCCAACGGCAGCAAGCCGGCCGCTACGCCGTCGCCCGAGGGCGGCGACGACCTCTCCGACTGGATCTGACCCCACCAACCCCCGGACGCGGGGAGCCCGACGGGCTCTTTCGTGTGGCTTCCCGCGCCCACCAACGCCCAAGGAGGGCACCCATGACCACGGCAACCGCCCCGACCGCCGGCATTCCGGTGGGGCCCGGCCTGTCGATGTTCGACCCGATCTTTCTCGGCATCGACGAGTTCGGCCAGCCCGTCTACGTCACCCTCGCCTACCGCAACCTCCTCGCCGGCGGTGAGCCCGGTGGAGGCAAGTCCGGCCTGCTCAACGCCATTGCCGCCCACGCGGCGCTGTCGGCGGACTCCCGGCTCGTGCTGCTGGACGGCAAGCTCGTCGAGCTGGGCCAGTGGGAAGACTGCGCCGACGCCTTCATCGGCCCCGACATCACCGCCGCTCTCGACGTCCTGCGACGCCTTCAGCAGGTGATGAACAACCGGTACGCCTGGCTGCGTGCCCACGGGCGGCGCAAGGTCACCGCCGCCGACGGTCTGTCCGTCATCACCGTCCTCGTCGACGAGATCGCCTTCTACTCCGCCACGATCGGCGGCAAGCAGGAACAGGAAGAGTTCGTCGCCCTGCTGCGGGACCTGGTCGCCCGGGGCCGGGCCGCCGGCATCCCCGTCGTCGCCGCCACCCAGCGGCCGTCCTTCGACATCATCCCCACCAGCCTGCGGGACCTGTTCGGCTACCGCGCCGCGTTCCGCTGCACCACCCCGAACAGCTCCAACATCGTCCTCGGCCACGGCTGGGCCGAGCAGGGCTACTCCGCCACCGACATCGCCCCTACCAACCAGGGCGCGGCCTACCTCATCGCCGAGGGCGGCGTCCCCCGCCGCATCAAGGTCGCCTACCTGTCCGACGCCCAGATCGCCGGCATTGCCGACTACGCGGCCTGGGTCCGGCGTCCCAGCGGGATCAGCACCCCGACCGGCTCCTCTTCTGACTGGGGGATCGCGGCATGACCACCACCCGAGAGCGCGCCGTCATTCGCATCAACAACCAGCGGGCCGCCCAGTACACCGAAATGTGGGTCATCGGCACCCCGCAGGACCTGGCCCTGATGTTCGAGGCCGCCAACCGCACCGGGCGGCTCGTCTTCGTCTCCGCGCCCATCCCGATGGGCGGCGACGACACCCGTTTCCGCCGCTACGTGCGGCTCCGCAACCAGTAGCAGTCGACAGGACCGGACCACGCCTGGCAGCAACGCCGGTCCTGCCGACCTCCACCGACGCCCGCGAAAGGACGTGGTTGCCATGAAGGCTACCCAAATCCCGCCCCACGCCGGAACGGTCACTCCCGCTGACCTGCTCCGGATGGCTGCCCTCTACCTGCGCCGGCACGGCTGGCACCAGGGCGCCTACTACGCCGACCCCGACCACCTGACCCCGCCGGCCTGCGCCGCCGGGGCGATCGGCATGGCCAGCACCGGGCACCAGGTCGAGAACTTCTTGCAGCTCGACCAGCTCGACGACGACCACCACGCCGACACCCTGGCCGCCCTCGGCGCTTTCGTCGACTACCTCGACACGCACGAGCCGATCTTCTACGTCGACGAAGACGGCTTCCTCGTCGACGAGTACGGCTGGCCCTTCTCGTGGAACGACGACCCCGCCCGCACCGCCGAGCAGGTCGTCACCGCCCTGGAGGCCGCCGCCGACGAGTGGGACTCCCTCCACACCACCGGAGGCGAGAACCGATGAGCACCGTCAAGAAGTCCTTGACGCCCCACCTCCCCCGGCCCAAGCGCCGGGAGGTCGTCGAGAACGACGAGTTCGCCGCCTTCGCCCGGCGCATCATCCGCGCCCACGGCCGCCGCGTCGCCACCGGAGACGTCGAAGCCCTCCGCGACCTGCTCGCCCTGTCCGACGCCATCGATCACGCCGTCGCCGAAGCCGTCATCGGGCTGCGGGCCTTCGGCTACTCCTGGGCCGAGATCGGCTCCCGCCTCGGCATCTCCCGCCAGGCCGCCCAACAGCGCTGGGGAGACCGGTGATGACCACCTACTACGACCCGAACGGCACCCGCTTCGGGTTCCCCACCTTCCCGTACCGGATGGCACCCGACGGGTTGGCCACCCGCCGCCAACTGCGCGCCGCCGGCCTGCGCCCCGGCGGACACGACCCCGTCGCCCAGATCCTCTGGCGTCGCGGTAAGCGCGTCGCCTACCTCTACCGCCTCGACTGCGCCAAGCCCAAGCGAGTCGCCACCCCCGCCCAGCGGGAGGCCATCGGCAAGGCACTGCGCGCCCGGCGTACCTGCGCCGTCTGCGGGCTGCTCCAGCCCTACTACATCCCCCGCCGCTACGGCTGCTGCCTCGACTGCCACGGAGGCCACTGATCATGTCCGCCAAGACTTCGGCCAGCGCCGGCCCTCGACTGGAGGGCGTCGTCCTGGTCCTCATCCTCATCGCCGTCGCCGGCTTCGCCGGGGCCGCCTCCTTCACCCACGTCAAAGACTGGACCCTCGCCAACTCCCCGACCGGCACGGGGCAGTGGTTCGGCTGGGCCAACGCCGTCATCTCCGAACTCGTCCCCATCGCCTGCCTGCTCACCATCCGCCGACGTCGCCGGGTCGGCGCTCCCATCGGCTACCCGCTGTTCCTGCTCATCGCCGCCGCCGGGCTCTCCCTCGCCGCGCAACTCGCGGTCGCCAAGCCGGGCATCTCCGGGTGGCTCCTGTCCGCCGTGCCCGCACTGGCGTTCATGGCCCTGGTGAAACTCGTCCTCGCCCCCGCCGGAGGCGACAACCACACCCCGCCGGCCGCCAAGCCGGCCGCACCCATTCACCTCCAGGTAGCCGAGCAGGTCACCACCGAACCGGCCCCACCGGCCGCCATCACCCCGACTCCCGCCCCGGTTCCCGAGCCGACCCCGGCCGCCACGTTGGAACCCGTCACCGCGCCGGCACCGGAGCCGGTCGACGTCCCCACCCACCTGCTGCCCATGGCCCGCTTCGCGGCCGTTCAGCACGAGCAGAACACCGGGTCCCCGATCACCCCGGCCGAACTCGCCGACCGGCTCGACGTCACCCCGGCCGTCGCCGGGCAGCTCCTCACCACCCTGACCGGTGGTGGTGCCCGATGACCTTCGTCATCGTCGACGTCGAACACGTCGTCCACACCTGCCCCGTCCACCCGGACGGGCACCCGTACGACATTCGGCGCACCGTCGTCGACGTCATCCCCGGTGGTCCCTGCCGGGCCCCGGTCACCGTCCGCTGCGGCGGGCAGACCGTCCAGATTCCCTGTCACCGGCACGAGCCGGCCAAGCGCCAGTGTGGCGCCTGCCGGGTCATCGTCACCGAACGCTCCATCACCACCCGCACCCCGAACGGGGCTGCGGCCTGATGGCCTCGACGCTGGACCTCACCCCCCGCGCTTCGGCCCGGGGGGTGGGCTCGAACGCCGACACCATCCCGCCCGTCTACGACTACACCGCCGCCGGGGCCGCGTTCATCCGCGCCACCCGCCCCGACTACTTCGGCTGGATCGAACACGTCCGCGCCGCCGCCGGCTGCACCCGACCGATCCGCCTCGCCGGGCAGCTCCTCACCGTCGACGCCGCCACCGGCCGTGTCGTCGACCAGCGGCACACCGACGGCATGCCCGACGCGGTCATCTACACCCCCTGCGGCAACCGCCGGGCCACCGTCTGCCCCGCCTGCGCCCACACCTACCAACGCGACGCGTACCAGCTCCTGCGCGCCGGCCTCGTCGGCGGCAAGGGCGTCCCCGACACCGTCACCCGGCACCCCGCCGTCTTCCCCACCTTCACCGCACCCTCCTTCGGGCCCGTCCACGTCCGGGCTGTCCGGAAGCACACCTGCGCCGACCGCAAGCGCTGCGACTGCCGGCCCGACCCCTGCCACGCCCGACGCGCCACCGACCCGGCCGCCGGCCGCTGCCCCCACGGCCGCCCCGCCGCCTGCTGGGCCCGCCACGAACCCGCAGACGCCGTCCTCGGCCAACCGCTGTGCCTCGACTGCTACGACCACGATCACCAGGTCGTCTGGAACCTCTACTCCGGCGAACTGTGGCACCGCACCAAGCAGGCCGCGGAACGGCACCTCGCCAAGCTCGCCCGCCGCCGCGGCATCCCCCGCGTCCAGGTCGTCACCGCCTCCGGCAACACCCGCACCGTCCCACCCGTCCGGCTGTCCCACGGCAAGGCCGCCGAGTTCCAGGCACGCGGCGCGGTCCACTTCCACGCCCTCGTACGCCTCGACGGCGTCGACCCCACCGACCCCGCCGCCGTCGTCCCGCCACCGGCCGCGTTCACCGTCGCCGACCTCGTCGACGCGCTCCGGCACGCCGCCGCACAGGTCGCCTTCGCCACCCCCGCCCACCCCGACCGGCCCGACGGCTGGCCGATCGCCTGGGGCGAGCAGCTCGACATCCGACCCATCACGCTGACCGGGCACGGCGAGGTCACCGACAGCATGGTCGCCGGCTACCTTGCCAAGTACGCCACCAAGAGCACCGAGGTAACCGGGCACCGCTCCGTCAGGCTCACCGCCGACACCATCGGCGACCATGCCGACCCCGACGGCGACCACACCGCCCGCCTCATCGACGCCTGCTGGCGACTCGGCCGCCCCACCGGCACCCCGGTCCCCCTCTCGCAGCGGCCCCGCGCCCCCCGGCCCCGACCGGGCTTCGTCGACCGCTGGGAGTGCCCCGACTGCGGCACCCACACCCGCTACGCCGCCTGCCCCGTCTGCGTCGCCCACCGTCAAGCCGCCCTTGACACCGAACCGACGCGACCGGCCAACCCCAACCCGTACGCCCGACTGCGCCGCTGGGCGCACATGCTCGGCTTCGGCGGTCACTTCCTCACCAAGGCCCGGCGCTACTCCGTCACCTTCCAGACCCTGCGCGACGCCCGCCGCGACCACCGGCAACGCGAGGACCAGGACCACGCGCACCCCGCCACCGGCGGCCAGCTCGTCGACGACCACGACGACACCACCCTGATCGTCGGCACCCTCGCCTTCGCCGGGGTCGGCTGGCACACCACCGGAGACGCCCTCCTCGCCAACTCCGCCGCCGCCATGGCCCGGGAACGACAAGCCACCGGCCGCGAAGAACTCGCCCACGAACTCAGCACCACCCCGGCCGGCACGGCACCTGCCGCCGCATGAGCCCCTCTCAGACGCACGAGAAAGGCAGACGTTGGACACCCCCACCCCGATCACTCCCCGCGTGCTGCGCGTCGAGGAAGCCGCTCGGGCGCTCGGCATCGGGCGCTCGCTGGTCTACGAACTGATCCGCTCCGGCCGGCTCCGCTCGTTCAAGGTCGGAAGTCGCCGGCTCATCCCCGCTTCGGCGATCGACGAGGCGATCACGAATCTCCTGGAGGAAGCAGCCTGATGCACCGGCAACCCAAGAAGCGCCAAGCCGCCAGCGGTCGCAACCCGAACGGCGAGGGTTCGATCTACCAGCGATCCAGCGACGGCCGCTGGGTCGGACAGGCTTACGTCCTCACCACCGAGGGCACCCGGAAGCGGAAGTTCGTCTACGGAGCCACCTGGGATGAGGCACACACCAAGCTCGTCGAGCTGAAGTCACGCTCCCAGCGGGGCATTCCCACCCCCGACCGGGCCTGGAAGATCGCCGACTACCTGCCGTACTGGCTGTCCGCGTACGTGACCGACCTCAAGCCCACCACGGCCCGTGGCTACGAGAGCGCTGTCCGGCTGCACCTGGTGCCAGCCCTCGGCACCAAGCGGCTCGACACCTTGCAGGTCCAGCACGTGAAGACGTTCATGAACGACTTCCGCGTCAAGTGCCTCTGCTGCACGGCCGGACTCGACAGGACCCGCCGGCCGGCCCGGCAGTGCTGCTCGGCTGGTCGTTGCTGCAAGCGCTATCCCAGCTCCCGACAGATCCAGTTCGTTCACGCGGTGCTACGCAACGCGCTGCAACACGCCATGCGGGAAGAGCTGGTCGCGCGCAACGTCGCCAAGCTGGTCCGTGTCCCCGCACCGCGTTACCGGGTCGGCAAGGGCCTGACCGTCGAGCAGGTCCGCAAGCTGCTCGCCGCGACCGAGGGCCACCGGTTGCACCCGCTCTACGTCGTGGCGGCCACGCTCGGGCTCCGGCGCGGGGAACTGCTCGGGCTGCGCTGGTCGGACCTGGACCTCGACGCCGGCACCGCCGCGATCGGTCAGACCGTCCAGCGGACTGCCGCCGGGCTGCACCTGCAAGACACCAAGACCGAGGAGTCGGAGAGCGTCCTTCCGCTGCCCGACTGGACCTGGCTGGTGCTGCTCGACCACCAGGAGCGCCAGCGCCGGGAACGCGCCCGGCTGGCCGAGGTGTGGCAGGAACACGGCCTTGTCTTCCCCTCCGAGGTCGGCACCCCGATGGAGCCCCGCAATTTGAACCGCCACTTCGCGGCGCTGCGGGAGCGGGCCGGTTGTCCGGACGTCCGGCTACACGACCTGCGGCACACCGTCGTGTCCCTGCTGATGGAGCTGGGCGTCCCGCCGCACGTCGTCCAGGCCATCGCCCGGCACGCGGACGTGAAACTGACCCTCAAGGTGTACTCACACGCCAACCTCGACGCCATGCGTCAGGCGCTCGGCAAGCTCGACGGGCGGCTGTCGTGACCGGCGTTGCTGTCACCGTTGCTGTCAGCCGCCGGGTTGTCGATCTTCGGAAGCGCTCCCGCGCTGGTGGTGATGGGTGGGCGCGGCAGGTTTCGAACCTGCGACCCCTCGCTTGTAAGGCGAGTGCTCTCCCACTGAGCTACGCGCCCGGTACGCCCCGTACGGCGGGCCGGTGGCTGGTCAGCTTACCTGCCGGCCACCGGCCCGGTCGAACGGGATCAGGCGGCGGTGGCCTCCGCCAGGGCCTTGCGCCAGCCCTGCTGGTCACGGGCCTCACCGGGCATGTTCATCTCGGCGAACCGGACCACGCCTGCCTTGTCGATCACGAAGGTGCCCCGGTTGGCGATCCCGGCGACCTCGTTGAAGACCTGGTACGCCTGGGCGACCGCCCCGTGCGGCCAGAAGTCGGCGAGCAGCGGGAACTGGTAGCCCTCCTTCTCGGCCCAGACCTTGTGGGTGTAGACCGAGTCGACGCTGACGGTGAGCACCTGGACATCGTCGTTGACGTACTCGTTGAGGTTGTCCCGCACCTCGCAGAGCTCACCCGAGCAGACGCCGGTGAAGGCGAGGGGGTAGAAGACGAGCAGAACGGTCCGCTTGCCCCGGAAGTCCGACAGCCGGACCTCCTGGTTGTTCTGGTCCTTCAGCACGAAGTCCGGCGCCTCGGCGCCCACCTCGATCGGCATGCCATCTCCCTGGGGGTTGTTCACGGTGAACCACGCCCGCCACCGATGGTGGCGGCCGGGGGTCCTACTTCTTGGCCTTGGCGCCGCGACGCAGCACGAGGCGGGCGCCGCTCCAGTCGCGGCCGGCGCTGATGGTCGAGGTCTGCTGCAGGCCGGCGGTCTGCGCGGACTCGGCCACCTCGCTGGGCTCGACGTGCCCGTCCCGGCCGGCCTTGGGCGTCAACAGCCACACCACGCCGTTGTCGGCCAGCGGGCCGAGGGCGTCGACGAGCAGTTCGAAGAGGTCACCGTCGCCGTCGCGATACCACACCAGTACGGCGTCGACCACCTCGTCGGTGTCCTCGTCGACCAGTTCTCCACAGCGGTCGGTAAGGACGTCGCGGAGATCCTGGTCGACGTCATCGTCGTACCCCATCTCCATGACGACCATCCCCGGTTCGATCCCGAACCGGTCCGCCAGGCTGCGTACCCCGTCGGCGGCCTGACCAGCGGTCGCGCTCACTGTCGCGTGCCTCCTCATCTCGTGCTGGGCGGCGTCGCTCATGACGCCGTCAGGGCAAGTCCACACACTTGTGCCGCCGCGCGCAAGTGGCGCACCGGGTGGAACGGAATTTACCGCGCCAGCAGCGTACGGGCACCCTGGGTGATGGCATCCTCGGACACCAACACCCGGCCAGCCGCCGGACCTAGCGGGACAAAAGAGTCAACTGCTGCTACTCTTCGCGCGGCACCCACATATCCGGCATCGACCAGGGCGGCGATCACCCCCTCACCGACCCCACCGGAGCGCCTGGTCTCGTCCACGACCAGCACCCGACCGGTCGCCGAGGCCTCCCGGATGAGATCGGCCACCGGCAGCGGAGCCAGCCACCGCAGGTCCACCACGCGGGTGCCGATCCCCTCGTCGGCCAGTGCCGACGCCGCCCGCAGCGACATCCACACTCCGTTACCGAACGTGATGATGGTGACATCCTCGGCGGAGCCGACCCCGTACACCCGGGCCCGCCCGACCGGGACGTGCCCGCCGGCCCACCGGCCCGGCTCGGCGTACTCCCCGAGCCACTCGCCGTCGCCCTCGGCGTACAGGTCGCGGGCGTGGTACAGCGCGGCCGGCTCCAGGAACACGCAGACGCTGCCGTCCACCGCCGCGCTGGCCAGGCACGTCCGCAGCATGGGCGCGGCATCGTCCGGCCGTGCCGGCACCGCGATCACCAGACCCGGCACATCCCGGAGTACGGCCACCGAGTTGTCGTCGTGCACCGGGCCACCGAGCCCGTCCGGCGTCGCCAGCCCGGCCACCCGCACCACCATCGGATTGCGAAACGCGCCGGAGGAGAGGAACTGCAGGCCGGCCGCCTCGCCCCGCAACTGGTCCTCGGCGTGGTGCAGGTACGCCAGATACCGGATCTCCGGCACCGGCAGCATCCCGGCCAGGCCGGCACCGAGGGCCAGGCCGAGGATCGAGGTCTCGTCGAGCAACGTGTCGAAGACCCGGGCCGGACCGAACCGGTCCCGCAGCCCCTCGGTCACCCCGTTCACCCCGCCCCGCGCCGCCACGTCGACCCCGAAGACCGCCGCGCCGGAATGGTCCAGCAGCCCGTCGGTGAGCGCCGCGTTGATGCTCTGCGCCAGGGTGAGCGGGCCGGCCAGCTCGGGCGGCTTGCCCCCGAACGCCTCCGCCCGGACCGCCGCCGCCGGACCGGCCGCCCGCGCCGCCGCGTCGGCCACCGCCCGGGCGACCCGGGCCGGCCGACGGGGGGCCAGCGCCGCGAGCACCTCGACCGGCTCGGCCAGCTTCGGTTCGCCGATGGCCTCCTCGGCCAGCCGACGCACCTGCCAGCCCGCCTCGTCGTACCGGGACAGCAGCTCCTCACCGGTGACGAAGCCGGCCGACACCAGCGACTGAGCGGTGGCCAGCACCGGATCGCGCTCGCCGGCCACGGTGTCGTGCTCGTTGCGGGCCTCCTGGCGGTCCCACAGCCGTACCGTGCTCAGGTGCAGCACGGCGGGCCGCCGGTGGCGTCGTACCCAGGCCTGCGCCTCGGCCGCCACCCGGTACGTCCCCACCAGGTCACCACCGTCGGCGGCGAAGTACCGGATGCCGGGGCGCGACCGCAACGCCTGCGTCACCCAGCCCTCGGGTGAACCGAGGCCGTTGTCCTCACAGACGAAGAGCACCGGGATCCGCAGCCCGGTGTGGTCACACCAACCGGCCGCGTTGAACGCCGCGGTGGCATTGGCATGGTTCACCGAGGCGTCGCCGAACGAGCAGACCACGATGGCGTCGGCCGGCCAACCCGACCGCTGCGCCCGGTCGGCGTCCTCGGCGGTGTCGGGGACGTCGAGGCGGCGCAGCCGTTCCAGGGCCAGCCCCAGCCCGACCGCCCGGGGCAGGTACGAGCCGGCCGTGCTCGTCGTCGGCACGACGGCCAGATCGGCCCGGCCGAACACCTTGTGCCGCCCCCCGGCGAGCGGCTCCCGCGCCGAGGCCACCATGCCCCGCAGGACGTCCCGCGCCGCGTCGAGGTACCCGTCCCCGATCGGCCGAGCCCGCACCGAGGCTGCCCCACCCGGCTCCCCCACCGCCGCCGCGTCGGTACCGGCGAACCCATCCACCGGACCACCACCGGCCGCCGCATGGGTGCCGGTGGCCGCATGGGTCCCGGTCGGCGCACCCGTGCCGATCGGCGCATGGGTGCCGGTCGGCGCATGCATGCCGGTGGGCGCATGGGTGCCGGTCGTCCCACCCGTGCCGGTCGGCGCATGGGTGCCGGTCGGCGCACCCTCGGGCGTACCCGGATTCTGGTCCGGCCTCGGGCCGCCGCGGGCGTCGGGACGTTGGTCGGTCCTCTGGCCACCGGGGGCGCCCGGAAGTTGGTCCGCGACCGGGTCGCCGGAGGTGGCCGTAGGTTGGTCGGTGAACGGTCCGGCCCGGTTGGTGAACGGTTGGCCGGCAGCCAGGCCTTTGCCCGAACCCGGGCCGGCAGCCAGGTCGTTGCTCGAACCCGAATCCGGGACAGCGGTCGCCGGGGGGATCGCGCCCGAGGTGGCGTGCGGGGTCGCGGTGGCGTGCGGGGTCGCGGTGGCGTGGCCGGCGGGGTCGTCCGCAGCCCGGGTGACGCGGTCGTCGTCGTCCGCAGCCCGGGTGACGCGGTCGTCCGCGGCCCGGTTGACGCGGTCGTCCGCAGCCCGGGTGACGCGGTCGTCCGCAGCCCGGGTGACGCGGTCGTCCGCAGCCGGCAGGGCGGGGGCGTTCGCGGCCGGCCGGGTGGAGGCGTTCGCGGTCGGCCGGGTGGAGGCGTTCGCGGTCGGCCGGGTGGAGGCGTTCGCGGTCGGCCGGGTGGAGGCGTTCGTGGTCTGGGCCGCGCGGACGCAGTAGAACGCGCCGGAGCGGTGGTGCAGCAGCGCGGGGTCGGTGGGGCGCAGCGCGGCGGCCACCGCGGCGTTGCCCTCGTGCCCGGCCGAGGCGATCGTGTAGAAGCCCTCCCCGAAGCCGTGCAGCCACCGGCCGGCAAGATCCAGTTGCCGGCTGACGACCTGCGCGTCGAACAGGTCGAGTGCCCAGGCTCCGGTCAGTACCGCCTCGGTCTGTCCGTCGGCGGAGGCCGGTTCGGGGACGGTCTGCCCGTCAACGGAGGCCGGATCGGGGACGGTCCGCCCGTCAACGCAGGCCGGATCCGGCGCGGGCCGCCCGTCGGCGGAGGCCGGGTCGGGGGTCGGTGGGGTTTGTCCGTTGACGGGCGCCACGTCAGGGGCAGGTGCCGGAGCGGGCCGCCGGTCGGCCGGCTCCGGATCGGTCCCGGTACCCGGTCCCGTGGCCTTTCGGAGCGGCTCACCCAGGTCACGTCGTTGCTGCGGGGCGGTGAGCGCGGCCAACGCCTCCCGGAACCGCTCGTCGAGATCTTGCGGGATGGTCACGTCGGACAGCATTACCGATACTGACCCGCCCCGCCCACTCAGACACGTTCCCCCCTACCGCTTTGGGGAGGTCTGTGGTCGCCATGGCGACCACAGACCTCCCCAAAGTGCAGCCACCCTCGTCGATGGGTGGATCAGGGGGTGAGAGGGGTCCCCTGTTCGACAAAAAGCGATAAGAGGGGGCCCTTCCTTTCACCTTGGGTTCATGGGGGGCGCGGAGGGTGGGGGGAGGTTTGAAGGGGACTTTGGGGAGGAAATGTGGCACTTTCTCGACGTACCATTCTGCTCTCCGGCGCGACGGTCGGCGCGGTCGGCGCGGTGACCGGCGGGGCGAGCACGGCTGGCGCGACCGGCACCGTGGTCCGGAATCGACGGGCGGTGGGCCGGCCGCTGCGGCAGGATCCGTTCACCCTGGGCGTCGCCTCCGGCGACCCGGCGCCGGACGGGTTCGTGCTCTGGACCCGACTCGCCCCGCAGCCGCTGGCCGAGGACGGACTCGGCGGCATGCCCGACCGGGTGGTGAGCGTGCAGTGGGAAATCGCCGCGGACGAGGCCTTCCGCCACCGGGTACGGCAGGGGGTCGTACCGGCCCGGCCGCAGTCGGCGCACAGCGTGCACGTGGAGGTGGCCGGGTTGCTGCCCGGCCGGGAGTACTTCTACCGGTTCCGCGCCGAGGGGTACCTGTCGCCGGTGGGACGCACCCGCACCGCGCCCGCGCCGTCGACCATGCCGGCCGCCCTGGCCATGGCCTTCGCGTCCTGCTCGCAGTACGAGCACGGCTGGTTCACCGCGTACCGGCGGCTGGCCGAGAGCGAACCGGAACTGGTCCTGCACCTGGGCGACTACCAGTACGAGTACGCCAAGGACACGTACACGGTGCCGGGTGGCAACCCGCGTGACCACGAGGGGCCGGAGACCCGCACGCTTGCCAACTACCGGCAGCGGCACGCCCAGTACAAGACCGACGCCGACCTGCAGGCGGCCCACGCGGTGGCCCCCTGGCTGGTGGTCTTCGACGACCACGAGGTCGACAACAACTGGGCCGACGAGATTCCCGAGGCCCCCGATCCGGACTTCCTGGCCCGGCGGGCGGCGGCCTTCCAGGCGTACTACGAGAACATGCCGCTGCGCCGGACCTCGATCCCGCGCGGCATCGACCTGCAGCTCTACCGTCGGGTGCGCTGGGGTCGGCTGGCCACCTTCCACCTGCTCGACACCCGGCAGTACCGCGACGACCAGGCGTGCGGCGACGGGTACCGGGACTGCGCGGCGGCGGCCGAGGAGAACCGGTCGATCACCGGCGCCGAGCAGGAGGCGTGGCTGCTGGACGGCTTCCGCCGAGCCGACGCCCGCTGGGACATCCTCGGCCAGCAGGTCTTCTTCGCCCAACGCGACAACAATGCCGGGCCGCTCACCGTCACCAGCATGGACGCCTGGGACGGCTACGTCGCGTCCCGGGACCGGATCACCCGGGGCTGGGTGGCCGCCGGGGTACGCAACCCGGTGGTGCTCACCGGCGACGTACACGCCCACTGGGCCAGCGACCTGAAGCTGGACTACGCCGACCCGACCTCCCGTACCGTCGGTTCGGAGCTGGTCTGCTCCTCGGTCACCTCCGGCGGCGACGGCGCCGACTCGGCCAGCGACTCCCACCCGTTCCTGCGGATCAACCCGCACCTGCGCTTCCAGAACAACCTGCGGGGGTACGTCCGCACCACGATCACCCCGGCGCAGCTGGCCGCCGACTTCGAGGTGCTGCCGTACGTCAGCCGGCCGGGCGCGCCGGTGCACACCCGTGCCTCGTTCGTCGTCGAGGACCGAGTGCCCGGCCTGCACCAGACGTACGACCGACCGGTGGACCCGTCGGCGGCGGCCCGCCGGGTCGACCCCGCCGAGGCCGCCCGCCAGACCGTCCAGTCCGAAACCCTCCGCCCCTGAGGGGTAAGGAAGGGCCCCTTGTTAACGCTTCCGGTAGAGAAGGGCACCCCTCTCACCACCGGGCCGTCGCCGGTAACAAGGGGCCCTTCCAAACGGCGCGGTCAGGCGGGGAGGAAGGAGAAGCGGACCTGGCGGGTGGGGTTGTCGCCGTTGGTGTCGACCAGGCAGATCGACTGCCAGGTGCCCAGCGCGAGCCGCCCGTCGAGCACCGGCACCGTCGCGTACGGCGGAACGAGGGCGGGCAGTACGTGGTCGCGCCCGTGCCCCCGTGACCCGTGCCGGTGCCGCCAGCGGTCGTCGGTGGGTAGCAGCTCGTCCAGGGCGGTGAGCAGGTCGTCGTCGCTGCCGGCCCCGGTCTCGATGATCGCCAGCCCGGCGGTGGCGTGCGGCACGAAGACGTGCAGGAGCCCGTCGCCCTGCCCGGCGACGAAACTCTCCGCCTCGCCCGTGATGTCCCGAACGGTGGGTCGGGAACCGGTCGATACGGTGATCACCTCACTGCGCATACGGCGCATTCTGCCGCAACCGCCGACGCCCTGCCCGGCTACGGCCGACCGGGCCGGCCCGGCCACGGACGTCTCGGCCGGTCGGCGTCAGCTACCTGACGGACGGCGCGGCCCGCCCCGCCGGGACGCTTACCAACCGCCGCCGCCGGAGTCGCCTGACGAGCCGCCGCTGTCGCCGGACCAGCCCGCGCCGCCGTCGCCGGACCAGCCCGCGCCGCCGTCGCCGGACCAGCCGCCCGGGTCACCGTGGTACGTCGGATACGTGCCGGGCGTCACGCTCGAATCGGCGTACCCGGGGCCCGGCCGGCGGTAGCCGGTGCCGGAGAGCATCCGCAGCCCGACGGCCAGCAGCACCAGCCCGATCAGCCCCGCCGCCACGAAGAGCGACAGATGCAGGTCGCCGCCGGCCAACCCGAGCACCGCCAACAGCAGGGTGAGCCCACCCACCAGCACCAGCGCGCTCGCCGCCGCCCGCCGCATCGTCATGCCGCTCACGGTAGAACCTCCCGGCAAGACCCCGTGGTACGCCCACAGCCCGCCCCCGCCCGAGTCGGTACGCCGGGCACCGCGCACGGGCATCGTTCTCCCAGAACACCGTAATCCGCCCTCATGGCGCGTCAACGGTGACAATTCACTCCGGCGCACCGGTCGAGGCGCCCTCCGTCCGGTCATCCGTCGACCCGACCGGCCGGCCCCGCCCCGTGCGGCTCCCCTCCTCTGCCGGGTGCGACGCGCCGGGACGTGCGGTGAGCAGGGCACCCCGCTCTACCGAAAGCGTTAACAGGGGGCCCTTCCTTGCAGGTGGGGTGGGGGGTGATGGGGGAAGTTACCGGTGGGTACGTGTGTCGAGGGTCGCGTCTGTGCCGGGCAGAGGTGACGCGGGGTGCCCGCAAAGGGCAGGATGGCGCTAGAGACCTGTCCCACACACAACCGAGGGAACGCCTGTGGCTACGGAACGCAAGCGCCCGGTGATCACCGCTGGTCTGCCGAGCCAGCTTCCGGACATCGACCCAGAAGAGACCGGCGAATGGGTCGAGTCGCTCGACGGGGTCATCGACGAGCGCGGAACCAAACGCGCCCGGTACGTCATGCTCAGCCTGCTGGAGCGGGCCCGTGAGCGCCATGTCGGGGTGCCGTCGCTGACGACCACCGACTACCTGAACACGATCCCGCCCGAGAGCGAACCGTGGTTCCCCGGTGACGAGCACGTCGAGCGGCGGCTGCGGGCCTACGTCCGGTGGAACGCCGCGATGCTGGTGCACCGGGCCCAGCGGCCGGAGATCGGCGTGGGCGGGCACATCTCGACCTTCGCCAGCTCGGCGTCGCTGTACGAGGTGGGCTTCAACCACTTCTTCCGGGGCAAGGAGCATCCCGGCGGCGGTGACCACATCTTCTACCAGGGGCACGCCTCGCCGGGCATGTACGCGCGGGCGTTCCTGGAGGGGCGGCTGACCGAGCACCAGCTCGACGGGTTCCGGCAGGAGCTGTCCCACCCGGGCGGCGGGCTGCCGTCGTACCCGCACCCGAGGCTGATGCCGGACTTCTGGGAGTTCCCCACGGTCTCCATGGGGCTGGGCCCGCTGAACGCCATCTACCAGGCCCGGTTCAACCGGTACCTGCAGCACCGGGGCATCAAGGACACCTCCGACCAGCACGTCTGGGCGTTCCTCGGTGACGGCGAGATGGACGAGGTGGAGTCGCTCGGCGCGATCGGCGTGGCCGCCCGCGAGGAGCTGGACAACCTCACCTTCGTGATCAACTGCAACCTGCAGCGGCTGGACGGCCCGGTCCGGGGCAACGGCAAGATCATGCAGGAGCTGGAGGCGTTCTTCCGGGGTGCCGGGTGGAACGTCATCAAGGTGGTCTGGGGCCGGGAGTGGGACCCGCTGCTCGCGGCGGACACCGACGGTGCGCTGGTCAACCTGATGAACACCACGCCCGACGGTGACTACCAGACCTACAAGGCGGAGTCCGGGGCGTACGTGCGGGAGCACTTCTTCGGTCGTGACCCGCGGACCCGCAAGATGGTCGAGGGCCTCAGCGACGACGAGATCTGGAACCTCAAGCGGGGTGGCCACGACTACCGCAAGCTCTACGCGGCCTACAAGGCGGCGATGGAGCACACCGGGCAACCGACGGTGATCCTGGCCAAGACGATCAAGGGTTGGACGCTCGGCTCGCACTTCGAGGGCCGCAACGCCACGCACCAGATGAAGAAGCTGACCCTGGACGACCTCAAGCTGTTCCGGGACCGCCTCTACCTGGACATCCCGGACTCGGCGCTGGAGGAGAACCCGTACCTCCCGCCGTACTTCCACCCGGGCGAGAAGTCCGACGAGCTGGCGTACCTGAAGGAGCGGCGGCAGCAGCTCGGCGGCTACCTCCCCTCCCGGCGGACCGCCGGCAAGGCGCTGGCCATTCCCGGCAGCGAGCGGTTCTCCGACGTCAAGCGCGGCTCGGGCAAGCAGAAGGTCGCCACCACGATGGCCTTCGTCCGGCTGCTCAAGGACATCATGAAGGACAAGGAGTTCGGCAAGCGCTGGGTGCCGATCATCCCGGACGAGGCCCGTACCTTCGGGATGGACTCGCTCTTCCCCACCCAGAAGATCTACTCGCCGCACGGCCAGCGCTACACCTCTGTCGACCGGGAGCTGTTCCTGTCGTACAAGGAGGCCACGACGGGGCAGATCCTGCACGAGGGGATCAACGAGGCAGGTTCGGTGGCCTCGTTCACCGCCGCCGGCAGCGCGTACGCCACCCACGGCGAGCCGATGATCCCGCTGTACATCTTCTACTCGATGTTCGGCTTCCAGCGCACCGGCGACGGGTTCTGGGCGGCGGCCGACCAGATGGCCCGGGGCTTCGTGCTCGGCGCCACCGCCGGGCGGACCACGCTCAACGGTGAGGGCCTGCAGCACGAGGACGGGCACTCGCTGCTGCTGGCGGCGACCAACCCGGCGGTGGTCTCCTACGACGCGGCGTTCGCCTTCGAGCTGGCGCACATCGTGGAGAACGGTCTGCACCGGATGTACGGCGAGGACCCGGAGAACATCTTCTACTACCTCACCATCTACAACGAGCCGATCCACCAGCCGGCCGAGCCCGAGGGGGTGGACGTCGAGGGCCTGCTCAAGGGGATCTACCGGTACGCCCCGGCCCCGGCCGTCGACGGACCGAAGGCGCAGATCCTGGCCTCCGGCACCGGCATGCAGTGGGCGCTCAAGGCCCAGCAGCTGCTCGCCCAGGACTGGCAGGTCGCCGCCGACGTCTGGTCGGTGACCTCCTGGACCGAGCTGCGCCGCGACGCGGTGCGGTGCGAGGAGCACAACCTGCTCAACCCCGGTGGCGAGGCGAAGGTGCCGTACCTGCAGGAGAAGCTGGCCGACGCCGAGGGGCCGAAGGTCGCGGTCAGCGACTGGATGCGCGCGGTGCCGGACCTGATCTCCCGCTGGGTGCCCGGTGACTACACCTCGCTGGGCACCGACGGGTTCGGCATGTCCGACACCCGGCACGCGCTGCGCCGGCACTTCCACGTCGACGCCGAGTCGGTGACCGTCGCCACGCTGCGGCAGCTCGCGCTGCGCGGCGCGGTGCCGGCCAACGTCCCGGCCGAGGCGGCCAAGAAGTACGCCATCGACGACGTGAACGCCGCACCGGTCGGCGAGACCGGCGGCGACAGCTAGCCAGGGGTACGCCCCGCAGGGGCCCGGCCCGGTGTGACCACACCGCGCCGGGCCCCTCGCGTGTGCGCCCACCGAGCGGGTCGCGGCCGCCGCACCGGCGACGGTCAGGGGCGCCCGCCGCACCGGCGACGGTCGGGGTCGGCGGTATGACGCGAACGGTATCGACGATCGCCTTCTCACCGAAACACTCGACATCCAGAATCCTCGATAGGGGATCAGCGTGTTCGGGGTCCCGCGACGGTAGGGAGGCCGCATGCGAGTCGTCCGGATCGGTATCGCCCTGGCGCTCGGCACCCTCGTGGTGTCGATGCTGGGTTCGGGCTCGCCCTCGGTGGCGCACGATCCCGCCACGCCCGCCGGACGGGCGTCGGCACAGGAGTTCATGGCCCAGCGCGAACCGAGCCAGCGGTTGGCCGCCGTGGCGGCGGCGACCTGCACCAACGGGCAGGCGGCCGGCTACCCGTGCCGCAACGTGGACCTGCTGTCGTTCCTGCCGCTGGCCGACATCGGCGGCAGCCAGGCCAACGACATCTGGGGGTGGCGCGACAGCACCACCGGCAAGGAGTACGCGCTGGTCGGGCGGCGCAACGGCACGTCGTTCGTGGACATCTCCACCCCCACCGCGCCGGTGTACCTGGGCAACCTGCCCGCCCACCAGAACCGCACCGCGATCTGGCGCGACATCAAGGTCTACCGCGACCACGCGTACGTGGTGGCCGACGTCTCCGGGCACGGCATGCAGGTCTTCGACCTGACCCGGCTGCGCGGGGTGACCACCCCGCAGACCTGGACGGCGAACGTGCACTACGCCGGGTTCGGCAACGCGCACAACATCGCCGTCAACGAGGAGACCGGGTACGCGTACGCGGTCGGCACGAACACCTGCAGCGGCGGACTGCACATGGTCGACATCCGGACACCGAAGTCGCCGGTGGCGGCCGGCTGCGTCAGCAACGACGGGTACACCCACGACACCCAGTGCGTGGTGTACCGGGGTCCGGACACCGCGTACACCGGGCGGGAGATCTGCGTCAGCTCCAACGAGGACACCGTGACCGTGGTCGACGTGACCAGCAAGTCCGCCCCCCGGCAGCTGTCCCGGATCGGGTACACCGGGCGGGCGTACACCCACCAGGGCTGGTTCACCGAGAACCAGCGGTACTTCCTGCTCGACGACGAGTTGGACGAGACCCGGCGCGGGGTACGCACCCAGACCTACATCTGGGACCTGGCCGACCTGGACAGCCCCCGGCACATCGGCACCTACAGCGCGCCCAGCGGGGTGCAGGCCACCGACCACAACCAGTACGTCAAGGGCAACCACAGCTACCAGGCCAACTACCGAGCCGGCCTGCGCATCCTGGACCTGCGCAACGTGGCGGCCGGGCAGGCCACCGAGGCGGGCTTCTTCGACGTCTACCCGTCCAGCGACAGCGCCTCGATGAACGGGGCGTGGAGCGTGTACCCGTACCTGCCCAGCGGTGTGGTGGTGGTCAGTGGGATCGAACAGGGGCTCTTCGTCCTGCGGCCCCGGTTGTCGTGACCGCGACCAGCGACCGGCCGGTGGTGGTGGCGCGGACCGCCACCACCGGCGAGCCGGCGGGGCGGGAGGCCGGTCGGGGCTCCCGGTACGCCGCCGCGGTGCTGGTGCTCGGGCTGACCCTGGCGGTCGGCTTCGCCGCCGGCCGGGCCGGCGGGTCCGACGGCGTCCCAGCCGGGCGGGCGGCACCGGCCGCCGCCGCGCACCTGAATCACGGTCCGGGCGGGCTGGAGGTCTCCCGGGACGGGTACACACTCGCTCTGGAGACCGCGCGCCTGACCGTCGGTCGCGCCGGTGAGCTGGTCTTCCGGATCACCGATCCGACCGGCCAGCCGGTGACCGCCTTCCAGGTCGTCCACGAGCGGACGCTGCACCTGATCGTGGTGGGCCGGGACCTGACCGGGTACCGGCACCTGCACCCGGAGATGGCACCGGACGGCACCTGGCGGACCACCCTCACCCCGGGCGCGGCCGGGCCGCTGCGGGTGATCGCCGACTTCTGGCCGGTCGGCGCGCCGGCGCAGGTCACCCTCGGCGCGGACCTGCCGGTCCCCGGTCGGTACGTGCCCCGGCCACCGCAGGAGCAGCAGGAGACCGTCGTGGTGGACGGCTACACGGTGACCCTCGACGGTGGACTGCGGCCGGGCGAGTCGAACCAGCTCCTGGTCTGGCTGGGCCGCGACGGGCAGCCGGTGAACGACCTGCAACCGCACCTGGGCGCGTACGGGCACCTGGTCGCCCTGCGCCACGGCGACCTGGCCTACCTGCACGTGCACCCGGCCGCGGCCAGCCAGCCCAGTTCGGTGGTGGCCTTCGCGGTGCAGGTGCCGGCGGCCGGCACGTACCGGCTGTTCTTCGAGTTCCGGCACCGCGACGAGGTCCGGACGGTCGGGTTCACGCTCACCGCCTGAGCGCGACCGGCCCGGTCGAGCGGGCAGCGACGGTGGGGCGACGATGGTCCGGCGTCCCTGGCGGGGACGCCGGACCATCACCATCGCGGGTGACGCCCGGGGACGGGCCCGGTCAACCGACGGCGGCCAGATCGGTGAGTCGGGCCAACGAGTCCTCCAGGTCGGCGCCGACCCGACGCAGACCGAGCCGGAGCAGGGCCGCCTTGACCGGGCCGGCCGGCCAGCGTACGACGATGAGGCGCACGATCGTGCCGCCCTCCTCCTCGTCGGCGGTGAGCTGCACGTAGATCTCGGTCCGTGCCTCGGCGCGGGCCCCCGCGCCCTTGGCGCGTTCGCGCCAGCCGATCAGGTTCGGTTCCTGGAAGGCGATCACTTCGGCCTCGTGCGCCGCGCCGCGCCCGGCCTGGACCAGTTGTCGTCGGCCGAAGCCCTCTCCGGAGAGCACCTCGGCGGCACGTACCCCCGCCAGCCAGGCCGGCAACTGCTCGGCCCGCTGGACGACGTCCCAGACCACTTCCACCGGTGCCACCACGTGCGCACTGCGTTCCACGAGGATCATTTCGTCTTTCCCCCATTGAGGACATCCGCGATATTCGGCACTCTATGCGTCAAATCGGACGTAAGTGGACGTGTTCGGAAAAGACACGCCGAAAGCCCTTGCGCAACCCATCGCGGTACGCCTATGGCGCATCCCGGGTCGTACGCCCTAGAGTGCGAACACTGTTCGCGTTCTGGTCGCGTCCCCGGAGGGTGCCCGATGACCGCGCCGATGCCCACCTTCCCCGCCGGCTTCCGCTGGGGGGTGTCCACCTCGGCGTACCAGATCGAGGGGGCCGCCACCGCCGACGGACGCGGCCGGTCCATCTGGGACACCTTCGCCCACACCCCCGGGCGGATCGCCGACGGCAGCACCGGCGACGTGGCCTGCGACCACTACCACCGGCACCGCGAGGACGTCGCGCTGCTGGCCGGGCTGGGCGTCTCGGCGTACCGGTTCTCCGTGGCCTGGCCCCGGGTGCTGCCCACCGGCTCCGGCGCGGTCGTCCCGGCCGGGCTGGACTTCTACGAACGCCTCGTCGACGACCTGCTCGCCGCCGGGATCGACCCGGTGGCCACCCTCTTCCACTGGGACCTGCCGCAGCCACTCCAGGACCGCGGCGGCTGGCTGGCCCGCGACACCGCCAGCCACTTCGCCGAGTACGCCGACGCCGTCGCCGCCCGCCTCGGCGACCGGGTGAAACTCTGGATCACGCTGAACGAGCCGTTCATCCACCTGAGCCTCGGGCACGGCACCGGCGCGCACGCCCCCGGCCAGGCCCTGCTCCTGGACGCGCTGCCGGTCGCCCACCACCAGCTGCTCGGCCACGGCCTGGCCGTCGCCGCGCTGCGCGCCCGCAGCACCGCACCGGTCGCCATCGCCAACAACTACTCCCCCGTGGTGCCCGCCGGGCGGACCGACGCCGACCGGGCCGCCGCAGCCGCGTACCACGCGCTGCACAACCGGCTCTGCACCGATCCGCTGCTCGGTCGGGGCTACCCGCCCGGCTTCGACCCGACGGAGGTGCCCACCGGCACCCCGGCCGTCGTGCGCGACGGTGACCTCGACGTGATCGCCGCGCCGCTGGACGTGCTCGGCGTGAACTACTACCACCCGAGCGCGGTACGCGCCGGCGCACCGGACGACCCGCTGCCGTTCGAGCTGGTGCCGCTGACCGGGTATCCCCGCACCGCCTTCGACTGGCCGGTGGTCCCGGACGGGCTACGTGACCTGCTCGTCGGGTTGCGCACCGAGTACGGCGACGCGCTGCCGCCGATCCAGGTAACCGAGAACGGCTGCGCGTACGACGACGTACCCGACGCCCGGGGCCGGGTCCACGACCCGGAGCGGATCGCGTACCTCAACGGCCACCTGCGGGCGGTGCACGCGGCGATCACCGCCGGCGTCGAGGTGACCGGGTACTTCGTCTGGTCGCTGTTGGACAACTGGGAGTGGGCCGAGGGTTTCACCAAACGCTTCGGGTTGACGCACGTGGACTTCGCCACCCAGCGGCGGACCCCCAAGTCGTCGTACACCTGGTTCCGCGACGTCGTCACCCGGCCCGTACCCGACCAGCCGGCGTAGCCCGGTGGCCACCATCGACCCACCGCCCGGGTCCCTGCCTGGGCCGCTGCCCGGGTCCCTGCCCGGGACGCCGCCAGGGTCGCTGCCCGCCGCGCTCGCCGAGCCGAGGGTGCCGGTCCGGCGGAGCTGGATCGCGCTGATCTTCGCGGCGAACCTCGGCGTGTGGATGGCCTTCTTCACCCCGATCCAGGTGCTGCTGCCGCAGCAGATCGAGCGGATCGCCCCGGGCGACAAGGAGGCGGTGTTCGCCGTGGTCACCGGCCTCGGCGCGCTGGCGGCGGTGCTGGCCAACCCGCTCGCCGGGGCGCTGTCGGACCGGACCCGCCTGCGGGTGGCCGGCCGGGACCTGGGCCGGCGACACGTCTGGACCGCCGGGGGCGCCGTCGGCGGCGCGCTCGCCCTGCTGCTGCTGGCCCGGCAGGACACCGTCGTCGGGGTGGCGCTCGGCTGGCTGGCCGCGCAGGTCTGCTTCAACGCCATGCTGGCCAGCCTGACCGCCGGCATCCCGGACCGGGTGCCGGTGCGCCAGCGCGGCGGCGTCTCCGGCTGGGTGGGCATCCCGCAGTCGCTCGGCCTGGTGCTCGGCGCGGTGCTGGTGACCGCCGTGGTCACCGGCAACACCGCCGGGTACGCCACGATCGCGCTGGCCGTACTGCTGCTCTCGCTGCCGTTCGCGCTGCTCACCGCCGACGACCCGCTGCCCCGTCGGCACCTGCCGGCACTGCGGGCGCGGACCCTGCTGGCCTCGATGTGGATCGACCCCCGCCGGCACCCGGACTTCGCCTGGGCCTGGCTGACCCGGTTCCTGGTCCAGCTCGGCAACGCGTTGGGCACCCTGTACCTGCTGTACTTCCTCACCGACGGGCTGCGCCACCCCGACCCTGCCGGCGGACTGCTGACGCTGATCCTGCTCTACACGCTCGGCATGATCCTCACCGCCGTGCTCTCCGGTCGGCTCTCCGACCGCTCCGGCCGGCGCAAGATCTACGTGATCACCTCCGGGCTGGTGATGGCGGTGGCCGCGCTGCTGCTGGCGGTCGCGCCGGTCTGGCCGGTGGCGATGGCCGCCGCGCTGCTGCTCGGCGCGGGCTACGGGGTCTACCTGTCGGTCGACGCCGCGTTGATCACGCAGGTCCTGCCGATGGCCACCGACCGGGGCAAGGACCTTGGCGTGATCAACATCGCGAACTCGGCGCCGCAGGTGCTCGGCCCGGCGATGTCCGCCCCGATCGTGGTCCACCTCGGTGGCTACCCCACCCTGTACGCGGTCACCGCGGCGGTCACCCTGCTCGGCAGCGCCCTGGTGGTCAAGATCCGCAGCGTGCCGTGAGGTGGGGTGTTTGGAGGGGGCCCTTCCTATACCGGAAGCGATAACAAGGGGCCCTTCCTTGCAGCTGGGGCGGCGGCCGTAGGCTGGGGTGGTGACGGTTCGTGTACGCTTCGCCCCTTCCCCGACCGGTATGTTCCATGTTGGCGGCGCCCGCTCGGCGCTGCAGAACTGGATCTACGCCCAGCAGCAGGGCGGGGTGTTCGTGCTGCGCATCGAGGACACCGACGCGGCCCGCAACAAACCCGAGTGGACCGAGGGGATCCTCGCCGCGCTGGACTGGATCGGCATCGAGCGCGAGGGCTACGAGGGCCCCTACTTCCAGTCGCACTACGCCACCGAGCACCGGGCCGCCGCGCAGCGGCTGCACACCGAGGGTCGGGCGTACTACTGCGACTGCACCCGGGAGGCCGTACAGGCCCGTAGCGGATCCCAGTACTCCGGTTACGACGGCTTCTGCCGGGACCGGGGACTGACCGCCGGCACGGGTCGGGCGCTGCGCTTCCGCACCCCGGACGAGGGTACGACCGTCGTGGTCGACCTGATCCGGGGCGAGCCGACCTTCGAGAACAAGCTGATCGAGGACTTCGTCATCGCCCGGGGTGACGGCTCACCGGTGTTCCTGTTGGCCAACGTGGTCGACGACATGACGATGGGGATCACCCATGTGATCCGGGCCGAGGAGCACCTGCCCAACACCCCCAAGCAGCAACTGCTCTGGGTCGCGCTGGGGGCGCAGCCACCGGTCTGGGCACACGTGCCGGTGGTGGTCAACGAGAAGCGCCAGAAGCTCTCCAAGCGTCGGGACAAGGTCGCCCTGGAGGCGTACCGGGACGAGGGCTACCTGGCCGCCGCGATGCGCAACTACCTGATGCTGCTGGGCTGGGCCCCCTCCAACGACCGGGAGATCGTGCCCTGGTCGGTGATCGAGGAGGAGTTCCGGCTGGACGAGGTGAACCCGTCGCCGGCCTTCTTCGACGAGAAGAAGCTGCGCGCCTTCAACGGGGAGTACATCCGGGCCCTGACGGTGGAGGAGTTCATCGCCGTCTGCGGGCCGTGGCTCACCGGCACCGCCACCATCCCGCCGCCGCCCTGGCAGCCGGCGGAGTTCGACGCCGAGGCGTTCGCCGCCGTCGCGCCGCTGGCCCAGACCCGGATCGCGGTGCTCAGCGAGATCGTGCCGAACGTCGACTTCCTCTTCCTCGCCGACCCGCTGATCGACGAGGCCGCCTGGGCCAAGGCGATGAAGGCCGGCGCCGCCGAACTGCTGGACGCCGCCATCGCCGCCTACGCGGCGGTCACCACCTGGGACGCCCCGACCCTCAAGTCGACCCTGGAGTCGGTCGGCACCGAACACGGCCTGAAGCTCGGCAAGGCGCAGGCACCGGTCCGGGTCGCGGTCACCGGCCGGACCGTCGGCCTGCCGCTCTTCGAGTCGTTGGAGGTGCTAGGTCGCGAACGCACCCTGGCCCGCCTCCGCGCCGCCCGCCTCCGCCTCCCCTGACCGTAAGGAAGGGCCCCCTGTTAACGCTTCCGGTATAGCGGGGTACCCCTTTCACGGCAGCCGTCGGGGGCCGGGCCGCCGGTCGCCGGCGCCGTGGACCGGTCGCTGGGAGCCGTGGGCCGTAGGGCCGGCCGCCGTCGCCGTGGGCGGGTCGCCGTGAGCAGTAGGGCCGTGGGCGGGTCGCCGTGGGGCGTAGGGCCGGTCGCCGTGGGGCGTAGGGCCGGTCGCCGTGGGGCGTAGGGCCGAGGACCGGTCGCCGTGAGCAGTAGGGCCGGCCGCTGGTCGTCGTGTCAGCGGCCGGCCGGGTGGTCAGCGACGGGTGGCTCGGCGGCGGAACAGCAGACCGGTGCCGAGCGCGGCCAGCAGAACCAGGCCGCCGATCACCCAGAGCCAGGGGCTGCCGGCGTCGGACTGGTTGTCGGCTGCCGGCACCGGCTCGGCCGGGGCGGGCTCGGACTCCACCGCCGACGCGGTCGGCGACGGCGCGGCGGCGGGTTCGGTTGCCGAGGGTGACCCGGTCGGGGTCGCCGGGCTGGGGGACGGCTCGGCCGGGGCACCGGTGGTCAGGGTGAACTCCACCTCGCCCTTGATCGGGTGCCCGTCGGCCGACGGCAGCTCGTACGCCACCACGTAGCGGCCGGCCGGACCGGGCTTGAACGGCACCCGTACCCGACTGCCGGAGAAGGTCGGCTCCCCCGCCACGGCGGAGGCGTCGTCCGGCCCGGTGATTGTGATCTTCGTCTTATCCGCTGGAAGTTTCGCCAGGAAACGCAGCTCGACCCGCTCGGGTGCCTCCGCCAACCGGGCCCCGTCGCGCGGGTCGCTGCCGGTGAACGAGTTGTGTGCGGCCGCCGGCGACACCGGCAACAACAGGGACAATCCGAGCACCGCGCCGAGCAACGTCACCGAGGTCCGCACCACACGTGCTGCCCTGCCCCCCATGTGCTCCTCCGTAAAGGTAAGATCCGCCCGCTGATCAAACGGCTGGTCATTGGTCGAGTCGAGATCGCAGATAGTTCCAATTAGTCTTCCAGTAGCTGCAATCGAGCGTCGTTCTGCAACCCTTGAGGTGGACATCCGGCCTGTGGGCACGGTCACCGCCGTCAACCAACGCGTGACCATGCAGCAAAGCCATCCATCGACGGGGCGAGGAGGCGGCGGTGTTCGACAGGACGAGCCGGCTGTTGAAGGTACTGACCGGAGTGCTGCTGGGAGCTAGCCTCTCCCTGGGCCTGTCCAGCGCGGCGCAGGCCGCGCCGAGCCTGTCCCACCCGGCGCAGGCCGCGCCGAAGCCGAAGCCGCCACCGGCTGGCGTGGACATCACCGGCGTCGGGATCACCGAGCCGCTGCGGCTGCGCGAGAGCGACCGGCATGCCCACGTGGTCGCCGTCATCGACCAGGTCAACTGGCTGAGCCGCGCGACCGGGCAGAGCAAGGGTCCCAAGGCTGCCGACCTCGGTCCGAAGTACACCGTCGTGGTGCTCGCCGGGGACGTTCCCAAGCAGACGTACGACCTCTACCCGCGAGCGAACGGCGGCCCCCGGATCCACCGCCCGGCCAAGCAGCCCGACGGCCGCAAGACCGGTGCCGGCTGGTTCCTCGGGCGGCTGAACATGTCGGAGACGCTGCGGATCGCCGGGGTGCCGCTGGAGCGGCAGCTCGACACGTTGACCGGTGGTATCGGTGGCGGCGAGCGGGTGATCCCGGACGACTCGCTGGACCCGAGCAAGAGCATCAACGAGAGCATGGGTGCGTTGCAGCGGTTGTTGCTGCTCAACGTGGCCGTGGTGGTGACGATCACCGCCGGGCTCGCCGGCATCGCGCTGCTCGTCCGTCGTCGCACCCGCTGAGGCGACGGTCAGCACCAGCGCTGGGGTGGCCGTTCCCGCCGGCCGCCCCGGCGGCGGGGCCGCACCGGGCCGTGCCGGTGGGCCCCGGCCCAGCCCGGCAGATCGCTGAGGCAACCCTGCTCGGCCGTCGACGCGGGGTCGGCCACGGTGGGCGGTTCGGCAACGCGCTGTCGGGGCACCGTCGGCTCCTCGTCGGCACGCTCGGGGATCGGCTCACCGGGGTACGGCGGCCCGCCGGCCGTCCGGCGGTGGTGCTTCGCCCCCGTCGACTGCTCGTGCTGGCCCGGCCGGCAGGTCTCACCCTGGGCGCAGCCGTGCTCGGCCTCCCCGTGCGCCATCGGCGGTCTCCTCACGTTCCCTCGCCGGACGGGTTGCCCCGACGTGCCCTGTCACCGTACTGGCCCGGTCCGACCCACCCACCCGGCCCCCGCCCACCCGGTCCCCCGGTAGACCGGGGACGGGGTGGGTCGAAGGGAGTAGGCGCGCGGGCCCGGCATCGTCCAGATGACGGAGGTGGGCCCCCGGCCGGTGTGGTGTGATCGGCCCCGTGCGCGCACTGCCGTGGCCCCCGCCGGCGACCCGGGGGCGGGACCTGGCGCTGGCCGGCGTCTCACTGGCCGGCGGACTGATCATGCACGGGATCGACTTCCGGGCCGACCTCGGCTGGCGGCCGGCGGTGCCGGTGGGGTGGTTCCTGGTGCCGCTGGCGGCGGTCTGCGTGGCGGTGGCGCTGCGCCGGGTGGCCACCCGCACCGGTCTGGCGTTGGGCACCGTGGCGCTCCTCGGCGACCTGGTGCTGGGCGGCTCGGTGGCCACCTCGATCATCTACACCCAGGTGCTCTACGACTCCTGCGTGTACGGCTCGGTGCGACTCTGGCGGCGGCTGCTCGGGGTGACCGTCGGGCTGACCGTCGCGGTTCCGCTGGCCGGAGTCGTGCTGTTGCGGGACTGGCGGACGCTGGGGCTGGGCGTCCTGGTGGCCCTGGTCGGGCTGCTGCCGGTGTTGACCGGGACGAGCGTGCGGCAGTACCGCGACCAGGCCGCCGTCGAACGGGAACGGGCCACCGCCGAGCGAGAGCGGGCCACCGCCGAACAGGGCCGCGCGATCGCCGAGCGGCAACGGGCCGAGCAGACCGCCCGGCTGGCCGAGCTGGACCGGCGGCAGGCGGTCAACGCCGAACGTTCCCGGATGGCCCGGGAACTGCACGACGTGGTCGCCAACCACCTCAGCGCGGTGGCCATCCACGCCACCGCGGTGTTGTCGGTGCCGGGGCTGGACCGGGCGCGCGTCGACTCCGCGTTGCGGGTCATCCGGGAGAACAGCGTGCAGGGGTTGGCCGAGATGCGGCAGATGATCGGGCTGCTCCGGGAGCCGGCCTGCGAGGCGGTGCCGCCGGCCGACCACGCGAGGGCGCCGGCCGACGAGGCGGTCCGGGCCCGGCTCAGTGAGGTGCCGGTGCTGGTGAACCGGGCCAGGGCGGCCGGTCTGACGGTGCGGGAACGGGTCACCGGAACGGCCCGACGGGTGCCGGTCGCGGTCGACCTGGCCGGGTACCGGATCGTGCAGGAGTCACTCACCAACGCGCTCAAGCACGGCGGTGGGGAGGCGGAACTGCTGGTCGCGTACCGGATGGGGTCGGTGGTGGTGACGGTGACCAACCCGGTGCGCGACGGGCCCGACGGTCTGCCCGGCGCGGGCGCCGGCCTGATCGGGATGCGGGAACGGACGGTGCTGCTGGCCGGCCGGTTCTCCGCGGCGGCCGAGGACGGGCAGTGGCGGGTACGCGCCGAACTACCGACGACGGAGGCGACGTGACCGACCCGACGGGTACGACGGTGCGGGTGGTGCTCGCCGACGACCAGCCGGCGGTCCGGGCCGGGCTGGCGTTGATCCTGGACGCCACGCCGGAGGTCGAGGTGGTCGGGGAGGCCGCCGACGGCCGGGCGGCGGTGCGGCTCTGCCGGTCGCTGCGGCCGGACGTGGCGGTGCTGGACATCCGGATGCCGGTGCTGGACGGCATCTCGGCGACCCGCCAGATCGTCGCCGAACACCTGGCCGACGTGCTGGTGCTGACCACCTTCGACCTCGACGAGTACGTCTTCGGCGCGCTCCGGGCGGGGGCAGCCGGCTTCCTGCTCAAGGACACCGACGCGGCGGGGCTGGTGGCGGCGGTGCGGACGGTGGCGCGCGGTGAGGGGACCATCGCCCCGGCGGTGACCCGCACGTTGATCGGCGCCTTCGCGGCCACCTCACCGGGCCCGTCGACGGCGGGCCGGGCGGCGGTCGACGCGCTGACCCCCCGGGAGCGGGACGTGCTGGCCTGCCTGGGGCTCGGCCTGTCCAACCAGCAGACCGCCGCCCGGCTGTCGATGGCGGAGAGCACTACCAAGACGCACGTCAGCCGGATCCTGGCCAAACTGGAGTTACGCAGCCGGGTTCAGGCGGCCATCCTGGCCCGGGAGCTGCGCCTGCCGGAGCCCGCCGGCTGAGCGACGGCCGAGCGACGGCTGCGCGACGGCCGAGCGACGGCTGCGCGACGGCCGAGCGGCGGCTGACCGGCGGCTGACTGGCGGACCCCCTGGTCGGCGCGGTGACGGCACGGGTGCAAGGGTGGTGGGATGGGCACGGATGGTCCGGAGTTGTCGGCCACGCTGCGGCGGATCGAACGGTCCGCGGGCGCGTTGGCCACCGCGAGCGTGAGCCGGATGGACGAAGCGCTGCCCTGGTTCCGGGCGCTCCCGGCCGACCAGCGCGCCTGGGTGATGCTGGTCGCCCAGGCCGGCGTCCGGTCCCTGGTGCAGTGGCTGCGCGACGGCGGTGGCACGGCGGACAGCAGCCAGGAGGTCTCCGACGAGGTCTTCGCCACCGCTCCCCAGGCGTTGGCCCGCTCGATCAGCCTCCAGCAGACCGTCGCCCTGGTGAAGGTCACCATCGACGTGGTGGAGGAACAGGTCGGGCACCTGGCCGCGCCGGGCGAGGAGCAGCAGCTACGCGAGGTGATGCTGCGCTTCAGCCGGGAGATCGCCTTCGCCGCCGCCCGGGTGTACGCCCGCGCCGCCGAGTCCCGGGGTGCCTGGGACGCCCGGCTGCAGGCGCTGCTGGTCGACGCGTTGCTCCGGGGCGACTCGCCGGACGTGCTGGCCAGCCGGGCGGCGGCGCTGGGCTGGACGGACGCGCCGCCGGTGGCGGTGGCGGTGGGCCGCTCCCCCGGCGGCGAGGTGACGGCGGTGCTGCACACGGTGTACCGGCAGGCCCGCCGGATCGGTGTCGAGGTGATCGGTGGTGTGCACGGCGACCGGTTGGTGATCGTGCTCGGTGGTGCCGCCGATCCGGTGGCGGCCACCGAGAAGCTGTCGACCGCGTTCGGGGCCGGACCGGTGGTGGTGGGTCCGGCGGTGCCGAGTCTGGACGGGGCGACGGAGTCGGCGCGGGCCGCGCTGGCCGGGTTCCGGGCCGCACCGGCGTGGCCGGGTGCGCCCCGCCCGGTGCCGGCGGCGGACCTGCTGCCGGAGCGGGCCCTGGCCGGCGACGCCGAGGCCCGTCGCCGGCTGCGCCACGACGTGTACGCGACCCTGGTGCGCGCCGGTGGCGAGCTGCTGGAGACCCTGGACGCGTTCCTGGCCGCCGGCGGGACGTTGGAGAGTGCGGCCCGCGCGTTGTTCGTGCACCCGAACACGGTCCGCTACCGGTTGCGGCGGATCGGCGACGTGACGGGCTTCTCGCCGCTGACGCCCCGGGACGCGTTCACGCTCCAGATCGCGTTGGTCGTGGGCCGGTTGGATCCGCTGCCGGTCAACCCGGCAACAAACCCGATGGGCGACAAAACGCCCCAAAAATCTGATGATCAACGCTAATATTTGTAGGATCCCTCCAAACCTTCTAGTGCGGTTTGGTGCCTGTCGACAGGGCGCGGCCGTCGAGTATCCGGAAGAGTCGTAGTCGTGCTCGCCGTACTCTCACCCGGCCAGGGTTCCCAGAAACCCGGCTTCCTGACCCCCTGGCTCGATCTCACCGGCACCGAGGCACGACTGCGCTGGTGGTCGGCGCTGGCCGGGGTCGACCTGGTCCGCCTCGGCACCACGGCGGACGCCGACGAGATCAAGGACACCGCACGCACCCAGCCACTGCTGGTCGCCGCGGCCCTGCTCGCCGCGGAACACCTGCCCATGCACGACGTGCAGGTGACCGCCGGGCACAGCGTCGGTGAGCTGGCCGCCGCGGCGCTGGCCGGCGTGCTGCCGGCCGAGGCGGCCGTCACCCTCGCCGGGGTACGCGGCCGGGAGATGGCCGCCGCCTGCGCGCTGGAGCCCACCGGGATGGCCGCGCTGCTCGGCGGCGACCCGGCCGAGGTGCTCGCCGCGATCGAGGCGACCGGGCTGCACGCGGCCAACCGCAACGGCAGCGGTCAGATCGTCGCCGCCGGTGCCGTCGCCGGGCTGGAGAAGCTCGCCGCCGACCCGCCGGCCAAGACCCGGGTCGTCCGGTTGCAGGTGGCGGGGGCGTTCCACACCCCGTACATGGCCCCGGCCGAGGAGGCCCTCGCCATGGTGGCCGCCGGCATCACCCCCGCCGACCCCGGTCGGATCCTGCTGTCCAACCTCGACGGCTCGGCGGTCAACCACGGCCGGGACATGGTGCAGCGGCTGGTCCGCCAGGTCACCGCCGGAGTCCGGTGGGACCTGTGCATGCGTACCCTGGCCGACCTCGGGGTGACCGGTGTGCTGGAGCTGCCGCCGGCCGGCACCCTCGCCGGAATGGTCAAGCGGGAGCTCAAGGGCGCCGGCGCGCCGGAGATCGTCACCCTGAACACCCCGGACGACCTGCCCGCCGCCTGGGCCCTGATCGCCCGGCACGGCAGCGCCCCCGGGCACGAGCCGACCATCGCCTTCCGGGTGGTGGTGGCCCCCGCCGCGGGCACCTTCCAGCCGGCCGAAGAGCTCACCGAGGGCACCGACCTGCGCACCGGCCAGGTCATCGGCCAGATCACCACCCGACAGGGAGCGGTCGAGGTGACCGCGCACGGCAGCGGAACGCTCACCGAATGGCTCGCCCACCACGACGATCCGGTCGCTCCCGGGCAGCCGCTCGCCCGCATCGGAGGTCAGGTATGACTGGCAGTCGGATCGTCTCGCTCGGGCACTACCAGCCGTCCCAGGTGGTGACCAACGACGAGATCGCCCAACTGGTCGAGACCAACGACGAGTGGATCCGGGACCGGGTCGGCATCGTCAGCCGGCGGATCGCCGAGAACGGTGAGACGGTGAGCGACATGGCCGCCGCCGCCGCGGCGAAGGCCCTGGCCAACTCCGGGCTGACCGCCGCCGACATCGACCTGGTCGTGGTGGCCACCTGCACCGCGATCGACCGCAGCCCGAACGTGGCCTGCCGGGTCGCCGGCAAGCTCGGCATCAACGCGCCCGGGGCGTACGACATCAACACCGCCTGCTCCGGCTTCGCGTACGCCCTCGGCACGGTCGACCACGCGATCCGCGCCGGGGCGTCCCGCAACGCGCTGGTCATCGGCGCCGAGAAGCTCTCCGACTTCGTCGACTGGACCGACCGTTCGACCTGCATCATCTTCGCCGACGGCGCGGGCGCCGCGGTGCTGACCGCCACCGCCGAGGACGAGGCCCCCGGGGTCGGCCCGGTGGTCTGGGGCTCGGTGCCGGAGAAGAGCGACGCGGTACGCATCGAGGGCTGGCGCCCGTACGTGCGGCAGGAGGGCCAGTCGGTGTTCCGCTGGGCCACCACCTCGCTGGCCCCGCTGGCCCGGCAGGCCTGTGAGCGGGCCGGGGTGGACCCGGAGGAGATCGCCGCGTTCGTGCCGCACCAGGCCAACACCCGGATCATCGACGGCATCGCCCGTCGACTCGGCATGCCCAACGCGGTCGTCGCCAAGGACATCGTCGAGTCCGGCAACACCTCGGCGGCGAGCGTGCCGCTGGCCCTGTCCAAGCTGGTGGAGCGCCGGGAGGTGCCGGCCGGCGCGCCGGTCCTGCTGTTCGGCTTCGGTGGCGGCCTGACCTACGCCGGTCAGGTAGTCCGCTGCCCCTGAGATGTGCCCCCGAGCCTCCGGCGCCCGCCGTGAGGTCCCGATGCTCACTCCGGAGCGTACGCACCGGAGCGTGCCGGTCGGCGTCGCCGACCGTGGAGTTGAACCGCTATGAGAGGAACCAACCGCAATGACCCGTGACGAGATCACCACCGGCCTCGCCGAGATCCTGGAAGAGGTGGCCGGGGTGAACCCGGACGACGTGGCCGAGGGGAAGTCCTTCACCGACGACCTGGACGTCGACTCGCTCTCCATGGTGGAGGTCGTGGTCGCCGCCGAGGAGAAGTTCGGCGTCAAGATCCCGGACAACGAGGTGCAGAACCTGAAGACCGTCGGTGACGCGGTCAGCTACATCGAGGCGCAGTCCTGACATGAGCCGTATCGACGTCGTCGTCACCGGGATCGGCGCGACCACTCCGCTGGGCGGGGACGTCGCGTCGACCTGGGACGCCATGCTCGCCGGCCGCTCCGGGGTGGGTGCCCTCACCCAGGAGTGGGCCGCCCAGCTGCCGGTCCGGATCGCCGCCAAACTCGCCGTCGACCCGTCCGAGCTGATCGACCGGGTCAAGCTGCGCCGGCTGGACCGGTCCGAGGCGATCGCGCTGATCGCCGCCCGGCAGGCCTGGGCCGACTCGGCGCTGGCCGACTCCGGGCTGGACCCGGAGCGGCTGGCGGTGAGCGTGGGTTCCGGGATAGGTGGCGCGATCACCCTGCTCGACCAGGACGACATCCTGGAGGCCTCCGGTCCCCGGCGGGTCTCCCCGCACACCGTGCCGATGCTGATGCCCAACGGCCCCGCCGCCTGGGTGGGGCTGGAGCTGGGCGCGAAGGCCGGCGTGCACTCGGTGGCCAGCGCCTGCGCCACCGGCGCCGAAGCCATCTCGCTCGGCCTGGACCTGATCCGCGCCGGTCGGGCCGACGTGGTGGTGGCCGGCGGCACCGAGGCGGTCATCCATGCGCTGCCGATCGCCGGTTTCGCCTCGATGCGGGCCATGTCGACCCGCAACGACGACCCCGAGCGGGCCTCCCGCCCGTGGGACAAGGGCCGGGACGGCTTCGTGCTCGGTGAGGGCGCCGGCGTGCTGATCCTGGAACGCGCCGACCACGCCGCCGCCCGGGGCGCCAAGGTCTACGCCCGGCTCGCCGGGGCGGGGGTCACCTCCGACGCGTACGACATCGTGCAGCCGCACGCCGAGGGCGAGGGCGCGATCCGCGCGATCAAGAAGGCGATCGCCGACGCGGACGTGGCGAAGACCGACATCATGCACGTCAACGCCCACGCCACCTCCACCCCGGTCGGGGACATGCTGGAGATCGGCGCGCTGCGGGCGGCCCTCGGCGACCACCCGGTGCTGACGGCCACCAAGTCGATGACCGGGCACCTGCTCGGCGCGGCCGGCGCGCTGGAGTCGATCGCCACCATCCTGGCCATCCGGGACTCCGTGGTGCCGCCGACGATCAACCTCGACGACCCGGACGAGAACCTCGACCTGGAGGTGGCCGCGCACAAGGCGCGGCACATGGAGATCCCCGCCGCACTGAACAACGCGTTCGGCTTCGGCGGTCACAACGTGGCTCTCGTCTTCACGCGGGCCTGAGACCACAGCCTTGGAGGCTCAAGTGACGACCACCGCCATCGCCGCTGACAGCTCGACGGTCGACCACCGGGACCCACAGGTCCGGCTGCGGGCCCTGTTCGACGCCGGCACGCTGCGCCTGCTGGCTCCGCCGGACACCTCCGGGGTGCTCTGCGCGCGCGGTGAGATCGAGGGCACGCCGGCCATCGCGTACGCCACCGACGCCACCCGGATGGGCGGCGCGATGGGCACCGAGGGGTGCCGGCACATCGTGGAGGCGATCGACACCGCCGTCCGGGAGCGGGTGCCGGTGCTCGGCCTCTGGCACTCCGGTGGCGCACGACTGGCCGAGGGCGTGGTCGCGCTCGACGCCGTCGGCCAGGTCTTCGCCGCCATGGTCCGGGCCTCCGGCCGGGTACCGCAGATCTCGGTGGTGTTCGGTCCGGCCGCCGGTGGCGCGGCCTACGGGCCGGCGCTCACCGACATCGTGGTGATGAGCGGCGGTGGACGGATCTTCGTGACCGGCCCCGAGGTGGTCCGCAGCGTCACCGGCGAGCAGGTCGACATGGAGCGCCTCGGCGGCCCCGAGGCGCACGGCCGACGCTCCGGCGTGGTGCACGTGACCTGCGCCGACGACGCGGCGGCACTTGCCGAGTCGCGCAAACTGGCCGCGCTCCTGGGCCACCAGGGCCGGCTCTCCCCCGACGACGTGGCCGGCGACCAGACCGGGCACGACCTGACGGCGAAGATGCCGGTCGAGACCAACCGGGCCTACGACGTCAAGCCGGTGGTCAAGGCGCTGCTCGACGCCCCCGGCGTGGAGCTGCACGCCAAGTGGGCGCCGAACGTGGTCACCACGCTCGGCCGGTTCGCCGGCCGGACGGTCGGCGTGATCGCCAACAACCCGCTGCGCCTCGGCGGCTGCCTCGACGCCTCCAGCGCCGAGAAGGCGGCCCGGTTCGTGCGGATGTGCGACTCGCTCGGGGTGCCGCTGATCGTGCTGGTGGACGTGCCCGGCTACCTGCCCGGCCTGGGTCAGGAGTGGGACGGCGTGGTCCGGCGCGGGGCGAAGCTGCTGCACGCCTTCTCCGAGGCGGTGGTGCCGCGGGTGACCCTGGTGACCCGCAAGGCGTACGGCGGGGCGTACATCGCGATGAACTCCCGCTCGCTCGGCGCGACCGCGGTCTTCGCCTGGCCGAACGCGGAGGTCGCGGTGATGGGGGCCAGCGCCGCGGTCAACATCCTGCACCGCAAGAAGCTCGCCGCCGCCCCCGCCGAGGAGCGCGAGGCGCTGCGCGCCCAGCTGATCGCCGAGCAGATCGAGGTGGCCGGCGGGGTGAACCGGGCGCTGGAGATCGGCGTGGTCGACGATGTGATCAAGCCGGCGGAGACCCGGCGACGGATCGCCGAGGCCCTCGCCGCCGCCCCCGCCGCCCGCGGCGCCCACGGCAACATCCCCCTCTAACGGGGGGTAAGGAAGGGCCCCCTGCTAACGCTTTCGGTATAGCAGGGGGCCCTTCTTAACGCCCGAGCCCGGGTGGGTGGCGGTGGGTCGAGGAGCAGGGCACGCATCGTCACACCCGGTCGTCGGCCGGGTGCCAGACCGCGGGCCGACCAGCGACTTCATTCCATGGTCATCGGCGTGTGATCGGCCCGAAACGACCCCTTCCTAGCTTTCGCTCATGCATACCCCCATGGCCCCCGAGCCTTCGTACGGCGATTCTCAGAACATCGACGGAACGACACTTTTCGACGATTGCGGCAGGCCTGTTCCAGCGCACCCGATCGGCCGGCGGGCGATTCTCGCCGCCGCCGGAGCCACCGCCGTCGCGCCGTTTCTCGCCGGTTCCCCGGCGACCGCCGCCGCCGGCCCGCACGCCCCGAACAGCCGCCCCGGCAAGAAGCCGGCGCGAGGACACTACCTGATCAAAGGGGCCGCGCTGGTCTCCGTCGACCCGGCGATCGGTAACCGGGCCAAGGCCGACATCGAGGTACGCGACGGCCGGATCGTCCAGGTCGGCACCAATCTCACGCCCCGCGGCGCCAAAGTGATCGACGCCTCCCGCATGATCGCCATGCCCGGATTCGTGGAAACCCACTATCACATGTGGAGTGCCCTCGGCCGCAATTTCGTCTCCACCGGTTTCGAGTACTTCGCCGCGAAATCGGCGACCGTCGCCGCGTACCGGCCGGACGACTTCTACCACAGCGTGCTGCTGGGTCTGGTGGAGTGCGCCAGCGCCGGCATCACCACGGTCAACAACTGGTCGCACAACACCCGGGGCCCGGAGTACGCCGACGCCGAGCTGCACGCCCACGCCGACGGCCTGGTCCGGGCCCGCTACTCGTACGGGCACCGGGACGGTCAGCCCGGCACCCAACCGATCGACTTCGCCGACATCGACCGGGTGACCCGTACCTGGTTCGGCACCAGGTCCCCGTTTGACGGCCTGGTCCATCTGGGAGTGAACCTGCGCGGGCCGGGACAGCTGGCGAACTTCCTGGTCGAGATGACCGAGGTGCAGAAGCGCAAACTGCCTGTCTCGGTGCACTCCGGTCAGGGACCCACCACCGCCGTACGCGCCGCCGAACTGGAGCGGATGGGCGTACTCGGGCCGGACTTCCTCCTCTGCCACGCCCTGCCGTTCGACGAGGCGGACCGGCAGGCGATGGTCCGCACCGGCGCACCGGTCAGCTTCTCGGTGCACTCCGAGTTGCGGCTCGGCACCGCCGGCGGGTTCCACGGCCAACTGCTGCGGATGCTGGCCGCCGGGATCACCGTCTCGCTGTCGTTCGACGCCAGCTCGTTGGCCCCGATCAACATGTTCGAGTCGATGAACGTGGCCTGGAACCTGGGTATCCCGTACCTGGGTACGGACACCGCCGACCTGCCGGCGGTAGTGTTCCGGCAGGCGATCGAGATGGCCACCATCAACGGCGCGAAGGCCCTCGGCCTGGAGAAGGTCACCGGGTCGATCACCCCCGGCAAGCGGGCCGACATCATCCTGATCCGGGCCGACGACCTGAACATCGCCCCCGTCGGCGACCTGGAGTCGACGGTGGTGCGCTCGGCCACCCCGGCGAACATCGACACGGTACTCATCGACGGTCGGATCGTTAAACGGAACAGGTCGGTGGTCAGCCACGACGTCGACAAGGTGGTCCGGAACGCGGCGGCAGCCGCGCACGCCGTCCGTACCCGGGCCGGTGGGATCCTCACCCCGACCACCTCGAAACCCCCCGCGTTCTGAATCCAGCCCGCCGGCTGGGGCACAATGCGACGGCGAGGTGCGCCAGCGCCCGGGAGACACACCGCGAGGAGTACGCGTGGAGGCGACCGAGATCCGCAAGTTGGCCGCCCTGGAGGACACCCACTGGTGGTACCGGGAGCGGCGGATCCTGTTGGCGCGGGCGCTGCGCCGGCTGGCCGAGGCCGGGCAGCGGCCAAGCAGGGCGCTGGACATCGGGGCGGCCGGCGGCGGGAACACCCGGGTGTTGCGGGCGCACGGGTGGCGGCCGGTGGCCCTGGAGTACAGCGTCGAGGGTGCCGGGGTGGCCCGGGAGCGAGGGCTGGACGTGATCCGCGCCGACGCCCGGCGGCTGCCGCTGCCCACGGCCAGCCTGGGCCTGGTGGTCGCCTTCGACATCCTGGAGCACGTCGACGAGGACCACCTGGCCGCCGCGGAGATCCACCGGGCCCTCCGTCCGGGCGGCACCGCGCTGATCGCCGTACCGTGTGACATGCGGCTGTGGTCGGCGCACGACGTGGCGGTGGGGCACGTCCGCCGGTACGACCGGGAGTCGTTGCGAACGACGGTGGAGCGGGCCGGGCTGGTGGTCGACGAGTTGTGGAGCTGGAACGTGCTGCTGCGGCCGGTCGCTGCCTGGCGGCGCCGCCGCTCCACCGGCAGCGACCTGGACCAACTTCACCCGGTGGTCAACCTCGGCCTGCGGACCGTCATCGCCGCCGAACGGTACCTGCCGGTGCGGTCAGCGCCCGGGGTCTCGCTGATGCTCCGGGCGCACCGCCCCGGCTGAGGTCGCCGGCGCACCACCCCCGCTGGTGTCACCGGTGCACCGGCGCGCCGAGCGGAGGGCCGCGCCAGGAGGGCCGCGCGACGGTGCCTCGGTGGGCTAACGTCCGTCGGCCGCCGACGCGGCGGCACTGCGGATCGACGAGGAACCCAGATGCATCGACGAGTGGCCGTACTGGCCGCGCTCACCCTGACCGTCATCACCGGCTGCGCCGGAGGCGAGGACGGCCCAGTCGGATCGGTGGCCCCGTCGGCCAGCGGCCAGGTCGCGGCCGGTCCGCCCTGGCACGACGAGATCGCCCCGGCGGCGGCCGGTGGCACGGTCGGTGGCCCCGGCAGCGGCTGCGAACTGCCGGTCACCTTCGACGTCGTGAAGGGACGGACCGCCAAGCCGGTCAGCGAAGACGGCCTGGGCCAGGAGCTGGCTAAGATCACCGGTGCGACCCCCCGTTGCGAGATCGACGGTCGGCCGGACAGCGCCGGTTTCCTGCGGGTGTGGACGGCGGCCCAGCCGACGGTCGAGCCCCGACCGGCGTTGGAGGCGTACCTGGCCGGGGCGGGGCAGCTGAGCAGCAAGGTCACCGACGCGCAGTACCGGACGGTGCGGGCCGGCACCTTCGACGCGGTCGAGGTGTCCTGGATCGCCACCAGCGAAAATCTCGACGAGAAGCAGCGGGAGTGGGCCCTGGCGGTGCGGGCCGGTGAGCAGACCGTGCTGCTGACCGCAAACGAGAGCATCCTCGCGGAGATCGAGGACGTCGTCCCGGGCTACCGCCTGGCCGCCCGGACCCTCGCCCCCATCACCTGACCCGGTGGCCCGCCACCACCTGACCCGGTGAAGGAAGGGCCCCTTGTTAACGGGCGGTGGTGAGCGGGGTACCCCTCTCTACCGAAAGCGTTAACAAGGGGCCCTTCCTTACACCTGGGCGGGGACGGCCTCGCGGGCCAGGGTGACCGCACCGAGCAGGGCGGCGTCGTCGGCGAACCTGGAGAGCACCAACTCCGGGCGGTGCGGCAGCACCTCGGTGAGCCGGTCGGTGAGCAAGCCCCGGATCAGCTCGCTGCCGGCCACCCCACCGACCAGCACCACCCGCTGCGGATCGAGCAGCAGGCAGCACGTGACCAGGTGTCGGGCCAGCTCGTCGAGGCGGGTCAGGAGCGCCGCACGCAGGGCACCCGGAGCCCCGGAGCGGTCGGCGAGCCCCGCCGCGCCGCCGGCGACGCCCAGTTCGGCGGCGAGGCCGTCCAGGGCCCGGCCGGAGAACTCCAGCTCCAGCATGGTTCCGGGCCAGGGTGTGCCACTGACGGCGTACCCGATCTCGCCGGCCGCGCCGTGGTGCCCGGCGAGCACGATGCCGCGCACCGTCACCGCTGCCGCGACCCCGGTGCCGAGCCCGACGACCAGGCCGGGGTCGGCGTCGCGCAGGGCACCGAGGCGCAGCTCGGCCAGGGCTGCGGCGTTCAGGTCGTTGTCGACGGCGACGGTGGCCACCCCGAGCCGGGCCCGGACCGCCTCGGCCAGCCGCAGGCGTTCCCAGCCGGGCACGTTCGGAGCCAGGTCGATGCCGTCGGGGCGGACCACCCCGGGCGAGGCGATCCCGGCGGCGTCGACCGTGCCGCCGTGCGCGGCGACCAGCTTCGCGGCGAGGGTCAGGGCCCGCTCCAGGGCCTGTGGCGCACCCTGCTCGGCGTGCGTCGGCACCCGCTCGTGGGCGAGCAGCCGGCCCTGGCCGTCGGCCACCCCGACGGCCATCTTGGTGCCGCCGAAGTCGACGCCGAGCAGCAGCCCGTGTTCCCCGCTGTCGACCGCCGCCGACCGTCCCGGCAACCGGACACTGGTCATCGGACCACTGCCCCGGCCGAGTCGGGGCCGGCCGACGCCGGCCCGACCGTCGCCGCACCAGAGCCGGCCGACGTCACACCAGAACCGGCCGAGTCGGGGCCGGCCGCCATCGCCTCGGCGGTGGCGTCGAGGGCGGTGTCGGCGGCGGCGAGCCGCTCGCGGACGGCGGCCAGCCGTCGGGACACCTGGTCGAACCGGGCGCGCACCAGGTGGACCTGGGTGCGGACCGCCTCGATGCCCGGGCCGTCGGCCTGGGCCCGGTCCAGCACCTGGGCCGGCTGGACGGCGGCGGTGATCAGGTCGGTGACGGCGTGGTCGGTCAGGGGTGCGGTAAGTCCCTCGGCGGCCTGCCGGACGGTCTCGGCGGTCCAGGTTGCCGGTTGTCCGGCGCGGACCAGCCGGCCGACCACCGAGTGCGCGGCCCGGAACGGTACGCCGTGGCGGGTGAGCGCGTCGGCGGCGGCGGTCGTGGTGGCCCCGGAGGCGACGATCTCGGCCGCGGACGGTGGCTCCAGTGGCTCGATCTCGGCGAGGAAGCCGCCGAGCAGGGCGAAGAACCGGTCGGCACGGTCGTTGCTCTCCCAGAGCCGGACCTGCACGTCGGTGGTGGCGTTGTTGGAGTCCTCCCACCAGGCCGCGCCGACGTTGTTGAGCACCGAGGCGGCGTCGGCGGCGGCCTGACCGGCGTAGGAGACCAGATGTTCCAGCACCACCGGGTTGCGCTTCTGCGGCATGATGCTGCTGCCCTGGGTGAAGTCGCCGGGGGTGGTCACCCAGCGCCAGCTCAGCCAGTCCATCAGGGTCCGGGCCAGCCGGGCGCCGGTGGCCAGGGACCGGGCGTTGTGGGTGCCCACCTGGACCAGGTGGTCGGCGCCGGCCACCGCCTCGTACGAGTTGGTGACCAGGGCGGCGAAGCCGAGCAGCTCGGCGACCCGGGCGGGGGCGATGTCCAGGTCGGTGCCGGCGAAGGCGCAGGAGCCCAGCGGCGAGGTGTTCAGCGTGTCGATCAGGTCGGCGTAGCCGAGGGCCTCACCGGCCAGCGCCTCGGCGTACCCGGTCAGGGCGTGGCCGATGGTGGTGGGCTGGGCCGGGCGGCGGTGGGTGTAGCCGGTGATCACCACGTCGGCGTACCGGTGGGCGGCGTCCAGGGCGGTGGCCCCGGTGGCGAGGACCCGGTCGAGCACCCCGATCAGCTGGTCGCGCAGGAGCATCCGGAACACCCCGGCGTCGAGGTCGTTGCGGCTGCGCGCCATCTGCACGTCCAGCTCACCGGTGGGGATGCCGCAGGCTGCCGCGAGTCGCTTCTCCACCAGGTAGTAGGTGTCCTCGAAGCTGCCGTCGAAGTCCGGCGCGGGCGCGGTGTCGGCGCGCAGCTCGGCCAACCCGCGCAGCAGCCGGGCCCCCCGGTCGGCCGGCACCAGGCCCTGCTCGGTCAGCATCACCACGTGCGCCTGGCTGGCCCGGACCATCGCCGGGAAGAGGTACCCGACGTGGTGGTCGTAGGTGGGCCGCAGGTGGTGCCGCTGGTACGTGGTCAGCGCGGGTGTGCTCATCAGAGGATCCTTACTTCCTTCCAGGCCGGGGGGCGACTCGGATCGCCGGCCCCGGCGGTGGGGTCGGCCGGTCAGTCGGTCAGGCCGAGCAGCCGTTCGGCGTTCCCGGCGAAGATCGCGCGCAGGTGGTCGTCGGGCAGCCCCAGCTCCCGGCAGATCCGCAGCTGGTCGTCGAGGTAGCGGGTGACGTAGCCACGCGGGAACCAGGACGAGTCGCTGCCGAAGACGATCCGCTGCGGCCCGATGGTCTCGTAGCAGCGGCGGAAAAGGTCCTCCAGGGTCAGCTTGTACGGCATCCAGCGCACCCACTGGTTGGACCCGGAGGTGTCGACGTGGATGTTGGGGCAGCCCCACGCGGCGAAGAGCAGCTCCTGGACGTACTGCACGCCGAAGTGCGGGACGACCACGGCCAGCTCGGGGAAGCGACGGGCCATCCGGGCCAGCTCCTCGGGGCCGCCGTACCGGCCGAAGGTGAGCCCACCGGCACTGCCGTAATGTCCGATATGGATCAGCACCGGCACGCCGAGGCGCTGGGCGGTGCCCCAGAGCGGGTCGAGGTCGGCGCCGTCCAGCGGGCCGCGCAGCAGCGGGGCGAAGAGCTTCAGCCCGCGCAGGCCCCGTTCGGTCACCGCGCGCTCCAGCTCGGCGGCGGCGTCGGGGGCGTACGGATCGTGGTGGGCGAAGCCGAGCAGCAGGTCCGAATGGCGGTCGACCACGTCGGCCACGGCGTCGTTGCCGCCGCCGGTGACGAAGACCGCCCGCCGGACGCGTACCGCCCGCAGTTCCTGCGCCCACCGATCGGCCTCGTCCTGCCAGCGCGGCGCGGGCGGCTCCGGGTCGGGAAAACCCCAGGCCTGCCGCCACGCCCGCGCCTGCGGCGCGGAGGCGGCGGTACGGACGGCCCGGTCGTGCTCCCCGCCGGGGTGCATCCCGGCGGCCTGCTCGCAGGCGTGGATCGTCTCGTCGGCGGCGATCCGGAAGTGCAGGTGGAAGTCGACGACGTCGAGCCCGCGGTCCATGGTCACGCCCCCTCCGGCCCGGCGGTCGGCAGCGGGTCGGCGGTGGGGGCGGCCGGCGACGGGGCGGCGACCCAGGCGGCGACGATCTCCCGGAGCCGGGCGCCGGCGAGCTGCCGGACCCGCCGACCGATGGCCTCGTCGGCCAGCGAGATGTGCCCGGACCAGCCCTGCCAGGGATCGGGTCGGGACTCCACCAGCACGTACGGGTGGCTCACCGGCAGCTTCGGCTTCGGCGGCAGGTCCTCGACCGCGTCGAGGCGTACCGCGTCGGGGTCGAAGCCGAGCACCCCGGAGGTCTCGTACGCGCCGCCGTGGCCGCGCGCCGGCAGGTCGCCGTAGAGGTCGGTGGTCTCCGCCGGGGTGACCAGCTGGAACCAGTTGACCAGCAGCAGGCTGGCGGTGCGCCGGCCGGAGACCCACTCCATCGCAGCCCGGACGGTGGACATGTTGGCGTCGTGACCGTTGACGATCAGCAGTCGGGAGAAGCCGGTGGCGACGATGCCCTCGATCACGTCGGCCAGGTAGCCGACCGCGATCTCCGGGCGGATCGCCACGGTGCCGGGCCACGGTCGGGTCTGTCCGGGGCAGGCCGCGTACGGCACGGCCGGGAAGAGCACCCCGCGCGGCCCGGCGCCGTCGCCGGCGCTCTCGGCCGCAGAACCGTCGCCGGCGCTCTCGGCCGCAGAACCGTTGCCGGCACTCTCGGCCGCAGAACCGCTGCCGGCACTCTCGGCCGCGAAGCCCTCGGCGAGGATGAGGTCGGTGCCGAGCGGCAGGTGCGGGCCGTGCCACTCGACCGCGCCGACCGGCAGCACCGCGAAGTCCGCCGCGGCGGCGACCGCCGCGAGTTCACCGCCGGGCACCCGGCTGACCGGAACCAGCCCACCGGCCCCGCCGAGGACACCACCGGCCGGGCCGGCCGGGCCGGGAGTTCCGCCGGCCGCACCGGGAGCACCGCCGGCCGGGCCGGCCGCACCGGCCGCACCGGGGGCACCGCCGGCCGGGCCGGCCGCGCCGGCCGCACCGGGGGCACCGCCGGCCGGGCCGGACCTCTGAGCAGGGTTCACGCCGTCCACTTCGCCGCCTCCCGGGTGGCCTGCCGGCCGGACTGCAGCCGGCCGGAGACCACCATCACCACGAAGATCAGCACCACCTGGAGCATGCCGTACGCCGCGGCGGTGCCGACCTCGAACGAGTACATCCGGTTGTTGATCTCGACCGAGATCGGTGCGGTCTGCGAGGTGTAGATCAGCACCGAGGCGACGAACTCGCCGACGCCGTTGACGAAGGCGAGCAGCGCGCCGGCGGCCACCCCGGGGATCATCAGCCGCAGGGTCACCGTGCCGAACGCCCGCGCCCAGGAGGCACCCAGGTTGCGGGCCGCCTCCTCCAACGAGGGGTCGATCTGGGCAAGCGTCGCCGAGCTGGACCGGAACACCAGCGGCAGGAACCGCACGAAGTACGCCAGCGGCATGATCCAGAAGGTGCCGATCAGCACCTGACCGAAGCTGAACGCGTTGCCGGTGCTGAACGCCGAGATCAGGTTGATCGCGACCACCGTGCCGGGCAGCGCCCAGGCCAGCATGACCGCCACGTCCAGTAGGGCCCGGCCGCGGAAGTCCAGCCGGCGCACCGCGTACGCGATCAGCACGCCGACCACGACGCAGCCGACGGTGGCGATCAGGCTCATCTGCAACGAGTTGAGGATGGGCTGGAACGCGTCCGGGTCGGAGAAGATCGTGACGAAGTTCTGCCAGGTGTACGCGGACGGGATCACCTCGGTCGTCCAGGAGCCGTCCTCGGAGAACGCCACCAGGCCGATGGTCGCCACCGGGGCCAGCAGGACCATGGTGGCCAGGATCGAGGCGGCCAGGGCGAGCCACTTGCCGAACGGGTTGGTGATCTCCCGACGGTGCGCGGCGACCCCCTTGGACTGGGAGCGGTAGCTGCGCCGCCCCTCGTACCAGCGCATGCCCAGCAGGAACAGCACCGAGACCACCGCGAGCACCGAGGCGTAGGTCGAGGCCATCGGCAGGTCGCCGTTGGTCCGGTTGATGTAGATCTGCATGGTCATCGTCCGGTCCACCCCGAACAACAACGGCGCGGTGTACGACGCCAGCGAGGTCATGAAGACCAGCAGCGAGGCGGAGACCAGGGCCGGGGTGAGCATCGGCAGCAGCACCGTCCGCCAGACCCGGACCCGACCGGCGCCGAGGTTGTAGGCGGCCTCCTCCACCGAGGGGTCCATCCCGGCCAGCGCGGCCGAGGCGGCCAGGTAGAAGAACGGGTACATGGTGAAGGTGTGCACCACCAGCACCCCGGCGATGCCGCTGAACGGCAGCACCGGACTCTCGGTGCCGAGCAGTTGCTGCAGGCCACGCGGGAGGATGCCGGTCTCGCTGTAGAGCAGCTGGAAGGAGATCGCCCCGATCAGCGGCGGCAGCGCCGCCGGCACCAGGATGATCGCCTCGATCAGCCGGCGGCCGGGAAACTGGAAACGCTTGAGCAGGAAGGCCATCGCCACGCCGACGATGCCGCAGAGCAGCACGCTGGCCGCGGAGATGACCAGCGAGGTGAACAGCGCGGAGCGGGCCACCCCCTCGCCGCTGAGGAACCTGCCGTAGTTGGCCACCCCGTCCACCCCGACGCTCTCCGCGAAGGTGGCGAACATCGGCTGCACGACGTACCCGAAGAGGATCAGGGCCAGCGGGAAGACCAGCAGGTACGGGAACCAGCGCGAGTAGCTGCCGCCGGAGAACCGGTCGGCCAGCCGCGGCCGGCGCGACCCGCCGTCCGGGGTGGGGTCCTCGGTGACCGGTGGGATGTTGGCGGCGGTGGGGACAGCGGTCACGGCCGCACCACCCACATCCGCTCCCGGGTCAGTCGCAGCCCGACCTGGTCGTCGACGGCGATCCCGGCCGGTACGTCGATCGCGGCCACCTGCACCGCCTCGCCGGCGACGTCGACGATCAGGTTGGTGGCCATCCCGGTGAACTCGACCTCGCGGACCAGGCCGGGCAGCGCGCCCGGCTCGCTGGTCGAGGTCAGGCCGATGTGCTCGGGGCGGACCGAGACCAGGGCGGTGTCCCCTTCGCGCAGGCCGTGCCCGGCGGGTGCGGCGACCGCGGTCTCGCTGCCCTCGGGCAGTCCGACGGTGACGCTTTCCGCCGCGGCGGCGACCACCGGCAGGCTCAACACGTTGCTGCGGCCGATGAACCGGGCCACGAAGCTGGTCGCCGGCCGGTGGTAGATCTCCTGCGGGGCGCCGATCTGCTGCACCCGGCCGGACTCCATCACCGCGATCCGGTCGGACATCGCCATCGCCTCGGCCTGGTCGTGGGTGACGTAGATGCCGGTGGTGCCGGCCTCCTTCTGGATCCGGCGGATCTCGGTCCGGGTCTCCTCGCGCAGCTTGGCGTCGAGGTTGGACAGCGGCTCGTCCAGCAGCAGCGTCTTGGGCCGGATGACCAGCGCCCGGGCCAGCGCGACCCGCTGCTGCTGACCGCCGGAGAGCTCGTCGATGCGCCGGCCGCCGTACCCGGCCAGGTGCACCTGACCGAGGGCCTCCTCCACCCGGCGCTTCGCCTCGGCCCGGCCGACCTTGCGGATCTTCAGGCCGTACGCGACGTTCTGCCCGACCGACATGTGCGGGAAGAGCGCGTAGTTCTGGAACACCATGCCGGTGTCCCGCTTGTTCGGCGGGCGGCGGGAGACGTCCTCCTGGCCGAACCGGATCCGGCCGGAGGTGGGAAAGTAGAACCCGGCCACCATCCGCAGCGTGGTGGTCTTACCGCAACCACTCGGGCCGAGCAGGGTGAAGAACTCCCCGGCGGCGATGGTGATGTCGACGTCGTCCACGGCTGCGGTGTCGCCGCCGCGCGCGAAGCGCTTGCTGACCGACTCCAGCGTGACATCGATCATGATGTCCTCCTTCAGATGCGCGGGCGGGGTGAAAGGAAGGGCCCCTTCTTAACGCTTCCGGTCGAGAAGGGTCCCCTTCTCACAGCTCCCGCCGCCGCAACGGCGGGCAACGGGTGCAGCGGCGGGCAGTGCCACCGACTTGGGCCACCGGGCGGCACGGGCAGCGCCACCGGCAACGCCGCACCACAACGGCAGCGCGGGAGCGCCGTGCCGCAGCGCCGGAGCGCCGTGCCGCAGCGCCGGAGCGCCGTGCCGCAGCGCCGGAGCGCCGTGCCGCAGCGCGGGAGCGCCGTGCCGCAGCGGAGGTGCAGCGCCGGGCCGGGACCGGAGTACGCCGGCCCGGCACGCGTCCGCGGTCAGCCCTGGTTCTTGATCTGGCTGTTCCAGTGGTTGATCCACTCGGTCTCGTTCTTGCCGATCACGTCCCAGTCGACGTCCATCGGCTTGAGGTTCAGCTCGGCCAGCCACTGCGGCTGGTCGGCGATCTCCACGGCCGGGATCTGGAAGTAGTCCTTGGCCAGGTCGGCGCGGAGCGAGTCCTCGAAGAGGAACTCCAGGAACTTCTGTGCGCCCTCGGTGTTGCCGCCCTTGACCGCGCCCAGCCCGTCGACCAGCACCGGGGCGCCGGAGGTCGGCATCACGAAGCCGAACGGCATGTTGGATTGGTTGGCCTGCAGCAGCACGTCCTGGAGGTTCCAGGCGCTCAGCACGCCCTGCTCACGGGAGAGCTTCAGGTAGAGGTCGGCCGGGTTGGCCGCGTACGAGCCGGTGTTGGCGTCGAGCCGCTTGAGCCAGTCGTACCCGGGCTGAGGGTTGCTGCCGTCGGGCGAGAGCCGCTGGATCATCGAGGCGTAGATCGAGCGCATGGTGCCGGAGGCGGCCACGTCCCGGATGATGATCTTGTCTTTCCACTGCGGGTCGAGCAGGTCGTCCCAGTCCTTCGGGGCCTGCTCCGGGGTGAGCGCCTTGTTGTTGTACATGATCACCTCGGGCAGCAGGATCTCCCCGAACCAGCGGCCCTCGGCGTCCTTGTACTGGGCGTCCATCTTGTCGGCGAAGGACGGCTGCCAGGACTCCAGCAGCTCCTCGGCGGCACCGGCGGAGAGCCCCTGCTGGGTGCCGCCCCACCAGACGTCGGCCTGCGGGTTGGCCTTCTCGGCCCGGACCCGCTCCAGGATCTCCTGGGCGCCGATGTTGAGGATCTCCACCTTGCCCTGGTACTCGGGGTACTTGGCGGTGAACTTCTCCACCACGAAGTCGGAGACCTTCTTGTCCCGCGCGGTGTAGATGGTCAGCTTCTCGACGTCCGAGCCGCCGGCGGAGTCCGAACCGCCACCGCCGCAGGCGGTGCCGGCGGCGAGGACGGTGGCCAGGGCTCCGGCGAGCAGAAGACGACGTCTCATGGGTACCTCCGAGGGGAAAGGGATGGTTCAGGGGCTGGGAAGCAGGGTGGGCAGGCCGCTCGCGGCGGCCGCCAGGGCGTAGCTGACCGCGCCGTGCAGGACGGCCCGGTCGCCGAGCACCGCCCGGCGTACCTCGGTGGTGGCCGGCGCGGCGGCGGACACCAGGTGTTGGAGCCGCTCCACGGCGGCGTCGTCGAGTTGGGCGGCGGCCCCGCTGAGCAGGACCCGACCCGGGTCGATCACGCAGACACAGGAGACGATCAGCCGGGACCAGGCCCGCAACAACTCGTCCAGGTACGCCCCGGCGCGCTCGTCGGTGCGGGCCAGCTCGACCAGGGCGGCCACCGGGGTGTCCGGCCGGCGGCCGGGGGCCAGCGCGACTACCCGTTCGGCGATGGCGTTCTCCGACCAGCGGGCCTCGAACGGGCCGATGCCGTCGTGTCCCCGGTCGGTGGCGTCCAGCGGCAGGAAGCCGACCTCTCCGGCGGCCCCGCCGGCACCGCGGCGTACCTGGCCGTCGAGGACCAGCCCGGCGCCGATGCCGTCGGCGACGTGCAGCAGCAGCAGGTCGGCCACGTCGCTGCCGGCCCCGGCGGCGTGTTCGCCGGCGGCCATCAGGTTGACGTCGTTGTCCACCACGACCGGTACGCCGAGGTGCCGCTGCACCGACTCCCCTATCGGTCGCCCCTCCACCAGGCCGACCGAGGGGGCCAGCCGGACCGCGCCGCCGGAGGAGACGCCGGGGGCGGCGATGGCCACCCCGCGCAGCGCCGGCAGCCCGTCACCGGCCAGTTCGGGTACGGACCGGCAGATGGTGTCGACGATGTCCCCGGTCAACCGGACCGCCCGGTGGGCGACCACGTTGCCGTCGCTGTCGGCGATCTCGCAGCTGATCCGGGCCGGCTCCAGGGCGACGGCGGCGACCAGCTCGGCGCGGGGGTTGAACTCCAGCATGGCGCGCGGGCGACCGGCCCGGGAGGTGCCGGGGCCCCGCTCGATCAGGTAACCCTCGGCGATCAGCTCGCGGACCAGCGGGGTGAGCGTGGCGGGGCTCAACCCGGTGAGCTCGGTCAGCTCGGCGCGGGAGAGCAGCCGGACCTGGCGGGCGGTGGAGATCACGGAAAGCCGCTTGATCTCCTTCGCCCGCTCCCGGCTCACCGGGCTCGTTGGTGGTGTCACCACGTCCGTCACACTTCCTTTCTACGGCGAACGAACTATTAGGTCAAGTAACGAATGCGTCTCAGCCCACTACCAACCCGACCAGGAGCAGGAAAAACAGCCAGCAGGGCAAGAGGAGGCGGCGAGGAGCTTTCGCCCTTCAACCGGCGAAATGACCGGCTTTTATTCCTTCCGCAAACAAAGAAATACCGTCCAGGGCATTGACGGACGGCCTCGACCATCCCTAGCGTCACCGGGCGAAGGCCTTCCAGTGTGTACGGACTCCCGTACCGCTGCGCACCCGGCCGGACGCCAGCCATGGCGTACCCGGCCGTCCCTCGTCAGCGAACCGACCACCGACGCCGCGACGGCACGCACCCGGCGTGACCGTCCACGGTGGCTGCTGCTCGGACCTCGCCGCCCGGAAGGATCCGCATGCGTTCATCCCGACGGCCCGGGTGCTGGCCGCCTTCGAGGCCGCCAACGGCAGTGGTGCCCTGGCCCAGCAGGTGATCGTGCGCCGCTGACCCGGCACCGGGCGGGACGGTGGTGGCCGGCGGGATCAGCCACCACCGTCCCACCCGGCCGGTCCACGCCGCCCCGCCGGCCGGCGGACAGCCGCACCCGGCCGCACCGTCAGCGCAGCCGGTAGCCGGCCCACCGTCAGCGCAGCCGGTAGACGGCCATCCGGTCGGTGTCGTACCGCAGGTCGGCAAGCTCCGCCAGGACCGGCGACTCCGGCTCGACCTGCCGGTCCACCACCAGCCAGCGCACCCCGTAGCGGTCGCGCAGCTCGGCCAGGCCGGCGGCGGTGGGCGCGGTGAACGCGGCGTCGTTGGCGCGCAACCGGGCCTCGTCCCAGAACGGGGCGTACGGGCCACCGTCGCGGCCCACCATCCGGGGCGCGAACGCCCACCCCTCCACCAGCACCGAACGCTGGGCGTACCCGCTGAGCCAGAACGACCGGGCGTCACACCAGCCGTTCACCACCGTCCAGCAGTGCACGTTGGTGGCGAGCACGTCGGCCGGGTCGCTGGCCGCGTACACCCAGCGGGCCGCCGCCACCCGGGAGGCCGGCATCGGCACCACCGCGTACGCCCCGCCGTTGGGGAAGGTCCGCGCCGCCCGCGCGTCCAGCACCAGGCCGGGTGCGCCGGCCACCAGCACCCCGGTCAGCAGCACCGCGCCACCGGCGCCGGCCAGGGCCGGCCAGCGGCCGACCAGCGCCGGCCAGTAGAGCGCCACCAGGATCGCCAGCAGCGTCAGCACCCCCGCCCAGATCAGCAGCGGCAGCACCGCGGCGTACCCCGGCTCCGGTGCGGCAGTGGCCGGGAAGCGCAACTGGTACGCGGTGAGCAGCACCGCGAAGCCGACCGCCGCGCCGGCCAGCCGGCGGCGGCCCCGCGCCGACAGCGCGGCCCGGTCCAGCACCTCCGCCCAGCCCCACGCCGACAGGATCACCCCGAAGGCGAACCCGGCCCGCAGGAAGTACTGGTTGCTGCTGCCCGGATGCCCGACCAGCAGGTACGCCGCCGGGCCGGCGACCGCCCCGCCGAGCAGGAAGACCTGCACCGGCTCCGGCCGCCACCGACGCAGCCGCAGCAGGGCCAGCGCACCGGCCAGCCGGAGTTGGAGGTTGAGCAGGAAGGCGAGGCAGACCGCCACCCAGACCAGTCCGGTCACCAGCACCGGCCGGTCCGCCGTCGGCTCGACGTACCCGCGCAGCCCGGAGAGCGGGTCGACGGTGACGCCGTGGCTCTCGAAGGCGAAGAGCACGGCGGTGGCGAAGAGCTGCGCGGCCAGGGTCAACCCGACGGCGGCGAGCACCGCGCGGGGCAGCCGCCGCCGGCCCACCGTCAGCACCACCGCGGCCAGGCCCAGCGCGGCCAGCACCACCGGCACCGAGCTGGCCTTCGCCCCGGTGCTGGCGGCCAGGAACCCGGCGGCCAACACCCACGCCCCACCGCCCAGCGGCGGCACGGTCACCCGCCGGGCCCGCCCGACGATCTCGCCGAACACGGCGAGCAACGGCACCAACAACACCCAGCTGTACGTCATCGACGGGCTGCCCCAGACGATGAAGGTGGTCTGGGTGCCGAAGAGCTGCCGCAGCCCGTTCTCGAAGCCGAACTCGCCGACGGTGAACATCAGCGCCGCAGCCGCCGCACCGGCGTACGGCCGGCCGGTGATCCGCCACCCGACGACCGCGACCAGCACGACGGCCAGCGCGCAGAGCGCCGGCACCCCGAGCCGGAAGAAGACCGTCGGCAGGTCGACCCCGCTGACCAGGCTGCTCGCCGCGAGATGGGCGAAGCCGAACCAGTGGTAGTGCAGCGGCTCCCCGGCCACCTGCGGCACCTGCAACGGCACCTGGTGGGTGGCCGCGCCGGCCAGCGACAGCTGGAACGCCAGGTCGATGTACTGCGCCTGCCCCTCCTCGGTGGGCAGCACCGGGTTGACCCGCAGGAACGACTCGACCAGGTAGAGGGTGAAGCCGACCACCACCCCGGTCACCGACCAGGCCCAGCCCGTCGGCACCGGCCGGTAGCCGGTGGGTCGCCAGTGCCGACGCAGCGCCGGCACGGCCGCGAACGGCACGACCACCGCCAACGGCCAGAGCCACAACCACCCGGGTACGCCGACGGCGGCGAACACCGCCCAGCCGGCCAGCTCCAGCACCAGCCCGACGGCGGCCCCCATGGCCAGGTCCTCGACCAGGGTGTGCGGGTGGCGGCGCAGCGCCCGGTACACCAACGTGCCGGGCAGTAGGACGGCCAGCAGCGCGTACCCGCTCCAGCGGGCCAGGTCCGCCGCGGGCGTACCGGTCAGCAGCAGGCACGTCGCGACGAACCCGACGCCGACGACGGCCGGTGCCCAGCGCGGCACGACCCGGCGAAGGGCGGTCCGGGCCCGGTCACCGGTGGTGTCGGCTCCGGTGACCGGCCCGGGGGCGAGGGTGCTCACCGTAGGCTGTCGACCAGCTCGACCCGGCCCGGACCGGTCGGGTCGGCGGGTTCGGCGGTGTCGGTGGCCACCAGGTACGGCGGGCGGGCCTGCACGGCGGTGTAGATCCGCGCGACGTACTCCCCGAGCAGCCCCAGGCAGAGCAGCTGCACCGCGCCGAGGAAGAGCACCGCGACGTAGAGCGAGGGCCAACCGGTGACCGTGGCCCCGGCGGCCCAGGCCAGCACGGCCACCACCACCAGCGTCCCGCAGATCGCCACCCCGGCCAGCCCCAGCCAGGTGGCCAGGCGCAACGGGGCGGCGGAGAAGCTGGTGACACTCTCCGCGGCCAACCCGAGCATCCGCGACAGCGGGTACTTGGTCCGCCCGGCGACCCGTTCGGCCCGCTGGTAGCTGACCTCCCCGCTGGGGAACCCGAGCCAGGGCACCACCAGGCGCAGCACCGGGTTGCGTTCGGGCAGCTCCCGCAGCTCGTTCACCACCGCCCGGCTGAGCAGCCGGAAGTCGCCGGCCTGGGCCGGCACCTGCTTGCCGACCAGCCGCCGCATCAGCCGGTAGTAACCGGCCGCCGTCCACCGCTTGAACGCCGTGTCGCGGCTGCGGTCGGCGCGTACCCCGTGCACCACGTCGAGACCGTCCACCCTGGCCCGGCGCAGCATCTCCGGGATCACCTCGGGCGGGTCCTGCAGGTCGGCGTCGATGCTTACCACGTACGCCCCACGAGCCCGGAACACCCCGGCGAGCAGGGCCGCCTGGTGGCCGCTGTTGCGACGCAGGCGCAGCACCCGCAGCTGCGGCCAGCCCGCCCGCAGCCCGGCCAGCCGGCCGCCGGTGCCGTCGGTGCTGCCGTCGTCGACCGCCAGCACCTCGTACGGCTCGGCGAGGTCGTCGAGGACGGCGCGCAGCCGGCGGGCGAGCAGCGGCAACGCGCTCTCCTCGTTGAACACCGGGATCACCACGGAGAGAGTCGGCCCCGGTCCGGTCACGGCGCTGGCCCCCGTTCGGCTGGCTGTCGGACAGCCGAACGCTACCAGTCGCCCGGCCCGTCGCCGGCGCGCCGAGCCGGTCGGGCAGGTCGGTCGACGCAGGTGACGGCGGGTGCCGGACCGGTCGGTTCCGGGCGCGCCGGTGCGGCTCGACGCGGGTCAGCCGGTGCAGGTGGTGGCGGGTAGGCCGGTGACCGGCACGGGTGCCCGCCCGGTCGGCTCGGCCTTGCCGGCCAGCACCTGCGCCAGACCCGTCATGGACGCCCGGCTCGACGAGTAGGTGGCCAGCAGGGTCGGCGACGTCGCCTTCGACAGCAGGTACGGGGTGTCCATGGCGACCGTGACCGCCGCGTCGGCGCTCAGGTCACCGGTGCCGTCGCCGTACCCGACCAGGTGCACCACCTTGCCGCCGCTGGGCACCACCTGCGCCCCCGCCTTGGTCAGCGCCTCGGTGAGCACCCGACGGGTGCCGTCGCGCCCGCCGGAGGAGGTGATGGTCAGCTTGCCGGCCACCGGCGCCGGACGGCACGGCCCCCGCAGCACGGTGACCGCCGCCCCGGCCAGCCGCTCGGCCGCCGCCCGGTGCTCCGGGGCGTTCAGCGTGTCCAGCTGCGGGGTGGGCCCGTCGGCCAGCCGGAACTTCAGGGTCAGCACCCGGGTGACCGCCTCGACCAGCCGGGCCCGCTCCAGGGTGCCGTCGCGCAGTGCGGCCAGCAGCCCGTCGTAGGCCTGGGTGACGTTCGGCGGCATCAGGATCAGGTCGTTGCCGGCCTTGAGCGCCCGGACCGCGGCCTCCCCCGGTGACCACTTCTTCGCCGGGGCCATGTTCATCCCGTCGGTGATCACCACACCCTGGAAGCCCAACTGTCCGCGCAGCACGTCGGTGAGCAGCTTGTGCGAGAAGGTGGCCGCGGTGCCCTTGTCCACCGACCGCACGTCCAGGTGGCCGGACATCACCGCGAGCGCCCCGGCGTCGATACCGGCCTCGAACGGCGGCCAGGCGCTCTTCTCCAGCTCCTTGCGGGGCTGGTCGAGCACCGGCAGCTCCTCGTGCGAGTCGTCGGCGCTGTGGCCGTGCCCCGGGAAGTGCTTGACGGTGGCGGCCACCCCGGCCGACTGCAGCCCGCGTACCGCCCCGTCGACCTGCGCCGCCGCCCGTTTCGGGTCCGCGCCGAAGGACCGGGAGCCGATCACCCCGCTCCGGCTGACCAGCACGTCGGCCACCGGGGCGAAGTCCAGGTTGATCCCCATCGCGGCCAGCTCGGTGCCGGCCACCCGCCAGGCGGCCTCGGTCAGCTTGGGGTCGGCGGCGGCACCGGCGGCCAGGGCGGTCGGCAGCAGGGTCACCCCGTCGGTGATCCGGGTCACCACGCCGTGCTCCTGGTCGGTGCCGATCAGGAACGGCGCGGCACCGCTGGGCAGCCGCTGCGCCGCCGTGCGCAGCCCGTCGGTCAGGGCCCGGACCTGCTTGGGGTTGTCCACGTTCGTGGTGGCCTGGTTGGCGGAGGTGGGGTCGTCGGCGCTGAAGCCGACCAGGATCAGCCCGCCCAGCCGGTACTTCTCCACCATCTCGGCCGGGGTGTCGACGCCGGCCAGCGCCCGGTTGCCGGCGGCCGACCCGGCGGAGACCTTGGTGGCGGTGTCGCCGTACGCGTAGGGCATCAGCACCTGACCCACCAGGTCCTCGTCACCGAGGGTGCCGACCAGCGCGGCGGCGCGGGCCGCCGGGTCCGTGGCGGGGCCGCCGTCCGGCGCCGGGGTACCGCTCGGCGCGGCGCTCGCCGGGGCCGACGCGGACGGGGCGGCCGAGGCGTCGGCCCGGGGCTCGGGGTCACCGGAGCAACCCGCCGCGACCAGCACCGTCACCGCGAGCGCCGCCGCGAGCCGCCGGGACCCACCCGGGGTACGCGACGGGGTGGACCGGGAGGTCCGACGGTCGGGCAGGGTCCGGTGGCGTGGGGAGGTCGACACGTCCCCATCCCACCAGCCCGCCGCCGGTACGGCCAACCCGCAGGTCAGCCCACTCGGGTGAGCAGGGTCACCGGGGCACCGTCACCGGCGTGCCGGTACGGCTCCAGCTCGGCGTCCCAGGCGGTGCCGAGCGCCTTGTCGAGGGCGTGTGCCAGCGCCTCCGGGGCCCGGGCGGTCGACATGATGCTGCGCAGCCGGTCCTCGCCGAGCTGGATGTCGCCGGCGGCGCCGACGGTGGCCCGGAACAACCCGCGACCGGGGACGTACATGAAACGCTCTCCGTCCGCCCCGGTGCTCGGTTCCTCGGTCACCTCGAAACGGATCATGGGCCACTGCCGGAGGGCAGCAGCCAGCTCGGCACCCGTCCCCGGGCGACCGGTCCACCTGCACTCGGCCCGTCGGGCCGTGGGATCGACGGGCTGAGCCGTCCACTGCAGGTTGACCGGCGCGACAAGGACGCGCGCGATCGCCCACTCGACGTGTGAGCACACGGCGAGCGGGGTCGAGTGGACGTATACGACGCCACGCGTTGGCACGGTGACCTCCCGGAGAGCGAGGTGCGTCTTCCCCTACGACCTCGCGTCGCCCGAGTGGCGCCTGCGAACACATGATGACCCGTGGGACGGATGATGCGCCAGAGAATCGGAAAAATCGCCGGTGGGAACAGCCGCCCCGGACGGGTGGTTGGCCTGATCGGCGACCGTGGGGGACCGTCCGGGCCCCGCGTTCGTGTACAGTTCTCCCGGCGGCTTGTGCCGCTGACTTCTTCGGCGGGCCGAGGCCTCCCGGGTGTCACCCGCCGCACCATGCACGTCAAACCGCACCACGCACGTCCGTCCCCCGGACGTCCCGTCCTCCCGTACGTCTCACAAGGAGCACCTCCGTGGCGAGCAACACCTCAAAGACCGCGCGCGCGTCCGTCCGGGCCGGCCAGGCTGGCCAGGGTGGCGCCCTCAGCGTGCTGGGCGAGTTCAAGTACCTCATCCCGCTCAACGGCGGCAAGCACGCCTACGTGCGGAACCTGACCAACGGCAAGACCTCGCACCTGCGCACCGACTCCGAGGCCTTCGTCGAGGAGATCCGGGTGCTGGCCGCCGCCGGCCACGCCGCCAAGATCCGGGCCGAGCTGAACGGCCTCGCCGCCACCCACCCCGGCGACGGCTGGGACGCCACCGAGAAGCGACTGGTCGAGGCCGGCGTCTTCGAGGGCTGAGCCCCGCCCCTTCGTGGTGCGGTCCGCCGCCCACCCGCACGACATCGCACCGCCCGTCGGCTCTGCCGGCGGGCGGTGTCGTCGTCTGCCCCGACACCGCCGACGGCGGATGCCGAGTCGGTCACGGGACCGGCGACGATGGGGTCGGGGACCGGGCACCGGTGGCGGTGGCCGGAGGCCGGGTGGTGGGATCGGGACGGGTCCTGACATGGGCCGGAAGCGCTCCCCGTACTCTCACCCGGTCGGCCCGGCGCACGGCCGGCACGCCCGCCGCGGCCCCGGCCGCCGTGCCACAGGAGCTTGCTGCGTTGACCGACCACACCGCCCTGGACCGTGAGATCGCCGTCGAGCAGCGGCACCTGGACCGGGTCTACGCCCGCCTGGCCGAGCTGCGCCGGGCGGCGGCCCGGGCCGAGCGGGACGGGTACCGGCTGGCCAAGGTCGGCAACTTCGGGGCGCTGGTGGAGCGGGACGCGATGGTGTTCCACGCCGCGCAGCGCCGACACGTCCTCGACGCCGAACACGAGGGGCTGGTCTTCGGCCGGCTGGACCTGCGCGAGGGCCCGGTGCTGCACGTCGGCCGGCTGGGCGTCCGCGACGACGACGCCGAGACGCTGGTGGTGGACTGGCGGGCGCCGGCCGCCGAGCCGTTCTACCGGGCCACCCCGGCGGCGCCGCTGGGCGTGGTGCGCCGCCGGACGATCCAGTCCAGCGGTGAGCGGGTCACCCGGATCGAGGACGACCTGCTCGACCCGGTCGCCGCGCCGGCGGAGATGACGGTGGTCGGTGACGGCGCGCTGCTGGCCACGCTCTCGAAGGCCACCGGACGGGGCATGCGGGACATCGTCGCCACCATCCAGCGGGAGCAGGACGAGGCGATCCGCTCCCCCGCCTCGGGCGTGACGATCGTCTCCGGCGGCCCCGGTACCGGCAAGACGGCGGTCGCCCTGCACCGGGCGGCGTACCTGCTCTATGCCGACCGCAGCCGGTACGCCGGCGGCGGCATCCTGGTGGTCGGCCCGTCCACGGTCTTCGTCGAGTACATCGCCTCGGTGCTGCCGTCGTTGGGCGAGGAGACCGCCACCCTGCGTTCCCTGGGCACGCTCTTCCTCGGGCTGACCTCGACCCGCACCGACCCGCCGGAGGTGGCGGCGGTGAAGGGGTCGCTGCGGATGCGGCGGGTGCTGGAACGCGCGGTGCGCGACGCGGTCCCGGACGGCCCCACCGAGCTGCGCCTGCTGTACCGGGGTGAGCTGCTGCGGTTGGGCGCCGAGGAGCTGACCGGTATCCGGGACCGGGCGCTGTCCCGGGGGGCACGCCGCAACGAGGTCCGCCGCGCCGGGTTCGACGGGGTCTTCGCCGCACTCTGGGCACAGGCCCGGCGACTGCGGGTGGGGCGGCTGCCGGAGCAGCGCTCGTTCGAGGACGAGATCGCCGACCGGCCGGAGTTCCGGGAGTTCCTCAAGGCGTGGTGGCCCCGGCTGCATCCCCGGCACGTGCTGGGCTGGCTGGCCCGCCCCGAGCGGCTGCGGGCGTACGCGGGTGGGGTGTTGTCCCGGGTGGAGATCCGGCTGCTCACCGAGGCCTGGCGGAGTCTGGACACCGAGGGCCTGACCATCGCCGACATCGCCCTGCTCGACGAGCTGGACGCGCTGCTCGGCAAGCCGATGAAGCCGGCGCGGGCCAGGCGTGACCCGTTCCAGCTGGCCGGCGGGGTCCGGGAGCTGAGCACCTTCGGCGACCGGCAGCGCGCCGCCCGCGAGGCGGCCCGGCAGCGGCCGGAGGACTACCGGGAGTACGCCCACGTGGTGGTCGACGAGGCGCAGGACGTCTCGCCGATGCAGTGGCGCATGATCGGCCGGCGGGGGCGGTTGGCCTCCTGGACGGTGGTGGGTGATCCGGCGCAGAGCGCCTGGACCGGTGATCCGGCGGAGCTGACCCGGGCCCGGGACCAGGCGCTGGGTCGGCGGCCCCGGCACCACTTCACGTTGACCACGAACTACCGCAACTCGGCGGAGATCTTCGCGGTGGCGGCGGCGGAGATCCGCCGGCTCGACCCGGAGCTGGCGTTGCCCACCGCGGTGCGGTCCACCGGGGTCGAGCCGGTGCAGCGGGTGGTGCCGGCGGCCGAGCTGGCGGTGGCGACCGTGGCGGAGGTGACCACGCTGCTGGACCAGGTCGCCGGGACGGTCGGGGTGATCACCCCGGTACCGCGCCGGGCCGAGGTGGCCGGCTGGCTGGGCGGGCTCGGCGGCGCCCGGCTCCAGGTGGTGACCAGCCTGCAGGCCAAGGGCATGGAGTACGACGGGGTGCTGCTGGTCGCGCCGGGCGAGATCCGGGCCGATCCGGGCTCCGGGGTACGCACCCTCTACGTCGCGCTGTCCCGGGCCACCCAGCGCCTGACCACCCTGGAACCCGCCGACTGACCGACCGGCACCCTTTGCTTGCACACATTGCGATGTGAGCATATGTTGGACCGGGTCCGGTCGGCAGACGGAGGGTGTTGGCGTGGGCGCAGGACATGACCACCAGGCCGCGGTGACCAACGCGGGGCACCGCTACCGCGGACGACTCTGGGCCGCCCTGCTGCTGCTGGCCGTCTTCACGGTGGTGCAGACGGTCGCCGCCTTCGGCACCGGCTCGCTGGCACTGCTCTCCGACGCCGGGCACATGTTCACCGACGTGCTCGGCATCGGCATGGCACTGGCCGCGATCACCGCCACCCGGCGGGTGGCCGCCGACCCGCAGCGCACCTTCGGCCTCTACCGCCTCGAGGTGCTCGCCGCGCTGGCCAACGCGGTCCTGCTCAGCGGCGTCGCGGTCTACGTGCTGATCGAGGCGGTACGCCGACTCGGCGAACCACCGGAGGTGCTCACCGGCCCGATGCTCGGGGTGGCCGTGCTCGGCCTGCTGGCCAACGTGGTCGCCTTCGGCCTGCTGCGCAAGGGTGCGCAGGAGAGCATCAACCTGCGCGGGGCGTACCTGGAGGTGCTCGCCGACCTGCTCGGCTCGCTCGGGGTGATCGGCGCGGCCCTGGTGATCATGACCACCGGCTGGTGGTGGGTCGACCCCCTGGTGGCGGTCGGGATCGGGGTGTTCATCCTGCCCCGGACCTGGCGGCTGGCCCGGGCTGCGCTGCGCATCCTGGTGCAGGCCGCCCCGGAGCACCTGCAGGTGACCGAGGTGCACGACCGGCTCAGCGCGGTTCCCGGGGTGGCCGAGGTGCACGACCTGCACCTGTGGACCCTGACCTCGGGGATGGAGGTCGCCTCGGCCCACCTGACGATGACCCCCGACGCCGAGGTCGGCCCGGTCCTCTCCGCCGCCCGGACGGCGCTGCGGGAGGACTTCCACATCGAGCACGCCACGTTGCAGATCGAGCCCGGAGCGTCACCTGGGGCCTGTGGTGCGGTTGAGTGGTAATTAGCGCAACCTTAAATCTCTGGGTGTATTGTCCCTTTCGTGCATGTTCTACCGTTGTCACGACCCGTCCCACAGGCCCCAGCGCCTGCACGGGTCACACCGGCACCGGTAGGCTCGGTCCCGGCCTCCGCCAGGCGGCGCCCAACGGCGCCTGCGGTGGCCGCCGCCTAATCGCCCACCGCGGCGAACCGGGGAACCACAGTCCGTGGGGTGTATCCGCTTCAGCGGTAGGGATCTTCCGTCCCGAACCCGTCAGCTAACCCGGTCGGCGGCTGACGGAAGGACACGTCCATGGCAGTAGTGGCAACCACCAGACGCGGTACGGCCCGGATGGCAGCCGTACTCGTCGCGACACTCGCGTTCGGCGCGGCGATCGGGCCCGGCGGCCCGGTGGCACACGCCGCGATGCCGCCGACCGGCCTGCTCGCCGCACCCGCCGACGACGAGGGCGGCACCCCCGCCCTGCGGGACCAGCTCGACGCGGCCAGCACGGGCTGGATCGAGGCGAAGAACGCGCTGGAGAAGTCGACCAAGCGCCAACAGGAGCTCAACGGGCAGCTCAAGACCATCGAGGCAGACCTGGTCGTCCGCAACGGCAAGGTCGGTGAGATCGCCGGCGTGGCGTACCGGACCGGCCGGCTCGGCGCCGCCCAGGCACTGCTCAACACCGACTCACCGGCGCGCTTCCTGGACCGGGCCGCCACCCTCGACTCGGTCGCCGCCAACGAGGACCGGGAGCTGCGCCAGCTGCTGGAGACCCGGGACAAGGCCAACCGCACCAAGCTGGCCCTCGACGGCGAGCTGCGTGAGCAGCGCAAACAGGTCGACACCATGGCCAAGCGCAAGGAGCAGGCCGAGCGGGCCCTGGAGGTCGCCGTCCGGCAGGAGGCCCGGGAGAAGGCCGAGGAGCGGGAACGGGCCCAGGCCCAGGAACGCGCCCGCGCCAACAGCGGCGGCGGGTCCAGCGGGGGCAGTTCCAGCGGGCCGGGTGGCAGCAGCAGCAAGACCGCCAAGGCCGCGCCGCGCAACTCCGACGGCTCCTGGCCCAAGGAGTCGTGCAGCGTCAACGACCCGACCCCCGCCAACGGCTGCATCACCCCGCGCACGCTGCACGCACTGAACCAGGCCAAGGCGGCCGGTTTCACCAGGTACGTCTCCTGTTACCGCCCGGGGGGCTCCGGCGAGCACCCGAGGGGCCGGGCCTGTGACTTCGCGGCCCAGAAGGGCGGCTTCGGCGGCGACGCCACCGGTGGAGACCGGACGTACGGCAACAACCTGGCGGCGTACTACGTCCGCAACGCCGACAAGCTCGCCGTGCTCTACGTGATCTGGTACCGGCAGATCTGGCTGCCCAGCAGCGGGTGGAAGTCGTACAGCGGGGCCGGTGGAGACCCCTCCAGCGACCACACGAACCACGTCCACCTGTCGGTCTACTGACCGAACCGACAACGACGCCCGGTGCCCCACCGTGAGGTGGGACACCGGGCGTCTGTCGTGTCTCGTGGTCACCGGTACCGGGCAGCGTCGCGTGCCGGGCCGACCTGGTGCCGGGCGGCGCGGATGCCGGGCTGGCCCTGCGCCGGGCGGTGTCGCGGCGGCGCGGACGCCGGGCTGGCCCTGCGCGGATGCCGGGCTGGCCCTGCGCCGGGCGGTGTCGCGGCGGCTCAGGCCCCGGGCAGCACCTCGGGAGCCACCCCGGCACCGGCGTAGTAGGGCTCGGGTGCGCCGAAGAGACCGAGCAGCCCGGTCACCCAGAGCTGTCGGTGCACGAAGCGGCTCGGCTCCGTGACGATCAGCTTGACGCCGCTGACCTCGGCGGTCTGGAAGCCGGCCACCATCGCGCTGATGCCGACCGAGTCGATGAAGGTGACCAGTCGCATGTTGAGCTCGATCCGGGCGGGACGCCCCTTGGCGAGCACTTCGGCGATGGCCTCGCGTACCTCGTACGCGGTGTCGACGTCGATCTCGCCCCGCGGGGCGATCTCCATGACACCACCGGAAAGAACAGACTTCACGATCGACAGGCTCACGCGAGCACCTCCACTCGCCCAAAACGGGCGCCTCATCAGTACGCGGGCCGCGACCGAGAGTATTCCTCCCACGGCCTCGGTCGCCACCCCTCGGGATGAGCAATTCGCAGATTGGGCACAACGTACGCCCCAATCTGTACTTTTCGTCGCTACTTCCCGACGACTTCTCATCTTCACGATCGATCAGCGACCGACGTGTCGGCCCACCACAGTAGCGGTCCGCACCCCCGTACCCCAACACCCTCCGCCACCGGCGCGCCCCGGGAAGCAACGATCCCCCGGGTGGCCAGGGCAAATCCGGCCATTGACCGGGATGTCTAACATCGGACCGAGTTCACGCTCACAGAGGCGTTGCCACGACGGAGGGATCCCGATGACCAAGAGGCTTGCCACGCTCGCCGGCGCCGCCGCGCTGCTCGCGCTCCTGTTGGCCTGCAGCATCGGCGGCGGCGGGGGCGATGACGACGACGATGACGACGGCGACGACTTCGCCCGGGCCACCGTCTCGGTGGTCACCCTCCGCTGACCCCGACGGCTGATCCCGACGCCGCGCCGCCGGACGCAGGACCGCACCGCGGGCTTCGCCACAGCGTTCCGGGTTCGCCACGGCGGCCGGGTTCGCGACGGCAACCTGGTTTGCGACGGCGGCCTGGTGGGCACTGGCGGAGTACGCGAACCGTAATCCGACGGCCCGACACCCACGTCCGAAGTGGCCGCCCAGCTTCGGCACCCGAGGAGGTAAGCACGATGTTCGGCACCAATCTGTTGGAGCGCCGCAGCCGGCCCGAGCGGATCGCGAACGAGGCCTGGGAACACCTGACCTCCGCCGTACACTCCGCCGGTGACAGCGTCCTGGACACCGCCCGCTCGGCCCGGCGCAACAGTGCCGGACTGGCCGACGACGCCGGTGACCTGGTCGGCACCGCCGCCGACGAGGCCCGCCGCCGGGCGGTCCTGGCCTTCGACGCGCTCGCCGGGCGCCGTCCGGCCCTGCCCTGGACGCTGCTGATCGGGGCCACCCTGGTCGGGGCCGCCATCGGCTGGGCCGCCGCCTCGGCGACCCGTGCCGCGCTCAGCCGGGACGACCGGGCCGCCGACGACATCGAGTTCGTCGACGTGGACCGCCCGAACTCCCCGGTCGGTCTGGACGGCTGAGCACCGCCCGGCAGGACCATCGCACCCGACGGCCCCGACCCGCCCTCACCGGCGACTCGGGGCCGTTTCACGTCCGTGCGGTAACGCAGTCGACCCCGCGTTCCCTCCCCCGCACCGCGCCGCCCGGTGACGACCACCGGCCGAGCCCGCCCCGACTCACCAAGCCCTGACCACCCGGCCCGGTTCGGCCCAGCCGCACGCCCGACCAGCCCAGCCGCACGTTCACCAGCCCGCCCGGCCCAGCCGCACGCCCGACCAGCCCGCCCGCCCGGCCGGCCGGCCGGCCGGCCGGCCACACATCATCCACCAGCCCGGCCCGCAGCCACGGGCTCTACCGGGCCCGCCCGGCCGCACATCCACCAGCCCGGCGCAGCCCACGCGCCGACCGGCCCGGCCAGCCGCGCGCTCTACCGGGCCCACCCGGCCGTACGCCCGACCGGCCTGCCGGCTCGACCGCGCCCCTACCGGGTCGCGCCGCACGCGGGGCTGGTTAAAGGGGTACCCCTCTCGACCATAAGCGTTAACAGGGGGCCCTTCCTTACACCGAGGTGGCGTGGCTGGCGCCGTAGCCGTCGGCGCGGGCGACGATCCGGCCCGCCTCGATCCGGACGGCGGATTCGGTGGCGTCGCTGACCGCCGGCACGCCGGCCGCCGCCGCCACCGCCCCGGAGGTGTCGCAGACCACGCGTACCCGGGGCCAGGCGTCCGGCGGCACCGCGCGGCGCAGGCAGGTGCGCAGCTCGACCAGGGTGAGCCGGGCCAACGGCAGCAGTTCCCGGGGCTCGCCGGTGACCAGGACGGCGGTGACGACGGTGTTCGGCGGGGCGGACCGGATCGCCTCCTCGACGGCGCCGATCCGGTGCAGCCCGAGGATGGTGACCACGCCGTCGTGGGCCAGCCGGGCCGGGGCGTCGCGCAACACGTCGGCGGCGTCCGGCGGCTGCCAGGGCTCGTCGACCGGCCGGGCCTTGGGCACGTACGGCAGGTGGGGCGGCGCCCAGCGGTCGCCGAGGTCGAGTCCGGCCAGGTGCCGGCAGACCTGTGGCACGTCGAAGGGGTCACCGAAGCCGGGCGCGGCGGCGGCGAGCTGACTCGCCCCGTGCAGCGTGGTGAGGGCGGCTTCGGCGAGGCGTACCAGGCGTAGTGGTTCCGGGCGGTCGCGGCCGAGCGGCCCCGGGCGGTGGGCGAGCGCCTCCAGACCGAGGCCGAGCAGGATCGCGGAGAGCTTCGTCAGTTCCGCGTACGGCCGGCGGGTGGCCTCGTCGGCGAGGATCTCGGGCATCAGGTCCCGGCCGAGCCGGACGGCGGCGCGGTGTTCCTCGACGGCCAGCGGCAGCCGGGTCAGCCAGGCCTGGGCGAACTCGCCGAGCGCCTCGGCGACCGTGCCGGCCGACGCCGGCTGGGTCGGCTCGGGCACCTGCTCGGCCTCGGCGGCGAGCACCGCGAAGTAGAGGGCCCGTTTGCCGGGGAAGTTCGAGTAGACCGCGCCCCGGGTCAGCTCCGCCCGGTCGGCGATGTCGTCGATCCGGGCCTCCCGGAAGCCCTGCTCGACGAAGACCTCCCGCGCCGCGGCCAGCACCCGGGCCCGGTTGCGCTGTTGGAGTTCCGCTCTGGTGAGCCGTGCCATCGCTCTCCTCGTGCCGGTGCCGCCGGGCTTCGGGCCGTCGTTGCCGAACCATCGCCGCCAAGATATCTTCACCATCCAGATGATGGCATCATCTGATTTGACCATGCGAGAGGAGCCCACGATGGCGGACCTTCCCGAGATCCGGCTTACCGACCCGGAGGTGCTGCGGGATCCGTTCACCGCCTACGGGCAGGCCAGGGAGGCCGGCCCGGTGGCCCGGCTGGCAACCCCCGGCTTCGGCGAGATGTGGGCGGTGACCCGGCACGCCCCGGCCCGCGCCCTGCTCACCGACCCCCGCTTCGCGGTACGCACCGAGAGCTACCTGCGACCGGGCGTGCCCGAGGAGTACCGACCGTACCTGCGCACCATGGAGATCGACGGGCCGGAGCACGGCCGGCTGCGCCGCCTGGTCGCCCCGGCGTTCACCGCCCGGCGCGCCGCCGTGCTGCGACCCCGGATCGCCTCGATCGTGGCGGGCCTGCTCGACGAGGTCATCCGGCGGGCCGAGGGCGGGGTGTCCGACCTGGTGCCGAACCTGGCCCGACCGCTGCCGATGGAGGTGATCTGCGAGCTGGTCGGCGTACCCGACGCGGACCGGGCCCCGTGGCGGGCGTTCGGGGTCGCGGTGTCCTCCGGAGACGGCCAGGGGTTCGTGGCGGCGCTACCGGCGATCATCGACAACGCCCGGTCGCTGGTCGCCCACCGCCGCGACGAGCCCGGCGACGACCTGGTCACCGACCTGATCCGGGTACGCGACACCGACGGCGACCGGCTCACCGAGACCGAGCTGGTCAGCCTGGTCTGGCACGTGGTGCTCGCCGGGCAGACACCGACGAACCTGGTCACCAACTCGGTGCACGCCCTGCTCACCCACCCCGGGCAGCTCGCCGCGCTGCGGGCCGACCCGGAGCTGATGCCCCGGGCCGTCGAGGAGCTGACCCGGTGGGCTCCGCCGCAGCTGCTGACCGTGCCCCGGTTCGCCGCCGAGGAGGTCGAGATCGACGGGGTACCGGTGCCGGTGGGCACGGCGGTCACCGTCGCGATCGTCGCGGCCAACCGTGACCCACGGGTCTTCGCCGACCCGGACCGGCTCGACCTGGCCCGCGTCCTCGACCGGACCGCCCACCTCGCGTACGCCCACGGGCCGCACTTCTGCCTCGGCGCGGCGCTGGCCCGGGTGCAGACCGAGGTGGCGCTCGACGCGCTGCTGGGCCGCTTCCCCGACCTGGCTCTGGCCCCGGCCGACGCCCAACGCGCCCCCGACCCGGGCACCTGGCGGCTGAACACCCTCCCCGTCACCCTCTGACCCCGGTAAGGAAGGGCCCCCTGTTATCGCTTTCTGATGTACAGGGGGCCCTTCCTTACCGGGGCGGGCCTCAGCGACGGGAGGTGCAGGTGGGGGTGGGTACGCCGTTGGTGCCGGTCCAGCTGGCCAGGAACCCGAAGGTCGTGCTGGCACCGGGGGCGAGTACGCCGTTGTAGCTCGCGTTGGTCACGGTGACCCCGGCACCGTCCTGGACGACCGTGCCGCCCCAGCTCTGGTTGACCCGTTGGCCGTTGGCGAACGTCCAGGTCACCGTCCAGCCGATGATGCCGGTGTCGTCGTAGTTGCGGACGGTCACCTCACCCTGGAAGCCGCCGGACCAGGATCCGGTCACCGTGTAGGTGGCCCGACAGCCGGTGATCGGCCCCGGCGTGGTGGGCAACGGCGGGGTCGTCGGCGGGGTGGTGGGTGGGGTCGTGGGCGGCGTCGTCGGGGGCGTCGTCGGCGGCGTGGTCGGCGGGGTGGTCGGGGGCGTCGTCGGGGGCGTGGTGGGCGGGGTCGTCGGGGGCGTCGTGGGCGGGGTGGTGGGGCCGCCCTGCCGGTCGGCGACCAGGATGCCCCGGCCGTTGGTGCCCAGGTAGACCCGGCCGAAGACCCGTGGGTCACCGGTCAGCGCCTCGCCCGCGTTGCCGTACTGGTGCTGGTCGTCGTTGATCCGTACCCAGCTCGCGCCGGTGTCGTCCGAGCGGTACAGGCCGGGTTGACCGTCGACGGTGCCGAAGAGGAACAGCGCCGGGTACGACCGCCCCGGTGCCGCCTTGCCGAAGCCCACGTTGTACGCCTGCGTGACGCCACCCAGCCTGGTGAAGCTGGCCCCGGAGTCGGTGGACCGCCACAGCCCACCCGCACCGGCCAGCCACAGGTGGCCCTGCTGACCGGGTACCGCCTTGAACTTGACGCCCTCGGTGGGCAGTCCGGTGGCCGCCGAGGCGGTGAAGCTGACCCCACCGTTGGTGCTGACGTACAGTTTGCCGCCGCTGACGGCGTAGAACCGGTTCGGGTCGACCCGGTCGGACTCGACTGTCGCGTTGGCCGGTACGCCGGTCGAGGCGGTCCACGAGTTGCCGAAGCCCACCGAGTGGACGACCTGCTGGCCGGGGTCGCCGGGGGCCCAGACGAACCGGCTGCCGTTGGCCGCTGCGGCGACCGTACCGCCGTTGTTGATCCCACCGGGTTCGGTGCCCTGGAACCAGTTGGCCCCGCCGTCGGTGGAGAACGCCACGTGGCTGTCGTTGGGGCGGTCGGCGTCGGTGAAGTTGCCGGCCCGGACCATCACCGCCGGGTTGGCCTCGGCGTAGTCCAGGCTGGTGCTGCTGGTGAAGACCGGCTGGGTGAACATCTTGGCCGGCACCGCGTCGAGGTTGTCGTGGCGGAAGCCACCGATGTCACCGAGCGCGCTGACCAGCGGCGGCCCGGACGGCGGGCTGACCAGGTCGAGCACCGCGGTCTCCTCCAGCCCCTTGACCATCGGTGTGATGGTGAGCTGGCCGCCGGTGTCCCATTTGGTGAGGTCGGTGCTGCCGTAGATGGTCGCGCCGGTGCCGTACAGGAACCGGTCGGGGTTGTGCGGGTCGATCTCCACCGACTCGTTCATCCAGCCGAGCTTCGGCGTCTCCTCCGGTGGCTGCGGGTTGGCCCCGAAGTCCAGCCAGGGCACCGAGCTGATGTCCATCTTGTACTTCTTGACGCGTTCCGGGTAGCTGCCCCAGTCCCAGATCCGGCTCCAGGTCGCGCCCCCGTCGGTGGTCCGCCAGAAGATCGCGTCCGGCCACCAGGAAATCTGGGTGGCCACGATCAGGGTGTTCGGGTTCTTCCGGTCGATGGTCAGGCCGGAGTAGCCGAAGTACGCGTCGCTGCTGCTGGACGGGATCGGGCTGATCCGGGTCCAGGCGCCGGTGGACCGGGTGAACTTCCAGACGTCACCCTTGGCCCCGTCGTACGGGCCGCCGGTGTCGCTGGTGGCCAGGTAGAGGTGCCCGCCGACGTGGTCCACCACCCCCTTGTGGGCCAGGTAGCCGGTCGGCTGCCCGGGGATCCGCTCCCAACTGCTGCCGCCGTTGGTGCTGCGGTACACCGGGTTCTGCTTGTCGGCGACCCCGACGTAGATGGTCTGCGTGGCGCTGCCCGCCGTACCGGTGCTCTTGTCGAAGGCCACCCAGGTCAGGCCCTGGTTCTGGCTCTGGTAGCCGGTGCTGTCGGTGGGATCGGCGACGTAGTTGCCGACGTTGGGGAAGTTCGCCACCTTCGCCCAGGTCGCCCCGGAGTCGGTGCTGCGCCACAGGCCGTTGCCGCCCTCGGCCGCGAAGTAGACGGTGCTGTTGCGGTGGGGGTCGACGGCCAGCCGCTCCCCCATCCCCCGGCCGGGCATGTTCCCGCCGACCTTGAACGGCAGCTCGGTGGCCTGCCAGGTGGCACCCTTGTCGGCCGAGCGCAGGATCGCCCCGTTGTTCGGGTCCCAGTCGTTGGTGTACATGCCGACGGCGGCGTACACCCGGCTGGTCTGCACCGGGTCGGTGGCGACGCTGAGCACGCCGTTCCAGCCCCATTTGTCGTAACCCACCCAGTCCAGCAGCGGCCGCCACGACTGGCTGGCCTGCTCCCAGCGGTACAGGCCGCCGATGTCGGTCCGGGCGTAGATCAGGTCCTTCTCGGTGGGGTTGAAGACGATACCGGGGACGAAGCCACCGCCGTCGATCCGGACGTTCTTCCAGGTGTACGGCTCACTGACGGCCGCCACGGCCGGGCCGACGGGGGCGACGGTGAGCTGAACGGCCACCACCGCCGTGGCCAGGGCCAGCACGGATGCCACCGCGCCGGCGAGACTTCTCCGCATCTGCGCTTCCTCTCGGATGCACCCCGGAGGGGGTACGGGGGAACGGGGAGTGACGCCGACGACCGGTGCCCGACCGGGCCCGGTGACAGCGGCGGTGCGCGGGGGCTGCCCTGGCTCCCCGCTCGGCACGTCGGCTCCCACAGCCGAGAAGCATGCTCACTTTAATCGATGGATGACCTGCTGTGAAAGCGCTTCGACAACCGGCGGTCGGCAGCCGCCGTCGATCACCGACGGGCTCACTCCAGGTGGTACACGATGCCGTCGGAGCGCTGCTCGACCCGGACACCCGGCCCGCTCACCGGTCGACCCGGCACGTCCTGCCAGACGGTGCCCGGCACGTAGGAGGTCAGCACCACCACCGTGCGGATCCCGGCGGCCCGCAGCTCGGCCACCGCCTGCGGATCCGGGAAGGCGGTGCTGACCGCCCGTAACCGGTCCTGGCTGGGCGGCACGAACGACGCCCCGCCGTTGACCAGGTCGGGGAACCCGTCGGTGGACCAGAGCATGACGTGGTACTCGCGGGTCCCCTCGCTGGGCAGCACCAGCACCGGCCCGGTCAGCCCGCGCAGCGCCGCCGGCTGCGGCGGGACCTCCGCGTGCGGGGTGCGGTTCACCCCTTCGAGCAGGACCAACAGCAGCGGTACGACCAGCACCAGCCGCGCCGGCCGCTGCCACCACCGGACCGGTCGCGCATCCTCCTGGCGTACGGTCAGCGCGCCGGCGGCCAGCACCCCGAGCAGCAGCGTGGTCCAGAGCACCAGCCGGCCCGGCGTACGCAGCGCGTCCCAGCCGGGCAGGTGTTCCATCAGCGTCACGTAGCCGGGTCGGCCGTCACCGAACAGGGTGCTGCCCGCCGCCAGCGCCACGCTGACCAGCACGGCGGCGGCCAGCGCCACCCGGTGCCGGATCCGCCAGGCGGACAGGAACAGCCCGGCGGCAGCCAACCCGACCAGCACCACCCCCGGCAGCAGGGTCATCTCGACGGCGAAACCCAGCCCCTCGCGGGCCGCCGCGTGCCGCTCGCCCCACAACCAGGACTCCGGCGGAGCGACGAGGAACCCGCGCAACGGCGGGGAGAACATCGCGATCTGTTCGACCGTACGCCGCCCCGAGGGGTGCCGCGCCACCACCTCGAAGTACGGCGCGGCCAGCAGCAGGGTCACCGCGGCGAAGGTGAGCCCACCGGCCAGGTCGGCCACCAGCAGTTGGCGCGGGAACACCGGCCAGACACCGCGCCGCCACCGGCTGATCCCGTATCCGGCCAGCGTGCCGAGGCAGAGCAACGCCAGCACGTACACGAAGGGCAGGCCGATGCCGAAGCCGATGCTCACCTGCCAGGCGGCGGTCAGCCAGCCGGCCACCGCCCAGCCCGGCCGGGCCCGCTCGGGCCGGTACCCGTCGCGCAGCGACCAGCCGTGCCCCCGGGCCAGCATGGCCAGGGCCAACGCGATCCCGCCCATGCTCAGCACGTGCAGGTGCCCGGCCTGGGCGAGCTTCCACGGGGCGTACCCGAACGCCGCCCCGGCCACCGCCGCCCCGGCGCGCCCGGCCCCCAACTGCCGACACAACACGTACGCCCCGAAGAACGCCAACGCGTGGACCAGCACGTAGAGCAGGTTGTAGCGGACAACCGCCGCCTCCGGGCCGGCACCGAACATGCCGAACGGGGCGTACCCGAGCAGGGTGTCGGAGTAGGCGTAGGTGTAGCGCTCCGGGAAGAACGTGTTGGAGTGCCACAGGTTCCACGGCTCGGTGAGCAGGGCATGCCCGCCCCAGGCGACCTGCCAGGCCTGCAGGGTCGGGTCCCCGGTGTCCTGCGGGATCGTCGAGGCCGGATGACGCAGGGTCGGCCAGGTCATCAGCACCGCCAGCGCCACCGCCCCGAGCGCGGCCAGGCTCCACTCGTGCCGGAGCAGGCGTACCGCCCGCGGCGCGGCACCCCGCCACCGGCTCCTGGCGACCCGCGGCCCCGCCGGGGGCCGTTCGCCGCCAAGGTCTCCGTCGGCCGATCCGCCGGCAAGGTCTCCGTCGGCCGATCCGCCGGCAAGGCCCTCGTCGGCCCGCTCGCCACCCAGGTCTTCGCCGGCCGGTTCGCCGGCAAGGCCCTTGTCGGCCGGTTCGCCCGCCATGGTCTCCCGCTGAGCACCCATCGTCCACCTCGTCACCGGCTGTCGTCGTCCGGTCGCGGGGACATGATCGCGCATCGCCGACACGGCTGTCACGCCCTTCCCAGCCGCACCGGACGCGCCGGTCCGGGCACTCCGCACCGCACCAAGCCATCGATGCAGGTCACAGCATGCGACGGCGTGCCCGGCCTCAGATCAGCCGAAGTTCGCGGGCGCGGCGGACCGCTTCCCGGCGGCGGGTGGCGTCGAGCTTGCGGTAGATGTTGCGGACGTGGGTCTTGACCGTGTTGACCGACACGGACAATTCACCGGCGATCTCCACGTTGGACAGGATGCTCTGCAGGTACCGCAGGATGGTCAACTCCCGCTCGGTCAGCGCCTCGACCAGCCCGGCGGCCGGCTCGGCCGGGTGGGCCGAGGCGGCCGGGTGGGCCGAGGCAGCCGGGTGGGCCGAGGCGGCTGGCACCGACCCGGTGACCGGCTCGACCCGCACCGTGCCGGCCAGCGGTTCGTGCCGGAGGGCCTCGGCGGGCCACCCGTGGCCGGCGTACCAGTCGGCGGCCCGCCGGTGCAGGTCGCGAACCTCCTCCTCGGGCAGTCGGTCCACCTCGGTACGGAGCAGGTCGGTCAGCAGCGGATGGCAGCGGTACCAGGGTGGATCGCTGTCGTCCTGGTGCAGGACGCCACCGTCGCGGGCCAGCGTGGCCAGCAGCTGTTCGGCGTCGGTCCGGCCGGTGAGCGCGGCGGCGAGGTCGGCGCGGACGGCCGTGGTGACCGCACACCGGCGCAGCAGGTCGAGTTCACCGGGGCCGAGACCGTCGAGCACCTCGGCGCGCAGGTACCCGGCCACGTCCGGGTGGTCACCGCCGAAGCGGGTGACCCAGTGGCCCGGGTCGGGGTGGCCGCCTACCGCCCGGGCCGCGAACCGCAGACCCGCCGCCCAACCCCCGGTACGTTCGCGCAACCTGCATACCATCTCCGCCGACAGGCGGACACCGTGTGCGACGAGCAGGTCGGCGGCCTCGTCGTCGGTGAAGGCGAGCTGGGCGGGGCCGATCTCGTTGAGCTCACCGGTCAGCCGCAGCCGGTGCAGGGCCGGGAACAGCCCGGTACGCGCGCCGACGACCAGGCGCAGCCGACCCTCGGCATGCCGCAACAGGAACTCCAACCCGGCGAACACCGCCGGTTCGGTGACCCGGTGCAGATCGTCCAGGACCAGCACCGTCGGTCGGTCGGCGGCGGCAAGCATCCCGGCCAGGGCTTCGAGCCGCGCGGGGCCGGGCAGACCGACCAGCGCACCGCGACCCGCCACCCCACCGACACCATCCGACCCACCGTCGGTACCGGTCGCCCCGGTCAATGCGCCGATGAGGTACGCCCAGAACCGCTCACCGGTGTCGCCGACCTCCACCGACAGCCAGCCGACACCAGCCGGACCAGCCAAGCCAACGGGGCCAGCAAGGTCAACGGGACCAGCCGGATCAGCCAGACCAGCGGGGTCAACGGGACCAGCGGGGCCAGCGGGGCCCACGGGGCCCACGGGGCCCACGGGGCCAACGGGGCCAACGGAACCGACGGGGCCAACGGAACCGACGGGGCCAACGGAACCGACGGGGCCGACAGGGCCAGCCGGAACCGCGCCGGTGCGGGCCCAGGAGGCGAGCAGGGTGGTCTTGCCCCAGCCCGCCGGGGCCGAGACCAGGGTGACCGGTGCGCCGTCGGCGTCCAGCCGCCTCAACAGGCGCGTGCGGGCGAGCACCGGTCCGCGCGGCACGGGCGGGGTCAGCCGGGAGGCCAGCAGTGGTATCGACAGAGCACCGTGCTGGTCCGACAGAGCACTGTGCTGGTCCGACGGCATCCGACCCTCCCCCAGGGACGCGTCACGGGTGCGGACAGGCGGATACCCGACCGGTCTCGCTTCACCCCTTCGGGGGGAGCCGGTCTCACCCCCACCGGACCGATGCTGGAGGAGCCGGACACCCCTTGGACACGAGAGCAGGGCACGTCCGGACAGCTGGCACGACCGGAGGGCAGGTGGTGACGGATGAGACGTTCGACCCGGGGCGGGATGATGCTCGCGGCGACGATCGTCGGAATGGCGGCGGGTCGGGCGTTGGTCGCCGCCGGCCGGCAGCACCGCCAACACGCCACCGGCCGGCGGCACCGCCGACGCACCACCGGCCGGCGAAGTGCCGACGCGTCCGGCCAATGGCAGGTGGTGACCGTGGACCGGCCGCCCGCCCAGGTGCTGCCGGGCGGGGTCTGGCCGGCACCGCTACGTCAGCTCGACGGGGCGGTGGAGGTGCGGGTGGGTTCGGCACCCGGGGAACGGGGCACCGAGTTGGCCGCGCGGTGGCGGCCCGGGGTACCGGCCGGGCTGGCCGCGCACCTGGTGGGTGACGATCCCGCACGGTTGGTTCGGCAGGCGTTGCGGCAGGTCAAGCAGCTCGCCGAGACCGGTGAGCTGCTGCGGTCGGACCGATCGTCGATGGACCGGCCGGACGGGGCCGGACCGGGGGTGTGGTGATGCGGGCACTGTGCTGGGACGGCGGCGACGGTCTGGTGGTACGCCAGGTCCCGGACCCGGAGCTGCGCAACGCCCATGATGTCATCGTCCGGGTTCGGCGCAGCGCCGCCTGCGGGGCCGAGCTGCCGATGCTGACCGGCGGACAGCCGGCGCCCGGCGTCGGGGAGGCCCTCGGGCACGAGTTCCTCGGCGACGTGGTCGAGGTCGGTCCGGAGGTGAGCCGGCACCGGGTCGGCGACCGGGTGGTGGTCTGTTCCACCGTCTCCTGCGGACGGTGCTGGTACTGCCGGCGTGGGCTCTACTCCTGCTGTGACAACGGCAGCAGCGCCGAGGCGATGGTGGCCGAACCGCCGTGGGGCGCACCGGCCGCCGGGTGTTACGGGCACCCGCGTTCGGCCGGCGGCTTCGCCGGCTCCCACGCCGAGTACGTCCGGGTCCCGTACGCCGATGTGGGTGCCTTCGGGGTGCCGGAGGGGGTCAGTGACGACCGGGCGGTGTTCGCCTCGGAAGCCGCCCCGACCGGCTGGCTCGGTGCCGACCTGGGTGGGGTGGGCCCGGGTGACGTGGTGGCGGTCTGGGGCGCGGGGGCGGTCGGCCAGTTGACCGCGTTGGCGGCCCTGATGCGCGGCGCGGAACGGGTGATCGTGGTCGACCGGTACGACGACCGGCTCCGGATGGTCGAGCGTGCCGTCGGGGTGGAGACGCTGCATCTGGGGCGTACCGATGTCGCCGCCGAGCTGCGCGAACGCAGCGGGGGGCGGGGGCCGGACGTGTGCGTGGAGGCGGCCGGGGAGGGCGGGCCGCGGGCTCGGTCCTTCGCTGCCCGGCTCGGCGGCCGGCCGGCGGGGGACGCACCGGCGGTCCGGGAGGCGGTGCACGCCTGCCGTAAGGGCGGGACGGTGGCCGTCCTCGGCGCGGCCTCCGGGTTCGTCGACGCGTTCCCGCTCGGTGCGGTGCTGCACAAGGGACTCACCGTCCGGGGCTCCCGCCAGAACGGTCAGCGGTACGTGCCACGGCTGCTGGAGCTGATGGCCCGCGACGAGGTACGGACCGAGCACCTGGCCACCCACCGGCTGCCGTTGGAGCAGGGGCCGCTCGGGTACGACCTGTTCCGGACCCGCGCCGACGGCTGCGTACGGGTGGTCTTCGCCCCGCAGGAGGCGGCCGGCTGACCGGTCGGGCCTGGCGCGGGGTGTCCGACTCACCGTGGTGCCGCCCCGTTGTCGACGAACCGGAACACCGTGTCCGCGTCCGCCGCGTCGGCCTCGGCCAGCACCAGCCCCAACTGGCTGGAGTGTCGGAGGAACGCGGACCCGTTGCCGATGGTGTGGGTGCGGTCGCCGTCCGCCGTCGGGCCGGTCCCGATGGTGAACTGCTGTGCCGGGTCGGTCGGTACGCACCGCGCCGCCACGATCGGCGGCGTGCCGCCACCCGCGCCGACCTGCCAGCAGTGCCTGGTCCCGGCGCTGTCCGGCTCGGCGGTACGGATCAGGTAGCTGCCGTCCGGTTGCGGGAGGAAGACGAAGAGGCTGCGTCCCTCGTCACCGTCGACCTCGCCGAGTTGGCCGTCGTCGAGCAGGGAGACCGCCGATTCGAAAGCGCCCGTCCGGACGACGGCGTACTGACGCCGGGCGAGCTTGAGCGGATCCACCTCGGCGGCGGGCGTCGAGGCCGAGGTGCCGGCGCTGGTGGCCGGAGCGGCACCGGTCGGGGCGCTGCCGCTCGCGGTGCCGCCGGTCGGCGCAGTGTCGACAGGCGCGCTGCCGGTCGGGGTCGGCGTCGGTCGAGCGAGGTTCGGCGTCGGCAGCGACGGTAGCGGAGCCGACCGGGACGGGACGGCGGTCGGCCCGGCCGGCAGGGTGTCGGGCGGTCGGCCGGCGAACCCGGCGATGCCGACCCCCACCGCCCCGAGCAGCACGACCCCGAGTACGGCGGTCGCGCCGTACCGACGCCGACGGCGCGTGTCGCCGCGGCGGCGGACGTCGGAGGCGGTGGCGACCCGACCGGTCTGCCGGGCGTGTCGGGCCAGTTCCCGCAGCGCCTCGTCAAGGTTGTCGTCAGGTGCCATCGTTCCTCCTTCCGCCCGCGCGCTGGTGCGGCGTCGCCTTCCGGTCACGACCGCGGGGCTCCGCTGCGCCGTACTCCTCGCGCCCGCCCACCCTCAGGTGGGCGGCCAGGTCCCGGCGGCCACGGACGAGCCAGGTCTTGACGGTGTTCGGGTTGCTGCCGATCTCGGTGGCGATCTCGGTGACGCTGAGGCCGACCAGATGGTGCAGGACCACCACCCGACGCTGGTCAGCGGGGATGCGGCGCAGCGCGGCGACGAGTGCCACGTGGTCGACGGAGATCCCGTCGAGGTGCTGGTCGACGGTCTGCCGGTGGTGGGCCCGGAGCCGGTTCACCGTCCGCCGCCAGGCGCTCACCGCGATGCGGTAGGCGACGGTGCGTACCCAGGCCTCCGGGCTGTCGCACTCGCGCACGGTGGACCACCGGTCCCAGGCCCGGGCGTACGCCTCGGCGACCGCGTCCTCCGCGTCGGTCCGGTTGCCGAGCATCGCGTACACCTACCCCAGCAGGCGCTGAGCCGACGACGTGTAGAACGCGTCGAACTCCTCGGCATCACGCATCGATCATGCCCTCTACCTGTCCGGTTGTTCCGGTACGGTCACCGTCCGGTGGCGGCACTCGGCGCTGCCAGCCGGCAGCCCGACGTGGCCCGGTCGGGCCCCCCGCCCCGCCCGCAGCGGATCCTGGGGCGTGGTGCGACCCGACCGGGTCGACGATCAGTTTCGGGGCGCGGCCCCGTTGTCGTTGATTTTGAAGTAGCTGACCGGCGGGTTGTCGCCCAACTCTTCCATGATCAGACCGTTGCTGGCCGAGGTCCGCAGGTACGCCGACTGGTTGCTGATCAGGTACACCGTGGCATCACCCCGCTTGTCCGGGTCGATCACGAACTGCTGGTTGCGGTCGTTGGCGTTGCAGGTGGCACCCCGGACGCTCAGTGGCTCGTTGGTGTTGGGGTTGTGCACCCGCCAGCAGAGCGGGCTGGTGCTGCCGCGCTGGTAGGACTTGATCAGGTACTTCTTCCCGCCGAGCGGGGTCGGCGCGAACAGCTGCCGGCCCTCGTCCCCGTCGACCTCGGTCAGGCGCCCGCCGTCGAGCAACGACAGCCCGCCCTCGAACGAGTCGACCCGGACGATCGTTCCCCACCGCTTCCCGGTCAGCACCGGCGGGACGGCTTCCGCCGGCTTCGGCGCGTCGTCCTTCGGCGCGACCGACCGGGTCGGGGCCGCCTCTGACGGTGCCTGCTCCGACGGGGCAGCCGACGAACTCGCAGTCGCCTCCTGTGGCGGCGTGGCCGACTGGGTCAACGCCACCTCCTGCGCCGGGGTCGAGTCGGTCGCCGGCGCGTCCGCGCCGCACGCCCCCAGCGCACCGGTAAGCGCCACCAGTCCGGCACCGGCGATCCATCGCTTGATCGACATTTCACGTCTCCTCGTCGGCACTGCGGCCGACCGCAGTGGTGAATCTACTGTGGAAGCGGGAGCTTCACCCTCACGACGCCCGGACCCCGATCCCGGTTTCAGCCGGCGCCACATTTTTCTCGGCCCGACCGACAGGCGGCACCGGCACCGACCCCCGACCGGCAGGCGGCACCGGAGGCTCACGGCCCGGCCGGTGGGCCGCCCGGCGCCCTGGGCGTTCCGGCAGATCGGCGCGGTCCGATCATCCGGCCGGGTCGGCGGCGGGGTGGCAGACTCGGTGGATGCGTGACGACCGGCCGTACGACCTTGTCCTGTTCGGCGCGACCGGGTTCACCGGCGCGCTCACCGCCGAGTACCTGGCCCGGCACGCCCCGGCCGACCTGCGGTGGGCGCTGGCCGGGCGAAACCCGGAGAAGCTCGCCGGGGTACGGGACCGGTTGGCCGGCATCGAGCCCCGCCTGGCGGAGCTGCCGCTGCTCACCGCCGACGTCACCGACGCAGACTCGCTGCGTACGGTGGCCCGCAGCGCCCGGGTGGTGGCCAGCACGGTCGGCCCGTACGTGCACCACGGCGAGCCACTGGTGGCCGCCTGCGCCCAGGCCGGCACGGACTACCTGGACATCACCGGTGAGCCGGAGTTCGTCGACCTGATGTACGTGCGGCACCACGCCGAGGCGCTGCGCACCGGGGCCCGGCTGGTGCACGCCTGCGGCTTCGACTCGATCCCGCACGACCTGGGGGTCTGGTTCACCGTCACGAAACTGCCCGACGGGGTGCCGATCACCGTCGACGGGTACCTCCGCGGCGGTGGTCGGTTCTCCGCCGGGACGTACCACTCGGCGCTGACCGCGCTCTCCCGTACCGCGCAGGCCAGCCGGGCGGCCCGCGAGCGGAAGGCCGTCGAGCCGCGCCCGGACGACCGGCGGGTGCGGGCCGTACCGGGCAGGATCGGTCGGTCGGCGGAGACCGGGGGTTGGGCGGTCCCGCTGCCGACCATCGACCCGCAGGTGGTCCGCCGGTCGGCGGCGGCCTGCCCGGAGTACGGCCCGGACTTCCGCTACCGGCACTTCGTCTCGGTCAAGCGGCTGCCCGCCGTGCTGGCCGGCGCGGTCGGGCTGGGCGGCCTGCTGGCGCTGGTGAAGCTGCCAACGACCCGACGCTGGCTGTTCGGACGGCTGGCCTCCGGGCAGGGCCCCACACCGCAGCAGCGGGCGAAGTCGTGGTTCACCGTCCGGTTCGTCGGCGCCGGTGGTGGCCGTCGGGTGGTCACCGAGGTCGCCGGTGGCGACCCGGGCTACGACGAGACGGCGAAGATGCTCGCCGAGTCCGCGCTCTGCCTCGCCCTGGACGACCTGCCACCCACCGCCGGCCAGCTCACCCCGGTCGCCGCCATGGGCGACCACCTCCTACACCGCCTCACCCGCGCCGGCCTAACCTTCCGCACCCTGGAGTAAGGAAGGGCCCCCTGTTAACGCTTTCGGTAGAGAAGGGAACCCCTCTCACCGCCCCGGCGGCAGCGAGCACCGCGCGGGCGGCGGGCGGGGTGAGTGACGGGTGCGGGGTGGACCCTCGACCTGGTCGAGGTGGCAGGATCGGCCGGTGTGGGAGGCGACCTGCACAGCATCGGCGAGTTCGCCCGCGCCAGCGGGCTGAGCGTGAGCGCCCTGCGGTTCTACGACCGCTCCGGCATCCTGACGCCAGCGCTTGTCGACCCGGCCACCGGCTACCGCTGGTACGCCGACGAGCAGGTGCTGCCGGCCCGCCTGGTGGCCGGGCTGCGCCGGGTCGGCATGCCGCTGGCCGACATCGCCGCCGCGCTGCGCCGACGCGACGAGCCGGCCGCCGTACATCGGCTGCTCGACGCGCACCTGCGCCGGTTGGAGGACGGGTTGACCGACGCCCGACGGGAGCTGGCCCGGGTGCGGGCGTTGCTGGAACCGGTCGGGGCCGCGTCGACCACCCGGCTGGTGCTGTCCGGGGCCGAGTTGGCCGCCGCCGTCGACGCGGTGCGCTTCGCCGCCGGCGTCGACCCCGATCTGCCGATGCTCGCCGGGGTGCTGGTCGACGTCGACTCCGACGAGGTACGCCTGGTCGCCACCGACCGGCACCGGCTGGCGGTGGCCCGTACCCCCGCGCGGGTGGCCGGGGCGGCGGTGCGCGCGCTGCTCCCGCTCGGTGCGGTGGACGAGCTGCGCGCCCTGCTGGCCACGGGCCCCGACGGTACGGTCAGCGTGGAGATCGCGCCGCCCACCGTCGCGGCCGTGGTGGGCGACCGGACGATCCGGGCCACCGCCCTGCCGTACGACTTCCCGGACTACCGCCGGCTGCTGCGACGTACCGTCGACGACCGAGAGGTCCGCCGGATACCTTTCGACGTGCCAGCTCTGCGGGCCGCGCTGCACGCGGTTCCCGTCGTGGTCCGGGAGCACGACGGGGTTGCCCATCCGCTGACCGTGCTGGGTGTGGACGCCCACGACGGACTACGGCCCCTGACGCCGGCCGAGGCCAGCGTGGCAGACGGTGAGCTGCGGATCGGGGTGAACAAGGGGTACCTGCTCGACGCGCTGGACGCCGCCGGCGACGCCCAGCTGGTCCTGGAGCTGGACGGCCCGGTCACCCCGCTGGCGATCCGCCGTCCCACCCGGCCGGGCACCTTCTCCGTCCTGATGCCCATCCACCTCTGACTATCTCTCCGTGCTGAGGGACGGAGGTCTCCTCCAACGCAAGACACACCATCGACATAGGATCGGTAGGTAGGAGTCTCTACGTGTGCGGTCAAGGAGAACGAACGTGGCGAAGCGAAAGACGTCCGAAGAGTGGGCGGAATGGGCGAAAACCTACCGTAGACTTCGCACGAATGGGCACATCGTCGTCACCGCGGGAAAGCTCCAAGTCAAGGTGGACGGGCTGGACGCGGCCGAGATCCGGTTCGCAAAAAATCTACGCCACTACAACAACCCCGAGAAAAGGGGCTCGCACGGCGGGCCACGGGACATGCCACCGCTGCTGCGAAACGAACTGTTCCAGAACGGCCACCTCCCGGATACGAGCACCGCACTGCGGAACGGCCAACGAACGTTCCACCGATCCGAGGACAATGCGCTCGCGATGGCCGAGGCCAAGAAAAGGCACGGAGAGGCAGAACCCAGCGCCCGTTGTACCGTCGATGTGGACGGGATCGGCACCGTCAACATCGGTAGACGGCTCAAGAACATCGGGCGGGGCCAGGTAAAGAACCCGGGCGACATGGAACTCATGAAAATCATCGAGTACGGCTGGGACAGCTATGCCCCACCGCCGAGCAGCCACGACGCGCACACCCGCTACCTCGCCCTGAAGGCGAACCGACCCACCCCCGAACAGCTCCAGAAACTCACATCCACCGAGCCCGCCGCCCAGCCGACAGCGGCCGAGGTCGCCGCCGCCAGACTGCCGAGCTACCCCGGACACCCGTACGCCGAAGCGTCAAGCTCCACTACGCCAGCCAGCCCGCCCTGGAACCCGAACGCGCAGTACCAGCAGCCCTGGCACCCGGACCAGGCGCGCGGACAACAACGAGGCCCCCGCCCCTGACCCACCGCCGGACGACACCAGCGCCCACCGCCGGGCGGCCACCGGAGGATCGAACGCTCTTGGCCGGCCCCGTGCTGGGTCATCGCCACCTGGCGGCGGGCGGTAGCATCGGGGGGTTGGTCACCTGGACGTCCGGACGGAGGCGTACGAGCAGCATGCTCGACATGGAGTTGATCCGGAAGGATCGCGAGGCGGTCGCGACCGCGTTGGCAAAGCGGCTCGATCCGGCCGAGGTCACCGCCGCCCTGGACGAGATCGGGCAGCTCGACCGGGACCGGCGCGCCCTGATCACCGAGATCGACGCCGAACGGCAGCGCCGCAAGGCCGACGCCCGGGCGTACGCGGCGGCCAAGCGGGCCGGCACCGAGCCGCCCGCCCCGGACCCGGGGCGCAAGCAGGTCGCCGAGTTGGAGGCCCAGCTCGACGAGGTCCAGTCCCGGTTGCGGGGCCGGATGAGCGAGCTGCCCAACCTGCCCGCCGACGACGTGGTCCCCGGCGGCAAGGAGGCCAACCGGGTGGTGAAGACCTTCGGTGCGCCGCCGGCCATCGAGCAGGTCCGCGACCACGTGGAGCTGAGCCGGATGCTCGGGCTGGTCGACCACGAGCGGGGCGTCAAGCTCGGCGGTTCCGGTTTCTGGATGTACACCGGGATGGGCGCCCGTCTGGAGTGGGCGCTGCTCAACTGGTTCATCGACGAGCACGTGCGGGCCGGTTACGAGTTCCTGCTCCCGCCGCACCTGTTGCTGGACACCGCCGGTTTCGCCGCCGGCCAGTTCCCCAAGTTCTACGACGACGTCTACCACCTGGACCGGGAGTCCGCCCCGCGCGGGCAGTTCCTGCTGCCCACCTCGGAGACGGCGATCCTCGGGGCGTACCAGGACGAGATCCTGGAGACGTCGAAGCTGCCGCTGAAGGCGTTCGCGTACACCCCGTGTTACCGGCGGGAGGCGGCCGGCTCGCACTCGGACGAGCGCGGCACCGTGCGGGGGCATCAGTTCAACAAGGTGGAGATCTTCCAGTTCACCCTGCCCGAGCAGGCCGACGCGGCGCTGGAGGAGATGCTCGCCCACGCGGAGAGCCTGGTCGAGAAGCTGGGCCTGCACTACCAGCGCAGCCTGCTGTCGGCCGGTGACGCCAGCGCGTCGATGAAGAAGACCCTCGACATCGAGGTGTGGATGCCAAGCACCGGCAAGTACAAGGAGGTCTCGTCGGTCTCCTGGGCCGGGGACTACCAGGCCCGCCGGGCGGCCATCCGCTACCGGGAGCCGGGTGGCAAGCAGACCCGGTTCGTGCACACCCTCAACGGGTCGGCGCTGGCCACCAGCCGGCTCTTCCCGGCCATCCTGGAGCAGTTCCAGCAGCCCGACGGCTCGGTGCTGATCCCCGAGGTGCTACGCGACCGGCTCGGCACCGACCGCCTCACCCCCCGCTGACCGCCCCCTCCCCGCCCGCCCGGCCACCGTCCGGGCGGGCACCGTCCGCCCGGCCACCGCCCGGCCAACCATCGTCCGGGCGGGCGGGACCACCGGCCGGCACAGGAGCGCCGGCGGCAGTGGCGGGACGGGCCCGCCACCCAGGCCCGGCGGCCAGCGCCAGCAGGAGCACCAGCAGCACGCCCAGGGTGACCGGGCCGGCGGTGTCCAGGGCGGCGACCAGCTGCTGCTGGACCCGGCCGGCGGCGGTCACCACCGGGTCGTGCACCGCGTCGCGTCGGCCGGCGGCCAGCCGCAGCTCGTACCAGCCGTACCAGGCGACGTAACCGCCGGCGGCCAGCAGCACCGCGCCGCCGAGCCGGGGCACGACCGCGCCGGCACCGCGCAACCGGGCCACCAGATGGCCGCGTAGCAGCGCGACGCCGAGCGCGGTCACGGTCACCACCAGACCCATCCCGATCGCGTACGCCCCGAACAGGGCCAGCCCGCGCAGCGTGGAGCGGGCCTGGAAGCTGGTCGCCACGATCGCCAGGAACGGGGCGATCGCGCAGGTGAGCGAGGTCAGCGCGTACGCCATGCCGAACAGGGTCATGGCCGGCCAGGTCCGGCTCAGCCGGGGTGCCCTGGTGAACCGGGGCGGGCCGGGCAGTCGCCGGCCGGCGAGCAGCCAGCAGCCGAGGGCCACCAGCAGCAGGCCGAGCAGGAGGGTCACCCAGGGCAGCCGGGGGCGCAGCCAACCGGTGAGCGGTGCCAGCGCCAGCCCGAAGGCGCCGAAGACCAGGACGTACCCGATGGTCAGCGCGGCACCGGCGGTCAGCGCCCGCCGCACCGCACCCCGCCGACCGACCTCGTCGCGACTGCCCCGCCCACCGAGCCGGCCGCAGCCCTTGGATCCGCCGCGACCACCGCCGGCCCCGCCGCGACCACCGGACGGCCCGCGCCCACTGCGCAGGCCGCGACCGGCGACGCCCGCGCGGTCCGGTGACGCGGCGCGCTCCGGTGGCGGGTCGACGACCAGGACCGAGAGGTACGCCGGCAGCATCGCGAAGCCGCACGGGTTGACCGCGCCGAGCATGCCGGCGGTCAACGCCAGCAGCAGCGGGGCCGACAACACCGGTCAGCCGGCGAGTTGGGCGAGTCGCCGGGTGAGCGCCTCCCCGTCGAGGAATCCCTGGTGGACGATTCGGCCGTCGCGGTCGATGATCACGAAGGTGCTCTGCTCCACCACCTCGAAGCGCCGCCAGACGGCACCCTCCCGGTCGTCGAGGGTAGGCATCTGGGCCAGCTCGAACTCGGTGACGAAGTCCCGGATGGCCTGCTGTTCGCCGAGGCCGGCCACCCCGATGATCGGTACCGTGTCGCGGTAGACCGGGGCCACCTCGGCGACCGTCCAGGCCTGGCTGGCGCAGGTGGCGCACCAGGGTGCCCAGAACCAGAGCACCACCGGCCGGCCGGCGAGCGCGGCGGCGGAGAAGGGCTTGCCGTCCAGGGTGCGCCCGGTGAAACGCAGCGTCTCCGGCGCGGGCGGGATGCTCGACGGCACCGCGCCCGCCCCCGGCGGGATGCCCAATGGCACCGCACCCGCCCCCGGCGAGCCGGAAGCCGTCGGAGCCGGCCCGGCGGGTTGGGTCACGCCGACCGGGCGGGGTGGTGCCGCGCCGTCGGGCTCGCCGGCGGTGCAGGAGAGCGTACCCAGCAGGGTGGTGGCCAGCAGTGCGGCCACGACGGGTCGTTTCCGCATCCGCCGGCTCCTTTCGGTGCGGTCAGCCGGCCTTGACCAGGCGTAGCGCGAGTTCGGGGCAGACCTTGACGGCCTTCTGCGCGCCCTCGCGCAGCCAGGTCGGCACCGGGGTGGGTGGGAAGGCGGGGTAGCCGTTGGCGTCCAGCCGGATGAAGTCCGGTACGACGTGGGCGCAGAGCCCGTGGCCGTCGCAGCGGGACCAGTCCAGGGTCAGCTTCTGCGGGTTGCCGTCGGGTGCGCCGGGCAGCCCCATCACGCCCTTGACCCGTCGGCCGCAGCCCTCGCCGGTGGTGTGCAGCCGCAGGTCGTCGGCGAAGACCTCCATCGCGGAGAGGGCGAATCGGGACGTACCGTCGGGGTGGCTGCACGCGCCACGGCCCTTGACGTCGCCGGCGGCGGCCCGGACCACCTCGACCGGGGCGCTGCCGGAGACCGCCAGGTCGACGGCGCGGGCCAGGTCGGGCAGGCCCATCTTGCACGGTCCACACTGCCCGGCCGACTCGCCGGCCAGGTAGCGGACCACCTGGGCGGCCTCGCCCAGCGGGCAGGTGTCCTTGCCGAGCGGGACGATGATGCCCGCGCCCAGGGTGCCGCCGACGGCGGCCAGCCCCTTGCGGGACACCTCGGCCCGGTCCGCCGCCGCCGCGGTGATCCACTTGCCGTGGTAGCCGCCCATCAGGATGCCCGGCCCCTCCGGCACCTCGCAGAGGTCGAGCACGTCCCGCAGCGGCGTACCGGCGGCGCACTCCACCACAGCCGGGCGGCCGGCCGCGCCGGTGACGGTGAGCAGGACGGTACCGGGCTCGTCGTCGGTGCCGAGCGCCGCGTACTCGTACGGGCCGAGCCGGGCGGCGACGGCGAGCTGCGAGTACGTCTCGGCGTTGGAGAGCAGCGTCGGCAGCCCGCTGACCCCCGAGTCGCTGGAACGCTTCTTGGTGCCCGACGGGATGTGCGGCAACCCGTTGATGCCGTTGATCAACGCGCCGCCCTCACCGGAGATGAACCGGTGCGGCACGGTGACGATGCTGGTCCGTACCGGCATCGGGCGCTCCTCCAGCGCCAGGGTCAGCGACTCGCGGCCGATGCCGTCGTCGGCCACCCCGATGACGATCTCCTCGGCGTCCAGCGCGAACGCGGCCAGCGCCGCGCCGTCGAGGATCAGGTGCGGGGCCCGGGTGAGCAGCACCTTGTCCTTCCAGCTCGCCGGCTCCCCCTCGGTGGCGTTGACCACCACCACCGGCGAGAGGTCCTGGCGCTCGCAGGACTCCAGCACCGCGCGGAGCTTCTTGGCGAACGGGAAACCCGCCCCGCCCTTGCCCTTGAGCTGCATGCTCTCGGCCAGCCGGAGAAGGTTGGCCGGTTCCATCGGGCCGATCGGGCCGTGGACCTCCTCGTGGGCGTACCGGTCGAGCCGGCCGAACTCGGCGAACCCGGCGGTGAGCCGGGGCTCGCCGACGCAGGCCACCGGCGGCACCGTCGTTCGCATCGTCATTTCGCCTCACCCCTCAGGCCGGCCCAGTACGCGCTGTCGACCGCGTCGGCGTTGGCCCGCTTGCCGCGCCGCGCCGGTCCCTTGTCGGAGGCCTTACGGGCCCGCCGCGAGGCCAGGTCGACCAGGGTCGGCGTGTCGTCGACGGGCAGTTCGTCGGTGACGTACCGGCCCGGGGGCCGCCAGTAGTCGGGAACCTCCTCCGGTTCCTCGTCCTCGATGCTGTGCCGACCGCTGCCACTGCGCGGCGCGGCGGAGATCGGCTCGCGCGGCGCGGCCGAGACCGGGTCCCGGGGCGCGGCGGAACGGGGCGCGGCCGAGACCGGGTCGCCGGCCTCCCAGCGGCGCGGGCTGTCCCACGGCTCCTCGGGGGCCTCGCTGCTCAGCGGCGGCGCGGAGTACCGGGCGCGGGCCTCCACCCGGGGCCGCGACCGGCGGGTGGTCACCTCGACCTCGTCGTCGTCGCGGCGGCGGCGCGACGTCCGCTCCTCGCGGCGGGCCACCGGCGCGTACTCGTCGGCGTCCCGACGGGACCGACGGTCCTCTTCGTCGCGACGGGAACGACGCTCGTCCTCGTCCCGGCGGGAGCGACCTTCGTCGTCGCGGCGGCGGGCGACCGGGGCCAGCTCCTCCTCGTCGACCCGACGACGACGGGAGCCGCGCTCGGGCTCGGCCCGCAGCAGCTCGGTGTCGTCGTCGCGACGCCGCCGGGCCGGCCGCTCGTCCTCGTCCCGACCCACCGACACCAGGTCGTCCTCGTCCCGCCGGCGCGCGACGGGCGCCAGCTCCTCGTCCCGCCGACGGGCGGCCGGGGCCAACTCCTCGTCCCGGCGGCGGGGCGGCCGGACCGGCTCACGCAGGGTCCCGGGCTCCGGCACCACCGGTACGGTGAACCGCTCGGTGTCCCGCCGCCGGGCAGCACCGGCCGACGTGGACCAACCGCTGGTGGTGGTGGTGTCGGCCCAGCCGGCGGAGCGACCCCGACCCGACTTGCCCTCGCCCTTCTTCTCCCCGGCCTCGCCCTTACGCCCGGTGAGGTTGGCCAGCAACATCTTGCCCAGCCCCTGGTCGACCGGCTTGCCGGCCATCGCCAGGTTCAGCGCGGCGGCCTGGGTCTGCTCCCGGCTGCGCTTACCCAGCGTCACCGAGAGCCGGACGAAGAGCGCCACCACCACCAGCAGCACACAGGCCAGGTAGCTCAGGGTCACCCAGGTGGCCGGCGGCCGGCCGGTGTTCAGACCGTGCCCGATGGCGAACGGCCAGGAGACGTACGCCATCGAGTGCAACCCGCGCCAGAGCCACTTCGGGCCGACCCCGGCGAAGCGGGCCCGGATCAGACCGGTCCAGAGCACGCTCACCATCAGCAGGGCCGAGATGGTGCCGAGCCCCACGTAGAGGCCCCGACCACCGACGAACGGCACGATGGCGTCGGTGCTGCCGGCCCGCCCAATCGCGATCTTGGTGATGACGTGGAAGACCAGGCCGACCACGCCGATGATGCCGGTGGCCCGGTGCGCCGACTGGAGCAGCACCCGGTGCGGGATCTTCAGCACCAGCCGGTCGGTGGCGATCAGTCCCATCATCACGGTGAGGCTCAACGCGACCAGGGCGACCACCCCGGCGAAGAACTCGGTGAAGAAGAAGGAGAACGCGTACACCTGCTGCCCGGCAGAGGTGAGCATGGTGACCGCCCAGATCAGGGCGAGCACCGACCCGATCAACAGCATGATGGTCATCGGCGACCGGGCCTTACCTCCTCTGCTACTGCTCATGGTGCGGACGGTCTCGGCCTTCTCGCTCTGCTTTGCCCGGGCCATCTGCTCCTCGATCGTCTAACGGCGGCACGCCACCGGCCGACCCTGCTCCCACATCGAGTACGGCCGGACACCGCGAGCGGATCACCGGCTGCCAAAATTTTTTGGCAACTTCTTCGAACCGGTCGCCCCCGCCACACGTGTACGCCCCCACAGGTGCAAGGAAGGGCCCCCTATTAACGCATTCGGTATAGAAGGTGCCCCTTCTCACCCACGAGGTGGCCGAGGACGGGGCGGACGAGGGTGGGCGAGGACGGGGCGGGGCCGCTGAGCGGGGCGGGCGGGGCGACGCGAGGCAGGGCAGGGGCTTGGCGAGGGCTGGACAGGGATAGGCAGGCCGGGCGGGGGCAGGCCAGGCCGAGCGAGGGCACGCCGGGCCGGGCGGGGGCAGGCCAGGCCGAGCGAGGGCACGCCGGGCCGAGCGAGGGCACGCCGGGCCGAGCGAGGGCACGCCGGGCCGAGCGAGGGCAGGCCAGGCCGAGCGAGGGCACGCCGGGCCGAGCGAGGGCAGGCCAGGCCGGGAGGGGGCAGGCCAGGCCGAGCGAGGGCACGCCGGGCCGGGCGGGGGCACGCCGGGCAGGGCGGGGGCACGCCGGGCAGGGCGGGGGCAGGCCAGGCAGGTGGGCGCTCGATGCAACGAGAAGATCTTGGAAGGAATTCGCCCCCTGGGGGGCCTAATTTCTAGTCACCCTGGCTGCTGCGGACGCCTCGCCAGCAAGAAAAGGGCAAATAGGTGCAAGGTGGTCCGGCTGTCCAGTCCGACCGATGGCCGATGAGATCGCTCCCTCACCCCGCCCCCTCCCCACCCTTGCCGCGCCCCTACCCCTGCCCCTGCCCACCCACCCCGCCTACCCCACCTCTCCGCGGGCTCTCTCCGTACACGATGGGTGTAGATCTTGGACACTTACCGTCCAAATAGAACGGTAAGTGTCCAAGATCTACCTCGGGGTTCGCTTCGACCGGTGAGTGGCGGGTGGAGGGCGTGGGCTGACGTGGGCGTGGAACGGGACAAATGCCCTGAACTGGGGCGATTTCTGGGTGCAGGTGGGGGAAGCTAGGACATCGGCGCTACTCGGGGCTCCTCCTCTCGGCCAGGCGAAGCGGTAGGTTCACCGGGCAGGGTGCACAAGCCTGCCGGACGAGCAGCCACGACCAGCCGGCCACTTGATGGGGCCCGGTGTCCGGAGCGCTCACCACTGGCTCGTTGCTTCAGCCGAGGCGGAGCGCGCTGAGCGCGTTCACCAGGGTCGACGTGCCGGTGAGTGCCCGTGGCCCCGCCGCCTCGGCCAGCCAGAACTGGCAGCCGGCCCGATCCACCCGTACGGCTACGACCTGCCCCGCGTGCCGTTCGGCCAACCGCCGCAACGCTCGGTGCAGTTCCCCCGACCCCGGATCACCAGCCCCCAGGTCACCCGCGCCCAGATCGCCAGCGACCGGTGCACCAGCCACCGGACCGGCCACGACCGGACCACCGACCACGACCGGACCATCGGCCACGATCGGACCACGGACCACGACCGGGCCACCGGCCACGATCGGACCATCGACCACGACCGGACCACCGGCCACGATCGGACCACCGACCGGACCGCCCACCGCCGGTGACCCGGCAGGCGCCGCATCAGCCGCCGCCGGTACGCCGAACCTCGGGAGTGGGACCGGTCGACCAGGAGCCCGGGGTACGGCCGCCCGCAGCGCCGCCCCCAGGTGCGTGACCCGGTCGGCGACGGCCGCGGGCAGGCTGGGCCACCAGGGCGGATCGAGACACGGCGCATCGAGGCACGACGCATCGAGACTCGGCACATCGGGACGCGGCACATCGGGACGCGGCACATCGGGACGCGACTGATCGGAGCAAAGCTGATCGAGGCACGGCGCATCGGGGCGCGGTGGGAGGTCGACGCGCCACCGTATCCCGTGCATCCGACTCGGGTCGGTGTCGTCACGCCGGTGGTCGCGGGTCACCACGACCAGGCTCAGGTCGAGGCCGGTGACGAGGCGGATCAGGTCCGCCAGCGAGGGTACGTCCGGGGTCTGCGCCAGCACCAACAACCGGGCACCGGGCAGCCCTCGCCCGGCCTCGGCGACGTAACGCCCGGCCGGCTCGCCGCAACAGGCAGACCCGCCGGCACAAGCAGGGCCGCCGGCACAAGCAGGGCCGCCGGCACAAGCAGGGCCGCCGGCACAAGCAGGGCCGCCGGCACAAGCAGGGCCGCCGGCACAAGCAGGGCCGCCGGCACAAGCAGGGCCGCCGGCACAGGCAGACCCGCCGCAACAGGCAGGGCCGCCGGCACAGGCAGGGCCGCCGGCACAGGCAGACCCGCCGCAACAGGCAGGGCCGCCGGCGCAGGTGACTGTGCCGTCGAGCAGGTGTTGGCCGAGGGGCTGCCGGCCGGGCTGGTCGAGGTGGGTCAGGTCTTCGGGGCGTACCCCGAAGGAGGCGGCGAGGGACGCGGCCCGGTAGTGCTCGCGGAGCTGGCGGATCGGCGTACCGTCGGGTTGGTGGCCGACGACGACGGCCTGTTCGCCCGGGGCCGGCTGCCAGCGGCGGTGGGTGACCCGGGTCAGGTCGGTGACCGTCACGGTCACCGCCGGGTAGATCCGGCGGCTGTCCCCGCAGGTGCCGCACGGACCCCAGCCGGGGGCCAGGCCCGCGCCGCAGCACCGTGGACAGTCCGGGTCGGGCTGAGCCGGGGTACGCCGGCAGCACGTGCAACGCCGCAGGGTGCTGCCGGGCCGGCAGTCGGGGCAGTCCCGGTGCCGGATCGGGGCGGCCCACCAGGTCGGCTCGGGCGGTTCGACGACGCGCAGCAGCCCGGTGGACGCCCAGCGGACGATCTGCCCGGTGTCCCGCTCGTGCAGGATCTCGCCCGGTTCGCCCTCGCGCAGCGGCGTGTGCCACCAGTACCCGTTGCGCCAGACCGCCTGCGCCGCCGGCCCGCCACCCAGGTCGCCGTGGCCCCGCCCGTCGAACGCACCCACATCGAAGCCGCCCCGCCCGTCGAACGCACCCACATCGAAGCCGCCCCGCCCGTCGAACGTGCCCACATCGGAGGGCACCGCCAGGTCGGCGCGGATCCGGCGGTCGAGCGTGGCCAGGTCGACCGTCTCCGGCGCGGAGAGCATCCCGAGTGACGAGCGGACCGTGTACGCCGGTGCGGTCAGCCCGGACTCGGCGAGCCGGGCGGTGGCGCTGCCGATGGTGGTGGCCGCGACGGCGGCGGCCAGTTCACCATGATGTTGGTACGCGTCGCCGGGTACCTCCGAGCCGGGCAGTTCCAGCCGGATGTTCCAGGAGACCAGGCCGGCGCGTTGCCGGGCCTCGACGACCAGGTCAAGGTGGAGCAAGTTCGCCAGCCGGCAGAGCCAGCCGAGGTGCCGACCCGGCTCCGGTGGATCATCCTTGGCGGCGGCGGACCGCCCGAGCAGTACCCGCCACGGATGGTGGTCGGCCCGCGCCAACGCCTCGGCCTCGATCCGGTGCCGCTCGTCGGCCGGCAGTTCCGGCCGCCAGCTCGCCGGCAGCCAGAGCAGCGTCGCGTCGGGCTCCGGCCCCAACGGCCCGATCCCGCGTACGTCGAGTGCGCCGACGCGCGCCGCGAGCCGGTCGACCACCGGCCGCAACGGCACCTCCCACGCCCCGTCCGGCCCGCGCCGCGCGTCGATCCGACCGGGCCGGATCCGCGTCGAGTCGGCCGCCCCGGTGTCCAGGTTGACCACCGTCACCACCAGCTCCGCCCGCCGTACCCCGGCCCCGCCGCACCACAGGCAGGAGCGGACCACACTGCCGTCGCCCTGACAGACCCGACAGTCCCGGTACGCCTCGTCGGCGTAGTCGCCGCCGTCGACCAGGAACCGGTCGCCGCCGCTGGCGCACTCGCACCGGCTCACGCTGAAGGTCAGCCCCGAGCAGTCCGGGCAGACGATCGTCGGTGCCGCGCTCACCGCCGGTCCATCCAATCGGCGCACTCCCCCTCGTGGGCAGCCCGCAACCGGCACCGCCGGCCCCGACCCAACAACAGGTCACAGAAAACCCGATGCCGTACGCCCTGCTCGTCCTCGGCCGACACGGTCGACTCCCCCGGGTCGACCTGCGGCAGGATCCGCGCCCACCGGCTGATCACCCGGGCGAGTCGTTGCGCGGCGGGCAGGTCCGGTGCCACCACCGGCAGATGGATCACCCAACGCTCGCTCACGACTGGTAGCTCCGCTCGTTCAGCATCCGCGCCTGCTGCGACTGCCAGCGGCGCAGCGCGTCCCGGAACCGGTCGGTCTCCCGTCGACTGTTCGCCACCGCCTCGTACGCGATCGCCAGGTCCCCGGCGACCCGTTCCAGGAACTCGTACACCTCGACCGGATCGAGCCCGCGCCGCCCGACCGGCGTCCACCCGAAGCGTTGCGCCCGCACCCGCCCCGGCACCAACGGCCGGTACGCCGCGGAGCGATAACACGTCGGCCGTACCACCGACCGACTGTCCCGTCGACGCCGGAGCCTGCCCCGGCACCTGTTCCCGACTCCGCTTCGGACCGTGCCGCGGAGTGTTGTTCGGAGTGTCCTTCGGACTGCACGAAGGAAGCGCATGACAAGACCTCACCTCTCGGTACCTACCTGTAGGGAGGGGTGGTCCGTCGACCCGCCGGCACCGACGGCCCCACCCCGGCACCTGCCACCGCAGCCACGACCAGCCGTACGACAGCAGGGCACCACACGACCTCTGAGCTGCGCATATCCACAGTGGCCGTGCAGGAAGTAGAGCACCACGGAAGCCGTTCTTGCAACGTATCAATCGGGCCCCCAAGATCTATTTTACATGAGCGAAATACACTGAGTGATATGGCTATTGCTTAATCAACATCACGCGGGTTCAATTGGACGGAGGCACGTTGCCGAACAACGAGCATTGGAGACAGACGGGTGTCACAGAACGTGACCGGCACGACCATGCTGCGGCGCCAGATCGGCCGCAAGTTCGAGTCACTCCGCAAGGTGGCCGGACTAACGATGGACCAGGCCGCCGAACGCCTGGACCGCGCACGGGCGACGCTCCACCGCATCGAGAACGGAGCCGAGCACGTCCGCTTCCGGCAAGCTGACGTGCAGCAGATGCTCGACCTCTACAGCGCGTCCAGTGAGGATCGCGAGCTTCTATTGGCGATGACCGCCGCCACCCGAGAGAACAAGAACTGGTGGCACGACTACTTCAGCTCGGGCCTGCCTCGCTGGTTCCAGCTCTACGTCGGGCTGGAGTCCGCAGCCTCCGCGATCCGCCAGTACCAGCCCGAACTCGTCCCCGGCCTGCTCCAGACCCGGGCATACGCCGAACACGTCTTCACGATGCCGGGCAGCCCGATCAGCCTCGGCGACAACACAGAGCAGAATCGCGCCGTTGAGCTGCGGGTGGAGAGACAAGGGCTGCTCACCCGCTTCGCCGCACCGCAACTCAGCGTGATCCTCAACGAGGCGGTGTTGCGACGACCGGTTGGTAGCGCCAAGATCATGTTGGAGCAGTTGCACCAACTCTTGAAGGCGACCGAACTACCGAACGTCACTGTTCAAATACTGGAATTTTCCGCCGGCCTACACGCCGGAGCGATGAGCGGAGCCTTCTCGATCTTGGATTTTCCCCAGGGCAGCGGGGGTGAGGTGCTCGAACCCACCGTGACCTACCTGGACACGACGACCGGTGCCATCTACCTCGACAAGCCGCGCGAGACTGCCGCTTACAACGCCATCTGGACCGATGTGGCGGGCCGCGCCCTCAACGAGTCACGCTCGAAGGCAATGATCCACCGTATCGCAGAGGAGTACTCACGTGCCTGACCTGACCGGTGCCACGTGGCGCAAGTCGAGCCGCAGCAACAACGCCGGCGAGTGCATCGAAGTCGCCGACAACCTGCCCAGCGTCGTCGGCCTCCGCGACAGCAAGGACCCCACCGGCCCGGCCCTCACCTTCGAGCCAGCGGCATGGTCGCGATTCATCGGAGGGGTCAAGCAGGCCGCCCACCGCCCCTGAACTACACCGCTCGGGATGCTGACTGGGCTCGTCGGTCAGCATCCCGCTGCGTTCCTCGATGTTCTCTTCTCCAACCCGCGGACTCAACGTCGCCCCGAACCGACAGCGAACGCTGCCGGACTGTATGCCGGAGCGCTGTGGGGCGCCTACGACAGCATCTGGTCCGACCTGGCGGACCGTGCCCTCAACGAGTCCCGTTCCAAGAAGCTGATTCACCAGATCGCAGAGGAGTGCTCCCGTGCCTGACCTGACCGGTGCCATCTGGCGCAAGTCCACCCGCAGCAACAACGGCGGCGACTGCGTTGAGGTCGCCGACAACCTGCCAGGGATCGTCGGCCTGCGCGACAGCAAGGACCCCACCGGCCAGGCCCTCACCTTCGAGCCGGCATCTTGGGCGCACTTCGTCGCAGGCGTCAAGCAGGCCGCTTACCGCTCCTGACACCGCTCCCGGGCCTGACCGGTAGTCGGCACTCCGATGCTTTCGCTCGGCAGTTCTTCCACCCGCCGGACTCCACGTCAGCCCGACCGCACTGAACGGCCACGCACCGCCGGACGAGGGTGCCAGCCGCCATGACTCAGGGGCGACGCAGATTTGGGCAGGCCACCTCTTCCGGTGCCTGTCGAGCTGATGTCGTAGATGACTCAGCTCGACAGGCACCGGAAGGTAAGTCGCCGGCAGGGCTTCCTCATGCCCGTTCCGGAAACGACGATCATGACCCACCCTGCACCCGCCTCGCCTGGTTGCGCTGTCTCTTAGGCAGAGTCGTCCTGGTCGGTCACCAGCGCGGCCGGTAGCGGAAGCCCATACTTGTCGCACAGGAACCGGGTCTGGCAGTACCGCTGGGCATCGGCGGCCACGCTGCCGAGGATCGCGGAATTCATGCCGGCACCGATGAGAACACCCACGAACGGTACGACCTTCGCGACGTCCTTGACTGCGACCCTGGAGCCGGCCGGCCCCAACTGCTGCATCAGCTTCTCGAGGGCGACCAGGAGGCGATGGTCCGCGCGCAGCTTGGCTGACCAGTTTACGCGGCCCCTGACCGCGCTCGCCGCCCGTGCGGTCTCACGCAACGGCTCGACTTTGGCCGCCTGCACCATGAAGGACCGGCGTACCAGGCGTTGGATGAAGGCCTGTTCGGCGGGGTCTTTGGCGTCGTATCCGTAGGAGTAAGCGACGCGTGACGCGATCGAAGTGCTGAGGACCTGGATGACGAGTATGTCAGCTGTCATGGCGGCGGGGATCCCAGCGACGGGGACCATTGCCAGCAGCCCCATGGTGCCACCTTCGAACGCTCCGGCCGTCCGCCACTTGAGGTTGTTGCGGGTCAGGAGCCGGTCACACACCTTGAGGTCCTGCTGCCGCAGGTCGGTGAAACTATTGAGTTCAAGGCCACGCTTGCGGGCGAGCTTCTCGACGCTCCTCGGGTCATTGAGATCCAGAGCCCAGGCGTTGACCAGCTCAAGCATCGCCGCAGTGGCTTCGAAAGCCGGCCGTAGGGCCAGGCTCGCCACCGCATCGCCTGCACGACGGATCGGTTCCCTGACGGTCTCCGGCACAGCGTCGGTAGCCCGGCTCGCAGCGTTTCGCGCGACCTGACCCGTGCGATCAAGCGCGGCGCTCGCCCAGCTCGGCAGACCACGGCGGTTACTTCGACGCTGCCAGTGCTCGTTGAGCGTGTCCCACACCTGCTGCTCGTGCGCGCTCATCGGGCTTGCCCCGTTGACGAGTGGGTCGGCGTAGGTGCTCATCAAGGCTCCATTTTCGAGGTGGTCACCGGGGCCGCGATGGCACCATCAGCCAACGCGGTGAGAACGCAGCACGGGGACCAAGACCGTACAGGCATAAGGGACAATTCGCCGCTCCGCTTCGCGTCGCCGCCGCCATTAGACCTTGGTCCACACGATCGACCACCACGACGTCCGATCATTGACAGGAACTAGTGTCGACGGGCTGGAAATCGTGTCCAGATTGAGCACTTTAGAACACCTTGCGTGCCGAAACAGTAAAGCGACCGGCACCGACGCAGTCACCACTCATGGTGAAAAGCTGCTGTGGAAGGTAGGTTCTCGCGGATGAGCCGCTCCTGCGAAAGGTGGCCGGTACGTGGCGAGCGTCGATGAGATCTCGGGCGAGCTTCGGAACCTGTTGACCGGCGTCGAGCGGGCGCAGACCCTGACTGCCACCGCCGACCACCAAGCCCAGGAGATCGCCCTACGCGCCGCTGGTGCCGGCTTCGCCGCAGTCACCGCCGGAATGGCTCAGGTGCGCGCCGCCATCTCCACCGTCCAGGGTGGGTTGTCCGGCCTCTCGACCAGAATCGGTGAGACCAGCACCGCCACCGCGACCGTGCCTCGCGGTGCCACCCCGCAGGAGACCATCGCCGGCCTGGCCCCGGTCCAGCAGGGCATCACGACGATCAGGGAAGCAGCGACTGCGACAATCGCCCAGGTCACCGATGCTCAACGCCTCATCTCCATGATCCTGCAAGGCGGTCAACCCGGCCCACTCCTCCAAGCACTCGACGGCATCAAACAGGTGCTCATCCTGCTCGTTCAGCGCACTAGCACCGCGCAGCAGGCCACCGAGGCGGCGATCAACGAGGCGCGACAGCTCGGTTCAGCGGGAAACTGAGCGGGGCTGGCGGGTCAACCCCGGCCAGCCCTCCCCTCAGCTCCAGCAATAGCCGAGGCTCCGCCTCCACCACTCCTGAAACTATGCATCCCTGGAGTAGGCCACCCACTGGCATGGCTGGCGACAAACCGACCGGGCCACGAACCAGGATCGCCCCTGATGTTGACGACAGCACCAGGCGATCGTTGGAGTTGGAGAACGACTGTGCGGACACCCTGGCCGCCAAGGGTTACCGCGTCCACCAGAACCCCACCCCGTCGAGCATCAGCGATGCGTGGGCTCGTACGGGTGATGACGGCGACCCCGAGAAGAATCCTGACTACCTCATTGAGGGGTACGTCTTCGACTGCTACTCACCGAGCGCGCGCACACCCACTCGCAACATCTGGAGCCAGGTGCGAAACAAGATCGATAGAAGGCAGACACAGCGTGCAGTCGTCAACCTGAAGGACTGGCAGGGCGACTTGGGTGCACTTCAACGCCAGTTCGACGGGTGGCCCATCGACCGGCTCAAGGAAGTCGTTGCGGTTACCCCCAACGGTACGATCGTGCAGATTCTCCGGCGAGGATGAGAAGAGGCAGCGTCATGAGCGTGGAGTTCCGACTGACCTTGGCCGGCGATCTCCCCTTGGTAGATGTCGCCGCCCTCACCGCCGCCACCCCCGACGAGCAGCCGACGCCGTCAGCGAGCCCACAGCTGTTCAGCGCCAACCTCTACGACCAGCGAGGTTATGCCCTCAGCGTCCACTCCGGCACCCACGGCTACTACTGGGCCGAAGGTGACGACGACTCCCCGTGGGAATGGGAGCCCGACACCTACGTCAACATCACGTTCGACATGCGTGCCGATGACCTGGTCGACAAGGGCATCCCCAACATGGTGGCAACTGTGGCCCGGGTGCTGGCCGGTCGGGACGAGGATGCGGCCTTGGTCCAGGACGGCAACTATCTGTTGTTGACCCGCACAGCCGGCACTATCCGTAGGCATCGATCAAGCTGGTGGGACCACTACCACCTGGACCATCTCATCGCCTGATCGGGCGGCACTCTCCTGACCGATGGGCGACCGTGGGCTGACGCAGCGTGCATGATCCGGTACCGTGCCACGAGTCCGCGCAAGGTCCTGGGGAGGAACCGCCGCAGTGGCATCCATTGAAGAAGTCAAGGCCGGCATCAACCAGTTCGGCCAACAGACCCAACAGAACGTCGCCCAACTCCGCGCCGTACACCAGTCGTTGGAGCAGAGCCTGAGCATGCTGCGCGCCGTCACCGCCGGCACCGGACACCCCGCCGTCGGCGAGGCCATCGCCCGGATGGAACAGGTACGCGCCAAACTCGACGAAGCGTCCCAGCTCGCCATGGGAGCCGTCGAGGCGACCCGGCAGTACGCCAGCGGCTTCTGAGTAACCACCCGGAAGGTCCCCCATGCCACGCGTCATCGTCCCCGCCGGCCTGACCATGGGCCCCCGCTACCGCTACGTACGCCCACCCGACCCGATCCCCGAGTGCTACGAGATCCACCTCGGCGACGACCTGGTGGAACTGACCGAAACCGAAGCCGCCGTCTGGGCCGCCGCCTTCCACGACGCCGAACGACACGCCAAGCTGGAGGTCAACCGGGAGTCGTTGATCCGGTTCCTGGAGACCGCCCCCAAGCCGGAGCCCAAGGCCACCACCCTCGTGGACAGCCTCATCGCCCGCGGCCTCCTGGTCGAATTCGACACCGACGCCAACCTCGAACCCGTCTTCAGCCGCCACAAGCTCTTCCCGTCGGGCCAGGGCCTCGGCTCCACCGCCGAGGAACCGCACCTGCACCGGGTGGGCCTCGCCAACCAGCCCATCCTCACCCTCCCCAACGACGTGTACGGCCTCTGGTCCTTCTCGAACCAGAGCGCCAACCTGTGGGCGGCTTGCGTCTACTACGCCGCAGCAGACGAAGAAGAGATCGAAGAGGGTGAAGAACCGCTGGGGCTCACGGATGCGGAGATCGCCCGTGATGTCGCCAACCACCTTCCGCTCCTCGTCGCCACGGGGTGCGCCTTCCTCGACCCTGTCCACGAATGAGCTGGCGCAGACGGCAGTACCGGGCCGGTGAGCGACCGGAGCGCTCGTACGCGCGGCGGGTGGGGTTCGAGACGGCCAAGGAGGGTGGGGGCAACCTCGTCCAGCAGGCAGGCGCGGCGCTCGGCGCGCTGGTCGGGCTGCTCGGCGGCAAGGCCGGCCTGCCCCCGTCCGCCTCCGTCATCACCGGCGCCATCGTCGGCAGCGCCCTCGGCAGCATCGGTAAGGGCTTCGTCGCCGCGTCCCTCGACCACATCCGCGAACGACGCGAGCAACGCGCCACTCGTACCTCGGCTGGTGCCGGCGCGGGTCGTAGCTGGCGTCACGTGGGCGCGGGCGGACGTAGCGGCGCAGGTGAAAGCAACGGCCGAGGCGGACGCGGCAGCGGATCCGGCGGGGCCTCGTCGACCGCCGCACCCCTGCCCCGCGTCAGTACGTCGACGAGCATCGCCGGGCAGGTGATCGGTGGGCTGGACACCGTGATGAGCCAGCTCAACCGGGCATCCCGGCGGCTCGCCGAGATCCACCGAGCCATGTGGGACGCCCAGAACGCCCTCAACGCCGTCCTCGCAGGTGGTCGGCCCGATGTCGTACTCACGCTGGAAGGCCAACTGTCCACGGCCCGGGGCCACGTCCACGACGCGACCGGTCAGCTCGCCGGGGCCGCCGACAACCTGGCCACCTACCGATCGGCGATCTGACCCGCCCGGCCTACGCCGCTGCCGCGTAGCAGCGGTCCCGCTCGCTGGCCCACACCTCGTCGTCGGTCAGCTCGCTGTACTCCGGGCGCATCTTCCGGGCCAGCCCGTAGAAGCCGACGCTGGGCTTCCCGCTGTCCTTCGCCACCACGAGTGCGCTCCACAACGGCTCATCCTGACCCGCAGCCCTGGTCGACACCTTGTCCAGGAACACACCCAGAAAGTCCGGCCGAAGCCCGACCCGTTTCGCCAACGGGGCATACCTGATCAGACCCTTGGCCGTCGCGACACCGTAGAGGATGTCGGCGATCCGGTCGACCCGGTCGAACTGAAACGTCTCTGGCATCCGGTGATGCTATCGCCGACCGTTGGTCCTCAATAGAGACCAGACGGACCACAACCTTCAGTACGCGGAGGCAAGTCGGATAGCCGACTGGAAGCCGCTCCCTTGGGGACCGACCCAACTCACATGATCCGGTACGGTGCCACGGAACACGCTCACGGTCCGGGGAGGAGTCGTCGCGGTGACGTCGAACGAAGAGGGCAGTACCGCCGATTCACCTGGCACGGACGATCCGTCATCCAACCCGGACACCGACTCGACGGCGCCATCGACGATCCTGGTGGAAGTACTCCCCGGTGCCGCCATGGTCTTCGGCGAGGTCCCGAAGGAACTCAGGCTCGATCTGATCGACTTCGGGCTCGTGTCGGCTGCCGACCGCACGCAGATCTCCACGGTCCTCGCCTCGATCGGGACCACGGCCGCCGTGGCCGGTAACGTCGGGAACGCGTTCGCCAGCGCGCAGGGGCTCTACCGGATCAGCAGCACGACGCAGGCCCTGCTGAGGGGCGGCGGGGCGCTCGCGGTGAAGGACGGGGCGAACCTCGGCGCGGTGTTCGCCAACGGCAAGATCATCGGTCAGGCCCGGTTCATCCCCGTTGCCACCGTGGGCGCGGCGCAGACAGTAGCGGCGCTTGGGCCAGCGCTGGCCATGATCGCCCTGCAGATGCAACTGAGTACGATAACCGGCCTGGTCAGGACCAACATCGCACTGACCAGTCAGGTGCTCACGACCATCCGGAGCGGGCAGTGGGCCGAGCTGACGGCGCTCGTCACCACCGTCGATCAGACGGTCGACCAGGCGCGAAAGCTCGAATCGGTCCCGACCTCGCTGTGGGACACCGTCGCCGGCAAACGGGCAGACCTGCGTACGCAGCTCGACCTGTACCGGATGAACGTCGGCTCCCACGTCCGGCAGATCCATCGCGTCGACCCACGTGGCCGCCGTGAGTACCTCGAGACGAATGCCGAAGCGATCCTCTTCGACGCAAACGCCCTTCTCGCCTCCCTCAAGGCTTGGATCGGATACCAGGCGCTCCACGCCGCGCGGGCGAGAACCGCTGGCCCCGAAGACACCGCCGAGGCAGCGCTCGTCGACATCATCGCCCAGGACACCCGCAAGGAACTCGACTCCGCCCTTGCCGAGTCGACGCGCCTCATCGACTCGCTGACGCGGGAGTTACGAATCATCGTCGAGCTTCCCGGACGCGCCACCCTGCCACTGACGGGAAAGCGGAAGGACTCCAAGGCAGCCCGCCATACCTCCGCCCTGCTCCTGGAGGCGATCGAGCCCCTTGCCGACGCGCTCCACCCGCCGGTTGCTCCGCTCACGGCTCCGGACGTCGTCTGCGCACCCCGATCGCTGGATCTCGGGCCGTACCTTCGTATCCTGCGATGGCTCCTCGAAGACGGCGAGACCCTGCGCGTCCTCGGCTTCACCGACCAGCCCGACGCCCTCGATCCGGTCTCTGCGATCTTCAGCGGAGCGAGAGACAAGCTGGCAGCAGCGAGGGACAAGGCGGCGACCAAGACACTGGTCGCCGTCACGGACCGACGCATCATCACCGCCAAGGCGAGTACGTTCCTTGAGCAGGGCGAGACCCGTCAGGACATCCCTATCGAGCTGATCCGTTACGTTCGGGTGCCGGCGGCGCAGGACAAGGCCACGCGTTCGGTGATCGACCTCATCACGCGCGACGAGAACATCCGTTGGCTCTTCTCCACCGACATCGACAGCACTGACGTGGACGCACTCGCCGCCGTCCTTGCCGAGTCGATGACGATCCCGGACGTTGAACGCGAGAAGCTTCAACGGCGACACCACATCCCCATCGGGCCCGCCAAGGATCGACCAACGGTAGGTGTCAGCGCCTCCGGTGCAGGTTGAGGTCACTTTTCGGCAGAGTTCGACGAAGCGTCGCGGGTATCGACGTCGAGGAGGTCCGGTAGTCTGCAGCTGTGCTGATCAGGTTCGAGGCCAGCAACTACCGGTCGATCGCCGAGGGCGTCGAGCTGTCGATGGTGGCTGTGGACCGCGACCGGGAGGCCGCCCGGGAAGTGCCGCACCTCGGGGAGAGCCTGTTGACGCTGGCGGCGGTCTACGGGCCGAACGCCTCCGGCAAGTCGAACATCGTCGGCGCGCTCGCCTGGCTGCGCGATGCGGTGGAGGACTCGCTCCGCTTCTGGGAGGACGGCATCCCCCTGGAGCCGTTCGCCTTCGGCACGGGCCCGGAGGAGACCAGCGAGTTCGTCATCGAGGCCACGATCGACGGCGTGCGTTTCGAGTACGTCGTGGAACTCGACGCCAATCAGATCCGGTACGAGGGTCTGTTCCACTACCCGGAGAAGAAGCGACGTCGGATCTTCGAGCGCGAGGGGTTGGAGCTGAAGCTCCAGCGCGGGCTCGGGGCGTTGTCCGGCACCCGGGAGCTGCTCACCGACCGGACACTGGCGTTGTCCGTCGCCCGGCGCTTCGACGTGCCGCTCGTGGCCAACTTCGCCCGGGAGATCCTCCGCATCCAGGTGTTGGGTCAGACGTTGGTCAACGGATCGCCGGGCTTCCTCTTCGGCGGTAGGCGGCCCCGATCGCGCAGGGGTGGCAGGGCGACAACCCTCTGGTTCGACAAGCCGGACGACGACCAGCCCTCCCTCTTCTCGTCGGTAGAGGAGGACGGCAAATGGCCGACCCTGAACCGGCGGGAACAGGCCCTAGCTCTACTCCGCCTGGCGGACCTGGGCATCGAAGATGTCGTGATCGACGAGCAGGAAGTCGTCTACTCCAGCTCGGGCGACACCCGGACCCAACGACGCCTGCGCCTGGTGCACAGGTCCGGTGGCAGCGCCACCCCGATCGAGTTCTCGGCCGAGTCCGAGGGCACGAGGACCTGGTTCCGGCTGATCGGCCCGGTGCTGACAGCCTTGCAGTCCGGCTCGATGGTCATCTTCGACGAGTTGGACGCCAGTCTCCATCCGACTCTCTCCGCCGAGTTGCTGCGCGTCTTCCGCAGCCCGGTCACCAATCCGCACGGGGCGCAGCTCATCTTCACCTCTCACGACACCAGTCTGCTGAACCATCTCAACCGGGACGAGGTGTGGCTCACCGAGAAGCGCCTCGACGGCTCCACCCGGCTTGGTGCTCTTGCCGAGTTCGCCGGTGAGCGGGTACGCAAGTCACAGAATCTCGAAAACGCCTATCTTCATGGCCGTTTTGGCGCCCTGCCCCAGGTCGACCAGACGGAGTTCCTCCGAGCGCTTGGGTTGATTGGCTGACCGACGATGCGACAACGCCGCCGTGAGGCGAAGCCCCTCAAGCGCAAGACCGCCAGCCGCCCGGAACTACGCACCATCGTGGTGTTCTGTGAAGGTAAGAACTCCGAGCCCGACTACATCAACGGGCTGAAGAAGCTACCCGAGATCGCGGACAACACCGCCCTGAACCTGGAGGTTCACCCCGAGCAGGGGGTACCGCTGACACTGGTCAAGATGGCTGCGGACCGGCTCGTCGACCCTGAGGTCGAGGAGTGCTGGTGCATCTTCGACGTCGAATGGCCACGGAACCACCCGAACCTCTTCGACGCCAAGCAGCTCGCGGAGGCCAAGGGCATCGGCCTGGTCATCTCGAACCCATGCTTCGAGGTCTGGCTCATCCTGCACCATCGCGAGTGGAGCAAGTTCGTCAGAACCGACGAGGCCGAAAGCATGAGCCGCAAACTGGATGGCCGGCCAGGGAAAAGCCTCGACAGCGCCATCTACATTCCGTTACGGAAACAGGCAGCACGCCGGGCCGAACGTTTGGAGAAGCGCCACGCCGCCAACGGCACGGCCTTCCCGGACGACAACCCGTCCTCGGGAATGCACCACTTCCTGCGCACTCTCGAACAGAGACAATGAACAGCTCGTCATCCGATCGCCAGCGACTCGGTCGCCCCTGAGCATGGACCGTCCCTGTTGGCCGGGTGTGGGCCCCGTCCCACGGCACTTCCCTGACCGATGGGCGGCCGTGGGCTGACGCAGCGTGCATGATCCGGTACCGTGCCACGAGTCCGCGCAAGGTCCTGGGGAGGAACCGCCGCAGTGGCATCCATTGAAGAAGTCAAGGCCGGCATCAACCAGTTCGGCCAACAGACCCAACAGAACGTCGCCCAACTCCGCGCCGTACACCAGTCGTTGGAGCAGAGCCTGAGCATGCTGCGCGCCGTCACCGCCGGCACCGGACACCCCGCCGTCGGCGAGGCCATCGCCCGGATGGAGCAGGTACGCGCCAAACTCGACGAAGCGTCCCAGCTCGCCATGGGAGCCGTCGAGGCGACCCGGCAGTACGCCAGCGGCTTCTGAGTAACCACCCGGAAGGTCCCCCATGCCACGCGTCATCGTCCCCGCCGGCCTGACCATGGGCCCCCGCTACCGCTACGTACGCCCACCCGACCCGATCCCCGAGTGCTACGAGATCCACCTCGGCGACGACCTGGTGGAGCTGACCGAAACCGAAGCCGCCGTCTGGGCCGCCGCCTTCCACGACGCCGAACGACACGCCAAGCTGGAGGTCAACCGGGAGTCGTTGATCCGGTTCCTGGAGACCGCCCCCAAGCCGGAGCCCAAGGCCACCACCCTCGTGGACAGCCTCATCGCCCGCGGCCTCCTGGTCGAATTCGACACCGACGCCAACCTCGAACCCGTCTTCAGCCGCCACAAGTTGCTTCCGCTCGGCGAAGGCCTCGGCTCCACCCCAGAGGATCCCCATCTACACCGGATCGGCCACGCCGGACAGCCCAAGGCTGCGGTGCCGGTCGACATCTACGGCCTGTGGTCGTTTTCGTGGCGCGATTCCGATCTGTGGAACTCCTGCGTGCTCTATGCAGACGACAGCGAGAACGTCGCCGAAGGCGACGAGCCTTCGGGAGCGACCCCACAGGAGATTGCCCGGGACATCGCCATTCACCTACCGCTGCTGATCGCAGTGAGCTGCGGTTACCTGGACCCGATCTCGGCCTGATGGGCTGGCGTAAAGAGAACCGCCGCCGCAAACAGATCGAGCGGCCGTTCGCGCGGCGGTTCAAGTACGAGAGCGCGAAGGAAGCCCTCGGCAAGCTGGTCGAATGGGGCACCGCAGGGGTCGGCATGCTCGCCGGCCTGGGAGCCGCCAAGTACGGGTTGCCGGTGTCGCCAGGCGTCGCTTCGACCGGTGGGGCGATCATCGGCGGCATGCTCGGTTCCCAGGGCAAGGCACTCGTCGTCGCCGGCTTCGACCACCTTCGGGAACGGCGTGACCAGCGTAGGACGGCAACCACCTCAGCTGGCTCCCGCGCTGCGTCGCCGCAACGCACCGGCAGCTCTGCCGGCGGCGGTGCCACGGCCGGTACCCGAACCGGAACAGGAGCCGGGTCGGCTTACACGCCAATTCGGTCGGGCACCTCGACGAGCATCGCCGGGCAGGTGATCGGTGGGCTGGACACCGTGATGAGCCAGCTCAACCGGGCATCCCGGCAGCTCGCCGAGATCCACCGAGCCATGTGGGACGCCCAGAACGCCCTCAACGCCGTCCTCGCCGGCGGCCGGCCCGACGTCGTACTCACGCTGGAAGGCCAACTGTCCACCGCCCGGGGCCACGTCCACGACGCGACCGGTCAGCTCGCCGGGGCCGCCGACAACCTCGCCACCTACCGTGCCGCGATCTGACCCGCCGGCCGGGCCTTGGACGGATCAACACCCAGCACTCAAGGCGGTGTTCGACCGGGAGAGGCGGCGGGAGTTCGCCGACTGGCTCAAGAGTGGCGGTCTACCGGATCTCACCGGCCCAATCGAAACGGCCGGACCGGACGCGGTGCGAGCCACGAGCTTCAACCGATCGTCCCGCTGAACGGCAGGCCACGCTCGTCCGTAGTGGGGAGGACATCCAGCAGGACCCGACCGAGATTGAGGAGTTCACGATGGCAGGCCCGTCCGAACCCGGATCCGCTCTGCACCATCCTGAGTTTGGCGACCTCAGGAATCCCGCCAACGCCCAGAAGCTCCAGGATCATCTGGTAGCGACCGTGGCTGCGAGTAACGCCGCTGCCGGAACGCCGCAGGAGCAGCAGTTCATAAATGAGCTGTTGCAGCACAAGCGCGGGTACCGGGATGCGGTGCGGTTCCACACTGGCGCAGACGGGCTGACCGGTGCGAACCGCAGCATCCTGGACACCTCCCAGGCCGCAGTGCTCTCCTCGACCGGATCGGGTCAACCCGCAACCCAGGGCAGCTCAGCCAGCCGACCCGCCTCATCAGCCACCGCAGCGCAGTCCACCACCCACCAGCGCTGACCCGCCCATCTGTTACGCCCTGCCGCTGCGCCGGGCGGTCCGTAGCCCGGCCGGGGCCAGGGATGCCGGCTGACCGCCGGCTGGCGGCGAGTACCACGCCGATCCCTGGCCCGAGCTGGCAGCGTCTCCGGGCCCGACCGCGATCAGTTCTGGTTCAGCGCCGTGCCGGCTGCTGGGCGGGGCCCGGTGCGGACTGGGCGGCCGCCTGGTGCGGGCGATGCGGGTCGCTGGCGTTCTGCTGCTGGCCACCCTGCACCGCGGGGCCGACGCCGTTCAACCTCATCTCGGCAACATTGCTCACCGAGCCCGTGGGACCGGACAGGGGCCGATCCCCCGGGACGGGGCCGGCCGGCCGGGACGGGAACTGCGCCCTCGTCGCCTTGAGGTCGTTGCTGAACGAGTGACTTCCGAGCCCGTTCTCGTCGAGCACCCGCTGCATGTTGTCGAGGACGGCGAGGTTCCGCTGCCGCGCCTGCGGTGACACCATCCCGCGCCGGCTGTTGTCAGTCAGGTCAGCCTGCCTGAGTTCGGCGCGGAGCTGCTCCTGCACCCCGTCAAGATCGCGTACGAGCCTGATGGCGTCGTCCAGGGACCTCATCGCCTCGGCGGGCTTGAAATCGGGGTTGTGGTTGCTCCACTGCTCCCGTCCGTTCTCGTTCCGGTAGAACCTGTCGCCGCGTTGCTCCCAGCTGTACTCGTCCTGGCTGCTGTAACCGTCTGCCATGTCGTGCCTCCACGCCTCGCCTGGTCATGTCCGACCTCCTCACGACGTGGCCGGCACCGGACCGGTTCGGCCCGGTTCGACGGCACTTGGGTGAGCTGGAGCACCTCGTCGGATGGTTTATCCGGCCCCCTTACCGGGGAGGGGTCACGCCGACCTGCTGCGCGAACGCGTCGACGGCCGGGTCGGTCAGTAGCGTTGATCACCGTGGCTACGATCGCCTGATGATCGAGGAGCTGGTCAGCAGGGCGGCGGACGGGGACGAGGACGCGGTCGAGGAGCTGTCCACGATCGCCGACGGCGAGCCGCAGCGGCTGACGCCGTACCTGGGTGTGCTGTTCGACCGGGACGTGTGGTGGCCGGCGAAGCTGTACCGGGCGGCCGACGCGGACCTGGTCCGGCGGGTCGTCGAACGGGTCGACGAGGGCCAGCCGCCGCACCGGCTCAACAACCTGCTCGCCGTCCTGGCGCACAGCGGCCACCCGCTGGCCGAGAGCGCGCTGCGCCGCTGGTCGACGCAGCCGCCGGCGGGCGCGGAGCGGCTGCACGTCGACCCGGCACGGTACGCCCACGAGGGTGGCTGGGCCCTCGACCCGGACGGCAGCCGACGGGACCTGTGTGGCGACACCGCGTACCAGTGGGTCATGCGCGAGGGGCCGCGCCGGGCGACCGACACCACCTGCCCGTGGTGCGGGTCGGCGAGCTGGGCCGTCGCGGACCTCGACACCGCCGACCCCGCCACCGGTACGGCGTTGGCGCACACCGGCTGGAGCGGCCGGCTGCTGATCGAGACCTGCCACTTCTGCGCCTGCTACACGACGTTGTACAGCCAGGTCACGCCGACCGGTACCGCGGTCTGGTGGGCCGGCAACACCCGCCCCGACTGGCTTCCGGCGGCGGCCGGGCCGGACGAGCCGCCGAGCGTGCTGCCGACGGTGGGGGCGGCCCTGACCAGTCCGTACCAGGCAAGCGCCTGGGACCGGGGCGGTTCGACCCTGGGCGGTCGGCCGGACTGGATCCAGGACGCCGAGCATCCCGACTGTCCCGGCTGCGGACAACCCATGGCGTACGTCGGCCTGGTCGGCGGCGCGGACCTGGCCGAGTACGGCGAGGGCGCCTACTACCTGCACCTGCACCAGCCCTGCGGGTACGCCGCCGTGACGTACCAACAGAGCTGAGCCGGGTGGGTGCTACCCCTGCCCACGACCGGACGGGCGGGATCCGGAGGGACCGCCGTGGAACTGGCTCGGGGCCTGGTACTGCGGCGGCAACTGGTAGGACGTCCCGGGCGATGACAGGGCGGCGACTGCGGCGACACCAGCCGCGTCGCCGGGGCCCGGGACAGCAGGGACGACCCCCACGACGAGACCACGCTCGTCGCGCTCGAGGCGCCAGGTGCCGGCGGGGGTGTCGTGCCAGGCCTCGAAGTCCCTGAGGTGCCCGTCCGTGATCTTGCTTTCCTTCGGGTGTTTGACTCCCGGCTGGGTCGCCTTCAACCACCCGTGCACGGCGTGGTGATCGATCACACCGATGCTCAGGAACGTGCCGTAGGCCGAGAAGACCACTCCATCCACATTACGATTTTCCTGGTAGCTGAACTCGTAGGTCCCCGGAGTAATACCGTTATTTGCCTCGAAATCCCGGAGATGCTCCTCTTTGAGCCTACTGGGCGACGGCGGCCTGCGCTCCGGATAGGCGACCTTCAGCCACTCGTTCACGACACGGTGATCGAACGAGCCGGTCTCCAGGAACCTGCCGTAGGCCGAGACGACCACGCCGTCCACATGGGGGTTCGGTGGCGTACGATGCAGTTCGTAGACTCCCAGAGGGATACCGTTCTGTTTCTCGAAATCTCGGAGATGCTCTATGTTGATACGGCTGGCGTGCGGATAATTACCATCCGGGTAGGTCGCTCTGAGCCATTCGTGGACGGCGTGGTGGTTGATCGATCGGGGAATCAGGGCAGCGGCACTCTCGCCCGCCGCCGCCCTCAGCGCGGTCAGGTCGAGCAGGAACTCCCGGTAGTTCTCCCGCGGCGTGAGAATCAAGCCCACCACGGTACCGTTCGAGTTTCGTTCCATGCGGTAGGTCCCGACCGGGATCCGGTGGGACCGCTCGAAGTCCTTGAGTTGGCCGGGGCTTACCCCACCGTTGCTCGGCGGATTGACCCCTACGATTCTGAGCCACTCCCGAACCGTGTGTCGATCCGGCTCCGTCAGCGCGATCCACAGATCGTCCGTCACTGGGCACAGTCCGGCCTTGAACTCTGCGTACGTCGTCATCCGTTTCCTGCTCCTCCGCGAGAGATCGCCGCCGTCGCGCCGCACCGGGGGTCACCGGATCCGGTGGCGTCCCGGTCCAGGCGGATCGGATGTCGGATCAGTTTCCGGTGCCGCGGCTGCCCCGCTGCCGGCGGTCCCGGGTGGAATGGTCCCCAGCGGGCCGGGGTGGCCGCCGGGGCTCGCCGCCCCGACCCGCGCTGCCGGCACCGCGGAGTCTCATCCCGGCGGCCTCGCTGGCGGCGCCCATCGTCGATGTCGCGGCGTACGACGGCACGCGAGGCCCGCTCAGGTCGATGGCCGGGGACGTGAACGGCAGGTGGCATTCATCGATGCCATCGCGCAGGGATCGCATTGCCTGATGGGGCTGGTAGTCGGGGTTGTAGCTGCTCATCCGCACCCGTCCGTCGTTTTCGAACCGGTAGAACTGGTACTGCCCCTGATTCCACTGGTACTCGTCGGGGCTGTCGTAACCGGACGCACCGCCGTCGCTGGTCGGCGAGGCCGACCGCAGCCAGCTGTTCTCCGTACCCCCGGGGTTGACTGCCATCGCGGACCTCCACATCGTCCCTGATCGAACCGACTCCCTGACGACGGCAGCGCCGGCACTCTGGTTCAATCCGGCCGGATGATCTGCGACACCGCCCGGGGACACGAACACGTGCCGCCGCAGCGGCGGCTAAGGTGTCCGGCGTGCCCCGATCCCGTCGTGTCGCCGTATCGCTGATCCTCGTCGCCGCGCTCACCACCGCCTGCTCCGACGCCGCCGACCCGGTAACCCCGGTTGCGCAGCCCGGTACGACACCGAGCGGCAGTACGACACCGGCCGGTGAGCCGGCTCCGACCGGTGCCGGTGAATGCGCCACCGTCCAACGTGCCTACCTGGCGTGGCAGAACCCGGCCCTGCCGAACACCGCCGCCGGGTTGGCGACGGCAGCGGAGGCCGACCTCGAATCGGCCGCAGACCGCAGCGAGACGCTCGCCACGGTCGCGAAGCGGTACGACAACCCGGCCGCGAAGCTCCTGCACAACACCGCCGTCGCGCACTCCTTCATGCTGTCCAGCCTCCACCTCGACAAGCTGACCGGTGGCGACGTCGACGGGAAGGCGGCCGGTGCGGCCGACTCGGCAGGCAGGTTGGAGTCGAGTTACCGGGCGTGGAAGACCGCCGTCTGTTCCTGAGCCACGGAAGCGGAACCACCGCCCGAACGTCCGTTCCACCCCCGACCAGGATCGTTCTGGTCCGCACCTGACAGGAGCCGCCATGCCCCGCCCCGACGGCCACTACTCGGACTACCCACCCCTTCAGACCGGACAGTCCTACGGCCCCTACGAGGAGGCGGTCCGGGCCCACCTCGAGCCTGGTGACCCGCGACTCAACCCTTCGAGTGTCTCCTACGTGGGGGACCCGCCGGGGGCCGCAGCCCGACGCCGGGAGAACCACTTCGAACGGGTCTACCAGCAGATCTGGGGTCCGACGAGCAGCACCTCCCCGCTTACACTGCAGACCAACGTCCGATCGCAGCCGGCCAGCGGTGAGCCCACCTCGGACTGGTCCGCCACCCCCATCTACGACTCGCCCCAGATCGGCATGGGAAATCCGATGACCGCGGGTGGCAGCCGGACCCGGAACCCCTGGAGCCAGCCGGCGGGTGCGACCCAGCAGCCCGGCCCGGGTTCGGCGGCGACCAGCGGTGCGGCAGCCGAACGGCTCTCCCAGTATCGGCAGCAGCCCCCGCCGGGCGGGCGCCGGACCAGTGCGACCGCACACCGCGGCAGCGTGTTCCAGCCTCCGTCCGGCGGCAACGCACCCCAGCGGTAAGGCCCCGCGCACAGCGGCAGCGGTGAGCCGCGCGGTGGCATGATCGCGGCCGTCCGGGGTACCAGTCCGGCATGAGGGCGAGCTTTCGGCTCGGGCGGGTCGCGGGCGTACCGGTCGGGGTGAACTGGAGTGTCCTGGTCATCTTCGCCCTGATCGCCTGGGCGTTGTCGGCCAGCCAGTTCCCCCGGTCGTATCCGGGGCACCCCGGCTGGCTGTACTGGCTGGCCGGGCTGGCCGCCGCTGTCGTGTTCTTCCTCGGGTTGCTCGCCCACGAGGTGTCCCACGCGATCGTGGCCAAGCGCAACGGGCTGGCCGTCGAGGGGATCACCCTCTGGCTCTTCGGCGGGGTGGCGGAGCTGAAGGGCGAGGCGCGGGACCCGGGCGCGGAGCTACGGATCGCCGGCATCGGGCCGCTGGTCAGCCTCCTGCTCGGGGTCTTCTTCGGGGTGATCGCGCTGGGCGTCGCGATGGCCGGAGGCGGCGGGCTGCTGCTCGGTTCGCTGTCCTGGTTGGCCGGGATCAACGTACTCCTGGCGATCTTCAACATGCTCCCGGCCGCGCCGTTGGACGGTGGCCGGGTGCTGCGGGCCGCGGTGTGGAAGGCGACCGGCGACCGGACGCGGGCCACCGTGGTGGCCGCGCGGGCCGGTTGGATCCTCGGCGTGGCGCTGATCGGTTTCGGACTGTGGCGGTTCCTGGTCGGGGCCGGCTTCGGCGGGCTGTGGCTGGCGTTGATCGGGTGGTTCCTGATCGGCGTGGCCGGCCTGGAGGAGCGCCAGGCCCGAATGGGCAGCGCGCTGCGCGGGGTACGGGTCGGCGACGTGATGACGCCACAGCCGCAGACCGCCTCCGGGGAGCTGACCGTGGCGGACTTCGTGGACAACTACCTGTTCGCCTACCGACACACGGCGCTGCCGCTGACCGTCGACGGCGAGCCGGTCGGCCTGGTCACGCTGGACCGGGTACGCGGCACGCCGGTGGAGAAGCGGGCCACCACCCGGCTGGCCGAGGTGGCCTGCCGCGCCGAGGACCTCGTGCTGGCCGCCCCGGAGGAGGAGCTGACCGACCTGCTCCCCCGGCTCAGCGCCTGCGCCGACGGCCGGGCCCTGGTGGTCACCGGCGGACAGTTGGTAGGCATCGTCTCCCCCAGCGACATCAGCCGCGCCGTGCAGCGCGGCACCCTACGCGACCAGATCGACGCCGGCAGCCGGTGACGCGGTCAGCCGGTGACGGTCAGCCGGTGACGGTCAGCCGGTGACGGTCAGCCGCGCGGAAAGTAACGGTCCAGTGCCTCCGTGCGGAAGGTGCCGGCCGGGTCCAGCCGGGTGAGCAGGGCGGCGAAGTCGTCCCAGCGGGGGTACGTCGCCGCCAACGCCGACGGGTCGACATCGAACACCTTCCCCCAGTGTGGGCGCGGCGCGAACGGGGCGAGTCGCCGCTCCACCTCGGCCACCACCGGCAACACCGCCGCCGGGTCGGCGATCCAGGTGAAGTGCAGGGCGACACTGTCCCGGTCGTACTGGGGGCTCAGCCAGAGCCGGTCGGCCGCGATGGTGCGTACCTCACAGGTCTGGACCACGGCGGCGAGCCGGTCGGCGACCGGGTCCAGGGCCGCGAGCGCCCCGGCCGCCGCCGACCGGGGCAGGTGGTACTCGGACTGCAGCTCGTCGCCGTTGCTCGGGTTGAAGCCGAGCCGGAAGTGCGGCAGCCGCTCGTGCCACGGCCCCGGCTCGCCGAACTGGGCCGTGCAGCTCTGCGCCGGCATCCCGGGCACCGGATGCTGCGGCACCTCGGCGGGCCGGGCACCCAGCCAATCCGCCGCCGGCGCGGGCTGGTCCGCGAGCTGCTTGCGCCACACCTGCATGAAACGCGGCCCACGCCAGTCGGTGAAGACACTGACGCTGTACGCCGAGTCCAGCGCCGCGTCGAGCGCCTCCCGGGGCAGGTCGAGGTGGACGTACTGGCGCATCTCGAAGGTGGGGACGACATCCAGGGTGACCTCGGTGACCACGCCCAGCGCGCCGAGGCCGACCACCATCCCGGCGAAGTCCTCGTCGCCGCGCCCCACCCGGAGCAGATCGCCGTCGGCGGTGACCAGCTCCAGCCCGGCCACGGCGGTGGCCAGGTTACCGTTGGCCGCGCCGGAGCCGTGGGTGGCGGTGGCGATCGAACCGGCCACCGAGATGTGCGGCAGCGAGGCCATACTCGCCAGGGCGTACCCCTGGGCGTGCAGCACGGTCGCCAGGTCGCCGTAGCGCACCCCGCCGGCCACGGCGACGGTCCGCCGGTCGGCGTCGATCCGGACCGCCGCCGGCAGCCCGGCCAGCGAAACCAGGTCCCCGGTGGTGTCACCGAGGCGGTTGAACGAGTGCCCGGAGCCCGCCGCCCGCAGCCGCGCACTGCCCGCCACGAGCCGACGCAGCTCGTCCCGCGAGGTCGGCCGGTGGAACCGGGCCGCCGCGTAGTGGACGTTGCCCGCCCAGTTACGCCGCCGCACCTCCGCCACCTCGGTGGCCGCCGGCCCGGTGGCAGCCGCTTCGGCGGTCGCCGGCCCGGGGGTCGCCGCTTCGGCGGTCGCCGGCTCGGGGGTCGCCGCCGGGCCGGGGGTCGCCGCCGGGCCGGGGGTCGCCGAACCGCCCGTCACCGGGCCGGTGGCCGCCGGGCCATTCGTCGTTGCCATTCCGGGGACGATACGCCTCGTCCCGCGCACCCGGCGAGGCGTCACCAGCGGGCATAATCCCGTCACGCACGGTCCGGACGGCGGTGCGGCGCGGTTGTCCGCGGCCCGACCGGGGAACAGTACGACGATGAGCAGCTACCGCGATCCCACCCTGCGAGGCGATGTCTTCCCGTCCGAAGAGGAGATCGACCCGACCGGCGTCGGTGTCGAGCCGGCCAGCGCACCGCCGACGCACCGGGCCGGCAGCACGCCCGCACCGGGACCGACGCCAGCTCCGGCACCCGGGCCGGCGCCGACGCCCCCGTCCGGGCCGCCGCCGCGTACCGGCGGGGCGCAGTCGATCGTCACCCACCACCTGGACGGCTCGACCGAGGTGGTCACCGACCTCGACGGCGACGGGGTGGCCGATGTGGTGCAGTTCGACCTGGACGGAGACGGCATTCCGGACATCACCTACCTGGACAGCGACCGGGACGGACGGCTGGACACGGTGCTGCGCGAGCCGTCCGCGGGTGGCCCCCTGCGGTGACCCACCACCTCGGGCACCGGCAGCGTTCCGTTGGTGTCTGACTCGTGAGACTCGGAGTAGAAGCGGCGGCGTAGACCTTGCCGTCGCAGGTGAAGGCGTTGTCGCTCGTACCCGGCGATCGTCGGATGGGTGGCCGACGTGCTGGCGACAACCGCTCTCGCCGCAGGCATGACCACGCCCCGGCACCCACCCGGGCCTCGGAACCGTCCCCGGTTGTGACGCCTACGTGTCGCCACGGGAAACTGCCGTCACGGATGTCGCGCAACAACCATGATGTTGTCCCCGCCTACCCCGTCCGAGACCCCACAACAAGGAAGTTGCCGCCTGCCCAGGTGCCCGCCTGGTCGCGTGCCCGCCTGCCCACCCGCCTGACCGCCGCCTGCCCACGTGCCCGCCTGCCACGTGGCCGCCTGCCCACGTGCCCGCCTGCCACGGGGCCGCCTGGTCGCGTGGCCGCCTGCCTGACCGCCGCCTGCCACCTGCCCGGCCGCCGTGGCCTGACCGCCGCCTGCCCACGTGCCCGCCCGCGCCTGCCGGGCCGCGTGGCCGCCCGGCCGCCCGCTTGACTGCCGTCTGCCCGCCTGCCAGCTGACCGCCGCCTACCTTGCTGTCTGACCGTCGGTCGGGCGCTGGGGTCGAATGGGTTACACCCGCCGGCCCACCGCGGTCCTGCGCGACGGGCCGGTGGGTGTGAGAGGGGTACCCCGCTCTACCGAATGCGTTAAGAGGGGGCCCTTCCTTACACCTGGGGGAGGACGGTGGTGGCTACCAGGTCCAGGTGGTCCAGGTCGGTGAGGTCGAGGATCTGCAGGTAGATCCGCTGGCTGCCGGCGGCGGCGTACCGGCCGATGGTGTCGACGACCTCGGCGGGGGTGCCGGCCAGGCCGTTGGCGCGCAGCTCGTCGGCGTCGCGGCCGATGGCGGCGGCCCGGCGTCGGATCTCGTCCTCGGTACGCCCGCAGCAGAGCACCAGCGCGTTGGAGTAGGTGAGTTCGTCGGCGTCGCGGCCGATCGCGGCGCAGGCCTCGCGGACCCGGCCGAACTGGGCGGTGGTGTCCTCGACGGAGACGAACGGCAGGTTGAACTCGTCGGCGTAGCGGGCGGCCAGCCGGGGGGTGCGCCGGGGGCCCATGCCGCCGAGCAGGATCGGCGGTCGGGGTTGCTGGACCGGCTTGGGTAGCGCCGGTGAGCCGCTGACCGGGTAGTACCGGCCGTCGTGGTCAAAGGTCTGGCCGGCCGGGGTGGACCAGAGGCCGGTGATGACGGCGAGCTGTTCCTCCAGCCGGTCGAAGCGTTCGCCCAGCGACGGGAACGGGATGCCGTAGGCGCTGTGCTCCTCGGCGTACCAGCCGGTGCCGATGCCCAGCTCGACCCGGCCGCCGCTCATCGCGTCGACCTGGGCCACGGTGATGGCCAGCGGGCCGGGCAGCCGGAAGGTGGCCGCGCTCATCAGGGTGCCGAGCCGGATCTGTCGGGTGTCGCGGGCCAGCCCGGCCAGGGTCGTCCAGGCGTCGGTGGGGCCGGGATCGCCGCTCACCGTACCCATTTTCAGGTAGTGGTCGGAGCGGAAGAAGGCGGCGTAGCCGGCGTCCTCGGCGCAGCGGGCCACCGTGAGCAGCTGGTCGTAGCTGGCCCCCTGCTGGGGTTCCGTGAAGATCCGAAGTTCCATGAGGCCGAGCATAGGTAGCGGCCGACCGGCTCGCCTCCGGAAGCTCGGATCGAAAATTCTTGCAGTGTTTGCAGGAGCACGCAAGGGCGACTTCATCAGGTGACCACTTCGAAATGGGTGGTTCACAATCACCCACATCACTGCTACGGTCTCGGCAACCCGCAACTTCTTGCGTAACTTGCAGGAAGCTTTGCCGTCCACTGGTCGGCAAACCGCTCCCGTCCCCCAGGAGAGTCGATGCGAACCATCCGACCGAAGGCCGCCGCAGCGGCCGCCGCCCTGGCCGCCACGCTACTGGCGGCCACCCTGAGCACCGTCGCCGCCGCGCCCCCGGCCACCGCCGCCGTGCAGGCCAACGGCGACTCCATCGTGCACCTGTTCCAGTGGCGGTGGAGCTCGGTGGCGCAGGAGTGCGAGACCAACCTCGGCCCCAACGGCTGGGGTGGCGTGCAGGTCTCCCCGCCCCAGGAGCACGTCGTCCTGCCCAGCTCCGAGGGTGCCACCTACCCCTGGTGGCAGGACTACCAGCCGGTGTCGTACCGGGTGGAGCAGACCCGGCGCGGCACCCGCGCCGAGTTCGTCGACATGGTGCAACGCTGCCGGGCCCAGGGCGTCAAGATCTATGTGGACATGGTGCTCAACCACATGACCGGCACCGGCTCGGCCGGCAGCGGGCCGGGCAGCGCCGGCACCGTCTACAGCAAGTACGACTACCCGAACCTGTTCAACGACGGCTCCGGTGACCGCTACGGCTACGCCGACTTCGGGCCGTGCTACCGCACCATCAGCAACTGGGGCAACAAGGCCGAGGTGCAGGACTGCGAACTGCTCGCGCTGGCCGACCTGAACACCGCCGACCCCGAGGTCCGACGCAAGATCGCCAAGTACATGAACTCGGTGATCGACCTCGGGGTGGCCGGCTTCCGGGTGGACGCGGCCAAGCACGTCCAGGAGTCGCACCTGGGCGACATCATCAGCCGGCTCAAGGACGTACCGGTCTTCGGCGGCAAGCCGGACCTGTTCCACGAGGTGTACGGCGACGGCACCGTCCCGTACACCGCGTACGCCCCGTACGGCGCGGTGACCAACTTCGACTACCAGCGCTCGGTGGCCTCGGCCTTCCGGGACGGCAACATCGCCCAGTTCGCCAACATGCCCAACTACGGCGGGCTCACCTCCAGCCAGGCGATCGTGTTCGTGGACAACCACGACACCCAGCGGGAGACCCCCACCCTGACCTACAAGAACGGCGCCCGCTACTACCTGGCCGACGCGTTCATGATGGCCCACCCGTACGGCCGACCGCAGCTGATGTCCAGCTACGCGTTCGGCTCGGTCAAGGCGCAGGGGCCGCCGAGCAGCAGCAACGGCACCACCAACGCGACCAACTGCAACGGCTCGGACTGGATCTGCGAGCACCGCAACGAGCAGGTCGCCGGGATGCCCAGCTTCCGCAACGCCGTGGCCGGCACCGCCATCGGCAACGTGGTCACCGACGGCAACGGCCGGCTGGGCTTCGCCCGGGGCAACCGGGGGTACGCGGCCTTCAACGCCACCGGCAGCGCGTGGAACCGGTCGTTCACCACCAACCTGCCCGACGGCACGTACTGCAACGTGGCCCGGGGCACCTTCAACCGAGGAACGAAGGCCTGCACCGGTGGCGTGATCACGGTCAACGGGGGCAGCTTCACCACCAGCATCCCGGCCGACCGGGGGGTGGCGCTGCACGTGGACGCCCGTACCGACGGCACGACCCCGAACCCGACGGCGACCCCCACGCCGACGCCGACCGCCACCCCGACGACCGGCCCCACCCCGACCGTCCCGGCCGGCGCGACCCGCTTCACCGTGACCGCGCAGACCAACTGGGGCCAGGAGGTGTACGTCGTCGGCTCGATCCCGCAGCTGGGCAACTGGAACCCGGCGGGCGGGGTCAAACTGAGCACCAACTCGGGCAGCTACCCGACCTGGACCGGCTCGGTCGACCTGCCCGCCGGCACCTCCTTCGAGTGGAAGCTGGTCAAGATCGGCAACGGCGCCACCCAGTGGGAGAACGGAGCGAACCGGACCGGCACCGCCGGCTCCCCCCTAACCGCCACCTGGCGCTAACCCCACCGTAAGGAAGGGCCCCTTGTTAACAGCGGGCGGTGAGAGGGGTTCCCCTCTCGACCGGAAGCGTTAACAAGGGGCCCTTCCTTACACGTAGGGTGGGGTGTGGTAGGCAGTGTGTAGGGCGGCCAGGCCGGGGGCCTTGGGGGTGAGGGTGCCCCAGCCGGAGTTGAAGTAGTTGGTCCGGGCGATCAACGGGCCCCGCTCCGCGTTGAGCTGGGCGATGGCCGCCGGCACGGTGGCGATCCAGCCGGCCTGGTCGGGTATCTCGGCGACCCGGACCCCCCACTCGGCGATCAGCACCGGTCGGGACAGCGCCACCGGGCCGAGGTCGGCCACCGCCCAGTCCTTGGTCCGGCGGAACCGGGCCAGCGCGGTGTGGCTCGGGTCGGTGGCGTAGGCGTTCCACTGCAGGAAGTCCAGCCGGCCCATCAGGGACTCCGGGTGCACCCGCCGGAAGCAGGCGCGGTCCCAGCCGCCGGTGCCGACGGAGAAGGTGGTGCCGGCGGGCAGCTGCCGGGCCCGGAACCAGTCGACGATGTAGCGCAGCGCGGTCACCGCACGGGCGTCGGCCTGGGCCCCGGTGTACGCCGTACCGCCCTCGGTGGTGCCGAACTCGTGGTCGGTGTCCAGCTCCGAGGCGAGCTGGATGTTCACCCCGAAGCCCATGGTCCGGTACTGGGACAGCGCGCGGGCCAGCAGCCCGTCGCACTGGCCGGCGGTGACCTGTCCGTACCCGTAGGCCTTCGGCCAGGTGGTGTTCGGGCGCTGCTGGATGGTCATGTTCGGGGCCGGCACCCGGTAGGCGACGCCGTCCACGGTGAAGTTCTGCGGCCCGGTGTCGGGCGCGCCGTAGTGCTTCAGCTCCAGCACCATGTTGATCATGATGCCGGTCAGGCCGAGGGTACGCAGCCACGGTCGCTGGTAGCCGGGGAAGACGTTGCCGTCGGCGAAGCTACGGTACTGGGTGAGCGAGCGGATGTTCCCGCCCACCAGGTCGGCGGTGGGGTCGGCGTTGCCGGAGAGGTAGTAGCCGCCGAGCACCGGCGCGGTGACGGTGTACTCGACCTGGTCGGTGGCGATGTTGCCGAGGCTGTCGCGGACCTGCACGGTAACCAGGGGCATCACGCCACCGCCCGGTGTACGGTGACCGACCCGTCGTCCGACAGCCGGGTCCACGCCCGTCCGGCGCTGTCGGAGACGGTGACGGTCAGCGTCGTCGGCTCGAACGTCGGCGTGACGGTGGTCGGGGCGCTGCGGCGGCCGGCCTGGTCGGTGACGACCACGGTGACGGTCAGCGGCTGCCCCTCGGCGACGCCGTAGACCACGGTCAGCAGCATCGGCTCGCCGGGGGTGTAACGGGACTTGTCCAACCTGGCGGTGACGGTGGGTAGGGCCATCCCGCCTCCCTTCTTCCGGCCGGTACGGGTGACCGGCGGCACCGGGCGGGGGCCGGGCTCACCCCGGTAGGGGTCGACACCCGCGCTCACCTGGTAAAACGATCCGAGGGGCGACCAGCCTCGGTCGGCCATCGGACGCCGCCGATGTCAACCACCTGGTTGCGCGTCGCCGGTCGATCGACCCACCACGCCGGATCCACGACCAGCACAGGGAGTTGCGGGAACGCACCGGCCAGCTCGGACGGTGGCCCGCCCGTGGCCCGCCGGGTCAGGCCGCGTCGCGCCCCCGCGGGGCCCGTTGCCGACGGGCCAGGTGCGCGGTGCCGGCGACCAGGCTGCTGGCCAACGCCATCCCGATCAACACCATGATCGCGCCCACCGCGAAGAGACCCGAGTCGTCGTTGGCCGCGGCGTCGACCGTCCAGGCCGCGGTGAAGACCACCGTCATCACCGGCACCACCACCCAGGGCTTGAGCAGCCAGCCGGCGACCGCCCCGACCACCACCAGGGTGACGACACACCCGACCACCTGCCAGCCGGCGTACGGGCCGCTGACCTCACCGGTCCGTGGATCCTCGGTGTAGCCGGTCTCCCAGCCCAACCAGGCCGCCCAGACGGCGAGGGTCACCACCGCCAGGAGCAGACCACCGAGCAGGTTCCGGGTACGCGTCGACGTGTGCACGCCTGCGATCCTTACCCAGTCCGGCCGGGCGCGGAACAGTACGCGTACTCAGTGGACCCGGCCGGGTGTCGGAAAAGGGCAGGCCGTCCCCGGACTCCGTGATTAGTCTGAGTCGATGCCCCCCGCCATCCCGCACCCCGAGCCGGGCACGCCGGACACCTCGGGTCCGCTGCGCTACATCTGGTGGCTGGTCCGGTGCCAGCCGTTGCGGGTGCTGCGCGGCAGCGTGTTCGGGACGGCCTGGATGGCCGGGCTGGCCCTGCGGCCGTACCTCATCTCCCGGGCCATCGACGACGGGCTCCGCGCGGGCGACCACCGGGCGTTGCTCGGCTGGGCGACCGCGATCCTGCTGGCCGGGTTCGGGCTGGCCTGGCTGGGCATCCTCCGGCACCGCACGATGACCTTCGTCCGGGAGGACGCCAGCGCCCGCTCCGCCGAGGTGCTGCTGCGTCAGCTCGCCCGGCTCGGCGCGGTCCTGCCCCGCCGGCTGGCCGCCGGTGACGTGGCCACGGTCAGCGGTTACGACGTGACGCGTACCTCGCAGGTGTTGACGTTGACCGGGCCCGGTGTGGGTGCCGTGCTGACGTACGTGCTGGTCGCCGTCCTGCTCTGGTCGATCGATCCGCTACTCGCGGTGCTGGTGCTGCTCGGGGTGCCGGTGATCGCGGTGGCCCTCGGGCCGCTGCTGCGGCGGCTGGAGCGGGTGGAGTCGACGTACCGGCAGCAGCAGGGTGAGCTGACCACCCGGGCCGACGACATCGTCGCCGGGCTGCGGGTGCTCGCCGGGGTCGGCGGCCGGCACCTGTTCGCCCGCCGGTACGCCGACCGTTCCCAGCGGCTGCGCGCCGAGGGGTACCGGGTGGGCACGGCCCGCAGCCGGATCGAGGCGGTGACGCCCGTGCTGCCGGGGTTGTTGCTGGCGGCGGTGGTCTGGCTGGCCGCGCGGATGGCGATCGACGGCTCGATCACCGTCGGTGAACTGGTCGCCGTGTACGGGTACGTGGCGGTGCTCATCGTGCCGGTCTGGTTCCTGCTGGAGGGCAGCTACCAGCTCATCCAGGGTCGGGTCGCCGCCCGCCGGATCGTCCGGCTGCTCCGGCTGACCCCCGACCCGGCCACCGCCGGGCGCCGGCCGGGCGTGGCGGCGCCGCGGCGGCCCGCCGAGTTGGCCGACCCGGCGACCGGGCTGGTGGTACGCCCAGGTCAGGTGCTCGGTGTCGCCGCCGACGACCCGGCCCAGGCCGAGGCGCTGGCCGACCGGCTCGGCCGGTACGTCGCCAGCGACGTGACCTGGGGCGGCGTGCCGTTGGCCGCCGTCGCACTCGACGAGGTACGGGCCCGGATCCTGGTCGCCGAGCCCGACGCGTACCTCTTCGCCGGCACGCTGCGGCAGGTGCTGCGCGGCCGGACGACCAGCGACGACCCGGCGATCCACGCGGCGCTGCACGCCGCGTCGGCCCGGGACGTGGTCGACTCGCAACCCGGCGGGCTGGACTCCCCGGTCGACGCCCGGGGCCGCACCCTCTCCGGTGGCCAACGACAACGGGTACGCCTGGCCCGGGCCCTGCTCGCCGAGCCGGAGGCGCTGATCCTGGTCGATCCCACCTCGGCGGTGGACGCGCACACCGAGGCGCGGGTGGCCCGGCGGCTGCGCCAGGCCCGCCTCGGCCGGACCACGATCGTGCTGGCCACCTCACCGCTGCTGCTGGGGCACGCCGACTCGGTCGGGTACCTGCGGGACGGCCGGATCGTCGACACCGGCAGCCACGCCGAGCTGATCGAGCGGAATCCGGGCTACCGCGCCCTGGTCGCCCGCGACAGCGACAGCGACCCCACCGGTTCGCCCGACCCGCTCCCTGGTGCCAGCGGAACGTCCGGCCCCACCGGAACGGCTGCCGGGGCGGGGTGGCTGCGGTGACGACGAAGCTTCCGGTCGCCGACCGGGTGGTGGTCCGGCGGGCCACCCTCGCCATGCTCGCCGGTGACCGGTGGGCGGTCGCCGGGGTCCTGGCGCTGCACGCCGCCAGTGCGCTGGCCGGGCTGGCCACGCCGTGGCTGCTCGGCCTGATCGTCGACGCGGTCACCGGCGGCGGCAGCGGTGCGGTCGGCGTCGTGGACCGGCTGGCGCTGGCCATCGCCGGGTGCGTACTGGCCCAGGGGCTGTTCACCAGGTACGCCGAGTACGCCGGGCACCGGTTCGGTGAGCGGGCGGTCGCCCGGCTGCGCGAGGACTTCGTCTCCCGGATGCTCGCCCTGCCGGTCTCCGTGGTGGAGCGTGCCGGCACCGGTGACCTGGCCACCCGCAGCTCGGTCGACGTCTCCACGGTCGGCACGATGCTGCGCGAGGTGGTGCCGGTCGTCGTCATCTGCAGCACCCAGCTGGTGCTGCTCTTCACGGCGGTGTTCCTGCTGGACCCGCTGCTCGGGCTGGCCGCGTTGACCGGGCTGCCCCCGGTCTACCTGGTGACCCGCTGGTACCTGCGCCGGGCCAGCCCGGCGTACCTGGCCGAGGGCGCGGCGAGCGCGGAGCTGACCGAGGCGCTGACCACGACCGCCGAGGGCGCGCGGACCGTGGAGGCGCTGCGGCTGACCGACGAGCGGATCCGCTCCGGCAGCACCCGCGTCGCCGGGGTGTGGCAGGCCCGCCGGGCCACCCTGGCCCTGCGGTCGGTCTTCTTCCCGGTGGTGGAGAGCAGCTACGCGGTGCCGATCACCGTGGTGCTGCTGGCCGGTGGCTGGTTCCTGGCCCGGCAGACGGTCACCCTCGGCGAGGTGGTCGCCGCCGCGCTCTACCTGCAACGGGCGATCGAACCGCTGGACCGGCTGTTGCAGTGGATGGAGCAGGCCCAGCGTGGCCTCGCCTCGTTCGCCCGGGTACTCGGCGTCGGACAGGTGCCGCCGGAGCCACGCGGCGGCGGGGCCACCCCGGACGACCGGCGGTTGGTCCTGCGCGACGTGCGGTTCCACTACGGCGACGGCCACGAGGTGCTGCACGGCGTCGACCTGACCGTCGGCCCCGGTGAACGGTTGGCCGTCGTCGGCCCGTCCGGAGCCGGTAAGTCCACCCTGGCCCGGCTGCTCGCCGGCATCGACGCCCCGCAGCAGGGTGTGGTGCGCCTGGGCGGCGTCGAGGTCACCGACCTGGACCCGGCGCAGCGACGACGCCGGATCGCCCTGGTCACCCAGGAACACCACGTCTTCCTCGGCTCGCTCCGCGACAACCTGGTGTTCGCCGCACCGGACGCCACCGACGACCAGTTGCGCGCCGCGCTGGTCGCGGTCGGTGCCGACTGGTACGCCGACCTGCCCGACGGCCTCGACACACCGCTGGGCGACGGGGTGCGGACCCTCGCCGCCGCCGACGCCCAGCAGCTGGCGCTGGCCCGCATCGTCCTGGCCGACCCGGACATCCTGATCCTGGACGAGGCGACCGCCGCGCTGGACCCGAGCACCGCCCGGCGTACCGAACGGGCCCTCGCGGCGGTGCTGGCCGGCCGGGCCGTCATCGCCATCGCGCACCGGCTCAACACCGCACACGACGCCGACCGGGTCGCGGTGCTCAGCGACGGCCGGATCACCGAGATCGGCGCACACGACGAGCTGGTCGCCGCCGGTGGCGCGTACGCCGCGCTCTGGCACTCCTGGCACGGCTCCTGACCCGGCGGGCGGGACGGGCGGGGCCGGCGGCTGTCCGAAGCACGACTGTCCCCGTTCCCGGGTGGTGCCGGCACCTACCGGTTCGTAGGGTGTACGGGTTCGTTCGAGACCGGATCCGGGGAGGTTGAGAACGCTGAACTCCGCCGCCCGCGCCGATGGGCTGGCCGGCCTCCCCGTCGACCGGGTGGTGCAGGTGGGGGGCGCGTCCACCGAGACCGTCGCCGCCGTGGTCAACCGGGAGCTGCCCGACCTGGCTGCCGTCGTGCTCACCCCCTCGGCCGGCCGGGACACCCCGGCGGGGTTCGTCCGGGCGGTCCTGACGGAGTTGGAGCGGATCGCTGGCGCGCTGCTGCCCGGCTGGCTCCCGGAGGCCGCCGAGCTGACCCGGACCGACCCGTTCTCGACAGCGGCGGTCCGCGCCGCCGCTGTCGAACGGGCCCACGGCTCACCGCACTTCGCCCCCTTCCTGGCCCAGCTCGCCACCGGCGCACTCGTCGGCCGGTCGCCGGCGGGTGCCTTCCCGCTGGAGGTCCGGTGCCTCGGGCTGTCCCGGGTCGTCGCCGAGGGCTTCGGCCGCTCCCGGCTGGTCCTGCTGGTCGAGGTGCCCCCGGGGCTCACCGCCGACCAGGAACGGGCCTTCGCCGCCGGGGCCGAGTGGCTGGCCCACCACGGTCGGTCGGGGGTCTGGCTGGTGGGCCCGCCGCTGCGCGCGGTGGACCGGGTGCCGCGCGTACCGCTGACCCTGCGGCCTGCCGCACCCGCGCCGCGCCCTCCGGAGGTGGTCGGCCGACCGCATCCGGCCAGCGCCGCCGAGGCGGCGCTGGAGGCCGCGCTCGCCGCGCAGGACTGGTCGGCGGGGCGGGTGTGGAACCAGTCGTACCAGTCGCACGCGCTCACCGCCCCGGTCCGCCTCGATCTGCTCTGGCCGGCCGAGCGGTGCGTGGTCGAGGTGGACGGGCCGGAGCACTGCCATCCGGCCCGGTTCGAGGCCGACCGGCAACGCGACGTCCAGTTGCAGCTGGACGGGTACGCCGTCCTGCGCTTCACCAACGCACGGATCAGCCACGACGTCGGCTCGGTGGTGCACCAGATCGGCACCCTCGTCCGGGCCCGACGACGTGACATATCGGAAGGAAGATCCCATGCCCGGCGATGACCTCACCCCGAGCGAGAGCGCGATCCTGATCGTGTTGATGGCGGAGGCACGGGAACTGTCCAACCCGGAGCTCAGGCAGCGGTACGGCATCGATGTCAGCAGGCCGACCCGGGACAAGCTCAACCGGCTCGGGTACGTCGACAGCCGTCAGGGCGCCCGCCGTACCTGGCTGCACCAGCTCGCCGACGAGGGCTGGGTGCGGGTGGAACGTGATCTCGACTTCACCAGCCCGCGGGCCCGCGCCCTCGGCGGGGCACTGGTCGCGCTGCACACCGTCCTGCGGGACCGGATCATGCCCCGGGCCGACTCGCGTACCCTCGGCGAGCTGTTCACCCGCAGTGACCTGCGGGCGGCCCCCGGCGGGCACGACCGGCAGCGGGTGCTGCGGACCCGGCTACGGCAGGCGTACGCGGCGCTGGCCGGCGAGCCCGGGGACCTGGTCGGCCTGGCCACGCTGCGGCCCTTCTTCGCCGACGTCGAACGGGCCGAACTGGACGAGGCCCTGCGGGCGCTGGCCCGGGAACCGAACGTGATCGTCGTGCCCGAGTCCAACCAGAAGATGCTCACCGCCGACCAGAGCGCGGCCGCACTGCACGTCGGTGGCCAGGACAAGCACCTGCTGGCGATCGGCTCGTCATGACAGCGGAGGAACGGGCGGCGCTGGCGGCGCTGCGGTTCGACTGGGCGCCGGTGCCCGACGACGTCTGGCGCCCCTCCCCCTACCACGTCGAAGGGCTGCACGACCCGGTGCTGCAGGACGTGCTGCGCGGGGTGGCCGACGCCCGGACCAGCGCCGCGGCCAGCCCGATCGGGTTGGTGCTCCAGGGCCAGCGCGGCTCGGGCAAGACCCACCTGCTGGGCTGGATCCGCCAGCAGGTGCAGCAGGAGGACGGTTACTTCTTCCTGGTCGGCCTGCTCGACGCGGATCGGTTCTGGGACAGCGTGCTCACCTCGATGCTCGACGGACTGTCCCGGCCGGTGCCCGGCGGCGAGACCCAGTTGCGGCTGCTGCTGCGCCGGCTCGCCGCCCTGGTCGGGGCGCCGCGCACCGCCCGGCGGGCCTTCATGGGCGAGACCGAGCTGACCCGGGCCGCCCTGGACGCCTTCGTCGAAGGGCTCGGCACCTTCGACCGGCACGTGGCGCGCACCTGCCAGGAGACGGCGCGGGCGCTGGCGTTGAGCGCCTCGGAGGAGGTGGCCCACCGGGACATCGCGGAGAACTACTTCGTCTCCGGTGCGGAGGAGACCGCCGGGGAACGGGCCGCCTGGGGGATGCGCCGGGCACCCCGCGCCGCCCAGCAGATCGTCCAGGACCTCTCCTGGCTGCTCGCCCTCACCGGGCCCTCGGTGATCGCCGTCGACCAGATCGACACCCTGATCGCCCAGTCCGTGCTCGCCGGCGGGACGAGGGGTCCCGGGACACCGCAGGACGACCTGGAGCAGGCCCTGGTGCACGCCCGGATCGCCGACGGGTTGATGGCGTTGCGGCAGCTGACCCGCCGTACGCTCACCGTCGTCGCCTGCCTGCCCGCCTCCTGGCTGATCATCCGGAACCGCACCGTGGACACGGTCGCCGACCGGTTCCGGCAGGCGCCCTTCCTGCAACCGATCCAGGACGACGACCTGGGCCGGGCGATCGTCGAGAAGCGTTTCGCGGTGCAGTTCGGCAGGATCGGGTTCACCCCGCCGTATCCGTCGTGGCCGGTGCACCCGCGTGCCTTCGAGCAGGCCGGAGCGAGGACCCCACGGCAGTTGCTGATGGCCATCGACCGGCACATCCGGGCCTGTCTCGACGGGGACGAGGTGCGGGAGCTGACATCGCTGGGTGAGGTGTCCGAACCGCAGCCTCGCGGCTCCGGGACCGACGCCGGCGTACCGGCCGACCTGGCCCGTTTCGACGACCGGTTCGCACAGCTCAGGAAGGCCGCCGACGTCGTCGCCCCGCTGGCCCGCGAGACCGAGGACAGCACCGTGCCCGCCCTGCTCGCCGCCGGTCTGACCGCCTGGGTGCTGGAGCGTGGCGAGACCGGTGGGTCGTTCACCGTGGACCCGCCGCCCAGCACCGACCCGCCGCTGCACGCCCGGCTGCGGCTCACCCTCGACGAGGCCACCGAGGACCAGGTCCACTGGTGCTTCCGGGCGGTCAGCGACGACCACCACGCCGTCGCGGCGCTGGCCCGGGTGCGTAAGGCCGGCACGGCGACCGGGCTCGACCGGCGGGTACCCAAGCGCCGGCTCTTCCTGCTGCGCAACGGTGCCTGGTCCGCCGGGGCCAAGACGAAGCAGGCGATCGACGCCTTCCACCAGGCCGGCGGGACGACCCTGCCGCTGGACCACGAGGACCTGCGGATCCTCGCCGCACTCCAGGTCATGCTGGCGGAGGCCCCGATCGACATCCGGGGGTGGCTGACCACCCGCCGGCCGACCCGGGAGCTGCGCGTGCTGCAGCAGTCCCTGACTACGGTCACCGACTGGCTACCTGACCAGGCTGCCGCCGGGGAGGAGACCGGTGCCGCCACCCGGCCACGCGACACCACCCGGCCACGCGACACCACCCGGCCACGCGACACCACCGGGCCACGCCTCGACGTCTGGGCCCGACCCGACCTGGCGGCGTCGACCCCTTCGACCCCCACTGATGTCGGGCCTCGGGACGCCGGTCCGGCGTTCGTCGTCGGGCACGACCACGGTGACGGTACGCCGGTGCGGTTGCCGCTGGAGGCACTGCGCAAGCACACCACCATCTTCGCCGGCTCCGGCTCGGGCAAGACCGTGCTGATCCGCCGGATGTTGGAGGAGTGCGCGCTGCGCGGGGTCTCCGCGATCGTCCTGGACCCCAACAACGACCTTGCCCGCCTCGGTGACGCCTGGCCGCAGTCGCCCTCGGACTGGGGGCCCGGTGACGCGGGCAAGGCAGCCGACTACCTGGCCGCCACCGACGTGGTCGTCTGGACCCCCCGCCGGGCCTCGGGTCGCCCGCTGAGCTTCCAGCCGCTGCCGGACTTCCGCAGCGTGCTCGACGACCCCGACGAGTTCACCGAGGCGGTGGAGGCCGCCGTCGCCGCGCTGGCGCCCCGGGCCCAGGTCACCGGGCGGACCAGCAAGGCCCATCTCGGGCTGGCGGTGTTGCGTAAGGCCGTCGAGCACTACGGCCGGCGCGGCGGCAGCCGGGTGCAGGGGCTGATCGACACGCTCGCCGACCTGCCGGACGGGCTGGTGGACATCGACGGTGCCGACCGGATCGGTGCCGGGCTGGCCCAGTCGCTGGCCGCCGCGATGGTCAACGACCCGATGTTCGGGGGCGAGGGCACGCCGGTGGACCCCGGCTTGCTGCTCACTCCCCCGCCGGGCCGCTCGGCCCGGATCTCGGTGGTCAACCTGGTCGGACTGCAGTCCGACGAGGCCCGGCAGAGCTTCGTCAACCAACTCCAGATGGCGCTCTTCGCCTGGATCCGGCGGCACCCGGCCAACGACCGGCCGCTGCTCGGGCTGCTGGTGATGGACGAGGCGCAGACCTTCGCGCCGTCAGGGGCGATGACCGCCTGCACCCACAGCACGCTGGCGCTGGCCGCCCAGGCCCGGAAGTACGGACTCGGGCTGGTCTTCGCCACCCAGGCGCCCAAGGGGCTGCACAACCGGATCCCGGGCAACGCGGCGACCCAGCTGTACGGGCGGTTGAACAGCCCGATCCAGGTGGAGGCGGCCCGGGAGATGGCCAAGGCCAAGGGGGGTGACGTGCCCGACATCTCCCGGCTGACCACCGGGGAGTTCTATCTCGCCGCCGAGGGTGCCCCACCGGTGAAGATCCGGACACCACTGTCGTTGAGCCACCACCCGGCCAGCCCGCTGACCGTGGAGGAGGTCCTGGAGCGCGCCCGGCGGAGCTGACCGTCCAGCCGGTCCCGCCCCCGCCGAGCGGGACTGGCGGCCCTGCGCTAGACAGGTACCCGACGCGAGGATCTTTCATCGGACGGCGGGATCGCATGGCACAACCCCTCCTGCTCTGGCTGCTCGGCGGCGTACTCCTGCTCGTTGCCGGGTTCGTGACCGCCCTGCTGCCCCGACGGCGGGCCGGGGCGCAGGCTCGGGGGGTGGCCTGGTCGACGGCGCGCGCCGCGATCGACAGCGCCACCGTCAGCCGGGATGCGGCCCCGACTGAGGTGCCGGAGGCGCAGCGGTTGCTCACCCGCGCCGAGCACCTGGCCGCCGCCGGTGGCGGGCCGGACGCGGCCCGCACCGCGACCGGGTACGCCCACCGGGCCGACCAGCTCTGGCAGGCCGCACACCGCGCCGACCGGGTGGGCCGCGCCGGGCAGGTGGGCCGCGCCGGGCAGGCCGGTCGCGCCCAACAGGCCGGTCGCGCCGAACAGGCCGACACGGCGCACCGGGGTCGGGAGGGGGCGGCGTGAGCGGGCGTGGCGTGGCCCGCCGGATCGACCTGCTGCGCTGGCCGTTGCTCGGCCTCGCCGTGGTCGTGCTGGTGGTGTTCCTGCTGGCCCAGCGGCAGAGCATCGAGGTCAGCTACGGTCAGTCACCGTCGGCCTCGGGTGGGGTGGACGAAGGCTCCGCCGGCGAGCTGAACGACGTGACCCTGCCGTCGGTGGACCGGCTCACCGAGCTGGTCGCCGCCGACCCGGTGGTCCGGCTACCCGGCTCGGTCGCGCGGTGGAACACCGAGCGGGTCCGGGCGGCGATCGGCGACAGCGACACCCGGATCCTGGTCACCCCGCCCGGTCTCGACGCCGACCAGCGCAAACAGCTACGCGAGGTGGACAACGCCACCATCCGGATCGTCGGCACCCAGGTCAGCGGCGGGCCGTACGAGGTCACCGCGGACCGGATCGCCGGTTGGCGGGCGCAGCTGGCCACCAACGACGTGACCGACCTGTTGGTCACCCTGATCACCACGCTGAACAAGGCACCCCGCCCGGCCGACCGCGACGAGCTGCGCTGGCGCGAGCCGACCGGCGCGGAGCTGGACGCCGCCGTGGCCGACCTGCGGGCCGACCGGCTGCACGTGGTCGACGGGGCCACCCTCGACCGGATCCCGGAGCAGGCCGACCGGAACGCCTTTCCCGACGGTGCCCGGTACGTCGCCCTGCCCGCCCAGCCGTTCGGTGAGCCGGTCCCCGCGTACGGGCCGGCGCTGACCCGGCTGCTGCCGGGTGAGCCGATCGTGGTGCTGTACGGCAACTGGATCGAGTACCACGGCCCGGCCGAGCAGGAGTTCGCCGAGCTGGCCGGGACCACCTTCTACGCCCAGTTCGGCAGCCGGCTCAGCCGCTACGACTACCCGCAGCGCAACGTGCTCGGCGCGTACCTGGGCATGGTCACCGACATCCGCTACGCCGGGCTGTTCGAGCGGCCGTTGCCGTACCGGCCGATCGACCCGCTGCGGGTGGCGCTGCCGGCGCTACCGTGGCTCTTCGCCGGGTGTGTGGCGGCGTTCCTGGTGCTGTCGGTCCGGTCGCTGCGCCGCTCCGGTGGTGGCCTGCTGGCCCGGGCCGGCGACCCGCAACGCGGCGGGGTGCCGGCCCGACTGGCCGGGCTCACCGCCCTGGTGGTGGAGATGTCCCTGCTCACCGACGCGCGTAGCAACCCGGCGCTGACCCGGGGCGTGGTCAAGCTCCAGGCCGCCCGGCACGCCCTCGACGAGGGCCTGCCGGACCGGCACGTCAGGCGGCTGCTCGCCGAGGCCACCGGGGAGCTGGACGACGCCGCCCGCACCCTGGACATCGCTGCCTACCGCCCGGACCGCTACCTACAGGGCAGGCTCTCGTGACCACCACCACGCCGACACCACCCGCCCGGTCCCGCGTCCGCCGCTTCCTCGCCGACCTGGCCGGTACCCCGTTCGGGCTGGCCGTGCTGGCCTGTCTGGCGCTGGCCGGCTGGGCGCTCTGGTCCGGCGGGATCCTGGACACCCCGATGGCCCGTCAGGTCCGCAACTCCTCGGTGTACGCCGCCCCCGGCGTGGAGCTGGACCGGACCGCCGCCGAGCGGATCATCGGCAACCGCCGCCTGGTGGTGCTGATGACCGCACCCGGCACCGATCTCGCCGCGGCCTGCAAGGAGGTCCGGCTGGCCACGAAGAGCACGCTGGTGCTGGCGATGAGCCCCGACGGCGACGACTGGGACACCTACGGCTGCGCCCGCTTCTCCAGCGGCGACGAGACAAAGGACTTCGGCCGGGCGATGGTCGCCGAGACCACGATCGGCCGGGGCACCGACGGGTTCGTCGATCGTCCGCTGGAGGCGTTGAAGGTGATCGTGGTCAACTACGACCGGCTGGTCAAGGCGGGGATCGTGCCGGACGGGGCACGTACCATCAGCCCCTCCTTGCCGCGTTTCCTGCTCGCCGGGGCCGCGGTGCTCGGGGTGGTCGCCGGGGCGACCACCCTCTACCTCGGTGGCCGGCGCGCGGGTCGGCTCGCCGCCGTGCGCCGGGCCCGACGCGACGAGCGCACCGACGACCGCAGCGCGCTCAGCGCCGCGACCGCCGGCCTGGCCCAGCAGCTCATCGACCTGGACCAGACGTACGCCCGGATCGGCCGGAGCCCGCGCTCCGGCCGGGACCACCAGTTCCTCGACCGCTACCGCACCCTCACCACCGAGTACGTCGCGCTCCTGGACGACCTGGCCCCGACGGCCGGCGACGCGGCGACGGTGGTCCGGCTCCGGGAGCGGGTCGACGGGCTCAGCCGGCGGGCCGCCGAGTTGGCCGACCGGTTCACCGGCCCCGCTACTGCTCGCCGCCCGACCGCCGACTGAGTATCGGGAGCTACCGGGGCGTGCCGCGCCCCGGCGGGGGGCTGGGGGTCGATCGGACCACCGGCACCGGCGTGGCGGAGCCGGTGCGGCCCTGCTCCACCGGACCGCGGGGCGACCCGGACAGCCGGAGTTCGGCCGCGACCACCGCCTGGCCGGCGGCGGGCGGGTCCGGCTGGCGGGTGGTGGGCGCGGGTGGTGCCGGTAGTTGGCGCAGCTCGGTGTCCGAGGAGTTCGGGGCGTTCGTCTGTCGCGGGTCGGGCGCCGGGCGCCGCCAGGCCCGTACGGCGGCGTCCACCGTGGTGACCACCGCCGCTGCCGCGGCCGTGGCGGAGAACATCCAGGCCTTGCGGAGATTGGCCCGGTTGGCCACGGTGGTCAGCGGATTGAGATTGTTCTGGTCGACCGAGAGCCAGGTCCTGGCGGTCGTGCCGACGAAGGCGCCGAACATCGTCCCCTTCGCCGCCACGGTGCCCACCCGCTGCAGGGTGCTCTCCGGCCCCTCCCCCCGCCGCTGGTACTCGGCCTGCGCCGCCGCGATCGCGTAGTGCCCGAGCTGGACGGCGGCACCGAGGACGATCAGCGGGGGATTCTGTTGGCGTCGCGCCTCGGCGTCGATGGCCAGCGCGATGGCGTCCACGAACTTGCTCCGGGCCTCGGGGTCCTTCAACGCCTGCCCGAAGGCCTGGCCGGCCCGCTGCAGGAAGGTCGTGTCGGCACGCGCCGGGGCCATCCGGTCCCGCACGGCCAGGGTGAACGAGGTGAGGGACGCCGCAGTGGCGGCGTAGCCCCAATAACCGGCCTGCACCGCGCTGGCCCGGTCCAACTCGACGACTGCGGGGTTGGGGTTGTCCGGGTTGATCGACCGGATCGTCTGCACCGGTCCGGCGATCTGCAGGAAGAACCGCGACGAGTCGACGACGCTGCGGCCGAGTTTCTCGTACTCGACGGGGTTGTCCGCGCGCAGGTTCCGCACCTGATTGCCGAGTTCCTGCCCGACGTGCACGAATCCGTCGACTCCGATGAGTACCGCCGAACCGGCCATGAGGAACTGGCGGTCCGGCCCCTCACGTCCCTTGGCGTCGAAGCCAAGCCCCACCGAGTAACCGGTGTAGTTGATGACCGTGGGGTCGGTGAGCACGTTCCACACCTGCTCACGGATGGTGCGTAACTGCTCCTGCTCCTCCCCGGCCAGCACGACGCGGCCCTCCTCCTGCTGCCGCGCCTGCGAGAAGGGCCGCTCGTCGGAGTCCTGCCGCCCGCTGCTGCTCGGCCGGGGGGTGCCCGCGATGCTGGGAGTCGGCCCGGTCATCGCCGCGACCGAGGCGGTAGGTGTCCCGGCCGCCGGATAGGGCTGCTCCAGCGGCCCCGGCACGCTGAACTCCGACCGGGGACTCTCCGGGGTCCGCGCCCCCGAACTGCCCGGATCGTCCCGGCCTGTTCGGGGTTGGTCGTCGCGGCGATCGGGGGATGAGGATCCATTGGGCTGCATCTGCCGTCCTCCTGCTCTCAGCCGACGGTGCGACCGGGCCGGATCGGCGGCGCTGACAACCCGGCGATGGTGTCACGGCTGGCCCGTGACACCCCTTCTACGCTGGGCGTACACCTCAGGTTCAGGAGAATTTGAAAACAGTTCATTAAATGGGACGGCGCAGGAGACGAAGCGACCCGCCACCGTCGAGGAGACGACGATGACGGGTCGGTGGCCGACCGGCGGGCTCAGCGCCCGAACGACGGCCCCGGCGACGGGGACCGGCCGCCCTGGTAGGGCATCTGGTACTGGCCGTACTGCACCTTGCTGGAGTCCGAGAACGCCGGCGACGGGGATCTGCTCCCCTGGTAGGGCGTCTGGGAACCCGTGTACCGATCCCGCGGGGAGTGCGACGACCCTGCCACCTGCGCGGCCATCCCGTAGACGTCACCCCACTGGTCGCCCGGCGGCGGCGTCACCCTCCCCGCCGTCTGGTGGGCGCTCGCCCCCGCGGCCCAGGACGGGGCTTCCAGGTCGGCGACCCACGCATTGATGTCTCTCGGGTGGTTTCGATACATGGCCACAGCGACCTGTTCATAGACGTTGTTCTGAGCCTCGTTGAGCTCGTTCTGCGCGTTCGACCGCAGCTTGTACTCGGTGGCAGTCCCGTTCTTCATCGCGACGTCGAGTTGCCTGTCGATCTCTCTTGCCAGATCGGGGTGCCGCTTCCCGAAGGCCCTCAGCTCCTTCCTCGCGTGATCATTGAAGTAATGGACGTAATGCGCCGACCCGGACCGCTGCGGGCTGAGCGGATCCCGGTCTACGTAGTGGTGAGGGTTGCGATACCTCGACCGCCCGGCCTGATCGACGTCCTTGTTCCTGCCGCCATGAAGCAGTGCGGCCAGCGCAGCCTTGTCCGCTTCTGCGAAAGACCTTCTTTCACCTGTCGCCGCGCTACACACCGCCTCGTGCAGAGAGTTCTCCCGTTCGGCTCGCACGAGTCGCACCATTGCCGCCTGGACTTGCGGATCCTGCCCGACCGCATCCCGCAGGAGAACCGAGACCTCGTTGTCGACAAGATAAGGAGTCAGGTCGCGCCGGCCGGCGCGCTCTTGGTCCAGCTGGCCGATCATCGCCCCGACTTCGTCCTTCAGGCGCCCACGGCTCGCATTCTCCGCCTGCTTCGCCTGCATACGCTGTCTCGACGACGCGCTCGCCCGGTTCTTGACGAGGCGGTCGAACTCGGCCGAGAAAGTCCGGGTCTCGTCGAGCCCAGTCCGCACCGATTCGGCCTCGACGAGCCGCGCCCGGTCCTCGGGCGGGAGACTCCTGACCTCCCGGGCCATCTCCGGCGGAAGGTTGTTCACCAACTGCCAGACGGCCTCTGTGGTCGGATCGACGTGGTCGGTCCTGCCAGCCGGGTTCGTGTCGGCTAGGGAGGACTGCAACGGCATCGGTTCGCTCCTCGGTAATCGTCAGGTCGGCTGGACGGGTGCAGCCCAAAGTGGTCAACCTTAGGGCTCACCAGTGCGTGGGGGTGTCCGCGGGGACGGGCGGGACCGGGGCGTGCAGGGCGGTGCCGGCGGTGAGCTTCGCGCCGGCCCGTTCGGTGATCGCCGCGACCTCCTCCTTGGCCTGCGCCGAGATTCGTCCCGCGTCCGGCTCCTTGTACCACGGCCGCAGTTTGATCATCGCCGGGCGGATACCGGTGGCCAGCAGCAGGGCGGTGCCCTTGGGCATGGCCCGGATCCGGTCCGGCGGCAGCACGTTCTCCTGCCGGTACGACGTCGACCGGGACGAGCCGTCCTTGCTGCGCGAGACGCTCACCGTGCTCACGTCGTGCTGCCCGATCAGCTTGGAGACCTTCTCCACGAAGTCGGCGTCGTCCAGGCCGGCACCGAGCAGTTTGATGGTGGCGGCACCCCACATCGCGTCCATGCCCGCCTCCCCCCAGACCCGGGAGCCCTGCTTGTAGCTCTGCAACAGGGTGACCACGTTGATCCCCCGCGAACCGAGGTGCGAGTAGAGGTCGGGCAGGTCCGAGATCCGGCAGACGTTCGCCGCCTCGTCCAGCACCGCCGTCATCGGCGGGTCCAGCCGGCCACCCATCCGCTCGGCGGCGACCACCCCGGCGCGCAGCGTCGCGTCGGCCAGGCCGGCGATCACCCCGGCGGCGGAGCCACCGCCGTCCTTGGAGAGCAGGTAGAGGGTGTCCCTACCGAGCACGTGGTGGTCCGGGCGGAACTGCGGCAGGTACGGGTCCTCGGTGACCCAGGCGAGGATCTCCGGGTCCAGCAGGCAGGCCACACACTGCCGGGCGGTCTCGTAGATGCCGTCCCGGGTCTCCACCGCACCGCGTACGGTGCCCTGCAGCTGCTCGGCCATGGCGTGCAGCTGGGCGTCGCGCAGCAGGTCGATCGGGGTACGGTCGGCGGGGTCGGCCAGCCAGCCGAGCAGGTCCGAGACCGAGGCGTGGCCCCGGGCTGCGGCCAGGAAGAGCGCGGTCAGGGTGTTCTGCGCCGCCGAGATCCAGAAGTCCTTCTTGGTGGTGTCGTCGTTGACCGAGGCCACGAAGTGTCCGGCCAGCCGCCGGGCGCCCTCGATGGTGACGCAGTCGGCGAGCATGTTCCACCACATCTCCCGGGGGGCGTGCGCGATGCCCTGCGGGTCGAAGGTCCAGACCCGGCCGATCCGGTCCCGTTCGGCGCGGGTGACCGCGTACACGTCGGACTTGTTGGAGGTGAGCAGCACCGCCCCCCGGGCCCGCAGCACCCGGGGGATGGCGATACCCGTGGACTTGCCGGCCCGGGGGGCCATCAGGTCCAGCTCCACGTCCTCGTAGGACGACCGCAGCTCCGGGCCGTGCGGTTCCAGGTCGCCGAGCAGGTTGCCGGTCTCGTCCGGCGGCAGCTCCTTCATCCCGGCCAGCGAGGGCCGCAGCTCCCGGGCCCGCTTGGCGATCCCGGCGGGGGCCAGCGACTGCAGGTCCCGCGCCCGGGCCAGCCCGACGTTGCGCTTGCGCAACCCCATCAGCTTCATCCCGAGCAGCACCGCGGGTGCCAGCAGCAGCACGGCGAAGAGCACCATGCCGAGGTAGATGCCGACCGGCGACGTCTCGGGCCAGAGCAGCTCGTTCTCGCCCCGGACGATCCTGATGTACGAGATCAGGCTGAACTTGGGCGGATGCCAGCCGTGGCCGAGCAGCATCGCCCCGAACGTCCCGCCCAGCCAGGCGATCGTGAAGATGACCAGGTTGGCGAAGGCCGCCAGGCAGATCGCCCAGAAGAACATGTCCGACCCGCGCGGCCGACTCATCGAACTCATCGGAGCAACCCCTGGGCGTCCGGGACGGCGGCCTGCTGGGCGAACTCCGGCCGGGTGGTCAGGTTGCCCAGCTCCGCCTCGGCCTCGAAGGCCGCCTTGCGGGCGGCGGCCTGCTGCTCGGCGTAGCCGTTCTGCACCCAGCGCAGGTTGGTGTCGTGCAGGCGGCGCTCGGTGTCGGTGATGGAGACCCGGATCGGGATACCGGGGCGACCACCTACCTTGATCAGGAACCGGCCCCGACCGGGCGGCTCCTCGTTGCTGCCGGTGCTCGCCCAGCCCGGCGGCGAGGACCAGGAGGAGACCAGGTCGATCTCCCGCTTGGACAGGCCGATCACCCGGCCCAGGTCCTTCATCTCCGCCTGTGGCAGCCCGGCGCAGGCCACGATGCCGGCCCGCTCGACGAAGCCCCGGGCCTTGGCCCGGTCGGAGTCGGTGCCGAGCGCCTCGGCGTCCTTCAGGGTGTGGGTGATCTTGGCGTCGCCCAGACCGAGCGACCGGTTGAGTCGGGTCAGCGCGTCGATCCGGTCGACGATGCCGGAGGCGGCCCGCAGTGGACGCCACAGCTCGTCGAGGATGGTGAAGAACCAGCGGCGGGGCGCCAGCCCGGCGTCGGCCAGGGCGTGCGAGGCGGCCACCGTACCCAGGCCGTCGGACCAGGCCGCGAGCATCGCGGCGGCGGTGAGCTGGGTGTCGGCCTCACCGATGCGGGAGATGTCGATGCAGACGGCGGAGGCGTCCGGGTCGATCCGGGTGGAGGTCTCCGCGCCGAAGGTGTCGCCGAGCGCGCCGTCCAGGATGCCCAGCAGCGACCGGTGCAGCGGGTCCACCGCGTCGCGGTACCGGCCCTCCTGGCCCCGGTCCAGGGTCACCGCCCGGACCCGGTCCGGCCCCTCCTGCAGCACCCGCAGCAGGTCGGGCAGGAGCGGGGCACGCCCCTTCGGGGTGTGCTCCCGCAGGTGCCGCAGGCAGGCCGAGAGCACCGCCTGCTCGTGGTCGTCCAGGGCCCGACCCCGCACGATGGTCAGCAGCGCGGCCACCATGTTCAGCACCCGACCGTGGGTCTCGGCGGCCAGCGCCTGGCCGGCCTGACCACCGATGCGCTCGGCGGCCAGGCCCATCGCGCCGGGGTCGAGCACGTTGATGCCGCCGACCCCCCGGCCGATCTTGATCACCTGCCCGCCGAGGGCCCGGACGGTGTCGGCGTAGTCCGGCTTGAGGTCGCCCAGGACCAGCGGCACCACGCCGGTGGCGGCCAGGCCCACCGCCATCCGGTTGATCAGGGTCGACTTGCCCAGACCGGGCATGCCCAGCATGAACAACGACGGGTTGGAGATGTACTTGGCCCGGGTGAACCAGGAGATCGGGTCGCCACAGACCGTGGCGCCGGTGAACAGGTGCTGGCCGAGCGGCACCCCGGACATCGGCGCGCCGGAGCCGGCGGAGAACGGCCACAGCCCGCAGGCCTGCACGGTGGTGGCCCGCCACATGGTGGGCGCGTCGAGGTAGCCGACCTTGCCGCCGCCCGGCCCCTCCCAACCCCGGTTCGACGCGGGCAGGTGCCGGGTCGGTCGGGGGCGCTTGGGGTTCTTCGGCGGCTTCGGCGCCTCGTCGTCCGGGTCACCGACCAGACCGGTAAGCGCGGTACGCGCCCCGGCGGCGCCCGCCGGCCAGCCGGCACCGGGACCGGTCGCCGGCGTGGTGTTCCAGCCGCTGGTCACATCGCCTCCTGAAGCTCGTGCGGCAGCATGGTCTGCTCCCAGGGCAGGATCCCGGTCGGCAGGGTGCAGCTGAACGCCGCCGCCTGCATCCGGTTGGCCGGACGCATCGCGATCCGGGTGGCCCCGGTCATGTTCCGGACCAGCACCGAGGCGTCGTCGAGCTGGTCGCGCCGGTCCACGGTGATGGTCAGCATCAGCGAGAACTCGACCAGGCCGGCGCCGGTGGCCTCCTCGGAGGCCGCCTGCTCGGCGGCGCGCACCTCGGCGGCGGCCCGCGCCTGGATCATGCCCCTCCCGGAGGTCGCCATGAACTGCGCGGTACGCCGGTCGGACTCGACGATCCGGGCGGAGGTCGCCGGGTCGATCGGCCGGTACAGCAGCGCCACCCGCTTGCGGCGGGTACCGGCCGAGGCGTCCAGCATGGTCCGCAGCACGCTGGAGCGGACCGTGCCCCGGGGTGCCAGGGTCAACAGCCAGCTCCGGGAGACCCCGGAGTCGTGCTGGTACGCGTCGACGCTCTCCACCGCGGCGACCGGGCCGGAGTCCTCCCACTCCAGCCCCGTACCACCGTGCTCGGCCCGGACGCTGAGCACCTCACCGGCGCACGCCGGGTCATAGGCGACCCGGACCACCTCGGCGATCTCCTCGGCGGTGAGCGGCTCGGCCATCCCGCCACCGGCGCTGATCAGGCCGGTCAGCAGGCTCGGCACCCGGACCGCCAGGTCGGTGACCACGTCCTCCGGGTCGCGGCGGGGGCCGCCGACGGGCGCGTAGGTCAGGGTGATGTACGACTTCATGTCCGACGACGCCGACGGGTAGTCCTCGACCACCTCCTCCATCACGGCCCGGGCCGCGGGCGGCGCGAACTCGTCGAGCCGGGGCAGCACCTCGGTGGCCAGCCGGGTACCCGGGTCGGGCGCGGTCTCGACCACCACCGACGCCCCACGCAGACCCGGCTCGTGGGCCAGCCGGGACAGCCACTCGCCCCAGAGCGCCACCCAGGTGTCGACCTGGTCCGGGTCCACCAGCGACCCGCCGTCGGGCTCGCACCGCAGCACGATGGTGTAGAGGTGCCGGGACTTGTGGTGCAGCACCCCGAACGGACGGTCGTAGGCGTCCCGCCCCTCCCTGGCGACCACGCCGCTGAGCAGGCCCGGCGGCCGGAAGCGGCCCTCCGGACGGGCCGACAGCGGGCCGGAGACGTACAGGTGCTCCTTGCGGGACTTGCGCTGGGACCAGCCGATCCGTAGCGCCGCCATCTGGTACAGGTTGCGCCCGTCCGGGGTACGGACCGCCAGCGGGGCCAGGGTCAGCATCATCGGCACCCCGAGGACCAGGGCGGCCTGCAGTGATGCCATGGACGCCAGCAGCACGACCACCAGCCCGCCGAAGACCCCGACCGTGCCGACCAGGCCGAACGGTCCGAGTCCGGCCCGGCGGGGCCGGCGCCAGTTGCCGTACGTGGGCTCGATGGTGGCATCCGCCGACATCGCCTCTCACCTTCCTCTCGTCTGACCGGCGACCGGCCGGTTCCTGCCGGCCGGTCGCCGATCCGTCACTGTCCGCGCTCTTCGGGTGGTCGTCCGGTCCGGGGTGGACCGGATGTCCTCACAGGTCGGGGTTGGTCCCGCCGCCCTCGACGGCACCACTTGCCGCGCTCTGGGCGACCTGGACCCCGGTGGCCACCGCACCGACCACCGCACCGACCGGCCCGGCTGCCCGGGCGGCCGCAGCGGCCGCACCGCCACCACCACCGGCACCGGCACCGACCGGCACCCGGCCGGAGTCGCCCTGTTGGCCGGGACCACCCTGGGCACCGGAGCCGCCCTGGGAACCTGCACCGTCGTTGACCCCGGAGGAGCCGTTGCGGCCACCGCTTGCCGATCCGCCGGCGTCCCGCGACCCGGAGGGACCACCTCCACCGCGGGCGGCGGTGGCGCCGGCCGTGGTCAGCGCCCCGGTGGCGACCTTCTTCGCCCCGGTGGCGACCGCGCCACCGGCAGCGGTGGCGGCGTTGCCGGCCGGGTTCCCGCCGCCCAGCGCCGCCGTGGCCGGCACGATGAGCTTGAGCAGGGCCGGCAGGGCGATCGCCGACAACAGCAGCACACCGGCGCCGGCGATACGGTGGTGCACCCCGTCGTTGACGTCCATCCCGCCACGCCAACTGAGCAGCTTCGCCCCGGAGTAGATGATCAACGCGACCGCGGGCTTGTACAACAGCCAGGCGATCAGCCAGGCGATGTGCTTGCGCCACCAGGAGGCACCCCAGTTGGTCATCGACGCGGCGGCGGCCAGCGGCAGCGTGCCGAGCAGGATGACCAGGACGCCGAGCCGGATGTAGAGCATCAGGACCTGGATGATGGCCGAGATCAGCAGCAGGAACGCGATCACCAGCAGCAGGAAGCCGGTGATGCCGTCACCGTTGTCCACACACGGCACGTCGGCCAGGATCTGGACGATCGAGTCCCGCATCAGGTGGTCGCTGAAGTCCTCGGCGACCACCGCGACGCGGTTGACGATCCAGGTGCCCGCGCCGGCGACCAGGATCACCCGGAGAAAGCCCTGCAGCGCCGTCTTGCCCGCCTCGCCCTTGCGCTCCACCGCCATCTTGCCGGCGGCGAAGATGATCGAGCCGATGGCCAGATAGACTATCGCCCATTCGACCTGGTCGCTGATCATGACAGCGACGTCCTCCCCCTCTTCGCCGAGGGTGGGGATCTCCGCCATCAATGCGCCGAAGATCGCGATCGCGCCGGACAGGATCAGTTTGGCGATGATCCCGATGAACGATCCGACGGGATCGGTGATCATTTCAATGATGCCCTTGAAGAAATCGCCGAGCGGGTCACCCTGCGAACACATCGCTCACTCCCTCCACAGGGTGAAGCCGGCACTGCCGGTTACCACACCCAGCGACTGGTACGAGTCACCGACGGTGGAAAGGGCGACCTTCCAGTCCCCGTCCTCCCACCGCAGCACGACCCGGGACGCCGTGTACCCCGCCGTGCCCTTGACCAGCAGCTGCACCACGGCGGTCTCCGGCGAGTAGCGGTCCACGGCGAACCCGACGTAGGTCCCGCCACCCGTGCGGGCGGTGGTACCTGCGGAATCCCGGCTGAGCCGAGTCAGCAACACCCGCTGGCCGACAGTCGGCGCCACCTGCAGCTGCGCCACCCGGAGCCCGTCGGGGCCGTTCAGCGTGATCGGGATGATGTGGGCCGCCAGCACCGCACCCATCGGGGTGTGCGCGAAGCACCGCAGCAGTTCGCCGTCCTGTAGGGCGGGCCCGTGGGTGGTCGACACCGGCATCCGGTAGCCGACGTCGATGGTCTGCCACTTCAGGTCGGCCGGCTGGACCGCCTTGCCCGACGCCACCGTCGGCCCCGGCGGGCACTCCTGCACCTGCGGTGCGGCCTCGGCGGTGGGGGCGACCGTCGACTCGTCCGCCGACTGGGTCAGCCAGACCATGCCGGCCAGCAGCAACGTGCCGACGAGGAACGCGGCCGACAGGATCCACGTCCGCTCGCTGTAGAACGGCGTCTGGTCCTGGCGGTCCTGCCGTCGGTCGCCCCCGCCCATCAGTTGCTGCCGCTGCTGCTGCTGCTGCCGCTGGTGCCGAAGAACCAGCTCACCAGCGGGCCGGCGGTGGCGATCAGGATGCAGCCGCAGAGCACCAGGCCGAGCCGGGAGAGGTGCTCGGAGCTCTCACCGCGCTTCATGGACACCGCCATCATGGTGCCGGTGATCAGCACGCCGGCCACCCCGGCGGCGGTGCCCGCCCAGGCGAGCAGCCCCAGCAGGTCCTTGACCAGGGTGCTGAGCTTCCCGGGCGGGGCCTTGCTGCCCGGCTGCGGGACCGCCACCGCGGGGAAGGCGACGATGACCCGGACGACCAGGGCATCGAGGAGGTGGGTCAACACGGTTGATCTCCTAGGGACAGGCACCTGAGTGGTGCGACAACGGCCCGTACCGGGCCAGTGGGGTGGGGCTGTGTACCTGGACGGCACCTGCAGCGGTGCCGTCGGTGGTCAGAGGCCGAGATCGCCGAAGTACTCGACGATCGGGCCGGCGCTGGCACCGATCAGGCAGGCAAAGAAGACGAACATGATCGAGCGGAAGTACTCGGAGTTCTCACCCGCGGTACCGCGGTTGAGCTGGATGGCCATCTGGGTACCGGTGAGGAGCAGCCCGGCCACCCCCGCGGCCGACATCCCCCAGGCGAGCAGGCCCAGGATGTCGGTCGCCGCGTCACCGGTCGGGTTGTACGGCGGCTGCTCCTGGAAGGGCGCGGAGTCCCCCGCGAGCAGGTCGAGCTGCAACAATCGCCAGTCGCTCACGACCGTCTTCCCCTCTCGTCCAGTTGGACGCCGGCCGCCTTGGCCAGCTTCAGCAGCGCCGGCGGCAGCTTCGGCGGTTGCCGCCCGAGGCGCCACTCGGGAATCCACGGCACCCGGTGCACCGGGGCCACCGACTTCAGCACCCGGATCCGCCGGGACAGGGCCAGCGGAAGCCGCTGCGGTGCGTCGGCCAGCAGGACCAGCCCGGTGAGCCGCATGCCGGCCGGGTGCCGCCCCTCCCGCAACGCGTTGAGGGCCCGCGACATCGCGCGCATCCCCTCGGCGTTGGTCCGGGCTACCACCATCACGGTGGCGGGCTCGCCCAGTTCCGCGTCCGGCCAGCGGCAACCGAGGTCGGTGCCGCCGAGCAGCTGGGTCAGGGTGGTCGCGCCGGCACCACCGTGCGCCGCGATCCAGCCGATCCCCTCCTCCGACAGGTACTGCCGCTGCTGCGGGGCAGCACCGTACGGCTGCGGCACGGAGACCCGCCCCGGTGGCACGCGCGATGCCGAGTCAGCCGTGGCCGTTGGCACCATGCCCACCTCCTTCATGCGTCGGCGATCTGATTCGTCCCCGCCCCGGTTTGAACCGACCGGGCTCGAGCGCCGTTGGTACGGCGGTCCGGGCCGTTGACGGACGCATCTACGGGGAGCACCGGTCCCCGGTTCAAGGGAAGTTCGAGAATTTCTTGCGACGATGTCCGCGCAGGAGGAGGAGATGTGGCCGAGCTGTCCAGCACCAGCCGCACCGCGCTGATCGTCACGGCGGTCACCGCCTCGGCGACCGCGGTCTTCCTGCCGGTACCGTTGGTCATCGCGGGCGCGTTCATCATCGTGCTCGTCGCGGTCTACGTGCTGATGTGGCCGATCATCCTGCTCATGACCCTGATCTGGAGCATCTTCGGCGGCGGGCCGGAGGACCCGAACAAGGCGGCGCAGGACTCCATCAGGGCAGGTCAGACCGACGGTAGCGGCTCGCTCTCCACCGCCTGGGTGCCGACCGCCCTGGTCAGCACCATCGAGGACGCCGGGGACATCTGCTCCGCGGTCGGCCCGGTGGTCATCGCCGCCCAGATCCAGGTGGCGTCCAACTGGGACAACACCAAGGTCGGCGAGAACGGCGAGAAGGGAATCTCCCAGCTGTCGGAGGACATCTTCGACGAGTACGGCGAGGACTCCAACGACAACGACAAGACCAGCGCGACCGACCCGAAAGACGCGATCATGGCGCAGGGCGAGTTCCTCTGCGACATGGCCAAGGAGACCAAGAAGCTGGTCGACGACGGCGAGGCGATCGGCGACCCCCTCGACCTGGCCCTGGCCGCCTACTACCACGGCGGCATCGACGAGGTACGCGAGCACGGCGGGGTGCCGGAGGACGCCGGCACCACCGGGTACATCTACCAGGTGCGCTCGCACTTCGGTCAGTACCTGGGCGTCCTGGGCGAACCGCACGAGTCACCGACCGTCACCGGCTGGGACCCCGACGAGGACGAGAAGAAGGACGACGACGATTCGGACAGCGACTCCGGCGGCACCCTCGACGGCGAGAGCAACAACGCCGCCAACAGCAGCCTCCGGGTGCCCGATCCCAGCGCCGACAGCCCCCCGGACTCCAGCCAGAAGGGTGAGGTGCTCAGCCTGGTCAACCAGGAGCGGGCCAAGGCCGGCTGCGACCCGGTGCGCTCGGAGAGCCGGCTGGCCACCGCCGCGCAGCGGCACAGCGAGGACCAGGCCGACCACCAGAACATGTCACACACCGGCAGCGACGGCAGCAACGTGGGACAGCGGCTGGACCGGGCCGGCTACCCGTGGAGCACCTACGGGGAGAACGTCGCCATCAACCGCCCCTCGGCGGACGCGGTGATGGAGGCCTGGATGAACAGCACCGGCCACCGCAACAACATCCTCAACTGCGACTTCACCCAACTCGGCGTCGGCATGGCCACCAACTCCAGCGGTACCTACTGGACGCAGAACTTCGCCGCGCCCAAGTGAACGACCCGACCCCACCGACCGACGAGGGACAATCATGATCGAACAGGGCCATCCACCGCAGTACGCCGACCCCGATCCCCGGTACGCCGCCCCGGCGCAGCAATACGCCGACCCCGGACCGCAGTACGCCGACCCGACGCCGCAGTACGCCGAGCCAGGACCGCAGTACGCCGACCCGGCACCGCAGTACGCCGACCCGGGGCAGGCGTACCAGGACCTGGATCCGCCGTACCGGGATGCCGGGCCGCAACCGGACGACGCGGTGTCCCCCTACGACGCGACACCGCCCTACGACGACCCGGGGACGCCGCCCGAGGAGGAGCCGCCCGCTGCCCCGGAGAAGCCGCCCACGTCGCCGTTCATCCTCTACCTGCAGGGTGAGGAGCACGCCGAGGCGCTCCGCATGCTCACCATGTGGGTCACCCACCTGCTGGTGCCCATCTACGCCCGGGAGGTCTCCTCGACCGCGCCCTGGTGTGCCCGCTGGTGGCTGCATCCCGAGGCGGTGGCCCAGCTCTACGGCCTCTGGATGGCCTGGCAGGAGCTCACCGGGCCGAACGCCGGGTTCTGCGGCCCGGCGAACTGGCACCGCGACTACCTCGGTCCGGTGATGAACACCCTACGTGACCCGTCCGGGCCCTTCGCCGGCTGCAAGGGGGGCTCCCACCGGGCCAAGGAGCCGCCGCGCACCGACCCGTACTGATCCGCGGGCCTCCGGGCCGCGTGACGACGGGCCTGCGGGCGGCGACCTGCCGGTGCAGTTGTCGTGGGGAGGCTGGCGAGCTGAGTCGGATCCGACTCAGCTCGCCAGCCTCCCCAGCACGCTTCCCCCGGTCAGGATGGTGAGCGACCAGGTACGGTCCGCCGCAGCGACTTCGCCGCCTGTTGGCTGGGCTGGGACGGGGTGCTCGCCTCGGTCTGTGCCGGACGGGACGGGGCGCTCGCGTCCGACTGGCTCCGCCGGAAGGGATTCGTCGACTCCTGCTGGCCCCGTCGGAACGGGTTCGTCGACGAGGCCGGCTGGTCGCTGCGCATCGCGGCCCAGGTGGCCACGCCGGACTGGGCGGGAACAGCCGGTGCCGGGACCGGCGTGGTCTTCGGGCTGACCTCATAGAAGGCTGACGTGGACGACCCCGGCGAGGAGGGCGTCATCGGCACCGCGCCCCGACCGAACTCCACCTCCCTGCCGAACTCCGCGCTCCGACCGAACTCCGCCTCCCTGCCGAACTCCGCGCTCCGACCGAACTCCGCCTCCCTGCCGAACTCCGCGCTCCGACCGAACTCCGCCTCCCTGCCGAACTCCGCGCTCCGCACCGGCTCGGCCCACCGTACGTGCCCCGCACCGTGGTCCGGCGCGCCCGACCAGGAGCGCCGACTGTCCAGGGAATCCCGACGGAAGGCGTCCGGCTGCTCCGGGGCCCATTCCCGGCGCTCGCCCGGGTGCCCCTGCGCCGGTACGTTCCCGCTGCCGTTGTAGAACCGGGAGACCCGGGCGAGACCACCGTTGGCGTGGATCTCGGCCAGCGCCTTGTTCTCCGTCAGGAACTGGGAGATGTACCGACCGACCTCGCTACGCAGCCGCATGTCGTCTTCCGCGGACATCGGTCCGCCGCTGATCGGCGAGACGCCTGGTGGAAGCCCGTACGGCTGGTCGGGTGGGAGCAGCCGGCTCTCCGCCTGCGGGACCGGCGTCGGCTCCTGGGGCGGGCCGGGGTTCGGGCCGGACGGCGCACGGCCCCGTCCCCTGTCGATGGCCGCCAGGATGACAGCCAGGGCAGCGGCCAGGCGCTTGGCGAGCCAGTCGGTCAGGTAGTCGGTGAGGGTGTTCTCCTTCCGGGCGGCGGGAGCCGCCGCCCCGGTGCCGGTCGCCGCGGACTGGGCCGTGCCGGAGGCAGCCGCCCCGGCCGGGTCCGGAGCGGCACCGGGGCGACGCTCGCCCGGGGCGTCGGGCTCTCCGCCTACCAGGCGGGACCTGGCCTCGACGAACTCCTCCGCCTCGCGGAACTGCGACCGCAGGCCGGACCGGTCGTCGAGTAACGGGGAGCCGGAGCGTCGGAGTCGGTCGAGGTCGTCGCGGACGATCCAGAGCGCCAGTCGCTCCAGTTCACGTTCGAAGTTGGGGGTGGGGGGCGGCACGGCCATGGGTACCTCCGGGACACCTCGGACCGAGGGATCGAGAAGCATTGACGCGGTGGACCGAGGCACTACGGGTGCCACCCCGCGCCGGTTCAAGTTGACCAACAGGGATCGCGCCCACTCCGGCGGTCACCGGGGTGGGCGCGTCATCACCTGGTGATCGGGGCCGTGACGATCGCCGTGCCGTCGAGCAGCCCCACCGTGACGAAGGCGAGGTCGTCGACGGGCTGCGCCAACTCGCCGGTCACCTCCTGGGTGCCGGTCGAGGCCGTCCAGTCGCGCACCGTGTGGGTGGTGCCGTCCTTGGTCACCGCGAAAACGCGGTAGCGCAGGCCCTGACGCAGGCCGGTGGCGGTGATCCGGATGGTGGAGCCCTGGTTGTCGGCGGTGGTGATGGCGACGGAGAGGCTGACCCCCTGGCCGCGTGCCTCCCCGCTGGCGGTCAGCACCTGGTCGGTACGGTCACCGAGACCGATGCCGGCCACGATGCCCCCGGCGAGGACGACGGCCATGAACGCGGCGGCCACCCCGCCCCAGATCTTGAACCGACGGTGCCGGGCGGCCCGGGGCGGTCGACCACGCGCCGGACCACTGCCGGACGGGGCACTGCCGGACGGAGCACCACCGGACGGAGCACCACCGGACGGAGCACCACTCGACGGACCACCACCCGGACCGGGGCTCGGTCGGCTTCCGGCCGGCCGGATGGCACCGACGGTCCGGGCGCCGGTGCCACGGCGGGCAGCACGTCGACCGCCACCGCCCTCGACACCACCGGGCGGCTCACCGCCGCCCGGCTCGTCACCGGTCGGTGCCGGGGCGGCCGAGGTGGGACCGACCGGCTCCGCCTTCCCCGACTCCCCGGTCGGGGATCCGGTCCCGGTCGAGGCCTGCTGGGTCAGCGACCGGGTGGGGGCTGCCGCCGGCCGACCGGCCGGGTCAGGTGGACCCCCCGGATCGCGGGTGGGATCGAACTCGGCGAACTCCGGTGGCAGGGCGGCGAGAGCGTCCCAGTCGGCGGCGTCGAGGCCACCGAGGGCGCTGGTCACGCTGCCCATGTCGCCCGCCGCCGAGAGGCACTCCCAGCAGCCGGCCAGATGCTGCTCGAAGGCGACCCGTTCGGTCTCGTCGAGCGCGCCGAGCAGGTAGAGAGCCAGCGCGTCATGCTCAGCAGTCGGACTGTCACCGCTGGTGCGCATCACGCCCCCTCTCTCAACCCGACGACACCGCATACGGTGTGGCGATCCCCGGGACGGCACCCGTGCCGGAGATCGAGCGAAGGACCAGGACGACGAGACATCAGGACGGCTCGGTCGGACCGATCGCTGCGTGCAGCGCGCGTACCGCATAATACGTCCTGGACTTTACCGTACCCTCCGGTATTCCGAGTCTCTCCGCGGCCTCCGCGACCGAGGCTCCCTTGTAGTACATCTCGATGAGCACCGCACGGTGCTCCGGCTTGATCTGTTGCAGCGCGAGCCGGACCGTGTGCGTGCTGACCACCCGGTCCATCTCGTCGTCGGACGAGGAGAGCCGGTTGAGGTCCGGGATGGCGACCTCGGGTGGCCGGGCCTGCCGGGCCCGCATGGCGTCGATGGCCACGTGCCGGGCCACGGTGTAGAGCCAGGGCGCGATCCGTCGCGGATCCTCGGCGAGGGCCGCCAGGTTGCGCCAGGTACGCAGGAAGGTCTCCTGCACCAGGTCCTCGGCGAGTTCCTGCTGCCCGAGGACCAGCCGGGTGAGGAACCGCAACAGGGGTACGCGGTACTGCTCGTGGATCTGCCGCATCAGGACCTCGGGCGAGGTCCGCTCGGTCACGGCGTCGCCCACGGCCCACGTCTCGAGTGCTTCGTTGGGCACCGCCGACACAGAACGCCCTCCCTCGACGTACGGATCACTACCGTACGGCGGAGTCGGTGCATCGACACCGAGCCCGCTTAGTGGGAGAGAATAGCCGTACCGATCGGACAGTGCTCTCGGCCGTCGCCTGATCCGGGGCCGGTGCCGCCGGCCGGGGCCGGTGACGACCGGTCCCGGCGGCTCCAGGGTGGAGGCCCTCGCCCCGGGTACGGCGAGGGCGGACGCCACGCTCACCGGTGGAACTTCAGCCGACGGATGTTACCGATCTCCTCGGGCCGACCGCTGTTGATGGTCAGGTAGACGTCGCGCTTGCCCATCATCCAGTCCATGCCGTTGGTGGCCCACACCCACCGCTCCCAGCCACCGGTGTTGGCCAGGTGGATCGAGCCGATCGGCTTGCTGCCCGGGTCGTCCAGCCGCAGCTCGACCAGGCCCGCGATGCCGCCCTCGGCACCGGAGGCGACCTCCAGCGAGAAGCGCTTGACGAACTTGTCCCCGAAGTTCACGCCCTGGAAGCAGATCCAGTCGCCGTGGGCGAGGAAGCCGACGTGCCGGCCCTCCCGCTGCGCGCCGTGGTCCCGGTCGTAGGTGGTCGCCGCGATGTCCTGCTCCACCCCCCGGTTGCGCTGGACGTCCGTCGGCGCGCCGTGCTGCTCCTTGGCGATCACCGGTCCCGGCACGTTGCCCGCCGGCGGCGCGTCGCCGCCGGACCCGGCGCCGAACGGCGTCAGGGTGACCGTGACCTCCCCCGGCGAGTGGTCCTGGATGTACGCGGCGTCGTCGACCACGTCGTCGAAGGGGAAGCCGTACGCCTTGCCGTCGGCGGAGTGCCGGTGCAGCACCCGGGCGTAGTGGTTGGTCACCGGGTGCTGGTAGAACGCGCTCCGGTTGGTGGTGGGCTGGTCGGCCTGACCCAGCACCGAGCGGTTGAGCGCGGCGCCGAGGATGGCGGCCACCGGGCCGGAGACCCCGTCGTTGGGTGCGGCGAGCGCCCCGTCGCAGTGCAACACGTTGGCCGTCGACGGCCGGTCGAAGGCCCGTACCCCGTTGTCGAAGGTCAGCCGACCGCCGACCACCCGCCCCCGGAACGTGCCGGCGTTGGTACGCACCCGCAGGTCGGTCTTGCTGTACCGGTCCCACATCTCGGCGACGTACCCGTCGAAGTAGTTGGGGTTGAAACGCCCCGTCTCGATGCCCTTACCGGGAGCGATGATCCGCAGCTTGTCCCCGATGACGAGGCGCTCGAAGCCGGGCTGGCGGGACAGCTCGGCGAAGATCGCGTCCCGGCCGCCGTCCTTGAGCTTGCCGGTGACCTGCTGGCTGCCCCCGTTGAGCCGGATCGACATCGGGATGCTGAACATGTCCACCATGGTGGTGTTGCAGAACATCCCGGCCGGGCTGTACGTGAACTCCCAGCAGTCGTGCAGCACCTGGTAGGCCGGGTCACCCTCCGCCCAGCCCACCGGATACTGCAACGCCGGTCGACCGTTACCGTCGGTGACCACGGTGAACTTGAGCCGCCCGTTGATGGCGAAGTAGACCCGGCCGGACATCATCGGCAGGGCGAACTTGGTCGCGCCGGAGCTGGCCAGGCTCACCCCGATGTCGCCGTTGTTGTCGGCCGGGTTGGCCGGGGTGAACTTGCCGCTCTCCCGGACGTAGCCCATCTGGCCGGTCTCCAGGTTGGTGCCGACGACGTACATCCGGATCTTGGAGTTGTCGTAGCGCCCGGTGCTGTTCACGATGGTCAGCGGCAGGCCACCCGAGGCCTGCGCCCGGGAGATCAGCGGGGCGGCCACCAGCGGCACGCCGACCACAGCGGCTGCGGCGCCCCCCAGCCCGAGTACCCTGCGTCGCGTCAACATGACCTGCCTCCTTCGTGGACAACCCGGTGGCCGCACACGTGGTCGAAGCGACCCTCGCGCCGGCGGTAGCCACGTTGACGGGCCGGCACCCACCTCGGTTCAATGTCGGGCGGCACAAAAATCAACAAATCTGTGAGCCCGGTGAACCAAACGCATCGGCTGGCCGTCGGTGTCAACGATGTCGCAACACCGGAAGGGATGCCTGCGTGAAACCCGAATCCCCGTCCGCCCGATCACCCCTCGGTCGGATGCCCCGCCGTGCGGCGGCCGGTGCCGTCGGCGGCCTGGCCGTGGTCAGCATGGTGGTCGCGGCCATCGGCTGGGGCGTCGCCTCGGCCCAGGACGACGACCTGACCGGTCGGACCGTCTCCGACGAACACCTGACCACCATCCAGGCTGCGGCCCGCGCCTGCCCGGCGCTCAGCCCCGCCCGACTCGCCGGACAGCTCATGGCTGAGTCCGGGCTCGACCCCATGGCCAACGAGACCGCGTCCGGCGGCAAGGGCATCGCCGGACTCGACTCCGACAAGTGGAAGAGGTGGGCCCCCTGGCCGAACGCGGAGCGGTCGGACAGCGCCGCGAACATCTTCGCCCTGGCCCACCAGATGTGCGACCTGAGCGGACAGGTCCGCGTCTCCGAGATCGCCGGTGACGGTTGGCGACTCTCGCTGGCCGCCTTCCACACCGGGATCGACAAGGTACGCGACGCCAAGGGCGTGCCGTCGGACGCGCTCGGCTACGTCGACCAGGCCAGCGGTTACGCCGGCTACTACGGCAAGCTGGTCGCGTTCGGTGGCTCCGGTGAGCCCCGGCCCCGCACCGACCGGCAGCAGCCGAAGGCCGTCCCGGCCGAGTACACCAAGCTCATCGTGAAGGCCGGCTCGGTCTGCGAGCTGGTCCCACCCGCCGCGGTGGCCGCCCAGCTCATGGCGCTGTCGGAGTTCGACGTCAACATGCTCGGCCCCAACGGCGAGCGGGGGATCGCGCAGTTCCGGCCCGAGGTGTGGCAGGAGCACGGGCCGAAGGACGTCTCGGCCTGGGATCCGCGGGTGGCGATCCCGGCGGTCGGCACGGCGATGTGCGCGCTGCAGAAGGAACTCGCCGGCCTGGAGGGTGACCCCTACCTGGTGGCGCTGGCGGCGTACCGGAACGGACCGACCGCGGTCCGGCAGACCGGCGGGAACCTGGACGCCGAGACCCAGTCGTTCGCGCGCACGGTGCGCGAGCACACCGAGTTCTACACGCTGGACGGTCGGCTCAAGCTGCCGGCGTCGGCGAATCCGGAGCCGTCTCCGACGCCGAAGCCGAAGCCCGCGCCGACGGAGACGGAGTCGGAGTCGCCGACCCCGGCGCCGACGCCCGACCCGGTGAAGAACGAGGAGACCGAGGAAGCGCCGAAGCCGGAGACCCCGGCCGACGACGAGACCACGGCAGCCGCGCCCAAGCCGAACGCCCCCGAGGCCGAGCCGCCGGCCCGGCCGTCGAACATGCGGCAGATCCAACTCCGTGACGGTTGGCTCTGCCTCAGCGCCGGCACCGGCGGTGACGGCACCCCGGTGACCATGCAGAAGTGCCGCGAGGACAAGTCGCAGTGGTGGGACTTCCGCTCCGACGGCACCGTCCGGGCCAACTCCCTCTGCCTCGACGTGGCCTGGGCGGAGAAGAAGGACGGCACCGCGGTGCAGGTCGCCAAGTGCAACGGCACCGGCGCCCAGAAGTGGGAGCGGATCACCCACGGCGGCAAGCGGGTGCTCTTCAACCGCTACAGCGACCGGTGCCTGGACCGGGTCACCAACAAGGTGGGTTCGTCGATGAACATCTGGATCTGCGTCGGCAACGCCGAGCAGGAGATCTACACCAGGTAGTTCCTGCCCGCAAACACCGGTGCCCGGTTCCCCTCCGCGAGGGGAACCGGGCACCGTCAGTTCGCGCCGGTTGACCGGGCTAGCCGGCGTACCCGCGACGGCGCATCCGCAGCATCAGGACCACGCCGGCGCCGATCACCAGGGCGATGACCAGCAGGATGGCGAAGATGGCCAGGGCACTGCCACCGCTCTCCTGCTCGTTGGCCACCTGGTTGCCGTCGGCGAGGGTCCGCGTCACCGAGCTCGCCGGGTTGATCATGCCGGCCCCGAACTGGGCGTTCGGCGCCTGCCCGCCCATGGCGTCCGCGGTGGACACGATGCGCTGCTTGACCTTGTCGGCGGTCAGGTCCGGGTAGGCGGCCCGGACCAGGGCCGCCTGGCCGGCCACGAAGGCCACCGCGTACTGGGTGCCGGTGTTGCTCTGCACCCGGTCGCCGCCGACGGCGACGCTCGCCACGTCCACGCCGGGCGCGACGACCTCCACCATGCCCTCCTGGTACTCGTCGGCGAGCTGGTCACCGGCACCGACCCCGCCGGTGAGCAGCAGGGCGCCGGTACCGGACCGTTCGCTGGGCGACGGGGCCGTGAACGGCTTGGTCGGTGCGCCCGCCACCACCAGCACGTCGTGGTTGAGGGCGGTGGTCACCGAGGCCGCCACGGTGGGGTCGGTCAGATCGACGTGCTCACCCAGCGCGACGACCGAGGCACCCGCGCTGACCGCCACCTCGATGGCGTTGGCGGCATCGGCCGGCCGGGCCTTGCCGGTGGTCCGCACCATCCGTACCGGCAGGATGGTGGCGTCCGGCGCCACCCCCACCGGCGGGTCGTCGCTGGTGTTCTCCCCGCTGCTGTCGGCGGCGATGATGCCCGCCATCGCGGTGCCGGTGCCGAGGCAGTCGGTGTCACCCCGACCGTTGCCGACGGTCACGTCCGCGCCCACCGCGACCCGGCCGCTGAGCTGTTGCACCGAGGCGTCGACACCGGAGTCGACCACGGCCACCTTGACGCCGTTGCCCCGGGTCTGGGACCACGCGCTCTCGGCGGCCATCCGCAGCTGGGCCCAGTCCGACCGGCTGCTGGACCCGCTGGTGGCGGTGCACTTCTCCGACCCGTCGTCGTCGCCGCTGGGGCTGGGGCTGGGCTTCGGGCTGCTCGGCGTGGGGGTCGGACTGCTGGGCGCCGGGCTGCTCGGCGCCGGTTCCGGCCGGGGGGTCGGCGACCGGCTCGGTCGGGGACTCGGCTTCGGGCTCGCGCTCGGGATCTGGCCGTACTGGACGCCCTCACCGGCGGCGTCCCAGGGCAGCACCAGGTGCCACCCGGCCGACAACTTCGCCGGGTCGGTCAGCCGGGCGCCGTCGGGCTGCACCCGGCCGGTGTTCAGCTGGTAGATCTCCGTCGAGCGTTCGCCGCTGCCGAGGAACCGACGGGCGATCGTGGTGAGGTTCTCCGGCTGTCCCTGGTACTCCTTGGCGACGACGTAGTACTTCACGTACGCCTGCGCGTCCGGTGTGGTCTTCGCCACCGCTGGCTGCGGGGCAGCCAGGATCGCGCAGCTGGCCACCACCAACACGAGCAGGCGGGCAAGCATGGATCGCTTAGCCAGCACTGAGAGTCCTCCTTCGGTCACCGCGGCCGAGCGTCACCGGCCTCACCCCTCTATTGCGGATCAGCGCCGACTTCGTTCAAATCAATCTGAACCAGATTTGCATGATCCTCGTCATGGAGACGACCGAGCGTACCGACAACCACGTGCGGGTACGACGGGTCGGGTCAACCCTGGCGAAGGTGGGGAACGGTGGTGACAGGTATCAAGCGGGCTCCGGGCGTACGCAGCAGGGGTCTGGAACGTGCGCCGGCGACCCGTCGCTTCGACCCCCGCCGGCACCGGCGGATCGCCGGGCTGCTCGACCTCTGGATGGCCACCGGCCCGGAGGGACGCCTGATGGTGCCCACCGACCCGGGCCGGCCGCTCGACGCCCGCGCGGTGGCCAACCTGGTCCGCCGGGTCGGGGACGCCGCGCACGAGGTACGGATCCTGGCCGACGACGGCGCCCGCCACATCGGACTGTTCACCGAGGTGGCCGGGCTGCTCGGGCACGACGTGCTGATCAGCCCGGAGGGCGCCGACATCCGGCACACCAACATCCAGGTCACCGAGAACGGCACCGGCCCGGCGCCGGAGGACGCCCCGCTGCACGCGGTGCCGATGGACCGGGTCACCCGGCAGCCGAAGGACTGGCTCGTCCTGCAGCCGCCGGACCTCGCCACCCCGCTGCCCGGTTGGTTCGCCGTCGAGGAGGGCCTGGTCCGGCCCCGTACCGGGGTGGTCGGCCTGCCGCTGCCGGACGGGCTCGCCCTGGCCACCCGGGCGGACTTCGTGGCCCGGCGGGCCACCGCGCACCGGCTCGGGTTCACCGCGGAGGGCGTCGTCACGGTCGCCGTCTCGGCCCGCTCCGGTGGTTTCCTGATCGGCAACTACAGCGGCACCCAGGAGGTACACAACGGTGGTCAGCTCGCCGCCCTCCTCGGTGACCTCCCCCTCTACGGCGCCGACCTGCGGCTCTGGCTGACCTGGCCGTCCGATCCGGAGGAGCAGCACCAGCTCGCCGAGCAGACCGTCGAGCTGGCCGAGATGACCGGGGCCACGGTCTGGACCCCGCCGCCGGGCGGCAGCGCCGAACTGGTCGACGACCAACGCGACCTGCGGGCACTCGACCCGGCGGGCGGCGCCACCCCGTGGCAGGCCCACCGACCGCGGTACGCCGACGGCCCACCGGTGCTCGACTCGACGCCGGACGGCCGGCTGGTCTCCCGGTTGACCCGCGAACGCATCGTCGTGTCCTCCCCCGTCCCCGACATCGGCACCGACACCGGGTCGGACGCCACCGGGGCGAGCCCGCAGGCCGCCGAGCCGGGAGCCGCACCCGCGACCACCGGCACGGCGGACCCCGCGCCGGCCGATGCGGCGCCGGCCGAGCTGGTCGCCCCCCTGGCCCGTCCCACGCTGGTCGCCGAGGGCCGCCGCGACCCGGCGTACGGCCCGCCCTGGCTGCGCCCGGGGCAGATGGTCAACGGCGCGGAGTTCGAGGCGTTCGTCCGGGCCGAACAGGATCCGGCCACCGCGGCCACCGATGGCGTGGCCAGCGCCGAGCTGTTCCTGGTCGCCTTCCTCGACCCCCGGTCGGTGCCGGCCGGCACCGACCTGCTGCGGGTCCGGATCCGCCCCGGTGGCGCGATCACGATCTCGCAGCTGCGCTCGCACGTACCGGCCCGCCTGCAGTACCTGATGGGCACCGCCGACACCTACCTGCTGCCGGCGGCCCGGCTGGACCGGGTACGGGTGGTCGGCGGGTTCCGCTCGGAGGGCTTCGGTCGGCTGCGCCCCGTCGGTGACGTCACCGAGGGCGCGCTGCGGATCCAGTGCGCACCCACCCCCCGGTCGATCGCCGGTCTCCCCAACGACCTGCACCGCTGGCCCGGCTTCGGCACCCGGCGGGCGTACGCGCTGCTGCCGGCGAAGTCCCGCCGGCTGCCCCGGGGCTGGCTGCGGCTGTACCGTCGGCAGCCGGCCGTCTGTCCCGGCCGGCTGCTGGTGGAGGTACGGGTGCCCCGGGGCCGGACCGTCGACGTCGGCCAGACCGCCGACTCGCTGGCCGGGCTGACCCTGGTCCGGACCCGGGCCCAGCGGCTACGCACCGCCGGGGTGGAGCTGATCCTCGGCAGCCGCTCGTACGACCGGGTCCGGGTGCACCGGGCGTACCGGGCGCAGGCGGGGACCTGGGAACGTATCCCGGACCTCCCGCCCACGCCGCTGTCGGCCGCCGCGGCCCGGCTTCAGTCCGCCGTGCCCGGCCGGCCGCCCGGCAGGAGCTGAAGCGACCACCGGCCACCCGGGACCGGGCCCATCAGCACCGGTACGCACCGTCCCCCGGTGGCCGCGGCCAGCCGACGCACACTGGCCATCGCCGGGCCCGCCAGGCCGGCGACGAACACGACGTACGGTGCCGGCAGCTCCTCCCCCGGCGCCGGCGGCTCGGGCAGTGCGGGCAGGGTGCGCAGACCGTCGACGGTATGGGTGCCCAGCGCCGTACCGACCACGGCCACCCCGACCCCGGCGGCGCGCAGCTGCCGGGCGAACAGTGCCGCCGTACGCTGGCACACCTCGGTGGACCCGACGAGCGTGAGCACGTCCGGAGCCCGACTGAGATCCACGTGCAGCCGCCAGGGCCCCTGGTTGCCCAGCACCAGCGGCAGGGTCGCCGACGGTGCCGGCTCCCCCGCGCCGAGCCAGGCGTACGCGGGGGCACCACGACCGGCCGCCACCCCGACCAGCCGGACGTTGACCGGCCCGACCTCGGTCTCCAGGTCCGTGCTGAGGTACGGCACCTCGCCCTCGACCGGCACCGTCGGACGCGGCCCGTCCGACGGCGCGGCCGGCGGCGCGGCCGGCGGCGCGCCCGGCGGCGTGGTCGGCCTGGAGCTGGTCGGGGCCGGCGGCGCTGCGGCCGGCGTGGGCGGAGTGGGCGGGGCCGGCTGCGGTGCTGCGGGCGGCGTGGGCGGGGTCGGCGGGGCGGCCGGAGGGGCCGGCATCGCGGCCGGGGTGGGTGCGGTCGGGCCGCCGGCGTCGGGCCGGTCGGTTGCTGAACGGTCCACGCCGTTGCGCGGCGACGCCGGTACGGACGGTGCCGTCGCCGGAGAGTCCGGTGCCGGTGGCGACACCCGCGCCGGCCGCCCTGACGGGGTGGAGGCCGAGACCTCCGCCGAGGAGTCCGGCGACATCGGCGGCCACGGCGGCTTTCCGGCGTCCGGCGATGACGGTGCCGACGACGCGGGCGCGGGCGGCGACGACGCGGGCGCGGCCGGTGGTGACGCGGGCGCGGCCGGTGGTGACGCGGGCGCAGGCGCGGCAGGCGTCGACGACGCGGGTGGGGCCGGTGGCGAGGACGCAGGCGCGGCGGGTGGCGGTGGCGGCGGCGGCGGCGGGGCCAAGCGTGCGGGCTGCTTCGGCGCTGTGCTGGCCGGAGAGGACGAGTCGGCACCGGAGGGGCGCCCGGCGCTGTCGGACGGCCCGGCGTCAGCAGGCGACGCGGCGCGGCCCTGCTGCCGGGCGGACGGTGGGGGTGGGGGTGGGGGTGGGGGTGGGGGTGGCGGGGTGCTGCGGGCTGGCGCCTCGGAGGACCGCGGGGCGCTCTGCTGCGGCGGAGTGGACGGTGCGGCACCGCGCGACGGCCCGGCGGGCGCAGGCGGCGCTGGTGGCGGAGTGGGCGCAGGCGGCGCTGGTGGGGTCACCAGGCTGACCGCAACGGTCTGGTTGGGCGGCGCGGTCGGTTGGCCGGGACCGGCAGCCGCACCCCCGACGCCGGGCGTGGGTTGGCCGGGAATGGGGGTGTGGTGCCGATGCGGCGGCCAGGGGCCGTTGTCCTCCAGGGCCAGTGCGCCCCCGCCGCGAGGCCCGCCCCGACGCAGCAGCATCAGGGCGGCGGCGGCCAACACCACGGCCAGCAGCCCGGCGCCGCCCCGGATCAGCAGCGGGTCCACCGGATCGGAGTTCCCGGCCGGCCGGGCGGCGGCCCGGGTGGGTTCCTCCTCCTCGGCGGCGGGCGGAGCCGAGGTGGGCCGGCCGGCGGCCGAGGACGCCGGTGCGCTCGGCGCGGAACTCGTCCGCGACGGGCTCGGTGCCGCACTGGTCGGGCTCGGTGCCGGGCTGGGCGGGCTCGGCCGCGGAGAGCGGTCGGCCTTCGGCAACGGTCCCTTGCGTACCCCGGAACCCTTGGCGTCCTCGGGCAGCACCAGGAGCCAACCGGGCTTGAGCACCAGCCCGTCGGTGAAGGTGTCACCGTCCGGCTGCGTCCGGCCCTCGTTGAGCTCGACGATCTCCCGGAACCGGTTACCGTTGCCGAGGGTGCGCAGGGCGATGGCGTAGAGGTACTCCCGTTGGCCGTCCACTGCCGGCCCGACCACGTAGTACCTGCCGGTCTCGGCGGGTGCCGCGCCGGCCGGCCCGGCCGGGACCAGTACCACGATCCCTACCAGTAGCAGCACCGCCGCCATGACTCGCCGCATCAACACCATCGCCTTCCACACCCTCGCATCGTGAACATCCTCCCGCCCCGGCCCCCTTATACGAATCGGGGTCCGGACGGTTCAATGCGAGTCAGGTCTCCTCCGGCGGGATCTGGGCACAGTGGGCGACCGGAACGTCCTTCTCCGCCAGCAGAGGCTCACCCTGCGTAGACTTGAACCGCAGTGGACGACTGTTCAGGCAGCTCAAAGCACCTTCGAGGGGGCCGGTCCTGAACGTCTGGCCGGCACCGCCCGTGTACCAGGCATGGGATCAGCGACGTTCCGAGCCCGGCCGGGTGGCACCGGGCGGCGTGGTGACGGGTCCGCCCCGGCGAACCGGGGTGTCCGGTCCGCGTCGACGCGCCGGGTGATCAGCCGCGAGACGGTGGTACGCGGTGGCAGCCACCACTTTCTCGCCCACAGCTCGATCGACATGGACGAACTCGCCCGTACGCTCGCGGTCAGTCGGGCCACGTTGTACCGGGTCGCGGGGAGTCGGGACCGGCTGCTCGGTGACGTCCTGTGGTGGCTCGGCAGCCGTCAGCTCACCGAGGCCCGCCGGGCCCGCCGCCAGGGTGGGGTCAGCGGGGTGGTGGAGGTGACCCGGCGCTTCGCCGACGCTCTGCTGGCCTCCGCGCCGTTGCGCCGGTTCCTCGTCGCCGAGCCGGAGGTCGCCGCCCGGGTGCCGTTCACCGCCTCCGGTCAGGTGCACCAGCGCTTCGTCTGCGCCCAGGAACAGATCTTCCGGGAGGTGCTCGGCCCCGACCTGTCCCGCTGCTGCGCCACGCCCCGGTCGGTGGCGTACCTCTACATCCGGATCGTCGAGTCCGCGCTCTACGCCGAGTTGCTCGCCGGGCAGCAGCCCGACTTCGACCTCGCCGAGCAGGCGCTATGGGCCCTGCTCGCCCCCGCCCGCTGAGCCCAACGCCGTCGGTGCCGGCGGCGGAAACGCGGTGTCCGGCGGGTGGGAGCCCACCGGACACCGCGTCAGTGGTTCACACCGGGGGTGCAGGTCAGGACGAGTGCGGGCAGCTGTCCCGGTACTCGGCGACCTGCCGGTCCGGTGCCGGCCCCGGGCAGAGGAACTGCTCGTAAGCTGGTGCTGGTCGGGAAGTAGATGGTGCCGCCGCCGAACCCGCTGACGCTGCGCGACGAAACGGTCTCCTCGGAGACCGCGAACGGCCCCCGGGTGGCGGCGATGCTCGCCACGCTGGGGGCCGGGCCGCGCTCGAACGGGTTCTCGGCCGCGTCGGCGTCGGGGATCAGGATGAGGCCGGCCGCGACGAGCAGCACGGCGAGGGCCGTGGCGAACAGGCCCCGTGCCCGGCGCCCGGCGCGGCCCGGCCGGCCGGTCGGGGCAGCGTGCCGGCCTGGCGGGGATGAGGCAGGCTGCGGCACGGCGAATGAAGGTTGCATCGACCCTCCCACTCCGATGATGGTCACCGCACCACCGGAGAGCACCGGTACGAGCCTGTCCGGTCGGCGCTGGTGGTGCCACCGGTACGTCGTACCGGGCGACCCCGACGCTATTGCCGGTGGCACCCGCTTGACCAGGTAGGACGGTGATCGTGAGATGGCCGTCGCAGCTTCCCCCGCCGACCCGGCGGATGGTTCAGTGGACGGCGACGCGGCAACCGCGTCAGTGGAAGGCGGCGTGGCCGGTCAGCACCTGCCCGATGATCAGCTGGTGCACCTCGGAGGTGCCCTCGTAGGTGAGCACCGACTCCAGGTTGGCCGCGTGCCGCAGGACCGGGTAGTCGAGGGTGATCCCGGCCGCGCCGAGGACGGCCCGGCACTCGCGCGCGATGGCGATGGCCTCCCGCACGCTGTTGAGTTTACCCAGGCTGATCTGCCGGTGGTCCAGGGTGCCGGCGTCCTTCAACGCGCCGATCTGCAGCGCCAGCAGCATGCCCTTGCCCAGTTCCAGCCCCATGTCGGCGAGCTTGAGCTGGGTGGCCTGGTAGGCGGCGAGCGGCTTGTCGAAGATCTGCCGGCTGCGGGCGTACCCGACGGTCGTCTCCAGACAGTCGTGCGCCGCGCCGAGCGCGCCGAAGACGATGCCGAACCGGGCCTCGTTGAGGCAGGACAGCGGCCCGGAGAGGCCGGCGGCCTCCGGCAGCATCGCCTCGGCCGGCAGCCGTACGTCGTCGAGGACCAGCTCGGAGGTGACCGAGGCGCGCAGGGAGAGCTTGCCGGTGATCTCCGGGGCGGTGAAGCCGGGGGTACCGGCCGGCACGAGGAAACCCCGGATGCCCTCGTCGGTACGGGCCCACACCACGGCCACGTCGGCGACCGAGCCGTTGGTGATCCACATCTTGGTGCCGGTGAGCACCCAGTCGGTGCCGTCGCGGCGGGCCCGGGTACGCATGCCGGCGGGGTCGGAGCCGAAGTCGGGCTCGGTCAGCCCGAAGCAACCGATCGCCGTACCGGCGGCCATCCGGGGCAGCCACTGCTGCTTCTGCTCCTCGGAGCCGAACCGCCAGATGGCGTACATGGCCAGCGAGCCCTGCACCGAGACCAGGGAACGCAGCCCCGAGTCGCCCGCCTCCAGCTCGAAACAGGCCATCCCGTACGCCACCGCGGAGGTGCCGGCGCAGCCGTAACCCGTCAGGTGCATGCCGAGCACGCCGAGTTCACCCAGCTCCACGGCCAACTCCCGGACGGGTAGCTGGCCCTGGTCGTACCAGGTGGCGATCTGCGGGCGGATCCGCCGGTCGACGAAGGCACGGACGGCGGCCTGGAGGTCCCGGGTCTCGTCGTCGACGAGCCGGTCGACACCGAAGTACGTGAGGGCGGGCGCGGGGACGGGCAGGGTCACTGTTGGTTTCCTTCCACGGCTTTCAGGTAGTCGATCACGCCTTGGGCGACGGCGCGGGCCATCGCGTCCAGCGCGTCGTGGGTCATCGCCGCCAGGTGCGGGGTGGCGAAGACCCGCCGGTGGTGCAGCAGCGGGTCGTCCGGAGCGGGCGGCTCGGGGTCGAAGACGTCCACCGCGTACCCGCGCAGCCGCCCGGCGTCCAGCGCTGCCAGCACCGCCGCACAGTCCACCACGCCGGCCCGGGCGGTGTTCACCAGCAGTGCGTCCGGCCGCATCCGGGCGAGCGCGGCGGCGTCGACCAGCCCGGTGGTCGCTGCGGTCTGCGGCACGTGCAGGCTCACCACGTCGGCCGCGCCCAGCAGCTCGTCCAGCCCGACCAGGCGTACTCCGGCAGGCGCCACCGTGGTCGCGATGTCGTGACCGAGCACGGTCATGCCGAGGCCCTGGGCGCGGGCCGCGACGCCCCGGCCGATCGCGCCCAGCCCGATCAGGCCCAGGGTGCGGCCGGACAGCATGGTGCCGGTCAGCCCGGCCGCGACGACCGCCGAGGGCAGCGACCGGCCGGCCGGGAAGGCACCCCGGGCCAACGACGCGACGGCCGGTGGCGTCTGCCGGGCGAGGGTGAGGGCGGCCAGGATGACGAACTCGGCTACCGAGTCGGCGTTGGCTCCCGGCGTGCTGACCACCCCGATGCCCAACCGCTCGGCGGCTGCCAGGTCGATGCCGTCCAGCCCGGCGCCGTGGCGTCCGACGACCTTGAGCCGCCGGGCGGTCTCCAGCATGGCGGCGGTCACCGGCGAGGAGCGCACCACCAGGGCGTCGGCGGTGGCGAGCAGCCCGGCGAGGTCGGTCGGATCGGTGCTGTGCGCCACGTGCACCTCCCCGGTGGCGCGCAACAGGTCCAGGCCGGCCGCGGCGATGGGCTCGGTGAGCAGGATTCTGGGGGTCATCTGGTCCTCACCAGCCGGTGTAGCAGGTCACCGGCACGCTGTAGAAGTCCCGGGCGTAGCCGCCCTGCTCCCGGGGCCCGTGGTTGGAGGCCCCGGTGCCACCGAACGGCAGGTGCAGCTCCGTACCGGCGGTGGGCAGGTTGACCGAGACGATGCCGGCGCGGGCGTCGCGTTTGAACCGTTCGGCCGCCGACAACGACCCGGTGACGATCCCGGCGGACAACCCGTACGGGGTGTCGTTGGCGACGTCGATCGCCTCGTCGAGGTCGTCGACCCGGATCACGCAGGCGACCGGGCCGAAGATCTCCTCCCGGGCCAGCCGCATGTCGTTGCGGGCACCGGCGAAGAGGGTGGGTCGCATGAACTGCCCCTCGTCGGGCCGGTGTGCCCCGCCGGCCACCACGCGCGCCCCCTCGGCCAGCCCGACCCGGACGTAGTCGAGGTTCTGGGCCAGCTGTCCGGGGCTCACCACCGGGCCGAGCTGGCTGGTCGGGTCGAGCGGGTCGCCGACGCGCAACGCGTCGGTCGCCTCGGCAAGCGCCGCGACGAACCGGTCGTGGATGCCGGCCTGCACGATCAGCCGGCTCGACGCCGTGCAGCGTTGACCGCTGCTGAAGAAGCTGCCGTCCAGGGCGCAGCGCACCGCCACGGCCAGCTCCGCGTCGTCGAGGACCACCAGCGGGTTCTTGCCCCCCATCTCCAACTGGAACCGCTTGTTGCCGTGGGTGAGGCACTGGTGGGCCACCTGGGCACCGGTGCCGGTGCTGCCGGTGAAGGAGATGCCGTCCACCCCGGTCGAGGTGAGCAGTTCGTCGCCGACCTCACCGCCGGCCCCCATGACCAGGTTGAACACGCCGGGTGGCAGGCCGGCGGCGGTGATGATGCGGGCGAGTTCCCCGGCCGAGGCGGGGACCAGCTCGGCCGGCTTCAACACGACGGTGTTGCCGTAGGCCAGCGCGGGGGCGACCTTCCACGCCGGGATCGCCATCGGGTAGTTCCACGGTGTGATGATCCCGATGACGCCCAGCGGCCGGCGGCGGACCTCGGCGTGCACCCGGTCGCGGGTCGACGGGTACACCTCGCCGGAGGGTTGCAGCAGCTGGTGGGCGTAGTACTGGAAGGTCTGGCCGGCCCGGGTGACCTCTCCGCGCGCCTCGCCGAGCAGCTTGCCCTCCTCGCGCGCGAGCAGCACCGCGAGCTCCTCGACCCGGTCGAGGATGGCGCTGCCGACCCGGTCCAGCAGCTCCATCCGGTACCCGACGGGTTGCCGGGCCCAGTCGGGCTGGGCGCCACGGGCGGCCTCGATCGCCGCGCGTGCGGTCTCCCGACCGGCGCGGGCGTACTCGCTGACGACCTCGTCGGGGCGGGCCGCACCGGTGTTGGGGCGTCGCTCGCCGTCGACCCACTCGCCGCCTACCAGGTTGAGGTGGTACGGGACCGCTGTCATCACCGGTCACCGGCCACCGCGACGAGCGTCTGGTCCAGCGGACCGGGCTCCTCGGGAAAGTGGCAGGCCACCTGGTGGCCGCTGCCGGCGGCGGTGGTCAGCACCGGCTCCTGGGTGGCGCAGACGTCCTGTGCCTTCCAGCACCGGGTCCGGAAGCGGCAGCCGCTGGGCGGGCTGAGCGGGCTGGGCACGTCGCCGGTGAGGATGACCCGCCGGCGTTCGGTCTCGACCAGGGGGTCGGGGATCGGCACCGCCGAGAGCAGGGCCTTGGTGTACGGGTGCTGCGGCCGGCGGTACATGTCCTCGCACTCGCCGACCTCGACGACGGTGCCGAGGTACATCACGGCGATGCGGTCGCAGAGGTGCCGGACCACGGCCAGGTCGTGCGCGATGAACATCATGGTCAGCCCGAGGTCCTCCTGCAGTTGTTCCAGCAGGTTGACGATCTGGGCCTGGACCGAGACGTCCAGCGCGGAGACCGGTTCGTCGGCGACGATGAAGTCCGGGTTGCTGACCAGGGCCCGCGCGATGCCCACCCGTTGACGTTGCCCGCCGGAGAACTCGTGCGGGTAGCGCTCGTGCCACTGCTCGCTGAGCCCGACCAGCTGCATGGTCTCCACCGCCTTGGCCCGCCGCCCCGCGGCGGAGAGGTCCGCGTGCACCAGCAGCGGCTCCTCGATCAGCTCTCCGATGGTCATCCGGGGGTTCAGTGACGCGTACGGATCCTGGAAGATCATCTGCATCCGGCGACGCATCGCCCGCATCCGACCCCGGCTCAGGGTGGTCAGCTCGGTGCCGTCGAAGGTCACCGTGCCGCTGCTGGGCTTGAGCAGCTGCAGGATGGCGCGGCCGGTGGTGGACTTGCCGCAGCCGGACTCCCCCACCACTCCGATGATCTCGCCGCGGCGGATGTCCAGGTCCACCCCGGACACCGCGCGCAGTCGGGCCGGTCGCAGCTTGCCGCGTACCGGCACCTTGAAGTCGACCGCCAGATCGCGCACCCGCAGCAGGGTCCGCTCCGGCGCGGTGTGCTCCTCCGGCGCGGCGGCCCGGGTGGCGGTCTGGTCCGGGGCTTCGGACATCAGCTCTCCTCCGTCGAGAGATAGGGACGCCGGTCCTCGGTGGAGAGCCAACCGCCCTCGCTGGCGGGTCGCATGCCCCAGCACCGGGTCAGCTGGCCCCGGTCCGGTGTCTCCCAGGTGGTGACCAGTTCGGGCACGCCGCCCTGGCACGTCTCGCGGACGTGCCGGCAGCGGGGGGCGAACCGGCAGCCGGCCGGCATCTCCGACAGCTCCGGCGGTCGGCCGGCGATCGGCCGCAGTTTGCCCCCGCGCACCAGGTCCAGCCGGGGCACCGAGCCCAGCAGGCCCCAGGTGTAGGGCATCTGCGGGCGGTGGAACAGGTCGACCGTCTCGGCCCGTTCCACGATCTGGCCGGCGTACATCACGTTCACCCGTTCCGCCATGCCCGCCACCACCCCGAGGTCGTGGGTGATGAACAGGACGGCGGTCCGGGTCTCCAACGCCAGCTCGCGCAGCAGCTCCAGGATCTGGGCCTGGATGGTGACGTCGAGCGCGGTGGTGATCTCGTCGGCGAGGATCAGCCGGGGGTTGCAGGAGAGCGCCATCGCGATCATCACGCGTTGCCGCATCCCGCCGGAGAGCTGGTGCGGATAGGAACTCAGCCGGGTCTCGGCGGCCGGGATCCGGACCATCTCCAGCAACTCGACCGCCCGGAGCCGGGCGGCGCGGCGGTTCATCCCCAGGTGCAGCCGGAGCGACTCGGTGAGCTGCCGGCCCACGGTGAGCACCGGGTTCAGCGAGGTCATCGGGTCCTGAAAGATCATCGAGATGCCCTTGCCGCGCACCGCCCGCAGCTCGCGGGGGCGCAGCCGCAGCAGGTCCTGCCCCTCGAAGATCACCTGACCGCCGGTCACCTCACCGGCCGGCGGGACGATCAGGCCCATGATGGACTGCGCGGTGGCCGACTTGCCACAGCCGGACTCGCCCACCAGGGCCACCATCTCCCCCGCGTCGACGGTGAAGGAGACACCGTCCACAGCGGTCACCGAACCCCGTGCGGCACGGAATTCGGTACGCAGGTCGCGCACCTCCAACAAGGCCATCGAACCCCCTGCAGCTTGGGACACCTGAGCGTCGCCTTTCGTCAACCAGGAGTGTTGCACAGACGATGTTCGTCGTCTAGGCTCCCGACAGCGACGAATACCGCCACCAGATTAGTTGGAGCAACATGGCATCCAAGGGCTCGATCGACAAGGATCGCAGCATCATCCGGGAACTCGTCCAGGACCCGAGGCAGACAAACGTCGCGTTGGCGGCGAAGGTCGGCCTCTCCGAGGGATCCGTCCGCCGGCGGATGGAGCGCCTCGTCAACGACGGCCAGCTCCAGTTCGCCGTGATCCCCAGCGCCGCCTTCATGGGCCGCCCGGTGCACACACTCTTCGAGATCCAGAGCGCCCCCGGGGCCACCGAGCAGCTCATCGAGAAGCTCGCCGGAATGCCCGAGATCTCGTACGTCTACCACGTCACCGGGCAGTTCGACATCATCGCCGTCGGCTACTTCGCCTCCAGCAACGCCATGCGCCGGTTCTGGACCGAGCGGCTGGGCCACCTCGACGGGGTGATGGAGAGCCGGTCGGTGATGGTGCTGCGGGTGGCCAAGCGGGCCCACGAGTGGGCCCGTGACATCGCCGTCACCGGGGACGCCGAGTCCGCCTGGGACACCGAGAAGGATCCCGGCACACCCGGGTCCGAGATCTGATCAGAGGCGGAGAGACGAGCCCATGCTGCGCATCACGCTGATCCGCCTGTTGTCGGTCATCCCGGTCCTGCTCGGCATCTCGGTGATCTCGTTCCTGGTGATCCGGATGATCCCCGGCGACGTGATCAGCTCGATCATGGGGCAGGACTTCGGCGATCCCGCGGTCGAGGCGGAGATGCGCCGCTACTTCGGGCTCGACGTACCCGTCTACGAGCAGTTCGCCAGGTGGCTGGGCGCTCTCGTCCAGGGCGACCTGGGCACCTCGATGCGTACCGGCCAACCGGTGCTCGAAGAGATCATGCAGCGTTTCCCGTCCACCCTGCTGCTCGCGGTCTCGGCGCTGCTGGTCTCGATCCTGATCTCGGTCCCGCTCGGGGTGCTCAGCGCCACCAGGCGCAACGGTCTGCTCGACGCCAGCACCCGGGTGGCGTCCCTGATCGGGCTCTCCGTGCCGAACTTCTGGTTGGGCATCCTGCTGGTCTACATCTTCTCGGTCTCGCTGGGCTGGCTGCCGTCGCAGGGCGCCGGGGAGGGTGAGGGCTTCCTGGGCAGCCTGAAGTACCTCATCCTGCCCGCCGTCACCCTCGGCGCCAGCCTCGCGGCGATCAGCATGCGGATGACCCGCTCCAGCATGCTGGAGGTGCTCAACCAGGACTACGTGCGTACCGCCCGCGCCAAGGGGCTGGGCGAACGCGCGGTCATGGTCCGGCACGCGCTGCGCAACTCGCTGATCCCGGTGGTGACGGTGCTCGGCATCCAGGCGGGGGCGCTGCTCGGCGGCACGGTCATCGTCGAACAGGTCTTCGCCTGGCCGGGGCTGGGCACGATGGTCATCCGCGGCATCAGTCAACGCGACTACCCGGTGGTCCAGGGCACCCTGCTCTTCCTGGCCTTCTTCTACGTCGTGGTCAACCTCCTCGTCGACCTGCTCTACACCTACCTGGATCCGAGGTTGCGCAGTGGTCACTGAAGTCGTTGCCGGCGGTCGTCCACCACAGACCGCTTCCCCCCGGCCCGTCGGCCGCCGCGGTGGCCAGTTGCTGAAGCTGATCAGCCGGGACAAGGCCGGGCTGGTCGGGTTGGTGATCGTGGTGCTGATGACCGCGGCTGCCATCCTGGCCCCGCTGATCGCCCCCTACGACCCGACCGCGATGAGCAACCAACGCCTCGCCCCGCCCGGCGGCGACTTCCCGCTCGGCGCCGACGAGGCCGGGCGGGACCTGCTCAGCCGGGCGCTCTACGGCGCGCGGACCTCGTTGACGGTCAGCCTGATCGTGGTGACCTGCGCCGGGGCGATCGGCGTGCTGCTCGGTCTGCTCGCCGGCTTCTACCGGGGCTTCCTCGACGCGATCATCACCCCGGCCACCGACATCATGTTCTCCTTCCCCACCCTGCTGCTGGCGCTGGCGGTGGTGGCCGCCCGGGGGCCCGGCACCGAGAACCTCATCCTGGCCCTGGTCATCGTCTTCATCCCGAGCTTCGCCCGGATCGTGCGCGGCACCGCGATGTCGGTACGCCGGGAGCCGTACGTGGAGTCCGGCCAGGCGGTCGGGCTGAGCAACTTCCGGCTCATCTACAAGTACATCCTGCCCAACTCGGTGGCCCCGATCGCGGTGCAGTTCACCACCAGCCTCGCCTACGCGATCCTGATCGAGGCCTCCCTGGGCTACCTGGGGCTCGGCGTGCAGCCGCCCCAGCCCTCCTGGGGCTCGATGCTCTCCAGCGGTAAGTCGTTCATGGAGCTGTCGGTCTGGCCGTCGGTGGTGCCCGGGGTCTGCATCATGATCGCCGTCCTCGGCTTCAACCTGCTCGGTGACACCCTTCGCGACGTGCTGGACCCCCGGCTGCGGGGCCGGTCCAGCCGCTGACCCACGAGGAGCACGCGCACGTGGAATCGATCGACGACCATCTGGTACGCCAGCTCACCGGATGGTCCACCGGCCAACCGCTGCCCGAGGAGACCTCGCCGGGCGTCGACGTCGACCCCGGTCTGCTGCTGGCCTACCTCGACGCCCAGCTGCAGAGCCGCCACCTCGACCTGGCGTTGCGCTGGTTGCAGGCGCAGCGGGAGGGGTTCTACACGATCGGTTCCAGCGGTCACGAGAGCAACGCCGCGGTCGCGCTGGCGCTACGCCCGAGCGACCCGGCGCTGCTGCACTACCGCTCCGGCGGCTTCTACGCCGCCCGGGCCGGTCAGGTGCCCGGCAGTACGCCGATCTCCGACGTGCTGCACTCCGCCGCCGCGAGCCGGCAGGACCCGATCTCCGGCGGGCGGCACAAGGTCTTCGGCCACCGGGGACTGAACATCATCCCGCAGACCTCGACGATCGCCTCCCACCTGCCCCGCGCGATGGGGTTGGCCTTCGCCCTGGGCCGGGGCACCGGCGACACCGGATACCCGGCCGACGCCGTGGTGGTGTGCAGTTTCGGTGACGCCTCGGCCAACCACTCCACCGCCGCCGGTGCGTTGAACGCGGTGGGCTACAGCGCCCACCAGGGCCTGGCGATGCCACTGCTGTTCGTCTGCGAGGACAACGGCATCGGGATCAGCACCCGGTCCCCGCGCGGCTGGGTCCAGCGGATGCTCTCCGGGCTGCCCGGCATCGACTACGTGCCGGCCGACGGCACCGACCCCGCGCACCTGCTGGCCACCGCCGCCGACGTGGTCCGGCGGGTCCGCGCCGAACGTCGTCCGGCCGTGCTGCACCTGCGGACCGTACGGTTCATGGGGCACGCCGGCTCCGACGCGGAGCTGGCCTACCGGACCCGGGCCGAGATCCTCGCCGAGTACGCGCTCGACCCGATCCTGGCCACGGCAGCCCTGCTCGCCCGGGAGCGGATCCTGAGCCCGGCGGAGACCCTCGCCCGTTACCAGGACGCCCGCGAGCAGGTGATGGACGCCGCCCGGTCGATGCTCGGCCGGGTCGAGCGGCTGGCCAGTCTGGCGGCGGTGACCGCGCCGCTGACCACCCGGCGGGTGCCCGAGGTGAGCGCGGCGGCCCGGCGGGCCGACCCGGACCGGGAGCGGTCCTTCGGTGGCCGGCCGCCGGAGTCCCGGGGTCCACTCACCCTGGCCCAGTCGATCAACGCGGCCCTGCACGACGCCCTGCTCACCTGGCCACAGACCCAGGTCTTCGGCGAGGACGTGGCCCGCAAGGGCGGGGTGTACGGGGTGACCCGGGGGCTGCGCAGGTCCTTCGGTGCCGCCCGGGTCTTCGACACGCTCCTGGACGAGCAGACCATCCTCGGGGTGGCCCTCGGCGGGGCGTTGGCCGGCACGCTGCCGATCCCGGAGATCCAGTACCTCGCCTACCTGCACAACGCCGAGGACCAGCTGCGGGGTGAGGCCGCCTCGCTGCGCTTCTTCTCCGCCGGGCAGTACGGCAACGGCATGGTGGTGCGGATCGCCGGGCTGGCGTACCAGAAGGGCTTCGGCGGGCACTTCCACAACGACAACTCGGTGGCCGTGTTGCGCGACATCCCCGGCCTGGCGCTGGCGGTGGCCACCCACCCGGCCACCGCCCCGGCGCTGCTGCGCCAGTGCCTGGCCCTGGCCGAGCAGGAGGGCCGGGTCTGTGTGTTCCTGGAACCGATCGCCCTCTACCACCGGCGGGACCTGCACGTCGATGGCGACGGCGGCTGGCTGGCCGACTATCCGGCGCCGGCCCGCTGGGCGGCGACCGAGAACCCGCTGGGTGAGGTCCGTACCGTTCGGCGGGGCACCGACCTGGCGCTGGTCACCTTCGGCAACGGCGTACCGATGAGCCTGCGGGTGGCCGGGGCGCTGGCCCGGCAGCGTCGGGTCGACGCCCGGGTCGTCGACCTGCAGTGGCTGTCGCCGTTACCGGCGGCGAGCCTGCGCGCCGCGCTCGGCGGGATCGACCGGGTGCTGGTCGTCGACGAGACCCGGGCCGGTGGCGGTGTTTCCGAGGCGGTGGTGGCCGCCCTGGTCGACGGCGGGTTCACCGGCCGGATCTCCCGGGTCAACAGCGTCGACAGCTACGTGCCCCTGGGCCCCGCCGCCGACCAGGTGCTGCTGGGCGAGGACGAGGTACGGGCCGCCGCCGACGCCCTGCTGGACTGAACGCGCCAAGGAGCGGCCCACCCGGTGGCACCGGGTGGGCCGCTCCTTCGCCGGTCAGTACCCCAGTTCCGGCTGACGCTTCGTGCCGGTCAACGGCTCACCGGCCAGGTACCTGTCGAAGTTGTCGCAGAAGTCGGCGTAGAGCCGTTGCAGGTTGCCCGAGCCCCGGAACGACGTGTGCGGGGTGATCGTGGTGTTCGGCAGGTCCCACAGCCGGTGCTCCGCCGGCAGCGGCTCCTGTTCGAAGACGTCGAGCACGGCCGCGGCGATCCGGCCCTGCCGCATCGCGTCGACCAGCGCGTCCTCCACGACCAGCGCGCCCCGGCCGACGTTCACCAGGACGGCGGTCTCCGACATCGCCGCGAAGTGCGCGGCGTCGAAGAAGTACCGGTTCTCCCCGGTCAGCGGCATGGCCAACACCACCGAGTCCGCCTCGGCCAGCAACCCGAGGTGGTCGGCGAAGGGCACCACCCGGTCGAAGCCCTCGGCGGGGGTGCCCGCCCGGTTGACCCCGATCACGGTGACGCCCAGCGCACGGGCCCGCCAGGCCACCTCGCGTCCGATCCCGCCGGTGCCGAAGACCAGCATGGTGCTGCCGATCAGGTCCCGGCCGACCAGGCGGATCCACTCCCGGCGCTGCTGCGCCGCCCGCAACGCGGGGAACTCCCGCTGGTGCATCAGCACCGCGCCGATGATGTACTCGGCGATCGGCACGTTGTACGAGTTGCCCGAGCGGGTGTAGACCAGCCCCTCGTCGAGGCGGCGGCGCATGATGTCACCACCCACCCAGTCGAAGCCGGCGGCGGTGATCTGGACCCAGCGCATCCCGTCGCACTTGCTGAGCAGCTCGTCGAAGATGTCCTCGTTCATCGCGCTGCGCAGGATCACCTCGGCGTCGAGGTACTCCGTCCGGACCGGCTCGTCGTCCGGCACCGAGGTGAACCGGCAGTGCGGGTAACGCTCCCGCAGCTGCGGCAGCAGTTCGGCGAGGTTCGGCGTGATCAGGACGTGCGGTCCCGCGGTGGTGGCGGTCACGACTTCTCCTGCGCACGCTTCCGCTCGTTGTACGTCAGGCCGCCCTTGGCCCAGTTGTCGTACGACACCTCGTAGAGCAGGACGTGGGTGTTCTCCCGCGGGGAGCCGTACTTGACCAGCACGTCGGTCAGCTCGGCGATGATCGCGTTCTTGGTCTCCTGGTCGCGCTTGCCGATCTCGGCACGGATGATCGCCATGGTCTCAGTTCTCCTTCACGGTCGCCGTGGTGGCGAAGTCGGGGTTGTTGGCGTACTCGGACTTGACCGCCAGGTAGGCGAAGGCGTGCGTGACACCGGTGCGCAGCACCCCGTCGAAGACCTCCCGGGCCTTGTCGAGGTCGCCCTGGTAGTAGTGCCAGTTGCCCAGCCCGTAGCCCTGCGTGACGGTCTTCAGGCCGTTGCCGTCGCACATCGCCCAGAGCTGTTCCGGGGTGATCTCCCCGGTGTAGAGCTGCATCCGGCCCTCGTACCCGACCAGGTGGTCCTCCTGGACCAGGCGGACCGCGCGGAACCGGTCGAGCACCTGCTCGGCCTCGTCCGGCCGGCCGAGCCGGCGCAGCGCCATGTACTGCCAGTCCTGCGAGGCCACCAGGCCCTCCTGGTGGCGCGACGACTCCTCGGCCGCCCGGAAGCTGGGCAGACAGCCCTCGAAGTCACCGGTCAGGTACTGGGCGACCCCGAGGTGGTACCAGATCGAGGTGTGCAGCGTGGTGTTGTACCGGTCCAGGGCGGTCGGGTCCTGCGCCGCCATGGTGTCGGTCAGGTGCTGCGGGCGGACCCGGTCGTCGCGGCCGAGGATCAGGCTGACGACGTCCTTCTCCACCTCGGGCTGGTACATCTCGTACTCGTCCTCGACACCGGGCAGCTGGTCGGCCGCGGCACGCAGGTCCTCGATCGCGCCGGCGTAGTCGCCGATCGAGATCCGCCGGTGTCCCCGGAAGCGCAGCAACCGGGCGCTGCCCGGCTCCAGCTCCAGCGCCTCGGTGAGCAGCGCCACCGCCTCGGCGTGCTTGTTGAGGTAGCCCTTGAGCCGGGCGGCGATCACGTAACGGTCGGACAGCGGTACAGCCGTCATGGTCTGCCTTTCGTCTGCGGGGTGGCGGTGCGAGAGGGCGCCGGCCGAACCGACCGGCGCCCCCTCGCGCCGGCTCAGCGGTCGAGCCAGATGTTGCGGTAGAAGCGGTACGTCGGCGTCGGGTCGCCCTGGTAGCCCATGACGTTCTTCTGCACCACGTCGAAGTCGGCGTTGAGGAAGGTCATCGCCACCGGACCACGCTCGGCCAGGATCTTCTCGGCCTGCTGGTAGAGCGCCGCCCGCTTGTCGGCGTCCAGCTCCGAGCGGGCCTGCACGACCAGGGCCTCGTACTCCGGGTCGGTCCAGTTGCCGTAGTTCAGACCGCCGCCGGCCAGGAAGCTGGCGGTGAACCGCTCGTCCGGGTCGTAGGTCAGGCCGAAGCCGGACTGGTACATGTCGAAGTCGGCGGACTTGGTCTTGGTGTCGGCGATGGTGGACTCGACCGACTCGATGGTCACCTTGATGCCGATCTTGGCGAGCTGCTGCTGCTCCACCTCGGCCGAGCGGACCTGGAACGCCGAGGTGGCGATCACCATGAGCTTCGCCTCGAAGCCGTCCGGGTAACCCGCCTCGGCGAGCAGGGACTTCGCCTTCTCGATGTCGGGCTTGTCGTAGACCGGCTCGGTCAGCGCGCCGAACCGGTCCGGCGGCAGGTAGCCGGCGTTGAGCGGGGTGCCGAAGCCGGAGTTGGCCACGTTGAGGATCTCCTGGCGGTCCAGCGCCAGGTAGATGGCCTGTCGGACCTTGACGTCGTCGTACGGGGCCTTCGAGGTGTTCAGCCGCAGGTGCAGGGAGAGCGAGCCGGATCCGCCGTACCACTTGAGCGCCTCGTCGCGCTTGAGGGCGTCGATGAACTCGGGCGCCGGACGCCAGAGGAAGTCGACGGTGCCGCTGCGTACCGCCGCGGCGCGGGCGTTGTCGTCCGGGTTGAAGGTGAAGTCCATGCCGTCCAGGTACGGCACCCCCGGCTCCCAGTACTGGGTGTGCTTGTCGAGCTTGATGCCCTGGCCGGTGACCCGGGAGGCCAGCTTGAACGGGCCGCTGCCGCCGTCGACGCTGCCGTTGAGGCCCTTCTCCCCGTCGACGACCTCACGGTCGACGATGGACGACGCGGCGGTGGAGAGCAGGGTCAGGATGGCGGCGTTGGGCTTGTCGAGCTTCATCTCGACGGTCCGCTCGTCGGGTGCCTCGACGGAGGCGATGCCCTCGTAGCTACGGGCCCGCGGGGCCCGGGTGGCCGGGTCCTGGATCCGTTCGATCGAGTACTTGACGTCCGCCGCGGTCACCTTGCGCCCGCTGTGGAAGAAGGCGTTGTCGCGCAGCTTGAACGTCACCGTCAGGCCGTCGGCGCTCTGCTCCCACGACTCGGCGATCGCCGGCTTGATCTCACCCCGGTACGACTGCACCAGCGACTCGTAGATCTGCTCGTTGATGACGAAGGCCGAGGTCTCCGACATCCGGTGCGGGTCGAGTTCGTTGGCGTCGAGCCGGATCATGATCCGGAGCCGGCCGCCGGGCTTCGGGTCACCGGCCGGCGCTGCCTCGTCCTGGAGGCGGACGTTGCTGCTCAGGCCGTCGTTGCCGTTGTTGCCACCGGTGGTGGACGGGGGTTCGCCACCACCGGAGCAGCCGGCCGCGAGCGTCGCGACGACGCCCACCGCCAGCACCCTGGTCAGGAATCGAGTTCGCATGGGTCTCCTTGGCTGGTATCCCGGGCAGCGCGTACGGGTCAGGCCGACTTCCACACCTGTCCATAGACCCGCAGCCAGTTGCCGCCGAGGATCTTGGTCACGTCGTCGGGTGTGAAGCCGCCGGCCAGCAGCGCCTCGGTGAAGTTGGGGAAGTCCGAGGCGTCGTCCATGCCGATGGCCCGACGCTCGGTCCAGCCGAAGTCACCGAGGAGGTTCTGCTGCTCCTTGGACTTCGCCTGGGCGATGGACTGCAACTGCGCGATCCGCATCGCCTCGGTCCACGTCTCGTCGTAGTCGGTGGCGATCGCGACGTGGTCGATCCCGGCCACCTCCACCACCCGACTGACGTGCTCGACGAAGCGGGTCAGATCCGGACGCCGGGACGGGGCCTCCGGGTAGTACAGGAACCCTGACAGGGTGGTGATACCCATGACGCCGCCCTGCTCGCCGAGGCGACGCAGGTACCCGTCGGACTTGGCCCGGATGTGCGGCGACATCGCGTCGCAGAAGGAGTGGGTGACCACGACGGGGTTCGCCGAGGCCGCCATGGCGTCCAGGCCGGTCCGCTCGCCACAGTGCGAGACGTCGACCAGGATGCCCAGTTGGTCCATCGCCTGGACGAAGCGACGGCCCCGGTGCGTCAGACCCGAGTCGGTCTCCTCGCCGCACCCGGCGCCGAGCAGGTTCTGCCGCTGGTAGGTCAGCTGCAGGATCCGCACGCCGAGGTCGTAGAAGGTGCCGAGCAGGTCGAGATCGACACCGATCATCTCGGTGTCCTGCGGGCCGAAGATGACGGCTTCCTTGCCCTCGGCCTTGGCCCGTTCGATGTCGGCCACGGTCAGCGCGAGCAACACCCGGTCGGCGTTCTCGTCGATCCACCGACGGCACCGGTTCACCTCCCGCAGGGCGGTGACCGTGTCCGCGTACGGCCTGGTGACCGTGTGGTTGACCGCGGTGACACCCCCGCGCCGGATCCGGTCGAGGTGGGCGTCGCTGAGCTCGATCACCGTGCTGCCGTCCACGACGGTGGCGGCGGCGTGCAGCTCGGTCGCCGAGCGGACGGAGGTTTCCGGGACAGCAGTGTTCACGTCATCTCCAGGATCATCGGAAGATGGTCAGACTTTACGAGTAGCGCCACTTCATGTCCATAGACCTTTAGAACTCGTCGCCTAGACGTTTGTCAGTGACGAATTTCGTCACAACTGCGAGAGCCCGTACCTCGCCCGACGACCATCGAGGAGCAAACACCAACAAAAGCCGCACGGTACGGAGAGTTGGCAGCTCAGCCGGCACCCCGGGTAGTCCGGTCCGGCATTACCGACGAGGGTCGGCTGGTCACCGACCGCGCGTCACCGACTCCGGTGCGCGGCTGTCGTCCGTACCCCCGGCGACGTCGAGGCCGGCGAGCAGGTCGGCGGTGGTGTGGGCCCGGATGCCGGGAAGGCTCTCCCCGGCGAACGGCGCGACGACGGCCCGGACGTGCCGCTCGGCGGTCCCGGCCAGTCCGTCGTAGACGGCGGCGAAGACCTCCCGGGCGGGCACCCGGAGCCAGTCGGGCGGCAGGAGCCGCAGCGGCAGTTGCGGGTCGAGGACCGGGAAGCGCCGGAAGGTGTCCATCACCTCGGTCCGCGCCCGCACCGCCGCCGCGCCGTCGACCCGCCCGGCAGCGATCTCCGGCAGGAGCGGCCGCCAGCGCCCGAGGAAGGTCTCGTACTGTCCGGCCACCGCCGCGATGTCCCAGGCCGCGAGCGGGTCGCGGGCGATGACGGCGTCGAGCTCGACCTGCCGGCCCCGGAACACCGTGACGGCACCGGGGCCGAGGCCGGCGAGCTGTCTGCGGGCCGCCGGGACCAGCTCGTACGGCGAGATCCACAGTCCGTCGTACAGCGGCGCGTACCCCAGCCACCGCAGTTGGGCGCGCAGTGCCCGGCGTTGCGCGCCGTGCTGCTGGGGCAGGGAGAAGGCGACGATCGTCCAGCACTCGTCCCACGCCCGCGCGGTGGCGGTGGAGGTGACGATCCAGCTGCCGCCGGCCGACAGGTTCCCGGCGGCGGAGCGGCTGAGCCGGTAGGAGCTGTGCCGGCCCTGCCGGCTGCCGTCGAGGACGCCCCGGCGGGCCAGCCGGCTGATCGCGGTACGGGCGCCGGCGGGACTGACGCCGGACTCGGCGAGCAGGGCGACGATGGCTGCCGACGGTAACCATTCCCGGGTACGCAGGGTGTAGTCGGCCAGCAGGGTCACCGCCATCCCCTGCGGCGAGTTGCCGGACTGCCGGCGGGGCAGCCGGACCTGGTGCTCCCCGTCGTCGGGAAAGATCTCCTCGATCTCGAAGGGGCTGGTCACAGGGGCACTCCGGGGCTCGGTTCGACGGCAGCGCCTCGACTGTAGACGGCACCCCAATTCATAGAGGATCCTCAATTGACACTTGTTGGTCCGGGGGGAACACTATGTGCTACGCGAGGTGAGGAGTCCCGTCCATGAGGATCAGACGAAAGTTGCTGCTCGGCCTGGTGACGTCGATGGCGACGGCGCTGGCGGCGGCCGGCCTGGTGATGCCGACGAACAGTCCCGCGTACGCCGCGTCGCTGGTGGAGGTGACCACCTTCGGCGACAACCCCGGCCGGATGCGGATGCACGTCTACGTGCCGGACGCCCGCCCGGCCAACCCCGCGATCGTGGTGGCGATGCACGGCTGCGGCGGATCGGGCCCCGGCTTCTACTCCGGCAGCGAGTTCGCCAGCCTCGCCGACCGGTACGGCTACGTGGTGATCTACCCGAGCGCCACCCAGCAGGCCGGCTTCGGCAACTGCTTCGACACCTGGTCGGACGCGGCCAAGCGACGCGGCGGCGGCAGCGACCCGGTGTCGATCATCTCGATGGTCAACTACGTGCAGCGGCAGTACGGCGGCGACCCCCGCCGGGTCTACGCCACCGGCAGCTCCTCCGGCGGCATGATGACCAACCACATGCTGGCCCTCTACCCCGATGTCTTCGCCGCCGGGGCCGCCTTCATGGGGGTGCCCTTCAACTGTTTCGCCAACGCGGCGGACTACCCGCCAGGCGGTCAGTGCACCGGCGGGAACATGAACCGCACCCCGCAGCAGTGGGGTGACGCGGTCCGCCAGGCGTACCCCGGCTACTCCGGTCCACGGCCACCGGTGCAGCTGTGGCACGGCACCAACGACACCCTGGTGCCGTACTCGCTGCTGCAGGAGACGATCGAGCAGTGGACCAACGTGTTCGGGCTCAGCCAGACACCCACCTCCACCGACACCCCGCAGCCCAACTGGAACCGCCGCCGCTACGCCAACAGCAGCGGGGTCGTCCGGGTCGAGGCATACAGCATCCAGGGCGCCGGCCACAGCCTGCCCTCGGGTGGCATGGCCGCCGCCGCCCTCCAGTTCTTCGGCCTGACCAGCCCGCCCACCACGCCACCGACCACGCCGCCCACGACGCCACCGACCAACCCGCCGACCACGCCACCGACGACCCCGCCCACGACCCCACCGACCACGCCGCCGGGTGCCGGCGCCTGCCGGGTCAGCGCCAGCGTCAACGCCTGGAACAACGGCCTGACCGAGAACCTGACCATCACCAACACCGGCACCAGCGCCGTCAACGGCTGGACGTTGGCCTTCACGCTGCCCGCCGGGCAGAACATCACCTCCGGCTGGAACGCCTCCTACAGCCCCACCTCCGGACAGGTGACGGCCCGTAACGTCAGCTACAACGCCAGCATCGGGCCGAACGGGTCCATCGACATCGGCTTCCAGGCCAGCCACACCGGCAACACCGCCAAGCCGACCTCCTTCACCCTCAACGGCGCCGCCTGCACCGTCGCCTGAGGCGACACCCGCCGCTCCCCCGCCCACACCGGGCGGGGGAGCCGGACCGGTCAGCTGCGTCGGGAGGCGGCCGACGACCTCAGGGGGTCTCCAGGGTGGAGCGGATCGTGGTGAAACCGCCGCCGGCCCGGGCGGCCGAGGCGATGGCCGTGAGCACCTCCAGGACGTGCAGGCCACGCGTACCCGTCGCCAGCGGGGAGCGGCCGGTCAGGATCGCCTCCGCCATGTCGACCAGGCCCATCCCCATGAACCCGTCGGACTCCCCCGGGCCGGGCAGCACCTCGGTGAAGTCCCCGCCCGCGCCGCTGAGCAGCACCGGGCCGCCCCACGAGTTGGCCGGCGCGGCGACGATCGTGCCCTCGGTGCCGTGGATCTCCAGGTGCGGCGTCCGGGTCGCCGCCACGTCGAAACTGGTCACCAGCGTGCCCAGGGCGCCGCTGGCGAACTCCAGCACGCTGGTGACGTGGGTGAAGGTCTCCACCGGGAAGGTCGACCCCGCGCGCGGCCCGGTCGACACCACCCGCTCGGCCCGCGGGGCCGCGCCCAGCGCCCCCACCCGTACGACGGAACCCATCAGTGCGGTCAGCACCGTGAGGTAGTACGGACCGATGTCGAACAGCGGGCCGGCGCCCTCCTGGTAGAGGAACTCCGGCTCCGGGTGGAACCGCTCCGGCCCCGGGTTCATCATGGCGGCGTTCACCGAGGTGGGAGTGCCGATCGCCCCCTGGGCGACGAGGGCCGCGCAGGTACGCGTCCCGGCGCCCAGAAAGGTGTCCGGGGCGGTGCCGACCCACCGTGACCGCTCCCGGGCGGCGTCGAGGATCCGCCGCCCGTCGGCCATGGTGGTGGCCAGGGGCTTCTCCGTGTAGACGTGCTTGCCCTGCGCCAGGGCACGCAGGGTCAGCTCGGTGTGGACCCGGGGCGGGGTCAGGTTGAGCACGAGGTCGAGATCCGGATCGGACAGCAGAGCGTCGACCGGGTACGCCTTCGGCACCCCGTGGGCGGCCCCGAGCGCCCGCGCCCGGGCCGGATCGGCGTCGGCACAGGCGACGACGGTGACCGCCGGATGGCCCGCCAGGTTGGCCAGGTACCGGGAACTGACGTTGCCGCATCCGACGACCCCCACCCGGACGGTTCCCTGCACAGCAGTCATCTCAGGAGAGCCTGACCTCTCGACCGGTCCGCGCCGACTCGTAGATCCCGTCGAGCATCCGCATCACCTCGGTGCCGTGCGACACCGGTGCCACCTGCTCGGCCTCACCGAGGCAGAGCGAGACGAAGTGCGCGATCTCGTTGGCGAACCCCTCGGCGAAGTCGAAGGAGAGGTGGTCGATCTGCGGTCCCATGTTCAGCACGGTGTCGTGCATCTCGGTGACCATGCGCAGCTTCGGTTCCAGCTCCGCGCCACCGCGTTCACCGAAGACCGCCACTTCGAGCCGGTCGTCGAGAGCGTGCAGGGAGTAGCTGGTCTCCAGGGTCAACGACGCGCCGTTGTCGAACCGGATCAGCGCCACGGCGAAGTCCTCGACGTCGCTCTGCGTGGGGTCGTAGTCCGCGACCTTGTACCGCGACAGGGACGTCACGTTCGCCCGGTTGCCAAGCGGCGAGTGGGTGACCGCGCTGACGGTCACCGCCCGGGGCGTACCCATGAAGTACCAGCAGAGATCCAGGGCGTGCACCCCGATGTCGATCAGCGGCCCGCCCCCGGACCTGGCGTGGTCGGCGAACCAGCCGCCCGGGTTGCCGAGCCGCCGGACGTTCGTCGCCCGCGCGTGGTAGATGTCGCCCAGCAGGCCGCCGTCGACGAACGACTTGAGCACCCGGGCGTTCGAGCCGAACCGCCTGACGAAGCCGACCTCCAGGTGTCGGCCGCTGCGCTCGACGGCCTCGACGAGCGCCTGCGTCTCACCGGCGGTACGGCTCAGCGGCTTCTCCACCAGGACGTGCTTGCCGGCCTCCAGCGCCGCGACGGCGATCTCCGCGTGGGTGTCGTTCCACGTGCAGATGCTCACCGCGTCGATGTCCGGGTCGGCCAGCAGACTGTCCAGCGTGGGGTGCACCCGGGCCACGCCGAAGGCCGCCGCCTTCTGGGCACTGCGCTCGGCGTTGAGGTCGAACACCCCGGCGAGTCGGACGTCCGGGTTGGCGGCGTACGCGGCCAGGTGCATCTCCGCGATGCTGCCCACCCCGATCACACCCACCCCGAGCCGACTCGTGCGGTGCTGATCGGGCATGCCCTCACTGCCCTCGCTTCGCTCGGTGCGTTCGCTCATGCGGCGGCCACTCCGACCTCGGCGAAGAGTCGCTTGGCGTTGGCCAGGCCTACCGTGTTGGCCATCAGGCACTCCTCGATGCCCTCGAACTCGATGGAGACGAACCCGTCGTAGTCGGCGGCGAGGATCCCGTGCACGATCCGGCGCATGTCCAGGTCGCCGTAGCCGACGATGGAGCCGAGCAGGTAGTTGCCGCCCGGGGTGTGGTGCCAGCCCTCGCCCGGGTACTGGGAGCGGATGTAGAAGTCCTTGAGGTGCACGATGCTGGCGTAGGGGGCGTTCTCGGCGACCGCCACCACCGGGTTGTCGTCCACCGACATGAAGTTGCCGACGTCGAGCGTGGTCTTGAAGTTCGGCTCGCCGACGAGGTGGATGAGGCGGCGGACCCGCTCACCACCGTTCATCAGCAGCCCGTGGTTCTCCACGCTGGTGGTGATGCCGTACTGGGCGGCGTACCGGGCGATCTCCTGGCACACCTCCACCATGCGGGGCAGCAGCGCCTCGAAGTCGGCGATGTCCTTGGCCCGGTGCGCCCACCTGGCGACGTCGTGCCGGAAGAGGGTGATGTCCAGCTCCGCGGCCACGTCGAGGTGCCGCTTGACCCGCTGCATGTGCGTGTCGGCGTCCGCGCCGAGCAGGTCGGCCGGTACGACGAGGTTGGAGAGGGTGACGCCCTGGTCGGCCGCGCGGGTCTTGATCTCCTGGACGAACCCGGGATCCTGGTCGAGGGTGGAGGTGTCGTTGGAGATCTCCGGCGACAGCGACACCGTCGCGATCTCCATGTGGGTGGCGTCGCTGGCACCGATCCAGTCGATGACCTCCAACAGGCTCATCCGACCGGTACGCAGGTGCTGGTAGAAGGAGTAGGAGCTGAAGCCGAACTGCACGGGGTGTCCTTTTCTCTGGGATGGATGGGAGGGGTCAGGCCAGGGCGGCGTACCGGCGGCGGCGTTCCGCCTGGCGGACCGGATCGGGAATGGGCGAGGCCATGAGCAGGCGTTTCGTGTACGGGTGTTCCGGCCGGGACGTGACGACGTCGCCCTCGCCGGTCTCCACGATCCGGCCCTTGAGCATCACCGCGACCCGGTGGCAGATGTAGCGGACCACCGACAGGTCGTGGGAGACGAAGAGGTACGCGACGCCGGTCTGCTCCTGGACCTCGATCAGCAGGTCGAGGATGCGGGCCTGGGTGGAGAGGTCGAGGGCGCTCACCGGCTCGTCGCAGACGATCAGCCGGGGCTTGAGCGCCAGCGCGCGGGCGATGGCGATCCGCTGCCGCTGCCCGCCGGAGAACTCCCGGGGGTACCGGCGTCCCGCGTCGGCCTCCAGGCCGATCTGGTCCAACAGCTGGTTGATCCGCGCGGCGGCCTCGCTGCCGGGCACGCCCTGGGCGCGCAACGGTTCGGCCAGGATGCTCTCCACCGTCATCGCCGGGTTGAGCGAGGAGTACGGGTCCTGGAAGACGACCTGGATGTCGCGGCTCAGGGCCCGGCGTTCGCGTCGTCTGGCGTGGGTGATGTCCCTACCGTCGAACGTCACCGTTCCGCTGGTCACCGGGGCGAGGCCGAGCACCGCCCGACCGAGGGTGGTCTTGCCCGAGCCGGACTCGCCGACCAGGCCGACCGTCTCGCCCGCCCCGATGCGCATCGAGACGTCGTGCAGCGCGTGGAACGACGGGCTGCGCCAGCGGGCGCCACGGTAGACGACGTTGATGTCGCGGATGTCCAGTAGTGGCTGGTCGGGGCTGCTCACGAGCCCACCTCCTGCAGGTCGCCGCGCCCCCGTCGGGGTGGTGCGTCGTCGAGGGTCGCGTTCAGCAGCATCCGGGTGTACTCGTGCTGCGGGTCGCTGAAGAGGCCGGCGACCGACTGTTGCTCGACGATGCGGCCGTCGCGCATCACCGCCACCCGGTCACAGATGTCGGCGACCACCCCCAGGTTGTGGGTGACCAGGACGAGGCCCATGTTGCGCTCCCGCTGCAGGTCCCGCAGGAGTTCCAGGACCTCGGCCTGGACCGTGACGTCGAGGGCGGTCGTCGGTTCGTCCGCGATGAGCAGCTCCGGGTCGCAGGAGACCGCGCCCGCGATGAGGACCCGCTGGGCCATCCCGCCGCTGAGCTGGTGGGGGTAGGCGGCGAGGGTACGGGCCGGGTCGGGGATGCCTACCCGGTCGAGCAGTTCCAGCGCCCGGGTGGTCGCGTCCCGGCGGGACAGGCCGAGTTGTCGGCGGATCGGCTTGGTCAGCTGGGCGCCGACGGTGAAGGACGGGTCGAGGTTCGACATCGGCTCCTGCGGGACGTAGGCCATCCGCTTGCCGCGCAGCTTCTGCAGGTCCCGCTCGCGCAGCCCGACCAGGGACCGCCCGTCGAGGCAGAGCCGCCGGGCGGAGACGACGGCCTCGGGCGGGAGGAGTCCGAGGATCGCGAAGGACGTCTGGGACTTGCCCGAGCCGGACTCCCCGACCAGTCCGAGGACCTCGCCCCGGGCCACGTGCAGCGACACGTCCCGTACCACGTCCCTGGTGGTGCCGTCCTCCGCCACGTACCGCACGGCCAGGTCCGCCACCTCGAGGAGGGTGTCCGCGGGAAGGTCGGCGGACCCGGACGCCTCGTCGGCCTCGTTCCGGGCGATCCGGGTGTCGTCGGCGCGGGCCGGGCGGGCCGCCCGCTTGGCCCGGCGGCGGAGGCTGACCCCGAGGGAGTCGGCGAGCGCGGCACCGAAGAGCACCAGCGCCATGACGGTGAGGCCGATGGCGATACCGGGGGCGATGACCAGTTCGGGGGCGCGCTGGAAACTCTGGAAGGCGTTGCTGAGTTCACCGCCCCAGCTCGGGCGCTGCGGATCGCCGAAGCCGAGGAACTCCAGCCCGGACTGGACGATGATCGCCATTCCGAAGATGAACGAGGACCGCACCACGACCGGACCGAGGACGACGGAGAGCACGTGGCGGAAGATGATGCGCAGGTCGGACAGGCCGGCCACCCGGGCGGCTTCGAAGTACAGCTCCTCGCGTACGCCGATCACGGCGCTCCTGGTCAGCCGGAAGATGTCCGGTGAGGCGAGCACCCCGAGGGTGATCATCGTCGGGGCGAGGCCGCTGCCGAGCGAGGCGATCACCACGATGATGATCAGGATCTCCGGCAGGGACATCAGCATGTTGAAGATCCAGCTGGCGGCGCTGTCGAACCGCCTGCCGTGGTAGCCGGCGAGCAGACCCGCCGGGATCCCGCAGAGCAGGGCGGTGGCGACCATGATCGCGCCGGCCTGGAGGCTTACCCGGCCGCCGTACAGCAGGCGGCTGAGGATGTCCCGCCCGTTGCCGTCGGTGCCCAGTGGATGGTCGGCGCTCGGCGGCAGCAGCGCCTCGGAGAGCACCACCAGGTTGGGGTCCTGTGGCGCGAGGAGGGGGGCCAGGACGCTCGCGACGACGATGGCGAGCAGGACACCGCCGGCCACCACCCCCATCGGGTTGCCGAGGAAGGCGCGGAGCCTTCGGTTGGAGATGCGGCCCGCGCGGGGCGCGATGTCGACGCTCATGCGTTCCGTACCTTCGGGTTCAGCGCGGCGTAGAGGATGTCGACCGTCAGGTTGACCAGGACGACGACGAGCACGGTGAAGAGCAGCACGCCCATGATCACGGGGATGTCGCTGTTGCCCGAGGCGTTGATGGCGACGGCGCCGATGCCCTGCAGGCCGAACACCCGCTCGACGATGGCGGCCCCGCTCATCGCCGCGATGAACTGCAGCGAGAGCATGGTCAACGCCGGCGGGGACGCGTTGCGCAGGACGTGGACGAGCAGGACGTTGCGCTGCGACAGGCCACGGCTGCGCAGCGTCCGTACGTACGCCTGGCTGTTGACGGTGATCACGGAGTTGCGCAGTTGCTGGGCGATGGCGGCGATCGAGCCGATCGACAGCGCGGTGACCGGCAGGATGATCGACCAGAGCCAACCGCTCGGTGAGTCGGCCAGGTGGATGTAGCCGGTGGCGGGGAACCAGCCGAGCTGCACGGCGAAGACCAGGGCCAGGATGATCGCGACCCAGAAGTTCGGCAGGCTGAAGCCGAGCACCATGACCACCTGCAGGACCCGGTCGAAGGAGCCGGGCCGGGTAGCGGCGAGCAGCCCGAGGGCGACCCCCAGCACGGCGGCGACTCCGACGGCGCCGAGCGCGAGGGAGACGGTGACCGGCAGTCGCGACACGATGAGGTCGATGACCTGGGCGTTCTGCGCGGACGAGACGCCCAGGTCACCCCGGAGCACGCCACCCAGCCAGTCCAGGTACTGGGTGAGGACCGGCCGGTCGAGGCCGAGCTGTTCGCGCTTGACCGCCACCTGTTCCTCGGTGGCGTAGAGACCGAGCGCGCCCCGGGCCGGATCGGAGCCGGTGAGCATGAGGAAGAAGAACATCCCCGTCACGACCGTGAACGCCAACAGCAGGCCCGTGGCCAGTCGACGGCCGATGAAGCCCAGCATGCCTGCTACCTCCTAGCTGACCTGGGACGGCACCCCGGGTGGGCCGACAGTCGACTCGGCTCACCCGGGGGCGGTGGACGGTTAGTTGTTCGGTGCGAAGAAGCGCAGGCTCGGCATCAGCTGCGCCTGCTGCATGGTCACGTCGATGTCCGACCTGAACAGGTAGACGTTCTCCTGCGTGACGATCGGGGCGAACCAGGCCTGCTCCACGAGGTGGGTGTTCAGCTCCTTGTAGAGCGCGGCCTGCTCGTCACCCTGCGCGGCGGGGATCTCCTTGAGCAGCCGGGTGACCGTGTCGTCGGTGTACTGGAAGTTGTTCCACAGCGAGGTCGGGGTGAGCTTGTTCAGCACGTCGGTCCAGGCCGGGATGTTCGTGGAGAACGAGAGCATGAACGCCGGCTGGCCCTTGAGGGTCTCCAGGCCGCCGTTGGCGAAGCCGTTGACCGGGACCTGCTCGACCGTGATGCCCACGTCGCCCAGGTACTGCGTGACGATCGGCACCAGCGGGGACATGAAGCCCTCACTGAACGAAATCTTGATCTTGAAGCCGCTCCCGTAACCCGCCGCCGCCAGCAGCTCGCGCGCCTTGGCCGGGTCGTACGGGTAACGCTCGTTCAGCTCCGGCACCCACGCCTCGCTTGCCGGGTTGAAGGTCTGGGTGGAGACCTGACCGAAGCCGCCGTAGTGGGTGTCGAGGATGGCCTTGCGGTCGAGCGCGTGGTTGACCGCCTGCCGGACCCGCACGTCGCCGAGGGCGGCCGACTCCTTGCCGGCCCGGTCCTGCAGGATGATCCCCTGCCACTCGCCGGGCACCGTCTTGACGGTCAGCCCGTCGCTCTTGGCCTTCGGCACCATGTCGGAGGTGCCGTACATGAACTGGATCTGCCCGGTGGCCAGGGCGTTGTACCGGGCGGTGAACTCCTCGTACGGCCGGATCACCACGGTGGCGAACGGGAACGCCTCGCGGTTCCAGTAGCCGTCGCGGGCGGTGAACCGGTAGCTGACGCCCTTCTCCGAGGCGCCCGCGTCGAGCAGGTACGGCCCGGAGCCCACCGGCGTCGTGGCCAGGTTGCCCGCGGCCAGCGCCTGCGGACTCGCCATGTACCCCAGGTACGTGGCCAGGCCGGCGAGCAGACCGGGACTCGGTTCGCTCAGGTGCAGCCGTACCGTGCTCGCGTCGACGACCTCGACGCGCTCGATCACCCGGGCCGCCTCGGACGCGCTGCCCGCGCCCTCCTTGCGTGCCTCGATGTTGACCTTCACCGCCTCGCCGTCGAAGGTGGCACCGTCGCTGAACGTCACTCCCTCACGCAGCTTCAGGGTGAGTTCGGTGAGGTCGTCGTTGTACTCGTACTCGGAGGCGAGGTTGCCCTCGATCTTCGACTCGGCGGTCTTGCGCAGCAGCGGGTCGTAGACGGCCTCGGCGTAGTGGATTACCGCACCCTCCTTCATCTCGGCCGGGTCCCAGGTCAGCACGTCGCCGTTGTTGCCGAGGACGAGCTGGGACGAGGTGGATTCCTGGCTGTTCTCCCCGCCGCCGCAACCGGCGAGGGTGAGAACGACCGCGGCGAGCGCTGCCGTCAGCGTGCGTGGTAACTGCACCGTGTTCCCCTTCTGTTGCTGCAAAGTCAGCGCCGGTCGGCGTTGCTCTGGGTGACAAGATCCGGGTCAGCGGATCAGACGATTCCGAGTTGTTGACTCATGACCATGGCGGTCGCGCCGCGCAGGACGATGTCGTCGCCGAGCCCCGACAACCGCAGGACGATGTCGCCGTGGACCTCGGTCAGGGCGCGTTGCCGGATGGTCCGGGTGGTGGCGGCGGCCAGTGGCCCCTCCAACACCCGTTGCGGGCCGCTGAGCACGATCTCCGAGACGTTGAGCGCGGCCACGATCGGGGCCAGCACCCGACCGAGGGCCTCCCCGGCCACCGCGAGCACCCGGGCGTGCTCCGCCTCGGTACGCGCCCCCGACAGGTCCTCCTGGATGCGCCGGGTCGACAGCCAGGTCTCCAGGCAGCCGAACTTGCCGCAGACACAGGACCGGTCGCTGTCGGAGTCCACCACCACGTGGCCGATCTCGCCGGCCGCAAACCTGCTGCCCAGCACGGGCGTACCGCCGAGCAGCAGCCCGGCCCCCACGCCGACACCGACCCGGACCAGGAGCGAGTCCGGTGCGCTCTCGCCGTAGCTACGCTCGGCCAGCGCGGCGGCGTTGGCGTCGTTGGCCACCACCACGGGACAGGCGAAGCGCTCGGTGAGCACCGACCGGAGGTTGACGTCCTGCCACCCCAGGTTGGGCGCGCCGAGAATGACCCCACCGAGATCCACGATGCCCGGGGTGCCGACGCCGATGCCGAGCAGCGGTGCCGTCACCTCGTCGGTCAACTCCCGGACCAGACCGACGACCCGCTGTACGGCCTCGGCACCGGTGCTCCCGGCGATCTCGACCTGCCGGCGGGTCACCACCGAGCCACCGAGGTCGAGCACGGCCCCCCGGTAGAGCGTCGAGTGGCTCAGGTCCAGGGCGACCGTCTGGTAGGCGTGCTCGTTGAAGCCGAGCATCATCGCGGGCTTGCCCGGTCGGCTCCCCGCCCGCATGCCCATCTCGCGCACCAGGTCGTCGGTGAGCAGGTCGCTGACCACGTCGGAGACCGAGACCCGGGTCAGCCCGGTACGCCGGGCCAGGTCCGCCCGGCTGTGCGGCCCCTCCCGGTACAGCATGCGCAACAGCAGCTCACGGTTGTGCACGCGGGCCTGCTCCGGCAGGAGCTTCTCGCCGGAGCGGACCCGGGCCGGGATCCGGTCCTGCCGGGGGATCCCCACCGTCTGCTCGGGTGCAACGGATGGGGCCGTCCCCACCTGGTCAGTGCTCTTCACCCGGTTAGTACAGGGGGCTAACAAACCCGTTCACAAGAAGCCCGCCCCGCTTGTGGCCAAGTTGTTACGTGTCGCTGAGGCACTACTGACAGCCGCTCTACCAGCCAAGACTCCCCACGGACAGCCGTCGCGGGCGGTCCGCGGTCAGCTGTGCGGCAGCAGCAGAAGCTTGCCGGTCGAGCGCCGGCCGGCCAGGTCGGCATGCGCCGCCGCGGCGTCGGCGAGGGGGTACCTGCCACCGACGTGCACCCGCAGCCGACCGGTGGCGAGCAGGCTCAGCACCGCACCGGCCCGGGTGAGCAACTCGTGCCGGGTGGCGATGTGGTGGCTCAGGTTAGGCCTGGTCAGCAGCACCGAGCCGGCCGCGTTGAGCCGTTGCGGATCGAACGGGGGCACCGGGCCGCCGGCCTGGCCGTACAGGGCGAGGGTGCCGCGCGGACGGAGCGCCGCCAGGCTGGCGTCGAAGGTCGGGCCGCCGACGCCGTCGTACACCGCGTCCACGCCTGCGCCGCCGGTCAACGCGCGTACCTCGGCCGCGGTGTCCGCGCGGTCGTAGCGGACGATCTCGTCGGCGCCGGCGGCCCGCGCGACCTCGGCCTTCGCGGCGCTGGAGACGGTGCCGATCACCCGGGCCCCCCGCCACCGCGCCCACCGGGTGAGCCACTGTCCCATCCCGCCGGCCGCCGCGTGCACCAGCACCGTGTCCCCCGGGCGCACCGGGTAGGTGTCGTGCAGCAGGTAGTGCGCGGTCATCCCCTGGAGCAGCGCGGCGGCGGCCGTCTCCAGCGGGATCCCGGGCTCCACCGGTACGACGGCGGCGGCCGGCACCGCCACGTGTTGGGCGTACCCGCCGGGTTGGTTCACCCAGGCGACCCGGTCGCCGACGGCCACCCCGGTCACGTCGGCGGCCACGTCGACCACCGTGCCGGCGGCCTCGATGCCGGGAACGAACGGCATGGGCACCGGGTAGCCGCCGGAGCGCTGGTAGATGTCGATGAAGTTGACCCCGCTGGCCGCGACCGCGACCACCACCTGTCCGGGGCCGGGCACGGGCACGGCCCGCTCCGCCGGGCGCAGCACCTCCGGACCGCCCGGGGTGTGCACCACGATCGCCCGGCTCACCGGGGGACCTCGGTCAGCCAGTCGGTGTGCCGGTCGGATCGACCCCGCACCAGGCGGGCGTAGGCGTCCGCCAGCCGCCGGGTGACCGGGCCGGGCCGGCCCTGCCCCACCGGTAACCCGTCGATGCTGGTGATCGGCAGGATCTCCCAGGCGGTGCCCAGGAAGAACAACTCGTCGGCGAGGTACAGCTCGCTGCGGTCCACCTCCCGCTCGACGACCGGCTCACCTGACTCGTCGAGGAGCCGGAGCACGGTGTCCCGGGTGATGCTCTCCAGCACCCCGCTGGTCAGCGACGGGGTGGTCACCGTGCCGTGGCGGACCAGCGCGACGCAGGCACCGGGGCCCTCGCTGACCTTGTGCCGCTCGTTGAGCAGGATCGGCCAGTCGTGTCCGTTCTCCCGGGCCTCCATCATCGCCAACCGGCCGTTGTGGTAGTTCGAGAAGGCCTTGACGCGGGGCGGCATGGCGGCGTCGCTGACGCGTTGCCAGGAACTCACCCCGGCCCGGCAGCCCCGGGTGACGTCCGGACGGCTACGGAAGGGCCAACTGTCGATCACCACCTCGCAGACCGACCCCGCCGGGACCATCTGCTCCCGGATGAGCCCGGCCGGGAACGCCCACGGTCGGACGTACGCGTCCCGGTCGTAGCCGTTGCCCCGGAGCAGGTCGAACACCCCGGTCCGCAGGTCGGCCAGGCTGTACGGCAGGTCGAGCCGGCAGATCCGGGCCGAGTCGAACAACCGGCGCAGATGCTCGTCGAGCCGGAACAGCAGCAGTCGACCGTCGTCGGCGCGGTAGGCCTTGATCCCCTCGAAGATCGCCGCCGTGGAGGCGTGGCCGACCGCGTTGACGTGGATCTGCGCCTGCTCCCACCGCGACAGGGTGCCGTTGCGCCAGATCCATTCCGGCCGGTCGGCGGTGGGACTGGCAAGTGAGGCCAACTCGGGTGCGGAGACGTTCATCGGTTTCCTGTTTCTGCGAGTCGGTCGAGATAGGACGCCAGCGCGACGTCGAGCAGGCTGGCCCGGACCTCGTCGGCGGCGTGCAGGTCGGCGTGCCCGCCCACCGCGTTGCGCACGGCGACGCAGTACACCCCGGCCGCGCCGGCGGCCCGTACCCCCGACTCGGAGTCCTCGAAGGCCAGCGCGTCGGCCGCCGGCACACCGGCGCGGCGCAACGCCAGCCGGTAGAGGTCGGGGGCCGGCTTGTGCGCCGGGGTGTCGTCCCCGGTGACCAGCCAGTCGAAGCGGTGCCCCAGGCCCAGTCGCCGCAGGTGGGGCTCCACCCAGCGCCATGGGGAGCTGGAGACCACGCCCAGGCCCAGGCCGGCGGCGCGGCCGGCGTCGAGCAGCGCCGTGACGCCGGGGCGTACCGGCTCGGCCGCGCACAGCTCGCGCTTGCGCCGCAGCCGGGCGGCCCGGGTCGGCTCGCCGACCGGACGCCCCAGGCGGGCGGACAGGTCGGCGAGGGCGACCGTCTCGCCGTCCGAACGGCCGGCCATCGCCGCCCACACCCGGTCCGGCAGGCCGTGCCCGACCAGCTGGTGGTACAGCTCGTCCCAGGACCGGTGGGCGGCCCGCTCGGTGTCGCAGAGCAGCCCGTCGAAATCGAACAGGAGCAGGCGCAGCGGCATGGGTCAGCCACCGTCCCCGACGGCGACCGCCGGGTCCGGCCCGGCCTGCGCCGGCACCACCGTGGGCGCCCGCGCCGGTCGCACCGGGCCGAGCACCCGGTCGGTGTAGTCGCTGGCGAACACGCCGTCCGGGTCCAGGGTGGCCCGGACCCGTTGGAACAGCGCCCACTCCCGGTAGCGCGGGGCGAGCACCTCGGCGGTGGCGGTGTGCGCCTTGCCCCAGTGCGGCCGGCCACCGTGGTCCCGCAACACCGGCTCGATGGCGCGCAACAGCTCCACCTGCCCGGCCGTGCGGGGCACGGTCAGGTTGACGTAGCCGGTCCGACGCCCGTAGGCGGGGCTCAGCGGCGAGTCGTCGCCGGCGCCCACCCGGACCAGCACCGAGTAGGGCGAGTACGCGCCGGCCCGGCGCAGCGTACGGCGCAGGGCACGCAGCGCGTCGGGCGTCGCCTCCAGCGGCAACGCGTGCTCCAGGGCGAGGAACTTGACCGGCTGCGGGAAGGTGAACACCCGGTGGCTGGCGTCGACGTACTCGACGGCGGGCCGGGTCGACCGCCACCGCCGGCCCTTGAGCCACGGGACGGCGCGGGTGTCGGCCCGGCCGGCCAGCCCGATCAGCCCGCAGCGCACCTCGTCGATCGTGGTCGCGTACCGCCGACGGACCGCGTCCCGGGTACGCGGGGCGGCGGTGACCCGCAGGGCCCGCAGCCCGGCCCGCTCCTGCCAGGGCAGCCAGGAGAACGCGACGTGGTCGGCCTCGGCGGCCCAGTCGGCGAACCCGTCCAACACCGTGTCCAGCGGCTCGGTGCGGTAGCTCACCCGCAGGTTGAACTGCGGCACGCAGCGCAGCGTGACGGTGCTCAGCACCCCGAGCGTGCCCAGCGCGGTCCGGGCGCACCGGAACACCTCGGGCTCCCGGTCGGCGTCCAGGGTGCGGACCCGGCCGTCCGCGGTGACCAACCGCAGGCGGACGACCTGCGCCGACAGCGGGGCGTGCGCCAGCCCGGAGCCGTGGTTGCCGGTGGAGATCGCCCCGGCCACGCTCTGCTCCGCCAGCGTGCCGAGGTTGGCCAGGGCCAGGCCGCGCCGGTCCAGCGCCTCGGCCAACTCCCCCAGTGTGGTGCCACCGAGGACGGTGACCTCGCCGGCGGCGGCGTCGACGGCGAGCACGCCACGGTACCGGGACAGGTCGAGCAGCAGTCCGTCGGTGCAGGCCAGGGCGTTGAAGGAGTGACCGGAGCCGACCGGCCGCACCGGGCTCCCGCGCTCGCCGGCCGCGCGCACCGCCGCCACCACCTCGTCCTCGGTCGTCGGGGCGAGCAGCTGGGTGGGGCGGCACCCCACCGTGCCGGACCAGTTCCGCCAGCGGGGGCCCGGCTGTCCGGTGCTCATCGCCGGTCCCCCCGCAGCAGCGACAGGTGGCACCGGTCGACCGCGTCCTGCCAGGTGGGCAGGGTCCAGCCGAGCCGGGCCAGCCGGTCGGTGTTCAGGGTCGAGTCGACGGGCCGACCGCCCAGGAAGCCCCATTCCCGCAGCGGCACCCGTTGCGGGGCCGGCGCGCCCGGGATCCGGTCGGTCAGGTACGCACCGACCTGGTGCCAGCTGGCGGTGCCCCGGTTCGTCACGTGGACCGTGCCGGTCACGGCGCTCTCCACGAGCAGGAAGACCAGCGCCCGAGCCAGATCCACGGTGTACGTGGGTGCGCTGAACTGGTCGTCGATCAGCCGGGCCGGGGTGCCGCGCCGGGCGTGCTCGACGATGTCCAGCACCTGGTCGAGGCGGGCGTCGGTGCCGCCGAACAACCACGACGTCCGGACGGTGAGATGGTCGTCGAGCAGGGCCACCATCCGCTCCCCCGCCACCTTGGTCAGCCCGTACACGCTCTGCGGGTTCGGCAGGTCGTCCTCGCGGTAGCCGCCGACCGGGGTGTGCCGACCGTCGAACACGTAGTCGCTGGAGAGGTAGACCAGCCGACTGTGCCGCCGGAGGCAGGCGTCGACGACGTTGCGTACCCCGGCGATGTTCACCCGCAGCGCCAGTTTCGGGTCCAGCTCGCAGTCGTCGACGATGGCGTGCGCCGCGGTGTGCACGACCACGTCGGGCGCGAACGCCTCGATCGAGGCCCGTACGGCCTCGGCGTCGGCGATGTCGAAGTCGCGGATGGAGACCCCGTGGACGGTCCAGTGCGCGGTGGCCGGATCCTCGGCGAGGACGGTGGTCAGGGCGGTGCCGAGCATCCCGTCGGCACCGGTGAGGTAGAGGCGCACCGGCGGGCTCACAGGTGGCCGAACTCGGTGAGCAGGTCGATCACCGTGGCCCCGGACCGGATCTTCTCGCGGATGATCCGTTCCTTGCCGATCTGGTGCCGGGTGCCCTCCAGCACCTCCTCGGCCAACCCCTGCGGCACCACGGCCAGCCCGTTCTCGTCGGCGACCAGGATGTCACCGGGTTCGATCACCTGGCCGCCGATCACCACCGGCACGTTCACCTGGACCGGCTCGGTGCGGTTGTGCACGGCCGTCGGCGACGGCCGGGGGATGGTGCCCCGGTACCAGAGCGGGAAGTCCAGGTCACGGATCTCGTCGACGTCACGGACGAAGCCGTCGACGACGCCGGCCGCGACCCCGGCCTTCAGCGACAGCGTCGACATCAGGCCACCCCACATCGCGGTCAGCGGCGAGCCGTGGGCGGCCACCACGACGATGTCGCCGGGGCGGGCGGTGGCCAGCACCGGCATGGTGTCGACGAGGTCGTCGACGGACAGGTTGACGGTCAACGCCGGCCCGGCCACCTTGTGCTCGGGGCGTACCGTCTGGAAGCCGCCGATCGCGCCGACCCGGCGGCGGGCGTCGGTGACCAGGCAGCTGGGGCTGTACTCGGCGAGCACCTCGCGGAACTGGTCGACGATCTCCTGGGGCGGGCGGCGCAGCTCGTTGTGGATGGTCTCCATCGTCTCTCCTCGGGGTGTGTCGGGACGGGAACGTCAGTGCCGCAGGACCACGTCGAAGCGGCCCGGTTCGGACTTGCCGCCGACCTCGGCGCGCACCACCTCGGCCAGCCGGTCGGCGTGCAGGCCGTGGGCGAGCAGCGCCTCGGCGGGGGTGCCGCAGCGCGGCACCTCGGTGACGCCGACCCCCCGGAACGCGGGCGGATCGGGCAGCCGCAGCTCGGCGAGCGCGCGGGCCAGCAGGTCGGCCTGACCACCCCGGACGAAGTGGTTCTCCACCACGACCAGGTGGTCGGCCCGCTCGACCAGGTCGCCGAGCCAGCCGTGGTCGACCCGGTTCAGCCAGGGCAGGGCGACCACCGTCAGGTCGATGCCGTCGGCGGCCAGCAGGTCGGCGGCGCGGAGCAGCTCGGCCAGCACGACCGGCCCGGCACCGACCGCGACCACCGGACCGCCCGGCCGCACCACCCGCCCGCGACCCAGCTCCAACGGTCCGGCGGGCAGCCCGGCCACCGGCTCCGGCACAGGCACGCTGACCAGCCGCAGGTAGACGCTGTGCGGTGTGTCGACGCAGAAGTCGACCGCGGCCCGCGTCTCGGCCGCGTCGGCCGGCTCCAGCACCACCAGGTCGGGGATCGCGCCTACCGCGCTCACGTCGCGGACAGCCTGGTGGGAGTGGCCGGGGGCGGCCGGCAGCAGCCCGGCGAGCGACCCGACGTAGACCACCTTGCGGCCCTCGGTGGCGTTGTTGAAGATCTGCTCGTTCGGGCGGGCGTGCAGGAAGCAGGAGAACGAGTGCACGAACGGCAGCAGCCCCCGGTAGGCCAGCCCGCCGGCCATCGAGACCATGTCCTGCTCGGCGATGCCGCACTCGACGAACCGGTCGGGGTACGCCCGGGAGAACGGGATCAGGCCGGTGTCCAGGACCAGGTCGGCGTCGAGGGCGACGATCCGGGGGTCGCGGCCGGCACGGGCCACCAGCGCCTCGCCGTACACCTCCGGCAGGCGTGGTCCGCCGCCCGGGGCCGGCCCGGGAGCCGGTGCCGCGTCGGCCAGCCGCAGCGGGGTCAGGCCCGCCGCGCCGACGATCTCCTGCGCGGTGGCCACCAGCTCGGCGTAGGCGCGTTCCCGGTCGGCCGGGGCGGGGGCACCACTGTGGAACAGGTACCGCCACTGCCCCGGCGCCATCGACGTCGCGGCGAAGGTGGCACAGCCGGCACCCTTCACGGTGTCGGCGACGATCACCGCGGGCCGGTCCGGGTACGACTCCGCCCGGTCCCGGCAGGCCGCCCGGAACGCCGCGACGTCGTTGCCGTCACAACGCAGCACCGCCCAGCCGAAGGCGGCGAACTTGGCCGCCAGGTCGCCGAGGTCGCTGACCTCGGTGACCCAGGTGTCGGACTGGAGCTTGTTGTGGTCCACCACCACGGTCAGCTCGCCCATCCCCCGGTGCGCGGCCCCGGCCAGGGACTCCCAGTTCTGACCCTCCTGCAACTCGCCGTCGCCGGTCAGCACGAAGACCCGGCGGCGGGTGCCCAGCAGCCGGTCGGCCAGGATCACCCCCTTGGCCTTGGCGATGCCCATGCCGAGCGAGCCGGTGTTGAAGGGCATGTGCGGGGTGTGCACGTCGGGGTGACCGGGCAGCCCGTCGATGCGGCGCAGCCGGTGCACCAGGTCCTCGTCCAGCAGCCCCAGGCCGATCAGCGCGGCGTACAGGCCGGGGGCGTCGTGGCCCTTGGACGAGAAGTACAGGTCACCGTCGTGGGCGCCGGGCCGGCGCAGCTCGTGCAGGAGGAGCCAGCTCACCACGTCGGCGGCGCTCATGCTGGACCCGAGGTGCCCGGAGCCGGCCCGGGCCACCATGTAGAGGATGTTGATCCGGGTCAGCGCCGAGAAGGCGCGGGTACGGGTGACCGGATCGTCGATGGCGTCGAGCACCCGGCGGGTCTCCGCCACCGGTACCCAGCGCAACGGTGTGGTCATGTCTCCTCCACGGGTAGGGGTGCCGCCGGCCGGGTCACCAGGCGACATAGCCGCCGTCCACCAACAGCTCGCAGCCGGTGACGTAGCGGCTGAGGCCGGAGGCGAGGAAGAGCAGCGGCCCGGTCAGGTCGTCCTCGGTCGCCATCCGCCGCATCGGCACCCGGGCGGCGAACTTCTGCCGGAAGGTCGGGTCCTGGCCGCCCAGCACACCGCCCGGGGACAGGGTGTTCACCCGGACGCCGACCGGGCCCCACAGGGTGGCGAGATAGCGGGTCAGCGCCGCCACGGCGGCCTTGGACATCCCGTACGCGGGTGGTTTGAGGAAGGGTGGATCCAGGTCGAGGTGGTCGTAGAGCCGTGGATCCGGCCCGACGCCGCCGTACAGCGAGCCGATGTTGACGATCGAGCCCCGGCCGTTGTCGGCCATCACGGCGCCGATGACCTGGCAGACCCGCAGCACGCCGAGGGCGTTGACGTCCAGGACCGCCCCGGAGAGCTGCTCCGGGACGTCGGCGAAGAGCCAACTGCCGGCCTCGCGCGACGGCGGCTGGTCGATTCCGGCGTTGTTCACCAGGATGGTCGGCGTACCGGCCCACCGGGTCGCCGCGGCCAGGGCCTCCCGCAGGCTCGCCCGGTCGGTCACGTCACCGCGCAGCCCGAGGTAACGTCCGCCGTCGTGCCCCCGTACCGCGGCCGGCGTCTGGTCGTCGAGGTCGAGCCCGACCACGACGGCGCCGGCGGCGAGCAGCGCGGTCGCCCAGACCCCGCCGAGCCGGCCGCCGACACCCGTGACGACGGCCACCTCACCGGTCAGGTCAATGCGCACCGCGGTTCGCTCCCACCACCGCGCCCGCCGGCTCGGCCAGCAGTTCCGGGCCGAAGCCGGTGTCCTCGGCGAGGTCGACCCGCAGGACCCGGCCCAGCACCTCGTCGAGCTGGTACGGCTTCATGCCGTCGCCCGGGGACTTGCAGGCGACGTCCTGCTCGGTGACGACGTGCCCGGCCGGCAGGTCCCGCGCGGCCACCAGCTTCTTGCCCATCTTCCGCACGGCCTTGGCCTCGCTGTCGCCGCACCGCTTGACCGGCTCGCCCAGCGCCTCGTGGGTCCGGCGGAGTCCCGCCGTCAGGGCGGCCAGTTGGGGGGCGTCGAGAGAGAAGTGGTGGTCGCTGCCGGGCCGGGAGTGGTCCAGCGTGAAGTGTTTCTCGATCACCCGCGCGCCCAACGCGTAAGCGATCCAGCTCAGTTCGGGGCCCAGGTCGTGGCCGGAGAAACCGATCACGGTGTGCGGGTACTCCGCGCGGTAGGTGGTGATCACCGAGAGGTTGAGGTCGGCGGGGGCCGCCGGGTAGACGGCGGTGCACTGCAACAGCGCGAGGTTCGGGTTGAGCGGCAGGATCGTGTCGCAGGCCCGGCGGACCTCGTCCGTCGTCGCGCCACCGGTGCTCAGCACGAGCGGCTTGTCGGCCTTGGCCGCGTACGCCAGCAGCGGGGTGTTGGTCACGTCCGCCGATGCGATCTTGATGGCCGGCAGGTCCACGTCGACCAGGAAGTCCACGCTGGGCTGGTCGAAGGCGGTGGCGATGAAGTCGATGCCCAACTCGGCCGCGACCCCGGCCAGGTGCAGGTACTCGGCCCGGCCGAACTCCAGCGCCTCCCGGTGCCGGCCGTAGGTCGGCCCGAAGCTGTTGCGCCCGGTGTAGGGCTCGTCGTACATGGCCTTGGTGAACAGTGAGCGGTTGTCCCGCTTCTGCAGTTTGGCGGCGTTCGCGCCCGCGGCAGCGGCCTGCCGGAACATCTCCTCGGCCCGGTGCAGACTGCCCTCGTGATTGTGGCCTATCTCCGCGATCACGTAAGCGTCGGTGTCGTCGGATATCCGGCGATCACCTATCCTAACCTCGCGCAACGTCATTCCTCTCTCTACGCTTCGAAGTCCTCATCGTCCGAATGAAGGCATGGTTCTGTCAGGTGTTGCCGGCCGTCGCGGGTGGTCCGCGGCGACCGGGTGGTAGAAGATGCCCGTAGTCCGGGCCGCCGCCGTCACACCCATGCCGATCACGTCACCCTCACCGGCGGGCAGGGCGCGGATGTGCGAACCGGCGTAACCCTCCGGCGTGAGGAAGCAGTCCCACACCGCGTGCCAGTCCCGCCGCTGCCCGGTCGACGGGTCGATCACCGGCTCACCCCGGGGCACGACCCGGCGCTGCACGATGGAGCCGTGGTCCGCGGCGAGCCGCAACGCACGACGCCACTGGTCGTCGTCCACCAGCCAGCCGGCCACGATGCCCGTCCCACCGAAGTCCGCACCGGGCTTGAGCATCAACTCGCCGCGGCGTGCCGCGCACTCGCCGAACAGGTCGCTGGTCACCGTCCGGGTCCACGGCAGCACGCTGTCGACCAGGCCGGTCTCCGCCGGGGTCAGCTCACCGCGCCCGGCCAGCTCCGCCAGCAGCGCCAGCGAGGTCTTGTTGTTGTACAGCTCCCCGGCCAGGGAGGTGTAGAGCACCACGGTGCCGTCGGCGTCGGCGTCCACCAGCGCGTCCACGGTCCGCCTGCCGGCCGGGTCGTCGAGGAAGTCGCCCACGCCGAAGTAGCGCAGCACGAGGTCGACGGCACGACCGTGCAGGGTGACCCGGCCGGCGGCGAACCCGACGTCGGCCAGCTCGCCGAGCAGCACCTCGACTCCGAAACCGGCAAGCATCTCCTGGAAGGACGTGGCCAGGTGCAGGTACGGTGCCATCGCGCCGTTGCCGTCGACGAAGGCGACCACGGGCGCGCGGTCGCCGCAGACCGGACGCGCCGCCGCGCGCAGCGCCCGGTCGACCCGCGCTCCGGTGTCGACGAAGTCCAGCCGGTGCTCGGCCGCGAACTCCTTGAACGCCGGCACCTGCAGCAGGGCAGCGGAGATCTGGGCCCGGTCCATCCCGCCGAGGGCACTGCCGACGTTGAACTCCAGCAGCCGGAAGGCGCTCCCGTCGTGGTAGAGGTCGGCCCGCCCGTACCGCTGTGGCCGGTCGGTGAACCGGGCGAGGTAGGCCGCCCGCCGTCCGTCCAGGCCCACCGCTGCGGCGTAGCGTTCCCGGTCGCCGTCGAAGAACCGGTCCGGCACCGAGACGATCAGGTCGAACAGCGCGTTGATCCGTTCGGCGAAGCCGAGGATCTCGGTGTCCGGCACGAACATCGGCCGGGGCAGGAAGCGTCCGCGCATCGAGGCGGTCAGCGCGGCGGGCAGCCTCGCCGCGGCCATCGCGTCGAGCAGCCCCCGGTCACCTCCGGCGCACCGGCGCAGGTAGTCCTCGGTGACCGGATCGGCCGGCACGCCGCTCACGCCGCGCTCGCGGAGAACTGGAAGACCGCGGCGTTGCGCCGGGTGGGTCGGTACCGCGGGATCTCGTCGTCGATGGGCATGGCCCGTAGGCTGCTGCCGGCGTAGCCGTGCGGGGTGAAGAAGACCCCCCAGGTCGCGGCGTACTCCTCGACCGCCCCGGTGGCCGGGTCGACCACCGGCTCGGCGCGACGGATCACCCGGCGCTGTACCAGGGCGCCGTCGGCGATGCCGGCGGCGAGCGCGGCTGCCCAGTCCTCGTCGCTGGTGTCCCAGCCCGGCACGATGCCGTCCGCCCGGAAGCTGCGCTGCTGCTTGATGATCAGGTCCGCGCGGTGTTCCCGGCAGTACCCGACCAGGTCCACGGTCTCGCCGTCGACCTCGGTCTCGGTGTCCAGCAGCAGCCTCGTCCAGGGCAGCACCCGGTCGATCAGCTCGGCCTCGTCGGTGCTGAACGCCGTCCGCAGGCGCGAGTCCGACATCAGGGTCAACGCCGCCTTGTTGTGGTAGAGCGAGCTGCGCAACGAGGTCCAGAGCACCACCCGGCCCTCGTCGTGGGCGTGGAAGACGCGCTCGGCGGCCTCGGCCACCCCCGGCTCGGTGACCATCTCGTTCTCGGTGAAGTGCCGCTGGATCAGGTCGATCCGCCGGCCGTGCAGGAACAGCCGCCCGGCGCGCTCGGTGATCTCACCGACGGTGCCCATGACCACCTGGAGGCCCTGCGCGGCCATCATCTCCACGTACGACTCGGCCTGCTCGACGTACGAGCCGAAGCCGGAGTCGGACTCGACCAGACCGATCACCGGGTCCGCTCCCCCGGTCACCCCCGCCGACGCCTCCCGGTACAGCTGGGCGATGTTCTCGCCCATGTGCACGTGGACCAGTCCGTGTTCGGCGGCGAACTCGGCGAACGCGTCGACCTTCAGCAGCATCCGGCCGATCTCGGAGTAGTCGATGCCGCCCTGCGCGCTGCCGACGTTGACCTCCAGCAGTCGCAGCGCCGTGCCGTCGTGGTAGGCGTCGGCCCGGCCGTACCTCGTCGGCCGGCCCGGGTACCGGGTGAGGATCGCGGCCCGCTGCCGCTCCATGCCCAGCGCGGCACAGTACGCCGCGACGTCACCGCCGAAGATCCGCTGGGGCACCGAGGTCAGCAGGTCGAAGAAGCCGGACAGGTCGACGCTGAACCGACCGATCACCTCGTCGGCGACGAACAGCGGGCGGGGCAGCAGGTGGCCGGTGTTCGCGGCCAGGAACGCCGGCCCGAACGGGGCCTTCGCGATCGCGTCGAGCAGTGCCCGGTCCCCGCCGAGACACCGTTCGAGGTAGGCGTCGGTGACCCGGTCGGTGGTGATGGTGGTGTCGGTCATGGTCGGTCGTCCTCCTTGGTGACCGGCGCGCCCGGGTAGGCGCTGTCGAAACTCGTCATGGAGCGCAGCGGGGAGAACACGATGGGCAGCCAGGCGACCGCCAGCCCGACCGCGGCGATCCACAGCACGGGCCGGACGCCCAGGAGGGTGGCCAGCAGGCCGGCCAGCGCGGCGGCGACCGCCTCCATCCCGTTCATGACGAACCGCATGGTGGCGTTCATCCGGCTCAGCAGGTGGTCCGGGGTGACCCGCTGGCGGAAGCTGACCAGCACCACGTTGTTGTGCCCGACCCGGAAGATGATCACCGACCAGGCCGCGGAGGCCACCCACTGCCAGGGACCGACGTCCATCATCGGCACCAGGAAGCCGAACGGGATCCCGACCAGGCCCAGGATCCACAGTGACTGGCCGGCCCCGAGCCACCTGCAGACCCAGGTGGCGGTGGAGACGCCGAGCAGCACGCCGAGCCCGCCGAAGGTGAAGAACACCCCGACCGCGCCGCCGCCGAGCCCGAGTTCCCGGACCAGCACCAGCGGCACCGCGACGATCGCGAAGGTCAGGAACAGGTTGGTCAACGCGCCGGCGACGACGATGGGGCGTAGCAGCGGATGACCCCAGACGAACCGGATGCCCTCCCGGATGTCCGGGATCAGGCGGGCGTTCTCCGGCCGCTCCGGCCGCGGCTCACGGTGCCGGACGCCGCCGAGGAACAGCGCGGACCAGGCGAAGGTGACCGCGTCGATCAGGATGGCGATCGGCGCGGAGAGGAACTGCACGATGTATCCGGCCAGGCTCGGGCCGACCAGCGTGCTCGTCGCCTCCACGCTGCTCAGCCGGGAGTTGGCCGCCAGCAGGTCCCGACGGCCGACCAGCAACGGCAGGTAGCTGCGGGAGGCGACGTCGAAGAAGACGTCACCGACCCCGGTCAGCAGCGTCACCAGGTAGAGCTGTTCGATGGTCAGCACGTCCAGCGCCCAGGCCAGCGGGATCGAGCCGAGCAGCAGCGCCCGGCCGAGATCCGCCGAGACCATCACCCACCGCTTGCGGGTCCGGTCCAGCAACGCGCCGGCCGGCAGGCCGACGGTCAGGAAGGCGACGAACTTGAGCATCCAGAGCATCCCGACCTGAGCCGCCGAGGCGTCCAGGACGATCACCGCGACCAGCGGCAGGGCCACGAAGGTGATCTCCGAGCCGACGTGGCTGAACGTCGCCGCCGCGAACAGCCGGCGGAATCCCTGGTTGCCCCACAGGTCGCCGGACTTCTCCTGCTCGCCGGGGGTCTTGGTCACCGTCATGAGACGTGCCACCGCACCGTGTCCAGCGCCTGCTCGCAGCGCCGCACGGCCTGGGCCGCGTCGGCACCGGAGGCGACGACCAGGCCCATCCGGATGTCCCAGCCGGTCCGGATCTCCACCACCGGGTCACCGACGTCGAGCGGCAGCAGCACCCCGATCTCCGCCTCGGCCAACTCCTCGAACAGGCCGGGGAAGCCGAAGGCCGGCGTACCCGGTGGCACCCGGCGCACCGCGGCACCGAGCCGGGCCAGCTCGTCGAGGCCCTCGATCGCGGTGACCACCCCGGGCGGCGGGGCGAACACCCGCAGGGCGGCACCGCCACGCACCGTGGGCGGTCGGGCGGGAAACTCGGTGAGCCCCAACGGCGCGCCAAGGAACAGCCGGTTGACGTCGATGCCGTAGGCCCGGCGAACCACCTCCGGGATGCCGAGGCCGGCCATCCGGTTGTGCGTCTCCATCAGCCGGGGACCGGCTTCGGTGATCACGTACTCGGTGTGGGAGGGCCCGTCGGTCACGCCGATCGCGTCGAGCAGCCGTACGGTCAGCTCGCGCATGGCCGCCTCGTGCGGGCCGACCACCCGCGGTGGCGCGGTGATGCCCACCTCCACCAGATGGTCGTTGATCGTCTCGTCGGTCAGCCCGAGGGTCAGGTGCCGGCCGTCGACCGAGAACGCCTCGACCGTGGCCAGCGGGCCGGTCAGGTACTCCTCCGCGACGGCCTCGCGGTAGCCCGCCGCCGCCATCGCCTTCCACGCCAGTTCCGCCTCTGCCGCGCCGTCGACGATGTGCACGTCGGCGCTGCCCGAGCCGTCCACCGGCTTGAGCACGACGCGGCCGGCCAGCAGGCTGGCGAACTCGGCGGCGTCCCGGCCGCCGCGCACCAGCCGGGCCCGTACCGGGTCGATGCCCTGCTCGGCCAGGAGACGCCGGACGGCGGCCTTGTTCTTGACGGTACGGGCCGCCCGTACCGGCGTGTGCGGGACGCCGAGGGCCTCGGCCACCTCCGCGGCGGGCACGGTGCCCAGGTCGGTGGTGCAGAGCACCCGGTCGAAGGGGCGGGCCCGGTGCAACGGGGCCAGCACCTCGACGATGGCCGCGCTGTCGGTCGTCGGGGCGTGCACGATGCGCTCGCAGAGCGCGGCGAACTCCGGCTCGTACCGGCCCTCCTCGTGCACCAGCACGACGTCGACGTCCAACTCCCGTGCGTACTTGACCGCGTGCAGACGCCCGCCGATCACGGCTACCCGGGGCATGTGGTGCTCCCTTCTCTCGACGGTGCTCCTCACGCCGGCTCGGTCTCCAGGCGGACCATGCGGGTCAGCTCGTGGAACGTGGCGTCCAGGTCGTCGACCGACGGCGCGACGAAGATCAGGTGACCGTGTCCCTGGAAGGTCCTCGGCGGCACCGCCAGCAGGTCACCGGGTGCCCGGTAGATGTCGATCTCGGCGACCCGCTCGTCGGCGCGCGCCTCGTCGATGCCGTGCGCCGCGACCAGCCGCCCGGGCCGGGCCGGGAAGATGTTCCAGAAGCCGACCGCCGTCGGCCGCTCGCGCGGGGCGATCACCGGGGTCCGGCCGGTGGCCAGGTCCAGGGCCGCCGCCACCAGGTCGACACCGGTGCTCAGCAGCACCGACCGGCAGATGGGCCCACCGCCCAGCCGGGCCGCGGCCTCCAGCAGCACCGGTTCGACGCCGTCGCGGAGGCGGAACTCGACGTGGCTGCCCCCGACGGTGATGCCGAGCGCGGCGTGCACCTCGGCCGCCGCCCGCCCGGCGGCCTCGGCCACCTCCGCCGGCAGTCTGGTCGGCGTGCAGGCGTAGACCTCCTCGAAGGTCGGCCCGGTCGGCAGCGGCTTGTCGTGGATGGCCACCGGGTGGGTGACGCCGTCGACCACCAGCGACTCCACACTGATCTCGGGGCCGGGCACGAACTCCTCCAGCAGCAACGCGCCATCGTGTTCCCGTTCGGACCGCTCACGCAGGGGGTCCTTGCTGAACCCGGCCCACGCGCCGGCCCGGAACGCGTCGAAGTGGGCGGTCAGCTCGGTCCGGTCGGCGACGCTGCGCACGAACATGCTGCCGGTGCCCAGGACCGGCTTGAGCACGAGCGGGAAGCCCACGTGGTCGGCCACGGCGAGGGCCTCGGCCACGGTCCGGGCGAGGCCGAAGCGGGGCTGCGCGACGCCGGCCGCGGCGGCGGCCTGCCGCATCCGGAACTTGTCCCGGGCCAGCTGGGCGGTGCGTTCGCCGACCCAGGACAGGTCGAACTCGTGCGCGACCCGGGCCACCGCGGGCACCAGCGCCTCCGCGAAGGTGACCACGCCGGAGACCGGCGCGCTCTCCGCCTTCACCGCGGCGAGCACCTCGTCGACGTCACCGACGTCCACCGGTACCACCCGGTCGGCGAAGTCCGTCTCCCAGCTGGCGTCCGTCATCAGCAGCACCAGCTCCTCCCCGTGCTCCGTGGCGTACCGCCGGGCCCGTTCCAGGTGCCGCCGGCGGCTCAGGTTGGTCTTGTGGACGACGACGATGCTCATGGGTTCCTCCGGGGCTCAGGTGGTCATCCGGTGAGGGCGGCGCCGACCTCGGCCACCCCGGCGCGCAGGTCGTCCTCGTCGATGACCAGGGGTGGGAACAGGTGGACCCGGTTGGCGGCGACGAACGGCCACACGCCACGCGCCCGGCAGGCCCGTAGGATCTCGACCATCCGCGGGTGCGGCCGGCCCGGTGCGTCGTAGGGCACCAGCGGCTCCCGGGTGGCCCGGTCCGCCACCAGCTCGATCGCCCAGGCCAGGCCGGTGCCACGGACCTCACCGACCACCGGCAGCCGGGCGGCGAGGTCGTCCAGCAGCGGCCGGACCACGGTCGCCCCGAGCCGCGCGGCCCGCTCGATGAGCCCCTCGTCGCGCAGGACGCCGATCGAGGCCACGATCGAGGCACACGCCAGCGGGTGCCCGGAGTAGGTCAACCCGCCCGGGTACGGCCGTTCGGCGAAGTGGTCGGCCACCCGTTCGCCGACCACGACGCCGCCGACCGGGACGTACCCGGAGTTGACGCCCTTGGCGAAGGTCGTCAGGTCCGGACGGACCTGCCACAGGTCGCTGGCGAACCAGGCCCCGCAGCGGCCGAAGCCGGTCATCACCTCGTCGGCGATCAGCAGGATGCCGTGCTCGTCGCAGAGCGCACGGACCCCGGCCAGGTAGCCGTCCGGCGGGACCAGGACGCCGTTGCTGCCGACCACCGGTTCGACGATGACCGCCGCGATGCTCGCCGGCCCCTCGTACGCCACCAGCCGGCGCAGGTGGTCCAGGGCCCGGTCGCGCTCCTCGGCGTCGGTGCTGGCGTGGAAGTCGGAGCGGTACCGGTACGGTCCGGAGAAGCGGACGGTACCGGCCCCGGTCGTCGGCAGCGGCCAACGCCGGGGGTCGCCGGTCACGCCCATCGCCCCCTCGGTGGCCCCGTGGTACGACCGGTGCGCGGCCAGGATCTTCGGCCGGCCGGTGGCCACCCGGGCCATCCGCAACGCGTGCTCGACGGCCTCGGCACCGCCGGTGGTGAACAGCACGGACCGGCTGCCGGCCGGGGCGACCTCCAGGATCAGCCGGGCCGCCTCGTCGCGCACCTCGGCGCGGAAGGACGGGGCGAGCGTGCAGAGCCGCCCGGCCTGCTCGCGGATCGCGGCGACGACCGCCGGGTGCTGGTGTCCCAGGTTCAGGTTGCCGAGCTGGGAGTGCAGGTCCAGCCACCGCTCGCCGGCCTGGTTCCAGAACCAGGCGCCGGCGCCGCCGGCCACCGTCTCCTGTGCCACCTTCGCCTGCGCCGACCAGGGGTGGAAGACCGGGTCAGACACCATGACGATCCCAGTACGCGCCGAAGATGGCGTTCTCGTCGGGCAGCCGCTCGCGGACCGGCCGGGAGATCGTGGTGCGGTTCATGAAGTGCCGCCAGGTGACGTTCTCCGACTGGGTGCTGCCGCCCCAACTGCCGCTGGCCAGGATCGAGGTGAACGGCAGTCCGTTGTCGAAGTTGCCGCTGTTGCCCGCGCCGGTGGACTGGTTGACCAGCACCCGCGCCACGCCGATCCGCTCGGCCAGGAGGCCGACCCGGTCGGTGCGGCCGGTGTGGATGCCGCAGCTGTGCCCGCTGCCGCAGTGCCGGATGACGGCGTCGACGGTGTCGACCGCCTCGGTGAAGGAGTCGTAGGCGACCATCGTCACCACCGGTGAGAGCTTCTCGCCGAAGAGCGGATCGGTCACGTCGACCCGGTCGAAGGGGACGATCAGCCCGGTGGTCTTGGCCGGGTCGGCCAGCTCGATGCCGGCACGGGCGGCCAGCGCCGCGGCGGGACGGCCGATCGCCGCCCGGTCGAGTTGTCTGCCGTCCGGCCACATCACCCGGCGCAGCCGGGCCGTCTCGCCGGGGTCGCAGGTGTGCATCCCGAGCGCGCGCAGCCTGTTCTCGAACTCCGTCACGACCTGCCGGGACACCAGCAGGTTGCTCTCCGAGGAGCAGGACGTGCCGTTGTTGTAGCTCGCCCCGGCACCGATCTTCTCGGCGGCGAGGTCGAGGTCGGCTGTCTCGTCGACCACCACCGTCGGGTTGCCGACGCCGGCGCCGATGGCCGGCGTACCGCTGAGGTAGGCCCGCCGGACCGTGCTGGCTCCGCCGGAGGCCACCACGAAGTCCGCGGCCCGCATGATCTCCTCGGCCGTCCGCCGGGTGGCGGGCCCGGCCCGCTGGATCAGGTCCGGCAGGGCCCCCACCTCACGCAACGCCGCCCGCATCAGCTCGATGGTGAAGTCGACGGCCGCCTGGGCCGACGGGTTCGGGCTGCAGATCACGGCGTTGCGGGTCTTCAGCAGTTGCAGGCCGGTGCAGGCGACCGCGGAGCACGGCGCGGTCGCCGGGGTTATCAGCGCCACCACGCCCAACGGCTTGGCCAGCGTGCGCAGTCCGAGTTCCGGGTGCTCCTCCAGCACCCCGACGGTGGTCGCGCCCTGCATGTCGCGCAGCGTGCCGAGCACCCGCTTGCGGTGCAGCGCGTACAGGTGTTCGGGGTCGCCCAGCCCGGTGTGCTGGTGGGCCATCGCCGCCATCGTGCGGGCGTTGTCCTCGCGGTAGCAGGACCATCCGACGGCCGCGACCAGTTCGTCGACCCGGTGCTGCGGCCACGAGGCGAACTCGTCCTGAGCTCGACGGGCGCGGTCCAGAACCCCTTCGACACCGGTCTGCACAGATGGTCTCCTTCGATGCGCCGGGCGGCCGAACTCGCATGTTCACAGCCATCCGGAACCGCTACCTCATCGCGGACAACAGTTTGCCGGATGCCGGGTGAATGGGGCTCTGAAAAAGGCTGCGGGGTACCGTTAAGCGTCACTTCACAGATCCGAAACGACCTCGAAGTGCAGTTATGCCGAGACGGGAATCCGTTAAAAAAGTCTCGACATAGCCCCATTTGGATCGCCGCGATCGCCACCCGAAAGCCGCAGAGCGGGCCATAAAGCAACACTGAACAATATTGTCCACAAACTTTTAGGAGTTCCCGGGGCCGGATTAGGGCAGGATGACGACAAAGCCCGTTCCGGATCGCTCAAGGGGTTCCCTGGATGTCAACGATCGTGCTCGGCGGCGACCTGCCGCTCCACCGCCTCGGCTTCGGCGCGATGCACCTCACCGGACCGGACGTGTGGGGGCCGCCCGCCGACCCGGCAGCCGCGCACGCGGTCGCCCGCCGGGCCGTCGAACTTGGCGTGAATTTCATCGACACGGCCGACTCGTACGGGCCGGGCAGCAACGAGGAGGTGCTCGCCGACGCGCTGTTCCCCTACCCGGAGGGACTGGTCATCGGCACCAAGGTCGGGCAGAGCCGGCCGTCGCGTCACGAGTGGCGCCCGCTCGGCCGGCCGGAGTACATCCGGCAGCAGGCCGAGCTGAGCCTGCGCCGGCTGCGCCTCGACCGTATCGACCTGTTCCAGCTGCACCGCATCGACCCGAAGGTCCCCGCCGAGGAGCAGTTCGAGGCGCTCAAGCAGCTCCAGGAGGAGGGCAAGATCCGGCACATCGGACTGTCCGAGGTGACCGTGGCCCAACTGGAGCAGGCCCGCCGGCAGATCGAGGTGGTGAGCGTGCAGAACCTCTACAACCTCAGCCAGCGCAAGCACGACGAGGTGGTGGACTACTGCGAGCGGGAGAACCTGGTGTTCATCCCCTGGGTGCCGATCGCCAGCGGCGACCTGACCCGCTCCGACGGCGCGTTGGGCCGGATCGCCAAGCAGCTCGACGCCACCCCCGCCCAGGTCGCCCTGGCCTGGCTGCTGCACCGGTCACCGGTGATCCTGCCGATCCCCGGGACCAGCTCCATCGCTCACCTGGAGGAGAACGTCGCCGCCGGGTCGCTGGAACTCACCACCGAGCAGGTCGCGGAGCTGACCGCCGAGACCGGCTGAGCGAGCGGGGCCCGCCGGCGCAACGGGAGCACGGCACGCTCCCGCGGGTCGCCCGATCCGTCTTGGGCACGGTCGCCGAGTTCGCCGGCGGTGGCCACGAGCGCGTCGACCGTGGCCCGGACCGCCGGCCGGTTGCCGGTCTCCGCCCGCCACACCACGTACACGTGCCGGGCGAGCGTCGGGGTGATGCGGACCAACCGCACCCCCGGCGGCACCGGATCGCGGCCCAGCCTGGGGATCAACGCGATGCCGAACCCGGCGGAGACCAGCGAGAGCTGCGTGGCGTACTCCGCCACCGCGTGCTCGATGTGCGCGTTGACGCCGTACTCCCGAAGCGTCAGCCGCAGCCAGTCGCCGCACACGGTGCCGCGCGGCCAGCTCACCCAGGTGTCCCGGGCCACCTCCGCGATGTCCAGGCTGACCCGGTCGGCGAACGGATGGTCGACCGGCAGCGCCAGGTCGACCACGTCGTCCAGCAGGCTGGCCCGTTCCAGGTCGCCGGTCAGGGACAGCGGCGAGTTGAACGAGTCCTGGACGACGGCGATGTCGACGTCGCCGCGCACCACCCGCGGGACCGAGTCGATCGGATCCTGCTCGTGCAGGACGATGCGCAGCTGCGGAAACGCCGCGCGCAGCCGGGACATGCTGCTCGGCACCAGGCCACGCGCCGCGGTCGGGAACGCCGCGATCGACATCTTCCCGGTGACCGCACCCCGGTGGTCCTCCAACGCGGTCACCGCCACGTCGACCAGCGACAGGATCTGCTCGGCATGGTCGACCAGCAGCTTGGCCGCCTCGGTGAGACGCACGCCCCGGCCGTGCCGCTCCAACATCACCTGACCGACGTCGCGCTCCAGCTTGGCCAGCCGCTGGGACACCGCCGAGTTGGTGATGTGCAACGCCTCCGCCGCGGCGTTGATGGAGCCGCCCGTCGAGACCGCGTGCAGCGCACGCAGCAACGTCAGTTCAAGCATGGCTCCCACCTCCCGAACCCGGCCGGCCGCTCACCGACATTCAAGCAGCGGAATGAGTAGTCGCGCCAGCACGTAGCGCAGCAGGGGGTCGTGTGGGGGATGCCGGCACAGCCGTGCCGCGCGCCGACATGACCGGACGGTGCCGACGGCCGGACCGTCCGGGCCGGTCGAGACTGTTGCGCGACACTCCCGCTGCCGGCGCGGCCCGGTGCGGATCTCCGGTCAGCGCCGTCCTGCCGCGGCAAAGCCCGGAGCCGGCCGGTCCGGCCCGAGATCCCGCGGGCCGAGACCCCCGTCAGGACCGTCGCGCCACGCCTGGTCGGTCCGACGGTGACGCGGGCGGGAATGCTCCGACCGTTACGGAGGATACTCGTCATGGGGTGTCGACGCTGGCGAGGACGGCGTCCCAGGCCAGTTCGGCGGCGACCGTACCCAGCCGTAGGGACGGGGCGGGCACCGTCACCTCGTCGGTCGTCAGAGCGAACAGGGTGTCGCCGTCGGCGATGGTGTGGAAGGGCTGGATCGCCCGGTGCATGGAGCTGTGCACCTGGGTGGCGAACTGGGCGAGTTCGGTGTCGGTCATCCGGACGTTGGTGACCACGGCGGTCAGGGTGGTGTTCCCACCGGGCGGTGCGAGGTCCGGCGTAGCCGCCGCGATCAGCTCGGCGTAGTCCTCGGCCGGGTGGCGACGCCGGCCGGTCTCCGGGTCGAGGTTGCCCCGTACGACCTCACCGGCACGGTCGACGACCACGCCCATGGCATTCACCACGGTCAGCACCAGCAGCCGGGCTGCGCCGACCCGGGCGAAGGCGGCACCCTGCCCGCCCCACTCGGCGCGGGCGTTGTCGACCTTGCCGACGGTCGCGCCGACACCGGCGCCGACCCGCCCCACGGCCACCCGGTCGGTGCGTACCGCACGCAACCCTTCGGCACCGAGCTGGGCGTCCGGGTAGACGGCGTTGTCCCGGGGGGTGAAGTCGTAGACGACGGCCCCGGACACCACCGGCAGGCTGCCGAAGTCGGTCGCGTAGCCGTTGCGGCGGAGCAGTTCGTCGTAGACGCCGGACGCCGCGGCGAGGCCGAAGCTCGACCCGCCGGCGAAGCACAACGCATGATGGTACGGAAACCCACCGCTGACCCCCACTGCCCCGCCCCGCTTGTCCACGGCCGTACGCGCACCGCCGGGAAGGCTGAGCACGGTGACACCGGTCGGCCCGTCGGGATACTCGGCGGTGCCGATCGCCACGCCGGGCAGGTCGAACTCGACCCATCCGTCGCCCGCCGCGCCGAGCACAGCGGGTCGGTGCCGATGGTCGTTGCCGATGGGTGACGACGTACGCGGTGGGGCCGGCTGGTGCTTGGACATGAGACTCACCGTCTTCCGTGGGTGGTGTGGTGCCGTGTTCCGACCGGTGTCCGGTTGCCTAGACTGGGCTGATGGCTCGTCCGGTCACGCTGCACGACGTCGCACGCCGGGCGGGAGTCGGCAAGTCCACGGTCTCCAATGTGCTGTCGCGTTCCGGCAGGGTCTCCGAGGCGACCCGGGAGCGGGTCCGCGCGGCGATGGCGGAACTGGGCTACGTCCCCAACCGCGCGGCCCGGCAGTTGCGGGGTGGCCGCACCGGCATCATCGGGGTCTACGTTCCCGGCGTGCCGTCCACGTCGGAGTTCTACATGCGGTTCGTCTTCGGCATCATGGAGCGGGCCGCCGCCCGTGACCGGGACGTCACCATCCTGACCGCCTCCGAGCACCGGTCGCCCCGCGCGCTCGACGGGGTGGTCGTGGCCGACCCGCACCGGGACGACGAGTTCGTGCCGGTCCTGATGCGGGGCGGCATGCCGGTCGTGTGTTTCGAACGGCCCCCGGACGGCATGCGCCCGGAGGTCGTGCTCTGGGCGGACCACCACCGGGCGGTCACCGGGCTGCTGGACCGGATGGCCGTCGTCGGTGCCCGGCGTCCCGCCCTGGTGGCACCACCGGAGACCGGCGACTGGGCGGCGCAGTTGGCGGCGGGGTACCGCGACTGGTGTGCCCGGCACGGTGTGCCCACCGTGGTGGCGCAGCATCCGTGGGTGCCCTCGCCGTCGGAGGTGTTCCGGGCGGTCGAACAGGTGCTCGCCCAGCCAGGGGTGGACGCCCTGGTGTGCGCCTCGGTGGACACCGCCCCGACGGCCGTGCAGGTGCTGCACCGGCTCGGCCGCCAGGTCGGGCGGGACGTCCTGTTGGCGAGCGCCACCGAGTCGAGTGCCCTGCGGCTGGGACAGCCGCCGATCACCGCGCTCGACCTGTCGCCGCTGGATGCCGGACGCCGCTGCGCCGACCTGCTCGACGACCTGATCGGTGGCGGCCCGGGTGGGATCTACGAGCACCCGGTCCACCTGTGGTGGCGGGACTCCACCCGGGGGTCGCAGCCGGTCACCGCGTCATCCGTTCCAGTGCCTCCTCCATCCGGTCACCGGCTTCCACCGGGTTGAGCCCGGCCGCGAGACCGTCCTGGTAGACCTCGTCGAGGAGGGGACGGAAGCGGGCGTAGCGGCGTTCCCAGTCGGCCGCGTCGGTGCGCCAGTAGCCCACGCAGACGGCGCGGTCGCGGGGCAGCCGGTGCACGGTGCGCAGCACGGACCGGGCCTGGCGGCACTCGCCGGCCTCCCCCGCGACCCAGACGTAGCCGGGGCCGTCCGGCAGGGTCATCTCCCGCAGCCGGTCGACGAGGCTACCCGCCTCATGGCCGTTGCCGACCCCGACCCGTACGTCGACGTGCACGGCGGGATCGTCGCCGGCGGCGGCGAACAGGTCGCGGGCGTCGGCCATGTCCGGCAGGTCCACCAGCACCCGTACCGGGACGCCGGGCGTGCGTTCCGCGACGATGCGGGTCGCGGCCGGCAGCCCGGCCAGGTCGGCGGCGAGTACCAGCCATCGGGTGTCCGCCGGTGGGCGGAACCAGGCCCGGCAACGCCACAGCAGGAGACCGGTGCCGGTTTCGGCCCGCCGCGCCCAGGACGTGGCGGGGCCGTGGTCGTGCAGGGCGAAGTCGATGGTCAGCCGCGCCCCGACCGGGTCGACGGCGCGGATGGAGTAGTTACGACCGGTGGGCGGGTACTGCTCGTCGTGGTAGCCCCACACCTCGCCGCGCGAGGTCATCGGCGGTGGGGCCGGCTCGCCGGGGCGGGGGAAGTAGAGCGTCACCGACTCGTCCGGTACGCCCAGGGAGGGAAAGCGGGCGAGGCCGGGACCGCCGAGGACGACCCGTTGCAGGTGCGGGGTCAGCCGCCGGACCTCGTGCACGGTGGCGGTCCAGAAGCCGGGCCGGGTGAGCGTGTCGGTCATTTCGCGCTGTACTCCGAGTCGGTGGCCGGGTCCCCGTCGACCGCGGCGGTGAGCGCGGGGACGATCTTGTCCAGTACGTAGGGCAGGCTCAGTACGGAGGCGAACGCCAGCGCGCCGTTGGCCTCGGTGCCGAGGAAGACCTCGCGACGCTGGGTGCGTACGTCCAGCCGGGTGTAGAGCGGGTCGCCGAGCAGCGCGGTCACGCCCGGGTCGGCGGCCGCCTCGGACCAGACGGCGACGTCGACGTCCGTCAGGTCGAACCGTTCCCGGCTGATGGTGGCGGACTGGTTGGCGTTGTCGGTGAGCGCGGTCACCTCGGGTGACATGGTCAGCCCGAGGTCGAGCAGGACCTTCGAGGCCGTGGTCTCGGGGCTGAACAGGTAGTACTGGCCCTCGTACGTGGAGGCGAACACGGTGCTGGCACCCTTGAGGCGGGGATGCGCGCCGGCTACCGAGGCGATCCGCTGTTCTAGTTCGGCGACGAGTGTCTCGGCCTCGGCGCTGCGACCGGTGATCTGTCCGGCGGCCCTGGTCATCTGCTGCCAGGTCACCGCCCAGCTGCCGTCCCCCGTTGGCTGGGCGACGGTGGGGGCGATCTTCGTGAGCAGGTCGTACTCCTGCCGGGACATGCCGGAGGAGAGCCCGACGATGACGTCGGGGCGTAGCGCGGCGATCTGTTCGTAGTCGAGTTCGGCTCGGGCCAGGACCTCCGGCCTGGCCTCGCCGAGCCGCCCACGGGCCCACGGCCAGGTCGCGTTCGGCATGTCGCCGTACCAGTCGCGGATCGCGACGGGCACCTCGCCGAGGGCGAGGAAGTAGTCCTGTTCCTTGAGGCCCACCACCACGATCCGCTCGGGCTTGGCGGCGACGGTGGTCGCGCCGAAGGCGTGGCTGAGCGTGGTGGGGAACGCGGCGCTGGACGATCCGGACGCCGGGTCCGCCGGGCCCGCCCCGCTTCCGGCGCAACCGCCGGCCACCAGCGTGACGAGCGACAGTGCGGCGGCGGTCAGGAGAGTTCTCAGCCGGCGTGGGCGGGTGTGTGACATGGCATTCGATCCTCTGAGGGGCGGCGGAAAGAGATATCCCAAGGACTTAGGGTAGGTTTACCTTAGCCAGCGATGGAACGTTCCACCATGAAGTGAGTCACAGTGTCGGTCGCCACCCCCACCGGCTTACGCCGCCCCCGCCTGCTCGCCGCCGGGCTGCTCGCCTGCGCCTTCGCCCTGCTGGCAGCGATCGCGGCCAGCCTCGTCGTCGGCGCCCTGCCATTGCCGCCCGGCACCGTGTGGAGAGAACTCGTCGCCCACGGCGACAGCGAGGCGAGTCTGATCATCTGGCAGGTCCGGCTACCCCGTACGGCGATCGCGATCTGCGTCGGAGCGGCACTGGCGCTCGCCGGCATCCTCATGCAGGCGCTGACCCGCAATCCCCTCGCCGACCCGGGGCTGCTGGGCGTCAACGCCGGTGCCGCCGCCGCCGTGGTCGCCGGCATCCTCGCCGGGGTGGCCAGCCAGCACGGCCACCTCCTACTCGCCCTGCTCGGCGCGGGCGTCGCCGCCGGCCTGGTCACCGTCATCGGCGGCACCCGAGGCCCGGGTACGGCCGAAGACGGCCGGCTGGTCCTGGCCGGCGCGGCCGTCGGCGCCTGCCTGACCGGTGCCGTCGCCGGTGTCACCCTGCTGAACCAGACCGCATTCGACAGGTACCGCTTCTGGGCCGTCGGCAGCCTCGCCGACCAGCCGCTGTCCACCCTGCTCACGGCGGCACCGGCGTTGCTCGCCGGCCTGGCCGTCACCGTGACCGTGATCCGACCGCTGGACGTGCTGCGCTTCGGCGACGACGGGGGAACCGCCCTCGGCGTCAGCCCCGGCCGTACCCGGCTGCTCGCGTTGGTCGCCACCACCCTGCTCTGCGGCGGCGCGACCGCCGTGGCCGGCCCCATCGGCTTCCTCGGACTCGCCGTCCCCCATGCCGCCCGCGCGATCTGCGGCCCCCGGCTCGGATGGACCGTCGCCTACAGCGGCCTGCTCGGCCCGATCCTGCTGATCACCGCCGACGTGATCGGCCGGCTCCTGGCCCGCCCCGGAGAGATCGAGGTCGCGATCGTGATGGGCGCCATCGGCGCCCCCGTGTTCATCGCCCTGGTCCGCGCCCGGAGGATTCCCCGACCATGACCACCGCCCCCACCAGCGGTCCGGGCCGACGTACGCTCCGTCGGCAGACCCGCCGCACCACTCTGGCCTGCCTCGTCGTGCTCGTGCTCAGCGCCGGCCTGGCCGTCGGTGCCCTGGCCAGCGGCCGGTACGCCACACCGCTCGACGAACTGTGGCCGGTGCTGACCGGAGGCGGCGACCCCGGCCTGCGGTTCGTCCTGTTCGAGCTGCGGCTGCCCCGGATCGGCACCGCACTCGCCGTCGGGGCGGCCCTCGGCGCGGCTGGCGCTCTCTTCCAGAGCGCCAGCCGAAACCCCCTGGGCAGCCCCGACATCGTCGGCTTCACCGTCGGCGCTGCCACCGGAGCCCTCGTCGTCCTGCTGGTTCTCCACGACACCCGACTCACCCCGGCGGTGGGCGCGGCTCTCGGCGGTGCCGCCGTCGCCGGGGCGGCACTGCTGCTCGGCGGGACCGGGCAGCGCCTCATCCTCGTCGGGATCGGGCTGTCCGCCCTGTTCACCTCCGTCAACGCGTACCTGCTGACCCGCGCTGAGGTGACCGACGCGCAGAACGCCGCCGTCTGGCTCGTCGGCAGCCTCAACGGCAGCGGTCACCACCTGTCGCTGCTGCTCGGCGCGCTCGCCGTGCTGCTGCCGCCATCCGTACTGGCGGCCCGGGGACTGCGACTCATCGAGAACGGCGGGGACAAGGCACTCAGCCTCGGCGTACCCGTCCGCCGCCAACGTCTCACCGCGACGGCCCTGGCGGTCGCGCTCACCGCCGTCGGTGTCGCCGGCGCCGGGCCGGTGGGCTTCGTCGCGCTGGCCGCCCCCCACCTGGCCCGCCGGCTCACCCGGGTCGCCGCTCCCCTGGTGACCACGAGCGCGGTACTCGGCGCCGCCCTGCTGCTCGCCGCCGACCAGCTCGCCCAACGACTCGTCCCCGGGCAACAGCTGCCCGTCGGCGCGGTCACCGGCGTCGTCGGCGGTGGCTACCTGGCTCTCGTCCTGGCCTGGACCTGGCGAGGGAGAACCAGGTGAGCCGCCCCCGTCTCGCACCGCATCCGCCGCCTCGGAGGCAACCATGACCACCCCACCCGCGATCGAGCTGGACTCGGTCACCGTCGGCTACGACCGTCGAACCGTCTGCCGGGACGTCTCCCTACGGATCACCGAGGGAAGCTTCACCGTCTTCATCGGACCGAACGGGTGCGGAAAGTCGACCCTGTTGCGTACCGTCGCCCGCGTGTTGCGGCCGAGCGAGGGCCGGGTCGCGGTCCTCGGCCGCGACATCCGCGGCTACAGCCGGCGACAGTACGCCCGCACCGTCGGGCTACTCCCCCAGGGCATCGAGGCACCGGCCGGGATGGCCGTCACCGATCTGGTGCTACGCGGACGGCATCCGCACCGGTCGGCGCTGAGCCGCTGGACGTCGCAGGACGAACAGGCGGTCACCGCGGCGCTGGCCGTCACCGGGACCACCGAGCTCGGCGACCGGATGCTGGCGGAACTCTCCGGGGGCCAGCGGCAACGCGCCTGGTTGGCCATGCTGCTGGCGCAGGACACCCCGATCCTGCTGCTCGACGAACCGACCACCTACCTCGACATCGCCCACCAGTACGAGGTTCTCGACCTGCTTGCCGACCTGCACGCCGGTGGACGAACCGTGGTCGCCGTCCTGCACGACCTCAACCAAGCGGCCCGCTACGCAACCGACCTGGTGGTGCTGCGCGACGGTCACGTCACCACGACCGGTCACCCGTCGACGGTGCTCACCCCGGACCTCGTCGCCGAGGTGTTCGGGCTGTCCTGCCGGGTCGTGCCCGATCCGGTGACGGGCACGCCCGCGGTGTTCCCCGAATCCTCCCGCCGTACGTCTACGACCCACCCACGGTCCGGGAGCTGATCGGCGAAGCCACGACGCTGACCGGCCCGGACAGCGCCACCATGATGACCTTCGCTGACAAGGCCTACCACTCGCGGCGATGCGTGACGAGCAGCCCTGGTAACCAACAGCGAAGCACATTGTCACGATCGCCGGGGCGAGGCCCGCTGACTCCGATCCGGCAACGTCAAGTGTGATCCCCGAACCTTGAAATGTAACGCGGGTGCAGTGACATTTCGTGCATCGCCGAGGACTTGGACGATCTGATACGTACGCTGCGCGAGTCGGACGGGGACACCGCCAATGTCGAAGTCAAGGCCACATCCACAACGTTCCCCGGCAGCTGCGCGGCAAGGCCTCGTGCACCATAACGGCGGGGCCGGAGTGCGGTCCGGCCCCTCTACGTGCGAGTCACAGTAGCAGCCATCGATCACACCACGTACGGTCGATGCACAGCCCTGGATTCGTGCGGACTCCGGGCAGCACCTCGTGCGGGAGGAGCATCGTGGCCGACTACATCGGACTGCGCATCTCGAAATGGCGAACGACCGCCGGCCTCACCCAGCAACAGCTCGCCGATCGGGTCGGAGTGAGCGGCCCGTACATCGCCATGATCGAAGGTGGCAAGCGTGCCGTGACGAAGCGGTCCCTGATCATCGCACTGGCGACCGCCCTGGGTGTGCGGGTCGAAGATCTGACCGCACAGCCCCGGCAGCCTCGTGACGCCTCCGAGTTGGCCGTCTACTCGGCTGCCCCCGGGATTCGGCGGGCGCTCGACGAGGATCCGGACGGCCCACTGCCCGACGTCGACGACGTTGTCCGGCGAGCCCAGGAGGTCATGCGGGCCCGGATGGCCTGTGACTACGTAGCGTACGCTGCGATGCTTCCCGGCCTGGTCACGGACACTCGACAGCTGGCCCGCGTGGCGGCGACGGAGCGACAGGGCCTGTCCCTCTTCGTTCGGGTGGCGTTCGCTGGCGCGGTCGGGCTCAAGAGCCTCGGGCACGTCGACCTGTCCATGCGGCTGGCCGAGCGCGCCCAGCTCGCCGCCGGCCAGCTCGGTGAGCCCGACGAGATCGCAGCCGCCAACTTCGCCACCGCCCAGGTCGCGCTGACCGGCGGGTCGCAGCGGCGCTCCCTCACCCTGGCCGCCACGGCGGCCGAGCAGGTCGGCGACACTGCCACCGGGGACATGGCCTCCTGGTACGGGCTGTTGCACCTGCACGCGGCGATCTCCGCCGCAGGCCTCGGCCGCAGTGACGATGCGGCCACCCACTACGCGGAAGCGGATGACGCACTGCGCCGGGCGAACGGGCCGGACCGGTGGCGGATGGAGTTCTCGCCAGCGAACGTGACGACGTGGCAGGTGGCCATCGCCCTGGAGAACGGCGAGCCGGAGCGGGCGCCGGAGTACGCCCGGCGCGTCGACCGGACCGCCCTACGGGCGTCTCAGCGGAGGGCTCGTCTGCACATCGACGCTGGCCGGGGCCACTACCTTGCCGGCGACAGCGAGCGGGCCGTGCGACAGTTCTTGGCGGCAGATGACATCTCGGCGCAGGAACTACGGTCGCGTACGCAGGTACGGGAGATCACCGGCCAGATGGTGCGGGACGCCCGCCGACGCGGATCAGATGAGCTGCGGGACCTGGCGGTGCGACTCGGGATCGATCCGCTAGACCCGGACAATTCCTAACTGACTGTTAGGAACTCGTCACTGAAGCCGCCCTACCTTCTCAGGTAGGGCGGCGGTGGCCCTTCCGATCCAGCGATGTGTGCAACCACCGCCGCCTCCAAATCTCTCCGGGGTGCGCGCCTGAGTAAAGCCGTTCCCCGGCACCAGACGTAGGGGATGGCGATGACTGAACGTGCCCAGCGGCAGCCCGATCCGGAGATACCGGCGAAGATTGTCGATCAGGTCGCCGAACGGGAGGCGGCCAGGCGGCGGATTCTCGATCAGGCCGCCGCCGAGCGGACTCCGCTCGACGACACCACGCAGGCCGTCCGCGTCGGACGGAGAGGTCGGCGGTGAGCGTCGACGAGCCGACCGACCCGCTCTCGATAGCCGTGGTCGCCCGTCGGGTCCTGGCCGAGCACGAGGCCGGTCACCCCTGCTGGCGGTGCACCGCCGACACGGTCGCCACCTGCCGCGAGGTGGACTGGTGGCGGGCTCAACTCGCCAGGGTGGCGTCGTGACCAACGATCTGCCGGTCGGCCGGCGGGTGGCGTACTGGCGGGCGCGGCGCAACATGTCGCAGCAGGTGTTCGCCGACCGCCTCGGCAAGTCCAAGAGCTGGGTCGACAAGGTCGAACGTGGAGTACGCCGCCTCGACAAGTGGTCGGTCCTCCAGGAGGTCGCCGACACCCTCGGCGTGACGGCGGACGTCCTCGTCGACGACACCAACCCGCCCACCCCGGTCGAGCCCATCAGCAACCCGGACGTCGGGGTCGACCCGGTTCGAGCGGCGCTCACCCGACACCCGGGCATCCTGCGGCTGCCCGCCGATCACGTTCCGGTTGACCCGTACAAGCATCGGGCGCGGATCGTGCACGCCGACGCCATGTACCAGCACGCCCAGTACCCGGCACTGCTCCGGTTACTGCCCGGGCTGCTCGATGACGGCCATGACCTGGCCGCCCGGGCACGGCCAGGGTTACAGGTGCGCACGTACCGGCTCACCGCCCTGGTCCTGGTCAAACTCGGCGTCCACGATCTGGCGTGGCTGGCAGCCGACCGGGGTCTGTCCGTAGCCACTGCCACCGACGAACCACTCCTGGAAGCGGCAGCGGCCCTGCCACTCGGCACCGCCCTACGGGCCGCCGGCCGGCACCGGGCCGCGTTCGAAACGACGATCACCGCCGCCCACCAGATCGCCCCGTTAACCCCTGATGCGGGTACGTCATCCGAACGGTCAGCCTGCGCGGCGCTGCTCGTCCAGGCCGCGCTTGCCGCCGCCGAACACGACGACCCACCCACGGTCCGGGAGCTGGTTGCCGAAGCTACGACCCTGACCGGGCCGGACAGTCCGGAGCGGGCGGCGGTCGAGGCGGCTCGGGTCACCGCAGCGGTCGCGTTGAAAGACGTGAGCGGTGCCGTGGAGCTGAACGCCGCGCTGGCCGTACAAGATCGATGGTGGAGTTTGCCCGTCGAGCACCGGGCGGCGTACCTGATCGACATGGCACCGGCACACCTGGCCACCGGCGATCCGGCAGCGGCCGGGCGGGCCCTGCTGGACGCCGACCGACTCGCACCCGCCGAGGTACGGGTACGCCCCGCCGGGCGGACGGTCCTGGCCCAGGTGCTCACCGGGTCGCCCCGGCCGAGCCCACACCTGCTGGCCGTGGCGCAGGCCGCCGGCATGCGCGGTGCGTGGTGAGGGTGCCGACCGGTACGCGACTGTCCCTGGCCGCCGGTGACTGGGCGTCGCACCTGGGTCTGCCCGGGACCGTGCCATTGGAGGTGCGGACGGTGGCCGTGGCGATCGCGTCTGCCGGCGACGCGCCGGTGGGAATGATGTGGGTACGCGGCCACCTACCGGAATGCGCCGGCCCGGCGGCGTGCGCCCGACCATGGTGCCTGCGCGTCGCCGTCCGCCTCGAAGTCCTGTACGACGCGGTGGCGGCTCAGTAACTACGCACGGGGGCCGGTCCGGGTCATGCTGGGGATACCTGTGTCGGACCATCTGACGAGCAACCCCGGCATGCTTGTACAATTTATTGTACGTAACGTTTGGGAGGCAGCAGCATGCGCACCGTTCCCTACTCAGAAGTCCGGCAGAACCTGGCCAAGATGCTCGACCATGTCGTGGACGACGCCGAGGAAGTGGTGGTCACCCGCTCCGGCCGGGAGGCCGCAGTCATCATCTCGCTGCGCGAGTACGAGTCGTTGAAGGAGACGGCCTACCTGATGGCCAGTCCCGCCAACGCGCGCCGTCTGAATGAAGCCGTCGAAGAGCTGCGTAACGGGGGTGGGGAGATGCACGACCTGATCGACCCCGACGCCAGTTCAGGCGAGGCGTCGGCAGCGTGAAGGTCCAGTTCGCCGGACGAGGCTGGGAAGACTATCTGACCTGGCAACGAGATCGCCAGATGCTCAAACGAGTGAACGCCTTGATCGAGGACATCCGACGCAACGGCCACCAGGGCATCGGCAAACCGGAGCAGCTCCGCGGAAACTGGGCGGGATTCTGGTCGAGACGCATCGACCAGGAACACCGCCTCGTATACCGGATCATGGACGACACAGTGCAGATCGCGCAGTGCCGCTACCACTACGAATGAGGTGGAGGACCACGCCCTCCGCCGAGGGGCACGGCCCCGCGGCAGCCGCGTGCCGTCGTCATGCGATCTGGCGGAGATCGCTGCCGTAGTCGAAGATGATCCGCATTCGGGCACCGAGCGCTCGTGCGTACCGGCTGAGAGTCGCCACCTCGTTGGCTTCCAGGTCGCCGTTCTCGATCTGGCTAACCCTGCCGGGCGTGACTCCCATCAGCTCGACCACCTGCCGCTGGGTGAGACCGAGACGCTTGCGTTCCTCGGCGAGGTGGAACGCACTGACCCACGCCTCGGTACGGGCACGTTCCGCATCGAGCGCGTCGTCGTCCCCATCGTGCAACTCGGCCCGGATGTCGTCCCAGTCATGGAAGTCGCTCATCAGCTTTCCCTCCGCTTCCTCTCGAAGGCACTGTCAGGATGTCGCGAGCAGTCGGATCTCGCAGCGGACGCCGCTGGCCTTGGCGAGCCGACCATCACCGGTCACGAGGGGGCAGGCCAGCAACTCCGCCGCCGCGACATACGCCGCGTCGTACGCCGAGACATTGCCCCGCAACTGCCACATCCGGTCGACCAGCATTGCGACGCCCACCTCGTCGATGACCAGCGACGGCAGGGTCTCGATCGCCTCCTGGGCCCGAGTCAGGCCGAGTTTCCCGCCGATGACCTTGCCCCTGATCACGGACATGACCTCGACCAGCAGATGACCCGGCGCGGCCCAGTGCGGATCCCCGGTCAGCTCCGCCCGCGCCGCGTCGCCCACCAACCCGTCGTCAACCAGGGCATCGGCCAGAACCGACGCGTCCACGACGATCACGCCGCGCTCCCCCACGGTCCGCGCTGCTCCCGCTGGTCATCCAGCTCGGCGGCACTCTCCCCCGGCAGGGACCGGACACCGTCCGACCGGCCGGCGAACCGATCAAGAGCCGCGGTGTTGCGCAACCGCCGAGCCTGCGTCTCCACCAACTCCAACAGGTACGCCTGGAGCGACTGCCCACGCGCCTTGGCCTGAGCCGCCAGCGCATCGCGCACCTCTTCCGGCACGTCCCGAATCTGCAGAGCCACCATGCATGCATTATGCATGAATGATGGCTCAGTCGGCGGGGAGGCCGTGCATTACAACATGCATGATGCCAAGACCCACCTGTCGCGCATCATCGAACGGGTGGAACGCGGCGAGGAGATCATCATCGACCGGGCGGGCACCCCGGTGGCGAAGGTCGTACCGCTGGTACGGCGGGCCAACCGCACCGCGATCGGCTCTCTCGCCGGCCAACTGGACCTCTCCGGTGACTGGGACTCACCACAGACCAAGGCCGAGATCGCCGACGACTTCGGCATCGGCGCATGAATCTGCTGCTGGACACGCACGTCGCGCTCTGGGCCAGCACCGGCGATGCGACCCTCGGCACCGAGTTGCCCGACCGACTACGCCACGAGCCGGACACCTTCCTCTCCCCGGTCACCCTGTGGGAGATCACCATCAAACAGGGCGCCGGGAAGCTCGCCGGACCTCCCGACCTCGCGGAGCGGGTAAGAGACATGGGCTTCCGGGAAATCCCGGTGACCCACGCCCACGCCATCGCCGCCGGCCGCCTGCCATCGCATCACCGCGATCCCTTCGACCGCATGCTGGTGGCACAGGCAATCACCGAAGGGCTGACCCTCGCCTCCCCCGACGCGTCGATAGCGCTGTACGACGTGGACGTCCTCAAGGTGTGATCAGATCCGTTCCGGTGGGCCGGAGGTACCACCATGCGAACCACACCGCCACCGCCACGATCGCCGGCGAGCCGTTGCCGCTGCGCTTGCGCAGTTTTCGTGCGGGGTGAAAAGCCCGATAACGGACCTACGAGTCTTCGAAGACGTCGTCGAGTACGAGTCTTGCCCGGCCGGGGACCTCCTCCTCGGGGAAGATCTCCGCGCACAGCGCGAGGACCTGCTCCGCGCTGCTCAACCCGAGGTGGTCAACCAGGAAGCGGATGTCCTCCGCGTCCCGCCGCCGTGCGGCAAGCACCTTCATGGCCAGCAGATGCTCCGGAGATGCCGCCGACACCCGCAGGCCGGGGTGGTCGAAGACGCGCGGAGCCGTCGCATCGCCTCCCGGCGCGACATACGCACTCGCCTGCTCATTGAGCCACCAGTGCGGCAGGCCGAGTTCATCCGCTACCGCACGAGCCTCGTCAAGCACGATGCCATGAGGTTGGAACACCGCGTCGATGTCCCGAGTAGCCCGCCGCGCGTCGTAGGCCAACGCCATCGCCGCCCCGCCGAAGATGTAGAGGTCGGCGACCACACCTCGCCTCGCCAGCCGGTCCCCGAGCCGCCGGAAGGCATCCCCGATCGCCGTGCGGTCCAGCAGTGGATCATCGAGGCTCACGCGACGTTCAACTCCTGCGCCGACACGTACACGCCCCGGCGACGGAACGCTGCTGGCGCGTGTACCACCGCGTCGACCCGGGCCGCCCGGGTGTTGAAGGGGAACCAGAACCGCCGCAACGACCGTGTCTCGACCCACGGCGGCGCACCCCGCCCGTCCTTGGCCGCCAAGTGCTCGGCCAGTGCCGCGAGGAACACATCCCAGTGCTCGTCACCGGTAGACGTTGGCTCCTGGTCCAGGAGACCGGCGCGCATCTCGGCTGGCTCCCAGCGGTACTCCTCAAGAAACTCCGCTACCAGCCGCCATCGTCGCGTCTCGTCGGATCCCACGAGCAGAGCACCCAGGCGTGCCACCGTCAGTGGCTCGTACCTCGCAGCGCGGTTCCTCATTCCCTCGACGCTAGTACATCCAACGGCCGATCCGTGGCGAGCCACCGTCCGCGTCCGGCGGCCAGGCAGGACGCCGCTGGGCGACCCGGGTCGACTGGTCCGCGCGGAAGATCAACGTGGTGGGGCGGGCGGGACTCGAACCCGCGACCGAGGGATTATGAGTCCCCTGCTCTAACCCGCTGAGCTACCGCCCCGACAACGCGCGCCGGATATTAACCCGCCCGGTCGATCGTCGGCCACCGGCGGTTCGGCCGGCCGGTGGGCTCCCGCCGGGCGGCGACCGCACGATGAGCAACGCGAGAATAACAGCGCGCAGCCGGTCCGGCGGTCCCACCCGCCGCCGGCCGGGGCCGGTCTCAGCCGGCCCGCAGGTCGGCCAGGATCGCCCCGGCGGCCCGCCAACCGCTGGCCAGGGCCCCCTGGATGGAGGGGCTGTCCCGGTGGTCGCCGGCGACGTAGCGGCCGTCGCCGAGGCGTACCGGCTTGCGTAGGTGGCCCTGGGGTGGTGCGGCGGCCGGCAGCGCGGCGGGGATCGACACGGTTTCCAGGTGGGTCCAGTCGGCGGTGGACCGGCCGTAGAGCCGGGTCAGTTCCGCCCGTACGGTCGGCTCGGGTGGGGCCGTCGGGCCGACCACCGAGGTGGCGACCAGGTGCCGTCCGGTGGGGGCGTACGTGGGGGCGGCCTGGCTCAGCACCACCGTGTTGGCTACCAGTTCCCGGCGGTCGCCGTCGACGAGCAGGATCGGCTCGGTAAGGGGCGGCTCGGTGGTGCTGTGGTAGTAGGTCGTGTAGGCGTGGGTGCGTACCCGGGGCAGGGCCGGCAGCAGGGTGGGTGCCGTGGCGGGGTCGACGGCGACCAGGACGGCCCGGCAGGTGATGTCGCCGGCCTGGGTGCGGACCCGACCGGGGGCGACCTCGGCGACCGGGGTGTCGGTGGTGATCAGGTCGGCCGGCAGCGGCTCGGCGATGGTGCGCGGCAGCGCCTGCATGCCGTCGGCCGGCACGCCTACCCGGCCCCGGGCGAACGAGCGCAGCACCATGGCCAGCACGTGGCTGGAGGTTTCCAGGGCCCGGTCGATGAGGACGCCGGAGAGGAACGGGCGGAGCAGCTCCTCGATGATGGTGTCGGAGAGGCCGGCCCGGCGCAGGGCCGTCTCGGCGGTGGTCTCCGGGGCGGCGAGCAGCCGGGCGGGCGGGAGCGTGGCGCAGCCGGTGGCCAGGGCGGCGAAGCGGAGCCGGTCGGTCACCGAGCCGATGCCGGCCAGCGCGGTGCCGGGTGCGCCGGCCGGTTCGCGCAGCGGGTTGACCAGCCGGTGCAGGCGTTCGCCGCGGCGGACCAGCACCCCGGAGGTGAACCAGCCCAGTTGCAGCCGGTCGAGGTCGAGCAGGGTGCCGAGCTTCGGGTACGCGGTGTTGAGCACCTGGAAGCCCCGGTCCAGCTGGTAGCCGTCGACCCGGTCGGTGGCGACCCGGCCGCCGAGGCGGTCGGTGGCCTCCAGCAGCCGCCACGGCACCCCGGCCCGGTGCAGCCGGCGGGCGGCGGCCAGGCCGGCCAGGCCCCCGCCGACGATCACGACGTCGGTCTCAGCGAGCATGCGTGTCCTCCCCCTGGTGCGTCCGGGCCAGCCGGCCGGGCCACCAGATGCGGGGCCCGATGTCGTACGCCAGTGCCGGGACCAGCAGCGAGCGTACGACGATGGTGTCGATCAGTACCCCGATGGCGACCGCGACACCCAATTCGACAAGGACCACCAACGGGAGTACGGCCAGCGCGGAGAAGGTGGCGGCGAGCACCACCCCGGCGGAGGTGATCACGCCACCGGTGACGACCAGCCCGTGCAGCACCCCGGAGCGGGTGCCCCGCCGGACGGACTCCTGCCGGACCCGGCTCATCAGGAAGATGTTGTAGTCGATGCCGAGCGCGACCAGGAAGACGAAGGCGAAGAGCGGGAACGAGGCGTCCACCCCGGGAAAGTCGAACAGGTACCGGAAGACCAGCGCGCAGAGGCCGAGGGTGGCCGCGTAGGAGAGCACCACGGTGGCGATCAGCAGCAGCGGGGCGACCAGGGCGCGCAGCAGCAGGGCGAGGATGACGGCGATCACCGCCAGCACCACCGGGATGATCACGTTGCGGTCCCGGGTGGCGGCGTCGGCGGTGTCCACGTTGATCGCGGTGTACCCGCCGATCACGGCGTCGGCCCCGGGTACGGCGTGTACGGCCACCCGCAGGTCCCGTACGGTCCGCTCGGCGCCGTCGCTGTCCGGTGGGTCGGTCAGGGTGGCCGCCAGCTCCACCCGGCCGTCGACCACCTTCGGTGGGGCGTCGCCCTGCGGTGGGCCGGCCGGGTTGCCGGTGACCGGCGCGACGGCGGCCACCCCGGGTACGCCCCGGGCCACCTCGGTCACCCGCTGCGCGCTGGACGCGGTGACGAAGATGGTGGCCGGGCTGCCGGTGCTGCCCGGGTAGTGCCGGGCGATCGCCTCCTGGCCGGCTACCGAGTCGGTGCGGTCGGTGAAGAGCTGGCTCTGGCCGAGCGCGGTCGCGCCGAGCTGGGTGAGTCCGATGGCGAGCAGGGCCAGCACCACGGTGGTGACCAGCCAGACCGGCCGGGCGCTGCGGGCCACGAAGCCGGCGACGCGCTGCCAGAACGGGTGTTCGGCCTGCGGTTCGGCCCGGTCGACGCGGGGGCGGCGGGGCCAGAACACCCAGCGTCCGCCGAGCACCAGCAGGGCGGGCAGGAAGGTGAGCATCACCAGCAGGGTGGCGGCGATGCCGATGGCGGCGACCGGGCCGAGCGACCGGTTGGAGTTGAGGCTGGACAGCAGCAGGCAGAGCAGGCTGGCGATGGTGGTGCCGCCGGAGGCGACGATCGCGGGGGCGGCGCCCCGCCAGGCGGTACGCATCGCGTCGGCGGGGCGCGCGTGCCGGTGCAGCTCCTCCCGGTACCGGGCGATGATCAGCAGCGCGTAGTCGGTGCCCGCGCCGAAGACCAGCACGGTGAGGATGCCCTGGGCCTGCCCGTTGAGTTTGACCACGTCGGCGTCGGCGAGCAGGTAGACGAAGACGGCGGCGAGGGCGAAGGACATCCCGGCGGCCAGCAGCGGGGCGATCCAGAGCACCGGGCTGCGGTAGACCACCAGCAGGATGACCAGGACCACGCAGAGGGTGACCACCAGCAGGGTGCCGTCGATGGCGGAGAAGACCTCGATCAGGTCGGCCAGCAGACCGGCCGGGCCGGCCACGTGCACGGCGAGCCCGTCGGTGCCGGTGCCGGTGATGGTGCGCAGCTCGTCGACGACGGTGCCGATCCGCTCCCCCTCGGCCTCGTCGATCGGCACGACCACCTGCAACGCCTGGCCGTCCTGGCTGGGGATCGGTGGCGGCAGCGGGGTGACCACCCCGGGTACCCGGGCGAACCGGGCGGCGTCGGCGGCGGCCCGTTGCCGGTCGGCCTCGGTGATCCCGGCGGCGCGTTCGTAGACCACCAGGGCGGGGGTGGTCCGCCGGTCGACGAACTGCGCGCTGAGGTCCTCGGCCCGGGTGGCCTCGGCGGCGGCGGGCAGGAAGGAGGCGTTGTCGTTGGTCGCCACGTCGCCGAGGCGGCCCGCGTACGGCCCGGCGACAGCGCCGACGATCAGCCAGCCGAGCACGACGACCACCGCGATCAGGGTGGTCGGGCTGCGGCCCCGGGCACCGGCCATGCCATCTGCTCCCACGGGTCCGACGCGGTGGGCGTCCCAGTAGACGCCGCTCATCCTGCCGGGCGACCGGGCGCTACGGGGGCGAAACCAGGCAGAGCGGGCCCGATCGGGGACGGGAAACGACGATGCCCGTCGGCATGGCCGACGGGCATCGGGTGCGGTGGCTCCCCCGTTTGGACTCGAACCAAAAACCTGCCGGTTAACAGCCGGCTGCTCTGCCAATTGAGCTACGGGGGACCGTAGTGCGTCCGGCCCCGGATGTCTCCGGCACCGTGCGACGGCACAAGAGTACAGGACTTCGCCCGGTCGTGGTGGTGGGGGTTGGCGCGCGGCGGGCACCGCCGGAGCACCCGGGAAAGCAGACAAATCACCGTCCCCGCCTCCGGATGCTTGAGTCCGGTGGAGGATGGGTAGTTAGCTGCCAACAGAGGACGTAGGCGCGAAAGGGTCGCCACCGGGGCGGGGTCGTAGCACCGGGGTGACGGCGTCAGGTACGAAAGGAGCCGCCATGCGCGGAAAGATCATGTTCCTTGGCGGGCTGGCTGCGGGATTCGTCCTGGGCGCCCGTGCAGGCCGGGAGAAGTACGAGGAGCTGGTCGTGCAGGGCCGCAAGGTGCTCGACCACCCGACCGTGCAGGAGGCGGCGGGCGTCGCGCAGGCCCAGGCGAACCGGCTCTACGCTGAGGGCAAGGACAAGCTCGGCCACTCGAAGCTGGGTGAGAAGCTCTCCACCAACGGCAGCAAGCAGGAGCTGACCGCCGCGGACGACGCGTTCGCCGGGAAGCCGGCCACGCCGGCCACCGTCGGCGCCAAGACCGGCACCGGGGCGTCGTCGGCCTCGACCAGCAGCACCACCACCGCCCGGAGCAAGACCCCGGGTACGCCTACCAACGGCAGCACCATCTGACGTACGCGTGACAACGGGCCGGTCGCCGCGAGGCGACCGGCCCGTCTCGTCGTACCCGGCTAGGTTCTAGCTGTTCAGTCCTTGCTGCTGAACGCGGCGTCGAAGGCCGCCGACGGGGCGTCGAAGGCCAGCCGACGGACGAACTGCAGCGCCTCGGGGGCACCGACCAGGCGGTCCATCCCGGCGTCCTCCCACTCCACCGAGATCGGGCCGGTGTAGCCGATCGCGTTCAGCGCCCGGAAGCAGTCCTCCCACGGCACGTCACCGTGTCCGGTGGAGACGAAGTCCCAACCGCGCCGCAGGTCCGCCCAGGGCAGGTGGGAGGCGAGCCGGCCGCGCCGCCCGTCGCCGGTGCGCACCTTGGCGTCCTTGCAGTCGACGTGGTAGATCCGGTCGGCGAAGTCGAAGATGAAGTTCACCGGGTCCAGCTCCTGCCACACGAAGTGCGACGGGTCCCAGTTCAGCCCGAACGCCGGCCGGTGGTCGATCGCCTCCAGGGTGCGCTTGGTGGTGTAGTAGTCGTACGCGATCTCGCTCGGGTGCACCTCGTGGGCGAAGCGGACGCCCACGGAGTCGAAGACGTCGAGGATCGGGTTCCACCGGTCGGCGAAGTCCTGGTAGCCGCGCTCGATCATGGCCGGCGGCACCGGCGGGAACATCGCCAGGGTGTGCCAGATCGACGAGCCGGTGAAGCCGACGACGGTCTGCACACCCAGCTTCGCCGCCGCCCGCGCGGTGTCCTTGATCTCCTCGGCGGCCCGCTGCCGGACCCCCTCGGCCTCGCCGTCGCCCCAGATCCGCGCCGGCAGGATGTCCTGGTGGCGCTCGTCGATCGGGTGGTCGCAGACGGCCTGCCCGACCAGGTGGTTGGAGATCGTGAAGACCTGGAGGTTGTACTTGGCCAGGGTCTCCTTCTTGCGCTCGACGTACGAGTCGTCGGCGAGGGCCTTGTCGACCTCGAAGTGGTCGCCCCAGCAGGCGATCTCCAGGCCGTCGTAGCCCCACTCGGAGGCGAGCCGGCAGACCTCCTCGAAGGGCAGGTCGGCCCACTGGCCGGTGAAGAGCGTGATGGGTCGCGCCATGTGTCCTTCTCCCCTGTCTGGTGATGGGGGATTCCCTGGGCGGACCGGGGCGAGGGTGGAACGGGCCGGGCCGTACCGCCGGCGACCCGCACGGAGCCGCCGGTGGGTGCCACACGCACCTGGGCCCGACGGGTTGCGCCTCCCGCCGGGTCACCGGCCACCTGCACGGTCGCCGCCCTCACTCTAGGGCCCCGCGCGCGGGTTACGGAAGGCCGCTTCGCGTTCCCCGACACCGCCGGCCGGGTCCGGGTGGCTCAGCGACACCGCCGGCGCGGACGGCTCAGTGCTGGCGGTCCACCGCGTGCTCGGCCAGGGCGGCCAGCGCCGCGCGGGCCTCCGGCCGGACCGGGGCGGCGGCCAGGGCGGTCAGCGCCGCGTCGGTGCGTACCCGGATCATCTGTTCGATCTTCTCGCGGGCGCCGGTGGCCTCGATGATCTCGCGCAGCTCGGTGGCGCCCGCGGTGTCCAGGTCCGGGTTGCCGAAGAGTTCCCGCAGCCGGGCGCTCTGCGCCCGGTCGGCGACGCTGCGGGCCAACGCCATCATCACGGTGGGCTTGCCCTCGCGCAGGTCGTCCAGGATCGACTTGCCGGTCACCGACGGGTCACCGAACACCCCGAGCACGTCGTCGCGCAGCTGGAACGCGTCACCCAACGGGTCGCCGAAGTCGGCGAGCGCGGCCACCAGGTCCGGCCCGGCGGCAGCCAGGGTCGCACCGATCTGCAACGGCCGGGTCACCGTGTACCGGGCGGCCTTCATCCGGATCACCGTCAGGGCGCTGGCCACCGAACCGTCGCCGACCCCGGAGACCAGGTCGAGGTACTCCCCCGCGATCACCTCGGTCCGCATCAGGGCGAACATCGTGTACCCCCGGTGCACCTGCTCGACGCCCAGCCCGCACTCGTGGAACATCTGGTCCGACCAGGCCGCGCAGAGGTCACCGCAGAGCAGGGCGGTGTTGCGGCCGTACGCCTCCGGGTCGCCGCGCCACGACGACCGGGCGTGTAGGTCGGCGAAGAGCCGGTGCACCGACGGCTCACCGCGCCGCCGGTCGCTGCCGTCCAGGATGTCGTCGTGGATCAGGGCGAAGGCGTGGAACAGCTCCAGCGCCGCCGCCGCCACCACGATCTCGTCGCCGTCGTCACCGCCGGCCGCCCGCCAACCCCAGTAGCAGAACAGCGGCCGGACCCGTTTGCCGCCGGCCAGCACGAACCGCTGCAACGCGGTGAACACGCCCCGGGGCGCGCCGTCGGGCCACTCGGGGCCCTGGCGTTCCAGGAAGGCGGCCAGCTCGGCGTCGACCCGGGCCCGTAACTGCCCCGCGTCGGTGGCCGGCACGGTCACCGTCACGACGCCCCGCCGCCCTCCGTCAGCCCGGCCAGCTCCAGCAGCAGCCCCTTGACCTCGGTGGCGGCCAGCGACTCCCGGGCCGCGGCGGCGTCGGAGCAGAGCAGCACCGGACCGTCGGCCGGGTCGGCGGGCAGCCGCCCGTGCGAGCCGCGTACCGCCTGCGCGCCCGCGTCCAGGCCGACCACGCTCATCAGGTACCGCATGCCCGCCTTCTTGCGGGCCAGGGCGATGCCGGCGCGACGCTTCGCGGCCCCCGGCGCGGCCGGATCGAAGAGCAGCTCCGCCGGGTCGTACCCCGGCTTACGGTGGATCTCCACCAGCCGGGCGTAGTCCGGGGCGCGGGCGTCGTCCAGCCAGTAGTAGTAGGTGAACCAGGCCTGCTCCTCGGCGACCAGCACCAGCTCACCGGCGCGCTCGTGGTCCAGCCCGTACGCGGCCTTGCCCTCGGCGTCCAGCACCTCGGCCACCCCGGGCAGCCCGGCGCAGAGCTTCGCCACCGCCGGCAGGTCCGCCGGATCCTTGACGTAGACGTGCGCGATCTGGTGGTCGGCCACCGCGAAGGCCCGCGACGTCCACGGGTCGAGGTGCTCCATGCCGTCCTGGGTGTAGACCCGCAGCAGCCCCTCGGCGCGCAGCAGCCGGTTGATGTCGACCGGCTGGGAGACGTCGGTGATGCCGTACTCCGACAGGGCCACCACCGTCGCGTCCCGTTGCCGGGCCGCCGCCAGCAGCGGGGCGAGCACCTCGTCCAGTTCCTTGGCCGCGACGGCGGCCTGCAACGACGAGGCCCCGAACCGCTGCAGGTCGTAGTCGAGGTGCGGGACGTAGACCAGGGTCAGGTCCGGCGAGTGGTCGGCGAGGATCTGCTCGGCGGCCTGGCAGATCCACCGGGACGACGGAATGCCGGCGCCCGGCCCCCAGTAGGTGAACAGCGGGAAGGTGCCCAGCTTGTCGGTGAGCGCGTCGTGCAGCTCCGGCGGGTCGGTGTAGCAGTCCGGCTCCTTGCGCCCGTCGGCCCGGTACACCGGCCGCGGGGTGACCGTCCAGTTGACGTCCGCGCCCATCGCGTACCACCAGCAGACGTTGGCCACCGTGTAGTCGGGGCGCAGCCTACGCGCGGTGTGCCAGAGCTTCTCGCCCTGCACCAGCGCGTTGTGCTGCCGCCACAGGAACACCTCACCCAGGTCACGGAAGTACCAGCCGTTGCCGACGACGCCGTGCGAACGGGGCAGCTCGCCGGTGAGGAAGGTCGACTGCACCGAACAGGTCACCGCCGGCAGCACCGTGCCGAGCTGCGCGGTGAACCCGCCGTCGGCGACCGCGCGCAGCTTCGGCATGTGCGCCAGCAGCCGGGGGGTCAGCCCGACCACGTCCAGAACCACCAGTTTCTTGGTCACGCGCGTACTCCAGCCGGGGTCTCGAGGCCGATCGCGGCCAGTTCGTCACGGGCGAAGGCCAGCTCGGCGGCGATCCCGGCAGCCAGCTCCGCATCGGTGCCGGGCCGCCGCGCCGCCGGCAGCACCCCCCAGGTGTACGTCTCCACGTCCAGGTGGTCGCAGCCGGCCGTCTCGCCGGCGAAGAGGCCGGTCAGCGCGGCACGCAGCACCGGCAGGGTGGCGGTCAGCGGCGGCTCCGGTGGGGCGTGCAGCGGCACGTGGTAGTGCACCCGCCACGGGCCGGGCAGTCGGGCGTCCAACGCGGCGTCCAGGTCGTCGGCGGCGTACGCCGGGTCGGCCGGGTCGTCGCCGTGCGCGCAGCCGGGCCCCCGGGTCTGGTGCAGGAAACGCGGCTCCACCCACCGCCGCAACGCCTCGCCGTCACCGCCGGACTGCCCGGCGCTGCCGGGGTCAGCGGACTCCAGGGCGGCTGTCGGGTCGGCCGCTTCCAGGGCGGCTGTCGGATCGGCCGCCTCCAGGGCGGCGGAAACCTGGACCTTGACCACCGGCAGGTCGGCGGCGCGCAGCCGGGCCAGCGCCTCGGCCGGCTCCTCCCAGGCGCAGGCCAGGTGCGCCAGGTCCAGGCAGACACCCAACCGTGTCGTGTCCATTCCGGACAGTAACATGGCGGCCTGCCGGGTCGTCTCCACCACGCACCCCGGCTCCGGCTCGAAGCCGACCCGCACCGGACGACCGGTCTCCCGCTCCACCGCGGCCAGGCCGGCGGCCAGCTCGTCCAGCCGCCGCCGGGCGGCGTCGGCCCGGTCGGTGTCCCACGGGGTACGCCAGGCCAGCGGCAGGGTGGAGACCGAGCCCCGCGCCGCGTCCTCGGGCAGCAGGTCCGCCAGCACCCGGGCCAGGTTCAGGGTGTACGTCACCCGCTGGGCGGTGGTCCAGTCCGGCTGGTACACCGCGCCCTTGACCACCGGTGCCTGGAAGGCGGCGTACGGGAACCCGTTGAGGGTGACCACCTCCAAGCCCCGGACGGTCAGCTCGGTGCGCAACCGGCGACGCGCGGTCTCGTCGGCGGCCAGCTCGGCGGCGACCGGGGCGGCCAACCACAGCCCCAGCCCCAGCAGGTCGCCACCGAGGCGCTCGCGCACCGGCACCGCGTAGCTGTCCAGCTGCCGCAGGATGCCGGCCAGGTCCTCGGCCGGGTGCACGTTCGTGCAGTAGCCGAGGTGGACCGTGCTGCCGTCGCGGTGTCGCAGCCGCATCAGCTGCCGCCGCGCAGGATCGAGTTGCCCTCGAAGGTGGCCTCGGAGTCCGCCAGGTCGCTGAGGTCCAGCCGCCCGGACTGGCCGTAGAACTCCACCGGGTTGCGCCACAGCACCCGGTCGACGTCGTCGTCGGTGAAGCCGGCCTGCAGCATCGCCTCCCCGGTGGTCCGGGTCAGCAGCGGGTCGGAACGTCCCCAGTCGGCCGCCGAGTTGACCAGCATCCGCTCGGTGCCGTACGTCTTCAGCAGCTCCACCATCCGCGGCGGCGACATCTTGGTGTCCGGGTAGATGGAGAAGCCCAGCCAGCAGCCGGTGTCCCGGACCAGCTTGACGGTCACCTCGTTGAGGTGGTCGACCACCACCCGCCCGGGGGCGATGCCGGACTCGGCGACCACCGCCAGGGTCCGTTCGACGCCCTTGACCTTGTCCCGGTGCGGGGTGTGCACCAGCGCCGGCAGGTCGTACGCCACGGCCAGGGCGAGCTGCCCGGCGAACGCGGCGTCCTCCTCCGGGGTCATCGAGTCGTACCCGATCTCGCCGACCGCGACCACGCCGTCCTTGTCCAGGTACCGGGGCAGCAGGTCGAGCACCGGTCGGCAACGCGGGTCGTTCGCCTCCTTCGGGTTCAGCGCGATGGTGGCGTGGTGGCGTACCCCGAACTGGGCGGCCCGGAACGGCTCCCAGCCGATCAGCGAGTCGAAGTAGTCGGTGAAGGAGGCCGGGCTGGTACGGGGCTGGCCCAGCCAGAAGGCCGGTTCGACGATCGCGCGGATCCCGGCGGCGGCCATCCGCTCGTAGTCGTCGGTGGTCCGTGAGGTCATGTGGATGTGCGGGTCGAAGATGCGCATCACGCCTCCCGGGCGGTGAGTTGGTCGAGCAGACCGGTGGCGTCGACGGGCATGCTCCGGCCGGCGGCCTGCCGTTCGGCGGCCAGTCCGGCGAGCATCGCGGCGAGTTCGCCGTCGGCGCGCTGGTCGAGGTCGGCGACCACGGCCAGCGGTACGTCCATGAAGACGCACTTGAGCACGGCCTGCCGCCACGAGGCCGGATCGAGGTGCCCGGCGTACGGGCCGAGGGCGGCGGCGACCAGCCGGGTGTCGTTGGTGCGGATCGCGTCGTGCAGCAGCGGTACGCCGGCCGCGCCGATCGGCAGCAGCGGCAGGGCCCGCAGCACGGCCCGCTTCTCGGCGGCGTCACCCTGCCGGTAGAGCGCCTCGGCGTGGGCGGCCTGCCCGCTGGGCAGCGCGGTCAGCAGCAGCACCCGGGCCGCGTCGTCGGCGGTCCAACCGGGCAGCTCGGGCAGTGGTCCCCGGCCGCACCGCCGGCCGACGCCCGGGAAGAGCCGTTCGATCGCCGTCGGGTCGACCGCCACCTGCCGCAGCGCCGCCTCCAGCCACTCCGGATCGGGTACCTCGCGCAACGCGGCCCGCAGCTGGTCCGGTGTCATCCGGTCTCCCCCCTCGTGCTGGTGGGCGCCGCCGCAGCGGCGCGAGTGCTGGTGGGCGCCGCCACGGCGGCGCGGGTGCTGGTGGGTGCCGGCGCGGCGGCGGCGCGGAGGAACTCGATCGACGCGGCGGCGACGTTCGGGGCGGCGTGCGAGTGCCGGGGCAGCTCCACCGCGACCAGCCCCCGGTAGCCGACGTCGGAGAGCGCCTGGAGCACCGGCGGGAAGTCGATCTCACCGGTGCCGAACTCCAGGTGCTCGTGCACACCGCGCCGCATGTCGTCGATCTGCACGTTCACCAGGTGCTCGCCCACGTCGTAGACGCAGTCCGGCACGGTCATCGACTCCAGGCAGCGGCAGTGTCCGATGTCGAGGGTGAGCCCGAAGCCGGGTGGCTCACCGAGGGCGGCCCGCAGCCGCCGCCAGCCGGCGATGTCCTCGACCAGCATCCCCGGCTCGGGTTCGAAGCCCAGCGGTACGCCGGCGGCCCCGGCGGCCTCCACCACGACCGCGCAGCCGGCGACCAGCCGGTCCCAGGCGGTCTGGGGGCTGACCTGCGGTGGGCGTACCCCGGCCCAGTAGGAGACCGCTTCGGCACCCAGGTCGGCACCGATGCGTACGGCCCGACGCAGGAACTCGATCCGGCGGGCCGGGTCGTCGTGCAGCAGGGTCGGGGCGTGCTTGTGCCAGGGGTCCAGCAGGTACCGGGCCCCGGTCTCGATCACCACCGAGAGGCCCAGTCCGGCCAGTCGCCTACCGACGGCGTCGACCCGGGCGGCCAGCCCGGGGGCGAACGGGTCGAGGTGGTCGTGGTCCAGGGTCAGGGCGACGCCCTGGTACCCCAGGTCGGCCAGGACGGCGAGCGCGTCGTCGAGCCGGTGGTTGGCGAAACCGTTGGTGCCGTACCCGAACCGCAGCCGGGCCGGGTCCGCCTCGGCGGTGCCGTCGGGCCCGGTCATGTCGGCGAGACCTTGCGGGCCAGACGGCGGGCCAGCGGGGCGGCGGCGGCCACCGCGGTCCCGAGCAGACCCGCGCCGGCGCGGGCGGTCAACGCGCCCTGCAGGGCGGGCAGGCCGGTGATGCCGGCGCCGACCGCCGCGCGGACCCGACCGGCGGTGGGTTCGGCCACCACCCGGGCCTGCGCGGTGCCGTACCGGGCGGTGTAGAGGGTGGCCAGGGCCGCCGGCAGCGCCGCGCGCACCCCCGCCACCAGGTCCGTGCGACCGTGGTCGCCGCCGGCCGTCCCGCAGCGGGTACCGGCCGCCGTCGTGGTCCGGCTCCGGGGCGGCACCGCGGCGGTGGCGGCGATCAGGGCGGTACCGGCCAGGGTGCCCAGCGGCAGCCGGGCGTCGGTGCCGCTGACCTCGCGGCGGGAGAGCGCGGTGACCGTCCAGGTGTGCGCGGCGACGGTGAGCGCCGCCGGCACCGCCCGGACGGTGGGCCCGCCGGCCGCGCCGAGCAGCACGTCCAGCCCCCGGCAGAGCGCCATGGTCGGCGGGCCGGCGGCGCTGTTCTTCGCCGCCACGTCGTAGGCCCAGACTGCGGCGGCCAGCGGCACCGCCACGGCCGCCGCGCGCCGGCCGCCGGCGGCAGCGGCCAGCCCGAGGCCGGCGGCGGTCAGCCCGGCGGCCAGGCCGAACGCGGTGTGGGGGCTGATCCGGCCGCTGGGGATCGGGCGCTCGGGGCGTTCCACCGCGTCCAGGTCCCGGTCGGCCCAGTCGTTGGCGGCCATCCCCGCCCAGTAGAGCAGGACCGACGCGCCGGCCAGGGCGGGGGTACGCCGGTCGAGCGTGCCGGCCGCCGCCGCACCGGCGATCACGTCACCGGGTACCGAGAGTGCGGCCGGGGCCCGGACCAGCTCGGCCAGGTCACTCAGCCGGGACATCGCTGCCCTCGGCGGCGGCGTGCAGACGGGTGACGTGCTGGCGCAGCAGGGCCCACTGTTCGGCCAGCGAGTGGGTGGGCGCGCCGATCGGGTCCTTGAAGAAGAAGGCCAGCTCGGGCAGGGGTCCGCTGCGTCCGGCGGCGTGCGTGGCGGCGGTGATCCGGGCCAGGTCCAGCACCAGCGGGGCGGCCAGCGCGGAGTCGCAGCCGTGCCAGGTGAACTCCAGCCGCATCCCGGTGCCCAGGAAGCCGGCGAAGGTGATCAGGTCCCAGGCGGTCTTGAAGTCACCGAGTTCCTCGACGTAGTCGATGCGGGTGTCACCCTGCGGCTGGTAGCCGAGGGTCTCACCGAGGACCCGCTGTTTGCTCTCCACCTTGGCCGCGTTGGCGGCCGGGTCGGCCAGGGTCGCCCCGTCGCCGCCGCCGAGCAGGTTGATGCCGGACCACGAGCGCACCGCCAGGTTACGCATCGCGAACATCGGCGCGAGCACCGACTTGACAAGCGTCTCGCCGGTCTTGCCGTCGTGCCCGGCGTACGGCAGGCCGCGTTCGGCGGCGAGAGCGGCCAGGGCCGGCAGTCGGGCCCCGGTCGACGGGGTGAAGTCCACGTAGGAGCAGCCGGCGGTGAAGGCCGCGTACGCGTAGAGCGAGCTGGGCGGCAGCACCTCGTCCGGGCCGGCGAGCGCCTCGGCCAGGGCGGCCGGGTCGGCGTGCGCCGGGTGCGGGGTGACGGCGGCCTCGGTGGCGGAGACGTTGACCACCACGATCCGGGCCAGCTCGTGCCGACGGCGGAACTCGGTCAGATCGGCCACCACGACCGCGATCCGGTCGGCCTGGGTCCCGCCGACCGGCGCCGGCCGCAGGTCGGACTCCACGGCGGCCAGGTCGTCGGCGAGCGCGGCGACCAGCCGGCCGGGGACCACCCCGGCGGCGGCCAGCGTCTCGGCCCGCTTGGCCAGCGGGGTGAGCACCGGATCGTGGCCGCCGAAGACCAGCTCGGCGAAGCTCGGCAGGGCCGGCCCCCGCAGCTCGGGCAGTTCGGTGACGCAGCCGGTCGGACCGGCGAGCCCGGCCCGCAGGGCGAGCGCCCCGACGATGCTGGTGGTCGCGACCGAACCTCGCGCGCCTACCAGCCAGACACCCGTACGCATGGTGCTCCTTCCCGTTCAGGTGCGGATGGGCCCCGTCCGTTCACCGCGTCCGAGGTCCCGACGACAGCGCCGGAGTCGGCGGCAACGACGCTAGCCGGAATTCCCAGGCATGGGAACGGACGGGGCTGGCAGGCAGGGATGGTTCGGCGTTCCGTCCCTGCCTCCCCCGCATCCCTCCGGTCGTCGGCGACGACCGGACGTCTCGCGCGTTCGCGGTCCTCCGGTGCGGTCGGGGAATCCCGTGTCGACCGCACCGGACGACCGTCCTGTGGGCGTACCCCGGGCCGTGCTGGCCCGGAGCCCGCCCGCCGGTCCGACCCGTACCCGCCGCGGGGCGCAACCGCGGCCGGTCCCTCGCCGGTCGGACCGGACTCTCCGATCCGGTTCCGGTGGCGGCAGGTGCCCGCCGCCACCGGAACCGGGGATCAGCCGGCCACGGCGGCCAGGCTCGGCTCCACCTCGGTCCATGAGGAACCGAGCTCCGCCGACCGGGTCACCGCGTCCAGCACCAGCTGGACCTGCAACGCGTCGGCGAAGGAGGGCGCCGGGTCGACGCCGGTGGCGACCGCCTCGACGAGGTCCCGCATCTGGTGCGTGAACGAGTGCTCGTACCCGATGATGTGTCCCGGCGGCCACCAGGCCGACATGTACGGGTGGTCGCCCTCGGTGACCAGGATCCGGGTGAAGCCCTGCTCGGCGGCGGGTAGCGTCGCGTCGTAGAACTCCAGCTCGTTGAGGCGTTCCAGATCGAACACCACGGTGCCCAGCGAGCCGTTGACCTCGACCCGCAGTCCGTTCTTGCGCCCGGTGGCGAACCGGCTCGCCTCGTAGGTGGCCAGTGCGCCACCGTCGAGTCGGGCCACGAAGACCGCCGCGTCGTCCACGGTGACCTCACCGGTGGCCGCGGTGGCCCCGTCGGCCGGACCGGTGGCCGCCAGGCCACTGGACCCGCCCGGCAACGGCCGCTGCTTGACGAAGGTCTCGGTCAACGCGCTGACGCCGGCGATCCGCTGGCCGGTGACGAACTGGGTGAGATCGATGATGTGGGCACCGATGTCACCCAGCGCGCCGGAGCCCGCCTTGTCCTTCTGCAGTCGCCAGACCAGCGGGAACTGCGGATCCACGATCCAGTCCTGCAGGTACACCGCGCGGACGTGCCGGATCTTTCCGAGCCGGCCGGCGGCGATCAGCTGCTGCATCATGGTCACCGCGGGTACCCGACGGTAGTTGAAGCCGCACATCGAGCGGATCCCGGCGGCCTGCGCGGTGGCCGCCGCAGCGGTCATCTCGCGGGCCTCGGCGACTGTGTTGGCCAGCGGCTTCTCACAGAGCACGTGCTTGCCGGCAGCCAACGCGGCGAGGGTGATCTCCGCGTGGCTGTCCCCCGGTGTGCAGACGTCGACGATGTCGATGTCGTCGCGAGCGATCAACTCCCGCCAGTCTGTGGTGTGCGACTCCCAGCCGAGCCGGTCGGCGGCGTCGGCCACCTTCTCCGGATCCCGGCCGCAGATCGCTGCCATCCGGACCCGCGCCGGCAGGTCGTAGACGCGGTTCACGGTGCGCCACGCCTGCGAGTGCGCGGCGCCCATGAACGCGTAGCCGACCATGCCGACCCGCAGTTCTCTGTCTGTCGTGGACAAGGTGGGTCTCCCCCCGGTGTGTCAGAACCCGAGCTTGAGGTAGTTGCTCGCGTTCTCCTTGGTGATCGTCTCGGAGGCGAGCACGATCGTCTTCGGCACCTGGAGCTCCACCAGGTCCGACATGCCCTTGTTCTGGCCGATCAACCGGGCCAGCGAGATGGCCGAGGAGGCCATCGACGGGCTGTAGGTCACGGTCGCCTTCAGCGGCGTGTTGTCGGCCTGGATGTCCTCCATGGCCTTCTTGGAGCCGGCACCACCGACCATGATGAACTCGGTACGGCTGGCCTGGTTGATCGCGGCCATCACGCCGATGCCCTGGTCGTCGTCGTGGTTCCAGATCGCGTCGATCTTCGGCAGGGCCTGGAACAGGCCGGTGGCGGCCTGCTGGCCGGAGTCGGCGGTGAACTCCGCCGGGCGGCGGTTGGCCACCTTGAAACCGGCCTGGGCGAGGGTCTCGCTGAAGCCCCGCGACCGCTCCTGGGTCAGCTCCAGGGCGTCGATGCCGGGGATCTCACCGATGATCGGGGCGCTGACGCCCTTGGCCTTCATCTGCTCGATGATGTAGTTGGCGGCGGAGACGCCCATGCCGTAGTTGTCGCCCAGGATCTGGGTCCGGTACGCCTTGGCGTCCGGGAAGGCCCGGTCCAGGTTGACCACCGGGATGCCGGCCTGCATGGCCTCCAGGCCGGCGGCGTTGAGCTCCTTGCCGTCGTGCGGCAGCATCACGATCACGTTGGGCTTCTGCGCGATCAGCGTGGAGAGCGCCGCCCGCTGGGCCGCCGCGTCCGCGCCGGCCTCCACCGTGTTGAAGGTGACGTCCGAGTACGCGTCGGCCTGCGCCTTGGCATTGTTGGTGATGGCGGCCAGCCAGCCGTGGTCGGCGGCCGGTGCGGAGAAGCCGATGGTCACCGCCTGGCCGGGCTCGCTGTTGCCGCCGGAGTCGGCGGCCTTGGTCTGCGCCTCGGTCGGCTGGGCCTCGTTGCTCGTGCAGCCGGCGAGCAGGACACCGGCGCCGACGGCGGCCCCGCCGAACAGCAGGCGGCGGCGACTGTGCTGGGTCATGACGACCTCCAGGATGAGGTGGTGGGGGTGAAGAAGGGTGTAGCGTGCCCGGCCACCGGCTCGGGTGACCGCCGTTGATGCGTGGGAATCGGGGGGTTCGGGGGGCGGGGGTTCGGGGGATTCGGGGTGTCGCCCGGGGTCAGGCGGTGGTGGCGCGGTTGCGGTTGAGGAACTTGCCGAGGCTGCCGTACTGGATCTGCTGGATCAGCACGGCGGCGACGATGATGCCGCCCTTGACCATGTTCTGGGCCTCGGTGGAGAGCCCGTTGATGGCGAAGAGGTTGGTGATGGTGGAGAAGATCAGCACCCCGAGCAGGGAGCCGACGATGGTGCCACGGCCACCGCTGAGCAGCGTCCCGCCGATGATGGCCGCGGCGATCGCGTCCAGCTCGTACAGGTTGGCCATCGCCGCCTGGGCCGAGTTGGCCTGGGCGGTGAGCATGATCGCCGCGATACCGGCGCAGAGCCCGGAGAGGGCGTAGAGCAGCACGGTGTGCCGCTTGACGTTGATCCCGGCCAGCCGGGCGGCCTCCGGGTTGCCGCCGACGGCCACCGTACGCCGACCGAAGGTGGTGCGGTTGAGCAGCACCCAGCCGCCGATCACCACCGCGGCCAGGATGTAGACCAGCAGCGGGATGCCGAGCAGGTTGTTGGCGGCGATGCCGTTGATGAAGTCGTTGTCGGAGACCTGGGTCTGCTTGCCGGAGATCTGCGCGGCCAGCCCACGGGCGGCCACCAGCATGGCCAGTGTCGCGATGAACGGCACCAGCCGGCCGTACGAGATCAGCACCCCGTTGACCAGGCCGACGCAGATGCCGACCACCACCGCGGTGAAGATCATGCCGCCGGTGCCGAAGCTCTGGGTGGCCACCGTGGTGGCCCAGACCCCGGCCAGGGCGATGATCGCGCCCACCGAGAGGTCGATGCCACCACCGATGATCACGAAGGTCATCCCGACGGTGACCACGCCGACCACCGAGGCGAGCTTGAGGATGGTGAGGAAGTTCCCCCACACCCAGCTGGAGTCGGAGTAGAGGTCGGGCCGGGTCACGATGCCGATGACGACCAGGGCCACCAGCACCCCGATCAGGCCGAGGTTGCGCTTGGCGCCCTCACCGCCGCTCCCGCGCCACCAGGAGAGGCCGGGCTTGGCGGCGGTCTTCTCGGCTGCCGCGTGGGTCTCGGCCGGGTCGACCGGCGGGGACTGCGCCGGCAACGTCGCCGAACGCTCCGATGTGGCGGTGGATGTGGGAGCGTCCTCACTCATGCTGGTGCGCCTTCCATCAAGGACCCCGCCATGACGAGGTCGAGCACAGTGTTCTCATCCAGTTCGCCGGCCGGTGCCTCGCGGACCATCCGGCCCTCCCGCATCACCAGCACCCGGTCGGCCAGGCCCAACACCTCGGGCACCTCGCTGGAGACCAGCAGCACGCCGACGCCCTGGGCGGCCAGCCCCCGGATGACCTGGTACAGCTCGGCCCGGGCACCGACGTCCACGCCCCGGGTGGGCTCGTCGAGCAGCAGCAGCCGGGTGTCGCCGAGCAGCCAGCGCCCGACCACCACCTTCTGCTGGTTGCCGCCGGAGAGGGTGCGTACCGCCCGGTTGACATCCAACGGACGCAGCTCCAGGTCGTCGGCGATGCGGTTGGCCTCGGCCCGTTCCTTGCCGACGTCGGTGAAGCCGAGCCGGGCGTACCGGCTGAAGGTGGCGAGCGTGACGTTGCGGTAGATCGGCTCACCCAGCAGCAGCGCCTGGCTCTTGCGCTCCTCCGGGGCCATGCCCATGCCGGCCTTCACCGCCGCGCCGACGCTGCCCGGCCGCAGCGCCCGGCTGTTCATCCGGATCGTGCCGGTGTCCGCCCGCCGGGCCCCGAAGATCGTCTCCAGCAGCTCGGAGCGGCCGGAGCCGACCAGGCCGGCGATGCCGACGATCTCCCCGGCCCGGACGGTGAGCGAGACGTCGTGGAACTCGTTGGCCCGGCTGAGCCCGGCCACGCTGAGCAGCTCCTTCGCCGCCGCGTCGGCGGCCGGGCGCTCGGGGAAGACGTACTCGATGGTGCGGCCGGTCATCCGGCCCACCAGGTCCTTGGTGGGGGTGTCCGCGGCCGGCAGGTTGGCCGCGGTGGTCCGGCCGTCCTTGAGCACGGTCACCCGGTCGCCGATCTCCCGGATCTCCTCCATCCGGTGGGAGATGTAGATGACCGCGATGCCCTGCGCGGTCAGCTCCCGGATGATCCGGAACAGGTTGCCGACCTCGTCGTGGGCCAGCACCGCGCTCGGCTCGTCCATGATGATCAGTCGGGCCTCGTGGGAGAGCGCCCGGGCCATGCTGACCACCTGCTTGCCGGCGGCCGGCAGGGCGCGCACCATCCGGCTGGGCGGGATCTCGCCGTGCCCGAGCCGGCCGAGGATCTCCCGGGTACGCCGGGCCATCTGCCCCCGGCGGACGAAGCCGGCGACCTTCGGCTCGTGGCCGAGGAAGGCGTTCTCCGCCACCGAGAGGTCCTCGACCAGGTCGAGTTCCTGGTAGATGGTGGCGATGCCGGCCTTCATGGCGGCCTGCGGGTTGGCGAAGCTCACCGGCTCGCCACGCCACTCGATGAGCCCGGAGTCCGGCTTGTGGACCCCGGCGAGCACCTTGATCAGGGTGGACTTGCCGGCGCCGTTCTGCCCGAGCAGGCAGTGCACCTCGCCGGCGCGCACCTCCAGCTGCACGCCGTCGAGCGCGCGCACGCCGGGGAAGGTCTTGACCACATCGGTCAGTCGTAGGACCACCTCGCCGGCGACGGTGCCGGCGGGGGCGTGGACCAGGGGTTCGGTCGGTTCACTCATGATGCCTCCCCGAAGGCGACGTCGCTGGCGAGCACCGCTGCTCCGGCGACACCGGCCCGTGGGCCGAGTTCGGACAGGACCACCGGTAGGTTGCCGGTGGCCAGGGGCAGCGAGCGGCGGTAGACCACGCTGCGGATCTCGGCCAGCAGGATGTGGCCGAGCTGGGCGAGGCCCCCGCCGATGACGATCATCGAAGGGTTGGTGAAGCTCACCAGGCCGGCGAGCACGCCGCCGACCCGCCGTCCGCCGTCGCGGATCAGGTTGATGCAGGTCACGTCCCCCTCGACGGCGCCCTCGGCGACGTCCAGGGCGGTGACCTCGCCCCGGGCGGTGAACCGCTCGGCAAGCGCGGGCGACGCGCCGCTGCGGGCGGCCAGCGCCGCCTCCTTGGCCAGCGCGGCCCCGCTGAACAGCGCCTCCAGGCAGCCGATGTTGCCGCAGGAGCAGGTCGGACCGTTCGGGTCGACCTGGATGTGGCCGATGTCCCCGGCACAGCCGTCGGTGCCCCGGTAGACCTCACCGCTGAGGTAGATCCCACACCCTATGCCGGTGCCGATCTTGATGAAGAGGAAGTCGTCGACGGAGTGGGCCACTCCGCCGTGCCGCTCCCCGATGGCCATGATGTTGACGTCGTTGTCGACCACCGCCGGGCAGCCGTGCTCCCGGGTCAGCAGCTCACGCAGGGGGAACCGGTCCCAGCCGGGCATGATCGGCGGGGAGACCGGGACGCCGTCGCGGAAGCTCACCGGGCCGGGCACGCCGACCCCGACCGCGTCCAGGCGCTCGTACGCCCCGTCCACCTTGGCCTTGTGCAGCAGGTCGTTGACCCGGTGCAGGGTCACCTTGGGGCCGGAGCGGATGTCGATCGGCTCGGCGTAGGCGGCGACCGGCTCCAGCCGGCCGTCGACCACCTCGACGTCGATCGAGCTGGCACCCATGTCCACCGCGGCGAAGCGCAGCTTCGGGTTCAGCTCGACCAGGGTGGAGCGTCGTCCGCCCCGGGAGGCGGCGAGCCCGGCCTCGGCGACGTAGCCGAGGGAGACCAGGCGCTCCAGCTCGGCGAGTAGCCGGGGGCGGGGCATCTGCAGCCGGTCACCCAACTCGGCCCGGGACACCGCCCCTTCGTCGCGGAGCAGCCGCAACAGCCGTACGTGTAGGGGGTCCTCCGACCGCACCGAGCCCACCTCCGGGACAGGAGCCAGTCACATCGAGGAAACCCCGACGTGTTGTGCTCGACACAGTAGGAGCGTCGCGTGTCGCCTGTCCAGAGCTTCGGCCATTTTGATTCAAACTTTTGTCCGTTCGAACAAAAGCTAAAAGTGGATCACGGAAACCCACGGTGCGGTGCGGGCTCCCGCCCGGGTCAGCGGGGAGGAGCGGAGTTGCGCTTCTTACGCAACTTGCGGTCGTCCCGTAGCTCCACGTAAGGCTCCACGTCCGGCGCGTGACCCGCCGCGATGGCCCGGCTGCGCTCCAGCTCCGCGTCGAACTCGGCACCGAGCAGGATCGCGATGTTGCTCAGCCAGAGCCAGACCAGGAAGATGATCACACCGGCCAGCGCACCGTACGTCTTGTTGTACGAGCCGAAGTTGCTGACGTACAGGGCGAAGACGCCGGAGACCGCCAGCCAGATCAGCACCGCCAGCACCCCACCCGGGCTGACCCAGCGGAACCCGCCGTGCCGGGCGTTCGGCGAGGCCCAGTAGCGGATCGCGAACATCAGGCTGACCAGCATCAACAGCACCGGCCACTTGGCGATGTTCCAGACCGTCACGGCGGTCGACCCGAACCCGATGGCGTCACCCACCTGCTCGGCGAGGCGACCGGTGAAGACCACGATCACCGCGCTGGCCAGCAGCAGCACCCCGACGACCGCGGTGACCCCGACCCGGATCGGCAGGGTCTTCCAGATCGGTCGCCCCTCCGGCACGTCGTAGATCGAGTTGGAGGCACGCATGAAGGCCGCGACGTACCCGGAGGCCGACCAGAACGCGGCCAGCAGACCGATGACCGCCGCCACCCCGGCCAGGCCGCCGTTCTCCTGGGCCTGGGTGATCGCGGTGTCGATGATCTGCCGGATGTTCGGTTCGGGCACCGCCTGGCCGACGGTGTCCCGGACCCCCTGGGTGGCGCTCGGGCCGAGCAGCCCGAGCAGGCTGACCAGCACCAGCATGCCGGGGAAGATGGAGAGCACGCCGTAGTAGGTGAGCGCCGCCGCCCAGTCGGTCAGGCTGTCCTCGGAGAACTCCCGGACCGTCCGCCGGAACGTCGCCACCCACCCGGTACCCGACAGCTGGGTGGGGCTGTCCGGGCCGTCGTCCGGCCCGACCGGCCGGTGACCTGCCGGCCGCCCGACCGCCTCCTGACCGGCCCGGGGCCGGTCGACGGTCTCGGCACCAGCGTCGGGCCGGTCGACGGTCTCGGCACCGGCGTCGGGCTGGTTCCGGTCGCCGGCCACCGACCCGGGTCCGGGCTGGTCACGGGCGTCGCGGTCGGCAGGATCGGCGGCGGCCATCGAGGCTCCCTCGCAGTCGGCGGTGTTCCCTCCGACTTGCCCCGGTGGCCACCTCGGTAACCACCTACCGGTAGAGGATGGCGTTCATCCGACGCGACGCCACCAGCAACCCCACCCCGGTCAGCACCAGCAGGTAGAGGACGTCGAGCAGCCAGGTCCAGCCGCCGGCACCGATCGAGATGTCCCGGATCAGGTGCACCGACCGGTAGAGCGGGGTCACCTCCACCAGCCAGCGCAACACCGTCGGGTACGTCTCGGCGGGCACGAACGTGCCGGAGAAGAGGAAGAGGGTGAACTGGGCCGACCCCATCAGGTCCAGGTCCTGCCAACTGCGCAGATACGTCGCGAAGGCCAGCCCGAGCGCGCCGAAGGCGAACCCGACGAGCACCGCGGCGGGCAGCGCCACCAGCGCGCGCACCGGCGAGGTCAGGCCCATCGCCACCATCACCACCAGGAAGGCCACCGAGTAGGAGCTGCCCCGCAGCATCGCCCAGCCCAGCTCGCCGAGGGCGATCTCGAAGGGCCGTACCGGGGTGGCGATCATGCCGTCGTACAGCTTCAGGTATTTGATCTTGCCGAAGAAGGTGAAGGTGGTCTCGGCAAGCGCCCCGGTCATCGCCGAGGCGGCCAGCATCGCCGGGGCGACGAAGGTGGCGTACCCGACGACCTGCCCACCGGGCAGGGTCAGATCACCGATCAGGCTGCCCACCCCGACCCCGATGGAGAAGAGGTAGAGCAGCGGCTCCAACAGCCCGGAGACCAGCAGCACCCAGTAGACCGGCCGCAGCGCCGCGACGTTGCGCCCGGCCACCGCGCCCGAGCGGCGGGCCAGATCCCGGACCCCGACCAGCCGGGGCAGCACCAGAGCGACCAAGACCGCCTCCTAGACGACGAGCCGACGGCGGAACGCGCGGCGGGCCAGCACCCAACCGACCACCGCCCAGGCCGCGAGATAGAGCAGGTGACCGACGATCGACCACTGCGGGGCCATCCCGAGGGTGGCCGCCCGGCAGAGGTCCACCGCGTGCCAGAGCGGACTGAGGTACGCCACCTGACGCAACCCGGTCGGCAGCGACTCCACCGGGAAGAACACCCCGCTGAACAGGGTCATCGGCAGCACCGCGAAGCGGAACAGGATGGTCAGATGGGTGTCGGTCGGCACCGAGGCGCTGAACGCGAAGATCGGGGTGATCATCGCCAGGGTGAACAGGACGATCACCGGCAGCACGGCCACCGCCCAGAACGACCGCAGCGCGCCGAAGGCCGCGGTCACCAGCAGGAAGGCGATCGCCGCGGTGAGCACCCGGAACACCACGAAGGCCAGGTGCCCGGCGACGATGTCGCCGACCCGCAGCGGAGCCGCGTACTGACCGAAATAGATCTTCGACCACTGGAAGCCGCTGAACACCGGGAAGGTCGACTCCAGCACCGCCACCTGCAGGATCCCGGCCAGGAGCAGGCCCGGCACGATCCAGTACAGGTAGCTCACCCCGTCGAGGCCCTGATCGACGTAGGAGCCGACCCCCAGGCCGAAGCCGACCACGGTGAGCAGGGGCAGGAAGAAGGACGAGAAGAGCCCGGCCCGCCAGGTCCGCCGGTAGTTGGTCAGGTAGTAGACCAGCACGGTCCACGCCGGCACCCGGGGTCGGGCCGGCCGCCGGCTCGTCACCGCCACCACCTCAGTCCACCAACGTACGGCCGGTGAGCAGCAGGAAGACGTCCTCCAGGCTGCTGCGGCGGACCAGCACGTTGGCCGGGGCCAGGCCCGCCCCGGACAGCTGTCCCACCACCGCGTCACCGTCGGTGACGTAGAGCAGGATCCGGTCCGGCAGCACCTCGACCCGCTCGGCCAACCCGGCCACCCGGTCGGCGTACTCCTGCTGCGAGTCGGTCGCGAAGCGCAACTCCACCACCTCGCGGGTGGAGTACTTCCCGATCAGCTCCCGGGGTGCCCCCTCGGCCACGATCCGGCCGCCGTCCATCACCACCAGGCGGTCACAGAGCTGCTCCGCCTCGTCCATGTAGTGGGTGGTCAGCACCAGCGTGACCCCCTCCCGCTTGAGCCGGAACAGCCGCTCCCAGACCAGGTGCCTGGCCTGCGGGTCCAGCCCGGTGGTGGGCTCGTCGAGCAGCACGATGTCCGGCTCGTTGACAAGCGCCCGCGCGATGGTCAACCGGCGCTTCATGCCGCCGGAGAGCGGCTCGACCACACTGTCGGCACGCTCGGTGAGCTGCACGAAGTCCAGCAACTCGGCGGCGCGGGCCCGGGCCACCCGGCGGGAGATGCCGAAGTACCCGGCGTAGACGACCAGGTTCTCCCGGACGGTCAGCTCCGGATCGAGATTGTCCAACTGGGGGCAGACCCCCAACCGGGCCCGGATCGCCGCGCCGTCGGCCACCGGATCCATGCCGAGGATGCGCAGCTGGCCGCCGCTGGGCGGGGAGATGCAACCGACCATCCGCATGGTCGAGGACTTGCCCGCCCCGTTGGGCCCGAGGAAGCCGAACGCCTCACCCGCGCGCACCTCGACGTCGATGCCGTCCACGGCGGTGAAGTCACCGAACCGCTTCACCAGCCCCCGGGCCCGGATGAGTGGTTGCGCACTGGTCACCGCCCGACCATAGTCACCGTCCGCAGCCATGACCCGTCGCGGACCACCCCCAATCCCGCGAGGTCGATCACAACCCGGGCCGGACCCGCTCCTACATCCTCACGGTCAGAGGTTGGCGGGGGCGGTGGCGGCGCGGGCGGCGGCCACCAGCGCGTCGGTCTCGGCGCGCACCGCCTCGTCCTCGGCCGGGGTGCCGGGATCATAGCGGACCGTCCAGGTCAGGCCGTCCACCCCGGGCACCCGCCGCGCGACGATCCGGCCGGCGCCGCCGGGCACCGCGTGATGCTGGGTGTACGCCACCGAGTTGGTGACCCGGGCCCGTACCTGGTGCGGCAGGTCCCCCGGGTCGAGCAGCAGGTACCGCTCCACCGGCAGGTCCGCCACCACCAGGTAGCCGTCCCGCTCGTGGGCCTGCTCGCCGGGGATGACGCCCAACTCCCGCCCGGACCAGGTGGCCTTGATGATCTCGTGCCAGCCCAACCGCTGCCCCCGGCCGGGCAGCCAGAGCCCGAGGTTGCTGGCGACCACCACGCCGTCGCCCTCGCCGTTGCCGACGGCCGCCCAGGCCAGCACCCGCTCGTCCCGCTCCAGCGGGGGCCGGTCGGTCGCCGGGAGCTTGCGCCGGCGTCGGAACAGTCCCATCACAGTCCTCCCGCGGCCTGCTCGCGCAGCGCCCTCGCGTGCTGCTCCAGCGAGAGCAGCTCCCCGAAGAGGGCGAAGTACTCGTCCTTGTTGGCCACCGGGTTGATCCGCTGGATCCGGGACTTGAGGTCGCGGATCCGACCGGTGACCGCGGCCCACTGCAACCGGGCCATGGTGACCGAGACGTACCGGGGATCCGGCTCGCCGTCGATCCGCAACGGCTCCACCGCCAACTCGCCGACCAGGGCCTGGGCGGCCAGGTCGGGGCAGGCGTCGCGGACCGAGGCGATCCAGTTGGCGCCACCGGTCGCCGCGGTCTCCCCCGCCGCTCCCCCGGCCGCCGCCACCGCGTCCCGGACCACCAGGTGTACGGGATGCCGGTACGCGTCCGCCTCGACGGTGTCGAACATCGGCCCGGCGAGCACCGGCACCTGGAGGGCGAGCTTCAGCGCCTCCCGTTCCACCATCGACTGCGGCCCGTCCGCCGCCGTGGGTGCCGGGCGGTTCGCCCCCCGGGCCGGCGGCTGCCCCGGGTCACGGCCGTCACCGGCGGCCAGCACGGCCCGCTGCACCGGCTCGATCTCCATGCCGAGGTCACCGGCGAGCTTGCGGACGTACTCGGGGCGTTTCTCCCGGTCCTTGATCTTGGCCACCAGCGGGGCGGCCCGGCGCATCGCCTCCACCCGGCCGTCGACGGTGTCCAGGTCGAAGCGGTTGATCACGTGGCGTAGCGCGAAGTCGACAAGCGGCTCGCGGCGGGCGACCAGGTCCCGCACGGCCAGGTCGCCCTTTGCCAGGCGGAGGTCGCACGGGTCCATGCTGTCCGGGCTGACCGCGATGAAGGTACGCCCGACGAAGCGCTGGTCGTCCTCGAAGGCCCGCAGCGCGGCCTTCTGGCCGGCGGCGTCCCCGTCGAAGGTGAAGATGATCTCGCCGGCCACCTCGTCGCTGTCCAGCAGGAGCCGGCGCAGCACCCCGATGTGGTCCGCGCCGAAGGCGGTGCCGCAGGTCGCCACCGCCGTCGGTACGCCGGCCAGGTGGCAGGCCATCACGTCGGTGTACCCCTCGACCACGACCACCTTGCCCTGCTTGGCGATCTCCCGTTTGGCCTGGTCGATCCCGTACAGCACGTGCGACTTCTTGTAGATCGGGGTCTCGGGGGTGTTGAGGTACTTCGGGCCGTCGTCGTCGTCGAAGAGCCGGCGGGCCCCGAAGCCGATCACGTCGCCGGTCAGGTCCCGGATCGGCCAGAGCAGCCGGCGGCGGAACCGGTCGATGAGCGAGCCGGAGCGCGCCGGCCGGGACAGCCCGGCGGTGACCAGCTCGTCGTGGCTGAAGCCCTGCTGACGCAGATGCCTGGTGAGCAGGTCCCAACCGTCGGGGGCGAAGCCGCAGCCGTACCGCAGCGCGGCGGCCCGGTCGAAGCCCCGGGTGGCCAGGAACTCCCGCGCCACCCGGGCCCCGGCCGTGCCGAGCTGCCCCTGGTAGAACTCGACGGCGGCGGCGTGCGCGGCGACCAGGCGTTGCCGCTGCCCCGGCTGGGTCCGTGGCCGGGGGGTGCCGGACTCGTTCTCGACGTACCGCAGCTGGATGCCGGCGCGGGCGGCGAGCCGCTCCACCGACTCCACGAAGCTGAGGTGCTCGGCATCCATCAGGAACTTGATCGCGTCGCCACCGGCGCCGCAGCCGAAGCAGTACCAGACGTTGCGCCCGGGTGAGACGTTGAACGACGGGCTCTTCTCGTCGTGGAACGGGCACAACCCCTTGAGGTTGCCGCCGCCGGCCGACCGCAGGGTCACCGTCTCGGAGATCACGTCGTCGATCGCGGTGCGTTCCCGGACCAGCGCGATGTCCTCGTCCCGGATCCGCCCAGCCATCGCACCACCCCCTCGGTGCTCCATCCTGCCCTGCGCCGATGATCGCCGTCGCCTCGGGTACGCCCCCGCACCGCCGACGCCGGCGGGCCCCACCCCGGTCGGGAGGGGGCCCGCCGGCCACCTGCCGGATCCGTCGCCACGGCGACGCGGGACGGTCGGGTCAGTTGCCCCGGCGGCGCAGGTAGCGCCGTACCGGAGGGGCGTTCTCCTCCTCGTACGACCGGCTTGCGCCGATCGCCTCGGGCAGACCGCGCCGACGGACCCCGGACGGCGGCGGGTTCACCGCCGGGTCACTGGACATCTCCTTGACCATGGCGGCGGCGAGGCAGAGCATCGCCAGGGTGAACGGCAGCGCCACCATGATGGTGGCCTGTTGCAGGGCGTCCAGCCCGCCGGCGAGCAGCAGCGACCCGGCGACGGCCCCGATCAGCACGCCCCAGACGACCACCACCCCGCGGTGCGGGCGCAACGCGCCGTGCGAGGTCAGCGAGCCGACCACCAGTGAGGCGGAGTCGGCGCTGGTGACGAAGTACAGCCCGATCAGCACCATGGCCAGCACGCTGGTCACCCCGGCCAGCGGCAGCGACTCCAACAGCCCGAAGAGGGCCTGCTCGGAGCCTTCCGCCGCGTCGGCGACCAGATCCCGGGAGCCGGTGGCCTGGGCCCGCAGCGCGCTGCCGCCCATCACCGCGAACCAGATCGTGCTGGCCCCGCTGGGCACCAGCAGGACGCCGATCAGGAACTGCCGCACCGTACGACCCCGGGAGATCCGGGCGATGAAGGTGCCGACGAACGGTGCCCAGGAGATCCACCACGCCCAGTAGAAGATCGTCCAGCCGCCCAGCCAGGCCTGGTCGGAGAAAGCCCCGGTCCGGGTGGACATGCTCACCAGGTTGCTCAGGTAGTCGCCGATGCTGGCCGGCAGCACCTCCAGGACGTAGATCGTCGGCCCGAGCACGAAGACGAAGAGCATCAGCCCGACGGCGAGCAGGATGTTGGTGGTCGACAGCCACTTGATCCCCCGGTGCAGCCCGGAGAAGGCCGAGAGCACGAAGGCCAGGGTGAGCGCGGCGATGATCACCAATTCGACCACGTCGCTCTCCTCGACCCCGACGACCAGGTTGAGCCCGGCGGCGATCTGCAGCGAGCCCAGCCCCAGGCTGGTGGCGGTGCCGAAGACGGTGGCGAAGACGGCCAGCAGGTCGATGCCCCGGCCGATCGGCCCGTCCGCCCGCGCGCCGATCAGCGGGTGGAAGGCCGCCGAGATCCGGTTGTCCCGCCCCTTGCGGAACATCGAGTACGCCAGGGCCAGCCCGACCACCGCGTAGATCGCCCACGGGTGCAGGGTCCAGTGGAACAGGGTCCACTGCATGGCGGCCGAGGCGGCGGGCCCGGTCTCCGGCTCCACCCCGGCGGCCGGCGCGGGGGTGGCGTAGTGCTGGATCGGTTCGGCGACGGCGAAGAAGACCAGCCCGATCCCCATCCCACCGGCGAACATCATCGCGATCCAGGCCAGATTGCTGAACTCGGGCTCGTCGCTGTCCTGGCCCAGCCGGATCCGGCCGAACCGGGAAACCGCCACCACCACGGCGAGCACCAGGAAGATGTTCGCCGCGATCACGAAGAACCACCCGAAGGTGTCGATCACCCAGTTCAGGCCGGACTCGCCGAAGCTGGCCAGCGAGTCCCGGCCGAGGAAGCCCCAGGCCACCACGGCCAGCACCCCGACGATACTCAGCGCGAGCAGGACCGGATCGGGCCGTCTGTCCACGCCCGGCTGCGCGTCCGGTGTCGCGGTCTCGGTCGACTCAGACATGTTTGCTCGTTTCACTCATGGGTACGGCCCATACCCATGGTGATCCACCGCTGAACGGGTTTGGCGGAAACGACCTCGTTTGAGCTGCTCGAATTTCGGTCAGCCCGACAAAACGGTCAGCTCACGGCGGCCAGTCGGGCTCAGCCGACGGCGGCCTCTTCCGCCTCGACCTGGCGGTTCCAGTCGGGCTTGGTGGAGCGCCAGCCCTCGTCGTCCATCCCCCGCCGCCAGTAGCCGGAGATCGACAACTGCTCGCGGGGCACCCCCCGCTCGACCCGCAGCAGCCGCCGCAGCTCCTTGACGAAGGTCGCCTCGCCGTGCACGAAGGCGTGCACCGTGCCGGGCGGGAACTCCAGCGCCCGGACCGCGTCGACAAGCGCCTCGCCCACCGGCCGGCCGGCCCGGTGCAGCCAGGTCAGCTCCACCGCCCCCGGGCTGGTCAACTCCTGCTCCTCGGCCGCGTCGGCGACCTCCACGAAGACCCGGGCGGCGGCACCGCGCGGCAGCCGCGCCAGGGCCGCGCCGATCGCCGGCAACGCGCTCTCGTCACCGACCAGCAGATGCCAGTCCGCCGTGGGACTCGGCGCATACGCCCCGCCGGGGCCGACGAAGTACACCGGGTCGCCGGGGCGCAACGCCGCCGCCCACGGGCCGGCCAACCCCTCGTCGCCGTGGTGCACCACGTCGATGGTCAACTCCGCGGCCACCGGATCGAAGGCCCGCACCGTGTACGCCCGCAGCCGTGGCCAGTGCGCCCGGGGCAGGTCCCGCTTGATCGCGGCCAGCTCCATCGGCTCCGGATAGGTCACCCCGGGCACCGGGAAGACCAGCTTGACGTAGTGGTCGGTGAACTCGCCCACCGGCAGGCCGACCAACTCCGCACCGCCGAGCACCAGCCGGACCAGGTGGGGGGTGGGCCGCTCGGTGCGTACCACCTGGGCGGTCGTGACCTTCTTCGGGCGCTCCGTCATGCCACTTAGGTTACCCTAACTGCGCAGCGGCCCGGCCCGCCCCCACCGGTCAGCGGCGGGCGGTCAACCGGCGGTGCCAGGCCACTGCGGCCGGGTCGGTAAGCGAGGCCACCTGGTCGATCACCACCCGCAGCCGGGCCGCGTCGTCGGCGGCGGCCCGCCACAGCGGCGCGAAGACCGGATCCAGAGCCTGCGGGGCGCCGGCGACCAGCGCCGCCACCAGCTCGGCGAGCACCTCCCGCTGCCGGGCGTACCGCTGCTCGGCACCGGGTCGACGCATTACGTACCGCAACGCCATCCCCTTGAGCAACGCGCACTGGGCGCGTACCCGGGTCGGCACGACCAGGTCCGCGGCGTAGCGGTGGTGCGGTCCGGGGCCGTGCCGGGCCTCGGTCGCCGCCACCGCCGCGGCCACGAACCGGCCGGTCAGCAGGCTGGTGGTGGCCTTCAGGGCGACCTGCGCGCGATGGCTGCCGTCGTAGCCGGCCAACCCGGCCACCGCCGGCTCGGCGAGCAGGTCGGCCAGCACCCCGGCCAGGTCGGCGGCGCTCTCGATGGAGTAGGTGGCGGCGACGTCCGCACAGAGCGCGGCCCGCTCGGCCGGATCGGCCAACAACGGCCCCAGGACCACATAACCGCCGTGTACGCCGTCCTCCACGTCGTGCACCGAGTACGCCACGTCGTCGGCCCAGTCCATCACCTGCGCCTCCAGGCACCGCCGAGGTTCGGGCGCCGCCTCCAGGCCCCGCCGCACCGCCTCCGGCGCCGCCTCCAGGCCCCGCCGCACCGCCTCCGGCGCCGCCTCCAGGCCGCGCCGCGCCGCCTCCGGGTCGCGGGCCGTCGGCTCCGGTGTTCCCCTGCGCAGCCAGTCGAAGACGGGGCGGTCGTCGGCGTACACCCCGAACTTGCGCTGCCCCGGGCGGCGCGGCCAGGGATACTTGCCGGTGGCGTCGAGGGTGGCCCGGGTCAGGTTGAGCCCCACGGAGCTGCCGTCGGCGGCGACGACCTTGGCCTCCAGCCGGGTCAACACCCGCAGCGTCTGTGCATTGCCCTCGAACCCGCCGCAGCCGGCGGCCAGCAGGTCCAGGGCGGCCTCCCCGTTGTGCCCGAACGGCGGGTGCCCCAGGTCGTGAGCCAGCCCGGCGGTGTCCACCACGTCCGGGTCGCAGCCCAGCCGGGCCCCCATCTCCCGGGCGATCTGCGCCACCTCCAGCGAGTGGGTCAGCCGGGTACGCAGGAAGTCGTCGCTGCCGGCGGTGTGCACCTGGGTCTTGGCGGCCAGCCGGCGGAACGCCGCCGAGTGCAGCACCCGGGCCCGGTCCCGCTGGTACGCCGACCGCCCGTACCCGCTGTCCTTGGCCGGCTCGTCGACCCGCCGCTCCTCCGGCAGCCCCGCCGGACAGCTCACGATCCCCCCTCCCACCCCCCTGGATGCAAGGAAGGGCCCCCTATTAACGCATACGGTAGAGAAGGTCACCCCTCTCACCTTGGAAGGCGTGGGAGCCGAGGCCGGGCTGCGGGGATCAGCGCCCCTTGTTAGAGGGGTGTCCCGCTATACAGAAAGCGTTAACAGGGGGCCCTTCCTTGCAGGGTGGCTAGGTGGTGGATTTGGGGGCGGGTGGAGTGGTACAGCGCCGTGTAGGCGGCGTAGAGGGGGTCGTAGGTGGTGGCCGTTGACGGGTCGGGGCGGACGATCTCGCCGGGGCGGGTCCAGTCGGTGTCCGGGGCGACCAGGCCGGCGCCGATCGCGGCCAGCAGGGCGTCGCCGTAGCTGGCCCCGATGGTCACCGCCGGCACCTCCTGTTCCCGGCCGGTGACGTCGCTGACGATCTTCGTCCAGAGCCCGCCCTGGGTGCCACCGCCCACCGCGACCAGCCGCTGGACCGGGTTGGCCGGGGTGTCGAGCAGTTCCAGGATCTGCCGGATGCCGTAGGCGATGCCCTCGTAGACGGCCCGGAACAGGTGACCCCGGCCGTGCCGCAGGGTCAGGCCGGCGATCACCCCCCGGGCGTCCGGGTCGAAGATCGGGCTGCGTTCGCCGGCGAAGTACGGCAGCAGCAGCAACCCGTCGGAGCCGGCCGGCACCCGCGCCGCCTCGGCGACCAGGGTCTCGAACGGTACGTCGCCGACGAGTTCGCGAAGCCAACCGGTGAGGCTGCCCGAGGTGGCCATCCCGGCGGCCAGGCAGTACGTGTCCGGGGCGACCCCGGCGGTGTTCCACAGCTGCGGGTGCCGGGCGACCGCGGCCAACTGCTGGACGAAGAACATGGTGGAGCCGTACATCAGCATCAGGTCGCCGGGGGCGCGGACGCCGACGCTCACCGACTCCGCCCAGGCGTCCACGGTGCCGGCGCAGACCGGGGTGCCCACCGGCAGGCCGGTCGCCTCGGCCGCCGCCGGGGTCACCGTGCCGACGACCTCGGCCGACCAGGCCAGCCTCGGCGCGGGCAGCCCCGCCATGATCTCGTCGTACCAGGGCTGGTGCCACCGCCGGGCCTCCAGGTCGTACAGCGGCACGGACTGGCTGGCGGTGTGGTGGTCCAGGACGTACTCGCCGGTCAGCTTCCGGACCACGTACGAGCTGGAGTTGTACCACCGGGTGGCGCGGTCCCAGACCTGTGGTTCCCGGCGACGTACCCAGAGCGCCTTGGGGCCGACGGCCTGGCTGGTGATCGGCGTACCGGTGCGCCGCAGCACCTCGTCGGCGCCGTACCGGTCGGTCAGCTCGGCGATCTCCTCGGTGGCCCGCATGTCGACGCCGTAGAGGATCGCCGGTCGGACCGGGTTGTCCTGCTCGTCGCAGAGCACCAGGCAGGGGCCGACGCCGCTGACGCAGACGGCGGCGACCGGGGCGTCCTGCGCGGCGGCGGTCAGCTCCGCGGCGATGGCGGTCACGTCGCCCCACCAGACCGCCTCGGCGTCGACCTCGGCCCACCCGGGGTGGGGCATGGACATCGACCGGGGGCGGTGCCGCACGGCGGTGGCCAGCACCTGGCCGGCGGCGTCGGTGAGCACCCCCTTGCTGCTGCCGGTGCCGAGGTCGATGCCGATCAGCAGCGGTGCGGTCACAGGCTCACCTCACCGCAGAGGTGCACCTGCAGGCCCAGCTCGGCGAACATGGCGGCCTTGGCGGCCAGCGCCGCGTCGGCGGTGGTGGCGTCCGGGGCGTACACCACGTTGAGGTGGTTGGCCTTGTGCCGGGCCATCAGCTGGTCGCGGCCGACGCCGTGCAGGACGGCGTGCATGATCGGCCACTGCGGGGTGGTGGCGTCCAGCCGACGCCGGGTCTCCTCGGCGGGCAGTTCGACGGCGGTGCCCCGGCCCAGGTCGACGTGGAGGACGCCGTCGGCGATGAAGACCCGGGACCAGATGATCTCCCCCGGCTTGGACACGCCGCTGAGGGTGCCGCCGCCGAGCGGGAAGTACATCGGCGGCTGGCGCATGCTCCAGCTCTTGTCGTACCCGCCGTTGTGTGCGGCCGGCACCGAGCCGGAGATCTCCATGACCCAGACGAACCGGCCGTCGTACTCCTCGCCCCAGCGGATGTCGTGCAGGGTGGTCGCCGGGTCCAGCCCCATCGCGGTCCAGATCCGGTTGGTCACCAGGGAGTCCACGGCCACCCCCTCGTCGACCTCGTTGAAGTGCGGCAGGGCGACGCCGGGGTACAGCTCCCGGGAGCCGTCGCGGCTGCGCACCGGCGGGCGGGACACGTCGTTGAGCAGCCCCTCGACCAGGTCGCTGGCCGGGACGACGTCCTTGAGGCCCTGCTGGTACTGGATGCCCACCGCGTCCAGGCCGAAGTCGTCGGAGATCCGCAGCGCGGCGACGTACATCTTGAACTGGCTGTGCAGTTGGGCGTCGGTCAGCTCGGTGGCCTCGTCGGTGCCGGTGTGGAAGGTCAGCCCGGCGGCGTCCAGCCAGTCCCGCACGGCCTGCGCCTCGGCGTCGGTCACCTTGGCCATCTCGGCGACCAGGGCGCTCTGCGACAGCCGCTCCTTGTAGATGCCGAGCGGGTTGAGCAGCTCGTCGTCGATGATGGCGTTGTACATGCCCATGCAGCCCTCGTCGAAGACGCCGATGATGGCCTTCTCCCGGATGAGCTGGGCGGCCAGCGCCCGACCGAGGCGTACCTCGTCGGTGTCCGGCAGCGCCGGCAGGTCCCGTACGTGGCTCTGGTCGTGCTCCAGCGTGCCGGTCTCCAGCCAGGTCCGCAGCCCGGCGACCGCCCAGTCGTCGGTGAACGCCTCGCTCCACAGGATGGAGTGGGCCACCCCGGCCTTGGTCAGGCTGGCGGTCAGCCCGAGCAGCCCGACCAGGCCGGGGAACTCGCCGCTGAAGTTCGCCACCACCAGGATCGGCCCGCGGTGGGTCCGCAGCCCGGCCAGGACGTGGTGGCTGTACTGCCAGACCGCCTCGGCGACGATCAGCGGCGCGTCCGGCGGGATCGACTTGAACACCTCGATGCCCTGCCGCTGGCTGGCGATGAAGCCGTGCCCGGCGGCCTCGTCGACCGGGTGGGCCCGCTGGACCCGGTGGCCCAGGGCGGTGACCGCCCGCTGGAGGTCGGCCTCGAACTGCCGCTGCACCGGCCAGCAGGTGACGTTGGCGCTGGGCCGCAGGTCACCACTGGCGACGGTCCAGACCACGCCGGGCTCGGCCCGGGGTGCGTCGGTCAACGCGGGAAAGGTGTAGCTGCTCACGAGGTGCTCCATTCAGACGGGGTTCAGAGCAGGTCGGCGATGTCGGCTTCGAGGGCGCGGCGGTCGGCCGGGGAGAGCGGGTCCAGCGGAGCGCGTAGGCCGCTGGCGGGCAGGCCGCGTACCTCGAGGACGGCCTTGAGGTGGGCGAGGTTGCCCTGCCGGGTGGCGGCCACCGCCCGCAGGGAACGGTCCCGGGCCGCCGCGACGGCCGTGGGGTCGCCGCCGCGCAGGGCGTCGCGCAGCGCCAGGAACGGCGCCGGCAGCGCCGAGCTGACCCCGGAGACCACGCCCGCGCCGCCGAGCCCGACCACCTCGACGAACTCCGAGTCGGCCCCGGAGTAGACAGGTACGTCCCGGTCGGCCAGGGCACCGAGGTAACCGGTCAGCTCGGCGCTGGCCACCCCGCTGAGCTTGACCCCGGCCAGGCCGGTGTCGACCAGCCGGGCGAGCAGGGCCGGGGAGACCACGGTGGTGGTCCGGGCGGCGAAGAGGTACCCGAACACCGGCACCCCGGCGGCGGCGGTCACCACGGTCTCGTAGTAGTCCAGCAGGGCCGACTCGGTGGCCGGGAAGTAGTGCGGGGTGAGCGCGGCGAAGCGGGCAGCGCCCCGGTCCACGGCGGCCCGGGTGAGCCGCTCGGCCTGGCGGGTGGAGGCGTGACCGACGTGCCAGTACGTCCGCTGCGGGCCGAACGCCTCGGCCGCGGTGGCGCAGACGGCCAGCCGCTCGGTGTCGCTGAGGGTGGTGAACTCCCCGGTGGTGCCGGCCACGAACACCCCGTCCAGGGGCTGCTCGGCCAGCTGCTCGTAGGCCGCCCGGGTGGCGGTCAGGTCGACCTCGCCGGCGGTGTCGAAGAGGGTCGGTACCGCGCTGATCAGGTTCACGACGGGGCGGGCGGTCATGGTGTGCACTCCGGTTCGAGGGGGTCGAGCAGGGCGAGCACGATGCCGCGCCGCTGCCAGGTGTAGGTCACAGCGAGCCGGTCCCCGGCGGCGACCAGGCAGGGGTAGGAGAACTCGTTGACCCCGGTGGTCGAGACCCCCGAGTCGGCGGGCCGGTAGCCCTCGCCGGCCGCGTCGTCGAGGGACTCCTCCAGGGTCAGCCAGGGGCGGAAGGTGTCGCCCGGGGCGGGTTCGGCGGTCGAGACGGAGACCACCAGGGGTGCCCGGCTGGCCCAGTCGCCGACGGTGGGGTTGTGGGCCAGGTAGACGGTGTCGCCGAGCCGCAGGGCGGCGATCCCGGAGTTGTTGTTGGGCACCGCGCTGAGCGTCCCCGGTGTCCAGCTCTGCCCGTCGTCGTGGCTGGTGGCGGTGACGAGCCGACCCGCGGTGCTGCGGGCCAGCAGCCGGACCGTGCCGTCCGGGGCCGGCCAGAGGGTGGGCTGGATGGCCCCCGCGCCGGGAAAGGTGTCGTGGTCGAGGGCGATGTCCGGGGTACGCCGCCAGGTCCGGCCGTCGTCGTCGCTGAGGTCGACGAAGCAGTCCCAGCGTGGGCGCTCCCCCCAGGTCTCGGTGGAGGCCCCGGCGAGCAGCCGGCCGGAGGGCAGCCGCAGCGGCGGCAGGCGCACCGGCCCCCGCCCGCCGGGCCGGCCGTCGGCCAGCACCGTCGGCACCGACCAGGTCCGTCCACCGTCGAGCGACCGGACCTGGTACGTGACCCACGCCGAGATGGTCGTACCGACCTTGAACCAGAGCACCAGTTCTCCGGTGGTACGCCGGTGCAGCACCGGGTTCCAGCAGGGGGCGAGGTCGGCGCTGACCACCACCGGCGCGGTCCACCGGTCGGCCGCGCCGACGCTGAGCCAGATCCGGGAGTTGGCCGCCCCCTCGTGGTCGCCGGCGAACCAGGCGACCACGAAGGAGTCGTCGACCGGGCAGACGGTGCTGCCGTGGCACTGCCCCGCGACGTCCCGGACGACGAAGTGCCGCGTCCTCACCGGTTCCCCCCGGCGGGCACCGGCGGGTCGGTCGGGGTGTCGCTGCCGTCGGTGCCGTCGGTGCCGTTGCGGCCGGCCCGACGCCGGCCGCGGATCCGGGGCACCACGACCGCCAGCACGCCGAGCACGAGCAGGCCCATCGCGATCGGGCTGGTGTAGATGGTCTCCAGCCCGCCCAGCTCCATCGAGCGGCGGAAGTTCCGCTCGGCCAGCGGGCCGAGGATCAGGCCGAGCACGATCGGGCCGGCCGGGAAGCCGTACCGGCGCAGCAGCAGGCCGAGCACGCCGAACAGGAGCATGACCCCGACGTCGAAGACGCTGGTGTTGACCGCGTACGTGCCGACGACGCAGAAGGCCAGGATCACCGTCCAGAGGAACCGGTCGGGCAGTTCGAGCAGCTTGGCCACGCCGCGCATCCGCAGCAGGCTCAGCCCCAGGGTAAGCACGGTGGCGACCAGCATGATGCCGGCGATCGAGTAGACCAGGTCCGGCTGCGAGGAGAAGAGCCCCGGTCCGGGCTGGATCCCCCAGATGATCATCGAGCCGAGCATGACCGCCATCACCGAGTCACCGGGTACGCCGAGGGCGAGGGTGGTCAGCACCGATCCGCCGACGCCGGCGTTGGAGGCGGCGTCGGGAGCGGCCACGCCCTCCAGGGAACCCTTACCGAACTTCTCCGACTCCTTGGAGACCCGCTTGGCCTGGTTCCAGGCGACGATGCCGCCGATGTCGCCACCGACAGCCGGCAGCACGCCGACCACGGTGCCGACGGCCGACCCCACGGCGACCGGCTTGATCAGTTGCTTGTTCTCCTGCCTGGTCGGCCACCAGCGGCCGAAACTGGTGATCGCCTTCTGCTGGCTCCGGCGGCGGGAGATCATCTGGCTGAACACCTCGGCGATACCGAACAGACCGATGATCACCGCGATGAACGGGACCCCCTCGATCAGCTGCGGGATGCCGAAGGTGAAGCGGTCCGAGCCGTCCATCGGGTCCCGGCCGATGGTGCCCAGGCCGAGGCCGAACAGGCCGGCGATCAGGCCCTTGAGCAACTGCTTGCCGGAGACCTCGACCATCATGGTCAGGCCGAAGATCACCAGGGCGAACATCTCCGGCGAGCCGAACCGCATGGCCAGGGTGCTCAGCGGGATCGCCGCCACCATCAACACGCCGATGCCGACGAAGCCACCGATCGCCGAGGCGAAGGCCGACGCGGTCAACGCCAGACCGGCCCGGCCCTGCTTGGCCATCGCGTACCCGTCGAAGGTGGTGGCGATCGAGGCGGGCGTGCCTGGCGTGTTGATCAGGATGGCCGGGACCCGGTCGCCGAACTGCGCGGCGATCAGGATGGTCAGCAGCACCGCCAGGCCCGGCAACGGGTCCATGGTCAGGGTGAAGGCGCTGGCCAGGGCGATCGCCATGGTGGCGGTGATGCCGGGGAAGGCGCCCACCAGCATGCCGATCGCCGCGCCGGCGACGATGCAGAGCAGCATCTGCAGGGAGAGCAGGGCACCGAAGCCCTCGACCAACGCGTTCACAGCGGCACCCTCAGCAGCAGGCCGAACAGGACGTAGATGACGACCGTCACCCCGGCGGGGAAGAGCAGCAGGTCCTTGATCCCCCGGCCGCCCGCGATCCCGATCAGGGCGGCGACGAAGACCAGCCCGGAGATCAGGAAGTGCACGTAGTACCAGAGCAGCCCGAAGGCGACCGTGGCCGCGAGGAAACCGGCCACCCGGACGACCCCCGACCGGGTGGCGGGGCCGTCGTCCTCGTCATCGTCGTCGGCCCTGGTCGGCGTACGGACGAAGGCGGAGACGATCTGCAGGACCGACAGGCCGATGATCCCGAAGGCGAGCGCTTCGGGCCAGATCCGCGGGCTGACCGCCAGCGCCCGGGTGGGCAGCTCGATCGAGCGGGCCAACCCGAGGAAGACGACGCCCAGCACCAGGAAGACCGCCCCCAGTGCCGCCTCACGCCAACGCGCGGCGGCGGCACCGGGGTCACCCTGGATCGGCGGGTGGTGGGTGGCCATGTCAGCCGTAGATCTGACCGAAGCGGTCGAACTCGGCCTGGGCGAACTGGCTGGCCTCGTCGGGCGAGGTCGCCAGCGGGGTGTTGCCGGCCTTGGTCATCACGTCCTTGAAGGTCTGCGAGGAGGCGGCCTTCTGCACGGCCTCGGCCAGCCGCTGCTTGACCTCGTCGGGCAGGCCGGCGGGGGCACCCATCAGGCCCCAGCCACCGATCACCACGTCGACGCCCTGCTCCTTGCCGGTGGGCACGTCCGGCAGCGCGGAGACCCGCTCCGGGGCCAGCACGGCGAGGACCCGCAGCTGGTTGTTGGCCGCCGCGGCGGCGGACTCGCTGACCCCGGCCATCACGGCCTGGACCTCACCGGAGACACCCGCGGCCACGGCCGGGGCACCGCCGTCGTACGGCACCGGCTTGAAGGTCGCCCCGGCGGCCTCGCCGAGGGCGATGGTGGCGGCCTCCCAGATCGCGCCGGCACCGGAGTTGGAGACGGTGATCGTGCCCGGCTTCTCCTTGGCCGCGGCGAGCAGGTCGTCCAGGGTCCGGTACGGGCTGCTGGCCGGCACCGACAGGGTCGCCGGGGCGTTCATGACCTGCCCGAGGACGGTGTACTGGTCGGGCTTGATGTCGGCGCCCTGGTGGCCGAGCATCGACACCTCGACCGGGATGAAGCCGATGGCGTACCCGTCGGCGGGCCGGTCCTTGAGGTAGGTCAGGCCGACCCGACCGCCGCCGCCTGTTCGGTTCTCCACCACGATCGACCGACCGAGGTCCGCCTCCAGCTCCTTGGCCAGGGTCCGGGCGGTCAGGTCGGACCCACCGCCGGCACCGGCGTGCACCACCAGGGTGAGGTCCTTCTCGGGGTAGTTCTCGGCCGAGCCGGCCTCGCTGCCGCCCCGGTCGGCGCAGCCGGTCACCACGAGGGTGCCGGCCACGGCGAGGGCGGCGAGCCGCAGCATTCGTGATTTCATGGTTGGTTCTCTCTCTGGACGGGGGTGGAGGGAATCGCGGAGCGCAGCCGCGAGCAGGTCGTCTGCAGGTGGCGGTGCAGCTCGGCGCGGACTTCGGCGACCTTGCCGGCGGTGATCAGCGCGGCGAGGTCGTGGTGCTCCCGCGCCGAGGGCGCGAGGTCGGCCAGCCGCTTGCCGGAGGCGTGCAGCAGACCCTCGATGGTCGGGCGGAACTGGTCCCACAGGACGCTGAGCCGGGTAAGCCCGGCGGCGGCGAAGAACGCGCTGTGGAACCGGATGTCCGCCGTGGTGAAGGCGGACGAGTCGCGGGCGGCCAGGGCGGCGTCCATGTCGACCAGGGCGACCCGCAGGTCACGGGCGAGGACCTCGCGCCGTACGGCGATGGCACGTTCCACCGCCAACAGCTCGAAGGCCTCCCGGAGCGCCATCAGCTCGTCGATGTCCGCCTCGCTGAGCGAGCGGGTGACCGCGCTGCGACCGGAGCCGGTGACCAACCCCTCCGACCGCAGGATCCGGATGGCGTCGCGCACCGGACCCCGGCTGACCTGGAACGAGTCGGCCAGTTCCTCCTCCACGAGGCGGGTTCCCGAGGCTACGTCGCCCACGATGATGCGACGGCGCAGCTCGGTGGCCAGCTTCTCGCCGAGGGACTCCACCCTGATCGGCCTGACGTCCAACACGTTGTCCTCCTGATGACTGTTAACAGTTAACACTCGCTTCGTCCGCCGGTCAACGGGGAGTTGCGAGCAAGTTTCACGATGTTTCACACCGACATCGCCGCAGGTGAAAGCCGGTGTCCGAGTCCGCGCCCGGATGTTGCCCTCGGGTCGGCGGCCCGACAGGCGCGTACCAGATCCTGGGAAGAAGGAGTGGTCGCCGGACGGCCAGGCCCGCCCCGGGCAGCCTTCGACGGCGGGACGAGCCGCCCCGGCGGCCATGAAGCGGCGGCGCAGACCGCCCCGGCGGCCCTGGGTGGCGGTGCAGACCCGCCCCGGCGGCCATGGCGCGGCGTGCGGACCGCCCCGGGTGGCCCTGGGAGGCGAGGCGGTGGTCGGTCGGCGGGGGCCGGTCAGTCGGCCGGCAGGACCCGGAACTCGTTGCCCTCCGGGTCGGCCAGCATGGTCTGGCCGGTCCGCTCCCCCCGCCCCACGTCCACGTGGCGGGCACCCATGTCGACCAGCCGTTCGACCTCGGCCTCCTGGTCGCTGGGGCGCAGGTCGAGGTGGAGCCGGTTCCTGGCCTGCTTGTCGTCGGCCACCGCCACGAAGACGATGCCCGGCAGCCGGTCCGCCGACTGCCGGATCTCGACGGCGTCCGGTCGCTCGTCCACGATGCGGTAACCGAGAGCCTCGGCCCACCACCGGGCCAGCCGGGCGGGGTCGCGGGCGTCGACGGTCAACTGGGCCCAGTTGCTGGTCACGCCCCCACCCTCCGGGCAACGAAGAGCACGTCCACACTGTACCGACCGCTGGCCTGGTTCATCGCGCACCCTCCGGGGGGATCCGACAGTTCGGGCCCGCTCAGGTTACGCCCGGACCGGCGGTACGGCTCGGCGGCGATCGACCCCACCCGCCGGGGACAACCACCGATCAGGCAACCTTTGTCGACCGATCGTTGCCAGTCCAGGGATCGCGCCTGCCGTCCAGCCACCGGTAGCGTTCTGGCAGCAGAACGTGACCGGCGACCGAGACATCTGAAGAGCACGACCGCGAGGAGAGACGATCGTGAACCCAGACGCGGTGATGGTGACGGAGATGCAGGCCCTGCACCGACGCTGGCCGGAGCTCACCGGCGGGGTGTTGGCCGGTACGGACGGACTGCTCATCGCCAGTGACCTGCCGGCCACCGACGCCACCCATCTGGCGGCCCTGGTCGCGGCCAGCTTCGGGCTCGGACAACGGATGGCCGACACCGTCGGTCGGGGCGAGTTCCACGACTCGGTGCTGCGCACCTCGACCGGACACGTGATCACCTGCCCCGCCGGCCTGTACGCGGTGCTCGCCCTGATCTGCCGACCCGTCGGCGACCTGGCGGGGCTACGGTCGGCGGCCCGGGAGGTGGCCCGCCGGGCCGGCGCAGCCTTCGACGCGCACCGCGTCGGCGTGGCGGCGGTCAACCTGACCCAGGGGCACGCCCCGCTGGCCGTCCGCACCCCGATGGCGACCCTCCCGGCGCAGCTGCGCCGCAGCCGCCCCACCGCCTGGCGACGCCCCCCGATCTGAGGCCGCGCCAGCCGACCTCAGCGGCTGTCCGAGCCGCTACCAGCCGGCCTCAGCGGCTGTCCGAGCCGTTATCAGCCGACCTCAGCGGCTGTCCGAGCCGTTGGTCTGCACGGCTGCCCGGCCGGCCTCCAGCCGGGCCACCGGCACCCGGAACGGTGAGCAGGAGACGTAGTCCAGGCCGACCTGGTGGAAGAAGTGCACCGAGTCGGGGTCCCCGCCGTGCTCGCCGCAGACCCCGAGCTTCAGTTCGGGGCGGGCGGCCCGGCCCTCCTCGGCGGCGATCCGTACCAGCCGCCCCACCCCGTCGGCGTCGATCGACTCGAACGGCGAGATGCCGAAGATGCCCAACTCCAGGTACCGCCAGAAGAAGGCCCCCTCGACGTCGTCGCGGGAGAAGCCCCAGCCCATCTGGGTCAGGTCGTTGGTGCCGAAGGAGAAGAACTCGGCGGCCTCGGCGATCTGACCGGCGGTCAACGCCGCCCGGGGTACCTCGATCATCGTGCCGATCAGCACCTCGACGCCGCTCTCCCCGACCACCTCAGCGATGATCTTCTCGGCTTCGGCGCGTACCGTCTCCAGTTCCTGGACCGCGCCGACCAGCGGGACCATGATCTCCGGCCGGGCCACCGACCCGGCCCGGGTGACCGCGACGGCAGCCTCGGTGATCGCGCGGACCTGCATCGCGAACAGCCCCGGGATGACCAGGCCGAGCCGGACCCCGCGCAGGCCGAGCATCGGGTTCTCCTCGTGCATCCGGCGCACGGCGGCGAGCAGCGCCTCCTCCTTGGCCACGTCCTCGCCGCGTTCCTGGGCGACCGCCACGTCCACCGCGAGCTGCTCCAGCGGCGGCAGGAACTCGTGCAGCGGCGGGTCGATCAGCCGGACCGTCACCGGCAGCCCGGCCATCTCGCGGAAGATCTCCTCGAAGTCGGCGCGCTGCAACGGCAACAGCGCGGCCAGCGCCGCCGCCCGGTCGTCGTCGACGCGGGCCAGGATGAGCCGTTCCACCAGCTCCCGGCGGTCGCCGAGGAACATGTGCTCGGTGCGGCAGAGCCCGATGCCCTCGGCGCCGAAGCGCCGGGCGCGGGCCGCGTCCGCGCCGGTGTCGGCGTTCGTCCGGACCGCCAGCCGCCGCCGACCGTCGGCGTGCGTCATGATCCGGTGTACGGCCCGCACCAGCGCGTCGTCGCTGCGCTCCGGGTCGAGGTCACCCTCGAAGTAGCGGACCACCTCGGACTCCGTCGACGGCACCTCACCCAGGTACACCTTGCCGGTGGTGCCGTCGATCGAGACGACGTCGCCCTCGACGACGGTCTGCCCGGCGACGGTGAACCGGCGGCGTGGCACGTCGACGTCGATCCCGTCGGCACCGGAGACACAGGTCTTGCCCATCCCCCGGGCCACCACGGCGGCGTGGCTGGTCTTACCGCCGCGGGAGGTCAGGATGCCCTGGGCGGCGATCATGCCGTTGAGGTCGTCCGGGTTCGTCTCCCGCCGGACCAGGATCACCGGCTTTCCCGCCCCGGCCACCTCGACGGCGCGGGCCGAGGTGAAGACCACCTGCCCGCTGGCCGCGCCGGGGGACGCGCCGATGCCGGTGGCGACCGGCTCGATACCGTGGTCGAGCTGGAAGCGGGGGAACATCAGCTGGGCGAGCTGGGCGCCGTTGACCCGGTGCAGCGCCTCGTCCAGGTCGATCAGGCCCTCGTCGACGAGCTGCCCGGCGATGACGAAGGCGGCGGCGGCCGTCCGCTTGCCCACCCGGGTCTGCAGCATCCAGAGCTTGCCGCGCTCGATGGTGAACTCGATGTCGCACAGGTCCAGGTAGTGCCGCTCCAGCCGGGCCATGATGTCCAGCAGTTCGTCGTACGACCGCTTGTCGCACCGCTCCAACTCCTGCAACGGCACGGTGTTGCGGATGCCGGCGACCACGTCCTCACCCTGGGCGTTGGCCAGGTAGTCGCCGTAGATGCCCTGGTTGCCGGTGGCCGGGTCACGGGTGAAGGCGACGCCGGTGCCGGAGTCCGGGCCGAGGTTGCCGAAGACCATCGCCACCACGTTGACCGCCGTGCCGAGGTCGGCCGGGATCCGCTCCTGCCGCCGGTAGAGCACCGCGCGTTCGGCGTTCCAGGAGGCGAAGACCGCCCGGATCGCCAGGTCGAGCTGCTCCCGGGGGTCCTGCGGGAACTCCCGGTCGGTGTGCGCCTTGAAGATCTGCTTGTACGCACCGACCAGCCCACGCAGGTCGTCGGCGGTCAGGTCCAGGTCGTTGGTCGTACCCTTGGCGCGTTTGACCTCGTCGAGGGCGTGCTCGAACTCCTCGCCCGGCACCTCGCAGACGGTCTTGCCGAACATCTGGATCAACCGGCGGTACGAGTCCCAGGCGAACCGGTCACCGCCACCGCCACCTCCGCCGTGGGCCTGCCGGCTGAGCCCGACCACGCTGGCGTCGTTGAGCCCGACGTTGAGCACCGTCTCCATCATGCCGGGCATGGAGAACTTCGCCCCGGAGCGTACCGAGACCAGCAGCGGGTCCCCGGGGTCACCGAGACGCTTGCCCCGCGCCCGCTCCAACGCGGCCAGGTGGGCGGCGATCTGCTCGGCCAGCCCGTCCGGCTCCCGACCGGTGGCCAGGTACGCCTGGCACGCCTCGGTGGTGACGGTGAAGCCGGGTGGCACCGGCAGCCCGAGGTTGGTCATCTCGGCGAGGTTGGCCCCCTTGCCGCCGAGCAGGTCCTTGAGTTCCTTGTTGCCCTCGGTGAAGTCGTAGACGTACTTCCGTCGTGCTGCCGCCGTCCCATGCGCTGTCGCCGTCCCGTGCGCTGTCGCCGTCTCGTGCGTCGTCACCGTGAGCCTCCCACGCGGTTGCCCCGAAATCCCAGGTCCGGACCGGTCAGGTAGGGACCAGTGCCGATCGGTGGGCGAAGGTTAAGCGAACTTCGCCGCCGTTGGGACCATCTGGTGACCATCCGCACAGACATCACGACTATCCGCTTTCGGGTGGGTTCCTGGGAGCGCGGCCATGCGCAGGATCACGCATCGCCGCAGCTCGCCGTACTCTTGACGGCACCCAGCGTCAAAGTTCAGGTTTGCCATATTTGCCGCGGATACCCCTCGGGAGACGTCCCATGCCCCCCAGCCTCGACCCGCCCCGGGCACCCGCCGGGCCCCGGATCCCGGCCCAGCCCACCGAGCCGGACCGGACCACCGAGCTGACCCAGCCCACTGAGCCGGACCGGACCCCGGAGCTCGGTGAGTTGGCTCGGGCCGCCGCCACGGCCGCCGGCTCCCGGCTCGTGCCGCCCGCCGGGCGGTTGACTGACGTACTGCCGGCCCCGGAACGGGTCGAGCCGGACCCGGGCGCCGACTTCGTGTTGCCGGCGACGGCCGCCGTGCGGGTCACCGCCGACCCGGCCGCCCGCGACGTCGCCGAGCAGCTCGCCGAGCTGCTCCGCCCGGCGACCGGCTACCCGCTGCCGGTGACCGACGCGACCAGCCCGCAGCCCCGGGGCGGCATCGCCCTCGTCCTCGACGACGGCAGCAACGCTGGCAGCGGCGACGACGGCAGCCATGACACCGACGGGGGTGGCTCCGACAGCGGAGGGCTCGGTGTGGAGGGTTACCGGCTCCAGGTCGGCACCGACGGGGTACGGATCACCGCCGGCACCGCCGCCGGGCTGTTCCACGGGGTGCAGACACTGCGCCAGCTCCTGCCCGCCGCGGTCGACAGCCCCACCCCGGTCGCCGCCGCCTGGGTGCTGCCCGGGGGGACCATCGTCGACCGGCCGCGGTTCGCCCACCGGGCGGTGATGCTCGACGTGGCCCGGCACTTCTTCGACGTACCGGACGTGCTGCGGGTGATCGACCACCTGGCCCGGTACAAGCTCAACCACCTGCACCTGCACCTCACCGACGACCAGGGTTGGCGGATCGCCGTCGACAGTTGGCCCCGGCTGGCGACCGTCGGCGGGGCCACCGAGGTCGGTGGCGGCCCCGGCGGCCACTACACCCGTGAGGACTACCGGCGGATCGTCGGGTACGCCGCCCGCCGGCACGTCACCGTGGTACCGGAGATCGACCTGCCCGGCCACACCAACGCCGCCCTGACCGCGTACCCGGAACTCGCGCCGGACCGGACCGCGCCGCCGCCGTACACCGGCACCGAGGTCGGCTTCAGCTACGTCGACCCGGCCAGCGAGCGGACGTACGACTTCGTCGCCGAGGTGCTCGGCGAGGTGGCGGCGCTGACCCCCGGGCGGTACCTGCACATCGGCGGGGACGAGGCGTACCGGGTGCCCGCCGAGGCGTACCGCGGATTCGTCGAGCGGACCCAGCGGATCGTCACCGACCTGGGCCGGACCGTGGTCGGCTGGCACCAGATCGCCCCGACCGGGCACGTCGACGGACGGGTCATCCAGTGGTGGGGCACCGACGGCGACGACCCGGGCACCGTCGACGCGGTCCGTCGGGGCGCCCGGTTGATCCTCTCCCCCGCCAACCGCGCCTACCTGGACATGAAGTACGCCCCGGACACCCCGATCGGGCACGACTGGGCGGGTCTGATCGACCTCCGCCGGGCGTACGACTGGGATCCCGGCACCCACCTGACCGGCGTGCCGGAGACGGCGGTGCTCGGCCTGGAGGCACCGCTGTGGACCGAGTCGGTGACCACCCGTACCGAGATCGAGTTCATGCTCTTCCCCCGACTGCCGGCCCTGGCCGAACTGGGCTGGTCACCCCGGTCCCACCACGACTGGGACGGCTTCCGGACCCGGCTGGCCGGTCACGGCCCACGCTGGACGCTTGCCGGGATCACCTTCCACCGCAGCCCCGAGGTGCCCTGGCCGGGCGTGCCCGCGCCCCGGTCGCCGCTGGCCGATCCGCCCCCACGGCACCGGACCGGAGCAGCGCCGGGCTGACCCCCGCCGTCGACCGTCCGGCCCGGCGCCCGACCTCGCCACGCCCGCGGTCACCCAGCGGGCGGTAGAGGTCGACCGTCAGGCTGGACGGCCGAATCGGGGCGGACGGCCGAATCGGGGCGGACGGCCGAATCGGGGCGGACGGCCGAATCGGGGCGGACGGATCGTTCGGTGGTCGGCCGCGATGGCGGCCGGGACGGGATCCGCTGCTCCGGTCGCCGGTGGCCGGGCGTGCCCCGTCGGACCGGGCGGATCAGGCGGTGGCGGGTGGCTCCGGGGGCCGGGCCGCGCGCCACTGCGGCGCCAGAACCGACCAGACCTCGATGTCCTGTCGTTCCCCCCGGTACCGGTAGCTCTCCCGCAGCACCCCGTCCCGGGTCATGCCGAGTCGGCGGGCCACCGCGATGCTCGGCGCGTTCTCCGCCGCGACCCGCCACTCCACCCGGTGCAGGCCCCGTGTCGTGATCGCCCAGTCGATGATCAGTCGGGCGGCCCGGGTGACCAGGCCCCGCCCCACCGCCGACGGCTCCAGCCAGCAACCCGCCTCGGCGGTGCCGTTCGGCACGTCCATCCTCGGGAAGAGCACCCCGCCGACCAGCCGATCCGCGACCCAGATGCCGTAGATCCGGCCGGTGTCGCTGGCCGCCTTCTCCGCGTACCCGCGCAGGAACGCCCGGCTCGACGCCAGGTCGGTGACGAGGTCCGGCAGTCCGACGTACCGCCCGATGAACTCCCGCCCCCGGTCGATGTGGGCCAGGAACTCCTCGGCCTGCCACGGCTCCAGCGGGCGCAGCTGCGCGTCGTCGTCCAACGGCACCGCGAACATGTCGTCCTCCCCGATCGCGTGGTCGCCCGGTCGTGCCCGTGGATCGTCGCACGCCGGCAGCATCCCCGGAGAACCTCGCCGGCCCTGCGGCCCCGCGACGAAACGATGCCGTCCGGTCGGCAGATCGAAAGGCAACCCCTCGGCAGATCGAAAGCGAACCCTTCGGCAGAAACAAGATCTTCCCCGACGGTGTGGTCCGTTTCCCCGACGAGGAAGGCCCCTCCCGTCGCCGCGTTCTGGACGACGGGAGGATGAATCCGGCGGAACGCCGGGCCTGCGGGGTAGGTGGGATGGCTCCCGGCGGAACGCCGGGGCGGGTGGGGTCAGCCGCCGGAGTCGGCCAGTTCCGCGCCCTCGGGGGCGGTGTCGATGTCGCGGTCGGCCAGCCAGCCGGCGGGCAGGAAGACCTTGCCGGGCGAGTTGGTCCGGCCACGCGGCTGGCCCAGCGTCTCGGCCGGGAAGCCCACCTCGGGGTCCAGCTTGCCGAGCAGGTCGTCCAGCTCGGCCAGGCTCTCGATCATGGCCAGCGAGCGGCGCAGTTCGCCGCCGACCGGGAAGCCCTTGAGGTACCAGGCCACGTGCTTGCGGAAGTCGGTGCAGCCGTCGCGCTCGCCCCGGGCCGGGTTGCGGGCCCCGACGGTGAACTGGTCGACCAGCAGCTCGGCGTGCCGGCGCATGGTCCGGGTCACCTCACCCAGGCTCGGCAGCCGCCGGTCGGGACGGCCGGCGAAGGCCGCCTCCAGGTCGGCGAAGAGCCACGGCCGGCCCAGGCAACCCCGGCCGACCACCACCCCGTCCGCACCGGTGTGCGCCACCATCCGCAGCGCGTCGTCGGCCTCCCAGATGTCACCGTTGCCGAGCACCGGCACGTCCAACGCCTGCTTCAGGGTGGCGATGGCATCCCAGTCGGCGGTGCCCGAGTAGCGTTGCGCCGCCGTCCGCCCGTGCAGGGCGACCCAGGCCACGCCCGCCTCCTGGGCGGCCAGCCCGGCCTCGACGTACGTCAGGTGGTCGTCGTCGATGCCCTTGCGCATCTTGACGGTGACCGGCACCCCGGCCGGTGCCGCGGCGTCCACCGCGGCCCTGACCAGCCGGGCGAAGAGCCGGCGTCGCCACGGCAGGGCCGCGCCGCCGCCACGCCGGGTGACCTTCGGCACCGGGCAGCCGAAGTTCAGATCGATGTGGTCGGCCAGATCCCGCTCGACCACGATCCGCACGGCGGCGGCGGTGGTTTCCGGGTCGGTGCCGTAGAGCTGGAGGCTACGGGGCTTCTCGGTGTCGCCGAAGGCGATCATGCGCAGCGTCTTCGGGTTCCGCTCGACCAGGGCGACCGTGGTGATCATCTCGCAGACGTAGATGCCACCGCCCTGCTCCCGACAGAGCTGCCGGAACCCGACATTGGTGATCCCCGCCATCGGGGCGAGCACCACCGGCGGCCACACCTGGTGCCGCCCCAGGGTCAGCCCCCGCTCCCCACCCCCACACTCACTCACCCCCCAAGTGTAAGGAAGGGCCCCTGCTTAACGCTTTCTGCATAGCCGGGTACCCCTCTCACCGCCCGCCACGGGCTCGCCCCGCGCCGTGGAGCCGCCAGGAGCCCTGGGGCCGCCGGGGGCCTGCACCACGGCCGTTGCCGCCCTCGTAGCACATCGGGGGTGTCCGTGGGGCGTTGTCCACATGTCGGTTGTTGTCCACAGCGGGGGCGGACCGGGCCGGACAACCGGTGGCCTCGGCGGCCATGCTGCGTGACATGTCCGACTACCCACCCGAGCTCGACGCGACGGCCCGCGCCCAACATCTGGTCGTCACCCGGGCGCAACTCCTGAGCGTCGGCTGCACCGACATGCACCTGTACCGCCAGGCTCGCCGGGGTCGCTGGCAACGCGTCCTACCGGCGACGTACGCCCTGTTCAGCGGGACCCTCACCGAGGAGCAGCGACGGGTCTCGGCAGCCCTCTACGCCGGCCCGCAGGCACAGTTGACCGGCCTGGCGGCACTGCACTGGTACGGCTTCCGGTACAGCCCGCGCAGCGACGCCGTACAGCTGGTCGTGCCGCACCACGTCCGACGGCGGTCGGCGGCGTACGCGCAGGTCTCTCGGGCGCTCACCCTCGACGGCCGGGCCCGGCACACGGCGTTCTACCCGGTCTGTTCGCCGGCCCGCGCGGTCGTCGACGCGGCCCGCGACCTGCGCCAACTACGGCCGGTCCGGGCCGTCGTGGCCGAGGCCGTGCAACGTGGGTACGCCGACCTGCCCGGCCTCGACGAGGAGATCCGACGGGCCCGGCGCAGCCGTACCGCGCTGATCCGCAAGGCGTTCGGGGAGGTCGTGGCGGGCACCCGGTCGGCGCCCGAGGCGGAGTTGCGGGAGTGTCTGGCCGGCAGCCGGGTGCTGCCGGCGATCCTGTGGAACCCCCGGCTGTCCAACGGGACGGGCGAGTCAATGCCCACGCCCGACGGATACCTGGCCGACGCGGCGCTGGCCCTGCAGGTGGACTCGCAGGAGTACCACTTCAGCCCCGACGACTGGTCGCGCACCCTCGACCGGCACAACCAACTGAGCCGGTACGGGATCCTGGTGCTGCACTTCACACCGGCCCGGATCCGCCGGGAGCCGGGGCGGGTGCGGCAGCTGGTCGAGGAGGCGTACGAGTCCCGGCGGGGGTCGGTGCCACTCACCCGGGTACGTGTCGAGCCCTTGCCGGGCCCGGCCGCCCTCGCCATCGACCCCGCGCCCGCCGGCCTTCCGCCCGCCGGTCCCGCACCCGCCGACCTCACGCCCGCCGGCCCCGCATCCACCCTTCCGCCCACCCGCCTCACGCCCGACCGTCGGCACCTGGAGGAGGTTCTGGCCGCGCGCCACCGAGTCGAGCAGGCATGACTCCTCGCGTCGTGGTCGAGGCCACGGATCTCACGTCCCGGTGACGTTCGTCGTGGCCAGTGGGTATGTGACGCCGGTCAGCTCCTCGGACCGGGTCCACAGGCGACGGGCGAGAGTGCCGTTCCGGGCGGTTCTCGACCGGCTGACCAGCTTGGGGGCGCCGCGTCCCTGGAGGAAGCCACCCGGACCGGCGTAGCTGCCGCCGGGGACGTCCGCCACCGCCGCGTAGAGCGTGGGCAACGCACCGTCGGCTTCGCTCTGCGAGAGGTGGTTGGTGAAGCGCCGGAGCACGGACCGCCGGTCGTCGAGGTGGTCGAGGAGGTTGGTGGCGGCCAGCCCGGGGTGCGCGGCCGTCGCGCGTACCGACGAATCGACGTCGGCGAGACGACGCTGCAGTTCCGCGGTGAACAGCAGGTTCGCCAACTTCGACTGCGCGTACGCGGGGAACGCCCGATAGCGCCGGCGCTCCCAGTTGAGGTCGTCGAGGTCGATCGTGCCGGCCCGGTGCCCGCTGGAGGAGACGGTGACCACCCGCTCCCGGATCCGCGGCAGCAACAGGTTGGTGAGTGCGAAGTGGCCGAGATGGTTGGTGCCGATCTGCAGTTCGAAACCGTCCTTGGTACGGCCGAGCGGCGGGACCATCAGGCCCGCGTTGTTGATCAACACGTCGATCGGGTCGGTGAAGTCCTCGGCGAACGCCCGGATCGAGGCGAGGTCGGCGAGGTCGAGCCGCCGTACCTCGACGTCACCGGCCATGGTCGCGGCGGCGGCCTGTCCCTTGGCGAGGTCGCGGACGGCGAGCACGACGCGGGCGCCCGCGGCGGCGAGCGCATGGGCGGCTGCCCGGCCGATGCCGCTGTTCGCGCCGGTCACGACGACCGTACGGCCGGTCATGGCGGGAAGCTGCGCGGCATTAAATGTTGTCATGAGCAACAATGTAGGCGCTGACGACAATGCTGTCAACGACAACACCATTTGCTAGGGTGAACCCGTGCCCGCGTACCACCACGGAAACCTTCGGACGGCGCTGCTCGACGCGGCCGAGCGCAGCCTGCGCCAGCACGGTGCCGAGCAGCTCTCCCTGCGGGAACTGGCCCGCGAGGCCGGCGTCAGCCACGCCGCCCCCCGTCGGCACTTCCCGGACCGTCAGGCGCTGCTGGACGCACTCGCCGAGGCCGGCTTCGCCCGGCTGGACACGGAGCTGCGGGCGGCGTTGGACGCCGCGGGTGAGGAGTTCGCGCCGCGCATGCACACCGTCGCGGCGGCCTACCTGAGGTTCGCCACCGAGGACGCCGCGCTGCTGGCACTGATGTTCGCCGGTAAGCACCGCGACGGCGCCGAACGGCTGGTCGAGGCCGCCGCCGCGCCGTTCGGACTGCTGGACGGTCTGATCAGGCAGGGGCAGGCGGAGGGCGTGCTGGAGCCCGGCGACTCACAGCGCACGGGCATCGTGATGTTCGCGACGCTGCAGGGCATCGCCGCACTGGTCAACGGCAACCTGGTGGCACCGGAACTACTCGACGGGATCGTGGCGACCGCCGTCGACCAGTTCATCCGCGGATCGCGGCGCCGTTGACACTCCCGGCGGGAGATTCCGTACGGACCTGACCGGGAAGCTCGACGGGCTGAGCGAACGCGAACAAGCGCGCAGTGAGAAGGGGCCCCTTCTCGACAATATGCGTTAAGAAGGGGCCCTTCCTTACACATCTAGCAGCCGGGGAGGTGCTCGATGAGGTAGCGCTCGACCTGGTCGAGGGAGATCCGTTCCTGGGTCATGGTGTCCCGGTTGCGGACGGTCACCGCGTTGTCGTCGAGGGTGTCGAAGTCGACGGTGACGCAGAACGGGGTGCCGATCTCGTCCTGCCGGCGGTAGCGGCGACCGATGGCCTGCGAGTCGTCGAACTCGACCACCCAACGCTTACGCAGGTCGGCGGCGAGCCCCTTGGCCTTCGGCGAGAGCGCCTCGTTGCGCGACAGCGGCAGCACCGCCACCTTGACCGGGGCCAGCCGGGGGTCGAAGCGCATCACGGTGCGCTTGTCCACGCCGCCCTTGGTGTTCGGCGCCTCGTCCTCGTCGTACGCCTCCAGCAGGAAGGCGAGCACCGCCCGGGTCAGGCCGGCGGCCGGCTCGATGACGTACGGGATCCAGCGCTCGTTCTTGGTCTGGTCGAAGTAGGACAGGTCGACGCCGGAGTGCTTGCTGTGCGTGGCGAGGTCGAAGTCGGTCCGGTTGGCGATCCCCTCCAGCTCGGCGAACTCGCTGCCACCGAACTGGAAGCGGTACTCGATGTCGACGGTGCGCTTGGAGTAGTGCGAGAGCTTGTCCTTGGGGTGCTCGTAGAAGCGCAGGTTGCCCTCGGACAGCCCCAGGTCGAGGTACCAGTTCCAGCGCTCGGAGAGCCAGTACTCGTGCCAGGTCTCGTCGGTGCCCGGCTCGACGAAGAACTCCATCTCCATCTGCTCGAACTCGCGGGTACGGAAGATGAAGTTGCCCGGGGTGATCTCGTTGCGAAACGACTTGCCGGTCTGCGCGATGCCGAACGGCGGCTTCTTGCGGGCGGCGGTCGCCACGTTGTTGTAGTTGACGAAGATGCCCTGGGCGGTCTCCGGCCGCAGGTAGTGCAGGCCCTCGTCGCTCTCCACCGGGCCGAGGTAGGTCTTCATCAGGCCGTTGAACATCTTCGGCTCGGTGAAGGTGCCCTTGTTGCCGCAGTTGGGGCAGTTCAGCTCCTGCAGCGAGGTCAGCGGCTTGCCGTGCTTCTCGGCGTACGCCTCCTCCAGGTGGTCGGCGCGGAACCGCTTGTGGCAGGACTGGCACTCGGTGAGCGGGTCGACGAACTCGGCGATGTGGCCGCTGGCCTCCCAGACCTTGCGGGCCAGGATGACCGCGGAGTCCAGGCCGACGACGTCGTCGCGCTGCTGGACCATGGTCTTCCACCACTGCCGGCGGACGTTCTCCTTCAGCTCCACGCCGAGCGGACCGTAGTCCCACGCCGATCGGGTCCCGCCGTAGATCTCGCTGGAGGGAAAGACGAAGCCCCGGCGCTTGGCGAGGCTGACGACGGCGTCGATACGGTCGGCTGGCATGTTTCCTCCTACGCCGACTGGCGGTCGGCGGGGACGTGGGATGGACGGTGCGGGCGGTGTTGCCCAGCACACTACCGATGGGCTGGTCAGTCGATCCCGCAGACCTCCAGGCCACCGGTCTGGTTGTCCGGGGCCAGGTTGATCGTCTGGGTGTCCTGGCCACCGCCGGTGTAGGTCACCCGCACCGGCACCCGGAGGTTCACCTCGTCGACGTCACCCACCCGGTACTCGGTGATCTCCGGCTCGGCCGCGACGCGCCGCTCGAAGTCCGGCTCGGACTCCCGGCGCCGCTCGGACTCGCAGAGCAGGTCGTAGGCCTCGCCGTACTTCTTGTCCACGATCGCCCGGTAGTAGTCGTCGGCGACCGCGCGGCCCTGCTCGTCGATCGCGCGGACGTTGGTGACCGCCAGCCCGACGATCGCCGCGCCGCCCCCGCCGCAGCAGAGCACCGCGGCCAGCGCCCCGACGCCGAGACCGAGCCAGAGCCGGGAGCGCCGGCCCTCGGTGGGGGGCGCGGCGAACGGCGGCGCCACCCCGGGTCCGGCCGGTGGCGCGGGTACCCCCGGCTCCTCCGACCTCCCCGGCCCGCCGGGCGAACCCGGAGACACGGGCCCGCCGGGCTGCGCCCGTTCCCCCGGCCCGCCGGGCGATTCCGGAGACATGGGTACGCCGGGTGGAGCGGGTACGCCGGACGACGGCGGCTGCCCACCGGGGGCCGCGTCGTCCGCGCCGGGTGACGCGGGGCCACCCGGCCCGGAGGAACCGGGGTACGGCTGCGGCTCGGGCGGTCCGGGAGCAGTCATACCGTGCAGGGTAGTGCCCGGAGATCAGCGGTACGGGTCAGCCGCTCGATCACTGCTGGCGACCACCACGTCCCCGCCCGGTGCCGCGCTGGCCAACGCCTCGTAGGCGGATGGCTCGTCCAGCGACTCGGCCAGCAGCGGCGTGGCGTGGATCTTGACGTCGAAGTTGCCGAGCGCCCGCCGGTACGTCCCGACCGACTCCCACTCGGTGAGCAGACTCCAGTGCCGTGGGTCGTCCAGCGCCCGCAGCAGGTGCCCGCGCAGGTAGCCGGGGCAGGCGGCGAGCACCGTGAGGGCGGCGTGCGCCCGCTCGGTGAAGGTGTCGGCGGCGTCGGTTTCCACCACGAACCGGTTGGTGACCAGCACCCGGGTCCTCCTCGTAGAGTCTGTGGGATGCAGCGTACGCAGCGACCTCTGCTGGCCCGACTGGCCCGGCTGAATCCGACGTCGGTCTTCCTGGCCAGCCTGGTGCTGGTCCTGGTGGCGCTCTTCGCCCCGGGTGTGGTGGGCGCGCTGCTGCTGCTGGCGATCGCCGCCGCCCTCATCGCCCTCTCGGTGACCACCTGGCCGGTGCAGACCCCGGCGAACCGGATCATCCGGCTGGTCGTGGTCACCCTGTTGATCGCCCTCGCCCTGACCAAGCTCCTCTGAGCGGTACGGCCCAGGCGCTGCTGCGCGGTGCGGCCCAGGCGCTGCTGCGCGGCCGGCTCATGCACTCATGCGGCTTTGACAATCAATTTCGTCTAGGCGGAGAGTAGTGGCATGAACAGCCGTTACGTTTCCCGTACCCTGGCCGCCGCGACCACCGCGCTGCTCGTCCTGGCCGGCGCCACGGCGTGTGGCGACGGTGGCGGCCAACCCGCCGGCGCCGACCCGGACCGGATCGACGTGGTGGCCGGGTTCTACCCGCTGCAGTTCGTCGCCGAGCGGGTCGGTGGCGACGCGGTGACAGTGACCAACCTCGCCCGTCCCGGGGCCGAGCCGCACGACCTGGAACTCAACCCGGGCCAGGTGGGGCAGCTCAGCCAGGCCGAGCTGGTGATCTTCCTGGACGGCTTCCAGCCCGCCGTGGACACCGCCGTCGAGCAGAACGCCAAGGACCGCGCGTTCGACGTGGCCACCGTCCAGCCGCTGCTGGACGCCGCAGCCGGCGGGCACGACCACGACCACTCGGGCGAGGACGACCACGGTCACGAGGACGAGAAGGGCCACGAAGACGAGAAGCACGAGGACGAGAAGAAGGCCGCCGAGGAGGGTGGCGGAGCCAAGGACCCGCACGTCTGGCTCGACCCGACCCGGCTGGCCACCATCGGCGAGAAGCTCGCCGAGCGGCTCGGACAGCTCGACTCCGGGCGGGCCGCCGACTTCACCGCCCGCGCCCAGCAGCTGCGGACCGAGCTGGAGAAGCTGGACACCGAGTTCACCGAGGGGCTGAAGACCTGCCAGCGCCGGGAGATCGTGGTCAGCCACACCGCCTTCGGTTACCTCACCCAGCGCTACCAGCTGGAGCAGATCGGCATCACCGGGCTCACCCCGGAGAACGAGCCCTCCCCGCAGCGCCTCGCCGAGGTCACCGAGGAGGCCCGCGAGCACCAGGCCACCACGATCTTCTTCGAGACGCTGGTCAGCCCGAAGGTCGCCGAGACCATCGCCCGTGAGGTCGGGGCCAAGACCGCCGTACTCGATCCGCTGGAGGGGCTGTCGGCGGAGAACGGCGGCGACTACCTTTCGGTGATGCGCACCAACCTGCAGACCCTCCGGACGGCACTGGGCTGCTCGTGAGCGAACCTGTCATCACCGTCACGCACGGGGTGGTCGGCTACGACGGCCGCCCCGTGCTGCGTGACGTCTCACTCGCCGTCACCACCGGTGAGGTGGTCGCCCTGCTCGGCGCCAACGGCTCCGGCAAGTCGACCCTGATCCGGGCCATCCTCGGCCTGGTCCCGCTCAGCCACGGCACGGTCGAGCTGTTCGGCACCCCGCTGCGCCGGTTCCGCCACTGGCACCGGGTCGGCTACGTGCCGCAGCGACTCGGGGCCGGCAGCGGCGTACCGGCCACCGTCCGGGAGGTGGTCGCCGCTGGCCGGCTGGCCCGCCGGGGGGTGCTGCGACCACCCGGCGCCGCCGACCGGGCCGCCGTCGCCGCCGCGCTCAGCGCGGTCGGGCTCGCCGACCGGGCCGGCGACCCGGTCGCCACCCTCTCCGGCGGCCAGCAGCAACGCACCCTGATCGCCCGGGCCCTCGCCGGCGAGCCGGACCTGCTGGTGCTCGACGAGCCGACCGCCGGGGTCGACGCGGTCAGCCAGGAGGCCTTCGCCGGGGCGCTCGGCGGTTTCGTCACCGGCGGCGGCACCGTCCTGCTGGTCGCCCACGAGCTGGGGCCGCTGCGTCCGCTGATCAACCGGGCGGTCGTCGTGCACCAGGGGTACGTCGCACACGACGGCGCGGTACCGGAACCGGCCGGCCACCACGCCGAGCCCGGCCACGACCACGTGCACCCGCACGGTCCCGACGAGCCCGTGGGGCTGTGGAGCCGATGAGCATCGAACTCTTCCAGTACCCGTACATGCAGCGGGCCCTGATCGGCGCGCTGGTCATCGGCCTGGCCGCCCCGGCACTCGGCATCTACCTGGTGCAGCGCCGGTTGGCGCTGATCGGCGACGGGGTCGGGCACGTGGCGCTTACCGGGGTCGGGGCGGGGCTGCTGCTCAACCGCTCCCCGGTGCTGGTGGCGGTGATCGTGGCGACCCTCGGCGCGATCACCATCGAGCTGGTCCGGGCCCGTGGGCGTACCTCCGGGGATCTTGCCCTGGCCCTGCTCTTCTACGGCGGGATCGCCGGTGGGGTGATGCTGGTCGGGCTCTCCGACAGCAGCAACGCCAACCTCAACGCGTACCTCTTCGGGTCGTTGACCACGATCTCGCCCACCGACCTGACGACCATCGCGGTGCTCGGCGCGGTGATCGGGGTGGTCATGCTGGCGCTACGCCCGGCGCTCTTCGCGGTCTGCCACGACGAGGAGTACGCCCGGGTCTCCGGCCTGCCGGTGCGTACCCTCAACCTGCTGCTCGCGGTGGCCACGGCGGTGACCGTGACGATCGCCATGCGGGCCGTGGGGGTGTTGTTGATCAGTGCCCTGATGGTGGTGCCGGTGGCGACCGCCCAGCAGGTCACCCGGGGTTTCCGCAGCACCATGACGGCGGCGATGGCGCTCGGGCTGTTCGCCGCCGGCGGCGGGGTCTACGTGGCCGCGAACGCCGACACCGCCCCCGGTGCGTCGGTGGTGCTGCTGGCGATCGCCTCGTTCCTGGTCGTCGCCGTGGCCGGGGCCGGCTGGCGGGCGGTCCGTCGACGCCGCGTCCCGAGCGGCCCGACGAACGCTCCGGAGCCCGCCGAGGTGGTGCTGCGCTGAGCCGGTTACCGGCGGGTCGTTGAGAACGGTTACCGTTGCGGGGTGACCAGTCCGACCGGCTACGACTCGTACGAGGGTGCGAGTGAGCTGCTGCGTGCGCTCTCCGCGCCGATCAGACTGGCCATCGTCAGCGAGCTGGCGCAGGGTGAACGCTGCGTGCACGAGCTGGTGGAGACCCTCGGAGCGACCCAGCCCCTGGTCTCCCAGCACCTGCGAGTGCTACGCGGCGCCGGGGTGGTACACGGTTCGCGACGCGGCCGGGAGATCGCGTACGCCCTGGTCGACGAGCATGTCGCGCACATCGTGGCGGACGCGGTCAGCCACGCCGGGGAGGGTCCGTGACCGAGGAGAGCACCACCGCCGTCCGCAACACCCGGCAGCGCAGCGCGGTCAGCGCCCTGCTCGGCGAGGTCGAGGGCTTCCACAGCGCCCAGGAGCTGCACGAGATGCTCCGCCGGCGGGGTGACCGGGTCGGCCTGACCACGGTCTACCGCACCCTGCAGGGGCTCGCCGACGCCGGTGAGATCGACGTGATGCGCCCGCCCGGCGGGGAGCACCTCTACCGGCGGTGCAGCGAGGGGCACCACCACCACCTGGTCTGCCGGGCCTGCGGCCGGACCGTCGAGGTGGCCGGCCCCGCCGTCGAGACCTGGGCCGACCGCGTCGCCGCCCAGCACGGCTACACCGACGTCAGCCACACCCTGGAGATCTTCGGCACCTGCCCCACCTGCCCTTCGTGAAAGGAAGGGCCCCCTATTAACGCTTCCGGTAGAGCGGGGCACCCTTCTCACCGGCTGCTGCGGGGCATCGACGGGTGAGCGGGAGCGTGGCACGCTGTCCGGCGTGAAGATCTACGCCGACCGTTCCCCGGTCGCCCTCCGTCAGCTCCTCACCGATCTCCTCGTCGTCGCCTGGGTGTACGGCTCGATCCGGGGCGCGCTCTGGCTGCACGACCTGGTCGAGAAGCTGGCCGTACCCGGACAGAAGCTGGAGGGCGCGGGCGGCGGCCTCGCCGACAACCTGGCCGACGCCGGCGGCAAGGTCGGGCGGGTGCCACTGGTCGGCGACGAGCTGACCGCGCCCTTCGAACGGGCCGCCGGTGCCGCCCGGTCGCTGGCCGAGGCGGGCCGGGACCAGCAGGAACTGGTCGACCAGCTCGCCCTGGCCCTCGCCGTGGCGGTGCTGATCTTCCCCCTCGGGCTGGTGCTCTTCGGCTGGCTGCCGCTGCGGCTGCGCTGGATGCGCCGGGCCGGGTCGGCGGCGGCCCTGGCCGGGGTGCCCGCCGGACGGGACCTGCTGGCCCTGCGGGCGCTGGCCAACCAACCGGTGGGCCGGCTGACCCGGATCGCGCCGGACGTGGCCGAGGCGTGGCGGCGCGGGGACGCGTCCACCGTGGACGCATTGGCCCGCCTGGAACTGCGCCGCCTGGGCCTCAAGTCTCGATAGGGCGCGCCTCGACCCCGGGGTTCGGCCAGGCGCGCCGGCCCCACGGCCGGGGCCAGAGCGGGCCGCGCCAGGCCGGCCTCGGGGCGGGCCACGCCAGGGCGGGTCACGCCAGGGCGGGCCACGCCAGGGCGGGTCAGGGCGGCCCGGACGAAGGGGCCGCCCGGGTCCGTGAGAGGGGCGCCCCGCTATACCGAAAGCGTTAAGCGGGGGCCCTTCCTTTCACTCAGGTGGGGGTGTCCTCGTCGTCGTCGAGGTCATCGTCGCCCCAGTTGCGGCGGCTGAACGGCAGCACCGCCCAGAAGGTCAGGAACCACACTCCGGTGATACCGCTGAGCAGCAGGGCGACCCACCAGGGCAGGACGAAGTCGGTGACCAGCATGACCGCGCTGACCATCGAGACCAGCATGAGCACCAGACCACCGCTGGCCATCCGGTGGGCGAAGCGGACCAGTTCCGGCTTGCGACCCTGCCGGAACAGCGCCCGGTGGAACGCGACCGGCGAGATGATCATCGCGGTGGCACCGGCAGCGGCCAGCAACGCGACGATGTAGACGTCCCGCTGGAAGTCCGTGGTCCGGTCGAACCCGGCACTGAACGGCAGGGTCAGCAGAAAGGCGAAGAGGATCTGCACGCCGGTCTGCGCGACCCGCAACTCCTGGAGCAGGTCGGCGAAGTTTCGCTGCCAACGCTGCTTCTCGGTTTCCTTCGACACGTGCTACCTCCGGTGAGACGTACCGCCCCCGGGGTCCACCCCCGGTTGGCGACAACGCCTTTGCCCTACGGCAGACAGTGCGAAACCGACTCATGAACGTCGTTACAACGTCGGCCCCACCCGGGCCAGGATCGCCTCGGTCAGGGCCTGCGGCGCCTCGTCGGGAATCCAGTGGCTCACCCCGGGCAGCACCACGAAGCGGTACTCCCCCGTCACGCGTTCGGCGCAGGTCTCGGCGGCGGTGCGGCCGATCGCGGTGTCCCCGTCACTCCACACGAAGGTGGTCGGCACCGGCACCGCCGGGGTCCGCGCCAACTCGGCCCCGGACATCGCCCGGTACCAGTTCAGCGCGGCGGTCAACGCCCCCGGCCGGCGCATCGGCTCGGCGTACCGGGCCACCCGCTCGGCGTCACCGACGCCGCCGAGCATCTTGCGCAGCGCCGCGCCGTTCCAGGCCAGCAGCACCTTCTCCGCCGTACCCGCCCGGCGGAACAACGCGATGTACGACGAGCGGGCCTTCTGCCCCGCGTCGGTGGCCAGCGCGTGGGCCATCGCCGCCGGGTGCGGCACCGAGACGGCGGTGAGCGTGTGCACCCGGTCGGGATGGTAGGCGGCCACCTGCCAGGCGACCAGCGCGCCCCAGTCGTGACCGACCAGGTGGGCAGCGGGTACGTCGAGCGCGTCGAGCAGGGCCACCGCGTCGGCGACGCACTCGGCGAGCCGGTAGTCGCGGACCTGCGGTGGCCGGGCGTCGGGCGAGTAGCCGCGCTGGTCCGGGGCGTAGGTGCGCAGCCCGGCGGCGTGCAGGGCCGGCACCACGTCGTCGAACTCCCCGGAGTGCTGCGGGAACCCGTGCAGCAACAGCACCGGCACCCCGTCGGCCGGCCCACCGGCGGCAACGTCGAAGGTGAGGCCACGCGTTTCGATCCGCATCACCGGAACCTACCCGGGCCGGGCCGGCTAGTCGTACTGTTGCCGGGGCACGGGGACCTCACGCCAGGTCTCGACGTCCAGGTAGGGGATCTCGGCGTCGTTGACCGGGTCCCGTCCGATCCGGTCGGTGTACCGCCCGATCACCTCGATCCAGGTGTCCTGGGGCAGGCCCACCGGCACCTCGCCGGTCAGGCCCAGCTTGACCGGACGCCCGTCGGCGGCACAGCAGGACAGCACCATCCGGGCCAGGATCGGTTCTCCGGCGCCGCCGGTGGCGATGAATCCGGTGAGCTGGACCCGGCGGTCGCCGATCGACTCGCCGGCGTCGAAGAGCGCCCGGGAGGCGTAGTCCAGCACGGTGATCTTGGCAGGGTCACCGGCGGGCAGGGCGGGATAGTCGGAGAGCCCACCACTGGGGACGGTGGCACCGGCCTGGCTGACCGCGTACGAGCCGAGCGCGGGCGGGGCGACCAGCAGCAGACCCAGCACCGGCAGCAGGAGCAGCCAACCGATCCGCGGCTCGTGGTGGGCGTGCCCGGCATCGGCGTGCGCCACCGGGCCGGCCGGCTCACCGTCGGGCGGCTGCACCGAGGCGGGCAGCAGCGGGCGCAACTCGTACCAGAGGGTCATCACGGCGACGGCGACCAGTGCCAGGCCGGCGGCGACGAGGAAGGGCTGCAGGCTCTCCTTGACGTAGCGCAGGTGCAGGTCGGTGAGGCTGGCCCGGACCACGGCCCCGCCGAGCAGCAGCAGCACGACCGCCTGGGCCTGCCGGTTCACAGCAGCACCGCCCCGGTGGCCACCGCCACCGTCACGGCGACCACGAACGTCGCCGGGGCGAACCGGAGGGCGAACCGGCGGCCGAAGACCCCCGACTGCATCGCGATCAGCTTCAGATCGACCATCGGACCCACCACCAGGAAGACCAGCCGGGATGTGAGGGAGAACTGGGACAGCGACGCGGCCACGAAGGCGTCCGCCTCGGAGCAGAGGGAGAGCAGCACGGCGAGCACCGCCAGGGCGAGCACCGACAGCACCGGGTTGTCGGCGAGGGTCTGCAGCCACCGCTCCGGCACCAGCACGTTGATGCTGGCCGCCGCCATCGCGCCGAGGACCAGGAAGCCACCGGCGTGCGTGACGTCGTGCCGGATCGCCGCCCAGAACGCCGCACCCCGGGAGAGGCCGTCGAGGTCGGGGCGGTGCGGCAGCCGGATCCAGTCGGCGCGGCCCAGCCGCAGCCAGAGCCAGCCCATCAGCACCGCGACCACCAGGCTGGCCAGGCCCCGGGCGAGCACCATCTCGGGGTTGCCCGGGAAGGCGACCGCCGTCGCGACCAGCACGATCGGGTTGATCGCCGGGGCGGCGAGCAGGAAGGCCAGCGCGGCGGCCGGGGTGACCCCCCGACGGATCAGCGAACCGGCGATCGGCACCGCGCCGCACTCGCAGCCGGGCAGCACGAAGCCGGCCGCGCCGGCCAACGGCACCGCCAGGCCGGGCCGGCGGGGCAGCGCGCGGGCCCAGAACGAACGCGGCACGAAGACCGCGATCACCGCCGAGAGCATCACCCCGAAGACCAGGAAGGGCATCGCCTGCACCAGGATCGAGACGAAGACGGTCGTCCAGGTCTGCCAGCGGGGTGCGGAGAGCAGGTCGGCGACCGGCTCGCGGAAGACGACCAGCAGGATCAGCAGCCCGGCGAGGACCTCCACCGAGCCGACCCGGTCGCCGAGGAACCGGCGTGGCCCGTCCGCCGGGGGCTCGGCCGCCGGAGAACCAGGACCCACCGGGGAACCAGAATCCGCCGGGGAGCCAGGATCCACCGGGGAACCAGGATCCACCGGGGAACCAGAATCCGCCGGGGAGCCAGGATCCACCGGGGAACCAGGATCCACCGGGGAACCAGGACCCACCGGGGAACCAGAATCCGCCGGGGAGCCAGGATCCACCGTCGTACCACGGTGGTTGGTCTCTGCGGTCACCTGTACGCCCCTTCACCGACGCTCCGAACCTGCCAGGGCCCGTTGCCGGTGCGCGGGAACCATCGGTCGGCCGCCTGAGGGTACTGCCCACCGACGGGCCACGTCGATGCGTACCGGACAGCCTGTGGAAAACCCGGCATACCGGCGGCTGACCAGGCAATGATCACTTTGCCGGTCGATTCACCGGGGTGTTAGCGTCGGTGAGACAACTTCACCTCCGACAGGGGAGCGCGCAGCGCTGAGAGTGCGGGTCCGCCCGCAGACCCTCGAACCTGATCTGGGTAATGCCAGCGCAGGGAGTTCGGTCGACCTTCAGCCGCGCCGTCGTCCGGTCCGCCGGGCACGGCGTGCGTCTTCTCCTGGTTCGCACTCGGGACTGGGAGCATCCACCATGAGCCACACCGACACCGATCGCTGGCGGACCATCGACATCGTGGTCGCCTCCGTGATCGCGGTCGCCTTCGGCGTCATCTTCTGGGCCTGGAACCTGGTCTGGACGGCAACCGAGGGCGCGTTCGCCTTCTTTCCACCGGCCCAGGCGGTCATCTACGGCATCTGGCTGGTCCCCGGGGTGCTGGGCGGCCTGGTGATCCGCAAGCCCGGCGCCGCCTTCTACTGCGAGTTCCTCGCCGCGTTCGTCTCGGTGCTGCTGGGCAGCCAGTGGGGCGTGGTGGCCATCCTGCAGGGCGCCTTCCAGGGGGTCGGGGCGGAGCTCGGCTTCGCCGCGTTCCGGTACCGCTCGTACCGGCTGCCGGCGGCGATGCTCTCCGCCACCCTGGCCGGGCTCGCCGCGGCGGTCTTCGACCAGATCCGGTACTACGCCGCGCTCGACCTGCTCACCGCCCGGCTGCCGATCTTCGTCCTGACCGTGCTGAGCGCCACGGTGCTGGCCGGGGTCGGCGGCCTGCTGCTCACCCGGGCGTTGGCCGGCACCGGGGTGCTCGACCGGTTCCCCGCCGGCCGCGACCGCGCCCTGGTCTGATCCCGGACCCGGGGGTACGCGGCGTGGGCACGGTGCGGTTGCGGGGCTTCGGCTGGCGGCACGCGGGGCGTCGGGCCTGGGCGGTACGCGGGCTGGACCTGGACGTCGAGCGGGGCGAGCGGGTCCTGCTGCTCGGTGCCTCCGGGGCCGGCAAGAGCACCCTGCTGGCGGCGTTGGCCGGGTTGCTGCCGACGGACTCCGGCGAGCAGGAGGGCACCGTCGAGATCGACGGGGTCGACCCCCGCAAGGACCGGGAACGCGTCGGCATCGTCTTCCAGGACCCGCAGACCCAGCTGGTGATGGCCCGCTGCGGTGACGACGTCGCGTTCGGCCTGGAGAACCGGGGGGTACCGGCCGGCGAGATCTGGCCAAGGGTCGACGCGGCGCTGCGTCGGGTCGGCTTCCCGTACCACCGGGACCGGCCCACGGCGGCGCTCTCCGGCGGTGAGCAGCAACGGCTCGCCCTGGCCGGGGCGCTCGCCCTGCACCCGGGGTTGCTGCTGCTGGACGAGCCGACGGCCAACCTCGACCCGGTCGGGGCCGAGCTGGTCCGCGACGCGGTCGCGCTCGCCGTGGACGCCGACACCACCCTGGTGCTGGTCGAGCACCGGGTGGCGGAGGCGCTACGGCTGGTCGACCGGGTGGTGGTGCTGGCACCCGGCGGCGGCGTCCGGGCCGACGGCCCGCCCGGGGAGGTCTTCGCCGCGCACGGCGACGAGCTGGCCGCCGAGGGGGTGTGGGTGCCGGGTCACCCGGTCGCGCCCCGCCGGGCCCGGACCCCGGTCGGCGACCGGTTGCTCACCGCCGACCGGCTCGGCCTGCCGCCCCGGTTGGCCACCACCGAGCTGACGGTACGCGCCGGCGAGGCGCTCGCCGTGCTCGGCCCGAACGGGGCCGGCAAGTCCACCCTGGCGCTGCTCCTGGGCGGCCTGCTCCGACCGGGCACCGGCCGACTGACGGCCACCGCCGAGCTGGCCGGCGCGGACGCCGCCACTGCCCCGCACCGGTGGCGGGCACCCGCACTGGCCGGCCGGATCGGGTCGGTGTTCCAGGATCCGGAGCACCAGTTCGTCACCGGCACCGTCAGCGAGGAGTTGGCCCTGGGGCCACGCCGTACCGGTCAGCCGGAGCACGCGGTGCGGACCACCGTGGACGGGTTGCTGCACCGGCTGCGGCTGACCCGGCTGGCCGGGGCCAACCCGTACACCCTCTCCGGCGGGGAGGCGCGGCGGCTGAGCGTGGCGACGGCCCTGGCCACCGCGCCCCGGCTGCTGGTCTGCGACGAGCCCACCTTCGGCCAGGACCGCCGGACCTGGCTGGAGCTGGTGGACCTCTTCGCCGACCTGCGCGACGCCGGGCACGGGGTGGTCACCGTCACCCACGACGCGGACTTCGTCGCCGCGCTGGCCGACCGGACCCTGGTCCTGGAACGCGCCGATGCACGCCGCTGAGGACCGGGAGCGCGCCGATGTTCGGCGGTGAGGCGGTGGCCGCGCCGGACGCCCCGTTGGCCCGGCGCAACCCGGTGGCGAAGCTGGCGGCGGCGATGGTCTTCTCGGTGGTGCTGCTCGCCACACTGGATCCGGTGGCCCCGGCGATCGCCATCGCGGTGGAGTTGGCCGTCCTGCCGCTGTTCGGGGTCCGCTACCGGGTGCTGGCCCGGCGGGCGCTGCCGCTGCTGGCCGCCGCCGCGGGCGTACTGGTGACCCTGGTGTTGTTCGCCGCGGACCGCTCCGGCCGGACGCTGCTCGCGGCGGGTCCGGTGCTGGTCACCTCGGGGGTGCTGGTGACCGCGCTCGGGATGGTGCTGCGGCTGTTCGCGGTGGCCCTGCCCGGGGTGATCGTCTTCGCCACCACCGACCCGACCGACCTGGCCGACGCGTTGATCCAGAACGTGAAGGCACCGGCCCGGTTCGCCATCGGCGCGCTGGCCGCGTTCCGGCTGGTGCCGTTGCTCGCCCAGGAGTGGCAGATGATCGGCATGGCCCGTCGGGCGCGCGGGGTGGACGCCGGGCGCAACCCGGTGGCGAAGCTGCGCCTCTTCGGCTCCACCGGGTTCGCGCTGCTGGTCGGCGCGATCCGGCGGGGCACCCGGTTGGCGGTGGCGATGGACGCCCGGGGGTTCGACGCCGGCGGGCCCCGCACGGTCGCCCGCCGGCAGCGGTTCACCGTGGCCGACGGCCTGCTGGTGGCCGGGGCGCTGGTGGTGGCCGCTGGGTCACTGGCGGTCAGCGTCGCGGTCGGCACCTTCCGTCCGCTGATCGGCTGAGGTCGTACCGGGCGATCGTTCGCGCGACCACCTGGTGACACCAGGTCGATGGCCCCGCCGGTCGGTCCGCCGGCCGCGATACCGTCAGCAGGACTGCAGGCCAAGTTGATCCCTGCAGGCCGACGTGGAAGGTGGCGGAACACAGTGACTGAGCAGGCGACGGCGCAGATCGGCGTGACCGGGCTGGCGGTGATGGGCCGCAACCTGGCCCGTAACCTGGCCCGCAACGGGTTCCCGGTGGCGGTGCACAACCGCTCGCCGGAGCGGACCCGCAAGCTGGTGGCCGAGCACGGCGACGAGGGCACCTTCGTCCCCGCCGAGTCCCTTACCGACTTCGTGGCCGCACTGGAGCGGCCGCGCGCGGTCATCATCATGGTCAAGGCCGGGGGCCCCACCGACGCCGTGATCGACGAGCTGGTGCCGCTGCTCGAAGCCGGTGACATCGTCATCGACTGCGGCAACGCGCACTTCGCCGACACCCGCCGCCGCGAGGAGGCGCTGCGCGCCCACGGGCTGCACTTCGTCGGCACCGGGGTCTCCGGCGGCGAGGAGGGCGCGCTGCTCGGGCCGAGCATCATGCCCGGCGGTTCCGCCGAGTCGTACGCGAAGCTCGGGCCGATGTTCGAGAAGATCGCCGCCCAGGTGGACGGGACGCCGTGCTGCACGCACGTCGGACCGGACGGTGCCGGGCACTTCGTCAAGATGGTGCACAACGGCATCGAGTACGCCGACATGCAGCTCATCGCCGAGGCGTACGACCTGCTGCGGGCCGGACTGGACGCGACCCCGGCGGAGATCGCGGAGATCTTCCGCGACTGGAACACCGGTGAGCTGGAGTCCTTCCTGATCGAGATCACCGCCGACGTGCTCGCGCACACCGACGCCGCCACCGGCCGGGCGTTCGTGGACATCGTGCAGGACCGGGCCGAGCAGAAGGGCACCGGCCGCTGGACCGTGCAGAGCGCCCTGGACCTGGGCATCCCGATCACCGGTATCGCCGAGGCGACCTTCGCCCGCTCGCTGTCCGGGCACGCCGACCAGCGCGCCGCCGCCCACCGGGCCTTCCCGGACGCCGGTGAGAAGTGGCAGGTGAGCGACCGGGAGACGTTCATCGAGGACGTTCGTCGGGCGCTGCTGGCTTCCAAGATCGTGGCGTACGCGCAGGGCTTCGACCACATCCGGGCCGGCAGCCGCGAGTACGACTGGAACATCGACCTGGGCAGCACGGCCACCATCTGGCGGGGCGGCTGCATCATCCGGGCCCGCTTCCTGGACCGGATCAAGCAGGCCTACGACGAGCAGGCGGACCTGCCCAGCCTGCTGGTGGCGCCGTACTTCGCCGAGGCGGTCAGCGCGGGCGTGCCGAGCTGGCGGCGGGTGGTGGCCGACGCGACCCGCGCCGGTGTGCCGGTGCCCGCGTTCGGTTCGTCGCTGTCCTACTTCGACGCGCTGCGCGCCGAGCGGCTGCCGGCCGCGCTGATCCAGGGCCTGCGGGACAACTTCGGGGCGCACACCTACCAGCGGGTGGACCGGGAGGGCTCGTTCCACACCCTCTGGGCCACCGCCGACCGCTCCGAGGTCGAGGGCTGAGCCTCCGCCCGTCGCACGTGGTGACGGCCCCGGTCAACCTCGACCGGGGCCGTACCCGTTCGCCGGGTCAGGTCGGTCAGAAGAAGCGACGGCGGCGCTTGGCCTGCTGCGGGCGGAGCACGTCGGCGCCCTTGCTGAGCAGGCGGCTCACCCCGGTCGGGCCGCGCCGGGCCTCCAGCGTGTGGCTGAGTCGACGGGCACCGGCCGCAGCCAGCGGCACCGCGACGGCCATCACCGCCCACTGCGCGATACGCTTCTGGATCATTGTGGGTTCACCTCCGTCAGTGGCTGCTGACGACAGTGGTACCCAGCCGGGCCGCCCGGTAAGCCTGCCGGCCGGGCCGCCCCACAACGGCCGGCCCGCTGCGGGCCCGCAGACGGGCGGTGCCGGTCAGAGCGGGAAGCGGCCGCGCCGCCAGTGCCAGTGCCGGCCGGCGGCCAGGTGGTCGACGACCGCGCGCTGCAACGCGGTACGACGGGGCAGCCGGTCCAGCGGCGTGCTCAGGGTACGGAAGACGAACCGCAGCACCTCGACGTCGGGGTCCAGCCCCTCGGGCGGCTGGTAGGGCTCCAGCTCGAACCGGCGCTGGAACCGCACGATGTTGGACTCCGCCGGCAGGTACTCGGCCAACTGCGGGTCGAGCAGCCACGAGCCGCAGACGAACTCCCGGTAGCTCTCGTCGGGAAAGTGCCGGGGGAAGAACGCGCGGCCCTGGTCGAGCGAGTCCGCGACCGCCTCCGGGGTCAACGGGCCCGCGTCGGGGATGTGCAGCTCGACGGCGCCGTCGCCGCGATGGTGCTGCAGCCGGCCCAGCTGGTAGAGGCCGCCGCGCACGTGCAGGGTGAGCCAGCTCTGCATGACCGGCCAGCCCTCGCCGCGCATCCGCCGGTCGATCGCCAGGTTGCGGCCGAGGTCGGCCAGGGTCGCCCAGGACACGGCCTCGGCCACCTCGTGGTCGCGGTGGTAGCCGAGCACCACGTCGACCAGGGCCAGGTACGCGTAGGCGTAGAGGTGTCGCCAGGCCGGGCCCCGCTCCCGCGGCAACACCGGGCCGGGTGGCAGCCAGCCGTGGCCGCCGAGGTCGGCGCGGACCAGGGCGATCGACCGGTCGAGCAGCCAGCGCAGCTCCGGTGTCCACCCGCTGGCTTCCGGTGCGGGCCGGCCCGCGATGGCCTCCGGTCCGGGCCGGCCCGCTGTGATCTCCGGCGTGGGCCAGCCCGCGATGATCTCGGCGGCGTCGTCCGGTGGTACCCCGAGGCGGTCGAGGAGCGCGGGCGCGTCGGTGACGGCGGGCAGCGGCGCCGACGGTCGGTCGGCGGCGAGCCGGTGCACCCGCTCGACCTCCTCGACGGGCACTGCGAGCCGGGCGGCGATGTCGTCCAAGTCCACCCGCACGACGGTACCGACCGACCGGGACACCGCGACAGGCCCGCACGAGGGAGACCAAGGCGGCACGACAGGCCCGCACGGAGACCAGGACGACCGGCCCGGCCGGCGGTCAGGTCTGCGGGGCGACCGGGTTGGGCAGCGCGCCGCCGAAGCGGCGGTCCCGCTGGGCGTACAGCTCGCAGGCGTACCAGAGGTGCCGGCGGTCGAAGTCCGGCCAGAGCGTGTCCAGGAAGACCAGCTCGGCGTAGGCGGTCTGCCAGAGCATGAAGTTGGAGATCCGCTGCTCGCCGGAGGGACGCAGGAAGAGGTCCACCTCCGGGACCTCCGGGTGGTACAGGTACTTCGCCAGGGTCTTCTCGGTGACCTTGGCCGGGTCGAGCCGGCCGGCGGCGGCCTCGGCGGCGATCCGGGCGGCGGCGTCGGCGATCTCGGCCTGGCCACCGTAGTTGACGCAGAACTGCAGGGTGAGCGTGGAGTTGTCCTTCGACATCTCCTCGGCGGTCTGCAGCTCGGAGATGACGCTCTTCCACAGCCGCCCGGCCCGCCCGGACCAGACCACCCGGACGCCCAGGTCGACCAGCTGGTCCCGGCGGCGGCGGATGACGTCCCGGTTGAAGCCCATCAGGAACCGCACCTCGTCCGGCGAGCGCCGCCAGTTCTCGGTGGAGAACGCGTACGCCGACAGGTACGGGATGCCCAGCTCGATCGCGCCCTCGACGGTGTCGAAGAGGCTGTGCTCGCCCTGCTCGTGGCCCCGGGTGCGGGGCAGGCCACGCTCCTTGGCCCACCGTCCGTTGCCGTCCATGACGATCGCCACGTGCTTGGGCAACGCATCGGCCGGCAGTGCCGGTGGCCGGGCACCCGACGGGTGCGCAGTCGGTGGCGTCGGCTCACGACGGCCGGCCCTCGTCGATCGAATCACTCGGTCATCTCCCTGGTCACACCCTCCGCGCCGGCTCCGACACCGGGGGTACCGCCCCGGTCGACCAGCGGCAGCGAGCGTAGCGCGCGTTCCAGGTGCCACTGCAGGTGCGCCGCGACCAGGCCGCTGCACTCCCGACGGGTCCCCGCCTCGGTGGCGTCGGCGATCCGCCAGTCGCCGGTGGTCAGCGCGGACATCAGGTCGACGGTGGCCGGTGCCGGATGGGCCGCGCCGGGCGGTCGGCAGTCCGGGCAGACCGCACCCCCGGCCGGTACGGAGAACGCCCGGTGCCGCCCCGGCGTGCCGCAGACCGCGCACGCGGTCAACGCCGGTGCCCAGCCGGCCAGCGACATCGCCCGCAGCAGGTACGCGTCGAGCACCAGGGTGGTGGCGTGCTCGGCCACCGACAGCGCGCGCAGCGCGCCCAGGGTGAGCTGGAACAGCCGCAGCGACGGCTCCCGCTCCACCGGGGTGAGCCGCTCGGCGGTCTCGGCGATCGCGCTGGCCGCGGTGTACCTCGGGTAGTCGCCGAGGAACCGCTTGCCGTACAGGTCGATCCCCTCGACCTGGCTGACGCTGTGCAGTGAGCTGCCGACGTTGCCCTTGGGGTCGCCGGCCAGTTGCAGGTCGACGTGCCCGAACGGCTCCAGCCGGGCACCGAACTTGCTGGTGGTGCGCCGGACCCCCCGGGCGACCGCCCGCATCCGGCCGTGCCGGCGGGTCAGCAGCGTGATGATCCGGTCGGACTCGCCGAGCTTCTGCACGCGCAGCACCACCGCGTCGTCGCGGTAGAGCTGTCGGCGGTACCCGGTCACCCGGTCATTCTCTCTCGGGGTCCGAAATCAGGGTCAGCTCGGGGTGCACCGGCCGGTCGTCCCCGATGCGCGCCGCCGCGCCCGGGCCGTACCGTTCCGCCATGCCTCGGTTCCAGACCGCCCGCCGACCCGCCGTGACCGCCCGGTCGAAACCCCGCCGGGTCGCTGCGTTCGGCACCATCGCCGCGCTCGTGCTCGTCACCGGCTGCGACGGCCTCGCCTCCCGACGGCTCGACTTCGACGACACCGAGTCGGCCCGGATCACCGGCATCACCGTGCTCCGGGGTGCGGGTGACGTCACCGTCCGCGCCACCGACGCCACCACCGGGGTACGGATCAAACGGATCCTGCGCTACCAGGGCGCCAACCAGCCGGACACCAGCTACCAGATCCGGGGCGGGGAGCTGGTGCTGGACACCGACTGCGGCAACCGTTGCTCGCTGTCCTACGAGGTGACCGCCCCGGTGGGCGTCACCGTGCAGGGCGAGCTGGAGGCGGGCCAACTGGACCTGAGCCGGGTGGGTCCGGTGGAGATCACCCTCGGCGCGGGGGACGTCCGGATCAGCGAGAGCAACGGTCCGGTCCGCGCCCGTACCGACGCGGGTGACATCGAGGTCGACCGGATCACCGGCCCGGTCTTCCTGCGCAGCGGGGCCGGCGACGTGACCGGCAAGGCCCTCGGCACCGGTGCGGTCGACGTCGTCACCGAGGTCGGCGACATCTCGGTCTCGCTCGACCAGGTGGCCTCGGCACGCGCGCACAGCGAGACCGGCTCGGTGACGCTCAGCGTGCCGGACGGCCGGTACCAGGTCCGGCACCAGGGTGAGCCGGACGAGGGTGACATCGAGGTGCCCCATGATCCGGGCGCCACCGCCGTGCTCGACGTACGGGTCGACAACGGCCAGTTGAAGATCACCCGCCGGTGACCTACCGGGCCTCGTCGTCGGCCCGCCGCCCCGCGCCGGCCCGGACCCCCACCTCGTCGCCGGCCCGGACCTGCGGCACGTCGCCAACCCGGGCCTGCGGCAGGTCGTCGGCGCGGGCCTGCGGCACGTCGTCGGCGTGACCTCGCCGCCCGTCCCGGGTGCCGGCCGGCGCGTTGCCGACGCGGCTCCTCGGCACCTCGGCGGTGCCGGTGGCCGGGGCCGGGCGACGGCCACCGGGCAGCAGCTCCGGTGGGCGGCGGGCCGCCACGTCCTCCACCCAGCCGACCAGCACCGTCACCACCGCGACCAGGGCGAAGACCAGCACCACCCGGATGGCCAGGCCGACCGGATCCTGATGGGACCAGCCGACCACGTCGACCAGCGGGGTCAACGCGACCACGAACGGCATGTGCCACAGGTAGACGGTGAGCGCCCGCCGGTTCAGCACCGTCACCGTACGGCCGAAGGCGGCGTTGCGGTCCACCCAGGCCGCGCCGGACGGGGCCCGGCCGAGGGCGACCAGGATGAACGCCGCCGACCAGAGGGCGTTGCCCAGCGGGATGTCGTTGAGGTCGTACCCCCGAGGGCCGTGGTTGGCCAGGATCCAGGCCAGCCCGAGACCACCCACCACGACCACGAGCGGGACGAACACCCGGTTGCCGATCCGGCGCAGCAGACCGTCGTGGTGGGCGAAGCCGAGCAGCCACGCTCCGAAGTAGAGCCCGAACTCGCGCACCGCCAGCGACGGATCGGCCAGCACCCCCACCTCGATCGCCACCAACAGCAGGTACGGGGCGAGCAAGGTCGGCAGTGGGGCCCGCCGGAACAGCCACAGCGCCACCGGTGAGGCGAGCACGAACCACAGGTAGTCGCGCAGGTACCAGATCACGCTCAGCGCGAGCGCACCCCAGCCGTTGGCCGGCGGATCGGCGATCGGGAAGAGCCACAGCACGATCCGCCAGGTCGGCGTCAGACCGGTGAGCAGCATGGCGGGTACGAACACCAGGGCGACCACCCACAGCGAGGGCAGCAGCCGACGGAGCCGTCGACCCACCGCCGGTGCCCCGGTACGGGTGAGCGAGGCGGCCATCAACGAGCCGGCGAGCGCGAACATCACCGACATGGCCGGGAAAATCAACGTCAGGCTGGCCCACCCGGTGACGTGGTAGACCACGACCCGGACGATGGCGAGGAAGCGAAGAAGATCCAGGTATCGGTTACGCATCAGCTGCATCCGGGTCGGCGGGCAGGACAGGCACAAACCTCCCTACCCTCGACGCTCCGCCGGAAAAACAGCTAGCAAAGCCGCATAGACGTGAGATATCCCATTCGCGGCGCGGGGTGGGGTCGGGTCAGAAGCCGAGCTTGCGCAGCTGCTTCGGGTCCCGCTGCCAGTCCTTGGCCACCCGGACGTGCAGGTCCAGGTAGACCCGGGTGCCGAGCAGCTCCTCGATCTGCTGGCGGGCGGTGATCCCGACCTCCTTGAGGCGGCTGGCCCGGTGACCCAGCACGATCGCCTTCTGGCTGGGCCGTTCCACGTAGACGTCGGCGAAGATCTTCATGACCTTGCCCTCGGGGATCATCTCCTCGACGACCACCGCGATGGAGTGCGGCAGCTCGTCGCGGACCCCCTCCAGGGCCGCCTCCCGGATCAGCTCGGCGACCAGCACCTGCTCCGGGTCCTCGGTGAGCATGTCGTCCGGATAGAGCTGCGGCGACGGCGGAAGGTAGCCGGTCATCACGTCGACCAGGGTGTCCACCTGGTGCCCGGAGACCGCGCTGACCGGCACCACCGCCGCGAAGTCACCCAGCTCGCTGACCGCCAGCAACTGCTCGGCCAGCCGCTTCTTGTCCACCAGGTCGGTCTTGGTGACCACGGCCAACACGGTCGCCTTCAACTCGGCCAGCTCACCGCTGATGAACCGGTCGCCCCGGCCCACCGGCTCGTCCGCCGGGATGCAGAGGCCGATCACGTCGACCTCGCTCCAGGTCGTCCGGACCAGGTCGTTGAGCCGCTCGCCGAGCAGGGTACGCGGACGGTGCAGGCCGGGGGTGTCGACCAGGACGAGCTGCGAGTCCGGCCGGTGCAGGACGGCCCGGATGACGTGCCGGGTGGTCTGCGGCTTGTTCGAGGTGATCGCGATCTTCTGCCCGACGATCGCGTTGGTGAGCGTCGACTTGCCGGCGTTCGGCCGCCCGACGAAACAGGCGAAACCGGCCCGGTACGGGCGCTCGGCGGTCAGCCCCGTGCCGGTCACTCGGCCACCGTGCCGAGCAGTGTGCCGTCCGGGGCGGCCACGTGGATCGGCGCCTCGGCGGCCAGGTCACGCACGGCGGCGTGCCCCGCGCCGTCCAGCGTCGAGGCCTCGGTCACCAACACCGCAGCCTCCAGCCGGGTCGCACCGGCGGCAACCGCCGAGGCGACCGCGAGCTGCAACGCGGTCAGGGTCAGCGACGGCAGGGCGACGTTCGCCGCCGCGTACGTCCGGCCGTCCTGATCCCGGACCGCCGCGCCCTCGACCGCGCCCACCCGGCCCCGCGCGCCCCGGGCCAGCACGACCAGCTTGGCGTCCTCGGCGCCGAGCTCGGTCACCGGCCCGGACGGGGTGGAACGGGCGGCGGGTGCCACGGGTGTGTCAGGCATCGGCGGGTTGCCTCTCCTCGGATCGGTTGTCGTTGTCCCGGGGCTCGGACTGCTCGCCCTGCCCCGCCTCGTGCCGCAGCTCGGCCCGGCTCACCAGCAGGGTGTCGATCCGGTTGCGCCGGCCGGTGGTGCCCTCGGCGACCAGCCGCAGCCCGGCCACCTCCGCCTGCGCCCCGGGGATCGGCACCCGACCCAGGGCCTGGGCGAGCAGGCCGCCGACCGTCTCCACCTCGTCGGTGGGCAGCTCGGTGTCGAACAGCTCGCCGAGATCCTCGACCGGGAGCCGGGCGGTGACCCGGACCGCACCGTCGTCGAGATGCTCGACGGGCGGGCGTTCGACATCGTACTCGTCGGTGATCTCGCCGACGATCTCCTCCAGGATGTCCTCGATGGTGACCAGCCCGCCGGTGCCGCCGTACTCGTCGACCACGATCACCAGGTGTCGGCGGGCCGCCTGCATCTCCGACAGCAGATCGTCGACCGGCTTGGACTCCGGCACGAAGGTGGCCGGGCGCATCAGCTCGGCCACGTCGCACCGGGCGTCCTCGGCCGCGCCGCCCTGGGTACGCCGGATCAGGTCCTTGAGATACAGCACCCCGAGCACGTCGTCGACACTCTCGCCGATCACCGGGATCCGGGAGAAGCCGGAGCGCAGGAAGAGCGCCAACGCCTGGGAGAGCGTCTTGCCCCGCTCGATCCAGACCATCTCGGTGCGGGGCACCATCACCTCGCGGGCGATCGTGCCGCCGAGCGCGAAGACCTTCTCGATCATCTGCCGCTCGCCGTGCTCGACCACCCCGCGCTGCTCGGCCAGGTCGACCAGCTCCCGCAGCTCCACCTGGGTGGCGAACGGCCCCTCCCGGAAGCCCCGCCCGGGGGTCACCGCGTTGCCGATCAGGATCAGCAGCGAGGCCAGCGGGTTCAGCGCCCGGCCCAACCAGCGCACCAGCGGCGCGACGGCCCGACCGACCGAGTACGCGTGCTGGCGGCCCAGCGTGCGGGGCGCGACGCCGACCGCCACGAAGCTGACCACGGTCATCGCCCCGGCGGTGATCAACGCCGCCCGCCAGCCCGCCCCGAAGGTGTCCACCGCGACCAGGGCCACCAGCGTGGTGGCGGTCAGCTCGGTGAGCAACCGGAGCAGGAGCAGCAGGTTGAGGTGGCGTACCACGTCACCGGCGACCAGCTGGAGGGTCCGCGCGCCGCGCGCCCCGTCCCGGGCCAGCTCCGCGGCGCGGGCCGGGGAGATCGCGGCCAACGCCGCCTCGGTCATCGCGATCAACCCGGCGAGCACCAGCAGGCCCGCCGCGAAGAACAACAGTTGCAGGTCGGGCAGGCCGGCCGGGCCGGCGGCAAGGACGAGGCCGGCCGGACTGGCGGCGAGGACCGGGCCGGCCGGGCCGGCCGGGCCGGCGGCAACCGTCGGGCCGGTGGCGAGCAGTGGGCCGGCGGTGTGGCCGGCCGCGAGTATCAGGGGGGTCATCACCGGGTCCGGGTCGACCGCCAGCTCGCCAGCAACCGGGCCTGGAGGGCGAACATCTCCCGCTCCTCCTCCGGCTCGGCGTGGTCGTAGCCGAGCAGGTGCAGCACCCCGTGCACGGTGAGCAGGTGCAACTCGTCGGCGGGCGCGTGCCCGGCGGTGGCCGCCTGCTTGGCCGCCACCTCCGGGCAGAGCACGATGTCACCGAGCAACGCCGGCTCACCGCCCGGACTGCTGGCCTCACCGGGCCCGTGGTCGACGCTGCCCTCGTCCATGGGGAAGGCCAGCACGTCGGTGGGGCCGTCGCCGCCCATCCAGCGATGGTTCAGCTCGGACATGTAGTCGATGTCGACCAGCAGCACGGAGAGCTCGGCGAGGGGGTTGACCCCCATCTCGTCGAGGGCGTGCCGGGCGACGGCGAGTACGGCGTCGGTGTCGACCTCGACGCCGGACTCGTTCGCGATCTCGATGGACAACTGACTCTCCTGCTCTAGCGGCGTCGGCCGGCCCGGCCGCCCTGTGGGCCCCGGCCAGGCACGGCGCGCACGTTCTGCGCCTGCTCGTTCTCCTGCTCGGCGTCCCAGCGGGCGTAGGCGTCGACGATCTCCCCGACCAGCCGGTGCCGCACCACGTCGGCGCTCGACAACTGGGCGAAGTGCACGTCCTGCACGTTCTCCAGGATCTCCCGGACCACCCGTAGCCCGCTGGTCGTGCCGCCGGGCAGGTCGACCTGGGTGACGTCACCGGTGACCACGATCTTGGAACCGAAGCCGAGCCGGGTGAGGAACATCTTCATCTGCTCGGGCGTGGTGTTCTGCGCCTCGTCCAGAATGATGAACGCGTCGTTCAGGGTGTTGTGCGTCACCAGGAAGTCGTCCGTGACGTACAGCGAGTCCTCCGCGGCGACCTGGATACACATCGTCTCCTGCACACCGGCCGGGACGATCGAGTCGATGAAACGCATCGGGCGACCGCCGCCGTGCTCGTCGTAGCGGTCACGCTTGCGGGTCAGGCGGAACGGCGCGATGCCGGCGGGAAGCCGGATCTCCACCACGTAGGCGTCGGCCCGGTACGACACCGGCCGCCCGTTGGCCAGACCGGGCTTGCGACCCTCAGCCGGGCGGACCCGCCAGGTCGCCACCCCGCCGAGCGACCGGACGAGCTGGACGACGTCGTCGCGAAGCCGGACGGAGGTCGTGGCGTACTGCACCCGACAGCTACGCCCCGGCTGAAGGACCGGCCCGCCGTCGGTGTCCAGCAGGCCCTGCAGGACGGCCAGCCGAACATCGAGGCTGTTGTGCTTGTAGAGGTCGGGCACGAACGTTGTCCCGGACTTCTTCCCGGCCAGGCCCAGCTCACGAACGGCACGGGTCACCGGGTCGGCGACGATGACACCGCCCCGATGGCCGTGCACGTGCCGCAGGACGTAGTCATAATCGCCCTTGCGGACCAGTTCGATGTCGGGCAGCGCCCGCTCGATCGCGACGGCAAGCTCGGGATCCGCCGTGCAGAAGCTCGGTGTCGCTCGGGACGAGAAGCAGCCGTCCCCCAGCAGCAGGCCGAGCGCGTACGGATCGAGCGGAACCTCCTGCGACTCCAGCTCGACGGGCGCGACGACGGGCAACTCGTACCGACGGGTGTGTCCCCGCCACTCCCGGCCGATCATCTCCTGCGTCTCGATTGTGCGCTTGCGACCGCGCCGCTTGTCGTCGGGGGTGGCGACGGTCCAGAGGTGCTCACCGCAGCAGACGGTGGATGCCCCGTCCTGGCTGGTGACCCGGTAGACCTCCTTACGCCCCTGCGGATGAATGCCGATGACCGGCGTCGGCATCCCGTTCGAGCCGATGACCAGGTCGCCCACCCGCAGTGAACCGAACGGCTTGAACCCCTCCGGGGTCAGGACCCGAGCGTCGTACGGCTGCGCACGGCCCCGCATATATGCCAGTGGGGCGACCTCGATCGTGCCGGCGGCCATCAGCTTCGGGATCGACTCGGGGTCGAGCATGTCGTGCAGCGCGTCGTAGAGCGGGCGAAGGTACGGGTCGATCTTCTCGTTGAGGGTGCCGGGCAGGAAACCCAGCCGCTCCCCCGCCTCGACCGCCGGCCGGGTCAGGATGATCCGGTTGACCTGCTTGGCCTGCAACGCCTGGACGGCCTTGGCCATCGCCAGGTAGGTCTTGCCGGTGCCGGCGGGCCCGATGCCGAAGACGATGGTGTGCACGTCGATCGCGTCGACGTAGTGCTTCTGGCCCAGGGTCTTCGGGCGGATGGTGCGGCCACGCCGGGAGAGGATGTTGAGCGTCAGGACCTCGGCGGGCCGCTCGGCGCCACCCTGCTCGAGCATGCCGACGGTACGCCGTACGGCGTCGGTGGTCAGGGTCTCGCCTTTCTCGATCAACTCGATCAGCTCGGCGAAGAGCCGCTCGGCGAGGGCGTTGTCCGTCGGCGTACCGGTGATGGTGATCTCGTTGCCGCGGACGTGCACGTCACTGGTGACCGAGCGCTCGACGAGCCGCAGGATCTCGTCGCCCGCGCCGAGCAGGTTGACCATGATCTTCGGGTCGGGGACGGTGATCCTGGTCTGCGCCTGGGGCGGGCCGGGAGGTGGGGTGCCGGTCATAGGTCGGGCCCGTCGGGCCCTGCGCCACCTGCTCTCGATCTCTGCCCCGGCCCTGCTGGCGCGCGGCGTGCTTGACGTTGCACCCATGATATCGGGTCCCACCCGGCCGCACCTCGCCCATTTCGGCCGGATCCGCCCGGTGCCCACCCCACCCGGCGCGCCCTCCGAAAGGAAGGGCCCCTTCTTAACCGTATGCGTTAAGAAGGGGCCCTTCCTTACCCGGCGAGCATGGGGCCGAGGGGGGCGCCGCCAAGCAGGTGGGCGTGGACGTGGAAGACCTCCTGGCTGCCGTACGCGCCGGTGTTGAACATCAACCGGAAGCCGTCGCCGAGCAGCCCCTCGTCCTCGGCCACAACGGCGGCCGTGGCCAGCACCTCGCCGGCCAACGCCGGGTCGCCCGCGCCGAGGGTGGCCACGTCGACGTAGTGCTCCTTCGGGATGACCAGCACGTGCACCGGCGCCTTCGGGCCGATGTCGCGGAACGCCAGGGTGCGCTCGGTCTCCCGGACGACGGTCGCAGGAATATCGCCGGCGACGATCCGGCAGAACAGGCAGTCGGTCTCCATCGGGGCATGCTAGCCGGGTACCGGGGGTGGGCTGTGCCGGCCCGGCCCGGCGGCGGCATGATGTCGGCGTGACTTCACGAGCGGTACTGGTGACCGGGGCCTCGCGCGGCATCGGCCGGGCCGTCGCCACGGCCTTCGCGGCCGGCGGTGACCGGGTGGCGGTGCACCACCGGGACTCGGCCGACCTGGCCGAGCGGCTCCGGACCGAACTGCCCGGCGACGGACACGTGGTGGTCCGGGCCGACCTGGCCGACCCGGACGCGGTACGGGCCATGGTCGACCGGGCGGCCGAGCTGCTCGGCGGCCTCGACGTGCTGGTCAACAACGCCGGGGTGTTCGGGCCGGCCGACCCACCGCACCCGGTCTTCGAGTCCAGCTACGAGCAGTGGCGGCAGCGGTGGCGGGAGGTCCTCGACACCAACCTCGTCGGGGCCGCCAACGTGGCCTGGTGCGCCGCCCAGCACATGCGCGAGCGGGGCGGTCGGATCGTCAACGTCTCGTCCCGGGGCGCCTTCCGGGGCGAGCCGACCAACCCGGCGTACGGGGCGAGCAAGGCCGGGCTGAACGCGATGGGTCAGTCCCTGGCGGTGGCGTTGGCCCCGTACGGCATCGCGGTCGCGATGGTGGCGCCCGGTTTCGTGGCCACCGACATGACCAACGAGCACCTCAAGGCTCCCCGGGGTGACGCGGTCCGGGCGCAGAGCCCGTTCGACCGGGTGGGCCGGCCGGAGGAGATCGCCGCCGCCGTGCACTGGCTGGCCTCCCCGGCCGCCGAGTGGGCCTCCGGCACCGTGCTCGACCTCAACGGCGCCTCCCACCTCCGCTGAAAGGAAGGGCCCCCTGTTATCGCTTTCGGTATAGGAGGGGACCCTTCCTAACGCCTGTGGTCCGGCGGGCGCCGGACCAGCCTGTCCGGCGGGCGCGTGCCGACCGGCCCTACGGGCGCCGAATGGGTCGCCGGGACAGGGTGGTCGAGTGCCGGCACGGGGTAAGGATTGCCGACATGGCCGACACCCCGCTGCTGGACCTCGCCGACGAATACCAGGTGGCCGATGGCCACGACGACGACCCGATCCTGCTCCGCCCGGACGGCACGCCGGTGGACACCTGGCGGGAGGACTACCCGTACGACCACCGCATGGAGCGCGAGGAGTACGACCGGCACAAGCGGCTGCTGCAGATCGAGCTGCTCAAGCTGCAGGAGTGGATCACGGAGTCCGGTGAGCGGTTGGTGATCCTCTTCGAGGGGCGGGACGCGGCCGGCAAGGGCGGCACCATCAAGCGCTTCATGGAGCATCTGAACCCACGCGGGGCGCAGGTGGTGGCGCTGACCAAGCCCAACGAGCGGGAGTCCAGCCAGTGGTACTTCCAGCGCTGGTTGCGGCACCTGCCGGCCGCCGGTGAGATCGTGCTCTTCGACCGGTCCTGGTACAACCGGGCCGGCGTGGAGCGGGTGATGGGGTTCTGCACCCGCAAGGAATACCTGGAGTTCCTGCGGCAGGCCCCCGAGCTGGAGCGGATGCTCACCCGGTCGGGGATCCGGCTGGTCAAGTTCTGGTTCTCGGTGTCGCAGAACGAGCAGCGCACCCGGTTCGCCGTCCGCCAGGTCGACCCGGTACGACAGTGGAAACTCTCCCCGATGGACATCGCCTCGCTGGACCGGTGGGACGAGTACACCGAGGCGAAGGAGGCGATGTTCTTCTACACCGACACCGCCGACGCGCCGTGGACGGTGGTGAAGAGCAACGACAAGAAGCGCGCCCGCCTGGAGGCGATGCGCCACGTGCTCAACCGATTCGAGTACGCCAACAAGGATCCCGAGGTCGTCGGAGTGCCGGACCCGCTGATCGTCGGCCCGGCCGGCCTGGACCTGCGCCCGGACGACCACCCGGTGCAGGTCTTCCCCCGGCTCTGACGGCGCGGGATCTCTCTCGTCCCGGCAGCCACCCTCCCCCGCCCCGGCAGCCTCCCCCACGTCCCGGCGGCCTCCCCCACGTGCCGGCAGCCGCCCTCTCCCGTCCCGGCAGCCTCCCCCGTCCGGGGACTCTCCCGTGCCGGGCGGCGAGAAGGCAGCTTCCGGCTCGGGCGGTGAGAGGGGAACCCTGCTATACCGAAAGCGTTAACAGGGGGCCCTTCCTTACCCGGCTACCAGCGGGTTAGGCGGGTGGAGAGCAGGGCGAGGGCGGCGACCCCGGCGGTGGAGGTACGCAGCACCGTCGGGCCCAGCCGGACCGGCCGGGCACCGGCGGCGGTGAAGGTGGCCAGTTCCGTCTCGGCCACCCCACCCTCCGGGCCCACCACCAGCACGATCTCGCCGGTCGTGGGCAACTCGGCGGTGCTCAGCCGTTCGTCGGCGCCCTCGTGCAGGACGAACGCGGCGGCGGCGCCGGCCAGCCGGCGGGCCACCGTCGGGGTGGACTCGTCGGGTGCTCCGGCCACCACCGGCAGCCAGGCCCGGCGGGCCTGTTTGGCGGCCTCCCGGGCGGTCGCCGCCCACTTCTGCCGGGCCCGTACGCCCCGTTCACCCCGCCACTGCACCACCGAGCGGGACGCCGCCCAGGGCACGATCTCGTCCACCCCGACCTCGGTCATCGCCTGCACGGCCAGTTCACCCCGGTCGCCCTTGGCGATGCCCTGCACCACCACGAGGCGGGGTACCGGCGCGTCGACGTACCCCCGGGAGGTGATATCGGCGGTGAGGCTGCCCCGGCCGACGGTGGTGACCACGGCGTCGGCGGTGCCGCCCCGGCCGTCGGCGAGCAGCAGTTCCTGGCCGGCCCGCAGGCGTTGCACGGTGGCGGCGTGGTGGCCCTCCGGCCCGTCGAGGGTCAGGGTGTCACCGGTGGGCAGGGCGTCGACCAGGAAGAGCGGCGCGGACACTCAGGCGTGCCCGTTGAAGGCGTCCCGCATCCGGGAGAAGAAGCCACCCTGCTTGGTCAGCTCGGCGACCTCCTCGCCTCGGGTCTTGGCGAAGTCGCGCAGCATCCGCTCCTGGTCGGCGTCGAGCTTGGTGGGCGTCCGCACGTCGAGGTGGACGTAGAGGTCGCCCCGGCCGGTGCCGCGCAGGTGTGGCACCCCACGGGCGCGCAGCCGCAGGGTGCTGCCCGGCTGGGTGCCGGCCTTGACGTCGACGGTCTCCTCGCTGTCCAGGGTCTTGATGGTCAGCCGGGTGCCCAGGGCGGCGGCGGTCATCGGCACCGTGACCCGGCAGTGCAGGTCGTCGCCCTTGCGGGAGTAGACGTCGTGCGGCCGCTCGTGGATCTCGACGTAGAGGTCTCCGGGGGTGCCGCCACCCGGGCCGACCTCGCCCTGCTGGGCCAGCCGGATCCGCATGCCGTCCTCGACCCCGGCCGGGATCTTGACGGTCAGCGAGCGGCGGGTGCGGACCCGTCCGTCGCCGGCGCAGGTCGGGCAGGGGTGCGGGATCGTGGTGCCGTAGCCCTGGCAGACCGTGCAGGGGCGGGCGGAGACCACCTGGCCGAGGAAGGTGCGTTGCACCGACTGCACCTCGCCCCGGCCACCGCACGTCTCGCAGGTGGCCAGGTGGGTGCCGGCGGCGGTGCCCGCGCCGGAGCAGGTGGTGCAGAGCACGGCCGTGTCGACGTTGATCGGCGCCTCGACGCCGAAGGCGGTCTCCTGCAGGTCGAGTTCCAAGCGCAGGATGGCGTCCGCGCCGGGTCGGGTCCGCGGGCGCGGACCCCGGGCGCCACCGGCGGCCCCGCCGAAGAACGCGTCCATGATGTCCTGGAAGCCGGCGAACGGGCCGGCGCCGGGCCCGCCCGGGCCACCCGCGCCGCCGCCGGGTGCCAGCGGGTCGCCGCCCAGGTCGACGATCTGCCGTTTCCGGTCGTCCGACAGGACCTCGTACGCGGCGTTGATGTCCTTGAACTTCTCCTGGGCCTCCGGGTCCGGATTCACGTCCGGGTGGAACCGCCGCGCCAACTTGCGGTAGGCGCGCTTGATCTCGTCATCGGAGGCTTCCCGGTCAACCCCGAGAATGCCGTAGTAGTCCCTGGCCACTGCGTCCCGTGTCCTCATGTTTCGTCTCGCTCTGCGCCGATCGTCGGCCCGACTGGTCAGTTCTGGGCCAGCAGCTCGCCCACGTAGCGTGCCACGGCCCGGACCGTGGCGATGGTGCCGGGGTAGTCCATCCGGGTCGGCCCCAGCACCCCCAACCCACCAACGATGGTCGTGCCCGGCCCGTAGCCGGTGCTGACCACCGAGGCGGCGCGCAGGTTGTCGACCTCGTTCTCGTCGCCGATCAGCACCCGGGTGGTGCTCGGCTCGGCCTCGCCGATCAGCTTGAGCAGGACGACCTCCTCCTCCAGCGCCTCCAGGATCGGCCGTAGCGACCCCTGGAAGTCGAGCAGGCCGCCCCGGGTCAGGTTGGCGGTGCCGGCCAGCGCCAGCCGCTCCTCGTGCCGCTCGACAAGCGTCTCCAGCAGCACGGTGGAGAGCGTGGTCATGGCCGGGCGCAGCTGCGGCGAGGCCTCCTCGACCAGCGCCTGCACCAGCGGCGGGGTCTCGGAGAGCCGGGTACCGCCGAGCTTCTCGTTGAGCAGGCGACGCAGGTCGGTGACGTCGTCGGCGGGGATCGGCGCGGGCAGCTCGACCAGCCGCTGCTCGACCCGGCCGGTGTCGGCGATCATGACCAGCATCAGCCGGGTGGTGGAGATCGGCACCAGCTCCAAATGGCGGACCGAGGAACGGGCGAGGCTCGGGTACTGCACCACGGCCACCTGGCGGGTGAGCTGGGCCAGCAGCCGCACCGTGCGGTGCACCACGTCGTCGAGGTCGACCGCGCCGAGCAGGAACCGCTCGATGGCCCGTCGTTCGGCGGGGCTGAGCGGCTTGACCCGGGACAGCCGGTCGACGAAGAGCCGGTAGCCGCGGTCGGTGGGCACCCGGCCGGCGCTGGTGTGCGGCTGCCGGATGTAGCCCTCCTCCTCCAGCACCGCCATGTCGTTGCGGACGGTCGCCGGGGAGACACCGAGCTGGTGCCGCTCGACCAGGGCCCGACTGCCGACCGGCTCCTGGGTGGCTACGTAGTCCTCGACGATCGCGCGCAGCACGGCGAGTTTGCGGTCGTCGAGACCCATGCTCCCACCTCCTGTCGCGCGTCGACCCGGCTCGCGGGCCGCGCGGCCGCGCCGTCGGGTGCGGGCCGGCCGCACCTCCTGGCACTCGACTGTAGCGAGTGCCAGTCTACGTCGGGTGCCCGCGGCGACGCGATGATCGGTACCGCGCCGGAGCCCGGTGCGCCCCGTCACCTGTGTCGCTCCGGTGCCGCCTTGCCGGCTGCGCCTACCGTGAGCTTCATGACTGAACCACCTCGCCCACCGGGATCGGGCGACCCCGACCCTCAGCGGTCCGATCCGACCACCCCGATGCATCCCCCCGCCGACCCCTTCGGCTACGAACCACCCACCGCTCCACTGTCCGGGACGTCAGGGCCGGGCGACTACCCCCCACCCGGTGGATACCCCCCGCCGGAGCAGCCCACCTCCGGTGGCTACCCGCCACCGTTCCCGGGCACCGGGGGCTACCCGCCGCCCGGCGGCAACCCTCCGCCGGGCAACTATCCCCCACCGGGTGGGAATCCCCCGCCGGGCGTCGGGTACCCGACCGGCGGCGGCTACGGTGGGCCACCGGCCGGCTACCCCAGCTCCGAGGAGAAGAACTGGGCGCTCATCGCCCACTTCGGCGGGGCGCTCGGGGTGGTCGTCGGCGGTGGGCTGCTCGGTTGGGTCGCCCCACTGATCGCGTACTCGGCCAAGGGGCAGTCGCCGGCCGTCCGGGCACACGCCGTGGCCGCGCTGAACTTCCAGCTGACCTGGGTGATCGCGCTCGCGCTCAGCTTCGTACTGGCCTTCGTCACCTGCGGGGTGCTGTTCTTCGTGCCGATGCTGGTCGCGCTGGTGCCGCTGATCTTCGGCATCGTCGCCGGGGTCAAGGCCGGCGAGGGCGTCCTCTACCGCTACCCGATGACGTCCCGCTTCATCAAGTAGGCCGGGCGGGTTCACCGCGGCCGGACCGCCGGGTGTGCTCAGGGCAGTAGGTCGCGGACCACGGCGTCGGCGAGCAGGCGGCCACGCAGGGTGAGCACCGCCCGACCGTCGGCGTACCGTGCCCCGTCGAGCAGGCCGGCCGTCCGGGCCCGCTCGGCGCCGGCCCGCCCCGGCTCGTCGAGCACCGACAGGGGCAGCCCGTCGGCCAGCCGGAGCCGGAGCATCACGTCCTCCATGTGCGCCTCGGTGGCGGTGAGCACCTCCCGGGCCTGGCCCGGTGAGTGCCCCCGGGCCAGCCGGGCCGCGTACGCGGTGGGGTGTTTGACGTTCCACCAGCGCACCCCGCCGACGTGGCTGTGCGCCCCCGGGCCCAGGCCCCACCAGTCGCCGCCGGTCCAGTACAGCAGGTTGTGCCGGCACCGGGCGGCCGGCGTCCGGGCCCAGTTGGAGACCTCGTACCAGGAGAAACCGGCCGCGTCGAGGGCGGCCTCGGCGGCCAGGTAACGGTCCGCCGCCACGTCGTCGGAGGGGTACGGCAGCTCGCCCCGCCGCATCCGGGCGGCCAGCCGGGTGCCGTCCTCGACGATCAGGGCGTACGCGCTGACGTGGTCCACCCCCGCCGCGACGACCTGGTCCAGGCTGGCGGCGAAGTCCTCGGCGCGCTCCCCCGGCGTACCGTAGATCAGGTCCAGGTTGACGTGGTCGAAACCGGCGTCGCGGGCCTCCAGTGCGGCGGCGGTGGCCCGGCCGGCGCGGTGCCCGCGCTCCAGCACGGCCAGCACCCCCGGCGCGGCCGACTGCATGCCGAGCGAGATCCGGGTGTACCCGGCCGCCCGCAGGGTCTTCAGCGACGCGGGGGTGACCGACTCCGGGTTCGCCTCGGTGCTCACCTCGGCGTCGGCGGCCAACCCCCAGGTGCGGTCGATCGCGTCCAGGATCCGGGCCAGGTCGTCGGCGGGCAGCAGGGTCGGGGTGCCACCGCCGACGAAGACCGTCTCCACCCGGGGCGGCGGGCGGTCGCCGAGCACCCGGGCGGCCAAGGCCAACTCGGCCAGCACGGTGTCGGCGTAGCTCTCCCGGCTCGCCCCGCCCCCCAGCTCGGCGGCGGTGTACGTGTTGAAGTCGCAGTAACCACACCGACTGGCGCAGAACGGCACGTGCACGTACACCCCGAACCCACGCCTGCCGACGGCAGCGGTGGCGGAGGCGGGCAGCGAACCGTCGACCGGGACGGTCTCGCCTTCTGGAAGGACGCCGGGCATGGCCACTAGTGTGCCTGGATGACCTCCTCCGACGCGCTGGTGCGGGTGGCCACGGCCCACGGGGTGACCACACTCACCCTGGACAGCCCGGCCAACCGCAACGCGCTCTCCACCGGACTGATGACCGAACTGCTGGCCGGGCTGGCCGCCGCGGTCGCCGACGACACCGTCCGGGTGGTCGTGCTCGACCACACCGGCCCGGTCTTCTGCTCCGGGGCGGACCTGAAGGAGACCGCCGCGGCGTATGCCAGCGGGACGGTGCCCGCCGGCATGCTCGGTGACGTGCTCGCGGCCGTCTGGGCGTGCCCCAAGCCGGTGGTGGCCCGGGTCGCCGGACCGGCGCGGGCCGGCGGGCTGGGGCTGATCGCCGCGGCCGACCTGGCGATCTGCGCCGAGGAGGCCACGTTCGCCTTCACCGAGGTCCGGATCGGGGTGATCCCGGCGGTGATCTCGGCGACCGTCCTGCCCCGCCTGCACCCCCGGGCCGCCGCCGAGCTGTACCTGACCGGGGACACCTTCGACGGCCGGCGGGCCGCGCAGGTCGGCCTGGTCACCACCGCCGTGCCGGCCGCCGAACTGGACGCGGCGGTCACCCGGGCCTGCGCGTCGCTGGTCCGGGGCGCCCCGGGGGCGCTGGCCGGCGCCAAGGAGCTGCTGCGCCGCCCGGCCGTCACCGACCTGACGGCCGAGATCGCCGCGTTGGCGGCGCTCTCCACCGGGTACTTCCTGTCGGCCGAGGGACGGGAGGGGGTCCGGGCGTTCCGGGAGAAACGGCCCGCCAGCTGGGTACCTGTCGACGACGGGAGCGATCCGGTCGCCTGAGGTACCCGACTCGCGACGGATCGTGACGATCCGGGCAGACAGGGGGCACTGCGCCCAGACCGACGTACGCTTGGCGAACCGTCGAACGGGAGGTGCGGGTGCGAGGTCGGGCAGTCGTCGCAGTAGGTGTCGTCCTCGCCATCGTCGCCCTCGTCGGGATCGGCATCGTCAGCCGGCAGGTCGGCCAGTTCCGCGTCCCGCTTACCGACCGGACCTGCACCGTCCAGGCCGACGGCCGGGTCGGGCTGGATCCCGACCAGATGGCCAACGCGGCGACCATCGCCGCGGTAGGCGTCCAGCGCGGCATGTCCGAACAGGCGGTGGTGGTCGCCCTGGCCACCGCGTACCAGGAGTCCAGCCTGCGCAACCTCGCCGGCGGCGACCGGGACTCGGTGGGGCTGTTCCAGCAGCGACCCAGCCAGGGCTGGGGCACGCCGGCCCAGATCCGTGACCCCCGGTACGCGGCCAACCGGTTCTACTCGGCGCTGAAGAAGGTCCGGGGCTGGGAACGGATGCGGGTCACCGACGCCGCCCAGGCCGTCCAACGCTCGGCCTTCCCCGAGGCGTACGAGAAGTGGGCGGACAACTCGCAGGTGCTCACCCGGGCCCTGCTCGGCGAGGCCACCGGCGCGGTGGCCTGCAGGTTCGGCACCGATCCGGTGCTGCGCGGCGCGGCGGCCACCACCGCGCTGACCCGGGCGCTGAACCTCGACTGGGGGCTGCCCGGCACCAGCTCGCCGGCGGATCTGACCGGGCTGCTCGTGCCCGCCGCCGACCAGCGCGACGGCTGGCGGTACGCGCACTGGCTGGTCTCCCACGCCCACGACCACGGGGTGAAGCGGGTCCGCTTCGCCGGGCTGGAGTGGACGGCGAAACAGGGCACCTGGAGCGAGGTGGACACCGGGGACGAACCGCAGGTCCTCGCCGAGGTCTTCGCCGATCTCTGACCGTCCGCTCCGCTCTCCGCGCTCCCGGCTCCCGGCTCTTCGCCTGCCGGCTTTCGGCCTCGGTGGAATCTGACATTCGCCCGATCGATCCCCATACCTCCCCGGTTTCGTCACCGCGCGCAGCCGACCCGCTGCCCCCGGTGGATCACCGGCCGTACCGGGACCAATGGCCCGTGGCCCGCTCTCGCCGGTGCGCGTTACGATCGGCGGCCTGTGCCAGAAATGGTTTCACCTCATGGGGAGGGGTACGACGAGGTGTTCGATTACGAGGGCCGGACCGGCTACGAGCCGATCAGCGACACCGACCGCAAGGAGTTTCACGAGCAGGGCTTCCTCCTGCTGCGGAACGTGCTGACCGAGGACCACCGGGCCGCCCTGGAAGCAGCCGTCGACCGCGTGTACGCGGAGGAGCAGGCCAAGGGCAAGACCACCAAGGACGGCACGCTGCACCTGCTGGGCTTCCTGGAGCGCGACGAGCTCTTCGGCGAGTTGCTCACCCACCCGATCGCCTTCCCGTACATGTGGGGGCTGGCCGGCTGGAACATCTACACCCACCACAACCACCTGGACGTCACCCCGCCGGCCGCCGAGCCGGAGAAGCCGTACTGGGGTTGGCACCAGGACGGGTACCGGCAGAACTCCGACCCGGAGACGATGGACCCGAACCTGCCCCGGCCGATGTTCTCGCTGAAGGTCGCGTACGTCCTCTCCGACCTGTCGGAGACCGGCCGTGGCGCCACCAAGGTCATCCCGGGCAGCCACCTGTGGAACTCGCTGGACCGGCCCAAGGACCTCAGCGTGCACAACCCGGACCCGGAGGGCACGGTGGAGATCACCGCGAACCCGGGTGACGCGTTCATCTTCGACCGCCGGCAGTGGCACTCGCGGTCGACGAACCTGTCGACCATCACCCGCAAGATGCTCTTCGTCGGGTACACCTACCGGTGGATCCGTCCGCTGGACGAGCTGCACCCGGACGTCAACGGCGAGTGGTACCGCAACCGCACGCCGGTCCAGCGTCAGCTGATCGGTGAGGGCACCCACACCGCCAACTACTGGGGCATCAACTGGGACGGATACGTCGACGACGAGATCCCGCTGCGCAAGGAGCTCAAGGAGCGCGGTCTGCTCGACCGCAGCATCCCCTGGCTCCGCTGACCTCGCGGTAAGGAAGGGCCCCCTGTTAACGCTTTCGGTATAGCAGGGGGCCCTTCTTAACGCCACGGACGATCTCGCCCGGACGATCACGCTCGGGCGGGATCGCTCGGGCGGGATCACGGCAGGGCGAGGTCAGGGCAGGGCGAGCCGGCGACGGACCTTGTCCCGGATCGCCTCCGGCAGCTCCGGCGCGTCGAGCAGCCGGGGCAACAGATCCGGTTCGAGGCTGGTGGCCCGGAACACCTCACCGATGGTGACGCCGTGCGCCGGTCTCGCCACCACCTCCACCGGATCCCCCGCGCCGACCTCGCCGGCCCGCAACACCCGCAGGTACGCCCCGGGCGCGGCCCGGGCGGTGAACCGTTTGATCAGGTCCGGCACCTGCCAGAACCCCGCGAACGTACGACAGGGGGTACGCGGCTTGGTCACCTGCAGCAGTGCCGAGCCGATCTGCCACTGCTCCCCGATCACGGCCCCGGTGACGTCCACGCCGGACGTCGTCAGGTTCTCGCCGAAGGCACCCGGCCGGATCTCCCGCCCCAGCTCGGTCGCCCACCAGGCCGCGTCCTGTTCGGCGTAGGCGTACACCGCCTGGTCGGGGCCGCCGTGGTGGGCCCGCTCGCCGATGAAGTCCCCGACCACACCGTCGGCGCGCAGCCACACCGGCCCCTCCGCCGGCCGCTTGTCGATCCCGCTCCGGCCGCTCGCGTCGCCGGCCCACTGCGCCTCGGTCACCACACCGAGGTTCACTGCCACCACCCTGCCAGTCATGCCGCCAGCGTACGGCGACCGACCCGGCCCGCGACGCCCCACGCAACACCCCCTGGCCGGGGTGTGAGAGGGGTACCCCTGTCGACCGAATGCGTTAACAGGGGGCCCTTCCTTTCAACAGGGGGGAGTGCGGAGGGGCGCCCGACCTAGTAGGTCGGGCGCCCCTCCGCATTGCCAGGTGGTGCTTACCGGTGGCTGACGCCCCGGCGACGTCCGCCGACACCGGCGACCACGGCCACCGCGATCGCGGCCACGACAACCTGGACCAGCAGCTCACCGAAGTTGATGAAGGAGCTGCCGGTGGCGAGTCCCGCCGCGCGGGCGATCACGGTGCCGAGCAGGGCGGCACCCACACCGATGAGCATGTGCAGCCAGATCGGCATGTTCTGGCGGCCCGGCACGACCAGGCGACCCAGCGCACCGACGATCAGACCAACGATGAGCGCGGTGAGGATTCCGGCGACGGTCACGGTGGTTCTCCTTATATCTGCAGGTCAATTACGTTCGTGACCACATCAGTTCCCGGGTCGTCGAAAAATCAAACCGCCCCTGTGACACCATCCACACGGCACCGGGTCTCGCCTTGGTCCTGCCCGTGCCCCGGGCACCGCGCCGAGCCTCGCCCAGCCGCCAGTTGTGACGCCTCCCGTAGCGCCACCGGGAACCCCCGTCACAGCTGTTCCGCAACTACCAGGATGTTCTCCGCACGCACCCGCCCGAGACCACCACGACAGGGAACGTGTCGCCTGACTGTCGATCGGGCGTCGGGGTCGGAGGGGTGCGTCCCCGCGTCGGGCTGACCTCGTCGGGGCGCCGACGCACACGGAAGACGGCACACGGAAGGACGCCCGGCCAATTGGCCGGGCGTCCTTCCGTGGAGTGGTTTCGGTTACCGGTGGGTGACTCCCCGGCGACGGCCACCGACCCCGGCGACCAGGGCCACGGCCACGGCGGCCAGCAGGACCTGCAGCATGAGCTCCCGCCAGTCGATGCCGGCGGTCTCGGCGAAGCCGCTGGCCCGCGCGATGACCGTGCCGAGCAGGGCGGCACCGACACCGATCAGCATGTGCAGCCAGATCGGCATGTTCTGCCGGCCCGGCACGACCAGGCGACCCAGAGCGCCAATGATCAGACCAACAACGAGCGCAGTGATGATGCCCCAAACAGTGAGCTCCACGGTCGCCCTCCTTCTTCACGTCGTATCAAAGTTCGTGGTTGTGGGTGGTGCTGACCGGTGAATGCCCGGGGGCCGCCGACCTCAAACCGACTCAACCTGAGCGATGGCGACGAGCATCGATCGAAAACCCCTGCGTCGGTCCGCCGCAAAGTCGGGCTGACCAGGCCGTTCGGGCCTCAGTCGACAGTCGCCACAGGCCCGAAAAAAATCTGGTACGGCAACGTCCGCATCGGACGCGAACGGCCCGGGAGCCCCCGGTGGACGGGTGCTGCCGGGCCGTCGTCGTCGCGGGACGCGACCGCCGGGGTTACTTCTTGCCGGCGGACTTTCCGTCGGCGGAGTCGGAGGAGAGGGCGGCGATGAAGGCCTCCTGGGGAACCTCCACCCGGCCCACCATCTTCATCCGCTTCTTGCCCTCCTTCTGCTTCTCCAGCAGCTTGCGCTTACGGCTGATGTCGCCGCCGTAGCACTTGGCCAGCACGTCCTTGCGGATGGCCCGGATGGTCTCCCGGGCGATCACCCGGCTGCCGATGGCGGCCTGGATCGGCACCTCGAACTGCTGACGCGGGATGAGGTTGCGCAGCTTCGCGGCGATCGACGTGCCGTAGCTGTACGCCTTCTCCTTGTGCACGATCGCGCTGAACGCGTCCACCGGCTCGCCGTGCAGCAGGATGTCCACCTTGACCAGGTCGGAGGACTGCTCGCCGGAGGGCTCGTAGTCCAGCGAGGCGTACCCCTTGGTCCGGCTCTTGAGCTGGTCGAAGAAGTCGAAGATGATCTCCGCGAGGGGCAGCGTGTAGCGCAGCTCCACCCGGTCGGCGGAGAGGTAGTCCATCCCGAGCAGGCTGCCCCGGCGGCCCTGGCACAGCTCCATCACCGCGCCGACGTAGTCGTTCGGGGTGAGCACCGTGGCCCGTACCACCGGCTCGTACACCTCGGCGATCTTGCCGGTCGGGTACTCGCTGGGGTTGGTGACCACGATCTCCTCACCGTCCTCGGTGATGGCCCGGTAGACCACGTTCGGCGCGGTGGAGATCAGGTCGAGGTTGTACTCCCGCTCCAGCCGCTCCCGGATGATCTCCAGGTGCAGCAGGCCGAGGAAGCCGCAGCGGAACCCGAAGCCGAGCGCCCCCGAGGTCTCCGGCTCGTAGTCGAGCGCGGCGTCGTTGAGCTTGAGCTTGTCCAGGGCCTCGCGCAGGTTCGGGTAGTCCGAGCCGTCGATCGGGTAGAGCCCGGAGTACACCATCGGCTTCGGGTCCTTGTAGCCGCCGAGGGCCTCGGTGGCCGGCCGGGAGTTGATGGTGACGGTGTCACCGACCCGGGACTGCCGGACGTCCTTCACACCGGTGATCAGGTAACCCACCTCGCCGACGCCGAGCGCGTCGGCCTTGACCATCTCCGGCGAGATGACCCCGATCTCCAGCAGCTCGTGCACGGCGGCGGTGGACATCATCTTGATCCGGTCCCGGGCGCCGATCCGCCCGTCGATGACCCGGACGTAGGTGACCACCCCCCGGTAGACGTCGTACACCGAGTCGAAGATCATCGCGCGGGCCGGGGCCGCGGCCTCACCGACCGGCGGGACGAACTGCCGGACGATCTCGTCGAGCAGGTACGGCACACCGTCGCCGGTCTTGCCGGAGACCCGGATGCAGTCGGCCGGATCGCCGCCGATCAGATGGGCCAGTTCCTCGGCGTACTTCTCCGGCTGGGCCGCCGGCAGGTCGATCTTGTTGAGCACCGGAATGATCCGGAGATCGTTCTCCAGGGCCAGGTAGAGGTTGGCCAGGGTCTGCGCCTCGATGCCCTGGGCCGCGTCGACGAGCAGCAGCGCCCCCTCGCAGGCGGCCAGCGAACGGGACACCTCGTAGGTGAAGTCGACGTGCCCGGGGGTGTCGATCATGTTGAGTACGGCCTGCTCGCCGACCCGGTCACCCTCCCGGATCGTCCACGGCATCCGTACGGCCTGGCTCTTGATGGTGATGCCGCGTTCGCGCTCGATGTCCATCCGGTCGAGGTACTGCGCGCGCATCTGTCGGGGGTCGACCACGCCGGTGAGCTGCAGCATCCGGTCGGCCAGGGTCGACTTCCCGTGGTCGATGTGGGCGATGATGCAGAAGTTCCGGATGCGCGCCGGGTCGGTGGCACCGGGAGCGTTCGCGCCGGAATCGAGCTTCGGTGGCACAGCGGTCCGTTCTGGTCGGCTGACGTGAACAGGCCGGCGCGACGCCGGCCGCCTCCATGTTCCCACGTCCGCACGGCGCGCCCGTGGCGCGGGCGATCTCCGCTCAGCCAGCAGGACGTCCGGCGGTCACTCGACGGGCGGCTCGGCGAAGAGCGCGGCCAGCCGGGGCAGTCGCCGCCGCGCCTCGTCCTCGTCGTCGAAGTCCCAGAGATCGTTGAGGTCCGGCACCGGCGGCGGCTCCCGGTCCGCCGGCAGTTCGGTCGCGGTCGCCTTCCGGTACGCCTCCCACGGCACCGCCAGCAGCTCCCCGCCGGACAGCTCCGCGCCGCTCACCGCAACCGCCCGGACCTGCGGCAACTCGGCCAACGAGTCGGGGTCGGCGACCGCCCGGGCGAAGACCTGCCGCCCCTGGGTCATCAGCCAACCCCGGAACCGGTGGAAGTCGTCGGCGGAGATCCCGCCGTAGATCAGGTACGCCGCTCCCCAGAGGTCCACCCGGTGCGAGGCGGCCAGCACCCGGGCCTGGTGGTGGGCGTACCCGACGATCTCCTGCGGGTCGCGCTCGGCGAGCAGGGCGACGGCCCGGGCGGCGACCGCACCCGGTTCTCCCCCGCCCCCGGCGCGGGCCCGGTCGATCAACTGCCAGAAGTCGTCGGTCCTCATGACGGCGAGTCTGGCAGACCGGGGCCGCGGCCACGTCGACGCGCGTCGGACCCGGCCGACCCGGCAGCATGGTGGGGTGATTCCGCCGTCGCCGTACCCGGTGCCCCACCACTCGACCGCCCGGCGCCCGGCGTGGACGTCGCTGCCGCCCGCGCTGCGGGCCGCCGTCGCCGACCGCCTCGGTGCCCCGGTGGTCGCCGCCCGGACCGCCGGCGCCGGCTTCACCAGCGGCTTCGCCGCACTGCTGAGCACCGCCGACGGCGGCCAGGTCTTCGTGAAGGCCGCCAGCACCGCCGAGCAACCGCACCTGGTCGACTGGTACGCCCGGGAGGCCGCGATCCTGGCCCGGCTCCCCGGTGGCCTACCGGTCCCCCGACCGCGCTGGACGCTGTCCGAGGCCGGTTGGTTCGCCCTCGGCCTGGACGCTTTACCCGGCCGGATACCCCGGCTGCCCTGGGAGTCCACCGAGCTGACCGCCACCCTCACCGGCTACGCGCGGGTCGCCGCCGCACTGGCCGAGCCGCCGGCCGAGCTGACCGGGTTGGGCCTGCCGCACCTGGCCGACCTGGCCCGTCAGGACATCCTGTGGTGGGAGGAGGTGGCCGCCGGGCGGGAGCCGCCGCCGGTGTCCCCCGCGGGCACCCTCGACCGGCTCGACGAGCTGGTCGCCCTGGAGTCCCGGCTACCCGGCTACGCCGCCGGTGCGACCGGTCTGATCCACGGTGACCTGCGGGCCGACAACGTGCTCGTCGACCCGGCCGGCCGGGCCTGGTTCTGTGACTGGCCCTGGCTCTGCCACGGGCCACCCTGGTTCGACCTGGTGACCCTGCTGCTCAGCGCGTACGCCGACGGGCTGGACGCCGACGCGCTCTTCGCCGACCATCCGGCGTCCGCGGGCGCGCCCGCAGACGCGCTGGACGCCAGTCTCGCCGCTCTGGCCGGCTACCACCTCGTCAACGCCGCCACCCCGGCGCCGCTCTCGGCGCATCAACGGTGGAGCGGCACCCAGGCACTCGGCTGGTTGGCCCGCCGGCAGGGCTGGTGCTGAGATCGGGCGGCCGGGCGGACTGGTGCCGAGATCGGGTGGCCGGGCGGCTGTGGGGCCGTTTTGGCTCGTCCGGGCGAACCTGGTAGCCTGGCTTTTCGCGCAGCGATGACGCATGCTCGTCGCGCGCACAAGCTGACCAACCCGAGCGATCAAGACGAGGCTGTCGCGTGGCGAACATCAAGTCCCAGATCAAGCGCAACCGGCAGAACGAGAAGCGCCGGCTGCGTAACAAGTCGGTCAAGTCGTCGCTGAAGACCGCCATCCGGAAGTTCCACGAGGCTGCCGAGGCCGGTGACGTCGAGAAGGCCACCACCCTCATGCAGGCCGCCTCGCGGCAACTGGACAAGGCGGCCAGCAAGGGCGTGATCCACTCCAACCAGGCTGCGAACCGCAAGTCCGCGATCGCCAAGCGAGTGGGCTCCCTCGCCGCCTGACGAGGCGACCAACACCGAGCCGATCGAAACCCCCGGGCCACCACCCGGGGGTTTCGGCTGTCCTGGGCCCGGCCACCGCTGGGGCTAAGGTGCGGCGGCGGTGTGACTGCGGCCCGGCGGCACTGGGGCTGCGGCCCGGTGGCGCGTGGCCCGGCGGCCCGGTGGGGGTGGGACTACGGTCCGGCTACGCTGGGGCCCTGCCCGGTGGTGTCGGGGTGGTCGGAGCCGGGCGCGCGATCCCGTCGGGGTGGCCGGAGGATCGGCTCCGAGGCGACCACCACGCCGGTCACCGTACGATGGGTCCAGTCGACCCGGACCCGCCCCACCACCGGTTCCATCTGGCGGCGGAACCGATCCCGTTCCTGCTCGGGCACGAGGGCCGCCGTCCGGACCACCGCCTCGGCCACCATGTCGTTGAGTTTGACCATCAGCGCCACCGCCGCCGGCAGGATCAGCACCGCCGACCAGTCGACCAACTCGGCGAGAGCGAGCAGGGCGGCGAGCGCCACGGCGCCTTCGAAGAAGAGAAAGCAGAGCACCCCGCCCGGGTTGACGAACCGCAGCCCGAGCAGCCGAGCGTAGAGCGGCCGGAACCGCTCCTCGTCGGTGGGCTCCCGGGCCCACTCGGTGCGGGACGCCCCGGTCATCTGCCCGTGCCCTGCCGGGCGGCGATCACCGAGAAGACCGCCCGCTCCAGCGCGTACGCCCGGTCGTCGGCGCCGCCCTTGACCGCGGCGTTGCAGTCGGCGGCCGCCCGCATCGCCTGCACCAGGCCCTCCGGCGTCCAGCCCCGGCCCTGCCGTTGCGCCCGCTCGATCTTCCACGGCGGCATGCCCAGACTGCTGGCCAACTGGTACGCGCTGCCCCGGCCGGCGGAGGCCACCCGGGCGACGGTACGCACCCCGTCGGCGAGCGCATCGGCGATCGGCACCGGGTCGACCCCGACGTGCAACGCCCAGCGGAGCGCCTCCAACGCGGCGGGTACGTCACCTACCATCGTCGCGTCCGCGACGGTGAATCCACTGACCTCGGCCCGGCCCCGGTAGTACCGGGCCACCGTGTCGGCGTCGATCCGCCCGTCGGTGTCCGCGATGAGCTGCGCGCAGGCAGCGGCCAGCTCACGCAGGTCGTTGCCGACGGCGGCGATCAGCGCCCCGGCCGCGTCGTCGGTGCACCGGCCGCCGGCCTGACGGATCTCGTTGCGGACGAACGCCACCCGCTCCCGGTCCCCCTTGAGCTTGGCCACGGGGACCACGGTCGCGCCCGCTGCCTTCAACCCGTCGGCGAACGCCTTGCCCTTGGCCGCACCGGGATGCAGCACCACCAGGTGCACGTCGGGATCGGGATTCTTCGCGTACGCCAGCAGCGCCGTGACCAGGTCCTTGCGCGCGTCTTGGCCGGAGCGCAGCACCAGCACCCGTCGCCCTCCGAACAGCGACGGGCTGAGCATCTCGGCGATCTCCCCGACGGTGAGCGCGCCGGCCTGGTACTCCCGGACGTCGACGTCGGGATCCATGCTGCGGGCCTGGCCGACGGCTTCGGACACCGCGCGCGTGGCGAGCAGCTCCTCGTCGCCGAGAACGAGCAGAATGGGAGCGAGGCTGGCGGTCACGTCGCCCATATTCGCACGGCCGGTGATCGCGTCGACCCTGCTCGTACCCGGTACGACGGTGGGCCCCGCACTAAGTGCAAATGTAGACATTAACCGCGATAGCTCATCAATATCCGCAAGCCGCAGCTACTACCCGAATCCCTTTCGTCGTCGACGCCCACCCAGGGGGTGGCCGGTCGCCGTCAACGTCCCTCGGATCGACCACTGGACTACCCGCCGGGGCCGGTGCCACGGGCCACCACCGCCAGGCCACCCGGCCCCCGGACCACCGCCACGTCCCCGTCGGTGTCGGTACGCAGCACCCGGGCACCGCCCCGCCCCAACCGGGCCAGCACGCCCGGGTCGGGATGCCCGTAGTCGTTGCCCACCCCGACCGGCACCAGCGCGACCGTCGGCCGGACCGCGTCCAGAAACGCCGGATCCTGGTACGCCGAACCGTGGTGGGCGACCTTGAGCACCTCGGCCCGCAGCCCCGCCGCCGGTGGATGCTCCAACAGGGCACGCTGCTCCTCGGTCTCGGCGTCCCCGGCGAGCAGGACCCGCACCCCGGCCACGGTGGCCCGCAGCATCAGCGAGTTGTTGTTCGGATCCGACCGGGTGCCCCGCAGCGGGTACGGCGGCCCGATCACCACCACCTCCACGGCACCGGCCCGCCACACCCACCCCGCCGTCGCCGCCTCGATCGGCGTCCCGGCGGCAGCCGTCTCGGTCGCTGTCCCGGCGGCAGCCGTCTCGGTCGCTGTCCCGGCTGCCGCCGCCTCGACCAGTTGCCGTCCGGCCGCCGGATCCGGCCAGTCGGGCACCCGCACGGCGGCCACCCGGCGGCCCCGGAACACCCCGTCGACCCCGCCGGTGTGGTCGACGTGGAAGTGGCTGAACACCAGCAGCGACACCTCCCGTACGCCGAGCCGGCGCAGGCAGGTGTCCGCCGCCGCCGGGTCGGGTCCGGCGTCGACCACCACGGCCCGGCCGGCGGCCACCGGCAGCACCACGACGTCCCCCTGACCGACCGCGCAGGCGATCACCACCCAATCCGGCGGTGGCCAACCGCCGGCCACCAGCCGGACCGGCAGGGCACCCAGCACCACCGCGACGGTGACCACCGCCACCAACCGACGGATCGCCGGCCGACGGGTGGCCACCAGCAGCACCACGGTCAGCCCGGCCAGCAGCAGGGCACCGGGCACCCCGCCCGGCCAGGGCAGGTTGCCGGCGGGCAACCGGGCCCCGTACCGCGCCACGGTCACCAGCCACCAGGCCGGCCAACTACCGAGCCAGGCCGCGAACTCGGCACCCGCCGGCCAGACCGGTGAGACGACGGCCGCCACCACCCCGAACACGGTGGCCGGGGCGATGGCCGGCACCACCAGCAGGTTCGCCGGCACCGCGACCAGGCTGACCGTGCCGGAGATCCCGGCCACCACCGGCGCACAGGCCACCTGGGCTGCCGCCGGCACCGCCAGCGCCTCGGCCAACCCCGCCGGCACACCCCGCCGCCGCAACCCGTCCCGCCACCGCGGGGCGAGCAGCAACAGGCCGGCGGTGGCCAGCACCGACAACGCGAACCCGGCGTCACCTGCCAACTCCGGGTCGATCACCACCAGGACCGTCACACCGGTGGCGAGCGCGGGCAGCGCCGCCCGGGGCCGGCCGGTCGCCAGGGCGGCCAGCCCGATCGCGCCCATCGTGGCCGCCCGGACCACGCTCGGCGAGGGTCGGACCAGCACGACGAAGCCGACCAGCGCCACCACGCAGAGGCCGGCGGCCAGGACCGGCCCCGCCCGACCCCAGCGGGCCAGCAACAGCACGGCACCCACCACGATCGCCACGTTGGAGCCGGAGACGGCGTTCAGGTGGGTCATGCCGGTGGCCCGGAAGTCCTCCTCGACGGCGGGCAACAGCCGACTGGTGTCGCCGACGACCAGCCCCGGCAGCAGGCCGCCCTGCTCGTCGGGGAGCGGTGCGCAGGCCCGTTGCAGCCCGGCCCGCAGCACCCCGGCAGCCCGTTGCAACCAGGATGACGACCCGTGCGTCGTGGGCGGACCGGTCACCATAAGCACCGCGCCGGTGAGGTCACCACCCCGGGGCTCGGCCAACCGCCCGTCGGCACCTACCCGTTGCCCCGGCAGCAGGCCGCGCCAGCCCGGGTCGCTGGCGAGCAGCAGCATCCGTACCGGTGCGGTCACCCGCCGGCCGTCCGGGCCGGTCACGGTGACGAGTTCCGCGCCGACCAGCAGGGTGGCGGGGCGGCCGGGCACCCCACGGACCGGACGGGGGTCGTCGCGGACGACCACCTCGGCGGTGACCCGGGCCCGCTGGTCGACAAGCGACCGCAGCGCCTCGGCGTCGCGTACCCCGAGTCGGGCGGCGATCGCGGTCGCGCCGCAGACCACCCCGATCAGCACGGCGACCGTGATCCAGCCGTACCGCCGTACCGGGGACGACGGCCGGCCGAGGAGCCCGGACAGGTGGCCGGTCAACGCCAGGGCGAGCCCGGTGGCAGCGCCGGCGACCGCCAGCATTGTCGGCGCGGTCAGGTAGAGCCCGGCCAGGGCGGTCAACCAGGCGCCCACCGCCAGCCCGGCCAGCCGTAGATCCGGTGGTGCCGGGTCGGCCAGCAGCGCCTCCGGGTCGCTCGCCCACGCGGTGCTGCGGGCCGACGTGGCGGGCGGGGCCGGTCCGGTTGGCCCGGGCAGCCGGACCGACGTGGCGGGCGGAGCGGGGCCGGGCCGCCCGGGCAGCCGGGCCGTCGGGTCCGGGCCGGCCGGTCGGGCCCACCTCCCCAACCGGCGGGTGGGCTGGCGGCCGGTCACACCGTCACCAGCTCTTTGAGCTGCTCGAAGCGGGCGTCACCGATGCCGTCGACCTGGCGCAGGTCGCCGACCGTGCGGAACGGGCCGTGCTCCTCCCGGTGGGCGAGGATCCGCTGGGCGAGCACCGGGCCGACCCCGGGCAGGCTGTCGAGTTGGGCCAGGGTGGCGGTGTTCAGGTTGACCGGCGCCCCCGGCGCGGCGTCGCCCGGCGCGGCACCACCGGGCTGGCCGGCGGCACCGGCCGGGGCCGGCTGACCGGGTGGCGGGGTGACGCCGACCAGGACCAACTCACCGTCGGCCACCTTGCGGGCGGGGTTGAGCAGGGCCAGGTCCACCCCGGGCAGCACGCCACCGGCTGCCTCGACGGCGTCGGCGACCCGGGCTCCGGCCGGCACCCGGACCAGCCCGGGACGGCGTACCCTGCCGGCGACCGCGACCACCAACTCACCGGCGGGCGGGCCGTCCGGCTCGGCCACCGGGGCGGCCTCGGCGCTGGCGGCGGTCGTCACCACCGGCACTGGCTCGGCCTGCGGCCGGGACCGCCACGCCCAGAAGCCGGCCCCGAGCACCACCAGCACGCCGACCACGGCGAGCACCCGGACGCCCCGCCGTCCCGGATCGAACGCGTCCGGACCCGGTAGCCGGGACGGTGCCGGTAGTTCTGCCGTCTCGTCGTCATCGCCGGCAGGGTCGTCGTCGGCCACGCCCGTCGGATGGACCACCGGATACGCCGCCGGACGGGGCGACGGCCCGACCGGATCGTCGTCGGCCACCGGGTGGGCCACCGACCGGCCCGACGGTCCGAGCGGGGGCGGCTCACCGAGCGATAGCCCGGGGACCGGCCTGCCGGACGGCGTCGCACCGACCGCGCCGGGCGGCGGGTGCTCGGGCCAGCCGGGCGGGGTCAGGCCGGCGGCGGGCTCGGCGTCGACCGCGCCGAACAGCCACCACAGGCGCCGCCGCGCCATCGTCTCCTCGTCGTCGGACACGCCGCGACGCTACGGCCGGCGGCCTCCCCGATGCGGTCCACCGGGGTCCGCTGTGGACAACGCGGCCACCTGTGGATAACCGCCTGATCATGCACTGATCTGCTATGGAGACACCACGACCGGCAGCGGTGCCCGCACCGCGGGACTCGACCGGTCAGCCGGCCTCGGGGTCGAGTCCGAGTGCCGCCCGGCCGCCGTCGACCGGCAGCACCGCGCCGTTGACGAAACCGGCCCGCGCCGACAAGAGGAACGCCACCACCTCGGCCACCTCCTCGGCCCGACCCATCCGGCCGAGCGGGTGCAGCCGCCGCAACTCGTCATCGACCCGGCGCGCCTCGGCCGGCCCCTGCGCGGCGACGAACGCGGCATGCCGTTCGGTGTGGATGGAGCCGAGGGCGACCGCGTTCGTCCGGATCCCCTGCGGACCGTGGTCGACGGCGAGCGCCCGGGTCAGCCCCTCGACCGCCGCCTTGGCGGTGCTGTACGGCAGCGCGCCACGGACCGGGCGGGTGGCCTGGTGGGAGGAGACGTTCACGATCGCTCCGGTACCGCCGGCGGCGAGGAACCGACGTACCGCCGTCGCGGCGCCGACCAGCGCGGGCCGTAGGTTGGCCGCGATCAGGTCGAGGACCTCGGTGGCCGGTGCGGTGTGCACGGCGGCGTCGCGGAACACCGCCGCGTTGTTTACCCACCCAGACAGCGGTGCCGCCTGCTCGGCCAGGTCGGCGGCCCGCCCGGTGACCTCCTCGTCCCCCGCGTCGCCCACCACCGCGGCGACCCGGGGATGCGCGGCGACCCAGGCCAACGCCGCCGGATCGGAGTCGATCACCACGACCGTCCCGTCGACCGCCAACCGTTCCACGATCGCCCGGCCGACGCCCCGACCGCCGCCGGTCACCACGTACGACATGACTTCTCCCCGTCGGTCGGTTCGGCTAGCCCGCTGCGGTGAGCCGGTGCACGACCACGCAGGCCAGCCCCGGTCCGGCGTGCGCGGCGACCACCGCGCCGGCCTCCGAGACGTACGCGTGGCGCAGCCGGTCACCGAACCGGACGGTCAACGCGTCGAGCAGCGCCTCGGCCCGTTGCGGCGCGGCCAGGTGGTGCACCGCCATGTCCACCTCGGCGTCACCGGCCGCCTCGACGGCCAGGTCGACCAGTTTGGCCACCCCCCGGCTGGCGGTACGCACCTTGTCCCGCACCTCGATGGTGCCGTCCGGCATGTACATGATCGGCTTGACCGACAGGGCGGTGCCCAGCAGCGCCTCGGCCGCGTTGATCCGGCCACCCCGTCGGAGGAACTCCAGCGTGTCGACGTAGAAGAAGATCGTCGTACGCGCGACGGCGTCCACCGCGGCCTGGCGCACCTCGGCCAGGTCACCGCCGTGGGCGGCGGCGGTGGCGGCCGCCACCGCCGGGAAGCCGAGCCCCATCCCGGTGTAGCGGCTGTCGACCACGGCGATCCGCTCGTCGTCGACCTCGGCGGCGGCGAGTCGGGCCGCCTCGACCGTGCCGGAGAGCTCGGCCGACAGGTGCACCGACAGCACCGCGTCCGCGCCGCCGTCGAGCAGCCGCCGGTACGTCCGGACGAACTGCTCGGGGGCCGGTCGGGAGGTGCTCACCGAGACGCGTCGGCCGCCCAGCGCCCGGGTGGCGTCGGCCGGGAACGTCTCGACCCCTTCCAGCCCCTCCGCGCCGTTGAGCACGACGGTCAGCGGTACCACCGTGATCGGGTGGGCCTGCTCCAGTTCGGCCGGCAGGTAGGCGGTGGAGTCGGTGACGACCGCGACGGGCATGCCCGGCACGCTAGCCGATGTCGGCCCGGCCCGCCGGAACGGGCGGCCTCAGACCGCCTCGACGGCGACCGTCGCGGTGATCGGGCCGACGTTGTGCGCGTACAGGTGCCAGCCCCGGGCGTCGTTGTGACGCAGCTCGGTCCAGTGGCAGTTCTGCAACGAGCCGACGGTGCGCAGCACGGCATGGTCCCATCCGAGCAGGTGACCGCAGCCCTGCCGGGCTCCGGCGCCGTGGGTGGCGACCACCACGGTGCCGCCGGGCACCAGGTCGGCTGCCTCCTGAAACGCCGTACCCAGCCGTTTGCCGAGGTCGTCGAGGCTCTCGATCCCCGCACCGGGGTCCGGGTCACCGGCACGCCACCGGGCGTGCTCGGCGGCGAACCGCTGCTTGACCTCGGTGAGCAGCAGACCCTGCCACTGCCCGAAGTGCCGCTCACGCAGCCGGGCGTCGGTGCGGACCGGCAGCCCGGTGACCGCGGCGAGGGCGGCGGCGGTGTCGGCGGCGCGGCTCAGGTCGCTGGCCACGATCGCGTCCGGACGCAGCGCGGCGAGCAGCGGCGCGGCGGTCCGGGCCTGCTCCCGGCCCAGGTCGTTGAGGGCCACGTCGGTCTGCCCCTGGACCCGGCTGGCGGCGTTCCAGTCGGTGTTGCCGTGCCGCCAGACGATCAGCCGGGTCATTCCGCCGAGGCGGTGGTCGAACCGGTGGCGTCGGCGTCGACCAGGTCCCGGTCCACGAACGGGATGGTCGGGCAGTCCTTCCAGAGCCGGTCGAGGGCGTAGAACTCCCGCTCCTCGGTGTGCTGCACGTGCACCACGATGTCCACGTAGTCGAGCAGCACCCAACGCCCACCGCGCTCACCCTCGCGCCGCACCGGCTTGGCCTTCTCCGGGAGGTCGAGCAGCCGCTCCTCGATCGCGTCGACGATGGCGAGCACCTGACGCTCGTTGGGGGCGGCGGCGAGCAGGAACGCGTCGGTGATGGCGAGCTGGTCGCCAACATCGATGATGACGATGTCCTGCGCCTTCTTGTCGGCGGCGGCCTGGGCGGCGGCGATGGCCAGCTCGTGAGCGCGTTCGGAAACTGTCACCGTTCTCCTTCGATCAGCTGTGCGAGGCTTCAAGCGTCTCACACGGTGCGCGGTACCGGCCGGGCAGTTCTGGCCGCAAACCGGCATAAAAGCCTCTACTTTCCCTGGTAGAGGCCCCGTTTGGCGATGTACTGCACCACACCGTCGGGCACCAGGTACCACACCGGCTCGCCCCGGCCGACCCGCTCCCGGCAGTTGGTGGACGAGATCGCCATGGCGGGGACCTGCACCAGGCTGACCGTGTCGGCGGGCAGGTGCGCGTCGGTCAGCTCGAAGCCGGGCCGGGTCACCCCGATGAAATGGGACAACTCGAAGATCTCCGCCAGGTCCTTCCAGGACAGGATCCGCTCCAGCGCGTCCGCCCCGGTGATGAAGTACAGCTGGGTCCGGGGGCCGTACAGGGCGTGCAGGTCACGCAGGGTGTCGACGGTGTAGGTGGGCCCGTCCCGGTCGATGTCGACCCGGCTGACCTGGAAACGCGGATTGGACGCGGTGGCGATCACCGTCATCAGGTAGCGGTCCTCGGCCGGGCTGACCGGAGTGTCCGCTTTCTGCCACGGTTGTCCGGTCGGCACGAAGACCACCTCGTCCAACCCGAACCGGTCCGCCACCTCGCTGGCCGCGACCAGGTGCCCGTGGTGGATCGGGTCGAACGTGCCACCCATGATCCCCACCCGCCGAATGTCATCCCCCACCCCATGATCGTATGCCCCTGAAGGAAGGGCCCCTTGTTAACGCCTCCGGTAGAGAAGGGCACCCTTCTCACACCCCGCCACCGCCGGGACAGGGGCAACGGGGGTCAGGGGGCCACGACGGACCGCCGGGGCAGGGGCGCGACGAGGGGCCAGGTGGCCACGACGGACCGCCGGGGCAGGGGCGCGACGAGGGGCCAGGGGGCCACGACGGACCGCCGGGGGCAGGGCGCGACGAGGGGCCAGGGGGCCACGACGGACCGTCGAGGCAGGGGTGGCGGGAGAGGTCAGGTGGCCACCACCGCCGCGGCGACCGTCCGGGCCAGCAGCGCCCGGCGCAGGTCGTCGTCGGCGTCGGTCACCACCCTGCGCAGCCCGGGGCTCACGTCGTCGCGGGCCAGCAGGGCCGCGGCCAACTCCCGGGTGCTCTGCGCCACGGCGTAGCGGGGATAGGCCAGCGACGCGACCTCGTCGGCCACCCACGGGGTACGCCGGAGCGCCGCCGCCGGCATCTCGGCGAAGTACCTGTCGACGTACACCGCGGTCAACTCGGCCTGCTCGGGCTGCCAGAAGGCGCCCGCGGTCGCCTCGACCAGCCGGTTGGACAGGTCGGTGTTGCGGGTGACGATCTCCCAGGCGGCCTCCTTGGCGGCCACCTCCGGCAGCGCGGCGCGGCAGCCGGCCGCCCGTTCCGCCCCGGCCGCGCTGGGGTCGGCCGCCGCCGCCGTGTCGATCTCCGCCGCGCCCGCCGCGCCGAGCACCACCAGCCGCCGCAGCAGCGCCCACCGCAGTTCCGCGTCAACGAGCAACCCGTCCGGTACGTCCCGGCCGGCCAGCCAGCCGGTCAGCAGGTCACCGTCGGATCCGGCGGCGATCAACCCCCGGGCCGCGGCCAGCTGCGCCGAGCTGCCGGCCGGTGCGGTCGCCAGCAGCTGCGCGCAGGTCCGCGCCACCATGGCCAGCGCGGCGTCCCGGTCGCCCGGTTCCAGGTACCTGTCGACCAACGGGCGGCTCAGCTTGAGCACGTCCTCGACGATGATCACCTCCGGCTCCGCGGGCAGCGCCACCGCGAGCAGCCGGACCAGGTCGGCCACCGGCCACTGCCCGTCGGTGGCCGCGTCCAACACCGCACCCCAGAGCACCGCGCGGGCCAGCGGGTCGGCCAGGTCCGGCAGGACCAGTGGTACGGCCTCAGCTGAGGCCGGGTCGAGGCGTACCTTCGCGAAAGTCAGGTCGCCCTCGTTGGGCAGCAGCAGCCGGGCCGCCGGCTGACCGGACAGCCCGGACAGCACGGTCCGGCCCCGGTCGGTCTCCGGGTCGAGGTCCACCTCGTCGCGCAGCACCGTGCCGTCGGCGAGATACCGGCCGACGCCGATCCGGTGGGGCCGCAGCACCGGATGCGACGCGGGTGCGGTCTGCACCACCGCGACCTCGGCGTACCGCCCGTCGGCAGCCACGCTCGCCGCCACACGTAGCGTGTTGACCTGTGCCTGGCGCAGCCACCTGGCGGACCAGTCGCGCAGATCGCGCCCGCTGGCGGCAGCGAGGCTGTCGAGCAGGTCGGCCAGGGTGGCGTTGCCGAACCGGTGCGCGGCGAAGTGCGCGTTGAGCCCGGTCAGGAAGGCCTCGTCGCCGAGCCAGGCGACCAGTTGCCGCAGCACGCTCGCGCCCTTGGCGTACGAGATGCCGTCGAAGTTGAGCAGGCCCTCGGCGGCGTCGCGCACCTCGTGCGGTGCCACCGGGTGGGTGGAGGGGCGCTGGTCGGCGGCGTACCCCCAGGCCTTGCGGCGCAGCGCGAAGGTGACCCAGGCCCGGTCGAAGCGGGTCGCTTCGGCGGCGACCCGGGTGCCGAGGTACTCGGCGAACGACTCGTTCAGCCACAGGTCGTCCCACCAGCGCATGGTGACCAGGTCACCGAACCACATGTGGGCCATCTCGTGGGCGATCACGGTGGCGCGCAGCTCGCGCTGGCTGTCGGTGACCGCCGACCGGAAGAGGTAGTCGTCACGGATGGTGACCAGGCCCGGGTTCTCCATCGCGCCGGCGTTGAACTCCGGCACGAACGCCTGGTCGTACTTGCCGAACGGGTAGCGCTCGTCGAACATCTCGTGGAACCGGTCGAGGCACTGCTTCGTCACCGTCATGATCTCCGCCAGGTCGGCGTCGAGGTGCTCGGCCAGCGACCGTCGGCAGTAGACGGCGAGCGGGATCCCGTCGTGCGAGTCCGAGCGCACGTGCCACGGGCCGGCGACGAAGCTGACCAGGTACGTCGCCAGCGGCGCCGTCGGGGCGAACTCCCACCGTCCCGGGCTCGGCTGGTCGGCGAGTTGCCCGTTGGCGGCGACCGTCCACTCCGGTGGGGCGGTCACCGAAAGTGTCACCGGCGCCTTGAGGTCGGGCTGGTCGAAGGCGGCGAAGATGCGCTGCACGTCGTCGAGGAACGACATCGCGTACAGGTAGGTCGCGCCGTCGGCCGGGTCGACGAAGCGGTGCACCCCCTCACCGGTGTTCGAGTACGCCATCTCGGCCTCGACGAATAGCGTGTTCTCCTCGTCGAGCCCGGTCAGCGGCAACCGGTTCTCGGTCAGGGCGCCAGGATCGAGGTCCCGGTCGTTGAGGCGTACCGCCAGCAGTCGGGCGGGTTTGACCTCGACGAAGGTCTCGGCTGACGCGGCGGCGCGGAACCGGACGGTGACCTGGGAACGGAACCGCTCCCCGCCGGTCAGGTCCAGGTCCACCTGATAGGACAGCACGGTAATCATCGCGCCACGCGCGGTCGCCTCTACACGGGTCAGGCTCGGCATCCGCTTATCCTGCCCGATGGGAACCGGACGTGTTCCCCATGACGCTTCGCGATGGAGGAAACAACAATGGGTCAGCACCCCAAGGGCGACTTCGACCTGTCCCGGGCGGTCTGGCAGCGGGCCGAGGGAGACACCTCCGAGAGCGCGGTCGAGGTGGCCTTCGTCGACGACCTGATCGGCATGCGCAACTCGGCGGAGCCGGACGGGCCGGTCCTGGTCTTCACCCAGGCAGAGTGGGACGCCTTCGTGGCCGGCGCCCAGGACGGCGAGTTCGACCTGGACTGACTGGAGGCTGGCTTGGTCCGGATCGGCCGCTGTCTGGCCGGCCGCCGTCGAGCCGGCCAGCCGCCGTCGACCGGGGCGCGGCGGCATCGACCGCTTCTGCCGATGCCGCCGCGCCGACGATCAGTCGCCGCCATCCCGGCCGATACCGCCACACCGACGATCAGTCGCCGTCATCCCGGCCGGTGTGGTCAGCCGGTGGCCGGTCGCCGTCACCCCAGCCCAGGCCGCCGGGGCCGGGCGCGTGGTGGAACCCCGGATGTCCCGCCACGTCGACGCAGTGCTCGTCGTCCGGCCCGACGGACCCGCAGAACAACCGTTCGGCCCGGTGCCAGGCATCCGCCGGCGAGAGCGCCGACGCGCCCAGCGCCAGCTCCGGACGGAGCAGACTGAGCGCTTCGGCGTACCCGACCGCCAGTTCGAGGGCCTCGCCCGGGTCGGCCGCCTCGAACCCGAGATGCACGGTGAAGCGCCGGGGTGATCTGCCTGCCCGCAGCAGCATGGTGGCCGGTGGCGCGCCGCGCTGCCCGGCCCCCTCGTCCCGACCGGCCGGGGCCTTTCCAGCCGGGGCCCGACCGGCCGGGGCCGGACCAGCCGGAGCCCGACCAGCCGGGCCCCGACCAGCCGGAGCCGGACCAGCCGGAGCCGTGTCGGCCGCCGCCCGCTGCCGCCAGTACGGCGATCTGTTGTCCCGCATCTGTGCCCCCCGTCGTCCACGGCGCCTCCCCGTCGTTCACCGTTGCATCGAGCCAACCAGGTTTCCGCCTCCAGGGGAGGGGCCAGACCGGTCTTCGCCTGGCCCCTCCCCCGGGACCGGACAGCAGGCGGGCATTGGGTCCCTCCTCAGGGCGACTGTGCGCTCCGCTCGGATTCAGTGGCGCTCCCCGGGGTAGGCCGCACCGAACTACCGCGCCCGACGACAGCCCAGAGCAGCCACAGGAGGGGCCGGATGGCCACGATCCCGGCAGACCGCAGTCCGGACAGCACGCTGGCGCTGCGGCGCGACGGTTACCGGTTCATCAGCAACGGCTGCGCCCGCCACGACAGCGACATCTTCGAGGCCCGGCTGCTGCTGGAACGGACCATCTGCCTACGCGGCCGGGCCGGTGCACAGCTGTTCTACGACACCGACCGGTTCGAACGCCACGGTGCCAGCCCCAAGCGCGTCCAGCGCACCCTGGTCGGGGTGGGCGGGGTGCAGGGGTTGGACGGCCCGGCGCACCGCGACCGCAAGGCCATGTTCATGTCGATCATGACCCCGTCGGCACTCCGGCAGCTCGGTCAGCTGGTCGACGACGAGTGGCGGGCCCGGATCCCGGTCTGGGAACGCGCCGACCGGGTTGTCCTCTACGACGAGGTCGGCCAGATCCTGACCCGGGCGGTCTGCGCCTGGGCGGGTGTGCCGCTGGCCGAGTCCGCCGTGGCCCGGCGCAACGCCGACCTGCACGCGATGATCGCCGCACCGGCGGCGCTCGGCCCCCGGCACTGGCGGGGGCGCCTCGCCCGCCGGCGCTCCGAACGGTGGATCACCGACGTCGTCGAACGGGCCCGTAGCGGTGCGCTGCCCGCGCCGCCGGGCAGCGCGCTCGCCGTGATCGCCGGACACCTCGACCCCGGTGGCCGTCCACTGCCGCCGCGGATCGCCGCCGTGGAGCTGCTCAACGTCCTGCGCCCCACCGTCGCGGTGGACCGGTACGTCGTCTTCGCCGCGCTGGCCCTGCACGACCACCCGCAGTGGCGCGAACGGGTCCGGGCCGGCGAGGAGACCGCCGAGTGCTTCGTCCAGGAGGTCCGGCGCCACTACCCGTTCTTCCCGGTCGCCGGGGCCCGGGTCCGGCGTGCCTTCGACTGGCAGGGCTACCACTTTCCCCAGGGCCGGCGGGTGCTGCTCGACCTGTACGGCACCAACCACCATCCGGACCTCTGGCCGGAGCCGGACCGCTTCGACCCGGACCGGTTCGCCAACTGGCGGGGCGACCCGTTCGCGCTGGTCCCCCAGGGTGGAGGCGAGCACCTCGCCGGGCACCGCTGCGCCGGCGAGTGGATCACCATCGAGTTGATGAAGCGGGCGGTGCACACCCTGACCGGCGCCATGCGCTACGACGTGCCGCCGCAGAACCTCGCCTTGAACCTGCGCCGGATGCCGGCGCTGCCGCCGAGCCGTTTCGTGATCCGCAACGTCCGGCGTACCCGGTGAGCCGACCTGAAGGGCCTGATCGCGTACGCCCCCGCGTATCGCGATTTCTCTGCGCCGCCCGCTAGCCGCGGTACAGGATGGAGGATCGAAGCGGGACCGTCACTCTCGGTACGGTCCTCCGGTGGTCCGAGGAGGTGCCCCGATGGCGCGTGAGGCTCGCCCCCGGCCACGCCCCCCGGTCAGGTTGGCCGCCACCGTCGTGGCCGGGGTCTTCGTGCTCGTCGGCGTGCTCGGCTTCGTGCCGGGGATCACCACCGGCTACGCAGAGTTGACCTTCTCCGGGCACACCTCCGGCGCGAGGCTGCTCGGGATCTTCCAGGTGTCGGTCCTGCACAACCTGGTGCACCTGGTCTTCGGGCTGGTCGGGCTGTTCCTCGCCCGCAGTGTCGCCGGCGCCCGCGGCTACCTGGCCGTCGGCGGCGCGGTCTACCTGGCGCTCTGGATCTACGGGCTGGTCGTCGAGCACGGCAACGCCGACCGGACGGTGAACGTCCTGCCGGTCAACGGGGCCGACAACTGGCTGCACCTGCTGCTCGGCTTCGGCATGCTCGTGCTGGGGCTGCTGCTCTCCCCGCGCGCCGGTGCCTCCGCCGGCCGGCTGGACCAGCCGATCGACCGTCCCTGACCGGGGATCACCAAGCTGCCGGGTCTACCAGCACCGGATGGTCGCCCTTCGACGGTGGTTCCGGAGAGCCGCCGCGTGCCGTCAGGCCGCGACCGGGAGGCGCTTGCCGAAACAGACGCTGTACGGGTTGTCGACGTACTCGCCGTAGACGGGGATCGGCTCGTACCCGCAGGAGGTGTAGAGCGTGATCGCGGCCGGCAGGTACGTCCCGGTCTCCAGGCAGAGCGTCTCGTACCCCCGTTGGAAGGCGAGTTCCTCCAGGGCGGCCAGGAGTTGCCGGCCGATGCCCCGACCACGGTGCGCCGGTCGGACGTACATCCGTTTGAGTTCACCGGTCGCCCGGTCCAGCTCCTGGAGGCCGCCGCAGGCGACCGCCCGGCCCGCGACCACCACCACGAGGTAGCAGATGTCGTCGCGGGTCGACGTCGTCTGCCCGTCCAGCCCGCCGTCGGCCTCGCGCAGCTCCCGCTGCTGGGCCGTGACCAGCGCGAGGATCTCGGCATCGGCGACGGGACGGAACTCGATAAGCATGCCGACACGCTAGGGGTACCGCATGTCGGACAGGTTTCCGGTACCCGGCCCGCAGCCGGAGCGCAGCGGTCCATCCGGCCACCACGACCGGGTCGCCACCGACCGCGACAGCATCCGCGGTCAGGTCACCGACCGCGCAGGCGGCCGACCGGGTGGATCACCGCTCGCCGGCGGTCGCGTCCGGCGCGCTCGGGGTGGCGTCGAGGTCGGCCGGGATGGCGTCGGCGTCGGCCGACTCGCCGTCCTGGGCACTGGCCGGCCCGAGGGTGCCGGTGTCCGGATCGGCCCACAGCTGCTCGTCGGCGGGGCGCTGACGGCGCGCCTTGCGGGCGGCCAGCCGGTCCGCGGCGGGTACCCGGGTGGACTTCTCCTCCAGCCGTACGTCGGTGCCCCGGTTGCCGGGGACGAAGTCGGCGCCGGCGTAGAGGGTCGGCTGCCAGTCGAACTCCCGCTCGCCGATCCGGACCAGGTCGCCGGGGTTCGCGCCGGCCTTGGCGAGCTTCTCCTCGACCCCGAGGCGGGCCAGCCGGTCGGCCAGGTAGCCGACGGCCTCGTCGTTGTCGAAGTTGGTCTGGCGCACCCACCGCTCCGGTCGGGTACCCCGGACGGTGTACGAGCCGTCGGACTCCGTCTCGATGGTGAAGCCGGCGTCGTCCACCGCCTTCGGGCGGAGCACGATCCGGGCCGGCTCGGTCGGCACGGCGGTGACGCGGGCCTGCTCGACCAGCTCCGCCATCGCGTACATGAGCTCCTTGAGCCCCTCGCGGGTGGCCGCGGAGACCTCGAACACCCGCAGGCCACGCGCGGCCAGGTCCGGGCGGACGATCTCGGCCAGGTCCCGGCCGTCCGGCACGTCGACCTTGTTCAGCGCGACCAGCCGGGGCCGGTCGGTCAGGCCGCCGTACTCGGCCAGTTCCGCCTCGATGGTGTCGATGTCGGCGAGCGGATCGCGGCCCGCTTCCAACGTCGCGGTGTCGATCACGTGCACCAGTACGGCACACCGCTCGACGTGCCGCAGGAACTCCAGCCCGAGGCCCTTTCCGGTGGCCGCACCCGGGATCAGACCCGGCACGTCGGCGACGGTGAAGGTGTGGTTGTCCACCCGGACCACGCCCAGGTTCGGCACCAGCGTGGTGAACGGGTAGTCGGCGATCTTCGGCTTGGCCGCGGAGATCACCGAGATCAGCGACGACTTGCCGGCCGACGGGAAACCGACCAGACCCACGTCGGCGACGCTCTTCAACTCCAGCACGACGTCCAGCTGGTCGCCGGGCTCCCCCAGCTCGGCGAAGCCGGGCGCCTTACGCCGGGCGTTGGCAAGTGAGGCGTTACCCCGGCCGCCCCGGCCGCCCCGGGCCACCTCGAATGTGGTGCCGGCACCGACCATGTCGGCCAGCACCGTACCGTCCAGGGTCTGCACGACGGTGCCGTTCGGTACCTTGATCACCAGGTCACGCCCGTTGGCGCCGTCCCGGTTGGAACCCGCCCCGCCCTTGCCGTTGTCGGCCTTGACGTGCGGGCGGAAGTGGAAGTCGAGCAGCGTGTGCACCTGCGGGTCGACCACCAGGGAGACGCTGCCGCCGTGCCCGCCGTTGCCACCGTCCGGGCCGCCGAAGGGCTTGAACTTCTCCCGGTGGATCGAGACACAGCCGTGCCCGCCGTCGCCGGCCTGCAGGTGCAGGACGACCCGGTCAACGAACGTCGTCACGCCGACAATCCTTCCAGCGGGGCAGACCCCGCGCGAGAAAAAGACGAAGCGGGCCGGGACACCAGGTCCGCGGCCCGCTTCGCTGAGAGATCTACTGCCCCGCCGGTACGATGTTGACGGTCTTGCGACCGCGCTTGGTACCGAACAGGACCGAACCGGCGGCCAGCGCGAAGAGCGTGTCGTCGGAACCGCGGCCGACCAGGTCGCCGGGGTGGAACTTGGTGCCCCGCTGACGGATGAGGATCTCACCCGCGCTGACCACCTGACCACCGAAACGCTTCACGCCGAGCCGCTGAGCCGCGGAGTCGCGACCGTTACGCGAGCTGGACGCACCCTTTTTGTGAGCCATGTTCCGACGACCTACTTCCCGCTGGAGATGCCGGTCACCTTCACCTGGGTCAACGGCTGGCGGTGACCCTGGCGCTTGTGGTAGCCGGTCTTGTTCTTGAACTTGTGGATCCGGATCTTCGGGCCCTTGGTGTGCGCGGCGATCTCGCCGGACACCGCGACCTCGGCAAGCTTCGCCGCGTCGGTCACCAGGTCGTCACCGTCGACGAGGAGCACCGCGGTGAGCTTCACCGCGTCACCGGGGGCACCGGTGAGCTTCTCGACCTCGATCACGTCGCCCTCGGCGACCTTGTACTGCTTGCCGCCGGTCTTGACGATCGCGTACATCGGAGGCGCACTCCCTGTCGTTGAGGCTGCTAACGTCTTTTCCCGACCGTTGCCGGCCCGGTTCGTTCCTGCTGCGGCGGCGGCACGTCAGATGGCGTGGACACGTCAGAGGGTGTCCACCCGATGACGTGCCCGCCAGGTGACGTCGACGCGCCGGACGACGCGCCCGCCAGGTGCCCTGAGCACGGCGGCCCGGGCAGCGAGAACTCGGCGCACAAAAGTACGCCGCAAGGTAGCGTACGCCATCGCCTAGCCGAGTCCCAAACCGGGACCCCGGCCGCCCGGCCCCACCCACCGGTACGAGACCAGCCGGTCCCCGCCCACCGGTACGAGGCCAGCCGGCCCCCGCCCACCGGTGTGAGAAGGGTGACCCTCTCTACCGTAGGCGTTAAGCGGGGGCCCTTCCTTACTTCGTGCAGAGCTGGTCGAGGCGTTGCTGGAGCCGGTCCAGCTCGGTCTCGTCCAGCTCGTCGAGGTCGGCGCCCTTCGCCTCCACCTCGTCGGCCATGTCGGTAAGCAGGGTACGCAGCGGCGGGTCGGTCGCCCTGGTCGACAGCTCCCGGAGCGTCGTCCGCCAGCCGGTCAGCGCCCCCTCGGCCCGCTGTCGGGCGGCCTCGGCGCCCTGGGTGTCGCTCGCCCCGGTGGCGACCATCATCCGGCCGAGTTCGTCGACGTAGGTCTGCACCGCCACCGAGCCGGCCTGCTGGGCCGCGGCGCAGACCTGGGCGGCGCTCGCGCCGACGGACGGGACGGCACCGACGGGGGCACCGGAGGCTGCTGGCCGCCCCTGGTCGGAGTCGGCGGAGCAGCCCGCCTGGGCCAGCAGGGCCAGGGGAACGAGGGCGGTGGCGAGCAGGCGACGCATGTTGGCTCTCCTAGCCGGGGTGACCGGTCAGGCCGGCGGGACGGGCTCTGGACGATACGACAGGGCTCCTCCCACCGGCGGTACCGGGGAAGGAGCCCTGTCAGGATGCCTGAACCGTCAACCTCTCACGGGCGGGTACGCCGACGGGCGCCGCCCCGGCGGGACCGGCGACGGCCGTTGCCGTCGGAGTCGCCGTCGGTCTCGCCGTCACCGAGCGCGTCCGGGTCGTCCGGTGCGGCCAGCCGGGCCGACTCGCCGACCGGCTGAGCGTCGGCGACGTCCGCGGCAGCCGGCGTCTCCGCCTCGTACCGGGACAGGTCGTAGCCCATCGTGTCGTGGTACTCGGTGCTGGGGCTGGGGCTGGAGCTGGCGTCTCCGGTGACCTCGGTGACCTCGACCACGGTCCGCTCCGGCTGGCCACCCTTGCGCCCCCGCCGCCGTGCCGAGCTGCCGGCGGCCGGCTCGGGCGGTGCGGTGACCGCGGAGGCGACCGCCTTGACCCGGTCCCCGGCCCCACCGGAGCGCGGCTTCTCCGGCACCGGCTCGGTGTGGATGATCAGACCTCGGCCCTTGCAGCACTCGCAGTTCTCGCTGAACGCCTCCAGCAGCCCCGCCCCGATGCGCTTGCGGGTCATCTGCACCAGGCCGAGCGAGGTGATCTCGGTGACCTGGTGCTTGGTCCGGTCCCGGCCCAGGCACTCGGTGAGCCGGCGCAACACCAGCTCACGGTTGGACTCCAGCACCATGTCGATGAAGTCGATCACCACGATGCCGCCGATGTCCCGCAACCGGAGCTGCCGGACGATCTCCTCGGCGGCCTCCAGGTTGTTCCGGGTGACCGTCTCCTCCAGGTTGCCACCGGCACCGGTGTACTTGCCGGTGTTGACGTCCACCACGGTCATCGCCTCGGTACGGTCGATCACCAGGTGCCCGCCGGAGGGCAGGAAGACCTTGCGGTCCAGCCCCTTGAGGATCTGCTCGTCGATGCGGTACTCGGCGAAGACGTCGGAGGTGCCGACGTGCCGGCGTACCCGGTCGACCAGATCCGGCGAGACGTGCGACAGGTACGACTCGACCATGCCGAACGACTCGTCGCCCTCGATGACCAGCTCGCGGAAGTCCTCGTTGAACAGGTCCCGGACCACCCGGATGACCAGGTCGGGCTCCTCGTACAGCAGCACCGGGGCGCCGCCGGAGGTCGACTTGGCCTGGATGTCCTCCCACTGCGCCTGCAACCGCTTGACGTCGCGGGCCAACTCGTCCTCGCTGGCCCCCTCGGCGGCGGTCCGGACGATCACGCCGGCACCGTCGGGGACCAGCTTCTTCAGCGCGTCACGCAACCGCTTGCGCTCGGTGTCCGGCAGCTTGCGGCTGATCCCCGAGGCGTTGCCGTTGGGTACGTAGACCAGGTGCCGACCGGAGAGCGCGATGTGGCTGGTCAGCCGGGCGCCCTTGTGCCCGATCGGATCCTTGGTGACCTGCACCAGCACCGAGTCGCCGGAGCGCAGCGCCTGCTCGATGGAACGGGCCCGCCCCTCCAGGCCGGTGCTGTCCCAGTTCACCTCGCCGGCGTACAGCACGGCGTTGCGTCCCCGCCCGATGTCGACGAAGGCCGCCTCCATGCTCGGCAGGACGTTCTGCACCTTGCCCAGGTAGACGTTGCCGGCCATGGTGCCGGAGGTGTTACGGGTCACGTAGTGCTCGACCAGCACCCCGTCCTCCAGGACGGCGATCTGGGTCCGGTCACCGCGCTGGCGTACCGCCATCACCCGGTCGACCGCCTCCCGGCGGGCCAGGAACTCCGACTCGCTCAGGATCGGCGGACGGGTCCGGCGCTGCTCACGGCCATCCCGGCGGCGCTGGCGCTTGGCCTCCAGCCGGGTCGAGCCGGACACGCCCTGGACCTCGTCGACGGCCTTGCGCGGCTCGCGGATCTTGACGACCGTGGGTACGCCGTCGTCGGTCCCGCTCTCGGCCTCACCGGCTCCCCGGCGACGCCGACGACGCCGGCGGCGGGTCAGGCCGTCGCCCTCGTCCTCCTCCTCGGCCTCGTCGGTCTCCGCCTCGGTGCTCTCGTCCTCGGCCGACTCCTCGGCGTCGGCGTCGTCGTCCGCGCCACCCTTGCCCCGGCCACGGCCCCGGCGACCCCGCCGGCGACGGCGCCGACCGGCGGCACTCTCGTCGTCGTCGTCCTCGTCGGCCTCGGCGACCTCCTCGGCCTCGGTGACCGGCTCCTCCTCGGCCACCTCGACCGGCTCCACCGGTTCGGCGTCCCGACGGCCGCGACGGCGGCGGCGGGGCGACTCGGTCGGCTCCTCGGCGACCACGACCGGCTCGACGGGCACGACCGGCTCCACCGGCCGGGCCGTCGCCTCCACCGGCCGGGCCACCGGCACCTCGTCGGGCTGCGGTGCCATGAAGAGCACGGTCGGCGCGGAGAGCACCGCCCGGCGGCGCCGGGTACGCGGCTCGACGGGCTCGACCACGGGGGCCTCCTCCGCCGGCTCGGCGACGGCTGCGGACTCGGGCTCCGGTCCGGCGACACCGGGCAACTCGGCGGAACCGGCGATCATCCCGGTCGCGGGCTGTTCCGTCGACTCGGGAAGCGCGGGCGTTCCGGCCGGTGCCACGGCGGGGTTCGGTTCGGTCGCCGGCGGCTCGGGCGCCTCGGCGGGAACGGAGACGCTGACGGACGGGGGTACCTCGCCGGAGCCGGCCTCGGCCCCACTGGTGCGCGTTCCCCGCCGCGTCGTACCGCGACTCGTGCGCGCTGCCCGGGTCGCCTTACCGGTCCCGGCCTGCTCCGCCGGCACCGTGGTCCCTCCGGGCTCAGCGGGCTCAGCGGGCTCAGCGACCCCAGCGGCCCCAGCCGGCTCAGCGGTCCCGTCCGGCGCGGTGCTGGTCTCCCCCGGCTCCGCTGGCGCGGCAGTCTCGGCCGGGGCGGCGGTGGCCTTCTTCCGGCGGGTCCGGGTCACCTTGACCGGCGGTACGACCTCCGCACCGGCCTCCTCCACCTCGGTGGCGACCAGCGGCTCCTCGGCCGCCTTCTGGCTGGTGGTGGCCTTACGTCGACGGCGCGGGGTCTTCGGGGCGGCGTCCAGGTCGCCGGCCACCGGGGCGAGGACCTCCGCCTGCGGGGCCTCCGAGCTGACCGCCGCGGCACCGGTCGACGCCTCGACCGGGACGTCGGTCTGTTCCGGCGGGTCGAGGGGAGCGGTCCGGCGGCGGGTGGCCCGGGTACGCCGGGTCGGTGCCGGCCCCGCGGGGGCCTCGCCGGTGGCCACCTCGCCGCTGGGCGCGCCGGCGGTCTGCACGTCGGCGTCCGGGGCGGTGGCCTCCGGGGTGCCGGGTCCGCCCTCGGCAGCGGTGTCGACGGTGTTGGCAGCGGTGTCGCCGGCCGGCTGCGAACCGGTCCGCTCGCCGCCCTCGGGCTCGTTCTCGAGCATGGACGTTCTCCAGTTCTGGCTGCCCCGGGCGCGGGTGAGCGCTGCCACGCAGGGTTGCCGCAAAAGGTGTTCCGCGAACGCGCGTGGTGCGCGCCCGCCGAAGTCTGCCTACCCGAGCGCCGACCGTCCGGTCAGTGCTCGACGATGGTTGCCCCGTCGCGGTCCGCCTCCAACGGATCCACGATCGCACCCTGCGCGGTCAACGTGCCCTGCGCCAGCCGAGTCACTCGCGGTGACACCGGCGGCTCCAGGGCGGCCACCACGCGGAGGCCGGAAAGGACGTCATCGGGACGCACGGACGGGGTGACCTGCCGTACGACCAGTTCGAGTATCGCACACGGGACGGCCGTGTCCCCGGAAGGTGCCGCCGCCTGCTCCGCCATATCAATATGAATAACCGCAGATCGGGCATCGAACGTCCGGCGCCCCTGCTTCGTCATCCGCTCGACCTGCACCTCCTCGGCGGCGGTGAAAGACTTCACGGCGGCGGCGAGCACGTCCGGCTCCACGCCGGGCAGCTCGATCCGCCAGGACGACGCCTCGATCCGGTCGGCGAGACTGCCCCCGCCGGCGACCACGGCGTCGACCACGTCGAGACCGGGCGAGAGGGCCGCGTCCAGCGCCGCGCGCAGCGCGTCCGGATCGACCGGCTCCCGCAACCCGATCTCCAGGTACTCGGCCTCGCTGGCGACCCCGGTGGGCGCCGCGCTGGCGTACGAGATCTTGGGGTGCGGGGTGAAACCCTGGGAATAGGCGATCGGGACACCGGCGCGACGCAGCGCACGCTCGAAGGCGCGGGCGAAGTCCCGGTGCGAGGTGAAGCGCAGCGGCCCGCGCTTGGCGTACCGGATCCGGACCCGCTGGACGACCGGCGCCTGGCCGCCTTCGGGTTGAGGCTTTCTGGCGATCGTGTGCTCCTCGGATTCTGCCTGCCTGTGCGCCCCATCCTGGCGCAGCGGTCGAGCCGCCACGCAGCCGGGTCCCCGTACGGTGATCGGGTCAGCGCCGCACCGTCACCTCCGGCAGCGCCGGTGGTCAGTGGGAGTGGCCGCTGACCGGCACCTTGAGGCCGTTGCCGCCCACCGGGGTCAGCGGCAGCAGCTTCTGGCCGGTGGGACCGATCTGGATCTCGGTGTCCATGGCCGGGCAGACGCCGCAGTCGAAACACGGCGTCCAGCGGCAGTCCTCCTGCTCGTACTCGCTGAGCGAGTCCTGCCAGTCCTGCCAGAGCCAGTCCTTGTCCAGGCCCGAGTCGAGGTGGTCCCAGGGCAGGACCTCCAGCTCGTCGCGCTCCCGGGTGGTGTACCAGTCGAGGTCCAACCCGAAGGCGGGCAGCGTCTCGGCCGCCGCGTCCACCCAGCGCCGGTACGAGAAGTGCTCGCTCCAGCCGTCGAACCGGCCGCCGTTCTCCCAGACCCGGCGGATCACCGCGCCGACCCGGCGGTCGCCCCGCGACAGCAGGCCCTCGATCAGCGACGGCTCACCGTCGTGGTAGCGGTAGCCGATCGCGCGGCCCAGCGAGCGGTCGGCGTTGATCGCCTGCTTGAGCAGCTTGAGCCGGTGGTCGATGACCTCCGGCGACTGCATGGACGCCCACTGGAACGGGGTGTGCGGCTTCGGCACGAACCCGCCGATGGAGACGGTGCAGCGGATGTCCTTGCTGCCGGTGGCGGCCCGACCGGCCCGGATGACCTCATGGGCCATCTCGGCGATCTCCAGCACGTCCTCGTCGGTCTCGGTGGGCAGACCGCACATGAAGTAGAGCTTCACCTGCCGCCAGCCGTTGGTGTACGCGGTGACGACCGTACGGATCAGGTCTTCCTTGGTCACCATCTTGTTGATGACCTTGCGGATCCGCTCCGACCCGCCCTCGGGGGCGAAGGTCAGGCCGGTCCGCCGGCCGTTGCGGGACAGCTCCTGGGCGAGGTCGATGTTGAACGCGTCCACCCGGGTCGACGGCAGCGACAACGACACGTTGGTGCCCTCGTACTGCTGGGCCAGGCCGGAGCACATGTCGCCGATCTCGGAGTGGTCGGCCGAGGAGAGCGACAGCAGGCCGACCTCGTGGAAACCGGAGAACTCCAACCCCTCGCGGACCATCTGGCCGACCGTGGTGATCGACCGCTCCCGTACCGGCCGGGTGATCATGCCGGCCTGGCAGAACCGGCACCCCCGGGTGCACCCCCGGAAGATCTCCACCGCGTACCGCTCGTGCACCGTCTCGGCCAGCGGCACCAGGGGCTTCTTCGGGTACGGCCAGGCGTCCAGATCCATCGTGGTGCGCTTGTGCACCCGGAACGGCACGTCCGCGCGGTTGGGCACTACCCGCTGGATCCGGCCGTCGGGCAGGTAGTCCACGTCGTAGAAGCGCGGCACGTAGACGCTCTCGGTCCGGGCCAGCCGCAGCAGCAGCTCGTCGCGGCCCCCGGGGCAGCCCTCGGCCTTCCACTGGCGGACGATCGTGGTGATCTCCAGGACGGCTTCCTCGCCGTCACCGAGCACCGCCGCGTCGACGAAGTCGGCGATCGGCTCCGGGTTGAACGCGGCGTGCCCGCCGGCCACGATCACCGGGTCGGCGTCGCCCCGCTCGGCGGCCAGCAGCGGGATGCCGGCCAGGTCGATCGCGGTGAGCAGGTTGGTGTAGCCCAGCTCGGTGGAGAACGACACACCGAACAGGTCGAAGTCCCGCACCGAGCGGTGCGCGTCGACGGTGAACTGCGGCACGCCGTGGCTGCGCATCAGCGCCTCCAGGTCCGGCCAGACCGCGTAGGTGCGCTCGGCGAGGACGTCCGGCAGCTCGTTGAGCACCTCGTAGAGGATCTGCACGCCCTGGTTGGGCAGGCCCACCTCGTACGCGTCCGGGTACATCAGCGCCCAGCGGACGGTCGCCGCGTCCCACTCCTTGACCACCGCGCCCAGCTCGCCACCGACGTACTGGATGGGCTTGGTGACCTGGGGCAGCAACGGCTCCAGGCGGGGCCAGACGGAGTTCGTCGCGGCGGGGCGCGGCGTGGTCGACGGGACGCTCATGATGCCCAAGGGTACGCGCCCGCCGGTCGGCCGCCGCGCCGCACCGGTCGATGGACCGCCGGACGGTACGGCCAGCTCACCGCCGTCGGACCGACGGGCGGGTTCGGCGGGCTGGCAGTGCGGTACTAACCTCGCAGGCGGCGCGAGAGGAGATTGCCGCGATGCCGGAGCCGCAGCCGGAAACCGACCGGCCGGCCGAGGGGCTCACCCCGGCCACCGACGCGGGCCGGGATCCGGCGGTCGACGACCGGCCGCCCCCGCCCGCCACACCAGCACCAGCACAGACCACCGGTCCCCGCACCGGCCCTGCGGGCACCCGCGAGCTGCCCGTGTTGCCGGAGGACGAGCCGTCGCCGTCCGGATCCGTCAGCCCGGCCGAGCCGACCGACTCGGAACGGCCGACAGACGCGTCCGCGACCGCCTCGGCGGCGGCCGCCGAGGCGGCGTCGGAGCCGGCCCCGGACCGGTCAGGCACGGCCGGCCCGACCACGGAGGCAGCCCCGGCGGAACCGACCCCGGGTCCGGCCCCGGAGGCAGCCCGGGCGGAACCTGCCCTCGACCCGACAGCAGCGGCAGTCCCGGCGGAACCGACTCCAGAGCCGGCCCCGACCTCGGAGGCAGGTTCGGAGCCGACCTCGGACGCAGCCCTGGAGCCGACCTCGGACGCAGCCCTGGAGCGGGTCTCCGACCGGTCGACAGGCGCGGTGGACCCGACCGACGGGTCGGCAACGACGAACGCGGCGGAGCGGACGAACGCGGCGGAGCCGACCACTGGGGCGGCAACGACGGGCGCGGCGGCTCGGTTCGCGCCTGACGTCGCCGACCAGCCGGCCGGCGAGGCCACGGTGGGCGTCCCGGAGCCGGGCCGGACCGGACCGGCCGGTACCCGGCAGATGGACGCGTTGCCCGACGAGCCGAGCGTCGGCCGGGTCAGTGGCTCGGCGCCGGTGCCACCGCCACGAGCGCCGGAACCCCGCCGGTTCTGGGGCCGGCCCGCGCGGTCCAGCCCACCTCCACCGCCACCCGGGCCGCCACCGCCGGTGGACCGGACCCTGGTGGACGGGACGCTGCTGGACGGGCCCCCGGAGAGTCGTACCCCGGTCGATCCCTGGGCGGGGGTGGACACCGGCGGCTGGGACCTGCCCTCGACGGGCTATCCGGCCCTGCCGCCGACCACGCACCACCCCGAGCCGGCATCGGCCCCGCCGTGGCCCGAGTCACCTCCGGCCGGGGCGCAGCCGGCAGCCGGGCCGTACCCGGCGGCGGAGCCCTACCCGGCCGCGGAGTCGTACCCGTCCGCCGAGCCCTTCTCGGCCCCGCCGTACCCGCACACCCCCGCGCAGCCGTATCCGCCCGCGGCAGGCGGGAGCCAGCCGCACCCGACCGGCCACCCGCAGGCGTACCCACTGCCGGGGCACCCGCCGGCGTCGTCGGCCGGCTATTCGGCCTCGGCGCGGCCGGTCTCCGCGCACCCGGTGTCGCCACCGCCGCCACCGCCACCACCGCCACCACCGCCACCACCGCCGCCACCGCCGCCACCGGTGTCGGCTCCGCCCCGGCCGGTGTCACCGCCGGCCGCGCCACCGGCACAGCGCCGGGCGGACCACCGGCCACCCCCGCCGCCCGCCGCGCCGCGTCGTCGACGGCGGCGCTGGCCTTCCCGGTTCCTGATGACGTTCCTGCTCAGCGTGATCTGCTGCTGCGGCTGCCCCGCGTACTTCGGCAAGCCGGCCTGGGACCAGTACCCGGCCGCCGCGAGCCTGCCCGAGGAGGTCGCGGACCTCCGCCTGCGCTCCGACGGCGGCGACGCGGTGCGGCGGCTGGAGGCCGGGGTGGGCGAGGCCCACCTGCTGACCGAGGACACCTTCGGCGGGGTCTACGGCACCTCGGACGGCAAGCGGGTGACGGTCTTCGGCGGTACCGGATTCCGGATCACCCCGGAGAGCGACGCCGAGGGCGAGATCGACAGGCTCACCGGCGAGTACGGGCTCGGGGAGCCGACGGTGGTGCGGACCGACGTCCGGGGGCGGCACGCCCGGTGTGCCACCGGCAGCGCCGACGACACCGCCGTGGTGGTCTGCACCTCGGTCGACCACGGCAGCCTCGCCACCGCCGTCTTCACCCGGCTCTCGGTCGATGACAGCGCCGCCCTCCTGGGCACACTCCGTAGTCAGATCATCACTATCAATCAAGGGTGATCTCGATGGCGTAAAGCTTTCGCTTTTTGCCCGTACCAATCCACTTTCGGGCCCACAATCGGGACATGTCGCGGCGTTGGCTCTTCGCCGATCAGCTAGGCCCACACTTCCTCGATGACCGGCACCAGGAGGTGCTGCTGATCGAGTCGAAGGCGGTCTTCCGGCGCCGGGTCTTCCACCGGCAGAAGGCGCACCTGGTGCTCTCCGCTCTGCGCCACCGCGCGGCGGAGCTCGGCGACCAGGCCCGGTACCTGCGCACCGAGACGTACGCGGAGGGGCTGCGCACGGTCCGCGAGCCGCTGGAGGTGTGCCACCCCACCTCCCGGCGGGCCCTGGCGTTCGTCGAGCGACAACCCCGGCTGACGGTGTTGCCGGCCCGTGGTTACGTCACCAGCCTGGCCGACTTCACCGACTGGGCCGATGGCCGACGGAGCGCGCTCCGGATGGATGCCTTCTACCGGTTCGCCCGGGAACGGCACGACGTGCTGATCGAGGCGGGTGAGCCGGTGGGCGGCCGGTGGAGCCTGGACACCGAGAACCGGCAGCCGCCGCCGAAGGACGTCGACCGGTTGGCGGTCCCCGCGCCACCGAAGCTGCGGGAGGACGACATCGACGCCGAGGTCCGGGCCGATCTGGACCGGTGGGAGCGGGAGGGGATCCGGTTCGCCGGCCGGGACGGGCCACGCCGCTTTCCGGCCAGCACCAAGGAGGCCCGGGCCCGGCTGCGGCACTTCCTGCGGCACCGGCTGCCCGCGTTCGGCCCGTACGAGGACGCGATGCTCGCCAACGACCCGTGGCTGGCCCACAGCGCGCTCTCCTCCTCGTTCAACCTGGGCCTGCTCGATCCGATGGAGGCAATCCGGGGCGCGGAACGGGCGTATCACGCCGACGGTGCCCCCCTGCCCAGCGTGGAGGGCTTCATTCGGCAGATCATGGGCTGGCGGGACTTCGTCTGGCAGCTCTACTGGTACTTCGACCGTGGCTGGCGGGACAACAACGCCCTGGCCGCCCGCAGGCACGTGCCGGACTGGTGGCAGGACCTGGACGCCGACGTGGTGCGGGCGCGGTGCCTCTCCGACGTGCTGGGCGAGGTCCGCGACCACGGCTGGACGCACCACATCCCCCGACTGATGGTGCTCGGCAACTACGCCCTGCAACGTGGCTGGCGGCCGACGGAGCTGGTGGACTGGTTCCACCGCAGCTTCGTCGACGGGTACGAGTGGGTGATGACCGCCAACGTGGTGGGCATGAGCCAGTACGCCGACCTCGGTCAGATGACCACCAAGCCGTACGCCTCGGGCGGGGCGTACATCAACCGGATGAGCGACTACTGCGGCGGCTGCCCTTACGACCCGAAGAAGCGCCTCGGCGAGGACGCCTGCCCGTTCACCGCCGGCTACTGGTCGTTCCTGCTGCGCAACCGGGAGCGGCTGCCGGGCAACGCGCGGATGGCCCGCTCGATGAAGCAGCTCGACCGGCTGGCCGACCTCGACGCGGTCGCCGACCAGGAACGACGGCGCGGCGACGATCCGCCGTGAGCCGCCTCAGGCCGGGGACTCGCCGGTGGTGGGCTCGTCCCGCTTGGGGGCGTAGCGCGGGACGTACTCCTGGCCGGTGAGCTTCTGGATCTCGCCCATCAGCTCGTCGGTCATCTCCCGCAGCGAGGTCCGGTCGTCCGGCCGCCCGGTGAAGTCCAACGGCTTGCCGAACCGGATCGTGATCCGGCCGTTGCCCGGCCGGGGCACCCGGGCGCCGATCGGCTGGACCTTCTCGGTGCCGATCATGCCGACCGGCACGATCGGCACCCCGGCGGCCACGGCGAGCCGGGCCGCGCCGGTCCGGCCACGGTAGAGCCGGCCGTCGGGCGAACGGGTCCCCTCCGGATAGATGGCCACCAGGTCACCGCCGCGCAGGGCGGGCAGGGCCGCGTCGAAGGCCGACAGCGCCGCACGTCCACCGGCCCGCTCCACCGGGATCGCGCCGAGGCCGGTGAGCACGACCCGGGAGAGCGTGCCCTTCGGGCCGGTACCGGTGAAGTACTCGGACTTGGCCCAGAAGGCCAGGTGTCGCGGAACCACGGTGCCGAGGAACAGCTCGTCGGCGACCGAGAGGTGGTTGCCGGCGAAGATGGCGCCCCCGGTCTTCGGGATGTGCTCGAGCCCCTCCACGTGGGGGCGGAAGGCCAGTCGGAGCACGGGTGCCACGGTGAGTTTGCTGATCGTGTAGAGCAGCGGCACTGGTCCTCCGGACGGTCGTACCCAACGGGGGTGGTGTCATTCGCCGAGCGGTGTCACGTTAGCCGACGCGGTCCCGTCACCCGGCACCGCCCGTTGCGTGCGCGTCCCCACCGACCCCCACCGGCAGGAGACCCACGTCACATCCGGTCGTGTCACATCCGGGCCGCCACCGTCCGTCGTTGCGGTGAACCCACGACGGACGGGAGACCAGAATGAGTCGGATCGACCTGACGGCGGTGGCGCCCGAGGCGTACCGGGCAGTGTCCGAGCTGGAGCGTTACACCCGCGAGCACGTCGAGCCCACCGTGCTGGAGCTGGTGAAGGTACGAGCGTCGATGCTGAACGGTTGTGCGTTCTGCGTGGACATGCACACCCGGGAGGCCCTGGCCGCCGGCGAGTCCAGCCGACGGCTCTTCGCGGTCGCCGCCTGGCGGGAGGCGCCCTTCTTCGACGAGCGGGAACGCACCGCGCTGGCCCTCACCGACAGCCTCACCCGGCTCGGCGAGCACGGGGTGCCCGACCAGGTGTGGGACGCGGCGGCCGAGGTCTGGTCGGCGCGGGAACTGGTCGACCTGACGGTCGCGGTGGCCACAATCAACGTGTGGAACCGGATCGTGGCGGCCACCCGACGTCAGCCGTCCACCGACGAGTGACGACCGGCGGGGCCACGCAGGCGGCCGGTGTGCTCGACGCGCACCGGCCGATGCTGCTCGGGCTGGCCTACCGGATGCTCGGCAGCCTGCCCGACGCCGAGGACGTGCTCCAGGAGGCGTACCTGCGCTGGTGGGGTGTCGACCGGGCGGCGGTGGCCGAGCCACGCCGATACCTGTCGCGGGTGGTCACCCGGCTCGCCGTCGACCGGCTCCGCGCCCGGCAGGCGACCCGGGAGACGTACGTGGGCACCTGGTTGCCCACCCCGGTCGCCACCGCGTCGTCGCCGTTCGGGCCGCTGGAGCAGGCCGAGCTGCGCGACACCCTCTCCGTCGCGCTGCTGCACGTGCTGGAACGGCTCACTCCGCCGGAACGCGCGGTCTACGTGCTGCGCACCGCGTTCGAACTGCCGTACCCCGAGATCGCCGAGCTGCTGGACCGGTCGGCGGCGGACTGCCGGCAGCTGTACCACCGGGGCGTACGGCGGATCGCCGGGGACACCCGGCGCTTCACCGCCGGCCCCGCCGAGCAGCGCCGGCTGTTGGAGGCCTTCCTCGCCGCCGCCCGCGACGGTGACCTGGCCCGGCTCGCCGCGCTGGTCTCGGCCGACGCCACCGCCTGGTCGGACTCCGGCGGCCGGGTCCGCGCGGCCCGCAACCCGGTCCGCGGCGCGGACCGGGTCACCCGTTTCTTCGCCGGTATCCACGGACCCCACCGCCCACCGCTGCGGGCCGTCGAGGTGCAGCTCAACGGCGCCCCCGGGTACGTCGTGCGACGGCCGGACGGCAACCGGTACGCGTTGACCGTGGCCGCCGCCGACGGCCGGCTCACCGGCCTGTACCTGGTAAGCAATCCGGAGAAACTGACCCGGCTGGGCGGGTGAACCGGTGGTCGGGGCGGCGGGGCGCGGACCCGCTGCTGCGGCGGTCAGTCCAGCTCGGGGAACCAGAGGGCGATCTCGCGCTTGGCGCTGTCCGGCGAGTCCGAGGCGTGCGCCAGGTTCTCCCGGTTCGACAGCGAGAAGTCGCCCCGGATGGTGCCGGCCACGGCCTTGCGTCCGTCGGTGGCGCCCACCAGGGCGCGTACCACGTCGATCACCTGGTCGCCGGAGAGCACCAGGGCGACCAGCGGTCCGCTGGTCATGAAGTCCTTCAGCGGCGGGTAGAACGCCTTGTCCACGTGCTCGGCGTAGTGCTCGTCGGCGAGCGCCGCGTCCATCGTCCGGGACACCAGTGCGTCGATCCGCAGCCCCTTACGCTCGAAGCGGGCGATGATCTCGCCGACCAGGCCCCGCCGGACGGCGTCGGGCTTGATCAGTACGAGGGTGCGCTCATCCGAGCTGCTGCTGGACACGCTGGGTTCCTCCTGTGAGCAGATGACGGCTGGGCTGGGTACGGTCAGCGTAGCGACCCGGTCCGGCCTCCGGCGCGGCGGCTGCTCTTCCCCTCCGTCGCCGGTCCGGCCTAGCCTGGCTCTGATCCCTGGGAGGTCCACTGTGGCAAATGGCGGGAGCCGACCCATCGCGCCGGTGCGCAAGCTGATCGCCGCGGTGCTCGGCACCGTGGCGGCCTTCGTGATCATGGTCGGGCTGGGCATGACGAGCTGGGCCATCGTGGCGCTCGGCGTCGCCCTGTTGGCCCTGGCGATCGCCCTGGCCACGGTGCGCGGCGGTGGTCGTACCTGGGTGATCGGGGTGGGACACGTGCACAGCGTCTCCGAGCCACCCACCCAGTACGCCTTCGGCCGGTGCGAGTTGCAGCTGGTGCTGGACGCGCCGGGGATGCCACCCCGGTCCAAGAAGATCATCGAGCCCCGGGTGCCGGTGGCCAAGTGGCCGTCGCTGGGGCAGACCCTGCCGATCCGGGTCGCCCTCGACGACCAGCGGCACGTCCGGGTCCTCTGGGACGAGGTGCCGACCCACGCCGAGACGGCCGTCGCCGGTGACCTGCCGCCGGAGTTCGCGATGGCCGAGCCGGTGGACGAGGTGCTGATCCAGCAGGAGGCCCCGCCGTGGGCCGGCCGGGGATCCGACGACGAGTTCCACGACGGGCTCCGGGACGACTTCCAGGCGGACTTCCGGCAGGACTTCCAGGACGACCGCCGGGACGACGCGTCGATCGTCGAGCCGACGCGCGACGGCCTGGACGACCCGGCTGGTCGGCCGGCGCACCGGGAGCCGGTGGTGCTGCACCAGCGCCCCGGCGGTCCGGTCGTGCTGGAGGGCACGGTGGTCGAGCTGCCCAGCGGCGCGGTGCTGCCGCGTCGGGCCACGCCCGCGCAACGACCGCCCGCCGAGGAACGCCCGGACCCGGTCGCCGAGCAGCCGGTCGGGGCGACCGGGCAGGCGGCAGCAACCGAGCAGGCGGCAGCAACCGGGCAACCGGCAGCAACCGAGCGGTCGGCAGCCACCGAGCAGGCGGGTCCGGCCACTGACGAGCAGCCGACGCCGGCCGCCGAGCAGGCGGCGTCGGCCGTGGGCGAGGAGCCGATGCCGGCCGTGGACGAGGAGCCGGTCCGGCCCACCCGGCGGTCGAACCCGTCCGGCTACCCGATGGGCGACCTGCCACCCGCGCAGCGCGCGGCCTCCCCCATCGAGGACCGCTTCGAGCCGGCCCCCGCCGGGGATCCCTTTGCCCCGACGGCCCCCGACGCCCCCTTCGAGCCGGCACCCGCCGAGGAGCGTTTCGAGCCCACACCTGCCGACGACCGGTTCGTCCCGACCGCGGCCGACGACCACTTCGTGTCGGCACCTGCCGACGAGCGGTTCGTGTCGGCACCTGCCGACGAGCGCTTCGAGTCGGCGGCACCTGCCGACGGCCCGTTCACCCCGGATGTTCCCGAGGACCGGTTCGCGGCGTCGGCGACCGGGCCGCGGGCCGCGGCCGGGCCGTGGGACGGTGAGCCGGATCCGATCGACCTGCCGCTGGACGACCCGCCGGCCGCCCGCGTACACCCGTCGGCCGCCAGCGCGCACCCATCGGCGCCGGTCCACCCCGACGACCTCGACCCGGCGATCTTCGGCTACCCCTCGGACGTGGCCGACGGCCCGATCAGCGGCGTCGGGATCACCGTGCTCGTCACCGACCTGGACCGGTCCCTGGACTTCTACCGGGACGTGCTCGGCTTCACCGAGGTCGACCGGGGTGCGGGCAACGCGGTGCTCGCCTCCGGCAGCACCCGACTGGTGCTGCGCGAGGTGAGCGAGGCGGCACCGATCAGCCGCCGCCTGGTCCACGTCAACCTGGAGGTCAACGACATCCAGGCGGCGTACGAGCGGCTTCGGGACACCGGCCTGCGCTTCACCTACGCGCCCCGGGTGGTCAACCGGGGCACCAAGCTGGAGGTCTGGGCCGCCGCGTTCCGCGACCCGGACGGTCACGGCATCGCTTTGACCCAGTGGCGTGCCCTGACCGGCGCCTGACCGGCCCACCGCCGACCGCACCGAGGCCGGCCGCACCACCGCCGGCCGCACCGCCGGCCGGCTGCACCGCGCCGCCGCCGGCCGGCCGGGCCGGTGGCACAGCCGGCCGGGTCAGCCGGCGGTGGGCCCGAGGATCTGCCGGCGTACGTGCAACGCGTACGCCCACACCAGCGCGAAGATCACGCCGAGGGCCAGCAGCGACCAGTGCAGCAGGCCACCGAGCAGAAGCACCCCCTGCAGCGCGGTGCCGGCGTGCCAGGCCCAGGGCCGGCGCATCATGCCGGCGAGCACCACCGCCGCCACGGCGACCGCCACCAGCAGCCCCATGGTGGCGCCGCTGAGTTCCGTGCCGAGCGCCCGGATCGGCTGGATGCCGATCAGCAACACCAGCGCCTCCAGCCCGAGCGTGGCGGCGCCGAGCCCGCGTACCGCCCCCTCCGGGTTGCGCAGCCCGGAGGGTCGCGGTTGCTGCCCGCTCATCGTTTCAGCAGCCGGCGGGCGTCGGCCACGGTCACCACCGAGCCGGTGACCAGCACACCCACCCCGCTCAACTCACCCGGTACGTCGTACTCGGCGGCGGCGACGGCCGCCTCGATGGCGTCGGGCATCTGCTCGGCGGTCTCCACCCGGTCCGGGCCGAAGACCTCGGCGGCCAGCGCGGCAAGCGTCTCGACCGGCATCGCCCGGGGCGAACTGTTGCGGGTCACCACCACCGTGTCGAGCACCGGCTCCAGCAGCTCCAGCAGGCTGGCGGCGTCCTTGTCGGCCAGCACGCCGAGCACCCCGACCAGCTTGCTGAACGCGAACTCCTCCTGCAGCGCGGTGACCGTGGCGGCCATGCCCTGGGCGTTGTGCGCCCCGTCGAGCAGGATCGTCGGTGCGGACCGGACCTTCTCCAGACGTCCCGGTGAGCTGGCGGTGGCGAAGCCCTCACGGACCGTCTCCACGTCGAGCTGCCGTTTAGCGCCGGCACCGAGGAAGGCCTCCACCGCAGCCAGCGCCACGGCCGCGTTCTGCGCCTGGTGCGCGCCGTGCAGCGGCAGGAAGATCTCCTCGTAGACGCCGCCGAGGCCCTGCAGGGTGAGCACCTGACCGCCGACGGCCACCGCCCGGCGCAGCACCCCGAACTCGCCGCCCTCCCGGGCGACGGTCGCCCCCACCTCGGCACACCGTTCCAGGATGGGCCGGGCGGCCTCCTCCTCCTGGGCGGCGGAGACCACCGTGGTGCCGGGGTGGATGATGCCGGCCTTGGCCAACGCGATGTCCTGGATGGTGTCGCCCAGCCACTCGGTGTGGTCCAGCCCGATCGGGGTGAGCACGCAGACCCCGGCCTGGATCACATTGGTGGCGTCCTCGGCCCCGCCCAGCCCGACCTCGACCACCGCCACGTCGACCGGGGCGTCGGCGAAGGTCGCGAACGCCAGCGCCGTGGTCATGTCGAAGTAGGTGAGCGGCTCGGCGGAACGCTGGTCGACCAGCTCGGCCAGCGGGGCGATCTCCCGGTACGTGGTGACGAACCGCTCCTCACTCACCGGTTCCCCGTCCAGGCTGATCCGCTCCCGGACGGTCTCCAGGTGCGGGCTGGTGTACCGCCCGGTGTGCAGGCCGAAGGCCCGCAGCAGCGAGTCGATCATCCGGGCCGTCGAGGTCTTGCCGTTCGTCCCGGTCAGGTGGATCGACGGGTACGCCCGCTGCGGGCTGCCGAGCAGGTCGAGCAGGCTCTCGATCCGGTCCAGCTCGAAGACCATCCGGGTGAAGCCACGCTCGGCCAGCTCGGCGTCGACCGCCGCGAACTCGCCCGACGACGAGCGGTCGGCCCGGCCGCGGGCGGTGGGTGCGGTGTTCTCGGTACGTTCGGTCACGACGGAAGCGCCTCCAGGGCGGCATCGATCCGGATCAGGTCGGCCTCGGCCACGGTGAGCCGGGCCCGGATCTTGGCGACCACGGGCTCCGGTGCCTTGCCGACGAAGGCCGGGTTGTCCAGCTTGGCGCGGGCCTGCGCCACCTCCTTCTCGGCGGCGGCCCGGTCCTTGGTCAGGCGGGCCCGCTCGGCGGCCAGGTCGATCGACCCCCGGGTGTCCAACTCGACGTTGACCGCACCGGCCATGGCCAGGGTGGCGCTGGCCTGGAAGTCGTCGCCGGGAGCGTCGAGCCGGACCAGGGAACGGATCAGCGGTTCGTGGGCCGCGATGCCCGCCCCGGGCAGGCCGTCCAGCCGCGCGGCGACCCGCTGCGTCGGGCGCAGCCCCTGGTCGGACCGGAACCGCCGGATCTCGGTCACCACCCGCTGGACGGTGCCGAGTTCGCGTTCCGCGGCGTCGTCGATCCGGGTACGGTCAGCCACCGGCCAACCGGCCGTGGTGACCGTCGCGCCCCCGGTCAGGGCGGTCCACAGCTCCTCGGTGACGAACGGGATCACCGGGTGCAGCAGCCGCAGCAGCTGGTCCAGCACGTGCCCGAGCACCCGGCGGGTCCGCTCGGCCGCCTCGCCACCGGCGGCGAGCACCGGCTTGCTCAACTCCACGTACCAGTCGCAGACGTCGTCCCAGGCGAAGTGGTAGAGCAGGTCGCAGACCTTCGCGAACTCGTACCCCTCGAACTGCTCGTCGACCTCGGCGGCGACGTGTGCCAGCCGGGACAGGATCCACCGGTCGACGGTGGAGAGCTGCTCGGCGGCGGGCAGCTCCCCGCCGGTGTGCGCGCCGTTGAGCAGCGCGAACCGGGTGGCGTTCCAGAGCTTGTTGCAGAAGTTCCGGGAGCCCTGACACCACTCCTCGCTGACCGGCACGTCGCCGCCGGGGTTGGCGCCCCGGGCGAGGGTGAAACGGGTGGCGTCGGCGCCGAACCGGTCGATCCAGTCCAGCGGGTCGACCACGTTGCCGAACGACTTCGACATCTTCTTGCCGTGCTCGTCGCGGACCATCCCGTGCAGGGCGACGGTGCCGAACGGCGGCGTGCCGTCCATCGCGTACAGGCCGAACATCATCATCCGGGCGACCCAGAAGAACAGGATGTCGTACCCGGTGACCAGCACGCTGGTCGGATAGAACCTGGCCAGGTCGGCGGTCCGGTCCGGCCAGCCCAGGGTGGAGAACGGCCACAGCCCGCTGGAGAACCAGGTGTCCAGCACGTCCTCGTCCTGGTGCCAGCCCGCACCGGTCGGCGGCTGCTCGTCGGGGCCGACGCAGACGATCTCGCCGGCCGGGCCGTACCAGACCGGGATGCGGTGGCCCCACCAGAGCTGGCGGGAGATGCACCAGTCGTGCATGTTGTCCACCCAGGCGAAGTACCGCTTGGCCAGCTCGGCCGGCTCGATCTTCACCCGGCCGTCGCGCACCGCGTCACCGGCCGCCTCGGCCAGCGGGGCGGTGTTGACGAACCACTGCAGCGACAGCCTCGGCTCGACGGTGGTCTTGCACCGCGAGCAGTGCCCCACCGCGTGCACGTACGGCCGCTTCTCGGCCACGATCAGGCCCTGCTCGCGCAGGGCGGCGACGATCGCCGGCCGGGCCTCGAACCGGTCGAGACCCTGGAACGGGCCGGGCGCGGTGATCACTCCCCGCTCGTCCATCACGGTCAACGCGGGCAGGTCGTGGCGCTGGCCGATCTCGAAGTCGTTCGGGTCGTGCGCCGGGGTCACCTTGACCATGCCGGTGCCGAAGGCCGGGTCGACGTGCGCGTCACCGACGATCGGGATCCGCCGCCCGGTCAGCGGCAGCTCCACCTCGGTACCGATCAGGTGCCGGTACCGCTCGTCGTCGGGGTGCACCGCCACCGCGGTGTCGCCGAGCATCGTCTCGGCCCGGGTGGTGGCCACCACCACGTCGGCGCTGTACCGGATGGAGACCAGCTCACCGTCGTCGTCGGTGTGCTCCACCTCGATGTCCGACAGCGCGGTCAGGCAGCGCGGACACCAGTTGATGATCCGGTTCGCCCGGTAGATCAGGCCGTCGTCGTACAGCTTCTTGAAAATAGTCTGTACGGCCCGCGACAGCCCCTCGTCCATGGTGAAGCGCTCGCGGTCCCAGTCGACCGAGTCGCCGAGCCGGCGCATCTGGCCGAGGATCGCCCCACCGGACTCCGCCTTCCACTGCCAGACCCGCTCGACGAACTTCTCCCGTCCGAGGTCGTGCCGGGACAGCCCCTCGGCGGCGAGCTGTCGCTCGACCACGTTCTGGGTGGCGATGCCGGCGTGGTCCATGCCGGGCAGCCAGAGCGCTTCGAAGCCCTGCATCCGCTTACGCCGGATCAGCGCGTCCTGGACCGTGTGGTCGAGGGCGTGCCCCATGTGCAGCACACCGGTGACGTTCGGCGGCGGGATGACGATGGTGAAGGGCGGCTTGTCGCTCTGCGCCGAGGCGCGGAAGTGGCCGGCGGCTACCCACTGCTCGTACCGTCGCTGCTCTACCTCGCCGGGCTGGTACTGGCCGGCAAGGGTCGGGGCGTCGGGGCGTCGGGCATCCAGTCTCTCGGTCACAGGCAAAGTCTACGGAGCGCTTCGGCGGACCCGGCGTGCGCCACCGCTGCTTCGCGTACGGTGTCGGCTATGTCCGACGCACATCTCACCCAGCGGCCGTACGACGACGACGGCGAGCTGATCGAGCTGACCGGGGAGCCCATCCAGCTCAGCAACCGGGACCCGGAGAACGGGTCCCGCCGGTCCGTGTTCGGCTCCCGCCGTTGGCGCTGGGCGATGGGGATCGCGCTCGCCGTCGGGGTACTCGGCGCCGGCGCCCTCGGGTCGGTGGCCTGGCGGGTGGCCCAGCAGAAGGACGCCGACCTGGCCACGCCCCCGGAGGTCGCCGGGCTGACCCGGGACAGTGACGAACGGGCCCGCAGTACCGCCGACTACCTGCGCAGCGGCCTCGCCGCCAACATCGACCTGGACCGCAGCTTCGGCAACGTCTACAACGACAAGGGACAGCCGCAGCGGCCGGTGCTCATCTTCGGCGGGACGACGCTGCTCTGGCAGCCCGAGCGGGACCTCGACACCCTGTTCGAGCTGATGGCGGACGAGGCCGGGGCGGTCGACGGCCTGCGCGAGGTGCCGGCGGGCCGGTTGGGCGGCACCATGAAGTGCGGAACCACCAGTGGTGACGGTGGCGATTTCGCGGTGTGCGGCTGGGCCGACCACGGCAGCGTGGTGATGGCGCTCTTCCCGGGCCGTCCGGTCGACGAGGCCGGCACCCTCCTGCGCACCATCCGCGAGGAGATCCAGACCCGCCGCTGACCATCCGCCGGTGCTGCGCTTCCGCGGCCGCCTGCCCCGGCGGGCGGGCACCGCGTGTCTCGGGCTGGAAACAGCAGTGAGGGCCATCCCTGTCGGGATGACCCTCACTGTAAGAATGTCCGGCGGTGTCCTACTCTCCCACACCCTCCCGAGTGCAGTACCATCGGCGCTGGAAGGCTTAGCTTCCGGGTTCGGAATGTAACCGGGCGTTTCCCTTCCGCCATGACCGCCGTAACCCTATCGACATATCAAACAACACCCACACACGGTGATGTCGTTCGTTTGTCAAGAGTTGCACAGTGGACGCGTAGCAGCTTCGTAGTCAAGTCCTCGGCCTATTAGTACCGGTCAACTCAACCCGTTACCGAGCTTACATTTCCGGCCTATCAACCCAGTCGTCTAGCTGGGGGCCTTACTCCACCAAAGGTGGATGGGATACCTCATCTTGAAGCGAGCTTCCCGCTTAGATGCTTTCAGCGGTTATCCCTTCCGAACGTAGCTAACCAGCCGTGCCCCTGGCGGGACAACTGGCACACCAGAGGTTCGTCCGTCCCGGTCCTCTCGTACTAGGGACAGCCCTTCTCAAGTATCCTACGCGCACGGCGGATAGGGACCGAACTGTCTCACGACGTTCTAAACCCAGCTCGCGTACCGCTTTAATGGGCGAACAGCCCAACCCTTGGGACCTGCTACAGCCCCAGGATGCGACGAGCCGACATCGAGGTGCCAAACCATCCCGTCGATATGGACTCTTGGGGAAGATCAGCCTGTTATCCCCGGGGTACCTTTTATCCGTTGAGCGACACCGCTTCCACACGCAAGTGCCGGATCACTAGTCCCGACTTTCGTCCCTGCTCGACCTGTCAGTCTCACAGTCAAGCTCCCTTGTGCACTTGCACTCAACACCTGATTGCCAACCAGGCTGAGGGAACCTTTGGGCGCCTCCGTTACCCTTTAGGAGGCAACCGCCCCAGTTAAACTACCCACCAGACACTGTCCCTGAACCGGATCACGGCCCGAAGTTAGATACCCAAATCAACCAGAGTGGTATTTCAAGATTGCCTCCACCCATACTGGCGTATGGACTTCACCGGCTCCCACCTATCCTACACAAGCTAATTCGGATACCAATGTCAAGCTATAGTAAAGGTCCCGGGGTCTTTCCGTCCTGCCGCGCGTAACGAGCATCTTTACTCGTAATGCAATTTCGCCGGGCCTGTGGTTGAGACAGTGGGGAAGTCGTTACGCCATTCGTGCAGGTCGGAACTTACCCGACAAGGAATTTCGCTACCTTAGGATGGTTATAGTTACCACCGCCGTTTACTGGCGCTTAAGTTCTCCGCTTCGCCCCGAAGAGCTAACAGGTCCCCTTAACGTTCCAGCACCGGGCAGGCGTCAGTCCATATACATCGAATTACTTCTTCGCATGGACCTGTGTTTTTAGTAAACAGTCGCTTCCCCCTGCTCTCTGCGGCCATACAACGCTCCACCCGCGCGGGGCTTCACGTCTCCGGCCCCCCTTCTCCCTAAGTTACGGGGGCAATTTGCCGAGTTCCTTAACCACAGTTCGCCCGATCGCCTCGGTATTCTCTACCTGACCACCTGTGTCGGTTTGGGGTACGGGCCGCTAAGAACTCGCTAGAGGCTTTTCTCGGCAGCATAGGATCACTGACTTCACCTGAATCGGCTCGGCATCACGTCTCAGCCTACATGCGCCACGGATTTGCCTATGGCACGGCCTACACGCTTACCCCGGCACAACCACCGGCCGGGATCAGCTACCTTCCTGCGTCACCCCATCGCTTGACTACTACCCGCCAGGTTCCCACGCTCCCCACCATCAACCCGAAGGCCTCAAGCAGTTCGGATGGTTAGCACAACGAAGTTCATCAGGGACGCTCTTTCGCGGGTACGGGAATATCAACCCGTTGTCCATCGACTACGCCTCTCGGCCTCGCCTTAGGTCCCGACTCACCCAGGGCGGATTAGCCTGGCCCTGGAACCCTTGGTCATCCGGCGGAAGGGTTTCTCACCCTTCTTTCGCTACTCATGCCTGCATTCTCACTCGTGCCGCGTCCACAACTCGATCACTCGGCTGCTTCACCCCCGGCACGACGCTCCCCTACCCATCCACACACCTGCACCCCCACCCAAAGACGGGGACGAAGTAAAAATGTGAATGCCACAGCTTCGGCGGTGTACTTGAGCCCCGCTACATTGTCGGCGCGGAACCACTTGACCAGTGAGCTATTACGCACTCTTTAAAGGGTGGCTGCTTCTAAGCCAACCTCCTGGTTGTCTATGCGATCCCACATCCTTTTCCACTTAGCACACGCTTAGGGGCCTTAGCTGGTGATCTGGGCTGTTTCCCTCTCGACTACGAAGCTTATCCCCCGCAGTCTCACTGCCGCGCTCTCACTTACCGGCATTCGGAGTTTGGCTGATTTCGGTAAGCTTGTGGGCCCCCTAGACCATCCAGTGCTCTACCTCCGGCAAGAAACACACGACGCTGCACCTAAATGCATTTCGGGGAGAACCAGCTATCACGGAGTTTGATTGGCCTTTCACCCCTAACCACAGGTCATCCCCCAACTTTTCAACGTTGGTGGGTTCGGCCCTCCACGTAGTCTTACCCACGCTTCAGCCTGCCCATGGCTAGATCACTCCGCTTCGGGTCTAGAGCATGCGACTCAAACGCCCTATTCAGACTCGCTTTCGCTACGGCTCCCCCACACGGGTTAACCTCGCCACATGCCACTAACTCGCAGGCTCATTCTTCAAAAGGCACGCCGTCACCCCTAAAGGCTCCGACGGATTGTAGGCGAACGGTTTCAGGTACTATTTCACTCCCCTCCCGGGGTACTTTTCACCATTCCCTCACGGTACTCGTCCGCTATCGGTCACCAGGAAGTATTTAGGCTTACCAGGTGGTCCTGGCAGATTCACGGCAGATTTCAGGAGTCCGCCGCTACTCGGGAACACCCACAGAAGACCAGCCACTTTCACCTACCGGACTCTCACCGACTACGGTCAGCCTTCCCAGACTGTTCAGCTAGCAACTGGCTTTATCACTCCTCACACGAGTGTCAGCTCGTGTAGCAGGGTCCCACAACCCCGACCACGCAACCCCTGACAGGTATCACACGCAACCGGTTTAGCCTCAATCCGCTTTCGCTCGCCACTACTCACGGAATCACTAAATTGTTTTCTCTTCCTACGGGTACTGAGATGTTTCACTTCCCCGCGTTCCCCCCACACACCCTATGTATTCAGATGCGGGTGACATCACATGACTGATGCCAGGTTTCCCCATTCGGACACCCTGGGATCACAGCTTGGTTGACAGCTCCCCCAGGCCTATCGCGGCCTCCCACGTCCTTCATCGGCTCCTGGTGCCAAGGCATCCACCGTTCGCCCTTGACAACTTGACCACAAAGATGCTCGCGTCCACTGTGCAATTCTCAACAAACGACCAACCCACAACCCACCAACCCCACACCAGCAACCCACCAGGATCCGGTATGCGAGGCCAGGCCATGCCTGGCAACCTCATCACAAGGCTCTGAAAAAACAACCATGGTTGTTCCTTCAGGACCCAACAGGGTGCTCTCCGCCTTCCCCCAGCCGCACCAGGATCACCGTTCCCACCACTCCGAAAAGCAGCTGTACTAGACGACCCCGACCGTTGCCAGGAGAAAACTCACCAGTGTCTCCGCCATTCGAGCACCCCACCACCACATTCGGGCAGTGCGGGCTCCTTACCGACTTTCGTCGGAAGGTGCTCCTTAGAAAGGAGGTGATCCAGCCGCACCTTCCGGTACGGCTACCTTGTTACGACTTCGTCCCAATCGCCAGCCCCACCTTCGACGGCTCCCTCCACAAGGGTTGGGCCACCGGCTTCGGGTGTTGCCGACTTTCGTGACGTGACGGGCGGTGTGTACAAGGCCCGGGAACGTATTCACCGCAGCGTTGCTGATCTGCGATTACTAGCGACTCCGACTTCACGGGGTCGAGTTGCAGACCCCGATCCGAACTGAGACCGGCTTTTTGGGATTCGCTCCACCTCACGGTATCGCAGCCCATTGTACCGGCCATTGTAGCATGCGTGAAGCCCTGGACATAAGGGGCATGATGACTTGACGTCATCCCCACCTTCCTCCGAGTTGACCCCGGCAGTCTTCGATGAGTCCCCGCCATAACGCGCTGGCAACATCGAACGAGGGTTGCGCTCGTTGCGGGACTTAACCCAACATCTCACGACACGAGCTGACGACAGCCATGCACCACCTGTGACCGCCCCCGAAGGACCCCCCATCTCTGGAGGTTTTGCGGCCATGTCAAACCCAGGTAAGGTTCTTCGCGTTGCATCGAATTAATCCGCATGCTCCGCCGCTTGTGCGGGCCCCCGTCAATTCCTTTGAGTTTTAGCCTTGCGGCCGTACTCCCCAGGCGGGGCGCTTAATGCGTTAGCTGCGGCACAGAGAACCGGAGAGGCCCCCCACACCTAGCGCCCAACGTTTACAGCGTGGACTACCAGGGTATCTAATCCTGTTCGCTCCCCACGCTTTCGCTCCTCAGCGTCAGTATCGGCCCAGAGACCCGCCTTCGCCACCGGTGTTCCTCCTGATATCTGCGCATTTCACCGCTACACCAGGAATTCCAGTCTCCCCTACCGAACTCTAGCCTGCCCGTATCGACTGCAAGCCCGCAGTTGAGCTGCGGGTTTTCACAGTCGACGCGACAAGCCGCCTACGAGCTCTTTACGCCCAATAAATCCGGACAACGCTCGCACCCTACGTCTTACCGCGGCTGCTGGCACGTAGTTGGCCGGTGCTTCTTCTGCAGGTACCGTCACTTGCGCTTCGTCCCTGCTGAAAGAGGTTTACAACCCGAAGGCCGTCATCCCTCACGCGGCGTCGCTGCATCAGGCTTCCGCCCATTGTGCAATATTCCCCACTGCTGCCTCCCGTAGGAGTCTGGGCCGTGTCTCAGTCCCAGTGTGGCCGGTCGCCCTCTCAGGCCGGCTACCCGTCGTCGCCTTGGTAGGCCATCACCCCACCAACAAGCTGATAGGCCGCGAGCCCATCCCAAGCCGAAAAACTTTCCACCACCAACCATGCGATCAGCAGTAATATTCGGTATTAGCCCCGGTTTCCCGGGGTTATCCCAAAGCCTGGGGCAGGTTGCTCACGTGTTACTCACCCGTTCGCCGCTCGAGTACCCCGAAGGGCCTTTCCGCTCGACTTGCATGTGTTAAGCACGCCGCCAGCGTTCGTCCTGAGCCAGGATCAAACTCTCCAACAAAAACTTGTCGAAAAATCAACCCCGACAACAAACAACATGTTGCCAAAGGAATCCGAAACCAACCGATCGAAACCGGCCAGCCCGGGGTATAAAACAATTGGCACTGGCTTATCAAGCACCCTGTTGAGTTCTCAAAGAACAACCACACACCAACCAGAAACCCGAATCTTTCGGGGCCCTGTCTGGGGCAACCGCTCTAACCTACCCGAACCGGTTTTCCGCGTCAACTTCGCAGTGGAAGTCTCACCTTCTACCAGCTCTTTCCACGCTGACGCACGCCGTATCCGGCGGTCGTTTCTGTCGTGGGAATCGGCAGACCGGCCGATCACCACTCTCGCGGTGACCCGCCCGGCTCCCTGCCGGCTTCAGCATTCTACCCGGTCGGCTTCGCGATTGCAACTCCATCTTGCTGAGTTCTTCGCACCGCCCGATCCCAGCCTCGCTCGGCGTCTCCGCCACGATCCTGGTGCCCGTTCTCGGCCGGTTTGCCCTGGCCTCCCCCGTGCAGAGAGAAAGTTACGCGTCCGCCCCGGAGAAGGCAAATCAATGATCGTCAATCATCCTGACGCGACGTCCTCCGCCAGTTCCGGCCCGCGGGTGCTACCCGTCCCACCGGCGCCGGGAGGTCACTCAGGGCTCATGATGCCCGCGGGACGGCCTATGCGGTGGCCTCCCGTGCCAGAGTGTCAGACATGGATGACGTGGGCAGGTCACCGGCGCTCGCCGAGGAGGCGCTCCTCGGCCTCCTCGTACCCTTCTGGCAGGTGGTCATCGGGGCGGTGGTCCTGGTCGCCGTCGTGATGTCGATCGGGCGACTGGCCCGCCGGGGCCCCTCCCGGATGACGACCGCCCTGCTGGTCACCGCCGCCGCCATCGCGGGCTTCGCACTGCTGGGGGTCCTGCTACAGGGTTAGCTCACCCCGTCGGCTGAACTCGCCGCCCCGCGTTCGCCTCGTGGCGTCGGGCCCCCGGCCCCCGCGCGGCTCACCGCCGGTGGTCGGCCCAGCGCCAGCGCCGGTGCCAGCACCCGCGATTGGCAGGGCCGGTGATCTGTTCAGCGCCCCCGGACGGCTCAGAGCCGGCGGTTGGCCAGGCTGGGCAGCTCGGCACGGATCCGGTCCAGCTGGTCGAGGTCGACGTCGACGACGCTGAGCCCCGGGCCGTCCGGCACCTGACCGAGCACGGTCCCCCACGGGTCGACCACCATGCTGCGCCCGAAGCAGGTCCGGCCGGGATCGTGGTCCCCCGTCTGGCCGGCGGCCACGACGAAACACTGGTTCTCGATCGCCCGCGCCCGCAGCAGCACCTCCCAGTGGTCCCGCCCGGTGTGCATCATGAACGCCGCCGGCACGACGAGCAGTTGGGCGCCACCGTCGGTGGCCAGTTGCCGGTACAGCTCGGGGAAGCGCAGGTCGTAACAGATGGACAGCCCCACCCGGACCCCGTCGACGGTGACCACCACCGGCTCGTCCCCCGCCGCCACCGTCGCCGACTCCCGGTAGGAGACCCGGCCGGGGATCTCCACGTCGTACAGATGGATCTTGCGGTAGCTGGCGGCGAGGGCGCCGGACCGGTCGAAGACCAGGGAGGTGTTGTAGGTGTGCTCGGGGTCCGGGCCGACCTCGTGGAAGGAGCCGGCGACGACCCAGATGCCCAGCCGGCCCGCCACCTCGGCGAAGAACGTACCCACCACGCCGTCGACCGGTTCCGGCTCGGGCAGCCCGGCCGCGGGGCCGAGGTAGTCGACGTACTCCGGTAGGACGGCGAGGTCGGCGCCGGCGTCAGCGGCGCGGACCAGCAGGGCTTCCGCGGCGGCCAGGTTCGCCGTCCGGTCGTCGCGGGCGTTCAGCTGGCAGACGGCGACACGCATGGCGCTCCTCGGCGGTACGGCCGCCGGCAGGCGGCGGGCTCGGGTATCCGACCACCGGCAGGGCGACTCGGCGGCGCAACCGCCGCAGACGGCGGCTCAGGGGTACAGCCGCCCACAGACGGCGGCTCAGGGGTACGGCCGCTCGCACAGCCGGCGGCTCAGGGCTACGGCCGCCCGCAGGTGGCGGCTCGGCGGGTCGGGCCGCCGTCGGGACGACGGTCCACGGGCTCGGCCGCCGGTGGCGGTGGCGGCGGTTAGGAAGCGTACGGCCGCCATCCGGTGCGACGGAGAGCGTCGACGGATGGCGGCCGGTGGGGCGACTCAGGCGGACTTCTCCTCGCGCTCCCGGCGGGCCCGGCGACCGGTGAACTCGCGGGGCACGATCGTCGGGTTGACGTTCTCCAGGACCACCTCGCGGGTGATCAGCACCCGGGCGGCGTCCGGGTTGCTCGGCACCTCGTACATCACGGAGAGCAGGACCTCCTCCATGATGGCGCGCAGACCCCGGGCCCCGGTGCCACGCAGCATCGCCTGGTCGGCGATGGCCTCCAGCGCCGGCGGCTCGAACTCCAGCTCGACGCCGTCGAGCTCCAGGAGGCGTTGGTACTGCTTGACAAGCGCGTTGCGCGGCTCGGTGAGGATCTGCACCAGGGCGGTGCGGTCCAGGCTGCGTACGTTGGTGATCACCGGCAGTCGGCCGATGAACTCGGGGATCAGCCCGAACTTGAGCATGTCCTCCGGCATCACCTGGCTGAGGATGTCGTCGGTGGAGCGCTCGGAGACCGCCCGTAGCCGGGCGCCGAAGCCGGTGCCGCCCTTGCCGGTGCGCGACTCGATGATCTGGTCCAGCCCCGCGAAGGCTCCACCCAGGATGAACAGCACGTTTGTGGTGTCGATCTGGATGAACTCCTGGTGGGGGTGCTTGCGTCCACCCTGCGGCGGGACGTTCGCCACGGTGCCCTCAAGGATCTTGAGCAGAGCCTGCTGGACGCCCTCGCCGGAGACGTCGCGGGTGATCGACGGGTTCTCCGACTTACGGGCGATCTTGTCGACCTCGTCGATGTAGATGATGCCGGTCTCGGCGCGCTTGATGTCGTAGTCCGCGGCCTGGATCAGCTTGAGGAGGATGTTCTCCACGTCCTCACCGACGTAGCCGGCCTCGGTGAGCGCGGTGGCGTCGGCGATCGCGAACGGGACGTTGAGCATCCGGGCGAGGGTCTGCCCGAGGTGGGTCTTGCCACACCCGGTCGGCCCGATCAGCAGGATGTTGGACTTGGCCACCTCGACGCCCTCGTGGCCGGAGCCCGGCGCGTTGGCCGCCTCGGCCTGGATGCGCTTGTAGTGGTTGTAGACCGCGACGGCGAGCGCCTTCTTGGCCTGGTCCTGACCGATGACGTAGTTGTCGAGGAACTGGCAGATCTCCATCGGCTTGGGAAGCTCTTCCCACTTCACCTCGCCGGACTCGGCCAACTCCTCCTCGATGATCTCGTTACAGAGATCGATGCACTCGTCGCAGATGTAGACCCCGGGCCCCGCGATGAGCTTCTTGACCTGCTTCTGCGACTTGCCGCAGAAGGAGCACTTGAGTAGGTCGCCGCCGTCACCGATCCGTGCCACCTACGTTCTCCCTGCACTCATCGGCCGGAGCACCGGCCCTGACCTGCGAACCTTGCGGTCCGTCGTCCCTGCCTGACCTCGCCGGTCCGACCCAACGAAGCGGTACGGACCCGACGTTACCCGCTGGGGAAGGTTTCTCCGACCCCCAAAACGGGTGTGTCAGAGGCCGACCGGGAACGTCGCTCCCGGGTCGACCTCTGACCCGAAACTCTCTCAGCTGGCGGCGCTGGAGGCCAGCAGACCCTTCTTGCGGCTGGTCAGGATGGTGTCGACCAGCCCGTACTCCTTGGACTCCTCGGCCGTCATGATCTTGTCACGGTCGATGTCCTTGCGGACCAGGTCGATCGGGCGGTTGCAGTGCCGGGAGAGCATGTCCTCCAGCTGCGTCCGCATCCGCAGGATCTCCCGGGCCTGGATCTCGATGTCCGAGCCCTGCCCGTACCCACCCTCGGTGGCGGGCTGGTGGATGATGATCCGCGAGTTCGGCAGCGCCATCCGCTTGCCCGGGGTGCCCGCCGCGAGCAGCACCGCCGCCGCGCTGGCCGCCTGCCCGAGGCAGACGGTCTGGATGTCCGGCCGGACGTACTGCATGGTGTCGTAGATCGCCGTCATCGCGGTGAACGAACCACCCGGCGAGTTGATGTACATGATGATGTCGCGGTCCGGGTCGGTGCCCTCCAGCGTGAGCAGCTGGGCCATCACGTCGTTGGCCGACGCGTCGTCCACCTGGACGCCGAGGAAGATGATCCGGTCCTCGAAGAGCTTGTTGTACGGGTTGGACTCCTTGACCCCGTACGAGGTGCGCTCGACGAACGACGGCAGGACGTAACGGTTGTGCACGGCCGCGAACTGGGGCGGCAAACTCAGGTCGGTCATCGTCAGCTCCTCAGCTCAGGGTCCCGGCGCCTTCCGGAACCTGGGTGGCTCCGGTGATCACCTTGTCGATGAAGCCGTAGTCCATCGCCTCCTGGGCGGTGAACCAGCGGTCCCGATCCGAGTCCGCCTCGATCTGGGCCTGGTCCTGGCCGGTGTGGTGCGCCACCCGCTCCTGGAACATCCGCTTGGTGTAGAGCATCTGCTCGGCCTGGATGGCGATGTCGGAGGCCGTACCGCCCATGCCGCCCGAGGGCTGGTGCATCATGATCCGCGCGTGCGGGAGGGCGTACCGCTTGCCCCTGGTGCCCGCGCAGAGCAGCAGCTGGCCCATGGAGGCCGCCATGCCCATCGCCACGGTCGACACGTCGTTGTCGATGTACTGCATGGTGTCGTAGATCGCCATGCCGGAGTAGACCGAGCCACCCGGCGAGTTGATCCAGAGGAAGATGTCCCGGTCCGGGTCCTCCGCCGCGAGCAGCAGCAGCTGCGCGCAGATGCGGTTGGCCACCTGGTCGTTGACCTCGCTGCCCAGGAAGATGATCCGCTCCTTGAGCAACCGGTTGTAGACCGAGTCGTCGAGGTTGCCAATTGAGTCGCCACCGCGGGCTTCGATCGCCCGGCTCGGCGTCCTTGGGATGTGCATGTCGGTCATGGCAGCCCTTCGCTCTCCGTACCGTCGTACCCGACACTAACCGTTGAGTCGGACGGCAGCGCCCCGGTCGGGGCACTGTTCGCTCTCAGCGCACCGGGCGCTGCGGACGTACCCGCAAAAGGGTTTCGGCCGCCGAACGCCGCGAGCGGCGGACGACGGCCCGACCCGGACGATCAGTGCTCGTGGTTGTGCTCGGCCTCTTCCTGGGCGCGCAGCGCGTCGAGGGTGACCTCGTTGCCGGCCGAGTCCTTGATCTTGATGCGCTCCATCACCGAGGCCAGCGCCTTGCCCCGCCGGACGTCGCCGAAGACGGCGGCCGCCGCGCCGGAGCGGGCCAGCTGGTCGTAGTACTGCTGCGGGGGCATCCCGGCGCGCTGCGCCCGGTGCACGATCTCGTGCCCGAACTCGTCGTCGGAGACCTGGACGTCCTCGGCGTCGGCCAGGGTGTCCAGCAGCAGCTGGATCTTGACCCCGTCGGTGGCCGCCTCGGTCAGCTCGGCGTCGATCTGCTCCTCGGTCTTCTCCTCGGCGGCGAGGTACTCCTCCATCGAGGCGCCGATCCGCTCCAGCTGGTCGACCATGGCCGCCTTGCGGCTCTCGACCTCCTCGCGGACCACGCCCTCCGGCGCGGGCACCTCGGCGGCGGCGACCAGCTGCTCCAGGGCCTTGTCCCGGGCGGCGTAGATCTGCTCGACCCGCTTGCCCTTGCTGACCTTCTCCCGAAGGTCGGCCCGGAGCTCCTCGATGGTGTCGAACTCGCTGGCCAGCTGCGCGAACTCGTCGTTCAGCTCGGGCAGGTCCTTCTCCTTGACGGTGCGGACGGTCACCGCGACGTCGGCCTCCCGGCCGGCGAAGTCGCCACCGACGAGCTGGGTGGTGAAGGTGGTGCTGTCCCCGGCGGCCAGGCCGACCAGGGCCTCGTCCAGCCCCGGCAGGAGCTGCTTGCTGCCCACCTCGTGGGAGATGTTGCTCGCCGAACCGCCCGGCACGTCCTCGCCGTCGACGGTGGCGTTCAGGTCGATCTGCACGTAGTCGCCCTCGGCGGCGGCGCGCTCGACGGTCTTGAGCGTGGCGAACCGCTCCCGCAGGCCCTTGACCTGGTCGTCGATCTCGCTCTCGTCGATCTGCAGCTCGTCCACGGTCACCTCGATGGTGGCCGGGTCCGGCAGGGTCAGCTCGGGGCGGACGTCCACCTCGGCAGTGAAGTTGAGCGAGTCACCGTCGTTGAACTCGGTGATCTCGACCTCGGGGCGGCCGAGGGTCTTCAAGTCGTGCTCGCGGACCGCGGCGAGGATGTTCTGCGGGATGGCGTCCTGCACCACCTCGTTGAGCACGGCACCCCGGCCCACCCGCTGGTCGATCACGGCGGCCGGGATCTTGCCGCGCCGGAAGCCGGGCACCTGGACCTGCTGGCCGATCTCCCGGTACGCCTTCTTGAGGCTCGGCTCGAGCTCGACGAACGGCACCTCGATGGCGAGCCGCACGCGCGTCGGGCTCAGAGTCTCGACGGTGCTCTTCACAGGCGTACTCCTTGAACGGATCTCGGTTGAATCTGGGCGTCTCGCGGTGACGACCGGTCGCCACGGCAGGGATTGCGCCCATCGAGTGTAGGCGAGCCGGCCCGACGGCTCGGCAGCGCCCGGCGGACCACCGGCGAAGGCGGCCCACCGACGACAGTCGGGGTGGCGGGATTTGAACCCACGGCCCCTCGCTCCCAAAGCGAGTGCGCTACCAAGCTGCGCCACACCCCGTGGCGACGTGCAGTCTATGCCGTCCGCGCCCGCCGGGGACCCCGGGGCCGCCGTCGCCGCGCCGCCCGGGCCCGCCCGGCGGGTGAGCTGACTGCACGGCCGGCCCGGAGACCGGGTACGCTGTCGGCGCGCCCCTAGCGGGGTGTGCGCGGGCGTAGCTCAATGGTAGAGCTTCAGTCTTCCAAACTGACTACGCGGGTTCGATTCCCGTCGCCCGCTCCACAGCATGCCGGTCCAGGCCCGAGCTGGTACGAGGCGGCCCGAACCGCAACCTCAGCCTGCTCGACGCCCGGCGCAACTTTGCCGTCCACGGAGCAGCCGACCCGAAGGACCTGAGGCACGTCCGGCCGCCCCCTGTCCGAGGAACATCCGCTCGGTGGTCGAGGCCGGGCTCCCTAGCCGGTCAGCTCCTGACGCCCCAGGGTGCCGGAGTCGTTGGTCGGACGGGGACGTCCTCGGTGCTGTGCTCGCGCCTGGAGCTGCCCCCACGTCGTCGCCACCGCCTCGTCGAAAGGCAACAGCACCACGCCGGATCGCCACTGCACGAGGTCAGCCAACTTGCGTGGACCCCAACTCCGCAGCACGGTCCACTTGGTCAATTCTCCGAGCGTCACGAACGTGATGCACAGCGTCTTACCGGCCAGACGGGCACGAAGCCGGTCGTGCAGCCGGCCCCGCAGAATCGCCGACGCGACGTCGGTACCTGACTGACCGGGCGGCGCAAGACCGGGCGCTCCCGGGATCAGGGCCTTGATCGACTCGGTTGGGCTGAAATGGCTGGGTCGAAGCACCGTGGATACCGCCACATCAGCCCAACCGAGTCGATCAAGCCGGGCGGACCAGATCATGCCGGGCGGACCAGACCAAGGCCCGATCGGGGTGGGCACCCCGGGGTGACAGGGCCGAGCGTGCTGGCGTGTCAGCAGGTGGGAGGGCGGGGGCGGGAGCACTCCCGTACTGCGGGACGCGGACAGATCGAAAGCTGCCGACGCCGAACATTGACTCCGACAACGATTGGAGTCGATATGCCTGCTGGCAGTAGGGCCGCCCTGGCGGCCGTTGCCGGGCTCGTCGTGGCGGCCGGGGTACTCGTGCCGCCCGCCGTCCCGGCGCAGTCCGCACCACCGAACGCCCCGACCACCGCCACGAAGGCCGCCACCACCGAGACCACCGCCACGAAGGCGACCACCACGCGAGCCACCGCTGAGGTGGGCGCGCTGGCGGCCGTACCGCTGGAGCGGTTGACGGTGAGCACCACGCAGGTCGCCGCCGGGCTGGAGCGGTTGACGGTGAGCACGACGCAGGTCGCCGCCGGGCTGCGGCGGCCGACCGCGATCCATGCTCCGGACGACGGCTCCGGGCGGTTGTTCATCACCGAGAAGGTCGGCACCGTGCGGGTGTACGACGAGCAGGACGGGCTCGCCGCCACCCCACTGCTGGACCTCACCGACCGGGTCTCCACCAGCGGCAACGAGCGCGGTCTGCTCGGGATCGTGACCTCGCCGGAGTTCGCCACCAGCCGGACGGTCTACGTGGTCTACACGGCGCTGGCCGACGGGGCGGTGACGCTGTCCCGGTTCGTGCTGGACAGCGCCGGGCAGCAGCCGGTGCCGGCGGCCCGGGAGGAGATCCTGCTCAGCCAGCCGCACGCGCAGTTCGCCAACCACAACGGTGGGCAGGTCACGTTCGGACCCGACGGGTACCTGTACTGGAGTATCGGTGACGGCGGCAGCGCCGACGACCCGCTGAACAGCGGGCAGGACCTGGGCACCCTGCTCGGCAAGATCCTGCGGCTGGACGTCTCCCGTAGCTGCGACGGGCGGCCGTACTGCGTGCCGGCCGACAACCCGTTCGTCGGCACCGCCGGGGCGCGGGCGGAGATCTGGGCGTACGGGCTGCGCAACCCGTGGCGCTTCTCCATCGATCCGGCCGACGGCTCGCTCTGGATCGCCGACGTGGGGCAGGGCACCTTCGAGGAGGTCAACCACCTCACCGCGGGACAGCAGGGTGCCAACCTGGGCTGGTCCTGCCGGGAGGGCCCCCAGGTGTTCAACCCCGACCGCTGCGTGGCCGGCGCGTCGTACGTCGATCCGGTCTACCACTACCGGACCTCCGTCGACGGTTGCGCCATCATCGGCGGCCACGTCTACCGGGGTACGGAGTACGCCGACATCGCCACCGGCACGTACCTGGCCACCGACTACTGCTCGGGTACCGCGTTCGTGATCCGTCCCGACGGCGCCGGTGGGTACGCCAGCCGGCAGCTCGGCGAGCTGACCATCCAGCCGACCAGTCTGGGGCTGAACGGAGACGGGGAGATCTACCTGGTCAACGACCTGCCGGGGCAGCTGCACCGGGTGTCGTTCGGGGCCACCCAGCCGCCGGCCACCTGCACGGTGAGCCACCGGGTGGACAGCCAGTGGGGTACCGGGTTCACCGCCACCGTGACGGTGACCAACACCGGTTCGGCCCCGGTCGCCGGCTGGACGGTCGGCTGGACGTACGCCGGCAACCAGCGGGTGACCAGCGGCTGGAACGCGGAGATCAGCCAGCAGGGCACGGCGGTCACCGCCCGCAACGCCGGCTGGAACGCCACCGTCGCGCCGGGGGCCACGGTGACCTTCGGGTACCTGGCCAGCAGCTCCGGCACGAACAGCCCGCCGACCGCCTTCACCCTCAACGGCGCACCCTGCGCCTGACCACCGGGCGACCGGCCAGACCGCGCACGACGAACGGCCCGCCGGCGAAGGTGCCGACGGGCCGTTCGGGCACCTACTGGCTACAGGTGGTCGTGATGCTTGCGGGTACGGCGGCGGCCGCCACGATCATCCCGAAGGTCGTCGAGCCGCCCGGGAGCAGCGTCGCGTTGTAGGTGGCGTTGCGGACCGAGACGGTGTCCCCGGTGCCCTCGGCCACCCCGCCCCAGAGCGTCTGGATCCGCTCGCCGGCGGACCACCGCCAGCCGACCCGCCAGCTGTGCAACGGCCGGTCACCGGGGTTGCGGACGGTGACCGTGGCCATGAATCCGCCGGCCCAACTGGAGTCCACGGTGATCGCCGCCGCGCACTGCACCTGCGCCTGCCCGAGGGTCCGCGCCGGTCCCCCGATGAGGTACGGGTCCCAGGTGCCGGCCGCGTCGCTGAACCGGAACCAGTACTCGGTGTCGGGGGTCAGCCCGGTGACGGTCACCGTGCCGTAGCGCTGCGGCCCGGTGACGGCCGAGGCCACCGGGTTCTGCTTCTGCTGGGCGTCGGCCTGGCTGGCGAACAACGTCACCCGCATCGGCGGGTCGTAGCCGCAGGGCGGGCTGAGCAGCATCGAGTACGAGATCGTCAGGCTGGTGGTGGTCGCGCCGGTCACCTGGCCGCTGATCGGCAGGGCCGGTGGACAGGCGAACGTCGGCGTGGGCGTCGGTGCGGGCGTGGTCGCGGCGGCACCGGCCGAACCGGGCGCGCCGATCGAGCCGGGTGCGCCGTTCGAGCCGGGTGCACCGGCCGCGCCGGCTGAGCCGGCCCAGCCGGTCAGGGCCAGCGTGGCGGTGGCGAGGATCGTGCCGAACGTACGGAGCATTCGTACCTCCTTGGTGTTGCGGGGTTGTTCGCCGCCACCCACGGGCAGCGTCGAGGGAGGTGCCCACCCCGCGTGCCCCACCCAGCTGAGCTCGTCAGCGCTGGCTCCCGCGCGACCGAGCCACAGTCTGGCATTCGATGAACATCAATTCAACGGATCGCTCGGCCGACCGTGTTTACCTCCGGTGCGCGCCGAAGCGTCTACCGGGTGGGAGGTACACACTCACATGCCACGATCCCGGGACCTGACGCCGCCGGCGGGCTTCGCCGAGTTCGTCACGGCGCGCTCCGACGCGTTGCTGCGGTCCGCCTGGCTGCTCACCGGTGACGCCGGACGCGCCGAGGACCTGTTGCAGACGGTGCTGGCGGACGCCTGGCGGCGCTGGGGCACCATCGCCAACGCCGACCACCCGGAGGCGTACCTGCGCCGGGCCCTGTTCACCACCTACGTCTCCTGGTGGCGACGGCGTTGGCGGGCGGAGATCCCGAGTCCGCCACCGGACGAGCCCGGGTACGGCGACATGGCCGGCGACTCCGCGAACCGCGACGCCCTCCGGCGTGCCCTGGCCCGACTCAGCCGCCAGCAACGGGCGGTCGTGGTGCTGCGCTACGTCGAGGACCTGACCGTCGAGCAGACCGCCGAGCTGCTCGGGTGTTCCCTCGGCACGGTCAAGGTGCAGGCCTCCCGCGCCCTGCGAACGCTGCGTACCGATCCGCATCTCGAGCTGTTCGCCATCTGGAGGTCTTGACGTGACGCACGAGGACGAGGACATCGGGTACCTGTTGCGGGAGTCCGTTCCCCCGCTGCGGACGCCGCCGGACCGGGTGGGCGCGGTCGGCCGGCGGGTCCGGCGGCACCGACGTCGCCGGGTCGGCCTCGGCGCGCTCGCCGTGGCCCTGGTGGCCGGTCTCGCCTTCGGCGGGGTACGGCTCGGCACCGGTAACGAGCACTCCCCCGCGCCGCCGGCGGTGACCCCCACCGTCGACGACCAGGCCCGCTGCCCGACCGACGCGCGGGAGTTCCCGGACCCCCGCACAGCCCGGTACGGCGGAAACGGCCCGTTGGTGCCGGCGGGAGCCGTGGAGATCGTCGCCTGCGAAGTGCCCGCGACGGAAGGTGCCGAGCCGCGCGAGCCCCGGGTGCTGACCGACGGCGTCGACGAGATCGTCCGGGTGCTCGACGCTCTGCCGCCCTGGCCGGTCCGTCCCGGTGCCGCAACGCCGGCCGGCGACCACGAACTGCGCTGCACCGCCGTGGCCCGACACCACGAGCTGGCCTACGTCCTGCGTTACCCCGACCGCCCATCGGTGACCGTGCACACCAGCGGCAACTGCCAGACGGTGCGGCAGGGACCGTCCGGGCGGGGACTGGATCCGGCGCTGTTCGACACCTTCCTCCAGCGGTACCGGGAGCAGTTGGCCGCGCGTACCCCCGCCGTGACCATCGCCACGCCGACCTGCCCGCCGAGCCTGCCCACCGGGCGGCTCCGGCTGACCCCGACACGCACCGGCCCGCCCGACCGGATCAGGGTCAACAACCCCGGCGGCAACCCGGGACTGCCGACCAGGCTGGTGGCGGTGGCCGCCTGCCGGTACGAGGTGGGCGACACCCTCGCCCGGCTGACCGGACAGCGGCGGGAGCGGGACGACGCCGACGCCCTCCGCCCGGCGCTCAACGCCACCTTCGAACGGGATCGGGTCACCGACTGCGGCAGTTATCCCGGGTACCCGCCGCCGACCGGGCTGGACGTGCTGCTCGTCGCGGACGCCACCGGGGCCACCGCCGAGTTCTGGCTACGGCGGGCTCCCTGCGGGGCGCTCGTGGCCGGCCGGAGCAGCGGCATCACACCCACCGAGACCCTGCTGACCGGCGTCGACCGGATGTTCGGACCATCTCCCCGGTGACGCCGATCCGCCACCGCACGCCGCCGGGCCGGGGCGCATGCCACGGCTGCGTACCATGCGGGCCGGGCATCCCAGCGGAGGTGGCGGTACATGGCAGGCCGGCAGGACGGGTACGCGCTCGGCGTCGACCTGGGCACCTCGAACACGGTGGCGGTGCTGCGGCACCCCGACGGGCGGACCCGTCCACTGCTGGTCGACGGCGAGCCGATCGTCGCCTCCGGCGTCTACGCCGACACCGACGGACGGCTGCACGTCGGCCGGGACGCCCGGCGGCTGGCCCAGGCCGACCCCGACGGGTACGAGCCGAACCCGAAGCGCCGCGTCGACGAGCCCACCGTCCGCCTCGGTGGCCGGGAGTACCAGCCGGCCGAGCTGCTCGCCGCGATCCTGCAGGCGGTGGCCGCCGCCGCGGTGGAGGCGACCGGTTTCCTGCCCCCGGCCGTGGTCACCTGCCCGGCGACCTGGGACGACACCCGCCGGCAGGTACTCGCCGACGCGCTGCTGCGGGCCGGCTGGCCGTCGGCGGCCGAGCACACCATGAGCGGGCCGATCCCGCCGGGGACCCGGCTGCTGCGCGAGCCGGTGGCGGCGGCCCGCTACTACGCCCAGGTGCTGCGCCGGCCGGTGCCGGTCGGGGCCGCCATCGCGGTCTTCGACCTCGGCGGCGGCACCCTCGACGTGACCGTGGTACGCAACCAGGGCGCCGACCCGTGGGGCGACTCGGGTTTCGCCGTCGTCGCCTCTGGCGGCGCCGACGACCTCGGCGGGCTGGACCTGGACGCGGCCCTGGTCCAGCGGGTCGGTGAGCTGGTCGTGGCGACCGACCCGGCGGTGTGGCACCGGCTGACCGACCCGCAGACCACCACGCAGTGGCGGGACCAGCTCCACCTCTGGGAGCACGTCCGGGGTGCGAAGGAGATGCTCTCCCGGGCCACCGTCGCCCCGGTGGCCGTGCCGGGCCTGGAGGCCGCCGTCCCGCTCACCCGGGACGACCTGGAACGCCTCGCCACCCCGCTGGTACGCCGGGCGGTCGCCGTGACCCGGGAGGTGATCGAGGCGGCCGGACTCGCCCCGGCGGAGCTGGCCGGGCTCTTCCTGGTCGGCGGCTCGTCGCGGGTGCCGCTGGTCGCCCGGTTGCTGCACGCCGAGCTGGGCGTCGCACCGACCGTGCTGGAGCAGCCGGAGCTGCCGGTCGCCGAGGGGGCGCTGACCGACCTGCCCGTCCCGGGTCGCGGGACCCTGCCGGCGGCGACGACCCCGGCCCAGCCTGTCCCCGCCGGCCAGCCGGCCCAGGTCGTCCCCGTCGGCCAGCCGGCCCAGGCTGTCCCCGCCGGCCAGCCCAGTCATGCCGGCCCGCCGGCCCAGGTCGTCCCCGCCGGCCCGGCCGTCACCAGGGCCTGGCCGGAGCCGTCCGCGGCGGCCGGGGCCGGTCCGCCGCCACCTACCGCGTTCGGGCCGTACCCACCGAACGGACCGGCCCCGGGCGGACCCGGCGGGTCATCGGCCGGGCGGGGGCGGCGCGGGTGGTGGATCACCCTCGGGGCCGTCGCCGCGCTCGCCGGGATGGTCGGCGCGGCGGTGCTCTACCTGACCCGTGACCGCTACCCCGACCTGGAGTTCCATCCACTGACCGAGGCCGGCCGGATCGCCGCCGGACCGGACCGGCCGACGGACATGTTCACCGCCGTCCGCCGGGACCGGGCGTACCTGGCCCACCCGCTTGCCGACAACCGGCTCCGGGTGGTCGCCGTCGACACCGGCACCGGTGACGAACTCTGGCGGCGGGAGACCACGACCGCCGCCGAGCGGTGGGCGGGGATCGTCGCGGGGCCGGAGGTGGTCGCGGTCCTCGCCGACGCCGCCGGGGACGCCACCGAACGCGACCTGGTGCTGCTCGACGACGAATCCGGCGAGCAGCGCTGGCGGCAGTCGGTACGCGGTGACGACGAGGTGTTCCTCAGCGAGGACACGGTGGTGCTGGTCGACCGGACCGCCGAACGGCTGCGCGGGCTCCGGGTGGCCGACGGGCGGGAGGTCTGGTCCCACCCGTTCCCCCGGGACACCTCCGACAACGCCCGGACCAGCGTCTACCCGGTCACCTCGGCCGGGGCGGTAAACGGACCGGCGTACCCCGACGGGCAGCCCCGCGACCTCTGGCACGGCAACGCCCGGCGGCTCGTGCAGGTGGGCGCGGACCGGTCGGTCCGGCTGGTCGACATGGTCGACGGCACGATCGTCGACAGCCGGGCCAACGTCGCCGACCACGACGACCTGGTGGTCGCCCACGAGGACCGGTTGTACGTCGCCAACGACGACAGCGGATACCGGCTGGTCTCGTACGACCTGACGAAGCTGGGCGAGCCGACCGTCCTCTACACCGCAGACGGCAACCGCCGACCGGAGGCCCTGGTCGCCTGCGGTGGGCAGCGGGCCTGCCTGCTGGAGGTGCCGGACTTCACCTCGGCCGGCACGGAGGTGGTGTCCGCCGAGGCCGGCGAGGAGACCCGGCGCTGGGCGGCACCGGAGGCCACCGGCCTGGTCGCCGTCGGCGAACACCTGCTCGCCTCGCGTACCTCACCGGAACCGGCGGTGACCCTCTTCGATCCGCGGGGACGGCCGGTGCTGGCCGACCGCGACGGGGTGGCGGTCCGCCTGGACGCGGGCAACCTGCTGGTCTTCGCCACGACGCTGACCTCCTCGGCCACCGACCGCAGCGTCGCCGGGGTGTGGGCCGAGTCCGGCCAGGTGACCGAGCTGGGCCAGCTCAAGGGGGTACGCGGCGACTCGTGCTCGTGGCACACCACGGTCATCGCCTGCGGTGCGGACCAGGGCTTCGTGCTGCACCGGTTCGCCGGGGACGGCTGAACGGCGTACGGGCACCACCCGACCGGTACGGATGAACGGCGGTCGGCCGGGTATGCAGCCGCCGATCTGACGGGGGACGACCATGGTCGCGGCGGTCCGCGACCGGAACGCGCGGGCGGGCGGCGACGAGCCGACCCGCCCACGCGCTCTCCGACGCCCGCCGCTGGTCCCGGATTGTCGGCCCGGGTTGTCGGCCCGGCTCGCCGCCGGCCCGGATACGTTCGGCGCGTCGCCGCGCCGGCCGGATACGTTCGGCGCGTCGCCGGCCGGATGCGTTCGGCGCGTCGCCGGCCGGATGCGTTCGGCCCGGCCCGGTCAGGTGCCGGTGATCCAGTTCCAGGCCGAGATGACCCACTCGGTCTGTTGCAGGTAGGCGACGCCCAGCCCGACGAGGAAGACCGTGGTGGCCGCGTGTGCTCCCCGGGCGCTGCGCCGGATCCGACCCAGCTGCCGCTCCAGGATCACCCGGCCCAGCAACCGGGAGAGCGCGAAGAGGCCGACCGCCACCAGCAGGCTCAGCAGGAAGGTGAGCAGCGGGCCGACCAGGTCACCGCCGCCGGAGATCGCCCAGATGCCCCAGCAGACGAAGGCGAAGAGCACGCCGGCGGCACTCCACTCGGCCCCCACCCGCAGCTGCTCCAGGTGCCAGCTCAGCGGCCGACGCGGTTGCCCGCCCCCACCGCCCGGCCAGCCAGTCCCGGTCGGTTCGTGCTCAACCGTGGGAAACGATTCGGTACGGGGAGCGCGCGGCCGACCGACCGAGGCCACACCCCGGCGGAACGCCTCACCCGGCGACGGCGGGCCGGAGTCCTGGGGCGGCATGCCGGCCCCGTGTGGTGGCATCCCGGCACCGTGGGGCGGTGGTGCCCCCGGTCCCCGCTGCGGTGGCACCCCGACGCCTGGCTGCGGTGCCACCTCGACGGTCCGCTCGGCCCACGGCTGTGTCTGGTCTGCCATTTCAATCCTCCCCATGACCGACGCCGGCAACGGCCGCCGTCACTTTGAGGGTAGCCAGCCGGCACATCCGCCGGAGACCGCCCACCCCCGCCGGCCCGGGCCCACGCGAGGGGCCTGCGGACGGTACGGTCGACTGATGGGTGATGCGGAGCGACGCCGACGCAGGCAGCGGCACCACTCGGACACCGAGAGAACGGCCGGATCGACCGGCTCCGCCCCGTCAGACGCTGGCTCAGCCGATCCAGGCGTGGGCTCTGCCACGTCCGCCGCAACGTCGGTCACCTTCGACACCACCTCGGCCACGCCACGCGCCGGTACTGCCACCGCCGGCACGTCCGGCAGGTCCGGCGGGGTGGGTGGTCAGGGCCGGCCGGGCGGGCGGCACCCGACGACCTCGGGGTCGCCCGACGGCGCCGATCCGCCCCGGCCCCGGCGCGGCACCGAGGAGCGCGACGGTGACCGGGGGTTGCGGGGCCTGGTCGGGTCGGGTTCCTCGCAGGTCGGGCTGGGCGCCGCCCTGCGGGCCAGGGACGCGGCCCGGCCGACCGACGAGGACCTGGCCCGCGCCGAGGAGCGGGTGGTCGTGGTGCGCCGCAACTGGACGCCCCGCGAGGACCTGCCCCGCTCCCCGCGTTGATCCAGGCCGGTCAGGGCAGGTCGGGCAGCTTACGGCTCTGCTCGTACTCGGCGACCTGGGCGATCCGCCGGGCGTGCCGGTCGTTGCCGGAGAACGGCGTGCCGAGGAAGGCCTCCACGAGCGCGGTGGCCTCGTCCAGCGTGTGCTGCCGGGCCCCGACGGCCACGATGTTGGCGTCGTTGTGCTGCCGGGACAGCTGCGCGGTCTCGACATTCCAGGCCAGTGCCGCCCGTACCCCGGGGACCTTGTTCGCGGCGATCTGCTCGCCGTTGCCCGAGCCGCCGATGACCACGCCCAGGCTTCCCTGGTCGGCCACCACCCGGTCGCCGGTGTGCAGGCAGAAGGCCGGGTAGTCGTCGTCGGGGTCGAAGGCGTGCGGGCCGACGTCGACCACGTCGTAGCCCTGCGTGGCCAGGTGATTGGCCAGGTGCACCTTCAACTCGAAACCGGCGTGGTCGGATCCCAGATAGACGCGCATACCGGAAAGTCTGTCAGGCCCGGAAACCCTGACGGCGCGCGGGCGGCACCCCGGCCCCGCCCGGCCCCGCCGAACCGGTCGGACCGGCCGAACGCCCCTCACCGGGCCGCCCGTCACAGGGCTGCCGGGCGTCCACCGTGGTCCCCCTGGACGGGGCCGCACAGTCACGGGCCGGGCCGCCCGCTGGGGCAGCCCGGCCCGGTCCGTCGGGTCGACGGTAGGTCAGCTGGGCAGTTCGGCGACGACCAGGCCGCCCCGGGCCTTCGGGGTGAACCAGGTGCTCTTGCGCGGCATCTTCTCCCGGGCGAGGTTGACCGCCACGAAGTCGTCCACGGTCACCGGCGCGATCAGGATCGCCAGCTCGGCGCGGCCGGCCGCCACCTCGCCGGTGAGCCAGGCCGCCGGGTAGTCCCCGCCGACGTAGGTGATCCGCTTGTCACCCGGGTCGAGGCCGAGTGCGTCGCGCAGCAGCAACCGCTCGACCAGGGCGTGGTCCAGGTTCTCCAACTGGCCACCGTCGGTGTGCGGCAGGCTCACCGCGTACCCCTGGTCGGGAAGCTGGAGGTGCACGGTGCCGCCGGTCGCCGGAACCTCGACCGGGCCGGTGATCGGGGTAACCGTGGCGCCGGCGGCGCGCAACCGGTCGAGCAGCTCGGCCGGGGTGGCGGTCAGCTCGCTGACCAGCCGGTTGTACGGCTGGATGGCGACCGAGTCGGGGGTGGTCACCACGGCCAGGAAGCGGGGCAGGCCGCCGGTCTGCGCGGCCAGGCTGCGGTGGTTGCCGTCGGCGACCACCAGTTCGCCGCCGCCGGCGAGCGCGGCCAGCTCGTCCTGCTGCGGGCCGGGGCCCAGCAGCCAGATGGCGTGGGTACGCCCGGACTGGTCGGTGTCGGTCGCGGCGGGTACGCCGGCCGTCTCGGTCGCCGCCGCGAGCGCACGGTGCAGCTCGTCACCCCGGCCGGTCTGCAGCAGCAGTACCGGCGAGAGCAGGTGACCCAGCGCCTCGGCCAGTGCCACCCGCTCACGCACCTTGGCGATGAAGACGTCCTCGTTGCGGATGACCAGGCCGGGCTCGTCGGCGCTGGTGGAGATCTGGTCGGTGTCGACCATGGCGAACAGCCCGTAGGCCGGGGCCTCCCCCGGCGCGCTGATCCGGTACAACACGAGGACCTGCTCGGCCGGGGTGTAGCTGCCGTCGGCCTTCGCCTCGGCCAGCCGGGACACCGCGGCCGGCAGCGCGTCGAGGAACGACGTACCCAGGCTCTCCGGGGCCCGGTGCGGCATCTCGATGCCGAGGGCACTGTGCGGGTTCGTCTCGATGATCGCGGTGATCTCCGCGTCGTCGGCGAACTCGTCGTAGTTCTGCGCGCCGGTGCCGCCAGTGGTGATCCAGGCCCGGGCGATCGGATGCACGACCGTCATGTCCACCCACGCTACCGGCGACGGATCTCCCCCGGACGCGCACCCCAGCTGAACCCCGAAGGAAGGGCCCCTTGTTAACGGCCTGCGGTGAGAGGGGTGCCCTTCTCTACCGAAAGCGTTAACAAGGGGCCCTTCCTTGCACCTGTCAGGTGAAGATGGGGTCGAGGGTGCGGGAGCGCTTCAGCTCGAAGAAGCCGGGAGTGCCGGCGACCAGCAGGACGCCGTCCCAGAGGCGGCCGGCGGCCTCGCCCTTGGGGGCCGGGGTCACCACCGGGCCGAAGAAGGCGACCGGTGTGCCGTCGGGGCCGGGTGCGTGGATCACCGGGGTGCCGACATCGGTGCCGACCGGCCGCATCCCCGCCTCGTGGCTGGCCCGCAGTGCCTCGTCGAGGTCGGTGGAGTCGGCCGCCTCTGCCAGCGTCGGGTCCAGGCCGACCTCGGTCAGCGCGGCGGAGTACAGCTCCCGGCTCAGCGGCTCACGGCCCAGGTGGATCCGGGTGCCCAGGGCGGTGTACAGCGCGCGGACCTCGTCCGGGCCGTACCGCTGCCTGACCGCGATGCAGACCCGTACCGGTCCCCACCCGGTCCGCAGCGCCTCCCGGTACTGCTCGGGCAGGTCCCGTCCCTCGTTGAGCACCGAGAGGCTCATCACGTTGAAGCGGACCGTCACGTCCCGGACCTGCTCCACCTCCAGCAGCCAGCGGGAGGTGAGCCAGGCCCACGGACAGATCGGGTCGAACCACATGTCGACGGTGGCGCGCTCAGCCACGGTGGGATCCCTTCGCGACAGGGGCGCCGACGCTTCGGCACCCTGCTCCGATCCTCACCCCGACGGCCATCGAACGGCGCCGGAATGAGAGCGTGAGCTAGCCCACCACCGGGCGTCCGTGCGTGCAAGACTCGACCGGGCCGGACCGTCACGAGCGGCCGGCGGACGAGCACCACCGCAGGGTACGGCGAGAAACGGGATGGAGACAGACAGTGCCGGGAGTGCGCAACCTCACCCAGGTCGAGGCCACCGAGCGGGCTCGCCTGCTCGACGTGACCGGATACGACATCAGCCTGGACCTGTCGACCGCCGTGCTGGCGACGCAGGGCCGCACCTTCCGATCGGTGACGGAGGTCCGGTTCCGGTGCGCCGAGCCGGGGGCGGGCACCTTCATCGAGGTCGCCGCCGAGTCGGTGCACTCGGCCACGTTGAACGGCGCGCCGGTGGAGCTGGCCGACTGGTCGGCCGAGAGGGGGCTGACGCTCACCGGCCTGGCCGCCGAGAACGTGCTGGTGGTCGAGGCCGACTTCGCGTACTCCAACAGCGGGCAGGGCCTGCACCGGACGGTCGACCCGGTCGACGGTGAGACGTACCTCTACAGCCAGTTCGAGACCGCGGACGCGCAGCGGGTGTACGCCTGCTTCGACCAGCCCGACCTGAAGAGCGTCTACACCTGGCACGCCACCGTCCCGGCGCACTGGCGGGTGATCTCCAACATGCCGGTGGCGGCCGAGGAGCCGGCCGGCGACGACACCCGGACGGTCCACTTCGCCACCTCGGCCCGGATGAGCACCTACATCACCGCGCTCTGCGCCGGGCCGTACCACGAGGTGCGGTACACCCACGACGGCATCGACCTGGGGTACTTCTGCCGGGCGAGCATGGCCGAGCACCTGGACGCCGACGAGCTGAACCTGATCACCACGCAGGGTTTCGACTTCTTCCACGAGCAGTTCGGGGTGCGGTACCCGCTGCCCAAGTACGACCAGATCTGGGTGCCGGACTTCAACGCCGGCGCGATGGAGAACTTCGGCTGCGTCACGCACGCCGAGTCGCACTACATCTTCCGCTCCCAGGTCACCGACTTCGAGTACGAGCAGCGCGCCAACACCGTCCTGCACGAGCTGGCCCACATGTGGTTCGGCAACCTGGTCACCATGCGCTGGTGGAACGACCTGTGGCTGAACGAGTCGTTCGCCGAGTGGGCCAGCCACTGGTGCAACACCCACGCCACCCGCTTCACCGACGCCTGGACGACCTTCCTGTCGCTGCGCAAGAACTGGGGCTACCGGCAGGACCAGCTCTCCTCCACCCACCCGGTCTACACCGAGATGCCGGACCTGGAGGCGGTCGAGGTCAACTTCGACGGCATCACGTACGCCAAGGGCGCGAGCGTGCTCAAGCAGCTCGTCGCGTACGTCGGGATCGAGCCGTTCCTGGCCGGCCTGCGCAGCTACTTCGGCAAGCACGCCTGGGGCAACGCCACCTTCGACGACCTGCTCACCGACTTGGAGTCGGCCTCGGGCCGGGAGCTGCGCAAGTTCGCCGCCCAGTGGCTGGAGACCGCGCAGGTCAACACGTTGCGCCCGGAGGTCACCGTCGGGCCGGACGGCACGTACCAGCAGGTGGTGGTCCGGCAGGAGGCGCCGGCCGAGCACCCGACGCTGCGTACCCACCGGATCGGGGTGGGTCTCTACGACCTGACCGACGGTCGGTTGGTCCGCCGGGAGCTGGTCGAGGTCGACGTGGCGGGCGAGCGGACCGAGCTGACCGCGCTGCACGGTCGGCCCGCCGCCGACGTGCTGCTGCTCAACGACGAGGACCTCAGCTACACCAAGCTGCGCCTGGACGAGGCGTCGATGGCCACGGTGGTGCAGCACATCGCCGGGTTCGAGTCGTCGCTGGCCCGCGCGCTGTGCTGGGCGGCCGCCTGGGACATGGTCCGGGACGCCGAGCTGGCCGCCCGCGACTACGTGGCGCTGGTGGTCGCCGGGCTGCCCGCCGAGACCGACATCAACCTGGTCACCGCCACCCTGCGGCAGGCCACCTCGGCGTTGACCTTCTACGCCGACCCGGAGTGGGCGCCGACCGGCTGGGCCGACCTGTCCCGGGCCGCGAAGGCCACCCTGGCCGGCACCGAGCCGGGTAGCGGGTTCCAGCTCGCCTGGGCCCGTGGGTACGCCTCGACGGCCCGGTCCGCCGAGGACCTGGCGACGCTGCGTGGCTGGTTGGACGGTACGGGTGCGCCGCAGGGGCTGACCATCGACACCGAGCTGCGCTGGTCGCTGCTGGGCGCGCTGGTGGCCAACGGTGCCGCCGGGGTCGCCGAGATCGAGGCGGAGCTGGCCCGGGACCGTACCGCCAGCGGCGAGCGGGAGGCCGCGTACGTCCACGCGCTGGTGCCGACCGCCGAGAACAAGGCGGCGGTCTGGGCGCTGCTGACCGGGGCCCAGGCGCTGCCGAACTGGCGGCACCGGGCGTTGCTGCAGGGCTTCTCCCACCCGGTGCAGGTGGAACTGGTCACGCCCTACCGAGAGCGGTACTTCGCCGTGGTGGCGCAGGTGTGGGCCACCCTGGACAGCGAGCCGGCGCAGGAGTTCACCCAGTTGGCGTACCCGGCCTATCTGGTGGAGGAGGAGACGGTGGCGGCCACCGACGAGTGGCTGGCCGGTGCCGGCCACCCGGCGCCGCTGCGGCGGCTGGTGGCCGAGGGGCGCGACGGCGTGCTGCGCGCGTTGCAGGCCCGCGCCCGCGACGCCCGCAGCGCCTGACCGACGGCGTACGACGGCCCGGGGCTTCGGCTCCGGGCCGTCGTCGTTCCCGGTGGCGCGGTGTCCCCGCCCCGCCAGGTGCTGCCCGCGGAGCTGACCGGCCTGATGCCCCGGCCAGGGCAGCCGAGGTCGGCGCAGACGACGACACCCGGCCGCGGTGGCGGGCCGGGTGTCGGTGGTTAGCGGGGTACCCCTCTCGACCGGATGCGTTAAGAGGGGGCCCTTCCTTACGCTTTGCCGGCGTGGCTGGCGAGCTGGTCGAGGCCGTTGATGATGCCGCCGGCCAGGTCGCCCACGCCGAAGGCCGCCACCATGGAGAGCGCGGCCAGTTTGGCGTACGTGTCGGGGATGCGCTTACGGGCCTGCCGGCCGGTGACCACCTCCAGCTGACGCTGGTTGGGTGAGACGGCGATCAGCACCGACTCGTCCGGGTCGGCGAGCTGGCGGTGCAGCCGCTGGGCGTGCTCACGGACCGGCTCGTCCAGCGCGCCGACGTAGACCGAGAAGACCAGTCCGGTGCCCTGGTCGGCCAGGCGCAGGGCCTCGTCGATGCGCAGCAGCTGCCGGGTCGAGAACGGCCCGTCCAGCACCTCGGGCGGGCTGCCCGGCCCGGCCGTCTGCTTCTCACCAACGGTCACTTGCGCCTCCGGTTCCCCCGGCCGGCGCCTCGACGCCGGCCTGCTGCTGCGTGCCACTGGTCAGCGCCGGTGCCTGCGCGCCTGCGGCGAGCACGGTGCCGGCGGAGTCGGCCAGCTGCTCCGGACGGCCCAGGAACCAGACCGGAGTGAAGTCGAAGGGTCGGCCCGGCCGGTAGCGCTTGGTGCCGCCCCGGCCGCCACGGCCACCGGCGAGCACCAGGCCGGCGATCACCAGCACCGCGGCAGCCGGGATGCCGACGAAGATCAGCAGAGTCTCGGTTACAGACAATCCCAACGCCCCCAGGCGGAAGAGTGACCTTGAGTAACGGGTCGGACGGAAGTCATGTCGCCGACCACCCGGATCCGCTGCCATTCACGTTAGCGGAGTCGACCGCCCGCCAGATTGCGGGGTGGCGATCCCACCCGCCGCTGGCCTGCTCGACCTCGGCGACCACCGCGACCAGACGGGCGTCTTCTCCCATTCGTCCGGTGAGCAACGCGCCAACCGGCAACCCGCCGTCCACGGAGGCACCGACCGGCAGCGAGACCGACGGAGCACCCGTGAGGTTGAACACGGCGCAGTAGGGCGAGAACCGCCGCTGCCGGTCGAACTCCACCGCCGGGTCACCGGGGTCGGTGAACCAGCCCACCGGGGCCTGCGGCGCGGCCAGGGTGGGGCAGAGCAGCAGATCGCCACCGGCGATCGCGGCGGCCTGCTCCAGCGCGGTCAGGTCGTGCGGCTCGGCCATCCCGTCATCCTGCCCCGTCGGACCACGAACACCCCGCCGACAGACCGGCGAACCGGCACTTACGCCGGTTTCGTCACGTCGACCGTGGCGGCGAGAGCCTCGGCCGCCCGCCAGCAGTCGTGGTACGTCGAGTAGAGCGGCACCGGGGCGAACCGGATGATGTCCGGCTCCCGCGAGTCGGCGATCACCCCGTGCTCGTACCGCAGGCGGCTGGCCAGTTCGGCGGCGCTGCCGACGCCGATGCGGACGGAGAGCTGGCAGCCCCGGCGGTCCGGATCACGCGGGGTGACCACGGTCAGCGGGCGGTCGGCGGTGACCTCGTCCAGCAGTTGCCCAAGCCAGCCGGTGAGCCGGATGCTGCGCTCGCGCAGGGCAGGCATGCCCACCGCGTCGAACAGCTCCAGCGAGGTCCGTACCGGTCCCATCGCCAGCAGCGGTTGGCAGGAGACCTGCCAGGCGTCGGCGGTGGCCGGCGGCCGGGAGACCTGGGCCATCTCGAACCGGGTGGCCAGGTCGTTGCCCCACCACCCCTCGAAGCGGGGCAGGTCCGGATCGCCCAGGTGCCGCTCGTGGACGAAGAGACCGGCCAGGGCCCCCGGGCCGGAGTTGAGGTACTTGTAGGTGCACCAGGCGGCGAAGTCGACGTCCCAGTCGTGCAGGGACAGCGGCACGTTGCCCACCGCGTGGGCCAGGTCCCAGCCGACCACCGCCCCGGCGGCCCGGCCGGCGGCGGTGATCGCCGGGATGTCCATCAGCTCGCCGGTGAGGTAGTTCACCCCGCCCAGCAGGACCAGGGCGACCCGCTCCCCCTCGGCGGCCAGGTACGCCGTGACGTCCTCGGTGCGCAGGGTGTCCTCGCCGGCGCGGGGCCGCAGCCGGACGACCGTCTCGTCCGGGTCCAGGCCGTGGAAGCGGGCCTGGCTGCGCACCGCGTAGCTGTCCGAGGGGAAGGCGGCGTCCTCGATGACGATCCTGGTCCGCTCGCCGGCCGGGCGGTAGAAGGAGACCATCAGCAGGTGCAGGTTGACCGTGAGGGTGTTCATCACCACGGTCTCGGTGGTCCGGGCGCCGACCAGTCGGGCGGTCGGCCCGGTCAACAGCTCGTGGTACCGGGTCCACGGGCGCTGCGACTCGAACCAGCCCTCCACCCCGATCTGGCTCCAGGTGTCCAGGTCGGCCAGGAGGTCGGTCCGGGTGGCCCGGGGTTGCAGGCCCAGCGAGTTGCCGGCGAAGTACGCCGTCTCCGGGTAGCGCCCGCCCTCGGCCGGCGGCACGTGGAACAGGTGCCGGTGGCCGGGATCGGCGGCATCGCGCCGCTGGGCTTCGGCCTCGTGGGTGGTCATGGTGCGTCTCACTCTCCGGTCACATCGCGGTACGGGCCGACCACAGCTCGGGGAAGACCACCCGGGCCATGCTGCGCTGCAACCATGTCACCCCGGCGGACCCGCCGCTGCCGGCCTTGGCACCCATGGTGCGCTGCACCGCCTTGAGATGGTTCCACCGCCAGTCGCCGAACTCCTCGGCCACCCCGGCCAGCGCCTCACCCAGCATCCGCAGCTGGTTCTCCGGCCCCGGCTCTGCGTAGACGCGCACCCAGGCGGCCTCGACGGCCGGGTGCGGCTGGTGCTCGTCGGCGACGTCCCGGGCCAGCAGCTCGGCGGGCAGGTCGTGGCCGTGCCGGGCGAGCAGGGCGAGCACGTCGTCCCAGAGGCTCGGTGCGGCGAGGGTCGCCCGCAGGTCGGCGTGGACCTGCTCCTGCCGGCGGAACGGGCGGATCAGCGCCGGGTCGCGCAGGCCGAGCAGGAACTCCAGGTGCCGGTACATCGCCGACTGGAAGCCGGACCCCTCACCGAGCAGGTCGCGGAAGCGGTTGAAGTCGGCCGGGGTCATCCAGCTCAGCCCCCGCCAGGCCGCGTTGAGCCCCTGCAGGTGCAGGGTGGCCCGGCGCAGCGGGGCGAGCGCCGCCCAGATCCGGTCGGCGCGCAGGTCCCGTTGGGCCTGGCGCAGTTCGTGACAGGTCAGCCCGAAGTACAGCTCCATGATCTGGCTGACCACCAGGAAGGACATCTCGCCCGGGTCGTCGCTCAGCGGTTGTTGCAGGGTGTGCAGGGTGCTGGCGTGCACGTACGCGTCGTACGGCACCCGGTCGGTGAACTCCAGGGTCGGCTGACCGCCGTTACGGGCCGCCCGGGACACCCGCTGCCCGGCGGTGACGGGCCGCACCGCCGTCGGGGGCGTCAGCTCCCGCAGATTCGTCTCCACCACTGGTCTCCCTTCGTGCGCCGGTACTTCATGATCTCCCGGTCTCCACCGCCGGAGGAATGCCGGATCAACGGCGCTCGCCCCCGGTCACCTGTCATCCTGAAACCGATAGTCGTGAGACGGTTTCGGATCTGAAAGGTGACCGTGGTGGACGACATGGACTGGGCGCTGCTGCGGGAGTTGCAGGCCGACGCCCGGCTCTCCTTCAGCGAGTTGTCCCGCCGGGTGCACCTGTCCCCGCCCGCGGTGGCCGAACGGGTCCGCCGGCTGGAGGAGTCCGGGGTGATCACCGGGTACCACGCGCGGGTGGACCTGACCCGGGCCGGCCGGCGGGTGGTCGCGCTGATCCGGATGTCCTGTTACGGACCGCGGTGCATCCTGCACGACCCGACGGTGCCCGACTGGCCGGAGATCCTGGAGATCCACCGGATCACCGGTGACGCGTGCAGCGTGCTGAAGGTCGCCGCCGCGTCGATCGGCGCGTTCGAGCAGGTGATCGACCGGCTGGCCCCGTACGGCCAGCCGTCGAGCACGATGGTGCTCTCCACCCCGCTCGACCGGCAGCCGCTCGGGCCACTCTGACCGGCCGGACGAGCCGTACCGGTGGGCGCGGAACAGGGCCCAGGTACCCCGAACGGGTTAGTCGCCGGGGCAGGGGGAAAGCGCGGCGGGTCGCCCCAGCAGGACCGGTGCACCGGTGCCGGAAGGGAGGATCATGCGGGGTCCACGACCGGACGGCAGCCGGGTGCTCGCCGCCACTTCCACCGTACTCGCTCTGATCGGGACGTTCGTCCTGGTCGGCGCATTCGTCCTGGTCGGCGCGGAGCCGGCCCGAGCGGGTGACAACACCTTCATCGAGGTCACCCCGAACAGCGTCCAGGCCGGCAAGCGGGTAAGCATCCGGGCCAGCTGCGACAACAGCAACAACCGGCAGGCCGAGGCGCACTCGGACGCCTTCAGCGGCCGGGTGACGCTGCGCCCGGACAACGGGTTCCTCACCGGCTCGGCGACGGTGCCGAGCAACCGGGAGCCGGGTGACTACCCGGTCGAGCTGCGGTGCTCCAGCAACACCAGCGGCGGCAACAACACCGGGGACACCGCCGTCACCCACCTGACCGTGCTCAACATGACCCAGCCCAGCAAGGGCCCGGCGACCGGGGGCGGCGGCACCGCCGACGGCCCGGGTACCGGCTCGCTGCTGGTCGTCGGCGGGATCGCCACGCTGGCCGTGGTGGCGGGCTTCGGCCTGGTCAACCGGCGGCGGCCCGGGACCGGTTCCTGACCCGGTCGCCGACGTGGCCGCCTCCCGAGGACGTACCCGGCGGGCCGGGCGTCGACCGCTGCGGGCGGTCGGCCGCTCGGGGCGGGCGCTCGGCCGGCTGGTGGTGCGCACCACGGCCCGGCTGCGTCGGGTCGCCGGACAGGTGGTCACCGTCAGCGTCAGCACCACCTACGGCGCGGCCGGCGGCACCGGGGCGACCCCCCGACCGCCGGGGACCGACCGGCACCGGCCCACCGGCCGGCGGCCCTGGCCCGCCGGCCGGTCCGGGATCCTGGCCGGGCGCTCCGGGCCGGGCGCGCCGGTGCTGGTGGTGGCCACCCTGATGGTGCTGGTGGTCGCCGTGCTCGGGGTCGAACGGGTGGCCGGGATCAGCGTGCTGCCGGACCGGCTCACCGCCGGGCTACGTCCACCACCGAAGGACTTCCCGGTGCTGCCGGCGAGCCCGCCGGTGGGCATCACCATCCCGAAGATCGACGTGGCCGCGCCGGTGCACGCCGTCGGGGTGGCCCCCGACGGCACGATCGGCGTGCCGGAGGCCGCCCGCGCCCAGGAGGCGGCCTGGTACGACCAGGGCCCCACCCCCGGCCAGTACGGCCCGGCGGTGATCGTCGGCCACGTCGACACGCACACCGGTCCGGCGGTCTTCCACCAGCTCAAGCTGCTGCGGGCCGGTGACCGGGTGGAGGTGACCCGCCAGGACCGGTCCCGGGCGGTCTTCGAGGTCGAGTCGGTGGAACGGTTCGACAAGGAGCGGTTCCCGGCGGACGAGATCTTCGGCGACTTCAGCCGCCCGTACCTGCGGCTGATCACCTGCGGCGGTCGGTGGGTCGGGGGTCCGACCGGCTACGCCGACAACGTGGTGGTCTTCGCGTCCCTGGTCGACGCCGAACCGCCTGAGGCGACATGACCCGGACCGCGGGGCTCGGGCAGCGGCCTCGGGCTCAGGCGGCGGCTTCCGGCTCGCGCAGGTCCAGCCAGTCGGCCCAGCGGGGATCCGGGGCCCGGTGACCGAGCACCCGCCACGCGGTGCCCTTCGGGGCCGCCGGCAGGGCGTGCAGCCGCCAACCCAGCTCGGCCGGGGTCTTGTCCCCCTTGGTGTGGTTGCACCGGGCGCAGGCGGCGACCACGTTCTCCCAGGCGTGCCGGCCGCCCCGGCTGCGCGGGAAGACGTGGTCGATGGTCTCGGCCGGCCCCCGGCAGTACGCGCACCGCCAGCCGTCGCGGGCGAAGATCGCCCGCCGGGAGAGGCCGACGTGGGTGCGGTACGGCACCCGGACGAACCGGGTCAGCCGCACCACGGAGGGCACCGGTAACGCGTTGCGCGCGCTGTGCAGGATGCCCTCCCCGTCGGCCACACAGATGGCCTTGGCGGAGAGCACGAGGATGGCGGCCCGACGTACCGACACGACACACAGCGGCTCGTACGTGGCGTTGAGGACCAACGCGCCGGAGCCCGCTGTGGGTCGTATGTCAGGCATCGGGTTCACCCTCCCGGTCCAGTGCGTTCCCGCCCGTGACCGACCGACCGTCACGGGACACGACGCGACGACGGCCGACGTGGGTGGGACCACCGACGTCCGCTGGGCCAATAGTCCCTGATCGGAACCGGGATTGCACGCACTAATCCGGGGTACCGCCCGGAAGCTTCCCCCGGCCGTGGCAAGATGACCGGTTTCGGTCCGCTCCGCCCCGCAGGGGTACGCCGCACCGGGTCGCCCGCCGCCCGCCGGGCGTGCCCCGGGGCCGGGCGGGTCGGCGGCGGAGCGGCCCGGCGGGTGCGGTACGAAGACACCGTGACCAATGTCAGTCGTACGCTCGTCGCCGGCCCCACCCCCGAGGCACCGGCCTCCCCCTCGGCCGATTGTCTGGACGACGTCCTGTGCGATGCCGTCTGGGACGTCACCGGCTCGTTCTGGTTCGCCGAGGGCAGCTACTGGATCCTGCTCAAGCCGCTGCGGATCGTCCTGATCCTGCTGGTGGCGGTGCTGCTCCGCTGGTTGGTGAACCGGACCATCAAGCGGCTGGTCCGGACGACCACCGACGCCTCCGTGCCGACCCTGCTGCGACCGCTGCGGGAGCGGATCCCCGAGGCCTCGCCGACCCCTGCCCAGTTCGTGCCGGAGCGGCGCCGGCAGCGGGCCGAGGCGATCGGTTCGGTGCTGCGCAGCGGGGCCACCGCGTTCATCCTCGGCATCGCGCTGCTGATGGTGCTCAAGGAGTTCAGCTTCGATCTCGCCCCGCTGCTGGCCAGCGCCGGCATCGCCGGGGTGGCGCTCGGCTTCGGCGCACAGAGCCTGGTCAAGGACCTGCTCGCCGGGCTTTTCATGTTGATCGAGGACCAGTACGGCGTGGGCGACACGGTCGACCTCGGCGAGGCCACCGGCACGGTGGAGGCGGTCGGGCTGCGGGTCACCACGGTCCGCGACGGTCGCGGGGTGCTCTGGTACATCCGTAACGGGGAGATCATCCGGGTCGGCAACAAGAGCCAGGGCTGGGCCCTGGTCGTGGTGGACCTGCCGGTCGGCTTCGCCAACACCGAGGAGGTCTCCGCGGTGCTCCGGACGGCGGCGGCCTCGGTGTCGCTGGACCCGGAGTTGTCCCCGGAGATCGTCGAGCCGCCCACGGTGCTGGGCGTGGAGCAGATGACGGTGGACGGCGCGGTGATCCGTACCGTGGTGAAGACGACGGCGGACGGCCAGTTCGCGGTGGGCCGGGAGTTGCGCCGACGGCTGGCCGAGGCCCTGGAGAACTCCGGGATCACCGCCCAGATCGCCGCCGCCCGGTACTACCCGGGCCTGCCCGTCGAACCCGGCCCCGGCGGCCCGACCGTCCGGCCCGCCGGCCCGACCGGCCCGCCCACCGGCTCGACCGGTACCCCGCCCGCCGGCCCGACCGGCCCGACCGGCACGGGCAGCACGGGCAGCACGGGCGCCGGCCCGGACGGCCGCCCGTAGCCAGGGGCCGGCGTCCGGTCGAACGGCCGCCCGCCGGCCCACTGTCCGGCGTCCACCGCTCGCCGGGAATCGACGGGTTTCGGCCCGGCCGGCCCCTCGGGTATCGTCCGTTCGTTCAGTCGGAGATGCGACCGTCGAGCCGTTCGCCCTAGCCAGTTGTCAGACGATCGGGCAGAATCCGGTACACGCTCCCTGCGGAGCGTGATCATTTCCTCGCTGCTCCGTAGATCCGACGACGGTTCCCGGGCGCACCGTCACTGACCGGTGGCCGACCTGGGGGGACCATGGAGGCCCGGTGTCCGACGAGCGACCTGCCGAGGAGCGGGCAGCCACCTTCGGTGAGGTGTTCTCCCAGCGTGAATACCGGGCAGTGCTCAGCGCCACCACCCTCGCCTGGGTCGGCGACTACATCGCCAAGGCCGCCGTCACCGTGCTGGTCTACCGGGAGAGCGAGTCGGTCGCCCTCTCCGCCGCCGCCTTCGCGGTCAGCTTCCTGCCCTGGCTGATCGGCGGGCCGCTGCTCGCCACGATCGCCGAGCGGTACCGCTACCGGCAGGTGATGGTGACCTGCGACCTCATCCGGATGGCCCTGGTCAGCCTGGTCGCCATCCCGGGCATGCCGGTCTGGACGATCCTCTGTCTGCTGTTCCTCACCACGCTGGCCAATCCGCCGAGTCAGGCGGCCCGGTCGGCGCTGATGCCGTTGATCCTGACCGGTGACCGGCTGGTGGTGGGGCTGTCCATCAACGCCAGCGTGGGCCAGGCCGCACAGGTCGTCGGCTACCTGCTGGGTGCCGCCATCGCCACCGTGAACCCGACCCTCGCGTTGCTCGTCAACGCGACCACGTTCGCCCTCTCCGCCGTCCTGGTCCGGCTCGGGGTGCGCGACCGTCCGCCGGCGATGAACGCCGCGCACCGCAGTGACCTGCTGCGCGAGACCGGCGAGGGCTTCCGGATCGTCTTCGGCAACCCGGCTCTGCGGGCCATCGCCGTACTGGTGTTCAGCTCGATGCTCTTCGCCATCGTGCCGGAGGGGCTGGCCGCGGCCTGGGCGCGCACGGGCAGCAGCGGCGGGCTGGACGCGGGGGTGGCGCAGGCGGTCATCATGGCCGCGAATCCGGTCGGCTTCATTCTCGGCGGCCTGCTGATCGGGCGGACGGTCACGCCGGCCCGCCGGGTGCGGCTGATCCGGCCGATGGCGGTGATCGCCCCACTGGTGCTGGTGCCGGCCCTGCTGGACCCGCCACCGTTGGCCGTCGCGCTGCTCGCCGCCGGCTGCGGATTCGCCGTCGGCGGCCTGTTGCCGGTCGCCAACGGGTTGTTCGTCCGGGCCCTGCCCGACGGTTTCCGGGCCCGCGCGTTCGGGGTGATGGCCACCGGTCTCCAGGTGATCCAGGGCGTCGCGGTGCTGACCACGGGTCTGCTCGCCGAACGGTTCTCCATCCCGCTGGTGGTCGGGCTCTGGAGCGCCGCCGGGGTGCTGCTCATGCTCCTGGTGGTCGCCAACCTGCCGACCCACCTCTGGAACGCCAGCCTGGCCGCCCGGGGGCCGACTGGGGCCGCCCCGCCCGCCGCCGAGGTAGACGGGTCCGTCCCACCCCGACCCCGGTCAGCCGACCCCACCGCCGCCGACGCGCCCACCCGCTGAGCCACCGGCCCGGTGCCGTCGGCCGGGTGTGACCGAGCCCGCAGCGCCGGGCGGCGGTACGCGCCGGACGACGCTGCGGCGGCCTGGCAGGATGGGAGCGTGAATGCCGCAGGAGAGTCCGGCCAGCCGTCGACGACCTTCTTCGAGGCGGTCGGAGGCGAGCCCACCTTCCGCCGGCTGGTCGACGAGTTCTACGCCGGGGTGGCCACCGACCCGGTGCTGCGTCCGATGTACCCGGAGGAGGACCTGGGGCCCGCCGCGGAGCGGCTGACGCTCTTCCTAATGCAGTACTGGGGCGGGCCGAACACCTACTCCAGCCAGCGGGGTCACCCCCGGCTGCGGATGCGGCACGCCCCGTTCCGGGTCGGCGCCGTCGAACGGGACGCCTGGCTGCTGCACATGCGGCGGGCGGTCGACCGGCTCGACCTCACCCCGGAGGCGGCCGGCACCCTCTGGGACTACCTGGAACGGGCCGCGTACTTCATGGTCAACGTCATGGACGACCCGGCCCACCCCGCGTGACGGCCGGCCGGCCACCGCGTCGGGGTCAGAGCAGGGCGCCCTCGTCGTGCAGCCAGTCCACGAAGGTGCTGGCGACCGCGGCACCACAGTCGAGCATCTCCACCAGGAGCGCGTCGTGCGCCCCGGCCCCGAGCGGCACCTGCAACTCGGCGTAGATCGGCAGCTGACCCCGCTCGGTGGGGTCACCGATGTAGGCCTTGCAGAACCGGCGGGTGTGGTTCCACTCGTTGACCACCCGGTAGGCCCGGTCGGCCCAGTCCGGCGGCACGGTCGCGTGTGGACGGGCCCGCATCACCAGGATCTCGTCCTCCGGGCCCTCCAGGGTCACCAGCACGGCGTGCCGTTCCCACATGGCCAGCAGGTTGCCGTCGCCGTCGGCCAGGTAACGCACGTCGAGCCGGTCGAGTGCGGCGCAGACCCGGCCGAGGGTCACCGGCGCCACGGTGTCCGGCAGGTCCGTCATCGTGGGCCGTTCGGCGGGCGCAGCGTCGTCCCCTGGTGGACGGGGCGACGGCGGCCCGACCCGGACCTTGTCGTCCACTGTGATCCCGCTTCGAGTTGCCTGGTCGCCGCCCTCTGCGGAACCTGGCCGCCATGACCACCACGGCATCGCTCGCGCACCTCACTCCCCAGCGGATCCAGTCGCCTACGGTGCGTTGGATCCGAGGATGGACGGTACCCGGACAGCCGGGCTGAGGCATCCCCCCAACGGCAGCCCCAGCCCGGAAGAACGACCGAGGGTCAGCCGAACGGCCGAGTCCGGATCGGGTTGACGACAAGATCCGCGACCTTCTGCGACCAGGCCGCCCCGAAAGGTCCCACCAGGGCGACCCATCGGCCGGCGACCCGTACCCCGACGTCGGTCGGCGCGTCGGCGTCGGCCCGGCCGAGGAATCCCATCCGGACCACCGCCTGGATCAGCCGCTGGTTGACCTCGACGCGTTCGGCTGTCGAGTCGTCCGGGGAGACCAGCACCGGGACGTGGTCCAACAACGCGTCGCGGACCGCCCGCTGGCCGACCGCCCGGCCGGCCACCCCGTGCTCGGCGGCCGAGCGCAGCGCACCGGCCGCCGCCGCCGCGATCCGCCGTACCTCGGCCACCGGCACCGTCTCCACCGGCCGGGACGCCGGCGGGGGCAGCGGCCAGCGCCACTGCGCGTCCCGGCGGCCGGGCAGGGTCGCGCCGTCGCCGTCGAGCACGGCCAGCAGTTCACCGGCGGAGACGGTGGCATCGCCGGGGCCGGGCCCGGTGACCGTCCGGACCACCAGCACGTTCCACGGCAGCCGGGCCCAGATGGCGGTACGGCCGGCGGACGCGTCCGACCGGAGCCGGACCACCGCGTCGGGGGCCAACCGGACCAGCCGGGCCAGGAACGCCCCGGCGTCGGTGGTGCCGACCAGCCCGTGCCCGCCGCCGCCCGCCGGGGCCGGCGACGTCGCACCGCCCGGGTGGGTCGCGCTCATGTCGTCCCCTCACCGCCGGACATGGCGGCGTCGCCGGCCGGGGCGTACGTCAGCAGGAAGGCCCGCTCCTCGGCGGTCATCCGCCGGGGCGACTGCCGCGTCAGGTCGAAGGGCACCAGCACCGAACGGGCCCGGCTGGCCAGCACCTCGCCGTCGTACAGCTCGTAGGCGACGGTGAACCGGGAGGCCTTGATCTCCTCCACCCAGAGTTCGATGCGCACGGTCGGGGCCGCCTCCGCGGTGGCCCGGCCCAGCGCGTAGTCGACCGGGCGCAGGTAGTCGACCTCGTGCCGGCGGATGACCACCCCGTCGGCGAGCGAGCCCACCCCCCAGGCCCGGCCCCCGGCGAACATCAACGCCACCCGCGCCTCCTCGTACAGGGTGAGGAAGCGCGAGTTGTTGACGTGGCCGTACGCGTCCAGGTCGGACCAGCGCAGCGTGCAGTGGTAGACGAAGCGGTCAGTCACGGGTGAGCTTGCGGTAGGTCACCCGGTGCGGGCGGGCCGCCTCGGCGCCCAGGCGATCGATCTTGTTCTTCTCGTACGCCTCGAAGTTGCCCTCGAACCAGAACCACCGCGACGGGTCCTCGTCGTCGCCCTCCCAGGCCAGGATGTGCGTGGCCACCCGGTCGAGGAACATCCGGTCGTGGGAGATGACCACGGCGCAGCCGGGGAACTCCAGCAGCGCGTTCTCCAGGCTGGAGAGGGTCTCCACGTCCAGGTCGTTGGTGGGCTCGTCGAGCAGGATCACGTTCCCGCCGATCTTGAGCGTCAGCGCCAGGTTGAGCCGGTTGCGCTCGCCGCCGGAGAGCACCTTGGTCGGCTTCTGCTGGTCCGGGCCCTTGAAGCCGAACGCGGCGATGTACGCCCGGGACGGCATCTCGACCTTGCCCACCATCAGGTGGTCCAGCCCGTCGGAGACGACCTCCCAGACCGTCTTGTCACCGGCCAGGCCCTGCCGGTTCTGGTCGACGTACGACAGCGAGACGGTCGGGCCGACCTTGACCTCGCCGCCGGTCGGCTGCTCCAGCCCGACGATGGTCTTGAACAGGGTGGTCTTGCCGACGCCGTTCGGGCCGATGATGCCGACGATGCCGTTGCGCGGCAGCGAGAAGGACAGGTTGTCGATCAGCAGCCGGTCGCCGAAGCCCTTGCTGAGGTGGTGTGCCTCGATGACCGTGCTGCCCAGGCGGGGACCCGGCGGGATCTGGATCTCCTCGAAGTCCAGCTTGCGGGTCTTCTCCGCCTCGGCGGCCATCTCGTCGTACCTGTCGAGCCGGGCCTTGGACTTGGTCTGGCGGGCCTTGGCGTTGGAGCGGACCCACTCCAGTTCCTCGGTGAGCCGCTTCTTCATCTTGGCGTCCCGGCGGCCCTCGACGGCCAGCCGGGCGGCCTTCTTCTCCAGGTAGGTGGAGTAGTTGCCCTCGTAGCCGACGGCCCGGCCACGGTCCAGCTCCAGGATCCAGCCGGCCACGTTGTCCAGGAAGTACCGGTCGTGGGTGATCGCCATGACGGTGCCGGCGTACTTGGCCAGGTGCTGCTCCAGCCAGGAGACGCTCTCCGCGTCCAGGTGGTTGGTGGGCTCGTCGAGCAGCAGCAGGTCGGGAGCCTCCAGCAGCAGCTTGCAGAGGGCGACCCGGCGGCGCTCACCCCCGGAGAGCTGGGTGACGTCGGCGTCCGGCGGCGGGCAGCGCAGGGCGTCCATGGCCAGTTCGAGCTTGGAGTCGATGTCCCACGCGTCGGCGTGGTCCAGCTCCTCCTGGAGCTTGCCCATCTCGGCCATCAGCTCGTCGGTGTAGTCGGTGGCCATCTGCTCGGCGATGGCGTTGAACCGCTCCAGCTTCTCCTTGGTCTCGGCGACCGCCTCCTCGACGTTGCCGAGGACCGTCTTGCTCTCGTTGAGCGGGGGCTCCTGGGCGAGCAGGCCGACGGTGTAGCCGGGCATCAGCCGGGCCTCGCCGTTGCTCGGCCGGTCCAGCCCTGCCATGATCTTGAGGAGGCTGGACTTACCGGCGCCGTTCGGGCCGACCACACCGATCTTGGCCCCCGGCAGGAAGCTCAGCGTCACGTTGTCGAGCACGACCTTGTCGCCGTGCGCCTTGCGCGCCTTTTCCAGGACGTAGATGTACTGGGCCACGGTGCGGGCTACCTCCGTAGGTTGCGGCTGGGATCGGCGGGCGCGGCGCGGGCTGCGAACTCTCCCCGCCGCCGCCGGCCGGTGGCCGGCCGCACGCACGCCGCCGTCAATCCTGACAGGTACGGCGCCGTCCGCCCACATCACCCCGGCGAACGGCGAGCCAGACGGGTACGCCGACCGCCCGTGTCGACAAGATCACGCTATCGGTTGAGCAGGCTTTGGGACGGGTAGGGAACCCCGCACGGGGTGGTAAGCGCCGCAGCTACGCTCATCGCGGTGGACCCGTCAGTAGCCGGAGGTGGCCGATCGTGACCGTCCGTAGCTCCTTTGTCGTAGTGGCAAACCGACTGCCGGTCGATGAGGTGAGCACACCCGAGGGGCGGCAGTGGCGTCGCAGCCCCGGTGGCCTGGTCACCGCGCTGCATCCGGTCCTCGCCGAACACCAGGGCACCTGGGTCGGCTGGGCCGGTGGCACCGGTGCCGCCCCGGAGCCGTTCGACCTGGAGGGCATCCGTCTGCACCCGGTGCCGCTGAGCGCCGAGGAACTGGAGCGCTACTACGAGGGCCAGTCCAACGCCACCATCTGGCCGCTCTACCACGACGCCGTCGAGACACCTGCCTACAAGCGTCGCTGGCGCGAGGCGTACCGGCTGGTCAACGCCAGGTTCGCGGAGGCCGCGGCGGAGGTCGCCGCCGAGGGCGCGACCGTCTGGGTGCAGGACTACCAGCTGCAGCTGGTCCCGGCGATGCTGCGGGAGCTGCGCCCGGACCTGCGGATCGGGTTCTTCCTGCACATCCCGTTCCCGCCGATCGAGCTGTTCATGCAGATGCCGCTGCGCGCCGAGGTGCTGCGGGGCCTGCTCGGCGCGGACCTGGTCGGGTTCCAGCAGCGGTTGGCCGCGCAGAACTTCGTCCGGCTGGCCCGTCACCTGCTCGGGCTGCGCTACGAGGGGCAGATGATCCAGGTTGACGGCCGTCAGGTCAAAGCCGGAGCATTTCCGATCTCCATCGACGTGGCGGAGATGGAGCGGCTCGCCGCCGACCCGGCGATCCAGGCCCGCGCCAAGCAGATCCGCGCTGAGCTGGGCGATCCCAAGACGATCATCCTCGGCGTGGACCGTCTCGACTACACCAAGGGCATCGAACTGCGGCTCAAGGCCTTCCGCGAACTGCTGGCTGACGGAAAGTTGACAGTTCCGGACGCGGTTATGGTGCAGGTCGCCACGCCGAGCCGGGAACGCGTCGAGCACTACCAGGCACTTCGGGTCAAGGTCGAACGCGAGGTTGGCCGGATTAATGGCGAATTCGGCAGGGTCGGCGTGCCGGCGGTGCATTACCTGCATCAGTCGTACAGTCGCAGTGAACTGGCCGCGATGTACGTCGCGGCCGACGTGATGATGGTGACTCCCCTGCGAGACGGTATGAATCTGGTGGCTAAGGAGTACGTTGCGGCGCGCACCGATCAAGGTGGCGCCCTCGTGCTCAGTGAGTTTGCCGGCGCGGCCACCGAGCTGCGCCAGGCCTTTCTGTGTAACCCGCACGACCCCGACGCGGTCAAGGACGCCCTGCTGCGAGCCGTGCACGTAGAGAAGCCGGAGGCCCGTCGCCGCATGCGCATCATGCAGCGTCACCTGCGTACCCACGATGTGGGTCACTGGGCGAAGTCGTTCCTCACCGAACTGGGTGTCCCCGATACGGAGGTCGCGTGAACACGTCCGTCGCCGACGGAGCACCTCCGATCGCCGGGGTGATGGACCCGGAACTGCGCTCCGCCATCGGGCGGATCGCCCGGATGCCGCAACTGCTGGTCGCCTGCGACTACGACGGCACCCTCGCCCCCATCGTCGAGGACCCGAGCAAGGCGGTGCCGCTACCGGAGTCGGTGGCCGCCGTGCGGGCGCTCGCCGCGCTGCCGCAGACCTCGGTCGCGGTGGTCTCCGGTCGGGCCCTGCGCGACCTGGCCGCCCTGTCGCGGCTGCCCAGCGAGGTGCACCTGGTCGGTAGCCACGGCTCCGAGTTCGACATCGGGTTCGTCGAACGGCTCACCCCCGAGCTGATCGCCGTGCGGACCCGGCTGCGCGACGAGTTGCGGACCATCGCCGCCGCCCACCCGGGCATCCGGCTGGAACGCAAGCCGGCAAGCGTCGCGGTGCACACCCGTGGGGTGGACCCGCACGTGGCCGCCGCCGCGATCGACGCGGTCCGCTCCGGCCCCGCCACCTGGGAAGACGTCACGGTCACCCAGGGCAAGGAGGTCATCGAGCTCTCCGTGGTGGCCACCCACAAGGGCACCGCGGTCGATCAGCTGCGTACCCAGCTCTCCGCCAGCGCGGTGCTCTTCATCGGTGACGACGTCACCGATGAGAACGCCTTCGGCAACCTGCAGGGCCCGGACCTCGGGATCAAGATCGGCCCCGGGGAGACCAAGGCCGGCTACCGGGTGGCCGAGCCGATCGAGGCGGCCCGCGCCCTGGCGCTGCTGCTGGAGACCCGGCGGCACTGGCTCTTCGGCGAGCGGGCGGTGCCGATCGAACGGCACTCGATGCTGGCCAACGGTCGTACCGTGGCGTTGTTGACGCCGGAGGCGAAGGTTACCTGGCTCTGCCACCCCAAGCCGGACTCGGCGGCGATCTTCGCCGACCTGGTCGGCGGCAGCCCCGCCGGGCACTTCAGCGTCGCCCCCGAGCGGGGCGGCATCCCGCTGGGCCAGCGCTACCGCAACGGCACCATGACCCTGGAGACCCGCTGGTCGGGCCTGACCGTGACCGACTGGCTCGACCGGCCGTCCGCCGACTCGGTGCCGGCCGGTTCGGCGATCATCTCCGGGGACTCGACGCTGGTCCGGGTGCTCACCGGCACCTCGAAGGTCCGGCTGGAGTTCGCCCCGCGACCGGAGTTCGGCCAGGTCGCGGTGCAGCTGCAACCCGCCGACGACGGGCTGCTGGTGCTCGGCTCCAACGAGCCGGTCGCGCTCTACTCCCCCGGGGTGACCTGGGAGGTCAGCAACGACGGCGGGTACGAGACCGCCAAGGCCGTCGTCGACCTCGCCGCCAGTGGCGGACAGGCCCTGCTGGAGCTGCGCTTCGGCACGCACAACCTGGACGACCACCGGCTGCCCGTGCACGAGCGGCAGGCCGCCACCGAGCAGCCCTGGAAGGACTGGGTGGCCGAGCTGCGGCTGCCGACCACCGCCCGGGACCTGGTCGCCCGCAGCGCGTTGACCCTGCGTGGGCTCTGCCACGAGGCCACCGGGTCGATCCTCGCCGCGGCGACCACCTCGTTGCCGGAGGAGCTGGGCGGGGTCCGCAACTGGGACTACCGGTACTGCTGGCTGCGGGACGCGGCGATGACCGCCCGGGTGCTTGTCGACCTCGGCTCCATCGAGGAGGCCGAGGCGCTGCTGCGCTGGGTGGACGGCTGCATCGAACGCACCGGCGGGCACCCCGAACGGCTGCACCCGCTCTACACCGTCGACGGGTACGAACTGGGCGCCGAGGCGGTCATCGACACCCTGCCCGGCTACGCCGGCTCCCGCCCGGTACGCGTCGGCAACCTGGCCAACCACCAGCTCCAGCTGGACGTCTTCGGCCCGATCGCCGACCTGCTCGCCGCCGTGGCCGACCTGCGTGGCTCGGTACGCGAGACCGAGTGGCGGGTGCTGGAGAACATGGTCGAGGCAGTCCGCCGCCGCTGGCACGAGCCCGACCACGGCATCTGGGAGGCCCGCCTGCCACCCCGGCACCACATCTTCAGCAAGGTGATGTGCTGGATGACGGTGGACCGGGCGTTGCAGGTGGTCCGCCAGCACGGTGGCGAGGACCGGCCGGAGTGGGTGGAGCTGCGCGACCGGATCGGCGCCAACGTGCTGGAGCACGGCTGGCACTCCGGTGCCGAGGCGTACAGCGTCGCCTACGGTGACGAGGAGATGGACGCCTCGTCGCTCTGGATCGGCCTCTCCGGGCTGCTGCCCGGCGACGACCCACGGTTCCTGTCGACCGTGCTGAAGATCGAGGCGGACCTGCGCAGCGGCCCGGTCGTCTACCGGTACCACTGGGACGACGGCCTGCCCGGCCGGGAGGGCGGCTTCCACATCTGCACGGCGTGGCTGATCGAGGCGTACCTGCGCACCGGTCGGCGTACCGACGCCGAGGAGCTGTTCGCCCAGATGGTCGACACCGCGGGCCCGACCGGACTGCTGCCCGAGCAGTACGACCCGTTGGCCGAGCGGGGGCTGGGCAACCACCCGCAGGCCTACAGCCACCTGGGTCTGATCCGGTGCGCGCTGCTGCTGGACAACATGCTCAAGCAGTGACCTGACCAGCGCCGACGGTGGCCCCGGACCTCTGGTCCGGGGCCACCGTGCTGTCCCGGCCGAACCTGGCCGCGCGCACCGGGCTGGCCAGGCGGGTTAGGCGTCCAGTGGGGCGAGGGCGTCAACCACGTGGCCGATCACCACGATGGCCGGCGGGCGCAGGCTGGCCGCCGCCACGTCCACCGCCACTGTACCGAGCGTCGACCGTAGGCTGCGTTGCCCGTCCGTGGTGCCCTCCTGGATCACCGCGGCCGGGGTCTGCGGCGGCCGGCCGTGCGCGATCAGGGTCGCGGCGATCGCGGCCAGGTTCTTCAGCCCCATCAGCACCACGAGGGTGCCGCGCAGGCCGGCGAGAGTGTCCCAGCGCACCAGGGAGGCCGGCGAGTCCGGGGCGAGGTGCCCGGAGACGACGGTGAACTCGTGCGCCACCGCACGGTGGGTGACCGGCACCCCGGCCACCGCCGGCACGGCTACCGCGCTGGTCACCCCGGGGACCACGGTGACCGGCACCCCGGCCGCCGCGCAGGCCAGCAGCTCCTCGCCACCCCGCCCGAAGACGTACGGGTCACCGCCCTTGAGCCGGACCACGAAGGCACCGGCCAGGGCCCGGTCGACCAGGATCGCGTTGATCTCCTCCTGGGCCCGAGAAGGGCCGTACGGGATCTTGGAGGCGTCCACCAGCTCCACGTCGGGGCGCAGCTCGTCCAGGAGCAGGCCGGGCACCAGCCGGTCGGCGACCACCACGTCGGCCTCGGTGAGCAGCCGCCAACCCTTGACGGTGATCAGCTCCGGGTCACCGGGGCCGGCGCCGACCAGGGCCACCCGCCCGACCGGCTGCTGCACCCCGTCGTCGGCGTTAACAAGGGGCCCCTGCTCTACCGAAAGCGTTAACGGGGGGCCCTTCCTTGCGGTGAGGAGGGTGCGGATGGCGTCGCGGGTGGCCATCGCGCGGCGGGGGTCGCCGCCGGCCAGCACGGCCACCGTCACGGGGCCGCTGCGGGTGACCGCCGGGGTCCAGGCGGTGGCGGCGGTGCGGTCGTCGGCGCGGACGCAGAAGATCCGCCGCTCGGCGGCGGCGGCGCTGACCGCCTCGGCGGCGACCGGATCGTCCACGGCGGTCTGCACCAGCCAGGCGTCGTCCAGGTCGCCGGCGGTGAAGCGGCGTGGCTCCCAGCGCAGCCGGCCCGCGTCGACGTGGGCGCGTAGCGCCGGGGTGAGTTCGGGTGAGACCAGCAGCACGTCCGCGCCGGCGTCGAGCAGCGCCGGCACCCGGCGGGTGGCGACCGCTCCCCCGCCCACCACGACCACCCGGCGGCCGGCCAGCCGCAACCCGAGCGGGTACGGGTTGGTCTGCTCGCTTGCTCCGGTCACTTCTCGGCCACTCCCGCCGAGTCGAAGGTGGCGACCTCGTGCAGCACCCGGACCGCGCCGGTGACCACGGGCAGCGCCAGCAGCGCACCGGTGCCCTCGCCGAGGCGCAGGCCGAGGTCGAGCAGCGGGTCGAGGCCGAGGTGGCGCAGGCCCACGGTGGCCCCCGGCTCGGCGGAGCGGTGCCCGGCGACCAGGGCACCGACCGCGGCGGGGGCGAGCGCGACGGCGGCCAGTGCGGCGCTGACCGCGATCACCCCGTCGAGCAGCACCGGTCGGCGGCGCGCGGCGGCGGCGAGGATCAGCCCGGTCAGCGCGGCGTGTTCCAGTCCACCGACGGCGGCGAGCACGCCCAGCGGGTCGGCCGGGTCGGGGTCGTGCCGGCGCAGCGCGGCCCGCACCACGTCGACCTTGTGGGCGTAGGTCGGGTCGTCCACGCCGGTGCCCCGGCCGGTCGTCTCGGCGGGGTCGGCCCCGGTGAAGGCGGCGATCAGGGCGGCGGCCGGGGTGGTGTTGCCGATGCCCATGTCCCCGGTGACCAGGATCCGGGCCCCCGCGTCGAGCAGCTCGTCGGCGACCCGGGTCCCGGCCTGTACGGCGGCGCGGGCCTCGTCGCGGGTCAGGGCAGCGGTGACCGCCAGGTCCCGGGTGCCGCGCCGGACGTTCGCCACGACCAGCCGGGGCAGCCCACCGGCGGCGGTGTCCGGCGCGTCGGGCAGCGGGGTGGCGACGCCGACGTCGACCACGGTGACCGGGGCGCCGGCCTGCCGGGCGAAGGCGTTGACCACCGCTCCCCCGGCCAGGAAGTTGCCGATCATCTGGGCGGTCACCTCCTGCGGCCAGGGTGTGACCCGCTGGGCGTGCACGCCGTGGTCACCGGCGAAGATCGCCACCGCGGCGGGCTCCGGCAGCGGGGGCGGGCAGGCCCCGGCCAGGCCGGCGAGGCGGACCGACAGCTCCTCCAGGGCGCCGAGCGAGCCGGCCGGCTTGGTCAGCCGGCCCTGCAGCTCCCGGGCGGCCGCCATCGCCGACTCGTCGGGCGGCTCGATCGCCGCGATCGTGCTCTCCAGCATCACGCCTCCAGGATCTCCGCCAGTATCTCGGTGAACGCGTCGGTCGTCGCCCGGTCCCGTACGGCCACCCGTAGCCATTCCGGACCGAGGCCGGGGAAGGTGTCGCCCCGGCGTACCGCCCAGCCCCGCTGCCGCAACGTCAGCCGTACCCGGGCGGCGTCGGGGTGCCGGATCAGGACGAAGGCGCTGGCCGGGCGGCCGGCGACGCGTACCCCGGGCAGGTCGGACAGGCGGGCCACCAGGTGGTCGCGGTCGGCGGTGAGCCGGGCGGCGATGGCGCGTTCGGCGGCGACGGCGGTGCCGCTGGCGCAGGCGGTGGCGGCGGCGAGCGCCGGGGTGGAGACCGCCCAGAGCGGCTGGGCGGCGGCCAGCCGGGCGAGCAGCGCCGCCTCGCCGAGCAGGTACCCGATGCGCAGCCCGGCCAGCCCCCAGGTCTTGGTCAGGCTCCGCACCACCACCAGGCCGGGCAGGTCACGGCGGTGCGCCAGGGACTCCGGCTCACCGGGTACGCCGGGCACGACGGTGGTGTCGGCGAACGCCTCGTCGACCACCAGGATCCGGCCGGGCCGGGCGAGCGCGGCCAGCGTCGCCGCGGGGTGCAGCACCGACGTGGGATTGGTCGGGTTGCCGATCATGACCAGGTCGGCGTCGACGGGCACCCGGGCGGGGTCGAGCCGGAAGTCGTCGGCGGGATCGAGCAGCACCCGCTCGACCCGGTGCCCGGCCGCCCGCAGCGCCGCCTCCGGCTCGGTGAACTGCGGGTGCACCACCACCGGTCGACGCAGCCCGGTCAGGGCGCGGGCGAGCAGCACGAAGCCCTCGGCGGCCCCGGCGGTCAGCAGTACCTCGTCCGGGTGACGGCCGTGCCGGGCGGCGACGGCGGCGCGGGCCGGCCGGGGGTCGGGGTAGCGGGCCAGGTCGGCGAGGGTGGCCGCGATCGGCCCGGCCAGCCAGGGCGGCGGCGGCTCACGCCGGACGTTGACCGCCAGGTCCACCAGGCCCTCGCCCACCTCGGCGTCCCCGTGGTGACCGAGGTCCGGCCCTACGCCGGCACTGCCGAGGTCCGGCCCATCGCCGGCACTGCCGAGGCCTGGCCCATCGCCGGCACTGCCGAGGCCTGGCCCATCGCCGGCACTGCCGGGGTCCGGTCCGGCGTCGAGCAACTCACCGCGCATGTCCGCGATCCTGCCGGGAAGGCGGCGCGCGGGACAGCCGGTGCCGGCGTGGGCCGCGTCACCACACCGCCGTTTATGAATATTTCTCAGGTACGTATCGGAAATGTCATAACTTGACCTGGTGAGTAACCGACCCCTTTCCGCCGCTGGTCGTCTCGTTCCACTCCTACGCGCCGGGCTCATCGCCGGTGTCGTGGTCGCCGCCGCCGCGTACCCGTTGGCCGCCGCCACCGGTCTCGGCGCGAAGGCCACCGCGCACGCCGTGGAGGCCAAGACCAAGCTGCTGAGCACCGCCCTGCCCGCCGAGACCTCCTACCTGTACGCCCCGGACGGCACCACCCTGCTGACGATGTTCTACGAGGAGTACCGGCAGTACACCAAGCTGTCGGACATGTCGCCCAACATCCAGCAGGCGATCGTGGCCGCCGAGGACTCCCGCTTCTACACCCACCACGGCGTCGACCCGAAGGGCGTGGCCCGCGCCTTCGTCGCCAACGCCAACTCCAGCGGGGTGTCCCAGGGCGCCTCCACGCTGACCATGCAGTACGTCCGGATGGCGCTGCGGGACAGCGCGACCACACCGAAGGAGGTCCAGGAGGCCACCCAGCAGACCAGCATCCGCAAGATCAAGGAGATGCGGATGGCGGTCGACCTGGAAAAGGAGCTGAGCAAGCCGGAGATCATGGAGCGCTACCTCAACTCGGCGTACTTCGGGCACCGGGCGTACGGCATCTACGCCGCCAGCGAGATCTTCTTCTCCAAGACGCCGAAGGATCTCAGCCCGGTCGAGGCCGCCACCCTCGCCGGACTGGTCAAGTCCCCCTCCGAGTACGACCCGGCCAGCTCCGACCAGCAGGAGGCCACCGGACGGCGCAACTACGTGCTGGACCGGATGGCCCAGCTCGGCTACCTCTCCCCGGACGCCGCCGCACAGGCCAAGACCGAACCGATCAGGCTGAAGCTGACCGACCCGCCCAACGACTGCGCCTCGATCCCGGAGAAGTACAACAGCTGGGGCTTCGCCTGCGACTACTTCAAGAACTGGTGGAGCGCGCAGCCGGCGTTCGGCGACAACCGGCTGGAACGGATGGACAAGCTGCGCCGGGGCGGCTACCGGATCGTGCTCAGCCTCGATCCGAAGATCCAGGCGGCGGCGGAGAAGAACGTCGGGGCGAAGGACCGGACCGGCAGCCCGTTCGCCAACGGCATCGTGGTGGCCGAGCCGGGCACCGGGCGGGTCAAGGCGATGGCGGTGAACCGGACGTACTCCCTCGACCTGGCCGACAACCCGCCGAGTGGCAACCCGGAGGCCTCACCGAAGGTCAAGGCGAACTATCCGAACACGGTGGCTCCCCTGCTCGGCGGCGGCGACCTGCCCGGCTACCAGGCCGGATCGACCTTCAAGATGTTCCCGATGCTGGCCGCGCTGAACGCCGGGATGCCGCTGTCCACCACCTTCAACGCGCCGCACCGGTACCGCTCCGAGGTCTACGACGGCTGGGCGCCGTCGAACGCCAGCGGCGCGATGACCGGCACCCAGACCATGTGGTCCGGCTTCGGCAAGTCGGTGAACACGTACTTCGTCTGGCTGGAGGAGCAGGTAGGCGCGGACAAAGCCGTCCACCTGGCCGAGCAGCTCGGCCTGCGCTGGCGTACCGACGTGGACCGCAAGCACGCCTCGCCGGAGAACGCCGCGAAGTGGGGCGCGTTCACCCTCGGCGTCTCCGACGCCACCCCGCTGGAGATGGCGAACGCCTACGCCGCGATCGCCGCCGACGGCCGGTACTGCGAGGCGATGCCGGTCACCACCATCAACAACCGCGACGGCACCCCGACCATGTACCGGACGGCCTCCGGCATCGGCTCCGAGGTGGCCAAGCCACGCTGCCGGCAGGTGGTGAACGCGGACGCGGCCCGCGCGGCCACCGACGCCGCCCGCTGCCCGACCGGGGACACCCCGGCCAAGGGAAGCTGCGGCGGCTGGTCGACCGCCGACAGCGTCCGGGGTACGGTCGGCCGCCCGGTCGCCGGCAAGACGGGTACCACCGACAGCACCCGGTCGGCCTGGTTCGTGGCGTACACCCCGGAGCTGGCGGCGGCGAGTTTCATCTCCGACCCGGACAACCCGTTCAACGCCGTCGGTGACGGACAGTCCCAGATCCCGATCGAGGCGGTCGCCCGGACCCTGCGGGACGGCCTGAAGGGCCAGCCCACCCGCCAGTTCACCCCACCGTCGGACCGGATCGTCGGCTGATCAGCGGGGCTGGGCTGGGCAACGGGGCCGGGCGGGGACTGGTCAGCGGGGCGGGGACTGGTCAGCGGGGCGGGGCGGTGGCCGTCGCGGCGGCCACCAGCCGGGTGGCGATCCCCGGATCGGCGGCCCAGTGCAGGGTGAGCTGGGAGGCGTGCACACCCTGCCAGACGAACCCCTCCGGGGTGCCACCCTCCCAGCTCCAGGCCGGCGTCTGCCCGGCCCGCGGGGTGAGCACCGCACGGTGCTGCTTGTAGCCGACCAGCACCGTGTCGGTGGCGGCGATCACACTGTCGGTACGGGCGGTCGCCGTGCGGTAGCCGATCACCAGGCCGTCGCGGCGGGTCGCGGTCGCGTCGAGCACCCCGCACATCGGCAGCCCGTCCAGCTCCCGGGCCAGCCAGAGCAGCCCGGCCCCCTCGGCGACCACCGGGCGCCCGGTGCGCGCCAGTTCGGCCACGGCGATGCAGAGCCGGCGGTTGGCCGACAGCTCCTCGGCGTACGTCTCGGGCAGTGCGCCGCCCACCACCAGCGCCCGGGTGCCGGGCGGCAGCTTCTCGTCGCGCAGCGGGTCGACCGACACCACCTCGGCGCCGGCGGCCCGCAGCAGCTCGACCGTCTCCGGGTGGCCGTAGCTGCCACCCACCCCGCCGGCCACCGCGACCACCGGTCGGCCGGACGGCACCGGGGCCGCCGCCGTACCCGGGGCCTCGGCAGTCGGGGACGCCACAGGGATCGACGCCTCCCCGGTCAGGATGGCCGGATCGATAAGCGGGGTCTCGACGGTCAGCGGCGGTGCGGAGCGGGCCAGCACCAGCAGCCGGTCCAGGTCGACGGTGGCCGCCACCGCCTCACCGAGCCGACGCACCGCCCGGACCGCCTCGCCGTCGCGGCTCAGCGCCGGCACCACGCCGTGCCGGCGGGCCGGCAGCACCGGGGGCAGCTCGTGCCGGCGCAGCGCGCCGTAGACCGGCACCCCGATGTCGTCCAGCGCCTCGCGCAGCATCGACTCGTGCCGGGACGAGGCGACCTGGGTGAGGATCACCCCACCGAGCCAGAGCTGTTCGTCGTACGACCGGAAGCCGTGTATCAGGGCGGCGACCGACTGGCCCATCGCCGCCACGTCGACCGCCAGCACCACCGGGCTGCGCAGCGCGGTGGCCACGGCGGCCGTGGACTCCTCCTCGGGGTGGCCGCTGACGCTGTCGTACAGGCCCATGGTGCCCTGGACCAGCGCGAGCCCGGCCCCTTCGGCACCGTGGGCGAAGAGCGGGACCAGCCGGGAGCCGCCGACCAGCCGGGGGTCGAGGTTGCGGCCGGGTCGCCCGGCGGCCAACCCGAGGTACGCCGCGTCCACCTGGTCCGGGCCGACCTTGAAGCCGGTGACGGTCAGGTCCCGCTCGGCCAGGGCGGTGAGCAGCCCGACCGCCAACGCGCTCTTGCCGTGCCCCGACGAGGGGGCGCTCAGGACGAGCCGCGGCACGACGGTCATGTCTCTCCTCGCAGAAAACGGGACCCGACGGCGTTCCGGCACCGGAACCGCCCGCGTGACGATACCCGGCCCGCGACACCCCGTGAGCCCGGTCGGAGCGCGCGTCAACGGCCCCGGCCGCCCCGGGTAACCTCGTGCTGTGTACCGGTTCCTCCTGACCCCTCGCTGGCTGGGCATGTTCGCGTTGACGCTGGTCGCCGCGTTCGCGATGGTGCAGCTCGGCAACTGGCAGCTGGACCGCTACCGGGACCGCAGCGCGATCAACGAACGCATCGACGCCAGCGAGCGGGCCACCCCGGTGCCGCTGTCGACGGTGTTGTCCGCCCCGGCCGGCGGCGTCGGCACGGCCGGCCCCGCGCCGGCCTCGACCGACGCCTGGACCCGGATCACCGCGACCGGCCGGTACGACCCGGAGAACGTGGTCCTGGTCCGGGGCCGCACCGTCGACAGCCGGGTCGGCTTCGAGGTGCTCACCCCGCTGGTGCTCGCCGACGGCACCGCCGTGCTTGTCGACCGGGGCTGGATCCCGCCGGCACCCGGTGGGGCCACCGCCCAGCCGGAGGTGCCGGCGGTGCCGGCCGGCGAGGTGACCGTGGTCGGTCGGGTGCACGAGAGCGAGAGCGGCGCGGGCACGGTCGACCGGCGCAACGGGCTGCTGGAGACCCGCCGGGTCGCCGTACCGCGCCTGGCCGAACAGCTGCCCTACCCGGTGTACGGGGCGTACGTGCTGCTGGACGAGCAGACCCCGGCCGCCGACCCGCTCTTCAAGGCGGTCTCCGTCGGCCACGCCAACAACTGGCAGAACCTCGGCTACGTGGTGCAGTGGTGGGCGTTCGCCGCGATGTCGCTGTTCGGGTACGGCTGGGTGGCCCGCCGGGAGGCCCGCCGCGCCGCCGGTGGCGACACCCGCCCCCTGGACCGCGCTGCCGAGCCCGACCCCGCGCCCACCGGCTGAACGCCAGCCGGCCCGGCCCCCTCGCCACCGCCTGACCCGACCCCGCTCAGCCGCCGCGGTGACCGGCGTGGATGGCCCGGACCGTGTCGATCGTGTCGGCCTCCGCCGCGGTCTTGTCGTGCCGGTAGCGCACCACCCGGGCGAAGCGCAGCGCCATCTGACCGGGGTACCGGGAGCTGGTCTGCACCCCGTCGAAGGCGATCTCGACCACCTGCTCCGGCCGGACCCGGACCACCCAGTCGCCGTGCTCGACGGCGAGGGCGAGGAACCGCTCGGTCTGCCAGGCCAGCACCTCGTCGGTGAGCCCCTTGAAGGTCTTGCCGAGCATCACGAAGTCACCCGTGCCCGGATCCCGCGCGCCGAGATGCAGGTTGGACAGCCACCCCTTGCGCCGGCCACTGCCCCACTCCACCGCCAGCACCACCAGGTCGAGGGTGTGCCGGGGCTTGACCTTGACCCAGCCGGAGCCGCGCCGGCCCGCCTCGTACGGGGCGTCCGGAGCCTTGACCACCACCCCCTCCTGACCGGCGTCGAGCGCGGCGGCGAAGGCACCACCGGCCTGCTGGGCGTCGTCGACCGCCAGCCGGCCGACCAGCAGCCCCGGGTCGACCGCACCGGCGAGCGCGGCCCACCGGTCCCGCCCCGGCCGGTCGATCAGATCCTCCCCGTCGAGGTGCAGCAGATCGAAGAAGTACGGCGTCAGCACCGTCTCCGATCCGGTCGCCGCGGCCCGCACCGCCGGTGCCACCCGGGCGGCCCGGCTTGAGGTCTGCTGGAACGGCAGCGGCCGGCCGGTCTCGTCCAGCCCGATCGCCTCGCCGTCGAGGACCAGTTGCCGGGTGGGCAGCGCCCGGACGGCGGCGACCACCTCGGGCACCCGGGCGGTGATGTCGTCGAGGCTGCGGCTGAAGACCGCGATGTCGGCCGCGGACCGGTGCACCTGGATGCGGATGCCGTCGAGCTTGACGTCGACCACCGCCGGGGTGCCGGTGACGGCGAGCGCGTCGTCAACCGACGGGGCGCTCGCCGCCAGCATGGGTGCCAGCGGGCGCCCCACCTGGAGGCCGAAGGCGGCCAACGCCGTGGCCCCACCGGTGAGCGCGGCACCGGCGACCATCCGCAGGTCACCGGTGAGCAGCAGGGCACGGCGGACGGCGTTCACCGGCACCTCGGCGGCCCGGGCCACCGCCTCGGTCAGCAACCCGGCCTGGGCGCCCTGGCGCAGCTCGCCACTGAAGAGCCCGACCAGCATCCGTTGCTCGTCGGCGGTGGCCGCGCCGAAGAGCGCACCGAGCAACGCCCGGCGTCGGGCCTGCGAGCCCACGCCCTGCACGGCGGCGATCTCGGCGATCGCGGCGTCGACCGCCGCCACGGTCAGCGTCGGCTCGGCCGCCGGTGGCGGCAGGTCACGCAGGCTCGCCCCGCCCACCCCGGTCTGCCGTTGCCGCAACTCCCCGGCGAGATAACCGGAACCGGCCGGCAGCTCCACCGGCTCCAGCCGGCGCAACGCGGCGGCCAGCAGCTCCACCTTGGCCCGCCGGCCGGAGGTCGCCGTCACAGCGGCGGAGGTGGCCGCCAGGTCGATGAAGCGCACCACCTCATCCTGCCAGCTGGCTGCGACAATGCGGGGCTTTGCCGGACCAGGACGCCGGGTGGAGCAGGCACCCACGGCGGGGCGCGGCCCGGACGGGATGCCGCGCCGGGGCTCGGCTCAGCCGGCGACCGCCGGGGTTGGGCCCGGACCGGCGGTTGCCGCCACCGGTCCGGGCCCACCCGCCCCGGGCTCCGCCCGCTGCCGGCTCCCGCAAGCCGGCAGCGGCCGGACACCCGGCGCGTCCCCGCCACCGCCGAGCCTCGGCGCTGCCGGTCTCAGACCGAGACCGGCTCCTCGACGCGCAGGCCTCGGGCCCGCACCTCGTCGGCGACCCGGGACAGCACCGAGTCGAGTGCCACCAGGGCGGCGGAGAGTTCACCGAGCTGTTCCTTGAGCGTGTCCTCAGACCACGCGGAGACGTCCACGTCCCCCAGAGCACCGGCGGCGGCTGCCAGCCGCACCATCACCTCGTTCGTACTCATGTTCGAAAGCCTAGCCCAACCCGGGCCGCGACACGCCGCAAACCCGCACGTCACACCGGCTGTTACGGTTTCTACACCGAACCTGCTCCGGTGCCCGCCACCTGCCCCGGCGGTCAGCCGACCGGACGTGCGGCGACCCGGGACAGCAGCAGCGCCTCGGCGAGGCAGACCCGGGCGAACTCGGCCAGGTGCAGGCTCTCGTTCGGTCCGTGTGCCTGGGCGTACGGATCCTCCACCCCGGTGATCAGGATCGCGGCCTCCGGGAACAGGCGCTGGAAGTCGGCGATGAACGGGATCGACCCACCGAGGCCGATGTCCACCGGATCGGTGCCGTCCCAGGCGGTCCGGAACGCCGAGCGGGCCGCCTCGAACATCGGCCCGGACGCATCGATGACGCAGGAGTCACCGTCCTGCTCCAGGGTGACCTCGACCCGCGCGCCCCACGGCGCGTGCGCCTCAAGATGGGTACGTAGGGCGTCGTACGCGCGCTTCGGGTCGTCACCCGGCGCGAGCCGTACGTTGAGCTTGGCCTTTGCCGCCGGGACCAGCGCGTTCGGTGCCGCACCGGTGGCCGGGGCGTCGATGCCGACGACCGCCACCGACGGCCGGGTCCAGATCCGGTCGGTGATCCGGCCGGTACCGATCAACCGCACCCCGTCGAGCAGGCCGGCCTCGGCCCGGAACCGGTCCGACGGGTAGTCGACCGTCGCCTCGTCCCCGCTGGTCAGGCCGGCCACCGCCACGTCACCCGCATCGTCGTGCAGGGTGGCGAGCAACCGGGACAGGGCGGTCAGGGCGTCCGGCACGGCACCACCGAAGAGGCCGCTGTGCACGGCCTGGTCGAGGGTCCGCACCTCGACGAAACAGTTGACGATGCCGCGCAGCGAGGTGGTCAGCGCCGGCACGCCGACGTCCCAGTTCGCCGAGTCGGCGATGACGATCACGTCGGCGGCCAACTCGTCGCGGTGCTCGGCGAGCAGCCGCTCCAGCGACTCGGAGCCGTACTCCTCCTCGCCCTCGACGAAGAGGACCACCCCGACCGGTAGCGCGTCGCCGAAGGCCCGCAACGCGGCGACGTGCGCCATGATGCCCGCCTTGTCGTCGGCGGCCCCGCGCCCGTAGAGCCGGCCGTCCCGCTCGACCGGCTCGAACGGGTCGGACTCCCACTGGGACAGGTCACCGACCGGCTGGACGTCATGATGGGCGTAGAGCAGCACGGTCGGCGCGCCGGGCGGCGCGGCCCGCCGGCCGATCACCGCCGGCTGCCCGCCGGCGGCCACGATCGTCACCTCCAACGAGCAGCCGCGCAGCAGCTCGGCCACCGCCTCGGCGGACCGCTCGACGTGCGAGTGGTCGAAGCCCTCGAACGCGATGCCGGGGATCCGGACCAGGCGTTCCAGGTCGGCGCGGACACCGGGCAGCTCCCGTTCGACGGCGGCTCGCAGCTCGGCGTCCGACATGATCGGTCTAGTCATGCCGGCATGCTATGCCGGCCGCACCGCTACCGTTCTGCGCCGGTGCCGGCGGTGCTGGTGCCGGTGCCGGGGCCGGGGCCGGCGGTGCTGGTGCCGGTGCCGGGGCCGGCGGTGCTGGTGCCGCTGGTGGCGCCGGCCCCACTGGTGGCGTCCGGGCGGGCCCGGCCGGCCGCGTCCATCCAGGACCGGGCCCGGCCGGCGGCCCCGCCCATCCACCCGCCGAGATCGCTGGCGCCGTCACCGACCCGACGCAGGAGCCCCACCAGCGGGTCCGTCGAGCTGGCGAACTCCTCCCGGTACGCCTCGGCCGCCGCCTTGATCTCCTCCGACACCTTCGCGGCACCGTCGGTGGACCGGCGCGGATAGTCCCCGGCCAACACCCGCCCGTACGCCCCGGAGTCGACCCACTGGCGCAGCTGCGCGGCCCGGGCCACCGGCACCGGGTGGGTGCTCCACGCGGTCATCCGGAGCTTGTGCAGACTGTCCCGCAGGTCACCGCCGCCCTCGTACTCGGCGGCCTGCTCCAGGAACGCGGTGGTGTCGATCTGGGTCAGGTCGCCGCCGCCGGCGAGCTTCATCAGCAGCCGCAGCGCGGCGGCCGGATCCTGGCCGGCGAGCAGGCCGGCCCGGTCGGCGGAGAGTTCCGCCTTGCGCCACCACTCCAGCATCGCCGCGCTGATCCCGCGCAACGCCAACGCGCCGACCGGCAACCAGCTCAGGTTCGCCGTCCAGCGGGTGAGCAGCATCAGGATCGTCTTGTAGACGGCGTGCCCGCTGACCACGTGTCCCAACTCGTGGCCGAGCAGGCAACGCAGCTCGTCGTCGTCGAGCTGCTGCACGCAGGCGGAGCTGAGCACGATGAACGGCTTCTCCAGGCCGATCGCCTCGGCGGTCAGCCACGGTGACTGCGTCACGTACAGCTCGGGCAGCTCGGCCAGGTCCAGCGCGGTGGCCGCCTCGGCGTACCGCTGGTGCAGCCGCGGGTACTGCCGGTGGTCGACCCGGATGCCGGCGGCCAGGTACGACAGCCGGAAGGCCCGCTCGTTCCACATCCCGAAGAACGACTTCACCAGGTCGTCGAAGCCCCGCAGCTCACGGAGCGCGACCAGGGCACCCCGGTCGGCCGGGTGCTCCCAGGCCCGGGAGCTGATGCCGGTCAGGGCGATCCGGCGGCGTACCGGTGCGTCGTCCGTGCTCATCTGCTCCCCCTACGCGTCGCCGTCGACTTCCCCGCATCGTGCCGCACCTGGTCAAGCCCGTCCATTCGAGGACCACCGCCCCGGTCCGTCGGGCGGGCCCGGCGGCGCAGGTAGTAGCGCTGGGCGTCGTGGGGCAGTCGGGGGGCTCCGTCGACCACCAGGTCCACGCACCCCGCCGTGTCATCCACCGCGAAGTGCGCCCCCTCCCCGGCGTGCCAGCGGTGCAGCTCGGGCAGGATTTGCGGACCGTCCCGGGCCACCGCCCGGGACAGGCGCAGCGCCGCCGGCGCGGTCACGAACACCGACAGGGTCAGCTCCCGCCGCACCGTCGCCCGCGCCGCACTTACCCCCTCGACCACCACCACCGGCGCGACCGGCACCGGCACCGCAGCCGGCAGGAAGGCCCGACGCACCCAGCTGTACCGGTGGTACGCCCCGGGCCGACCGGCCCGCAGCGGCGACAGCACCGACTCCTCCAGCCGGGACCAGAAGCTGAACTGGTCGGCCCAGCCGTCGAGCAGGTCGTCGGTGTGCACCACCGGTGGCCGCCCGGCACCCGACGCCGTGGCCAGGGCGTCCGCCAGGCGCGCCGCGAAGACGCTCTTGCCCGCGCCACTGGGCCCGTCCACCGCCACCAACCGGGTACGCCCCAACCGCGCCGGCCCGACCAGCACCCGTTGGGCCAGATCGGCGTACGCCTCCATCACCGCCACCGCCACCTCGTCGACGCTAGCCGCCCTGATCTGGCGGGGCCGGCCGGAATCTGGCGGGGCCGGCCGGAATCCGTCCGGGCCGGGCGGACCTCGTCGGCAGCCGGCCTGAGGGCGGGTCGCCTCGTTCGCGTGACGGTGGAGGTGGCATCGCGCTGTTCGCGGGGCGAACGGGCACCGGGAACGGCATCATCGGGTGGTGCCGCATGACGTGATGAGCCCGGGCGTGGACGCCCTGTTGGAACAGGCCCGAGCCGGGGTACGCCGACTCACCCCCCACCAGAGCGTCGAGGCGGTACGCGCCGGGGCGCTGCTGATCGACACCCGCACCGACGTGCAACGCCGGGCGCAGGGCGAACTGCCGGGGGCGATCGTGATCGACCGGACGGTGCTGGAGTGGCGGCTGGATCCGGCCAGCGCCTGGCACATCCCCGAGGCGACCGGGTACGACCAGAAGATCATCGTGGTGTGCCGTCAGGGCTACAGTTCCAGCCTCGCCGCGGCGAGCCTGCAGGCGCTCGGCCTGCGCCGGGCCACCGACATGATCGGCGGCATGCAGGCCTGGTTGGCCGCCGGCCTGCCCACCTCCGACCAGCCCGCCGACGTCCGCTACTGACCACCACCGGTGCGAGGCCCCTGGCCGGTACCGGCAACGACGCCACCGGCCGGCCTGGGGGCGCCGGGTGGGACGAAGGGCAGGTCGGCGGGCGGGCCGGACTCGATCAGCTGCCAGAGCGCGTCGGTGTCCAGGTGTTCCTCGACCAGGTCGCCGAGCAGGTCGAGGCTGCGTTCCCGGGCGGCGGCGAAGGAGGTGGCCGGCGCGGGGCGGAACCCGTGCCGGCCGGCGAGCCGGGCGACGTCGGTGAGGAATCCGCGCCGGAACTCGTCGGACTCGAACGCACCGTGCCAGTGGGTGCCGTGCACCGCCCCGAGCACCGCTCCCTCCCGACCGTCACCCGCGCCACCGTTGGGCACGCCGGTGAACAGGGCGGGCAGGGCCGGGTCGGCTGCGGAGACGTACCCGTGGTGGATCTCGTAGCCGCGCACCGGGGCCCCGGTCGCGGCGGTGCCCACCGACTGGCGGACGGTCTTGCGTGCGGCGAAGGTGATCTCGACGGGGAGCAGCCCCAGCCCCGGCACGCTGCCCCGGCGGCTCTCCACCGGATCGTCGATGACCCGGGCGAGCATCTGGAAGCCGCCGCAGATGCCGAGCAGCGGGCGACCGGCTGCCGCGTGGGTGAGGATCGCGTCGGCGAGGCCGGTCTCGCGTAGCCAGGTCAGGTCGGCCACGGTGGACCTGGTGCCGGGCAGCACGATCAGGTCGGCGGCGGCGAGTTCGGCGGGCTCGACGGTGAGCCGGACCCGTACGCCCGGTTCGCTCGCCAGCGCCTCGACGTCGGTGGCGTTGCTGATCCGGGGCAGCCGGACCACCGCGACGTCGAGCCACTCGGTGCCGTGCGGGGCCGCCGGCCGGCCGAGCACGCGACCGTAGGCGAGCGAGTCCTCGGCGTCCAGCCACAGGTCGACGTCCCAGGGCACCACCCCGTACGTCGGACGGCCGGTCACCTGACGCAGCATGTCCAGCCCCGGTCGGAGCAGCCCGAGGTCACCCCGGAACTTGTTGATCACGAAGCCGGCGAGCAGGGCCTGGTCGGCCGGGTCCAGCAACGCGAGGGTGCCGAACATCGAGGCGAAGACGCCGCCCCGGTCGATGTCACCGACCACGATCGTCGGCAGGCCGGCGGTCCGGGCCAGCCCCATGTTGACGTAGTCGCCGGCCCGTAGGTTGATTTCCGCCGGGCTGCCGGCCCCCTCACAGATCACCACGTCGTACGCGGACCGCAGCTCGGCCAACGCCGCGTACGCGGTCTCGGCGAGGCGGGGCCGCAGGCTGCGGAAGTTGCCGGCGGTGACCGTGTCGACGGCCTCGCCGAGCAGCACCACCTGGCTGGACAGATCACTGCCCGGCTTCAACAACACCGGGTTGAACCGCAGGTCGGGGGCGATCCCGCAGGCGGCGGCCTGCATCGCCTGGGCCCGGCCGATCTCGCCGCCCCGGCCGTCGGCGTCGACCACGACTGCCGAGTTGTTGGACATGTTCTGCGCCTTGAACGGCGCCACCTTCACTCCACGCCGGCGCAGCCAGCGGCAGATGCCCGCGGTCAGCACGCTCTTGCCGGCGTCGGAGGTGGTGCCGGCGACCAGCAGCCCGCCCCCGCTCACCACCGGCCGGTCACCGCCCCGGCCGTCCGGGCCACCGTCCTGCGGCCGTGCCGGGCGACCGTCCTGCGGCCGTGCCGGGCGGCTAGGGCCACCAGGCGGCCCAGGGTCACCGGATAGACGGCGGCCACCCCGAGGGCGGCGAGCCCGACCGCGCCGGAGATCCGAGCCGCGCGTTTCAGGTGCCGGGCCTCGGGCCGGGGCCCGTCGCCGAGGAAGGGACGCACCTCGCTGCGTCCGAAGTACACGTTGCGCCCACCCAGCCGGACACCGAGCGCCCCGGCCATCGCCGCCTCGCACTGCCCGGCGTTCGGACTGGGGTGGTCGTTGCGGTCCCGGCGCCACACCCGCCAGGCCTGTTCCCGCTCGCCGTGCGCGGTGGGCGCCACCGCGATGGTCAGCAGCCCGGTCAGCCGGGCGGGCACCAGGTTGAGCAGGTCGTCCAGGCGGGCCGCCGGGGTGCCGAAGCGGGCGTAGCGGGGCGACCGGTGGCCCACCATCGCGTCGAGGGTGTTGACCGCCCGGTAGCCGAGCAGGCCGGGCAACCCGGCGAACGCACCCCAGAGCAGCGGTGCGACGACGGCGTCGGAGGTGTTCTCGGCGACGGACTCGACGGTGGCCCGGGCCAGCTCCGGCTCCTCCAGCAGTGCGGGATCCCGGCCGCAGAGGTGCCCGAGCCGGTTACGGGCGGCGAGCAGATCGCCCCGGCGCAGGGCCCGCCGCATCACCGTCGCCTCGTGACGCAGCGTGTGACCACCGAGGACGGTCCAGGTGCCGGCCGCGACCAGCACCGCCCGGCTCACCGGGCGGTGCCGGGTGGCCAGGGTGGCGGCCACCCCGAGCAGCACCGGAGCGCCGACCGCCAGCCCGGTGAAGACCGCGCCGGCCAACGGATCGGGCCGGTAGGTGCGCCGCTCCAGGGCAGCGACGGCCTGCCCGTACCCGGCCACCGGATGCCACCGTCGGGGGTCACCGAGCAGCGTGTCCAGGGCGTACCCCGCCACGAGCCCCACCGCGTTCGCCGCAGCCAACGTCTGTCGCACTCCGTCACCCCCTTTGGGCGGCCAGCCTAGTCCTACGCTGCGTCACGGGCTACGGTGCGTCACCGTCGGCCGATCCGACGGATGCGCCGCCCCGCCCTCAGGCCGGCGTCGGCACCCGCCCACGCCCCCGGCGGCGGGCCGGCCGGTCCTGCCCCAGCGGCTCGTCCGCCGTCTCGCCACCCGGTCCGACCGGCTCCTCCGCGCTGGCCGGGACTGCCGCATCGCCGCGCCGGGCCGTCGGGTCGGGAACGGCGTCGAGGTCTCCCCCGACGGCTTCCGTGCCGAACGGTGACAGCTCCTCGTCCTCCCCAGCACCGTCACCACCGGCCGGGGATCCGCCAGCGGCCGGGCCGCCGAAGGGGGGCATGTCCAGGGGCGACGGGCCGGGTCGCGGGGCACGCAGGCTCGGCAGCTCGAACTCCTCGTCGAACGGGGTGTCGTCGAAGATGGCGGGGGCCTGCTCGGCGGGGACCGCCTCGGTCGGCTCGCCGTGCACCCGGTGCTCCGCCTCGGAGTCGGCCGTGGCGCTGGTCGTGGTGGTGGGCCGGTTGCGCGCGAAGCGGCTGCGCCCCCGGGACAGGTCGTGGCCGACCGCCACCGCCTCCAACTCGTAGAGGGTGCGGTGGTTGCCGGCCTCGTCGGTCCAGTCCCGGGTGTAGAGCCGCCCGGCCACCACCACCGGGTCGCCGACGGCCACCGAGGCGGCCACCCCCTCGGCCAGCCGGCGCCAGCAGTTGACCCGGACCCGCAGGCTGTTGCCGTCGACCCAGCGCCCGCTCTCCCGATCCAGCCGACGGGCGGTCGAGGCGACCTTGAAGTTGGCCACCAGGGTGTTGCTCTGGGCGGTACGCCGCCACTCCGGGGCGGTCAGAACGTTGCCGATGATCGTGACATTGGTGTCGTACATCGTTTCTCCCTGGGGAAGGGGACAACTCGGTGGGTCGAGACTCGCCCGGCCACCCGACCGGGTCCACCACGATCGGCCTGGCTGTGGACGACCGACCCGGCTGTGGACAACCGCCTGATCATCGACATTTGTGCTAGGCGACACCGTCTCCCTGGTCAGCCCGGTCGGAGCCGCCGGTGAACCTCGACCGCCCGATCGCCGACTGTCCGCACATGACGATTCGATCCGAGAGGAGCCGGGGTGGACGTACCGCGATCTGACGCGCTGCTGGTCGTACGGGCGCAGCTCGGTGACCGGCGGTCGCTGGGCGAGTTGGTCGACCGGTGGCACGAGCCGCTCTGGCGGTACGTACGACGTCTGCTCGACGCGCCGGGCGCGGCCGACGACGTGGCCCAGGAGGCCTGGGCTGCGGCGTTGCGGTCGCTGCCCCGGCTGCGGGAGCCGGACCGCTTCACCCCCTGGCTGTTCACCATCGCCCGCCGGGCGGTGCTCAACCACCTACGGGACCGGTACGGCCGGGCCGAGTCCCCAACCGCCGGGCATCCCGACGAGACCGCAGAAGCGGACGAGGCCGTCCCGGACGACGTGCCCGGGGTGCTGGACCGGCGGCAGGTCGAGGAGGGGCTGGCCGGCCTACCGCCCCGGGAGCGGGACGTGCTGGTGCTGTTCTACCTGTACGACTTCCCGCTCACCGACTGTGCCGAGGTGTTGCAGGTGCCGCCCGGCACGGTCAAGTCCCGCCTGCACCGCGCCCGCCGGATGCTGCACGCCCAGCTCGTCGAGAAGGGATACCACGAATGACCGACCGCCCCGGATTCACCCCGGACGACGTGCTGCGCGGCCTGGCCCTGCCCCGCCGGGTGGCGCTGGTCGTCGCCGGCCTCGGCGGCCTCGCCATGGCCATCCTGGTCAGCACCCTCTGGGCCACCGAACCGGACCCGCTGCCCACCCGTACCCGGATCGCCTTCGCCGGGGTGATCGTCCTCGGCCTGGCCTGGGCCGGTGTCGCCGGCTGGACGCTGGCGCGGCGACCGCTCTTCGCCGCCGACCGGGTGATCGCCGCCGGCCTCGCGCTGGTGGCCAGCGTCACGGTGAGCGCCGCCACGGTGGCCGTCACGGCAGCCCAGGCCGGGCCGGCGGCGGTGCTGACCGCCCTCGGGGTGGGCGCGGTCGCTGTGGTCGCCGCGGCCGGGACGCTGGTCCGGGCCCGCGCCCACCGGCGGGCGCTGCTCGACCGGGCGCGGCGGCTCGGGAACTCGTGAGCATCGGACGTTCCGGACGCCGCCGGGTTGGGTACAGCTTCGGACAACAGAGCACCAACGACGGTCCCCGCCCCTCGGGGTGGCCCGTCCGATCGAAAGGGCCACGGAAGATGACTTTCTGCCCACTGGGTACGACCGCCGTCCGCGCCGAGGGTGAGGTGCGGCGATGAGCGCCGTGGCGAACCCGGCGACCGTGGCCGAGTGCCTGCGGGTCGGTGCCGGGTTCTCGCAGGGCGACCGGAACTGGATCGCCGAGCAGTTCGCCACCCTGGACTCCCGGCTGGCCACGTTCCACGCCGACGCCACCGAGATCGAGGTCTCGGTCAAGGACCGCGAGGCCCGGGGGCAGCGGGTCACCCTGGAGTGCTGGATCGCCGGCCGGCAGAAGATCGTCACCACCTCCAGCGAGATCGACCTGCACGCCGCGCTGAACGACGTCCGGGACGACCTGCGTCGCAAGCTCAACGACCAGAAGACCCGCCAGGAGCCGCGCAACAACAAGCACCTCCGGGACGTACCGGTCGTCACCGAGCCGGTCGAGCTGCCCGAGCCCGGCCAGCCGCGCGCCGAGGCCGACCCGGCCTGAGGCGTACCCCGGTGGTCTTCCGCGCCCCCGGACCAGGCCCGATCCGGCCGGTCCGGGGGCGCGGTGCGTCGCGGTCCGCGGTGGCGCTCACCACCGGGGCTACCGCCGGGTACGACTGCGGGCGTACCGTCACGGACGTGGAACCGGACGTGTTGGGGCCGCCGTACGAGCGGCACACCATCGACCTGGGCACCGACGACGAGGGCGCGGTGGTCGCCACCCTGGTCCGCCGCCGGGCCGACCGCCCGACCGGCCGGGCCGTGCTCTACGTGCACGGCTTCGTCGACTACTTCTTCCAGACCCACGTGGCCGACTTCTTCGTCGAGCGCGGCTGGGACTTCTACGCCCTCGACCTGCGAAAGTACGGTCGCAGTCTGCTGCCGCACCAGACCCCGAACTTCTGCTGCGACCTCAGCGACTACTTCCCCGAGCTGGACGCCGCCGTCGAGATCGTCCGCGCCGACGGGCACGACACCGTACTCGGCATGGGTCACTCCACCGGCGGCCTGATCCTCTCGGTCTGGGAACACGCCCGCCGCGCCGCCGGCGGCGTCGACGGCCTGGTGCTGAACAGCCCGTTCTTCGACATCAACGCCCCCTGGCTGGTCCGCCGCCCGCTGGTCGCCGCCGTCGCCCGGCTCGGCCGCCGCGCGCCGCGCCGGATCCTCCCCCTCGGCCTGGCCACCGTGTACGGCGAGAGCCTGCACGCCGACCACCACGGCGAGTGGAGCTACGACCTGGCCTGGAAACCGCTGGGCGGCTTTCCGGTACGCGCCGGCTGGCTCAACGCCATCCGCAACGCCCAACGGCAACTGCGCTCCGGCCTGGCCATCCCGGTGCCGGTGCTGCTGGCCTGCTCCACCCGCAGCTTCCGGGGCCGCCGTTGGCAGGAGTCCGCCGCCCTGGCCGACGCCGTCCTGGACGTCGAACACATGGTCCGCTGGGCCCCCCGCCTCGGCCCACACGTCACGCTGGCCCGCTTCGACGGCGGCATGCACGACCTGACGCTTTCCGGCCCGGCCGTCCGGGAACGCGTCTTCGCCGAGGTCGGCCGCTGGGCCGAGGCCTTCCTCGCCACCGGCCCGACCACCGCCGGCCCCGACGCTGCCTCCGCTGGTGCTGTTTCCGGCGCGGCCGGTGCTGTTTCCGGGGCTGCCGGCTCACTGCCGGGGAGTCGGCGGCCGGCCGACGCCGACCCGGCCGGCGTCGCCGCCACGAGCGGCTGAAACCACTTCCCGGGTACGCCCCACCCGGGCCACCCTGGGCCGGCACGCACCCGTTCCTCCCATCGCGGGCGGGTCGGCGGTACCCTCTTGGCGCGACACGCACGCCGCGCGCCCGTAGCTCAGCGGATAGAGCAGGGGACTTCTAATCCCAAGGCCGCAGGTTCGAATCCTGCCGGGCGCACCGTTCTTCACCTGCGACGACTGTAACCCATCGACTGGCGTCCGGGGAAGTCCGTTGCAGTTCCCGTTGCAATTTAGTTCCACAGGGCGCCGCCGATGCCCTCCGCCGCCGCCCGGGAAAGCTCCGGTGCGACGTGCGAGTAAGTACCCAGCGTGAGCCCGATCTGTGAGTGTCCGAGCAGCTCCATCACCACCCGGGCGGCCACGCCCTGCGCCAGCAGGATGCTCGCCGCTGTGTGCCGCGCGTCATGCAGGCGGGCATCCCGCACGCCCGCCGACCGCAGCAGAGACTTCCACCCCGCCCAGTCCGCCCGCGGGTCGATCGGCCGGCCCGTCACCGACGCGAAGACCAGGCCGTCGAGCTGGCGGCCGTCGAGGGTCGACACCTGGCCGTCCCACAAGCTGCGCGCGTGCTCCCGCTCCGCCTCCTGGGCAGCACGATGCTCCCGCAGCGCGGCGGCCAGCTGCTCCGGCAGCACGATGCTCCGCTTGCTCGCCCGTGACTTCGGCTCGACCAGGACGAGCCCGTACCCCGTGAGCCGTTGCAGTTGCCAGCGAACCCGGATCACCCCGGCGTCGATGTCGACGTGGTCCCACAGCAGGCCCAACGCCTCACCCTGCCGCAGACCCAGAGCGAGCGCCACCGACCATCGGGCAGCGTTGCGCCGCTGCGGCCGGGCGTCGAGCACCGCCAGGATCGCGCGGGCGTCCGCCGTGGTGAGCGGCTGCACCTCCTCGCGGCTGAGGCTGGGCGCGTCGACCAGCTCGCACACGTTGCGTGCCACCCGGCCGCGCTGGTGCGCCACCTTCAACGACCGCGACAGGATCCGATGCAGTTGCAGCACCGTCGCCGGCGCCATGCCGCCCTTCTCGCAGCTGCGGTAGAACTTCTCGACGTGCTCCGGTAGCAGCCGGTCAATCCGGTGCGCCCCGATGCCCGGCACCAGGTGCGCGGTCACCTTCGACCGGTAGCCCTGCAACGTCGACGGGCGCACCTTCCGCGCGGCGATGTTGTCGAGCCAGTACGCCAACCACTCCCCCACCGTGGTCGACTTCCCCGCAGCGGTGGCGGTGCCGTCGTCGCGCTTGCGCTCCAGCTCGCGCACCTTCGCCGTGACGACCTTCTCGGTAGGCCCTTGGACGTGCCGGCGGTCGGTGCGGCCGTTGTCCTTCACGCCCATGGTCACGTAGCCGTGCCAGCGGCCGTCAGAGCCCTTGAAGATCGAGCTGCGTCCGTTCGCCCTGCGTCCGCTGGTCATCCCGCACGCCCCCGACGAGCGGGCGGGAGGTGGCCACGACGGCGGGCCTCAGCGATCCACCGATGCACGGTCGGCACCGGCACGCTCGCCTCCTCCGCCAGGATCGGTGCCGGGGCGGACGTTGACACGATGAGGTCGTTGTACGCATCGGCAACCTGGCGGTAGAACCCATCGGGGTTCGACCCGTCCGGCCTGGTCAGCGGCTTCCGGCGTCGCCTCCACGCGTGGCTGGCTCCAGGGGTCTCCCCGCTGGGCTGTGGGGCTTTCTCCAGGTAGGCACCCAAGGCCGCATCGATCGCCGCGAACTCCTCGGGGAACAGGTGCCCCCGGTCAGCGAGGCTGCGGAGCACGTCGTCATCAACGGCAAGCTTCGCGTTCAGCATGCCGAACTTCGGGTGGTTGAGCGCCGATTCGATGCGCGCCATGGGGATCGAGCGCAGCGCCTGGGAGTCGAGCGGGCCGCCGGCCACCATCACGGCGTCGACGGCCCGGCGGCCATCCCGCTCCCCCACCCTGGCGAGCACCCTTGGATGGTCACCGGGGCCAGCAAGCCGCAGCTCTACCCAGCCGTCCGCGACGACCGTGATCAGGTCAAAGTGCATGCCGCCACAGTAGGTGCGGGGGGTTGTGCGCGCAAGGAAGGCGAGACACGCGCAGATGCTAGCCAACTTGCGCGGACTGGGGCAGACGCGTAACTTGGCCGGCACATCGCCCGATCAAGTTGGGCAGGACTTCGGTAACGAGGGAGCACCCCCATGGAGCCGTTGCTACTCACCCCCGAGCAGGCCGCAAAGCAGCTCGGCATCGGCCGAGCAACGATGTACACCCTGATCAGCAGCCGCGAGGTAGAGAGCGTCAAGATCGGCCGCAGCCGCCGCATTCCTCAGACCGCCATCGCGCAGTACATCGAGAAGCTGCGTCGGGAGCAGAGCAAGGCGGCGGCGTGATGTACCTGTATCGCGCATACGACCACGCCGGCCGTCTGCTCTACGTCGGCATCACGACCTGCCTGCACGAACGCGTCAAGGGTCACCGACGCACGTCGAAGTGGTACCCCGAAGTGCAGTCGTGGGAGGTCGACGACATGGGCCGTGCGTGCTCCTGGACCACCGCTCACGACGCGGAGGTTCGGGCCATCAAGGCTGAGGACCCGATCCACAACGTGGCGCACAGCCCTCGATGGCGGAGGGCTGGCCGGCGGGGCGGCTGGGTCCGCGTCGACCAGGACGAGCAGGGTACGCACGCAGCGCGTACCCCCGCCCCGCGGAGGGCGGCTGCATGACCCAGACGCGACGAACCCCCGGCGCTGGGCAGGCTCCCGGGGGCTCATCAGAGGTCATGTCGGCGACCACCGCCAGCGTAACGGCCGACGTCGCCACGCCGCGACCTATCGCCGGATGGTGCCCGCCCGGCGGATGCGCAGCCCGCCGCGCGGCCGACCTCCAGGACGCCGCCGCCCTCGCCTTCGAGCTGGGCCGCGCGCACGAGCGTGCCGAGCTGGCCGCCCTGGAACTCACCACCTGGCGCTCCCGCGCCCGGCTCACCCACGAACAGAAGGTCGCCGAGCGGATCGCCAGCCTGCCCGGCACGCGACCCGCGCCGCCGCTGCGCTTCGACGACCCCGACTGGCCGGCCGTCGCGGTCCCCGGCGGCGGCGGGCTGCGCCTCGGCCACGCCCAGGTCGTCGACGCCCGCCCCGACTACCTCCAGCACATCGGCGAGCCGCACCCGTGCGGCTGCGTACGGCGGCTCGGCGGCGGACACCGCACGCCCGACAGCCCGATCGGGGAACCAGCATGACCAACCCGTTCCCGCCGGGCACGCCCGAACACGAGGCATACGCCCGGCAGACCGGCGTGGACGCCGCACACGCGGTGTTCCGCCGGTGGCTCGGCGCCGAGTACGACATCGGCTCGCTCGACGCCGTGCTCTCCGTCGCGGCCACCGAACGACTCGGCGGCGACCCTCCGTGGCTGCTCGTCATCTCCGGATCGGGGAACGCGAAGACCGAGACGGTCGGTTCTCTGGCTGGCATCGGGGCGCACATCACCAGCACCATCACCAGCGAAGGCGCGCTGCTCTCCGCGACGCCGAAGCAGGACAAGGAGAAGGGAGCGACCGGCGGCCTGCTGCGGAAGATCGGCCCGTCCGGGGTCCTCGTCGTCAAGGACTTCACGTCCATCCTGTCGATGAACCGCGACATGCGCGCGTCCGTGCTCGCTGCCCTGCGTGAGGTGTACGACGGTCGGTGGGAGCGCAACGTGGGCACCGGCGGCGGGCGGACCCTCACCTGGGAAGGCCGCATCGTGCTGGTCGGCGCGGTAACCACCGCCTACGACGCCGCTCACTCCGTCATCTCGGCGATGGGCGACCGGTTCGCCCTCGTCCGGGTCGATTCCAGTACCGGGCGGCTCGCCGCCGGGCGTCAGGCGCTCAGCAACGTGAACCACGAGACGGAGATGCGCGCCGAGCTGGCCGCGGCGGTCCGAGAGCTGATCGACGGCATGGAGCCCGTCCGGGCGCATCTCATCGACGCCGACATGGACGTACTGCTGGCGGTGGCCGACCTGGTGACGTTCGCCCGGACGGCGGTCGAGCGCGACTATCAGGGCAACGTCATCGACGCGCACGCGCCGGAGATGCCGACGCGGTTCGCGAAGATGCTCGGCCAGATCGTGCGCGGCGGCCTGGCGGTGGGCATGCCCCGGGACAGGGCGTTGTCGACGGCGGTGCGGGTGGCGGGCGACTCCATGCCCCCGCTGCGGCTGGCGATCCTCGCCGACCTGCTCGACAACCCCGGGTCAACCACGACTGACGTGCGCAAGCGGCTCCAGAAGCCGCACAACACCGTTGACCGGGAGCTCCAGGCGCTGCACCTGCTCGGCCTGCTCGTGCAAGAGCAGCAGGACAAGCGGCCCGGGTGGCTCTACCGGCTTTCCGACGAAGTTGATCAGCAGGCGCTCAAGACCCTCGTTTCCAGAAATGTCAGTACCAGTGATTCTGGGATTAAGGAAGAGAGGTCCCCGACGCTTCTGGTTACTGACAAATCTGGAAACGGCCCGGCCGTCCCGGCGCAGCGCACCCCACCCACCACCGCTGAGCCCTTGACCGCCGCCCCGGCTCAGCCGGTGGGCGTCCGCTTCGCCACGGAGGGGGACACCCCCGGCGACCTGCCCGAACGTGCGCCCGACGAACCGGTGGCAAGGGTGGCAAGGCAGATTCCGGTGAACGCAGACTCCTATACGCGCGAGGGGTTCCAGGATTCAGCCTTGCCACCCTTGCCAGATCGACCGGCACCGATGCCCGGCGGGGCGGCCGACCCCTCCCTGTGGCCTGACGAAGCCCCGCCCTGCCCCGACTGCGGATGGCCGATCGACACCACCGCCCACTACCAGAACTGCGAGGCACCCCGATGATCCCCGCACCGCGAGGGCTCGCCGCCCGGTACAAGAACGCCAACTCGACCCACCACACCTACCTGCCGCTCGTCGCGTTCGACGACGAAGGCCGTCCCCTGGTCGTCAGCGAGAAGACCGGCGAACTCGTGCGCGCCGACAGGTATCGCAACTTCGACGGCGTCGAGCCTCACCCGCACGCCGACCTTGTCGCCATCGTGCCGGCCGACGGGTGGCGGGTGGCGTGGAAGACCGCCAGCGGCGGCGAGTGGTCGCAGCCGCTGGTGGGCTGGGGGCTCAAGGCCGACGGCACGGTCGTGCCCCTCGACTGCGACCCGGCCGGCTACGTCGACGACTTCGGCGACAGCGCCACGCACACGTACCGGATCTACCACCCCGACGCCGACCCGACGCCCGACGCCGACGCGGAGGCACCCCGATGACGCCCGCCCTGGCCCTGGAACAGGTCATGCTGCACCCCGACTACCACCAGCTCGTCGAACACCTGCGCGCCCACGCCCCCGCCGGGCTCGTCGACCAGGCCGACGCCGCCGCCGACGACGCCCTACAACTCATGGCCGCCGCCGCCCGGCACGCCGGCGCCGACCACATCCGGGCCGCCGCGCCCGCCGACATACCCGACTGGGTGCGCCTGCCCCTGCTCGACACCGTCACCGCGTGGGCCGCCGGCCAGGCCGCCACCTGCCGACACCAACCCACCCCCGGACGGCCGCAACCCGTGCTTGCTGCCGCGTGGCGGCCCCGACTCGTCGTCTGCGCCGCCTGCACGCACCTCACCGCGCTCGCACCCGGCAGCGACCCCGACCGCACCTGCGACCGGTGCGGACGGATCTGCGCCGGGGTGGAGCACGGCGACGGCATCCACCCCGGCATCGTGCAACTCGGCCCGCTGGTCTACCAGTACGGCACGTGCGGCGACTGCCAGCCCCACCCCGGCCCGCCCAGCGCCACGCACACGCCCGAACAGCAACACCCCGGGGGTACGGGCAGGGGCCGCCCCCGAGGTGGCAGAGGACGCGGCAGAGGACGTGGCACCCGCCAAGGAAGGAAGAACCGATGATCCGCACGATCAGCCGGCCCCTCGACGACATCCGGATCCGGCGCAGCAGCACCGGCCGCGACGTCGAGGCATACGCCGCGGTGTTCGACACGCCCGCCGAGGTCCACGACCGGCACGGCCACTACATCGAGACGATCCACCGCACCGCCTTCGACGGGGCGCTCGCCGCAGGCGTCACACCCGCCGTCTACTACCACCACGGCATGACCATGCACGGCACCCCCGCCCGCCGGGCGACCCCCATCGGCGAACCGCTGCTGGTCAAAGCCGACCGGCGGGGCCTGCTCACCGTCACCCGATACCACCACGGCGACCTCGCCGACGCCGTCCTGGAAGCCATCCGCAACGGCGACATCCGCAGCTACAGCTTCCGCGGCCACATCCACCTGCGCGTGCCCGGCCGGATCACCCCCGCCGGCCCCGGCGAACCCCTGCCGAAGGTCACCCTCTACCGGCTCGGCCTCACCGAGTACGGGCCCACCCCCCGCCCGCTGTACGCCGACGCCCGGATCACCGCGATCCGGGCCGCCCGCAGCCCCGCACAGTGGCACGCCGACATCCGCAACGCCGACCAGAACCACCGCCGGCAGCTGAAGCTTCGCGCCGCCGCGGCGACCCTGGCACCCATCGGCGGCGCCGCATGAACCTGACAGCCCTGCTCCGGAGGAAACCAACCATGCCCAGCAACACCGACGCCGCCGACGCCTACACCGCCGCCCTGGCCGACGCCGACACCCGGCAGGCCCAACGCAAAGCCGACGCCACCCGCCGCCGCGACCGGGCCATCACCAACGCCCACCGCGCCATCGACCGGGCCAACGCCGACCACGACCAGGCCCACACCGACGCCGACACCGACGCCGACAAGGCCCGCGCCGCAGCCCTCGCCGCCTTCGACAAGGCACTCCAGACGGCCGCCGACGCACCGCCGCAGGCGCACCTGACCGCGCGGCCCGGCGTGGTGGAACTGAGAACCGACCAGGCAGGCCCGGTGCTCGCGACGATGGAAACCTACGGGGATCAGCACCTTGTGCGAACCCCCGCCGGATCAACCTGGGTGGGGGACTTCGCATCCGCCCGGGCCCTGCTGTGGGAAGCGGCAAGGCGCACCCGATGAGCCGCGAACACGGCCCGCCCGGCATGGACCACCACCGCCAGGCCGTCAACCTCACCACCGCCGTCGCGCTCGTCGCCGCGTTCCTCGACAACGACCCCGACGGCGCGCTCGCCATCATCCGCACCACCGACCGAGACGAGCTGTGCCTAGGCCTGGCCGACCTCGCCGTGCAGCTCGGCCGCAACGCTACGGCAACGACACGCGACTGCTCGCCGCACTGCGCGACGCACTCGCCATCAACGTCACGGCAGGCCAGGCCGACTGGCCAGGGGACCAGGGGGGCCGGTCGGCGACGGGCTGAGGGGTCACCTGACCGCGCTCCTTCCGTCAGGTTCCCTCTCCCCCCGGGCACCCCCGTACCGGGGTCGTAACGCGCGTGACGGGAAGCGGAAGGGGAAGCGTGCGGTGGATCGGTTTGTGCGGGGTGCGCTGGTGGATGGGGTGTCGGCGCACCTGCTGGATCGGCTGTTGGCGGATGCGCGCAACGTGCGCCTGTTGGCGGGGTTGCCGTCGTGGATGGCGGTGGAGTTCGCGCCGGTGCGGGAGGCGATCGGGCGGGCGGCGGCGGAGTATCTGGCGCGGGCGGTTGCCGTCGCCGGTAGTGCGGAAACGGTAGAGCCGGTGGGGGTGGCAGCGTCGTCCCCGGATGATCTGTTGACCTGCGCGCAGGCGGCGGTGCTGCTCGGTGTGTCGGAGCGTCGGGTGCGGCAGTTGGCGGCGCGGGGGTTGGGCAGTAAGCACGCGGGCCGGTGGTGGCTGTCTGGTCCGTTGGTGGAGACGTTGAGGGAGGAACGCCGTGGTTGTGGCTGAGTCGCCGGATGCGTGGTGGGCGGTGGGGTTGCCGGCGGGTGTGCGGCCGGGCATGCAGCCGTCGCGGTCGGGGGAGCCGGAGCGGGAGCCGTCGACGGAGCAGGAGCGGGAGGCGGCGTATACCGACTTCAAGCTGATGCGGGCGGAGTTGTCGTTGCCGGCGAGGCCGAAGGTGCGGCAGGAGATGTCGGCGGAGCAGCGTCGGGCGTATCTGCGTCGGATCGGGGTGCTCCGGTGAGCCGGGGTCTGGCGGTGGTGGCGGCGCGGTCGCCCAGGCCGTCGACGAGGTGGACGGAGTCGCGGGCGGCGGATGGCCGGCGGGTGCGGCACCGGTTCACGGCGGCGGCGGTGGCGCAGGCTGACCAGGTGCGGGCGGCGGGCCGGACCCCGGTGCCGAAGTCGTGGGAGGGCCACTATCCGGACGGTGGGCCGGCGGAGATCACGGTGACGGCGGTCCGCTGATGGCCGGCAACATGCGCGACATCCTGATCAACCTGCTCGGTCGGGAGGCGGTCACCGTGCTGCCGTTCAGTGCAGCAGCCGGGGGCGGCAGCCCCGCTGGGGGTCGGGGCTGAGGTGGCGGCGCTCTTCGGCCACGACGTCCAGGCGGGGGGTGCGGTCCGGCGGCAGTTCGTCGCGGTCGGCGACGACGACGACCTGGACGGTCCCGTCCATGACCATCTGGACGACCTCGGGCCAGCGGCCCCCGCCGAGGTCGTCGACGACGACGGCGGTGAGGGTGAGGCCCCGGCGGTTGCAGTAGTCGGCGCAGCGGTCGGTGTAGCGGCGCAGGTTGGGGGCGGTGACGTAGATGGCGGCGGTGGTGAGGCGGCGGTGGCTCCCCGTGTTGTCCATGGGGGAGTGTGGCCCGTGGCCTGGGCGGATGGGCAATGCCTGGCACGCTCAGCGTTCACGATTCGCACGGCACGTGAACAGTTGTTCATGTGCATGTAACTTTGCGGTCGTGGAAGTTCCACAGCCAGCCCACAGCCGCAGGGCTGATCGGATGTCATGCACGCTGCCCGAACAGCCCATGACCGCCGGGCGGGGCTGACCGGGCCCAGATACGCGACCGCCCCCCGACCAGCGTGGTCGGGGGGCGGTGCTGCGTCCGGGGATCAGGTGGCGTCGCGGTGGATCCGGCGCGCCCGATTCCACGCTCGGCGGCCGAGGCGTAGTCGCTTCCCGGTGGCCTTGCACCACCAGCACGGGCGCGACAGCGCCGGGTTGCGCTTGCTGCGGTGGTGGGCCTTCCCGTCGCACAGCCAGCAGTCGCGGAACGGCCTCACGACGCACGAGCCGCCGTAGCCGACCAGGCCGGCCAGCAGGAATCCGGCCGCGATCAGTGTGACCCTCACAGGGTGCCTCCCAGGGCGGTTTTCGGGGCCTGCGGCGGGGTGCCGCGACCACGCGACCAACAGGTGTTTGTGCAGGTAGATGCCGGTCGCGTGGCTGGTCGCGGAACCGCGACCAGGGTCCGTGCCGCGACCGGCCAACGCGACCTACTCGGCTTCGATTTCGCGGCGCTGCTGGGCGGCGTCGAGGGCGCTACGGCGGGCGCCCTTGATGTTCTTCCGGCCGACCTTCACGTCCTGCGAGTCGACGCCGTAGCGGGCCAGGGACTCCCGCACCATGTCGGCGGTGATCCCCGCGTACATCTCCGGCCACCGCTCGGCGAGCCGGTCGGCGAGCACCGCCCACGGCACGCCGGCCTCCCCCGGGTGGAGCACCGCGCGCGCGTCGGCGAGCATGTCGCGGGCCTGGACCCGCTCCACGCCCTCGCCGACGACAGCCTGGCCGCGCAGCTGGGCGGCGCGGCGCACGATCGCGGCGGTGACCTCCGGGCGGGGGAAGAACGAACGGGCGGAACCCGGCTTGTCCACGCCCACCATCACGCCCCACCCGGCGTCCACGCCTGGCCGGTAGACGGTGCCGGTGAAGCCCCGCTTGTACGCGCCGGTGCCCAGGATCATGTCATTCTCGACCTGACCGAGGACCGACAGGCACCACCTGGTGGTGATGCAGCGGGTGATGTTCGGAGGCAGGCTGTCCTTGTCGGGGATCTGCGTGGCCAGGCAGAAGATGATGCCCAGCGCCCGACCCCGCTTGATGGCCCGCTCGCACGCCGCCGCGGCCTCCGGCTCGGCGGCGAACAGCTCATGCACCTCGTCGAGCAGGATGAACACCGGGTGCAGCCCCGACCCGGGCTTCGCCGCCAGTTCCGGGGTGACCTTGCCGTGCGGCGCGTCGCCGCGCTTCTTCGCCTCGAGGATCCGCTTGCCGCGGCGCTCGCACTCGGCCAGCGCCCACGCGATGATGCTGCTGCCCGTCTCGAACGCTTCGTCGTCGACGCCGACCACGTAGGTGGAGCACAGCGACGCCACGTCGAGGAAGTCCCCGACGCCCTTGAACTCGGCCACCTTCAGCTCGACCGTCGGGTCGAGCATGGCGATGGTCAGCAGCGTGCGGGCGGCGTAGCTCTTGCCGGAGCCGGGCTGCCCGCCGATGAGGAAGTTCCTCTCGAACAGCACGGTGGAGATTGGCCGCTGCCGGGCATCGGTGGCGAACGCATTGGGCTCGAAGATGCTGGTCCGGGCGGCCGGGTCGGCGAGGGACCAACGCGGCTGGCCCATCTTCGACGAGGGTTGGTAGCCGACCCACAGGTCGACCTGCCCGGGGTGGTCGGGGCCAACCTCGGGCCACACCTGGTCAACAGGCAGCCTCAGGGACGCGGCAAGGCCGTCGCGCTTCTCCAGCAGCTTGGTGGCGACGATGGCGCCGGGCAGGTCGAAGCGGGCCAGCCAGCCGGGGCCGTCGCGGTGGATGCCGGGCGGTGGGAACCGGAGCTGTCCGGGCTCCTTGACGCCGATGCCGAGGTCGACGACGGCGCGGCGCACCTGCTCGGCGGTGAGCTTGGTGAACTTCGGCCGGGTGCTGGTGCGGTCGAGGATGGGCTTGTCCGCCGGCCGTCCGTAGCGGGCGGACACGATGACCAGTCCGACGACGGCCGCCCACCAGCCGGCCGGCGGCACGCCGACGAGGACCTCGGCCCCGACGGGCAGGGCGACGGTGGCGGCGGACCCAGAGCCGACGATCCACCAGCGGGCGGCCGACTCCCTTGACCTGGTCCGGTTCAGCGACTGCCACGTCTCCGGGTCGTTACGGTTCGCGGCCTGCTGCCGCAGGTGATAGTTCTCCCGGCCGCCGACGGCCCACCACACGACGCCCTGGCCGGCTCGGTACGCGCCCCGGGGGGCGTAGATGGCGGTCTTGGCGAGGTACTTCGGGCTGCGGGTCAGGTGGTAGAGGGCGGTGTGTCCGCCGTACGCGGCGACCCATCGGAGCAGGGCGGCGCGGGCGTCGGCGGAGCGGAGGGCTGCCGGGACGATGGGGCGGCGGGCCTCGGTGTGGGCGACGACGTCGGCGAAGGTGGCTGGCCGGTCTGGAGGGTCGACCGGCCCGCCGACCTGGTCGGCTTCGATGACGTGCCGCTCCTCGTCGAACTCGTCGAACGGGATCGCGGTCATGGTGCTCCTCGCTGGTCTGGTGCTAGTCGTGGGTGGGGCCCGGCCGGTGTGGCCGGGCCCCGGGGTGGGTCAGTCCTGCTTGGCGATGCGGTCCAGCTCGCCGGCCAACTGCGGCAGGCCGGCGTCGCGGATTTCCTGCCGGATCTGCTGGTGGCGCTGCGGGTCGCCCTTTGCGGCGATCAGCTCCCGCTCCAGGCGGCGGATGTCGGCGCTCACTTCTGGCCGCGCTTGATGGCGCGCTCGGTGGCCCGGTCGAGGGCGTCGAAGATGCCCTTGTTCTCGTCGGTCGGGTTACCGTTCTGGTCCACCGGGCCGGTGTAGCCGGAGTCCCGCACGGCCTTGAGCCGCCGGTACGCGGGGTCGTCGTCGAAGATGCCCATATTGATCTCGGTCCTCTCGTTGCTGGTTGCTGGTCGGTGGGTCAGTAGCCGTGTCGCTTGAGGGCCTCGTACGCGGCGGCCTGGTCGGCGGGACGGGCCGCCCGGAACGCCCGCTCGAACTTCGTCTTCGCGGCGGTGAACTCGGGGCTGTCGATGTCGCGGTCGGCGGCGTCGGTCTCGGCCATGCCGAGCTTGAGCAGGTTCCGTACCGCATCCCGGTTGACCGGGGCGGGCGTCGGCTTCTTGCTGCTGAACAGGCCCATCGGATGCTCGCTCTCGTCGTGGCGGCCAGTGGTCTGGCTGCCTCCGCGTGCCGCCGGGGTGATGGGCCCGGCGGCCACAGGGGCGGTCAGGTCAGCGGCGGGTGCTGACGGGGTGATCGGGGCAGCCCACCTTCTGGCCGGCGGTGGTCCACCCGGCCTGGTCGAGCTGCCGGGCAGCACGGGCACGGCTGCGGCTGCCGCGCGCGCCGTCGTCCTGGGCGCACCGGTCACAGGAGTCGCAGTGGCCGTGCACGGGGCGAAGGTCCATCAGGTCAGCCCTCAGAACTTGTCGGTGGCTCGGCAGCAGGAGCAGGTCTTGCCGCCGTTGATCGGCCGGCACTTGCAGCCGCAGGACAGGCAGCCGCCGAGGTGGTTGCAGCCGCAGCAGCCCCGGGCCACGGTCGGGGAGATCACCACGGGGGCCATCAGCGGGCACCGCCCTTGCGCAGCTGCTGAGTCATCAGGCCGTACCGGATTCGCTCGTCCTCGTCGAGGATCGTGATGGTCCGGCCCTTCGCCCGTTCCTCCCGGAGCTGCTTGTCGAAGTGCTTCGGGTCGACCTTCACCTCTCGGGCCTCGCCGGTCTTCGGGTCACTGCTGAACAGGTACTTCTTCACGCGATCTCCTTCGGGTGAGGGCTACCAGGGGGTCTGGCGGCCTCCGCGCGGGCATCCGGTGATGGGTGGATGCCCCACGGGGGCGGTCAGGCCCGGGCCCGGGCGAGCAGGCCGGCGTGGCTAATGCGGTCGGCGGCGTAGAGGTCGGCCAGGTGGGCAAGCAGGTCGGCGTTGGCCTGCCGGTGCGGGTACAGCCGTTCGGTGACCGGCAGCAGGTACCGGTGGCCGTCGAACAGGCCGACCTGGAAGGCCAGGAACCGGAGGGTGACCTCGCGGTCGGGGGTGGTGGACCCGGCGAGGTGCTGCTGCTCCTGGTCGAGCAGCAGCGCGCGGTGCACGCCGTCGCGGGAGCCGAGGGAGGACAGGTCGGCGTCGGCGAGGATGGCCTGCGGCAGGTCGGCCGGGTCGGCGGCCTGCACGAGCCGGCACCCGCAGACGCCGGTGACCTGGGTCGCGGCGATCATCCGGCGCACGAGCGCGATCTGCGTCGGGTCCATGCCGGCGCGGCGCATCTGCTGCTCGGCATGGTCGGCGCTGCGGGCTTCGTGGCCGTGGCCCTGGTGGGCGTCGTGCACCCAGCCCGCGTACCCGGCCAGGGGCACCAGGCCCGCCGGCACCTGCCCGGCGTCATGCAGCTCGGCGGCGATGGCGCTCGCCGCGCGGGCGACATCGCGGCCGTGGGTGTGGTTGTGGTAGCTGTAGCCGCGCACCGGGTGGGTGCAGGTGCCGTACTGGTCGAGCAGCCAGGTGCCGGCGTCGGCGATGAGGCCGGGCAGAGCGGCGAAGTCGGTGGTGGTCATCGCTGCCACCAGGGCAGTACGGTCCGGGCGGTCTGCTCGGCGTCGTCCAGGCGGCGCTGGGCGTCCGCGAGCGCGACCGGGTCGGCGTCGAGGCGGCTGCTGATGCGCTCCAGGTCCCGCCCCGCCCCGGTCAGCTCCCGGGCGGCCTGGCGGCGGGCGTCGGCGGTCGGCTTCTTCACGGCCGGCCCCCCGTCCGCAGCGCCCGCTCGTGGCGGTACAGCTGGTCGACCAGCGCGGTCGACGCCCGCCACCGGCGCTCGGTCAGCGCCTCACGCAGTCGCCGCCGGAACTCCCGCAGGCTCGGCGGGTCCTCGTCGACCTCGGCGGCGGCGTACACCTCGGCGGCCAGCAACTGCAGCGCCTTGTCGTCGGGCGTGCCGTAGTCGTCACCCGACCGTGCCGTACCCGTGCCGTCAGGCGTGCCACCAGCGGCGATGGCCGGGACGGTCAGCGTGTCGAGCAGCCCCCGAATGTCGTCGTCGGAGATCAGCCCGAACGACGGCAGCTCCCCGGCCGGCACGGTGTCGGCGCGCTCGGCGGCACGGTCCATCAGCGCCGCCTCGTAGGCCCGGCGGGCGGTGTCGACCTCGGCGTGCGCCCTGACGCGGGAGCGGTACTCCCGGGCCGTGTGCTCCGCGCCGACCGCCTCGCTCAGGGCCTTCACCTCGTCCACGGCGCGCGCCACCGCCACGGCGTCGCGGCCCCGCGAACGCACCAAGTCGACCTTCCGCTGCGCGTCGGCGGTGATCCGCACGGCAGCCGTCGACATCGCCATCTGCAAGGTCAGCTTCCCGAGCACGGGGATGATCGCGCCGATGACGGCGATGGGGATCGTGGTCGCGAGCAGGCCGTGGACGAGCACGGCGGCGACGGACACGGCCAGCAGCACCCAGCCGAGGACGGTGGGGGTGCGGGACGCGGACGCGGACCGGCGGTGCGCCCGCTCGTGCAGCATCGCCGACACCCACACCAGGTCGAATAGGGCCCCGGCGCTGTACGCGACCCACGAGGGGGCCTGGGTGTCGAGCAGGCCGCCGACGGCCACGAGGGTCCAGGCGACGGCGAGGGCGATCAGGGCGGCCGGAAGGCCCCACAGGATGCCGTTCTGGATGGTGTTGGCGCTGGTGGCACGGGTGGTCATCGGGTCAGCTCCTTCGCGCGGATCGGGGCGGCCGGGAGCTGGGTTGGGGCGGGCGTCGGCTCGGCGTGGCCGACGCGGTGCACGCGGATGCCGTACGCGGCGCGGATCTCCGCCGACCGGCGGGCGCGCAGCTCGGCCAGGTAGGCGCGGGCGGCCTCCGGGTCGCCGTGGCGGTGCACGAGGATGACGGCCAGGGCGACCGGGACACCGATGGCGGCGGGCCCGCCGATCAGGATCAGCAGCAGCGGGTTCACCGGGCCACCGCCTCGGCCGGCGCGGGCACCGTCACGTACGTCCGCACCGCGACCGCACGGCCCGTCAGCGGGTACCGGTCGGCCCTCGCCCCGTACGGCTGGAACCAGCGGCCCTGCCCCGGGATCGGCCCGTGGTCGGGCATCGTCGGGGCGGGCAGGCCCAGGCACGCCGCCCACCGGTCGGCGGCGTCCCGGGCGTCGTCGCCGAGGTGCACGGTCAGGTCACCGCGGTTGCAGTCGGCGTCGCCGATCTCGATGCGCTGCGGCACGGGCAGCCCGCCGTCGATGCCGTCGGCGACCAGGTCGAACGCCAGGCGGCGCGGGTCGGGAGTGTTCATCGGGTCATCTCCAGGGAGGTCGAGACGCACATGCCGCCCGCACCGATCTGGTCGGGCGAGCAGGGCTGCGTCGTGTGGTTGTGGTGGAACGCCAGGCCCGCGAGCACGGCGCAGACGCCGACGACGCGGTAGACCAAGCGGTTGATGCGGGCAGCCATGACGGCTCTCCTCACGCGAGGGGTGGACATCGGGGGAAGCGGGAGGGGAAGCCCGGCAGGGCCGGGCTGGCCCGGGCAACCACTGCTGTTACGGACGTGGTTGCCCGGCACCAGGGGTCAGCAGCGGCCGTTGGCCCTCGACCAGCGCGGTTTCGGCGCTGCCGGCATGCCGCCGCGCACCAGGCGGGGCCGCTCCGGCTCGCCGACGGGCCGGGAGACGGGAGCGGCGATCAGCGTCGACGACGCCACCAGCACCCCCGGCAGATCCGCGACGCTGGCCGTCACGATCAGGTCCACGGTCCCGTCGGCCACCATCCGGTGCGCGTCGCGGAAGTCCTCCGGCCGCACCAACGCCACCAGCTCGGCACCCGTACGGGCGATCCAGTCCAGCACCCGGGCCTGCCCCCGCTGGTCGGACGTCTCGGTCAGCAGCAGCACCCGCGTGCGGGCCAGGGCGGCGGTCACCGGGACGCCCGCACGATCGCCGCGGCCTGGAGCATCGCCGCGGCGATGGCCTCCGTCTCGTCGGCGTTGTACGAGTCCCGACAGTCGACGATCATCACCTCGGCGGGGGTGCGCTCCCCCGTCTCCAGGTTGTCGCAGGCCACGATGTCCACCCGGGCGACCCTCTCGCCGTGGCGCTCGACGGTGGTGATGGTGCGCAGGTGCTGCCGCAGGTCGGTGATGCTCTCGCTGTACAGCTCGGCGTCGTCGGCGTGGTCGGTGGTGCACCACGGCGGGCAGCCGGCCCGCAGCGCGTCGGCCAGCCGAGACACACCGGCCTGGTCGCGGGCCGCGACGTCGACGACCAGGGCCACGTCGGCGGCGGCCGTGCGGGACTGGGCGGCGTACGCGCTGTTGAGCGGGAACCCGTCGACGGCCGGGCCGGCGGTGACCGCCCGGTGCAGACCGTCGGCGTAGCCCCCGGCGTACCGGTCGTCAACGGCCGGGCGGGGCCGGGGAATCGCGGCCAGGTCGACGGTGTCCTGCTGGCTGATGCGGTCGGTGGAGCGGACGGGGCGGGATGCGATGATTCCCACGGGTCGCCTCCTGGGGCGATCAAGGGCCCGGGTAACAGGAGCGCCAACTCCTGCCGGGCCCGCCTACGTTCGGTGGCCGTTTCCGGCCGTTGCAGATCCTGTTGCAGTACGCCCTAGTCCTAGACCGTCTAGGACCGTTCGCGTATGCCCTCTGACCTGCCGTTCTGTACGTAGGTGGATCGCGGTAGACACCCGCCTAGAAGACTTCTAATCCCAAGGCCGCAGGTTCGAATCCTGCCGGGCGCACAGCACTTTCTCTCAGCCGATCGAGCCGCGTGGGGCTATCCGTGGTGCGAGCGAGCTAGGTTTGCCGCGTGGCGAGTTCGAACGGACGCACGAAGCGGCAGCGCGGCGAGGTCGAGACCCTGCCCAGTGGGTCACTCCGCGTGAAGGTCTACGCGGGGGTAGACCCGATCAGCGGCAAGCGGCACTACTTGACCGAGGTCATCCCCGCCGGCCGCACCGCCGCCAAGGAAGCGGAGAAGGCACGCACCCGGTTGCTGGCCCAGGTCGACGAGCGGCGCAACCCGCGCACTCGCGCAACGCTCGACCAGCTCCTAGACCGATGGCTTGAGGTGGCCGACATCGAGGCCACCACCCGCATGGGGTACGAGAACAAGCTGAACAAGCACGTACGGCCGACGCTCGGCAAGCTGCCGGTCGGTCGGCTTGACGCCGAGACGTTGGAGTCGTTCTACGCGAGTCTGCGCCGCTGCCGGGACTGGTGCGGTGGCAAAGCGTTCGTGACGCACCGGGTGAAGGGCGAGCACACCTGCACCGCGAGATGCCGCCCGCACGTCTGCAAGCCGCTCAGCCCATCGTCCGTACGACAGATCCACTGGATCCTGAGCGGTGCGCTGAGTCGCGCGGTGCGGTGGCGCTGGATCGCGGTCAACCCCGCCGCACAGGCTGAACCACCTGCCCCGCCGCACCCCGACCCGCAGCCGCCGAACCCGACCGACGCCGCCCGCATCATCACCGAGTCGTGGCGCGACCCGGACTGGGGCGCGCTGGTCTGGCTCGCCATGACCACCGGTGCCCGACGGGGCGAGTTGGCCGCGCTGCGCTGGCATCACCTCGACCTGGCCGCCGGCGTGCTGACCCTTCGGCGCAGCGCCTACCTCGACGCCGACGGCGCGCTACAGGAGAAGGACACCAAGACCCACCAGCAACGACGGGTCGCCCTCGACCCCGAGACGGTCGCCGTGCTCACCGAGCTGCACGCGCGGTACGTCGACCGCCTGGCGCAGCTCGACGCGACGCCCGACCCGGCCGACTACGTCTTCTCCCCCGAGCCGGACAACAGTCGCGGCTACCGCCCCGACACCATCACCCAGCGATACGGCCGGCTCGCCAAGCGGCTCGGCATCGACAGCCACATTCACGCACTGCGGCACTACTCCGCCACCGAGCTGATCAATTCAGGTGTGGACGTGCGGACCGTCGCCGGCCGGCTCGGTCACGGCGGCGGTGGAACCACCACGCTCAGGGTCTACGCCGCGTGGCTGTCGGAGTCCGACCAGCGTGCCGCCGGGACGCTCGCCGCCCGGATGCCGACCCGCCCGACGTCGACCACTCCGCCGAACAGCCCGTACCGGGTGATTGCCGAGGAACTTCGCGAGCAGATCCGCACCGGAAGTCTCAAGCCAGGCGAACCGCTTCCTACGGTCACCGAGTTGGCTGCGGCACATGGGGCCTCAGTCGGTACCGCTCACCGCGCAGTGGCTCTCCTGGCAGCAGACGGCCTGGTCAACGTCTCCCGAGGTAGACGGGCAACCGTCCTGGGGCATAGGCCACCACAGGTTCTTACATAGCGAGTGGGTGAATGGCCGTTCACGGAATGGGCGACTTTCCTCGCATCCTACGGTAAAGACGATACCCACGGGCACGGAGAGACACCTTAGGCTCCGGAGATGGTTCGATCCCCATCTTGCGCGCGTTGGCCGCCCAGATAGCGCGCTGGGCCGAAGGCTCAACTCCGTTCTCGGGATCGTTGTGCACAGCTTCCACGGGCTCAGCCAGGTGCCGTCGCCACCATCGACCGCTGGCATCACGAAAAATCAAGGTAGTTCCGAGACCAGGCTGCCCTGGATGGTCAACGTTAGGCCATACGAAGTCCACGACTGCCTCGCTTTCCGGGCCAACGGCATCAACCATCACGGCGAAGTCACCGTAGGTTTTCTTCCGACCAGTGTTCACGACCCGAACCTTGGCCGGGCCAATAAGTTCCTTGCTACCGTTGTGAATAGCGGCGGTCAGCTGAATTACCGGCGCGAGCGCGATATGGCGAGCCTTATCCTCCGGCGAGGAGGGCGGTACGATGGCCGCGCAGCGGGCATCCGTCCAACCAATTCTCGCGCCATCAGGAAGCATCTCAAACTGGGTGCCAGGATCATGGAATTTGAGGCTAATTAGCTTGGAGTAAACGAGCCGCGCCTGCCCTTCGCGGCGCTCCTTGACGCTACGTGCGTAGGAGATGGCGGCGATTAGGAAAGCTAGCGATGTCCCTGCCGCTGCCAGCCAATCAGGCCATGAGCCCGGAGTGATTTGTCCGATGAAACCCGGCGATTTGTTGACCATGTCAACGAGCCCGGTGATCGAAGGCTCCGGAATCGGGCTGGCCGGCAGCACAGGGGAGACCTCGGCCGACGTGAGGGAAGGCGACACCACGACTGTGGGTGCTGGGGTCGGTACTGAAGCAAACAACACGCCGGACAGTATGGTCTTCCTCATCAAGCCCTGCTATCTCCAAGGTGGACGGGTGCGGCAACGAACCTCGGGCCAACTTGCGTCCCTTCGCCAACCGCTGCCCTGGCTCGGCCATGATGGGCCCATGCGCTTGCTGGTGCTCGGCGGAACCTGGTTCGTTGGCCGCGCGGTTGTCACGGCTGCCCTCGACGCAGGGTGGGACGTGACCACGTTCAACCGGGGCACCTCCGGGCCGGACGTCGATGGCGTGCGCGCGGTCCGGGGCGATCGGACGCAGCCGGCCAACGTCGACGTCCTAGCCGCCGCCGGCCCCTGGGATGCGGTAGTGGACACCTCCGGCTACGTACCCAGGAACACCCTCGATGTGGCTCGCGCGCTGGATCCCGTCGCCGGCCGGTACGTCTTCATGTCGACGGTGAGCGTCTACCGGGATTGGCCGGTGAAGCCGCTCAGCGAGGAATCCGAGGTGTTGTACTGCCCACCGGATGCCGGGCCGGACTACGGCACCGACACGGAGGACGGGCCGACGCAGTACGGCTACCAGAAGTCGGGGTGCGAGGCTGCCGCACTGGCCGCGTTCGGCCCGGATCGGACAACGGTCCTACGGCCCGGTGTGGTGCTTGGTCCGCGCGAGTACGTCGGCCGGCTGCCCTGGTGGCTGCGCCGGGTCGCTGCCGGCGGGACGGTTCTCGCGCCGGGCTCGCCGGATCGGTCGATCCAGCCCGTCGACGTCCGCGACCTGGCCGCGTTCGCCTTGCGTACCGCCGCCGAGGGCATCTCCGGCGCGTTCAACGTCTGCGCCCCCGTCGGCGGGGCCACGTTCGGGGAGCTGCTCGCGGCGTGCGCCGACGCGACCAGCGCCGCACCGCGGTTCGAGTGGGTGCCAGATGACGTGCTTCTCGACCAGGGCGTGCGGCAGTGGTCCGAGCTGCCGCTCTGGCGCACCTTCGAGGGTGTTTGGCGAGTTGACCCGTCCCACGCGCACCGAGCCGGCCTGCTCTGCCGGCCGCTGGCCGAAACCGTCGCCGACACCTGGCGGTGGCTGGTCGAGACCGAGGAGGTGAGCGCCCACGACCGGGCCACCGAAATCGGGCTCAGCCGTGACAAGGAAGCGCGGGTGCTCGCCGCGTGGCGAGCGTCAGGAGAGCGGACGGGCTGACGTCTCTGCGAGCCAGACGGAGATTCGTTCGGCGAGTTGCTGCGCTTCCGAGTCCTCGCGCCACGCGGGCGTGGTCAGTAGCCGACCGACCTTCTCCAGCCGCCCGGTCAGCGACACGTTTCGCTTCTGCGCCGGTAGATCGAGAACGCCTTGCAACGCTTCGGCCGCGCCGTCTCGGTCGCGCATGTGCAGGTGTGCAGCGGCAACGTCGATCTGCGTCCCATTGATCTGGGAGTACGGCCGGCGGGACAGCGGCAGAGCTTGATAGACCTGCAACGCCTCACGGGCGTACTTCGCCGCCTGCTCGCCGTTGCGCAGATCCAGCCAGGCCGCCGCCGCGCACGCCGCCGCTCTGGCTTCCCCGAATGCGAACTCACCGCCGACCGACCGGCTGAGATCATCGGGACGGGAAGCCGCCATATCCCGATCGCGCCGAGCCGCTTCCAACACCTCGGCGACCGATTCCGCATCGGCCAGCAGGGCGTGAGAGCGGGAAGCGATGTACCGGAGCCGGAGTCTCGGCTCACCCTCGGGAGCCGCACGCATCGCGCGGGCAAAGTAGGTCAGCGCGGCATCGGGTTCGTTGCGCCAGTTCGCCAACGTCATCTGCAGGCCGTACGTCCACGCCTTCAGCGAAGCGTGCCCGGCAAGGTCTGCGTACTGGGTGGAAGCCCGCGCGAGCGCCGCTGAGTCGTTCCAGTGCCCGAGGTCGAACGCGGTGGACGCCATGAGCGCCGTCCCTTGGCCGACGATGACGTACAGGTCAGCGAGGTCGCCCGGCCTGCGGGTGCGCTCAGCCAGCTTCCTGGCCTCATCCCGCAAACGACGGGCGCTGGTGAACGTGTCGAACGCGGCCATCCCACCGGCACGCGCCAGCAGCGCCATTTCCTCCTGTAGCGACTCGATCGATTCGGCTCCGACCGGGCCACTGGTCAACAAGGGATCATTGGCAACAGAATTCGCGGCGTCACTCACAACGTCGAGAACGACGTTTCCCGTGCGAGGAATTCCGGATTGCTTGAGCGAATCAGCAACCATACGGAAGAAGCGATCCCGCACCGCGTCGGACACTCGGTCCAGCGCCGCAGTAAGGATCTCCTGGTTTGAGTTTCCGGGCACGGTGTCCGGCCGGCTATGCCAGTAGGCGACGGTTCTGACCGCTATACCAAGCCACGTCGCAAAGCTCTCGTTCGTCATGCCCGATGCCGACTGGAGAAGACAAGCCAGAGCGCCGGTCCACCGCTCGATCCTCGTCATTGCCGTCTCCCGTGGCTGAGGGTTGCACTGCCTTGCCGTGCTTTGCATTCGACTTGCGTCGCCGAAGCGCCTTCCATCGATTTCACTGGTTCCAGACGGCAAGAGCAAGCCCCACCCGATGGTTCAGGAGATCAGGTTGAGCACCGTACGCACGATCACCCATCACCCGCGCCCCCGCTTCCACTCCGTGTCGGAGGTCGCCACCATCCTCGGCATGTCGGAGGTGACGCTATACCGAGCGATCCACGCTGGGCAGTTCCCGGCCATCAAGGTCCGTGGCCGACTGGTCATCCCCGCTCGGGTCCTCGACGACATGGAGGAATCCGCGCTTGCCACCGGCCTGGTCGACGCCGAGGACTACACGCGACGGAAGGCCAGCTGACCGCTCGCCATCACCGAGCCGCACGCTTGGGGCCGGGAGGCGCGGCCGGTACGTCGTTCTGCCGCGCGAGCTTCCGGATGTACGCACCGCTGAAGGGCGACAGCTTCTCTACCTCGGTTGGCCCGACGCCCTGGCGGAGCGCGGCAACGACGGCCGCGACCACCGCCTCACGTGCCGCATCATGCGCCGCTTCGGTAGCCCGATAGCGCTCCGTAGCTGCTGAAAGTTCGCCGCGAGGGTCAGTCACCCGAACAACGTTACCGCTACCCACTTGCGCAACCTCGCCGCGTATCGCTACCTTGTTGCGCAACAGAGAATCGCATCTCTGAATCGAACCCCTTCTAGATCGAAAGGACAGCCGACGTGGCTGAGCCGCAGAGACACCCCGAAGAGTTCCGGGAGCCGAGCGCCACCGACCTCGCCGCGATCGAGCAGGAGATGCCGTTGATCGAGGCAGAGGTGATGTTGCTCGACGCTCAGATCACGCTCCTATTCAGCGACGCCGTACCGAGCGAGATGGACTGGCAGCGGTTGCGCCGCGCACAGCGCCGGGTGCTCCGCGAGGCACGGGCCCTGCTCGCTGTACGCGGTGCCCCGGTTCGGCGAGTCGCGTGATGACCGTCGTCCCTCGGCTGCCGCGTCACCTGCTGGCCTGCACCGAGCCGGCCTGCTTCCCCCAGTCGATCGAAGGTGCCCCGTGAACTGGCTGTTTCTGCTGCTGATCCTGCTCGGCGGCCCTGCCGTGATGCTCGCCCCGTTCGCTATCGGGCACGCGCTGAACCTGCCGACCCCGAGGATGAAGGAGACCCGGCGATGACCGACCGCAAGAGCCACCGCGCGGTGATGGCCGAGCTGCTGTTGCTCGCCGCCCCGACCGGCATCCGTGTCCACAGCGACGGCAGTTCCATGGCGATCACGTTCGGGTCGGTCACGGAGTTGCGTGCCTGGCTCGACGCCGCCGGCCTGAACGCCCCAAACCTGCTGATCAGCGAGCGTGAGCGCGTCAACAACGACGGTCGCCCGGTCCGGTCCCTGAACGCCTACCCGACGTGGCACGGCTGGGAGATCTACGCCGACGCCACCGACTACCTCGACGCGTCACCGCTGGACACGGCCACCGCCGACGCGCTCGCCGCCGTGGCGGTGGGCTGATGCCCCCCGAGTGCTGCATCTGCGACCCGGTGGCCTGCGCCGCTGACGACACCGGCGAGTACTGCGCCGAGCAGTCCTGCGGATCGTGCCTGCACGGCTGTCCCGCCCCGGACGGCCAGTGCTGCACCGCCCCCACCACTACCAGAAAGGACGGCACCCGATGACCGCCCCCACGATCAACGGCACCCGCTACCCGCAACCCGTCGACGAACTGCTTCCGGCCGCCCGGAAGCTCGCTCACGAGCTGGACGCGCTGCCGTCGCGCAACCGGCTGATGAAGCGGTTCCGGATCGGGTCGGAGAAGGCCAACGACCTGCTTGCCCGGTTGCGGGAGGAGCGCGCCCGGCAGGACCGGTCGGACTCGTTGCACGCCGCGATGCTGCTGCGTGGCAGCCTCGCCGACCGGCCGGTGCTGGTCCCGGTCGACCCCACCCCGGACACCACCACCGCCGACACGGACCCGGACACGCCCGACCAGCCCACGCCGGACCCGACCCCCGCCCCGCCGCCGATGGACCTCACGCCGGCCGAGCAGGTCAGCACGGTCGAAAGCCCGGGTACCAAGATTCGGCCCGCACGGTCGCGGCGGGCGGTGGTGTGGCCCGTGATCCTGCTCGCCCTGCCCGCGTTCGTCGCCATCTGGGGCGGCTGGGTCGGCCTCGGCAAGCTCACCGGGTTCGGGAAGGTCAACCTGCTGCCCGGCATCGGGTCCGGGTGGGTCATCGACACCGCCATCACCCTCCCCATCGGCGTCGAGACCTACGGCGCGTTCGCCCTCTACGTCTGGCTCTCCGGCCGCGTACCCGCACGAGCGGCCCGGTTCGCCAAGTGGTCCGCCCTCGGCTCCCTCGCCATCGGCGCACTCGGCCAGGTCGCCTACCACCTGCTCATCGCCGCCGGGGTCACCTCGGCCCCATGGTGGATCACCACCCTCGTCGCCTGCCTACCCGTCGCCGTGCTCGGCATGGGCGCCGCCCTCGCCCACCTGATGCACGCCGACGACTAGCTCTGCCCGGCGGCACGGCCCCTGGGCCTAGGAAACCTGTGCCGTGCCGCCGGCCCTCACTCCTCCTGATGGAAGGCGAGACCTCTGATGGTGCCAGACACCAGCTTCCTGACCACCGAACTGGCCACCGTGCGCGCCGAGCTGGTGCGCGTGGACGCGAAAGCCTCGACGCTGCTCACGCTCGCCGGCACCGCCCTCACCGTCGGCCTGGCCGTGTTGGCCCGCGCCGACCTGCCCACCCCCGCCCTGGCCACCGGCGCGGTGACGGTCGCGGTGATCGGTGTCGCGGTCGCCCTGCTGGCGTGCGCGGTGCGTCCATCGCTCGGCGGCGGGCACGGCCTGGTCCGCTACGCCGTCAGCGCCCCGGGTGACCTGATGACCGACGCCGCGTTGCCGCCGCTGAGCATGGCGTCGCTGCGGGCGCACGAGCTGGTGTGGCTGTCGCGCACGACGGTGGCGAAGTACCGCCGCGTCCGTACCGCCGTCGACCTGCTCCTGTGCGGCCTGGCCGGCACTGCGGTCACCGCCGCTCTCGTCCTGCTGCTCGGCTGACCGGTCACCCGGCCGTGCCCACCCGCACCGAAGGGTTCGGGTGGGTGCGGGGGCCGACCGGCCCCATCCCACCTGTTTGCGCCGGGCGCGGCGCACGCCTGAGAAACGTTCCGCGCCCGGCCCTCCACGAAGGAGAACCATCAGCATGGCAGGCACCCACGATCAGCGTGGCATCTTCACCGGCGCCGACGCCCTCACCGACAACGTCGCCCTGTCCCAGTGGTTCAACGACACCCGCCGGGTCCTGCACGCCGCCGCCCTGGAGCTGGGCGTGACCGCCTCCGAGCTGGACGCCCGGCTTCGGGCCGTCTCCGGCGGAGTGGTCATCGGTGGACTCACCGGCCGGGCGCGCGCCCGCCAGGTCGCCAAGCCCATCACCCACGCCTCCGACGCCCTGGTCGTCGCGTCGCAGTACATCGTGACTGCGTCGACCCGCTTCGAGGCCGTCTACCTGCCCGAGCTGGAGGCCGTCGGCCACCGGCCCCGCAAGTCCGACTTCCGCTTCACCAACGGCGGCGGGGGTGGCCGATGAAGCGGCCCCGCCCGTCCCGGATGCCCCGCAACGGCGGCCTGTCCCCGATGACCTACAACGTCGATCTGCGCTCGGCGCTCCTGCCCTACCTGGCCTGCCCCACCGGCTGCCTGCTCGCCTGGCCGGCCGCCGCCGCGTCGCACCACTGGTGGGGAAGCAACCCGTGGGCCGCCGCCGGCATCACCGCCGCCGGCGGCGGACTCACCGCGCTGACCTGGGCCACCGGCCGCGCCCGAGGCGTCATCCGGCAGCGGGTGGCGACCCTGCTCACCGCGTCCGGGTCGGCGTGGGCCCTCGGCGCGACCATCGGCGCACCCTGGGAACGGCCGTGGCTGGACGTGTGGGCCGGCGGCACCGTCGCCGCCTCGGTCGCAGTCGCCGTGATGCGGCTGATGGCCAAGGCCAACCCCGACGAACAACCCGCCCGCACCACCGGCGGCGGGCTCGCCGACGCGGTCGCCGCGCTACGCGACGCCCGCATCGGTCGACCGAAGATCGACGGGGCGAAGGTCAAAGCGTCGATCACGATGCCGCACGGCGACACCCTCTCCGACGTCGAGGGCTCCCGCGAGTCCATCGCCTCTGCCCTCGACGTCGCCCCGACCGCCGTCCGCGTGCACCGCGACCCCGACAGCGTCCGTACCGGCCGCATCGAAGTCGTGCCCGTCGACCAACTCCGCGACACGATCCCGTGGGCCGGCCCGTCCGCCCCCGGCCGCTCCGTCGGGGACGCGCCGCTTCGCTTCGGCATCGCCGAGGACGGCGAGCAGGTCGGGTTGTGGCTCACCGGTCGGCCCGGCGTCCGCCCCGCCACCCACGTCCGGGCGACCGGCATGACCGGTTCGGGCAAGACCGAATGGGCCCTGGTGGTCATGACCGACTACCTGACCCGCACCGACGGCGCGCTCATCGTGGTCGACACCGTCAAGCGAGACCAGACCGTCAAGCCGGTCAAGGGCGGGTTGACGCTGCTGGTCACCGAAGACGACCACGCGGAAGCGTTCTTCGACGTCCTCGCCGAGCAGGTCATCCCCGCCCGCACTGAGGCATTGGGCCGGGAGGACCTGACCGAGTGGATGCCGGGATGCTCGCTGTCGCACCTGACGGTGTGGGTGGAGGAGTCGGCCGCGTGGTCCGGTCACCCAGCCCTCGTGCAGGTGGCCGAACGGGCACGGTCGGCCGGCATCTCCCTCGTGTTGTCCCAGCAGCGCTGGACCCACGACCGGGCCCCGACGTCGCTCCGCAGCCAGTTCGCTACGAACGTGTGCTTCGGCATCGACAGCCGCGACGACCCGTCGTTGGCGCTCTCCGGCGAAACCGTCGACGCCGGAGCATCCCCCGAGTCGTGGGGCAGCAGCAAACCCGGCTACCTCTACATCGAGTCGCCCGGCATCCCCACCGGCCGGTGGCCGATCCCCTGCCGCTCGGAACTCGCCCAGCGCGCCGACCTGGCCGCCGCAGTCACCGGCTGGACCGCCGTCCGCCGTCCGCTCGACCCGGTCACCGCGCGTGCTCTCGCGCCTGTCATGCCCACCGACACCGTCAAGCCGTCACCCGGCCCCCAACCGGCCGCCGACGACGATGAGGACCAGGAGGTGCCCGCCATGGCCGCCCGCCCCGGCGTCAACCCCAACGACCCGCCCGACGACGTCGACCCCTCACAGGAACTCGACACCACCCCCACGCCGCGCCGGTTCTCCCTCGCTCTGCCCCAGCAGTCCAGCCCCGAGCATGCCCGCGCGATCCTGCGCGAGCACATCACCGCCCTCGCCGCCCAGGGACACACCGAGGTGCGACCGGCCGACCTGGGTGACGTGCTCGCCGCGACCGGCTACACGGCCAAGTGGCTGTCCAAGGCCCTCGCCGAACTCACCGCCGGTAACCAACCGCTGCTGATGGCCATCAACCGCAACGGCCGGTACCGCGTCCTGCGCACCGCCTGACGCAGCCCTGTCGGGGCCGTGGAATCCACGTGGAATCCACACCGATTCCACGGCCCCCACCTAGACAAACCCGCCGTGGAATCCACGTGGAATCCACGGCCGGCCGACCACGCCCACAACCAGGGAGCAGCCATGAACCCGGCCGCCGTAGCGCTCGCCGCCCTCGCCCTCGGCACCATCCTCGGCATCACTCTCGGTATCCCCCTCGGCCGCCGCGTCGAACGCATCGCGTGGCACGCCGACGCCGCCCTCACCCGCGCCCGCGTCACCGGCTGGCTCATCCGCGACCTCACCGCCGCCGCCCTCACCGCCGCCGCCGTCATCACGGTCGCCGGCTTCGTGATCTGGGCGCTGCTCACCCACCGCCGCTGACCCCGCCCGCACCCACCGATCGGAGGCACCATGTCCCACCTCGACCTGCTCGCCGCTGCACTCGCACACGCCGCACGCGGATGGCACGTCTTCCCGCTGCGCCCCGACGACAAGCGGCCCGCGTTTCCCAACCACGCCGCCGACCGGTGCGACCGCACCGACCCCCGCTGCCGCGCCGCCGGCCGGCACCTCGGCTGGGAAGCCCGCGCCACCACCGACCCCGACCGCATCCGCCGAGCATGGTCGGTCCGACCGTACGGAATCGGCCTCGCCTGCGGACCGTCCCGGCTCGTGGTGGTCGACCTGGACGTGCCCAAGCCGGGTCAGATCCCGCCGGCCGACCATGACCTGTGCGGCGACGGCGTGGACGTCTTCGCCACCGTCTGCCACCAGCACGGCCAGCGCATCGAAACCACGTACACGGTGACCACCGGGCGAGGCGGCACCCACCTCTACTACCGCCACCCTTCCAGCGGGCCGACGTTGCGAAACACCGCCGGGGCGCTCGGGTGGCTGGTCGACACCCGCGCCCACGGCGGCTACGTCGTCGCCGCAGGCAGTACCGCCCACGGCCGGCGCTACACCGTCGCGCTCGATGTCGACCCCGCGCCGCTGCCCGACTGGCTCGGCCAGCTCATCGCGCCCGCCCCGCCGCCGGCCCGGCAGGCGGTCACGGTGGCCCTCGACGTCGACCGGCGCGGCCGGTACGTCGCCGCCGCGATCCACCGGCAGGTGGCACACTTGACCGACGCGCCGGAAGGCCGCCGCAACCACGCCTTGTTCGCGTCCGCCGTCGCCCTCGGGCAGCTCGCCGCCGGTGGCGCGCTCACCGACGACGACGTCACCGCGGTTCTCGAACCCGCCGCCCTGTCCATCGGGCTGCGGCCGGGTGAGATCGCCCGCACGATCGCATCCGGCCTACGGGTCGGCGCGCGGCAGCCTCGGGTGGTGGCAGCATGAGCGCTCCCCGGTTGCAGGTTGGTTCAGGGCCCGAAAGCATCCGGGTCCTCAAGGCTGCGCTGGTCGATGGTGTCCTGCCCGACACGTACGTGTCGGCCGGGTCGCTGGTCCACATGGAAGCCGTCTCCGGTGGCCTCACCACGGGCCCCGACGACGATTCCCCGCTACCCGTCGCCGCCAGCGCGGTCACCCCGGCCGGGCTCGCCGGGCTACTCGCCGAGCACGCCTACGTGTACCGGCTCAAGACCCGCAAGGGCGACGGCGGCAATCCTGAGGTGTTCGAGGAGGAGGTGACCCCGCCGAGGGAGATCCTCTCGTCCGTCCTCGCGGCAAAGACATGGCCGAACGTGCCGCCGCTGCGCGGGATCATCGGCGCCCCGGTCCTGCGCCGCGACGGCACCCTGTTGCAGCGGCCCGGCTACGACCCGGCCACCGGCCTCTACCTCGCGTCGAAAGTCGCCCTACCGCCCGTGCCGGATGAGCCCACCGCCGAGCAGGTGCGGGAAGCACGCACGTTCCTGCTCGGTCGGTTCCTGCGCGACTTCCCGTGGGCCAGCGCCGCCGACCGCGCCAACTACGTGGCCCTGTTGGCGACGCCGATCCTGCGACACTTCACCCGCTCGTTGACGCCGTTCGCGCTGATCGACGCCACCATGCCGTCGTCCGGGAAGACCATCCTGACCGCTGGTCCCGGCATGCTCTACGGACAGCGGATCATGCCGTGGGCGTACTCCGACGAAGAACTCCGCAAGTCCATCACGGCCGTACTCGCCGAGCAGGTCGGGGTAGTGATCTGGGACAACCTCGCCGAGGGAACCGTCATCGACTCCGCCGTGCTCGCCCAACTCGTCACCACCGGCGTGTGGTCGGATCGGCAGCTCGGGGCGTCCCGCAACGTCGCGACCGTCAACGACCGGCTGTGGATGGCCACCGGCAACAACCTCCAGGTCGGTGGCGACATGGCGTCCCGTACCGTCCGCGTACACCTCGACCCGAACATGCCCCGCCCTGAGCTACGCGATCAATCCGGGTTCGGCATCCCGCACCTCGACCAGTGGATCACCGACCCGGCCAACCAACTCACCGTCCTGTGGCACCTCCTGGTCCTCGTCCTCGACTGGACCCGCCAGGGAGCGCCACGGGTGACCGGCGTGTCGATGCGCCAGTTCACCCCGTGGGCGCAAGCCCTCGGCGGGTTCCTCGCCCACCACGGCATCGACGGATTCCTCACCAACGCCGCCGACGTCCGCGAGATCGACGAAGACGAAACGCGCTGGCGCGCGTTCCTCACCACCTGGCACGACCGCCACGGGAGTCGAGCGATGACCGCCGCCGACCTGCGCCGCGACGCCGAGCCGATGCACCTCGGCAGCGACATCAACGACCCGTGGGACGGCCAGTTCATCACCACCCACGCCGGACGCCTGCCGAACCCGCTCCAACTCGGCCGGTTGCTCACCGGACAGGCCGGACGCTGGCGTGGCCAGCACGTCATCCGGGCCGGCCGAAACGACCGGGGCGACCGGGCCGTGTTCTGGGTCGAGCACCACCAGGGGTGAAACCCGCTGAACCATCTCCGCATCTCCGCACCAACCCACCGCCACCAGGGAAGAGCACCCTCCGGAGATCACAACCGTGAGGATCCCCGCATCCCCGCATCCCCGCAGAACTTGCGGAGATCAAACCCCTTTGCGGAGATGACCACTCAGCCTCTCTTCGCATCTCCGCAAGCATTTGCCCAGCTCAAGGCCATGTTGCGGAGATGCGGAGATGCGGAGATGGTTCAGCCCCTGGAGCACAGGTCACAGCCCACAGCCCTTCGGCCATGGACAGGGCCAGGAGATGTCGAGATGGTGGCAGGTAGTCCCTCGGCGATGGCCCATCGCGCCCTCGGTCTATGGTCGACAGTGCTCAGTTCATCGGGACCGTGATCCAGGGAGCAGTGGGGCGTGCAACATCTGAAGTGGGATCTTGGGAACCTCAAGAGGGGTGCCACCGTAGTTGTCACGCTACGCAATCAGGCAAATGTTCTTCTCATGGACTCCTCCAACTACCGCAGCTACGCCCGGGGCGGTCGCCACCGATACATCGGGGGCCTCGTAAAAAGGTCGCCGTTGCGACTAGCCGTCCCCCGCGACGGCCATTGGTACGTTGCCATCGATCTCGGCGGATTCCCCGGCAGGATTAACGCTAGTGTTGCTGTCGAGCCCGCTCCGCGAGGTTTTCTGCCGCCAGTTCGCGACAGCGGTCCTCTAAGCCAAATCCGCCAGAACACAGCAGCTACCGCACCACCGCCAAACATCCTCGGGGGGCAGACTTGGGATGTCTTCGTCTCCCACGCCACCGAAGACAAAGAAGCCGTCGCCCGCCCCCTAGCCACCGCCTTAGAGGGCCTCGGTGTCAGCGTGTGGCTAGATGAAGTTCGCCTTACCATTGGCGACAGCCTACGCCGGAAGATCGACCAAGGAATCCGGTCGAGCAGGTTTGCGGTCGTCGTCTTTTCCGCCGCCTTCATGTCGAAGGGATGGACGCAGTATGAGTTAGACGGGATCGTAACGAAGACTGTGGCGGGAGAACAAAACTTGCTGCCGATCTGGCACAACGTCACGAAAGATCAAATTATTGAGTACAGTCCAAGCCTAGCCGACAAGGTGGCACTCAGCACAGCCTCGACGACCGTGGATGAGATTGCCCAGGAGATAGCGGCTGTAGTGCTACCCAGAGCCGTCGAGGACGGCGAATAACTCGATCGCAAACCAGGGCTGCGACGAAAACCGGGAAGCATCGCACTCCGCTTTCACGAGACCCGCAGCCTGGAGAGGCGATAAAGATAAGAGGACTGGCACGGTAGGCAGCGATTGGGGGAGGCGCTTTGATCGCACCCGGCAAGAGGATCGATCTGATTCGCGAATGCGCAACACTCCTAGACGGCAGAGACTGGGAGGAAATCGACCTCATCCTAACGAGTTTCGACTTCCCTATCAGCGAGGAGGCTCCTGCGGGTAAGCGCTCATACGCAATTAACATGCTCCAAATTGGCCCGGCCGATAAGCTCCCCGAACTGCACGGCTACCTGACCGGCAGCGCTCACGGTCCTGCCCCCGAAGAAGTTCCGTGGCGACCCCAACAACTTCGCGCTTTCGCTAGTCATGTTTCGAACTACAGAGACTATGTTTCTAGCGTGGGCAAGGTGCTGGAACTCTTTGGCATTCACATGTTCGTCGCCCATGACAGCATTACTCCCTCCAAGGAGTGGGAAGCCGTCATCCAAGAAGCCTTAAAGACCTGCGATGTATTTGTGTGCTTCCTGTCCGAGGGATACAACTCCAGCCCTTGGTGCAACCAGGAAATCGGATGGGCGATGAGTCGCCGCGTACCAATCTTGCCACTAAACTTCGGCATAAATCCGCCCGGCTTTCTCTCAAGGCTCCAAGCGCAATCTTGCATCGGCGTAGGCGAGCCAGAAACGGCCACTCGAATCTCGAACTGGCTGACCGGCACGCCATCAAGCCATACAGCGTGGGCCGATGGACTAGTGCGAGCATTCGAGACCTCCGGCAGCTATGCCCGAACCCGGTCACTTCTTGTTAAGCTTGAAGCCCTGCAGAACTACACGCCCGACCAACTGACACGATTAGAAAAAGCGACCAAGGAAAACGACCAGATTTACCACGCGATCTATGATGGAGAGTCCGTCTCCACCCGCATCACACGGCTACTAGCCGAGCGGGGAAGAACCGCCAACAACAACATCCCTACGACACGCTTTCCCGAAGAACCTCCATTCTAGTAGCTCTCACATGAAGAGCTGAAGCACGGAAGGCAACTCAATGCCGATTCGCCCGCCAGAGCAAGTTGACGTACAACTCAACTTGAAGGTTCTCTCAGTCAAGGGCACATGGCGCCCAAACGACGACGAACGACGTGCCGCCTGGGAACTATACGTAGAACTTGTCACCCGAGTCGCTGTTGTTCCGCTGGAGCATGGCCATTTACGCGAGGCCCTTTCCAGCCTCTACACGCTCTTTGGAACGTCGCGAGAGATTCTTAGGAGATACGGTCCCATACTGGCCGAACCGAAGCCGGACAGTCAGATCAATTTAGGCTATCTTGTTGTCGTCATGCTCAACACTGCGGTTCGCCCCGTCTTGTCGTACTGGCATCCTCAACTAGAGGAGTGGGAAACAACTAGACCTTCAGAATCAAGTCGTATGGCACACGAAGGCAATTGGTCAAGAACTCCCGAACTTCGAGCCGCCCTCGACGCAACTACAAGCGCACTCCGCCAGTATGCGAGTCTCTTGGCCACTGTATGCGGGATTCCGGTTATCCACGAGTTCACCATTCCTCAGTCTGGTTAAGGCCGCCAAGCCCAACCCGTAGCACCCCAATAGGTAGCGGACCACCGCCAAGCGGCTGATGGCCTCCACTATGGTTGGAGGCTATGCGCCGGCGGCGGTGGCCCGCTCGACCTGCCCCCAGGGCGACGATTCGGACCCGCCCACCGACCACAACCGAGTTGGCTCTTGTTACGCTCAGCAACTGCGTCCGGTATCACGAGAACTTGCCGGCCGTGGAGCTATTCGTGGTGCGAAATGCAGGCCAGCAGGGAAACTAGGGGTGGCCGTAGCGGTAGTTTGTGCAGCTAGTGAAGCCACCGAAGCCAGGGACCGGAACGTGAATACCACTTCTAATCCCAAGGCCGCAGGTTCGAATCCTGCCGGGCGCACCTCGGTCCAGCAGGCTCCCGGAGGCTACTCCGAGGGGCCCTCGCCCACTCGTGGGGACATCGTGGGGACAGGGCCCGGCCCCCGGAGAGCGTGGCCGGGTTCGGCGCGATGTCGCTGAACGCCGACTCGCAACGCCGCACCGGCTCCGTGATGCCATGACAGGTGCGTGGCTAGGCATAGATCTTGGAAGATTCAGGCCGCCATAGGGGCCGAAATCCTCCAAGATTTTTTAAGGATCGGGGGCGTTCTCAGCGAGGGCCGACTGCGGGGTCAGCGGAGGCGGATGTCGTCCAGGGTGGGGAAGTCGTACCAGTGCAGGGTGAAGGAGGAGCTGGCCGCCGGTACCTCGGGAAAGTCCGCCCAGGTGTCCGACTGCTCGCCGGGGGCGAGGGTGATGGACTCCCCCGGTCGGGTCGTGGCACACCAGGAGCGCTCCGGGTACACGGTCCGGCCGTCCGACAGGACAATCCGCGACGAGGTCCGGTCGACCTCGGCGGTCGGGCAGGTCAGCGGCCACGGCAGCAGCGCGTCGTTGCGGTACCTGAGGTTCAGCCGCAGCTTGCCGTCGGTGACCTCGGCGCTGACCAGCGTCACGGTGAGGGACAGCTCGTCGTAGACCTTCCGGTCGATGGCGTACGTCCGGTCCGTCGGTTTCTGCGGCGACGCGGACGGTTCGGCCGGCTCCGACGGCTCGGGGGAATCGGCGACCGGACCGGCCGGGGTGGAGTCGGTGCCGGCCCTGGTGGGGTCGGCGCTGCTGCTGGCGGACGGGTCGGTCGACGACGACGCCGTGCGGTCGGCGAGGTATGTGCCACCGACAGCGCCGACCACGGCGACGCACACCAGCAGTCCGATGACGGCCAGGACGCGAACGTACCTCTGCTGCACGGCGAACTCCACGGGTGACGGCGGCGGTTGGCGTGAACGTAGCACCGCCCGCCCACCCCTGGCAGCGCCGATGTCAGCGGCAGGGTTCGGGGAACGTACCGTCACGTCCGCCGTGCCGGACTGTGCGTCGGCCGGCGTTCTGGGGTTGGTGACACTCTCGGGTACGGATCAGGGTGCGGGTTCGGCCTGGTGTTCGGGCGCCTCGGCTGGCGGGGAGTCGGCGTGGCGCGCTGGATCCGTAGCCCGGCTGGTCGCACGAAGATGGACCTGCGGAGCACCGCGTCTCCCTGGTCGTCGAGCTGGTACACGTCGAGCCAGCACCACCCGTCGTACGTGATCCAGTCGAGCACCCGGATGACCCGGCACATGATCGGCTTGGTGAACTGCACGCTGGCCGCCCTGGTCACCTGCACCATGTCACCGGCCTTCGGCAGGGGCGTACTCACCGTCTGCCCCGCAGGTACCGGAGCCTGCGCCACTGCCTGATCCGGGCCCGCGCAACCTCCACCGCCGCGCAGTCACCGGTTTCGGGGCACTCCTCGCAGCGCCCGTACCGGCGATGGACGTCCAGGCAGTACCACGCTTCCTGCACCAGGAACGGCACCTCGCATCTCACAGCGACCAGGCTCCTCGCGACGACCGCCACTCCCCGGCAAGGGTCATCAGCGGACCGTTTCGCGGCAGGATCTGAGTCGGCGCGTTCCACTGTGGTTCCACAGAGGGCTCGACAGAGCCCCTGCCCAGCCAGGTTTCCCGGCTCACGGTGACGCGGTGTCGGGCTCGGCAAGGCAACTCCGCCCCGCATCGACAGACCCTGCGCAACCGCCGCCAACTCCAGACCGGCCGATGCCACCGGGCCAACGTGAGTGCGGTTACCAACAGGTAATCGTCGTAGATGTCTTTCGACATTGAGACTCCTTCAGCTACTGAACGAACACCTACTGTCACCATGCCACCGAACATCGGAATCCGCAATGTGCGTATCGCTGATGGCGGCGCAGCGTGTTGCGATTGACCTTCATGCTCGCGGGATCGCATGATGTAGCGGTGACGAGACGTAACAGTCCGACCGTGAAGCGCCGCAGACTGGCGTTGACGCTGCGCAAACTCCGCGAGCAGACCGGCTTGTCCTCCACCGAGGCGGCAAGGCGTGTGGACCATGACGCCAGCTGGCTGAGCCGGATCGAGATTGCCGACGTGCGGCCTCACCCCAACGACGTCCGCGCCCTGCTCACGCTCTACGGGATGACCGGCGAGGAAGCGGAAGCCGTCATCGAGGTGGCCCGGCAGGCCAAGCAGCGTGGGTGGTGGCAGCAGTACAGCGATGTCCTGCCGACGTGGTTCACGACCTACGTCGGGATGGAGTCCGAGGCGTCCGTGCTACGCATCTACGAGTGCCAGATGGTGCACGGTCTACTCCAGACCGAGGACTACGCGCGGGCCGTCTTCCACGGTGCACCCGTACCGATGCGCGACGGTGAGGTGGAACGCCAGGTATCCCTGCGGATGGAGCGACAGGTCATCCTTGGCAGCGAGGACCAGCCGGCTCTCCGCGTGATCCTGGACGAAGGAGCGGTACGTCGGGCGGTGGGCGGCCCGAAGGTGCTCCGCGGGCAGATAGATCGCCTGCTCCAAGAGTCCGAACGCAGGCTGATACAGATCCAACTCCTGCCGTTCGGTGCCGGAACCGGTTTCGATGGCAGTTTCACGATCCTGGACTTCCCGCCCCTGCCCGCACCGTACCCCGATGCCGCCGAAGACCGGCTGGTCTACATCGACACTCTCACCGGCGCGCTGTACTTGGAGCGACCAGCGGAGGTCGCCGCATACGCCACTGCGTTCGAGCAGCTCTGCGCCGTGGCGTTATCGCCTTCTGAGACCCGGGACACCCTGCGTAGGATCGGTCAGGAGTTGGCCGTCTAGGAAGAGGTGTGGCGTGGACGAATCTCGGGCTGTGTGGCGCAAGAGCACCCGCTCCGGATCGTCCGGAAGCTGTGTCGAGGTGGCCGACAACCTACCTGGCGTCGTGGGTGTCCGGGACAGCAAGGACAGGGCCGGTGCGGTCCTGACCTTCAAGCCGACCTCCTGGTCGACCTTTGTCGGCCAGGTACGACGCGGGCTGCGCTGACGCGGCCAGGCCATGAACGACTGACCAGGAACCCCAGTCTCAGCTCTGGCGGGCGGCCACGATCTGTTCGCGCAGGATGTCGGCGTGCCCGCAGTGCTGGGCCAACTCCCGCAGGAGGTGCAGCAGGATCCAGCGGACCGTCATCGCGCCGAACCGGTGCCCGGTGGCCACGTCGTCCAGGGCGAGCCCGGCGAGCACCCGCGCCGAGTCCCGGCAGGCTTCCCGGTGGGCGTCGCGGATCGAGACGATGGTGTCCGTCTCGGCCAGGACGAACGAGTCCTCGACCTTCGGCGGTAGGCCGAGCTGCTGACGCGGGGTGCCGGTGACCGCCTCGGTGAACCAGACCCGCTCCACGTAGGTGGCGTGCTTGACCAGCCCGAGCAGGGTGGTCCGCGACGGCACCAGCCTTCGCCGGGCCTCCTCCTCGGTGAGCCCGTCGAGACACTGGTTGAGCAGGCGACGATGGGTGTCCAGGAAGGCCAGCAGCTGGGTCCGCTCGTCGGCGTCGAGGGTGGCGTGCGGGTCCAGCGTGAACAGCTCCGTCGGGTTCCCCATACCCGAGGACCCTAGTCGAATCCGCCCGTTCCCGAGGGCCACGCGATGCTGGAAAATGACACACGGTCACCTCTCGCGTACATTCGGCTAGACGAGGGAGGTGGTGACTGTGGCTTCGACCAACCAGACGATCGTGGATCCGCGTTTCCCGGACGAGCTACGACGTCGGCGGCAGCAGGCCGGCCTGTCGCTGCGGGGACTCGCCGCGCTCGTCCACCACGGCAAGAGCCTCCTGCATCAACTGGAGACCGGGCGTACCCGACCGGCGGTCGACGTGGCGGCCCGGCTGGACGCGGCGCTGCACGCCGAGGGCGCGCTCGCCGCGCTGGTCGCCGTGGCACCGCCCGAGGACGAGCGGATCTCGTACGCCGTCAGGCATCCCCGTCGGGTCGATCCGGCCACCGTGGACGAACTGGCCGGGCTGCTCGCCGCCCATCGTCGCCTGGAGGACTCGCTCGGTGCCGGGGCGGTGCTGCCGACGGTCCGCAGTCAGCTCGACCTGGTGACCGCTCTGGTACGGGAGACCAACGGCGCGCTCCGGCCGAGGCTGCTCGACGTGGCGGCGCAGTGGGCGCAGTTCGCCGGGTGGCTGCATGCGGCAGGCGATCGTGCCGCGCTGGCCGCCGGCTGGTACCGCACCGCTCTGGACTGGGGTGCCGAGGCGGGCAGTACCGACATGGTGGCGACGGTGTTGAGCCTGCGCGGCCACCTGGCCTGGGCAGCCCGGCGTCCCGGCCCGCTGATCGACCTCTCCGCCGCCGCGCTGCGCCAGCCGACCACCCCGGGAGTACGCGCCGTCGCCGCCCAACAGCAGGCCCGGGGGCACGCGCTCGCGGGGCAGGCCGAGGCGACCGTCGACCTGCTCGACCGCGCCCGGGATCTGCTCGACGCGGCACGGGCGGAGCCCGACCGGGAGCCACCGTGGCTCTACTTCCACTCCCCCGCCTACCTGAGCATGCAGACCGGGCTCGCCCACCGGTTGCTCGGTCGGGACGAGCCGGCCGTCGAGTTGTTGGCGGCCGGGCTGGCCAGGTTACCGGCGGAGACGGTCGGGGCGGCGTGGACCGGGCCGTACCTGCTGCACCTGGCGGCGGGGCTGACCGCCCTGCGTGAGCTGGACGCCGCGCGGCAGGCGTACGAGCGCGCCCTGACCATCGGCAGGGCGACCCGGACCCGCAGCCTGACCGACCAGGCCGAGACAGGTCTCCGCGAGCTGCCCGAGGGGACCTGACCCGTTTGAGGGTCATAGAGGAGGTGCCGTCGGTCTATCCGTAGCGGCACAGGTTCTGGGCGAACAGGTACCAGACCTCGTCGGCCAGGGGGATCGTCCGCTCGACGGCGTGGACCTGACCGTCGGCGCTGCCGACGGAGAAGGAGACGGCCAGCGGCACAGGGTCGCCGAGCTCCGCGCAGCGGAACGTCAGCCGGATCGGAAGGGACTGGCTCCTGTTCGGCTCGACGATGACCGGCCCGTCGAAGGTGCGCAGCTCGATGCCGGGGCGGGTCGCGGTGGCCGCCCGGACGGTGATCGGCTCGGGGCCGGCGTTGACCACGGCGAAGGACGTCTCCACCGTGGCGATGCCCGGCTCAAGCGCGCTCTCCTGAATGGCCTCGGGCATCGCGGCGAAGGTGACCGTGCCGGCCTGTTGTTGCTGGTCGTAGACGAAGTGCCCGGCGGCGACGAGGAGGCCACCGACCAGCGCGCCGACGGCTGAGGCAGCGACCAGCCGGCCGTTCCCACGCCGTCGTGACGCCGCCTGCTGTGTCGTCTCGACCGGCCGGTTGTCCCGCTCGTCGAGGTCGATGACCATCTCGTCTGTCGCCACCGGCTGAGCCTAGTCTGGGCCCACGGTGGACGGTCAGTCGGCTGGGCGGGGCTCCAGACCGAGGCGGGCGCAGGCCTCCCGGTACATCCGGACCACCTCGTGGCGGATCTCGGCGCGTTCGGTGAGCCGGCGGGCGAACTGGATCCGGACCGGCACCTCGATGTCGTCCACGGTGACCGCGAAGTCCATCCCGTCGGCGTCCAGGCCGGTGGTGCGCGCCCGGGTCGCCTGCGGGCAGCCGCCGAGGGTACGGGCGATGAGCAGGGTGTCCTCGGCGTGGTCGTCGTTCATGTGCCGGCTGACCCCGGCGACGACCTCGGGCCCGAACGTCGGCGGGACCACGCCGTCGACCGCGCTCACGCCGCCACCCCCGCGCCCCCGCCAGCAGCGGAACCAGCCACGCCGGCAGCACCACCGGAGCCGGCAGCAGTCTCGGTCGGTACGTGCCGGGCCAGGTCGGCGAAGACGGCCGTGTTGTGCCGGTACGCCACGAGCACCTCCTCCAGCAGGGCGGCCTCGGCGGGCTCGCTCAGCGGCAACGCGTCCAGCCGGGCCCGGTAGGCGTCCTTGTACACCTTCGGCCGGGGAATCCCGTCGAACCGGTAGAACGCTACCCCGAAATCGTCGCTCAGGCCGTACCTACGGGCCACCGATCGTCCGATGTGGAGGCCGCCGGAGAGGTCACCGAGGTACCGGGTGTAGTGGTGGGCGATGAACCGCTCGGGCGAGTCGGCGCAGACCGCCCGGATCCGCGCGGCGTACGTGGTGGCGGCCAGGTTGGGCACGGCCCGGTCGGGCCAGTCCTCGCCGAGCAGGTGCGCCAGGTCGGCTTCGAGGGCGGGCAGCCGGAGCAGCGCCTCGTCGACGAAACCACCTGCCAGCGGGTCGTCCCGCAGCCGGTCGCCGACGGACTCCAGCGCGGCGTAGATGGTGTGGTGTTGCACGACCAGGTCGGTGTAGGCGGCCAGGTCGAGGTCCCCGGCGACCAGCGCGGCGACGTACCGCTGGGACTCGGCGTCGGAGTGCGCCTGCTGGCTGGCCGCGCGCAGCCGGGCCGAGAACGGGACGTCGGGCGTACTCATTGTTTCTCCAAGGGGTGGGGCCGGCGGGGGACGATCAACGGCAGGTGGGTGTCGGGGTGTGGCACGATCTCGATCTCGTGCTGGTAGACCTCGCTGAGCAGCGGCGCGGTGAGCACCGTGGCCGGCGGGCCGGTGGCGACGGTCCGGCCGTCGGCGAGCAGGGTGACCAGGTCGGCGTAGGCGGCGGCCAGCGCCAGGTCGTGCAGCACCACCACGACGGCGTCCCCGGCGTCGGCACGGTCGCGGGCGATCCGCAGCACCAGCTCCTGGTGGCGCAGGTCGAGAGCGGCGGTCGGCTCGTCGAGCAGCAGCACGCCGGTCCGCTGGGCAAGCACCCGGGCCAGCGCGGCGCGGGCCTGTTCGCCACCGGAGAGCGACGGGTACGGGCGGGCGGCGAACCGGGTGATGTCGCAGCGGCGCATGGTCTCGGCCACCACGACGTCGTCATCTGCCTCCTCCGGTCGGCCGGCCCAGGGTGCCCGTCCCATGCGTACCACCTCCTCGACGGTGAACGGGAAGCTCAACGTGCTCCGCTGGGTCAACACGGCCCGCCGCATCGCCAGGTCGACAGGCGACCAGTCGGCCTGCGGGCGGCCGTCCACCTCGATCGCGCCGGCCGTCACCGGCAGGTCACCACTGATCGCGGCCAGCAGGGTGGACTTCCCGGCCCCGTTCGGGCCGACCAGGGCGTGCAGTTCACCGGCGCGGACCGCCAGGTCGACCCGGTCCAGCACCGGGCGGCCGGCGCGTTCCACCCGCAGCCCGGTGGCCCGGATCCGGGTGCTGCCGGCGGGCACCGGGCCGGGGGCCGGCCGCGCCGGGCGTCGGCCCACCAGGCCCAGGCGGCGGCCGAGGTGCGCGGTCATCGCCATCCTCCGGCCCGGTCCCGGGTACGCCGCAGCAGCCAGAAGAACGCCGGTCCGCCGACCACGGCGGTGAGCACCCCGAGCGGGAGTTCCTGGTGTTCGACGAGGGTACGGGCGGCCAGGTCGGCGACGATCACCACGATCGCGCCGCCGAGCGCGCTGGCCGGCAGGAGCACCCGGTGCCCGGGGCCGGCGACCATCCGGACCAGGTGCGGCACCACCAGTCCGATGAAGCTGATGATGCCGGTGAACGCGACGGCGGCGGCACCGAGCAGCGCGGTGACCACGATCATCCGGATCCGCAGGCGTTCGGTGTCGACGCCGAGGTGCCGGGCGGAGCGTTCACCGAGGGCGAGCAGGTCGAGCCGGCGGGCGTCGAGCAGGGCGGCGGCCAGGCCGACGGCCAGGCAGGGTGCGGCCAGGGTGACCGCCGACCAGTTGGCCTGGGCGAGGCTGCCCAGGTTCCAGAAGGCGATGGCCTGCACCCCGGCGTCGTCGGTGACGAACATCAGCAGGCCGATGGCCGCACCGGCGACGGCGTTGACCGCGACGCCGGTGAGCACCAGGGTCACCACCTCGGTCCGGCCGTCCGAACGGGCCAGCAGGTACACCAGGTAGGTGGTGGTCAGGCCACCGGCGAACGCGGCGGCCGGCACGGTCCAGCCACCGAGGACGGTGATCCCGGTGACGAGGGCCAGGGCCGCGCCGACGGCCGCCCCGGCGGAGACCCCGATGACGCCGGGTTCGGCCAGCGGGTTGCCGAAGACGCCCTGCATGACGGCACCCGCGCAGCCGAGCGCGGCACCGACCACGGCGGCCAGCACCACCCGGGGGAACCGGACGAGCCAGAGCGCGTTCTCCCCCTGCGGCGCGGCCGGCAGCGACCCCACCTCCAGCCCGAGCCGGTGCAGGATCGAGCCGAGCACCTCGGCCGGGGAGATCGGGACCTGCCCCCGGCCGGCGGCGACCAGGGCGGCCACCGCCAGGGCGACGACGAGTCCGGCCAGCAGCAATCGGCCGGCGCGGGGCCGCCCTCCCCCGGCGGCAGCGTGCGCGTTGACGTCCAGGGCGGCGGCGCGGGCGGCAGCGGCGTCGGTACGGCCCGCGGCGTCGGTACGGCCCGCGGCGTCCGTGGCGCGGGGTGTGGTGTCGGTCACGACGTCGGCCGGCAGGAGTGCACCGCGCGGGCCAGGGCCTGGACGACCCGGCCGGAGCGGGTACCGAAGGCGAGCAGGACCCCGTCGTCGACGTCGACGATCCGACGGTGCTGGCCGGCGGGGGTCTGCCCGACGCCGGGCAGCTTCAGCAGCCCGTCGACCCCACCGACGGAGGCCAGCCCGCTGCTCATCACCAGGATCACGTCCGGGGCCGCGTTGATCAGCCCCTCGCTTGTCAACGGACGGAACTTCGCCAGCCCGACGGCGCTGCCGGCGTCCACCCCACCGGCCGCCACGATCATCGCGTCGGAGCCGGCCCCCTTCCCGCCGATCAGGTAGACCCCGGCGGTGCCGCGCAGGTAGAGGAAGGCGATCCGGGGCGCGGGCGCTCCCGCCGGCACGCTCCGCGCCGCCTCGGCGAGCTCCGCCTCGACCCGGGTGACGAGCCGCTCGCCGGCCGTGGTCACGCCGAGCGCCGCCGCCACCGCGCGGATGTGCGCCGGTACGGCGGCCAGGGTCTGCTCCGCCTCGATCAGCACCACCGGGATGCCGGCCGCGCGCAACTGGTTGAGCACCTCGGGTGGCCCGATGCTGCGGTCGGCCAACACCACCGTCGGGTTCAGGGCGAGTACCGCCTCGGCGGCCAGGTCGTGCCCGGCCGGGGTCACCACGGGCAGGCCGGCCGCGGCCGGGAAGGTGGTGGAGGTGTCCCGCCCGACGACGTTGCCGCCGAGGCCGAGGCTGAAGACGAGTTCGGCGATCGAACCGTACAGGTTGACCGGCAGGATCCGGCCGACGTCGGCGACCGTCACGGTGCGTCCGTCGGCCGAGGTGACGGTCGCCGGCAGCAGCGGGGTGGGTGCCGGGTCGAGCGGCGTGACGTCGGGGTCGGTGAGGGCGGCGGTGACCGGACCGCAGTCGGCTGTCGGCGCGGCCCCGGAGCCGGTGCCGGCGGCAGGTGACCCGGTGGGGTTGGCGCAGCCGGCCAGCAGGCCTACCAGCAGCACGGCGAGCGCCACCACCACGCGCCGGATCACCGGGTCACCCGCCGTCGGCGGCGGCGCGCCCCGACCAGGGCCACGACCACCAACACGGGTACGACCACCGCCGCGAGCCACCAGCTGTTCACCTCGGTGGCCGTACTGACCCGGGTGACCTGCACCTGGTCGGGGTCGGTGGCGTTCGGGGCGACCGGCCCGGTGGGCGTACCGGCTGGGTGGTCCGGTGTGGCGCCGGCACCGTTCGGCCCGGCGGCGGTCGGCGTGGCCCCGGGGGCGGTCGGTGTGGTCCCGGCGGCACCCGGACCGTCCACGCCGCTGCCGCCGGCACCATCGCCGGAGCCGGAGCCGGAGTTGGAGCCGCTGCCGCCGCTGGTGCCGTTACCGCCGCTGGTGCCCGAGCTGGTGGACGGGGCGGGGCCGGCCGCCGGGGCACTGCTGCGGGTCGGGGCGGCGGCGAAGGTGACCGGTACCCGGACGTCCTGCGAGCGGTCGGCCGGTCGGGTGTGGTCGGCGCGGGTGGCCACCACGCAGCGGCGGGTGGTGCAGTCGACGTCGCCGATGGCGGGGGTGACCTTGAGCGTGACCCGGAACGTCCCGCCCGCCCCGTACGGCTCGGTCAGCCCCTCGGCGTAGGAGGGCGGGTTGGACGAGATCCAGTGCGAGGCGCCGAGGCTGCCGGTGGTGTCGGCCCCGCCACCGCACGGGCTGGGCACCTTTCCGGCCCCGTTGTCCACACAGAACGCGACGTAGATGCCCTTGTCGACGTCGTACCCGCTGCCGGTGACGGTGACGGTGACGGTGGTGCCGGTCCGGGCGATGCCGGTGCTCGGCGTGGCGGTGAGGGTCTGCCCCTCGGTGCCGCGAGCGGTACCGGCCTGCGCGGGTGCCGCGCCCGCAAGAACACTCAGAGTAGTCAACGCTGCGGTCAGGATGACGCGACGCATCGCTCGCACCCGACTCCTCCCATGACGAATCCGGCCGGCACCCACACCGACCGCTACTAAGGTTTGCCTAACCTAAGTTAGAAGCTCGCTGCTCACAAGAGGTTCTTCGGATCAAGATCTTCAGCCCGTCGGCCCGATGCCGTGAAGTTAGGTTTGCCTTACCTTAGCCACTGTCCGTAGTACGCACCACGAAGGGATGAGCATGGTCCGATTCAGAGCCGGTACCGTCTGGCGCCGGTCGACTCGGTGGGCGGCGGTCGCCGTCCTCGGCGCGTCGGCCGCACTCGTGGCCGCCAGCCCCGCCTCGGCAGCCCCCGCCGACCTCACCACCGGCAGCTTGACCTGGGGTTTCAAGGCCTCGTTCCGGGCCTACGTGAAGACCGGCAACGGCAACCCGCCGATCGCGGTGAGCAACGGCGCCACCGTCGGCACCGACGGGACGTTCACCTTCCCGCTCCATGACGGCACCCACGACCCCGCCACCGGGGACACCACCGCACGGTACGGCGGCACGGTCGTCTTCTCGTACCCGGCGCACATGTTCACCATCACCCTGGCCAACCCGACGGTGGCGGTCTCCGGCGGGGCCGCCACCCTGAAGGCCGACGTCGACCTGGCCACCACGGCGGCCGAGCCGGTGTCCGTCCGGCAGGCCACCATCGCCACCCTCACCGGCAGCCCCACCGGCACCGGTACGGTCACCGGCAGCAACCTGGCCGCGACCCTGACCGCCGAGGGGGCCACCGCGTTCAACGGCTTCTACGCCGCCGGCGAGTCCCTGGATCCGGTGTCGTTCACGGCCAGCACCGGCGACGACGAGCCACCGGTCGCCGGCGCGGCGGTCGACGTCACCCCGGACAGCGGGCTGGACCCGGCCGGGGCGACCATCACCGTACGGGGCAGCGGCTTCGACCCGGACGCCAACAACGGGGCGGGCATCTACGTCTCCTTCGGACCGAAGGTCGACGAACACTGGACCAACTCCGGGGTCCTCCAGGTCACCAAGTGGGTGAACCGGACCAACGAGCCGACCGAGGCGCGGGACCGGCTGAACGCCGACGGCACGTTCCACACCACCCTGCCGATCAGCGCCGTCTACACCGACCGCAACGGCGACCGGGTCGACTGCACGGCCGTGCAGTGCTACGTGATCACCTTCGCCGCCCGGGGCTCGGCCGACCGCAGTCAGGACACCTTCACCCCGGTCACCTTCACCGGTACCGGCTCACCGGGTGGCGGTGGGGATGCCGACCAGCGGATCACCGCCACCGTCACCGGCGGCCCACTGACCCTCGGCGTGGCCGGTGACACCGTGGCCCTGCCGGCGGTCAGCAACGGCGCGGTGGCCAGCGGGGCGCTCAACGCCGCCACGGTCGCCGACCTGCGCGGCACCAACGCCGGGTGGAGCCTGGTCGGCCAGGTCTCCGACTTCGCCTCCGCCGGTGGCGGCAGCATCGCCGCGGACAACCTCGGCTGGGTACCGAGCGCGACCGCCGTCGACGACCCGTTGAGCGGTACCCCCGGGGTGGTCACCCCGGGCGCGGCTGCCGCGCCCGGTACCGGGCTCGGCTCGGCGCGCTCGCTCTGCGTCTCGGCCACCGGGGCGAGCAACGGCACCTTCACCTGTGGTGCCCAGCTCAACCTCGGGGTGCCGGCATCGGCCCCGGCGGGCGAGTACGCCGCCACCCTCACCCTGACCCTCTCCTGAACCGGTAGCGGGTCACCGGTGGGGCGGGCGCTCGCCACCCCGCCCCACCGGCCCGCTCGCTGTTCTGCCGTACCTCTCCGGGAGCCGGAAATGTCCCTCGTCACCGCCCTGTCCCGGGCCGGCGCCCCGATCGTGGCCGCGCTGCTCGCGACGGCTCCACCCCTGACCGCCGTTGCTCCGGCCGCCACCGCGCTGGCCGCGCCTGCCCCGGCGGCCCCGCCCGCCGCCGCCCTGACCACCGTTGCTCCGGAAGTCGCCGCCCTGGCCGCACCCTCACCCGGCCCCGGCGGCACCGGCACGCCGGCACCCACCGCCGCGGCGGGCGTGACCCGGTGGGCGGTCCAGCCGTCCAGCGCCAAGGGACCGACCGGCCGCAACTACTTCATCTACGACCTCGCGCCGGGCAGCACCGTCGACGACCACGTGGGCGTCAGCAACCTGAGCGACCGCCCGCTCACCTTCGAGGTGTACGGCACCGACGCGTACACCACCACCGACGGGGCATTCGCCCTGCTCCCGGCGGACCAGCCGGCCACCGGCGTCGGCTCCTGGGTCAGCTTCGACCGACGCCGGTGGACCATCGATCCCGGCGAACGGGCCGACATCCCGTTCACGTTGACCGTGCCGGCCAACGCCACCCCCGGCGACCACGCCGGCGGGGTGATCGGTGCCCTCGCCCAGACCCGGACCACCGCCGACGGCCAACGGGTCCTGGTCGACCAGCGCCTGGCCGCCCGGGTCTACCTGCGGGTCACCGGCGAGGTACGCCCCGCCGTCACCATCGAGCAGGTCACCGTCGCCTACGACAACCCGGTCAACCCGGTGGGCGGCGGCGAGCTGGTAATCAGCTACCGGCTGCGCAACAGCGGCAACGTGCGTACCGCCGGGACCGGGGCGGTCACCGTCGCCGGTCCCCTCGGCTGGGAACTGGCCCGGACCAGCCCGGTCGACCTGCCCGAACTGCTGCCCGATGCCGTCTTCACCGTCACCGAGCGGATCACCGGGGTACCGCCCGCGGTGCGCCTGCGCGCCGAGGTCGACCTCGCGCCCACCACCGTGGACACCGCGCTGCCGCCGGTACGCCGCTCCGCCGGCCTCTGGGCACCACCGTGGCTACCACTCGCCCTGCTCGCCACAGCCGCCGGCTGGTTCGGCGTACGCCACTGGCGGCACCGCCGCGCGACCGCCGCGACCGGCACCCCGGCCCGTACCGGGGACACCGCCGGCTCCCCGCCCGAGCCGGACGCTGTCCCCGGCACCCCGGCCCGTACCGGAGACACCGCCGGCTCCCCGCCCGAGCCGGACGCTGTCCCCGGCACTCCGGCCCGCACGGACGGTTCCGGGCCGACTGCTGCGACCGGGCCGGCGTGAGTCGGTCGTGGTTCGCCGCCACGGCCGTGTTGCTGGCCGGCGCGGCGCTCGTCCCGACACCCCCCGCCCCGTGGGGCGCGCTGACCCCGACGCCCAAGGCCGGGCCGGAGGTGGGGCTGCCTGCCGGGCCGGTCAGGGCCGGGGCGCAGGTGCTCGTCCGACTCACCGGTTGGCCGGCCGGCACGGTGCAGATCGAGGTCTGTGGCAACGCGGCCCGTCGGGGTGCCCTCGACTGCGCCACCGCCGACGCCACCCACGCCCCGGTGCCGCCCGACGGTACGGCGACGCTGCCGGTACGGCTCGCCGTACCGCCGGTGGCCTGCCCCTGTCTGCTGCGGGTACGGACCCCGACCGGCGGCACCGCTGTCGACGTCACGCTGCCGTTGACCGGCGTCACCGCGCCGGCCGTCGGGGCCGAGCCCGATCCCCCGGAGCTGGTCCTGACCGGACTGCACGCCGTGGACCGACGCGGGGTGGGCGGCTGGTTCGGCCTACCCGGGAAGGTGACCGTGCAGCTCACCCTACGAAATCCGGGTCCGGTCGACGTGCTGGATCCACCGCTGTCCCTGCTGGTCGGGCCGCCCGGCCGGGTCGAGGAGATCGTGGCCGCACCGCCGCTGGGCACGCTGGCCGCCGGGCAGAGCCGGAACTACTCGTTCACCGTGCCGGTGGACGTCACCGGCCTCGGCCGGTACGAACTGCACGGCCGGATCGAGCCGCCCGGTCGGCCACTCGCCTTCACCGTGCGGACCGACCGCCGGCCGTGGGGCCTGCTCGCGGTGCCCGGCCTGGCGTCGGCCCTGCTGGTCACGGCGATCCGACGCCGACGCGGCAAAGCACAGCGGTGAGCGCCGGCACCGATCACGGGCTCACCCTCACCGGTCGGTAAGGAGCCGGTCGACCAGCTGTTCGCCGGCCGGCCACGGACCGTACCCGCTGGCCGTGTCGAGGTGGCCGGCCTCGCCGGCGTCGTACAGCTCGGCACCCCACTGCCGGGCGTAGGCACCGGACTCCGCGAAGGTGGCGTGCGGGTCGTTGCGGCTGGCCACCAGGATGGACCGGAACGGCAACGGTACCCGGGGCACCTCGCCGACGATGACGTCGTCGTCCGGACCCGGCACCCAGCCCGGGTCGAGGTACGGCGGGGTGACCAGCAGGGTCGCCCGCACCGGACCGGTGTGCCGGCCGGCCCACAGCGCCACGGTGAGACAGCCGGCGCTGTGCGCCACCAGGATGGCCGGCTCGTCGTCGGCGGCCACCGCCGCCTGCAGCGCCGCGACCCGCTCGTCGGCCCGGTACGGCGGGCCGGGTGGCTCCGGCGCCCACCGGTAACGCGGGTCCGCCGCCGCCCACCGCCGCGACCAGTGTCCGGGCAGCGGAACACCCCGCCCGGGTACGAGCAGAAGCCGTGTCACTCGGAAAAGGATAATGGCCGGCTGGCCGGGCGGCTCAGCCTGTACGGTCCGGTCGACGTGCTGGACCCGCCACTGCCACTGCCACTGCCACTGCCACTCAAGGATCTGGCCGAAAGACCCGCCCTGTTCGCAAGCCTGCGGCGCAGACAGGGTGACGTGGCCCCTCCCACAGCCGAGGCGCGCAGATCCCACCCCACCGCTCCCCACCGGCCGCCCCCCTCTCTCCACACCCGGCCCAGGTGTAGATCTTGGACACTTACCGTCCAAATAGAACGGTAAGTGTCCAAGATTCACTTCGCGGGCCCGCCTCGGCGGCGACGGGGGCGCGCGAGTCGGTGGGGCTGGTCGGGAAGAGGAGTGGGTTGCGGCCATTTGCCGGCTTTTGGGCGGGCCGGCGAGGCGTCTGCGGCAGGCAGCGTGACTTGGCAGCAAACGGCCCCTCCGGGGCTCCCTCTTCATCAGGGCCAGCCCACCGACGAGCGTGTACGCCACCACCCGCCAGCGGGAGCGCCGAAACCGTACCTCCCCCGTACCCATGGTGGGTGTGGTTTCCGGCCGTACGAGCCGGCAAACCGGGCGGTCGGTGCCGGCGGGGGCCGGAGCGCGGTCAATGTCGTATGCTGCGCCCCGTCTTCACGGGGAGTCCAGATGCGACATTGGTTGTCGGCCGCCTTCTCGGCCGCGTTGGTGCTGGCCGCGCTGACCGGCTGCGGCGCCTCCGGCGACACCGACGGGGACCTGACCGACGACTGGCAGCCGGTCGCCGAGGCACGCCAGTTCACCCCGCGCGCCGGGGTGTGCCACGAGTCGGCCGAGCCGACCGGGCACCTGACGAACTACCAGCCGGTGGACTGCCGGACCACCCACCTGATGGAGACCGTCCACGTCGGCACCCTCACCGGCGCGGTGGCCCGACGGTCGGCCCCGCCCCGGGTGGGTTCGGCGGCGCTGCGTCCGGCGTTCGCCGAGTGTGACCAGCGGGCCCGGGAGTTCGTCGGCGGGGACTGGCGGGCGGCCCGGCTGTCGGTGCAGGTGGCGCCGGCCTCCCCGACGGGGTGGCAGGGTGGCAGCCGGTGGTACCGCTGCGACCTGTTCGTGCTCGACTCCGTCGGCGGGCTCAACGGCGACAACGACACGGCGGTGCCGCACACCGGCAGCCTGCGCGGGGCGCTCGGTGGCGGTTCCCCGGTGCGGCTCACCTGCTTCGAGGAGGACGAGCAGCAGCGGCTGCGGCACTCCCCCTGCGACGCGCCGCACCGCTTCGAGTACGCCGGCACCTGGACCGCGCCGGAGGGGTCGTCCCGTCCGGTGGCCCGGGACGAGGACGACGTGCACGCCCGGTGCCGTCCGGTGGTCGCCAGGTACGCCCGGGTGCCGGTCGACGGCGACCTGCGCTACCGCACCGGTACGGCGTACCGGTTGCCGTCGGAGTCGGCCTGGGCGCGCGGCGACCGGGGGGTACGGTGCTTCTTCTGGTCCGGCGGGCGCTCGGTGACCAGCTCGATCCGGGACGGCGGGGCGACGGCGCTGCCGGTCGGCTGAGCCCGGTCGGGACGCACGCGGCACGGCGCGGCGAACCGGACACCGAGGGTGACGAATCGCCACGCAACGTGCTATTCTCCGACGTCGATCGACCATGTGGACCCGGATCGGGTCGCTGCCACAGAAGGACGTCTCCCGATGTCGGCCGTGCCCGCGCCCACCGTTTCGCCGACCGCGCTGGAGAGCCCGGCCGGCGGCGCGTTCAGCCTGATCTTCACCACCCTGCCCGCGCTGCTCCGGCTGACCTGCGGGCTGGCCGGCGCGGCGGTGGCGTTGTCGGTGCGTACCCCGCCGGTGCGTACGCCGCTGCTCGTCGCCGCCGTCGTCGTGCTGACCGGCTGGTCCTTCTGGTACGCCGCGCGGGCGTTGCGCCGGGGCGTCGGGGGCTGGCTGGCCACCGGCGACGTCCTGCTCACCATCGCCGCCTGCCTGGCGATCCCGGTGCTGGTGGCCCCCGAGGTGCTGCCCGGTGAGGGCAGTTGGGTCGCGATCCTGTCCAGCACCACGGTCATCGTCGCCCAGGCCACCCGGCCGGCCCGCTGGTCGGTACCGGCCGGTCTGCTGGTCGCCGCCGCCTACGCCGCCGGGGCGTCCTGGGCCGGCCAGGGTGGTGAGGCCCGGATGCACGCGGTCACGCTGCTGGTGCAGACCGGCTGCGCGGCCACGGTGACCGCGGTGATGCGGGGCCGGATCGGGCGGGCGGACCGGGCCTTCACCGACTACCAGTGGCTGACCCGGGACGCGCTGATGGCCCGCACCGCCCGGGAGGTGGAGCGCCGCCAGAACCGCGACCTGCACGACACCGTGCTCGCCACCCTCACCATGGTCGGGCTGGGCGCGGTCCGGGAGGGCTCGTCGGCGCTGCGCGAGCGGTGCGCGGCCGACCTGGCTACGCTCACCGCCCTCGCCGACGCGCGGACCCCGTCCGACGAGGTCAGGTCGGCCGGGGACCGGCCCGCGGCCCGGACCGACGCGGAGTGGGTGGCGTTGGACGACCGGCTGCGCGCGGTCCTGGCCCGGCTGCCCGAGTTGTCGGTGACCGCCACGTTGGCGCCCTGCCGGGTGCCGTCGGCGGTCGCCGAGGCGCTCGCCGCCAGCAGCCAGGCCGCGCTGGCGAACGTGGCCCGGCACGCCCCGGGCGCGCGGGCGACGCTGCGGCTGACCCGGGTCGCCGGTGCCGTCGTGGTCGAGATCGGCGACGACGGTCCCGGGTTCGACCCGGCGACGGTCCCACCCCACCGGTACGGGCTACGCGAGTCGGTACGCGGCCGGACCACTGCCGTCGGCGGCTCCGTCGAGGTGACCAGCGCCCCTGGTGCGGGTACCCGGATTCGGCTGGAGTGGCCCGGTGACGGCTGAACCGCGCACCCTGGCCGCCCTCGGCGTGCGCCCCCGGGCGTCCGGGGCGGGGCCGTCCACCGCCGACCGGGCCCGGATCGACGCCGGGTTGCCGGTGGCGCAGGCCTCGGAGCGCGGTGGCCGGGTGGTGGCGGTGACCATCGCCGCGACCTGGCACGTGGCGATCGGGTTGCCCGCCGTGCTGGCCGCCTGGCCGAGACTGACGGTGCCGCTGGTGGTGGGGGCCGGCTGGCTGGTCGTGGCCGGGGTCGGCGGCTTCGCCGCGGCCCGGCTGCTGACCGGTGGCCGGCTGCCGGTACGACGGCTGGTGGCGGTGTTGTTCGCGGTCGACGTGGCGGTCTTCGCCGCCGCCGGGCCGGAGCAGTTGTTCACCCCGGCGAACTGGGTGTGGAGCACGCTCGGTTGGTTCCTGGTGCTGGTCTGCTGGGGGCGTCGGGTCACCCTGCTGGGCGCGCTGCTCTGCGGCCACGCGGTCGTCGCCCTCACCGCGCTGCTCGGGCACGGTGCCACCGCCCCGGCCGACCTGGCCCGCTACGCGATGTACTGCTACGGCCAGGTGTCGCTGCCGGTGGCCATCTTCGTCGGCAGTACGGCGATCTCCGCGTTGGCCCGCAGCCGGGCCGACGCCGCCGCCCTCGCCCTCGCCGCCACCGCGCAGCGGGACGCCGCGGAGCAGGCCCGGCAGTCCCGGCGGGACCGGCTCGGGCTGGTCAGTGGCACCGCCGAGCGGGTGCTCGGTGAGTTGGCCGAGGGCCGGGCCGATCCGGGTGACCCGGAGGTGCAACGCCGCTGCGCGCTGGCGGCGGCCCGGCTGCGGCGGCTGATCGCCGAGTCCGACGACGTGCCCGACCCGTTGCTGCACGAGTTACGGGCCGCCGCCGACCTGGCCGAACGGCGGGGGCTGGCGATCGACCTGGTCACCGTCGGGGTGCCGCCGCCGCTGCCGGTACGGATCCGTCGCCGGCTGGCCGAGCCGCTCACCACGGCCCTGGTCGACGCCCGGGGCTGGGCCCGGTTGACCGTGGTCAGCGGGCCGGACGAGGTGGCCGTCGGGCTGGTCACCCCGGACCATCTCACCCCGGACAGCACCGGCCCACCGGCCGAGGGTCCGGACGACGACCAGGTGGTACTCCTCGACGAGCGGGACGGGACGATCAGATGGACACAGACCCGGTGGCGCCGGCGATGACCGACCCGAGCCCGGTGGGGGTGGCGATCGTGGACGACCACCCGGTGGTGATCGACGGGGTCCGGGCCTGGCTGGCCAGCGAGCCGCGGCTGACCGTACTGGCCACCGGTGACGATCCGGACGAGGTGCTGCGGGCCGCCCCGACGGCCGACGTCATCCTGCTCGACCTGCGGCTGCACGGTCGGATGATGATCGACAAACTGGCCGAGCTGAGCGTGCGGGGGCGCCGGGTGGTGGTCTACTCCGAACACTCCGACCCGGAGACCATGCTCGCCGTCATCGACGCCGGGGCGGTCGCGTTCCTGGCCAAGCACGAGGGCCGGGAACACTGCGTGGCGACCGTGCTCGCCGCCGCCAGCGACCGCCCGTACGTGTCACCGACGCTGGCCGGCGCGCTGGTGGGTGACCCGCGACCGGACCGACCGGCCCTGTCCGACAAGGAACGTGAGGCGCTGCTGCTGTGGTTCCAGTCGATGTCGAAGGCGTCGGTGGCCCGGCGGATGCAGATCAGCGAGCACACCGTGAAGCAGTACGTCGACCGGGCCCGGATCAAGTACACCCGGGCGGGACGGCCGGCCGCCACCAAGTCCGCCTTGCTCGCCCGTGCGATCGAGGACGGCCTCGTCCGGCCGGAGGAGATCGGTAACTACCGGTCGTACGCGGCGTACGACCGGCCGACCCCCTAACGGGCGTCATGACACCGGGCCGCCGCTGCGCAAGGCTCCATCGCAGAGTCCCCTTTTCTGCGCGGAGGTCGACACCATGCGCGAGGACGCGTACCCGTTCTTCATCGGTCCGCATCGGTTCGACGTCTCCGACGACGACGGTCTGCTGCTGGACCGGCGGTACGAGCTGGTGCCGGAGCTGGGGGAGCGGTTCCTCGGCCGGTACCGGCTGTCGGTCGCCGGTGACCTGCTCGATCCCTGCGAGGGACGGCGGCAGTGGTCGCTACCGGTGGCCGCCACGGTGACCGTCACCGACCGGCGGGTGGTGCACGTCTGCACCGACTCGACGCTGACCCTGGTCGGCACCGGCACCGGGCACCAGCGTCGCGTGCAGCGGCCCCGGCTGGTGAGTGGACAGGTCCGCTGGCAGTGGCCGTCCCGCTTGGAGCTCCGCTCCGACGAGGAGACCCGCGACGGTGAGCTGCTGATCGTCTGTGACGCGCTCCGGACGATCCGGCAGCCCACGCTGACCCTGGCCGGGCCGGCTCCGCTGCTGACCGAACTGGCCCGGCAGATCCGCCGGGCGGTGGCCGGTTTCCGACTGACCCGCCCGGAGCTGGTCGAGCTCTCCCCACCGGAGCGGGACGCGCTGGCCCGCCAGAACGGCCCCGCTCCGGTGCTGGCCGGTTCCCGGGTCGCGCTGCCCGGTTCGTTGCCTGTCGAGTTCCTCTCCCGCGACGACTACTACCGCCGGGGTACCCGTCCCATGCCGGGGCGACTGCGCCAGTCCACCCGGCCGGCCCCGGCCGCGCAGCCCCGCTGCCCCGGCTCGGCCTGCTGACCGACGGGCCGGGCGACCCGGCGGGCACGACCGGGCGGACCCGGCGGGCACGACCGGGCGGACCCGAGGCGGCCGGCCGGGGAACAGGCGGTCGGGTCGAAGCGGGTCAGGCGGTGGTGTTGCGGTCGGGGCGGGCGTCCAGGGCGGCGGCCTCCTCCGGGGTGGGCGCGGTGCCGCCCAGGTGCGCCGGCTGCCACCAGCTCTCCTCGGGGCCGGACGGGGTCTCCGGGTACTCCCGCTGGGCCCGGTCGACAAGCGCGCTCAACCGGCTCCGCAGCTCCTCGGCCATGGCGTTGGCGTCCCGGTGTGCGGTCGGGTCCATCGGCTCGCCGACCAGGATGGTGATCGGGGTGTGCCGGCGGGTCAGGTTGCGGGGACGGCCCTTCGTCCAGAGCCGCTGGGTGCCCCAGAGCGCCACCGGCAGCACCGGCACCTTGGCCGACCGCGCCATCCGGACCGTACCGCTCTTGAGTTCCTTGACGGTGAAGGAACGGCTGATCGTGGCCTCGGGGAAGACCCCGACCACCTCGCCCCCGCGCAGCGCCTCGACCGCCGCCCGGAAGGAACTGGCACCGGCCTGCCGGTCCACCGGGATGTGCTTCATGCCGCGCATCAGCGGACCGGACACCTTGTGGTCGAACACCTCGCTCTTGGCCATGAACCGGACCAACCGCCCCGACTGCTGCGCGCCCAGGCCGCAGAAGATGAAGTCGAGGTAGCTGACGTGGTTGCTGGCCAGCACCGCGCCGCCGGTGCTCGGCACGTGTTCGCTGCCCTCCACGGTCAGCCGCAGGTCCAGGACGCGGAACATGGTCTTGGCGGCGGCAACGATGGGCGGGTACACGAGTTCCGGCATGCGGGGAGATTACCCTGGCCGGCCGGAGCCCGGCTCAGTCGGCGACCGCCGACCCGGTAGGTCGCGGGCTCAGTCGGCGAGGCGGTGCAGTTCCAACCGGCCCCGGGCGAAGGCGTCCACCCGGCCCCACCGGCCGGGGATGTCCAGCACCTCGATCCGCCCCATGCCGACCGGCAGGCGCGGCTCGACCGCCAGGTGACCCTCGTGCGGCTCGATGCCGAGCATGGTCCGCAGCAGCAACATCGGGGTACCCGTCGACCAGGCCTGCGGGCTGCACGCCGTCGGGTACTCCACCGGGAACTTGGTCAGCTCCCGGCGGTAGCCGCCGAAGGCCTCCGGCAGCCGGCCGTCGAAGTAGCTGGCGGCGGCGAGGATCCCGTCGGCGATGGTGGCCGCCTCCTCGGCGAAGCCGTAGTTGCGCAGCCCCCAGGCGATGAAGGAGTTGTCGAACGGCCAGATCGTGCCGTTGTGGTAGCCGATCGGGTTGTACCGGACCTCGCCCTCGGCCAGCGTCCGCACCCCCCAGCCGGAGAAGAGCCGGGGGCCGACCAGGTGCTCGGCGATCCGGGCGGCCCGGGACTCCTCGACGATGCCACTCCACAGCAGATGGCCGATGTTGGAGCTGAGCACGTCGGCCTGCCGGCCGGTCGGGTCGAGGGCGAGCGCGTAGTACTCCCCGTCGGCCACCCACCAGTCCCGGTTGAACCGCTCCTTCAACGCCGCGGCCTGCCGCTCCAACTCGTCGGCGTACGCCGGGTCGCCCCAGAACTCCCGGGCCAGCCGGGCCGCGCGTACCTTCGCGTCGTAGGCGTACCCCTGCACCTCGCAGGTGGCCCGGGGGAACGGCGGCAGGCTGCCGTCGCGGAACGAGATGGAGTCCCAGGAGTCCTTCCAGCACTGGTTCTCCAGGCCGGTGTCGGTGTTGCGCCGCTCGTACCAGATGTAGCCGTTGCCGACCAGGTCGGCGTAGTCGTCGATCCACTTCAGCGCGGCCCGGCACTCCCGTTCCAGCTCCATCACCAGGGCGGTGTCCCCGCTCCACCGCTCGTACTCGTCGAGCAGCACCACGAACAGCGGGGTGGCGTCCACCGATCCGTAGTACGGCGAGTGCGGCTGCTCCTCGAAGGCGGCGGTCTCGCCGTAGCGCATCTCGTGCAGGATCCGACCCGGGTCCTCCTCCCGGAAGTCGTCGAACCGGGTGCCCTGCACGGCGGCCAGGATCCGCAGCGTGGTCCGCGACATCTCGGGGGCGAACGGCAGCACCTGCAGGCAGGTAAGCAGGCTGTCCCGGCCGAACAGGGTCATGAACCAGGGCAACCCGGCCGCCGGTACCGTCTGGCCGGGCAGCGAGAGCGGTGAGAAGCGCAGCGCGGCCAGGTCGACCAGGCTGCGCTGGTACGTCCGCCCCAGGTGCTCGCACTCGCTGTTCACCTTCGGCGCGTTGGCGATCCACTGCTCCAGGTCGTGCTGGAGGGCGAGCCGCTCGTGGCCGTGCGCCTGCACCCCCATCCGCAGGTCACGCCCGCCCGGACCGACGGCGAAGGTCTGCACGTCGATCTCGGTGTGCCACTCCTCGTTCGGCTCCAGGTGGATGGTGTAGGTGAAACCCTGCCGGTCGAAGCGGGCCGGCCCGGACGACGAGATCACCGTCTCCCGCCGGAAGTTGCCCCGCCGGTAGCCCAGCCGCAGCAACTCCGGCTCGACCTCGGTGTAGTGCTCGCCCTTCTTGTTCAGGATCTCGTCCTTGACCTGGAACAGGTCGGCGAAGTCGGCGCCGGCGTCCATCCGGACGTGCAGGTCCACCGGCCGCTCGTCGTGGTTGAGGATGGCCAGGGTCTCCCGGAAGCTGCCGCCGACCACCCGCTCCCGGATGATCGACAGCTTGGCGTCGACGTAGTGCGTGGCCAGACCCGGCACCAGGAAGAAGCGGGCCTCGTAGTACTGCAGGTCGTCGTAGGAGAGCGCGTTGAGTCGTTCCCCGTTGATCGTCAGCACCCATCGGGACAGGAACCGGGTGTCGATGGAGAACAACCCGGTGGGCTCGGAGGGGGTGGCCTCGATGTCGCCGGTGTCCTCGGAGACCACGAAGGTGTTGCCGTCCAGGATCCGGATCGTGTTGCCCTGCGCCATCAGCCCGTCTCCCTGCCGTCGTGGAGCCGCCGTGGCCCGTGCGCCTGCGGCGGGCCGGGAAAGAGTCGTTCGATCTGCACCACCAGGCGGGCGTCACCGGTGACCGTCATGTCGCCGCGCAGCAGCGCCGCGAGGCCGTCCTCCCGCCCGGCGGCGAGGTCCTCGAAGAGCGCCGGGCTGGTCCACACCACGGTGTCCGCCGCCCGGTCGTCCCGGCTCACGTGGACCCGCCCGTGGTCGATCTGGAGCAGCCAGTGCGTGGTGTGGGCGTCCTCGTGCAGGTCGAAACGCAGGGTTCCGGAGGCCTTCGCCAGCAGCGGCTCGAAGCCCCGCCGGTCCAGCGTCTCGAAGAACCTCGTGGTCGAGTCCACCATCGGTTCCGCCACCTCCCCAGGTGTCTGCCCGTGGGGATCCCCGGCCGGCGGCCGGTCAACCTCACCCGGATCGGGTGAGGTTCCGACGGGTTGATCCGACGCAGCAGCCGGCGGACCGTGTCGGGACAGGCCCGCCTGCCGGCACCCCGCCACCCACGCCGACGCCCGGCCCCCGTCGGTGTGGACGGGGGCCGGGCGCGGGTGGACGGCTCAGTTGTTGGGCTCGTCGGCGCTGATGTCGGCCAGCACCGACTGCGGTTCACGCTCGACCGCCAGGTCACCCATGGACACCAGGCCGACCAGGCGGCCGTGGTCGACTACCGGCAGTCGGCGTACCGCGTAGGTGCGCATCAGGTCGGCGGCCGAGACCGCGTCGTCGTTCGGGCTGACCGTGATCACGTCCCGGCTGACGATCCGACTCAACGGGGTGCTGGAGCTGTCCAGCTCCTCGGCGACCCCTCTGACCGCGATGTCCCGGTCCGTGATGATGCCGACCACGTCGTCGCCGTTGGTCACCACCACGTCGCCGATGGCGCTGTCGCGCATCTCGCGGGCGGCCGCCACGAGCGTGTCGTTGCCGTCCATGGTCACCAACCGGGTCGTCATGAACTCTCCGACCGTCGTCATCGGGTTCCCCTCTCGGTTCGGCAACCCCCCGTCTACCCGAGCCCCGGTCGAGGTAACGCGCCCACTCCCGCGCCGCTGCCCGCTGCCGCTGCCGCTGCCGCTGCCGCTGCCCGCGAACGGACCCGGAGGTCGCGCAGCATCGGGGAAATAGTGGCCCCGATCGGGCTGAACACCACTACATCCACGATCGGGGCTACCGGGAGGGCCCGCAAGGGCCCCCGCACGGGAGGGGGTGGGGGTCAGCGGAGCTCGGCGGCGACCAGTTCGGCGAGCTGGACGGCGTTGAGGGCGGCGCCCTTGCGCAGGTTGTCGTTGGAGCAGAACAGGGCGAGCCCGTGCTCGACGGTCTCGTCGGCCCGGATCCGCCCCACGTAGGTCGGGTCCTGCCCGGCGGCCTGCAACGGGGTCGGCACCTCGGAGAGCGCCACCCCCGGCGCCCCGTCGAGCAGCTCGGCGGCGCGCTGCGGGCTCAGCGGCCGGGCGAACCGGGCGTTGATCTGCAGGGAGTGACCGGTGAAGACCGGCACCCGCACGCAGGTGCCGGAGACCTTCAGCTCCGGGATCTCCAGGATCCGGCGGCTCTCGTTGCGCAGCTTCTGCTCCTCGTCGGTCTCGGCCGAACCGTCGTCGACGATCGAACCGGCCAACGGCAGGACGTTGAACGCGATCGGGCGGGCGAACGAGCGGGGCGCGGGGAACTCCACCGACGCGCCGTCGAAGGCCAGCGCGGTGGCGTGCTCGGCGACCTTGCGGACCTGCTCGTCCAGCTCGGCCACGCCGGCCAGGCCGGCACCGGAGACCGCCTGGTACGTCGAGACGACCAGGCTGACCAGCCCGGCCTCGGCGTGCAACGGGCGCAGCACGGGCATCGCCGCCATGGTCGTGCAGTTCGGGTTGGCGATGATGCCCCTGGGGCGTACGGCGGCGGCGTGCGGGTTGACCTCCGCGACGACCAGCGGCACGTCCGGGTCCATCCGGAAGGCCGAGGAGTTGTCGATGACCACCGCGCCGGCCTCGGCGACCCGGGGGGCCAGCTCCTTCGCCGTACCCTTGCCGGCGCTGAAGAGCACGATGTCCAGCCCCCGGTAGTCGGCGGTGGCCGCGTCCTCGACGGTCACCTCGCCGTCCCGCCACGGCAGGCTCCGCCCCGCCGACCGGGCCGAGGCGAACAACCGCACCTGCTCCGCCGGGAACCCACACTCCGCCAACACCTGCCGCATGACGCCACCGACCTGGCCGGTGGCACCCACAATGCCGATCCTCATGCCCGCGAGGCTACCCAGCCCAGCCGCTGGACGGGGAACCCTTTCCCACCGCCCGGACCCGTCGCGACCTGCGAGCTACGTCACCAGGCGGGGTGACCGGCCCGCCGGCCGGCCACCCCGCGCGGGCGACAACCGCGCTCGGGCGTCCCCCGCGCGGGGGGACAGGTGAGTTCGGGCGTCCCCCCGCGCGGGCGACAACCGCGCTCAGGCGTCGGTGAGCGGTCCGAGGCCGGCGGCGTCCAACTCGTCCCGGATGACGGCGGCGTCACCCTCGACGACCAGGGTGAGCGCCTCCGGGCGCAGGTGCGCGGCGGCCGCCGCCGAGACCTGCTCGACGTCGGCGGCGAGCAGATCCGCCCGCAGCCGCGCGTGGTAGTCGTCCGGCAGGTCGTGCACCACCAGGGTGGTCAACGCCGACGCGATCGCCCGCGGGCTCTGCAGCTCGACCGAGAGCTGCCCGGCCCGCCAGGACCGCGCCACCGCCAGCTCGTCCTCGGTCACCCCTTCGGCCTGGGTACGGGTGATCTCGCCGACCGTCTCCACCAGGGCCGGCGCGGTGACCGCGGTCTGCACCCCGGAGCTGACGCCGAACCGGCCGAACCGCCGCGACGAGGCGAAGTCGCCCCGGATGCCGTACGTGTAGCCGCGCACCTCACGGATCAGGTGGTTCAGTCGGGAGGTGAACGCCCCGCCGAGCACCGTGCCGGCCAGGGTCATCGGCACGTGGTCGGGGTGCGCCCGGTGCGGTGACGGGTGGCCAAGGCGCAGCGTGGACTGCACCGAGCCGGGCCGGTCGACCAGGATCAGCCGACGGCCGGAGCGCGCGGGCACCTCGATCGGCCCACCGCGCTCGGCCGGGCCGCCGCCGGTGCCGGCGAACGCCGCGGCGGCCAGCGCGTCCAGGTCGACGCGGTCCAGGTCACCGGCGACGATCAGGGTGCCGGGCCGGAGGAACCACTCGGAGTGGAAGACGGTGACGTCGTCGACGTCCAGCCCGGCCACCGACTCGGGGTCGCCGTACATCGGGCGGCCCCAACGGTTGTCCGCGCCGTACAGGTCGGCCCGCAGCACCGCGTCGGCCCGGGGACCGGGGTTGGCCCAGTCCATCCGCAGGGAGGTCACCTCGTCGTCGCGGACCCGCCGTACGTCGGCCGGGTCCAGCCTGGGCGTCCGGACCGCCTCGGCGAGCAGCTCCACGGCGGCGCTCAGCCGGTCCACCGGCACCTGGACGCTCACCTGGAACGAGTCCCAGTCCAGCCCGGTCACCAGCTCGGTGCCGAGGCCCTCGACCGCCAGCGCGTACGCGGTCGCGTCCCGCTGCGCGGTGCCCTCCTCCAGCGCCTTGGCAAGCACCGCGCCGACGCCCTCCTTGCCGATCCGTTCCCGGCCGGCACCGGCGTCCAGCAGGAGCAGCGCGACGGCGAGGTTCTGACCGGGCAGGTGCGCGGCGACGACCTGGCCACCGGCGACGGTACGGCGCACGACCGGCGGGAACCGGTACGGCCGGGCGGCTCCCGGGCCGGGACGGGCGGCGATCAGCGTCATGAGGTCTCCTCGGGCAGGTAGATCAGGGTGGCCCGGTCACCGGCGCCGAGCACCTCGGTGGCCGCCTCGGCGATCTGCTCGGCGGTCACCGCGAGCCAGCCGGGCAGTCGCTCGGCAGCCGTGGCCGGGTCGCCGAACTGGGTGGCGTACCGGCCGAGGGTGTCGGCCCGGCCGTCCACGGTGGACATCTGCCGCCACCACATGGTGCTCAGCAACGCCTTGGCGCGATCCAGCTCGGCGGCGGTCACCGGCACCGTGGCCAACTCGTCGACCACCTCGGCCAGCCCGGCCTCCAGCTGGTCGGCGCTCACCCCGGGGCGGGCGGTGGCGGTGGCGATCAGCGGTGCCGGGGCGTGCGCCAGATCCACCCCGTACGCCCCGACCAGGTCGGGCTGGGCGATCCGCTCGCCGTCGGCCAGGCGCTGGTACAGCCGGCTGCCCCGGCCGCTGCCGAGGACCGCCGCCAGCACGGTCAGCACGTCGTAGCCGGCGCTGCCGAACGGGTACGTGCGGTGGGCGACGTACACCCGGGGGGCGGGCACGTCGGCGGTGACGGTCTCACGCGCCGGCACCCCGGTCGCCGCGACCACCCGGCCGTCCGGGGCGGGCGGGATGTCCGCCCGGGCGGGCAACGCGCCGAAGTACTTCTCGGCCAGGGCGAAGACCTCCGTCGCCGGGGCGTCGCCGACGACGGTCAGCACCGCGTTGTTCGGCGCGTAGTACCGCTTGTGGAACTCCTGGAAGGTGGCCAGGTCGGCGGCGTTCAGGTCGGCCATCGAGCCGATCGTCGAGTGGTGGTACGGATGCCCCGGCGGGTACAGCAGCGGCAGCAGCCGCAGCCAGGCGTCGCCGTAGGGCACGTTCTCGTAGCGCTGCCGCCGCTCGTTCTTCACCACGTCACGCTGGTTGTCCAGGGTCTCCTGGGTCAGCGCGGGCACCAGGCCGCCCATCCGGTCGGCCTCCAGCCAGAGCGCCAGCTCCAGATGCTCGGCCGGCACCGTCTCGAAGTAGTTGGTCCGGTCCGGGTTGGTGGTGGCGTTCAGCGAGCCGCCCGCGCCCTGGATCAGCTTCATGTGCTCGGTCTTCGCCACGTTCACCGAGCCCTCGAACATGAGGTGCTCGAAGAGGTGGGCGAAGCCGCTCTGCCCCTCCGGTTCGTGGCGGGAACCCACGTCGTACCAGAGGTTCACGGCGACGGCCGGCGCGGTGCGGTCCTCGCTCACCACCACGCGCAGGCCGTTGTCCAGTCGGGTCGTCTCGATCGGCCAGGGGTAACCGCTGTCGGGCATGGCCCGACGCTATCCGATCACCGCCGCCGCCGGGGTCCGCGCCGCCACCGGCGCGTTGCGCGCCGGTCCGTCCGGCGTCCCCGGCGCGTTGCGCGCCGGCCGTCCGGCGTCCCCGGCGCGTTGCGCGCCGGCCGTGTCCGGCGTCCCGGCGCGTCGCGGGCCAGCCCCGCCCGGCGGTCCGACCGCGACCAGCCGGGTCGGGGCCGGCCCCGACGACACCGGCGGCCGGGTGCTCAGTCGGGCGGCTCGACCGCCACCACGGTCTCGTCGGAGGTACGCCGTTCCAGCACGGTGTCGGGCGCGCCGTTCGGATCGAACTCGCGGCGGTCCGAGTCGGCGAGGACGGCGTCGGCCTGGGCCTGCGGGTCGTCGCTGCCGGCCGCGGCCTCCTCCGGCAGCAGGTGCGCGCGGGACCGCACCCGGTCCTGATCCTGGGTCTGTTCGCTCATGCCCGCTCTCCTACCCCGCCCCCGCGCCCGTCACGCCCACCGGTGAGCGCTGCGTGCGACGACGGCAACGTCGCCGACGGCGTCCCGTGGCACGCTGCCCAGCATGTGGTGGGCAGCTGGCGAATCCCGGGACGTCGGGTAGGGTGGTCGGCGTGACGCGGTCGTATCGATGGTTTAGGCAGCCGGCTTCGAAGCCGGTGACTTCACCCTGATCTGACGTCACCACTTTTCGAGCCGGCCGGGCGGGACGAGTTCCCGCCCTTTCGCGTACGAGCAGCCGGCTCGTCCCGGGCGCCGGCCCTGGGCACGGTCGGCGGAAGGAACCCACCGTGACGACCCCGGACACCGATCGGGTCATCGACCAGCGGATCGACCGTGTCGTGCCGCTGACCACCCCCGCGCTGCTGCATCACCATCTGCCCCTGGACGCCACCCTGGCCTCGGCGGTGCTGGCTGGCCGGCGCGCGGTCGGCGAGGTGCTGGACCGTACCGACGACCGGCTCCTGGTGGTGGTCGGCCCGTGCTCGGTGCACGATCCGGCTGCGGCGTTGGACTACGCCGGCAGGCTGCGCGGGCTGGCCGACCAGCTCGCCGACGACCTGCTCGTGGTGATGCGCGTCTACTTCGAGAAGCCGCGTTCGACGGTCGGCTGGAAGGGTCTGATCAACGATCCGGCGCTGGACGGTTCGGGGGACGTCAACACCGGACTGCGCACCGCCCGTGCCCTGCTGCTCGACGTGCTGCGCCTCGGCCTGCCGGTGGGCTGCGAGTTCCTCGACCCGATCACCCCGCAGTACATCGCCGACACGGTGGGGTGGGGCGCGATCGGGGCCCGGACCGTGGAGAGCCAGGTGCACCGGCAGCTCGCCTCCGGTCTGTCCATGCCGATCGGGATGAAGAACCGGCCGGACGGCAGCATCGGCACCGCGGTCGACGCGATCCGGGCGGCCGGCGTACCCCACGTCTTCCCGGGCATCGACGTCTCCGGCACTCCGGCGATCATGCACACCCGGGGCAACGCCGACGGACACCTGGTGCTGCGCGGCGGCGGTGGCCGGCCGAACTACGACGCCGAGTCGGTGGCCGGCGCGCTGGACCTGCTCCGGGCGGCCGGGCTGCCCGAGCGCGTGGTCATCGACGCCAGCCACGACAACAGCGGCAAGGACCACCGCCGGCAGCCCCTGGTGGCCGCGGACGTGGCCGCCCAGCTCGCCGCCGGTCAGCGCGGCATCACCGGCATCATGCTGGAGAGCTTCCTGCAGCCCGGCCGGCAGGATCTGGACCCGACCCGGGAGCTGGAGTACGGCCGCTCGGTGACCGACGCCTGCATCGGCTGGGACACCACCGCCGAGGTGCTCACCGAGTTGGCGACCGCCACCCGGGCCCGCCGGGCCACCCTGCCCACTCCGGCCTGAGGCCTCCGGGCGGCGGGCAGGGACAACGCCGCCGAAGAGACAGTGCCGCCGGCAGAGACAATGCCGCCCCCGGCTGGTGGGCCGGGGGCGGCACTGGTGTCGGTGTGCAGGTCGCCTCTCGGCGAGTGGCACGACGCGGCTCCAGCCGAACGGTATTCCGCGAAGGCAATTTGGGTGAGGCCCGGGGACACTTGACACACCGACACCTCAGTCAACCAGGCTTCCCCGGCCGGTGTTCCGGGTTGTGCTGTGGTCCACGTCACCCGATCCGCCCGCGACGTCGGCGGCCCGGGGCGACGTTTCGGCGGCCCCCCGCCGGGTAGCTGACCTGCGTGACGGACGAGGCACCCACCACCAGCAGCGGTGCGCCCGCGACCAACCGGGCAGCCGCGGTGGAACGTACCCCGACGGTCGAGCGGGCGCCCGCGGTCGACGGCCTGCCCATGGTCGACGTGCCGGTGACCGACGAGGCCCTGCTGGCCGACGACGTGCCGACCACGGTCGGGCCGGCGGACCGCCAGCGGTTGGACGACCTGCTCGACGACATCTACCGGGGGCAGGAACGGATCAGCCAGTCGGAGATCCACCGGCGGGCGGTGACCGCCGAGTTGCCGGCGGAGCTGCTGACCCGGATCTCCGCGATCCCCCAGGGTGAGTACGCGATGGACGAGGTCGCCGACCTGCTCGGCGGGTCGGCGGGCTGACCACCGGGCCGACCGGGGTCGACCGAGAGGACACCCGATGACCGAACCCGACCGCCGGCAGCAGCATCTGCCGCCCCTCGGACAGCCGCCGGAGGACAGCGAACCGCAGCAGGACCCCGACTTCGCCAACGAGCACGACCGGACCGCCGTCGACCGCGACGTGATCACCGGGCAGGACGCCGGCGAGCGGGAACCGGAGTCGCCCCGCGGCTGGTCGGGCATGCAACGCTGAGGTCAGACGTGCGACGGGGGCAGCCACACCGGCTGCCCCCGTCGTCGTGCCAGGGTCAGTCCTCGTCGCGCTGGCCGCCCTCGGCTGCCTGCTGGGCGATGGCGTACCCCATCTGCAGGAAGTCGGAGGCGGCGACCGCGGTCAGCGCGGTGGCGACCAGGCGGGTCAGTCGGGGCGCGAGCACCAGACCGCCGGTGAGCCCGGTGGCCACCCAGACGGCCAGGCAGAACGGGCAACTGAGCAGCTCACCGATGGCGTGCCGGGTGGGGCTGCCGGAGTCGCGTACCTGCTCCATCACCTCACCGCTGCCGATCGGCCGCTCGTAGCTGGTGAAGGGGGCCCGCAGTGGGCTGGTCACCGCGTCCTTGGAGAGCAGCCGGCTCAGCTTGTGGGTGGCGATGGAGAGCAGCACCACGTCGGCGGTCGACGGGCGCTGCGGTACCGGCCGGCCGGTCACCCGGACCAGTCCGGCGAGCACCCCGGTCACCCCGGCGTAGGTGCCCATCGCCGCGAGGTAACCACCGAGGGGCCGGTGCTCGTGTGGTGCGTACGCCTGGCGCAGCTGCGCCACCTTCTGCTTGAGGCCGTGGTCGGTCACCGGCTGGCTCTCCTCGTTCTCGGTCGTACCGGGTCAGGCTTCTGATGGTCGGCGGTGGCTCAGCCGGCGGTCAGGTTGTCGGCCACCGTCCGGGCCAGGTTCTCCAGGGTGCGATCGGCCAGTCCGTCCGAGACCTGGTCGCCCGGGTCGCCCGCCAGATCCAGCCGGACCCGGGCGCCACCGGCGGCTGCCGGCTCGACCTGGATCTCGGCCGACCAGCCGGGGGCGGAGGCGCTGCCCCAGCGGGCGCTCAACCGGTCGGCGTCGACCTCCGGACGCTGGTCACCGTCGGTCCGCAGTTGCTCGGGCAACCACCCGGCGACCCGGTCCGGGTCGGTGGCGGTGCTGAAGACCACCTCGGGTGGGGCGGACATCCCCCGTTCGGCGTGCTCGGTCATCACAGCTCCCGCAGGCGGCTCGGATCCACTTCCCGGCCGGGGTGCCGGGCCAGGTACTCCGTCTCCAGCTCGGCCGTGCGGCGCAGGTGGTTGGCGAGCGCGGAGTCGGCGGCGTGCCGCAGCGTGTCCAGCCGGGCGCGGTGCAGGCTGTGGATCTCGCGGAGCAGATCCTCGTCGGGCAGCTCGGTGGGATCCACGCCTACCGTCTCGTCGCCGACGTGGTCGCCGTCCCACTCCGGCACCCGCTGCTCGGGGCTCACCTCCCCTGCGGAGCCCGCCGGAATGTCGTCCTGCCGTACCGCCTCGCTCATGGTCGCCCCCCTTGGTCTCGTTTGGGCTGGCGTCTAGACGGATGCCCACCCGCGCGGTCACCAAACCCGGTGGAGCGCGTCCGGCGCGGCGACTACGACGCCGCGTCGGAGACGACCGGCGCTCCCGGTACCCTCGATGCCATGAAACGGCTCTGGACACCGGCGTGGATCTTTCGCCACGTGGCCATGGTCGTGCTGGTCGCGGCCTTCCTCGCGCTGGGCTGGTGGCAGATCAGCCGGGCCGCCGCCGGCAACACCTTGAGCTGGGCCTACGCCTTCGAGTGGCCGATCTTCGCCGGCTTCGTGGTCTTCGTCTGGTGGCGCGAGGCCCGGCTCACGCTGCGCGGCCCGCCGCAGACCGACGCCGACGCCGGGCAGACCGCCGGGACCGCACCGGTCGCCCCGACCACCGGCGACTCACCCTCGGTGACCGGCGACCAACGACCGGCGGTACGCCGACCGGTACGGGCCGCGCGGGTGCCGGTGCCGGCCGACGGGGGCGAGGACGCCGAGCTGGCCGCCTACAACCACTACCTGTCATGGTTGAACGCCAATCCGGGCGCCCGGCCCGGTGACTACCCCGGCTGAGGCCGGTTCGGAAGGACGGACGCAAGGTGGGCGCAGCCCTTATCCGGTACCGCGTCATCGCCTGGATCGTGGGCGTGGTGCTGATCCTGCTGGTCGTGATCGGGATGCCACTGAAGTACGGCTTCGACGAGCCGGTCGTGGTGGAGACCATCGGCCCGGCGCACGGCTTCCTCTACATGGGGTACCTGGTGGCCGCCTTCGACCTGTCCCGGCGGGCCGACTGGCCGTTGAAGCGGATGCTCGCGGTGATGCTCGCCGGCACGGTGCCGTTCGTCTCGTTCTGGGCCGAGCGCCGGGTCAGCCGGTGGGTGGCGGTCCGGCCGGAGCGGACCCCGGAGACCGTCGCGAGCTGACCCAGGACGACGGTTCCGTCACTCAAAGTGATGAAAGTGTGGTCCGTTTGGCCACATTAACCACACTGACCTCGGCAACCGCTGCCCTTCACTCCGTCCCCGCGTTACGTTGATCTAGCCGGACCGGTCCACCGCCGTCCACCAGGACGGCCCCGGCCCGGTGCCGCTCCGGAGTTCCACGCCGGGTCGGCCGCTGGGAGAGGAGCCCGCCGCTCTTGTCGTCCCTGAGGGATCTGGTACGCCCACTGCTGGTCGTCGGCCTGGCCGCCGCCCTGGTCGTCCCCGCCGTGCCGGCCTCGGCCGAGCCGACGCCGGCCCAGTTGACGCAACAGATCGACAAGTCCTCGACTGAGCTGGCCCGGGTGGTCGAGTCGTACAACGAACTCAACGAGAAGATCAAGGCCAACAAGGCACGCGTGGTGAAGCTGCAGGAGCGGATCGGTCCGCTGGAGCAGCAGACCGAGCAGAGCCGCGCCGACGTCGGCGAGATCGCGGTCACCGCGTACAAGTCCGGGGGTCTGCAGGCCGTCGACGCTCTGCTCAGCTCGGGTGGCTCCAGCTCGTTGGCGGAGCGGCTCGGCACGCTCGACACGCTGACCCGACAGCGGCAGGAACGCATCGCCGGGTTCACCACCACCCAACGCCGGCTGCTCGACGAGAAGGCCCGGCTGAACACCACGCTGGAGCAGCAGGCCGGCCAGGCGAAGCAGTTGTCCGCCGGCAAGAAGCGGATCGAGAAGGACCTGGCGAAGCTGTACGAGCTGCGTCGGGCCGCGTACGGCCGGGCCACCGAGAAGCCGGCCCGCAAGGCGGGCAGCGCCGCCAACGACGCCCCGGCCGTCTCCGGCCAGGCCGGCAAGGCGGTCCGCTTCGCGTACGGGGCCATCGGCAAGCCGTACGTCTGGGCCGCCTCCGGCCCCAACGGGTACGACTGCTCCGGCCTGACCTCGGCCGCGTGGCGGGCGGCCGGCAAGTCGCTGCCGCACAACACCAAGATGCAGTGGAACGCCGTGTCACACATCAGCCGCAGCGAGTTGCGCCCGGGTGACCTGGTCTTCTACCGCAGTCTCGGGCACGTGGCGCTCTACGTCGGCGGCGGTCAGGTGATTCACTCGCCGACCTTCGGCCGGCACGTCGAGAAACGCGACGTCGACCTGATGCCCCCGTACGGCTACGGCCGGGTCCGCTGACCCACCGCCCGCCGAACACGGCGAAGGCCGGTGCCCGCTGGGGCACCGGCCTTCGTGGTCGGTAGGGGGGTGTCCGGGGGAGGGTCGACGGTCAGGCCGCCTGGAGCCCTTCGGCCCGGGCCAGCTCACGCAGCCGGCCGAGCGCCTGGATCTCCAGCTGACGGATCCGCTCCCGGGAGAGCGAGAACCGCGAGGCGACCTCGGTCAGCGAGTGCTCACGGCCGTCCTCCAGGCCGTACCGGGCGCGCATGATTCCGGCCGACCGGTCGTCGAGGTGGTTGAGCAGTCCCTCGATGCGCTGCCGCTCCAGACCGGTCAGGACGATCTCCTCCGGCGACGGGGCGTCGCTGTCGGCCACCAGATCGCCCAGGTTGGTGTCGCCGTCGTCGCCCACCGGGGTGTCCAGCGACACCGTGTCCTGGGACCACCGGACCAACTCGTTGACCCGCTCCACGGTGACGCCGAGGGCGGTGGCGATCTGCTCCGGCTCCGGGTCGCCGCCCAGCTCACGGGTGAGCTGACGGGCCACGTTGCGCATCCGGTTGACGTCCTCCACCAGGTGCACCGGCAGCCGCACGGTCCGCTCCTGCTGGGCGATCGCCCGGCTGATGGCCTGGCGGATCCACCACGTCGCGTAGGTGGAGAACTTGTAGCCGCGCTCGTAGTCGAACTTCTCGACGGCCCGGACCAGGCCGGTGTTGCCCTCCTGGATCAGGTCCAGCATGGGCATGCCCGAGCGGACGTAGCGGCGGGCGATCGAGACGACCAGCCGCAGGTTGGCCCGGATGAAGAGGTCCTTGGCCCGCTCGCCCTCGGCGACCACCCGCTCCAGGTCGTCCCGGTCCACGCCGTCAGGGACACGGTCCTCCCCGAGCAGGTGCTCGGCGTAGAGGCCGGCCTCGATCGCCTTGGAGAGGTCGACCTCCTTGGCGGCGTCCAGCAGCGGCGTCCGGGAGATTTCGTGAAGGTAGACTCCGACCAGGTCGCGCTCCTCGGCAACCTCGTCGGTCCGCATTCCGATGTTCTTGTCCACGTTTCCCACGGTCCCCTCGCTAGCGCCGGTTACCCGGTTCCTTGCCATCCCCACGTTCATCAGCCCTCCCCCGTCCCTCTGCAGTGCCCCACCGTGCTGACACCTACACAACAGCGGGGACGTGTCGGGGATTCCTTGTCGTGATTCGAAGCTGTCACGAACGCCTGAATATCACCTGTGAGCGCGGTCCATGTTTGCTGTCAGCACCCCCGTCAGGTGACTCTCCGTGGGCACCGGATGCGGGGTAGGCAGGTCGGCGGATCGACGTCCGCTCCTGGGCATCGCACCATTGCGCGCCCCGGGGCACAGCGATCCGGGTCACCACCCGTCTGCGATCCTGGTCACTTCGGAGTACGGCCCGGCACGCCGCGCGGTTCATCCCGCACCCAGATGAATACCCCACGGCAGGTCCAACAATCCGGGACGAGCCGCCCGTCCCGGCCGAGACGTGTCCTGCGTCGCACCGGGTGACCGGCGGCGACACGGCCGCACCGGACGGCGACCGGGTGCGACGGCAGGAGCGCACCGGACGCGGCCCGTGCCCGGACGGCACCGGCGGTCAGCCAGGACGACCGCCGTCCGGTCGCCGGTCTACGGTGTCCCCCATGAGGGCAGAGCGCACGGTGTTGGTGACCGGAGGCAGTGGTGGGCTGGGCCGGGCGGTCACCGTCGGCTTCGTCGAGGCCGGTTGGCGGGTGGTCGTACCGGAACGGGCCGACTCGACGGCCGACGGCCGGACCGGGGCGGATCGCGGCACGGACGGCGCGGCGGGGGCCGACCGTGGGGCGGACGGCGCGGCGGGGGGCGATCGCGGGGCGGTCGGCTCGGCCGGGGCGGACCGTGGCTCGCGGGCCTGGGTCCGGGTGACCGCGGACCTGACCGATCCGGCCGGGGCGGCGCGGGCGGTCGAGGCCGCCGTCGCCGACCCGGCGGCCCCGCTGCGGGCCGTGGTCAACCTGGTCGGAGGGTACGCCAGCGGTGGGCTGGTGCACGAGACCCCGATCGAGGACTTCGACCGGATGCTGACCCTCAACCTGCGCCCGACGTACCTGGTCACCCGGGCCGCCCTGCCGCACCTGGTGGCCGCCGGCGGCGGCTCGGTGGTCTGCGTCTCGGCTCGCGCGGCCCTGGCCCCGTTCCCGGGCGTCGCCGGCTACGTGACCGCGAAGGCGGCCGTGCTCGCGTTCGCCGCCGCGGTGGCCGTGGAGTACCGCAGTTCGGGCGTGCGCTGCAACACCGTGCTGCCCAGCGTCATCGACACCCCCACCAACCGCGCCGCCATGCCCGGGGCCGACCACAGCAGGTGGGTCAGCCCGGCCGAGATCGCCCCGGTGATCCGGTTCCTGGCCGGTGCCGAGTCCGCCCCGACCAGCGGCGCGAGCGTGCCGGTCTACGGCCGGGCCTGAGTCACCGGCTCCGCCCGACCGACCGGGTCGACGTGGGCCTTATGGCCGACCGGGTCGGCGTGAGCCTTACGGCCGACCGGGTCGGCGTGAGCCTTCCGGCCCGGCGGTTGGGCGCGGGCCGGTTCCGGTAGCACCATCTCCGGGATGACCACCTCCGGCCCGATCGGCTCCCCCACGATCGCCTCCGGCACCGTCGGCACCGGCAGGGTCCGCTCGGCCCGGACGGCCCCCTCCGAGGGGACCGGTTCGGCCGGTTCCGGCACCGTGCGCTGTCCCGTTCGGGTGGGCCGCCCGGGATCGGCCACGGCAACCGGGCCGGGCACAGCCGCCGGGCCGGGCACAGCCGGCGGATCGGGCACGGCCGCCGGGCCGGGCACAGCCTGCGGATCGGATACAGCCGCCGGGCCGGGCACGACCGCCGGGCCGGGCACGACCGCCGGGCCGGGCAGCCAGCCGGCGAGATGGGCCTGGATCTGGCGGGCCACCTCGTCCGTCGGGCGGCCGGCGTCCACGACCACGAACGCCGGGTACTCCGGCAGCGTGCGGTAGGCGAGGTCGACGGCGGACAGGTAGGCCATGCTCTCGTGGTCGGTGCCCCGACGCTCGATCCGGCGGTATGCCTCGTCCGGGTCGAGGGCGAGCAGGAAGGTCACCGTCGGGGGCGGGAACACCCGGTAGGAGATCCGGGCCAGCCGCTCCCAGCGCTGTCCACCGTGCACCCGGGTGCTGACGTACTGGCAGGCCGCGTAGCGGTCCATCACCGCCGTCCGGCCGGTGACCAGGCAGCTCAGCAGCGCGGTCGCGATGGCCAGCCAGCGCAGGACCGACTCGACCGCGAGCAGGCCGCTGCGGCCGATCAGCCGTTGGGCGTCCGGCCGGCCGAGCCGCTGTGCCACCCGGCCGAGCCAGCGTCGACCGCCCGCGTTGCGGTGGTAGGTGGCGGGACGGCCGGCGGCGGTGAGCGCCGTGGCCAGTTGGTGGGCCTGGGTGGTCTTGCCCGATCCGTCGATGCCGATCAGGGCGACGGCGCGCAACCGGGCTGTGCCGCGCCGCGCCCGCCGTGATCTGGACACCCTCCACAGGTTAACCGACGCTCGCTCCCTGGAAGATTTGCCGCCTTTGTGGCATACCGTCACCGAACGCGCCCAAGGCAGGTGTGGGCGACCGGAACGCCGGGTACGCAACGGTGAATCCAAGGACCCGCCCTCGGGTCGATCGATGGGAGACATAGATGGCGGAGCGCGGGGACGAGACACTGGTACACACCCTCAAGAAGGTCGCCGCCGTGCTCAAACAGTCCGAGATCCCGTTCGCACTCGGCGGCAGCTTCGCCGTGTACGCCCACGGCGGGCACTCCGGCGACCACGACGTGGACTTCCTGATCCGGGCCCAGGACAGTGACCGCGCCCTGGAGGAGCTGGTCGCGGCCGGTTTCACCGCCGAGCGGCCGCCGGAGGACTGGCTGGTCAAGGTCTTCGACGACGACCGGATGGTGGACCTGATCCACCGGCCGATCGAGACCCCGGTGACCGAGGAGACCTTCGCCGACACGGTCGTCCGGCCGGTCGACGCGATCAACATGCCGGTGCTGTCGGCCACCCAGTTGATGGTGCACAAGCTGCTCAGCTTCTCCCAGCACTACTGCGACTTCGCCCGCGGCCTGCCGCTGGCCCGGTCGTTGCGGGAGCAGATCGACTGGGAACGGGTACGGAAGGAGACGCAGCACTCGCCGTACGCGGAGGCGTTCCTGGTGCTGCTCGACCGGCTGGACGTGGTGCCCGTGGGCGCACCGGGAGGGAAGGGGACACCGTGACCGAGCACCGCGACATCGGCGCCGGACCACCTGACGAGTACGTCGAGGCGGAGATCCACCGGCTGCTCGCCGAGGATCCGGCCGTCGCCGAGCAGGGCATCACCGTGGTACGCCGGGAACGCGGCCTGATCCTGTACGGCGAGGTGGAGAGCGCGCACCGCCGGGACGAGATCCTGCGCCGGGTCACCGAGCGCTTCCCGGACGTGCCGATCAGCAGCGACATCGGGGTGATCCGCGCGCAGGCGCCCTCCGAAGTCGAACAGTTGCCGTGAGGGGGGTTCCATGGTGATCCGGATCGCCGCCGTCGGCGACGTACACATGGACGAGGACGTGGTCGGCCGGTTCCGGCCGGCGCTGGACGAGCTGCCCGGCCAGGCCGACGCGCTGCTGCTCGCCGGGGACCTGACCCGGCACGGCACCGCGGCCGAGGCGCGGTGCGTGGCGCGTGAGTTCGGTGGGCTGGGGGTGCCGGTGGTGACCGTGCTCGGCAACCACGAGCACCAGTGCGACCAGGTGCCGCAGGTGGTGGAGGTGCTCACCGACGCCGGCATCACCGTGCTGGAGGGCGACGGCATCGTGCTGGAGTGTCCCGGGGGACGCCTCGGCGTGGCCGGGGTGAAGGGCTTCGGCGGTGGCTTCGCTGGCCGGTGCGCCAGCGACTTCGGCGAGCCGGAGATGAAGTCCTTCGTCCGGACCACCACGGAGAGCGCCGACGCGCTCGGGGCGGCACTGCGGGGACTGGAGTGTGACCTGCTGGTCGCGTTGACCCACTACTCGCCGGTGCCCGACACGCTGGCCGGTGAGCCGCTGGAGATCTACCCGTTCCTCGGCTCGTACCAGTTGGGACAGGCGATCGACTCGGCGCCGACCGCGCTGGCCCTGCACGGGCACGCCCACCACGGCTCCGAGCGGGGCACCACCCCGGGTGGGGTACGGGTCCGCAACGTCGCCCATCCGGTGATCAAACAGGCGTACAGCATCTTCGAACTCGGCGATCATCTGGCCGAGAATCGGGTTTCCGAAATCAGTGGGGCGGGTATTCAGCGGCCATGGAGCTGATTCTCTGGATTCTCGCAGTCGTCCTGATCGTTGCCGGCGTGCTGGCCCTCTTCCGCAAGCAACTTCTCTGGGGCATCGTCCTCATCGTCGTCGGGCTGGTGATCGGCCCGGGCTTCGGCGTCTTTGGTTAACCCCGCCCGTCCCGTAGACCCGCCGGGGTCGTCGTGACCGGACTCCGTCCTCCCAGACAGGAGCCTCCGGCCACGGCGACCCCGGCGTCCTCTTTTCCGGTGCCGTCTGGTTTGTCCCGCGGCGCGGCCGGGCATTCGGTGGGTATGGCGATCCGCGACAGCGTCCGACCGCGTTCCGGGGCCCGCAACTGGTGGGCCCTGCTGGGGTTCGGCGCCGCCGTGCTGGTCGCCGCCGTCGTCGGCGGCCTGGCCGCCAGCGACGCCAGTGGCGAGTACGCCAACCTGAACCAACCCTCCTGGGCGCCGCCGTCGTGGCTGTTCGGACCGGTCTGGACCGCCCTGTACGCGACCATCGCGGTGGCCGGCTGGCTGGTCTGGCGGCGGGTGGGTTTCGGTCCGGCGACGTACGCCTGGATCGCCCAACTGGTGTTGAACGCCGCCTGGACCCCGCTCTTCTTCGGTGCCGGCCGGTACGGTCTGGCGTTCGCCGAGATCGTCCTGCTGTGGCTGACCATCGGTGTCACCGTCGCACTGTTCTGGCGGGCGTTCCGTCCGGCGGCGCTGTTGATGCTGCCCTACTGGGCCTGGGTCACCTTCGCCGCCGCGCTCAACTTCTCGGTCTGGCAGCTCAACAGCTGAGCTGACTTTCGTTCCGGCCCCGGTCACCGACCGGGGCCACTTTTGCAGGTCTGCGCGGTTCGGAGGCGTCGGCTACCCTCGTGGGAGCGTGCCCACGACGTGATGGCCCGGTTTCCGGATCGTTACTCGGTCGTGTCCGCCCAGGGGTGGACCTGGGGAGATGAAAGCGCTTACATGTGTGGACGCCCATCGGACCGGCGCACCCTTGACCTGCGCGCCGGCTAGGAAGGAGGACGGCATGGCGGTCTTTGCCAGACCACGCCAGGCCTTCGTGATCGCCGGCGTGCTCGGGCTGGCGGTCAGCGCCACCGCCTGCAGCAGCGGCGACAGCGGAGAGAGCAACGCCGGCACGGGTGACTGCTCGGCCTACGAGAAGTACGAGGGTCACGACGGCAAGACGGTGACCATCTACTCGTCGATCCGGGAGATCGAGGCCGACCGTCTCGACGAGTCCTGGGCCGAGTTCAGCGAGTGCACCGGGATCGAGATCGACCACCAGGGCAGCAGCGAGTTCGAGGCCCAGCTCCCCGTCCAGGTGGACGGCGGAAACGCGCCCGACCTGGCGTTCATCCCCCAGCCCGGGCTGGTCCAGCGGTTCGCCGCCGCCGGCAAGCTGAAGGCCGCCAGCGCCGACACCAAGGCCATGGCCGAGCAGAACTACTCGCCCGACTGGCTGAAGTACGGCACCGTCGACGGCACCTTCTACGGCGCGCCGCTCGGCTCGAACGTGAAGTCCTTCGTCTGGTACTCGCCGAAGACGTTCCAGGAGAAGGGTTGGACGGTCCCGGAGACCTGGGACGACCTGATCAAGCTGAGCGACACCATCGCGGACAGCGGTACCAAGCCGTGGTGCGTCGGGGTCGAGTCCGGTGAGGGCACCGGCTGGCCGGCCACCGACTGGATCGAGGACCTGATGCTGCGGACGCAGACCCCCGAGGTCTACGACCAGTGGACCACCCACGGCATCCCGTTCAACAGCCCGCAGGTCACCGAGGCGGTCGACAAGGCCGGGCAGATCCTGAAGAACGAGAAGTACGTCAACGGCGGCTTCGGCGGGGTGCGCAGCATCACCACCACCGCGTTCCAGGAGGCGGGTCTGCCGATCCTGGAGAACAAGTGCGCGCTGCACCGGCAGGCGTCCTTCTACGCCAACAACTGGCCGGAGGGCACCAAGGTCGCCGAGGACGGCGACGTCTTCGCCTTCTACCTGCCGGCGGTCGACCCGGCCAAGGGCAAGCCGGTGCTGGGTGGCGGCGAGTTCACCGTCGCCTTCAACGACCGCCCGGAGATCCAGGCCGTGCAGACGTACCTCGCCTCCGGCGAGTACGCCAACAGCCGGGCCAAGATCGGTGACTGGGTGTCGGCGAACAACAAGCTCGACCTGGCGAACGTGCCCAACCCGGTGGACAAGCTCTCCGTGGAGCTGCTGCAGGACAGCAACACCGTGTTCCGCTTCGACGGCTCGGACCTGATGCCGGCCGCCGTCGGCACCGGGACGTTCTGGAAGGGCATGATCGAGTGGCTGAACGGCAAGGACACCGCGAGTGTCCTCTCCGGTATCGAGAGCAGCTGGCCGAACTGAGGTGATCCGGGGCCCGGTCCGCGTCGCGGACCGGGCCCCGGTCTCGGCCGTGACCCGGGGAGGGACGGATGCAGTTCGACTTGGTCGAACATCAAGGCAAGTTCGTGATGCTGTTGTACGGCCTGGTGGCGTTCGTCGTCGTGGTCGGCGGGATGCTCCTGCTGCTCGACGCGGTGCCGGCCTGGTTCGCCCGGCGGCGGGAGGCGCAGTTGGTCGCCGCCTCCGCCAGCGGTGCGCCGCTGCCCCGGCGACCGCGGCGATCCGAAGGGCTCTTCGCGCTCTTCTTCCTGCTGCCGACGGTGCTGCTGCTGCTGATCGGCCTGGTGGTGCCGGCGATCCGCACGACGGTGTTGTCCTTCATGGACGGCGGCAGCACCGAGTTCGTCGGGCTGCGTAACTACGGCTGGATGTTCAGCGAGGACTCGATCGTCCGGGTGCTGCTGAACACCCTGGCCTGGGTCATCCTGGTGCCGCTGCTGGCTTCCAGCATCGGCCTGCTCTACGCGGTCATGGTGGACCGGGTCCGGTTCGAGGCGGCGGCCAAGTCGCTGATCTTCATGCCGATGGCCATCTCGTTCGTCGGCGCGAGCATCATCTGGCGGTTCGTCTACGCCTACCGGGGTGCCGAGCAGGAACAGATCGGCCTGCTCAACCAGATCGTGGTCACCCTCGGCGGTGAGCCGAGGCAGTGGCTGCTGGACTCACCACTGAACACCCTGCTGCTCATCGTGATCATGGTCTGGATCCAGGCCGGGTTCGCGATGGTGGTGCTCTCGGCGGCGATCAAGGCCATCCCGGCGGACATCGTCGAGGCGGCCCGGCTGGACGGGGTCACCCCCTGGCAGATGTTCCGGCAGATCACCCTGCCCAGCATCAAGCCGGCCCTGATCGTCGTGGTGGTGACCATCTCCATCGCCACGCTGAAGGTCTTCGACATCGTCCGGACCTCGACCAACGGCAACTACGACACCAGCGTGGTCGCGAACGAGATGTACAACCAGGCGTTCCGGTACGGCCAGAACGGTCAGGGCTCGGCCCTGGCGGTCATGCTGTTCGTCCTGGTCATCCCGATCGTGATCTACCAGATCCGCAACCTGCGCCAGCAGCGGGAGGGCTGACATGACCACCTCTACTCCCCCGCTCGCCGCCGGCACCCAGGGCAGCAGACCGCCGACGACCACCGCGGCGCGGCGGGTCCGCAAGCGGCTGACCAGCCGTACCGCGACGATCGTGTCGATCGTCATCGCGGCGGTCTGGACCATCCCCACCTTCGGGCTCCTCGTCTCCTCGTTCCGCCCGGAGCAGCAGCTCAAGACCACCGGCTGGTGGACGTTCTTCCGCGATCCGCAGTTCACCTTCGACAACTACCAGCAGGTGCTCTTCGGTCGGGGCGCGTCCTCCGGGCAGCTCGCCGGCTACTTCATCAACTCGTTGGTGATCACCCTGCCGTCGGTGCTCTTCCCGCTCGCCTTCGCCGCGATGGCGGCGTACGCGCTGGCCTGGATCAACTTCCGCGGCCGGGACTGGCTCTACATCGCCATCTTCGCCCTGCAGATCGTGCCGTTGCAGATGGCCCTGGTGCCGCTGCTGAGCTTCTTCTCCCGGGGGGTGAGTGTGGCCGGGGTGACCCTGATGCCGGCCTGGAACCTCGTCGGCGAGGAGCGGTACATCCAGGTGTGGTTCGCGCACACCTGCTTCGCCCTGCCGTTGGCGGTGTTCCTGCTGCACAACTTCGTCTCGCAGTTGCCGAAGGACCTGATGGAGGCGGCCCGGGTGGACGGGGCAACCCACCCGAAGATCTTCCGCACCATCGTGCTGCCGCTGATCGCCCCGGCGCTCGCCGCGTTCGGCATCTTCCAGTTCCTCTGGGTCTGGAACGACCTGCTAGTCGCGTTGATCTTCGCCGGTGGCAGCAGCGACGTCGCCCCGTTGACCGTGCGGCTCGGCGAGATGGCCGGCACCAGGGGCAACGAGTGGCAACGGTTGACCGCCGGGGCGTTCGTCTCGATGGTCGTACCGTTGATCGTGTTCCTCTCTCTGCAGCGCTACTTCGTCCGTGGTCTACTCGCGGGCAGCGTGAAGGGTTGACCCGACCTCCGCCGCCGGCCGCACCCACGGCCGGCGGCGGAGGTGGTCACGAAGCGGGGAGAGCGTGACAAGGATCGACGATGTCGCCCGGCTGGCCGGGGTCTCCACGGCCACCGTCTCCCGGGCGCTGCGCGGCCTGCCGACCGTCTCGGCGGCCACCCGGCACCGGGTGCTCGCCGCCGCCGAACACCTGGAGTACGCGGTCTCGCCGAGCGCGTCCCGGCTGGCCGGCGGCCGGACCGGCACGGTCGCCGTGGTGGTGCCCCGGATCACCAGGTGGTTCTTCAGCACCGTGGTCGAGGCGGTCGAGGAGTCCCTGCACCAGTCCGGCTACGACCTGCTGCTGCACAACCTGGGCGGCCGCCGGCAGATGCGTCAGCGCGTGCTGCAGACCGCCGGCCTGCACAAGCGGGTCGACGCGATCATGCTGGTCGCCACGCCACTGCGGGTGAGCGACCTGACCGCGCTGGGCCGGCTGGACCTGCCCGGGGTGACCATCAGCTCCGGCACCGTCGTACCCGGGTGGCCCTGCGTACGCATCGACGACGTGGCCGCCGCCCGGACCGCCACCCGGCACCTGCTGGATCTCGGCCACCGCCGGATCGCGCACATCTCCGGCGACCCCGACGACGAGTTGGCGTTCACCACCCACCTGGACCGTCGTCGGGGCTACCAGGAGGCGTTGCGGGCGGCCGGGCTGCCGCTCGATCCGAGCCTGGACGTGGAGTCGCAGTTCACCATCGACGGCGGCACCCGGGCCACCGAGGAGCTGTTACGCCGGGGTGACCCGCCCACCGCGATCTTCGCCGCCTGTGACGAGATGGCGATGGGGGCGGTGAGCGCGCTGCGCGACGCCGGGCTGCGGATACCGCAGGACGTCAGCGTGATCGGCATCGACGACCACGACCTGGCCGGGGTGCTCGGACTGACCACCATCGCCCAGCCCGCGGCCGAGCAGGGCCTGCTCGCCGCCCGGGTGCTGCTCGACCCGCTGCGCGGCCTGCTCGACGCTCAGGCCGGCAGCGCAGCCGTCGCCACGACCGACGGCGGCTCCGCCACCCGCGGCGGCTCGGCGACCGGTGCCGACGCGGGTCCACCGCCGGTCGCGGGCGGCGGTGAGCCGGCGGGCCGGTCGGTCATCCTGCCCACCCGACTGGTGGTACGCGCCTCCACCGGCCCACCCCGGGCGGACTGAATCCCGGACGCCGAGCGGAGAACGGCATCACCGGCACCGCCGCTGGGCACAATTGACCCGCGACCGTACGGCTCGACACCCGGGAGAAGACCCTGAACACCAACACGACGCCCCAGGAAGCTGCCCGTTCCACCCCCGGCTGGTGGACCGAAGCCGTCATCTACCAGATCTACCCCCGGTCCTTCGCCGACTCCGACGGCGACGGCATCGGCGACCTGCCGGGCATCACCGCCCGCCTCGACCACCTCGCCGAACTCGGTGTGGACGCGGTCTGGCTGTCCCCGTTCTACCCCTCGCCGCAGGCCGACGCCGGCTACGACGTGGCCGACTACCGGGACGTCGAACCCCTGTTCGGCAAGCTCTCCGACGCCGACCGGCTGATCGCCGAGGCGAAGTCGAGGGGCCTGCGGACCATCGTCGACCTGGTGCCGAACCACACCTCGTCGGCGCACGTCTGGTTCCAGGCGGCGCTGGCCGCCGCACCGGGCAGCGGAGAGCGGCAGCGGTACGTCTTCCGCGACGGGCTCGGCCCGGCCGGTGACGAGCCGCCGAACGACTGGCAGAGCGTCTTCGGCGGGCCGGCGTGGACCCGGGTCACCGAGTCCGACGGCCGGCCGGGCCAGTGGTACCTGCACCTGTTCGACACCGCCCAGCCCGATCTGAACTGGGACAACCCGGAGGTCCGCGCGGAGTTCCTGGACGTGCTGCGGTTCTGGCTGGACCGGGGGGTGGACGGCTTCCGGGTGGACGTGGCACACGGCCTGGTCAAGCAGGCCGACCTGGCCAACTGGGAGGAGCCGCAGGAGATCCTCTCCGGGCAGGAGGTGGACAAGCCGCGCCCGCCGATGTGGGACCAGGACGGCGTACACGAGATCTACCGCGAGTGGCGTCGGGTGCTCGACTCCTACGACGGCGAGCGGATCCTGGTCGCCGAGGCCTGGGTCGAGCCGGCCGAGCGGCTGGCCCGGTACGTCCGGCCGGACGAGATGCACCAGGCCTTCAACTTCGAGTTCCTCCTGGCGGCCTGGACCGCACCGGCCCAGTACGCGGTCGTCACCCGGTCCCTGGAGGCCACCGAAGCGGTCGGCGCGCCCACCACCTGGGTGCTGTCGAACCACGACGTGGTGCGGCACGCCTCCCGGCTCGGGCTGCCGATCGGCACCCCCCGGCCCAACGGCATCGGGGCCGACGACCCGCAGCCGGACGCCGCGCTCGGGCTGCGCCGGGCCCGGGCGGCCACCCTGCTGATGCTCGCCCTGCCCGGCTCCGCCTACCTGTACCAGGGTGAGGAGCTGGGGCTGCCGGAGCACACCACGCTCGCCGACGAGGTCCGCCAGGACCCGACGTACCACCGCACCGGCGGAGCCCAACGGGGCCGCGACGGCTGCCGGGTACCGATCCCGTGGGAGGCCGACGCCCCGTCGTACGGCTTCGGGCCGACCGACGCGAGCTGGCTGCCGCAGCCGACGAGCTGGGCGGAGTACGCCCTGGACCGGCAGCGCGGGGTGCCCGGCTCGACGTACGAGCTGTACCGCACCGCGCTGCGGCTACGCCGGGAACACCAGCTCGGCCGGGGCACGCTGCGCTGGCTGGAGTCCCCCGACGAGGTACTGGCCTTCGCCAACGGCCCACTGACCGTGCTCACCAACTTCGGCGCGACCCCGCTGCCCCTGCCGGCCGGCGCCGAACTGCTGCACACCAGCGCCCCGCTCGACACCGACGGCCACCTTCCCACCGACACCACCGCCTGGCTCCACACCCCCTGACCGGTGGTAAGGAAGGGCCCCTTGTTAACGCTTTCGGTAGAGAGGGTCACCCCGCTCACCGTCAGCCGTTAATAAGGGGCCCTTCCTTACCGGATAACGGAGTCCTTAGCGGAGGTGGTCGGCGCGGGTGTGGAGGAGGGCCTGCACCTGCTCGATGTCGCGGGGGCTGGTGCGGGAGGCGAGCCAGTACATGATGCCGGTGGGCACGAAGAAGAGCTGGAAGGCGGCCAGCCCGACGGCGTAGTTCAGCGGCGGCGGGAAGGCCGCCCGGAGCCCGTGGAAGGCCACCCCGACCAGCCCGTTGCCGGCCGCCCGCCCCACCCCGTTCACCAGGTTGCCGAGGCTGTACACGGTGCCCCGGTGCTCCGGCGGGTTGACGTCGGCGATCAGGGCGAACCAGTTCGGCGAGTTCGCCGAGGTCAACGCCAGCGCCACGATCGCGGTGAGCAGGCTGAACCCGACGGTCGGCTCGGTGAACACGCTGCCGAGCACGGCCCGTACCACCGTGCCGGCCCCCGCCCCGTCGGGCACCTGGATGCTGATCGGCACGAAGAAGAGCACCAGGTAGAACGGTACGGCCGCGAGGATGCCCACCGCCGCGACCAGCGCCCGGCCCCGGGCGGTACGCCGCTGCAACCAGTCGCCGATCAGTCCGCCCACGATGGAGAACACCCCGCCGAGCTGGAAGAGGGTGGCGAAGACGCTGCCCACCACCACCGCCGTGGCGGCCGTGTAGCCCTGCTGCTGGGCGCGCTCGGCGAAGAGCACCGGCAGCCAGACCAGCGAGCCGAAGGCCGCCTGCGCGGTCAACCCCTGCAGGATCAGCCAGTGGTTGGTCCGGCGGGCCAGGATCCGGGGCAGGTCGGCCCGGGTGATCCGGTAGTCGTAGTCACCGCCGGCGGCGAGCGCGTCGACCAGCTCCGGCTCGCTCTGCCCCCGCCGCACGTCGAAGGTGAACAGGTACGCCGCCGTGGCGGCCAGCCCGACCACGCTGAGCACGAGGAACGGCCGCCGCCAGTCGACCGCGCCGAGAATCCCGCCGGTGAGCGTCCCGGCCAGGGTGCCGACCCCCTGGGACAGCCCCCAGAAGCTCATCACCAGGCCCCGGCGGCGCGGCGAGATCAGGTCGGTGACCACCGAGAACCCCACCGAGCCGACCGCGCCGAGCCCGACGGCCGCGAGCAGTTGCGCGGCCAGGAAACCGGGGTACGACGTGGCGAGCGCGCTGCCGCCGGTGCCGGCCGCCCAGAGCAGGGTGCCCACCATCAGCAGCGGTTTGCGGTCGCGCCGGTCGCCGACGTACGCCCAGATCACCGCGGCCACCGCGCTGACCAGGAAGGTCGCCGCCGTGACCAGCCCGATCATGCGCTGGGGTACGTCGAGGTCGGCGGCGATCGGTCCGTACAGCGGCGGCACCAGGCCGATCGCCACGTTGTCCAGCGAGGCGAGGATGACGAAGACCACGACGCTGTAGAGCCGGTGCGCCGCCGTGCCACCCCACGCGTTGCGCACTCCGTCTCCCGCCCTCGTCCCGTCCGCCACGCCATGAGCAGCAGATCACGACGACGGATCGGTATGCCCGGCGGCCCACCGAGGATCAGGCGGACGGGCGTCCCGGCCGCCCGGAGCCCCGGACGGTAGCCGGCCCGGCCACCCGGAGCCCCGAACGATAGCCGGCCCGGCCGCCCGGAGCCCCGAACGGTAGCCGGCCCGGCCACCCGGAGCCCCGGACGGTAACCGGCCCGGCCACCCGGAGCCCCGGACGGTAGCCGGCCCGGCCGTCCGGATCCCCGACGGTGGCGGGGATCCGGACAGGCTCAGCCGAGGGGGCTCAGCCGGTGAGTCGGTCGGTCACCAGGTCCCGGGCCTGCTGGTACCGGTGCCGGATCGCGGGGACGCCGTCGGCGGCGTACTCCTCGGTGCCGGCCAGTGGCCAGGTCGGCGGCGTCGCCCCACCGAGGGCGACCCAGGCGGCCTGGCGCGCGGCCCCGTCGGCGACGTACTCGCCGGGTGGCGGGACGACGACCGGGCAGCCGAAGACCTGCGGGGCGATCCGGCGGACCGCCGCCGACCGGGCGCCGCCACCGACCAGCAGCACCCGCTCGACCCGGGCGCCCTGCGCGCGCAGCGCGTCGAGGCCGTCGGCGAGCGCGCAGAGCATGCCCTCGACGGCGGCCCGGGCCAGGTGGGCGGCGGTGGAGGTACGCAGGGTCAGCCCGTGCACGGCTCCGGTGGCGTCCGGCCGGTTCGGGGTCCGTTCGCCCTCCAGGTAGGGGACCATGACCAGCCCGTCCGCCCCGGGCGGCCCGGCCAGCGCCAGGTCGGCCAGCTCGTCCAGGGTGACCCGGAGCATTCCGGCGGCGGCGTCGAGCACCCGGGCGGCGTTGAGCGTGCAGACCAGGGGCAGGAACCGACCGGTGGCGTCGGCGAAGCCGGCGACCTCGCCGGCCGGGTCGGCCGCCGGGGTGTCGGCGACGCTGAACACGGTGCCGGAGGTGCCGATCGAGACGACGACGTCACCGGGTCGGGCGCCGACGCCCAGCGCGGCGGCGGCGTTGTCGCCCGCCCCGGCGCCGAGCAGGGCCCCGCCCGAGGACGCGCCGCCGGGCAGCGCGGCACCGGCCAGGGTGCCGGCGGACTCGGCCGCGCCGAGCACCTCCGGCACCCGGGGCCGTTGACCGAGGGCCTGTTCCAGCAGGTCGGGACGGTACCGGCCGGTCGGGGTGGACCAGTATCCGGTGCCGCTGGCGTCGCTGCGGTCGGTACGCAACGACGCCAGGTCGGCGGCCCCGCCCAACCGCCAGGTAAGCCAGTCGTGTGGCAGGCAGACCCCGGCGACGCGGGCGGCGTTCGCCGGCTCGTGACGGGCCAGCCAGCGCAGCTTGGTGACGGTGAAGCTGGCCACCGGGACGGAGCCGACCGCGTCGGCCCAGAACCGGCGGCCGGCCTCCCCCTCGCCGGCCTCGGCGACCAGCTCGGCGGCGGCACCGGCCGAGCGGGTGTCGTTCCAGAGCAGCGCCGGCCGGACCACCTCCCCGGCGGAGTCCAGGCAGACCATGCCGTGCTGCTGCCCGGCGACGGAGACGGCCGCCACGTCGGCCAGCCCACCGGCGGCGTCGACCGCCGTCTCCAGGGCCTGCCACCAGGCCCGGGGATCGACCTCGGTGCCGTCCGGGTGCGGAGCCCGGCCCTGGCGTACCAGGGTTCCGGTCTCCGCGTCCCGGATCACCACCTTGCAGGACTGGGTGGACGAGTCCACCCCGGCGACCAGCGCCATCCCGGCCTACCTCAGCGCGCGCCGAGCAGGTGCTCGACGGCGAGCTGGTTGAGCCGGACGAAACCGAAGCCCTTCGCCGCGGTCGCGTCCACGTCGAAGGTCTCGAACGCGGAGGTGTCGGCGAGCAGCTCGGTGTAGGTCTCGCCGGGGTTCAGCGTCGGCTGGGCCAGCTCGGCGACCTTGCTGGCGGCCAGCGCCTCGGCCACCTCCGGGTCCGCCCGGAAGGCCGCCGCGCGCTCCTTGAGCAGCAGGTACATCCGCATGTTCGCCTCCGCCGAGGCCCACACGCCGGCGATGTCCTCGGTCCGCGACGGCTTGTAGTCGAAGTGCCGGGGGCCGGTGTAGGCGGGCGCGCCCTCCGGGCCGCCGTGCTCCAGCAGGTCGACCAGGGCGAACGCGTTGATCAGGTCACCGTGGCCGAAGACCAGGTCCTGGTCGTACTTGATGCCACGCTGGCCGTTGAGGTCGAGGTGGAACAGCTTGCCCTGCCAGAGCGCCTGGGCGATGCCGTGGGCGTAGTTGAGCCCGGCCATCTGCTCGTGGCCCACCTCGGGGTTGAGGCCGACCAGCTCCGAGTGCTCCAGGGTGGAGATGAAGGCGAGCGCGTGCCCGACGGTGGGCAGAAGGATGTCGCCGCGCGGCTCGTTGGGCTTGGGCTCGATGGCGAAGCGCAGGTCGTAGCCGCGGTCGACGACGTACTGGGTGAGCAGGTTGACGCCCTCGCGGTAGCGCTCCAGCGCGGCCTGCACGTCCTTGGCCACGTCGTACTCGGAGCCCTCCCGGCCGCCCCACATGACGAACGTCTTCGCGCCCAGCTCGGCGGCGAGGTCGACGTTGCGCAGCACCTTGCGCAGGGCGTACCGGCGGATGTCCCGGTCGTTGCTGGTGAAGCCGCCGTCCTTGAAGACCGGGTGGGTGAACAGGTTGGTGGTGACCATCGGCACCACCAGGCCGGTCTCGTCGAGGGCCTTGCGGAACCGGGCGATGTGCTGGTCCCGGGTGGCGGCGTCGACCCCGAACGGGATCAGGTCGTCGTCGTGGAAGGTGATCCCGTACGCGCCGAGCTCGGCGAGCCGGTGCACCGCCTCGACCGCGTCCAGCTCTTCGCGGGTGGCGTCGCCGAACGGGTCGCGGGCCGTCCAGCCCACCGTCCAGAGGCCGAAGGAGAACTTGTCGGCGGGAGTGGGACGGGGTGCCATGCCGGACCTCCGGTGTCGTCGTACGTTATTTGTTCAGTGATTGAATTATTTGGCGGCGCTGTGGCAGTGTCAAGAGGTGAGTCGAGCCAGCAGCCCGGCCGGCGCGGTCCGCCAGGGCAGCCTCCGGGAACTCAACCTCGCCGTGGTGCTGCGCCGGATCGCCGCCGCCGCCGACCGGCCACCGTCGCGCGCCGATCTGGCCGCCGACACCGGGTTGACCCGGGCCACCGTCTCGGCCGTGGTCGACGACCTGATCGGCGGCCGGTTGGTCACCGAGGCGGCCCCGGCACCGCGTACCGGCGCCGGACGGCCCGCCCGGGGCCTGGTGCTCGCCGACGACGGCCCGGCCGGTCTCGGCCTGGAGGTCAACGTCGACTACCTGGCCGCCTGCGTGGTCGACCTCGCCGGTTCCGTCCGGCACCACACCGTGCGCCGGGCCGACCTGCGTCCGGTCTCCCCCGCCGACGCGCTCGCCCAACTGGGTGAGCTGGCCGGCCGGGCCCGCGCCGACGCCCGCCGGCAGGGCCTCACCCTGGCCGGTACGGCCCTCGGCGTGCCCGGACTGGTAGGCGACGGCGGACTGGTCCGGCTCGCGCCGAACCTGGGCTGGCGGGAGGTGGACGTACCGGCCCTGCTGCGCCGGCACCTGCCCCCGATCAGACCGGTCGCCGGGGTGCCGGCGCTGGTGGTCGACAACGAGGCCAACCTCGCGGCGCTCGGCGAACTGCACGCCGGGACGGCCGGACCGCACAGCTTCCTGCACATCTCCGGCGAGGTGGGCATCGGTGCCGGCATCGTGCTCGACGACGCGCTGTTCCGCGGCGCCCGCGGCTGGAGCGGCGAGATCGGCCACATCCCGGTCGACCCCGAGGGTCGACCGTGCCGGTGCGGCGGCCAGGGCTGCCTGGAGCAGTACGCCGGACAGGAGGCGGTGCTGGCCGCCGCCGGCCTGACCGGGGCGGACCTGCCGGCGGACACCGCGGCGACCCGGCTGACCGACCTCGCCGCGGCCGGGGAACCCACCGCGCTGCGGGCCCTGCACGACGCCGGCACCGCGCTCGGGGTGGCGATCGCCGCCGTGGTGAACCTGCTGGACCTGGACACCGTGGTCCTCGGCGGCGGATACGCCCCGCTGACCCCCTGGCTCCGGCCACCGGTGCTGGCCGAGATCTCCCGCCGGGTGCTCACCGCCGCCTGGTCGCCGGTGACCGTCCGCCCGGCCACCCTCGGCCCGGAGGCCGCCGTGGTCGGCGGGGCCGGGTCGGTGGTCCGGCAGATCATCGCCGAGCCCATCGGTTGGCTGGCCGGTCGACGCACTTCCTGGATGGGCGATCCCAGCTCCACCTCGGTACTCTTGCCGAAAGGCAACGATCCGCCGTCCTAGGGAGTGCGGTACCAGCATGCGCACAGGTCAACCGACCGTAGCGCCCGGCGACCACCGGTGACGACGCTCCGCCGGGGCGGTCTCGCCGGCCCGGTCAGTGGCGCCGGACAGGTCTCCCGCCGTACCCCGCGAACAGCCGACGAGACCCGCATCCCCACCGACGACCGGCTTGCCCGGGAGTTGCTGGACGGGCTCGCCGAGGCGGTCGTGACCACCGACGGGGCCGGGAAGGTCACCCTGGTCAACGCGATGGCGGCCGAGTTGCTCCCGGAGGTGTCCCCCGGCGCCGACCTGGCCGGTTGCCCGGTCCCGACGCTCGCCCGGGCGGTCGCCGCAGGTGCCGACAGTTTCGACACCGAGCACCACGACCGTCGGCTGCGCGGCACCAGACGACCGTTGGCCGGCGGCGGGTACGCCTGGTACGTGCGGGACGTCACCGAGGAACACGCCCGGACCGACGCCCTGCTGGCGGAGCGCTCCCGCACCGCCTTCCTCGCCCAGGCCGGCAGCCGACTCGGCGTGTCGCTGCACCGGGACCAGACGCTGCGCACCACCGTGACCCTGCCGGTGCCGTACCTCGCCGACGCGGCGATCGCCGTCCACCTGCCGCCCCCGCCGGCCGAGCACGCCCCGCACTGGGTCCGGTACGCCGACGGCGACCCCACCCCGGGCAGCGGGACCGGCTCGTGGCAGCTCACCGGGGCGGTGCCCGGACTCGCCGCGGCACTCGACGGTGACGCGGGAGATCCGAGCCCCTGGCTGGACGCCGAGCTGGCGGACCTGGCCGCTCTGCTGCCGGCCACCTTCGGCCGGCCCGGCACCGTGCTGGTCAGCCCGATGATGGGCGCCGGCGGTCCGGCCGGCGCGCTGGTGCTGGTGCGTCGCGCCGGTCGGGCCGGTTTCGACACCCGGGACATCGACCTGGCCCGTGAGTTCGCCGCCCGCGCCGGAGCAGCCCTGGCCACCGCCGACCTGTACGGCGAGCAGACCCACCTGGCCCGGGTGCTGCAGAACAGCCTGCTCCCCCCGGACCTGCCCCGGGTGCCCGGCATCTCGCTGGCCGGCGGTTACCGGGCGGCCGGGGACAGCCTGCGCATCGGTGGCGACTTCTACGACGTGTTCCGCACCGGCGACGGCGGCATGTTCGCGCTCGGCGACGTCTGCGGCAAGGGCGTCGGCGCGGCGGTGCTCACCGGCCGGGTACGCCAGTCGTTGCAGACCCTGAGGCTGGTCGAGCACCGCCCGCTGGCCCTGATCGAGCTGCTCAACCGGGCACTCTTCGACACGCCCGACGCCGCCCGGCGCAGCCAGTTCACCACGCTGCTGCTGGGCTCGATGACCCACCAGCCCGACGGCGGCCTGCGGCTGCGGATCGCCGGCGGCGGGCACCCCGCGCCGCTGGTGCTGCGTGCCGACGGCACGGTCACCCCGGTCCGGGTCGGTGGGATGCCGATCGGTGCCCTGGCCGACGCCCGGTTCGCCGAGGTCGAGATCCGACTCGCCCCGGGTGAGCTGCTGCTGGCGCACACCGACGGGATCACCGAGGCCCGGGGTGGCCCGCAGGACCTGGAGATGTTCGGCGAGCACCGGTTGCACCGGGCGCTGGCCGCCGGGGCCGGGCTGCCCCCGGCGGCGGTGGTCGACCGGCTGCTGCAACTGGTCGACGAGTGGCTGGACGGGCAGAGCCACGACGACATCGCCATGCTGGCCATCGGCACGGACCCGGAGAGCTGCTCGTCCCGCCGGAGCGGAACGACGGAGAGCTGCTCGTCCCGCCGGCCCGGAACGACGGAGTGAGCGACGCCGAGGTGCGGGCGTACCTCGACTGCCTGGAGCGGGTCGACGCCCCGGCGGCGGTCCGCCTGGTCGCCGGGTTGCTCGACGCCGGCTGGTCGGTCGCCGACGTGCTGGTGGACGTGGTCGCCCTCGGCCAACGGGAGATCGGCCGACGGTGGTTGACCGGGCAGTGGAGCGTCGCCGAGGAACACGCGGCGACGCACGTCAGCGAGTTGGTGGTGGCCGCGGTGGCCGCCCGGACGTCCGTACCGCCGAAGGCCGGGCACGCGGTGGTGGCCTGTGTCGAGGGCGAGTGGCACGCGTTGGCCGCCCGGATCGTCGCCGAGGTGGTCCGGGCCGAGGGTTGGCGGGTGACCTTCCTCGGCGCCAGCGTGCCGGCCCGACATCTCGTCTCCTACCTGCACCAGAGCGGGCCGGACGCGGTGCTGTTGAGCTGTGTGCAGCCCAACCGGCTGATCCGGGCCGCCCGGATGATCGAAGCCTGCCGCTCGGCCGGGATGCCGGTCATCGCCGGTGGTCCCGGCTTCGGTCCGGACGGACGGTGGGCCACGGCGGTGGGCGCGACGGCCTGGGGCGGATCGGCCCGGGACGCCGCCAGACTGCTGGTGCGGCACGGGCATCCCGGCTTCGGCGCCGGCCCGGTGCCGCCACCCGGCGCGGACGAGTACGTCGCGGTGCTGCGCCGCCGCCGGGAGGTCGTACAGCTCACCGTCCGGACCGTCGACCCGCCCGAGGACCGGGCCGAGGAGGTGGCGAACGCGGTGGCCCACCTGGTGGACGCGTTGGCCGCCGCCATCCGGGTGGATGATCCACAACTGCTTGTCGACTTCGTGACCTGGCAGGACGCGGCGTTGGCCGGCCGCGGAGACAAACGCCCACTGCTGGACACCGTGCTGACCAGCTGTGCCACCGTCCTGGCCGAGCACCCGCAGGCCCGGCACTACCTACGGCTGACCCGCGCCGCGGTCGCCCGGTCCGGTTGAGCCCGCGGCCGGCGCTGGCCACCGGGCGGCCGGCGCCCCGGCCGGGTCGGGTCAGGCCGAGCGGGCGACCGGTGGACCGTCCGGGGCCGTGGGATCGGCGACCAACGACGGCCAGGGTGGTGAATCGTCGCCGGCCCGCCACCGGTCCGGGCGGATCTCCCGCGACAACCGCCCCGACGGGGGCTCGTCGCCGGCCGGGCGGTCCCGCTCGTGGGTCTGTCCGGTCGCCGTCGGCTCCTGCGGGTCGTCGTCCGGGCCTCGGTCGGGCCCGGCGCCGCTGTCCGCCGAGGGGTCCCGGCTGACCTGGTCGAACTCCACCATGCCGCGCAGCAACGCCTGCCGGCCCGCCGGGCTCATCCGGGCCAGCACCTCGGCCAGCCGCTGCCGACGATCCGCCTGCAGTTCGTCCAGGAGCCGGCGGGCCTCCCGGGTCAGGTGCAGCGAGATCTCCCGTCGGTCGGAACGACCGGGCTCCCGCTCCAGCATGCCGGCGGCCTCCAGCCGGTCACAGAGCCGGCTCGCCGAGGACAGGAGCATCTGCAACTCACTGGCGAGCCGGCGGAGGTTGATCCCGTCGTGCTGCTCCACCACCATCACGGCGCGCAGCTGAGCGCTGGACAGCCGAGCGACCGGTCGCTGCAGGGCCGCCTCCCAGACGGCCAGCAGGGTGCCTGCCGCGTCGTCCAACGCGGCAGCCATACTCGTCTCAGGTCCGAGCGGACCACGATTCTCGGCCATGTTGGGCACGACATTACCCCGTGGCCCCTGGTGAACAGCCAGTTGAGAGAGGTCGAGCATGAGCGCAGCGGAGGACCGGGCCCGGCGGAGCCTGATCGAGGCACCGGCCGATCTCCTGCTCGACCGGCTCGGTGCCGAGCTGGCCACCGCGTACGGGATCACCTCGGTCGAGCTCTACCAGGTCGACTACCGCCTCGCCGAGTTGCTGCCGCTGGGCGAGGGTGCGCCGCTGACCAGCCCGGGTCACCCCGCCTGGCGCTGCTTCGACCATCAGGAGCCGATCCTGGTCCAGCAGGTCGGCTGGTTCCCGGTCGGCATGCGGGGTGAGCGGCGCGGGGTGCTCCGGATCGCCCCGGTGCCCGCCGACCCGGACACCGTCGAGGCGCTCGCCGGCATCGCCACCGCCCTCGGCCACGAGCTGACCGCCGTCTCGGCCGGTACCGACGTGTACCGGGCGGCCCGACGCAGCCGTCGGCTCACTCTCGCCGCCGAGATGCAGTGGGAGCTGCTGCCCGCCCGCAGCCGGGTCCGCCCCTCGTTCAGCCTGGCCGGGCAGTTGGAGCCGGCGTACGCGGTGCGGGGTGACAGCTTCGACTGGTCCGACGACGGCGACCGGTTGTGGCTCGCGACGATCAACGGCACCGGCGAGGGGGTCGCCGCCGCCCTGCTCACCTCGCTGGCCACCTACGCGTTGCGGAACGCCCGCCGGGCCGGGCTGAGCCTGGCCGACCAGGCCGCCCTGGCCGACCAGGCGGTCTACGCCCTGCACCAGGGCGAGCAGCACCTCTCCACCCTGCTGATGGAGGTGGAGCTGCGCTCCGGCGTGCTGACCGTCGTCGACGCCGGCTCTCCCCGGCTGGTGCTGCTGCGCGACGACGACGTGCACGACCTGCCGATCGAGGCGCAGTTCCCGCTCGGCATGTTCGAGGGCACCGACTACCGGGAGCAGCGGTTCGACCTGCGGCCCGGCGACCGGCTCTTCGTGGTCAGCGACGGGGTCGTCGACGCCGTCGGGCGCGACGTCCGGTACGGCGACACGGCGCTGGAGCGCTTCCTGCGCCGTACCGGGCCGTTGGCACCGCTGGACGCGGTCCGCTCGCTCATCGGCGACCTGCGGGCGTTCGTCGCCGGTGACCTGATCGACGACGCCGTGGTGGTCTGCCTGGACTGGACCGGCCCCCAGCCCTCCGGTGGCCGGGTCAGTACGCTCCCCGACCGTTGAGCACCGCGCCGACGGTCTTCCACAGGATGGTCAGGTCGGCGGCGAGCGACCAGTTCTCCACGTAGTAGAGGTCGAGCCGGATGCCGTCCTCCCAGCTCAGGTCGGAGCGTCCGCTGACCTGCCAGAGCCCGGTCATGCCCGGCTTGACCAGCAGCCGGCGGGCGACGTCGCCGTCGTAGCGGGCCACCTCGGAGGGCAGCGGCGGCCGGGGGCCGACCAGGCTCATCTGCCCGAACAGCACGTTCGCCAGTTGGGGCAGCTCGTCCAGGGACCACTTGCGCAGCAGCCGCCCGACCCGGGTCACCCGCGGGTCGTCGCGCATCTTGAACAGCAGTCCGTCGGTCTCGTTGCGGGCGGCCAGCTCGGCCAGCAGGGCGTCGGCGTCGACGACCATGGTGCGGAACTTGAAGACGCCGAACTCCTCGCCACCCTGACCCACCCGGACCTGCCGGAACAGCACCGGCCCCCGGCTGTCCAGCTTGATCGCCAACGCGATCACCACCAGCAGCGGCAGCAGCAGCGTGAGCGCGACCGAGGCGGCCGCCCGGTCGACGAAACCCTTCACCAGTTTGCGGGCTCCCCGGAACTCCGGCGCCTCGACGTGGATCAGCGGCAGACCGGCGACCGGCCGGGTGTGGATCCGCGGACCCGCGACGTCGGTGAGCGCCGGCGCGAGCACCAGGTCCACCCCGGTGCCCTCCAGCTGCCAACCGAGGCGACGCAACCGGGTAGCGGTCAGCTCCCCGGAGGCGGTGACCGCGACGGTGTCCGCCCCGATCGCCGCGGCGGCCTCCGGGATACCCCGGAACGACCCCACCACCGGTACGTCGCCGAGCCGCTGCGCCACCGGTGCCAGCAGGGCGTCCGGGATGCAGGCCCCGACCACGTGGTAGCCGGCGTACGGTTCCCGCCGCAGGGTGTGCACCAGCTCCAGCACGTGGGCGGTGTCCCCCACCACCAGCACCCGACGGGACCAGCCGGCCCCCCGGATCCGGGCCCGGTGCAGGTGCTTGCGGGCGGCGTACCGGGCCACCTCCAGGCCGATGGTGCCGAAGGCGAAGGAGATGGCGAGGAAGCCCCGGGAGACCCCCACGTCGAAGATGTAGCCGAGGATCGCGACGCTGCCGGCCAACCGCAGACTGGCGGTGCTGACCCGGCGGTACTCGTCCGCCCCGTAACCGAGCACCCGGTCGTCGTAGCAGCGCATCGCCTTGAGTGAGACCAGCCAGGCGAGCACCAGTCCGGGGGCCACCAGGACGTACGGGATCTGCGATCCGATCGGGTCCCGGTCACCGAACCGGGTCAGGTAACCCGCCAGGACGGCGAGCACCACGATGCTGGTGTCCAGCACCATCAGGGTCTGCACGTACGTCCGTTGTTCGGCGCGGGCGGCCGGCCGGGACGGCCCGGTGCCCGGCTTCGGCGACGTCCTGGCGGGGGTCAACAGCGTCGCCGCGGCCACCGGTCCTCCCACAGTCTCTCGGTGCCGGCTCCGGCGAGACGACGGCCCGTCGTGGACCTCGTGCCGGAGGCACTCCGACATCTTGCCCTGGCAATGATGAATACCAATTGCTTCGGACGCATTGCTGTCACTTTTCCACCGGACGGCGGAGCCGGGACAGACCCCTCGTACCGTTGATTCGACACACCGAGCCGCCAGGTCCCGCGAATCAGCGGGGAGCGGTCGGCCGGAGGGCGATCGCCTTCAGGAAGATCTCGCCGATCTTGGTGGGATCCTCGGTGACGAACGCGCCACCACCGGTCACCTTCGTGATCGACTCCAACTCCGTCCGACTGACCTCGCTGCCGATCCCGATCACGACCACCTGGACGGGGCGCTCGGGGTCGGCGAGCCGCTTCAACTCGGCGAGCAGCTTCGCCTGCGAGATACCGTCGGCGTCCTCGTTCTTGCCGTCGGTGAAGAGCACCACGGAGTTGACCCGCCCAGGCTCCCAGCCCCCCTGGACCGTCTGGTAGGCGGCGAGCAGGGTGTCGTACAGGCCGGTGTCGCCGCTGGACGGCGTGATCGTGCTGAGACCCTGGTCCAGGCGACCCCGCTGGGTGGCGAGCGGGCCGATCCCGACCAGCTCCTTCCAGTCCTGGTCGCCGACCAGCCTGGTGGAGAAGGTCCACAGGCCGATCGACCAGGAGTCGTCGAACAGTCCCAGACCTCGGCGCGCCGCCTCCACGGTGACCTGTGCCCGGGTGGCGTTGTTGGCGCTGGGTACCTCGTTCTTCATCGACCCGGAGACGTCGATGACGCAGAGCATCCGACCGGACTGGGTGGCGATCGACCAGCCGGTGACCGCGTTCTCGATCGCTGCCGGGTCCAGGCCACCGGCCGCGCCACCACCGGCGGCGGGCCGGCCGACGGCACCACCCGCCGGGCTCGGCGCCCCCACCGGCGCCTCGAAGCCCGCCCCCCAGGTGCCGTCCGGGCCGCGCAGCGACTGCTGCGCCAGCCGGTCCCGGAAGTCGGCAGTGGTGAGCGCCTCGAAGAGCACCCGCGCGGCGGCGGCCTTGGCCGGCTCGATGCCGGGCAGCACCGCGTACGGGTAGTCCAGCGCCATCGGCGCCGGCTCCAGGTACAGCGCCGCCAGCGGCACCGGCGGCTGCTCACGGTTGTACGCCATCACGTCCTCCTCGGACAGCGCGGCGGCGCTGAGACCGCTGGCCACCGAGGTCGGGTCGGTGGCCCGGGGGAAGCGGGCGAGCAGATCGGCGCGTAGCGCCGAGCGTCCGGTGGCCAACGCCCGCAACGCACCGGTGGTGGCGTTCCTGGCGTCCTCGCCGGAGGCACCGGCGGCGGCGGTCAGCGAGAGCAGCCCGGACAGCCCGGCGGCGTCCCGGGTGGGCTCGACGATCCCGGTACGCAGCGGCTTGCTGCTGGTCACCTGGTCGAGCAGGTCCGACCAGGTGACCTTCTTCTCCGGCCAACCGAGCCGGGCGGTCGCGATCGGCTCCGGCACGGCCAGCACCACCGGGCTGCGCGCGATGGAGGCCCCGTTCTCCGGGGCGAAGGCGGTGGCGCCGCCGTTGCGCAACAGCAGCAGCCAGGTCGAGGAGTCCGGCACCCAGACGTCCGGCGCGACGGCGGTGCCGCTGGCCTGCCCGATCCCGGCGAGGGTGGCGCCGTGTTTGCCGGCGACCACGGCGGCGACCTCGGCCGGGTCGGAGGCGGCGACCTTCACGTCGATGCAGGTGCCACCGACCGCGGCCCCGTCGGTCATCCACCGGGTGGCCGCCTCCTCGACGGCCGGGGCCACCTCCGGGGTGGCCGCCACGGCCAGCTCGACCTGACCCGAGCAGCCGGGCCGGGCCAGCTGCTGGTAGCCGAACCAGGAACCGGTCACCACGACGACAAGCGCCGTCGCTGCAGCGACGGCGCCTGCTCCACGAGAACCCGGGCGCATTCGATGGCGGCCTGACACGTCCCCCATCTTGCGGATCTAGCAGGCCAAATGCCATGCCCGTTCGGACGAAAGTTACGCAGAATCAGCAGTTGACCGCCCATCGGTGACGCTGAGTGAAGAAGTGGTCGCCGATGCGCGGCCGGTACCCGCCTCAGCCGGCGGTGCGCGTCAGGGGCGCACGCAACTGGGACTCGGCACCGCCACCGGCTCGCCGACCGCGGCCGGCACCCCGGTCGCCGCGTCGATCCGGAACACCCGGATCATGTCCGCGCGCTCGTCGGCGACGTAGAGGTGCGGCCCGGCGAAGGCGAAGTGCCGGGGCCACTCACCACCGGTCTCCACCTCGGCCACCAGCCGCAATGCCTCCGCCGGGTCGGGCTCGGCCAGCCCGGCCGGATCCGGCTCGGCCGGGTCCGGTGCCTGCGCGGCCAGTGCGAACACCGAGACGGTGCCCACCCCCCGGTTGGCGACGTACAGGAAACGACCGTCCGGGCCGACCGCGATCTCGGAGGGCTGGACCGGTCCGGGGCGCTCGCTGGCGTCGACCCGCGCCCGCTGGTGCAGCCCGCCGTCGGCGGTCAGGTCGTACGCGGTGACCGTGGCGTCCAGCTCACCGACGAGGTAGCAGCGCCGCCCGTCCGGATGCCGGGCCAGGTGCCGGGGGCCGGTACCGGCCGGCACCCGCGTCCGGGGGCCCCGGGGCACCAGCCGACCCGAGTCGGTGTCGAGATCGTACCGGTAGACCGAGTCGGTGCCGAGGTCCACGGCGAGCAGCGGCCCCGCACCCGGGTCCGGGGAGACCATGTGCGCGTGGGCCTGCTCCTGCCGCTCCGGGTCCGGGCCGTGCCCCTCGTGCCGGACGAGGTCACCGCGCTCGCCGAGGGCGCCCTGCGCGTCCAGCGGGAAGACCGCGACGCTGCCCCCGCCGTAGTTGGCGACGAAGAGGTGACCACCGTCGGCGGCGACGGCCAGGTGACAGGGCTCGGCACCGCCGGTCGGCCGCCCGCCCAGCGGGGTCAGGTCACCGTCGGGGCCGACCCGGAACGCGCTGACCTCCCCCTCCGGCAGCTCGTGCACCGCGTACAGGACGGGTTGGTGGGGGTGCCGGACGAGGAAGGACGGCGACGGGGTGACCGCCACGGTGCCCAGAGGGGTGAGCTGCCCGGTGTCCGGATCCCGGCGGGCGGCCATGATGCCGCTGCTGCGCCCGCCACCGTGGGCCGTGTAGCCGCCGATGTGGACGATCTCGTCCCGTTCAGTCACCAGATCCACCTTCCGCCGGGGCCCGAGTAGATCCAATCACGGTGCCCGGTACGACGCTGGATCAGTCCACCTTTCCCGGACTTTCCGGTCCGGTGCCCGTTCAGGCCACCGGCACCGGCTCACCCCGCTGCCGGGCCACGTGCTCGACCAGCGAGATCAGCACCAGCTTCGCCGACTGGCGGTCCCGCGCGTCGCAGAGCATCAGCGGGACGTCCTCGTCGAGGTCGAGCGCCTGGCGCACCGAGTCCAGGCTGAACCGGCGCGACCCCTCGAAACAGTTCACCCCGACGACGAACGGGACGCCCCGCTGCTCGAAGTAGTCGATCGACGGGAAGCAGTCGGCCAGCCGGCGGGTGTCGGCGAGCACCACCGCGCCGAGCGCACCGAAGGCCAACTCGTCCCAGAGGAACCAGAACCGGTCCTGCCCGGGGGTGCCGAAGAGGTACACCTGCAGGTCCTCGTTGATGGTGATCCGGCCGAAGTCCATCGCCACCGTGGTGGTGGACTTCGTCTCCACCCCGGAGAGGTCGTCGGTGCCGATGCCGGCCCCGGTGAGCACCTCCTCGGTCTGCAACGGGCGAACCTCACTCAACGCGCTCACCAGCGTCGTCTTGCCGGCGCCGAAGCCGCCGGCGATGAGGATCTTCAGGGCCAGTGGCACCCGGTGCCCGTTTCGATCAGAGCGCGCGAAGTCCACTGACCACCGCCTTGAGAATGTTGTCGTCGGGAAGGAACGTGCGCCGGGGCGGCTCGTGCACCGAGACGAGCCCTCCGGCGAGCAGGTCACCGAGCAGCACCCGGACCACGCCCAGCGCGAGATCGAGCCGGGCGGCCAGCTCCGCCACCGGCACCGGTCGCCGGGCCAGCTCGATCAGCCGACGGTGCTCCGGATGCAGGCCACGGTGCCCGTCCGGGTCGGCGCCCGGATCGGCCAGCACGAACGCCACCAGGTCGAACCCCTCGACCGCCGGCCGGACCCGACCACCGGTCAGGGTGTACGGGCGGACGACCGGACCGGCATCGTCGTCCAGCCACTCGTGCTGGGGGCCAGGAGACTCAGTCCGCATCGGTGGTCCCCGCCGGCGGGCGAAGCGGCGTGCTGAGGTACTCCCCGACCCGGGTCACCAACATCGCCATCTCGTACGCGACCAGGCCGATGTCGGCGTCGGCGTCGCTGGCCACAGCGAGGCACGCGCCCTGCCCGGCCGCGGTGACGAAAAGGTACGCCGACTCCATCTCCACCACAGTCTGCCGGACCGGTCCGGCGTCGAGCTGCCGGCTCGCGCCCTTGGCCAGGCTGGAGAAGCCGGACGCCATGGCGCACAGATGCTCGGCGTCGGCCCGGTCCAGACCGGCGGAGGAGCCGAGCAGCAACCCGTCCGCCGACAGCACCACCGCCTGGCGGGCGGCCGGCACCCTTTCCACCAGCTCGTCGAGCAGCCAGTCCAGGTCGGCACTCTGCCTCGTCGATTGCACCACTAGGCGTCCCTCTCAGTCGTGGTGGGGGGTTCGGGAGTCGCGGCCGGATCGACCGGCCGGACCTGGGCGGCGCCGATCTGGCGGCCCCGGGCGGTACCGGCCTGGAGGGCCGACATGATCCGGCGCATCTCCTCCGGCGACCGCGGGCTGGGGGTGTCCCCCACCGGTTGCCGCGGACCACGCATGGCCGGCCCACGGCTGCGGACCCGACGGGGCAGGCCCTCGGTGTCCGGGTTGAGGTCGACCGGGCCGACCCGGTCGGCGGTGAGCGGAACCACCGGCGTCGACGCGGCAGGTCTCTCCCGGGTGATCCGTCCGCCGCGGGGGCGGGGCTGGGCCGGCAGCCGGGTCACCCGGGCCATCCGCTCCTGCGACGGCCCGGACACCGCCGGCTCGTCGGTGATCAGGTCCGCCGGGATCAGCACGGTCGCGGTGATCCCGGCGTGCTCGGAGGTGTCCAGCCGGACCCGGATGCCGTGCCGCGCCGCAAGCCGGGCCACCACGAAGAGGCCGAGTCGGGCGCTCTCGGCGGGGTTGAAGTCGGGCGGGTCGACCAACCGGCGGTTGGCCTCCTCGACCGCGGCGGGAGTCATCCCCAGCCCCCGGTCGACGATCTCGACGGTGTACCCGTCGGGCCCCCGCCGGCCGCTGACCTCGACCCGGGTGTGCGGCGGGGAGAAGGCGGTGGCGTTCTCGATCAGCTCGGCAAGCAGGTGGATCACGTCACCGACGGCCCGACCGAGGGCGGCCGCCGGAGCCAGGGTCGTCAGGTCGACCCGCTCGTAGGACTCGACCTCGCCGGTGGCGCCCCGGACCAGGTCGACCACGGCGACCGGGTGCCGCCAGCCCCGACCGGGTGCCGCACCGGCCAGGATGACCAGGTCCTCGGCGTGCCGGCGCAGCCGGGTGGCGAGGTGGTCGACACGGAACAGCTCGGCCAGCTCGTCCGGGTCCTCGGCGCGCCGTTCCAGCCGGTCCAGCACGGCCAACTGCCGGTGCACCAGCCCCTGGCTGCGGCGGGCGATGTTGAGGAACACCTCGTTGAGACCGCGCCGCAGGGTAACCTCGTGCACCGCCGCCTGGATCGCCGTACGGCCCACCTCGTTGAAGGCCCGACCCACCGCGCCGATCTCGTCGCGGCCGTACTCCAGGGGTGGGGCCTCGCGCGCGATGTCGACGTCCTCGCCCCGGCGGAGCCGGCTCAGCACGTCGGGCAGCCGGTGGTCGGCCATCTCCTGGGCGGCGGCCCGGATGGAGGTCAGTCGGTGCACCAGGGACCGCCCCACCCGCAACGCCACCAGCACGGCGACCAGCACGGCGACCAGCCCGAGCAGCCCGGCCGCGCCGAGCCGGGCCAGGACGCCGACCGCGACCGGCACCGTCCGCTCGGCCAGCGCGTCGGCCTGCCCCAGTTCGAAGTCCCGCATGGCCTCCTGCACGGCGTCGTGGCTGGACCGCCACTCGCCCAGGGCCACCCGGGGGCGGGCTCGGCTGGCGACGAGGTCGTCCTGCATGGTCCGGAGCCGGACGAAGGCCTCCTGCTCGGTCAGCCGGCGGTAGCTGGCCCGGTCCGCCTGGGGCAGCTCGGCCACCGCGCCCTCGACCAGGAAACGCTGGTTGCCGATGACCTGCACGAGCCGGGTGTGCTCGCCCTCGGCGTACCGGCCGGCGGTGGACGCACCGGCGACCAGCGCGTCGGCCTGGGCGAGCAGTTCCCGGGACCTCCCCAGGTCGGTGAGGGCACCGACCTGCCGGTTGAGGTCCGCGTCCGGCAGGGTGGCCAGGGCCGCGAAGCCCTGGAAGGCCGAGGTGACCATGCCGGTGTAGAGGCCGAGCGCGCCGATCCGGTCCACCTGGCGGCGGTCGATGAAGCCGCGGCCGGCGGGCAGGGCGTCCAGGGTACCGACGAACTCGTCGAGTCGGCTGTCGAGCAGGTCGTTGGCGGCGTCCCGCAGGGGCTCGCCGTCGATCCGTCGACGCAGCTCGGCCACGGCGGCGTCGGTACGCCGTCGCTGCTCGTCCAGTTCGGACGAGCCGCCGTCGTCGGCCAGGTAGATCATCGACAGGCGGCGTTCGTTCTGCAGCTCGGCCACCACCTGTTCACCCGGACGGCCGAAGTCGTCAAGCAGGGTCTGCGCGTCGAGCAGGTCGCGGGCCGGTCCCACGGTGAGCGTGGTCGCGAAGATCCACAATGCCACCAGCGCGGCCACCGGGGTGACGACCAGCGCGGCCAGCTTGCCGCGGATCGGCCAGTCACGCGTGTTCATCGCAACCTCGCCCGGAAGGGTGACAGGAAGGAGCAGCAGCACCCCTCGGGCGTTTCACCCCGGCCACGGTGCCGGGGCACCGGTACGGGCACCGTGGGCAGGATACGTAATCCACGGCCGATGCACTACCGGCTGTTGCCCGCTCCGCTACCACGCGGGACCGTCGACAAGGGACAATCAGGGACGAGTGCCCCGGAGCTTCGGGCGAACGCTCTTGCCTGCCGTCGCACCCCCGGATCGACCCGGCATCGCCCCTGACGAGGACCGGTCGCACCGAATCGGAGGTTCGTCCCGCCGGTCGCGGTTGATCCGGTTACGGGTACGCGCTTTGCCCGAGTTCCGGCGGGCTCCGAGGAAAGTGCCCCGGATCGGGATTGACGACCACCGCCAGCAGGGAATACCAGGGGGCGAAGGAGGAGCCCATGTCGCCCACGCAGGTAATCGTGTTGGTGCTCGTCGTACTGGCCCTCGTGGCCGTGGCCGCCGTCGTGGTGGTCGCCAGCCGACGACGCGCGCTCAAACAGCGGTTCGGTCCGGAGTACGACCGGGTGATCGCGGAACGGGACAGTCGCAGCGCTGCCGAGCGTGAGCTGCGGGACCGGGAGCGCCGCCACGCCGAACTCACCCTCACCCCGCTCGCCCCCGAGTCCCGGGCCCGCTACGCCGCGGCCTGGGAGGAACTCCAGGTCCGTTTCGTCGACTCGCCCAAGGACACCGTGGGCGACGCGCACGAACTGGTCAGCCGGCTCATCACCGAACGTGGCTACCCGACCGGTGACTTCTCGGACCAGGTCGCCCACCTCTCCGTGGAGCACAACCGGACGCTCGGCCACTACCGGGACGCCCACGAGATCCACCAGCGCAACGAGCGCGGTGAGGCCAGCACCGAGGAGCTGCGCCAGGCCGTGGTGCACTACCGGGCCCTCTTCACCGACCTGCTCGGCACCGAGCCGACCAGCGCCGGTCACCCCACCCGGCACACCGGTGCCGACACCGGACAGACCGACCACCCCACCGGACAGACCGGTGCCACCGACGAGCCAGCCCGTACCACCGGGGCGGACGACCGGACCCGCACTCCGCAGCAGCGCCAGCAGGAGCAGGAAAACCCGCACGACGTACCGAGCCGTTGAGGAGGCCGCCCAGGATGCGCCAGGACCAGCAGCAGGTGAGCAAGGACCAGCCCGAGGTCGTCCGGTCCACGCCGGTGTCCGTACCGCCGACGGAGGAGACGAACTCCGGCGGTACGTACCGTGGCGGTCGGGACGGCGTACCGGAGGACGCGCTGGACGACCGGGGGACCTTCGACGACCCGTCGGTCCGCGACGAGCGGGCCGGCCGGGGTGGCAGCGACGACTTCCACGAGCCCGCACCGGTGCCGACCGCCTTCGGCGCGACCACGGTCGGCAGCGCGGTGGCCGCGTCGGCGCTGGCCGGTGGCCGGCCGGAGGACGAGCGGGATCCGCGCGGGGAGGACACCGCCCGCCCCGGTGACGGGGCGCCCGGGCGGACCGACCGGTTCGACGACGAGCGGGCCGACCCGACCGCGGCCGACCGCCTGCACCGCGCCGACCCGGACGGCGACCACCGGTCCGACCCGACGGAGGAACGCGACGGCGGTGACCGGGTGCTGCGCAGCGTTCCGGGCGACCGCACCGTCGCGGCGGGCGCGGCCGGCTACGGCCGGACCGACGCCGCCTCGGTCGACCCCGACGCAGGTCCGACGCTGACCACCGGCCCCGGCACGGAGACCGGTACCGGCAGGGCCGGACTCGACGACGCCGACGAGCCCTCGTCGAGCGTGCCGGCAGACGCGGCACGGCTCTTCGACCCGGGCACCGCACAGGGTTTCCGGGACCGCTGGCGCGACGTCCAACTGCGCTTCGTGGACGACCCGAAGGCCGCCGTGGGCGAGGCACAGTCCCTGGTGGACGAGGCGATCCAGGCACTCGCCTCGGCGCTGGCCGCGCAGAAGGAGAAGCTGGGCAGCTGGCAGGACGCCGGCTCCGCCGACACCGAGCAGCTGCGGGTCTCGGTCCGCCAGTACCGGGACTTCCTGGACCGGGTGCTCGGCCGCTAGACCGACCGGCGTCACGGACGCCCGGACCCGGCAGCGTCCACGGACGCGCAGCACAACGGCGTCACGGACGCCGGACCGTACCGCGAACGGCCCCGACCGGCATCGGTCGGGGCCGTTCGCGTGTCCACCCCGCCCCGACGTCGGCCATCGGCGCGCAGCGGGACGGACCACGTCGGCATGCCCGCCGTCCAGCGGGGTACGCGAGTGGGACGAGGACACGCCGCTGGGACAGGAGGGCAGCGAGATGACGGATCGGGACGCCGGACGCGACCGGCCGCTGGAGGAAAGCCCCGAGGTGGCTGCGGCGGTGGACGACGAGACGACGGTGGCCGGGTTGCGTACCCCCGGTGGCGGCGTCGACGCGGACACCCCACGTTTCGCCGAGCCGGGTGAACAGGTGGACGCCGCCCCGACCACCGAGGATCTGCTCGGCGACCCGTACGGGGCCGGCACCGGCGCCGGCGGGGACAACATCCGTACCGGGGGCGAACAACCGTGGGAGCCGACCGACCTGGTCGCCGCGCGGGGTCAGGACCCGACCCCGGAGAACCTCGAACGGGCCCGGCGCGACCTGGCCGAGCAGGGGTCGGCCGCGGTGGAACGGACGGTGCCCTGATCCGGGGCGACGGGGTGGGTCCCCGACCCGACCAGTGACGGTCGGGTCGGGGACCCGGGGGGACCTGCCGCTCGGTGCCTCACTACCGGAGCGACGGGCAGGCGTTGCCGATCAGAGCGCCGGGTAGGCGTTGCGCATCAGCTCGGCGAACTGCGCGGAGAACCAGGCGCCCGAGATCGGGGCGTCGGCCAGCGCGCCGGAACGGCTGAAGCCGTTGCGGGCGTTTCCGTTGTACGTCGGGTCGCACATCCGGTCGAAGCCCTTGCCCTCGTTGTTCGGGATCTCCTTGCTGGAGCCGTCCGACTCACCCGGCGGCTTCACCCAGACGTAGGCGTCGATACCCGGCTCCGGAGCGGCCTTGGGACGCTCGCCCAGGCCGGCACCGGACTGGTTGCACCAGTTGCCGGCGTGGATCCGCCGGTCGACCCGACCGCCGTCGACGTAGGCGTCCACGCTGGTCGACGGGCCCGGGCCGGTGGGCCGGGCCGAGCCGCCCCAGCCGTTGCGGGAGGTGTCGATCAGCATGCCGATGCTGGAGCTGAAGCCCTTGCTGATCAGCTCGTTGCGGAACGCCTGGGCGAAGGTGAGCTCGTCGGTGTAGAAGTTCCAGTCGACCCACTTGGACTGGCGGACGGACTGGCCGTTCACCTGGTCGGTGATCTTGACGTACGGCTCCTTCAACGCGGAGTAGTTCGCCGTGTTGACGATGAAGCCGTGCACGTTGGCCGGGGTGGCGCCGGACGCGCCGGCGGCCTCACGCAGGACGGTTGCCGACGGGCTGAAGTTGCTGTCCCAACCGAGCCAGCCGTGGTGGCCGGCGTCGATGTAGTTGTAGACGTTCGGGATCGCGCCCAGCTTGGCGATGGCGTAACCGACCCCGTTGACGTAGGCACCGTTGGCCTTGACCGTGTCACACATCGCGGTGCCGCCCGGGTTGCCGGAGGTGTTGGTCACCAGGTTCGGCAGCGAGTCGATCTCGACGATGTTGATGATCCGCAGGTTGCGGTACTTGGCGTCACCCTGGATCGCCGCGATCGGGTCGATGTACTCGGCCTTGTAGCGGGGCAGCTCGTTCGCCTTCAGCTCACCGTTGGAGGCGAGCGCGGCGCAGTCGCGACCGGGCAGGTTGTAGATGACGAACTGGATGTACTGGGCACCCTGCGCCAGGGCCGCGTCCAGGTGGTTCCGGACGCCCATCGCGCCGTTGGAGCTGCTGTCCGGGGTGCCGTTGATCGCCGCGATCCGGTCGATCCAGACGGCGGTCGGGTTGTTGGAGACCCGGTTACCACCGGCCACCGACTCGGCCTTGGCCTTCCACTCCGGGTTCACGTACCCCTTGGCGTTCAGGTAGGGGTTGTCCACCCGCGGCCCGCCGGGCGGCGGGGTCGTCGGCGGCGTGGTGGGCGGCGTCGTCGGCGGAGTGGTCGGCGGAGTGGTGGGGGGCGTGGTGGGCGGGGTGGTCGGGTTGGTGGTGCCACCGTTGCAGACCGTGCCGTTCAGGGTGAACGAGGTCGGCTTCGGGTTGCTGCCACTCCACGCGCCGTTGAAGCCGAAGCTGGTCGACCCACCGGAGGCGATGCTGCCGTTGTACGACAGGCTCTTCGCCGTCACCTGGCTACCGCTCTGGGTGATCTCGGCGGACCAGCCCTGCTGGACCCGCTGGCTGCTGTTGGGGAACGTCCAGTTCAACGTCCAGCCGTTGACCGCGTCACCGATGTTCTTGATGGTGACGTTGGCGGTGAAGCCACCCTGCCACTCGTTGGACGTCCACGTCACGTCACACTGCGTCGCGGCGTGCGCCGCAGTGACCGGAAGGGTCACCAGCCCGCCCGCGACCAGGGCGCCCGCGCCGGCGAGCGCGATTGCCCGGCGTTGGCCGGACAGCCTTCTCCACACATTCATGCCAGTGATCTCCTTGGGCGAGACCGGGCCCTGGGTTCGACCCGGCAATACGGCCCCGGGGACGTCCGTTCGGACGGCCTTCGGTGCCACGGGATTTCGGGGGGTGCCCGACCCGGACGGGCTTGGTGGTGGTGTGACGGTCGGCTCGCACGGCCGGCCGGTGGCGGAGTGTCGTACCGGCGAACCGGCTGCCCTCGACGCTCTACCTGTCGCGGTGTGGCTCCGCTAACCGCGTGCAGCGATTCTTGCATGGGAGCGCTTCCATGGCAACGGGTCGATTAATTATCGCTCACTTCGCAGGTCACGGCGGCACCTGACGGTCATTTCCACTCTCCCGAGGGAACCGCAAGAAGATTCGTATGGTTTTCTCATATTGGGGCTACTTGTCCGCTTTGTCGCCGTACCGTGGCGTCAGTGACTGGACAGGACCTCAGCCACTCCGCGCCCGGTTTGGTGCGGCCGTGTCACGCGTGAAAGGCAGGGAAGTGTGATGTCCACGTTACAACGGTGGCGCGGGACCTCCGGTCGGCCCCGGACCCGGACGGCCCAGACGACGCGACGACGGTTCCTGGCCGGCGGGCTGGTGGCGGGCAGCCTGGTCGCCGGGGCGGCCGGCCTGACCGGGGTGGCCGCCGCGGCCGGTGGCGGCAACGTACTCGGGCAGCTCCTCGCCGCGCCGTCGACGATCGGGCAGCGCGACGCCGACGGGGCCGACTCCCCGAACCGGTCCCACCCCGACGGGGGACCGGCAGCGGTCTCCGTGCCCTGCGACCCGGCCCGGCTCGTCGCCGCGCTCGTGCACGCCGACGCCCAGGGCGGCGGCACGCTGCGGCTCGCGCCGAAGTGCACCTACACGCTTACCGAGGCAGCCTTCGACGACGACCGGTTCGACGGCGGGGTACGTGACGCACGGGAGGCCTCCGACCAGTTGGAGAACGGGGAGAACAGCAGCAACACCGCGAAGACCAAGGAGCAGATCCGGCGGGAGAACAGCTCCGGCCTGCCGGTGGTCTACCACCCGATCACCATCGAGGGTGACGGCGCCACCATCGCCCGGCACCCCAACGCGCCGGAGTTCCGTTTCTTCACCGTGCGGGACGGGGGCGAGCTCAAGCTGAGCGACGTCACACTCAGGAACGGGCGCTCGGTGGCCGAGGGCGGCAGCGTGCACGTCGTACACGGCGGCAGCGCGGTGCTGGAGCGCACCACGATCACCCAGAGCCTCTCCTTCTCCGCCGAGGGCGGCGGCGGAGCGGTCTTCAACGACGGCAACCTGGTCGTCACCGACAGCACCTTCACCCAGAACGCCGCCACCGCGCGGACCGGCCGGGGCGGTGGCCTGCTGAACGGGGGGGTGCTGACCGTCACCGGGAGCACCTTCCGCGACAACAGCGCCGCCGCGATCGGCGGTGGCCTGGCCAACTTCCGGGGTGCCGCCGACATCGGTGGCAGCACCTTCGAACACAACAGCGCCACGCAGGGCGGCGGTCTGGCCAGTTTCTCCGCCCGGACCCGGGTCTGGGACACCAAGGTCACCGGCAACACCGCCGGCAACGGCGGGGGCATCGCCAACTCCGACGCCACGATCGCCCTGCGCGGGTTGACCGTCCGCGACAACCTCGCCACCGGTGACGGTGGTGGCGTCTGGGCATCCCGGGGCCTGATCACCCTGGACGCAACCGTCGTCACGGCCAACGTGGCACACCGCTTCGGCGGTGGGCTCTTCACCGACCGGTCGAACGTTCCGGTCCGGCACAGCGAGATCACCGGCAACGGCGCGGTGGGCGCGACGTCGACCGGCGGCGGCATCCACGCCTCCGGTGGCCAGGTCAGCCTCTTCGCCAGCCGGGTGACCGAGAACCGTTCGGTGGTCGCCCCCGGGGGCATCTTCGGTCGGAACCTGCGGGTGAACGTGGACCCGCGCAGCGTCGTCACCGACAACCGCCCGACGAACTGCCAGGGCAGCCCCGCCCCGATCGGTAACTGCTTCCGCTGACCCACCGGTGGCCGGGTGGGTCCAGCGCTCCCACCCGGCCGCCCACCAGCCGGTCAGGTCGGCACACCGAACCGGAGAACGGCCGGGACCGTCATGACCGGGTCAAGCCGGCCGGGATCACCGAGACCGGGGCGAGGGGAACGGATCCGCAGGTCGAGCGCGGCGAAGCCGAACCGGCCCGACCACGGCGTCCGGGGGCGTTCCGGCGCGGTTCACCCGGTAGGAGCAAAACATGAATCTTTGCTTCCATACCTCGCGAATCGGTCTAACGTCGGTCGTAGCTCGGCTGCCGCCGGGTTCAGGACAAAAAGGGATGGAGTGACTGGGGTCATGGCTAACAAGATGCTCGGGAAGGTCGTTGCCGGTGCCGCCCTCGGCGGTGCGTCGTTGCTGGTCTTCGCGCCGGCCACCGCTTTCGCCGATGGCGCCAAGCCGGAGGCTGAGCACCACAAGAAGGGCTACGTGCTGGCCGAGCCCGAGGTCGTCAAGGCCGGGCACAAGGTCAAGCTCGTCGAGGTCTGCCCGGAGCCGCAGAAGGAGGCCTTCGTCTGGTCCGAGGTGACCGGAAAGGTCAAGCTCCACCCGGCCGAGAAGCCGGCCGAGAAGGAGTGGGGCGGCTGGAGCGGCGAGGAGAGCGACAAGGGCTCCTACGAGGAGGGCAAGCAGTCCGACGGCGGCTGGGGCGGTGGCGCCGCGGACGACGCCAAGAAGGAAGAGGAGCACAAGAAGGCCGAGGAGCACAAGAAGGCCGACGAGGAGAAGGCCAAGGAGAAGGAGCACGAGTTCGTGTACTTCGCCGAGGTCAAGATCCCGTGGGACGCCGAGCCGGGCGCCTACGAGCTCAAGGGTTCCTGCGGCGAGGGCACGCTCGTCGTACTGCCCAAGGGCGGCGTCGAGGCCGGTGCCGGCGGCGCCGGAGCCGGCACCGACACGGGCCTGGCCGCCAGCGGGGCGGGCATGCTGGGCGCGGCGGCGCTCGGTGGCGTCGTGCTGATGCGGCGGCGTCGGACCAATGGGTCCCTGGTCTGACGTGCGGACGAACCGGGCCGGCGGCCGTCACGGGACACCGTGGCGCGCCGCCGGCGCGGCCGTCGTCCTGCTCGTCGCCATGGTCGGGGCGGGGCTGTTGGGCGTCGCCCTGAGCACCGACCCCACCGCCCGGCCACCGGCTCCGGTCACCCAGGCCGGACCGCACGCGACCGATCCCGATCTGGCACCCCAGGAGTCGGGGCAGGACGGCGCGCGGGCACCCGGGCTGCCCCGGTCCCGGCCGATCACCGTGTCGATCCCGCAGATCGGGGTGCACACCTCGGTCCTGGAACTCGGCACCAACCCGGACGGCACCGTCCAGACCCCGCCGCTGGAGCAGGCCGACCTCACCGGGTGGTACCAGCGGGGTGCCAGTCCCGGCGAGGTGGGCAACGCGGTGATCATCGGACACGTCGACTCGCGGGAGGGACCCGCCGTCTTCTGGTCCCTCGGCGCCCTGCAACCCGGAGGCACCGTCCAGGTCACCCGGGAGGACGGCCGGACGCTCACCTTCACCATCGACGCGGTCCGGTCGTACCCGAAGACCGACTTTCCCAGCCAACTCGTGTACGGCCCGAACGACCGTCCCGGCCTACGGCTGGTCACCTGTGGTGGTCAGTTCGACCAGAACGCCGGGACGTACCTGAACAACACGGTCGTCTTCGCCACCCTGGCCGAGTGAGCCGGCGCGGCCGGGCGGAGCAGCGGGGATGTCCCCCGCCTGCCTCGCCCGGACCGCGCCGGCCCGGTCGCTCAGGCCGCGGCCGAGGTCCGCACCAGGGTACGGATCTGCCGCAGCAGCACCGACAGGGCGGCCAGATCCGCCCGGGACTCGGCGAACTCGCCCATCGCCCGCTGCGCCCGGCGGATCGAGGTGGCGTTGGACTCCTCCCACTGCAACACCCGCTCCAGCGGCTGCTGACCCTGCGGAGTGGAGTCGAGCACCTCCGCGGTGAGCGCCGCCAACGCCGCGTACAGGTCGTAGCGCAGCGCCATCCGGGCCAGCGTCTGCCAGCGGTCCTCCCGGGGCAGCAGGGAGATCTTGGACAGCAGGGAGTCCACCCGGAACCGGTCGGAGAGCACGAAGTAGACCGAGGCCACCTCACCCACGTCCTTACCGCTGCGGGTGGCGGTCTCCACGATGTCCAGCAGACCGAAGCTGAACATCAGCCGGGTCGCCTGCTCGGCCAACTCGCGCGGCAGCCCACGCTCGACCATCGCCTCGATGTGCCCGGTGATCCCGTCCCGCTCGCTGCCGTAGAAGAGGTTCTCCAGCTCCGGCAGGAGCCGGGCCACCCCCTCGCGCAGCCGGCTGATCTCCGCCGGCACGTCCAGCGGCGAACGCCGGTTGGTCACCAGCCACCGCACGGCCCGGTCGAGCAGCCGCCGGGTGTTCAGGTAGACGCTGGTCTGCAACTCCGGGTCGACCCGGTTGTCCAACGCCTCGACGGCGTCCCACACCGCACGCAGCCCGAAGACCTCACGGACCACCACGTACGCCCGGATCACGTCCGCCGCCGTCGCGGCGGTCTCCTCGACCACCCGGAAGACGAAGGTGATGCCACCCCGGTTGATCGCCTCGTTGACCAGCACGGTGGTCACGATGTCCCGGCGCAGCCGGTGCCGCCCCATCCGGTCGGCGAACCGCTCCCGCATCGGCGTCGGGAAGTAGTTGACCAGGACGTCGGTCGTCCACTCCTCGTCCGCGATCCCCTCGGTGAGGATCTCCCGCTCCAGCGCGATCTTGACGTACGCGAGCAACACCGCGAACTCCGGTGCGGTCAGCCCGGAGCCGGCCCGGTTGGTCAGCTCCTCGTCCGAGGGCAGCCCCTCCAGGGCCCGGTCCAGTGCGCCCGAGCGCTCCAACTCGGTGATCATCCGGCGGTGCACCGGAAGCAGCGAGCTGGCCTGCGCCTGGGAGTTGTTGATCGCACGGGCCTGGTCGTAGTTGTCCCGCAGCACCAACTCGCCGACCTCGTCGGTCATCCCGGCGAGCAGCTCGTCACGCTCCGGCACGTCCAGTTCCCCGTCGGCGACCGCCGTGTTCAGCAGGATCTTGATGTTCACCTCGTGGTCGGAGCAGTCCACCCCGGCCGCGTTGTCGATGAAGTCGGTGTACATCCGACCGCCGGTCATCGCGTACTCGATCCGGCCGTGCTGGGTGAAGCCGAGGTTGCCGCCCTCGCCGACCACCCGGCAGCGCAGGCTCCGGCCATCCACCCGGATCGCGTCGTTGGACTTGTCGCCCACCTCCGCGTTGGTCTCGCTGGAGGCCTTGACGTAGGTGCCGATGCCGCCGTTCCAGAACAGGTCCACCGGAGCGGTGACGATCGCCTTCATCAGCTCCTGCGGGCTGAGCTGGCCGACCTCCTCGTCGAGCCCGAGCACCGCCCGGACCTGCGGCGTGATCGGGATGGACTTGGCGGTACGCGGGTGCACCCCGCCACCGGCGGAGATCAGCCCGGTGTCGTAGTCCTCCCAGGACGACCGGGGCAGGTCGAACAGCCGCTTGCGCTCGGCGTACGAGCTGGCCGCGTCCGGGTCCGGGTCGAGGAAGATGTGCCGGTGGTCGAAGGCGGCCACCAGCCGGATGTGCTCCGAGAGCAGCATCCCGTTGCCGAACACGTCACCGGACATGTCGCCGACGCCGACCACGGTGAAGTCCTGGTTCTGGGTGTCGTGCCCCAGCTCGCGGAAGTGCCGCTTGACCGACTCCCACGCGCCCCGGGCGGTGATGCCCATCTTCTTGTGGTCGTAGCCGGCCGACCCACCCGAGGCGAACGCGTCGCCCAGCCAGAACCGGTGCGCCTTGGAGATCTCGTTGGCGATGTCGGAGAAGGTCGCGGTGCCCTTGTCCGCCGCCACCACCAGGTACGGGTCGTCGACGTCGTGCCGGACCACGTCCTCCGGCGCAACGATCTCCCCGCTGACGATGTTGTCGGTGACGTCCAGCAGGGCGGAGATGAACTCCTGGTAGCAGGCCACCGCCTCGTCCCGGTCGCCCGGCTTCTGCTTCAGCACGAAGCCGCCCTTGGCACCCACCGGCACGATCACGGCGTTCTTCACCATCTGCGCCTTGACCAGGCCGAGCACCTCGGTCCGGAAGTCCTCCCGCCGGTCGGACCAGCGCAGCCCGCCCCGGGCCACCGGCCCGAACCGCAGGTGCACACCCTCGAACCGGGGCGAGTAGACGAAGATCTCGAACTTCGGGCGGGGCGCCGGCAGGTCCGGGATGGCCTGCGGGTCCAGCTTCAACGCCACGTACGACTTGGGCCGACCGTCGACCCGCTTCTGGTAGAAGCTGGTCCGCAGGGTGGCCTGGATCAACGTCAGGTACGACCGCAGGATCCGGTCCTGGTCCAGGCTGGCCACCTCGTCCAGCGCGGTGCCGATCGCGGTCACCAGCTCCTGGCTGCGCCGCTCCCGCTGCTCGGCGTCGAGCTCCGAATCAGGCGCGAAGCGCACCTCGAAGAGCTCGACGAGCAGGGCGGCCAGCTGCGGGTTGGCGGTGAAGGTGGACTCCACGTAGTCCTGCGAGAAGACCGTGCCGGCCTGGCGCAGGTACTTCGCGTAGGCGCGCAGCACCACCACCTGCCGCCAGGTCAGCCCGGCCCGCAGCACCAGCTCGTTGAAGCCGTCCACCTCGGCCTCGCCCCGCCACGCCGCCGCGAAGGCGTTCTCCACGTGCGGGCGTACCTCGGCCAGGTCCTGGTGGCCCTCGGGCAGTTGCAGACCGAAGTCGTACAGCCAGATCCGGCCGTCGATCCGGTCCACCTCGTACGGGTGCTCGTCGACCACCCGGACACCCAGCGAGTGCAGCACCGGCAGCACCGCGGAGAGCATCATCGGTTCGCCGTACCGGTAGACCTTGAACCGGACGTCCATCGCCTCGACCAGGTCCGCACCCGGGATCCGGGCCCCCGGCCGGGGCGCCAACTGCTTGCGGAACAGGTGCATCTCCAGCTGGCCGGACTCCTCCAGCAGCTCCAGCTTGGCCAGGTCCTTCATCGCCTCGTACGGGGTGTGCCCGTCCTTGTAGCCCTCCGGGAAGGCGTCGGCGTACCTGGTGAACAGGTGCTTGGCCTGCTCGTCGCCGAGCTTGCGTTCCAGCACCAGCCGGTAGTCGTCGTCCCAGAGCCGGGTGGCGTCGGCCAGCTCCTCGGCGAGCAGGTCGGCGTCGATGTCCCCGGGCGGGTTGTTCGGGTCGGTACGGACGATGAAGTGCACCCGGGCCAGCATCGACTCGGTGACCCGGGTGGTGTAGTCGACCCCCACCCCGTTCAGCTCACGCAGCAGGATGTCCTGCATACGCAGCCGGTTCTGGGTGGTGAAGCGGTCCCGGGGCAGGTAGATCAGGCAGGAGATGAACCGCCCGTACGCGTCGCGCCGCAGGAAGACCCGCAGCTGCCGGCGGCCGGCCATCCGCAGCACGCCGATCACCGCGTGGTACAGGTCGTCGGTCTTGATCTGGAACAGCTCGTCGCGCGGGTAGGTCTCCAGGATCTGCAGCAGGTCCTTGCCGGAGTGGCTGCGCTGGCTGAGCCCGGAGCGGTCCAGCACCTCGGCCACCTTGCGGCGCACCACCGGCAGCTCCCGGACGCTGGTCCGGTAGGCGGCGGTGGAGAACAGGCCCAGGAAACGCCGCTCCCCGACCACCTCGCCCCGCTCGTCGAAGATCTTGAAGCCGACGTAGTCGAGGTAGGCGGAGCGGTGCACGGTGGCCCGGGAGTTCGCCTTGGTGATGATCAGCAGGCGCTTCTCCAGCACCTTCTCGTGCGCCTCCGGCGTCATCGAGGCCAGCGCACGGGCCTCCGGGGCGTCCTGGCGCAGGATGCCCAGGCCGGTGCCGAGCACCGCCTCCAACGCCTGGCCGCCCGGCCGGCCGGCCGCCTCGTCGGTCGGCGCGTTCACCAGCCGGTACTCGCGGTAACCGAGGAAGGTGAAGTGGTCGTTGGCGAGCCAGCGCAGCAGCTCCACCGAGTCGGTGATGTCCTTCTCCGGCACCGGCGGGCGGTTCGGCGAGGTCCGGGCCGAGGCGAGGTCGTCGGCGAGCGCCAGGGCCCGCTGACGCATCTTCGGCCAGTCCTCCACCGCCTCCCGCACGTCGGTGAGCACCCGCTGCAGCTCCCGCCGCAGCTGGTCCCGCTGCTCGGCGTCGCGGACCGGGTCGATCTCGATCCGCATCCAGCTCTCGACCAGGTCCCCGGCGATCGCGTCGTCCGGCTCGACGTCCGCCGACACCTCGGTCAGCCGGCCCAGCGGCTCGCGCCGGACCACCACCAGCGGGTGGACCAGCATGTGTACGTCGAGGTGGTGCGAGTTGAGCAGCGCCGTCATCGAGTCGACCAGGAACGGCATGTCGTCGGTGACGATCTCGATGACCGTGTGGTGCTGGTCGGTGCCCGGGGCGTGGATGCGCAGTTTCAGCTCGCCGGGGACCCGCTGCTGGGCGAGGTCCCGGTGGGCCCGCGCCGCGTCGAGCATCTCCTCGGCGGTGAAACCGATCAGCTCCTCGTCCGGCGCGAACCGCCAGAACCGGCCGACCAGGGTCGCCGCGTCGTGGTCGTCCCCGGCGAGCGCGACCGCCTGGGCCACCAGGCGCTCCGCGTTGGGCACCGGCTCGTCCAGCTCGGCGTCCTCGACGTCGTCGCCGAGGGCCTCCGGGGGTAGTCCGAGATCGTAGATGGTGTCGACACTGGAACCGGTCAAGCCGGTCACTCCGGTGTCGAGTCGGCCGGGGCCGTCCCCGTCGGTCGCCGAATCGAAGCTGTCGGCCGGGCTGGTGTCAGCCTGCCGGAGGTCGGGTCCCGGTTTGATCGCCGGACGCCGGTCCATTGGTGCACTCCCCTCAACCCACCGCGTTGTGGGTCACTCTGCCGCCCAGCCTAGGCCTGCCGATCTAGGTACTGCTCGGCGGACCACCGGACGTCCGGATCGGGGTTGAAGCCCTTCACCCCTGGTGGGTACGGGAACGGACGGCGGATGGATACCCCGGCCTGGGATTTTCATCACCCCGTCACCGGCCCGTCTTTCCGCGTGTTCGCGCCGCCGGGGACAGTGCGGGGGGACAGGTCGTACTAACGTGCGCAACAGACCCGAGACCGGAGGAACGCCGATGCCGCGCGCCCGCCCGCACCGCCGCCGTCCGTACCAGAACGCGCTGGTCGCCGTGTTGCTCGCGGCCGGCGTGCTGACCGGCTGTTCGGACTCGGACGGCCCGGAAGGCAGCGTGGACGCCTTTCTGTCCGGTTGGCGCTCCGGTGACCTGCGCGCGGTCGGTTTCGTCGCGCCGACCGGCGACCGGCTGAGCGCCGACCAGGTGGCCCAGGAGCTCAAGGAACTCTCCGGGGAGCTGGCCGGGACCCCACCGGAGCTGCGCCGCTCCGGCGAGCCGAAGGTGACCAAGGACACCGCCACGGCCACCGTGGCGATCAACTGGCCGTTGCCGGGCGGTGGCTGGTCGTACGACCGTCAGCTCCAGCTCAAGCGCGGCGGTGACGACGGCTGGCAGGTGGTCTGGGAGCCACAGCTGGTCCACGAGCAGCTCACCAAGGGTGACCAGCTGGGCCTGCGCCGGGAGGTCAGCTCCCGGGCCGCGGTCCTGGACGGCGCCGGCGAGCCGATCGTCGCCCCCCGACCGGTGGTCCGGGTCGGGGTGCAGCCGGGCGAGGTCACCGACGCCCGGAAACTCGCCGGCCAGCTCGACGCCGCGTTCAAGGCGATCAAGCCGGCGCTGGTTCCGCCGGTGGACACCAGCGACCTGCCCAAGCGCCTGGCCGAGGCCAAACCGGACGCCTTCGTCGAGGTGGTCACCCTCCGCAAACCGGCGTACGACCAGATCCGGTCCCGCATCTACGACCTGCCCGGCACCAAGTTCCCCACCGACGAGCTGCAGCTGGCCCCGACCCGGGAGTTCGCCCGCGCCCTGCTCGGCTCGGTCGACCCGGCCCAGGCCGACGACCTGAAGGCCCACCCCGACCGGTACGTCGAGGGTGACCTGGTCGGCCACGGTGGTCTCCAGGGCCGGTACGACGAACGGCTCCGCGGCACCCCGGGGCTGGCCGTGATCATCAAGCGGACCGGGCAGGACGGCAAACTGGCACCCACCGACACCGAGCTGTTCCGGCAGGACCCGCAGCCGGGCGCACCGCTGAAGACCACCCTGGACGTCGCCACCCAGAACGCGGCCGACGCGGCGCTGCGGCCCGAGAAGCGGCGCTCCGCCCTGGTCGCGGTACGGATCAGCGACGGCGCGGTGCTCGCCACCGCCAACGGCCCGGGTGCGCCCGGCGAGAACCTCGCCTTCTCCGCCCAGGTGCCACCCGGTTCGACCTTCAAGATGGTCAGCGCCCTCGGTCTGCTCGACCAGGCCGCGGTGACCCTGGACGGGCGGGTCGACTGTCCGAAGACGTTCACCGTGGACGGGCGTTCCTTCAAGAACTCCAACGACTTCGAGCTGGGCTCGGTGCCGTTCCGGACCATCTTCGCCCGCTCGTGCAACACCGCGTTCGCCGCACTGGCCCCGAAGCTCGGCCCCGACGGGCTCGCCGCCGCCGGCCGGTCGCTCGGCCTGGAGGGCAGCTGGGACCTGGGCGTCGACGCCTTCACCGGCAAGGTCTCCGCCGGTGGTTCCCCGGTCGAGCAGGCCGCCGCCTCCTTCGGCCAGGGCACCACCCTGGTCAGCCCGCTGGCCCTGGCGGCAGCCACCGCAGCCGTCGCCCGGGGGCGCTTCGAGCAGCCGAAACTGGTCCTCGACCCGGCACCGGGGCAGGCCGCTGCCCCCGGCCCGCAGCTCAAGCCGGAGTCGGTCGAGCCGCTGCGCACGATGATGCGCGAGGTGGTCACCAAGGGGACGGCGAAGACGCTTGCCGACGTGCCCGGCGACCCGGTACACGGCAAGACCGGCACCGCCGAGTACGACGACGACCCGGCCAACACCCACTCCTGGTTCGTCGGCTGGCAGGGTGACGTGGCGTTCGCCGTCTTCGTCGAGTCCGGCGGCGCCAGCACCGACAGCGCCGTCCCGATCACCAACCGCTTCCTCCGCTCCCTCCGGTAAGGAAGGGCCCCTTATTAACGCCTGAGGTAGAGCGGGGCACCCCGCTCACCGACAAGCGGGACCGTAGCCACGCGAGCACCAACCTGGCTGGGCTGGGCTGGGCTGGGCGCATCCCACAGTGAATCTTGGACACTTACCGTCCAGATAGAACGGTAAGTGTCCAAGATCTACGCCCCGCTCGGGTACGGAGAGAGCGAGGAGCCTGGGCCGCGCAGGAGCGCGGGGGCGGGGGCGGGGTCGGGGCAGGGGCGTTCGAACTTCGACGCAGGCCACCCCGGCTCGCGCCTGGCCGGTTCCAGGGGACCCGCTCGCGCCTGGTCGGTTCCAGGGGACCCGCTCACGCCTGGTCGGTTCCGGGAGCCACCGGTGGAACCCGGTCGGCTCCGGGCTCGCGCGGAGCAGGTGCCGGTGTCCACCGGTTTTCGGCCAGGCCGGGCTCCCGTTGGGACGGCGCCGACGGGCTGCCGGCATCTGCCGACGCAGGGCCAACACCACCGCTTGGATCCGAGCCAGCCGGCAGCTGACCGGGGCCTGCCTCGACAGGAGTGCCGCCGGTCGCAGCCCCGATACCGGCACGCACAGGACCGATGCCGTCCTCGGGAGCCGAGCCGGCGGCGGCTCCGGAGCCGGGAAAGGAGGCCGCGGCCGACGCCGGTACAGAAACCGCCGTCGAGGCCGGCACACCAGCCGGCGCGGCGACCGGAACGGAGGCCGGCACCACCACCGGGGCAGAGACCGGGGCCAGACCGGCGACGAGGGTGTTGACGATCTCCGCCGCGTACGCCCCCTCCGGGTCGTAGTCGGGGTCGAAGACGGTCAGCTCGACGCCGAGGCAGTGCGGGGTGTCCACCAGGCCGGCAAGGAGGATCTCCAGCTCGGCGAAGGCGATGCCGCCCGGGTCCGGGGCGTCGACCGCCGGCATCACCGCCGGGTCGAGCACGTCGACGTCGATGTGCACCCAGTACCCGGCGCAGTCGGCCAGTTGCTCGTGTGCCCACTGGGCGGTGCGGGCCGCGCCCTCGGCCCGCAGCGCCGGCACCGGCCGGGTAACGATGCCGGCCGCCTGGAGGTCGAGACGGTACTCGTCCTGCGCCCGGATGCCGAGCACCACCACGTCGATGTCCCGGAAGTACGGCCGACGGCCCTCGATGGCGGCCAGGTCTGCCTGGCCCCGCCCGGTGACCAGGGCGAGGTCCTCGCCGGCTGCCGCGCCGACGTAGGAGGCGTTGCCGGGGTGCCGGAAGTCGGAGTGCCCGTCGACGAAGACCAGCCCGATCCGCCCGCCGACCGCCTCGCCGAGCCGATGCATGGCCAGCGCCGACCCGATCAGCACCGAGCAGTCCCCGCCGAGCACCAGCGGGAACTCCCCCCGGTCGATGATCGCGCCGATCCGCTCGGCCAGGGTCACCGAGTAGTCCGAGATCTCCCGGGCGTGGCAGACGCCGTCACCGGGACGCCAGTCACCGGGGTCGTACCGGGGCGGGGTGAGGCAGCCGGCGTCGCGGGCCCGCAGCCGAGTGACCAGCTCGTGGTCGCGCAGCGCGCCGGGGGCCTTGCCGCAGCCGGGCACCGAGGTCGGCGTGGGCGGACGCAGACCGAGGTTGGTAGGCGCGTCGAGGACGGCGATCCGACGCATGTTGGGCTCCCCCCGGCTCGGCGCTCACGACCTCATCGACTCCACGGACACGTCCTGCCGGACCAGTGCGGGCCGGCAGGACGCCGGCCCGCTGCCGTACCCGGGCGGGCCGGCGCGACGCCGGCCCGCGCTGCGGATCTCCTGCTCAGAACAGGGCGCTGGCCAACGCCCGGCGGGCCGAGGCGACCGCCGGATCGTCCGGGCCGGCGACGGTGAACAGCGACACCAGGTGCTGCCGGGCCTTCTCCCGGTCCGGCCCGGCGGTGCGCCGGACCACGGCCACCAGCCGCGCGTACGCCGCCTCGGCCAGGCCGCTGAGCACCTCCACGTCGGCGGCGAGCAGCTGCGCCTCCACGTCGTCCGGGGCGGCCTCGGCGGCGGCGAGCGCCGCCTGCGGGTCCGCGCCGGCCACCCGCCGGGCCAGCCCGACCTGGGCCAGCCCCGCCTCCGCCGCGGCGTCCGCCGGGGTCTCCGCGAGGATCTTGCGGTACGCCTGCTCGGCGGCGTCCAGGTCGCCGCTCATCAGCGCGTCGTCCGCCTCGTCCAGCCGGGGGTCGCCCGCCGCCTCGACGGTCACCCCGGCGGCCTGCAGCACCCGTTGGATCCACTGCCGCAGCTGGGCCTCGGGCACCACGCCGGAGAAGGCGTCGACCGGCCGGCCGCCGAACAGGGCGTAGACCGTGGGGATGCCCTGGACCTGGAACATCTGGGCGATTCGCGGGCTCTCCTGGACGTCGACCCGGGCCAGTGTCCAGGCGCCACCGCCCTCGGCGGCCTGCCGCTCCAGCACCGGGGCGAACTGGTCGCTCTCCGGATATCCGGCGGCCCCGAAGAAGACGATGACCGGGGCGTTCAGCGAGCGTTCGAGAACGTCGGACTGAATGGTCGCCTCGGTCACGTCGATCACGGAGCCGCCGGCACCGGCGGGACCACCGGGTACGCCGGTGGGCGCTCCGGGGTGCTGGGCCGGTGTGGCGGGACGGGCAGGGGCCGGTGCGGGGGTGCGCAGCGCGCTGAGGTCGACCGCGCCGCGGGTGAAGATCGACGAGGTGATCCGTGGGTCGCTCATGGTTACCTAGTCTCGCACGCGGGCGCCGGAAGTCAGATCAACCGCGACGCCAACAGTTGCTCCTCTCACCCCCAGCTCACCGCCCCTGCGGTCGAGGGAGAAGTCAGAATCGAGGGGGTTCACGGTAGATGCCCCACTGCGCGCGCAGGGCGTCACAGATCTCACCCAGGGTCGCCTCGGCCCGGACCGCGTCCAGCATCGCCGGGATCATGTTCCCGTCGGTCCGGCTGACCTCGACCATCCGCTCCACGGCAGCCTGGACCGCCGCCGAGTCGCGGCCGGACTTGCGCTCGGCGAGCGCCCGCCGCTGGGCCAGCTCCACCTCGTGCGAGATGCGCAGGATCTCCAGCTCCTTGGCGAGCGTACCGGTGTGGCAGTTGACCCCGACGATCCGCTTGTCGCCCTTCTCCAGGGCCTGCTGGTAGACGAAGGCCGACTCGGCGATCTGGCCGGTGAACCAGCCGTCCTCGATGCCCCGCAGGATGCCGGAGGTCATCGGGCCGATCCGGTGCGGGCCCTCGCCGCCGAGCTGCCGGATCCGGGCGAAGATCTCCTCCGCCTCGGCCTCGATCCGGTCGGTGAGCGCCTCGACGTACCACGATCCGCCGAGCGGGTCGGCGACGTTGACCACCCCGGTCTCCTCCATCAGCACCTGCTGGGTCCGCAGGGCGATCTCGGCGGATTCGTCGGTCGGCAGCGCCAGGGTCTCGTCCAGGGCGTTGGTGTGCAGCGAGTTGGTCCCACCGAGCACCGCGGCGAGGGCCTCCACGGCGGTGCGTACCACGTTGTTGACCGGTTGCTGGGCGGTCAGCGACACCCCGGCGGTCTGGGTGTGGAAACGCAGCCAGAGCGCCTTGGAGCTGGTCGCGCCGTAGACCTCGCGCAGCCACCGGGCCCAGATCCGGCGGGCGGCCCGGAACTTGGCGATCTCCTCGAAGAAGTCCACGTGCGAGTCGAAGAAGAAGCTCAGCCCGGGGGCGAAGACGTTGACGTCCAGGCCGCGCGACAACCCCAGCTCCACGTAGCCGAACCCGTCGGCCAGGGTGTACGCCAGCTCCTGCGCGGCGGTCGAGCCCGCCTCCCGGATGTGGTAGCCCGAGACCGACAGCGGCTTGTAGCGCGGGATCTCGGCGGCGCAGTACTCCATCAGGTCGCCGATCAGGCGCAGGTGCGGCTCCGGTTCGAAGAGCCACTCCTTCTGCGCGATGTACTCCTTGAAGATGTCGGTCTGCAGGGTGCCGTCCAGCCTGGACAGTTCGGCGCCCTGCCGTTCGGCGGCGACCAGGTACATGCAGAACACCGGCACGGCCGGGCCGGAGATGGTCATGCTGGTGGTGACGCCGGCCAGGTCGATGCCGTCGAAGAGCGCCTCCATGTCGGCGGCGGAGTCGATGGCGACCCCGCAGTGCCCGACCTCGCCGAGCGCCTGCGGGTCGTCGGAGTCCCGGCCCATCAGCGTCGGCATGTCGAAGGCCACCGAGAGCCCACCGCCACCCGCGCCGAGGATCATCTTGTACCGCTCGTTGGTCTGCTGGGCGTTGCCGAAGCCGGCGAACTGCCGGATCGTCCAGGTCCGCCCCCGGTAACCGGTGGGATGCAACCCCCGGGTGTACGGGTACTCCCCCGGCCAGCCGATCCGCTCGAAGCCCGGGTAGCCGGTGCCCTCCGGTGGCCCGTACACCGGGTCGAGGGGCGTTCCGGAGAGTGTGGTGAAGTCCGCGTCCCGCTTGCGCGCGGCGTCGTACCGGGCCTGCCAGCGGGCCCGTCCGGCGGCGATCTCGTCGGCGTTCATACGCGGGGCTCCTCCTCGAGTCCTCGACTGCACGTCGAGTGTAAGGCCCTTCCTGAACGATCGCTAAGGAACTTGGTACCGACCGATAACCGGCCCGACGTACCCGGTCACCGGAGCAGCCGGCGGGTGCACGGCCCGTCGTGGCGGTCACGCAGCACGCACCGCCGACCACCGGCCAGCGGCCGGTCGCAGAAGACCCGATGGCGGTCACCCTGGTCGTCCTCGAAGGAGACCGCGATCTCGCCGGGGTCTGGGTGAGCACGCCCGTCCAGCGGGCCACCACCCGAGCCAGCCGGGCGGCGGCCGGCAGGTCCCCGGCGACCACCGGAAGATGGATGACGAACCGCTCTCCGTCGCCCATCAGCGGAACCGTCCCGCGTTCACCAGCCGCCGCGCCTCCTCGGACTGCCGGGCCCGCAACGCCTGCTTGATCCGGGCCGCCTCCTGCCGGCTCTCACCGAGCGCCAGATAGACGGCGGCCAGGTCGTCGGCGACCCGGTCCAGGAAGTCGGACCCCCTCCTGCGGGTCGAACCCGCGCCTACCGAACGCCGTCCACCCGAACCGCCGCCGGCGCACCTGCCACGGCCGAAGCAACTGGTAGCTGCGGGACCGGTACTGACCGGGCCTGGGGTCGACGGCTCCTCCGCGACGCCGACCCCGCTCGCGTCGACCGAGCCACCCGAAGATCCTCCGCACGCGAACCTCCCTGCAGAACCGGACCCAACCCGCCCACCAGCGCAAATACCAGATCACCACTACGCCGACAGGGCCGATCACCAGGAACATCCACGATCGAACGAGAACTCCTCGTTGACCTTCAATCACTGACCGTCAAGAGGAACATAGCCAAAACCAAACAGGGCCACGAGTACCTAATGCAACAAGGCCAAGGGTCATGGTGGCGACGGGGAAACAAGGCTGGCAACGTGACCATCGATCCGCACTCGCGCACGCCGGTCTACGCGCAGCTCGCAGACCTGCTACGGCAGAAGATCCTGTCCGGGGAACTGCCGGCCGGCTCGATCCTCGCCAGCGAGACGCGCATGTCGCAGGAGTACGGCATCGGGCGTGACGCGGTACGCAGAGCAGTCCTACTGCTGCGTTCGGAAGGTCTGGTCAACACGAGCCGGGGCCTGGGCACCCGGGTCCGGGAGGCGCCACAACGCCGACAGGTCGAACTCGCGGCCGGCGAGTCGGTGATCACCCGAATGCCGACGGATGGTGAGCGCCGCGCGATGCAGCTCGACGAGGGCGTGCCGATCCTGGAGGTCCGAAGCCGGGATGGCAAGGTCGACCTGCTGCCGGGCGACGAAGTGGAACTGAACCGGCCAGACTCCGCCTGATCTCGCCACCGCCACCGAACCGCACCCGCGAAACAGCCCACGCGTCGGTGTCAGATCGCGGAAGTAGTGGCATCCCGACCGGACGAGGCCACTACTTCCCGAAAGCTGCGCGGGCAACGACCGGGCACGGGCGGCGAACGGGTGTGGCTGGCGCAGCCGTCCGCTGCCTCAGGCGTCCGGGGCGGTGGGGTTGGTGAAGGCCACGTCGTCGACCCGGATGTTGATCTCCTCGACGCGCAGTCCGTACGCCTCGACGGCCAGGGTCACCTTCGCGCGGACCTCGTCGATCACCTGCGGGACCGAGTGCCCGGCCTCGGTGACCAGCACCAGGTTGATCAGCACCGCACCGTTGGTGATGTGGGCCGAGCAGCCCCGTCGGGCGTCACCTACCTGATCCAGTCCGACCCGGTCCAGCACGGCGTTGACGAAGCGGGCGAGGTCGCCGCCGAGCTCGGCCACGCCCGGCACCGACTTGGTGGCGGCCACCGCGATCTTCTCCACCACCTCGGTGGAGATCCGCGTCCGGCCACCCGCCACGGCGTCCGGGCTCAGGGACAACTCCTGCGTCTCCTCGAAGTTCACGTCCCGCTCCCCTGTCCGTCCCACCACCGGCCCGCCTACCTGCGCAGAGCCTACCGGCCCCGCGTTCCGCTGTGGACGATCGAAGCCTGACTACGATCCCTGCGGAAACACACCAGGACATCGCAGTACGTGATCGCACCAACACCCGACCGCCATGCCAACGTCGACACGTTGCACTTCGCACCTTCGAGTGCCTCACGTCTCGTGCCGGCGATCGACCTGGTGGCTTTCCTCTACCGGAGGATGGAGTGCCACACCGTCGCTAGCTGCACGTCGAAAAGATCTTGGAAGAAAAGCCCCCCGAGGGGCGCAAATCTTCCAAGATCTTCCTCCAGGATCGGGTCCCCGACCCGGGGGGCACGGCACAGATCGGGCACGCCTCCCGGGCGCACCCCGACCCCGCCCGGGGCTCAGGAGTCGAGTTGGCCGATCAGTTCGTCGGCGGCGGCGTACGGGTCGAGGGAGCCGGCGGCCACCTTCGCGGCGAGCGCGGTCAGGGCCGTACCGGCGCGAAGTGAGCCGATCCGGGCGCGCAGGGTGCCCAGCGCGATCGCCTCGACCTCGGCGGCGGCCCGCGTCTCGCGGCGGCGGCGCAGCTCGTCGTGCTGCTCCAGCCAGCCACGATGCTTGTCGATCGCGGCGGCGATGTCGTCGATCCCCTCGGCCCGGGCGGCGATCGCCCGGACCACCTGCGGTCGCCACTGGCCCGGCCCGCGCTCACCGAGAGCGATCATGCCCTGGATGTCGCGGACGGTGGCGTCCGCGCCGTCCCGGTCGGCCTTGTTGACCACGAAGACGTCGGCGATCTCCAGGATGCCGGCCTTGACCGCCTGGATCGCGTCGCCCATGCCGGGGGCCAGCAGCACCAACGTGGTGTCGGCCAGGGACGCCACCTCCACCTCGGCCTGGCCGACGCCGACGGTCTCGACGAGTACCACGTCGCAGCCGGCGCCTTCGAGGACCCGGACCGCCTGGGGGGTGGCGGCGGAGAGCCCGCCGAGGTGGCCCCGGCTGGACATCGACCGGATGTAGACGCCGGGATCGGTGGCGTGGTCCTGCATCCGGACCCGGTCGCCGAGGATCGCCCCGCCGGTGAACGGGCTGGACGGGTCGATGGCCAGCACCCCGACCCGGTGGCCGGCGGCCCGCAGCGCCCGGACCAGCTCGTTGGTGGTGGTCGACTTGCCCACCCCGGGCGACCCGGTCAACCCCACCACCTGGGCCTGCCCCGCGTACGGCGCGAGCGCCGCCGCCACCTGCGGCAGCAGCTCGTCACCGGACTCGACCAGGGTGATCAGCCGGGCCACCGCGCGCGGGTCACCCGTGCGGGCCCGTTCCACCAGCATCGGTACGTCCCGACTCCGGCGCACCGACACCCGCGTGCCCGCAGCCGGCGTCGGCGGGCCCGAGGCCGGCGCCGGGGAGTTACCGCCCGCAGCCGAGCTGGCTGCGGCCGGCACTGCGGCGGCCGGCTGCGGTGCGCCGGTGCCCTCGGCGGCGCCGCTCACTCGCCGCCCGCCGGTACGTGGATGATCAGCGCGTCGCCCTGACCGCCGCCGCCGCAGAGCGCCGCCGCGCCGGTGCCGCCGCCGCGCCGCTTCAGCTCCAGGGCGAGGGTGAGCACCAGTCGGGCGCCGGACATGCCGATCGGGTGGCCCAGCGCGATCGCCCCACCGTTGACGTTCACCTGGTCCGGGCTGACCCCGAGGTCCCGGGTGGACTGGATGCCGACCGCAGCGAACGCCTCGTTGATCTCGATCAGGTCGAGGTCGGCGACGCTCAGCCCGCCCTTGCGCAGCGCGTGGTTGATCGCGTTGGACGGCTGCGAGTGCAGGGAGTTGTCCGGGCCGGCCACGTTGCCGTGCGCGCCGACCTCGGCCAGCCAGCTCAGCCCCAGCTCCTTGGCCTTGGCCTTGCTCATCACCACCACGGCGGCGGCGCCGTCGGAGATCGGCGAGGAGCTGGCGGCGGTGATCGTGCCGTCGGCGGCGAACGCCGGGCGCAGCTTCGCCAGCGACTCGGCGGTGGTCTCCGGGCGGATCCCCTCGTCCTCGCTGATCACCAGCGGGTCGCCCTTGCGCTGCGGGATGACCACCGGGGTGATCTCGTCGGCGAAGTGGCCGTTCTTCTGCGCGGCGGCGGCCCGCTGGTGGCTGGTCGCGGCGAAGGCGTCCTGCTCGGCCCGGGTGATGGCGTGCCGGGCACCGTGCCGCTCGGTGGACTCACCCATCGAGCAGTTGTCCCACGCGTCGGTGAGCCCGTCCAGCGCCATGTGGTCCTTGACGGTCACGTCGCCGTACTTGTAGCCGGTGCGCTGACCGAGCAGCAGGTGCGGGGCGTTGGTCATCGACTCCATGCCGCCGGCCACCACGATGTCGAACTCGCCGGCCCGGACGAGCTGGTCGGCCAGGGCGATCGCGTCCAGGCCGGAGAGGCACACCTTGTTGACGGTCAACGCCGGCACGGACATCGGGATCCCGGCCGCCACCGCCGCCTGCCGGGCCGGGATCTGACCCGCGCCGGCCTGGAGCACCTGGCCCATGATCACGTACTGCACCTGGTCGGGGGCGACCCCGGCGCGTTCCAACGCGGCCTTGATGGCCACCCCGCCGAGGTCGACGGCGGAGAGGTCCTTGAGGTTGCCCAGCAGCCGGCCCATCGGGGTCCGCGCGCCGCTGACGATCACCGAAGCCATGTCCTGCCTCCGAGGGGGGTGCCGACCGTACGCCTTAACGATTGTTCGGCCAGACTAGCGCCATGGTTGAGCACACCTCCGGCGAGCCCACCGCCGAACCCGCCACCGGAATCGGACTGCTCCGCATCGACCACGTCGGCATCGCCGTGGCCGACCTGGACGCGGCGATCGACTTCTACCAGCGCACCTTCGGGATGCGCTGCGTGCACACCGAGACCAACACCGAGCAGGGCGTACGCGAGGCGATGCTGGCGGTCGGGCCGAGCGCCTCCGGCGGCTGCCTGCAACTGCTCGCCCCGGCGACCCCGGAGTCGACGATCGCGAAGTTCCTCGACCGTAACGGGCCGGGCGTGCAGCAGGTGGCGTACACGGTCGCCGACATCGACGTGGCCTGCGCCGCCCTGCGCGAGCGGGGTCTGCGGCTGCTCTACGACACCCCCCGACGGGGCACCGCCGACTCGCGAATCAACTTCGTCCACCCGAAGGACGCCGGCGGCGTCCTCGTCGAGTTGGTCCAACCCGCCGGGTGAAAGGAAGGGCCCCTTCCTATCGCATTCTGTATAGGAAGGGGCCCCTCCCAACATCGTTTTGCCGGCTCGCCCCGACGGCGGGCAGGTAGCCGGGCAGGACCGGCCCGGGCGGCCCGGGAGCTGCCAAGATCGCCCGTTGGACCCGGTCAGATAAACCGGACACCAAAGCTGCGACCGGTCTTGGAAGCACCCTGGGGCGTCTGCGAGTATGTCCCAATGCCCCAGCAGCAGTCCTCCCCTCTGGCGTTCTTCGACAACGCGAACTCGCAACCGGATTTCACCGTTGGCCTGCGTGGCTACAACGTCGGGCAGGTCGATGACTTCATCGGTCGGCTGACCGCCGCGCTGACCCAGTCCGAGCAGGCCCGCGCCGAGGCCGAGCAGCGGATGAACGACGCCCAGCGTCGGCTCCGCCAGGCCGAGCAGCGGCAGAGTGCGTTGGAGCAGAAGCTCAACGACACCAACAAGCAGCTCGAGGAGAACAGCCGGCCGACCCTCTCCGGTCTCGGCACCCGGGTCGAGCAGATCCTGCGGCTCGCCGAGGAGCAGGCCAACGACCACCGCAACGAGGCCAAGCGTGAGTCGGAGGGGATCCTCTCCGCGGCCCGCCTGGAGGCTCGCGAGATCACCGACAAGGCCCGCGCCGAGGCCGCCGCGATGAAGGCCACCGCCGAGCGGGAGGCCGGCAGCGTCCGCACCTCCGCCGAGCGGGAGGCCGCCGAGGTCCGCGTCCAGGCCCGCCGGGAGGCCGACACCCTGCGCGGCGACGCCGAGCGGGAGACCAAGCAGCTGCGTACGGTCACCGCGCACGAGGTGGCCGAGTTGAAGTCCACCGTCGAGCGTGAGGTGGCCACCCTGCGGGCCACCGCCGAGCGGGAGATCACCCAGCAGCGGGCCAAGGCCGCCCGCGAGGCCGAGGAGAAGCGCGCCGAGGCGACCAAGCTGCTCACCGACGCCCGGGACAAGCGCGACAAGGACCTGCAGGCCCTGGAGCTTCAGCTCGCCGAGCGCCGGGAGAAGGCCGAGCGGGAGGAGTCGGAACGGCACGCGGCCCAGGTCGCCCAGACGCAGAAGCTGGTCGGCGAGGCCGAGCAGCGGGCCCGCGCCGCCCAGGACCGGGCCAAGGAGATCGAGCAGCGGGCCGAGGCCCGTCGGGTCGAGTCCGAGCGCACCGCCTCGGACACCGTCGAGAAGGCCAAGGCACTCTCGGAGAAGACCCTCAACGAGGCCAAGGCCGAGGCGAAGCGGTTGCTCACCGAGGCCCGTACCGAGGCTGACCTGACCACGCAGGCGGCCCGGCGCGAGGTCGAGGACCTCACCCGGCAGAAGGACGCGGTCACCTCGCAGCTCGGTCAGATGCTCTCGGGCCTCGCCGGCATCGTCCCGGGCATGCCGCCCGCGGCCCAGGCGGCGGCCGTCGCGGAGCAGGCCAAGGCCGACCCCCAGGAGCGCGTGAGCGCGGAGAAGACCAGCTGAGGCGGGCGCGCGCCGGGGGCATGCGGCACGGCGTGGGGTGACACCGGTACCCGGTGTCACCCCACGCCGCAATGCGGATAGTGTCCCAACTTTTCCGGAGCTGCCGCATCAGTGAAGTACGTCCCATCGGGGGCCTCCGTATCGCCCCAGCGAGGCCGGACGCATGTGAGGATGGGGGCATGTCGCACGGCGAGGAACTGTTCGCTCTCGGCGGGGACGTGACGACGGAGCCCAGCTTCGAGTCCGCCCTGCGGGGGTACGAGAAACGACAGGTCGACCGGTACGTCGCTCGTGCCGAGCACGAGATCGCGACACTGACGACCGAGCGGGAACAGGCGTACAACCAGATCCACAAGCTAGCCGGCCAGGTCGAGGTGCTGCAGCGCGACCTCGCCCAGGTGCGCAAGCAGGTGGGCGTGGTGGATCGCGCCTCGTTCCGTCACCTCGGCCCCCGGGTGGAGCAGATCCTCAGTCTTGCCGAGGAGCAGGCCGAGGCGATCGCGGTGGCCGCGAACGAGGAGATCGAGGCCCGCCGGGCAGCCGCCGAAGGGATCATCGAGGAGGCCCGCGAGCAGGCCAACCGGGTGCTTCAGGACTTCGAGATCGCGCTGTCGGCGCGCCGGGCCGAGGAGGAACGGCACAGCCGTACGCGGCGGGCCGAGGCCGAGGCGACCATCCGCAATGCCAAGCAGGAGGCGGCCAGCCTGCGCCGCGGCGCCCAGGAGGCGCTGGCCAGGGCCGAGCAGGAGGCCACCAAGCTGCGTGATGCCGCCCAGGAGATCCACAACCGGGCGCAGCAGGAGGCGACCCGGCTTCGGGAGGCGGCCAAGGCGGCGCTGGCAAAGGCCGAGCAGGAGGCCACCCAGCTGCGGGACGCGGCCAAGGAGGTGCACGCCAAGGCCCAGCAGGAGGCCAAGCGCCTGATCGACTCCGCGACCGAGGCGGGCCGGGCCACCCACGCCAAGGCCCAGCAGGAGGCCAAGCGGACCGTCGACCAGGCCACCGAGGCGGGTCGGTCCACCCGGGAGAAGGCCAATCAGGAGGCCACGCGGATCACCACCCAGGCCACCGAGGCGGCCAAGCGCGACCGCGCCGAAACCGAGGCGTACGTCCAGCGGATGCGCAGCGAGACCGAGGCGTACGTCAAGCACGCCCGAGCCCAGACGCAGCAGGAGCTGGGCGCCTGGCGGGCGGGGGTGGAGAAGGAGGTCAACAGCCGACGCGAGGCTGCCGACCGGGAGCTGGCCCAGCGCCGCTCCACCGCCGAGCAGGAGTACGCCAAGCGCCGCGACGAGCTGGACAAGCAGCACAAGACCCGGTACGACGAGCTGGAGCAGAAGCACAAGACCCGGCACGACGAGCTGGAGAAGCAGTACCGGACCCGGCTCGACGAGATCGAACAGGGCGCCACCCAGATCCGGCAGGCCGCCGAGCAGGACGCCGGCACGATGCGCCGGCAGGCCGAGGAGCAGGCCACGGAGCTGCTCGCCAGGGCCGAGTCCGAGTCGGCCGAGAAGCGTCGCACCGCCGACGAGCATGTCGCGGCCTCCCGACGCCAGTTCGAGGAGTACGCCGCCACCACCCAGCAGCACCTGGCCACGACCCAGCAGCACCTTGCCGCCACGCAGCAGGAAGCCGCCGCCGGTCGGCAACAGCTCGCCCAGGTGATGTTGGAGATCGCCCAGGCCCAGCAGGAGCTGGCCGATCTGCGGCAGGAGACCTGGCGTTCCCGGCAGGAGTCCGACGATCTGCAGCGCCGGGTGCGCGAGCTTCATCAGCAGGTGGCGGGTGCGGCCGCCGGCACCGCGTCACCCGACGGCTCTCGGCCCGCAGCACCCGACGGCAGGACGGCCCAGCCGCCGTCGCCCGACGGCGCGGTGACCCAAACGCCGTCGCCCGACGGCGAAGCGGACCGGAAGCCGGTACCCAGCGGCGCGGCGGCCCAGACCCCGTCGCCCGACGGTGCGGAGGGACGGAAGCCGTCGCCTGACGGGCAGGGTGCGCGACCGCCGGTACGCAACGGTGCGCCGGCCACGGTGAGCCGGCCGGTAGCCGAGCCGGTGAGCACGGTGGAGGCCGGCAGTCCCGCCGCGCCGGTGGACGGTGAGCCGACGGTGGCCGCGGTGCCCGGTGAGGGCGGTCGGGGTGCCACCCCGACGAAGATCACCAGCACCGGGGAGAAGACCACCCGGCCGAGCAAGCCGACCACCGACGAGCGCAGTGCCAAGCCGAGCAAGGTGACCGTCGAGTCGGACTGACCGACGATCCGGCCCGCTCAGGCGGACCCGGCCCCGCCAGGCAGACCAGCCCCGCTCAGGCGGATCCAGCCCCGCGAAGCAGACCCAGCCCCGCTCAGGCGGAACCGCCGGCCTGCGGACCCGGCACCGGCGTGTCGGCGAAGGCGGCCACCGTCCGGTCGGCGTACCCGCTGACGTCGCCGGTCTCCATCGGGCCGTCCCACTCCGTCGGCAGCGGCACCGACGCCTGCGGGTTGACCCGGCGGACCACCTCGTCCAGGACGGTCTCGGCGTCACCTACCCAGAGGTGCTTGGCCCCGGGGACGCCGACCACCTCGGCCTGCGGCACCGCGGCGAACCGCCGGCGGGCCTCGTCGGGGCGCAGGTAGTCGTCGAACTCGGGGACCAGCGCGGTGAGCGACTTGCCGGAGCGGGCCCAGGTGGCCAGGTCGGAGTCGGTGGAGAAGCGCAGCGGCGGCGAGAGCAGGATCGCGCCGGTCACCGCCGGGTCGCAGCCGTGCTTGAGCGCCAGGTCGGTGCCGAAGGACCAGCCCAGCAGCCAGATGTTCGGCAGCTCGGCGAACTCGGCGTACTCGATGGCGGCGGCCACGTCGTAGCGCTCGCTGTCGGCGGCGTCGAAGCTGCCCTCGCTGGTGCCGCGCAGGCTGCTGGTGCCCCGGGTGTTGAACCGGAGCACGGCCAGGTCGGCCAGGGCGGGCAGCCGCCACGCCGCCTTACGGAACACGTGACTGTCCATCATCCCGCCGTGGGTGGGTAGCGGGTGCAGGCAGACCAGGGTGCCCACCGGCGCCCGCTCCGCCGGCCGGGCCAGCTCGCCGACCAGGCGCAGCCCGTCGGCGGTGTGCAGCTCGATGTCGGTACGGTGGCCGGGCAGGATCGACGACGCTCGGATCGGGGTGCTCACCACCCAAGTGTCGCGCCGCCACGCCGGTTCCGCGCGATCGGGCCGAAACCGGGTGACGAAGATCCCTCCGCGCCCACCCGCCGCCGCGCCGGAAACACCCGCCGCTGAGCCGGGGAGACCCGCCGCTGAGCCGGCGACATCCGCTGCCACGCCGGGGAGACCACGTCAGCCCGGCGACACCACGCCGGGTTCGGCCGATCAGCCGTACCGGGGGGCGCCACGACCACGCTGGATCCCGGGGCCACGCCGGTCCCGCGCCCGCCAGCAACCGCTGTGCCAGTGCCGACGGTCGGTCAGGTCACCCCGGCCGTCGGCGGGCCACGCCACCAGATGGGCCACCCCGGGGCGGATCTCCTGGTCACAGCCGGGACAACGGTACGTCTTGGTAGCCGACCCGCCGCTGATCCCCCGTACCTGCCACTCGCCGTCGCGCCACTGCTGGACCGAGGCGACGCCCTGCCGGACCCGCTCGGAGTCGACCTGCACGGCGTCGTCCCGGCGGGGACGGTTACGACGGGGGCTCACATCTGCCAGCGTACGGCCGGGTTGTCGGGGCCGTTCCACGGCCGGGCCGTCGGGGCCGGAGCCGGCCGTCGGGGCCGGAGCCGCGGCCAGGCCGTCGGGGCCGGAGCCGCGGCCGGGGTGCCGTCGCGGTCAGCCGGCGGTGTGGTCGCGGAAGCCGCGGCCGGTCCGGCGCCCCAGGTGGCCGGCGGTGACCAGGTGCTCCAGCAGGGGCGCCGGGGCGAGGCCGGGCTCCCGCGACTCCCGGTACAGCGCACGCTGGATGCTCAGCGCCACGTCCAGGCCGACCGTGTCGAGCAGCTCGAACGGGCCGACCGGGTACCCGCAGCCCAGCCGCATCGCGTGGTCGATGTCGTCGACGGTGGCGTACCTCGCCTCCAGCATCCGGACCGCGTCGTTGAGGTACCCGAAGAGCAGCGCGTCGACGACGAACCCGGCCCGGTCGGGACAGACCACGCCGGTCCTGCCCAGCGTGGCACAGAACGCCCGGGCGGTCGCGGTGGCCTCCGCCGAGGTGCGGACCGTCGTGACGATCTCGACAAGCGACCGTTGCGGTACCGGCTCTGCGAAGTGCAACCCGACCACGTCCGCCGGCCGGCCGGAGGCCATCGCCGGCCCGATGACCGGCAGCGACCCGGTGGTGGCCAGGACCACGCCGGGCCGGCAGCTCTCCCCCAGCCGGGCGAAGAGCGCCTGCCGGGTCGCCGGCTCCCCGACCACGGCCTCGATCACCAGGTCCGCGTCGGCCAGCCTGGTCAGGTCCGCGTCGGTCAGGTCCGCGTCGACCAAGGCCGCGTCGACCAGGGCCGCGTCGGAGGCCACCGCGATCACCTCGTACCCGGCGGTGGCGCAGGCCTCGGCGATGCCGGCGGCTCTGGGCCCGGCGCCGACGACACCCACCCTGGCCACCGCCCGCGCTCCGTCGACCGGTGCCGGCCCCGCCGGCGTCGGCGTCCGGTCGTCGGGTACGACCACCGGGGAGCCGGGCTGCTGGTAGGTGTAGAAGCCACGACCGGACTTGCGGCCGAGCAGTCCCGCCGTGACGAGTTGCCGCAGCAGCGGCACCGCGGCGTGCCGGCGGTTGCGGCCACCGTGCCGGTACATGGTGTCCAGGATCTCGACCGCGGTGTCCAGGCCGATCAGGTCCAGCAGGGCCAGCGGGCCCATCGGCAGGCCGCCGCCGAGCGTCATCGCCGCGTCGAGGTCCTCCCGGGTGGCGTGCTGCGCCTCCAGCATCCCGACCGCCTGGTTGAGGTACCCGAAGAGCAACGCGTTGGCGACGAAGCCGGCCCGGTCGTCGACGGTCACCGCGACCTTGCCCAGCCGGGCGCAGAGCGCCTCGGTGTCGGCCACCACGTCGGGCGCGGTGACCACCGTGCGGACCACCTCGACCAGCTTCATCACCGGCGCGGGGTTGAAGAAGTGGATGCCGACGACCTGGCCGGGTCGGCTGGTGGCGACCGCGATCTCGGTGACGCTCAACGACGAGGTGTTGGTGGCCAGGATCGCCTCGGGCCGGCAGATCCGGTCCAGCTCGGCGAAGAGCCGCCGCTTCAGGTCGAGACGTTCAGGTACGGCCTCGATCACCAGCTCCACCGAGTCCAGGGCGGCCAGTCCGACGGCGAAGTGGACCCGGCTCAGCAGCGCGTCCCGGTCGGCCGGGGCGAGCTTTCCCCGGGCCACCGCCCGGTCGGTGGAGCGGGTCAGGGTGGCCCGCCCGCGTTCCAGGGCGTCGGCGGAGATCTCCACCGCCCGGACGTGGACGCCGCTGCGGGCGAAGACCTCGACGATGCCGACACCCATGGTGCCCAGCCCCACCACGCCCACGCTGGTGAACTCACGCGCCACGCCCCGGCCTCCCTGTCGCTCGGTACCGCCGAGGTTAACGGTCCCTAAGCCGTCGGGCGAGGCGGGGTCACCGGCCGAGGCTGGCCGCTTCCGGGCCGACCAGCTCACCCTCGACCGGCTGCCGGGGCGCCGGGACCGGCAGCGGCATGGTGGTCCGCTGACTGCCGGGGGCCGCGCCGATCCGGATGCCGACCGGGTCGGTGCGGGCCAGCCCGGGATCGAAGTAGCGCAGCTCGGTACGGCCCAGCCGGATCACGTCACCGTCGGAGAGCTGCTCCACCCCGTCGATCCGACGGTCGTTGAGCCAGGTGCCGTTGGTGGAGCCGAGGTCCACCAACGCCACCCCGCCCTCGGTCTGCCGCACCGCGGCGTGTCGCCGGCTCAGGTGCGGGTCGTCGACCATGATGTCCGCCGTCGGTGCCCGTCCGATCACCAGCGGCTCGGTGCGCAGCCGGAAGCTCGTGCCGCGCATCGACCCGCTGGCCACCGTCAACAGTGGCAACAACCCCGGGTGCTCCTCCATGGACAGTCCGCCTCCCCACAAGTCGTCACTCTCCGCCAACAGAGTGCCACCTAAACGTAGTCGCCTGCACCGCTGTCCGGTCATCAGGAAGACGCCAGCCGGCCATCCCGCGTTCACCGATTCGGCCGACGAGTCAGCTCCCGGACCGCCATGCCTGTCGATCATCGTCGGCACCCCACGCGCCCGGCAACCGACCCCGGCCGACGAGTACCCGTTTGGCTACCGACGGGTAACGGTGCCGTCTAGACTTCCGGCCATGACGGCTGTGCGTGTTCCGGGGCTTCCGAGGATCGAGGACGGGCGGCTGGTGTCGACGAGCCCGGCGACCGGCGTCGAGGTCGGGCGCTTCCCGGTCGCCACCCCCGCCGACGTACGGGACGCGGTCGAGGCCGCCCGAACGGCCGGGCAGTGGTGGACCGGACTCGGCTGCACCGGGCGTCGGGAACGGCTGCTGCGTTGGCGGGCGCTGCTGGCCCAGCGGATCGAGGAGCTCGCGGAGCTGATCCACACCGAGGGCGGCAAGCCGGTCGCCGACGCCGTCGTCGAGATCCTCACCGCGATCGAGCACATCGACTGGGCCGCCCGCAACGCCCGTCGGGTGCTGGGTCCGCGCCGGGTGCGGTCCCGGCTGATCCTCGCCGAGTTCACCGGCCACCTGGAGTACCAGCCGTACGGCGTGGTGGGCGTGATCGGCCCGTGGAACTATCCGGTCCTCACCCCGGTCGGCTCGGCCGCGTACGCGATGGCCGCCGGCAACGCGGTGGTGCTCAAACCGAGCGAGTACACCCCGACGGTCGGTCAGTGGCTGGTGGACAGCCTCGCCGAGGTGGTGCCGGAACAGCCGGTCCTCACCGCGCTGCACGGCCTGGGCGAGGTCGGCGCGCAGCTCTGCCGGTCCGGGGTCGACAAGGTCGCCTTCACCGGCTCGCCGGCCACCGCCCGGAAGGTGATGGCCGCCTGCGCCGAGTCGCTGACCCCGGTGCTGCTGGAGGCCGGCGGCAAGGACGCGATGATCGTCGACACCGACGCCGACCTGGACGCCGCCGCCGAGGCCTGCGTCTGGGGTGGACTCACCAACGCCGGCCAGAGCTGCATCGGCATCGAGCGGGTGTACGTCGTCGAGCCGGTCTTCGACGCGTTCCTCGACCGGCTCGTCGAACGGGCCGGCCGGTTGACCGTCGGGCCGCACGACGCCGACCTCGGCCCGATCACCATGCCGGGGCAGCTCGACGTGATCCGCCGCCACATCGACGACGCGCTGGCCCGGGGCGGCCGGGCGGTACTCGGCGGCGCGGACGCGGTGACGCCCCCGTACGTCCGGCCGACCGTGCTGGTCGACGTGCCGGAGGACGCGGCCGCCGTACGCGAGGAGACCTTCGGCCCGACCCTGACGGTGAGCCGGGTCCGCGACGCCGACGAGGCCGTGGCCCGCGCCAACGCCCTGCCGTACGGCCTGGGTGGCGCGGTCTTCGGTAAGCGCCGCGCGGTGGCCATCGCCCGGCGGCTGCGCTCCGGGATGGCCTCGGTGAACTCGGCGCTCACCTTCGCCGGGATGTCCACGTTGCCCTTCGGCGGGGTGGGTGACTCCGGCTTCGGGCGGATCCACGGCGAGGACGGCCTCCGCGAGTTCGCCCGGAGCAAGTCGATCACCAGACGCCGGGCCCGCTCCCTGCTGCCCTCCATGACGTTCGACCGCAACTCGGCCGATGTGGCCCGATTGGTGAAGGTCGCCAAAACGCTGTACGGCAGGTGACACCCGCCGATCTTCCGGGCACCCTCGAATAGTCCTTCCCTATCCGTGTGGGCGGCAGTACCTTGCGTTAAATGGGTCTGGATCGATTGCGTTTTCACCTCGTCGACAGCGAACGGTCCCCGGGTGCCCGACAACGGCGCCGCCGGCTCGACTGGCTGGCCCGAACATTTCCTGATCTGTCGGAGATGACCGTTCTGGATCTCGGTGGTCGACTCGGCACCTGGACCCGCGCCACCGTCCGCCCCGCCCGGGTGCACGTGGTCAACCTGGAGCGACCGCCGGCCGAGGTGCCCCCGTGGGCGCACGTCGAGCACGGCGACGCCTGCGACCTGCCACCGGCCGTCACCGGCCGGCACTACGATCTGGTCTTCTCCAACTCGGTCGTCGAACACGTGGGCGGGCACGAACGACGATTACGCTTCGCCGACGCGGTCCGTTCGCTGGCCGACCGGTACTGGGTGCAGACGCCATACCGATATTTTCCTATCGAACCACACTGGATTGCGCCCGGAATGCAGTTCCTGCCGGTTCGACTGCGTACCGAGGTGGCCCGGCGGTGGCCCCTCGGGCACAAGCAGACCCGCACCCACGAGGCGGCCATCCGTCAGGTGCTCTGGACCGAGCTGCTCGACCGCTCCCAGATGCGGCACTACTTCCCCGACTCCCGACTGCTCGTCGAGCGGGTGGCCGGCCTACCCAAGTCCCTCATCGCCGTCCGCACCCCCTAGCCCCGCAAGGAAGGGCCCCCTGTTAACGCTTTCTGATGTACAGGGGGCCCTTCCAAACACCTGAGGCGGCTCAGAACAGGGTGAGCTCGTCGCGCTCGATGCCTCGCAGCCGGTCGTAGTCGACCACCACGCAGCGGATACCCCGGTCGGCGGCGAGCACCCGGGCCTGCGGTTTGATCTCCTGGGCGACGAACAAGCCACTGACCGGTGCCAGTAGCGGATCGCGGTTCATCAGTTCGAGGTAGCGGGTGAGCTGCTCCACCCCGTCGATCTCGCCGCGCCGCTTCACCTCGACCGCGACCGCGCCCTGGGCGGCGTCCCGGCACAGCAGGTCGACCGGCCCGATGGCGGTCATGTACTCCCGACGTACCAGCGTGAAGCCCTCCCCGAGGGCTGCCGGGTTGGCGGCGAGCAACTCCTGCAGGTGCGCCTCCACACCGTCCTTGCGCAGCCCAGGATCGACGCCCAACTCGTACGAGGTGTCCTGGAAGATCTCCTCCAGGGTGATCCGCAGTTCCTCGCCGGCCTTGTTCACCACCCGCCAGACCCCGGGCGCCTCCTCCAGCCGGCACGGCGGGCTCATCCAGTTGAGCGGCTTGTAGGCCCGGTCGTCGGCGTGGATCGACACCGACCCGTCGGCCTTCACCATCAACAACCGGGTGGCCGTCGGCAGGTGAGCCGAGAGCCGTCCGACATAGTCCACCGAGCACTTCGCAATCACCAACCGCACCCGAGGAGGGTAGCCCAGTCCCGACCGGTCGCCGACGAGCGGCACTGGCGCGCCGGTGCCATGCTGAGACGGTGCTCGAAGTTCTGACCGGCTCCGGTCTCGCCGCCTCGGCGGGCCTCAACGCCTACATCCCCCTGCTCGTGATGGGGCTGCTGGCCCGCTACACCGACGTGATCCAGCTGCCGAACGGCTGGCAGTGGCTCGGCAACGGCTGGGTCGTGGCGATCCTCGTGGTCCTGCTGGTCGTGGAGTTCGTCGCCGACAAGGTGCCGGTGGTCGACCACGTCAACGACGTGGTGCAGACCGTGGTCCGGCCGACCGCCGGTGGGCTGGCCTTCGGTGCCGGCGCCGGCTCCGAGACGGTCACCGTCGCCGATCCGGAGTCGTTCTTCGCCGGCAACGAGTGGGTACCGGTCGTCGTCGGCGTGCTCATCGCCCTCGGCGTACACCTGCTCAAGTCCGCCGCCCGGCCGCTGATCAACGCGACCACCGCCGGGGTCGGCGCGCCGGTGGCGAGCACCGCCGAGGACGCCACCAGCGTGCTCGTGTCGCTGGTCGCGATCCTGCTGCCCGTACTGGTGCTGTTGTTCCTGGTCGGTCTGGTGTTCTTCGCCTTCTGGTTCGTCCGTCGCCGCGCCCTCCGTCGACGCGAACGGCGGGCGGTCCGCGCCGGGGGCGCGGGCCGCTGACCCCGGGGCAGCGCCGGGGGCGGAGCGGGGCAGCGCCGGAGGTGGGCGCGCTGGCATCATCTCCCGGTGTCTGTGAAGAAGTCCCACCTTTCCGTCGGCGCGGTCGTCGCCCTCGTGGCCGGCATCACCCTGCTGGCCGTCAGCGCGTCCCCGACCCGGAAGGCCGCGGACGCCGACTTCGTCGTACCGTCGACCGGGCAGGTCAGCCCGGCCGGCACCGCCCGCCCACCGACCGCCGGCGCCACACCATCGGCTGCGGACCGGGACGCCGCGGCACCGGGCGCGACCCGGGTGGGCAGCCGACCGCCGGTGGTCGACCACGGGCCACGCTCGGGCAACCTGGTCGCGCTCACCTTCGACGCCGACATGACCGACGCGATGCGGTACCAGTTGCGTACGGGCGCGGCGAAGTCGTACGCCAACATCAAGATCATTGACCTGCTGGAACGGGAGCAGGTGCCGGCCACCTTCTTCCTCACCGGCAAGTGGGTCGAGCAGTACCCGAAGGTGACCCGGCGGCTGGCCGACAACCCCCGGTTCGAGTTGGCCAACCACACGTACGGCCACCACGCGTTCGTGCGGGACTGTTACCAGCTTCCGCACCTGCCGGCCCGGGAGCTGACCGCCGACGCGGGCCGCACCTTCGAGGTCGTCGCGCCGTACGGTGGCCGGCAGACCCGGTACTTCCGCTTTCCCGGCCTCTGTCACGACAAGGCCGCGCTGGACGCCCTGGCGCCACTGGGCGTCACCGTGGTCGACGGCGACGTGATCAGTGGAGACCCGTTCGCGACGGCCTGGCGTCCGATCGTCCGCGCGGTCCTGGACAAGGTACGCGCCGGCTCGGTGGTCGTGCTGCACGTCACCGAGGAGAACGCACCGATGACCGACGAGGCGCTACCGCACATCCTCGCCGGCCTGGCCGAACGGGGACTCACTCCGGCCACGCTCTCCGAGGTGCTCGCCGACGACCGTACGCGGTGATCAGCTGACCGGCCGCTGACGGGTTGCCCGACTGGATACCGGGAAACCGAAAGGGACAAAAGCCTAGAATGGGACCAGCCAACTGGATGGAGCCCATCATGACCGCCTCGATCGAAATGCCCCGGGTGCAGGAATGCGTCGTCAGCTCCTGCGCCTACAACCAGACGAACGACTGCCACGCCTTCGCGATCACCATCGGCAGCAGCGACCACGCCCACTGCCACACCTTCGTCGAGCTGCCCGTGCGCGGTGGCACCGAGACGGTGCTGGCCCAGGTCGGCGCCTGCCAGCGGGCCGACTGCCAGCACAACGCCAACCTGGAATGTCACGCGCCGAACATCCGGGTCGGCCCGGACAACGACCGCGCCGACTGCATGACCTACCAGAGCCGCTGACCCGCCGACCACGCCCGTACGCGGCGCCGGACCACACACCGCCTCCGACGGCGGACCACACGCAGCCGCCACGACGGGTGTGGGGGCGAGCACCACGATGGCCCGGTTCCCGGGACGGCACGCGCCCTGCGCGACCGCGCGCTTCCCCGCGACGGCACGCGCTCCGCGCGACAGCGCGGCCCCCACGGCGGCGCGCTTCCCGGCGCGGGGGCGACCCGGGATGCGGTGTGTTAAGCAGGGGCCCCTGCTATACAAAATGCGTTAACAGGGGGCCCTTCCTTGCAGGTTGGGGGGAGGACGCACACTTGACGGCATGGATGACGAGCTCGCGATCTCCGTACGGGGGCTGCGCAAGGCGTACGGCGACAACGTCGCGGTGGCGGGGGTCGACCTCGCCGTCCGGCGCGGCGAGGTGTTCGCCCTGCTCGGCCCGAACGGCGCGGGCAAGACCACCACGGTGGAGATCCTGGAGGGCTACCGGCGACGCGACGGTGGCGAGGTGTCGGTGCTGGGCGTCGATCCCGCCCAGCCCACCCCGCAGTGGCGCAACCGGGTGGGCATCGTGCTGCAGGGCACCGGCGAGTTCGACGAGTTGACAGTCGGCGAGGTGGTCCGGCACTTCGCCGGCTTCTACCCCGACGCGGACGACCCGGACAAGGTCGTCGAGCGGGTCGGACTGACCGCCAAGCTCCGGGCCCGTACGCACACCCTCTCCGGTGGGCAGCGCCGGCGCCTGGACGTGGCGTTGGGCATCATCGGCCGGCCGGAGCTGCTCTTCCTGGACGAGCCGACCACCGGGTTCGACCCGGAGGCCCGGCGTGAGTTCTGGGAGCTGATCCGGGACCTGGCCGCCGCGGGCACCACGATCCTGCTCACCACCCACTATCTCGACGAGGCCGAGTTCCTCGCCGACCGGGTCGGGGTGATCGCCCGGGGCCGGGTGGTCGAGGTCGCCCCGCCGAGGGAGCTGGGCAACCGGCAGGCGGCGTTGGCCACGGTCTCCTGGCGTACCCCGGACGGGACGCCGCAGAGCACGCAGAGTGCGACGCCGACGGCGCTGGTGGCCGAGCTGGCCGCGCGCTTCGGCGGTGAGGTCCCCGGCCTCACCGTCACCCGGCCCACCCTGGAGGACATCTACCTGCGCATGATCGGACACGCGTGAGCGCCATGACGACGCCGGCACCCCCGGCCACCGCCACCCGCCCCCGGCGGACCAGCCCGGTCGCCCTCGCCCTGCGGCAGGGCCGGCTGGAGATCACCCAGTTCCTGCGCAGCCGGGAGTCCGTCGTGTTCACGATGGGCTTCCCGATCATCATGATCCTGATCTTCGCGTCGATCTTCAACGACGAGATCGCTCCCGGGGTCAGCTACACGCAGTACTTCATCACCGGCATGATCGCGACCGGGCTGATGACCGCGAGCTTCCAGAACCTCGGCATCTGGATCCCGGTGGAACGGGACCGCGGGGTGCTCAAGCGCTACCGGGGCACCCCGATGCCCAAGTGGGTGTACTTCGCCGGCAAGGTGATCATGGTGTTGGCGATCGGGGTGGCCGAGACCGTACTGCTGCTGGCCTTCTCGGTCGCCCTGTTCGACCTGGAGCTGCCGGGCAGCGCCGCGAAGTGGCTGACCTTCGGCTGGGTCTCGCTGCTCGGCATCACCGCCTGCACCCTCTGCGGTATCGCCATCTCGTCGCTGGCCCGGACCTCCCGCAGCGGCTCGGCGGTGGTCACCCCGGTCGCGCTGGTGCTCCAGTTCATCTCCGGGGTGTTCTTCGTCTTCACCGAGCTGCCGAGCTGGATGCAGCAGGTGGCGGCGCTCTTCCCGCTGAAGTGGATGTGCCAGGGCCTGCGCTCGGTCTTCCTGCCCGACGGCTTCGGCGGCCAGGAGCCGGGCGGCTCGTTCGAGCTGGGTCGGGTCGCCCTGGTCCTGGCCGCCTGGTGCGTCATCGGACTGGTGCTCTGCCTGACCACCTTCCGCTGGACCACCAAACGCGACGGCTGAGCCGGGTCAGTACGTGTAGAAGCCCTTGCCCGTCTTGCGGCCCAGGTCACCGGCGGTGGCCATCCGCTGGAGCAGCTCCGGCGGGAAGAACTTCTCGTCGGCGGTGTCGGCGTAGATGTTCTGCGAGGCGTGCAGCAGCACGTCCACGCCGGTCAGGTCGGTGGTGGCCAGCGGGCCCATGGCGTGGCCGAAGCCCAGCCGGCAGGCGGTGTCCAGGTCCTCGGCCGAGACCACGCCGGACTCGACAAGCTTGACCGCCTCGACGACCAGCGCCGAGATCAGCCGGGTGGTGACGAAACCGGCGATGTCCCGGTTGACCACCACCACCGTCTTGCCGATGCCCTCGGCGAACTCGCGGACGGTGGCCAGGGTCGCGTCGCTGGTCTTGTAGCCCCGGACCAGCTCGCAGAGCTGCATCATCGGCACCGGGGAGAAGAAGTGGGTGCCGACGACCGCCTCCGGCCGCTCGGTGACCGCCGCGATCTGGGTGACCGGGATGGCGGAGGTGTTGGTGGCCAGCACCGCGTCGGCCCGGCAGAGCTTGTCCAGCGCGCGGAAGACCTCGTGCTTGATCTCCAGCCGCTCGAAGACCGCCTCCACCACGATGTCGGCCTCGGCGACCGCCTCCAGGTCGGTGGTCGGGGTGATCCGGGCCAGCGTCGCCTCGACCTCGGCCGCCTCGATCCGGCCCTTCTCGGCGAACTTCGTGAGCGACCTGCGGATGCCCTCGACACCCCGCCCGGTGGCCGCGTCGTCCAGGTCGCACAACGTCACCTGCCAGCCCGCCTGCGCCGCCACCTGGGCGATCCCGGATCCCATCAGCCCGGCTCCGACGACCGCGAGTCGACCCGCCATCTGCTTCTCCCTCGCCTGTGTGGATGTCTGCCTGCACCCTAGTCGGCGAGTCCGGGCCCCGGTCGGCGAGCCTGAACGACGGTTCAGGACCGGTCAGATCTCCAGGGCGGGTTCCTCGGCGGTGCGTCCCCGCGTCACCTCGACCCCGAGCGCCCGCAGGTCGGCCACGAAGTCCGGGTACCCCCGGTCGACGTGGTGGACGTGGGAGACCTCGGTGGCCCCCTGGGCGCAGAGCCCGGCGATGATCAGGCCGGCGCCGGCCCGGATGTCGGTGGCCCGCACCGGCGCGCCGGAGAGCTGGTCGCGGCCCCGTACCACGGCGTGGTGGCCGTCGGTCTTGATGTCCGCGCCGAGCCGCATCATCTCGTTGGCGAACATGAACCGGCCGTCGAAGATGTTCTCGGTGATCAACGACGCGCCGTCGCTCACCGCCGCCAGGCCGATCGCCATCGGCAGCAGGTCGGTGGCGAACCCGGGGTACGGCAGGGTGACCACGTCCACGGCGGTGGGGCGGTCGTCCATCCGTACCCGGAAGGCGTCCGGTCGGGTCTCCACCAGGCCGCCGGCCGCGATCAGCTTGTCCAGCGCGACCTCCAGGAAGCCCGGGTCCGCGCCGGTCACGGTGACGTCGCCGCGGGTCATCGCGGCGGCGAAGGCCCAGGTGCCGGCCACGATCCGGTCGCCCACCGTGGCGTGCCGGACCGGTTTCAACCCGGGTACGCCCTCGATGTGCAGGGTCGAGGTGCCCTCCCCGGAGATCCGGGCCCCCATCCGGATCAGCATCGAGCAGATGTCCACGATCTCCGGCTCCCGGGCGGCGTTGTCGATCACGGTGCTGCCCTCGGCCAGCACCGCCGCCATGACCAGGTTCTCGGTGGCCCCGACGCTGGGGAAGTCGAGCATGATCTCCGCCCCGCGCAGGCCGTCCGGGGCGGAGGCGATGACGAAGCCGTGCTCGCCGGAGATCTCCGCGCCCATCCGGGTCAACCCGGCGATGTGCATGTCCAGCCCCCGGGAGCCGATCGCGTCGCCGCCGGGGTGGGCCACCCGGACGTGTCCCCGGCGGGCCAGCAGCGGCCCGAGTACGCAGATCGACGCGCGCAGCCGGCGTACCAGGTCGTAGTCGGCCTCCACCCCCGGCTCCTCCGGCACCTCGATGGTTACCGAGCGGGACCGCGCGACCCCGCCTCCCGCCACCATCGGGTCGACCGGGTCGTCGGCGTCGAACCGGACCTCGCAGCCGAGCCGGCGCAGCACCTCACCCATGATGGCGATGTCGGTGATCCGGGGAACGTTGGTGATCATGCTGCGTCCGGGCGCGAGCAACGCGGCGGCCATCAGCTTGAGCGCCGAGTTCTTCGCACCGACGACGTGCACCGTGCCGGTGAGCCGGGCCTGTCCGTCCACCCGGATCACGTCCACGCCGTTGACCGCCGGGTCACCGGCGTCACCGGGGCCCACCCCGGCCGGCCAGGCGGTGGCCGGATCAGGCCGGGTCGGGATGGTCAGGTCGGGAATCCGTAGGCTGTGCGTCATGGCCGTCCACCTCACGCGCATCTACACCAGGGCCGGCGACGCCGGCATGACCAGGTTGAGCAACAACGAGCAGGTAGCGAAGACCGATCCACGCATCACCGCGTACGCGGATGTCGACGAGTGCAACGCCGCGATCGGCGTGGCCCTCGCCCTGGGGCAGCTCGACGACGAACTGCGGGCGGTGCTGGGCGCCATCCAGAACGACCTGTTCGACGTCGGCGCCGACCTGTCCACCCCGGTCGAGCCCGAGCCGAAGTACCCGCCGCTGCGGGTGACCGAGGAGTACGTGGAGCGCCTCGAGGGGTGGTGCGACGAGTACAACGCACGCCTGAGCAAGCTCGACTCCTTCATCCTCCCCGGCGGCACCGCTGGCGCGGCGCTGCTGCACGTGGCACGGACGATCGCCCGACGGGCCGAGCGGGCGGCGTGGGCCCTGGTCGCGCACGACCCGGACCGGACCGCCACCCTCCCGGCAAAGTATCTCAACCGCCTTGCCGACCTGCTCTTCATCCTGTCAAGGACGGCAAATCCGGCGGGAGATGTGCTATGGGTGCCCGGCGGTAAGCGCTGAGCCCACCGCGCGGGGGCGCTTCAGCGCCCCCGCGGCGGCGCTCGGATTCACTGCGCGCCCCCCGGCGACGGCGGGGGGGTGCTCAGGCGGCCGGCCAGTCCTGGGAGGCGAAACGCGACGAGACCGGCCCCGGTGGGGCGGCCTCGAGCCAGGAGAGGAAACCGGTGACCGTGGAGCGCGCCATGGCGATCTCGACCGGGGCGTCACGACTGGCACATCGCAGGATCACCCAGTCGGCGGGCATGGAGAGCCGTTCCTGCCCCTCGGGCAGTCGTCGTCGCTCGACGATCAGGTCCTTACGGGCCAGCACCCGCTTGGGTCGCACGGCGAGACTGAACATCCGGTACCACCGAAGCTCGTCGCCGGCGAAGCGCCCGAAACCGGGCGACCAGCCGCGGCCGTCGAGCATGGTGTTGACCCGGACGCTCAGCCGGATGATCCCACCGCTGCGGGTGACCAGCGCCCGCCGGCCGAAGAGGATGAGGACCGCACCGAGCAGCGCGGCGACGCCGATGCCGATGCCCTCCACGACCTCCATCGGCGGCGTGGTCAGCGACTCTGCGCGGCAGCGGCCGGGGTGGCGCTCTCGGCCAGTACGGTGACGCCCGATTCGTCCACGGAGAGGAACCCGCCGGCCACGTCGTAGGTGATCTGCTCACCACCGGCGAGCTTGATCCGGACCTGGCCGGGCTCGGCGAGCTGGCCGAGCAGCGGCGCGTGCCCCGGCAGCACCCCGAGGTCACCCTCGGTGGTCCGGGCGACGAGCATCTCGGCCTCGCCGGACCAGACCTTCTCCTCGACGGCTACGAGGCGGACCTGAAGCTGCTTTGCCACGCTGTCTCCTTGCTGCGGCGGGCGGGATGGGAAAAGTCTAGTCGCGCTACCGGCCGGCTCCGAACGCGGGTGGTGGGAGCCACGCCGAGGTCGCTACGACTTGTTACGGAAATCGGGATGTTCGAGCAGGAACGCGTCGACCGTCCCGTTCTGCAGGGACCGGAAGAAGTCCTGCGCCTCCGGCACCAACCGTTCGCCCTGGTAGTTGCTGCCGGTGCCGATGTTCTCCCCCGGCAGTTTGATCATGTTGATCGCGTCGGGCCTGACGTCCTTGAGCGCGAAGGCGAAGTCCGCCACCGTGTGCCCCCGGCCGTTGAAGACCAGCGACTGACCCGCGGCCCGCAGCACCTTGTCCAGCTTGATGGGGTTGGTCGCCACGTCGGAGCTGAACGCCTGGCTCGCCATCGCCTTGACGAACTGCTGCTGGTGCCGCTGGCGGCCGTAGTCGCCGTCCGGGACCCCGTTCTTCGGGTAGCGCTGCCGGACGTAGTCCAGCGCCTGCCAACCCTCCAGGTGCTGGGTGCCCTTCTCGTACACCGCCTGCGGACCGATGTAACCGGGGCCGTTCGGGTTGCCCTTGCGGTGCTTGCCGTTCGGCTCGCGATGCTCGGAGGTGACCCGCCGCTCGATCTTCATCGTGACGCCGCCCATCGCGTCCACGATCTTGCGGAAGCCGGAGAAGTTGATGATCGCGCCAGCGTCGAACCGCTTGATCCCGGTGACCTGCTGGACGGTGGTGGCAAGCAGTTCGAAGCCGCGTTCGGTGCTGGGGTTCTGCCCGGGGACCATGCTGCCGTGCGACATCGCGCCGTTGAGCTTGCCCCGCCCACCCGGGTACTCGGCCTTGCTGAACCGCGGGATCTCCACGTACAGGTCGCGGGGCATCGAGAAGAGGTACGCCCGGTCCAGCTCGGCCGGAATGTGCAGCACCATGATCGAGTCGGCGAGCGGAGGCGTCTCCGGCTCGCGCGGGTCGATCCCGACCAGCAGGATGTTCAGCGGACCCTTGATGTCGCTCTTGCGCTGCGCACCGGCCGCCTGGTCGCCGAAGAGGTCGCCCTTGCCGACCGCACCCTCGTAGCGGGCCATCAGCGCCTCGGCCCCGACCAGGGTGGTGCCGCTGAGCGTCATCAGGGCGATGCCGAAGATCGTGCAGAGCTGGGCCCAGCGGGGCACTCCCGTCCAGATGGACCGTTTGCCACCGCGCTTGCCGCCCTTGGCCACGAGCATCTCCTTCGCCACGCCCGTGGGGAGGACAGGCGTCGGCACTGTGTCGTTGCGTGGATCGTGTCAGTTGCACGGGTCAACGCCCGTCTTTCGACGGGCGTTGCGAGTCGACGGTACCTCGCGGGACGCGAAACGTCCCGTCGGGAAACCCGACCCCGGCGATGATAGGGGCTGAAGATGAACGGGGGCCGTTCCGGTGACAGAACCGGAACAGCCCCCCTCGGGTACGGGCCCGAGTCAGCTCTTCATCAGCTCCTGCGCCTTGCGCTCCAGGTCCTCCAGACCGCCGCACATGAAGAAGGCCTGCTCGGGGAAGTGGTCGTACTCCCCCTCGCTGATCTTCTTGAAGGCCTCGATGGTCTCCTTGATCGAGACCGTCGAGCCCGGTACGCCGGTGAACTGCTCGGCGGCGTAGGTGTTCTGCGACAGGAAGCGCTCGATCCGCCGGGCGCGCTGCACGGTGATCTTGTCTTCCTCGGAGAGCTCCTCGATACCGAGGATGGCGATGATGTCCTGCAGGTCCTTGTACTTCTGCAGGATCCGCTTGACCTCGGTGGCCACCTCGAAGTGCTCCTGGCCGACGAACTCCGGGGCGAGGATCCGGGACGAGGACGCCAGCGGGTCCACCGCCGGGTAGATGCCCTTGTCGGAGATCGACCGCTCCAGGTTGGTGGTCGCGTCCAGGTGGGCGAAGGTGGTCGCCGGCGCCGGGTCGGTGTAGTCGTCCGCCGGCACGTAGATCGCCTGCAGCGAGGTGATGGCCTGGCCCCGCACGGAGGTGATCCGCTCCTGCAGCTCGCCCATCTCGTCGGCCAGGGTCGGCTGGTAACCCACCGCGCTCGGCATCCGGCCGAGCAGGGTGGAGACCTCGGAACCGGCCTGGGTGAAGCGGAAGATGTTGTCGATGAAGAGCAGCACCTCCTGCTTCTTGACGTCGCGGAAGTACTCCGCCATGGTCAGCGCGGAGAGGGCGACCCGCAGCCGGGTGCCCGGCGGCTCGTCCATCTGGCCGTAGACCAGCGCGGTCTTGTCGATGACGCCGGACTCGGTCATCTCGGCGATGAGGTCGTTGCCCTCACGGGTCCGCTCCCCCACCCCGGCGAAGACCGAGGTACCACCGAAGTTCCGGGCCACCCGGGTGATCATCTCCTGGATGAGCACCGTCTTGCCCACGCCCGCGCCGCCGAACAGACCGATCTTGCCGCCCTTGACGTACGGGGCGAGCAGGTCGATGACCTTGATGCCGGTCTCCAGCATCTCGGTCTTCGGCTCCAGGTCCGCGAAGGCCGGCGCCTTGCGGTGGATGCCCCAGTGGTCGTCCGGGCTGAGCGTCTCACCCTCGGTGAGGTTGAGGCACTCGCCGATGGCGTTGAAGACGTGGCCCTTGACCGTGTCACCCACCGGCACGGTGATCGGCGAACCGGTGTCGCGCACCTCGGCACCCCGGACCAGGCCGTCGGTCGGCTGCATCGAGATGGCGCGGACCAGGTTGTCACCCAGGTGCTGGGCGACCTCCAGGGTCAGGGTCTTCTCTCCGCCGGAGAGGGTCACGTCGACGTGCAGGGCGTTGAACAGGGGCGGCATGACGTCGCGCGGGAACTCGGCGTCGACGACCGGGCCGATGACCCGGACCACGCGACCGGTGGCCGTCCTGGTCTCTGCTGGTCCCCCAGCAACTGCGGATACAGTCATCACACTTCACTTCCCGACGCGGCCAGCGCGTTCGCGCCGCCGACGATCTCGCTGATCTCCTGGGTGATCCCGGCCTGGCGAGCCGAGTTCATCTCACGCGTGTACTTCTCGATCATCTCTTCGGCGTTGTCGGTGGCGCTCTTCATCGCCCGCCGCCGGGCCGCCGACTCGCTCGCCGCCGACTCCAGCAACGCCGCGTAGATCCGCGTGTTGATGTACTTCGGCAGCAGCGCGTCGAGCAACTCCTCGGCGTCCGGCTCGAAGTCGTAGTCCGGCAACTGCCCCGGTGCGGCCTCCGACCGGGGCCGCTCCTCGATCTGCATCGGGCCCAGAATCCTGGCCACCGGGGTCTGGGTCATCAGGGAGTGGAACTCGGTGTAGACGATGTGCAGCTCGTCCACGCCGTGCACCCCGTCCTCGCCGGGCCCACCGTCGAGGTCGTCCGCACCGGCGGTGAACGCCTTGATCAGCGTCTCCCCCACGGTCCGGGCGTCGTTGAAGGTCGGCTGCTCGGAGAAGCCGGTCCAGTTCGCCTCGATCGGCCGGTCCCGGAACCGGAAGAACCCGACCCCCTTGCGTCCGATGACGTAGAGCAGCGGCTCCTTGCCCTCGTCGCGCAGCCGGGTCATCAGCGACTCGGCGGTCCGGATCGCGTTGGAGCTGTACCCGCCGGCCAGCCCCCGGTCCGCGGTGACCAGCAGCACGCCGACCCGGCGCACCTTCGGCCGCGGGGTGAGCAGCGGGTGGTCGAGCTGCGCACTGGACGCCAGCGCGGAGAGCACGCCGGTGATGGCCCGGGAGTACGGCAGGGAGGCCTCCACCCGGGCCTGGGCCTTGGCGATCCGGCTCGTCGCCACGAGCTCCATCGCCTTGGTGATCTTCTTCATCCCCTTCGCCGACCGGATCCGTTGACGAAGAACGCGTACCTGCGCGGCCATCTCCCGGCCCTACTGCTTCTGGGCCGGCGGGCCGCTGTAGCGGGTGACCGTCTCGCGGTCCTGCTCACCCTCCAGCGGCGCGGCCGGGGCCTCGTTGATCCGGCGCTCGTCGGCCTGGCCGAGGAAGAGCTGCTTGAACTCGCCGATCGCGGTCTCCAGCGTGCCGGTGATGTCGTCGTTCCAGGTGTTGTCGGCGATCCCGGCAAGCGCACCCTCGTGCTTGTGCCGGAGGTACTGCAGGAACTCCGACTCGAAGCGACGGACCTCGCCGACCGGGATGTCGTCGAGCTTGCCCTCGACGCCGGCCCAGACCGAGACGGTCTGCTCCTGCACCGGGTAGGGCGAGTAGTTCGGCTGCTTGAGCAGCTCGACCAGGCGCGAACCGCGCTCCAGCTGGGCCCGGGAGGCCTTGTCCAGGTCGGAGGCGAAGGCGGCGAACGCCTCCAGCTCGCGGTACTGGGCCAGGTTCAGCCGCAGCGAACCGGAGACCTTCTTCATCGGCTTCATCTGGGCGGCGCCACCGACCCGGGAGACCGAGGTACCGACGTTGATGGCCGGCCGGACGCCCTGGTTGAACAGGTCGGTCTCCAGGAAGATCTGGCCGTCGGTGATCGAGATGACGTTGGTCGGGATGAAGGCCGAGATGTCGTTGGCCTTCGTCTCGATGATCGGCAGCCCGGTCATCGACCCGCCACCCAGCTCGTCGGAGAGCTTCGCGCAGCGCTCCAGCAGGCGGGAGTGCAGGTAGAAGACGTCACCCGGGTACGCCTCACGGCCCGGCGGACGACGCAGCAGCAGCGACACGGCCCGGTACGCCTCGGCCTGCTTGCTCAGGTCGTCGAAGACGATCAGGACGTGCTTGCCGCCGTACATCCAGTGCTGCCCGATGGACGAGCCGGTGTACGGGGCGAGGTACTTGAAGCCGGCCGGGTCGGACGCCGGGGAGGCGACGATGGTGGTGTACTCCATCGCGCCCGCCTCCTCCAGGATGCCCTTGATCGAGGCGATCGTGGAGGCCTTCTGCCCGATGGCCACGTAGATGCAGCGGACCTGCTTCTTCGGGTCGCCGGAGCGCCAGTTGTCCCGCTGGTTGAGGATGGTGTCCAGGGCGACCGTGGTCTTGCCGGTCTTCCGGTCACCGATGATCAGCTGCCGCTGGCCCCGACCGATCGGGGTCATCGCGTCGATCGCCTTGATACCGGTCTGCAGCGGCTCGTCGACGGACTGCCGGGCCATCACGTTCGGGGCCTGCAGCTCCAGCTCGCGGAAGCCCTCGTTGGCGATGTCACCGAGCCCGTCGATCGACTGGCCGAGCGCGTTGACCACGCGGCCGAGGAAGGCGTCACCGACGGGTACGGAGAGCACCCGGCCGGTGCGCTTGACGCGCTGGCCCTCTTCGAGCTTGGCGGAGTCACCGAGAACGACGACGCCGATCTCCCGGACGTCGAGGTTCAGCGCCACGCCGAGCGTGCCGTCCTCGAACTCCAGGAGCTCGTTGGTCATGGTCGAGGGCAGGCCCTCGACGTGGGCGATACCGTCACCGGTGTCGGCGACGGTGCCGACCTCCTCGCGGGAGACGTCGGGCGAGTAGGAGGAGACGTAGCGCTCCAGGGCGCCGCGGATCTCCTCCGTCGAGATGGTCAGCTCGGCCATCCTCTGCTTCCTTAAGTATCAGGGGCCCGGGATACCTAGTACCGACCGGTCCGAATGGCGTCTGTCATTCAGGGCGCTGTGCGGCAGTGCCGGTCAGCGCCTCGTGAGCGCGTTACGGGTCTCGTTCAGGCGACGCAGGACGGTGCCGTCGTAGAGGTCCGGGCCGACCTGGACGCTGACCCCGCCGAGCACGGCCGGATCGATCATCTGCTTCACGTCGACCTGCCGACCGTATATCTCCGACAGGCGGGTGCCCAGTCGGCGTTCCTCCTCGTCACCCAGTGGGGCGGCCACCGTCACGTACGCGACCTGCCGGTCACGCCGATCGGCGGCGAGCTCCACCAGCCGGGTGAGCGCCCCGTGCAGGGACCGCCCACCGAACCCGGAGAGCGCCACCTCGGCCAGGGCGACCGTGGCCGGCCGCGCCTTGCCGGTGAGCAGGTCCCGGACCAGCTCGGTGCGCTGGGCGACCGGCGCGATCGGGTCGGTCAGCAGGTTCGACAGCTGCGGCTGCGCGTCGACCAGTTGACCGAACCGGAACAGCTCGTCCTCGACCTCGCTGAGGTCCCCGGCGGCCTCGGCGCCGGCCAGCAGCGCCTCCACCCCGAGCCGCTCGGCACCGTCGAGCAACTCCGACGGCACCGACCAACGGCCGGAGACCAGGGTGCCGAGCAGGTCGAGCGCGGACTCGCCGACCCGACCCCGCAGCATGTCACCGAGCAGCGCCGACCGGTCCGCACCGGAGCGGGCCGAGTCGGCAAGCGTCCGGCGCAGCCGGGGCTCCCGACGCAGCAGCCCGGCCACCGCGAGCAGGTCGCTGGCGGTGTCGGCCACGGCCGCGGGCTGGGCGCCCCGGACGTAGGCGTCGAGCCGCTCGGCCGCGAGCTTGTACGACTCCCGGCTGGCCGCCTGCATCAGCGGGCCCCCGTGCTCTCGAGGCCGTTGAGGAACCGGTCGACGGTGCCCTTGCGACGCGCCTCGTCGGCCAGCGACTCACCGACGATCTTGCCGGCCAGGTCCACCGCGAGGGTGCCGACCTCGGCCCGCAGCTCGCTGACGATGGCACTGCGCTCGGCCACCAGCTGTTCCTTGCCGGCCGCGATGATGCGGTCGGACTCCTCCCGTGCCTTGGCCAGGACGTCCTTGCGGATCCCCTCGGCGTCGGCCCGGGCGTCGTCCCGGATCCGGGCGGCATCGGTCCGCGCCTCGGCCAGCTGCGCGCGGTACTGCTCGAGCAGCTGGTTCGCCTCGGCCTGAGCCGCCTCGGCGCGCTTGATGCCACCCTCGATCGCGTCGACCCGCGCCTGGTACATCGACTCCATGCGCGGCATGACGAACTTCAGCAGGACGAAGCAGAGCAGAGCGAAGGAGATCGACCCGATGACGATCTCCTGCCAGATCGGCACGAGCGGGTGGTGCTCCACGCCTTCGGCGGCGATGAACATGTCGGACCTCCCGGTCTGAGGGCGGACGGTCAGCTGACGGCGAAGGCGAGCACCAGGCCGAACAGCGCGAGCGCCTCGACCAGGGCGAAGCCCAGGACCAGCCAGGTCCGGTTGTAACCGGCGGACTCCGGCTGACGGGCGCTGGAGTTGATGTACGCCACGAAGATCAGTGCCACACCGATCGCGGGGCCGACAGCGGCGAGGCCGTAGCCGATGGTGTTGACGTTACCGTTGATGGCGGCGAGAACGTCCATTGCGGGAATTCCTCCTAGTTCACGCGTGAGGGCTCACGCGTACGCGGTCGGTACCAGAAGCTTGGTCGGGCCGGACGGCCCACCGAGCCGGATCAGTGCTCGTCGGCCAGCGACGACCCGATGTAGTTGGCGCTCAGGGTCACGAAGACGTACGCCTGCAGAAGGGAGACCAGGACCTCGAAGAAGGCCATCACGATCGCCATCAGGAAGGCGAACACCGAGGTCGCCTGAACGAGGATGTTGTCCGAGGCCAGCAGCACGAAACCGCCGACGGTGAAGACCAGCAGGATCAGGTGGCCGGCGAACATGTTGGCGAAGAGTCGCACCGCCAGGGTGACCGGCCGGTTGATGAACGTCTGCAGGAACTCGATCGGGATCAGCAGGAAGTGCATCGGCCACGGCACGCCCGGGATGATCAGGCTCTGCTTGAGGTAGCGGCCCAGACCGTGCTTACGGACCCCGATGTAGATGTACATGATGTAGGTGATCGCCGCGAGCACGATCGGGAAGGCGATGTGCGAGTTCGGCGAGATCTGCAGCAGCGGGGTGACCCCGAAGAGGTTGGTCAACGCGATGAAGCAGAAGAGCACCGTGAAGTAGGGCGCGAAGCGGATGCCCTCCTTGCCCATCTGCTCCCGGGCGATGTTGTCGCGCACCAGGCCGTAGATCGACTCGGCCATCCACTGGCCCTTGGTCGGGACCAGCTTGGGGCTGCGGTAGGTGACCATGAAGAAGATGATCAGCAGCGCCACGGCCAGCCAGACCATGATGCCGAACTTGGTCACCCAGGGGCCGGCCAGCTCCGGCGGGTAGAAGTCCCCGACACTGGGCGGCCAGGGTAGGCCCTCGGCTGCAAGCAGCTTCTCACTCACCGTGTCTTCCTCCGCACTCGACAGACCCGCACGTGCCGGCATTTCAAGCACTGAGCCTCTTCATGATCAGGTAGATCGCTCCGGCTGCGCCGAGCATCATGCCGGCGGCGACCCCGAGACCGGACGGCAGACCGAGGAAGCGCTCCGCCAACCACCCGAGAAACCCCCACGACAGAATCCCGGCGAGCAGGTAACCGACCACGGCACCGGCCACGCCTTCCGACGAGTGCTCATCGGACTTTCTGGAATGAAGGTCGTCGCCCATGACGAGGCGAACGATATCAGCAGGAGCGCCTAGGAGTGTGCGGCACCCCCCACACTGCCGAAGCGTGCGGGCCATGCAACAGGCGCTCAACCGCGGCCAAGACTACTCCTGCCCGGCACGCCAGGGCAGCCCGACCGGCCGGAGGAAAATCCGACAACTTCGTTGCGTCACCGGTTCGTTCCCGGCCGTCCGGGGCCGACCGGGAAGCCGGGTCGCGCGGTCAGTCGCCGCGCGGCTGGGTGTAGGGCAGTGGCGCCCGCAACGCCCAGGTCAGGTGGGCTCCGGTCCAGACCACCACGGCCACGATGATCGCCACCCCCATGTCCGGCAGCCCGGACCAGCCGGTGGCGGCCACCGCCGACATCCCCACCCCCAGGATGACGATCTTGATGCCGTAGGTGCCGAGCCCCACCGGCATGAGCAGCCGCGGGTTGAGCGCGTCGGCCCAGGCCACCGAGAGGCCGGAGATCAGGTAGCTCGCGACGACCAGCCCGACCCCGGCGGCCACCCCCGCCGCGCTGGTCGGCCCGCGCAGCAGCGCGGCCAGCGGGACCGCGACCACCGCCAGCACCGCGCAGGCGGTCAGGGTCAGTCGCAGGTACGGCAGCCGGGCCCGGATCGCGCCCGGCTGACCGGCCGGGGGCGCGTCGGTCGAGAAGTCCACAGCGCCAGAGTCTATTCGGCGGCACACTGGAGAACGTGAGATGCCTGGTCACCGGAGCTACCGGATACATCGGCGGGCGGCTGGCGCCCCGGTTGCTGGCGCAGGGGCACACCGTTCGCTGCCTGGCCCGCAAGGCCGGCCGGCTGCGGGACGTACCGTGGGCCGAGCAGGTGGAGGTCACCGAGGGCGACCTGCGCCGGCCGGAGACCCTGCCGGCGGCGTTCGACCAGGTCGACGTCGCCTACTACCTGGTGCACTCGCTCGGGCAGGCCGGTTTCGAGGACGCCGACCGCGAGGCCGCGACGAACTTCGCGACGGCGGCCCGGGCGGCCGGCGTACGCCGGATCGTCTACCTGGGCGGGCCGGAGCCGACGGGGGTCGCGGCGACCTCCCCGCACCTGCGCTCCCGGGCGGAGGTGGGGCGGATCCTGCTGGCCAGCGGGGTGCCCACGGTGGTCCTGCGGGCCGCGGTGATCATCGGTTCCGGGTCGGCGTCGTTCGAGATGCTGCGGTACCTGACCGAGCGGTTGCCCGCCATGGTCACCCCCCGCTGGGTCCGCAACCGGATCCAGCCGATCGCGGTCCGGGACGTGCTGAGCTACCTCGCCGCCTGCGCCGAGCTGCCACCGGAGGTGAACCGGGCCTTCGACATCGGCGGGCCCGACGTGCTCACCTTCCGGGACATGATGCAGCGGTACGCGGCGGTGGCCGGGCTGCGCCGCCGGATCATCCTGCCGGTACGGGTGCTGACCCCGTCGCTCTCCTCGCACTGGGTGGGACTCATCACGCCGGTGCCCAACGCGATCGCCCGGCCGCTGGTGGAGAGCCTGATCCACGAGGCGGTCGCACACGAACACGACATCGCCCGGTACGTCCCCGACCCGCCCGGCGGGTTGACCGGCTTCGACCAGGCGGTCGGGCTGGCCCTGGCGAAGGTCCGCGACGCCGAGGTGGAAACCCGCTGGTCGACCGCGAGCGGGCCGGACGCCCCGGCCGAACCGCTGCCCAGCGACCCGAAGTGGTCTGGTGGCACGGTCTACACCGACCTGCGCGAGCAGGTAGTCGACGCGCCCCCGGCCGCCCTGTGGCGGGTGGTCGAGGGGGTCGGCGGTGAGCACGGCTGGTACTCGTTCCCGCTTGCCTGGTCGGTCCGGGGCTGGCTGGACCGGCTGGTCGGCGGGGTGGGGCTACGCCGGGGCCGGCGCGACCCGCACCGGCTCCAGGTCGGCGAGGCGCTGGACTTCTGGCGGGTCGAGGAGATCGTCCCCGGCGAATTGCTCCGGCTGCGCGCGGAGATGCGGCTGCCCGGCCGGGCCTGGCTGGAGATGCGCGTCGAGGCCGACGGCCCGGGTCGCAGCCGGTACGTGCAGCGCGCCGTCTTCCTCCCGCACGGCCTGCCCGGCCACGCCTACTGGGCCGCCGTGACCCCGTTCCACGCCCTGGTCTTCGCCGGCATGGCCCGCAACATAGCCGCCCACGCCCAGTAAGGAAGGGCCCCCTGTTAACGCTTTCGGTATAGGAAGGGCCCCCTGCAAACCGGGGGCCCGCCGCGCCGCCAGGCGTGGCGGCAGCGCGGCGGCCCGCGGCGCGGCGCGGCGGGGGGCGGCGCGGCGGGGGGCGGGTCAGTTGCCGGCTCGGGGGCCGGTGACCTGGTTGGCGATCGTCTCGCTGGGCGGGACGAAGTCCTGCACCGGTTGGTCGCGCAGGGTGGTGCCCAGCACCTGGGTCACCACGTCGACCAGTTGGGCCTGGACGGCCTGGCCCACCTTGTCGCGCGGGTCGTCGGGGTTGGCGGCCATCGAGGCCACCGCGAGCTGCGGGGTGAAGGCGACCACGGTCTCCGTGCCGTACCCCTCGGAGCTGCCGGTCTTGCCGGCGACGGGTCGACCCAGCCGGGCCCGGAGCAGCGCGGCGGTGCCTCCGGTGCAGGCGCCGTACATGGACTGGTCGCCGACCGGGCAGCGGGCGGCGTCGACGGCCGCCCGGGCCACGTCGGTGTCGAGCACCTGACGACAGTCCGGTCGGGCGGCGTCGACCGGCCGGCCGACGCTGTCGTTGATCGCCAGCACCGGGGTCGGTTTGCAGTACCTGCCCTCGGCGGCCACCGTGGCGTAGGCCCCCGCCAGGTCCAGCGGGGTGGTCGCGGCGACGCCCAGGGTGAACGGTCCCCAGTCCTTCGCACCGTACCGGGCCAGCCGGGCGTCGCCGTCGGCCCGCAGCACGATGCCGAGCCGCTCGGCCATCTCGACCACCCGGTCGGCACCTACCTGCTCGGCCAGCCAGGCGAAGTACGTGTTGACCGAGCGCCCGAAGGCGTCCCACATGGTCCGGTAGCCGTTCTGCTCCGCCGGGTTGGCGTTCACCGGACACCAGCGACCGCCGCAGCTGTTCGGTCCGGTGATGGTCCACCTGGTGACGAGTTGGCTAGGCGCGTCGAAGCTGGTCCGCAGGGGCAGCCCGGACTCCAGGGCGGCGAGCATGGTGAAGAGCTTGAACGTCGAGCCGGCCTGGTACCCGTCGATGTCGCCGCCGCCGGCCACCAACTGGTTGACGGTGTTCGGGCGGTTCTGCTGCCCCGGCGGGTTCTCCGCCACGCTGTACCGCCGGTTCACCGCCATGGCCAGCACCCGGCCGGTGCCCGGCTCGACCACCGCCGTCGGCGCGGTCCGCGGGTCGTCGACGCCGTAGACCCGCAGCACCTCGGCCTGGGTGTTGGCCTGCACCGTCGGGTCGAGGGAGCTGACGATCCGGAAGCCACCCCGGCGCAGGGCGCGCTGCCGCTCGTCGGCGGTGGCCCCGAACGCCGGCTGGTCGCTCCACCAACGGGTGAACCAGTCGCAGAAGTACCCCCAGTCGTTGCGTTCCTCGGGCACCGCCGTGCAGTCGTTCGGCGTCTCGGTGGGACGCAGCAGCAGGGGCTCGGACCGGGCCCGGTCCGCGTCGGCGGCGCTCACCTGCCCGGCGGCGACCAGTTGGCCGAGCACGTACGACCGGCGTTCCAGGGCCGCGTCGGCGTCCCCGCCGATCGGGTCGTCGGTGTCCGGTGAGCGCAGCAGACCCGCCAGCAGGGCCGCCTCGGCGAGGGTGAGCTGCCGGGGCGACTTGGAGAAGTACCGTCGGCTGGCCGCGGCGACCCCGTACGCGCCGGAGCCGAAGTACGCGATGTTCAGGTAGCGGGTGAGGATCTCGTCCTTGCTCAGCTCCCGCTCCAACGCCAGGGCGTACCGCATCTCCTGGACCTTGCGGCCGGTGCTGATCTCGGTGGCGGCGGCCCGCTGCTCCTCGGTCAGCCGCGGGTCACTGGCGAGCACGTTGCGGACGTACTGCATGGTCAGCGTGGAGGCGCCCTGCCGGGGCTCCCCATCGCGCTGGTTGGCGGTGAAGGCCCGCACCACGGCCCGTACGTCGACCCCTCGGTGCTGGTAGAACCGCAGGTCCTCGGCGGCCACCACCGCCTGGGCCAGGATCGGGGCCACCTCGGGCAGCCGGACGTCCACCCGGTTCTCGGTGTAGAACGAGGTGATCAGGGTCACCCCGTCGTTGGCGTACAGGTTGGAACGCTGCGCGGTGGGCGGCGTCCGCAACGAGTTGGGCAGATCGGCGTACGGCCCGATGACCGCCCGCACGCCCAGCCCGAAGACCAGGGCGGCCGGCAGGGCCGCGACGGCCAACGCCAGGCCGGCCAGTACCCCGGCGATCGATACGGTGAACACCTTGTCGAGACGGGTTCGGGTCATCAGCTTCCCCCGCAGGAGCCGGTCACGCTCGGACCCGTTCAGCATGACCGGGAAGAACCCGGGAACTCCGCCAATCCGGATAAAACTCGCAAGGTGGCCGCTTTCGGGGGACGTCCGAACAACCCGGTCCCGGTCGGCGGGAGACCCGTCAGGGCAGCAGGAGGGCGGCCAACGGCCGCACGGTCTCCTCGATCTCGTCGCCGATCCGCTGGAAGCACTGGTCGCCACGGCCCCACGGGTCGTCCAGGTCGTCGGTGGGCAGCGCGGCCGCGCCCTGCCGGGCCCGGTGCACCGCCTCGACCAGGGCGACGCCCCGGGCGTACACCGAGTCTCCGGTGACCTCGGTCGGCGGCGGCCCGGCCAGCTCCGCCGTGGCCAGCAACCGACCGAACTCACCGAGCACGAAGGTGCGCGCCTGCGCGTCGGGGCGCAGGGCGACCACGTAGTCCTGCTGGTCACCGGTGGCGGTCAGGACGAGATCCGCCGCGTCGATCTGGTCGGAACGCAGCTTGCGGGCGGCGAAGCCCTCAACGTCACCGCCCCGGGAGACGACCTGACGGGCCGCGGGCGGGTTCATCTCCTCACCGGCGTGCCATCCGCCGGTGCCGGCGCTGTGGCTGTGCACCAGCTCGTCGGCGCGCTGCGGGTCGAGGCCCAGCCGGGTCAGCCGCTCCCGCACCGAGCGGGCCAACAGCCGCTCGGCCATCGGGGAACGGCAGATGTTGCCCATGCAGACGTGCAGGACGGTGAACGGGGGCACTAGCCCACCCGGCTCTCGACGATGTCCGGCACCACGTCGCGCAGCTTCTCCAGCGGGATCGCGCCCTGGCGCAGCACCTGTGGCACCTCACCGGTCAGGTCCACGATCGTGCTCGGCACCGGATCCGGACACGGCCCGGCCTCCAGGTACGCCCGCACCGAATAGCTGAGCTGGGTGCGGGCCTGCTCGGCGGTGACCGCGGCCGGCTCGCCGGTGCGGTTGGCCGAGGAGACCGCCATCGGACCGGTCTCCCGTAGCACCTCCAGCGCGACCGGGTGCAGCGGCATCCGGACCGCGACGGTGCCGGTCTTCTCCCCGAGGTCCCACTGCAGACTGGGCGAGTGCTCGATCACGATGGTCAGCGCCCCCGGCCAGAACGCCTCGACCAGGTCGCGGGCCGCCTGGGGCAGCGTGAAGACGAGTCCGTCGAGGGTGTGCCGGGACCCGATCAGCACCGGTGGCGGCATCTGCCGGCCCCGACCCTTGGCGTCGAGCAGGGCCTTGACCGCGTACGGCGTGAACGCGTCGGCGCCGATGCCGTAGACGGTGTCGGTGGGCAGGACTACCAGTTCGCCGTTCTTGACCGCCTCGATGGCCGCGGCGATGCCGCGGTCCCGATCGGCGGGCGACCGGCAGTCGTAGAGCATCACGAGGAGCCAGTCTGCCACGCCGTGCCACCTGCGGCGTGACAGGCGTCCGATCGGCGGGACGCGGTGACGAACCGGGGGCGCCCGGTCAGGTCCGGATGGTCGACGACGGCGGCGAAGCGGCCATCGGCGGCGAGCAGCTCCGGCACCGTCGTACCGTGCGTGTCGTCGTGTTCCAGGCCCAGCGTCCCGCCGGGTCGCAGCAACCGCGCCGCCGCCGCGACCACCGGTCGGATCACCGACAGTCCGTCCGCGCCGCCGAACACCGCCTCGTCCGGATCGTGCCCGGCCACCTCCTCCGGTACGCCCACCCGACGGGGCACGTACGGCGGGTTGCAGAGCAGCACGTCCACCCGGCCGGTGAGCCCGGCCAGCAGCTGCGGATCGGTGACGTCGGCGACCACCACCTCGACCGGCCGGTCCCCCGCGGCGACCCGGTCGGCCACGTTGCGGCGCAGCCAGTCCAGCGCGGCCGGGGACCGCTCGACGGCCACCACCCGGGCCTGCGGCACCTCACCGGCGACCGCCAACGCGATCGCCCCGGACCCGCTGCACAGGTCCACGACCAGCGGATTCTCCGTACGTCGGGCCTGTTCGACGCCCCAGCCGGCGAGCAGTTCGGTCTCCGGTCGGGGGACGAACACCCCCGGTCCGACGCGCAGGTCCAGGTACCGGAAGGCGGCCCGGCCCGTCAGGTGCTGCAACGGCTCCCGGGTGGCCCGACGGCGTACCAGGTCCGCCAGGTGGGCGGTCTGCTCGGCGGCGAGCGGGTCGGCCAACGCCAGCCGTCCCCGGGGCACCCCGAGCACGTGGGCGACGAGCAGCTCCGCCTCGACGCGGGCCGACGCCACGCCGGCGCGGGCCAGTTCGCGGGCCACCCGGGCCACCGCCACGGAAGGTCGTTGCGGTTCCATACCCCTCGGGGGGTGTCCAAGACCGGTGGTCACTGGATAATCATGATGGGTCCGGCGCGTCATCGGCCAACGATGCGCGCGGGCACGCGTCGACGAGAGGGGTACGGGTGGGCTGGCTCGACCGGGTCACCGACCAGGTTGACGCTCTGCGGCAGGCCCGCTCCTTGCAGGAAGCAAGTTGCTCGGCCGAGGCGTACCGCCTCCTGGACCGGGTGATCCGCACCACCGCCGACCCGTACGCCCGGACGGACGCCCTGGTGCAACGCCTCTCCGCGGTGATCAATCTCGGTCGTACGGCGGAGTTCACCCGGGCCATCGAGGAGGCCTCCGGTGCGGTCCGCGACCTCGCCGAGCCCTACCTGCACGGGCATCTGAACGCCCTCGCCGCCCTCGCCGCCCAGCACCAGGGCGCGCTGGACCGGTGCGTGGTCCACCTGGTCCGGGCGGCCCGGGCGCTCGGCGCGGTCGACGAGGAGGACCGGGACACCGCCTGGGGCTGGCACGACCTCGCGATGGCCTACTCCTACCTCGGTTTCCACGGGTACGCACTGGGCGCGATCGAACGGGCCCGGCAGCTCGGCACGGCGGTCGGCATACCCGAGGAGACCTTCGCCGCGCCGGGGATCCGGCTGCGCAACGCGGTCGCCCTGGACCACAACGGCGACAGCGACGGCTGCCTGCGGGTGCTCCGGGACATCGCCATCGACCTCGACCAGTACCGCCGGGTCGGCCGGGCGGGGCAGTTGCGCCCGAGCAGCCTGGCCGCCTACGGCTACGCCGCCGCCCGACGGGTCGCCCTCGGTGACCCGGTCGCCGCGGGCGCGGAGGGTGACGCGGCCCGGCTGCTCGGCCACGGCGGGGACAGCGCCCGGGCCCGGGACATGCGTCAGCTCGGTCAGGTCTGCCTGGCCGTCGCCGACGGCCGCCCGATCGAGGCGGTGACCTGGCTGGACCGGGTCCGGATCTCGCACGAGACGCTCGGTGCCGCCGAATCGGCCCGGCTGCGCAGCATCGCGCTCGCCGGAGCCGGCGACCACGCGGCGGCACACCGGGCCGACCGGTTGGCGTTCCGGCTCGCCGCCCAGCGCAACGACCGGCTGCGCGACGTCTACATCGACGGCGTCGCCGCCCGCATCGACCACGAGGAGATGCGCCGCGAGGCCGCCCGGTACGAGGGTGAGGCGTTGACCGACCCGCTGACCGGGCTGCCCAACCGACGCCGGTTGGAGCGGTACATCGCCGCCACCGTCACCCGGGGCGAACGGGTGGTGATCGGGGTCTGCGACCTCGACGGTTTCGCGGCGGTCAACGCCCGGCACGGCCACCACTCCGGTGACCTGGTGCTGCAACGGGTCGCCGGAGTGATCAACCGGGTGATGCGGCGCGGTGATTTCGTGGCCCGCTACGGCGGGGACGAGTTCGTGGTGGTGTTGCCCGGCGCGGGGATGACCGCGGCGGCCGAGGTGGGCCGCCGGATCGACGCGGCCGTGCGGGCCGAGGACTGGGAGTCCCTGGTGCCCGGCACCCCGGTCGGGGTCAGCGTCGGGTTCGCGCCGGTCAGCGGAGGTGCCGGGCCCGGCCTACGCGAGGCCCTGCACACCGCGTTCGAGGCCGCCGGGCGGGCGGTGCCGCCCGCCGGGAAGCGCCTACCCGACTCCTGACGCGCATCCACCGGACCCGGCCCGGCCAGGTGGGCGCCCGGGCCCGGCCTCAGCGTCGGGCCAGGTCGGTGCCGCCGGCCAGGCGGGCGGTCCGGTCGGCGTCGGCCAGGGCGTCGAGTACGCCGTCCAGTTCACCGGCGAGCGTCAGGTCCAGGTTGTACGCGGTGTAGCCGATCCGGTGGTCGGTGATCCGGTTCTGCGGAAAGTTGTAGGTGCGGATGCGCTCCGAGCGGTCCATCGTACGCACCTGGGCCTTCCGGGCGTCCGAGGCCGCCGCGTCGGCCTGCTCCTGGGCGGCGGCCAACAGCCGGGCCCGCAGGATCCGCATCGCCTGCTCGCGGTTCTGGAGCTGGGACTTCTCGTTCTGGCAGGAGACCACGATGCCGGTGGGCACGTGGGTGATGCGGACCGCCGAGTCCGTGGTGTTCACCGACTGGCCGCCCGGCCCCGAGGAGCGGAAGACGTCGATCCGCAGCTCGTTCGGGTCGATGGTGACGTCGACGTCCTCGGCCTCGGGGAGCACCAGCACCCCGGCGGCGCTGGTGTGGATGCGTCCCTGCGACTCGGTGACCGGTACGCGTTGCACCCGGTGCACGCCACCCTCCCACTTGAGCCGGGACCACACGCCGTTGCCACCGTCCGGCACGCCCCGGGTCTTGATCGCCAACGAGACGTCCTTCACCCCGCCGAGGTCGGAGTCCTGGGCGTCGATCACCTCGGTGACCCAACCGTGCCGCTCGGCGTACCGGGTGTACATCCGCAGCAGGTCGCCGGCGAACAACGCCGACTCCTCACCGCCCTCGCCCGCCTTGATCTCGACGATGACGTCCTTGGCGTCGTGCGGGTCCCGGGGGATCAGCAGCTCGGCGAGGCGTTCCTCCAGCGCCGGCAGGGTCGCCGCGATGGCCTCGGTCTCGGCGGCGAAGGTGGGGTCCTCGGCGGCCAACTCCCGGGCCGCGGCCAGGTCGGCCCGCGCCTGCTCCAGCTCACCGGCGGCCTTGTGCAACGGCACCAGCTCGGCGTAGCGGCGACCGACCCGCCGGGCGGTGTTCTGGTCGGTGTGCAGCCCCGGGTCGGCCAGCCGCTTCTCCAACTCGGCGTACTCGTCGAGGAGGGCGGTCAGGCGCTCACTGCTCATGACGGGGGTGCTCCTTCGACGACAACACGGCGGACAGACGGGAGGCGACGGACAGACAGGAGACGACGGACCGGCGGGGCCGCAGCGGACAGGGACGACGCGACGGACCGGCAGGGCCGGCGGGGACGGCGGGGACGGCGGGCCCGGTGAAACGGACGAACGCCCGCGTCCGGCGGTGAGCCGGACGCGGGCGTCGTCGGTGGGGCTACTTGTCCTTCTTGGCCTGAACCTTGGCGTACTTCTGCTGGAACTTCGCGACCCGGCCCGCGGTGTCGAGAACGCGCTGCTTACCGGTGTAGAACGGGTGGCAGGCGCTGCAGGTCTCGACGTGGATCGAGCCGCCCTTGGCGGTGCTGCGGGTCGTGAAGGAGTTGCCGCAGGAGCAGGAGACCTCGGTGGTCACGTACTGCGGGTGAATGTTGGCTTTCATGTCGCCTCGGTCCTTTCATCGTTGGTCGCCGGGTCGCCCGCGCTGCCCCGAGCATGATCGGGAACGGGCGTGAACCGGAACCGGTGGCCGATTGACCAGTGTGCCATGGGCGTACGCCGACCCGTCGACCGGGCCACACGACTGTTCCGGCTGCTCCAACGCACGCCCTTGTTCCCGCATTCCCACCACCGTCCCGTCCCCACCCCGCCGGGCCCGGCAACTTCACCGGGACGGTGGTCACCGCGCCCGCGAGGGCACGACGGACCACGCCGCGCCCGTGGGGGCACGATCACACCAGACGGGGTGGGAACGGACAGGTCACTCGCCGGGGGTGGACTTGGCGATCTGCATCAGGAACTCGATGTTGGTACGGGACTGCTTGAGGCGGTCCAGCAGCAGGTCCAGCGACGCCTGCGAGTCCAGCGAGTGCAGGACCTTGCGGAGCTTGTGGGTGATGGCCAGCTCCTCCGGCGCGAGCAGGATCTCCTCCTTACGGGTACCGGAGGTGTGGATGTCGATGGCCGGGAAGACCCGCTTGTCGGCGATCTTCCGGTCCAGCTTCAGCTCCGCGTTGCCGGTGCCCTTGAACTCCTCGAAGATGACCGTGTCCATCACCGAACCGGTTTCCACCAGCGCGGTGGCCAGGATGGTCAGCGAGCCGCCGTTCTCGATGTTGCGGGCCGCACCGAGGAAACGCTTCGGCGGGTAGAGCGCGGTCGAGTCGATACCACCGGACATGATCCGGCCGCTGGCCGGCGCCGCCAGGTTGTACGACCGCCCGAGCCGGGTCACCGAGTCGAGCAGTACGACCACGTCGTGGCCCAGCTCGACCAGGCGCTTGGCCCGCTCGATGGCCAGCTCGGCGACCGTGGTGTGGTCCTGCGGCGGACGGTCGAAGGTGGCCGCGACGACCTCGCCCTTGACCGAGCGCTGCATGTCGGTGACCTCTTCGGGCCGCTCGTCGATCAACACCACCATCAGGTGGCACTCCGGGTTGTTGTGGGTGATCGCGTTGGCGATCGCCTGCAACACCATGGTCTTACCGGCCTTGGGCGGCGACATGATCAGCGCCCGCTGCCCCTTGCCGATCGGCGTGACCAGGTCGATGACCCGGGTGGTGAGGATGTGCGGCTCGGTCTCCAGCCGCAGCCGCTCCTGCGGGTACAGCGGGGTCAGCTTGTAGAACTCGGGCCGGTGCCGGGCCTCCTCGGGCTCCATGCCGTTGACCGTGTCCAGCCGGACCAGCGGGTTGTACTTGTCCCGCCGCTGCTCGCCGTCGCGGGCCGCGCGGACCGCGCCGGTGATCGCGTCGCCCCGCCGCAGGCCGTACTTCTTGATCTGCGACATCGAGACGTAGACGTCGTTCGGACCGGCCAGGTAGCCGGTGGTCCGGACGAAGGCGTAGTTGTCCAGCACGTCGATGATGCCGGCCACCGGAACGAGCACGTCGTCGTCGCTGACCTGCGGCTCACGGCCGCCGTCGGTGCCGCCCTCGGCCCGGTCGCCACGGCCGCGACGACGGTCGCGGAAGCGGCTGCGCCGACCCCGACGGCCGCCGCCGTCGTCGTCGTCGTTGTCGTTGTCCCGGTCGGCACGCGCCCCACGGTCGCCACGGTCCCGGTCGTTGTTGCGGTCCCGGTCGTTGCGGTCCCGGTCGTTACGGTCCCGGTCGGACCGCTCGTTGCGCTCGGCCCGCTCGTTACGGTCGGAGCGCTCGGCCCGGTCACCCCGGTCGTTACGGTCGCTCCGGTCGTTACGGTCACCCCGGTCGCCCCGCTCGTTGCGGTCGCCACGGTCACCCCGCTCCGCGCGCTCGCCACGGTCGGCCCGCTCACGGTCGGCGCGCTCGCCACGGTCGGCCCGCTCGCCACGCTCACCCCGGTCGGCACGTTCCGACCGCTCGGGGCGCTCGGCCCGGTTCTCGGTACGCTCCGCCGGCTCACCCGCCGGCTCGGCGGTCCGCACCTCGTCGGTGCGTACCTCGGTGGGTCGAGCCTCCGCGGCGGTGGCCCGGCTCCGACGGGTCCGGGCCCGTCCCTCGGTCACGACCGGGGCGGGCTCCGCCGGTGCCTGCTCGGTGGCCGGACGCGGCGCGGTCTCCCGCACCTCGGCGTGGACCTCCTCACGGACGCCGGTGCCGGCGGCAGCCGCGACCTCAGCCCGTGGTCGAGGGGTCCCCGCCGCCGATCCGCCCTGCCGCTCGGTGATCGCGCTGATCAGCTCGCCCTTGCGCATGCGAGCCGTACCGGAGATGCCGAGCGACGCGGCCAGGCTCTGCAGCTCCGGCAGCAGCATCGCGGACAGGCCGGTACCGCTGCGCCGACGACGGGTGGGGGCGGCGGCGGTGGTGGCATCGCCAGCGACGTTGGAAACATCCGACGTCACGTCGGTGGTGTCGCTCAATGGAATCCTTCCCTCGATAGGCCGGACTGCCCGGAGTCGAAACCAGGTGGCCGGGCGGCCTCGGTGCACCCGCCTCGCATGACGCGTCGCGGGAGTCTGTGACACAGCAGCCGGTCGGTTTACCGGCCCACCAAACTCGGTGGGCAGGCAGCGCCGCCTGCAACGACCTGTGGAAACTGCGGCGCGGCGTGGCCTTTGGCAGGGGTGACGGGCTGACCGCCGAGAGCTTCGGGGGTGCGCCGACCCGCAGGAGATCGCATGCTTCGCGGCTGTGCTAGGCCTAGAGCGTAATCAACTCTTCCGACCTGCGGCAACAGGGTCCCGCTCGGCGTGTCCAAGTCTACCCCGGCCGAGGGTGGCACCGCTGACGTCTATCGGCAACCGCCAGATCTGGCAATCCATTCCCGGGTCGAAGCCCGTACCGGGGTCGGTGAAGGCCAGCACGGTCGGCCCGGCCCCACTGACCACAGCCGCCACATCCGCCGCACGCAAGGCGCTGACCAGGGCGTACGTCTCGGGCATGCCGGCGGCACGGTACTGCTGGTGCAGCCGGTCGACGGTGGCCGGCAGCAGCAGACCCGGCTCGGCGGTCAGGGCGTGAACCAGCAGCGCGGCCCGCCCGGCGGTCAGCGCGGCGTCGCCGTGCGGCACGGTGGCCGGCAACGCGGCCCGGGCCTCGGCGGTCAGTCCCTGCCGGGTCGGCACGAAAACGGTAGGTGCGACGCCCTCGGCGACCGGCAGCGAGACCGCCCGCGCCCCGGACGGCTCGGTCCAGGCCACGGTGAACCCGCCCAGCAGGCACGGCGCGACATTGTCCGGATGGCCCTCGATCTCGGCGGCCAGGCGCAGCGCCGCGGCCTCGTCCATCGTCGTCGTACCGTCGACCACCAGGGCCCGGGCCAGCTGCACCCCGGCGACGATCGCCGCCGACGAGGAGCCCAGCCCACGGGCCTGCGGGATCCGGTTGACACACTCCACGGTCAGCCCCGACGGCTGACCGCCGAGCACGTCGAAGGCGGCCCGCATGGCGCGGACCACCAGGTGCCGCTCGTCGTCCGGCAGGTCACCGGCGCCCTCACCGGTCACCGTCACCCGCACCCCACCGGCCGACACCTGTGCGGCCACGTCGTCGTACCGCCCCAGGGCCAGCCCCAGGGCGTCGAAGCCAGGCCCCAGGTTGGCGCTGGTGGCGGGGACGCGGACCCGGACCGGCCCGGTTTCGAATGTCGTCGGCACGGCCTCATGCTATGGCTCACCGCCGACCCGGCGAGCTCCGGCCGGCAGACGACGCGGGATCAGCCGACGAACCGGTACGGTCCGACAGCACGGGCCCGTCCGACGGCACGGGATCGATGCCGGCGGCCGGGTCGGCGAGGGAGAGTCGTCGGGTGGCGATCCGCCAGCCGACCGCGTAGACCACGGTGACCAGGCCACAGCCGGCGAGGACCACCCGCTCGTCCACCAGGTCGACCACCGAGGCGACCACCAGCTGACTGACCGAGATGGCCAGGGTGGCCAACATCATGTCGGTGGCGAAGACCCGCCCACGCAGCCGGTCGGGCACCTCACCCTGCAGGGCGTAGTTCGACATCACCCAGTTGCTGCCGCCGGCGAAGTGCGCCACGAAGACCAGGACCAGCACCAGCGGAAACCAGGAGACCACCGAGGTGCCCAGGTAGGCCAACCCGTACAGCGACATGGACAGGGCGAGCCCGGTGAGCAGCCAGGACCGTCTGGTCAGCACCCGTCGCATCAGGATCGGCCCGACCAGCGCCCCCGCGCCGCGCACCGCGAACAGCAGGCCGGTGCCGGCCGCGCCGACGCCGTACACCCCGGCCAGGAGGGGGAACACGGTAAGCACCCCGTTGCCCAGGCCGACCGCGGACTTCACGGTGACCAGCGCCAACACCCGGGGCCGGTGTCCGATGTAGCCCAACGCCTCCCGGATCGCCGCCCAGGTGCGCTGGGCGGGTACGGCGTTGTCGCGGGGCGCCTGGAGGGGACGGCGGATGAGCGCGGCGAGGCCGGCCGCCAGCGCCAGGCCGACGGCGGCCACCCAGAAGCAGGCGTACGGGCCGACCCAGGCACTGAGCAGCCCGCCGAGGGAGGCACCGACGACGGTCATGGTCCCCCAGGCGGAACCGGCTACCGCGTTGCCGGCGGCGAGTTCACCGGGGTCGAGCACATTGGGCAGCGCCGCCTGGGCGGCCGGCGAGTAGAAGGCCTTCGCCACCGCGATCACGCCGATGCCGAGCATCGCCAACCAGGCCGTCCCGGCGCTGTTCACCCCGAGCAGCAGCAGCGTCCCGAGCAGGGCCGCGCCGTTGGCCACCATCATGACGCGCTTGCGGTCCAGCCGATCCGCCACGGTGCCGGTGTACGGCAACAGCAGCGCCACCACCCCGGTGTCCACGGCCAGCACCAACGCGCCCCACACCCCGCTGCCGGTCAGGTCGGGCAGGAGCACGAGCAGGGGCACCATCAGGAACCAGTCGGCACCGAAGACCACCATCTGGGCCAGGAATAGATGACGGAAGTTCCGGTTCCCGGTGAGGACCGACCACGTGGAAGCCACGTGCCCGTACCCTACCCGGCACCCGCCGACCGGGCGTCGTTCTGCAGCAACCGCGACACCGTGACGAAGGTGAAGCCCCGCTCCCGCAGGCCGGTGATCAGGGTCGGTAGGCCATGCAACGCCACCAGCCGGTCGGCGACGCCGACGTCGTGCGCCAGCAGGATGGTGCCGGGCCGGACGTCGGCCAGGATCCGCCGGGCGTGTCCGGTGGGGTCGTCGGGGAACTCCCGCTCACGCATCTGCAGCGACCAGAGCACCAACCGGTAGTCCAGCCGGACGGCGGCGTGCAGCACCGCGCCGCCGAGATGCCCGTACGGCGGTCGGAACAGCCGGGGCGGCGCCCCAGCGACCTCGGTGATCACGTCGTGGCTGCGGCGCAGGTCGTCGTGCACCCCGGCGGCGTCGAGGCGGGCCAGGTCCCGGTGCGCCCAGCTGTGGTTGCCCACGTCGTGACCGGTCAACCGGCCCCGCAGCAGGTCGCCGTGGCGTTCGACGCGTTGGCCGACCAGGAAGAAGGTGGCCGGTACGGCGTACCGATCGAGGATGTCCAGCACCATCGGGGTCCACTGTGGCGCGGGCCCGTCGTCGAAGGTCAACGCGACCAGGTCGTCCCGCGGAGCACCCGCCCAGACGATGGAGAGCCGGCCGGAGCCGACGTCCTGCCGGCGGTTGCCCAGGGTGGTGCTGGCCGCCCCGTCCGGCAGCGGGTGGTGCCGATCGGCCACCCGGATGCCCTCCGCGGTCGCCACCGCACCGACCGCGGTCCCCCCGGCGAGGAGCGCGGCCCGCCGCAGCACAGCGCGCCGGTGCCACCGGCCGGTGGCGCCGGTGCCGGCCCGCTCCTGACCCACGTGAACACCCCGATCACGACTCTGAGTACATTTCTACTTACTCAGAGTACACGCGGGATGGGTCGACCGGTATCGACAAGACCGGACAGTGAAACGCCCCGGCGGGGCTCCCACCAGGGCGTTTCACTACCGGATAGAGATCATTCGGCGGGCGGCAGCGGCGAACGCCGGCTCTTCGGCAGCCGCAACACCTCGAACTGGTCCGTACCGTCGACCAGGGCGCCCGAGGGGGCGGGTCGGGTGGCCGGCGCGTCGGCCTCCCGCTCGGCGGTGGCCCCGCCGGCAGTGCCCCCGGCGGCGGTGGTCCCGCCCGCGGTGGCCCCACCCGCGGTGCCCTTCGCGGCGGTGGTCCCGCCCGCGGTGCCCTTGCCCGCGGTGGCCCCGGCGGCCGGCCCGGTGGAGTCCCGGCCGGTCGACCGTCCGGTGTCCGCCCCGACGGTGACCGGCTCGCGCGGTGTCGCTCCGGCGGAACCGTCGGGGTCTGCTCCGGCCGCGGCGGCGCCGGCGCGACGGACCCGCCACGACTCCTTGGTGTGCTCGGCCATCGCGTACAGCGTCGGCACCAGGACCAGGGTCAGCAACGTCGAGCTGAGCAGACCACCGATCACCACGATCGCCAGCGGTCGGGAGATGAAACCACCCTCACCGGTGAGCCCGAAGGCCATCGGCAGCAGCGCGAAGATCGTGGCGACCGCGGTCATCAGGATCGGACGCAGCCGGCGCCGGCCACCCTCGACCACCGCCTCCCGGATCCCCATCCCCTGCTCCCGGTACTGGTTGATCAGATCCAGCAGCACGATCGCGTTGGTCACCACGATGCCGACCAGCATCAGCACGCCGATCAGCGCCGGCACCCCCAGCGGGGTACCGGTCACCAGGAGCAGCCCGATCGCCCCGATCGCCGCGAACGGTACGGAGATCAGCAGGATCAGCGCCTGGACCAGACTCCGGAACGTCGCCACCATGATCAGGAAGACGATCGCGATCGCGGCCAGCACCGCCAGTCCCAGGTCGGCGAAGGCCTCCTCCTGGTCGGCGCTCACCCCGCCCAGGGTGAACGTCGCCCCCGGCACGTCGAGGCCGTCCAGCCGGTCGCGCAGCTCCTGGCTGGTCGCGCCGAGGTTGGACCCGGTCGCGGTGCCGGTGACCGAGACGCTGCGGTCCCCGTCGATCCGGGTGATCTGCTGCGGCCCCTCGGACTGCCTGATCTCGGCGATGTCGTCGAGGGTGACCGGGCCGACCCGCAGAGCCCGCAGCTCCTCGACGGTCAACGGCGGCTTGCCGGTACCGGCGAGCACCACGGCGCGCTGTGCGCCGTCGACCGAGACCTGCCCCAGCGGGGTGCCCCGGTAGACCTGGGCGACGAGCTGGCCGACCGCCGCCTCGGTGAGCCCGGCCCGGGCCGCCGCGATCCGGTCGACGACGACCTCCACCCGCGGGACCCGCTCGGCCAGGCTGGTGGAGACATCGGCCACCTCGGGCGTCTCGGCCATCGCCCGCCGGGCCTCCTCGGCGGCCCGCGCCAGCACCTCCGGGTCCGGAGCCTGGACGATCACCCGGATCTCGTTGGCGACGGCCCCGCCCTGACCACCGCCGAAGGTGATCTCACCGACGCCGTCGCCCAGACCGTCGAGCTCCCGACGCAGTTTCTCGCGCAGCTCTGCGGCGTCGGTCTCGCCGTCCAGCGCCACCGAGTAGGAGGCGGTCTCGTTGCCCCCGCCCCCGGCGAACGGGTTGTCCCCGCCGCCGGCGGTGACCTGGTAACTCTCCACCCCGTCGGTACGCGCCAGCACCGCCTCGACCTGGCGGGCGGCCTGGTCGGTGCCGGCCAGCCCGGTGCCCGCCGGCAGCTGCTGGGTGATGTTCAGGGTGTCCTGGCCGGAGTCGTCCAGGAAGTTGGTCTCCAGCTGCCGGGAGAGCCCGAAGGTGCCGGCGAGCACGACCAGCCCCACCCCCACCGTGATCCACCGGGTCCGTCGGGTCCGGGTGGCGAAGTCGATGACCGGCAGGTACGCCCGCTGCAGCGGGTTGCGCAGCTCCCTGGCCTCGGCGGCCCGGCGGGCCTGCTCGTCGGAGACGGCCGGTGGCTTCAGGAACCAGTACGCCAGCACCGGGATCACGGTCAGCGAGACCAGCAGCGAGGCGAGCAGGGCCACCGTGACGGTGATCGCGAACGGCGCGAAGAGCTGCCCGACGAAACCGCCGACGAGCGCGACGGGGGCGAAGACCGCCACCGTGGTCAACGTGGATGCGGTCACCGCACCGGCGACCTCCCGGACCGCGCCGAGGATCGCCTCGCGTTTCTCCTCGCCGTACTCCAGGTGGCGTTTGATGTTCTCCAGCACCACGATCGAGTCGTCCACCACCCGCCCGACCGCGATGGTCAGCGCGCCGAGGGTGAGCAGGTTCAGCGAGTAGTCCCCGATCCACAACGCGAGCAGCGCCACCAGCACCGACAACGGGATCGACACCGCGGTGACCACGGTGGAGCGGATCGACAGCAGGAAGACCAGGATGACGATGACCGCCATCACCAGACCCAGCAGACCCTCGGTGCTCAACGTCTCGATGGACTTCTCCACGAACGGGGCCTGGTCGAAGATCACCGTCAGGTCGGCACCGGCGGCGGTCTCCAGCTCGGTGAGCCGGTCGCGGATCTCGTGGGAGATCGCCACCGCGTTGCCGTCGGGAGCCGCGGTGACCGCGATACCCAGGCTGTCCTGCCCGTTGGTACGGGTGATCGCGGTGGGCGGCGCGAGCTGCTGCTCCACCGTGGCCACGTCGCCGAGCTTGACCGGGGCGGCCTTCGAGTCCGACGGTACGAGGGCGATCCCGCGCAGTTCGTCCAGGGTGGTGATCGGGGCACCCACCTGCACGGTCAACGACCGCGCCCCGTCGCTGACCGCGCCGGCCGGCACCGCCACGCCGTTGGTCTTCAACGCCGTGCCGATCGCGGTCGGGGCGAGCTTGGCCTTGGCGAGCTTGGCCGGATCCGGGGTGATCACCACGACGTCGTCGCGGTCACCGGTCACCTCGACGGTCCGTACCCCGTCGATCGACTCCAGCTCCGGTACGACCGTGTCGCGCAGCCGGCCCGCCAGGGCCCGCTCGTCGGAGCCGGTGGCCGCCGCGATCACCATGGCCGGCAGGTCGTCGGTGCTGCCCGCGATGACCTGCGGGTCCACGTCGGCCGGCAGTTGCGCGTCGATCCGGCTCAACGCGGTCTGCATCTTGTTGACCACGTCGTCCAGGTCGGTGCCGAAGGCGAACGTCACCTGGACGGTGGTCAGGCCCTCGCGCGAGGTCGAAGTGATCTCCTCCAGGCCGGCGATCCCCTGGAGACTGTTCTCGATCGGCTCGGTGACCTGCGATTCCACGATCTCCGGACCAGCACCGGGATAGCCGGCCACGATGAACGCGGCCGGGAACTCCAGCGACGGCAGGAGCTGCTGCTTGAGCGACGGCACGGCGAACAGTCCGAATGCCGTGGTCACCACCGCGATGAGGGCTACCAGCCCTCGGTTGGCGAGGCTGAATCTGGCGAGCAGCGACATCGGCGTGGCTCACTCCTGGAGAGAGACTGATTCGACGGGAAGAAGGCTGGGGTGACAGCGGGCCCTGGTCGGCATGAGCAGTGTGCCCGACGCGGTCACCCCCACGCTGCCCGGGTCGACGTGCCTGCGCCCCGCCGCCGGATGCGCGACGCGGCCCAGTCGACGCGCCTGCGCACCCTGGCGGATGGGCGGAGGGTGCGGCGCGGTGCCGAAGGCAGCTCGCAGGACCCGACGCGGTGCCGGCGGCGACGCGACAGGGTGCCCGACACGGTTCGGTCCACGGGCCCGCGCCCGCCGGACGGGGCGAAAGCCGCCCGCGCCGCCGCACCGACCGTCGTGACCGCCGGCCCGGGGGGCACCCGGGCTGACGGTGGTGAGAAGGGCCCCCCGCTCTACCGTAGGCGTTAAGCGGGGGCCCTTCCTTACACCTCAGGCGAGGTCTAGGGAGCGGGCGGCGGAGAGCGGGTCGTTGGCGATGGTGATCGGGGCCGGTGCGGTGGAGATCGCCCACTCCGGGTCCTTGAGGCCGTGGCCGGTGACCGTGCAGACCACCGTCGAACCGGCCGGCACCATCCCGGCCGCCGCCTGCTGGAGCAGACCGGCGACGCTGGCCGCGCTGCCAAGCTCGACGAAGGCGCCCACCTCCCGGGCGAGCAGCCGGTACGCGGTGAGGATCTCCCGGTCGGTGACCGCCGCGATCAGCCCGCCGGAGGCGTCCCGGGCGTCGGCCGCCAGGGTCCAGCTCGCCGGGTTGCCGATCCGGATCGCGGTGGCGATCGTGGACGGCTCGGGCACCACCTGGCCGGTGACGATCGGGGCGGCACCGGCGGCCTGGAAGCCGTACATCTTCGGGGTCCGGGTGGCGTTGCCGGCCCGGAGGTCCTCGGAGTAGCCCATCCAGTAGGCGGAGATGTTGCCGGCGTTGCCGACCGGCAGGCAGTGGATGTCCGGCGCGTCGCCGAGGGCCTCGACGATCTCGAAGGCGGCGGTCTTCTGGCCGTGCAGCCGGTCGGGGTTCACCGAGTTGACCAGGGCCACCGGGTAGTCCTGGGCGAGCTTGCCGGCCAGCGCCAGGCAGTCGTCGAAGTTGCCCTGCACCTGGAGCAGTTTCGCGCCGTGCACCAGCGCCTGGGCCAGCTTGCCCAGCGCGATCTTGCCCTGCGGCACCAGCACCGCGCAGGTGATCCCGGCCCGGGCCGCGTACGCCGCGGCGGAGGCGCTGGTGTTACCGGTCGAGGCGCAGATGATCGCCTTGTCGCCGGCACCGACCGCCTTGGAGACGGCAAGCGTCATCCCCCGGTCCTTGAACGAGCCGGTCGGGTTCGCTCCCTCGACCTTCAGGTAGACGTCGCAGCCGAGCCGCGCGGAGAGCACCGGTGCCGGCAGCAACGGGGTGTTCCCCTCGTGCAGGGTGACGACGGGCGTGGCGTCGGTGACCGGCAGCCGGTCCCGGTACGCCTCGATCAGACCCCGCCACATGTCGCTCTCCTCGCCTAGTCGCCCCCGGAACCGGGGGCCCTCTCCAGGGTGGCCCAGCCACCCCGACCGACCTCGGTCACACCCGCCGTGACCCACCTGGCGGGACGTCCCGCCCGTACCACCGGAGCACGTCCGGTGCTCCCCCACTGGTCCGCGCCGGCGCGCTGGCTGCCCGACGGCACCCGGCGCGCCGGCCCGGACGCGTCACACCGCGCCCTCGACCCGCAGCACGCTGGTGACCGAGCGGACGGTGTCCAGACCACGCAGCTCACCCACGGTCGCGGCGAGCGCCGCGTCCGGTGCCACGTGCGTGACGATGACCAGGTCGGCGTCCTCACCCCGGCCGCTGCCGGCCTCCGCCGAGCCCTGCCGCACGGTCGCGATCGACACGTCGTGCCGGGCGAAGACGCCGGCCACCGCGGCCAGCACGCCCGGCCGGTCGGCCACGTCGAGGCTGATGTGGTAGCGGGTGAGCGCCTCGCCCATCGGCCGGACCGACAGGTCGGCGTACGCCGACTCGCTGGCCGCGCGGGCCCCGGCGAGCCGGTTGCGGGCGACCGCGACCACGTCGCCGAGGACGGCGCTGGCCGTCGGCGCCCCACCGGCGCCCCGGCCGTAGAACATCAACTGGCCGGCCGCCTCGGCCTCGACGAAGACCGCGTTGAACGCGTCACCGACGCTGGCCAGCGGGTGGCTCAGCGGGATCATCGCCGGGTGCACCCGGACGCTCACCGTCTCGCCGCCCTGCGGGTCGACGCCCCGGGCGGCGATGCAGAGCAGCTTGATGGTGCAGCCCATCGCCTTGGCGCTGGCCATGTCCGAGGCGGTCACCTCGGTGATGCCCTCCCGGTGCACGTCGGCCGCGCCGACCCGGGTGTGGAAGGCCAACGAGGCCAGGATGGCCGCCTTGGCCGCCGCGTCGAAACCCTCCACGTCGGCGGTCGGGTCGGCCTCGGCGTACCCGAGCTCGGTCGCCTCCTCCAGGGCCTCGGCGAACCCGGCGCCGGTGGCGTCCATCGCGGAGAGGATGAAGTTGGTGGTGCCGTTGACGATGCCGGTGACCCGGTTGATCCGGTCCCCGTGCAGCGACTCACGCAGCGGCCGCAGCAGCGGGATCGCGCCGGCCACGGAGGCCTCGTAGTAGAGGTCGGCACCGCCCTCGGCGGCGGCGTCGTGCAACGCCCCGCCGTCCTCGGCCAGCAGGGCCTTGTTGGCGGTGACCACGCTCTTGCCGGCCCGCAGCGCCTCCACCAGCCAGGTCCGCGCCGGCTCGATCCCGCCCACCATCTCGACCACGACGTCCACGTCGTCGGACTTGATCAGGCTGAGCGGGTCGGTGGTGAACAGGGCCGGGTCGACCGGCAGGTCGCCCCGGTCCCGGCCGAAGCGGCGTACGGCGATGCCGGCGATCTCCAGGGGGGCGCCGATCCGCGCCGCGAGGTCGGCCGACTGGGCGTGCAGCAGGCGGACCACCTCGCTGCCGACGGTGCCACAGCCGAGCAGGGCCAGGCGCACAGGTGACGTCATCCCACATCCAATGCGAGCAGGTCTTCTTCGGTCTCCCGCCGGACGATCAGCCGGGCCCGGCCGTCGCGGACCGCGACCACCGGCGGGCGGGGAACATGGTTGTAGTTGCTGGCCATGCTCCGGCAGTAGGCACCGGTGCCGGGCACCGCGACAAGATCTCCGGGCTGTACGTCGGCGGGCAGGAATTCATCCTTCACCACGATGTCCCCGGACTCACAATGCTTTCCCACCACGCGGGCCAGCAGCGGCGGGGCGGTGGAGGCCCGGGAGGCCAGGGTCGCCGAGTACGAGGCGTCGTAGAGCGCGGTCCGGATGTTGTCGCTCATCCCCCCGTCCACGCTGACGTAGGTCCGGATCCCGTCGACGTCCTTGACCGTGCCCACCTCGTAGAGGGTGAACACGGCCGGCCCGACGATGGCCCGGCCCGGCTCGATGGACAGGTGCGGCACCGCGAGCCGTTCCGCCGCGCACTCCCCGTCGACGATCTTGCGGAGCCGTTTGGCCAGGTCGGCCGGGGTCGACGGGTCGTCCTGGGTGGTGTACGCGATGCCGAAGCCGCCACCGAGGTCCAGCTCGGGCAGCTCCACCCCACGGGCGTCGCGGATCTGGGCCTGCAGGGCGAGCACCCGCCGGGCGGAGACCTCGAACCCGCTGGTGTCGAAGATCTGCGAGCCGATGTGCGAGTGCAGACCGCGCAGCTCCAGCACGTCCTCGTCGAGAATGCGCAGCGCCGCCGCGATCGCCGCCCCGCCGGCCAGGGAGAAGCCGAACTTCTGGTCCTCGTGGGCGGTGGCGATGAACTCGTGGGTGTGCGCCTCCACCCCGACGGTGACCCGGATCAGCACCTTGGGCCGCACGTCCCGCTCCCGGGCCAGCGCGCTGAGCCGGTCGATCTCGGTGAACGAGTCGAGGATGATCCGGCCCACCCCGGCGTCCAGCGCCCGGGTCAGCTCGGCCACCGACTTGTTGTTGCCGTGGAAGCCGATCCGCTCGGCCGGCATCCCGGCGGCCAGCGCGGTGGCCAGCTCACCGCCGGTGCAGACGTCGAGGAAGAGGCCCTCCTCGGCGATCATCCGGACCACCGCCCGGCAGAGGAACGCCTTGCCCGCGTAGTAGACGTCCTCGGTCGGGAAGGCAGCCCGGAAGTCCCGGCAGCGGCTGCGCAGGTCGTCCTCGTCCAGCACGTACACCGGGGTGCCGAACTCGGCGGCGATCTCCCGGACGCCCAGGCCCGCGACGGCGAGCGCGCCGTCGGCGGCCCGCGCCACGTTGCCCGGCCACAGTCGCGCCACCAGGTCGTTGACGTCGCCCGGGGTACGCAGCCACGGCGGCCCCGAGTTGCCGAGGTCACCGTGCAGCGCGCCGGCCTCGTGTGCCCGCATCAGTCCCGCCCTCCCGTGGTGTCCACCGCGCTCACATCCGTTCCGGGGCGGAGACGCCGAGCAGGCGCAGCCCGTTGGCGATCACCGTACGGGTGGCGTCGTTGAGCCAGAGCCGGGCCCGGTGCAGGTCGGTGACCTCCTCGTCACCGCGCGGCAGGATCCGGCAGTTGTCGTAGAACCGGTGGTACGCCCCGGCCAGCTCCTCCAGGTAGCGGGCCACCCGGTGCGGCTCGCGCAGGTCGGCGGCGGCGGCCACCACCGCCGGGAACTCGGCGAGCGCCTTGAGCAGCTCGTTCTCCTTGTCGTGGTCGAGCAGCTCGGGGCGGAACGCGTCGGCGTCACCCCGGGTCAGCCCCACCTCGGCGGCGTTGCGCCCGACGCTGGCGGTCCGGGCCGCGACGTACTGCACGTAGTAGACCGGGTTGTCGCGGGTGGCCCGGGTCCACAGCTCGACGTCGATGTCGATCGGGGAGTCGCTGGAGTAGCGGGCCAGCACGTACCGGGAGGCGTCCACCCCGATCGCGTCGACCAGGTCCTCCAGGCTGACCACGGTGCCGGCGCGCTTGCTCATCCGCACCGGCTCACCGTCGCGGACCAGGTTGACCAGCTGGCCGATGAGGATCTCCAGGTTGACCGCCGGGTCGTCGCCGAAGCAGGCCGCCATCGCCTTCATCCGGCCGAGGTAGCCGTGGTGGTCGGCGCCCAGCATGATCACGACCCGGTCGAAGCCGCGCTCCCGCTTGTCCAGGTAGTAGGCGCAGTCGGCGGCGAAGTAGGTCCACTCGCCGTTGGACTTGCGCAGCACCCGGTCCTTGTCGTCGCCGAAGTCGGTGGTCCGCAGCCAGGTGGCCCCGTCGGCCTCGAAGAGGTGGCCCTGCTCACGCAGCCGGGTCAGGGCGTGCTCAAGCTCACCCCGGTCGTGCAGGTCCTTCTCGTTGAAGTAGGTGTCGAACTCCACCCCGAAGGAGCGCAGCGACGCCTTGATCTCCTCGAACATCAGCGCGACGCCCTCGGCCCGGAAGACCTCCTGGGCGGCGGCCGGGTCCAGGGTGCCCACCTCGGGCCGCTTCGCCCGGACCTGCTCGGCGATCTCGGCGATGTACGCCCCGCCGTACCCGTCCTCGGGGGCCGGCTCGCCCCTGGCCGCAGCCAGCAGGGACCGGGCGAACCGGTCGATCTGGGAACCGGCGTCGTTGAAGTAGTACTCGGTGCCCACCTCGGCACCGGTGGCCCGCAGCAGCCGGCTCAACGCGTCACCGACGGCCGCCCAGCGGACCCCGCCGATGTGCACCGGGCCGGTCGGGTTGGCCGAGACGAACTCCAGGTTGATCTTCTGGCCGGCGAGCACGGCGCTCTCGCCGTACGCCGGGCCGGCCTCGACGATCGCGCGGGCCAGCTGGCCGGCGGCGGCGGCGTCGAGGCGGATGTTCAGGAAGCCCGGACCGGCGATCTCCACCGATTTGACGCCGGATGTCCGGCCGAGCTGCTCGGCCAGGGCGGTGGCCAGCTCCCGGGGCGGGACGCCCACCTTCTTGCTCAGCTGAAGGGCCAACGTCGAGGCGTAGTCACCGTGCTCGGGATTGCGGGGTCGCTCCACGGCGGTCCGCCCGGGCAGTGCGGCGCGGTCCAGCCCCCGCTCGGCGAAGACGGCGTGGGCAGCGGAGAGTACGGCCTCGGCTAGTTCAGCAGGAGTCACCGAACCATGTTATCGGGGGTAGACTCGGTCCCCGCGGCGGCGACCCCGTACCCGACCCGACCCGCCCGCTCCCCTGACCGACCGACCTGACGAGGCCCGATGAGCATCAGTACCCCGGGCGGCAACCAGCGCCGTCCGTCCGTGGTCAGCACCGGCAAGAAGCCGGCGGCTGGCCGGCCCGCCGCCGGTGACAAGCCCACGGCCAGCGCCAAGACCGGGGCCAACGCCAAGACCGGGGGCAAGGCCGGTGCCGGCAGGCCGGGCAACCGCGCCGGTGGCGGCAAGGGCCGCAAGATCACTCCGGTCAAGGTCAGCCAGGGCCGCGCCTGGGGCCCGATCGCGCTCTTCGTCGCCGTCGGGGTCCTGGCCACCGCCATCATCGGGTACGGCGCTTGGGCGTCCTTCCAGGGCTCCAAGCCGTGGGAGGACCGGGCCGACGGTATCGAGGGCATCACGAACTTCCGCAAGACCGACCCGGAGCTGGTCAAGGGCAGCAACCACCAACCCGGCTCGGTTCAGTACGCCCAGTCCCCGCCGGTGGCCGGGCCGCACAACGACAGCTGGCAGAACTGCATGGGCGACGTCTACGACGCTCCGATCGCCAGCGAGCACGCGGTGCACAGCCTGGAGCACGGCGCGGTGTGGATCACCTACCGCCCGGACCTGCCGGCCGACCAGGTGACGGCGCTCGCCGAGAAGGTGCGCGGCAACGAGAAGATGATGCTCAGCCCGTTCCAGGGCCAGGACAAGCCGATCTCGTTGCAGGCCTGGGGCTACCAGCTCAAGGTGGACAACGCCGACGACAGCCGGATCGACGAGTTCGTCAAGACGCTGCGGGTGAACGCCTCGATCGAGGGCCCGAACGCGCTCTGCTCGCAGGGCATCACCGCCACCGGGACCACCCCGCGCGACGGTTCGCAGATGCCGCAGACGCAGGGCTGACCAGGGAGAAGAGCCGATGACCGTACCCGTGACCGCCGACCGCGACGAGGTCGAGACGCCGGCCGCCGCCGACGGGGGCCGATCAACGCCCCGCCGGTTCGGCACCGCGGTGCTCGCCGCCGCCGTCGTGGTCGGCCTGCTCCTCGGGTACGCCGGCGGCCTGCTCACCCCCGGGCTGACCCGCCCCGGCGACAACTCAGCCGAGGCGGGTTTCGCCCGGGACATGACCACCCACCACGCCCAGGCGGTGGCCATGGGGCTGATCGCCTACCAGCGCGGCACCGACTCCGAGGTTCGCCAGATCGGGGTGGACATCGCGCTTGCCCAGCAGGGCGAGATGGGCACCATGCAGACCTGGCTGCGCTCGTGGGACCTGGACCCGGCCGGCTCACAGCCCCGGATGGCCTGGATGGACGGGGCCGAGATGGTCAACGAGGGGCTGATGCCCGGGATGGCCAGCACCCAGGACATGGCCCGACTGGAGACCGCCCAGGGCCGGGAGCTGGACGTGCTCTTCCTGGAGCTGATGATCACCCACCACATGGGTGGCATCCACATGATCGACGGGCTGCTGGAGCGCAGCGACGAGCCGGACGTGGTCCGGACCGCCCAGACCATGAAGAACACCCAGCAGACCGACCTGACCAATCTCCGCAACGCGCTGGAGCGGCTGAAGTCCTGACCCCGCCCACCACCGCGACAGCAGGGTGGGGTGGCCCGAATCGATGCAACCAAGTATTGACTCCGCCCGGAGGGGCCGATTCTTTCCAAGATCTTTCACGGCATGACCACGTTGAGGACGGCCGCCCGGTCCCGCTGGGCCGGTCAGGCAGCATGGGTGGGTTATGGGCGTTTTGCTCGATTGTGCCGGTTGGGGGTTTTTCTACCCACATATCGTGACCAGGAGTGATTCGGGCTCGTTGCGCAGGACGTGGGGGTTGCACTCAGAGACGCGCGGCGGTCGGTGACCAGTTGGTGCCGACGGCACACCATCGGCGGTGACGGGACGGTGGCAGCCGTCCGTCGCGGACATCGGCAGGGCGAGCCGGGAACGCTCAGCCGCGAACAGGAACTCGAACTCATCGACGTGCTGCGGGGGGTCCACCCCGACGAGTTCGGGCTGGACGAGGAACTCTGGACCCGGCAGAGCCTGGGCGCCCTGATCCAGCGCCGGTTCGGCCTGGCGTTGGAGAACGGCGCGGTCGGGGCGTACCTGCGGGCCTGGGGTTTGGGGCCACGCGAGCCGCGCGAGCGGGCCTGCGGGCTCTGCGTCGGCGCGGTCGAGCACTGGGTACGCCTGGAGTACCCGGCCATCACCCGGGCCGCCCAGGACCACCTCGCCGAGGTCTACTGGATCGGCCGGGTACGCCTGCGCGGCACCATGCCGGCGGCGGACATGATCTCCGCGGTGTCGTCCCGGGGTCGGGTGCGTTTCATGATCACCACCCCGTCGGTCGACCCGCCACTCCCCCGCGACTTCGTATTGCGGCTCAGCGGCGCGCAGGAGCGGCCGGTACACCTGATCATCGACGGCTCCTGGCCCCGCAACGAGTGGCCTCGCCGGCTGCCCCGTCGGATCGCGCTGCACCCGCTACCCAGCTGCGGCCGACCGCTCGCCGCCTGAGCCCGACACCGGATACCGATTCGGCGATCGGGGAGGACCTTTGCTAGTCTTCTCCAGTCGCTGAGCCCCCGTAGCTCAGGGGATAGAGCACCGCCCTCCGGAGGCGGGGGCGCAGGTTCGAATCCTGCCGGGGGCACCAGGATCGACCAGCACGAAGAACCCCCTGACCAGGCAACATTCGGTCAGGGGGTTTACTCGTGCGGCCGGCCGTCAACGGCCTTCGCGGGTGTCTGTGCCGAGGGCGTGCCGACGTTCAGCGCGGTTTCCGGCGCGGCCTGGAGCCGCGGTTGATCGACCCTCTGGGCGAGCACGATCCCGGACGCCGGAGCTACCCGACCCCGGCCGGCAGGTTCCGCCGCTGACCCCGTTCCCCCGCCGAGGTCGGCTCGACGTGGGGTGGCGACGTCGGAGGGTATCGTGCCGGGGTACCGCGCCGCACGACCTGCCAGGGAGTCTGTGATGGATGCATGCTGACCTCCGGACGGGGCGTGGTCGGCGGGAAGGGCGGGCTCTCCGGACGGAACGTTGTCGCCGGGATGGAGCGGCACCAGGTCGTGGTCTACCTGGGCGCGATCGTCGCGGGGGCGGTGGTGGGCTGGCTGGCCCCGGGCGCCGGCCCCGCACTGGAACACCTGATCAACCCGGTCCTGGGCACCCTGCTGTACGTCACGTTCCTGCAGGTCCCGGCGAGGCGGCTGCTGGCCTCGCTGCGGGACGGGCGGTTCGTGGCGGCGACGCTGGTGGTCAACTTCCTGGTGGTGCCGCTGGTGGTGGCGGCGATGTTCGTGGCGCTCCCCGCCGACCAGGCGGTCCGGATGGGGGTGCTGCTGGTCCTGCTCACCCCGTGCGTCGACTACGTGATCGTGTTCAGCCGGCTGGCCGGTGGCAGCAGTGAACGCCTGTTGGCGGCCACGCCGCTGCTGCTGATCGCGCAGATGCTGCTGCTGCCGGCGTACCTGCTGGTGTTTCTCGGTGGGGAGCTGGCCGACGCGGTCGAAGCCGGGCCGTTCGTCCGGGCCTTCCTGGTGTTGATCGTGATCCCGCTGGCGCTGGCCTGGACGACGCAGGCCTGGGCGGGACGACGCCGGGCCGGGATGGTGGTGACCGGGGCGTTCGGGGCCACGATGGTCCCGCTGATGGCCGCGACGCTGTTCGTGGTGGTCGCCTCCCAGGTGCCGAAGGTGGGCGAGGGCTTCGCCGAGGTGGTCGCCGTGGTGCCGTTCTACCTGCTGTTCCTGGTGGTGATGGCGGTGGCCGGGCTGGGCGTGGCCCGGGTGTTCCGGCTGGACGTGGCGGCGCGGCGGGCGGTGGTCTTCAGCGGTGCGACCCGCAACTCCCTGGTGGTGCTCCCGCTGGCGCTGGCCCTGCCCGAGCAGCTGGCGCTCGCCGCGGTGGTCGTGGTGACCCAGACCCTGGTGGAGGTGGTGGGCATGGTGGCCTACGTACGGCTGGTCCCCCGGCTGGTCAAGGAGGATCCCCGGTGACCGCGGCGCAGCAGACCGACGGCACACTCGGCAAGGCCCACCCGGCCGCACCCGCGCGGGCCCCGTCGCTGGTGGCCCTGATTCTCCTGCTCGGGGTCGGCCCGTTCGCCACCGACGCCTACATCGCCGCCCTGCCGGAGCTGCAACGTTCCCTGCCGACAAGCGCGGCCGTCGCCCAGCTCACCCTGACCGCGTTCATCGTCGGGTTGGCCGTCGGGCAACTCCTCCTCGGCCCGCTCAGCGACGCCTGGGGACGTCGGCGGATGCTGCTGGTCGGCTGCGCCCTGTTCGCCGTCGCGTCGGTGGTCTGTGCCGTCGCCCCGAACGGCCCGGTCCTGGTGGCGGCCCGCCTGGCGCAGGGCATCGTGGCCGGCGGCGGGGTGGCGCTGGGCCGAGCCACGGTCACCGACACCCACCGGGGTGACCGGGCCGCCGCCACCTTCGGCCTGATCACCTCGGTCACCTTCCTCGGCCCGGTCGTCGCCCCGGCCGTCGGCGGGTTGATCCTCGCCCACGGCACCTGGCGTACGGTCTTCGCCGCGCTGGCCGGGCTCGGCGTGGCGATGTTCGTCGCGGTCTTCCTCGGCATCGCCGAGACACTACCGGCGCACCGCCGCCAACCCGCCGGCCTGCGCCAGACCGGCGCACGCCTGGCCGACCTGGCCGGAGACTGGTCGTTCATGCGGCACGTCGCCCTGGTCGGCCTGGCCGTCGGCGGCTTCTTCGTCTACATCGGCGGGTCGTCGTTCGTCTTCCAGTCGGCCTTCGCGGTCAGTCCGTCGAGGTACACGATCATCTTCGCCACCAACGCCGCCGCGATGGCCGGCGCCGGGCTGCTCTTCCGGATGCTGGTGTTCCGGGTCGGCGCGCTGCGGCTGCGTACCGTCGGGGTGACCGCCTCCACCCTGGCCGCGCTGGGGCTGCTCGCCGCCGCCCTGGTCGACCCGGCCCGGGTGCCGCTGGCCGTGCCGTGGGCTCTGCTCTGTGTCGTCGTCGGCGGCATGGGCTTCACCATGCCGGCCACCACCGCCCTCGCCCAGGAGGCCGGCCGGCGCTCCGCCGGCACCGCCGCCGCCCTGCAGGGCGGGCTCAGCTTCCTGGTGGGCGCGCTGGTCACGCCGCTTACCGGTCTCCTCGGGTACGACACCCTGCTGCCCATGGCCGCGTCGATGGCGTTCTTCTTCGTCGCCGCCTCCGTCCTGCTGTGGGCGATCTCGCGCCCCCACCCGAGCACCTGATTGCGCCTTGTATAGCATCCGCTATACTTCGAAAATGGCTACGGGCGAGTGGGAGATCTACCTCGTCAACGAGGTACAGGAGTGGATCGACAGCCTCGATCCACTCACCCACGCCCGTGTCGTGCACACCATCGACCTGCTCGCCGACGCCGGCCCTGGGCTGGGCCGGCCGCTGGTCGACACGATCCACGGATCGTCGATCGCCAACCTCAAGGAGCTGCGCCCCGGCACCGTACGCATTCTGTTCGCCTTGAGATCTACCTGAAGGAACGCGCCGAGGAGAAGGGCCGACAGCCATGAGCAGCTACGTACGCTGGCGCGACATCCGCGCTGCTCACGTCGAGCGTGCCGGCGGCGAGCAGGCCGTCGAAGAAGGCAGGCAAGAACTACTCGCCACCGTGGTCGGACACCGCCTCGCCGAGATACGCCGCGCCCGCAGCCTGACCCAACAGCAGGTCGCCGACCGCATGGGGGTCACCAAAGGCCGCGTCTCCCAGATCGAACAAGGCAAGATCTCCGGCCAAGACATCGTCGCCCGCTACGCCGCCGCCCTCGGCGGACGCCTCCACCAAGCGATCTACTTCGACGACGGCGACATCGCCGCCATCGCATAGCTCAACCAGTACGCCAGTGTCCGACTGGCTCCACACCGTCATAGGGGATCATAAGCGGCCCGGCTGACCGCTCAGGCCTTCGACATCGGCGGACCGACCCCGGTCATCTTCCCACAACGGGTGACCACCCGTCGCGATCACCGCACCCGTCGCCGACCCCGCATCCCCATCGGTGTCGACAGTGACCTCGACCAGCTGCTTCTCGCCGTCACCGACGATCAGATCCACCACCGGACGCGCCTCGGTGACACCCAACTCCGGATCCGTGGCAACAACCTCGTCACCGACCTCGACGTCCTCGATCGCCCGGTAGCCACCGTCGGCCATCAGGACCGTGGTACCCGGCACGAAACTGTTCGTCCGGCAACTACCACCCTTCGACGCTCTTCTACACCAACGGTCATGGCCCAGACATGGTCGAAATCCTCCTGTCCCATGCTGAAGCTCCGCCAGGGCAGGCCCTGGCGGAGCTTCTTACTGCATCGTGATTCGTGATTTATTCAAGTAGACGTAGTGCCCGACTCTTACAAATCGCGAGGATAGGTTCTCAATTCCGGCACCCTTAGCTCACGATTCGCACATCGGATCACTTACGCCATCATTGAGTCCTCATCAAAACCAAGTTCATCTTCGATGCATAGCGCCACTGCAGCATGCCAACGAATCAAACCTGGCCACGAATCAGTCGTCATCTCTGCCAGATATCGACGCGCCTCATCGGAATCCAGCTCACTCAGAGCAAGTATCGCCTTCTGGCATAACCAGTAGGCGGGAGCATCAGATTCAAGGGAACGTTTGACGACTCGGAATATCACACCCGCCGCATCGGCCGCCATTAACTCGCCGAGGATATCGACAAGGTCCTCCTGATTGAGGCCAGCATGGTTCGTCTCAAGCAGATCCATTATGACCCGGCTGAGACCGGGAGCATGCAACTTCGCGCCCAAGTTCGCGAAACGCTCGACCTTACCCCAGTCGCATGCCGCTGCTGCAACGCGAATCCAGCGCTCCACAGAGTCGACGGCTCCCGGGAATCGACCCTGGACAGCGTAGACAACCTCATCAGTAACAGGACCTCGAACGAGGTGAGCGTCTACCGCCTCAGCAAGCGCGGCATCATTCTTTGGAAGCATCACCAATCGCCCATTCTCCTGAAACCAACAATCCTAGAGTTGAACACATTGACAGAACCTGGCCTCAGCCCAAAAGTTTCGAACCCTCGTTCCATTTTTAGATGCACAGATCGAACATCTTGACCAATATTTCCTGGAAGCTTCCCCGCCCCGATAAGCGCATCGCGAGTGCCCGGCTGCATGTCATACTGAACCAATACGGAATACTTCTCCGCGTTACGACCACCGCGCCGCGAGAATCGATCCCGCAGGCCTCCCAGATATGAGCGCGACTGGGTAACAAAGTTTTCTGTTCCCCTGACAGTTATCTCGCCGTTGTCTCCGAGTTGCTTGAACTCCTTCTCGCTCATCGCTCGATAAAAGGTCTCATTGCAGTTGTGTACGAGGACCGGTGCGTCGCCTGCTGCCACATAGTAGGTGTGGATGCCGTCGATGGTGAGGTTGTGGACCCGGCGGGTCTCGGTCCACTGCCTGGTCGAGACGACCTCGACCAGGTCACCCGCCGCGGTCCGGACATCGTCACCAGCCCGCAGGTCCTCGGCGTCAACGAAGCGACCCCGGTCGTCGACCCAGAACGGGTGACCACCCGTCGCGATCACCGCACCCGTCGCCGACCCCGCATCCCCATCGGTGTCGACAGTGACCTCGACCAGCTGCTTCTCGCCGTCACCGACGATCAGATCCACCACCGGACGCGCCTCGGTGACACCCAACTCCGGATCCGTGGCAACAACCTCGTCACCGACCTCGACGTCCTCGATCGCCCGGTAACTACCGTCGGCCATCAACACCGTGGTACCCGGCACGAAACTGTTCGTCCGGCAACTACCACCCTTCGACGCCGCCGTACCACCACCGGCAGACTTCGCACCACCACCACCACCACCGCCGGCGGACTTCGCCGCACCACCACCGCCGCCAGCCTTCGCGGGGCCGGCCGAACCGCCACCGCCGGCCGACTTTCCGCCGGTCGCGCCACCACCACCGGACGACGCCTTCGCCGGCGACGGAGCCGCCCTACCACCACCCTGCGCCGCATTCGACGCCGCCTTCGCACCACCACCAGCCGCATCAGCACCCTTCGACGCCGACTGCGCCGCATCAACCCCCTTCGCCGCGTACTTCGCACCCTTCACCGCCGACGCCCCGTACCCCGCAAACGGCACCGCCGACGCCGCCGACAACGCCGCATTGCCGTAGTCACCCTCCGCCGCATACCAGGCCGCATTCGCCAGGTCCGCAACCTCACCCACACCCGGCACCAGACCCGCCACATCCAACGCCGCGTGACCCACATCGCTCAACGAGAAGTGACCGTCGATCTCCACCTGGGTGATCGGGTTGCCACCACCGAAGGCGTACCGGTTGTTGGTGAACGGGTCGGTCGCCAGGTCCATGTCGGCCAGCGCGCCGTTGTACTGGTCCTGGGTCAGGAACCGGTTCAGACCCGGGTCGTAGTTGCGGAACCCCATGTCGTAGTCGCCGGTCGACTGGTCGAACCGCTTACCGTTGAACCGGTACGCGTTGTACGGCTCCCGGTCCGGATCCTGCGGGTTCGACGCGTCCGGCTTGTCCACCCCGGTGAACTGCTCGTCGTCGTTCTGCCCGTACGCCGTGTAACCGTACGTGGCCCGCGAGTCACCCTGCTCGTCGCTGATCTGCTCGACGTCGGTGTGCGGGTTGTAGCCCTGGTACGACGTCTCGAAACTGCCGTCGTCCTTGAACTTCGCCTGCGACAACAGTTTGCCGTCCGGGCCGTACTGGTAGGTCTTACGGAGCTGACCACCCTCCTCCTCGGCCAGCACCTGCTCGGTCAGACCGATGTAGGTGAAGTCGGTGGTCTCGCCATCCTTCTTACGGGTCTGCTGCCGGTCCAGCGGGTCGTAGGTGTACTCGGTAGTCCCGCCCGGGGTCTTCTTGTGCTCGACGGTCCGGTCGAAGCCGTCGTAGGTGTACTTCTCGGTCTCGGTGCCCGACAGCAGGGTGCGCGACTGCCGACCGAAGTCGTCGTAGGTGTAGGTGGTGGTGAACCCGGAAGTGACCGAACTCTTCAACCGGTTGCGGTCGTAGTCGAACGTCGTGTCGACGTTCTTGATGGTCTGCTCGATGACGTTGCTGTTGGCGTCGTGCACGTACTCCTCGGTGCCGGCGCCGTGCCCCGTCTTCGTCTGCTTGCGGATCCGGTCCCGCGGGTCGTAGGTGTAGGTCGTGGTGGAGTCCAGGGTGGCCGTCTTGTTGTCGGCGTTCTGCTTCTTCGCCACGTCCTTCGACCGGTGGCCGTTGGGGTCGTACTCCAGGGTGTGCTCGTTGACCACGGTCGTGCCGTTGGACTTCTTCTCGACCTGGTGGCGCAGCTTCTGGTCGAGGAAGTAGTCGTAGGTGACGGTGTTGCCGTTGCCCTTCTTCTCGGTCGACACCTGGGCCCGCTTGGTGTAGGTCCAGGTCGTCGTCTTGGCGTCGGGGTCGCTGTCGTTCTTGCCGTTGACGACCTTCGAGACCAGGTCACGGGCGTCGTACTCGTACGTCGAGTACGTCTCGTCGTGGATGCGCTTCTTGAGGTTGTCGTTCGGCTCGTACTCGTAGCGGGTGGTGTTCTTGACCGTGCTGTTGAGCTTCTCCTCGACCTTGGTCATCCGGTTGACCACGTCGTAGCTCATCGCGTAGACGTCGATCTTGGCGTCGGTGCTGGCGTCCCGCATCTCGGTGAGGTTCGCGTTGACGTCGTAGTCGAAGCTGAAGCTCTTGCGCGGGGTACCACTGCCCTTGCCGTCGTCGGACTGGGTCTTCTGCTTACCGTCGGGGAAGAACGTCCAGTTCATCTGCCGGGTGGCGTTGTTCGCGCCGATCACCTTGCGCGAGGTCTGGTTGCCGACCGCGTCGTAGTCGTACTCGGTGCGGATGTCCCACGGGTCCTCGCTGGAGCGGTTCCAGCCGTTGTCCCAGTAGGTGTAGCTGGTGACCGCCCGGGTGGTCTCGCCCTCCGACGGCGGGGCGCTGACCTCCTTGGTGTTGCCGACCCGGTCGTAGGTGTAGATGGTCGTGTCCGCGGTGCGGTACGCCGTTCGTGAGTCGTTCGGGTCGTACGGCTCCCGCTGCTCCTTGACCCGGTTCAGCACGTCGTAGACGGTGACCTTGGTGAAGTCGTTCGCGGTGTCGGTGGCCACCCCGCGCGGCGACTCGACCCGGGTCTGGTTGCCCACCTCGTCGTAGCCGTACCGGGTGGTGCGGTGCGTGATGGTGCCGTCGACCAGCTTGTGCGGGACGTCCTGCTGCTCGACCATCGACCGTGGGTCGTACTTGATCAGCGTGCGGTTGCCGTCCTGGTCCACCTGCACGGTCGGGTTGCCGTCCCGGTCGTACTCGGTCTTCGTGGTGTGCCCGAGGGCGTCGGTGACCACGGTGGGCCGACGGTTCTGGTCGTAGTCGAACTTCTGGGTGAAGTCGTTCGGGTCGGTGCTGGCGGTCTTGCGCTGGTCGTCGATGCGGCGCAGGTTGCCGACGTTGTCGTAGTACGCCTGGACCCGGCCACCGGCGGCGTCCAGCCCCTCGGTGAGCTGGTTCAGCTCGTCGTAGGTGTAGCTGGTGGTGAAGTCGTCGACAGTGGTGGTCAGGTTGCCCTTGGGCTCGGTCTCCTTGAGCAGGTTGCCGACGTTGTCGTAGCGGTAGGTGGTGATCCGCTCCGGCGCGGTCGAGCCGTCCTTCGGCTCCTTGACCCAGGCCAGCCGGTCCACCGGGTCGTGCCCGGCCTCGGTGACCGCGCCGTTGGCGGCCTCCTCGCGTACGACGTTGTCGTTGCGGTCGTAGGTGGGGCCGGGGGTGAAGATGTACGCGTTGTTCGCGGCGTCCTTCGGCTCCCGCGAGCTGCCCGGCCGACCGAAGACGTCATAGGTGTACGTCGAGACGTGGTCGTCGGCGTCGGTGATCGAGACGACGTTGCCGACCCCGTCGTACTCGTAGGTCTCGGCGAGGTTGAGCGCGTCGACGATCCGCTTCGGGTACCCGACCGGGTCGTACTGCTCGTACTTCGTGGTGTTGTCGTTGGCGTCGGTCGAGGTGAGCTGCTGCCCCCAGGTGTCGTAGGTGTAGACCGAGGTGTAGTCGCCGACCGTCGCGGTGGAGGTGCCCTTGGGGTCGGTGACCGAGGTCAGGTTGCCGTAGTTGTCGTACCCGAACTCGTGTCTGCGCCCCTGCGGGGAGGTCTTGCTGGTCAGTTCGGCGGTGTGCCCGTTGAGGCCGAACCGGTACCCGTACTGCTGCGCGGCGGTCCCGTTGCGGTTGGCCTCCGGGTCGCGCGTCTCCAGCGGTACGCCGGTCTTCTCGTCGTACACCCAGGTGGTGACCGCCCCGTCGTCCTCCTCCAGGCGGCGGACGTTGTTGTCGGCGTCCCAGGTCAGTTCGGTCTGGTGGCCCTTGGCGTTGGTCATCACCGTCGGCCGGCCGTAGCCGTCGATCAGGTAGACCGAGGAGTGCCCGTTGGCGTCGGTGACGGTCGAGGAGACGAACGAGCCGGTGCTGCCGTCGGGGTCGGTGTAGCTGAAGCCGGTGGCCTTGTCGGCCCGGTCGGTGAGCGTTCTGACCCGCCAGCGGAGCAGGTCACCGGCGGACTGCGGCTCGTAGGCCAGCCGGGTGCCGCCGCCGCGCGGGTCGTCGACCCGGACCAGCTTCTGGTTGGTGATGCCGGCGGTGGTGTCGTAGAAGAAGTTGAACGGCTTCTCGCCCGGGTGCCCGGCGCCGTCGACCAGCTGCCGCAGCATGCCGTCGGTGCCGTAGGTGAAGGTGATCCGCCGGCCGTTGATGTCGGTGATCGAGCGGAGCTGGTTGACGATCTGCCGGTTGGTCAGGTTGGGCACGCCGGTCTGCTTGACGTTGCCGGCGAAGACGTCGTGGCTGTCGCCGGTGGCGAAGTAGTCGAAGGTGAGCGTGCGCCGGCCGGTGGTGTCGGTGAGGTACTTCAACACGCCGGTGTTGCGGTTGGTCCCGCCGCTGCGCTCGTAGGTGAACCGCAGCTCGTTGCCGTTCTTGTCGACCACCGCGGTCTGGTAGCCGTCGACGTCGAAGTAGAACCGGCTGCGGTCGGGACGGGTCAGCACCCAGGTGCGCATCGGGTCGTCGTCGCTGTGGCGCTGCAGGTAGAGGTGCACCCCGGCGGGGCTGTCGTAGTCCCAGTCGGCCTCGTTGGTGCTGCCGTGCTTGTTCAGCTCGTAGAACTGCCCGGTGCCGTCACCGTCGGTCAGGGTGATCTTCGCCGGCCAGCGGGCGGTCCCGCCGGTGAAGGCAAGTGGCGAACCGAGCCGGGCCACGCTGGAGGTGGAGAGCGACCAGCCGTACCCGATGTAGGAGTTCGAGGTGTCCCGGCTGTTGTACGACAGCCGGACGAACGTCGACACCCCCCGGCTGGGGTTGCTGAACGCGTTGTAGCTGAACACCGCGTTGCCGGAGAACTGGTTGACCATCACCGTCGAGCCGGCGCCGGCGTTCTCCCCGGTGTACTGGTAGAACTTCTCCAGGCCGAGCTGGTCGGAGGTGGGATCCTCCACGGTGACGTTCTGGGCCAGCGGGGCGATCCCCCACACCTGCGACAGCCACTGCCCGGTGGTCCGGTTGCGCAGGTCCCACTTGAGCACGAAGGCCTGCCGGGTGTTGCCCTGGTCGGTGCGGACCGGCGTCATGATCTTCGCGTCGACGGTGGTCACCGCGCCGGGGGCGAGGTCGGTCGGGAAAGGGGTCTCCCGCCGGTTCTCCGCCGTGGTCACGTCGGTGCCGTCGGCCAACTCCCACCGGTACGACAGCACCCAGTCCGCCTTCGGCAGCGCCGCGGCGAGCGAGTTGGTGACGGTGACCGGGGAGGTGTACTCGTCACCGGGGATCATCCGGGACGGCACGGTCGGCGCGTGGTAGGTGTTCTCGGTGGCCGGCGCGGTGTAGACCACCTCCAACCGGGGACGCTGCCGGATGTCCGGCACCTCGCCGGAGTTGAACAGCACCCGCTGGGTCGGGGTGCTCTCGTTGGTCAGCCGGAACAGCACACCCTTGTTGCTTGTCGGGTTGTCGATCCAGCCCTGCACCAGGTTCGTCGCGGCCCAGTTCTGCCAGCGCGGGTCGACGCCTATCGAGTTGACAGTGGCCGTCGGGGTGGCCGTGTAGTCGCCACCCGGGGTGGTCCAGTTGGTGCCGGTGGCCGCCGAGTTCCACGAGGCGGTGGTCTCGTTGAAGTCCCGGGTCAGCGCGTGCATCTGGAACTTCGCGCCCCCGTCACCCTCGGAGTACGCGCCCCAGAGGCCGACCTTGGCCGAGAGCACCCGGGTGCCGGTGGGCAGCCCGGTCATGCTCGGCCACTTCACCACCGCCCGGCTGGTGCCGAACTTCACCCCGTTGTTGCCGACCTGGATCAGGCCGCCGCCGTCGAGCACGTCGTGCCCGGTGGTGGGTTCCTTGCTGGTCAGCGTGGTGTCGGTGGAGTTGCCCTGGAGCACCCGGACGATGTGGCCGGCCTTGGGCAGCTGCACCTGCTCGGTCGGAGACGGGATCAGCTGACCGTCGCGGGTCCTGACCACGATCATGTAGTAGAAGGGCGCGCCGAACTCGCCTGCCGTGTTCGCCGGGGTGGGCGTACCGCTGGTGTCGCTGTAGCTGGTGCGGTCCTTGCCGACCGGCGCTACCAGGGTCCGGTCGGAGGGGACGAAGCTCTGCGCGGTGCTGCGGTGCACCTGGTACTCGACGATGTCGTCAGGGGTGTCGGCACCCGGCGACGGGTCGGCGTAGGCGCTCCAGGCCAGCTCCGCGCCGGTGGCCCGGATGGTGGTCGGCAGCTGCAGGGTGACGCCGGGGCGGCCCCAGGTCAGCAGCAGGGTGGGAAAGTTGTCGGTCTCGCCGCCGTAGGCGTTCTCCGCGCCGGAGTAGCGCGGACCGCCACGGACCTGCGACTCGTCGCGGACCTTGAGCATGAAGCCGTGGTTGGTCTGCGGGGCGTTGAGCCAGCCCTGCACGATCGACCGGACGCTGAAGTTGTGCCAGGTGTGGACCTGGTCGACGCCCTTGGTGTCGGTGGCCCGCTTGACCAGCCGGACCCCGTCGGCGACGACCGTCTTGTTGGCCACGTCGCCGAGCACCACCTTGTGCGTGGTGCCGGCGTTGAACCGGTACGAGCCGAGGGAGACCCAGGTGCCATTGCCGGAGCCGGTGGTCTGGTTGACCGCCTTGGCGGTGGTGCCGCCGACGTGGTGCACCGTGTAGGGGGCGTTGGTGGCCCGGTCCGACCCGGCGACGTAGTGCACCTGCACGTCGTAGTCGCCGGTCTCGGTCACCCGGGGCACCCAGCTGAAGGTGTCCCCGGTGGTGGCGCCGCTGTTGGTGCGGTACGCCCCGCCGAGGGCCGAGGTGGCGGCCACCGTGGACCACGATCCGGTGGCGGCGGTCTTGCCCGGATCGGCGTTGTCCACCTGCTCGGTGTTCGAGCCCACCTCGCCGAGCGCGGTGTTGATCGAGTTCCAGGTGACGGTGTTCTCCGCCCACGGCGCGGTGACCCGGTGCGCGTCGACCGGGACGGCGTACTGGTCGGCGTCGTTGCTGGTGGTCTGGTCGAAGTGCATCCGGAGCTGGGCCGAGTCGAGCTGGGTACCGGCCGGCACCTCGGTCAGCGGGAACTTGACCAGACTGCGGAACGTCGCGGTGGTGCTGCTGGTGACCTCGTTGACGCCGACGGAGAGCCGCCACAGGGTGTCGTAGTTCTCGTTAGGCGCGTACTTGTTGATCATGCCGTCCTGGGCCTGGCCCACCTGCGGCTGCACCTTGATGGTCGGGTCGATGACCACCGGGTACTTCCGGTCGGCGGCGCGCAGCCAGTCACTGTCGGCGGTGATGGTCAGGCTCAGCCGGTCACCGGTGCCGGTCAGGGTCTGGGTGACCTGGTCGCTCCAGGTCTGCCCGACCGGGGAGGCAGCGTCCGGGCGACTGTCGTACATGTACGGCCGGGGCAGGTAGAACAACGGCCGGCCGTCGGCGTCGGCGGCGCGGAAGGAGACCGACCCGTCGGGGTTCGCGCTCGCCCGGACCCCGTCCAGCCGCAGGTCGAAGCGGTACGACACGTCGCCGGCCGGCGGCCGGTCCAGGACGATCTTCTCCTTCAGGGAGGTGGCGGTGACGTCGTAGGTGACGTCGGCGTCGCCGAAGACGTCCGGATGGGTGACGCTGCTGCCGGTGACCTTCGGCTTGCTGGCCCGCGCCGGGCCGGCCGCGCCGACGGTGACCGTCCGGCCACCGAGGTCGTACTCGACAAGCCGGCGGGTGTCGTCACCGAAGTGGCTGGCGAAGGTGTTGGCGGTGCTGGCGTACGGGTAGCCGGCCCGGTCGCTGCGCCGGACCTGGGTGTCGATGTCCTGCCAGCGGCCCTTGTCGTCCCGGTAGTGCACCGGGTGGACGGCCACCTCGGCCTGCTGCCGGCCGTCGGCGAGCTGGTAGACCTTGCGTTCGGCGGTCCGTTCGGCGACCTTCTCCCGGACCCGCTTGGCCGCCGGCAGGACCTCGCCGGCCGGCAGGTGCCCCGGCTCGGGCAGCACCCGGCCCGGCCCCGGCGGGGTGTCGGCGATCGGCCGGCCCCGCACCGGCGACCCGCCGGCAGCGGCCTGACCGGCGGCGGTGCCGTCGGTGGCCGGTTGACCGGCGCCGCCGTCGGTGGCCGCCCGGCCGGCTTTTTCGTCGGTCGCCGCGCCGGCCGCGCCCGGCCGCTCCTGGGTGGGCTGCGGCACCGCGACCGGCCCGGTCGCCAGCAGCAACAGCCCTAACGCCGCGGCGGCCAGGACGGTACGGCGGTGCCGCCGCCGGGATCTCCTCGGAATCATGTACGGGTCTCCTCGGTAGGAACGGATCGCGCGCCGAAAGTGCGTTGACAGCGCAGCCGGAATCGCCACGTCGCCCGGTGAAAAATGGGCACGCGGAATCTCCTCTGGCCACCCCTGGCCACAGGATGTCGATTGGCGGAAAGAAATGTCTCCCATCTTGGAGACACGTCGACACACGCGTTGCAGCGCGCGTCGGACCGAGCAGACCCGGCCCCCCGTGGTGTTGACACTGCCGTTGGTTGCTGCCGGGAAACTATCAAACACGGTGGGTGGTGGCAATGACGAATCTGGATGGAGAGGCGGCCTTATGTCCTTTTTTCGGGGGAGCCGATCACTCTCCCCACCGACCCTGCGAACGACTGGGGAATGTGTATAGCCTGCCTCCGACCGAGCAGATCCCGGTCAGGTCCGCTGATTCCACACGGGGGAGACAGTCGTGCAGAAGTCGATGTTCACCGCCTATCTGGGAGTCGCCGTGCTGGCCACGGCCACCCTGGCCACCGTCGGCGGCACGCCCGCCACGGCCGACAGCGCCACCCCGCTCGGCCTGCCGGCGTACGGCGACCACGTGGTCGACGACGACCACGGGCACGTCTTCGTCAGCGGTGGCCCCACCGGCAACGGGGTGGTCGTCACCAACCGCTACGGCGGCGTGGTCAAGACGATCACCGGTCAGTACGGCGCGACCGGCCTGGCCCTGGACGCACCCCGGGACCGGCTCTACGTCGCCAACGCCGCCGGGGACGCGGTCTCCGTCATCGACCTGCACTCCCTGACCGAGATCGATCGCATCCCCACCGGTGCGCAGACCTGTCCGACCCACCTGACCCGTACCGGCGAGGTGCTCTGGTTCGGCTACGGCTGCGAGGGCACCTGGAACGGCGGTATCGGCCGCATCGAGTTCCCCGAGCCGGAGCCGCCGGCCGAACCGCAGGTCACGCTCAACCGGCAGGGGTCGACGGCCTTCCAGCGCGCGCCCCTGGTCACCGCGCACGACGACTGCGCCGGCCCGCTGGTCGCCGGCCAGCCGTACCTCAGCCTCTCCACCGTGTACGTCTACGACGTCGACGACGCCCACGAGCTCGACACCCGGACCTCGGGCACCGCGCCGGGCAGCAACCTGTACGACATCGCCCTCGACCAGCGGGGCGAGATCCTGTTCACCGGGGCCGGGTCGCGCAACAACGCCCCCGCATACAGCACCGAGGACCTCTCCGGCCGGGGTTCGTACCACAGCGGTTACCACCCGCTGGCCGTCGCGCCGACCGCCGACGACCTGCACATCGCCGTCGGCGTCCGGGCCACCGGCGACGACGTCTACGTCTACGAGCTGGGCGGGGTCATCCCCACCGAACGCCTCGACCTGACCGGCGACGTGCTCGCCCCACGCGGGCTGGCCTGGTCGGCCGACGGCGACACCCTGTACGCGGTGAGCGAGCCCCCGGCCGGCGGCTCACCCACCCTCCATGTGGTGGACGTTTTCTGACGGTCACCCCCCGACGGCGATCGGGTGTCACCCTGGAGGGTGGCACCCGATTCGTCGTCCCACCCGTCGCCACCCGTCCCACGGTTCACAACCCGCTGTGGCGCACGCCACGATTCTGACCGATCGGTCAGGCTCTGACCGATCGGTCAGGCATTCTGGTGCCCGGGAGGTGGCCGACATGGCTCGGGCGGTACCGGAGACGCGGGACGAGATCCTCGCCGCGGCGGCGCGGCGGTTCGCCGTGTCCGGCTACAAGGCCACCTCGTTGCAGGACATCGCCCGCGAGGTGGGCTGCTCGAAGGCCGCCGTGCTCTACCACTTCGCCAGCAAGGAAGCCCTGCTCGGTGAGCTGATGGGGCCCGCGATCGCGGGCTTCCAGGCGATGGTCGACCGGCTCACCTGGCTGACCGGCACCGTGGCCCAGGAGGCAGCCGTCAACGGGTTCGTCGACCTGGCGGTGCGGTTCCGGCGGGAGATCGCCCTGCTCGGTGCCGACCTGCCCGAACTGCTGCTGCACCCCGAGTTCAGCCACGTGCACCAGGGGACCGAACGGTTGATCGCGGCACTCGCCGGCTCCGACCGACCCACCGCCCGGATCGCCGCGCTGGTCCTCCTGGCCGGGATCGCGCACAGCTGCCCCGAGTTGGTCGACGTACCCGACGACGAGCTGCGCACCGCCCTGCTGGCCGTGTCGCGGCGCGCCGTCGAACCGGCCGACCCGCCCGGCACATCCACCGGACACCCCGGCGCGCCGGCCGGCCACGTCGCCGCGTCGACCGACCACTCCGGCGCACCGGCCGGAAGACCCACACCGACCACCTGACCCGTCACACCCAACCCGAGGACAAGGATCTCCATGGCGACCCTGTTGTACCGGCTCGGCCGGGCATCGTTGCGCCGCCGGCGACTCGTCGTCGCCGTCTGGCTCGTCGTACTCGTCGGACTCGGCCTGGCCGCGGCGACCCTGCGCGGCCCGATGTCGAGCAACCTCTCGATGCCCGGTACCGAGTCGCAGCGCGCGCTCGACCTCCTCGCCGAGCAGTTCCCGGCGGCCAGTGGGGCCACCGGCACCATCGCCCTGAAGGCCCCGACCGAAGGGGCCCTGGCCAGCCCGGAGGGGCAGGCCGTGGTCCAGGGCCTGGTCGAGGAGGCCAGCCAACTGCCCGGCGTGGTCGGCGCGGTGAACCCGCTGCAGGCCGGGGCGGTCTCCCCCGACGGCCGGTACGCGCTGGTCCAGGTGCAGTTCGCCGAGCGGGCGGACAGCGTCACCGAGGAGCAGCGGGAGGCGTACGGCGAGGTCGGCGCGACCGCCGAGCAGCAGGGCTGGGAGGTCGCCCCCGGCGGTGAGGTGCTCGCCGGCGTACCGGAGATCGGCTCCTCCGAGGCGCTCGGCGTGCTGGTGGCCGCCGTCGTCCTGGTGATCACCTTCGGCTCCCTGGTGGCCGCCGGGATGACCATGCTCAACGCGCTGATCGGGGTCGGGGTCGGCATGGCCGGCCTGTACGCCCTGAGCAACGTCTTCGAGATGACCGACGTCACCCCGGTCCTGGCGCTGATGCTCGGCCTCGCCGTGGGCATCGACTACTCTCTGTTCATCACCTCCCGGCACCGACAGAACCTCATGCAGGGGCTCGAACCCGACGAGGCCGTCGGCCGGGCGGTCGGCACCGCCGGCTCGGCGGTGGTCTTCGCCGGGGCCACCGTGATCATCGCCCTGGCCGGTCTCTCCGTCGTCGGCATCCCGTTCCTCAGCGCGATGGGCCTGGCCGCAGCGGGTACGGTCACCGTCGCCGTGCTGGTCGCGATCACCCTCCAGCCGGCCCTGCTCGGCTTCGCCGGCGCCCGGGTGCTGCCCCGCAAGCTGCGCCAGGGCAGCGGTGACGACGCCTCGACGCACCCCGCCGCACCCGAGAACCGGAACACCTTCGGCTTCCGCTGGGCCGGTTGGATCACCCGGTTCCGAATTCCGGTGATCCTGGCCGGGCTGCTCGGTCTCGGCCTGCTCGCCGTACCGGCGTTGGACATGCGGTTGGCCCTGCCGGACGACAGCACCGCGCCCGCCGGATCGGCGGCCCGGGAGAACAGCGAGTTGATCCGGGAGGGCTTCGGCCCCGGCTTCACCGGCCGGCTCGTGCTGGTCGTCACCGGTGACCAGCCGCAGGCCGTCCAGGCGGCGGTCCCGCAGGTCACCCAGGCCATCCAGGGCACCCCCGGGGTGGTCGCCGTGGCGCCGGCGCAGTTCAGCCCGGCCGGCGACACCGCGCTGCTGGCGGTCATCCCGCAGTCCGGGCCGACCGACCAGGCCACCGAGGACCTGGTCCACGACATCCGGGCCACCGTGGCCGACGTCGACCAGGTCGACGTACTGCTGACCGGGGTCACCGCCATCGGCATCGACGTCTCGGAGAAGCTCGCCGACGCGATGCCGGTCTACCTGCTGATCGTGGTCGGACTGTCGATCCTGCTGCTGATGCTGGTGTTCCGCTCGATCCTGGTGCCGGTCAAGGCCGCGCTGGGCTTCCTGCTCACCGTGGCGGCCACCTTCGGGATCACCGTGGCGGTGTTCCAGGAGGGGACCCTGTCCGGGCTGGTCGGCCTGGACACCCCCGGGCCGCTGATCAGCTTCCTGCCGATCCTGCTCATCGGCATCCTGTTCGGACTGGCCATGGACTACGAGGTCTTCCTGGTCTCCCGGATGCGGGAGGACTTCGTCCACGGCGACACCGCCCAGCAGGCCACCGTCAACGGCATGGGGCACGGCGCCCGGGTGGTCACCGCCGCCGCGCTGATCATGATCTCGGTCTTCGGTGGTTTCGTCTTCTTCCTCGACGACCCGGTCATCAAGTCGATCGGTTTCGCCCTCGCCGTCGGGGTCGCGATCGACGCCTTCGTGGTCCGGATGACCATCGTGCCGGCGGTACTGTCGCTGCTCGGTGACCGCGCCTGGTGGCTGCCGCGCTGGCTGGACCGGATCCTGCCCAACGTGGACATCGAGGGCGAGAAGCTCCGCGCCCGCCTCGACCCCCAGTAGGTGAAAGGAAGGGCCCCCTGTTAACGCTTTCTGTTGCACAGGGGGCCCTTCCTAACAGCCGAGGGGCGCGGCGCGACAGCTGAGGGGCCACGTCGTGACAGCCGAGGGGCCGTCGCGGCAGTTGAGAGGCCGCGTCGCGCTCAGACACCGGAGGGCCAGGTCTCCAGCTCTCCGGGAAACGACACGGCGGGCAACGGGTGCAGCGGCGTGGTCTCGTCACACCAGACGAACCCGTCGTACCGTTGCGCCAGCCGGGTCGGCACGTAGTTGCCCCACGACTCGAAGCTCGGGTCGTACACCACCCCGATCGCCCGGTGGTCGACGGTCCCGGTCGCCCAGTCCGGCTCGTCGGGGCCGTCGAAGACCAGCACCGCCCGCTCCGGCAACAGTTCGTGCAGTCGCTGCTCGACCGAGCCGGGCCGGGCCGGCGGCACCGGCATCGTCTCGGCCGCCGACCCCCACCCCGGAGCGGCGATCACCGCCCCCCGGTACGCGCCGAAGCCGATCAGCGCCACCGCGTCGGCACCGTGCCGCTCCCGGGCCAGCTGACCGATATTGACCATTCCGTCGGTACCCATGTCGGTGGCCCGCGCATCGCCGACATGGGTGTTGTGCGCCCAGACCACGCCCCGCGCGCCGTCGCCGTACCGGTCGAGCAGCCGGTCCAGGGTGTCGGCCATGTGGGTGTCCCGCACGTTCCACGACTCCGGCCCGCCGCCGACCATCGTCCGGTAGTAGCGTTCCGCGCCCGCGACGACCTCCGCGTTCTGCCAGGCCGAGAAGCGGTCCGGGCCGTCCGATGTGGCGTGTTCCCGGGTACGCGCGAGCAGGCGGATCACCTCCTCCTCGCAGCGCGCCGAGACGAACCGGCTGGCCATCCCGTACTCCTCGATCCGCTTGCCGTACGGCTCGAAGCAGCGGTACGCCTCCTGCGCCGCCTCCAACGAGGTCGGGTCCTCCTCGCCGAGGTAGTCGAAGATCGCCTGCATCGACTCCCAGAGGCTGTACACGTCGAGTCCGTGGAAGCCGACCCGCGCCGACGCCGGCCGGTCCAGGTTCCACGCCCGCAGCCACCGGCAGAACCGGGCCACCTCGGCGTTGGCCCACATCCAGGTGGGCCACCTGTCGAACCGCTCCAACGCGGTACGTGGATCGGCCGCGCCGCCGGGCGCCCCGATCACCGACCGGTTCACCCGGTCGCAGTCCGGCCAGTCCCCCTCGACCGCGACGAAGGAGAACCCGCACTCGGCGATCAACCGCCGGGTGAGCTGTTCGCGCAGTCGGTAGTAGTCGTGGCTGCCGTGGGTGGCCTCGCCGATCATGACCACCCGGGCGTCCCGGACCCGCTCCAGCAGCGGATCGAAGTCACTCGGCGCGCCGAGCCGCTGTACCAGCATTCCGCCGGCTACCCGCCCCCCATCGGGGCAAACCGGCGTGAAGACCGCCCGAACGGGTAGCCGACGCGTGCCGCAGCTGTAACGAGCGTCCCGCGCGGGAGCGAGGCGGCAGCGCGGTGTGTGAGAGGGGTGCCCCGCTCGACCGAATGCGTTAAGAAGGGGCCCTTCCTTACAGCTGGGTGGTGGTGGCGGTGGTGCGGGCGGTCTCGGCTGCGGCGAGGACCGCGACGACCTCGCGGCCGAACCGGACGTCGCAGCGGTGGTCGCGGGTGCCGGCGTCGATCTCCGCCAGCAGCTGGTCGAGGGCGGCACCGAGGGCGGTGATCGGGCTGCCGTCACCGGGCGGTACGTGCTGCACCCCGTTCTCGCCGTAGAAGACGAACTCCCGGGCATCGGCCCCCGGCGGGGCGTCCAGGGTGAGCGAGACCGTGCTGGTGGCACCCCCGTCGTGGGTGAGCAGCAGGTGCACCAGGCCACGCGGGCCGTCCATCGCGGCCACCCGGGTCACCCGGCCGAGCACCGGCAGGATGATCGAGAGCGCGTGCGGTCCGACGTCCCAGAGCGCGCCGTGCTCCCGCCGCCAGGTGGAATCCTGGTACGGCCCGCCCGGCTGGAAGATCGACGCGAACCGCAACGCATGACCGGTGTGCCAACCGCCGGCTGCCGAGGCCGAGGCGAGGAACGCGGCGATGTCCGGCAGGAACCGGCTGGTGAAGAAGACCACCGAGGCGACCCCGGACTGCTCGGCGGCGGCCACCACCCGGTCGGCGTCGGCCACGGTCAACGCGGTCGGCTTGTCCAGCAGCAGGTGCCGGCCGGCGGTGGCGGCCCGGACTGCGAGGTCGGCCTGTACGTCCGGCGGGAGCGCCACCGACACCGCGTCGACCGCCTCGATCAGGGCGTCGGCGTCGGTGAAGACCGGCACCCCGTACCGGGCGGCCAGCGCGGCGGCCTTCTCCGGGTTACGCCCCCAGACTCCGGCCAACTCGATCCGGGGGTGGGCGTCGAGCGCCGGGGCGTGCGCCTTCGTCGCCCAGTGACCGGTGCCGAACAATCCGAACCGCAGCACGGAACCTCCCGGATGTCGTTCTCCGCCACGCCGACGCCGCAGCCGTGAGCCACGCTAGCCGCCGGCCACCGCGACCGCAGCTCACCACCCCGGCACCGGGGCTCGGGGCCGTCCTGGTTGCGCCGGGACGGGTTGGCGCTGAGTCGTCAGCCCTGCCGTTCGCACGAAGATCGCTCGACGTACAACGGCGTCGCCCCGGGCATCGAGTTGGTAGGCCTCCAACCAGGTCCACCCGTCGTAGGTGGTCTTGGTCCAGCCCTCGATCACGCGAATCACCCGGATCACGATCGGCTTCGTAAACTGAGGGCTGGCAGCGCGGGTTACGAGGACCAGATCGCCTGCCTCCGGCAGTGGCGCGTTCACCGCAGGTCCTTCACCCGCAGCCAGGCCAGAATCCGAGCACGCGATATCGCGACGCGGGGGCACCAGCCATCCGGACGGCACCGGTGGCAACGGCTGCCGTTGTGGTCATAATGAGTTGCCTCAAGGCAACCCCCAAGGGCGTTTCCTAACCCTGAACCTCTTTGTGCAAGGGGGTGAAGCCATACCGTCAGTTTGTGGAGCTGCTTGGGTTGGATGAGATCCGTGATCTCCTCGGCGGGATCAGCAAGCAGCGCGCCACGATCATCGTGGGCCGCAAGGGCTTTCCTGACCCTGTCGTGACCTTGAAGATGGGGCGCGTCTGGGACGGCGCGGCCGTTCGGGCGTGGATAGCCGACCACCGCCCCGCCCCGGCAGACGAGGACTGACGTGCCCGCGCCTGGCGGTCTACCGCCAGGCGGCGCGACCTTGCTGGCCACCACCCACATGGTGAGTACTACGGCGGTTAGTAGGCTGGGGCGGTGACCGAGGGATGGGCCGGGGGGCTGGCGATGACCAGTGCCGCCGCGACGGGTTCGCCGGTGGACGGGATCCTGGCGACGGCGACGATCGTGCTGTCGCTCGTACTCGCGGGGTGGGCCCTGGTGGCGGCGGTGCGCCACCGGGCACCGGACCGGGCGCAGTTTGTCGGCCTGGCCGTGCTGGAGCTCGCGCTGGTCGCACTGGTGGTGGTGGCGCTGGTCGCGCTCGGCGGCGGGGAGCGGCCCGGCGAGCCGGGGGCGTTCGCCGGGTACGTGGTGACGTTGGTCTGCCTGCCCCCGCTGGCCGCGGTGCTGGCCCGGATGGAGCCCACCCGGTGGGGTTCGGCGATCGTCTGCGTGGTCTGCCTGGTCGTGCCGGTGGTGGTGGTCCGGCTCCAGCAGACCTGGGCGGTCGTGGCCGCCGGAGGCTCCGGTGGCTGAGCCGACCCCACCGGCCGGGCCGCCAGCGGCGGAGCCAGCCGGGCAGCCAGCAGCCGAGCCAACCGGCCAACAAGCGACCCCACCAGCCGGGCAGCCAGCCGGTGAGCCCAGGGGCACCAACCGGGGGCCAGGGCGGTTGCTGATCGCGGTCTACCTGCTCTTCGCGATCGCGGCGACCGCACGCGCCGGGTTGCAGATCGCGACGAAACTCGCCGAGGCCCCGGTGGCGTACCTGCTCTCCGGGGTGGCGGCGGTGATCTACATCGTGGCCGCGGTGGGGCTGGCCCGCGCCGGCACCGGTGGCCGGCGGACCGCGCTGGTCTGCTGTTCGGTGGAGCTGGCCGGGGTGTTGGGGGTGGGCGCGCTGAGCCTGGCCGACCCGGCGCTCTTCCCCGACGAGACGGTCTGGTCGGAGTTCGGCAGCGGCTACGGGTACATCCCGCTGGTGTTGCCGGTGCTCGGCCTGGCCTGGCTGTGGCGGACCCGCGGCGCGGACCGGACGGATCCGTCCGGTCGCGGCTGAGCCGCCGCCGGCCCGCAGCACCGCCGGGACGCAGCACAGTCGGCCCGCAGCACCGCCGGGACGCAGCACCGCCGGGACGCCGCTCAGTCCTGGGGGCCGCCGGCGACGTAGACGACCTGGCCGGAGACGAACGACGCGCCCTCGCTGACCAGGAACGAGATGGTGTGGGCCACGTCGTCGGGGCGGCCCACCCGGCGGACCGGGATGGTCGACTCGGTGTGCTTCTGCAACTCGGCGAAGTCGACCTTCATCCGGGCGGCGGTGGCGGCGGTCATGTCGGTGACGATGAACCCGGGGGCCACCGCGTTCACCGTCACGCCGAACGGGCCCAGCTCGATGGCGAGGGTCTTGGTGAAGCCCTGCAGGCCGGCCTTTGCCGCCGCGTAGTTCGCCTGGCCCCGGTTGCCAAGCGCGGAGGTGCTGGAGAGGTTGACGATCCGGCCCCACCGCTGCTCGACCATGTGCCGCTGGGCGGCCTGGCTGAACAGGAACGCGCCGCGCAGGTGTACGCCGAGCACGGTGTCCCAGTCGGCGTCGGTCATCTTGAACAGCAGGTTGTCGCGGAGCACCCCGGCGTTGTTGACAAGCACGGTCGGCGGGCCCAGCTCGGCGGCGACCCGGTCGACGGCTGCGGCGACCCGGGCCCGGTCGGCGACGTCGGCGGCCACCCCGAGGGCGCGGCCACCGGCGGCGACGATCCCCGCCACGGTCTGCTCCGTCGCCGACTCGTCGAGGTCGACCACCGCGACGGTCAGGCCGTCGGCGGCGAGCCGGCGGGCGGTGGCCGCACCGATGCCGCGGGCGGCTCCGGTGACGATGGCGACGCGGGGCTCCTCCGACATGGCTACCTCCCGGTAACGGACTGTCGGAGGAGCTTAACCCGCGCCTCCGGAACTGCCGAGGGTCAGCTTCCGTTGCCCCGGTAGAGCCGGATCCAGCGGTACCCGTGGCCGGCGATCTTCAGCTTGTCCAGCTGCTCCACGTCGTCGTAGGGCTGGTCGGCCAGCACGTCGATCGGCAGGTCGGCCTCCTCGGCGAGCATGCCCAGGTCCACCACCGCGTCGCTGGTGCCGAGGTTGTGCAGGAAGACCATCGCCCCGTGCCGTCCATCGGCCCGGTGCGCCAGCACGCCCGGCGGCATCGGGATGTCGATGTGGGTGGTGGAGCCGGAGCCGATCTCGGGGCACTCGCGTACGGTCCGGATCATCCGCTCGAACCAGGCAAGCAGCGAGTCGCGGTCCCTGCGTTGGGCGGTGACGTTGACCGCCTGGTAGCCGAACTCACCGTCGGAGATGACCGGCCGGACCAGCTTCTCCGGCTCGGCCGTGGAGAAGCCGGCATTCGGCTGGTACGACCACTGCATCGGGGTACGGATCGCGTACCGGCCGTCCAGGTCGAGGTTCTCCCCCATGCCGATCTCCTCGCCGTAGCGCAGCACCGGGGTGCCGCGCAGCGAGAACTGCAACGAGTACGCCAGCTCGATGCGCCGACGGTCGTTGCCGAGCATGGGGGCGAACCGCCGCCGGATGCCCCGGTCGTAGATGCGCATGTTCTCGTCCGGACCGAACTGCTCGTACACCTGCTCACGCTGGTCGGCGGTGAGCCGGGACAGGTCGATCTCGTCGTGGTTGCGCAGGAAGGTGGCCCACTGCCCACCGTTGGGCAGGACCGGGGTGTCCCGCAGCGCCTCGATCACCGGCTCCGGGTCCTCGCGGGCCAGCGCCAACATCAACCGGCCGTTGAGCATGAAGTCGAAGAGCATGTGTACGCGGTTGCCGGAGCCGCCCTTGTCCCCGAAGAACTGGGGCAGCTCGTCGGGCTCCACATTGGCCTCGGCGAGCAGCACCGCGTCACCGCGCCGCCACTGCACGTGCTCGCGCAGCTCGGTGAGGAACTCGAAGTCCTTGGCCGAGTCGGGGTGGCCGGGCTCGGTCAGCTCGATGATGAACGGCACCGCGTCCATCCGGAACCCGGCGACGCCGAGCTGGAGCCAGAACGAGATGATCTTCTTGACCTCGGCGCGTACCTCGGGGTTCTGGAAGTTGAGGTCCGGTTGGTACTTGTAGAACCGGTGGTAGAACCAGGCCTTCGCGGTCCGGTCGTAGGTCCAGGTCTCCTTCTGCTCCCCGGGGAAGACCATGCCCTGGCGGCGGTCCGTCGGCTCGTGGTCGGCCCAGACGTACCAGTCGCGGTACGGCGAGTCGGGCGAGGAGCGGGCCGAGACGAACCACGGGTGCTCGTCGGAGGTGTGGTTGACCACCAGGTCGATGATCACCTTGATGCCCCGGTTGCCGGCCTGGTGCAGTAGCTCGGCGAAGTCGCCGAGGGTGCCGAAGCGGGGGTCGACGTTGTAGAAGTCGGTCACGTCGTAGCCGTCGTCCTTGTTGGGCGACGGGTGGATCGGATGCAGCCAGAGGCAGGTCACGCCCAGCCTGGCCAGATAGTCGAGTCGGCTGATGAGGCCGGGGATGTCGCCCACCCCGTCGCCGTTGGAGTCCACGAACGTGTCGATGTCGAGGCAGTAGACGACCGCCTCGGAGTACCACCTGTCACCCATGCGGCATTCACTTTTCCGACCGCGTCCGTCGGCAAACGCGAATTGACCTCCGGTACCGTCACGACATGAGTCAGGATTCCGCCGTGCCGCCCCGCCGGGTCGACTGGACCGAGGGGGTCTGGCTGAACCGACCGGTACGCGCCGAGCCGACCCCGGACGGCGGGCTGACCGTCCAGCCCGGTGCGGGCAGTGACTTCTGGCGGCACACCAGCTACGGCTTCGTCCACGACGACGGGTCGGCACTGCTGGCCCCGTTGCCCGTCGGCCGGGCCGTGGAGGTCGACTTCCGGCTCGACTTCACCGAGCAGTTCGACCAGGCGGGCATCCTGGTCCGGGTCGACGAACGCACCTGGACCAAGGCCGGGGTGGAGTTCAGTGACGGCCAGCCGCAGGTCGGTGCGGTGGTCACCCGGGAGCTGTCGGACTGGTCGGTCGCGGCGGTGCCGACCTGGGCCGGCCGGCTGGTGAGCGTCCGGGTCAGCCGGGCTGGCGACGCGCTTACCGTCCGGGCCCGGGTCGAGGGCGAGCCGTGGCAGCTGGTCCGGCTGGCTCCGCTGGCCGAGGGGGTCGCCGCGTCGGCCGGGCCGTTCTGCTGCTCGCCGACCCGTGATGGGCTCGCCGTCCGCTTCACCGCCTGGCGGCAGGGCCCGGCGGACCGGGAGCTGCATCCCGAGAGCTGACCAGCCGGTCAGGGTGGGCCGGCCCACCGGCAGGTGTGGCCGGACGGCGGTGGGGTAAGGCTGGATGATCCCCGGCCGTTTCACGTCTTGCCGGCCGCCCGCGGAAGGACGCCCGTCATGGCTCTCGCCGAGAACGTCGAACCGAGCCAGCTGGGCGGTCTGACCGGCTGGGTGGCCCAGGTGATCGAGTCGGCCGGTCCGATCGGCGTGGCGCTGCTGGTCGCGCTGGAGAGCATCATCCCGCCGATCCCCAGCGAGATCGTCCTGGCGATGGCCGGCTACCTGGCCGGTGAGGGCCGGTTCAACGTGGTGGTGGTGGGCGTGGCCGCTACGGCCGGCTCGCTGCTCGGCGCGCTGGTGCTCTACTGGGTGGGCGCGGTGCTCGGCGAGGACCGGTTGAAGCGGTGGCTGGACCGGCTGCCCCTGGTCGACCTGGACGACCTGGAGCGCGCCGACCGGTGGTTCGAGCGGTACGACCGGTGGGCGGTGCTCTTCGGGCGGATGATGCCGGTGGTCCGCAGCCTGGTCTCGATCCCGGCCGGGGCGAACCGGATGCCGTTGCCGGAGTTCGTCCTGCTGACCACGCTGGGCAGCGGCATCTGGAACGCGCTCTTCGTCGGGCTCGGCTACGTCCTCGGTTCCCGCTGGCAGGAGATCGACAGGTACAGCAGCTGGTTCGACTACGGGATCATCGCCATCTTCGTCGTCATGATCGCCAGCTGGGCGGTCAAGAAGGCCCGCCGCCGCCGTCGTCGCACCGACAGCCCCGGCGGCACACCGGGGCTGTCGGGTCGAGCGGGTCAGTGAGCCGAGCGGGTCAGCGGCGGAAGCTGAACCAGTTGACGTTGACGAAGTCGGCGGGCTGGCCGCTGGTGAAGGTGAGATAGACCGTCTGCCGGCCGGTCACCCGGGACACGTTGCCCGGCACCGACCGCCAGCTCTGCCAACCACCGGTGTTGGCCACGCTGAAGCTGCCGATCGGGGTGCTGGTCGGACTGCCCACCCGCACCTCGACGAGGCCACTGACCCCGGCGGCGGCGCCGGAGGCGACCCGGGCCACGAAGTCCGTGGGCGGCGTGGAGCCGAAGTCGACGTTGTCGAAGCGTACCCAGTTGCCGTTGCCCACCGCGGCGATGTTCTGTCCCCCCTCGGAGCAGGCCTCGACCAGCACCCCGCTCTGCGCGTTGTACGACTCGGCCTGGATGGTCGAGTACGCGTCGCGCACCCCCGAGGGCGGGGTGGTCGGTGGCGTGGTGGGCGGGGTGGTGGGCGTGGTGCCGCCACCACGCCGGTACACCGCCACGTAGTCGACAAGCATCGGCCGACCGGGGACGGTCGCGGCGGTCGGGGTGCCGAAGCCGGCCACGCCGTTCGGGAAGCCGCCGCCCATCGCCACGTTGAGCAGCAGGAAGTACCCGGCGTGACTGGTCATCTGGGTCCAGTACGGCTCGCCGACCTGGCTCTGGGTGACAGTGTGGTAGAGCTGCCCGTCGACGTACCAGCGCAGTTGCTGCGGGCTGGTCGAGGCGTCCCACTCGAAGCGGTAGGTGTGGAACGCCGACTGGCAGCTGCTGCCGGGGCAGGTCCGGAAGTTGCCCAGGCCGTTGTTCTCGTCGCACGGGCCACCGGGCGCGACCCCGCAGTGCAGGACGCCCCAGACCCGGTTGATCCCGTTGACGTTCTCCATCACGTCGAACTCGCCGATGCCCGGCCAGTTCTGGTAGTTGCCCCGGTACGGCGAGCCGAGCGCCCAGAACGCCGGCCAGTAGCCGAGGGCGGCGTCCCCGGTGACGTTGGGCATCTGGATCCGGCCCTCGATGGCCATGATGCCACCGGCCGGGGCCTTGAAGTCGCTGCGTACCGACTCGATGCGGGCCGAGGTCCAGGTGCCGTTCGACGCGCGCAGCGGGGTGATCCGCAGGTTGCCGGCGCCGTCGTGGGAGAGGTTCGAGGTGCTGTTGGTGTACGTCTGGATCTCGCCGGTGCCCCAGTTGGGCGGGCCACCCGGGTAGCTGGTGCCGGTGTCGATGATCCAGTTGGCCGAAGAGGGCAGCGTGCCGCTGGCGCCGGTGAAGTCGTCGCTCCAGACCAGGCTCCAGCCGGCGGGCGGGGTCGGCACCGCGGCGTTGGCGTTGACGCTGACGGCGGCGCCGGCCAGCACGGTGGTGACGGCGGCGGACAGGGCGACGGCCAGTCGTAGCCGACGACGCGGGGCGGGTGCGGCGGGAGCCGCCGGGGCAGGTGTCACGGGCGTGCCTCTCTGCGGGACGGGGGCGAGAGAGCGCTCTCTCAGGTTTTCTACGTACCCGGTCGGCATTTGTCAACATCGATCACGCGATCGGCACCGCCGGTGAGCGGCGGAACACCAGCTGTTCCAGTGCGGTCCAGGCCGTGGTGGTCACCAGGTAGAGCACCCCGGCCAACGGCAGGACCAGAGCGGCGGCCACGGTCAGGTAGGGCAGCAGCGGCAACAGCCTGCCCAGCACCACGGCCACCGCCCCGCCCACCTCCGCCACCGACTCCCCCGCCGGCGGCAGGCCGCCGCCCGCACTGCCGGTCGCCACGGCACTGCCGCCCGCCACAGCACTGCCGGTCGCCACGGCACTGCCGCCCGCCGTCGCGCGGCGCATCCGCCGCGACGACCACCAGGCCAGGGCGGTCAACACCACCAGCAGTACGCCGAACAGCGGTCCCGCAGCCCCGGCCAGTCCGTCGCCGACACGGTGGCCGAGCGACACCCCGGCCAGCTCCTCGGTCAGCAGGCCCCGCCCGGCGTCGGCGGTGGTGAAGAGCTGGAACATCAGGAAGAAGAACGGCGCCTGCAACAGCGCCGGCAGACACCCGGCGACCGGGGAGGCCCCGGCCTCGCGGTACAGCCCGAGCAACTCCCGCTGCTGGCGGGCCGGGTCGTCGGCGTACCGCTGGCGCAGGTCGCGCACCCGGGGGGCGAGCGCCGCGCGGCGCCGCTCACCGCGTACCTGCGCGACGGTCAGTGGCGAGACGAGCAGCCGGACCAGGACGGTGAAGAGCACGATGGCCACGGCGGTGGCCGCGCCCCCGGTCAGCGGTTCGAGTGTGGCGGCGAGCAGGTGGACGGCGGCGCTGGCAGCGCCGACCGCGGTGTCGACAGGTGCGAAGGCGAGCATGGGTGACCCCTCGGTCAGATTCCGGAGAGACGTCCGTGGTGGACGACTGGCGAGACGGAATCGGCCGCGCGGGAGGACTGCCGGCCGGGAATCACCCGGCGGCGAGGGGAACTACGCGGCCGATGGGGCCGCGCCGGGTGCGCGGGGACGCGGCCGGCCGGCGGCGTCCGGGTCGACCTGTCGGGGCATCCGGCGTTGCCGGGCCCGTTGCCGCAGGCCGGTGCCGTGCCGGGCGATCCGGCGGACGGTGCAGGCACGTGGGTGCGCGGCGAGCAGGGCGGCCAGCAGCGCCGCAGCGACGACGGCCGCCCCGGCCAGCAGCTCGGCCGGTCGGTCAGCGAGCACGGTCGACTGGGTGAGCAGGTACACCCACGTCAGGACCCACAACCGCGCCAGCATGCCGGCATCGTAGGACCCCGCGTCACGCCCCGGCACCGACAGCGCCGGGCGGCACGGATCGGGAAGCGCCGATTCGGACCCGCCGATGCGCGTTTCCCCGCCCGACCACCGTGGGTAACCACGATCCGGCGCGCGAGAAGCGGACAGCCGACCGACGGTACGAGGGATGGTGGTGGCGGCGATGACCGGTCAGCTTGCGGAGGCGACCGCGGGTACGACGGAAACCGGCGGGTCCGACCGGCTGACCGTGGGGGTGGAGGAGGAGTTCCTCCTGGTCGACCCGCACACCGGTGCCGCCGTGCCCGCCGTGGACCTGGTGATGGAGCAGGTGCCGGCCGAACTGCGCGGGCAGGTGGAGCGGGAGTTCCAGACCAGCCAGATCGAGATCGGCAGCCCACCCGGACTGGAGCTGTCGTCGATCCGGCACTCCCTCGGCGTGCTGCGGGCCGCGCTGGCCGACGCCGCCGAGCGGGCCGGGGTACGGGTGCTGGCCATCGGCACCGGCCCGGTCGACGGGCCGATCCCGCCGGTGGTGGACAAGCCGCGCTTCGACCGGATGATCGAGCGGTTCCGGCTGCTGGTGCCCGGTCCGGGCAACAACGGCATGCACGTGCACGTCGGCGTGCCGGACCCGGACACCGGCGTGCAGGTGCTCAACCACGTCCGGCCCTGGCTGCCGATCCTGCACGCGGTCACCGCGAACTCCCCGTTCAGTCAGGGCGAGGACACCGGGTACGCCAGCTGGCGCTCGATCGAGTGGGAACGCTGGCCGTCGGTGGCGCCCACCCCATGGCTGGAGTCGTACGAGCACTACGGCCGACTGATCCGCCAGCTCATCGACAGCGGGGTGATGCTCGACGAGGGGATGCTCTACTGGTACGCCCGGCTGTCGGCGAAGTACCCGACGGTGGAGATCCGGATCGGTGACGTCTGCCCGACGGTGGACGACGCGGTGCTGATCGCCGGCCTGGTCCGGGCCCTGGTCCAGACGGCGATGACGGACATCGCCGCCGGCCGTCCGGCCGTCAACACCGACCACCACCTGCTGGTGGCGGCGCACTGGCGGGCCGCCCACGACGGGCTGGAGGGTTCCGGCGTCGACCTGGCCACCGGGGCGGTGCGCCCGGCCTGGGAGCTGTTCGACGCCCTGGTCGACCGGCTCCGCCCAGCGCTGGCCCAGCACGGCGACCTCGACCAGGTCACCGGTCTGATCGACGGGCTGCGGCGGCACGGCACCGGGGCCGCCCGGCAGCGGGCCGTCTTCGCCCGGACCGGTCGGCTCACCGACGTGGTGGCCGACGTCGCCCAGCAGACCCGCGGTACCGCAGTGGACCCGACGGCGCGCCAGCACGTGACAGACTGATGCGGCGCGTGAGCACGTGACAGACTGATGCGGCGCGCCAGCGCGTGACAGACTGATCAGGTGGCCCAACGGTTGGTCGTGGTCGGCGGGGACGCCGCCGGAATGACGGCGGCGTCCCAGGCCCGGCGCCTGCGCGACCGCGACGATCTGGAGATCGTCGCCTTCGAGCGGGGACATTTCACCTCCTACTCGGCCTGCGGCATCCCGTACTGGATCGGCGGGGTGGTCGACGACCGGGACGAGCTGATCGCCCGCCACCCGGCCACCTTCCGCGAGTCGTACCAGATCGACGTGCGGTTGCGGCACGAGGTCACCCGGATCGACCTCGACCGCCGCGAGGTCGTCGCCCGGGACCTCGACGGTGACCGCGAGATTCGCGAGCGTTACGACACCCTGATGTACGCCGTCGGCGCGACCCCGCGCCTGCCGGCATGGGCGGACAGCCAGGTGGCCGGCATCTTCGGGGTGCAGACCCTGGACGACGGCGCGGCGCTGCGGGCCTGGCTGGAATCCGAGCCCGCACCCCGCCGGGCGGTGGTGGTCGGCGGCGGCTACATCGGTGTCGAGATGGCCGAGGCGCTGATCCAACGTGGTCTCACGGTGACCCTGGTCGAGCAGGCCGAACAGCCGATGACCACGGTGGACCCGGACATGGCCGTCCGGGTCGCCGACGCGATGCGGGCCCTGGGCATCGAGATCCGCACCGGCGTCGAGGTGACCGGGCTCCGGGAACGGGACGGCCGGGTCACCGCCGTGGTCACCGACGACGGGCCGGTGCCGGCCGACGTCGTGGTCCTGGGCCTGGGGGTACGCCCCAACACCGCCCTCGCCGAGGCGGCCGGCCTGCCACTGGGCTCCAGCGGTGGGGTCCGGGTGGACCGCCGGATGCGGGTGCTCGGGGTGCCCGACGTCTGGGCGGCCGGCGACTGTGTGGAGAGCCTGCACCGGGTCAGCGGCCTGCCGGTGCACATTCCGCTCGGCACCCACGCCAACAAGCAGGGCCGGGTCGCCGGGATCAACATCGGTGGCGGGTACGCCGCCTTCCCCGGGGTGATCGGCACCGCCGTGACGAAGGTCTGCGAGCTGGAGGTGGGGCGTACCGGCCTGCGGGAGCAGGACGCCCACGCGGCCGGGTTCGAGTTCGTCTCGGTGCACGTGGAGTCCACCAACCGCGCCGGCTACTACCCCGGTGCCCGGCCGATGACGGTCAAGCTGATCGCCGAACGCCCCAGTGGTCGGCTGCTCGGCGCTCAGATCGTCGGTTGGTCCGAGGCGGCCAAGCGGATCGACGCCCTGGCGGTGGCGCTCTGGAACGAGATGACCGTCGACGACATGACCGGTCTCGACCTCGGCTACGCCCCTCCGTACGCCCCGGTCTGGGACCCGGTCCTCATCGCCGCCCGCAAAGCCGTAGACGCCCTAGCCCGCTAACCGCCACCCGGCTACTCCCCTGCCCGGCCGCCCCGCCGCCCCGCGACTCCGCGACCCGGCAGCCCCGCGACCCGGCGGCCCGGCCGCCCGCGGCCCCGCGGCCCCGCGACCCCGCGACCCGGCAGCCCCGCGACCTGGCGGCCCGGCCGCCCCGCGACCCCGCGACCCCGCAGCCCCGCGACCCCGCGACCCCGCGACCCCGCAGCCCCGCGACCCCGCGGCCCGGCAGCCCCGCGACCTGGCGGCCCGGCGGCCCGGCGGCCCCGCAGCCCCGCGACCCCGCGACCCCGCAGCCCCGCGACCCGGCAGCCCCACGACCTGGCGGCCCGGCGGCCCGGCGGCCCGGCCGCCCCGCGACCCCGCAGCCCGGGTTTGGGGAGATCTGTGGTCGCTATGGCGACCACAGATCTCCCCAAAGCGCCGGATGTCGGGGAGGTGACTGCGGGGGGTGGGCGGGTGGGGTGGGGTTGGTGGGTGAGGTTGGGTGGGTTGGGTTGGGTGGGGGTTGGGATGGGTGGGGGTGGGGGTGGCTGGTGATGGCGCTTTGCGGGTGGAGTGGTTGCTCTTCGAGCAGGCGGGGATCATCACCTGGGGACAGGCCACGGCCGAGCTGAGTCCAGCGAAGGTGCGGCACCTGGTGACCAGCGGGCGCTGGCACCGGGTCTGTCGGGGCGTCCTGCGGGCCGGCTCGGCGAACGCCGTTTACAGCCGGGACCAACAGTGGTGGGTCGCGGTGCTGGGCGCCGGCGACCAGGCCCTGCTCTCCGGTCTGGCTGCGGCACAGGCTGGCGGCCTGCGAGGCACGTGGCGGTACGACACCGTCGACGTGTTGATTCCGCACCCCGCGCACCCCGCCGATCTGCTCCGCCGGCTACCGCTCGGGCTTCCGGCGGTGCGGATACGTCGTACCCGCGTGCTGCCACCGCAGGACCGGCAGCGCGGCCGCCCGCACCGCACCAGCATGGCCCGCTCGTTGGTGGACGCGGCGCAGTGGGCGCGTACCGATGATCAGGCGCAGGAGATCCTCGCTGCCGGCTGCCAGCAGCGGCGGGTGACCTCGGCGGCGCTGCAATCGGTCCTGGACCGGCTGCCCCGGGCCCGCCGCCGACCACTGCTGCGGCAGACCATACGGGACATCGCCGGCGGCGCCGAGGCTCTCTCCGAGATCGACCTGGTACGGCTCTGCCGGCGGTACGGACTTCCGGTTCCGGAGGGCCAGGAACGACGGCCCGACGCCGACGGCCGGACCCGGTTCCTGGACGCCTACTGGCGGCGATGGCGGCTGCATGTCGAGGTCGACGGCGCCCATCACATGGATGTCCGCAACTGGGCGGCCGACCTGCGCCGACAGAACAAGGTCTGGATCGAGGGTGACCGGATCCTGCGGTTCACCGCGTTCGACGTCCGGCGACGCCCGGCGGAGGTGGCGGCCCAACTTCGGGCCGCCCTGACGGCTGCGGGCTGGTCGGCGGATCCGACCCCCAGCTAGACCGCCGACCACCGACCACCGCAACTGGGCCATCGAGCACGGGCACCGAGCACCGGCACCGGCACCGGCACCGGCACCGGCACGAGCAACGGACGCGAGCACGAGCACCGGACACCCCAACTGGGCCACCGAGCATCGGGCACCGGCCACCGAAGCTGGGCCAACGGCCGTCGGCCGACCCGCAGGTAGGCCAGCGGCCACCGGCGACCTCCGCAGCTGGGCCGGTGAGCTGCCGGGTCAGCGTTGGCAGGTGGGGCACCAGTACAGGTTGCGGCCGGCGAGGGTGCCGCGGCGCACCTCGGTGCCGCAGACGTGGCAGGGCTGACCGGGGCGGCGGTAGACGTAGACCTCACCGCCGTGCCGGTCGACGCGGGGGGCCCGGCCGGTCGCCTCGGGCAGGTGCGCCGGGCGGACGGTGTCGATCCGGCCGTGCGCGACGGCGAGGGTCATCAGCTCGACCAGGTCGACCCAGAGGTCCCGCCAGGCGGCGGCGGTCAGCTGCCGGCCGGGCAGCGTCGGCGGCAGACCGGCCCGGAACAACGCCTCGGTGACGAAGATCAGCCCGGTGCCGGCCACCACCGACTGGTCGAGCAGGAGCGCGGCCAGCGCCGTCGAGCTGCGCACGATCCGGGCGTACGCCCGCGCCGGGTCGGCGTCGGCGCGCAGCGGATCCGGGCCGAGCCGCTCCCGCAGGGCCCGTACCTCCGGCGGGTCGAGCAGTTCACAGGCGGTCGGGCCACGCAGGTCAAGCCAGTGCCGGTCGCTGGCCAGCCGCAACCGGATCTGCCCCACCGGCTCCGGCGGCGCACCGTCGCCGTCGGTCACCTTCCCGTACAACCCCAGGTGTACGTGCAGGGTGAGCTCACCGGCGTAGTGGTGCAGCAGGTGCTTGCCGTACGCCTCGGTGGACTCCAGGACGGTGCCGGAGAGCCGGGCCGCGCCCTCGGCGAACCGGCCCTGCGGGCTGGCGGCGTGCACCTTGTCCCCGGCGAACAGCTCGGCGTGCCGGGCCGCCAGGCGGTGGATGCTGTGTCCTTCTGGCACGGCTGCCGAGCGTAGCCGAGCCACGCCGACGCCTTCGGCCGGCGCTGCCCGGTGACCTGACCTGTCGGGGTGTCGGACGCCGGAAGAGGTCCCGCGCCCGATGGGAGCAATGCGAGGATTCTCAGCGTTTTCCCAGCTCCACCCGGGGGTGGGGGTTGTCGCCCGCGGTCGGGTCGGTATGGTCGGTCGCCAGGTGGCGGGCTGCCCCGCCGCCATGATCAGGGTGCACGACCAGGGTCGCCGGGCGGGGTTCCTGCCGGGTGACGGCCGACCGGCGCGGAACGACCCGCGTCGCGCTGACGCCTGTCCGCGTCGGGAACGGCACGGCGCTGCCGACCGCCGGTTGAATGCGGTGCGTGATCACCGAGCCTGCGTTTGGCATGGTCGCAGGCCCGCCGGACAGCGCGCGTCCGGCCTTCTGCGCTGCTCAAGCGGGGTTTTCGCCGGGTGCCTCGGGCTGCGCGGAGCCGGCGGCGACTGCGGTCCGTGATTAAGGTCCGATCACGATACATAAGCATTTTTCATCTTTTGCGGTGCTTGTGGCTATGGTCGGGCATCCACGCACCCCCCGTAAGCCATCGTGGAAAGGGAGAAGCTGTGGCACTGAATCGAGGAACATCGCGGCGTGATCTGTTCAGGCTCGCGGCCGTGGCCGGCGCGGCCACCGCCTCGGCCGCTCTGGTGGGCTGCTCGCGGACCGACACCGCCGGCGGCGACGCCGGTGGCGACGGGAACCTGCTGGAGCAGGCCCGGGAGCGCGGTTACCTGACCGTCGGCTTCGCCGGCGAGGCGCCGTACGCGTTCAAGGACGGCGGTGACCTCACCGGGCAGGCCCCCGCCGTACACGGTGAGATCTGGAAGGCGCTCGGCATCGACGAGCTGCGCGGGGTCCAGGTCGGATTCGGGCAGTTGATCCCGGGCCTGAACGCCAAGCGGTTCGACGCGGTGGCGGCCGGCATGTTCATCCTGCCGGACCGGTGCGCGCAGGCCCAGTTCTCCGCGCCGGTCTACGTCGCGCCACAGGCGTTCCTGGTGCCCGAGGGCAACCCGGAGCAGCTCACCGACTACAAGTCGGTGGCCGACGCGGGTCTCACGCTGGGTGTGCTGCCCGGCGCGGTGGAGGGCATCCACGCCCGGGAACTCGGGGTGACCGAGCTGGTCGAGATCGCCAGCCAACGGGACGCGCTCTCGGCGCTCAAGGCCGGCCGGATCAAGGCCTTCGCACTGACCAGCATCTCGCTGCGGAACATGCTCGACCAGGAACAGGACGCCAAGCTGACGTTGACCGAGCCGTTCACCCCGGTCATCGACGGCAAGGAGCAGATCGGTGCCGGCGCGGCGGTCTTCCGCAAGGACAGCACCGACCTGCGCGACGCGTTCAACGGCGAACTGGCCAAGCTGCGCGAATCCGGCCGGCTGCTGGAGCTGATCCAGCCGTTCGGGTTCGGCCCGGAGACCATCCCACCGGCGGACCTGACCACCGAGCAGCTCTGCCAGGGCTGACCCGTAGCCGTGGACTTCGTCACCGATTTCACCCCCTGGGTCGACGATCTGCTCGGCGGTGTCTGGATCACCGTGCTGGTCACCGTGCTCGGTGCCGCCGGAGCGCTGGTCATCTCGTTCGTCTTCGGGCTGCTGGCGCAGGCCAAGGGGCGGTTGCCCCGGTTCGTGGCCCGGACCTTCATCGAGTTCTTCCGGGGCACCTCGCTGCTGGTGCAGCTGTGGTGGCTCTTCTTCGTGCTGCCGGCCTTCGGCTGGACGTTGGAGCCGCTCGCCGTCGGGGTCACCGCCTTCGCGCTCAACTTCGGCGCGTACGGGGCCGAGGTGGTACGCGGTGCGATCAACGCCGTACCGAGGGCGCAGTGGGAGGCGACCGTGGCCTGCAACATGACCGCCTACCAACGCATGCGGCTGGTGATCCTGCCGCAGGCGGTGGTGGGGATGATCCCGCCGTTCAACAACCTGCTGATCCAGCTGCTCAAGTCGACGCCGCTGGTCTACACGGTCACCCTGATCGACGTGACCGCGGTCACCCAGGACTTCCGGGCGGCCGAGGGGCATGAGGCGTACATCTTCGGGTTGGCGCTCCTGGTCTATCTGGCGCTGGCCTACCTGTTGACGTTGGGCACCCGGGCGCTGGAGCGGCGGGCGAAGGCCGCGGTCGGTCAGCACGAACCGGCCCGACGCCGCTGGTGGTCACCGGCCCGACCGACCCGGGGGGTGACCGGATGACCTGGGACTGGGACTACGCCCTCGACATCCTGCCGGACCTGCTCTCGGCCTTCGTCCGGTTCACCCTGGTGGCGACCGTGCTGGGTACCCTGCTCGGCGCCATGCTGGGACTGGTGTTCGCGGTCGTGCGGCGGCTGCGGGTGCCGGTGCTCGCACCGTTGGTGGGTGCGTTCATCGAGTTCGTCCGCAGCACGCCACTGCTGGTGCAGCTCTTCTTCCTGTTCTACGTGCTGCCGCTGGCCGGCGTCACATTGCCCGCACTGACCACCGGCGTCATCGGTCTCGGGGTGCACTACGCCTGCTACTACGCCGAGATCTACCGCGCCGGGATCGACGGTGTCCCCAGGGGACAGTGGGAGGCCAGCACCGCGCTCTCGCTGCCCCGACGCTTCGTCTGGCAGCACGTGGTGCTGCCCCAGGCGATCCGTCGGGTGTTGCCGGCGCTGGGCAACAACGTGATCTCGATGTTCAAGGAGACGCCGTTCCTGGCGCTGATCACCGTGCCGGAGATGCTCCAACAGGCCCGGTCGATCGGCGGCTACAGCTTCCGGTACGTCGAGCCGATCACCCTCGTCGGCCTGATCTTCCTGGCCGCGAGTTACCCGACCGCCATCGCGCTGCGCCGATTGGAGATCCGCCTTGGTCGCTGAACCTGTCACCGAGAAAACCGATCCGCTGCCGTCGACGGGGCCGATGGTCCGGTTCGACAAGGTGGTCAAGAAGTACGACGACCACGTGGTGCTCCGCGAACTCGACTTCGAGGTCGCCCCCGGCGAGCGGGTCACCCTGATCGGGCCGAGCGGCTCGGGCAAGACCACCATCCTGCGACTGTTGATGACGCTGGAGCGTCCCGACGACGGGCTGATCTGGGTCGACGGCGATCCGCTCTGGCACGTCCGCGCCGGCACCGGCTACCGGCCGGCCAACGAGAAGCACCTGCGGCAGGCGCGCCGCTCCATCGGCATGGTGTTCCAGCAGTTCAACCTCTTCCCGAACATGAGCGTGCTGCGCAACGTCACCGAACCGCCGGTACGGGTGCTGGGCGTCTCGCGGGACGAGGCCGAGCAGCGCGCCCGGAGCCTGCTGGAACGGGTGGGGTTGAGCGAGAAGGCGGACGCCCGGCCCACCCAACTCTCCGGCGGGCAGCAGCAACGGGTCGCCATCGCCCGGGCGCTGGCCATGGAACCCAAGGTGCTGCTGCTGGACGAGGTCACCTCGGCTCTCGACCCGGAACTCGTGGTCGGGGTGCTCGACGTGCTGCGGGAGATCGCCGACACCACCGACATCACCATGCTGATCGTCACCCACGAGATGAACTTCGCGCGGGACGTCTCGAACCGGGTGATGATGTTCGACCAGGGCCAGGTGATCGAGCAGGGGCCGCCGGAACAGATCTTCACCGATCCCCGGCACGAGCGCAGCAAGGAGTTCCTCCGGGCCGTCCTCGACGCCCGCTGAGGCGGCAACGGGTGTCGGGCTCCTGGTGGGTGGGTAACTCCGGGGGGTGACCGCGTGGCTGGTCCGCCAGCCGGGTTCGTCCCGTCCGCGCGGCGTTCACCAGGAGGAGTAGCGATGAGAATTCCTTCGCTGTCGCGCCGTAAGGAGCCGACACCAGAGGAGCAGGACAGCCCCCGCGACGGCGCGGTGGCGACCGAGGCCCACCCCGACGAACGCGTCTCGGACGCCGAACGGCGCGCCGCCGAACGCGGCGCGGTGGCCCGCGCCGCCACCGCCCGGCCGACCGAGGACAACCAGCGCCGCAAGCCCCTGCCCCCGCCGCCGCCGGCCGGGGTGGACAGTCGTACCCCGGGGTCGGATCGGTCCACCGACGACCCGGCGCGGACCCCGGTCGACGCCGTGACCCCGACCGACGGCCAACCACCGGTGGTCGCCGGCCCGAAACCGAGGGCCAGCCTGCTCGCCACCGTGGGCCTGGTGGTGAGCGTGGCCGGCGCGCTGTTCGTGTTGACCGGCACCCTCGCCGGCTACGGCATCGGGCTGGGCGCGTTGGGCGCGGTCGTCGCCGTGCTCGGCCTGATCGCCACCCGCCGCCGGCACGTCGCCGGCAAGACCGACGCGCTGATCGGCATGCTGGTCGGGCTCGCGGCGGTGGTGATCGGGGTGCTGGCGATGACCGGCCAATTCGAGTGGCCCACCACCGACGGCGACACCGTGCTGCGCTTCCGGGAGTGGCTTGACTCACAGTTTGTCGACCGCTTCTGACGGGCACATGTGATCTCGCCGGTGGTACACCGGAGGTCGGCCCGGCCAGCAGGTGGTTCACCCGCAGGGCAAAACCTCTCTCGGGGGGCGGCGATACGCCGCCCCCCGAGGCATGTCCGGCTCCGGCCCGCCCTGGTTCCGCCCGTCGCGGCCGACCCGCCCGCAACGAATCGCGGCTGCGGCCTGCCCACACGCAACGAACCACCGGTCTACGCAAGCCTCAACGGTGGTTACCGTCGTCCGGTGCCGCATAGCGTGGAGCCACGGCGCCAGCCCGCGTGCCGAGGTGGCCGGGCGCGCCCGAGCCTTGGAGCAGGACGATGTCGATGGACGCCACCCGCCAGCGCTTTCTGATGTGCCGGCCGACGTACTTCGCCGTGGACTACGCGATCAACCCGTGGATGGACCCGACCGTACCGGTCGACACCGCGCTCGCCGTCGAGCAGTGGGAACGGCTGCGCCGGACGTACCTCGACCTGGGTCACACGGTCGAGGAGATCGAGCCGCTGCCCGGCCTGCCCGACATGGTCTTCGCCGCCAACGGCGGCACGGTCGTCGGTGACCGGGCGATGGCCGTGCAGTTCCGCGACCCGCAGCGGGCCGACGAGGCTCCCGCCTACCGCGCCTGGTTCGCCGCCGCCGGCTTCGAGGTGACCGACCCCAAGCACGTCAACGAGGGCGAGGGCGACGTGCTGCTGGCCGGTGGCCACCTGCTCGCCGGCACCGGGTTCCGCACCGCGCACGCCGCGCACGCCGAGCTGCAGGAGACCTTCGGGTACCCGGTGGTCACCCTGCAGCTGGTCGACCCCCGCTTCTACCACCTGGACACCGCGCTCACCGTGCTCGACGAGCAGACCGTGGCGTACCTGCCGGAGGCCTTCTCCCCCGGCAGCCGGGCCGTGCTGCGCCGGCTCTTTCCCGACGCGGTGACCGCCACCATGGCCGACGCGGAGGTGCTCGGGCTGAACGCGGTGAGCGACGGACACCACGTGGTGCTCCCCGCGCAGGCCGTCGAGCTGGCCGCCCGGCTCACCGAGCGGGGTTACCGGACCATCGGCGTGGACCTGTCCGAGCTGCGCCGGGCCGGTGGTGGACCGAAGTGCTGCACGCTGCGACTCCGTCAGGGAAGCGAGGCCGGAAAGTGATCGTCGACGACATGCTGCGGACCCCCGGTGCCCTCCGGGACGCCGAACGCTTCACCGCGCACAACTACCACCCGCTGCCGGTGGTGATCTCCTCCGCCGAGGGTGCCTGGCTGACCGACGTGGACGGTCGACGGTACCTGGACTTCCTGGCCGGCTACTCGGCACTGAACTTCGGCCACCGGCATCCGCGGCTGATCGCCGCCGCGCACGCGCAGCTGGACCGGCTCACCCTGACCAGCCGCGCCTTCGTACACGACCAGTTCGCCGACTTCTGCCGGGAGCTGGCCGAGCTGTGCGGCAAGCAACTCGTCCTGCCGATGAACACCGGCGCCGAGGCGGTGGAGACCGCCATCAAGGTGGCCCGCAAGTGGGGCTACCAGGTGAAGGGGGTGCCCGCCGGGCAGGCCAACATCGTGGTCGCCGAGGGCAACTTCCACGGCCGGACCACCACCATCGTCAGCTTCTCCACCGACGCCGACGCGCGCGACGACTTCGGGCCGTACACCCCGGGTTTCACCGTGGTGCCCTACGGCGACCTGGCCGCGTTGAGCGCCGCGATCGACGAGCACACCGTGGCGGTGCTGATCGAGCCGGTCCAGGGCGAGCAGGGTGTGGTGGTACCCCCCGAGGGTTACCTGCCGGGGGTGCGTCGGGTCTGCACCGAACGCGACGTGCTGCTGCTCGCCGACGAGATCCAGAGCGGGCTGGGCCGTACCGGAGAGACCTTCGCCTGTGACCACGAGGGCGTCGTGCCCGACATGTACCTGCTGGGCAAGGCGCTCGGCGGCGGCATCGTGCCGGTCTCCGCGGTGGTCGCGGACGCCGACGTGCTCGGGGTGCTCAAGCCCGGCCAGCACGGCTCCACCTTCGGGGGCAACCCGCTGGCCAGCGCGGTGGCGACCGAGGTGGTACGACTGCTGGCCACCGGCGAGTTCCAGCGTCGCTCCGCCGAGCTGGGCGCGCGGTTGCACACCGGCCTGCGGGAGCTGGTCGGCCACGGTCTGGTCGCGGTACGCGGCCGGGGCCTCTGGGCCGGCCTGGACCTCGACCCGGCACTGATGACCGGTCGGCAGGCCTGCGAACGTCTCGCCGAGCGGGGCGTGCTGGCCAAGGACACCCACGGCGCCACGATCCGGCTGGCCCCGCCCCTGGTGGTCACCGAGGCCGAGATCGACCACGCGATCGCCCAGCTCGCCGCCGTCCTGGCCACCAGCTGAGCACACCGGCCCGGCCTCGTCCCCGTGCGGGGGCGGGCCGGGCCGGCTGGTCAGTTGTTGGGCAGGCGCATGGCCATGGTGGGGGCCTCGGCCATCACCGAGGCGGGGGTGATGGGTGCCCCGCTGGCCAGCTCGCCCGGCCGGCCGACCTGCACCCCGGGGTAGAGCTCGACCATGTCCCCGCCGTCGAGGATCCGGGACTGCCGGGGGTTCAGCGGCAACCGGTCGGCCTCGTCCATCGAGCCACCCGGGCGGATGCCGGAGCCGTTGGTGCTGACGTCGGTGACGACGACCTCACCGGCGCGCAGCTCGAACTGCACGTGGCTGCGGCTGATCCAACGCCGCGCCTCGTCGTTGAGCCACTGCCCCAGGGTGATCCCGCCGGCCTGCTCCGGAGCCCGGCCGACCAGTACCGGCTCGTCGGCGCTGAGCACGAACCGCCGCCGCACCATCCCGCCGACGCTGACCGCCAGGACCTGGGTACGCGGACGCGGCCCGGCGTCGCCGAGCCGGGCACCGTGCCGCGGACAGGTCGGGACGCCGTTGCGCAGGGTGGGCGGCGGCTGGCCGGCCGGGGCACGGTCGACCGCGGCCAGGTCGGCGAAGGCACCGCCGCCGCCACCGCCACCGAACAACGCGCAGCCCGACTCGGGGCAGCGCCACTTGCGGGCCAGCAGTTGGGCGCCGACCGGCGACGGGGTGCCCTCGACGGGCGTGGTGCCGTTGCCGACGTGGGCGACGAAGGCCGGCCCGCCCTGACCCGGCACCGGGGCGACGACCCGACCGGGCTGCTCGGCCACCCACGGGTACCGCCCGCGCAGGCCGTCGAGCCGGCCGCGGGTGAGCACCGGCAGTCCGAGCAGGTCGGCCACCTCCAGCATCCGGTCACCCGGGTTGTCGAGGACCTCGACCAGGCCGTCGTCGGCCCAGCGCCGGACCACCATCCGCTCGTTGGAGGTCAGGTCGGCATCCGACAGCAACGCCCGGTGCACCACGGCGTAGACCGGGACGCTGTCCTCCTCCAACTGGCGGGACAGCGCGTCGATGACCATGCCGAGCCGGAGCAGGTTCGCGGGTCGACCACCGTCGAGATCCTGGTAGCGGATCACCTCGGCCAGGTCGAGCACGGCACGGGCCAGCGAGGGGTCGGTGCAGACCCGTCCCTCGATGGCGTCCAGCACCTTGCTGATCTCGAACCTCATCGAGCACCTCCGATGATCTCGTTGATCCGTCGGGCCAGCCCGCGGGCCGCCGTCGCGGCGAGCGCGTCTGCCATGCCGCAGACCCTACCGGTGCAGGTGTCGGCGGTGATCGCCACGCCGGCCCGACCAGCGGCGACGCGACCTCGATAGCATCGACGAGCGCCTGTTGCCATCCACCGTTAGGCTGACCGGGTATTCGGCCGGGCCCGTCCCGGTCCACCCTTCGCGAGGAGTAATCCAGTATGAGAACTCGACGGCTGGCGACCACGGGGGCCGCGCTCGTCGCCGCATTCGGTCTGACCCTGACCGGCTGCGGTAGCAACGGCACGGATGCCCCAGCCGGTGGGGCGGCACCGGAGGCCAGCGCCCCGGCGGACCCGCGCGAGGAGCTCAGCGCGGCGGCGCTCAAGCTCAACGAGCAGAGCGTCCGGGTCGAGATCAAGTCCTCGGCGCTCAACGGCGAGGGTGTGATGGACCCGAAGACCAAGCAGGTCGACATGACGATGAGCCTGGGCGAGCAGGGCACGTTCCGGATGCTGACCGTGGGCGACGACGGCTACATGAAGTTCAGCGGCGTGCCGGGGCTGCCGGACAACTGGCTGCACCTGGACGTGACCAAGCTCGGCGCGAACGGCCAGCTGAACATCATGCCCGACGGCGACCCGGGTGGCGCCAAGCAGCTGGTCAACGGCGTGGTCGACGTGGAGAAGACCGGCGACGGGGCGTTCTCCGGCACGATCGACTACACCAAGGCCAAGCCGGGTGACAAGGCCGTCGAGCAGATGGGCGAGAAGGCCAAGGCGGTGCCCTTCACCGCCCGCGTCGACGACGAGGGCCGGATGACCGAGCTGGTCGTGGACACCAGCGTCCTGCACGAGTCGCTTGGCAAGATGACCACCACCTACTCCGACTTCGGCACCAAGGTCGACGTGCAGAAGCCGCCGGCCAACGAGACCCAGGAGGCCCCGGAGAGCCTGCTGCGGTCCTTCAGCGGCGCCACCACCACCTGATCCGAGCATCGACGGCCCGGCCGGCACCGCGGGACACCACCCGCGCCGGCCGGGCCGTTCGCTGTCGTCAGCTCATCCGGCTGACCGCCGAGCGGAGCCGGGCCAGGTCCCGCCGACGCCGCTCGTAGCTGGCGGCCAGCGAGATCAGCACGACCCCGCCGAGGCCCAGGTAGATCCACCGGGGCAGCAGGTCCCAGCTCCGGACCAGCTCGTGCAGCGCCAGCAGGGTCAGGCTCACCGCACCGACCACGGCCGGGGCCTGCCAGCGCCGTACCGCGCCGACCAGCACCACCACCAGCGCGCCGAGCCCCACCAGCAGGCGTCGCCAGGGCTGCGGATCCGCCGCCACCAGCACCGACACCAGGCTCGGCAGCAGCGCGGCGAGCAACCCCGGGCCGAGCGCGAGCCAACTGTTCAGCCCCGGCCGCCCACGCAGCGCCACCGTCCCGGCGACCAGGGCCAGCGCCGCCGCCGGCACGGTGTACGCCTCCAACAGCACCACCTGGCCGGCGGCCAGCAGCAGCCAGGTGCCGAGCAGTTCGCTGCCCCCGGCGACAGCGGCGAAGATCCACCGGCGGGTGGTCGACTCGTTACGCCGCAGCACCCGTACGGCGACCGCGGCCCCCCAGAGCACGCAGATCGCGGCGGCGTGCCGGACCGCCCCCACGGTGAGCAGCAGCGCCAGCCCGGCGACGGCCTGGGCGACCCCGTCGAGCACCCGGCCGGCCGTCGGCTGCCGGCCGGTCAACAGCGGCGCGCCGGCCAACACCAGCACCGCCACCGCCAGTACGGCGAACGCGGTCTGCCGTGCCGGCAGCCCGGCGGCCGACGTGGCGGTCACCGCGAACCCGACCGCCGACCCGACCGCCACCAGCCAGCCCACCAGCCGTACGTCGGCCAGCCGGGCCGCCCACCCGACCACCAGCGCCGCCACCACCAGGACGCCCGTGCCGGCGAGGGTGCCGGCCCGGGTGGCCAGCAGCCCCAGCAACCCGACGCCGACGGTCACCAGCCCCACCGGCAGCGTGGTCGCCACCAGTAGCGGGTACGGCCGGACGAGCGCCGCGGTCACCAACGCGGCCGTACCGGTGAGCAGGACCGCGGCCGGTACCACGGGCCAGGGGGCACCGACGGCGACCAGCAGCACCGGCAGCGCCGCCGCCGCGAAGGGCAACGCGGCCAGCACCATCGTCGTCCAGCGCCCGGCCCGGGGCGCTGCGGCCGGGTCGGCGGGCTGCCCACCGGCGGCCGGTGCCTCGCCGGCGGCCGACCGGCCCCCGGCCACACCGGGCGCGACCAGGGCCGCGGCGACCACCAGGACCAGCAACGCCAGCGCCACCGGCAGGGCACCCGTGGGTGGGTGGCCCGCCGGGGCCCCGGCCCAGACCGGCGGCAGCGTGCCGTACGGGGCGACCAGGGCGTCCAGGGTCACCGGGGCCGCGCCGAGCACCGCCACCGTCAGCAGCACGAACCCGGGCACCCGGAGCGCGACCTCGGGACGGAACCGCGGGGCGGCGAGCAGGATCAACAGCACCCCCAGCGCGGCGTAGAGCGGCACCGGCTCCTCGAAGCCGCCCGGTTCGGCACCGACCAGGCCGATGACCGCCCCGAGCCCGGCCAGGCCGACCGCGACGGCGAACCCGGACGAGGCGTACCCGCGCAGGTCCGGCCAGTGTCGACGGACACCCGCCAGGGCGATCGCCAGCAGCGCCACGGCAACGAAGGTGACCCGGGCCTGCCACCACGGCGGCAGACCGGCGGCGAACGACCCCAGGAGTACGGCGGCCGGCGCGGCGAGCACCGCCACGACCAGCCCGGCCCCGGCGATCCCACGTTGACCGACGCCGCCGCGCCGGCCCAGGGCCGCCGTCACCGACCCGGCCACCGCGACGACCCCGAGGGCCACCGCCGCGGCGACCGGCGCGGCCAACGCGACCAGCAGACCGTGCCCGAGCAGGACGGTCCCGCCGAGCGCCGACGGCCACCGCACCCGCTGTCGGACCCCCGGCCGTCCGACGGCGGTCAACAGCAGCCCCACCCCGACGAGCAGCTCGACGGCCACCAGCACCGGCCACGGCACCGGCCAGGCGGCCGGTGCGGCGAGCACCACCAGCGTGCCGGCCGCCACCGCGGTCGCCGGCCCCGCCGCCCGGGGCACCAGCAGCGCCAGCGCCGCCGCGACCACCAGGACGGCGACCGCCAGCTGCCATCCCCAGCGCAGCTGCGGGCCGGGCTCCGCCCCGCCCCACGGAGGCAGCGAGCGGCCGATCGTGGCCGCCGCGGAGACCCCGGTGAACACGACGGTCAGCAGGGCCGTGGTACCGGCCACCACCAGCGCGCCGAGCCACGGACCGAACCGCCACCGCTGCGGTACCAGCCGGACCGCACCGGCCAGGCCGAGCGCCACGACCGCCGTGGTCAGCAGGAGCACCGCCGGCCACACCTCGCCCAACGGCCGCAGCACCGCGACCGCGAGCGCCGGCACCAGCAGCGCGAACACCGTCGTCACGAAGGCCCGGCTGCCGGCCACCACCGCCCCGCAGAGCAGCACCGCCAGCACGGCCAGCACCGGCAGCCCGGCGAACGCCGGCACGCCGAACGCCCGGCCCACCCCCAGCGGCACCGTCGCGCAACCGGCCGCGACGACAAGCGCCACCGCGTACCCGATCCAGGCGACGACCCGGCCGGCGAGCAGCGCCGGCGGTACCGCACGCCCCGGTGCCGGCGGTACCGCGTGCCCCGGCGTAGGTACCGCACGCTCCGGCGTAGGCAGTTCCGCGCGCTCCGGTGCCGGGGTCCGACGGCGGAGCGCGGCCACGACCGCCAGGTCGAGCAACGCCACCCCGAGGAAGACCACGGTCCAGCCGGTGGCCGACGGCCGCATCCCGGCGGCGACCAGGGGCAACACCGGCTGCACCGTCAGCAACGCCCAGAACCACGGCCCGGTCAGTCCGCTGAGCCGGGCGTAGCCCGCCGCGACCAGCGTGCTGACCGCGGCGACCACCGCGGCGTACCGGCTGGGCGGCCAACCGGTCACCCCGAACAGGTCCACCGCCCAGGCCGCGTACCCGTCGAGCAGCACCAACAGCATGCCGACCGCGGCGAGCGTCTCGGCCGTGCCCGGCAGCCTGCGCCAGCGGGCCACCAACGGCAGGACCAGGGCGACCCCGGTCACCGCCGCCAGGATCAACGCCCGGCCGGCCACCCCCACCGAGGACCAGGCGACGGTGGTGAAGACCACCGCGGCGGTACCCAGCAGCAGTCCGCCGAGGATGAACAGCAGCCGCTGTACGGTCCGGCCTGAGGTCTCCGCGCCGCCCGGCCGGCCCGGCTGGGGCTGGGGCTGGGGCTGGGGCTGGTGGGCCAACGGCCACTGGTGGTGCGGGTGATAGGGCGTCGCCGGCCCGGGGGCCGCACCGGGTGCGCCGGCCGGAGCCGGAGCCGGAGCCCGGACCGGAGCGGCGACGGCCGTCGGACCGCTGGTGGCGGCCGGCACCGGCGCCACCGCCGGGGCCCGCACCGGGCCGGCCGCCGGAGCCGGAGCCGGAGCCTGGACCGGAGCCGGAGCCTGGACCGGAGCCGGAGCCTGGACCGGAGCCGGAGCCTGGACCGGAGCCGAGGCCTGGGCGGGGGCGTGGGCGGGGGCCGGGCGGCCCGTGCCGGGTGGCTGTGACCAGGTGGGGCCGGGCACCTCGACCCGGACCCGGGCGGCCAGCTCCGCCCGGCGGTGCCGGGTGGCGGCCAGCCGGGCAGCCAGGTCGTGGTACACCCGGCGGGCCTGCTCGACCTGTGGGACCAGCCCGGTCAGCTCCCGGTCCAGCCGGATCACCTCGGCGGCCAGCGGGTACGGGGGCCGACCGCAACCAGAGCAGCCCGTACGCAGGTCAGCCGGGGCGCCGCAGCCGGGACAGGGGTAGCTGGAGAGATCCACCCGGTCATCCTCGGCCGAGCGCCCCGTCCCTGGCCAGAGTGCGCGTACCTAGGGTCGGGTGTGCTCGAACACCCAGGTCGCGTACCCGGGGTGGCCGCTGGCCACCGTCGTGACCAGGATCTCCGGCACCTCGTACGGGTGGGTCGCCCGGATCTGCTGCACCAGCGCCGCCACCCGGTCCGGGGCGGTCTTGAACTGCACCGACCACTCCGTGGTGGTCTCCACGTTGGACTGCCACCAGTAGGTGCTGTCCACCTGACCGCCGACCTGTGCGCAGGCCGCCAGCCGACCAGCGACGGCCGCCGCCGCCAGTACGTCCGCCACCGAACGGGCGTCCACCACCGTCGTCACCACACAGAGCTGCTCCACGAGCGCACCCTACGCGCCGTCGTCACGGTTGGTGGCGATCCAGTCGTCGATCTGCTTCCACCAGTCGAAGAGCCAGTCGATGCGCTCCTGTCGACCGGTCGGGATCTCCTCCGGCGGAACCGACCAGAACCGCATCACGATCCGCTTGTCCATCGGCAGCTCCCGCCAGATGTCGGCGACGGTGAGCAGCTGGTCGAGGCCGGTGTGCGCCACGAAGATCACCCCGGCGTCGGGGGCCGCGTCCAGCGCCGCGAGCATGCCACCGGGCTGCGGGGCCAGCACGTGCCGCATCCGTTCGGCCCGCAACGCCATCCGCTCCAGGCCCCGGGCGCGCAGCCGGGAGATCGCCCGGAGCCGGCGACGGGGGGTGAAGTTACCCCCCTCGGGGAAGATCACGAAGGCGTCGTCGTCGTCCAGGCCGGTGGCCAGGTGCCCGATCTGCTCGATCGCCGAGCCGCGGCCGTCCGGGCCGGGCGCGATGAACCGGGTGGGCAGCCGGTTGAGCAGCACGTCGATCGCCGGATCCCACTGCAGGGCGTCCTTGAGCACGATCCGGGGTTCCCGGGCGAACCAGTTCACCAGCGCGTGGATCAGGATGAACGAGTCGCCGGGCCCGGCGTGCCGAGAGAGCACCAGCTCGGGACGGCCGGGCATGGCGGTGTCCGGGTCGGTGCCGACCACGTCGATGCTCAGCCGCAGCGTCCAGCGGGCCTGCCAGAACAGCACCCGCAGGAACGCCCCGGCGAGGACGTAGTGGGCCCGTTGGAAGGCCGGCGACCGGACCCGCCAGCCGAAGCCGGAGCCGATCCAGAGCCCGAGCAGGGCCAGCAGCGCCACCGCGTCCCAGACCAGGTAGACGGTGGCGATCCAGAGCAGCCGCAGGGGACGCAGCCGGCCCGGCACCAGCGGGGACGCCGCGGCGGCCAGGAACGCCCAGGCCGGCAGGGTGGTCACCACCAGGAACGCGAGCAGGACGACGCCGGGGGCGAGCAGCAGCCGGCGGAGCCAGCGCGGCGGCAGCGGCATCAGCGCTCCAGCTCCGCCAGGTAGCGTCGGGACGCGGTGTAGGCGCGGCTGATCCGCCGCCCCACCGCCGCCATGTCCCGGTACGCCCACGGGGTGTCGTCCCGGGGCTCCAACCCGCCCGTGGGCAGCACGTGCACCTCCACGTCGGCGGGGAGGGCGGCCATCTCGCGGGCGAACCGGTGCCGGCGGGCGATCTCGAACGCGACCTGGGCGACCTCCCAGGGCCGCCGGGGCGGGGTCAACGCCCGCTCGATCCGCCCCACCTGGAGTACGAAGATCCGCCCGGCCCCGGCCGCGACCGCCTCGCCGATCGGGATCGAGTTGACGATCCCCCCGTCGATGTAGTGCTGACCGTCGATCACCATGGGTGGCAGCAGCCCCGGCACGGAAGCCGAGGCGAGCACCGCCGGCACCAACGGCCCCCGGTCGAACCAGTACTCGGCGGCGCGTTCGATGTTGGCCGCGCAGCACCGGAAGGGCACCCGCAGATCGGCGAAGGTGGCGTCCTCCCCCAGTTCGGACTCCAGCAGCCGACGCAGCGGTCGGGGCGAGTGCAGGTGGGTCCGGGCGGCGAACCGGCGTAGCTGGCGGGCCACCGAGTCGCCGTACACCTCGCTGGCCTCGGGGGAGGCCCAGAGCCGTACCAACCGGTCGGTGACCGCCTCGGTCGGGTCGGCGGCGACCAGCGCGCCGTTGACCGCGCCGATCGAGGTGCCGAGCACCAGGTCGGGTCGGATCCCGGCGCGGAACAGGGCACGCAGCATGCCGACCTCGACGGCGCCGAGCACACCCCCACCACCGAGTACGAACGCCACCGGACCACCACGCATGTCGTTCATCCTGGCACGCCCGGGAAAGTGCCCCACCTGGCCGGTTGGTCGACCGCCCGGGGCAGGCTGTCCACAGTGGTAATGATCATCGGACGATCCGGCCGTTGACAGCCCCGACACATTCGCGCAACCTGATACCGCCCCCACCACCAGGCAGGTGCGATCACCGATGGCAGCACTGCACGCCGGCAGACTACTGGCCCGCAGGTACCGGCTCGTGGACCAGATCGGGTCCGGCGGAATGTCGGTCATCTGGCGTGCCCGGGACGAGGTGCTGGACCGGATCGTCGCCCTCAAGGTGCTCGCGCCGTCACTCGCCGCCGACACCCGCTTCCGGGACATGGTCCGGGTGGAGGCCCGCGCCGCCGCCCAACTGGTGCACCCGCACGTCACCGCGGTGCACGACTACGGCGAGACGTTGGCCCCGGACGGTTCCATCACCTCGTTCGTGGTGATGGAACTGCTCACCGGGGAGGAGCTGGAGGACCGGCTCGCCGACGGGCCGTTGCCCTGGCCTGAGGCGGTCGAGATCGCCGCCCAGGTGGCCGACGCGTTGGCCGCGGCCCACCGGCTCGGCATCGTGCACCGCGACATCACCCCGGCCAACGTGATGATGACCCGGGTGGGTGCCAAGGTGCTCGACTTCGGCATCGCCACCCAGGTCGGTGCCCCGGACGAGGACGAGGACGGCGGCACCTTCGGCACCCCGGCCTACGTGGCGCCGGAACGACTGGACGGCGCGGCGGCCCAGCCGGCCACCGACGTCTACTCCCTCGGCGTACTGCTGTACGAGACGCTCACCGGCCGGGTGCCGTACCCCGCCGACACCTGGGAGGAGCTCAGCGCGGCACTGGCCCAGGAGCGTCCACCGGCACCGCTCGACGTGCCCGGCCTCCCGACGGAGGTGGCCCGGACCTGCCTGCGGTGTCTGGCCCGGGATCCCCACGACCGGCCGACCGCCACCCAGCTGGCCACCGTGCTGCGCGACCAGTTGCTGCCCGCCGACCCGCAGGCCGCCACGATGCTGTCCCCCACCGTCACGCTCCCCGCGATCGTCGTGTCCCCGGAGCGGCCCGGTCCGCCGGCGCCAGCCGGCCGGGCCGAACCGGTCCCGGTCGTGACGGCCGGTGGGGCCGCCACCGGGGCCGGTGGCCGGCTCGACGGCGCCACCGGGGCCGGCGGCCGAGTCGACGACCACGCGGAGCTCGATCGCGGGCCGCGTGGACGGCCCGGCCGGTGGGCGGTCCCGGTGCTGGTCGGGACGGTGGTGGTGGCCGCCTTCGCGGCCCTGCTCCTGCAGCTGTCCGACCGGGGAGCGACCCCGCCGCCGCACGCCCTGCCGACCACCCAGCCGGTCGAGCCGGCCCCACCGGCACCGAAGCCCAGCCGGTCGCCGACCTCCGCCGCGCCGTCCCCCCGCGCGTACAGCCCGCCACCGCCCTCGCCGCCCAGCCGCCGGACGCCCACCTCCGCGCCGCCGACCACCCGGACCCCCTCGGCGAGCGTGGTGGACGCGGCGACCCGGGTCGACGAGCTGATCGACTCGGGGGTGGCCTCCGGCGACATCCGGGACGACGTCGGCACCGACCTGCGCAACCTGCTGCACAACCTCGACCCCGGTAACGGGCCGGAGGCGCTGGCCGACTCGGTGGCCCAGGTCCGCAGCAAGGTGGCGGAACGCCGACGCGAGGGCAGCATCACCCCGGTGTACGCCCGCCAACTCGACGCCGCCATCGCCGAGCTGACCACCGCCCCGCTCTGACCGGCCGGCCACGGCAGGTCATAGTCGCGGCAGGTCATGGTCGCGGCAGGTCAGCCGCGGGTCAGCTCGGTTTCCAGGACATCGCGTCCGCCCGCACCGACCGGGCCGCCGACCGCACCGGCGCCGAGTCGATCATCAGCCGGTAGACCGTCTCGTAGCCGAGCGCCATCCGCCCGGCGGAGAAGTTCTCCTCCACGTGGGCCCGGCAGGCCGCCGGGTCGATGCGTTCGGCCGCACGCAACGCCTCGGGCAGCTCGGCCGGGCTCGCGCAGACGATCCCGGTCAGCCCCGACCTGACCAGCTCGGGCACGGCACCCCGGTCGAGGGCCACCACCGGCGTACCGGTGGCCATCGCCTCCACCATCACCATGCCGAACGGCTCCGCCCACCGGATCGGCATGATCAGGCAGCGGGAGTCGACAAGCAGCCGCAGCGTCGCCGCCCGGTCGGCGTTGAACACCACGGTCACGTCGGGGCCGAGCAACGGCTCGACCACCTCCTCGTAGTACCGGTGTTCGGCCGGCTCGTTGCACTTGCCGGCGAGGATCAGCGGCAGGCCGACCGCCCGGCACGCCTGGATGGCCAGCTCCGGGCCCTTGTCCGGGCTGAACCGCGCCAACCAGAGCACCGGCCCGCGCCCCGGGTTCCGCTTACGGGGGATGTCCGCGACGTCCACCGCGTTGTGCACGGTGCCGACCCAGGGCAGGCCGGGGTTCGAACGCCGTTGGGCGTGTGAGATGGCGACCAGACCGACCCCGTGGTCGGTGTCGCTGAGCACCTGGCCGTACTCGCCGACCGGATTGCCGTGCACGGTCGCGATCGTCGGCACCGCCCGCCGGCCGGCGACCAGCGGGCCGATCGTGCTGTGGTCGTGGACCACGTCGAAGTCGGCCGCCGTGACCAGCTGGTTGACCCGGGCCAGGTGGGCCAGTTCGGGCAGCGACTCGCCGAGCCGGTCGAACTGCAGCTCCGCGGTGGAGACGAACTCCGCCGGCGTCCCGTGGTGCTCACCGGCGCCGAAGAGCGTCACCGCGTGCCCCTGCTCGGCCAGGGCCTCCACCAGGGAACTGACCACCTGTTCCAGGCCGCCGTAACCGGGCGGGGGGACGGAGAGCCAGGGCGGCACCACCATCGCGATCCGCAGGCCCCGCCCCGTCGAGCCCACGGTTGGACGGTGGTTTCCAGCCACGAGCCCTCCCCGTTGCTCCGCCTGAGCGCGTGACGGGCCGCTTTCCCCGTACCCCGCGGGGTAAACCGGCCGGAGCCGGACGCAGAAGGCGGCGGGTGACGGGCCGACCCCCTCGGCCTGTCACCCGCCGCCCGGTCTCGGGGCAGGTCCGCGTCCGCCTACGACTCGGTGAGCGTGACGGTGACCGTGCTCTCGTTGCCGCCGCGCTGGTACCGCACCTCGACCCGGTCACCGACCTTGCTCGCCTGGACCGCGCCGACCAGGTCGTTGGAGTCGTTGACCGTCTTGTCACCGAAGCGGGTGATCACGTCCCCCCGCTGCAGACCGGCCTGCTCGGCGGCGCTGCCCGGCAGCACCGACGACACCACCGCGCCGCCGTTCTCACCCCGGGTCACGCTCACCCCGAGGCTCGGATGGCTGATCTTCTCGCCGCGCTGGAGCTTGCCGGCCACGTCCTTGGCCTTGTTGCTCGGGATGGCGAAGCCGACCCCGATGTTGCCGGTGCTCTGCCCGGAGGTGGCGATCGCGGTGTTGATGCCGATCACCTCGCCGCGGGTGTTGACCAGCGCCCCGCCCGAGTTCCCCGGGTTGATCGGGGCGTCGGTCTGGAGCAGGCCGGAGATCGAGGAGACCCCCTGCTGCGGGTCCTGCTGCTGGCCGCCGGCCTGGATGGTGCGGTCCCGGGCGCTGAGGATGCCGGAGGTGACCGAGCCCTGCAGACCCAACGGGCTGCCCAGGGCGAGCACCTGGTCACCTACCTGCATCGCGTCGCTGTCGCCGAGCTTCGCCGCCTTCAGGTCGCTGACCCCGGTGGCCTTCACCACCGCCAGGTCGGTCTTCGGGTCGGTCCCCACCACCTGCGCGTCGGCGGTCTTGCCGTCGGCGAAGATCACCCGGACGCTGCCGGCCGAGCCGGAGGCGACCACGTGGTTGTTGGTGAGCACGAAGCCGTCGGCGGTCAGGATGACCCCGGAGCCCTCACCACTGTCGGTGGCGATGGACACCACGCTGTCCTGCACCGAGGCGGCGATCTTGGGCAGGTCCGCGCTGTCGATCACGGGGGCGGCGGAGTAGGTACGGGTGATACCGGTGTTGCCGTCGAGCGCCAGGGCGAGCACGCCGCCGGCGACCCCGGAACCCAGCATCAGGGCGAAGACCAGGACACCCGCGCCGACGAACTTCGCCACCCGGCCGGCCCGGGGCGCCTGGGCCCACGGCGGCACCGGCTGGCCGTAGGGCGGACCACTCGGCTGACCGTACCCGGGCGGACCGGACTGGCCGTAGGGCTGGCCGTACCCCGGGGTGCCGGGCTGGCCGTAGCCGGGCGGACCCGACTGGCCGTAGCTGGGCGGACCGGACTGGGAAGCGGCACCGCCCTGGCCGTAGCCGGCGGGACCGGACTGGGGAGCGGCACTGGCCTCGCCGTAGCCGGCGGCACCGGACTGCGGCGCGACCGGGCCGGCCTGGCCGTAACCCGACTGCGACGCGACCTGGCCGGGGCCGGTGGACTCGGGCCGGCCGGGGGCGCCGGACTGCTCGGGGCGGGCCCAGCCGGCGTGCTGGCCGGACTGCCAGGGCCCACCCGGGTTCGCCCCGGGCTGGCCGGACGGCGGGTACGACGGGGACGGCGGACCGGCGGCGGAGGCCGCGCGGTCGGAGTGCCCGTGCTCGACACGGGGCAGCTCGGCAGAGTGGGGCGACGACTCGGCGTCGGCGGGAGCCGGCCGCCGCTGCGGGTCGGACTCGTACTCGGTCATGGCTATACCTTGCCCCGTGGCACTGCGACCATCCTGGAATCGACCTGGATGTTGGCTGAAAGTCACTCCTGATCACCATCCGTGGTCGGCGCGAGCGGGAACGTGACCCGGAAGGTGGCACCACCGCCGGGGGTGTTCCCCACCGCCACCGTGCCGTGGTGGGCCGCGACCAACGCCGCCACGATGGCCAGTCCCAGCCCGGTACCGGTGACCCCGCCGGCCCGTCGGGTCCGCGCGGCGTCGGCCCGGTAGAAGCGTTCGAATACCCGTTCGGCCTGTTCGGCGGAGAGCCCCGGCCCGGTGTCGGCGACCTCCACCACGGCCAGGTTCCCCGGCTCGGCGCGCAGCCGCAGGGTCACCCGGGCCTCGGCCGGGGTGTGGGTGAGCGCGTTGGTCATCAGGTTGCCGATGATCTGCCGCAGCCGGGCGTCGTCGCCGAGCACCACCAGCGGGCCGGAGCCGGCGGCGATCTCCAGCTCGATCCGCCGCTCCGGGGCGATCGCCCGGGCGGCCTGGACCGCGTCACCGGCCAGCACCGGCAACTCCACAGGCGCCAGCACCAGCGGACGTTCCCGGTCCAGCCGGGCCAGCAGCAGCAGGTCCTCCACCAGCAGCCCCATCCGGGCCGCCTCGTCCTCGATCCGGCGCAGCAGGCCGGCGGTCTGCTCCGGCTCCCGGGCCGCGCCCTGCCGGAACAGCTCGGCGAAGCCCCGGATGGTGGTCAGCGGGGTCCGCAGCTCGTGCGAGGCGTCCGCGACGAACTGCCGCATCCGCTCCTCCGACCGGCGGGCCCGGGCCTCGGAGGCCTGCGCGGCCAGCGCGGCGTCGCGGGCACCGGCCTCGGCGGAACGGGCGGCGTACTCCGAGGCGGCCCGGGCGGTGAAGGCCACCTCGATCTGGTTCAGCATCGCGTTCAACGCCCGGGACAACCGGCCCAGCTCGCTGGTGGCGTAGAGCTGCCCCTCCTCCGGGTCGGGCACCCGGCGGCTGAGGTCGCCGCCGGCGATGGCGGCGGCGGTGCGTTCGATCTCCACAAGCGGCTTGAGGCTGGTCCGGACGATGGCCGCGCCGATCGAGGCGAGCAGCACCAACACCGCCCCACCGACCAGCAGATCGATCCAGACCAGCCGGGTGACGGCCCGGTCCACGTCGGTGAGGTGCTGGGCGGTGGCGGCGACCCGACCGTCGGGCAGGTCGACGAGGGTCACCCGCCACCGGCTGTGGCCGTCCCGGGCCCGTACCGTGAAGGGCTTACCGGCCGGCTTGTTGAAGCCGGTGGCCTCGGCCGGCCACGGCGGCAGGTCGTTCTGTTCGAGATTGGGGTTGTAGTACCACGGCTCGACGACACCCTGGCCGTAGATCAGTACCAGGTACTCGCTGGGCAGCGTGAACTGCGCCGACATCCCGGGCCGGAGCCGGTTGGTGACGTCCGAGAGCGTCGAGTTGAACGCCTTGAGATCGTTGTCCACCTGGTTTTCCAGGTAGTTGCGCAGGAAGACCGTCGTGGAGATGCTGATCACCAGCAGTGCGGCGGCGACCAGGGCGAGGACCGAGGCGACGAGCTTGACCCGCAGCGGTACCGCCCGGATTCGCCCCTTCGCCTGGCCGACGGCGTTCACGCCGCCGGCTTGCGCAGCACGTAACCGACCCCCCGCAGCGTATGGATCAGCCGGGGCTGGGTGTTGTCGACCTTGCGTCGCAGGTACGAGATGTACGACTCGACGATGTTGTCGTCGCCCCGGAAGTCGTAGTTCCAGACGTGGTCGAGGATCTGCGCCTTGGAGAGCACCCGGTTGGCGTTGAGCATCAGGTACCGCAGCAGCTTGAACTCGGTGGGCGAGAGCTGCACCCGCTGACCGGCCCGGTGCACCTCGTGGGTCTCCTCGTCCAGCTCCAGGTCGGCGAAGGTGAGCCGGGAGGGGGCGTGCTCGCCGGTGGTGGTCCGCCGCAGCACCGCCCGGATCCGGGCGGTCAGCTCCTCCAGGCTGAACGGCTTGGTGACGTAGTCGTCGCCGCCCAGGGTGAGACCCCGGATCTTGTCGTCGGTGGCGTCCCGGGCGGTCAGGAAGACCACCGGGGTACGCGTGCCACCCTCGCGCAGCATCCGGATGACCTCGAAGCCGTCCAGGTCGGGGAGCATGACGTCGAGCACCACCAGGTCGGGCCGGTGGTCCTTGGCGGCGTTCAGGGCCGCGCTGCCGCTGGTCGCGGTGGCCACGTCGAAGCCCGCGAACCGTAGGCTCGCGGAGAGCAGTTCGAGGATGTTCGGGTCGTCCTCGACGACGAGCAGTCGCGCCTCGGTCTGGGTAGCGGCCATGCCGACCATCATGCGCGCCCCGGCTGCGGCATCACTGGGCACTCGCTGAAAAGACCCTGAGAGCCCACCCACCCCCGGCCGTCGGCTCCGCCGATTCCCTGATCTAGTGGTCCGGTCAAGCCTGGATGCCACCGCATCCGGGAAACAGTGGGACTGCCGGCGGAGGTTGCGATGATCATCGAGGGGCGGTACGCCGGCCCGCCGGGTTCGGGTAACGGTGGTTGGAGTGCCGGAGTCTTCGCGGCGGCAGTGGGCGGCGGGCCGGCCGGGTCGCCGGGCTCCGGTGCCGGGCCGGTCGAGGTGACGCTGCGCCGGCCGCCACCGCTGGACACCCCGCTGAGCGCCGTCGACCAGCCGGGCCGGACCGAGATCCACGACCCGGCCGGGCAGGTGGTCGCCGAGGTGCGGCAGACCGACGACTTCCCGCCGGTGGTGCCGCCGGTGGACCTGGCGACCGCCCGAGCCGCCGCGACGGCGTACCCGGGTCTGGTGGACCATCCCTTTCCCGGCTGTTACGTCTGCGGCCCGGCGCACCCGGACGGGCTGCGGATCTTTCCCGGCCGGTTGCCGGACGGGCGGACGGCCGCGCCGTGGCGGGTGCCACCCGGGGTGAGGACCGCCACCGGCTGGGCCGCGCTGGACTGCCCCGGCGGCTGGGCGGTGATCAGTGTCGGTCGGCCCTGGGTGCTCGGCCGGATCGCCGTGCGGCTGACCGCGCTGCCCCGTCCGGGCGACGAGTGCGTGGTGACCGGCCTGGCCACTTCCTGCGAGGGGCGCAAGGCCCTGGTGCACTCCAGCCTGTACGGTCCCAGCGGAGTCCTGCTCGGCCACGCCAGAGCCACCTGGATCGCGCTACCGACCGGTTGAACCCGTCCCGGGGACCTCCTTCCTGGGGAGGACCGGGGCCGCTCCCCTCCTGCCCGAGGCGGAGATGGATCTACGGACCGCGCCTGATTGATTCGGTGTCCCGCACGGGTCAGGCTGAACGCTGGCGCTCTGCCGGGGCGCCCAGCAGGAGAGGAGAGAGATGTCTGACGGGCAGCGAAGCCCCACCGGAACTGGCCAGATCGTGGTCGCCGGCCTGACGAAGCAGTACAAGAACGTACGGGCGGTAAACGATCTGTCGTTCACGGTCGAGCCGGGGCGGGTGACCGGCTTCCTCGGCCCGAACGGTGCCGGCAAGACCACCACGCTGCGGATGCTGCTGAACCTGGTCACCCCCACCTCGGGCTCGGCGACCATCGGCGGCCGGCGCTACGCCGACCTGACCGACCCGCTGCGGCACGTCGGGGCGGTGCTGGAGGCCTCCAGCGCGCACAAGGGCCGGACCGGGCTCAACCACCTGCGGGTGATCGCGGCGGCGGCCGGCCTGCCGAAGCAGCGCGCCGACGAGGTGCTCGCCATGGTGGGGCTGACCCCGGCGGCGAAGCGCAAGTTCAAGGGCTACTCGCTGGGCATGAAGCAGCGGCTGGGCATCGCCGCGGCGATGCTGGGCGACCCGCGGGTGCTGGTGCTCGACGAGCCGGCCAACGGGCTGGACCCGGAGGGCATCCGGTGGATGCGGGGCTTCCTCAAGACCCTCGCCACCGAGGGACGCACCGTGCTGGTCTCCAGCCACCTGCTCTCGGAGATGCAGCTGCTCGCCGACGACGTGGTGATCATCGCGGCCGGCCAGCTGGTCCGGCAGGGTCCGGTCGACCAGGTGCTCGGGTCGATGGCCCAGACCGCCCGGATCCGGGTCCGCACCCCGCAGGCGGCCGAACTGACCAAGGCGCTGCGTGAGCAGGCCGCCACGGTCGAGACCGACGAGCAGGGCACCCTGCTGGTCGCCGGGGTGGACGCCCCGACGGTCGGCCGGGCCGCCCTCGGCGTCCAGGCGGAACTGCACGAACTCACCACGGAACGGCCCGACCTGGAGCGGGTCTTCCTGGAGCTGACGGCCGGAAAGGCGGGCATCCGATGAACCTCGTCCGATCCGAGCTGCTCAAGATCCGTACCACCGCGGCCTGGCTGTGGATGGCGCTGGGCGCCCTGGCGATGACGGCGCTGGCCTTCGCGGTCAACGCCTGGCTGGCGCACACCACCCTGACCGGGGACACCGACATGCTGGGGCTGCCTCCGGAGGAGGCGGCGGCCCAGCAGGACGTGGTGGGCCAGGCGGCGAACATCTACACCTCCGGTCAGTACTTCGGTCTGCTCTTCGTGATGCTGATCGGCGTGCTGATGGTCACCAACGAGTTCTTCCACCAGACGGCCACCACCACGTTCCTGTCCACCCCGAGGCGGACCAACGTCATCCTCAGCAAGCTGGTGGCGGCGAGCCTGATCGGCTTCGGCTTCTGGCTGGTCACCACGGTGCTCGACCTGGTCGCCGGCGCGGTGTTCCTGAGCGCCAACGACTTCGGCACCCAGCTCGGCGAGTGGGACGTGCAGCGGGCCCTGCTGCTCAACCTGCTGGCCTACGCGATCTGGACGATCCTCGGTATCGGGGTCGGCACGCTGATCACCAACCAGATCGGCGCGGTCGTCACCTCGGCCGTGGTCTACCTGATCGGTACCCAGGTGGCCGGCCTGTTCTTCTTCCTGCTCTCCAGCTGGCTGGAGAGCGAGGCGGTGTTGAAGTGGCAGGTGGTGCTGCCGTCGGTGGCGTCCCAGGTCATGGTCAACAGCATCGAGTCGCCGATGCTGCCGGTCTGGTGGGTGGGCGCCCTGGTGCTGGTCGGGTACGCGGTGGTCACCGGACTGGTCGGCATCCTGATCACCCGCAAGCGCGACATCTCCTGATTCGCAGCTGTTCTACCGGTACGTTCCACGCGCCGGTCGGGGCCCGCACCGGGTCCCGACCGGCGCGTTGCTTATCAGCAGTCGACCGAACACGCAGCGTTTGGTGAACTTCTGGCATCTTCTGTGAAACCGGCCACGGGTCGGAGGCAGAAATGCCTGCGGGTCCCGTACGGCGTAGCCTGGGACCGTCGCGTGCCCCCCAATTCGGGCGGCGATGGACACCGCGTGACACCAGAACCCGCGTGAAAGAGGCGATTACCGGCCGTGTCGACCCAGCAGACCTCGCAGGAGAACCCACTGGCGGGTTTCGGCCCTAACGAGTGGATCGTCGAGGAGATGTACCAGCGCTACCTCGCCGATCCCAGCAGCGTCGACCCGGCCTGGCACGACTTCTTCGCCGACTACCGGCCCACCCCCGGTGGCGGCGACCAGAAGAAGCCGGCCGGGCCAACGCCGCCGTCGGGTCAGCAGAAGCCGACCGACCAGCAGAAGGCGGCCGACAAGCAGAAGTCGGCCGACAAGCAGCCGCAGAGCGCGCCGAAGCCGGCGCCGTCGGCCTCGAAGACCGAACCGGCCACCGCGAAGACCGAACAGCCGGCCGCGAAGCCCGAGCGGGGTGCGACGAAGGCCACCCCGGCCCGGTCCGCGTCCGCGAACCAGGCCCCCGCCAAGGCGGCCCCGGCCAAGTCGTCGACCGGTGGCCCGCAGACCACCCCGTTGCGCGGGATCGCCGCGAAGATCGTCCAGAACATGGACGCCTCGCTGAGCGTGCCGACCGCGACCAGCGTGCGCGCCGTCCCGGCCAAGCTGCTGGTGGACAACCGCATCGTGATCAACAACCACCTCGCCCGGGGGCGCGGTGGCAAGGTCAGCTTCACCCACCTGATCGGGTACGCGATGGTCCGGGCGCTGGTCGAGCACCCGGAGATGAACAACTCCTTCGCCGAGGTCGACGGCAAGCCGGTGCTGGTCCGCCCGGCGCACGTCAACCTGGGCATCGCGATCGACCTGGCCAAGCCCGACGGCAGCCGCAACCTGGTGGTGCCCTCCATCAAGGGCTGCGAGCAGATGGACTTCCGGCAGTTCTGGCAGGCCTACGAGGATGTCGTCCGGCGGGCCCGCAAGAACGAGCTGACCATGGAGGACCACTCCGGCACCACCATCTCGCTGACCAACCCGGGCGGCATCGGCACGGTGCACTCGATGCCCCGGCTGATGACCGGGCAGAGCGCGATCATCGGCGTGGGCGCGATGGAGTACCCGGCGCCGTACCAGGGGATGAGCGAGGCCACCCTGGCCGAGCTGGCGGTCAGCAAGATCATCACGCTGACCAGCACCTACGACCACCGGATCGTCCAGGGCGCGCAGTCCGGCGAGTTCCTCAAGGTCATGCACGAGCTGATCCTGGGCGAGCACGGCTTCTACGACCAGATCTTCACCTCGTTGCGCATCCCGTACGAGCCGGTGCGCTGGATGCGGGACGTGGCGGTCAACTCCGAGGGTCAGATCAACAAGACCGCCCGGGTGCACGAGCTGATCCACGCCTACCGGGTGCGCGGGCACCTGATGGCCGACACCGACCCGCTGGAATTCAAGATCCGCAAGCACCCGGACCTGGACGTCCTCCAGCACGGGCTGACCCTGTGGGACCTGGACCGCGAGTTCCCGGTCAACGGCTTCGCCGGTCGGCAGCGGATGAAGCTACGCGACATCCTGGGCGTGCTGCGCGACTCGTACTGCCGCCGGATCGGCATCGAGTACATGCACATCCAGGACCCGGAGGAGCGGCGCTGGATCCAGGAGCGGATCGAGCGCAAGTACGAGAAGCCCGCCGCGGACGAGCAGAAGCACGTGCTCAACCGGCTCAACGCGGCCGAGGCGTTCGAGACCTTCCTGCAGACCAAGTACGTCGGACAGAAGCGGTTCTCGCTGGAGGGCGGCGAGTCGCTGATCCCGCTGCTCGGTGAGGTGCTGGAGTCCTCCGCCGAGGCCGGGCTGGACGAGGTCGTCATCGGCATGGCCCACCGGGGCCGGCTCAACGTGCTGGCCAACGTCGTCGGCAAGCCGTACGAGAAGATCTTCTCGGAGTTCGAGGGGCACCTAGACCCGCGGTCCACCCAGGGCTCCGGCGACGTGAAGTACCACCTGGGCCAGAACGGCAAGTTCAGCACCCCCGACGGCGAGCACCAGGTCAAGGTCTCGGTGGTGGCGAACCCGTCGCACCTGGAGGCGGTGGACCCGGTCCTGGAGGGCATCGTCCGGGCCAAGCAGGACCGGATCGACCTCAAGCTGGAGGGCTACACCGTGCTGCCGCTGGCGGTGCACGGTGACGCCGCCTTCGCCGGCCAGGGTGTGGTGGCCGAGACGCTCAACCTCTCCCAGCTGCGCGGCTACCGGACCGGCGGCACGGTGCACGTGGTGGTCAACAACCAGGTCGGTTTCACCACCGCCCCGGAGTACAGCCGGTCCAGCCTCTACAGCACCGACGTGGCCCGGATGATCCAGGCGCCGATCTTCCACGTCAACGGCGACGACCCGGAGGCCGTGGTCCGGGTGGCCCGGCTGGCCTTCGAGTACCGCCAGTGCTTCAACAAGGACGTCGTGATCGACCTGGTCTGTTACCGGCGGCGCGGGCACAACGAGGGTGACGACCCCTCGATGTCCAACCCCCAGATGTACAAGATCATCGACTCGAAGCGTTCGGTCCGCAAGCTCTACACCGAGGAGCTGATCGGCCGGGGCGACATCACCGTGGAGGACGCCGAGGAGCTGCTCCGGGACTACCAGTCCCAACTGGAGCGGGTCTTCAAGGCCACCCGGGACGCCGCCTCCGCCCCCCGGCAGCCGGCCCGCACCCGGCCGGACGTCGAGCCGGAGCCGCAGGTGGCGACCGCCACCGACGCGGCGGTGGTCAAGGCCATCGGCGAGGCGCACGTCAACCTGCCGGAGGGCTTCACCCCGCACAAGCGGATCCAGCAGCTGCTCGACCGGCGGGCGAAGATGTCCGTCGAGGGCAACATCGACTGGGGGTACGGCGAGATCATCGCCTTCGGCGCGCTGCTGCACGACGGGGTCACCGTCCGGCTCGCCGGGCAGGACTCCCGCCGGGGCACCTTCGTCCAGCGGCACGCCTCCGTGGTCGACGCCAAGACCGGCGACGACCACCTGCCGCTGAGTTCGCTGACCGCCGACGGTGAGCGGTCCCGGTTCTTCGTGCACGACTCGCTGCTCAGCGAGTACGCCGCGATGGGCTTCGAGTACGGCTACTCGGTGGAGAACATCGACGCCCTGGTCTGCTGGGAGGCCCAGTTCGGCGACTTCGTCAACGGCGCCCAGTCGGTGATCGACGAGTTCATCTCCTCCGGCGAGGTGAAGTGGGGCCAGCGCTCGGCGGTGACCCTGCTGCTGCCGCACGGCCACGAGGGACAGGGACCGGACCACACCTCCGGCCGGCCGGAGCGGTTCCTGCAGATGTGCGCCGAGGACAACATGCGGGTGGCCGTCCCGACCACCCCGGCGAACTACTTCCACCTGCTGCGCCGCCAGGCCCTGTCGCCCAAGCGCAAGCCGTTGGTGGTCTTCACGCCGAAGTCGCTGCTGCGGCACAAGCTCTGCGTCTCCCCGGTCGAGGACTTCACCAGCGGCACCTTCGCCCCGGTGTTGACCGACCCCACCGGGCCGCCGGCCGACCAGGTCAAGCGGGTGCTGCTCTGCTCCGGCAAGGTCTACTACGACCTGTTCCAGGCCCGGCAGGATCGCGGCGTCACGGACACCGCGATCGTCCGGATCGAGCAGCTCTACCCGCTGCCGGTGGAGGAGATCCGGGCGGCCCTCGGCGCGTACCCGAACGCCGAGGACTTCGCCTGGGTGCAGGAGGAGCCGGCCAACCAGGGCGCCTGGTCGTTCGTCGCGCTCAACCTGCTGGAGCACCTCAGCGAGGTACGGCTGCGCCGCATCTCGCGCCCGGCCGCCGCCGCCCCGGCGGTCGGCTCCGCCAAGATGCACGAGGCGGAGCAGGTGGCTCTGCTCGACGCCGCCCTGCCCCGCCCCTGACCCGGAGCACGACGCCCGCTGGGGCGGGCCGCCGATCCGGTGGCCCGCCCCAGCGGCCTGTCCGAGGAGAACCGATGTACTTCACCGACCGTGGCATCGAGGAGCTGGTCCAGCGCCGGGGCGACGAGGAGGTCGCCCTGGAGTGGCTCGGCGAGCGGCTGCGTGACTTCGTCGACCTCAACCCGGAGTTCGAGACCCCGATCGAGCGCTTCGCCACCTGGCTGGCCCGCCTCGACGACCCCGACGACGACTAGCCTGTGACCGAGCCCCGTCGCCGGTGGGAGGATCGATGCCGCTGAGCCCCCGTGAGATCCCCTTCCAGCAGCAGCGGCTGGAGGCGATGCAGGAGAGCTTCGACCAGTTCGCCCGCGGCGAGGACCTGTCCGAGCTGTTCGCGATGCTGATCGAGCCGGCGGAGCTGCGGGACCGGTCCCGCGACGCGCTGCGGATGTACCGGTTCGCGGCGGAGCTGAGGTTCCGCTCCATCGTTGCGCCTCCGGTGCTGTTCTCCGAGGAGTCACTGGCCTTCGACATCTGCCAACGCGAGCACACCACGATCCTCGACCACCTCCGTACCGCCCTGGAGATGGCGTACGACCGGGCCCGGCGGACGGAGTCCTTCGACCCCTGGCGGCTGGCGATCCTGCGGGACGCCGGCGAGGCGCTGCGCCACCTCGACCAGCAGACGGTGGAGCTGGAGCAGTCCCGGTCCGCCTTCGCCAGACGCACCGTCGAGGAGCACCTGAGTGGGATCGGCCGGGCCAACCAGTCAGACCGGTTCCGCGAGACCGGCGGTGCCTGCCTGCTGGTCCTCAGCAGGTACGTCCGGAATCCGGAAGCGGTCAGACCGGTGCCGAGGATACCGGCGGAGCGGCACCTCGTGACGGGCCAGCGCGCGGCCATGGCCAAGACGTACGGTGAGGCGTTCTGCGACGAGATCGCGAACATCGTCCTCTGCGCGGCGCACCGGGAACTCTACGACCCCCACCGCCGCATCGGTGACCAGATCGCCCTGCGGGCGACCATGGTGCAGTGGCAGGGCCGGCCGGAGACCCGACGGGGCCACGCCTACGTCTCGTTCGGTCTGCCGTACCACCCCGGATCGGTGGCTGTCGACGGGTGGACGGCGGAGCCGACGGTGACCAGCACGCTCAACCACTCCGTCGAGCAGTCGCACGCGTTCCGGTTTAAGGACCTGGCTCCGGCCGACGGCCGGGACTACGAGCGGGAGGCCCGCGACAGTTACCTCAACCATGCCTGGTTGGCCGCACACCCGAAGCCGGACCTGCCACGGGCCGCCTCGGTCGCCGAGACGGCCGTGCTCGCCAGTCCCGCCGTCCGGGACGTCTACCAGGTCAGACACGCGTACCACGATCGACGCGACGACCCGCGGGCCGGGCGGGCGCTGACGATCGAGGCACTTCTCACCCCGGGCCGGGACCAACTGCGCGGCGAGCCCGTGGTCCCGCCTCCGCCCACCGCCACTGCGGCGGGCGGCTCTCCGGTGCCCGGCTTCCTGGACGTTCCGGTCCCCCTACCCCCGACGCCGAAGGACACGAATCAGGGCCTGGCCCAGGTGCTGGCCTACCTCGACCGCCGGGTCCGGCCAGCGGCGCCCGCCGAGGCCACCCTTTCGCCGCCCGACGACTTCGCCCTCTCCGCCGACGTACTCGCCCGCCTGCGCCGGCACACCTCGGCACCCCGGCCCGCTCCACGACGGTGAGACGGATCACCAGGTGTCCGGGCCGGGGACCTGCCGTCTGCTGAACCGCACCGGCGGTGAAGCCGTCAACCCTCCCAGGTGCCGCGAAAGCGTCACCGTCCAATCGCCGACACCGGGAGCAGCGACATGCCGCAGGACACCATTCGGCCGGACCAGATCGCCCACCACCAGCAGGTGCTCGACGAGGCCCGGGACTCCCTGCACCAGATCCTGTTCGACCGGAAGGTCTCCGCGCTGGTGGCGGAACAGGTAGACGATCCGGCCCACCTGGACGAGTTCACCCGGAGCCTGGACGACTACCGGTGCCTGGTCGAGATGTGGGAACGCCCGTCGCGGCAACGGTTCACCCCACATGATCCCGGGTCGATCCGGCTCGAACGGATCAAGCGGAGCTACCAGCAGACCTTCGACACCGTAGGGACCTCCGTCGAGGCCGCCCACCAGCGGGCGACAGCCGGCGACGGCGGTGGGGAACTCCCGCTCCTCGCCGAGGTGCGCGACCGGCTCCGGTCGATCCGGGAACAGGAGGGCACCCTCCAGCAGGCCCGGATCGCCGCCGGCACCGTCATCGCCCACTGGATACGCGACCGTGTCCACCTGACCAACCAGGTGGACCACTTCAGCGAGACCGAGGGACGCAGTGGGGTCACGCTCCGGTTCTACGTACGGGACCAGCTGGCCCAGCTTGCCGCGCCGGACCAGGAGATCAGATACGGCCAGTGGGCGTACCTGTCGCGGTACTGCCGGGAGGCCAACTGCAATGAGGTGGTGGCCCTGGGCCTCACCATGGCCCATCGAATCCTGTACGACCAGGAGCGCCGAATCGGTGACCTGCTGACCCAGAAAATCCTGGACGTCCTCGATCCCGTGCACCGCACCGGCCGCCGCCAACACGGGGTGCTGTTCCTCGGCGATCCGGACCGTCCCGAGTCGGTGGCCGTTGAGGCGTGGACGAGGACTCCCACGGTGACCGGCGCGTTCAACTACTCCTGGGAGCAGGTGCACGCCGCCGCCTCCACGTACCAACGTACGGCGCTCGGGCGTGACCTGCTGACCGAGGCCGAGCAGTATCTCGACCACGAGTGGCTGCGGCGGAATGCGCCCCCCGCCGACCTGCGTAACCCGCTGGCGAACCGCCAGGACGCCCGGCACTACGTGGGGGCCGCCGACGTCTACGCCGTCGATCACGCCTACTACGACCGGCGGGACGACCCGCGTTTCGGTATCGCCCTGTCCCCGGGGGCCCTGCTCATGTCACTGAATCGGGACCCGCGGTTCTCGTTCGTCCCACCGGTCCCGGCACTGGCGGCGGGTCACCCGCCACCGACCGTGGCTCAGGTGGCCGGGTCCGCCCTGTCCTGGCAACCGGCGCCCACTCCGAGCGGTACCGCCGCCCCGGCCGGCCACCGCGGCACCCCGTCTCCCCCGGCTGCCCCGCAGCGCAGGTGAACACGCCGCACTGAACCGAACCGGACAATCAACCGTCATCACCGTGACAGTCATTCGTGCGAGCGGCTCGAACGCCGCGGAGAACGGGTTGTCGCACGAGACGGAGCGCACATCAGGGGAGCGACGTGCCCGTACCACGACCGGATCAGATCCCACAGCTACAGGACGAACTCAACGACCGGCGGGAGGAGTTGCACCGGCTCCTCCTCAGTGCCGGTCTGCCCGAGACGTTCGACGCGCTGACCGAGAACCAGCAGTGGCGAGACAACTTCCGGCAGGCCGTCCGCCGGTACCAGTTCGTCGTCGAGATGCGCGATCGAACCTCCGACGACCGCCCGGACTTCGGCTCCGAGGAGTCGACGAGATTCGAGTCCTACCAGCGCGGATACTCCACCATCTACGCCGACCTGCAGAAGTACGTCGGTTACGCGAACACCTGGGCCCACCAGCCGGGTACCTGGATCAACGACGCCCAACGCACCGGTCTGTCCCGCGCGAACGCCCTCCTTGCGGAGGTCGAGTCACGGGAACGAGCGCTCCGGGACGGGCGCCGGGCCTGGGGTGTCCAGGCCTGTACCGAGCTGCGAAGCCAGGTGAACGTGGCGAACCAGCTGCCACGCTTCGAACAGACCTCCGGCCAGAGCCTCGGCACGCTGTACAAACTGGTGCGCAACGCCGACGCCAGGCGCGACACGTCCAGCGTCGAGGTCGAGTACGGCCAGACCGCGTTGCTGTCCCGGCACTACCGGGAGGCGGCCTGTTCCGAACTGACGGCGGCCCTGCTCGTCGCGGCCCACCGGGATCTCTACGACCGGCGCCACAAGGCCGGGGATCTGATCACGATCAAGGACTTCGCGGAACCGGCGGGCCCGTCGAGCGCGCGACGTGACCACGTGGTGCTGGTGGTCGGGCCACCGAACCACCCCGAGTCGGTCTACGTCGAACCGTGGTCGAAGACGCCGACCGTGACCGGCGCGCTGAACTACTCGATGGCACAACCGCACGCCTACGACGACGAGTATCAGCGTGAGGCGACCGGCAAGGACTACGCGGCGAAGGCGACGCAGCGCATCAACTGGAGCTGGGTGAACGCCCGTCACGTTCAACCCGCCAATCCGCCGGCGGGGGTGAACTCGACGGCGGACCTGCCGTACGCCAGACACGTGTACGACGTGCAGCACGCCTTCCACAGCCCTCCCAGCTCCGCCGGCCAGGGCCGGGCGCTGACCCAGGACAACCTGCGCCTGACCGCCGCCAACAACTTCGGTCAGCCCGTAGCCGCCCCGTTGGCGGCACAGTTCGCGACGACTCCGCAGCAGAGCACGGCGGCGTGGAATCAGGTGCAGTACTCGGCCACCCTCCAGTCACCACAACCCCAGTACGCACCTACCTACACCGGCTATCCGGCACCCGGCCACCAAACCGCCACGAGCTGGACCCCGGCCCAGACGTTGGCCTACCTCCAGTCCCAGACCGGCCAACCGAGTCAACAGCAGGGTGGCAGCAGTTGGCAGCCGCCCGCTAACTGGTCACCGCCGAGCCAGCAGGGGGGTCGGGGGCAGCGGCCAGGGTAGGACGGTCCGGTGGAACGCGGTTCCCGAAACTCCGGCACCCGTCTTCACCAGGACGGATGCGGCAGGTACCGTGACGGCCGTGTCCCCTCGCCCGTCCCTGCCCACCCGGACCGGTCGGACGGCGTTGCTGACCGCGGTCGCGCTGACCGCGCTGGTGGCCGGTTGCGGCACCGGGGCGGACGGCGGGCCGGTGGCCGAGCGGTCCACGGCCGCCACCTCACCGGCACCGCTACCGCCGATCCTCTACGTCGATCCGGACAACGCGGCGGCCGGACAGGTCACCGAGTGGGAGCGGCGGGGCCGGGCCACGGACGCCGCCGCGCTCCGGCGGATCAGCACCCGGCCGACCGCGCGGTGGCTGGTCGGTGACTCCGGCGCGGTGACCGAGGAGGTGTCGGCGTACCTGGCCGGCGCGGCCCGCGCCGGCCAGACTCCGGTGCTGGTGACGCACAACCTGCCGCAGCGCGACTGCGGCCGGCAGGGCTACGGGGGCGCCGAGACGGCCGAGGCGTACCAGCGGTGGATCCGGGAGTTGGCAGGCGGCGTACGGGGCCGTCCGGTCACGGTGATCCTCGAACCGGGGGCGGTGCCGGACGCGGTCGACCGGTGCGTGGCCGACGTCGACGAGCGGCTGGCCCTGCTCCGCGACGCGGTGGCGGTGCTCGGCAGCACCGGTAGCGCCCGGGTCTACCTGGACGCCGGACACCCGGGGTGGGTGCGGGACAGCACGAAGCTGGCGGCGGCCCTGGACCGGGCCGGCGTCGCCGGGGCCGACGGGTTCGCCCTCAACGTGGCCAACTTCGGCACCACGGCGGAGAACGTCGCCTACGGTCACCGGCTCAGCGACGCGCTGGGCGGTACGGCGAACTTCGTGATCGACACCAGCCGCAACGGCAACGGCCCGTACCCGGGTCGGACGGTGAAGGGCGCACCGAGCTGGTGCAATCCGCCGGGGCGGGCGCTCGGCGAAGAGCCGACCACCCGCACCGGCCTGGACCGGGTCGACGCCCTGCTCTGGATCAAGTACCCCGGCGAGTCCGACGGCGCCTGCCGCCCGGGCGAGCCCGAGATCGGCACCTGGTGGCCCCGGTACGCCCTGGACCTCGCCGATCACCCCGCCAGCTGACCCTCGCGGAAGGCAGCTGAACCTGCCGGGGAGGCAGCTGCGCCCTACCGGGAGACCGGTCGGACCCCAGCGGCCGGCAACCCCGGGGGCGGCGGTGTTCCGACCGCACCGGCGTTGCCCTCCAGGCCGGTCCGCTTGAGTTTCTGCCAGCCCAGCCGGCCGCCGCTGAGCGCGGTGACCACCGACTGGAGCAGCACCAGGTACATCAGCTGCCGGTAGACGAACTGTTGCAACGGCAGCACCCAGAGCACGCCGAGCTTCTCCCTGTCCAGCCGGAACGCCACGATCGCGGTGAGGAACTGCAGGCCGAGCATTGCCAGCCAGGCCAGCGCCGTCGCGGAGCGGTCCAGGAAGAGCAGGCCGTAGATGGCGAGCAGGTCGATCACCGGGGCGGTCAGCGGCAGCAGCACCCCGAACAGGGTCAGGAACGTCAGGCACCGGCGGCTGAACCGACCGGACGCGCCCCGGTCCAGCACCGAGCGGCGGTGCTTCCACATCGCCTGCATGGTGCCGTAGCTCCACCGGTACCGCTGTTTCCACAGCTGGCCGAGGCTGGTCGGCGCCTCGGTCCAGGCGCGGGCGCTCTCCTCGTACACGACCTTCCAGCCGGCCCGGCCCAGCGCCATGGTGATGTCGGTGTCCTCGGCGAGGGTCTCGTCGGTCATGCCGCCGGCGTACTCCAGCGCCTCGCGGCGGAACGCGCCGATCGCCCCGGGGATGGTGGGCATGCAGCGCAGCGTCTCGTAGAGCCGACGGTCGAGGTTGAAGCCGATGACGTACTCGATGTGCTGCCACTTGGCGATCATGCTGCGCCGGTTGCCGACCTTGACGTTGCCGGCGACCGCGCCCACCCGGGGGTCCCCGAAGGGCTGGACCAGGCGGCGGACCGCGTCGGGTTCGAAGACGGTGTCGCCGTCGACCATCACGATCAGGTCGTGCCGGGCCAGGGCGACCCCGGTGTTCAGGGCGCTCGGCTTGCCGCCGTTGGGCTTGCGGACCACCCGGACGTTCGGCAGTCCGAGGCCGGCGACGATGTCGGCGGTGCCGTCGGTGGAGCCGTCGTCGACCACCACCACCTCGATCCCGCCGGGATGGTCGCCGGCGGCCAGCGAGCGGACCGCCGCCGCGATCCCCTCCTTCTCGTTGTAGGCCGGCACGATCACCGAGACCGGCTCGGTGATCGGCCTGCCCCAGGAGAAGTCCCGCCGGCGGCGTCGGCGGGCGTGCCTGATAGCCAGCAGGAACAACAGCACGGTACGCCCGATGGTGAGCACACCGACGACGACGAAGAGCACGCCGAAGACCACGAAGAGGGCATCCGCCCCCTGGACCGCCCGGATGAGCAGTTGGCCGCGCCACCGCTCCCCCGCCGAGGCGGCGGTCGGGCCGCCCGTGCCGCCGGTGGCGCCCGCCTCGGCCAGCGCCAGGTCCAGCCCGCCGCTGACCGTGGTGAAGCGGTAGCCCCGCTCCTTCATCAACGGGATGTACCTGTCGAGCGCCTCGACGGTCTGCGACCGGTCGCCACCGGAGTCGTGCCAGAGGGTGACCGCGCCGGAGTAGCCGGCCGGGGTGGCGGCGGCGATCATCGCGTCCGGGCCGTTGCGCTCCCAGTCCCGGCTGTCCAGGTCGTTGACGATGGTCAGGTAGCCGAGTTCACCGGCCTGCTGCAGCAGCGGCCAGTCCTGGTCGACGAAGGCGTCCGCCCGCGAGGAGTACGGGAACCGCAGCAGGTTGCTCCGGATGCCGGTGGCCCCGGCGATGGTGAGCTGGGTCTGGGTGTACTCCATCCGGCGCTGCCAACCGGGGATCTCGGTCAGGTGCGGGTGGGTGAAGGTGTGCACCCCGAGTTCGTGCCCACCGTCGGCCAGCGTGCGGACCAGCTCCGGATTGCGTACCACCTGGTTGCCGAGGACGAAGAAGGTGCCGGGCACCTGGTGTTTGTCCAGGACCCGGAGCACCTCGGGGGTCCAGCGCGGATCCGGCCCGTCGTCGAAGGTGAGCGCGATGGTGCGCGCCGGCAGCCGGTACGACTGGGGACGGTCGGCGGTGGTGTTGACGATCGGCCCGCCCTGCAGCAGCTCGGTGGGGACGTCGTCCTGGCCGCTGCCGGTGGTGTTCTCCGCCCGGTAGTCGGGGATGAACGAGCCGTTGGCGTACGCCTCCACGAAGAGGATGCCGCCGAGCACGACGAAGACCATCGCGAAGACGGTCCAGCTCGGCCGGGGCACGTACCGCCGGGCACGGCTGATCGGTCGGCTGAGCGGGAGCGGTCGGAAGTGGCGGGTGGGGCGCTGCGGTGGGCCGGGACGGGGCTGACTCATCAGGGGGTGGTCGCCTCACCGGTGCCGGGTGGCTCCTCGGTCGATGCGGACGGGGAGGGCGGCGCCGGGCTGGTCGTCGGCGAGGTGCTCGGCGAAGCGGTGCCGCTGGGCCGGGGACTGCTCGGTCGGGGACTGCTGGGCCGGGGGCTCGGGGTGGCCTGGGAGGGGCTCGCCGACGGCGTCGGGGAGGTCGGCGTCGCGGAGGGGCTGGGGGCGCGGGTCGGTGCCGGTCGCAGCGGGGGCGCGACAGCGGTGGGCGCGCGGGAGGGGGTGGCCCGTTCGGAGGACGGCTCGGCGGCGGGCACCAGCGGTGGGGGCGGTTGCCAGGGCTCGGCGGGCTCCTCCACGAACGGGATGATGTTCTCCGGGCTGATCGGCCCACCGGCGAAGCTGACCCCGACCATCGCGGTGTACGCCACCCCGGCCAGCCCCAGGGCGTAGGCGGTCCGCCGCAGCCACCGCCGGCGGCGTCCACTCGGGTCGACGAAGACCGGGGGTGGTTCCGGGGCGACGGGGATGATCTGTGTTGGTCCCTCCACGCCAGCGAGTCTAAACGTGAATAACTTTCGTATTCTCCCTCATGTGTCCCGTCTGACATGCGCAAACGGCGTTTCGCGCTCGTTAACGGTGAGCCGGCGGTGACCACCCGGACCTAGTAGGTTGGCCGCGTGGCCCGCAGCGTCTACCTCACCAGCGTGGGTTCCGGCGGCGGAAAGTCGACCATCGCACTCGGTCTGGCCGAGCTGCTCTCCCGACAGGTGGAGCGGATCGGCGCGTTCCGACCGTTGGTCTCCAGCACCGAGCCGGATCCCATCCTTGCCCTGCTCAGCGACCGTTACCGGTTGGACGTTACAACCCCCGATCCAGCCGGGACCAGCGACGAGCAGGCACCACCTCAGCTGGCCGGGGCCAGCTACGCCCAGGCACCACCGCAGCTGGCGGGAGCCAGCTACGCCCAGGCACCACCGCAGCTGGCCGGGGCCAGCTACGCCCAGGCGACGGCGCTGGTCGGCGAGGGGCGACGGGAGGAGCTGATCTCGCGGATCGTCGAGCGGTACCGCGAGGTCGAGCGAGGCTGCCCGGCCGTGGTCGTGGTGGGCAGCGACTTCGCCGACGGCGGGGACGGGGCCGGCCCCCGGGAGCTGGCCTTCAACGCCCGGCTGGCCGTCGAGTTCGGCAGCGTGGTGGTGCCGGTCGTCGACGGGTACGGCCAGTCGCCGGAGGCGATCGCGGCGGCGGCCCGGGGGGCGTACCACGATCTGGTGGACCTCGGGGCGACGGTGCTGGCGGTGATCGCCAACCGGGTGCCCGAGCCGATGGCCATGCCCGACCTGCCGGTGCCGGCGTACGCGATTCCCGAGGTTCCGGTCGTCTCGGCGCCGACGGTGGCCGAGGTGGCCACGGCGCTCGGTGCCACCCTGCTCGCCGGGGACGAGGCCGCGCTCGGCCGGGACGTGCTCGACTACGTGGTGGGCGCGGCACACGTACCGACCCTGTTGGACCACCTCACCGACGGCTGTCTGGTGATTACCCCGGGCGACCGGGACGACCTGCTGGTGGCGGCGAGCGCCGCGCACGTGGCCGGTCAGGTGTCGGTGGCCGGCCTGGTGCTCACCCTCGGTGAGCGACCGGATCCCCGGGCGATGCGGCTGTTCGACGGGATGGCCACCGGGCTCGCGGTACTCAGCGTGCCCAGCGACAGCTACGACACGGTGGCCGCCTCCAGCCGGATCGAGGGACGCCCCAGCGCGGCGAACCCGCGCAAGGTGGAGGCGGCGCTCGGTGCCTTCGAGGCCCACGTGGACACCGACGACCTGGCCCGCCGGCTGCGGGTCACCCGCTCCGCCCGGGTCACCCCGCTGATGTTCGAGTACGACCTGATCGACCGGGCCCGCGCCCGACGCCGCCACCTGGTGCTGCCGGAGGGCACCGAGGAACGCGTGCTGCGCGCGGCGGAGATCCTGCTGCGCCGGGGAGTGGCCGAGCTGACCCTGCTCGGCCGACCCGACGACATCGCCCGGCGAACCCGGGAGCTGGGCGTCGACATCAGCGGCGCGACCCTGGTCGACCCGGTGACCAGCCCGTGGCGCGACGAGTTCGCCGAGCGGTACGCACAGCTGCGCGCCCACCGGGGCGTCACCGCCGAGCTGGCCCACGACCGGGTCGCCCAACCGAACTACTTCGCCACCCTGATGGTGGCCGCCGGACGCGCCGACGGCATGGTCTCGGGGGCCACCCACACCACCGCCGCGACCATCCGCCCGGCCTTCGAGATCATCCGTACCGTGCCGGGGGTCTCGGTGGCCTCCAGCGTCTTCTTCATGCTGCTGGCCGACCGGGTGCTGGTCTACGGCGACTGCGCGGTCAACCGCGACCCGGACGCCGCCCAGCTCGCCGACATCGCCATCTCCTCGGCCGACACCACCGCCCGGTTCGGCATCGAGCCCCGGGTGGCCATGCTGTCCTACTCCACCGGCAGCTCCGGGGCGGGCGCCGACGTGGAGAAGGTCGCCGAGGCCACCGCGCTGGTCCGGCAACGCCGCCCGGAGCTGCTGGTCGACGGCCCGATCCAGTACGACGCGGCGATCGACCCGCAGGTGGCGGCGACGAAGCTGCCGGAGAGCCCGGTCGCCGGACGGGCCACGGTCTTCATCTTCCCGGACCTCAACACCGGCAACAACACGTACAAGGCGGTGCAGCGCTCGGCCGGTGCCGTCGCGGTCGGCCCGGTCATGCAGGGCCTGCGCCGCCCGGTCAACGACCTGTCCCGGGGCGCGACCGTGCCCGATATCGTCAACACGGTGGCGATCACCGCCATCCAGGCCGCCGGGGAGGCGTCGTCGTGAGCCGGGTACTCGTGCTCAACAGCGGATCGTCATCGGTCAAGTACCGGCTCTACGACGGTGACACGGTGGTCGACCGGGGCACCGTGGAGCGGATCGGTGAGCCCGGCGGTGGACCGGCCGACCACGCCGGGGCGGTCCGGCAGATCCTCACCGAGCTGGACCTGACCGGCCTGAGCGCGGTCGGGCACCGGGTGGTGCACGGGGGGCGGCGGTTCAGCGAGCCGGTGCTCGTCGACGACGAGGTGCTCGCCGGGATCGCCGAACTGGTGCCGCTGGCCCCGCTGCACAACCCGGCCAACCTGGCCGGCATCACCGAGGCCCGTCGGGTGCTGCCGGACGTGGCGCAGGTGGCGGTCTTCGACACCGCCTTCCACCACACCCTGCCGGAGTCGGCCGCCACGTACGCCATCGAACGCGAGGTCGCCGAGCGGTACGGCATCCGCCGGTACGGCTTCCACGGCACCTCGCACGCGTACGTCTCCCGGCGTACCGCCGAACTGCTCGACCGGCCGTACGCCGAGGTGAACACGATCACCCTGCACCTGGGCAACGGGGCCAGCGCCTGCGCGGTCGCCGGCGGGCGCAGCGTGGCCACCTCGATGGGGATGTCCCCGCTGGAGGGCCTGGTGATGGGCACCCGCAGTGGCGACCTGGACCCGACTGTCGTCTTCCACCTGCGCCGCGAGGCCGGCCTCGGCGTCGACGAGATCGACGACCTGCTCAACCACCGCAGCGGGCTGCTCGGCCTGACCGGGGTCAACGACATGCGCGAGGTGCTGTCCCGCCGGGCCGCCGGCGACCCGGCCGCGAACCTCGCCTTCGACGTGTACTGCCGTCGGATCACCGGCTACGTCGGGGCGTACTACGCCCTGCTCGGCCGGATCGACGCGGTCACCTTCACCGCCGGGGTGGGTGAGCACGCCGCGCCGGTACGGGCCGCCGCCCTGGCCGGCCTGGACCGGCTCGGCATCACCGTCGACCCGGGCCGCAACGACGGCAGCGGAGACCGGGTGATCTCCCCGGCCGACGCCGAGGTGACGGTCTGCGTGATCGGCACCGACGAGGAGCGGGAGATCGCCCGACAGACCCGCGCCGTGGTGGCCGCCGAGGGCTGACCACGGCGACGGCCACCGACCGCGCCCGGCACCCGGCCGTCCCGACCCCGCAAGCCCGGCCGGGCGCGCCGGATCCGGCCGGGTGGCTGAGCGCAGCCGACCCGGAAGGGGGAACCGTCCGCCGCACGGCGATCTACCGTGAGGCCATGGGGGGCAAGCGGCTGATCGCCGTACTGATGACGGCACTGTTCACCGCCGGTGCGGCGGCGTTGACCGGTTGCGGGGTGGTCACCGGCACACCCGCCGAGGCGCTGCCGGCGGGGCACTCGCCCGAGCGGACGTACACCGTCGGGGTACGCACCCTCACCCTCGACCCGACCTCCGACCGGCCGTTGCCGGTGACCATCTGGTACCCCCGCGGGTCGGCCGGGGTGGCCACCGGCCGGTTCCCGGTGGTCCTCTACAGCCACGGCCTGCACAGCCTGCCCGAGCTGCACGCCGAGCTGACCAGCCGGTGGGCCGCCGCCGGATTCGTGGTCGCCGCCCCCGCCTACCCGCACACCAACCGCTTCGCGACCCGGTTCAACCGCGCCGACGTACGGCACCAGCCGGCCGACGCCTGGCGGGTGATCCGGCACCTGGGCCAGCTGAACACCCGTCGCGGTGACCCGTTGGCCGGTCACCTCGACGTCACCCGGGTCGGCGCGGCCGGCCACTCGGCCGGGGGTTACACCACCGCCGGCATGTTCACCGCCGGGCATCCGGCGCGGCTGCGCTCCGGCATCGTGATCGCCGGGGGCGCGCGTCCGGGCAGCCTGACCGGCCCGGCCCGACCGATGCTGTTCGTCCACGGCACGGCCGACCCGATCGTCACCGAGGCCGTCGGCCGGGCCGCCCACCACCGGGTACGCGGCCCCTCAGCCTTCCTGAGCCTGCTCGGGCAGGGCCACGGCGAGTACCTCAACCCCGGTCGTCCCGGCTTCGCCCAGGTGCTGGCGACCACCACCGACTTCCTGCGCTGGACGCTCTACGGCGACCAGTCGGCCCGCACCCGCCTACCCACCGACGCCCGCCTCCCCGGCGTAACCACCTACGACACCCGCCCCACCTGGTAAGGAAGGGCCCCTTCTTAACGCATACGGTCGAGAAGGGCACCCTTCTCACAGCCCGCCGGCCGGCCCGCGCACCCCGGCCGGTCGGTACACCCCCGTCGACCCACGCACCCCCGTCGGCCCACGCACCCCAGTCGGCCCACGCACCCCCGTCGACCCACGCAGCACGGTCGGCCCGCGCACCGCCGTCGACCCACGCACCGCCGTCGGCCCGCGCAGCACGGTCGGCACGCGCAGCCCGGTCGGCACGCGCAGTCGGTGGGCGCGGGTGGGCTGGCCACGATGAGTAACCGGTCCGGGGCCCGTTGTCGACGCCGCGTCGAAGTGCCGTCGGCACCAGGCACAATCGGACTCATGTTTCCCCGCCGTATCTGTGCCCTACTGACCGCCGCCGTGCTCACCGTCGGGGTCGCGGGCTGTTCGACCGAGGAGCCGCCACGCTCACCGGCCGCGCCGGCCGACCCGCCGGCTGCGGCGGCCACCCCGACGCCCCGGGTCTCCGCCGTGACCGCCCCGACCCGGACCCACGCGGTCGGCGTACGCCAACTCAAGCTGAAGCGGGACGACCGGGCGCTGCCGGTGGAGCTCTGGTACCCGGCGCGGGGCCGGGCCGGCGGCGAGCCGGACCGGGACGCCGACGCCGCAGCCGGACAGTTCCCGGTGGTGGTGTTCAGCCACGGCCTGGGCGGCGAGCCGGACGACTACCAGGAGCTACTCAGCCGCTGGGCGGCGGCCGGTTTCGTGGTCGCCGCGCCGACCTTCCCGCAGACCAGTCGGGGTAGCGCCGGCAACGTGCTGGACGTGCTCAACCAGCCGGCCGACGTGTCGTACGTGCTGGACGAGGTGCTGGCGTTGAACGACCGCGACGGTGACGCGCTGCGGGGCCGACTGGACACCGCCCGGGTGGCGGCGGCCGGGCACTCCGCGGGCGGGGTGACCACCATCGGGCTCTTCACCGTCGGGCGGGACGAGCGGTTGGGCGCGGGGGTGGTCTTCGCCGGCACCGCCCTCGGGGTGGGCACCGCCTTCGCCGGGGCGGCCGCCCCGCAGTTGTTCGTGCACGGCGAGTTGGACGAGGTGGTCGAGTACGCCGCCGGCAAGGCGGTGTACGACAAGGTGCCCTGGCCGAAGGCCATGCTCAGCCTGCCCAAGGGCGACCACGGACGCGACCTGCTCTCCGACGACGACACGCTACGGGTGGTCTCGGACACCACAGTCGAGTTCCTCCGCTGGTCCCTCTACGGCGACGAGGCGGCCAAACGCCGGATGGTCACCGAAGCCGCCCGGGGCGACCTGGCCACCCTCGACAACCGCCTGTAAGGAAGGGCCCCCGCTTAACGCATACGGTCGAGAAGGGCACCCTTCTCACACCCGGGGCGGGACCGTCACGCCTGGTGGTCGATGACGATCTTGCCGAAGGCCTGAGCGGTGTGCAGGTGGGCGAAGGCCTCGTCGATCCGGCTGAACGGGACGACGCTGTCGACCACCGGCTGAATCTTCCGCTCGGCGCAGAAGGCGAGCAGGTCACGTAGCTCCTCGGGGGTCCCCATCGAGGTGCCGAGGATCTCCAGCCGCATGGCGAAGACCCGGCGCAGGTTGACCTTCGGCTCGTGGCCGGCGGTGGCGCCGGAGACCACGATGCGGGCCATCGGCGCGGCGGACTTCAGCGAGTGGTCGAAGGTGGCCGCGCCGACGGTCTCGACCACCACGTCCACCCGCTCCGGCAGCCGGGCCCCGGGTTCCACGGCGGTCGCGCCCAGCTCGGCTACGCGCTCTCGTTTGGCGGCGTCGCGGCTGGTGGCGTACACCCGTTTGCCCATCGCGACGGCGAGCGCGACGGCGGCGGTGGCGACCCCGCCGCCCGCGCCCTGGACCAGGACCGCGTCGGCCTCGTCGGCCCGGCCCACGGTCCGCAGCATCCGCCAGGCGGTCAACCAGGCCGTGGGCAGGCACGCCGCGTCGGTGAGCGACATCCCCGCCGGCAGCGCCAGCAGATTCGACCGGGGTACGGCGACCCGCTCGGCGAAGGTACCGGGGAAGCGCTCGGAGAGGATGGAGATGCCGCGCGGGTCGCCCGGATCGGCGATCACGGGGTAGACCACGACCTCGTTGCCATCGGGGTCGATGCCGGCGGCGTCGCAGCCGAGGATCATCGGCAGCCGGTCGGCCGGCAGCCCCACCCCGCGCAGCGACCAGAGGTCGTGGTGGTTCAGCGAGCTGGCCCGGACCTCGACGGTCACCCAGTCGTCCGCCGGGTGCACGGGCTCGGGTCGCTCGCCGACGGTGAGGGCGGCGAGCGGGTTGTCGGCGTCGGTTCCGGAGGCGAAGGCAGCACGCATGCCCCGGACCGTAACAAGGCAGACCGCGGTTAAGAAGGGGCCCCTGCTATACCGAAAGCGTTAACAGGGGGCCCTTCCTTACACGTCAGGGGCGGGTTACGCGGTCGCGGCGGGCGGCTTCGGCGACCGCTGCGGCGACCGCCGGGGCGACCCGGGGGTCCAGTGGGGACGGCACGATCGCGTCGGCGGTCAGCTCGCCGTCGACCACGGCGGCGATGGCGTCGGCGGCGGCCACCTTCATGGCGTCGGTGATCCGGGTGGCGCGGGCCTGGAGCGCGCCCTGGAAGACGCCGGGGAAGGCGAGCACGTTGTTGATCTGGTTGGGGTGGTCGCTGCGCCCGGTGGCGACCACCGCGACGTGCCGGGCGGCCACCTCGGGGTCGACCTCGGGGGTCGGGTTGGCCAGGGCGAAGACGATGCCGTCGGGGGCCATGCCGGCCACCGCCGCCTCGGGGATCCGCCCGCCGGAGACCCCGACCAGCACGTCCGCGCCCCGCAGGGCCTCGGTGATGTCGCCCTGGCGGCCCTCGGCGTTGGTGGTGGCGGCCAGCTCGGCCTTGGTCTCGGTGAGGCCGTCGCGGTGCCGGCCGATGATGCCCTGCGAGTCGCAGACCACCACCCGGTCCGGGTCGACGCCCCCGGCCACCAGCATCCGGGTGACCGCGACGCCGGCGGCGCCCGCGCCGCTGACCGCCACCCGCAGGTCGCCGAGCTTGCGGTGCAGCAGGGTCGCCGCGTTGCGCAGCGCGGCCAGCACGACGATCGCGGTGCCGTGCTGGTCGTCGTGGAAGACCGGGATCGACAGCGCCTCGTCGAGGCGGCGTTCGATCTCGAAGCAGCGCGGCGCGCTGATGTCTTCCAGGTTGATCCCGCCGAAGGAAGGGGCCAGCGCGATGACCGTGGCGACGATCTCGTCGACGTCCCGGGTGTCCAGGCAGATCGGCACCGCGTCCACCCCGCCGAACTGTTTGAAGAGCACCGCCTTGCCCTCCATCACCGGCAGGGCGGCGCGGGGGCCGATGTCACCCATCCCGAGTACGGCGGTCCCGTCGGTCACCACGGCGACGGTGTGCGACACCCAGGTGTAGTCGTCGACGAGGGCGGGGTCGGCGGCGATCGCCGCGCAGACCCGGGCCACCCCCGGTGTGTACGCGAGGGAGAGGTCCTCCCGGCTGGTCAGGGGGACCGTCGAGGCGACGGCGAGCTTGCCGCCGACGTGCAGTCGGAAGACGGGATCAGCGGCGTCCACGGAGGACGTAGGCATGGTGACTCCAGGATCTGTCGAGCAGATGAGGCGGCCGGCGCGGGCACGAGGTGAGGCGACGAGCGGCGGCGCGCGGTGCGGGGGTCACCCGGACACCTGCCGAGCATAGTGTCAGCGGCCCGACAAGGTTGTGAGTAGGGTCATAACGGGAGTCGACCGATCCGCCCCGGCCGGGGCCAGTAGCGGACCAGCACCCGTCCCCGTACGTCCGCCACACCGTACGTGCGGGAGTCGTCGGTGCCGAGGTCGTTGTCTCCGCGTACCCACCAGCCACCGTCCTGGGGGCGGACCGCGCGCTTGATCACCAGGAGGTCCGGTCGGGCGCGGAAGACCGCGACCACGACGTCCCCGGGCCGGATGGGTCGGCCCCCGGGCCGCACCAGCACCGCGTCGCCGTGGCGCAGCGTCGGCGACATGGAGGGCCCGTGCACCCCGACGGGCACCAGCAGCCCCCGCAGCCGGGGTGCGGAACCACCGTTCTCCACAGGCATCGGGGTTTCACCTCCGCCCCGCTGGAGAGCATCTCCAGGAGTAATGTCAGCTTGGATCATCGCAAACGTCCCATGGAGGAAACCGATGCGACTTCCGCGCATCCTTGCACCCCGCGTAACCGCCAGCGCCCACTGCGACCTGCCGTGCGGCGTCTACGACCCGGCACAGGCCCGGATCGAGGCCGAGTCGGTCAAAATGATCTGCGAGAAGTACCAGGCGAACACCGACCCGGAGTTCCGTACCCGGGCGATCCTGATCAAGGAGCAGCGGGCGGAACTGGTCAAGCACCACCTCTGGGTGCTCTGGACCGACTACTTCAAGCCGCCGCACTTCGAGAAGTACCCGCACCTGCACCAGCTGTTCAACGAGGCCACCAAGCTGGCCGGTGCCGCCGGCGCCAAGGGCGGCACCGACCCGGCCAAGGCCGACGAGCTGCTGACCAAGATCGACGAGATCGCGAAGATCTTCTGGGAGACCAAGAAGGCCTGAGTCCTTCGCGTCGGACCGACCTCCGGCCGGCACGCCCGTCGGGCGTGCCGGCCGTCGTCTTCGGCGCCCCACACCACCGTCTCCGCACGGACGAGGGTGACCGTCGCCACGCAATACCGCGACCTACCGGGTAGAGTCCCCGACCGGGGGGATGAGGGTGACTCAACTGACCGGCCAACCGACCATCGACGACGACATCGTGCACCTCACCGTGCCTGCGGACGGGGGCTACCTGGGGGTGCTCCGGACCGCGACGGCGGGCCTCGCGGCCCGGCTGCAGTTCGCCCTGGACGAGATCGAGGACCTGCGGATCGCGGTGGACGAGGCCTGCGCCATGCTGCTCGCCATCACCACCCGCGACGCCGAGCTGGAGTGCCGCTTCACGGTGACCGAGGACGCGTTGACCGTCGAGGTGACCGTGCCGACGGTACGCGGGGCGGCGCTGCCCTCCGAGTCGTCCTTCGCGTGGAAGGTGCTCACCGCACTGACCACCGAGGCCTCGGCACAGGCCGCCGGCGGGCGCGCGACGATCTCCCTGCTGACCCGGCGCGGCGCCGGCTACTGATCCGGCTCCCGGTCGAAGCCGAGGGCACGGTTGGTGGGAGTGCTCAGCAACAGGCCGCAGACGCCGAGACCCAGGGCGATCAGCGGTACGCCGAGCCAGCCCAGCCCGCCCTGGACCATGTACCAGCCGACCGGCAGCAGCATCAGCTCCAGCACGATGGCCGGTGCGCGGGCGCCGGAGCGCCGACGGGCCAGCGCCGAGCCGAGCGCCCAGAGCGCGGCGGCGCCGCCGATCGCGAAGGCGGTCACCAGCAGCGCCGAGGTCAGGTCGGTGGTGGTGGCGGTGAGGTCGGCCCAGACCAGCCAGCCGGCGACCAACCCGAGCGCCACCGCCTCCGCCTGAAGCAGCCGGGACGCCCAACGGAGGGTGCCGGGCAGCGCGTCGGAGTCGATGGTCACTCGCGTCACGATACCCGTGGGCGGTCGCGGTACAGTGCCGCCCATGCGGGCCATCCTGGTGGTCAACCCGAAGGCCACCACCACCAGCGAGCGCAGTCGGGATCTTCTGGTCCGGGCGCTGCGCAGTGAGGTCGATCTCTCGGTGCGGTACACCCGCCGCCGCGGACACGCGGCGGACCTGGCCCGGGAGGCGGCCGACGAAGGCATCGAGCTGGTCGTCACCCTCGGTGGCGACGGCACGGTCAACGAGGTGGTCAACGGGTTGATGGCGGCCCGGGCGGCGACCTCGGCCGACGGCGGACCGTCGGCGGAGCGGCTGCCGGCGTTGGCCACCGTGCCGGGCGGCTCGACAAACGTCTTCGCCCGTGCGCTCGGGCTGCCCCGGGAGTGGTCCGAGGGCGCCAGCATGATCCTGGAGGGCCTGCGGTTGGGCCGCAGCCGGACGATCGGGCTCGGCCGGGCCGACGACCGCTACTTCACCTTCTGCGCCGGCTTCGGGCTCGACGCGGCCGTGATCCACCGGGTGGAGCAGGCCCGCCGCCGGGGCCGGGTCTCCACCCCCACGTTGTACCTGCGCTCGATGCTCCAGCAGTACTTCCTCGACTCGGACCGCCGGCATCCGGCGATCGCGGTGGAGCGTCCGGGCGAGGATGCCGAGGGCGAGCTCGGCACGGTCATCGTGCAGAACACCGCGCCGTGGACGTACGTCGGGGACCGGGAGATCAACCCGAATCCGACCGCGTCGTTCGATCTGGGGCTGGATGTGCTGGCACTACGCCAGCTCCGCGTTGCCAGCACGACACGTACCGTCACGCAGTTCCTCTCCCAACACCCCGATCCACAGGGCCGACACGTTCTCCGGCTGCACGACCAGGCGGAGTTCACCCTGGTCTCGGCGCGCCCCCAGGCTTTTCAACTGGACGGGGACTACCTTGGCGAGCGGGAGAAAGTTAGATTCACATCCGTTCCGGCCGCACTGAGAGTAATCTGCTAGGTCTCGGGTACAGCCCTTGGTCGACGCGGTGCCCGACCGCGTCGATGCTGTGGCTGTCATCCCGGGAAGGGCAGGTGTGCCGGAAATGTCAACGATGTCTCGCAGACTGTACTATATTGACCCCCGACTGTTACACGCCGAGTAATCAGAACTACCGCAAAACCGGGCAAAGACGTCGTGAGCTTGCTCACCGCCCGGAGTTTTTCCGAGCGTCACCCTTGACATCGCGTAAGTTCGTGAAAGTATTCACAAGCGAACTTGAGTCACCGGGACCGCGGCCGGGACGAGCTTGCACCTCCGAGCTCCCCGCGCAGGTCCCAGCGACCAACCGACAGGCCTGCTCACGCAATGCCACATTGACGGCCGCGAACCGTCACCGACGGCACTGCGTACGCATAGGAAAAAGCACAAGCGTCACTGCCACCCATCCAGAATGAGGAGTGTTGCCGCCATGGACTGGCGTCACCATGCTGTCTGCCGCGACGAGGACCCGGAGCTGTTCTTCCCGATCGGGACGTCCGGACCGGCTCTCCTGCAGGTCGAGCAGGCCAAGGCTGTCTGCCGGCGCTGCTCCGTGACCGACCAGTGCCTGCAGTGGGCACTGGAATCCGGTCAGGACGCTGGCGTCTGGGGTGGAATGAGCGAGGAGGAGCGCCGCGCCGTGAAGCGTCGCGGTGGTCTCCGGGTGCTGCGCGCTCACTCCGCCTGACCTGTATCACTACGACGAACCCGGAACGCCCCGGCCGGACCAACCGGCCGGGGCGTTTCGCTGTCCACCGCCACACCGAAAGTGGCCACCGGGTCACCGAGCGGTAGTGGTGTGACCACCGTCGCGTGGACCGGCGTTGTCGACCGTCGACCGGACGCGGCGTGACCGTGCCCTCACGAACCGGTCGCGTCGACCCGACGCAGCACCAGCTCGGCCAACTCCGGCACGTCGGTGAGCGCGCCCGCCACGGTCACCGCCCCGGCCCGCCGGGACGACTCGACCACGGCGTCGTGGAAGAGACCGGGCGCCAGGAAGTACGCCGAGACCGCCACCCGACGGGCCCCCGCCGCCCGTAACCGGGCCACCGCCGCACCGGCTGCCGGCGGTGCGGCCGAGGCGTACGCCACCCGGCAGGGCACGTCGAACCGGGCCGCCAGGGCCGCCGCGACCCGCCCCACCGACGCCCGTGCCGACGCGTCCCGGGTACCCGCCGCCGCCAGCACCAGTGCGTCGAAGCGTCCCGGCTCCGCCTCCGCCAGCCGCCGGTCGAGCGCGGCGAGCAACGCCGGATCCACCGTGCCGTCGGCGGGACCGAGCACCTCGGCCAGGCGTACCGTCAGGGCCGCCCCGGCGTCACGGGCAGCGGCGACCGCCGCCGGGATGTCCACCCGCCGGTGGTACGCGGCGGTCAGCAGCAGCGGCACCAGCACCGCCCGGGAGCATCCGGCGGACGCCAACGACCGCAGCACCTCGGTCGGCCCCGGATCGGTGTGGTCCAGCCAACTGGGCAGCACCGACAGGCCGGGGCAGGCCGCCTCGACCGCCCGGGCCAGCGCCCTGGTCGCCTCGGCCGCCCGGGGATCCCGACTGCCGTGCGCCACCAGCAGGACCGGATCGGCCCCGCCCGGTGGACCCGCGGCAGGTGGGACGGCGCCGGGCAGCGGTCGCGTGCCGCGCGGCCCGCCCGGCGGCGGGTCCGGGTCGCCGGTCAGACGTGCAGCCCGCACTCGGTCTTCTCGAACATGGCCCACCGGCCGGACCGGGGGTCCTCCCCCGCCTTGGTCCGGCGGGTGCACGGCCAGCAGCCGATCGAGCCGTACCCGCGCCGAAGAAGCTCGTTGACCGGGATGTCGTACCGGGCGACGTAGCGGTCCACGTCGGCCTGGCTCCAGGCCGCGATCGGATTGACCTTGACCCGGCCCCGCCGGGCGTCGAAGGTGACCACCGGGGTGTTCGCCCGGCTCGGGGACTCGTCCCGACGCAGGCCGGCGGCCCAGGCGTCGTAGTCACCGAGCGCCCGCTCCAACGGCTCGACCTTGCGCAGCTGGCAGCAGTCGTCCGGCGAGCGGTTGAACAGGCGCGGACCGTACTCGCCGTCCTGCTGCCCCACGGTGAGCCGGGGCCGGATCGACCGGACGTTCACCGGCAGCCGCCGGGCCACCTCGTCGCGGACCCGCAGGGTCTCCGGAAAGTGCAACCCGGTGTCCAGGAAGACCACGTCCACCCCGGGCGCGACCCGGGAGACCAGGTGGGCCAGGACCGCGTCCGCCATCGAACTGGTCACGCAGAACCGGTCGCCGAAGGTCTCGGCCGCCCACCGCGCGATCTCCAGCGCGGGTGCCCCCTCCAGCTCCCGACCGGCGGTCTCGGCCAACGTCCGCAGCTCGGCCGCGGAGCGGCGGGCCGGATCCTGCCGGGCACCAGGACCGACCAGCCCGAGCCCCGCCGCCGACACCAACCCCGCACTCAGCTGAGCCGGTCTTCCGTTCGCGACTGCGGGGCTCGCAAGCTCACTCCTCGCGCTCACCGAGCCACCGCCTGGGAGAGGAGGCCGGCGAACTTGACGGTGAAGACCCGGGCGCAGGCGTGGCACTCCCATGCGCCGTGTCCGGCCTCGTTCGGCCGCAGGTCCTCCTCACCGCAGTACGGGCAGTACAGCGGTGCGGAACGAGTCTCGCTCATCTCAGCTCCTCCTCGTCGACCCGGACAACCCAGTTGGCGAACGTCTCGCCGTCGGTCCGACCGGCCAGGTAACGACGGGCCAGCCGCTCCACGTACTCGGGAAGCTCCTCGGCGGTGGTCTTCAGGCCGCGCAGCTTGCGGCCGAAACCGGCGGTCTGCCCCTGCGCCATGCCCAGGCCGCCACCGAGGTGCACCTGGAAGCCCTCTACCTGACGACCGTCCGGGCCCACCACCAGCTGCCCCTTCAGGCCGATGTCGGCGACCTGGGTCCGGGCGCAGGCGTTCGGGCAGCCGTTGATGTGGATGGAGATGTCCGCGTCGAACTCACGCAGCCGTTCCTCCAGCCGGGCCACCAGCTCCTCACCGCGGGCCTTGGTCTCGACGATGGCGAGCTTGCAGTACTCGATGCCGGTGCAGGCCATGGTGCCGCGCCGCCAGGCCGACGGCCGGGCCTCCAGGCCGATCTGGCGGAGCGCCCCGACCAGGGACTCCGTCCGCTCCGGCGCGACATCCAACACCAGGAGCTTCTGGTACGGGGTGAAGGCGATCCGGTCGCTGCCGTGGGTGGCCACCGCATCGGCGAGTTCGGCGAGCTGGGTGCCGGAGACCCGCCCGACCACCGGGGCGGCCCCGACGTAGTTACGCCCGTCGCGCTGCTGGTGCACGCCGATGTGGTCGAGGGGCTTGCTCGGCAGCTGCGGAGCCGGGCCGTCCAGCAGCGTCCGGCCGAGGTACTCCTTTTCCAGGATCTCCCGGAACTTCGTCACGCCCCAGTCGGCGACCAGGAACTTCAACCGGGCCCGGTTACGCAGCCGGCGGTAGCCGTAGTCGCGGAAGATGCCTACCACGCCGGCCCACACGTCCGGGATCTCGTCCAGCGGCACCCAGACCCCGAGCCGCTTGGCAAGCATCGGGTTGGTGGAGAGCCCGCCACCGACCCAGAGATCGAAACCGGGGCCGTGCTCGGGGTGCTCGACCCCGAGGAAGGCGATGTCGTTGGCCTCGTACGGGGTGTCGGGCAGCCACGAGATCGTCGACTTGAACTTGCGGGGGAGGTTGGAGTACCGCTTGTCGCCGACGTACCGGCGGACGATCTCGTCGATCGCCGGCGTCGGGTCGACCACCTCGTCCCGGGCGACCCCGGCGACCGGGCTGCCCAGCACGATCCGGGGGCAGTCGCCGCACGCCTCGGTGGTCTGCAGGCCGACCGCCTCCAGCCGACGCCAGATCTCCGGCATGTCCTCGACCCGGATCCAGTGGTACTGGATGTTCTGCCGGTCGGTGATGTCCGCGGTGTCCCGGGCGAACTCGGTGGAGATCTCCGCGAGCACCCGGAGCTGGGCCACGGTCAGCTGCCCGCCGTCGATGCGGACCCGGAGCATGAAGAACTCGTCCTCCAGCTCGTGCGGCTCCAGCACGGCGGTACGCCCACCGTCGATGCCCGCCTTGCGCTGGGTGTAGAGGCCCCACCAGCGGAACCGACCGCGCAGGTCGACCGGGTCGATCGAGGCGAAGCCCCCGTGGGCGTAGATGTTCTCGATCCGGGCGCGGACGTTGAGCGGGTCGTCGTCCTTCTTCGTCCGCTCGTTGGCGTTGAGCGGCTCGCGGTGGCCGAGTGCCCACTGCCCCTCCCCGCGTGGCCGGCGGGGGGCCCGAGCCTTGGGTGCCGTCGGGTCCTGGGACCGGGCCGGGGTGCTGCTGACCGCCATCGCGGCGTCCTCCATCGTCTGGGGCGGTGCCTCGGTGGGGGCGCGGGCGCGGCGGCCGGCCCATGCTGGGCCGTGACGGCGGTGTCTTCGACAGGCCGGCGCGGGACGCACCCGAGACAGAGTGGGTCGGGCGTCCTCAGTAGGCCGGACAGATCGCGCTGCGTACGCGGCCGTAATCGACGTGGCGGCGAGCCACGAAGCGGCGGACGACAGCGGCGGTCATGCGCCCATGCTGCCACAACCGGACTCCGCCGGCCAAGGACCCGGTGTCCCATCCCACATCACGGGCGGAGATCCCGCCCGCACCCACCGTCGCCATGATCAACCATTCGGGTACGGGCGAGCTGCCGACATCCCCGACGCGGGGCGGACCAGGTGTGCGACGCTCCTGCCGTGGGCGACATACCGGAAGAATCCGATTCGCCCGGCTCACCTCCGGGTCGCTGCCCCACTTCCGGCCGGCGTTCGGGCCCCTGGCGGGCGGTTCCCGGGTGGCTCTGGCCGACGGTGCTGACCCTCGGGATCATCCTGACCGGGATCGATCGGGCGCAGCCGTGGCGGGACGAGTTGGCGACCTGGAGCGCAGCCAGCCGGAGCCTGCCCGACCTGGCCCGGCTGACCGGCAACATCGACGCCGCCACCGGGCCGTACTACCTGTTCACGCACGGCTGGATCATGCTGTTCGGGGACAGCACGGCGGCCCTGCGACTGCCGTCGGCGCTGGCCGTGTCGGCGGCGGCCGGGCTGACCACCGTACTCGGACAGCGGCTGGTGGGCCCCCGGGCCGGACTACTCGCCGGACTGCTCTTCGCGGTGCTGCCCGGCACCTCCCGGTACGGCCAGGAGGCCCGGCCGTACGCGCTGGCGACCCTGCTCGCCGTGCTGGCCACCCTGCTGCTGGTGGAGGCGGTACGGCGGCCGGCCGGGTGGGGCCGGTGGCTGGCCTACGCCGTGACGGTGCTCGCCCTCGGCCTGACCCACCTGGTGGCGCTGACCCTGCTGCCGGCGCACGGGGTGTTGGTGCTGGTCGCATCCCGCCGCGACGGTGGGCGCTGGTTGCTGGCGCTGGTGCCGACCGTGCTGGGGGTGGCCCCGCTGGTGTTGGCCGCCCGCGCGCAGCGGGGTCGTCAGCTCGACTGGGTGGATCCGGCCCGGTGGACCGACCTGACCAGCCTGCCCGGTGGCCTCGCCCAGAGCGTGGCGGTCGGCGGGCTGCTGCTCGGGTTGGCCGCGCTCGGCACGGTCCGGTTCGGCCGGCGCGCCGTGGTCCCGGCTGCCTGCCTGCTCCTGCCGGTGCTGCTGCTCTTCACCGTCGCCCTGGTGGTACCGCTCTGGGTGCCCCGGTACCTGTTCTTCACCGTCCCGTTCGGCTGCCTGCTGGCCGGCGCGGCGCTCACCCTGGCCCCCGGCCATCCCACCCGTCCCGGGTCCACTGGCACCGGTGTCGACGCCCGCCCCCCGACCAGAAGATCGTGGAAGGAAACAGCCCCCACAGGGGCCAGCATCTTCCACGATCTTTCAGCCCCACCGGTCGGGGCGACGCTGCCGCCGGCGCTTGTCGTGGTGGCCCTGGTCGGGCTGCTGGGTCTGCCCGACCAGGTGGCGTTGCGCCGGACCCACGAGTGGCCCAGGAGCGCCGCCGTCGACTACCGGGGCGCGGCACAGGTCGTCGCCGCCGGGCAACGTCCGGGTGACGCGGTCGTCTACTCCCCACGCGACGGTTGGCTCTTCCTCGACCTCGGTCTGGCGTACCACCTGGGCCCGGCCCGGCCCCGCGACGTGCTGGTGGTCCGTGACCAGGCCCGGCGCGCGGACCTCTGGGCCGACGAGTGCGGTGAACCCGCCACCTGCCTGGCCGGGGTGAACCGGGTGTGGCTGGTCACCGCCGGACGGCGGGCCGATCCGCTGGCCGCCGTCGGCGGGGCGAAGGGTGCCGCGCTACGCGCCGACTTCACCACGGTCCAGGTCTGGCCCCGGGCCGGCCTCACCGTGACCCTCCTGACCCGCCAGCCCTGACCGACCAGCCACCCGGGCCAACCAGCGGTCGGGGCCACCCAGCGGAGCGGAGCCGACCAGCGAACCGCGGCCACCCAGCGGACCGCAGCCGACCAGCGGACCGGGGCGGTGGCGAGGGCGGATGCGGGTCGTCAGCCGCGGCCCAGCGGGACGACCAGGACCGCCTCGGTGCCGCCGGCCGCACCACCGCGCAGCTCGATGGAGCCGCGTAGCTCCCCGGTGACCAGGGCCCGCACGATCTGCAGGCCCAGTCGACCGGCCCGCTCGGGGTCGAAGTCCGGTGGTAGGCCACGCCCGTTGTCGGCGACCGTGACGTGCAGCTTCTTGCGGGACCGGTGCGCGGTCACCACCACCTCGGCGGGGCCGGGCGGCGGCTGGTCGTCGGCCGGCGGCGGGAAGCCGTGTTCGGCCGCGTTGAGCAGCAACTCGTTGAGGACCATCACCAGCGAGGTGGCGATCTCGGCGGGCAGGATCCCGAAGCTGCCGGTACGGCGCATCCGGACCGTCACCTCGGTGGCGGCCACCTCGGTCGCGGCCGAGGCCACCCGGTCCACGATGCCGTCGAACTCGACCGCCTCGTCGCTGGACATGGAGAGGGTCTCGTGGACCAGGGCGATGGAGGCGACCCGCCGGACCGACTCCTCCAGCGCCACCCGGGCCTCCGGCATGGTGACCCGACGGGCCTGCAGGCGCAGCAGCGCGGCGACGGTCTGCAGGTTGTTCTTCACCCGGTGGTGGATCTCCCGGATGGTGGCGTCCTTGGTGATCAGGGCCCGGTCGCGGCGGCGTACCTCGGTGATGTCGCGGACCAGCACCAGCGCGCCGATCGGCACTCCGGCGGGCATCAGCGGCAGGGCCCGGGTGAGCATGGTCGCGCCCCGGGCGTCGATCTCCCGGCGGGGCGGCGCCTCGCCGCGCAGCGCGGCGAGGATGCCGTTGGCGGCGTCGGTGCCCTCCAGCGGATCACCGGCCAGTCGCCGGTGCAGCACCGCGAGATCCTCCCCCACCAGATGGGAGGCGCGTCCCAACCGCCGGTACGCCGACTGGGCGTTCGGGCTGGCGTAGGTGACCTTGCCGCTGGCGTCCAGCCGGACCAGCCCGTCGCCCACCCGGGGCGCCGAGGTGGTCTCGCCCGGATGCCGGGGCGGCGGGAAGGTGCCGTCGGCGATCATCTGGGCCAGGTCGTCGGCGGTGGTCAGGTAGTTCAGCTCCAGCTGGCTCGGGGTACGGGCGGTGGAGAGGTTGGTGTCCCGCCCGACCACGGCGATCACCTCACCGCCCTCCCCGTCGGGGGTCCGCAGCCGTACCGGGATCGCCTCGTGCCGGGCCGGTACGTCGCCGTACCAGACCGGGTCGCCCTCCCGCCAGATCCGACCCTGCCGGTAGGCGATCTCCAGGTGGGCGGCCTCCGGGCCGCCGAGGATCCGGCCCACCTGGTCGTCCTGGTACGCCGTCGGGGCGGTGGTCGGCCGGACCTGGGCCACACAGCAGAACCCGCCGTCGGCGTCGACCGGCACCCAGAGCAGCAGGTCGGCGAAGGACAGGTCGGAGAGCAGCTGCCAGTCCCCGGCGAGACGGTGCAGATGGTCGATGTCGGCGGGACGGAGCCTGGTGTGCTCCTCGGCGAGATCACGCAGCGTGGACACCCACACAGCCTGCCACGGGCCGGGTCACATCGTCGCGGTGACCTTCTTCAGCCCCCGGGGCGCGTCCGGGTCCTCGCCCCGGGCCAGCGCCAACGCCAGCGCCAACCGCTGCATCGGCAGGATGTCCAGCAGCGGGGCGTACCGCTCGTCGACCTCGGGTACGGCCAGCCGGGCGGTGGACCCGGCCGGTGCCGAACCGACCGCCAGCACGTCGGCACCGCGTTCACCGAGGCGGGTCAGCACCTCCGCCATGGACCGGCCACCGGGGCCGGAGCCGACCACGGCCAGCACCGGCACGTCCGGATCGGTCATGGCGAGCGGGCCGTGCAGCAGGTCCGCTCCGGAGAAGGCAAGCGCCGGCAGGTAGGAGGTCTCCATCAGCTTGAGGGCGGCCTCCCGGGCGGTCGGGTACGCGTACCCCCGGCCGGTGGTGACCAGCCGGGCGGCGAACCGGTAGCGGGGGGCGAGCGTGGTCGCGGTGGGGTCGTCGAGGGTCCGGGCGGCCAGTTCCGGCAGCGTGTCCATCACCGCCCGCTCGGTGGCCGGCAGCACCCCGTCGCCGGCCCGGATCCCCTCGACCAGCATCAGCAGGGCGAGCAGCTCGGCGGTGTAGGTCTTGGTGGCCGCCACCGCCCGCTCGTGGCCGGCGGCGATGTCGATCGCCAGCTCGGCGGTCTCCACCAGCGGGGAGTCCGGGGCGTTGGTGACCGCGAGGGTCAGCGCGCCGGACTCGCGGGCGGTGCGCAGCACCTCGGTCAGGTCGGGCGAGCCGCCGCTCTGGCTGACCCCGACGACCAGCGCGTCGGAGAGGTCCGGTCGGGCACCGAAGACGGTGACCGCGCTGGGCGAGGCGAGACCGGCCGGCAGGCCGAGCCGGATCTCGGTCAGGTACGCGGCGTAGAGCGCGGCGTGGTCGGAGGTGCCCCGGGCGGTGAAGACCACGTGCCGGGGACGCCGCTGCGCGATGATCGCGGCGACCCGGGCGATCGCCCCCGCGTGCGTGGCGTCGAGCAACCGGGCGTAGCCGGCCGGCTGCTCGGCGATGTCGGCGGCCATGCCGGCTCCTGCTCGCGTCACGGGGGGCTCCTCTCCTGCGCGGTTGGCGCGCGTTTCATGCTCAGTGTTGCATCATTCTGCCGTCAGCGGCAATCGAACGAGCAGCAATGCGCAGTGGATCACCGGTTTCGCGAGCCATCCCCTAGGCTTGCCCAGCCCTGAACACACCTACGAGCGAGAGGGTGACGTGTCCGAGGGGGATGCCGCGCTGACCGCGGCGGAGGAGCTTGCCCTGGCCCGACTGGCTATCGACTCCGGCGATCTGCCGCACGCCGCCGGTCATGTCGCCGGTGCGCTGGCCCAGGCACCGACCCTGCCGGAGGTGCACGAGACCCTGGCCCGACTGGCCGCGGTCGACGGCTCCGGTGGCGTCGACCTCTTCCCGCTGCACCACCGCGCCTTCGTCGGCACGGTGGTGGCCCGCGCCCACCTGCTCGCCGCCGCCGGCCGCCCGGCCGAGGGGCTGGACCTGCTCGCCGCCGCCACCGGGCATTCCCCCGGCGTCGACTGGGCCGGAGTGCCCTGGGTCACCGCTCCCGAGCTGGCCGAACGGCTCGATCCCGAACGTACCGCCCGGATCCTGATGCAGATCTGCGCGGCGGTACCGGATCCGGCGCCCCGGGCCGGCCGCGCGGCGTTGGGCCCGTACCTGACCCTGGCCCGCAACGCGGTCACCGTCCACCCCGACCACGCCCTGCTGCTGGGCGCGGCGTCCGCGCTGGCCCGCCGGGTCGGCGAGGCCGCCCTGGCGATCCGCTGGGCCAGCCGCGGGGTACGCGCCCAGCCGTCGAAACTCGGCGAGGTGTGGCTCGGGTACGCCTACCGCAGCGCGGGCCGGACCCGGGAGGCGCTGGCCGCCCTCGGGCGGGCGGTCGCCCACGACCCGGACGACCTCGCGGTCTACGCCGACATCGCCGGCACCCTGGCCGACCACGGACGGCTCGACGAGGCGCTGACCTGGACCGACCGGGCGCTGGCCCGCGACCCGTCCTTCGACTGCGCGGTGCACACCGCCCACCGGCTGCGGTACCAGCGCGACGGTGAGGTGGCCCACCTGGTGGCGCTGGCGGACTTCGTCCGGGACCACCCCGACGACACCCACGAGCACGGCGACCTGGCCGAGTGCTGCCGGGGCCGACCCTGGCTGGGGCAGCTCACCCCGGCCGGTGGGCAGCTGGTCGACGCGCTGCGCGGGACGCTCCACCCCACCCCGGCGGTGCTCCGGTTGACCGTGCCGGAGCCGCCCAGCGCGCTGCGGGCCGTCGCCGCCGCCCGGCCGGAGCTGGCGGTGGAGGTGGCATCGGCCGAGCCGGCCGGCCCGGACCCGTGGTCGCCCCGCCGGCCGGTCACCCGGCAGCTCTGGCAGCACGACGGCGGTACGGTCCGCCCGGCCCTGCCCCCGCCCTCGGAGGAGGCGGCCCGCCGGATCCGGCAGGTGGCGCAGCCGGCCTGGCCGCACCCGCCGGCGGCGTACGACGCGGCGGTCGGCCTGGCCACCCTGGACCTGCCGGACCTGCTCGGCCTGCTGGTGCATCCGCCCGAGGCGCCGGCCAGCGCCCTGGGCCGGGTGCTGGCCGGTCAGGACCCGTCCCTCTGGGTGCGGTGCGTGCAGGTGTGGGCGTGCCTGGGGCTGCTGCACCACCGCACCGACGAGCCGTGGGAGTCCTCGGTACGCCGACAGGTGCTGCTGGACCTGCTCTGGGGGGTGGAGGACTGGGTCACCGAGGCCGCGCTCTTCGCCCTGGTCACCGCGGCCTGGGTGGATCCGGCGGTCCGCCCGGACGTGGCCCGGGCCACCGCCGAGCGCCTCGCCGACGTGGCCGTGGTGGCCCGGCAGCGGCCGGTGCCGATCGCCGTCTCGCTGGCCCACCTGGCGCTGGCCGCACCGGAGCTGGACCCGCCCACCCTCGGGTTGGCGTACCGGCTGCTGGGGACCCGACCGGGACGGCCCGGCGGCCGACCGGTCGGGTTGCTGCGCCGGATCTGGCGCCGCCTCACCCGCCGGCCGGCCTGAGCGCGGTCAGGACACCGGGGCCCGACCCAGCGCCGCCTCGGCCTGCTCCGACCCGGTGTCGGTCGACGCGCGGGCCTCGTTCTCGGTCCGCAGCGGCACCTCCCGCAGGAACCAGGCAAGCACCGGCACCGCGACGGTGAACAGCACCGCCCAGAGGAAGACGTGGGAGATCGCGTCGGCGAGCCCACCGAGCACCAGCTGCTGGGCCTGCGCCGGGAGCTGGCGCAGCTGCTCCAGGTCGACCCCGGCACCTTCGCCGCCCCCGCTGGCGAAGGTGCCGCCGGCGGCCGAGTCGGCGAGTCGGCGGGCGAAGACCGCGCCGAAGAGCGAGATGCCGAACGAGCCACCGATCGACCGGAAGAAGGTGGCCGCGCCACTGGCCGCGCCGAGGTCCTTCTGCTCCACGCTGTTCTGGGCGATCAGCATCGAGGTCTGCATGAGGAAGCCCATCCCCACCCCGAGGACGATCATGTAGAGCGACGACTCGACCTTGCCGGTGCCGACGTCCAGCCGGGTCAGCAGCAGCATGCCGGCGGTCATCACCACCCCGCCGACGATCGGGTAGATCCGGTACCGGCCGGTCCGGGTGATCGCCCGGCCGACGACCAGGGAGACCAGCAGCATGCCGAACATCAGCGGCATCAGCAGCAGGCCGCTGCCGGTGGCCGAGGCGCCCTGCACGGTCTGCTGGTAGAGCGGCAGGAAGCTCATCGCGCCGAACATGGCGAAGCCGAGCAGGAAGCCCACCGCCGAGATCAGGGCGAAGTTGCGGTTGGCGAAGAGCCCGAGCGGCAGGATCGGCTCGACCGCCCGCCGCTCGACGAAGCCGAACACGACCAGGCTCACCACGGCCAGCGCCACCAGGCCGAGGATCTGCGGCGAACCCCACGGGTACTCGTTGCCGCCCCAGGTGGTGATCAGCACGATCGCGGTGATGCCGACGGAGAGCAGCGCGGCGCCCAGCCAGTCGATCCGGTGCTCGGTGCGGTACCTCGGCAGCTTCAGGGTGGCGATCAGCAGCAGCAAGGCCACCCCACCCACCGGCAGGTTGACGTAGAACGCCCAGCGCCAGGAGAGGTGGTCGGTGATGAACCCGCCGACCAGCGGGCCGGCGACCATGGCGATGGCCATCGAGCCGGCGATCAGGCCCTGGTAACGGCCCCGCTCCCGGGGCGGCACCAGGTCGCCGATGATCGCCATCACGCCCACCATCAGGCCGCCGGCGCCCAGCCCCTGCACCGCCCGGAAGGCGATCAGCTGCACCATGCCGACCTCGGGGCCGCCGAGCAGGTCGGAGCCGGCCATGCCACAGAGCGCCGAGCCGAGCAGGAAGAGACCGACCGAGCTGAGGAAGACGTTCTTGCGGCCGTAGAGGTCGCCGAGCTTGCCCCAGATCGGGGTGGAGACGGTGGTGCCCAGCACGTAGGCGGTGACCACCCAGGTGAAGTGGTTCAGCCCGCCGAACTCACCGACGATCCTCGGCAACGCGGTGTTGACGATCATGTTGTCCAACATCGCGAGCATCATCGCGATCATCAGACCGAAGAGGATGACGCGCACGTTGGGGCGTGCGCCGTCCCGGCTGACCTGCACCATTGGGTAAGCTCCCCGCGTTGAACTTACTTGCCGACCGGCTAGTTGACTTACTTGCCGTACGGTAAGCTGGCCGCGATCCGGCGTCAAGCGAAATGGAGAACATCGGTGACCGAGAGCACAGGCGGCACGCGCGAGCGGATCACGGCCGTCGCCCTGGAGCTCTTCACCGAGCAGGGGTACGAGAAGACCTCACTGCGGGAGATCGCCGAGCGGCTCAACGTGACCAAGGCCGCCCTCTACTACCACTTCAAGAGCAAGGACGAGATCGTCAGCAGCGTCGTCGAGGAGCGGCTGGAGCGGGTCGACGAGCTGATCGCCTGGGCCCGGGAGCAGCCACCGACCCTGGAGACCCGGCGCGCGCTGCTGAGCCGCTACGCCGAACGCATGTTCGCCGACGAGCGCCCCTCGGTGATGCGGTTCTTCGAGCAGAACCAGACCGCCCTGAAGAACCTCGCCGCCGGGCAGCAGATGCGCGATCGGCTGATGCAGCTGGCCGACATGCTCTCCCGGGGCGACGACACCCCGGCCGGGCAGGTCCGCGCCGCGCTCGCCCTGTTCGCGGTGAACTCCAGCTGGTTCGCGATCCGTACGCCCGGCATCGACAACGCCGAGCGGCTGAAGGTCGCCCTGGAGATCGCCGAGGAGCTGGTCACCCGGATCGGCCGGAACTGACCCGACCGGCCGTCCACCGCGCCGCTCCGGCGTCGGGTCCACCGCACCGCTCCGGCGTCGGTGAGATCGCGCCGGTCAGGCGTCGGTGAGACCGCACCGCTGCGGCGGGTCAGGCGTCGGTGAGATCGCGGCGCAGCGCGAGTAGGTCGACCCCGGGCAGCGGAGACCAGTCCCGCTCCGGGACCCGCCGGAAACCCGTCCGCGCGTACAGCCGGCGCGCGGCGTCGGCGAACCCGTCGCGTACACAGATCACCACGGCCCTGCAGCCCAACCCGCGGGCCCGGTCCAGACAGGCCCGCACCAGCGCGACGCCGGCACCCCGGCCCTGCGCCGCCGGATCCACCGCCAGCATCCGGAACTCGGCCTCACCGGGGCGGGCCTGCTCGGCGTACGGGGTGCCGGGCAGCACGAAGGTCACCGTGCCCAGCAGCGCCCCGGTCGCCCCGTCGACCGCGACCAGCACCTCGCCGCTGGCCGCCCGGGTCGCCACGTCGGCGAGCACGGCCTGGTAGCCGTGCTCGCCCTTGAGCTGCCCGTCGGCTTCGTAGGCGGCGACCGTCAACCGGGCCACCGCCGCGAACTCGTCAGGCGTGGCGACCCGGATCAGGGTGCCGGTCAACCGATCACCGCGATCAGGTCACCGTCCTGCACCACGTCGCCCTCGTTCACCGCGAGCTGCTGGACGACACCGTCGGACTCGGCGACGACCGGGATCTCCATCTTCATCGACTCCAGGATCACCAGCGTGTCCCCCTCGGACACGGTGTCCCCGGTCGACGCCACGACCTTCCAGACGTTCGCCACCATCTCGGCGCGGATCTCTTCGGCCATCTCCACGGCCCTCCCTCTCCACCGGTGTGCCTGCGAACGGTATCCAATCACGTCCGCATTCCAGCGGCGTTCCATCCTCCCCGTGGCCCGCCCGGGAATTCGCACCGTCGCGGGCCGGATCCGGCCCGCGACCATCACCGGCCGGATCGCACCCCACGGCCGGTCGACGGCCGGGCCGCCAACTACCATCAGCGGGTCGGACCCCGGACGCTCCGGGGCACCGGTACGCGACCGCCGGCGCGCCGACCGCGCGACCGGTGGCGGCACCAGCATGAGGAGGTCAGATGGCGAAGAAGGCCCGGAAGAAGAAGGCCCGGAAGAAGAGCGCCGCCAACCACGGCAAGCGCCCCAACTCCTGACGACAAGCGACGACCCACCCCCACCGGGCTCGGTGGGGGTGGGTCGATCGGTTCGGTCGGGCGCTGCTCAGTCGGCCAGTTCGCGCGAGTCGGCGGTCTCGAAGACCACCAGCTCGGTCAGCCGCAGCCGCAGCCGTTGCCGTAGCTCGTCCGGCGCGGTCTCGTTGCCGCAGCAGCGCGCCACCAGCGCCCGCACCTCCTGCTCGATGCCGTACTCACGCAGGCACGGGCTGCACTCGTCGAGGTGGTGCCGGATCCGGTCCCGCCGTTCGTCGGCGCACTCCAGATCCAGGTAGAGGTAGACCTCCGCGAGCACCTCACGGCAATCCGTCTCGTGCGGCTCCCCACAGCTCATGTCACACCTCCCGACCGGCGGCGGCCGTCGAGCCACCCGAGGAACGGGCAGCGGAGAAGCCACGGTCGGCGGCGTACCGCTCCAGCAGCTTGCGTAGGTTGCGCCGGCCGCGGTGCAACCGCGACATCACCGTACCGATCGGCGTACCCATGATGTCAGCGACCTCCTTGTAGGAGAAGCCCTCGACATCGGTCAGGTAGACGGCCAGCCGGAACTCCTCCGGGAGCTGCTGCAGGGCCTCCTTGACGTCGCTGTCCGGCAGCCGGTCCAGCGCCTCCGTCTCGGCCGACCGCAGCCCGCTGGAGGTGTGCGACTCGGCCTCGGCGAGCTGCCAGTCGGTGATCTCCTCGGTCGGCGCCTGGATCGGCTGGCGCTGCCGCTTGCGGTAGGAGTTGATGTAGGTGTTGGTCAGGATCCGGTAGAGCCAGGCCTTCAGGTTGGTGCCCTGCTCGAACTGGTGGAAGGCGGCGTACGCCTTCAGGTACGTCTCCTGGACCAGATCCTCGGCATCCGCCGGATTGCGCGTCATGCGCAGCCCGGCAGCGTAGAGCTGATCGACGAAGGGCATCGCGTCCCGCTCGAAGCGGGCCCTGCGCTCGTCCGTCTTCTCGGTGGTCAACCGCACATCCCCTCGCGTCGGATGCTTTCGGCCCGAGGATACGCGCACCGGGCGGCCGGCAGATTCACTTTCGCCCGCTGTGCCCCTGCTCACCATGTCACCGGTGCCCGCCGGCGGCTCGACCGGCGAGGCCGACGCTGGCCACTCCGGTCCGCTCAGCAGCCGTCTGAGCTGCTGCGCTCCCCCTGCGTCCCGTTCCCGGATCCGGGTCTCGGTCGGCATCCGGTCACCCCCCCTCGGCAGATGTGTCGTCCGAGGGGGTAAACGCGAGCGGGCCGGTTCCGCATTCCGGACGGTGTCACCGGTCGCACCGGCACCGGCGCGGCGGCCGTCCCCGGTCCTGGTCCCTGTCCGGCGCGGCCGGACAGGGACCAGGAAGGGCCTGGGAGGGCGGGGTGGTTCCGGCGGCCCGGGCTGGGCGGCCGACACCATCGGTTGCAACGAGGGCCCACCGGCGGCGGACACGGCCGGCAGCGTACGGAGATCACACCCGGGTCGGCCCGTCGGACCCCGAATCAGTGCGCCCAGCCCTGCCGGCGCAGCCAGTCCAGCACCACCGTGGCCGTGCCGGCCGGGTCCCGCCCCAGGTCGTGGCGCTCGCCGGGGCGCTCGACCACCCGCACGACCCCCTCGGCCACCGGCACGCCGAACGGATCCCGGTCCCCGTTGACCACCAGGGTGGGCACCGCGGTGGGCAACTCCGCCGCCCGGGAACGCTCCGGTCGCCCCGGCGGGTGCAGCGGAAACGCCAGGGCGACGACCCCGGCCGCGCCGAGGGCCGGGGCGGTCCGGCAGGCCACCCGGGCACCACTGGACCGGCCGCCGAGCAGCAGGGTCGACGCTCCGGGATGCCGTCGACGCAGCTGCGTGACGACGGCGAGCCAGGCCTCGTCCAGGTGACCGGCCGGGGCCGGGGCCCGCCGACCGGCGACCCGGTACGGCTGGGTCACCCGCGCCACCAGCAGACCGGCCGCGACCGCCGCGTCCCGGACCGCCAGCAGGTCGGGCGCGTCGACCGAACCCCCCGCACCGTGCCCGAGCACCAGCAGTGTCGCGGCCGGGCCGGCCGGTGGGTCGGTGTCGACCCGGGCCGGCCCGCGCGGCGTGCTGATCTCGATGCTGTCGTGGTCTGGCACCGCCCCATTCTGCGCCTGCCGCGACCGCCGGCCCGGACGAACCGGGGCCGGCGGCTCGGCCCACCGAGCCGGACGAGGCCGACTCAGCGGGTCGAGGCCGGCTCAGCGGGTCGAGGGGACCAGGGTGAGCAGCCGGTCGCGGACCGGCGGGCCGGCCTCGTCGGCGGCGTCCGGATCCGGTTGGACCTCGGTACGCCAGGCGACCAGCATTGCGCGCCGTTCCCGTGGAGTGGTGCCACCCCAGACCCCGTGACAGTCCCCGACCTCCAATGACCAGGCCAGACAGGAACCCTGCACCGGACAACTCCGACAGAGCGCGACAGCCGCGTCGGCCGGTTCGTTCGGCGCCGGAAAGAACGTCTCCGGATCGACGTTCTGACAGGTGCCTCTGGTCCGCCAGGCATCGTCAGAACGCCGTTCCCGTAACGCGCGTAGCAGTCGCGGGTCGCGGCGCGCGGCAGCGACCTCGTGCGGACGGGGCATGCGTGCCCGTGTCATTCACCCACCTCCCCCGTGGGACCGGCAAGATCGATGGGGGTCGTTCGCCCCCTGCGAATCGACACCCACCACCGGCGCTGTGTTCTATCGCACTTGCCGACACCGAGACAAGTCTCTGCCGGAAAGATGGCTAAACACCCACGCGACGTTTCGCCCGCAACTCTGGCAAATTAGTACGCGACAATGTGCGGGAGCGGGTCAGAAGAGTGGCGTCTCCGCCGACGGCGCTCCCGGTGAAGCCGGAACCCGGGCGGTCAATTCCGGCCCGTTGTTGCGTACGTTGCCCACCGCCGGGCCGACCGGGCGGATCTCCAGGCCGGCCAACCAGTCCGGCGACGGCGGGGCGAGCAGCCCGGCCGGGTCCTCTGTCGGCGCCAGCCAGGGCGTCCAGCGTTCCGGCGGCAGCAGCAGCGGCATCCGCTCGTGCACCTCGGTCAGCTCACCGACCGCGGCGGTGGTGAGCACGCTGCAGGTGGCCAACGGGCCGTCCGCCCCCGTCCAGACCGACCAGATGCCGGCGAACACCAGCACCGAACCGTCGGCCGGGGTGAGGAAGTACGGCTGTTTCCGGCCCTCGACGCGGGCCCACTCGTACCAGCCGTCCGCCGGCACCAGGCAACGGTGCCGGGCGAACGGGCGGGCGTAGGCCCGACTGGTGGCTACCGTCTCGGCCCGCGCGTTGATCATGCGGGCCCCGGCGGACGGGGACTTGGCCCACGGCGGCAGCAGACCCCAGCGCGCCAGGTCGAGCACCCGCCGGCCGGTGGAGTCGACCCGCGCCACCGGCACGTCCTTGGTGGGCGCGACGTTGTGGTCCGCCGTGCTCCGCCCGCCGGTGTCGTCGTACGCCTCCAACAGGGCGCTCAGCTCCCCGGAGCTCCGCGTGGTCGCGTACCTGCCGCACATGGCACCCACGCTAACCGCCGGCCCGCTCCCCTGCTGTCCCGCCAACCGGGAGCGGATCCGAGGCCCACCGGGCGCCGTTCACGCAACGGGGCAGAATGGGCACCGTGGGAAACCTGACCGCCACCCGAGCACCCCAGCCGTGGACCGCGCCGAAGGCCACCGATCCGGTCGCCGCCACGCTGCGGCTGCCCGGCAGCAAGTCGTTGACCGCCCGGGCCCTGGTGCTCAGCGCCCTGGCCGGCGGCCCCTCGACGCTCACCCGGCCGCTGCGGGCCCGGGACACCGAGCTGATGGCCGGCGGGCTGCGGGCCATGGGCGCCCACGTGTCGACCAGCGACGACCAGCAGTGGCTGGTCCGCCCGCACCGGCTGGTCGGCCCGGCCCACGTCGATGTCGGTCTGGCCGGCACGGTGATGCGCTTCGTGCCGCCGGCCGCCGGCCTGGCCGAGGGGCGGATCACCTTCGACGGCGACCCGCAGGCCCGGTCCCGTCCGCTGGGCCCGCTGATCGGCGCGCTGCGCTCCCTCGGGGTACGCATCGACGCCCCCGGAAGCGGCAGCCTGCCGCTGGCCGTACTCGGCTCCGGGCGGGTCACCGGTGGTGAGGTGGTCATCGACGCCTCCGCCTCCAGCCAACTCGTCTCCGGCCTGCTGCTGGCCGCGCCGCGCTTCGACCGGGGGGTGGTGGTCCGGCACGTCGGGCCGCCGGTGCCGTCCGCCCCGCACCTGCGGATGACGACCCGGATGCTCCGGGCGGCCGGGGCGGCCGTCGACGACACCACGCCCGACGTGTGGGTGGTCGAGCCCGGTCCGCTCACCGGACGCGGCTGGGAGATCGAGCCGGACCTCTCCGGTGCGGTCCCGTTCTTCGCCGCCGCCCTGGTCACCGGCGGTCAGGTGACCCTGGGCGGGTGGCCGCACAGCAGCGCCCAGCCGGTGGACCGGCTCCGGGAGCTGCTGCACGCCATGGGCGGCGAGGTCGCCGTGACCACCGACGGGCTCACCGTCCGCGGCACCGGCCGTCTGCACGGGTTGGACGCCGACCTCTCCGACGTCAGCGAGCTGACCCCGGTGCTGACCGCGCTGGCGGTGCTCGCCGACTCGCCGTCGCGGTTCACCGGTGTGGCGCACATCCGGGGCCACGAGACCGACCGGCTCAGCGCGCTGGCCCGGGAGTTCACCGCGATCGGCGCGAACGTCACCGAGCTGGTCGACGGGCTGGAGATCCGTCCCCAACCGCTGCGCGGCGGCGCGTTCGGCACCTACCACGACCATCGGATGGCCCATGCCGCCGCGGTGGCCGGGCTGGTCGTGGACGGCATCGAGGTGGACGACATCGGCTGCACCGCCAAGACCATGCCGGAGTTTGCGGCACTATGGTCGGCGATGGTGACCGGCAGCAGCTGACGCGACAGGGGGCAGGTCCTGGCGACCAGGAAACGCGAGTACGACGAGGACGACGTCCGGGTCCGACCCGGCAAATCGTCGCGTCCGCGTACCCGTAACCGGCCCCGGCACGCCGACGCGGTGGACGGCTTCGTGATCGCGGTGGACCGGGGCCGCTACACCTGTGTGCTGGCCGACGCCGGGCCCGACGTGCCGGTGGTCACCGCGATGCGGGCCCGGGAGCTGGGCCGCAAGTCGGTGGTGGTGGGCGACCGGGTGGGGCTGGTCGGGGACACCTCCGGGGTGGCCGGCGCGCTGGCCCGGATCGTCCGGATCGCCGAGCGCCGGTCGGTGCTGCGGCGGACCGCCGACGATGACGAGACCACCGCCGAGGGGCGGCTGGAACGGGTGGTGGTGGCCAACGCCGACCAGCTGGTGATCGTCAGCGCGCTGGCCGACCCGCCGCCGCGTACCGGTTTCGTCGACAGGTGCCTGGTGGCCGCGTACGACGCCGGGATCGAGCCGCTGCTCTGCCTGACCAAGGCCGACCTGGCCGGCCCGGAACAGGTAGTCGACTACTACACCGAGCTGGAGCTGCCGTACGTGCTGATCCGACCGGACGGCGACCTGGCCGCGCTGCGCGCGCTGCTCGCCGGCCGGGTCTCGGTGCTCGTCGGCCATTCCGGGGTGGGCAAGTCGACCCTGGTCAACCGGCTCGTGCCGGATGCCGAGCGGGCCGTCGGCGTGGTCAGCGCGATCGGCCGGGGCCGGCACACCTCGACCAGTGCGGTGGCCCTGCGGCTGCCTACCGACGGCGAGCCGGCCTGGATCGTCGACACCCCGGGGGTACGCAGCTTCGGGTTGGCCCACGTCAGCGCGGACAGCCTGCTGCACGGCTTCCCCGACCTGGTGGAGGGGACGGTCGACTGCCCGCCCAACTGTCCGCACACCGCCGACGAGGTCGACTGCGCGCTGGACGCCTGGGTGGCCGGCGGCCGGGCCGACGGGCGACGGCTGGCCTCCTACCGGCGGCTGCTGGCCTCCCGGGCCGGCGAGCCCAACCCGGGCTCGACGGAGACCGCCGAGCCCGGCGACCCGCCGCCCCGGCTCTGACCGGCACCCGCCCGCGCGTGGTGGACCCGGGCGTCGCTACGGTTTCGGTCATGACCCGGTACGCCGACGATCTCGCCCTGGCCCACCTGCTCGCCGATCGCGCCGACGCCGTCTCGACGGCCCGGTTCCGCGCGCTCGACCTGCGGGTCGAGGCGAAGCCGGACCTCACCCCGGTCTCCGACGCCGACACCGCCGTCGAGCGGGAGATCCGGGCCGTGCTGGCCGCGCGGCGCCCCGGTGACGGCCTGCTCGGCGAGGAGTACGGCGAGCAGCCACCGACCGGAGCCGCCGGCCGCCGCTGGGTGGTGGACCCGATCGACGGGACGAAGAACTTCATCCGGGGCGTACCGGTCTGGGCCACCCTGATCGCGCTGCTGGAGGCGGACCGGCCGGTGCTGGGGCTGGTGAGCGCACCGGCGCTCGGCCGCCGGTGGTGGGGTGCGCTCGGTGCGGGGGCCCACGCCGGGCCGGACCTCGCCGGTGGCACGCCGATCCGGGTCTCCGGGGTGGGCCGGCTCGCCGACGCGAGTTTCTGCTACTCCTCGCTGGACGGCTGGATCGCCGGCGGCCGGCTGGACGGGATGCTCGGTCTCATGCGGGACACCTGGCGCAGCCGGGCGTACGGCGACTTCTACGGTTACATGCTGCTGGCCGAGGGGGCGCTGGACGTGATGGTGGAGCCGGAGCTGTCCCTGTGGGACATCGCCGCGCTGGTGCCGATCGTCACCGAGGCCGGCGGGGTGTTCACCGACCTGACCGGCCGGCCGGCTCCCGGCGACGGCAGCGCGGTGGCCAGCAACGGCCCGTTGCACGCCGACATCCTGGCCCGGCTCGGTCGGCCAGCCGCGCGCTGACCCACGGCACCCTCTATCCTCGCCAGGTGTCCACATCCGGTTGGTGTTTCCTGGCGGCGATGATCGTCGCGTACGGTTTCGCCAACCTGTTGCAGTCGGTCGCGGCGGCACGCACCACTGTGCACCACACCTTCGATCCGGGACTGTTGCTGCGGTTGGCCAGCCACCGCACGTACCTGGTCGGCTTCGCCTGTCAGGTGACCGGTTTCGTGCTGGCCTTCCTGGCCCGCCGGGACCTGCCGCTCTTCCTGGTCCAGGCCAGTGTGGCGGCCGGGCTCGGGGTCACCGCCGTGCTCGGCGTGGTGGTGTTGAAGTGGCGGCTGCCGATGGCCGAGGTGGCGCTGCTGGCGCTGCTCTTCGTCGGGATCACCGGGCTGGTGCTCGCCGCCCGGCCGGCGCCGTCGAAGCAGCTCGGTCCGGCCGGCATCGTCGCGCTGCTGATCGTTTTGGGCCTGATCGCGGTGCTGGGTGTCTTCGCCGTCCGGCTGCACGGCTCGCCCGGGTCGGTAGCGCTGGGTTCGCTCGCCGGTCTGGCGTTCGCCGCGGCGGCGGTGGCGGCCCGCCCGCTGGCCTCCGCGCCCTCGGCCGAGGCGATACTGCGCGATCCGCTGCTCTACCTGCTCGTCGCCCACTCGGTCGTCGGCCAGCTCCTGCTCGGTCTGGCCATGCAGCGGGGCTCGACCACCGCCGCCGTCGCGGCCATGGACGCCGCCGGTGCGGTGCCGGCGGCCGTCGTCGGGCTGCTGCTGCTCAACGACAAGATCTGGCCGGGGCGGGAATGGCTGGCCGGGCTCGGTTTCCTGGCCACCCTGGTCGCGGTGATCGGCCTGACCCGGTACGCCGCGCCGCAGCACCACCACGCGGTCGCCGACCGGCGGGAGCTGTCCGGCGTGGGCATCCCCGTCCAGGCGCCGCCGCAGCCGACGCGCCGCACCGTTCAGGCCTCGACCGGCTTACGCCGGCCGACCACCCGCTCGTAGAGCCGTTCCAGGGCGCCCGCCGTCCGCTCCCAGGTGTAGCTGCACCGCACCCGGTCGACGGCGGCGTGCCCGTAGGCGAACCGGCCGGCGTTGTCGGCGAGCAGCCGGCGCAGGGTCACGCCCAGCGTCCGGACGTCGCCCGGGGGCACCAGCCGCCCGGTGACCTCGTCGACCACCGCGTCGGCGATGCCACCCATCGAGTAGCCCACCACGGGCACCCCGCAGGCCATCGCCTCCAACGACACCCGTCCGGCCGAGGAGTAGTGCGGGGTACACGCCACCACGTCCGCCGAGCGGTACCAGGTGGCCATCTGGTCGTGCGGGACGGCGCCGACGATGCGCACCTGCTCGCCGACCCCGTGCTGCTCGGCCAGCTCACGCAGGCGACGGGCCTCGGCGTGGTCGGCCAGCCGGCCGGCCGGGGGACCGCCGGCGATCACCAGCTCCGCGTCACCCACCAGGCGCATCGCCCGGATCAGGTCGTCCTGGCCGTGTCCGGCGGCGAGCCCGCCGACGGAGAGGATCCGGGACCGTTGCTCCCGGGGGGCCGCCTCGCCGTCGGGGTGGAACTGGGTGACGTCCACGCCGGCCGGCACCATCGCCACCGCGGCCCGCCGCAGGCCCATCCGGGTGAGTTCGTCGACCTCGTCGTTGCACTGCGCCACGGCGATGTCCACCGCCCGGGTCAACGCCCGCTCCAGCGGGATCCGCTCCCCCGGCCCGCCGTAGCGCCGGCCCAGGTGGCGTAGCTGCTCGACGCCGAGGGAGTGGAAGGTCTGCACCACCGGTACGGCCGTCTCCCGGACCGCGGTGGCGGCGGCCAGACCGCCGATCCAGTAGTGCCCGTGCACCACCTCCGGCTGCCACTGGCCGGACCAGCGCTCGGTCAGCCAGCGACCGAACTCGGGCACGTACGGCACCAGCTTCGCGGTGGGCGTCGGAGCCGGCGGTCCGACCGGCACCCGTTCCACCCGGTACCCGCCGACCTCGGCGGTGTCGGCCAGTTCCGTCCCCTCCCGGCGCTCGTAGACCCGGACGTCATGGCCGCGCTCGGCCAGCTCGGCCGCGACCCGGGCGATGTGCTGATGGGTGCCGACGGCGGGGCCATCGGCATGCGGGGACGGGCCGGCGTGGGCGCAGACGAGGCCGACGCGCATGAGTCACCTCCAGCGTTCTACGAGAGGATGGATGCTCCGGTCAGAGCGTCCCATTAACCGGGGCCCGTCAGGCCCAAACCTGACAGATCGGGATCGGTCAGGCGGCACCTGACCTCCCGGTTCGGGCCGAACCCCACCAGCCGGCCGGGCCGGTCACCGGACGGCGACAGTCGGTGCCCCGCACATTCCGACGCCGTCGGGTCGGCATGACCGGCCACCGGTGGGGGTACGGGCGAAGGATGCCGTTGACCTGCCCGTCCGATGTCGGCCCCGGAGTACGCAGATGAGCTGGGCCGAGAACGCCGCCGCCCACTCGGGGTCGGCCGTGCCCACCGACCGGCGTACCCCGCCCGAGGTGCGCTGCCGGGTGGAGGCCGGGCCCGGCACGGGAACCGTCCGGCTCGACGGCGTGCTCACCCGGGCCGACGGCGAGGCGGTACGCGACGCGCTGCTGGCCGCGGTCTGGGAGCACGCCGGTCCGGTCCTGGTCGATCTCACCGGTCTGCGGGGCGCCGAGCCCTCCGCCGACCGGGTGTTCGCCGAGGCCCATCGGGCGGTGGCCGGTTGGCCCACGGCGGGGCTGGTCCTGCTCGATCCGGCGGAGGTGACCGGCCGGGGCGGCTCCGCCCCGTTGGACCCGTACGCGCCACGGCTCTGCGCGACCCTGGCCGAGGCGCGCGCCGCGCTCGCCGGTGCCCGGTCGACCCCGGCGGTCGACGTCGACCTCGCGCCGGTCGTCGGGGCGGCCCGCCAGGCCCGTGCGCTGATCGGTGCGAGCTGCCAGCGGTGGGAGTTGCCGGAGCTGGTCGAGCCGGGTTGCATCGCGGTGACCGAGCTGGTCAACAACGTGGTCGCGCACGCCGGCACGACGATGACGGTCCGGCTGGCCCCGCAGGTGGGAGCGCTGCGGCTGGCCGTCCGGGACCGTTCCCGGCGGCTACCGTCCTACGCGGGTCTCGCCCCGCCCACCTCGACCGGGGGCCGGGGACTGCTGCTGATCGACACGGTCGCCCGGCGCTGGGGCAGCACCGCGGTACCCGACGGCAAGGTGGTCTGGTGCGTCCTGCACGCGGAGGACGAGTTGTCCTTTCCCCGGTGAGGAGCAGCCGGGGCGGCATGGTCGGTTAGTGCCGTGGAGGCAGTGGGTAGTGCTCAGCCATGCGCGACGACGAGTTCCCGACGCCCGTGTCCGACCCCGAGGCGGACGGCCTGCCCGACACCGCCGACGACGACTCGACCGCCCACGACGACGTGGCGACCGGGCGGGAGGCGGACGGTCCGGACCCGGCCCAGTTGCCAGGTGACCGCACGCCGGTGGCCGTCGACCGGTTCGGCACCACGGCCGAGGAGCAGCTCGACGGTGAGTCGCTGGACTACAAGCTCGACCGGGAGCAGTACGAGCGGCCGGCCGACGACCCGCTGGCCGGCCCGGTGGATCCGGACATCGCGGCGGAAGCCGACAGCGAGGAGGCCGCGGCACAGGCCCAGCTCGACGCGGACGTGATCGATCCGGGGCCGACCTCGGACCCGAACTCGCCGGTCTCCATCTACGACCACGGCCAGCTCGGCACGGTGGCCGGACACGAGGTGGGACGGCTCGTCGAACCGGACGAGGGGGTCCGCAGCGACCAGGAGAGCGATTCCGTCGCGTACGACGCGGGGGCCGCCGGTGGTGGGGCCAGCGCCGAGGAGCTGGCGATCCACGAGACCCGCCCGCCCGAGGCGCACTGACCCGGGGCGGTCACTCGTCCAGACCCTGCTCGATCGCGTAACGGGTCAGCTCGACCCGGTTGTGCAGCTGCAGTTTGCCCAGGGTGTTCTGGACGTGGTTCTGCACGGTCCGGTGGGACAGCCCGAGCCGCCCGGCGATCTGCTTGTAGGACATGCCCTTGGCCACCAGGCGCAGCACCTCGGTCTCCCGCTCGGTGAGTCGGGGTGCCGCGCCGCCGCGGCCGGCCGGGCCGCCCTCGGTGGGGTCGGCGGCGAGCCGGCGGTACTCGCCGAGGACCAGCCCGGCCAGCCCGGGGGTGAAGACCGGCTCGCCGGCGGCGGTCCGGCGCACCGCGTCCAGGAAGTCGGCCGGCGCGGCCGACTTCAGCAGGTAACCGGTGGCACCGGCCTTCACCGCGTCGAGGACGCCCTGCTGCTCCGCGCTGGCCGAGAGCATCAGCACCCGTACGTCGGGCAGCACCGCGCGCAGCCCGTGGATCACCTCGACCCCGGAGATGTCCGGCAGTTGCAGGTCCAGGACGACCACGTCGGGACGCGCCGCGGCGGCCACCCGGACCGCCTGCCGCCCCTCGCCGCTGGTGGCCACCACCAGGTGCCCGGCCTCGCCCAGGTCGCGGGCCACCCCCTCGCGCCACATCGGGTGGTCGTCGACCACCATCACCCGGATCACCGGTCGGTCCGCTCGACGGTCAGTTCCACCTCGGTGCCGTGGCCCGGCGCGGAGTGGATCCGCACCGATCCGCCGAGGTCGGCGACCCGGCCCCGGATGGACTGCGCGACACCGAGCCGGCCCTGGTGGGCCGCCTCGACCAGCCGGCCCTGCGGCATGCCCGGGCCCTCGTCGCGTATCGAGACCGTCACTGTCGTCTCCTCATCCTCGATCAACACCCAGGCCCGGCCGCCGGCGTGCCGGTCGACGTTGTCCAACGCCGCGCCGGCCGCCGCGGCCAGTTCCCGGGCCACCCGGGCGGGCAGCGGCACCGGCGTGGCGGGGGCCGACACCGAGACCGTCGCCGAGGCGTACCGGCCCAGCAGGGTACGCAGGTCCAGGGTGCCGGAGGGCGACGACCCCGGCTCGTCGTCGGCGGCCGACCGGCTCGGGTCCCCGCTGATCAGTGCGCGCAACGCCGCCTCCTGCTCACCGGCGAGCCGGGCCAGTTCACCCGCCTCGCCGTCGAGGGCCGCCCCGCGCCGTTGCACGAGGGCGAGCACCTGGAGCACCGAGTCGTGGATGCCCCGCGCCAACCGTTCCCGTTCCCGGGTCGCGGCCTCCAGCTCCACCGCCCGTTGCAGACGCTGCTCGGCGGTCACCGCCAACCGGGCGACGTGGCCGACCACCCCGCCGGCGAGGAGGATCAGGATGGCGCCGGTGAACGACGAGTTGTTGAGCCGCTCCCGGGTCACCAGCAGGTCCGTCCCGGCGACCAGCAGGGCGGCCACCGTGCCCCGTCGCCGGCCACCGGAGACGGCCCAGGCCAGCACCGGCCCGCCGAGCCAGGCCACGGCGAGGGTGGGCACGCCGGCGGCCAGCGCCGCGCGGCCGACCACCCAGGGGGTGACGAGCAGGACACCGAGCACCACCAGCAGGTCGGCCAGGAGCAGCGGCCAGCGCCGCCAGGCCGGCCGGGCGTAGGCCACCGCGCTCAGTACGCTCCAGGCCAGCATCACCAGCAGGACCACGAACGCCGCCAGCGGGCGGGCGTACCGGTGGGCGTCGCGCAGGACCAACGCGCAGACGTACGCCAGCGAGGCGAAGCGGAACACCGCGATGGCCCGCCACAGCGGTCCTTCGAGACCGCCGGGCGAGGACATGGCGACACCATGCCACAGGCGGGTCAGCTGCCCGAACGGACGACCGACCACTGCCAAATGATGCCACTTAAACCCACAAAAGCCGCAAATCACTCCTGGTCTCGGTCGCCAGGGTGGCACACGGCGAATGCGGATACCCGCACACCGCGTACGGTTGTGCCCATCGAACCTTTCGTCCTCATCGCCGAAGCCTTCGACGAAGGCCGGGTGACCGAGTTACGCCACTCGGTCACCTCCTGCGCGCATGCCGCCGGACTACGCGGTCAGGGCCTGGACGACTTCGTGCTGGCGGTCAACGAGCTGATCACCAACGCGGTCCGGCACGGTGGCGGCCAGGGCTGGCTGCGGTTGTGGCCGGCCGCCGGACAGCTCGTCTGCGAGGTAGCCGACCACGGGCCCGGCATCAGCACGCAACGCCTGGACGACCGGAGCCGCCCCGCGCCGGAGACCGCCGGAGGCTGGGGCCTCTGGCTGGCCCGGGAACTGAGCGACGCCATGGAGGTCGAGACCGGGCTCTCCGGCACGACCGTCCGGATCAGCGCCGCGATCACCGTCCTGGCCGAGCAGACCGGCGAGCACCAGGCCGGCCACCGGGCGGGGCAGGCCGACACCGCCTGACGCGCCTCCGGCGGCCCGCGCGGAGACTGCGCGCCGGCCCCGGTTTCGGTACGGTGCCGGGGTGACCCCCCAGTACGTCGCCGCCATCGACCAGGGCACCACCTCGTCCCGGTGCATCGTCTTCGACCGGGCCGGAGACATCGTCTCGGTGGCGCAACGCGAGCACCGGCAGATCTTCCCCCGGCCGGGCTGGGTGGAGCACGACGCCGCGGAGATCTGGGAGAACGTCCAACTGGTGGTCCGGGAGGCGCTCGCCGCCGCCGGCACCGACCCGGGCGGGCTCGCCGCGGTGGGCATCACCAACCAGCGGGAGACCACCGTCGTCTGGGACCGGGCCACCGGCCAACCGGTGGCCAACGCCATCGTCTGGCAGGACACCCGCACCGGGCCACAGCTGCGCGAGCTGGAACGCGGCTACGGCGAGCAACGGCTACGCGAACGGACCGGGCTCATCCTGGCCACCTACTTCGCCGGCCCGAAGCTGCGGTGGCTGCTGGAGCACGTCGACGGGCTGGCCGAACGCGCCGAACGGGGTGAGGTCCTCTTCGGCACGATGGACAGCTGGCTGATCTGGAAGCTGACCGGCCGGCACGTCACCGACGTCACCAACGCCAGCCGGACCATGCTGATGGACCTGCGCACCCTCGACTGGGACCCCGAACTGCTCGACGCCCTGGGGGTGCCGGCGGCGATGCTGCCGCAGATCCACTCCTCCGCCGAGGTGTACGGCACCGCCGGCGGGGTGCTCGAAGGGGTGCCGGTGGCCAGCGCCCTCGGCGACCAGCAGGCGGCCCTGTTCGGGCAGACCTGCTTCCAGGCGGGCGAGGCCAAGTGCACCTACGGCACCGGCAGCTTCCTGCTGCTCAACACCGGCACCGGGCCGGTCACCTCCAGCCACGGCCTGCTCACCACCGTCGCGTACCGGATCGAGGGTCAGCCGGCCGTCTACGCCCTGGAGGGGGCGATCGCGGTGACCGGGTCACTGGTCCAGTGGCTGCGGGACAACCTCGGCCTGATCTCCACCGCCGGCGAGGTGGAGGAGCTGGCCCGCACGGTCGAGGACAACGGCGGCTGCTACGTCGTACCCGCCTTCTCCGGGCTGTTCGCGCCACACTGGCGGCCCGACGCCCGCGGGGTGATCGCCGGCCTGACCGGCTACATCACCAAGGGGCACCTGGCCCGCGCGGTGTTGGAGGCCTCGGCCTGGCAGACCCGCGAGGTGGTCGACGCGATGAACGCCGACTCGGACGTGGCGCTGCGCCGGTTGCGGGTGGACGGTGGGATGACCGCCAACGAGCTGCTCATGCAGTTCCTCGCCGACGTGCTGACCGTACCGGTGGTCCGCTCCCGGATCACCGAGACGACCTGCCTCGGCGCCGCCTACGCCGCCGGTCTGGCCGTCGGCTTCTGGCCGGATCTGGCCACCCTGCGGGCACAGTGGCGCTCCGACGCCCAGTGGGAGTCCGCCATGGACCCCGGTGACCGCGAGCGCGAGCTGCACCAGTGGCGCAAGGCGGTACGACGCACCCTGGACTGGGTGGAGTGACCGGTCAGTCCCAGCGGTTGCCGGTCAGCTTCTCGTACACCTCGACGTAGCGCGCCCGGGTGGCCTTGACCACCTCGGCCGGCACCTCGGGGGCGGGGGCCTGCTTGTCCCACCCGCTGCCGGCGGCCCAGTCCCGGACGTACTGCTTGTCGAAGGAGAACTGGGCCCGACCCGGCTGGTACGACTGCGCCGGCCAGAACCGCGACGAGTCCGAGGTGAGCACCTCGTCGGCGAGGACCAGGGTGCCGTCCGGCGCCCAGCCCAGCTCGATCTTGGTGTCGGCGACCAGGATGCCCCGGTCGGCGGCCAACTCCGCACCCCGGCAGTAGACGTCGATGGTGATCTGGCGCAGCCGCTCGGCGGTCTGGGCCCCGACCTTCTCCACCACCTCGGCGAAGGAGATCGGCTCGTCGTGGGCACCGGCCGGCGCCTTGGTGGAGGGGGTGAAGATCGGCTCCGGCAGGATCGACGCCTCGACCAGCCCCCGGGGCAGCTCCAGCCCGCTGACGGCACCGGTGCGCTGGTACTCGGCGAACCCGCCACCGGTGAGGTAGCCCCGGGCCACGCACTCGACCGGGACCATCTCCAGCCGACGACAGCGGATGGCCCGGCCGGCGAACTCGGCCGGCACGTCGGTGCTGGAGATCACGTGGTTGGGCACCAGGTCGGCGAGCTGCTCGAACCACCACAGCGACAGCGCGGTCAACAGCCGTCCCTTGTCCGGGATCGGCGTCGGCAACACGACGTCGTAGACCGAGATGCGGTCGGAGGCGACCAGGATCAGGTCGTCACCGTCGGTGTAGAGATCCCGAACCTTACCCGAGTGCAGAAGTTCCACGCGCCTAGTACATCACGCGCCACCGCGGTGTCCGGAAACCCCACCGCAGTCGTACCCGCTGGGTACCCGGCGGTCACGGACCGCGACCGTCGTCGATCCGCTGACCGTACGGACCGGCCATCGTTGCCGGTCCGGCCGATGGGTCGACGTTGACACCCACGCGCGTCACCTGTGTAAATGGTCCGACCGCGTGCACCTGCCCGGCACCGAGGAGCCTCCCCTTGCCCGCCGCCCGACACCCTCTCCTGTCCCCTCCGGACGCCGATCCCGGCCGCCGGCGGCTGCTCGCCGCCGCCCTGGGACTGCCGGTCCTCGGCGTCGGCGCGCTCACCGGCTGCCAGGCCGACCGGGCCGCCCCGGTCCGCGAGGAGCCGGTGGAACTCTCCATCTTCTGGTGGGGCAACCAGCTCCGGGCGGAGCTCACCGAGCGCGCCCTGCGCCTCTACACCGCCCGCAATCCCCAGGTCACCTTCCGGGTCACCTGGCAGGCCAACAGCGGCTACTACGAGCGGCTCGCCACCCAGGCCGCCGCCGGCAACGCACCCGACCTGCTGCAGATCGACGACAACTTCCTCGCCGAGTACGCCCAACGGGAGATCCTGCTCGACCTCAGTGGACACGTCGCGGACAGCCGACTGGACCTGAGCGGCCTGCCCGAGAGCCTGGCGAGCTACGCCGAGGTGGGTGGCCGGACGATGGCGGTGGCCGCCGCCCAGAACACCCCCGCGCTGGCCTTCAACCGCAGCTTGCTGCGCCGGCTCGGCCAGCCCGAGCCGCAGATCGGGATGTCCTATCAGGAGTACCTGAGCTGGGCCGACCAGGTCACCCAGGCCAGCGGCGGCAAGGTCGCCGGCACCATGGACCCCTCCGGGGACTACCGGCCGTTCTGGCTCTGGCTGCGCTCGCGCAACGCCGAGCTGTACCGGGGCCGGCGGCTCGGGTTCGACGCCGACGACGTGGTCGACTGGTTCGACCTCTGGCAGCGCGCCCGTTCCGCCAAGTCCACTCCGAGGCAGGCGCTGGTGGACCGGGCCGCCGACGGCGACCCGTCCCGCCAACTCGTGGTCACCGGCGACAGTGCCGCCTCGTTCTGCTGGTCCAACCAGCTCGCCGACCTGCAGAGCCACACCGAGGACGAGATCGACCTGGTCAGCTGCCCCGGCCCACCCTCGGCACACTGGGCGCGGGCGTCGATGTACTGGGCGGCGTTCCGGGGCACCCGCCACGCGGACACCGCCGTCGACGTGATCAACTTCCTGACCAACAACCTGGCGGTGGGCGAGGCACTGGGCATCGAACGGGGGCTCAGCGCCAACCTCGGCGTCCGGCGGTACGTGCAGGACAACCTCACCGACGAGGCCGTCAAGCGCTCCGCCGCCTTCGAGGCGACCCTGGCCAGCCGGTTCGGGCCGGCGCCCGCGCCGCCACCGAAGGGGCACGGCAAGGTCCGCCGGTTGCTGACCGGTGCCGCGGAGAGCGTGCAGACCCGCCGCTCCACCATCCGGGCCGCCGCCACCCGCTTCGTCAACGAGGCCGGAGCGGCCCTCGCCGAGTGACCCGCCCGCCGGGTCAGCGGGGTGGGCCGCCGCGCCGGTTGCGGGTCAGCCGGAGCAGCAGCAGGACCACCGCGACGACCACCACCAGACAGCAGAGCAGCCCGATCACGCCGAACCCGCCCCGGGACCGCCGTCTGGCGGCCTCCAGCACCAGCTCACCGGTGCCACTGGACGCCCAGGCCGCGACGGGCACGAAGACCGACAGCGCGACCGTACCGAGGACCGCACCGAGCCGGCCCCACCATCTGCTCCACGAAGACATGACCTCATCCTCCCCGACCGGCGCAACGTCGGCAGCCCCGATCGCCCGGCCGGACGGACAGTGGTCGAAACCGGACACCCGGGTCGACCTCGGCCGGCGCACACGGCGAAGGCCCCGGAGAAGATCTCCGGGGCCTTCGGGTGGTAGCGGGGACAGGATTTGAACCTGCGACCTCTGGGTTATGAGCCCAGCGAGCTACCGAGCTGCTCCACCCCGCGTCGCTGGGAAAAGCTTAGCGCACCCCCGTCGGGAAGATCAGCCGGGGGGTCAGGACCGGAAGGAACCGGCCAGCAAACGCGGACGACCCCGAAGGGAACGGGCCTTCGAACGCGAACGGCCCCGAGGAGATCCTCGGGGCCGTTCGGGTGGTAGCGGGGACAGGATTTGAACCTGCGACCTCTGGGTTATGAGCCCAGCGAGCTACCGAGCTGCTCCACCCCGCGTCGGTAGGACAACCCTAGCGCACCACCCGCCGGCGGTGCAAAACGGCCCCGGAGAACCGGCGCGTGTACGGCGAAACCCGTGGTCGCGAGAGCAACAGAGCTCCCACGACCACGGGTTTCGTCGAGACCGAACCGCTCCCCGGGTCAGCCGCTCGGGCTGGGCGCGGGCGTGCCCGTCGGACTGGCGGCCGGAGACGCCGGGGCGTTCGGGTTGCCCGCCTGCTGGGCCCGCTGGAACGCGGCCATCGCCTCGTCCAGCTGCTTCAGCGCCTCGCCGTACCGGGCGAAGTCACCGGAGGTCTGCGCGGCCCGGACCTCGGCGATCGCCGTCTGCACGGCCTGGGCCGCCTCGGCCAGATCACCGGTCAGCTCCGGGGTGGTGCCCGGTGACGGCGGCGGGGTCGGCGAGGCCGGCGGCGTCTCGTCGTCCCCGGCCGGCGGCGCGGGCGTCTGGTTGCCCGCCCGTTCACCCTGCTCGACCAGCGCCTTGATGCCCTCCGACACGTTGTTGGCAAGCACCACGTACGAGCCGCCGTCGCCGTACGACATCAGCACCCGCTGCAGCAGCGGCGGCGCGTTCTCCTGGTTGGTCTTGACGTAGACCGGCTCGACGTAGAGCATCCCGTTGCCGAAGGGCAGGGAGAGCAGGTTGCCGTACTGCACCTGGGCCTGGTTCGAGGAGAGCAGGTTCAGCTGCTGCCGGATGTCGGCGTTGTTGGTCATCTGCTGGTGCACCTGCACCGGCCCGGAGATCCGGGTCTGGTCGGGCAGGTCCAGCACCTCCAGTCGGGGCTGCCCGTCGACGTACGACCCGCTGATCAGCGCGGCGAGGTTCTGCCGCCCGTTCGGAGTGACCGCCGAGGTCAGCTGGAACCTCGGCCCGTCCTGACCGGGGAACTGGGTGTAGAGGTAGTACGGGGGCTGCCGCTGCCCGCTGTCCGGGTTGTCCGGCACGCTCGGCACCTGCCAGAAGTCCTGCGCCGAGTAGAAGTCCCCCGGATCGGTCACGTGGAACTTGGTGAGCAGGTTGCGCTGCACCTTGAACAGGTCCGCCGGGTAGCGGAAGTGCTCGCTGAGCTCGGCCGGGATCTCCGACTTCGGCCGGACCAGGTCACCGCCGAAGGCCTTGTTCCACGCCTTGAGCACCGGATCGTTGTCGTCGAACTCGTACAGCCGAACGGTCCCGTCGTACGCGTCGACAGTCGCCTTCACCGAGTTGCGGATGTAGTTGACGTTCTCCCGGGCCAACTGGAAGGTGCCCCGGCCGGTCAGCTCGTCGGCGGTCTCCTGCTGGAGGTTGACCCGCTCGGCGTACGGGTAGGTCGCGGACGTGGTGTAGCCGTCGATGATCCACTGGATCCGGCCGTCGACCACCGCCGGGTACGGGTCACCGTCAACGGTCAGGAACGGGGCGACCTTCTCCACCCGGTCCCGCGGGTTGCGGATGTAGAGCAGCTTGGAGTTCTCGTTCACCCGGTCGGAGAGGAGGAAGTTCGACTCCTGCTCCTTGATCGCGTACAGCAGTCGGCGGGGGAACGACCCCACGTCGACGCCGCCGCTGCCGGTGTAGGTGTAGAACTCGCCGGTACCGGTGCCCTCACCCTCGCTGTCGCCGACCGGGCGGTCGAACTCCGCGTTGCGCTCGGGGTCGGTCTGCCCGACGATCGCGTAGTCGCCCGGCTCCATCCGCTCGCCGTAGTAGACCCGGGGCTGCTCGGTCGGGATGGTGTCGGCGCGGGCGGTGCAGAGCTCGCCCTGGGCGTTCTGCTCCTCCTGCTGGTCGTTGGCGTCGTCGAGGAAGCCGGAGACGAAGAACGGCTGCCCGCCGCAGACCACCCGGTTGGCCGGGGCCGCGACCAGCCCGTACCCGTGGGTGTAGACGGTGTGCCGGTTGATCCAGGTGTCCTGCTGGTTGCTGAGCTGCCGGTAGTTGATCTCCCGGAGGCCGACCACGTAGTCCTGGGTGGTGCCGTTGACGGTGTACCGGTCGACGTCGAGCTTCTCGCCGAAGTCGTAGAACTGCCGGACCTGCTGCCGCTGGGTGTAGGTCTCGGAGACCAGCTGCGGGTCGAGCAGGCGGATGTTCTGCACCACCGCGGTGTCGGTGGCCAGGCTCGCCGGTGGGGTGAGGTTGTTGGCCGCGTACCTGACCGGTTCGGTGCCGGCGAGCCCGAACGACGCCCGCGTCGCGTCGATGCTGCGCTGGATGTAGGGCGCTTCCTTGTCCTTCTCGCTCGGCCGGACCTCGAAGGTCTGCACCGCCCACGGGTAGATCCCACCGATCGCCACCGCGGAGACCCCGAGCAGGGCGAGCGAGATGCCCGGCCAGACGAGGTTACGCATCACCGCGTTGGAGAAGACGACGATCGCGATCGCCACCACGACCGAGATGTAGGCGAGGATCTCCTTGGCCGGCAACAGCGCGTTGACGTCGGCGTAGCCGGCGCCGTAGAGGTTGACGCCGTCGTTGTACTCCAGCAGCATCGCCCGCCGGTCGAGCACGTACGCGACCGCCTTGAGCCCGACGAAGACCGCGACCAGGGTGGTGACGTGGGCGCGGGCGGCGTTGGTCATCCGGTCGCCGACGCCCTGCAGCCGGATCCCGCCGAAGATGTAGTGCACGGCCAGCGCCCCGAGCAGGGCGAGCACCACCATGGTGAAACCGACCCCGAGCAGGTAGCGCCAGAACGGCAACTGGAAGACGTAGAAGCCGATGTCGATGCCGAACTCGGGATCGTCCACCCCGAAGTCGCCGCCGTTGCGGAAGAGCAGCCACTGGCTCCACCGGCTCTGCGCGGACAGCCCGGCGAAGATCCCGACGACGACCGCCACCAGCGTGATCCAGAGCCCCAGCCGAGGCCCGAGGAGCATCCGGTACCGCTCCAGGGTGGCCTGCTCGGCGGAGTGCGGCCGCAGACTGGGCCGCAGCCGGTGGGCCAACCAGAGGTTGCCGCCGATCAGCGCGGCCATCAGCACGCCGATGGTGAGGAAGAGCAGCAGCCGGGTGGTCAGCACGCTGGTGAACACGTCGGTGAAGCGGACCTCGTCGAACCACAGCCAGTCGGTCCAGACCTGCACCCCCCAACTGAGCAGGCTGAACAGCACGAACACCCCGACCAGCACGCCGATCGTGACGCGTCCGCGTCGGCTCATCCTCGGCAGGGGGCTGCTACGCATGACCACTGTTTGGCTCCGCACGCTCGATGTGATCGGCTCCGACCAGGCACCCCAGAGTACGGGGTGTTCCTGAACGCGTACGGTCAAGGTCTGGCCACGCCAGCTGTGTTGCACACCGGCGGCCGGGCGCACCCGGCCCGGTCGATGCCGCTGATCGAGACCGGTCGGTCGGTGCCGGGCGGGCCCCTCCGGCAGCGGGCGGGTGGCGCGTGCGGGTCAGCAGCGGACGGGTTGACCCCCCGAGCGGACCGCCGCCAGGGCGGTGAGCGCCTCGTCCAGCGAGCCGACCCGGAGCAGGGGCAGGTCGGGCTGGGGGTTGCGCAGCGCCTCCGCGCAGTTGTCCGCCGGCACCAGGAAGGCCTCCGCCCCGGCCTGCTTCGCCCCGACCAGCTTCTGGGCGATGCCGCCGATCGGCCCGACCCGGCCCTCGTCGTCGATGGTGCCGGTACCGGCGATGATCTTGCCCCCGGTCAGGTCCTCGGGCTCGATCTTGTCCACGATGCCGAGGGCGAACATCAGCCCGGCGCTCGGCCCACCGATGTCCCCCAGGTCGATCTTGAGGGTGAAGGGGTGCGGCTGCTCCTGGGCGATCTCCACCCCGATGCGCGGCCGGCCGTCCTGCTCCCGGCTGGTCACCGTCGCCGTGGCGGCCACCCCCGACCGGGTGTAGCCGATGGCCAGCGCGGTACCCGCCGGGGCCGCCCGGACCAGCTCGGTCAGGCTCGCCGCGGTGGTCACCGGCTGCCCCTCGACCGAGGTCACCACGTCACCGACGCGCAGCACCCCGGCGGCCGGGCCGTCGGCCGCCACCGTCTTGACCACCACCTGGATCGGGTAGCCCAACTCGGCCAGGGCGGCGGTCTCGGCGCTGGTCTGGGAGGTCCGGAAGTCCTCCTCGTTGCGCTGCTTGACCTCCTGCTGCGACTCACCGGGCGGGTAGACCAGCTCGCGCGGCACCACCGCCCGGTCCGAGGAGAACCAACCGGCCAGCGCCGAGCGCAGCTTGACGCTGGGCTGCACCCCGACCGTGGTCAGCCGCAGCTGGCCGGCGGAGGTGGAGGTCTCCCGCCCGGTGATCTGGATGACCTCGGTGCCGTCCTCGGTGCCCAACGTGTCGACGGTCGGCCCCGGACCGAGCACCACGTACGGAATGGGCGTAACCAGGACACCGACGCTCAACAGGGCGGTGAGCAGAGCACCGAGCAGGACGGTCACGCCACGACGTCTCATGCGCCAGAGCGTACCGACCGCGCCACCGGCGACCGGCGCGCGCCGCGACTTCGCCCTCAGCGCAACGCCGGTGGGGCCGACCTGGGGCGCGGCCCGCGTACCGTAGACGTCGTGCCTGATATTCCGTTCGGTTTCGCGCTCCCGGGTGGGCAACCACCAGACCCCAACGACCCCGCGCAGATGCAGCAGTTCATGTCCCAACTGCAGCATCTCTTCGCCGCGTCGGGCGGCGGTCCGGTCAACTGGGACCTGGCCCGGCAGGTGGCCGCCAGTCAGCTCGCCGCAGTGGGCGATCCGGCGGTCTCGCCGTTCGAGCGCAACGCGGTCGAGGAGGCGTTGCGGCTGGCCGACCTCTGGCTGGAGCCCGCCTCCGACCTGCCGTCGGGCATCCAGAACTCGGTAGCCTGGAACCGCAACGAGTGGATCTACCGGACCCTGGACGTCTGGCGCAAGCTCTGCGACCCGGTCGCCAGCCGGATGGTCGGCGCGATGGGTGACCTGGTGCCCCCGGAGGCCCGCGCCCAGCTCGGCCCGATGCAGTCGATGGTCGCCACCCTGGGCGGCGCGCTCTTCGGCGGTCAGCTCGGCCAGGCGCTCGGCTCACTCGCCGCCGAGGTGCTCTCCGCCGGCGACATCGGGCTACCGCTCGGCCCGGCCGGCACGGCCGCGCTCATCCCGGCCAACATCCGCGCGTACGGCGAGGGCCTGGAGCTGCCCGAGGACGAGGTACGCCTCTACGTCGCCCTGCGCGAGGCCGCCCACCAGCGGCTCTTCCAGCACGTGCCGTGGCTGCGCGGACACGTGCTCAGTGCCGTCGAGACCTACGCCGCCGGCATCCGGGTCAACCGGGAGGCGGTCGAGGAGGCGATGGGTCGGGTCGACCCGACCGACCCGGAGTCGATGCAGGCGATCGCGCTGGAGGGCATCTTCACCCCCGAGGACACCCCGGCGCAGAAGGCCTCGCTGGCCCGCCTGGAGACCGCCCTCGCCCTGGTCGAGGGCTGGGTGTGCCACGTGGTGGACAGCGCCGCCGCCGAGCGGCTGCCCAACGTGGTCCGGCTGGCCGAGGCGTTCCGCCGCCGTCGGGCCGCCGGTGGCCCCGCCGAGCAGACCTTCGCCGCCCTGGTCGGCCTGGAGCTGCGCCCGCGCCGGCTGCGTGAGGCCGCGGCGCTCTGGGCCGCCCTGACCGAGCACCGGGGCATCGACGGCCGGGACGCCCTGTGGGGGCACCCCGACCTGCTTCCCTCCGACGACGACTTCGCCGACCCGGTGGCCTTCGCCCGGGCCGAGCTGGACCTCGGCGAGTTGGAGAGCTTCGACTTCACCGCGCCGGGCGGCCCGCACGAGCAGGCACCGGGCGAGGCGCCGCGCCTCGCCGAGGAGCCCGGGGACGACGACAAGCGCCCCTGACCCGCGCACCGTCACCGCGTCACCGCCGGCTGGCCGGTGCCGGAGCCGGATCAGGCCGGCCGGTGCCGGAGCGGGATCAGGCCGGTCGGCCGGCGTCGGAGAGCAGGGCTCGGGTGGCGTCCCAGCCCGGTGTCGCCGGGTCGAGCAGGGCCAGGTCGGCGGGGCCGCGCAGCCGGTGCCAGGCCGGCGTGACCGCCACCTGACCAGGCTGCGGTGCCGCCGCGCGCAGCGCCGCCGGCCGCCCGGTGTCCAGATCCAGGTCCGGCAACCACCCGGGTACGGGCAGCCGCACCGCGACGCCCAGCAGCCCGGGACCGCCCGTCCCGGAGCCGGCGTCGTCCGCCCCCGCGACGCCCGGGGCGACGGCGACCGGACGGCTGGTGAGCGGGCGGAGCAGCTTGGCAAGGGTCAGCCCCGGCAGGTCGGGCGCGTCGGCGGCCACGACAGCCGCCTGGTCGTACCCGTCGAGCAGGCCGAGCACGGCAGTCGGTGTCGGTCGCGCCACCTCGTGCACCGCCGTACCCGGCCAGACGACCGCGTCGGCGAGCCACCGGTCGGCGGGCGTCACCGCCACCGCGGTCTCCACCTCGTTGAGGGTGGCGAGCAGGTCGACGACATCCTCGGCGAGGGCCGTGCGCCAGTCAACCGGATCGATGCCCGGCGGTGACCAGGTCACCGGGGCTAGCAGCGCCACCACCACACGTCGAACCACCCACCGACCCTAACCGGTCAGTCGGCGAGCGGGACGCCGGAGACCGCCGCGACGCCCTCCAGGTAGCCGCGCGCCCGTTCCGTCTTCGGGTAACGCCCGACCAGGGCCCAGAACCGGGCGTTGTGGCTGGGCACGATCAGGTGGGCCAGTTCGTGCAGCAGCACGTAGTCGAGCACCCAGTCCGGCATGTCCTGCAGCCGGTGGGAGATGCGGATGGTCCGGTCGGCCGGGGTGCAGGAGCCCCAGCGGCCGTTCTGGTTGCTCACCCACCGGACGCTGGCCGGCACCGCCTGCGGGCCGTACTCGCCGAGGTGCTGGTCGATCAGCCGGGCGGCCCGGGTGAGCAGCTCGGTGTCCGAGCGGCCCAGCCGACCCTCGCGGGCGGCGAGCCGGGCCAGCATCCGGTCCACCCACTCGCTCTCCTCGGCCCGGGAGAACTGGTCCGGGATGAGCACGACGACCCGCTCACCGTCGCGGTAGGCGGACACCGTACGTCGCCGACGCTGACTGCGCCGTACCTCGACGACCGGCTTCCGCGCCCCCGTCATCAGTGGGCCGCGCAGCCTCGGAATCCTGTCACGAGGAAAAGCTAATGCGTACTGACCAGGGATCCGCAAGGGTCAACCGCTCGACACGCGCCCGGAAAGTGGTGATTGGTCGTTAGGAGTCCTAAAAAATTATCCGTGACGCCGCTCCGAATGGTCTTCATCACCCTTCGTGGCGGGCACCCGGCCGGACCGGCCGGTCCACCCGGGCGGTGCGGCCGGCCAGCCACGGGGGCGGCGCAGGGGCACCGATGAGGGGGTTCGCCCGGCGTGTCCCCGCCAAACTGACTTATCCGACCTTATTCGCCATGCACACTCTCGACGTCGACTTCCTCACAGTGTCGATGCACGCCTGACATGGAACTGCCCAGACCTGGGTAGGGTCCGCGGACCAGCGGTCATGAGCATGATCGTGGAGCAAGACCCAGCGCCGGTGCCCCCGTGGGCCCGCCGCCGGGGGCAAACCGCCGGCACGGCAATGACCGGCGGACTAGACGAGGAGGGCACCGTGGCCGATCAGGCCCAGACCTACAACGGTTACTGCGTCAAGTGCAAGGAGAAGCGGGACTTCGAGGGACACGTCGAGGTCTCGAAGACCGGGATGAACATGGCAAAGGGCAAGTGTCCGGTTTGCGGGACAACAGTGAACCGGATCCTGGGCAAGGCGAAGGTCTGACCGTACGAACCCGAGGGGAGGGTGGCCGACCGGCCACCCTCCCCTCGGCATGTCGGCTACCCGACACGGTTACCGACCGGTTGTGGATAACTCAGGATTTCCTGTGGACAGCCCTGGACAGGGTGCGCCACACCTGTGGAAAACGAGCGACGGAGAGCGGGGACGCGGTGACTATCTGTCGACATGACCCGCGCCATCCTCCCCCGCCCCACCCTGCTGCCCGGTCTCGCCCGGCTCTGGCGTGACCGGCACACCCTGCAGCTCGGCGTCGAGCCCGGCCGGGCGGTACTGCTGGAGATCGCCAACCCCCGGGCGGCCCGCCTGCTCGACCTGCTCGACGGCAGCCACAGTGTGCGCAGCATCCTCGGGCACGCCTCGGTGAGCGAGGTGGCACCGGAGGAGGCCCGCGGGCTTCTCGACGCCCTGCACGCCGTCGGGCTGGTCGTACCCGCGCACACGCTGCTGCCCCGGGACCTCGCCGGGCCCGCGCGGACCCGGTTGACCGGCGAGGCGGGGGCGCTCGCGCTCACCCCGCAGCCGCTGCCCGGCACCCCGGCCCAGGTGCTGCGCCGACGACGCGGTGCGCGGGTGGTGGTGACCGGCGCGGGTCGGCTCGGCGGGCCGGTCGCCGTCGCCCTGGCGCAGGCCGGCATCGGCCACCTCGACCTCGACCTGGCCGGCCAGGTACGCCCGTCGGACCTGGTCGGCACCGGGCTACCCGCCGCCGACGTCGGCCGGTCCCTCGCCGCCGCGGTCCGGGACGCGATCCGCGGCGTCGCACCGGGTACGGAGACCCGGCCGATCCGGCGCGGCCGGGCAGACCTGGTGCTGCAACTCGGCACGGACCGGCCCGCCGCCCTGCTCGCCACCGGGTACGCCCAGCGTCGACAGGCTCACCTGCTGTTGACCCTGCGCGGTGGCGTACCGGTGGTGGGGCCGCTGGTCCGGCCGCCTGCCGGTCCCTGCCTGAACTGCCTCGACCTGCACCGCACCGACCGAGACCCGGACTGGCCGTCGTTGGCCGCCCAGCTCGCCGTGGACGGCCGGGAGGAGGCCTGTACGGTCACCACCCTGCTCGCCGCCACCGCGTACGCCGCCGCCGAGGTCCTGGTCCAGCTCGACGGCGGCACCCCGGAGACGCTCGGACGGGCCGTCGAGATCGGCGCCGCCGGGCAGCTACGTCGGCGGGTCTGGGCCCCCCACCCGTCCTGCGGCTGCTCGGGTGGTCGGCGTCGGAGCAGCGCACCCGGCCGGTCCGCCGGGAGTCCGGACGAGCGGGGCGGTGAGCCGGACGAGCGGGGCGGTGGGCCGGACGAGCGGGGCCGGTGAGCCGGGCGAGCGGGGCGGTGGGCCGGACGAGCGGGGCCGGTGAGCCGGGCGCGACGGTACCGACGGGCGAAGCCCGGGCGCGGAGCAGCAGCCAGCCCACCGAGTCGGTAACAATGGCCGGGTGACCGACATCCCGCGCCGGGCTGTGTCCCGGACCGCCAAGCTCGCCGCTCTGCCGCTCGGCTTCGCCGGGCGGACCGTCCTCGGCATGGGAAAGCGGGTCACCGGGATCGCCTCCGACGTGATCTCCGCAGAGATCCAGCAACGCACCGCCGAACAGCTCTTCAGCGTGTTGGGCCAGCTCAAAGGCGGTGCGATGAAGTTCGGTCAGGCCTTGTCGGTCTTCGAGGCGGCCCTGCCCGAGGACATCGCGGCCCCGTACCGGCAGGCGCTCACCAAGCTCCAGGAGGCGGCCCCGCCGCTGCCGGTCGCCAGCGTGCACAAGGTGCTCGCGGAGCAGCTCGGCCCGGACTGGCGGGAGCGGTTCGCCGAGTTCGACGACGTACCCGCGGCGGCGGCCAGCATCGGGCAGGTGCACCGCGCCACCTGGCGGGAGGCCGACGGCACCACCCGGGACGTGGCCGTCAAGATCCAGTACCCGGGCGCCGGTGACGCGCTGCTGGCCGACCTGAAGCAGCTCTCCCGGCTGGGCGCGATGTTCCGGGCGATCCAACCCGGGCTCGACATCAAGCCGCTCCTGGCCGAGTTGCGGGAACGGATCACCGAGGAGCTCGACTACGAGCTGGAGGCCGAGTCGCAACGCGCCTTCGCAGCCGCGTACGCCGACGACCCGGAGATCTTCATCCCGCCGGTGGTGTCGTCCGCGCCGCGGGTCCTGGTCACCGGGTGGGTCGAGGGCCGGCCGCTGGCCGACATCATCCGCGAGGGCACCGAGCAGGAACGCGACGAGGCGGGGCGGCTGATGGCCACCCTGCACCTGTCCGCACCCTCGCGCGCCGGGCTGCTGCACGCCGACCCGCACCCGGGCAACTTCCGCATGCTGGCCGACGGCCGGCTCGGCGTGATCGACTTCGGGGCGGTCGCCCGGATGCCCGAGGGCACGCCGGAACCGATCGGCCGGATCGCCGGGTTGGCCCTGCGCGGCGAGGCGGAGGCCGTGGTGGCGGGGCTCCGCGAGGAGGGCTTCGTCAGTACGACCGAGGAGATCGACGCCCAAGCCGTGCTGGAGTTCCTCCAGCCGGTGTTGGCACCGATCGCCGAGGAGGAGTTCCGGTTCACCCGGGCCTGGCTACGGGCCGAGGCGACCCGGCTGGCCAACCCCCGGTCCCCGGCGTACCAGCTGAGCCGACAGCTCAACCTGCCGCCGTCGTACCTGCTCATCCACCGGGTGACGCTGGGCTCGATCGGGGTGCTCTGCCAGCTTGAGGCGAAGGCGCCGTACCGGGCGATCCTGGCCCGCTGGTTGCCCGGCTTCGCCCCGACCCCCTGACCCGTCCCGGCCTCCAGCCCGCTGGACCCGCGCCGCCGTCTGGCCCCGCCCCGCCGTCTGGCCCCGCCCCGCCGTCTGATCGCGCCGCCGTCTGACCCCGCGCCGCCCCGGCTCAGTCCCGCACCACCCCGGCCCGCCCGTCGAGGTGTGAGAAGGGCCCCCTGCTATACCGAAAGCGTTAACAGGGGGCCCTTCCTTACCGGGGTTAGCGGGTGCCTAGGTCCAGGGCCGACTGGCGGCGGCCGTTCATGGCGACGGTACGGGCGGATCGGGTTGCCTCAGTGCTCGTGGTGGTACGACCGGCCTGAGGCCGAGGCATTCGAGCCCGGGACAACGCTTCGTGGAGTAGTTGCATCTCGACGGCTCCGTTCGGGTGGTGCAACAGCACGGACATCAGTTCGCTGATCGCCGGTACGGAACCGGCCGGGACACTGGTGGGAAACATGTCAGGCCGCCAACCGGACCGCGTTGCGCTGGTCCGACAGCCCGCTCGCGGCCAGCCGCGCCTCGGCCTCGGCCCGCAGCGCGGCGTCCCGGGCGAGGTCGTCCTTACGTGGACGGCCCCGGGGCCGCTTACGCGGTACGACCGCGCCACGCTCGAAGATCTCGCCGCCCCAGACACCCCACGGCTCGGCCCGCTCCGCCGCGCCGGCCAGGCACTCGACGCGCAGCGGGCAGTCCCCGCAGAGCGACTTGGCCAGCTCGAGCTCGGTCGGCGAATCGGAGAACCACAGGTCGGGGTCGACCTTCCGGCAGGGCAGGCTCGCCTCCAGCTCGACGTTCACGTCGAGGGTGGCCAATGCCAGGCTCATCGCCCGGTCACCTCTCTCTCACTTCGATCTTGTCGATCGCTTCGACGTACTGCTATGAGCAGAAAAAACGGAGGCCGCGGATCCCGGTAGCGGGTTCCGCGGCCTCGAGGTGAGCCGGTGGTCTGAGAATCAGACCGGTCTCCCTCGAGGTGGAACACCGCGGACGTCCAGCCGCTTCATGGCATTCGGGGCACCCTTGCCCGCGAAGCCACTGGTCCCCTCGACTCCGGTTGGCGCGACGGTGAGGGTCAGCTCGGGCTGAACCTCGACCTGGTGCACCTGCGGATCCGACAGTGGTGCCACGGTCAGCAGGACCGGGGCAGCCGACCACGTGGCGAGGCCAACGGGCTGCGCCTTCGGACGCTCATACGTGTAGATCTCCATCTGGCACACCCCCCTCACGTTCCCTCGGGTCGACTGGCTTCTCCACACTCGCCGATCGGCTGCCCATTGCCCCCTGAGCAGGGAGAATGGCGCCGCTCGCGTGGTGTGTCCTGAGGCTATTCCTCGCCCCGGGCCGAGGGCAAACGAATTACGGCGAGTTCTTGGAAGTTTTCTCAGAGCAGATCTCGTCGACGCTCGCGCCACCCACCAGGGCCAGCACCGCCGCCCCGTAGAGGCCCAGCTTGCGGGCCCCGATCCCGGCGATCGCGAGCAGTTCCTCGGTCCGGCCCGGTCGCCGTTCGGCCAACGCGACCAGGGTGGCGTCGGTGAAGATCACGTAGGCCGGCACCCGCTGCGCGCCGGCCACCCGCTGCCGCCAGTCACGCAGCCGGTCGTGCAGTTCCGGGTCGAGGTCGGACGGGCAGGTCGGGCAGCGCCCCAGCTTGCGGTCCGGCCCGGCGACGAGGGTCGCGCCGCAGATCCGGCAGACCACCACCTGGGCCCGTCGTCGCTCGATGCGCTGGGCCGGGGTGCCGGCCCGCTCGGCACCACCGGCCCGCTCGGTGCCACCGGAGCGGTCCAGCTGCGGCAGGAAACGCGACGGCCGACGGGGCCGCCCACCGGGTGAGCGGGCCGAGGCGTACGACAGCCAGAGCCCCTGCCGGGCCCGGGTGATGCCGACGTAGAGCAGCCGGCGTTCCTCCTCCACCTGCTCGGCGGTGCGCGCGTAGGTGATCGGCAGGGTGCCCTCGGCGAGCCCGACCAGGAACACCGCGTCCCACTCCAGCCCCTTGGCCGCGTGCAGCGACGCCAGGGTCACCCCGTCGACGGTGGGCACGTGCTGCTGGCTGGCCCGCCGTTGCAACTCGTCGTTGAAGTCGGCGAGGGTCACCGGGGGTTGCACCGAGGCCGCCGGCCCGAGCGGCACCACCGCCGGGGTGGCGGCGTACTCCTCGGCGAGCTGGACCAGCGCGGCCAGCGCCTCCCAGCGCTCCCGGGCGGCACCACCGGCCGGCGGGGTGTCGGGCGTCCAGCCCACCGCCGACAGCGCCTCGACCACGGCGGTCGGCAGCGGCGTCTGGCCGGGGATGGACCGGGTGGCCGCCCGCAGGGCGACCATCGCCTGCCGTACCTCGGTCCGCTCGAAGAACCGCTCCGCGCCCTGCACCAGGTACGGCACCTCGGCCTCGGTGAGCGCCTTCTCGTACGCCTCGGACTGCGCGTTGGTCCGGAACAGCACCGCGATCTCCCGGGCCGGGATGCCGGCGTCGATCAGCGACCGGCAGCGCGCGGCGACCGCGCCGGCCTCGGCCGGCTCGTCGGTGAAGATCCGCAGCTCCGGTTCGGGGCCGGTGGGGCGCTGGCCGACCAGCTCCAGCCGCAACCGGGCCTCGGTCCCCCGGGCCCGCGAGATCACCGCGTTGGCCAGCCCGACCACCTGGGGCGTGGACCGGTAGTCCCGGACCAGCCGGACCACCGTCGCCCCCCGGTGCCGACGGGCGAAGTCGACCAGGTACGACGAGGTGGCCCCGGTGAAGGAGTAGATCGTCTGGCTGGCGTCACCGACCACGGTCAGGTCGTCCCGACCGCCGAGCCACACCTCCAGCAGCCGCTGCTGCAACGGGTTGACGTCCTGGTACTCGTCCACGACGAAGTGCCGGTACTGGCCGCGGACCTGCTCGGCGACGTCGGGATGCTCCTCGATCCCCCACACCGCGGCGCGCAGCATGTCCTCAAAGTCGATCACCCCGTTGGACCGTTTGATCTGCTCGTACGCGGTGAAGACCTCGGCCACCTTCGCCGGGTCGTGCGGGGTGTCGCGCAGCGCCTTGGCCGCCGCCACCGCGTACTCCCCCGGCTCGACAAGCGAGGACTTGGCCCATTCGATCTCACCGGCCAGGTCCCGGGCGGCGGCCCGGTCGGTGCGCAGGCCGACCCGGGCGGCGGCGAGGGTGACCAGCCGGACCTTGCTGTCCAGCAGCTCGGGCATGGCCCGACCGGCCAGCAGCCGGGGCGCGAAGTACCGGACCTGCCGCAGTGCCGCCGCGTGGAACGTCCGCGCCTGCACCCCCGGGACCCCGATCAGCGCGAGCCGGCTGCGCATCTCGGCTGCCGCCCGGGCGGTGAAGGTCACCGCGAGCACGTGCCGGGCGGCGATCTCGCCGGTCAGCGACCGGTGCGCGATCCGGGCGGTCACCGCGCGGGTCTTCCCGGTGCCGGCGCCGGCCAGCACACAGACCGGTCCGGCCGGCGCGGTCACCGCGGCGCGCTGCTCCGGGTCCAGCCCGGTCAGCACCCGCTCGCCCGCCGAGTGAACCGCCACAGCCAGGAATCATCGCAGCTTCGGTTGACGTTGCAGTCTCTGGCTGGCCCGATCGTGAGCCAGTCGATCGTAGGTGCCGGACCGACCCGTTGGAGGACCCCAGATGTTGACCATGTATTCCACCCCGTGGTGCGGCTACTGCCACCGGCTCCGTTCCCAGCTGGACCGGGAGGGCATCGGGTACGAGGTGGTCGACATCGAGCAGGATCCGCAGGCCGCGGAGTTCGTGATGGGCGTCAACGGCGGCAACCAGACCGTGCCCACGATCCGCATAGTTCCCGCCAACGGCGGAGACGAGATCGTGATGACCAACCCCTCGATCGTACAGGTCAAGAATGCTCTGGCTCGTGCCAGTGCGGACATCAGTAGCTGATCGATTGCTCCCGTGGCCGCATACGCGGTCCAGGTGGCGCAGGAGGCCCCGGTGATGAGCCGGGGCTTCCCGCTGAATGCCCGAGCGCCTGCCAGGCGCTCTCCGCCTCAGCCTTGAGGTGTCGATGAAGGGTTGGGCGAGAGACGCCCAGTGCGTCAGCGATCGAGTCCGTCCTGATCAGACCGACGGTCGCCCGGCGGGAGCTACGTGGCATTGACAATGGGTGTCTCAGCTCAGTGGCGCGTCGCGGCCGTGGTGAGGAACGTGCGCCAGGCGGCCGGGGGTGAAGGTCAGGGGTGCGGCTTGAACCGGGTCCGGTTGACGTACGTAGTGAGGCTGAGTCGTCTGGGATGGAGCAGCATGACTGATGAGTGGGGTCTGGCGGATTTGCCGGGGCCAGATGATCCTTTCTGGCAGTTCAGCGACCAGGATTTCCCAGCTGTAGGGTTGGGAGACGCCGCGTTCGATGAGGAGTGGCTCGAAGGAATATTTGGCCCGCAGGAAGCGGCCGTGTCCGAAGGCTCGGCGGGCCGCCACGACGAGGTGGCACTGTCGGGTCCGTCGCAGGTGCCCCGGCCCCGGCAGTACGAAGGTCGTCACTACCGGGGCGCCCAGGAGTGGGCGGAAAGTATCGTCGAATACCACACCCTCGTCAATGGTGCGCCGCCCTCCGGTAGAGGAACGGCCCGGGCGGTCGGACACGAAGCCACCTATGACCGCCTGGCACATCTCCGGAACGGTCACACCAAGATCTCGCCGGAGGAGGCCCGAGTCCTCTCGACGTTGTCCGGCGACTGGGCTTCCATCGTCTTTCCGGAAGGCGCAAAAGGTCGCCCTCACTACCTGCAGGCGCTGAAAGGCCGACCAGAGGTGCCTCGGCCCCGGCAGAGGCATCACCGTGGTGCCCGGGAGTGGGCGGATCGTATCGTCGAATACCACACCCTCGTCAGCGGCGCGCCACCCAACAGCCAGAGAGCGGCCCTGGCGGTCGGACACGAAGCCACCTATACCCGCCTGGCACATCTCCGGAACGGTGTTAGCAAGATTTCGCCGGAGGAGGCCGGAGCTCTCTCGGCGTTGTCCGGCGGCTGGGCTTCGGTCGTCTTTCCGGAAGGTGCGAAAGGTCGCCCCCACTATTTGGCGATGCTGTCGGAGGCACCGTCGGGTGGCTTCACGGCGGGTGTCGGAGCGGAGTCCAGTAGCGCCTACGGCGATCCACGGGAGGTCTCCCTTCTCGCGGCTCTGACCTCACCGGGAACCTCACCACAGTTGCGGGGGCCCTCGGCGCAGTCTCCTTCCACGGCGTTCCCGACGACGCCGTCCAGGGCGTTCTCACCACCCCGATGACGGCGATGAACCCTTCGCCGTGACGGTGCGATCGCATGATGGGCGAGCCGTCGTCGCCCCGCTCGACGGAACCATCAGCTCTCGCGTACTCGCCCAACAAGGACCGGTTGGTGAAGATCGTCTGCACCGCGTTCGGGAGCCACTGGGTGGCCTCGGGCATCCAAGTGCTCCCCCCGCTTAACGCTTCCAGCAGAGAAGGGCGCCCTTCTCACCGTTCCCGCGGTGGGTTTGCGGGTTGGTGGGCGCCTGCCACCCGGACCAGCGGCTGCGCTCGACGCGGGGCCGGGATCCGGGTGGCCGGCACCGACCCGACCAACCCGGTCGTCAGGGCAGCCCCGGTCGGCGTCGGCGCGGTGGTGCGCCCGACGGGCGGTACCGGTGGCGAGAGCCGGCGCCCCCGCCACAGGAACCCCCCGGCGGCCACCGTGACCACGCTGACCAGCAGGAACAGCAGCCGGTAGTCGAGCACCCCGACGAGCAGCGCGCCGACCCCGATCGACACCGCCTGCGGGGCGCCGACCGCCGAATCGGTGGCGGCGGTGACCCGACCCAGCAGGCCGGCCGGGGTGGCCGCCTGTACCAGCGTGTTCAGTCCCACCAGGCTCAGCGGCAGGGCCGCGCCGGTCACCAGCAGCGCGGCGAAGCCGAGGCGGGGATCCGGGTACGCCAGCGCGCTGGTCGCCGCGCCGAAGAGGCCGACCCCGACGGCGATGGTGCCGACCTCGCCGATCCGGCGTACCACCCGGGCGGAGAGCAGCCCGCCGACGATCCCGCCCACCCCCTGCACGGTCACCAGCACGCTGACGAAGGCGGCGTCGCGTCGGAGCCCCTGGTCGACGTAGGCGAAGATCAGCGACTCGGTGAAGCCCATCACCAGGGAGGCCAGCCCGAGACCGAGCAGCGCCCGGCGCAGCGCGGGCTGGTCGGCCAGGTGCCGCAGCCCGGAGCCGAGCTGTGCCGACCAGCCCAGTCCCCGGGTCGACGGCACGGGCTCCGGGACCCGGAGCAGACCGGTAAGCACCGCGGCGACGCCGAAGCCGACCATGCTGAGCGAGGTCAACAGCCAACCGCCGGCCGCGGCGTAGAGCGCGGCCCCGGCCAGCGGACCCACCAACCGCAACCCCTGGCGTACGGTCTGCAGCGCGGCGTTGGCGTCGGCGAGCTGACCGGCCGGCACGATCGTGCGGATCAGCCCGTTGACCGTGGCGTTGACGATCACCTGGGAGAAGCTGTACAGGCCCGCCACCAGGTAGACCAGCCACACGTCGCCGGCGTCCCGGACGGCCAGCAGCGGGACGAGGACCAGGGCGGCGACGAGGTTGGCCCCGGCCAGGAACGGTCGACGGCGGTACCTGTCGATCACCCAGCCGACGAGTGGGGCCAGCACCTTCGGCGCGATGATGACGAACAGGGTCGCCCCGGCCAGGCCGTCGGAGCCGGTCAGGTCCTTGACCCAGATGGCGAGCGCGAGCAGCAGGGTCGACTCGGCGGCCCGACCGGCCGCCAGGGCCACGAAGAGCAGGCGGAAGTCGGGGTGGCGCAGGACGGTGCGCATGGTGGTCCTCCGGCGGGGGTGACGCGGGGTCGCAGCGAACGGAGCGGTCCCGTTCCGGACATCTTCGCTGGCATTTCCGCGAGACACGCGTCAGCCGAAGCTTCCTTCCCCGGCCGCGCCGTCCATACTTACCGTGGGGGGCGAATTTCATACGGTTACCGTCGTGTCTGCGACGGTCCACGGAGAAGAGGGCGATGTGCCTCCTGCCTCAGTCAGCCCGATCATGCGTCGCCGCAGGTTGGGTCAGCAGTTGCGCCGCCTACGCGAGCTTGCCGGGTTGACCGGCGAGCAGGTCGTCGAGCGGGTCAAGTGGGCTTCGGCCTCGAAGTTGTCCCGGTTGGAGAACGGCCGCAGCCGCCCCGACCCCGACGACGTCGAGGCGCTGCTGGCCCTCTACCAGGCCCCGGAGGAGATCCGCCGGGATCTTTCCACCATCGCCCGCGCCGCCGGTGACATGCGCGAGTGGCTGCGCCGGACGTACCCGGTGATGACCGAGCAGCAGCGCGGGTGGGCGCAGCTGGAGGCGGGGTGTGTGGAGATCTGCGAGTACAACCCGGTCCTGGTGCCCGGGTTGCTCCAGACGCCCGGGTACGCCCGGCTCCGCATCACCTCGGCCCGGTCGGTCGGTGAGGGGCGGGCCGACCACCTGGAGCTGGAGGTCCAGGCCCGGCAGGCGCGGCAGGCGTTGCTGGAGCGGTCGTTGGACGCGCCCCGCTACACCGCCGTGTTGGAGGAGGCGGCGCTCGGCCACCGGGCCGGGCCGCCCGAGGTGCTCCGGGAGCAGCTCGACAAGCTCCGCGAGCTGGCCACCCTGCCGAACGTGACGCTGCGCCTGCTGCTCCGGGACACCCGGATCGACAACTGGTACGTCCCGCCGACGGCGTTCTCGCTCTACCGTTTCGCCGATGAGCTCGACCCGGAGACCCTCGCCATCGAGGGGGGATACACCGACGTCGTGTCGACCGATACAAACATCATAAAGCCCTATAAAGTTGCTTTTGAGTGGCTTTGCTCAGCGGCGCTCTCGGTCTCGGAGACCCGGAGCTGGCTCGCCGAGGCCCACCAGCGGCTGGCCGGGACGGCGATCCGGCCCACGGTGGTCCCCGGGCCGACACCGGCACCGGTCCAGCGTCGCGGGGAGCACGGACGCCTGACCGACCGGTGATCCATCGGGCACCGCTGCGGGCAGCGTCCACCGGGCCGCACCCGTCCCATCGGAGCAGAACAGACCAGGAGCAGAAGCATGAACGACATCCGTACCAGTGCCGTGTTGGCAAGCGCGCCGTGGCGCACCAGCTCCCGTAGTCAGACCTCCAACTGCGTCGAGGTCGCCGCGCTGGACCACGGTCCGGCCGCGGTCGCCCTGCGGGACAGCAAGGACCGGGGTGGCCCGGTGCTGCTCTTCGACCGCACCGGCTGGCAGGGCTTCCTCACCGGCACCAAGGGTGGTCAGTTCGATCTGGGCTGACGCTCCCCGACCACGCGAGGCCGTCGGCAGTCGCCGGCGGCCTCGCCGTACGGCACGACCGTCACGGCTGCGGCAGATCCCGTCGCGATGACCGGTCGAGCGGTACCCGGTCGGGTTCCGGGGGTTGCGCCGCGCGCGCCCACGCCAGGAAGCGGCGGTCGCCGCCCCATCCATGAAACCGCATCGCGTACCCCTTTCACGTGTTCGGCCGTTGGGTAGAGAGCCGGCAGCTCCGCGACCACCCGGAACCCAGATTGCCAAGAGTTGCCGGACAAGTGCACTGCGTTACGTGATGCGCTTCGGACATTCGACTGGTGCCGGGAAGGACCGAGATGAACCGGGCTGTGAAGGTGGCGATGGCCGAGGCCGGCGAGACCGCCGAGAGCCTCGCCGGGCAGGTAGGGGGTGTTAGTGGGCGGCGTCGACCGGCATCGCGTACATCACCGCTCGGCGGCAGTACGCCGCCGGGACGCTGCCTGTTCCCACCTACCGGATCGGCCGGCTGATCATGGTCGGTGAGCCGGTCACCGGCACGTCGGCCGATTTCGTGACCTACGCGGCCTGGATGCGTGAAGTGCCCAAGGCGCAGTGGCGTCGTATGGTCGAGGACGCGATGGAGATGGTCGACCTGGCTGATCAACGTCGAATGCGGATCCGCCAGAGGCTGCAGTTCCGAAAAATCATCTCGGGGCTCGGAGAGACAGTGGTGGTCCTCAGCACACATCTCAGCAACAACTGTGAGCGGGCTCTGGCTACACGTTCGTAACTCCCCGATCCGTTGGGCCCTTCCCCTGCTTGTCGTACTCGACGTGGCCGTGGTGTTTCTCCGGAACCGGCACTGGATCGGCGTCTGGCCGGAGACCGGTGCCGCAGCACAGGTGCCCGCGTACCTCCTGGGAGTGGTCGGTGCTGGTGCTGCCGCCTGGGCGGCGAGCGCCCCGGGACGGCACGGGGTCGAGGAACAACTCGGTGCGGCGAAGGTTCAGCCCTCGCAGGTCGAGGCCCATCGACTCACCGCCACTCTCCTCGTTCTGCTGATTCCGTACCTGGTAGGCCAGGCCATCGCTTTCGCCGTGACCGCCCGCACGTTTCCGCCGGGTGTACATCTCTGGTTGGGCTACGTCGTTGTCGGCCTGTTCGTGATCCTGTTGTCGGTCGCAATAGGCTGGACCTGCGGACGGCTCCTAGGGCCAGTCTTCTCCGCGCTCACCGCCGCACTGGGATTCCTGTTCTTGACTGTGTTACTGGACCGCGTCGGATTCGTTGTGGTCTCCGGACGGCCGGATGTGGCGGTCGATCCCGTGCCGGTCGCCCTGCGGCTGGCTGTGGTCATCGTCTTGCTACTGGCCCTTGTGTGGGCCGCGGGCACCGGTGCGGATCGGTCCGCAAAAAACGAAGAGCTGCCGCACTGATCCCCGCTGCGCTACTGCTTCTTCTCGTCATGGCAACGACCAATGTGATCACCGACCGCAGGCCTCCGGGCAACAGAGTTGCCTGCCTCGACGGTTCGACAAGACTGCGCGCCTGGCCCGAACACGAAAAGTACCTGCCGCAGCTGCGGGAGGTCAGTGCTCGGGTGGACGCCCTACCCGAGGTCTTCACTCGTCCGCCGCTCTTCAACGAGGTCGGCTTCACCAAAGAATTCGGCCCGGACGGCGTCCAATACCTCGGCGACTCGGGTCCACCCTCCTTCAACATCCTGGAAGGAAGCCCCTGGTCGTACGCGGCCGACATCGGCAAGGCGATCACCAGCAGCACCTTCGGCTTCATGGACCTGCAGAACTGCGACTGGATGTCGATCACCCAAACTGATCAGGAACGACTCGCGGCTGTCGACAAATGGCTGGAATCCTACCTCGTCGGCGGAGGTACCCCGGATTACCTCACCAACGCTCCGGAAGAGTTGCAACGGGCGTGGGCCAAGGGGCGCGCCGTCGCGGCGGACAACACCCGCAACGAACAGTTCCGCTGGGTCGAAGGCGAGGTGACCGAGCTCAGTGGACGTTACTGCCAGCCAGGAGACTGAGCGACACCCCGCGAGCGGCGACCCGCTGCGGCTGTATCTCGCCGCCAGACCGACCGGAGCCGTCCTGGCCGGTACGGTGCTACTCGGCGCGCTCACCGCCTGGTTCGGTCTGGTCAACACACCGATTCCCATGGCCGCTGGTTCGGACGGCACCACGATTCCCCTGTGGCGGATGATCGTCCTGGGTGCCGCCGTCCTGCCGATCCTCGCGCTGCACAGCTCGCTGGCCGATCTGGAACAGGTAGCGACGCGGCGACTGCGGTCCATGCAGCGCCGCTATCTTACCGGGCTGGTCATCGATATTCCTGGCGATCTGCGCGACTGTGTTGCGCCCCGCCGTGCTCGCCGTCATTGCCCGGTCCTGGCTGGCCTGGCTCGGGCTTGCGCTGCTCGCGGGGGCGATCCTGGGCTGGCGACTGGCCTGGACACTTCCGGCCGCGACCGCCGTCGTGCTCTGGTACTGGGGATACAGCGGCAACCAGGAGTACCGGTGGTGGGAGTTCAGCGCCCGACCGCACGACGACCTACCCAGCTTCCTGCTGAGCGTGGCACTCCTTGCCGTCGGCCTCACCGCCTATGCGGCGACCCCTTGGCGTCTTCGACGTTGGAAGTCGATGGCCGCCACCGGCCGCCGGTAGGCGTTCACGTGGCCGGTTGGACCAACCAGCCTCGGATCAGGAAGTGGGCGATGGAGCTGGCCATCGGCAGGGTCACCCCTCTCGGGTGAAACCGGCCAGGCAGGAGAAGCGCAACCGGCAGACCTGCCGGGGCCAGGCGGCGTCATTCCGTGCCGTCACGGCGAAGGGTTCGTCGCCGTCATCGGGGCGGTGAGAACGCCCTGGACGGCGTCGTCGGGAACGCGATGGAAGGAGACTGCGCCGAGCGCCCCCACAACTGTGGTGAGGTTCCCGGTGAGGTCAGGGCCGCGAGAAGGGAGACCTCCCGTGGATCGCCGTAGGCGCTACTGGACTCCGCTCCGACACCCGCCGTGAAGCCACCCGACGGCGCCTCCGACAGCATCGCCAAATAGTGGGGGCGACCTTTCACACCTTCCGGAAAGACGACCGAAGCCCAGCCGCCCGACAACGCCGAGAGAGCTCCGGCCTCCTCCGGCGAAATCTTGCAAACACCGTTCCGGAGATGTGCCAGGCGGGCATAGGTGGCTTCGTGTCCGACCGCCAGGGCCGCTCTCTGGCTGTTGGGTGGCGCGCCGCTGACGCGGGTGTGGTAATCGACGATACGATCCGCCCACTCCCGGGCACCACGGTGATGATGACTCTGCCGGGGCCGAGGCACCTCTGGTAAGCCTTCCAACGCCCGCAGATACTGAGGGCGACCTTTCGCATCTTCCGGAAAGACGACCGAAACCCAGCCGCCCGACAACGCCGACAGGACTCCGGCCTCCTCCGGCGAAATCTTGGTGCGACCGTTCCGGAGATGTACCAGGCGGTCATAGGTGGCTTCGTGTCCGACCGCCCGGGCCGCTTTCCGACTGTCGGGTAGCGCCCCGCTGACGCGGGTGTGGTAATCGACGATACGATCCGCCCACTCCCGGGCACCACGGTGATGATGACTCTGCCGGGGCCGAGGCACCTCTGGTAAGCCTGCCAACGCCCGCAGATACTGAGGGCGACCTTCTGCACCTTCCGGAAAGACGTCGGAAGCCCAGTCGCCCGACAACGCCGACAGGACTCCGGCCTCCTCCGGCGAAATCTTGCCATTACCGTTCCGGAGATTTACCAGGTGGTTATAGGTGGCTTCGTGTCCGACTGCCAGGGCCGCTTTCCGACTGTTGGGTAGCGCCCCACCGACGAGGGTGTGGTATTCGACGATACTTTCCGCCCACTCCTGGGCGCCACGGTAGTGACGACCTTCGTGCTGCCGGGGCCGGGGCACCTGCGACGGACCCGACAGTGCCACCTCGTTGTGGCCGTGACCCGCCGAGCCTTCGGACACGGCCGCTTCCTGCGGGCCGAATATTCCTTCGAGCCACTCCTCATCGAACGCGGCGTCTCCCAACCCTACAGCTGGGAAATCCTGGTCGCTGAACTGCCAGAAGGGGCCATCTGGCCCCGGCATATCCGCCGGACCCCACTCATCAGTCATGCTGCTGCTCCATCCCGGACGACTCAGCCTCACTACGTACGTCAACCGGACCGGGTTCAACCGAGCAGCGCATCGACTATGGCCCCGAACACACTCATGCCGCGTTCACCGACGGGGTGAAGCCGGTCGAGGGCTACGCCAACCAGTGCTCGATCAGGAAGTGAGCGATGGAGCTGGCCATCGGCAGAGTCACCCGGCGGCCGTCGCCCGCGTCGACCAGCCGGTCGACCAGCACGGCGGCAATCTCTGCACGGGTGAACCAGCGCGCGGTGGCGATCCCGGCCGTCACGGCGAAGGGTTCGTCGCCGTCATCGGGGCGGTGAGAACGCCCTGGACGGCGTCGTCGGGAACGCCGTGGAAGGAGACTGCGCCGAGCGCCCCCACAACTGTGGTGAGGTTCCCGGTGAGGTCAGGGCCGCGAGAAGGGAGACCTCCCGTGGATCGCCGTAGGCGCTACTGGACTCCGCTCCGACACCCGCCGTGAAGCCACCCGACGGTGCCTCCGACAGCATCGCCAAATAGTGGGGGCGACCTTTCGCACCTTCCGGAAAGACGACCGAAGCCCAGCCGCCCGACAACGCCGACAGGACTCCGGCCTCCTCCGGCGAAATCTTGCTTGTACCGTGCCGGAGCTTTCTCAGGCGATCATAGGTGGCTTCGTGTCCGACCGCCAGGGCCGCTTTCCGACTGTCGGGTAGCGCGCCGCCGACGAGGGTGTGGTATTCGACGATACGATCCGCCCACTCCCGGGCACCACGGAGATGCCTCTGCTGGGGCCGAGGCACCTCTGGTAAGCCTGCCAACGCCCGCAGATACTGAGGGCGACCTTTCGCACCTTCCGGAAAGACGACCGAAGCCCAGCCGCCCGACAACGCCGACAGGACTCCGGCCTCCTCCGGCGAAATCTTGCTAACACCGTTCCGGAAATGTGCCAGGCGGGCATAGGTGGCTTCGTGTCCGACCGCCAGGGCCGCTCTCTGGCTGTTGGGTAGCGCGCCGCCGACGAGGGTGTGGTATTCGACGATACGATCCGCCCACTCCCGGGCACCACGGAGATGCTGGCTCTGCCGGGGCCGAGGCACCTCTGGTAAGCCTGCCAACGCCCGCAGATACTGAGGGCGACCTTTCGCACCTTCCGGAAAGACGACCGAAGCCCAGCCGCCCGACAACGCCGACAGGACTCCGGCCTCCTCCGGCGAAATCTTGCTAACACCGTTCCGGAAATGTGCCAGGCGGGCATAGGTGGCTTCGTGTCCGACCGCCAGGGCCGCTCTCTGGCTGTTGGGTAGCGCGCCGCCGACGAGGGTGTGGTATTCGACGATACGATCCGCCCACTCCCGGGCACCACGGAGATGCTGGCTCTGCCGGGGCCGAGGCACCTCTGGTAAGCCTGCCAACGCCCGCAGATACTGAGGGCGACCTTCTGCACCTTCCGGAAAGACATCGGAAGCCCAGTCGCCCGACAACGCCGACAGGACTCCGGCCTCCTCCGGCGAAATCTTGGTGTGACCGTTCCGGAGACTTACCAGGTGCTTATAGGTGGCTTCGTGTCCGACCGCCCGGGCCGCTTTCCGACTGTCAGGTAGCGCCCCACCGACGAGGGTGTGGTATTCGACGATACGATCCGCCCACTCCCGGGCACCACGGTAGTGGCGACTCTGCCGGGGCCGGGGCACCTGCGACGGACCCGACAGTGCCACCTCGTCGTGGCGGCCCGCCGAGCCTTCGGACACGGCCGCTTCCTGCGGGCCAAATATTCCTTCGAGCCACTCCTCATCGAACGCGGCGTCTCCCAACCCTACAGCTGGGAAATCCTGGTCGCTGAACTGCCAGAAAGGATCATCTGGCCCCGGCAAATCCGCCAGACCCCACTCATCAGTCATGCTGCTCCATCCCAGACGACTCAGCCTCACTACGTACGTCAACCGGACCGGGTTCAACCGAGCAGCGCATCGACTACGGCCCCGAACACACTCATGCCGCGTTCACCGACAGAGCGGTGCCGGCCGAGGACTACGCCAACCAGTGCTCGATCAGGAAGCGGGCGATGGAGCTGGCCATCGGCAGGGCCACCCGCCTCGACGAAACCGGCCAGGCAGGAGAAGCGCAACCGGCAGACCTGCCGGGGCCAGACGGCTTCACCCCGTGCCGCCACGGCGAAGGGTTCGTGGCCGTCATCGGGGCGGTGAGAACGCCCTGGACGGCGTCGTCGGGAACGCGATGGAAGGAGACTGCGCCGAGCGCCCCCACAACTGTGGTGAGGTTCCCGGTGAGGTCAGGGCCGCGAGAAGGGAGACCTCCCGTGGATCGCCGTAGGCGCTACTGGACTCCGCTCCGACACCCGCCGTGAAGCCACCCGACGGTGCCTCCGACAGCATCGCCAAATAGTGGGGGCGACCTTTCGCACCTTCCGGAAAGACGACCGAAGCCCAGCCGCCCGACAACGCCGACAGGACTCCGGCCTCCTCCGGCGAAATCTTGCCATTACCGTTCCGGAGACTTACCAGGTGGTTATAGGTGGCTTCGTGTCCGACCGCCAGGGCCGCTTTCCGACTGTCGGGTAGCGCCCCACCGACGAGGGTGTGGTAATCGACGATACGATCCGCCCACTCCCGGGCACCACGGAGATGCTGGCTCTGCCGGGGCCGAGGCACCTCTGGTAAGCCTGCCAACGCCCGCAGATACTGAGGGCGACCTTTCGCACCTTCCGGAAAGACGACCGAAGCCCAGCCGCCCGACAACGCCGACAGGACTCCGGCCTCCTCCGGCGAAATCTTGCCATAACCGCTCCGGAAATGTGCCAGGCGGGCATAGGTGGCTTCGTGTCCGACCGCCAGGGCCGCTCTCGGACTGTCGGGTGGCGCCCCGCTGACGAGGGTGTGGTATTCGACGATACGATCCGCCCACTCCCGGGCACCACGGAGATGCTGGCTCTGCCGGGGCCGAGGCACCTCTGGTAAGCCTGCCAACGCCCGCAGATACTGAGGGCGACCTTCTGCACCTTCCGGAAAGACGACCGAAGCCCAGCCGCCCGACAACGCCGACAGGACTCCGGCCTCCTCCGGCGAAATCTTGCCATTACCGTTCCGGAGATTTACCAGGTGGTTATAGGTGGCTTCGTGTCCGACTGCCAGGGCCGCTTTCCGACTGTCGGGTAGCGCCCCACCGACGAGGGTGTGGTATTCGACGATACGATCCGCCCACTCCCGGGCACCACGGAGATGCTGGCTCTGCCGGAGCCGAGGCACCTCTGGTAAGCCTGCCAACGCCCGCAGATACTGAGGGCGACCTTCTGCACCTTCCGGAAAGACGACCGAAGCCCAGCCGCCCGACAACGCCGACAGGACTCCGGCCTCCTCCGGCGAAATCTTGCCATTACCGTTCCGGAGACTTACCAGGCGGGCATAGGTGGCTTCGTGTCCGACCGCCCGGGCCGCTTTCCGACTGTCAGGTAGCGCCCCACCGACGAGGGTGTGGTATTCGACGATACGATCCGCCCACTCCTGGGCGGCAGGGTAGCGACGACCTTCGTACTGCCGGGGCCGGGGCACCTGCGACGGACCCGACAGTGCCACCTCGTCGTGGCGGCCCGCCGAGCCTTCGGACACGGCCGCTTCCTGCGGGCCAAATATTCCTTCGAGCCACTCCTCATCGAACGCGGCGTCTCCCAACCCTACAGCTGGGAAATCCTGGTCGCTGAACTGCCAGAAAGGATCATCTGGCCCCGGCAAATCCGCCAGACCCCACTCATCAGTCATGCTGCTCCATCCCAGACGACTCAGCCTCACTACGTACCTCAGCCGGACCCGGTTCAAGCCAAGCAGAGCCTCGACTATGGTCCCCGAACACACCCGTGCCACCTCCACCGACAGAGCGGTGCCGGCCGAGGACTACGCCAACCAGCCCCGGATCAGGAAGTGAGCGATGGAGCTGGCCATCGGCAGAGTCACCCGGCGGCCGTCGCCCGCGTCGACCAGCCGGTCGACCAGCACGGCGGCAATCTCTGCACGGGTGAACCAGCGCGCGGTGGCGATCCCGGCCGTCACGGCGAAGGGTTCGTCGCCGTCATCGGGGCGGTGAGAACGCCCTGGACGGCGTCGTCGGGAACGCCGTGGAAGGAGACTGCGCCGAGCGCCCCCACAACTGTGGTGAGGTTCCCGGTGAGGTCAGGGCCGCGAGAAGGGAGACCTCCCGTGGATCGCCGTAGGCGCTACTGGACTCCGCTCCGACACCCGCCGTGAAGCCACCCGACGGTGCCTCCGACAGCATCGCCAAATAGTGGGGGCGACCTTTCGCACCTTCCGGAAAGACGACCGAAGCCCAGCCGCCCGACAACGCCGACAGGACTCCGGCCTCCTCCGGCGAAATCTTGCCATTACCGTTCCGGAGATTTACCAGGTGGTTATAGGTGGCTTCGTGTCCGACCGCCAGGGCCGCTTTCCGACTATTGGGTAGCGCGCCGCCGACGAGGGTGTGGTATTCGACGATACGATCCGCCCACTCCCGGGCACCACGGTGATGATGGCTCTGCTGGGGCCGAGGCACCTCTGGTAAGCCTGCCAACGCCCGCAGATACTGAGGGCGACCTTCTGCACCTTCCGGAAAGACGTCGGAAGCCCAGTCGCCGGACAACGTCGAGAGGACTCCGGCCTCCTCGGGCGAAATCTTGGTGTGACCGTTCCGGAGATTTGCCAGGCGATTATAGGTGGCTTCGTGTCCGACCGTCTGGGCCGCTCTCTGGCTGTTGGGTAGCGCGCCGCCAACGAGGGTGTGGTAATCGACGATACGATCCGCCCACTCCCGGGCACCACGGTGATGCCTCTGCCGGGGCCGAGGCACCTCTGGTCGGCCTTTCAGCGCCTGCAGGTAGTGAGGGCGACCTTTTGCGCCTTCCGGAAAGACGACGGAAACCCAGTCGCCGGACAACGTCGAGAGGACTCGGGCCTCCTCCGGCGAGATCTTGGTGTGACCGTTCCGGAGATGTGCCAGGCGGTCATAGGTGGCTTCGTGTCCGACCGCCCGGGCCGCTCCTTTACTGGAGGGCGGCGCACCATTGACGAGGGTGTGGTATGCGACGATACGGTCCGCCCACTCCTGGGCGGCAGGGTAGCGACGACCTTCGTACTGCCGGGGCCGGGGCACCTGCGACGGACCCGACAGTGCCACCTCGTCGTGGCGGCCCGCCGAGCCTTCGGACACGGCCGCTTCCTGCGGGCCAAATATTCCTTCGAGCCACTCCTCATCGAACGCGGCGTCTCCCAACCCTACAGCTGGGAAATCCTGGTCGCTGAACTGCCAGAAAGGATCATCTGGCCCCGGCAAATCCGCCAGACCCCACTCATCAGTCATGCTGCTCCATCCCAGACGACTCAGCCTCACTACGTACGTCAACCGGACCCGGTTCAAGCCAAGCAGAGCCTCGACTATGGTCCCCGAACACACCCGTGCCACCTTCACCGACAGAGCGGTGCCGGCCGAGGACTACGCCAACCAGCCCCGGATCAGGAAGTGAGCGATGGAGCTGGCCATCGGCAGAGTCACCCGGCGGCCGTCGCCCGCGTCGACCAGCCGGTCGACCAGCACGGCGGCAATCTCTGCACGGGTGAACCAGCGCGCGGTGGTGATCTCGGTGGGGTCGACGCGTACCGGCTGGGTGGCGTCGGCGCGGGCCAGGAAGCCGAGCATCAGCGAGCCGGGGAACGGCCAGGACTGGCTGCCGGCGTACCTGATGTCGTCGACGGTGACGCCGACCTCCTCGCGGACCTCGCGGAGCACGGCCGCCTCGGCCGACTCGCCCGCCTCGACGAAGCCGGCCAGGCAGGAGAAGCGCAACCGGCCGTCCTGCCGGGGCCAGGCGGCGTTGTTGCCGAGCAGGCAGCGTCCCGCCGGGCCGGGCACCCCGTCGTGGACCAGCACGATCATCGCCGGATCGGTGCGGGGCCAGGCCCGGCGGCCGGTCGGGTCGACCCGGGACCAGCCGGCCTCGTCCGGCTCGGTGGGCCGACCGGTGGTCGAGGAGTACCCGTGTCGCAGGTGCCAGTTGGTGAGCGCGACGGCGGTGGTGAGGATCCCCGCGTCCCGGTCGGCGAGCAGGTGACCCACGTCGCGCAGGTTGACCGGGCGGGTGCCGGCCAGGTCCGGCAGCGGCGCGTCCACCGCGAATACCGCCACCCCGTCCGGCTCGACCCCCAGGAAGAGCGGACTGACCTGCCCGTTCGCTGTGGGAGGCAGGTCGTCGGGGGTGAGCAGCACCAACTGCGGCGGGTCGCCGCTGACCAGGGCCCGACCGTCGGCGGCGGAGTCGAGCACCAGCACCCGCGAGCGCGGCCAGGCCTCGGCGAGCCACTGCTTGTCGGTACGCCGGTGCGCGGCCCGGTCCAGCGTGGTCCGGGCCAACGGCGGCGGCTCCCACGACAACGCACCCGCGCAGGCCGGGCCGGCGGCGTCGCCGGCCGCGCCGACCGGACCGGAGTCACCCGCGCCGGGGGTGGTCATGGTGTGGCGGTCTGGACCGGGGTGAGCACGTCGAGTTGGCTGCGGATCCGGGCGGCGTCGCCGAGCACCACCACCACGCCCCGGGCGGGGGCCAGGTAGCGGGCGCCGGCCTCGGCCACGTCGTCCACGGTGGCCTTGGCGAGTCGGGCCGCGTGCTCGGCCAGGAAGTCCAACCGCAGCCCGTTGCCGGCGTACGCGCTGGTCAGCGAGGCCAGCCCGGCCTGGGTGGACATGCCGAGCTGGAGGGTGCCCAGGGCGTACTGGCGGGCCTGCTCCAGCTCGTCGGGCTTCGGCGGCACCGAGGCCAACCGACCCAGCTCGTAGGTGGTCTCCAGCAGCGCCGGGCCGGTCACCTCGGTGGCCACGTCGGCGGCGGCGACCAGCACCGAACCGGCCACCGAGTGCTCCACCATCGAGTACGGACCGTACGTGTAGCCCTTGTCCTCCCGGATGTTCTCCGTCCAGCGGGAGGAGAAGTAGCCGCCGAAGATCAGGTTGGCGAGCTGCAACGCGGCGTGGTCCGGGTGGGTGCGCCCCACCGCCGGCAGCGCGATCCGCAGCGAGGACTGCACCGCGTCGGGACGGTCCACCAGCAGCAGCGGCCCCGGTTCCAGGGGCGGCGCGGGCGGCAGTTCGGCCCGGTGGCCCGCGCCCTGCCAGTCGCCCAGCGCCCGCTCGGCGGAGTCGAGCACCCGCTCCGGCTGGACGTCGCCGACAAGCACCAGGACCGCCTCGGCCGGATGCACCCGCTCGGCGTGCAGCCGGCGCAGCGCCGCGGGGCGTACCGCCCGGATCTGCTCCGGCTCGGGGGTCTGCACCGCGTACGGGTGCCGGCCGTAGATCCGCTTGAGCAACGCGGTCCGGGCCAGGTGGGCGGGTTGGCTCTGGGCCACCTGCACCCGGTCGATCAGCCGGTCCCGTTCGGTGGCCACCTCGGCGCTCGGATAGCTCGCCGAGGTGAGCACCGCGGCGAGGATCTCCAGCATCCGGTCCAGCCCGGTGACCAGGCCGGCACCGGAGACCATCAGCCGGTCCGGGTCGTGCCCGGCGGAGAACCCACCGCCGACCTTCTGCAGCTCGGCGGCGATCTGCACGCTGGACATGGTGTCGGTGCCGGAGAGCATGGTCTGCGACAGCAGCGCCGCCCGGGCCAGGTGGGGCCGCCCGAACGGCATCCAGAGCCGTACCTCGACCAGCGGGACGGCCGGCCGGCGGACCGCGATCACGGTCAGCCCGTTCGGCAACGTCCGTTCGGCCTGGCTGGGCAGCTTGAGCCGACGGTTCGGCCGCAGCGGCGGCAGCGTACGGTCGGCGGTCGCGACGGCGGTCACCTGGCACCTCCCGGAACGATCTCGATCGACGCCCGGCGGTGTGGCCGGAGCGTCGCGGCGGCGGCCCGGACCTGCTCCTCGGTGACCTCGCCGACCAGCCGGGGCAGCTCGTTGAGCAGGCCCGGCTCGCCGCGCTGCTGCTCCAGCACGGCCATCCGCAGCGCCCGGCCGAGCACCGCGTCGACGTCGCGCAGCAGGTGGGTCGCCATCCGGGCCTGGGTACGGGCCAGCTCCGAGTCGGTGAGCCCGTCGGTGGCCAGCCGGTCCAGCTCCTCGTCGACGGTGCGCAGCACCTTGTCCACGTCCCCGCCCGGCGGCAGGTGGGCGTCGAGCAGCAGCGCGGTGGGGTCCCGGACGTCGAAGGGGTCGCCCATGAAGCCGAGGTACCCGCCCAGGCCGGTGACCGTCCGGTCCCGCTGGATGAGCCGCTCGACCAGCCGGGACGCCTCCCCGTCGGTGAGCACCTCGGCCAGCACCACGTACGGCAGGTAGCCGGCGAAGTCGCCGATCGGGTCCGGTACCCGCCAGGCCGCGGAGACCGCCGGCAGCGGTGCCAACTTGTCGACGTACGACTGTCGTCGTTCGGCGGTCAGGTCCGGCTCGCCGAAGTCGGGCCGGACCGGGGCGGGTCGGGCCGGCACGTCGCCGAAGTGCCGTTCGATCAGGCCGGTGGCCTCGGCCACGTCGAGGTCCCCGCTGACCGCGAGGACGGCGTTGCCGCTTGCGTAGTAGCGCTGGAAGAAGTCGGTGGCCTCGGCGACGGTGGCCGACTCCAGGTCGGTGAAGGAGCCGTACCCGTCGTGGGCGTTGGGGAAGGTGTCGAACATGACCGGCGGCAGGGTGAGCCAGGGGAACCCGCCGTAGGGCCGGTTCAGCACGTTTACCCGGATCTCCTCCTTGACCACGTCGACCTGGTTGCGGAGGTTCTCCTCGGTCAGCCGGGGGCCGCGCATCCGGTCGGCCTCCAGGAACAGCGCCCGTTCCAGGGCGTTGCTCGGCAGGGTCATGTAGTAGTCGGTGTAGTCCAGGTGGGTGGTGCCGTTGAAGGTGCCACCGGCGCCCTGCACGTGCCGGAAGTGGGCCAGCTTCTCCAGGTTCTCCGAGCCCTGGAACATCAGGTGCTCGAAGAGGTGGGCGAAGCCGCTGCGCCCCTCGGGCTCGGAGCGGATGCCGACGTCGTAGACCACCGCGACCCCGATCACCGGGGCACTGCGGTCCGGGGCCAACACCACCCGCAGGCCGTTGTCGAGGGTGAACCGCTCGACCGGGTACCGGGTCGCCGGAATCACGGGCCGCCCCCCGGTGCCGTTGGCTGCCGACCTGGTTCCGGATCTCTGCGCCGCCACGGTGACGACCCTAGCGCGTCGGGATCCCGACTGTGCCGTCTCCCCTCGCGGTGTTCGTACTGGTCGGCACGTTCTGGTCGGGGCGCTTCCGCCCACCATCCGAACGGATGGTTGACCGCCAGCCGCCCATGCTCCACTATTCCCATCATTCAGGTAGGAGAACTCCGGTTTTCCTGCCGGTGGACCCGCGTCCGCCGGCACCCAGAGAGGACGGGACATGTACATCCTGGCTCGCGGCGACTACGCGCTCCGGGCCATGCTGGCCATCACCGCGGCCCGGGGCGAGTTGGTCAAGGCGGCCACCCTCGCCGCCGACCAGCACATCCCGCCCAGCTTCCTGCAGGACATCCTGCTGGAACTGCGCCGGGCCGACCTGCTCCTGAGCCACCGGGGCGTCGAGGGCGGCTACGCCCTCGCCCGACCCGCCACCGAGATCTCCGTCGGGGACGTCCTGCGCGCGGTCAGCGGCGTCCTCACCGTGGTCCGCGGCCTGCCCGCCGACACCACCCGATACCAGGGCCCCGCCGCCCGGCTGCGGGACGTCTGGCTGGCCGTGCAGCACGCGATCGGCGACATCGTCGACCGCACCAGCCTCGCCGACCTGCTCAACGACGACATCGGCACCTCGACCGGTTCCCCGGAGGCCGTCCGCAGCACGCCGGCCTCCTGACCCCTTTCCCCACACGATCACGGGTCCTCCCCTCACCCTTGGAGAAGACAGCATGAACTCGCGAACTCTGCGCGTACTGCGGGAACGCGGTGCCCGTACCCTCGCCGCGACCGTGGCCGCGCTGCTGGCGGTCACCGTCCTGGCCGCCTGCGGCGAGGACGAGGCGGCCGGCGGCGGCGCCGGCGGCGAGGCCACCGAACTGCGTCTCGGCCTCTTCCCGAACATCACCCACGCGCCGGCCCTGGTCGGGGTGCAGAACGGCATCTTCGCCGAGAAGCTGGGCGGCGACGTCAAGCTCAGCACCACCCCGTTCAACGCCGGACCGTCGGCCATCGAGGCGCTGTTCAACGGGGCCATCGACGCCACCTACATCGGCCCGAACCCGGCGATCAACGGCTGGGCGCAGTCCAAGGGCACCGCGCTGCACATCATCGCCGGCAGCACCTCGGGCGGGGCCGCGCTGGTCGTCAAGCCCGGCATCAACGGCGTACCGGACCTGCGCGGCAAGAAGATCGCCACCCCGCAGCTCGGCAACACCCAGGACGTGGCGCTGCGGTACTGGCTCAAGCAGCAGGGCCTGAAGACCGACACCAACGGCGGCGGCGACGTCTCGGTCCTGCCCACCCCCAACTCGGAGATCATCACCGCCTTCGGCAGCGGCGCGCTGGACGGCGCCTGGGTGCCCGAGCCGCACCTGAGCCGGCTGATCATCGAGCACGGGGCCAAGGTGCTCAAGGACGAGAAGGACGAGTGGCCCGGCGGACAGTTCGTCACCACCCACCTGATCGTGCGCAAGGAGTTCCTCGACAAGAACCCCGGGCTGGTCAAGAAGCTGCTGGAGGGGCACGTCGCCGCCGTCGACTTCGTCAACGGCAACCGGGAGGCCGCCGCGAAGGCCGCCAACGAGCAGCTCAAGGCGCTCAGCGGCAACACGTTGAAGGACGAGATCCTGACCGCCTCGTTCGCCAACCTGACCTTCACCGTCGACCCGATCGCGCCCTCGCTCTACGGCAGCGCCAAGCACGCCGAGGAGGTCGACCTGCTCGACCCGGTCGACCTGAACGGCATCTACCAGCTCGGCCCGCTCAACGAGATCCTCAAGGCCGCCGGCAAGCCCGAGGTCAGCGCCGAGGGTGGTAGCTCGTGAGTCTGCTCGACGCAGACGTCGCCGGGGCGGCCGGGTCCGGGAAGCGTCCCGGTCCGGTCCGCCTCGACGGCGTCTCCAAGGCCTACGGGCGGGGTCGGACCGCCCTGCTCGCCCTAGACCGGGTCTCGCTCGACGTACGACCTGGCGAGTTCGTCTGTCTGCTCGGCGCCTCCGGCTGCGGCAAGAGCACCCTGCTCTCGCTGGTCGCCGGGCTCGACCCGGTCACCGGGGGCAGCATCGACACCGGGGGCCACCGGGTGTCGATGATGTTCCAGGAGCCGGCCCTGTTCCCCTGGCTGACCGTGGCCCGCAACGTGGAGATCGCGATGCGGTTGCGGGGCGTGGGGCGCGAGGAACGCCGGGCCTCCGCCGCCGCGCTGCTGGAGACCGTCCGGTTGACCGGCTTCGGCCACAAGCGACCGCACGAACTTTCCGGCGGGATGCGGCAACGGGTGGCGCTGGCCCGCGCCCTGGCCCAGGACGCCGACCTGCTGCTGATGGACGAGCCGTTCGGCGCGCTGGACGCGATGACCCGCGACATCCTGCACGACGAGTTGGAACGCATCTGGCGGGAACGGTCGCTGACCGTGCTCTTCGTCACCCACAACGTGCGGGAGGCCGTCCGGCTGGGCGACCGGGTGATCCTGCTCAGCAGCCGGCCCGGCCGGATCATCGAGGAGTTCGGCGTCGACCAGCCCCGGCCGCGTCGGATCGACTCCACCGAGGTCGCCGGACTCGCCGCCACCATCACCGACCGGCTCCGTACGGAGGTGTCCCGCCATGCCCAGTGAGTCGAAGACCAGCCGCCCGGTGCTGACCGCGCCGGACGGCGGTGCCGAACGGCCGGACCGTACCGCCGCCGACGAGGTCACCGGCCTGGACGCCCTGGAACTCGGGCCGGCCCGCCAGGACGGCCGGGCCGGTGACCTCGGCCGGGCGGCGTGGCGCAACACCTGGCCGAAGCTGCTGGCCATCGCCCTGGTGATCGCCGGCTGGCAGCTGCTGTACCTGAGCGAGTGGAAACCGCCGTTCGCCCTGCCCTCCCCCGCGACCGTCCTCACCGACCTGCGGGAGCTGGTGGTCAGCCCGGACTTCCCCACCGCGCTGGCGATCACCGCCCAGCGGGCGCTCACCGGCTTCCTGCTGGCGGTGGTCATCGGTACGGTGATCGGCGCGGCGGTGGCCCGGTTCCGGCCGCTGCGCGCCGCGATCGGCTCGCTGATCACCGGCCTGCAGACCATGCCGTCGATCATCTGGTTCCCGTTCGCGATCCTGCTGTTCCAGATCAGCGAGACCGCGATCCTCTTCGTGGTGGTGATCGGCGCGGCACCGTCGATCGCCAACGGGCTGATCGGCGGGATCGACTACGTGCCGCCCACCTGGTTGCGGGTCGGCAAGGTGCTCGGCATGCGCGGCCTGTCGCTCTACCGGTTCCTGATCCTGCCCGCCTCGCTGCCGTCGTTCATCTCCGGACTCAAGCAGGGCTGGGCGTTCGCCTGGCGCAGCCTGATGGCCGGCGAACTGCTGGTGATCGTGGCCGGGCAGGGTTCCATCGGCTCGCTGATGCAGGGCGCGCGGGAGTTCAACAACGCGCCCCGGCTGCTCTCCTGGATCATCATCGTGCTGGTGCTCGGCATCCTGGTGGACATCCTGTTCAACGCCGCCGACAACGCGCTACGCCGCCGGTGGGGGCTCCAGCAGTCCTGACCCAGCAGCGGAAACGACGCCCGCCACCGCCGGAGAACGGCGGTGGCGGGCGTCGACTGTCAGCAGGTGCGGCTCAGGCGGTACGCGGGCGGCGCGGACGCCGGGACCGGCCGGAGGCCCGGTGCGAGGTACGTCCCGCACCGGCACCCGCACCGGTCGCGGCACGGGCCGGGGTGGCCGGCGGGGCGACGATGGTCACCGGCACACCGGAGGGCTCCCGGGCGCCGGTCACCCGGGCCAGCGCCTCGTCACCGGGGCGTACCTGGGTGGAGTGCGGCTTGATGCCGGCGACGCTCATCAGCTTGGAGACGTCCCGGCGCTGCTCGGGCAGGACCAGGGTGACCACGGTGCCGGACTCGCCGGCCCGGGCGGTCCGGCCGCCCCGGTGCAGGTAGTCCTTGGCCTCGGTCGGCGGGTCGACGTTGACCACCAGGTCGAGGCCGTCCACGTGGATGCCCCGGGCCGCCACGTCGGTGGCGACCAACGCGGTCACCTGCCCGTTGCGGAACTGCTCCAGGATCCGGGTGCGCTGCGGCTGCGACTTGCCACCGTGCAGCGCGGCGGCGCGTACCCCCTTGGACAGCAACTGCCGGGCCACCCGGTCGGCGCGGTGCTTGGTGCCCATGAACAGGATGGTCCGCCCCTCGCGGGCGGCGATCTGGGTGAGCGCGGCGGGCTTGTCCACCGCGTCGACGTGCAGCACGTGGTGGGCCATCGCGGTCACCGTGGCGGTGCCCGGGTCGACCGAGTGGGTGACCGGGTTCGACAGGTACCGGCGGACCAGCCGGTCCACGCCCCGGTCCAGGGTGGCCGAGAAGAGCATCCGCTGCCCGCCCCGGGCGACCTGCTCCAGCAGCTTGGTGACCTGCGGCAGGAAGCCCATGTCGGCCATCTGGTCGGCCTCGTCGAGGACGGTGATCGCCACCTGGTCCAGCCGGGCGTCACCCCGGTCGATCAGGTCGTGCAGCCGGCCGGGGGTGGCCACGACCACCTCGGCGCCGGCGCGCAGGGCGTCGGCCTGACGCTGCAGCGAGAGGCCGCCCACCACGGTGGCGATACGCAGTCCGACCGCGCGGGCGTACGGGGTGAGCGCGGTGGTGACCTGCTGGGCCAGCTCCCGGGTCGGCACCAGCACCAGCGCGAGCGGGCGGCCGGGCCGGGCCCGCTGACCGGCCGTACGGTGCAGCAGCGCGAGTCCGAAGGCGAGGGTCTTGCCGGAGCCGGTCCGACCCCGGCCGAGCACGTCCCGGCCGGCGAGCGAGTCCGGGAGGGTGGCCGACTGGATCGGGAACGGCTCGGCGATGCCCTGCGCGGTCAGGGCGGTCAGCAGCGCCGGGTCCAGCCCGGTGGTGCCGAACGAAGGAATGACAGTGGTCATGGTGAAGCCTCTCCTCGACGCGGCACGTGTCGAGGAGGGCGCCGGAGGGCGCTGCCACCGGGGCCTGGGCGCCGGTGGTCACAAGCACGAACCGAATGGGTACGGGCGGCCCACCCGCGCCGCGCCCGACGTCGGTCGGGCGCGGCACGGCGGACCTGCCACGTCACCGCCTCCTGGCGGAGGTGGTGGATGTCGCTGGTGGTGCGGTGAATCAGATCGGGCGGATGTTCTCCGCCTGCGGGCCCTTCTGGCCCTGGGTCACCTCGAACTCGACGCGCTGGTTCTCGTCCAGGCTCCGGTAGCCAGAAGTCTGGATGGCCGAGAAGTGGGCGAAGACGTCGGCTCCGCCGCCGTCCGGGGTGATGAAGCCGAAGCCCTTGTCAGCGTTGAACCACTTGACGGTACCAATTGCCATGTGTTTCGTCTCCTTGACGGAACGTGCTCACCCGCAACTGTTGCGGGCCGAGTGGGAGCGTCCCGCGCATCGCTGCGCGGGTCGCACGTCGCTGCTGGTCGCCCCGCCCGGAGAACTCCGGACACGACAAAATGCGCCTGGGCCACAATCCGCCAGGCGCACACAGAGTCTCTGGTAACCAAAACTGCAACCCGCACAGCCTAACACGGATCAGCCAACATGCAGCCCCCCGCCGAGATTTCCGGCAGCGCGGTGATCAACGCGGTCAGACCGGCGGCGTCCAGCAGGTCGGCCGGGCGCACGGTGACCCCGTCCCGGACGTGGTGGAACGCCGCACCCACCTGCTCGACCGGGACGCCGGCCAGCTCCGCCCAGGCCAGCCGGTAGACGGCCAACTGCACCGCGGCGGCCTGCGCGTCGTCGCCGGTGGGCTGCCGCCCGGTCTTCCAGTCGACCACGTCGAAGCGCCCACCCGGCCGGGCGAAGACCGCGTCCATCCGCCCCCGGACCACCACACCGGCGACGACGGTGGCGAAGGGCACCTCCACCTCGATCGGCACCCGGTCGGCCCACTCGCTGGCCAGGAAGCGCTCCTGCAACTCCACCAGGGCCTCGTCCGGCGCGGCCTCGGCGTCGGCGGCACCGGGCAGCTCGTCCAGGTCGAGCAGCCGGTCCGCGCCGAACCGCTGCTCCAGCCAGGTGTGGAAGGCGGTCCCCCGCCGGGCGTACGGGTTGGGCGCGCTGGGCATCGGCCGGCGCAACGTGCGGGCCAGCGCCTCCGGGTCCCGCCGCAGGGCCACCAACTGGGTCACCGACAGCTGCTCGGGCAGGACCACCTCGACCGCCGCCGCCCGCCGGAGCAACTCGGCCCGCTCGGCCAGCAGCAGGTCGGCCTCCCACCGCCACCGGGCCACCTCCGGATCGTCACCACCGGCGGGCGGACCGCCGCCCGGTGCCGCGCCGCCCGGTGCCGCGCCGCCGTCGGGCGGGTCACCAGCGCCGGCGGGGTCGCCGGGCGGACCGGCCGGGTCGGTCAGGAAGCGCCGGACCAGCGCGGCGGCCTCGGTCAACGCCGGCCGCCGCCCACCCAACGGATCGGCCGGCCACTCGGCGCGCAGCACCACCTCCGTGGTCGGGTTGACCGCGTCACCCGCCGGCTCCGGCGCCCACTCGTCGACCAGGAAGCCGGCCCCGCCGGCCAGGCAGGCGTCGTGCACCTCACGGAGGAACACCGACGGGCCCCGGGGACGCTTCGTCTGCTCCCCCCACCAGTACCCGGAACAGAGCAGCAGCCGGCGCGGCCGGGTCACCGCGACGTACGCCAGCCGGCGCTCCTCCCGCTCGTCGTGGGCCCGCCAGGCGTCGGTGAAGTCGGCAAAGGCCCGGGCCACCCCACGTTGGTCCTCCGCGTCGTCCAGGGAGAACTCCGGCAGGCCGTCGGCGTCCCCGCGCAACGGGAACGGCAGCACCCCCAGCCCACCGAGCCAGTGGTCGGAGTTGCGGACCACCCCCGGCCAGCCGCCCCGGGTCAGCCCGGCCACCGCCACCACGTCCCACTCCAGGCCCTTGGCGGCGTGTGCGGTGAGGATCTGCACCGCGCCCTCCACCACCTCCACCTCGCCGGGGGTCAGCCCCCGCTCGGAGTCCTCGGCGGCGGTGAGGAAGGCCAGGAAACCGGCGAGCGTCGCGCCCGGGGTCTCGCCGCTGAACCGGGCCGCGGTGTCACCGAGCGCGTCCAGGTGGCCCCGGGCCAGCCCGGCGTCGCCGGTGCCGTCCCGACCGGCCCGGACCGCGACCTCCACGTCCAGGCCGATAGTCCGCTCGACGTCCGCGATCAGCTCCGGCAGGCTCTGGTCCATCCGGTACCGCAACAACGCCAGCTCCCGGGAGTACGCGCGCAGCCGCGCGAACCCCTCCGCCGAGTACGCCTGCGCCGGCCCCAGGTCGGCCAGCGCCTCGACGAGCGTCGCCTCGTCCAACCGGTCGACGGTGATCTCCGGATCGTCGGCGCCGGTCAGCTGCTGCCGGGCGGTGGCCAGGGTCCGGGCCCGCCGGTGCAGCGCCACCAGGTCCCGTGGCCCGATCCGCCAACGGGCCCCGGTCAGCAGCCGCAGCAGCGCGGCACCGTCGGTCGGGTCGGCCAGCACCCGCAGCGTGCACACCACGTCCCGGACCTCCGGGGTGTCCAGCAGCCCGCCCAACCCGACCACCTCGACCGGCAGCCCCCGGTCCCGTAGGGCCGCCTCGATGGCCGGGATCTGGCTACGCAGCCGGACCAGCACGGCCGTGGTCGGCCGCCGCTCCACCGGAATGTGTTCCGGCGACGCGTCCGGTTGCCGGGCCGCACCCCGCCAGGCCGCGAGCACGCTGTCGGCGATCCAGGCGGCCTCGTCGACGTAGGTGGGCAGCAGCGCGCAGTGCAGCGTGCCCCCGGCGGCACCACGCGGACTGCGGTGCGCGACCGGCTCGGCCACGCTCATCGCCGCCCGCAGCTCGGGCACCCGGGCCCCGGCCGCCCGCAGCGGCGTGGCCAGGGCGTTGGCCACCGAGAGGATCTCCGGCCGGTTACGCCAGCTCGTGGTCAGGCCCAACACCCGCGCCGGTACGCCCACCGAGTCGACGAAGTCGCCGGGGAACCGGTCCAGGGTGCCCGCGCTCGCCCCCCGCCAGCCGTAGATGGACTGGCACGGGTCACCCACCGCGGTCACCGGATGGCCACCACCGAAGAGCGAGTGCAGCAGGACCACCTGCGCATGGCTGGTGTCCTGGTACTCGTCCAGCAGCACCACCCGGAACCGGTCCCGCTCGATCTCACCCACCCCGGGATGGTCCCGGGCCACCCGGGCCGCCCGGGCCAACTGGTCGGCGAAGTCCATCGCCTCGAAGTCGTCCTTGCGTCGGGCGTACGCCCGCACCAGCGGCAGCAGCCGCAGCCGGGTCTGCTGACGGGCCAACGCCCGGCGCACGTCGGCGTAGATCCGCCCCGGACGCGACTGCACCTCGGCGAAGAACCGGCCGGTCCAGGCGGCCAGGGTGTCCGGGTCCACCAGGTGCTCGTCCAACTCGCCGGCGAGCGCCAACACCGCGTCGGTGATGGTGCTCGGCATCCGCTCCACCTCGGACATGTCCCCGTCGTAGTTGCGCACCAGCAGGTCCACCAACTGCCAACGGGACGCCTCGGTGAGCAGCCGGGTGGCCGGCTCGTACCCGGCGCGCAGGCCGTGCTCGGTGACGATCCGGGCGGCGTACGAGTGGTACGTCGACACGGTCGGCTCACCGGCGAACGGATCGTCGAGCGGGTCCCGGCTGCGCCGGCCCAGCCGCCGGACCAGCTGGTCCAACCGGGTACGCACCCGGTGCCCCAGCTCACCGGCGGCCTTACGGGTGAAGGTGAGCCCGAGGACGTGCTCGGGCCGGACGTACGAGTTGGCCACCAGCCAGACCACCCGGGCGGCCATCGTCTCGGTCTTGCCCGACCCGGCGCCCGCGACCACCAGCAGCGGTTGCACCGGCGCGGCGATGATCGCCGCCTGTTCCCGGGTCGGTGCCGGCAGCCGGAGCAGCTTCGCCAGCTCGACCGGGGTGTACCGGGGACCGGCGTCGGCCGACCGGGGCGCCGGTGCCGGGGCGGCGGGGAAGAGCGCGGGCTGCGTCACCGGGGGGCCTCAGCTCGCACGGTCACTCCTCGCGGTCATGCCGGACCCGCAGACGTCGGAGGTTCGACCACCTGTCGGCCCTGGCCGGAGATCGGGCAGCTGGTGCGTACCGGGCAGACCCGGCACTTCGAGTTGGCGACCGCGGCGAACGTCGCCGCGGCCATCGTATCGGCGGTCCGCCTGACCAGCGCGGTCGCCCAGCCGGCCGCGGGCCCCTCACCGGCCGGGGCCTGGCTCTGCTCCCGGGCGTCCTGCCCGCCGGTGCCGAGCTGCACCAGGGCCGCCCCGCCGGAGGTCTCACCGAACTCGGCGAACGCCCCCGCCTCGACCGCCGCCTGGTACGCGCCCAGCTGCGGATGCTCGGCCAGGTCGGTCGCGTTGACCGCGGTGGACTTGCCGGTCTTCAGGTCGACCACGACGAGCCGGCCGTCCGCGTCGACCTCCAGCCGGTCCACCCGGCCATTCAGCTCGACCGGCCGGTCCGGGTCATCCAGGCGTACCGCGAACTCGTGTTCGATGGCGAGCAGTCGGCGCGGGTTGCCGGCCAGCCACCGCAGCAGCTTGTCCACCATGGCCTCGGCGCGGGCCTGCTCCGGCCCGGCCATCCAGCGGGCGGCCAGCTCGATGGCGTCGAACCGGGCGGTGACGTACTCCAGCAGGGCCGACCGGTCGACGCTGGCGTCCTCGGCGAGCATCGCCGCGGCGTGCACCAGGTTGCCGACGCCCTGCGCGGTACTGGCCGGCCCGCTGCCGCCGTGCCGTTCCAGCAGCCAACGCAGACTGCACCGCAGCGCGCTCTCCATCCCCGACGGGGTGACCCGCACCGGCTCGCCCTCGTCGACCAGCGGCCGGTCGTCGGAGAGCCCGCGCAACCCCCACCAGTCGTCCGGATGCGCGCCGGGCACCCCGGCGGCGGCGAGCCGGGCCAGCTCACCCGCCGCCGCCCGCCGCCGGGCCGCCGACGCCGAGGGGTCGGTGACCGCGGTACGCAGCTCCGCGACCAGGGCGGACAGGGTCAACGCCCGGGGCGGCCGCCCCACCGGCAGGACGGTCCCCGCCGGTCCCGCGTCGTCCGGTCCCGGCTGGTCGGGTGGTACGGCGTCGTCCGGGCCTGGCGGGGTCAGGCCGCCGGGGTCGTCCGGGTCGGTCGGTCCGGTGCTGGGGCCGAGTTCGTGGAGGAACCGGCTGGGCTGCTCCTCGTGGTCGTCCCCGCCGACCGAGGCCGAGGCGACGGCGCTGACCAGCAACCGTCGGCGGGCCCGGGTGACCGCCACGTGGAAGAGCCGCCGCTCCTCGTCCAGCATCGCCGAGGTCTGCCCGACCAGGCTGGCCAACCGGCCGGTCCCGGCGGCCCGGCCGGACAGCACGTCGACCAGGCGTTCCGAGCCGAGCAAACTGCCGCGCAGACGCAGGTCCGGCCAGACGCCCTCCTGCACCCCGACGACGGCGACCAGGTCCCACTCCAGGCCCTTCGCGGCGTGCGCGGTGAGCAGCCGGACCGCCTCACCCCGGTCGGCCCCGGCGGCCAGGGTGTCCGCCGGCAGATCCTGACCCAGGACGTGGTCGAGGAAGACCTCGGCCCGCGCGCCGGGCAGTCGGTCGGTGAACCGCGCCGCCGCGTCGAAGAGCACCAGTACCGCGTCCAGGTCCCGATCGGCCGCCTCGGCCCGCCAGCGCCGCGCGGTCTCGTGCTCACCGGTGGCCGTCCGACCCGCGACGATCGCACCGCCCCAGCGTTCGGCCAGGCCGCTGGCGTCCCAGGCCGCCCAGAGCACGTCCTCGACGGTGGCACCGGGCCGGTCGGCGGCCTCCCGGGTGACGGCCAGCAGCCCAGCCACGGTCTGCGCCGGCTCGGCCCACCGCCGGTCGATGGCGGCCAGCTCCTCTGGATCCCGCAGCGCGTCGACGATCAGCTCACCGGAGGGGCGACGGTCCCCCACGGCCAGCGCCAGGGCCCGCAGCCCCTGCCGCAGCCGCCGCTCGGCCAACGGATCGGCCCCGCCCAGCGGCGAGTGCAGCAACGCCACCGCGGCCTCCTCGTCCAGCCGCTCCGGCTCCAACGCGCACCGCAGCAGGAGCAGCAGCGGCGCGACGGCCGGCTGCAGGTGCAACGGCAGGTCCTCGCCGTGCACCACGGTCGGCACCCCGGCCGCGTGCAGCGCCCGCCGCAGCGACGGCAACTGCCGGGCGGTCGACCGGACCAGGACCGCCATCCTCGACCACGGCACCCCGTCGAGCAGGTGCGCCGCGCGCAGGGCGTGGGCCAGCCAGGCCGACTCACTGGTGGTGGAACGGAACGTCCGGACCTCGACCGTGCCGGCCGGGGTGTCGGGCAGCGGCGTCAACCGGCGGTGTGCCGCCGGACCACGCAGCCGGCGGGCCAACCGGCCGGCCGCGGTCACCAGCCCGGCCCCCGACCGGTACGAGGTGGTCAGCACCACCCGGGCCGCCGGTGCCCCCGAGGCGGTCCGGAACCGGTGCCCGAAGGAGCTCACCACCTGCGGATCGGCCCCCCGAAAGGCGTACGTCGACGAATCCGGGTCACCGAAGGCGACCAGGGGCTTGCCGCCGCCGGCGATCACCTCCAGCAGGTCCACCTGGGCGGGGTCGGTGTCGGCGAGCTCGTCGACGTACACGTACGACAACCGTCGGCGCTCGGCGGCCAGCAACTCCGGGTCGTCCAACAGCAACCCACGCGCCGCCCGAACCAGCTCGGCCGGGTCGTAGGCGACCGAGCCCCGGTTGGCCACGTCGCGCAGGGCGAGCACCGCGACGTACTCACGCAGGAAGCGCGCGGCCGCCGGCCAGTCGGCCCGGCCCAGCTGCTCACCCAGCCGGGCCAGCTCCGCCGGACCGACCCCGCGCTCCGCCGCCCGCATCAGCAGGTCCCGCAGCTGGGCCGCGAACGCCCGGGTACGCAACGCCGGCCAGAGGTCCTCCGGCCAACCGACCGGATCCACCAGCCCGTCCCCACCGGACGCACCACCCACCGGACCGCCCCCCAGGCCGGCCGCCGAACCCCCCGGACCAGACGCCGAACCCACCGGGCCAGACGCCGAACCAGCCGCCGGGCCGGACGCATCATCCGTCGGGCCACCGGACCGACCGCCCGCCGTCCCGCCGGCGCCATCCGACGCCTCGTGGTCACGGACGGTCGGTGCCCCGGTGGTCGGCGCGGCCCGTACCAGGTCGGCTCGGGCCCGGGCGGTCCGCGTGTCCGGGCCGGCCGCCGGCTCGCCCTCGGGGCTGCCGGCCGGCCCGTCACCTACCAGGTCGAGCAGCTCCCGGATGATCAGATCCTGCTCGGGCCCGGTGAGCAGCCTCGGCGACGGCTCACCCCGCTCGGCCGCGGCCCGCCGGAGCAGACCGAAGGCGTACGCCGGGAAGCTGCGGACCAGCGGCTCCCGCAGCACCAGACGGCCGTCCCGGGCGATGCGCGCCTCGATCCGGCGACGCAGGTCGGTGGCGCCCCGGCGGCCGAAGGTGAGCACCAGGATCCGTTCCGGGTCGACGCCCTCGGCCACCCGCGCGGCAACCGCCTCGATCAGGGTGCTGGTCTTGCCGGTACCCGGCCCTCCGACCACCAGCATCGGCCCGCCGATGTGCCCCACGACCTCGGCCTGCAACGGATCGTCGACCCGTCGTCGCCCATCCCCGCCGGCTGCGGACCGGGCGCCGATCCCGGCCTGCCCGACGGACGACTCCCGCTCGTCGCCGGCCGGCCCGGACGACCCACCGGCCTGCCCGGACCACACGCCGGCCGGCCCGGACGACCCACCGGCCTGCCCGGACCACACGCCGGCCGGCCCGGACGACCCACCGGCCTGCCCGGACCACACGCCGGCCGGCCCGGACGACCCGCCCGACTGCCCGGACCACGCGCCGGACTGCCCGGACCATGTGCCGGACTGGCCGGACCTTTCGCCGGACTGGCCGGGCGACGATTCGGGCCGGTCGCCGGCCGGCCCGGACGATGTGCCAGGCCGGTCGCTGAGCTGCCCGGACGACGGCTCCCGGCCGCCGGCCGCACCGGGACCTACCGACGGTGCGGCGGCACCCGGCTCACCCGGGGGTGCCACCGGGTCCGTCGTGCCCGCCGGTCGCACCAGCCGATAGACCTGCATGTCCCCATCCCACCATCCGGCTGTGACACCTGCTCCGCAGGACACCGGGGAGCGCCCACGGGCTGGCCGACTCCGGACGCGCCGGCCGGACAACCCGTGTGGTTAGAGGGGTTCCCTGCTATACCGAAAGCGTTAACAGGGGGCCCTTCCTTACCGGGAGGGGTCGGCGGCTTCTTGTTGGTCGGCGGCGGTGCGGGCGACGCTCTCGGCGCGTACCGCCTCCTGCTCGGCGGAGAGGGCGGCCTCGGCCTCCACGATGTGCCGTACCGCGGCGTGCACGTCGTCGGTGAGGCAGATCAGTTCCAGGTCGACCGGGCCGATCTTGCCATCGGCGGCCATCGTGTCACGCAGCCAGTCGAGCAGTCCGCGCCAGTACGCGGTGCCCATCAGCACCACCGGGAAGCGGGTGACCTTGCCGGTCTGGACCAGGGTGAGCGCCTCGAACAGCTCGTCCATGGTGCCGAAGCCACCGGGCAGCACCACGAACGCCTGGGCGTACTTGACGAACATGGTCTTGCGGGCGAAGAAGTAGCGGAAGTCGATGGCCAGGTCGACCCACTCGTTGATGCCCTGCTCGAAGGGGAGTTCGATGCCGAGTCCGACGGAGAGCCCGCCGGCCTCGCTGGCCCCCCGGTTGGCCGCCTCCATCACGCCCGGTCCACCGCCGGTGATGACCGCGTACCCGGCGTCGGCCAGGGCCGCGCCCAGCGACTCGGCCAACTGGCACTCGGGGCTGTCCGGCTTGCTGCGGGCGGAGCCGAAGACGCTGACCGCCGGCGGCAGGTCGGCCAGCGTGTCGAAGCCCTCCACGAACTCCGACAGGATGCGCAGCGCCCGCCAGGCGTCCTTGGTCTTCCAGTCGCTGCGTTCCCGGGAGTCCAGCAGGCGCTGATCGGCGGTACTGTTCGGAATGGCACCGCGACGCAGGGTGACGGCACCCCGGTGTCGTTCCCGACCGGGCCCCCGGCGTGCGTCGCGCCTGTCGCTGTTACTCATGGCAGCAACCGTAGTGGAGCAGCACCTTTGGGGTACGCGTGCCGGACATCCGACAAAGTTTTCGCGATCTTGGGCAACTAATTCGGTGGCCGGTACGTCTTACTATTCACATACCGGGTATGCCCGGCGCGCGCTTCGGGGGAGGAGCAGAGCGTGATCAGTAACAGCGAGATGCTCAGGATCAGGCGACAGATGCAGCGGCGGATCCGCGACGTGGTGGCCGAGCGCCGCCGCGCCCGCCTGATCGAGCACGCCGTCGCCGACGAACCGGCGGCTGCCCCGGCGGCCACCGACCCGGCCACCCTGACCCGTACCTCCTGACGACCGCCGCCCCACCCGGACGGGCGGGGCGGCGGCGACCGGTCAGGCCGGGGCCAGCCAGCGGTGCAGGGTGGCGGCACCGTCGCGGATCTTGCCGATCTCGACGTGCTCGTCCGGGTGGTGGGCCAGGTTGGGGTCACCCGGTCCGAAGTTGAGCGCCGGCACGCCCATGGCCGCGAAACGGGCCACGTCCGTCCAGCCCAGCTTGCCGATCGGCGCCGCGCCGACCGCCGCCACGAACTCCTTCGCCGGGGCCGCCTCCAGGCCGGGCAGGGCACCGGCCGCCGAGTCGGTCACGGTCAACTCGAACCCGGCGAAGACCTCCCGCAGGTGCGCCTCGGCGTCGGCCGGCGTCCGGTCCGGGGCGAACCGGTAGTTGACCTCGATCTCGCAGTGGTCCGGGACCACGTTGCCGGCCACCCCGCCGGAGATCCGGACCGCGTTCATCCCCTCCCGGTAGTCGCAGCCGTCGATGGTGACCCGCCGGGCCTCGTACGTCTGCAACCGGCGCAGCACCTCACCGGCGCCGTGGATGGCGTTCACCCCGTGCCAGGAACGCGCCGAGTGGGCGCGTACCCCGGTGGTGGTGACCCGGGCCCGCATCGTCCCCTGGCAGCCGGCCTCGACGATGCCGTACGTCGGCTCCAGCAGCAGCGCGAAGTCCGCCGTCAACCACTCCGGGTGCGCCTCGGCGACCAGGAAGAGCCCGTTGTACGTCGACTCGATCTCCTCCGCCTCGTAGAAGAAGTACGTCACGTCGTAGCGCGGCTCGGGCACGGTGACCGCCAGGTGCAGCGCGTACGCCACCCCGGACTTCATGTCGGAGGTGCCGCAGCCGTACATCAGGTCGCCCCGCAGGGTGGACGGGAAGTTGTTGTTCAACGGAACCGTGTCCAGGTGCCCGGCGAGCACCACCCGCTGGGCCCGACCCAGTTCGGTACGGGCCATCACCGTGTTGCCGTACCGGTGGGTGCTCAGGTGCCCGACCTTGCGCAGCACCTCCTCCACACAGTCGGCGATCGCCTTCTCGTTGCGGGAGACGGACTCTATGTCGACCAGGGCGCGGGTCAGGGCCACCGGATCGGCGAGGACCTCGGGGGTAAGCGGGTTCTCCATGATTGGCACGGTACCGTCAGATCCGGTGTGCGTGAGCAGCGAGCGTGCCGCGCGACGACCGCGTGGAGATCCGCCCGCCGCGCCCCGGCCACGGCGCTCCGTGCGTGGCCGCGCCACCGTCGACGAGGAGAAAGGTGCAGCAGTGACCTCCGCAGAACCCGCCTGGGGCATCGGCCTGGCCACCGTCACCGCCGAGGGACAGGTGCTCGACACCTGGTACCCGACCGGCAAGCTGGGGCTCGGCGAGTTGCCGTTGGTCCCCGGTGAGGACCAGGGCGACGTGCTCGACCTGCCACCGGGCGCGATCGGTGACCGGGTGCTGCCCGGTCTGCGTACCGTCGAGGTGGTGACCGTGATCGGGTCGCTGGAGGACCCGATCAAGGACACCTCCGACGCGTACCTGAGGTTGCACCTGCTCTCCCACCGCCTGGTCCGGCCCAACGAGCTGAACCTCGACGGCATCTTCGGCAAGCTGGCGAACGTGGCCTGGACCTCGGCCGGGCCGTGCCCGCCGGAGCGGGTCGACGAGCTGCGGGTGATCGAGCGGGCCGCCGGCCGCCACCTGGCCGTGTACGGGGTGGACAAGTTCCCCCGGATGACCGACTACGTAATCCCCTCCGGGGTCCGGATCGCCGACGCCGACCGGGTCCGGCTCGGCGCGTACCTCGCCCCCGGCACCACGGTCATGCACGAGGGCTTCGTGAACTTCAACGGCGGCACGCTGGGCACCTCGATGGTCGAGGGGCGCATCGTGCAGGGCGTGGTGGTGGGTGACGGCTCCGACATCGGCGGCGGCGCGTCGATCATGGGCACCCTCTCCGGCGGCGGCACCGACCGGGTACGCATCGGCGAGCGGAGCCTGATCGGCGCCAACGCGGGCGTCGGCATCTCGCTCGGTGACGACTGCGTGGTGGAGGCCGGCTGCTACATCACCGCCCCCTCCAAAATCAAGCTTCCGGACGGCAAGGTGGTCAAGGCCCGGGACCTCTCCGGGGTCGACGGCCTGCTCTTCTGGCGCAACTCGGTGACCGGCGCGCTGGAGGCCAAGCCCCGCACCGGCCAGGGCATCACCCTCAACGCCGCCCTGCACGCCAACGACTGACGTGCAAGGAAGGGCCCCTTCCTAACGCTTTCTGTATAGGAAGGGGCCCTTCCAAACGCTTCTGGCGCCCCGGTGGTCCCGGTGGTCCCGGCCGTCACGCCGGGACCACCGGGGAGGTTCACCGCAGGCGGTACGCCTGGATGATCTCCTGGGTCACCGTGTTGCCGGCGGTGTCCCGGGCGGTGGCCCGCAGCGAGGCGTACCCCTTGCCGGCGGGGTGGTGTGCCGCGACCATCCACTGCTTGCCTACCTGGTACACCCGCGCCGTGCGCCAGTGCTTCCCGCCGTCGTACGACAGCTCCACGCTCAGCGACTTGACCTTCGCCGCCGGCGCGCCGGGCTGGCGCTCCACCTCGACCGGGATGAGGAACGGCTTGCCGGCCGCCGCGCTGTTGTCGGCGCGCAGCGGCGGCTGGAAGCGGACCGCCATGGCGGGCAATCCGACCGGTTCGTCTCCCGGCACGTGCGTGGAGACGAAGGTCCACGCGGCGTCGACCCGGGTGCTCAGGTCGGTGAAGCCGCGGGTCGTGGACACCTCCAGCCGGTACGTGGCGCCACCGGCGGGCACGGGGAACTCGGCCCACCCCGCGTCGGAGGTCTCGTCGACCAGCTTGCCGTCGCGGTACAGCGCCACCCGGGCGGTGTCGGTGAGCGAGTAGCCCCGGTGGCCCGCCTGGTCGCTGTAGAGCGACAGGTCGACCAGGATGGTGTCACCGATGCGGCTCACCCCCTGCCCCGGCCAGCGTGGCTTCGCCAGTGACGGCCCGTACGGCGCGACGTTCCAGGTGTCCCGGTAGGTCCGACCGGCCCGGTAGGCGGTCGGGGCGGACTCCAGCATCGAGTGGGCGTCCAGCCAGCCATCCTCGGTCGGCTTCCCGAAGGACAGCACGGACGACCACTGCACCCCGTTGGTGTTGTGGTACTCGGTCCGCTCCCCCGGCACCGCGACGGGCAGGACGACCGCGGACGAGCCGACCGGGTACTTCGCGGACTCGCCGAAGGTCACCCGTTCGACGTCCAGCCCCGGGTCGGGACCCCGGAACCGGTGCACCGCCGTGGCCAGGTCCCGCTTGCGGTAGTCCTTGGTGAATCCGGTCGGGAAGCGACCCGGGACCGCCTCGGTGACCGCGTACAGGTAGGGAGTGCTCGACACGTCCGGGTCGGTCCACTGGGCGGCGACCGTGGCGACGAAGCGCTCGGCAGGCACCCGGGCACCGAGGTTGGCGGACCGCAGGCCGGTGAAGTCGTCGGTACCCAGGCCGAAGCCGAAGCCGTAGTCGTCGCCGAGCCAGTTCGCACCCAGGTCGACCATCACGGGGACGGCGGAGGGCTCCGGCACCGACATCCGGACCGGCTTCGCCTTGCGCGCGTCGATGGTCAACTCGGTCGGCCCGTCGACTGTCAACTCCGGCTGCACCAGGGCGCTCACCCCGGCCAACTCCTCGCCGTCGATCTCCAGGAGGTAGCTGACCAGCCCGTACCGGCCCTTGGGCAGCCGGGCCGTGGCGGTGCCGTCCTCGGCGTACAGGTCGTGGTAGGCGGGCCGGTCCAGGCCCACCAGGGTGGTCCACGGCTCGGCCGCCGGCGCCCCGGTGGAGTCCAGGTGCCGGACGGTCACCGGGTAGCTCTCCACCTCGCGGTGCACGGCCAACGCGGTGACCGCCCGGACCGTGCCGGAGCTGGCGACGATCCGGCCGGTGTAGTAGCCGTCCGGGCCGGTGACGCTGGTGTCGGCGGTGACGTCGGCCTTGGCCGTACCGCCGGCCGGCACGGTGACCCGGGTGGTGGAGAGGGTGACCGCACCCGCCGGGGCCGGCTCGCCGTCCGGGCCGGTGACCTCGGCGGCCAGGTCGAGGGTCAGCGCCGTGCTGCCGGCGTTGTGCCAGGTCACGGTCCGGTTGATCGGCTCGTCGTCGTCGTGCGGCCACTCGGTACGGCCGAACGAGACGCTTACCGGGTCGCTGGTGACCACCTGGGTGATCGCCTTGGCCACGTCGACCCGGCCAGCGCCCTGCTGGTACGCGGTCAACTCCGGGTGGGGCTTGGCCGAGGCGGTCAGGGTCGCCTTGAGCTGGCCGGCCTGCCAGTCCGGGTGCTGCTGGGCGAGCAGCGCCACCGAGCCGGCCACGTGCGGGGTGGCCATCGAGGTGCCGGAGGCGGCCACGTACTGGCCGGCGACCACGTCGCCCATGGTGGTGCCGCTGGCCCGGGCGGCCACGATGTCCACGCCGGGCGCGGTGATGTCCGGTTTGAGGGCGTCGTCACCGACCCGGGGGCCACGGCTGGAGAACTCGGCCAACTCGTCGTCGCGGTCCACCGCGCCGACGGTGAGCGCCGCGTCCGCCGAGCCGGGCGAGCCGACCGAGCCGTCGCTGCCGTCGTTGCCGGCGGCGATCACGAAGAGGGTGCCGGTCTCGGCGGTCAGGGTGTTGACCGCCTCCTCCAGCGGGTCGATCTCCGGGCCGTCCCACCCGCCGAGGCTCAGGTTGACCACGGTGGCCTGCTTCTCCTGGGCGGCCCACTGCATGCCGGCCAGGATCGCCGATTCGGTGCAGAAGGTGGACTCGCAGACCTTCCCGCTGAGCAGCGTCGCGTCCGGGGCGACGCCGCGGTACTTCCCGCCGGAGGCCGCGCCGCTGCCGGCGATGGTCGAGGCGACGTGCGTGCCGTGTCCGACGGTGTCGCCGGTCTCGGTCACCTCGCTGAAGTTGCGGCTCTCGGCGACCCGGCCGACGAGGTCGGGGTGGGCGGCGTCGATGCCGGTGTCCAGCACGGCGACGGTCACCCCCCGGCCGGTCCAGCCGGCCTGGTGGGCGGCCGGGACACCGATCTGGGCCACGCTGTGGTCGAGGGTGAGCTGTCGTTTGCCGTCCAACCAGATCCGGTCGACACCCCCCGCTGTGTCGGTACGGGCCCGGCTGGAGCCGGCGGTCAACGCCGACCAGACCGCTGCGGTCCGGGCCTTGGGCGCCGTGACCGCCGCCCCCTCGATGGCCGGCAGGTCACGGGTCACCCGGACCCCGCCGAGCGCGGGTGCGCCGCGCCGGGCCGGACCGCCCGGGGCGTACCCGAGCAGTAGCGGCACGTCGTCCCGCCGGGCGTCGTCGTAGCCGGCGGCGACCAGCCCGGTGACGTCGAAGAGCCGGTGGTCAAGCTTGCCGGCGCGGATCAGCGGCAGCGCGTCCTGGGGCAGCACGCTCACCCGCCCCTGGTCCCGGCGGGTCAGGAACCGCATGCCGGCCCGTCCCTCGCCGCGTCGGACGGCGACGTCACCGGCGGCGGTCAGGGTCACCCGGTCCCCGGTGATCAGGGTGACGGTGGCCGTCCGCGCCCCGCCGGGCGGTGCCGACGGCACGGTCCGGGTCGGCCCGGGGTGCTCCGGCTGCCCGGCCGGCGCGGCCGAGGCCGCCGCCGGAACCCCGAACACCAGACCGAGTACGAGACCGAGCGCGATCGATTTTCTACTTCCGTGCAACGGTGCCTCCTCCTGAAGCGTTGTTACTGTCGGGAGTCGCATCGACACCACGGTCGCATCGACACCGGCCAGAATTGCATACCGAGTAGGTATCAGGGAAGACAGAAACATGACCAGTTAGGTACAAAGTGGAGTCATCACCAGGCAACGGGCGGCCGCCGACCTCGATGCGGGAGCGCATGTTGGCAGGTGAGGCGTACCAGGCCGACGACCCGGAGATCACCGCCGACCAGGAGCGTGCCGCCCGACTGATGGAACGCTTCAACGCCAGCCGGGCCGACGACCCGGCCGGGCGACTGGCCGCGCTGCGCGAACTGCTCGGCTCGGTCGGCGACCAGAGCTGGGTCCGGCCGCCGCTGTACTGCGACTACGGCTACCGCATCCACCTCGGACCGCGCAGCTTCGTCAACTACCACGCGGTCCTGCTGGACGTCGCCCCGATCACCATCGGCGCGGACGTCCAACTGGGATCGAACGTCCAACTGCTCACCCCCACCCACCCGGTGGAACCCGGACCCCGCCGGGACAAGTGGGAGGGTTCGGCACCGATCACCATCGGCGACAACGTCTGGCTCGGCAGCGGGGTCATCGTGCTCGCCGGGGTCACCATCGGCGCGAACACGGTGGTCGGCGCCGGCACCGTGGTGACCCGCGACCTGCCGGCGAACGTGGTCGCGGTGGGTAATCCGGCCCGGGTGATCCGCACCTTCGACTGAGGCGATCACGGCATTCACCTGCGAAAACCACTCGATCAGGGGTGGTCGACACGAGCAAAGAGGTGCACTCTGGGTAGCGATACCGTCACCGGGAGGTAGCCATGGCCGGCCGGGTCCTCGAACTACGCGTACACGGGGTGTCCAACACACCCCCGGACCAGATCCTCGGCCTGCAGCCCGAACCCGGTGGTGACGGCCCCCGCCCCTGGTTGGTCGCCGGCGACGAGGTGACCGGCTTCTACCGGTCCACCGCCGCCGGTGCCGCCGACCCACCCACCGCCACACCGCCCGTCGTCGAGGCGTACAGCTGGGGGCAGTTGACCTCCGGCGCGCGGACCGCGCACGACGTCTACCGGGCCTTCTGGACGCTGGTGTTGCCCTTCGCCCTGGCCAACGTCGCACTGCACGCCCGACCGGGCATCCCGCCCGACCCGGACCAGGAACGCTGGGGCAGCCGCTCCGGGATCACCGCCTGGCTGCTGCGGCTGTTCTGCCTGAGCCTGACCGGCACCCTGGCACTGGCCGCCACCGGCATCGGCGTCGACCTGGTCGGCTGGCAGTGCGTCGACGAGGCCTGCCTCGGCCGCATCCCCGGCCCGTGGGAGTTCCTCGGCCACGGCTGGTGGAGCGAGGGCAGCCACCCGCTCGCCGTCGGACTGCTGCTCCCGATCGGCCTGCTGGTCGTCCTCGGCCTGCTGACCTGGCGGACCTACCAGTACGAGGCTCAGATGCCGGCCCAGCCCGCCGTGCCGTCCGGGGAGGACGCCGGCACCACCGCCACCGGCACCACCGCCACCGGGCCGGCACCATCGGACCAGCGACTGGACAACCCGTTGCAGGACCCCACCTTCTGGTGCGGGGAGGGGCAGCTGCGCCGGGCCGCGGTCCTGCACCTGTGCACCGGTACGGCGACCGCCGCGGCGGTGCCGCTCGGCGCGGTGCTCGCGATGGACCCGCCGCACGGGGCGAAAGCCGCCGTCGCCTGGCCCTCGGTTCTGCTCTTCGTCGCCGTGGCGGTCATCGCCGTGGTGGCCCTGGGCCGGCCGTGGCTGAGCCGACGCGCCGGCGCCACCCCGCTCGGGCGGTGGAGCCTGGCGGTCATCGTGCTCACCGGCGTCGGACTGGCCGGCACGGTGCTGTTCCTGCTGCTACCGGAGGGGCCGGCCGGCTCCGCACTGGCCGCGCTGCGCCCGCCGGCCGGCTGCGCCGAGAACCCCCGGCTGGCCGGCTGCCAGGCCGACCGGTCCCTGCCCGGGTACGACTGGATCATCTCCTGGTTCGGCACCGGGCAGGTGCTGCTGCTGATCACGATCGGGGTGGTGAGCCGCTCCGGCCGACGTGCACTGGCCGCTCCGGTCACCGCGGTCCTGCTGCTCGCGGCGGGGGTCGCGTGGATCTCCGGTTGGCTGCCCGGTGTCGCGCCGGCCCCACCGGGGCTGGCGATCTGGATGCTCGCCGTCCCGGCGGGTCTGCTCGCCGGGACCGGGCTGCTGCTGCCCCGTACCGGGCCGGCCAGCACGGCCGTTCCCCCGGCCGGCCACACCGACCTGGCCTGGGGTGGCCGGGGTGCGGCGCTCATCGCCGGCTTCGGCTGGCTGCTCATGATCGCCTACTGCGCCGGCGTCCTCTACTGGGCCGCCGACCGGCTGAACAACGGGGCCACCCCCAGCGGCCGGTCCGCTGTCGTCCCACCGATCCCGGTGATGTGGGCCGGACTGGCCTTCGCGATCGCGCTGCTGACGTTGCTGGTCGTCGTGGTCCACGGCGCGGTCCTGTTCAGCCGGATCCGCTGCCGGGAGTATGCCGGCCTGGTCCCGCCCGGCAACACGCTCTCCGCCCACGAGATCCGTCGCTGCCGGGACGTCAGCACCTACCGGGCGTTGCACCGGCTCGTCGGTGAGCACGGAATCCGGCTCGTCGGCCGGTACGGGGTGGTCGCTGCCCTGCTCGCCGTCAGCGGGTGTGCCGCCGCCCTGTCCCACACCCGCCCCCACCCCATGTCGGTGACCGGCTGGTCGGTGGTGGTCAAGGCGGTCTCCGACATCGGTGACTCCCTGCTCGGCTGGCTACCGGTGGCGATCGCCGGGCTGGGCCTGCTGGTCTACCGCAACGAGACGGTCCGCCGCAGCGTCGGGGTGATCTGGGACATCGCCACCTTCTGGCCCCGGGCCGCGCACCCGCTCGCGCCGCCCAGCTACGCCGAACGGGCGGTGCCGGAACTCCAGACCCGCGCCGCCGGCCTGCTGGCGCTGCCCGAGAACGACCCACGCCGGATGGACGGGATCATCCTCTCCGGCCACAGTCAGGGGACCGTGCTCTGCGCGGCGATGCTCCTGCAACTGCCGGCCCGCTGGCGGCAGCGGATCTGGTTCTTCTCCTACGGATGCCAGCTCACCCGCCTCTACGGGCGGATCTTCCCGGCGTACTTCGGACCGGACCGGCTGCCGGTCCTGGCCGACGCGCTGACCAGACCCGACGCACTGACCGAAGCTGGCGCGCGGACCGAAGCTGGCGCGCGGACCGGCTGGACGAACTTCTGGCGGGAGACCGACCCGCTCGGCTGGCCGGTCGGTGCCGGCGGGCAGGACCTGCCGGTACGCGACCCGGAGGCGCTGCACCCCAGCGACGGGGAGGTCGCCGACCCGCCGATCCGCAGCCACAGCGGCTACCCGGAGGCCGCCGAGTACCGCCGGGAACGGGCCCGGGTCACCTGGCTGCTCCGCCGGCCGGTCCCCGCCCCACGCCAGGGCGTCGACTGAGCAGCCCGCCGCCGGGGTCCGGCAACGCCCGGCAGCCGGACGCCGGCCGGGTCCGTTCCGGTGACCGGGCCGACCGGGCTCAGTCCGGGTCCGTTCCGGTGGCCGGGCTCAGTCCGGTGGCGGGTCGGTCAGCCGGACCACCAGGTCGGCGCGGTCGGCGGTGCCGGCCACCCGGGCCGCGTTGGCCTCGTCGCTGCCCAACGCCCAGGCCCGCGCCTGCTCCGGCGACTGCCCGTACCCCAGGCGTCGGTCGATCAGCCGACGGTGCCGTACCTCGGCGTCCAGGTCGAGGAACCACGCCTCGTGCAGCAGCGACCGCACCTCGTCCCACGGCGGATCGGAGAGCAGCAGGTAGTTGCCCTCGGTGACCACCAACCGGACCTCCGGCGGCACCTCGATCGCCCCGGCGACCGGCTCCTCCAGGTCACGGCGGAAGGTCGGGGCGTACACCGCGGTCATCTCCAGGCGGCGGAGTCGGCGCAGCAGCGAGACGTACCCGTTGGCGTCGAAGGTGTCCGCCGCGCCCTTGCGTTCGGCTCGGCCGAGCCGCCGCAGCTCGACCTGGGCCAGGTGGAAGCCGTCCATCGGCACCAGCCGGGCGGTCGGGCCCAGCTCGGCAACGATCCGCTCGGCCAGGGTGGACTTGCCCGCCCCGGGGGCGCCGGCGATGCCGAGCAACTGACGGGGACCGGCCTCGGCGAGGGCCCGGGCCCGACCGACCAGCTCGGCGACGGTGTACGAGGGCGTCGGTGGCGGTGGCGGTGGCGGCGACGGAGGTGGCGGCATCAGTTCAGGACCGGCTCGCTGATGGTGAACCGGGCCTCCACGCTGGCCTGCACGGACTGCGGCTGCGGATCGAGATCCAGCTCCGGCCGGCCGTCCTCGACGGCACCACCCATGGTGAACGCCGCGCGGGTCATCATCGGCTGCGGGTTCAGCCCGCTGTCGGCCAGCTCGACCAGGGCGGTCACCCGCGCGCCGAGCGCCTCGGCGTACTCCCGGGCGCGGACCAGGGCGTCGGTGATCGCGGCGTGCCGGGCCTGCCGGTACACCGGGCTGTCCGGCCGCAGTGACCACCACGGGCCGGCCACCTCGATCTGGTCCTGGTCGGCCAGGCGCAACATCAGCTCACCGAGGGCGGTGAAGTCGGTGACCGTCACCGTCGTGGTGACCCGCCCCTGGTAGGCCACCACCCGCTCACCGGAGCGTTTCGTCAGCGGGTACACCTGCACCTCACCGGTCTCCCGGCGGTCGACGTCGGCCGAGTCGAGCAGCGCCCGCACGGCGGCGGCCCGCTCGGCGAGCCGGGTCAGGGTGGTCTCCCGGTCGCGGTCCCGGGCCGACGCGGTCACCCGGAACCGGGCCAACTCCGGAGCCACCTCCCGGTACGCCTCGCCGCGCACCGCCACCACCGGTCCATCCACCATCCCCCCACCCTAGGTGAAAGGAAGGGCCCCCTGTTAACGCCTTTGGTAGAGCGGGGAACCCTTCTCACACCCCGACACCGCCACCACAGTGGAGCCGGCGCACGCCGGGGGAAGCCGGCGCACCCCGTGGGAAGCCGGCGCACCCCGTGGGAAGCCGGCGCACCCCGTGGGAAGCCGGCGCCACCCCGTGGGAAGCCGGCGCCACGCCGTGGGAAGCCGGGGCCACGCCGTGGGAAGCCGGCGCACGCCGGGGGAAGCCGGCACGCCCGGGAGGTCAGGCCGTGGGAGCCGGTGCCACGCCGTCGGGAGCCGGCGCACGCCGGGGAAAGCCAGCACGCCCGGGAGGTCAGGCCGGCTGCGGCAGCCGGGCGTCGTAGGTCACCAGCGCGGCCTCGACCCGGCAGCCGGTGAGGTGCCCGCCCGCCGCACCCAGGCCGGTCAGGTAGGATAGCTCGGCGACCGGGTCGGCGTCGACCGGGAACTCCCGCCGCTGGCCGGTGAACGGGCAACCGGCCAGGGTCGTCCGGGCCGCCCGGGCCTCGTCGTACCGGGCGGTGAGGGTGCCGGCGTCCCCGGCGGTCAGCGCGTCGGCGAGCTCGTCGAGGAAGGCCCGGACGGCGGCCAGCTCGGCCAGTACCCGCTCCCGGTTGCCGAGCAGCATGTTCGCCGTCCGCCCGGGTGGGCTGCCGGCCACCCGGGTGCCGTCGCGGAAGCTGCCGGCGGCCAGCGCGAGCACCGCGTCGCCCAGCTCTGCCCGGTGCGCCGCACCCGCCAGCGCGCCGGCCACCAGATGGGGTACGTGCGAGCAGAGCGCCACCACCGAGTCGTGCTGCCCCGCCGTCATCGGCACCACCCGGGACCGGAACACGTCCCGCAGCAGCCCGGCGAGCCACCGGAACGCCGGCAGTCCCGGGCCCGTCGGGCAGAGCACCCAGGCGGCGTCGGCGAACAACCCGGGTACGGCCGAGGTGAGCCCGGCCCGGTCGGTACCGGCCATCGGATGCCCGGCCACGAACCGGTGCCCCAGCGCGTGCCGCTCGGCGAAGTCCGCCAGCTCCGCCTTGGTGCTGCCGACGTCGGTGAGCACGCAGCGGTCGCCGGCCACCCGGGCCACCCGCAGCAGGGTGTCGGCGAGGGTGGGCAGCGGCCCGCAGAGGAAGACCACGTCGCGGTCGACCACCGCCTCGTCGAGCCGGTCGGGGCAGACCACCCCCTGCGTACGGAGCTGCTCCCGGGTCGCCGGGTCCGGATCCCAACCGGCCACGTCGAGACCGGCATGGCCCAGCCCGAGCAGGACCGAGCCGCCGATCAGCCCGGTACCGACAACCGCCGCCCGGACCGGACCGTCAGACGGTTGCGTACCGTGATGTGCCGCTCGGCGCGGGGGCGATGATCCCGGCTCGTCCACCGGCAGAGGATATCTCCCTCGGTAGGGCTCCTCCCCGCCCAGCCGCGAGCCAGCCGCCCAGCCGCGAGCCCGCAGGCCGGCCGCTAGCCCGCAGGCCCCGCGAGCCCGCAGGCCCCGCGAGCCCGCCTCCAGCCGGGAGCCCGACGGGCGCGGTCAGTCCTCCGCGCCCACCCGGTCCCGCTGGGCGAGGAACGAGCCGACCGGATCGCTGGAGTGGTACTGCCACGGGAAGGGCGTCACCAGGTCGCCGATCACCTCGAACTGCTCGGCGGCCGAGGAGAGGTCACCGGCCATGGCGAAGGCCATCGCGAAGGCGTTGTGCACGTTGGGCCAGCCGGGCCGGCGCCGGTAGTCGGGGTGCCGCACGGAGTGGTCGGCGGCCGCATTCAACTCAGCCAGCACCTCCGGCTGGCCGATGTAGTCGGCGTCCTCGCCGATCGGCAGGTCGACCCACATCTCCAGGTGCGCGACCATGACCAGCTTGCCCAGGGTGGAGCCGGCGGGCGCCTTCGCCGCCGCGCCTCGGGCGAACTCGAACATCTCCTCGTGGCTGCCGGACCACTTGCGGCAGAGGTACTGCAGCATCGCCTCGTGGGCGACCCGGTGCCACGGGTACCGTTCGACCACCGCGTCGAAGCGCCGCCGAGCCTCCGCCGGATCGACCTGCCGGCCCCGGGCCGACTGGACCAGGAGGGCTCGGGCGGTGACGTCCTCCGGATCCCGGTCGACCACCTCGTCCAGGCAGTTCTCGGCGAACTTGAGCCCCTTGTGAAACTCGCGGAACTGCTCCTGGCTGGTCTGCGCCGCTCGGGCCGAACCCCGGGCCTGGCCGGCCCGGTGCAACGCGTGTGCCCCCTTGACCAGCATCGGCAGGGTCGACCGGGGCTCGGCGTCGATCCACTCGCCGATCCAGTCCTGCACCCCGTCGACCTGGGCGACGACCCCGAGGCAGAACGCCCGGTCATCCGGGTCGGTGACCGGGGTGAGCAGGTCCCGGGCGGTGGGCCAGTCCCGCAGCTCGAAGGCCGCGATCAACGCCTCGGCGGTCGGATCGCCCTGGGCCGGATCGATCGACAACGCGGGGCTCTCCTGCTGCTCCTGCCGGGCCCGGCGCCGGAACGGCCACATGGTTCGTCCTCTCCACCATCGGTCGGTGGTCTCCGATCGACTGAACGGAGGGTTGCCGACAAAAGATCCACATCGTACTGTCCGTCAGCCATCCGCAGGAACCGGGTGGATCACGGGGAAGGACAACACATGGCTGCGACGTACCGGGCGCTCGCCTCCGTACTGATGCTTGTCGGTTTCTATCTGGTCGCGCTGCTGCAACTCGCGGTCGTCGTGGCCGCTTTCGGGTGGCTGACCCGGGAGCGCTCCGGCCTCTTCGCCACCAACGTGCTGTGGCCGCTGATCGCCGCGCTGGGTGCGGTGGTCGTCGGCCTGTGGCGGTCCCTGCGGACCAGGGACGAGCCCCTGCCCGGACTGGTCCTGACCGAGCAGGACGCGCCGCAGCTCTGGGCGACCGTGCGGGAGCTGGCCGACGCGGTGGCCACCCGGGCGCCCGACGAGATCCGGCTGGTGCCCGAGGTGAACGCGGCGGTCACCGAGCAGACCCGACTGTTGGGGCTCGTCGGTGGCCGGCGGACCCTGCTGGTGGGTATGCCGCTGCTCCAGGCCATGCGGGTCGACCAGCTTCGCTCGGTGCTCGCCCACGAGCTGGGTCACTTCTCCGGCCGGCACACCCGTCTGGGCGGGGTGGCGTACCGGGGACGGTTGGCCATCGGGACGACCATCAACCGGATCGGCCGGTGGAACCCGATCGGCATGGTCTTCCGGGGGTACGCCCGGCTCTACCTGCTGGTCGACAACGCCGCCTCGCGGCGTCAGGAGCTGGAAGCCGACCGGGCCTCGGTGCTGCTGGCCGGGCCGGAGGCGGCGACCTCCGCGCTGCGCAGCCTGCCGGCGATCGACGCCGCCTGGTCGTTCTACACGCAACGGTACGTTGAGTCGGGCTGGTCGGCCGGGCTCGCCCCGGACGACCTCTTCGGCGGCTTCGGGCAGTTGCTCGCCGCCCGGCAGGAGGAGATCGACCGGCTGCGGGAGGAGGCCCCGGAGGGCTCCGCCTCCCGGTGGGACACCCACCCGCCGATCGGCATCCGGGTCGCGGCCATGGCCGACGCCCCGGCCGGCGGGGCCGCGCCGGACGACCGCCCCGCCGGGGTACTGCTCGCCGACGTCGACGCGGCGGGTCGGGCCCTGCAGGCGGCGGTGGTCGAGCACGGCGACCGCACCCTGCTGCCCTGGCCGGAGTTCATCGCCGCGACGCTGGCCGCCTCGGTGCAGCACCGGGCCGACACCTTCTACCGGGCCGCCGGTCGGTTCACCGGCACCACGGAGCCCGGTCTGCCGACCGTGCTGGAGCTGGTCCGTGAGAACCGGCTCGGCGAGTTCGCCGAGCAGTTCTTCGACGACGCCACCCGCAAGGAGGCGGCACAGCGGTTCGCCGGTCCGCTGGAGACGCTGCTGATCAACGCCGCGATCCGCTCCGGGCGGGCCCGCTGGCAGCTGTCGTGGAGCGCCCCGGCCGAACTGGTCGGGGTCGACGGCGAGCCGCTGGACCTCGCCGAGGCCGCCAAGCTGGCGGTGTCGCCGCAGACCCTGGACGAGGCGTTGGCCCGGCTGACGGCACTCGGCATCGACCCAAGCGCGGCGACGGTGGTGCAGACCCGGGCCACCGGACGCAATGCCGGCCTGATCGGCGGGATGGCCAACGTCAAGTTGGACGGGCAGAAGCACGACCTGCTGATCCTCGACCGTGGTCTGGTTCTGGTCGGTAACCCGGGTTCGTCCGACGAGGGCAAGGAACGCCTGCGACGGCTGGCCGGTTCGACGACGTTGGAGGAGCTGGCCCAGAGCCACACCTTCGTACCGTTCGAGGAGGTCACCGGGGTCGAGGTGACCCGGGAGGTGCCGCTGAAGGCCACCCTGACGCTGCACGACGGACGGGCCGTGACGCTGCACGAGTCCTTCACCGGCGACCTGTTGGAGCCGAAGAGCCGGGACACCCTGCTGGAGGTCTTCAGGTCGCTCGACGACTGACCGCCCCCGCCGGTGGTGGCCCGGTCGGCGAACCGACCGGGCCACCACCGGTCACGAAGACGTCCCCGCCGGCATCCGGCTGGGCTGGCCCCCGCCGGCATCCGGCTGGTTAGCAGGGGACCCCTCTCGACCGTATGCGTTAAGAGGGGGCCCTTCCTTACCCGCTGAGGCGGTTGGTGACGGCGGCGACGTGCGCGTCGGAGGCGGTCAGCGCAACCCGGACGTGCTGGTTGCCCCCTGGGCCGTAGAACGCCCCGGCGGCGACCAGGATGCCCCGTCGGGCCAGCCAGTCGACGGTCTGCCAGCAGTCCTCACCCCGGGTCAGCCAGAGGTAGAGGCCGGCCTCGGAGTGCTCGATGGTGAAGCCGGCGGCGGTGAACGCGGCGGCCAGCGTCTCCCGGCGGGCCCGGTACCGCTCGCGCTGCTCGTCGGCGTGGGCCTGGTCACCGAGGGCGGCGACCATGGCGGCCTGCACCGGCGCGGGCACGATCATGCCGGCGTGCTTGCGCACCTTGAGCAGCTCGGCGACGAGCGCCGGGTCACCGGCGACCAGTCCGGCCCGGTAGCCGGCCAGGTTGGAACGCTTGGACAGCGAGTGCACCGCGAGGATGCCCTCGTACGACCCGCCGCAGACCTCCGGCGAGAGCACCGACACCGGCTCGGCCGTCCAGCCCAGCGGCAGGTAGCACTCGTCGCTGGCCACCACGGCACCGCGCTCCCGGGCCCAGTCGACCACCTTGCGCAGGTGGGCCGCCGGCAGCACCTGACCGGTCGGGTTGGCTGGCGAGTTCACCCAGACCAGACGTACCCGGCTGGTGGGCCCGACCGAGGTCAGCGAGTCGGCCCGCACGCTGGTGGCCCCGGCCAGCCGCACCCCGTCGTCGTACGTCGGGTAGCAGACCGAGGGGATCACCACGACGTCGCCGGGCCCGATCCCGAGCAGGGTCGGCAGCCAGGCCACCAACTCCTTCGAGCCGATGGTGGGCAGCACGCCGAGACCGTCGACACCGGCCCCGCAGGACCGGGCCACCCAGGCCGACATGGCCTGGCGCAGCCCGACGGTGCCGGCGGTCAACGGGTACCCGGGGGCGTCGGACGCGTCGGCCAGCGCCTGCCGGATCACCGGGGGCACCGGGTCGACCGGCGTACCCATGGAGAGGTTGATCGGCCCCCCGGGATACGCCGCGGCCAGGCTGGCCGCGGCGTCCAGGGTGTCCCAGGTGAACTCGGGCAGCCGCGCCGACAGCGGCGTGGGCCGGCTCAGTGGCCCTCTCCACGTGGCGGCTGGGCGGCGACGAAGGTGGCGTCCTTCTCCACCTTGCCGACCTTCGAGGCGCCGCCGGGCGAGCCGAGGTCCTCGAAGAACTCGTAGTTCGCCCCGGTGTAGTCCTTCCACTGCTCCGGTACGTCATCCTCGTAGAAGATCGCCTCCACCGGGCAGACCGGCTCACAGGCACCGCAGTCGACGCACTCGTCAGGGTGGATGTAGAGCATCCGGTTTCCCTCGTAGATGCAGTCGACCGGGCATTCTTCGATGCATGCCTTGTCGAGCACATCCACGCAGGGCTCGGCGATGATGTAGGTCACCGGTCTTCTCCTCCGCAAGACACGCCGCGATCACCCGCGACGGTTAGAGCCTAGTATCTCGCCGGGGAGGGGGTCGATCGTGCTCCGACAGCAGGATGTGGGATACCGGATCGTGGTCCGCCGGATTGTGGGGATTCGCGAGGGCCGGCCGCTCTTCTCCGACGCGCTCGGCGACCTGGTCGAGCTGACCGAGACCCATCTCACGATGACCACCGCCCGGGGCCGGCTGCGGATCCCGCTCACCGAGGTGCACCGGGCCAAACGGGTGCCGCCGACCCGCCGGCCGACCGCCGCCGCCGTGGTCGCCCTGGAACTCGCCGCCGACGAGGCCTGGCCGGCACCGGTACGCGGGCGGCTCGGCGACTGGCTGCTGCGCAGCGCCGACGGTTGGAGCGGGCGGGCCAACTCCGCGCTGCCGGTCGGCGACCCGGACCGTCCGCTACCGGCCGCCGTCGACGCGGTCGAACACTGGTACGCCCAGCGGGGCCGGCCGGCGCTTGTCAACACGCCGCTGCCGCTGGCCGCGCCGGTCGCCGCCGAGCTGGACGCCCGGGGCTGGACGGCCCGCCCGCCGGTGCTGGTGCAGACCGCCGAGCTGGCCCCCGGCCCGCCCTGGACGGCGCCGGCCGGGCAGCGGGACCGGCCGCCGGTGGAGTTGACCGGGACGCCGTCGGACGACTGGCTCGCCGTCGCCACCGACCGCAAGGGCGGCCTGCCACCGGCCGCCCGGCACGTGCTCACCGCCGTGGACCAGGTCCGCTTCGCCCACGGGTACGCCGACGGCACGCTGGTCGCGATCGGCCGGGGCACGATCACCGGTTCGGGCCGGTGGCTGGGGCTCAGTCTGATCGAGGTACTGCCCTCGGCCCGTCGGCAGGGGCTGGCCGGCCAGGTGATCCGGGCGTTCGCCGACTGGGCCCGGGCCAGCCGGGCGACGCACGCCTTCCTCCAGGTCGAGCAGCACAACGCGGCGGCGGTGAACCTCTACCGGCAGTTCGGGTTCACCACCCACCACACCTACCTGACCCGCGTCGCTCCCGCCCTCGGCGGCTAGCCGGGTGGGTCAGCGGCGCTCCCGCCCTCGGCGGCTGGCCGGGTGGGTCAGCGGCGGACGACCCGGCGGGGTTTGGCGTTGCCCCGCTCGGCGTACCGCTTGAGCTGCTGGGAACGGTGGTCCCGGCCCAGTGCGGTGAGCACCAGGTAGCCGACCAGCGTCCCGGCGCCGCTGGCGGCCAGGTAGAGCCAGATCTGCGCGAAGAACGTGCCGGCCCCGTTGGCGAACGGGTTGTTGCCGACCAGCAGCGGACCGACCAGGACGGTCAACAGCAGGGCGACCAGTACGGCAGCGGCCAGGTCGGCACCCCACCGGGCCACCGGACGGTCCCGGCCCCAGTGGAAGGCCAGCCCGGCGAGGATCACCCCGATCACCAGGAACATGCCCAGCGAGACGCGGTCGGCGGCGGCGCTCTGGTCACCGTCGACGCCGAACTCGATCACCAGCCGGGCGACCACGTTGACCGCGAACAGGGTTCCCGCGAGCGCACCGACTGTGCGCCACCGCTCGTTCATCGCACGCCTCCAGTCGTATCACCCGCCCGGTGGCGGGTTCCTGGCTGGAATGTCTACCACCTGGGCCGGGCTCCCGTCAGCACCTCGCCGCCCGCTCGGCTCAGCGCGGTGCGGCCGGGGCCGACGGCGGTGGCGGAGCCGAGGGCGGCGGTGGGGCGAGGATCTGCCGGAAACCCATCACCGCGAACGTCATCGCACCCGCCACGATCATCGCCAGGCCGACCCAGTTCTCCGCGGCCAGCAGCAGGTCACCCTCGGCGGTCCGGACCGCCGCCACCGACATGATCACGAACCACGGGGTCGCGGGCAGCACCACCGCCCAACGCCGGCCGACGGTGTCGTGGGCGAACCAGCTCAGCGCGATGTTGGCCGCGATGGCCACCAGCACCGACACCCCGATCAGGTGACCACCCACCCGAACCGCCGAGAGCAGCAGCTCCAGGATCGCGGTGAGCACCGCGGCGACCACCGCGACCGTCCCGCCCGCCACCCGCAGCGCGAGGTCGGCCCGCCGCGCCCAGCGGCCGGGTGGGGGCGGCGGGGCGGTGTCGTCCTGGTCGGTGGGGGCCATCGGCGCGGCGGGCAGGGTCACCGTTGGCCGACCGCCGGCACCACGGCGGACTCGGCGTCGTCCGGCCCGCGCTGCGCGCCGGCCTCCGTCGGGCCGGCCGCGTCGTCCGGGGCCAGGCCGGCGAAGAGATCGTCCTCCCAGCCGTACCGGCCGGTGCCCGACCCCTTCTCCCCCACCGCCAGGGTGAAGTACTCCACGCCCATGAACTCGGCGCCGAAGTTCCCGGCGATCGAGTAGAGCCAGGAGGTGGCCGGGATCTGGGTGGCGTGCGCCCGCATCGCCGCCTCCTTCGCGGCGTGCTGCTCGGTGGCGTCGACGCAGGCGGCGATCTGCTGGTCCGGAGTACCGAAGGGCAGCTCGGAGAGGTCGGTGATGCCGGCGAACGGGTTGTCCGACGCCTCGGCGAAGTGGGTCAGCCCGGCCTCCAGCACGCTGCGCGGCATCGCCGTCCAGTACACCTTCGCCGGGGCGATGCCCTCGGCGGCGGCCAGCTCGTGGGCGCGCATCGCGACCCGGTGCGCCTGGATGTGGTCCGGGTGCCCGTAGAAGCCGTTCTCGTCATAGGTGATCATGACCTGGGGGCGTACCTCGCGGATGATCTCCAGCAGGTGGCCGGCGGCGACGTCGAGGTCTGCCTGCCAGAAGGCCCGGGGGTGCTCGTTGGTCTCCAGGCCCATCATCCCGGAGTCGCGGTAGCGGCCCGCGCCGCCGAGGAACCGGTGGTCGGTGACGCCGAGCGCCGCGCAGGCCCCGGCCAGCTCCCCGATCCGGTACCCGCCGAGCTGGTCGGCCCGGTCGGCGGCGAGCTCGGCCAGCTCCGGCACGTGGATCTCACCCTCCTCGCCGAGGGTGCAGGTCACGAGGGTGACGTGCGCCCCGGTCGCGGCGTAGTGCGCCATCGTCGCGCCCGTACCGATGGACTCGTCGTCGGGATGCGCGTGGACCAGCAGGAGCCGGCGGGCGGGCAGCGTCGTCACGACGGTCACTCTAACCGGCGGTTCCGGGCCACCGTCGGGACGCGTCCGTCGCAGGTCCGCCACATCACCGCCGGGGCGGCTCTACGATCGCCCTGTGGACTATCCGGAGCTGGCCGCCCGTACCCGTAGCTTCAGCAACGGTGCGCCGCGGGCCGTCTCGGTGACCGGCGACGGCGCCCGGGTGGTCTTCCTGCGCTCGGCCGGCCCGGAGGATCCCGCCGACGCCCTCTGGCTGCTCGACGTCGACTCGGGCACGGAACGGCTGGTGGCCGAGCCGGCGCGGTTGCTCGGTCCGGACGCCGATCTCGGACAGATCTCCCCGGGCGAGCGGGCGATGCGGGAACGGCGGCGTCTCGACGCCGCCGGCATCGGCTCGTACGCGCTGGACAACGCCGGCCGGGTGGCCGCCTTCGCCCTCGCCGGTCGGCTGTTCCGGGCCGACCTGGTGCACGGCGACGTGGTCGAGGTGGCCACCGCCGGCCCGGTGCTCGACCCGCGCCCCGACCCCACCGGACAACGACTGGCGTACGTCACCGACGCCGCCGACGGGGTCCGCCGGGGCGAGCTGCGGGTGGTCGAGACCGACGGCACGGACGTCCTGCTGGCCGGCGAGGACGCCGGGGTGACCTGGGGGTTGGCCGAGCACATCGGCGCCGAGGAGTTCCACCGGTTCCGGGGCTACTGGTGGAGCCCGGACGGCCGGTCGATGCTCGCCGCCCGGGTCGACGAATCCCGGCTGCCCCGCTGGTACCTGCACGACCCCGCCCACCCGCAGACCCCGCCGACCCCGGTCGCGTACCCGGTCTCGGGTGGCCGCAACGCCGAGGTGAGTCTGCACCTGCTCGACCTCGACGGGGGCTGGGTGGACGTGCACTGGGACCGGGAGACCTACCCGTACCTGACCTCGGTGGTCTGGGCCGACGGCGGACCGCTGCTCACCGTGCTGCGCCGTACCCAGCAACACGGTCTGGTGCTCGCCGTCGACCCGCGTACCGGCGAGACCCAGGTGCACGCGGAGCTGGCCGACCCACGCTGGGTGGAGCCGATCCCGGGCACCCCGGCCCACCTGCCCGACGGGCGGGTGCTGGTCGGTGGCGAGCTGGCCCACGACGGGTACGACGCCCGGTGCCTCTTCGCCGACGGCACCCTGCTCACCCCGCCCTCGCTCTACGTACGCCGGGTGGTGGGGCGGCTGCCCGGCGAACACGCCCCACCTGACCTGCTGGTCGAGGCGAGCGACTCCGAGCCGAGCCAGCGGCACCTGTACCGGGTCCGGACGGTGATCGGCGGCGGGGTGGACGCCCGCCGGATCACCACCGACCCGGGCTGGCACAGCGCGGTCGTCGGCGGGAACGTGCTGGTGGTCGGGGCCACCGGGCTGGACCATCCGGGCACCCGCTGGACGGTGTGGCAGGGCGACCGGGAAGTCGCGGTGCTGCGGTCGTCGGCCGCCACGCCGCCGTACGCGCCCCGCCCGGTGCTGGAGCGGGTGACCGACCGGCGGCTACCCACCGCGGTGCTCTACCCGGGCTCGCACGTGGCCGGCCGCCGGCTCCCGGTGCTGCTCGACGTCTACGGCGGGCCGGGACACCAGGAGGTGGTCGCCGCCCGGGCGGCCTGGCTGGAGCGGCAGTGGTGGGCCGACGCCGGCTTCGCAGTGGTCACCGTGGACAACCGGGGTACGCCGGGCGTGGCCCCCTCGTTCGAGAAGGCGGTCCACCGACGGCTCGCCGACGTGGTCCTCACCGACCAGGTCGACGCGCTCACCGCCCTCGCCGGCAAGCACCCCGACCTGGACCTGGACCGGGTGGCGGTGCGCGGCTGGTCGTTCGGGGGCTGGCTGGCCGCCCTGGCGGTGCTGCGGCACCCGGAGCTGTTCCGGTGCGGGATCGTGGGCGCGCCGGTGACCGACTGGGCGCTGTACAACACCGCGTACACCGAGCGGTACCTGGGCCCGCCCGAGGACGGCCCAGACGTGTACGCCCACCACTCGCTGGTGGAGCTGGCCGCCGACCCGGTCGGCGACCCGGCCGAGGCCCGGCCGCTGCTGCTGATCCACGGACTGGCCGACGACAACGTGGTGGCCGCACACACCCTGCGGCTCTCCGCCGCCCTGCTGGCCACCGGCCGGCCGCACGCGGTGCTGCCACTGCCCGGCGCCACCCACCAGGCCGCCGGCGGACTCACCCAACGCCTGCTCCACCAGGAACTCACCTTCCTCCACACCCACCTGTAAGGAAGGGCCCCCTGTTAACGCTTTCGGTAGAGAAGGGTCCCCTTCTTACCGACCGGCCAGCGCGGGGCGGGCCAGCGCGGGGCGGGCCAGCGCGGCGTGGGGTGGGGTGGGGCGGCGCGGGGTGGGGTGGGGTGGGGCGGCGTGGGGTGGGGCGGCGCGGGGCGGGGTGGCCGCATGTGGGGTGCGACGATCGGGGTGGTCGGGCCGGGAACATCTCGCGGGACCGAGGAGGGGGTGACCATGAACGTGGCGGCGTACGAGCACGACGGACCGTGGACCGATGAGGAGTACATCGCCCTCGGCGAGACGTCGCAACGCGTCGAACTCTTCGACGGGAGCCTCCACGTGACCCCAGCCCCCACCCCCCGCCACCAGCGGATCTCCCGAAAGCTCGGGAACCTGCTGGAGGCTGCCGCCGAGCCCGCCGGCCTGGATCTGCTGGAGGCGGTGAACGTCCGGTTACGTCCCGGCCGGGTGGTCATCCCCGACCTGGTGATGGCCCGCATCATCGACTTCGACGAGGTGTACGTCGAGGCGGCTGACGTACGGCTGGTGTGCGAGATCGTCGCACCCGGCAACGCGACCACCGACCGGGTGCTCAAGATGCACTACCACGCCGCCGCGGGCATCGACTGGTACCTGCTGGTCGAGCAGGCGACCGGGGTGCTGCGGCTGTACCGCCGGCGCAACCGGCACTTCGTCGAGGACTCGACAGGCAAGCCGGGCGACCCGCTGACCCTGGTCGATCCGGTACGGGTGAGCGTCGACCCGGCGGATCTGCTCCCGTAAATACCCGCCGGGCTTCGTTTCTGCCCCTACGGAGGCCCCGGTTCGGCGTAACGTAGGTCACTACTTGGCTGGTGGTCGATGCAGGCCCCGGCACGACTTGGCGTGCACACACCAGGGCGGTTCGGTGTGCGTACACCAGGGCGGTTGGGTGGGTGCGGACCGGCGCGGCCTGGTCCGCGTGGACCGGGGCGGCCTGCGTGGAACGAGGCGGCCTGGTGTGTGCAGGAACGCGGCAGCGGGTGCGGGTTTCCGGGTCCGGCTGTCCGGCAGGGACGTGATCCGTTGCCCGCGAGGGCCCCGTCAGGGAGAGACACGATGACTTCGACGGCAACGAGACCGCGGGGGGCGCGGGCCCGCGCCGCCATCGCGGCCCGCACGTTGCGGACCGACCGCTGGTGGTTCCCACCGCTGATCACCGTGGTCCTGCTCAGCGCCTGGCTGGCGTACGGGACCGTGCGGATCTTCATGCACAAGTGGTACTGGGTGGCGGAGTACCACTACCTCACGCCGTTCTACTCGCCCTGCATCACCGACCGGTGCGTGCCGGAGGCCTCGCACTTCGGGCAGTTCCTCCCCGGCTGGTGGATCATCCCGGACGCCGCGCTGACCCTGCCGCTGCTGCTGCTGTTCCGGTTGACCTGCTACTACTACCGTAAGGCGTACTACCGGTCGTTCTGGTTGTCGCCACCGGCCTGCGCGGTGCCGGACGGGCACCAGAGCTACTCCGGTGAGACCCGCTTCCCGCTGCTCGGCCAGAACGCGCACCGGTACTTCTTCTACATCGCCGTGCTGATCTCGTTGATCAACACCTGGGACGCCGTGCTGGCCTTCCACTCCCCCGAGGGCTTCGGGTTCGGCCTGGGCAACCTCATCCTGGTCGGCAACGTGACCATGCTCTGGGCGTACACGATCTCCTGCCACTCATGCCGGCACATCGTCGGCGGCCGGTTGAGGCACTTCTCGAAGCATCCGGTGCGGTACAAGGCGTGGACCGGGGTGTCCTGGCTGAACGTACGGCACATGCAGCTCGCCTGGATCACCCTCGGCACCCTGGTGGTGACCGATTTCTACATCATGGCGCTGGCTGCCGGCTGGTTCTCCGACCTGCGGTTCATCAACTAGAGGGCGACATGACCACTACCGACACCAGCACCACTCGCATCGAACGACACCACTACGACGTCGTGGTCATCGGGGCCGGCGGGGCCGGGCTGCGCGCGGCGATCGAGGCCCGGCTGGCCGGCCGGAAGACCGCGATCATCTCGAAGTCGCTCTTCGGCAAGGCGCACACCGTGATGGCCGAGGGCGGCGCGGCGGCGGCGATGGGGAACGTGAACAGCCGGGACAGCTGGCAGGTGCACTTCCGCGACACCATGCGCGGCGGCAAGTTCCTCAACAACTTCCGGATGGCCGAGCTGCACGCCAAGGAGTCGCCGCAGCGGATCTGGGAGCTGGAGACGTACGGCGCGCTCTTCGACCGGACGAAGGACGGCAAGATCTCCCAGCGTAACTTCGGCGGGCACGAGTACCCGCGACTGGCGCACGTGGGCGACCGGACGGGCCTGGAGCTGATCCGTACCCTCCAGCAGAAGATCGTCTCGCTGCAGCAGGAGGACCGGCGGCAGTTCGGCAGCTACGACGCCCGGATCAAGGTCTTCTCCGAGACCACCGTCACCGAGCTGCTGCTCGACGGCGACCGGATCGCCGGGGCGTTCGGCTACTACCGGGAGTCCGGCGAGTTCGTCCTCTTCGAGGCCCCGGCGGTGGTGCTGGCCACCGGCGGCGTCGGCCGGTCCTACAAGGTCACCTCGAACTCCTGGGAGTACACCGGCGACGGGCACGCCCTGGCGCTGCGGGCCGGGGCGACGCTGATCAACATGGAGTTCCTGCAGTTCCATCCGACCGGCATGGTCTGGCCGCCGTCGGTGAAGGGCATCCTGGTCACCGAGAGCGTCCGGGGCGACGGCGGGGTCCTGAAGAACTCCGACGGCAGGCGGTTCATGTTCGACTACGTCCCCGACGTCTTCCGCAAGCAGTACGCGGAGACCGAGCAGGAGGCGGACCGCTGGTACACCGACCCGGACAACAACCGGCGTCCGCCCGAGCTGCTCCCCCGCGACGAGGTCGCCCGCGCGATCAACAGCGAGGTCAAGGCCGGCCGGGGTACGCCCGCCGGCGGCGTCTTCCTGGACATCGCCTCCCGGCGTCCGGCCGAGGAGATCCGTCGCCGCCTGCCGTCGATGTACCACCAGTTCAAGGAGCTGGCCGACGTCGACATCACCGCCGAGCCGATGGAGGTCGGGCCGACCTGTCACTACGTGATGGGTGGCGTCGAGGTGGACCCGGACACGGCCGCCGCGTACGGGCAGGTACGCGGGCTCTTCGCCGCCGGTGAGGTCTCCGGCGGGATGCACGGGTCGAACCGGCTGGGCGGCAACTCCCTGTCGGACCTGTTGGTCTTCGGCAAGCGGGCGGGCGGACACGCGGCCTCGTACGTCGAGGGTCTGGGAGCCCGGCCGAAGATCGCGGTGAGCGCGGTCGAGGTCGCGGTGGAGACGGCGTTGGCGCCGTTGCAGCGCGACACCGGGGAGAGCCCGTACACCCTGCAGCAGGACCTGCAGGCGGTGATGGGTGACCTGGTGGGGATCATCCGCCGGGAGCACGAGCTGGAGGACGCCCTGCGCCGGCTGGGCGAGCTGCGGGAGCGGGTGGCCAAGGTCAGCGCGGTCGGCGGCCGGCGCTACAACCCCGGCTGGCACCTGGCGCTGGACCTGCGCAACATGCTGGTGGTCTCGGAGTGCACCGCGCTGGCGGCGTTGGAACGCCGGGAGTCCCGGGGCGGGCACACCCGGGAGGACTTCCCGACGATGGAGCCGGCCTGGCGTCGGGTGAACCTGGTCTGCTCGCTCGACGGCGACACGGTACGGCTGGTGCACAAGCCGTTGCCGGCGATGCGGCCGGAGCTGGTCGACCTCTTCGACCCCGCCGAGCTGGCCAAGTACCTGACCGACGAGGAGTTGGCCGACGTCGACGCCCGCGCGGAGAAGGAGAGCTGACGACATGGGCGAACAGAACTCCCCCACCACCGGTACGCCGGGCGGGAAGCGACAGTTCCGGATCTGGCGGGGTGACGCCGGCGGCGGCGAGCTGACCGACTACCAGGTGGAGGTGAACGAGGGCGAGGTGGTCCTCGACGTGATCCACCGCCTGCAGGCCACCGACGCGCCGGATCTGGCCTGCCGGTGGAACTGCAAGGCCGGCAAGTGCGGTTCCTGCTCGATGGAGATCAACGGCAAGCCGCGGCTGGGCTGCATGACCCGGATGTCGACGTTCGGCGACGACGAGACCGTCACGGTCACCCCGTTGCGGACCTTCCCGATCATCCGGGACCTGGTCACCGACGTGTCGTTCAACTACGACAAGGCCCGGGAGACGCCGGCCTTCGCGCCGCCGGCCGACGTGGCTCCGGGTGACTACCGGATGCAGCAGGTGGACGTGGAGCGCTCGCAGGAGTTCCGCAAGTGCATCGAGTGCTTCCTGTGCCAGACGGTCTGCCACGTGATCCGCGACCACGAGGAGAACAAGCACGCCTTCGCCGGGCCCCGGTACTTCATCCGCGCCGCCGAGCTGGACATGCACCCCCTGGACACCCTGGGTGACCGCAAGGAGTACGCGCAGGCGGAGCAGGGCCTCGGCTTCTGCAACATCACCAAGTGCTGCACCGAGGTCTGCCCCGAGCACATCAAGATCACCGACAACGCGATCATCCCCATGAAGGAACGGGTCGTCGATCGCAGGTACGATCCCCTCGTATGGCTCGGTAACAAGATCTTTCGGAGGGGTCAGGTGCCTCAGACCAGCGTGACCAGCTCACCGCACGGCGGTGCCGTCCACTCCAGCGCGGAGCACGGCGGCGTGCACTCGCACGCGGGGGGCTCGCACGACCCGCAGGCCGAGGCGCAGGCGCAGCAGGGCGTCAACTGGCACCGCGAGGTGCCCCGACCGACCGCCCCGCCGGTCGACGACAACGGCAAGCTGCCGCTGACCGAGCTCACCTTCGACCGGGCCGCCGCGCCGTCGCCGTTCGGTGACGACGTAACGTTCCCGATCCCGCCGGAGCACCTCAACTTCGCCCACCCGAAGCAGGACGAACAGTACTGATCCGGACAACCCGGGGGCCGCGGCACACGCCGTCGGCCCCCGTGCCGTTTGCGGCCGGCAGCCTCGTGCCGTTTGTGGCCGGGCAGCTGGCAGCCTCGTGCCGTTTTCGGTCGCGAGGCGCGGTTCTGCGGTCGAGAGGCGCGGATTGACGGCCGAGCGGCCGGCGGTCAGCGGCCGGTCGCCAGGAGTGGGCGGAGGGCTTCGACGATGGGGGCATCGGCGGGCAGCCAGGTGACCGTGTCCAGCTCGGCGGCGGAGAGCCAGCGCATCGCCGAGTGCTCCAGCGCCTTCGGTTCGTCGCCGTACAACAGGCGGGCGGCATACACTTTCAGTACGCTCCGACCGTGGGCCATCCGGACGTTCCGACCCACCCGGTCGCCGATCTCGACCCGTACGGCGAGCTCCTCGGCGCACTCGCGGACCAGCGCCGCGGTCTCGCTCTCGCCCGGCTCGACCTTGCCACCGGGAAACTCCCACATCCCGGCGACCTCGGGCGGCGCGGTGCGGGCACAGGCGAGCACCCGCCCGTCGTGGATGATCGCCGCACCCACGACGACCTTCGGGCTCCGCCGCTCGGGCTGGCCGCTCGCACTGATCCGTTCGGTCCGCACGGGCGTCCAGCGTGCCAGATCAATAGGCGGTTTGGGTACCGTAGCCAGCCGCTCGTTCAGTAGATGAGGCAATTGTGGGCGTGGACACACCCGCCAAACGACGACAGACTAGTAGGCACAGACAAGACACGGGTGGGCGACGATTTGGCCACAAGCCGGCAACGACGCCTGGGAGGTGCGGTGATGCGTGTGCTGTTCAGCGGCCGGGCGAAGCGCGACTACCTCAGTGACGCGCTCACCCTGCTGTCCGGGTGGACCCGCGAGGGTGAGCAGATCCGCCGCACGCTGGTGATGGACGACGCCCAGCACGCGGCCCTGACCGAGCGGGTCAAGGTCGTCTCGGACGCGCTGCACCTGCGTCCGGAGATCAGCCGCCGGGCCGACGAGACGCAGATCTGCGTCGGGCACCCCGACGACCAGCCGTTGTCCGAGGGTGAGGTCCTGCTGGCCGCCCGCATCGAGGACGCGTACCGCGCCGTCACCGCGCCCTGAGCATCCACCTGCTCCCGCCTCCCCGGCTGGATCCGACCTGCCCCGTCAGGCTAGGACCTCAGGCCGCGCCACGCTGTCCCGGTGCCGACTCCCACCACCGGGTACGCCATGACTGGCCGCGTTGGCATGCCCCCTTTACCGTCGAAGACATGGCAAACGCGACGTACGACCGCAAGGAGCAGTTCCAGCAGATCCAGAGCGGGCTGCTCGACGGGGAACAGATCATCGCCGTCTACGACGCGGTGGGCACCGGGACCGGATTCATCGGCCTCACCGACCGGCGCGTGATCATCCAGGACCGCTCCTTCGTCGGGAAGCGGTACGCGATCACCAGCATCCCGTACTCGAAGATCACCAGCGTGAGCGTGGTGAGCAACAAGTCCTGGGGCGGCTCGTTCTTCTCCAGCGGGTCGATCGCCATCCACGTCGGTACCCACACCTACGAGGTGGAGTTCCGGGGCGACCAGAAGAGCCACCACGTACACAACGTAATCCTCCACTACATCTCCTGAGGTGTAAGGAAGGGCCCCCTGTTAACGCTTTCGGTAGAGAGGGGTTCCCCGCTCACCCCCGAGCCGGCGACCCGGCCCGACGGGCGCCACGGAGCCAGCACGGAGAGTGATTGGTGCAGCGCCTACGGCCCGGACCGACGGGCGGCGGCCCCGACCCGACGGACGCGGCACAAGCGGCCCGACCCGACGGACGCGGCACAAGCGGCCCGACCCGACGGACGCGGCACAAGCGGCCCGACCCGACGGACGCGGCACAAGCGGCCCGACCCGACGGACGCGGCACAAGCGGCCCGACCCGACGGACGCGGCACAAGCGGCCCGACCCGACGGACGCGGCACAAGCGGCCCGACCCGACGGACGCGGCACAAGCGGCCCGACCCGACGGACGCGGCGGAGGCAGCGCGGGGACGGTGACGTAGCGGGGTGGGCGGCGCTTGGGATACTCGACGTATGCGGAAGTGGATCTCCAGAACGTGGTCGGGTGCGTGGACGTTCTGGCGGTCCGACGGGCATCCGGTCCGGCGTCGCCTGCTCCGGGCCGGTCTCGCCCTCGCCCTGGCCGCCGGTCTCGGCGTGGGCGCGGTGGTGGCCAGCACCGGTTGGATCCGCACCGGCGCCGACGGGCACCTCTACGCCGAGCACGACGTCCCCGAGGCGCCGGTCGCGCTGGTGCTCGGCACCAGGGTGTACCCGGACGGGACGCCGTCGCCGTTTCTCGCCGGTCGGTTGGCGGTCGCCCAACGGCTGCTGGAAACCGGGAAGGTCCGGGCCATCCTGGTCTCCGGCGACAACATGAACCACGACTACAACGAGCCCGAGGCAATGCGGCGCTGGCTGGTCGAGCAGGGCGTACCCGCCGAGAAGGTGGTGCTCGACTACGCCGGTTACGACACGTACGACTCATGTGCCCGGGCCAAGCGGATCTTCGGCGTACAGCAGGCGACCGTGGTCACCCAGACCTTCCACCTGCCCCGCGCGGTGACGGTGTGCCGCCGGCTCGGCATCGACGCCGTCGGGGTCGGCGACGAGAGCGCCCGGACCTACGAGCGGACCTGGCGGATCAGCTCCAGCCGGGAGTACGGTGCCGCCCTCAAGGCCGCCGTCGACGTGCTCTCCGGCCGTGACCCGAGCCGCCTCGGCCCCAGCGAGAGCACCCTGGACGACGCGCTGCGCACCAGCTGACCAGCGGCCGAGCACCGCTCGGGCGGTCCGCCCCTCGGGTCCTCGGCCGCCCGGGTCCTCGGCCGCTCGGGCGGCCAGCAGAACAGCCGGTCGGCCCCGCTCGGGCGGTCAGCAGTTCGGGGCCCGCCAGAACTGGGTGTCCCGGTTGGCGACGTGGACGTGGTCGTCGTGGCCGGGATATCCGGGGCCGAGGATCTCCCGGAAGCCGCAGGTCCGGGCCGTCCGCCACAGTTGGCACTGGCTGGGCCGGCTGGCCAGCCCCAGGTCGGCCGCCTTGCCGAAGGTGTGCAGGCTGTTCGTGGCACCGCCGACCCGGCTGTTGCAGGAGACGCTCCGGAAGCCGGAGGTGATGACGATCGGCCGGTCGCCGAGCTTGTGGCGCAACGCCTCCAACTGCCACATCACCAACAGCAGATTCTGCCGTACGACACTGGCCGGAACCGCCCCACCTGAGAAGCCCGTCTCACCGCAACCGCCGGTGAATTCCGGGTACGAGAAATGCGTCGGCGTACAGTCCTGTTTTTGTAGGGAATAAATGATGTTGAACGTTTCCGGGCCGGCGGTCCCGGTGGTGTTCTGCAGCCCGTAGCCGGCCTTGAACCGGCGCACCGCCGCCGCCGTGGCCGGGCCGTAGACGCCGTCGACCGCGAGCGTCTCACCCTGCTCGACCCAGCCGGAGATGCGGATCTGCAACTGGGTGACGTCCGGGCCGGTAGCACCTTGCGACAGGGTGCGGGCCCAGGTGAAACAGGCGTCGCTCGGGCCGACCGCCGCGCTGGTGGCCGACTCCCCCACGGCGCTTCCTGAGGTACGGTCCGCAGCGGACGAACCCAGCGCACAATTGACTGAAAGCATTCTGAAGACACCATCGAACATGACCGACTCCAAGCGGTTGGGAACACGCCGTCCGAGGCTGCCAGCAGTGAGTCGACTGCACTGGAAAGCCGCCCTGAGTCCAGAATGCCGCGCCCTTTCGGCCATATCAAACAATTTCGCCTGCCGCAGGTCAACCGCAATTTTGACGCACCCGTGACGCATCGTGTGCCATTCTGTCGCCGGCCCTGCGGCGATCGCCTGACCGGGGACCGACAACCCCGGCAACCACCACACCGGACACCGAAAGGCGTCCGACCAGAAAGGCGTCCGACCAGGACCGAACGCGCCCCGTCAGCCGCTCAGGCCGAGGGCGGCGAGGGCGGCGGTGAGGCCGGCAGCCCGGACGACCGGGTTCCAGCCGTCGCGCTCGCGGAGCCCGACCACGCATCCGCCGGCCGCGAGGCGGACCCGGATGAACTGGTCCGGATAGCGGCGGGCCAGCCGCAACAACGCCGCCACCGGGTCGACGGCACCACCCGGCTCCGGGCCGGGCACCGGCACCTGCGGCACCGCGAGCGGCACCATCAGATCGGTCGGCACGGCGGCGTGCGCCGCGCCGTCCAGCATCCGCAGGCAGAACCCGACGGCCGCCTCGACCGAGGGCAGCCCGGGTGGGCTGATCCGCTCGTCCGGCGTACCCGGGGCCACCAACTCCACCGACCACCAGCAGCCACCTTCCCGCAGCGGCTGGTCGGGGTCGTACCGCTGGTCGGTGACGCTGACCGCCGCGTCGAGGCCGAGGCCGGCGGCGAGCCGGAGCAGCGCAGACAGCGGTGGGGCCGACGGTCGGACGGCCGCGACCATCAGCCGGGCGGCGGGCCGGCCCGCCGCCGCGTCGCGGACGAATCGGGTAAGCGCCGGATCGGTTGTCCCATCCCCGACGACCAGGCCTTCGCGCAGGTCACGGTGGATCGGCAGGCCACCGTCGGCGTCGGTCAGGTCGACCGGGCGTACGCCGAAGGCCGCCGCCCGATCCGCCAACCGGTACTGGTCACCGAGGCGCAGTACCGGCGGACCACCCGGCCACCCACCGACAGGTACGCCCGGGGCAAGGTCGTCGGCCGACCACAGCTCGTGGGTGGCGGCCCCGCTCAGGTCGGTCACGGTGACCACCGCCGCCTCGTGTACCCGGCCGCTGTCGCCGCAGCTCACGCAGGTGACGTCGGACGCCTCCAGGCCGGTGCCGGCACAGTGCTCGCAGTCGGGTCCGCCGTCGGCGTCGCAGCGGCAGCGGCGTAGCCGGGTGCCCGGCACACAGTCGGGACACCGGCGGTGGCCGATCGGCTGCCCCTGCCAGGACGGTGCCGGCGGTTCGCCGGCCCGGACCAGGGTGTCCCGTCGCGACCAGGTCACCTGCCCGGTGTCGGTGGCGTGGATCTCGTCGACCGGTGGGCCGGCCCGCAGCCGGACGTACCGCCACCGGCCGTCCCGCCACACGGCCTGCGCACCGGGTGCGCGGCGCAGCAACATCCGCAGCCACCACGCCGTCCAGCGCGGCCCGGCCGCCGTCCGGTCCGGTTCGACCGCAGTCCGAGGCGGTCCGGCACGCCTCGGGGTGATCGCGTAGGCCGGGGCGTCCCGGCCTCGCTCCCGCAGCCCGGCGAGGGCGGCGAACGGACCGGTGCCGGCGAGCGCCGCTGCCAGGTCGTCGAAGCCGCCGTCGGGCAGGTCGGGCACCCGTCCACCGGGCACCTCGAACCGGACGTACCAGCGCGGGCCGCCCGGCCCTCGGCGGGCCTCCACGACCAGGTCGAGGCAGAGCAGGTCGGCGAGCCCACGCAGCCGAGCCAACGCCCGCGCCGGCTCCGGGTCCGCCGGCCCGCCCGGGGTGCGCCCGACGAAGATCCGCCACGGCCGGTACGACCGCCACGCGATCGCCCTCGCCACCAGCGCGTCCCGCCGCTCTGCCGGCAGGTCCGGCCGGTACTCGTGGTGCAGTGGCAGCACCAGCGAGAACGGCTCGACCTGCGGCGGCGGCACCCCGACCTCGGCGGCCAACCCGGCGAGCAGCGGTCGCAGCGTCACCTGCCAGCCACCGGTACCGTCCGGGGTCGGCGCGATGCTGCCCGCCACCACACTGGCCGAGGCGACCGCGCCGGTGTCCAGGTTGGCCACCGTCAACACGAGCTGCGCCCGCCGCCGCCCCACCCCGTCGCAGTCGGCGCAGGCCCGCACCACGGTGCCGACCCCGGTGCAGCGCCGACAGTCCCGGTACGCCTCGCCGGCGAACTCCCCCGACCGGTAGACCAACCGGTCGCCGCCGATCCGGCACAGGCAGGGCAGCACGCTGAAGGTCAGCCCTTCGCAGGCCAGACACTCGACCACGTTCACCTGGGCACACTCCGGGCGCACGGCCCGTCGTGGCCGACCCGCAACGCGCAGCGCCGGCCGCCGCCCAGCCGGGCGTCACAGAAGACCCGATGGCGTACGCCCTGCTCGTCCTCGTACGACACGGTGATCTCCCCCGGGTCGGTCTGCGCCAGCACGGTCGACCAGCGGGCCACCACCCGGGCCAGCCGGACCGCGCCGGGCAGGTCCCCGGCGACCACCGGCAGGTGGATCACGAACCGGTCGGCCATCAGTACGCCCGCTGGTTCGTCTCGCGCCGGGCGTACTCGGACTGCCAGTCCCGCAGCGCGTCCCGGACCCGCCCGGCCTCCTCCCGACTGGAGTCCAGCCGGTCGTAGAGCACCGCCAGGTCGTCAGCGACCTGCCGCAGAAACTCGTGTACGTCGACCGGGTCGAGCCCCCGCCGGAACAACCCGACCGTCCGGAACCGCCGCCACCGCACCTGCCACGGCCGCACCGGCGCGTACCTCGACCGGTACACCCCCGGCCGCTCGGGCTGATCTCCCCACCAGCTCCTGAGCCCCTTACCCATCCCGCTCCCGCCTCTCCATCAGCACCTGGAGGGGCGGCCCGCCCGGTCCCGACGGGCCACCCCGGCCCTGTCCCCGCAGCCCAACCAGCAGTACGCAGACAGGACCCGCCTATGCGATCGCTTTGTCTCGTCCGAGGGACACCTGACTTCGTTACGGTCCGCAATCGCACGGTTGACTATAGGCACAGACGTGCAGGGGTGCAAGCCCCTAGACGGCTAGGGGCACAGGGGTGCCTTCCTGAAGGGGTCGCGAGGCTATCGGCATGACGATCGATCCGCGCTCGCATACGCCGGTCTACGTGCAGCTCGCCGACCTGCTACGCGAGCAGATCGAATCCGGAGAACTCGCCCCGGGGTCGACGCTCGCCAGCGAGAACCGCCTGACCCAGGAGTACGGCATCGGCCGCGAGGCCGTGCGAATGGCGATGGCAGCCCTACGCGCCGAGGGCCTCGTCAAAACGATCAAGGGACAGGGAACACTGGTCCGCGAACGACTACAGCGCCACGATGTCGAGTTGGGGCCGGGCGGCTCGGTCATCGCCCGCATGCCCACCGGCACTGAACGCCGCGAGATGGATCTCGACGAGGGCGTACCAATCCTGGAGATCCACAGCCCAACCGGTGAAGTCCAGATCCTCCCCGCCGACCAGACCCGGGTCACCCGAGCGAAGTAGGCCCGACATAAGGCCGCATATCGGGCCACCAGCCGGCTTGATCCACTCGGTTGTGCCGAAATGGCGGTATCCAGCGCCTCTGGATACCGCCATTTCCGCCCAACCGTGTTGATCGAGCGGATCCGGCACCCGTTGGCGCCGTGGGGAAGCGGTCAGGTCGGGGCGAAGGGCCGCCCGGGAGCACCCTTCGGGGCAACCCGCCCCTCAACGTCACCCAGGGTAGGTGCATGGTCGCGCATTGCTGTGACTTGCCGTACCCTCCCTTGTGTTCGCAAGCAGGTGGGCCGTACGACCAGGAACCGCGAGAACGAGCAGGGAGGTTCGATGAGCGCTGGGCAGGTTCTTGCCAGGCTGGCCGCAGCAGCACAGAAACTGGACGAGGCGAAGGCCAAGACCGTTGCCGCCGTCCAGGACGTCGAGGAGGCCCGGAATCTCACGGCCGGCGCGCTCGAAGGAATCGGCGGCGCACAACTCATCGGCATCATCGACGCCTGCCGGCAGGCACTCGGCCAGGCCGCTCAGGCCGCCGACCCCGCCAAGCAGCACGTCCAGGAGACCATGACCCGGGTGCAGGCCCTGGGCAGTTGAGCCGGGGCAGACTTCCCGGACGCACCATCCCACGACAAAGGAACGCTCGGACTTCTCCTCGTGGCCGGCCGCACCGAGCGTCCGCCTGAGTTTCGATCAGCACGAAACCAAGGAAGCCACTGTCGTCTATTTATCTTTCGGTGATCCAATAGTCGCTTTGCGTGCGGCAGCTCGAATACCCTCCCTCTGCCGGTGCCACTGACTGGGTCGCCCACGGTGACTCATGGACGAACCGGGAGGCTTGGTGAGCGTTGCTCAGATACTGGCCGGGCTGGCAGGGGCGTTACGGAAGCTCAACGACGCCCGAGCCAAGATCAGCGCCGCGGCTGAGGACACGGAGCAGGCCCGTACCCACACCGCGGCCGCCCTCGAAGGCGTGACCAGTGGGCGGCCGATGAGCGCCGTCACGGCGTACCAGATGGCTTTGACCGAGGCCGCCGAGAGCATCTCGCCGGCCATCCAGCACGTCGAGAAGACGGTGGGCCAGGTGTACGCCCTGGGAAACCACTCGGGGGTGGCGGTGGCGCGAACGGTCGTCCACCCCCCACGATCCGGCCGTCCGCACCGTACCCGGGCGATGTTGACCTTCCCGGTCAGGGCGAACGGCGGGCCGCGCGCTCTCGCGAGGAACAGGGCGCACCCGCGCCGAGACGGCGCCGGAAGGCCGTCGACTCCCAGCAACTCACGGTCGGCGCGTCGGTGGCGGCCTGGGGCTGGGGCAGCTTCTCCGAGTACCTGTCGGCCCACCCCAAGACATTCTTCAACATCATCATGGGCGGGGTCGTGGCCTGGGCGTCTGTCAAGGCGTTGAAGGAGAGCCGGGAGGCGAACAGGGGGGACCCCGATGGAGATCGACGACCAGGTTGAGGAGAAGGTCCGAGACACGCTCCACTGGGCGGTGAAGCGCCAGGACCGCGATTTCGACGCGGCACTGGCCCGCTTCTCGACCCGCGCCGAACGATCAGCGGCCCTGGAGTTGCTGGTCGCGATCAGCCGGTTCGTGACGTACGACCTCTGCGCCGGCACCCCGTCCCCGGGCCAGGTGGCGGCGCTGGCGGCCGAGATTGCGGTCGCGGAGTCCTGGTCGGGTCTGTCGAGCGACGAGGTGGGTTCCTATCTCGACCTGGTGACCCGGGGTGACCTGGCCCAGGACCAGCTCACCGGGGAGGCCTTCGTCGTCCTGTCCTTCGTCGTCAGCGCCAGCCTGTTGGCGATGCGCCCCAAGCAGGAGGGCGAGTGGTGGTTCGACTACCTCGACCGGGTGGAGTCGGCTCTCGAAGCAGCCGGCTAGCGCCGGCCGGGTGCCGGCTGCGGGGCCGTCGTCCCGCCCGGTCCCTGGTGCCGCGGGTCGCCGTGGGTGGCGGGTGCCCGGTAGCTGGTGGTGTCCACCGTGGATCCCGTGCCTGCACCTGCGCCTGCGCCGCCGTGCCGCAATCCGGCGACCGCCGCCGTACTGGGTGAGAGCGGCAGATCCTCGATCCGTACCCGTTTGGGTGCGGGCTGCTCCAGCAGATCCTCGATCCGTACCCGTTTGGGTGCGGGCTGCTCCAGCAGATCCTCGATCCGTACCCGTTTGGGTGCGGGCTGCGGGGTGCCGGTCCCAGCCTGCGGGTGGGGCTGCTGTGGGCCCCGCAGACTCGCCGCAGCCGCCGTGTCGACGGCCGTCTGCTGGCGGTTCATCGCCTCGTCGGCGGCCTGCATCGCAGCGGTGAGGCTGTTCGCGTACCTGAAAAGGTTCTGCGCGAACGCGTCGTACTTCGGGTTCTCTCCCGCTCGTTCGAGTTGCGGCAGACGCCAGCCCAGCTGCTTGTCCCAGCTGGCGAGCCTCCGCTCCATCTCAGCCCAGACCTGCGGATCCGCGAGGTTGCCGTACCTGGGGTGGTTGATCGGGTCGGTGATGTCCTTGCGGTCCATCGATCCTCCGCGAGCTGTCTTGATCCGCTCCGAACCCTCGCGAGCCTACCGGTCGAGCGCTTCACCTGCCCGGACGCGACGGACCAGACCACCGTTACCGATCATGCTCGACCTGGACCGGCTGGTCCTCGGGCCGGACGAGCTGACAGGCGTCCAACCCCTCCGGTTGCCCTGAGAAGTCGCCGTACGTGGGGTGGCTTCGGCCCGGATCCAACAGTGCCGCCGCGTGGCGCGCTGCATGTGCACGCCCGCATCATGCACCGACGAGAATAGTTGCAATGACCTTGACAAATGGATGCTATCCGACAGATCGCAATATCAGGGCTGCCTGCCGCCCCTGCCGATCGATACGTTTATTTGGCGCGCAAGGCAGCCGGGGACCCGAAATCCGTTCACCAGAGAATCGGGGAAAGTCATGCAGTCAAAGACCAAGAACTACTCACGATTCGCCATCGTGATCGCCGCGATGCTGGCCGCCGTATTCGGATTCAGCTCGAACACTGGAAACAACAACCAGAACTGGAGCTGACCCGTCCGCCGATACGCCGGTTGCCCCGCCATGCAGGGGCAACCGGTATATCAGGCCGAACAGTTGCCCACCGGCATCGAGGTCGAACGGGAGATGACGATCCGGCTCGACGAGCGAAACGTCCGATCGAACCGTCAAACTACGCAAGTACGCGGAAGCCGGTATCGCCTACTACTGGCGCGTCGAGGACGAGGACGAGTTACCGGTCGTGCACGCGTACGAACTCGACGCACCCACCCGGTGCTACGCGCCGACCGGGATCCACCGCCGCGAGCTGCGCAGCGCCACCCCGTTCCCGATCACGCTCGACCTGGACAGACTGGTCCCCGGCCGGCCGATCTGAACGCGGGCCGCCGCCACGAACCGGCTCCGGCCGCCCCGGTCACAGCCCGATAATCCGAACCCGCTGCCCGCAAAGCTTGACCATGTCGTCCCCATCAGAGGTCAAGACCACCACCGGCCCGGGAAGCCGCAGCGCCACCTCGGCGACCATGGCGTCGATGGCGTACTTGTGCCCGTGTAGCCCCGCTTCCCTCAGGAGGCTGGCGCTGCGATGGACAGTTTCCTTCGTCACCGGCTCCACCCGCATCCGGGACAAAAGCCAACCCAGCCGTGCGATGTCCACACCGCCATACGACACCTCGACGATGGTGGCAGCCGACATGGCGAGATCAACCCCGTCGCGCTCTGCCTGCTCCAAAAGCCGCATCACCTTGCGGTCCCGATCGATCCACGAAGAGAAGCCCTGCGAATCGAGCACCAGCGACTCGATGCTCACGCCGCGTGCCTCATCCCCTCGGTGCCATGCAGCAGCGCCTGGGCCTCGGCCATCTCCTGATCGGTGAAGGCGCCGAACTCACCTTGGTAGGCGTCCAGTTCCTCTCGCAGAAGCCTGCGCCGCTCGGCGCGCTCGGCCAACTCGGTCAGGTAACCGGAGACGTTGTCGGTGTGCGTCTTCATGCTCTCCAACAGCTCCGCCGGCAGCGTGATCGTGACCTTCTTCGTCCTCGCCATTCAGTGACCACACCATGGTGTTACCGCTGGAAATCGGCCATCAAGCTCAGCTCAGACGTTGAAGCGGAACTCCACCACGTCGCCGTCCTGCATGACGTACTCCTTGCCCTCGATGCGGACCTTGCCCGCCGACTTGGCCGCCGCCATCGAACCGGCCGCGACCAGATCGTCGTAGGAGACCACCTCGGCCTTGATGAAGCCGCGCTGGAAATCGGAGTGGATCACCCCGGCGGCCTCGGGGGCGGTCGCGCCGACCGGCACGGTCCAGGCCCGCGCCTCCTTCGGCCCCGCAGTGAGGTACGTCTGAAGGCCGAGCGTGCGGAAGCCGACCCGGACGAGCTGGTCCAGGCCCGGCTCGGACTGGCCGATCGACTCCAGCAGCTCGCGGGCCTCGTCCTCGGGCAGGTCCACCAGCTCCGACTCGATCTTGGCGTCCATGAAGACCGCCTCGGCCGGGGCGACCAGGGCCCGCAGTTCGTCGAGGAACTCGGCGTTGCCCAGTTCGGCCTCGTCGACGTTGAAGACGTACAGGAAGGGTTTGGTGGTGAGCAGGTGCAGCTCGCGCAGGTGCTCCAGCTCGATCTTGGCGGCGGCGGCACCCGCGTACAGGGTGGTGCCCCCGTCGAGCAGCTCGACCGCCTGCTTGGCGGCGGTCACCGCGGCGGCCCGGTCCTTGCGGAGCTTGGCCTCCTTCTCCAACCGGGGCAGCGCCTTCTCCAGGGTCTGCAGGTCGGCGAGGATCAGCTCGGTGTTGATCGTCTCGATGTCGTCGGCCGGGGAGACCTTGCCGTCGACGTGCACCACGTTCGGGTCGGAGAAGGCCCGGACCACCTGGCAGATCGCCGAGGCGTCCCGGATGTTGGCCAGGAAGGCGTTGCCCCGGCCCTGCCCCTTCGACGCGCCCCGGACCAGGCCGGCGATGTCGACGAACGACACCGGGGCCGGGAGCACCTTCTGCGAGGAGAAGATCTCGGCCAGCTTGCCCAACCGGTCGTCCGGCAGCCCGACCACGCCGACGTTGGGCTCGATGGTGGCGAACGGATAGTTCGCCGCGAGCACGTCATTCTTGGTCAACGCGTTGAACAGGGTGCTCTTGCCGACGTTGGGCAGGCCGACGATGCCGATGGTGAGACTCACGACGGGTCAGTCTACGCGTCGCCCCACCCCGGCCCCGTCCAGCACGGTCGGCCCGGCCGCCGGCAGCCCGCGCGGGACGGTCCTCGGCGGTTCCCGATGCTCGCTCGACGGCAACTCCCGGGGCCCGGTCGGCAACTCCCGCGGCGCAGTCGACAGCAGCTCCCGCGGCGCGGCGGTCGACAACTCCCCCAGGGCGACCGAAGGCAGCTCCCGCAGGGCAGCCGAAGGCAGTTCACGCAGAGCGGCGGTGGGCAGGGTGAAACGCTGGTCGGCGGCCGGATGGGCGGCGTACGACTCGCCGAGCAGCCAGCGGATCTCGTCGGTCGTCCAGCCCAGCCCGGAGCGGGCGGCGATCTCCCGCACCAACCGGCGGCCCGCCCGGGTGTCGTCGTCATAGAAGCGAAGGCACCAGTGGTGGGCCCACATGCCGAGGGCGCGCAGCCCGTCGGCCTCCAACGACGCGGCGAGCCGGCCGCAGGCGGTGTCGGGGAACGCCCGCGCCGGGTCAGCCGTCCGGTCCCGCTCCATCGCCCCGTACGCCGCCGGGGCGACCGCCCGCATCCGGTCGTAGAAGCCTTGGAGTACGGCGCGGTCCAGTCGCGTCGAATCGGATCGCATCAGCGGACACCTCGCCCGGCCACGCTCGCCATCACCCGCACCCTTCTTCAGTTTGGTGGCGGGACCGTACCCTCCCCGACCGACACTTTCCTGCCCGGCCGTCCCGTTCCGGCCGATGCTCTACTGCCCGGCCGTCCCGTTCCGGCCCGGCGTCGCCCGGCTGAGCTGCACGGTCGACCAGGTGAGAAGGGGACCCTGCTATACCGAAAGCGTTAACAGGGGGCCCTTCCTTCAGGTCTGAAAGCCGCGAGCGGGGGGTGGGGCGCAGGAGGGAGGATCGGGGGGTGCAGGAGTTGGACTTCGAGCGGTGCTACCGGGCCGTGGACAGCCGGGACCAGCGGTTCGACGGCTGCTTCTACACCGGGGTGACCTCGACCGGGATCTACTGCCGGCCGTCCTGCCCGGCGGTCACCCCGCGACGGCGCAACGTCCGCTTCTTCCCGTCCGCCGCCGCCGCGCAGGGGGCCGGGTTGCGGGCCTGTCGGCGGTGCCGGCCGGACGCCGCGCCCGGCTCGCCGCAGTGGGACGCCCGGGCCGACGTGGTGGGGCGGGCGGTGCGGCTGATCGCCGACGGGGTGGTGGACCGGGCCGGGGTGCCGGGGCTGGCCAGTCGGCTCGGTTACACCGAGCGGCACCTGCACCGGATGCTCCGCGCCGAGCTGGGGGCCGGGCCGCTCGCGTTGGCCCGCGCCCAGCGCGCGCAGACCGCCCGGATCCTGATCACCACGACCGGGCTGGGGATGGCCGAGGCGGCGTTCGCGGCCGGGTTCGGCAGCGTCCGGCAGTTCAACGACACCATCCGCGCGGTGTACGGGCTCGCCCCGTCGCAGCTGCGGGCCGATGGCGGCACCGGAACGCCAGGCACCGGAACGCCGGGCACCAGAGCACCGGGGATCGGAACGCCCGGCACCGGCGGCATCACGCTGCGGTTGGCGTACCGGCCGCCGTTGCACGCGGAGTCGTTGCTGGACTTCCTCGCGGTGCGGGCGCTGCCCGGCCTGGAGGAGGTACGCGACGGCACGTACCGCCGGGGGTTGCGGCTGCCGCACGGCGCGGCCGAGGTGGCGCTGACGCCCGCCGACGGGCACGTGTCGGCCACCCTGCGCCTGGCGGACCTGCGCGACCTGGCCCCGGCGGTGGCCCGCTGCCGTCGCCTGCTCGACCTGGACGCGGACCCGGTCGCCGCCGACGCCACCCTGGCCGCCGACCCCGCCCTGGCCGCGTCGGTGGCGGCCGAACCGGGGGTACGCCTGCCGCGCGCCGTGGACGGCTTCGAGATCCTGCTGCGCGCCCTGGTCACCCAGCAGATCTCGCTGCCCGCCGCCCGGACCACCCTGGCCCGGCTGCTCACCGCCGTCCCCGCCGCCGGTCCACCGGCCTTCCCGACGACCGAGGCCGGTCCACCGGTCTTTCCGACGGCCGAAGCCGGTCCACCGGTCTTTCCGACGGCCGAACAGGTGGCCGCACTGCCGGACGCGGCGTTCGGGATGCCGGTGCGCCGGCGGGAGACGATCCGGGCGGCGGCCCGGGCGGTGGCCGCCGGGGAACTCGACCTCGATCCGGGCGGCGACCGGGCGGAGACCCTCCGGCGGCTCAGCGAGCTGCCCGGCATCGGGCCGTGGACGGCCGGCTACGTGGCGATGCGCGCGCTCGGCGACCCGGACGTCTTCCTCCCCACCGACCTCGGGGTACGCCGGGGGGCCGCCGCCCTCGGCCTACCCGACGACCCGAAGACCCTCGACGCGTACGCCGAACGCTGGCGCCCCTGGCGGTCGTACGCGGTGATCCGACTATGGAGAGCAGCATGACCACGAGCAGCATGACCACGGGCAGCACAACCACGGGCAGGACGGCCACGGGCAGCACCATCGACTTCGCCGTGCGGGACACCCCGGTCGGCCCGCTCGGCATCCTGGTCGGGCCGGACGGGGCGGTCCGGGCGGCCGGCTTCACCAGCGACCCGCAGACCCTGCTGCCGCTGGTGCACCCGGGTCTACGTGGGCCGGTGCGGCACCGTGCGGACCTCGGTCCGGTCACCGCCGCCGTCAGCGCGTACCTCGACGGCGACCTGACCGCAATCGACGCCGTACCGGTCGAGCAGCACAGCGGCGGGGCGTTCCTGGGGCACGCCTGGCGGGTGCTGCGCGAGGTGAAGCCGGGTGAGCCGGTGACGTACACCGGGTTCGCCGGGCTGGCCGGTCGTCCGCTGGCGGTCCGCGCCGCCGCGACGGCCTGCGCCCGCAACGCCGCCGCGCTCTTCGTGCCCTGCCACCGGGTGTTGCGCACCGACGGGACGCTCGGCGGGTACCGCTGGGGGCTGGCCGTGAAGGAATGGCTGCTCACCCACGAACGCCGCTGACGCCGGGCCGGGAGCAGCGGCCGGCACCCGGCCGGTAGCAACGGCCGGGCACCCAGCCCGGGAGCACGGGCGGGAGCGGTCTCGCTGACGGCAAGCTGACAGCCGCAACTGTCACATTTGCCGATACCGTCAGGAGGTGCCTGCGGAGCGCGACCGCGAGCCGGCCCCGAGGGCGAGTGCCGGTCGGATTCCGCCGGCCCGGGGTACGGGCGCCGGTCGACGGCTGGCCAACCTGTGGCGGCTGCGTCGTTACCTGCGCCCGTACGCCGTCCAGTTCGCTTGGTTGCTGGTCGCGGCGTTGACGGCGACCGCCGCGGGGCTGGCCGTACCCCTGGTGGTGCAGCGGGTGGTGGACGGCCCGGTGGCCCGGCAGGAGCCGGGCGGACTGCTCCGGCTCGGCGCGCTGGTGCTGCTGCTCGGCCTGGTCGAGGCGGCGTTGATCTTCATACGGCGGTGGATGCAGGCGGAGTCGTCGGTAGGCATGGAGACGGCGCTGCGCGCCGACCTCTACGCCCACCTGCTGCGGCTGCCGACCAGCTTCCACGACCGTTGGCACTCGGGTCAGCTGCTCTCCCGGGCCGTCAGCGACCTGTCGGTGCTGCGCCGGTTCCTCTCCTTCGGACTCTTCTTCCTGGTGCTCAACCTGGTCACCTACGCCGCGGTGGTGGTGCTGCTGGTCCGGCTGCACCGGCCGCTGGGGCTGCTGGTGGCGGCGAGCGCGGTGCCGCTGTTCCTGATCAGCCGCCGGTTCGCCCGGCACTACCACGCCGCGTCCCGCCGGATGCAGGACCAGCAGGGCGACGTGGCCACCCTGGTCGAGGAGACCGCCCTCGGCCTGCGCACGATGAAGGCGTACGGCCGGGGACCGCAGCTGTCGGCCCGGTTCGGCGCGGGCGCGCGGGCGCTGCACGACATCGGCATCGGCAAGGCCCGGCTGTTGGCCCGCACCTCGGCCCAGTTCGACCTGGTGCCCAACCTGACCCTCGGCGGGGTGCTGGTGGCCGGGACGGTGCTGGTGGCCGACGGCCGGCTCACCGTGGGGGCGCTGGTCGCCTTCGTCAGCCTGCAACTGATGCTGATCTGGCCGGTCCAGTCGCTGGGTTGGATCATCGCCAACGGGCAGGAGGCCGCCACCGCCGCCGACCGGATCCAGGAGGTGCTGGACACCCGGCCGACCATCGTGGACGCCCCCGGCGCGATCGGCCTCCGGCGGACCGAGGTACGCGGCCGGCTGGTCTTCGACCGGGTCTCCTTCCGGTACCCGCAGAGCGCTGCGCCGGTGCTGCGCGAGGTGGAGCTGACCGTCGAGCCGGGCGAGACCCTCGCCCTGGTCGGGGCGACCGGCTGCGGCAAGAGCACCCTGTTGTCGCTGGTCCCCCGGCTGCACGAGGTCACCGGCGGGCGGATCACGCTGGACGGGCACGACCTGCGGGAGCTGCGCCTGGCCACGCTGCGGCGACTGGTGGGGGTGGCTTTCGAGGAGCCGACACTCTTCTCGATGTCGGTCTGGGAGAACCTCACCCTGGGTCGGCCGGAGGCCGACGAGGCGGAGGTCCGCGCGGCGCTGGTGCTGGCCCAGGCCGAGTTCGCGTACGACCTGCCGTGGGGGCTGGCCACCCGGGTCGGCGAGCAGGGGCTCTCGCTCTCCGGTGGGCAGCGCCAGCGGCTGGCGTTGGCCCGGGCGGTGCTCGGCCGGCCGGCGCTGTTGGTCCTCGACGATCCGCTCTCCGCGCTCGACGTGCACACCGAGGCGCTGGTGGAACGGGCGTTGCGCCGGGTGCTGCGCGACACCACCGCGCTGCTGGTGGTGCACCGGCCCTCGACAGTCGCGCTGGCCGACCGGGTGGCGTTGCTGGAGCGGGGCCGGATCACCGCCGTCGGCACCCACTCGGAGCTGCTGGCCACCGTCCCGGCGTACCGGGCGTTACTCTCCGCCGAGCCGACACCGACACCGACCTCGGCACCGACGCCGACCCCGGCACCGACGCGGGCCTCGACACCGACCCCGACGTCGGTGCCGGCCTCGACGCCGACGGCCGGCCGGTCGGTCGGGGCGACGCCGACGGCCGGGCGTGGGTTGGTGTCGTCGTGACCGCCGCGCACCGCGCCGCCGGGGCGGCCAGCGGGGCGGTCGGCCCGGCGGCACCGGCGCGGTGGCGGGGCATCGCCACCGATCCCGACGCCGACCGCAGCCACGCCGAGGAGGACAGTCCCGAGGCGGTGGCCCGGCTCCGGGCCCGTAGCCGGGTGCTGCTGCGTGACCTGCTGCGCCCGTACCGGGGTCGGCTCGCGGTGGCGGTGGTCCTGCTGCTGGCCCAGAACGCCGCCGCGATGTCCGGGCCGTACCTGGTGATGCTCGGCATCGACCGGGCCGTGCCGCCGCTGCGGGCCGGCGACCCGGGGCCGCTGACCGCCGTCGCCGTCGCGTTCGTGGTCGCCGCCGGGATCGAGTACGCGGCCCGGCGCGGCTTCCTCACCCTGTCCGCCCGGATCGGCCAGGGTGTCCTGCTGGACCTGCGGCAACGCGTGTACGCCCACTTCCTGCGGCTCTCCGTGGCGTTCCACGAGCGGTACACCTCGGGCCGGATGGTCGCCCGGCTCACCAGCGACCTGGACTCGATAGGTGAGCTGGTCGACGGCGGGATCGACAGCCTGGTCCTGGCCGGGCTCAGCGTGGTGTCGGTCGCCGGGATCCTGCTCTGGCTGGACCTGCCGCTGGCCGCCGTGACGCTGCTCGCCTTCCCGGCGTTGTTCTGGCTGTCCCGCTGGTTCGCCCGCGCCTCGGCGGTGGCGTACCGCCGGACCCGGGAGGCGGTGGCGCTGGTCATCGTGCACTTCGTGGAGTCGTTGCGGGGCATCCGCGCGGTGCAGGCGTTCCGTCGGGAGCGCCGCAACGAGGAGATCTTCGCCGACGTCAACGACGAGTACCGGGTGGCCAGCCGGGACGCGTTCCGGCTGATCGCCGTCTACTCGCCGGGCATCCGGGTGATCGGCAACGTCACCGTGGCGGTGGTGCTCTGCTACGGGGGCCTGCGGGTGCTGGACGGGGCGACCGGGGTGGGGGTGCTCGCCGCCTTCCTGCTCTACCTGCGGCGTTTCTTCGAGCCGATGCAGGAGCTGAGCCAGTTCTACAACTCGTTGCAGTCGGCGACGGCGGCCCTGGAGAAGCTCGCCGGGGTGCTCGACGAACGGCCGTCGGTGCCCGAGCCGGCCCGGCCGACACCGCTGCCGACCGGCCCCGGCCGGGGCGCGGTGGACTTCCGGTCGGTCACCTTCGGGTACCGGCCACAGTCGCCGATCCTCACCGGGCTGACCCTGTCGGTGCCGGCCGGGCAGACCGTCGCCCTGGTAGGTGCGACCGGGGCGGGCAAGTCGACGCTGGCGAAGCTGCTGGCCCGCTTCCACGACCCGGTCACCGGCGAGGTCCGTCTGGACGGCGTCGACCTGCGCGAGGTGGCCGACGCCGAGCTGCGCGCCGCGGTGGTCCTGGTCACCCAGGAGAACCACCTGGTCACCGGCACGGTCGCGGAGAACATCCGGTACGGCCGCCCGGACGCCGACGACGCCGCGGTCCGGGCCGCCGCCCGCGCGATCGGCGGGCACGACTTCATCACCGCACTACCTGAGGGGTACGACACCCAGGTGCACCGGCGCGGCGGCCGGCTGTCGGCCGGTCAGCGGCAACTCGTGGCGTTCGCGCGGGCCTTCCTGGCCGACCCGGCGGTGCTGATCCTGGACGAGGCCACCTCGTCGCTGGACGTGCCGACCGAGCGGCTGGTGCAGCACGCCCTGGCCACCGTGCTCGCCGAGCGTACCGCCCTGGTCATCGCGCACCGGCTGTCCACCGTGGAGACCGCCGACCGGGTGCTGGTCCTCGACGGCGGCCGGATCGTCGAGGACGGTCCACCCGGGCAACTGGTCACCGCCGGTGGCCGGTACGCGACCCTGCACCGACAATGGCGGAACTCCCTGGTCTGAGGGCCCGCCGACCGGTGCCGGTTCACAGCCTGGTGACGCCAAGGTCATCGCCAGGACATCACCGAAGCTGACAGTGGGGCCACGTTTTCGCAGCTCAGAGGAGAACGATGGCACCTGTACCGCCGACCGACGCGGAACTCGACACCTTCATCCGCGCCCGGCTCGCATCCCTCGGCATCGACCTCGACCAACTCCCCGCCGGCAGCGTCGCCGACCCGGTCACCGGCTCCCCCGGCCGGGACTCCGTCCTGGCCTCGCTGCGTTCCTTCGTCCGCTCGACGGTCACCGCGCTGGCCGCGTACCAGCTGCCGGCACCGGCCGGCACCGACCCGACGCTGGCGATGGCGCTCTCCCAGCAGCCCGCACCGATGCTCTACCCCTCGATCAGCACAGAATGGCGGGCCTGATGAGCGCCGAACCGATCGACCGGACCATCGACCGGCGCGCCTTCCTGGCCCGTACCGCCGCCGTCGCCGCCGCCTCGGCGGTCGGCGCCACGATGACCCTGCCCGGCATCGCCCAGGCCGCGCCGGTGCCCCCGCCGAACACGAAGGTCAAGTGGAACCCGGCGCTGGACGTGCCGAACGCCTTCGTCAAGCCCCGGCCCGAGGCGGTCGCCGACCCCACCGAGCTGACCATCGCCGAGGCCGCCTGGCTGATCCGCAACGGCAAGCTCACCCCGCAGCAGCTCGTCGAGGCGTACCTGGCCCGGATCGAGCGCTACGAGGGCACCTACAAGGCGTTCAACCTGGTGGTCGCCGAGGCGGCGGTGAAGGCCGCCCGCCAGGCGGCCAACCGACCCAACCGGGGCGCGCTGCACGGTATCCCGCTGGCCGTCAAGGACAACTACTGGACCGCCGGGGTACGCACCACCGCCAGCTCCTTCCTCTTCGCCGACTTCGTACCGCCCTACGACGCCACCTCGGTGGCGAAGCTGACCGTCAACGGGGCGATCGTGCTGGGCAAGACGCAGATGGGTCCGCTGGCCACCTCCCGGGCCACCACCCCCGACGGGGTGGTCACCACGGTCAACGCCTGGACCCCGAACGACATCTCGGTCAACCCGGGCGGCTCCTCCACCGGCAGCGCCACCGCCGTCGCCGGCCGGCTCGCCACCAGCAGCACCGGCACCCAGACCGGCGGGTCGATCACCGGCCCGTCCAACGCGCAGAACCTGACCGGCCTCAAGCCGACCATGGGCCGGGTCTCGCTGGCCGGGATCATCCCGCTCAGCTACACCCGGGACCACCCCGGCCCGCTGGCCCGGGACGCCAAGGACGCGGCGATCATGCTGACCGCGATGGCCGGCGAGGACGCCGCCGACCCGCGCAGCCAGGGCCTGCCGCCGCTGCCCAACCTGATCAACGCGGCCACCCCGAAGCGCACCGGCAACACCGTGGTGATGCGCTGGAAGACCCGGATCGGGGTGCTGCCCGGCTTCACCGCCGGCACCTCGGCCACCGCCCTGGCCCGGCAGGCCTACCTGGACAAACTCGCCAGCATCCCGGACGCCACCGTGGTGCAGGTGCCGCTGCCGGCGGAGTGGGACCTGCTCACCGGCACCCCCTTCAACAACGTCCGGCTGCCCGAGCGCAGCGAGCCGTTCCTGCCGTACCTGCGCAAGGACCTCAAGGGCTTCGGGGTCTCGGTGACCAGCTGGTTGCAGGGCACGCTGCTGGGCGGCACCGAGTTCATCACCGGCCAGCGCGCCAAACTGCTGCTGATGGAGCGGGTGCTGGACGAACTCTTCGCCTCCTGCGACGTGGTGGTGCAGACCGGCCCGGTGCCCTTCGACATCCTCGGCCTGCCGGAGATCGCCTTCCCGATCGGCTTCGACGCCGCCGGGGTGCCGATCGGCACCATCCTCGGTGGCCTGCCGTACGGCGAGGACCGGCTGCTGTCGGTCGTGGCCGCGTACCAGGCGGTCACCGACTGGCACTGGCGTCGCCCGCCGGACCCGGCACCGGCTCCCCCGGCGACGGCCCGCGCCGCCGCACCGGCCGCGCTGCGGCTGACCGCCGAAGAGGTCGCCGAACTAACCCAGTGACCGACGTCGCGGGCGTCGCGGGCGTCGCGGGCGTCGCGGGAAGTGAATCTTGGACACTTACCGTTCTATTTGGACGGTAAGTGTCCAAGATCTACCTGGCGAACGGGTGCCCGCGATACGCCGCGAGGGGACCGATGGTTCGGTTTTCCGGTCGGACTTGCAGACCGCCGGGGTCAGGTCCCCGGCGGTGCCGGGCCGGGTGGTCGGGAAGGCCTGTGCGGGGCCCGACGTGGCGGCTCTACGATCGGGCGATGACCGATTCGGCAAGGGCGGCCCGCGGTGGCGTGCCCGAGCGTCCCACCCTGGACGGCATCGAGCAGCGCTGGGCCCAACGCTGGCAGGACGACGACACCTACGCCTTCGACCGGTCGGCGGTGGCCGGCCGCGCCAAGGCAGCGGTAGCCGGTCGCGCCGAGGCAACGGGCCCGGGGACGACAGCCGACCAAGGCGCGGCCGGCCGCAACGTCACCCCGGGTGGCGGCCGTGGCGCCGCTCCGGGCAGCGGCCGCAGTGCCCGGGACGACGTGTACGCCATCGACACGCCGCCGCCGACGGTCTCCGGTGAGCTGCACATGGGGCACGTCTTCTCGTACACCCACACCGACATCGTGGCCCGGTTCCAGCGGATGCGCGGCAAGGCCGTGTTCTACCCGATGGGCTGGGACGACAACGGCCTGCCCACCGAGCGCCGGGTGCAGAACGTCTACGGGGTGCGCTGCGACCCGTCGCTGCCGTACGACCCGGAGTGGACCCCGCCGCAGGCACCGGTCACCGAGGCGGCCCGCAAGGACCCGACGCCGATCTCGCGGCGCAACTTCGTCGAGCTGTGCCAGACCCTGACCGCCGCCGACGAGCAGGTCTTCGAGGCGCTGTGGCGGCGGCTCGGGTTGTCGGTGGACTGGTCGCTGACGTACACCACGATCGGTGCCGCCGCCCGGGCCACCTCGCAGCGGGCGTTCCTGCGCAACCTGGCCCGAAACGAGGCGTACCAGGCGGAGGCGCCGACGTTGTGGGACGTGGGCTACGCCACCGCCGTCGCCCAGGCCGAGCTGGAGGACCGGGAGCGCCCCGGGGCGTACCACCGGCTTCGGTTCACCGGGGCCGACGGGCGGGAGGTGCTGATCGACACCACCCGGCCGGAGCTGCTGCCGGCCTGCGTCGCGCTGGTCTGCCACCCGGACGACGAGCGGTACGCCGATCTGGTCGGCTCCTCGGTGCGTACCCCGGTGTTCGGGGTCGAGGTGCCGGTGCGCGCGCACCCGCTGGCGGACCCGGCCAAGGGCACCGGCATCGCGATGGTCTGCACCTTCGGTGACCTGACCGACGTGACCTGGTGGCGGGAGCTGGCGCTGGAGACCCGGGTGGTGATCGGCCGGGACGGCCGGCTGCTGGCCGAGCCGCCGGCCGGCGTGCCGGCGGGGCCGTACGCGGCGCTGGCCGGGCAGAGCGTCAACGCCGCCCGGCGGGCCGTGGTGGAGCTGCTGACCACGGCGGGTGACCTGGTCGGCGAGGTGCGTCCGATCACCCACCCGGTGAAGTTCTACGAGCGCGGCGACCGGCCGCTGGAGATCGTCTCGACCCGGCAGTGGTACCTGCGCAACGGTGGCCGCGACCCGCAGCTGCGGGCGGAGCTGCTGGCCCGGGGTACGGAGCTGACCTGGGTGCCGGCGCACATGCGGCACCGCTACGAGCACTGGGTGGGCGGCCTCACCGGTGACTGGCTGGTCAGCCGGCAGCGGTTCTTCGGCGTGCCGGTGCCGGTGTGGTACCGGCTCGACGACGCTGGCGAGCCGGACCACTCCCAGCCTCTCACGCCTCCGGAGGTGATGTTGCCGGTTGACCCGTCCAGCGAACCCCCGCCCGGGTACGACGAGTCACAGCGCGGCCGGCCGGGCGGATTCGTGGGCGATCCGGACGTCCTGGACACCTGGGCCACCTCGTCGCTGACCCCGCAGATCGTCGGCGGCTGGGAGACCGACCCGGAGCTGTTCGCCATGGTCTTCCCGATGGACCTGCGCCCGCAGGGGCAGGAGATCATCCGGACCTGGCTCTTCTCCAGCGTGGTCCGCGCCCACCTGGAGCACGGGTTGCTGCCCTGGCGGGACACCGTGCTCTCCGGCTGGATCCTCGACCCGGACCGCAAGAAGATGTCCAAGTCCAAGGGGAACGTGGTCACCCCGATGGCGCTGCTGGAACAGCACGGCTCCGACGCGGTGCGGTACTGGGCGGCCAACGGGCGGCCCGGCATGGACCTGGCCTTCGACCCCGCGCAGATCAAGGTCGGCCGGCGGCTGGCCACCAAGCTGCTCAACGCCTCGAAGTTCGCGCTCGGGCTGGGCGCGGCCGACGCGCTGCGCGCCCCGGTGACCGAGCCACTGGACACCGCGATGCTCGCCGAGCTGCGGAGCGTGGTCGGCGAGGCGACCGCCGCCCTCGACCGGTACGACCACACCGCCGCGTTGCAGGTCACCGAGGCGTTCTTCTGGCGGTTCTGCGACGACTACATCGAGTTGGTCAAGGAACGCGCCTACGGCACCGGGCCGGGGGCCGACTCGGCGCGGGCCGCGCTGGCCACCGCCCTCTCGGTGCAGCTGCGGCTCTTCGCCCCGGTGCTGCCGTACGTGACCGAGGAGGTCTGGTCCTGGTGGCGGTACGGCTCGGTGCACCGGGCCACCTGGCCGACCAGCTACGAGGTGGACCAGGCGATCACCGGCACCGGTGACCCGGCCCTGCTGCGGCTGGCCGCCGACGCGCTGAGCCAGGTCCGCCGGGCCAAGTCGGAACGGAAGCTGTCGATGAAGGCGGAGGTCCCGCTGGCCGAGGCGCTCGGGCCGGCCGCCCTGCTCGACCAGCTCACCCTGGTCGCCGACGACCTGCGCGCGGCCGGCCGGATCGGCAAACTCGACAGGCTGCCGGACCGCACCGACGAACTCGTCATCGCCTGCGCCTTCTGACCTCCGTGAAAGGAAGGGCCCCTTGTTAACGCTTTCGGTAGAGAGGGTCACCCCGCTCACCGCAGCCCGTTAACAAGGGGCCCTTCCTTGCAGAGGGGGCGGGGTCAGCTGGTTTCGCCGGCGACGCTGAAGGAGCGCAGCCGGTCCACCGCCAGCACCGTGAAGCCCACGCTGACCAGGGCGGTCATCACCGCCGCCACCGGTACGGAGACGGTGGTGGAGAGCAGTTCGGTGGGGGCCAGCCGGTCGGCCAGGGCGATCACCCAGTGCTGCACCGAGAGCACCCGGGTGCCGGTGACCACGTTGCCGAGCAGCCCCTCCCAGATCAGCACGTAGACCAGGCCGAGCAGCACCGGCCGGCGGGTGACCAGGCTCAACGCCAGGAACAACGCCGAGTACGCCAGCGCGCCGAGCGCCGCCGCGGCGACCAGCCCCAGGCCGAGGCGTACCGAGTGGGCGAGCACCCCCGCGACGTAGAGCGGCACGGCGACGGTGGCCGCGCTGACCCCGGTGGCCACCGCCAGCTTCGGCAGCACGATCTGCCAGCGGGGCAGCGGCTTGGTGAGGATGTGCACCACCGTGCCGTCGTCGATCTCGGCGCCGAGCACGCCGGTGCCGACGATCAGGGCGACCACCGGCAGCACCACGGCCAGGCCGAGGCCGACCAGCACCGGCGGACCCCACTGGCCCGGGTCCACCTTGAGCACCCGGGAGATGATGGCGAGCGTCACCACCAGCAGGGGCAGGGGCAACAGCAGCAGGAAACGACGCCGGCCGAACAGCCCGCGTACGGTGATCCAGGAAACGGTCGACACGACTCTCAGGCCTCCACCAGGTAGGAGAAGACGCTCTCCAGGGACTCGTCCTCGGGCAGCAACGCCCGGACCCGGACCCCCCGGTCCAGGGCGATCTTCGGCAGTACGCGGGTGAACGCGCCGTAGTCGCCGGCCCGCACGGTCAGTCCGGTACGGTCCAGCTCGACGCCGGTGACCGACGGCTCGGCCATCAACGCCACGGCCAGCGCCCGGTCGTCGGTGGAGCGGATGACGAAGACGTGCGGACGGTTGGTCATCAGCCGGCGGATGGTCCGGAAGTCCCCGGAGGCGGCCAGCCGGCCGGCGACCATCACCTGCACCGTGCCGGAGACCTGCTCGACCTCCTCCAGGATGTGCGAGCTGAACAGGATCGTCCGGCCGGCGTCACCGAGGCGGTGCAGCAGCTGCATCATGTGCAGGCGCTGCCGGGGGTCCATCCCGTTGAACGGCTCGTCCAGCAGCAGCACCTGCGGGTCGTGCACCAACGCGGCGGCGACCCGGGCCCGTTGCCGCATGCCCTTGGAGTACGTGCCGATCCGCCGGTCCTGCGCGCCGGCCAGCTCGACCAGGTCGATCGCCCGTCGGGCGGCGGCGGCCGGATCGGGCAGCCCGTGCAGCTTGGCGCTGGCCAGCACGAACTCGGACGCGGTGAGGAAGGTGTGCACCGCCTCCCGTTCGCTGACCAGCCCGAGCCGCCGGTAGACCTCCGGGTTGCGCCAGGTAGGCGCCCCGTCGAGGGTCAACGTGCCGCGCGACGGGGCGAGGAAGCCGGCCATCATGTGCAGCAGGGTGGTCTTGCCCGCCCCGTTGGGGCCGAGCAGTCCGGTCACCCCCGGCCCGAGGCTCATCGTGACGTCGTTGACGGCGACCACGTTGCCGTACCAGCGGGAGACCCCGGCGAGGTCCAGGGTGCTCACCCTGGTCGCCGGTGGGGTCTCGGCGCTGGTCGTCCCGACCGCGCTGGTCGTGCTCATCGGCTGGCCACCTTCCGGTATCGCGTCAGGAGCAGGGCGACGGCGGCGGCCACCAGCGCGACCGCGGCGACGGCGTAGACCGGGCCGAAGTCGCCGATCGGCGGGCCGCCCTGCCCCGGCGGGAAGAGCAGGTCGCCCAGGGCCCAGGCACCGGTTCCGGAGACCAGGGTCGACGGCGAGGCGAGCAGGGCCAACTCGTTCACCGTCTGCGACGGCATGATCGACAGGATGCCGACGACCGGGGTGGTCATCAGGAAGACCGCCACGATCCCACCGGCGGCGAAGGCCCGCTTGCTGGTCAGCGAGGCCACCAGCAGCCCGATCGAGGCGAACACCGCCGCCCAGAGCCCGGCGTAGAGCAGGCCGGGCAGCAGGTCGAGCAGCTCGTTCCAGACCCCGCGCATCCCCTCGCCGGTGGTGAAGGCCGCGCCGAGGAACATCAGCAGCTGCGGCCCGCCGAGCAACAGCCAGAGCGCGGTGGCCAGGGCCAGCAGCTTCGCCAGCGCGTAGTCCGAGCGGGGCAGTGGGCGGGAGAAGTACAGCGGCAGCACGCCGCTGCCCAGGTCGCGGGAGACCAGCTCGGGGGCGACCACCGCCACGAAGAAGATGACCAGCCAGCTCATCGAGTCGGCGAACTGCGCGTAGGTCATCACCACCTCGCCGAGCTGGGACCGGATCGCGGTGAGCCCGGCGGCGACGACCGTCACCGCCCCGACCACCAGCCAGGGGAAGATCTTGGCCTTGGCGCTGCGGCCCAGCCCGAACGCCGTACGCAGGCCGTGCAGGTAGAGCGCGCCGAAGACGTGCCGGCGACCCAGTCGGGGGCCGGTGTACCGCTGGTAGCCGATGTCGTGGATGACGCCGGTCGGCTCAGACATGGCTGGGCTCCCTCGGGGCGAACAGCTCGGCCACCCGGTGCCGGCGCTGGTCCAGCCGGTGCAGTGGCAGGTCCAGCTCGGCGACCGTGCCGAGGATGAGGTCGTAGGTGCGCTCGTCGGTGAGCGGGACCAGCAGCATCCGGCCGTCCCGGGTCACCGTCAGGTCGAGTTCGGCCAGGCGGGCGGCCAGGTTCTCGGTGCCCTCGCTGACCTCGACCGCGAGCACGTCGGTGGCCGAGGTCATCGCGGTGATGTGATCGGCGCGCAGCAGCCGACCGCCGTCGATGGCGATCAGCGTGTCGCAGATCCGTTCCACCTCACCCAGCAGGTGCGAGCAGACCAGCACCGAGATGCCGAACTCGGTGCCGATCCGGTGGATCAGGGCGAGCATGGCGTCCCGGCCGGCCGGGTCGAGGCCGTTGGTCGGCTCGTCGAGCAGCAGCAGGTCCGGGTCGTGCACCAGGGCCTGGGCGAGCTTGACCCGCTGTTTCATGCCGGTGGAGTAGCCGCCGACCGGGCGGTACCGCTCCTCGTAGAGGCCGACGTGGCGCAGCGCCTCGGAGGCCCGTTCCCGGGCGACCGTGCGCGGCAGGCCGCTGATCCGGCCGAGGTGGGTGACCAGCTCGGCGGCGGTGAGGTCCGGCGGCAGGGCGTCGTGTTCGGGCATGTAGCCGACCCGGGCCCGTACCGCGGCCGGGTCGGTGGTCGGGTCGCGGCCCAGCACCCGGACCTGCCCGCTGGTGGGTTCGAGCAGGCCGAGCAGGATCTTGATCAGGGTGGACTTGCCGGCGCCGTTGGCGCCGACCAGGCCGATGATCCCCGGCTCGACCGCGACGGTCAGGTCGGCCAACGCGGTGACCCGGCCCCCGTACGTCTTGGTCAGCGACTCGGTCGCGATCAGTGTCACGCCGCTCAGCCTAGGAAGTCGATGCCTTGGTCGGTATCGGGAACACGATCGGGGATGCCCCTGATTCTTCCAGGGGTACCGGCCCCGGGGGACGATTCCGCCCGGCCGCACGTCGGGCGGTGCCGGTGACCTGCCAGGATCACCCAGGTCGGCCACGCACGGGTCGGCCGGGCGATGCTGCTCTCGACCGATCGCCGGTCGGCTGAGAAACTGTGTGCCGGTCAGGGAGTGAGGGGTGCGGATGAGCAACGGGTGGGTGCTGCCCGACGAGGTGCTTCGGGACGCGCCGGCGTACACGCCGCGTCCGGGGGAGCTGGCGGACCTGGAGTTGTTGCTCACCGGGGCCTACGCACCGCTGACCGGCTTCATGACCCGGGCCGACCTGGTCTCGTTGAGCCGCCGGGGCCGGCTCGCCGACGGCACGTCGTGGCCGGTGCCGGTGACGTTGCAGATCCCGGCGGCGCTCGCCGCGGGGCTGGACGGCGTCGACCCGGCGCACCGCGCACTGGTGCTCACCGACGCCGAGGGCGCGCCGGTCGCGGCGCTGGACGTCACCGACGTCTGGACGGTACGCGACCAGGTGGCCGGCGTCGGCGGCACCGTGCGTCGGCTCGGCGACGGCGGCAGCGGCCCGTTCCAGCGGCTGCGCCGCAACCCCGAGGAGGTACGCGGACTGCTGCCCCCGGGCCGGGTGCTGGGGGTGGTCGCCGACCGGCCGCTGCACCGGCCCCAGTTGGCCCAGATCGCCCACGCCGCGCGGACCCTCGGCGCGCACCTGCTGGTGCTGATCCCGGTCAACGAGCAGCTCACCGGCGGTCTGCCCCCGGAGGCGCTGGTGCGCAGCATCTTCGCCGCCCGGGACCGGATGCCACCGGCGACGCTGATCGCGGTGCCGCTGGCCCGCCGCCGCGACGAGATCAGCGACGCCCTGCTGCGGGCCCGGGTGGCCGCCGCGTACGGCGTCACCCACCTGCTCTCCACCGGCGAGTCGCTCTCCGGCGCCGGGCTGCGGGTGCTGGTGCCCCGGGAGCTGGCCTACGACAACCGGGACGGACAGTGGCGGTGGCGCGACGACATCCCGCCCCGCAACCGTCGACTGGCGTTGAGCCAGCAGGAGATCGACGACCTGCTGGACCGGGGTTTCCCGCTACCGGAATGGCACACCCCGCCGGCGGTGGCCAAGGAGCTGGTCCGGGCCCGCCCGCCGCGCCGGCACCGGGGGCTGGTGGTCTTCTTCACCGGCTTCTCCGGCTCCGGCAAGTCCACGATCGCCCGGGGCCTGGCCGATGCGCTGCGCGAGCAGGGCGACCGGACGGTGACCCTGCTGGACGGGGACGTGGTGCGCCGGGAACTGTCCGCCGGGCTGACCTTCAGCAAGGCCGACCGGGATCTCAACGTACGCCGGATCGGCTGGGTGGCCGCGGAGATCGCCCGGCACCGGGGGGTGGCGATCTGCTGCCCGATCGCCCCGTACGAGCAGGCTCGCGCCACCGCCCGGGAGATGGCCCTGACCGCCGGCGCGGGTTTCCTGTTGATCCACGTCGCCACCCCGCTGGAGGTCTGCGAGCAACGCGACCGCAAGGGTCTGTACGCCCGGGCCCGGGCCGGTTTGCTCACCGGGATGACCGGCATCGACGACCCGTACGAGCCGCCGACCGACGCCGAACTGGTCCTCGACACCTCCAACGGGACGGTGGAGGACGCGGTGCAGGCGGTCATGCACCTGCTGACCGAGACCGGTTGGGTGGAGCCCCGCCTGCAACCGGCCTGATCCCCGACCACGACGCAAGGGACAACTGAGTGAGGCGTACGAGCATCGAACTGGCCGATGGCCGGGAGCTGATCTACTTCGACGAGCGGGACGACGCGGTCCGGGACCAGCCGGACCGGCGGGAGCTGCCCGCTGTCCCGCCCGCCGCCCAACTCCGCCACGACCCGCTGACCGACGAGTGGGTGGCCATCGCCGCACACCGACAGAGCCGCACCTTCCTACCCCCGGCCGACCAGTGTCCGCTCTGCCCCTCCACGCCCGAGCGGCTCAGCGAGATCCCGGCACCGGCGTACGACGTGGCGGTCTTCGAGAACCGCTTCCCGGCCTTCGGTCAGCGGGTGGCCGACGAGCCCGCCGAGATCACCGCGTTCACCCCGGTCCGGCCGGGTCGGGGGCGGTGCGAGGTGGTCTGCTTCACCGACGACCACCAGATGTCCTTCGCCGAGTTGTCACCGGGACGGGTCCGGACCGTCCTGGACGCCCTCGCCGACCGGACCACCGTCCTGGGTGCGCTGCCCGGGGTGGAGCAGGTGTTCTGCTTCGAGAACCGGGGGGTGGAGATCGGCGTCACCCTGCACCACCCGCACGGGCAGATCTACGGCTACCCGTTCCTGCCGCCGCGTACCCGGTCCCTGCTGGCCGCCGCGCGTCGGCACGCCGAGCGCACCGGTGGCGGCAACCTCTACGCCGACGTGCTCGCCGCGGAACGCGCCGCCGGCGACCGGGTGGTCGCCGCCAACGACCACTGGACCGCGTACGTCCCGGCGGCGGCCCGGTGGCCGTTCGAGGTGCACGTCGCGCCGCACCGGGCGGTACCGGACCTACCGGCGCTGAGCGACGCCGAGCGGGACGCCTTCGGGCCGCTCTACCTGGAGCTGCTGGGCCGCCTCGACCGGCTCTTCGACCGGCCCATGCCGTACATCTCGGCCTGGCACCAGGCTCCCGTACACGAGGGGCGGGAGCTGGCGCACCTGCACCTGCAGCTGTTCAGCAACCGGCGGGCGGCGGACAAACTCAAGTACCTGGCCGGCTCCGAGTCGGCGATGGGCGTCTTCCTCAACGACATCACCCCCGAACAAGCCGCCACCCTCCTCCGCGGGTAAGGAAGGGCCCCCTGTTAACGCATACGGTCGAGAAGGGTCCCCTTCTCACCGCAGCGGCCACCGCCAGCGGCCACCGCCAGCGGCCACCGCGGCCAGCGTCACGGGCGGGCAGGGGCGCACGGGCGGACACGGGCGGACAGGGGCCGCACGGGCGGGGGGCAGGCCGGGAACAGGGCGCGGGGGGCCCGGGACAGGGCCCCCCGCAGGGAAGGGACGGCTGGCTGTACTCGACAGCCGGGAAGGCTGGCTGTTCGGCACGCACGCCGTGCGGCGACCGCGGTAACCTTCCTGGACGCGACTGGCATCACGTCCATCCCGCTCAACGACCTACCGCCAGCACGGTGACGCCGGCGGCATCCCGCCGGCAGCGCCGACATCGTCCGCCAGCGGATCGGCCCGACCCGCAGAAGCGTCGACCGCGTCCGCCGGAACGGCGACCAGCCTGCCGGAGGCCGGCCGACCGTCACACCCAGAGGCCGGCCGACCGTCACACCCAGAGGCCGGCCGACCGTCACGCCCAGAGGCCGGCTGACCGTCACGTCCGGGGGCCGGCCGACCGTCACACCCAGAGGCCGGCCGACCGTCACACCCAGAGGCCGGCTGACCGTCACGTCCGGGGGCCGGCTGAGGTTGCCGGAGCCGGCCATCGGCACGACGCCCCCGCCCCGCGCGCCGTCACCATCGGACCCCGCGACGAACAGGAGCCCGCCGGCAGCGTGCCGACGGGCTCCGGGAACGAGCGGTACGGGAGATCAGGCGAGCCGACGGGCCAGGTTCTCGTCGAGCGCGTTCATGAACTCGTCGGTGGTCAGCCACGGGGCGTCCCGGGAGATGAGCAGCGCCAGGTCCTTGGTCATCTGGCCGCCCTCGACGGTGTCGACGATCACCTGCTCCAGGGTGTCGGCGAACTCGGTGACCGCCGGGGTGCCGTCCAGCTTGCCCCGGTGGGCCAGGCCCCGGGTCCAGGCGTAGATCGAGGCGATCGGGTTGGTCGAGGTCTTCTCGCCCTTCTGGTACTGCCGGTAGTGCCGGGTGACGGTGCCGTGGGCGGCCTCGGCCTCGACGGTACGGCCGTCCGGGGAGAGCAGGACCGAGGTCATCAGGCCGAGCGAGCCGAAGCCCTGGGCGACCGTGTCGGACTGCACGTCACCGTCGTAGTTCTTGCAGGCCCAGACGTACCCGCCCTCCCACTTGAGCGCGGCGGCGACCATGTCGTCGATCAGCCGGTGCTCGTAGGTGATGCCGGCGGCGTCGAACTCGCTCTTGAACTCGCTCTCGAACACCTCGGCGAAGAGATCCTTGAACCGACCGTCGTACGCCTTGAGGATGGTGTTCTTGGTCGACAGGTAGACCGGGTAGCCCCGGTCGAGGCCGTACCGGAACGAGGCACGGGCGAAGTCCCGGATCGACTCGTCGTAGTTGTACATGCCCATCGCGATGCCGCCACCGGGGAAGTTGGCGACCTCCATCTCGACCGGCGCGGAACCGTCGGCCGGGGTGTAGGTGATGGTCACCGTGCCCGGGCCGGGAACGACGAAGTCGCTGGCCTTGTACTGGTCACCGTGGGCGTGCCGGCCGATAATGATCGGCTTGGTCCAGCCCGGGACGAGCCTCGGTACGTTGGACATGATGATCGGCTCGCGGAAGACGACGCCGCCGAGGATGTTACGGATGGTGCCGTTCGGCGACCGCCACATCTTCTTCAGGCCGAACTCCTCCACCCGGGCCTCGTCCGGGGTGATGGTGGCGCACTTGACGCCGACGCCGTGCTCCTTGATGGCGTTGGCGGCGTCGACGGTGACCTGGTCGTCGGTGGCGTCGCGGTGCTGGATCGAGAGGTCGTAGTAGTGCAGGTCGACGTCGAGGTAGGGCAGGATCAGCTGCTCCCGGATCTGCTTCCAGATGATCCGGGTCATCTCGTCGCCGTCGAGCTCCACGACCGGGTTGTTTACCTTGATCTTCGCCATCGACCGGCGCTCCTCTCGGGGGTCACGTGCTCTAGCAGTACGAGCGTACTGGAAGTTGTCCGGGACCACCGAGCGGGCCTCGCCCCGGAGGAGAAGAGGGGCGACCGGCATCGCCGATCGCCCCTTTCGCAACTGGTGCCCAGGTCACATGTTGGCGACGTCACCCTGCTTGGCACGGACCGCCTCGGCGGCCTCCTTCAGGCTGGCCAGCTCGTCGGCGTCCAGGTCGGTCTCGACGACCCGCTTGACGCCCTCGGCCCCGATCGCCGCCTCGACGCCCAGGTAGACGCCGGAGATGCCGTACTCGCCGTCGACCCAGGCGCAGACCGGCATGACCTCGCCGGAGTCCTCCGCGACCGCCTTGGCCATCCGGGCGGCGGCGGCCGACGGGGCGTAGTACGCCGAGCCGGTCTTGAGCAGCGCCACCACCTCGGCGCCGCCGTTGCGGGTCTTGACGACCAGCTCCTCGATCTGCTCGGCCGGCATCGCCTCACGCAGCGGCCTGCCGTTCACGGTGCTCTTCGACGGCACCGGCACCATGGTGTCGCCGTGCGAACCGAGGGTCAGCGTCTTCACCGACTTCACCGGTACGTCCAGCGCCTCGGCGACGAAGTTGCTGAACCGGGCGGTGTCCAGCATGCCGGCCTGCCCGAGCACCCGGTTGCGCGGGAACTGGGTGGCCAGCTGGGCCAGCGCGGTCATCTCGTCGAGCGGGTTCGACACCACGATGACGACGGCGTTCGGTGCGTACTTGGCGACGTTCTCGGAGACCTGCCGCACAATCTTGGCGTTGGTCTCCAGCAGGTCCATCCGGCTCATGCCCGGCTTACGCGGCAGGCCGGCGGTGATCACCACCACGTCCGAGCCCTCGATGGCCTCGTACCCCTCGCCGTTGGGGCCGGTGGTGGCGCCGACCAGCTTGGTCTCGAAACCCTCGATCGCCCGCGACTGGTTGAGGTCCAGTGCGAGACCGGCGGGCTTGCCCTCCACGATGTCGGTGATCACGACGGTGTCGAAGACGTCGTACTCGGCCAGGCGCTGTGCGGTGGTGGAGCCGTAGAATCCTGCCCCGACGACAGTGACCTTCTTACCCATGGGTCGTCCCACTCCCTGTTACCAGTCGGTTTTCCGGACCGTATCAGTCATCGTGGCACCCAGCAGGCCGGGGCGGACGCAAACGAGATCGTCGGCACCGGCCAGCGTGGGTTAACAAGGGGCCCTTCCTATACCAAAAGCGTTAAGAAGGGGCCCTTCCTTACCGCTCGGCGCGTTCTACGACGTTGGTGAGGAGCATGGCGCGGGTCATCGGGCCGACGCCGCCGGGCATCGGCACCACCGCGGCGGCGGTCTGGGCCACCTCCGGGTCCACGTCGCCGGTGTAGCGGCCCTTGCCGTCCGAGCCGATCACCCGGGTGATGCCGACGTCGACCACCACCGCGTCCGGGTTGATCATGTCCGAGGTGAGCAGGCCGGGCACACCGGCCGCCACGACGACCACGTCCGCCGCCCGGGTGTGCGCGGCGAGGTCCAGGGTGCCGGTGTGGCAGAGGGTCACCGTGGCGTTCTCGCTGCGCCGGGTGAGCAGCAGCCCGAGCGGCCGGCCGACGGTGTTGCCCCGGCCGACCACCGCCACGTTCGCACCCCGCAGCGGTACGTCGTACCGGCGCAGCAGCTCGACGACGCCGCGTGGGGTGCAGGGCAGCGGGCCGTCGTACCCGAGCACCAGCCGCCCCAGGTTGACCGGGTGCAGCCCGTCGGCGTCCTTGTCCGGGTCGATCGACTCCAGCACCCGCTGGGTGTCCAGGTGAGCCGGGAGCGGAAGCTGGACGATGTAGCCGTGGCAGGCCGGGTCGGCGTTCAGCTCGGCCACCACCGCGTCGACCTGCTCCTGGGTGGCGTCGGCGGGCAACTCCCGGCGGATCGAGGCGATGCCCACCTCGGCGCAGTCCCGGTGCTTGCCGTCGACGTACGCCTGGGAGCCCGGATCCGCGCCGACCAGGACCGTACCCAGTCCGGGGGTGATGCCGCGTTCGGCGAGCGCCTTCACCCGCGTCCGCAGCTCGTCCTTGATCGTCGCCGCTGTGGCCTTGCCGTCCAGTACCTTCGCCGTCACGTCCCGATCGTCTCACGTCCGGTGGGCCGCGCCGCGCGGACCCGGACCCACCACCGGGTGCCACGCACCCGGGACTGACCGCCGCCGGCAGGAGCAGGCGGCGACGGCCCGGGGCGGAATCCGCCCCGGGCCGTCGACACCGGTCGAGGTCAGTGGAAGAAGTGCCGGGTGCCGGTGAGGTACATGGTGAGGCCGGCCTCCTTCGCGGCGGCCACCACCTCCTCGTCGCGGATCGAGCCGCCGGGCTGCACCACCGCACGGACCCCGGCGTCGGCGAGGATCTTCAGCCCGTCGGCGAACGGAAAGAAGGCGTCCGAGGCGGCCACCGAACCGCGGGCCCGCTCGGCCCCGGCCCGGCTGACCGCCAGGTGTGCCGAGTCGACCCGGTTGACCTGGCCCATGCCCACCCCGACGGTTGCCCCGTCGGCGGCGAGCAGGATCGCGTTGCTCTTCACCGACCGCACCGCCCGCCAGGCGAAGACGAGGTCACGCAGCAGCGCCTCGTCGGCCGCCTCGCCGGTGGCCAGCCGCCAGCTCGCCGGGTCGTCGCCGGGGGCGTCCACCCGGTCGGCCAGCTGCACCAGCAGCCCGCCGCTCACCTGCCGCCACTCGGCCGCCGGCGGTTGCCAGGCCGGGGCGCGCAGCAGCCGCAGGTTCTTCTTGGCCCGCAGTACGTCGACCGCCTCGGGAGCGAACTCCGGGGCCACCACGACCTCGGTGAAGATCTCCGAGATCTGCTCGGCCAGCTCGACGGTGACCGCCCGGTTCACCGCGATCACCCCGCCGAAGGCGCTCAGCGGGTCGCAGGCGTGCGCCTTGCGGTGCGCCTCGGCCACGTCCGCGCCGACCGCGATGCCGCACGGGTTGGCGTGCTTGATGATCGCCACCGCCGGCTGGTCGGCGAAGTCGTTCGCCGCCCGCCAGGCCGCGTCGGCGTCGACGTAGTTGTTGTACGACATCTCCTTGCCGTGCAGCTGCTCGGCCTGGGCCAGCCCGGCCGGAGCGTCCGGGTCGGTGTAGAGCGCCGCCGCCTGGTGCGGGTTCTCCCCGTAGCGCAGGGTCCGGTCGGCGTGCAGCCCCAGCCCGGTGAAGGCGGGCCACTCCTGCTCGGCCGGGGCCAGCTGCGCCGCGCACCAGTTCGCCACCGCGATGTCGTACTCGGCGATGTCGGCGAAGGCGCGGGCGGCCAGCGCCCGGCGCTGGGTCAGGGTGAAGCCACCGTCGCCGAGCGCGGCCAGCACCGCCGGGTACGCCGACGGGTCGGTGACCACCGCGACCGAGGCGTGGTTCTTGGCCGCGGCCCGGACCATCGCCGGACCACCGATGTCGATCTGCTCGACACACTCCTCCACGCTGGCCCCGGAGGCGACCGTGGCCTGGAACGGGTAGAGGTTGGAGACCAGCAGGTCGATCCCGGTGATGCCGTGCTCGTCGAGCTGACCTGCGTGGCTGGGCTTGCGCAGGTCGGCGAGGAGCCCGCCGTGGATCTTCGGGTGCAGGGTCTTCACCCGCCCGTCGAGGATCTCCGGGAAGCCGGTCACCGTCTCCACGGCGGTCACCGGTACGCCGGCGGCCGAGATCGTCGCCGCGGTGCTGCCGGTCGAGACGAGCTCCACCCCCGCGTCGTGCAGGGCGCGGGCCAGCTCCACCAACCCGGACTTGTCGTAGACGCTTACCAGCGCCCGCCGAAGGGGGCGGCGTTCGTCCGCAGTGGCACTCACGGCACAGTGACCTTTCTTCCGGTGATCGTCCAACCATCACGGACCAGCCGACCGACCTGTTCGACGAGCTGGCGCCGTTCGGCTTCCTTGATGCGCTCGGTGAGCGTCTCCTCGTCGTCGTCGTCGAGCACCGGCACCGCGACCTGGGCGACGATCGGACCGGTGTCCATGCCGGCGTCGACGAAGAAGAGGGTGGCCCCGGTGACCTTGACGCCGTAGGCGAGGGCGTCCCGGGGGCCGTGGATGCCGGGGAACGCCGGCAGCAGGGTATTGTGCGTGTTCAGGTAGCGGTCGCCGAAGGCGGCCAGGAACCGCGGGCCGACCAGCTTGAGGAAACCGGCCGAGACGACCAGGTCGGGGCGGTGCCGGGCGACCTGGTCGGTGAGCGCGGCGTCCCAGTCCTCACGGGTGGGGTGGTCCTTCACCCGCTCGACGAAGCTCGGCACCCCGGCCGTGGCGGCCCGGTCCAGGCCGGCGATGCCGTCCCGGTCGGCGCCGACGGCGACCACCCGGGCGCCGTACGCCGGGTCGGCTCCCGCGTCCAGCAGCGCCTGCAGGTTGCTGCCGGAACCGGAGACGAGGACGACGACGCGGGCGGCGGAGCCGGGGTCGGTCACGCGGGCGGCGAACGCGGGGGCGGTCGCCCGGGGGGCGGACGCGGGGTCGGTCACGCGGCCACCCTATCGGTCCGGCGAGCAGGTCCATCAGCTGGGCGGTGTCCGGTTCGTGGCCGGTGAATGTCGCCCCCACCAGGTACGCTGCCGCTCGCCCGGTCTTCGACAAGCGCCCGGTCACCTGCCGGGCGGCGGCCCCGGCGGCCCGGCACGATCAGGAGTCAGCGCACGGTCATGTTTTCCCGGTCGATCGGGTACTGACAGATCGGTTCCACCGACCGACAGCGATCCAGCCAAGGAGCGAATCCGACATGCAGCCCGGCAACCCCGGCCAGGACCCGTACGGCCAGCAGCCCAGCTCGGGCCAGCCGTACGGTCAACAGCCCACCTCGGGCCAGCCCTACGGCCAGCAGCCCACCTCGGGCCAGCCCTATGGCCAGCAGCCCGATCCGTACGCGCCGCCGCCGCAGGCCCCCTACGGTCAGCAGGACCCGTACGGCCAGCAGCCCCCGTACGGCCCGGGCCCCACCCACCCCAACGCCGGGTACCCGCAGCCGTCGGGGCAGAACAACACCCTGGGTCTGATCGCGATGATCCTCGGTATCGCCTCGATCCCGCTGGCCTGCTGCTACCTGGGCATCCCGCTGGGCATCGCCGGCCTGGTCACCGGTTTCCTCGGCAAGCAGAAGGCCGACCAGGGCCAGGCCAGCAACGGCGGCCAGGCCAAGACCGGTCTGATCTGCGGTGGGGTCGGTGTCGTGCTGGGCATCCTGCAGATCATCGCGATCGTGGTGCTCAACGTGAACCCGACGAGCGGGGTCTGAGCGTCCGACACCCGCGGGGGCGTTTCCGGCTGGCCCGGGGGCGCCCCTGCGTCGTACTAACGGGTAAGGGTGCGGGCCGCGGCGGCACCGAGCAGGGCACCGACCGCGACGACCGCCGTGGTCACCGCGGCCACCTGCCACGGCACCGGCCCGATCTCGGCCAACCTGCCGCCGCCCAACGAGCCGCCGGAGGCCACCGCGGCCAGGCCGAGCAGCGCCCCCGCCACCGGGCCGGCGAGCGCCGCCGGGCCGAGCAACGCCAGCCAACCGACCGGGGTACGGTCGTCGGCCGCCGCCCGCAGCACCCGGCGGGCCAGCAGCCAGCCAGCGGCCATCGCGGCGAGCACCGGCACCGCGAGCAACCCGGCCGCGAATCCGTCGACCGGCCCGCGCGGCAGCCCGGCCAGCAACGGTACGGCCGGCAGCGCGCCGACGGAGACCTCGCTGGTCCGCACGGCGGTGTCGGTGCCGACGGCGAACCCGGGACCGAGCAGGTAGCTGGTGGACCAGACCGTGGCGTTGGGCGCGTAGGCGAGGCTGACCAGGGTCACCCCGGCCTGCCCGGCCACCCCGGTCCGGTACGCCCCGATCATGTCGGCGGCGTCCCCACCACCGGTGGCCACGGCCAGGCCGCCCGCCCCGGCCCCCGCGCCGAGCAGCAGCACCCCGGCCACCAGGCCGGTCCGGATCCCGTCGCGCAGCACCGGGTGGGCCCGTTCGGCGAGCAGCGCGACGACGGCCGTGGTGCGTACCGCGCCGGCCAGGGCGGCCAGCGTGCCGAAGACGGCCAGGGTGCCGCCGGCCCGTACCGGCGACACGGTGAGCCCACCGGTGCCGGCGAGCAGCGCGGCGAGCACGCCCAGCAGGCCGTACCAGCTGCCCACCGCGACCGCCGCGGTGAGCGCCTGCCCCGGCGCGCGGGCGTTGCGGGCGCCGATCGCCCGGCTGGTGTGTACGCCCGCCCGGGCCAGCCGCCAGACCGCCAGCACGGTCAACGCCAGCGGGACCAGGCGCAGCGAACCGGTACCGGTCTCCAGGGGCACCCCGTGGCCGAGCAGCCAGCCGGCGAGCCCGGCGGAGAGCGCCTTGGTGACTGCGGCGGCGTCCTCGCTGAGCTGGGCCAGCCCGAGCACCAGCGCGACCGGCAGGTACGAGGTGAGCGCCGCCCAGCCGGCGGCGACCCCGGCGGCGACGACGAGCGGTGCCCGCCGTGGCCGCCCGCCAGCGGAACCGGATCCACCGGACCGGCCCGCCCCGCTCCTCGACGGCGCTCCGGCGGACCGGGGTGCCACGCCGGACCGGGCCCGGTCACCGGCACGGGGTACGCCACCGGAACGGGCGGCACCGGAACGGGCCGCGTCGGAACGGGCCGCATCGGAACGGGCGGCGTCGGAACGGGCGGCGTCGGAACGGGCGGCGTCGGAACGGGTGGCGTCGGAACGGGTGGCGTCGGAGCGGGCGGCCGGCACCTGTCGGCCCCGACCGGCACGCTCGGTCGGCCGGGCACCGGCACCGGAGCCGGCGGGGCGGCGTGGCTGATCAGGGGGGACGGAGGACATCGCGTCTACTCTGGCATGCCGCGCCCGTACTGGCAGTCCGGTATCTCGGTGCGACGGTGGCGAGTTCCGGCGGGACCGGCCGGTACGGGGACGGTGGCGAGTTCGGCGAACCACCGGTACGGCGTACCGGATCCGGTTTAGCCTCGGCCCAGGACGCGACCGTCACCGTCGCGGCACCGACCGCTCGGAGGAAGCCGTGAACGCTCCGTACGCACCGCCACCGCCGGCCCCCGCAGGCCGCGACCGTACGATGCTCTATGGGATCCTGGGGATCGTCCTCGGCCTCATCTGCTGCGGCATCCTCGGCATCGTCCTCGGTTACCTCTCGATCCGCGACGCCAAGCGGTTCGGTCAGTCCCCGGTGCTCGGCTACCTGGCAATCGCCTTCGGCGTGATCAACATCATCGGCAGCGGCATCCTCCGGGCCACCGGGAACTACCCGTTCTGGAACGACTGAGGGAGCCGACCGCCGGTCGGCTCCCTCAGATGTCGTCCGGTCAGCGGGCGGACATGATCTCCCGCATCAGCTTGGCGGTCTCGGTAGGCGTCTTGCCGACCTTGACGCCGACCGCCTCCAGCGCCTCCTTCTTGGCGTCGGCGGTGCCCGCCGAGCCGGAGATGATCGCGCCGGCGTGCCCCATGGTCTTGCCGGGGGGCGCGGTGAAGCCGGCGATGTAGCCGACCACCGGCTTGGTCACGTTGGCCTTGATGAACTCGGCGGCCCGCTCCTCGGCGTCGCCGCCGATCTCACCGATCATCACGATGGCGTCGGTCTCCGGGTCGGCCTCGAAGGCCGCCAACGCGTCGATGTGGGTGGTCCCGATGATCGGGTCACCGCCGATGCCGACGCAGGTGGAGAAGCCGATGTCCCGCAGCTCGTACATCATCTGGTAGGTGAGCGTGCCGCTCTTGCTGACCAGGCCGATGCGGCCGGCCGGCGTGATGTCGGCCGGGATGATGCCGGCGTTGGAGGCGCCCGGCGAGGCGATGCCGGGGCAGTTCGGACCGATGATCCGGGTCTGCTCGCCCTTGGCGACGTTGTACGCCCAGAAGGCGGCGGTGTCGTGCACCGGCACCCCCTCGGTGATCACCACGGCCAGGTCGATGCCGGCGTCGATCGCCTCGACCACCGCGGCCTTGGTGAACTGCGGCGGCACGAAGATGACCGTGACGTCGGCCCCGGTCTCCTTCATCGCGTCCGCGACGGAGGCGAAGACCGGCAGCTCGGTGCCGTCGAAGTCGACCGTGGTGCCGGCCTTGCGCGGGTTGACGCCGCCGACGACGGTGGTGCCCGCGGCGAGCATCCGCCGGGTGTGCTTGGAACCCTCGGAACCGGTCATCCCCTGCACGATGACCTTCGAGTCCTTGGTCAGCCAGATAGCCATTGTCAGACCCCCGCAGCTGCCAGCTCGGCGGCCCGCTCGGCCGCGCCGTCCATGGTGTCGACCCGCTGGATCAGCGGGTTGTTCGCGTCGTCGAGGATCGCCCGACCGGCCTCGGCGTTGTTGCCGTCGAGGCGGACCACGAGCGGCTTGGTCGCCTTCTCGCCCCGCTGCTCCAGCAGGGCCAGCGCCTGCACGATGCCGTTGGCCACCGCGTCGCACGCGGTGATGCCGCCGAAGACGTTGACGAAGACGCTCTTCACGGCGGGGTCGGAGAGCACGATCTCCAGGCCGTTGGCCATCACCTCGGCGCTCGCGCCACCGCCGATGTCGAGGAAGTTGGCCGGCTTGACGTTGCCGTGCCGCTCTCCGGCGTACGCGACCACGTCGAGCGTGGACATGACCAGCCCGGCGCCGTTGCCGATGATGCCGACCTCACCGTCGAGCTTGACGTAGTTGAGGTGCTTCTCCTTGGCGGCCTGCTCCAGCGGGTCCACCGCGGCCTGGTCGACCAGGGCCTCGTGGTCCGGGTGCCGGAAGGCGGCGTTCTCGTCCAGGGTGATCTTGGCGTCCAGCAGCAGCAGCTTGCCGTCCTTGGTGGTGGCCAGCGGGTTGACCTCGACCAGCGTGGCGTCCTCGGCGACGAAGGCCTTCCACAGCCCCACCGCGACCTCGACGACCTGGTCGGCGACCTCGGCCGGGAAGCCGGCGGCGGTGACGATCTCGCGCGCCTTGGCCTCGTCCACGCCCTTGACGGCGTCGATCGGGGCCTTCACCACCTTGTCCGGGGTGTCGGCCGCGACCTGCTCGATGTCCATCCCGCCGGCGACGCTGGCGATGCACAGGAAGGTGCGGTTCGCCCGGTCGAGCAGGTACGAGAAGTAGTACTCCTCGGCCACGTCCGCGGTCACGGTGATCATGACCTTGTGGACCGTGTGGCCCTTGATGTCCATGCCGAGGATGTCGGTGGACCGGTCCACCGTCTCCTGGGCGCCCTCGGCCAGCTTCACGCCGCCGGCCTTACCCCGGCCGCCGACCTTCACCTGCGCCTTGACGACCACGCGACCGCCGAGGCGTTCGGCGATCGCGTGGGCCTCTTCGGGGGTCGTGGCTACGCCGCCGGCGAGCACGGGCAACCCGTGCCGCTCGAACAGGTCCCGCCCCTGGTACTCGTACAGGTCCACGATTGCGCGTCCCGTCCCGTCTCCGCGGCGCGCCGTCGCGCCGCCACCAGCGTTGTGGAAAACATCTTGACGCCTGTCATCAGTTGAAACAGGCCATTGGGCGCAGCCTAGCGAGATGGACGACGTCGGCAACCGAGCGGGTACGCGTTGTGCCCTACTGCACACCGGCGTTGTTCGGCGTGGGTGCGTAACCCCTGATCGGGGGCGTCGTTGAGTCAGATGTCAGAACGCTGGAGCTCACCGAATTTCGGGGTTCACCGAACGGCGGTGCTCAGCGGGACGACGGGTGACGGCCGATGCCCTGTCGGTCGAGGGGTGGCGGCGGGGCATCGTGCATAGAGGGGCCGGGCGTGTGAGGGGTGCGCTCGGCCCCTCCCCCATGCGCTTTTCCAGGTCGGGGCCGATGGCTCAGCCGACCGGTTGGGCGACGTTCTGCCGGACCCACTCGACGATCGACGCGGTGGTCGCGCCCGGGGTGAAGATCTTGGCCACGCCGAGCCGCTCCAGCTCGGGCAGGTCGGCCTCCGGGATGATGCCGCCACCGAAGACGACGATGTCGCGCGCGTCGCGGGCGTCGAGCAACTCCAGCACCCGCCGGAAGAGCGTCATGTGCGCGCCGGAGAGGACGGAGAGGCCGACCGCGTCGGCGTCCTCCTGGATCGCGGTCTCCACGATCTGCTCCGGCGTCTGGTGCAGGCCGGTGTAGATGACCTCCATGCCGGCGTCCCGCAGGGCCCGGGCGACGACCTTGGCCCCCCGGTCGTGGCCGTCGAGGCCCGGCTTGGCGACGACGACCCGGATACGAGAGCTCATCAGCGCACACCTTTCACCGGTTCCGCGGCACTCACCTTAACGAACGGTAACCCGAGGGCCCCGGACCAGGAAATCCGGGCGGCCGACCGACCGTCCGGCGGGACGGCCGAGGTGGTGGCCGACCGGGCGGTCGATCCTCGCATTGCCCCGGGTGACGGCGAAAGAGACAAAGGGGTGGTGACGGTCACGCTGTGCGACAGACGGCGGCAACGAGGGCGGTTGGTAAAGGTGACGAGATACCACACTAGCGGACGAATATGGACAGAAACCACCAAGGATTTCGGCGCTCCCGCTTGTGACTCCTCTGGCGGTTGGCTACCGTGTCCACGGTTGTCATCAGGTCTTAGGACGGGTGACGACGCGGAGCACCGACGTTCACGAGCCCCCGCTCGATCGCCGGTCGACCGCTTCGGATCCCCGACAACGGAGGGTGTGCGTGCGCCAGCGCCTGTCGTCTGAGCCCGATAGATATCGCGGTCGTCGCCGCGTACCCACCCCCCCACGCAGCCGCTACGCGGCCGTCGTCACCACCGCCTTCGTCGGCGCCGGTGTGGTGGCCCTCGGCGCGAGCGCGCTGCCGGACGCCAAGAGCGTCAGCCCGTCCGTGCTGGACGAGCTTCGTCAGTCCTCCGCCCTCAGTGAGGACCTGGCCGCCCGTGGTGAGTCCGCCGAGCGGGCCTCCCGGGACAGCGGCCGCGGCGGTGCCGACCAGGCCGCCGAGGAGGAGGTCTGGCTCCTGCCCCTGCAGGGCTACGACTTCAACTCCCCGTACGGCGTGCGCTGGGGCAAGCTGCACACCGGGGTGGACCTGGTCGCCCCCGAGGGCACCCCGTACGTCGCCATCCACGCCGGCAAGGTCACCAAGGCCGGCTGGTTCGGCGGGTACGGCCACGCGGTGATCGTCCAGCACGCCGACGGCAGCGAGGCGATCTACGGTCACTCCTCGGCGGTGAGCGTCAAGGAGGGCCAGCAGGTCAAGGCGGGCGACCAGCTCGGCCTGGTCGGCAACACCGGCCACTCCTACGGCTCCCACCTGCACCTGGAGGTGCATGTCAAGGGCGAGCCGCTCGACCCGGTGCCGTGGCTGCTGGAGCGCGGAGTGGACATCAAGCTGCAAATCGAGGCGTTCTACAGCGACGTGGCGAACTCCTGACGCTGCGTATCGACCGATGACCGCCCGGATCCGCGGATCCGGGCGGTTTTTCGTGGCCCGCAACCGAGCGATGTGTTCCCGGTCACTACGCCGAATGTGAGCAGCGACACGGTAACCCATGATCACTTATCGGGGCAGAAGCGTATTCACTCGGACATAGCCGGACGGCGACCGCTTACCCCCCGCCACTTCTCCCCCGCCCCGTACCCGGGACCGCTCCGCCCCAACCCCCAGTATTTCCCGGTCCACGCCCCCGACCGGGAAGGTCACCGCCATGCCGGAAGACACCCCCGTCCCGCACGACCAGCTCGACATCAACCCGGCCCGGCACCGGCGGCCCCGGTGGCATCCCGGTAACCGCTGGCTGATCACCGGAGCGGCCGCCCTGGTCGGCCTCGGCCTGACCGGCGTCGCGGTCACCGCCAACCGCGCCGACGAGCCGCAGCAGCCCACCGCAGTCGTGCTCGACGCCGACGCCCGCGCCGAGGCCGACGCCCGCGCCGACCGATCGGTACGCGAATCCGCTCCACCGGCCAGTCCCACGCCCAGCCCCACCACGGCCAGCCCGTCCCCGAGCGCCACGACGGCCGCCCCCTCGGCCAGCGCCAGCACCCCGGCCCCCACCCGCAAGGCCACCCGGAAGGCCACCGCCACGGCGAAGCCCAAGCCGGAGCCGACCCGGGCGAAGACCGCCAGCGCGCCGAAGCCCAGCTGGGTCAACCCGATGCCCGGGGCCTCCGTCACCTCCTGCTACGGACCGCGGTGGGGCGTCCTGCACGCCGGCATCGACCTGGCCGCGCCGGCCGGCACCCCGGTCCGGGCCGCCGCCGCCGGCACGGTCGTCAACGCCGGCTGGGACTTCGCCGGGTACGGCATCTCGGTGGTCCTCGACCACGGCAACGGCTACCTGACCCACTACGCCCACCTCAGCGAGGCGACGGTCGCCGTGGGAGCCTCGGTCGACGCCGGCCAGCGGATCGGCAGCGAGGGCTCGACCGGCGACTCCACCGGCCCGCACCTGCACTTCGAGGTACACCAGGGACAGCTGTGGAACCAGCTCGACCCCGCCCCGTTCATGCGCGAACGCGGCGTGGACCTCGGCTGCTGACCGTCGCGGGCCCGGCCCTCGACGGAGCGGTCAGAGCTTGTCGATCGGCGCGTGCCGGAGCACCAGCCAGATCTTCTGGTCCCCGAAGTCGATCTGGGCTCGGGCGCCCGCGCCGTGCCCCTCGACGGCGAGCACCCGGCCCAGGCCGTACCGCTGGTGGTTCACCCGGTCCCCGGTCGCGACCTTGGGGCCCTGGGGCAGCTCGCTGGCCGTGGCCAGCCGGCTGCCGTCGACCCCGAGCCGCTTGGCCAGCTGCGCCGCCTTCGGGGTGCCCCCGGCGAAGCCGCCGGTGCGCTCGCCGAAGCCGCCGGGGCGGTCCGCCCGGCCGCCGACCCCACCGCCGCCACCACCCCAGGCGGTGTACGACCCCTCGGTACGCTCCCAGCGGACCAGCTCCGGCGGCAGCTCCTCCAGGAACCTCGACGGCGGGTTGTAGGCCGGCTGACCCCAGGCCGACCGGGTCACCGCCCGGGACAGGTAGAGCCGCTGCCGGGCCCGGGTGATGCCGACGTACGCCAGCCGGCGCTCCTCCTCCAACTCCCGGGTGTCGCCCAGCGAGCGCAGGTGCGGGAAGACGCCGTCCTCCAGCCCGGTCAGGAAGACCACCGGGAACTCCAGCCCCTTGGCGGTGTGCAGGGTCATCAGGGTGACCACACCCTGGTGGGGGGTGTCGTCGTCGGCCTCGGTGCCCTCGGGCGGCTTGGGGATCTGGTCGGCGTCGGCGACCAGGGCGACCTGCTCCAGGAAACCGGCCAGGGTGGCCCGCTCGTCCTCGGCGCCGCTGGCCTCGACCCGCTCGGTGTACTCCCGGGCGACGCTCACCAGCTCCTGGAGGTTGTCCACCCGGCCGGCGTCCTGCGGGTCCAGGCTCTCCTCCAGCTCGGTCAGATAGCCCGAACGGGTGAGCACCGACTCCAGCACCTCCTCCGGGGTGCCGGTCTCGGCCAACTCCCGGGCGGCGTCGAGCAGGGCGACGAAGTCGGCGATGCCGTTGGCGGCCCGGCTGGAGATCCCCGGTGCCTCCCGGGCCCGGCGCAGCGCCGCGCCGAAGGAGATCCGGTCCCGGCCGGACAGCGCCTCCACGCACGCCTCGGCCCGGTCACCGATGCCCCGGCGTGGGGTGTTGAGCACCCGGCGCAGACTCACCGTGTCGTCGTCGTTGACCACCGCACGCAGGTACGCCAGCGCGTCGCGGACCTCCTTGCGCTCGTAGAAGCGCACCCCGCCGACCACCTTGTACGGCAGGCCGACCCGGATGAACACCTCCTCGAAGACCCGCGACTGGGCGTTGGTGCGGTAGAAGACGGCCACGTCACCGGGGCGGGCGGCGTGCTCGTCGACCAGTCGGTCGACCTCCCGCCCGACCCAGTCCGCCTCGGCGTGTTCGGTGTCGGCGACGTACCCGACGATCTGCTCGCCGGCCCCGGCGTCGCTCCACAGGCGCTTGGGCTTGCGGGAGGTGTTCCGGTCGATCACCGCGTTGGCCGCGCTCAGGATGGTCTGGGTGGAGCGGTAGTTCTGCTCCAGCAGGATCGTCCGGGCGTCGGTGAAGTCCCGCTCGAACTCCAGGATGTTGCGGATCGTCGCACCCCGGAACGCGTAGATCGACTGGTCGGCGTCGCCGACCACGCAGAGCTCGGCCGGCTCGATCCCCTCGGTGCCGGCGACCAGCTCCTTGATCAGGGTGTACTGGGCGTGGTTGGTGTCCTGGTACTCGTCGACCAGGACGTGCCGGAAACGGCGGCGGTAGCCCTCCGCGACGTGCGGGTGCGACTGGAGCAGGTGCACCGTCGTCATGATCAGATCGTCGAAGTCCAGCGCGTGCGCCTCACGCAGTCGCCGCTGGTAGAGCGTGTACGCCTCGGCGAGAGCCCGCTCGTTGGGGCCCTTGGCCCGCCCGGCGAACTCCTCCGGATCGACCAGCTCGTTCTTGAGATTGGAGACCTGGGCGGCCAGCCCGCGCGCCGGGTAACGCTTCGGGTCGAGATCCAACTCGCGGGTGACCAACTGCATCAGCCGCCGGGAGTCGTCGGCGTCGTAGATCGAGAAGGTCGACTTCAGGCCGGCGTGCTGGTGCTCGGCGCGCAGGATGCGTACGCAGGCGGAGTGGAAGGTGGAGACCCACATCAGCCGGGCGCGCGGGCCGACCAGGTCGGTGACCCGTTCCTTCATCTCGCCGGCGGCCTTGTTGGTGAAGGTGATCGCGATGATCTCGCCGGGATGCACCTGGCGCGCGGCGAGCAGGTACGCGATCCGGTGGGTGAGCACCCGGGTCTTGCCCGACCCGGCCCCGGCCACGATCAACAGCGGTGAGCCGGCGTGCGTGACCGCGTCACGCTGGGGCCCGTTGAGGCCCTCGACCAGGGCCTGTGGATCAAGCCGGGCGGGCGGCCCGGACCGGCGCGGCGGCATGGGCTCGGGCGCTGGCGCGGACGGGGACGCGGGAATGTCGAAGAGAGGATGCATCGCACGGCGAGTCTATGCCGACCCCCGGACACTTCCCGGACAAGGCGGCTGCCACCGCCCGGCGACGCCACCGCGGCAGTACCCGGGCCGCCCGCGTCCCGGCTGGTGGACCGGGTCGGGGGCTGCTTGCGCCGGACCGGCGGCGACGGCATACTCGACGACGTGTTGGGTCAGCGCTTCTACTTTTACTACGGCACCGGGAGTCCGGCAGCCGTGGGTCGCGCCTGATCAACCAGACCTACGAAAAGCCCCGGGCTCACAGGAGCCCGGGGCTTTTTGTTCCGGGATCCGGACACCGGGCCCGACGTCCGAGGGGTACGACGATGATGACAGACGTGGTGGAGCAGAACGGCGGCGTGGCACGCGCGGCGGCTGACACGCCGGACGCGGCACCGACGCAGACCGATCCGGCGAGCCCGGGCACCGGCACCGACGAGCCGGCGGCCGCAGCCCGGATCGTCGAGATCCGGGAACGGATCGACCAGATCGACCGGACCCTGATCGAGCTGTGGCAGGAGCGGGCCGGCCTGTCGCAGCAGGTCGGCGCGACCCGGATCGCCTCCGGCGGCACCCGGCTGGTGCTCTCCCGCGAGCGGGAGATCCTGGAGCGCTTCCGGCTCGCCCTCGGCGCCGACGGCACCCAACTCGCCCTGCTCCTGCTCCGCGCCGGCCGCGGCCCCCTGTAAGGAAGGGCCCCCTGTTAACGCTTTCGGTATAGAAGGGCCCCCTTCTAACCGACCCCGCACCGGCGGGGCGAGGCGGGCAGGGGCCGACGGCCGGGCGACGTGAATAAGGCGGTGCCGACGCGGGCCGGGCGGACGATGTGGGCCGGGCGGACGACGCGGGCCGGGCGGGCCGGGCGGACGACACAGGCCGGGCGGGCCACGGGGGCCGGGTCGGAAACGGGCGAGCCGCCGTCCGGGCGTCAGGGGTGACGTCGGACGGCGGCTCGACAGACGGCCGTGGCGTGGGTCACGCCTCGTGGCTGGCCACGATCTCGCGCTTCTCGGCGAAGTGGCAGGCGCTCGGATGGTCCGAGCCGTCCCGGACCTCCAGCGCCGGCACCTGCTCGGCGCAGATCTCCTGCGCCTTCCAGCAGCGGGTCCGGAACCGGCAACCCGACGGCGGGCTGATCGGCGAGGGTACGTCGCCGGTCAGCCGGATGATCGCCTTGCTCGATCGCAGGGTCGGGTCCGGCACCGGCACCGCGGAGAGCAACGCCTGGGTGTACGGGTGGGTCGGCCGCTCGTAGATCTCGTCCTCGGTGCCGATCTCCACGATCTTGCCGAGGTACATCACCGCGACCCGGTCGGAGAGGTGCCGCACCACCGACAGGTCGTGGGCGATGAAGACGTACGACAGGCCCAGCTCGTCCTGGAGCTTCTCCAGCAGGTTCATCACCTGGGCCTGGATCGACACGTCCAGCGCCGACACCGGCTCGTCGCAGACGATGATCTCGGGCCGCAGGGCGAGCGCCCGGGCGATGCCGATCCGCTGCCGCTGGCCGCCGGAGAACTGGTGCGGGTACCGGTTGATGTGCTCCGGGTTGAGGCCGACCAGGTCCAGCAGTTCCTTGACCTTGTCCCGGCGGCTGCCCTTCGGCGCGACGTCCGAGTGGATCTCGAACGGCTCGCCGATCAGGTCACCGACGGTCATCCGGGGGTTCAGCGAGGTGTACGGGTCCTGCATGACCAGCTGGATCTGCCGCCGCAGCCGGCGCAGCGCGCCGCCGGAGAAGGTGGAGATGTCCTGGCCCTTGTAGAACACCCCGCCGGCGGTCGGCTTCTCCAGGTTCATCAGCACCCGGGCCAGCGTCGACTTGCCGCAGCCCGACTCGCCGACCAGGCCGAGGGTCTCCCCGGCCTTCAGCTCGAAGGAGACCCCGTCGACGGCCTTGACCTGGCCGATGGTCTTCTTGAAGACGATTCCACGGGTGACCGGGTAGTGCTTGACCAGGTCCCGGATCTCCAGGATGTTCTCAGTCACGGCTCACCAGCTCCTCGGCGAAGTGGCAGGCGCTGGCCCGGGTCGGGCCGAGCTGCAGCAGCGGCGGGACCTTCTCCCGGCACACCGGCTGCACCATCGGGCAGCGCGGGTTGAACGGGCAGCCCGGCGGGATGTTCATCAGGTTCGGCGGAAGACCCTTGATCGTACGGAGCTGCTGGCCCCGTTCGTCCATCCGCGGGATGGAGTCGAGCAGGCCGAGGGTGTACGGGTGCGCCGGCTTGGCGTACAGCTCGTACACGTCGGCTTCCTCGACGATCCGGCCCGCGTACATGACGGCGATCCGGTCGGCGACGTCGGCGACCACGCCGAGGTCGTGGGTGATCAGGATCAGGCCCATCTGCCGTTCCCGCTGGAGTTCGGCGAGCAGGTCCATGATCTGGGCCTGCACGGTCACGTCCAGCGCGGTGGTCGGCTCGTCGGCGATCAGCACCTCCGGGTCCAGCGCCAGCGACATCGCGATCATCGCGCGCTGCCGCATGCCGCCGGAGAACTGGTGGGGGTACTGGTTGAACCGGCTCGCCGCATTCGGGATCTTGACCTGGTCGAGCATCTCGATGGCGCGCTTCTTGGCGTCGCCGCGGCTCATGCCCCGGCGGAACCGGAACTGCTCGGCGATCTGGAACCCGACGGTGAAGACCGGGTTCAGCGCGGAGAGCGCGTCCTGGAAGATCATGGCGATGCCCTCGCCACGGATCTTCCGGCGCTCCTCGAAGGACATGGCCAGCATGTCCTTGCCGTGGAAGCGGGCCTGACCGCCGGTGACGAAGCCGGGCGGGGTGTCGAGGATGCCCATGACGGCCTGCGCGGTGACGCTCTTGCCGGAGCCGGACTCGCCGAGCACGGCGAGGGTCTCCCCCGCGTCGACGTGGTACGTCACCCCGTTGATGACCTTGGCAACGCCGTCCCGGGTACGGAATTCCACCCGCAGGTCTTCGACCTCCAGGAGGCGGCCCGACGGGCGCTCGCCGGCTCCCGGCGTGGACTGCTCGGACACGAGAATGTCGGACAACTCAACCTCCCCTAGCGGAGTTTCGGATCGAAGGCCTCACGGACCGCCTCGCCGAGCATCACGAAGCTCAGTACGGCGGTGACGAGGAACCCGGCGGGGAAGAAGAGCAGGAACGGTGAGACCCGAAGGTAGTTCTGCGCCTCACTGATCATGATTCCCCAGGAGACCACCGGACTCTTCAGGCCGACGCCGAGGAAGGAGAGGGTGGCCTCGGCACCGATGAAGGAGCCGACCATGATCGTCCCGTAGACCAGCAGCGGGGCGAGACAGTTCGGCAGCAGGTGCTTGAAGATGATCCGTCCGGTGCTCGCGCCGAGGGCGCGGGCCGCGACGATGTAGTCCGCCTCCTTGGTGGCCAGCACCGAGGAGCGCATCAGCCGCATGGAGACCGGCCAGCTCAGCACCACCAGGGAGATGGTCACCAGCCCCATGATCTCCCACTTGCCGTTCTCCGAGCCCACCCCGTTGAAGGTGGTCAGGATGACGATCGCACCGAGCACGAACGGCAGGCCGAAGAAGACGTCGGCGATCCGGGAGAGCACGGCGTCCACCCAGCCACCGAGGTAGCCGGCGACCATGCCCATCATCCCGCCGAGCAGCAGGGTGCCGGCCACCGCGCTCAACGCCACGATGATCGAGGCGCGGGCACCGTAGATCACCCGGGCGTAGACGTCCCGGCCCTGCACGTCGTAGCCGAACCAGGCGTCGCCCGACGGCGGCACCAGGCTGTTGCTCAGCGCGCCGTTGACCGCGTCCTTCGAGGTGAACAGCCAGGGGAAGGCCGCGAGTACCAGGAAGAAGACGATAAGCGTCGAGGAGATCCAGAAGATCGGCTTGCGGCGCAGGTCGCGCCAGGCGTCACCGAACAGCCCGCGCGGCTTGTTCTTGCGGGCGTTCTCCGGCAGGCCGGCGTCGGTCGGAGAACCGGAGCCGGCCTCCGTCGGGGCGGTCGACGGCGGGGTGGAGACGATGGGTGCGGAGTGCGGGTCGCTCATGCCGCCACCTCACTGCGCTCGGCGTCGGCACGGGGCCCGACGACGACGGTTCGTTCGCGGAACTCACTCATAGCGGATCCTCGGGTCCAGGGCTGCGTAGAGCAGGTCCACCAGCAGGTTCATCACCAGGTAGATGACCACCAGGACGACCACGATGGAGACCACGGTGGCACTCTCCTTGGTGGTGATCGCCCGGTAGACCTGCCGGCCGATGCCGTTGACGTTGAAGATGCCCTCGGTGACGATGGCACCGCCCATCAGCGCACCGAGGTCGGTGCCGAGCAGGGTGACCACCGGGATGAGCGAGTTGCGCAGCAGGTGCACACCGACCACCCGGCGCATCGGCAGGCCCTTGGCGATGGCGGTCCGCACGTAGTCGGCCCGGCGGTTCTCCGCGATGCTGGTGCGGGCCAGCCGGGCCACGTACGCCATGGAGGCGCTGCCGAGCACGAAGCCCGGCACGATGAGCTCGGAGAACTTCACCTCGGACGAGACCGTGGTGCTGATGAGTTTCAGCTGGAACCCGAGCACCCACTGCAGCACGAAACCGATGACGAAGATCGGCAGGGCGATCAGGAACATGGTGGAGACCAGGACCAGGTTGTCCAGGAAGCCGTTGCGGCGCAGACCGGTCAGCACGCCGGCGACGAGGCCGATGACCGCCTCGATCGCCAGGGCGACGAGCGCCAACTTCAGCGTGTTCGGGTACGCCGTGGCGATGATGTCGTTCACCGACCGACCACTGAAGGTCTCCCCGAAGTCGCCCGTGAGCAGGTTGCGCATGTAGTTCGCGTACTGCACCAGGAGCGGCTGGTCGAGATGGAACTTCTCGGTCATGTAGGTGACGTACTGCTCGGGGCAGCGCCGTTCGCCGCACTTGCCGGCGAACGGGTCGCCGGGCACGGACCAGACGAGCCAGTAGATCAGGAACGTCGTCCCGATGAAGACCGGTACGAGTTGGAGCAGCCGCCTCACCAGATAACGGCCCATGGGGTGGTCCTCCAAGGAAGGAACGCGTCGGACGGCCGACACGGGTGGTGACAACGCGCGGGAGCGGGATGGTGTCCCGCGCGGAACGGCCCCGGGCCGGGCTCACGGATATGTGAGCCCGACCCGGGGCTTGAGGTGCTGGGATCAGAGCTCGACCGAGGTGATGTCGAGTTCACCGACCGCGGTGACCTCGAGCTTCTTGATCTTCTCGGAGTGCCCGCCCTGGTTGGCGTAGTAGTAGATCGGCAGGCTCGGCACGTCCTGGTCGATCAGCTTGACGGCCTCGGCGAACTTGGCGTGCGAGGCGTTGATGTCGGCCTGACCGCCCGCCTCCTTGGCCAGCGCGTCGACCTGCGGGTTGCTGTAGCCACCGTCGTTCGAGGAACCACCGGTCACGAAGAGCGGGTTGATCCAGTTCTCGATGTCCGGGTAGTCCTGCTGCCACGCGGCGCGGTACGGGCCCTTCATCTGCTTGGCGTTGATCGCCTGGCGGAAGACCGCGAAGGTCGGCATGCCCTCGGCCCGGGCCTCGATGCCCAGGGTGGTCTTGACCTGCTGGGCGACGGCCTCCATCCACTCCTTGTGGCTGGAGTCGGCGTTGTAGTAGAAGACCATCTCGCCCTCGAAGCCGCTGGAGGCGGCGAAGAGCCGCTTGGCCTCGTCGGGGTTGTAGTCGCAGACGGTGCAGTTGCCGTCAACGGTGCCCGGGGCGAGCGGGTTGGCCCAGCTCTTCGCCGGCGGCCGGGTGCCGAAGAAGATCTTGTCGACGATCTCCTGGCGGTTGATCGAGAGCGAGACCGCCTTGCGGAGGTTGACGTCCTTGTACCGCGCGTCGTAGATCGGGAAGGCGATGAACGCGGTGATCGGGGTGGTGGTGGTGATGGCCCGCTCGCCGAGGTCGCCCTTCCACTTGTCGCCCGCCAGCGCGGAGACCGGGACCTGCTCGGTCCAGTCGAGGTTGCCCGAGACCAGGTCGGCGTAGGCGCTGTCCTCGCTCTGGTAGAGCTTGACGTCGACGTCCTTGATCTTCATCTTGTCGCGCAGGTTGTAGTCGTCGAAGCGCGTCAGCTTGATCAGGACGTCGTCTTCCCAGGACACGAACTTGACCGGGCCGTTGCCGATCGGCTTGCGTCCGAAGTCCTCGGCCTTCTGGGTGAAGAAGGCGTCCGGCAGCGGCATGTACGCCGAGTAGCCGAGCTTGGTCGGCCAGACGGCGGTCGGCGCGGCCAGGGTGACCTCGAAGGTCCAGTCGTCGACGACCTTCAGGCCGGACATCGTCTCGGCGGTCGGCTCGGGGGCCTTCTGCGGGCCCTCGCCGTCCGGGTCCTGCTTGTTGACGTCGTCGAAGCCCTGGATGTCGGCGAAGAACGAGCCGTTCTGGGCGCCGTTGGGCGAGTACGCGGCCCAGTTCCAGGCGTCGACGAAGTTCTTGGCCTTGACCACGGTGCCGTCGTGGAACTTGGTGTCCTGCTTGATCTTGACCGTGTAGACCTTGGAGTCGGTGGTGTCGATCGACTCGGCCACGGCGTTACGCGGGGCGCTGCCGTCGTTCGGGTACTCCACCAGGCCGGTCCAGAGCCAGTCGACGACCTTGCCGCCGCCGGTCTCGGTGGTGTTCGACGGCACCAGCGGGTTCTCCGGCTGGACGCCGTGGATGGTGATCGCGCCGTCGGCGCTGTTGCCGCCCTCGCCGCTATCGCTGTCGCTGGAGCAGCCGGACGCGACGAGCGCGAAAGCCGCGCCCACCGCGACCACGCTGCTCGCCCGCTTCGAGACTCTCATTCGGAGGGGCCTCCTCTTTCTGACCTGGTGCCGTCGTGGGTTTCACGCACGTTGTGGGGGGTATACCGCCCGGCGATCCCATACCACACCGGTCGCCGGTTTTCCGCTGGAAATCGGGACACCCCTGATGCTCCGATCCGCCGGGCCACTGCCCCCGTTCACGGTCGACGCCGCACAGGACAGACGGCCACGAAGCGCTTCGATCAGGAGCGTTCCGCGGCCGGCATGCCGAGTGAGGCGCCTCGCGCAAGGGGGCCGAGGTGTTGCAACTGTGACACCCACCTGCCGCTTCCGTGAAGGTGCCGTTATCAAGACGTTAGTTGGTCGGCACGCGTCCGATACTTGAAAAAAGATCATGAAACCCCCTAAGACACCCCCTCTGAGCTGGGAAAACTCGGTCAGATCGGACCGCCTCAGCGGGTCGCCAAGCGGCACCGAAGGGTGACCTACTCCTCAGTACGAGGCCTCCTCAGCCGCCGCCGAGCCAGGAATTAATGTCCGTCCGGTGGAGCAACGACGCGCCGAGCGGTCATGGTCGACTCACCGGCAGAGGGATAGGGGTGGCGGCCGATGGTGCCGCTGGGCGGAACTACCGGAACTCGGGCGGCCACGCTGAGCGACAGCACCTCCGGCAAGACCACCGTCGCCCCCCGCCCGCCCCGACCTCGGCCGCATCGACAGGCGTGGAACGGGTCCGGCCCCGGCATCCACGTGCGGATGCCGGGGCCGGAGGCCGTCGGACGGTACGACGGTGGTTGACCGCCGCCAGGCGGTACTACAGGTACTACAGCCGCCGTCAGGCGGTGAAGCGCAGCTTGCGACGACGCAGCAGCAGGACGGTGAGCCCGCCCACCGCGAGCAGCAGCACCCCGGCGCTGGCCGCCACCGCGATCGGCGAACCGGTAAGCGGCAGGTCACTGCCGCCGCTCACCGGCGAGGTCGACGGGGCCGGGCTCGCCACCGGGGCCGAGGGGGACGCGGACTCCGACGGCGAGGCCGAGGTCGACTCCGACGGGGTCGGCGACGGGACCGGCGACTCCGACGGCGACTCGCTCGGCGTCGGAGAGGGCGACTCCGACGGCGCGGCGGTGAAGGTCGCCTCCGCCTTGGCGGTGATCTTCGAGCCGGCGCTGCCGCCGAGGATCAACTTCTGGTGCTTGTTCTTGTCACCGGGGAAGAGGAACACCCGGCCGAAGGAGACCGACTCGTCGGCGGAGGCGGTGACGGAGACCTTCCCGGCGTCGTCGCGGGTCAGCCAGAACTGACCCTCGTTGGCCACCGAGGTGACCGGCTTGCCCTCGGCGTCCACGGCGGTGCCGCCGTCGACCGCGAGCGTGATGTCACCGGCCGGACCACGCACCGTGAACGGACCCGCCTTCGCTCCGGCGGTCGCCTCGGCGTCCTTCGGGTCGATGCTCAGCTCGGCCTTCGGCTCGGGCTGGTCGGTGGCGTTGGTGATCAGGTAGTCGTAGATCTTCTTGATCGCGGTGTACTCGATCGGCCGGGTCAGCTCCGGACGGTTGGCCCGGTTGGCCAGCCGGATGCCGTCACTGAAGTGCCAGACGGCGGTCTGGGTGCCGAAGTACAGCACCGTCTGGCGACGTACCGGGCTGAGGTCGGCGGGCAGTTCGGCGCCGGCCGCCGCGAGCAGCGCGTCGGCGTCGGCGTTCGGGTAGCCGTGGGTGAGCACCCACTGCACCTTGCCGAGGTTCTTCACCTGGGACTCGTCCCAGGTGCCCTCCTCGTAGTTCTTGTTCAGGGCGACCGGGGTGTGGAAGTCGATGCAGAAGACCGGGACCGTCTGCTCCCCGATCTTCAGCTCCAGCGCGGAGGTGGTCTCCGGCTTGCTGTTGAGCTGGAGGGTGACCTCGGTGCGGGGTACCTGCTTGGCCTTGCCGGTGACCGGCTCCTCGGCGGCGGCGGGGCTGGCCGCGCCGAGCGCGAGCGCACTGCCGACGACGGTCGCGGCGGCGACCCGCGCCCAGCGCAGTCCTCGTTGTCCGAACATCAGATTCGTGTACCTCTCCCGCAGGGGTGACCCGCTCGGGCGGGTTGAGCGACGCCGCCGTCCCCGCGGGGATGCACCCGCACGCGAGAACGCGACGGGGCATTATCGACCGCCCGAGGGACGCTTGTCAGCCCCGGAAGTAGAGGTATCTCACCTTTGCCCGGATCGTACGCCAAAAACGATCACACGAGACGCCGGTCGGCGGCCCATCGTGACAGCTCGTAGCGGTTCGACATCTGGAGTTTGCGCAGCACGTTCGACACGTGCGTCTCCACCGTCTTGATCGAGATGAACAACTCCTTGGCGATCTCCTTGTACGCGTACCCCCGGGCCAGCAGCCGCAGCACCTCGCGCTCCCGGTTGGTGAGCTGGTCCAGCTCGGGGTCGGCGACCGGGGCGTCCGGCCGGGCGGCGAAGGCGTCCAGCACGAAACCGGCCAGCCGGGGGCTGAACACCGCGTCACCGTCGGCCACCCGACGGATCGCGGCGGTCAACTCGTCCGGCGAGATGGTCTTGGTGACGTACCCCCGCGCCCCGGCCCGGATCAGACCGATCACGTCCTCGGCGGCGTCCGAGACGCTCAACGCCAGGAAACGCACCTGGGGATGGGTACGGCGCATCGCCTCCAGCACGGCCCGGCCACCACCGTCGGGCATGTGCACGTCGAGCAGGACCACGTCCGGCGCGGTGGCCGCGATCCGGCTGACCGCCTCGGCGACCGTGCTGGCCTCTCCGACCACCTCGACGTGCACGCCCAGCTCGGCCCGGACACCGGCCCGGAACATCGCGTGGTCGTCGACCAGGAAGACCCGTAGCCGCTCGGGGCGGGCCTCCGCCTGCTCGACCGGTTCCATCGGCTGATCCGCCATGGTCAACTGTCCCTCTCCGCTGGTGACGAGTCCCGGGACATCGGCATGATCAACCGGACCTCGGTGCCTTCTCCCGGCCCGGTACGGATCTCCGCCCGGCCGCCGTGCCGCTTCATCCGTCCGATGATCGAACCCCGGACCCCGTGCCGATGATTCTCCACGCCGTCGAGGTCGAAGCCCGCGCCCCGGTCCCGGACGAAGGCGCTCACCTGCTCCGGCTCCACCTCGGCGTAGAGCGAGACGGTCTGCACCCCGGCGTGCCGGGCGGCGTTAACCAACGCCTCCCGGGCCGCCGCCACCAGCGCCGCCACCTTCTCGTCGGTCGCCCGGTCCCCCACCACCACCGTCTCCACGGTGATCGCGAAGGTGTCCTCCACCTCGGCGGCGGCCTGTTCCAGGGCGGCGGCGAACCGTTCGCTCGGCGACGCCGTCGGCTTGTAGAGCCAGCTGCGCAGGGACCGCTCCTGCCCGCGGGCCAACCGCTGCACCATCTTGGTGTCGGTGGCGTTGCGCTGGATCAACGCCAGCGTGTGCAGTACCTGGTCGTGCACCATGGCGGCCAGCTCGGCGCGTTCCTGCTCCCGGATCCGGCCCTCGCGCTCGGAGCGCAGCTGGTTGAACGTACGCCAGAGCACCGGCGCCGCCACCACGCCGACCCCGGCCAGCCCGACCAGGGCGAAGATCACGCCGTTGAGCACCGCGTCGAAGTTCTGCGCCGGGGAGTAGACCGCGGCCACCCCGATGATGCCCACCGCGACCAGGACCCCGCCGCCGATGAAGCGCAACACGAAGGCCCGCCGGTCGGTCTCCTCCACCACCGCGCCCAACCACGGCACCGGCATCGAATCGCCCCACTGGCGGCGTCGCTCCGGGGCGGACTGGTGCCAGATCACCCCGGCCCCGACCGCGATGATCGCCACCAGCCAGCCGGCGGTGCCGGCCGCGCCGACCGAGTCGAAGACGAACACCTGGACCATCAGGACCAACAGGCCGATCAGTACGAACGGCAGGAGCTGGTGGAGGTCGCGTCGAGCCGGTACGGCGGTGTCACCGGGCCGCAGCGGCACCACCGCCCAGAAGGCGGCGTAGAGCAGCAGGCCGAGCCCGCTCAGCCCGAGCAGCAGCATGAACGCGATCCGGACCCGCAGCACCGA